>OY769938.1:685000-5895558 GCA_963669295.1 Flavobacteriales bacterium
TAGCTGACGTACCAACTCATACCCTATGCCTCTGCTTGCTCCTGTTACTATAATATTCATGTGTAGAAGTTTAATGTATTATAAATGTGTGCTAAAGATATATTGTATTTAAAATTACTGCGTTAATATTTATGGTAAAATTAACCTCCTTATATATATAGAAGGAATATGTGTAATTTTGTATGGTTATGAAAAAGCGATTATATTCTTTGACGCTCCTTATTGGAATGATGTTTATTACCGGAACAAGTGTTGCGCAGGATCCTATTCCTCAGGCAAAAAATGGTTTTGGTGATCGCATTTACTTTGGTGGCGACCTTGGCCTGCAATTTGGCAACATCACTTTTGTTGATATTTCTCCATTGGTAGGTTATCGCATTACCGATCAATTTTCCGTGGGTGTTGGAGGTATTTACCAATACATCAATTACAACTTCGATGGGTTTCAATACGAAACCAGTGTATACGGTGGTCGTGGGTTTAGTCGTTTTAACATTACCAACGAAATCTTCCTACATGGAGAATATGGTATGATTAACTGGGAAACATGGGACCGTAGGGAAATCAACAACTTTGAATTGAAACGCATTACTGTTCCCTTTTTACTGGCTGGCGGTGGCTACCGCTATCAATTGGGGAACAACGTTTACTTTAGCACTACCCTACTCTTTGATTTAATTCAAGACCTTAACTCTCCGTTTGTAAACCCCGTTCTAAGAGGGGGGATTATTATAGGGGGCTAAATCGTTTTCATCTAAGCGACCAACCGTTTAAGCTAAACAAACATCGCTTTTATCTATGTAATCCTTTCATTTATCGGAAAAACTTTCCGATTTTTGTGTACCGATTTACGAGTCGATACGCATCAACCTAACCAGCATGAAGCGATTTATTCTCTGTTTCACCCTTGTGGTGATTGCTCTATATGGCATAGCCAAAGATCCATTGCCTACCAACAACTATTCCTTATACTTTGATAACGCCTACGCCAGTTACCCCGATATTCCTCGTGGAGTATTAGAAGCAGTGGCATTTACCAATACCCGTTTTCAACACCTTACTGGCAACGAACCTGAAAGTTGTTTTGGTTTGCCCCAGGCCTATGGTGTTATGGGCTTGATTTATGATGGTAAAGGTTACTTTCGCAGCAACCTTGAGTTTGTAGCATCCGTATCGGGCCAACCTGCAAAAGACATTGGAACCAACCCCAGCACCCATATCATGGCGTATGCCAAAGCCTACCATCTTGCTTCTACCATATTTAAAGGCAAAAAGCCGTTTAAGGAAATCGTTGCCGCCCTGTCAATGCTTAGCGAAATTCCTATGGACGATCACCCGCAAAATGAATTTGCCTTGAATTCGTTCATTTATTCTGTTTTTGCTTTCCTTAACAATAAGACCTACAGCAAGCATTATGGTTTCCCGGAATACAACATTGATCTGGAAAGCATTTTTGGTGACGATTTAAAAGTATTATCGGCCGACAAAGTGATTATTGATGGCAAAAGCATTACCAACGGCAAAGGAGATGCTTTTGTTGGTGGTGTTAAATCGCTGGAATATGGCCCCGCAATCTGGACCCCCGCCCCATCGTGCAACTACAGTTCCCGCAACGGCATCCCCGTTTCTGCCATTACCATTCACACCATACAAGGTTCTTATGCGGGTGCTATCTCATGGGCACAAAACTGCAACTCTAATGTTTCGTATCACTATGTGATTCGTTCTTCGGATGGACAGGTAACGCAAATGGTACTGGAAGCTGACAAAGCATGGCATGTTGGTTCAGAAAACCCTTATACTATTGGCTACGAACACGAAGGGTATGTAAACGACCCCAGCTGGTACACTACAGCCATGTACAACAGTTCGTCCGATCTTTCGCGCGATGTAGTGAACAGCGGTTATGGCATTAATCCATTACGCACCTATTATGGTGCTTCAAGCTCAGGCACAAACACATTAGGCGGATGTACCAAAATAAAAGGGCACCAACATTACCCCAATCAAAGCCATACCGACCCTGGTATCAACTGGGATTGGGAACGCTACTATAAACTCATCAACAACAACCCCACCATTACACCAGAACCCAATGCTTCGGGTAACTTTTACGACAGTGGTGGAGCTGGTAGCAACTATAGCGACGATGAGCGTATACTTACTCTCATACAACCTACTGGTGCTACTTCGGTAACAATTACCTTTAATAGCTTCGACCTTGAAAACAATTGGGACTACCTATATATATATAATGGCACCACCCCCGACGACCCTTTAGTTGGCATTTACACTGGCACCAACAACCCGGGCACAATAACCTCTAACAACGGTGCTTTGCTGTTTGAGTTTCGTTCTGATTGTGCTACCACAGCACCAGGATGGGAAGCCGTTTGGACCAGCAATGCCAATCCACCTCCAACAGACAACACTCCACCCACCACTGTAGTAAACGCATCAGGTAACTGGTTTACCACTAACTTTATGGCCACTTTTACCGATGACGACAACCAGGGTGGTAGTGGGTTAGAGCAATCGTATTACCAGGTCATCGACTTTGATGGCACTGAATGGCGTGCCAATGCCAACAATGGTTTCTTTAGCGATAACTTTGATGCAGCCATTCACCCCGACTGGACCTTAGGAACAGGAACCTGGGGCATAAACAATGCCTACCTGGAACAAACCAATGAAGTTGAAAGCAATACCAATATATATGCTACTTTGAACCAGGGTGGTGCCAACCGCTATTTATACCATTGGGCAGGCATGATCAATGGCAGCGGTACCAATAAACGTGCGGGCTTCCATTTTTTTAGTGACGATGGTAGTTTGCCCAATAGGGGCAACTCGTACTTTGTTTGGTTTAGAGAAGACGATGATAAACTACAATTTTATAAAGTAGTGAACGACGTATTTTCGCTCGAAGCAGACATTCCATACACCTTTAATGCCAACCAGTGGTACGACATTAAAGTAATTTATGACCGCAATACTGGAAAAACGGATGTATACATAGATAATGTACTGGCTGGAAGTTGGACCGATGCTTCGCCTTACACCACAGGAAACTACATTTCTTTTCGAAGTGGCAATTGCATATATACCGTAAACGATTTAAAAGTATACCAATCGCGCAGTGCTGCTGTAACGGTAACGGTAGGTAGTGGCAGTAATAACGATCTTCGATATCAAAACCCCAACCCGCTCACTCCGGCTGGAAGAATAAAATCTATCGTAGCCGATTCGGCAGGTAACTTGAGCAGCATCGGTTTTCACGACATTAATATCGACTGGACTGCACCCTTTGACGTAGTTGATGTAAATGATGGAGTGGGTGCCGATATTGACACCACCACCACCAATACCGAACTTGCTGCCAACTGGTTATTTTCTGCCGATATGCATTCTGATATTGCCCGTTACTGGTACGCTATTGGATCTACTGCTGGCGACTCTGATGTGGTGGCCTGGACCGACAATTGGTTTGCCGATAGCATGGTACACACCGGACTTAGCCTATCTTATGGTAACACCTATTATATAAGTGTACGCAGTGAAAACGGTGCCGGGTTGTGGTCTAACATTGCCAGCAGCGATGGCATTTACGTCGATCAACCCACTGCGCCACCTGTGGCCAACTACAGCAACTCTTTATCTGTAATTTGTGAAGGCGATAGCATTTATTATGCTAACAACTCTACCAATGCTTCGAGCTATGAGTGGATTTTTCAAGGAGGATTACCCGCTACCAGCACCAATGCCAACCCAGCAGTATACTACGGAACAAGCGGCACTTACGATGTTACCCTCATTGCTACAGGCCCGGGAGGCACCGACACATTGGTGCAACAACTCACAGTAGATGTTGCCCTTTCCCCAACTGCCAGCTTCTCGGCTAGCGACACCACAGTTTACCTGCCTAACGCCATCATTACCTTTACCAACAACTCCAACAACGCCAATGGCTACCACTGGGATTTTGATGATAGCAATAGTTCTAACGATACCAACCCATGGCACCAATACACTGCCATTGGCACTTACAATGTTATGCTTATTGCTGTAAATGGCAATTGCCCTAACGATACTACTTATTTAGAAGTGTATGTAGATGATGCCACCGGCATCAGCACGAACAGCAACCCTTTTGGCATAGTACTCTACCCTAACCCAATTACCGATCAAAGCATTGTAAGTTACCAGCTCAAACAGGACGAAATGGTAGAAATAAAATTGGTGGACGCCCAGGGGCGCTCCTTATTATTACACCAGCAACGACAAACAGCTGGTGCGCACCAATTCACCATTAATGCTACTAAGCTTCAACTGGCACAAGGCCTATACCTTTTACAATTCAATACCGGAAAGGCCAGTGTTACCCAACAAATGGTAGTTAAATAAAATGATAGAAACCTTGTGAATACATCTACCATTTTGATGGAAAACTAACAACTGCTTATATTCGCAAAAAAAATAATCCATGTCAGATACTATTTCTGTTGTTATTACTGAGCCTGTTCCCGTTTATATGGCAGACAGCTCTACCTTAATGAGCCACGACACTTCCAGTGTTATGGAAAACCTTACCGATACGTTGGCTACTGCTTCTGATACATTGAACACTGTAGCGCAGGTAGCCAACGACAATGTTTCCTTTTTTGATAAGCACTGGTACCACAATACCGTAGGCGACTGGGCAATTTTCCTGGGCATTGTTGTGGGATCGATAATTGTAGCCAAAATGGTGTATTGGTTGTTTGGCAATGTGGTAAAGAAACTCGCCAGAAAAACCAAGACCAAGCTCGACGACATTTTAGTAGACATGTTAGAAGAGCCCGTTGTATTGGGTATTGTAACTGTTGGGTTATACATTGGCTACAATAAATTTTTGAGCTTTCCTGAAGGGCACTCGATGCATGAGTTTTCGTCGGCCACCTTCCATATACTTATTGCCATCAACATTACGTGGCTCATTGCCCGTACCATTGATGCCTTGATTGAAGAGTATATTGTGCCTCTCACTGAAAAATCGGAGAGTGACTTAGACGACCAGTTGATGCCCATTGTAAAGAAAGGGGTACGTTCCATCATATGGATTCTAGGTATTATTGTAGCCCTTAACAATGCTGGTTACAACGTAAGTGCCCTCATTGCCGGACTCGGTATTGGTGGTTTGGCGTTGGCCATGGCAGCCAAAGACACGGTCACCAACATTTTTGGAGGTATTACCATTTTTGTGGATAAGCCTTTTAAGATTAACGATCGTATTAAAGCCGATGGCTTTGATGGTACCGTCACTGAAATTGGCATACGAAGTACACGTTTAAAAACACTAGAAGGAAGAATAGTAACGGTTCCCAACCATAAGTTTACTGAAAATAGTGTTGAGAACGTATCGATGGAGGAAACCCGTAAGGTGGTGCTCAACCTTGGCATGATCTACGATACCACCCCAGCACAAATGGAACAATCGATGGCATTGTTGCAAACCATTGCAGACGAGCACAAAGAGTTAATTCTTGAAGAAGATACCAAGGTAGGCTTCAATGCCTTTGGCGACTTCGCATTAGGAATAATATTCATATATTACATTCGTAAAGAGAGCGATATCCTCGAGACTCAGACGACTATAAACCTCGAAATTTTAAAACGATTCAATGAAAACGGCCTGGAATTTGCATTCCCTACGCAAACATTGCACCTGGAAAATGCCAGCAGCTAGGATCGTTTTATGCATCATATCGTTATTTTTATGGGGGAAAGTAAGCGCCCAACCCACTACCATTAAGGAAGCTTTAAAGTCGCCCACTACTGCTATTTCGTTGGACTTAACCGGGCAGTACCTGGATGAAAAAAGCTTGAGCAAATTAGGGGAGCTCACCTACCTGCGCGACCTTACCCTTGGCAGCAACAGCATCACGTCTATTCCAGTAGAGGTAAGCATGCTCAGTAGTCTTATTAACTTCAAAAGCAAAAACAACGAATTGACATTTATCCCCCCGGAAATGGGTAAGTGCTTTAACGTAACCAATTTTGAACTTTTTGATACAAAGCTCGACTCCTTTCCAGAAGAAATTGCCGGCATGGGGAAAATGCAAAAACTGGTATTGGTGAACAACACCGCCGAGCGGTTTAAGATCCCTGCCACTTTTAACTACCTCGATCGTCTTAAAACGCTTGACATTGAACGGACCAAGCTCGACACATTACCCAGTGATTTTTTACAAGGAAAGAATTTGCAAGTAGTAGCGTTAGTAGATTGTGGATTAGATTCTATCCCCCCTATTGGTACAGGGATAAGTACGCTCTATTTGAATAACAATCAACTCAAGGAGATTTCCAATTTGGCACAACTCACTAACCTGGTATATCTTTCGCTACAAAGCAATCTTTTTGAACGACTGCCTGAAAGCATTGTAGCACTACAAAAATTGCGCACCCTTGATTTGCGTGGTAACCCCATTCATGAAGATAACCTGAACGTACTTAAAGTATTGCTGCCCAACTGTAATATTGTTACTGGCGATCTTACCGAAACAAAGGAAGAAAACAAGTAACCTGCATTTTATCAATACATCATTCTTACTTTTCCAGGATCTTAAATGCATCCGTAATTGTTTTGAAACAAAAAATGACACAACGCTTTTGAACCAGTTCCATTTGCTCTAAAACAAGCAATAAGGATAGTTGACCTTCATTTTTTAATAAAAAAAAACGCACCCCTTATTTTAACCGTAATGAGCAATATCCGCATCGCCCACCTGGACTCTCCATAGCGATTTTTACCAACAAATTTTCCGCCTGTCATTAGTACGGTTACGCTTTTTATTTTTCATAGCTACTGATTATCAGCACCTTGCCCCGCGCCCTCTATTTAACTAACTTGCGCGCCTTAACGCGTCAAATTAAATTCTATGAAAAAATTCTTTACTCTCTTAGTAGCACTCTCATGCTACGCATTGTCTTATGGACAACAACACGAATTACAAGCAGCACCAGCGAATCTCATTAAAGTGGATCGCGTAGGCAGTTTGAATTTAAACACCTTGCGTGGTGGTGGTAATAACTGTGGCGTAGATACTGTACAGTATCCTATGGCAAAAACTATTACTCCGTCCTCCGTTACGATCAATGTAGCAACTTCTGCTGACAAAGTATCGCAGTACTACGATGCTCCACAACCCATTACTGTATTCGGGTTCGATTGGTATGGCTGGCAATCAAGTGGTAATGCCGGTGTAGTTAACATCACTTGTGCCATTTATTTGGCCGGTCCTGATTCGCTGCCTACCGGGTCACCATTGGCCTCAGTAGTGATTCCTGTTGACTCTACTTTTGGCCTTGGATCATTGCCAGAAATTATGAAAACTGCTACTTTTCCAACACCAGTTACTGTAAATGCTCCATACGTATTGAGCATTGAAACGCCTTCTACTACTGACGTAGCAGTGGTATTTAATGACTGGACTGCAGGTGATGGACAACAAGAATGGTTGGGTAGTGCCAGCATCAATGGTGTTGGATGGTTGCACGGTTATGAACTTGTTGTAGGTGGTGTTATATTCGATTCCGATTTACTGGCAGAACCTCATGTAAGCTATAACCTTACTGCCGATTTCAATGCTACCCCAATTTGTTTATCGAATCCTCCTACTACCGTAACTTTTACCGATAATTCATCGGCTATTATGGGCAACAGAATGTACAACCGTGCAGCATACATTGGCGCACCTGAAGTATCGTACACCTATAATTATGGCGATGGGTCGCCCAACGAAAACGTGATCAATCCAACGCATGTTTTTAACACTAACGGGCCATTCACTACCACATTAACCGATACCTTATTTGGCTGGTCGGTTACTTGTGTTGAAACTGCAACAGCTGTATTTGGACCTCAAGCACAAGCGGCCTTTTCGAACACCAGCAACAACCTAACAGCCAACTTCACCGATATGTCGTCGGGCTCACCACAGTCGTGGTTATGGGATTTTGGCGATGGCAACACCAGTACTCAGCAAAACCCTATACATACTTATGCCGCTGATGGTACGTATACCGTATGCTTAACCATTACCGATATTTGTGGCACCGATTCGAGTTGTAGTAGTGTAGTGATCTGTACGCTGCCTACCGCACAATTCAGCAATACTACTACTGCATTAACAGCCACATTTACCGACATGTCAAATTCTGCCACTTCATGGTTGTGGGATTTTGGTGATGGCAATACCAGTACCCAGCAAAACCCTACACATACCTATGCTGTAGATGGCACGTATACTGTATGTTTAACCATTACCGATGCCTGTGGCACTGATTCAAGTTGTAGCAGTGTAGTGGTTTGTACACTACCTACTGCACAGTTCAGCAACACTACTGCCGCATTAACAGCAACGTTTACTGACATGTCAAGTTCAGCCACTTCATGGGCATGGGATTTTGGTGATGGCAATACCAGCACCCAACAAAACCCAATACACACCTATGCTGCAGATGGCACCTATACTGTTTGTCTGATTGTAACCGATGCTTGTGGTGCCGACACTATTTGCAATCCTGTTACCATCAACTGCCCTAATCCTACTGCACAATTTTCCAGTGTTGAAACCTTGTTGACTGCAACATTTACTGACATGTCGAGCTCAGCTACTTCATGGTTGTGGGAATTTGGCGATGGCAATACCAGCACCCAACAAAACCCAACGCATACTTATGCTACTCCAGGCACCTACACTGTTTGCTTGATTGTAAGCGATTCGTGTGGCATCGATACTGTTTGTAATCCTGTTGTTATTAGCTGCCCTGCCCCTGCTCCTGGTTTTACCTACAATGCAGTAGGCTCGGTGACTAACTTCACCAACACAACAACTGCTGGTGGTGGCATCATTGGTTACCTGTGGGACTTCGGCGATGGCAATACCAGCACTGTGCAAGACCCACAACATACCTACGCTGCCGATGGCACCTACACGGTATGTTTAACTGTAACCGATACTTGTGGCACTGACTCTACCTGTCAAACCATTACCATTATTGGTACAGGCATCGATCGAAACGCATTGGAGCAAACGTTGAACGTGTATCCAAATCCTGCTAAAGATGTATTGCAAGTAGCATTGAGCTACAGCGGTACTAAAAACTTAAGTATTAAAATGGTAGACCTTACCGGAAAAACGGTGATGCACAAAACCATGACCAATGCCAACGCACAATTGATCACTTTAAATACCAGCACCCTATCAGAAGGTATTTACATCCTCCATGTAAATACGAACAATGAGTCGGTAGCGCGTAAAGTGACGATCATTAAATAATATTCACAAAATACCTTTGTAAAACGGCCGGATGTTGATCCGGCCGTTTTTATTTCATCCGCATTCCTGCCTCTTTCATAGTGAGTAACTAAACTCACTCAATGAAGCATTTCACCTTCCTTTTAGCACCAATCACACATCCAACTCTTTAACACAACACTTTTTAAATAAGTTATTGGAAGTAGTGTTAAAAATCATTTAAAAAACTTAAACAATGAAAAATTTTACCTTATTAGCAGCCATGCTGTGCTGTTTTGTATTTGCCTATGGACAACAAGAAATCCAATCTAAGGCAACCAAACTTACTGACGCAGTAAGTTATAATAAATTAGCGCGTTACAACAACTCCAATCATTCCTTAAAAAATAGCAGCAGTACTTGTGGAGTAGATACCGTGCGATACACACTGGCGAAATTATCTGACGCCTGGATCCTGGACATCAACACCAACGTCCCTGCATTTTCACAGTACTTCGATACTCCACAGCCCATCACCGTTCATGGATTCGATTGGTATGGATGGCAAACAGATGGCAATGCTAACGTCGTCGACATCACTTGCTCCATCTATGAAGCAGGTGTTGATTCGTTCCCCCTAGGTGCTCCACTGGCTTCTGTAGTAATTCAGGTAGACTCTACAAATGATGGCACCTGGGGTAGTGTCAAGAAGGAAATTATTTTTAATGCTCCAGTAACGGTATCTGTTCCTTACGTGTTAACCGTAGAAACCAATTCTAACACTAATGTTGGTGTTATATTTAACAGTTGGTTTAACGGTGATGGTGGCCAAGAGTGGTTGTTTGGCGTAAATGTAGATGGTGTAGGTTGGCTAAAAGGAAGGGACATTACATCAAATGGAGTTACTGTTGATGCCGATGTACTAATGGCACCCCATGTAAGCTATGATCTTACTGCTGATTTTGATGCCACTCCTCCCTGTTTAACCAACCCACCTACATCAGTAGCTTTTACTGATAACTCATCGCCCATTTTACAAAATAGAATGTACAACTCTGCCACTTACTGGGGATTTCCTGAGTTATCATACACCTACGATTACGGCGACGGTTCTCCTACCGAAAATTTGATAAACCCAACACATACGTTCAACACGAATGGCCCATTTACGACTACCTTAACAGATACTTTATATGGATGGACAATCGTTTGTGGCTCATCTACCTCTGCGGTATTTGGCTCTCAAGTACAAGCAGCCTTTTCAAGTACGAATAACAACCCAACAGTTAATTTTAGCGACCAATCGCCAGGAATTGTGCAATCGTGGCTATGGGATTTTGGTGACGGTAACACCAGCACACAGCAGCACCCTACACATACTTACGCTGCCGATGGCACCTATACGGTATGCTTAACAGTAACCAATAGTTGTGGTACTGATTCTACTTGCCAAAACATTACCATCATTGGCACTGGCATTGATCAAAATGCATTGGAGCAAACGTTGAACGTGTATCCAAATCCTGCTAAAGATGTATTGCAAGTAGCATTGAGCTACAGCGGTAATAAAAACTTAAGTATTAAAATGGTAGACCTTACCGGAAAAACGGTGATGCACAAAACCATGACCAATGCCAACGCACAATTGATCACTTTAAATACCAGCACCCTATCAGAAGGTATTTACATCCTCCATGTAAATACGAACAATGAGTCGGTAGCTCGTAAAGTGACTATTATGAAGTAATACTTACAAAACACCTTTATACGAAACGGCCGGATTAACATTCGGCCGTTTTTATTTTACCCATATTCCTACTTGCCTCATAGCAATTGAGTTAACTCACTCATCGGAGCATTTCACCCTGTTATTTCTACCGTTCACGAATTCAACCATATAGCACCCGGGTTTATTGAGTTTTTTTGCACAAATTTTCCATCACCATGAGCACACCTCATGCTAATCCAAACACCTTAATTATGAAGAAACTCTTTACTTTAACGGTAATGCTGCTATGTTTTGGCATTTCCTTAACCGCACAACATCAAATAACAGCGTTTACCCAAGCGCCAGAAAACACGGGGAAATGGAACGCTTTGAACAATACCTTAAAAAGCAGTGGGGGTACATGTGGTGTAGACACCGTACGTTATCCTTCTGCCAAAACTGGAACTCCACAATTTGTTGAATTAAGTAGTGGCGCTTCCGCCAACAAAGCTTCTCAACATTATGATGCTCCCTCTAACGACTTTGTAGTATATGGCTTTGATTTTTATGGTTTCATGCCATTGAACTCCAATGCTGTAGCCAACGTTACCTGCTCGCTCTATGAAATAGATTTATGGGATTCCATCCCAACCGGACCTGCCCTTGCAAGTGTTACCATTCAAGTAGACTCCACATTTGGTATGGGAGGACAAAACGACCTTAGGAGAACTGCTACTTTCAGTTCACCGGTTACCCTTAGCTATGGTGAATTTGCGCTTGTGGTAGAAAATTCTGGAGCTACGCCAGTTGTTATTGTTTTTAACGATTGGACAGCTGGAGAAGGACAGGGTGAATGGCTTAGTTCATTACACCTTAATGGCAGTGGGTGGATTCGAAGCTACCAACTTCAAGCAGGCAACGACTACCTGAATGCCGACGCTTTGCTTGAACCACATGTAAGCTACCCCCTTTCTACCGACTTTGGTGTAGATGATGATGAACATTGTATGATTACCGCCCCAAACCTTGTGCATTTTTGGGAAGGTGCTTCATCCATTCTTGAGCATCGGATGTACAACCAAAAATCTTTTACTGATGAATTATGGGATTCTTTTATTTGGGATTATGATGATGGATCTCCCCTTAATTATTCATTAAACCCCAATTACACATTTAATGGTACCGGCCCTTATGATGTTACACTTACTACCATTCTTTATGGGTGGACTATGAATTGTACCACCAGCAAAACCCGAACATTAGGTCCTCCAGCACTGGCTGCCTTTTATCACGTTGCAAACAATCAAACCATACAATTCAACGACCTATCGTCGGGGAATCCCTATACCTGGAGCTGGGATTTTGGCGATGGCAATACCAGCACACAACAAAATCCTACTCATACCTACGCTGCTGATGGCACCTATGGAGTTTGCTTAACCATTACCGATACTTGTGGCACCGACTTCGATTGTGAAACAGTAGTAGTCATAAGCACTGGCATCGACGAAAACAATTTGGATCAAAACCTTCATGTATATCCCAACCCTGCCAAAGACTTACTACAAATTGAATTATCTCACAACAGTCAACAAGATTTTGAATTAAAATTGGTTGATCTTACCGGGAAAATAGTAATGAATAAATCCATGACCAATGCCAGTGCGCAACTGGTAACGTTAAATACCTCTGCGTTGGCCGAAGGCATTTATTCGTTACATGTGAACACCAATAACGCATCGGTAGCACGTAAAGTGACTATTATAAAGTAATCTTTATCAAATACCTGCTAAAAAAGTGGCCAGGTTCTGTTCCAATAGTTATCGGAACAGGATGACGGCCGCTTTTTTTTACTTACTTCAAATAGGTTTTCTTAAAACTCGAAAATGGTTTTCGCAATCTCGAAAATGGTTTCCGCAACCTCGAAAATGGTTTTCGCAACCTCGAACTAATTGCCTTACCAAACTTAGCTCCCCGCTAAAAACAAGCAGGTTATATCCTCACCTCAAAAAAGTTCATCTCATTTTGAACCTTTTTCATTTACGACTGTACAGCTTGATGTAACAAACAATAAGCATTTAACAAACTTTAACAATAACCTTTGATTTTTAGCGGTTTATGGAATCATTCTTGCACCGCAACAGGAAACAATAAAGCACACAGTCATGAAAAAACTCATCGCCATTTTAATGTTTGCAGCCTTTACCATTCCTTTTGGTATTCAAAAAAGTGCTGCACAAGAAAAGAACAAAATTCAAGTAGGATTGCTGCTCGACACCAGTGGTAGCATGGATGGATTGTTGGAACAAGCCAAAGCACAATTGTGGAAAATTGTGAATGAACTGGCGCTGGCCCGTTATGAGGGCGACCAACCTACGTTGGAAATCGCTTTGTACGAATATGGCAACGACGGTTTGCCTTCCAGCGAAGGATACATCCGTATGATTTCGCAGCTCACTACCGACTTAGATAAAATTTCGGAAGACCTCTTTTCATTAACTACCAATGGAGGAAACGAATATTGCGGTCATGTAATTCAAACCGCTACCAACCAATTAAACTGGAGCAAATCGAATGAGGATTTAAAAATGCTTTACATTGCTGGGAACGAAGGTTTTACCCAAGGCTCGGTAAGCTATGAGGATGCTTGTAAAAAGGCCATTGGAGAAGGCATTATTGTAAACACCATTTTTTGCGGTGCTTATCAGGAAGGAGTAAACACCAAGTGGAAGCACGGAGCTGACCTATCGGACGGTAAATACATGAACATTGACCACAATCAAAAAGTGGCCTTCATCGCATCGCCTTACGACGACCAAATTGCACAATTGAACACCCAATTGAACCAAACCTATATTGGTTATGGTAGCAAAGGTTCGAAGATGGTGCAACGCCAGGCTACAGAAGATGCCAATGCAGGCAGCTTTGGTTCGGGCAACACCGCCAACAGAGCAGTAACCAAAAGTTCGGCCAATTACAAAAATGCCGAATGGGATTTAGTAGATGCCATGGATGAAGAAACAGTGGTATTGGAAGAGATGGAAGCAGAAGAATTGCCCGATGAGATGAAAGACATGAATACAGAAGAGCGCAAGAAATATGTAGAAGAAAAGAAGGAAGAGCGGGAGCAAATTCAAAACGCCATCCAGGAATTGGATAAGAAAAGAAGGGTTTTCGTAGCGGAAAAACGCAAAGAAAATGCTGATAAAAACACATTGGATGCTGTAATGATTGAGTCGCTGCGCGAGCAAGCCACCAAGATGAACTACACTTTCGAAAAATAAGCTAATCAGACTGACCTTGCATGGCATTGAGCGTAACAGCAGTGCCGTGCAAGGTTAAACCTTTTTCCTATGAAACAATTGCGCTATCTCGTTGCCCTCATTGCATTCACCCTGGCAAGTGTATGTACCATTGCCGGTGGCTTCATCATTGCAAGCCCTCCAGGCAATCATCGGTTTACCAACTCTCAAGTGCTGGAAACCCGATCGATGCAAGTCAATACACAAATCACCGATCAAATTGCCAAAACTACCATCGATCAAGTATTTTACAATCCATCAGGCAGTCGCTTAGAAGGTTACTTTCTTTTTCCTGCTCCTAAAGGAGCTGTGTTAAAGAATTTTTCGATGGACATCAACGGCAAACAAATGGAGGCAGAGCTGTTGGATGCCAATAAAGCGCGAAAAATTTACGAAGACATTGTACGCAGCATGCGCGATCCGGCTTTGCTCGAATATTCGGAGCAATCGCTGTTTAAAGTGCGCATCTTTCCTATTGAACCACGCAGCGAAAAAAGGGTAAAAATAACCTATACCGAAGTGCTGGAATTAGATAACAACACTACCGAATACGTATTTCCCCTTAACACCAAAAAATATTCGGCAAAGCCACTCAACAATGTGAGTTTCAAGGTTGATGTTACCTCTTCCTCAAAAATCAAAACCCTCTACTCTCCTACCCATGATGTAGAAATTATTCGAAAAGGAGAAGACCGCGCTACTATCGGTTTCGAGGCTAAAAACACCGTACCAACACTCGATCTTAAAGTATATGTAGGTACCAACAAGGCCAAATTTGGATTGTCATTGCTTTCGTTTAAAGAACAAGGTGAAGATGGTTTCTTCTTTGCTAACATCAGCCCGGGATTTTCGCCACAACGCGATGAGGTAGTAAATAAAGACATCACCTTTGTACTTGATGTATCGGGAAGCATGACAGGAGAAAAAATGGAACAAGCCAAAAAAGCATTGCTCTTTTGCGTAGATCACCTTAACCCTAAAGACCGCTTTGAAATTGTGCGTTTTTCTACCGAAGCGGAAGCTTTATTTGGAAAACGTATGAATGTAAATACGGCCAATCTCAACAAAGCCAAAGACTTTATCAAAAAACTAAAAGCCATTGGTGGCACCAACATCGATCATGCTTTTGAATTGGCTTTGCAAGAAAAAAACACCCAGGATCGCCCCCACATGATCATCTTCATTACAGATGGCAAGCCTACCATTGGAGAAACGCAAGAAGATGCCCTGCTGGATAAAATTTTGAAATACAACAGCGAAGCAACAAGAGTATTTACCTTTGGCATAGGCACCAGTATCAACACGCATCTACTGGATAAAATAACGGAAAAAACAGAAGCATATCGTTCTTACATCACACCAGAAGAAGACATTGAAGTGAAAGTTTCCAACTTTTACACCAAGGTTAGTTCACCAGTACTTACTGATGTTAAGCTCACCTTTGGCAATACCCGGGTGAATAAAATATATCCTAAAAAAGTGCCCGACATCTTTAAAGGATCGTCGGTCACCATCTTTGGTCGTTACGAAAAAGCGGGAAACGTTACCGTAACGGTAGAAGGTACCGTAAATGGCAAACGAGAAACTTATACCTACGAAGCAGAGTTGACTAACGAAGAAACCAACTACGACTTTATTCCTTCATTATGGGCAACACGAAACATCGGTTACCTGTTGGATCAAATTCGCTTGCATGGCGAAGACAAAGAGTTGGTAGAAGAAGTAACACGGTTGGCAAAAAAATACGGCATCATCACTCCATATACCAGCTATCTCATTTTAGAAGATGAGCGCATTACCATGCGACGAGATCGATGGGACAACAACAATGTTATTTTCAATGGTCGATTTGAAGAAGTGGAAGAAGAGCAGCGATTTATGGATGGCAATGCCGACGACTTTGGCTTCATGCACGACAAAAGTGGAGCAGGCAGTGTACGCTCGAGCAAGGAGGTACAAGAGTTGAGCGAAGCAGAAAATATGGCACAAAGCAAAGCTGGAGCCGAACGCCTCATGTATAAAGATATGGAAGGCAACAGCCGCAACTTTGCCGATCAATCGAAAAACGTGCAAGGGCGCGCCATTTATCAAAAAGGCAATCAATGGATTGACCTGTATGTGCAAGATGAAAAAAACAAAGCACTGAAAGCGAATAGGGTGCAATTCAACAGCGACGAATATTTCGAACTGTTGAACAACGATCCTAAAATTTCGCAATTCCTCTCACTAGGCAATAATGTTAGGTTTGTATACAATAACAACCTTTACGAAGTGTACGAGTAGCGGTTGTTATGGGTTAAACGGAAGGCACCTCAGTATTTTGAGGTGCCTTTCTTCTTAAATGCTTCCATGTCAATCTTTTTCCTTAGTTTTAGTCATCTAACCCGTTTGGATGAATGAAAAAAGCGGTTGGCCTCATATTGGTGCTGTTACTCCTTGCCACTGTTGTATACAGTCAAACCTATAACTTCCGCCGTTACTCGGTAGAAGAAGGGTTACCCCGTTCTGGTGTTTATTCCATTTATCAAGATACGGATGGTTTTTTGTGGATTGGAACCGAAGGTGGTGGAGTTACCGTATTTAACGGCACCGACTTCAATACCTACACCACCGACAATGGATTAGCCTCCAACATTATTCGCACCATTTTTCAAGACCGCAATGGCAACATGTGGTTTGGCACACAAGGCAAAGGTGCTACCATGTTTGATGGGCACGATTTCAGCAACATCAATCACATAAATGGGTTAAAGTCGGATGTAGTAAGAGCCATTACACAAGACAATGATGGTAACATGTGGTTTGGCACTTTTGGCGAAGGCATTTTTGTTTACGACGGAACCACCAACGACTCTACTGCCTTTAAACAATATACTACTGCCGATGGGTTAGGACACAACAAAGTGCGAAGCATGTTGAAAGATGCCAAAGGCGACATTTGGGTAGGTACTGATGGGGGAGTAAGTCATTTTAATGGCAAAACGTTCACCAACTACACCACTGCTAACGGCATGCCCCATAACCAGGTGCTCACCATTTTTGAAGACGGCAATAAAAACCTGTGGTTTGGCACCAAAAAAGGAGCAGTAAGATACGACCGCAATAAATTTAAGGTATACACCGAAGCCGACGGACTCATCCAAAATCGTGTACGCGCCATTACCGAAGACCCTTATGGCAACATGTGGTTTGGCACCAAAAAAGGAGTAAGCGAATTTGATGGTGAAAACTTTTACAACTACACCGAAGCCGAAGGATTGAGCAACAACCGTATTCGTTCGGCCATCGTAGATTCGTTTGGCAACTTATGGTTGGGCACCTACTTTGGCGGAGTAAACAAATACATTGGAGCCCACTTTGTGCATTACACCCAAACCGATGGGCTGATTAGCAACCAGGTGTTGTCTATTTACGAAGACAATAAAGGACATATTTTATTGGGCACTTTTGATGGGGTAAGTAAATTGAAATTTGAAGACGGCAACCTCAATGAAGTGGTTAACATTACCGAAAAAGATGGACTGCTGAACAGCGAAGTATACTACGTATACAAAGATTGGAATCGTAACTACTGGTACGGAACACCTGAAGGCGTTAGCATCTTTAACCAAGAAAAACACTACGAAATTACCACCACTCAAGGCCTGGTACACAACGAAGTCCTTTTCATTTATCAAGCCGACTCCAGCACCTTTTGGGTAGGCACCAACGAAGGGGTGAGTCGCATTGCTTTTGAAGGCTTTGATCTTGCTAACTACACCATACAAAACTTCACGAAAGCCGATGGTTTGGCCGGCAATGTTATTTCTACCATCCACAAGGATAAATTGGGAAACATGTGGTTTGGCTCGCGCGATGAGGGGCTATCGATTTATGATGGTAAAAACTTCATGAAACTGGAATTAGCCGAAAAATATAACAATGTTATTTCCATTATTGCAGACAACAATCAAGATGTGTGGTTAGCTACTGAAGGCAATGGATTGTTCAAGTATGAATTTGGACAAAACATGTACAATGTAAGTTCATTCCGCAACTTTACCTATAAAGAAGGCCTGGCTTCGAACAACGCCTACCTCATTATTTTTGATGATAATGACAACCTATGGGTAGGTTCGGACAAGGGAGTGGATCGCATTAACTTTGATGTTTCGGGCAACATTTATACCATTCGCCATTTCGATATCGACGATGGATTTACCGGACTGGAAACCAACAAAAATGCTGTTTACAAGGATAAGGAAGGAAAATTGTGGTTTGGTACCATTAAAGGTGTTACTTGCTACAATGCCCTTGGCGAAAACACCAGCAATGTAGAATCCATTACCCACATTACCAATGTGAGCATGTCGTCGGAAAAAACCGATTGGGAAGAAAAGAAACATGCAAAATATGTAAATGGTATGTACGGCCGGTTTAAATTGCCCAAGGACCTGGTACTGCCCTATAATAAAAGTAACCTCACCTTCGATTTTGTTGGCATCAGCTTAAAAAACCCCGACCGGGTAATGTATCAATGGAAGCTCGAAGGTTTTGATGAAGAATGGAGTAAGCCCAGTTCTAAAAAGCACGCCACATACACCAATATTCCATTTGGTGAATACACCTTTTTTGTTCGGTCGTGCAACGAAGATGGGTTGTGGAATAGTGTGGCCTCTTCCTTTAGTTTCACCGTAACCCCTCCATTTTGGCGAACTGCCTGGTTCTACACCCTGGTAGTGGTGGTAGGACTCATCTTTTTCTACATATTCTCGCAGCTACGCATGCGAAAACTGAAAGCAGCCAAAAGGAGATTGGAAGAAGAGGTCAACCTACGCACCCAGGAGTTGCGTAAGGAAAAGGAATTGGTAGAATCGCAAAATACGGAAATCAATGCCCAAAAAGCAGAGATTGAAACGCAGCGCGATAAGATGGAAAAAACCAACCTGGAATTGGAAATTAAAAACAAAGACATTACCGATTCCATCAACTATGCATTGCGTATCCAGCATGCTATTATGCACCCTAAATCGCGTGATCGAAAATTCCTTGACAACTCATTCATCATGTACCGCCCCAAAGATATTGTTAGTGGTGATTTTTACTGGTATGCTGAGGTAGACGGTAAAACATTGGTATCTGCTGCCGACTGTACCGGACATGGAGTACCTGGGGCTTTCATGAGCATGATTGGGATTACTTACCTCAACCAAATCGTGAATAAAAAAGGCATAACTGAGCCTGCAGAAATATTGAGCGATCTACGCGAAAGTGTGATTTCGGCACTCCACCGCAGGGGCGATGAAGAAAAAACCAAGGATGGAATGGACATTGCCCTGTGTTGCATTGATTGGGAAAACAACACCCTGGAGTATGCTGGTGCGCATAACCCACTGTTTCTTGTACGTGGCGAAGAACTCATTGTACTTAAAGCAGATAAAATGCCCATTGGTATCCACGACAATCAAGATCAAAACTTTACTAACCACAGCATTAACATCCAAAAAGACGATTGCATTTATATGTTTTCCGACGGCTATGTAGATCAATTTGGCGGGCCAAAAGGCAAAAAATTCCTTGCCAAACGACTAAAAAATCTATTGCTCTCCATCCAGAATCTTAGCATAGCCGACCAAAAAACTGCAGTGATTGATGCATTTGATGAGTGGATTGGCGATCAAGAACAAATTGATGACATTGTGCTTGTGGGATTGCGCATATAGCCACCCAACATTACGTCAAACAGTTTCTTACTATTTTTCAATAAGTTGATGCGTTCATCTTACAGCTTCATGCATTGAGTTTAGTAACTAAGAATACAAGAATTAGGGCACTATAAAACACTTCTCTTTCTACCCAAAGGCAACCGATCAACTACTGTACGTCTTACCAACAAACGCTACAAATAACAATTATGAAAACAAAACTAATCCTTATCGGATTGCTGCTCTCTACCATTACCCAGGCTCAAAACATTGAAGTGCTGTTCTTGGGCAACAGCTATACCGGTGTAAACAACTTGCCCAACCTGGTATATCAACTGGCACTCTCTGGAGGCGATACCATTCAATACGACGCCAACACTCCAGGTGGACATACGCTCGAAGGGCACTCTACCAACAATACCACTTTCAACAAAATATTTTCCAACGATTGGGATTATGTGGTGTTGCAAGAACAAAGTCAACGTCCCTCTTTCCCCCCCAGCCAGGTGGCGTGGCAGGTATACCCGTATGCTCGCGCGTTGGATAGCTTAATTACCCTGAACAATCCATGCACTGAAACGGTGTTTTACATGACCTGGGGGCGAAGGTATGGCGATGCCATGAACTGTCCTAACTATCCCCCACTTTGCACTTTTGAAGGCATGAGTGCTCGCTTACGCACCAGCTATTTGGAAATGGGGGCTGATAACGATGCCATTGTTGCCCCTGTTGGCGCTGCATGGAGCTACTCAAAAGTAGTGGACAGTACAATGGTGTTGCACTCTGGCGATAACAGCCACCCTAACATGCACGGCAGCTATTTAGCTGCATGCGTGTTTTATGCCACCATGTTACGCAAAAGCCCATTAGGCTTATCGTACCACTCTACCCTCTCCGATACCGACGCCACCTACTTGCAAAACATCGCTGCACTTACCGTAATGGATAGCATGGATGTGTGGTATATTGGTGCATACGATCCCATTGCCGATTTCACCTATGGCAACAACATGGGAACGGTGAATTTTAATACCCCTGGCATCAATGCCACAAGCCATTGGTGGGACTTTGGCGACGGCAATACTTCTAACAGTGTTAACCCTCAACATACTTATACTACCTCAGGCTATTATGTGGTGCAACACATTGCCTATTCCGACTGTACTTCAGATACCATTACCGATAGTATTTATGTTGACCTTACTACCAATATTGGAAACGCCTATAATACCACCGATCAAGTAGTGCTTTATCCTAATCCAGGCACTGGCAACTTCAACATGAATATTCATCAGCATCAGCCTAACCGGGTTACTATTACTGTGTTGGATGCTACCGGAAGGTTGGTGCTAACACAAACATTGCCCATAAAAACACAACAATATACGCACACATTCAATTTAACGGATCAACCCAAAGGAGTTTATTACTTGAAATTGGAGACTGCCACAAAGGCTTACCATCAACAAATTGTAGTACAATAAAAAAATCCCCAACGCTTGGTTGGGGATTTTTAAGACGTACACCAAATTCTAACGATATATAACCACAATATCTTTAGATATTAACTTAATGCAATTATAATCAGGCGCAACTTACAACCCAAAAACGGTTTAGGCAACACCCATTTAGTGAGTGGGACGTTTTGAAGGATATCCGGTCACTCTGACTTAACAAGTGGGATTCAATAAAAAACCCGTTCAATGCATTTGAACGGGTTTTCAATATAAATAACTGATTTTTTGTTAGTTCAGAGCCGTTTCAAGGGCAGTATCATAAGTATTTTTCACTTCTTCAATAAAACCGTAATGGTCGTCATCAACACATATCTTACCTCGAGTAACATGACCCAGTAAGGTAAATTCTACACCAGTGGTGTTCATATAGTCAATAAAATCTTCTTCCTCATCCTGATCAACAGTAATCACTACCCTGCTCTGAGATTCTCCAAACAGGAAGGCATCTTCTCTCACCTCAGCAGAAGTTACGATATCAAAACCAAGTCCGCGTGGCATACCCATTTCTACTAAGGCAGTGTACAACCCACCATCAGCACAATCGTGAGCTGCATTGATGAACTTGTTTTGGATGAGCCCTTTTACGGCTTGTTGTAAAGCATACTCTTTTTCCAAATCGAAATACGGAGCTGGCGAAGCCTTAATGCCGTGGTAAGAGGTAAGGTATTCAGACGAGCCAATATCTTCATGCGATTCACCAATCAAGAAAATTAAGTCGCCCTTGAATTTAAAATCCAAAGTCATAACATTGGCCTTGTCTTGTACCACTCCTAACATACCAATGGTAGGAGTTGGAAATACAGGTTCTTCTGAAGTATCGGAAACTGTTTGATTGTAAAAGCTTACATTCCCCCCGGTAACAGGCGTTTCAAATTTTCTACATGCAGCACTCATTCCTTTAATAGCTCCCACAAACTGCCAATACACTTCGGGGTTATACGGATTACCAAAGTTCAAGCAATTGGTAATGGCCGATGGTTCTCCTCCTGAGCATACAATGTTTCTTGCTGCCTCAGCTACTGCTATTGAAGTTCCTTTTTCTGGGTCGGCATTCACATAACGAGCATTGCAATCAACCGTTAAAGCCAATGCTTTATTGGTGCCTTTAATGTTTACCACACCTGCATCTGATGGAGCGTTGGTGCTCATGTTTTTGGTACCTACCATAGAGTCGTACTGCTCGTATACCCAACGTTTTGAAGCAATGTTCGGATTATTCATCAATGCCTTAGCCACTTCCTTTAAATCGTCGGGCTGTGGTACGCTGTCAATATCGAATTTCAAGTACTCCTGGTAGTAGGCTGGTTCTTTGTACTCACGCTCGTATACGGGAGCACCACCACCCAGCACCAACGAATGGGCGGAAACGCTGGCTACCAAATCGCCCCCCATATAGTAGTTCAATTGATCGCCTTCTGTAACCACACCTATTTGCACTGCATTCAAATCCCATTTATCAAAAATGGCTTCTACAATGCTTTCTTTGCCTTTATGTACCACTATCAACATACGCTCTTGCGATTCTGACAGCAATATTTCGAATGGTACCATCCCTTTTTGACGGGTAGGCACTTTGTCTAAGTTAATGTCCATACCATAACCACCGGCAGCACTCATTTCAGAAGTAGAGCATGTGATGCCTGCAGCACCCATATCTTGCATCCCCACAACAGCATCAGTTTTGCCCAACTCAAGCGTTGCTTCTAACAATAACTTCTCCTGAAAAGGATCACCCACTTGCACGGATGGCAAATCGTTGGCCGATTCTTCGGTAATGTCTTTAGAAGCAAAAGAAGCACCATGAATGCCATCTTTTCCAGTAGAAGAGCCAACAATGTAAACTGGATTGCCTACACCGGATGAAGTGGCTGAAATCATTTCATCTACCTTCATAATGCCTGCCGACATAGCATTTACCAGTGGATTGGTGTTGTAACACTCATCAAAAAACACTTCTCCCCCTACAATAGGAATACCAAAAGAATTGCCATAATCACCAATACCTTTTACTACTCCTTTTACTAACCACTTGGTACGATCAAGTTTGATGTCGCCAAAACGCAACGAGTTAAGCTGTGCCACAGGGCGTGCACCCATGGTAAAAATATCGCGGTTAATGCCCCCCACTCCGGTAGCTGCTCCCTGGTAGGGTTCAATGGCACTTGGGTGATTGTGCGACTCAATCTTAAAAGCACATGCCAGGCCATCGCCAATATCTACCAATCCGGCATTCTCTTCTCCAGCTTTCACCAACATATGCGGTCCATCTTTAGGCAGCTGCTTTAACCAGTGAATTGAATTTTTGTACGAACAGTGCTCCGACCACATCACCGAATAAATGCTCAACTCGGTAAAGTTGGGGGTTCGCCCCAAAACATCTGTGATTTTGTTAAACTCTTCAGGCAATAATCCAAGCTCCTGGGCTTGTTCTACCGTTGCTAATTCTCCTTTTACAGTGGTTTCCATGTAATAGATTGATTGAGGGTGATTTTATGGGCACAAAAGTAGTGATAAGCTGGTGGATTCAACAATTATAAAATGGAAATTTATCAACATGACCCGAATTAGTATCTTTGGAGCAAAACCGTCTGAATCCGTTGGAAATTCTGCTTTGCATATTATACGTCGCGCTCTTCGTTTTCATTATTCACAAAGTACGCTACTTTCAACTCCCAGGATTATCATCAAAAACCATTGCGATTATCTTTGGCATTAAAGTGCTTTTTGGCGCGGCCATGTATTTCATTTACACCCACTATTACCCCGATCGCAATACTGCTGACATTTTCAAGTACTTTGACGATAGCAAGGTAATGTACGATGCCTTTTGGCAAAGCCCGGGCGACTTTTTCCAGATGTTATTTGGCATCAATAACGACAATGCTCACTTCAACAGTTATTACATGCAAATGAACAACTGGTTTCGTGAGTATGAAAGCACGTTGTACAACGATGGGCATACTATTATTCGTTTCAATGCAGCATTGCGTTTCGCATCCTTCGGATATTACAATGTACATATGGTATTCATGTGCTTTTTATCCCTTATTGGACTCGTTGGAATTTATAAAGCTTTACATCCCTTTTTCGAACGGCAACGCAAAGAACTCACCTTTGCGGTATTCTTAATTCCTTCGGTACTGTTTTGGGGCTCAGGCGTGTTAAAAGAAGGGCTTTTGATCTTTGGGTTGGGGGTATTGATTTACCAACTGTTTAAGCTCATAAAAGGGGAGGTTAGCATCTTTGGCATTGCAGCAGGGCTGGCAGCCATGGTATTACTGCTTTATGTGAAATTTTATGTATTGGCAGCCATGATTCCCGGTTTGATAGCCTATATATGGTGCAAGAAGCAACCGCGTTGGCCCGGGTTAAAATACCTTGCTGTTGGAGTAGTATGTAGCCTAATGGCATTGAACCTATACCGTATAGCACCACAATTTGATGTACTCAAATTACTGGCTCGCAAACAAAAAGATTTTATTGGACTGGTAGAATACCACCAATCGGGAAGCAGCATTGAACTCACCCCACTAACCCCCACATTAAGTAGTTTCCTGCACAATGTTCCTGAAGCGCTAGGCAACACTTTTCTTCGCCCTTTTATCTTTGAATCCTCTTCTCCATTGATGCTAATTTCGGGATTAGAAAATCTATTGTTCATTGGACTTTTACTACTGGGCATTGTTTTCATGAAACCACTGCGACACATCAATTGGAACCTTTTACTGTTCTGCCTATCGTTCGTAGTCATCCTCTTTTTATTAACGGGCTGGGTAACACCGGTAATGGGAGCTATTGTGCGCTACAAAGTACCCGTACTGCCATTTCTTGTTATGATATTCTTACTTTTGATGAACAAAGAAAAACTGGTCAATAAAATTCGTTTTCTTAAATTTTTGAATGAATGAATAACATCGTATTGGTTACCGGAGCTACCGCAGGAATTGGCGAAGCCACTGCGCTACAATTTGCCGCACAGGGGCATGATCTCATCATTACCGGGCGACGTAAAGAACGGCTGGAACAATTGGAAAATCGATTGCGTGAATTTGGAGTAGCAGTGCTTTCTCTCAACTTTGATGTGCGCGATGAGCAAGCTGTAAATCAACATTTGAGCCAATTGCCTGAGGCCTGGCAAGCCATTAAAATATTGGTCAACAATGCTGGTTTGGCAGTAGGGCGTGGCACCATCGACCAGGGTATCACCGACGATTGGAACCGCATGATTGACACCAATGTAAAGGGACTGCTTTACGTGTCTAAAGCCATTATTCCATTGTTGAAAAAACAACAGGGTGGTCACATCATCAACATTGGCTCCATTGCAGGCAAAGAAGCGTACTTAGGTGGCAACGTATACTGCGCTACCAAACATGCTGTAGATGCACTCACCAAAGCCATGCGCATCGACTTGTTGCCACACAACATCAAGGTAACGGGGATATGCCCTGGAGCAGCAGACACCGAATTTTCTTTGGTGCGCTATAAGGGAGATGAGGCACAAGCAGAGAAAGTATACCAGGGATTTACACCACTTTATGCCGAAGACATTGCGGAAGTAATCTACTTTGCAGCTACCCGACCTGTGCATGTTAATCTCAATGATGTGATAATAATGCCCACCGCACAAGCCAATACCGTTCATTTGCACAAAACCGATGCATGAAAAAACTACTGTACATCAGCATTATTCTTGCCTGCACCGCATGCAGCTACCAAAGTGAAGAAGCCGATTTGGTGATACACAATGCAAAAATTTATGCGGTAGACGAAGGGTTTAATGTATACAAAGCCATGGCTATTAAAGATGGAAAGATCCTTGAGCTAGGTGCCGAACGAGAAATACTCAACAAGTACAACGCAAAAGAAACATTCAATGCTGGAGCCTATACCATCTATCCCGGCTTTATTGATGCGCATTGCCATTTTTATAAATATGGATTAAGCTTACAACAAGTAAACCTGGTAGGCACTGGATCGTGGGAAGAAGTGCTCGAAAAGTGTGTTTGGCACCACCAACAGCACCCTACCGAATGGATTACTGGCAGAGGATGGGACCAAAATGATTGGGCCAATAATGCCTTTCCCGATAACACAGAACTCGACAGCCTGTTCCCCAACAACCCGGTACTTATTCGAAGGGTAGACGGACATGCTGCCATCGCCAACACCATCGCATTGCAACAGGCAGGCATTACAACAGAAACCAACATTGAAGGAGGCATCGTCGAAGTGAAGAACGGGCAACTCACCGGGCTACTGGTTGACAATGCCGTTGATGCAGTGCTGGACATCATTCCTGAACCATCGCAAGAAGAAAGCATTCGAGCGCTGATGAATGCACAAGACAATTGTTTTGCAGTTGGTTTAACCACTGTAGACGATGCTGGGCTCGACAAAGAAGACATTGAACTAATCGACCAACTGCATCAACAAAACACGCTAAAGATGCGTGTTTATGCCATGGTGTCGGATACCAAAGAAAACCTGGAACATTACCTCGGCACAGGCCCTATAAAAACCGAACGTTTGAATGTTCGTTCGTTTAAATTTTATGCTGATGGTGCTCTTGGTTCGCGCGGAGCCTGCCTGCTTGAACCCTATGCCGACGTTGACTCGACCCACTACGGTTTAATGTTATCTGAAGAAGCTCACTTCAAGCAATGTGCACAGGATCTTTTTGATCAAGGCTTTCAAATGAATACCCATTGCATTGGCGACTCGGCCAATCGACTGATGCTTGACATTTATGGTAGTGTATTGGGAGGTACCAACGACTATCGCTGGCGGATTGAGCACGCACAAGTTATCGCCCCAAACGACTTCGAAAAATTTGCTGCTTATACCATTATACCTTCCGTACAATCTACCCACTGCACTTCCGATATGTATTGGGCTGGCGACCGGGTAGGGCCAGAAAGGGTAAAAGGAGCCTATGCCTATAAAAAACTATTGCAACAAAACGGACTGGTAGCCCTTGGCACTGATTTTCCAGTAGAAGACATTGCTCCGCTAAAAACATTTTATGCCGCTGTGGCGCGTAAAGATGCAAAAGGCTACCCCGGAGGAGGATTTCAGAAAGAGCATGCGCTCACCCGGCAGGAGGCACTAAAAGGCATGACCATTTGGGCAGCCCTTTCTAACTTTGAAGAATACGAAAAAGGCAGCCTCGAACCCGGCAAGTATGCCGATTTTGTAATGCTTGAAAAAGACATCCTGGAAATACCTGAAGAAGAACTGCTACAGGTAAAAGTAATTGCTACATACGTAAATGGTGAAAGTGTGTACAACGCCAATGCCATTCAATAAGAAAACTTCAACGCCTTAAAAAGCAATGAGGGAGGCAACGCCTCCCCCACTACTAAACCTGCAATGAATAAAACAAATCCCAATTAAGGGACGAAACCAGCTTTTAAAGCTTATCTAAAACGACGGACAGCTTACTGTTCTAAACCTTTTCCTTGGTGGCTTACAAGGGAAATTAAATGTCATCGACAATTCATGCGAACCTGCCGTGGCATTGGTTAATTTAGAAACTGTTACGTCGTAGCTATATCCAAATTTGAATGCTTTTGTTTGAAAACCTACAAGGGCAATGAATGAATCTTTATTACGATACCACAACCCACCAACAATAGCACCTTTTCGCACATACAACCCCATGTTCAACTGCTGAAAATTATCTTGTTGTTGGAATAAAATATTGGGCGATACGGATGCATCATTCTCTGTGTACTTGCTTCCAGCTCCCAACGGAATGATGGCTCCAGCATGTCCGGTAATTTTCATGGGAAGAGGACTGCCGTCGGTAGAGGCCAACAACGACTCATTAGGTTCGGTAAGGTGGTGCACTGCACCACCGATGAAAAAATTGGTGGTGTAAGCCAACAATCCAGCCGAGAAATCTATGTTCGACACATTTCCTCCACGCACTTGCTCTTGCGACTCATAGATAAACCCTTTACGAGGATCAATCATATCGCCAAAAGTAAGCTTGTCCCAATCCAATGATTTTTGAAAATAAGTAGCCTGAAAACCTGCACGAATAGAAAAGGTTCGATTAACAGGAAGGTGGTACGAATATATACCACTAATGTTGGTTGTTTTTAAGGTGCCTTTCCCTGCATTATCAGACGTGACCAATAAGCCCAACCCACCATACAACGACTTCACGTGTTGATCGTAAGAAGCACTACTTGTAATGAATGTACCCGATAATCCAGGCCATTGGTTTCTGTAATTAATGGCTACCCTTGGGCAGTTAGCTGCTCCTGCAAAGGCAGGGTTTAGGTACAATGGGTTGGCATAGAATTGTGTGAACTCCGGGTCTTGTGCATATGCTTTTTTAGCATCTACAAACACTAATCCAATCAGCAACAACAGCGTTAATGCATAGTACTTTTTCATAACAATTCTTTTGGTTTCAACTAGCGTAAGGCATTAAAACTCAAGGTTTCGATGGTTCTTACATTCTTTATTAGCAGTAAACGTAAAGAGATTTCGTGTGAGCCAGCAGCGGCATTGTTAATTGGAGCTCTGGAAAGGTCGTAATGATAACCAAATCGGAATTTATTCGACTGCACACCAACCATTCCTGAATATTGATTTTTATTTGATAACCCTGCGCCAAACAGCAACCACTTGTACTTCGTAGTGGCTCCCAGCCATACCTCACGGTTGTTACCCGCTTCAGTTTTGTAAATGGCATGTGGCGAGAAGGTAAAATCGTTCTCTATTCTACTTTTGAAGTCGCAACCAGCCTGAACACTGTAGGTGCGTGCCAACGACGACGTATTTTCAAAATTGTCGTAAGGCTCGGTAAGATGATCTACCGTTAATCCAGCGAAGAATGCTTCTGAATTCACCAATAATCCCATCGAGTAGTCGCCAAACATAAGCTGCCCGCTTTCCAACTCTACTGATTTGATTTCTTTTTGCACAAAGGTTCCTCTTACCGAAGGCTCCAGACTTGTTCTCTTAGAAATTTTGAACTTGGGTGAATAAATCAAACTGGCAGTAAACACATCGGCATCTATGCCATGCTCAATAATCGACTCATCGCCTTGCATCTGGTAGGTAGTTACTAAACCAATACCCCCACGCAATCCTTTCATATATCGATCAATAGACAATGTTTGTGTGAGGTAACCACCATTGGTAGGTACGGTCCAATCGCTACGTGTGTTCATTTTTATTCTTGTACCTGGTAAAGTACCCACAAACGACGGATTAACC
This sequence comes from Flavobacteriales bacterium, assembly GCA_963669295.1. GTDB lineage: Bacteria > Bacteroidota > Bacteroidia > Flavobacteriales_D > CALLUQ01. The sequence goes on from OY769938.1 coordinate 714,725, forward strand.
AATATGGCCGAAGCACCGGGATTGGTAAAATAAGGATCGCGCATATTCACCGCAATTACTTTACGTGTATTATGACGATGCTTAGCCATCGACTTTTTCTTATCATCGGTATTTTCTGCCAATACCGCAGCATTGCCTTCACCAGCCTTCTTCTCTTCTACTTTCTTATCATCGCCTTTTGTGTGCTTAAACACATCCTTAATGCCTTTTAATGTGATCACATCACTTTTGTACTCCAATTCATCACCTGGCTTATCATCAATAGAAGCCAAAACAGGATCGGACGAAGTACGCACTGCATTGGGTAATACACGGCTCACGTATTCTTCTTCTGCCAACAATTGACCGCTTACACCACCTCTTGAGCGAATTTCACTTGGAAGAATCTCTCCCTTATCACCCTCACTAGCATCCGCACCGGCAACAATTATTTCATTGCCATCTTTCTTAATCATCGATACCTCAAAGTTGCTGCTAAAAGTAATCTTGCCATTCGATAGCAATACATCACCCACATTTTCTCCCTCGCTTGGACTGATTTCGTTAATGTTGGCTTGCTCCGGGGTGGTATTGTGCCCATCTACCAGGATAGCAGCTGCCTGGTTAGACTGGCTACCTTCTGCGTTAACAGAAGCATCCACATCAGAAACATCCACCGAAGCAATATCAGATACAGGAGGTGTAGCATGATCCTGGCCTCTGGAAACCTGATCAGCTACCCCCTGTATATCTGCACTTTGCTGCTGAAGCTTGTTAAATGTTGTATTAGTAGTAGTGTTATCGTCTTGAGTAGTTGCAATATCATTTGCACTTGCAATGAGCCCCTTATTAGTATTGGCATATGTTCCATGGTCTTGCTCATTTAACAGCAACCCCGAAGCATTGAAACCAAAGTGATTTTGTTGTGGGAGCAACCAAAATGAAACGGACGATGCAAAAAGTAATACACCAATGCCGATTCCCCACTTAAACCAACTTCTCGGAGCAGCAGCTCCTTTTTCATCTGCCAAAAGATCTTCCATTCCCGGAAATAACATCTCCGGTTCCTGCACGTAACTCCCTCCCCAGGCATTAAAATCGGCCTGAAACTTGGGATTTCCTTCCAAAAATCCCATCAATTGATTGGTTTCCTCACCACTGAGGTTCCCTTCGAAATGATCGAAAAGCCAATCGTTGATGTTGTTCTCGTCAATTAATCTCATGCTAGTATATTTAAATCCTTTATCTGGTTCTTGATTTTTTGTCGCGCCCTGAATAGATAGACTTTCACCTGCGACTCGCTCAACTCCAACATTTCACCAATCTCTTTGTAATTGTAACCTTCAAGGTCGCGTAACAACAAGATCGTTTTTTGCTGTGGAGGAAGTAGGTCTAAACATTTGTCCAACACCTCCTTCAACTCATAGTTGTGGCCATTCGTAAAGGGCTCGTTAAAATCAATACTATCCAAAGAACTTTCTCTTTTATTCTTCTTGGCCAAATTGACCAATGCACGATAGGCAGTGGTAAAAAGCCAGGATTTGGCTTTCTCCAATTCGACCTTCTCCTTATGTTGCCACAGCTTCATGAAAGTTTCTTGCACAATGTCGTTGGCATCTTCAACATTTTGCAATGACTTCAGCACAAAGCGATACAACCGTCCGGAGTAGGTCCTCACCGTTTCATTATAATCTTTTGACGTCAAAATTTCCTGCTATTAAGCGGTTGAGGAGCGCAAGAACGTCTGCCCATTCTATTAGTAAAACAATTTCGACCTGCAAAAGTTACAGGTACTGAAAAAAATTTCTTTTAAGGTATGTAAAACATCCTGAAATTTAGCGATTTCTAACACAAAATCGCACCCTGCTAAAACGGTAAATTATTGAAATTGTTACGAAAGCAACAGGCTTTTGCTTCAAAAAGAAAAGAATAGAAGAAGGATAATGAAGCTAAAAAAGAAATTCGACTTAGCTCATCATTTCGTTAACACGTTGAATGGCAGCGATAGTTTCGCACTCCAATTCTTCGGCAATACCTTGTACCGATTGTATGTTATGAATCAGTTCTACCGATTGTCCGGCACTCCATAAATTGTTGTAATTGCCTGGCTTTACCGACTGCTCTAGCTTTTTCATCCCTTTTACTTGCACCATCATTTTGAAGTACTTCCGAATGGTTTTATTCTTCGACATCCAACGTTCAAAACGATTTTGCTTGTAGCCAATTTTTTTTGCATACGGTGTATCAATGATGTTGCAAGGTGTACCTGATAATCGTTCAGTCAAAACAATGTCATCCATCTTTGCATCAACCACAGCCTCTTTATAAGCATCGCTCACGCCAGCCTCTGTTGAAGCAATGAACCGTGTGCCCACTGATACACCATCTGCACCAGCCGCCAACATAGAAGCAATGCCCTGGCCGTTAGCAATGCCACCAGCAGAAATAACTAATTTGTCGGGAAAATGCTCTAATAAGGTAGGCACCAGCAATTGCAATGGAAATGGCCCCGCATGACCACCTGCTCCCTGCCCCACGGCAATAAAGCCATCACACCCCATATCGTAACACTTTTTTGCATGCGCTAAATTGGTAACGTCGCACAACACCTTACCACCATAACTGTGTGCCTTTTCAATTACCTCTTTAGGATTTCCCAAAGAAGTAATGTATAAGGGTACCTGCTTTTCAACACATACTTTTAAATGCTTAGGGTAAAGCGGGTTAGAACGTTGAACAATGAGGTTTACCCCATAGTTGCCTTTGCGCCCTTGTGCTTCATGATGTGCCTTTACTTCATCCAACACCTTTCCCAACTCACCATCTTCACGAAAGTTCAAGGTAGGAAAGGTTCCCATAATGCCCGCATCTATTGCAGCCTTCATCATGGCTACGTTCGACACCAGGAACATTGGTGCCATAATCATCGGGAAATCAACCTCTAATAATGTAGTAAAACGATTTTTTATCCCCATTTCATTTGTATTCAAATTGTATTACTTTTGAGAATCTCAGGCACTTTGATGCTTCAAATGTAAGAATTTATTGTTATGCATGCATAACAATCTAAAATTATAACGGCAAAAACCATGGAAACGGTTACCAGACTATTTGATATTCCTTATTATCAATTAAAAACTTACCCTAAGAGCGATGCGCTTGCAGCAAAGATCAATGGCAAATGGGTAACTCACTCTACGCAAGAATTCATCAATAAAGCCAATCTTGTAAGTAAAGGGCTACTAAAGTTGGGCATTCAACCAGGCGATAAAATTGCTTTGATTTCTAATAACCGTCCTGAATGGAACATGATGGACATCGGTATTCTACAAATTGGAGCCGTTGATGTGCCTGTTTATCCTACCATTTCAGAAGCGGATTACAAATTCATTTTCAACGATGCCAAAGTAAAACTATGCGTTGTTTCTGACGAAGAATTGTTGGGAAAAGTAATGGCCATTAAAGACCAGGTTCCTTCACTTCAAGATGTATATACCTTTAATGAGATAAATGGAGCAAAACACTGGAGCGAAATTTTGCAGCTTGGACAATCGGGTGACGATGCTGAAGTAGAGCGTTTAAAGGAAGCCGTGAATCCTGAAGACCTGGCCACACTTATTTATACTTCAGGTACTACAGGAACTCCCAAAGGAGTGATGCTCAACCACCGTAACATTGTGAGCAACTCACTTGCCAGCATTCCACGACTGCCTGTAGATCACAATGCAAAATCATTGAGCTTCCTTCCTATATGTCATGTATACGAAAGGATGATTACCTATTTATATATGCTCACTGGTGTATCAATTTATTATGCCGAATCTATAGATACCATTGGCGATAATTTGAAGGAAGTGAAGCCACAAGTATTTACCGCTGTCCCAAGGCTGCTAGAGAAAGTTTACGATAAAATTGTTGCCAAAGGCACCGAGCTTACGGGCATTAAAAGAAAATTGTTCTTTTGGGCACTTGAATTAGGACATCAATACGAGCCCTATGGCGCCAATGGCGGTTGGTATGAATTTAAATTACGCATAGCACGCAAGTTGATTTTCAGCAAATGGCAAGAAGCCCTTGGTGGTAATGTATTGGCGGTAGCATCTGGAAGTGCCGCACTACAACCAAGACTTGCACGCGTATTTCATGCTGCAGGCATCCCAATTATGGAGGGCTATGGGCTTACAGAAACTTCTCCGGTAGTTACAGTGAATTGCGATTATCAAAAAGGGGTTAAGTTTGGAACTGTTGGCCGTGTATTGGATGATGTTCAGGTAAAGATTGCCGAGGATGGCGAGATACTGGTAAAAGGACCCAATGTAATGATGGGCTACTACAATAGACCAGATGCCACAAAAGAGGTGATGGACGATGAAGGATGGTTCCATACTGGCGACATCGGTACCATGGTAGACAATGACTTCTTAAAAATTACGGATCGTAAAAAGGAAATCTTTAAAACCTCGGGGGGAAAATATGTTGCGCCACAGGTATTGGAAAACAAGTTCAAAGAATCGCGCTTCATTGAACAAATCATTGTCATCGGAGAAAATGAAAAACACCCTGCCGCACTTATCGTACCTGCTTTTGAATTTCTGAAAGAATGGTGTGAGCGCAAAGGCATCGACTGCAGTACCAATGAAGAAATCATCAACCACGAGCGGGTAAAGGCCAGAATTATGCAAGAAGTGGAAGAAAGCAATGCCAACTTTGGCAATTGGGAACAAGTGAAAAAAATAGAATTGTGCACTGCAGAATGGTCGGTAGATACCGGAGAATTAACTCCAACATTGAAGTTAAAGCGTAAAAACATCATGAGCAAATATGCTGCTTTGGTAGAAAAGATCTATCGCGAATAATGTGCATCACCACTAAAAACCAACCATATGATTAAAGTAGAGATTAGCCGACAGCCCAGTGACGACAAACAAACCCTGGGTGAGATGAATATTTACAAAGACAACACTATCATTTATAATTGCAAAACGCTTGAATTGGCCTGGAAAAACAACGAGAAACGTGTTAGCTGTATTCCAACAGGGCAGTACAAGGTAAAGAAACGTAACTCAGCCAAGTATGGCGACCATTTCCATGTTCAAGACGTTACCAACAGAGATTACATCTTAATTCACCATGGCAACTACCACAGCGATATATTAGGCTGTATACTTGTAGGGCAAGCCCATACCGACATCAATAAAGATGGATATAAGGATGTAACCTCTAGCAAAAACACCATGGCAAAGTTGAATGAACTGCTTCCTGAAGCGTTCGACATGGTAGTGTGGGAAGATTAATTGTAAAGACATCGGTTATTCAACGCATTTAAATAGCAAGGATATTCATTCATCAGGCATTTTCCCTCTTTCGTCATTAAATAACAACCACTACCCTACCCTTGCGTTATTGGAATAAACTTTAAAACCGATACACATGAAGAAAATACTCTCAATTGCTTTTGGCTTATTGGCGACACTGGGCCTTAATGCACAATCTTTTCAAGGTGGGTCGTTGGTAATACAAGCCGGTGCAGGCATTGGTGGTTATGGTGTTACCGAACGCTTTGGATTGAACAACAATGTAGAAACCGATACCGATGGTACTGCATCCACCTTTTTTCCCATTAAAGTAGAATATGGATTGAGTGAATTGATTGGCATTGGCGTATTTATTAAACCAGGCTCTTTCATTAACGACAACGACTCTACTTCCGATTACGAAACCAACAGTACCATGGCCATTGGTGCCGACATTGGCATTCATCTTATTAATGGCGATCGTTTTGATTTGTATGTGGCCCCCGGTATTGGAACCAGCACTTTTAAATATGGTGTAAACTACACCGGTTATGATGCTGATGCCAAGTATGCCGGACTACACTATAAAGTAAATGTAGGCATGCGCAAATACTTTGGCGAAGCATTGGGCATTTTTGTTGATGTAGGGTACAATGCCTATAACTACGATGTAAAAAGCTTTTCTGAAAATGGCACCAATGCTGATTTGAATGGGGTAACCTGGGAATATGATGTAAGTGGCGTAGAAGCTTCTGTTGGCCTGGTGTTAAAGCTATAGAAACTTTCGGTAACTTTACAGGACATCCACCCGTAACGCTAATAGATGTCCTTTTTTAATACATACCTAAAATACGCCAGTACCACTATCATCATTGCACTGTCGTTAACAGGTATGGCACAATCAGTACAAGAAACTCCTTCCACATCACACGAGCCGGGGAACCTTATCATTCATGCTGGAGGCGGTATAGGTTTTTACAGCCTGGAATCCAGTTACCGGGATGGGTATTGGATTGTGCCAGAAAATGCAACTCCCACTGCCCGACTATTGCGCATCAATCCTGAATATGGCGTACACGATAAAGCAAGTGTGGGTGTGCTCTACCAACAAGGCAATTTTACTACGCGACGCTTTTTAGAAGCTAACTTCAACACTTTTGCGTTACGAGGTGCTTATTATTTTAAGCCTAAAGAGGCCTACAACATATACATAGGAGTTAGCCCGGGCTACAGCATTCTTAAAACCACTGAACCGCTGGCCAATGAAATGTTGCGGAAATCTAAATTCGGTGGACTATACCTTGGATTAGGGCTTGGCGGACATGTATACATCACTCCAAAAATAGGCCTCTTTGTTAACGCCAGTTATGCTACCCATGCTTATAGTTTACTAGAAATGACCGAGAATGGTTTACAGCGAGTGCTGGATGATATTGAATACCACATCGACCTGGTGGGGCCAGAGCTTACTGGAGGAATTGCTATTAAATTATAAGATAATAATTCGCACTACGTGTCGTTATTAAAAAGAAACTTACCAATACCTGCTATCATGAAAAGAAACCAACTTACCCTTGTGGTACTTGCCTTGCTATTGTCTTTTTCCTTTTTAAGTACCAAAAAACCTAAAACATATACCTATAGCAGTAAAACCATTGAAAAAACATTGGGTAAAGTCAACGATTCATTGTTTGCGTCACCTTATGAAGTGAGTAATGCCGAATACCAATTTTTTTTAACTGAGTTAAAACAAAGTGGCAATACAAGAGCAATTTTACTTGCACAAATCGATAGTACAAAATGGAGCAATGATCTCCATTTTGCTGGGCCAATGGAGGAACATTACCATCAACATCCGGCTTTTGGCAATTACCCTGTAGTCAACATCACCCAGGAAGGTGCTCGTTTATACTGCGAGTGGTTAACCAATAAATACCACGCAGATCCTAAAAGAATGTATAAGAAAGTAGTATTTCGGTTACCTACTGAGGAAGAATGGGAATATGCTGCTCGAGGTGGGAAATCCTCTTTTACCTACCCCTGGGGTGGTCCTGCACTGCGCAACAATAAAGGATGTTTAATGTGTAACTTTTCACGTATTGGCGATGAGCGATTGCGCAGAACGGATGAGGGGAAAGTAGAAGTAGTAGCCAACATCCCTATAGAAAATGTTGCCAATAGCGATGAATTTATGCTTACCGCACCAGTACAATCGTATTGGCCAAATGATTTTGGACTGTACAACATGAGTGGCAATGTATCGGAAATGGTTCAAGAAAAGGGAATAAGTAAAGGAGGCGGCTGGAAAAGCCTGGGGTACGAAGTACGTATCGATCAACAAGCCACGTACAATGACCAGGCACAATTGCCAACGATGGGATTCCGCTACTTCATGGAAGTACTAGAACATTAACATACAAAATGAACAAAAACACCTTTCTCAACCATTTTCAATGCATTTTGGGTGCTTTTTAGTCTGTTTTTATACTTTTTGATACATTTCACATGTATTTTTTGATCTTTTCATCAACAAAGTTCATGTGAAGTAACACCATTCCTCAACGTTAGCACCTTCAAATGCACCATTTTTTCTTCAAAAAGGCCTATTTTCATCCCAAAACGACCAAAAACGCTCACTTTTTGCATTGTTTCACCTCATTTTTGGCAAAAAACATTGGATGAATGGTTGAAAATAGCTGGTGCTGCCGGAAACGCTGCAAGTATCAATAAAACCGATAAGGTGAGTACCTTCTTTAAGTTGATTAAATTGCTGCTTATTGGAGTAATAGCATACATTGCGCTTTACTTTGGTATTCAGGCGCTCAAAGAAGCAAATGAGCCCATCGAATATCAACGATTAGGTGGTATCGTTACCCACCACGAATGTGTAATCGACACCATAAAAGCCAACGGATACCTTTCAGGGTTTCAAATGGAATATCGTTTTAAACTATCTACTTACGAGCACCCATTTGTTATCGAAAATAAATTCGACAAACAAAAGCTACAAGAGGGATTCCTCCATGCTAAACGCATTGACGTAGAATTGTTAAAAGGATGGAGAGAAAAAGACCAACCAGAAGTACAGCAAGTTTATGCCGATGGCTTCCCATTACTTAAAGCCAAAGAAGCGCGATCAAAAACCGGGGCATACATTATACTGTCAATTGGCATCGTACTTAGCCTGGGATTTTCTTTAGCTGTTTTTCTCCTGGTACGCGACTGGAAAACGGTTTGGCGTGAATAATCCTTAACTTTCCCCTATGAACAAAATCAGTATTGCCCTACTTACCATTTTATGGAGCAGTTGTAGCACAACTACTCCTGTAAACAATGTTGAAAATGATCATTCGGTAATCATTACCAATTACACCCAATTCAAAAAACATGAAGGCAAGGAGGTTACCTTAACAGGCACTTACAAAGAATTGAATGTCAACAAGCGGCCTGGTGGTAAGCCCTCATACATTGGCCGAGCCTATATCCAACTTACTGATAGCGCTGCAGTATTGCTGGAAACAGACGAAAAAGGTTACCGTACTGATGAAGAGATTGCCCACATGAAAGGAAGAATTGTGGAGGTAACAGGCACCATTAACGATCATTGCAATGCCTGGGGGAATGGCGATATGGCCACCATTGTTGCACCATGCATTACCGGGTTAAAAGGCCTTCAATTGGCGGAAGATAAATAACTGTCCATTCGCATCTTTTTCCACCATACTTGTAGTACCTTTACCTCGCTAAAAGTATAGCATGAAATTGAAATCGGAACTTATTCGAAACTTACTTTTGCTCCTTGTTGGGGTAATAGGGATTGTAGTAGGGTATAGCATTTTAAAGCCTGAGGAAAAATTACCCATATTCAGCCCTGCCGATCTCAACCCCGAATTGGTGGATGTTGAACAACGGGGCATTACTCGAAAACACCGAATAGCCGATTTTTCACTAACCAACCAATTGGGAAATGAAGTGACTGCGGCCAACTTTGAAGGTAAAATTTATGTGGCCGATTTCTTTTTTACCACCTGCCCAACCATCTGCCCTAAAATGACCAAGCAAATGCAACGGGCCGCTGAAGAGTTTGCCAACGATACTGAAATCATGTTTTTGTCGCACAGCGTTACCCCTCAAATAGATTCCGTACCCATACTGGCCAATTATGCCGAACGCTATCAGGTCAATCCAGAACAATGGTTATTGGTAACTGGCGATAAAAAGCACATTTATGAATTGGCCCGTAAATCTTATTTTGCTGTTACCACAAAAGGCGATGGAGGCGAAGATGATTTTATTCATACAGAGAACTTTGTGCTGGTAGATAAAGACAAGCGCATCAGGGGTTATTATGATGGCACTTCGCCTGAAGACGTTAATCGAATGATTGATGAAATAAGAATATTGAAGGAGGAATACGCCCAGTAATGAATTATCTCTCTGTAGAAAATATCACCAAATCGTATGCCGACAAGGTGCTATTTAACCAAATTACCTTTGGCATAGAAAAAGGGCAAAAAGTAGCATTGGTGGCTAAAAATGGCACAGGAAAAACATCGTTACTCAACATCATTACTGGCAATGACGTACCAGAGGAAGGCACCGTTACCTTACGCAAAGAAATCACGGTTGGTTTCCTTAACCAGGAAAGTAATTTTGATGAAAATGCTACCGTATCTGATGTTGTGTTCAACTCCGACAACCCCATCTTAAATGTTATTCGGCATTACGAAGAGTGCGTACAAAAAAACGATGCTGAACAATTGCAAGAAGCCTTTGAACAAATGGATCGGTTAGAGGCCTGGGACTACGAGGTGAAGGTTAAACAGATTTTGGGCAAGTTAAAAGTAGAAGCACCCGAACGAAAAATCGGTACTCTATCAGGTGGACAGAAAAAAAGATTGGCACTGGCCAAAGTACTGATTGAAGAACCTGATCTTTTTATTCTTGACGAACCTACTAATCACCTCGACTTTGAAATGATTGAGTGGTTAGAACACTACCTTGAGCAACCGCACATCACCCTTTTCATGGTCACCCACGACCGGTACTTTCTCGACCGGGTGTGTAATGAAATCATTGAATTGGAAGATGAACAACTCTTTAAGTACAAGGGCAACTACTCTTATTACTTGCAAAAGCGGGCCGAACGTATAGAAGTAGCCCGTAGCGAAGTAGACAAGGCGAAAAACCTATTTAGAAAAGAGTTGGAATGGGTACGCAGGCAACCCAAAGCACGTGGTACCAAGGCCAAATATCGTGTAGACGCCTTTCAAGACGTTAAGGAAAAAGCGCATCAAAATCTTGAAGAACAGCACGTGAAGCTGGAAATCAACATGAATCGATTGGGAAGTAAGATTCTCGAGCTTCACAACATCAAAAAAAGATTTGGTGATGTTCCAATACTCAACAATTTCAAGTACATCTTTAAGCGCAAAGAACGCATTGGCATTGTAGGAAAAAATGGGGTGGGGAAAACTACGTTTCTCAATCTCATCATGGGATTAGAGCAGCCTGACGGTGGAAAAATCGTTACTGGAGAAACAGTAGTGTTTGGCTACTACTCACAAGAAGGAATTCAGTTAAAAGAAGGAAAACGGGTGATTGAAGTGGTGAAAGACATTGCAGAAGTCATCCCCCTTACAAAAGGAAAAAAACTCTCTGCTGCTCAATTGCTGGAAAGGTTTCTATTCTCTCGTGAAAAGCAATACCAATATGTATCGAAGCTAAGTGGTGGTGAAAAAAGGCGGCTGTACCTGCTTACCCTTTTCATGAAAAACCCCAACTTTCTTATCCTCGATGAGCCTACCAACGATCTAGATATTGTTACCCTTAATATACTTGAAGATTTCCTTGAAGACTTTCCCGGTTGTTTACTTATCGTATCGCACGACAGGCACTTTATGGATAAGCTTGTAGATCACTTATTTGTGTTTGAGGGAGAAGGAGAAGTGAAAGACTTTATTGGCAATTACTCTGACTACAGAGAATACCAAAAACAAAAAGATCAGGCAGCACGGCAAACAGAAAAAGCCGTAAAAGAAAAAACACAGCCTAAAGCTCCTAAAGAAAAAACCAAACTTTCCTACAAAGAAAAGCTGGAATTCGAACAGTTGGAAAAAGACATCGAATCGTTAGAGTTACGCAAAGCTGAAATTACCAATCTATTGAACTCAGGCACATTAGCTGGCGATGAATTGCAAGAATTGTCTGTTGAATTTGCTGCACTTCAAGAACAGCTTGAAACCAAATCCGACCGTTGGCTCGAGCTTTCTGAATGGGTGTAACCTCCCCCCTCTTTCTACTTCTTTCAATTTTGCTATATTTAGTTGGTGTTAATTGAATAAGCGTCTTATGAAACCTTCATTTAGAGAGAAACTTCGATACAAGTTCGAACGTTTTATGGCCAAAGGTGGAGCCTCCATCTTTGTGAGCTTGGTGATTTTATTTGCTGTATGTTTTGTGTTTGCTATTGGCATTCGTTGGGTCATTATGGCGTTTGCTCCCGACTTTGACATGAGCGATGGTTTTTCTACCCATATCTGGCGCACTTTTTTGGAAATGACCGACCCGGGTAATATGAACCAGGACAATGCTTCTCCTACTGTAGTGAAGCTCTCCACCATTATTTCCGGAATTATTGGGGTAGTCATCTTCTCGATGCTTATTGCATTCATCACTGCCTTTCTCGAAAAAACGCTGTATGAATTCAGGAAAGGAGCCGGCAAGGTATTGGAGTTTGAACAAACGCTAATCCTGGGATGGAACGAACGGGTTATTGATATCATTCTCGAACTTATTATAGCCAATGAAAGTGAGAAAAAGGCCAGCATTGTTATCCTGGCCAATCATCCTAAAGAAGATATGGATGATACCATTACTAAGTACATTACCGACCCTCAAACCACTTCCATCATTACCACCTCTGGTAACCCCACTTCATTAACCGAATTAAGGCGAATCAATGCTCAAGAGGCGAAATCGGTCATTGTATTGGCCAGTTGTTCAGACAGTGCCTCAAACGAAGCAAAAATACTCTCCGACACACAATCTATCATGGTGATTATGGCCCTGGTAGCTTGTCAGGGAGGAGAAAACGAATTGCCCATCATTGCTGAAGTGTTCAACCAGGACAAACGCGATATCGTTGCCTCTTTCGAAGACGAAAACATCATTTCCATTGATAGCTGGGACATCATGGGGAAACTGTTGGTGCAAACCTCTTTAACTAGCGGACTGGAAATGGTTTACAACGAAGTACTATCGTTCGATGGCAGTGAAGTATATTTTTACCAACCGGATAATGGGTGGAACAACACGAACTTTTACGACTTGCCATTTCACTTTATAGATGGCATTCCTTTGGGAATACACAAAGCCAATGGCGACCTGTTGTTACGCCCTCCTACCGACACTCTTATGGAAGACGACGATGAAATCCTCATCCTGGCCGAAGATGATTCTACCATCGACTTTAACAAAACCAGGTTGTTCCAAGTAAAAGACTTTAAGTATGAGGAAAAAAAGCTTGAGCCTACCTCTAAAAGAACATTGGTACTGGGGTGGCACGACGTTGCAAAAATCTTCATTCGAGAAGCCGATGATTACTTGTTGGAAGGATCATCTTTCGACATTATGTTCCATGAGCCTTCTGATGAAATCATGGAGAAAATAGATGCATTGAAAGCAGCACACGATGACCTGGTGATTAACCATGTAAATGAAAGCCCTTTACACATGGATTACCTCATCTCCATGAACCCTTTTACCTACGATAACATCATCATCCTATCACAAGATTCAGGAGAACAGTCCGCTGAGAAAGTAGATTCTGATACCTTAATGATTTTGTTGATGCTACGAAAAGTTGCTCGAGAAAAAGAAATCACCAACCACCATACCAAAATCATTACTCAAATTCTTAACTCCGAGAATCAAGACCTCATCATTCAAACCGATGTTGATGACTTCATCATTAGTAACAAGCTCATAACAATGATTCTTGCACAGTTAAGCGAAGCTCCAGAAATCAAAAAACTGTACGACGATATCTTTGAAGAAGACGGCAGTGAGATTTACGTGAAACCCACATCTCTTTACTTTACTGAATTCCCGGTTCAACTTTCTTTTGCCGATGTAATGGCCACTGCCAACAAACGGGATGAAATTTGCCTTGGCATACGTTTGGGCAACAAAACCAAAAATCCTGACGAGAACTTTGGGGTTATCCTCAACCTGCCTAAAGACAAATCGATTACGTTGAATGAAAATGATTACCTGGTAGTATTGGCAGAAGACGAACTGTAATACTGCAAAGGTGTTGGACTTACAATAATTAGCACAATTAGTATTGCTATACTTCAACGCTTTGTAGTATGTTTATTGCACCTAACCGTACCTAATGCATGCTTTTTCTTGCAAAAGAATGGCGTGCTACTAAAACTGCTGACATGAAAACGCGCCACTTTTTTCTCCTGGTTATTCTATGTGTATTTGCCATCAATGCCTCCGCACAAACCAACGAACATTGGGGAGACCTAATGAATCAACCTGGGGTTAACTTTTACGAAAAGCAAGCGCAATTCAACCAATATTGGGAAGGTAAAGCAGTAGTAAAAGGAAACGGTTGGAAACAATTTAAACGTTGGGAAAACAAATGGGAGCCACGCCTCTACCCTACCGGAAAGTTCCCTGAGCATTACAACTGGTTAAACGAAACCAGTTTCTTTCGCGATGAACATCGCGGTGGTGGAGCCGACTCAGCCGATTGGTCGCCAATGGGGCCGGAGCAGTTTTCTGGTAATCCCTCTTACACCAACGAACATGGGCGCATCAACACCATCGTACAAGATCCTTCCGATACCAGCACCTTGTATGTAGGCACACCTGCTGGTGGGCTTTGGAAAACTACCGATGGGGGGAGCAGTTGGACCCCATTAACCGATTGGTTTGCTGCCATAGGGGTATCGGCCATTGCTGTTGATCCCAACGACCCTAACACTATTTATGTAGGTACAGGCGATAGCGATGCAGGAGATACCCCAAGCATTGGTGTGATGAAATCTACCGATGGTGGTTTAACGTGGAACCCAACAGGGCTTACTTATACCGTAGATCAAGGCATAGACTCTAAAAAGTTGATGTTTCACCCCACCAATAACAACATCTTGTTTTTGGCTTCAAATGATGGGTTATTGAAAACTACGGATGGTGGAAATACCTGGACCACTGTTATTACTTTAGGCATTTACGATTTTGAGTTCCACCCCACCAATCCCGACACCATGTATGCTGTAGGTGGTGGAACGTATTATAAATCTGTTGATGGGGGAAACAACTTTGGTATTCTTGGGAATGGCTTGCCAACTTCCTTTGATGTGAACCGTTACTTCATTGCTGTATCAGCTGCAGCCCCCGACAATGTGTATATATTGGCCAACAACAACGACTACTCCTACAAAGGATTGTACCGCTCAACCGATGCAGGTGTTTCCTTTTCACAAATGTCGAACTCACCCAACATCTTTTCGTGGGCAAGCGATGGTTCAGGAAGCGGAGGGCAGTCGTGGTACGACATGGCATTAGCGGTGAATCCCTACAACCCCGACGAGATTTTTGTTGGAGGCGTAAATGTATGGAGGTCACTGGATGGTGGACAAAGTTGGACCATACAGGGTCACTGGTGGGGCGATAACGCACCTTACGTACATGCCGACATTCATTACCTTGTTTTCTTTGATAGTGTGCTGTATTGCGGCAACGATGGCGGCATTGTGAAAACTTACGACCGCGACACCATTTGGTTTGACCTGAGCGATGGCTTAAACATCTCACAATACTATGGACTTGGAGGCAGCCCACAAACACCCGGGTTTATTATGGCCGGGGCTCAAGACAATGGCACCGACTTTTTCGATGGCTCGGAATGGCACCACTGGTCGGGAGGCGATGGCATGGATACCCACATCGATTATTCCAACGATGACATTCGATACATTTCTGGCTATGGAGGACACATGGCACGGTTTGAAAACAATGGGAACGATTATTACGACATTAGGGCTACTTCAAACGAATCAGCTTCCTGGGTCATTCCATATCAATTAGACCCTTCCGATCCTCAAACACTTTATGCTGGCTATCGCAACGTATGGAAAACACAAAACAAAGGAGCCAGTTGGCAAAAGATTTCCAATCTTCCTATAAGTGTAGTACTTAACTGCTTGTTTGTAGCTCCTTCTAACAACGATTACATCTATGTAAGTGATGGCAGCTTGATGTGGATGACTTCCGATCATGGAACCAATTGGCAGCAGGTTAACAGTGGCCTGCCTAACCTCAGCATCACTTCTATCGCTGCACATCACAACAATCCTCTGGATGTGTATGTTACCTTATCTGGATATAATGCTGGTAACAAGGTATATCATAGCACTGATGGAGGAACCAACTGGAGCAACATTACCATGAATCTGCCTAATGTTCCCGCCAATCATATTACCATTCAACAAGGAGGCAATGAAGGGCTTTATGTAGGGATGGATGCTGGTGTGTATTACTATGATGATAACCTTGCTGACTGGCAGCCTTTCATGATGAACCTTCCCAATGTTATTGTTAACGAATTGGAAATTAACTATGCCATTGATAAAATTCGCGCAGCTACTTTTGGTCGAGGTGTTTGGGAGTCGGATTTGTATGTTCCTTCTAACCTTGCCCCTCAGGCTAATTTTGTAGTAGACAAAAGCGCAAAGTGCCCTGGAGATTCAATTCAGTTTACAGACATTTCCCTCTTTGGGGCTACCTCCTGGCAATGGTCATTCCCGGGAGGAACTCCTGCTACTTCCATCGATCAGCATCCAGTAATTAGTTACAGCGTTGGTGGTACCTATACTGCCTCCCTCATTGTAAATGGAAGCGATACCATTACAAAAACATTTGAAGCAAACATTGGCAACAACCAAATGTTGGTCAACATTTTCACAGACGACTACCCGGCAGAAACTTCATGGAGCATGAACGATGATGCGGGAATAGAAATGAGTGCCCAACCTGTGGGGGCTTTCCAAAACAATCAATTCCTTTACACCGATACCATTTGCTTAATGGATGGATGCTACGACTTTACCATTTTTGATGGATATGGTGACGGCATTTGCTGTAACTACGGACAGGGCTATATCTTGCTCACCAATATTTTTGGAGACACCCTGGCATACGAAGGCAATTTTACAGGAAGCAGTCAAACATTCAACTTCTGTCTGCCTTTGGCCACATCCATTGATGATGACCTCACCATGATTGACGCCATTCGTGTGTACCCCAATCCGGTGAATGATGAATTGAGTATTGTTGCTCCTTCTTCGCTCAATGGAATACAAGTAGATGTCATCAATGCATTAGGACAAACCCTTGAATCAAGAGTTTGTAAAGGAGTACAACGCGAAACATTAAACGTTGCTTCCTTACAGCAAGGCATATACTTTGTGCGTTTAAGCACTGCTACTTCAACTCGTACGCTGAGGGTAGTGAAAAAATAACTACTCTATCATAGGAATCATGCCGCGCAAGCCCATGTCTACCACTGTATCGCCATCAAGTGGCTCGTAGATGCCATTGGCATTAGCATCGGTCCACTCAAAACTGTTGTTGGTCGACAATGAAATGTTAACAACAATGTCTTCTGTTTCATTTCCAGTGATGGTGAGTGCTGTTGGAAATTGCCCGGTAACAATGCACGAGCCTTGTGGAATTGGAGAAGTAGCAAATAACGGGTTGGGTACAGTAGTGGCACCTGGAGGCGCCTGGCCATCTACTACCGTATTGAAAGTACTTTCCTCAAATCCCCAATAACCTTGAAGTTTGTTGGCATTTACTGTAATGCTTTGGGTATTGATGGTATAAGCAGAAATGTATGTTTCTGCACCAACAAAAGAAGCTATGGTGCCCTCAAGGTCGAAGCCGTTGGCTCGAAAATCGATGTTGTAGTTTTGATACGAAAGAGATACTCGTAACCATTCGTAGGTACCTGGAGTAACCTGTGATAGTGGTATGGTAACAAACACCTCACCATTGTTCACTACGGTTGCTTGATCGTGATCGATGGCCACATTTCCTCCTGCACTTGTTACAGGTCCTTGATAGGCCACCTCTCCACTGCCCAATGCAGTAAACATATCTGGAGCCATTTCAATGTAATTGGCACTTACCCCATTAAACCTGGGAGATTGGGCAGAGTGTCCGGCAGGAATGGTTGCCGGGTTCCCTAAATTATCCAACCTACTTTGTGTAGAGTCGAGGGTAAATTTAAAAACGAGTGATGCTGCATTGTTGGCACCTCCACTTCCGGCAGGAGTGGTAGTGGTATCATCGTCTTTTTTACATGAGGTTACCACAAGGCCAAAGGCCAAAGCAGTTACCAGGAATTGAAGGGTTTTTCTTTTCATGAAATGAGAGTTAAGTGGTTGCAATTTAGGGAATTTATCAAAATAGCTGTTCCTTTTTTAAAGGAATGCGTTATACCATCAGTAAACATAAAAAGATGAAATATACCTTGCTCCTACCCCTACTGGCTTTTACCATGGCATTCACCTGCTATGCTTGCGCCACAACATCAACAAACATCGAGCCACATGCTGTAAACGGACACTGGTTACAAACTGGTGCTACGGTAGCAATAGATTTTACACTAGGGGCTGCGGAAGTACTTCCCTCTTCTGTTTATGCAGTAGATACTGCTGACCTTGCCACTGTAAAAAAGCAATATGGTGTACTTAAGAGTACTATTAAACAACAGCGGCAACAATTGGCACAACAGTACAACCAGGCCTCTACCGATAGCAGCAAAGCTGTAGCATTACAACAAGCCCGTCAGTACCTACATCAAGTATTGGTGAATGATGTATTTCCTACCTGGTATGGTACCGAATGGGATTTTAACGGCTATACCAACCACCCTCGCGATGGACAAATTGCCTGCGGCTACTTTGTATCAACTACCCTCAAGCATACCGGTATCAACATCAATCGTTATGATGTTGCTAAACAGTATTCGCACTCCATTGTAAAAACCCTTTGCACTTCCGATAGCATTCAACGCATTACTAATTTCGATCAATTGCTCAAGTACTTGAACAATCGTCCTAACGATCTCTACATTGTTGGCTTAGACAGTCATGTGGGCTTCCTTCAAAAATCAGATGAAGGCATCTTCTTCATTCACTCCAACTACATTGGGCCGGTAGCGGTAGAAAAAGAGCTTGCCACCCAATCAGAAGCCCTGCAATACTCAGAAGTATGGGTATTGGGACATTTAATGTCGAACGATGCCTTGATCAAAAAGTGGTTAACAGGCATCTCTATTCCAGTTGTTGAATAAACATGTAATGGCATGGTTCTTGTCGGTGGTTGTAACAAAATTAAAGCATGGCAAAACAGCAACTACACCTCTCAAAACCCTGCATTGAAAACTGGAGTAAAATGACTCCCAACCAACAAGGGAGACATTGTGAACAATGCAATCTTACCGTAGTTGATTTCACGCAACATTCCAAAGAAGAAATCATTGAATTCTTTGAACAAAGAAAACATCAACATATTTGTGGGCGTTATCAAAAAAAGCACATCGATCAAATTGCCTATAAGCATCAATTGGCGCAACTGTTTAAGATAACTCCATCCGTAAAAAACTACGCTTTACTTCCTGTTAAGCTTGTTGTGGCTTGTTACCTGCTATTCATTACTTCGAGTTGCATGGGGGCACATGTTGCACAGCCAGCTACATACGACGTTAATGGCCCTTCTTCTTCCATAAAAAAAGTTGAATATATGCCTCCTCATGAATTGGATAACTCCGAAATAAATGGTTAATTTATTCTCTTAAATACAAGGCCAATTATTAAGGTGCCTAACTGCTAAAACTACTCTCCTCTCACAATTTTTCAATCTCCATTTACGTATTGTTAAAAAAAGAGCTATTTGTTATGCATGCATAACAAATTTTTCTATCTTTGGAATTGAAAACAAATTCTATGAAGCCAGAAGAAACCGTAGACTTTCATATCAGATGGGCATGGCACCGCATTGCACGCATGTACAATGTAGAAGCTGCTAAACATGGGTTTTCCATGTCGGTGGGATATGTATTGCTCAACATCGATAAAGAAGGTACACCCTCTACTAAGCTAGGACCAAAAATGGGCATGGAAGCCCGAAGTCTTACCCGCACGTTACGCACCATGGAAGAAGATGGTTTGGTAAAAAGGGTTCCCGATAAAACCGATAAGCGAATGGTGAGGGTATTTTTAACCGACAAGGGAAAAGAGAAGCGAGAAATTTCGCGTGATAAAGTCATCCAATTCAACCTGGCAGTTCAAAACCACATTCCGAAATCGAAGTTAAAAGTGTATTTCGAAGTGCTGGAACGCATGAACGAGTTTTTAGAAGACAACAACATTTTCGAAGAAGATTTGGCGAGCAAAAAGAACTAGCTCGCACATTTTGTACAACCATGAAAAGAAACATTCAAAAAGTTGCGGTACTGGGATCTGGGGTAATGGGATCGCGTATTGCATGCCATTGTGCCAACATAGGCCTGGAAGTATTATTGCTTGACATTGCTCCGAAAGAGGCCAATGAGAAAGAACAGGCAAAAGGGTTAACCGTAGAAGACAGTGCAGTACGCAATCGGATTGTGAACGATGCACTGAAGTTTGCCTTAAAGTCTAACCCCTCCCCTATTTACCGAAAATCGTTTGCTGATAGAATCGCTACAGGAAACTTTGATGATGATTTATCGAAGATTGCCGATTGCGATTGGATCATTGAGGTGATTATTGAAAACCTGGACATTAAAAAAGGATTATTCGAAAAGGTAGAGCAGCACCGCAAACCCGGCACACTCATTACTTCTAACACCTCAGGTATCCCTATTCATATGATGCTAGATGGAAGAAGTGAAGATTTCCAAAAGCATTTTTGTGGCACACACTTTTTCAACCCTCCTCGGTATTTAAAGTTGTTGGAGATTATTCCTACTCCGAAAACCGACCCTGATGTGGTTGACTTTTTCATGGAATACGGCAGCAAGTACCTGGGAAAAACCACTGTACTCTGTAAAGATACGCCTGCATTTATCGCTAACCGGGTAGGCGTATACTCTATCATGGCATTGTTTCACCTGGTAGAAGAAATGGACCTTACGGTTGATGAGGTCGATAAGCTTTCGGGGCCTGTACTTGGGCGCCCAAAATCAGCTACTTTTCGCACCTGTGATGTAGTAGGACTTGACACGTTAGTGCACGTAGCCAATGGCGTACAACAAAATTGTCCGGATGACGAAGCCAATGCGTTGTTTGCCATTCCTGATTACATTTCGAAGATGGTAGCAAACAATTGGTTGGGAAGTAAAACCAAGCAAGGGTTTTATAAGAAGGTGAAAGACGAAAATGGCAAAAGCCAGATTCTTTCGTTGAACCTCAAAACCCTCGAATATGAGCCCAAGCAAAAAGTAAAATTTGCTACCCTCGATATGGCCAAGCCGGTAGAAGATTTGAATGAGCGAATTAAAGTATTGGCCAGCGGGCAGGATAAAGCAGGCGAATTTTATCGCAAAGCCTTTACCGGGTTGTTTCAATACGTATCGAACCGCATTCCTGAAATATCAGACGAGCTTTATAAAATTGACGACGCATTAAAAGCAGGATTTGCCTGGGAGCTAGGCCCTTTTGAAACCTGGGACTTGCTGGGTGTAGAAACCATTTTACAACAAATGGAAAAGGCCGATCGTAAGCCAGCGCAATGGGTATACGACATGGTAGCTTCTGGTGCTACTTCTTTCTATAAGATTGAAGATGGCATGCGTAAGTTTTACGACATTGGCACCCAATCTTATCAAAGCATTCCCGGTACAGAAGAACTCATTATGTTGGATGCCATTCGCAGTTCCAACACCATTTGGAAAAACTCCGACTGTACCATTACCGACCTAGGCGATGGCATCATCAACCTTGAGTGGCAAACCAAGATGAATACCATTGGTGGTGGCGTAATTCAGGGGATCAATAAAGCACTCGATTTGGCCGAGGCTGAATACAAAGGGTTGATTCTTTCGAATGAAGGACAAAACTTTTCAGCGGGTGCCAATGTGGGCATGATCTTCATGATGGCAGTAGAACAAGAGTGGGAAGAACTCAACTTTGCCATACAAGCCTTTCAAAATACCATGATGCGCTTGCGGTACTCTTCCATCCCTGTTATTGCAGCTCCCCATGGACTTACGCTTGGCGGTGGTTGCGAAATTTGCCTCCATGCCGATAAGGTTATTGCCAATGGTGAAACTTACATGGGACTCGTTGAGTTTGGTGTAGGCCTTATTCCTGGAGGCGGTGGTACCAAAGAATTTGCTGTGCGCTTCTCCGACTCGTTGCAAGAAGGCGATGTAGAAATAAATACGCTGCGCAACAAGTTCTTAACCGTAGGGCAAGCCAAAGTAGCCACTTCAGGCTATGAAGCATTTGACCTGGGTTACTTACGAGAAGGACAAGATGAAGTAATCGTAAGCAAGGCACACCAATTGGCCTACGCCAAAGAAGCATGTATGGCCATGGTAGACAAAGGGTATGTAGCCCCACTAGAGCGTACAGATATTAAAGTGCTCGGACAACAAGGCTTAGGCCTGGTATATGTGGGCGCCAACTCTATGCTTTCTGGCAACTACATTTCCGAACACGATCAGTACATTTCCGAGAAACTTGGCTTTGTGCTTTGCGGTGGCGACTTGTCGAAGCCCACCAAAGTTTCGGAACGCTACCTCCTTAAATTGGAGCGAGAAGCTTTCCTCGATTTATGCACCAAAAGGAAAACCCTGGAGCGCATTGAATCGATTGTAAAAACAGGTAGAATATTAAGGAACTAACGATATAAATACAACGCTATGGACGCTTATATAATAGCAGGATATCGATCGGCAGTAGGAAAAGCCAAACGCGGTGGTTTTGGGTTCACCCGCCCCGATGATTTGGCAGCCGATGTGATTAAACACCTGATGAACGACCTCCCCCAATTGGATAAGGATCGTATTGACGACCTTATTGTTGGCAATGCAATGCCTGAGGCCGAGCAAGGATTAAATGTAGGGCGTTTAATCTCGCTGATGAGTTTAAACACCGACAAAGTGCCCGGAATGACTGTAAACCGTTATTGTTCTTCAGGGTTAGAAACCATTGCCATTGCTTCCAGCAAAATTCACGCAGGCCTCGACAATTGCATCATTGCAGGTGGCGTTGAATCGATGACTGCTATTCCGATGGGTGGATGGCGCATTGTTCCTAATGCTACTGTTGGTAAAGAACACCCTACCTGGTATTGGGGCATGGGGCTTACTGCAGAAGCCGTGGCTAAAGAGTTTGAGGTAAGCAGAGAAGATCAAGATGAATTTGCCTTTAACTCTCATCAAAAAGCCATTAAGGCTATTAGCGAAGGAAAATTTAAAGATGAAATTAGTCCTATTAACATTGAGGAAGTGTACCTCGACAAGCAAGAAAAAAGGCAAACTCGTGAATATGTAGTAGACACTGATGAGGGACCACGAAAAGATACCAACATTGAGGCACTGGCGCGGTTGAAACCTGTTTTTGCCCAGGGCGGTTCTGTTACTGCGGGCAACTCTTCTCAAACTTCAGATGGAGCTGCTTTTGTGATGGTAGTATCGGAAGCCATGCTGAAAGAACTGAATGTTGAGCCTATTGCACAATTGAAAAGCTACCACGTAGCCGGAGTAGACCCTCGCATTATGGGCATTGGCCCTGTAGCTGCTATACCTGAAGCGGTAAAGAAGGCCGGGCTTACATTGAACGACATTGAACAAATAGAATTGAATGAAGCTTTTGCTTCACAATCGTTAGCCGTAATACGCAAGCTTGGACTGAACCCCGACATTGTGAATGTAAACGGTGGTGCTATAGCCCTGGGACATCCATTGGGTTGTACTGGTGCCAAGTTATCGGTACAGTTGTTTAACGAAATGCGTCGTCGCAACCAAAAGTATGGTATGGTTACCATGTGCGTTGGAACCGGACAGGGAGCGGCAGGCGTTTACGAATTATTGAACTAGTAAATAAACATTAAGATAATGTCTGAGACTACACAAAAACAAGCCATTAAGGGCGGCGAGTTTCTAATCCGAGAAACAGACGCCAACGATATTTTCATTCCGGAAGAATGGACCGAAGAACAGCATATGATTCGACAAACCTGCATCGATTTTATTGAGCAGGAAGTTACTCCACACCTCGACCGCATTGATAGCCTTGAGGAAGGGTTAATGCCTTCGCTTATGGAAAAAGCTGGTGAGCTGGGCATGTTAGGCATGTCGGTACCTGCTGAGTTGGGTGGTATGGGTGTTGACTTTAAAACATCGATGTTGGCTACTGAAGCCGCAGGAACAGGGCATTCTTTTTCGGTGGCATTTGGAGCACATACCGGCATTGGCACCTTACCTATCTTATACTATGGCAATGAGGAACAAAAGCAAAAATACATTCCCAAATTAGCTTCTGGCGAATGGAAAGCATGCTACTGCCTTACCGAGCCTGGCTCTGGATCGGATGCCAACTCAGGTAAAACCAAAGCTGCCCTTACCGAAGATGGTAAGCACTACATCATCAACGGGCAAAAAATGTGGATTACCAACGGAGGTTTTGCAGATGTTTTTACCGTATTCGCAAAAATTGACGACGACGAAAACCTCACTGCATTTATTGTAGAAAAAGGTGCAGAAGGATTGTCGTTGAACCCTGAGGAAAAGAAAATGGGTATTAAAGGCTCTTCTACCCGCCAGGTGTTTTTTAACAACGTAAAGATTCCAGTAGAAAACATGTTGTACGAGCGTGGCAAAGGGTTTAAGATTGCCATTAACATCCTCAACATTGGTCGTATTAAACTGGCTGGTGGAGTGATGGGAGGATGCAAAGCCACCATTACTGGAGCAATACAGTATGCCAATGAGCGCGAACAGTTTGGTCGTCCTATTTCGAAATATGGAGCTATCCGTCATAAGTTAGGCGAAATGGCTATTCGTACCTATGCATTAGAATCTGCTACCTACCGTGCCAGTCAAAACATTGATGATGCCATTGAAGCGTTGATTGCCAGTGGCATGGATAAAAGTGAAGCAACACTAAAAGGCATCGAAGAGTTTGCTGCCGAATGTGCTGTACTCAAAATTAACGGATCAGAAGTACTGGATTACGTGGTAGATGAGGGTGTACAGATTCATGGTGGCATGGGCTACTCGGCCGAGTCGCGTGTAGAGCGCGCTTACCGCGACGCACGTATCAACCGCATTTTTGAAGGCACCAACGAAATCAATCGCATGCTTACGGTAGACATGATCTTGAAACGTGCCATGCGTGGACAATTGGACTTGATGGGGCCTGCCATGGCTGTAGCCAATGAATTGATGTCGATTCCCGATTTTGGTGAGCCAGATGATGCCTTGTTCGCTGCCGAGAAAAAATACATTCAAAACTTCAAAAAGTCCATTTTAATGGTAGCCGGCCAGGCAGCTCAAAAATTGATGATGCAATTGGCCAAAGAACAAGAAATTTTGATGAATGTAGCCGACATGGCCATGGATGCCTATGTAGCTGAATCGGTTATGCTGAGGACAGAAAAAATGGTGCGTATGAAAGGGGAAGAAGCGTGTGCCGTGCAACTGGATATGATGCGTACCTTCATTAACGAAGCAGCCGACCGCATCAATAAGGCGGGACGTGATGCCATCAATGCTTTCATGGAAGGCGATGAGCAACGCATGATGTTAATGGGCATGAAGCGCTTTACCAAGGTGCAGCCATTAAATACAAAGGCTGCCCGACAAAATGTGGCTACCGCACTGATTGAGGCCAATGAATATTGCTTTTAAGTGATGATTGAAATAACAGAAAGAGGCGAGCTAAGTTCGCCTCTTTTTTTTGCCCTAACTTCAACTTTATAGCCTACCCTCCAACAATAAATGAAGTAGCTACTACCGTGCTGGTAAGCACAGCTCCATAGGTTGCTGTGGCCAAATCGTCAGTGGTTTCTTTGGCCATAATCATTCCTGTTAAAAATCCCAATGCATCGGCAAGTGCTGCTCGATACACCGTGTTGTATTCAAAGGTTAAGCCCACAATGGGGTGCCACAGGTCTGTTTCGTCTTTGAGTGCTTCCGACCAGTATACACTGCTATGACGAACTATTTCGGCTACCCCTAAAATGGTGGCTTTATCCCATTCATCCATATCTATCCGCTGCAACAACAATGCTTCGTAGCCAATCAGATCAAAATTCAATTTAGCTGGATTAGGAACAGTCACCAGCTTATGAATAATTTCTTGCATTAACACAGCTTGTAGCGGTGTAATGTCGGCTCGTTTTAGCAATTGGTAAACGATGGTTTTCAAGTGCTTTACCACAGCATCTGCTGCCTGATCCACCGTTTTAAAGGATGGAAGTTGCAATGGGTATACGCCCAATTTTCGCGCTTCTTGATCCAACAATTCAGAAGCAAGATTGTATACTCGCTCGCGGTAAAGGTTTGGAAACTCAACATCTTCAGCAATTTTGTTCAATACAAGAGTATGCAATGGGCCTACCAATTTTGTAGCAGTTTGAACATTGTTTGAAGCAACGGTACAATTACAGATTTCTGTCATACGCAATAAAGGATTAATGGCTCCGTGTTTTGGGTTCATAAAATGTGGATCCACGATGATTAATTCACTAGTCGAAAATCGACTTACACGGAGTTTAAAAGTCTGACTGAATAGCGTTTTAATCATACTATAATATACGAATAATTCTCCTTAAAAACAAGAAAGAATTACTAAAAATCAATAAAAAAACTCATTATTGCAGCCCACCTCCACCTCATTCGAAAAACGAATAATTAATTCTAATAAAGCATTCGTAAAACCGTATATCTTATAGTTTTTCCTATCTTAACTTTCGAAATGTCGACAGAGGTTACGCATTGTGTGAATTGCCAGTCAGAGATCAGGGGCAACTACTGCCACGAATGTGGTGAAGTAGGACGCCCTAAACGAATTTCTTTGGGCATCTTACTGGAAGATTTCTTTTCCAACCTTTTTGCTTTGGAAGGGAGGTTATTGCGTACTTTAAAAGCCCTTACCCTACGCCCGGGCAACATGGGGCGCAATTATATTGAAGGCAACAGGAAGCAGTATTACAAGCCCTTTCAATACTTCCTTGTGGTGATTTTGATTGACTACCTGGCTTTTTACTTCTTCGTCGATTTCAATGCTTTTATAGACGACTGGCTGGCTTATATGAATGAGTCGCCCTACTTCGAGCAGATGGAACAAGATAAGGCCAGTGTACGACGTATTGTCGCAAAGATACAGGAGCACAAAAAATACCTCACCCTTGGGTTTATTCCGGGTATGACATTGGCTGCTGTACTGTTCTTCAGGAAATCGGGGTACAACTACACAGAAACGTTTACCTTTTTCCTCTACTTGTATTCCCATTCGCTTTTATTGGCCCTACCACTTAGTGTATTTAACATGGCAGTAATTCCTATAGCCTACCAATCGGCTTTATCATCGTTGGTATTTGTTGGTACAGTGGTGTATTTTATATGGGCAATTGTAACGTTTTATCAACAAAAAGATGCGGTAGCTATTTTTAAAGCGCTAGGAGTTTACTTTTTAGGAGTCATCATCTTTGCTTTGATTGCAGGTTTAGCTATCCCTTTATTAATTCTCTAATCATGGAAGAAAGAAATACCATCAATTGGTTTGAAATTCCAGTAACGGATTTTGAACGTGGGAAAAAGTTTTATGAAACAATTATGGCCATTGAAATGCCGGTAAATCAAATGGGCGATTACCTGATGGGGTTTTTCCCTTCATTCAAAGGCAAGGTAAGTGGTGCCATTGTGCATGGCAAAGATTTTATTCCTTCAACCACTGGCCATCAATTGTACCTGAATTGCAATCCTGACTTACAGGAAGTATTGGGCCGTATAGAAGCTGCTGAGGGGCAAATTGTAACACCCAAAACAGTGATTACTCCTGAAATTGGTTACTTTGCTGTGATTATTGATAGCGAAGGCAACAAAATGTCTTTGCACTCACAACACTAGGCATTGATCATACGATATTGTTTTGCGATTTTAGCTGGTGTGCTATTGGCATCTTGTAACCCAGCCCCTCCCCTTCCCGACCAATCGGCACAGCGGTATTTATTTATGGCGCACTTGTATTCGCACTGCGAAAACAGGCAATGTGTAGATGCCCGACTGGAAGGGTTTAACTTTGATGCTTACGACCTCCTTTTATTAGGAGGCGACCTTACCGTACAAACAACCAAAAAGGCCAGCAACCTTCCTTACCTGGATAGTATTTTTGATATCAGTGGTGCTAAAACGATGTGGGCCATTGGCAACCACGACTATCACCATCCCGAGTTTGTGGAAGCCTACTTAAACCGGCCATTGTACTATGCACGCTATCATCAAGGCGTTACCTTTTTAGTGCTTGATTCCGAGCGCGATCAATGCAGCATCATTGGCCCACAGCTCAACCTTGTAAAAGCAGTAACCGACACCATTCAGCAATCCAGCCATTTAATCGTGCTTCAACACAAACTCACCTGGACATATAACCACGATGTTTTAGAGGCCATGGAGCCCATTGCCAATGGGCCATTGGGCAACGACATTTGGAACACCAATCCCAACAATTTCAATGAGGTAGTTTACCCCTTACTTCAGCAAGTAAAAGAAAAGGGCATTGAGGTGCTTTGCATTAGCGGTGATGTGGGCAACAGGGTTGATCAATTTGAATATCGAACCGAAGATGGCATTTGGTTTTTAGCTGCTGGCTTTAGCAAGTTTGATGATGCTGGCGATAAAGCCATGATCCTTTACCATCAACCGGCAGACGACACATTGTATTGGCGTTTTGAATTGCTCGACTCGCTGGTTGCTCGCCAGTGAAGGGATTTTGCTATCTTTAACCCACAACCTTTACAACCATGTTACGACTGCTGCTACTCTGTTTACCGGGTTTTGCTTTTGCACAATCCGACACCGACATTTATTTGTTTGACGTTACTTCAACCAATGGTGCATTAAAATTCTCTGAAGCTACCAACATTACCCAACGGCCGGGCTACGACAACCAACCTCACTTTTCACCGGATGGGAAATTCATTTATTTCACTTCCATTCGAGAAGATGGACAGGCTGATATTTACCGATACGACATGGTTAAAATGTCGAACAAACGGCTTACCAACACAAATGAAAGCGAATACAGTCCCACTGTAATGCCCGACAAGAAACACTTTTCGGTGGTACGGGTAGAGGCCGACTCTACTCAACGGCTATGGAAGTTTCCGTTAGAAGGTGGTGCTCCATCGGTAGTGAATAAAAAGATTACTGCTATTGGTTACCATTGTTGGATGAGTGCCAAACAACTGGCCTTCTTTGTGATTGGTGATAAAAACACGTTGCAGGTAGCTGGTGTAAAAGACAAGGAAGGCATTCCTATTATCGACAATGTAGGTCGATGCATCCAAAAAATTCCGGGAGAAGATGCCATTAGCTTTGTTACCAAAGTAAACGATAACGATTGGTTGCTACAGCGCATGGAGATGAATACTCGCGATGTAAGCACTATAACCACTACCCTTCCTGGCTGTGAAGATTACACCTGGGGACCTAACGAAACTTTATGGATGGGGAAAGCCAACAAGCTGTATCGGTTTAAAGTTGGAGAAGACAAGTCGTGGCAGGAAGTTACTTCTTTTAACCATGCTGAAGTCACCAACATTACCCGCATTGCTATGGGGCCTTTTGGCAGGAAGATCGCTGTGGTTACCGACGAAACGGAATAGTTGCTAGTTTATACATCCCTGCATCTCTTCTTCATATTTCTCGCGCCATCCTTTGCCATTTCGTTTTTCCAGTTTTCGCTCTACCCTTTTTCCGGTATAAAAAGAAGGAAAAGGAACCGCACACCCCATGAACTTATAGTAGAATCCATATTTTGATTGAAGGCGTTGTTCGCAACTGCTGAATTCCGTTTTTACGGGAAGCCCGTATACCTTAATTTTTAATGGTTCTTTATTCATTAGCCGATGGTTGTATGGAGCTCTTTCTTGAACAATCGGTTGTGTACGCTCAGCTAAGCTGGAAGCTTCTACTTTTTTGTAGTTAAATACCAGATCATCCCATTGCCCCCACTTACCTCCAAAGCGTTTATCGAGCATAAACCTTCCCTTTTCAAACGACGCTATGTAGATTAGCTTCCCCCCTTTATTCCTATAAAACAATCGATTTCCTTTCCATTTTGCCTTGTAACAAACATAACCATCTTCATCCCATTCCGGGCGTTCCTTTGGAAGGGTAACGTGTTTTCCATCGTAGCGAAAAAAAGGATGCTCACATTTCATTTCAGCCCTCTCTTGAACCACTCTATAATCAACCGTACTGTTGGTGACCCAAATGCCTATGGCTGCTGTTTTCTTTGATGCAATACAGGCTGTACTCCAAAACAAGCACAGGCATACGATGCAACCAACAATTAAACGATATGGCCTGGAAGGAAACATTTATTCCTTAAACTGATTCTTGCCATATTTTGTTGCAATTTCACTTTATTATATCTTGTTCGCATGAGCAAAATTCCCCCTTTCCACGTCGCCGTTCCAGTGAATGATATTGAAGCTGCACGCACATTTTATGGCACTGTATTGCAGTGTAAAGAAGGCCGCAGTGCCGAAAAGTGGATCGACTTTAACTTATATGGTCATCAGTTTGTGGTTCATTATAAACCTGGGGATGGAAATGCTCATCATTTCAACCCTGTTGATGGACATAAAGTGCCGGTGCCCCATTATGGCGTAGTACTTCCATGGGAAGCATGGCACACCCTGGCTGATCGACTGAAAGCGCATGGCATTGACTTTGTGATTGAGCCTTATCTTCGTTTCGAAGGCCAGGTAGGCGAACAAGCTACCATGTTTTTGCTCGACCCGGCAGGCAATGCATTAGAGTTTAAAGCTTTTAAAGATCCCGCTCAACTGTTTGCTAAGTAGAAGCAAATAGGGCACGCAATTCGCTGTGCGATGCATTGCGTTGTAGTGCTTCCAGTACTTTCTGAATAAAACTGCTCCCCGGCCACTGCTGCAGGTATTGTTGGCAATAGCGTTTTGCATCATCAAGTTCATTGGCTTCTATCGATACATGAATGGCTACTCGCATGGCCTTTTGTGCATCGGGGTATTTCATTTTTGTCAGCAATTCTACATGCTGATGAGCATCGTTATAACGTTGTAGCATGAAGTTAGCAATTACCAATTGGTATACGTTTTTTCGCAAATCGGGGGCGAAAGTATAGGCTTGTTTGAAGTTATCAATGGCTCGGTTAAAATGGCCATCGTGTTGCTGCTGCCATATGCCCAACTCGCATAACAATGCTGCGTATTCCACATCTCTTCCTGGCACCGCCATAGGTGTCAATTCTTGTATTACCCCTTCCAGTTGTGCCATGCGCTTTACTACATCAGGCTCCAACTCAGCACCCGCCAATATTTCGGAACTGGCTCCCATGTAATGCGCACTATAGCTATGAATGCCCAGGGTCATCAAACGCACTGATAACGTATGCTTATTGGTGTTAACTACAAAGGTAGCCAGGCAAAGTATTCCTACTCCCAAGCTGGTCATTGCCATAGCTCGAAGGCCGGTTTTCATTTCGCGCAACAATAACAACAGCAGCACTAAAAAAGGAATGCCGGGCAGGGAAAATAAATCCCAATCGATGGTGAGCCCAAGGATGGGATTAAGGATAAAAAATGCTCCAACATAGGCCAGTGTTGTAATACCTACTACCACCATTACCGGACGATTCCAATTGATGTCTTTACGGCGCCATGAAATGGCGTTTAACAACAACATCAGCCCTACTACCGACCAGGTAAAGAACAACATGAGGTAATCGAAAAGGTGCATCGGACTCAACAGGTTGTACCGGTTAAATGGCTCCGGGTCGCTAGTTTGAAAGGGCATAAGCAGGTATTCTTCGAAATTGCTGCCATTGAACTGCCGGTCTTTAAAGGCATAATCGGTACCCAGAAAATAATACACCAATACCAATAGGGTACCTGGAATGGCCACCCACAACAACAATCGTTTCCAGCGTAGCCATGCCATCACTTTTGGTTGTTGCGATTGGTAGTGGTACAATACTGTCATTAACAAGGAAGGCAATAACAAGTAGGAAGTGATGTGAAATTTCATGCACAACAGCCACCAAAACAACATGTACCACAAGTACTTTCCTTTACGGGTATCGAAATAGCGAAGCAGCACTGCAAAATACCCCAACAGTCCTACCACAATAAGAGAGTAGGTTTCGAGGTGGCCAAAAAACAGCAACATGAACGGAGCCAACAATCCCATGATCCACCCCACTAAGCGTGCCCAATTGTTGCTCAATGTACGGTGTACCAACCGTAACCATAACCAAACAAACCAACACCCCATCACTGCATCTATCATTTGCAGTACCTCCTTTCCCGAAGCTCCGCTTAGGTAGTGTCCCATGTTTACCATGGCAAAGGTGGTCAACAATCCTGTTTTGGTTTCCAACGGATTGAATGCCAATAACTCAGAGAGCAATCTACTGTCCCATTGTGTGATATTTACATCAATGTCTTGCGCTACAAAAATGGCATCCCCATATACATCTTTTACGATAGGGAATCCATAAAACAGCGCTCCAGCCAATAAGGCCAGTACGCCAAAAAACAATGCACTGCCTTTTACCGGAAACTTCAACTGTTCTTTTTTCCACCACAAAGGAGTGGTGATGAAAAATGCTGCGATGGCCATTACTCCCCATTTTGCTCCAGCAGGGAGAAAAGCATTGTAATGGATGGCCCACCAATGATTGGGAAACAACGTAGCCCACAAAAAAATTGCCCAGAACACAAGGCCCCAGAACACAACAAGTCGGTTATTTTTTTCCTGTAGCATTACTTCTATTGCAACACAACGAAGATACCAATTTTGGTTGTTTCGCACAGTTAAATGAAACGTGCACTCCACAAACAACAGCCTCATTTTTTTCTTAACTTCCCGTCGGTTAAACGTTATTTACAACGAGTGTAACCTTTAGAAGGTGTTCACCGTCTTACTCGCAATGAGGGTCAATGTTAAAATAGGTTTGGTAGTGCTTGGACTATTGCTTCAACTTATTGCCAACGCCAAAGCAATAGAAAAAGCTAGTTACACCATCGAGCAAGCCAATGCCGTGCGTCATGTTTCGGGCATGGTGGTAAACGACAAGGGTGAACCGATGCCTTTTGTAAATGTATATGTGCAGGGTACTACCAATGGCACTACCACCAATTTCGATGGAAAATTCACCATTGCTATTCAACAGGAAGGATCACAAAACCTGGTGTTCCAGTACATCGGATATAAAAAGCATGTAGCAACAATTGAGGGTACCTCCAACCTTGAAGGGTTGACCATTACCATGCAACCTGAACTTATAGAGTTGCCCCATTTTACGGTATCGGCTAAGGCCAAAGACCCGGCATATGGCATCATTAAAAACGCTATTGCAAAGCGGAAATCCCACCTCCATCAGGTAACGGCCTATAGTGGCGATGTTTACATGAAAGGTGTAGCTCGCCTGAATGACATACCAGAAAAGCTACCCCTTGTTTCTAAAAAGAACCTGCCCGATTCGTCAGACCTTGGATTAATTTACCTGTCGGAATCCATGGCACGTTTTCATTACAAGAAACCTGATCATTTTAAAGAAGAGATGCTGGCCTCAAAAGTATCGGGTCGCAGCCAGGGGTTTAGCTGGAACCGGGTAGCTGATGTACAATACAATTTTTACCAAAACAACCTCAAATTCAACGGAGCATCGGAACGCGAATTTGTATCGCCCATTGCAGCAACAGCCATGATTTTTTATAAGTATAAGCTGCTGGGCACCTTCAAAGAAAATGGAAAAACCATCAACAAAATACAGGTGATTCCGAAAAGAAAAACCGACCCTATTTTTCATGGCAACATCTACATTGTAGAAGACGATTGGAACATTCATAGTGTAGACCTTATGCTGACGAAAGATGCACAATTGGAATTCATCGACACCATTGAAATCAAGCAATCGTATGTTCCTATTAAGGATGAAAAATGGATGCCTTTATCGTTAGAGATGACGTATCATTACAGCATTTTTGGGTTTGATGCTGCCTACAATGCCATTGGCATGTTTTCGAATTACCAACTCGACAAAGAGTTTCCCGATAAGTTCTTCAACAATGAGGTATTTACCATTGAGGCAAATGCCAATAAAAAAGACACCTCTTATTGGGAGGGGTCGCGACTGGTTATTCTTACGGATGAGGAAGCTGAAAATTATCATGAGGAAGACAGCCTTGAAACCTTGCGTAAATCGGAACCCTACCTCGACTCGTTGGATCGTGAACAAAACAAAGTTACTGTAGGTCGTTTATTGCTGGGAGGTGTTTCATTTCGCAACCGCCACGACAGTACTCGTTGGGGACTTAATCCATTGATTTCAGGCATTCAATTCAATACAGTAGACGGTTGGGTGATTGATGCTGCTCCCTGGTTTTTCACCAACAAGGGTGGTGTGCGCAGAAACTACTACGGTAATTTGCGGTATAGTGTAGAACGCGAAGCGCTTAACGTGCGTGCTGGCTATTTGCATCGATTCAACCGCATTAACTTTTCCAGCATTCAAGCTGAAGGCGGGCGCTACACTTTCCAGGTCAATCGGCAAGACCCCATTACTCCATTTGTAAACTCGTTGTACACGTTGTTTTGGGAAGAGAATTACATGAAGCTGTACGAAAGTAATTATGGGTACCTGGCCTTTCAACAAGAGGTGAGTAACGGATTGTTTGTAAAGGGCGGATTGCGCTACGAAAACCGTACCTCTTTATCCAACAGCACCAATTTTACCTTTAAAGATTTTGAAAGCAAGGTTTTTTCTAACAATCAAATCAGTCCTTTTCCCAATGCTGATGATGATGCCTTCACCTTTGAATTGAATGTGAGGTACCGCTTCAAACAAAAGTATGAGTCGTATCCCCACCGCAAACGCATTATTGGATCGAAATACCCTACGGTTTACTTCAACTATAAAAAGGGGATTGCCGATGCATTGGGTTCGGATGTAGATTACGATTTCGTAAGTATTGGATTGGGTGACGATGTGAAACTGGGCCACACTGGCATCTCGAAGTTTGATGTTAGCTATGGCAAGTTTGTGAACAACAATGCCATGAGTGTGTACGATTATCAGCACTTTAATGGCAACCAAACCCTCTTTTTAAAGCAATCTTCACCTTCTACGTTTCGAGCCAGTGATGGGTCGCGTCCACAGCTGTCGCAATTTCACACCCTGGGGTATTATACTCACAGTACCAACTTAGCTTATTTAGAGGCCCACTACGAGCATCATTTCAATGGGTTTATCTTCAATAAGTTTCCATTGCTGCGCAAACTGCGTTTTCAAGCGGTGGGTGGGATTAACTTTTTGTATACCGATGCTCGAGAAGATTACACCGAACTGTTTGTAGGGATAGAAAACATCTTACAGGTGTTTAGGATAGATGTAGCTTCCTTCTATGAAAATGGCGGTACTTTAACGCCAGTGGTTCGCTTTGGGCTGGGGCTCGATTTCTAGTTAAGGCGTGTTAACAGGCATGCCGTAAAAATCTACTTTAATCAGTTCTTCCAACAATACCCGCTTGCCGTTGTACCATGCAGTTACCCAGGCGTCTTTTTGTCCGGCACCAATGCATTGTTGCCTAAAGTCTTCGGCTTCGGTTAATGTATTGTATTCGCGCATGGTAAAGCGTGTAATGCCATCGGGGTAATCTCTTTTATCTACATTACCAAACTGAGTGAGGTGATCGTATTTGTAGTTCTCAGGATGACGGTATGCTGCCACCTGCACAGTATACGTTAACCCATCTTTACAATAATTACCTCCTGTTTGCAGCAACTGTTCGTAGTTGGAACGGATGTTCAAGTCTTTGCCAATAAGGTGTTGAAAGCTACGATAGGTAGGCACACAAGGTCCTGCTACTACCGGTGCTATTTCAAACGTTACAGGTGCAATGTCGGCCGACATTTTTTCGTCGTTCATAAGGTAACCAAAGGCACCGCTTACTTCAAAGTTACCCGTTACTCCCTCCCGTGCTTTTAATTTGTACTGCACGGTAAATTTCTCGTCGCCCGGCACATTCATCCACAAGTACTTGGCACTTGTTTCTTCGCTGTTGAATTGTGCTGTTTTGTTTTCTACCGATTCGGCATCGAATCCTTCGGGAATAACTTCAGACAAGCGGCCAAAACCGGTAACCTCGTTTTTCTGAATGGTTACCGAAATCATGAACTCGTTGTTGGGTAGTGCTTCCACCTCACGAACCCCAGCCACCGGATTGGCTTCATATTCGTCGGTTGTTTTGCGTTGCCCTAATACAAATACCGTCACAAAAGCATCTTCAGCTTTCGGTTCCTTTTCAATGAGCATGAGTCGGAAGGCTTCTGCTTCTTCTAATGTAGCAAATGGCCCCATGGAGTATCGCGTTACACCATCAGAATAGGTTTTTTGTTGTATTTTCCCATACTGACTCAGGTGGTGTAAGTTGAACTCATCCGGATTGGCTACTGCACCTATTTCTACTTTAAAGTGCACTCCAGCAATGGCCTCAGTGTTTACATTTCTCAACGTAGTGTCCTTCTCGGTGTTAACATCCAATTCGTTGGAAAGGTCAACAATGCTATCGCCCTGTAATACCCGTACCGAATCGGCTGATTCGTTGAACGGGCCAGTTTCATCGTGGATGCGATCGGTAGAAGTGGCCAGGTAAGAGGTATCGGGTTTTGTACTTTCAGTATTGTATTTCTCTACCTGCGTATCGATCTTTTCTTGCAGTTTCACCAACTTATCGTCGGTGATGTTGTGTTGTGCCTTGTACTCGTCGGAGTATAATTTAAAGTCGTGCTTTACTTTTACGTACGAGTTTAACGATTGCACATTGATGTAATCGATTTGCGGATCGTGTCCTTCCACCTCAATGGCAATTTTATACTTATTACCAGGTGTTACAGCAATCATGTACTTTCCTGTAGAAGCATTGGACTTAAAGTGTGATTCTTTGTTGGTCACCACATCGGTTAGGGTGATGTTGGCCTCTACCGGCTGATCGTCTAACGCTACCTGTCCTAATACCAGGGCAAGGATTGGTTTGGCGCCCACCGCACCTGGTGTTACCGTATAGATGTCTTGTTCTCCAAAACCATCGGCACGGTTGGAGGAGAAATAGCCACGTTCGCCATCGGCAGAAATCACATAGTAGATATCATTCCCAGGTGTGTTAATGGGATAACCAATGTTTTGTGGAGTGTCCCAACCGTCTTCTTTCTTATAAGCATAAAACACATCAAACCCACCAATGCTGGTATGTCCTTCTGAACTGAAGTAAAGTGTTTTGTTGTCGGGATGAATGAAAGGGGCATCTTCTTTAAATGGGGTGTTGATGCTTGGCCCCAGGTTTTTGATGTCGGTCCATTCGCCTTCGTCATTTAGTGATGCTTCGTACAGGTCGAGCCCCCCTAATCCACCTTCACGATCGGAGGCGAAGTAAATTTTCTTGCCATCACTGGAGAGTGTAACACTTCCCTCCCACGATTTGTTGGTATTTACATCTCCTTTCAATGGCACAGGTTCAGTCCATTCTGTTCCTTCAAGGTAACTGACATAGATGTCGCCTTTGTTTCGTTTGTCGTTTTTGTAAATGAATAGGGTTTGTCCATCTACCGACAGGGCAATACTGGCATCGTGCTCCACAGAGTTGATGTTGGTACCAATACTTTGAGGCTCGGTCCATACGCTGTCTTTTTCATCCATGTTGGTGATGAATACATCTTCATAGTATTTCCCATCTTCCGATGGTTTTCCTACTGGATCTCTTTTGCCTCCTTCACTTTTCAGTCCGGTATAGGTAAAGATCATTACCGATTCATCGGCAGAAATAACAGGTACTGCTTCAGAGCTGGCTGTGCTAATGGGTGCTCCCATATTGGTCACCCGTACATTCACTTCTTTTCCAATAATTTCTTTGGCATTGTCGCAATGGCTGATGTAACGCTCTACAGTGCGTACATGCTCATCCATTTCATCTTCTCCTTCTTCGTATTCGAGGCCGTTAAGGTGTTCTTCAAATTTAGCTTTGGCTTGATCGAATTCGTAGGTAAGGTGTAAAGCCTGTCCCAGGTTCCACTTTACATCGCGGAATAAAAAGCGTTGCTCGGCCACATCATCGGGGTCTTCAGCACTGTTAAAAAGCTCTTGTACATCGCGCTCTACTCCACGGAGGTATTGCACCGCTCGTTTGCGCTCGTCGGTTTTGTACATGTAGCATACACCAGCACGGTAAGTGGTTAGCAGCTCGTCGGGATACTTTTGTTCCAACTCGAGATAGATGGGTAGTGCAGCCAGGTAATTTCCTTCGTTGAAAAGGAATTCAGCCTTTTCAAACTTTTTGACATCTTCTTTGTCGACAATGAGTTTTTCGTCGCCAGGCTGGGCCAATGCTGTACCCAAAATGCCTGCAAAGAAGAGGATTACGAGGAGTGCCTTTTTCATGGTTTTCATAGCAAACAATTGCTTTTCAAATACTTAATGGGCTATATTATAAAAAAATGCACGCCACGCTAAGATAGGCAAGAATAAGTTTTTAACGAAGTAATAAACATATTGCTTTTTCGTTCATCAATTCGACCCATACTTTTAGTACTTTAGCAAACCTTTTTTACGGCAGATGGAATTTGATTTTTTTACGCTCTCCAATGGCTTACGCGTGGTTCATAAGCAAATCGACAACAGCGACGTGTCGCACTGTGGGTTGTTGATTGATGTAGGTTCGCGCGATGAAAAAGACGACGAACAAGGACTTGCCCATTTCATTGAGCACTGCATTTTCAAAGGCACAGGAAAACGAAAAGCCTACCATATTTTAAGTGGATTAGATGCCGTTGGTGGTGAACTGGATGCTTATACCACCAAAGAAGAAACCTGTATTTATGCTTCTTTTTTGAATAAGCATTACGAGCGAGCCATGGAGTTAATTGCCGACATTACTTTCAACTCTACCTTTCCTGCTAAGGAGATTGAAAAGGAAAAAGAGGTTATTATCGATGAGATTTACTCGTATCAAGATAGTCCGGCCGAGCAGATTTTTGATGATTTTGAAGATATGATTTTTGCTGGCCATCCTATCGGCCGCAATATTCTGGGCACGGTAAGTAGTGTGAATACGCTGCAACAAAGCCACATCAAACAATTCATCAAGCGCACATACTCCATCGATAAAATGGTGTTTAGCTCGGTGGGTAATATTCCGTTAAAAACCTTGCAACGCTTGTTGGAGAAGCATTTATCCCTGCCCTTTACACAAAAGGCAAGCAATGGGAGAAAACCTTTCACTGGCTATCGTCCAATTGAGCGTACAGTAGAGCGCGATACTTACCAAACCCATTGCCTAATGGGCACAGTAGCCTATAAGGCTTCTGACCCTAAGCGACGGTATTTATCGTTGCTCAATAATATTTTAGGTGGGCCAGCCATGAACAATCGGTTGAGCCTTACCATTCGAGAAAAATTTGGATTTGCCTATAACATTGAATCCAGTTATACCACCTATTCTGATTCGGGGAATTTCAACATTTACTTTGGCACCGACCACAAGCATGTAAACAAAACCAGGGCATTGGTATTGAAAGAGTTGAAAAAGTTACGCGAAACACCGTTGGGTACCCGCCAACTGCATCAGGCCAAGCAACAATTGATCGGTCAAATTGCTTTGGCACAAGAAAACAAGGTGAATTCGATGCTGGCTTTTGGTAAAAGTTTACTGTTGTACGATACGGTCGATCCTCTGCCTGTAGTATACGGAAAGATTGAGGCCATTACGGCCACTCATTTATTGGATGTAGCCAATGAAATCCTAACCGAAGATCGGTTGAGTACCCTTACCTATTTGAGCAAGTAGTTGTTCTTTTAAAGAACAAGAACGTTGTCTTCCAAAGCTATTTGGTTAACTGAAACGAGCCGATGAACGACTTCACGTCGGTAACCGTAGGATAGCTTCCTTCTTTCAAGATGGCAATTTGATACAGGCGATTTTTCACCAGGTAAATCTCATACACCACAAAGTAGGTGCCGTTGTTTCCTTTAAAGGCTTTGCCCTTATTCCCTTTCAGGGTAATGTCTCTTTCGTCTTCCAGGTTTTCGATGCCCAAACTGCTCAGTGCTCCATTTTTCCCGCCGTCCAACAAGTCGTTGGTATTACTGGCTTCCACCATGGCCGAAGGGTAATCAGAGTAAGCTACCATGTAGGCTTCCGACAACGATTTTTCGTACATAAAGGTGGTCATTTCAATATCACCTACATCGGTAGGTACTGTTTCCGACGCTTCTTTGGGAGCGCCTGGGAAATCAATTTTAAACTTCCCATCTGACGAAGAATACCCTTTTCCAGTGCCTCCTTTATCGGCTGTATTGGTTGAATGATTGCTTTTGCCTATGGATTTTGGGTCTTTTAACAACCGAAATGTTTTAATGAAGTCTTTTACATTGTCGTTGTCGGGATAGGTACCATCGCGCAAAATGGCTACCTGATACAACCGATTTTCTACCATATACACTTCGTATACCACATGATAGGTATTCGACGTTGATTTTCCCTTAAAATATAGGCCGGGATAGCCATTAATGGAAATGTCTTTCTCCTCGTCTAAATCATCAATAGCAAGGCTGCTCAATGCGCCATCTTTTCCTCCTTGTAAGAGGTCTTTAGGATTACTGGCTTCCACCAGGGCACTGGGGTAATCGGAGTACGCTACCATGTAAGCTTCAGTAATCGATTTTTCGTACATGAAGGTATACATCTGGATGTCGCCCACTTCAGTAGGTACCTTTTCATTGGCCACTTCAGGAGTACCGGGAAAGTTAATTTTAAAGTTTCCGCTTTCGGAAGTGTAAGGATTATTTACCACAACGGCATAAGCCGTATTGATGCTACCTATTGCTACAGTAAACATCAATGCTGTTACAAGGAGAAGTACTTTTTTCATGATTAGAGGTTTCAAGGTGAAACGTACAAATTTAAAATTCGTTTCAATAATGCATAAATCAGGCCAAAAAAAAGCGCGTTGGAGTCCAACGCGCTTTCAATTTTTTATCAGCAAAGATTACTCACCAGCTTCGTCAGCAGTAGCTTCATCGTTGCCACCAGCCAATTCGAAAGTACCGATGAATGAATCAACATCTTCTTGAGAAGGATAGCTTCCATCTCTTAAGATCGCTACCTGGTACAGTCTGTTGTCTACTAAGTACACTTCGTATACTACGTAGTAAGAGCTGTTATTGCCTTTGAAGTACAACCCTGGGTTGCCATCCAATTCGATTTCTCTTTCTTCATCTAATGTAGAGATGCCTAAGCTACCCAATGCACCATCTTTACCACCTTGCAACAAGGTTTGAGGATCGCTCAATTCGATCAATGCAGAAGGGTAATCAGAGTAAGCTACCATAAATGCTTCGGTAATGCTTTTCTCGTACATGAATGTTTTCATTTCGATGTTACCTACTTCAGTAGGAACAGTTTCGTCTGAGATGGTAGGAGCTCCCTGGAAAAAGATTTTGAAGTGTCCGTCTGCCGACTCAAAAGTTTCGCCACCAGTTGACATTTCATCTGACATGTCCATTTCATCCAATTCGTCCAATGCGCTTTCCAATTCACTGAAAGCATCTTCCATTGCTTGCTCATCGGCCTCGCTAGGTCCACAGCTTACTACAAACCCTGCAAAAAGAAGAGGTAAAAGGTAAGCCAATGGTTGCTTAAATAATTTCATGGTTGTAATTAATTAGTTCGAGTATTTTTTATTTTGCTTGATTAAGGCGGCAAGATATAAAAACTTTACCTTTAACCCCTCCTAAATCTTAAATATTTTTTGAATTTATAACACTATATCAATCAGCAACTTGCAACTTATACAGCCCATTATTTTTGCATTAAATTTCTAGCCCATGGATTTTTTAGACCCGCAACTCGATGCTTATGTAGTAGCCAACACCGAAAAAGAACCGGAAATATTGGCCAAACTCAATAGAGACACCAATTTAAATGTATTGTCGCCCCGCATGTTGGCCGGCCATTTTCAAGGCCGCACATTGAGTATGATTAGTAAGATGATTAACCCCAAACACGTGTTAGAAATTGGCACCTTTACTGGCTATTCAGCCATTTGTCTTGCAGAAGGTTTGCAAGCAGGTGGTTCGTTACACACCATCGATATTAACGAAGAGCTTCAATCGATGATTGAGCGTTACCTCGATGAAGCGGGCATTGCCGACAAGGTGCATCTACACATTGGCAATGCCATGGACATTGTGCCTACCATCGAAGGCAATTTTGACCTGGTATACCTCGATGCCGATAAAGACAATTACGCCAATTATTACGACATGGTATTCGACCGCGTGAACCCGGGCGGATACATCATTGCCGACAACGTACTTTGGAGCGGCAAGGTGTTAGAAAACTACGATTCGCTGGACCTCGACACGAAAAGCCTGGTGGACTACAGCAAGAAAATTCAAGACGACCCCAGGGTAGAGAATGTGTTGTTTCCTATTAGGGATGGGTTGATGATTGCCCGGAAGAAGTGAACGAAAAGAATAGACCCTGAAACAAGTTCAGGGTGACAGGCAGGGATGCATTCCGCCTGAGGTAAATCACTTAGGCACCAGGAATGGGATAAGGTGACGTGAGAGGTGTGTTAGAGTCTCGATAGCCATCGGGGTGCCTGTGCAGGAGTAATGGTATGTAGGAATGTGAGCGAGTGTTTGAGTGCTTGCCTAAACAAAGCGAAGGCAAGTGTATCGAAGACCGAGCGTGAGGAACGTTGGTAAATGAAGTGTGAGAATGAGGAGAGTGAAGAATGGGGGTGTTAGTAAGAAGGGGTATTGATGTGGAGGCCAATGATGAGGCGGGGCAGTTCGGGGTAATGTGCTCCTTTGTTGTTAAACACATCCGACAGGCGATAACGGCCGTATAAGGCAAAAAACTCCCCTCCGAAGCGCACCATTATCCCATGATTCAAGGTGTTGAGGTAATCCATGCCCTTATTGGTAACCTTGGTGGTAGTGGCTCCTGAAGGCAACGGTGGGTGATGCTCATCTCTAAAGGTATGCTTCGCCCCCATCTTGTACGATCCGTAAAGACCAAAATCGAGGTAGGTGCCCATGTAGTCGCCTCGTTTGCCAAAGCTCAATCGGTTGTATACTTCACCGTAAAAGTTGTCGAGTACCAACCGTTCTTTATCGTGCAACAGTGTATCGGGCAGTATTTTCGACGAGTCTTGCTCCAACCGGTACCAGGTGCGCGTTACCCCCATGCCTAACCCTACACTATACCATTCGGCCAACTTGCGCTTGTATACATAACCAAAAATAAACTGCGAAGAGTTTCCGTATTTGATGTCACCTCCAGCACCTTCTGTTTCACTGGCCACAAATCCTACTCCGGTAATGCCATACATATGATTAGCCCGATTAGGCCCCCAATTGGCCACCAGGGTATCTTCATTCACATCTTCCTCCATCAAAATGGTTTGCGACCAACCTATGGTGGCCCATAACATCAATCCGATCAATGCACTGTACTGCTTCATCCGTTAAAAATGGTAAGTATTGGTAAATCCATTGTAATGTACTCGTAAGGTACTGCCTTTTTCCAACTCTACTTCACTCAAAATAAGTACTTCTTTCGAGTTTACTTTTACCACAAAATATTTATCGAGGTATCCCTTCGAGTTTTCGATGTGGTAAAATAAATGGCAGGGCATCTTCTGGTGCACTTTTTCTTCTATCATAAGGTTTTCGAGCAATCCTCGCCCTACCTTTTCTACTTCATGAATGTTTTCCCAGCCATCTTGTTCTACATATTCCTGCCAATTGGTAACGCTATCCGTGCAAAAAGCATTATCCCTAATTTTAATGTAGCGTTCTCCCGATTTGGTGATCAGGTCGAAAGTAGTGTCGGCTGCTTGCCTTACATTCAATACGTTACGGGCATGAGGCACTCCATACCCATGCGCATAATCGAAATACGGATACAAGTCGGCTGCCTGCTCAATGGTTTTAAACAATTCCATGGCTTTTAACGTACTGTCGTGCTGCAACACACATGCTGCAAATCCAGCTACCATTGGACTTGCAAACGAAGTGCCTTCAGCAAATGAAGTGCCCTTTTTACTGCGTATTACCACATCTCCAAAGGCGCATACGTTCGGTTTCATCCGTTTGTCCCATGTAGGGCCATAAGAGCTAAAAGTATTGTGAAAACCGGTCCATGGGTTGATCCCGCCTACAGTTAGCACACTGTCGGCATCAGCGGGGGTGATCATAATTTTCCACCCTCCATCGCCCAGGTTTCCGGCCGCATTTACAAACAGTATTCCTTTGCGTACTGCCCTATTGGTGGCCCGCGCCACCAGGCTTGTTTTGCCATCCATTTCTTCAATGAAATAGTTGCGTGTGGTATACCCCATCGAGCTGTTGATGATGTCTACCCCATGTTGGTCGGCCCATTCAATGGCTTCCACCCAGTTTTCTTCCAACGGCCGCACCGACCCTTTTTCTACCCGCGCCAGTAGGTATTCAGCTCCAGTGGCCAATCCCATTGGCACACCTTTATGTATGCCTGCCATGCACGAAAGCACTGAAGTACCATGCGTATTATAGGCATAAACAAACTCTTTTTCTTTTACAAAGTCCCAGGTTTTCACAATACGGTTTTCATCCCGCAAGTGCTTAAATTCATCGGCCAGGTCTACCGCTGGGAATCCTCCATCAAAGATGGCGATGCGCACCCCTTTGCCATCAATATCTTGCGCTCTAAAAAGGTCGCCACCCAGCCGTTTGGTTTGCGCCAACAACAACGTCCATTTGCTACTCACTTGTTCTACCGAATCGGCAACTGCCAATTGTGATTGAACCCCACTGATGCCTCGTACAGCACGCACAAAAGGCAATGTTTCCAACCAGGCTACTTGTGCTTCAGTAGCCTCGCAAGCTACCGCATTGAACCAGCGCGATTGCCCGGTAATGATTATTACCCCATTGGTTACTGTTTGCACATAAGATGTATTGAGAGGGTAATCGCTTACGTCATCAAGCGGTAAGCCGTGTTTGATGCGTCGTTCTATGGCTTTACCATCAAAAAAAGTGTAGGGATCGAACTGTACCCCATCTTTATCGGTGAAAAACACCCAGTACCGGTCTTGCGC
This sequence comes from Flavobacteriales bacterium, assembly GCA_963669295.1. Taxonomy (GTDB): domain Bacteria; phylum Bacteroidota; class Bacteroidia; order Flavobacteriales_D; family CALLUQ01. The sequence goes on from OY769938.1 coordinate 759,422, forward strand.
AGATACGGCTGTGCTCAACAATAGGGCAAGTAAGATATAGTAGTGTTTGCGCATGTATAATTTGTAAAAATAAGGATATATTTAACCCTCAACAAACACAACAGTTCATGATCATTGATTTGCGGAGCGATACGGTTACACGCCCTACTCCCGGCATGCTAGCAGCCATGCATTCGGCACCGGTAGGCGACGATGTTTTTAACGAAGACCCTACCATCATTGCATTGGAAGAAAAAGCGGCCACCTTGTTTGGTATGGAAGCTGCCATCTTTTGTCCTTCGGGCACCATGACCAATCAGATTGCCATCAAAGTACACACCCAACCGGGCGATGAAGTGATTTGCCATCGCTTATCGCATATTTACAATTATGAAGGTGGAGGCATTGCCATGAATTCGGGCGCTTCCATGCGTTTGATTGAAGGAGACAGAGGGCGTTTTACTGCCCGGGATGTGGTGAGCAACATCAACCCTAACGACATTCACTTTCCCATCACCTCTATGGTGGGGGTAGAAAACACCTGCAACAAAGGAGGAGGTTGTTATTACGATTTTGCCCATTTACAAGCCATTGGCAGTGCGTGCAAACAACACGATTTGGCCTTACACCTCGATGGTGCCCGGCTGTTTAATGCCCTTGTTGAAACACCCGAAACGGCAGCCAACTACGGGCAGGTATTCGACACTATTTCCATTTGTTTATCGAAAGGGTTGGGTGCTCCGGTAGGGTCGTTATTGCTGGGCACAGCCGCACACATTCAACGTGCTCGAAGAATAAGAAAAGTATTGGGCGGTGGCATGCGTCAGGCAGGTTATCTTGCTGCAGCGGGCATTTATGCCCTGGATCACCATGTAGACCGACTGGTGGAAGACCACCAACGTGCCAAAGCCATGGAAAGCATATTACAGCCCTTGCCCTTTGTAAAGCAAGTGCTGCCGGTAGACACCAATATCGTGGTGTTTGAGTTGGCTGGCGATCTTACCAACGAAGCATTTATTGGTCAACTGGAAACACAAGGCGTAAAGGTAGTGCCCTTTGGTCCTCAAACCATTCGCATGACTGCTCATCTCGATTTCGACGACGATCAGCTTACTGCCCTGGAACAGGTATTGAAAAGTTATTCGTTATCCACTGCCGGATAAAACTGGTAGAACAAAACCACCGTTTTAGCGAAATCAGTTGACACTACTTTTTCACATTTAGTATATTGGCACCATGAGCGAAACTGCTTTTGATGTAATGAGCTTTGATGCGATTCGCCCTTACTACGATCATGAAGTGAATGAAGTAGTAGCCCGGTTGCTGAACGACGAAAGCTACCTGCAATTGGCTCGGGTGTTTTTCCCCGGGTCAGACGACGACATCAAGGCCTATACCTCCTCCATCAACTCCAACCTTGAATTTCAAGCCAAAGTAGTTTATCCGGCCATTCAAAACATCCTGGAAAATAGCAGCGATGGATTGACCTGTTCAGGCATCGATCGGTTGGACCCTAAACAAGGCTACCTGTTTATTTCCAACCATCGCGACATCATTCTCGACTCGGCATTGATTAACAATGTGCTGTATGAAAATGGGCACAACACCACCGAAATTGCCATTGGCAACAACCTACTCACCCAGCCGTGGATCAAAGATTTGGTGAAGCTCAACAAAAGTTTTATTGTTCATCGCGATGTATCGCCCCGCCAGTTGGTATTGTACTCGCAACGGTTGTCGAACTACATTCGCCACAACATTACCGAGCGCATGGCATCGGTTTGGATTGCTCAAAAAGAAGGGCGCACCAAAGATGGTAACGACCAAACTCATGCTGGTTTGTTGAAGATGTTTGGTATGGGGGGCAGCGACTTTATTGCCGATTATAAGGCCCTTAACATTGTGCCCGTATCGCTATCGTATGAATACGACCCGTGCGACGCCTTGAAGGTAGAGGAGTTGCATTTTCAAGACCCTAACATTACTGTGGAAGAAGATCAGGTGGTAGACATGAACAACATGATTACCGGGGTAAAAGGGCGAAAAGGGAAAATACACATTGCCTTTGGCACTCCTATTCAACAGGAATTGGATGCGTTGAAGGAGTTGAATAAGAATGAGCAATTCAAAGCACTGGCCAGCCTTATCGATGCTCAAATTTACCGCAACTATGTGTTGTATCCATGCAACTACATTGCTGCCGACATGTTGAATGAACCTAAATACACCGACCGGTATACGGTTGCTGAACGTGCTGCTTTTCATCAATACATTGAGCAGCAGGCCAACACACTGCCTCACGACCGCCAAAAGGTAGTGCAAACGTTAGTGGAGATGTATGCTTATCCGGTTTGGAATCAGGGGGAGGTGTTGTAATGGATTTCCATTTCTCTCTGGCATCAAGCTGATGAAAAGATAGTAACCACCTCATAACAAAACAACCTTGTTTCTGGCCAACATTTGTATCGTTTTTTTAGTACCTTGGATACATAAATGTATTACTACCGTCTCCTTCATTCGCTTCTCCTACTTTTGTGCATACTGCTATTCAACACGGCAAGCGCGCAAGAAACCATCGTATTTGAAGTTGATGAGGGCGTAGAGAAACGCTCACAGTTTAGAAGTAGCGAACTAAGTGTAGGTGTACTAGCTGAGTTAGAACGGTATCCCTATGATCGTACCACCGTAAGCCAAAGAACAACGATGCTATATACCACTTCCCTTTCACTCAATTACAAACAGGCAAGTGTGTTTATCGGCTTTCCTCTACCCATCGATCAACTCGACAAAACAACTAGCATGGCCTTTCAATTCGGAAGTCAATTTAGGCTTCCCTTGTCAAAGTCATCGACTGCATTTTTGCAATTGAAAGGAATGCTGTTGGCTTATGAATTCATCGATAACAATCCGAAACAAAGTTTCAGCGATCAACAGTTCAATACCACATCCGTTGCATTAGATGTTGGCTATATCATTGGATTAGGAAAGGGGTTTCAATTCAACTTTGGAGTTGGATATTGGGCTGGCACCTACAAGGATGAATATGTGGATTACAAAGGAGATCGGGTTTCTGACCCCTCCAGCCTGGGAGGAGTGCATTTCTTTTTTGGTGTACAGCATAACTTTAGTTTAGGGTCAAAAGAATAGTAATTTTTTACTATTTATAAAAAAATGTGGAACATCGCACAGCGTCAGAAGACCTTGTCTCATCCCACTTACTGCATGAAGGAAAAACGCAACAAAAGCACCTAAAAATCGTTATATTTGTATAAGATGACTGCATTAGAGTATAAAGCACAGGCCATGGAATGGCTTGAAAGTGGTGACGAACAACTCGCGAAGATGGTTTATGTCTTCATCAAAACCATGAAAGATGAAGGCGAAAACCCTACCATGGGACACGTAGGGCGTACTCCCATTACCCAACAAGACATCGAAGAAGGAATCAAAGCCTCCAATAAGGCTATTGAGGAAGGCGATTATATGACCATCGAAGAGTTTGCGAAGACCCGCCCATGGAAGTAATAATCACCAGCCCTGTACAGCGGCAAATTAACCAGATATACGAGTTTTATTCTGAGGAAGGTTATCCTGGCTACGCTCAAAAAATTGATCGTTTATTGATCGAGCGTTCGTTGGAGTTGAAAAACTTTCCCCGTCGTGGGCAGGAAGAAGAATCCTTATCACACTTTGGAGAAGGGTATCGGTACATTATAGTAGAACGCTATTTTAAGGTGATTTATAAGATTGTTGGGGATGTCGTGTACATCTCCTATATTTTCAATACCCGACAAGACCCTGAGAAGATAGCTGAAAGGCATTCGAGTTAATCCTTTGGAGAAGATCCTACTAAGTGAAATTTAAAAGTATCTGGATCATCCTTGATGGCTATTTTTATGTCCTTTCTGATTGCCAATAGTAATTCCACCAATAGCTTATCATGATTCCCACAGTGCTTTGTTGGGAGGTGGCTACCCGATTGTGGAAAAATATCCGACTGCTCACCATTAAAAGAGCTTACGAATAGGCCATCAACAGCAATGATGTAATCAATTGTGCATTGTGAGTGGATGGTGGTATAGAAAATAACAATACAGTGATCGATCGATTTACCGAACAGTCTCATATCGGAATTCATAAGGTGATTGCATTAAGAGATACCGTACTGTCCAATTCTATAGTGGAAGCACTTTTTCGTGTACTGAAGTACGATTACCTCTACCGCATGGCTCTTAGCAATATGGCCGATTTAAAGCGAGCCATTCGAATGATGGTGGAAGATTACAACGAATACCGTCCACACTATGCACTCAACGGTGGTACTCCTAACGAAGCATATCTTTATGATTTACCGGAAAGACAACTATTCAACGTCTACCTTCAAGCATCAAAACAAAAACGTATCGCCTATAACAAGGCACACGAATGCGGAAATTGTTTACAATTGATATAATTCTTATCCAAAAGAGGAATATTTAGCAACTGCTGTTGAATTAAGAACGAAAAGTGAATGGCAATTGCATAGATATGCTTATCAAATACAGCGTTCCTTATAAGGAACGCTATAGTACCATGAGGTCGCGTAAGTGGCGGCGATGCAACAGATAGTAGATCAATTTCCCTGCATTGGATATTTACCTTTATTGAAGTTTAAAACAACATTTCAATCTTTGCCATCTACTTAGAGTTAAGTAATAACCACTTATCTAGATCGTCTACGGTACATAAAACATCTTAAAACTTATCCTTTAACACAACCTTTATAAATATAGTTAAAATACCGCACAAAAAAAACACATCATACCGAATCAAAACATACTATATAACAGTTGTTCTTTACAGACTTGAACAGGTACCAGGAACATGGACTGACGCACCATCGCCCGTATTAAAGCGGGACTTTCCAATAGCAACAGCAATTACTTTCCTACAAAACATTAATTTTGCAATTCAATTCAGCGTTATGGCAAAAAAGAAAAAAGGAAAAGTGAATGTGGTGTACTCCACCAACCCCGATTATGAGTACAGCTACGACGAGGATGAGGTACAGGAAACGCTACCCCCACAACAACAAAACTTAAAAGTGCTGGTAGACCGCAAGGGACGCAAAGGAAAGGTGGCTACCCTGGTGACTGAATTTGTAGGCAGTGAAGACGATTTGAAAGAATTGGGCAAGCAGTTAAAATCGAAATGTGGTGTTGGCGGCTCGGTGAAGGATGGTGAAATCATGATCCAGGGCGACCATGCGCAAAAGGTAATGGACCTGCTCGTTAAAGATGGCTATAAAGTAAAACGTGTAGGTGGGTGAAACCGAAATTACTACTCCTGCTGCTTTTATTGATTATGCTGGTGATTACCGGCCTGTACTTATTTCCCGAAAAAACTACCCGTAACTTTTATCTCGGTGGCATCCAGGTAAATGAGGCCGATCAAAACGAATGGGTTTCTACCTTGCACGACATTGGCATGAACACGGTAGAAGTGACTGTATATGCCAAACAAGGCGACTGGGACAGCGATAACTTTTGGTGGGATGAAGAAGATGAAGGCGTGTACAACGAGGTGCGTGCTGCCAAGGCCAAAGGGCTAAATGTGGTGTTGATTTTACGCATTGCATTAGACCATGCGTATGAGCGCAATGCTTTTTTGTGGCACGGCATGATTATGCCTACCGACTCGATGTTACCCTCATGGCTGTACAAGCATGAACATTTCATTATGAAATGGGCCAAATATGCCGAAGAGCAAGACATTGAAGTGCTTACCATTGGCAGTGAGATGAACGCGCTCACAGCGACCTTCCCGATAGATGAAATTCCTGAATTGCCTGCCTTTTACATGAGTGAATTTGGCCAGCAATGGGAGCGAGAGCGCACCATGAAATTCAAAGAGCAGTTGCAAGAAAAACACTTGTGGGTACGGGGCAACGACAATTACACCGATGTAGATACTTACCTCGAAGCCAAGGCCAATACTTACAATACCTGGGCTGAACAAACCACCTATGCCGGGTTGAAAGAAAACGACCGCATAGAAAAAATGAATGCGCGTAGGGCCTTGTTACAGCAGGCATGGCTAGACCTGATTAAGAAAGTAAGGAGCGTATACAAAGGAAAATTAAGCTATGCCTCGAACTTCGACAACTACCATGAAGTAGGCTTCTGGAATGCGTTGGATATGATGGGCATCAATGCCTACTTTCAACTGCGCGAAGCGGCTACCCTACCCCTTGCGCCTAAGGAGTTGGAACCGATCATAGAAAAGCGGTGGGCGGCCATTTTTGAAGACATCCAACAATTCAAAAAAGGAGAATACATCGACCACATGCCATTGCTTTTTACGGAGTTGGGCTATACCTACCGACGCAATTGCACGGTAGAGCCATGGGCCTCACAAGGGTTTTCGGTGGTAGGGCGCGACGGGCAGGAACAGTTGCTGGTATGGAACGAGCAGCCCAACAACAGGCAGGAGCGTGCGTTGGCCGTAAAAGCATTGTACACCATGCTACAGCAACACCCTCAATACCGACTGGATGGCATCTTGTACTGGAAGCTCACCACCCACGACTATTTAATCAAGGAAGAGCCCTTTGTGTTGCACCTCAGCAGGCAAGCTACCGACAGTTTACAAGACGTATTGTTGGGATTTTTGGAGTAATTTTTTTGAGCATTTTGACGAGATATTTGTCATTTGATCTCATTTTGCCCTACGAGATGCACCCTCTCAAAAAAAGCAGTTTTCACCACTTATTTTTCCCTAAAAATCAACAATAATTGAACATTCAACACCGTATTAACAGGAGTAGGTCAGACTATCTCCTGGAGTAGGTCTAACCTATGCCTGGGGTAAGTCCAACTATTGCACCAGGTAAGTGGAACTATTGAGCTGTATAAGTCCAACCATTGAACCGCATAGGCAAAACCATTGGAAGGGGTAAGTCCGACCATTGTATGGAGTAAGTCCAACCATTGTATGGAGTAAGTTGAACTATTGTTTGGGGTAGGTGGAACCATTAATGGGAGATGGTTGAACCATTAATGGGAGATGGTCGAACCATTGCACGAGGTAGGTGGAACCATTGCACGAGGTAAGTCAAACCATTGTATAGGGTAAATCAAACTATTGTTTGGAGTATGTTAAACCATTGATGAGAGATGGTTGAACTATTGCATGAGGTAAGTGGTACCATTGCATAGAGTAGGTGAAACCATTACAAGGGGTAAGTCGAACCATTGTATGAGGTAAGTAGAACTATAGCTTGGAGTAAGTCACCCCATTGCGAGCATTACCCAAAAGGTTTAATCTTACAGCAACCCTACTTAAACAACTCCACAATAGGCTGTCCGGTAGTGCCATTAGGGGCAGGAATGTTTAAGAACGCTGCTATGGTAGGCGCAATGTCGGTAATGTTTACCCGGTCAAAAATGGTTTTTTGCTGTACCCCATAGCCATACCACAACAATGGAATGTGCGTATCGTACGAATAGGCCGACCCGTGGGTGGTACCATAGCGGGGGTAGCTGATGTAGCCCGGTTGTAGAATCACCGCCACATCGCCCGATCGTTTTTGGTTGAACCCACGCTGCACCAATTGCTCTGGCCCACTGCTAAACTCAGTGCTGTTCAACGAAGTAGCCGACAAGGTACGTGCTACGCCATCCAACCTTACCAAAAAGCTGGCAATGGTTTCTTGCATGCGGTGCAAGCGTACGCCTTTTTTCGTCAACAACTCATGATTCAAAAATACCTGTAGGTTCGATACGTCTTTCACCCAGTCGCCTTCACCATATACCGTATTCAAATAGCCTTTTAATGTATCTACCATCTCCTGCTGGTTGAAATAGCCAGCAGGAATGTTCAACGACTCCAGGTAAGCAGGCACACTCACCGCACCATGATCGGCAGTAAGAAACAACAGGTAATTGCCCTGCCCTACTTCTTTATCAAGGTATTCCAATAACCGCTTGATGTCGAGGTTCAAGCGCAAATAAGTGTCTTGTGTTTCAATGGAGTGTGGGCCGTACATGTGCCCCACCTTATCGGTAGAAGAATAGCTGATAGCCAAAAAGTCGGTATGGTTGTCTTTCCCCAACTGCTCGCCTTCTAAGGCTGCTAAAGCAAAGTCGGTAACAATGTTATTGCCCCAGGGCGACACGGTAAACAAGCTGTAATTGCCATTGGCTTCGCGCAACTGCTTAAAGCGGTGTGGAAACACTGGCTTTTCTTCGCCTTCAAAAGTACCTTCGTAAGGGTTATCGTCGGGCAGGCTTTCGGTGTATTGCTCAATGGGCAACAAGGTGGTCCAATTGGTTTTGGCGTACTTCTCTGCCACCTTACTGTGGTTGAATTGATCGACCCACTCCGGCATTTTATCAATGTAATGAGAGCTGGTAACAAACTTGCCTTCGTTGCCTCCCAAAAACCAATAAGCTCCATTGGCAGTATTGCCTGCTGGCAAAATGGCACTGCGGTCTTTAATCGACAACGACACCACTTTAGAACGCATGTTCGAAGCCAGGCGCAACTCGTCGGTAATGGTACTCACCAACATGTTTTTAGGCGACATGCTACCATAAGGACTGGTGGTACCTACCGGTTGCACGGTAGTATCGGTAACGCAGTAAATCGATTGCTCGCTGTACTTGTCGTACCATTGGTTCGAAATAATACCATGTACAGCGGGAGTGGTGCCGGTGTATATAGAAGCATGGCCGGGTGCCGTGTATGTAGGCACGTAGTTGTAATGCGCATCTTTGCAGTTGGTGCCGTTGGCAATCAACCGCTTAAACCCACCATCTTCGTACTTGTCCCAGTAACGAGCAATAAAATCGTACCGCATTTGATCAACTACAATACCCACCACCAATTTGGGTTTTCCATTGGCGATTTCCTGGGCACCTACTGTATAGGCTATGAATAGAAGGGGCAATATAAAAAGCTTGCGCATAATCATTGTGTTTACCACAAAGGAAAAGATTTATTTTGGAACTTGCTTTATGCGGGTGTTAAGAAGCCTACCTATCGCTTAAAGATGGCTTTATACCTAGCAATAGTTACGCATTTTTACCTACGTAATATTACTCATTTTTCAACTCACAACTCAATCGATTTTCAACTTAAAAAGCTTCTTCCTTTTCCTTAAAACTTCACAAATAAACAGCATTAACACCTGCAAACAGGTGCCAGAAGCATTCTCAAAAACCCTTCTACATAATATCAACAACGCTTGATTTTATCGGTTTTATACCGTACATTAGTTCGAATAACGACTTAACTCATTCGATTATCGAGTAAATCCTAACTACTTACATGCATATGATGATCATCCGCCTTACATTGACTTGTTTCCTGTGCACCATCATGTATGCTGCTTCAGGACAAGGCTTAACCGATGCCCAACTCATTGCACAGATCAACCATAACCCACCGCTGCAACAAGGGCAATTAAAAACCACCTTATTGAACCACTCGCCACTCTCAGAGTCAGTTATGACGGCTGTAGTAGCACGCGACCCTGCTTTTTCGCCTGGGATATTAAAGGAACTGGTATTGGCCAATTCGCCTATTTCTAATGATGTGGCCATTGCCATAGGTGCAATGGAACTCCCTGACGGCATCCTCAATGCCATCATTGCTGCACAACCTCCACCAGAGGCGGGCTTTGAACTCACTGGCTCTTACGCCAGGCCCAACCAACCCTTATCGTTGGCGAACCTCAGCACTACCGGTGCTGATGTATGGTACTTTTGGGAGTTTTACGACATCGACGAAAATGGTGTACCTACTTTGGTAGGCACCAGCAACGACTTTGAACCTACATTTTCTTTTACCACTCCCGGCACCAAGGAAGTTTACCTCATGGCCAAACAACATGGCTGGGGTGTAGGGTCGGGCAAGGAGTTGGTGGTGTACGAAAAAGGCGCCAACAAACACCAGGTATACCGATTGCGCAACAATTTAAACACCATCCTTAAAGCTACACTCAACCTGTGCACCAATCCAACCCTACTTGCCGATGTATACCAACAAGTTTTACAAACTCCTGAAAACGATTACAACCTCAAATATTCCACCCTGCTCAACAACAACCCTGGCTTGTTTGGCACCATGAAAAACTCGTTGCAAAACAATGGAGGTGATAAAAACGACCTCGACAACCTCGAGTGCATTATCAACTCGTTTAAGGTGGGCGAAGAATGGGTATATCCTTCCATCTACATCCCCTACCTTCAAGAAAATGCCATGCCCGACTTCTCCTCGCCCCCATACATTGGCATTAATGTAGAAGATGGGTTAACAGAGAAATTGCAGGTATTTAAATACGATGGGAGATGGGAAAAGGTACTATTGACTCCTCAACAATATTTGGAAGAAAACATTGTGTTTGTAACCGTTAAAGGCAGCGCAGTATGGAAGTTATTCTTAACACGGTGCACCTGCAAAATACCACCTCCACTGGCGCACGAAATAGAACGGAAAGGCTTTCCATGCAGCCCTGGAACAGCCGGGCCGGTGATTGCGAAATGTGGGCATCTGCTTTTTGGTGCTTGTAGGTTCCAGGGAGGTGCCAGTTGTGAAGATAAGTGTTGGGTAGGCGGTTAATATGAAAGCAATCATCACCATAATATTCATCGGCTTGCTGAGCCATGCCACTGCCCAATGGCAACTGGTCGATTCTGTATTGTTTCCTTTTCCTGCATTAAAAGATAGCTCGTTGGCTCACGGAGCCAACATGGAAGGCGATACACTATTGCTCACCAACAGTTACAACAACCATTTCTACCTCTACCCCAACAAAGACATTGCTCCACTTACCTACCTCCCCACCAACGGAAAAATGAAAAAACAGCAAACCAAAGCAGTCATTAAAGTGGGAGCTCAACTCACCCTCGTGGGGCTTTGGGGAGGCATTGGCAGTTTTACCTCTGTTGACCTGAATTCGTACAAAGTAAAGCGACGTAAGCTCACCAACAAGAAAAAACCTTTTGGCCATAAATATGTCATGAACGAAGGCATGAGCGTACATACTCCTGCCATTTACATTGCCAATAAAAATGTGGTACTGGTACCCATCATCCCCAAACCAGGCAAACTCGATCAGTTTTCTTCGCCAGCAGCTTATTTCAACAACGATGGCATTATTGGTGCGTATTCTCCTAAAGGCAAGCTGCAACAACTTATGGGTCAACGCGACCCCATTTACAAAACAGGCGATAAAGCACGCTATCACCACCTTAACCATTGCTCGTACAGTTACGATGCCCGACAAGAATACCTGTATGTTGGTTCAGGAGCTTCGCACCTCATTCGGGTGTACGACTGGAACAACAAAGAGGTGGCTGTATTTGGTGAGCCTGGCAATCATTTGGGCGACGTTAAAGCACCAAGGCCTTATGTTCCAACAGCGGTCATGGGCGTTGACATGGCTGAGGAATACTACACCAAATTCAAACAAGATCCTTCGTACCAATACGTATACCGCGATGCGGAAAACCAACGCACCTTTCGCACCTACCAACCTGCAGCTACTGGCGAGCACATGGAACACAAGCCCATTTGTTTACAGATTTACGATGCCAGCAACAAGCTGATTTACGACGAGGTGCTGGATGTTGATTTTTTCAAGATCATTCAACAAAAAGGCAGCACCTATTGGGTAGATTGCCGCAACAACCAGTTTAAATCGAACTACGTTATTTACCAATACCAATTCGCCCCATGAGAATTTGTTTTACCATAGCACTGCTGCTTAGCCTGGGCACACTGCATGCCCAACAGTGCAACTACATCGTTGGCAAAGTAGAAAGCTCGCCTTGTACCCCCCTGCCCGATAGCATCATTGTTCAATTGTGCGATTCGTTGAATCAACCGTTAGGGTGTATCGATACTTGCAACGCAGAAGGGTATTTTGTAATTGCCACCAACAATACACCTGCCCTGTGTAAGCTGGTAGCCCATAAACCCGGGCATGCCTTTGCCCCCGAAGTGTGTCACCTCACCACCGAGTTGCTGAACGATCAACACACCTCTCTTACCTTACTCGATTCGTTGCCGTGCGATTCGCTGGAACAGCGCAGCCGATTTTACTCCCCCACTACTTCGCTTATCGTTACTCCGGTTCCTAATCCCAGCAACGGATGGGTACAACTGCAATTCAACCGGCCGGTAGCCAATGCCGAAGTAAGGGTGTTTAACACCTCAGGACAGCAGGTGTTGTACACCACGCAACCACACATCGATTTACAACAACAGCCCCATGGCATTTACCTGGTTACCGTACAGGTGGAAGAACGGATGATTACCTGTAAAGTGGTGAAACGATAGCCCGTTCAATCGCTTACAACTACCGTTCAATCATTGAGCACTACCGTACAGTCATTTGCTCCCTTTTTGCGTAACTACAACGGCTTCTGCACGTACAATTAATTGGTACCATTCGGCAAAAGTAAATGGGATGGCTTCGAAAGGTACCTGGTTTGTACTAAAGTATTAACAACCCTCGATCTTGATACAACATGAGAAGATGGAGGGTTGTTTTTTTATGCCCCTTATTCCAGATCCAGCAAATCGTTCTCCACAGCAAAACGAATCATCTGAGCGGTATTCCTTACTGGCAACTTATCCAGTAAATTACCACGGTGGGTTTTTACGGTATGGGTTGAAATATTCAAGTACCTGGCAATGGCTTTGGAAGTCATGCCTTTGGCAAGGCATTGCAACACTTCCACTTCGCGGGTAGTAAGATCTACATGCGCCTGGGTGTTTTTCGGCTCACTGATGCCACGCATTACTACCTTGGTCACTTCATTGCAATAGTAGTAATCGCCTGCATGGGTTTTTCGAATGGCTTGCTCCAACTCTTCGTGGGTCGATTGTTTCAACACGTACCCCAACGCACCAATGTTTAATGCCGAACGAATAAAATCTTCCTCAGCATGCATCGACAACATTACAATGGCCATGTTGGGGTATTGTTTTAACAACGGTTCAATGAGTTCCAGCCCGCTTACATCGGGCAGGGAAATGTCGAGCACCAACACATCAGCCGGATGCTCTTGCAAAATGGTTAACAATTGCTCTCCGGTTTCTGCAACCGCGGCTACGTTAAAATCAGAAATGTCTTTGAGCAAGGCCATCAAGCCTTGCGAAAAAATGCGGTGGTCGTCCGCCAGTACAACATTAATCATTGGATAGTGGTATATAGAGGGTGAATATTACGCCTGATCCTGCGGCAGTGTTTATCTTCATTGTTCCTCCTAGTGAGGCGACTCTACGGTCGATGTTTTTCAGTCCCAACCCTTTGCCTTGCTCCACCAATTTGGGATTGAACCCTTTGCCATCGTCTTTTATAACCAATTGCAATTGGTTGGCCTTACGGCTAATGCGGATGGTAAGGGTGTTGGCCTCCGAATGTTTCAGGGCATTGGTAACCATTTCTTGCACCATTCGAAAACAATTGATCTCTACCCGATTGCTCAACCGCTCTTCCATGCCAAAGGTTTTGATTACTACCTTGAGCTTTCCGGTGCTGTTGATGGTGTCGGCCAAATCGCGCAGCGCTGGTACCAATCCAAAGTTGAGCAATACCGACGATACCATGTCGTTGGAGATTTTCCGAATTTCTTCGATAGCATCGTTGAGCAGTGCCTCGGTGGTTTTGTATTGCACCGATTGCTTTTTGAGCTGATTGCCCAGGTTGCCCAGGTGAATTTTTACGGTAGACAACAGCCCGCCCATACGGTCGTGCAATTCTTGCGATACCCGCTTGCGCTCGTTTTCCTGCCCTTCCATAATGGCGTTGAAGTATTTTTTGTCTTGCTCCAAAATCATGGTATTGATTTTGTTCTGAGCAGCGAGGTGCTGAGCGATTTTGCGTTGGCGGTAGAAGAAAAAAATCAACCCCAATAATACTAGCAGCGTCCCCCCGCCCAAATAACTATACAACAACTGCTCCCTGCTCCATTCGTTCTCCTGCTTAAGGAGTTGATTGTCTTGTTCTTTTTTTTCTGTTTGGTACCGAATGTGCAACTCATTGACTTTACTTTTCACAGCCTCATTAAGTACCTGCCCCTTGATGTATTGATACCTCCTGAAATATTTTAATGCCTTTTCATAATCGTTGAGACTCAAATGATATGCATAGAGGTTTTCGTTTATTTCAATTCTTCGGCTCTGATCGTTCAACACCAATGCCAAAGAATCAGCCAATAACAAATAGTTGAGTACTTGTTCATGCGCATTGAGCTCTTTATACAACTCCGCCAAATCGATGCAACAAGGAATTCTGTTTTTGATGTTATTGGTAAGGATATACTGTTGCTCTGCAGCAGAATAATAGTGCAACGCACTATCCAGTCTACCATAAACATGATGGATCAATCCAACCGCTAACAATACATCCGCGCGTCCTTCTACCTTCCCTATTTGAATGTACCACTGGTCGCTTTGAAAATAGCATTCCAAAGCCATATCATCGTTGTACAGATAATAGTGCGCATTGCCTATGTTATACATCGCATCCGCCATCCAGGCCGTATCATTGGCCAGTACCATTTTATCAAATGCCTGCTCGTAATGCTGCAATGCCAATTTATATTGCTGCTTAGCTCCAACATCATTCGTATCTCGCTCTAAAAATATTCCTTCATCCAAATAGGTATTGCCAATGTCCATTAAGCAACGGCCAACATCCACCAGCCAACCATGCCTTTCTCGAATCCGCAGTGCCTCATAAAATGCTTCATGCGCTAACTTCCAATTGCCCATCTTCTTCCAGGCCATTCCTTTTCGTTGATACCCTGTTGCCAACAATCGCTCATTGCCCAATTGCTCAGCTTTTTTGATAGTAAGGTTGGCATAATACAATGCGGAATCGTTGTTGAACAACCGGTATTCAAACGACAATTCCGCATACAAGGAAGCCAGCACCGAGTCGTTTGGGGCTGTACGACTCCATGCCAGCAAGCTGTCTTTTTTGGTAACCGATGCCTCAGCGACAAGGGCAAACAGCAATAATAGATATAGTAATAAGTACCTATGCAATCCTCACTCTACCTCCTCCCCCATCTTTTACGACTACTGCTTTTCTTCGAATTGTTTTTGTTTCTCCGTCTTTCTTATCGTACACAACAATATCTATCGTCTTCTTACACTCTTCCGTACTCCGATTTGCATCCCCGCAATTGGGCAATGAATCTTCTGCTTTGTAATACCTGGTATTCAACACCTTGAGTGTTGAGGTACCCGTATCAGCATGTTTAGTAATGGAAATGATGAGGTAATAACTCTCTGCATGTACCCAATGTCCTGTTCCCGGAGTTTGCGAAGCCGGAACCTGGCTCACCCCCATGCCCTGGAGTAACCTTGAATCTTTGGATGTTTCGTATTCTTTAAATTTCTTATTGGGGTCATCAATATCTACAATAAGCTGCTCTGTTACTTTGTCAAAGCTTAAGTTGGTAATATCATATTCTGCCATAACTAGTCGTTGTTAGAATTTAATCGTTGTACATAAAAGTTCTCTTAAAGGGCAAGCGAGTATCTACACGCCCCTCATGGTAGTGCCAAACCGAAGACAATTGGTGTGGTCGATTAGGATGAAACATGTACCGTTGAACATGCTCAAAGAAATCGTAATAATCATCCTCTGGCTCACGGTTCTTCCAGGCGCACAAAAGTGCCTCCGTAAAGTATGAAAACCGGCTCCCCTCATAGGTTTTTGAATCTTCCTTGCTTCCCGACATTACTACCACACTGGCATCAACTTTCTTTCGCGGAATTCTTGGCCTTGAAAGAATTTCATCATACAACGACTTGTGTTTTTCAAATACATTTGGCTTATATTCTTCATCTGGGTCCACCAATTCAGTTTCAGGAGTTACACCTATCGTTGGCCCACTGTTGCAAGCATCCGAAATCAATACAATCTTTACTCCCTTCTTAAACAAACTGGCCAACTCCCAAAGCTCAAAATGAAACAACACCCGATCATACATGCACCATCCTTCATCCTCCAGCTCACTGTTTTCTACATCAAACTCCTTTTGAACACCCTTTCCATGCCCACAAAATGAAAGCACCAACATGTCCTCCGCTTTCATTTTTTTCGCCAGGGCTCTTAGCCTAACTTTTAATGCTGAAGTAGTTGCTTCATCATACAACAAAGGCTCCGACTTATAACACAATCCTTTAAATAAATCATGCAAACGCATCGCACCTGGTTCAGCGGTAGCCCAACCCAATGAATTGGGATAATGCTCCCTATCCACATTGTTCAGTCCGATGTTGATGACATAACCTTTTTTTCCCATAATCTTTCGTTTTTAAGTGGTTCATAAATTTGTACTCCACAAATGTCACGAAAGCAAGCACACCGAATTACAAACATTTGGGCGATATTCTGCCTCCCTATAAAGGGGGAGTTCTTCCTCCCCATTTCTAAGTAGAATTACTTATAAAATACGCATAAACACGGTGTTTTTAATAAATATAATAGTCTCTACCAAAATTCCAACTCTACCAGCCACTGTACTTATTCCTTCAAAATCACTACCTTTCTTTTATGTACCGCTTCCTCTTTTTATGGTTGCTGCTTGCAGCGTGTACCACTGTCCCCCAACCTACCTGCGATGCGGGGGAAGCCCCTGCATTTTATACCATTGATGAAGACCTGGGCTACGTGATTTACCACGACCTGAAAACAGCACAAGCCTGCTCGCGCACCAGCGGCAAACCCATACTACTTATGTTTACCTGTTGGGCCTGCATGGGCAATCGTGCCGGAGCAGAAAGCCTTTATACCCACCAAAAAGTACGCACCCTCATCAACGAAAACTACATCTTGCTGTGGCTGTATGTAGACGACAAACGTTTATTGCCTCATCCCAGCGGCACCCAGCTCAACGGTCAACCCATCACCACCATTGGCCATCAAAACCTCACGCTCGAGATGACCCGATTCGATAACAATAGTCAACCGTTGTATGTGCTTGTGGATGCCGATCTCAATGCTTTGAGCGCCCCCCTGGGCTACCTCCCAAAAAAAGAACACTACCGCTTCGTTGATTTGCTGGAGCAAGGGCTCAAAGAGTAAGCAAAAAAGCATCAAAATGCTTACCTTGTAACAGTCATGGAAACACTGGAAGAAAAAAGCTTGTACGACGAAGTAGTTTACCAGCAATGCCTTGAACGCATTAATGAACTTACTGCCAACACCACCCCACAGTGGGGCAAGATGAGTGCTGCACAAATGTTGAGTCACTGTGCCGAGATTCAAGAGGTGAGCAATGGCAAGTCGTTGGAAAACACCCCTTTCATCATCAAGCTCATTAAAGGCGTGATTCGCAACATGGTGGTGAACCACAAGCCCTACAAGCACAGCACCAAAACCCACCCGCAATACCGCCAACAAGATCCACGCGATTTTGAATTGGAAAAAATCAGGCTACTGGCTGCCCTAGAGCAATTTCAAAACGATAAAGCGGAAGGCGTAGCACATGCGCACCCCCTGTTTGGGCCGATGACTGAAAACGAAAGAGGCTGGGCCATGTACAAACACCTCGACTACCATTTAACGCAATTTGGCGTATAGCAACGTATTAACCCTTGCTTTTACCGAAAAACTTGCTAATTTTCATCAGTTTTTAAAATAGTTATGCATTACCATACGTTTTATAAAAGAGCAATTGTGTAACTTAGTAAGAGTACATCGTAACATGGAGAAGAAAATCAAAGTAAAAACCGGCAAACGAAAAATCACCGTCAAGCGATCAGCGGTCAAAAAAGCGGTTTCAAAAGCTCTTGCAGATAAGGAAGCGCAGGATACAGAAGAAGCTAAGGAAGCTAAGGCAACTGAAGAGGCTAAGAAAGAGTAATGGCCACCGCTACCTACAACGACTCGGTCTTCATCAACTGTCCGTTCGATGATGCCTATACCGATTTTTTCAATGCCCTGGTGTTTACCATTTACCGCTGCGGCTTTTACCCGCGCTGCGCCAAAGAAGAAGACAACGCCACCCAGGCGCGCATCAATAAAATTGTAAAGATCATTAAGAAGTGTCGTTACGGCATTCACGACATTTCTCGCATAGAGTTGAACCCGGCCGGTTACCCCCGCTTTAACATGCCTTATGAGTTAGGATTATTTTTTGGCGCGCAACGCTATGGCAATGCCAACCAGAAAAAGAAAAACGCGCTGATCCTTGAGCGCGAACAATTCACCTATCAACAATACATTTCCGACCTCAATGGCATTGATACCCGAGCGCACAACAACAACATCAATACCCTTATTCAGTTGGTGCGCAACTGGCTCAACCAGGCCTCGCGTCGTACTACCATTCCAGGGCACAACATCATCATTGCCGATTGGGAAGAGTTTTACGATCAACTGCCCGGCCTACTTACCGAAAATGGGCTAGACATGCCCCACCTTACCTACAACGATTTGTGTGTATTCATTGAGGTGTGGATTTCAAGAAAGATCGCAGAAAGCTAACCTACTGTGGTGCTCCTATACAATTGGTAAAAGTAATGTTGCTTAAATCGGTGCCCGTAAAATCGGCTCCGGTTAAATCGCAATTGATGAATTCTACCGTACCATTTACCGCACAATTGACAAACTTAGCACTACGCATTTTGGTGCCTACCGGATGGTTGATACTGGTGCCAAAAGTAACGTTCCCAAAAAAGCGGCTGCCGCTGAAGTCGGTTTCCGTATAATTGCCCAATACAAAGTCGCAGTTTTCAAAATTGCCTTCAAACTTTGCCTTGATGTATTGCCCATAAATGAATTCTACATTAATCATAGAAGAACCAAAGGGCGCCACAAATTCCGTGTTGTTGAAGAATCCACTGATGAATTGCACCTTGTTAAACGAACATCCATTGAAGCGGGTAGGTACGCCATTCTCTAAATTGCGGTAGGCCGAAAGTCCTTTGATGGTAGAATTAAAAAAGCGACATCCATTGAACTGCGCTCCATATGATGCATTCGATAGCACCTGGGCACTGTCGAAATAACATTGATTGAATTGAGTGGCAAAAAAGCGATTGTACCGCCAGTAACCTGCATTGGTATGTTTTACGGTAACCCGCTCCCAATTGGTACCTGCTTCAAATCCGCATTCAATCATGTACGAATCGTGCAACTCTGTTTGGCTCCAATTGCTATACTTCATGTGCATCTTTTCGAACCGGCAGTTTTTAAAGAAGTTGCCAAACACCGTTTGGTTTTTCATCTTGGTTCGATAAAAATCAACTGCCTTGCTGCGCGGGTCAGCTCCAACAATATTGCTGTTGGCAATGTGCGTACCTTCAAAGGTAGTGCCGCGATAGCTGCCCCCCGACAGGTCGACATATTCCATCAATTTGCTTTTTATTACCATGCCATCCCAAAACATGTGGCGCGCTGCCAACAACAAGTCGAATTCTTTTTGCGACAACAAATCCTGTCGTACAATGGGTTGCAACCCCCAACCGGGAAGTGGGGAAATGCCAATGGTTCCAAAAATGCCGATGCTTCCTGTGCTACCACTACCAACAATGGTATCGGCCGGCATTACAGGTATGTGTTGAATGTCGTGCAGCTCCCAGTTTTCCAATACCAGGTAATAGGTATTTGGGTTGGCAGCATGATACCAGGCCACCCGTACCATGCGGTTTACCAATGGATCGAGGCTGTCTTTACGCGACACTTCCAATTTAATCCAATCGCCTTGCTGGTCGAGGATGCGATCGTTGCCCAGACCTTCGCTGTAAAACGCTGCCCTTGAAATGGGTTGGTATTGCGTTAAATCATCTGGAGCATCCACTTCACTGCCCGACAATGAAGTGTCGATATTGGCAAGGTGCTCACTTTGTTCGTTCAATTCCGAGCGGATGGAAATCAATTCTTCGGTAACGCCACAGCCTATAAGAAGTAATGCAGCAACAGCGGTTAGTAGTGGTTTCATAGTATTGGTTTTTAGCGACCAACAATGTAACCATTATCCACTTACCAACATGTAATTTTCGACGTATGGAGGAAAAACTTAGGTGATTGAACAGAGACTATTGTTTCCAGTTCTCGCGACGAACAGCGTATACCAACTCATCTTCCAGCACCCCGTTCTTGATCAGGATTTTATCGAAACGTCCTTCCAATACAAACCCGGCTTTCTCCAACACCCGTTGCGACGCAATATTTCTACCAAATGGCATGGCGAAAATGCGGGTGTACTCCCAATGCTTAAATCCATAATCCACTATTTGAGCAATGGCATTTGAAACAATGCCCTGCCCCCAAAATGGTTCTGCCAGCCAATAACCCAGCTCGGCATTGAGGCGATGGATGTCTTCCATGGGATGCAAACCAATGCCTCCCACTGCTTCGCCATTCACATCGATGGTAAGGATGTTGGCAGGAGAGTTCTTAGTGGCTCTACCAATAAAACCCTCCCCATCTTTTCGCGTGTAAGGATGAGGAAACCCATCGCGCAAATTATCAGCAATATGCTTGTTATTGGCGTACTTTACCAGGCTGTCAACATCATCTAACGTCCAGGGGCGGAGGGTAAAGGAGGTGCTCAACGTTTGATGCTTTTCTCGTACCACTCAATCCATTCTTCGGGCGTTACCTTGCCGGCCAATTCTCCAATTAAATCGTAAGGGATCTTTTCCACTTTCTTGAAACGGATACAGCTCTTACCCATATCGAGTTTAGTGCTTACATGCTTGGGGTATTCGCCCAAAAACCAATCCATCAACTCTTTACGAGCGTATACTCCCATGTGGTATACAGCCACAAAGTTTTTTTGTGAAGCCAAACTCATGAAGGGCAATGGCTCTTCGGGCTTGCAGTGATAACCTGCAGGATACATCGAGTGGGGAACTACCCAACCGGGGAAACCATAACTCATGGCTTCTTCAAAGCCTTTGGGTAAATTCTTGTTCACTGCATCGCGCAATTTCGCAATGGCTTCTGCCCGTTCGGCAGGCAATTGCTCAATGTAATCTTCGAATGAGGTGGCTACAATTCGCATGACGTTTGTTTTTAGGTTGAAAACAAATATAGCAAAAGGGAAAAACTACCACCGTGTGGTTTTCCAATACCAGGCATAAGTAACATTTAGCCCATTGCCCACCATACCAGGGTTGGAAGGAAACAATCCGTTGTTGCTTTGGTGCAAATGCCCATAACTCAAGCGCAAACGATTCGTATTGTTTAGCGTATACTCTAACCCAAGGTGAGTGGTAAGGTGAAAGGTGAAGTTAGACCCCTCTTCAGGAAACTTCTTGAATCCCTGAAAAACACCTGCTCCGGTTGCTAAAAAAGGACTCCATTTCTTTTTCCCCAACAAATACCAACGGTACCGCGGAATAAATCCAACACCTGCACCACTATATCCATTACCCATCCATTGCTGTGCCATTAACTCAAGGGTAATGGCATACCACGACGACAAGCGTTTCTCAATGGAAAAGCTTTCCATAAAAATGGAAGTGTTGTCTTGCCCAAGGTAATATGTTGTGCCAGCCTGGTAAAAATTCAGGTTGTCTTCATCAAACATGAATTCCGACACTCCATACGAAAGGGCAGCCACTCCCATCATGGTTAAAAAAGATGTTTGATCGTACACCGAAAAAGCGCCTTCATCCACCCCTGGAAAGGGAGGCAGGCCTTCTTGTGCCTGAATAGTAACGGGTAAAAGGAGCAATGCAACGACAATACTTCTCATAACAAAGGGGCTTTGTAGTATAGATACCGTTGACAACGATTTGGTTGGAAAGGGATTTAAGAACTCACCCGCGCCACGAGATAAATCAGCGCCACACACAGCAATACACTTACCACAATGTTGGCAACGGCAAACAGGTGGTTGCCCGATCGAATCAGCTCAAACGTTTCGTTGCTGAACGTTGAAAAAGTGCTAAAGCCACCACAAAAACCGATGACTAACAACGGCTTTAAAAAACTGTTGGCACTAATTTTATCGCTGAATGCATACACCACTACTGCCAACACAATACAGCTTAGCACGTTGGCTGTTAATGTACCTAGAGGGAAGGCAGATTTGCTGTAAGTGCCTACCAGTTTCCCTACTCCAAAACGCGCCAGGCTTCCCAGCCCACCACCAATAAATATGGCCAGCCAGGTGCTCATACAGGATAAAGGTTTTGGCGTTTCAACAAGTAAGTATATCCTTTGTAAATCAGTAATCCATAAGCAATTCCCAACAAGGCTCCACATGCAATATCGATGGGGTAATGCACGCCCACATATATGCGACTGTAGGCCACCAGTGCTGCCCACAACCATAGGCCCCACAACCATTTCTTATTGCTGTGGCGAAACAACATCCCCATAAAGGTGGCAATGGCAAAAGAGTTCGATGAATGGCCCGATACAAAGGTGTATTTGCCCCTGCAACTGTCTACCACCAGGTGTACCATCGATTGAATGTCGAGGTTATGGCAAGGACGGTAGCGCCCTACTCCATGTTTTAACAGGTTGGTGGTTTGATCGGTCATGGTAATGAGCAACGCAATGGCGGGCAGTGCAAAAAGCAGTGCTTTCCATCCATACTTGCGCTGCAATAAAAATAACAACAACAGGTAAAAGGGAATCCAAACATACTTATTGGTGACCCAATACATCACTACATCAAAAAAGGCATTGTGCTGTCCGTTGAGCAATAAAAACAACTGTTGGTCCCAGCTTTCTATTTGCTCTACCCAGCTCATTCCTCATTCAGTTTACTCCAAATAAGGTCTTTCAATTCGGTGAGTCCTTTTTGTGCTACCGACGATATAAACAAGTAGGGAACATCGGGCAAATCTTGCTTCATTTCTTCCATCAGTTCCTCGTCGAGCATATCGCTTTTGGTGATGGCCAGCAACCGCTGTTTGTCGAGCAGCTCGGGGTTGTATTGTTTCAACTCATTGAGCAACACTTTGTATTCGGTATGAATGTCGTCGCTATCGGCAGGCACCATAAACAACAGCAATGAGTTGCGTTCGATGTGGCGCAAGAAACGAAGCCCAAGCCCTTTTCCTTCATGTGCCCCTTCAATAATTCCTGGAATGTCGGCCATGATGAAAGAGCGATAATCGCGGTAAGGTACAATGCCTAAATTGGGAACAAGAGTGGTAAAAGGGTAATTGGCAATTTCTGGCTTGGCACGAGTAATTACCGACAACAACGTTGACTTGCCGGCATTGGGAAATCCTACCAGCCCCACATCTGCCAGTACTTTGAGCTCCAACACCTTCCACTCTTCCTTTCCATCTTCACCGGGTTGTGCATAGCGTGGTGTTTGGTTGGTCGACGATTTAAAATGATCGTTGCCTTTACCACCACGACCACCGGCTACCAGAACTTTTGTTTCACCGTCTTCGGTAATTTCAAATTCTATTTCACCCGTTTCAACATCGCGTGCTACTGTACCCAGAGGCACTTCTAAAATTTCATCTTTACCGCTCGCTCCCTGGCGTAAGCTGGCACCACCATTTTCGCCAATAGAAGCAATAACGTGTTTGCGGTATTTAAGGTGTAATAAGGTCCACAACTGCGCGTTGCCCCTCAGTATTACGTGTCCTCCACGACCACCATCACCACCATCAGGCCCACCTTTAGCGGTGTTACGATCGCGGTGCAAGTGTGCAGAGCCTGCCCCTCCTTTGCCAGAGCGGCAACAGATTTTTACGTAATCTACAAAATTAGAATCGGCCATCTTATAAGGGGTTATACCACCGCCTCAATCGCCTCATAAAGTCGATCGGTAATCTCGTCGATAGACCCCAACCCGTTGATTGCAGTGTACTTGTTTTGTGCTTCGTAGTGTGCTTTAACAGGTGCTGTTTCGCGGTTGTAAACATCAATTCTGTTTTGAATAACAGCGGGATCAGCATCATCAGGGCGGCCCGACGTTTGGGCACGACCAATCAAACGGGTTTTCAATTCATCTTCTGGAACATCGAGCGCCAACATGCCAGTGATGCTGGTACCGATAGAAGTGAGAAATTGATCCAATGCTTCTGCTTGAGAATTGGTACGTGGGAAACCATCAAAAATAAACCCCGCAGGGTTCTCGTGTTTACTAACTTCCGACTCCAGCATCTTAATGGTGACTTCATCGGGCACCAGGTTGCCTTGATCCATGTAGCTCTTGGCCAACTGACCCAGTTCGGTAGCCCCCTTAATATTGGCCCTAAAAATATCGCCAGTAGAAAGATGTACCAGGTTGTACTTTTCAATTAATCGTTCTGATTGAGTTCCTTTTCCTGCGCCCGGAGGGCCAAATAAAACAATGTTCAACATGACAAATCGTTTTAGTCTGTGATCTTATAAATTTCGTTAAGGTTTCGCCCCAAACCGTCATAATCCAGTCCATACCCCACCACAAATTCGTTGGGGATTTCAAAAGCCACATAATCAATGGCAAAATCTTTTTGAAACGCTTCCGGCTTATACAACAAGGTAGCTACCTTCACCTGTTTGGGCGATTGCGATTGCAATGTTTGTAAAATGCTGTCCATGGTAATGCCTGTATCAACAATGTCTTCCAACACTACCACGGTGCGTCCTTGAATGTCGTCTTGTAACCCTACCAACTCTTTCACCGTGCCGGTGGTGGTGGTTCCCTCGTATGAAGCCACTTTCACAAAAGAAATTTCACAGTCGATATTGATGCATTTCAGCAGGTCTGCTGCAAACAAGAAGGCACCGTTGAGCACCCCCACAAACAATGGGCGTTCTCCTTGTAAGTCTTCATTAATCTGCGCGGCAATCCTTTCAACAGCCTGTTGGATTTCAGTGGCGTTGAGGTAGGTTTCAAAGTGTTTATCGTGAATTTGTACCCTACTCATTCCCTTCTTTTAAAAGCGAAATACGAAAGTAATAATAATTCACTCCTTTCCCATAACATTATGTGATTTATTCGTTGAAAAGAAAACAGAACAGAGTGACCTTATTTTTAGAAATTTCAATTATTTTTGCCCACCAAAACAACAACGTCTTATGAACCCACGAGTAAGCATCATTATGGGCAGCACTTCAGACATGCCCGTTATGCAACAAGCAGCAAAAATCTTAGATGAATTTGAAATTCCCTTTGAGATCAACGCCCTTTCAGCGCACCGTACCCCTCAATTGGTGGAAGAATACGCCAGTAAAGCCTACGACCGTGGCATCCGTGTAGTGATTGCCGGTGCAGGTGGAGCGGCTCACCTTCCAGGAGTAATGGCAGCCTTCTTTGCAGGTCCTGTTATTGGTGTACCATGTCGCTCATCCATCTCTATCGATGGTTGGGATTCTGTATTGTCTATCCTTCAAATGCCTCCCGGTATTCCGGTAGCTACCGTAGGATTAGATGGCGCAAGAAACGCTGGCATCTTAGCCGCACAAATCTTAGGTGCAGGCGACGAAGCTTTACAAGCGAAGGTAGTGGCATTCAAAGAAAATTTGAAGTCTAAAATTGCCAAAGCCAACGAAGACTTGAAGGAATATAAATTCAACTACCGGGTGAACTAATTTGTTTCCCGAACAAGCATTCAAAGCCCTGCCGCACAGCAGGGCTTTTTTTATTTTCAATGCCAGGATCACCGCCTCAAAGGCCCTAAACACATCCATCAATCAACACAACGGTGACTATTTCTTTCACTCCTTCTTTTCAAGGGAAAAGCGCTTTCTGTTTTCAAATAAAAGCAGTATTTTGGAGACAAATTATTGCTACATGAAATACAAGCTACTGCTTGTTGTCTTGCTGCTTTCCTCATCTCTATTTGCCAGCAACGACAATTATCCTATGGGCGGACGGTCTGCCGGTATTGGTCATGCCTCTGTGACCTTGTCTGATGTGTGGTCGACCCACCACAACCAGGCCGGGCTTGCCTACCTCGAAAACATATCGGCAGGGGTATTCTATGAAAATCGATTTCTGCTCAAAGAATTGGGCGTGCAAGGAGGGGTATTGGCCCTCCCCACAAAAGGAGGCACCTTTGGCATTAGCATGAGTTCTTTTGGCTACAGCCTTATAACGAAGGCAAGTACGGACTGGCCTACGGGCGTAAGCTAAGCGATAAAGTAGCCGCAGGCGTTCAATTGAATTACCTCACTACACGCATTGGCGAAAACTATGGCAATACCAGTGCCTTAGCAGTAGAAGCAGGGCTACAAGCACAGCTCAGCAAAGAACTTTCTATTGGAGCGCACATCTACAACCCCAACCGTGCTAAAGTGGCAGCATTTAACGACGAGCGCATCCCCACCATCATGCGTATCGGACTCAACTACACCTTTTCAGAAAAAGTATTTGTGGTGGCCGAAACACAAAAAGACATCGACTACCCTGCCAATTTTAAAGCAGGGGTAGAATACCGTGTGGTAGAAGTATTGTACCTCCGCGCTGGTGTTTCTACCGGACCGGTACTCAACACCTTTGGGTTTGGACTCAACCTCAAGCAATTTCGCCTCGACATTGCCTCCTCTTATCACTCTGTACTCGGCTATTCACCCCACGTATCGTTGACCTACAACGTGAGTAAATGATGCGTTGGTGCTCCATACTGCTTTTATTAATGCCGCTCTATGCTATCGGGCAGGAACGCAACGATTCCGACCCACAAAAAACGTATATCATTGAGCAACGCATTGAGATTATTGCCGAATTGCTGGAAGAAGAAGACATTGACTTTACCACCCTGTTCGACGACCTGAGCTACTTTTACGAGCACCCCATCAACCTTAACGGAAAAGTGCAGGAAGACCTGGAACAACTGCTGTTGCTTACCGACTTACAAATCAACAACCTGTTGAGCCATGTAGAAAAAAATGGCCGACTGCTTACCATCTATGAGCTGCAAGCCATTGATGGGTATGACCTTGCTACCATTCGCAACATCCTGCCCTTTGTAAAAGTGAGTAGCGACATCGATAGTCCGCACATCACCTTTAAAGAGATGATGAAAAACGGCAAGAACGAATTGTTTATCCGCTACTCCAGGGTACTGGAGGAACAAGAAGGATTTGCTCCCTTGTGTGAAGATGGCACTTGCAATGAAGACTCTATTCTGGCTGCCAGTCCTAACAAACGTTACCTGGGCGACCCCACACGGTTGTACACCCGCTACCGTTTTAAGTACCGCAACAATGTAAGTTGGGGCATTACTGCCGACAAAGATGCTGGCGAAGAACTGTTTACCGGCTCCCAACCCAACGGCTTCGACTTTTACTCGGCCCACCTTTTTCTCAAAGGGTTTGGAAAGGTAAAAGCACTGGCCATTGGCGATTACCACGCTCAATTTGGTCAGGGACTGACCTTTTGGAGCGGCCTTGGGTTTGGTAAATCGTCGTATGTAATGACAGTCAAGAAAAATGCCATTGGACTACGCCCATACACAGCTTCGGATGAAAACCTGTTCATGCGAGGAGGCGCCATCACCTTAGGGTTTGGCCATGTAGAAGTAACGGCCATGTACTCCAACAAAAAAATTGATGCCAACATCTCCGTACCCGATAGCCTCGACAATACTGAAGGCACCACAGTGACCTCTTTTCAGTTGACTGGCCTCCATGCCACGCCAGGCGAAATTTTTGATAAAGATGCCATTGGCGAAACGCATATGGGCGGGCACATAGCCTACAAAAAAAGGCAATTGAATATTGGAGCCACAGCCATACGCACTGAGTACGATGCCAATTTGGAACGCAGCTTACAAGAGTACAATCAATTTGATTTTAACTCCAATACCAATACGCTACTGGGGCTCGACTACAACTGGGTAGTGGGTAACTTCAACCTGTTTGGTGAAGCTTCACGCAGTGAAAGCGGGGGCATGGCCTTCCTCAATGGTGCCTTGATTTCGCTCGACCCCCGGCTGGCCTTTTCGTTGGTGCAACGCAACTACCAAAAAGACTACCAATCGCAATACAGCACTGCTTTTGCTGATGGGAGCAGGAACGCCAATGAACACGGCCTTTTCATAGGCATGGAAGCCAAACCCGCTAAAAACTGGACGTTGGCAGCCTACTTCGACCGGTTCCGTTCCAACTGGTTACGCTTCCAGGTAGATGCCCCTTCTAATGGCTACGATGGCATGGCACAACTTACCTATCGCCCTTCGAAAAAGCTCAGCATGTACGGACGTATCCGCCATCGCGTAAAACCACAAAATACCACCGAAGACATTGAAGGCATTGATTTTGTAACCACCAAAGAGCAAACCAACTATCGGTACAACATTACCTACAAAGTATCGGATCAGGTGCAATTGCGCAATCGCATTGAAATGGTAGACTTTAAACAAGGAAACAACCCTACAGAAAAAGGATACATTGCCTACCAGGATGTGATTTACAAAGCGTTGGGTAAACCTTACTCCTTTACCTTTCGCTACGCCTTGTTCGATACCGATTCGTACAATTCCCGCATTTACAGTTATGAAAACGATGTATTGTACTACTTCTCCATTCCTGCCTACTACTTCCGGGGCACCCGAACCTATTTAACCTTACGGTATAAAGTGGTGCGTGGCGTAGATGTTTGGCTGCGGTATAGCCAGTGGTTTTACAACAACCGCACCACCATCAGCTCTGGGCTCAACGAAATTCAAGGCAATACTAAATCGGAATTTAGGGCACAGGTACGTTTTAAATTCTAACACCCTTTACACCATCATATATTTCACTTCCACAAATAAGGCAGTAGCTGCCTGTAATGGCAAGTTGTACCGTTTTTCCTCAACTCCCCCCATTCCCAATAAAGCAACACAATAACCAAAGGAAGCATTTCACCATCAAAAACACACCATTGGATAAGTAAAGCAACCGATCAACAACTAATTAATGATCTTTTAAATAAAAACTTAACAAACCATTTTTTTTCGCAACAATAAGACGACATCAATAATTCCATTACTTTTTAACATAAGAAAGTTAATGGCGCATGTGATAAATATCCATGTAGCTTCATCTTCTACCCATCCTTCCTGCCATTTGGCAACTTTATTAAATTCAACTGTCTAACTATTGCGAAAAATTACTCAAACGACAACAATGAGTTGATGCAAGCCAAAAGACATTAGCAAACATGTAGTATTCATAAGCCACTATGAGGTTTCTTTTTAACACAACTTATGTAAAGAGAGTATACCTGGTATACAACAGGTGCACTGTTTTGCATAATTATACCGAATATCACCAAAAAACTACCAAATTTCACTTTGAGACTACCGAATGTACATTTACTACTGCATTAGGCAACGCTATGAAAGCTCAATCGTCTTACCATTGCAAAGAACAGCTTTAAACCACTTACAACATGCAAAAACTACTCTGCACTTTATTCATGATCGTTTCGTTGGGCACCTATGCCCAAAATGTTTACGAACCCGGACAGCTTTTTATAAAAATAAAAGACCAATCGACACTCGACATTAGCTACCATGCTGAGAGTAACAACCATTACCTGGAGCCTTACATTGCTTCTTATGGCATAGAAAAAATTGAGTGTCCTTTTATCCTCGACAATCCTCAACTACAACGCACCTATGTGTTGGAGTTCAATCGAATTGAGCAAACCCAAAAGCTGATGGAAGTGCTACAAGAGGTAGAATGGGTTGATTACGTAGAACAGGTGCCCAACTACCAGTTGTTTTACACGCCTAACGATTTACATCCACAACAGTGGAACCTGCAAACCGTTTTTGCTGAGCAGGCATGGAACATTCAGCAAGGCAACAATACCGTAGTAATTGGCATGGTAGACGATGCGGTATTGTTAAACCATGAAGACCTTGGTGCTAACATTTGGGTCAACCCAGGCGAAATTCCTGGCGATGGCATTGACAACGACAACAACGGATACATTGACGATGTGAATGGTTGGGATGCTGCTGACAATGACAACGATCCCAATCCGCTCAATCCCAGCAACAGCTACTTTACGCATGGCACCCATTGTGCGGGTATTGCTGCTGCTGTTACCGATAACAATATTGGCATTGCCTCCCTTGGGTTTAACACCAAATTAATGGCCGTTAAAATCGGTGCCGATGCCAACGCTCAAATTTCCAATGCCTATGCTGGAGTACAATATGCCATTACTGCTGGTGCCGATATCATTAGCATGTCGTGGGGTGGCGGTCCCTACTCACAAACCTATCAAAACATCATGGATCAGGCGCATGCCGATGGTATTGTGTTGATTGCAGCAGCGGGCAACAGCAATACCTCAACCCCCATGTACCCTGCCGCATACAACCATGTTATTAGTGTAGGGGCTACCGACGTAGGCGACGACAGGGCTTACTTTTCCAACTACGGCAGTACCATTGATGTGATGGCACCAGGCGCAAATATTTACAGTTGCCTGGCAGGATCTAACTCCTCCTATGGCTCACAAAGTGGTACCTCTATGGCCTGTCCGTTGGTATCGGGTTTAGCTGCTTTGATGTTAGCTCAAGACCCTAACTTAAGCCCTGATGATCTGGAAGATTGTTTGGAAAGCACCTGCGACAATATTGACGCACAAAACCCTGGCTACATTGGTCAACTTGGAGCAGGGCGCATCAATGCCCTTGCAGCACTACAATGCATCAAGCCCATCAGTGCCAACTTTGAGGCCGACTACACTACGATTTGCCCGGGTACTACCATTAACTTTACCGACCTTACCAGCAACAACCCTTTTGCCTGGGAATGGTCGTTTCCAGGAGGTACCCCCGGCACCTCTAACGCACAAAACCCTACCGTAACCTATGCCAATGCAGGCACCTATGATGTTACCCTAATTGCTACCAATACCGACGGCAGCGACACCCTTACCATACAAACTTACGTGGAAGTGGCCTACCCCACCGCCACCATTAGTGGAAGCGCTAGCATACTGGCAGGCTATTCTGCCAACTTACGCATCGACTTAACCGGCACTCCCCCATGGAGCATCGACCTGTACGACGGTACCACCACTACCCCTTACAACAACATTACCAGCACTCCGCATTACATTACCGTATCGCCATCCGTTAACACCACCTACACCATCGATGCGATGACGGATAACTTTTGCTCCGGCACTACTGCCGACAGTGCAATCATCAATATTATTGCTCCTACACAATCGGCCAGTTGCACCTATTCTAACATTTATGGCGATGGGTTCGACAACCGCTTTTACGACATTCACTACGATCCGGTAGAAGATGCTATTTATGCTACTGGACGTGGCAACTTGAACAATGCATCGCTGACCAAAATCGACCCACAGGGCAACATCTTGTGGAACAAAGTATATAGCGGTGGGCCATCATTGTTTACCCAAATAGTTCCGGCCGACAACGGATTTATCATGCTTCGCAATGAAAACGAAAACATTGTGTTGATGCGGGTGGATTTACAAGGCGATGTGGTATGGTCGAAAACTTACGACAATGCACGCGAACGCAGCCCTAAAATCATCCCTTCTACCAACGACACCTATATCATAGGTTCGTGGTGGGCACCGGCAGGTACTGGCGATGATTTGATGTTGATGAAAATTGATGGCAGTGGCAATATCATATGGGCCAATCGCCATCATTTTCAAGACGACCAGTTGTACGACATCATTCCTAATGGCAATGGTGGCTGTGTAGTAACTGGAGGTTTGCATAGCAATGGCATCGATATGTTTGTAGCAGAGTTCGACACCAACGGCAACCTGTTAGGAGGGCGTGAATTTGAACAAAGCGGCAACAGCGACAACGAATCGCGCAACATCATTAAAACACTAGATGGTGGCTATGCCGTCACCAGCCAGATCAATACCTTTAACAATTGGGATGTAAGTTTGAAAAAACTGGATGCCAACTTTAACATGGTATGGGAGCGCACCTTTCAAAGTACGATAAGCTGGAACAATTCAGCAGACGACCTGGTACAAGACCGGCATGAAAATTTATACATCACCATGGAAAATCCGGCCAATGGCGCCAATGAAGCCATGGTGGTTAAGTACGACATCAACGGTAATTTTATTTGGGCCAAATCATTAACCGACCTTGACAGGGTATACCTCACCAACACCGGCAGTGTTCCGGTAGACAACCTATTGCTTTGGTATTTCTCGCCCGACTTCCAGGGAGGCATGGGCGATCAAGATGCTTTTTTAGCACGGGTAGACACCTCGTTGAATTCGTGCATTGCCTACAACAATACCATTGCCACCAGTACCAGCACCTTTGCTGAAATTAATTGGACGGCCAGTCCAACCTCCATGAACTTTACCGTTACTAACAATACCATTACTGCCAATGATGTGCCCTGGAGTAAAATTGCTTTTTGCGACAGTTGTACGGTAGACACAGCTTGTGTGGTCATTAACAGTGAACAAAAGATTTCTGATATCGAGGGCAGCTTCACCGCCACACTGGATGACGTAGACTATTTTGGTCAAAGTGTAGCCAACATAGGCGATTTGAATGGCGATGGCATTGACGATTTTGCTGTCGGTGCACATCACGATGATGATGGAGGAACAGATAAAGGAGCCATCTACATTCTTTTCATGAATGCCAATGGCACCGTAAACACCTATCAAAAAATTAGCGAAACACAAGGAGGCTTTACCGGCACCTTGCTCAATGGCGACCACTTTGGTGGCTACATTGCTCCTATTGGCGATTTGAACAACGACGGCATTGTAGACCTTGCGGTTGGCGCACGTGAAGATGATGATGGCGGAACCGACAAGGGTGCAGTATGGATCTTGTTTATGAACACCGATGGTACAGTACAGTCGCAGCAAAAAATTAGTGATACCCAGGGCAACTTTCTCGACAACATTGATTTTGGAGCAGGGTTTGGTACATGTCTGGAACCATTAGGCGATTTCAATGGCGATGGTGTAGAAGACATTGCTGTAGGCGCTACACGAGACCAGGATGGAGGAAGCAGAAGGGGTGCCTTTTGGTTGGTTTACCTCAATACCGATGGTACCGTAAATGGCTACCAAAAGATTAGTGATACACAAGGCAACTTCACCGGATTTTTAGAATACGAAGATTACTTTGGCAGTGGTATTGCCAACATGGGCGACCTGGATGGCAACGGCACCATTGATTTGGTGGTAGCTGCTCGTGAAGACGATGATGGTGGTACCGATCGAGGAGCATTTTATACGTTGTTCATGAATGCCAACGGCACCGTTGATTCTCATCAAAAAGTAAGTGCCACCCAGGGCAACTTAAACGTTAACCTCGACAATGGCGACTATTTTGCCAATAGGGTTTCTACCCTTGGTGATCTTAACTACGACGGAGTGCCCGACCTGTTGGCTGGTGCCCCCAACGACGACGATGGTGGCAACAACCAGGGAGCAGCATACATCCTTTTCATGAATGCTGATGGCACCGTAGCGAACAGCCATAAAATTAGCGAAACAACTGGTGGTTTTAATGGTCCACTAGACCCTGATGACCAATTTGGATGGGAAGTAGAAGCTGTGGGTGATTTTAATAACAATGGTTACCCCGATATTGCCATAGGTGCTCGGGCAGACGATGACGGAGGAAACAACAGAGGCGCTTTTTACTTGCTGATGATGGAAGACTCTTGCAACACCATAGACCCGATAGTATGTAACCTCGATGCCGACTTCTCAGCCACCATTGCATGCATTGGCGACTCTACTCACTTCACCGACCTGTCGACCGACGCCACCGACAACGTGGTATTGTGGAACTGGGATTTTGGCGATGGCAACAATTCAACAGCACAACACCCATCGCATGTATATGGCAATACAGGCACCTACACGGTTACCTTAATTGTAGGCAATGATGCTGTACCGGCTTGTTTCGATACCATCAGCTATACCGTTGATGTGGTCAATACACTCTCATTACAACTCACTGCCGACACCACCATTTGTTTGAACGACAGCCTTCAACTTACTGTGAACCCGGCTTGTGGGCAAGCACCATTTACCTACAGCTGGTCGCCTGCTGCAGGATTGAGCGATCCCAACATTGCCAACCCCATTGCCAGCCCAACGGCCACAACCACTTATACCGTTACAGTCACCGACGATTTAGGAGCCACGGTATCGGGCACCATTACCATTACGATCGACAACAGTTGTTGTGTATCGTATGCCGCTATTGGATTGCCCGCATCTTATTGTGTAGGCGATAGCGTATTGTTCATCAACAACTCCTCCACGCAACCAGGAGCTACCTTCCAATGGAACTTTGGTCCCAATGCATCACCGTCGTCGTACAACGGACAAAACCCACCACCGGTAATTTTCAATACCGATGGGTTGCATGCCGTAACTTTAATTGTAAGCGATAACTGTGGCACAGACACTGCTGTGCAATACGTACCGGTATACCCATTGCCCATACTCGATTTGGGCAACGACACCACCATTTGCACCAGCGATTCCATTGCATTGGGCAGTACCCCATTAGGGCTGCACCAGTATTCGTGGACGCCCACCACCGGGTTAAGCAATGCCAACATTGCCAACCCCATGGCATTGGTTACTGCCACCACTACCTACTACGTTACCATTACCGATATGACTACCGGTTGCTCTACCACCGACTCTATTACCGTTACGGTAGGAGCACCGCCTTCCTCTATTGGAGGCACCGTAGAAATTTGTGCTGGCGACACTGCTGTGCTTGATGCTACCGCTTCTGGGGTAAGCTATTTATGGCAAGATGGTAGTACCTTACCTGTATACACCACCACGCTGGCTGGCACCTACACCGTAGACCTTACCAATGGTTGTGGCACCGCTACCGGTACTTTCGTGGTTAATGAAGTAGCCTGCGATTCTTGTAGCTATAACATTCCCAACATCTTCTCCCCCAATGCCGATGGTGTGAACGATGTGTTCCATGTAATTTTCGATTACACCAAAGAAGCATGTGGCATAGAACAGATGTTCATCTACAACCGCTGGGGACATGAGTTGTTTGAATCAACGGAAAGCAATGCCTTTTGGGATGGTAGAACCAAAGCAGGAGAGGTAGTACCCGACGGCACTTACTACTACATCATTACCATTGATGGAGAAAATTATTCAGGACATGTAATGCTTACCAGGTAAGCTGGCGGCTATTGTGCCACCAGTTTACCTGAAGCTTTAGTATCGTTGATGGTGAGTTGGTACAAATAAGTACCCGACTTCACACGTTGTCCTTTACTGTTGGTACGGTCCCAACTTACTTGATAAGTGCCTGTGCTTTTACGCTCGTTCAACAGGGTATTGATCAACTTACCTTGAAGGTCGAAGACCTCCAGTTGAACGCGCGCATCTTGCTCAAGGCTAAATTCAAATACCATTTGATCGATGAACGGATTGGGATAGCTTTTAACAGCGCCTAACAAGGCTCCTTGCTCTTCTACCCCTACCCATGCAGGAGGAAGGTCGGCGGTATACACACCATTGCCGTGTGTACCTACTACTACACGTCCATCGTAAGGACGGGTTTTAATCATGTTGATGACCACGTTGCCAATGCCTCCGGGGCTTTCTTGCGTCCACACGGTATTGTCGCCAGCCAACGTATTGGTAGCATACAAACCAGTGCTGGTAGCCACAAAATATGTTTTAGGGAATCCGGGGTAAATGGCTGCCCAATATACGGCAGGACCACTGCCACTACCATCGGCAAATTCTTCCAGGTTACCACTGATGCTTTCCCAGGTATTGCCTCCATCTGAAGAGTAAAAAATACTCTTGATGCCGTAGTTAGAAAAGGTGGCTATCCACTCGTCGCCATCGTATGGGTTAGGAGCAATGCAACTCATATAACCAATCGGGAAACCTGTGCCTTGAATTCGGGTTTGCACCGGACTGGCCGTATTCGCATCGTCTAAGCGATACAACCACCCATTAGAGGTACCATAATACAATACATTGGGCCATGCAGCACTCATATCGAGGGTGGTAATATAACCTCCAGGAAGCGGCACATTACTCGCTGTTAGGTTGTTCCAATTGGTAGAAATGGTGTTGTAGATATCACCGGTTAACGTAATCTGGCTCAAATCGTCGTTTCGCCAAATGCGCGTGCGTCCGTTGAGGTACATGATATCGGTGTTGTTAGGATCGAGAATGAACGGGTTGATGAAATTGTAGTTGTTCGGTCCTCCTGTAGGGTCAATACGTTGAGTGCCCAATACATTGCCATTGGCATCCACATCTTTTTTATACATCCTTCCGGCCTGGCTGGAGATGATGTAAAAGTCTTGATTGGTAGCAATTGCACAATACGCACCATCGTCGATGCCCACTTCTACCCACGAAGAATCGATGTGGTTGTCGTTGGTGTACCAGGTGCCGTTGTCTTGCATGCCTCCAATAATTACGTCGTTCGATACATTGCCCTGTTCCATCGCCACCGTATAGTATTGGGTGGTCATGTAGCCGTTGTTCAAAAATTCCCATGCCACAGGGGTGTCCATCACATCCGAAGTACGGCTGATGCCTCCATCATGCACCGAATACATGGTATTGGGGCTGGATGGTGAAAAGATCATTTTATGGTTATCGGGATGGTGATTGGGATATACGTAGTTGGATGGGTCAACGGTATCGCACTTATACCCTCCAAACCACTCGGTATTGGTGTTGGTAGTAAACGCATCGGTTGAACGATACAAGCTGGTTCCGCCAATGAATACCGTATTGGTATCGGTGGGATGCACCGCAATACACATGTCGTACGACGACTGCGAGTTGTAGTAACCAAAGTCGAAGGTAAAGTAACCGGTGCATGTACCGTTGGGTAGGTTGTTGGTGCGTTCTTCCCATACACCGCCAGCACCGCTACCATCGCCCGACACGTAGGTGTATCGCCACAGCGAATGGCTGTTCAATCCTGTGTTGGGGGTATGTGCCAACCAGTATACCTGGTTTTCGTTGGAAGGGCTTACCGCCATTACAGTACGGTTGAGGATAGATGGCAGTGATGGAGAAATGTTTACCCAGGTGATGCCATCAGTAGAGCGGTAGTATCCTTTTGCTGCGCTAGAGCTGGATACAGAAGCGTAAAAGATGCCAGAAGGCGATTGAATGACATCTACATAGCGTGATTCGTTGCCTGCGGCTAATCCTAATACGGGGGTCCATGTTTGCCCGCCGTCGGTGCTTCGATAAATGCCGTTGTATACTGCTGCCAGTACCACATCATCCACTGTATTGGTATGATCGGTAACAATGCTCCATACAAAATCGAAGTCACCGTTGGTTTGCATGGTTTGTGGTGTTCCTGAAGCCGTAGAGGCCAATTGCGCCCAGGTTTGTCCATTGTCGGTTGACTTCCAGATACCATCGCCACTAAACAGTGCCGAAAAGCTGGAAGCACTTACTACTCCATAGTCTTCTCCTGTACCATAATACCAGGTGCTTTCATGGCCGGGGCGCGTGTCTTGCACAATGGAAGTAACGCTATGGATATGCCCGGGATCGGTGACCTTTACAAAGTTTTGTCCACCATCGGTAGAACGCCATACGCCACCGGTAACCCCACCGGCCAGGATAATGTTTTCGTTTAGTACATCTAAAGCAATGGCGCGTGTACGGCCTCCTTTATTTACAGGGCCGATATGATTCCATGCAATCCCGCCGCCCCGTTCCATGCGTTGTGGAAGGGTACGTGCAAACTCCAATTCTCGCTTACGGATGCCTTGTGGAATTTCGCCAGTAGCCGGGTCGGCAAGGCGGGCAATTTCGTAATTGATTCTTGAGTTAGGATCGTCTGGCATCCCCATGCCCATCGGGCTGCCTGGGTTTAAGGGTGAAGCCTCTTTTTCGTTGCTCCAAAAGAAAGTAGCCAGGGCCAGACCTACCACTACAATGCACAGAATACACGCTTTATATTTAATGCTCATAAGATGAAATTTTCACTAATTTACTCAATTTCGGTGATTTGGAAGCCTACCGATCGAAGGTCATCCCAAAAAGCAGGATACGATTTCCCCACCACTTTCGGGTCGGCAATAACCACATGATCCAACACCAATGCCAGGGGTGCAAAGGCCATTGCCATGCGGTGATCTTCGTAGGTAGCAATGGCAGCATCAGTACTCTTTATGGCTCCTGCATCAATGTGCAATTGATCGTCGCCTTCCAATCTGCTGGTAATGCCCAGCTTTGCCAATTCAGTTTTCAATGCCAACGATCGATCTGTTTCCTTAATGCGCAAACTTTTCAATCCCTCCATGTGGGCAGCAATGCCCAACCCGGCACACACACAAGCCAGCGTTTGCGCCACATCCGGACAGTCCTCAAAGTTGCTGTGAAAGGCGGTTGGCAAGGGCTTGTTTGCCCTGGTAATGCGCACCCCTCCAGTTATAAAATGCGTTTGTACACCCAGCGGTTCAAACAGTTTTACAATGGCTGCATCGCCTTGTAAACTATCTTGTTTCAACCCCATAATGGTGAAATCAGCCGTTTCGGCCAGGGCTGCCAAGGCATACCAATAAGAGGCAGCACTCCAATCGGCTTCCACCACAAAATCGCGCGGTTGATACCCTCCGGGCTGCACCACAATAGCATTTCCTTGCCACGCTGCTTCTGCCCCAAAGTAACGCATAATTTCCAGGGTCATGGTTACGTATGGACGCGATGCTACCTCCCCATCAAAACGAATGGTAAGGCCTTGTTCCAACACCGGAGCAACAAGCAACAAAGCAGTAATGAATTGACTGCTTACACTGCCATCCATGGTTACTGTTCCTCCTGCAATGCTTTTTCCTTCAATATGCAAAGGCGGGTAGCCTTCTTTATGTTTGTATTGGATATCGGCTCCCAAAACGCGTAAGGCATCTACCAAAATACCAATGGGCCGCTGCTGCATCCGCTCCGACCCGGTTAGGGTATGTGTTCCTTCACAAATGCTTAAATAGGCTGTAAGAAACCGCATGGTGGTTCCTGCCGGCCCAACATCCAACAGCGCTTCATCACTGGCCAGCAAAGCCTCCAGTGTTTGCGTGTCTTGAGCCGCAGCAAGGTTGTGAATGGTAAATGGTGCTGTTAATGCACGAATGATCAGCACCCGATTGCTTTCGCTCTTTGAAGCTGTGAGGTGAATGGTACCGGTAAGCTTTCGGGGTGCAGTAATTTTATAACGCATCGGGAGTTAGCTCATTGATCGCCTCGCGATAATAATTCAACGCATCAATAATTTCAGTGGCATTGCATGTTTGATCCACCACCGCATGTCCAATGCCTTTGAGCAACGTAAAATTAATGGTATTGCCCTGGTTCTTCTTGTCGTTACGCATCAGTTCAATCAAACGGTGAAAGGTCATCTCATTCAATACAAAAGCAGGAAAAATGCCCAGCAAGAAATTGGTAATTGCTTGCAATTCTTCTTCTTTCAACCACTTTTTTCGGTACGATAAATAGGCTTCACAAATCATCCCTACCGCCACCGCTTCGCCATGCAGCAACGCCTTGTTTTCTCCTTCCAACGAATAGCTTTCTACAGCATGTCCAATGGTATGACCAAAGTTCAGCGCCTTGCGCAAGCTCGATTCGTAAGGGTCTTGATTAACAATATTATTCTTGATTTCTACCGACCGTTGAATGAGGTTGGCAAAGCTTTCAATTTTTGAAATATCGAGTTGCTGAATGTCTTCCCAATAAGCTGCATCTTGTATCAAGGCATGCTTCACCACTTCGGCAAATCCCGAAAGCAGCTGATCTTTGTTCAGTGTTTTTAAGAAAGGGGGGTAAATGAATACCGCTTGAGGGTTGTTAAACACCCCTACCTGGTTTTTGAGTAAGTTTAAATCAATGCCCACCTTCCCTCCTACAGAGGCATCTACTTGCGACAATAAGGTAGTAGGAATGTTAATAAAACGAATGCCACGCTTATAAGTGGAAGCAATAAAACCTCCCATATCGCCAATAACACCACCTCCAAGGTTAATGAGTAACGAAGTACGATCGGCTTCCATCTCGCTTAGCACCATCCAAATTTGCGTGCAAATTTCGATGTTCTTATTCTCTTCTCCGCTTTCAATTTCAATGACCTCAGCATCTTTTAAGCCATCCACTTCCGCCACCAACTGAGGCAGGCAATTTTTAAGTGTATTCTCATCTACCAATAAAAACTTTCTGGCTTCCTTAAATTCTCCCGAACTCAATAATCGTTGCAGGCGTGCCAATGCTTCATTGCCTATGTACACACTGTAATTCGATGCCTCTATTTCTTTCACTGCCATGCTGTTGGATTAACGTGTGGCAAAGAAACAAAGAACATATCATGTTTACAATTAGGAAAGTGCATATTCGCCCTAACTAAAGTCATCATTTATTTGAACCTTTGAATGAAATTACATTCTATATTTGTACCGAACATGGTCTCGTTTGAAAATACAGAAATCGCTTTTTCGGGGAAGAGTAAAAAAGACCTGAATCGAGCCTACTGGTTATTCAAGCTGGTAGGCAGCAACACTTTTGTGAAAATTGGAAAGTCGCTTACCAATTTTGCGTTGCGGCTGCACCTCCCCATCAAGGGGTTGATTAAGGCCACCATCTTCAAACATTTTTGTGGAGGCGAAACCATTGACGAGTGCGAACAAACCAGCAATGAATTAGCACAGTATGGCATTGGCACCATCCTCGATTATTCGGTAGAAGGAAAAACAAGCGAGGAAGATTTCGACGCTACGGCAAAAGAAATTATCGCCACCGTAAACAAGGCCAACAACAACAGCAACATTCCTTTTTCAGTGTTTAAAGTTACGGGCATTGCTCGCTTTGAGTTGCTGGAAAAAGTAAACAACAAGGCCGACCTCACCGAAGAGGAAAAGCTGGAATTTGAACGGGTTTACCAACGGGTAAATAAAATCTGCAATGCTTCTTACCAAACAGGCACTCCTGTGTTTATTGATGCGGAAGAAAGTTGGATTCAGGATACCATTGATGGATTGACCAATGAAATGATGGCGCAATACAATAAAGAGCGTGCTATTGTATACAACACCATTCAAATTTACCGTTGGGATCGACTGGAATTCTTGAAGCAAAGCTATGCGCATGCTCGGGAGAACGGTTATATCTTAGGCATAAAGTTAGTGCGTGGTGCTTATATGGAGAAAGAACGCGACCGTGCCGAAGAACTCCACTATCCTTCTCCCATTCAAAAAGACAAAGCATCGAGCGATAAAGATTATAATGCCGCATTGGATTTTTGTGTGCAACACATTGACCGCATTGCTTTATGTGCCGGAACGCATAATGAGGAAAGCTCGCTTTACCTCAGCAAGTTGATTGAGCAAAACCAACTGAATAAAAATCATCCTCACCTGTACTTTGCTCAACTGTATGGCATGAGCGACCACATCAGTTTTAATTTGGCCAATGCCGGGTTTAATGTAGCCAAGTACGTGCCTTATGGGCCAATTCGTGAAGTGCTGCCCTACCTGATTCGTAGGGCAGAAGAAAATACTTCGGTGGCTGGACAAACCAGCCGTGAGTTGAGTCTAATCATGAAAGAGAAACAGCGCAGAAAAGGCCGTTAATCACATGCGCATTCTACTACCTTACCTACGCGTTCTACCCCAATGATGTGCGATGTAGAATCGCTTACTTCAAACGTTACCTTGAAATTCTCTTCGCCTTCTTTTTCGGCCTCAACAACGTATACCTTTGGTTCGGCCTGCGTTTGGCTTTCTTCAAACTTCACATCGCCATTTTGCAACAGGTTTTTGTAAATGTCGTCGTCGGTTACTCCATGGCATCCCAACCGGCATTGCATGGCAGCATCCATCACCAGCTCGGTTGAATTGAGGCGTAGCAATACCCGATCGTTGGGCATCCACCCGGTGCCTTCGCGGTTAATAAGAATAATGTATACTACGCAGAGGCCCATGATAAAGCCTACAAGGTAAAATTTGATTCGCTTGGAAAAATGCATTCGGCTAAATTACATGGCCGCCAGCAATAAATCAATATCCTGGTAAGGAAGTTTGAATGCTTCCCCCAAAATAGAGCTGGTAAGGGTACCATTATAGAGGTAAACACCATGGCGGAAACCGGTGTTTTTCTTAATGCTATTGGCTACTCCACCTTCATCGCCTATGTTTAATATAATGGGGGTGAAAATATTGCTCAACGCATACGAAGCAGTACGTGAAACACGCGAAGCCACGTTGGGCACACAATAATGAATTACTCCGTGTTTGGTAAATACAGGGTTGGTATGGTTGGTAACTTCAGAGGTTTCGAAACATCCCCCCTGGTCAATGCTCACATCAACAATAACAGCACCATCTTTCATGTCTTGCACCATTACATCCGTAACCACACATGGCGTTCTGCGCCTGGAAGCGCGAATAGCACCAATGGCTACATCGGCTGTTTTAAGAGCCTTCGACAATTCTTTGGGTTGAATAACGGAAGTAAATACCCGTGTACCCAATACATTTTGTAGGCGACGCAATTTATAGATAGAGTTATCGAATACTTTTACTGAGGCACCCAGTCCAAGTGCTGCACGTGCTGCAAATTCTCCTACCGTACCCGCACCTAAAATCACCACTTCGGTAGGTGCTACCCCTGAAATTCCTCCAAGCATCAACCCCTGTCCTTCATTCACATTGCTGAGGTACTCTCCCGCAATCAATACCGATGTATTGCCCGCAATTTCTCCCATAGCACGAATGACCGGAAATGTATTTTCCTCGTCCATGATATAATCCCATGCAATGGCCGATACTTTTTTACTCATCAGCTTTTGCAAAAAATCTTTGGGTTGCACCGATAACTGTAAGGCCGAAAACAAGGTTTGCTTATGGCCCATCATATCGATTTCTTTTTGAGAAGGTGGTGCTACCTTTAATACGATGTCGGCATTGAATACTTCTTTGGGCTCGTACATGATTTGAGCACCTGCCTCACTGTAATCTTTATCGGTAAACTTGGCATTTTTACCCGCATTGGTCTCTACCGCTACATTGTGGCCATTGCTTACCAACAAGGCCACTGCTTCGGGCACCAATGCCACCCGGTTTTCCTGAAACGATGTTTCGCGCGGAATCCCAATGAATAGATTCTTTTGTTTTCTCCCCACCTCCAACATCTCTTCCTGGGGCATTAAAACCGCCTCTTTTGCAAGAGACTTGATGGTTTCCTTAGAAGTCAGCATCGTACTAAGTTTATAATTCGAGAACCGGTTTCAATCAAAATGCTAATGCTTACGTAATTTTCAGGCAAAAGGTTATGAATTTTTTCGGGCCATTCAATAAAACACCGGTTTCCACTGTCTAAATAATCTTCAAAACCGATGTCGTACGCCTCTTCTTCTGCTTCTATTCGGTAAAAATCAAAATGATAAATGGCCGCTCCATCTTCGGTAAGGTATTCGTTCACCAAGGCATAAGTAGGGCTTGATGCTTCATCCACACTTCCAAGGTGCTGGCACAGTGCTTTGATTAAAGTGGTTTTTCCCGCCCCCATCTCTCCAAAAAAAGCAAAGATGGTGTCGTTGGGGAATAGTGTTATAATTTGCCTGGCCACATCCTGCAGTGCGGCTTCATCTTTTACCTCAATGGTATGCATGCTACTTGCCTCTTAATGTAATAACAGGAATCAACATCTCTTCGAGCGAAACACCACCATGTTGAAAAGTATTGCGGTAGTAATTCACGTAGTAATTGTAATTATTAGGGTACGCAAAGAATTTATCTTCTTTGGCAAAAATATAGGACGTACTTAGCTGCGTACTTGGCAGGTAAGCATCGCGTGGGTTGCGCACCTCAAATACATCTTTCGCATCGTAATTAAGGTTTTTACCTTGCTTGTAGCGCAAATTCGAATTGGTATTGCGATCGCCAATAACTCGCGAAGGCTCTGTAACATGAATGGTACCATGATCGGAGGTAATCACTACCCTACTGCCCGACTCAGCAATTTGCTTCATGATGTCTAACAACGGAGAGTGCTCAAACCACGACAAGGTCAATGAACGATAGGCCGAATCATCATCGGCCAGTTCGCGAATTACCTCCATATCGGTGCGAGCGTGCGACAACATGTCGACAAAGTTGTACACAATAACATTCAGCTGATAATTCATCAGGTTAGAGAAATTATCGGCCAGCCGTTTCCCGGCATTGAGGTTTGTAATTTTATTATAAGAGAATTTGATGTCTTTGCCCAACCGCTTCAATTGTGCACCCATGAAAAATTCCTCTTGCAAATTCTTCCCTCCTTCTTCATCATCGTTCAACCACTTATCGGGGAATTTCTTTTGAATCTCTGAGGGCATCAACCCGGCAAAGATGGCATTTCTCGAATATTGAGTGGCTGTGGGTAAGATGCTATAGTACAACTCATCTTCTTCGGCAATGAAATACTCGCGCAAAATAGGTTTTAGTAGGCGCCATTGATCGTAACGTAAATTATCGATTAAGATCATGAA
The DNA here is from genome assembly GCA_963669295.1 of Flavobacteriales bacterium. GTDB lineage: Bacteria > Bacteroidota > Bacteroidia > Flavobacteriales_D > CALLUQ01. Next base: position 803,807 of record OY769938.1, read on the forward strand.
CACGGTATCGCCACCAATGAGTGGAGCCACCTTTTCTTTGACCAGATTTTGCGATAACAATGGTACATCATCGCCAATGCCATTGAGCCAATCAATATAATTGTCTTGCACAAACTTGAAAAACAAGCTGTTGGCCTCCGACTTCTGAGTACTCAATATTTCACTCATGCTTTCATCGCCAGAGCCATCCAGCTCCAACTCCCAATACACCAGTTTCTTGTAGAGGTCGATCCACTCTTGAGAATCCAATCGATCGCCCAACGTCATTCCTATTTGTCGAAACTCTTGCTGGTAATTCGAAGTGGTTTTTTCACTGATCAAGCGTTTGTTGTCCAAATTCTTTTTGATGGAGAGTAAAATCTGCTTCGGGTTCACCGGTTTGATGAGGTAGTCGGAGATCTTAGAACCAATGGCATCTTCCATGATCGACTCTTCTTCACTCTTGGTAATCATAATTACCGGAATGGAAGGGTAATCCTCTTTAATGCGACTCAGGGTCTCCAATCCTGTTAGTCCTGGCATCATTTCGTCGAGGATAATCATGTCGAAATACCTGTCTTCCACCATATCAAGTGCATCGTCGCCATTGTTTGCTGTGGTAACCTCGTATCCTTTCTCTTCTAAAAAGAGGATGTGTGGCTTTAACAGATCAATCTCATCATCCACCCACAAAATGTTTACTTTTTCCATAAAAACTAATAGATTTGAAGTGTTTAAAATTAGTAAAATTCAAGCGTTTGGGAAAAACTATTACCAGTAACTCCAGAAAAATATTGAACGATCCTATTTATGGATTTATTACCATCCCATTCGATATTATTTACGACCTCATTGAACACCCTTATTTTCAGCGGTTACGACGCATCAACCAGCTCGGGCTATCGCACCTGGTATACCCCGGTGGGCTTCACAATCGCTTTCATCATGCCATTGGTGCCATGCACCTGATGCAGCATGCCATTGAGGTAATTCGATCGAAAGGCCATGAGATTACCGACGAAGAAGCGGAAGCAGTTACCATTGCCATTTTACTGCACGACATAGGGCACGGGCCGTTTTCGCATGCGTTGGAACACAGCATTGTGGAGGGCATTCATCATGAAGATATTTCCGTAATGCTGATGGATGCCTTGAATGTAGAATTCAACGGGCAACTCGATTTGTCGATCAGCATTTTCAAAAACGAGTACCGCAAAAAGTTTTTGCATCAATTGGTATCGAGCCAACTCGACATGGACCGCTTAGACTATCTTAAACGCGATAGTTTTTACAGCGGTGTATCGGAAGGGGTCATTGGCAGCGACCGCATTATAAAGATGCTCAATGTGGCCAACGATGAGTTGGTAATTGAAGAAAAGGGCATCTACTCCATCGAAAACTTTATTGTAGCACGTCGATTCATGTATTGGCAGGTATACTTGCACAAAACGGTAGTATCGGCCGAGTTTATGTTGGTCAAAATATTGCAACGCGCAAAAGAACTGGCCAACAATGGAACAACACTTTTTTGCTCGCCAGCCCTACAACAATTTTTGTACAACCATTACACCAAACAAGACTTTGATGCCGACCCTACTATTTTGAAAGTATTCTCGAAACTCGATGACTTTGATATTTTGGGCGCCATTAAAGTGTGGGCCAATAACGATGACAAGGTCTTGTCGTTGCTCTGCACAAAAATTATTGACCGCAAACTTTTTAAGATCGAACTGCAACGATCGCCCTATGCGGCCAATTACATTACCGACCTTAAGAATAAGGTACAAACCACTTATGCTTTGGACGCGGAAGAGGTAGACTATTTTGTGATACAAAATCACATCACTAACAATGCCTATAACCCCACCTACGATCGCATCAATATTTTGTTTAAAAATGGGGAAATTATGGATATTGCTGAAGCTTCGGACAACCTCAACATTGCTGCTTTATCGTCGCCGGTGAAAAAGTATTTTGTGTGTTATCCCAAGGAAATTGTTAGAAATTAAAAAAGCCGCTGCTTTTAGCATGCTTTAAATTTATAAATTTGGACACCATTTAAGGATTATGGAATTTTCGGCACAACAAATAGCGGCACTGCTGGAAGGGGAAGTAGAAGGAGATGCCAACGTGAAGGTAAACCGCTTATCAAAAATTGAAGAGGGTGAACCTGGCAGTTTGTCTTTTCTTGCCAACCCCAAATACACCGAATACATTTATACCACAAAGGCTTCTATTGTAATTGTTAGCAAGAGCTTTGAGCCTGAGCAAGCCTTAGCAGGCGGATGTACCCTTGTACGTGTTCCTGATGCTTACGCTGCTTTTGCAAAGCTATTGGAAGTGTATAACGAAATGAAGACCAACAAAGAGGGCATTGAAACCCCCAGCTACATTTCGGAAAGCGCTACCATTGGCGAAAAACCCTACATCGGTGCTTTTGCCTACATCGGCAACAACGTTACCCTAGGCGATAATGTGAAAATTTATCCCAACTGTTATGTAGGCGATAATGTAACCATTGGCGACAATACCGTGCTTTATGCAGGTGTAAATGTTTATGAAGGATGTGTAGTAGGCAACCATTGCACATTTCATTCAGGAGCCATCATTGGTGGCGACGGGTTTGGATTTGCCCCCAACAGTGAAAACAACTACCAAAAAGTGCCACAAACGGGCAACGTTATTGTGGAAGACCATGTAGAAATTGGTGCCAATACCACCATCGATCGTGCTACACTGGGCTCTACCATCATTCGCAAAGGAGTGAAAATCGACAACCTGATTCAGGTAGCCCATAATGTAGACATTGGAGAGAATACGGTGATTGCTGCCCAAACGGGCATTGCGGGTTCTACCAGCATTGGCAAGAATTGTATGATTGGAGGACAGGTAGGCATTATTGGGCACTTAAAAATAGAAGAAGAAGTAAAGATTGCTGCGCAGTCGGGCATTGGAGCCGACATTGCTAAAGGAGAAATTATGCAGGGATCGCCTGCTTTCTCTATTGGCGACTATAAACGCTCATACGTTATGTTTAGAGCGCTACCTAACCTTAAGTCAAAAATAGACACCCTCGAAAAAGAACTGCAAGCGTTAAAACAACAACTTAACGATGAGTGAGAAGCAAAGGACAATAAAAGACCGCATTGAGCTAAGCGGTGTAGGATTGCATACCGGAGAAATGGTGACATTAACCATTCTTCCAGCTAAAGAAAATCACGGCTACAAATTTCAACGTGTAGACCTCGAAGGCCAACCCATTATTGATGCTGATGCCGATCGGGTAGTTGCTACAGAACGGGGCACTACCTTAGAACAAAATGGCGCCCAGGTATATACTACCGAACATGTGTTGGCGGCCTTGTATGGCTTGCAGGTAGACAATGCGTTGCTGCAAATGGATGGTCCTGAAGTACCCATTATGGATGGCAGCTCAATGCCGTTTGTAGAAGCCATTGAAGGAGTAGGCTATGAAGAACAGGAAGTTGAGCGCGATTACTTTGTATTCAAGGAAACCCTACCATGGGAAGACCACGATAAAAAAATTGAAATGTTGGCTGTACCTTCAGACGATTTTCGTTTAACGGTAATGGTCGACTACAACTCACCAGTATTGGGTACGCAACATGCTACCATGTACAACATTTCAGAATTTAAAACTGAAATTGCCAAGTGCCGCACCTTTGTGTTTTTGCGTGAGTTGGAGCATTTGGCAAAAAACAACTTGATTAAAGGGGGCGATTTAGACAATGCCATCGTATTGGTAGAGCGCGACAATGTTTCGGAAGAAGAATTGAGCAAGCTGGCCAAATTGTTGGGCCGTGAAGACAACCTTGAAGTAAAGGTAAAAGGCATTGGCGTATTGAACAACAGCAACCTCAAATACCAGAATGAGCCTGCACGCCACAAACTATTAGACATTGTAGGCGACCTTGCATTGGTGGGTAAGCCCATTAAAGGCCATATCCTGGCAGCACGTCCTGGTCACTCAGGCAACGTGTCGTTTGCTAAAATTATTAAAGACCTTATTCGTAAAGAAAAGAAGTCACCTAAGAAATTTGACCTGACCAAAACACCAGTATTTGATGTCAACCAAATTTCGAGCATGTTGCCCCACCGTTATCCTTTTTTGTTGGTAGACAAAGTTTTGGAAATGGATGAAAAGGGAATTGTGGGAGTGAAAAACGTCACGTTGAACGAACCTTTTTTCACAGGACACTTTCCTGGAAATCCGGTTATGCCTGGCGTATTGCAAATAGAGGCCATGGCACAAGTAGGAGGCATCTTTGCACTAAGTACAGTGCCTGATCCCGAAAACTACATGACCTATTTCATGAAAATTGATAAGGTGAAATTCAAACGCAAAGTAATCCCTGGCGATACGTTAGTATTTGACCTGCATTTAATTACCCCAATTCGAAGAGGTATTGTACACATGGGAGGAACTGCCTATGTTAATGGACATCCGACCTGTGAAGCAGAAATGATGGCACAAGTCGTTAAAGAAAAGAACAATGAGTAAACTATCCAACGTACATCCCGATGCCAAAATTGGCAAGGATGTTACCATCGAGCCTTTTGCCACCGTTTATGGCGATGTGGAAATTGGCGATGGCACATGGATTGGTCCTAACGCTGTGATCATGGACGGAGCAAGAATTGGGAAAAACTGTAAAATTTTTCCTGGCGCTGTGATCTCTGCCATTCCACAAGACCTAAAATTTGCTGGAGAGTACACCACCACTGAAATAGGCGACAATGTAACCATCCGCGAATGTGTTACCGTAAACCGGGGCACAAAAGATCGCAATAAAACCGTGGTAGGTAACAACTGCTTGCTGATGGCTTATGTGCATGTAGCCCACGATTGCTTGATAGGCGACAACTGCATCATTGCCAACTCGGTAAACATTGCCGGCCATGTGGTAATTGAAGATTGGGTGATTTTGGAAGGCCTGGTAGCCATTCAACAGTTTGTACGCATTGGCGCACATGCCTTTGTGGCCGGAGGATCGCTGGTACGTAAAAATGTACCTCCATACATTAAGGCCGCACGCGAACCACTTTCGTATGCCGGTGTAAACTCTATAGGACTACGCAGAAGAGGGTTTGACGACAAGAGCATTCTTAACATCGAAGACATTTACCGCACCATTTATGTGCAAAACAGCAACATTTCCATGGCACTACAGGTAGTAGAATTGGAAATGCCTGCATCAAAAGAGAAAAAACACATCATTAACTTCATCCGCGAATCTACCAAAGGGATTATGCGCGGAGCCTCCTAACAATAAACTATGGCAACTACAGCAGACATTAGAAACGGATTGTGCATTAAGTACAACAACGACCTGTATACCATTGTTGAATTTCAACACGTGAAACCGGGTAAGGGCCCTGCCTTTGTGCGCACCAAACTCAAAAATGTAACCTCTGGTAAGGTCATTGACAATACCTTCTCGGCAGGCCATAAAATTGAGCCCGTACGTGTAGAGAGAAGAAAATATCAATTCCTGTACAAAGATGATACAGGATATCACTTTATGAACCAAAGTGATTACGAGCAAATATTTGTAAATGAAAACATCATTGATGCGCCCCAATTCTTGAAAGAAGGTGAAGTGGTAGAAATCCTTTTCCATGCCGAAGAAGAGCTGCCATTGACCTGCGAATTGCCTGCTTCAGTGATTATGGAAATTACCTATACCGAGCCTGGTATTAAAGGCGATACCGCCACCAACACATTAAAGCCCGCCACCGTTGAAACCGGTGCGGAAGTGAAGGTGCCATTGTTCATCAATACCGGCGATAAGATAAAGATCGATACCCGCTCCGGTAGTTACAGTGAACGGGTAAAATGATTTGTGAATAAATCATTGAACAAAAGGGGCGTTTGCCCCTTTTTTTTGGCTTGAATTTTGCAACCTATTTTCGCAACAACTTCCTTTTCTCAACAAAGTTGTTACCTTTATGAATGTGATCCTTTTTTGGTAGAAAGATGAAGCTTACCCCCCCTAAAACACTTGAAGAAATTGCCGCAATCATCCATTGTAAATTTGCTGGCGACCCCCAGCATGTAGTTAGCGGCATCAATGAAATACATATGGTAGAACCAGGTGACCTGGTATTTGTAGATCACCCCAAATACTACGACAAGGCCCTGGGGTCGAAAGCCACTACCATCTTAATCAACAAAGAGGTAGAATGCCCGGAAGGGAAAGCCCTTATTTTTTCGGACGACCCTTTTACGGATTACAACAAACTTACCAAACACTTTAACCCTTTTACTGCTCAAGACAGTGCTATTAGCCCTACCGCAACGATAGGAGAAGGCAGCATTATACAGCCCAATGTTACTTTGGGCAACCATGTTACTGTTGGCAAAAACTGCATTATACATCCGGGGGTAGTGGTATACAACGACTGTGTAATAGGCGACAATGTCATCATTCATGCCAACGCAGTTATTGGTGCCGATGCCTTTTACTTCCAGAAAAGAGAAGGCCTTTATCACAAGATGCACACCTGTGGGCGTGTGGTTATTGAAGATCACGCAGAAATTGGTGCCATGTGTACCATCGATAAAGGCGTATCGGGCGACACGGTGGTAGGAGCTGGAAGTAAGCTCGACGACCATGTGCATGTTGGCCACGACACCGTAATTGGCAAAAACTGTTTGTTTGCCGGGCAGGTAGGCATTGCCGGTTGTGTAGTGGTAGAAGACAATGTTACCCTTTGGGGACAGGTAGGAGTAGTAAGCGACCTTACCATTGGCGAAGGAGCTGTGGTACTCGGACAATCGGGCGTAGGGCGTACGCTAGAAGGTGGTAAAACCTACCTGGGCAGCCCATGCGAAGAAGCGCGCGCCAAATGGAAAGAATTAAAAATGATCAAAAAGATTCCTGAAATACTGGAAATACTGGAGCAATCATAATGCCGGAAACTAAACTCAATAAACTGGTTAGTAAGCTAAAGTTAAAAGACTTTAAGCTGAGTTCATTGCTGGAAGTTACCGAAGGCATTAACAACAATTTTCCGGTAGACCGCCTGCTAGAAATTTATGAATACATTTTGCGCGAGCAACTGGGCATTAGCAAGCTCATTTTGTTTAGTAAAGGCCATGAATGGAACCGCATATTAAAGTATGGCATCAAAGGAAGTGTGAAGCACATTGATGTACAAAAAGACTTGCTTCACATCAAAGAAATTACAGTCATTGAGTCGTCTTCCAAAGAATACCTGGGTTCATTCGACGTGGTGATTCCTGTATTTCACAAAGAACAACCGTTGGCCTACTTGCTTATTGGCGACCTGGATGAAGATCAAATTAAGATCAGTCCTACCATTAAGCACATGCCTTTTATTCAAACGCTTACCAACATCATTGTAGTAGCCATTGAAAACAAGCGGTTGGCCAAAGAAAGCATCCGACAGGAGCGGGTGAAGAAAGAGTTGGAAGTGGCGGCGGAAATGCAATCCTTGCTTTTTCCGAGCAACCTCCCCTCCAACGAGCAGGTAGACATTGCAGCCAAATACCTTCCACAACACCTGGTGGGAGGCGATTATTACGATTACTTCCGGTTGAACAGCGAAGAGTTTGTGTTTTGCATGGCCGATGTATCGGGAAAAGGAGTATCGGCAGCATTGTTGATGTCGAACTTTCAGGCCAACTTACGGGCCATCATCAATTACACAGAATACTCGCTAATAGAGCTGGTTACCGAGCTCAACGAACGCGTAATGAAAAGTGCTGAGGGAGAAAAATTCATCACCTTCTTTGTGGCCAAATACAACTTCCGAACCAAGAAGTTGAAGTACATCAATGCCGGACACAACCACCCATTCATTACCGATGGCAACTCTGCCAAATTGCTGGATGTAGGATGCACCGGATTGGGAATGTTTGACAAGCTGCCCACCATTGAAGAAGAGGAAATTGACATTGTTCCCAACACGGTAATTGTATGCTATACAGACGGGCTGGTAGAACTAGAAAACGAGGCAGGCGAAGCTTTCGAGGTACAGAACCTCATTGACCTGGTGCACGACAATTACCACCTCAACATGGTTGATTTAAACGAACACATCTTTAATCAACTGGAAGCCTATAAAACCAGCCTTCCCTACGTAGACGACACTGCATTATTTAGCTGTCGTATCTTTTAACCGATGTTTACTGTGATATAAATCAATCGACACAATGATGGCGATGAAGCCCCAGAAAGGAATGGAGGCCTTGTCGGTATCGAGGTAATTGTTGAGCAATCCATGGGCAAAGTAGGTAATCAGCCCAAGCAATAGGGTCATCACCAACATCTTCAGTTCCCAATCGTCCAGCCGGGAATACAATCGTATGGAGGTATAAATAACGGCTATTACAATGGCTAAAAACGAGAGCATCCCAAACAACCCCGACTCGGAAAGAGGCCCCAGGTATTCGCTATGAGCATTTCCCCTGTTCCCAAAATTAGTACTCACCCAGGTGCGTTCGGCCGAATGCTGAAACGGAGCGTACTGGAACGTATAGGTTCCCGGCCCCCAACCATAGATAGGACGCGCTGAAAACATACGTAACGCACTGGCCCAACGGTTGATGCGCTCCAGGTTGGAGTTGTCTGAGCTAATGTTGGAAATCGATTGGATGTGTTCCGCTAAATCGTCAGACGATTCAATCTGGTTCCTTTCCAGCTCCAGGATAATTTGATCCTTTGCCGAATAAAGCATAAAACTCAAAAAGCCAAGGGTAAAAATGATGGTTCTAAACTTAATGCGAAATTTAATGATAAGGAATATCATTAAAGCGCCCGCCAAACTCAACCAAGCTGCACGGGTATATGAAAACACAGTACCCGCCAGGAAGATAAAAAGCACCGATGCCAGGATGATGCGTGCCGAAATTTTTTCTCGCTTGTTCAACACCAATCCTATCAGTACCGGAATAAACATGGCCAACACCGCTCCGTAAGAAGTGTGATCTTTAAAGAAAGGCGACATCACCCAGTGTGCAGGATCCTCGCGAAAGCCATTCATGGCATGACGCACCAGGGTATATATAATAACCCCTACCATTGGAATGATGTAAAACCAAATGAATCGCTTGATGTTTCTAAAATTCCTGAACAACAGGATGCCCATAAAGTAAATCGGAATCACAAACCACAATCGCGCTACAAAAAACTTGATGGACACAATGGGCATTTCACTGCGGATGGTAGCCAATAAGATCCACACCAGATTGATGATAACGGTAAGGGTAATGGGATGCCAAATAATTTCTTTACCAATGCTTCCCTGGTGAAATTCCCGAATGATGAAGATGAGCAACAACCCAAACAGCAAAGGCTCTGTAGGCAGGTAAAACCCCACCCCACCAATGTCGGCTACCTTTTCGAGATTGAGCGACAGTGGCGTTGCAGCCACAATAAACATCATCAACTTATCAGAAGCAAAAAGCGCCGAATAAATCAGCAGCAACACCACCGGTAACAAGGCGATGTAGTAAAATTCGAAGTATATAAGGGTAGAGCAGATTGTGATGAAAGACAATCCGAAAATATACAACCACTTTGAATACTTCTCTTCTGTCAAAGCAGGAATGTTACTTGGCAAACTTCTGGCCTTCCCTTAGTTCTTTTACCTTATCTAAGAAAATAACAAGGAAGATAGAAAATACAAATGCCGACATGGTAGACATCACTACAATTAACCAACGCACAGGATAAGTTTTCTTATCCGCAGGAAATGCGTGGTCTACAATAAACTTGTGGGATAGGTTGGCATCCACATCAGCTTTAATTTCTTCGTACTTGGCCGCAATCTTAGTAAACTGGTCTACCAAATCCACCAAACGTTCTTCCATCGCTACATAGGCACTACCGTGCACTGCCAATAAATCCAGTCGTTCTTGCAACGCTTTTACCGCTTTCGGCTTGTCTTGCACAATGGCTGCTGCCAATTGCTCGGTAATACGTTCTACCTGAGAATCGTAATCGTGTACTCCCAGCTTACGAATTACTGTCAACGAGTCTTGAGCTTCTTTAATTTCCGCCAACAAGCCGTTGTATTCGTCTTCTACAATGGCCAAACCCAGCATAGCACGTTCGCGCTGCATGCGGTTACGCACGGTATCCACCAGTTGCGCAATATCGTTGGCAATGTATGCTGCTGTATCAGGATCGGTATCCAATACATTCACTTCAATAGAACCATACTTGGTACGCTTAGCGGTAATGTTGCTTTCGTACTCTTGTTGCATGTAGGTGTTTTTGTACGGGCTTGCAGTATCTACATCGTAGTGCTTAAACAAGTTGTACTTCTCTACCATGCGGTTACGAATCTCATCCGACATTAAAATTTGAAGCAATTGCTCCGCATCATCCTGCTCACCAAACTGCACAATGTTTTGTCGGCCCCCACCATAATCGATGGTCAATAACTGTTTCGATGCCGAACTACCACGAGCAGGGTACATCACCACGGTAGACTTGAATTTCTCTTCGATCATCAACGAAGAAACGATGGATGCAACTGCTGCAATTGCACAAATAATGATAATAGGTTTTTTCCTTTTCCAGAGGTAGGCCATAAGATTCACTGAATCGAAATCGGCCCTATTTTCGGTGTTGTTCATTGACGCCCTTTTATTTATCAGTCCGCAAAGGTAATCAAAATATAGATTTGTGCTTATTCTTCTTGCTTCACTATTCGATAAAGCGCTTTTAGGCTGATCATGCCTGTAAGGAAAGCCCACAACACCCCAGCAGCGAACAATGCAGCCAAATTCCACATCCAATTTTCGAACAGGAGGTACGAGTAGTTGGCCATCAATACCATCCCCGCGGTGAATACCACCAACGAGATCAACAATTTGTAGTTAATCTTAAACTTGAAGATGTATTGCGCCAGTGCCAACTGAACAAAAGCCGTAAAAAACTGGGTAATGAGTGTAGCAATGGCCGATCCATACGCTTCATAATACGGGATGAGCCACCAGTTAAGAGCAACGTTCATTAGCACCCCTACCCCCGCCATAATGTTGAGGTGTTTGAGGTTGTTGTTGGCAGTAAGCAAAGTACCGAAGATATAGGTAATGGAGGTGGCAATAAAGGTAAGGATCAACACCCGAAACGTTAATGCCGACTCGGCAACGTATTGCTTGTACATAATGCCCATAATTTCGGTGCTGTAGAAATAACACGCAGTTGCCAGCACAATGGCGCCACTTATGAGCAGCTTAAACGATAAGGCCGTTAGGTCTTCTACCTGCTGTTTCAACTTTAGCATACGAGCATACATGGGCAGCAATAGCCCTGCAAACAGCAATGCAATCATATTGGCTGCTTCCAGCAAGCGGAACCCTTGTGCATATATGCCCGATTGTTCGGCCCCCATAGGATGCGGCAACAACCGTTCAAGCATTACACTGTCCATGCGGTTGTAAAAGGTCATGAGCAAAAAGAGCAATGCAAAGGGCAAGCTCTTTTTTAAGATCACCAACGAAAAAGGCCAATCCCACCGCAGCTTTATGCGTTTCGATTTACGCAACACCAACGTCAATGCTACACCAGCGGTAATGGAGTATGCAATGGTTTGTGCGTATACAAACCAATCGATTTTAAAAGGCTGATCCGATACATTGCCCCACAATAATATAGAGCAAAAAGCAATGAGTAAAAACCGATCGAGTACCGAAATGATGCTGTCTTGCTTGAACAGGTGCAACCCCGACAGGTTGGAGCGCAAGTATAAAATAAACGATACCAGGGCCTGATTAAATCCAAGCACCAACAACATTTTCATTTGCTCGCCCGAATAACCCACCGCCAATGCAAACAATACCGTTACCACAAAATAAAGGAGTACCAATACCCCCCGCAGCGATAAGATGGAAGAGAAATGTTTGTTCAACAACTGGTGGTGCTGTGCAATGTTGCGGTTGTTGAAGTTGGTAATGCCCAAATCGAGCAAGATATTGAACAAGAAAGAGAAGTTAAGTACCGCAAAGTAAAACCCAAACTCTTCGGCTCCCACCCTATTTTGTACCGCTGTATTGATGCCCACAATCCAAAAGGGTTTCACCAACAGATTGAGAAATAGCAAAAAGGCAAGGTTCGTAATAAACTTCTTCTGCACCGTAATGTATTGTACCGTTTGGCTACAAAGATAGGTTTTTGCATCAACCACAGTTCAACCTTCCATTGCACACCAAATATTTGCAGGGTTGTTGGATATGCTATAAATTCGCCCCTTTCGCACTAACGGAAGTCCAGCCTTTGAAAATAGTTGTCAATACCCGCTTCTTACTCAAGAAAAAACTGGAAGGTTTTGGCTGGTTCACCTACGAAACATTCAAACGCATTACACAACAGCATCCCGAGCATGAGTTTATCTTTTTGTTCGACCGGCCTTATGATGAGCAATTCATCTTTTCCGACAACATTACCCCGGTAGTGATTGGCCCTCCGGCTCGCCACCCGGTGCTGTTTTACATCTGGTTTGAGTATGCTGTAAAGCGGATGCTCAAAAAACACCAGCCCGATGTATTTATTTCTCCCGATGGCTACTTATGCCTTGGTACTGCCACAAAATCTATTGCCGTAATTCACGACTTGAACTTCGAGCATTACCCCGAGGATTTGCCTTATGCACACCGAAAGTACTACACCCATTTCTTTCCGAAGTTTGCACGTAAAGCCGATCGAATTATTACCGTATCCAACTTCTCGAAGCAAGATATTGTAAAGCAATACAACATTGCTGCCAGCAAAATTGATGTGGCCCACAATGGCGTGAATGAAATGTATCAACCTTCTGATGAAGCTACCCAACAGGCTGCCCGGCAACAATTTACTAATGGAGCGCCCTACTTCATCTATGTAGGGGCTTTGCATGCCCGAAAAAATATTCATCGCTTGTTTCAAGCATTCGAGCAATTCAAAAAAACCAATAACAATGATGTAAAGCTGCTGGTGGTAGGGCAAAAAATGTTTGGCAGTGCAGCCATCAACAATGCCTACGAGCAAATGGAACACCAGCAGGATGTGGTGTTTACCGGGCGGTTGAGCAATGAAGACTTGAACAAAGCCCTTGGGGCAGCAATGGCCATGACCTACGTGAGCTACTTCGAAGGGTTTGGAATTCCGGTAGCTGAAGCCATGCAGTGCCATACTCCGGTGATTACTTCCAACGTTACCTCGCTGCCAGAGGTAGCTGGCGATGCTGCCTTATTGGTTGACCCCTTTTCGGTAGATGCCATTGCCAACGCCATGACGACCATGTGGAAGGATGAAGCACTTCGACAAGAACTGGTAGAGAAAGGCAAGGCACAAGTGGCTCAATTCAGTTGGCAACATACCGCCGACAATGTATGGCAAAGCATCTGTAAAACAGCCAACCATGCTTAAGCAATACCACCGCAAACACACCATCGAAGCAGGATGCGATGAAGCAGGACGCGGATGCCTGGCAGGGCCGGTGGTTGCTGCAGCCGTCATCTTACCTCCTGGGTTCAGCCACCCCATGCTCAACGACTCCAAGCAGCTGAGTGAAGCTCGACGAAAAAAGCTTCGCCCTATCATCGAACAGGAAGCACTGGCCTGGGGCGTATCGTTTGTAGACCATAAAGAAATTGATGAAGTCAATATTTTAAATGCATCGTTTACCGCCATGCATCGTGCCATCGATCAGTTGAAAACAACTCCAGAATTATTGCTCATTGATGGCAACCGGTTTAACCCATACCAAAACATGGAGCACCTGTGCATCATTAAAGGTGATGGCAAGTACATGTCGATTGCTGCAGCATCGGTACTGGCCAAAACCTACCGCGACGACTACATGGAGCAATTGCACCAGGAGTATCCGCATTACGGCTGGGATGGTAATAAAGGGTATCCTACAAAGGCACACCGTGAAGCCATCAGAGTTCATGGCGTTTCGCCCTATCATCGCCTCAGCTTTCGGCTATTGCCCGAGCAATTGAAACTGCCTTTGTAATTCATTGCCTATTATCCACATTTCCTTGTTTATACATTTACCAACCCCACTCTTCCACAAGTGAATTAACTGCTAATTTTACCCCTTAACAAGCATTGAATTCATTCTGCTCCATGGTAAAAAAGGCATTGTTGGTTGTTCTTACCCTCGGATTGGCTGCGGCCATTTATTTTGGGTATCGCTATTTCGAAACCGAAGTTACCCCGGTGAGCGAAACCATTAATGCCATTCCTTCAGATGCCGCTTTCATCCTGGAAACACGCAACCTTCAAGGCATGTGGCACAAGCTCTCCCAAACCAACATCATGTGGGAGGAACTGAAAACCACCGAATACTTTTACAAGCTGAACGAAGTGGGGAACTACATCGATTCTTTATTTGTGAAAAACGATAAGCTGCACCAACTGCTGCAAAACAAATCGGTGATGATTTCGGCACACATGTCGGGAGCCAACAACTACGAATTCTTGTATTGTACTGGTGTCCCTTCCCAGCTCGACGAAACGGCAGTAAATGCCATGATAGATGAGCTTACCAACGGCAAAGCACAAACCAGCAATAGAACGTACGACGAAACTACCATCTACAAAGTGCATGTAACAAACGCACAATTCACCTTCTCCTACGCCCTTAAAAATGGCATTTTCATTACCAGTGTATCACCAGTACTGGTAGAAGATGCAGTGCGCCACCTCAACTCGGGAGTTTCGTTGGCGCAAGACCGTGGGTTTATGAAAGTGCAAAAAACCGCTGGAGTAAAAACCATAGACGGTAACCTTTACTTCAACTACAACAGTTTTCCAAAAATTCTGGCCACCCACTTCAACAAAACCACCAACCAACAAGCCTTACCCATCGAAGGGTTTTCAGACTGGACTGAATTAGACATCGACATTAAGCCCAACGCATTATTGCTCAATGGCTACACCTATACCAACGATTCGGTAAACAATTATCTCAACGTATTGCTTGGGCAGGAACCTCAGGAAATTGAAATTACTGAAGCCATCCCCTACAATGCTGCCTGGGTTTTTGGAGTGGGACTAAGCGACTTTAAACTCTACTTTAACAACTACAAGGTTCACCTCGACCGCAGCAACCTCTTGTTCGATTACGAAAAAAACATCAATACCATTAACGATCGCTACGACTGCAACATTTACGACGACTTGCTGGCATGGATCGGCAATGAAATGGCAGTAGTGATTACTGAGCCAGCCAATGAAGAATTGGCCAACAATACCTTTGCTATTTTTAAGGCCAACAACATCGACAATGCCAAAAGTGGTATGATGCATTTGGTGCAAAAAATTGCAGCGGCAGACTCCAGCCAACCAGAAATGGAAGAGTTTAAAGGATTAAGCATTTTTCAGTTGAATGGAGAAAACTTACACAGCACCTTGCTCGGCAGGCAGTTTAAGGGCCTTGAAACCCCTTACTTCTTTTTCCTGGAAGATTATGTGGTATTTGGCAACAGCAAAAGTGCTGTACGCAACTACATCAGCGATTACCAGGCGGAACGCACCTTGCAGCAAGATATAAACTTTGATGCTTTTGCCGAACAATTGGCTTCAGAAACCAACTTATTTTTGTACAACAACATTGCCCGGTCGCCTCAAATTTATCAGCTCTTTTTAAACGATGAGCATGTGGCTGATGTGGATAAAAACATTGACCTGTTTCGCAAATTTGAAGCCTTTGCCATGCAATTTAGTGCAGAGAAAGAAAACAAGTTTTACAACAACGTACTGTTGAAGTACAACCCTGTGTACAAGCAAGAAACACGCTCGCTATGGGAAACACCATTGCTGGCATCCATTAGCAGCAGGCCATGGCTGGTAACCAATCACTACACCGATGCCAAAGAAGTAGCCATACAAGACGACAGCAACAAAGTGTACTTGATTAGCAATACAGGCAAGCTACTGTGGGAACGTCAGTTGAATCAAAAAATAATGGGTGGAATTACCCAAATAGATGTGCTGAACAACAACAAATTGCAAATGCTGTTCAACACCTCCTCACACATTTACCTGCTCGACCGGAACGGCAATGATGTGAGTGGATTTCCGGTAGCCCTACCGGCTCCTGCCACCAATGCCATTGCAGCCATGGACTACGATCAAAACAAAAACTACCGCTTGCTGGTAGCCTGTGCCGACGACATGGTATACAACTACGATAAAACTGGCCAGCGCCTCGAAGGGTGGGAATACCAAAGCACCGAATCGTCGGTAACACAACCCATTCGCCATTTTGTACTGGGCGATAAAGACTACATTCTCATTATTGATGAAGCCGGCAACATTCAATTGTGCGATCGAAGAGGCAATAACAGGTACGAGGTAAAAGAGAAAGTAGCAGGGCTTTCGAACAACCCGGTATACTTAGAAATAGGCAAAGACATTCACGTCAGTAAACTGGTGTATACCGACACCACCGGAAGTGTAGTAAAATTGATGTTTGGTGGCGCCAAAGACACCACTGCTGTTCGATCGGTTGGGAATCACTTTTTTGATTACAAAGATTTGGATGGCGATAAAGCCATGGAGTACATTTTTGTAAGCGACAACAACCTGTCGGTGTACGGGCCTGATAAAAACCTGGTGTTTGAACACGACTTTGACAGCACCATTACCTTGCGCCCACAAATATTTGAGTTCGGCACCTCTTCCAAAATTGGCATTGTATCTGCCAACACCAATGAGCTGTTTCTTTTTAATGCATTGGGCACGCTCGATGCCGATATGCCATTGTATGGCTCTACCCCTTTCAGCATCAGCGATATCAATAAGGATGGCGCCTTAAACCTGGTGGTGGGCAGCATCGATCAAAACATCTACACCTATACCATAAAAGAGTAGTTCTCACTCTTTATTAAATGCGATTCTTGCAAGCGAAAAAACAACATTAACCAACTATTTCCCAGGCAATTACCAAAAATCTCATCGTTTAACCTCAATGCTTAGATTCCTTATTTTATTTCATAAAATGTTTGAGCAATCGTTTGGGATTCAATACATTTAACACCTGTAGCAAGTAAAATCAACCAAATTTAACGTACCATGAGAAAGCTTAACCTAACCTTTGTGTTATTGATTTTACTGCTTTCCTTCGAAACCACCGCCCAGGAATACCTGGGGCTGCACAGCAGCAATTATTTAGGCGTAAATGGCCTGGGATTGCAACCCGCATCGGTCGTTGATAATCGCCTGCACCACGACGGTAATGTACTCGGTTTTACCGTGAGTGGGTACAACAATTACATTCAATTCGATACCGAGGGATTTAAACGCTCCAATTGGGATGTCGACGACTATGGCGACAAATTCCTATCGGAAGTTCGCAAAGACGGCAAGGCCAAGTCGTTGTATGTGAACAACGAGATTACCTTACCTTCTTACATGTACTCCAACAACAAATGGGGTATTGGATTCAACTGGCGCTTGCGCACCATGGTGAATATTGATGGGGTAAGCGAACAATTGGGCAAGCTCTTGTTGGAAGAATTGGAGTATCCCACTTTGTGGATCACCAACTTGAACAACAAAGACCTGAGCATTCAAACCATGACGTGGGCCGACTATGGCATTACCTATGGCAGGGTATTGCGCGATCACGACGAGCACTTCATGAAAATGGGAGGTACCGTAAAACTCTTGCAAGGGTTGCAAGGGGGCTATATGTTTATCGATGATTTGAAGTATGAATTCTACAACGCCGATACACTAAGCCTTTTTACTACTGATGTGGAGTATGGCCACTCCGATAACTTTGAAGTAGATCAAGATGAAATCAAGTACAAATTTATTGCCAACCCCACCGTTGGGCTTGACCTTGGTTTCGTGTATGAATTTCGCCCTAACCATGCCGACTACAAGTACGACATGGATGGGCAGGAAGGATTGTGGCGCGACGACCTGAACAAATATAAGTTCAGGGCCGGTGTAGCCATTACCGACATCGGACGGATTAAATTTGGCAAAGGTGATTTGAGTCGCGACTTTCATGCCGACATTACCGATATGCCATTGAGTGAGTTCGACGATGTAGAAACCGTATTTGATTTCGACGATTCGTTGAACAACAAATTCGATTTCAATACCAACGACGAAGATTTCTTTACCATGCAGCTGCCTACTGCCATCAGCTTGCAATTGGATTACAACATCCACAAAGATTTTTACCTGAACGTTACCCCGTTTTGGGCCTTGCAATTCAAAAACGACAAGAACAAGGTACACCACATGACCCGCTATACGGTAACACCGCGATGGGATCACAAGTGGTTTGGTGCCGCTATTCCTGTTTCTATGAGTAGCTTTTATGGGTTCAACTACGGACTTGGACTTCGACTCGGACCTGTATTAATAGGCACCTCCAACATTAAGCCGGTAGTAAAAATGGGCAATGTGCGTGGAGGCGATTTGTATTTTGCCTTGAAAGTGCCCATACCACACCGACATCCTAAAGACCGCGACAAAGACAAGGTTTCGGACAAGATGGATGAATGTATTGATGTACCAGGAGTATGGGCGTTTAAAGGATGTCCCGACACCGACGGAGATGGCATTCAAGACACCAAAGACGATTGTCCTGCCGAGGCCGGCTTAATTGAGTTTAATGGATGTCCTGATACCGATGGTGATGGCATTATCGACAAAAACGATAGCTGTGTTACTGTTGCAGGTATTGCACAATTCTTTGGATGCCCCGATACGGATAGCGATGGCATACAAGACAGTAAAGACGATTGTCCTGAAGAAGCCGGATTGGCGCAGTTCAATGGATGTCCTGACCGCGATAACGATGGTGTAAAAGACAGCGATGACCTTTGCCCCGACAATCCTGGGCCTGTGGAAAATCAAGGATGTCCCGATACTGATAAAGATGGCATCTTCGACTACCTCGACGAATGTCCTGAAGTACCTGGGCCAGCTGAAAATAGAGGCTGTCCTTACCCCGATACCGATGGCGATGGATTATTGGATAAAGACGATCAATGTCCGACCATTGCAGGACCGAAAGAAAACAACGGCTGCCCGTACAAAGACACCGATGGCGATACCGTGTTAGACAAAGACGATATGTGCCCTACAACACCGGGTACAGTAGAAAACAACGGTTGTCCTGAAATTAAGAAAGAAGAGCAGGAAATCATTAACACTGCTTTCGACAACCTTGAATTCGAAACAGGCAAAGCCGTTATCAAATTCGAATCGTACGAATCGTTAGAGGAACTGGGCAAGCTATTGGTGAAGAAACCCGATTGGAAATTGAAAATTGCCGGGCATACCGACAATGTGGGAAGCGCTCGTTCGAACCTTGTATTGTCGAAAAAGCGTGCTGAAGCATTGCGCGACTTCTTAGCCGAGCGTGGCATTAGCGCAGAGCGATTCATTGTTGAATACTACGGTGAAGAAAAGCCCATAGAAACCAATGATACTAGAGAAGGTAGACAGAAAAACAGAAGAGTAGAAATGATCATTGTATTTGAATAATAATAAAAGCTACAGCTCGAAAGGCCATTCGCAAGATGCGGATGGCCTTTTTTGATGGCTGTAAATGCAAAAACACCCTCAAAATGCCCTACGAGATGTGCCTTTTCAAAAAAGGCAATTTTCACCCCTGGTTTTTTCCTAAAAATCAACATTTAATTAAGTTTCGATACCGTATTTACCGGAGACACTCCGAGTGTTTCCTTAACCACTCAGACTATTGATGGTATACACTCATACCATTGAAGGGAAGCACTCCAACCATTGAAAGGGGGCACTTATACCATTGAAGGGAAGCACTCTAACCATTGAAGGGAGGCACTCTAACCATTGAAGGGAGGCACTCCAACCATTGAAAGGGGGCACTCCAACCATTGAAAGGAGGCGCTCCAACCATTGAAGGGAAGCACTCGAACCATTGAAAGAGGACACTCGAACCATTGAAGGGAAGCACTCATACCATTGAAAGGGAGCACTCTAACCATTGAAGGGAAGCACTCTAACCATTGAAGGGGGGCACTCATACCATGGAGTGAATACACTTCGAGCATTAATACCATGCATTACCACCTCTTTAAGAAGGTGAGCGCATCACCTTGTTTTTCCTACTACTTTCTCTAACTTTATATTTCATTGCGTACTGTATGATTACCACACTAATTGTTGATGATGAAGAAAAGGCGAGAAAGGTATTGCAAAACCAACTCTCTGCTGCTTTCAACGACGTGAAGGTCGTTGCTACTGCCGGTTCAGTAGCAGAAGCCTATGCGGCCATCATTAAGCACGATCCGCAATTGGTGCTGCTCGACATTGAGATGCCTTATGGCAATGGATTCGATTTATTGCAAAAGTTCGACAAGGTTAACTTTGATGTCATCTTTACCACTGCCTATGGGCATTACGCCATTAAGGCCATCAAAGCCTCGGCACTCGATTACTTAATGAAACCTATTGATGCTGAAGAATTGGCAATGGCCATTGATAAAATCAGGAAAAAAAACGAACAGGCCATAGATCAAAAAATTAAAGCCCTTTTATCGAACCTCAACAATGCGCAACCCCAAAAAATAGGAATTACCGATAGCCATGGTGTTACTTTTGCATTGGTAAATGAAATTGTAACGTGTAAGGCACACAACAATCAAACCTATTTTCAACTGGTCAGTGGCAAAGAACTTCCTTCTATTAAAACCCTGAAAGAATACGAAACCCTCTTATCGCCCCATGGGTTTATTCGAGTACATCACTCTACCATCATCAACCTCAACCATGTCAAAAAATACATCAAAGGAGAAGGTGGAACTGTTGTGATGGAAGGCGGGGCAACAGTAGAAATATCGCGAAGAAAGAAAGCTGAGTTCTTGAAACAACTGGCCCAAAAGTAGGTAAGAGCCGAAACCCATGGCTCCGACTCTTACACAATCCCTGTTTACTAACTAAACTAACTGGTCAAAAAAATCCTATATCTTATTAAATTTTAACTCTTCTTTTTAACGATAGCTGCTGGCCAACATTTGGCTCAGTACCTATGCGCATGTTGTTCTTTTTATACAAACTCTTCAACTTCACTCCATACTTTTGAGAAATATCGCGCATGGTATCGCCTTCTTTTACGGTATGGTATTTCACTTTTGCTTTTCCACGCTTGGGTTGCAAGTAAATCACATCCCCAGGTTGTACCACATCCGATTTGTTCAGGTCGTTGTATTTGAAAATTTGCCACAACCGCATATCAAACTCACCGGCAATCTTATTGAATGTATCGCCCTTCTTCACAATTACATACTTGATGTCGTTGTCGTGCACCTTTATTTCGTGACGCGCTAACTTACTGATCGTAGGTGGCGTAGACACAGGGGTATGTGAGGGCACTTTTTTGAGCTTATCGTATTGTGCCAGGTCGTAATCTTCAATCAGCTTAATGAGCAACTGAGGATACCGTGGGTTAGTGGCATAGCCTGCCTGCTTCAATCCTTTTGCCCATCCTTTATAATCGTTGGATTTTAAATCGAATAAGAAAGCATAACGCTTGCGTGTTCTTAAGAAATCAGAATGGTCGCGATACGACTCTTCGGCCGAGTGGTACTTTCTAAAGCACTCATTCTTTGCATCATCGTCGGCATAATACCCAGGGCCATTCCAATTGTGACACTTAATTCCAAAGTGATTATTGGCATAGCGTGCCAGGGCACTGTTTCCATCGCCACTCTCTAAAATACCTTGCGCCAGGGTAATGCTTGCAGGAATACCATATTCGTGCATGTGACGCACCGCTTCACTTTTCCATTGATTGATGTATTCCGAACGAGTAATTCTTCGTTCAGCAGGTTGTGCCAATAAATTTTGGGCACTAAACACCACCAAAAAAGTGACTATGGAGATGGTTTTCAACAATGCTATAATTTTTTACCAATCCTCTGGAACGCAAATATAGCAGTAGATACGAAGGTTATTAACAAAGGTTTCAACAAGTAATTAACATAATTTTGTTAATAAACTCGAACTGAAAGAGTTATCCCATACCGTTCTTCCATGCCTTTCACCCCTTGCAACCCTCCCGTATGAATGGCCAACACATTGGCACCTGGGGTCAAGCGCTCATTTTCAATGAGTTGATACAGTCCAAAAAGCATTTTTCCGGTATAAATAGGATCTAATGGAATAGCAGTCATGCGCATAAAGCGCTGCATGAAAGCAACAAGTGTTGGTGTTATTTTGGCATAACCACCACAATGGTAATCGGTTTGTATTTCCCAGCGCCCTACTACTTCCCTACTCTTCAGCAAGGCATTCACCTCATCGTTTAAAAAAGCCCCTCCTTTTAATGCTGAAAACCCCCAGGCAGTTTGATGCGACTGTAACGCTGAGGCTATACCAGCAAGCGTAGTACCGGTACCGCTGGCACAACAAATAAGGTCGTATGCTGCTGTCGCATCGTCCAATATCTCGGCACACCCCAACATCCCTGCTTCATTCGCTCCTCCTTCCGGAACCAGGTAAAACCGACCAAACTTTGTGTGTAGCTGTTCCTGAAAATCGATGGTATTCTTCTGCCGGTATTGCGCCCGGGAAACGCGATGCAACACCATGCCACAAGAAAGCGCATAAGTTAATGTTGGGGTAGTCACCTCTTCTTCTCCCCGTATTACTCCAATGGTGCGCAACCCCAGGGCCTTTCCCGCTGCGGCAGTAGCTGCGATGTGATTAGAATGCACCCCACCAAAAGTAAGTAGTGCTTCATCTCCTGTTGCTTTTGCCGCCTGTATGTTGTACTTCAACTTGCGCCATTTATTGCCCGACACCTCAGGATGAATCAAATCATCGCGCTTCACATGCAAGCGCACACCCGCAGCCTCCAAAACAGGATCAACCACCTGCTGTATAGGTACTTCAACTGTTGCTTCAAACATCCTACAAATTTAACCATTAATGGCTTTTGCCAAGTGGTATAAAAAACCGAAATTTGCTGCTTAGCCAATAGGTAATGGACGGATTTTCCAAAAAACCCAATCTCGACCCTGAAGATTACTACTACAGCGATGAAGGATACATTGTGTTTACGGAAAAATACTTATTGAAAAGAGGCTACTGCTGCCAGAATGGTTGCAAGCATTGTCCGTACGGCTTTAGTTTTGATTACAAAAAAAACAAACTTAAAAAGAAGTGACCCATGAGCACAGTAGAATTAACACAGGAAGATATTGCTGCTTTTCGCCACGCTATTTTAGAAGGCATTCCCAATGAGTTGCCTGCTGCCCAACCTTACGATCCTGCCATTAACCATGCCCCAAAGCGCAAGGAAATACTTACGGTAGACGAAAAGAAGTTGGCATTAAAAAATGCATTGCGTTACTTTCCCGAACACCTGCACCACGACCTGGCTCCAGAATTTGCTGAAGAACTCAACACTTATGGTCGCATTTACATGTACCGTTACCGACCTACTTATAAAATTCATGCACGCAGCATACACGACTACCCTCACCAAAGCAAGCAAGCTGCAGCCATCATGTTGATGCTCAGTAACAACCTCGACTATGCTGTGGCACAGCACCCTCATGAGCTGATTACTTATGGGGGCAATGGTGCGGTATTTCAAAACTGGGCGCAATACCGGTTGGCCATGAAATACCTGGCTGAGATGAACGACGAACAAACCCTGGTACTGTATTCAGGGCATGCCCTGGGGCTGTTCCCCTCCCACACCGACGCACCGCGCGTAGTGGTGACCAATGGCATGATGATTCCCAACTACTCGCAACCCGACGACTGGGAAAAATTCAACGCGTTGGGGGTCACGCAATACGGACAAATGACCGCTGGCTCGTTCATGTACATCGGCCCACAAGGCATTGTACATGGCACCACCATTACTGTACTCAACGCTGGTCGTATGATCGAAAAAGAAGGTGAAGGACTGGCTGGAAAACTATTCATCACGGCCGGGCTGGGAGGCATGTCGGGCGCCCAACCAAAAGCAGCAAAAATTGCTGGTGCCATCAGCATTACAGCAGAGGTAAACCCCAAGGCCACCCACACCCGTCACTCGCAAGGGTGGGTAGATGAAGCATACGACGACCTTGATGCCATTATACAACGTGTTGCAGAAGCTAGGGCCAACAAAGAGGCGGTTTCTATTGCCTACCAGGGCAACGTGGTAGACCTTTGGGAAAAATTTGCCGCAGAAGGCATTCACGTCGACATTGGTTCCGACCAAACTTCATTGCACAACCCATGGGCAGGAGGTTATTACCCTGTTGGATTGAGCTACGAAGAATCGAACGACATGATGGCCAACAACCCTGAACTGTTTAAGGAAAAGGTAAAAGAAACACTACGTCGCCATGTCGCTGCCATCAACACATTAACAGCCCGCGGCATGTACTTCTTCGACTACGGCAATGCTTTCTTACTGGAATCGAGCCGTGCCGGTGCCGACATTATGAACGGCAAAGGAGGGTTCAAATACCCTTCGTATGTACAAGACATTATGGGGCCGATGTGTTTCGACTACGGCTTTGGTCCCTTCCGCTGGGTATGTACCTCTAACCACCCTAAAGACCTGGCCGAAACCGACCGCATTGCTGCTACAGTGCTGCGCCAAATGGCTGCCGAAGCACCCGAAGCAATTCAACGACAGATTGAAGACAACCTGCTATGGATAGAATCGGCCGAAGAAAATCAACTGGTAGTTGGCTCTCAAGCACGCATCCTGTATGCCGATGCTGAAGGCCGTATAAAAATTGCTGAAGCATTTAACAAAGCCATTGCTGATGGTACTATCTCGGCACCAGTGGTATTGGGTAGAGATCACCACGATGTATCAGGTACCGACTCCCCTTACCGCGAAACATCTAACATATACGATGGCTCCCAATTTACTGCCGACATGGCCATTCACAATGTCATTGGCGACTCCTTTAGAGGGGCTACCTGGGTAAGCATTCACAACGGCGGTGGCGTTGGATGGGGCGAAGTAATTAATGGTGGCTTTGGCATGCTACTCGATGGCTCTGACGATGCCGATCGCAGGTTAAAATCCATGCTGTTTTGGGATGTTAACAATGGCATTGCACGAAGAAACTGGGCACGCAACGAAGGTGCTGTATCGGCCATTAAACGTGCCATGCAACAAGAACCCAACTTGAAAGTAACCATTCCTAACATGGCCGACGACAAGTTGATTGATGGCCTGTTTGAATAAGCCGAATGAGCACTCCCAATAACCCTTCTTTTTTCAGTCCGCTAAAAGCGGATCGAAAAGTGGTGATCCTTTGGAGCTCCATCATCTTATTGATTACCCTAAAAATTTACGAGGGCGACCAACACTTTTTTGTCAAGCATTGGGGACACCTTTGGGAACAAGGCCCTCTACTCGACTGGATGAAATGGCTCTACCATCACCTTGCCTCCTTATTGCTATTTGCCATCATTCCTATTCTTATTATTAAAGGCTTTTTTAAAGAAAGTGTGAAAGAATATGGCGTGCAGTTGGGCGACTGGAAATTTGGATTGAAAGCCACATTAATCACCTTTATCATTATGCCGTTTCCGGTATACCTCTCCAGTCAAAACCCAGAGCATTTAGAGTTTTATCCCCTCACTACCATGGCGACAGAATCGCCCAAACTTTTTCTACTATGGGGGCTTACCTACCTCCCGCACTACATCGGGTGGGAGCTGTTTTTTAGGGGGTACATTGGCTTTGGTGTAAAAAAATACAACGGTGCTTTTGCTGCCATTGCGGTACAAACCTTATTAACCACCCTCATGCACATTGGCAAACCCGAAGGCGAAACATGGGGAGCCGTTGTTGGGGGCATCTACCTCGGACTACTCACCTTCCGCACCCGCTCGGTGCTTTGGGCCATCTTATTCCACTTTTACCTGGGCATGTTGAACTCTTACTTCTGCGGATGAAAATATTAATTACAGGAGCGACAGGGTTTATTGGCAATCGATTGGCTCTTCGGCTTGCAGAGCAAGGCCACCAGGTACACGCGCTTGTGCGTTCCTCCAACGAGGCATTGCAACAACACCCCAATATTAAGTGCTTTCAAGGCGACATTACCAACACCAAAAGCATTGAAACAGCCATTGAAGGTTGCGAACAAGTATATCACCTGGCAGCACTGGCCAACAACTGGGCTAAAGATCCCAACACCTTTTTTGTAGTCAATGTAGACGGTGCCAAAAACATCTTTGATGCAGCGCTGCAACACGGTGTGCAGAAAGTAGTATTTACCTCTACTGCCGATACCCTGGGGCCGCAAACCTCCGATCAATTGCTTGACGAAACATCTACTTTTAATCAAGCCTCAACCTATTACGGACAGAGCAAGATAAAGGCCGAACAAGCGGTAAAACCCTACATCGAAAAAGGGTTGAACATTACCATCGTAAACCCCACCCGTGTATTTGGACCGGGAGCACTCAATAAAAGCAATGCCATGACCCTCATCATTCAAAAATATGTAAAGGGCAAATGGAAGTTCATTCCCGGCACCGGCCTTAGCGTAGGCAACTATGCCTATGTAGAAGATATAGTAACCGGCCACCTGCAAGCCATGGAAAAAGGCAGGGCTGGCGAACGTTATGCGCTAGGTGGTGAAAACATTACCTTCAGCAACCTCTTTACCCTAATGGGCAAAGTATCGGAGCAACAATACCGATTGTACAAACTCCCTATGTGGTTGATGCTTAGCGCTGCTACACTCATGCATTGGTATGCCAGCATTTTTAAACGCCCGCCCCTCATTACTCCTCCATGGGTAAAAAAATACGACGAACACCGGGGCGTTGACCTCAGCAAAGCGCAGCAAGAGTTGGGGTATACCGTTACCCCGTTGCACGAAGCCTTGCGCATCACCATCGAGTGGGTGCGCCAACAAAAGTAGCACATCAAATAAGGCAACACCTGTCACATTTCTAGTAGTTTCAGTGTGGAGCTATGGGAAGAACAATTAATTTTACCGCATGAACTTATCCAAACAAAAGATAGCCATCATTGGCGGGGGAAACATCGGTGTATCGCTGGCCTGCGGATTGGCTAAGTCGGGAAAAATTAACTGTGCTGACATCACCATTACCCGTCGCAGACAACAACGCCTGGAAACGCTTGCTAGTGAAGGGTTTGGCACTACCACCAACAACAAAGAAGCCGTTGCTTCGGCCAACATCGTTGTGCTGGCCATTTTACCACAACAGCTCAACGATGTACTCGACGACATCAAAAGCAACCTGCAACCACAGCAACTTCTTATTTCAGTCGTTTCGGGAGTTACCATCAACGACATTCACCAACGGGTAGGCGCCAATATTCCAGTGGTAAGGGCCATGCCTAATACGGCAATTGCTATTGGAGAGTCGATGACCTGCTTTGCCACCAATGCCGGTTCAAAAGCCAATGCAGCCGTGGTAAAAGAACTGTTCGATACGGTAGGCGTAACCATGGAAATTAATGAAGATCAAATGACCTCCGCCACCGCTTTGTGTGCTTGTGGCATTGCCTTCTTCCTGCGTTCCATCCGTGCTGCCTCACAAGGAGGTATCGAAATCGATTTTCACTCGGATGAAGCATTAAAAATGGCTGCACAAACCGCCAAAGGTGCGGCAGCCTTGCTGTTGCACAACAACAGTCACCCCGAAGATGAGATAGATCGGGTAACCTCTCCCAAAGGCTGTACCATTGCCGGACTCAACCAAATGGAACACCACGGTTTCAGTTCGGCCTTTATTAAAGGAATTACCACCTCGGCCAATAAAGCCGGAAACCTTTACACCAACAACGATGAATAAACTTCTGATGGCAGGTGCCATACTTTTAGCCGGATGCAGCAGCACCCCACAATACAGCGATATTCCATTGCACTCTGAACAAGGCTTTATACAAGCAGTCATTGAAATTCCTGCTGGCACCAACCATAAAATTGAATATAATTACGATACCAATACCTTTCCGATAGATCAAAAAAACGGGAAAGATCGCGTAGTGGAATTCCTCCCCTACCCAGGCAATTACGGATTCATTCCTTCTACCTATATGAACCCGGAACAAGGAGGCGATGGCGATGCATTGGATGTATTGGTAATTGGTGAAAGTGTTCCTACCGGAACTGTGATGGAAATTCGAATCATTGGCGCTATGCAATTGATGGATGGCGGAGAAGTAGACACTAAAATCATTGCCACCTCAGCCTATGGCAAAGAAAAAATCATCTTCATCGATACCTTTAACGACTTGCAACAAAAATACCCTGCAGCACAACAAATGCTGGTTGATTGGTTTTTGAATTACAAAGGACAAGGCGCTATGGAATTCAAAGGTTGGGGAGATGAAGAAGATGCCATTCAGGAAATTTTCAAATGGCGCACCGACAAGTAAAGCGCAACGTAAAAGCATAAAAAAACCCTGACCTCCGTTGAGCGTCAGGGTTTTTATTACACACACATCCTATCATGAATTGCTGATATGTTTATTCAGCGATCGGATACTACTACTAAAATAAAAGCCATCGTTTACCAGGTAAAAGTTCTCTTTATCTACGGTATAATCGTAGGCGAACTTGGCCAGCTTCAGCTTGTACGACTCAAATCCAAACAACTCCATCAACTCTCTCACTTGTTGAGCCGACACGCTGTGCTGTGGAATGGCCTGCATGGCTATTTGCATTTTGCCGCTATCAAAACTTTTGTTTTCGATAACACGCTTTAATTGTTCAAAATTTGTGGAGGTCATGTGCGCTGGCTCTTCGTAACCATCGTACCCTCCAGGACCATAAGAAAAATCACCGGTAGCATCTACTACACCATCAAAACCATCACAGTGGTCGTCAATTTCTCCACAACCCATTCCGCACACATCCATCCCTACACCATGCGCACACACATCTACTACTGGCAATGGCTCTACTTCCAAAATTCTCAAGTTACGCCCACGGGTTACCATCCCTTTCACTACCGCCGATTCGGGCATAATGATGTAACCGTTGAACAACGAATGAATATAGTGTGGCGCACAGCCACCGATGTTTTCTCTTTTTCTCAATACTTTCAGCCTGTGCTTGCCCGGAGCAAGGTCCGATACTGTAAACTCATTGGCTGATCGAACAAAATGTTCTTCTCCGTTAATGATGACCGTGAAAGAGGAATTGTTCCACAACTTCAAAGTCAGTTCGGAGTTGTTGTGTCCGGCAATGGCTAACATTGCCATTAAACTGATGCTAAGTGTAAAAATCATTTTCTTCATAATCGTTCCTCCAATCATTTGGTTATTTGGCTCATGTAGTTCAACAGGCATGCCAAGACGTGCCAAAACCATTGTTTTAACAACTATTTAACAACTAAAAAAGAGGGGGTTAAACCAATATATTGCCCACCAGTATTGACAATACAGCAGTTAAAGATACGACCAACAACAATGTCATCACTTTGAGCTCTGCTTTGGGGATAATGGTACGCACTTTAGGGGTAATCATTACAGTTCCAATCATTCCAACCAGCGGATAGTGGATCAATAATTCGTAACGTTCAAAGGTTTCTCCTTCCAATAAAATAAAGGTAGTTTGCAGCAATAACAACCCGGCAATAATGAAGGCATAGAAAGGAATGTATTTGGTTTCGCGGAATTTGGCTCCGGTAATGCCGAGCAAGATCGCAAACAACACATTCCCCAACAGTCCTAACAACGACATCTCTCGCCCACCGGGCCAATGCATGAATTGAAACACCACCCCTGCCAACATCAATACATACAATACCAAAGCTATGGAATAAACCGATCGTTGTATGGTAAACAGGTAAAACAATCCGAGGGTAACAAACAAGCCATGGGTAATGATGAAAGCAACAGCAGCAGCCTGGTGCTCAACAATGGCCATGTACTTAAATACCAGGCCTGCAATAATCGATAAAGCAATAAGTATGCGCTCCAGCCACTTCATGCAGCCTTAGCGAAGAACAGCCCCCAGTTGGTTTTCAACGGCACGTTGAATTTTCTCCATGATCTTATCGATCTGCTTGTCGGTCAGTGTTTTTTCTTCATCTTGTAAGGTAAAGCTTACCGCATACGATTTTTTACCTACCTCCATATTCTTGCCCTGGTACACATCAAACAGTCCTACCTCTTTCAACAGCTTTTGCTCCGATTGAAATGCCAATGTTTCAATGTCGGAAAACTTCACCTCAGCATCTAACAACAACGACAAATCGCGACGTACCGATGGGAACTTAGCTACTTCTTTGTACTTCACCTTGTTCATCACCAGCAATTCAATCACCACATCCCAATCAAAATCAGCAAAAAACACTTCTTGCTTAATGCCAAAATGCTTGAGTATGGACGACTTTACCCAGCCAAACTCCACTGCCTTACGTCGGGCAATTTTATACAACATGCCTTCATCAAACAGTGCCGAGCTTACTGCACTTGCTTTGCGGTTCTTGTTAATGCCTAAGCGTTGTAAAATAAGATGTACCGCTGCTTTTAGATCGTAAAACGATGTTTTATCGTTGGCAGTATTCCAACTTTCAGCAGTCATTTTACCTGTCATGAATACTGCCAATCGCTTGTTTTCATTATAACCCGATTCGTATTTATGGTATACACTACCAAACTCGTACAACTTCAGGTCTTCGTTTTTTCGATTCTGGTTATAAGCGATGGCTTCCAATCCGTTGAACAACAATGTTTGGCGCATCACACTTAACTCATTGCTCAGCGGATTCAGCATTTCTACATGAAACGCTTCCTTGATATGGTCGGCCGCTGCCACTTCAGTGTAAGCTGCTGAAGTAAGTGAGTTCGATAAAATTTCGGCAAAGCCATTGGCCGATAGCAAGTCGGCCACTACATTTTGCACCTTTTCTTTATCGGGTTTTGGAGCATACGAAATGGAAGCATTGAGTTTCGAAGGAATGGCAATGTTGTTGTACCCATAAATACGCAACACTTCTTCTACCACATCCGCTTCACGTTGTACATCTACCCGGTAAGGAGGCACCGAAAGGGTTAGCCCTTCGGCTGTTGATGCTGTTACTTCAATATCGAGCCACCCCAAAATCGATTGGATGACATCACGTTCCAATGCTTTTCCAATTAAACGATCGCAATTGGCATAACTGAATGCTACAGCAAATGGTTCAATGGGGTTGGGATAGCTATCAAAAATTTCGCTGGCAATACTACCTCCAGCTATTTCTTTAATGAGCAATGCCGCTCGTTTCAATGCGGTAATGGTAATATTAGGATCTACACCCCGCTCAAAACGAAACGACGCATCGGTGTTTAACCCATGCCGTTTAGCCGTTTTACGAACAGTTACCGGATCGAAGTAGGCACTTTCTAAAAACACATTGGTAGTAGCTTCAGTCACTCCAGACTTTGCACCACCAAATACACCGGCAATGCACATCCCTTCTTCGGCATTACAAATCATCAGGTCTTCACTCGACAATGAACGCTCTTCGTCGTCGAGGGTGACAAACTTAGTGCCTTCAGTCACTTGTTTCACCACCACTTTATTGCCCGAAATGGCTGCTACATCAAATGCATGCAATGGTTGGCCATATTCATGCAACACAAAATTGGTAATGTCTACCACATTATTGATGGGCTTAGCGCCAATGGCCTTGAGCCGGTTTTGCAACCAATCGGGCGAAGGAGCTACTTTTACATCAGCAATGGTAACCCCAGCATAGCGGGGGCAGGCATGGTGATCTTCTACCACTACTTCAATGGGCAAGCTGTTATTATCTACCGCAAAGTCATCTACCGAGGGAAGATTTAAGCGCTTGTTACGGTAAGCTTCGTCCTGGAATTTCAATGCCGCCAACAGGTCGCGTGCCACACCAATGTGCGACATTCCATCAGCACGATTAGGGGTAAGCCCAATCTCAATCATCCAGTCTTCTTCAATGTTAAAATAAGTGCTGGCAGCAGTTCCTACTGCTGCATCGGTATCCAATACCATGATGCCATCGTGCGCTTCACCCAGGCCTACCTCATCCTCGGCACAAATCATTCCGTTCGACTCTACTCCTCTAATTTTAGCGCGCTTAATTGGAAAAGGCTCCCCATTGGTAGGGTGTATGGTAGCACCTGTTGTAGCTACCAGTACTTTCTGACCAACTTCAACGTTAGGGGCACCACATACAATCGTTAGCCATTCGTCGCTCCCAACATCTACCTTCGTTACATTTAAACGATCGGCATCGGGGTGCTTCTCTTTTTCTTTCACTTCACCAATTACCAGCCCTTTCAATCCACCTGGAATCAACTCTATCTTTTCCAGTCCTTCTACTTCCAAACCGGTATCGGTAAGTATCTTTCCCGCCTCTACAGGATCGAGGTCGGTGTCAATGTATTGCTTTAACCAATTGTAGGATATCTTCATGTCCTTTAAATGCTGTTCAACAAGCAACAAAAGTAGTATTTTGAAGTGGGATTTCCTGCGAACAGCCACCCTATCTTTTAAGGGAAATGCCTCATGCCATTTTGATTGGAAAGTGAATGGGTTGGTGATGCTGGTGAAAATGGGTATCTTATCAACGATTAACCCATTACCTTGAGCGGCAACGTTATTCAAAAAATAGCCCCTTGTAAGGCCTTAAAGCCTTTTATTGATTGCTACTGGTGGTTTGAACCAGCACAGCACAATGATGCCTTTTCTTTTACCTACAACAACATGCTGCCAGAGGGCATCTTTGAACTCATTATTCAAGTGGAAGGCAGTTCATGGCAAAGCTCCGACAATGAGTATTGGATAAAAAGACCCACAGCCTTTGTGGGAGGGTTGTTTGAACGGAAGTATGCCATACGGCCAGAGCAGGGAATGAAAATTTTTGGGGTGCGCTTTCTGCCGAATACAGCACGTCATTTTATTGCAGCCCCCCTCATTGAATTTAAAAACAAAGTGGTGGGCCTGGAGGAGGCCTTTGGAAAAACCGGGAAAGTGCTGGAACAACAATTAGAGGTACCTTCGGAGCAATTGATCGCTACCGTAGAATCCTTTTTGCTTCATCAACTGCACCATCAATATAAAGAAGATGTATTGATCGACAAGATGGTAAGCACCATCATGGAATCTCCCCCTTCCAAATTACACTCCGTAGCCGAAAAGTTTGCTGTTCATGAACGTCGGTTCAGAAGGTTGTTTCACCAACATGTAGGACTTAGCCCTAAAAGCTTTAGCAGGGTGGTTCGATTAAATCGCTTTTTGCAACTGCAGCAACAACAGCAGCAAAACCTTACCCAATGCACCTACGAATTAGGGTATTACGATCAGGCTCATTTTAGTCGCGACTTCAAACAATTCACAGGGCTATCTCCAGGTAATTTCAACCAGTTCAATCGTCAATTTCAACTGCAACTCAAATAGAATGTCCGCTTTTTACAAGCATGACCAAAGGAAGGGTTGTACCTTTGCTTCAAAATCAATTGCTATGCGATATAGAATTACTTTTATCATTGCTTTCTTTGCCCTGTGTTCTACCACTTGGGCACAACCCTCCCTACTGAGTGAAGCCAATAAGTTTTTGGGGAAAGGACAGTGGGAACAAGCAGAAGCGCTGTTTAGTAAGCACCTCAAAAAAAACAAGAAAGACAGTGCCGCATGGTTCAATAAAGGCCTGTGTTTGGTGAGAATGGAAAAATATGAGCAAGCCCTTCCTGCATTGTTAAAAGCTCATGAATACAAGTATGTTCCAGCAAACGCTTTACGCATTAACTTTGCCAAATGCTATGCTCAAACCAATCAACACCACAAAGCACTAGATACCTTAGATGCATTGGCCACCAATGGGTTTGGCATCTTCACCATGCTAAGCGACACCTCTTTTGCCCCTATTCGGGCACACGATCGATTTAAAACCGCCTTACAAAACATCACTTACAATGCCTACCCTTGCATGGCCAACACCAATGCCCGGAGGTTCGACTTTTGGGTAGGCACCTGGGAAGTTTTTAACCCGCAAGGAGTTAAAGTAGGTGAAAATGTGATTACCCGAGCCAAAGGTGGCTGTGCCATCCACGAAAGCTGGACCTCTACCAACATCTATTCTGGCCAAAGCATTAGCTTTTACGATCCTTATGATGGCAAGTGGAAGCAAAGTTGGGTAGGCTCAGGAGGTGATGCCTCCAACTATGTAGAAACAGAAGATGGAGAAGGAGACCTGCAATTCGTTTCGCAACAAAAAAATGCAAATGGGCAACCCTTCATGTACCGCATGACCTTTTACCACAACAAAGACAATACGGTACGGCAACACATGGAATCATCTACCGATAACGGCACCACCTGGACTACTGCCTTTGATGGTTTGTATAAACGCAAAGAATAACGGTTGCTTCCTCTTGCTGTACCTCCTCCTTAAATTGTCTATTTTTATACGCATGAAATGGTTGTTGTATAGCCTGTTCCTACTTCCACTTTATGCACAAGCACAAGAGGTGAGTAAAATTGCCTTTGGCTCCTGTGGCCATCAAAACAAACCTCAACCCATTTTAAAAACGGTAGTAAAAATGCAGCCCGATCTGTTCATTTACCTGGGCGATAATATCTATGCCGATACGGAAGACATGGATGTGATGCAAGCCAAATATGATCAATTGGGCAGCAAACCAGAATTTCAAGCATTGCAACAATCGTGTACGGTGTTAGCCACTTGGGACGATCACGATTATGGGGTTAACGATGGTGGACTGGAATACCCCATGAAGGAAGCCTCCAAAAAACTATTCCTCCAGTTTTGGGGAGAATCTATAGACTCAGATCGCTGGAGACACCCAGGTATTTATACCTCTCATACATATAACGAAGCAGGAAAAAGGGTGCAAATCATCTTGCTCGACACCCGAACATTTCGAACACCATTAAAACCAAACGATGGTAGCGGGCGCAACGATTACCTGCCCAACCACAGCAAAAAAGCAACCCTACTGGGTGCTGCGCAATGGCAATGGCTCGAAGAGCAACTAAAAATTCCATCAGAAGTGCGCATCATTGCCAGCAGCACACAATTTGGCATTTCGTACAACGGCTACGAAGCATGGGCTAACTTTCCACTGGAGAAGAAAAAAATGTTTCGACTCATTCAAAAAACAAAAGCCAATGGAGTCATCTTCATCAGCGGTGATGTACATTATGGAGAGCTATCCTGCTCAAGGATAGAAGGACTTTACCCTATCTACGATGTTACCTCAAGCGGCATCACCCAGGAATGGCCACACGTGGAGAAAAACCTCAACCGGCTGGGCACAGCCTGTCGCGACAATAATTTCGGGTATATAGCAATCGATTGGAATAAACCCGATCCTGAAATCTTTTTAAGGGTATACGACATCAATGGCAAAGCACGCATCAATAAGGCGTTGACCCTGCACGATTTGCACTAAAGCCCTTTTAGCATGGCAATTAAGTTGGGCTGTGGCGAACAGTCGTACTTGTCTTTGCGGTAGCTGGTATGCGTCCATAATCCTGCTTTTCCTGCCAATGCATCAGGGTTCAACTCAAATGGCCCAAAAAGCCCTGTAGGTGTTGCACTTCCTCCTTTAGCAGCATCAATGGCATATTGTGTATTGCGCCCCATCAATCCATCTTCGGTAAGTGGCTTGCCATCTGCTCCTTTATACCCATGCTTATTCAACCATTTTTGCTGTTCCAGCAAACTCAAGCCATCTGGCAAGGTAGGTTTCGTTTTTGCCTTATAAGCATCGAGGGCAAAGGTGGTATTGCGTCCCGAAAGGCCATCTTCTGTTAATGGTTTTCCATTGGCTCCTACAAAACCATTGCGATTCAACCACTTTTGTTGCTCTAATAAACTCAATCCATCGGGCATTTTAAGTGGTGTTTTTTCCGCTTGTTCGATGGCGTACTTTGTACTTGCTCCATAAATACCATCTTCTATCAACGGCTGACCATTGCTTCCTTTAAATCCATTGGCATTCAACCATTTTTGTTGTTCTAACACACTGCCTTTGGGTACTTCAAACATAGCTCCCCCACTATTAGTAGCAGGTGCTTCCTGCCCCTGGTTAAGCAATAATGTTTTCAACCCTACATTCAAATCAACATTATGGCGGGCAGCAATTTCAAGAATAAGTTGACGGGTGCTTTCTATTTGAGCGTCGGTGTATTTGTGGTAGTACTCGTAGCCTCTAAATTTGCCTGGCAGTTTTATCACATCTTCTGCCGGCACTACGCCATCTACATAATTGTAAAATTTACCATCGCTTTTTTTCTTGATGGGGCCGTAATTACAAATTTCTATACCAATAGCTCTGCTGTTCAATGCTTTGCTATTGCTGGTTTTTACACCAAGGTGGTAGCCCCAGTATTTTTCATCAAAACAACGAATTACTTTCCCATCCCACGAAGTATCGCCATCTTTTATCGACTTGCCGCCAATTACATAATGGGTACATACCCTCGAATTGTCTTTATCCCAACTCTTCACCACCCAATCGGGTCGATGCGAACCAGCAGTATGGTGAATAACGATACTGTCTTTGGTAACTTCTTGCTTTACGTACTCGCTATCTTTAAGTAAAATCTCCTGAATGTTTAAGCTCATAGTATT
Organism: Flavobacteriales bacterium; assembly: GCA_963669295.1. GTDB lineage: Bacteria > Bacteroidota > Bacteroidia > Flavobacteriales_D > CALLUQ01. The sequence continues at coordinate 840,355 of OY769938.1, forward strand.
GGTTTTTTGACACTTAGTGCCAGGGTTAGATAATGCCCATAAGGCACCAACAAGTTAGTGGTTTTCACAGGGGAAATCAAGTACTGAAACGATACTTTTAAAAGACTGGTGTTTTACAACAATAAGAATGGAATACATGCTTAAGAAATACGACTCCAATTCACCTTGCGCTGACGCAAGCGATCAAGGTGATGGCGCATGCGATGATGCGAAGAATGTTCCAGGTCAGGATCTTTGTCTAGCAACTCCATAGCTACCTTTCGTGCCAGTTGAAGCAATGGGCCATCCTTTACAAGGTCGGCAATTTTAAGGTCGAGGATACCACTCTGTTGGGTGCCCATAATATCGCCCGGCCCTCGTAGTTTTAAATCCACTTCTGCAATTTCAAATCCATCGTTGGTTTTCACCATTGTTTCCATACGTAGCCGGGCATCGCTGGTCATTTTATCGCCAGTCATCAAGATGCAGTACGATTGATCGGCACCACGCCCCACTCTACCACGCAACTGATGCAACTGAGATAAACCAAATTTCTCTGCACTTTCAATAACCATAACAGAAGCATTGGGCACATTTACCCCCACCTCTATTACCGTAGTGGCCACCATAATGTGGCTCTTGCCTTCCACAAACTGCTGCATTTCATAATCCTTTGCCTCCGATTTCATACGACCATGCACAATGCTCACTTTGTACTGAGGCAATGGAAACTTGCGGGAAATACTTTCGTAGCCGTCCATTAAATCTTTGTAGTCCATCTTTTCCGACTCCTCAATAAGCGGGTACACTACATATACCTGCCTGCCCAAAGCAATTTGCTCTTCCATGAACCCAAACACCTTCAAGCGTGCCGAATCGTTGCGGTGAATGGTTTTTACACTCTTTCTTCCCGGAGGCAACTCATCAATCACTGAAACATCCAGGTCGCCATACAACGTCATGGCCAATGTACGTGGAATGGGGGTAGCCGTCATCACCAACACATGAGGTGGGTAACTATTCTTGCGCCATAGCTTTGCTCGTTGCTCCACACCAAACCTATGCTGCTCGTCAATAACCACCATGCCCAAATTCTTAAACTGCACCTTATCTTCCAGCAAAGCATGAGTTCCTATTAATATATGAAGCGAACCATCTTCCAGCTCTTCATGAATCACTTTACGCTCAGCAGTTTTAGAAGAACCTGTCAACAACTTCACTTGTATAGGCATGTCTTTTAACAATTCACGCAAACCGTCGTAATGCTGATTGGCCAGAATCTCCGTAGGAGCCATCAGGCAAGCCTGGTAACCATTGTCCAGAGCCATTAACATGGTGAGCAAGGCCACAATGGTTTTTCCACTCCCCACATCTCCTTGCAGCAATCGATTCATATGAGCACCTGTACCCACATCATGGCGAATCTCTTTGATCACCCGCTTCTGTGCATTCGTTAAGGCAAAAGGCAAATGATCGCTATAAAAAGTATTGAAATAACGACCAATGGTACCAAATTGAAATCCCTTGATCTTTTTCGTAACAGCAATTTTTTGAGTGAGCAGCATGAGTTGTATGAAGAACAGCTCTTCAAACTTTAGGGTTAGCTGCGCACGCCTTAACAACTCTGCCGATTGCGGCATGTGGATATTGATGTACGCATCTTCTCGTCTCAACAGCTTCAAGCTCTCCATCAACTCGTTGGAAAACACCTCTGGAATATGCCCTTTGATTTGAGGAACCAATGCCTTTTGTAGCTTTTCAAACCCTTTGCTGTTTAATCCTCTGTTCGAGAGTTTTTCGCCCGAGTGATACACTGGTTGCATTTGTGCTTTTACCTGCCGTGGCCCTTTTAAGGGCTCCAATTCTGGGTGGGCCATATTGTACCTTCCCTTAAATAAAGTAGGCCGGCCAAAAACAACATATTCCTCCCCCGACTTTAAAGAAGGCTTGATCCACTTAATGCCCTGAAACCATACCAACTCCAATTCTCCACTGCCGTCGTTTAACACCGCCGACAAACGCTTGCCTTTACCCGCTCCCGTTTCTTCAATGTGAAACAGCTTCCCTTTCAATTGCACATGAGTCATGTCTGAATGAATGCCACTAATTTGATGAAACACAGAACGATCAACATAGCGAAAGGGAAAGTAATTTAGCAAGTCGCCAAAAGTACGAATGCCGGCCTCAGCTTTGAGCAGTTCACCACGTTTAGGCCCTACCCCTTTCAAGTATTCTATGGATGTATCTAAAAAAGCTCCCGACATTCGGTTTGTTTTACCTTAAACAAAAATATAAAAAGCCTGCGACTGCATACAACAATTCCCCAACACACCACAAACAGGTGCTTTCACCACTAACAATCAACCTGTTACCACTTATCGATTGAAACAAACCATTGATCGATTTAGTATGCGTGCATACTAAATCAACCTTACATTTGTATCCTCACTATTTTGTTATGAATAAGATCGAATTAAAAACAGGCACTGTTGAAATAGACCACAAAGGTGTTCTATGGACCAGGTTTCGAGACAAAGCGACAGTAGAGTTGGAAGATGCTAAATTACATGCCCAGGCTATCATGGCCTTATGCAAAGGAATCAGGAGACCTTTTGTAGTAGACGGGCGCGACATCATGGGAATGATTACCGATGAAGCCCAGGCTTATTTAGCCAGTCACCCTGGCATTCAGCAAGTAAGGGCTGCTCAAGCTTTCATTACCAACTCATTGGGAAACCGATTAATGGCGAGTATTTTCATCAAACTTCATCGCCCAAAAAACCCCACAAAAATATTCAACAACTCAGAAAAAGCACTGCAATGGTTGGCGCAATACAATTAATTCTGGAAACAGAAGAAGCGGAAGAGCAAGCACATCAACTTGCTTAAACAAATTACCCCGATGCATGGCATCGGGGTAATTCATTCAACTTTCTTTATATCTCTTAAATGGCAGCTGCTCCCAGGAGCACCACTGGATTTTCAAGGTAGTTCTTAAAGGTTTGCAAGAAGGCAGAACCAGTAGCACCATCTACCACACGGTGGTCGCAAGACAAGGTTACCTTCATCACGTTACCGGGTACAATTTGTCCATCACGCACTACTGGGGTTTCCTTAATTCCTCCTACAGCAAGAATACATGCATCAGGGGGATTAATGATGGCCGTAAATTCTTCGATGCCAAACATGCCCAAGTTGGAAATGGTAAAGGTATTGCCTGCCCAATCTTCGGGTTGCAATTTCTTTTCCCGGGCGCGGGCAGCAAAATCTTTCGCTTCAGCGCCAATTTGTGTGAGGGTTTTACCATCGGCAAAACGAATCACAGGCACCAACAATCCTTCATCTACCGCCACTGCCATTCCAATATGGATATGTTCATTGTAGCGGATGTGATCTTCTAACCACGCTGAATTTACTTTTGGATGCTTGCGCAATGCACCAGCTGCTGCTTTTATCACAAGGTCGTTAAACGACACTTTTGCTGGAGCTATGGCTGCATTAATAGATTTTCGAGCATCGATAGCCCGATCCATATTGATTTCTATGGTAAGGTAAAAATGTGGCGCTGCAAATTTGCTTTCCGATAACCGACGGGCAATCGTTTTGCGCATTTGAGAAACGGGTTCTTCCGTATAACTTTCTACGCCTACAAAAGTAGGAGCCACACCATTTTGCGAGAAATTATCAATATCACGCTTAATGATTCTTCCAGCATCACCCGACCCTTTTACCATACTAAGGTTAATGCCCTTTTCTGCGGCCAGTTTCTTCGCCAATGGGGAGGCTTTTACTCGCCCACCACTTGCTGTAACCGACGCTACTGGTGTAGATGCGGCTACTGGAGCTGGTTCAGGGGTTGTTTCTTTTACTGGTGCTGGAGTAGGAGTTGCTACCGGGGCTTCTTCTTTAGGAGCTTCTACTGCTGCTTCTTTTGCTTCAGCGGCTTTCGCTTCTTCGGCCAGGATGGATTGTACATCTTCACCTTTATCACCAAGAATAGCAAGGATAGCATCAACTGGAGCTGCTTTTCCTTTTTCTACCCCCACATGCAACAATACACCTTCCTGGTACGACTCAAATTCCATGGTCGCTTTGTCGGTTTCGATCTCTGCCAGCAAATCGCCTGAATCAACCGTGTCGCCAACTTTCTTATGCCATTCAGCTACCACACCTTCTGTCATGGTATCGCTCAACTTGGGCATTCTTACAACTTCTGCCATTGCTTTAAAAAATTGGAATTAATCTTTTACAAACGGATAATCTTTTTGCTCATACACATCCTCAAACAACTCCGAAGGATCGGGGTATGGTGATGCTTCTGCAAACTTCACCGACTCATCCACTACAGCTTTCACCTTCTTCTTAATTGCATCAATCTGCTTTTCGGTAGCATACTTGTTTTTCAAGATGGTTTGCAACACATTCTCAATCGGATCTTGTGCTTTATACTCAGCTACCTCTTCTTTCGTACGATACTTTTGTGGATCGGACATTGAGTGTCCTTTATAACGGTAAGTTTCAATATTCAATAAAGTAGGACCATCGCCTTTTCTTGCGCGAGCACATGCCCTTGCAATGGCATGGTGTACATCTTCACACATCATCCCATTCACCGTTTCGGCAGGCATGTCGTATGCCAAAGCCAGTTTCGATAGGTCTTGAACGTTAGATGTTCTTTCTACCGACGTTCCCATGGCATAGTTGTTATTCTCAATGATAAATATCACTGGCAATTTCCACATCATGGCCATGTTGAATGTCTCATGCAAAACCCCTTGTCGGGCTGCACCATCACCAAAGAAGCACAAAGTGGCATGATCTGTTCCTTTGTATTTCTCTGCAAATGCAATGCCTGCACCTAAAGGAATCTGTCCTCCCACAATACCATGTCCGCCAAACAGTCGCTTTTCTTTATCGAACATATGCATAGAACCACCCTTACCTTTAGAAGTACCGGTAGTTCTCCCCAGTAATTCTGCCATTACCTGGTTAGGATCGGTACCCAATGCCAGCGGATGAGCGTGGTCGCGGTAGGCAGTAATCACATTATCTCCTTTTTTAATAGCGGTCATCATTCCCGCCAAAATAGCTTCCTGTCCAATGTATAGGTGACAGAATCCGCCAAACTTTTGTTGTAAATACAGTTGAGCGGTAACTTCCTCAAACTTTCGCATCAGTAACATCTCTTCATACCACAGCATGTAGGTTGCTTTACTGAACTCAGTTTTTGAAGTACTTTTCTTAGGTGTTGCTTTCTTTTTCACAGCAGTTTTAGTAGCCATACTGATCAACTTTACTTAGTTCTCTTCAATGCAATTCACAAATATAGTATAAAATTAAACGTGCAAACCTTATGCACTAAGGATATCATTGTTTTTTCAATCCCTCCTCTTTAAACAAAAGAGGCAATAAGTGCGAAGCACTCTCAAAAACAATTACTTTGCCCCGCTCCCCCATTAAAATTAGTTCAATAGGAGCTTCTTGTTTATGCTCATATTCTGCAATCGATTGCCTACACCCTCCACACGGTGAAACGGGGTAGTCTACAGCAAAATCAACGGCACTGGCTGTAACCGCCATGGCCTTAATTGGCATATTGGGATGGGTAGCCGAAGCCGCAAAAATGGCCACACGCTCAGCACACAACCCCGATGGGTAGGCCACGTTTTCCTGGTTGTTTCCAATAATTACCTCCCCATTTTCAAGCAACAATGCCGCACCCACCGAAAAAGTGGAATAGGGCGCATAAGCATCTTTTGATGCGCTTACTGCCCGGTGCATCAATGCTTGTTGCCATTCAACAAGTTCTTCCAGCGCACCATACTCCTGGTATTTTACCGAAACTTCTTTAGTTGTTCCCACTGTAATATTTTTAACCAAAGTTAACCATAAAATCTCCAGCTTAGCAACAATCACAAAGCGATAGAAAAATCATGCATCAAGCAATCGCAAGTAAATAACTTGAAGAACGTCAAACAACACAGAAACAAAAAACTTTACAGTGTAGGCAACCGTAGGAATTCTATTGCCGTGTATAGGTAGACAGGATTTGTATTAAATTTCTGTTAATTTTGTGTTCATTCTAAAATCGAACTTATGCGCTTCAGTCTTATTGTGCTCGCTTTACTCACTACTTTACTATTCTCGTGCAAAAAGGAAGAAGGGGAAGGTGGCAGGGCCACTATTAAGGGAAAAGTATACGTATTGGATTACAACAATTCGAATGTATACCAGGATGAATATTATGGCCCCCAGATGGATGTATACATTATTTATGGTGGAGGCGACGACATATACGACGACAACATGGAAACGCATTACGACGGTTCCTTCGAGTTCAAGTACCTGCGAAAAGGAACCTACACCATCTATGCCTATTCGAAAGATACTACTGGAACAGAGCCTTCTGGCGTGTTTGCAGTAAGGGAAACTGTTCAAATAAGCGACAAAAAAGAGGTGGTTGAACTCGACGACATTATTGTTGTAGACTAACGGCAACCTAAATTCCTTATCTTTTGGCCTTTTTAAAAGTGTATTAAAGCCATATGGCTGACCTTAACAACATATTAAATCAATACGAACCCATCTCATTAGGGGAAATGGATGAAGTGAAGCTACTGAATCGAGTGGATACAAAATACATCCTTTCGAAACAAGACTTACTTTCGCTCTTACCAGCACTGATGAGCGACTACCGGCCGCTAGAAGTAAATGGTGTTAGAAACAGTGGCTATAGAACATTGTATTACGACACACCCGAGCATTTGCTATACTTACAACACCACAATGGCAGGTTAAACCGGTTTAAAATACGTTACCGAAAATACCTGGAATCCGACCTTTGTTTTCTGGAGATCAAGAAAAAAATTAAAGGGCGTACCGTAAAGGAACGCATTAAAATTGCCGATTTTGAATTGGCTTTTTCCTCTTCCTCAAAAACGTTTGTGGAAGAAGCTGTAGAAACAGATGTCTCTGCTTTCATCCCATCCATGTGGAATTCGTTCAAGCGCATCACGTTGGTGAACCGAAACCATCCTGAGCGACTAACGTTAGACAACGAACTCACGTTTGAGATGAATGGAGAACAGCACAAGATGGACAACTTGATTATTGCCGAATTAAAACAAGGAAAGCTGAATCGCGATTCAAAGTTTGTGCAGGTAATGAAAGAAAGAAGACTTCGCCCAATGCGGGTAAGCAAGTATTGCGTAGGCACCATATTGCTGAATCGCGACTTAAAATACAATCGATTTAAAGAAAAACTCATCAACATAAATAAGATTACTAATGGAAGTGCTGCATAACATTTTGCTGACTGACGCTGCTGAGCCCATCAAGTTTTTGGGAATTGATCTGATAGATCAAGAAGACTTTTTCAAGCTGATATTCCGGTTCTTCCTGAACCTGCTTATGGTAACCATTATAGCGCGTTATATTTATTACGAGGTACAAAAACGCAAAGACTACTTGTTTACCTATTTCCTCATCAGTTTGGTGGTATTCCTCTTGTGTTTTTTACTCGACAACGTAAAACTCGAACTGGGTTTTGCGCTTGGCTTATTTGCCATTTTTGGCATTATACGCTACCGTACAGATGCCATACCGATTAAGGAAATGACTTACCTATTCATTGTTATTGGAGTATCGGTAATCAATGCACTGGCCAATAAAAAAGTGAGTTATGCCGAATTGATGTTTACCAATTTTGCAGTATTGGCGGTAACCTATGGGATGGAAAAAATATGGTTACTGAAGCACGAGGTGGGTAAGGTAATATTGTACGAAAAAATAGAGTTGATAAAGCCCGAACGACATAAGGAGTTGTTGGAGGATTTGCAACAACGCACCGGGTTGAAAATTAACCGGGTTGAAATTGGGAAAATCGACTTTTTACGCGACGTTACTACCATTCGCATCTACTATTATGCCGATGAACAAGACCCTTCTTTAGAAGACGAGAACTTTACCAATGGCTTTTCTGAAAGTTGAAGCAGCTAAGTACATACCTGTTGCTCTTTTTGATGTGCTCGTCGTACATTGTAATGGCACAAGAAAAAGATGTAGAGTTGTGGGTAGGTTTTGGCATTGACCAGCGCATTGGTAAAAAGATGACGGTGGCCTTTGAACAAAACACCCGATTTAATAACAACATAGGAGCCACTAAAAATGTGTTCGAGGAACTGAGCTTAAGCTATAAGTTCAACAAGTACCTTTCGGGAACTGCCAACTACCGTTTTGGCAAGCGCAATAGTTTTGTAAACGGCTATAACACCGAACATCGTTACAACTTTGATCTTCGGTTTAGGAAAAAGGCGAAACCCTTAATTTTTGTTTTCAGAACTCGCTTTCAAAGCAAGTATCGCAGCATCCACTCTAGTGAAGATGGTTTTATTCCAACCAATTACAACAGGAATAAGTTTACCTTTCGATTCGATCTGGATCGTAGAGTTGAACCGTATGTGGGCATAGAAGTATACTACCAACTCAACAACGTTGAAGGCAATGAAATCGACAACATTCGTTACTTTACTGGCATCAACATCGACCTTCCCAAACGCCAGGAAGTCAAAGTGTTTTACATCCTTCAACAAGAATATAATGTAAACAACCCCGTTACCTCCAATGTTATTGGAGTAAGTTATAGTTATTCGCTTAAGCGTTTAAAAGTGAAGGAAAAAAGTAAAGGTGGAGGTGGAAACCCTAATTCTACCCGCGACCTGTAATTAAGGCCACCGCATAAGCATTCACCCCATCCTCTGTACCCACGTAACCCAATCTTTCGTTGGTTGTTGCCTTTATCGATACATCATCTTCATCCACTTTCATGATGTTGGCAATGGTAGTAATCATTTCAGGAATATGTGGACCAATCTTCGGGGTTTGTAAAGCAACTGTTGCATCTATATTACCAACCGTATACCCCTTTTGCTCCAACAAAACGATGACTTGCGCCAATAGTACTTTACTGTCTATTCCTTTAAAGTCGGGAGAGGTATCGGGGAAATGATAACCGATATCACGTAGGTTAGCAGCACCAAGCAATGCATCGCATATCGCATGAATTAGCACATCCGCATCTGAATGCCCTACAGCACCTTTATGATGAGGGATTTTAATGCCACCGAGCCAGAAGTCATAACCCGCTTCTAAACGGTGTACATCGTAGCCGAAGCCTACTTTAATTTTCATGCTATCCTTCGGGCTCTTCGTCTTTCTTCTTCAATGTTTCGAAATTGAAGCGTAGGGTAAAGCGTAGGGTATTGGCCAATGGATTTCTTTGTTCCGTAGGAATTAGATAGGCAAAATCTAACGCAAAAATGCTATAACGCAAGCCTGCACCCAAGGTGAAGAACTTTCTGTTTCCTTTGGTAGCATGCTCATGAAAATAGCCTGCACGAATAGCAAACTGGTTTGCATACCAATACTCCAGGCCACCTGCGAGGTTAAACTCTCTCAGCTCTTCTTTGAACTTACTGCCTTTCTCGATCGACACATTGCCTTGCTCGTCAGTAATGGCATTGCCATCCTCATCTACTTCAATAATGCCAGGAGCATCAGAGAATGAGCCAAACATACCAGGTGCTACACCAACATTGGGGTCTCTTCCTGAAGCAATGACAAACTCACCATCCTCAATCATCGGCTGTCCGGCAGAATCAATTTGATAAATAGGAGGAGTAGGCACCAACAGCTTGTTTACATCAAAAGTCATAGTAAACGATTGATATTCATCGATATCAATCTTTAAGCTTGGCCCCAAACGCAAGTTAATAGGAATAAAGTCCTGATCAGACGATTCGGTATAAGACATCTTTGAACCGATGTTAGAAACATTGGTTCCAAACGCAAAGGTAGCATCCTTTTCGCCCACCTTCATATCGTCATTAACATAGTATACAGAAAGATCGGCAGCCACCGAACGACCAGGTTTCGATTGTGCTCCTTCTACAAAAGCATTGCCTGTAAGGTTAGAAAAGATATAGCGTACACTCAATGCACCTGATAACTTATCTGATAGCTTTCTTGCATAGCCAAAATCAACTGCGTATTCGCTAGGCTTAAAGTTGCCTGTTACGTTACCAGCTTGATCAGTAAAGGTAATATCACCTAAGGAAAAGTAACGCAGCGACATGCCGATGGCGCTCTCTTTATCTAATTTCTTATAGGCACTTAGATAAGCAAGGTTGATGTCGGGCACCAACGAACGCAACCATGGAGAATAAGAAAGTGATACTTCAAATTCATTTTCAGCAAAGGCCAATTTAGATGCATTCCAATGCATGGAGTTAGCATCTGGCGAAACCGCTACACCAACATCTCCCATTCCTCCAGCTCTCGAGTCTGGAGCGATTAATAAAAAGGGAACTGCTGTAGTAATGGTATTGATCTGCTGCCCCTCTTCCTGTCCCAGGTTGTTTTGTGCCGTAGCACTAAATGTAAAAGCGCATAATGCTACCGTGGCAATCTTGCTAAATGTGTGACCAGTCTTCATATATAAAACTTAACGAACCAGCAAATATAACTATTAATTGAACATATTATTGTGCGCTAGTTTAAAATAACCAGCTTTTCAAACTTCTCAACGGCTTCTCCGTCAGGGGATCGCACCTTTAATTTATAAACGTAAACTCCCCTTCCAAGTTTATCTCCGAAGTCGTCGCGACCGTTCCAGTCGATTGGATCAACTTTAAACCCATCAGTATTCACAATCTCACTAATGGTCTTCACCAGTTTACCCGAAACAGTAAACACCTGGATCTGAACTTCAAGATTAGAACATACCTGGTTGTGCTCAAAGAAGAAAGATGTTTTGGTAGTAAAAGGATTAGGATAATTCAGCAAATGACTCAACACCAATTGCTCGGAATGAGCAACTATAAATTCAGTGGTCGCTTCCGCTGAGTTGTTATACACATCCCATATTTTAAAGGTAAGTGTGTGCGCTCCTTCTGCAATCTCAGAAAACGGATACCGCACTGCACCACTCTTATACGTATTCAAATCAGATTCATAATAATCATTCAGCACAATCTCCTGATCGGTATTGGCATCCAGTATCGCTGTAATGTCATGGCCAATACCATTGCCCACAGTATTGATACCATTGTCATCAAATACATTCGCAATCAAAGTAGGATTTTCATCTGTCATTCCTCCAAACACAAAGTTCTCATCGTTCAAAAACAAATCGATGTCTGGCCCTTTAGAATCGTTAACAACTGTTGTGTCTGAACCACCTACAATGATGTCTCTGGAATAACCATTGGCATCCGTCGAACCATCTTCTGCATAATAGCTGATCTTACCAACACCATATTGATAAGCAATGTCTTTGGGCACCACAAACGAAAAGCTAAAATCGCCATTGGTAACTGTTACCTTACCTTTGTACAATACGTTCTTCCGAAGATTAAAGGTAACATCTGCTCCACCGTCATTGGCAAGGGTAGTAATGCTGGAGTTCTTATCAAAAATGGTTGGCGTAAGCACCCCATTAAATGAAGTCATCTTTTGCCCGTTATTGTCTTCCACATAACCGGTAATGGTTACTGTACTCAATGCCCGAAGGGTATCGGGTGTGCCACCCACAGGCGTATTGTTAATTTCTGTCGTTACCACGTTGTACTCAGGCACTGCCAGTTTCATCGATGGATCACCCAACAAGGTAAAGTTCCTGTGGTTAGAGCTGAAAGGATCAACACTAAGGTTCTTGGTCAACCTGTTTACATCACCTAAGCGCATCAACTCACCATTGGGTCGGGTAAATGCATAACTGTAAAAGTTGCGGTTCAGGTTGTAATTAGGCCCTGAATACACCAACCGGGTAGTAGTTAACAAGGCAATGCCTCCTCCAAACTGGTTGAGGAAAACATATTCTCCAGCAGAAGTTCGTGCCGGGTCATCAAAACGACTAAACTCACAAGTAGCTGTGACAAACAATGGCAAACGATTGGAATTTCCCCAGTTTTGTATAGTAGGCAAATCCAATACGCGCTCATGCGCCCAGCCTACTTCACCCCCATGCCCAATGTAATTAATGATCAAGGCTCCCTTTTCTACTCGAGACTTTAATGCTTCTGCAGCATCAGGGTATCGCTCACCACCAGGGGTCGATTCCTGCTTGTAAGCATCCATGTATACCTTTTCAAGGTTTAGCATCGGGTAATTGTTCACCATGTTGTTGGCATGCTGTTCTGCCTGGCTAAGGTGTGTGTTGTTATCTTCATCATCAGCAATCAAACAAACAATGTTTCTCCAGTCACCAAGTACCGAGTTGTTGTCTTCAGAATAACAATGCCCCGAAGTAACCGTACCTGTGGTGGTTTCATAACGAATCACCTTGTTCACCATGCTGGCTGCCTCTTCCTTGGTACGTACCGGGAATCGCCCAATACCTACATCCACTAAATCCAATAAACCACTGCTCTCTGCATCATCCAGCAACCCGAAATAATCATCTGTTACGTACGACTGTGTATAAGAATAGGAGTTACGCGATTGAAAAGTAACCACATAGTTAGTATTTCCAGGAATTCGATATTTATTATCATAAGAGCCATCACCAAACAACAACAAATATTTAGGCATTAAGGTAGTATCAGTACCAGCCCGCTTGTAAAACATGCGCAGAAATTCCTTAATCGCTGTAGGGTCTTGCATCCCACTCGAAAACTCGTTGTAAACCTGGTAAGGGGTCACCACTTCAACAGAAACACCATCGTTCCTGCGGTGATTCGCTAATGTTACCGCTTCTGTTACGAAGTTAGGATGCACCACAATCACCATATCTGTTTGAGGCAAACCGTGAAGGTCTTGATTGGTAACTTTTCCAAAAGATAAAGGGGTATTAAATGCATTGCCATCAAAAGCAACAAATTCTCTTAACGATTCCGTAGGAAGTGTAAAATGCAATTCATTGCCTACAGGAGTGGTATTGATTCGAGTGATGTTAGATGCATCGGTGATCTCCCATACCTCTTGAACGTTTCCTGCATTGGAAATAATAAACTCCGATACATTGCCTATACCCACTGAAGCAGCATCTCTAAAATCCAATTGACTTTCACTCATAAAAAGGTTACGACGAACATTCGCCTCCAAATAGTTCATCCAACCAACAGAGGTTGAAGAAAACTTATCGAATGTCACACCGATGTTTAAGCTACCGCTGTTGTCTGGATTAAAGGTTAACGTATTGGATGCCGGACGTCCTTCATCGCCAGTATAGTTATTCGAAACGCCCATTACGCTGAATGACCCTGTAGCCAGTCCGTTATTCACCATCAAATCAAAACTACTTGAATTGCTCGTGCCAGCAGTACGGGCAATAACATTGGTCACCAACGTAGCTGGTGAAGTAGTTACCATTTGGGGAAAACTAAAAGCATATTGGTAAGTAGTGGTAATGTCAAAGTATTCGCCATACCACTCTCTCCCTGATTTCACCAGGTTGGTTAAATTATTTTCGTGAAAAGCATAGTCGTTAAAGGTGGTCACAGTGGTATTGGCTGTTCCACTTTGATTTTGTGTACCGATTCGTTTGCCTGCTCCCTGGCCAATGGTAAGGAAGTAATAAGACGTATCGGAATACGGGTGGTTCACATGCTCAAAGCTCTGGGCAACCGAATCATATTCCCAACGATGAGGGCCTTTGGCATAAAACAACACATAGTCGCCTTGCTCAAACACTCCATTATTATTAACGTCTTCTACATGGATGGCATTCTCCAGCAAATCATCTGGGCGGTATGCACTATTGTCTTCTGGCAATAATCCTACACCATTGCCATAAATATCGATGCTACTGGCAGATAGCGACGACAAGTTGATGCCAAGGTTACTTAAATAGTTATAGGTAAGTTGATAAATACCGTCTTCCATCACACCCAGCTTGTACCAGTCGCCTGAGCCAAGCACTGAATTGGTGACATAGGATTTCGGAGCCCCTCCTGATCTGCCGCTTTTCTTTGGCATTACACTCAACGAAAAGGAAACCAGCTTTTCTACCTTACCCGTAGCTTTGTTACTACGAAAAGGAAGCAAGGAAATTTGTGCATAAGCTACTTTCTTTTGCTCAGCCACCTGCGCATCAACCGATATCGTAGTTGGAATAGTCGTCCCTTCCTTAATCAATGCCTCTTCTGCACTTGTTAATGGTTCGTAAACAGGATTCAACAATGACACATTTACCTGAGTGTACCCCACTCCAAGGCGGATGCTTTCGCTGTACACAGGAAGGTTGTTTTGAGTAACATTATAATGTGCACCCGTAAAATAAAGGTAGTTGGTAGGCTGTTGCTGTTCCCCCGCATCTGCTGTAATTGGACTCTTCCAATCAATGGTTCGCATCTGCTGTTTTTGTGCAACGGATGTTAAACTAAAAACAAGGGCAGTAACAAGTAGTAAAACGCTCGAAGTAAATGCTTTCATTCTTACAGTATTCTGCAACCATCGGGGCTACATTCACTAATTTGATGTTAAAGATACAAATAAGCAACTCTATCAACCGTCAAAAGAACGACAAAGCCAATTTATTATTGTTATGCTATAGAAATTATTTTGAAACCAAATGAAAAAAAATTCGTATCATTGGGTCTTGAAAATTCTTTTTTTTGAGGAATAGCATGTTAAAGAAGGCGTTTATATTGACGGTGGCTTTGACCTCTTTATTGGTTTGTGGAGTACAAGAAGAGGCGAGGGCGCAAGACCCGGAATTTACCCAATTCTATGCAAACCCGCTATATTTAAATCCTGCATTTGCCGGTACTGCTAGATGTCCGAGGGTAGTAATGAACTATCGGAACCAGTGGCCAGCTTTGTCAGGTACATTTGTGACTACAAGTGCTTCATACGATCAGCACGTACAGTCGCTTTATGGTGGGTTAGGATTATTGGTAACGAACGATAGGGCAGGAAAAGGAACATTGAATACCACTACTATTAGTGGCATTTACTCATATCAATTAGCATTGTCGAGAACATTTTCCATAAAGGCAGGCTTTCAAGCCACTTATTTCCAAAAGTCGTTAGACTGGAATAAGCTAACGTTCGGTGATATGATTGATCCTCGAAAAGGATTCATCTATAATACAAACGACACTCCTCGTGGAGGAACTGTTTCTAACGTAGACTTTTCGGCAGGTTTCCTTGGCTTTAGTGAAAACTACTTCTTTGGGGGAGCAGTGCATCACCTTACTGAACCTAATGAATCATTATTAGCTACACCGGAAGGAAGTCCGTTGCCCATGAAGATTACCGGACATGCCGGTGCTGTAATTCCTCTTACCAATGATAAATACAGCGAAAACGACGCAAAAATTTCTCCAAATATTCTGTTCCAACAACAAGATAACTTTCAGCAATTGAACATGGGAATATACATTTCCAAAGGTCCAATCGTTGGTGGGTTGTGGTACAGGAATAAAGATTCATTCATTGCTTTAGTAGGCTTTCAAACGGATGTAATCAAGTTCGGATACAGTTACGATGTTACTGTTTCGAAACTGACCAACGCCACAGCCGGATCGCATGAAGTATCTTTGACGCTCCAATTTGATTGTAAACCTAAAAGGAAGAGATTCAGAACAATAAGTTGTCCTTCTTTCTAGTTTAGTTATAAAGAAACCTTTTTTTGAAACCGTAAAACCCTCTGTATCATGAACGCTACAATCCAAAATCTGGCAAGTAAAGTTCTCTTGTATGGAGCTTTAATAGCTTTCGTTACTTCGTGTAGCTATGAAAAGTCTTCCATATCAGGATGGAATTACAACGACCCCAAGAATGGTGGTTTTGAAAAAGCTCCGTTTGAAGAACAAGAAACCGGACCCGGGTTAATCCTCATTGAAGGAGGCTCCTTTACGATGGGACGTGTTGAGCAAGATGTAACTTACGATTGGAATAATATTCCACGTACCGTTACTGTTTCTTCATTCTATATGGATGAAACGGAAATCACCAATTTCCATTGGTTGGAATACCTCTACTGGATCAGTAGGGTATATTCTGCTGATTATCCTGAAATTTACAAGAAAGCACTCCCCGACACGTTGGTGTGGAGAACAAAGTTGGCTTTCATGGAACCTAAGGTAGAATACTACCTGCGTCACCCAGCCTACAGAGACTATCCTGTAGTAGGTGTTAACTGGTTGCAAGCACGTGATTTCTGTGCATGGAGAACCGATAGGGTGAATGAAATGATCTTGATTCGTGAAGGCTTGTTCAACAAGAACCCGAATCAAATTAACGAAGACAACTTCAACACCGACTCCTACCTTGCCGGTCAGTACGAAAGTGAGAAAAGAGTGGATGGGGTAAACGATTACAACCCTAACCGTGACTATCGTAACATCCGCATGGAAGATGGAGTATTATTACCCCGTTACCGACTTCCAACAGAAGCTGAGTGGGAATTTGCAGCTTACGCATTGATTGGTAACACCATCGATGAACTGCAAACCAACCGTCGTTTATATCCATGGAACGGACACTGGGTAAGGATGAGTCCGCAGATTGATCCTAAACGCCAGGGTGATTTCCTTGCCAACTTCGTAAGAGGTCGCGGTGATTACATGGGTGTTGCTGGAAGGTTGAATGATAACGCAGACATTACTGCACCAGTATACTCCTACTGGCCAAACGACTACGGCTTGTACAACATGGGAGGCAACGTTAGCGAATGGGTAATGGATACTTATCGTCCATTAACTTCTGAAGACGCTGATGAATTTAACCCCTATCGTGGTAATGTGTTTAGAACAAAAGTATTGAACAGTGAAGGAAGCATTGAAGACAAGTACGACCTTGTTATTTATGATGTAGATGGAGTGAAATACTACCTCACCGAGCTGAAGAAAAAACAAGCTGGGAGAGCGTTACCGGATGAAGCAAAGTTGGTTGATGATGTTGAAACATTGGTAGACCAGGCCATCGATCTTGAAAAACAAAGAAAGAAAGATGAAGCCAACCAAAAAGTACAAGACGCGGTTGACTTGATTAAAGGAACTGATGTTGCCATTGCACCAATGATGTTGAAAGGCATTTCAGATTACGTGGATGATACTCCTGGTGATTTGAGATGGAGAGATGTAACACAAGAAGAGAACATCGATCGTAGAAATTATAGAGATGCTGATAACATTGACTTTCAAGATGGTGACATCACTTCAAGTATCTATTACGATCAACCTGATTATGAGGCTGACGACGGAAGTGGAGTTACTCGTGCTCCAATGTACCAGGCTGGTAAGGAAGGCCCTGTTGAGCCTTCTACCTTGATCAACGATCGTGCGAAAGTATACAAAGGTGGCTCTTGGAGAGACCGTGCTTTCTGGATGAACCCAGGCACAAGAAGGTACCTTGATGAGCGACAATCTACCGCTACCATTGGTTTCAGATGTGCTATGGTAAGAGTGGGTAGCCCAGTAGGCTTAGGCCAACAAAGAAGACGTTAATTATTCAAAAAATAATTTAACTTTAATCCCTTCTGGACATCCAGAAGGGATTTTTTTTGCTTATGATTGAACATCTTTATTCCATTTACCAACAGCACCCCACTGTTTGCACTGATACGCGCAACATTATAGAAGGCTCTATCTTCTTCGCCCTAAAAGGGGCTAACTTCAATGGCAATGCATTTGCTGCTGAAGCCATAAAAAAGGGAAGCAAGTATGCTGTTATTGATGAAAAAGCGTATGAAAGCGAGCATACCGTTCTTGTAGATGATGTGCTCACTGCACTGCAACAGCTGGCTGTACATCATCGCAAACAACTTAACATTCCAATCATTGGCATTACCGGTAGTAATGGAAAAACAACCACTAAAGAACTCATCAATGCCGTATTGAGTGAAAAATTCAACTGCTTTGCCACTCGCGGCAACTTCAATAACCACATTGGTGTTCCTTTGTCGCTTCTTGCCATTGATGACGAAGTAGAAATTGCAGTTATTGAGATGGGAGCCAACCACCCTGGAGAAATCGGAGATCTATCTGCCATTTCGCAACCCAGTCATGGGATCATCACCAATATTGGCAAAGCCCATATAGAAGGGTTCGGCAGCTTTGAGGGAGTCATCAAAACCAAGAAGGAATTGTATGACTTTGCAAAAGCAAATAACCGCCCCATCTTCATTAATGCTAACAACAATTTGTTGTGTCGTATTGGAGAAGGCATTGAGCAAATTACTTATGGTGATGGAGTTAACAACTACTGTGTTGGGACGTTTACTGGTTCTAAGCCATTTGCCAGCTTGAAATGGTCGTGCAATGGATTCGATTCTGATGAAGTAACATCTAACCTGATCGGGCATTACAATTACGAAAACATTTTGGCGGCCATTTGCATCGGCAATCACTTTGGTGTTTCTCCTAACGGTATCAATCACGCCATTACCAACTACCAACCCGATAACAACCGGTCGCAACTGGAAAAGACTACTCATAACACGTTAATCATGGATGCTTACAATGCCAACCCTACCAGCATGAAAGCAGCCATCGAGAACTTCAATGCTATGGATTACGCCAACAAATTCTTCATACTTGGCGACATGCTTGAATTAGGTGATGAAAGCATAGAAGAACATCGTGCTATTATGCAATTGCTGGCCAAGCATCAACTCACCAATGGTATTTTGGTTGGTGCAGAGTTTAACAAATGCGCTAACCACACCAATTTACCGGTATGTACCAGTGCCTCCGAAGCCATGGAGTTGCTTCATCAAAAGGCCTTGCGCGATCATTTGGTCTTGATTAAAGGGTCAAGAGGTATTCGCCTGGAAACTGTGGTGGAAAGTTTATAAATAAAAAAAGGGGAAGCAACCGCCTCCCCTATCCTATTCGTATCTTCTCTTAATCTTTTAACAATCCGCGAGAAATTACAATCTTTTGAATTTCAGTAGTTCCTTCATAGATCTGTGTAATCTTCGCATCACGCATCAAACGTTCCACATGGTATTCTTTTACAAAGCCATACCCACCGTGTACCTGTACTGCTTCAATAGTGGTATCCATGGCCACTTTTGAGGCAAAAAGTTTTGCCATTGAGCCAGCTTGATCGTAGTTCTTCCCTTCATCCTTGAGCCATGCTGCTTTCATACACAGTAAACGTGCAGCGGCAATTTCTGTAGCCATATCAGCCAATTTAAACTGAATTGCCTGATGCTCACTAATCGTTTTGCCAAATGCTTTTCTTTCTTTCGAATAGGCCAATGCCAATTCATAAGCTCCAGAGGCAATTCCCAATGCTTGAGAGGCAATACCAATTCGTCCTCCAGAAAGTGTTTTCATGGCAAACTTAAAGCCAAATCCATCTTCTCCTATTCTATTTTCTTTTGGAACTTTTACATCCTGGAACATCAAAGAGTGAGTGTCAGATCCACGAATGCCCAGTTTATTTTCTTTAGGGCCAACAGTAAACCCTTCCATGCCTTTTTCTACAATCAAAGCATTGATACCGCGATGTCCTTTTTCGGGATAGGTTTGTGCAATAACAAGGTAAACCGAAGCAGAACTACCGTTGGTAATCCAGTTTTTGGTTCCGTTCAATACATAATGATCACCCTCTTCCACAGCTGTAGTACGCTGTGAAGTTGCATCAGAACCAGCTTCAGGTTCTGAAAGACAAAAAGCACCGATAATTTCTCCTTTTGCCAGGGGCACCAGGTATTTTTGCTTTTGCTCCTCGGTACCAAAGGTCTCGAGCCCCCAGCAAACCAACGAGTTGTTTACCGACATTACTACCGAAGCAGAGGCATCTACTTTCGAAATTTCCTCCATGGCCAACACGTATGAAACTGCGTCCATACCTCCCCCCCCATATTTGGGGTCAACCATCATTCCTAAAAAGCCTAACTCACCCAATTGCTTAATTTCTTCGGCTGGGAAAAGTTGCTTTTCATCTCTTTCAATTACTCCGGGTTTCAGCACATTTTGTGCAAAATCTCTCGCTGCATCTCTTACTGCAATCTGTTCTTCGGTTAAGTCGAGGTTCATAACAAATTATTAAAGTTTAACACCTGTTTAGAAGGGACGACAAATTTAATTTTTTAAATTCACTTTTGCTAATCCCTGACCGCAGGAAAATCAGCATTTATTTGATGGTAAATTACAACGTTATTGGAACCATGTCGGGCACATCTTTAGATGGCTTAGACATGGCCTATTGTCAATTTATTTTTGATGGCCAACAATGGTCCTACACCATGTCCATTGCAGAAACCATTACCTACAGCGAAGAATTAAAACAGCAACTCAGCTCGGTAGAAACCGGGTCAGCATTTGAGTTGGCAATGCTCCATCAATCCTTCGGACATTTCATAGGGCAACAGGTCAAGAATTTCAGAGAAAAACATCGCATAGATGTAGACTTTGTTAGCTCACACGGGCATACCATATTTCATCAGCCCAGCCAGCAACTCACCCTACAAATAGGCGACGGAGCTTCTATTGCCGCTGAATGCGGATGTCCAGTAGTGGCCGACTTCCGAACCCTGGATGTTGCCTTAGGCGGACAGGGAGCACCCCTGGTTCCAATTGGAGACCAGCTGTTATTTAACTCTTATGATTACTGCTTAAACCTGGGAGGTATCGCAAATGTGTCGTACGAAAAAGAGGGAGATCGACTTGCATTTGATGTATGTCTGGTCAACATGGCCTTGAACCCTATTGCCCAACAATTGGGTTCCCCTTTTGACGGTGAAGGCGCCTTTGCTCGAGAAGGCATGCTGAATAATAATCTGCTAGCAGCACTAAACGAACTTTCCTATTATAAGCAAAAACCTCCCAAATCATTAGGAAAAGAATGGTACCTGACCCACTTCAAGCCTTTGATTGATTCATTTCAATTATCTCCAAAAGATGCTTTGCATACCATTTGCGAACACATTAGCCAACAAATTGCAATTGCCATAAACAGTAAGCCGGAGCATCAAATATTGGTTACCGGGGGAGGTGCTTTCAATGCCTTTTTATTGGAGCGCATGCAGCATTACGCCTCAGGCAAAGTCTCTCCAGGAGACAAGGAATTGGTTGAGTTTAAAGAAGCCTTAATCTTTGCTTTTTTAGGAGTATTGCGTTACCGAAATGAGGTGAATTGTTTGCAATCGGTGACGGGTGCGACTAAAAACAATGTTGGTGGTGCGATTTATTGGAATTCCAATTAACAAAAAAGCATGAATAACTTTTGGGGCAATGCCCTCAATCCACGGATTGTTTTGTTAAATTTGGCGATTAAATTCTCAAAGAATCATGAAGGAATTATTGGATAAATTTGAAAACAAACGACCAGAGATTGTTTTTGAATGGAAAGATTCCGAAACCGAAGCAGAAGGATGGGTAGTCATCAACTCCCTTAGAGGAGGTGCTGCAGGAGGAGGAACCAGAATGCGTAAAGGACTCGACAAGCGTGAGGTGGAGTCGTTGGCAAAAACCATGGAAGTAAAGTTTACCGTAGCTGGTCCACCCATTGGGGGAGCCAAATCGGGCATTAACTTCGATCCTCGCGACCCTCGTAAAAAAGGCGTTCTAAAGCGTTGGTTTCAAGCGGTTACTCCTTTGTTGAAACACTACTACGGTACTGGAGGCGACTTGAATGTGGATGAAATTGTAGAAGTGATCCCCATTACAGAAGATTGTGGTGTTTGGCACCCGCAAGAGGGTGTTTTCAATGGGCATTTCCAGCCGCATGAAGCGCAAAAGATTAACCGAATCGGTCAGTTAAGACAGGGAGTTACCAAGGTCATTGAAGATCCTCAATACAGTCCTGATCCCGATCGAAAATTTGTGGTAGCCGATATGATTACCGGCTTTGGTGTAGCAGAGTCAGTAAAACACTTTTACAACATCTATGGTGGCAACTTGCAAGAAAAGCGAGTGATCATTCAAGGGTGGGGCAACGTAGGTGCTGCAGGGGCATATTACCTCGCTCAAGAAGGCGCTAAAATTGTTGGAATCATTGACCGAAATGGCGGTCTCATTAACCAGGATGGTTTCTCTTTCGATACGATCAGAGAGTTATTCTTACAGAAAGATGGCAATACACTGGTAACAGATGACATGGTGCCGTTTGAAGCCATCAACGAACGTATTTGGGATATGAATGCGGAAGTGTTTTTACCCTGTGCAGCATCTCGACTCATTACCCAGGATCAGGTAGAGCGAATGGTAAACGCAGGCATGGAAGTAGTAGCCTGTGGTGCTAATGTTCCTTTTGCCGATCCAGAAATTTTCTTTGGACCGATTGCTGATTACACTGACAATCGAATGAGTGTTATTCCCGATTTTATTTCTAACTGTGGCATGGCTCGAGCTTTTGCCTACTTCATGGAAGCCGATCTCGAAAAGTTATCGGACAAATCTATTTTCGACGATACTTCTGAGGTAATTCGGGAAGCCATTCAAACCACCTATAACAAGAACTCAAGTAACAATGGCATTGCCAAGACAGCCTTCGAAATTGCGCTTGGTCAGTTGCTGTAACAAAGGATAAGGAAAGGAAATACTATGTACATTTTAATGGTTGTGATTTTCGTGCTGGGGTATTTGGTTATTGCCCTTGAGCACCCACTGAAAATTGACAAGGCCGCTGCAGCATTGCTCATTGCCGTACTGGGCTGGGTAGTGTATATGTTTGGTGCCCCCGAAATTTTGGACGGCAATGCCGAATACATGGAGCTGGCAGAACATGGGAAAGGTTATAAATATATCCTCCATGAGTTATCTCATTTCCTTGGTCACCATTCGGAAATTTTATTCTTCTTATTAGGAGCCATGACCATTGTTGAATTGATTGATGCTCATGAAGGGTTTGCCGTGATTACCGATCGCATTAAAACTACCAACAAGGTAAAGCTGCTTTGGATTATTGGTGTACTTACCTTTTTCTTTTCTGCTGCCCTCGATAACCTTACCACCTCTATTGTAATGGTATCATTGTTAAGGAAATTGATTGAGGATAAAGGTGATCGATGGTTTTTTGCAGGCATTGTGATTATTGCAGCCAATGCCGGTGGTGCCTGGTCGCCTATTGGTGATGTTACCACCACTATGCTATGGGTATCGGAACAAATCTCTGCTGCCAATATTGTAACAACACTTATTGTACCTAGTTTGGTTTGTTTAATTATTCCATTGGGCATCTTAAGTTTCACCATGAAAGGCGATGTAAAGCGTCCTATACGCCAGGAAGGACTTGAACATTATGTCAACCCAACCACTCCGACAGAGCGTAATTTTGTATTCTGCTTAGGCGTGTGCTTGTTGCTGTTTGTTCCTGTGTTTAAAACCGTCACACATTTACCTCCTTATATGGGAATGTTATTTGGTTTAGGCGTGCTTTGGATCGTTACTGAAATCATGCACAGAAAGAAGAATAGAGAAGCCAAGTCGCATATTTCAGTAGTAGGTGTAATTCGAAAAATCGATACCCCCAGTATTTTATTCTTCCTTGGGATTTTGGTCGCCATTTCCAGCTTGCAATCTGCAGGTCACCTTACACAAATGGCTGGCTTCTTGCGCGAATCGTTTGGCGACATCTACAGCATCAATATTGCCATAGGCTTATTGTCTGCTATTGTAGATAATGTACCATTGGTAGCAGCCTCGCAAGGAATGTACGACATTACCACCCCTGAGATGCTACAAGCAGCCAGTGGCGATAGTGTAGCCTGGTTACAGAGCTTTGTTCCAGATGGTAAGTTTTGGGAGTTTTTAGCCTATTGTGCCGGTACAGGTGGAAGTGCCTTGATTATTGGCTCAGCAGCAGGTGTTGCTGTAATGGGCATGGAAAAGATCGATTTTATTTGGTACTTGAAAAAAATCAGCTTACTCGCCATTATTGGCTATTTGGCTGGTGCAGGGGTATACATACTCATGTACGCATAATATAAACTTATGATAATCCGTTATATAACCACAAACCTGCAAGTTTTATGAAGATTCCTGTTTTCTTGCAAATCACCACAGCCGATGGTGCCGATTCGGTATTAACCAGCCTTGATGGCGGAGTTGGTGGTGATGAAACCCTTTCCATTTGGCAAATGATTGTTGATGGTGGATGGTACATTATGGGACCATTGGCTCTGCTATCTGTTATTGCCATTTACATATTCATTGAGCGTTTTCTTGCCATTCAAAAAGCATCGAAGACGGAGAAAGACTTTATGAATAAGATCAAAGACTTTATCCAGGATGGAAAATTGGATGCTGCCACCAGTCTTTGTGCAGCCACTTCAACTCCTATGGCTCGAATGCTCGAAAAAGGCATCTCACGCATTGGTAAGCCGATGAAAGACATCAGCGCTTCTATCGAAAATGTTGGCAAGCTGGAAGTATATAAGATGGAACGAGGCCTTTCAATGTTAGCTACCATTGCCGGTGCAGCTCCCATGATTGGTTTCCTGGGTACTGTAATTGGTATGATCTTTACCTTTCACGAAATGAAAATTGGCGGTAGTGGTGTTGAAATCGATAAACTATCAGGAGGTATTATGCAGGCCATGGTAACCACCGTTGCTGGTTTGATCATTGGTATTATTGCTTATGTAGCCTACAACACACTGGTTACTAAAGTAGATAAGGTGGTACACCAAATGGAAAATACGTCTATCGAATTCCTTGATTTATTGGACGCACCCAGTAAATAAATTACATGGAACTTCGTTCTCGAAATAAAGTAAGTGCTGCCTTTAGCATGTCGTCAATGACAGACCTTGTGTTTTTGTTATTGATCTTCTTTATCATTGTTTCTACACTGGTAAGTCCTTTTGCCCTGCCGGTAGATTTGCCTTCAGGGCAATCCAGCTCATCGTCGACACCAACCGTTACTGTTAAAGTAGACAAGAGCAATCAGTACTATGTGAACAACACAAAAGTGGCTGAAGAGCAATTAGAGGAAATGCTAAAGCGTAAGCTGAGCGGAAGTAACCAACAAAACATCATTCTCAATACCGATCAAACTACTGAAACAGGGTCGTTGGTGAAGGTATTAGACATTGCTAAAAGAAATCATTGGAAAGTAGCATTGGCTACCAAACCACTATAATGGAACTGCGATCAAGAAATAAAGTAAGTGCTGCTTTCAGCATGTCGTCGATGACAGACCTTGTGTTCTTGTTGTTGATCTTCTTTATCATTGTTTCTACACTGGTAAGCCCATACGTACCTCCTCTGGAGTTGCCTTACGGTAAACATCAAACGTCTACCCAACCCAACATCGCTGTTTCTATTGATCCTGATTATAAATTCTACATCAACGACGAAGTAGTGGCTATTGATATGCTGGAGGGTGAATTAAAAAAACGGCTGAGCGCAGACGAATCGAAACAAAATATCGTTTTAAACGTAGACCAAACCATCCCTGCGGGGTTAACAGTAAAGGTATTAGACATTGCTAAAAGAAACCATTGGAAGGTAATTTTAGCTACGAAACCACAAAAATGAACGTTTTAGAAGATAGCAATAAGCGCAATGCAGTAATTGGAGTAGTGGTATTCCATGTGCTGATGTTGTTGTTATTTCTGTTTACAGGATTGCGTCAACCCGATCCTGAACCAGAAGATGAGACCATGTTCATTGCCATGGATTTTGGCAATACCGATGAAGGAAGTGGTGATGTAGAATCGGAAGTCGTTTCAGAACAAAACACGGAGTCGGAAGAAACAGCCACCACCACGAATACTACCACTGAAGCGGAAACGCAAGAAGTAGCCGAGCAAGAAACGGAATCGGTTGCTGTAAACACCAGTGATAGTGACCAGGAGGAAGAAACGCAGGAAGAAGAAAATCAAATCAGTAGTGAGTTGCAAAATGCACTTGACTTACTGAACAACCCTAGTGGTGGCAATAGCGAAGGCGATAGTGATAATGCTACTGGCAACCAGGGCAACCCGAATGGCGATACTGGCAAAGGTGTACTGGGTGGCGGTGATGGTGATTGGTCGTTAGCCAATCGTTTGCTGTTAGAGCCTCCCAGAATTACCGATAAAACACAAGAAGAAGGCAAGGTAGTACTCAACATATATGTAGATCGTAAAGGGAAAGTAACCCGTGTTACTCCTAATCTTTCGAAATCTACCACTACCAACCAAGAGTTATTCGACATTGCTAAAAAAGCAGCCATGCGTGCTAAATTCAATGCCGATTCTGACGCTGCCATTGAGCAAAAAGGAACCATGACCTTTAATTTCGTCTTAAAGTAAGGTGTACCAACAAACGCTCGATTACCTATTCAGTCAACTTCCCATATATCAGCGTGTAGGCAAAGCTGCTTACAAAGCTGATTTAAACAATACCATTGCACTTTGTCAACTATTGGGACATCCTGAAAATGGTTTTCGCTCCATCCATGTTGCTGGTACTAATGGCAAAGGTTCTACTTCTCACATTCTCGCCTCCATTTTAATGGAAGCAGAATATAAAGTAGGGTTGTATACTTCACCTCATCTGGCTGATTTTCGTGAACGTATTCGAATCAACGGGCAAATGATTCCTGAATCGTTTGTGGTGGATTTTGTTGCCAATCATCGAAAGGATTTTGAGCCTATTCAACCCTCTTTTTTTGAGCTGACTGTGGGCATGGCGTTTCAATATTTCACAGCACAAAAAGTAGACATTGCCGTCATTGAAACCGGGTTAGGCGGCCGATTGGACTCTACCAATGTCATTACACCTGAAGTATCGGTGATTACCAATATTGGACTAGATCACACCCACTTATTGGGCGACACTATTGAGCAAATTGCTACTGAAAAGGCTGGCATCATTAAAGATGGAGTACCTGTGGTTATTGGCCATGCCAATGCCATTGCCCATGAAGTTTTTGTTGCCACCGCTGCCCAGCGAAGTGCCCCTATTCACTTTGCCGCCAAGCAGCCTCCATTCTCCTACCCCACCGATTTATTGGGCAACTACCAGCTCGAAAATTTAAAAACTGCTCGGACAACCATTGGGTTGTTGCAGCAACTGGGGTGGAACATTGACGAACAACACATTCAACAAGGTGCGAGACATGTAGTGGAAAACACCGGTTTATTGGGTCGATGGCAAGTCTTGCAACAGCACCCACTTACCATTGCCGACATCGGTCACAATGAAGATGGCATAAAACAAGTACTGCAACAAATAAAAGCCACCCCCCACCAACACCTACACTTTGTATTAGGTATGGTTAACGACAAGGCGTGTGATCAGGTGCTGGCGATGCTGCCAAAAACAGCTACCTATTATTTTTGTGAAGCTAAGATTCCTCGTGCTCTTCCGCTGGCTGAGCTCCATAGCAATGCCCGGGCTCATGGTTTGCAAGGACACCCTTATGCTTCAGTGCAACAAGCACTTGAAAGTGCGCAAAACAATGCCAATGAAAGCGACCTTGTATTTGTTGGTGGCAGCACATTTGTAGTGGCCGAAGTGGTTTAATTCAAAAAAATATTTTTTTCGTTTGCAGAAATATAGAAATCCTCTATATTTGCAACCCTCATTTAGGGCTCTTAGCTCAGTTGGTTCAGAGCACCTGCCTTACAAGCAGGGGGTCACTGGTTCGAATCCAGTAGGGCCCACAAAAAGAAAGCCGCGCATTTTGTGCGGCTTTTTTATTTGAAGGAATTGAGCCAAACTTGTTTGAGCGAAAAGGACTGAAAATAAAAAGTACCCGTTAGGGTTTCTTTTTGGGTACTGAGTGTAGGGTATAATACTGGACTCCTGCCTGCGCAGGAGTGTGGGTGTGAGGCACTAAATTCCTGTCCGGTCTATCCCACCTACTGTCGGGCAGGGATACACCCGCCTAAGGCGAACACTCATGCACTACCAAGAATTGCAGGTTTATTATGCCCTTTCCTCTTCCTTTAGTACTTTTACCCTCACGGGCTATTAACTCAGTTGGTTTAGAGTGTCACCTTGACAGGGTGGAAGTCACTGGTTCGAATCCAGTATAGCCCACAAGATTAAAGCCTGGTACATTGTACCAGGCTTTTTTTATTTAGCAACGAGTCAAGCCCCGCTTGAACGAGTGGAGAAATAAAAAAGTCCGAATGAGCGAAGCGAATCAGGCTTTGAAGTTGGGTACGAGGGCAACCTACACTGGATCATGCAATAATCCAGTATAGCCCACAAACAAAAGCCTGCTTCTTAGAAGCAGGCTTTTGCAGTTTTGAGTGCGAGTAACTGCAAAAGTTGACGGAGGCACGACGGATGGGTTTTGTTTGCATTCCCCAACAAAGGGCAAAAAAGGATCATCGACTGAAAGGAGGTAATCCAAAAAACAGATGCCGAAACAAGTTCAGCATGACTGTGAAAGACAACAGTAAGGCTTTTGTAGTTTCGAGTGTGAGTATGGAGTGTGGACTCCTGCCTGCGCAGGAGTTTGGGGTAGGAAAAAGTAGATTCCTGCTCGCGCAGAAGTGGTTGATTAACTGAAGCGCATGACTTTTATAATGAGGCACTGAGCTTAAAGCTCCAATTGCCCCAATCGTTCGAACATCAACTCCCACGACTTTGTTCTTCCTTCCATGTTCGCAGGCAATGTTGTAAATGCTTGTTGAAAACGAAGTTCAGTTCCTTCTTCCAATGCTTCCAAAACAATGGTAACCACACTGGGTTTTGCAATAGCTGCAGGCAGTCCTTCGTAAGAAACCGTAAACTCCAAACGGTAAGGCGGCTCAATGACTGTGTATTCTCCCTTTATACTAAAGGTACTTCCATCAGGCCGCTCCAACTCAAATGCATAAGTTCCTCCTACTTCAAAGGTCATCACTGCATTCACCATTTTGGTATTGATGGGGCCAAACCACTGCATGACATATTCAGGAGTGGTAAATGCTTTAAATACCAAGCTGCTGGAATGTTGAAACTGTTTGGTTAAATAAACACTATTGGTAGTCATCACTCCTCCTTCTCCTTTAATTGATCCAAAAACTGCTCCAGGGAGTTAAAACTTTCTTTCCAAAAATCGTAGTGAAACGACATCCACTTCACCGCATCGGCCATGGGTTCGGAGTTGAACTTGCACCATTGGTAACGCCCTTCCTTCCGCCTGTGTAGCAACTCTGCCTTATCCAATACCTTGAGGTGTTTGGAGATGGCTTGAAAAGACATATCGAACGACTCAGCCAATTCCAATACCGACATTTCCTCTTCTCTCAATTGAGCAATGATTCCTCTGCGTGTAGGATCAGAAAGTGCTGCAAACACTCGATCCAAACGCGATGTATATGCCTTTGCCATTTTAAAAGAAATCGTATCCTGAAGCCACTAAACTCATGTTCTCAGGTTGAGGGGGGCTCACCGGATTACTCGCTTTCAACGCCATTCTGAATTGATTGAACGACGCTAACTCACCCAGTGCTTTATTGTCTTCCTCCGTTTCAAAGATGGCCCAATGGATGAAGGTCACCCCGTCATCAAGCACGAAAGTGCAATACTTCATTCCAGGGCGGTTCAACCTCCTAACATCTGCCATTACTTTTTCAATGTTTTCTTTATTGGTAGCTGCATATTCCTCTTGTACAGTATACCTAACTCTTGTTGCTTTCATTTTTGTTTGTTTGTTTTGATTACGTTACAAAAGTAGTCATTAATTTTATTATTCAACCAAATGGTTGAATAATAAATCAACTAAGTATCTTCTCCTATTTTCATTGCTCAAAAATTATTGATCTTCAGCCCACCATTCGGCATAGCTGGTGGCTGTTTCTCGAAGGTGAACATGGTGCAGTTGCACACTAGCACCCAGCTCATTTTGAATGCGCCCTACCATTTCTATCAACATGTTTTCGCACGTAGGCTGATAGTTCACCAATAAA
Source organism: Flavobacteriales bacterium (assembly GCA_963669295.1). Lineage (GTDB taxonomy): Bacteria > Bacteroidota > Bacteroidia > Flavobacteriales_D > CALLUQ01. The sequence goes on from OY769938.1 coordinate 870,125, forward strand.
AGCCTTGGGTTCATCGATTTGCTGATGGCAGGCACAAACTTAGAATCCTGGTAAAGCACCAATGCATGATCGAATCGATCTACTACCTGTTGTTTCACCACTTTTTTTAAGTCAGCAAAATCAACGACCATTCCTTCTTTAGGGCTACCTGTTTGTGTAGAAGGCACTCCTTTTACTGTAACTGATAGATGATAGGAGTGGCCATGAATGTTATGGCATTTTCCATCATGGTGATCGAGTGCATGTGCAATCTCCATGGTAAACTCTTTGGTAACGCGGATGGTGCTCATGAATAGCGTTTATTGTTCATGCAAATATAAGCGTATTGGCAGTATATGGAAGCAACAGGGCTTTGGATGTTGCATTGAAGGTAGAAAGACTGACTTTATTCATCTAAAATAGCGCTATTGCCCTTTCATTTCGAATTCCCAAACATTTTCCTTAATTTCCCTTTGGCATCTGCATTACTAACCGTGAACCAACGCTGTAAGATCCATATCTCTATCCGGCTATGCTTTCTCATTGTCTTTGCCTTTGTGTGGGCAATGCCGGCAACAATAGCACAAAATTTCGACTTTGCCCGATACTCTATCGAAGAAGGACTATCCCAATCTTATGTGACCACCATCTTTCAGGACAGCAGGGGCTACTTATGGGTAGGCACCTCTGGTGGTGGGTTGTGTCAATTTGATGGCAAGAGTTTTACTGAATACGGTCAAAAAGATGGCCTTGATGGCACCATCATTACCGCCATTGCTGAAGACCAGGATGGCCACCTCTGGATTGGAGCTACCTGGGGAGGGGTTACCCGGTTTGATGGCAAAACGTTTCAATCATTTACCGAAAAAGAAGGCATGCCAAACAGTGAAATTTCAAGTATTGTAACCGATGATGATGGTCGTATTTGGGTGGGGACACCCGGTGGCATTGGAGTGATTGAAAAGGGGAAGGTAGTGTGCACTTATGCCCAAAAAGAGGGAATGCAGCATGTAAATGTTCGATCGTTGTTTTACGACAGCAATGTATTGTGGATCGGAACAAAAGCAGGGCTTACCAAATTGGAGGAAGATGTTTTTACACACTACAATATCCCTAACCCGGAGGAAGATGAACACGTTACTTGTATTGCAAAAGATGCAGAAGGTGCGATTTGCATTGGCACCAATAAGCGCATTTACGACCTGGATGCTGATCGCAATCAGTTGGTTGAAAAGTCTATTCCAATGCTTCCCCAGGGATATCCTATTAAGGCCATTGCAAAAGACAGTATGGGCAATGTTTGGACAGCCCTGGAAGGATATGGAATTTACAAAATTGGAGCTACCATTACCAGCTATACCAGTAACAATGGACTTCCTGACAATAACGTAAGCACGTTAATGGTTGACCGTGTAGGTAACCTATGGGTAGGCACCAATGGCAACGGGCTCCTAAAATTTAGGGGGGAAGGGTTTACCTATTACGATTACATAGAGGGCCTAAATACCGGCAATATCTTCAGCATTTTGAAAGATGGAAATGACATATGGGTAGGCACCTCCACCAATGGGGCTTACCGTTATAACGGCAATGAAGTAGTGAATTACACTACTGAAAATGGATTACCAGACAATTCAGTACGGTCTATTATTAAAGGCCATGGCAGCACCATTTGGCTAGCTACCAACAAAGGGCTGGTACAATATAATGGTCGTAGTTTAACATCTATTGATGGCCCATTAAAAGGCAAAGAAACTCGTTCGCTCTTGCTTGATTCGGAGGGCATGCTTTGGATAGGCACTTTAGGCGATTACCTGTACCGCTATGATGGCCAAAATTTTCAACACTACAACAGTGAAGACGGGTTATTTAACAATAACGCTCATACCTTATTCCAGGATTCAAAGGGGTTCCTTTGGGTTGGTTCTGGCGGTGGCATGTTTCGACACAACAATGGCACATTTACCCATTTTAAAGAAGGATTATGCAATAGCTATGTGGGCAGTATTGTAGAAGATAAAAACGGGCACATTTGGATTGGTACCGACGCCTGCATTGCTGTACTCAAAAACGACACATTTATTCCATATACATTGGAAGATGGATTAACGTCCAACACTGTTTACCTTATGGTGGTAGATGTTCAAAACCAATTGTGGGTTGGTACCAATAAGGGCATTGACCGTATACAATTGACGGAAAACAGCACACCAGCATCCATCAAAAACTACGGTTTAAAAGAAGGATTCAAAGGGGTAGAGTGTAATTCACGTGCGGTTTATTACAACGAAGATGGGCACCTTTGGTTTGGTACAGTAAAAGGGTTGATTCAATACAACCCGGCCAACGACCAACTCAACACCACCCCTCCTCAAACCCACATTACCAATGTTCGGCTCTTTCTTCAAGGAGTAAATTGGAACGACACCTCGTACAGCAGTCACGCTGTAGGTTGGCATCACTTACCCAACAAGCTTCACCTGCCCTACGATCAAAATCACCTTACTTTCGATTTCATTGGCCTCGACTTAAGCCATCCTAAAAAGGTTCGTTATAGCTGGATGCTTGAAGGGTTCGATAAAAATTGGTCGCCCATTACCCAACAAAACACAACTACCTACGCTAACCTGGACCCGGGCACTTACACTTTTAAAGTTAAAGCACATAACAGTGATGGTGTGTGGAACGAAGCATACACCACCTACGAAAACATTGTGGTAGCAGCACCTCCTCCCCCACCTCCTCCATTTTGGAAAACCTGGTGGTTTTATTGCTTACTGGGATTGGTTGTTTTCATGCCCTTGTATTACTTCATTGTTATTCGCACCAAGTACTTACGCGTATCGAAGCAAATTTTGGAAGAGCGAGTTCGTATTAGAACACAAGCCATATCGCGCCAAAATGAGGAAAAAGAGGTAATGTTAAAAGAGATTCATCATCGGGTAAAAAACAACCTTCAAATCATTAGCAGCCTCATCAACTTACAATCGCATTACATTGAAGATGAAAGAGCATTGGAATTGTTTGATGAATGCAAGAACCGGGTGAATTCTATGGCTTTGATTCATGAGAAGATTTACGAATCAAAAGATTTGGCCAACATTAACATCAACGAATACATTTCGGAGTTGATCAACAACCTTGTGAAACTCTACGGCATGGAACCGGAAATTGATCTCGACCTCCACATTGAGGTCAATAGTTTTAAGCTCGATATCCTGGTGCCCATTGGTTTAATTTTGAATGAAACCATTTCCAATTCGCTAAAATATGCCTTTGAAGGTCGAGAGCGAGGAGCCATAGTAGTGCATTTAACCCGTACTGCAAATCATGGGTATCGACTGCTCATTGCCGATGACGGTGTTGGCATTCCCGAAGGGGTTACCATTGAAAATTCTGAAACACTTGGCTTGCAACTCATCGATATTTTAGCCGATCAGATTGATGGTAATATCACCCTCAACTGTGAGCATGGCACCCGCTATCAAATTGATTTTTAATTGTTAGGAATGAATCGGTGTAGCCATTTAATGGCTTCTTGCTGGTTGGTAAACAACCTTGTGGGCTTTGGTGGACGATTAAATTTCAAGTAAAAATTTCCCACCAGTTTTTGTGGCAATGAATGAATTACAAAAGCATCGGCCAATACAATTTTGTTGCGCTCTTCGCTTGCAGTAAAGTCTCTTACTTCGTTGCTTGGTATGAGCAACTTTTGTGTACTGAACAAATTGGCAAATGGTTTCCCTTTTGCTAAACTCGATGCGGCTTCGAAAATATTCAAGGCATTTTCTAACGTCACCTCATACTTCAACTTCATATGCGTATGCATAATCCCGTCTTTCCTAATTTCAATTATAGCCTCTGCAATTTCTATCCGATCGATGATTCCATCGTTATGTACTGCCGTTTGCATCAATCTTTGCTTCTTACTAAATTAGCAATTTTCCGCTATAATCTTAAGCGCTCGCACTCCTTACATGTAACTCACTTACTTTTACCTTCAACCACTTATCCAACTCCATTACATTTGTAAAAAAAGCACACTAGCTCGTCTCAAAAGGAATTAATCAGCTGATTACTAAGGGAAAACCTTACATGCAGTTTAACTAAACAACGCTAATATCATCTATCCAGGTGAGTTACTTTAAGTAAAACCCCATCATCAAACAGGTTTTACTGTACATTTGTAAGCACTTTTTTTGAACAGCCATGAAAACAAAATACAGCGATTTAATTGAGCAAACATTTGATTTTCCTCAAGAAGAGTTCAAGGTAGAAGATACCGAACTGCATTTCCACGATATTCCATTGATGAATATTATTAGACAATACGGCACCCCATTGCGCATTACCTACCTCCCACAAATCAGCACACAAATTGAAAAGGCCAAACGCATGTTTAATGTGGCTATGGCAAAGGCCAATTACAAGGGCACCTATCACTATTGTTATTGCACCAAAAGCTCTTACTTCTCTTTTGTAATGGAGGAAGCACTGAAGAACGACATTCATATTGAAACTTCTTCCGCTTTTGACATCAACATCATTGAATCGCTTTACGAAAACAATAAAATTACCAAGGATCAGTACATTCTATGCAATGGCTATAAAATGCCACAGTACATCGATAACATTGCCCGGCTGCTCAACAACGGTTTTCGCAATACACTCCCCATTATTGACAACAAGGAAGAAGTGGAAGCATTGAGCAAGCAACTCAAGCAAAAATGCGACATTGGCATTCGCATTGCCTCAGAAGAAGATCCTAAGTTTGCCTTTTATACTTCACGATTAGGCATTGGTTATAAAGACATTGTTAGCTACTATAAAGCGCACCTGCAAAATCATCCTAAGTTTTCGTTGAAGATGTTGCACTTTTTTATCAATACTGGCATTACTGATACTGCTTACTATTGGAACGAGTTGGCCAAATGCGTAAGGGTGTATTGTGAGTTAAAAAAGATTTGCCCCGAACTAACCGCTTTAAACATTGGCGGTGGGTTTCCCATTAAAAACTCTCTTTCTTTCGACTACGATTACGAATACATGGCAGAGGAAATTGTAGCTCAAATTAAACTGATGTGCAACGAGAATGACACTGAAGAGCCCGATATTTTTTCTGAATTCGGTTCGTTTACCGTAGGTGAAAGTGGCGCCATGCTTTTTTCTATCGTAGGGCAGAAACGGCAAAACGATCGTGAAATGTGGAACATGATTGACAGCTCTTTTATGACCACACTCCCCGACTCCTGGGCCATCAATCAACGTTTCCTTTTATTGGCCATCAACAACTGGGACAAAAAGTATGAACGCATTTTATTGGGAGGGCTTACTTGTGATAGCGACGACTACTACAACTCAGAACAACACACCAACGCCATTTATTTGCCGCAGTACCATCCTGAAACACCGCAATACATTGGTTTCTTCAATACCGGAGCTTACCAGGAAAGTATTGGTGGCTTTGGCGGCATTCAACATTGCCTCACCCCTGCCCCGAAACACATTGTAATTGATAAAGATGAAGATGGCACTGTAACCACACGACTGTTTGCTAAAGAACAAAGCCACAAATCGATGCTCAAAGTATTGGGCTATTAAAATACCTAATTCAAGGGATTGTAAATAGCATACGCGCAACGTACATTTGTAACACTTATGAAAAATTACCTGCCCCTTATTTTAACCGGCTTGCTTTTTGGCGCTGTACTTATACTTTACTTTAACATCACCACATTGCAAGAAGAAAACGCTGCCCTAAAAGCCGACATCGCTGCTTTACAACAACCACAAGAGGAGGAAATCGAACACCACGAAGAAGAAGTGGAAGTGGCCATTTTTATGCAACGCTTACAGGTATATGCCAACAAATTGTACTTTGCTGGCATCAACAACAACGAGGAGCTCACCCACTTTTATTTTCACGAAATGGAAGAGGTGATGGAAGAGGTGGTTGAAGCCAATATTGTTGATGAAGGGGTAGAGATCAGCAAATTCATGCAAAGCATGGGACTTGAATCGTTAGAGCGTTTTGAAGGTGAAGTAGAAGAAGGGTTTGATCAATTTGAAGCGCAATACACCACGTTCATCACCAATTGTAACAGTTGCCACGCAGTTACCCAACATCCTTTCATTCGTATCAAGCAGCCACTTACTCCTATCTTCGACAACCAGGCTTACGACAAGTAGTTATACTCCAAACACCCACCCAATTAAGGTAAATGCCACCATGGTAATAATGGCTACACCAATGAGGTTGAGCCATATTCCTGCCCGCATCATGTCTTTTATTTTCAGCTTTTCGCTGCCAAACACAATGGTATTGGGAGGAGTAGCCACAGGCAACATAAATGCACACGAAGCCGACAGCACCACCGGAATAAATAATTGCAGCGGATGTACATCAATGTTTTGAGATAGCGAAAACAAAATGGGCAACACCAATAAGGTAGAGGCCGTATTAGAAGTTAGCTCTGTTAAAAAGGTCATGCCCAAACACAAAATCAATACCATCAACACAGGCGGCCATGTGCCCATTACTTCCATGTGGCTGGCCAACCAATTGGAAAACCCTGAAGCTTCAAACGATCGCGCCAATGCAAAACCTCCTCCAAACAAAAAGATAATGCCCAACGGTAAGCGTTTCACATCGTTCCAGGTAATGAGGTTGGTTCCGGGTTGTTTTGAAGGAAACAAAAACAAGGTACATGCCACCAACATGGCGATGGCACTTTCTTTAATGAACCCCTTTTCGGGCAATAGGTTCGACCATCCCGGCAAGGTAGCATCACCAATAGCCAGGTCTTTCCTGAAAAACCACAACAATACGGTTGCTACAAAGAAAAACGACAATACCTTTTCTTCATAGGTCATCTTGCCCAGCTTTTTATATGCTACCCGGCAAAAGTCGATGCTGATGTTTTCGCTGCGAAAGCTCTTGCGGTACATGAAACGCAACAGCAGAAAACACACCACAAATAGCACGATGCTTGTTGGCAATCCAAACATGAACCAATTGGCAAAATCAATGTCGGGCAGTGTGGGGTATTTCTCATTGAAAAAATCCATGAACACAAAATTGGGAGCAGTACCAATGAGGGTAGCAATGCCTCCCACCGACGATGCGTAGGCCAACCCGAGCAAAAATGGGGTGGCCAGTTTACTTTTATTGCTTTGTTGAAACGCTTCAATTTGCTGCACCACCGCCAGCACTGCTGGCAGCAGCAGGGTAACCGTAGCGGTATTCATGATCCACATCGACAGCAAGTAGCTGGCCAGCATAAAACCAAACAATATGCGAGCGGGTGTAGCACCCACCAATAAAATAATGCGCAGGGCTATGCGCTTATGCAAGTTCCAACGCTCCAATCCGAAAGCAATTAAAAAGCCCCCTACAAACAAAAAGATGACCTCTTTCATGTACAAAGGAGCCACTTCAGTAACGGGCATCACGCCTAAAAACGGGAACACAAATACGGGCAACAGTGCTGTATAATAGATGTTTACTGCCTCTAAAATCCACCACACAGCAATCCATGTAGCTACCCCAGCTGCCTTGGCCATGATATTGCTTTCAGCCAGGTTTTGGGGCAACGTGCCTTTAAAATCTTCACTAATGTATTGCGAAGCATCTACCTCCGGAAAGAGGAAGTATACCAACAACCCCAGTAACGGGCCAGCCAGAATTTTCAATTGCTTGATCACTACTCTTCGTCGTAAATGCCTATTTCAGTAGTACCATCGGCTTTGATATAGCCACGATACATGCCTCGCGTATTAAAGGGCATGGCAACATTGCCTTCTTTATCTACAGCAATTACTCCTCCTTTTCCTTCTACTGCTTTCAGCTTTTTATGAATCACCTCATCAGCAGCCTCTTGCAGCGATAATTTTTTGTATTCCATCAATGCCGAAATATCGTATGCTACCAGGTAACGCATAAAATACTCGCCATGGCCAGTGCTTGATACTGCACAGGTACTGTTATTGGCGTAGGTGCCTGCCCCAATAATGGGTGAGTCGCCTACCCTGTTGAAACGTTTGTTGGTCATCCCTCCTGTAGAGGTTGCTGCCGCCAGGTTGCCGTGTTTATCTAATGCTACTGCACCTACAGTACCGAACTTTTTATCCAGGTCGATGTTCACATTGAATTCTATTTCCGAACTATCGGGCAAGGCATATCCCTGGTCTTCATCATGATCGAGCGAAGTTTTTTCTTTGTTTTGCAATCGCTTTAACTGTTGCAACCTGTTTTGGGTGCCGAAGTATGATGGGTCTACTATTTCCAGCCCTTGCTTTTTCGCAAATTCATCTGCTCCTTCGCCAGTAAGCAATACATGCTCTGATTGTTCCAACACCATTCGCGCTCCTTTCACTGGGTTTTTGATGCGCATTGCTCCTGCTACTGCTCCGGCATTCAATGTGCCACCATCCATCATGGAAGCATCCATTTCGTTGGTTTCGTTATTGGTATATACCGCTCCTTTTCCTGCGTTGAACAACGGTGAATCTTCCATCACTACAATGGCTGCTTCCACCGCCTTCAGGCTTGTTCCGCCACTTCCCAACACCTTGTAGCCGGCTTGTAATGCTTCCTGCAACTTCGCTTGATAAGCCGCTTCCTTTTCAGGTGTCATGTTCTTTTTTAAAATGGTGCCAGCTCCACCATGAATTACCAATACGAAGTTTTCGGTTGTATTATCTTGCGCCATAATAGAAGAGGTTAAGGACAGCAAAAGTAGTATGAGTAAAGGTCTCATAAGCATACGGGTTCTCGTTTAAATTAACTAATTTTCGTGCCACTACGCTTACAGTATAAATGTGAAGTTAACCAAAATTGATTGGAGTGCAATCGCTCAAATATTTAAAATACCAACTTTTTGCTGATACCAAATACAAGGTACACTCCCCGTTTGTATTTGAATTGCTTACGGAAGTGATTCAGCATAAAGATGCTTATTATGCTTATCAAGACATTGAGCGGCTGCGCCAGCAACTGCTATCATCGAAAGCAACCATTACGGTAAACGATCTTGGTGCTGGCTCCAGGGTATTTAAAAGCGATCAGCGAAAAGTGAGTGCCATTGCACAGCATTCGTTGGCACCACCAAAGTATGCCCAGCTGCTTTTTAGGCTGGTCAACCACTTCAAGCCACAAACCCTATTGGAACTGGGCACTTCGTTGGGTATTACTACCCTTTACCTGGCAGCACCCAACAGCAAGGCCACTGTATACACCCACGAAGGTTGTGCGGCTACACTGGAAGTAGCACAGCAAAATTTCGATCAAATGCAGCAACAAAACATTGTAGCTGTTCAGGGCAACTTCAACGATACCTTACCACAAACATTGCAGCAACTTCAACAACTCGACTTCGCCTTTATTGATGGCAACCACAGCAAGGCTCCTACTCTTGCTTATTTTGAGCAATGCCTTACCAAAGTACACAACAACAGTGTACTGGTATTCGACGACATTCACTGGTCGGCCGAAATGGAAGCAGCATGGCACATCATTCAACAACACCCAACAGTAACGGTAACCATCGACTTGTTTCGTATGGGGTTGGTGTTTTTTAGAAAAGAGCAGGAAAAGGAACATTTTACCATCCGATTTTAATACCTTTGAATCATGGACGCCATCATTGAAATACGCGACATTTTCAAAACTTATACCATCGGCACCGAAAAGGTGCATGCCTTAAATGGCGTGTCGCTCGACATTGGTGAAAATGAATATGTAGCCCTGATGGGTCCCTCAGGATCGGGCAAATCTACTTTGATGAATGTGTTGGGATGCCTCGACTCGCCCACTAGTGGTAAATACGTACTAAACGGCACCGATGTAAGTGAATTGGATGATAACCGCCTGGCAGAAATTCGCAACAAAGAAATTGGCTTTGTATTTCAAACATTTAACCTACTGCCCCGCTACTCGGCACTTGAAAATGTTGGCTTACCTTTAATTTATGCTGGAACCAGCAAGGAAGATCGGCAAGCCAGAGCACAAGAAGTATTGGAAATGGTGAACCTGGGCGACCGCATCAAGCACAAGCCCAACGAACTTTCGGGAGGGCAACGCCAACGTGTGGCTGTGGCGCGAGCATTGGTCAATAAGCCATCTATCATTTTAGCCGATGAGCCTACTGGTAACCTCGATTCCAAAACCTCGCACGAAATCATGGCCCTCTTTAACGAGATTCATGCCAATGGCAACACCATTATTCTTGTTACACATGAAGAAGATATTGCCCAGCACGCCCATCGTATTGTACGATTGCGCGACGGAAAAATTGAAACCGATGTGCAAAACACCCCAATTACTGCAACTACTGCTTGATTTTTGACTTCAACTGTTCTAATTTGCGGCACAAGAATTGTAGCTCATTGACCATGATTCGCTTTTATTTCATTGTACTCTTTATCGCCAGCCTATCGCCCGTATTGGCACAATCGTCTTTTTATGTGTTAACCGAAAAAGGCAAGGTATTTAAAGACGGGCAAAAGATTGATGATGGCTATGGCGCTCAAGACATTACTGCCAGTGGTAACCATTGGTATGTACTTACTGCAGCGGGGAAGGTGTTTAAGAATGGGGAAAAAGTGGATGACGGATGGCTTGCCGCCAAAGCTATTGCAGCGCAAGGAGATGATGTATACATTCTTACCAAAGGAGGCGAATTGTATAAAAACGGAAAGAAGATTGACGATGGCTATTCGGGCAAAGACATTGCCGTAGGTAGTGATGGTTGGTACCTCCTTACCAGAGGAGGAAAAGTATTTAAGAACGGAAAAAACATTGATGAAGGCTATGGGCCTAAAGCCATTGCCGCCAGCGGTAACGATTGGTATGTACTCACACAAAAAGGCAAGGTGTTTAAGAACGGTCAAAAAATTGACGAAGGATATACCGGCATAGACATTGCAGCTCATGGCAACGATTGGTATGTGCTTACCAAGGCAGGCAAAGTCTTTAAAAATGGTACTATGATCGACGATGGCTACGGCTCTCATACCATCGCTGCTGGATCAAAGTAACTCCCCTTCCATTATTCAAAACAAGTGCAACGCTGACCTTCAGCAGTTCAATTGCGATGTTATTTTCCTCAACGTCGAGCATATTTTCCTCAACATTGGAGATCAGTATGTTGAACGTTGACCTTCGTACTCCTCAACTGCGCTTCATACGAGTTAACGTTGACGTTCGAAAGGTGAAGCTTCGGGATGGACATGGTGTTGATTGACCTGCTAAAGGGATGCCGCGAGCATTTTACGCCCACTGTTGAGCATCTTATGCTCGAGCAAGAGGATCGGAAGATGAACAGATATCTTATAGAAGCACAAGATTGCGCCTGGGTAACCTCAAACTTGAGGTTACCGATCTCCAAATTTGATCTTATATAAGCTCAAATTTCCGCGAAAAAAAAGGAAATTCGTTTTTTTTACTGCACCGCTTCTTCTTTGCACCGATCGGGCAAATTGTCTTTTTGATAGTCGGGCAGGTCTGCAGTAATGACTTTCAATTTTTCGCAGGTAAGGTGTTTGCCCAGGAAATCGAATACCGAATAGTCAAAATCCTGGCGACACAACTCGGTATAGCGCTCCAGTACCAACTGCTGCAATACCGGCCCAAGGTTTTCGTATTGATCCATGTATAAATCTTGATCGGAGTACGACAAATCGTGAAACACCTCATCACCTAGCAAAAGTTCAATCGATGCTTTGAAGTTGGACGAATCACCGCGCTCTAGCAAGTATTTAAAGGCTCCTTCCATTTGTCCGTATTCGCTGTCTACCGGCACTGTAGTAATCAACGTGTTGGCACGCTGCTGCAATTTTGCTGCAATTGCTTTTCCGTTCGACTGTGTAGCATTCACCCGCTGTTCAAAGTAATCTTCTGCCTGCCAATCGCCTGGCCACAATTGCATAAATGCTACATCAGCACTGTCGTATACCAGCTGGTCGTTGAAATAAAAAACCATGTCGGTAATGTCGTTATTCACCTCCTTTTTCCGCAGCAGGCTCAACAGTTTTTGCTGCATGTTGCTTTTCCACTCTGCCGAAGCCTTGCTATTTGCTGCCACGCGCTCTTTTGCAAGGCAAGAGCCTGCCAGGTAAGAATTCGGCCACTCTTCCAGCAACACAAAATCCAATGCACTACCCGGGTCTTGTGCTGCAATGGCCAACTCAAAATAATGGTCGTTATCGCCTGCACCTCCATTCATAAAATCATAATCATCCAGCCCTTTAAGTGCCATGCTCATGTTATCGCTACGAATCAACAAACGAGCTATTTCTTCCGGAGTATCTACGTGGTCCCAGTTAAAATCGTCGATGTATACGGTAGATGGTTCAAAATAGGCTGCAAAAGGCACTCCCTTTTCCAACAAGTGAAAAACGTCTACCACTTTTTTATCGAGTGCTATGGCAAAGTGTTTTTTATCGGGCGAAAATGCTACCTCAAACCTTGGCAACGCATCTTCGGGCTCATCCTCGTATTCAGCAGGCAGCAGCGCTACCTCTTTCATTGTTGGTCTTCCTGCCAGCTTCACATCGAAACGCATGTGGTAGCTGTAAGAATTTTGTCGACGCAAGTAATGGGTATTCGACTCGATTAATTTTGCCGTTACCTCCACCTTCTGTCCAGCGATGGTACGTGTTTCGCTTTCATCATCTACTACAGCATGAGTGGTACATCCTCGCTTGCAACCAACCGCCACCAATACCAGCAACAGCAATAACCAAATTTTGGGGGTAAAAACAGTTCGATCCATGGTTCCAAATTACACATTTGCTGGGTTTCACGCAATCCTTCTAATTCCTGCCTCGTCAACCAAACTTTCCGCTATCTTTGTTTACCGTAAACACAACCCCATGAAAGTATACACAAAAAGAGGTGATCAGGGCGAAACATCATTGATTGGAGGCACCCGGGTAGCCAAACACCACATCCGTATTGAAGCTTATGGCACTGTAGATGAGCTCAACTCATACATTGGCTTGATTCGCGATCAAGACATCAATGCTGACTACAAACAGGCACTGATTGAAATACAAGATCGACTGTTTACCATAGGAGCTTCCCTGGCTTCCGACCCCGATAAATCGAAAATGAAAATTCCCGACCTCAACAATGCCGACATCGAATACCTGGAGCAACACATGGACAAGATGGATGAAGCATTGCCCGAAATGCGCTCGTTTGTATTACCGGGAGGCCATACCACTGTGTCTTATTGTCATATTGCTCGATGTGTATGCAGAAGAGCAGAACGCATTGCCATTCACCTCGCTTCCGAAAGTTTTGTAGCCGATGAAGTGATCAAATACCTCAACCGTTTGTCGGATTATTTGTTCGTTTTGAGCAGAAAATTGACCCTCGATTTAAACGCAGAAGAGGTTCCATGGACCCCAAGGATGTAAAACACCCATGCAAACACCTGATTTTCAGGTTAATAAAAAACCTATTCAATTCAGAAAAAAATTTGTTGTTTTTGTAAACAAAAAATATATTTTTGCGTTATCATAAAAGGTAACATTTAAACAGTAGGGCTATGTATTGGACATTAGAGTTAGCTTCATACCTGGAGGATGCACCATGGCCCGCTAGTAAAGATGAATTAATAGATTATGCCATGCGTGCAGGTGCACCGTTAGAAGTGGTAGAAAACCTCCAGGAAATAGAGGATGAAGGCGAAGTGTACGAGACGATCGAAGAAATTTGGCCTGATTATCCTACAAAAGAAGATTTCTTTTTTAACGAAGACGAATATTAATCGTTAGAGATCGAAAGACCTCAACCCAGACCGGAAACGCGTCTGGGTTTTTTTATGTCCTTATGTCAAGTTGTCAGCAAAAATGCCCCGGTACGGTTTCTGCAATAACGAGCAGTAAGCAAATAAAGGGAGCTTGATGGTGAAAGAGGTAGCAAAAACGCCTCGTTCTTCGAGAAATTAAACTATTTTTGTTCTCCTTACATTTTTAAGCAAAATTAACAAGCATGTTAGGTACAGTAAATAAAGTACTCAAAGGCATTTTTGGCGATAAAACAGAGAAAGACATCAAAGAGCTTACTCCTTTGGTAGAGCAGATCAATGCCGAATTCGACAAACTAAAAAACGCTTCGAACGACGACCTAAGAGCCAATACGGCAGCGTTGAGAAAGCGCATTAGCGAATACGTTCAGAGCGATGAAGATAAGATTGAAGCATTAAAGCTGGAGGCTGAGGAAGCCGGGGTAGATGAAAAAGAGGGCATTTATGATCAGATTGATGAAATTACCAAAGACATCGATAAGAAGTTAGAAGAGGTGTTGATGGAAATTCTCCCTGAGGCTTTTGCCAACATCAAAGAAACTGCCCGTAGGTTTAAAGAAAACGAAACGATCAGCGTTACTGCCACAGAAAACGATAGGAATTTAGCCGCCACCCGCGATAGCATTAACATTGAAGGCGATAAAGCCGTTTGGGATACCACCTGGAATGCCGCTGGTGTGCCTGTTACCTGGGACATGGTGCATTACGATGTACAGTTGATTGGTGGTATGGCCCTGCACCAGGGAAAAATTGCAGAGATGCAAACGGGTGAAGGTAAAACACTGGTAGCTACACTTCCTGTTTACCTCAATGCCCTTACCGGAAAAGGGGTACACGTAGTTACTGTAAACGACTATTTGGCACGTCGTGATAGCGAATGGATGGGGCCTCTTCATGAGTTTCATGGATTAAGTGTTGCTTGTATCGACAACTATGAGCCCAACTCGCAAGAACGCAGAGACGCTTATTTAGCCGACATTACTTACGGCACCAACAACGAGTTTGGTTTCGACTATTTGCGCGACAACATGTCGAGCCGTCCTGACCAATTGGTGCAGCGTAAGCACCACTATGCCATTGTGGATGAGGTGGATTCGGTATTGATTGATGATGCCCGTACACCATTGATCATTTCCGGGCCAACGCCTAAAGGCGACAAGCATGAATTTCATCAGCTTAAGCCCCGAATTGAAAAGTTGGTAGGTGCCCAACGTAAATTGATTACTACGCTACTTTCGGACGCAAAACGATTGTTGCCCAAGGAAGGGGAAGACGTAGACAAAGAAACCATGAAAAAGGGCAGTGATGCTCTTTTACGTGCCTATAGAGGGTTGCCAAAGAACAAAGCACTCATTAAATATTTGAGTGAGCCCGGCATCAGAAGCATTTTGCAAAAAACAGAAAACCATTACCTGCAAGACCAGGCCAAGGAAATGCCTACCATCGACCAGGAATTGTTTTTTGTGATTGATGAAAAGAACAATTCCATTGAAATGATGGAGAAAGGCATCGACCTAATTTCAGGCGACATCGACCCTGAGTTCTTTATCATGCCCGACATGGGTGCCGAAATTGCTAAGATTGAAGCTTCGGAGCTTTCGAGTGATGAGCAATTGAAAAATAAAGAAGTATTGATGCGCGATTATGCGGTGAAAGCAGAGCGCGTGCACACCATCAACCAGTTGTTAAAAGCCTACGCTTTATTTGAGAAGGATGTAGAATACGTAGTGATGGACAATAAGGTAAAGATTGTTGACGAACAAACCGGCCGTATTATGGACGGGCGACGTTACTCTGATGGATTGCACCAGGCCATTGAAGCGAAAGAAAACGTGAAGGTAGAAGCAGCCACTCAAACCTATGCAACCGTAACCTTGCAGAACTTCTTTAGAATGTACCACAAATTGGCGGGGATGACCGGTACGGCGGAAACCGAAGCCAAGGAGTTTTGGGACATCTACGAGTTGGATGTAATGATTATTCCCACCAACCGACCGGTAATTCGTAAAGACGACAACGACCTGGTATACAAAACCAAGCGTGAAAAATACAATGCCATCATCGATGAGGTGATTGAGTTGAAAGAGCAAGGACGACCGATATTGGTAGGTACCACTTCAGTAGAAGTATCGGAATTGTTAAGCAGAATGCTGAAAATACGTGGTGTACAACACAATGTATTGAACGCGAAACTGCATAAAAAGGAAGCCGATATTGTTGCTGAGGCAGGAAAGCCTGGTACCGTTACCATTGCCACCAACATGGCAGGTAGGGGTACCGATATTAAGCTAGGTGATGGTGTAAAAGAAGCTGGTGGTTTGGCCATTATTGGTACCGAACGCCACGATTCTCGTCGTGTAGACCGTCAGTTAAGAGGACGTTCAGGACGTCAGGGAGATCCAGGGTCATCACAATTCTTTGTGTCGCTGGAAGACGACTTGATGCGTTTGTTTGGTTCTGAGCGTATTGCTCGCTTGATGGATCGTTTAGGATTGGAAGAAGGTGAAGTCATTCAGCATTCCATGGTATCGAAGTCGATTGAACGGGCACAAAAGAAAGTGGAGGAAAACAACTTTGGCATTCGTAAAAACCTGTTGGAATACGATGATGTGATGAATGCCCAACGGGAAGCCATTTACAAAAAACGTAGACACGCCTTGTTTGGCGAGCGTTTGAGTGTAGACATTGCCAATATGTTTTACGAGGTGTGCGACACTATTGTGAATGAGTACCAGGAGATGCGTGACTTCGAAGGGTTTAACTTTGAACTCATTCGTACGTTGGCCATCGAATCGCCCATATCGGAGGAAGAGTTCAACCAACTGAACCCTGAAGAAATTGCCGAAAAGGTGCATGAAACAATCCGCAACAACTACACGAAGAAATGTGAGTTTGCTGCCGAGCGTGCCTTGCCCGTCATTAAAGATGTATACGAAAACCAATCGGCCCAATACGAAAATATTGTAGTACCCTTTACCGATGGAGTACGCACCATGAATGTGGTGAGTCATTTAGAAACGGCTTATACCTCGGAAGGTAAAACCCTTACTACTGATTTGGAGAAAGGAGTTACGCTTGGCATCATCGATAACGAATGGAAAGAGCACTTGCGCGAGATGGACGACTTACGCCAATCGGTAAGAGGAGCTGTGTACGAGCAAAAAGATCCGTTGTTGATCTATAAATTAGAATCGTTCGACCTGTTTAAGAAAATGATGGACAAGGTAAATGCTGAAATTGTTTCCTTCCTCATCAAGTCGAACTTACCGCTTTCTGATTCAAACGATGTGAAACGTGCTGAAGCTCCTTCGAGCGATGACATGCAGCAGGTACAAACCAGCAAAGCAGAAGCAACCAGTGTTTCTGGTTCTTCGGCAGGTGGTGGCGGTGGCGCTCAGGCGCAACCACAACAACGCCCTCAGAAAGTACAACCGGTGCGAGTAGAGAAGAAAGTAGGCAGGAACGAACCTTGTCCGTGTGGTAGTGGCAAGAAGTACAAGCAATGCCACGGAAAAGCATAACATAAACATATACGCATAGAAAAAGCCCCGATCATGCGATCGGGGCTTTTTGCATATCCAAAACCAAAGTAAAGCGCGATTATTTTACAATGGTCAATTTTGTTACGTCCATTACATTATCGCCACTAATCAGGTTCACAAAGTAATTGCCGGCAGAAAGATCAAATACTGGAATTTCAACATTGTGCAAGCCAGCATCAAACTTTTGAGCGCTTACCACTTTTACCTTTTTACCCAATAGGCTATACAGCTCAAACGATACTTCAGAAGCTTCGTTCAAGGTAAACCCGATGGTAGCTTCCTTAGTAGCTGGGTTAGGGAAAGTAGCTACAATTTGAGTCACCTGATAGCCATCCTCATCGTCGATGCCAGTAGCACACGACATAGGAGTTAATGTAGCACCTGCAGCAGTTAATGCCGATTCAAATGTGCCTACATCAGCCAATGGCCAAATGTCGCCATTCTTTAATTTGTTGTCGGGTCCAACAATGCAGTAAGTAGGATAAGCTGCAGGGTCAAAGGCATTATCAACATTACCTGCACCACCGTCGGCACTTACGCCTGGGGCATGTGCAAAGTTGCCTCCATAGGTGTTTTCAAATGCAATTACTTCTGCATCGCCATCACTACCGTTGTTCATAGAAATACAAATAATATCACCGGTATTACAGCCATACTTTTCATGCAGCTCGTTGAAAATTGGTGTTGTTTGCTGGCATGGAGGGCAGGTATCGAAAAAGAAGTCCAATACCACATACTTGCCCTGCGAAGTGTAGGAATACAAGTTATGGCTATGTCCTTCGGTATCCGTTACTGTAAAGTCAGCTACCGTTGATCCAACGCTGTAGCCGTTAATTTGTGCAGTTGAGGCAAATGAAATTGCTCCAACAGCTAAAAAAGAAAGTAGAATTTTCTTCATGATTATAACAGTTAAGGGGTTAATTACTAATCAAATGTAACTGATAATCAATGAGGAAGTCAAATTAAGTCTTTCTTATTCCCTCCAATAGTTTCGCAAACTATTGGAATCCTACAATTAAAAAAAGAATAAACACCCCTAAAATTAGGGTTTCAACTGTGCACAATACGGTTGGGGAAATTTCAACCATTTATGCTAAAAAAGCCTGAGAAATTAAAGTTTGCTTTGAATCTTTTTGGAAAGATCGTGCTGCTCATCAATGTAAATCACTGTAATGCCGTCTAACTGATTGAGCACATAAGTATAGCCTCCTTCTTTAGCAACAGCATCAATTGCGCCTTGTACCTTTTCCAGCAATGGTGCATACAACTCCGATTGCTTGCTACTAATATCCAGGCTCAAGTTCCCTTCCAGGTCCTCTATCTCACGCTTTAAATCCGTGATTTCATTTTCAAGAGCCATGCGTTGTTCAAGGGTAAGCGTTCCTTGCATTTGCTCTTTCTTTTGAGTAATGGTTTCGCTGGCATAATTGAACCTGGCCTGTGCTTTTTCTGTTTCAGTTCTGGAATACTGCTCCAATTCCTTTTCAGCAGCAGCATACGCAGGCAGAGCCATTATCATGTCGGCCACATCCCCTACCAATCCTATTTTCACCCCTTTTCCAGCAACTTGCTGTTGCGCATCATCGCCCATGCCCTGTACACCCAATTCTTTGGCAAGGGGTTTGGTTAAATCAGCTTCCTCCGGGCCGTATAAAATGGTAGACAAGCCTCCACTTGTGGTTTGATTAATGGTGTACGTGTACCCTCGCTCTGCTGCTACTTTATCCATGGCTTTCTGTGCCTGATCCAGTACTGGTGCCATTAAATCTTCGCGTTGTTTGATCAGTTTTACCTCCAGGTCTTGCATCATTTGATCCAATGCTGCCTCCTCTTTACGAATTTCATCGGCAAGGGAAGTCATTTCTTCCGTAGATTTCCCGCCCTCTATCTGCTGTTGGTAATCATTCATCTTTTCGCTCAACGCGGCCTGTTTAGCACGCAATTCTAATTTCATGGCGTCACTTTCTTTGATCACCATTTCTTCTGCTTGCTGCATTTGATTCCAACCCGACAACACCAACTCGATGTTGGTGTAAGCTACACGGGTAGATGTTGGATCAAACTTAACCGTACGGTTTTTCTGTTCTGGGGTAAGGGGCATGTTTAACGCTTGCATAATGGCTGCTGTTAAATCGGCCTCTTCCGGGCCGGTAAGCACCAACGACACGCCCTGGTTGTTCACTTGCTGCAAAATACAATTGACCTTGTATTGTTTTGCTACTTGTGTTGCTGCAGCCTTAAATTTCTGCAAGAACGCTTCCAGCAATACTTCTCGCTTTGCATCCAATTTTTCATTGTACTCGTCGGCTTTTGTTTGCAACTCTTGCTGCATGGCAGTCAACTCCTTTTCCAGCTCTGCTACACGAGGATCACTGGCATTGGCCCTCCCCAAACGCTCATATTCCTTAAACTTATCCGAAAATACTTGTTGCATCGTACCGAATTCTTTCGCGTATTTCGCCTCATCGGCTTTCAACACTTCCCCCATTTGAAGCACATCCGGATGGGAAGCTGAAATGGTAAAAAAGTCGGCATAACCGATGGAAAATTGAGCAAATGCTGCGCCTCCTGGCAACAACATCACAAAAAAGAAAAGCAAGAAAAACTGACGCATAACGGTTTCAAATTGTTGTTTAACGTATAGTGGAAATGTACCAATTTTATGCCAAAACACCATAGCCCTCCAACTACCTTGCACAATCGGGCCTATAGCATTGAACGGCATATTTTGTTTTGGAAATGGTTTCCCATTCCTCTTCTATCTCCATCAAATGTTTTCAACGAAATCTAAAAAAACTTTTTTGTGGCGCGCTAAATCCAAATCAGGTGAAACGGCTACACGGGCGATATAATCTTTGTCGCCCTCTTTGGTGGTGCCTTGAGTAGAAGTGGCTGGTATGGTCCAATAGCACC
Organism: Flavobacteriales bacterium; assembly: GCA_963669295.1. Lineage (GTDB taxonomy): Bacteria > Bacteroidota > Bacteroidia > Flavobacteriales_D > CALLUQ01. The sequence continues at coordinate 890,373 of OY769938.1, forward strand.
CTTTCAACTGCCCATAACTCACACAATACTTGCTTTCGTTAGGAATTTCATGGATCATTAAATTGATCAGCTTGAGGTTGAGTTTTCTTTTATAAGCTTCTCTTTCTTCCTCCGTTTCCCCTTTTGTAGGAAGATCTAATGAAAATACAGATGGAGTAAACCCTTGCACTGCCAGATCTTCAGAAACAAAATTGATTTTTGCTTCCGGTAATGTGTCCTGGATAAAGTTGACAAATTCACGTGTGTTCTTGTAGGCATCGTGAATTCTTTGGTTCATAGATGGCAATTGATGGGCCAGGACTTCATATTGAAGATCGGTTGCCTCGTTATCACAAAGCTGTAAATGCAAGGCTATTTTTTCCATCAATGCCGCTGCTTTTGTATTGGCTACACAATAGCCAGCTGTGCATTTCCCACCACTTGGAAATTTCGAGCCACTTACATACGATATGGCCTTTACTGTAGAGAGCACCTCCCCCTCCCCTAAAAAGGGCGTATTCGGACAAAATGTTTGATCCAAAATAAAAACAGGAGCAGTGGTTATTTCCCCACTTGCCGTTTTACGTGTGGCACTTAAAACCTCTTTTAATTGAATAAGATCAGGCACCTCAACGCGAGGGTTGGTGGGTATTTCCGCAATGATGTATGGAATAGCATCTTCTTGGGCAAGTTGATCTAAAATAACGTCCAAACTACGCACCATATCATTGCCACCATCAACAGGAAGATCTACCACCTCCACGTTATCTATGCAGGCAGCAACACGTCTTGCCTGGTCGTTGGTTCCGCCATAGCAATTGGGAGGAACAACAATTTTGATGGCCTTTCCTTTGTGTTGATCCAGTGCCTCATGAATGAGTCCCATTACAATGGCATACTGCATCGATAGTCCACTGGAAGCCACCAATGCATTGGTAGTGGTACCTGTAATCGTTCGAATGGCATCTAAGACAATGGCCTTATTCTCCTCCACATTACTACTCTTATCATCATCGGCATTCCCTATCAGTTGCTTTAAAGCAATCAAGGCATCGGCCGGTGTCATGGCAATGGTTTCTCTCCTTCTTACATGCTGAATTTTTGAAACATAATCTTCGTTTTGCTCTCCGTTGACCAGGCAAATGCTGCCCAGGTTGGCGTCTACATTGACAAAAAAGTCGACCGATGCAGTAAGATCGAAATCGCCCAGGTGATCGGGCTGAGCAATGAAGATGGTGCTGCCATCAAATGCCCCAATGTCTGCTGCACGTTCGACTTGCTTTAGTTCAAACTGAAACCCATATACCTGTTGCAATGTTGCAGCATTGAAAGAAGCGGGCAACTCCCCCGTATAAGCAATTTGCGTGTTTTTATGGGCCAATGCGTTTTCGCGTAGCATGGCAAAAACAGGAATCGTTGTTGATGAAAAACTGATGACATTTTCTGCCTTTACCTGATTCAAGATAGCAATAGCCCATTCCAACACACAAGATAATGGGTGACCCAATCGCACATAATCGTAAGCTGTGGGCAATTCATTCAGTGCAGATGCTTCTATATGATGGTGATTAAACAAGGCTTCAAAATGTGTTAAAAACTGCGTCTTGGCCTGCTCTTCATCATAAATATCCAGTCGATGAGTAGTGAGGCGAAGCCAATCGTTTGGCATATTACCTAACACTTCTTTAATAAAAGCGAACACGTTATTGTTTTCCATAGTCATCCTTAGGCTGGTGATCATCCATTTCGTTGGGGCATAAAATTAGGAGTAATCCATGTAAAATGGATGCATAATGAGCAATATTTTAGCTAGTGGTGTTGCGGTAAAATTCAACTCCTTTCTGGTAAGGGCTTATGGGGGTTGGTTGGGGAAGCTACCCCGACCAGCCTTCGCGGTCCAAACTGCGGTATTTGTCGGCTTATTGCAAAATGCTAAAAATAGCACAACAATATTCGTCACACCCCCTAAGTCATTCGTCACAATTGCGATTTCACAAAATAATTTCATCACAATTTTAAACCAGTTCGTCACATTTCCATCACACACCTCAGGAACTCCCCCCCCACTTTCTACCTTAGGTTAGTATGCTTGTATGGCGAATACCATGCAGGGATACATCAACATTATCTAACTACTTAACATTAAACTTTTTACCATGCGTCATCTTTCCAAGAAGAAAATCTATTTATGGGTAACCAGTATTCTTATCTCTATTAGTGCCTATTCTCAGCAGTTAACAACAGTTGAAAACTCCTTAATTTCTGAAATTGAGGTGTGTCAAACCGAAAGTTTGGAGATTAGCATTACCAAAAACATGGGGAGTTATACCTCAACCGATACAGTAGCTGTAACCATCGATTTACCATCTTCTATCGAGTTGACCACAGCATCGTTATCCGGGTCGGGAAACTTAACGATAGATAACTCTAATCCTTTGGCTCCAGTATTAAAAGTGACAAATGTTTCGGGAGGCTCAATTGACCTATCGTATAGCATTAAAGCAGCTTGTGAGCTGTTTAATGCGAGTACTTCTCCGGCACAAACAAATAACTATGCCATCAGCTATAACAATAGCTTCGACCATTCAAGTTCATCTTCTCCATATAACATTGTTTCTTCATGGATTGTTTTTGATGCTGCAGGAAGTTCGGGTTTAAACTACGGTTTGGGTCAATTCAATGTTCCTATCGAACGTACATTTAAATACATCAACACTTCATCTACTGATTTTAATGGTGATTTCATTTTTCAAGACACTGTGGAAGCAGACATGTACAATGCTGGCGTTCAATTTATAGACGCTGAAATTGTTTATCCTGTGGGCGCTGAACTTTATCAAATAGTTACCGATAGCAGTGTAGAAATAAAAGCCTCCATTGTTGGGTTGGGGATAGGCGATTCAATTGTAATCAAAGAAAGGGTATATTTAATTAGCTGCCCTTCGGGGATAGACAATAGCGTAACCTGGTTCCAGGCTAACTATGGCTGTGCTGGAGAAAACACTTGCCAAACGATTGCTGATGTTACATCGTTTACCACCAGTGCCTTTGACCCTAACGACAAGCCAGTTTTACAATATCGTTTTCTCAACACCTCTTATTCCTGCCCGGCAAACGACGACCAACGAACGTTTAAGTTCACCAATACAGGCAATGGAAATGCGGAAAGTATTGAAATTCGATTGACGAAAAGTTTAGGTAACCACATCTCTTATTTTGATACCACAACCATCCAATTGTATAAATATGTAGGCGGGACAATGGTTAATGTACCATACGAAAGCTTTGTGGTGGTCATGAATGCAAGTGGACCTACTCCCGGTCACCCTCACCGCTATTACATTAAAAGCCTTGAACCAATAGCAAGTGGAGATTCCATTTTTCTTAGTTATCCAGAGCAACATGTTTGCATTGATTCATCAGATTATGGCAATTACTTTAACAGCATCACATCTATGAACAACATAAGGGTACTGGTTCGCTTCAACCACCCTTGTTTTCCGACAGGCTTCCGCGACACTGACAATAGCAAATCGGTTTGGGGGCGTTTTGCACAACAAATGGGCTTATCTCAAAATTTTGAAAACCTCACTGGTTCCATGGAGATGAATGAGGAGAAATGGTTTGAAATTGCTAATCAAACTCCATTAATCGCCAATGGAACACACTCTTACTTTCCCCACGAAATGGCCATCGACATTAGTAAATCACAATTTCAAGTTGAGTTAACCTTAGAACCTGGGCTTGGTTTAGTGGATGATAGTTTAATGCTTTGCTCGTTTCAAAACACGGAAGATTCAATATGGCACCCTAACAGCATTACATACATAACGGGAAACCCTGCTTTTCCGGGCCAGGGGGATAAAATCATTGCCACTTTCGACATCCCCGCTTATTTTCAGCAATCTGGCCTGGGGAATCCACATTATAAGTATGGAGCACTCTGGGAAAAGTCCTCCTCCTATTACATGTTTTTTAATAATTTCCGCGTGAAGTTTAAGCTACACGCTTACTGTGAATACGTAACAGGCAATAGCGTTGCCACCATCGAAGAAAAAACGTATTTGGTATATGACAAAACATGTACTCCAGATTGTAGAATTCCATTATCATCTGTTTCGGATTTGATTAACATCCATTGCCCTGGGTGTAAACTTCCCGGCTGGAATTTAAGTGCATTTGACTTACAGCGAAGAAATGCTGGAGGACAGGACAATAACAACAACAATTTTCCTGACAGCTACCCCAATGCACCTGCCGATCCCAATTTGGCCAACCTTAAACGGGTAATGCTTGGAGATACCATTGATTGCCATCTGGAAGGACATACCTCCAATGGCGAAGGTCCCGGAGTACTCTTTAGTGATATTGGATTTGACTATGTAAATGGCCAGTTTCTCTTACAGGGTGCTATACTTCAAAATCTTGCATTTCTGGGAGCAACGGGTTCTTACACAAGGTATGATGGTAGTGTCCAAACTTTTATCATCCCTCAGGGCGCAGGAGTTCTTAACACCGGAGGATTTACCATTGATATTGGTATCGCTGCCCTCGAATCCTATGGACTTCCTGCCGGGTTCATTACCCGTTTCTGGTCTGGCGAAAGCATGACCATTGACCCTCAATTCAGGGTAATCAACAACCTGAACAATGGCGGTGGAGCAGATCCTTACTTCAGTACCGAGTCAATAAGCGCATGGTACAACATGTCTGGCACGCCTTTTACAGGCATTGGCATTAAGCCAGATGCCAACGAAGTAAACATCGACACCTTACAAACATTTACCGCCGCTGAAAAAGCCGCTTTGATGTATTGGTGTACTGGTTACGACGGAAGAATAACAGGTATCGGAACTGATTTTGTATACACTCCCCAAAGCATAGAAAATTACAACGGTATCTGGGGAGTATCATCAAGGCTGGACCCTTGTTATAGTAAGATCAAAACAGTAATATATACCGATGTCGGAGAACAGCACTCTACCGCAAATAGAGGATATGATGCCAGCAATCAATCGGCATTAAATGCTTTCAATTTTGAGATCAGAAATTTATGGATGCTGGACTCCATCTCCTGGGTAATTCCTGCCGACTGGGAAGTGCACCGGGTAGAATTCCGCATTTCCAAATTGAAGAAAAACACTACCCGTAATGTAACCACCTATTCTTGTGGAAGCTTTGACTGGTATGCCCCTTACGTATATCCTGATTCTGCCATTGTGATGCAAGATAGTACTGTTACTGTACACCCAGCGCTTTACTACAAGGAGATTACCAGCTTCCCCACTCCCGATAATTGTCCGGAAAATCTAGTAGCCTACGACGAAACGAAACGATATTCCATTAACCTGGTACTACGAATGAAGGATTGCAATACCCGCGATATTGTAGACCTTTCAGGAAGCTATCCAATTACCACACACTGGTCCAATTTCCCTGGCGCAATAACAGGCGACACGGTTATTGTAAAGCCTATGGGAAACAACAGGTTCCTGAATAAGCCCAGTGCTACATTAGATGTACAGGTTTTAGCATCCAATCAAAATACCGTGACAGGAGATGACCTGTCCTGGGACATCAACATTAACACACAACCTGGTTCGTACCTCGAACTCACCAACCGTAGTGCAAGCAACACTTTTTTCTATTTCGAATCGCCATCCAACAACATCAATGTAACAGACATGCATTGGATTTCCAATGGCTTATCTATCAATGCTGTCGATTCCATTAATGGCATTCCTTTGTGGAGGTTAGGTAAAGTAGGCAATACCTACTCGTTTGGCGGCAGAGTTGGAGGAATTGAAGTCAATGCCGAATACAATTGTTATAATGTGCAAGGGGTAGACAGTCTTTATCTTATTTATGGCTGGAACTGTTATGAATACCCTACAGCAATTAATGAAGCCTGTTATTACGATACCCTGGTGATTTACATTGAGCCAGAAAACCCTGGATTGCAGGGCTTGCTAACTGTTAACGATGTGGTAAATGCATGTGATACATTGAACTACGATCTTGAACTAAAAGCAACAGGCCTGGGCAATGTTCAAAGTGTTCAGGTTAGATTAAACCTGCCAACAGGAGGTGAACTTACTTACTTAACCGGATCAGGAATGGTTTCGTTTGATGGCAGCTCCATGGCTTTAGAACCCAACCTCGATTCGCTTGGGCTATTTTGGAATCTTGATTCTGTTAATTTCATGGTGAATAGTTTCAATGGGTTAAGCCCAGCCGCTTACCTTAATTTTGATGTCAAAACCGATTGCGGATACAACGATGAGCAAGTAGAACTTGAAGTATCAGCCACCAACTATTGTGGCAAGCTCATTGGGCCATTTAACCTGGAAAGAAGTCCGGAAGTAATTTTAGGATTGCCACAATTGGATTCGTTAGACTTAATGATTTCAACATCAACAATGGCTCCTTGCAATGATAGCTCATTGATAACACTCGACTTTGAAAATGTTGGCACAAAATCAACAGGTGAATTCAACACATTAGAGTTTGTGCTGCCCTCCAACTTATTGTATTCGAGTGGAGATGCCTATACTTCAATCAATGGCAATACGCTAACATTTAATCTTGATCAAGGCATAGCCATTGGCGCCACACAAACCATTGCATTTTATGTCACAAATACATCCAGCATAGCCTGTGGAAGCTATCCGATCACAGGAACATTATTTGTAGGTGAAGAATATTATTGTGATTCTGTACTTTGTTTTCTTGATGGAGGACAAAACAATGCTGTTACGACCAATGGAGCAATCAATATTGTAGACACCATTCCTCCTGTAATCATCGGAGTGCCTGCAAACGCTACCGTTTCTTGCAACAACGTACCTGACCTTCCTACGGTTAATGCAACAGACAATTGCCCTGTAGTAGTTGAATTTGCAGAAAACAATACTCCTGGAAATTGTGCCAGTAACTATACTTTAACACGTACATGGACGGCTACTGATGAATGTGGTAATGTGACTACTTCGTCACAAATCCTTATGGTTGTCGACAACGAAGCACCCATCATCGATTGCCCTTCAGATATTACATTAACTGCCGGCGATTCCATTGCCATCTGGAGCTTGAATGCTACCGACAATTGTGAATTGCAGCAGGTAACAAGTGATATCGCTTCCGGATCTGTATTTGCCGTGGGCACCACCACCGTTATCGTTACTGCCACGGATGCTTGTGGCAATGTGTCAACCTGCACTTTCGAGGTCACCCGAATTCCACCATTAATTGTTGATGCAGGAGGATGCCAAACAGTACACATAGGTTATGCTCCTACGGCTTGTACCGATCTTACGGCTACCATATTAACCGGTTCAACGGCCCCATACACTTATACATGGAGCAACGGAGATACGGGTGCAACCATCAATGTATGTCCTCAACAAACCACCACATACACAGTAACCGTAACGGATGCCAATAATTTTTCAGCCACAAGCACGGTAACCGTATATGTAATTGATGTGAGCTGCGGCAACAACGGAAATAAAGTAGTGGTTTGCCATATTCCTCCAGGAAACCCAGGTAATGTTCAGGAAATATGCATTGCTCCACAAGCTGTTGGTGCACACATCGACCCACTTTATGGGCATGAAGGTTGCAGCATTGGCACATGCGATGAGGTTGATCCTTGCGGTGGTTTCGCGAATCGCTCAGCAATAGATCATCGTACGGCCACACCGGAAAAAACCATGTTGATATACCCCAATCCCAATAGCGGAACATTTACCATACAGCTGCCCGACAACATCAACCTGGAAGGGGTGACTTTGAGCATACAAAATGTATTGGGTCAAACCATTCAACAAGTTCGTCCTACAAATCTCCTTACCACGATTCACCTGGAAGAACATTCGATTGAAGGAGCGCTCTATTTTGTAACGATTAATGCTACGAATTACTTTGAAACACAGAAGGTGATGATCAAATAGTACCGAACAAAAAAGGATGCTCAATTGGGCATCCTTTTTTTGTTGTTTTGACTTCCTCTACATAAGTTCTTACCCCGACCAGCCTTCGCGGTCCAAACTGCGGTACTGAATGGCTTCCGATAAGTGTTCGGTGGTAATTTCATTGCTTCCAGCCAAATCGGCAATGGTACGTGATACTTTTAAAATACGGTCATAAGCCCGAGCAGAGAGGCCCAGCTTTTCCATGGCCATCTTCAACAGCTGCCTCCCATCATCGTTAATGGCACATACCTTCCGTACCTGTTGGGCGCTCATATGAGCATTGCTGTAAATGCCTGTGTTTGCCGAAAATCGCTCGTACTGAACATTACGTGCCTGCACCACTCGTTCCCGGATGTGCTGGCTCTTTTCGCCTGCCTCCAACTGCGCCAATTGATCGAACGATACAGGCGTTACTTCCACATGAATATCAATGCGATCGAGCAAAGGGCCGGAAATCTTGTTCAAGTACTTCTGCACCACACCGGGGGCGCATACACAATCTTTTTCGGGGTGGTTGTAATACCCGCAGGGGCAGGGATTCATAGAGGCCACCAACATGAAGCTGGCCGGATACTCGATGGTGAACTTTGCCCGGGCAATGGTTACCCTACGCTCTTCAAGCGGTTGGCGCATCACTTCCAGCACCGTTCGTTTAAATTCGGGTAACTCATCTAAAAATAGCACTCCATTGTGAGCCAACGATATTTCCCCGGGCTGTGGAAAGCCACCCCCTCCTACTAAAGCAACGTCGCTTATCGTATGGTGGGGCGAACGAAATGGTCGGACAGCTACCAGCGAGGTATGTTGCCCCATTTTGCCAGCTACCGAATGTATTTTGGTGGTTTCTAAAGCTTCGCCAATGCTTAATGGGGGCAAGATGGTAGGCAACCGTTTGGCCAACATAGTTTTACCAGCACCAGGAGGGCCAATAAGAATAGAAATATGTTATGTTAATACCAGTTGAATATTTTAGCGTATATTGTGATAGTTAATAAAACAGATGGAAGATAAGCACGCCATTTTGCTAGTGAGGGTCAGCACCTTGACCCAAGACTATTCAGCTCAAATAGCCGACCTAAAGGAGTATGCAATATCTAAAGGATACAATAAATTCCATGTAATCGATACTAAAGAATCGGGGTTAGTCGAGATTGAAGATAAATTGGGTACTAACGAAATGTTCACCTTTCACGAGAAACATCCTAAGTATAAAACGGTTTTTATCACCGAGATGTCCCGTTTGGGTAGAAGACAAAGTGTTTTGCATCATATCAAAGAATGGTTCATCAAGAATACTATCCAACTTTATGTCAAGGATAATGACTACCAACTATATAAAAAGGGGAAAGTAACCTTCGAGGGTGAGTTAATGTTTTCTCTCTATAGCATGTTCGCAGAGGCTGAGATAAAGCAAAAGAAAGACCGCTTTCTTAGAAAGAGAAGAGAGTTAATGGAGCAAGGTTATTCAATTGGCGGCAAAGTCTTGTTCGGATATGAGCGAGTGAAGGCGGATAACAATAGGAATACCTTAAAAATCAATGATAAGAACGCTTCTTATGTTAGAACAATATTTAATTGGTATTTGCATGGTATTGACGATAACATCCCCGACCCATCCATAAAAGTTATTGCGATTGAGTGCATGAAGCGTGGCTACCCAAGTTATACTCATAGTAAGAGAAACGTAAATAAATTGTTGAAGGAAGAAGGGTACACAGGATTTAAGACCACCAACAATAAGAGAAAAAACCCGCTTTACGAAAAGAATCCGAATGAGCCAAAATACCTAGTGTCTAACTATAATATCAAGTACCCAATTATCATAGAAAGAAGTTTGTTTGATGCTGTTCAAGAAAAACTCAAAACAAATGTATCAAAGGCTACCAGAGATTCGGTACATACAACTATACTCGCAAGGTTAATTAAGTGTCCAGCTTGTGGTCGAAGTCTTTCCGCAAATTATAGGTTAAAACAAAAAAAACCGAAACATTCATACCGTTGCACCAGCCGAACTGGTGCCACACCATGTGGTAACACCCAATCTTTCAGCATGAACCTACTTGATAGTGCTGTGTGGGGTTTAGTTAAAAGAGACTTACCAGCATTGTCAAAGATAATTACACAAATAAACCCTAACATTGAGATAGCTGAATTAGAGACTCACAAAAACAATGTACAAAACGAAGTATCTACTCTAGAAAATCAAATAGTTCGCCTAAAGAAGGATTTAAAACGCTCTAGAGAAATCAAAAATACCGATATGACCGATGACATTGATTCTATCTATAAAGAGATAGACAAAGTTGGTGGGCGTATCGATAATTTGAAAAATGAGTTGGCATTGATTGAGTCTAAGCTATTACTGGTTAATGACGAACAATTAGACATTGAATCGGTCGTCATGAATAATATTGACGCAATTGAAAGTTCCAAGGAACTACTAAAGCAGTATATCAACTATTTTATAGATTCAATTGAGATTCTTAATCATTCAAGAGAGAACACTATACTCAAAGTTATTTTTAAGGAATTCACAAAACCAAAGTTTTGGGAATTTGTGAAGTCGAAGGATACCCTACCAGATAAAAGAGTCGAGTATTTATACATAGATAAAAGGGTTACCAGACAAATAAAACTAGCACGAATGACCCACTACCCAATTGATATGTTTTCTGATGCCCATAGGCAAAACCTACCCATGTATTTGGATAATCTCAAAGATTTTATCGATTCCAACAAGCACGACCAAAACCAGCATGTCCCATACATCAAGTTAAATGCAAAATAACTGATAGAAGGACTTTATTTTTTTTGTTCTATTAGTATGTTATCTACACACTTTTACGAGGAATAACATATTTATATTAAAACAATAGAACATGAATTTAAAACCGATTCACAAAGTTAAAAGCGAGCAAATCCATATTCGAATTACGAAAGGGAAAAAGGCGAAATTACGTGAGATATGTGACATGCTAGATGTAAATGCAACCGAACTCATAACCAGCCAACTCGATAACCTCATTGCACTGCATAACGTGTAATATAACAGGGTCGATTCTCGTTGACCTTAATCTTTTCATATATTTTAATCGCTTCAAACCCTCAGTATTTACTGGGGGTTTGATGATTTTGGGTGGTTTTCTTAGAATTAAAGTTAGTCGATGTACTTGACCTTTGGCGTTTTGAGGCTATGATAGGTGTGTATACAAAATGTGCATGGTACATCAAGTAAGACCCCGCCAATTCATTTGTAAAAAAATCGTGAAAGAGACGAGGATATACACACTTTGGTGACTTAGCACATATTTATAAGTAACGAGACTATGGCATAGTTGGCGTATTCAGACAACTATATCCAATAGATAACAAAAGACTAAAAGAATATGAGAAGTGAGAACATTGCAACAGTTATCAGAACAACACTTAATTGGTTACAGGACACTAGAACGTAACTTATCTAAAATTAAAAGAACTAACCCAACAAAGGAGTCTCTATTCCATGATGGTACAAGGTGGTTAGTTGATGAAAGATTAACCTCATCGATATGCAAGAGAAAGTATAAGAGGTTTGTTGATGACAGAGAGGAATTAACAACCATCATCAAGTCATTCAAGAAATTCGAAAGTAAGTTAACCATATTCGGAACGGTAGCGGTTAAGGGTGTAGAATCAATACCCATGCTTAACAACTTTATGCACCAACTATTTGGTCACCTCACAGCCACAACCGATGCACCAGTCAAGTTGCTTTGGGGGATTGAGAACAACACAAACTACTTTGATAATAACAACGGTTACCACATCCACTTCGTATCGGATGCACCAAGTGACGACCTAAGAACCCATCAAAAAGAGTTGAATGAGATTCTATTGGCTTCTCTACCAAAGAATCAAGTTAACGAGTACAGGAGCGTCAAGGTCGAAGAGTATGTTATGGGGCTGGGTATTGGTGGTCTCAATTATACTGTAAAGTACTTTAACGATAATCCTATTTACTATGGGTTATTGGCTAAATAAATAACAATAGATTAAATGCTAAGAAAAGATGACAAAGCAAGAAACTAAAATTTTATGGAAACTCTTTCCTAACGAAATGATGGAACGATTTAAAACAAAGTATGGATTCAAGCAACCGTATTTTGCTATTAACAACCTAACAACAGAAATAGAGCAACAGAGGTTGAAGGAACTTAGAGAAATTGAGGGGTCTATAACAGACTTAAAGAACCGCTCCGATATTTATTTACAGTGGGCAAAGACTCATGATAATAACATAGAATTAAATTAATCAAGATGGACAAATACACATGGAAGCACGGGTTTAGGTCAAGGAGAGAACTTAATGCTAATACAGGTGACATAAACCGTATAATAGAGAATCACACAAAAGATACTAAGGGTGCTGAAACGGAAATAATCGAGTATGCTAGTGATGCCGTTGATGCAATCAATCATAGAGAGCAGTTTGCAGTCGATAAAGCTGATAAGATAGCAGTCGTAGATAACCTACTAAGACAGGCAATAACCAAAAGCGAGGATGAGTATAATAGAGCCGAACAGGAAATACAAAAAGTTCTGGCTAATAAAAACCAATCAGAACGTGGTAAGTTGGCCAGTTGGATTAAACATCAAAGAACCGAGTTTGACAAGCTGAGGAAATAGTACAATCTTTTTCAGTCGATAACCGCATAACTTTTCGGCTAATGCGGAGAACAGATAGAAAGACCTTCATAAATACGTGGAGGTCTTTTCTATTTGTAGGTGTATCAAATTAATTAGTGTATCAATTTAATTCACCCAAAGCCATAATTATCCATTTAAAAGTGTATCATAATATATCTTTGATTTTATTTGGTACACAAGAGAAAATTAATTACATTTGATATATCATTAAAGGCAAAAGCATGGATAAGGCAATTATAGTATCAAGGTGTAGTACAAATAGCGACAGACAGGATGTAAGTCGTCAAACCCAAGAACTAACATCTAAGTATGGTTCTATGTTTGATATTGTCGAATCAATATCTTATTACAAGTCCGCCACCAAGAACCAAGATGATAATAAGAGCATTCTAAATTATCTTATCGAGAATGATATTAAGAACGTTATATGTAGTGAGGTTAGCCGTTTGGGTAGGACTATGAAGATTGTAGTTGACTTTATGGAGGTGTGTAATAGCAACAAGATTAATATCGTTATTGATGCTTATGGATTACATACCCTAGACAAGAATGGTGAGATTAACCCAATAGCACAAGCAATGACACATATGGGGGCAACCTTTGCTAATATGGAGTTAAAACAAACGGTTACAAGACTTGCATCGGGTCGTGCAAAATATATACGTGATGGTGGTGTGCTTGGTCGTAAGGTCGGTTCTACTGAATCAACTAAAACAATTCTAGAGAAACATAAGGATGTGGTTAAATTCCTTAAGCAAGGACAGTCCGTTAGGAATACGATGAAGTTAACAGGTAAGTCAAGCGGTACGGTTCAAAAGGTTAAAAAACTGGTTGCATAGATAATACCCCCTCCCAACCATTAGAACCCTGTGACATCATTCACGGTTTTTTTTTCTTTGTAGAAAAATCGACTCAGTTCCGTGGAATTAATGAGTATAAAAACGGGTGCTTGATGTGATGCGTTTATCTTTTTTTTTGAATTTTCTGGATATTTATAAGTAAAGGTTGAATTATGGAAAAGGAACTTATTAGTATCCCAGATAGGCTATTAAAGGTATTAGAGAAAAAAGTAAAAAAACACCAACATGACGAAGAGAAACCTCCCGCATATAGTGAGGTGGTTGGGTTATTGGGTCTAAAGACAATGACACAGGGTCAAGCAACAAAGATTAAATCCTTCTTTGATAATTATGCACCATCTGACCTAGAGCAAAAGGCGAAACACGAAATGTATGGTGGTAACTCAATGATGTCGTTCGTCAACAATCAATTACAATCAATTAGAAAGAAAAGAGAAATATCAACAAGCATTAGAAGGATGACCAATCATCCTACAGGCACAGGTGATAATAGCCAAAAGGGAAGAACCGTTGACCGTATGAATTCTCTTAATACTACTTCCACCGAACCCGCAAAAGTAAATTACGGCAAAAGCTTACATCACAATTTAATGAATGGTGAATCTGTGCAAAATATAACACCATTATTGGAAGAGATAGAACGAATTAAAGCTATCATGAATGCATGATATATGTACTTCTACAGCGGTTTACAGTTCCGTTAGGTACAGGTAATCTCAAGCTAAATAAAGTATACACAGTTTAAAAATCCCGTATTAGACCCGAATTCACAGCTTTACCTTGAAGTGACACTCAAAGTGTTAATCAATTTAGTATGGAAATGTTCCTATACCCTAAACCAAGTGTAATCGAGTTTGTCCTACTTTCTTGACACAATCATTTTGAAGGTCATTAGCAAATAGGTTTATTTAGTTAGCCACATTATTGGCCAAGTTTACAGGGCTTTTCTTGGTTTTAGCCAAAATAGGGTGACGGCACTAAATACTCTGTAAATGCCATGAATACTCTAAAATTCTGTTCCATAATTTTTGTATTTAAGCATTTGCTAAAATAATTAACTATCTTTGTTCTATGAGTAATTCGTGTATAAGGTTAGAGGCTGATGTTGTGCAAATAAACAGATGCCAGAAATTACTGGAAGACAAATCTGGTACAATCGACTCAATGACAACGGTATTGAACCTTGCTGGTAACACTGTTAGATTTAATATTTTATTTCTACTTAAACATGAAGAAAGATTATGTGTTTGTGACCTAAGTGATATTCTTGGAATTTCTATCTCTGCCGTGTCGCAACATTTAAGAAAGTTGAAGGACCGTCAGTTAATCTACTCGGTTAAACAGGGTCAAACAATCTTTTACTCAAATAATGAATCTCATACAGAAATGTTAAACGCATTTTTCGATTTACTTACAGATGAACCCAAGACCGTTGCACTATGAAATCAAATAACAAAATAGCTGGAGTAGGTTTATTGACCGCAATAGCTGCATCATTATGCTGTATCACACCAGTTATTGCTCTTGTAGCTGGAACCAGTGGAATGGCTTCAACTTTTTCGTGGATGGAGCCAGCAAGACCTTACTTAATAGGATTCACAATCTTGACACTTGGCTTTGCCTGGTATCAGAAACTCAAACCCCAAAAAGAGGTTGATTGTTGTGATACTGAGAAGAAACAAAGCTTTATGCAATCCAAAATGTTTCTTGGGATTATTACCGTTTTTGCTGCATTAATGTTGAGTTTTCCCTATTACTCAAATGCTTTTTACGACAAGAATACCTCTGTAAGTACAATAGATGAAGATAACGCTCAGAAATCAGAATTCACGATTGAAGGGATGACCTGTACAAGTTGTGAGAATCACGTTACCCATGAAATTCTTCAATTAGATGGTATTGGGAATGTAGATGTCTCTTACGATAACGGTAATGCCATTGTCGAATTTGATAAGAGCAAAACCAATAAGGAAGAAATTAGAAAAGCAATCAACTCAACTGGTTATTCAGTTGTAGAAACAAAGA
This sequence comes from Flavobacteriales bacterium, assembly GCA_963669295.1. Classification (GTDB taxonomy): domain Bacteria; phylum Bacteroidota; class Bacteroidia; order Flavobacteriales_D; family CALLUQ01. Next base: position 905,896 of record OY769938.1, read on the forward strand.
ATTTATAATGGAAGTGGAACTTAAATCAATACTAACTTGTCCAGAGTGTGGACACAGTAAAGAAGAAGAAATGCCAACGGACGCATGTTCATGGTTTTATGAATGTGAAAACTGCAAGGCTCTTCTAAAGCCAAAAGAAGGAGATTGTTGTGTGTACTGTTCGTACGGAACGGTGCCATGTCCGCCTATTCAAGAAAATGGCAGTTGTTCATCTGGGTGCTGCTAAGAATTATTAATAGTCGATTTAGTTCGACAATACAAACACTTTGTGTATTATGTTTATAGGTGGTATTATTGTCACCTAACACCATGATGTTATGTCCCCCAGCTGCTGCAATTTCAAAGGCCCGTTTAATGTTCAATTGCCCTTTTACATCCGAAAAATCTACTTCCGTATTGTTGAGTTGTGCATAAAACGATTCCTGAGCATCTACCACGGTAGGAGCAATAGTACCATTGCCATTAAAAAAGTCAATCACTTCATTGATGGTATTCACTCCCAGCACCTCCAGCCCTTCTACCATCGCTGCCTCGTTGGCGTTTGCTCGAGGCAAAATGATTCCCTTGAAACCAGCCTCAAGCGTTTGCACCGCAATGGGCAACACCCCCTTTACCGGCTGTAAACTACCATCTAACGACAGTTCTCCCATAATGACATAGTCGCCTATGCCCTTTTCCTTCATTTGCTCTGAAGCAGCAAGGATGCCAAGGGCTATGGGCAAGTCGTAAGCCGAACCTTCTTTTTTGATGTCGGCCGGTGCCATATTCACCGTAATGCCTTTGCCCGGAATTTTGTAGCCATTATTTTTCAAGGCAGCATCAATGCGATGATGACTTTCTTTTACTGCACTATCGGGCAACCCTACCAGGAAAAAATTCACCCCACGTCCAATGTTTACCTCGATGGTAATGATGGTAGCATGAATGCCATACACTGCGCTTCCATAGGTTTTCACCAACATAGCTTTGGTTTTTAGTGGCCGTAATTACTAGGTATTTCAAATGTACAAAAAAAACCTCCTGATGGGCTTCAACCCTAACTTCCAGCAAAGTTTATTAACTTTAGCACGAAAATTGTATCGCTGGTATTAAACCAATAACAACAACCATGAAAAAAGTTTTACTCGGGATTATCTTGTTTGCCACACTTGCCCCTGCAAGCATTGCACAAGTAAAAAAAGGAGGGCAGGAAGTGGTGGCACCCAACTGCTATCAAAAGTATGCCGCTGTATTTGAAAAGCGTGGTGCCAAGCATGTAGAAGATGGGGTACACGATGACATCATCATTACCATTAGACAAGGCATCAATGCCGATTGTTTTTACGGCCGGGTAAAGGTGGATCAAGGAAAGATTTCGAAAATGGAATTCAAATTTGAAGATGGCACTTTCGAGTTTCTTGACAAGCGATATAAGCAACGGTTCGATGGCACCATCCAAAATGGCATGTCGCGCTCGCAAGTAACGGAAGACGATGAAATTATCAACGTATTATTTGTAAAGCACATCAAGCCAAAGAAAAAAGAATACATGAAGGCACCTGATCCTAACTTTGATTTTTAGCCTTTAACGCATAAAAAAAAGCCCTTGCAAATTGCAAGGGCTTTTTAGTTAGTATCTTTTTTTAAGGGGCTATCTCAAACTCAAAGTTCACATCTTCTGGAGGCAAACACTTACTTTCGTCGCATACCATGAAGTTAAGGAATCCTGTTACCTTAAATGGTGTGGCACCTGTTACTTTAATGGTTTGCGTAAATGTTACTTCATTCTCAAAGTAATTGAGGTCCATCTCAAAATTAGGATCGTAATGCGTTACAAACTCACTCTCCATCACATCCCCTTCTAAAGCATAATTGTCATTGGCTTCAAAAGAAAAGAACGTAGGCAATGGCCCCTCATCACTTGGTAAGTGTTGCGAATACACATGCCATCCTTCTTCAATGGTTGCCTTTACAATCAGCTCATAGGTTTCATCATCCACCTTATTGGTGGAAAACGACCATGCTACCGGATCTTCAAACATTGGCATGTCGTTGGTTTCTTCGTTGCTTGTGGTATCGACCGTTAAATCTACGTCGCCCGCCATCAATTGATCGTACGCCTGTAAACCACACTCCAAAAACTGGCGGTATTCTTCCACATTAGGCGTATATCCAACAGGGTTGTTCAATAAATGTCCATCCGGACTTAGCAATACATAGTACGGTTGTGTTACTGCTTTAAAGGTTAACGCCTGGAAAGTAGCCCATTTGTTTCCAATGGTTTTAATGGGCTTTTCTTTTATTTTCCCTCCACCGTAATCGATTTTAATTACACCTTGCAACTCCGCAGGCAACTCCCTTTTATCGTCTACATACAACGAAATCAATTGATACTTCTCGTTGATGATGTCAAAAATCTCATCTTCGGGCCATACATTTTCTTCCATCTTACGGCAGTTTACACATGCCCAGCCGGTGAAATCCAATAAAATAGGCTTGCCCTTTTCTTTGGCTTTTGCTACACCTTCCTCCCAATCTTTAGAGCAATCGATGCCCAACGGACACTTAGTATCTTTTTCGTACCAACTGTAAAAGAGTGGAGGTGGAAAACCACTTACCAAACTTACATTCGCATAAGTGGTATTGGTTACCCCTGGTGCCAGGTACAGCACAAAGGCAGCCACCAATATGCCCAACGTAATTCTAAACTTCGACAGTTTTTGAATCGGACTATCGTGTGGAAACTTGATCTTTCCGAAAAGGTACAATGTTAATCCCAGTCCTATCAATATCCAGATGAGGAAGAACGTTTCACGTTTCAACAAGCCCCATTGGTCTACAAGGTCTGCATTGGAAAGGAATTTCAATGCCAATGCCAACTCCAAGAACCCAAGCACTACTTTTACTGAATTCAACCAGCCTCCTGATTTTGGCAATGAGTTGAGCCAGCCCGGGAACATGGCAAACAAGGCAAATGGTAATCCTAATGCTACACCAAAGCCTCCCATGGCCACGGTTAAAGGCATTGCTCCTTCGGTTAATGTACCCGCCAGTACCGAACCTAAAATAGGTCCTGTACACGAGAAAGAAACCAGGGCAAGTGTTAGTGCCATAAAAAAGATACCGATCATCCCTCCTACATTAGAAGCAGAATCCATTTTGTTGCTCCACTTGGCAGGCAGGGTAATTTCGAAATAGCCAAAGAAAGAAATGGCAAATACCACAAAGATGATGAAGAACACCAGGTTCAGTGTAATGCTGGTAGACACTTCATTCAACACCTCTGGATCGAGGTCCCATATGTGGAAAGGGGTACTTAATAAAATGTATATCAAAAAGATGAAAAACCCATACATAATGGCCCTAAACATCCCTTTTCGTTTATCCTGGCTCCCCTTGGTAAAGAAGCTTACTGTTAACGGTATCATGGGGAATACGCAAGGTGTTAACAACGCAAACAAGCCGCCTAAAAATCCAAGAATAAAAATGGTAAACAATCCTTTCTTTTCCTCCTCTTGCTTCTCTGTACCACAATCGTTAACCGGGTTGTTTAAGTCTACCAATGGCAAATCAGGGACAATAGATGCTGCTTCAATTTCCTGTACGCTTTCATCTTCACTCAACGAGGCTTCCCTTGCAGTTCCAGCAACCAAATCAAACTTAAAGAACACTGATGTTGGCGGCATACACATGGTTTCGTTACACACCATGTAGCTAATCTCTCCTCCCACTATAGCCGGATCGCCTGTAGCCTTGGCATTGATGGTAAACACTGCTTCATTTTCGAAGTAGCTCACCTCCATATCAAACACAGGATCGTGATGAATGATGGCATCCTTTTCCATTGCCGTACCATCCATCTCCACATTTTCGCCTGCATCTAGTATGAATAAAGTGGGCAATGGCCCCTCATCACTATCACCAGGTTGATTTTGGGAATACAAGTGCCAGCCTTCTTCTATGGTAGCTGTACTTATTAATTGATGGCTACCATCCTCAGCCTTGTTAATACTAAAACTCCAGCTTACCGGGTTTTCATCTTGTGCGTTTACCTGTAGCCAGCTTACACTGCTCAACAGGCTAAATAGCACTAACATCACGCCCAAACTTGTCTTTCGAATCACCTTCATGCTTATAGGTTTAATATTGGTTCCAAAATGATTAACTCAAAAATAGATAAAATTAGTTGGCGACTAATTTTCTTTTCGGCTGAATTCTTGTAATTCTATGTCGAAGAGAATTCCTCTCCCCATTGCAAGCGAAACTGTTTGCGAATGCCCCAGGCAAGCAAGTAAATAATGGGCGTATCAATGAGGGCACATAGCGCTTTAAACAGCCACCCATCCAAAATCATATCGCCCATTTGACCAAAGGAAAGTTTTCCTACAAATAACACCAATACAACCAAAAAGGTATCCACCAATTGCGACATAATGGTAGAGGCATTGTTGCGCAGCCATAAGTATTTGCCTTTGGTGAGTCCTTTCCAGAAGTGAAACAAGCGTACATCTACCAGTTGCGCCATCAAATAGGCTGTCATAGAGGCAAAAATTACACGCCACGAGTTCCCAAACATCTTATCGTAATCACCATCCGCCACAGGCGATTCGGGAATTGCCGCAAACTGATTTCCTAACCACAATACCCCCAATACAAAAAATGAAGACAGGAATCCCACCCAAACCACTCTGCTGGTTTTCTTACGTCCATAAAACTCAGAGAGAAGATCGGTGATAAGAAACGTAATTGGATAGGGTAACACTCCTGCAGAAATGATAAAGGGTTCAGAAAACCCAAGAAATCCAAGATCTACAGTAATGAACTTATTGGCAATGAGGTTGCACACTACCAGGGAGGCAATGAACAATCCTGCCAATGCTAAATAAAGAATATCGGCTTTTTTACGCAGCTGTTTATTCATCCTAATGCTTTGGCACTAAGATACAATAATGCAGAAATGCTGTGATGCTATAAAATGATTTGATGGATGCAGTGAATGGGTATGATCACTCCTTTTTTCAATACAATGTTTCGTTCACCTGTAGCCCAAATGGTCGTTTCCACCATTTTTAATCCTTCCAAATCTTCAAATATAATTTGGCATTTGTTGTGCTCAATGTTACCAAGAGCGGTAGCGCGATGCAATTTTTCCTTGCGCTGCTTTATGGCGGCAGCATGCATTAGCACATCTTCAGTTGGGAACTTAAGAACATCTATTTCTTCCTTTTGAATAAGGGCAGGCTTTGAAGCGATTGCTGGCATAATCGTGGTTTTATGGGGTCAACAAAACCAGTTTAAAAATAGCAGGTGGGATCCACTTTTTAAACTAGTGTTCAATAAGTTACAAAAAACAGGCTACAAATCCAAATCACACACCCCATACAGGGTATACTCGGTGCGCTCAGTAACTTTAAACCGCTCATCAATTCTGTGTCCCACTACCCATACAATAGCATCGTTGGAAGTCAGCAACCAGGTTTGTTCTTTTTCCAATAAACTGAACTTTTGATCAATGAAGAAATCACTGAGCTTTTTCTTTCCCTTCATTCCCAGCGGATAAAAGGCATCCCCTTCCTGCCAACGACGCAAAACCAGGGGAAACGTAAGTTTTTTCCAATCTACATAAGCTACTTTGGGATTGCTCGAAAAGTTGGAAGGAGCCTGGGTTCGCTGTAACTGTATGCCTACTGGTAAGGTTTTGGTTTTTAAGTCTTCATTAATTTGAAAAACAGTGGAAGGAAGTACTTCATTTGGAGTAAGTACCAGGTAGTTGCGATCTTTAATCAACCGCCAATGTGTGGAAAAGAACTGCTTTCCGGAAAGCCCTGTTAAAGCAGTTTCAATTTCATCGATTACTCCCCCTTTAAAACCATAAGGCGCCAGGATCCCATGAAGGTATGCCCGCAGGGGATGAAGTGTTTCCAGCGCATTTAAGTCGATCTTTACTGTTTTATCTGTACACTCAACCGCCATTTTCTTAGCGCGTTGCAAAGCCTGTTGATAAATGCTAAACACATCGTTCAAATAACCCGCTTCGTTAGCAATGGTATCTTGTACCGAGGGATTCATTGTTTGCAGTAACGGTACCAACTCATGCCTTATCTTATTCCTTAAATACCTGGTGGATGTGTTGCTTGAATCTTCTCTAAAAGCAATGCATTGCTTTTTAGCATAAGCCTCAAGCTGTTGACGAGAAGCAAACAATAATGGTCGAACAATGTTTCCCCGCTCCAAAGCCATTCCTTTCAATCCGGTAATGCCTGTTCCACGAATCATGTTCAACAAAAAGGTTTCCACTTCATCATCACGATGATGGGCAACAGCTACCTTGGTATATCCCTCTTCTTTTACCAGCACATTGAACCACTCGTAGCGCAATGCCCGTGCTGCCATTTGCACAGAACCGCCATGTGTTTGAATGTAAGCAGCTACATCCAACCGTTTGGTATAACAAGTCACCTTGTAGTTCGCAGCAAGTTGCTCTACAAATACCTGGTCGCCATCCGATTCTTCTCCACGCAATCCGAAGTTACAATGGGCTATAGCAAATGCTTGCCCAACCTCTTTTAACAAGTACGCCAATACAGAAGAGTCGAGTCCTCCGCTTGCTGCTACCAGTATACATTCATCCACATCAAAGATCCGATGCTGGCTCAAATAAGTTTTAAATGCTTCAAGCATCTACAGGTTGTTGAAATACGTTGAACATGGCCTCACCTTTTAATAAACTCTCCTGGTATTCTTGCAATGGATCAGCTTTCGCTGTAATGGCTCCCCCCACCATGTACGAAAGGTATTGGCGATTGGCATTGTACAACAAACTGCGAATCACCACATTGAAGTCGAAGTCTCCATCGGGCTTAAAATACCCCACGGCTCCAGAATACAACCCTCGTTGAGTACTTTCATATTCCTCAATCAATTGCATGGCACGTACCTTTGGAGCACCAGTCATTGATCCCATTGGGAAAGCATGCTGAATAACATCAACCGGATGCACATCTTCACCCTGCTCAGCCACTACCGTTGAAATCATTTGATGTACTGTTTCAAACGTGTAGATACCAAACAACTCTTCCACTTTAACGCTTCCCTTTGCTGCTATTTTGCTAAGGTCGTTGCGCACCAGGTCTACAATCATCACATTCTCTCCACGCTCTTTTGGATCGTTAAACAATTGCTGCTTCAACATTTCATCTTCTTCAGGCGTTTGTCCTCGCTTAATGGTTCCTTTAATGGGTTGTGAGATAATGTTATTGCCTGTCTTCCTCATAAAGCGTTCAGGGCTTCCTCCCATAGCATAATGATGCTGGTGCTGATAATAAAAAGAAAACGGTGCTTTTGTTTTTGTATTGAGTTGCCGGTAGGTACTCCAGGGATTAATGGCAACATGCTCTGCATAAAATTCATGGCAAAAATTAATTTCATACACATCACCACGCTGAATGTGCTGCTGGAGTTTTTGAATGGCATGGAGGTACTGCTCTTTGGAGATACGAGGACGAAAAGTAATGGGCTGCTGATTGTTTTCAATCATTTCAATAGCAGTCAGCTCTTCAAAAAGTGCATCCACTTGCTCTGCACTTGTTTGCTTTGCATCGTAGCTAATGGTCATTTCTCCCGGTAAGAATTGTACCACAAATTCAGGGCGGAAGAAATGCATAGCAGGAAATTGAAGGCCATCGTGATTTTCAGAACTCAATGCTTCTAATTCGTTCTTCAAATCGTAGCTGAAATAGCCAAAACACCAGTCTTCATGTTGGCGCATGAACGCCTTCAGCTTTTCAAAACTTTCTCCTTCGTTTCGAACAACCACTTCATCCAACTTATTTATTGCCAACAAATTAGACGAACCTTCCGCATTGCTATTCAAATACATTACGGCATCAAACGCACCAAAGTCTCTAAAAAGTAAAGGATTGCTCCCCTTCCATTCGTATTTACGAACAACTCTTTTCATTTACCCACAAACATAATCAATTACATAACAATGCTTTACGAGAATTTTTTTAGTTAAAACCTTGTTTTATAGCCACCATATTTTGTAAATTACGTTTACAAAGTAAGTATATATTGAGGTTATATACTTGAACACGTTCAACTTCTAATTTTTTTTGCGGCTCATAAATGCTACAAAACGGCACCTATTGTTTAGGGGAACACAATGATTCCTGATAGGAATGGCCTGATAAACAAAAGGATATTAGCCGAAATCAGGCATTGGGTCTAAAGAAGTCTGTAGCACAACTAAAAATAAATATCGTACATTTGTGTAAGGCTATTTAGCCATCTCGGATATATGCAAGGAGACGATTATAATAACGTCTAACAACCAACACATGAAAAAAGGATTATTTGCAGTAGCTTTAATAGCCATTGGCATGGTATGCTATGGGCAAGCCCGGGTGATGCTAAATAACAATCCATACATTGTTATGGATGGGGGAGTATTCATTGTCGTAGACAACCCCAATACCAATGCCATTACCACACTAGGTACCGGGGGAAATATTGTTTCGGAAGATGAAGACAATAAAATTCGATGGAACATAGGTACCAATACAGGCACTTATGTGGTACCTTGGACCACCAGTTTAACCAACAACACCAAAATTCCATTAACCGTAAACATTACTGCTGCTGGGACAGGATCCGGTAGGATTGATCTATCAACTTACGAAACCAGTACCGACATGAATTCGCCATGGCCATCCATGGTAACCCACATGAACGACTATGCCACCGGTACAGTAAACAATACTTTGTTTGTTACTGACCGTTATTGGATCATTGATGCCAACAATTATACGGCTCGCCCCACTGCCACTTTACAATTTGCTTACGACGATGCCGCCAATGAAATTGGAGGCACCAATACTATTACCGAAGCCAACCTGGCAGCACAACGCTTTAATGATGGCAATGGTACCTGGGGCGATTACTCTCCTACTGGTACTGCTAACACAACTACCAACAGAGTAAGTGGTGTTGGTGTAGTACCTGCCGATTTTTTCCCGGCATGGACTCTGGTCGATCGTTCTTCTCCACTACCCATTGAATTGATTGATTTCATGGCATCATGCCAAAATGATAAAGTAGTATTGAATTGGAGCACTGCTTCGGAAAACAACAACGACTACTTTACCATTGAGCGTAGTTTAGATGGCATTACATTTGAAGATGTAATGATGGTTGACGGTGCCGGTACTAGCAACACTACCATTGCTTATACTGCTACCGACGAGCAACCCTATTCGGAATTGAGTTATTACCGCATTAAACAAACTGATTTCAATTTACAATACACGCATTCACCAGTTATCCCTGTTGAAGCATGTAATGATGCTACGCTGGATGTAATCATTTACAACAATGGTGAAGGTGGCGAGCAGGTTGGAGTAGGCATAAACAGTACCGTTACCGAGCAGTATAATGTATCGTTATTCGACATGCGTGGAAGGGTTATCTTTCAAGAAATTATTATGATTCAAGAAGGGTTCAACAAGTTCTTGATCAACTCTAACCATCTTGGTTTTGGTGTATACATGCTGAAAATGGAAAGCGCCAATCACGTCATCAGTAAGCGCATTTTATTGAAATAAAATATCAGCGATAATTATTTGGAAAAGCGTTGCCCGGTAGCGCTTTTTTTTTGCATCACGCATCCTTTACCATGTCCTTTAACGCATTGATCCAGGTAGGATGATCGTTAAGGCTTTCTACCAATTGCAAGTGTTCGCCTCCATGCGCTTCAAAAATTTCACGGTATTCATGACCAATTTCAACGGTAGTTTCCAAACAGTCGGCAATAAATGCTGGACTGAATACTAACATACGCTTTATACCCGCTTTTGCTTTTTCTTCTACCACCACATCTGAAAAAGGTTCTATCCAGGGGTCGCGCCCTAACCGCGACTGAAAAGCTACTGAATATTGATCGGGAGAAAGATTCAATTTCGCTGCAATAGCACGCGTAGTGGCGTAGCAGTTGGCTTTGTAGCAATACTTATTGTCTTCCGTAACTTCTTCCTCACAATTATGGTTGGCACATAAATCTCCTGTTGCATAAGTTTTATCCAACTGTCGCACAGGCAACCCATGGTAGCTGAATAAAATGTGCTCATAGCTATTAATATCGTATTGTTGTGCCCGTTCAACAAAAGCCTGAATAAACCCTTCATGGTCATAAAACTGACTGATAATTTTCAACTCAGGAATGCCCCACCACTTATTAATAATGCTCAACGCCTTTTCTACTGCCGATCCTGTACTTGAAGAAGCATACTGCGGAAACATGGGCAATACAATAATTCGCTCAAAATTCATCTTTTGCATGCGCCCCAATACTTTTTCCATACTAGGGTTTTGGTAACGCATTGCCAATTCTACATGGTAGGCACCGCCCAACCGCTCTTGTAATCCTTGCTGAACCTTTTGGCCATATATTAATAAAGGAGAACCTTCGTCTGTCCACAACTGTTGGTAGATCTTCGCTGATTTTGGCGATCGGAAAGGGACAATGATGAGGTTTACCAGCAACTTCCTGGTAAGCCATGGCAAATCAATTACCCTTGGGTCGTTCAAAAATTCGAATAAGTATTTTCGCACATCACTAACCGAAGGACTATCGGGAGTCCCTAAATTGATCAGCAATACGCCTGTTTGAGGTTTCATTTGTTGTATTTAACAATAAAAGCCAAGAAAAGTTCCTGGCTTCTATAAAAATGTTTTTTATGCTATTACAAATGTACTGCTCTTTTTGCAGTAGCATCAAGCGCTGCTTCTTTGAATGCTTCAGTAAAGGTAGGGTGTGCATGGCATATTCTCGCTATGTCTTCTGCTGAAGCCCTATACTCCATTGCTACTACTGCCTCTGCTATGATGTCGGCTACCCTTGGCCCTATCATATGAACGCCCAACACTTCATCGGTTGCTTCATCGGCCAATACTTTTACCAAACCGTCGGTATCCATACTTGCCTTGGCCCTCCCCAACACTTTAAATGGGAATTTACCCACTTTATATGCTTTGCCTTGTTCTTTTAACTGTTCTTCAGTATAACCTACAGCCGCTACTTCAGGCCAGGTATATACCACCCCTGGAATGAGTAAATAGTTGATGTGCGGCTTTTCACCTGCCATCCATTCTGCTACATACATGCCTTCATCTTCAGCCTTATGGGCCAACATTGCCCCTTTCACTACATCGCCAATGGCATAAATGCCCGGTACGTTTGTTTCCAGGTGTTCATTCACTTCTACCCTACCCCTATCATCAAGTTTCACTCCTGCATTTTCCAATCCAAGTTGGTCGGTATAAGGTCTTCTTCCTACAGCTACTAAACAATAATCGCCTTTGAAAGTAACCTGTTCTCCTTTTTTATTATCGGCAGTAATCGTTACCGTTTTAGCAGTAGCCTTTACTCCGGTTACCTTATGACTCAAATGAAATTCAAAACCAAGATGCTTCTTCAATGTACGCTGCAATTCTTTTCCTAACGTACGGTCCATACCACCAATAATAGCATCGCTATATTCTACCACAGATACTTTAGCGCCAAGGCGGGCATAAACCGACCCCAGCTCCAACCCGATTACACCACCGCCAATTACGATCATGTGTTTGGGTACTTCATTCAGGTTCAACGCTTCAGTAGAAGTGATGATGCGCTTTTTATCTATTTCAATGCCCGGAAGCGAAGAAGGTTTAGACCCTGTAGCAATAATGGTTTTGTCAGTAGTAATTTGTTGAGCTTTGCCTTTATCTGGAGTAATGGCTATGGTGTTTTTATCTACAAATGAGCCATGGCCATGAAAAACATCAATTTTATTCTTCTTCATCAAGAAGTCTACTCCACCAGTAATTTGCTCCACGACATCATTCTTGCGTTGAATCATTTGTTTCACATCAATCTTCAATCCCGTAACATTAATGCCATGGGTCTTAAAGTTAGATGCAGCATTATGAAAATGCTCTGACGAATCTAATAGTGCCTTAGACGGGATACACCCTACATTTAAACAGGTGCCCCCAAGGGTGGCATAGCGTTCAATAATTGCGGTCTTCATTCCCAATTGTGCACAGCGAATTGCTGCTACATAACCTCCAGGGCCCGACCCGATAACTACAACATCATATTTGCTCATGTGATCAACTTATTAGTAGTGCTACGAAATTAAGAATGTTCCTCTGAATTACGAACTATTTCTCCAACAAACGTTCCCTTTTGTTTTTGAAATGGCGTACAAAAGCATAGGCAATCATCAACCATCCAAGAAAGAATGCATTACGACTGATGTAATCTCCATATTTCGTGTAAAAGGTAAGTGTGGTATTGGCATTGATGGTTCCTTTAATCACTGCTGGCTCCCACCAGGCGGTAGGTTGACTAACTTCTCCTAACTGATTGATGAAGCAAGATATCCCTGTGTTAGCACATCGGGCAATGCTTCTCCTGGTTTCAACCGCTCTTATTTTGGCATATTGCATGTGCTGATGATAACCGGGCGTGTCTCCCCACCAACCATCATTGGTTAAAATAAAAATAACGTTAGCCCCTTCGTGCAAGTAACCTCCTACATACTCACCAAACATCGATTCAAAACAAATCACCGGTGCCACCTTGAATTTTCCGTTGGAAGAGGTAAGCACTCCCCTTTTATCCTGGACGCCTAACGTACCCGAAGTGCCCCCCAGATCAAGCGCCAAATCGCCCAATGGTTTTAAAACACTTTCGAATGGCATGAGCTCTACCCCTGCTACCAGTTTCGACTTATGGTAAAACTGAATAGAATCGTTACGATTCACTTGTAAGGCCGCATTGTATAAGTCGTAGTACTTTCCGGTATTTTCATGTTTGGCTGCTGTAGGAGGTGCATTGTCGGCATCAAACTCCAACTCCGAAGAAAGGCCACTCACCATATTTAATCGAGGAAACTGTGTCACCAATGCCCGCATTTGTTGAATGGAATAGGTATACTCCATATTCGTTTCCAGCATATATCGCCTTAATATCCATCCATTGCCGATGTTCACATCCCTCATTTCTTGCAAAGCAGTTTCAGGAAACACCACATAATCTGTGGTAGCATCCACTTCCTTCATGGCCAACTCCATCATAAAAGCAATGTCGGTTAACGCAGTTTCAGGATTGAACTTGAGGTTGGGGTCTATATTAGGCTGTACCACTACTACATTTATAGGGCGGGATGGTTCTTCATAGGTATGATAAATCACTTGAGAAATACCAATGGGTACCCCTACTAAAAGCGCCAGTCCTATAAGCCTTCCTCGCAATGCCGGCCATGAAATGCCCTGAATCCACTTTCTTTTTACAATGGAAAACACCATTAAATTCACCAATAGCACCCACAATGAGCCCCCAAATACCCCAGTGTATTCGTACCATTGCACCAGCTCCGTATAATTAGCAAATCCATTACCTAATGTAAGCCAGGGCCACGACAGGTCCCAATCAAGATGAAAGTATTCGAACCCCAACCAGTACAACACAAGGCTAATGTATCCTTCTTTGTTTCCCACCACTCTTCGTGTCCAATGGAAAGCATACACTACCAGGTACATTAGAAATGCATTGGCCAACACTACGAAACTTCCGGTAAACACTTTCGTGGTAACACTTTCAGTTACACAATAAATCCACCACGTAGTAAGCCCACACCAAATTACCAGACCAGGATAAGTGTATAGGAAGATCTTTCTTGGCGAATATTCTTTACGATGTTGGTAGAAATATTCCTCTATAATAAGCAGGGGAACAAAGCCAATAAAGAGCAATGGGGCAAAATTTCCTACTGCTGGCCAGGCCAAACTAAGCAACATGCCACTCAAGGCCGACAACAACAGCAGGTGTTTCTTTTTCAATCCCATGAATTCACAAAATTAACATTGTATACGAATTATTACTACTCATCAGCGGTGTATTGCCATGGCTTAATTGGAGTAGTAATGGTTTGTATACCGCCTAGCATGCGGTAAGTAATGTAAAGTTGTTTGCCACTTTCAGCATACCTTGTAAAGGTTACTTGTTGATAGTTTACAGGCTGTTCTTTTTGCTTGGAAGAAAGCACATGTTGTTGCAAAGGCTCTGCTATAATAGCACTATCGCAATCGATGCTCAGCAACTCAATAGGCAACTCTTGAATGTTGCCTAGCTTTAATGTGATAGCTGTTTCGTCTTGATGCACTAAGTAAGCATGCAATGCCTGTGTTGGCTGTAACGTTGAACGAATGATCTTTCGGTTATTATCAAACACAGCGCGGGAGTATTCAAAATTGGGAAATTCAGACGTAATGACCTCCACATTTCGATTAAGCTCTTCGCTGATATCTGATAAAAAGTCATCTAAAAAGCTACCTGCGGTATATTGCTCGAGGTAGTATAAGTAAGTGGTATAAAATGCTGTGTCGCTGAACAACACTGCATAATGGTTGGCTAAGTTGGGCTCGGCCTGTAATGGTGCTATGAATTCGCGTTTAGCCCTTATTTGCTCAATCGGATAACCACTATCACCATCGTAACCAATAGGCACCAGTTGCTTTGTAGCAGGGTTATAATAAAACCGCTGATTGCGCCAGGCAGTGCTATGTTGAGCCCCCATCAAATCAGTAAGTGCATACCATTGAGCCAATGCCTTTACGTCAAAAACCTTATGCGCTGGCAACATGCCCTTACGATACAATTCCAACTGTTGAAATGCTTTTTCAAACCGATGAAAAAGTAGGCTATCTTTCTTTACCTTGCCCATTGAAAAGGCGCTAATTTCGCTGGAAAGATATCCCCCTAATTCTCCTATGTTTTCAGGAAATGAAGGTTGAATATGCTTTCGTTGAGCCATCTCGCTAACGCGTAATTGATCATCAAACCGAAGGATGGGAGAAGGCTGCTGGCCATATCTTTCTAACAACTGTGCATTAAAATGCTCCTCCATGGCGTACACTCCAAAGCTTTCGTTGTTAATGAATAATTCTACAAATCGATAATCGAGCGCAACAAGTCCCTCCCGCTTCAACGCCTGATGAAAAATCCACTCATACACATGATTTCTTGTATAAGGGTGTTGCAATGAAAAGGTGGTCATTCCAAGTACCTGATCTTCTGCTACTTTTACTCGATAAGACCATTTTTCACTGTTAATGTGATCGGTAAGATTTCCTTTTAAGCGAATCTTAACCTTTACCTCCTCCCCGTTTACCAGTACCGTAGCATCTACATACTGTTTTTGTTCTTCGGTAAGAATTTGGTTGTTGAGTCCCTCTTCGCGGTATGCTTTTAATCGATTAAATGCTGTCGTTTCAATCGTTAAGTGTACCTGTTCCTCAGGGCCTTCCCGATTCAAAACACTGTTCATTAAAGGCAGGGCTGTTTCCTTTACGGTAGGCTTAAGGTGTTCTTCATAATACCCTGAATCGCTTACCCAAAACCCCAGATAGAAGATTAACCCTGTATACGATAAAAACAATATGACTTTCAATACTCGTTTCACACCACTAATTTCATGGTAGCTGCAAAATAAGCATCCTGCATTAAATGATGATGGTAATGCAATGAATTATTATGGAGAGAAATAAATGCTTTACCGCATCAGGTACATTTTTCCGAAGCCTTTATGGAAGTATTTATTGGCAGCTGTTTCGCTCACCTCTACTGTTTCTCCTCCCGTACGAGCAATTACCCGGTATAAGTATACGCCATTGGCCAGGCGGTCGCCAAATTGATCGGTGCCATCCCAATAAAACTCGGTGTAATTCCTACCTATTTTTAGCGGCCCTAACTCATCTTGTGTAATTTCGCGCACCACTGTGCCCGTTATGGTCATGATTTGAATTTTGATGTATTCAGGAGGCTCGGTACCAGTTAATGTGAATATAAAGTGGGTGCGTGTGGTAAATGGATTCGGGTAGTTCAATACTTCAGTAATCGTAGACTTATTGATGACCTCGAAGCTAATCTTATAGTTAAAGTCTCCAGATTGATTACCAGACTTATCATTGCCTTCTACCCATAATTCATAAGTACCATCTGTTAAAAGTCTAGGATTGTAATCTATTCTAAATTTATTCTCCGGAGCACTAGCAGGAATCCAACGCAAAATTTCATTGCCCATGCCATCCATAAACCATACTCTTCTCTGCACACCATTTGGATCGGTAAGGTATACCGCAAAATGAGCCGTATCAGCATCCTCATTCATAATGAGGTAAGGGTTTTCATCGTCAAGGGAGATCACAATCTCGGGCTCGGCAGAAATGATATCGCCATCCATGATATGTAGTCCATCAAAAGTAACATCCAAAATTGGGTTGATGTTATCGGCATTCACGTAAAAGGCACGTTGTGCAATGTTGTTAAAATGATACTGCTCCAATTGGTCGTAATAGCCGGTTTGGGAATTCACCGGGTTGGCTTCCACCCACAAGTAATTCAATCCGCTATATCCTTCTGTAGCGATGTGCAATGTGTCTAACAACACCTGCCCTTGCCGTAAAGAATCCTGACGGTTGTACGATAGGTAATGTTCTACCCGGGCTCCATCTTCTATCCAATAAGATACCAGTAAGCTATCCATATCAAACTCACTGATGTTTTCTATCGCAATCGCAAATTCCAATTCGTTGCCTTCTTGTACAGAATCTGAATGAAAGTGCAACCCTATTGCTGGGTTCAAAGCAGCTTCTGGCATTGGCTCATAGATAAGTTGCCAACGATCCATTTGAGCTGGTGTTAAGTTCAATCCATCTTTTACATAAGCTTCAAGTTGTACCCATGGGTAGATGTTTGCATCCACATAATTATACAGGTTAGGAATGTCTTCTTGCGTTACTACGAAGTTGGCAAGGTAATCTTTTTCGCCATTGACTTTAATGCCAATTACCTTAATGCGCGTGCTGTCTGTTGAACCTACCTCTTGTGGATGCTGTCGCCAATGCAATGATCCCCATTCAGCAGCAGGCCCGGCAATTTCCGAAGTCACCAACCCTTCATCAAATGTTCCTTGTAGCGGAGCCGATAAAGTAAGGAAGTCATCAATAGTTTGTCCATATACCTCCACCAACGAAGAAGGATCACCTTTTTTGTAAAAACAAATGAATGGCACGCTGTCTTGCGCTATGCCTATGCTGTCTACTCCAAGAGTTTGAAAGGTATTGTACAAATCGGTATTCCAGCCATTGTAAGTCACATATTTCCAGGTGTATATCAATACATAGTTACCGTCAGGAATGTGTTGGTTCAACATCGTATCCAACGAAGCCATTTGATCTGGTTCCGTTTGTCGAAACACAAAAAACTTTTCCACCCTGGAACGGCAAGCCGTATAGTTATTTTGGTTGCCAAATTGGTGATCGAAATTGGTCAACACATTCGTTCCCGGAATATAAGCATAGGTGCCCCAGGCCTCTAAAGTTGTAGAGTCAATAACTGCTACGTGAATAGAAGGCGTGCTGCCACAACCATGGTAATCTTGCAACTCCAGGTCAATCTTCCAAAGGGTTCCGCTGTTTTCTGCACTGGTAGAAGAATTACCGTATACCTGACATGTTAACTGCTTGGTAGTAGATGGGAAATCAAATTCCCGGTTAGGGCGGTCATAATCAACAATGGTATAGTCGTTATTTTTATACTGAAAATAATGCGCCTGCCCCCAACCATGTTTACCAGTAATATATTGAAAAGAGCTTTCACGCCAGGCGTAGCCATTATTGGCATCAATACTATCGGGGCTTACCCGCCAAAAATACACCGTACTGTCCAAATAATTCATATTGGCAAATACTGTTGTAGGTCGCCATTCTACCACTCCACCAATGTGATTAATAATCGTATCTACTTTTACCGGACTGTTAAATAAGTCGGTGGTATCGATTTCAAACACGTAGTTTTTTGCTGGTTCAAAAGGATCTCCAGTAGATGCCTTAAGGGTGATGACCGGATCGGGTACAATGGCGTACTCGTATGGGTATACCGGAATGATGCCACCTGTATTAATGATCAAATCACGGGCGCCAATGACATTGTTGGTAAAATCATCAATTTCCGAAACATCAATAGGTGCATCTACATGCACACTAAACGTATTCACCCCCAAATCGTTGATTACATCAACAGGCAATGTAAGGGTAATGGTATCCTTGTAATACAATTGATCAATGGTGACAAAATAAGTAGTGTCTGCACCATTGGGAAATGTTCGGGTAATATCTACTCGAAACGATGTATCTACTGCTTTACCAAGGTTGGTAATGATTACATTGACATCAAAAGAATCGGTTTGAGCAGTTACTTCAGCAGGTTCAAAGTAAAGGCTGTTAGTATTCACCGAAAAGTCAGGCTTCGGATGTGAATTAATGCGAATGGCAGGATCGCCTTGTAGGGTCATGTTTAACAATACATTCTCAGTATAGAAGCTTGTTCCAAAGTTTTCGATGTGGTTAATCGTTTTCTTCATCGAATGCCCAATGGTTCCCCCATAGTTCTTCCATCCTATGTTATTGTATAACTCTCCTGTATACTGATTCAGGTTACCTGCAATCCCCAATTTTACCGAAGCAATAAAACCAATCACACCACGATCTGCAATAAGTGTGAAACTTTCACTGGTACTGGCTTGAGTGGGTTGATGAATATCCCCAGTATAGCATGAATTGCCAATCAAAATAGGATATTTCCCATAGTTGTTATAACTCGAGGGAGCATCCAGTGTTTGGTCGAAACCGCTACCACTCGCGTGTCCAAAAAATGTCATGATAGAAACCCCGTCTTCAATTAGTTGACGAATGGAATCAGACAGCGTTATTTGATAGGGCGACGAGGTTGTTTTTAAAAAGGTGTGCACATTACCACCAAAGCTGGTATCTTCTATGGTTTGTTCAAAGCCGGCCAGGTACCCCGCAAAATTTTGCTGCTCTGTGGTAGTAGAACCTCCTCCAAAGTGCAATATATTTTTCATCCATTCAGCCGGATCGGGATTGGGCGATTCATGCAAGATCACTTTATCAAGGTATTCTATTGCCTGCTGTTCATTTTCCACGCTAATTCTTCCAGTGGCAATTGCAGGTTCTAACGACAACCCATTATTGGTAAGACCCGCAGTAAAGGCAATATCACTAGGCGGGTATCCATAAGATGGTACCAGATTATTGTGGAAGTTAGTCACGTTATTTCTAGAGCCATTCGTTCCTCCTTCTTTGGCAGGAAATATCGACTTACCAATCAAGAACAAATGGCCAGGTGGCGTGCTCCATGTATCCAATAAAAAATCGGCATAGTTGCGGATAGACAAAGGGTGCTTTTCAATGCCGTAAGCAAACTGATGATACAACTCATCCACATCTGCCAACAACACATTATATCCAACCGATGATCGGTAGCTTCCATACATTGAAGCTGCTCCCATTAAGCTTTCGTGAGTAACAATGAGATAAGCCGAATCCAGGTTCATGGCTCCAAAATCGGTAAACATGCCAGTAGCAGTTACAGGCAAAAGGGTGTCTACATTTACAATTGCCGTTTCAGAGGTAAGGAATGTGGTGATTTCTTCTCCACTCCTATTGGGTACTAATGCATGAAAAGTTCCTCCCGATGGTACTACCGAAATGCGCTTAATGTCGTCGGTAATGTCATAAAGAATGGGTGCCGAAGCATTGAAGTTGTAAAAGTCGATGTATGACTTGTTTTCATTTACATTATGAGGAATATAAAGGTAAAAGGTGGTATTGTTGGTCAAATCAAAATAACGAGGGTACTTCAAAGAAATGTTCGACATGGCATTGTCGTCTGCAGTAATACCAGGATTAGCTACCGAAGCCAATACTACCCTTGAGTTGCCATTGGCCAATGCTGCATTAGGGAAATCAAATGTCCAGCGATTTAATTGATACCCTGAGAAAGTACTATCAATAATCAAGGTATTCGGAATACCATACCATACTTGTAAGTGGTGGTTAAAGCCAACAGAACTGGAAGCACTGTTGGTACTGGCCGAAATAGCTGTACAAATGCCATCTGGCGCACCCGATCCCTGGTATACCCTACTGCTACTAATATTATAATTCTTTATGCCACCCTGGATAAAGCGATTGTTGAACCATCCTTCTCCAGCCGTATACTTTGGAAGCGAAATGCCATTACCATCTTGTTGTCCATAGTAATATTTAGCAGTGCCATATATCCATGATTTCTTCCAAAACCAATCAAGGGGAGTGTAATTAGAGAATGTAGTATCCGTTTCAATACTCATTCTTCTGTTGGTAGTGCTGTTGTTCCATGTAAGGTAGTAAGTAGCGGTATCGTTGTACAAGCTGTAATACGAGTTATTCTGTGCCTCAGGCGTCTCGTACATCAGTGAATCTAACCAGCCATTGTTGTATTGCCCATAAAACTCAATGAAATCTGTCGAGTCAAAAACGCCATCACTTTCCCCTTCTACATAGATATGCAATTCCTTCCCACGACCAAACATCTGAAAATTTCGTGGATCAATGCTTCCCACTGGAATACCAGCTTCAGCCAATGTAGTAGAATCTATGCGGTACATTCGATCTGCCGCAACTTTTATCTTATAATAGGATTGTGAGTAGTTAATCCACTCGTTCCCATAGGGTTGGGAAAAAACAGATAAAACAGAGAGTACAAGGAGCGATATTACTATCAGTTTTCTCATAAAGATGAAGAGGAGGCCTCCATCTTCACAATATCAAATTTCAGGGAAAAGACATTGGAATACAGAGCCACCGACTGATCACCTATATCCGTGAGTGCATAATCAAGCGTAATACGTTTAATTTTTACACCAATACCGATATTAGGTTGAAAAGTCAATACTTCTTTATTAGTGATTTCGGTGACGCGCTGCAGGTTCCCTAATCCGGCACGGAAAAAGATAAAACCGGAATAACCGAACTCCAACCCTAAGTGCGGATCTACACTTAAAGGATCGCTTTTAATCAACACATTACGCTTGCCATCAAAGGTCATGTCGAAATTTGCTTCCGATAACAACGTAAACTTATCTCCAAAATCAAATTGTCGTGCCACCCCTAAAATTAATCGGGGCAATGTTATTTCTAACGAATTCACTGGAATTTCGTTACCTGTTTGAGCAAATACCTCTTGAATATTATCATCCAGACTATAGCTCCATGCATTAAAAGTAGAGGTAATGTCTCTTGCCATGGCTGCAAACCGCCAGTTGTCTTTATCGTAGTGTGCTCCTGCATCCAACCCAAAACCCCAGGCATTAGCAAAGTCGCCCACTTTTCGATGAATTACTTTAAAATTTCCTCCCAACTTTAAGCCAGGCACCTTCATACGTTTGGCATAGGTAAAGATAAAGGCATAATCAACTGCCGAGAATTCAGTAATGCGGTTGTAATCCCAATTGCCTTCTGCATCAATTAACTCAGTGGTATTAGGGATATTATCTACACCAAAACGGATCACCGAAATCCCCATAGCACTAGTACTATCGATAGGTTTCGCTATCGCACCATAGTCGTACTTAGCAATGCCAGCGAAGTACTCTGAGTGCATCATTCCTACTTGCAGATTGCTTTTTATGCCCAATAACCCTGCTGGGTTCCAATAGCCTGCCGTAACATCATTCACTGAAGTAATGTGTGCATTGGACATACCTAATGCCCTTGCACCAACGCCAATTGCCAGGAACTCATTACTATATTTGGCAGTTTGGGCAACAGAAAAAGTACCCAAAAGGGTAGCTATAAAGAGTAACGCAACGCTTCTCAATCTTTTCATTCTTAACAGTTTATAAAATTACGACTCTTTGCCATATATTGCAAATCGGTAATTTAACTCTAATTTTACCAAAAAATTGCCCGATTAAAGGTATTTTTCGCGACAAATGAGCATTAAGCATCATATTCCCAATCTGTTTACCCTTGGGAATGTTCTGTGCGGATGCTTCGCCATCGTTTTTGCACTTCAACAAACTCCTCACCTTGCTGCCTTCATGATTGGTATTGCAGCAGTGCTCGATTTTCTAGATGGCTTTGCAGCCAGACTGCTTCATGTACAATCGGAATTGGGGAAACAGCTCGATTCCCTGGCCGATATGGTAACTTTTGGGATTGCTCCAGCAATGATTGCTTTTGTATTGGTGCGATATGGTCATCCCATTATTGGTATTCACAATCAAGCTACATTTGATACAATTGCTACAAATACCTGGTTGCATTACATTCCTTTTCTTATTGCAGCCTTTTCGGCTTTACGGTTGGCTAAATTCAATATAGATACCCGCCAATCCGATGCTTTTATTGGGCTACCTACACCAGCAAATGCGCTTTTTTGGGCCTCCATTCCTTTAATACTTGCCTATCCAAGTCACTACGAACCACTCAATGCGTTTGATGACAGCCTATTGTTTCATCTTGAGCTGTTTTTCATTCAATGGCTGGGGCATCCATATGTACTGATAGTAGCTTCCGTATTGTTTTCTTTGCTAATGGTAGCGAACATTCCGTTGTTCTCCTTGAAATTTAAAAACTTCACTTATCGCGACAATAAAGTTCGTTTTCTCTTTCTTGGAATAGCGTTAATAACAATTATTGCTGGATTGTTGATAAAAATCTATTTCATAAGCATCCCAATTATCATACTTTTGTACCTCATTATTTCCATAGTTGATAACCTGATTAATAAACATGATGAAATTCAAAGCTGAAATTGATGTAATGCCTTTAGAGGCCCTACTAGATCCACAAGGTAAAGCGGTAACCTCAAGCATGACCAACCTTGGATTAGAAGAAATTACCAATGTTCGAATCGGCAAGCACATTACATTGATGGTAGAAGCAGATAGTGAAGCCACTGCTAATGGAAAAGTTGATGAAGCTTGTAAGAAATTGCTCGCCAACGAGATTATGGAGAGCTACCAGTTCACGCTTACCGAAGCTTAATATTTATTCGTCGGAAACGACGGTTCGCTTCAGTTCAAAGTTTTTACCAAGGTACACCCTTCTCACTTGCTCATCTGCAGCCAGTTCTTCGGCAGTACCCGACTTTAAAATTGATCCTTCAAATAGTAAATATGCCCTGTCTGTAATCGACAGGGTTTCTTGTACATTGTGATCAGTAATCAAAATGCCAATGTTCTTCTTCTTCAATCCAGCTACGATGGTTTGAATGTCTTCCACAGCAATGGGGTCTACACCAGCAAAAGGCTCATCTAGCAAAATAAACTTTGGATTTACCGCTAAGGCTCTGGCTATTTCCGTTCTTCGCTTTTCGCCACCAGAAAGCTTAATCCCCAGGTTTTTACGCACATGAGTAAGGCTAAACTCCTCTAACAACTCTTCCAGCCGCTGCTGTTGCTCCTTTTTAGAAAGCTTTGTCATTTGCAATACCGAAAGAATGTTGTCTTCAACCGTAAGCTTTCTAAAAACCGATACCTCCTGTGGGAGGTAGCCAATGCCCATCTTAGCTCTTCTATACATGGCTTCCCCAGTAATCTCCTTTTCGTCTAAAAATACTTTCCCACTATCAGGGCGAATAAGTCCAACAATCATGTAAAAGGAAGTGGTTTTTCCTGCGCCATTTGGTCCAAGTAAGCCTACAATCTCCCCTTGTCTCACTTCAATTGAAACTCCTTTAACTACTGTACGACTTTTGTACTTTTTTACAATGGAATCGGTTCTTAGAATCATTAGAAGTCTATTTGAAGTTTTGCTCGTATCCCAAATTTCACAATGTCTTTATGATCCAGGTACGACAACCGCCACAACCCATCCACACGAAGCACCTTGAATATGTTTTCAATGCCCACAGCTGCTTCACCAAAAGGTTCTTCCTCCAGGCTGTACATATTATCAAGCAATAATAATTCATCCTGGTGCTTTGCACTTAATCTTCCCATAACTCCTTTCGCAGTAAGTACTTCACGCCATTTTAATTTACGGAACAAAGGGATTCTATTAAAAATCAACCCATCGAGATGCTGCTCTATTCCTGCACTTATGTATTCATCACTTACAAACTCAAAGAAGTTCATGGTGTTAAAAGCCCAATCATAGTAATAATAGGTTTCGTTCCCTTTGTGCAACACCAACAACGGATAAGGGAGTTTCCCCCATACTTTTCCTCCTTCAATATTATACACCATATGTCCTAACGGACCTAAACGCACTTTATGATTAATTCTAAAAATTAATTTCTGGTAATCGTAATCACTGGCCAAAAAGTCTTTCATGCCTAGCGTATAATTCAACTCAAGAATTGGGAATCGTGTCCCCAGGCTCACCCGTTCAAACTCACCAGAAATAAATTTCTCTTTATAAGCGAATCGAGTGTAAAAATTCACCTCTGATGTTTTGATGTTTTGTAGTGTTTGTATTTCACCAGAATCATCGAGATAATCGTAAACCAAATCACCCAACGGTCGCATTACTCTTCGGCGAAACAATACCGTATTGCTAAACCCCTGGAACCACTCTGTTTCGTAAAAGAGTCTTCCTTCTTCCACATTGGTTAGTTTAAATGCTGGATTTCTTCTAAAGAAAGATGACAGCACATTATCTTGCCGAAAAGCATTCTGGCTTTGTCCCAATTGCTCTACATCGTCTTTCACACTTACCCCTACAATACGTCGAGGTTTTTTCGAAACAAAAAACTTAAACCCACCACCATATTTAAACCGTTCATCAGTAAGGCCATAAGCGCCATACCCTTCAATCATCAGTCGCGTACTAAAAGCATTGCTTGTACGCCCTCCCAATCTAAACCGATGCCCCTCAACAGGATTGTAACTGTACATTGATGAATAAGGCCCAACTTCAACCTTGCCCATTACCTTGTAGCCTGTTACTATGAGCTGAATAATATCCACATAGGTTCTAAACTGTGGAATGTTATTCATGGAGTCGACCATGTTGTATATGGCCAGTTCACTTTTAGAAAGAGTGTCATGCCTGGCTTGACCCCAAAAGTCATCTGTTTTTGCATTGGCATCATCGGCTACAAGCACATTATTAGGGCCTTTATAAAACTCCTCATCTTTCGGTTTGTTAATCACAAAATCCTTGTATGATGTGGTTTTCCTCCCGAAAAAACCAAGGGTTTTATCGGTCAGGTTAAAATCTACCAACAATTGATCCTTGGTAAGCATCCATACTTCATTCTCTACCTGGTCAAACTCCTGTGTTACATACAAAGCATTCACAAAATTAATATTGGCATCTTCTGCTACTCCAGCTTCAATCTTCTTAATAGCATAAGTCGTATCATTCACCCAAAAATCACCTACAAAAGTTAGCTCCTGCTTTCTTTTAGGCATGAACCTGATCTTATAACACCAGTTGTTATCAATGAAGGCACTATCGAGCAAGTAATACTTGTAATACCCCATTCCGAAGTTGGCAATTGGGCTAACGAAGTTTTTTCCAAATACGGTCACATAATTATCGTAAACATTTACGCTTTGGTACATGTCGCCTAAAAACTGCGAAACACTTTCGTTTTCGATGCCCGAAACTTTGGTTGCTTTAATTAGCTCTCGCTCAGTTTTAGGGTTTTTCTTGAAGTAAAAATCAGACAAAGACTCTGTCATAAAAACAGGCAAATAGGCTTTACCATTCGTAGAATCTATATTTTCAAAGATAAATTCGAAAGGTTTGAAGATGCGCTTTTTTGTGAATTTATCTGTGATGTTATTGAGGTCAAACTCTACTTTGTTATACACCTCGTATTGATAGGCCTCTAACTTCTCCCTGTTGTTCGCATCTTTATGTTCAATAATTTTCCTAAAAATAGGGTGAGCAGGGTTCTCTTCTTCAGTAGCTACCACCACAAATTCTTGCAAATCAACGCTACTTGCTTCTAAAGCAAAGTCTAGTTTTTGAGCCTTATCTTTCTGCACTGCTTGCATCTGGGGAACATAACCCACAAAAGAAGCCATGAGTGAATCAGTAGCATAATACGTCTCTATTTCAAACTCTCCATCCATATTGGTGATGGTGCCAATCTTTGAGTTTTTGAAAAGAATATTGACAAAAGGAAGTGGTTCATTGGTTGCTGCATCATATACTTTTCCGCTAACTTTAGTTGTTTGCGAAAAACCTGATGTGGCTACCAAGAACAAAACGGCTGTATAAACAAAGACAGAAAAGAAACGGCTGTATGTGTTCCTATTCCCTTTCATTTGGCGCTACTGGTTCTAAATGGTTTAACCTCTAACTTACTCAAAAGTTACATGTAAATTTAAGCATTTTCTTGCTCTAATGCTTCCCAAAATTCGATTGCCCTTCGTGTATGAGGGATAACAATGGTGCCACCTACTACCAATGCGATAGAAAACACCTCTAACAATTCTTCTTTTGTCGCTCCAACTACATGGCACTGCCCTACATGGTATTTGATACAATCGTCGCAACGCAGTACCAACGATCCCATTAAGCCCAACATTTCCTTGGTTCGTACCGAAAGTGCTCCTTCTTTATAGGCACTCTCATCCAGGTGAAACAATCGTTTTAAAGTCAAATTACTGTTGTCCAGTAATTTTTCGTTCATACGTGCTCTATAAGCATTAAATTCTTGAACCAACTCAGACATGTTTTCAATTTTATGCGCGTACTAACGCAATTGATTTTTCTTATTAACTGCTCTGGAAATATGAATACTCACTTCATATAACACCAAAATAGGTAACGATACAATCACCTGACTAATTACATCAGGAGGAGTAATAATGGCCGACAATATCAATACTACAATTAATGCATGTCGCCTGTATTTTTTTAGAAACTCTGGGGTTACCATTCCAATCTTCGATAGAATATATACTACAATCGGTAATTGAAAGATAAGCCCTGAGGCAAATGTAGTTGAGGTAACAATGGAGAGATAAGAGTCAATTTTAAAGTTATTGGTAATGTCTTCATGCATTTGATAAGAACCAAAAAATTGCACCGTAAGCGGAGCGATAACAAAGTAGCCAAATAATACTCCAAAGAAGAACAAGAGTGAAGCATAAGCGACTAATCCTCGCACTGCTTTCTTTTCTTTTTGACGCAACCCGGGCTTAATAAAGCCCCATATTTCGGTGAATATATATGGAAATGCAATAATAATTCCACCTACAATAGAAATGAAGATATGCGATGAAAATTGCCCCAATACCTCAATGCTTTGCAAATCAACTTCTACATCTCCAGCACACAATTTATCGCCCATGCCTACCCAGTGCGACAACTTGCAAAAAAAACGATAGGTGATGAAGTCAGCACTTTGGGGAGCTAGAATTACATGCTCAAACAGCTCTTCAATAAAGATAAATACTACAACGGCAAATGCTACAATGGCAATGGAGGATCGTACCAGGCGCCAACGCAACTCCTCAAGGTGTCCTAGAAAAGACATTTCCTTTTGTTCGGAAGGTGGGGTTTCTGTATACTCTGCCATCAGGTCGGCAAAATTACGAGAAATTAGGCAGAAAAATCGGCTTACTAATAAATTCCTTCTTTCAGGATATCATGCAAATGAACAACCCCTGCATATTTCCCATGCTCTGTTACCAATAATTGGGAAATATTGAATTGCTCCATCACACCAAATCCTTTCACGGCAAGTTGATCTGATTCAATCACTTTTGGAGTGGAGTTCATAATGTCTTGTGCTTTTAAATCTTCTAGCGAGCCCTCTTTTTCCAACATTCTTCGTAGGTCACCATCAGTAATCACTCCCAACAGCTGCCCCTCTTCCACTACTGCAGTAGCTCCTTTTCGTTTCGAAGAGATTTCTAAAATCACACGACTTAAAGGGTCTCCTTTACGTACCTGGGGCATGCTTGAATGATCCAACAAATCACCCATCTTTAAGTACAGCTTTTTCCCCAATGCTCCTCCAGGATGGTATCTGGCAAAATCTTCACTTGAAAACCCTCGGTAATCCATTAAACATACTGCTAGTGCATCGCCCAATGCCAACTGTGCTGTAGTACTGGTTGTGGGAGCAAGGTTATTGGGGCAGGCTTCTCTTTCTACGGTAGCATTCAACAAATAATCAGATTGTTGCGCGAGGTAGGAATCTAAGTTTCCAACCAGGCCGATTAATTTGTTACCCAACCCTTTCACCAAGGGCACTAACGCTTTTATTTCAGGAGTATTTCCACTCTTTGAGATACAAATCACCGCATCTTCTTTTTGAACATTTCCAAGATCACCATGAATGGCATCAGCACCATGCATAAATACAGCAGGAGTTCCGGTCGAATTTAACGTTGCAACGATTTTCTTAGCAATGTTGGCACTTTTACCAACGCCAGTTACCACTACACGTCCTTCTAATTGGTAAATAAATTGAACGGCACTTGCGAACCCATCATCAATGAAATTAGCGATGTTTTGAACCGCATCGGCCTCTAACTCAAGGGTATTAACTGCCAACCGTTTTATTTCATCGAAGGTTTTCAACATTTGATCGGTTTTTTTTATGAAATGTATCTTAAAACGGTACTAAGAAACAACAAATTATGTTATATTTATATTAAGTGACAAAATTATAAAACTCATTAAAGTTCTCGCAGGGAAATGATAACTACCGAAGTGCCTCTTAAAGATGCATTGCAAAAGTTTTTTGGTTTCGACCACTTCAAAGGAGAGCAAGAAGCAATCATTCAAAATGTGCTAGATGGCAATCACACTTTTGTGATCATGCCAACTGGAGGAGGGAAATCCTTGTGTTACCAATTACCCGCTCTGATTTGCGATGGTACTGCAATTATTGTCTCGCCTTTAATTGCCTTAATGAAGAACCAGGTAGATTCTATTCGAAGTTTTGGTACTGATGATGGCATTGCCCACTTTTTAAATTCGTCGCTTACAAAAGCTGAAATTAGCCAGGTTAAGAAAGATGTAACTGAAGGGAGAACAAAGATGTTATATGTAGCTCCCGAATCACTCACAAAACAGGAGAACATTGACTTCCTAACTAGCGTTACGGTTTCTTTCTTTGCCATTGATGAAGCACACTGTATTTCTGAGTGGGGACACGATTTCCGACCTGAGTACAGGCGTTTACGCCCCATTATGGAGCGGATTGATCGGGTGCCCATCATTGCATTAACGGCCACTGCTACCCCCAAGGTTCAGCTCGATATCCAAAAGAACCTTGGAATGATGGATGCTTCGGTATACAAAGCCTCATTTAATCGACCTAACTTATACTATGAGGTTCGTCCTAAAAAGGATGTAGCCCGAGAAATTATTAAATACATTAAACAGCATGATGGAAAATCAGGTATTGTATATTGCTTGAGCCGTAAGAAGGTAGAGGAAATAGCTGAAGTACTTCAGGTCAATAACATCAAAGCCTTACCCTATCATGCAGGAATGGATGCTACTACAAGAGCCTCCCATCAAGATAAATTCTTGATGGAAGATGTAGACGTGATTGTGGCTACTATTGCTTTTGGAATGGGCATTGACAAACCTGATGTACGTTTTGTAATCCATCATGATATTCCTAAGAGCCTGGAAAGCTATTACCAGGAAACTGGACGTGCAGGACGCGACGGAGGAGAAGGAAAATGCATTGCATTCTATAGTTATAAAGACATTGAAAAGCTTGAAAAGTTTTTGCAAGGCAAACCCGTTGCCGAACAAGAAATTGGCAAGCAATTACTTCTAGAAACTGTCTCTTACGCAGAAACATCCATTTGTAGAAGAAAATACATCTTGCATTACTTTGGAGAATCTACTTCTGAAGAAAAGTGTGAAGGTGACATGTGTGATAACTGTAGACATCCTAAAGAGAAGTTTGAAGGAAAGCTTTATGTTCAAACTTTGCTGAAAGCGATCGTATCGGTTAAAGAAAAGCACAAGGCTAAATACATGGCCAACCTACTTCTTGGTAATGAAACAAACGATATAAAAACCTACAAGCACGACCTGAACGAATTTTATGGCAAAGGTGCTGAGAAAGATGAAGCATTTTGGAATGCAGCCATTCGTCAATCGATTGTAGAAGGGTTAATCATAAAAGACATTGAAAGCTATGGCCTTTTAAAACTCAGTGCTAAAGGACATGACTTTATTAGTAACCCTTACTCATTCATGTTAATTGAAGAACATGATTATAGCGATGTGGATGATGGAGATATTGTTCTCAATCAGAAAGGGAACGATAAAAATGTAGTGGATGAAGAATTGTTCACTATGCTCAAAGATTTACGGAAAAAGATTTCAAAAGAGAAGAATCTTCCTCCGTTCGTCATCTTTCAAGACCCTTCCCTCGAAGACATGGCATTGCAATACCCCATCAATACTGAAGAGTTGACCAATATTGTAGGTGTTGGCATGGGTAAAGCACAACGTTTTGGGAAACCATTTGTTGAACTCATTGCCCAATATGTAGACGAAAACGACATTGAGCGCCCTCAAGACATGGTAGTAAAATCAATAGTCAACAAATCGGGATTGAAGGTACATATCATTAAAAACATCGACCGTAAGCTTCCTATTGAAGACATTGCTGCCGCAAATGGCAAGGAAGTAGAGGATATTATCACCGAAATGGAAGCCATTGTTTCTTCTGGCACAAAAATCAATCTTGACTACTACATCAACGACATGCTTGATTTTGACACGCAGGAAGAAATTTATGATTATTTCAGGGAAGCGGAAACCGACTCTATTGATGTAGCCTATGATGAATTTGAAGGCGACTATAACGAAGAAGAATTGCGGTTAATGCGCATCAAATTCATGTCTGAAATGGCTAACTAATTAGCCAAAGCCTTCACTGTAATCCAACTCATCAACCCCATTCCTACTTCTAAAGATTCCTCATCCACATCGAAGGTAGAAGTGTGCAGTCCGGAAATAATGCCTTTGGCTTCGTTTCTCACTCCTAACCGATAAAAACACGCTGGTTTTTTCTGTGTGAAATAAGCAAAGTCTTCGCCAGTCATACGCAAGTCCAGGTCCAACACATTCTCTTTCCCCAAGTACTCAATAGCACTTGCTTTAGCTGCTGCCGTGGTTAACTGATCGTTTACTAAAAACGGGTAACCTTTGTGTATGTCAAAATCGCAACTTCCCCCCATACTTTCAGCAATTCCATTGGCCATTTTCACCATTTTTCTATGTGCTTCTGCACGCCATTCCTCGTCCATGGTTCTAAAGGTACCTTCTAACTTTACTTCATCAGGAATAATATTGGTAGCACCATTAGCAGTAACCTTTCCAAAAGACAGTACACATGGCACATCGGGTTTGGTATTCCGACTAACAATTTGCTGCAAAGCAACAATGATATGAGAAGCAATAAGAACTGGATCAACGTTTTTATGTGGCAATGCGGCATGACCACCTTTTCCTTTTACAGTGACATAGATCTCATCGGTTGAAGCCATGTACATTCCTCCACGAAACCCCACTTTTCCCGCTTCCAAATCAGGGTATACATGTTGACCAAAAACAAGAGAAGGTTCAGGATTTTCCAATACTCCTTCTTCAATCATTAACGATGCCCCACCAGGAAGTCTTTCTTCTCCTGGTTGAAAAATAAATTTAATTGTTCCTTCAAACTCATCCTTTAGCTCTTGCAAAATCATACATACCCCCAATAAAGATGAACTATGTACGTCGTGTCCGCATGCATGCATTACCCCTTCATTTTGTGAACGGTAGTCCACATCATTCTCCTCAAAAATTGGTAGTGCATCCATATCAGCACGCAAAGCAATAACTTTCTTCTCCGGATTTTTACCTTTTACTATCGCTACAATACCTGTCTTTACATAACCTACTTCATAATCAATTCCCATTTCATTGAGCTTCGACCCAATGAATTTTGAGGTATTTTCTTCCTCAAAGGAAAGCTCTGGATGTGCATGCAAATACCTCCTTATAGCTACCACATCATCTCTATAAGCCTTCGCAAGCGTTTTTATTTTATCCAGTATATTCATGTTATTGAAAATATAGTGCTTTCACAGACGACCATATCATGCGAATAGCAGCATAAAGCATGATCAACCCAAAGATTAATTTCACCATTAATGGCGACAATTTTAGCGAAAGTTTGGAGCCAAAATATCCCCCAAGAATAAACGCACCGGCTATAATGAGGGCAAAGGTAATGTTCATATTACCTGTTTTGTAATAGTTCATTGCTGCTAAAATGCCTATTGGAGGAAGCATTAACGCTAAGCTGGTTCCTTGAGCAGCATGTTGGCTCAACCCAAGAAAATAGATCAATGCAGGAACAATAATGATTCCGCCTCCAACGCCTATAAACCCGCTTAGAATACCTGCGGTCAGGCCAATTAAAATTAAGATTAATATGGTTGATGCACTCATGCGCTTGACTTAGAAATCAAGGCTTAAAGATAAGTAAAATACTCCGGGTAAGACAACTCCATCGTCGACTCCCCATGCCCAATCTGCACGAACAAAGTACCCCCACATACGACTCCTCAACCCAAAACCATAACCACCAATAATCGGCTCACGCTGGTTTTTGATTGAAATGGTTAACGGTGTTTGTTGAATCGTTTGAATGTTGAAAGTATTGTCTTCAGAATATGGGTCTTTTCCGGTCCACGCAGCACCAACATCGCCAAAGAAATTCAATTGAAAATTCTCTACAAAATCAGATTTGATGGGCCTGTTCATGAAATACTTAAAAATTGGGAATCTGATTTCACTGTTGATCAAGGCAAAGCTATTGCCATTACGGGCATTTTGAATAAATCCTCGCATTGGCGTGGCAATGGTTTGAAAAGCATAATTCTGATCTTCTGCTACAGGAATTGATGTATCAAACGAGGGCACAGGAAGAATCCAGTTATCCACCCCTCCCATATAATAAACCAATCGTTGGCTACCAAAGGAGGTACTTCCTGCAATTCGGTTGGCCCAAATCAAATCGCGATGAATTTTTTGGTAATGGCGAATATCCGCTCCCAAAACTACAAAGTCGGTTTCCTTCTTATCTACTTCCTGATAATATTCTGCGAAAAACTTGTAACGAGTACCATTGCGTAAATTAAGCCCCTTAATGATGGTATTGTCAAACACGTATTCCACTTTTACACCACCAATGTTGTGATTTACATTCGGTTCTACCAATGATTGAAAATCAGTAGATAATGTTGTTGCACGATCATTCCTAAGGTTCAACATAGCACGAATGCTTGCCACTTCATTAAACGGCCATCTGGTAAGATACTTCACCTCATTGGTATGCACTTTAACCAGTGAGAATCCATTCAGTCCTAGAGTAGCCTGGCGGTGGAAGACATAACGCTTATCCAGCCTACCAATAAGGTTTTCAAAGCTTAAGAAATACTCATTGCTATTGAAGTCGCCTGATAACCGAAATCCGCCTACTATTTTATAGTCCTCAAACAGATCGCTTGCTCCTAATTTTGATAAAAAGTTAAAGCCAGGGTTATTAAAAACTGTTCCGGGACCTGTATAACGTTGGTAGGAAGCATTTAAAAAACTATTGTCTACTTGTGTAACCACATAATCGGTGGCGAAGTTGATCTTATAAACACTTTGTTGAGGCAATACAAATAAAGAATCTTCAAGAAATGTAGGTTGACTTGGTGCAGTGATTTGAGTGGTGTCTTCCTCAAACTCTACCACTTGTTTTTCATACTCCGGTTCTTCTCCATCGAACGTATAATTATTGATGTCAATGGTATTCTCATCCGTTGTACCTTCATTTGTTTCAACAGCAGTTACCGATGAAAACTTGGAGCTATCTATAGCTCCCCCATCCCCAAGTTCGAAAAGTTTGTTCTCAATGTAATTGGTGTTTTCCAGGTCTGTAGAAGAAAACATTCGATCATCCGCTATTTTACCGATGTAAAAATGATACTTCCCATCTTTGTATAACAATTGTGAGTATTTGCCTTTCTTAAGGTTCATCTCATACTCTAAAATGTTACGTGAATAGTTGGTAACAGGATTGGTAATGGTAAAATAACGATAATGGAAAGTGGTATCAATGTGGCTTATGGTACTATCGTAGTGCGCTACATAACGATTAACAATCCCATTTTTGTTACTTAAAAAGACATATTGCGCACTGTCGTATTGCATGGGATGTACCTCATCAATATAAGGAGTATTGGTGATTCGTGTTAGTACCTGCGATCGGGTTTCGAGGTTGTATACATAGATATCTTTATTAGAAGCGTAACGCTTAATATCAACCTCTGCTCTAAGTGTATCATCCTCTCTATTGGAAGCGAAAATTATTTCCTTGGATTTTTTTGCAAATCGAGGATGTAAGTCATCATACACATCGTTTGTTAATTGTTCTTGTCGATTGCCAATTACATTGTACAAATAGATGTCTGATTGTCCTTTTTTGACGGCAGAAAACACCATTTTTTTCCCATCAGAAGAGTAAGCCATATCAAGAACTTTCTCTAGTTGGAATAATTGTCGAACAGTAGTTTTATTGGTAGAAAGGGTATATATGTTTAAGAACAACATTCCTTTTTTCTCTGTGATGTATGTAAGCGCTTGTCCAGTGGGATGCCAGGCAAGAATGGGGTAGCTATGGTCTGTAATTCGATCCAGCTTATGTTCTCCCTTAATGATTTTTTTCGCCTTCTTCTTATTTACATCATACATCCATACTTTATACTGTCCTAATTCATTCGTCACATAAGCACCATATCGACCGTCGGGACTCATCTTAAACTGCGAGTACACCCTTGTTTTTTTTGTTTTGATGGCCAACGAATCTTGTACCGGCCAATTTCTTATTTTCTCGTCTGCTTGAAATTTTTTCTTGTAATATTCAAGGTATTCATAAGACAGTGTTTTAAGTGAAACACCCAGTACAAATAAGAAACCACTTTCCACATTACGGCTAATGCGGGTCATGTATAAGATGTTTGGGATAACATTCTCACCATACACCTCAGCAATGTAATTCCAGATGGAGTGCCCTGCATAAGTAGCATCTACACCTGAAAGCCGATTAAACTTATCGTAACGCCCAGAAATAATTCCATCCCTCACCCGGTTATCAATTTCAACACTCCAATCTTTCGCTGCATAAGAAACAAGTCCTTCAATATACCAATCAGGCAACGACAGCAATGTAGAGTTCTTAATCACATCTTTCCAGTTGCCACCGTACATCATCTGATTAATCAATACTTCTGTGACACCTGCTCTAATTTGCTCGTCCAGTTTTTTATGGTCTCCTTCAAAATAGAGAAACACTTTTGACCCAACAATTCTGGTAGTACCACCAATATTGAATTGCTCATCACCAGTTAAACCTATATTACTTTGACGAAAATCGGATTGCGTGTTGTATACAATAAACTCAATCTTATCTTCCATGGCATAATCGAACAAACGTTCGATTTCAGCAATGTTTTGCTTTGCTGATTTGGAGGTATAAATAGCAAGTTCTTTTCCTCCTT
Organism: Flavobacteriales bacterium; assembly: GCA_963669295.1. Classification (GTDB taxonomy): domain Bacteria; phylum Bacteroidota; class Bacteroidia; order Flavobacteriales_D; family CALLUQ01. Next base: position 941,307 of record OY769938.1, read on the forward strand.
CATAAAAATAAGTTTCGTACTTATCAAAAGCGTAGTATTGCCAAAGGAAGTCCTTGTATTGCACACGATTCTTACCAAATTCCTGATGAGAACCAGTATAAAACTGACTAAATGAAGTGGTTGCTATAAAGCAACAACTAAAGACCAATAACCATATATGTTTGAAGGAGCCGCTCATTGCGCAATAAACACGTAAATATAACTAATTTACAGTGATATTAGTATTTTCGTAAACGACAAAATTTACCGGAAATTATACGACATGATACAAATTCAATCTTTCACTCTAAATCCATTTCAAGAGAACACATTCATTTTGCACGACGAAACTCATGAGTGTGTGATTATAGACCCAGGTTGTTATGACCAACGTGAACAAACCATGCTTACTCAATTTATTGAAGATAATGGGCTCAAGCCTGTTCACTTGTTAAACACTCATTGCCATATCGATCATGTATTTGGGAATCGTTTTATCAGCAATACCTACGATCTTCCACTAGCCACTCACACATTGGATGTGCCAACATTGAATTTGAGTGTGCAGGCTGCTAAGCTGTATGGGTTGAATTACGACACTTCACCCGAACCAGGTGTTTTTCTGGAGGAAGGAGAGCAAGTATCTTTTGGGAACAGCACACTCGATATACTATTTGTACCTGGTCATGCTCCAGGGCATATTGCTTTTGTACATCACGAGCAGCAATTTGTAATTAACGGTGATGTTTTGTTTCAAAACAGCATTGGGAGAACCGACTTACCTGGCGGTGATTTTAATACATTGGCCAAAAGCATAAAGGATAAAATGTTTGCCCTGGGTGATGACTATACTGTATATTGTGGACATGGGCCAACGACTACCATTGGTCATGAAAAATTAAACAATCCGTTTGTTGGAATAAACAGCAGTTACGCTCAGTAACTAAAGTTTGTCAAACATATCTTGCTTTTCCTTATCGCTCGGATTTACTTTTGGAGGCTTGCAGTCCAATCCATTCTTTCTACGGAGGAATAAAATTCGCACTGAAAAAATCAGCGGTCGATAACGACTATTGAAGTACCCCAATGTTGACTTCCCATCTTCAAACTTATAGGCATTTAGAATAGGGGTTTCTATGCTGGGAATAATAACAAAGTCTTTGTTCCTGGGTTGTATACCGTATCCTAGTTTGTAATGCAATTGCCCAATAATATTACTGGGTTCAGATTGGGTAAGTCCAGAAAAGCCTCCATCATACGAAGTACTTTTCACCAGTCTGTAATCGCCATTTACACCAATAGAATTTTGAACAAACGAGCGATCCGTAATGGGAATAACATTGTTCAGGTTAAAATTAACCAATACAAATATATCGCTAAAATTTCCTTCTCCTGCCGCAGCTTGTAAAGAAGTTTGATCAGCAGTGTTGAACATTTCTCCAACGAAGGTTTCATTGCCCCTTAACCACTTTCCTGCAATACTATAATCAAGGTATTTAAATGGTCCCCAATACGTTAAACTGTGGTAGCGCCCAAACTCAAGATAGGCTCCTATTTTACCGTTTGGATCAAAAGTGGCAAGATAGGCTGTATCAACACCTCCCGCAATAGTTTCCTGGGGATTACTTGACCTGGTAAGGGTATAGGTAAGGCCAGGCCCTACAAACCAACCGCTATTTTTATAAACAAAATCGACCGGGAATACTCCCTTCACCTTTTTATTAGGAGAAAAGTTATTTTGACTCCATCCAATGCAACTGATTGAACACAATAACAATATGGCAAAGATTCTGATCATTTAAAGTGCATTTAGAATTTGTTGCTCTACCTCTTCGCTGTCCCAAACCGCTTCAATGTTTGGTTGGGCCATTACCTGATCCATTATTTTTTCCTGTCGATTGCCTGTTTTTATCGCTTCGGCATATGGAATGTCGCTAAAAGTAACCTGAGAATATAGCGGCATCCACTTATCGGGGTGTTTCTCAAAAATACGCTTTTCAATTTTCTTTCTCAACAAAAACATGGGATCTGCTACATAATCGCGCATTACATGGTAGTTGTACAATGAAAGGTCCTGTACAGCATCTCCATTAGGTTTACGTAACGTTTGAAATTCGCTAAAAATTGTTTCCCAATCCTCGCCATACTTGTTTATTAGCTCGTCCATAACAGTACAGTCTTCAAAACCACAATTCATTCCCTGGCCATAAAAAGGCACTGTGGCATGTGCTGCATCTCCCATCAATACTGTTTTACCAAAGGCCCAGGGGAAACAACGAACAATGGCCAGCGACGACAGTGGATGATCTTCCCAGGCATCTGCAATTTCGGGCATCATATCATAAAAATCAGGGAAGGTGGTTTTGAAGAACGTTTCTACATGCTCTTTGCTGGTTAGTTGCTTAAACGAGTTCTCTCCCTGATCAAAAGGCATAAACAACGTGCAAGTAAACGAACCGTCTTCGTTGGCCAATGCGATTAACATAAATCTGCCACGCGGCCATATGTGCAGTGCATTTTTATCCAGCTTATAGGATCCATCTTCGTTGGCTGGCAATAAAATTTCCCGGTACCCATCTTCAATGTACGTTTGACTATAAGTGAAACGATCTTTTTTCTGCATGGCATTATACCTTACTGCAGAGAAAGCACCATCTGTAGCAAATACCAAATCGGCTTCTGCCTTTGTTCGAACACCCGTTTCCGTATTTTCAAGATATACCACCCCTTCTTCCAGATCGGCATCTACACAGCGTTCATTGTAGAAAATTTGAACATTGCCATCGCGTTCAGCGATGTCCATCATACGTGCATTTAACCCACCACGAGAAACTGAGTAAATTGCTTGCCCCTCTTTGCCGTATGGTTGATGGGTGAGTTCTCCTTCCACGCTATGCATGATGCGCCCATACATTGGAATGGCCAAATCACTAATTTCGTCGGCAATACCTACTCCCTTCAATGCTTTCCACCCTCTATCTGATAATGCAAGATTAATTGATTTCCCAGCGGAGATGTCTGCTTTTCGAATGTCGGATCTTCGTTCATAAACAGCTACTTGATAGCCACGTTTAGAAAGGTAAACTGCCCAAAGTGATCCTACTAAGCCAGCGCCTACAATTGTTGCCTTTTTCATAAGTGTGATTTAATGCTTCCTATTTTTATTCCATTGATCGGTATACTTATTACGAAAGTATCTATTATTACCGGCATTATTATTTTTAGCTATAGCCGCTGCTATCTTCATAATGATAATTCCTCCAACCAATATTAATAATACTTCCAGCATCGATCTATAACGATTGTTCTAAAATTTGTCCAAACCTATACACATCTTCAAATGAATTGTATAATGGTACAGGAGCAATACGTATTACGTTAGGTTCACGCCAGTCAGCAATTACTCCTCCATTGCTGAGGCTTTCGAAAAGTTCTCTCCCTTTTCCATGCGCCAGAATAGAAAGCTGGCAGCCACGTTCTTCTTTGCTGGATGGTGTAATAATTTCGAAATCACAATCGTCGTGTTGTTCCGAAATTTGTTGAATTACAAACTCCAGGTAACCTGTCAACTCATCTCTTTTCGAACAGAGGGCATCCATTCCGGCAGCATCAAATAAATCTAACGATACTTTATGTATAGCCATTGCAAAAACAGGGGCATTGCTCAATTGCCATCCTTCTGCACCTTTCATGGGAACAAAGCCTTTTTGCATCTGAAATCGTGTTTCTTTATCGTAGCCCCACCATCCCGAAAATCTTGGGATATCGGGTTCATATTCGTGTTTTTCATGTACAAATACCCCTGCAATACTTCCAGGACCAGAGTTTAGGTATTTGTATGAACACCAGGCCGCAAAATCCACTCCCCAGTCGTGCAGGTTCATTTTTAGATTCCCCGCAGCATGCGCCAGGTCAAAGCCTACTAATGCACCTATAGCATGCCCGGCTTTGGTAATTGCCTCCATATCCAGGGCTTGACCGGTATAGTAGTTTACCCCCCCAAACATGACCAATGCCAGGGTGTCTCCCAGTTCATTAATTTTATTCAAAATATCTTCCGCTCGCAAACAATGTTCGCCATCACGAGGAGCCATTTCAACAATGGCATCATCAGGGTTTAATCCGTGAAATTTCACCTGCGATTCTAATGCATACTGATCCGATGGAAAAGCCTTGGCTTCGCAAAGAATTTTGAATCGACTTGAGGTAGGTCGATAAAAGGAAACCATCATAAGATGAAGGTTAGTGGTCAATCCATTCATCATAACTACCTCTGATGGCAATGCCCCCACCAATCGCGCCGCCTTTTCACTGAACAATTCATGATATGCATACCAGGGATTTTTTGCTTCAAAATGCCCTTCTACTCCAAACTTTTCCCAGTCGAGTAATTCTTGCATCAAAGCAGCTTTTGCCTCACGTGGCTGCAATCCAAGTGAGTTGCCTGTAAAGTATATGGCATCTCTACCGTTATGTTGTGGAAAAAGAAACTCCTGCCTGTATTTTGCTAGAGCGTCTGTTGCGTCCTTATGCTGAGCATAGGCCAGGGAATTTTCGTATGTCATGGTCGAGTCCACTTAAAATTTATCCTACTTTTGTGACAAATTAGGCCGAAATTTTTGGAATTGTCAAATTTTTCCTATCCAAGGTATAAGTTATGAAAAGAAATGTTTCAGAGGGATTATTCGAAAAAGCGAAGACCTATTTCCCTGGGGGTGTTAATTCTCCTGTTCGCGCATTTAAATCGGTAGGAGGAGCTCCGTTATTCATTGATAAAGGAGATGGTTGTCGAATTTGGGATGCTGACGGAAATGAATTCATTGATTTTTGTTGCTCCTGGGGGCCGCTTATTTTAGGACATAATCACCCCGATGTACGTGCTAAAATTACCGACACTGTTGCTCAAGGCACCTCGTTTGGAACTCCAACACGATTGGAAAATGAATTGGCCGAGCTCATCCTCAACCATCACCGGTACATTGAGAAAATACGTTTTGTTAATTCCGGTACTGAAGCTACCATGTCGGCCATTCGATTAGCAAGGGGGTATACAGGTCGTAACAAGATCATCAAGTTTGAAGGTTGTTACCATGGCCATGCTGATGCATTATTGGTAAAAGCAGGATCGGGATTAGCCACATTAGGCACCTCCTCTTCTGCTGGCGTTCCTGAGGCATATGTACAAGAAACTATTGTTTTACCACTAAACGATAAAGCTGCCATTGAAAAAGCCCTGGAAGAATACAAAAACGATATCGCTTGTATTATTTTGGAACCCATCCCTGCCAACAATGGTTTGTTATTACAAGGCACCGATTTCCTGCAATACTTAAGAGACGTTTGTACTCGTGAGGGTATACTTCTCTTTTTCGATGAAGTTATTTCTGGCTTTAGGGTAGGGTTTGAAGGAGCTGCTGGCATATACGACATACAGCCTGATATCATTGCATTTGGAAAAATTATTGGAGGTGGTTTACCCGTTGGAGCTTATGCTGCAAGCAAGGCAATTATGAGCCATGTAGCGCCTGATGGCAATGTTTATCAGGCAGGTACGTTGTCGGGCAATCCCGTGGCAATGGCTGCCGGAATTGCACAGCTAACGGAGTGCCTAAAGCCTGGTTTTTATGAAGGACTACAAGCCAAAACGGAAAACTTCATTCAACGCATCCAACAGCATGCTGATGATAAAGGATATGCTTTCAAGATATTCTCAAAATCTTCTATTTTCTGGATTGCCTTTACGAACAAAGAACGTATTGCCTCAGCGCATGAAATCGACCCTGATTCTATGGTCAATTTTAAAGGTTTACACCTTGCGTTATTAGAGCGTGGCGTTTATCTCGGCCCCTCAGGATATGAAGTCGGTTTCATTTCATCGGCTCATTCCGAAGAAGACCTCAACCAGGCAGCTGTGGCTTTTTGTGAAAGCTTAGATGAAATATTTGCTGCAGTTACAGCATCGTAACGGACAGTAAGAAAAGGTATTTCAGCACCATTGTTCCTTCTACCAATCCGGCAAAGTAAAATTCGTGGCGTTGCTCGTTGGCCAGCGAAATGATTACTGCTGTTAACAGGTATGCTCCTACTATCCCCCCATAAAAATAAGGATTCATATACTGGTGTATTAACACTTCCCAGGAAGCAATACCGATGCATATCACCACTAATAAAACAGACAACACGATAGCCCCTCTAGTTCCCATCATTTGAGGCAATGTTTTCTTGTTCGCTTCATCATATTTTAGGTCACGAATATCGAACGGAATTGTAATTGCCACAATAAACAAGAATGTGCGCAATGATCCCCAAATGGCTTTGTCACTCAATAGGGCATAAATGCTATCGTATTGAGCCATGGGCAGCCATACCGTAGCTATCATCCAGGTAACTGCAATCATCACGATCTTGATGTAAGGCAAATCTCTCAACCCAATCTTCTTACCATTCCAATTGAATACCTGTAACGCATAGGCAATAGAAAGTACACCCGCTGGCACCAGCAACCACAAGATGCTCCAATCGATCCACCAACAGCATACCAACATTCCTGCTCCTGATGCTCCAGTAAGCCAAAGCAATATTGTTTTATGTTTTGCAATCCATTGATGACGATGCGAATCTTCTGTTAGCACCATACTTCTAATGCGTACGATACGCTGGAAATTATAAGTAAATAGTGTTGCAAAAAAGACCAAGCCAGACACCTCATAATCCATTTGCAAGTTGTATAGCAGCTCAGTGACTTCAACAAGTGATGCAGCAGCCAGCGCTACCCAAATATTGCTATAAATGATGAAGTTAAGTGTTGTTTTGATGGTGCTTAACACATCAACAAAGTTACTTCGCGATGGTATATACTACAAAACCAGAGAGAATTCCGATGATGCTGCCTTTCAACGCATTCATCACTTTTTTTGAACGGGCTGTTCTTTCGTATCCCAGAATATATGTTTCATGGCTCAAATACGATGGATCGGAAACCTTGTTTAGGTCGATCTTGATCTTGGGCACACCAGCTCCAACCGTATACACAAAAGGCACAGCAAGATTGAGTACGGAAGCATCGCCATTGTACAACCCATCTCCAAAACTACCTCCATCAGGTTTATCGTAAGTATCATACATCACCGTGCCTATTCCCAATACAATTCCTCCTACAGTTACCAGTGGTGCTTTATAACCATTGATGGCATCTTGTGAACCCAATACAAAGTATTTCATTTCTTCTTCAGTAAAGAAGTTTCCTATTAATGAGTCTTGTTGATAAAAAATGGTTTCTATGTCATTGGCATCCGTAATGGAATAGATGCGGTACTTATCAATAAAATCTTCTCGAACCTTATTGTTTTTCTTCTTCCACTCGTACTTAATCATATTGGAGGTCGTATCCAAAATGGTTCCCTCCAACACTTTACCGTTCAGCAAAGTTATCTTGTCTTGTGCATCAACTTCACATACCAACCCGGCAAGGATTAATAACAAGAAAATCGTCTTTTGGAACATATCGTTACGATTGGTTTCTCAAATATACTTATTAAACAAAGAACACTTGCACCGCACCCTTTTTTTTGTACAAACATTTGCTAACCAATCATTAGAGCAAATTAACTTTTGTACTATATTTGCTATCCGTTTTTCAACCCCTATAAATTCGATCTATTATGTCGACAGATATTTTTACTTCCCGGCACATTGGACCCCGAGCAAATGATGTGAACGAAATGTTATCAATCATCGGTGTTTCATCCTTGAATCAACTGATTAATGAAACAGTTCCAGGTGCTATACGATTGAATGATGCTTTGAACATTCCTGATGCTATGAGCGAATACGATTATTTAGCTTATTTGAAGGAGAAAGGAGCAAAAAACAAGATGTACAAAACGTACATTGGCATGGGTTATTACAATTGCATTATTCCTCCTGTTATTCAGCGTAATGTATTGGAGAACCCAGGATGGTATACTGCTTATACTCCTTACCAGGCTGAAATTGCCCAGGGAAGGTTGGAAGCACTATTGAATTTCCAAACCATGGTAAGCGACTTAACCGGCATGGAAATCGCCAATGCTTCTTTATTGGATGAAGCAACGGCAGCCGCAGAGGCCATGACCTTGTTTTACAACACACGAGCACGCGCAGCGGTAAAGAATGGAGCTAATGTGTTTTTTGTGTCTGAAAAATGTTTCCCACAAACCATAGATCTATTAAAAACAAGAGCATATCCCTTAAATATTGAGCTTATCGTTGGCGATCATAATACTTTTGAATTCAACGATAAAGTATTTGGCACCATCATTCAATATCCTGATGGAGATGGAAACGTAGTAGATTATAAATTGTTCGTAGATAAAGCGCATGCCAATGAAACTCCTGTTGCCGTTGCCACCGATTTGATGAGTCTCGCTCTATTAACTCCTCCAGGAGAATGGGGCGCTGATGTTGTTTTTGGTAATAGTCAACGCTTTGGTGTACCACTGGGTTATGGTGGGCCTCATGCTGCCTTTTTTGCTACAAAAGAGTCATTTAAACGCCATATCCCTGGAAGAATTATTGGTGTTTCAAAAGACAGCCAGGGCAACAACGGGTTGAGAATGGCCTTACAAACCAGGGAACAACATATTCGAAGAGATAAAGCCACTTCTAATATATGTACTGCCCAAGCATTGTTGGCAGTCATGGCTGGTATGTATGCAGCTTACCATGGTCCTAATGGAATTAAAGCCATCGCAGAACAAATTCACCAACGAGCAGTTGCATTAAGTCACCGACTGGTTGCTTTAGGATATACGCAAACCAATGCTGTTTATTTCGACACCCTTAAAGTAGCTCTTCCTGGTAATGTGGATCAAGAAGCACTACAACAAGCCATGGAGGCTGCTGAAATTAACCTTCGCTATTTCAATGCTAATGCTGTAGGCATTAGCATTGATGAAACAACCAGTGCCGCAGATATTGATGCATTAGCGCATCTTTTTGCTCAAGCTGTTAGCAAAAACGCAGGTACTGAAAGTGGCGTTTCACCTATTAATGGTGCTTTTGCTCGAACATCGGCCTACCTTGAACATGCTGTGTTTAACCGTTATCATTCTGAAACGGAGATGATGCGTTATTTAAAGAAATTAGAAAATAGGGATCTTTCCCTGGCTCACTCTATGATTCCGCTAGGGTCTTGTACCATGAAACTCAATGCGGCCAGTGAACTGATGCCCATCACCTGGCCTGAGTTTGCCCATATTCACCCTTTTGTACCTACAGATCAAGCACAAGGTTATGCAGAGATATTTGAAGAGTTAAACAGTGCGCTTTGCGCCATTACAGGATTTGCAGGCATGTCGTTGCAACCCAATTCGGGTGCCCAGGGCGAATATGCCGGGTTAATGGTTATTCGTGCTTACCATATTTCTCGTAACGAAGGACACCGTAATATCGTACTCATTCCTTCTTCTGCACATGGTACCAATCCTGCTAGTGCGGTAATGGCTGGTATGAAGGTGGTAGTGGTAAAATGCGACGACAATGGCAACATTGATGTGGATGATCTTCGCGCAAAAGCGGAAGAACACCAAGATCACCTTTCTGCTTTAATGGTCACCTATCCTTCTACTCATGGCGTATTTGAAGAAGCGATCGTAGAGATCAACGAGATCATCCATCAAAATGGTGGACAGGTATATATGGATGGTGCAAATATGAATGCACAGGTAGGCCTTACCAATCCCGGCAATATTGGCGCAGACGTATGTCACCTTAACTTGCACAAAACATTTGCCATACCACATGGTGGTGGTGGCCCTGGCATGGGGCCTATTGGTGTAGCCAAACAATTGGTTCCTTTTTTACCTGGTCACCCTGTTGTAAATATCGGAAGCGATCAAGCCATCAGTGCTATTTCATCAGCTCCCTGGGGCAGTGCATTGATTTTGCTCATCTCATACGGATACATTAAAATGCTAGGTAAAGAAGGCGTTACAGAAGCCACCAGAGCCGCAATTCTAAATGCCAACTACTTGAAAGCACGCTTATCAAAGCACTACGATATTCTTTACACCGGCAACAACGATCGTGTAGCCCACGAAATGATTGTAGACTGCAGAGCATTTAAACGAACTGCTCATATTGAAGTTGAAGACATTGCAAAGCGCTTGATCGACTATGGTTTTCACGCTCCTACTGTTTCTTTCCCGGTAGCTGGCACCTTGATGATTGAACCTACTGAAAGTGAGTCAAAGGAAGAGTTGGATCGTTTTTGCGATGCCCTTATCAGCATTCGAAAAGAAATTGCTGCGATAGAAGATGGCACTGCCGATGAGGAAGATAACGTATTGAAAAACTCACCACATACCATTAATATGGTTATTTCAGATACCTGGAGTCATGCCTATTCGAGGGAAAGTGCTGCTTATCCTTTGCCCTACCTTAAAGAGGCTAAGTTTTGGTCTTATGTTGGAAGAGTCGACAATGCATTTGGAGATAGAAACCTTATCTGTATTTGCCCCCCTATTGAAGCTTATGCCGAAGAACTGGCATAAGGGCTTGTTAGCATCACAAGAATAGGGCTAACTAATTGTTTCATTGTAAGATGTAATTTCTTATATTTGTTAGCTTTTTTGCATGAAATCATTATAAAAACGGAAATTGTTTAACTAAATTTTTAATTAACCATGAAGAAACTATACACTTTAGTAGGTGCAGTTTTGGTTTCCGGTATGGCAGTGGCTCAATCAGGTAGCGCTCCATTAAAGGAAGCTCAATCTATCATGCATGCAGGTCAGAAATCTGAGTTGCGTGAGGCAAATGCTGGTATTCAATACGGTATTTCTGCTCAAAGATCAACTTTATGGACTGAGACTTTCGGTTCAGGTAGCCAAGGTAACCTTCCAACAGGATGGACTGCCAATATCGTTCAAGGATCTGTTCCATGGGAATGGACTGATGTAGGACACACAGGTGCTTACCCAACTGCAGCGCTTACTTCAAGCTCTGCTGCTGATGGATGGATGATCGCTGATTCTGACCTATACGGTACTCAAGGTGGTAACCAGGAAGAGGCTGATTTGACTTCTCCAGTGGTTGACCTTAGTGGTAACCCTGCGGTATCTTTGACATTCGAGCAAATGTTCCGCGAATTCAACAACGATGTAACAACCGTTTCTATTACTACCGATGGTGGTACTACCTGGACTGACTGGGTAATTAACGATGGTGTTGGTCAAGGGGGTACTCCTAACCCAGATTTACAAAGCATCAACGTTACCACTGCTATTCAAGGTAACCCTGCCAACGTACAAGTACGTTTTAAGTGGGAAGGTGTTTGGGATTACGGCTGGCAAATTGACGACGTATGTTTTGTTACTACTGCAAACGACGACATGATGCTGGCTGAAGCTGAGTATAAGAATGCTAATGTTTATTCAACTGGTACTTCTTACCCTCGCTACACAGTAATGCCTATTGCGCACATTCAACCCATCCAATTCAGAGGATCTACTAAAAACAACGGTGCTAACGCACAAACTAACGTTGTAATTAACGGTTCTGTTGATGGTGTAAACGCAGGTGTTGGTGCTTTTACTGGTTCTTCTGCAACTTACTCTTCAGCTCCTGCTCAAGTAGATTCAGTTGTATTGAACGGTACTTTCACTCCTGCAGGTATTGTTGATCAGTTTACTGTAAACTTCGACGTAGATTACGATAACATTGCTACTGAAGATAGCCCTGGCGATCTTACTGCTACTAGCAGCTTCGAAGTAACTGATTACGATTGGGGTAAAGATGACAACGATTACGATGGTCAAGGTTTGTGGAATGGTGACGATGGAAATGGCATCTCGAATGCTTTTGAAATGTGTAACACTTTCCAATTTCAGGCTGCTGATCAAGTACAAGGAGTTTCTGTTATCCTTACTGGTTCTACAGATCCTGGTGTAATTCTTTACGCTTCATTGTACGAAGATGATGGAACTGCCTTCAACTTGATTAATACTTCTGCTGGTACTGCTGATGAGCACACTGTTACAGCTAACGATATTAGTGCTGTTGGTGACATTCGTTGGGTTTACATGCCAGTAAACACTACTATCTCAGGACAAATGGATGTATTGGCTTGTTTAGGTCACTATGGTGGTCCTGATGCAGCTGTAATCGGAAACGGTCACTACACTGCTGAGCAACAAGTTGTATTCATTTTGGATGGTACTGACAACACCTGGTACTACATGACTTCTACTCCTGCTCTTCGTATCCACCTTGCTGGTTCTAGCGTAGGTGTTGAGAACGATGAAAGTGGTAAGTTGGTAGTATCTCAAAACATGCCAAACCCATTCGACAACACTTCAACCATTGGTTACTTCCTTAACGAAGCTGCTAATGTAAGCCTTGAAATTGTTGATATGACTGGCAAAGTGGTTTATGCTGAGAACATGGGAACTAAAGTTGCCGGTAACCACAGCATCAACCTCGACGCTGCTGATTTCTCAGCTGGAATGTACTACTATACATTCACTGCTGACGATGTAAGAGTGTCTAAGAAAATGATTATCACTAAGTAAGATAGACGACAAACACGTCATAAAAAGCGCGCGGTTATTTTAACCGCGCGCTTTTTTTTTGTAAATTGCAGTTCATTTTGAAAATTCGTCTAAATTCTAACTAAATTTAAGAAGTATGAAAAAAGTTTACTTACTGGCCTCTATGGTTTTGGCTGGTGGATTTGCTTTCGGACAGCAAGCTGTTCAACAAGCTCCTTTTGCAGTAAACAGGTTGGCAACACAATTGTCGACAGATGCAAATGAGCAACCCCAACAAATTTCAGGACAACGTGGAGGTGCATTCTGGTCTGAAGATTTCGCTAACGGTTTAAACAGTACCAATGGTACCTGGACTCAAGGTGGAGCAGATCAAATTTGGAAGCACAGCTTCTTCACCACTAGTGGTGAATGGTCTACAGGTACTCCTGCATTTGCTTCAACAACTGCCGCTAATGGTTATATGTTGTTTGATGCAGACTCTGTGAACTTCATCGTTTCTCCAAACTATGTAGATCGCCAGGGTGAATTAATTTCACCATCTATCGATTGTAGTAGTGAAGGATCTGTGTTGTGTGAGTTCGAGCAAAACTTCCGTTTTTGCTGTGCTACCAACATTGTACTTACTTTAGATGTAAGTAACGATGGTGGTACTTCATGGACTTCATATCCAGTAGACAATGGTGTTGCAACAAATGATGGTTCTGCTAACCCAGATGTAGTTGGCATCAACATTTCAGCTGTTGCTGCTAACGAAGGCAACGTAATGTTACGTTTCTCATTTGGTGGTACTGGTATTTCTCACTACTATTGGGCAGTTGATGACATTAACTTATCTTCAGCAAACCCAGATGATGTTGCATTGAACTGGTCGCAACAACGTGCTACCACTACTTACAACAATGTGAAGATTCCTTACACCATGTATCCAATCAACCACATTCAGCCAATTGAGTTTGCTGGTACCATGCAAAACAATGGTAGCAACACGCAAACCGTAACGCTTGATGTTGTGGTAACAGATGCTGGTTTGAATCCTGTATTTACAGGTTCAAGTGTTTCTACTTCATTGGCTGCTGGTAATACTGTGACTGATAGTACTACTACTACTTTCACTCCTCCTGGCATTGTTGAAGATTATACTGTAGCAATGACTGCCAACTACCCTAACATTGGTTCTGATGCTACTCCAGCAGACAACTTAGATGATACCTGGTTCTTTGGTACTTCTAGTGGTAACTTCAGGAGAGGTACCAACTTCTATACTGGTAGTGGTTTATGGAACGGTGACGATGGCAATGGTATCACCAATGCTTTCGAAATTGGGACTGTTTATCAAATGGCTAACAACGATGATGTTACTGGAATCTCTTTCGTAGTAAACGGAAACACTGATCCAGGAGCAATTGCTTACGTATCATTGTATCAAGATGATGGAACTGCCTTTAACTTGTTATGGACCAGTGCTGGTTCTGCTGATGAGGTAACCATTACTGCCGGTATGATCCCAGCTGTAGGTCCAGATCCAGTATTCGTATATACTCCTGTACCAAACATATCAGTTAATGCTGGTGATGACCTTGTTGTTGTTGTAGGTCACTATGGTGGTCCTGATGCTATCGTTGTTTCTAATGGTAACATCACTCCTCCAGACATTACCAACTACATCCTTGATGGTACTGATAACACCTGGTACTGGATGGCTTCTACTCCTGATGTAAGATTGCACTTATCTGGTTCTACCATCGGAGTTGAAGAAGAAATTGAGAACGGCATTGGATTGTCTCAAAACAAGCCTAACCCATTCTCAGGTGTAACTACCATTACATACAGCCTCGAAGAATCGGCTAACGTTTCATTCGAAGTAGTTGACATCACAGGAAAAGTAGTTTACACTTCAAACGAAGGTAACAGAGCTGCCGGTCAATACAACATTGAATTGAACGGTAAAGATTTTGCAGCTGGTGCGTACTACTACTCATTGACTGCTAACGACAAGAGAGTTACCAAGAAAATGATGATTACCAAGTAATCACCCATTCATAATATTAAAAAGCCCTCAATTGCATTGAGGGCTTTTTTTTGCTTAACTTGCTCCGCACAAATTTATGCAGAATGAAGAAGGTATTTTTTGCTATCACTGTGCTTTTTCCATCTTTTATGTTCGGGCAAAATGCCTTGAACTTTCCTCTTTCCAATCAATGCCCAGAAACTTCTGAAGAACAAATACGCACCTCCACTACTCCTGTAAATAATGGTCAACGTGCAGTTATTTGGTCAGAAGATTTTGGCAATGGTTTTCCCTCCGCATGGGCCATTGACGATATTTCTGGAATATGCCCCTGGGTCTATTCTACAGATGGTTCGTGGGGGCCATTTAATGGCAACAATGGCGTTACCGCTGCTGCTGCCATCAATTCTACTACATCGGGAAATGGTTTTTTGATTTGTGACCCTGATTCGTCCAATAATGCCAATTTCGGACAACCATCCTCTACCAACTATCAGTACCTTGAAACCTACTTTGCTACTGATGCTATTGACCTTACTGGTTTTCCTAATGTGCAATTAGAATTTGAACAGGCATTCCGCAAAAACAACGATGCAGACCTCATTGTTTCTGTGAGTAATGATAGCCTTGTTTGGACCGATTACTTTGTACAAGGTACTGTGCAAAATAATGCTTCTTCGGCTAACCCGGACCTTGTAACCATTGACATCTCGACTATAGGTGGCAATCAAGCAACTGTATACCTCAAAATAGGGTGGAATACCAGGGTATATTATTGGATGATTGACGACCTGCGTATTACTGATATTCCTAACGATGATATTGCCATGCCAGCCTCATGGTACGATGATTACATTGAATATCATCAATACCCTCAACTGCAATGCCAACCTCTTGCCTTTTCGGGGCATATCATTAATATAGGCGCCAATGCACAAACCAATGTGCAAGTAAATGCAGCAGTGGTTGACCCCATGTTAGCCACAGTATTTAACGGTACCAGTGCTGGTATTACCCTTACCCCCCAAGAAGAGGATACGGTGACTGTGACCACCAATTACACTCCTTACGAGCCTGGTAATTACAGCGTACATTTTACTGCTACGCAAAACGAAACTGATATTGCCCCATTAAACGATAGCATTACCAAAGAATTTACCGTAACCGACTCCATTTACGCGCGTGATAATGACACCTATATGGATCAATGGAACAATGGTGTTGATGGCAATGGCGATGCCAACGAATATTTGGTTGGAAATTTGTTTGAGGCCATCAATAATGATGCTGCTACTTCCGTTTCTGTATACCTGGGCACCAACACAGATACGAATGCCAATGTATTTGCCGAAATCTATTGGATTAACAATGGTAATTTCGATTTTCTGGCGCGTACCAATACCATTGCTGTAGTTGACTCTATGCGCGGCAATTTTGTAACGCTACCCTTTACAGGAGCTATTGGATTGGTGGCCGGACAGGAGTATATTGCTGTAGCTGGACAAGACAGCGATAGCTTAGAAGTATGGGTTGGAAGAGCAAGTAACACAAGTCCTGATCAAACCGCTTTTTATTGGGATGGCCCTTTTAACCAGTGGTATGCTACCACGATGAGTCCTATGGTGCGGTTAAACCTTGTTTCTACCACTTCTATCGACGAATTAGATCGGCATCAAATGATTTTAAGCAGCGCTCCTAATCCATTTCATGCTCAAACTACTATTTCCTATACATTACAAGAACCTTCGGATGTAACATGGGAAGTAAGAGACATTACTGGAAAGCTTATTCAACACTCAACTACTAGATTTATGGGCGTTGGTCAACACCAGTTTCAACTCAATATGTGGCAAAGCAATGCGGGCATTTATTTCATTACTGTTTTTGCCAATGGTAAAAGCGCCACTCAAAAGCTAGTAATTACCCCGTAAGGTAAAAATATCGTACTTACTGAAAGCCATCAATTTACCTGTAAATTGATGGCTTTTTTTTATTAAATTGCATAGTAATTTGGAAACTCGTCTAATTAAATTCAAGAAGTATGAAAAAAATTTACCTATTGGCATCGTCGATGCTCATTGGAGGATTGGCATTTGGACAATATGCTACTCCTCAAGCCGATCATGTTTTCGGAAAACCGACTGTGGATGACGGCTACTCAACTCAACAATTGCGTGTAAGAGACGTTAATGAAAGAGGTTCTGCCTTCTGGACTGAAGATTTTAGCGGCATTGGAACTTTCCCCAACCCTACTGCAGGCCCAACCTTTACCACTGCTAATGGTGTTTGGACCGCAGGTGGTGTTGATGCTAACATTTGGAAGCACAGCTTTTTTAACACCAGTGGTGAATGGTCGGTAAACACCCCTAACTTTGCCTCTACTACTGCTGCTGACGGATTCATGCTATTCGATGCAGACTCTGTTAACTTTGTTGTTTCCCCTAACTATGTAGATCGTGCTGGTGATTTAACTTCACCTTCTATCGATTTAAGTGGCCAGCCTACTGTAAAAGTAGAGTTTGAGCAATACTTGCGATACTGCTGTGCTGCAGCACTTGATTTATTCCTATCGGTAAGTACCGATGGTGGAAATTCCTGGACAGACTTTAATGTACTGGGAGGCCTACCTGTAAATCAAGCAGCGCCTAATCCTGAGTTGGTAGGTGTAAACATTACCAGTGTTGCTGCCAACCAACCCAATGTATTGTTGAAGTGGTCGTTTGGTGGTACTGGTGTTTCACACTACTTCTGGGCCATTGATGACATTAATCTTGTTCCTGCTCCCGATCATGACATGGAGCTTATTCAAAGCCGTTACTCATCGGCCAACAAATACTCTAACAGTGTAGGAGCAAATGGTCAGGACATTTGGTATACCAAAACTCCTGTAGCTCATATTCAACCTTTTGAATATAAAGCTTACATCACGAACAATGGTGTACAGGTTGAAAACAACGTAACACTGGATGCTGAAGTACTGGATGGTGCTATGAGTTCTGTGTATACTGGGTCAAGTGCCGGTGAGGTATTCAATCAGGCAGAATTTGATACTTTAACTGTTTCTACCAACTTCACGCCTCCGGGTACCCCTGAAGATTACACAGTTGCTTACAACGTAAACTACCCTGATCTTGCTACTGACGCTAACAATGTAGACAATGTAGATACGGCTGAGTTTATTGTAACCGATTTCGACTATGCCCGACATAGAATTGATGCCTATACGGGTGCTGGCCTATGGAACAATGAAACCGGTGGTATTTCCGATCCTTTTGAAATGGGGCTTGCCTACCAGGTACAATCCAATGATCAATTGATTGGTCTTTCCATTGTTGTTGATAACAATACTGACCCGGGAGTAATTCTTTATGCTTCTATTTATGAAGATCAAGGAGCAGGTTTCCAATTGATCAACACCACTGCTGGTACGATTGATGAAGTAGAAATTTTTGCTAACAATATTGCCTCTCCGGGCACTGATCCTGTTTGTGTATTCTTCCCCATTCAGTATACCGCAACTGCAGGTGTACCATTTATTTGTGTTATCGGGCACTATGGTGGCCCCGAAGCCTTCTACATTGCCAATGGTGGTCCTTCTGACGACCAAACTTGCTACTTGTTAGATGGTACAGATAACACATGGTACTACGTTACTTCAACGCCATGGATTGAAGCTCACTTTTCTGGTTCCAGCATGCAAAGTGTTTGTAATGCCAGTTCAGTAGGTGAGTCGGTAGCCAATAACGACAATTTATTGAGCCAAAACGTTCCGAATCCATTCAATACCAATACTATGATTAACTATGTGTTGGAAGAGAATACTAATGTAAGCCTTGCAGTAACCGACCTTACTGGTAAGGTGGTTCATGTAGTGAACAGAGGATCTCAATCGGCCGGTGTGCATAACATTAAGTTGGACGCAAAAGACTTTGCTCCAGGTGTATACTACTACACACTTACTACTGGCGATCAACGATCTACTAAAAAAATGGTAGTAGCTAAATAGCACTACTTCATAGTATAAAGCCTCCAGGTTCTGAATTAAGTTCAGCATGTCCTGGGGGCTTTTTTTATGCCCGAAACAACATTGCTTAATAAACTTAATAAAGAATAGGGATAAAGCTAACCGGCCGAAAGTTTGTCTTTCAAGGTTTTCATAAATTTGGAAGCATAAACAAATTCGTTGATTTCTTTGTTATCGGTGGTAATGATTTCTTCCTTGCTTCCTTGCCACCAATTTTCTCCTTTATAGATAAACGTAATGTGATCTCCTATTTCAATTACAGAGTTCATGTCGTGTGTAATTACCACGGTGGTGATGTTATATTTATAGGTGATCTCGCGAATAAGATTGTCGATAACAATAGAGGTTTTCGGATCCAACCCCGAGTTGGGTTCATCGCAAAACAGGTACTTCGGATTCATGGAAATGGCCCTCGCAATTGCCACCCTTTTTTGCATACCGCCACTTATTTCTGATGGAAATAAATGATTCTTATTATCCAGGTTCACCACGTTCAAGCAGTAATTTACACGCTCCTTTTTTTCTTCGGCCGACATTTTGGTAAACAAGTCCAAAGGAAACCTCACATTTTCTTCTACTGTTTTTGAATCAAAGAGTGCACTACCTTGAAACAGCATGCCTATTTCTTTTCGCACTTCCTTTCGTTCCTTCTGACTCATGCTCGAGAATACCCGTCCGTCATATATCACTTCTCCCTGGTCCACCTCATGTAACCCCACAATGCACTTGGTAAGTACTGATTTACCAGAGCCACTTTGCCCGATAATTAAATTGGTTTTCCCTTGTTCGAAGACCACAGAAATATCGGAAAGGATTTGCGTTCCGCTGAACGATTTTGATATGTTCTTTACTTCGATCAAATCAGCAACAATTGTGTTAAGATGTAGTTGGCTATCAGAATTAAGATACTGCTGTATACTACTCCTTTGGTACTGGAACGGCCTACTCCCAATGCTCCTCCGCTAGCGTAATAACCATGATATGCAGGAATGGAGGTAATGATAAAAGCAAATACTGCTGTTTTGATCAATGCATAGGTTACGGAAAAGGGTTCGAATGCAAATTGAATCCCATAGATATAATCGGTAGAAGAAATAACTCCTGTTCCGATGCCTACCAACCAGCCACCAAAAACACCCAGAAACATGCTGAAGATGACCAAAAATGGCAAGATAAATACCGAGGCCAAAATTTTAGGGAGAATGATGTACCCGGCTGAGTTTACCCCCATAATGTCCATGGCATCTATTTGTTCGGTTACCCGCATCAACCCTATTTCAGAGGCAATGCTCGATCCTATTTTACCAGCCAATATCAAACAGATGATGGTAGGAGAAAATTCGAGAATAATGGATTGTCGTGCTGTAAAGCCCACTGTATATTTTGGAATCCATGCACTGTCAATATTAGAAGCTGTTTGCAACGTAATTACAGCTCCCATAAACACGGAAATGATGGCTACAATGCCCAGCGAGTTGAGTCCAAGGCTATCGATTTCGCGAAAGGTTTCCTTGCGATAAATGGATAGCTTTTCCGGCTTCGCGAAGAAAATGGACTTCAGCATTAAAAAGTACCGGCCTATGTGAAAGACTAAGTTCATAAACAACTCCCTGCTCGCTAAAATACGCTATAATACGTTGTTGCGGAAAATAAGGTTCAATAATTTTCCACCTACTGCGTTTAATTATTAATTTTGATACAAACTGTGCATTCATGAAAAACACTGTTATCATTGCTCTTTTATTAGGCTTTTTGATGGCTTCATCAGGGTGTTCACTTTTTCGCAAGAAAAATCGCTGCAATACTTGCCCTAAAGTAAGAGGTGCTATTGAAATGCCTCAACAGCATACCACATTTGCAAAGAAATAGCTTGAATACTACTGCCCGACTTGTTCAATTGTTAGCCGAATACCTTCCTTCAGGAACTGAAAGTGCTGTGGCATTGTGGTTTGCTCCTCATGATGTAGAGCTTAAAATATCTAAGCCGAGGGCAACTAAGTTTGGTGATTACCGCCCCCCCATTCAAAAGGCACATCACCGCATTTCTATTAATAATAACCTTAATCCGTACGCTTTTTTAATTACACTTGCGCATGAGTTTGCTCATCTCCTAAATTGGGAAAAGCACCAAAACACTGTAAAACCCCATGGCATGGAATGGAAACGGGAGTTTCAACAATTGCTAATTCCATTCATGACCGATCAGGTATTTCCTCCTACTGTACTGCGTGCGCTGCAACAATACATTCAAAATCCGCTTGCTTCAAGCTGCAGTGATGTAAATTTAATGCGGGTGTTAAAACAATTTGACGATACCAACACTACTCTGTTAGAACAAGTACCCCCTGGGGTTGTTTTTTCTCTCAATGGCAAACGTTTTTTCGTAAAAAGGGAAAAGTTGAGAAAACGTTTCAAATGTCAGGATATCCATTCAAAAAAGTACTATCTAATTAGTCCAATTGCGGAAGTGAAAATTCTCGGTTAAAACCTTCTTTTTTATCGCCTTCAATGGTGCTTTTTTATTAATTTTGCACCGCCTTAAAGCACATTAAGTATGGAAACCACATTAGAACAGCAAACAGACCTGATTGTATCTGAAATGGCCGAGAACCTAATTGGTTCTGAGATCATAAAATTGGCTGGAGAAATCAAAGCCAAAATACGCGCTGGTGAGCAAATTTACAATTTCACTATTGGTGATTTTAATCCCAAGTTGTTTCCTATTCCCGATGAGTTAAAGGTAGCAATCATTGAAGCGTATCAAAACGATGAAACCAATTATCCCGCAGCCAATGGAATGCCTGAGTTACGAGAAGCAGTATCGAAGTTCATTCATACTACAGGAGGTTTCGAATACCCTGCTGATCAGCTATTAATTTCGGGAGGTGCCCGGCCTTTGATTTATGCTACTTATCAAGCTCTGGTTGATCCTGAAGATGCAGTAATCTTTCCTGTGCCATCGTGGAACAACAACCACTACTCTCACTTAAGCGGTGCAAAACAAGTGTTGTTGGAAACCACTGCTGAGAATAACTTTATGCCTTCTGCTAAAGAGATTGAACCTTACATTAAGGAAGCCAGTCTCATTGCTTTATGTTCACCACTTAACCCAACGGGAACGACTTTCTCGAAAGAAGGGTTGGAAGAAATATGCGATCTTGTTTTAGCTGAAAATCAGCGTAGAGGACCTCATCAAAAGCCTGTATATTTATTATTCGACCAGATCTACTGGATTCTTACTTATGGTGAAACAAAGCACTATCATCCGGTAGCGCTTCGCCCAGCCATGAAGGATTATACGGTGTACATTGATGGCTTATCAAAAGCTTTTGCCGCCACTGGTGTACGTGTTGGATGGGCGATGGGGCCACAAAAGATCATTGATAAAATGAAAGCCATATTGAGTCATGTTGGTGCATGGTCGCCGAAGGCAGAACAAATGGCTGTTTCGCGTTACCTGCCTCAGGAAGCAGCAGTAACCAATTACCTCAACAACATTAAACAACAACTGAATGACCTGCTGGTTGCCTTTTACAATGGCTTTCAAGCCTTAAAACAGAAAGGGCATGGCGTAGACGCCATTACACCACAGGCAGCGCTTTATCTTACTGTTCGTTTCGATTTGAAAGGCAAGAAAACCGCAGAGGGCAAAGTATTGGAGAACACCGCCGACATTACGCAATACATTTTAAATGAAGCCAAGCTGGCAGTAGTTCCATTTTATGCCTTTGGCGCGTCTAAAGATTCTACCTGGTACCGCCTGTCGGTAGGTACAGCTTCAATGGATGCTATGGACGATATTTTTGCACAGCTAGAAAGTGCACTTCAAAAACTTAACTAATTTATGGCCAACAACGAAAACAATTACTGTGTCATTATGGCCGGAGGCATCGGCAGCCGTTTTTGGCCGATGAGTCGTACTGAATACCCTAAGCAGTTTCATGATATTTTAGGCATTGGGCAAACATTGATTCAGCAAACGTATCATCGTTTCCGCAATATTTGTCCAAAGGAAAATGTCATCATTGTTACCAACGAACAATACAAAGCATTGGTGCTAGAGCAATTGCCTGATTTGCACGAAAGCCAGGTTATTAGTGAGCCCAGCAGAAGAAATACCGCTCCATGCATTGCCTATGCCTGTTATAAAATTGAAGAAAAAAACCCTAATGCCAACATTGTTGTTGCTCCCTCAGACCACTTAATTTTAAAAGAAGAAGCATTTGAAGAGATCATTCAAATTGCGCTTCAGCAAGCGGCCAGCAGCGATTGTTTGGTTACCCTTGGCATTAAGCCCAACCGCCCCGATACAGGCTATGGCTACATTCAGTTCATGGACTTTGAAGGAGCGCAAGATGAGCGAGTAAAAAAAGTAAAAACTTTTACCGAAAAGCCCGATCTTGAATCAGCACAAAACTTTCTTGACAGTGGTGATTTTTATTGGAATTCAGGCATTTTCATTTGGAATTTGCAAAGCATCTTATCTGCTTTCAAACAACATCTTCCAGAAATCAACGACCTGTTTGCTGAAGGAAGAGGCAAGTACAATACCCCTGAAGAAACTTCATTTATTCAAGAAGCCTACCAGGTATGCACCAATGTTTCTATAGACTATGGGGTGATGGAAAAAGCCAAAAATGTTAATGTGGTGCTCTCCGATTTTGGATGGTCTGATTTAGGCACTTGGGGATCGTTGTATACCCACCTGGACAAAGACGCCAATGAAAATGGTGTTATTGGTAAAAATGTAATGATGTATGATTCTTCCAATTGTGTAGTAAATGTGCCTACCGATAAGTTGGTGGTATTACAAGGGCTTGATGATTATATTGTTGTTGAATCGGATGGAATTTTACTGGTATGTAAAAAAGTAGATGAGCAAAAGATCAAGCAATTCGTCAACGACATCAAGATCAACAAAGGTTCTGAGTTTGTATAAAACCAATATATTCTTCATAAAAAAGCCCCGCCTAAGGCGGGGCTTTTTTTATGCTTTATCTTTCGCAGTTAGTTCAAGGAACCGATCATTTTTGCTGGGTCAACCCACTGGTCAAACTCTTCGGCAGTAAGATATCCGAGGTTAATGGCTTCTTCTTTTAATGTAGTGCCATTTTCGTGTGCGGTTTTCGCTATTTCTGCCGCCTTATAATACCCAATATGGGTATTCAGTGCAGTTACCAGCATCAAAGAGTTGTCGAGATTTTCTTTGATGTTCTTTTGGTTCGGTTCAATGCCCGTAGCACAGTTTTCATCGAACGATACACAGGCATCTCCCAGGAGTCTTGCCGACTGCAATAAGTTGGCTGCCATCATGGGTTTAAATACGTTTAATTCAAAGTGTCCGTTCATTCCACCTGTTGTTACTGCAACATCATTACCTACTACCTGCGCACATACCATGGTCATGGCTTCGCATTGGGTAGGGTTTACTTTTCCAGGCATGATAGACGACCCTGGCTCGTTGGCAGGAATATTGAGTTCACCAATGCCACAACGAGGCCCTGAAGCCAGCAAGCGAATGTCGTTAGCAATTTTCATCAGGCTTACCGCCAACTGCTTTAAGGCACCATGTGTTTCTACAATAGCATCGTGAGCAGCCAGTGCTTCAAACTTATTCTCTGCACTTACAAATGGCAGCCCGGTGAATTCAGCAATGCGTTTTGCTACCAGGTTGGCATAACCTTTTGGGGTATTGATGCCTGTTCCTACAGCGGTGCCTCCCAGGGCCAATTCCGACAAATGGGGCAAGGTATTTTTCAATGCTTTTAACCCATGATCGAGTTGTGAAACATAACCTGAAAATTCTTGTCCAACAGTAAGTGGAGTAGCATCCATCAGGTGGGTCCTACCAATTTTTACCACTTGCATAAATTCCCCAGATTTTTTAGCAAGTGTATCTCTTAGTTGTTGCACCCCCGGTATGGTTGTTTCTACTACCATCTTATAGCAAGCAATGTGCATGCCTGTGGGAAAGGTATCGTTAGACGATTGCGATTTGTTGACGTCATCGTTAGGGTGAACCAGCTTTTCTCCCTCGCCAAGGTTGTTTCCCGCCAATACATGCGTTCTGTTTGATATCACCTCATTGACGTTCATATTCGATTGCGTTCCCGAACCAGTTTGCCAGATCACCAAAGGGAATTGATCGTCGTGCTGGCCGGTCAATATTTCATCGCAAGCTTTCCCAATTAAATCTCTTTTTGCTTCATCGAGCACGCCCAATTCGCAATTGGCATAGGCAGCGGCCTTTTTTAAGTGTGCAAACCCATATACCACCTCTAAAGGCATACTGGCTGAAGGGCCTATTTTAAAGTTGTTGCGCGAGCGTTCGGTTTGTGCTCCCCAATATTTATCGGCTGGTACCTGTACCTCGCCAATGGTGTCTTTTTCAATTCTGTAATCCATCGCAGTTAAATTCTCCATGGTATAACTAATTCAATAATTCCAATACGTTTTCTGGTGGCCGACCCAATACGGCCTTGTTGCCTCTGATAACAATAGGGCGCTGAATCAACTTTGGGTATTCAATCATTATTTTAATCCACTCGTGGTCGTTAAAATTCTTGCCCTTGAACTTTTCTTTAAACACTGGTTCGCTGGTACGCACCAGGTCGAATGGCTTTATGTTTAGCTTCGCCAATATTTCTTCGATTTCTGCTTCAGTAGGTATTGTTTTGAGGTATTCTACTACTTCAGGCTCTACTCCATTTTCGTTGAGTAGTTGCAGGGTTTCCCTACTTTTTGTGCACCGTGGGTTGTGATAAATTTTCATCTTTTAGTTGCTTCCGTATTGCATTAAATATGCTTTTAAAAATTCATTGAGGTTACCGTCCATTACTCCATCTACATCCGATGTTTCGGTGGCAGTACGTACATCTTTCACCATTTTATAGGGGTGCATCACATAGTTGCGGATTTGCGATCCCCATTCAATCTTCATTTTCCCGGCTTCTATTTCTGCTCGCTTTTCAGTTTTCTTCCGCAACTCAATTTCATAGAGCTGTGATTTTAACAGCTGCATGGCCTTTTCTTTGTTAGCCAGTTGCGATCGTGATTCGGTATTTTCAACCACCAGGCCTGACGGCTCGTGCCTTAACCGCACTCCTGTTTCTACTTTGTTTACATTTTGCCCCCCTTTTCCTCCCGAACGAAAGGTTTCCCAGGTAATGTCGGCAGGATTTACCTTCACTTCAATGGAGTCGTCGGCCAGAGGGTATACATATACCGAGGCAAAGGAGGTGTGTCGTTTTGCATTGGAGTCGAAGGGGGAAATACGTACCAGGCGATGCACTCCATTTTCACCTTTAAGGTATCCAAAGGCAAAGTCGCCATCAAATTCTAAGGTTACTGTTTTGATGCCTGCCACGTCGCCCTCTTGCAAGTTAAGTTCTTGCACTTTATAACCGTTCTTCTCGCCCCACATCAAGTACATACGTAGCAACATGGAAGCCCAATCGCAGCTTTCTGTACCACCAGCACCAGCTGTAATTTGTAATACAGCACTGAGGGCATCTTCTTCAGCACTCAACATTCGTTTTAACTCCAGCTCTTCGATTCGGTTGACCACTTGTTCGTATTGGGTGGTTACTTCCTCGTTGGTGGCTTCTCCTTCTTTGTTGAATTCAAACAATACGGTAAGGTCATCCAACCCTGTTTTTAGGGCGGCATAACCATCGGTCCATACCTTTTTGCGTTTGATTTGTTTCAGCAGTGCTTCGGCTGCCTTAGGGTCGTCCCAAAAGCCGGGATCTTGCGTACGTAGCTCTTCTTCTTCGATGTCGTTTAATTTCGCATCGATGTCAAAGATACCTCCTTAGCGCTTCCAAGCGCCCATCCAACTCTTTTATTTGGTCTGCATTAATCATGATACAAAGTTACAATTTTTGGCGTGTAGTAGTGATGAATATTCATGGATTTTCAACATGTTTTCCACCGCCTCAACTTCCCTTTTGCTCCTTCAACATTTTCCATACTAATTCAGGTTCAAACCCTCTTCGAATCATGTATTTTGCCACTTTATCTTTCTTTACAAAGAGGTCTGATTCATCCATTAGCTCCCATCGTTTTTCAAGCACATACAGCATGGTATTGCGATAGTCTTCTTCCTCAATCTCTGCCAGGCCTTTTTTGATGGAGTATGCCGATACTCTTTTTTGCTGCAAGTGTTGAACAATTTTGTTGCGTCCCCATCTTTTCTGGCGAAATTTACCTCCAGCAAATGCCTCTGCAAATCGTTCTTCATTGAGAAAGTTATCGGAGATCAGTTCCGCCACCAACGCGTCTACTTCTCCTCTTCTCAATCCGAAACTGTATAGTTTTTCTTCTACCTCCTGATGACAGCGTTCGCGGTAGGCACAATAGCGCTGAATTTTTTGTCGCGCCTCAGTAACCGTATGTTTTTTCACCTTGGGTTTCACCCTAATGCCGTCTTTTTAGGCTTCCTTTTTCGAATGGTTTCGAAAGCATTAGCTTTGCAAACACAAAGCTACGCAATTGAAAAACAAAAAGGCCTTTTACTTATTGCTCAGTGCCAATGCGGTATCGGGGTTTGCCCAGGGCATCAGCATCATTGCTATTCCGTGGCACTTTGTGAGTGTACTGAATAAAAGTAGTTTGTACGGGGTTATTTTTGCAGTCATCACCTTCATTACTCTATTCTGGAGTTTATATGTTGGTACGCTGGTAGACAAGTATTCTCGAAAAAAGATTTTCTTGTCGCTAAATGTAGCGGGGTGCCTTACCCTTGGTACTGTAGCAGCCATTGGCTTCGCGCTGGGGCAGGTGCCCGAATTATTGATAGCCCTGGCTTTCGGGGTCACCATTTTTATTTTTAATGTGCACTACCCTACCTTATATGCTTTTGGGCAAGAAATTACTTCGAAAGAAAATTATGGCAAGATCAATTCCTTGCTAGAAGTACAGGGACAAACCACAAGTATGCTTTCGGGTGCATTTGCCGCTTTTTTACTCGGAGGAGGGGCAGACGACTTTCCGTTAAAGAGGTTGATCAACATTGAATTTGAACCGTGGAGCATGCAAGAAATTTTCTTGTTAGATGCCAGTACATATGCCCTTGCTTTTCTGTTGATTTTAATGATTAAGTACGTGCCCGACAAAACCCGAATCCCTAAAACAGGGGGGATATTGGAACGGCTAAAAACGGGGTTGAAATTCTTAAAAAAACGTCCTGCTTTGCTCAGTTTTGGCATTGCTACCTACGCCATTTTTGTCACCCTGCTGGTGCAAGCTTACTTTCTGATGTCGGTGTACGTTAGCCATCATCTTGATAAAGGCCCTAGCGTATTGGCCATGGGTGAAATGCTTTATGCTGGTGGTGCCATTGTAGCGGGCTTGTTTGTTCGATTGGTGTTTAAACACATGAAACCGGTGCTTGCTATCATCATTTTGATGTTCATTACTACTGGAATTTATTACGCCTGTGCTTTTACCATGGAAACTACCATCTTCTACGGTTTTTGCCTGGTATTGGGGTTAACCAATGCAGGTACCCGCGTGCTTCGAATTACCTTCTTGTTTAACTACATTCCCAATCAGGTGATTGGCCGTGCGGGTAGCATTTTCAATTCCACCAATATCTTGATGCGCATTGCTTTCATCAGCTTATTTTCTCTCCCTTTCTTTAGTACAGGCAGTAACATTACCTGGGGGTATTTTATCCTGGGCACCTTTGTACTGGTGGCCATTATTCCATTGGTAATTTTTTATGGGCAACTGAGTAAGTTAAAGAAGGAAGAGTAATTAAATGGCTCCCCTGGCTTTTAGCTCCAGGTATTTGTTGATGGTATTTACCGTAAGGTTTTCGGGAGGGGTAAGTACAGCATGAATGCCATATTTACGCAATTCTTTTACAATCTGTCTTTTTTCGAAAGCAAATTTCTCGGCAATGGTTTTTGCATAAATGCTGTCCAATGCTTTTACCGGCTTGTCGAGCAATGCTCGAAGTTCGGTATTTTCAAAAAATACCACCACCAGCAAATGGTCTTTTGCTATTCTTCGCAAGTAGGGCAATTGTCGTTTAAGTCCCGAAAGCGATTCGAAGTTGGTATAGAGCAACAGCAATGCCCGTTGGTTAATTTTTTGTTTCACGGTAGCGTACAATCGCTCAAAGTCGGTTTCCAAAAATCCAGATTTTTGGTTGTACAACATTTCCAGGATTTGGTGCAACTGGTTGTTGCGTTTTGAGGCTGGAAGTATGTTGCGCACCTTGTGCGAAAAAGTGATGATGCCTGCTTTGTCTTGCTTGTGCATAGCAATGTTAGAAATAACCAGGCTGGCATTGATGGCATAATCTACAAGGCTTAACCCATCAAATGGCATTTTCATGGTACGTCCCATATCGATGACGCTGTATACTTGTTGCGAGCGTTCATCCTGGTATTGATTAACCATGAGTCTGGCTTTGCGAGCAGTGGCTTTCCAGTTCAGGGTGCGTACATCGTCGCCAGGCACATATTCTTTAATTTGATCGAATTCCATGTTATGCCCCACTTTGCGCATCTTTTTGATGCCCAACTCCACCAACCGGTTTGAAATGGCCAACAACTCGTACTTACGCATTTGTATGAAGGAGGGGTATACCCTCACCATATGATCTTGCGAAAATTTAAACCTCCGCTCTACCAATCCCATTGCTGTACGTGTATATACATTCACTCCTCCAAAATGATATTCTCCCCGTTTTGTGGGGCGCACCTTATATGCTAAAATGCGCTTTGATCCTGCTTCCATAGAGAAACTAAATGCCATGTCGCGCGATTGAAACTGGAAGGGTAATTCATCAATTACCTTTACCTCTACAGTAAAACGATAGGTACTTTGGAGCAAGATTTGGATATCGTTCTCGTCACCATTCGAAAGCTTATCCATCATGTCGCGACGTGCTTCTATGGCATTGCGATTGGCAAATAGCAAGGCTACATCGATGAAGAAGATCACTACTGCTGCAAAGAACAAGGGCACAGCAATGTAGTAGTATACGGATTTAAAAAAGCCCACTACCATCATCACTACCACTATGGTCAGTGCGAGGTAAAATCGCTCGCTAATGTATAGTCCTTTCAGCAACTTCACTACCGTGGCACTTCAATGTTTTCAATGATAAGCTTAATGATTTCGTCGGGACCAATGCCTTCCATTTCCTTTTCGGGAGTTAACATGATGCGGTGTTTCAATACAGCTGCTGCAACAAACTTAACATCGTCGGGCGTTACAAAGTCTCTACCACGCACCGCTGCAGTAGCTTTAGCTCCTGTAAGTATGGCCAGCGAAGCTCTTGGCGATGCTCCAAGGTATAGGGCTACATTATCGCGGGTGTGGTTCACAATATCGGCAATGTAATTGATGAGTTTTTCATCAACATGTACCTGTGCCACCTTGTTTCTATATTCGACTACTTGTGCTGCTGTAAGCACTTTTCCAATGCTGTTCAAGTCAATCTTATTGCGTTTGTGGTGAAAGTCTGACAACAGTTTCTTTTCTTGCTCCAGCGTGGGGTAGCCCACTTCAATTTTAAAGATAAATCGATCGAGTTGTGCCTCAGGCAATCGGTAAGTACCTTCTTGCTCTACCGGGTTTTGAGTAGCCAGTACAATAAAGGGTTCACTGAGTTGGTAAGTGTTTCCATCTACTGTAATTTGGCGCTCCTCCATAACTTCAAACAAGGCCGCTTGTGTTTTTGCCGGTGCCCGGTTGATTTCGTCGATGAGGATGATGTTGGAAAAGATAGGCCCCTGTTTGAATTCAAAGTCGCCTGTTTTTTGGTTGAAGATGGAGGTACCTATAACATCCGAAGGCATAAGGTCGGGAGTGAACTGAATTCTCGAAAAATCAACCGATACTGTTCGTGCCAATAGTTTGGCCGTTAATGTTTTTGCCACTCCAGGAACTCCTTCAATCAATACATGACCATCGGCCAACAGGGCTACAATGAGTTGTTCGATCATTAGGTCCTGTCCTACAATAATTTTCTTCAACTCAGCCTTCATTTGCTCCACGGCCGTCTTTAATCCTGAAAGATCGATTCTACTTTGGAACATTTGTGCCCCTTGCTGTGTGGCAGTTGATTGTACCGGGGGAGCAGCGGCATCAGGTGGTTGAGGCATTTCAACGCTTTTAGGAGGCTCTACCGGAGGTACTCCTCCCGTCGGGGACTGCATTCCTTCCGGCTTATTTTCTTCCGGCTTGTTGGTATGTTCTTCCATAACTATTTATCGTTTGCTATTTCGTTTAAATTCTTCCATCATTTGATTGAGCTGCATCAATTCACCCTGGCTGGCCCATTGCTTCTGGCGCAAGTGGTCGATGTATTTAAAAAGATTTTGTACACTGGCTTGATCTACGCCCGAGCGAATGGATATGCGACGCACAAAGTCTTCGTCGAAGGTATTTGTTTTGATGTTAAAACTTCCTCGAATGTATTCGAGGAAGTAGGTAATTTTTTTATGAATGATGTTGATGTGATCTTCTTTGTTGTAGTAAAGACTACTGATGATATCAACAAATTTCAACGATGTATTTTCTAAAGGGGTAATGACAGGGATGATGCGTTGCTTACGTTTGCCATTAAAGATCATGTATAACAGCAACGCTCCAATCAACAGATAAAAGGCAAAAGTAAGAGGGCCATTGCTTAGGATAAAACGCATGGGTGAAGCCGATTTCATCGACTTTCGATCTTTCTTATAGTATTCATCCCAATACACATCAGCTACCGGTAGGTACGATAGTGCTTTAAAAGCGTAAGTATGATTTACCGGATGGGCAATGTAATAATTGCTAAATACCCGTGGTAAGGTATGCAAGTATATGGCCCCTTCTCCCACCTCCACCTTAATGAAGTTGGCATTGTTTAAATGATCTTTCCCCAGTACTGTAGTGTTAAGCGAATCGTAAGAGGTAAAATGAAAATGGCGCATGGCCATGTCGTAGAAGTAGTTGGAATCGGCTGCCAATTTAGCATTGGTGAAGTTAGCTTCTGTAGAATCGGAGAACCAGTATTGATACTCCCCAAATTCATTGAAAGTGGAACTGTCTTCTTCCAGCACTTCATAATAATCATCGTATGCATACACATCCGCTACTTTAACATTCAATGTATCAGCCAGCTTTCCTCGAATTTTATTGGCAGCTATAAACACACGATTGCCCTTTGATGCAAAATGCATCAACTTCTTTGCGTCTAATTTACCGGGTTGAAAACGCGAAGTGATAAAAATGTAGTTCACACCGTTGGCGGTATCGCCTTTCAATACATTGTAGGTGGGTTTAGTTTGGGTTACCACCTGCTTGTTGGGAAATAGTACATCGAGGTGTTCGAACAACAGGTATCCACCAAATGGGATCTTATCTATTTTAGAATAGGTAGGTTTCCAGCTAAAGGGGGCTGGTTTATTGATCTGAAAAAAGATCAAACACCCGAACAAGATCAGGATAATGATGATGTATGTTTTATTGCCCTTTAGCATTGGTTAATGTTGATCCAAATTGTTGAAATTTTTGCTCGGTATTACGGTACTGTTCGAGGTTGAGGTCAAACTCTCCATACCATACGTATTCGTACATGGTAGTTACATCCATGAACTTGCTTTGCAGCGGATGACCGGACAACTCGAAGTAGTAGTCGAAGTTTGTTTTATCGATTTTCCAACGGATGAGTTGCGCATCGCTTAAGTTTTTCAGCACCATCAAAAAATGGAGGCGAATGGCTTTTCGGAAGTCTTTACTGCTCACCGCTTCTTCGATCATTTGCTGGAAGTTGATTTTGTTGATGTCTTCATCAAACACGAGGTAGTCTGAGTCTTCTGTTCCTTTTTTACCTCCCGAGGTAAAGAGGTGTCGCGATTTGTAGATGGCAAAACCAATTACCCCTGCAATGGCTAAGATGAATAACAGTTGCATGAGTGCTGCCCACCCCGGTGAGGTACGTACAGGTGCTCCAGCAGTAGCATCGTTGCTCGAATTAAAAAGATCGTCGAGCCACTCCAGGAATTTTTCCCAGGCCGACATTCCTCCTTCCGGCCGATCACGTTCCAGCAATTCTTCCCGACCGTAGATGTATTCATCGCCAGCAAGAATTTCCTCCACTTGCTCTTGCGTAAGTGCACGCACTGCTACATCGGTGGTGTCTTGCGAAGTACCCAATGCCATAGCAGTGGTAGTCATCAACCACATGATTAACGCTATGCCTGCCCTATTAATACTCTTCCTCCACATCACGATATGATTGTCCTTTACCAATTTGACTGATGCGATTGGCAAGTCCTTTACGGTCTTTCTTTTCTGCCAACCCATAATAATGTACGCCACACAACAAGAAGTAAAAGCCACTAAACAGGCTTTGAAAAAACAGTCCGAGGAGCGCAGTTATCATGATAGGAATTTCCCAGTTAAACCCAGCTGTTTCCGATTCGGTGAGGTCGCTTAAAAACTCCACTACATAGTTAGGCACCATAAATACCTGACCGGCAACCAACAGTACCAGCATGGCCAATACAAAGATGAGCCACGTCCACCAATAACTACCTCGCAATAGTTTCCATGCACGAGCCAATGCCGCAAACCCACTTTTCTTTTCGCGCACACAAACATTAAATACCGAAGCCATGAGGTAGGAAAGGGGAAAATACAAGAGCAATGCTGCAATGTAATACAACACCACCGCTATTACCGACATGCCTGGCCCACCTTGTATAAACAATAAGAATATTCCTACTACTACAGCAGCGCCCACCAGGTAGAGTAAAAAGATTACTGCACCGGTACCCAACAGGCGTTTCCCATCTTTCCATATGGCCTGCCCTACTTCCCGGGCGCTCACCCTTCCCGTTCCCTTTTGTTCGTATAGGGCAAGGTATTCGGCCGATACAATTACCAGGAATGCCTGGCTTACCAGGTAGGATAATTTGAAGAGCACAAACAAGTAAGCCACTTCGTACATCATGGCCCATATCCGGTGCCCGTAGCTGAATGAGTAAACAAAAATTTTGCTCAGGATGTCGTCGAGGCGATCGCCATACAATGCTCCAATAATGGCATAAATCAATACAAATGGCCCTACCATGAATAGCAACGACTGGCCAATGTGCCCAAAATTTTGCCGGGCAATCTTAAAGAATGCTCCATAGGCTTCGGAAAAGCCCCGCTCTTCTTGTAGGTATACTACATCTTCCTTCCCACTATCCATATTTCATCCGGTTTTCTAGCAGAATGGGATACACCACAAAGTACCATACAATGAAAAAGAGTGAGCCAAAAATAATGATGAGATTCATCACCGGAGGCATCCCTGAAAGGCGGGTGATAGTGCCTTCAATGAACCCAGCCACAATGAATAAGGGCACCACTCCTATAATAATTTTAAGCCCTTCTCGAGCGCCATTCATGAGCGATACTTTACGCGAATATGATTTAGGGAATAGAATACTTCGTCCCAGCACAAGCCCGGCACATCCTCCCATAATGATGGCCCATATTTCGAGGGTACCGTGTAGCCATACAAAGTACATGGCATCTTGCATGGCATTGTGCTGGTAAAACAAGGTGAAGAAACACCCCAACATCACCCCATTGTAAAACAACATGAGTCCGGTGCCCACCGAAAATAGTAGTCCCATCATAAAGATGGCAAACGATACCCTGATGTTGTGAAACATTAACCCGAGGGAGGTAATGATTTGATTGCCTTGATCGTATACCCCCATGGGGTCATTGTTTTCAATGTTATCAATGGTCATGTTTACATAATCTGCGCCTAAAATGATGTTCACAAAATCTTCGTCGTATACCTGCGAAATCACACCGATTCCTGTAGATATCAGCATGATTAAAAAAGCATACAACAACTGCTTGTGATACTTGCGAATAAGCAGGGGCAGTTCTAACGACCAAAACTCCCATATTCTACCACTGTGCTCGCGTTTGTTGCGATAAATTTCCTGGTGAAACTGTGCAGTGAGTCCGTTGAGGTATTTGGTGGTGTTGCTTTCGGGGTAAAATGTTTTGGCGTACGAAAGGTCGTCGGTAAGCTCTATGAAGGTTTCAGCCAGTTGGTCGGGGTCTTTTTCTTCTTTTTGATCAAGAAATGCTTCGTATTCCTTCCATTTGTTCGCATTTCGTTTTAAAAAAGTAATCTCCTTCATTATATTTACTAACCTGAACGGATAAATTTAGCAATTAATTTTAGCGTATGGAAACGGTAAGCATACCAACTACACAGAACGTTTCAGTAGACTACGAATTGGCGTCTATTGGCGATCGTATGGTGGCTACGCTTATCGACTATGGCATGTTTGTAGCCTACTGGTTGATTGTTACCATTGTGCTGAGCATTCTTCAGATTTCCTTCTGGATGAACGACTATTTTTTCACCGTTATTATTATGATGCCCATCTTTTTGTACGACCTCGTTTGCGAGATTTTTTTCAACGGCAAAAGTATGGGCAAAAGGGTGATGAACATTAAGGTGATTAAAATTGATGGCACCCAACCTTCTTTAGGCAGCTATTTGTTGCGTTGGATTTTCCGCATTATTGATTCGATGTTGTACATGTGGTGCATTGGTGTGATTACCATTTTAGCCAACGGCAAAGGACAGCGTTTGGGTGATATTGCAGCCCGAACCACAGTCATAAAAACCCGTAGAAAAACACGGCTACACGATACCATTTTAAGGCCTGTAGATCCTAATTATCAAATTGTATTTCCACAAGTGGCCAACCTTACCGACCGCGACATCTCTATCATTAAGGAAGTGGTTATTTTGGCTCGAAAAAATCATAACTGGTCAGCCATTTCCGACCTTACCAAGCAGGTAAAGGAAGTGATGGGCGTGAAAACCAACATGCCAGACTTTCAATTCTTGAATACAATTACACTGGATTATTCGAACTACAAGTTTGAGCGCAATTAAACCTAAACTTTGATTTCTTCGTTGCCACCGTTGAGGAAGCGGTAGTCTAAGAAGTTATAAGCAGTAGCGCTGTGGATGTTGATCTTTTGCCCCCATTTTTTCGACCATTTTTTGCTGATGGAACCTCCCAACCCTAAGAAACCATTGGTTTTGGTAAGGTAAGCTTCCACAAACGGGTGCACAGCAAGCGTTAGCTCTTTTATTTTCTTTTCTTCTACGAGGTAGCGCAGATTGTTTTCAATCTCATCAATCAGCAAGATAGTGGCTTGCACTTCGCCAGAGCCTTTACAAACTGGGCAGGTTTCCGATGTTTTAATGTCCATTTCAGGACGCACTCGTTGACGGGTAATTTCTACCACTCCAAACTTGGAGGGAGGAATAAGGTTGTGTTTCGCACGATCTTCTCGCAAAAATTCTTTGAGGCCATTGAACAGTTTCTTGCGATTGGCTGCCTGGCTCATATCAATGAAATCAACCGCTATAATGCCTCCCATATCACGTAAGCGAAGTTGGCGCGCAATTTCTTCTGCTGCTTCCAGGTTGACCTCAATGGCATTTTCTTCCTGGTTTTTAGAGGGGCTCTTGCGGTTGCCACTGTTTACATCAATAACGTGCATGGCTTCGGTGTGCTCAATAATGAGGTAGGCCCCACTTTTCATAGACACGTGCTTGCCAAACGATGCTTTGATTTGCTTTTGAATACCAAAGTGATCGAAGATGCCATTGCGGCCATTGTACAATTTCACAATGCCCTCTTTTTCGGGGGCTATGGTACGCAAGTAGCTCTTTATTTCTTCGGCCAATCCGGCATCATTAACATGGATATTATTGAATGTAGCATCCATCATATCGCGCACAATGGCGGCTGTACGATCAAGCTCGCCCAACACCTTTTTAGGAGGACGCGAACTTTTTAATGCCTTATAGCATGCTTCCCACTTGGCTACTAATCCTTTTAAATCGGCATCCAATTCAGCTACTTTTTTGTTTTGCGCTACTGTACGAATAATCACCCCAAAGTTTTTAGGACGAATGCTCGATATCAAGCGTTTCAACCGTTCGCGCTCTGCAGGGTCGCTAATTTTTTGTGAGAGTGATATCTTATTAGAGAAAGGTACCAGTACTACAAATCTACCAGCCAGTGTAATTTCAGAGGTAAGGCGAGGCCCTTTCGAAGAAATGGGTTCTTTGGCTACCTGCACCAAAATATTTTGACTGCTGGAAAGGACGTTGGCAATCTTACCGTTCTTATCGATGTCTTTTTCCATCGGGAACTCAGTAAGATCGTGGGTGGGTAGTTTACGAGTGATGGTTCGCTTTACAAACTTGTTGAGTGAACTGAATTGGGGGCCAAGGTCGAGGTAGTGTAAGAACGCATCCTTCTCATACCCTACATTAACAAACGCAGCGTTGAGGCTTGGAACAACTTTTCGGATTTTTCCAAGGTATACGTCTCCTACTGAAAAGCTATTGTTACTTTTTTCGCGATGGAGTTCAATAAGTCGTCCATTTTTGAGGAAAGCAATAACAACTTCGTTGGGAGCTGAATCGATGATTAATTCAATGTTCACGCAAGAAATGTTACTCAACAACAAAGTAGCGGCAATTGCAACACCACTTGTATTGAATGCAATAGCCCCAAAGGGCTAACCACAAGTAAATATCAGGGAGAAGATGGTGGAGCTTAAGAGCAACTTCACCGGACTACTTCTTCTTCTTGTGTCTGTTTTTTCTCAAGCGCTTTTTACGCTTGTGAGTAGCCATCTTATGTCTCTTTCTTTTTTTACCGCTAGGCATAATAAAAAAATTTTATGTTTCTAGTTCGCTTTTGTCTAATCAAATGCTGCACAAATCCACCTTCACCAAGATCAATATCTTGTTCAAAATACCACTAGGGTATTTTGGGGGGGACAAAATTACACATTTTTTAGAAACTGTCCCTTTTCTTGCAATAAATATCCTTACAGAGACTTCGAACGATGCGTTTATGCAACTTTTACATTGCCCTTAACCTTCTCAACAAAAGTTTTAGCAGGCTTAAATGCAGGTACGTTATGCGCCGGGATAATGATGGTAGTGTTTTTAGAAATATTTCTTCCCGTCTTCTCTGCTCTTTCTTTTACGATAAAGCTCCCAAAGCCTCTTAAATAAACGTTTTCTCCTTTCACTAATGAACCTTTAACAGAGTTCATAAATGCTTCAACTGTAGTTTGTACTGCTACTTTTTCAATGCCGGTTTCTTCAGAAATCTGCGCAACTAAATCTGCTTTTGTCATCTCCTTTTTCTTTAACGCTGTTTAACTTAAATCTGCGGGTAGCAAAGATAGGGCAATTATTTAAATTTGTGCATTGAGGGTCTGAAAATCAGCCTAAACACAGATTATCTTCGATTAACGTATGGAATTTGCAACCCAATTGTTAGAATGGTACGAAAAGAACAAGCGAAATTTACCC
The DNA here is from genome assembly GCA_963669295.1 of Flavobacteriales bacterium. Lineage (GTDB taxonomy): Bacteria > Bacteroidota > Bacteroidia > Flavobacteriales_D > CALLUQ01. The sequence continues at coordinate 979,229 of OY769938.1, forward strand.
TGGAGAAATAGCGCAAGCCCTTACAGAGTTTGGTTGTCAGAGATTATTCTACAGCAAACACGGGTAGATCAGGGCATGAGTTATTACCTCAAATTTGTGGAACACTACCCTACTGTTGAAGCACTCGCCAATGCCCCAGAAGACGAGGTCATGAAACTGTGGCAGGGGCTGGGCTATTATTCGCGAGCACGCAACCTCCATTACACAGCAAAACATGTTGCCAACGAATTGAACGGACAGTTTCCCAATCATTATAAAGGGTTATTACAATTAAAAGGAGTAGGCAAGTACACTGCCGCGGCCATTGCTTCCTTTTGTTTCCAGGAGCGTGTGCCAGTAATTGATGGTAATGTATACCGGGTTTTGGCACGGGTGTATGGCATTACCGATCCTATCGACACCACCTCTGGCACTAAGACTTTTGAAACACTGGCCAACGAATTAATTTCTCCCCACCACCCCGATACATACAACCAGGCCATCATGGAGTTTGGTGCCCTACACTGCACACCAAAACAACCGGGTTGCGATCGTTGTATATTCCAACACAGCTGTGTGGCACGGTCGAAAAATATGGTAGGGGAATTGCCCAAAAAGTCAAAGCGTTTGAAACAGCGCAACCGTTACTTCAATTACCTGGTACTGAACCACAATAACAACATCTACATCAATAAACGCACGGGCAAAGACATTTGGCAAAACTTATACGACTTTCCCCTGGTAGAAACCAGTAAGGCGATTACAGCAATGCAATTGCTGGAAGATGAAGCATTTAAAACGCTGTTGCTTCCTCCATTTAAAATTGCACGTGTAGTAGCTCCTCCAAAGCATGTGCTCAGTCATCAAAAAATACACGCTAAATTTTGGGAAATCAACCTCGAAGCTTCCCCTCAATCGCTGCAACAATACACCCGTATAAAACAGCACGAAATCGGTAAATACCCAGTACCAAAGCTTGTTGAAAACTATCTGAACACGCCTTAGTATGCAGTAAGATTTTTATATCTTTGTAATTAGATTAATTCGTTTAAAAACAACTTTAATACCAATGGCTGGAAGCGTAAACAAAGTAATTCTTGTAGGAAATTTGGGAAGAGACCCGGAAGTTCGTTACCTCGAAAGTGGGGTACCCGTTGCTAATTTTCCTATAGCAACTTCTGAAACTTATAAAGACAGAACCACCGGAGAGCGAAAATCTCAAACCGAATGGCACAATATTGTGCTGTGGAGAGGATTGGCCGAAGTTGCTGAAAAATTCTTGAAGAAAGGCAGCCAAATTTATATCGAAGGTAAACTAAGAACCCGTTCCTGGGACGATAAAGAAGGCAATACAAGATATACCACTGAAGTGGTAGGCGATAACATGGTAATGTTGAGCAGAGCACCTGAAGAAGGTAGTGGGCAAGGTAATTATGGTAACACACAAGCAGCAACCAATACTGCTGCTGCAACCACCACAACTACTGCGCAAACAGCACAAACATCGCAAAACGACTTTGCAACCCCGGCAGATGATGCCACAGATGACCTGCCATTCTAGTAGCAGGCGATGTTGAACCAAAACACCGAATTTGAAACCAGTATCCGGTAGTGTACTATACGTGTTGTTCGGATTAAAATCCAATCAATGGCACTTAGTTTAGTACTCGCTATTGTAACGATGTGTTTGTTGTTGTTATGCTCGGCCCTTATTTCGGGTTCGGAGGTGGCCTATTTCTCATTGTCGCCCTTGCAACTCGAAGACCTCAACAAAAGCAAAGGCAAAAACAGTAAACGGGTGCTTCAACTGTTGGAAAGCCCTAAGAAGTTGCTTGCCACCATCTTAATTGGCAATAACTTCGTTAATGTGGGCATTGTTATTCTCTCCACCTTCGTAGTTAATGGTTTATTTGATTTCAGCAATTACGCCCCCTACGTGGCCTTTCTTGTTCAGGTGGTAGCGGTTACCTTTTTGATTTTACTCATTGGTGAGGTTATTCCTAAAGTATACGCTACCCGACATGCCGACCGGCTGGCGCGTTTCATGGCCATACCACTCATTGGCATGAACAAATTCTTTACCCCACTGAGCTGGGCATTGGTGCGCAGCACCTCGGTCATCGATAAACGCATTAAAAAGAAAGGGGCCAACATTTCGGTAGATGAGCTCGAACATGCGCTGGAACTTACGGCAGATGAATCTTCATCGGATGAAGAACAAAAAATCTTAAAAGGCATCGTTAAATTTGGCAATACCGATGTAAAACAAATCATGAAGCCCCGGCTGGATGTGGTGGCCTTTGAATACAACACCTCTTACGAAGAATTGATGCCTGGCATTGTAGAATCGGGGTACTCGCGTATTCCTATCTACAAAGAATCGTTCGATAAAATTGTGGGCATTCTTTACATCAAAGACCTATTGCCTTACATCAATGAAACCTTAACCTTTGAGTGGCAATCGTTGATTCGCACCCCAATGTTTGTGCCTGAAAACAAAAAGATCGACGACTTGTTGAAAGAGTTCCAGGAAAAGAAAGTACACCTTTCTATTGTTGTTGACGAGTATGGGGGCACTTCAGGCATTGTTTCGCTGGAAGATATATTAGAAGAAATTGTTGGCGACATTACCGACGAGTTTGACGACGATGATTTGGTGTATTCTAAGCTCGACAACAACAACTATGTATTTGAAGGCAAAACACCATTGATGGACATGTATCGGGTGTTGAACATCGATGGCGATATTTTTGAAGAATGCAAAGGCGACTCCGATACATTGGCCGGCTTTGTTTTAGAGCAAGCGGGTAAAATTCCATTGAAGAATGAAAAAATAAATTTCGAAAATTACGTTTTTACTATAGAAGCTGCTGATAAAAGGAGGGTGAAACGAATCAAGGTCACCATTAAGGAATTTAAAGAAACCGATGAAGCATAGCCTGTATTTTGCCTTGTTGATTGTTATTGCGCTAGTAGCTTGTGGCGAAGACGACTATTACCCTAAACCAAAAGGGTATTTCCGCATCGATCTTCCCGAAAAAAACTATGGTTCTTACGAATCGGAATGCCCATTCCAATTCGAGATTCCCGATTATTCGGTAGTAAAACCTCACCCCGATTACTCGGAAGAAAATTGCTGGTTCAACTGGTACTTCCCTCGCTTTAAAGCCACTGTACACCTTACCTATCGCACCTTAAATGGCGACTTAAAAGAACACATCGACATCTGCAAAAAATATGCTTACGACCACATTGTGAAAGCTAGTGGCATTGAAGAAGAGTTGGTACACAACACCGATTCTTCTGCCTATGGATTGATCTATAACATTAAAGGTGATGCTGCCTCTTCTGTACAGTTTTTCATGACCGATAGCACTGAGCACTTTTTGCGTGGTTCTTTGTATTTCCATGCCCCACCCAACGCCGATTCGCTGGGGGTGGTTATCGACTTCATTAAGCAAGATATTTTGCACATGAGCGAAAAGGTACAGTGGAGGTCGCCCCTGTTGATGGCCACCGAATAGCATCAGCGTACTTCGAGCACTTACTTTTTAGAACCCCTTTTTCTTTGTAACTTTAGGTGCTTTTATACCCTAACTAACATTATAAACAGGCTATGTACATTAAACAAACATTAGCTTTATCCATCCTCCTCCTTTTTTCGATTACCCTTACTGCTCAAACACCTAAGCACTCGCGTGCAAAAGTGTATGCCAATGCGTATGAATTGCACCAACTGAGCCAGGCTGGTGTATGTGTAGACCATGGCAAAGTAAAAAAAGGGGTATACCTCATCTCCGACTTTTCGGAGCAAGAGCTACAGGTTATTCAAAACTTTGGTTTGCAACACGAAATTCTCATCGACGATGTTACCCGTTACTATGTAGAGCAAAACCAACAACCTAACCAACGTTCGAACGAACGAGGAGGGGCAGCCTGTACCACCAGCAGTACCCCCACTTATGCCACTCCCAATAACTTTTCGTTGGGCAGCATGGGAGGGTTTTTCACCTATGCCGAGTTTATCGGACACATCGACAACATGGTGGCACAATACCCCAACCTTATTACTGCCAAACAAGCCATTAGCAGTTACACCACTACCGATGGAAAGCCTGTTTACTGGCTGCGTATTTCCGACAACCCCAATACCGATGAAGCGGAACCCGAAGTACTGTATACTGCAGTGCACCACGCCCGTGAACCTGCTTCATTATCGCACCTTATCATGCACATGTGGTATCTGTTAGAAAACTACAGTACCGACCCGGAAATACAATATTTGGTAGACCATACCGAGATGTATTTCATTCCAATGATTAACCCCGATGGTTATGTTTATAACGAAACCACCAACCCCAATGGCGGGGGCATGTGGCGCAAAAACAGGCGCGATAATGGCGGCAGCTTTGGAGTAGACATCAACCGTAACTATGGCTACCAATGGGGGTTCGATGACAACGGTTCATCGCCCAATCCCAATGCCGACGACTACCGCGGTACAGCTGCCTTTTCGGAAGAAGAAACACAAGCGGTAAAGTACTTCACTGAAAACAGGGAAATTAAACTCTGCTTGAACTACCATACCTATGGCAACCTGCTCATTTATCCCTGGGGATATGGCCCCTCATTGTTTACTCCCGACTCGGCATTGTATGTAGAATATGCCAAACTGATGACCTCGGAAAACAGCTACACCTATGGTACCGGCGACCAAACGTTGGGATACACCACCAATGGCGATACCGACGATTGGATGTATGGCGAACAAATGACCAAGGACAAGATCATTTCTTTTACGCCTGAAGCAGGTGATAATAGCGATGGATTTTGGCCCAACATCAACCGCATTGAAGACATTTGCAAAGACAACATTTCGCAAGACCTGTATGCTGCCCGACTGGTGACTAAGTATGCAGTAGTGGAAGACGAGGAAGGTGGACTCATTACGCAAACCTCAGGTTATTTAAACTATAACATCACCCGCCTGGGGCTTGACGAGCCAGCCACTTATACAGTTACCTATACCCCTTATGGCGCAGGACTGGCCTCGGTTGGTAGCCCTAACAGCTACCCCGGGTTGTTGTTGCTAGAAAACAAGCAAGACTCGGTAACCTATACGCTGGATGCCAACATACAGCCTGGGCAAACATTCAGCTATATTGTATCGGTTAACAATGGGCTATACACTTTTAACGATACCATTACCAAGGTATACGGGCAAACGTCGGTGGTATTTGCCGACAATGCCAACAACGACAACAACTGGAACACCAGCGGGTCGTGGGGCGTAAGCAATAGCATTTACTACACTGCCTCAGGCTCCATTACCGATTCGCCCACCAGCGATTATTCCAACAACTCCAACACCCATTGCACGTTAAGCAATCCTGTTGACCTAACCAGTGCCGCTGCTGCTACACTAAAGTTTTGGGCACGTTGGGAAATTGAAGGAGGTTACGATTACGCACAAGTAATGGCTTCGGCCGATGGAGGTAATACCTGGACACCGCTTTGTGGCAACTATACCAAAATTGGCAACAGCGATCAGGACCTTGGCCAACCGTTGTACGATAATTTCCAAAGCGATTGGGTACTGGAAGAAGTAGACCTTTCCGACTACCTCGGCAGCACCATTCAGATTCGCTACCGTATGGTGAGCGATGCTTTTGTGCGTGAAGATGGTTTTTACTTTGACGATGTAGTGGTGGAAATGATTGATAATTCGATTGGAGTGGCAGAAAACAACAACCCGTTGGTGGTGCTACAAAACATGCCCAACCCTGCTGCCGATTACACCTTTGTAAATTATCAAATGCCTGCTGGCACACAACATGCAGCATTGTACATTTATAACCCTGTTGGGCAATTGGTACAAACGGTGCCTGTGGCAACCGGCAGCACCAAAACCCGTGTTAATACACAAGGGTTAAGCAATGGAGTGTATCATATTCAGTTGGTAACAGAGCAGTATCAATCTACTGCCATTCGCATGGCAGTGGCTCATTAATGCGAAGCGTATTTCAATCGGTGGTTGGCATAAAGCAAGGTAAGCAATAGTACCAATGCTCCCAGTTGATGCATTACCCCTAAAGCTACTGGCACACTGTATAACAGGGTAAGCACGCCTAGCACAAACTGTAGCAACACTACCACGAGCAACGCTGTAATGCCTTTACGTTGAGTAGGCAGCAACGTTAATTTTCGCGCTTTAAACCAAATAACTCCGATGAGCAATACCACCAGGTAAGCAATGTTACGATGCAGGAATTGCACCCCATCTTTGTGTTCTACCAGGTTGGTCCAAAACGGATCGAGCGAAAAGGTGTTTTCAGGAATGAATGCCCCATTCATGGTGGGAAAGGTGTTGTATATCTTTCCTGCATCCAGCCCAGCCACAAAGGCCCCATAAATAATTTGAAGCACCAGTATGGCCAGGGCAAAACGTACCCATTTGCGCAAGGGTATTGTCCCGTTATGGGTTGTTTTCTGCGGGTAAATTAAACCCAGGGCCACCCAAAAGATGTAAGCACATAAGGTAAAGGCTGCCATCAGGTGAATGGCCAGCCGGTAATGGCTCACGTCGGGACGATCTTTGAGCCCGCTCAATACCATGAACCAACCGATGCCACCCACTGCCCCACCACCGATAAGAATGATGAAGCACTTTTTTAACAGCCCATCTTTCAAGCGTCCACGCATCCAAAAAATCACAAAAGGGATGAAGAATACCAACCCCATCATACGCCCCCATAAGCGGTGCAGATATTCCCAAAAGAAAATGGACTTGAACTCACTCAACTCCATGTTGTAATTCACCATCTGGTATTCAGGAAATTGCTTGTACTGCTCAAACGCCTCGTTCCACTCTTGCTCATTCATTGGGGGGATGGCTCCCATAATCGGATCCCATTCTACCATCGATAATCCTGAGTGGGTAAGCCGGGTAATGCCTCCGATAGCCACCATGCAAGCAATGAGAACACAGCCTGTAAGCAGCCAAATGATGATGGATCGATTTGGTTTTTTCGCCATTGAAATGACTAAAATTTCGGTGGCAAAATTAGGAAATGTTTACGCTTTAACGTCAGGATTATGTCATTTGTACAATAAATTTTATTTTTGATGAGTTAAGATAAGGTTGGCTCTCTCTATCCTCACCCATGTCAACCACATAAAGAACCTTTGAAAAACAACTCTATGAAAAAATCATTGCTTGTGGCCATGATGATGGTCGCTACCACTGTTTTTGCTCAGGAAATAGAAAAAGAAACCAATGCATCGGGTGGGGAATTTGCCCTCGGCATACGCAGTACTTCCAGTTTATTTGGCAACGACGGTTTTGCTGGCAGCGGCTTTGGCGCCCAATTTAGGCTGCGCATTAGCGACCGACTCAATACCGAGTGGTTTGTCGACTACATCACCACCAACATCGACGACCTGGGCAGGCGTGTAGATGGCCACATCGGCTGGTCGGTGATGTTTTATCCGCTCGATCCAACGGGCAAAACACTCACACCATACCTCTTAGCAGGGCACTGTTTTGATTACACCAAATTATCGGTGAACAACATTCCTACTTACACCGACCATTCGGAAGAAACGGAAAAGCGATGGAGCTCAGCTGTGCAGATAGGCATTGGTACCAGTTGGCACCTCAACGATCGGTTTGATGTGTCGTTATCATCGCAATACATGACCCATTTGGGCAATGACATCCACTCGGAAATTCACGAAGAAGATGGAATAAAAACCCTCCACGTTGGCGAACATGATGGTGAAGAAGACCACGGCAGTGGCCTTTCGCTAGAAGGACATATCCTGGTGACACTAAGTTTGAACTTTAACATCGCAGACCTATGGTAAGAACACTCATTATTGCCCTGGGAATGCTTATGGTTATTCCAGGAATAGCACAAGAAGAAAGCAGCCGGTTTGTGCATCAAGGACTTATTCGCACACAGGCCACCATTTCGTTGGGCATGATGCGCGACGACGCGCGCAACATGTACCTGCATGGCGACCTCGAATACTTCATGCACGAAAACGTAACGGTACGAAGCGATGCCTACTTTTACCTCGGTGCTACCAGCGACTATGAACCACTAAAACTCAACCATTCGTTGTTTGTTGGAGCCATGTATCACTTTCCTACCAACAATCGTTTTGATCCCTACGTGGGTGTGCAACCCGGCATCGCTTATGCCCAACGCATTTTGCCCTATACCGACGTGCAAGGCAACACCCTATATTCCAACACTACCTTTAATCCCTTAATATCGGGAACGGTGGGCGCCAACTATTATGGCAGCAAATGGTTTCATGTGTTTGTGAATGCCCGCATGGTGCGCGGTAAACTGTTGTCGGATGTAGCTCCAAAGCACCTCGACGAGTTCAGAATATCATTTGGTCTTGGATTTAACTTCAACTAGGCAACTGTTGGCTTTTCAATGATACACTGGCTTTTCCCGGCTAAAAAGCGCAACTTAACTACCGTTTACACGTTAATCAGTTAAGCATGCCTTTCAATCATTGAAACATACCGTTCAATCAATAACACGGCATGGCTTTTGATTATTCGTAACTTTATACTGCAGTGGCTGCCTTTGGCACTGCAGAGGGATGTATAATTTAATTGAAGACGCTACGCCATTTCATATTGCTGATGGGATGTTTGCTTGCCTTGCAAGCCGTTCGTGCCACCCACATTGTGGGAGGAGAAATTTATTATGAATGCATTGGTGGCGATGAATATGTGGTGACATTAAAACTGTACCGCGACTGTAGTCCCAACAACAGCAATGGCACCGGGTTCGATATTAGTGCGCCCATTGGCGTATACAACTCGTCGGGCACCTTGATCAACACTTACAACCTGCCCCTACCCAACCCTACACAAGTACCGGTAATTATCAACAACCCCTGTTTGCAATCGCCTCCCAACATTTGTGTAGAGGAAGCCATTTATACTGGAATTTTCAACCTCCCTCCCATTGCCGGAGGATACGATTTGGTATATCAACGGTGCTGTAGAAACCCGTCGGTAGTAAACATTACCAACTCACAAGATTACGGTGCTACCTACCTTACCCATGTACCTGGCCCCAATGAAGCCACGTGCAACAGTAGCCCCTTCTTTAGTAACTACCCACCATTGGTATTGTGCATTGGCGACAACTTTACCTTCGATCATTCTGCTACCGATTTGGATGGCGACTCGTTGGTGTATGAATTGTGTACCCCTTACAATGGAGGATCGAGCATGAACCCTGCCCCTAACCCGCCATTGCCTCCACCCTATGGCAATGTAGCGTGGAATATGGGCTATTCGGTAGTGAATCAAATTGATGCCAACCCCGCATTGGCCATCGACCCACAAACCGGGGAGCTTACTGCTGTGCCTTTACAACAAGGCTTGTATGTGGTAGGGGTATGCGTAAAAGAGTACCGCAATGGGGTACTGTTAAGCGAAAATAAACGCGACTTTCAATTTACTGTTACCAATTGCCAATCGAGTATTGTAGCCTCTATACCGGCACAAGCGAGTTTTTGCGATGGACTTACCGCCAACTTTTTCAATACCAGCGTCAATGCCAACGACTACTTTTGGGATTTTGGCGACCCCAATACCGATGCTGATACGTCGCACCTGTTTAATCCATCGTATACCTATCTCGACAGTGGCACCTTTACCGTAATGCTTATTGCTAACCCCGGATGGCCATGTGCTGATACAGCGTATACCGATTTCACAGTATATCCTGAAATAGAAGCTTATTTCAATCCGCAAGCCGGGCAATGTTTACAAGGCAATCAATTCTTGTTTGAGGGCCTTGGGCAGTACGGTGGTAATGCAGAATTTTATTGGGATTTTGGCCCTAATGCCAATCCATCATCTTCTACAAGTCCTAACCCTGCGGTTAATTACAATAGTGAAGGCACCTACATGGTACACCTCACCATTTCGGAAAACGGATGTTCGGCCACTTACCAAGATAGCTTAACGGTATTTCCAATGCCCGAACCTTATTTCACCATACCAGCACAAACAGGATGTGTGCCTATGGAGGTTACTTTTCAAGACAGTTCGTTTGCATGGACCAACATCAGTTACGAATGGGATTTTGGTGATGGCAATACCTCTACAGAAGCTTCCCCCACCCATGTTTATCAATATGTGGGCAGCTACGATGTGAGTTTAAACATTACCACCGATTCAGGATGTGCCATTACGGTACAATACGACCTGCCCAATGCCATTGAGGTGAACCCCATTCCTACTGCAGGATTTGATGTTACCCCCAGGCGCACCTCTATTTTTACGCCAAGAGTTAGTGTTACCAGCAGTGCCACCAATGGTGCTGTTGATGTAGAATACTTTATGGGTGATGGTCAACGCATCGACGATTGGAACTTCGAATACCTTTACCAGGATACTGGCTATCATACCATTACCCAGGTAGTATACAATCAACATGGGTGCCCCGATACCAGCCGTATTGTAGTACGTATTGACCCTGAATTTACCTTTTTTGCTCCCAACGCCTTCACCCCTGATGGCGATGGCCTCAATGATGTGTTCCACCCACAAGTGCGCGGTATTAAAACCTATGAATTGCGCATTTACGACCGCTGGGGCGGTTTAGTATTTCAAACCAACGACCAGGACCAGGCGTGGGATGGTGTGGCCAGCGGCAAAGGTGGACAGCCTGTAATAGGCATTTATGTGTACCAGGCTATTATTCGCGATGCCAACCTCAAAGATCATCACATTATTGGTAGCGTTACGCTGATTCGATAAGTGAAGCAGCATACTCGGCTTCTCTATCTTTACAATTCTATTCCTGTTGGCATCATAGATAAATTCCACATCGCTCGGGTAGCGAATTTCCTGGCAGGTAAAAAAGAAGGAAGAGGAAAGAAAAGCTTTCCCTCCATAGTTTACGCCTAGTCCCGCCTGCCTACCGGCAGGCAGGCTTTTCGCTATTACTCCTCCCCCTTCGGTCTTCCCTGTCTGCCGACAGGCAGGGATACGATCACTTTCACCTAAAGGTTCAAGCAATCACTCAGACACTACGGGGTGCGGGGTAGCCACTCCAATCGGGTTTAGGAGGTGGAGCTTTCCCGTTGTAGTATACGTGCCAAAAGCACTTTTTGAAACACAAAGCAATCAATTACGCATTTTAACGCTTCCTCATCAACGATCGATAACAAAAAGGTAGTTGAATATTCTTTTTTGCACACTATTTCAAAGAACTAATTACTGAAAATCAATGCATTGTGTACACAGGCGCTAATTGAAACATGCCCATCAATGGGTTGAGTGTGTACCAACAATGGTGTGAGTGTGTACCAACAATAGTGTGAGTGTGTACGGTCAATGGTCGGAGTGCATACCGTCAATAGTCCGAGTGATTAAGGAAGCACTCGGAGTGCCTCCAGCAAATACGGTAGTTAATCTCTATTATTTGCTTTTTTTCAGGGAAAAACAACCGATAAAAATTGCCCTTTTTGAAAAGACACATCTCGTAGGGCATTTTGGCATCAAATGTCAATTTTTCATCAAAATCATCCTGATTTTTCAAAACACCCATGTCAATTTAGGGGAAAACACCTGTGTTAATTACGTATTTATACCTATTTACTTTCATGGTGGTTTTGCGGAAATTGCTAATAAACTTATTCTCAGTTATATACAACCTAGCCATGAAAAGAACCTCCTTACTTACTTCCGCCCTATTGCTGCTTGCTTTATTGGTGCAGCAATGCAGTTCAACCAAACCGCCCGTTGTGGTAGAGAACACCACCACCACCTACCCCAACTCCGATTATGTTATCAAAGGCACCGTGGTGAAGAAAAATGCTTCTAACCTTTCTGGCATGACTTCTAGCAATACTACAGCTATCATTAAAGTAACCGAAACCATCGAAGCCTCGCCCAACCAGGAAGGGTTTGAAGGCAAAGAAATTACCATGATGCTCAACGCACAGCAAATGGCCTCCTTACAAGAAGGTGGCGACTACGTTTTCTTTAACCAAACCACGCATTTTGGCAATACCCTGGGCGCACAAGTAAAAGCTGTTGAGCCAGGAAGCACTACGACTACCTCTATCAAAGAAAAAATAAGGTTGCAGCAACAAGCGGAGAAGAACAAGGCGCTCAAGGAAAGGCTTGGCACTGCCGACCTCGTTGTTACCGGAGCCGTGATTTCGGCAGACAGCGTTCCCGTAGCACCAATAGGAGAAACCGAACACGATCCGCAATATGTACGGTCGCGTATTAAGGTGAAGAAAGTACTCAAAGGATCGGCCGATGGCGATGTACAATTTTACTTTGCCTCCAGCGACGATGTACATTGGTATACCGCTCCTAAATTCTACTCAGGTGCTCCTGGCATTTTCTTGCTTCGCCAAAACAACGATGAAGGCCCGGTAAAAGGGCGATATACCCTCATTCATGCTGATGATTTCTTAAACAACAGTGAGCTAAAACTTGTTAAAGCACTCCTCAAATAAACTACCGCTAACCGCTAAAACCTCTTTCCATGAAGACCATATACCTCCTCCTTATTTGCTTATGCTGTAGCATTGCCCATGCCCAAACCTTTCGGGTGGTAAACATGATTCCCAATACAGAAAGTAACGAAACCAATCAAGACAGTGAGCCCAGTCTTACTGTGAATCCCAACAATCCACAAGAAGTTATAGGCACTGCCTTCACTCCCAACCCCAATGGAGTGCTCACCGTTGCTCCCATTTACATTTCACAAGATGGGGGAAACACCTGGACACTCAACAGCATTGTTCCTAGCGGCAATGGCATGACGGGCGATATTACTGTGGGACTATCGCGCAACAACACCTTGTATGCTGGCATTTTAAGTGGTGGCGCAGGATTACAAATGCAAATTTTGCGCGACAACACCTATACTGTTGCAGGAGCAATGCAAGTACTATTAACTCGTAATAATGAAGACCAGCCCTACCTCAAAACCATTACTCCACTGGGGGGGCCACTGCGCAACAACGACCTTTTGTATGTTGGACATAACGACTTTAATGCCGCTGCGGGACGAACAGCATCCATCGAGCAATCGATGAATGCAGCGACCGCCCCTCCTCCTGCCGGACTAACCACTGTTCGATTAGAAGTGCGTAACACCAATGGACAGGACGGGCCTCCCATTCGTTCGGCCACCCATCCTAATGGCACTGTTTATGCCATGTTTTACCGACGCACAGCCAGTGTTGGCACCACAAGAACAGGCGACATCACTGTAGTACGCGACGATAACTGGGGGCAGGGCGCACTTCCCCTGGTTAACCCTTATGGTTTTATTACCGACCCTGGCGATGGCCTTGCAGGAGTACTGGTAGCACAAAACATCAGTTGGGTATGGAACAATGGTGCAGCCATGGGGCAGGAACGTCTTGGCGACCGGTGCAGCATTGCTGTTGATCCACGCAACAGTCAAACCGTATACATTGCTTATCTTGACCTTCCAGCAGGCAATCCAGCCAACACCACTACCTTACACGTAAGAAGATCCACCAATGGAGGAGTCACCTGGTCGAACGATTTACTTACCGTCAACAATGTTATTGTTCCTCAATTGGCCATTAACATTCGAGGCACTGTAGGACTGCTTTACCAGCAACTCACCCCACAGGTATTTGGACAAAACTGGGTCACCCACTTTAGGCAAAACACCAATGCAGCAGCCACCAACTGGAACGACAACATCCTTTCCAATACTCCATCTAATGTTCCAGTCAGGGCATTCGGTCCTTACCTGGGCGACTATGCCGGACTGGAAGCAGTGGGCAAAGATTTTTATGGCAACTTTTCGGCCAACAATACCCCCAACGTTGCCAACTTCCCCAATGGAGTTACCTTTCAACGCAATACACAAGGACTTCAATTGCGTAACTTCAACAATACGGCCAACGTGCCTATTTCCATCGACCCTTTCTTTTTTGAAGCCGAACAAATTCCCGACAATCGCGACTTTTATGTGCGCGATTGGACCACCAACACCACTACATTCGACATTGGCCTGGAGCCTTCTACCAACCCAATATTTTATACTACCAGCGATATATGGAATCGACGCAGCAACACTGCCGGTGGATTCAATGGTAACGACCAGCCCAACAACGAAAACCCTTGGATATCCACTAGTGGCAGCAACTACGCCTTTGCACGCGTGCATCGCAAAGGCACTGGGGTATCTGAAACAGTTACGCTGCATTTTTTAAAATCGGAATTTGGTACCGGCAGTAACTATGTAGATGCCAACACCACTGCCGACCCCACCCTCTCCTTTGCTTCGGGAGAAAGTGTAAAAACCATGACTTCCGGCTACGAATGGGAGCTTATTGCCACCAACTCAACACATGTATGTTTGGCCGTAGAAATCAATACTCCTACCGATCCGGTGGTAACTCCTACCTTACTGGGGAGGGCTCCCGGCTGGCCCAATACCGATTTGGCGGTATTGTACGACAACAACAAGGCGCAGCGCAACCTGGGCGTATTTTCTGGTGGAGGAAGTCCTGGAGGCAACACTGGTGGCACTAACGACGACAACACCACTACCTACTATGCCGTTGTTCATAATGCAGCACTTCACCCCCGAAACATGGTGCTGCAATTTCAACCCAACAAAAGCTTCATTAAGATAGCAGGAAGAAATCCGCAATTATCATTTCCGGGAAGCAAGCCAAAACTCAACGTGGTAGACAGCACCAACACCCTGACCTTAAAAAACATGCAACCGGGTGAAAACCGATGGGTGGGCATTACTGTTCCGGTACTGCCCGACGGGTTAAAAATACCCGTAGAAATTGCTTTCAGCGAAATGAAAGACCGCATGCCCATCAACGGGTTTACCTTACGCTTGCAAGCCAGCAGAGTAGAGCAAACCTTCATGGAAAACTACAGGCTGCACCACGAAGTGTTTTTCCGCATGGGCAAAATGTTCGATTCCCGATATGCTATTGTTGAAAGCAAGAGCATTGATGAATCACTCATCCAACGTAAAGCAGGCGATGAATGGTACCTCGACTACATGAAAGCACACATCAGAACCATGGCATCGCTCACCAAAGAAGTGATGAAGCAAAATGATTATGGCGATCCTTTTGAGTTGAATAAAGCATTGGAACAGCTGAAAGAACACATAGGCAAAACCAATATCCATGGCATGACCATCGCCCATCGCAATTTCAACCACCGGATGGATGCTTACCTCACCTACCTCGACAAACAAAAAGGCGACATTGCCGACATTCTACAAAATGTACGATGGCAACGAAAGTTATACACCACCAACAAGGTGCTCACCAATATTAAGGGCAGTAAATCGGTGGTAGGCAGCTCTAAAACATTTGAAGAAGAATATGGCAAAGGCACGGGGCCTGAAAAATACCCAGCATTTATTCAACGCATTTGGCCGGTGCTTGAGGCTACCGTAGCTACCGATGAAGGCAGCATGGCCGGATTAAAATATCCTTTTGAATGGATGAAACGGGTGAAAGACAACCCACAAGAATTGCAAAAGGCACATCGCAAATTTTTGTTGAAACTGGAAGGCTTATAAGCAAACTATTGGCAACCAAATACTAGGTGGGTTTCACTAAGATGCGTGGCTCCATCATGTCTGCAATGGCATACTTTACCCCTTCGCGCCCCAGGCCCGAATCTTTGATGCCACCATAAGGCATGTGGTCTACCCTGAAGGTAGGTACATCATTGATCACCACCCCACCAACTTCCAGTTGGCGAAAAGCGGTATTGATTTCATCTTGTCGTTCGGTAAACACTCCGGCCTGTAACCCAAAATCGCTATCGTTCATCAAGGTAATGGCTTCCTCAAAAGTATGGAATGGCTCTACCACCACTACCGGGCCAAATACTTCTTCGCAATTTACCTTCATGGTACTGTTGGTATGGGTGAGCACTGTTGGAGCATAATAACTGCCTTCCCGCACACCTCCACACAATACCATCGCTCCCTGCTCCCTGGCCTCATTTACCCAGGCCTCCACACGCATGGCATTTTTCTCATCAATCATCTCTGCCACCTCCGTAGCTTCCTCTTGCGGATCGCCCTTTTGCAAGGCCTCTACACCAGCTAAAAACTTCGACAGAAACACATCTAACACACCTTGCTGTACAAAGATGCGTTGTGCGTGAATGCATACCTGCCCCGAATAGGCATAGCCCCCCACTAAGCACCGTTCTACTGCCTGGTTAAGGTGGGCACTTTCTGTAACAATTACCCCGGCATTGCCGCCCAACTCCAACACCACTTTCTTTTTGCCCGCTTGCGCCTTCATGGCCCATCCTACAGTTGGAGAACCGGTAAACGACAACAACTTTATGCGAGGGTCGGTCACCAACACATTGCCAGTAGTACGGTCAGCAGGAATAACCGACAACGCCCCTTTGGGCCAATTGGTAGCATCAATAATTTTCGCCAATTCCAGGCACAACAACGGCGTGGCAGAAGCTGGTTTAACAATGATGGGGCACCCAGCTGCCATGGCTGGGGCTACCTTGTGCGCTACTAAATTAAGTGGGAAATTGAATGGCGTAATGCCTCCCACTATACCTATAGGAAAATAATTCACCACCCCTTCTTTACCCACTCCTGCCGGGGTCCAGTCGAGGCCAATGTATTCTTTTGGCAATCGTTTGGTTTCCTCCGCTGCAGTAGTAAATGTTTGTACTGCCCGATCTACCTCGCCCAACGCAAAACGTTTTGGTTTTCCCGACTCGGCCGTAAGCAACACAGCCAGTCGATGGCGGTCCGCACGAATCGCTGTTGCCACCTCCATCAGCACCTCATAACGTTGGTAAGCCGACCAATTGGCCAATTCCTTTTCTGCTGCTTGCGCTGCTACAATGGCCTGCTCAAAATCACGGCTTTCTCCTACACCAACAGTAGCCACCACACTGCCATCATGCGGATTCATCACCTCCCATGAAGTAGCCGTAGTTAGCCATGCTCCACCCACGTATATCGGATACAATTCCATGGGTTGAAGATAAGGCAAATGGGTTAAAAATATAGCACATTGATAGCAATTCCGTGCTACAGTTACACCTGGCTACCGCCCAACTATCGGCTCCAATCATTAAAACTTAGGAATCTATAACTCAAGATATTTCCTCAATTTTAATATGGTTTTAATATGATTGGGCAATCCATTGTGCTTTTCCGAAGTGCCCTTATCAGGATCTCGAATCACATCCGAATTCTTTTGGTTGCCAAATTTAGCAATGCCTCCACTGCCACTGTAGGTAGGCACTGTGCCATCGCCCCCTTGTGTTGACGCTTCCTGAATGTATATTTCATCGCGCGAACGCCCCTTTACTGTAATGCGGTCAAACGTTTCTACTAAATCGCCATACAAGTTCAAATGCTTGCCCGGAATCTTGCTGCCCAGGCTGTGTTTAAAATCAAGGCTCACCTTCACCCGTTTGGCTATATCTCCTTTAAATGTCCAGGGGTTCTTTGTGTTAAAATAAGTCTCCTCTACCCCTTTGATGCCCTTTGGGGAACTAAAAAATTTCGCATCATCCAATACCATAGGTACATTATCGAGGTAAAACTTATCGGGCACCAGGTCGTACATTGCTCCTGCCACAGCAGCCAGATTGGTTAGCGCCTGCTCTACATTGTCGTACTCCTTTACATTAAATTCTTTCACTTTGCTGTTGCGAACACGTGTAATGGTACGATCCAGGTTCACAAACAATGCTTTGAGAATGTTGAAGCCTACTTCCAATGCAAACGATTTCACCCTTCCACCGAGCAAGCTCACTTGTGGCTTGAGGTAAAAATATGCCTGAGGGCTTCCAAAATGGGGCACCGCAATGTATACCGTTTTGTTGATTTTTGCTTTATTCAACACAATGGCCCCACGAGTAATGAGCCCTCCATTGGAATGGCATATCACATCTACCTTTTTGGTCTTTGATGTTGGAAACCGCTTGTTGTAGGCCGGTAGGTATGTCTTTTCAATGGATTTTTGCAGCTTCTCCGCATTTTCCTTATCGCTTAATGCCCAATTGTAGTTGTGAATAAAAAGGTTACCAATGCGCTCTGAATACCCCGACTTCTCTAACTCCAACAACAATACGCTATAAGGGTTGTAGGTGAACGAACTTCCCACCTTGATGTTGTTGCGAGTAATGTCGTTTTGCAACTCTGCCACCAATTCTTTCAACGATGTTTCAATGCCATCGACACCAATTGGAGGCCAAATGCGTTCGGTAACTCTACGCACATCAGGCACCGTAAATGTTTTTCCTCTGAACTTCACTTCTTTGTTTCCTACAATTCGCAATCGCTCTACAAACAGCTCGGAAGCAAAAATGCCTGGCACAAATACCAACGGACGGTTGTTCTTTTTTGGAGGCTTAAATGTGGCAAATTCTCCTGGGGTTATAGGCTCACTGCCGTCACCATTATCGTCTACAGGCACATCAAAAGCCCCATCATCAAACGGATTAAAAAGGTCAAGCGGGTCAACAGGCTCGTTCAGTTCCCCGTCATCAGGAGCCTGCGGCCGTGGCAACACATCAATGGCTTTCTTTAAAATAGGTTTAATGTAGCGACGGCTCACTCCTACCTCTTTTAGCAAACGTTCCAGGGCATCCTTGTCGGCCAACGCCCCATTTTTCTCAATAAAATCTCCAATTTTTTTTGCTGTAGTAGGCGTAATCCCATCGATACAGCTGAGCATCTCTCTGATCTCATCAGGAGTGAGCTCGTTGATGTTAATCAATCCCATATGACATGTGTTTTGTTTGGAATAAGTGGTTAATGTTTCTGTTAAAAAAACACCTACGAGCAGAATTTGATTTTGGATTTAACCCATTACTTTTAACGAACAACTATCCATTGAACGAAATGGCTATTGTAGTGTATAACAGCAAAATATTTCTATGAAAGATTTCTTGATGCTACTGTTCGTTGGCACTATGCTCAGCGCAAACGGCCAACAGCTTATTGAAGGCACCAACGCCTGGCACTACACCACCGAAAGTCAGGTGGATTACATAAAAATAGGCAACGACACTACTCCAAAACCGGTCATCATTTTCCTGCAAGGATCGCTTCCCGTACCCCTGGTTATGGATTTCGGGGCATACCAACACGTAAACCTGCCTTTTCAAACCCAAGAATTGCTGGAACAGTACCACCTGGTAATGATAAGCATGCCCGGCACTCCGGTAGTGGTTGAGCGGGCACACCTCAGCAAACAGTACTGCTATCTTCCCGACAGCACGCAACCAGCAATATTTGCATCCAAATACCTTGAGGGCAATTACCTGCAACACTATGTAAGTAGAACCCAGGAAGTAATGCAAACATTAGCCCAACATGTGTGGAGCAAACAACAATCCATTCACCTTGTTGGCCATTCGCAAGGAGCCAAAATAGCTGCTGTGGTGGCTGCTCAATCTCCCCAGGTAACAACTATAGCATTGTTGGGGTTCAATGCCTTTGGTCGATACGATGAGCTACTACGACGTGAACGCCTCCGGCTCAAGTCGGGACAAATTGATGGCGAGACCTATCGCAACAACCTACAACATCACTACGAACAATGGAAAGCCATACACGCACAACCAAACACTACCCACAACGGCCATAAAGCATGGACCACCTTTTCCATCAACTACCTGCCTTATCTGTTGCAAATTGAAACACCGATATATGTAGGTTATGGCACCAACGATATCATTGCAGAAAATTGCGACCTACTACAACTCCATTTTATTGCGCACCAAAAGAACAACCTTACCTCCATGCCCTATGCAGGACTTGATCACAACTTCTTTGAATTGCACCATGGGCAACCCGATTACGAAAATGGTGCCCATTGGGGTGATGTGATGCTGGATGTAGTCGAATGGATCAACAACACTCAACAATAGCACACTTGTACATGCAAGTATATTATTGTACCTTTGGTGCATGAAGTCAAGCACCCCCAACTTCGATCGCATTGTTCCCCAGCATTGTATCAATGCCAAAATACGCAGGCTCCACCGCATGTTGGATGCTGTATACCAATCTAAAATAAAACCTTTTGGATTGAGAGGAAGCATGCTGTCTATCCTCTTCATCATTGGAAAGAACAAGGGCGTGAATCAAAAAACCATTGCCGATTTGTTGGTGCTCGATCAATCAACCATGAGTAGGGATTTGAAGAAATTGGTAGCAAAAGGCTGGGTAGCCATTCACAAAGGAGCTGACCCCAGGCATTCGGAATTGGAGATCACACGAAAAGGCTACCAGCTGTTGGAAGAGGTAACACCAGTATGGGAGCAAACCCATCGTGAAGTGGAAGCTTTGATTGGCCAGTTTAGCATTCAGCAAATCGACAACATCACTGCTGCCATTCAAGCCAACCATTCGCAATTAAAGCAATAAAAAATTTAACCATACACTTGCACATACAAGTTTAAATTGATCATGAAAGACCTTCCCATACTAGTGAGCATTGGCTTTATCGCCATCACCATCCTCACCACATTTCTTTTTTTCAGGGCCACGCGCTACAACATTAAACTGTTGTTATTGATCCTGGCTTTAGCCACCTACCAGGCCCTGTTGGGTATTAATGGTTTCTTCTTAGATGCCGAAGCCATGCCACCGCGATTAATCTTCATCATTTTGCCAGCACTGGTATTGGGTGTATTGGCTTTTATTACTCCTGCTGGAAGAAAATTGCTGGATGGTTTTAACATGGAAGCCTATACCTGGCTACACACCATAAGAGTAGGAGTAGAACTTGTTATTTTGTCTTTATTCCTGCACCACCTCATGCCCGAATCTATGTCGTTTGAGGGCAGGAACTTCGACATTCTTTCGGGCCTTACAGCACCATTCATTGCCTGGTGGGGTTATCGCAAAAAGCAGCTCAACAAAAAGGTCATTTTATGGTGGAACATCTTGTGCCTTGGCCTGGTATTGCAAGTAGTTATTACAGGCATTCTCTCTGCCCCTTCAGCATTTCAGCAATTGGCATTCGACCAGCCCAATGTAGCGGTACTTTATTTTCCTTTTGTATGGCTGCCAGGCATTGTGGTGCCCATTGTTATTTTCGGGCATTTGGTGGCCATTCGGCAGGTGCTTCGCAAATAAAAAGCCCTACCAACCGGCAGGGCTTTACATAACAGGGTTAAGTCTATTTGGCTTAGAAAAACTGGGTGAAAAATTCCACAATATTGGGGAATTCGTAGTTAACTTCAGTATTCACTCCCGTTTCAGTGGTAGTTGTTGCTTCCGAATCTTCTTCTGCTTCAGAAGTTTCTTCGCCTACCACGTATTTCTCAATTTTCACGTTGGTTACTTCGTATTGCCCATCGTACAGTGCTTGAATGGCTTTTACCATGTCTTGCTCAGATACTTTACTGGGGTCAAAGTTAACCACAGCCACATCGGTTTCTCGGGCAGGATCGAAATCGATTTCAAGATCGTTTACTCCATCCAGGTCAGCCAAAGTGGTTTTTACTGAACTCACACAGTTCATTTCACATACCATTCCATTAATGCTTAGATTGGCTAATGTTTTAGATTCTGAACCGGTAATTTCTACTACTTCTGTTGCTACAGCAGTAGATTCGTCGTTGGTCGCATCCTCACCTCCACAACTGGTAAGTCCAATAAAGGCGATGGCTCCGATCAACAAAAGTGACTTTTTCATTGCTAGTTTGCTTTATAAATTGATGTCTCGTTTATCGCGTCAATAATTTGTTGTTTTTCTACTCCTTCTTTCACTTGCACTTTGGCACTGTTATTCTCCAACTCCACTGCATAATGCTCTACTCCTTCTACTGCTTCAATGGCTTCTTCTACCCTGGCCTTACAATGCCCGCAAGTCATCCCTTCTACTTCTATGACGTATTCCATACGTATTAAGTTACAATTTATTGCAAAAATACGCTTTTTTTTGCCAAATCAAGTTTTTTAAGGGTACTTTCACACCGCATTCAACTGGCCATACATGAGTACCTCTACTCCGCATAAAAAACCTGTAGCGTGGGCAATACTACTGTTCCTTGCCATCATTTGGGGCACTTCGTTCATTCTCATCAAGCGCGGATTGTACGACAGCGATGGCAATGCCATTTATTCGGATGTACAAGTAGCAGCATTGCGTATGTTTATGGCCTTTTTATGTTTGTTGCCCATTGCCATTAAGCACCTCCGCGAATTGGTAGGCAAGCACTGGAAGGGACTGTTAATTTCAGGACTGTTTGGCAATGGCATTCCGGCCTTTTTGTTTGCTACAGCACAAACGCAGCTCGACAGTTCGTTTACCGGCATGCTCAACGCCCTGGTGCCACTTTTCACCGTGGTATTGGCCCTTTTATTTTTTAAAGCTCGCATTCGTTGGTACAATGGCATTGGCATCATCATTGGGTTGGGTGGAGCCATTGGCTTACTCACTACTGGCGGCATCGAAACCCTGGGCACCGACTTAAGGTATGCCGCCCTGGTTATTGCCGCCACCATTTGCTACGCCATCAGTGTCAACGTCATCAAACACCACCTGGCCGAGGTTAACCCCATTGTTATTACCTCCATTGCATTTGCCTACATTGGTCCGCCCATTGGCATTTACCTGCTTACTTCTAACTTTACCGAAGTGCTCACCACCAACGAACACGGCTGGTCCGCCCTCGGCTACCTGGCTATATTGGCAGTGGTAGGCACTGCATTGGCAGTAGTTGTATTCAATTACCTGGTAAAAATGACCAACCAAATATTTGCTTCATCCGTGACCTACCTCATCCCCATTGTGGCTATATTTTGGGGGGTATTGGATGGTGAAATAGTGAGCTGGTGGCATGCCTTGTGGATGAGTATAATTTTAGGTGGGGTTTATTTGGTAAACAAATCAGCGAAGTCTCGCTGAAAATCGTTTGTCCATTCAATTTATTTTCATACTTTTGCAGCCCAATTAATTTTTGCGAAATAAAAATAACTTGATATGTACGCAATTGTAGAGATAGCAGGGCAACAAATGAAAGTTGAAAAAGACCAGCAGCTTTACGTACATCGTTTAGAAGGCAAAGAAGGTGACAAAGTTACCTTTGACAACGTTCTTTTAATCGATAACAACGGTAAAGTAAATGTTGGCGCCCCAGCTATAGAAGGTGCTGCCGTAACCGCAAAAATCATCGAGCACCTAAAAGGCGACAAAGTGATCGTCTTTAAAAAGAAACGAAGAAAAGGTTACAAAAAGAGAAACGGTCACCGTCAGTACTTAACCCAAATTGAGATCGAGAAGATCATGGAGAAGGGTGCTAAGAAGCCTGCGAAAAAAGCAGCTGCGAAAAAGGCGGAAAAAACCGAAGAAGCAAAAGCGGAGGCTGCTGCGGAAGCAACAGCTGAAGTACCAGCAGTAGAAGAAGTAAAGGAGGAAAAGCCAAAAGCAGCTCCTAAAAAGAAAGCTGCTGCTAAGAAGCCCGCTGCTGAAAAGAAAGCTCCTGCAAAGAAAAAGGAAGCTAAAGCTGAAAAGCCAGAAGCTACTGAGGAGCCAAAAGAAGATAAAACAGAAGAATAAACATTCAAACTTTATAAGCCATGGCACATAAGAAAGGAGCCGGAAGCTCAAGGAACGGTAGAGAATCAGAAAGTAAACGGTTAGGCGTAAAGATCTTTGGAGGTCAAACCGCCATTGCCGGAAACATCATCGTTCGTCAGCGAGGTACCCAACACCATCCCGGTGAAAACGTTGGAATGGGAAAAGATCATACACTTTTTGCTTTGATCGACGGTACTGTTACATTCACCAAAAAAAGAAACAACAAATCGTATGTTTCGGTGGAGCCGATCACTGCATAAAGGTAATCTCACATCATACTTTAAAACTCCTGATTTTACCTAAAGTCAGGAGTTTTTTATTGGTATAAATAGTACATTTACAAAAAACAATAACCATGCTCGAAGTTCCATTTATTAGGGAAAACAAAGAAGAGGTCATCGATCGTTTGACCATCCGGAATATGGATGCAAAAGACGACATTGAAAAAATATTAGCCGCAGACGTATTGCGCAGAAGCACACAGCAAGAATTAGACAACCAATTGGCGGAAAGCAATAAGATCTCGAAAGAAATTGGTGAACTTTTTAAAAGCGGAAGGGTGCAGGAAGCCAAAGCCTTACAGGCTCAAACCGCTACCATGAAAGAAAATGCCCATGCATTAAAAGAAAAGATGCAACAGATTGAGGAAGAGCTCAAGGATTTGCTTTACCAAATTCCCAATGCCCCTCAACATGGAGTACCCAAGGGCAATACCGAAGACGACAATGAAATTGTATTTGAGCATGGAGATGTTCCCGACTTGTACGAGGGTGCAAAGGCACACTGGGACCTCATTGAGCAATACGACATCATCGACTTTAAACTGGGAGTAAAAGTAACCGGAGCAGGGTTTCCTTTTTACAAAGGCAAAGGCGCACGCCTACAGCGGGCATTGGTCAATTTCTTCCTCGATCGTGCTACTGCTGCCGGCTATGCCGAATACCAGCCCCCTTTATTGGTGAACGAAGCCTCTGGCTATGGCACAGGGCAACTGCCCGACAAAGAAGGGCAGATGTATCATATGGAAAAAGACAACTTTTACCTCATTCCTACTGCAGAAGTGCCCATCACCAACATCATGCGCGATGTGATTGTACCACCAGCCGATTTTCCGGTAAAAATGTGTGGATACACTCCTTGCTTTAGGAGAGAAGCGGGCGCATGGGGAGCACATGTACGCGGATTGAACCGGTTGCACCAATTCGATAAAGTGGAAATTGTTCAGGTGGTAAAGCCCGAAAACTCATACGATACGCTCGATGAAATGGTAGACTATGTTAAAGGACTGTTGACAGCATTGGAGTTACCTTTCCGGGTAGCAAAATTATGTGGGGGCGACCTCGGCTTTGCTGCTGCACTTACCTTCGACATGGAAGTATACTCTGCCGCACAGCAGCGTTGGTTGGAAGTAAGCTCTATCTCTAATTTCGAGTCGTTTCAAGCCAACCGTTTAAAGTTGCGCTACAAAGATCGCGACGGCAAAACAAAATTGGCACATACTTTGAACGGTAGTGCATTGGCATTGCCTCGCATTGTGGCCGCGTTATTGGAAAACAATCAAACTCCTGAAGGCATTAAAATTCCTAAAGCATTGGTGCCTTACACCGGATTTGAAATGATCAATTGATGAACATGAAATACTATATCATTGCCCTGGCTGTAGTGCTTGTATCGTGCATGCAAGATCGCTATGCCGATCAAATAAAAAGTTTGGAAGGACTCAACAATGTGCTCACAGAATCGGAGCAAAAGCTGGCAGCCATCGATACCAGCCGATTGTTACTGGTTCGCGAAACCGTTGATTTTAACCTCAACTACATCGAAACTCATTACAACGACACCATTGATAAAGAGTTTGCCATTTTTCTTTCCAACTACAACACAATAAGAAAGGGGTATAAACGGTTTAATCAAAAGTATACCAACCTCAAAAAGGAATTAGAATACTCGCGCAAGCAGATTATTGACCTCAAAGCCGATTTGGAAGCCAACCTTATTGACGAGAAAAAGGTGGAAGACTATTACCACACGGAAGAAATGGCGGTCAATACTTTTGAAGCCTCGTTGAAAAAGTTTTTAGAAGGGCTTGAGTTTTCTTTCGAACGGTTTGATGAATTGAACCCTGAGGTCGAAAAAATCGTAAACGACTTGAAAGCCGTTGCTGACAGCACGGCAAATGCTGATGAAAATAGTTAAATACATAGCAGCGCTTGCTTTATTGTGTTCCACCCTGGTGGCTACCGCACAAACTACCGACGAACAGTTGGCCGTGCAGTACTTTCAAAATGGGGAATTCGATAAAGCTGCCATGTATTATGAAAAGCTCTACAGCAGAAATCCAACACGTACCTATTACGAATACTACATCAAATGCCTGGTAGAGTTAGACCGCATTAAGGATGCGGAAAAGGTGATTAAAAAGCAGCTCAAACGCGATCCTGCCAACCTCACCTACTATGTAGACATGGGCATGATGTACAAATCGATCGGTGAAGAAACAAAGAGCAAGCAACAATTCGATCGCGCTTTAAAAGAATTGCGCAGCAACCAACGGCAGGTCATTAACCTGGCCAATGCTTTCATTAAAGTGAGCGAGCACGATTATGCCCTGGAAACCTATTTGAAAGGCCAGAAATTGATCAAACACTACCCATTTAACTTTGAGATTGCCAGCATTTATGGTTTAAAAGGCGATGTTGAACACATGGTGAACGAATACCTGGAGCTGCTCAATAACAATGAAGCCTACCTGCAAAGCGTGCAAAACTCATTGAGTAGGACCATCGATTTCGAAAATGATGAGGCGCGGGTAGACATTTTAAAAACACAACTGTTACGACGCATCCAGCGCCAACCTCAAAAAGACATCTATGCCGAAATGCTGATATGGCTATTCACGCAACGGAAAGACTTCAACTCAGCATTCATACAAACGCGCGCACTCGACAAGCGCAACAAAGGCATGGGCGAACGGGTGGTTGCTTTGGCACGGCTGTGCACCTCTAACAAAAACTATTCGGTGGCCATTAAGTGCTACGAATATGTGGTGGGAATTGGAGCCGAAGGGTATTATTATACCCAAAGTAAAATTGAGCTGCTCAACACCATTCAACAAAAAATTACTTCGAGCAATTATAGCACCGAAGACTTAACCAAGTTGCAAACCAACTACCAATCTACCCTTGATGAGTTGGGCAAGTCTACTGCTACCGTATCGCTTATGCGCGATTATGCGCACTTGAAGGCTTTTTACTTGCACAATACCAACGATGCCATACAACTGTTGGAAGAAACCATCAATCTTCCAGGCATTGACCGAAAAACGCAAGCCAAAGCCAAACTGGAGCTGGGCGACATCCTGGTGGTACAAGGAGAAATTTGGGATGCCTCGCTTTACTTTTCGCAGGTAGACAAAGACTTTAAACACGACATTCTGGAGCATGAAGCAAAATTTAGAAATGCACGCATCTCCTATTATACTGGCGACTTTGAGTTGGCACAATCGCGGTTAGATATCTTGAAAGCATCTACCTCCAAGCTCATTGCCAACGACGCCATGGATTTGTCGTTACTCATTACCGACAACCTTGGGCTGGACACTACAAGAGCTCCCATGCTTACATTTTCTCGTGCCGATTTATTGACCTTCCAAAACAAGTTGGAAGAAGCCACGTTAGCCCTCGACTCCATCATTAGAGATTATCCGGGGCACGCCCTTACCGATGAAATCTTGTACCAGAAATACAAAATTTACTACAAGCAACGCAACTTCACAAAAGCGGCTGAATACCTTGAGCGCATTGTAGAGCAGCACGGCAAAGACATCTTAGGCGACGATGCACTGTTTAACCTCGCCTTGTTGAACGAAACGCAACTCAACAACCCCGAAAAAGCCAAAGAACTTTACAAGCAGTTTTTGATGGAACATGGGGGCAGCTTTTATGAAGCAGAAGCCCGAAAACGATTCCGAACACTGCGTGGCGATAAGTTGGAAAAGGAAGAACCCGAAGACTTTCACTAATGATTGTATACAACGTAACCGTTAACATCGACCACGACGTACACGACGAGTGGTTACAATGGATGAAAGAAGTACACATTCCCGATGTGATGAATACCGGCTTGTTTATCGAAAACAAGATTTGCCGCATTTTGGCAGAAGAAGATGGCGGTAAGTCGTATGCCATTCAGTACACCTGTAAAGACATGGCCACCCTGGAACAATACCAGGAAATTTATGCTCCGAAACTACAACAAGACCATACCGAGCGGTATCGGGGCAAATTCGCTGCCTTTCGAACCTTGTTACAGGTAGTACATACTTCGTAGCATGTCGTTTGTAAAAGCCAAAAAGCACCTCGGACAACACTTCTTGAAAGACGACAACATTTGTCGCAAAATTGTGAACAGCCTCTCTAAAGAAGGGTATAAAAAAATACTGGAAGTAGGGCCGGGCATTGGTGCCCTTACCAAATTCTTATTGGAAGAAGAGGCCTATGAAACACATGTTATCGATATCGATACCGAATCTATTGCCTACCTTCAACAGCACTACCCTCAACTGGAGTCGCGCATCATTGAAGGCGACTTCCTAAAAATCGACCTTACTGAATTGTTCGATGAACCGGTAGCTGTAATTGGTAATTTTCCTTACAACATCTCGACGCAAATACTGTTTAGCGTATACCATCATCGCAATACCGTACCTGAAGTAGTGGGCATGTTTCAAAAAGAAGTGGCCCAGCGCATTGCAGAACCACCGGGCAGCAAAACCTATGGCATTCTCAGTGTATTGATGCAAGCATTTTATACCATTGAATACCTGTTTACCGTCAGCGAGCATGTATTTACACCACCCCCAAAAGTAAAATCGGCAGTGATCCGCCTTACCCGCAACAGCATACAGCAACTGCCTTGCGATGAGGCCTTGTTCTTCACAGTAGTAAAAACAGCATTCAACCAACGACGAAAAACATTGCGCAACTCCCTCAAGCAATTGGCTACCGAAACTACCGATCCTATTTTTAATCAGCGGCCCGAGCAATTATCGGTGGAAGAGTTTATTCGCCTTACCCAGCTGGTGGGCACGAGTAGCTCCTGACAGCAAAGACATACAGCCACATTCCCTCTGCCTTAACAGCAGTCTCAAAAGATATGTTAAATTTGTACCCATCAACCAAGGTGCAACCTATAATGGAGTCGGATGCAGTTCGAATTAACCAAACAATTTCTCGAAGAACTTCGTGAAGCAATTGCTTACGGAAAAGACTCCTTTATACCCGAACATATCACCGAACTCCACCCTGCCGACATCGCTGAGATTCTCGATGAGGTAACCATGCAGGAGGCGCAATACATTTACAAATTCTTAGAGGAAGAAAAGGCGGCCGATGTAATGGTACACCTGGAGGAAGATGTGCGGGAGAAATTCCTTGAATCGCTTACCTCCAAAGAAATTGCCGAGCAGGTTATTGAAAACATCGACTCCGATGATGCAGCCGATGTAATTGCCGAACTTCCCGATGAGAAAAAAGAGGAAGTAATTTCTCACCTGGAAGATGAAGAACAAGCCAGCGACATTGTTGACCTGCTTACTTACGATGAAGATTCGGCCGGTGGTTTGATGGGAAAAGAATTGGTGAAGGTGAATGAAAACTGGACGGTAGCCACCGCCATTCGAGAAATGCGCTCGCAAGCGGAAGATGTAGACCAGGTATACACCATTTATGTGGTAGACGATAAAGATACCTTGTTGGGACGGTTGTCGATCAAAAACTTGTTGTTCGCTTCGTCCTCCTCGCGCTCGCTTATCAAAGATTTGTTTACCGACAAGGTACGCTCAGTAACGGTAGAACAAACCTCTGAAGAGGTGGCCAACCTCATGGAAAAATACGACCTGGTGGTACTCCCGGTGGTGGATGAAGAACAACGCTTGCTAGGGCGCATCACCATCGACGACGTGGTAGATGTGATCAAAGAAGAAGCAGAAAAGGATTACCAAATGGCTTCCGGCATTTCGGAAAAGGTAGAATCGTCTGATAAGGTTTGGCGACTATCGCGCGCCCGATTACCCTGGCTGCTTATTGGTTTAATTGGTGGCATACTGGGGGCACAAGTTATTGGGTTGTACGAAAACGAAATTCAGATTTATCCTGAAATGGCCTTTTTCATTCCACTTATTGCTGCGATGGGAGGTAATGTTGGGGTACAATCTTCCGCCATCATCGTACAAGGGCTGGCCAACAACTCGCTGGGTGTGCAAAGCATAGGCAATAAGTTGCTTAAAGAATTGGGAGTGGCCATGGTTAATGGCATCATTTGCTCCATCATTATTCTTGTGTACAACATATTTACCGCACAGCCCTTAAACCTTGGGCTTACCGTAAGCATCTCCCTGTTTTCGGTCATTATCTTTGCCGGACTGTTTGGCACTTTTGTTCCACTAGTTCTCAACAAATACAAGGTAGATCCTGCATTGGCTACCGGACCATTTATTACCACCATGAACGATGTATTTGGCTTGTTGCTTTACTTCGTTATTGGGTGGCTGATGTATTTCTAACGCGTGAAAGTAGCCTTCATCGATACCGTACACCCTTGCTTGCAAGAAGCGTTAACAGCCAAGGGGTTTCGCTGCGACGACCTCACCGCTATGGACCGCGAAAAGTTGATGGAAGTCATTGGCACATACGATGGCATCGTGATTCGTAGCCGCATCACGCTCAACCAATCGTTTCTCGAACGGTGTACTGCCTTAAAATTCATTGCCCGATCGGGTGCCGGCATGGAGAACATTGACCTTGATTTTGCCACACAACGGGGCGTTCAATGTTTCAACGCACCAGAGGGCAACCGCGATGCTGTAGGCGAACAAGCCATTGGCATGCTATTGATGCTTTTCAACCGATTGGCGCAAGGCAATGTGCAAGTGCGGCAGGGGCTATGGGATCGTGAAGGAAATCGCGGGGTGGAACTGGGAGGAAAAACAATAGGCATTATCGGGTATGGCAACAACGGCAGCGCCTTTGCCAAAAAGTTAGCAGGCTTTGATGTAAAGGTATTGGCCTACGACAAGTACCGCCAGGGGTTTGGCAACGACATGGTAGAAGAAGCTACTATGGAAGCTATTTTTGATCAGGCAGATGTGTTGAGTTTCCACATCCCCCAAACCGAGGAAACCATTCACTTGCTGGATGAAGCCTACCTCAACAAATTTAGAAAACCCATTTATGTCATCAACCTGGCGCGAGGCAAGGTGGTAAAAACTTCAGCGTTGGCTGCAGCCCTAAAAACAGGCCAGGTATTAGGGGCTTGTTTGGATGTGTTGGAATACGAAAAGGCCTCGTTCGAGCACATTGGTGAAGGCCAGCTGCCTGAAGCCATGCAGTACCTCATTCAATCCAACAACGTTATTTTATCGCCCCACGTTGGTGGGTGGACCCACGAATCGTATTACAAACTTTCGAAAGTACTGGCCGACAAGGTGCTGGCAGCCTTTGGTTAGCTACTGAAGGGGCACATCACTGGCAATGGGCAAGCTATCGTGGTAGCTCCACTCAATCCACGAGCCGTCGTAATTCTTCACATTTGGATAACCCAGCAGCTCGGTAAGCACAAAGGTAGTGTTCGACGAGCGCGAGCCTGATTGACAATAGGTAATAATGGTTTTATCGGGCGTAACACCATACGACTCATAAATTTCTTTCAGCACTTTGGCCGACTTAAATTTATGGTCTTCATTTAACCGAACGGCCTCTCCCCAATCTACCCGCGTACTGGATGGAATGCGCCCAGCCTTGTAGGCTCCTTTCTTTTGCTTTTCGCCTGTAAACTCTTCTAACGTGCGTGTATCTAACAAAATCACATTGGTATCGTCAATGGCTTTTAGCACCTCTTCCATGGTAGCAAAGGTGGTGTGGTTTTCTGTGCCTGGAAATGCAAAAACAGTGGTGTCTACCAACACGGTATCGGTGGTTAAATTATGCAAACTATCTTCCCATACTTTAAGTCCTCCATTTAAAAGGTGTGCTTCTTGTGCATAGTAATTCAACACCCACCACAAGCGTGCCGCATCACTGCCTCCTTTTCCATCGTACAACACCAACGATTTCCCTTCACTCATCCCCCAACTGCCCAGCAATTGCTCCATCTGCTCGCGCGGAGCCATCATGCCTCCATAGGCATGGCTTGTATCTCTAAACTGCGGGCGCCAGGCATTGATTGCCCCAGGAATATGCCCTTTAAAATACGCTTCCGGTTTCCGCACGTCTACCAACACATAGTTTTCTAATTGAAGCAACTCCTCCAACTCCATTAAATAGCGGGTACTTACGTATTCCATTTCGGGCTCTTGCTCAGGAGCTCCACATGCTACCAGCAGTATGCACGCGGCAATTACTCTTCTAACGGATACCATTCTACATTTTTTAAAGGTTCCCTCCTGCTCTTTTGTTGAGGGGCATAATTTTTTGCCAAATAATCGAGGATGACATCTTCGTTGCTCCCCAAATCCCACAGCTTTTGAGTGGCCTGCATCCACCGAATGATCTCTTCCCAGCCATCGCGTGTAGCCCGGTTTTGGGTCACCAACTTTAAGGAATGGCATGCACCACATTGTACCTTTACCACTTCGTACCCCTCATCGGCAATTAGCCCACTGGCCATATGAATGCCATCCACCACCAGGGTATCGTTTACCGCAGTAGAGTCAAACTGCTCTTCAGCCACCTCCACCGGGTCTAAAAATTGCCACCCACTGGTGGTATACATAATCATAAAAACAATGAAGGCTACCAATAACGACAACAGCACCATCATGCGGTTGAATTTTTTGGCAATGGCATCTACCAATGCTCTTTGCTCGTCATTTTTTAGCTGTTTTTTATCCATCAAACTACTTTAATGGCCAACCGGTGACAAGCATTGTTTAAATATCCTTTAGGATTCCACCCAGGCACCACCATGGGTTGTGCCGTACCACGGCTATCGGTTGCTCGTGCCCAAACCTCGTAATATCCCTTTTGTGGGAAGTTGATGGTGGCGCTCCACTGCTGCCATGCCAATCGGTTTTTAGGCGGCTTTAAGTGGCATCGCTGCCAGGTAGCACCAAAGTCGATCGACACATCCATCGCTGCCACTTCAAGGTCGCCCGCCCAGGCATGCCCGCGCACTTTCAATGCCCTTCCTTCCTTTATCATGGCTCCCGTTTTGGGGTAGGTGATCAACGATTTTACTGGCATCGATTCAATGATGCACATGTCTTCATCGGCTACCTTCGTTCCTGGAGCTACCGGCTTGCAGGGCACACGGTACGACTGCCCGCCCATTTTTGGACCATCGTGCACTTTGTTGCGCACCACAATTTTCGACAACCATTTGCCTGAAGTAGAAGCTGGCCATCCTCCAAATACCAATCGCAAAGGATGACCATTCATGGCTGGAATAGCTGCTCCATTCATCGCCCACGCAATCAGCGCCTCATCTTCCATGGCCTTAGCAATAGGTACCCCCCGCGAAATCACTACTTTATTTGGGTCGCCACTCAAGTGGGTGTCTTTGCCATAGTAGCCAATGTATACGGCATCGGGCTTAACCCCTACGCTATTCAACACATCCTTCAGTCGAACACCAGTCCATTCAGGGCAGCCCACCGCACCGGTGGTCCACTGGTTGCCTTTGGCCGGTGGGTTGTACTCGCTACGGCCATTGCCCCCACACTCCAGCAACAATTGATAGGTATAGTGCTTAAAGTTGGCTTTTAATTCTTGCAGGGTAAATGTTTTCTTCTTCGTTACCGACTCCCCTTCAATGGTCAGTGTCCAGGTAGCTGTATTGACCTTTTCTGGTGGTATTCCATTGTTGCGCACAAACAGTTTATCGGCCGGAGTAATGGCATCGTCTAGCAAATGAGGAGGTGTTTCTACATTCCACGGTTTGTCGTTCAATACCACCAGGCCATTATGCTTTCCAATAATTGTAAAGGGGTCGTTGCTATCTGCCAGTAATGCGGGGATTAACCCCGACGGCATGTTGGCACCAAAAACAATATCAGCACCAAGTACAGCCCCCATGGCGGCCAATGCAGATTTACCAATAAACCCTCTGCGGGTATAGGATGGAGACGCCCCCCAAATGGCGTTTTCTGCTGCTTCAGGATCTTTGGCATACAACTCGTGAATGCCCGATTCATGCTTCTTTTTCATGGTTAGATAAAGATAGCGATTCACTTACAGTGAACTTGTTTCAGCAACGAAATTAACAGGAAAAGTTGAAATCCCAAGAAGGCACTACCCCAGGTCGCGCATCACCATGCGTGCAGTATGTCGGCTCTTTTGTTCTACGAGAATCTCCTTATTTACAGTAACCCTATCGATTGTACTTTGGTCGTAATGGCGAATGGTTACCAGCTCCAACCCATCGTTATACAATACCGTATACTTTGCTTTCAAGGCTTCTATAAGTTGAGGCAATCGTTGAGGGTTATTGTCGACACTTGCCGAAAAACTCAACGCAGAATTTTGCAGCAGGTTAATCTTTACACGAGCATCGGCAAAGCATTGGAATATTTCGCTGAGGTTTTGCTCAATGATGAATGAAAAATCGCGTGGAGATACGGAGATCAACACCTGATCCATCTTAAAGATAAACGAAGGGATGAGGTAATCGGAATCCATCGATGCTTGAATTACCGTACCTGGCTCTTCGGGCTGCACAAACGATTTTACATACAGTGGAATTTTTTTGTTTTGTAGGGGCTTTAATGTTTTGGGGTGGATAACGGTGGCCCCATAGTAGCTCAATTCAATGGCTTCTCGATACGAAATGCGTGCTAGCTTTACCGTATTGCTGAACCATTTTGGATCGGCATTCAATACCCCCGGCACATCTTTCCAAATGGTTACATCTTCGGCCCCCAGGCAATAGGCACATATGGCAGCCGTAAAGTCGGAGCCCTCACGCCCTAATGTGGTTACCTCGCCATTAGCAGTGTGTCCTAAAAACCCCTGGGTGATGGCAATGCGCGCTGTTCCATCTTCCAGGCACGACCCCATCTGCTGTTGTATCAATGCTTTTGTTACATCCCAATCTACTTTCCCTTCGCGGTAAGCATCGTTGGTACGCACCATGGTCGTAGCATCAAACCATTGGGCTGCATACCCTTCTTGCTGCAAGTAGGCACATACTATTTTGGTGGATAGCATTTCGCCCCGCGAAACAATTTGATCGTACTCAACATCGTAATTGGACGAGGCAGGCTGCGAAAGTCGTTCCGTAAGCGCATTAAAAATGGCATCTACTTCTTTATAAATGGGGTGTTCGTTGCTCGCAAACAACCCTTTCATGATCTCATGGTGAAATGCCTTGCGCTCGTCAATTAAGGCCTGGTGGCTACCGTCGCCCTTCATCCATGCCGCTACAATGGCTTCCATGGCATTGGTGGTTTTGCCCATGGCAGAAATCACTACCACCAGTTGTTGGTGAGGGAAATGTTGTATAACCCGCGCTACATTCTCTACGGCAGCAGCATCTTTTACCGAAGCTCCGCCAAACTTAAATACCTTCATTCAATTGCATGCTTTGTAAGTCGTTGAAGAAAAACCTGCAGTTCAGCCAATCGTCTTCAAACGTTGCGTTGTATTTTTTAT
This sequence comes from Flavobacteriales bacterium, assembly GCA_963669295.1. Classification (GTDB taxonomy): domain Bacteria; phylum Bacteroidota; class Bacteroidia; order Flavobacteriales_D; family CALLUQ01. The sequence continues at coordinate 1,014,469 of OY769938.1, forward strand.
AAAAGTTAATGGCCGGTTCATTCCAGTCCAATACCTGCCACTCCATTCGTCCGGCCTTTCTTTCTTTCGCCACCTTTATTACTGCTTCAAACAGCTTCGAACCAATGCCTTTGCCTCGATAAGCTTCTTTCACAATAAAATCTTCCAGGTACAAACTGGTTCCTTTCCAGGTAGAGTATTTCGTATAGTATAGGGCAAAACCAATTTGTTTTCCATCCCAATCGGCCATAATTACCTCAAAAACGGGATGGGTTCCAAAACCATCTCGCACCAAATCATCTGCCGTTATTACTACCGCATCAGGTTCCTTTTCGTATACGGCCAACTCCTGAATCATATCAAGCACCGCAGGCATATCTTCGGCAGTAGCAGCACGAATAACAAGTGATTCCATACCATTGATTTTGTGATAAAGTTAAAAGTAAAATCCCCTTCGGCAATAAAACCAAAGGGGATTTGAAAATTACGATGTCTAAATTCGATGCGGCTAACGCAGCACGATTTTTCCTGTGCCTACCAACTGCCCATCGCTGGAAAGTTGGAAGAGGTAAACCCCTGCCGGCAATCCTTCACGATAAAACTCAAACTGTTTTACACGATCAAAATGTTGTGTCCTTACTTGTGCTCCCATGAGGTTATACACTTCGAAATTGAGGTCTTCGAATTGTTCGCTGAGGTTGAACATTGCTCGTTCTACAAAAGGATTAGGATAGACCTCAATGGTAAGGCGATCTTTCCACCGTTCATCTACCGACACTTCAATAAAGTCTTCGCCAATAGTGCTGAACGCTGTATTGGTAATGACCGGCTCGTTGAAATCGAAGTAGATGGCTGCGCTATTTTCGATGACTGTTCCCAGCGGATTGTTGGGTTGTTGTTCGATGCTGAATTTCACAAAACCATGACTGGCCGGCTCATTCACAAAGCTATCGGGCAACAAGATGTTGTTGAAGGTGAAACGCAGTACATTGTTGCCCACCACATCCATTACATACGGGTGGCTGCTGGTACCCGGAACCAGGGTGGTGATGTTTACGTATGGCGATAACGTATCCAATATCACCACTGTAAAGGCAGTATCGGTACCTGTATTTTGGAAACGGATGTGGTAATTCAACCGATCGTCTACGGTAATGTAATGTGAAGGACCATAGCCGGCAGGAAATACGCGCTTGTCGTTAGGGTCGTATGATCCTATGTTTTCCTGGCAATCGATGGATAAAAAGGGTTCTTCATCGCTGTTGGAAAATGGGGTAACAAAACCAAGGTTAAAAGTAGATTGCGAAGTACACCCTTCGATGAATACTGTTACCGGGTCGTCGCTCCAGGGGTGGCCCGGGCTTTGCTCGGCCGTTAACCGATAGGTAGCACCGCCATGGGTGGGCTGATAAAACTGGAACAGTTGGCCCGAGTTCAATTGATACGTATTGTTGTACAACATGATGTTGTCTTCTACCACATAGTAATTCAATGGACCAATCATATCACCAGTGCCAACATTCTCGATGGTAAACAAAATGGAATCGCCATTGATGCACTCGGCATCTACCCTGATGCTGGCACCATCCCAATTGGGGTCTACAGGAAAACAAGACGAATCAGGATAGATGTGTGCAGCAACACAATGGGTTTGTCCGATGACAGTGGTATCGCAATTCGGATCGAGTGTGGTATGTATTTCAAAGCTGCCACAACTGTTGTAAGGCACCGTACCCAAATCAAACACATACAGGTTACCCACCTGTGGGGTATTCCATGGGATATCACTAGAATTGACTTGAAAATCGTCGTCAAACTCCACCTCCACATAAGCGTTTAAGGCATCTTCGGTACCCGTATTGCAATAGGTAACGGTATATACATTGTCGAAACAACGCCTTAAAATGGGCGTAGATACATCTACCGTCATCAACTCACAATCGAGGCTGGCCGCACGCGCAAAATCAACTGTTACCGTATCGTAGTAGGCACCAAGGTGTGTTGAAAAACTGTTGTACGAGCAATTGGCAGAATCCCAGTAGGTTTGATTGTACACACGCACGGTATACTGCCCTGTATCGATAATGTCCATGGCATAATCGCCATTGGCATCGGTAAATTCAATGTAGTTATACGGGCCGGTGGCCTCTACTACATATTGCTGAATGCCCTGGTCACCAATATCCTGCACACAATTCTGGTTCATGTCCTGGTATACATTGCCCTTGATTTGCATGGTAGTAGTGTTGCCCGCTGCGTCTGTTTTGATGAGGTAGACGCGTGACCGAGCTGGCCAAAAAGACCAACCTGCCCAGTATCCTACAGCAATGTATCCACCATCTGTGGTTTCACGACCACAAAGGCCAAGCTTCTCATCTCCTGACTGACCAACTGTATAAGTTTTGGTCCACAAGGTATCGCCTTGTGCCTCAATTTTTGCCAACATGAATTCAAGGTCAAAATTCACATATTTTGCCCCTGACAAAAGGTAATCTCCTGTGCTCGTTTCGATGATGTGCTCTGCATAGCTATTATTGAATAATTGTTTGCCCCACAAAGAATCGCCTTGCGCATTTAACTTAAAGTAGCATGACCGTCCTTGCATTTCTCCTGAAACAATGTAACCATCATCAGCCGTTTGCTGTACACACCTAATGATGGAAGTATGACCATTCCCATCAAAAAATCCGAACTTCTTTGTCCATAAGGTATCGCCAACAGCATCAGTTTTAACCACCCACATGGCCTGCTCATTTCCAAAAATGGCATTCCCCCCAAAAACATACCCACCATCACTGGTTTGATCAATAGAACTTCCATTGTCTGTATTACTTTGATCGTAATATTTGATCCATTGTTGTTGTCCTTGTGCGTCGGTTTTTAGTACATAAGCATCCCTATTTGGACCAAACTCCGCCATTCCTGTAACAATGTATCCGCCATCACTGGTTTGTTCCAAATCTCGAAAGTAGCCGTATCCTCCTGGATCCAACCAACTGGTCCATAAGGTATCACCAATAGCATCAGTCTTAATTAACAGTGTTCCATAGTTGGGCACATTATTGTTGTAATAACGGGTTCCAAGAATATAGCCTCCATCAGAGGTTTGGTGCACCACATACCCTCGCTGTACATAACTACCCCAATCCATTCCTTCATACAACCTACTCCATTGTTCATCGCCAAATTGATCGGTTTTGATCAACAATGCATTTATTCCGCTATTGGGGTCGGTGGTATCTACTCCCGCAATAATGTATCCGCCATCGGCAGTTTGTTCTACATAATGGCCTGCACTGGCATTGCTTCCCAATAATTTCTCCCATCCTTGTGCTTTGGCATCGTTAAAAATGCATGCCATGAGCATCATTCCTGCTATTAATAATTGTTTCATAACACTTCTGTTGTTGGTTGATATAACATTTCTTACCCTACAAATTTCATTTAACATGATGGCAATGAAAAGATAAATAATTCGCATTTGTCGAACAATTTTTATATTGCAATACTTTATTTAAAGGTTAATTCATTTATTTTGTCGAACAATTTCAACAACAACAAACTCTTTTCATTGCTAAAAACCTTTTCGGTGGTAGAGCTTACCCGACTGAAAAAGTTCTTACAATCGCCCTACCATAACCGACGCAACGATGTTATTTTATTGTTAGATAGCATAGTGCCACACTTACTAGACGAAAAAAAACTCACAAAGAAACACCTCCACGAAAAAATTTTTCCCAACACCCCATTTGTCGATGCCGACATCAGGCATTTAATGTCGTATTTAAAGAAACTGGTAGAGCTGTTTTTGATCCAGGAAGAAATGGCTGACGATTCCTCCTATCAGAACATTCAACTGCTTAAAGCCTACCGTAAACGCAAACTGAATAAGCACTACCACTCGCAAGAACTCAAAACACAAACACGGCTTCGAAACTCCTCCTTTAAGGGGTACGACTTCTACAACAACAGCTATCAATTTAGCTTAGAGCAATACACTTCAAGTGTGCTCAAAACAAAAAACATACAAGAGGAGTTGCAGCAACTTTCTAACCGTACCGATGAGTTTTACATCATCAATAAATTGAAGCAAGCGTGCAATGCTTTCGGGCATAAAATTGTGTTAAAGGTAGACTACCAACTGCATTTCATAGAACCAATTGTAGCATACATTGAACAGCTGGATGACATTCCTCCAGCCATCAACATCTATTACAATACCTACCAGATGATTACTTCAGGAGATGCTACCTATTTTGAGCAACTGAAGCAACTCATTGTCAACCATGCTACCTTATTTCCTCCCGAAGAAATGCGCGACATTTACTTGTTGGCCATTAACTTTTGTATCAAGCAGCTCAACACCGGAAACATAGCTTATGTACGTGAAGTGTTCGACTTGTACCAAAGTGGACTACAATCGGAAGTGTTGCTGGAGCATGGCATACTTACCCCGTGGACCTATAAGAACATTGCTGCCGCTGGAATGAAATTGGAAGAATACGAATGGGTGGCTCAATTTCTGGAGCATTATAAAAGTGCGGTTACAGCGGAGTACCGCGAACCATTTTACCGGTACAACCTGGCCAAATTGAATTTCGCACAAGGCCAATTCAAAGTTGCCAACCGATTGCTTTACGAAACGGAAATCAAAGATTTATTTACCCACCTCGATGCCAAGGTGATTGTGATTAAATCGAATTACGAATTGGGCAAAGAAGAGTTCCTGGATCATTTGTTGGAGAATTTTAAACAGTTCTTGCGTCGCAAAGAGGTATTGACCTATCACAAAAAGAATTATTCCAACTTCATTAAGTTGATGCGCAAGCTCATTTACCTTAAAGCTTTTGAAGATAAAGCAAAGCTTGTTGAAGAAATCAATGCTGCAGAAATCTTAACCGAACGCGAATGGTTGTTAGCGCAAGTAAAAAAACTATAGCCCCCCAACCTTGCATTGAGGGGCTATGATTTGTTACTGGTTTACTTTATGTTATTGCAATACCAACTTACCGGTGCCTATCACTTCTCCGTTGCTGTGCAATCGAAAAAGGTAAATGCCTGATGGCAACTGGTTTCGCTTAAATTCAAACTGGTTGATGTGTTCCCAATGTTCGTTGCGCACCCTTTTGCCTGTAAGGTTGTACACTTCAAATTCAACTTCCTTGTACATGGCTCCCAGCTGTATGGTGGCTTGCGTAGTAAAAGGGTTGGGATAAATACTGATGTTGGCCCGCTCTTTTAATGCTTCGTTTACATCCAGCACGATGAAGTTTTCTCCAATGGTGTTAAATGCTGTGTTGGTAATTACAGGCACATTGTAATCAAAGTAAATGGCGGCACTATTTTCAATTACCGTTCCTGTAGGGTTGCCCGGCTGTTGCTGCACTTTAAATTTCACGAAGCCATGGCTTGCCGGTTCATTGATGTTGCTATCGGGCAACAAAATGTTGTTGAATGTCCATTCTAAAATGGTGTTTTCATACATCCTAAACTGGTAAGCATGACTGCTGGCGCCAGAGATCACTGTAGCAGGATCGAGGTAGGGCGAAAGCGTATCTCGAATAACTACCGTAAAGGCAGTATCGGTCCCAGTATTTTGAAATCGAATGTGGTATTCCAACTCATCGTTGGCAGTAATGTAATGCTCTACTCCTACCCCTGAAGGGTATACGCGCTTGTCGTTGGGATCGTACGCCCCAATGTTTTCCTGGCAGTCCATCGAAACAAATGGTGCAATATCGTCTTGCGGCAAGGTATTGAACAAACCGGTGGTAAATGCTCCCTGTCCGTTTACCCCACACCCTTCGATGGTAACTGCAGGGATTTTATAGCCGGGGTAACCTGGTGTTTGTGCTGCCTGTAAACGATACGTGCTCCCATTGGCAGGTTCGTAAAACACCAGTTGCTGTCCGCTGTTTAACTGAAAAGCATTGTTGTACAGCATAATGTTATCTTCGGTAACATAGTAGTTCAATGGTGCTGCCATGTTCCCCGACCCAACATTCTCGATGATGAACTCAACAGAGTCGTTTGTAATGCATCTAAGTTCTACATCAATAATGGCTCCGTCCCAGTTGGGATCAACCGGAAGGCACAATGAATCTCTAAAGATGTGTGCTTCAACACAGTGGGTTTGACCCAATACGGTAGAATCGCAATCGAGGTAGGTATCGATGGTAAACGAACCGCATGAATCAATGGCCAATGCACCTATTTGAAATGTAAATACACCATTGGTATCTACCGACCATGGTACAGGAATGGTAAGCGTATCTACTTCCAGGTACTCGTCAAATTCTATTACAATATATGCTCCGGTTTCATCCAGCGTTCCGTAGTTGCAATAGCTTACTGTATATACGTTGTCGAAACACCTTCGCAGCATGGGGGTAGATACATCTACCATGAGGTAGGGGCAAGTGAGCGTATCGTCTTGTGGAAAATCTTCTTGCACTACAGTATACACTCCATTAATGGCCGAAGGACATACAATGGATCGGCTATTGTTGGAACAGGAGGAGGCATCCCAATAGGGGCCGATAGGGTTGATGCTCAAAGCGTAAATGCCTGAGTCGGCAAAAATTTCGTAAGCGCCATTTTGATCGGTGGTGGCATAGTAGGTGCCATTGTTTCCTTGCAACTGCACTACCCAGTTGCCCACTCCTGCTTCGCCTGCATCTTGCACACAGTTGTTGCTGGTATCTCGATAGGCCATGCCTGTTACATGATTCGAATACAGGTTCCCCAAGCTGTCTACACTCATCACCAATGCCCGGTTAGCTCCATCGCCATAACCCGCAATGGTATACCCTCCATAGGAGTTTAGAATAATGCTTTCAGGAGCATCGTTCCCTCCTGCGTTAAAGTCGTAGGTGCGTGTCCATTGATGGGTACCCCCACTGTTGATCTTCACCAATGAGATTTGAGCATAACCTGCAATGAACCCGGCTGCTACATATCCTCCGTCTGGTGCTTCTACTACGGCCCTAACATCGGTATTCACCCCCGCCGAAGGAATGGTATTGGCCCAAAGCTCGTTGCCCTGGCTATCGAGTTTATGAAACCGAATGTCGCCCGAGGTGTTATAATGATAATCAACAAACATATACCCACCATCGGAGGTGCGTTGAAAGGCATCGTGGTTTTGATTAATTTGAGGACTATTGGGGTTAGGGATGGATACCGACGATAGTGAATCACCTACATTGTTCACGCGCATTGCCCGCCAATTGGTGGCACTTCTTTTCACCAACAACATGTAGTCGTTGTTATCGGCCTCTTCTACCGAATACCCTAATATTCCAGAGCCTCCATTGTAAGAGTAGGTTTTTGCCCAGAGGGTGTCGCCATTTAAATTGAGTGCCAATAAAAACGTTCGATACAACGAACCGTCGTATACCGAACCAATGGTAAGCAACTCATTGTTGGGGGTTAAATGCACTTCTTCGGTGTAATGGTTGGTGCCACCAAAAGCATAACTGGCATGCCAAACGATGTCGCCATATTGGTCTACTTTTGCAATACGCGCGGTGGAAGCACCAGTAGATGCAGCCACATAACCACTATCGGGCGTAGCCACGATGCTGGTAACAAACCCCAGGTTAGAATAGGTTCTTTGCCATTGCACCATGCCATTGGGGTCTAGCTTGGCCAAAAAGCCTTTACTGCTATAGCCGCCACTGGCCATATACCCCCCATCGTGTGCTTCTACCACATCCAGGGCAAACTCAGTGCTTCCTCCTAAACTAAAGTGGGTATACCAACGCTCCTGTCCTATAGCACTAAAACTGAGCAGCACCCATAAAACTAATATCCCTTGCAGGTGGATCATAGTCTTTTTCATTGTTCCTTTTTTTGTTAGATCAGCTTTCATGGTACTAATATCTTCCTTCAAGGGCGAAATAAAAAGATGATTTTATTTCATTTGTCGGGAGAAGATTATCAATAAAAACACACAATTCAACTATATTTATGCAGTAAATTCAATATTTGTCGGATGAAGAACAGCAAACTACTTGCCTTATTGCATGCTTTTAACGCCTTTGAGCACTTGCAATTACAAAAATTCATTCGCTCTCCTTTTCACAATCAACACCAGGACGTCATAAAATTGTACGAGTATTTACGCCATACTCCTGCACAAGACGATGCCGCATTACAACGCACCACTGTTTTTCATCACCTCTACCCCAACACCGAATTCAACGACTTAAAGCTACGCCATATTTCTTCCTACTTAATGAAAGTGATGGAAGATTTTATGGTGTGGAATGAGGCCAATAACGATAAAGCTTATCAACAAATACAACTCACCAGGGCGTATCGAAAGAGAAAGGTAGAAAAGTTGTTTTCTAAAACCTACAATGCCACCCAAAAGTTGCAACAAAAGTCAACGGTAAAGGATGCTGAGCACCACCACAACAACTATTTATTGCATCTGGAGCAATACCACTCTACCAAAACACGTGTAGAAGGCACACGCGCAGTATTACAAAACCTATCGGATGAGTTAGATATTTACTTTATTGCCAGCAAGCTTAAGCAAGCCTGCAATGTTTTGTCGCATCGAAAAGTATTTAAAACCGACTACCGGCTGGGATTGCTTGATGAGATCATTGCTTATGTAGAGCACAACCACCTTACTCATGTTCCTGCTATTGGCATATATTATTACACCTACCTTACCCTCACACGAGAAGAGGAAAGTGCTTTCCGCAATTTGAAAAAGCTTATAGCTCAACACCACCAATGTTTTGCTACTGATGAGCTGCGCGATGTGTATCTGCAAGCCATCAATTTTTGCATCAGGCAACTGAACACAGGGCATCAAAGTTATGTGCAAGAGGTGTTCGAGCTGTACAAAGAATCGCTACAAAATGGTGCCATGCTGGAACAAAATAAATTATCGCCTTTTACTTATAAAAATGTGGTATCGGCAGGGCTAAAACTCGGTGAACACCAATGGATAGAAAACTTCATTCACACCTACAAGTCATTGGTTCCTGAACATCACCGAACTGCATTTTATCAATACAATCTGGCCAAACTATTTTTTGCCCGTGGAGAGTACAAGCAAAGCACACAAGCATTGCATCAGATCAACATTGCCGATTTGTTTACCGACCTTGATGCGCGTGTAATTTTAATTAAGTCGTATTACGAATTGGGCGAGTTGGAATACCTGGAGCACTTGCTTGATAGCTTCAAGCAATCGTTGCAAAGAAAAGAAGTACTTACCTACCACAAAAAAAATTACTCCAACTTTATTCGCTTAACGCGCAAACTCATCAACCGTAAAACACAGGAAGGAAATACAAAGTTGATGAAAGCCATCAATGAAGCCGAAATTCTTACCGAACGCGACTGGTTGTTGGAAAAGGCAAACAAGGTGTAATTTCCCCTATTATATCTCCGAAAATTCCACGATATTTGTAAGCCTAATTGCACGCATTATGAGCAAAGTAACTACCCTTGGAGAATTTATTATTGAACGGCAAGCCGACTTCCCTTACGCTTCCGGAGAATTATCGCGTTTGTTGAGTGCTATTCGTTTAGCAGCAAAAATTGTGAACCGTGAGGTGAATAAAGCCGGACTGGTAGATGATATACTGGGGGCCAGTGGTGAAGAAAACATCCAGGGCGAAGAGCAGCAAAAGTTAGACGTTTATGCCGACGATCAATTCATTGCTGCCCTAAAAGCACAAGGGGAAGTATGTGGGGTAGCTTCGGAAGAAAACGATGACTTCATTGCTTTTGAAGACGAACACTGTCGCAATGGCAAGTACATCATTACCATGGACCCATTGGATGGTTCTTCCAACATTGAAGTGAATGTATCTATTGGCACTATCTTTTCTATTTACCGCAGGAAATCGCCTGTAGGTCAGCCTGCACAATTGGAAGATTTTTTACAACCCGGCACCGAGCAAATTGCTTCGGGCTATGTGATTTATGGTTCTTCCACCATGCTGGTATACACCACCGGGAATGGCGTTAATGGGTTTACCTTCGACCCTTCCATCGGTGTATTTTGCCTATCGCACCCTAACATGCAAGCACCTGCTGATGGAAGAATATACTCTATTAATGAAGGCAACATCAATACTTGCTCGGAAGGGGTAAAAAAATATGTAAGCTACTGCCAGGAAACCGACAAAGCCACCAACCGTCCCTACAGTGGTCGTTATATTGGTTCGTTAGTGGCCGATTTTCATCGCAACCTTATTAAGGGCGGCATCTACATTTATCCCGGCACTTCTAAAGCACCCAAAGGAAAGTTACGCTTGTTGTACGAATGCAACCCACTTGCTTTTTTGATCGAACAAGCAGGAGGCAAGGCCACCGACGGCCAGCAACGAATCATGGAAATTGTCCCTACCGAATTGCACCAACGTGTTCCTTATTTTGTGGGTTCTACCCACATGGTGAACAAGGCCGAAGAGTTTCTTAAAAACTACGCGGAGGTAGCCGCTGAATAGCCTCCTAATGACACTTGAAGACCTAAAATCTTTCTACAACGGGCACCCAAAAGCATTGCAGCTTGCCGACCACTTGAATGAGCTCGGGTGTCGAATTCATTTAAAAGGATTGATTGGTGCTGCAGATACACTCACTGCCATGGGAGTGTTGCATCATCACAATACTCCTCAACTATTTGTATTGGCCGACAAGGAAGAGGCCGCTTACTTCCACAACAACCTGGAAGCCTTGCAATTGGATGGCATCAAGGTGCTGTTCTTTCCCGCCTCTTATAAGCTTCCTTACAAAGTAGAAGATACCGACAATGCCAATGTATTGATGCGGGCAGAAGTGTTGAACGAACTGAACCAACACAAGAGCAAGGTAGCCATTGTTACGTACGGAGAAGCACTTACCGAAAAGGTAGTGACCCAAAAACATTTGCGTCAAAATACGCTTGAACTAAAACGAGGGCAAAGCTACTCCATCGACTTCATCAACGAGCTGTTGATTGAATACGAATTCGATAAGGTAGACTATGTGTACGAGCCCGGCCAGTTTTCGGTAAGGGGTGGTATTGTTGATGTGTTCTCTTTCTCTAACGAGGACCCTTATCGCATTGAGTTTTTTGGCGATGAGGTGGACTCTATCCGTACGTTCAACCCTATCGATCAGCTTTCTATTACCAAGTACGACTACCTATCGATTGTACCCAATGTGCAACAAAAGTTATTGGAAGAAAGCCGGGAAACGTTTCTTGAATACGTGCCCGAATCAACAGTAGTTTGGCTAAAATCAACAGAACTTACTGCCGATAAAATTGAGAAGCAATACGGAAAAGCAGCAAAGGCATTCAATAAGTTAAAGACCCCGCTCAACCACCTTCCGCCTGAAGAGCTTTACACCAACAAGGAGCAATTTTTATCGCAACTCAATGATTTTTCGATCATTGAATTTGGCACCAATTTCTACTTTACTCCGCAACACACCATTGCATACGACCAGGCACCTCAACCCACTTTCAAAAAGAATTTCGACCTGCTCACCAAGAATTTTAAGACCAATGCCGAGGCGGGGTTTAAGAACATTATTGTGGCGGGCAACCCCAAGCAAATTGAGCGCCTGTACAACATCTACGAAGACAAGCAGGAAGCCATACGATTTACTCCTATTTTGGTAGCATTGCACGAAGGCTTTGTAGACAAAGACAACAAAATTGCGTGCTATACCGACCATCAGATTTTTGAGCGCTTCCACCGGTTTAAGCTGAAAGAACGCTTTAAACGCAACAAGCAAGCGTTAACCATTAAAGAACTTCACAACCTACAAAAGGGAGATTTTGTTACCCATATCGACCATGGTGTAGGCCGGTTTTCGGGGTTAGAAACCATTGATTTGAATGGTAAAAAGCAAGAGGCCATTCGGCTGGTTTATGCCGGTAACGACATTGTATATGTAAGCATCCACTCGTTGCACCGCATTGCAAAGTATACCGGCAAAGAAGGCGCTACCCCTAAGCTCAACAAGGTGGGTTCACCAGCATGGCAAACGGCAAAAAACAAAACCAAGAAGAAGGTCAAAGAAATTGCGTTCAACCTCATCAAACTTTATGCTGAACGCAAAGCAAAAAAGGGATTTCCTTTCTCGCCCGATTCGTACTTACAACACGAAATGGAAGCCTCCTTCATGTACGAAGAAACCCCCGATCAAGACAAAGCCATTAAGGCGGTAAAAAAAGACATGGAGGCAGAAGCCCCCATGGATCGGTTGGTGTGTGGCGATGTAGGCTTTGGTAAAACGGAAGTGGCCATCAGGGCTGCTTTCAAAGCGGTATCCGACAGCAAGCAAGTGGCATTGTTGGCCCCCACCACCATCCTCACCTTTCAACATTACAACACCATTCGTGCCCGACTCAAAAACATGCCTTGTACGGTAGATTATTTGAACCGCTTTAAAACAGCCAAACAACAAAAGGAAACCATCCGAAAGTTAAAAGCAGGAGAGGTAGACATTATTGTAGGCACCCACCGGTTGATTGGCAAGGACATCGAATTCAAAGACCTTGGTTTATTGATTATTGATGAAGAACAGAAGTTTGGGGTGGCTGCCAAAGACAAGCTCAAAACCATCAAGGTAAATGTAGACACCCTTACCCTTACTGCAACCCCCATACCAAGAACCTTACAGTTTTCGATGATGGGTGCCAGGGACCTTTCTACCATTACTACCCCACCTCCCAACCGGCAACCGGTACAAACAGAGTTGCAAACCTTTAGCGAAGAAGTTATTCGCGATGCGATTAGGCATGAAGTATCGAGGGGTGGACAGGTGTTTTTTGTACACAATCGCGTGCAAAACATTGAAGAAGTAGCCGGTATGGTGCAGCGGCTGTGCCCTGGCGTTCGGGTAGCCATAGGCCATGGCCAAATGGAAGGGCCCAAGCTGGAAAAAATCATGATCAACTTTATAGAAGGAGAATTTGATGTATTGATTGCCACCACCATCATCGAATCGGGCATTGATATTCCGAATGCCAATACCATCATCATCAATCACGCCCACATGTTTGGGTTAAGCGACTTGCACCAATTGCGTGGACGCGTGGGGCGATCGAACAGAAAAGCCTATTGTTACTTGCTGGCGCCATCGCTAATTTCACTCACCGACGATGCCCGGAGAAGGTTGAAAGCCATCGAACAATTCTCGGATTTGGGCAGTGGTTTTAACATTGCCATGCGCGACCTCGACATTCGCGGGGCAGGCAATATGTTGGGAGGCGAGCAAAGTGGCTTTATCAGCGACATAGGTTTTGACATGTACCAAAAAATTCTTGATGAGGCCATCCAGGAATTGAAGGAAACAGCATTCAAAGACCTTTACCAGGAAGAACAAATTCAGCACCAGGAGTTTGTGAAAGAATGTCAAATAGAAACCGACTTTGAGCTGCTGATTCCCGACGATTATGTCAATAACATTCCCGAAAGGTTGAGCTTGTACCGGGAGCTCGACAACCTTCCTTCCGAAGAAGACCTGCAACGCTTTCAGCTGCAATTGGAAGATCGATTTGGTCCTATTCCTTCTCAAACAGCCGACTTGATGAACACCATTCGATTGCGCTGGTTGGCAAAAGATATTGGGCTGGAAAAACTCATTTTAAAAAGCAGCAAGCTCATTGGTCACTTTGTAAGCAACCAGGATTCTTATTACTACCAGTCGCCCAAATTCTCGCGCGTATTGGAGTTCATCAAGCAAAACCCCACCAGTTGTAAGATGTATGAAAAGGGAGGTAAGTTGCGTATTTCTTTTAACGACATCACCTCTGTTCAAACAGCCATTACTACGTTGAATGCCATTGCTAAGGCAACCCCTACACCACAAGTATAGCCCGTTGCTTTATTTAGCACGCATGCAATAAAATGCTATTTTTATGCCCTTACAGCTATGAAAATCACCTTTATACAAACCGGTGGAACGATTGATAAAGATTATCCACGAACAACAAAGGGCTGGGCATTTGAAATTGATGCTCCTGCTGTGGAGCGTGTGCTGGAAAAACTCCACCCATCATTTGAATACGAAGTGCTTTCGATGCTAAAAAAAGACAGCATGGAAATTACCCATGAAGATCGACAAGCATTGTTCGAAGCGTGCGAACAAGTAACAAACAACAAGATCATCATTACCCACGGTACCGATACTATGATTGATACAGCAAAACACCTTGCTGGCATTGCCCATAAAACCATTGTCATTACAGGAGCCATGAAGCCCGAGCGCTTTAGCAATTCTGACGCCCCCATTAACATCGGCACTGCCATTGGAGCAGTTCAAAGCCTGCCTCCTGGTGTTTACCTCGCCATGCATGGCACCGTAAAACGCTTTGACGAAATACAACGCAACCTCAACACCGGACAATACCATTGAATTATGATTCCAGGTAAAGAAGCAGTACTGGCCACCATGCAGCGCGTTGCACCACATGTTCATCGCACCCCTGTGCTTACGGCTACAAGCATCAATACGATGGTAGGTGGTGACGTTTATTTTAAGTGCGAAAATTTTCAAAAAATGGGGGCATTTAAAATGCGTGGTGCCACCAATGCTATTGCACAACTGAGTGCTCAAGCATTGGAAAAAGGAGTAGCTACCCACTCGTCGGGCAACTTTGCTCAGGCGCTTGCCTTATCGGCAAAAGCCAAAGGCATTAAGGCCTACATTGTAATGCCCAACAGTGCGCCCACCATTAAAAAAACAGCTGTACTGGGCTATGGTGCTGAAGTGATTGAAAGTGGCCCTACATTAAAAGATCGGGAAACAATGCTGGAGCAGGTCATCGAAAAAACCGGTGCCACCTTTATCCATCCTTCTAACAACATGGATGTTATTTTAGGCCAGGGCACCGCAGCACATGAGTTGATAGAAGAAGTACCCGCATTGAACTACATCATTACCCCTGTAGGTGGTGGCGGCTTAATAGGGGGCACAGCATTGGCCACCCATTACCTTTCTCCTACTACTAAAGTAATTGGTGGTGAACCCTTTGGTGCCGACGATGCTTACCACTCGCTAAAGGCAGGTAAAATTATTCCTCCTGAAAACCCTCAAACCATTGCCGATGGGCTCCGCACAGCATTGGGCGATCAAAATTTCCCCATCATTCAACAGCATGTTACGGAAATTATTCGGGTAGAAGAAGAAGAGATTATTGCTGCCATGCGTACGGTTTGGGAACGCATGAAAATTATTATTGAACCTTCGAGTGCTGTTGCACTGGCAGCGTTACTGCGCAACAAAGAACAATTTAAAGGCCAACGGGTAGGCCTTATTGTTTCGGGAGGCAATGTTGATTTAAACCAGCTGCCCTTTTAAAAAGAAACCAGCTCCATCGTAATGGCTGCTAATACGAGGTAACGTAAAAACTTTCCTAAGAACATGAATACAGCCACTTTGAAAGGGTTGGCTCGAAACAACCCCAACCCAATGGCCAGCGGGTCGCCAATAATGGGTAGCCAGCAAAGAAAAGCAAGGTAGGCACCGTAACGGTCTACCCTCGATTTGAATTTTTCCACCCGCTCACGCTTCACCCTTAAGTACTTTTCAATCCACTGCCACTTGCCCAGGTACCCCAGGAAAAAAGAGGTCATCCCACCCAACCAATTGCCAATGGATGCCAGCGTAAGGCACAATACCGGATCGTAATCGCCTACCAGCATGGCACTTAAAATGGCCTCCGAACTAAAAGGCAACACCGTGGCCGCCAAAAAAGACGCCAGAAAAAGTCCCCAATATCCATAATCGAGCCATTCGAGCATGACAACGAATGTAGAACAAAACTTTTACCTTTAAACATGATTCTATACGAAGCAGCACGACAAAGTGCTATGGAACATTTGCAAGAGATGAATAAAACGGTATATGCCGATGGGGATCCTTTGTTGTTGCTCGACGAAGAAACCCTGGAGTTTGCCAATTGCTACTTGTTTTTCTTCGGCTTCGATTCACAGCACACAAAGCATGGTTTTTCCAGTCGGCATGCCCGTTGCTTATGGATACCCAAAGCACTGAAGCTGCACCAAATGCCTACGAATACCTTTTTTTCGCAACCCATTAACGGCACTGCCACTACGTGGCTGCTTCAGTTTGATGACAAGGTCGCTACGGATGCCATCAAAAAGCAACTGTTTCCACTTCGTACTTTGTTCAACTTCACCTATGGCGATGCAAAGTTTTTAATTCACCATCGCGAACTCCCCATTGTTGCCGGCAACCAACGGGAGCTCACACAATTTCAAACAGCACTTAATGCGCTTGGGTTACCTGCGGTTATTCGTTCACTGTAAAAAAAATTACTGCAACATGCATTATTCTATTTTGGCACGAGTCTTTAAGGCAGATACATTTTGTTTAACTTAAAAGACTAAGCACATGAAAGCAATACTTTTTTCAGCCATTTTATTCATCTCCGCAGGATTTACCACCTCTACTCCGGCCGTACTGAAAGTGGGAGAAAAGGTGCCCGACATTGCCTTAAAAACCACTGAAGGGGAAACTGTTCAACTGTCGTCGTTGCGCGGTAAAATTGTACTCATTGATTTTTGGGCCTCCTGGTGCAAGCCTTGTAGGAATGAAATTACCAACGTGCTACTTCCCGAATACAAGAAATACAAAGAACAAGGGTTTGAAGTGTATGGCGTTTCCATTGATCAACACGAAGGCATGTGGAAAAAAGCAGTAGAACAATGGGGGCTTCCATGGGTGAATGTATCGGACTTAAAAGGATGGACCGGCACCTACCCTACTCAATACAATGTAAAAGCTGTACCTGCATCGTACCTTATTGATAAAGACGGCACCTTGATGGCAGTAAACCTTAGAGGAGAACGTTTACAACAAAAGTTGGAGGAAATATTTAACCATTAATTCGCTTGGCAATAGACCTTCATTACCAACTCATAGAACGCTGTAAAAAAGGGAATAGGCCGGCTCAGTTCGAGCTCTATTCCCTTTATGCCGATGCCATGCTCAACACCGCGTTTCGCATCCTCAACGACGAAGAAGAGGCCAAGGATGCGTTGCAAGAGTCTTTCCTAAGTGCTTTTCACCAACTGCACCAATTCAAGCATGACTCTAGCTTTGGAGCCTGGCTCAAGCGCATTGTAGTGAACAAATCCATTACTGCGCTGCACCGAAAAAAAGGAAGGCCCATTGTTTCGGAAATTCGCGACACTCCATCGAATGAAGAAGAAGCCACACGCGAATTTGACGCCACCGCAGAACAAGCCTACGCTGCTTTACACCAACTTCCAGATGGGTACCGCACTGTGTTCTCGTTGTACCTCCTGGAAGGCTACGACCACCGTGAAATCGCATCTATTTTAAACATATCCGTGTCTACTTCCATCTCACAGTATGGAAGGGCAAAAAAGAAACTTCGCACTATTCTCTTAAAAGATCAACCCCATGGACAACATCGAGCAACTGTATAAGCAACACCGCGACGCCATGGATCGGCAGTCGGCAACCCCAGCAACGTGGGAGGCTTTAGAACAACAACTACACCCTCCTGCTTCAAAGAAAAAAACCCTATGGTGGGCCATTGCTGCCTCCCTGGTTATTGCCATTGGTTTGGCCGGGTATTTCTTTACCCGCACGCCATCTACCAACCATGAGTTATCAGAAGTTATCCTCACCTCTCCACAAGGAGAAAAGGTGCCCTTATCTTCTTTAAAAGGAAAAATTGTTCTGGTAGAATTTTGGGCTTCCTGGAGCAAGATGTGTACGGAAGAAAACTGTTACTATTTCCGTCCGTTATACGATGAGTACAAAGACAAAGGGTTTGAAATTTATGGCATTTCTGTAGATACCAACAAAACACAATGGGTAGAAGGCATTGAGCGCGATCAATTGAGCTGGGTGCAGGTGTCGGATTTACTGGGTTTTGATTCGCCCATTGTAAAGCAAAGCGAAATTACAAAGCTCCCTACTACCTACCTCCTTGACCGCAATGGAGCGATTATCGCAAAAGATGTGAATGCCGATGAACTGGAAGAGCAACTGAAGAAATTGTTGGCCCATACGCCTTAAAAACAAAAGGCTTCCCGAAGGAAGCCCGTTGCTTAATATATCATAAAAAAAGGAGCTGTAATCTATCTTTTAATTTGTATCATTCCTCGCTTGGTGTGGTTAACGCCATCTTCTCCAACTGCCAGCACCAGGTAGTAATATTGTCCTACCGGAAGTTCTGTTCCATCCATGCTGTACCCATTCCACTTGTCATCTATGCGATTTGTTTCGTACACCGTTTTACCAGTCGTTGGGTTGCTTACCACCAGTAAGTACTCTTTGATGTTTTGATGTGTTTTGATGTAGAACTTATCGTTATCGCCATCGCCATTGGGAGTAAATACATTTGGTATTTCGATGTGTGAAGTGCTGTTTACAACAATCATAATCTGATCAACCGACTGACGGCCATAAGCATCGGTTACCGTTAAAGTTACTTTGTAGGTACCTGCCTTCTCGTACACATGCTCGGGTTGAGCTACAGCTTCAGCAGTGTTGCCGTCGCCAAAGTTCCAGGTCATCAAGTTATTGGACCCTCTGTTTTCAAATGCCACAGTAAGCGGAGCATCTCCTTCCAGCACGTCGGTATCGATCAACGCCATGGGTGCCGGCCCCATGTTTTGCGATGCATTGCTGTTGGCTTTACTACTTCCATCGCTGTCGTCGTCTACCACATCATGATTGCTATCGTGGCCTGATGGGTTGTTGTTGCTCTGATTGCTATTCGAGGCTGCTGCTACATCAGCATCTCCCTCACCCTCGCCTGCATGCACGTTGGCATCATTGGCATTTTCTTCTTCTACCAGCCCTGCATCATTCAACTCAGTGTCATTGGCGCTGTTTGGCGGTGTTGCAATTGTTGGTGCAACAACTGTGTTGCCATCCTCCAACACATCTGTTTCTTCACTCGCGCTTTCCACCACGGTATTGGCATCGGCTGTATCGTTTGTTACTACCAATGCTGTATCGTTTGAAGTGGTGGTGCTCTCGTTGTGCTCAACGTTATACCATACAATGGCTACAGTAGCAATACCAACAATGGCCGTGGTGATGCCAATTACTGGTGCAGTGAACCACCCTCCTATACCTCCAGACGCACCAGAAGCGCTACTGGCGGCATTGGCCGGAGCAGAAGCTGGTTGGTTTACCTTGCTTTGGATGTTACTCCATGCATCGGGATTCACCTCCGCTTCGAAATGCTCAAAGGTATCTTTGAACAACTGCTCGATATTTGGGTCAAATTCTTTCACTTATATGCTTTTTCCGACTGTATAATTAACTTTCTTAAATGTTCTTTTGCTCGTGCGTATTGCGATTTCGATGAACCAATACTGATGCCAAGCATGTCTGCAATTTCTTTGTGCGAGTACCCTTCAATGGCATAAAGGTTAAACGCTAAACGATAACTCGCGGGCAGTTGCTGCAACATCTCCAACAAATCTTCTGCCGCCATCGATTCCAACACATAAGCATTGTTCCCCACTTTATAATCCACCGCCACAAAATCGACATTATTCCTATCTAACTTCGCCTTCCTAATGTAGTCTAGCGCTGTATTCACCATAATTTTTCTCACCCATCCTTCCAACACGCCTTCACTTTTAAATGAGGGCAACTTCTCAAACACTTTTACAAATCCATCTTGCAAAATGTCTTGCGCCTCCTCCTCGTTCCTCGCATACCTTAAGCACAATCCCATCATTCTCGGAGAGAATCTATTGTACAATTCTCTTTGAGCAATTGCATTGCCTGAAACACAGCCTTTAACTAGTTGCTCATCGTTCATCATGCACTCAATCCTCTTATAAGATTCATTTTTGACACAAAAGGTTGCGTGGGGTCATAAAAAAACACGCCTCATTTCGACAAAACAATTGTTTTATTCGACGAATACCTGAAATTATTCGACAAAAATATTGAATTCTTTCATTTTCTGCATTTTTAACTGATTTAGTTGGCCCTTATTGCCTCCACCGGGTCGAGTCGGGCAGCAAAAAGTGCAGGAATGATCCCTGAAACAACCCCAATAGTGACCGATATAACTATTCCGAGCACGATGTTTTTAAGGGTAAGTGTTACTTCCATATCCATGGCACTACCTGCTAAGAGGGTACCTAAGAAAATGAACAACAGGCCAATTAAGCCACCAATTAAACACAAGATGACTGCTTCGAATAAGAATTGACGGAGGATGAATCCGTTTTTAGCTCCCAACGACTTTTGAATGCCGATGTGGGGAGTGCGCTCGCGCACCGATACAAACATGATGTTGGCGATGCTAAAGCCGCCCACAATGATGGAAAAAATGCCTATGATGAAGCCTGCGCCATGCACCATACCAAACAACTCGTCGAGGCCGGAAGAGAGAATGCTTTGTTCGTTGAGGGCAAAGTTATTGTCTTCCCTGGGCCGAAGGCGTCGTATGCCACGCATAACCCCTACCAGCTCGGCACGCATTTCATCTACCGTTACCCCTGGCTTAGATTTCACCATAATGTAGGTGCCCATGCTGCGCACATCGAAGATGGAGTTGGCATAAGCAGCAGGAATTACTACATCGTTATCGATGCTGGTGCCAATAAGATCTTCGCCTTCTTTTTCGAATACTCCGATCACCTGGAATTTTCTTCCCGACACCTTGATGTCTTTATTGAGTGGCGATGTATTGGGAAACAATCCTTCTGCGATGTTCGCTCCAATAAGCGCATAGTTTTTTCCACCTGCCGCCTCGGAAGGAGAAAAGTACCTTCCTTCGGTAAAGTTAACTGCCCTTACCTGGTTAAAGTCGTAGGTAACGGCCTTTACGCTAGCCCTCTCCACGCTATTGTTAAAATATTCGATGGTTCGGTTGCCCTCCCCTACAAATGCGCAAGCCAGGGCATTGGTGAGTTGATCGTTCAGCACATCCAATTCCTTGATGGTAGGATCGGGGCGTCGGAAGTATTTCCACCAGGCATATTCGCCGTCGCCCTTTTCAGGGGCCCAGGGCATTCGTTGCACAAAAATCACATCATCGCCCAACGATTTTACACTATCGCGAATGCTCGACTCCATGGTATCGACCATGGTGAATACGGAGATGATGGCAAAAATGCCAATGGTAATGCCCAACAACGAAAGAAATGACCGCAGCAAATTTAACCCCAATGCTTTAAGGGCAAAAACCAGGCTTTCTCGAAGTAGTTTAAAAAACAGCATACTGCGGTTATTGTCGGTTGAATTTTCATTGTAAAATTAACGGTTTTTTTTCCACTTATGAACATTACGAATTATTTATCAACAAAGCCCTTACAACGATTGATAAATCATTGTGTTCTTAGTAAACTTGCAAGTATTATCCAACAACGTTTATTAGCGATTTGAAAAAGATAAAAAGTGCTTTGATTTCGGTCTTTCACAAAGACAATCTGGAACCCATTGTAAAGCAATTAAACACCCTTGGGGTGGAATTATTTTCTACTGGCGGCACGCAAAAGTTCATTGAGGATTTGGGAGTACCTGTTACCCCTGTAGAAAAC
The DNA here is from genome assembly GCA_963669295.1 of Flavobacteriales bacterium. Classification (GTDB taxonomy): domain Bacteria; phylum Bacteroidota; class Bacteroidia; order Flavobacteriales_D; family CALLUQ01. Next base: position 1,035,987 of record OY769938.1, read on the forward strand.
CTCACTTCCTACCCATCTATTTTGGGGGGACGTGTAAAAACATTGCACCCTAAAATTTTCGGAGGCATTTTGGGCCGTCGGGAGTTGGAAAGCGATGTGATGCAATTGGAGGAATATGAAATTCCAGAAATTGATTTGGTGATTGTAGACCTGTATCCTTTTGAAGCTACCGTAGCTTCAGGAGCATCGGAGGCTGATATTATTGAGAAAATAGATATTGGTGGCATTTCGTTGATTCGGGCAGCTGCCAAAAATTATAAAGACGTGGTTATTCTTTCGAGCAGAACCCAATACCAGGGCTTGCTTGAGTTATTGAGTGAAAAGCAAGGTTTCACTTCAATGGACGACCGCAAGGCGTTTGCCAAAGAAGCGTTCAATATTTCTTCGCATTACGACACGCATATTTACAACTACTTCCGTGGCGACGACGACGAGTCATTTAAGGAAAGCATTCAGCAATCTAAGGTATTGCGCTATGGCGAGAACCCTCACCAAAAAGGCGTGTTTTATGGCGACCTTTCTGAGTTGTTCGACCAGCTCCACGGCAAAGAATTGTCGTACAACAACCTACTCGACATTGATGCTGCCGTTAATTTGAGCCTTGAATTTCCTCCAAACCGTCCGACGTTTGCTGTATTGAAACACAACAATGCGTGTGGCTTTGCTACCAGAGATCAATTGATTGATGCCTGGAACGATGCATTGGCAGGCGATCCTGTTTCAGCCTTTGGGGGTATATTAATTACCAACAAAACCATTGATGTTACCACCGCTGAAGCCATCAGCCAATTGTTTTTCGAGGTATTGATTGCACCTGCCTACGATGAGGCGGCCCTGGAGGTACTCACGGCAAAGAAAAATAGAATTATCCTGGTTCAAAAGGAAACAAAATTACCGCAAAAGCAGTATAGAACAGTATTGAACGGTGTGCTTGCGCAAGACAAAGACTTGCGCACCGATACAGTTGCTGATTTTGAAACCGTTACGAAAGTAGCGCCGACCGAAACTGAGAAAGCCGACCTGGAATTTGCCAATATTCTTGTAAAACACACCAAATCGAACACCATTGTATTGGCAAAAAACCATCAGTTATTGGCCAGCGGAACTGGACAAACATCACGCGTAGATGCTTTACGACAAGCCATTCACAAGGCGCAATCGTTTGGCTTTGACTTGAATGGTGCTGTGATGGCTTCCGATGCTTTCTTCCCGTTTCCCGATTGTGTGGAAATTGCTGGAAATGCAGGCATTACCGCTGTTGTTCAACCTGGAGGTTCAATTAAAGACAAAGATTCAATCGCTTATTGCGACGAACACAATATGGCCATGGTGTTTACCGGACACCGCCATTTTAAACACTGATGAATTACTAACAGGAAATCGGCATAGAAAAATATGGCATTGTTTAACTTTTTTACCCAGGAAATTGCAATCGACTTAGGCACCGCAAACACGTTGATTATCTACAACGACAAGGTAGTGGTGGATGAACCGTCGATCGTAGCTGTGGACCGCGCTACCGGGAAAGTGATTACCGTTGGCCGCAAAGCACAGCAGATGCATGGGAAAACCCATGAGAACATCAAAACAGTACGCCCATTGAAAGATGGGGTGATTGCCGATTTCCATGCTGCGGAACATATGATTCGTGGTATGATTAAAATGATTAAACCGGGTAGACAGTTATTTGCGCCATCATTGCGTATGGTTATTTGTATTCCATCAGGGATTACAGAAGTGGAAAAAAGGGCGGTAAAAGATTCGGCCGAGCATGCCGGCTCTAAAGAAACTTACCTCATCCATGAGCCGATGGCCGCTGCCATTGGTATTGGTATTGATGTGGAAGAGCCGATGGGGAACATGATTATTGATATTGGAGGAGGAACCACCGAAATTGCTGTAATTGCCCTTGGCGGTATTGTTTGCGACAAATCGATTCGTGTGGCGGGAGATGATTTTACCAGCGACATTGAAGAATACATGCGACGCCAGCACAACATCTTAATTGGTGAACGTACCGCAGAGCAAATCAAAATTGAAGTAGGAGCTGCCCTTCCCGAATTGGAAGACCCACCCATTGATTTTGGTGTACGCGGTAGAGATTTAATGACTGGTATTCCCAAAGAAATCTTTGTTTCTTATGTGGAGATTGCCCATGCATTGGACAAGTCTATTTCGAAAATTGAAGAAGCCATCTTGAGTGCATTGGAGATGACTCCACCAGAATTATCGGCCGATATTTACAAAACTGGCATTTACCTGGCCGGTGGCGGTTCGATGCTACGTGGGTTGGACAAAAGAATTTCGTTGAAAACAAAATTACCTGTGCACATTGCGGAAGATCCGCTGCGTGCAGTGGCTCGAGGAACAGGAATTGCATTGAAAAACATCGATAAGTTCCAGTTCCTTATCAAAGACTAACGCAACGTGTTAACTAAAGGCATTAAACTTGAATGCGCAACCTACTCAGACTTGTTTATAGGTACCACAGCATCTTCATTTTCCTCTTATTAGAGGTTATTGCACTTTTTCTTCTCGTTCAAAACAACCGTCATCAACAGGCTCATTTTCTCAATTCTGCCAATGGCATTATTGGTTCCCTTTACGAAACCCGGGCCAGTGTTACCGATTACATCAACCTGAAAAGCACCAACGAGCAATTGGCCAAAGAAAATGCCTTATTTCGATCCATGCAACGCAGCTCCTTCATCCAGCTCAATAGCAACTATACTGTGGTAAACGACACCATTTTTAGGCAACAATATGCTTACATCAATGCCGAGGTCATCAACCACTCTACCAACAAACAAAACAACTACCTCACCCTTAACAAAGGTACCATTCATGGCATTCGTGCCGACATGGGGGTGGTATGCCCCGATGGAATTGTGGGCTTTGTAAAGTTTGCCTCCACGCATTACAGCACCGTGGTGCCGGTGGTTAATGTGCAAAACTTTACCGCTCCGGTGGTGACGCAAAAAAACAACTATCCCGGCTTGCTAAAGTGGGAAGGGCATGACCCGGAAATGGCTAAAGTGATCGACATTGCCAAACATGCCAGGGTGGTTCCTGGCGACACCATCATTACCAGCCCTTCGTCGGGTATTTATCCAAAAAACATTTTGGTGGGCATTGTAAAAACCGCAGAAGTAGAAGCAGGAAGCGACGCTTACATCGTTGATTTACAACTTGCCACCAACTTTCATAATTTGAAACATGTGTATGTGGTAAGCAACCTGCTTAAGCAAGAACAACATCAGCTAGAACAACAAACTGTAAGTGCCGATGCTCAATAACGCCATTAGAAATAGCATGCGCTTTGTATTCCTGGTACTGTTACAGGGACTCGTTCTTAATCAAATTGATTTGGGAGGTTACCTCAACCCTTACCTCTACCTCATGTTCTTGCTGATGCTGCCCTTCGAAACCCCCAAATGGCTCTTGCTTATACTGGGCTTTGTAACGGGCATTGTTATTGATGCCTTTACCAACACGCTGGGCATGCATACTTCTGCTTGCGTGCTATTGGCATTTGTTCGCCCCTATTTGCTTCAACTCATTGCCCCCCGCGAAGGATACGAATTTGGCATGCAACCCTTTATACAACACATGGGGCTCGCATGGTACATTACCTATGCCGGCATCCTGGTATTGGTACACCACAGTTGCTTCTTCTTTTTGGAAGTATTCCGGTTTTCCGACTTCTTCACTACCCTACTACGCATCCTTGGCAGTGGCGCCTTTACGTTATTGCTCATCATACTCAGTCAATACCTCATCTTTAAGCCCCGGGAAAGCTAATGAGCACGGTAGAACGACGCAAGTACACCATTTTGATCATCTTTATCAGTGTTGGGTTGATCTTCCTCATGCGGCTTTTTTATTTGCAGGTCATCGACGACCAATGGGAAAAGGAAGCTGCCAACATATCTGAACGCAAAAAAACAGTATACCCCGCACGCGGACTCGTATACGATCGCAATGGCACGTTGCTGGTAGCCAACACAGCCGTGTACGATTTAATGGTGATTCCTAAAAAGATGAACGAGCTCGACACCCTGGAGTTTTGTCAATTGATTGGCATTACAAAAGAAGAGTTTGATGCTAAACTGGAAAAAGCCATTACCTACTCGAGGTACAAACCCTCGGTATTCGAAAAGCAAATACCTGGCGAAGATTACGCAAAAATCTCTGAAAAGCTCTACAAATACCGGGGCTTTTATGGGCAGTCGAGAACCTTACGCACCTACCCCGAAAAAACAGCCGCACACTTGTTGGGCTACATCAGCGAGGTGAATGCCAATACCATTGAGAAAAACCCTTATTACAAATCGGGTGATTACATTGGCATAAGCGGGCTGGAAAGAACCTACGAAGAGGAGCTGCGAGGAAAGCGAGGAGTAAAATACATTTTGGTAGATGTATTCAACAACGAAAAGGGCAGCTATAAAAATGGGGCCTACGACACCCTTGCCATTTCTGGTAAAGACATTACCACCACCCTCGATGCAGAATTGCAAGCCTATGGCGAATTGCTGATGGAAAATAAGATTGGCAGTATTGTAGCCATTGAGCCTGGCAGCGGTGAGCTGCTCACGTTGGTTTCGAGTCCTACTTACGACCCCAACCTCCTGGTAGGAAGGATTCGGGGTAAAAACTACGCCATGCTCGACACCAATCAGCTGAAACCACTGTTTAACCGGGCATTGATGGCCAAGTATCCTCCAGGGTCTATTTTTAAAACCGTGCAAGCCCTTATTGCCCAACAAGAGGGAGTGGCCGACCTCAATACCCGCTTTGCATGCAACAAAAGCCTGGTAGGGTGCCACAACCACGTTTCGCCACTCAACCTACAACAATCGGTACAGCACTCGTGCAACCCCTACTACTACAATTTGGTAAAAAGGATCATCAACCAGCGTAAATCTACCAACACCTTTACCGATTCAAAAATAGGGCTCGACATCTGGCACCACCACGTTACCAGCTTTGGGCTGGGGCTACGGCTAGACATCGACCTCCCTTCCGTGAAAAAGGGCAACGTACCCTCCTCCGAATTTTACGATCGCATATATGGCAAAGGTCGATGGGCATTTAGCACCATTCGATCCATCAGTATTGGACAGGGTGAAATGGAGGTAGTTCCTTTACAGATGGCCAACCTGGCTGCTATATTGGCCAACAAAGGTTATTACTACACCCCACATATTGTTAAGGCCATTGACGGTGCCGATGAGGTACTGGATAAGTTCAAGGTAAAGCAAAAAGTAACCGTAGACCCTCAGTACTTTGAACTGGTGTGGAATGGCATGCAAGATGTGGTGGAGAAACCCGGTGGTACTGCTCGTCGCGCCAGGGTAGACAGTCTTACCATTTGCGGAAAAACTGGAACAGCACAAAACCCTCACGGAGAAGATCACTCGGTATTCATTGCCTTTGCTCCACGCGAAAATCCTAAGATTGCACTGGCGGTATATGTAGAGAACTCGGGAGGTGGCGGGTTGTGGGCAGCTCCTATTGCCAGCTTGCTGATTGAGAAGTACTTAAACGATAGCATTTCGCGACCAGAAACAGAGCGCAGAATATTGGAGGCCAATTCATCAACCCTGCTGAATGAGAAGCAACAGGATCATAAAGGCGAAAAACATCGACTGGTTCCTGGTCATCATCTACCTGGTGCTGGTAATCGCAGGGTGGTTTACCATTTATTCAGCCGATTTTGACCCGCAACACCCCAGTATGTTTGACACCGAGCGCACCTACGGCAATCAATTTAGATGGATCATAGGAGGGATCATCATTGCCATTGTTATTCTGCTGGTTGATGGTTCTTTCATCAACTCATCGGCCTACCTCATTTATGGTGTCACCACCTTTTTACTGGCCGCGGTGCTTATTATTGGAGTAGAAGTAAATGGCGCCACCTCATGGTTTAGGTTTGGCCCGGTATCGCTGCAACCCTCTGAGTTTGCCAAGCTAGGACTAAGTTTAGCCCTCGCCAAGTACTTGAGTTCGCTCAACATACGCATACAAGACTTTAACACCAAGGTATTTGCCGCCCTGCTCATTGCTGTACCTTCAGGCTTCATTTTGTTGCAGCCCGATACCGGAACGGTGTTGGTATTTGTATCCTTCATCTTTGTACTTTACCGCGAAGGGCTTTCGGGCGACATCCTACTACTGGGACTACTTACAGGGGTATTGGCAGTGACTTCATTGTTGGTAAAAGACATGTCGGTAAGCATTGCCGATGTGGCCATATTTGGCAACATCATGCTATCGGGCATTTTAATTTTACTGGCCTCCTTCATCTATATCTTAATCAAAGGGTTTACCCGAAAAAGGTACCGCAAAAGGGCGTTCACCTACCTTGCCATTGCCCTGGTGGTAAGCATTGTATTTGTTAGCAGTGTCGACTACATCTTCAGCAAGCTAAGCCCTCACCAACAAGACCGTATTGAAGTGCTGCTGGGCAAGAAATACGACCCCCAGGGGTTGGGATACAACGTTAAACAATCGAAAACGGCCATTGGATCGGGTGGGTTTACCGGAAAAGGGTATTTGAAAGGCACACTTACCAAGCACAAGTATGTGCCTATGCAAAGCACCGATTTCATCTTTTGCACCATTGGAGAAGAGTTTGGTTTCATTGGCAGTTTCCTGCTCATTGGGTTGTTTCTCACACTTATGATTCGCATTATCTTTGTGGCCGAGCGCCAGCGTTCCAAACTCACCCGTATTTTTGGGTACTGCGTGGCATGCATTTTCTTCTTCCATTTTACCATTAACATTGGCATGACCATTGGGTTGGCTCCGGTCATTGGCATTCCCCTTCCCTTTTTCAGCTATGGGGGTTCTTCGCTGTGGGCATTTACTGCCTTGCTCTTTATTTTCATTAAGCTCGACTCCGAGCGTATGGACATCTTGCGGTAAATTAAAAGCTGCCAAAATGGCCGATTTTCATTTTCAAAAGTCCGTATCGATCATTGATTTTCCCCTAAAAATCAACAAAATTACCTTTTGCTTTAAAATGAAAAAGGGTACACCTCTGAGGTATGACACACCATGTTCAGAAGTATGACACACCATGTTCGGAAGTATGACCACCCATGTTCGGAAGTATGACATACCATGTTCGGAAGTATGACCACCCATGTTCGGAAGTATGACATACCATGTTCAGAAGTATGACATACCATGTTCGGAAGTACGACATACCATGTTCGGAAGTACGACACACCATGTTCGGAAGTACGCCACACCATGTTCGGAAGTATGCCACACCATGTTCGGAAGTACGACACACCATGTTCGGAAGTATGACACCCCATGTTCGGAAGTATGACACCCCATGTTCGGAAGTATGACACCCCATGTTCGGAAGTACGCCACCCCATGTTCGGAAGTATGACACCCCATGTTCGGAAGTATGACACCCCATGTTCGGAAGTATGACACCCCATGTTCAGAGGTATGACCACTCATGTTCGGAGGTATGACTACCCATGTTCGAACGTACGACAAGCAATGTTTGGAAGCACCACGGCCCTGGTTTGATGCGTACTGTTTGGGAAAACGCAGGGCAAAAAAAATCCCGTCGCGATAGTATCGGACGGGATTTTAATGTAGTATTTTATCGATTAGAAGAACTTGCTTCTATCGTCTTTCACATCAGCCATGTCTTCCAACGCCTTGTATACGCTAAAGTCAACTCGCGAACGCACTCTTGAAAGAATACTTTCTTTATTGGCTGTTAAATCGGTTGCTTCAGGTGCATTGGTTTTGCTTTCCAGCATTACCACATATACCCCTACTTCTCCTTTAATGGGCACCGATACTTTTCCAATTTGACCTTCATCCAACGAGAAGATTTTACCGATTACTGCAGGCTCGTTACCTCCACCACCAGGAATGGTGAATGATGAGAATGCGATGTCGCTTGCAGACAATACCGTTTCTTCTACTCTTCCGGCCACTTCTTCAAGTGTGGTACCGCCAGCCATTTTTTCCAGGTAGATGTCGGCTTTCTTCTCTTGCATGGCTTCACGCTCTACACGCTCTCTAACATCCTCCAGCGTAGGTACGCCTTCATCTTTGATGCTCTTCAAGTAAGCCACTACAAACGACTCACCAATTTCCTCAGGGCTTGATACGTCGCCAATGTTGGCACCGTATGCCCAGCGAATTAACGAACGAGGCTCTGCCAGGCCTGGAATAAACTTATCGTCTTCTTTCACATTCGCACCTGGGTAGCGACGGTACTCGTTGCTATCGGCTGCGGCAATGAATAGATCAGAATTATTGTTGTTGATTGAAAACTCACTGGCCACGTTGTATACCGAGTCAATGGTTTCTTTAGAAGGACGAATCAAACGATCTACTACCGCCATCTTAATGGTTCTTGACTTCTCGCTTTGATCCATGATTTCGATGATGTGCACCCCAAACTGCGAAGCCACTACTGGCATGTCGCCTGTTTCTCCTTCGAAACACGCATCGTTAAAAGGCACTACCATTGCTCCAGGAACAAACCATCCTAAATCTCCTCCATTAACTCCCGAGCCAGCATCTTCAGAAAGTTGTTGTGCCAACTCCGCAAAGTTGTTGTTGGCCTGAATCACCGTCTTAATGCTATCTCCTCTGGCCAGGGCCTGCTCAATTGTTTCTGTAGGGCCTGGTTTGATAAGGATGTGACGTGCATTCACCGAATCGGGCAACATTTGAATGTCGGTGATTTTTGCAATTTTATACGAGTTACCTTCCAAATAAGGACCAACAACAGTGCCTGAGTCGGCTTGCAAAATTACCGTATCAATTTCTGCTGGCAAGCTACCGGCTGTGTAAGGCAAGTTTCCTAACCCTTTGGTATCAGCGTTTCTTTGCACAAAGGTAGAATCGTTCGAAGCATTCTTAAAGTCTTCTATCATTCCGCCTACCCAATCGCGCGTATCTAACTGATCGTCGGTAGAAGGCTCGAAAGGAAACAATACGTATTCGAAAGAACGCGATGCTTCCTGCTCGTAATCTTTATCGTTCTTATGCTTGTCGTAGTAAGCACTAATTTCTTCTTCGCTCAATGCAACAGTACTGTCGGGTACACTTGCATATTTCTTTACCACAAACTTGAAGTTCACTTTTTCATTTTGAGCAATGTGATCGCGCTTCGCCTGACTGTTGGTAACGTACAACCCTTTTTTAATCATGTTGTTGTACTTCACGTAAGCTCTATCTTGCTCCAGAAATCGCTCGAAGTCTACCCATTGTGCCTGATCTTGAGGATTGTTAGGCAGGTAGTCTTTCATGTATGAAATCACATTGTTGCGATCAAACTGTCCTGTTTGAGGATTTTGGAAAGCGGGAGTAGATTGGATGCTTGGGTGAATGTTGGTTCCCTGTACCAGGTCGAACAACTCATCGGCAGTAACGTTAATGCCCAGGGCAGCCAATTCGCGGCCCATGATTCGTTCTTTCAACAATTCAGCCCATACTTGATCTCTGATCAACTCCTCATCGGCTTGCTGTCCGCTGCTAATATTTCGTTGCACGATGGTTTCAACACGGTTGTTGAATTCAACCCCATCGATGCCTTCACCATAAATCTCTCCTACCTCGTTGGAAACTACTCCAGTGCGATTTCCGAAAAGGTCGCTCAAGATAAAGGCTACCATTGCCCCGCCAATAAAAATCAGCAGCAATCCCGATCTCTTTCTAATTTTACCTATTAAAGCCATTTTATCAAAAAATATTTGGGGTGCGAATATACAATTGTAATTCGACTTTTAAAAGTTTAAACCGCTTCTTTTACAACGGTTAAACGGACTTCGTCGATGCGGGTATCGCTCACTTCTGTGATGTAAAACTTGAATTGATCGATTATGATTTGGCTGTTGGCCTTTGGAATGCTTTCGTAATTGTGTAGGATGAGCCCTGCTAAGGTCTCATATTCCTCTGATTCAGGGAGATTTAACCCGTATTTCTCGTTGACATAATCGATCTCTATTCTGCCGGAAAAGAGGAATTCGTTGTTGGTGATTTGATCTTCTAACAAGGCTTCCGAATCGTGCTCATCTTCAATTTCTCCAAAAATCTCCTCTACCACATCTTCGATGGTAAGCATGCCTGCGGTACCTCCAAATTCATCGACCACAATAGCTACGCTCTTTTTCTTCTTGATGAACAACTCCAAAATTTCGTTGGCAGCGATGGTTTCAGGAATGATCGAAACAGGCAGTAAAATCGACTTGATGCTATCGGGGCGTTTAAACAGCTCATACGAGTGGGTATAGCCAATGATGTTGTCGATAGAATCGCGGTAAATCAAAATTTTCGACAGCCCGGTATCCACAAACTTCTGCCGCAATGTTTCGATGGTATCTTCTACATCCAACGCCACAATTTCGGTACGCGGAATCATGCAATCGCGCGCTTTCACTTTCGAAAACTCAAGGGCATTTTGAAAAATCTGGATTTCGTGGTCCAGGTCTTCCTGATCGGCTGCGCGGTCGGTCATTTCGCGCACGTAATTGTCTAAGTCTACCCGACCAAATACCGGTTTGTTTTCTGCAAAATCTACCTTTAGAAAGGCCTTTAACAACCACTCCGACAGCCCAATGGTAATGATCATGGGAATCCACAACAGGAAATAAATGATGACCAGGGGTACGGCAAGAATATTGAGTACCCTGTTGGGGTTAATGCGAAATACTGTTTTGGGAAGAAATTCAGCCGTAATCAGGATGATGAGGGTTGAAATCACGGTTTGTACTGCCAGCAACAATCCCTGGTTCCACGTGTGCGAAGGATCGAGCCATCCCATGATTAAATCGCCCATATAAATACCATATATCACCAGGGCAATGTTGTTGCCTACCAGCATGGTACCAATGAATCGCGATGGGCGTTTTAGAAAAAATGAGAGGATGCGGGCATAGAAATAGCCTTGCTTATTTTCCAGCTCTATTTGTAGCTTATTGGCGGAAATAAAGGCAATTTCCATTCCAGAAAAAAATGCAGAACAAACAAGTGAAGATGCGATGATCAACAGATCGGGAATGTCCATATACAGGCTAACTTATATCAAATATAAGAATTTTCAAGGATGTGCTATTGGTCGCCCAAATGCTTTTCCATCCTTTTCCGCATGGTTCTTCGCAATCCAAACATGGCGCCTGCAATAAGCGGAAATAACAAGTACAAATAGGCATTGTCCCAACCATCATGGTGAATCATGTAGGCGGCCAATCCTAGCGTTACCAGTGCTACCAGTAACCAAAAGGTTTCCATTACCTTGTTAAGGGTTTTCATTTTGATCGGTTTCTAGTGAATCGTTTAACAATTCGGCTTCGTCGTAATGTATATTACTGTCTTTAACTTTTTTGATGCGCCATTTGGTAAATGTTTCGTTGGCTTCCATCCCATTGTGCCCGTGAATAACCGCATCGTTTCGGGTTATTTTCACAAACTTATCGGTATACACTTTTCCGCTATCGCGGTTCCAAATCAGCTGCTCGGTGTTTAGAATTTCACCTCTCTTATTGATGAATACCACACTATCTTCTACCTCTACCAAATCTTGATCCTCGTAAAAGATACCATAATTTGCGGTAAGTCGCGATTCTTCTTGTTGTAACGAGTCGTAAAAAATCACCAACAATCCTTTAGGGCATTCGCGGATGGGCGTTTCTTTCAGGTAGTAATCCATTTGTGGGGTAATCATTTTCACCCTTGCCCTGCCCGAATCGGTAATCATCAATTCGAGGTCGTATGCCGATTCAAGCGGTGCATCATCGAAGGCTGTAAGCTCACGTACCTTTTCCACATCGTTCTCACAAGAAAAAAGCATTCCGATCAATACGACCGGAATGCTTCGAAAAATATATTTGGCAATACGTTGATGCATTATCAGGGGAGCCTGATCGCTGTGGATTGATTGATCCAACAGCCAATGTTGTAAGATTCTTTCCCCAATACACCGTGGTTAAATTGCAATGTTTTATTGGGCCATTGCGCTTTGTAAGCCGACATTAGCTTGCTGCCTTGTGAGGCGCCATTCGACTTCGCTTTGGCTGCGTAATCGTAAGCCAACCAGTATACTGCTTTTTGCTCTAATTCGTTGCTGCCACAAGATTTTGCACTACCAGCAATGGCTTGCGACATAATGAGGTAGGCCTTGCCTTTATCGCCACCGTTGCTGATGGCTTGATTGGCGTAATTATAGGCCGACTGACGCTGCCCGGTTTTGTTGGCACATTGTGCTGCCGCCAGGTAGTAATCGCCTTTTTGTGTGCAATCAGTACACAGGTCGATGGCTTGCTTGAAGTATTTTAATGCTCCTGAATATTCGTTCTTCTTGAGCTTCATGATACCAATGCCGTATGCCGACTCGTGCGAAGGCTCGCTGCCATGTACCGCTTCTACCACTTTCAAGTACAAATCACTGTCGGTACATTCTCTTTTGCCCATCAATGCCATGGCTTTTTTCTTCACTTCCATGTTGTCGGGGTCAGCTTCAAGTTTTTTCTTGATGATTTCCTCGATGTCTGGACACTGACCAATTTTCATAAAAATTTCGTCGATGTTGTTTTTCGACTTTTCGTAATAGGTCTTGGTCTTTTCATTTTTAGGGTTGACAATGTTGTGATCCACAATCTCCATTACAGGAAGGTATTCTTCCAACAAAGCCGCCTTTTGCTCTTTGTCTTTCTTGTATACCAGGTACAACGATTGGTAGTAAGCTGCCAATGCTCCTGCTTCACTTTTCTTGCCTTGTAGTTCGATGGATTTTTTCAATGCATCGCGTGCAGCAACAGGGTCGGCTTTACGGTATTTCAACATGTCCGAACCTTTACGTCCCAACACATACCCTTCCTGACCGAAATTAGCAATGCGCTGATCGTAGGTCATCAACAAGGTATCGATCAATTTTTCTTTTGCTGCTGCATCTTGCTCATCTTTGATGAACTGGCGGTACATCTTTACCCCGTTCAAATACAAGTTTTTACTTGACTTGGGGCAAATTTCACAGGCCTTCATGCGCGGAGCGCGAGCATCGTTATAGTTCTTTTGCTTTACAAATTCCTGATATAGCGACAGGTTGGTGATACACTCAATACTATCTTCAGGTGTAGCGCCATACTTTCCCTGCCCAAAAGCCAGGGTGGCCATCAACACTGCTACTACACTTAAAACCTTTGCTTTCATAATTCCTTATATTTCTGTTAGTCGTACTTACGTTTATAAAACCATCTGTCTACTTTATGGGGAGACAGTGATATTCCGATGTAAATGTTGGCAAACTGCTCTAACAACAGGTTGTTGTCCAACGTTCCTCGTTCTCCCAATTCAACGCCTAAGTTAAAGGTGGTTAACGACACCGACTTCGGCATTGGTAATCCTACACCAAAACTTATGCCATACTCTTTCAACTGTGTATCACTTACGTTAAAATAGGTATTGCCATAGCGTGCTCCCATGCGGTATTTCACTGGAAAATCGCGACGAGAGGAATTTCTCCTCGGTGCATATTGCATGCCCAGTGCTACCTCCGAACTGTTTTTCAACTCGCCCGATACTTCCTCCTCACCAAATACGGTAACATAATCCGACCAGTTCTGCGTTTTGTATTGCAGGCCTACGTAAAACTTGTTCTTTATTTCAACCCCCAGTCCGTACACCAATTTTTGTGGCATAGACAGGGTTCCTTTTAATCCGTCGATGTATTCGGTGGTATCGCGATCGAGCTGAAAGCCAATGCCCGAATTGATGTAGGTACGAGCTACCTGATCTTGCTTTGCACTTACTTCTGAAGGGATGTTAAAGTTAATGCCCGCCATGAACTTCACATGCTTGCCAATAGAATCGGTATACAACAGGCCAAAGTCGAAAACCACATCGCCCACATAGGTAGCACTGCTTACATGGGTGTTGAAGAACCCTTCGCCATCAGGATATATTACCCTACGGTCTTTGTTCAGCGATCCAAAGAGGTATTTGGCATTAAAGCCAATGGAGAGCGTGGTGCCTCCAGTATCTTTTTTAATGATTTTAAACGCGTTGCCCAGGTAGGCCTGATTAATTCCTCCAGAACCTTCGTAAGATTGTTCTACGGTGCCTATCCCGGTAATGTCTTGCTTGTCGGAAATGTTGTACCCTACACTGCTGTATGGCATCACCCCAAAGCTGCTGCCCCATCGCTTAGAGATGGGAAAACCAAAGGCTAAATTCCTGAATGAAATGCTATTGAAGGACTGCGATTGAGTGCCAGAACTGATGTTGGTACTTCTGTTGAATACGCCTACATCGACTACTGGGCGGGTTAATGAGGCGTAAGACGCTGGATTGCCAAAATTGAGTAATAACGGATCATCTAGCGCGGTGTACATGCCTCCCATCGAAAATTGCGACGACAGCAACGAGCCACTTAGGTCGCCTACCCCATAGCGCGAGTAGGGTGAATTGCTTGTGTTTTGCGCCCACACACTTCCTGCCAACATCAGGCATAAACATGCAAATCCTAGTTTTTTAAATGGCAACATTGTGCTGTAGTATTGCATTTAACCCTTTAGGGGTTAAAAATGAGTCTGCAAAGATTGTATTTTTTACTGCTTTATCAAAAAATTTAACGTCGCCACCGGTAAGGACCACCTGTACTTCAGGGTATTGTTCGGCGTACTTTTCAATAATTCCGTTTATTTCGGCCACTATTCCGTTATAAACTCCTGATTGCATGGAGGTTTTTGTACTATCTCCTATCAAAGCATCTATTTTTTTCTCTTCAATCAACGGCAATTTATCGGTAAAAGTATGCAATGCCTTTAATCGCATGGCAAAACCTGGAGCGATGGCACCACCCAGGTATTCGTTGTTGGCGGTCACAAAGTCGTATTTAATGCACGTACCCATATCGATGGCCAGGGCTGGCTGCTGGGGAAATTGCTGGCTTACTGCTACTGCGTTGGCCAAGCGATCGTTGCCCAATGTTTCGGGGGTTTGGTAGCTTACGGTAATTGGAACAGGGGTATTCGAGTTGAGGACGTATGAGGGGCCCAGGGTGCGTAAAAATGGTTCTAAAGCCGCATCGTGGTGAATGACCGAGCTAATGATGGAGGCGGTAACAGTGTGGGTGTTGATGAATGATTTGAGTTGATCAACAGTACCATTTTCCCATGTAGCATGAGCCATGAGTTCGTTGTTGGAAAACAACGCTGCTTTGGTATTGGTATTGCCAAGGTCGAGGATCAGCTGCATGGAAAAATACTAAGCTGCAAAGCTACTAACAAAGGGGGGCGACACCAAAAGCAAAATGTTAAATAATGTTTAAGGGCAGTTTTTTGTTGGTGAATGAAAAATATTTTTAAATTTGCCGTCCGTTTGAATGGTGCCTTAGCTCAGTTGGTAGAGCAATGGACTGAAAATCCATGTGTCCCTGGTTCGATTCCTGGAGGCACCACAAGAACAACAAGAGTGCGAGTCGTGAGGCTCGCACTTTTTTTTGTTGATAGGCATTGTTTCAATGGGGTTTAGTATGTGAAACTCAACATTTTTGATCTTAATCACCGTTAAATTTAACTCTTAATGACAAGGTGATTGTATCCCCTTTATTCCAACACTATACCCACAGACTTGTTTCCTCCAGCACCCCTGATTTTCAAGAAATATACTCCTGGAGCACAGTTATCCAACCTTATATCATGTTGATGTGCCCCCAACACATTGTCCAATTTGAATTGATATATCTTTCTCCCCATGATATCTGTAAGTAGCAATTCATAATCGTGACTTTCCGGCGAAACGATAACAAGTGTAAACTGTCCTGTGTTAGGGTTTGGGCTAATATCAACAGTAAAGCCATTGTCAAACTGCTCCGTTCCGGTGATAATTACACTCACTGTAGATGATCCCAGCGTACAGCCATTGGTGTCGACCACTTCCACAGAATAATCTCCTGGCAATGTTGCTATATGATAGTAAGAATTAGCTCCTGGAATAATAGTGCCCCAGTAATACCATTGATAGGTGGTAGCGATTGTATTGGTAGTAAAAAGCGTATCGCCATTTTGCCAGATAACGGGCGAAACTACAAAGTGATTGGAAAAAGTTATGGTATCCGACTGTAAGCAACCATTGGAATCAATAATATCTACCCAATAGGTGCCTACTGTAGAAGTTGCAAAAACGGAATCCGTAATACCAACAGACCATGAGTAGGATTGGTGCCATGACCCTGGGTTCATGGTGAGAACATCTCCCACACAGATAACGGTATCGTTGCCGAGGAAATTTGCGGCCACTGGCGTGTAAACGATGTCAATGGTATCGGAAATTGCACAACCTACCGAATCGATGGCATCCAGCCAGTAGGTTCCTGCCGTACTAATTAAAATGGATGGTGTTGTATGACCTGTGGACCACTGGTGACTACTAACGTCGGGGACCGTTTGTAAATTCAACGTAGCGCCTTCGCAAAGTATGGTGTCGCGCGTAAATCCGGCAGCCGGATAGTACACGGAAATGGTATCGGTTTCAATACAGCCGTACACATCGGTGGCGTTCAACCAGTAGGTACCCCAGGTATTCACTACAATCGAAGAATCTGTTGCTGTTGTGGACCAGGCATAAGTATCAAAGCCGCTAGCAGCAAGGGTAAGGGTTTGACCATGACACAGAGCCGTGTCGTTCCCCAATTCCAAAGGCAGTACGGGGAAATTGGAGAATGTCATGGTATCCAAAAGGATGCATCCCGTAGTATCAACAACCTCCACCCAATATGGCCCACTTGCTATAACTACGATGGCCGAATCTATGGCTCCCGTTGACCATTGATAGGACACAAAAGCACTGGGATTAGCAACAAGTGCCAGGCTTTCTCCTAAACAAAGTGTGGTGTCGTTCCCAATGCTTAGCGAAGAAGCCGGTATGTTGAACGTATGGTAAATGGTATCGTTGGTAATATTAATGTCGGCACCATTGTTAGGAAGTTGGGTCCATATTTTGCACGTGTAGGTGCTGTCGTGGTCATAGGCAAAGACCCTGTATAAGATAGCTGCAGTAGTATCGTATACCGCCACATCGCCCGACCATAAACACACAGGTTGGAGCACCCCATTTACTTCCGAATGAATCTCTAGGGAGTTGATCGTTTCGTGTCCCAGATTACGAATTTTTACCCACAATCCTAAAGTGTCACAATGTATAAACGAAGTGGCGGGTTCAATAGGCTCCACATCGTATTGAATGGTAACGATCTCATCGGCTCCCATATCCGGTGAAGAATTGCGTGGTTCACCATCAAAATCATTGTTGGTGCCCGTGGTGTTTCCGGTGCCTAACAAAGGGTAATTAGCAGGGGTGTTCAACAAATGAAAATCGTTGGGTTGCACAAAGGTAGGTTGTACGGAAATGGAATGATCATCAGTCCCCGCCAATAGTCTCCAGGCAGCAATATTGGTAGCAAATTGAGCCTGGTGACGCCCCAAATTAGGTCCAGTGGTATAATAATCGTTGTAATCGAACAAAGTGGCATGATTGAACAACGAATCGGTTCCGTTTATAGACTCAAACCTCACCGCTACATTGGTGCCCTCATTATAAAATATGTTGTTTTGTACGCTTACATCGTTGCTCACAGCTGTTTCACGATAAAAGAAGGGAATTCCCCAGGTTGGGTTCGATGATTGTACACGTACCGTATTGTACTCCACATCGATTTGGTCGGTGCTCAGCACTTTAATGCCTATACTGGTATCTGATGCTGCTTCGATGGCAATCATATTGTTAGCAATGGTGGTTGAAATTGATGGTAAGGCCGCTGTTTCGTTGATGTATATGCCCACTCCTTGTTGGAGGTTGATTTCGTTCCTTCTTATTTCAATTTCAGCGGGCACAGCTCCCGCCCTTTGTTCAACATACACCCCAAATACCGATTGGGTGATATCGGTGTTGTACATTTTATTGCTTTGAATGACGGCTGTACCAGGATTGCGCATTTTAATGCAGGCTTCTTCGTTGTCGTAGATTTCGTTATGCTCTATCAGGGCATGCCCTTGTCCTCCTTGATTTTGAGCAAAGAAGATTCCCATGGCTCCTCCATGAATCAGGTTGTTGGTGATGGTAATGGAATCACAACCGAAGCCGATTCCAATTCCCCTTCGGGGTCCGTTTAAAAAGGATGATGTTGCCTGAATGTCACAATTGCTAATGATAACATGATGTGATGAATGCAAAAAAACAGTGTTGTAAGCCGAGGCAGAAGTGTCTGAAAAGGCAAGGGTTAAATGTCTTATGTGGACATATTCTGCAGGAGTTAAGTCAACGGCGTAGCTTCCATCCAGTGTCACAGTGGTACTATCCATACTTTCCGACTGGAACGTGATCCAGCTATTGGGACCAACACCATCTACCCAATTGGTAAAATGTATTTCATTGTTGCCACCCGTATACACCCCCGGTCGAATATTCATAGTTACGGGTCCGCAAATCCCATAATCATCTATCGCATCACAAGCAGCATCTAAATTGGTAAAATCAGGACTCACTCCTCCAACGGTGTACACCCCCGATAATCTGTTAGTGGTGTATATGAAAAATTGATCATTATTGACAGCATTGTTGTCTACAATGCCATTGACATCTATTACCTGAATAGAAAGACTATCATCATCATTAAAACTGTAAAAGCCAATTACAACACTATCTTGCTGCATGCCAGGGGGTAAAATGCCCAACCACAAAAAAGGAGGTTGAACATTGCCATTTACGCCCCAGGTGATGGTAGTACCATAAATTGTATCTGACCCAGGGTTTGCCAGAGTAACTGCTACCGGCGATGATCCTCCACACTGGTTCGCTATGGGTGAATCAATACTGGCCAGTTCCGCATCCAGTGCAGAACAGTTATTGATCAGGAGTGTGGTAGCAATGGTGTCGTTTAACAGGTCAGTGTCGGCTAACCCATTTGGCAAGGTAGTCCACACTTTTACGACATGACTACCTGCTGTAAAACTATAAGATCCAACATCAATGAGTTGGCTGGTTTGGTATTGAACCAGGTTGCCCGTCCAGTTGAAAGGCGTTTGTACGTTGCCATCTACACTCCAGTTCACCTGTGCCGATGTTAGGTCATTCACCCCTGGATTCCTGATCTTTACCTTTACCGCTAAATTGCCGGCACAGAAATTATTGATGGGATACACCAATGCTTCCATAGCCGCATCATTGGCTGCATCTACTTCACAATTCGCAATGGCGGTCATAACTCCAGGGCCACAACCATTTGGAGTCAACGCTTGTGCCATTATATAATTTCCACCTAGAGTATCGTTCCATGCCAAATCCCTACCCATAGCACCCAGTGCTTCCGCATAATGCATCACAGAATTAATGTCAAGCACCGGTTCCAGCAAATGTGCCAATCCAATCATATATGCTGCCGAAGATTCGAAGTCAGCTTCATTGGCAGCAGGAGTACCTTGATAATTCCAATTGACATTGCTATTAAACCTAATATCTACACCATCCAGATACCACTCCCCTCCACAATTCGCAAAGAACATAAGCGCTGTAGACAATAAACCTCCCGGCAGACTATCGAATTTCACCAGGTTATACGCATCATATCCATTCGTCGATTGCATAGTTGGTATGCCTATATCAATGTTTACATCAGTAGCACACTGCCATGATTCCAACGCTCGGTAAAAAGCTTCCTTAGCACCATAAGCATTTCCCATAGAAGGGATACTGAACAGCAAGGTGTATCCACCACTGCCGTTGTGATCAACCATATCTTGCTGGTAGGCCACTCCTCCACTTTCGGCATTGTTTCGACTAAAATTAATCACCAAATTATTGAGCGTTTGCACACTTTGGTTTTGATCATTTACTACTTCAATTGGCCCTGTAGCAGCATTTCCTCCAGTTCCCGCAGCATTGTAGGAAGGCACCTCTACCTGTATCATGGTATCCGACCATGTGAGGTACTGACTGGCCAGGGGCTCCACATCCAGCAGTAGCCCTCCTCCCTGCGCATTGGTAAAGCGCACCTTTCCCCCACCTTGCACGTTTCCGAAACCCACTCCTGTAATGGTAAGCACATCACCAATGCCACCGTTGAGGTTGGTAGGCGAAAAACCGGTCACCCCCATTCCTCCACGTGTCTGGTAATAATTCTGCGAGTAATCTTCCGTCTTTAGTGCAATGTGTTGCTGCCCCGCTATGGAGTGTATAGCAGCATGCAATTGAGTAATGGTGGGATATATGTCGGTACAGCTGTGCGCTGTGCGATGTGTCAAGTCATACCGAATCAGTCCTTGCGCTTCCCCCTCCATCAGGTAGAGAGCAGAAGTTTTTGCTCCGGCATAAGTTATTGGCGAAGCATAGCAATGAAAAATGCCCGTCTCTCCTATGGCTGTATGCATGGCTGAGGTAGACACTACTCTTTTGTTGCCTATCGTTCCTCCATCCGTAATGATCTCCACCAACGAACCAAGCAGATTGCCTTTAAACACCTTGTATACCTCTACCGTATTGGAAGTGTATATCATGGTACCCTGGGGGTTCCAAAACGGTTGTTGATCC
This sequence comes from Flavobacteriales bacterium, assembly GCA_963669295.1. Taxonomy (GTDB): domain Bacteria; phylum Bacteroidota; class Bacteroidia; order Flavobacteriales_D; family CALLUQ01. The sequence continues at coordinate 1,056,561 of OY769938.1, forward strand.
ACCACTTTGCCCTCAATTACCAACTCAGCTTCATTGACCAATTTTTCTAACGAAATGGCAGAATGTTGTGACAACAAGTTCGCCGAAGCAAGCAGTACACAAAAAATAGAGATGAAGTATGTCCTAATAACTGTGCAAATCATTTGAGCCATTAAGATAATACAAAACTGATTCAGTAGCATAAAAACCTGACAAACACATCGCTGGCTAATAGCATAAATAACATGCATTTTCCCTGCTCACTTTCCCTGCTCACAAGGATAGTAGCAAAACCAAACTTTACGCATTTCAGGACACAAACTCAATCGCAACAAGAGATACCAGCCGATTCATTGAGCAGGAAACTCATCCATTGCTCACCCTTGAGCAATGGACCGAAAATCCATGTGTCCCTGGTTCCTCCGATAATTATCGGGGCTGGAGGCACCACGAAACACCAAAACCCGTCTCTGTTGAGGCGGTTTTTTTTATGGCTATGTGTGGCTATACTTATATCCTACCCAGTTCCCTTTTAGCCCTTCGTTATTTATTCCAACACGAAGATTCATACCTTATTCCTCTGCACCGTTGTAACCCTAAGGGGGTGCAACAAAAAGCATCAGAAAACGTTATATTTGTAGTATGAGTACCGCAGAACTAAGAACACACATTCATAGCCTCGTTGACAGGATTAGTGATAATAATACCCTGCAAGTGATCTATACCATTCTCTCCCGAATGGAAAATGGCGCAACTACAACACTCACCAAAGAAGAAAAGCAGGCTGTAGATGAGGCATTCAAATCCATTGAATTGGGAAAAACCCATACTCATGAAGATGTTATGAAGGAGATGCGTGCGAAGTACCCCGATATTGTGAAGTAGCGATGCTAACAATTATATGGTCTGATAAGGCGAAAGAAGATTACGAGCAAAATATCAACTACCTGGTATCAGACTGGAGTGTAAAAGATGCCGTAGAGTTCGTGGATAATGTAAATACCATCCTCCAAAACCTTCCCGATTTCCCAGAAATGTTTCCCGACACAGGCTACAAAGCTGTTCGAAAAGGGGTGGTATGTAAACAGATTTCTATTCTGTATGTCATACGCCCCGATAGCATTGAGCTATTGCGATTTTGGAACAATCATCAAAACCCAGGTCAGCAACAATTATAGTCTATCTTAATCTCAACAGGTGAAACGACTATAAATCCTCCCATGCCATGTATTAAAAGGTACAAAGACGATCGGAGCTGTAGGCACCACAAGAACAACAAAACCCGTCTCTGTTGAGGCGGGTTTTTTATTTAAAAAGGCAAAGCATTAAAGTGTCCCTGGTTCCTCCGATAATTATCGGAGCTGGAGGCACCACAAGAACAACAAGAGTGCGAGTCGTGAGGCCCGCACTTTTTTTTATGACAAAACCCAGGTGTCTCTGGTTCCCCCGATAGCTTCAAGCTAAGTTGCGCGTTGTCATCCTACTCTTCCTTTTTCCCTGTTGCTTTCCTTTCAAACTGCCTGGTAATGCCATCATACTGAATAAAGTAAGTACCCGGTTTGTAATCGGTGTAGTTGATGAATTCGGCATGACCCGATTCTACCAGCTTGCCCAACTGATCATAAATGGAGTATTTACTGCTGTCAGGCAATTCGTAGATGTATTTCACTTCGCCAGGTTTCCCCATCAGCATTTTTATGGGAGGCATTTTTTTGCTGGGCTCATCTTGTCCTAACGCAATAGAACAAAAAGCTACTGCAAGCACTACCGAAAAAATAGTTTTCATAATCATTGATTTTTGGTTGTTACGATTAATTCGAAACAAATTTCAATGATCAACACCACAACAGCATCACCACTTCGGGTGAATCCCAGGTATAGTAACAACTCCCCCCTAAATGGTGATGGTTGTTGTTTTAAGTAATGGCAAGTTATTCAGCAGGTTCGTTCGAGAGTTGCACCAACTTAATCACCAACGTTAGTCGCATATTTCTAGACGAAGGGATCTCCAACATGCGGTACATCTTCTTAAGCGATGAACGAGTACCCTCTATACTTAACGCTACCTTATCGGCAAGGGCTTTATTCGAAATAGAAGGATGCTCCAATAATTCATCAATGATTTTCCAATCGCTTTCGTTGAGCTTATGCTCAAATACCGCTTCAATTTTAGCCCGATCTAAAGCTGCTTTATTGGAAGCGATCAAAGGATCGAGTGATGAGCTTGAGGCACTTTTTAGCACTTTAATCTCTGCCAACAAACGTGCCTGTTCTTTTTTATGGCGTTTTAACCGAACACCATAAAGCAGCAACAATACCAACACCAACGCAGCAAAAGAAGCTAACAAAATAACCAGCGTAGCATTGGAAGCTTCAGGCGCGCGTTTGGTAAATACCTCGTTTTTGCCATCATATCGAATAAAGTATGTGCCCCCATCATATTCGGTAAAATCGATGTACTGTGCGTAGCCAGAATCAATCAATGCTCCTTGCTGACTGTATATAAAGTAATGGGCACTATTGGTAAGTTCGTAAATGGTTTTGGGCTCACCATCCTCACTCTGAAGCATGGCTATGGGTGGCAAGCTTTGATCAGGCTCTTCCTGAGCCATTGCCGTAAAGGCTACCATTAAACTTGTGATGAAAAGTAATGTTCTTACCACCGAATGCTACCATTTAAGTTACCTGGGGAACGCAGTTGCGTGTACTTCATTGTACTAAAGGTATCAATAAATTATTCAGAAGGTACACAGAAAACGTTTTCGCAACACTTATAGGAATGGTTTGGAGTTCGATGATAGAGGGTGTTTATGGACTAAAAGTCCATGTGTCTCTGGTTCCCCGATGGCTTCAAGCTAATTAGTTGTGCGTTGTCATCCTGAACTTGTTTCAGGATCTGGGTTAAGGGCTGGCTGTGCCAATACATACCTTATCTCCCATTCATAATACTTTGTATAGCTATCGGGGTCGGGGCTGGAGGCACCACAAAAATAAAAGGCTCTCGCCAATGCAAAAATAAAGGCGCGAGTCTTCGAAACTCGCGCCTTTTTTGTGCTCCCCTACTTGATTCCGTACTCAAGAGTATGGGTAGGTAGCAGGTTAGCCACACAGCAACCACTGAAAAAATGATGAATCAATCCATACAAATATCCAGTTCGAAGCAAGTGCTATAGCCAATTGTTTGGGTTACGTCAAAACAAACACCAGCTATCCTCAATTGATATTTTCCGGGCTTTGCCCCTTCATTTATGATCACAAACTCTCTGGAAACACAAGAACATGGGGCAATATCACCAAAACAAAATACACCAATCGGATGCACAGCCACTGATGGTTTTCCGTTAGGCAATAAAGCTGCCGGATGGCCAGCTTCATCCAATACCGCAATTCGGGCAATGGTGAAATTAGACATCGTTAAGTTAGCATAGCAATTACACACCGTTAACGTCATTACTTCATAATCCGACGATTCAATGCAATCGCAATCACTGTCGCCCCACTTCACCGAAATACAAGGCTTTATTTTAGGAAAATCAATTTCCGTACAGGTGCTTACCCCACAAGCATTACAAATTGCTTCTTGCAGTAATTTGATGTATTCACCCTCATCAGGTGCATTGCTAAAATGAACCATCCCGCCAGTCATCTGGCACAAGTCGGTGTAGTTTTGTTCAATTTGAGCCCCACGGTTTTGATAGGTTAAATGATGAGCAAATACTGTAACATTGTTGGCATTGGCAGCAGCAATAGCAGCATCAGTTACAGTATTTTCATTGGCATAATCACCAGTAGGGCTAATACTATCCAACTCTTCATCGCTGATGTAAAAAATAGCTCGACAAGCTCCATCGCGCCAATCAAAAAGGCTTGATAAATCTTCGATGGCATTGGCTCCTTGCTCACTTGCAAGTCCTACATGATTCGTATCTGCAGCCAGCGGTGTAGCAGATCCATGCAACGCATATATATAGTCTCGATGACTTTGTATAAATGCAGTTGTGGGCCAAATGCCATCTACTCCAAAGTAAGTTACTCTTAAATCGTTAGGACAGGTAACTTCCGCAAACTTAATGGCTTTTCCTGCAGCGTTAGAAACAGCGGATGCTGACTCCGACATCGAGCCACTGGTATCGATCAATACAATAAGATCAACCACAGCGCCTGTAGTATCGCCAGTACCCTCTCCACAGCCACAATCTTTTTCATCCGGATCGCAATTGGGTAGTGTATTGTGCCGGGTTGCATCGAACTTTTCCAGGTACTTGTTGGTTCTTTCAGCCCACTTCTCGCACCTGGAGTCTTCCTCATGGTGCGTAGTACCGATTGCATGTGTGGTACCGGTTATAGTATTGGTTAATTCTGCTAATTGTGCTGCCATTTCTTTCGAGATGACAGCAGCTGCTTTAGATTTTTTTTTTGACATAGGTTTAGTTTTAACTGCGTTAATAGTTTGTTTTTAAGGAAGATAAAAGTGTAGTTGTGCTAGCAAATGACTCGATTATAGTATAAATTTAGTTGAAGTCATACGCACAAATCAATCCGTATAAATACCCATTTTTATTGCGCTTTTATACCATAAGTAATTTTACCTAAAAGAAGGACTGTACTCTGTGTTTATAGGCAACCCGATCAAGGAAGCCAGAAGGGTTGGAATTAAGAAATTCATGCCAATGGTGAACAGTGTTGACACCTGGCCTTGCACCCCTTATAAGGAATGCCTTAGCACTATAAAGTCACATAAGTAGTGGGGTAAAATTTAGGATAGCAGCAAATCAAACTTTCCGTATTTTGAACCCAACCACAGGTGTTGCAAGAGATTCAGGTTAGATTCCCGAGCAAGAAAACCACTCTTTACCCCGCTACGAAACAGCGCGAACATAGAGAACGAGTCGTGAAGACTCGCATTTTTTTGTTTTAATAAACAAGTAATCAAGATCTTCACACCTACAACATAAAAAAAGCCCTGGTCATCCTGAACTGGTTTCAGAATCTCAGGGCTTTTACCATTCCCCCCTTTCAATAACCGCATTTTCACTATCTTACCCTATCGGTTGAATACTGGGCACCCCAATTCAATCCAACCACTAAAAACCACCACATGAACTACTTTTTCCGTTTTTTTAAAAGAATATATTACTACTTCCGATATTTTAATCTTGGAGGGGTACAACTTTACTTCATCCAACACCCAAAAGTAAAAAAGTGGGTGCAGCTCCAGGTAAGCTCGCCCAATACCAATGGGGAATCGGCATGGCTGTTTTGGGACGACTGGCCGTTGGCCTGGAGAAACAGGGTAGAACAATTCTACCAAAAGTTGAGGGATGAGCAACCACTTCCGGTTTTGGATGAGCCGTTGATTTTTACTGTTGAAGAAAAGCAGGCAAAAGGAATCGTTCACCTGCACGAAACCAACATCTACAAAGATCATGATGTGGCTCGCGAAGTGTATTTTGCCCACGTGGCACATGCCATTTACCTCGATACCGAAAACATAGTCTCCTGGAAACTTAACACTTATAGCGAAAATGAACTGCAATACCTGATGAGCAGTGCCAACATCATGTCGATGATAAAACTCAACGACGGACAAGAAGTTTATGCCAACCAACGGCCCGGGCAGGAAAATGCAAGTCGGGCCATCATCGGAAACCCACGAGTACCTTACCTCTTTTTAAAAAATGAGCCCGAGCAAGAGGTAAACCTGATTGGAAACAGCCAGGAAGCCACCATTGGAAACCTTTCCGCCTGGATGGCAGACTATCTGTACCACAACCCTGGCCCACCCTATAGTTACCAGGATTACATGAGTAAAAATCCTTACCTCACCAACAGGCTCCAACGGCAAACTGTATTCCTCTCTGGAGAAGAACAGGAAGTATACCTCAGCCCATTGGGGTGCTGGGCTGGCAGCGATTTTGTTGCCGACCTGTTAAGGGCTGTGAACATTCCAATTCAAAAAGTAACCAATAGAATGGAACACGTTAGTTTGGGGAGCTATGGTACCCATAGCGGCATCATTTACAACTGGCAGGGAGGAGGAGGCCGGTATTTGCTGCATACGGATAGCTTGTTTACAGAAGGGCTAAACTTTATTCCAACTTTTCCTGGTGAGCGTCCTGGCACGCAAATACTTAACTACAACTGGCTTAACCCAACCGATTACGGAAAGGTATTCACCTACCTGGGTGGGGAGGAAGATTTTTCTGAAGCACCCTGGGTCGGAATTGAAAAATACAAGTCGCGCGCCAGGCACCTATTGCCTTTAAAGGACACAGTGTATACGGTACTTCAATCCAGCAAGGAAGAATATAGCACGTATGCCCAGGAGGCTGGGCTTACACCAACGGAGGCAGATGCCAACTACGACCGTTTAGAAACAATGCTACTGGCCCATGGCAATGGAAACAAGACAGCAGGCATGGAAAAGATCGATCAACTTTATGACGAGTGGGTGGAGCGAACGGGGAAGACACAGTAATATTGCTTTTCGGGCCTCAATTGCTAAAGCCTTCTTGATCGATAAGGCAAATTAAATCGCACCCTGTTGTTTCATCTATAACTGTTGAGCATCCCTTCATCAATATGCATCACACCACACAAATAAGTATTTTCACCATAGCAAAAGGAATTGAAAATCAGTACATTGGTTAAAAATCTAACGATGACAAACCACCGCATCTCCATCATTGCTTTCATTTATTTGTTGGTGCTCACCGGATGCAAAGCGTGCGAAGATCGCGTAGTGCTACTAAACGCTACAGAAGATGAACATGGCATTTTGGTAGATGGCATTAGAGCAGGAAAAGAAGTGAACGACTCTACCTTTGTATTTAAAGGAAGCGGCCAGTACATCAGTAACTTTCGTTTATCAACTGTTTCTAACGAAGTCATCGCTTTTGCTAAAGGACGACCGATGGCTATTCACACCGGTGTGCCCTGGACCGACGGAACAGATCGAGACACCCTAACTTTTGCGGATAACTTTGAACTGCCCATTACCATTTGGATTGTTAAAGGCCCTTACGACACACAAGAAGATAAGGCCTTGTTATCGGTGGCTGAAGCCAATGCCATCTTTTTAGAAGAACGCATGGGCGTTACCCTTGTGCCAAATGTAAAAAATGCTATTCCAGACACGTTCGACTTTTTCTTCTCTCCCTTGTACGAATTTGACTGTGCCGAGAAAGAGGCATTAAAAAGTGTGGGATATATTCCCGGGCAAATTAATGTGTACTATGTTGGCACAGTAGTAGAAGCCGGGACTGGCGCTTACGTTACTAATGCTGGCAATGGATGTGGAGAAGCCGGCTTTATTGTGATGGGAGAAAATACCGGAACGAATTTATTGGTACACGAAGTAGGGCACAAATTTGGATTAGGGCACACCAATTTACTCAGTGATTTCGACAACACCAATGTAATGCATAGCTCAAGTTCTGTTAGAGCATACTTTACCGAAGGACAGGTATTTCGTGCACACATTCACATTCCATCAGACATCAATACCGTATACAACGCACGACCCGGGCAAATCACCAGGAACTGTTTTGAATCTGTAGCAAACGCTACCTGTATTCCATTGAAAAAAAGAATTTGGGCCGATGGAATCTTTCCTGCCAATTAGCAAAAAATGCATGCCATGACTTTCCAAAAAACCTTAATCATAATTGCTTTCCTCTGGGCCAATACAGCACTGGCACAAACCGACGAATTCAATCAATGGCAAGCCAGTCAGTGTGGTGTTGGCGACCATGGAGAAGCACTGCTACAAACAGTACAACAAAACGCTGCTGTATTGGAGCCTTTGTTCATCAAAGCGTTTCAAGAGGGTCCCGATAATGATCAACTGATGGAAGTAGAGGCCAATGCCAAAGCAAGCTACCAACGCATACAGACCTATATAGAGCAACATCGAGCCACCCTCGATCAAGCCACATTAGAAGCATTCGCACAAACCAGTGAAGCTGAATTTGTAGCTACCGAACGACGGGGTTTTATTATTGGTTATCGCGACCATGCATTGGCCGGATTAAATGCCATTGCCACCGAAAAAGCCATCAACATGTTGGAAGCCATCAGCCTCGACACTACCAGCACCTACCAACATAAAGCCATGCAATATTGCTTGAAGCGAAGTGGGAAGTAGAATGTAAAAGGTTGAGCCATGCCCTGAAAACTTAGGCATTCCTACCCTTCCTTTCACTTAAGCTTCGGTTAAATCACCCCCACAGGGGAGGGCATAAGTAAACAAGTACCACTAATTTGCATGGAATTCAACCTTGTTTCATTAACAAACTACATTATGCGTTTCTTTACACTCACATTACTATACTTCATATTTATAGCCAATGCTGTGGGACAAGCTGGCATTAGCTGTGGCTCTTCCATGGTAGTTGAAATAGATCCGGGAGAAAGAACAATTTGCAGCGACAATCCCCTTTTCGACCTTAACGCAGCAATGCGCGCCTGGAAAGAATACCTTTGGGATCATCCTGACGAGTTTGGTTACTATTGCAATTATAATTGCGAACTCCCCACTGATAACGGATGTACAATATCGGCAGACAGAAGCTATTATCCTTTCGATCCTGATTTTGGGGATCAGCCTTCAGATGGAGTAAGAACAGTTCATCCGGGCGGAATTGTTTGTTATACTTTTTCGCCATACACCGCCACCGTAAAGTATGTTTGTTCTCCTTGCCAATCAACCATTAGCGGCCCAGGCGTAGGGGCGGGAGGCAGCTCAAGCACTTCAACAAGTAACGACGTTCAAACCGTAGCTTGCGGCACACAAGATGCCATTCTGGTAGACATTGCTAAAATTACCATGGTAAACCCAGGACCATCTGGCTCTTACGACGCTTCCTACCAGCAAAGGATTATTAACCACTCTGACTTTTACGGCTTTGTTTGTAGTACTTGCGAAGATGGTCAAAGTGGATGTGAAATGACCATTGACACCCAATACTTAGAAGACGAGGTAGGAAATCCCTTCCCTGGACTCCAGGGGGCTGGAAAATATGGTCGGTTTAGAGGGCCATTGATTGTGGATTGTTCGCCATGCAGCGAACGCCGTCTGGGTAATACTCCTCCACAAGCAATACCAATGATAGGCAACAAAAATGCCTCAGTAATGTACCCCAATCCAACATCCGACCTGGTGCATCTCGATTACACCCTAAACCAACCAGCTTCGAATATTGTATTGCGCATGGTAGATCAGTCGGGTAAGGTAGTGCTTGAAAAAACTAAAACGAATTTAGATGTCGGCCAACATCAACTTCAATTCAACACCGATCCCCTGCCCTCAGGCATGTATTATAACACCCTTTACATTGATGGAAAAAAATATTTCAGCCACAAATTAATGGTTATCGATTAATATCTCACACTCCAACCATATTCATGACTGACCTATAGCAAGTGCGAACAATATTGTTCGCACTTGCTAACTTTTACGGCATAGCTCCGAAACCTTTTTCATACCCGTCTTTTACCAGAAGCATTTAGCAGTACACCACCACCCAGGTCAACACATCACCCGATTGAGGTATTGCCTTAAAAATCACATGCCATTAACTTACTCTCACCCGTAAAACCACGGAGATCGACCTCCGTACATCTTATTGACATGAAAAAATTGAATTATCTGGCTGCTTCGATAATACTACTTGCTGCTTGCCATCAAGCCCCCCCTTCTCCCAAAAATCACCACACAAATACTGCCTCCGCGATAAAAATGGACACCATTCAAGGTTATGCTATTCATCCCATTACAAAAGACAGCACCAACCTTGAGTTAGGCAATGCAATTACGGGCAAAGCACTCCCTGTAACATTAACCACCATCCCCATCACCAAAGAAAATCAGCCCTCTTCAGTGCCCATAACAGCACTACGGCAAGACAGCGCACGGCTAAACAAACATATTGCACTTTCTCCTCGCATCACTTCCATTCCTCAACAGCTGCCGCAATTCACACCCGGGAAAGACACCTTATCCTTGCCAACAACATTATCGGTACAAGGAAAGGTAGTGCCTGCTTTACGAACACCTCCTATAAAAGCCAGCCTTCCTGCTGCTAAAGACAATGCCACTACCAACATACGATGCCTTGGAGATGATCAGGGCAACCCTGCAACCATTGTTATGTCAACGATTGAAGATAGCAGAGGAGATTTGTGGTTTACAGGATTGGGAAACGGTGTTACTCGATACACGGGTACCTCCTATACAAGCTACGCAAAAAAACAAGGGCTATCCTTCAACATAGGAAGTGCTTTGTTGGAAGATAGCAAAGGCAATTTATGGATCGGCACCTGGGAAAATGGCATCAATAAATTTGATGGCGAAAAATTCGTTCAGTTTACAACAAGCGAAGGATTTCCTGCCATCAGTATTCAGTCTATTTTTGAAGATAGCAAAGGCAATCTTTGGTTTGGTTCCAGAAACGAAGGAATGGTTTGTTACGATGGCAAACACTTTACTCATTTTTCAAAAGCGCAAGGCCTACCTTCAAATTTCATTGCCGATATCATGGAGGATAAAAATGGCCACCTATGGTTTGCTACAGGTGGCGCCGGAATATTGCATTACGATGGCGTTACTTTCACCCAGTATTCTACTCAGGAAGGGCTTTCGGGCAATGAAGTTTATGGAATTCTCGAAGACCAAAATGGCAATATTTGGGCAGGTACAGAGGGAGGAGGCGCCTGCATGTTTAATGGAAAAACTTTTTCCAATTACACCACTAAGGAAGGGCTGTGCTCCAACAGCATTTATGATATTTTGGAAGACAGGGATGGTACGCTTTGGTTTGCCAGCAGAGGAGGAGGAATAAGCCAATACCGCGATGCTACCTTTACCAACTATACCGAAGAAAATGGTCTCCCTTCCAACATTGTTTTCAACCTATCAGAAGACACTCAAGGCAATATATGGCTTAGTACCGTGGGAGGGATTGGATGCCATTACCGAAAAAAATTACGCCACTTTACCCAGGAACAAGGATTGGTGTACAACATTACACACTCCATTTGTGAAGATCAAAAAGGAAATCTTTGGATTGGAACAGTTGGAGGCGGTGCCAGCTATTACGATGGGAAAACGTTCACACACCTTACCCTGGCCAATGGTTTATCGTCTAACCATGTATCATCAATCGTGATTGATCGGGAAGGAATTGTTTGGTTGGCCACCACCCATGGCGGGATAAATCGATTTGACGGAAAAACATTAACCACCTACACCAATAAACAAGGGCTCCCTTCCAACAACATTTACTCTACTTTTATAGATAGTAATAACCGATTGTGGGTAAACACTAATAATGGTGTTGCCTACTATGATGAGAAGGGTTTTACACAACTTTCTTTGGAACATGAAATAGGAAGGAGTAACATACGCAACATGACGGAGGATCGTGAAGGCAATTTGTGGTTTGCTACCGATAAAGGGATAGGATATTACAATGGCAACTATACCCTTTTCACAGAAAAAGAAGGGTTGCCCTGCAACAGCTATTATTCTGTTTTCGCAGATCGTTTTGGGAAGGTGTGGATGGGATCAGACGACCATGGTGTGGTGTGTTTTGACGGAGTAACCTTCACCAATTACACCCAACAACAAGGCTTACCCTCCAACATTATCCGTTCCATTACTGCCGATCATCAGGATCAAATTTGGGTCAACACTTCAAAAGGCATGGCCGTTTTACGAATGGATGATCATGAAAAGCCCTATGACCGTTTCACATCCATCACCAAAGAAAATGGGTTAAAAGGAATAGAGTTTTACCCCAACAGTTTGTTTATGGACGCCCAACACCGGCTATGGAGTGGGAGCTCCAAATGCCTTTCTATGTTATACCTCGATGCTTTTGAATGGTCAAACCACGCACCTATCGTTCAATTGGATCGGCTGGAAATACAGCAACAGTTCATCGACTTTCACAATCTCGATCATCCTTTGTTTCGCGTACCATTTCACGAAGCACTAAAAACTGCTTACGATCAACCATTAGCATTTGTCAACCTTCCTCAACAAATAACGTTACCTCACCACCTCAACCACCTTACCTTTTTCTTTCATGCGAACGACTGGGCAGCCACCGAAAAACTCCAATACAGCTTTAAAATGGAGGGGTTGAGCAGCAATTGGAGCACGCCTGATGGGGAAACAAAAGTTGACTACCGCAACCTGCCTCCAGGCCACTATACCTTTAAGGTAAAAGCCATTGGAGAAGCAGGAGTATGGGGCGAGCCAATGGCATACTCGTTTCGTATTTATCCCCCCTGGTGGCTAAGTTGGGGAGCCAAAATCTTTTACCTACTATTTATCATTGGAACCCTGATAGGCATTGTTCGTTGGCGCACTTATCGTTTAAGTCAACGTCAGAAACACTTACAACAAGCGGTTACTGAAAAAACAGCCGAAGTGGTACAGCAGAAAAAAGAAGTAGAAACACAACGGGATCTTGCCCATGAGCAGCGTCAAATTTTGGAAGAAAAAAACAAGGAAATCACCGATAGCATCACCTATGCCAAAAGAATACAAGAAGCCATTTTACTGCCCGATAAAGTGGTAAAACAATACTTGCCTCAAAGTTTTATTCTTTACAAACCCAAGGAAATTGTAGCGGGTGACTTTTACTGGATACGGCAATTGGATGATTGCGTTTTGTTTGCAGCAGCCGACTGCACCGGACATGGAGTACCAGGAGCAATGGTGAGCGTGGTTTGCAACAATGGCCTTAATCGAGCTGTTCGTGAATACCAACTTACTGACCCAGCTGCCATTTTGAATAAAACTCGAGAAATTGTAGTCACTGAATTTGGAAAATCAGATGACGCCATTAGGGACGGGATGGACATAGCCTTATGTGCTTTGAAAGGAAAAAAACTACACTTTGCCGGGGCATACAACCCATTGTGGATCATTAGAGTTAATGACCTTCTGGACATGGACCAACTTCCTGATAACATTCGAACAGAAGTTGCCGACCAATTCACACTGATTGAAATAAAAGGAGATAAGCAGCCCATTGGCAAATTTACTCATGGCAGCCCCTTTACTACCCATAGCATTGACGTTCAAAAAGGCGATGCCATTTACTTGTTTTCGGATGGGTTTTCCGACCAGTTTGGAGGAGAAAATGGAAAAAAGCTAAAAGCGCGGGCATTTAAACAACTGCTTTTGCGCCTACAACACCTCTCCATGGAACAACAATACCAGGCCATCGACAATGCGTTTGAGCAATGGAAAGGTGATTTGGAACAGGTGGATGATGTTTGTGTTATTGGAGTTCGTGTTTAGTGAAATCACCCGAATGTGGTATTACCCCAAGCAACTCTTTAGCTTTTATTTGCCCAAACAAACTAAAAATGTTCGCTATGAAAAACGCACTCCCCCTTCTTTTCTTACTGCATTTATGTCTTTTCGTTAACGCGCAAACTACCTGGCAAAAAATCGATGCTGGAAGTAACTTCTCCGTGGCATTAAATTCGGATGGTACAATATGGACCTGGGGAGACAATACTTATGGACAATTAGGAATTGGAAATAACATAGACCAACTGGAACCCACCATGGTTGGAACCGACAACGATTGGGTAGATATAATTGCAGGGTCGAAGCATTGCCTGGCCATCAAATCTGATGGAACGCTTTGGTCGTGGGGTAGAAACTTCAATGGACAGCTTGGCCTTGGCAGCACCTCCCAACAAAATTCACCTACTCAAGTTGGAGCCGACAATGACTGGATGGCCATCAATGCCGGATCCTGGTTTTCACTTGCCTTAAAAAATGACAGCACCCTTTGGACATGGGGCGAAAATGATAGAGGTCAGCTGGGTTTAGGAAACACTGTACAAAAGTTATCACCTCAACAACTCGGGGCTGAAAAGTGGATTACCATGGATGGTGGTTGGCAACACACTATTGGCATTAAAGCAGATGGTACGCTATGGGCTTGGGGAGAGGGTGGTTCCGGACAATTAGGTGGCGGCTCATTCAACGATCAATTCTACCCAACGTTGTTAAATTCTGATAATGATTGGGTAATGGTACAAGCAGGCTTACAATCTAATTATGCCCTAAAAAGTGATAGTACAATTTGGAGTGTTGGGTTAAATGCAAATGGACAATTAGGCATAGGCAATACAACATTCAACATCAGTACCTTAACGCAAAGTGGAACAGATAACGATTGGTTAAGCATTAGTGCTGGTACGGGGTGCTTATTTGCATTAAAACCAGACAGTACACTTTGGGCTTGTGGATATAATGCCGGGCACCTGGGAACAGGCGATTATACTGAACCCAATAGTTTAACACAAATTGGGACAGCAAACGATTGGGTGGAAATTGTTTCCGCAAAGGGCTATGCCAGTAGCTTCGGAGGAATTGTTGGCCATTACACATTAGGTTTACGTTTCTCTCAACCTAATAAAATCTGCGCCACCGGACATAATTCTCATGGGCAATTAGGTGATGGCACAACTACCAGTACTATCACATTTACTTGCACAGCTGGTACTGGTCTTCACATAGGAAAAATCAATGTATCTTCCAACATCATCATCTACCCCAACCCCACCACCGGAGCATTTCAAATTGATTTAACCACGTTGGAAAGCCCTAATGCCACCGTTAATGTATACAACGCAGTAGGAGCATTGGTCGCTACTCAGCAAGTAAACAATGTCGGGCAACTTATATCATCTAACCTCAAGCAACAACCCAATGGCTTGTACCTGGTAGAAGTCATCGCTGGTGAACAACGCATGGTAAAGAAATTACAGCTTCAGCGCTAAGTTTATGTTACACGTTCCTTGTTAGCAAAAGGCAGAGCAACAGTGGGCTACTCCGCTTCACCTCATCACCCGCGTGCGGTATTGCCCACAGTGCCACTTCCTCCTTTACTTTGCTTTGAACTTAATTCTTTAACTAAAATTTACTGTAATGAAAAAGCTACTTATAATCATTATTATTGCTTGTTCAACCCAATCGATTCATGCTCAAGAATGGCTGGAAGTAAGCTCAGGCGCATATTTCTCCGTAGCCATACACAATGATGGTACGTTATGGGCCTGGGGCGAAAATGATAAAGGTCAGTTGGGTATTGGTAATACTACTAATCAAACTAACCCTGTTATGATTGGAAGTGATAACGACTGGGAAAAAATTTCAGCTGGAGCAAAACATTGCCTCGCATTAAAATCTAATGGCACGCTGTGGGCATGGGGAGATAATTCTCAGGGGCAATTGGGCATTGGAACAAAAGTAGATCAATCAGCTCCAATACAAGTTGGCACCAGTACCTATTGGGTGGAAATTGAAGCTGGCCCCTGGTATTCCCTGGCCTTGAGAAATATTCGAACATTATGGGGGTGGGGAGACAATTCTAGCTATCAAATGGGTAACAACAATACAGACGATGTTCTTGAACCCATGACTATTGATCAAACAACTACATTCAGAGACATTGCCGCTGGGCCTGGCTTTTGCATTGGAATCAATACCAATGGTTTTCTGAGAGGATGGGGAGATAATTCTTTTGGCGTATTTGGTTTAAGCGCAACTGCTACTCCACATGTCAAAACGCCAATACAAATTGGTGGTTCTAACATATGGCGTTCTGTAGAAGCAGGTTTCCATTCCATTTATACAATCGGAACAGATGGTATATTACGAACATGGGGAGCCAATGGGGATGGACAATTGGGTAATGGTTTAGTCAATGATCCAATTATTGGATTCGGATATAGTAATTGGCAGGTTGGTTTTGATACCGATTGGAAAATGATTAAGGCAGGCCCCCTATGTGCATTTGCCATCAAGAACGATAGCACACTCTGGGTAACAGGAAACAACAACGGTCAGTTTGGAACAGGAAATTATGCGGGTTCATTCCAGTTTGTCCAAGTTGGAACTGAAAGCGATTGGGTGGACATTGCACCTGGAACAGCTTACCTTGATGATCAGACAGAAGCAATTATAGGAGGGATGCACACCGCAGGAATTAGGGCTTCACACAATACCATTTGTACTACTGGAGCTAATGAATTCGGCCAGTTGGGAGATGGAACAACCTTATCAACAAACCATTTTAATTGTATCGCTTCAACCATTGGAATCAAAGAAGAAAACACCATAAACGATAAGGTTAAGATTTTCCCTAATCCTTCTAATGGTCAATTCCAGGTAGACTTAACGCAATTAAATGGCAATGCTTCTATTGCTAATATTTATAATGCAGTGGGTCAACTGGTTAAAACCACACATTTTAATGATTCTAACCATCAATTGTCTTACAATTTCACAGATCAGAAAGACGGGCTATACCTACTTGAAATATTAACAGTTAACAATGAACGAATAATTAAAAAACTTCAAATCAACCAATAAACAAGTCTTTAGACTTACCTATTTCAAAAGAAACGAGGAGTGATTCACTCCTCGTTTCTTTTGCATCCTTGCATAGTAGTTTACGGGGCATATGGAATTTGTTGCCAGAGCAGCATTGGATCTTATGAATTAGTTGATGACATAGGTAACGTTTTGATATCAGGAGGAAGCTTCGGCTCAGTTGAATGTAATTCCTTCAGTGTATCCAGCAGTATCAACATTCAAAGACCCTTCACTAACATTTACATCTATTCCTAATACTACCATTATTACAATGCCGTAGGAACATTGATTACTACACAACAAACAATATCAGCCGGCCTGTAACAACAACCCAATGATTTTGTACCTGATAGAAATCATAACCATGAACAACAAATGGTTAAGAAGCTGCAGCTTCAATATTGAGTTGCACATTTTTTAGACGAGAAACGGGGTAGCTTAATGCTATCCCGTTTATTTCATCACCCGTATGCGGTATTGTTTAACAGCAGCAACCCACCTTAATTTTGATACCAAACAAAGTCGCAATATCATGTTATTAGCTGCACTCTTAATTCTTACAGTGATTGTATTGGCCTCTCAATTCAGTCAATCGGAAATAACCCATCAACATTGTTACAAAGAATTCTACATCCAATTCATCGATAAATAATTGGCATGGCAGTGTTGCTCCGATACTTGCTTCCATTCTACCTACTGCTTATAGCAGTAAGTGTATCTGGTCAGATTCATGAGCATCAAATACCTTCTTCTCCGGGAATCTTTAAACAACTGGATGGGCCATGTGTGAACATGGACTTTGAAGGTTGTGATTTTACTGGTTGGGAGTTGTTTGAAGGCGATGTAAGTTCCATGCCTTTTGAAATCATTAACACAGTACCCACCACCCCAGGCAATCAGCATTTTATCACCACTGCTGGCAACGACCCGGTAATCGGTGCCCCCTTACCCATGCTCAACCCCGACGGTGGTACTTGCTCGGTATTGCTTGGTGATGCAACGGCAGTAGGTGCCAGAGCGGCCAGCATGCGCCAAACCTTTCAAGTAGACAGCTCCAATGCTATTTTCACCTACAGCTATGCACTGGTATTAGAAGACCCTTCAGGCCATAGCGTGGGCGAAAAACCTTTTTTCAAAACCACCATTTACGACGAACAAGGCAACCCCATTCCTTGTGGCGATTATTCCGTAATAGCAGGCCCTCCAGGATCGGGAGGAGACCCCGACTTTGTGGTATTTGCCGATGGTTACTACCTCCCATGGCGCACCACTTTTGCTCCACTGGATGGTTACATCGGACAAAACGTAACCGTAGAATTCATCATTGGCGATTGTTTTCAAACAGGACATTACGGCTATGGGTATATCGATGCCCAATGCAACCCTATGGAAATCATCACCTCCGACACCACCGTATGTGGCGGACAAGGTGTTACGCTAACTGCGCCAGCTGGTGCAGCCAGCTACCTTTGGAATACCGGTGAAACCACCCAGGAAATTATGGTGAGCGATTCCGGCACTTATGAAGTTACCTTAACCCCGGTTACCGGAGCAGCTTGCGACGTAACGTTAAGCATCACCATTACCGGAACCCCAGGGGTACCACAAGCAGCTTTTACGTTTGCCCCGAACCCGGCATGCCCCTTCGATCCCATCAGTTTTACCGACAACTCCACCACTACCCTTGGAGCTACCATTGTACAATGGGAATGGGACTTTGGAGACATGAACACCTCCGCTGTACAACATCCAACGCACAGCTATTCCAGCTCTGGCAATTACAACATTCAACTTATCGTAACTACTGCAGGAGGCTGTACCGATACCATCGTACAACCCATCACTATAGTAAGCGCACCTGATCCTACCATTACTCCTGCAGGGCCTTTTTGTGCTACTGCTCCTCCCCACCCTTTTGTAGGAGCTGACCCTGGAGGGACATGGAGTTCGAGTTGCGGCAATTGTATCGACAGTAGCACCGGCATATTTCAACCCTCTATTGCCGGGGTTGGCAATCATGAAATCATATACACCCATACCGGTCCATGCAGTTATGCCGATACTACTGTGGTAGTAATCAACGAAATACCTGTAGCCAATTTTACCGCATTGCCCAACCCGGTTTGTATTAACGAACAGGTAACCTTCACCGATAATTCAACCACCTCGCAAGGAGCCATCATCAACAACTGGCAGTGGGACTTTGGCGACCAAACCAATGCCATCATCCAACACCCTAATCACACCTACACTACCGCAGGCACTTACAACGTCACCCTTATTATCACAACAGATGGTGGGTGTACCGATACCATTACGCAACCCATTACCGTATTAGAAATTGCTGATCCTACCATTATCCCCGCCGGGCCATTTTGTGACAACAATACCCCTCATACTTTTTCTGCAGTAGACCCCGGCGGGGTTTGGTCTTCCAGCTGTGGTAATTGCATCGACAGTATTTCCGGAATCTTCGACCCTTCAATTGCTGGTGATGGTGTGCATGAGTTGGTTTACACCATTGCAGGATCTTGTGGCGGTTCAGACACAACCACAGTAGCCGTTAGCAGCATTGCTATTGATAGTGTTACCACCACCCCACTTTTGTGCTTTGGCGATTGTAATAGCACCCTTAACATCTATAGCCCCGGAGCCGTAGATTTTAGCATCGACAATGGCGTTACCTGGCAAACTTCAAACAACTTTCAAAACCTCTGTGCAGGAACTTACCAATTGAAGGTGCGCAATGCCATTAGCTGTGAAGATTCCGTAACAGTTACCCTTACCGAACCTCCCTTGCTCAACATCACTTTTTCTGCCTTTGATGCCACCTGTTTTAACCATTGCGATGGATACGCCATTGTTATTCCCAATGGGGGTATTTCTCCTTACCAATACGGATGGTCGAGCAGTGGCAACAACAGCCCTACAGAAAACAACCTCTGTGCCGGCAACTACCTGCTTACCATTACCGACAACAATGGGTGTGCTGTAGATACTAATTTTGTGGTGAACCAACCTCCCCCATTTGAAATTACTGCCATTAACTCTACCAACGAATTGTGCTTCAACGATTGCTCAGGCACCATCACCATTACCGCTCCAGGTGCTACTCATTACAGCATCGATAACGGCACTACGCTAGTGACCAATAATGATTTCCAAAACCTCTGTGCAGGAACATACACCATTTATGTAGAAAATGCAGCAGGATGTTTTGATGATACTACAATAACGATAGAAGGGCCTCCGCCCGTAGACATCGCCACCACCACCGACACCACAATATGCATTGGCGGCACAGCAGGCATTGGTGCGGTGGCCACTGGTGGTGTAGGCGCCTTTACTTACACATGGAACAATGGACTGCCCTCCCTCAGCAGTCACATAGTGATGCCCAACGGTAGCACTACCTACTATGTTTTTGCCACCGATAGCAATGGGTGTACCACCCCTACATTACCCATTACGGTCAATTTTCACCCGCCACTAGAGGTACAGGCATTTACCGATCAAACCATTTGTGTTGGTGATGCCGTACCCATTAGCGCCCTGGCCAGTGGAGGCATAGGAGCACCATACAGCTATACCTGGGACAATGGACTGGGCAACGGGCAATTCTTTAGTGTTAGCCCCACCACCACTACCACGTACACTGTTGTTGCTGCTGATAACTGTGAAACACCTAACGATTCTGCCCAGGTAACCATTACGGTAAACCCATTGCCCAATGTTGTTTTCGAAGGCGACATTCTGGAGGGATGCCTGCCCGTAACCACCACCTTCACCAACAACACCAATCCCGGGATGATTGGCAACGACTGCTGGTGGAATTTTGGTGAAGGCACTATTGTAAACGATTGTGGCACTCCAACACATACCTTTAACGCCCCAGGATGTTACGACGTAAGTCTTTCGGTCACTTCGCCAGAAGGGTGTACCAACGATACCATTATTCCTAATTATATTTGTGTTTACGATTACCCGGTGGCGGATTTCGAATTCTCCCCTCAGGCTACTACCACACTGCAACCGGAAATTGAATTTACTGATCAATCTGTCGATCCTTCCATCGGCTTCATCAACAGCTATTTTTGGAATTTCGATGGACTGGGTACCGCCCAGATTCAGCACCCTGTGTTTGAATTTCCATGGAACGACGAAGGGCTTTACGATGTTTGCCTTACCGTTACCTCCAACTACGGCTGCCCTTCTACCATATGCAAACCCGTAAAAATAGACGGTGAGATGTTGATCTATGTGCCCAACGCTTTTACGCCTAACGGAGATGGTGACAACGACTACTTCTTTGCCCAGGGCATGAACCTCGACAAAAGCGATGACTTTACCCTTTATGTTTTTAACCGATGGGGCGAACTCATTTTCGAAACCCACAACCCCAATTACCCGTGGGATGGAAAACGCTACGGCCGCGATGTACAACAAGATGTATACGTATGGAGAATACTATTACGCGATCCATATACCGATAAGAAATATGACCTGATTGGTCATGTAACAGTGTTGAGGTAACTACAAAATCACCCGTCAGCGGTATAGCATTGTACGTTTTGGTCGGTTACTTTTAAAAGGCCATGCATCGCATTCTCATATCCCTCTTTGTTGTTATTGCCTTGACCGGCACCTTTACCACTCAAGCACAAGAAATTTGCGACAATGGCATAGACGACGATTTGGATGGATGGGTAGATCTTAATGACACCATTGACTGCCATTGCTCGGGCATACAAACCCTCGACATCAGCACCATCATTCCGAACCATTCTTTTGAAGATACACTTTGTTGTCCCTGGGACTTTACTGAATTGTATTGCACCTCGGGTTGGGAGCAAGCTTCTGGTGCCACTTCTGATTATTGGAACACTTGTGGACTAACAGGGAATGCATTGTGCTGGCCTCCACAACCCCTGCCCGACGGTAATGGGTATGCCGCCTTTGTAAATTGGGACGGCTATAAAGAATACGTTGGCACCTGTTTAAACTCCTCGCTTATTGCCGGACAAACCTATACCATTGGTTGCTACGTGGGGATGACTGGTAACAGAAGCCCTGCGTTTGATATCGCTTTTTTTGGATCGTCAAATTGCTCCGATCTTCCGTATCCGGGAATAGACTGCCCTACTAACAGCATCGGTAGTTGGGAATTACTCGGGCAAACAACAGTAACCGGAACTGATGATTGGTTTTATCACAGCGTTACTTTTACTCCCTCTCAAAACATTAATTCCCTGGTTGTTGGACCCGGTTGTGCTATTGCTGGTACTGGTGATTGGTACTATTATTACATCGATGACATTACCTTGTTGGAAGAACTTTCCTCTCCTCTTGATATTACCATTAGCTCAACCGGGAATCCTTGTACCAACAATCTGGCTTTAACCGCACACCCTGATACCAATGTAGGAGATTTTCAATGGTACCTCAATGGCATTGCTTTGCCAGGTGCTACCGATACAGTGTTTGCCTTATTGAACCTGGACGCGGGCATTTATAGCATTCGTCAAACCATTGACACCGCATGCCTCATCACTTCCATTGTAATTCCTGAAGACAGTGTTGTTGCCCATTTTTGGACAGAAAACTTCTGTGCACCTGGAGTTGCTCCATTGGTAGATAGTTCTTCTTCTTCCAGTACCATTACCAGTTGGTGGTGGGATTTTGGCGATGGAACCTCCTCTACTTTACCTAACCCTACCCATACCTATACCGGAGATGGGCAATACAACATAATGCTTGTAGTACAAGATAGCATTGGCTGCCGGGATACGCTTATAAAAACCATTGAAGCATTTCCCCCGCCCATAGTCAACTTCTCCACCTCCTCCACACAAGCTTGTGATTCGCTTTGCACTGAATTCATGAACAACACCTCGCCAAACAGCAATAACATTGTTAATTGGGAATGGAACCTGGGCAACGGAACCTACAGCAATGCATCCACGCCATCTGCCTGTTATTTCAATGATGGCGATGCTCCACAATTGTTTGATGTTACCCTGATTGCCACCAATAGCAATGGCTGTTCCGACACATCATTCATCCCCAACTATATCACAGTGTGGGCTTCTCCCACTGCTCATTTCGAAGCGCATTACCTGCCTCCCAACCCACTGGTTACATTTTCAAATCATTCAACCAACAGCATGCAATATTATTGGGACCTGGGAGATGGTGACACTTCGACTGCATTTGAGCCACACCACCAATACAGCGAAGCCGGCATGTATTCCATTGTACTTTACGCCTCCAATACTTTTGGTTGCCTGGATAGCTCGATGATTTTGCTAGAAATCGAACCTTCTAACGTGCTTTATGTTCCAAATTCGTTTACCCCAAATGGAGATGGGGTGAATGATGTTTTTTCCATTTATGGCGACGCCATAGCAAGCGATTTTCAACTGTCCATTTTTAACCGTTGGGGGGAAGAAATTCATCATTCGAATTTACCCTACTGGGATGGCAATCAACTCGGAAAACCGGTGGCCATTGGCACCTATATTTATCGTATTGTGTACAAAGATTTGACGCAACAATGGCAAAAAAAAGTGGGGCACATTAACCTAATTCGCTAACCACACATCACCCCTACGGGGTATTGCTTTTACCTGCATTTGCCCTCTAAATTGCAGGAAAAATTACTATTATGCTGCGAATACTCTTTTTCTCTCTGCTCTTCGCCATGAGTTGGGCCGTGGGCTACAGCCAGGAAATTTGTGATAATGGTATTGATGATGATCAGGATGGACTCATCGATCTCAATGATGTGATAGATTGTAATTGCAATGGCATCATCAATGAAACATCTGTTATACCCAACGGCTCTTTCGAAGACCATAGTTGTTGCCCGTCGGGCATTTCGCAATTGGTTTGTGCCGACACCTGGATACAAGCCTCTGAGCCCACCTCCGACTACTGGCATACCTGCGGAGCAACTTCACCTACCACCGTACCTCCTCCCCCTACCCCTTTGCCTGATGGAGATGGATATGTTGGTTTTTTAAATGGCACAGGTAGTTCTTCTGAAACCGATTACAAGGAATATGTTGGCTCTTGTCTCACCAGTCCCTTATTGGCTGGCACCTCCTATACTTTCAATTTCTACATGGCCACGGGAAACAACAATACCTACCCCATCGATTTACACATTTATGGCACCAATAATTGTGGCAACCTACCCTTTGGGCCACCATTACTTACAGCAGGATGCCCTACCAATTATGCTGGTTGGGTTGATTTAGGATTCACGCCAGTAGCGCCAAACAACATTGCCTGGAACACTTACTCGGTAACATTTACTCCTGCACAAGATATTTATGCCATTGCCATTGGTCCCAATTGCATTCCTACTGGCTTTGGCCAGGACGTAAGTTGGTATTACTACTACCTGGATGGGCTTCACCTTTCGGCCACCGAGGCCGACACGGTTACCATTACAACAGAAGAATTGGGC
This sequence comes from Flavobacteriales bacterium, assembly GCA_963669295.1. Classification (GTDB taxonomy): domain Bacteria; phylum Bacteroidota; class Bacteroidia; order Flavobacteriales_D; family CALLUQ01. Next base: position 1,080,422 of record OY769938.1, read on the forward strand.
GATTGGTGCACCAACGATTTGCAATTGATTGCACATTCCGACAGCATTGATGGTACCTATCAGTGGTATCTTGATGGCGTAGCATTGGTAGGTGAAACAGATACTATTTTAAATGTCTCTTCCGGTGGTTACCCATCCGGAACCTATACCTTTCGCCAAACCATTGGCACCGAATGCGAAACCATTGATCATGTGATAAGTGTAGGAAGTTTAGTCGCTGATTTCACCTTTAACAACGCCTGTTTTTATGAGAGCATTCCTTTCACCGACAACTCTACCATTGCAGGTGGCACCATTACCAATTGGGATTGGGATTTTGGAGATGGAAACACCTCATCCATTCAACACCCTTCGCACACCTACACTAATGCAGGCACTTACATGGTAACGTTAACCATTACAGGCAGTGGTGGATGCTCTACCTCCCTTCAACAAAGCATTACGGCATATCCACAACCACAAGTAGCCTTTACTTTTGCTGACGCATGCATTAATACAGGAGTTGCTTTCACAGATCAATCAACCATTACTGCTCCCGATAACCTCAACAGCTGGACCTGGAACTTTGGTGATGGCAACACGTCATCACAGCAACAACCCTCACACACCTATGGTATCAACGGAACTTTTGATGTGCAGTTGCTGGTTATCTCAAACAATGGCTGTATAGACTCCCTGGTACAACCCATTGCCATTCACCCGCAACCAGTAGCTATTTTCACCGCTACCGACGACTGCATAGTTGCAACTACTAGTTTTACCGATTTATCCACCACATCCAGTGGCACCATTAACAATTGGCAATGGGACTTTGGTGATGGCAACACCTCATCGTTGCAACATCCCAATCATTTATACACCAACGATGGCACTTACAATGTTACACTCATTGTATCTAACGATCTGGGGTGTTCCGATACGACAACACAAGTATTGAACCGGTTTCTAATCCCAACCGCTAATTTCACCGTTGCCGACGAATGTGTATACGATGTATTGAGTTTTACCGATAACTCTACAGGAAACATCAGTACCTGGGAATGGGATTTTGGAGATGGGAATACCAGCAATCAGCAAAGCCCCAACCACCAATATGCTACCGCGGGCAACTACAATGTACAATTGATCGTTACCACAGTCAATAACTGTGCAGATACCCTGGAGCAAACGGTAGAAGCTTACCCGGCTCCCTCCGCACAATTCACCAATACCCTTGGTAATCCATGCTTCATCGATTCTGTTAATTTCATTGATATATCTACCATTGATGCTCCCGGGCAAATCAATGCCTGGACATGGGACTTCGGTAATGGGAATACGACAAACATGCAACACCCCACACACCATTATACCACTAGCGGCACATTTGATGTAACTTTAATTGTAAGCAGCAACCAGGGATGTACGGACACTATCATACAGCAAATCAATAGTTTTCCAGCACCAATAGCAAGCTTTACAGTTAATGCAGATTGTTGGTACAATGCACTAGTGTTCAATGATAACTCTTCCGTAGTTAATGGTACCATCACCAACTGGGAATGGGATTTTGGTGATGGCAACACCAGCAATCAGCAAAGCCCCAACCACCAATATGCCACGGCAGGCAGTTACACGGTTCAATTAGTCGTCACCTCTAATAACGGTTGTAGTGACACCATACAACAAAGTGTGGAAACATATCCACAGCCCAATGTCTCATTTATTGCTAACGACACCTGTGTATTTCAGCAAGTTGGCTTTACCGATTTATCTACCATTCCTACCCCGTATAGCATTAGCAATTGGTGGTGGGATTTTGGAGACGGCAATGCCTCCTTCCAACCTAACCCGGTGCATAGTTATGGTGCAGATGGCACTTACCAGGTCGAACTTCTGGTTGCCTCCAACCAGGGCTGTGTTGACTCCATAACTATCCCTATAACCATTCACCCACAACCGCAAACTGCTTTTTCGGTAATGGATGACTGCCTCTACAATGCTGCTGTATTTACCGATCAATCAACCATGAGCACCGGAAGTATTGTCAATTGGGAATGGGATTTCGGAGACGGCAATCAATCAAATCAACCGAGCCCTACGCACCCATACAGCAATGCCAATACGTACAACGTACAACTAATTACTACAAGCAATTATGGTTGTAGCGATACCCTGGTGCAAAGCACCACACGACACCCCATTCCTGTAGCAAACTTTTCGGCAAACAATGTGTGCCTATACGATGAAGTTCAATTCAACGACAACTCTTCCGTTAATGGCCCTGATTTCATCAATACCTGGGTATGGAATTTTGACGATGGTTCTCCCTTAGCCACCAGCCAAAACGAAGTACATCAATATGCGGTGGAGGGCAGCTATGATGTACAACTTATCATCTCGTCGAACAACGGTTGCACCAGCGACACCAGCTTAACGGTAACCGTTTATCCTGTTCCAAATGCCAACTTTTTAGCTTCTGATGTTTGTATCAATGCTTCCCCAAATAGTTTTACGGACTTATCAACCATTTCAACGGGAAGCATCAATTCATGGCTATGGGATTTTGGAGATGGAGGTTCTTCCATGCTCCAAAACCCAAGCTATGATTATGCCACAGCAGGACAATACAATACTACCCTGGTGGTTACTAGCGACATGGGTTGTAGCGATACTGTCGTTAGCGCGGTAAACGTTTGGGCAAAGCCCAACGCCAATTTCACAGCAACTACACGGTTTGGATGCAGCCCCATTTGCGTAGACTTCATCGACAACACCTTCTCTTCTTCTGCTATTGTATCCTGGGAGTGGGATTTTGGCAACGGAAATTTTAGTGATGAAACTGACCCAACCGCTTGTTACGAAAACCTTAGCAACACCAATGAAGCACTTTTCGACATTCAACTCATTGTAGTTAATGATAATGGTTGTTACGACACCATAGTTGCTGAAGATCATATTGCTGTATGGCCCAACCCTAAAGCTGACTTTTATGCCGAACCACCAATAACGAATGTGTTAGATCCTGCCATTCAATTCGTCAATACCTCTATTGGAGGAGATACTTACGACTGGAATTTTGGCGATGGAGAATTTGACACCGTGTTTGAACCATTACACTTGTATAGTGATTCTGGGCTTTACACCATAACCCTCATTACCACTAACCAGTATGGTTGCACCCATGCACATAGCGATATAGTAAAAATTGAACCGGTAATAACTGCCTATATCCCAAATGCCTTTACTCCTGATGGAGATGGTATCAATGATCTTTTCTTCATTCATGGCTATGGAATTGTTGAAGAAGATTTTCATTTCATGATTTTTGATCGATGGGGTGAATTGGTTTATAGCACATCCAGCTTTATTCCATGGGATGGAACCAACCGCGGCACATCAGCTCAAATTGATGTATACGTGTATAAAGTACAATACAAAGATGTGTTTGGTCAATTGCATGAACAAACGGGTCATGTCAGCCTTTTACGATAAACTGAAAACTTAAAAAATCACTCAAATTTCACCCTGTCAGGGGATGAAATCGACACAAAGGAAGCACTATCATTGTAGTGACAAACAATTAATCGCATTGCTACGGTTTTGGTTAGAGTAGCGCAGAGTAATGTGGCACTGTAACAGTACTGAACACCACAACGCAGTAAGTTCTTAAAGCAGCTAGGAACGTAACAGTATCGCCACATTACTCTCTTTTTGTTTTTAAGCTAACGACAATTACAACATGAAACAATACCAATACGATGTTAAAGTTGAGTGGACTGGAAACAAGGGAAAAGGCACCTTGAATTATAAAGAATATGGGCGGAATTTTTTAGTATCTGGTATTGAGAAGAACACCTTCATACCAGGCTCAGCTGATCCTGACTTTTTAGGTGATCCAAAACGCTACAACCCTGAAGACATGTTGGTATCATCATTGGCGAGCTGCCATATGCTCTGGTTCTTACACTTATGCGCCATCAATAAAGTAGTGGTGGTAGAGTACATCGATTGTGCTTCGGGCACGATGGAGATATCTAAGGATGGTAAAGGGCAATTTACAGCAGTAACATTAAAACCACTTGTAGTAGTAGCTGAAGACGCAATGCTAGAGCGTATTGACGAGTTGCACACTCGTGCCAATAACATGTGCTTCATCGCCAACTCTTGTAAGTTCCCTATAAAACACGAAGGCACTACAGCAGTGCAAAATGACAACAAACCAATAAGCAATGGGCTTCCCTATTGGTAGTGTAAACTAGAAAATAAAGTAGTGCGGTACCTCCTCTTTTTAAAAAACCTTCTGGTTTCTAGGTTAGCAATTCCAATAGTTAGTATCGCACTACTTTATTTTCTAGTCTTTTAAGCATCATTACATTAAAAAGAAACAACAGTTTTTCTACAGGCACCAATTAAATATTCGCAGAAATCAACTGCTGTAAACCCCTAATTTTAAGAAAAAAACCGTAAATTAGAGCAAGTACATTTTAGCAGAACTTCTCACTTTTTTTGTTATGAAAACACTGGGCAAGAGGCAAATAGCGTATGACCTATTTGAGCAGATGAAAAACAACGAAATCTTGCTCAGCTATTTCGGTACCCTTTCTTTTGACATGGCTAAATATTTGATTGATAATTTAAAGTTATCATTGCGTTATTCAGAGCTGGAAAGAATGGTGGCCAAAAAGATCTTTTCCTCTTTTGTTGAAGGAATTGAAAACGTTGTAAAACATAAAAGTCCAGATCTACTTAGTCCAGCCGACTATGGCATTGTTAACGTTAGTAAAGTAGATAACAATTTTGTCATCAACATTGGAAACATTGTCGCCAACAACAATAAGATGAACCTTATTAAAAGCCTGGATATTATTAAAGATAAGGCTGTAGATGAGTTAAAAGAAGAATATCGACAAAAAATGCTCGCGGGTGAAATGACAGATGAAGGCAATGCAGGCATGGGCATTATTCAAATGGCGATCAATTGCGATGGTAATCTCGACTATTATTTCTATGAATTAGATCATAAAGAGGAATTCTTCATTTTGGAAATGATTATAGAAAATTAATGCTTACAAAATCTTAGATGGAACGGTTAGTAATAAAAGGAACAAACAACACTCCCAACATTCAATTAGACCTTACACAAGGCATGGAATTGGGAGGGGAATCAAGGCCTGAAAACACCAAGGAGTTTTATGATCCCGTAATCGACTGGTTCAAGGAGCTGGAGTTACACCTTAAAAATCAATCGACAGGCAATAGTTTTAGCTTCAATCAATCGCTAACTTTTAAATGGTATTACTTCAACTCCAGTTCTGCAAGAGCCATATTTGAAGTGCTTGGAATTGTAAAAAACATCAATGCAATCGATGGGGTTTCCCTTCCCGTTGAATGGCACTATTTCGAAGAAGATCTTGACGTATACGAAATCGGCAAGGAATTAGAAGAATTGGTTGGTAGCGAATTCCGGTTCATCAAATCTGATAACGACGGCAACTTCTTTTAAGACAGCTTTACAAAATTGAATTTCACATTGGTTAAATCCTCGAAATCAATTCCTGCATTATAAATATCTTCATCTTGCTCTTCGTATATCCAATTGATGCTGACTACAACATTAGCATCCATTTTATTGATTTCATCAATCTTTAAAACAATTTCCATGAGGTATTTTGCAGAAGAAGAATTAAAATACTCGAGTTGAAAATTCACTTGTAGGTGAATGTCTTCTTCATATTTATTGGATACGAAATACAAATAGTTTCTCCACTGATCAAACCATTCTATAATGGGACGATAAAATCCAGAAACATCTTCTGGTCGGGATTCCCCTTTGAATAGAAACTCATTTTCATGATGATCCAGGTAAATAGCAGGTGTGTTTTCAGTTTCATTAATCGCAATTGTTTTCATTATTTGATGTTTATCTCCATTAGAAAAAATGAGTGCTCCGTATCCATTGCCTCAAAAGAGTAGGAGATACTCTGATTTGATTTAATGGCTAAATCTAGCAATCCCAAACCGGCACCACCCCGATCCGAAACACTTCCATTTAATAATTGATACTCATATTCTTCTTTTAACATGGTCAATGAAAAGGACATCACCTTTTCAATTTTTTCCATCAATTGACTGATCTCACTGTTTTGAATAAAATTTCCCGTTTTAATCTGATAGCCACGTTCATTTTTACACACAACCAATGCCCCTTCCGTTGTATCATTAAGGGCATCCCCTTTTACCAAACCGTGTTTCAATATATTCTCGAGGCATTCTACCAGAACAGCATATACCCGCTTATACACCCGCCGTTCGATGTTTCTCGAAATCATATCTTCCTTAGCATAACAAAGAATATTGTTGATGGCGGCAAATGAAAATTCACCACAATAGCTAAACATTACTTCATTTGATTTCATGTCTGCAAGTAAGCTGTTGACCTTGTGATTTTCATCCATAATTTTTCGCGGGTAGGTTTAATCATTGTTAATCTCGTTTTAGCTCGAGGTAGCCGGTTAGGTTAGGAATAGTTTCATCCAATTTCAGAATATAGAAATAAGTCCCCTCTGGCAACTCATCCCCCATTAGCTTTAATCCATTTACATTGTTATAGCCCCTCCAATCATTCATATAGGGAGCAGCCTGGTATACTACATCGCCCCAACGATTAAATATGATCAATTCATTGTTGGGGAATTCCTCTAATCCGGCAATTTCGAATACATCATTTACACCATCATCATTGCCAGGAGAAAAACCCGTGGGCACCTTCAGTTCCAATTCGATCAAAGCAAAGGCATCGTGTTGAAAATCGCTGATGGTTTTGGTAGCCATCTTATTGGGCATGCCATATTGAGGCAAAGCATTAGTCACATCTACTATGGCAAAGTGCTGATCTTCCCATTGATCTGTTCCTTGCTTCCATTGGGCGACAGAAGTAACAAGTGCATCTGGATCGCTGTTAAAGAAGTAAAAATTAAGATTGGCATCAGCACTCCCGGAGAAACGATAAACGTTATGGTAAAACTGTTCCGTTATCTCAGCAACATCCGGTGCCTTCGATTGAGAAACAAACGGTGCAACACCACCAGAAGCCGATGTACCACCATCAAGGTCGGGATCAAGATCGGCAAAACGCGCTCCAAACACAGAAGGATCTGCAGTTGTAGGAGCCACCTCCACCGCACGATAAGTGCCTAAACGATTGGCACTCCCAACAGGAAAAGCATAGGTACTGGTTGAATTAGTGGAACGTAAAAAATACCCTCCAAGATTAAGTGTATTGATGTACCCGTTGTTCCATGACAATGCTGTTGGAGATGGGTTGGTTAAATGCACCAGATAATCATTGGTAGCCAACACTGCATCTTCAAGATCTAACGCATTGGAGACATCGGCATCAATCATCGCACTTTTGGTTGCTCCAGCTCCTTGCAAGTGCAAGTTGTAAAAGGTGGTAACAAAAGCTCCTCCTATTTCCTGGTAGGCACCTGCCATAGTTACTGTACCGGGACTGTTATTGGCCAGTGCATTTCCTCCAGAATTATTGATCCAATCACCTGTAAGCATCACCTCACCTGAATTATCGACCACACTGTTAGTATCCACAACTACACTGCCTTCTACATATAATGTTGTTGCTGGCTGCACCACTACCCTGGCAGCATCGTAAAAGGTAGTGTTTTGTGCATTGATTTTCACATGCAACATAGTGGTTATTAAGAGTAACGATAGGTATTTCATGACTTTCGTTTTTTACAGGATGCTATGAAGAAGAAATCTTTCATAACGATCATCCTTTTGTTTTCTAGCTCAATTTCCTACTTATCGATCCAAGCTTGCTTTAATAGCTGATAGCTCTGATTGCAACTGATTGATCATTGCCTGCTGTTCGGAAATAATAGCCTGCTGCTCCTGAACGGCTTTTACAATAGGCACCACAAATTCGGCATAACGCAACCCATAATGACTTTGCTCGTTTTGTGGAACATCCACCCCACTAAAATCAAAACCTGCTTTCTTTGCCGCTTCCTCTACTTCTTGAGCAATGAAACCCGTTTGCACTTGCTGTTTTTTATTGGCAATAGCTTGTTCGTCTGTTAACTCAACGCCAAGAAATTCATTCAACTTCTCCACTTCAAGGTGGTAGGTTACCGGGCGTAATTGCATGATAAAATCCAACCCTGCCACATTTTCGGTGATACCACTCTTAAATCGTTGATCCGAAAGGTTGGTCCAACCTGCATATCCTCCAATACTTGCTACAGTAGTGTTTCCCACACGTACCTGATCGTTTGCCGTAACTACAGTTCCAAAACCAATAGAAGTAGTATTGGTAAGGTTCAATGCAACTGCAGAAGCCTGATAACCTACGGCTGTATTGTTGTTTCCGGTCATAATGTTGCGCAAGGCAAAATACCCAACGGCTACATTACCAGTACCAGTGCTATTAGTTTCTAACGAGTAGTAACCCACTGCCGTATTGCTGGCTCCCGTAGTATTTTGTTGTAGGGCATAGTATCCCATAGCTGTATTGTTATCGGAGGTGGTATTTTGGTACAATGCTCGATAACCCATGGCTGTGTTTCTATTTCCCGTAGTGTTCCAATTCAACGCCTCTGCACCAACAGCAGCATTTTCGACACCAGTACTGTTTGAATTTAAAGCATTAGAGCCAAATCCTACGTTAAAACTACCTGTAGTATTAGAATACATAGCACTAGCTCCAAAAGCAGCATTATAGTTTCCGGTAGTATTGCCCCTTAGTGCACTTCTCCCTCCTGCCGCATTGCTAATACCGGTGGTATTAAGTAGCAAAGTAGCGGCTCCCAACGCTGTGTTATTGGTTCCAGTAGTATTGGCATTTAAGGCATCAAAACCTATGGCAGTATTGCTGTTCCCAATCGTATTGGCCTCCAGGGCACTTACACCAATGGCAGTGTTATTCAACCCTGTTGTATTTAAACGGAGTGAAGCCTGTCCTACGGCAGTGTTACGAACACCGGTGGTATTAAAAAGCAATGCATTCAACCCAACAGCAGTATTGTTTGTACCTGTAGTATTGGCTGCCAGGGCATTAACACCGGTAGCGGTGTTATTTCCTCCTGTTGTATTGGCAATCATTGCACCACGGCCAATAACCGTATTGGCTGAACCGGAAGTGTTAGCAAGTAAAGCATTAGCACCTACTGCAGTGTTATCATTTCCACCCACATTATTACTCAATGCCGAATTACCCAAAGCCGAATTTTGACCTCCAGTGGTATTGGCCACCAATGCATTTGAACCTATTGCAATGTTGCCACTACCATTGGTGTTGGCTTGCATGCTATTATAGCCTACTGCCACATTGTTGTTGCCCAACGCTGTTTGCGACATCGCTCCAATGCCAACAGCAATGTTATCTTGCCCAACAGGGGTATTGTTTGGAATGGCTGTAAGCACAATGTTGCCCAACTGACGGTAATGCCCCCCTGCATTGATGTCGGTATTCACATCCAAATTATAGGTAGGATTATTCAGTCCCACCCCTACATTGCCGAGCGAATAAATGTTGTCATTTATATTATCAGCGGGGGTGGTTCCTCCCACTTCATACCAATCGTGATCAACCAACGCTGCCAAATCAACAGTGGTAGAAGTTCCATTTTCAATATCCACCTGTAAGGTTGTTCCTGTTAAAGTGGCCCCAGTTAAATTCTGATCATCAGTACCAGCATTGGTTAAAGCGGGAGTAAGGTCTACCGTTGTTGATGTACCATTTTCAATATCAATTTGTAAGGTATTACCTGTTAGCGATGCACCCGTTAAATTCTGATCATCAGTACCAGCATTAGTCAAAGCGGGGGTAAGGTCTACTGTTGTTGATGTACCATTTTCAATATCAATTTGTAAGGTATTACCTGTTAACGATGCACCCGTTAAATTCTGATCATCAGTGCCCGCATTGGTTAAAGCAGGGGTAAGGTCTACCGTTGTTGATGTACCGTTCTCAATGTCAATTTGCAAGGTGTTACCCGTTAGCGATGCACCCGTTAAATTCTGATCGTCAGTGCCCGCATTGGTCAACACAGGAGTAAGATCAACGGTTACTGAGTTTCCATTTTCAATATCAATTTGCAAAGTATTTCCTGTTAACGATGCTCCGGTCAGGTTTTGGTCATCAGTACCAGCACCTGCAACCAATGGTGTTAAATCTACAGTAACCGAAGAGCCATCTTCAATGTCGATTTGAAGCGTATTACCTGTTAATGTTGCACCTGTGAGATTTTGGTCGTCTGTTCCTGCACTGGTTAATGCAGATGTAAGGTCGACAGTCACCGAAGAACCATCTTCTATATCAATTTGAAGAATATTACCATTTAGAGTAGCACCAGTAAGGTTCTGATCGTCGGTACTTGCCCCGGATCCTAATGGAACCCAAATGTTACCGTCCCAGTAGTAAAACCCTGGCGTTACGGCAGTTCCTCCACCTCCAGCTGTAGCAGTATTGTATACCAACAAACTTACAGCAGGTGTAGTAACCGGTGCAGCCACATTGGTGGCGGTAAGTGCTACCCGGGGAATCAACATCCCTGCATCGGGTGCCGAAACATCAAGCATGGCCGACGCGTCGGGTGGGGTTCCATTATTGTTAATTGCTACTCCTTGTTGAGCATAACCTGCAGTGGCTAATCCAATAGCCATTGCAAGAGTGAGACATAGATCGTAAAGCTTCATAGCATCTGTTTTTAAATTCTAAGCGTTATGTTAAAGTATCTTGAGTTCAATTCTTCGGTTTACCTCGTTCTCTTCCTCCGTACATTGTCCTTCTCGAAGACATCCATTCAGAATGTATTTTTCTCCATATCCTTTGGGGTATAGACGATGTCGAGAAATACCTTTTTTCACCAGGTAGTTGAAACAAGTGGTAGCCCTTTTTCGCGACAGTCCCATGTTAAATCCACTAGAACCAACCGCATCTGTGTGCGCTCCTATTTCAATTTTAATGTGTTTGTTTTTGTTGAGGTAGTCAATCAGGTTATTGAGAATCGGAAATGATTCTTCCCTGAGTTTTGCTGAGTTAAAAGCAAAATAAATATTATTGATGCGGATAGTATCCGCTTTAGCAACTATCGGATCCAATTTTAACTTGCGAAGGTCCACAAAAATGGTGTCCCTTACCGGCTGATCACCTATTGCAGTAAGTTCCAGCTCCTTTCTCTCATAACCCACTGCATTCACGGTTAGCTTGTAATCATCATTGCGCTCAATCTCGAGGTCCCAATTTCCGCTGGGGTTGGTCACTGCATTTTGATCATCTACCCAATTGTTGCCTTCTCTCCGATACAAATCAATGGTAGCACCATCGATAGGTTCTTCAGTAATGGCATCAACAATTACTCCCCCAATGCGAATCTTTTTTCGAATAAGAATCACATTCTTCAAGCGCTGTTTTACTTCATTTCGTTCTTCCAACTTCTCTTCGTTGGGCACCTCTACGGTAAGATCGAACATGGCCGGGTGAATGAAATTAACCTTGTAGGTATTTCTAGGGTCAACCACAAACATCCACATACCATCTTCCAATGTGGTTTGTTCTTCTTGCAATACCCATCGTCCATTATCATTCATAAACAACTGAACAATAACATCCTTCAATGGTGCATCATTCAACTCATCGCGCACAACTCCACTCAGGGTATCTAATGGATAATATTCTACAAACCACACCTCATCTTTCCCATTATCGTTGGCCCTGTTGGTAGAAAGGTACCCCTTCCCCTGGTCATTCATCACGAAAGAAAAATCATCTTTGCTAGAATTAACAGGTTTGCCCATGTTGTGAATTTGATCGATCATCACTCTTTCACCCTCCAGCGTAATGTTTGCTTCATAGACATCCATTCCACCGTAACCCTCACGTCCTTTTGATGAGAAATAAAATTTATCTCCCACCACAAAAGGATAAGCTTCATCTTCAAATGTATTGACCACATGTAATGGCCTGGGATCTGTCCACACACCAGCTTCACGTATCGAATAATAGATGTCCATTTTACCTTTCCCACCTTCTTTATTGGAGCTGAAGAAAAGTACATCATCGTTCCACACATGGGGAAAAGCACAGCTGTATTGATTGCTGTTAAAAGAAAGTTCTCGCGGTTGCTCCCATTGCTCGCCTACCAATTCAGCACTGTATATTTTGAGCACGTTTACCCCTTGATCCGACAGCTTCTTTTTTCCCGCTTTCTTAGGGTTATACCTGATGGCTCGAGAAGCATTAGCCGTAAAAAACAGCTCCGACCCGGAAGCATTCAGTGTTGGAGTTCCCCGGTAAAAAGTAGGTTCAGCCCCCTTCAACGCGGGCTCGCCCGATACACTAAACACAGTATCTGATATCTTTCTTAACTTCTGCAACTCATAATAAAAAGTTGCATCTTCTTTATAGTGCACAGGCTGCGAAAACAATACCCCATCTTCGGTGGTAACTAAGCCAAAGCTTTTCCCCTGTGTTTCGATGTTGGTGGGATGCAACCGATAATTATTGTTTTCACGACTCCCCTGTTGGCGTGGCCAATTGATGTACAACTGCTTTAAAGCAGCCAGGTTTTCCAGATTAGCCTCATCCAACAATACCTCCGCATCATCATATTTCTCAAGGTTACGGTGTAAATGTGCAAAAGCTGTATAATCTTCGGCAGACAACAACGTATCCTGGGTTTTTATCTTTTGAAAAAATCGGTAGGCCTCCTGGTAATTAAATTGTTTGTAATGTGCGAGTGCTAATTGCTTTTCTAAATAAGCACTACTCCCCACATTAGCTTCTAGCAATTCCTGATACAGGGTTATGGCTTCAGCATAATACTGCGTGCGATAATACATATCGGCTTTTTCAAGGTTCTGCGCACCAGCCAATGGTACTATCCATAAAATGATATAGAGTATAACAGCGTACTTTTTCATGACTTAAAATCTTGGAACTTCGAGAAATGCTCTTTGTTTTTTTGGTTCAAATTGATACACGATCATTACTTCGTGAGAGCCATTGTTGTAGTCTCCAATCTCCGACAAAGAGTACTGGTAACTATAAGAAGCCACAGCCCCTTTAAGAATAGACAGTTTAATAATGGCTACAATTTCATCACTTGTTTTATAAGCTCCACCAATCCCCAGTTTTCGATCCAACTCCCACATTAGATTAAAATCAGCATGTAGGGGCGACCCTTGCGTTTCGCGCACGAAAACAGAGGCCAAAATTGCATGCTTAGGATGAACATCAATTTGGTAACCGGAATGAAAAAACAAGTTCATATTTTCAGGATGAAAATCGACCTCCGCATTATCGCTGCCAGCAACACTTACTACATCATCTCGCAAAATGTTAGGCACTGCAAAACCAGCATAAAAACCATCCCGGTAATAATAGGTTCCAAATTTAAAATTGGGAGTAGTTACCGTAGATGAATTCCCGATAAAAACCGGATCTCCAGCATCTGTTGTTTCAATCAATTCATAGTTATTCTGTAATAACTTGACCACTGGCGATAAGGAAAAAGACAATCTCGACTTGCTTCCGGTAGACAGCGTATACGCATAATGTACAGAAAGCTCCGTGTTTTTATGAATGCCAATGTTATCTTGTAAAGCACCGATACCCACTGTGCTGTTAAAAGCCTCTAAGGGCATGCTGGCATTCATTCCCAACACAACTGGCGATTTATCGATGCCAACCCATTGATTCCGATAAAACAATCCGAAATTGGTGCTTTGATAACTGGATGCTGCCGCAAAGTTTACCAGGGGTTGATAAATCATGTATTGATTAGACTGAAACTGATTCTGGGCAAAAAGCCCTGTTATACCTCCCAGTGCCAGGCAACACATTAACACAAGTTTTTTGGTTAAGTAGTTCATCTGTTAAAGTTTTATAGAGAGTGTAAGCGCAACACTATTTGCTTACGATTACAAATTTCAATAACGACCAGAGCAACAGCAATCACCCGATCGGGTGATTTCACCCCTCAACAACACAACTCACTGAAAAACAGTAAATTAAATTGACACTACATTAAATTCCACTTGTCTAAAACAAAATTTGGAGAGTTTTGAGACTATTTTGTTCAGACGCAACAGTTTTTAAAATAAAAGTGTACCCGTATATTCATCATCGTATTTACCACGACGCCCTGCAACAATACAAAAGGCTTACTTGCCTCAATATCACCCGGGCGGGTGATTCCCAGTCTATGTTTATACCATTATGTTTACGCAAAATTTCAACTGGAAATAGCTACTCATTGCTTGATTTAATCGTTCTGATTCGTTAAGTTGGAGTACAATTTCACTTTGCATGAATATACTAATAATAGGAGTAATATGCACCTTTTTCGTTGTGTTATTTCTATTGTTTCTTTTAAAAAAATGGTGGTGGAAAATATTGTATAAAGCGCAAGTAGATGCTATCGAAGAAGAACGACTTCGATTAGGGCAGGAGCTTCACGATGGTATCAGTAACGAGCTGCTAAGTCTTAAGTTTAAGATGGATACCTTGCACAAAAAATATAGCATTTACGAACTAGAGGGTTTGATCGAAGAGATAGATGGAATTAGAGCCAATGCACGTTCGGTTTCACATCAACTTACTTCTGCCCAATACGAAGAGGGCAAAAGCATTAACACATCAGTAACCCATTTATTAACCGACCTCACACAAGCACACCCTCAAGTAAATTTTTACTTTAGTTATTATCCACTCAATGAGCAATTGGTATTCAGTGGTTCAAAACAAACTCACATTTATCGCACCTTGCAAGAATCACTTATGAATGCCTTAAAACATGGTGAAGCCAACAACATTACCATTAACTTCACAAGACATGATTATGCACTAACCATTATGGTAGAAGATGATGGTAAAGGTTTTAATGTTGATCAGGCAACCAAGGGCATTGGGCTTAAAAACATTAACAAGCGCATTATACATTTGCAAGGCACTTTGCAGATCGATTCATCGATCGGTCATGGCACCACTACCATTATAGAAATTCCGTTAAAGCGAAACGAAATTATTAGGCTATGAACATAATCATCATCGATGACCATCAAATATTTGCGCAAGGTGTTGCCGAACTTATTAAACGAAGTCATCTTGATGTGAATAACATTTTCATGGCCTTTAGTGGAAAAGAAGGGTTAGCTTACTTCAACAACCAACACGCGATTGATGTGGTCATTACCGATTTAAACTTGCCCCATTTTAGTGGCATACAAGTTATCGAGTATGTTCGCCAGAATTATCCCAAAACAAAGGTAGTTGTACTCACCCAGTATTATAGCAAGGCACTAACACAAAAACTGAATGATTTATCAGTGGATGGCTACCTCACCAAGAACTTAAGTCACCAGGAAATTATTAGCGCACTATGGAATATTTCTTCCAACAAGAAATTCATTTCACAAGAGGTAAAAAGCGTTTTTGATGAATACGACTTTTCGTTTTCAAGTGAAGACACCATCATAGATGGATTCATTAAGAAGCACAGTTTGAGTCCGCGAGAAGTAGAAATTATGAAACTACTGGTGACCAACATGACCAACCAGGAAATCGGTGACCAGGTGAATATCAGCATGGAAACGGTGAGAACACACCGTAAGAACATTTACCGCAAAATAGGAGTGAATAACGTGCTGGATTTGTTCAAGTTTTTAAGAATGAATGATCTTATCTAATGATAAGAACGAATTAGATTCGAACACCCAATACCAATACATCATCAATTTGTTCTGTATTTTTCTTCCAATCATCAAAAGTTTGGCTAATTTGTTTTACCTGCTCTTGCATAGACACTGCGCTAGATTGGGTCAATAACTCCTTGAAAGGTTGGTAGTAGAACTTCTTTCGTTTTTCGCCCCCCTTTTGGTCTACAAAGCCATCAGAAAATAAATACAATGAGTCGCCTTTTTGTAGTGTCATTTTTTCCTGACAGAATGTTGTTTTAATCAATGGGCTATTGTATCCAACCGAAATTTTTGCTCCCTTTATTTCCATTAATTTCTTATTGCGAACAATATACAATGGGTTCCTTGCTCCAGAAAACAACAATTCATTGGTTTGCTTATTGATCACCACAATGGCCATATCCATGCCATCTTTTACGGTATCCCCTGCCCCGTTTTGTTGCAGTTTACTCACCAGTGCTTCACTCAATGCTTGCAAGATTTCAGCGGGATAATCAGCACCTTGCTCTACAATCACTTTCTCCATTAGGTTACTTCCGATAATCGACATAAAGGCACCCGGAACTCCATGCCCGGTGCAATCAACAACCGCCAGATATACCAACTCGCCCTTGGTGTAGTACCAAAAGAAATCGCCACTTACTTTATCTTTTGGACGGAAAAACACGAATGAATCAGAAAATAATTGCTTCAACCCCTCAGTAGCAGGCAAAATAGCAGCTTGAATTCGGGTCGCATAGTCGATGCTTTTCGTGATGTTGCGATTTCTTTTTTCCAATTCATCTTTCTGGAATTCAATCTTCTCATTTTTCAGTGATAACAAGCGATTAGACCTCCTCTTATTACGATATCCTAAAAACACTACGAAAGCTAATGCAGTAACCAGTATTATTCCTATTAGCAAACCGTAAAGTTGAATTGTTTTACGCTCTTTTTCAGCTCTTTCTCGTGCCAAATCTGCCTCACGCAATGCCAACTGAGTGGTCTTTAACTCTATCTCTTTTTCTTTTTCCTTGGTCAGTAATTTTTGCTTTTCATACTCATCTTTCTGTACCCTTAGCTTCAGCTGAGTATTTTGTGCTTCAACATTAAGCTTTTCGATCTCGCTAAGCGTTTTTACCTGAATATCTTCAATATTTCTAATGTAGCTTTCACGTTCACGCTCGCTCTGTAAAGCAAAATCCGTTTTCGAATCTAGTTCATTCTGAATGTTCTCATTAACAATAGCTATTTTTTCCTCAATAAGCTTGATTTGTTGCTGCTTTCCATGCTCCTTTGCTTTTTTAAGAGCCAATTGTAAAAATGTCAGTGATTTCTCATAGTCACCCCAATTCCCATAAGAAGAACCTATATTATCTAAAGCAACAATTTCCTTATCTGGATTTCCCAAATGAACGGCATGAGTTCGTGCTTTTTTGTACCACTCGATGGCATTACTATGTTCCTTTAGTTGAGCGAAAAAACCGGCATAATAAAATGCAATATAAGCCTGACTGGCTTCATCGTTAGATTGCGCATAAGTATTATATGCCCGTTTAAACATTTTTTTCGCTTCCGTCTTTTTGCCTTGTTTTGTGTAAATAATAGCAAGGCTTTCTTCTGTACGCCCAATTCCTGTAATGATGTTATTTTGACGATATACCTCCATCAGTTTTTCATACTGCGCGATGGCCTCGTCGTATTTACTCATCTTGTTATAGGCATCAGCCATATAACGTATGGCATTGCCTTGTTCAGGAACGTTATTGGTTTGCTCGCTATAGGAAAGAGCCTGTTCAGCATACACAAGGGTTTGTGCATTATCAGTGCCTAAGGTAAGCTTAGCCAATTGATTTAAGATCGCAGCTTTCTTTTCGAGTGGCGCTGTTTCAAGCTGCTGCTTTAATGACGCTACATCATTTTGCGCCCATATCGGAAACGTTATGAATAGGCATAACAAGGCAATTAGCCTGTGCTTTATTAATACAGTCCTCATTTTGAGACAAATACGTGAGACCAACAGTAACTGAACAAAGTCATTGCTTTGTACGCCATATAATATAGTAAAATTTACACAAAAATCTACGGAAAAACCCAACTTAACAATCACCCGAAGGGAGGATGTTCTTTTAACTTTGAACTATTAGAAAACCTCTTTACCCCATCAATTCGCTTTATCAAGTATGAGTTTGTTACAAACAAAATTTCAATCACAGCCGATGAGATAAACCTATATCGTGGCATTAATAATTCATTACTTCCTAAACAGCCCACACCCCTTCCCTTACAACAACTGATACAGATCATACTTTGCTATTGCACAAGCCCTTAATTTAACCGCTATATTCAAACGAATAGAACGGCATGGACATTCCTTCACTGGCAGTAAAAAACCGACTTTGGTTGGTAGGGCAGCACGGCACCTTTCTTGGAGAAGGGCGCATTGCGCTGCTTCAATCCATTGAAGAACATGGCTCTATCGCAAAGGCAGCGCGCTCCATGAACATGTCGTACCTCAAAGCATGGAAACTCATTAACTCCATGAATGCCTCCTCCAGCCAACCATTGGTAATACGATCTTCAGGAGGAAAGGGCGGTGGAGGTACCATTCTTACGGAAGAAGGTAAAAAAGCCATTGCTCTTTATCGAGAATTGAACAAAAAATGCCAACAATTCCTCACCAAAGAATTGCAACAACTCATCACAAAATATTGAAAATAGCCAATGATTGATATTACACATAAAATTACCACCTTACGAACTGCTGTAGCTGAAGCGGTGGTAACCGTGAGCACACCTGATACCATTGATGCTATTATCAATAAACAAGTAGCCAAAGGCGATGTTTTTGAAATGGCAAAAGCAGCTGGATTACTTGGAGTAAAAAAAACAGCCGACCTCATCCCCGATTGCCACCCTATGCCCATCGAATACACGGGAATAAATTATACCATAAATGGCCTGGAAATACATATTACAGCCACTGTGAAAACCATCTACAAAACAGGTGTTGAAGTAGAAGCCATGCATGCTGTTTCGGTAGTAGCATTAACCATGTACGACATGCTTAAGCCTATTGATAAAGGCATTGAAATAAGCAGTATAAAACTAGCAGAAAAGAAAGGAGGCAAAACAGATTTCGGGCGACTCAAAAAAGGCTTAACAGCAAGTGTGATTGTTTGCTCCGACACCATCTCAGCAGGAAAAAAGGAAGACAAAGCAGGGAAAGCCATCATCGAAAAACTAAAAGCCTGCCGCGTTGAAGTGCTACATTACGACATTATTCCCGACGAACATGAGGCCATACAAGAAAAGGCAAAACATTACGCTCAACAACAAATTAACCTCATCATTTATACAGGTGGTACCGGGTTATCGGTGCGCGATATTACCCCTGAAGCCATTGCCCCATTACTCGATCGTGAAATTCCAGGCATTATGGAAGCTGCCCGCAACTACGGCCAGAATCGCACCCCCTATTCCATGCTTTCTAGAGGAGTAGCAGGAGTCATCAATAAGTCACTCTTGCTTACCCTACCCGGCTCAACCAATGGAGCACGCGAAACAATGGATGCATTGTTTCCCTCCCTACTCCACCTCTTCCGCATTTTTAAAGGTAAAGTGAAATAATGTTTCGATTCAGGTACAATAGCTATCACAAAATCATCACTGGATTACTCGTCATCAGTTGGGCAGTTTATCATTTTGCGGGCGACAATCAAAAAAACAAACAATACGACAACGGGCAAGTGAAAAAGGTTGGTGGCCAAAACAATGGCAAGAATCATGGCAAATGGACATGGTATTACAACAATGGTCAAAAGAAAATGGAAGGCACATTCCAAAATGGCAAACGAGTAGGCACCTGGATTACCTGGGGCATTAATGGCAATAAGCTTACAGAAGGCCAGTATGAAAACGACCAACTCAATGGCGAGTTTATTCGATGGAATGCACAAGGCACCATGGAAGAACGGTTGGTATACAGAAACGATGTCCTGCTACAAAGCCTGCCCCTGGAATAACATTACTATACCACGAGCGCGTTCTTACAACGTTTCTCCCATTGTAAAATCGCCTCATGCAAAGAAGCCATCACCGACCTTCCTTTGTCCTCTATATACCACAACTGAATGTGTTTTTTTAAATCGGTAACATAAGGATCGGCTTTCAACTGATCGACGTAATCTTGCAGCGCCAATGGCCGTGGACCCCAGCTTCCTATTTCTTCAAACGCTTCATTGGCACATATTAGCTTTGGAACAGCACGATTGCCATTGGTTAAATAGGCATCCATAAGGTCGGAATGCTCATCCCTCAACAATATGCGTAAAGTGATGTTGCTGTTCAACGCTGCCAACTGTGCAATAACAGGCAGAGCATTAGCAGAATCGCTACACCAGGGCTCCGAAATCACGATCCAATTGTAAGACCCCAAACGGCCTATTGTGTTTGAAAGTGCTTCAGGAATAACCGTTGTTTTTAAGATCCTTTTGGTACTTAAAAAATTCAACTTGGTTTGAGTCACCAATGCTTCTGATTGATTTTCTCCGGTAGTTTTTTTCGCTTGTACTAATTTCTCGAAAAGCTCGAAATAAGCTGCAAACGACATTCCTTGTTGACTTGCTTGTGCTAACATTATGCTTTGTTTGAAGCAAAGCTAGGAAGGGCAACATTGACAAAGTATGACGGGCATCACGTAAACACATGAATCATATCGGGATTCCCAATTTTGAACTAAACCGGTAATTCAAACTTTGTTTCCCATCGTTCTTTCGTGCCTTTTCGTTCCAGTTTCATGTTTAAAAACAAATGATCGTCTACCTTTTCCATCGCACGATCTACTACGTTACTGGTTTTACCATTACCTTCGTTGTCGTTGATTTCATCGCCAATTCTTGGTAAAAAGGGGTAATTGATCGTAATCTTTTCATCTTCTGTTAGCACCAGAGCCAAGGCCTCCTCAAAAATAATCTCCTCAAACTTTTCGCCAATCATGGTATCATTCACCTCCTCTTCCGCTTTACTATTTAAGCCTGAAGCCCATTTGAAGAATCGCTGTACTGATTTCATTTTTAACTCCGGTCGTATATACTCGGGAAAGGGAGAGCGGATATGTTCCTTTCCGTTAAACCAGAAATCAAAGGTTTGCTCTACCAGTTCACTGCTCTCTACTGTAGTAGGATCTAATTCTTTCATAATTGTAACTGCTTCTCTAACGCAATGGCTTTGGGAAACAAAATATTGTTTTCCAAATGAATGTGCTTGTGTAAATCTTGCTCGAATTCTTCCAGTAACTTAAAAGCTACCATATAGGTATTGCATGCATGTGGCGGTGGCGTAAAATTGTTACTCAATTCCCTCATCGCTTTCATGTTATCGCCTGCATTATCATGCTCATGTTCCATCATTCGTATGGGATTTTCAATGGTTCCAAATGGTGGTGGTGCCATGGGCAATTCTTTTTCCTTGCAATTAGACATCTCCTTAATATAGGGGAATAAAATCATCTCTTCCTTTTGCATATGGCTGGTAAGCTCTGCTGCTAATAGCTCAAAATTCTTCAAAATGTCAGTAAGCTCCAGGTTATGATGGCCATGCACCTTCTCTACCTTCGTCAAATACTGACTCAAATCACCAATAGCCCTGCGGGTATATTGATGGTGAGTCTCCATAATGTAGTCCGTTAACCGCCCCAGCGACCAGGCATTAAAATCATTTTCTAAAGGAGCCTCCTGCTGTATCGCCCTTAAGTCGGCCCATACTTGTGTTTCATCAATTCCTTTTGCATTACATACTGCGGTAAGGGTTTTCCCACCACCACAACAAAAGTCAATGCCGTATTTTCTAAAAACAGTAGCACTTCTATAATCTGAAGCTACCATTTCGCCAATCTGTTTTGTACTGTCCATGTCCTTATAATTTATTACTCAAAAGTACTGGAAGCCCACAGGGTTGAAAATGATACAAATCATAATTACAGGCCTTATTCATCAATTTTTCACATGATATTCTACAAATATGAGCCAACTCATTTTTTGGTCATATGCCTTTTAAGAAGTTTGACCCAACAACATTAAAAACTGCCTCTATGGACGACAAGTTCAAGTTATTTGACTTCTCCCAGGAACGGGTTCGAGTATTGCACTATACCTGGATCGCCTTCTTCCTAACTTTCTTTGTATGGTTCAATATGGCTCCACTAAAAACCGCAATGGTGGATTCCTTCGACTTTTTGAATTCAAAGAACTTTAAATCATTACTCCTTTGTAACGTTGCCCTTACCATTCCTGCCCGCATCATTGTAGGTGCACTCATCGACAGGTATGGCCCAAGAGTGGTGTTTTCGGGCTTAATGGTAGTTACTGTGATTCCAGGGTTAATGTTTGCCTTTGGTACTTCCTTTATGCAATTAGTGATTTCAAGGTTGCTACTCAGCTCTATCGGAGCAGGGTTTGTGATCGGGATTAAAATGACCGCCAACTGGTTTCCGGCAAAACATATTGGCCGAGCCGAAGGGTTTTATGCTGGTTGGGGAAATTTTGGTTCTGCTGCTGCTGCAGGGTTAATCCCATTCATTGGCCTTACCATCATTCAGGGAGAAATGGGGTGGAGATGGGCCATGGCCATCAGTAGCATTCTTACCTGTATATATGGTGTTTTTTATTACTTCAAAGTAAGAAATTACCCTACTGGAAAAGAGCCACAAACCACTGCTAAAAAAACTGGAGTAATGCCAGTATCCTCCTACAGCGACATGGCTCAATACATTTTTTGGACCCTGCCATTATATGGAGCATTGGGGTTATTATCGTGGAACCTTCAAAAACAAGTTATCCATGGTGAAAACATGTTCAGTGAAACTTCCATGTATATGATTTGGGTAGGACTCGCACTGTTCTTCCTCTTCCAGGTGGTGAGAATTCTGCAATTCAACTTACCGCGATTAAAAGCAGGTGTACCAGAAAAAGAAAAGTACCCTTACAGCAGTGTAGGTGCATTAAACACCACCTATTTTGCCAACTTCGGTGCGGAGTTAGCAGTAGTATCAATGCTTCCCTTTTTCTTTGAAGGTACCTTTAAAATATCTCCTCAAATGGCAGGACTCGTTGCTGGCTCTTTCGCAGTCATCAACCTGGTAGCAAGGCCTCTGGGTGGTTATTTATCCGACAAGATGGGCAGCAGAAAAAAAACAATGTTGTTCTACATGGTAGGCATTTCGGTAGGGTTCCTTCTCATGGGGTTCATTAGTAGATATACAGGCCAGGTTGGTGCCGATGGTGATCCGATTTTAGCGCCCATGTTTGAAGGAAACTGGTGGTTGGTGATCTCCATTGTTATCACCATGTTTGCTTCCATGTTTGTACAAGGAGCCGAAGGAGCAACTTTTGCCATGATCCCTTCCATAAAAAAAGAGATGACCGGCCGAATCGCTGGTATGGCAGGAGCTTATGGCAACGTTGGTGCTGTTACCTACCTCTTCATCTTAAGCATGGTAGATGCCAAAACGTTTTTCTTCATCCTTGCCGGAGGTGCCGCAATAAGTTTTATATATTGTTCTATTGCTTTAAAAGAACCCGAAGGATCATTTGGAGAAGTAGAAGCACATTAGTCAATTGCTTTTGACCCATAGTATTAACTATAAAGAATTTAAATATGGAATTTGAATATGTCTTAATAGCGGTACAATTGATCCTGGGGTTAAACTTTTTGTTCACCGGGTTCATGAAACTAACCGCTCCTATGGAAAAACTGATCTCCCTCATTGGGTGGCCGGAAGACTACAACATGAAAATCGTTAAGTTCTTCGGTGTATGTGAAATATTGGGTGCCCTGGGCGTTACCTTACCTATACTAATTGAAGGCACCAACTTCGTTGTTCCACTGGCAGCTACCGGGCTTGGGTTCATTATGGCCGGATCGATGGTGGTACACATTCGAAGGGAAGACTTAAAAAAGATGGCCATGGGGCTATTCTTTTTCTTCCTTGCAGTAATTGCCGGATTTGGGCGACTGATTGAATTGTCGTTTTAACCAATAACAATACACCCTCTTAGCACTTACTTTTCAAAAGCTCCCCTTGTTCCTATCTTTCAAGGAGGTTTTATGTGTTAGCTCATGTTTTAGCAAACACCTTGCTATTCTAGCATAATCCAGGTGGTCGCAATCAAACACACCAACGCCAGTAATTAGCTGCAAACACACCTATTTCACCTTTTCAGCCCTTACTTTTTAACACAATGATAAATGTGATAAAAGTCACAGTTATTGCTATTCTGGCTCATAGAGTTTCGAAACCGGGGATGGTACATTTCGATTCAGAAACTGAACACTGATGTTATGAAAATAAACCTTGAAAAATGGGATGTAGAAGACTCCAGTTTTTGGCAGTCGACAGGAAAACGCATTGCCAATCGGAATCTTTTCATCTCCATTCCAGCCCTCCTCCTTGGCTTCTCTACCTGGATTATGTGGGGGGTATTGGTAAAATACATGCAAGAATTCGGGTTTCACTTCGGCTTAACTGATGGGTTAATTCCTGGTTCAGAAGAATACCAGGCCGTAGTACAAAATGAAGTAAAACCTCTTTATTGGAACCTCACGGCAATAGCTGGATTGGCAGGGGCCACCTTACGACTACCCAGCTCATTCTTAATTGCATTAGGAGGAGGTAGAAACGTGATTTTCACCACAACTGCTTTAATGCTCATCCCAGCCATAGGAACAGGCCTGGCATTGAGCGACATCAATACCTCTTATGGCTACTTTGCAGTCATGGCCTGCTTGTCAGGGTTTGGCGGTGGGAATTTCGCCTCCTCTATGAACAACATCAGTTTCTTCTTCCCTAAAAAGAAACAAGGATATGCCTTGGGAATGAATGCCGGCATCGGCAACCTCGGTGTTGGTATTATGCAAGCCACCATTCCGGTAATTGCAAAGTTCGCCATCTTCGGAGGAACCGTAGGCTTTATTGCTACCGCAAAAGGTGCGCCTTTTGAAGGACTGCAAAACGGTGCCTGGATTTGGGTGCCTTTTATTGCTCTTTTCGCTGTTCTCGCTTTCTTCGGCATGAACAACGTTCCCACAGCTACACCAAGCATGCCAAGCACGGCCAAAGGTGTTTCAAAAACATTGTACATGGTGGTGCTGGGGCTAATTGCTGCAGGTTTGGGAGCAATTATGCTCACAGAAGTGCCCTGGGCCGACTGGAACATGAAAAGTTGGTCGATGTGGATTGTGCTCCCCATAGTAGTAATAGTGGCTGTAATACTCATGAAACGCGCCACTCCGAAAGAAATTAAAGGAAACCTCAAAAAGCAGTTCTCCATCCTGGGCGACAAACACAACTGGATCATGACCATTATTTACACCATGACCTTTGGTTCTTTTATTGGTTTCTCCATGACGTTTGTTCCGCTTACCAAGCAACTTTTTGAACGAACGGATGGAATGGGAGAATTCCTTAACACTCCACCGGAATACATGGTTTGGGCCTTCTGGGGGCCGGTAATTGGTGCTTTAATAAGGCCGGTTGGAGGCATTTTAGCCGATAAGGTGAATAGCGGTGCAAAAGTAACCATGTGGAGTACCATTTTTCAAATTATTGCCGCACTTGGAGTCGCTTATTTTGTGTTACAAACAAAAACCAGCGACACGCCTGAAGATTACTGGTGGCCTTACTTCGGTTGTTTCATGGCCCTTTTCTTAACCACAGGTATTGGCAATGGCTCTACCTTTAGGAGTGTACCCTATATCTTCTCCAAAGAAAAAGCAGGGGCTGTTTTAGGATGGACCTCAGCCATCGCTGCATATGGTGCATTCATCATACCCATTGTGTTTAAAGAACAAGTTGGAGCAGGCACTGCCGAATACGCCTTGTATGGATTTGCAGCCTACTACTTCATCTGCTTAATCCTGAATTGGTGGTACTACCAGGGGCCGAAACGAGAATTCGACAATCCATAGCAAACCCATTGTAATGAAACTTACAAAACTCATAAATATGAAACGCAATTGTATGTTGTACGGTATTGCACTTGCATTATTGTATACCGGTACAGCCAACGCTCAATTCAGTTTATCGGGGGAAGTGCGTCCTCGAACCGAATACCGACACGGTTTTAAAACACTAAGCGATTCGGCACAACAACCCGCTATTTTCACCGACCAACGCACCCGATTAACGGCAGGGTATAAATCGGAAGGATTCCGCACTAAAATTGTAGTGCAAGATGTACGGGTTTGGGGTAGCCAGCCGCAACTGGTAGCCAACGATGGAGCACTTACCACCATGCATGAAGCCTGGGGAGAAGCTTTGCTAAACGACAAAGTAAGCTTGCGTTTTGGCCGGCAAGAATTGGCCTATGATGACCACCGTATTTTTGGAAATGTAGGCTGGGCTCAACAAGCACGGAGTCATGATGCCCTGCTCTTCAAAATTAATTTCGACACCACTTTACAGGTACATGTTGGTGGAGCTTACAACCAGGACGGTGCCACATTAGTAGGTACCAGTGCTGCTAACGGAAGTTACAAAGCCATGCAATTTTTATGGCTGCACAAAGAGTTCAACAACCTTGCCTTCAGCTTGTTGTTTTTAAACAATGGCTTGCAAGTGAATTACAGCAATGCACTAGGCGAACCCTTGTATCACGATAACTACAGTCAAACCGTTGGCACACATACCCGGTATAGTAAAGGTAAATTTGGCGTTACTTTCAACGGTTATTACCAGGCTGGGAGCACCAACAACCGACCCGCAAGATCCATCAACGCCTACCTTGTAGGGCTCGACTTATCGTATCAACTTAGCAGCAATGTAAAAGCAACCGTTGGCTTTGAGCTACAATCGGGCAACGACCAAACGGATACAACTGCTGCTTATGCCGAAACCGAACATGCATTTTCTCCTTTTTATGGCACCAACCATAAATTCAATGGTTTCATGGATTACTTCTATGTGGGCAACCACAAAGGCAGTGTAGGCATTCAAGACTTCTACCTCAACCTCGGATATAAAAAGGGAAAGAAATCGATCGGTTTAAACACCCACATCTTCATGGCAGCTGCAGAGGTACTGGATCAACAGGAGCTTGCCTCCAGTGGCAACATTGCTGCAATGCCTTCCCAACTTGGCACGGAACTCGATTTTTATGGTGGTTTTCCGCTTAGCAAAGGAGTGATGTGCAAGATAGGGTATTCGCATATGATTGCCACCAACACCATGGCTGTACTGAAAGGAGTAACCGACTACCAGGGTGAAGTGAATTCGGCCACCAACAATTGGGCATACATGATGATTATTGTAAAGCCGGTTTTTATAAAATAATGACAGGGAAAATCAAATGACACTTATCTCAAGTCATTTGTAAGGAGTACTTTACCTCCAACTCCACAGCCCACCAAACCAGTCGTAAATGTAGCTACCTCAGGGTAGCTACATTTACTTTGTAGAAGTATGACACAGATCATTTTTCCTCATCAAATCAACCCCGTTATTTACATTAAAATATAACGACCATGCAAATCATCGATAAGAAAACAGGGAAACGCATTAAAGGGAACGATAAGAAAATTGATCCCTCACTAAAGCAATCTGACCCTTTGAAACGCAATGCAACAAAGGAATTAGAAGCTGAGGAATATTCTCCTATGGATCCGCCTGATGCGTATGAAGCAACAGTGGTAACAGATGTGGAGTACCAACACATGCACCAACTGCTGCAACAGTACATGGATGAACACAAGGTATGTCTTGAAAAGATTGACGCTTTTGAAAAAGCATTGGTGCAATTCAAGGAAAATGGGTTTAAACTCAACGATGCCATCAATCATGCCTTCCACGATTTCTTTCAATTCTTCGACAACAACATCATGGATCATAATCAACGGGAGGAAAAACAACTTTTCCCCCTCCTCCACCTCCGTTTAATAGCATCTGGAGAAAGTAGCGGCACCAGTGATAGTGATGAGCAATACACTCCTGTTGACATGATGGAAGATGATCACATCAAGTTCATTCAGCTCGGAACATTAGCATTCAACATGTTAGGTTTAGCAGCACGCTTATCAGACCAACAATCGCGGATGTTTGTATACGATGTTGCCTACGATAATGGAAGAGAGTTGATTGAAATGTTGAAGCTGCACATTTACCGTGAAGACAATATTCTTTTTCCATTGGCACACCAACTCATTACTACCGAAGAGTTTGACGAATTGACTTCAAAAGATTGATGCTTTTATTCAATACCATGAAACAACAAAAAGTCATTGAACCTATTGATCCATCTACCCCTCCACAACTGGTAGATCGATTTGGTAGAATACACAATTACCTTCGAATATCGCTTACCGAACGATGTAATCTCAGGTGCTTTTATTGCATGCCCAAAGATGGCATTCCCTTACGCGACAAGTCGCATTTTATGACCGCTGAAGAAGTGATTAAAATGGCGGAGACATTTACACAATTAGGCATCAACAAAATACGCCTTACCGGTGGAGAACCACTTATTCGGAAAGGAGCACACGACATCATTCATGCGCTTGGCAAGTTAGGTGTAACCCTTGCCGTAACGACCAACGGCATATTGGTAGATCAATTCATCGACACCTTTAAAGCAGCGGGCATAACATCGGTAAATGTAAGCCTCGACTCCTTAAAACCTGAGCGGCAAGCCCGAATTAGCCGACGCGATTACTTTGACCGCATTCTCAACAATATCTACTTATTATTGGACGAGGGATTCCAGGTAAAAGTGAATACTGTAGTTATGAATAAGGTAAACAATGATGAACTGGTTGATTTTGTTGAACTCACCAGAACGCACCCTTTACACGTTCGATTCATCGAATTCATGCCCTTTAATGGGAACAACTGGAATTGGGCAAATGGTATTGGACTGGAGGAAATGATGAGTACCTTTGATGCCCATTATGGCAAGGCTAATATTTCGAAGTTAGTGGAAAAACCCAACGAAACAGCAAAGTGCTATACTGTTGATGGTTACCAGGGAACATTTGGTATTATTGGATCGGTTACCAATCCATTTTGTGGCAGCTGTAACCGCATTCGCGTATCGGCGGATGGCAAGATGAAAAATTGCCTCTTTTCCCCATTGGATACCGACTTGCTTACGCCATTGCGTAATGGGAAAAACATTGTTCCAATTATTGCCAAAAGCATTCTTGGTAAAAAAGCCATTCGAGCTGGTATGGCTACATTTAATGACATTTCAAACCCTCAACAAGTCAACCAAAACAAGAGCATGGTTGCCATTGGGGGCTAAGTATAATTTAAATGAATAAGCATGAAATTCAATCAGGTAGATCAATTGATTAAAGATTTTTGCTCTGAAGATTGGGTGCTCTTACTCAATGAACGCGTTACAGAAGTTAACTACAAAGCAAAGTCCATCATTGTAAGTGAAGGAGATCCAATAGAACACATCACCCTTGTAAAACAGGGCAAAGTAAAAATCTACTGCTCGTACGACGAATCAACTGAGCGCATATATCGCTTTGCAACCAATGGTCAAGTTATTGGCCACCGCGGGCTTGGGGGAAATCATACCCTCCCCATAACCGCCTATGCATTAACCGACACTACCGTAGCACACATCCCTTTGTCCCTATTCAATAGTCTTCTTAAAGCAAATGCATTGTTCTGCTATCATTTCATGTTATTCCTTGCTGAAGAGCTAAGGGAATCGGAAAAGCACATGAAAGAATTGGTCAACATGAATTTAAGGCAACGCGTTGCCATCGCATTAAAAATGAACGCAGATGCTTTTGGGTTTGATAAAGAGGACGATAAAAAGCTCGCCTATACCATCTCGCGCAAAGACATATCACACCTGGCTGCTACTACTTACGAATCGGTGATTCGAACCTTAAGTGATTTCCAAAAAGAAAAATTAATCGCACTTGTTAATAAAGAAATTAGAATACTCGACTTTCACCAACTACTGGCCATTATTGAAAACAACACACATTCTCTTGCAGCCATGGCCAAATAGCACATCCCATGATTTGAATCATAGTTTCAACGCATAAGCTCTTCTAATTTCCCAAGACTTAGAATGAAATACTTATGCGACCAAAAAAAGTAAAAGATTCGCTTACCATAATGACCGAAATTGTGCTGCCCAATGATGCCAACACCCTTGGCAAACTACGTGGTGGAAAGCTCATTGACTGGATGGACATTGCTGGAGAAATTACTGCCCAACGGCATGCCGGTATGGAAGCGGTGACAGCCTCCATTGAAGAAGTTCGCTTCCAAAAATCGGTAGATGTAGGTGATATTGTTACTATCGAAGCCTATATCACAAGAGCATTCAATACTTCGATGGAGATAAAAATTGAAGTGTGGTCGGAAAAACCTAACCGCTACAAGACCAAAACCAATGAAGCCATTTTTATTTATGTGGCCGTTGATTCGGAAGGAAAAGCCAGCAAAACCCCCAAGGTTGTTCCCCTGGGCGAAGCAGAACTACTGCTCTATCGCAAGGCCGGAGAGAGAAAGAAGAATGCACTATAAACAAGGTACCTGAACATTTTCACACCAGGCACAACCTCTACCAAGCACCACATCTCATTATTATGATCTAAATCACAAAAAGCAATGATGAATCTTGGCTTAATTCCATTGTTCCTCCTGTATATTGCAGTAACGCATCAATGCTATTAATTATGCCAGCAAAAAATCAAGTGAACGTTCCATTATGCAGCGAATGCAAAGGACACAAGGACAACCACCTGTTTTGTAATCTCTCTAAAGGAGAATTGGATACATTTTCTGAAGACAGGGCAGACAACTCTTACAAGAAAGGGCAAGTAATTTTTTACGAAGGCAATAGAGGGCATGGCTTGTTTTGTATTTACGAAGGCAAAGTAAAAATCCATAAGCTTGGCGATGAGGGCAAAGATCAAATCGTACGCTTTGCTAAGAAGGGAGATGTACTGGGCTATCGGTCATTATTGGGCAATGAACCCTACAATGCTACCGCTACAGCCATTGAAGATAGCATCATTTGCTACGTTCCTAAAAGCAAGTTCATGGATGTACTCGACAACAATAACGACTTGGCTTTCAGAACCATTCAACTACTCACCAACGATTTAAGAGAGTCTGAAAAGAAAATTATTAACATCACTCAAAAACCAGTGATCGAGCGAATTGCTGAAGCCATTTTAATTCTAAAAGAAAAGTTCGGGTTAAAACCCGATGCTAAAACCCTGGATGTGATTTTGACAAGAAGAGAGATTGCAGACCTGGCAGGTGTTACCACTGAAACCGCCATTAGAACACTCTCCGATTTAAACAAAAAAGGGGTACTGCATTTGAATGGCAAACAAATAGAACTGGTTGATATTCCTCAACTCATTCGCCTGGCCAATGTGGTAGATTAACTCCTCTTACCTTCGGTTACATACTGCTATGATACACATCATAGCCATACTCCCAGGTGCTGATTACCTTTAGCTAAAGCATTGTCTTATCATTTATTCAACGCATCATGCTTATGGAATCGCTACCTGCTTTAGAAAAGTATGCACAAACTCACCAAAGTGCCCACATGGAATACTCCCGATCGCCTGTTTTTAATGAAGGCAATACTGCTAGCGGAGTATATTACATTCTCAACAATCATGTGCGCATATTGAAGGACGACCAACAAGGTCAGCCTCAATTTTTGTGGTCGGCAGGCCCGGGAGAGATCATTGGACTAACTTCCTTCTTTCATGGCAAAGGAAAGTACACCTGCTCTGCTCTATCTGGCAAAAAACCATGTCGTATTGTGCATATTCCCAACGAAGAGTTTACCGAGCTACTAAAACAATCACCCACATTAAAACGCAAACTACTGAAGCTGCTTTGTCAACGCATTCATTTTATGGAGGTAAGAACTAAAAACATGCTTTACTTAAGCATTGATGAACGAATTGTTGAGACCTTACTTTTCCTGGCAAAGAAAGACCACCCCAATACTGAACCCAACAAAAAAGAGCTACTCATCAACTATTCGATCACCGAATTGGCTGAAATGGTGGGCGCCTCACTCGAATACTTTAGAAGACGCATTAAAAAGCTAAAAAGTCAACGGATCATCGATTATGGAAAACACGGATTCTTCATTAACGACCTGCATCAATTACAACTGTTGAATAAGAGTTAATCCCCCTTTTCGAACAACTGCTTTCCCAATACCAACAACCAGCCTATTAGCGCAGTAATAAGATCAATATCCCACCGTTAAAAGCTGCGCCACATCATATCATTACATGATTGATTATCAATGTTTTAATTAACAAAATTACGTTGAAAACAATTTGTATTTATGGTAGGAATAATGGAATTCCATGATTAATCTTGTAAGACGATTCAGCAGCACTTTCTGCCGTACAGATTCACATTAAAAATTACACTTTTATGGCAACAAAAACATCCCCCACCATTCCTCCGGCTTCTATCAAAACCACATCGAAAAAGAAATGGAAAACCTACTCATATGAAACTGTTTTAAAACAGAGCCTTCGCTATTTTAGTGGCGATGAGTTGGCCGCCACTACCTGGATGAATAAGTATGCCATGAAAAACAAAAAGGGCGCGTTCGTTGAACAATCTCCAGATGACATGCATCGACGAATGGCAAGAGAATTTGCCAGAATAGAAGCACGCTACAAAACCGCTCATCAATTGAATGGAAGCGCTTCCTCACTTTCTGCATACGGACAACGCAGAACACCCCTTACAGAAGAACATATTTACCAGTTGTTTCGAGACTTCCAATACATCCTACCCCAGGGAAGTGTTATGGCAGGACTGGGCAATCCTTTTATGCTAGCCTCCCTATCTAATTGTGTGGTAATGCCAGAAATCTACGACTCGTATGGAGGCATTTTTGAAACCGATCAGCAGTTGGCGCAATTGTTTAAAAGAAGGTGTGGTGTAGGCATTGATGTTTCTTCTCTACGACCAGCCGGATCGTATGTATCAAATGCGGCAGGTACCACCAGTGGAGCCGTATCGTTTATGGAACGTTTTTCAAACACCACAAGAGAGGTAGCACAAAATGGCCGTCGCGGTGCTTTAATGATAACAATGGACATTGCTCATCCTGATGTGGAAGATTTCATTATGGTGAAGCAAGATTTAAAAAAGGTTACTGGAGCCAATATCTCTGTACGCTTATCTGATGAATTTATGGAAGCCGTAGTAGCCAACAGGCCATACACACAACGATGGCCCATCGACTCAAAAAAACCTGAAGTGACAAAGGAGATAGATGCCAAAGCACTTTGGGACACCATCATTTCTTGTGCGCATAACACTGCTGAACCAGGGCTGATTTTTTGGGATCGGCAACACAAGTATTCCACCTCATCGGTATATCCTGGATTTAAAAATGTATCAACCAACCCATGTTCAGAAATTGCCATGCAGGGTGGTGATAGTTGTCGGTTAATAGCCCTTAACTTATTCAATTTTATTGAGGCTCCTTTTACTGCAGATGCCCGATTTAATTTTGAGCAGTTTTATGAAACTACCTATGAGGCACAGTGCTTAATGGATGATTTGGTAGACCTGGAGCTGGAAGCTATTGAAAGAATTTTAGCGAAGATCAATACCGACCAGGAGCCCGGCCACATCAAACAAACAGAAAAAGAAACCTGGCAATTGCTTTACAATACTGGCAAAAAAGGACGGAGAACAGGGCTGGGCTTTACCGCGTTAGCAGATGCTGTTGCTGCCCTGGGGCACTCATTCGATTCAGAAGCTGCACTGGAGGCAGTGGAGGCCATCATGCAATGCAAATGCGAAGCCGAATTTGATAGTTCTATCGACATGGCCATTGCTCGTGGCAAATTCGATATTTTTGATCCAGCTGTTGAAGCCACTTCGGAATTTATTGACATGCTACGTGAAGAGTTGCCCGAAGTACATGCACGAATGACGCAACATGGCAGACGTAACATTTCGTTAAGCACTGTAGCCCCTACCGGCTCTTTGAGCATGTTGGCACAAACTTCGTCGGGCATTGAGCCGGTATTCCTCACCAGTTACAAACGCAGAAGAAAAGTAAACGCCGACGACAAAAAAGCTAAAGTTGACTTTGTAGATACCATGGGCGATCGATGGGAGGAGTTTACCGTTTACCACCCCAAGCTACAAAACTGGATGGAAGCCACCGGAGAAAAAGACATTACCAAAAGCCCTTATCACGGAGCAACGGCACCTGAAATTAATTGGAAAAAGAGGGTAGAAATGCAGCGTATTGTTCAAAAGTATACCACACACTCCATCAGTTCTACCATCAATTTACCACACGACACCACTCCACATACCGTAGGAAATATTTACCTGGAAGCCTGGCAAAAGGGATTAAAGGGAATTACTGTTTACCGCGATGGTTCAAGAAGTGGTGTATTGGTGGCTGCCGACCAGGAGCAAAAGGAAGTGAAAGGGATTACCGAAACCACTGCTCCTTCGCGCCCCAAAAAGATTGACGCTTCTGTTATTCGATTCCGAAACAACAATGAAAAATGGATAGCAGTGGTAGGGTTAATAAATGGCAAGCCTTACGAAATTTTTACCGGTAGGGCCGAAGACTCTTTCTTTCTGCCCAGTTGGGTAGAAAATGGATGGGTGATTAAAAACAAAAAAGGACAATCCAAAAGCAGGTACGATTTTCAATACACCGATAAAGAAGGCTATAAAGTCACCATTGAAGGATTGTCGCGCTCATTCAATGAAGAGTATTGGAATTATGCCAAGCTAATTTCAGGAGTATTGCGACACGGCATGCCATTGGTATATGTAGTAGATCTTGTAGCCAACCTCAACATCTACGATGCTACTATCAACACCTGGAAGAATGGAGTGGAACGAGCGTTGAAGAAATTCATCCCCAATGGTACCAAAGCCATCGACCATCAATGTCCTGACTGTGCTGACCCTGATGGATTGATTTATGAAGAAGGTTGTTTAAAGTGCAAGAGTTGCGGACACACCAAATGCGGTTAATCCTCTGTTCAACATATTCATCACTATAAGATCTTCACCAGCTTCTTAAAGTGAAAATTCGGGGAGGAGCTCTACGCTTATACCCGAAAGTAAAAGGGAGTGTTGAATAACACTCCCTTTTCAATTGGTAAGGCATGGCTACTATAATACAACCCCCAGGATCAATGGTTTTCAGGTTTTCGTCCGAAGAAGTAAGAAGTAGAATTACGAATTGCCTTCCTACTCCATGGCCAAATTACCAATTGGTATCCTCGCCAGAGGTAATCAACCGGTGCTACCAGGAAGTGCATGAACCTGGTGAAGGGTATAATTGCAATGATGAAAAATGCAGAGATGATATGAATTTGCACAATCCATGGCATGGTACTCACGGCACTGATATCGGGGTT
The DNA here is from genome assembly GCA_963669295.1 of Flavobacteriales bacterium. Taxonomy (GTDB): domain Bacteria; phylum Bacteroidota; class Bacteroidia; order Flavobacteriales_D; family CALLUQ01. Next base: position 1,115,522 of record OY769938.1, read on the forward strand.
GAAGGCAAATAAAGATCGTAAGTATGGCGTAAGCACTCCTGCAAACCAGGAAGACCCCCATCTTTCGAAATATGCAATACCAAGTCCTGATACAATTTGTACAAACAGGGTGGTATATACCAGCATGTCCATCTTGTTGGTCACCACCAATAGCTGCCTGTTTTTCAACCTTCGTTTAATAAGCAATACCAGCCCAATTAGTGCTGAAAGTCCAAATACGAAGGCGGTCACTTCAAGAATGATTAACCGAATGGGTTCTCCATTCCACGCCAATACTGTTCTGGGAAAAAGGAAGGCAATGAGGTGTCCGAAAAAGAGCACCAATATTCCCCAGTGAAATGGCTGACTTCCCCAAAACAATTTCTTCCGTTCGAGGAACTCCGACGACAAAGAAGATACTTGAAATCCTCTGTTACGATATCGGTAAATGGACCCTATTAGGAAAACGGTAATGGCCAGATAGGGGAACATTGAGAACATGATGTAATTGAGCACACCAACGTTATTCTCCAGTCCGATTTTCAACAAGTAGATCACGCCTACTGCCGCGGCCAACATTAAAAGAAATACCGAGGTATAGTTGGTTTTTCTCGGCTTTGGCACCGCCCCATATTCGCGAACTACCTGACGTGCTTTTACTATTCCCGTAAAAGCTAAATAAACCACTATGAGTACCCCTGCTATTACAATGTAAAGCATGGTTTGCTCAACGATAGGTGCTGAAAGTAATTTCATGTCTTAACGGTTTTGTCTGTTTTGTTTATAAATGAGCAACCACCTCCACACGAGCTTGCTGCAAGACCAATAGGAGTTGCCAGCGATGGCTTTGGTTGATCGTATTGGCTGTCTTTAAAGTCGGCATGCAGCACCTTGAGCAAGGCCTGGATAGCATTTTGATAAATGTTGCCATCCACCACATCTTCCATGATGACTGCCTTTTGTTTTTTCTTGATGATCTTTTGCTTCAACTCCATCCTGCTTGCCCTAAATTCTTCCAGCATTTTCTCCACTGCTGGTATGACTGCTTTCACCGCCAATTCCTGGATAAAATCATCCTCTTCTGAAATGGCCATTAGTTGCAATACATGGGGAAGGTTGTCGGCCAACTCTTCGCCACAATCGTGGTTGATTTTTGCTTGTTCTTTTTTCATGTTTAGCAAAAACTCTCCGCGCGAATAATCTTCGCCAAACAATACATAACCGATGTCGAGGTAGCAAATTGCTTGAATGTGGAAGGTGATGCCATACACCTCTTCTATTTCAAAAAGTGTTTTCCCTACTACAAAGTCGTGAAAGCGTTTTAAACTGGATGCCGCATCTGGATAATGATTGTTCAGGTAGTGCATGCATGCCTCCACATTTTCTTTATACCCTTCTTGCGGGTAAGAAAACAGCTGCGATAATGTGGTGTATTGATCTTTCATTACAGTCCTCTTTTCGGTTTTTGTCTGAAGCCAAAGCCTGTTTCTCCTTTATGGTCGGCCGTTGCTTCTAGCATTTCAATGGCTTCTTCACGATGCGCTGGTGGAATTACAAAGCGTTCTTCGAAGGTGGCCAAAGAGGTCAATCGGAAAATGGCATTGGCTGTGTCGGCACTTACCTTAGCTTTGGCCATTAGGTCTTTTACTTCTTCTTTGGGCAGGTCGCCTACCGTTACATCTCTTCGATGCACTTTCACCGACATCAACTTATCATATACCTGACGCACTATATCGGTATCGCCAGCCGAGAATAAGGAGGCCAAATACTTCATCGGCAACCTGTTTTGGTCGATGCTTGGAAAGAGCGATTCGGAAGTAGATTCGTATACCCCTTCACCATCCACCTGAGCCATTCCCGGCAGCATGGGCGGTACATAAAAGAGGTTGGGTACTGTTCTAAATTCGGGGTGCAATGGCAAAGCAATGCCCCATTCTTTTACAAACTTGTATACTGGCGAGTGTTGGGCCGCTTCGATGGTAGAATCGGCTACTCCATTTTTTCTAGCCTCAGCAATTACTTTCGGGTCGTTTGGATCGAGGTAGATGTCGAGGTGTTTTTGCACCAATTCATTTTCGTTGCACGATGCTACTTCATGTATCTTATCAGCATCATATAGCATTACTCCCAGGTAGCGAATACGTCCTACACAAGAGTGCATACATGCTGGTGCCTGTCCTGATTCCAAACGCGGATAGCACAGAATACATTTTTCCGATTTACCGGTATTCCAATTGTAATAACTCTTTTTATAGGGGCAGGCTGTCACACACATTCTCCATGCTCTACACCTTTCCTGGTTGATCAAAACAACACCATCTTCTCCCCTTTTATACAACGCTCCTGAAGGGCATGAACCAACACAGGCAGGGTTAAGGCAGTGGTTACAAATACGAGGCAGGTACATGAAGGTCATTTTTTCCAATTGGAACATGGCCTCCTGTTCTGCTGGCGAAAGGTCTTTGAAGTTCACATCCTTTCGCGCATAGTCGGGCGTACCACTTAAATCGTCGTCCCAATTGGGACCCGACTTAATATCCATTGGCTCACCAGTAATTAACGATACCGCACGCCCAATCGGCTGGTCGTCTCCTTCAGGAGCCGTAAACAAGTCTTCATACTTGTAGCGCCATGGGTGGTAATAATCGTCCAGCACCGGCATGTTGGGGTTGTGAAAAATATTCTTCAACCCTTTTAGCTTCCCTGCACCTTTTAAGGATACCGTGTTTCCGCTTTTTTCCCAGCCACCTTTATAGATGTCCTGGTCTTCCCATTTGGTGGGATAACCTGTTCCTGGTTTTGTTTCTACATTGTTCCACCACATATACTCAGCTCCTTTTCTATCCGTCCAAATGTTTTTACAGGCTACGGAACAAGTGTGGCACCCGATGCATTTATCGAGGTGAAAAACCATTGAAACTTGTGCTCTAATATTCATCGTATTCGCTATTAGTTGTTCGTACTGACTGGTACTAGTATTCTACTTTTTCCATTTTGCGCACCAACACGTGCGTATCGCGGTTTACCCCTACAGGCCCCCAGTAATTGAAATGGTAGGTAAATTGACCGTAACCACCACACATTAAGTTGGGCTTCAGGTGTACCCGTGTAAAGGAGTTGTTCATCCCTCCACGACGTGCTTTCCCGTTTTTCTTTCTTTCTTGCGATTTCGGGATGTTGTAGGTACGCTCCACAGCGTGATACACCAAACACACACCTGGTGGTATTCTCGAGCTTACACATGCCCGGGTAACATAGGTGCCATGGTCGTTATATACTTCCACGTGGTCGTTGTCTTTGATGCCCAGTTCTTCTGCATCTTTTTCGCTGATCCAACAGGGTTCAGCACCACGCGATAGGGTAAGCATACGCAACGTATCTCCATAGGTAGAGTGAATATGCCATTTACCGTGGGGTGTTAAGCAATTCAACATCTTCGCTTTCCCATCGTTAATGGTTACCCGCAGGTCGCCATAAGCTTCAGGAGTGGGCGATGGCTTGTAGGTAGACAAGTGCTCTCCAAAGGCGATGTAAGCATCGTGGTCGAGGTAAAAGTGCTGCCGTCCCGTAAGTGTTCTCCAGGGCACAAACATGTCTACATTATAAGTGTACGCAGCATAGGTTCTCCCGTCTTGCATCAATCCCGACCACAATGGTGAGGAGTTGTACCTTTTGGGTTGTGCTTGTAGATCGAGGTATTCCATTTCTATTTGCTCGTATCCATCTCCCAATCTGGCCACTTCCGGCACACCAATTTTCTCAGCCATGTTTTCATAGCATCGTTTGGTGAGCTTGCCATTGGTAAGGGTAGACAAGGTTAAAATGGCATTGATGGCCTCTACGTCTTCTTTCAATGAGGGGTATTCTGTTCCATCATTCAACTTCGAGATGTGCTGTCTTTTGGTCAACATTTCTTCGTACACATCGGCACATTTGTAATGGTTACCATGTGCTCCCAGCCCGTTTTCAGCCACTCCTTTACCAAGAGAAATGTACTTGTCGTATATCTTCGTATAATCGCGTTCTTTAAACACAATCTTGTGCATGGTTTTCCCAGGAATGGCCTCACATTCTCCTTTTGACCAGTCTTGCAATCTCGGCTGACTAATTTCATCAGCAGAGTCATGCACCAACGGTACATTTACCACATCTTTCATGACATCAGGCAGGTACCTTTTGGCCATTTCAGAAGTTTTCTTGGCCAGGTCTCTAAAAATGCCCCAGTCTGTTCTTGACTCCCATACCGGAGGGATGGCTGCCGACAATGGGTGAATGAACGAGTGCATGTCGGTAGAGTTGATATCGGCTTTTTCGTACCAGGAAGCGGTGGGTAACACGATATCGGAATAAAGGGCGGAAGTATCCATCCTAAAGTTGATGTCGATAACCAGGTCCATTTTTCCTCTGGCTGCTTCTTTCTTATAGGTAATGTCTTTCACTACTTCTCCAGCTACCTCATCGGCAATTTTATTGGTGTGGGTACCCAGGTAGTGATCGAGGAAATATTCGTGTCCTTTGGCAGATGTACCAATGGCATTCCCTTTCCAGATAAACCATACCCGCGGGAAATTAACTTCTTCATCGGGCTCTACTACGGCATGTTTCAGCGCACCACTTTTCAGTTGCTCTACAATGTGATTGCGCATTTCATCGTCGGTATTGCAGCCAGCAGCTTGCGCCTCTTTCACCACCTCAAAATTACTTTTGTTGTATTGTGGATAATAGGGCATCCAACCGTTGCGCACCGATTTCACCACCCAATCGGCAGTATGCATATTGGCCAGATCGTTATCGGGTGCTGAGTTGTAGTATTTTTGGTTGCCATCGTATCGCCATTGGCTGGAGTTAATGTAATGCCAAATGGGTCCTTGCTGCAACCGTGGAGCCGTACCCCAATCTTTAGAGCTCATAATGGTAGCCCATGAATCCATTGGAGCCAATTTTTCCTGTCCTACATAGTGGTTCATTCCACCACCATTCTTACCATTACAGCCTGTAAGCATTTGTGCCATAATGGAAGAGCGGTACATCAAGTTGTTGTGGAACCAGTGATTGATGGCCGCTCCAACAATCACCATACAGGCTCCTTCAGTTACCTCGGCAGTACTGGCCCATTCGCGTGCAAACTGCAACACTGTTTTTGACCCAATGCCGGTAAATATTTCTTGCCATGCAGGAGTATAAGCAGCATCTTTATCTTCGTATGATGTGGGGTAATCGCCTTCTAATCCACGCCCCAAACCATATTGTGCCATGGTAAGATCGTAGATAGTAGCTACCGGTACTTTTGTTCCTTCTTTGGTAGTAATGTAACGTACCGGCACTCCCCTCAACGCTTTTTTGTCTAATCCGTATTCAATAAATTCTACTTGTAATACGTCGTCGTTTTTTTGGAGGAAGGTCAATTCCGGATCGTATTCGGCTCCCGTTTCACCATCTTTAAAATTGAGGTTCCACCGTCCTTTTTCATCTTGCCATCGATAGCCCGATGTTCCCATAGGAGATACCAGGTTGCCGGTATTGGCATCGAAGTTCAAGAACTTCCATTCACCGTGTTGTGCTCCATCAAATTGTGCTACTTCATTAATGCGCATCATCCTTCCCGGGTGCAACACATTGCCTACTTTATCCAGTTTTACCAGGAAGGGGCAGTCGGTAAATCGCTTCACATAATCGATGAAGTAAGGCACCTGACGATCTACGTGGTACTCTTTTAAAATAACATGTGTTACTGCCATCCAAAAGGCACCATCAGAGCCTGCGTGCGCAGGAATCCACTGGTCGGCATGTTTTGCCACCATACTAAAGTCGGGCGACATCACCACTGTTTTAGAGCCATTGTGTCGGGCTTCTGAAAAGAAGTGAATGTCAGGCGTTCGAGTCATTCCAAGGTTGGCTCCCATCGATACGATGAACTTCGACTTGTACCAATCGGCACTTTCGCACACATCTGTTTGTTCTCCCCATATTTCGGGGAATGCATTGGGCAAATCACAATACCAATCGTAAAAGCTGAGGTTAACCCCTCCCATTAATTGGATATAGCGCGCTCCTGAGGCATAGCTCAACATACTTTTTGCAGGAATTGGTGCAAAACCAATGATCCGGTCGGAGCCATATTTTTGAACGGTATAAATATTTGCCGCAGCCATTAGCTCAAGCACTTCATCCCAATGTACTCTTCTAAATCCGCCTTTGCCTCGTGCACGTTGGTAACGGTGACGACGTTGAGGGTCGGCCTGCAGGTTAGCCCATGCCTGAACAGCATCGCCACCACACGCGTCTTTTTCGGCCCTAAACAAGTCGAGCAATGCCCCCCTTACAATAGGGTATTTTACCCGAATAGGACTATACAAATACCAAGAGTAAGAGATTCCCCGCTGGCACCCTCTTGGTTCGTACGGAGGCACTTCTTTGTTAAATTGTGGGTAGTCCAACTGCTGCATTTCCCACACCACAATGCCATCTTTTACGTGTATGGCCCAGGAACATCCTCCTGTACAGTTCACACCGTGGGTACTTCTTACAATCTTATCGTATTGCCATCTGTTGCGATAAAACTCTTCCCATTTACGGGTTTTCGGTGATATGATATCTTCTATCCAGCTCATAATAACTACTTATTATATAATGGAATCGCTTCCTTTTATTTGTCGTTTATAGATGTCGTGTTTCACGGTTTTTCTCAGTCGTCTTCTCCAATGTGCTCCAATGAGTAAGAAGAGGATAACCAGGCCGCCACCACCGCCTACAAAAAAGATGCGACGGCCGCTTTTTGCTTTTTGTGTTCCGCTAATGCTATCGGCATGTTTTAGGAAAGCCGTTAGTTGCGCAATCTCCACACTATCGAGTGCGTTGTTGGTATATGCTGATGCCATGGCCGGGAATGGGGGCACTCCTAATATTCCTGCTACACCTGCATCGCCCATACGGCCATACACATTAGTTAAATCTTTGGCCAAACGCCCTCCTGAAATCAATTCATCGTTGTTCACATGGTGACACGAAATACATGATGGGCCACCTTCAGCAAACCGCCTTTCCCCTGAAAAGTATTGCAATCCAAAGGCGATGTCTTCTTCCGAATATTCAATCGGAATGATTTCAACAGGCTCTTGCTCTTCGCCATCAGCTGTGGCACCGCTTTGTGCTGCAGTTTCACTTTTAATGTAATCCAACACCAACCGAATGTCGTCGTCGCTTAAATGACTTTGATCATTCATTACTGTTTGATTGTACTCTTCGAAAATGGCCACAGCATCGGGGTCACCAGCGTCTACCATAGCCCGCGAAGATTTGATAAACTTCAACAACCATTCTTCGCTTCGCTTTTCATTAATACCAAGCAAATCAGGCCCAACCAATCGTTGCCCTAACTTGTGGCAGGCCGTACAATTTTGCTTAAAAAGGGCTGCGCCATCCTGGCCTGATGAGTTGGTAGAGAAACAAAGAACAGCCCCCACCAGTACTACCAGGTATTTGTAACAGATTTTCATTGAATTTATCGTTTAATGACTATTAATTCTCTACTACAATTTTCGCGAAAGGGGGTGCCACAAAAAATGATGTGGCTCATACTTTTGGAATGATTGTGATTTATACCATGAGGAAAAGGACTGTACAGACATTTTTCGTCCTTCTGGCAATGGGAGTTTCCAGTAATGTGGGATAAAAAGTAAAGGAATGGAGGGACGGAGGGCTACTACTTTCCTCTTTGTAGTTTCTTTCTATTTTCTTCCAACACCCCTTCATAATAGGTGGCCAACGACTGACCATTGGCTTTGCTGGCTAGCCAATGTAATACCTCTTGCAATCCTGTGGGCTGCCTACCTTCTGTAGCTTGCTGTTGTTGTTCCAGGTGTGTTTTTAACTGTGCTGCTGCTGCCCTATACGCCTTTGGGTCGTTGGCTTTATCGGCATGCCATTTTTTTAAAAATTGCAACACTGCTGTCTCGTACCACAGCAGTGTGTCCGATAATTTGTATTGCCTAATGGTAGCCCGGTGGGTATACTCCAATAGATCCGATTTTCCCCTGTCGAACAACAAAATAAGCTCCAAAATGTGTGCGAACCGACGAATGTCTTGTCGCATTTCTCCTTTACCCAGCTGATGCAATTGGTTTACCTTTTGGGATGCTGCCTCACCACAATCGTGAAAAAAAAGCAACACGGCACTATTGTATGTGAAGCTCACACGCTGACTGGCTGGTATAGCATCGTTGTACGTATTCAGGTAATGATCGATCTCCTCAATGGCCTTTTCCCCTTCTTGCAGCGTACCAAAGTTAAGGGAGAAGTTCATTTGATGGTACAACAATACCGCTTGCAATCTCCGGTGCGCCTCAGGCGAGTTGGTGGTTAATTTTTTGGCCTGCTGCAACGTGGTATAATAGGTGTTAAATTCTTCCGACATCAAACAACTGTTCATGTAATTGCCCAATGTATTGCGATACAGGTCGGAAGCTTCGTGTCGTAAGTCTTTTTGATCAGCAAACAATTGCAATGCTTTATGGTATTGCTGTTGGGCTGCTTTGAAGTTCCCCGACACGAAACTGTGCAGTGCATTGGTATTAACTGCATAAATCTGGCTTAATGTATCCTTAACTTCATTTGCTGGAGGCAACAGCTCCAATACAGCATCGATTTGTTGTTGTGCTTCTGGGGTTCGGGCACGGGGTGTTCGGCTCGATGCTACCCGCATGCTGTAATAGGCATGCCTTATTTGATGCTGTTGTGTAAGTTGAGTAATAAGTTGATCTCCCTCTTGTTTGTGCATTTCAAATTGCTCAGAGAGGGTTTTATCGTTTTCCAGATTCAACAGTCGTTCGTTCCACCGGTGCAACTCCAACATGGTGGTGTGGTGCTGGCTGGGCGTAGCCAATTTAGTGGCTCGATTGATTTCTAAACGACACTGTTTGTACAACCCCTTATGAAACAGCAACTCTATGTTTTCGAGCAAGTGACGCAATTTGGATGCTGTAGTGGCTTCTGCATAAAAGTTGCGCAAGGCCTTCAATATTAAACTGCGCAATTTGTTTTTAGTAGCTGAAAGGTGTTTAGCAAAATGGTAGTCAGCTACCTTTTCTTGCAATGCTTTATCGGTAGTGATATAGTGTTTTACCACCAGGTTAAACAGCGTAAGGTTAACACTGGTTGATTTTGGCGCATGCTGCTGTGCAAACAATTTGACATACCTCTTTTCAGTGGCCGATAGCGTATGTATTAAGGTTAATAAGGGGTCGGATTTGGTCATTAGAGCGGTTAGTTGTAGTAGTTATCAAGGCTTTAAAAATAAGGCTTTTCAATAAACATAAGTGAAAATACGGATGCCATGAGCCGTTAACTTTCATTTTTTCTTGTTTGAATCCAGCCTACCCTGCTGCTTACATTTGACTCGAACTAAAACTAAACACTATGTACTATACCTTTTACAACCTCGCTCCATTTGCAGTAACCCTCACCTTAGTTATTTCAGGGAAGAAAAAAAAATACGTCATGGAACCCATGGCTTCACAACCTATTGAAGACAACATGAATTTTAACCGAGGGGATAAGGCCACTGTTGACATGCACACCATTCCACAACAGGCAGTTGAATTAGCAATGGTGGATAACAAATTTCGACTGGTTGATATCGAAGGTCAATACATTTCCAATGTTCCTATGTTTGGGGAAGATGGAACCATGAGGACATGCTATATCATTGCTCCTTACCAACCACCTGCTCCCCGCATTATAGGCGAAATGGAAACCGATCTTCCCGGATCGTAAATAGGGCGATCTAATCATTTTCATCGAATTCATTCATCAATTAATAAACATTAAAAACCAACATTATGGCAACAGACATCAAAACCATTTGGCTCATTGTTCAGGTATACAAGGGGCCAGCCACCGACAAAGGCCTTGAATTATCAGTGGTAACCAGCTCCACCGATGTAGAATTGGATACGCTTACTGCCGCTTCAAAAGGCAAGTACAACCAGGCATTGGAAGTAAATATGGCCACTCAGTATTACTGGTCTTACAACGATGGCGATTGGAACAAAGGCGACCTGACTACCAAAAACATCAAAGGCTTAAACCTGGAACTGGAAGGCTCATCGAGCGACACCTTTGTTCCGCAAACCATTTGGGTGATGGCCAGAGATGTTAACAACAAGGTGTATATCCTTTCCAACAACATTGCTTCTCCTAAAGAAATGCAAGGAGGAACAAACTACCCCTTGAAGTTTTACCCCATCAATGCATGAACCAACACCAATAAAAAGGCCGCTGCAATTGCAGCGGCCTTTTATATGATATGAGTTAAAGAGGGAGCAACAACAAATGTGTACTCACCTCATACTATCCATTTAGACAATGAATACCTGCTTTATTCGCTTACTTTTGATCAAACGAATCGCTGCTGGAATTCCCTACTTTTAATCGGTCGTCGCCAGTGCTGATGACTTTAAACTCAGTTCTACGATTAATTGCATGCGTTTCCTCATCGCAATCTGATTTCACCCTTCCTTCACATGCACAATGGTTCAACAATCGCGACTCACCGTATCCTTTGCCGTAGATACGTTCAGGGTTCGTGATACTCTTTTTGATGTAGTTAGCGGAAGATTTCGCCCGCTTATCTGAAAGCCGTGCATTGTATTTCTTGCTGCCCCTACAGTCGGTATGTGCTCCCAATTCTACGGTCATTTTTGGATACTTATTCATGACTTCCACAATCTTATCCAATTCGACAGCAGCATCAGGGCGGATATTGTACTTATTGAGGTCGAAGTTAATCGGATTAATCTTCACCATTTCAGAAAGGTCTTTTACTTCAATGTCCATGCCCAAATCAAGCATAGAGTGTACATCATATTGTCCTTCTCTATCAAACAATGCATTGTAGGTGATGGTTTTGGTGAAGTACCCTTCCTTGGAAAGCATAAAGTTATAGCTTCCTCTATCCTGCAACTTTTTGTCTGCCAACGCTCTTCTGTAATCGCCCGCAGCAGTGGTCGTGAATTTTTCTTCTTTTCCGGTCATGTTATCTACAATGGTCATCATCACCCCTTCCAAAGGTTGGCCTGTTTTTTTATCGGTAACGATGGCGTAAAGCGATAATCCAGGATCTTTTTCCAGTACTACATCTACCATCACTACATCTTCATCCGTTTTCGTACTGGCAGTATTGGTACCATCAAAGTATTCCTCCTTAGTACCCGACAACTTGAATTCCTTATCGGGTTCGGCAGTAAATTCATAAGCACCATCAGCGCTGGTGGTAATGGTACCCATAGTTGTTCCCTGGTCGTCCAACAACTGCACAGTTACATTGGCCAAAATATTTCCTTGCTTGTCTTTCGCCACCCCTTTGATGAGCTTACCAAACGTAAATGGCTTCAACATATTAAAGACATAAATGTCGTCGTCTCCTTTTCCTCCAGGGCGGTTGGAAGAAAAGTAACCTGCCTTACCGGTAGCATCCAATGTAAAAGCAAAATCATCGCGTTCCCCATTTACAGGAACACCTACATTCTTCGGCTTCGAAGCCTTTCCGTTTTTTATTTTACAAACAAACACATCCAATCCTCCAAGACCTACCAGGCCTGTAGAAGAAAAAAACAGGATATCATCTTCATAGATGTATGGAAACATCTCATTCCCTTCGGTGTTTATCGATTCTATGTTAACCGCTGTTCCCCAGGTGCCATCACTATTTCGGGTTGCCATGTACAAATCAACACCCCCTTTTCCTCCTTCCATGTCGGAAGCAAAGTACATGGTGTTGCCATCAGCAGTTAATGTGGCATGGCCTACCGAGTGCTCGGCACTGTTGTATGGCAGTGCTTTGGCCTCACTCCAATTCCCATCGTTAAAAGTAGATTCGAACAATTGCAACTTGATGATGCCGTCGCTGCTTCTCCCTACATAATTATTACGGGTAAAGATCATGGTCGTTCCATCGCTGTTAAAAGCAGCCGGCCCTTCATGGTATTTAGCATTAATCCCTTTATCCAATTGAATGGGATCAAGCAATTCATTGTTGGCATCCTTGTCGCTCACATACAAATCAAGGAAAGGAAGCTTGTTCCAGTTCCATTTTCTTCGTACCGATTTTGTTCCTTCACGAGAAGAAGCAAATACGACTTTGTTTTTATAAAAGGCAGTGCCAAAATCTTCTTGAGCCGAGTTGATGTCGAGGTTTTTAATGGTAAACCTGCCTTCATCTTTCATCAGCTTTTTGTGCATTCCGGGATTCGTAGCATAAGCTGCTCCCCTGCTATCGTTGGCCAGTGCTTTGTTAAATTTAATCATCCATTGATCTGCCTCATCATACCGGCCTGTTTTGCGCAACAATTCAGCATAATTTAATAAGTCCTGTGATTCGCTATCGGTAGCGGTAACTACCTGAGCGTAGGTTTCTTCGGCCTTTTCTATGTTTCCTATGTAATGATAAGCTTCAGCCAGGTTCCTGGTGCCATTTGTTGTTAACCCATCTACCCTTTCGTACTGCGCTATTGCTTCGTAATAAGAGTATTGTGCAAAGTGCTTGTCTGCTTTTATCTCTTTCGTCGATTTTTGCGCTATAGTTGTTGAAGCTGTTAAAGCAATAAGTGCTATTGTTAATGCCGTTTTCATCTGTTCCAATACTTTTGTGCTTAGAAATATCTTGGTGAACGAATCTTCTCTTTGTTGCCGTAAATGAAATCATAACGAATCATGATTTCATGCGAACCATCATTGTATTTTAATGTCCTGTTTAAGAACGAAAAGTCGTAGGAGTACCCTACACGCAGCTGTTCATTCAAATTAAAACCGAGCAATACCCCTGCTGCATCTCCAGTTCGGTACATGGCACCCAATTCAAAGCGATCTCTGAAGATGAACATACTAGTAATGTCAGCTTCGATGGGTGCACCATTGGTCATTTTCACGAAAGTGGTCGGTTTCATTTTAATCGAACCATCTTCAATTAAATTGAATACTGTTCCAGCGATAAAAAAGTAGTGCCTTCTTTCACTGGCAATAGAGGTAGTGGTGCCGGCATTAACTCCTTCAAATTCGTTCTCCATCAATTTTGGCGTAGATACACCAAGGTACCATTTGGTTGTGTAATAGTACATGCCAAAACCGAAGTTGGGCAGCAATTGGCTTTCAATGTTTTGTGCCAACTCAACATCGCCCGGCGTGGTAGTTTCCAAAGTGCTGAGGTTGGCCTGCATGGTATTGATCCCTCCTTTCAATCCAAACGACAGTCGAGCCACGTCATTGATCGGTAGCTTGTACGCCAAATCAACATATGCTGATGTAGTATTTACCGGACCAATTTTATCGTTCAGTACCGACAACCCAATCCCCAGTTTATCATTCATCATTGGCGTGTGCAAGGTTAAGGTTTGTGTTACTGGCGCACCATCAAAGCCCACCCATTGGCTACGGTGCAGCGCTGTAACAGTGAGGGCATCCCTTGTTCCTGCATATCCTGAATTCACCGACAGGGTATTGAATGCATAGTGTGTAAACATGGCATCCTGTTGGGCCTGTATTGAAGTGGCTCCGAGTAATGCGATACAAGCAATAATTAACTTTTTCATATGCTTTGTTTTTAGCCCCGCCCGAAGGCGGGGACTAACATTATCTTATCGTTTCAAATAAATATCACCTTTAATAACCTGGTCGGTACCATTTGGTCCCGGTTCTCCCAAATCAAGGATGTAGAAGTAAGTTCCTGTTGGCAATGCATCACCGCCAACCGACACTCCAAATTGGTTCGAACCATCCCAATCGTTTTGGTAGTTCTGTGCTTCAAACACTTTATTACCCCAACGGTTAAATACCATGAAGGTGTTGTTAGGGTATAGGTCGATACCAGGAATCACTAACACATCATTCATGCCGTCGCCATTTGGTGTAAATGCTTCCGGAATAAAGAGTCCACAAGAAACAGTGGTGGTTACCGAAGTGGTAATACTGGCCTCCTCAAAACTACACGGATCAAAAGGATCAGTACCATCGTTAGCCTCATCAGCATTGGTTACCCCATCGCCATCACAATCCGATGTAGAGGTTACTGGCAAGGTGATGCTATCTACATTGAATGAGCAATCATCCAGTGGATCGGTACCATCATTTACTTCCTGGCCATTGCTTACACCATCACCATCGCAATCTAACGCATTCCAGGCAGCACTTGTAGCAATAGATTGGCTTCCACTATTGTAGGAACAACCATCCAATGGATCAGTGCCTTCATTAGCTTCAGTGTTATTGGGTACACCATCACCATCACAATCGGCAGTTGAAGTCACTGTTACAGTTATGCTTGCGGTAATGAATGAACAATCATCGAATGGATCAGTGCCATCAGCTACCTCATCACTATTGATAACGCCATCGCCATCGCAATCGGCAGTGGATGTTATCGGTAAAGTAATGCTGGCTGTAACAAATGAACAATCATCCAGTGGATCAGTACCGTCAATAATTTCCTGTCCGTTGGTTACCCCATCGCCATCACAATCACCTGCATCCCAGGTAGCACTGGTCGTTACTGTTTGGCTGGCGATAACAAACGAACAATTATCGAATGGATCAGTACCATCAGTAGCCTCATCGGCATTGGTTACCCCATCACCATCACAATCGTTGGTAGAAGTTACTGGTAAGGTAATGCTAGCGGTGTTGAACGAACAATCATCCAACGGATCAGTACCATCGAGAATTTCATCGCCATTGGTCACCCCGTCGCCATCGCAATCAGCAGCATTCCACGCTGCATCAGGTGTTACGCTTTGGCTGGCGATAACAAACGAGCAGTTATCGAATGGATCAGTACCATCAGTAGCCTCATCGGCATTGGTTACCCCATCACCATCGCAATCAGCGGTTGATGTTACTGTTAACGTAATGCTAGCAGTATTGAACGAACAATCGTCTAACGGATCGGTACCGTCGAGAATTTCCTGCCCATTGGTCACCCCATCGCCATCACAATCTCCAGCATCCCAGGTAGCATCTGGTGTCACACTTTGACTGCCCACTACCAACGAACAGTTATCGAATGGATCGGTACCATCAGTAGCCTCATCGGCATTGGTTACCCCATCGCCATCGCAATCGCTGGTAGAAGTTACTGGCAAGGTAATGCTGCCTGTATTGAATGAACAGTCGTCGAATGGATCGGTACCATCGGTAGCCTCATCAGCGTTGCTTACCCCATCACCATCACAGTCGCCTGTTGAAGTAATCGGTAAAGTAATGCTAGCAGCAATGTACGAACAGTCGTCTAATGGGTCAGTACCATCCAACACTTCCTGACCATTGGTTACGCCATCACCATCACAATCAGCTGCATCCCATGCTGCGTTTGGCGTTGTTGTTTGACTCGCTGCAACATAAGAACAGTTATCGTTGGGATCTGTACCATCAGTAGCCTCATCGGCATTGGTTACCCCATCACCATCACAATCGTTGGTAGAAGTTACCGGTAAAGTAATACTACCCGTATTGAATGAACAATCATCCAATGGATCGGTACCATCAGTAGCCTCATCAGCATTGGTTACCCCGTCACCATCGCAATCGTTGGTAGAAGTTACCGGTAAAGTAATGCTACCCGTATTGAATGAACAATCATCTAGCGGATCGGTGCCATCAATAGCTTCGTCGGCATTGGTCACTCCGTCGCCATCACAATCGCTTGTTGATGTTACCGGCAAGGTAATGCTGGCAGTCATGAATGAGCAATCATCCAACGGATCGGTACCATCGGTAATCTCATCACCGTTACTTACACCATCACCGTCACAATCGGCAGCATTCCATGCAGCATCGGGTGCCACACTTTGACTTGCCAGTATAAATGAACAGTTATCGTTAGGATCGGTACCATCAGTAGCCTCATCAGCATTGGTTACCCCATCGCCATCACAATCGCCTGTTGAGGTAACAGCTACTGTAATGCTTCCAGGGTTGAACGAACAATCGTCGAAAGGATCGGTACCATCGGTAGCCTCATCGGCATTGGTTACCCCATCGCCATCACAATCGCTGGTAGAAGTTACCGGTAAAGTGATACTGGCCGTTAAGAACGAACAGTCATCCAATGGATCAGTACCATCCAGTATTTCATCGCCATTGCTTACTCCATCACCATCACAATCCAACAGGTTCCAGGCAGTGGTTACATTGGCCAACACCTGGTTGGCAGGCAAATAACTACATGGATCATTTGGATCGGTGCCATCAAGCAGCTCCACATCATTTGGAACACCATCCCCGTCACAATCTGGTGTGGAAGTTACTGTAAGGGTAATACTTCCTGCATTAAAGTCACAATTATCCAATGGATCAGTACCATCTGTGATTTCATCGGCATTGGTCACCCCATCACCATCACAATCATCAGCATCCCAGGCAGCGCTTGGTGCTACTGTTTGACTGGCAAGAATAAAGTCGCAGTAATCTTGTGGATCAGTACCATCGGTATTTTCATCCACATTGGTTACCCCATCGCCATCACAATCGTTGGTGGAAGTAACAGTTGTTGTAATGCTTCCAGTATTGAATGAGCAATCGTCGAATGGATCAGTGCCATCAGTCGCTTCATCGGCATTGGTCACGCCATCACCATCGCAATCGTTGGTAGAAGTTACCGGTAAGGTGATGCTACCCGTATTGAACGAACAATCATCCAATGGATCAGTACCATCAGTAGCCTCATCGACATTGGTTACCCCATCACCGTCGCAATCGCCTGTTGACGTTACCGGTAAGGTGATGCTCGCAGTTACAAACGAACAGTCATCCAGTGGGTCAGTACCATCGGCTACCTCATCGGCATTGGTCACCCCATCGCCATCACAGTCGCCTGTGGAAGTGATTGGTAAAGTAATGCTGGCAGTGATGAATGAACAATCATCCAACGGATCAGTGCCATCAGCAACCTCATCACCATTAGTCACCCCATCGCCATCACAATCGGCAGCGTTCCACGCAGCATTTGGTGCCACACTTTGACTCGCCAGTATAAATGAACAGTTATCGTTAGGATCAGTACCATCAGTGATTTCATCGGCATTGATCACCCCATCACCGTCGCAATCGCCTGTTGACGTTACCGGTAAGGTGATACTACCCGTATTGAATGAACAATCATCCAACGGATCGGTACCGTCAGTCACTTCGTCGCCATTGCTTACCCCATCGCCATCACAATCGGCAGCGTTCCATGCAGCATCGGGTGCCACACTTTGACTCGCCAGTATAAATGAACAGTTATCGTTAGGATCAGTACCATCAGTATTTTCATCCGCATTGGTCACCCCATCACCGTCACAATCGCCTGTTGAGGTAACAGCTACTGTAATGCTTCCGGTATTGAACGAACAATCATCCAGCGGATCGGTGCCGTCGGTTACTTCGTCACCATTCGTCACCCCATCGCCATCACAATCGGCAGCGTTCCAGGCAGCATTTGGTGCTACACTTTGACTGGCCAGTATCAACGAACAAGGATCATTAGGATCAGTACCATCAGTACTTTCATCCGCATTGGTTACCCCATCACCATCACAATCGCTGGTTGACGTTACCGTTAAGGTAATGCTTCCGGTAAGGAACGAGCAATCATCCAACGGATTGGTACCATCGGTAACCTCATCACCATTGCTTACCCCATCGCCATCACAATCGGCAGCATTCCAGGCAGCATCTGGTGCTACACTTTGGCTCGCCAGTACGAATGAACAATTATCAAATGGATCAGTACCATCTGTATTCTCATCCGCATTGGTTACCCCATCACCATCACAATCACTGGTGGAAGTAATGAGCAAGGTAATGCTTGCTGTATTGTATGAACAATCATCTGTAGGGTCAGTGCCATCGGTTACCTCATCACCATTTGTCACCCCATCGCCATCACAATCAGCATTATTCCACGCAGCATTTGGCGCTACACTTTGGCTTCCTACCAACAACGAACAGTTATCTAAAGGATCAGTACCATCAATAATTTCATCGCCATTGGTCACCCCATCACCATCACAATCTAACAGGTTCCATGCAGTGGTAACATTGGCCAATACCTGACTCGAAGCAAGATAACTACAAGGATCATTAGGATCAGTGCCATCAATTATTTCAACATCATTGGGCACACCATCGCCATCGCAATCTGGGGTGGCAGTTACCGGTAGGGTAATGCTTCCCAGTAAGAAATCACAATTATCCAATGGATCCGTACCATCAGTCACTTCATCGCCATTGCTTACCCCATCCCCATCACAATCGGCAGCGTTCCAGGCAGCATTTGGTGCTACACTTTGACTCGCCAGTATCAACGAACAAGGATCGTTAGGATCAGTACCATCAGTACTTTCATCCGCATTAGTTACGCCATCGCCATCACAATCACTGGTTGACGTTACCGTTAAGGTAATGCTTCCGGTAAGGAACGAACAATCATCCAAAGGATCGGTACCGTCGGTTACTTCGTCGCCATTGCTTACCCCATCACCATCACAATCGGCAGCGTTCCAGGCAGCATCAGGTGCCACACTTTGGCTCGCCAGTACAAATGAACAGTTATCATTAGGATCAGTACCATCGGTATTCTCATCGGCATTGGTCACACCATCGCCATCACAATCGCCTGTTGAAGTAACAGCTACCGTAATGCTTCCGGTATTGAACGAGCAATCATCCAAAGGATCGGTGCCGTCAGTTACTTCATCGCCATTGGTCACCCCATCACCATCACAATCGGCAGCGTTCCATGCAGCATTGGGTGCCACACTTTGACTGGCCAGTATCAACGAACAAGGATCGTTAGGATCAGTACCGTCAGTACTCTCATCAGCATTGGATACTCCATCGCCATCACAATCGCTGGTTGATGTTACCGTTAAGGTAATGCTTCCGGTAAGGAAAGAACAATCGTCTAAAGGATCAGTACCGTCGGTTACTTCGTCGCCATTGCTTACCCCATCACCATCACAATCGGCAGCGTTCCAGGCAGCATCGGGTGCCACACTTTGGCTCGCCAGTACGAATGAACAGTTATCGTTAGGATCAGTACCATCAGTATTTTCATCCGCATTGGTCACGCCATCGCCATCACAATCGCCTGTTGAAGTAACAGCTACCGTAATGCTTCCAGTATTGAACGAACAATCATCCAAAGGATCAGTGCCATCGGTTACTTCGTCACCATTCGTCACCCCATCGCCATCACAATCGGCAGCGTTCCAGGCAGCATTTGGTGCCACACTTTGACTGGCCAGTATCAACGAACAAGGATCGTTAGGATCAGTACCGTCAGTACTCTCATCAGCATTGGATACTCCATCGCCATCACAATCGCTGGTTGATGTTACCGTTAAGGTAATGCTTCCGGTAAGGAAAGAACAATCGTCTAAAGGATCAGTACCGTCGGTTACTTCGTCGCCATTGCTTACCCCATCACCATCACAATCGGCAGCGTTCCAGGCAGCATCGGGTGCCACACTTTGGCTCGCCAGTACGAATGAACAGTTATCGTTAGGATCAGTACCATCAGTATTTTCATCCGCATTGGTCACGCCATCGCCATCACAATCGCCTGTTGAAGTAACAGCTACCGTAATGCTTCCAGTATTGAACGAACAATCATCCAAAGGATCAGTGCCATCGGTTACTTCGTCACCATTCGTCACCCCATCGCCATCACAATCGGCAGCGTTCCAGGCAGCATTTGGTGCCACACTTTGACTGGCCAGTATCAACGAACAAGGATCGTTAGGATCAGTACCATCAGTACTTTCATCCGCATTAGTTACGCCATCGCCATCACAATCACTGGTTGACGTTACCGTTAAGGTAATGCTGGCAGTGAGGAAAGAACAATCATCTAAAGGATCAGTACCATCGGTTACTTCGTCACCGTTACTTACTCCATCGCCATCACAGTCAGCAGCATTCCATGCAGCATTTGGTGCTACACTCTGACTGGCCAATATGAACGAGCAATTATCCAAAGGATCGGTACCATCAATCACTTCATCGCCATTGGTTACGCCATCGCCATCACAATCTAAATTATTCCACGCAACAGTAGGTGTTACTGTTTGACTGGCCAATACAAATGAGCAAGGGTCGTTAGGATCTGTACCATCGGTTACTTCATCAGGGTCTGTTACCCCATCGCCGTCAGTATCGGGAGGGCCACAAACAGTAATCGTAATTATTGCAGTTACTGTAGTGCTGCAACCACCCGAAGTAACAGTGTAAGAAATTGTAGCACTACCTGCACTTATACCGGTCACTAAACCGGTTACGCCATCTACTGTAGCTACAGCAGGATTATCAGAGGCAAATGTCCCTCCAGGTGTAGTGCTCGAATAAGTGGTGGTTGCTCCAACACATAGGGGGTCAGTGCCAGTAAGTGGATTTACTGTAGGTGAAGGGTTTACGGTAACCGTCACCAGGGTAGAAAGCTCACCACTACAGTTGGAAGGCGCAACGCCAGTTACCAATACATTAAAAGTAGTGGTGGTAGCAAGTGGACCCGTTGGCAAACTAATGGTACCGCCAGTACCAGCAACAGGCGCTCCTATATTAGAATCGTCGGAATCGTCTCTTAGCTGGTAAGAAAACCCTGTTTCCGATAATGCTACCTCAACATTGGTAGCATCGCCAGAGCATATTGGGCTGGTAGTTGTTACCGTTAATGATAAGTCGGGCACTGCATTTACAGTTACTGGAACGTTATCGGCAAGTACTACTTCGCACGTGCCAGGTGGTATCTTTATTGCTTTTACTTTTAATGTTGTTGACGCAAATAATACTCCACTGGTTAAAATGATGTTACCACCAGTACCCAGCACCGAAGTTCCTGTTGGGGTAACTTCATCATTTAAGAACAATTGATAAATCACCAATGCCTCTGAGTTAACTACTTCAACGTTGGCCACAAATGAGCCTTCGCAAATCACCTCACTATCCGGGTTAACGGTAAGTGCGTCGCTGGGAGTAATACAAATAATAGTGGTTCCTGCCGATGGGGCAGACTCACAAAACCCTGGAGTAGTTGCTTTTGCTGTTAAAATTCCTGTCGAGTATAATTCGTAATTGGGTATGCTATTGATGGTCCATACGCCACCAGCAACTACAGCAGATACTCCAGCTATCGGGAAACCATCTACACAAAGTGTAATCACATCTCCATCCACCCCTGTTCCTGAGACACTGGTCATTTGCTCAATCACTGGGGCAGTTGTAATGGCCACTGAATTAGTGGATTGCCCTTCTACAACAATACCTGTGGAGAATGGACTAATTGTTTCGCAAGAAGAAGAGGCCAATGCGGTGGCGGTAATGGTGCTACCAACCGCTATAGATATCCCGGTATTTGCCACCCAAACACCACCAGCCAGTACTGTGGTAGTAGCCCCTTCAGGTACGCCATTTTCGTATACTTGAATGATGGTGCCAGGTGCCTCGCTTGAGGTTCCCGACACAGAAGTTACAGGGCCTGAAACACAAAACGGCCCGTCAATTGCAGGCGCATCCGAAGCAGGCCCTTGAACAATAATGTCTGCTGTTTCTGCAGAAATACATCTTGGAGTTCCTCCTGAACGAATGGCTTGTGCCGTTACTGTATCACATGCATTAAGCGATAGTCCGTTTACAGTCCATGCACCACCTGCAGTGGTAGTAGCAGTACCGGCTTGAATTCTATTTACATAAATCACTACTTCTACATCTCCAGCAACATTATCGGGTGCAGGAACATTTCCTGAAATGGAGGTAGTGGCAGTAGTAATAGGTGAAGTGGTAATGACTGGTGTTGCGGTGGAAGAGCCCAGGTTAACACAAATCCAAACAGGTGGCGATTCGCATTGACCCGGAAGTGTTTGTGTAATTCTATAATTACCGTCTGCCAAACAAGGTCCTCCCCCAGCTGTACAACTGGTGGTTTGTCCGGTGCCGACACAACGCCACAGCCAGTTTCCCGCACCATCTACCGTAATGGTGTTGGGCGCGCCTGCAGTAAACAGGTTACCACTGGATGGGTTTAAGGGCACAGTGCCAAACTCATAATAAACATTAATTTGCGCTCCTGCTAAACCTGTTCCCGAAAAGGCTTTACGAGCATTACATTCTATGGCAGAAGAAACAGGATCAGTACAGGTAGCACCTACAATAGTAGTGCTACAATCGTCGTAAGAAATTTCTTCTCCCGTAGCTTGTGCTGTTGCGGTAATGGTATCGAGCGCGGCCAATGCCGGTGCTATACCAACAAGACTCCACGTACCACCAGTAACGGTGGTTGTGCCAATAGACATGCCATTGTTGTACACCGTAATGGTAGTTCCATCTGCCTCCGTTGAGGTACCAGAAACAGTAGTAGCCCCATCATCAATAGGTGATGTAATGGTAGGACAATCAGAACGCTCTTGACAAAGTCCGGCATTAATTTCAGCCAGTGAACAAGGTCCTTGGTTGTCAACAATGATTTCAAAGCAAGAAGCAAGACTTCCACAAGAACCATCAACACCCCCTATATCCGACGCTGAACTAGGATTACAAACAGTCGATTTGTCGGCCGCCATATTGTCAACAATCACCATTCTCATAGGAGTGGCCGCAGTAACACCAAATTGTGCTGTTAGATCAGCAAAATCAACAAAAAAGTCGAGAAAATAGTTGGGGCCACCGCAAATGGTAGAATGGGCAATTGATTTTTGATAATTGGTGGTTCCAGGATAAGAGATTACCGCAGTACAGTTAGGAGTTCCGTCTACATCATAAACAAACACCCCAAACTTGGTGGCCAATACAATTTCTATTTCAAACCCAGGATTGTCTTGTGTATAATCGGGATCTGCATCCGCGCCAGTGTTCCCAAACAATCCATCGGTATCAATTAATATACTATAGCTCTTTGCATTGGAGAGGGCATTACCCATCCTCAAGCGGAACAACCAATTGTTGCCAAGATCAACGAAAGACTGTGCCGGGTCTTCAGTTCCTGAATCAACAAAATCGGTAAACCCACAGTTAGGGCCATTGTTGATGTCGCTTGTAGGTTCTGTTCCGGGGAATACAAAGGCCACATAAGGAATTTCACTTTCTGCCTGATCATTGGAAATAAAACCAGCTGTAGTAGCCGAAACATATCCATCGCTGTTCGGATCAAGTACTGCTGCTCCACCACCGGTGGCCGGCTCAAAAATCAATCCTGGCGTTTGTGCAACAGCAACACTGGTAATCAATACAGTAGCAATAGCCACCACCACATTAGCCAGGTGTGCCCTGAGAGAGAAAACAGAAAATTTCATAGTAAGAGTAGTAGTTGTTAGTTCAATCCTTTGTTTATTCTGGAATGCCCCGAAATCGCTGAAGCAATGCTTCTAATACTCAATTGTCTTAGTGGCAAAAGCACCTTCCGCTAGATGGCATCATATTACTTCATAAACATGAAACAACAATATCGATACGGAGCGGATGGTCACAATAGGCTTAGAGAGAAGCAAGCGTTCTTCGACCTTAATTAATACATCATTCTTCTTTCATTCTTTACGGAACATTCAATTGTTGGTGCCTAAATATCTAAAAAAAAACTGACTAATGATGTGATTTTTTCGATAAATTGATGATTAACCACGCTAAATACCGTTGACGTAGGAAATACTGTATCGATAATTTATTCCCTTTCCAAGAGGTTGTTAGGTAAGTTATTGTTAACAATCACCAGCAAATAGTGCAGGCTTGTTCGGCCATCACCTCACCATACACCATCGATTTTTGTTAATGGTAAAACATCCTTTCTCACCTCTCCGAATACGCGTAAAAAAAATTACTGACTGACTATCAAGGTTTTGTGCAAACAGTTACCATTTGAAACATTACTACCCAAACAGTCTTACTCCTTTTACCTATTTTTGGTAGCAATTATCATGTGAATGCAATACACTTAATTTTTCGTTAAGTACCTTTTGAGCCAATTTTATGTCATTATCAATGTGCTTGCAAGCTTAAATGCTTCCATTCTTTTTTGCTTGCTCTTTTTTAGGAAGAACAATACCCTTCCCAACTTCGCTTTATCGGTAGTAATGTTGGTACCAGCATTGTATTTTGCCAACAGCCTATTGATGCTGCAAGGCATTTTTTTCCCAATACTGTTTTTCGTTGTTCAATTCATTGCCATTTTGTATGCTCCCATGATTGCAATATACGTCTATGCCTTGTTGGGCAAAAGCATGCGGCAACTCCAATTACTATATGTCCTTTCGGCACTTATTGGATGCATTCCCATTTACCTTTTTGTTGAATACCTGGGCTGGGACACCGAACAGCAAGTTCAATTTTACAACGGACTCATTCACAAACCCTACCCTGATCGGGTAACGCTGTACAGTGTTATTTTTTACACCTTCCAACAGCTGGCATTCATCTATTTATTGGTAGTAATTATTAAGGCAAAAAAGAAGGCTTATCAATATTTTTCCAATATCGACCGGCATAAAATACGCTACCTTCAAAATTTCATGACACTGTTGGTGATCTTAAATTTCTTGATTGTTGGCTTGTATGTGAGTTTTGACATTTTATTTGTCGAGTACCTTCTTATTCCTATCGTAGTTACCATTATTTATGTTTTCCTCACCTACTACGCTTTTAAAAACAATGCCATATACACCAGGGAAGGTTATCGCATTTATCTGCAAGAAAACATCCCTGAAGAAATGACTTCCACTACCATCTCTGAGCCTAATCAATACAGCGATGTAGTTCGAGAAGTAAAAATAGCATTAGCCAATCCCGAAGTTCTAAAAGACAGCAGTTTGACCATTAAAAAGCTGGCCAAACACCTTAATATTCCCATTGGCGTACTCTCAAAATCCATCAACCAGGAGTTGAACAGTAATTTCTATGATCTGGTGAATTCAAAAAGAGTAGAAGCTTCTAAAAAGCTTCTAGCATCGGATACCAACCACACCATTGAAGCCATTGGTTATGAGGTAGGTTTTAACAGTAGAGCCACCTTTTACAGAGCCTTTAAAAAATATACTTCCATGACTCCTACAGCCTACATCCAATCGAGGAAAAAAGCTGATTGAGACATACAAAAAAGCCATTGAGACACCTATGTGTTGAGGCCTACTATCGTTGATCTTAAATTTGATTAAACCATTAACTCCTTAATTTAAGATGATGAGAAATTTACTATTTATTGTACTGGGCATAATTACTATGAGTACGAGCTGGGCTCAATCGTGGAATGCCACCAACCTTTCTACTTTTAACTACTTAACCGTAACGGCTACAGAAAGCCATCAATCGGAACTCTACAGCATTCTTTTCAATGGTTTCTCAGGTGATGTTCATCAACTCGACGCCAATGGCACTTCCTGGAGTACGGTAACCATTAGTGGTACAGATGGTGGTATCAATACGCTATTGCAAGATGCCAACACCAGAATCTACCTCACCACCAATTCATTGGGTTATGGTATGCTTTACTATTCCACCGATCAACTTAACACCTTTGTTCTTGATACAGTTGGCCTCCCAAAAATGTTGAATGGAATAGTTGCTCCTATTAAAATGCAATATTACCGTGGTAAAGTACTGGCCAATCTCGGTTCTTCCGGCTATTGGTTAAAAGACACCAGTGCCACCACCTGGCAACACATCGACGTACCCACCAGTTTAAATGGAGGGGTAGATCCTCTTTGTTTTTATAACGATACGATATATGCACATGATAACACAGGGGCTAACACTTTATACGTGTCTGGTGATTTCGGACAAACGTGGAGTATTAGAAACACCAATCTTCCTTCTTTCTTCAAGGGCCATGTTTTAAAGGCCAATACCAGTACTGGCAGGCTGTACATGGCTGGCGCCAAAACCGATGGCACCTTATATGGCATTTATTATTCTGACGATAACGGTTTTACCTGGACCATTGCCAATCTTGCTGCTTTTATTGGAACCGATGTAAACGGTGGACAACAAGAAGTAGTTACTATTTATGCCAATGGCAACGATGTATTTATTGCATTGGAAAACGATACCCTCAATACCACCCCTGACGTACTGAGTAGCACCAATGGCATTGCCAATGTTGATTACGATACACTGGGATTAATTGTTGATCCTGCAGGAACCATGAATGGGGCTAAATTTTTGGTACACGATGGCAAAATGGCCATGGCTCTAAATGTGCGAGATGTTTATTTGAAAGACCTGGGGACAGTAGTCAGTCAGCACACACTGTTTGACGATGACTTTATGCTTTACCCCAATCCGGCAACGGATGTGGTCATGGTAACGTCTAAAGAGGTAGCACAAATTATTATCCTCGACCTTCATGGAAGAACAGTACTCTCTTCGACCAACAGCAGGGTTGACATTTCATCGCTTAGCCCAGGAGCTTACCTTGTGGAAGTATGGAGCAATAACCAACAACTTATGGGGCGGAAGAAGCTGGTAAAGCACTAAATTAAACAACGTTTTAATGCACGCTCGAAACAAAAGAGCCACCTCAATTGAGGTGGCTTTCCTGTTCCTATTTGCTGCTCCATTTGCACTTTATCATGTAGATCATGCCATGGCCATTAACACTTCTGTTAACATGCCTTAAAGTGAATTGGGCAATGTTATTTTATTGAACGAAGGTTGTCTTCGTTACAATTGTTTGATCTTTAGAAAGCGCTAAGTGCTGCTCTTTTCCAACCTTCGTTTGTTTTTACATACAGGTATGAATTGTCCCAGGCAACATCTCCAGCATTGCCATTGGCGTCGCTGGTGTCGAGTGGAGAATAGGAAGTGCGTAAACGCAACTGATTGTACCCTTCTTCTCCAGCCACATCCAACCTAGAGGTTGGGGTAGATGTTCCCATACCAACATGACTGCCGTCGTCAACGATTTGGCTGTCGCCAATGGTGCCAGCACCAACAAACTTTGCCAGTTGATTTTGAGTGCCATTGCCGTCAATACCGCTATTAAAAATACTGATCAGTTGATTGACGGTAGCCTTTCTTGTTTCACCTGCATTGACTATCGCTACAAGGTCGCTCCCCAAAACGGTAGTTGCCGCATCCAATTGTGTTATTGTTTTATCTGCCATGATTTTATGCTTTAATTCTTATAATTACATTAATACAAATCGTTCCAGGATGTTCCGTCGTACCCTTGATGTTTTCTGTCGGTGGTATTGTATATCAACAACCCCGCTGCTGGAGATGTAATATCATCGCGTTGACTGATTGTCATCCTGGGTGGCATAAATCCTTTGGTGGTAGAAGCCACTTCCAGTGCCGCCGAAGCCTCAGGAATAGTAGTACCAAATCCATTATTAACATCACCATTAACAACTAATCCGTATGCATTTCCTGTTCCATTGTTGGCTACATCCAGGTAAGCTCCATAATTGTTAGAGCTGTTGTCGTCTTTTGATACTGCGTATAAGGCATATGCCTGATTGCTCGCTGTTTTCCCTTCCGATCTGGAGTAAACTCCCACATGAGAAAAAATGCCTGGAGCAGTAATGGTATTTGTTCCTATTAACGCTCTGAATCCATATTGACGACGTGTTGAATTGAGCACGTGTGCATTAAATGCCACTGAGTCAAACGCACCCGTATCATTCGTTTTAGCCACATTGATGCCTTTGGCGGTTGTTGCTTTACTTGCCGTTAATGTCATCAAATCGCCACTGGTAGTAGAGTTATCAGAGATGTTAATGAACCCTGAACCCGACGTGGTTCCCATTGAAATCACACTACCATCGGGAAGAATGGTCATTACAGAGTTTGCTCCATTAGAAGTTCTCAACCTCACCATATGATCCACGTCATTTGCCTTCATATGAAGTTGCGCGGTAGGGCTACTCTCCCCAATGCCAACAAAACCACTATTGTAATAGATGTTACTTCCATCTACGGTCCATGGGCTGGAATTACCTGCCACTGCACCATCTACATACGCTTTATCTACCAAGCTACGGTCGCTGTAGTCTGCACTGTAATCTGCTTCATATTCAATGCCCGCTTTAAATCCTGCAGCGCGGGTGTCGTTTAGTAAGAATTGACCGTTAAAATCGGCATTGATTCCTGCACTTGAGCTGAGGATGATGTCGTTTCCTCCACCTGAAATCAAATCGATGGTAGCATCTGTAGTGGTCAACGATAATGTATCGCTACCTGATTTAATGTTCACGTCTTGTGAAGCACTTAAGTTTACAGTATTGCCGGATGACATTACAATGTCGCCAGCTACTGATGCACTTGATCCCTGCCCCATCACTTCCTGAAGTGTAGGCACTCCTACTCCGCTAACCTGACCATCTACATAGGCTTTATCTACCAGGCTACGGTTGGAGTACGACCCTGAATAATCTTGATCGTAATGTGCTTCAGCAGCGATGCCAACACTTTTTCCCGCTCCTGGGTTCAAGTTAATCTCATCCCCTGAGTTAATGTTAACATTACCGGCGGTAGAAGCCATGTTAATGTCGTTTACTCCTGTAACGTTTACTTCTGATGCTGATGAAAGGATAAAGTTTCCTCCATTACTTTCGATGGTAACACAATCTGCCGACGCTTCAAAATTTTGTCCAGCACCCATTACTTCAAAAGAAACACTTGCATCTGAGGTTTCCACACGGAAATCGGAACTTATTGCCGCTTCTGAGCCCTCTTCAAGTACTGATTGAAAATCTTGTACTCCTCCCCCAAGAGAGATAATTTCACTGATGGTAACCTTTCGTGTGTTACCCTCATTTACCACTACCAATAAATCGGTACCTACCAGGTTGGCAGCGGGATCTAATTCTGATATTTTTAGTTTTGCCATGATCTTATTTTTTAAATTGATTTATCCGCTTACATTTTTTCCACATCACTGATGTACATTGCTACATCTTTGTGCAGTGAAATCCATCGCATGCTCCTTACAGCTTGTTTAAATGCAGGCACATCTTCGTCGTGAATTTCAATGATTTCTTCTGAAGCATCCAATGCTTCCAACATCCTAATTCTTCGCACTACCTGCTCGCTGGAAAATCCTCCCTGGGGAGTATTGTTCAAGCATGCCTTCGACAGGTCGGCATAGGTAGCTTGCACTCCCTTCTCGAACTCAATGTTCACTTTTTTGTTTTCTAATGTTGCCATGATGTATTTTAAACTTGTAGGGTTATTACTGGTATTACTCTAAAATCGGATGATTCGCATTCGAATGGAATGAAAGATTCGAACTGTTGGTTGAATGGTTGAAATCCCCCTGCCGTAATGGTAAGGTTGTTGGTATAGTTCGTTTCAATGGTTCCTTCAAAAATACCGCTGCTGTTGGTACTTCCATTATCTGCATGCACCAACGAGGTGATGCTTACAGCTGCTCCATTCACTGGAATTCCTCCATTGTCTTGTACTCGAAATACAAAATTCTTTGTTGGATCTGCCAACGACGATTCGGGTACCAACATTATTTTGCCGTCGTACTGTTGATAGTCGGCTTTGGTAATGGTGACATCGCAAACCAGATTGGGCTTGATCAATATCCTCACACAACCATTTACGTCTGAAACTGCTGAGGCAATGCTTCCCGCACAATCAATTTGAACATTTGCTCCATCAATCAAGTTTCCGTTGGTATCCTGTACATTCAAAATGACATTCGATTCAACACATTCAATCGAAAACCCGCTGAATATCGGCAATCCACAATCTTCTATCTGTGCCATGTTTTAAGTTGTTTATTATCGTTTATGCAATAATGCACTTCCGCTTTCTTGCAGAAGTAGCGACTGTTCATCAATTAATAATCTGGTAGTTTCTACTGCTACAGGATTTTCCAGCAACAATTCACATTCTCCATCCTCTTGAGCAATGGGATCTCCATCTTCATCAGTAATTACACTATCGCTGTTGATCAATGTAATTTTAAACTGAAGCCACTGCGCTGAAATGCTCCTGGCGGTAGATAAATCAAATTGATCTTCCCCATTGCCTCTCCCCTGCTCATCAACCATGGGCTGTTTATTCCAAATGAATTGGGTAAACTTTGCCTGGTTCAATTCATCCTGGTCCAGGGCGTAACGCATTTCATAAGTGATTTTATTGGGATGGGTAAACGAATTGTTTACATCAATCACCGCATTGAATGCCGGCGTTTCAAAATCCTGCTCTCCGTACACATCAATTCTGCCCACAACCTTTTCACTTCTCAAGTCGATGATTGGTGTTAAAATGCACCCTTCCGAAAAGCCATCCACCAGTAAAAAGTTGTTGGCTTTATCAGTAGTGATGTTGGTTAATGTGGATCCCTTTAAGGTAAACTTGTTTTGTGAAAAGCTCACCCCTTTTGCTCCAATAAAATGCCCCTTGCTTCCCACACCAATCAAAGGGCTATCGATTTTCAAGGTATAGTCTAATGCTACTGGATAACTGAATGCCGGTGCTACCGCCAACCCATTGGCCTGGTATTGGGGGTGTGCAGCCCGCATAGCACTCAAGCTAAAATAAGGCACCGCATCTACCTGTATTGTGGCCATCAAGTGGTTGCAATAATCAAACCTGGTGGTAATGCCTGTATGCAATTCCAGGTAGGAGCTTTTGTCGAAATGACAATCAACTATTTCAACAAAGTTGTGCTCATTGCTTACACTGGGGCCACCCTGGGTATCGATAAAGGTGCAATTTTCGAGGTTGGTATTGCCTGTTGCCAATATTCCAGACTTATGCAAAATGCAATGACTGATGTTTCCTTCATAATTGGCCAGTACACATTCACTGATCAAGCAATTTGTTACATTGGTTAATGTTCCTTCTATTGCTCGCTGATAGCAAATAATTTGTAGGCATTCTAATTTCGAATCCCTCCTCATGTTGGTCCAGGCTGTTCCTGTATTGTCGGCATTCATGATTACCAAACCATCTCCAACCACATGCAAGGCTTTATTTCCACCGTCAATATTTTCACGGTAGGTTCCTGTGCCTACTACAATTTTTTGGCCTGAAGCAGCCTGGTTCACCGCATGCTGTATGGTGGCATAAGGTTCTTGGGGACTACCGGTACCCACTGTATCATCTCCGATGCTACTCACATAAATGTCTCCATCAAGGATCAACCAGTAAGTCCCTTCAAAATCTATCGGATAACTAAATGTTGCCATGTTCTTTCCTTTCGTCTATATCAACTTGCATTGATGTTTAAATGGTTAATATATTGTCCGTTATGTTTAACAGTCCTGATGAATTTTCCACATCTACTTTGTACTTGTGGTAGATGAGGTTTCCATCATCGTCTTCTTTTTCTAAATCACCCGCATCATAAAACATCAACGAATCGTTGGATGCTACTTCATGGATCAATTCAAAGTTGCCATCTCCACTGTCTTTGTACAGCCTGTAGGTAGCATTGTGTGTTACTTTACCCCAACTTAGGGTCACTCCCTGCAGCGTTCTTGGCGCTACGGTCCCTACATTTTCTACCGTGAACGTAATGCTGGGTGCGTTAGGACTGACCATATCAACAATACTGGCAATGATGAGGCTTGATGGCAAGGAGGGAATATCTTCCAACTCATCTTGTTCGTTCAAGATCTCTCTGATGCCTACCAATCTGTAGTAGATCGGATCGCCGTATGGAGGAAATTCCAGGTCGGCAAAATCATCAACAATTGGATCGTCGCCTGTTTCTCCAGTAAATACAAATGGAATCTCCTTGATGGGCTTCATCGATCGCAACGACAATGCATCGCTCTCATTCAATGCCCGGTATACTTGTAGCTTGGATATTTTATCGGCCGGCAAGTATTCATTCACCTCAAACTTCACCTCTGTTTTTGTTCCAGCAAGTGGGTTTTCCAGTTCCGTAGATACCTTAATGATTTCAGGAGTATCGGGTGGCAATGCATTGACCAATCGAACCGGGCCGGCAATTCGTCCCCTGGGTCCAAATTGAAAGCGATTACTCATTTCTACCGCGAAATAGAAGTACTGATGGATGTTTGCTCCATCCAGGGTGTAATCGGTAAAGCGTACATTGTGTGCGGGTGCTGTTGTTGCTTTATCGGGATATACCACCGCCATTGGTGCCGGATCAAAATCGGGGTTGTCGGGTGCCAAACGATCACCATTTTGATTTCTTAAGGTTGGCTTTCTGTTTGATGTTTGATAGCCATCATCAATTTGTTGATAAACTACTGGCTCTTCAGTCATAGAAAGGAAAGCGCCCTCAATGGCTTCTTTTACCGCCTGATGCATGGTGATGCCTCCTTCTCGAATCAGCTCTGTTCCCGGAATAATTCCCGTGTCGCCAGGGGGGATTACCCCATCAAAAGGTTTCACTTTTGGGTTATCGGGATTCGCATCCGGAATCACGTAGTTTGGATTATCGGGAATCGGGAATTGGAAACCACCCGTAGCTCCAGAGTAGTTGATGAATTCGTTATTACCATCCACATCCGCATTCACCAATCCGTTCCATCTGGAGTTGTTCCAAACAGCCTCACTGGGAGAGAGGTTCTCAAGTTCCTCACGCACCATTTGAAGCGTTCCGTTGGTTCCTACATCATACAACTGCTCCAGTACTGATTGGGTGTTGGCGCGATAAAACACCAATGCAAAAGGTTCTCTGTTGTCGGTGTTCACCTCAGTATCGAAGGTATAGGTCGACTTGCCATCATACCCAGGACGCGTAGCAAACAATGGCCCTTGTGGTTCACCGGGAGGTTCTGGTGCAACAATCTCCAATGCAATGATGAGCACTGGCGTAGCAATGGCCGATTCGCAGCTAATGCTACTGTCTACCGACCGGGCAGTAATAAAGGTTTGCCTGGTTCCATCGCCCTGACCTGGCAATATGGCCGCTTTATTGAAGTCTACATTTTGTCCTCCCGCAATCGATTCTTCGTAGAAATAAGCGCGATATCCCGGATGGAAATTCACCATTTTACTGATGCCCACCTCAATGGGTTCATATGCGCCTACGGGGTTATAGCTGGCATCTACATTAAACGTAGCATCATAAGCCAACAGTATTAAGTTGCCATTGGTGTCTTCACTAATCTCCCATACATCCAACGCTCTTTTTTCATCACTTCCAGCAACTTTTACCCGAACTGTTCCTCGATAAAAATCTACATCAGCGTCGGGGTGTGGTGTTAACTGGTAAGTATCGAACTCGATACGGTACACCCCGGTTTTCGAGCCAGGAATATTGACTGGATTACCGTTGGTATCTCCCTCCACATCCAATACATCACTAATGGTAGCCACATCAAAAATTCCTCCAATGGTTTCTACCCGGGTAGTGCCATTGGTGAAGGTCGTAGTTTCTTCGTGCAACTTAGGGCTTCCTGCCGGTGTGCCGTCTTCGTTGAAGTCGGTTTCATAGTTGATGATGTCTACCGTTTTTACCAGTTGGTTGTTGGGCCAGCTGGTAATGGCTGATAAGTTTTCTACACACATAAAGATGTCGCCCACTGCAGGAGCATCAAATGTTTGGGTAGAAATGAAGTTGTTGGAATTCAATGGCGATTCTACCATTTCCGTTTCTTCATTTTTCAGCAATGTAAACTTCAAGCCGCCTGAATTGGTCACACTTTCTACCATGTAATTGGTGCCATCTACCGAAAATAAGCTGGCTGCAAATTTGCTTTCTTCTCCTGCCGGCACTATGGGTGTTACGGTTTCCCCATTACTCACAGTAACGTACGACCCTACCGACACTTCTACTTTATTGTCGGGTAAATTGGTGACTGCAGTTACCTCTCCTCTTACGACAATGGGAGGCTCTTCACGGAAGAAAAACTCTGCCTTATCCGCTTTTTGGTGCGCTACATTTTGTATTTGATTCCAGCTGAAAGTCAGTCGCACCAATATTTCATCGTCGGAACCGGTGGTTGGGCTGATATCGGCCAGCAGTTGCTGCTCGGTAGAAGTAGAGAACAGCAAGGGTGCTTCTTTTTGAATCAATTGTGCTTGCATGTTGCTTGGTGGCAACAAGGTGAGCAGCTTGGGAAATATCGTCTCATCTGTTTCCTCTTCATTTCCCACCAGCGATACTCTCGAGAACCAATTGATTCCATACAGCGCATATTTATGCTTGCCTTCTTCACGTTCATCATGAATAAATATGGGCTTGGTAGGGTCGGCATCCGCTGCCAACGGCATGGTTTCGAAATTGCCTGCTAAATCCTGGTAATTTTCATCGAAACTCAATTCCGGAATTACATAATCTGGATCCAACGATGGTTTGTATTCTATCCCAAACAATACCGATTGTGTGTTCTCGGCCAAACAAAATTCGGTAGGCGTATCGTAGAACGGCAAGAATTGATTGGTCACAATCGTTTCTGGTTCTTTGAACAACCGGATGTAGCGTACGCTTTCAAAAGGAGCATATCCTCCAGGGCCGGTTAACTCAATTGGGTCGGGCAAGCCCGGCACCAACAGTCCATACTCAACGGGTTTTAGTACTGGTGGCAATGGCAATCGTTGATCGTTTTTACCTGTTGGTAGCGTCATGTAATAATGCGTTACCGGTTGCGCTACTCCGTTGGCTTCTAACGGTGCTCGTGTTTCGTATTGCATCAGGTAAATGAATTGCTGATTGCCCAGCCCTGGCTCAGGATCAACGTGTCCTAACCCCAGCATGCGTGCAATGTGATAATCCAATGCCGTAAGGTTCAGCATCTGGAGCACACTCACTTGCATTTGGGCAGTGTTAGGATCAGCACCAGGCGCATTGTCTGCCGCAATGATTTTATTGGCCTGTAGATCAGAAACACTGAGGGTCAAGTATTCCTTCACCCCTGTTTCCAGGTTATCATTTTCACCTGTAGCATAAGAGTTCCATTTGTCTTGATAGTTTTGCACATTTACCGTCATCGTACCTGTGCCTGGGTCTTCATCGTTAAACCTTGCCCAGCTATTGTTTACGCCAATGGCAGTATTGTCCAACCGGTTAAACACCTCTGCTTCGTCGATCGACAATGAAAACTGCCCCAGCTTTTCCCAACATTCTCTTTTATGGTTGGCTGCCCCCAGTATAAAATCATGGTAGGTTTCCACACGAATTTGTGCTGGATAAGCATCTTGATAATCAAATCGCACGTACTTGATGTTCTCTGCTATTAGTTTCGCTTCATCGGCATCGTCGGGCTTTAAAAAGGCCGTTTCCTCTACAATGGGCACGTCATCTCCAGCTGCTCCACCTGGCGACTTGGTAAATTTCTTTCTGCACGTTACTACAAAATCACCATCTTCTTCTGTCACCGATTCCATTCGAGTACAACCGGGATCGGTATCAGTGGTCAATACCATATTTAAGCATATAGAAAACGACAGTTTATCTTTTGCTTCAACTTCCATGATCCCTGTGTACTGTTTTACAAAAGACAATGGATTGGTGTTAGGGTCTACCGAAGTGCGGATACTATCGTATTGTGCTGTATCATTGAACCGCACCAGCACCGTTGTAATTTCAGGAGTTCCTATGATGGACGTAATTGTTACATCAAACTCCCATTCTCTCAAAGCACCTGCTTCTGTTAATCGGTCAGGCACCTGCACATTAAAATCAACTAATGCAACATGCTTCACCGTATATGGCACCCTGTATATGCATACAAAGTCTTCAGGTTTATTGAATCCAATGGTTGTTTGGTAAGGAATAGCCTGCGCCAAATTCCCTTTAGGGAGGTGGTTTTCACCCAACAGCCCCCTAAAGGCCCATCGTAGGTGTACCCCCGTTGTGCTACCGTCACTACCATCAGACCCCACAGCCTGTACATAGGTAAACTCAGACTGTACGAGGTCGTGAACACTTATTTGAACATCTTTATTTGGCATTTTTCTATCTTTTAATAAATTTTCAATTCTTGTTTATTGGTCGAGGCTATACCAAACGAACCACAAAGTCGTCGTACTCCTGTTTTTTCTCATCATCGTTTACTTCCATCACTGCACCGATGCCTAATCCTGCTTCACCAGCTGCACTGTGGTCGGTTACTGTTTCGCTTTGCACCTCTACATTGTTGATGGTGAAGCTCAACGTATTTCCAGTGATTTTTAAGCGCACAACTGATCCATCAGCCACTCCAGCAACTGGAGTTCCCAGGGCAGTCCATACGCCACCAACTCTTTTGTAAAGCTGTGAGGTATCGTTATTGAAGCGCACAAAGTATCCATCGGCACCACTGTTTTGCACTCGTACTCCAAGCGCACCAGTATTGTCGCCACTGTCCGATTCCACCACTTTCATTTCCACCTCGTAATCTGCTCCGGGGTACCCACCACTAATGTTAGCGGTATAAAATGACCCTGTACTGTTATTGGATCCTACAGGACCACCCAATTTTAATGCAGTACCTGAACCTGCTTCAATGCCGTTACTTCCACCATTGTTAATGACTTGCGTCCAGCTTAATCCGGTATCAGGTGCTTGTGTGTTTAACAATCCTGTTCCCGAAAATTTATCGAGGAACAAACGGGTTTGATCTTCCGCCAAACGCACTTTAATGTTGTCTAGTTTTTGATTTTGTATCTTATCGCCAACCAGTATTACTGCTCCACATCCAAGCCCGGCCTTTCCTGCTCCCGAAATATCGATGTCCGTTTCTGAAAGAACGATGTCGTAATTCTCAAAGAAGGTCAGTGCATTGCCCACCACTTGCAATCGTGCTACCGAGTCGTTTGCAATGCCAGTTCCAGCTGCCCCCAGTGCTACCCAGGTGCCGCTTACCTTTTTATACAATTGAGAATTAACCTCATTGAAACGCACTGCATACATGTTATCGACATCTTGTATTCTTACCGCAAGCACTATTGATTTAGGGTCAGTTGCTCCTTTTACTTGCGTAGCTTCAATGGCATAATCTGCATTTGGATATACTACCCCGGCATCTGCGGTATACAACACCCCAGTGCCATTTCCAACTACTCCACCACGCAAATCATCCGTCAATTCTTTCACCTCAAGGGTACCGCCACTTACCTGGATCAATTGTGTCCACGAATCACCTCCATCGGGACTGTGTAATTCCAGTACGGTGTCTGTGGTTGCTTCCGTGAAGGAATCTTCAAACACACAGCCTATGGCAATGAATTCAATGTCTTCTACATCACTCACATCCAGGCCTGTTGTTTCTGTATCGCTTAAGCTCAAATTGACTACTTCAGCAACACTATCATTGACCTCTACGCTTCCAATACCATTCACGATATCGATCAATCCAGCGTTAGAGACTATGGCACTTCCGCCGGCAAGGAGTGTTACATTGTCCTGGAAGTTCACATCAATGTCTCCAAAGTCGTTCTCGGCACGTACGGTAACTGAAACAGCTACTCCACGCAAGCTATCTTGTGGGTTAATGATGATGAATTTAGTGGCTGGTGCCAGCGCAAATACAACATCTTGTACCGCACTCACATCCAATCCTGTGCTTTCCGAATCTATTAGCGAAAGGTTAACTGTTTCAGCGGACAAGTCGTTCACCTCTATCACTCCTGCTCCATTGATAATGTCTACCAGACCTCCAGCAGATGGCAATGTGGCACTGCCCGTTACCTGTAGAGTAACATCCTGGTTGTAGTTGGTATCCAGGTCGCCAAAATCATTCTCCGCTCTCACCGTTACCATCACAGGTGCTCCTTGAACACTATCTGCAGGATCAACAATGACGAACTTCGTAGCTGCTGCCGGACCAAAGTCCACATCTTCTACACTGCTAACATCCAACCCTGTAGCTTCCGTATCTACCAACGAGAGGGTCACTGTTTCCACCGTCAGGTCATGCACTTCGATGGTGCCCACCCCGTTTACGATATCCACCAGGCCTCCAGCAGTAGGCAAAGTGGCATTTCCACTTACCTGTAGCGTTACATCCAGGTTGCAATTGATGTCAACCGTTCCCAGGTTGTTGTGCGCTTGAATGGTAACTGTTGTTGGAACTCCCTGGATACCATCAACTGGGTTGATGATGACAAATTGAGTAGCGGGGAGTAGCGTAAATTCTACGTCCTGCGTTGAACTCACATCCAGCCCGGTGCTTTCCGAATCGAACAAGCCCAGTATGGCTACTTCTGGCACATTATCATTGATGTCGATGGTGCCCACACCATTCACAATATCAACCAATCCACTGGCTGGTAGGGTTACACCATTGCCACTAATGAGCAATGTAACATCGTCTTGAAAGTTGGTATCAACAGCTCCAAACTCGTTGATGGCTTGAACAGTTACCGTTATTGGCGTGCCCTGAGGGCCATCGGCAGGATCAATAATCTCAAACTTGATGGCCGGTGCAATGCCAAAGGTAATGGTCTCCGTTGCGCTAACATCCAACCCAGTACCTTCAGTATCAAGCAAACTTAATGTGATGGTTTCTGGTGTGTTGTCGTTAACGAGGATGAGTCCTCTTCCTCCAACAATGTTCACCAATGGGTTAATCATAAATGCATCGCCCGTTACCTGCAGTGTTACATTTTGATCAAAGTCAGCAATTACATTGTTGCTTTGATCCCTCACTTCTATCGTTACTTCTACAGGTATTCCCTGAACACTGTCTATAGGGTTTACAATGAAGTACGACAACACTTGCGTGGTGATTTGACATACAGTACCAAAGGTGGTGGTTCGACCAGAAATGATCGGTCTAACACTTACGTCGTATGTTTTATTGTACTCCAATCCGTCAACCTCAAACAATGGGAATTTTCCATCTGCATCGTCTCTCACATAAGTAGCACTGAATCCTGAGCCGGAGTGTTCAATCAAAAATTCGTATCCCACAGCACCTGAAATCAGGTCTACCTCCAATGTGTCTTTTATGCTTACTTCTGTCATGTTACAGTGTGCATCAATTAGTTTGGTTGTAGGGGCTACCACATCAATTTCTACGATGACTTCATCCTTGGTAGGGTTATCTACTGCATACGCCTGTCCGTCGAATGTGAAGTACTGGAATCGAATGCGCAATGAAGTCGCTGTGATGTCGAAACTATCGTTCGACAAGAACACTTTCGAACCATCTTTAGAAATGATTGCTGAATAGCCTGGAACAGGTGTGCCTGTGATGTCCACTACCTGAATCGACTCCGCAAAAGCTACAGGATCGTTGGCCTCCAACTTAGGATCATTAAACGGTTCTGGGTTCCTGATGAGGATTCCGATGACCTTAGGTGGTGCTCCACCAGTGCTTTCATCAGTGTCTCTAATCATCGTGAAATCGGTGGTCTCAGCTGGCTCAATTGCAGTGAGTCGCAGTGCACCGTCAATCAAACGATCATACGGGTGCATAAACTCCTGACGCAATGGATCAGTATCTGCCATGGTATCATCGAAAATAGACTGCGCCACCTGTACTTCTGTTACCAGGTCAAAGTCTTTGTCTAAATCGAAGAAGGCTTCTCTAAATACCCCTGTTTCCTCTTGCGAAGCAAGTAAATAACTTTCTACTTGCTCTTTGAAGCACGCATAACGTGAGGTTTGGAAAGGATAGGTGTGTACCTCTCTGGTATCGCCTTTGTATATTGAATTGTAAATGGCTGTATACAACTTCAACGGTTTCAAGTCGCACATTTCAATCTCGAGGTTCATGCCTTGAGAGATCATGTCTGTGATTTCTACACAATCCTGTCCGTTAATGAAATTGTTCAGCAAGGTTACATCCCTTTCCTGTCGACCAAACGAATTGACAGTCCATGTGGGCGTAATGGTACCCACACCATCTTCCTCAATGGGGTCTTTAATGATGACATCCAATGAAATGTTGATGGCCGGATCACCCTTGTATGCTCCAAAGTCGTTGAACATGGTGTACGCATGTGGGTAAATGAAGAACAACAATAACTTCGGACAATCGTAGAACAATGGTTTGGTGTTGAGTAAATTACCATTGGCTTCCGGGTACGATTTTTCAAAATCGATGTACGGTTTTAGTTTGGCCAATGCAAACTCATCTTCCTGTTCTTGTGCTGCCAGGTTGAAATATTCCTGACGACGCGTATGCCAGTGTCCAATTGGACCTTCAGTTCTAAAGCCATAGTTGAAATAGTTCACATCGTTGGAAGTCAACGAAATGTCATCAATGGTTTTTAACTGGATGCAATAAGTGGTTCCAGGTCTCCAGATCGGTTTCAACGATTGGGTGATGGATTCAATCATCGCCTGCGTATCGAATACGATATCGTCAAACTCTGTGAGGTCAAGGTTCAATTCGAACTCTTCCTGACTCAAGTAGCACATCTCAAAGAAATAGGCCAAACAGCTGTTTAAGCTGGTATCCTGACTCGTGGTATCGCATACCGTGTTGATGTAATCGTTGATGTTATCGATTTGTTGTTGCAATGCATCTAATGCTGCTTGTTTTTCTTCTATTCGGCTACAATAAATCTGAACAATTGGTGCCGATGGATCGTTTACAGCATCACATCTTCGTTGCAAGCTAAACAGTTGCTTGCTACACTTTGCCTGTTCTTTTAACAGTTGTTCTAACTGCTGCTTTAACTCTTCACAAATCTCTTCTTTGCAGTTTTCTATACTGTCGGTACAGTGAACAATCGGATAGCAATCTGAACATCCTCTTAATCGAATGATTGTTCCATCCTGGAATACTCCTGAAATGAGGAACTTAAAGTTATCGCCTGCTACCAGGTTGTCGGTATCGATGGCGATGTCGGTAAACCCTACGATCTTTCCAAGAATGTCAGCATTACCCCCATCAACAAGCTCAAGGGTTAATCGACAGAATGCTCGCTCGTTTCCAATGTAGGCCACCATGCCATTAAACCCTGCTGTTTGCAATGCATTGGGTGGTGCCCAGTAGAAGTGTGGTCCCGACACATATTTTTGTAGGTTAGGTGAGTAGTGCTGTACATAAGGTGGTTTCAGCAACGACACGAACGATTGGCTTAACAACAATCCTTGTTTTGCAATTACGTTTAGCAATTCCTCTAAATCTTGTGCTTCTGCTGTGAGTTCTCCACAATCTAAAGTACCGGCTGCTTTGCAATCACCCACTTCAATCAATACACGCTCTACAGGTGCATCATTGTCTTCATAAATAATTTCATGCACCAGGTCGCCAGGCGTTACCGCACGTGTTTCCAACAAATGGTATTCTACTAGCGGAACTCCATTCAAGTCAACTTCTCCTTTCACTTTCCGCTTTTCAAAATAAGATGCGGTAATCTCATCGGTACAGGTCAACATCTTCAATACCACACACGATGTAGGTTGTTGGAACAAGATTTCAATTTGTGTTCCAGGCTCCAGTACCAAACCATTGGTTAAGTCGAATGGGTTAGCAATGGGTTGCACGCTTCCATCTTCCCCAATGATTTGAAACAATACTTCATCATGGAATTGCAATTGGTTGGCTGCAACGGTATCGCCATTGTAATCATCGAAGTTGAAGCAATGTTTTTCAATGGCTTCAGGCGGACAGAAGATATCACTAGTCATTACGCCATAGTCTTCTAATACTACAGGCGTATTGCTCCCCTGCCTGGTCCACTCCAGTGGGCTTTGCGACAACATGGTAATTTTGTTCACCTTGTTGCCAGAAGTTGCCAATTGCCACCAGCCATTTTTTCTATTGGCTGGAGCTGGTAAGGTAACGCCTATGCCTGAAGCTGTTAACGGTGTTAATGCTTCGTACACGTCATAATCGTCCCACGCCCCGGTAGAGGTGTTCCAGAATTTCACTGCTACGTTGTCTACAATGAACTGGTGTGCTACCTGATCCAATTTGCCTTTTTTCTGTGGTACTTTATCGGTGTTCCCTCCGCCATTGGTTCCACCAATTTGAACCACGTTGGATGAAGCTTTCACGTACTTCAAAAATTCGAAGTCGATATAGGTATCTACTGGAATAATGTATGGGCCTACTCCATTCGCATCGGTCACTTCAATGTCGGCAGGGTTAGGCAATGTTGCTCCTGTTGAAAGGTATAACGAGTAGCTTTCGTCGGTAACAATGTGTCGTCCCTTCGCTCCTTTATCGCCCGCTTCGTGCAATGGAATGGGTGTGGTATTGGGTTGATCGTCGAAGATCCATGTAAATTCAATTTTACCACAAACTTCAAAGGTTTTGATCCAAAGGTTGATTTCGATACACGCTTCGAGGAAACCTGTGATGAAGAATGGGTTGGATACTTCAGCTGCCATACCCAATGCGGCAGTGATGTTAATGCCAATGCCAAAGGCCCTCAGTTCTACCCGGCCTCCAATTTGAATGGAAGCACCCACTTGTAGTGGTTTGTAGTTCAGCTTACCCAACACGTCGAGGTAGGCCGATAATTTGGCGGAGAGCACTCCTCCAGCCAGGGAGTATTCCTGATCGAAGGATATCCCTGCTCCCGTTTTAATTCCAGCAGAGTTCAGCATGAGGAAAGCATACACTTCAAACTCAAGTGCTTTCTTAAAGAGCAATCCTCTAATCGGTGCCACATCGGTACCCAGGTGGATGTACCATGCATTGGCATTGCCAAAGAAGAACGCCATTCTAATTTCGGCATCCAACTCAAGGATATCGCCATTGCCTTCTTTGATGTCGTAGTTGACGCCTGCACCAACGGTAATCGAATCGCTGGTAATGGCCAGGATGAAGCTGAAAGGGGGATCTTCCGTACTGGTCAGTTTCAACCGCTCTTTGGCCACCTGGAATTGTCCTTGAATTAAGAACACTTCAGGCAGTGAAAGCAAGAGGAATACTTTGCTGGAGAAAGCCTTTTTCTCTTGAGGTTCTACCGTAGCAATGGATGCTCCAACGCCCACCGAAAAGCCGTCTTCCAACGCAAATTTACTGACCTGCACTCCTTCTTGATAGTCGGGTGCTATTTTGGCTTTGTAATAAGGGTACCAGTGTGGCCCTACAGGCACACCTGCAGCTTCCTGGCTGGCCACATACTTTTGTCCAAACAGTCCTCTAAAGCCATATATTCCCAGCCCTGTAGGCCCTAATGTGATGGGCGAAGGCAGTTCGATTCCCACATCAATTAAGAAGGCAGGTACTTTCGGGTTCAAGCGCATGGCTGCAGCTCCAGCAATGCCTGCTTTGGGCAGGTCGAAAGAAACGCCACCGATGTACTCCTGTCCGTTGGGCGTGTCTTTTGCCGATAGGTACCCACTCAATAACAAGGCTGCCTTTTCTGGCGATACATTGCCTGGAATGATCAGGTCGATGCGGATGCTTTCAATACGCATGAAGAAATGGAAAGGTTTGCCCGCCCCATTGTCGATGGTGAAATAGAACTTAATGCCATCACCACGAGCATCTACTCCTCCTGGATTAACATTCACTCCCCCATCAAATCCGATGTAAAGGTATTTCCTGATTTGATCGATGTGGAATTGTTCGTGTGAACCGAAGTGCAATGCCGTTACCGACAATTCTACCGGTCCTACTTTTACTGCTTTTGGTTCGGGCAGTACAATGGTACCGCCACCAATAAACTGGATGCTGCCATCATCGTATACCACCAATTTCT
The DNA here is from genome assembly GCA_963669295.1 of Flavobacteriales bacterium. Lineage (GTDB taxonomy): Bacteria > Bacteroidota > Bacteroidia > Flavobacteriales_D > CALLUQ01. Next base: position 1,158,980 of record OY769938.1, read on the forward strand.
TGATTTGAATCGGATCGGGAATTACACCTGACAATGCGGAGTTGGTGATGAGTACTTCGCCTACCAATTCGAGGAAGAAGCGGTCATCGTCTCTGCCCACTGCCAATTCAAATACAGTCAGTTCAAATACATTGGGAATACAAATCGGAATGCCGTCGTCTTCTCTTCCCGTAATTTTAAAGTCGCCATCTTCTTTAAAGTTGGCTTCAATTTCTATTTTGGCTGGGTTACCTGCCCCATCTTCAAACTTTGGAATGGTGACCGAACCTTTTACATTCGAGCTAATGATGGAGTTTTGTTGAAACTCCATATCAAACAAGCTAAAGCCTAAGGTAAAACCTGGCTTATTAGGGTCGGTATCTGAGCCTCCCAGGGTAAACAACAACTCCGGATCGGGAGTTGGCCCAATGGCTTCTAATCCAACTACGCCCGAAATACCCCCTGTTCCAAGGATGAGGTTACGACCAAAAATTTGCAGGGTGGTACCCGTATCGTCTTGCTTGAACCACTTCGCCGGCAAGCCGATCTCCGCTTCTTCAATGAATACTCCTACAAAGTCTTCAGGGCGGCCATCGGCCACTGCTTCAGGAATGTTTTTGGTACGGCTTAAGTCGAGTTTTAAGTTGGTAAAGCCCAACGTTAATCCTGTTTTACCGATTTGAGACTTAGTAAAGTCAAATGAGTTTTCTCCAAAAAACTCCAACCCTTTTTCGGTGGTGTATTGCACACTACCCACGTTGTAGGTTAAACGCGATTGGAAAGGCTCAGGCAACGGCTCTCCCTCATCAGTGCCTGGATCGAGGTTGGCGGATGTTTCCAGTGGAATTAACCACTTGCGCGGAAACTCAATGGCCAGGTCAATTTCGTTGATTGCCAGTAAAATGTCTGGTTTGAATAACTCCAAAATGTTTTCAAAACTGATTTCACCCAACAGTCTTGAAAACAATGCTTTTACATTGTCTAAAATTTCAGGAATTCCTCCTACCACTTCAGACATGAAATCGTCGAACACTACCTGGAACACATCGAGGTCCAGCTCCTGAATTTGTTCCACCAGGCTGGCAATTTGATCTGCCTGAGGGCTACTGATTACTTCCAATGCCTCATCATTCAACTCGTTGAACTGGTCGACAAATGCCTGTACCGAATCGTCAAAGTCGCCTAAAAGAATTTCAATCAACTCCGTCATTATCTCTTGCTCATCCAATCCGAGGATATCGAGGAACATGTTGAAAAATGCCAACGGGTCATCGGTAAAGGTGCCCAGGTCGAATCCCTGAATGAATTTCAATATCTCAATATTGATGCCTACCGAAATGGGAATTTCAGTGGTTAGTGTCGCATCATTGCCAGGGTTTACCACCAAGCGCATGCCATCGGTTCCGGGAATTTCAATGCCCAAACGTCCGTATGCTACCAGTGTTAAACTGTAAAACTTATTGCCGCTATCCGAACTTACATTAACTTGAAAGTCTTTGTAGTAAAGTCCTTTTAATACTGCGTCTAACCCATCTTCAATAAACCCTAAATTGTCTATTGGAATTTGATCTAAATTGATCAACGTTGTTACCGATGGATAAAATGTATCGCTTGCCATAATCTCAACTGCTTAAATCATTAATATTTACTTCAACTCCTTAATTGTTCTCCTCTTTCATCCAGGTTTTAGGAGTAATGTTAATTGGCGTGGCCCCTGAAGCCCATGTTTTTTTAATCGTTTGCCAATCCATGTATTCGTCCACATCAATACGATAGGTCCCCGGACGGAAAGGGATGCTATCAAGTACAAACAGGGATGTTTGCATTTGTTTTTTGGTGAGGCTATCGAGTTTTTTGGTAATGCCCGGAATACCATGCAGATTAACGATCACTTCTTTTCTCTTTTTGTTGATTTTTATTTGAAGTGGGTTTTCCCTGTACATGCCCTCTAATTCCGCATGATAGATGTAACGATAATACGCTGGTGCCTGCATTCCGTCACAGTTAATACTTTTGGTATCTGCTGAGCTGCTGAACAAATAATGTATTTCGTTACTCATGCTATTGTAGCAACTGGCTGGTTCCATTGTGTTGACCGTTACTTTATACTTTTTCACCATCTTTTCCGACATGTCGATGTTTCCTGATTTATTCATCACAGAAAAATTGAGTTTAACGGTTTGGTGATTCAATCCAAAGTTGGGTTGTGCTGTTGCTATGCTCCCCAGCAAAAGTCCTAAAACAATGGTGCTGTATGTTTTTATGCTCTTCTTCATTATCATGGGCATGTAGGTGTTGCGGGCAATGCAGGAAGTGCAAGCTTAATGCACTCAATGACACCCATAATTACATCTTTTGTTATAGGATCCCCCGGAATTGTTGGGGAATCAAAATCCTCTCCCAACAAGTTGTCGCCAACAGGAGGAAAAGTAAAAGGGTTCAAATCATAATGTGATCTTTGAATCTTGGGCACATGCAAATGTCCTGTTGGAAAAGTGGGATTTAAATTGTCGCGCATTCTTGATACCCGATAAAAAGATTCGTTCGACAGGTACCTTCCTCCCGACCCTTCAATCGATTCAAACGTAGCTGTTCCCGTAGTGGGCAACTGGGTAGGAATAACAGGCGAAAAGGGTTGGTTTTCCAGGAGCATAGCTCCTGCGGGGCTATTTCGATCTAAATACTTTGGATAACTTATTGTTGGCAGAAGAGACATTCCTATTCTCTCCTTCTTTTTGTACCTGAATGTTTGATTAAACCTTAACGTCAAGGGGGAATTTACCGTAGCATTTACCATTTGCGTATAAGGCAGGGTAGTTTCATAAAATATTTTCGATTCCGTTGGAAGCGGTGTAAAACTATCTTTAAACGGGAAGATACTTCCGGGAATGGCATCGTCTTTGTAAAACGCTCTTCCACCGAATGCACCGCCCCCATTGTTATCGGGTGAGCCACCCCTGGCTTTTGCTGCAAATCGATCGATATTGAACTCATGCAGTGCTGATTCACTCACCGTCATGATCATGTCGATGCCCGGAATGGTGCAATCTAAAAACGGTCGTACAACATCTTCCACTATCCCTTCCTCAAAATCTTTATACCTCACTGGTAAAATGACCGATTGAATAAAGGCTTTTTCTCCTCCTGTCTCCTCAATTAACTGATCCATCATTGCTGAAGCTTTTCCATGCAACCCTAATACCGTAGCACCAGATGGGTTGCTTTTCCTGATGTTACCACTGTTCACTTGTTGTGAAAAAGGGATAAAGTTGATAATGGGAAACAAGGTTGATGGATCTGGCAATGTATACACTGCGCTGATTGTTTCATCAAGGCTAAACGGATCGAAACCTAAAAGCAATATTTTCTTGGTGGTACCCGCGGGTGGTGATGAGAAATCGATGCCATCGTAGTTGCGTGTTTTGGCTTCTAAGGACTTCACCAACTTATCCCTATCAGCAGCTCCAGCAGCACTGTCGAGGTAAGGGTGACTTTTTAATTTCACCATCATTTTGATGCGCGCCCAATACAACGGACGATCGTCGGGATTATTATAGTTGTCGTTATCATACACTAACTTACAGGCCTCATCGAACAATTGCGGCCCATAGGTATCTACCGCATCGGTTAAGGCCGTTATGCTAGAAGCATCTGGCCCTGCTCCGTCTACATCCGTCTCAAAATTGGTAACGATGGTCTCCAGGGTGGGTGCCAACGAGCAAAAGTAATCTTCGGCCGTTTGTGTTGGCATCCCGCTATTCACTCCTGTGGTAAGCCCTACTTTCTCTTCTACATTTCGTGCAAAGGCCTTGAACGACAGGTTGAGGTTCGTTGCTGCTGCTGAACTACTAAAAATTGCCATTGGTACGTATTTTTATGGTTGTATTTACTTCGTTAATTTGGTAGGCACTTCCAGACAACAAGTATCCTCTCAGCACCAGGTCGTATTCGGTAAAAGCTGTTCCATTGTCGTCTGCTCCGGTTCCCGACACGACCATGCCCAGGCGCACTGGAAATTTCTCTGAATCAAAATTCAATGGATCCTGAATCAAAGCCAGTATTTGATCGTATTCCAGCTGCGTAAGAATGATGAACAAGAGTTCGTTAGGATCTACTTCCTCAAAGCCTGAAAAGTCTTCCGAAACATCTTCAACAATCACAATGGGTTCGGGTGATCCCGATATAAGCAAGTCTTCTTTAAACACTTCAATGTTGTCGTGCTGATTGCTCACCTCTTTGATGGCATCATCCGCATTGCCATTTTTCCCGATCAGTCCAAATGGTTTGTTCGACTTGGTTTTCTTCTTGTCGCGAATGTCGTAAGCATAGGTAAACATCGATACATTGAGGGTGTCTTGAGAGAAGCCTACCTTGCCAATGAAATCCATTTCCATCACATCGGAATTGGTAGCATCGATGTACACTTCATCGTCGTACACAACCGATGAGTTCCCTGCTCCGCTTTGCGCTATAATGGGCACTTCTAAATCCAGTGGACAAAACAAGTTGTCTAGCGGGTTCGCAGCCCGGAAAACAATGCCTGAAGATTGTGGTGTCACATACCCCGTTGGGGTATTGTCTTCGAACCGTTTCAAGTATACCAGGCGTACATACGACGATACTACCGTTGTTGCTGAACTGCCCACATTGGGAAGTGCAATGTCTAATGTTTCGGTAGTAAATCCTGTACTCAACTCTTCGGTGCCTGTTTTAAAGCCAGGCATCAACTCCACAAACTTCTTTTTCGCTTTTAATTCCTTGAAAGGGAACAGTCCTTTATCGCGGTACCCTTGTGCGATATACACCAGTGGCAGTGGGTTTTCTAATTCCACTCCCGTTTCTCCTCCAATTTCATTGGATACCGGGAAAGCAATTGGAAATACTTCTTTGTTTTTACTGTTGCCCACCGTATAAATGGCATCGTCTAAGATGAGTATTGGCCATCCGCTGGTAAGCGTACTGCGCAAACTAACATCTGTACCTCCCAAAGGATTGTTTTGAATGGATGTGGCGATATCGTTACGATAATTGCCAAATAAATTCATGGAGTGCTTGTACTCATTGCGAATGTCGATGTAGGTTTTGTTAACATTGATAAACGCTGGAGTACCTGTATTGACAACCAGTACATCGTCGTAGATGTTGCCTTTCTTTTTCTTATCAAAATCGTTTGATTTCAATGGGTTGTTTACCGCATCTTCGGGATCGGGATGCACATCTAAGGCAAAGAGTTTATCGTTGAAAAATGAGCCAAAGAATGCACAAGGGTCGATGTAATTCAAGACCTCTTCTCTTTCAAAAGCATTTTCCAGCTTTACCGCATCGGTTTCCGTGCCGGTCAATTCCGCTGACTCAATGAGGTGATCCAACGATCTGGTAATGCCTATGGTAGGCTTGTAGTGCACGCTGTCGAAAATAATTTCCAGTCCAAACTCTCCAGTGCCTACCGATGCATCATCAAATTCACCAATGTCCCATCCACCGCGCACTAATGGCAGTTGGATGTCATCATCTTCCCTGAAAAACAGGTTATCAATGGGTTGATCATCGTCGTAGGTACCTGCAGTATCAAAGCCCGGCACCAGGTGAATGCCCAATGCTTCTTTTGGCGGATCAACATCTCCTGGAACCGGGTTCCCCAATTCCATGTTTTTCGCCTGAATGCTATCGTTGGCTTTATCTTGCGAATCCCAAATGCTTTCCGTTAAACGGTTTTTGGTTCGATCGGCAATCAAGGCACCATTAATCAAAGAGCTTTTCTTAATGCCTTTGTAGATGATGTATTTGATGGGAGCAAAGTTGAACCCTGGTTGTTGAATTGGCTTTAAAATCAGGTTCACCAAATTGTTATTCACGGTGTGCTCCTGGATGCATACGATTCCATCGCAAACTGCCAATGCCGGAACAAAAGCTGCACTGGTGTTCTTGTGCAAGCTGGTTACCCGGTATTTCTTTGTGGGATCTGAAGCCAATGGGCCAAATTCTTTTCCTGCCGTTTGCTCCAACCCGGTGGTGGTAGTAAAGAAATGGAAACGCGCTCCTTTATTGCTTCCAAACCCGGTTCCCTCATCAAAGTCAAATTTGAATTTGATGGTATGTGAGTCTTTAAATGCTGGCGTTCCTGTATCATTCACCTTTACCTCAAACTTGATGGTTTTTTGGGTAGTGGTGGTATCAAATGTTCCCTGGAAATAAATATGGTTTTGTTGTCCGGTGGCTACAACAGCACCAGGGTTGCCACTGCCATCATCCAATACAGGATCAGCTACCGTTAACCAATCGGGAGTGCCTCCCTCAAACGTCCACATGCTGCCATCGTAATAAAACCTTACCTTATCGTTTGCGGCATTCTTGTTTCGACGGGTCACAATGATTTCCGTTTCTTCTGTAGTGAAATCATCGGTTTGGTCTTCGATGTCAATACAAAAAGGCATCGTAGTGGGCGGGTTGTAGTTGCCCACTTCAATTTTATCCTCCAACAACCCTCCAGTAAAGGTGTTTTTAAACTTGATGCGATCGCGAAGCTCTACTTCTTTGTACGACAGGTTGTTGTTTTCCAATACAGTACCACCACACTTAATGCCATCGAAAGGCGATATCTGCACCAATAAATGGGTTTTTAGTTGCGAATCTTCGGGCGGAACATCTTTCTTTCTCCACTTGAAATTAAAGGTATTCCAGTCCATACCACCGCCAGCTGCGGTAATGGCACCAGCAGGAATGGTTTGCTCGTGTAGTAAGTAAATGCCTTTTTCGCCGTCTCGAATGTCTTTTCGATCCCTATCTTGATCGTCTTGCTCTGTGATGACCCAGCTTACAGGGTTATCATCTTCATCAATGATGGACGTTACCGGGTAATCAAATGTATCGGAGCCATCGGCTGCAGACAATGCCAGGTATACTTGCACCGTAGCTTCAAAATTAGCCTGAGCACCAATGTTTTTCACCCTTACATATACATATCGATCTTCTTCTGCAAAGGGTTCTTGATGCGGTCCAACTGTTACTCCATCGCCAGGATCGCCCCCTGGGTCGTTAGACGGGTCGGTGTTACGCACCCAGATATCAGGACTGTCAATCACCGTGCCTACTGCCTGATTGGTGACCCCATCATCTACGGCCGTGTCGCGTATGATCAAGTCAGCATGTGCTAAATGATGCGTAAAAGCACCTCCATTTTGCACCGCTTTGAAGGCATTTAATCGACCATAACCATACGCCTGGCTGTAATCAGGGATAAGGCCTCCATAAATGGGAGTACCAGCAGCATGCCCATTAAATAAGGAGCTAACCCTTAATGTATTGGCATCAATCACTTCTTCAATAACCGCTACTTCAGTGCCCTTAATTTCAACACTGGTTCCTACAACGTGTGGTGAGGTTAAGCTGGTATCGAAACTCAATGGGGTAGTGAAGGTAAGTGAACTGGCACCAACACCACCAGCAGCAATGACCAACTCTTCTTTATTGGCCATCTCTACTAAATCGCCACTTCCATAACGTTCGGTTCTGGCAGGAAAAATTCCCAAAAATGGAAAGCCACCACCACTTACCGAAACAGCAGTAACGGTAAATATTTCATCCGCAGCACCATTTTCTCCACCAACCGCTCGAATCACATCGCCTACTTGAAAACCCCGGTGGCTGGTTACTGCCAATATATTCAATGGCGCATTGGTTAAATCGGTACTGATATAGGTATTGAGCTGACTGCCCACAACAACGGTCATTCCATCTTGAAAATCATTGGTATTTACTACCTGGATGGTGTTTGGCGTAGCTGAGTTGGGTATCGCAGTTAGGGTAGTTTGCTTGCCCACCAACAATGCCTGGCCCTGTACGTATACATTCGTATTGCCTTCGTTGACGGTTATTTTGTTGGTGCCATGAATTAAGTTGGGCGCAACATCCTCCTGGTTGCCCACCACTGGGTTCATTAAGGTAGAGTTTTGCCCTGCCAATGTTAAATGGCCAGTTCCACCTGTTCTTCTGGTGTTTACCAGGTTGGTTCCTCCTCCAGTACCACTGGTAAACCAGCTCAAGTCTCTTTGGTTCGGCCCTTCATCAAAATCAACAGACAACAACCCATCAAAGCCCAAATCAACTTTATCGGTTGATTGTTGCAGCAACTGCTTGATTTCCCAAAAGCTAAGTTTAGGCTCCATCGATAACAACAGGGCTACTACTCCGGCCGATAACGGCGTTGCAAAGCTTGTTCCAGAGGTGTTCGATATGTAACCAATAGGAATGGCTGGATCCAACTCAGGCTCTGGCACTAAAATGGGGTTGCCATTGGTATTTAATGGCGTTAAATAAGGGTTGGTTAATCCTGCCAAAAAAGAAGGAACAAAGGTGGGGTCGTCTGAAAAAGGAGGCCCACTTGAAAGTACGTATTGCGTAGAAAAGATTTCCCACCCTGAAGCTACAAAATCCAACTCATCGGGACCAGTACTATATGCACTGCTTACTCCACGATCATTAGCAGCAATATTTCCCACTGCAATTACTTTGGGGTTAATGCGCATTGCTCCCCCCGGCATATCGGCTACAGGCACAAAAGCGTTGTCTACCGATGCCAGAATCACCATTCCTTTCCCGTCTCGACCAAATTTGGTGGCAAAGTCAACCACTTCTCCTACACTTTGTACAGAAAATCCATTGAGTGAGGTACTCATGGTCAATATATCTGCCCCATCAACATTGGTTCCTGTAGGAAAGGTTGTTGTAGCAAACTCCGCCACTGATCGAGGATCAGCCGCATAACCAACCGCCCTCAAGTAGGTTGCTGCTGTAGCAGGAAAGCTTATGGACAACATGATGGTGTCGCAATTGTATGCGGCACCAACTCCACCAACGCCTCCCGCTGCTAAATTACGTGCGCCAAACATCCCTGCTACTACCGTACCATGATCGTATCCCAACCCATCTAAATCGAGCGGTACATTGTTGATACCGATTTGTGTTACTGTTTGAACAAAATTTGCAGAAATGCCTTGAATAGGCTGTAAGTCAGGGTGGTTAACATCAAAACCAAACTCAATGGCCGCAATGCGAATATTGTTTCCTGCATTTGGAATTCCACCAGTACTGGGCAGTAAATCCCATGCTTCTTCCACCCTAACATCAGCACCTACTTTTCCACCAATACCTCCATTAGGGTTGGTGTTGGTCGTGTGTGCTCCAGCATTGTTTAAGTGCCATTGCAGCGGATAAAATGGTTCGGTGGGTGCGTATTGACGCACCGGAATAAACTCAAAATCTGGCTCTGCGTATTCAACGCGGGGATCTTGCGTTAACTCCAGGCTCAAGGCAAACACATCATAGTTGCCCGTTGTTTTGTACAAATACAGGTTTTTGGCATATCCTTGTTTAACACAGAACTCCAGGCCCTTTGCCTCCATTGTTCTCTTCATGGATGAGGGCTTAACGCCTGGCATCAACTTTACAAAAACGGTATCTGCCTCAAAGATGTGTCCATTGCCTTTCTTAAGGATTTTGCGAACGCTTATTGCTCCGTGTTTCGCATTCCCTTCTTCTATTGCCTCTATGGTTTCCTGATTAGGGATAACAAAACAGTACCCTTCGTTCGCATATTTTCTAAATTGCTGGCCTGTTACCTCGGGAATCAGTTCCTTTAAAGTGTCGTAATCAGCGATATGGGTTCCAAATTTTGTGATATCAACCGCCGCCAATTCCTCTCTAGGGAAATTAATCACCACGACATCCAATTCTTCAAGAACAATGTGCTTGTTATCAAAACAACACTCTACACTTGTTGATTTCTTTCTTATATGCATTACTTAAATTGTTTTAAAACTGTTGTCTGCTTGCGCTTCCTACTCACTATGTTTTATGGCCCTTTTGTCTACATTGCCTTCTCTGTAAATGATCAATGAAAACAAATGAGGACTTACCTCTTCCAACGTGGGATCAACTACGTTGATGTTATAACTATATGTTAACTTGAAATGAAGGTTTTTGTATTTATCCAGCGGGCCTTTGCTGTTAGGGTTGGGGTAACAAAAACCCACCTGTGGCCTAATTTTCCAATCAAACGAATCGGGTGAATTGAGTGAAGTATATCCCACAACGGCACTTCCTACAATCAACGATTTGGTTTGTTTTCTTCTTAGCCAAAAGGAATACTTAGGAGCAACCAACACGTCGTTTGTAAAGTAAAGTTCAGACGAAATGGCGTGCGTGTAACTGTTGGTTACCGACGTTATTCGCGTAGCTTCCCCCGTAATAATACTCCTACTCACTCCGAGTTCAATTCCACTTTGATCCCACTGATGGAAACCGAACACCGGGCTTACTGCTCCTGCTTTATTTTGGGTGTATCCTGTCATGTTAATTGCAAAACATAAAATGAGCACAAGGGTTAAAAATTTCATACTTTTCGATTTAAGATGCATACCTCATCAAGGTACAAAACTTCTACCAGCAAAGCACTGTACAAATTGAACACGAAAAGTGTTGACTAATAAAAAGGGCTAAAAAATAAATGGGGCTATTTTAAGTACACAAAGAGGGGCTAATGTGTACGCTCAACTTCACTTTATTCGGGTCGTCACAATACTATAACGCCACATTTTAGGGGATATTGTTCGCTGCATTAAATTTTCATGCTTTTTTGCGGTTACTCTTCAGCCATGCTTCACGAATGAACATGCTTCTCTTTTTTTACGGGCATATTTTGTGTTGAACAGGGAGTACTTCTTTTAAAAGGCCTATCACCTCCATCGTTTACCGCACAATTACCAGATTACTCATATTCCCTACTTTTGCCTTAATCACTAAAAAGCAACATTATGAAACTTCAAACCAACGCCCGCGAATTGCGGCAAGCACAGGCACCATCAAATGTACCAGCCACCACACAACGAAAAGCAGCTGAGGCACCTCAACAATTTACTACCGACATTGCCAACTCGCCCTACATGGCGGCACAACGCAAAGCCAATGCCCACCGATTTGGCGAGGCACCACTACAAATGCGTATCAATGTGGGGTTTATTCCCAATACCCCTGGCAACTATAGAACGGTAACCACCATTGGAGGCTATAGCGGCAACACCGTGCGAGGCGACAAAGCATTTAACAACAGTCAACGGGCCCATGTATATACGAACAATATTGGCAATGGAGGCAACAACCGGGCAATGCCTAACCCTCACGGTGGCATCCCGGGCAACGACTCTACCAATAATGGCACCGGGCTCATTAACCGGCAATGGGCCTCCCAATACGAACCCGAAATCGACCATATTGTTCCACGTGCCAGCGGTGGAGCCAACGATTACCGCAACGCCCGGGTAATTAGTAAAAACAACAACACCAATAACAATATGGGCCGCCCCAATAGAGGTGCACAGAACCTATTGTTATACACCGGCATTACAGTCACCAAGTGGACCCCACAACAACAACAGCAGAACCAACAAAACAACCAGCAGAATAACAACCAACAGCAAAACAACAACCAGCAACAAAATCAACAGAATAACAACAACCAACAACAGAACAACCAACAACAGCAGGTACAGTACCAGCAAAATGCCTACAACATTAATGGTGGTGCAACATTGAATTCAGGACACATCGATGATATTTACACCTATATTACCGGGCAGGTGCAACAAAACCTGAGCACCAACCTGAGCAACAATAACATCAGTGCACTGGAAAACGTGAACTTAGGGAGCGTGGTAAATACAGGCAACGGTCATTACATTAGAATCAGCTAAGGCATGAGTCGTTGCATGAGTGATTGAGCTTTCTTAGCTGCACCAATACGGTCAAAAAAAAAGCACCCTGCTGTTGAGCAGGGTGCCTTCATCGAATGTTGTTGAAGTTTTTATTGCTTGAGCAGTTTCACCACTTGCTGACTGGTATCATCGTTGAGGTGAACAAAATAAATGCCATCCGCATAACCACTTAGGTCGATGTTCAGCGTGTTGTTAGTAACATTTGCCATGGTCATTATTTCGTTGCCCGTAATGCTTACAATTCGAATTTGCAGGCCTTGCGGCACTGTTTCGAAATTCATCGTGAATTGCCCGCTAGAAGGATTCGGATAGATGCGTACGTTGCCACCAATCCCATTTTCTACGATGCCTACACCATTAATATTGGCACAGGCAGAGGTATCGGTACAATTGTTTTTTGTGATCTCCACCGCGTAATCGCCATTGGCTGTGGCTGTATATGCCTGGTTGGTGGCCCCTGCAATGATCGCATAATTGTTGTTGCAATCTAACCATTGATAAGCCGCTCCTGTTTCGTTGGCAGTAATGGTAAAGCCCACCGTGTTGGTCGTCAGGTCGAGTGTATTGATGGTAAGGTTCAACGTGGCTACCGAATCGCAACCCATGGCATTGGTAAGGGTGGCTGTGTAAGTACCACTCATGGTATAAGTAGTAGCGTTGGCTGCCCAGGTAAAGCTATCGCAAGCCGCCACCGTTTGGGAGCCACTGGTACTGTTGTAGATCGCAAGGTTGAGTGTTACCACCGAGTCGCAACCCATCGCATTGGTAAGCGTTGCCGTATACGTACCACTCATGGTATAGGTGGTGGAGTTGGCGGGCCAGGTATAGCTATCACAAACAGTCACCGACTCAGTGCCAGTGGTGCTGTTGTTGATGGTAAGGTTGAGTGTTACCACCGAATCGCAACCCATCGCATTGGTGAGGGTAGTCGTGTAGGTGCCTCCCATGGTATAGGTGGTGGAATTGGCCGCCCAGGTATAGCTGTCGCAAGCCATCACCGTTTCGGAACCGGAATTGCTATTGTTAATCGTAAGATTTAGCGTCACCACCGAATCGCAGCCCATCGCATTGGTGAGCGTATGCATATAAGTGCCTCCCATGGTATAGGTGGTGGAATTGGCTGCCCAGGTATAGCTGTCGCAAGCCGTTACCGTTTCCGAGCCTGTATTACTATTGTTAATCGTAAGGTTCAGCGTCACCACCGAATCGCAGCCCATTGCATTGGTGAGCGTATGGGTATAGGTACCCCCCATGGTATAGGTGGTGGAATTGGTAGGCCAGGTATAACTGTCGCAAGCCGTTACCGTTTCGGAGCCGGAGTTGCTATTATTGATCGTAAGGTTCAACGTCACCACCGAATCGCAGCCCATCGCATTGGTGAGCGTATGCATATAAGTGCCTCCCATGGTATAGGTGGTGGAATTGGCTGCCCAGGTATAGCTGTCGCAAGCCGTTACCGTTTCGGAGCCTGTATTGCTGTTGTTGATCGTTAAGTTTAATGTGACCACCGAATCGCAGCCCATTGCATTGGTTAACGTATGCGTATAGGTACCCCCCATCGTATAATTGGTGGAATTGGTGGGCCAGGTATAACTGTCGCAGGCCGTGACCGTTTCGGAGCCACTGGTGCTATTATTAATCGTCACGGTAATGGTCATCACACTATCGCACCCCCCCACATTCGGTATGGTATCCATATAAACACCACTCATGGTATGCGTTTCATCACCACTCGGAACGGTATAGCTGTCGCAGGCCGTTTCGGAAAAACTACTGGTGTTATCGTTACACCCAACAAGCCAGGTCACATCCACTACTATAGTATCGGTTTCAAATTGGTCGCAAACCGTGGCAGAATCCAATACAATGTATAATTCTCCCGTAAAGGTGGCTGTATAGGTAATGGCCGGATAAGGCCCACAAAAATCGTCGTTGAAATCTACCACCAAACCGGTAGATGCCTGCACCAACGACATTTGGGGGTCCCAATTCACATTGTACCCTGCTTGTCCGGCATGGGGGGTTCCCACAGGCCAAATGCCTGTCCACCCGGAAGTTCCAGGACTATATGGACCGGTGTTGTTACACGTACTGATTTCGTATTGTTCCCCAGCTACTACATCTACCTTGTGGTAGTCGCCTCCCCAGGTAGACCAACTTGTTTGGGTACCTGTTGGCCCTTGAACAGTAGGCGTTAAATCGAAAGAAGCAAAATTCATAAAATTGTCGAGCACCTGGCATTGTGCTGCTGCTTTATTGCCCACACCCAGGCATAGTAATAGCACTGTTAACAGTAATAAGTAGTTGTTTTTCATAAGAGACTCTATTGTTGACGATAGCAATTTTACAAAAAAATTGTGGCAGGGCGCTTTTTTTCGACCAATGACTAATGTCATCCGTTTAACAACAGCATACTGCTTAAACTACTGATTTTTATCATGTTTCGCGAAAGGCCCATTCCCTTTGGCAGTAAAGGATGCATTGCATGCAGTATAAAAAAACATCTCCAATATTGCTTTACCATCAAAATACGATCGCCTCTTAATTATCTGACTTACAAACCATTAAATCTTTCATTGATTTCCTGCTTTCCAAAAACCATTTAGGAAGGTCGAAAATTAGCTCAGTCTCAAGAGGAAAATACGGTGAAAATCCATAAATTACGACAACTCATCTGCTGGATGACCACTAAAATCAACCATTGACCAACTAACGACTAATTGTTACCATGCCTACCGCTTCGCCTGATGGTAGCCCTGCTGGCACTACGATTACGCCTCAGCAACTTAACCTTCCTAAAGGAGGAGGAGCCATTGAAGGCATTGGTGAACAATTTCAACCCGATTACTTTACAGGCACAGCTGCGTTATCCATCCCCATTGCCACTTCACCTTGCAGGAATATCACCCCTGACCTTAGCATCAGCTACAGCTCGGCAGCAGGGAATGGCACCTTTGGGTTAGGGTGGGGCATTGCTGTTCCTTCCATCAGCCGCAAAACCAGCAAGGGCATTCCACGGTATACCAACAATGATATTTTTGTGCTTTCTGGGGCCGACGACCTGGTTCCGGAAGCTACCTCAACCCTTGAGGGCAATTACCGCATTACTTGTTATCGCCCTCGCAACGAAGGGGCTTTTTCTCGCATTCAACGTTGGGAGCATCAAGAAGAACCGGCAGACACCTATTGGGTAGTTACCACAGCCGACCATGTTACCAGCATTTTTGGGAAATCGCCCGACGCCAGAATTACAGCCCCCAATCACCCTGAAAACATCTTCTCGTGGCTGTTGGAAGAAACGTATAATTCGGAAGGCGACCACCAACTGTTTCAGTATGAAGGTGATGACAACACCAACATCTCACATCAGCGCAGCACCAATGCCAACCGCTACCTTAAGCGCATTTGGTACGGGCAAAAAGCAGCCCTGGAAGAATCGATGGTACTGAGCAAACAGGTACCTCATGCCAACGACTGGCATTTTGAAGTGGTATTTGATTACAGTGGTTATGATTTATCGTCGCCTACTGCTGAGGTGTATCAAGCAGTTACCGAAACTGTGGAGTACCGGGAAGATGCCTTTTCCAACTACCTTGCTGGCTTTGAAATTAGGACTACCCGACTGTGCCGCGGTATTTTAATGTTTCACAGGTTGAACGATTTGAATGATGGGGCACCTACCCTGGTGAATGCCAGTGAACTGCACTACGACAATGCCCCCCACCTCAGCAAACTTATTGCGGTAACGCAGCATGGCTATTCGTGGAAAAACACCAACACATGCGAACACCTGGCTACCCCGGCAATAGCATTGGCCTATACTCCCTTTGCTCCTGACGGTACGTTTAAGAACATCGTACAAGAAGGGGGAACCCTGTTAAGCGGCCTCAACACCGATCGTTACCAATGGGTGGGGCTGTATGGCGAAGGCATTGCCGGAACCCTGCAGATGAATGAACAAGGGGCATGGTATGCTGCCCCCATGGGTGCGTATGTGCCTCAAGAAGCTGCACCAGTTTCGAACCCTATTGAGCTTCCCAAAGGAACGGATTATGCCTTAGCCCCCTGGGCATTGATCGATCAATTTCCCGATGTGGGAAATATGGAGCAAGCTACATTAGATAATGTTACCGGATCGGGCAGGTTAGACGTCGTCGTTTCTTCTCCCGCACAACATGGATTTTGGGAAATGGATTTTCGAGATGAATGGCAGCCCTTTCAACCCTTCCAACAATTTCCTGCCGATGCCAACGCCCCACAGGTGCAGCAGGTAGACATGAGCGGCAATGGACTAAACGATTGGGTACAAATCAATGCTACAAGCATTAAGATCACCCCTTCCATAGGCACCGAAGGGTACGGCACCCCTTATGAGGTATTGCAATTTCCCGAAGCATTTCCTCCTGCCATGGGAGAGGCTGCTACCAAAAGTGTTCGCTTTGCCAACATGAGTGGAGGCGGGCTGCAAGATGTGGTGGAGGTGCAGGCCAACAGTATTGTATACTGGCCCAACCTCGGCTATGGGCATTTTGGTGCCCCCATTGCCATGAGCAATGCCCCTAACTTTGGTGATGACTTCAACACCGCACAACTTTTTTTGGCCGACATCGATGGGTCGGGCACACAAGATGTAATTTACCTCACCACCCACCAGGCCTATGTTTGGATGAACAACAGCGGCAACGGCTTTGCCGATCCTTTCACCATCGACCTGCCTTGCAGCTATAGCAATATCGACCATGTGCAATTTGCAGACGTCACCGGGAAAGGCATTCAATCGATGGTGATTTCTTACCGCACAGGCACTAACGAAGACAACGCTCCCATGCATGTTTATTGCGACTTTGGGCAACACGAAAAACCCTACCTCCTCCAGCAAATTAACAACAACATGGGGGCCATCACTACCATCAGCTATGCCAGCTCGGTAGACTATTATTTGCAAGATCAACGCCATGGCCTTCCCTGGATTACTCACCTCCCCTTTCCGGTACAGGTGGTACAACAAGTTACCGTGCACGATCAAATTTCGGGAGCAAAGCACAGCTCCCTTTCCAGCTACCACCATGGCTATTACGATGGCATAGAACGTGAGTTCAGAGGGTTTGGTCGGGTAGATGTTCAAACGGAGGAAGTATTTGAAGATGAAAATGGTGCCCACTACTCGCCCCCCGCCAAGTCGGTCACTTGGTTTCACCCTGGCGTAAATGCTGCGGAATGGCAAGCACTAAAAGCTCAATATGAAAAAGAATACTTTTCGGGAGATGCTGCAGCCTGGCAACTGCCCGACACCTTTTTTGATTGGAACGGCCATGCCCTTAACCCCACCATTCAACAGCAGGCTCACGCTGCCCTGGCCGGCCATGTGCTTCGAGCAGAAGTATATGGGTTAGACGATAGCGAGCAATGTAACATACCCTATACAGTAAGTGAAAACAACTATACTGTACAACTGCTACAACCTCCGGAAGGGCATCAATTTGGGGTATTCATGACCACCGACCGTGAACAGCTCGACTACGATTACGAGCGCATTGCTAGCGACCCTCAGGTACACCATGCCTTTACTTTAAAGGTAGATGAATTTGGCAATGAGCTGCTCGGAGCCAACATTGCTTACCCACGACGGCCGGATCAAGAGCACCTGTTTCCTGCCCAGCAAGTGTTGCACTTTACCTATGCAACCAGCGATTACATTAACGATACCGACCACTGGCTCATCGGCATCAACTGGCAATCCCAAAGCTTTGAAATTGCCTCCGCTTCCAATGCCTATGAGCAATGGCATTTTAACGATGCCTTGCACCTGATCGATACCACAGAGGAGTCCCGTTTGTTGGGGCATCATGTGGCCTTGTTTGCCGAATTAGACACCAATGGCAGCACTGTTGCACTCCCTCCCGGAGTTGTTGCTTTGCCCCTACTTCCTTACCAAAATAAGGTATTGGAGTTTTCTCCTCAGCAATTGGAGGAAGCCTTTGGCGGGCAGCTGGAAAACCTGCCCGCCATGTTGAAGGAAGGCATGTACGAAGAAGATGAAGATGGCCGCTGGTGGAACCCGGGATGGCACCAGGAATACTATGGCGCTGCTCATTATTACATGCCCCAATGCACTGTTGACCCCGAGCATCACAAAACCACCTACACCTACGATGCTGAAGTGTTGTACTTGAAGCAAGTGACCAATGCCTTGCAGCAAACAGTTGCCGTAGATCGGTTCGACCCACAACACTTAATTCCTACACGATTAATTGACCTTAACAACAACACTTCTGAAATTCGGCTGGATGCTTTGGGTCGGGTAGTGTTTACCTCTTTTTATGGCACCGAGTTGGATGCCGATGATGTTTCTTCTGCTGTGGGGTTTGCCCCCGTTTTAGCACGAGACATCCCTACACCCGATGGGCTGCCAACAGTTATTGATAGTGCCCCTACCCTGCTGGGCAATACTCAATCGTATTTCTTTTACGACCTGTTTGCCTGGCAAAACGATCAACAGCCCGTATACAACATATCGGTGGCTGCACAGCACTACCCAACAGCGGAAGAGCAACCCATGGAAACGCTCCATATTGGCTTGAGCAGGAGCGATGGTTTTGGGCGATTGCTGGAGGCCAAGGCCAGGATAGAAAGTGCCCAACTCACCACACAAGAACAACAAGCCATGAACAGCTCCTATTGTTGGCTTACCTCCGGCCGGGTGGAATACAACAACAAAGGATTGCCTGTTCGCCAATGGGAGCCTTATGCCTCCAATACACCCGATTATATTTCCAACAATAAGGCAGTACAAGTGGGCGTATCTTCCATGTTGTTTTACGACCCGTTAGACCGTAACAACAAGGTAATTACCGCCAAAGGATTTTTGGAAAAACACACCTGGACGGCCTGGGAAAACAACACGTACGATGCCAATAATTTGCTGTTGCAATCGCCCTGGTGGGAAGTAAATGTTACCACACCCGATGAAGATGCTATTTATTACGACGCGGAAGTGGCGAACGACCCTGCTGCCATTGAACGGCTGGAGGCTATTGCCGCTGTATGCCATCAATGCCATGTAACCGATTACCTCGACAACCTGGACAACACCATTGTGCACCGGCAACGCTTGCGCACCCCTGCCACAGTAAACGAGGCCCCCGAGTTGCTCGACACCATAGTGGAGTTTGATGTGCAAGGCAGGGAGTTGTGCAGCATCGACCCCCGACTGCATCAAACCAATGTTGAACAACAACTGGAAGGCGATGCACGGCACACCAATTTTCGTTTTCGCTACGGCTATGGGCCTGAAGCCTTGCAAGTACAAAGTGCCGATGCTGGAACGCATTACACCTTGCTCAACATTGCAGGCCATCCCTGCTTCCTGCTCGATGCGCGCAACACATTGACCACCTATCAATACGATGCCCTGCACCGGCCTACAATCGTTGAGGTGCAGAACGAAGCATTGCAACTGAACAACGTGGTGGAGCAAATGGAATATGGCAATGCATTGGATAAAAAAGACGCCCAACAACGCAACTTACTGGGGCAACTGCACTGCACTTACGACCAGGCAGGAAAACATACTACTGAAAAAATAAGCATTACCGGTGGGGCTTTACTGGCCACTACAGCATTGCGAAAAACATACCAGCAGGAAGCCAACTGGACAGGCGATGAACCGTTGATGAAACCACGCAATAGCAGTGCCACCTACGATGCTGTTGGGCGTATAATCACCGAAACCGACGTGCTCGGCAATACGACACAACCCAGCTACTACCTCTCGGGATTGGTACGTGCCTTGCAAATAACACACCAGCAAGAAACGGTGGACTATGTAGCAAACATGCGTTACAATGCCAAAAGCCAGCGTAAGACGCTTACCCGGGGCAACGGCACACAAACGGCTTACCACTACGATCCCCGTACCTTTGCCGTTACCAAAATATTGACGCAGGCCACCGACCAAACAGGAGGAGAAGATTTTTCACAATACGACCGGTATGCCTACGACCCGGTAGGCAATGTAATTGTAAAGCAAGACCACACCATGGCCACCGTGCACTTTCGCAATGCGAAAGTAACACCCGCCAATCAATACATGTTCGACTCGTTGTACCGGCTGGTGGAAGCCCAGGGACGGCAACAAGTACAAGAACCCACCTCCGTTGCTCAACACCTTGGGCGCAAGCACCATGCCCACGACCTCAACGCGCTGGAAAACTACATTGAACGCTATACCTACGATACGGCAGGCAACCTGTACGAATTGCAGCGGCAAGCCAACGGCAATAGCGTGGGCAGTTACACCACACGCCTGGTGGTTTCTAATACCAGTAACCGGGCAATAGATGCTGCATTGCATACCGGCCTCACTCCCGATGAGGTGGACCGCTATTTTGATGCTGCCGGCAACCAACTGGAAACCGGCAAGGCCATGCAACTGCAATGGAACTACCGCAACAACATTGCTGCCGTTGACTTTGAAGCGGGCAACAAAAGTTATTACGTATACAACGGTACCGGACAACGCACCCGAAAGGTGGTGGAAGACCACAGCGGGTCGGCAGTAAAAATAACCGAAACCCTCTACTTTGGTGCTGCCGAAATTCACCGTCGGTACACCGGCACCACCCTCGAAGAAGAGCGGCATACCCTCCGCATCAGCGATGGTGAACACCCGTTGGCGGTGTATCATAGTTGGGAAGACCTGCCCCAGCAAACCACTCGAACACCCATTACCTGGTACCAATTGAGCGACATGCAAGACTCGGTCAATGTATTGCTGAACGAATATGGCGATGTGTTGAGCCGTGAAGAATACAGCCCTTACGGACAAACCACCTATACCGATGAAAGCGGCACTACGCTGGAACTCAACACCCACAAATATTGTAACAAAGAATTGGACAAGGGCACCGGTTTTTACTACTACGGCTTGCGGTATTACCAATCGCACCTGGGCCGCTGGCTCAGCACCGATCCGGCCGGCACCATTGATGGGTTGAATTTGTATGCATTTGTGAGCAACAACCCGGTAACGTTGGTGGATGTTGGGGGGATGGCTGGGAAAGGTAAACAAGGACCACGAGCAAAAAAAGCCGATGAATTAGGAGCAAAGAAATCTAAACGTGTTAAGACACAGGTAAAAAGTATTCAAACTTTCCTGGACGTAGTAATTAAAGAAGAAATTGCTTTACAAAAGGCTGCTAACTTATTGAAAAGCGACAGCAAAGCAAAGGTATCTCCCGAAGTAGAAAAGTTACTCAGGTATGACCCTAAAAAGAAGGCTCGTATAAGTGAAGCAAAAATTGCTTCTGCTTTAGAAGATACAAGAAATGCAATAACACAAAGCCGATATAACATTAATCGACTGGATCCTCCCGCAATTACCGGAGGTGTTTCCCCAATACCCACTGCTATTGGGGTTCCTACTAGTGATATTACTACGAATCCTACTACAAGAGTTGGCAAATCATTCCAGCTCATGAAAGGCAGCATCAATGTTGGGGCAAGAACTGCTGATCTATCTACAGTTATGAGAGATACAAACAGGGGTTATTCAGCTGATGATTATTCAGCTCAAATGATTCCAGCTCCTGTACCTGGAACACCTCCAAGTCCCGCTCACGATAAATCGTGGTGCCATGTATGGGCACATTGTTTAGGGGGTGATGACAGCATTGACAATTTACTCGCAGGAAGTCAGCCATCAAATCTCACTCAACTAAAAATAGAGAGTTACCTGCACAATGAAATCAAAAAAAGCACAGAGCCCGCTGGCTCTCAAACCGTACTTTTTAGTGTAGAGGCAGGAGCCGATGTTTATGAAGACAGTGGTACAGCAACTCATTATGCCTCACGGTTCTTTTATAAGGTGTGGGAAGGTGATGATAAAACCGTCCCTCCTATTATAGACGAAACATTTGATGCTCAAGCACATGGAACAGTTAACTTAAACTCATTGATCCAATTGAAAAAATAAAGCTAGCAGTAACACCTAAATATATAGCATACTTAATAGTCAATCTTTGAATGGGATGCACTAGCCTTCAACAAGGAAAGGTTGATATAAAACAACACCACATGCCACCAAAAACCACCCTCAACGAACTGTTAAAACGCAATAAAAGCGTTGACTTTGCCACCTTCGATTTTTTTGATGAAGACCACGTGGCCGCATTGAAACTGGAGCAAAAAAGCAGCACCTCTAAAGCTGCACAGCTGGAATTGCTGAAAACCCACCAGCGGTTGTTGCGGCTCACGGGCGATGTAAAGAGTGCAAAAAAACTGCAACGCAAAAAGCTGCACTCGGCCCTTCAAATTGCCCACATGAGCGAGCAACAATTTGTAGCCACCCATTCCTCCGCTTTTCGGTCGAATGGCACCACTGCCGAAGCACAAGCAACACAAGTACACCGCAAAGCACTGGCTCTCAAGTCGGGCGTAATGCGCAGGTACCACGCCTACCGGCAACACCACGACCCGCATTACAACGCCATGCGAGGAGCCAACTTAAAAATTGCTACCAACAGTGCCCTCAAGCACATTCCCAGTTATGCCGAGCTGTTTGGCACCATCAACTTTTGTACCTGCCCCGAATGCCGAAGCATCTTTTCTCCTGCGGCCTACTTTGTCGACTTAATGCGCTTACAAGACCAATTTATTGTACCTGATGAAACAAGTGAGGAAACCCCTATCCCCCTCGATAAACGCAGGGGCGACCTGTGGGAAATTTATTTGAGCTGCGCCAATACCAACAACGAAATCCCTAAAATTGACATTGTTAATGAGGTGCTGCAAGCACAGCTCCAGCAGTGGGGCGGGGTAACCAGTAAAACAGATTTTGATGCTACCACCTATCCCCTCCACCTTCCGGTAAACCTTCCCCTGGAGCGCATCAACACCTACATGGAGCAAGAAGCACTTTCGTTGTGGCAGCTGTGGGATGAGTTGCAACCCGCCTCTTCCAACAATGGGTATTACTTGCACAAAGCTGGAATAAGTGCATCACAATGGCAATTGGTGAGTCAGCCTATTGTTACTGAAAAAAAGAAAAAACGCCAAAACAATGCCGATGCCATTGAGGCACTATACGGGCTGCCAGAAGCTACTGAAGTTACTGGTGTAGAACCCATTGGCTTGAACGACCTTACTGCCGTGCCGTTCTTTTTACAGCAAACTGGCATTTCGGCCAACGCATTGGATGAACTGATCGGCTGGGAGTTGCCTGCTGCTGTTACCGGCACCTATTACATCAATCAAGACGATCCTGAGCACCCCATTGTTTATGGCAAAGCACCAGCGAACAACGACGACCCATTTGTAAAAGAAACGTTGGAGCATTTTACTGCCCTTCCGCGATTGCAACGGGTAAACCTATTCATTCGTTTGGCCGGTTATTTACAATGGTCGTTGGCCGACCTCAACACGTTGTTGCATTACACTGGCAACACCATTGACAAAACGCTGTTGCCCTACCTCAGCTGGATGCAAGCATTGCTACACGCCAACCCTCAACTGTCGGTGAACCAGCTGTGTAATGCCTTGTTTCCTTTTGAGCACAATGCCTTTTTCGAAAGCATCTTTTATGCCGACCATGTTCCTCCCCTGCCGGGAGGGTGCGACTGGCTGAACGATACTACGGAATGGGTGGTGCCGGGTACCGACGGCACTGGAGCAGACACTGCTGTACAAGCATCGTTGGAAGCTGCCTTGCAAGTAAGCACTACAGAGCTGATCCGCATTGGACAAACCATTGCGGATACCAATGGCTGCATCTCCCTCAACGGCACTACCCTAAGCCAGCTGTACCGCCTTACCCAACTGCCAGCACTTACTGGCTTGAGTACCGCCGAAGCGCTGGTGGCTGTAACATTGCCCGAACACGAAGCCAACAGCTTCGAACACCTGGTAGGCGATGCGCCCGAAAAAGCCTTACAACAATTGCAATGGCTACAGCACTTTGCCCATACCATTCAACCGCTGCCCTTCCACACATTCGAATTGCAGTATTACACCACCGGCAGTAGCGACGACCCTGGCGTACAAAACCAGGTATTTGGCACTACTACCTTACAAAACTTTGCCGAAGCATTGAGCAACACGCTGGAGAGCATGTTGTTTACTCCTGCGGTGCTCACCACCGCCCTCACCCCTGTAATTGATCCCAACGCGTTGTTTGCCATACGCACCGCTTTTGTATACGAGCAGCTGCATTTTAACACCAACGGCGAGCTGGAAAAAGCACCGACTGTTAACGAAATGGCCAAGGTGTTGATCACCGTTGATGAAGCAACATCGAAAAGAAAAAACAGTGGCGATGGCACAGCCATTTTCCCGGTAGACAACCCTAACAACCCATCGGTACAAGCGGCAGCTACCCTATTGGTACAACAGCTAAAAACCCATGAAGGGAAACCGTTGAGCGAGGCACAACTCACACAACTGCTGCAATCGTCGCAACTTTACTATTACGCCCTGGGGGCATTGGGCGAATTGCACAATGGGGTGCTGAACACGATTATTGATGCCAATGCCTACGAGGCATTGTATACCTGCCAGGCTTTTCGAGTTACCAATACTGCACTACAAAAAACCCTTACCCCATTGCTTACCACCCTCACCACCAACCATTACGAGGGGCAGCAAGCTGCCTGGATCAATGCTCTTGGTGGACTACTGGGCACCAACGCTGAGGTGGCTGCCATTGTAGCCGGTTGGGTAAAACTATCGGTGGATGATGTATATGTGGTAGACAACGCACCACTTTCGGCCACCAGCATCGCCAGGATACGGCAGGCACAACGGTATGCCGGCATTATTGACGCGTGCAGTCTTGCCCAAAGCGATGTAACATTTATACAAGCGCATGCCAGCTTGTTGGGCATGATGAACAATGCCGAAGTGCCCATAAGTTGGCAAAATGTGGTCGGGCTTTACCAGTTCAAGTTGCTCCAACAACGCTTCGAGGATGGCCAAAATGGCTTCTTACAATGGCTCAAAAAACCCGATGCCACCACCCTTTCACAACTCACCCAATGGCCCGAAGAACAAGTACAGTGGTTGATGGATCACCTGGCATCGATGGAAAATAAAATGGCCATGGTGCTGCTGATGGAAAAGTGGTTTACCCATGCCAGCACATTACACACCAGCGTTCAGTTGTTGAACACTTTGTTGGAACTGGTGGCCGATACGGATGCCCCGGCAAGTGCCTATACCGATGCCGCCAATATGTTGTGGGCTTCGTACACCAGCTTGTATGAAGAAGCCCCTGGAGTGCTGCAAGCACTTGCTGGCAAAACTGCTGAACAATACCGGGATGCCATGGTGCCTTATTTGATTTGGCAACTCAACCTGCCCGAATTAAAAGTGCCCGCCTTTACCTCGCCCCGCAGTTTATACCAATACCTGTTGATTGATGTAGAGGTAAGCAGTGCTGTAACCACTTCACGCGTACTGGAAGCCGTATCGGCCGTACAACTTTACCTTTATCGTAGCCGTAACAACCTGGAGCCAGGCATAAAAGTACACGACGACCTCAACACCTGGTGGGACTGGCTCTCGTCGTACCGCACCTGGGAAGCCAACCGCGAAATCTTTTTGTACCCCGAAAATTACATCTTGCCCGAATTGCGCACCAACACTTCGCCCGAATTTGTGGCATTGACCAATGCGCTGCAACAAGGTGATTTATCGAATTCGGGTACCGTTGCACAAGCCTTCAACACCTATATGGATGGCTTTACCATACTAGCCAACCTCCAATTGGATAGCATTGCCGCATACAGTTACAGCACTGGTTTTGAAGCCACACGTCAACACTACAAAACACTGTGTAGCATTGGTCGAACAGCAGAATCGCCCGCATCGTGGTACTATAGAGCATCTACGTTTATGGTACACCATGAAGCTACACAAGCTTTTAGTCCGGTAAACTGGGGAGCCTGGAAACCCATTGATGTAAAGATGGACCCGGCAGGGGAGGTAAATGCCGTGCATGCCTTTGGTACGTGGTATGTGTTTTGGGTAGAAACTTATCAAATTGAAGACCCCAAGCCCTCTGAAACAGGAGAAGAAACTCCCTCCATTACGGTGGCACGTATTCTTTATTCGTACCTCGACTTTAACCAACAGTGGGTAGCCCCAGTGATACTGGCTGAAGATTTAACGCCTTATTATCGCAAAGATTCCACTGCCGGCAACTACAATACAGTATACCCCCATTTCATTGCCAGCACCCGCACCATTGTGGTGTTTTATGGCCGCGGTGACACAAGTGCAACCAGTGAAAATTCGCATTGCTTTACCATTGCACAAAACGAACGGCTGGCCAACTTCAGCGATGCCATGGCTCATATTACCCCAAAAACAATTAAACAATCTCCAGAAATTCTTGGCAATTCCCGGCGTTTGGCCAATGGAAAATACTGGTACAATACTGATTTTAACAGTTATACGCTAACTACAACATTTGAAAGTTGTGCTTTTTGGTTCCGGCAAAATGGTACTGCTATCGTTCCAGAGAAAGGCATGCCCCTTATCGCCAGCAACAACAGTTCAGGGGGGCTTCGTTTAAACGACCAACAACAATTGGCCAATGGAAACGTAGTAATTCCTGGCCTTTTTCCCCTTGAAGCAGAACAGTGGCACCACATTGTGATCAACGAAGAAACGTTTACAGCACTAGACGTTTATAATGTCCCAGAAATCATTTTGTTTGACGACGAATTGATCGCGGTATGGGCAAATGAAGAGTATGATTTATGGACGGCTAAACTCGACCGGGAAACCTACAGTATTATCGAACAATACCCGCTAAAATACAAAGGAGAACACCTTGGAGTATCTCCCAATAGCAAAATCATTCTTCAACCGCACAGTGGTGATGCCCTTTGGCCCTTTGGCACTACTGAAACACGGCTGTACCTTATTTGGGAGGGAAATGAGATTCTGGTAGGCGATCTCTCTGCTTTTTGGAAGAAGAAAAAGGAACTCAAACCTTTTGAAACAGACATTGATCGCACTGATTTTTCTTTTGACACCATCAGTTCAGGCGGCAATGTTTATTTCATCACCCATCACAATTTTCAGCCATCACAAACAAAACGCCTTGTTAGTGTGGTGCTTATTAACATCCGGTTTTCCATCTTGCCCGACGGTTTCAACCCCAAAGAAATTTCAACCATTAAAATAGATGACAAAGCCCCTATTTTAGCTAGCCAAAAAGAAGAAGACATCTTTGTGCACTATACCAGTGAAGATAACCATCCTAAGCTTGCTCAACTGCGAAACAAGAAGGGAACTTTTGAATTGGTAGCAACTACTGAGAAGGCCAATGCTGGAACAAGAATGACTTGTTTGCCTACCGATAATACGTTGTTGCTAATGGGCATTTACAACTCCACCATTCAACTTTCTTATTATGCCTATGATGGAAATGATATTTCCTCTCTTGGGGAAGTACAAACCACCTGGCCAGCGAATAACTTGCGATACGATTACAACCTATTTACCCAGGGCAACATGGTGCAATTTGTATTTGACAATACAAAAGAAAGCATCCCCGAAATTCCTAATGGCTATGTAATTCCATCCAATCGTTTGTATGTAAATGGCACTCCTGTGGGTGGGGCATTAGTGGATGTAAAGCCTGCTAAGAGTGTTTATCTGGGCAAAGATGGAAGCAATGTGTTTGATGGGTGCATGACGGAAGTGCTTTTTTACGGCAGTGGCCTTACCACTAGCGAAGCACAAAACCTGTACTCAAACAGCAGCAACCGTTTGCCTTTAAACTTTGGCGTATACCCTGAAACCAATAACAATCCTCCAGGTTACGATGCAGCGCAAATAACCCACAAAAGCGTACTGGGTCAGCCCAATTGGTTTACGGTGAATGGCAGCGGACAATACTACCTCAATACGCCTTTCATCAATACCGATGCAGAAGAAGGTGAAACGGGACAGGAAGCCATTTTACTCCATGCCTGCCGGTTGAATTCAGATGCTGCAAAAGCCTTGCGTTCCACCTTACACACTGGCGGCATTGACGGATTACTCAGCATTCCTTCGCAAGAACTTTCTGAACCATCGTTTATGTTGCTGGAACCTCAATTGGAGCTTTTTTCAACCAGCGATCTCCCAACAGGAGACATGGATTTTACCAACAGTGCCATGAGCGATTACTTTTGGGAAATTTTCTTCCATGCTCCTTTTCTGGTGGCACAAAGCTTGCAAACGCAGCAGCGATTTGAACAGGCCAAACGTTGGTTTGAATTTGTGTTTAACCCCACCATCAACCAGCAACATGCCGACCTGCACGAAAGGGAAACCCCCAACGACCAATACTGGCGTTTTGTGGGGTTACGCAGTTACAACAATCTTGACTTACAAGAAGAGTTGGGCCTTACTCCTGCTGAAAGTATCGAAGCCAACCTGAACAACAACGCTCAAATTTATCAATACCATTTCCATCCGTTTAACCCGCATGCCATTGCCCGCATACGTCCTATTGCCTATCAAAAAACCATGGTGATGCACTACGTACAAAACCTTATTGAGTGGGGCGACCAACTGTTTAGGCAATACAACCAGGAATCGATACGCGAAGCAACCATGCTTTATGTGATGGGGTACGACCTGTTGGGCGAGCGGCCGGTAAACATGGGTGAGTGCCCGTTGCCTTCTATGAAAACCTTGAAACAACTCTTAGATGGTGAAGAAAAGCCTTCCCAATTGAGCGAATTTTTAATTCATGTAGAACAGGCAGTGGGTCAACTTCCAGCATTGGGGGTGCAAGATACGCCTGCCAATTACATTGCCGACATTTATTTTGGCATTCCCGAAAACGAAGGGTTTAAAATATACTGGGACATCATTGAACAGCGGTTGTACAACATTCGCCATCAGCTCAACATCGATGGGGTGGCACAATCGATGACCCTGTTCGAAACCATCGACCCCATGCAATTGGTACAGGCGGTAGCCAGTGGGCAATCGGCCTTACAAGCTGCGAGCAGTGTTACTGCCCACATTCCTTATTACCGGTTTGAGGTGATGCTGCAAAAAGCCAAAGAACTTACCCAACAAACCATCAGTCTTGGACAATCGCTGCTGGCTGCATTAGAGAAAAAAGACGGAGAAGCACTGGCTCAACTGCTGAACTCGAACGAGCAACACCTCCAGGCCATGAGTGTGGAAACCCGGGAGTATGCCATTGAGGAAGCCGCTGCCACCATGGAAGGGCTTGCCACCAGCATTGCCAGTGCCACCATGCGTCAAACCTACTTTATGCAGCTCCTTGAAAAAGGACGTATTCCTGCTGAATTATCGCAATTGGATTCTATGGCTCAAGCCATTGCCAGCCAGGTCATTGCCGTTGGTATACGCACAGCTTCGTGGCCCAGCTATTTATTGCCGAACACCTTTGGTTTGGCCAATGGAGGCATGAATTATGGGGAGGCCGCCATGTCGGGTGCCATCATTATGGAATCGCTCGGCAACATGGCACAAACCAATGCACAAGTAGCGGCCATCAATGCTGAGTTTCAACGACGCGAAGAAGATTGGAACCTCCAAGAAAAAATGGCCGCTTACGAGGTCACCCAACTTACTGCTCAATTGGAAGGGGCATCGTTTCGACATCAGATGGCACAACGCGAATTAAAGCTGCTGGAAACCAACATTGCCCAATTGCAACAGGTAGAAAACTACTATAAAAATAAGTTTACCGCTGCGGAGCTTTACCAGTGGATGAGCAGCAAGTTGTCGGCCCTTTATTTTCAAACCCACCAACTGGCTGTTGAAGCAGCATTGCAAGCTCAACAAGCCTGGTGTTTTGAAAAGGCGACCACACAATCGTTCATTCAACCGGGATACTGGAACAACCTGTACCAGGGGTTGCTGGCTGGCGAAGGACTGATGCTCGACCTAAACCGCATGGAAGCCGCTTACATGCAACAAAATTTCCGACGGTTGGAGTTGTCAAAAACAGTATCGATGGCCCTGCAATTCCCAGAGCAGTTGGAAGAACTAAAAACCAATGGCACCTGTACTTTTAGCCTCAACGCTGCAAATTTCGATTGGGATTTTCCCGGGCATTACCAACGCCTGATCAAGTCGATCTCTATTTCTTTCCCGGTGCTGTTAGGCCCTTATCAAAACGTACATGCTACCTTAACACAAACCAGCAACCAGGTGCTTTTGCAACCCGATAAAGAAGGCGTACAATTTTTATACGATGGCAAAGGCAACAGCGATAACATCCGCACCGATGTGCGCAACCATCAACAGGTAGCCCTTACACAAGGCATGAACGATAGCGGGTTGTTTACCCTTAATTTTAACGACGAGCGTTTGTTGCCTTTTGAAGGTACTGGTGCCATCTCCAAATGGCAATTGGACATGCCCGCCGACACCAACCCCATTGATTTCAATACCCTTACCGATGTAATTGTTACCATCAACTACACCGCGCTTGCTGGTGATGCCAACTTTGCGAAAGCGGTTAGAAACATTCGTAAAGATTACCAGGGGGTGAGTGTAAGCACCTTACAACAATTGAATGCCGCAGCGTTGGTGCAATTGCAAGAACACCAACAAGTATTTGACCTGAACCTCCAACAATTCAAGGTGCGCAAAGGACTACATAATTATCAGGCTACAGCCATTACATTGGTGGTAATGCCCACTGAAGCAGGTAGCTTTACGTCGGGATCATTTGAATTGAAGCAGGGAAAAACCAACGTGGGTACATTTACTTTTAAAGCCGGGGAGGAAATTATTTCCAGTACGGTAACGATAGATGCTGCTATGGATGCTGCCTATACCCTCGTACCAAAAGGCGATTGGGAAGCGGCTAAGGTGCGCGATGTACTGGCCATTGTAGCGTATTCGGCGACAACGAAGTAGAGCAATAATGCATAAGGCTATGCATTTTTCCTGCCTATACTGGGGTCAATACCCTCTCGAAAAACTGCAACAAAAAGTACTGGAATTCGTTATATTTGTGTAGATGACAGCCTTAGAATATAGAAACCAGGCCATTAAATGGCTCGAAAGTGGGGATGAAAACCTTGCAAAGACTGTATATGCTTTTATCAAGGCTTATAAGGATGATGGCGAAGGAGATTGGTGGAGTGTTATTTCCGATCAAGAAAAAGAATTCATCCAGGCCAGTCTACAACAGCTCGATGCTGGAAAAGGAATTTCAAACAGTGAGGTAAGAAAGGACATTGACGTTTTCCTAAAGAAAGCATGAGTGATTCCACTATTGTTTGGTCGCCATTGGCCAGGGATACCTACCTGCAAATTTTAGCATTCATTACAAAAGAATGGACCACCAAAGAGGCCATTAAATTTGATGATCTGGTTACTGCCTACCTTAATGCATTAATTGAAAATAAGTTCCTTTGTCCAGCATCTGTAAAAAAGCATTTACGACGATGCGTACTTACAAAACAAACTTCACTTGTTTATCGCGTAAAAGGAGATCTTATTGAGTTGGTGGCTTTCTTTGGCAACCCTACTGATCATGCGTATTGAATCCAGTTGTTCAGCAAACAATTCAACAAAGCTTTACTACTCCGACAATGCAGCCCCTGCTACTTTCCACAGGTCGACCGGGGCATTGTTGTTGGCCACTACAATGAGCAATGCTCCGGCCGTTTTAATGGGCTGCATGTCTTTTACATCACCATCGAGGTGAAGACCAATGGTGTGGTTGGCAACTGGTGTAAATTGCCCCTTGCCATTGCCCAACAATACTTTCCCAAACAGCGCATCGTGGCGGGCGGTTTCTATTTCGGCCCCCCACATGTTGCCGCCCACAATCACATCAAGGAGGCCGTCGTTGTTGAGGTCGGCCGGAATGCTGGCGTTAATCACCGAGAATTGTGCTTCGTTGGGCAGCGCAGTTACTGTAAAGGTGCCGTTGCCCTGATTTTCGAGGTACGACGATGCTAACCAACTGGCTTTTTTATGTACCGCATGATCGAGCATGGGGCCGTATACATCTTGCACGGTAGCGTTGCCAAACACATCGTAAGTAGGGATTTTTGAGGTGAGCAGCGGCATGTTTTGCGACGAGCACGTTTTGCCCCGTACAGGGAAGCAACCGCCACTGTAGTGTTGCCCCAAAATAATGTCGTGCGTGCCGCTGTTGTCGAGGTCGCCAGCGTATACTTCCAGCGGGCCATTTTTGGTGTTGTACTTGCTGTTTAGCCCAAGGTTTCCAGCGATAAAATCCACGTCACCATCACCGTCAAAGTCGCCAGCAGCGATGGAGTACCACCACCCCTCAAACCCTTCCAGTCCGGTGGAAGTGGCTGGGGTAAGTTTTCCTTGTTCATTTTGCATGATGGTCACCGGCATCCATTCGCCAGTAATCATCAAATCCAAGTCGTTGTCGTTGTCGTAATCTACCCACAACGCATCGGTAACCATGCCCAACTCGCGTAAAGCTGTGGCTTGTGCATTGGTTTGATCTACCAGGGTGCCTCCCTCGTTCACCAGCAAGGTGCTGGAAGGGGGAATGAGGTATTGACCAGGCACTGTTCGGCCCCCTACAAAGAGGTCGTCGTCGCCATCGTTGTCGTAATCGGCAGCCACCACACACGAGCCACTGCTGGTGATGGTTGGTGCTGTTCCTGTAGTAAAGGTACCGTTGCCGTTGTTGAGGTATAAACGATCTTGATAGTTGGCACTGTTGGGTGCCCATTCGTTGCTGCCACTGGCTACATATAAATCGAGGTCGCCATCGCCTTCCAAATCGAAGAAGGTGGCCCCCATGTCTTCCTGGTGTTGGTGTGCCGACCACGGTTGCTGAGCTGCCTTTTTAAATTTCCCGCCGGCCTGTTGGAGGTACAATACCCCTGCCTGCTGTGCGGCACCACCCACAAAAAAGTCTTCCAGTCCATCGCCATTTACATCGCCTACTGCTGTGAAAGGGCCGTTTTGCGAGTAACGGTGGGGCAGTAATATTTCGCGGTCGTAATCTTCATAAAAAGGATCTTCATGCACAAAGTTTACGCCAGTGCTACGGGTAGTGTTGTTGAAGGCAAAACCGGCAGCAGGAGCAGTGGTGGCAGGAGCAGCGGTGGCCTCCTGCTGGCTGAGGGCAATGGTTGTATTGGCCTCCACTCCCGTAAGGGTGGTGGTTTTGCCGTTGGGCCATTGTACTGTTATTGCATCTACTGTGCTTACTTCGCCCAGCCCAAAATGTAATTTAGGCTCGCCCGAAGAAAGGAAGCCGTGATTGAACTGCAATTCTGCATACTGGGTAGTAGCCCCACTTTTCACCGTTACTTTAGTGCCTATCCCAAAGGGGTTTTGTGCTTCGCCCTCTAACTTCACCTGCAAGTAGTTGCCGGCCATGGTATTTTCAAACACCATGGAGGTCGATTCCAGGTTATTGATGAGTACATCCAAATCGCCATCGTTGTCTAAATCGGCACAGGCAGCACCGTTCGAAAATCCTTTGTAGCTCAAGCTCCATTCAGCATTGCGCTTTTTAAAGGTATAGTCTTGTTGGTTTTGATACACATAATTGTCGAGGGGCTGTACGGGCATTTGGTTTTGAAACTGACTGAAATTTTTAGTCAGGTGCTCGCTGGAGTACTGCGACACCAGCTTCACAAAATCGTTGTTGCGTAAGTCGCGCCGCATGCCATTGGTAATGAACACGTCTTTCCAACCATCGTTATCGAGGTCGCAAAACAAAGGCGACCACGACCAATCGGTATAAGCCATGCCCGACAATTCTGCGATTTCCGAAAACTGGTTATTGCCCCGGTTAATTTGCAACATGTTTTGCATGTATTGCAAGTGGCGACCCAACGAAAAGTTGGTGTAAAAGGCCTGCAAGTCCATGCCTTGCATGTTGGTTTTTTTCCGCTTGTTGTCTTCAGCCATCATGTCTACCACCAACAAGTCCATCAACCCATCGTTGTTCACATCACCGGCATCGCTGCCCATCGAAAATTGTGAAATGTGTTTCATGGATTGACGCACCTCATCGGTAAAGGTGCCATTGCCATTGTTGATGTAGTAATGGTCGGGCTCCGAATAATCGTTGGCCACAAAAATATCCTGCCAGCCATCGTTGTTGTAATCAGCCACCGATACACTAAGACCAAAACCATAGTTGCGCATGCCAGCCTTTTCGGTCACCTCTGTAAATTTTCCTCCGTCGTTGCGGAACAACTTGTCGGTTTCGAGGTCGGTAGGGTTTTTCGATTTTTCCAGTCGAATGCTGATGTAGTCGCCAAAGCCAAGAGGATGATTCAACACGTATAAATCGAGGTCGCCATCGTTGTCGTAATCAAAAAATGCAGCGTGGTTGGAACGGGCACCATCGTCAATGCCATAGGCCGCTGCCGATTCGGTAAAGGTAAGGTCGTGGTTATTGATGTAAAGCAAGTTGCGCATTTCCTCTTCGGTGCGGTTGGCTCCTCCCGACTGGCACACATAAATATCGAGCCAGCCGTCGGCATTCACATCGGCCATGGTCACCCCAGTGGTCCACCCATCGCTACCAGCTACTCCTGCTGCGGTGGTAATGTCTTCGAAAACCATGCCCCCTTTGTTGAGGTAGAGCTTATTTTCTACCTGGTTGCCGGTAAAGTACACCTCGGGCAGTCCATCGTTGTTCAAATCACCTACTGCTACTCCACCCCCATTGTAAATGTTAAAGAAAGAGAAGCAATTCATTACTGAATCTTCGGCAACAATGGTATTGGTAAATTGAATGCCCGATTGCTCGGAAGTGAGCTTATTGAACTTTTTAACCGATTCCTCTGCCTGGATCGGCACCTCTTCTTCTACCACCTCTGTATCGGCAGTATTGCACCCATAATGCATGGCAAGTACTGCCAAAATAATAAGCACTTGAACACGGGAAAAAACAGAACAGCGAAACATAGTCAACGAGTTTGCCGAAAGATAAGAAGAAATGCCGTTTGAACGATGCAAAAAAAACAGACAAATGACAGGGAATTGCCCGTACTTATTCCCTCCAAAATGGAGCACTTCTCTCTTTTTCCACTATTCTCCGTAACTTTAACTTAGTCTTAACCACTAAACATAATTTCATGAAAACAACCACCAATTCCTCAAGTCGAGGCATGGCTATTGCCTACAGTTCACCCTCGCACCACACTACTCCAACCGCAGCTTTCACCAACAACAGGGCCGAGCACCAACAACAGCAAAACATCCAGCGCATGGCCAATCAACACACACAAGGAGAGCCACTGCAAATGAAAGGCAAGACAAAAATTAACATTGCCGCCCAGGAAATCAATTGGAAGAAAAGCAATAGCAGTAAAAAAGTAGAAACGGCAATTGCCGGAAAAAAAGTAGATGCTCTCCTTGATACCGAAGACCAGGTGAAAGGCAGTACGCCTGGTAGCGGAAAACACTATGCGATTTACAAAAACTATGGGTTGATTAAAGGGCATTTGCTCAACGAAAACCTCGGTGGCATGGGGGTGCCTCAAAACCTATTCCCCATCGATGCCAGTGCCAATGCTATGCACAAAAACAACATCGAAATTCCAGCGAAAAGCAATTTTCTTAAAATTCATGAGCACAACTCGAAGCAGAAAAAAGACGATGAGAAGTTTTTGTTTCATTACTCCATTGCAGTGAAAAATGCCAAAGATTTCCATAAAGATCGAAGGGCAGAATTCCAATGCCTGTGGCATCCTAAACGAATAAAGGATGGATTTGTTCCTGCGGCTTCTACAGGCAAGGGCAGCGTTTATTCGAAAGGAGGAGGATCGAAAACTACCCAGTATAACTTAACGCTTAACGAGCAATTGGAAGACATCGGTTGGGGTGGTGAAGGCAGTGGCAGGGCCAAGCGCATTAAATGGAAAGGGAAAACAGGCACCAAAGGACAATGGGAAGACAAAAATGGTGGCGTTTGGGCCAAGGTAGGATGATGGTATTTCTGAACCCTTGAATTTACTTTGAATTCAATGAAAAATACATTTTTAATACCGTATAATGTGCTGTACCCCTGAACATGACTTTTGATGTTCCGAACATGACCTTATGATGTCCTGAACATGACTTTTGATGTCCCGAACATGACCCTATGATGTGTTGAACATGAGGCTATGACGTTCCGAACATCACGTTATGATGTGTTGAACATGGAACCATGACGTTCTGAATACGACCTTATGATGTTCCGAACACGGCCTTATGATGTACTGAACATGGGGCTATGATGTTCCGAACACGGCCTTATGAGGTGCTGAACATGGGGCTATGACGTTCCGAACACCACCTTATGAGGTGCTGAACATGGGGCTATGATGTTCTGAACACGGCCTTATGAGGTGTTGAACATGAGGATACGACGTTCTGAACACGGCCTTATGAG
Organism: Flavobacteriales bacterium; assembly: GCA_963669295.1. Classification (GTDB taxonomy): domain Bacteria; phylum Bacteroidota; class Bacteroidia; order Flavobacteriales_D; family CALLUQ01. Next base: position 1,195,106 of record OY769938.1, read on the forward strand.
GTGTTGAACATGGGGCTATGACGTTCTGAACACGACCTTATGAGGTATTGAACATGAGACCATGACGTTCCAGGCATGGACACATGATGTGTTGTACTTAAAAGGGGAAATAAAAAACCCCGACGTCCACCTAAATGGAGTCGGGGTTATGAGCCTTAACGCAGCTTTCACTTTACGTGACTAATTTTGCACCTGCGTTGCCTTTCCGGGTTAAGAATCGGCAGGCTCTTCGAGGCCTTCATCCGACTCCCCCACGGAGTCGTCGTCAGCAACATTGCCATCAATGTCGTTGTCGGTGATGTTCAGCCCTTCTTCATCAATAGCAATGGGCGCATTGCGTTCAAAACGCTGGGCCAAATCCTTGTGAACCGTATCGATTCCCGGGATGTAGCCATTGGCCAACTTCACTTGATGATAGATGGTTAACAAGTCGTCGAACAACTCACTTCCCACCGCCATCAGGGTATCGTCAACCCCTTCAGCCAGTTGGGAGGTTACCTCATTGATGGCATACAAGTTATCCCACAATTGGTAGCGTTCTTCCAACTTGTTTTGGTCGATAAACCCTGGCAACAATTGCGGGTTTTTCGACACATAACGCATGATTTTTTGGGCAAAACGATGACTTCGTTCCCCCAACTTCAACCCTGTTTTGCGTTCTTCAGCATTCAGGTTGATTAAGAACGGCAGCAATTGATCTGCCTGTTCCAGGTACTGCTCGATTGTGTCGCGATCCTGGTCGCTCAACAATCCATTTACTGGTTTTATCATAATTGATAAAGTTTAAGTCGATCCCGTGACCGGGCACACGGGATCTGTGTTTTACAAAAACATCTCTAAACCCTTTGTGCCCGGCAACAAAGGGGTACGGTTATGCGAATACGTCAAAAAGTGAAATGAAAGGCTTAGTCAAACCTTAGCAGTAGGGTTGTAAGAGGTGGGGGTAACAACCAATGCATAACAATGACGAAATTTTCGTTCGAAAGGTTGCTTGGGGTAGTAAAAAAAAAGCACAAAAATTTACAAGCGCCTGAAAAACAATAAGTTAACGTTTAATTGCTTTCATTTTCAGCCTTTTTTTACCGTATATTCCCTATTTACATTATTTAACCATCGGCACTTCTTCAAAAGCAAGTACAGCAAGAAAAGTATTAATACGGCATCTTCTTTTACCTGACTCCCCCTCAAAAAGACGGGTAACACATTACTTGTGAATGAATTAATCCCTTCCTACCTGTTTTACAAGGTATTACATTTGTCTTTTCCCCTTTCAAATGCTATCTTTATAAGGCTTCGAGACCACCTAATCTGAAGCACAATAACCACTAAAAGCAACCAAACATGGCTCAATATTCCATTGGGTTAAACGGTAGTACTCCCTGGTTGGTACCTTCTACCGTAAACCCGAAAAGTCCTTCTGCCCTGCCCTTTGATATCGATGGCATTGTTTACAACGCAAACAACATTTACACCAACATCACAGGAAGCATTGCTTTGAGCTGGGTACCTACCAACAAACCCCAACAGGTAAAGATTACCATTGATCAAAGCATATTGAGCTATACCGCCAGTCGCACCACCGTGCATGCTGCCTGGGCCACCTTTTTACAAGCCATGGATGAGCAGTTGAACAACAATAGCATTGCCTTTAGTTTGGTGCAATACATTGTGGCGCAAGTGCGTCAAAACCTGCCCATGCCCCTGAGCGAAGTGTTGTTCTTTTATTATGGTAGCGGCAGTGGCAGCAGTTATTCGTTTGTGAACCTGGTGCCGGGCATGCAAGTGCGTGTTGCTCCGAGCAATTATTATGGCAACAACCCCGCTCCTATTGGCAATAACTATGGCAACACAGGCGACACCCTTCTACGCGTTACCTCACTGCCTGGAGGCAATGGAGTATCCCTTAGCCCTTACCTGCAAAATCAAGCCGTGAGTTCCAATGCTTCTGGCAATAGCGTAAATGGATTGGCCTCGCCCATGTCGGCAGCCGCTTTTTCGGGAAACGCATACAACTTTTACCGGTTGTACTACCCCAAAACACTTACTGCTGGAGGCGATTTAGATGCCAGCCACATGCCCTGCATTACCGGGCTGAGCAGTTACCACAACTTTACCGATGCCCCCCCTGCTTCCAGTGGTGGTGGCAATGCTCAATTTACGGGTTACACTGCGGTTATTCCAGAGTTGGCCGTTACCGTAAACGGGCAAAAAAAATACGTACCAGTAGGCACTACCATTCGGCAGCTGTTAGAGCAAAACAACATGCCTCAAAGCATTCCCAACACACTTACCATCTTCAAACAATTTGGTGCGCAAATGGTGCCCCTTTCCCTGGCCAGTAATAGCAGTTATGCCCTCGATCTTCCCGTTACCAAAGGCGATCGCATTCAATGGTTGCCCTCAGGCAATTTTGGATTAAACGAACGCATATTGGCCATGTACAGTATGATGCAACAAGCCGATGCCGGTCATTCGCCCGCTACCATAGCCCCCTATCATTCGCCCCACCATATCCCCCACCCATCGGTAGTGCCTTTGTTGCGGTTGGTGATGAACTCGTACAACCTCCCCACAAAAAATGATGCAGGCATTACCCTTCCGCTCAACATGCCTTCCATGGGAGAACTCGCCAATGCCCTATGGCGTTTCAACATGCCCAACCACCCTTACAATGCTACCGACATCGACCAGGCATTTGTTGCCACATTTGATACAGTGCCCAACCACAGCAGAACAGCATTGGTTAGCCTCAATGCTACCCTTACTGTAGATGCACTCAATTATGTTGGGTTTACCGTGAGTGAGGTTGCAGTAGCGACCTACCAAACGTTTTTCTTTAACCCCGAACTGATCAACAATACCCCAAGCGATGTAAGTGGTTACCACTGCTTGATTCATTCGGATGCCGGGTATACTGTACAGCAACTGGCACAAGGCATGTTGGCTGTGGCACAAAAAGCCAACTCCGATTGGAAGAAAGCCGCTACCCCATTTACCTACCTACTGATCATAGGGCGTGCCACCCCTGGCCCATACTCCTTGAACGACATTACCGAAGGATTTTATGCCTACTACCAGGGAGCCATGCACATAGGAGGAAGCCTAACCCCCAGCAACAGCAACCTCTCGCCCATGACCCGTTGGGTAAGGAATGCCGATCAAAACATTGAAGAAGCGTATTATGATGCTATAAGCTATGGCAAAGCCACCATGCCTACCGATTTGGCCATTGCCGAGGCCATTTACCATGTGGCAGAAATTCATGGGCCTACCCCAACCGACGTTGAAATGGCCAATGGGTTTGCGGTGGACTGGAGCCACCCTACTGGTGATGATTTAAAAGACATCTCTACCATGGCATCTGTCATCTTCCACCTTTATGATCCGCTGGAAACTGGAGGCATAGATCCTACCCGATTGATTTATGTATTGCGCATGGTGAATGTAAACGGACAAACGTACGATTTGTGTGGCATAGCAAGAGGAGTATTTCAATTGGGTGCTATCGCCCCCATTGAGACAGGATACGAGCTTACTCCGCTGGAATTGGCGCAGGACATTTCCAATAGTGGAAAAAACTATGCTACCAAGCTGCCCGAGCCATCGAAAACAGCAATGCTTACCGCATTGTATTGCGCCTTCGACCATTTGGCAGAAGCCATTGAAGGAACGGTATTGCTCTACACTAAACCGGTAAACTACACCATGGCCAACGCACAAAACGATTTGTTGACCAATGCTGCAACAGTGATGAGTTGGGTGGTCGACGCTCCGGTCGATTTTACAGCGGAGACCATCGCTACAGGATACAGCACCGCCTTTACCACCTTGTACCCTACCCTCAATGCGGTAGATGCCTCCATCAGCCTCACCTTTGGCATGGTGCAAGCGCAGCCTGACAGAACTGGCGATTATACGTTAACGGATGTGGTGCACCAGGTGGGCAACACCATTAAAACCACCTATACTACGCAAACAGCCATGTTGCAGCAAATGGCCTGGCGAGTAGAGCAAGGCATGTACAACAACGGTGCTGGCACCATCGATTACAGTGCGTTGGGCTATGCCGTGGGCAATGGCATCAACGCCATTTTTGGAGTCATGATTGCCACCAGCGGACTGGCACAAGGCATTTATCAATATTACAACAACTACCACATGGCCACCGGCAATACGTTGGAAACCATGTCGGCAGCCAACCTGGTGGTGGCCATGCGTGGTTATGTGCCCGCTGCTACAGCCATAGGCTTAGCCGCCAGCTTGTACGAGGTAACCAACGGAGGAGGCGTAGGCAGTGTATACAGCCTTAACCTTACTGCCCAAACCCTTTACAATGTAACAGGACTACCACCCGCTACGGCAGGCAACCACCTTAGTGCACTGCAATTGGGTACTGCGCTGTACATGGCTACCATTCATGGGGTAAGCCTGCCCGACGTGGGCAAGGCATTGCTGCAAGTACAAACAGCCGGCAGCACACCTGCTTATACCTTGAGTGAAGTCATCAGCGCACTGATTCAAATTTATCATCAACCGCCTTTGAGTTATGCCAACCTCGCGGCATACGACTTAAAAGATCAAAATTTCTTGCTGGATGGCACCACCCTTTCGGAAGCAGACCAACTCAATAGCATCTTACAAGGACTTGCCGAAGGGTACCAGGCTACCTTTGGTGCAGTGGGTGCTACCCCTACCGATCAATTGACGGTATTTACTGAATTTGCTACCATTGCCTATACCCTGGTGAACACTAAGGCAGGCAACGATACGCCAAAAGAATTAACATTGGGACAAAGCCTGCACACCAACCTCAACAAAAAAGCACCGTTCAGCACTACCAACGATATTTCTGCCACAGCCTTTATTGGCGGGCTGTATCAAGTATACAATACTGCTTCTGGTGGAACCAACCCTAACAATACCCTGGCCCTGGCCATGCAGTCTTGTATTACCGCCTATGGTATACCTGTTTCACATGCTACTGATCCTGCCAACTACCTGGCCAACGCCAATAGCATTGTTTTATCTACGCTTTGTGTAACGGCCAATACCTGGACATTAGACGACATTGCAAGCAGCTATGAACAAGCCTATGCTACCCTGTACAGGCCCATGGCAATCACCAACGATTTCTTCGTAGGGCTGTTGTCTGGATTCATCTCTTCACAAAACCAACCGGGAGTAGTGAATGCCTATACCGTTACCCAGGCCATTACAACAGTGGGCAAAGCCTACCAAAGTGTAGTCATTAACTGGGAAGAAGTGCATCAAACTAATATGCTGTATGCCTACGAGCAGGCCTGCTATGGTGTTCATGGCAAAGTACTTCCTAACATGGGGGCACTGGTACAAGGCCTCTCTACCGGTGCCGGAATGCCTATTGATTACAGCCTGAGCAACCTGGCTTCCTTTTTACCGTTGTACAGCGAGCACTTCGATTATTATACCTCGCCCACCCATATTTGGCCTGCCCAGGTAGTGATCAATGCTTTATACACCACTTATGGCAGTAATGGTTGTGCTGAATATATTGTACAAGGCCTAAGTAACGCCGTAGAAGGCACCAATGATGACTTGTGCTACAATGGCATTGAACTGGGCAATGGATTGTATGCCGCTAACCCAGCATCATGCAACCGCAACCATCATGTAAGGGATGGCGGTTTTTACATGGGCATGGCATTGAGCTATTATAGCAACGAACCCGAACCCAATCAAACCTACCTGATATGCAACTGGCTGCGCAACATTTCATCACCACCGCCACCAGCACCTTTCCATTGGCCCTTTAACTACAGCGGCTTAATTCAGTACGCCGTGGTGCAACTGTTCGATACCACCGGCGACCCCAACGCATACAGCCAATTTGCTGCACAAGGCAAAGCCGTTATGGGCGGTTGGCACACACCAGCGCACACACCCAACTGGGGAGCAATTGCGCAAGAAGTAAATCAAGGAGCCATTCAAGGGTTCCAGTATTTACACTACGCATACGACCAGCAAAAGCTAAATACCATGGTCAACGAAATCATTTTCAACTGGTCGGGACATCACATGAATCCACCTTTTGGATCTTAAAAGCACCGAACTAACACATTACTATTATGAGTCAACCCAACAGCTACCAAGTGATACAATACACCACCAACGGAACGGTGGATTGGATTGTTCCTGAAGGCAACAATCCTGACAACACTTTCACCATTACCATTGGCAATATGGCTGCCAAAGACTTGAGCGCCCACACTACCCCCAAAGGCTATTTCACCTATTCACTCGTTAAAGCCACTGGTGATGCCACCGTTAAAGTAGCAAAGCCTTTGAACACTTCTAATAGAAATGAGGTGTTCAGCGACTTCCTTCACCTGATTAGTTATATCGATGACCAAAAAACCGACCTCAACACCGGGGTGGTGCAACAATTGGTGGCACGCATTGCAGAACAACTGCCCATGCCACTCGATGAAATTCCTATGTACAGTGCTGGTATGGTAAGCATGAATGGGCCAGCTACAACATCGTTCAGCTACCTCGACCTCAAGCCGGGCACCAGGCTAAAAATAGGATTGAGCAACTTCAACCACCCCTCCGGGAGCAACAGTGCTCCTTCCATGTATACCAATACGGGCGAGTTGCACTTGTTGGCACAAAGCAACGCCAGTGGACAATTGCAATTCAATACCTACCTCAATGGAGCGGCCTATACACCTCCTGCCGGACAAACCTCTTCGAACACTACCATTGTTGCAGGGTTGCTCGACCTCAACGGCAGCTACGACTATTGCCGAATTTATTACCCGGCCAATGGCAACCCCAACCCCAGTCACCCCGAAAACGACGTTGATGGCGCTGTAGTAATTGCACATGCCTCCACTTACAGTACCTTGCCTGCTGCTACCAACAATTTATCGGAAACCAACAGTCTTTCGTTTTACGGACGTGCCGCTATTATCCCCGAAATTGGCATTTGGTGGAACCAGCAATTGCACTACGTTGAAGTAAGCACCACCTTGCGTCAACTGTTAGAAAGTGAATACGACCTGCTGCATGTACCCAGCAGTTTAAGTATAAAACGCAACATCAATGGTAGTTTAAGTCCTGTACTGCCGGTTGCTCCTGCTTCTATCATCGACATGCCCCTGGTACAAGGCGATCAAATTACCTGGCAAAACAATTAAAATCCCCCCTATGAGCACAACACTCACCAAAGCATCGATCCACCACGGCTCTGACTCCATTTACATCCTGCCGGGTGGCACAGCTCCTTATCAATTTGGTTTCTTTGTAGTAGGCCACTCCTCCCTTGGCAATACCGTTGATTTAAGTGACACCTGGGCAGTAAACAACGGGTTTTATGTTTTCTTTGGCATGGGAAAAACAGTCAATTGGCAACAAGCTGCGCAAAAAATATTGCCCCATCTACACACCAGCGATACCCGGCGCATTCAATGGCTGGATCAGAACTACCACGTTAGGAAATACGTGCGTGTTGTGCATGACAAAAAACAAGTAACCAACGCCAATGTAGGCGATGGTAACATCGCCATTCAACTGTTGGGGGGTACCGTAACGGCCACCAGCCAGGGATTGCAAATAGCAGGGGGCACCATGTCGTTGCAGCCCAACCTTTTTAACAGCTATGCCGATACGCCTTCTCTGCCTATAGATACCGATACAGGCATAGCCATTCAAATCAACGCTACTGCTTGTGGGCAGGTGTCCATGCCCTTGCACATTTCCCCCGCTCTGTTTACCGGTACCCGAAACGGCTACAACTATTATTTAGAAGGCATCAATTACTATTTGAAAGACACTGTTGAGGTTAACCAGGTATCGCAAGACTTTTATACCCCTATTCAATTTCCAGTATTGCGTACCAGCAGCACTACCTCCATCCATACAGATGGCTACATTCTACCCGAATCATTAACCGATATCAAACACACCTCTTTTCAATGGGCAACTCCTTTCACTGCGATCCCTACTGAATTTGTTACACGTCGCGGACAAAGCATCAGCCTTTTTCCAACGGGAGCTGTGGGGGCAAGCGGTTTGATGCTGCATCAAAAACCCTATAGCAACAACATTGTAAATGGTGCTGCCACCGATTATGGTATTTCCTTATTTGGCACCTACGAATTATGGGTAGATGGTGAAACCGTACAGGGAGACCACGAGCTGCTATGTGGTCTCTCTGGTACGGAAATCATTCACTTCAAAAATGGTATTGCCGGTACTCCTGGCGATACCATTACTTTTACCCCCGGGCAGTCGGCCCTGGTGAAGCGGTTCCCATTGAACAGCAATAGTAATGCTGTGAGCGACCTCAACCTCCTCATTGATGATCCTTACGGAGCTACTCCCTGGGTATCGATCCAAACTACTGGCAAGAGCAGCTATTTTTCGCAACCCAATAAGGCAGCCCTTTACGACACTGAAGTAGCTTCCACCTTTATGTGGCACTACGAAAATCCGTCGGCCTATTTTGCTAACCACCCCGGTAAATTCCCCGTGGCATTGCATGCCGGAGCCTATGCCAATCAATTTAAAAAGTTGCTGAAGGACTTTCAAATTTCATCGAATAACCCAACAGCACAACTACCCAACAGCTATGTGAACAACAACCTCGGTGGCTACCCGGTATTGGCACTGATCGAAAATCAAATCATGAGCCCGGCACGTAAGCAAGCCATCGTTGCAAGTAAAAGCGGAGCGGTGCCCGATGTTACCCCGGGTCCTAAAACAGCACACACTACCACCACCCCACAAGGGCTGTTGGTATCGGTCAACGAAACCGTAGCACCACCCTCATGGAACTGGCTGCTGTTGGCACGCAACAGCGATAAGGTAGACAACAGCGAACTTAAAATTATTGACCCGAGCCCTACCATCCAAAGTGCTTTCCAAACCAACCAACTGTTTATGGTGGTTTCAAAAGAAGGAGCGTTGGGCACACTTACTGAAACAGGTACCGGTGAGGGATCTACCCTATTCGACAACCTCATTACCATTACCGGGTGGCCGTTTAAAATAGACATTGGCACCCCGCAAGCCTATGGCAACTACACCAATGTAATGCTGTTTAAATTTCGGGAAGGAGCCTTGATCGACCTGGTAAAATCGCCCGAATTGTGGGGCGACTCCATGAACTTTGTAGGTGATGTGGATGATGTGAATGCCCTATCGAGCTGGTTGGTCGAATACCTTGAAAAGGTAGAGACTGAACAAGACAACCCGCTCTTCGCCAAAATTTATAGTGTAGTTACCGACGAGCATTGGAACGGCATTTTGGCGTTGAATGTAAACATCGGCATCGAAGACTTTCCCGATGCGTTAAAAGGGCTACTGGCAGGCATTGACCTTAGCCGTTTTAGAGCCCATCATGTTGGCGTAGATGTAAGCCATATTCCAAAAACATTGGATGAGGTAGATTTGGAAAGTTCCTTGTTTGCCCTGATCGACTACGTATATCCTGGTTATAAAAATGGGGTGGAACCGGCTCCCCAACAAAATGGCGATTATGCCTTTAGGGTATTGACCTTAAAAGTGCTGTTTGAAAACTCTACCATCAAAAGCTTTTCCAGCAAGCTGCAACTCAAGCTCAGCAATTTCTTTGGCGATGCCGTAGTACAATCCACCAGTCACGACCAACGGCAACACTTCAATACCATCTTATTAAATGGTAGTTATGAAAACCATAACGGCCACCCTGCATACACCTTTACCGAAAAGGGCGACAACAACTTCGCCCTCAACAGCAAAGTACTGACCAATGTGGATGTATTGAAAGCCCAATTCAACACACAAGTGAACCTCAATCATGGCAACATCATTCACTCGCGGTTTTCGTTGTGGGGCAACATGCAATATGCCGAGTTGGATAAAATGGACGGCTTTTCGTACGATAACCTGTACTTCAGCAATTTGGGCATTGAGATGCAGTTCAACATGAAGAACCCTTCGCACCCTACCTTTAGCTTTGATGTTACCCACATCAGCTTCGACCCAAGCAACAGCAGCTTGCGGCCCGAAAGTTTGGTGCACAATTTCCCCATCAAACTCAAAGGACTGCTGCAAGGCACCAGCGAACAAACACCCAAAAAATTGGGTTACCTCACGGTAGACAATCCGCTGGCCGAAACACTGGGGGAAACCTGGTATGGACTCAACTACGAAATTAGCCTGGGCACCCTTGGTGCATTGGCTGCCGACGTAGGGCTTACCGCTCACCTGTTGTTGGCCTGGAGCCCCAACAAAGACCCACAACTCAACCAACAATCGGTAGGGGTATTCATTCAGCTGCCGGGCACACGTGGTGTTGCTCCCATGTTCGACCTGCAAGATGTACTCAAGTTATCGATGGGCGACATTCAGCTGGCCATCAATCATCCGGCAACGGGTGAAAACGCCTACCTGCTTAAGATCAGCGACATTGCCTTGAAACTATTGAGCCTCAAATTTCCTCCAGGCACCATAGGCATTTATATTTTTGGCAACCCAGCTGGTAATGATGGACATAGCAGCCTGGGGTGGTATGCCGCCTATCAAGACGATCATAAAAAGAAGAAACAAACGTAGCAAATTCGACAACCACTAAAAACCACCACCAATGCTTGTATCACTCCTCAAAAAAACCGTTTTGTTCTGTTGCCTCCTACTGGCGTACAGCACCGGGCAATCGCAATACCTGCAAATTATTCATCTTGGGTTGGGGCATGGCGACTGTACTTTTATTATTGCACAAGAAGAGGATGATGGCCCTGTGTATACCGTAATGATTGATTTTTTGGGTACGGGCAAAGAAGCATTTGATGCTGTTCGGTACGAGTTTGAAAACAATGAAAAACTGGAGAACCTTGACGAAAAAGTGATTGATTATGTCATCATTACCCACCCACACACCGACCATTTTCAAGGGTTTACAGCATTTAACAGAGCATTAAAGGCTTACAACAACAAAAATAAAAACGACCAAATTACCATCTCCAATTACATTACTCGTGAACAAATTGACCTAAGCGTGGGCACTACATTAGAAGAAGAAGATCAACTGCTGTGCAATGGTGTCATCACTACCGAAGACGATGAAGAAAACGAAGATGAATACGAAGATGAAGGTTATTCGGATGAGGAAGCCGATGACATGGTAGAAGAAGACAATGCCCTTAACCTCAATGCCATTCGAAATGCCGGAACACGATACGAAATTCACCAAACCATGGATTTTGATGATCCGGAAATTGAAGCCAATTTCAACGAAGAAGGCTCTAAATGGACACAGTGCTTGAATGCATTGTCGGAATACGAAGAGCATCAGGTACACCTGGGCGACAACCTATTTGGAGAGTACTTCACCGAAAATAAGGTTTCCATGATTTGTGTTGTTGGGAATGGACAGGTTGTAGGACATAATACCCCTTTTTTAAAAGAAGTTGCAAATGGAGAATACACGACCACCAGCCCTAACGATCTATCAGTAGGTTTCATTTTGAATTGCGAAACCTTTACCTACCTCACCATGGGCGATTTGGGCGGGGTAAATGCCGGAGGATACAAAGATGGAGAAACAGGCGTTGCCAATGCATTAACCGAGTGGCTCACTACAGGCAAGCACACTCCTAACATGCACATTTGTGCCCTAAAATTAGGGCATCATGGCAGCGAGCATAGCACAAGACCCTCTTTTTGTCAAAAACTAAAACCAACATTTGGTGTTATTCAAGCTGCAAAAGCTGTATTCAGTGGCACTCGCCTTCCGCATGAGGTCGCCATCACGAATTTTAAAGACAATGCTGATCCAGTTACCTTGTTTTACACCTATTACCCTAAGGGAAATTATGTACAAAGCACGGATGACTACGATGGATTTGATGATGAGTTTTACGAAGCCGATGTAAAAGCTTACCAAGACATACAAATCATTGTGAATCAACCCAGCGATGGAAACAATTATCCGCAAGATGTTGAATTAGAAATTGGGTATCGATTGCGCACCATGAAAAAGAAAGTACAGAAAGGCGACTACGAATTCTATCAATTTATTAAAACAGAAAGTGGTGAATCATTGGATGAATGTACAAAAGGCCATGCCTGGAGTAGATTTTATAAAAAATAGTACTGCCACAAGCATCATGACCATTGTTACACTCGCGCCATTAAAACTACAACAAATGTTCACACAGTTCATTAAAACCACCATAATGCTTTGCTCCTTGCTACTCATATATAGCACTGGGCAATCACAATACTTAAAAATCACCCACCTGGGACTGGGCCATGGCGACTGTACCTTCATCATTGCACAAGAAAAAAATGGCGAACCGGTATACACCGTAATGATTGATTTTTTGGGCACGGGAAAAGAAGCATTTGATGCCGTTCGGTACGAATTTGAAAACGATACTGTACTCACCAAGTCGGGCCATCGAACCATTGATTATATTGTAATTACCCACCCCCATACCGACCACTTTCAAGGCACCAATGCATTCATCAATGCACTCAATGCCTACAACAAAAAAGCCGTCAATAAAAACCGGCAAATTGCTGTCGACAGCTACATTACCCGCGAACAAATTAACCTGGGAATAAGAACGTCGCTTCAAAAAAAGGGGCAACTGGATTGCAATGGTGTAATTACAGCCAGCGACGATGCGAAAAGAAAAAGAGAATTGATGGATGAAGGCTATTCTGAAGATGATGCTGAAATGGAGGTAGAAGATGAAAATGCATTTAAGATGAAAGCAATGGAACGCGAAGGCGAAACCATGATCATCCATCAAGCCACCAAAACCACTGACCCGGAAATTGAAGAAAACTGGAAAGATGGTGTGGTGATGTGGGGAAAAACATTGCAAAAACTCTCGAAGTACAAAGCCAAAGCCATTCCTTTAGGATACAATTTATTTGAAAAATTTACCGAGCAAAAAGTGGGGATGATCTGCATTGTAGGCAGTGGGCAGGTGGCCGGCACGCCAGAGCCTTTTCTCACAAAAACTACCAGTAAATTTGGCAACAGATATTCCACCAAAAACCCCAACGACCTTTCTGTAGGGTTTATCATCAATTGCGAAGCCTTTACCTACCTCACCATGGGCGACCTGGCAGGAGTAAATGGTTCGGCCTATCGAGATGGTGAAACAGGTGTTGCTACTGCATTAACAAATTGGTTACCCGCAGAACGGGAAAACGCTAATTTTCACCTTTGCGCCCTAAAGTTGGGGCATCATGGCAGCGAACACAGTACAAAGGCCAGTTTTTGCAGTACCTTAAGGCCTGTTTTCGGGTTTGTGCAGGCAGCAGGAAAGCCTTTCAGTGGTACCCGATTGCCACACCAGGTGGCCATCACCAACTTTAAAAACGGCCCCAAAGCCACCAGCTTACTCTACACTTTTCAACCCGAAGGATATACACAAAGCACCACCAGTTACGATGGCTTTGACACAAAATTCAGCAGCAACGACGTCGCAACCCTTCAAGACATTCAACTCATTGTAAGCCACCCTAGTGATGATGTGAACTACCCAGAAGAAATTGCATTAAAAATAGGTTACCGCGAACGTGACGAGAAAAAGAGAAAGCTCACCAATGGCTACAACTTCATTCCATTTGTTAAAACCAATGATGGAAAATACTTAACCGAATGTTCTCATGGCCACGCCTGGAGCAGGTTTTATAAAGAAAAAAGATAATACAAAAGACTTATGCTAACACCACTGATGAAGACCACCCTAACGCTTTGTTGCCTGCTGTTCGCCTATAGCATCGGGCAATCGCAATACCTCAAAATTACGCACATCGGACTGGGGCATGGCGACTGCACTTTTATTATTGCACAAGAAAAAGATGGCGGGCCGGTATACACCGTAATGATTGATATTTTAGGCACAGGCGAAGAAGCGTTTAACACTGTTCGTTACGAATTTCAGACCGACACCGTACTCACAAAATCGGGGCATCGCACCATTGATTACCTCATCATTACCCACCCCCATACCGATCATTTTCAAGGCGTCAATCGATTTATCCAAGCACTTAAAGCCTATAATAAGACTGCCCCTAGTCATCAAAAAATTAATCTCGACAGCTACATCACCCCCGCACAAATTAACCTGAATGTAAAAACAACCCTTGAAAAAGATGGACAAATTGATTGCAATGGGGTAATTACGGCCAGTGATGATGATGAAAGAATGAAACGACTGAGAGACGACGATGGGTTGTCTGAAGAAGAGGCCAGGCGGCAAGTGCAATATGAAAATGGAATTAAGATGCTGGCCTTGCAACGCCAGGGGCAAACCATGAAGGTTCACCAGGCCCTTCACACCAACAGCACCAAGATTAAGGAACAGTGGGACAATCAGCAAAAGATGTGGACAAAAACGATGCTTGCACTTAGTCAATACACCCCAAAAGACATCGCTTTAGGCGATGACTTATTTGAACAATTTACTGGCGGCATAGTTAATATGAATTGCGTAGTGGGCAAGGGGCAAACGATTAATGCTGCTGAACCCTTCCTCACAAAAAACACCGGTCCATTTGGCACCACGTACTTCACCAAAAACCCCAACGACCTGTCTGTAGGATTTCTCATTAACTGTGAGGCCTTTACCTACCTTACCATGGGCGATCTGGCCGGGGTCAACGGATCGGCTTACCGCGATGGGGAAACAGGCGTAGCCAATGCGCTTACCCAATTGTTACCGGTTGATAAAGGCGATGCCGACTTTCATATTTGCGCATTGAAATTAGGGCACCATGGCAGTGAACACAGCACCAAAGCTGATTTTTGTAGCACATTACAACCAGTGTTGGGATTTGTACCGGCAGCAGGCAAGCCCTTCAGTGGTACCCGGCTGCCCCACCAAACAGCGGTCACTAATTTTCAAAATGGCCCCAAAGCCAAGAGCTTGTTGTATACTTTTCAGCCAACACATTATACGCAAAGCACCACCAGTTATGATGGCTTTGATGCTGCATTTTGTAGCAACGACATTGCCATTTTGCAAGACATCCAGCTTATTGTAAGCCACCCCAGTAAAAGTGTTGATTACCCAGAAGAAATTCCACTCACCATCGGCTACCGAACACGCAACTACAAAGACAGGAAGCTTAACAACGGCCCTAAATTCATTCCATTTACAGCCACCGAAAAGGGCAAAAATTTAACCGCATGCGACGTCGACCACCGATGGAGTAAGTACTATATCGTAAAAAAGTAATGCCCATACGCCTCATCAATACCGCCCTATTGCTTTGTTGCCTGCTGTTCGCCTATAGCACCGGGCAATCGCAATACTTAAAAATTACCCACCTGGGGCTGGGGCATGGCGACTGCACCTTCATCATTGCGCAAGAAAAAGATGGTGGGCCGGTGTACACTGCAATGATCGATATTTTAGGCACGGGCGATGAAGCGTTTAATACTGTTCGTTACGAATTTCAGACCGACACCGTACTCACAAAATCGGGGCATCGCACCATTGATTACCTCATCATTCCCCCCCCTCATACCGATCATTTTCAAGGGGTGAATGCCTTCATCAAAACACTTAATGCTTACAATAAGACTGCCCCTGGTCATCAAAAAATTAAGCTCGACAGCTACAACGGCTTTGATGCTACATTTTGCCACAATGACATTGCCCTCTTGCAAGACATTCAACTCCTTGTAAGCCATCCCAGCGATAGCAAAGATTATCCCAAAGAAATTCCACTCACCATTGGCTATAGAACACGCCATGATAAAAATAGAAAACTGATTAACGGCCACCACTTCATTCCATTTGTGACCACCAACAAAAGCAAAAATTTAACCGCCTGCGATGTTGATCACCGATGGAGTAGATTTTATAAAGAAAAAAGGTAATTCAAGTACACCCCATAGTTATGAGCACAACCACGATCACCACCCTGTACGATGCCATCAAAACCAACAGCAGCATCTCCTTTAAAACCAACCTGGCAGCAGTTAGTGCTGTTGAAAAAGCCATCCAGTTGCTGGTTAACACCACCGACTTTTCGATCACCGTCAGCAACCCGGCTACCGACATTAAACTGGTGAGTCCTTCACAATTGTCGATCACCGGAACACGTACCTTGTACGGCTATAGCATCAATGCTACCATAACAATAACCGCTACGGTAGGAGATGCAGCATCAAGTGCCAAAATTGAACTGACCAGCACCCTGAGCGGGTTCTCTTTTCAACATGCCGACTTGAGTTACTTGCTGCCTGCTCCACAAATGGGCACCATCATTCCGGCCATTGCCGGTGTACTTAATAACGTGGTGTTAGACATGGTGGCTTCGCCCAGCCAAATGCAGCTCACACTTTCCTACCAACCACACGGTGCCAACAACCCTTCCATCCACTTCATGGATACACCAGCAGTGAGCCTTTCTAACTGGGGATTCGTACTAACCGTAACCAAAAATACTGGCATGGATGGTGGGCCGATAAAAACGGGGGTGGCCTTCGACGGGCAGTTTACCCTGGGCAACGACGCGTGTGAAGCTTCCATCAGCCTGGCGCCATCGGCCAATGTAAGTACCTGGACGGTGGACATTAGCGAATATACCGGCATGAGCCCTATTACCCTGGGCGACCTTACCTCGGTAATGTGTGGTGCCAACTTTTATGGAGCCATGCCAGAGGTGATTCAACAACAACTCGACGGCTGGTTCTTGCAAAAACTACACCTCCCTTTTACCATGGGGGAACACGGGCCTATCATCAACCAAATAACCATTGCCATTGGGCATACCGACATTACGTTAGGCGGGTTAAGCATCGATGGTTTTCAAATGCGACTCATTGTTCTCAACCCACTTGAAAAGGCGAATCGCAGCATTATGCTGGCCATCAGTGGCACCGTGGTGCTGGGAGCCGATGCCACCATTGACCTGGACGTGAGTTACGACTCTGGTCAAAACGTATGGGAAGCCGACTTGTCGGGCACCATTCATGCGGGTACTAGCTACCAAACCATTTTGGAAGGGCTTAGCCTGGGCAATAACATCGACCTGCCCCTCCCCTCCAGCCTTAATCTCGGTACCATCGATCTCGATAAATGCAATATTGCTTTCGATGCTACGGCCAAACAAATTCAGTCGGCCGACATGCGCATTACCATTGAGCATACCTTTAACATTCTCAACGAATTTGAAGTGGAAAACCCATTTTTTGCGCTAAAGATTGCGAAAGACGCTTCTACCACCAACACTCCTCCCCAGGGTGCCCTCGAAACAACAGGCACCAATAAAAATATTTACACCATGGAGTTGGGCGGCACCATCGACATGGGCACTGGTGTAGGCAGCCTCGGTGTAAGTGGCACCCATGTTACCAATAAAGGGTGGACCTTTGTAGCACAAGGGAGCGACATTTACCTGATAGCCTTAATAGAAAAATTCATTCCTGGATTTTCGTGGAAGCACCAAAGTGCCTTCGATGCCATTGAATTGAACAACCTGTACATCTCCTTCAGTGAGGTACCTACCGTTAAAGGACCTACCGGAAAAAAAGACATGAGCTACACCATGCAGGCCGATTTTTTGTGGAACCTCAGCCATTTTGGATCTGACCTTTACCTTCCTGTGCTCAATACTACTGGCAATGCTACATTGAGCCTCGACTACACCAGCACCTGGCAAAACAATGGTGCTCAAAGCCCTACCAATCCTGCCAAAGCATATACCGGGTCGGTAGAGATGGACGTTACCTTTACCGACCTCGATGGGTTGGAAGTGACCTTTGGTTGCGATTTTAGCAAAGATGGCACTACCAGCCATAACGACATCTACATTGAATGGGAAGGCATCAAGGCCGAATACGAAAAGCAAACTGATGGATCGAGCAAGGTTACCATTCAGCTCGACCACTCGCTGGGTTACCTCATCACTAAGCTCATGAAGGGCATCGACGATAACTTTGCCCTCGAAGCCCCGTGGACCGTCCTCAACGACATCGACCTCAGCGGCATTGAGTTGGTATTTGAGTTCGACAAAGCTGCTGGCACCAGTAGCATTGCATTGGAATACACCAAAACCATCGACCTGCTTTTCATTGAAATTGATGGCTTTAAACTGGTACGCAAAAAAGTAGGAGGCGAAAGCCAGCTGATGTTTGAATTCAACACTCCGGTATTTGGTAACGACTCCTATCCTGCCCAGCAATTGCCCACCAACCCACCGGGCAAACCCAATAAGTTCTTGCAACTCGACTACCTGGCCATGGGGCAACACATGGGCTTGAAATCGTACAGCAACATCAACACTTTTGAGGATGCGTTGAAAGACTTTGAAGCGGCCTTCAAGCAACCTGACAGCACGCCCGGACAAACCCCTGCCATTCCGGTAAGCGATAGCACTCCGGTAGTATTTATGGCCGACAACGACTTTATGATTGGGTTTAAATTTACCCTACTCAACTTTCTTACATTGGGCATCATCTTTAACGATCCCAAACTTTATGGCTTGCTCATCGAACTATCAGGCGAACGCGCCAAAATATTTGCAGGACTTAAGTTTGAAATTGTTTACCGCAAAGTAACCGATTCTATTGGTGTGTACGACATTGAGTTGCGATTGCCTACCGAAATGCGTCACCTTCAATTTGGGGAAGTATCCATTACCCTGCCCCTCATCGGTATACAAATTTATACCAATGGCAACTTCAAACTCGACTTTGGCTTCCCTTACCACAACAACTTTAAAAACTCATTTGGCCTACAAGTATTCCCCTTTGTTGGAGCAGGTGGCTTTTACTTTGCCCTACTTTCGGGAGCTACTGCCAAAAATATTCCACAAACCACCAAAGGGCATTTCAACCCGGTCATTGAAGCTGGGTTTGGATTGCAGGTAGGGGTTGGAAAAACCATCAACGAAGGCATTTTCTCGGCTGGTGTTACCGTTACGGTACAGGGAACGATACAGGGTACCCTCGCCTTTTTCCATCCCAATGGCCAGCATACCGGCCTAAAATTCTCCGACCTCTTTTATCAAATTAAAGGGGTGATCGCCATTGTTGGGCGCATCTTCGGATCGGTACATTTTGCCATCATCAATGCCAGTGTAAACATCCGCCTTTCTATTCAGGCTGGGTTTACCTTTACTGCCTACCGCAAAATACCGATGTACCTCAAAGGCAGCGTACACGTATCGTTGGATGTTGGTATCGACTGCGGATTGTTTACCATCCACATTCACCTGGGCTTCCACTGTAGCATTCGAATGAACCTCACCATTGGTTCCAACCACACTGCTCCATGGGACCCCAGCCATATCGGCAGCTCTACCATGCTATCGATGATTGGTGCAGGCTCACACCCTTCAGTAAATGGCATCAACTGGATTGAGATGGATTGGAGCAAACGCCCGGAAATGAACCCTTATGCCACAACACTGGACTTGTATTACGTGCCCATGTATACCCAACTGTTTGGTGGCGACACCGCGCTCACTTCGGTGCTATTCATCAACAGTCACGTCGATACTGGCGAAAGCTCCTTTACCACCATGGCCAAAGCCATCTTTACCTGGAGCTTTTTGGCCAACGTTACTGAAGTGAAGTGGCCAGCACAACCGTACGAAGAAATGATCAGCCCCACTACCGGGCAAAGCAATACCATTAAACGTTCGTGGTTAGAAGACATGCAATGCTATATGGCCGAGCATGAAGGAGCCATTATCCCTGCCGACGACATCAACGCATTGATGAGTGAATTGTTCGACGTCACCATCCACTTCGGCCCAAAACTCAATGGCCACAAAGGAAGCATCTTCCCCATGATTCCACATTTGCAATTGGCAGTAACCGATAACGCTACCACGCACCATACCAGCTTCGATAGCCACAACATCGTAACACCCACTCAGCAAAAAACCATGGGCGAAGCCTTTGATCATTTGATTCCAAAAATGAACAATGCCAACGAGCAAGAACCCGACATGTACGATCAAACAGGCGACCACCTTCCCCAGCCTACCGAGTCGATGGCCACATTTGTGTACCAGGATTACTTCCAGTTGCTGATACGAAACATGATTAGCGATGCCATCAAGTACATGGAATCGATATCATTCCCCTATACCAACCAAAAACTGGATGAGCTGTCTGTTAAGTTTGGGGTTGCTAAAAGTGCTATTCTTACCGCCAACCAAACCGCCACACTAACCACTACTGCCCTCCCAGAATTAATGCTACAAGGCCCCTCTTACAACTATCAAATTATGGGCAATGTGCATTGTTTTATGGACGTAGTGGAGCAGCAACAACTATCGATGAATGAACTCACGGCTATACTTACACAGGCAGAACAAACACAAACCCTGTTCAACGCCGGCACCATACATACCAATGTCAACACTAATATAACGCCTGAATCTTACCCCATAACTGCCACCGATACGTTAAGCACCATCGCTAAAACAGTGGGCAAGCCCTTGCCATGGATTTTTAGCAACACTGATTTACTGGTAAATCCACACATTGTAAAAACAAACATCGGCCTGATTTTAAAACCCGGTTATTTTACTTATAACAGCTACAGCAACTATACCGGCCTTAGTGCATCGTTCAATATCGACACCGAAACGTTCCTAACCATGAACAAAGAGCAATCGGGACTGTTGGCCACTGGTAAAACACTAACACTGCCTTCAAAAACGCCTTATGTAATCAAAGCTAACGACACACTAAGCAGCCTGGCCAAGCAGTTTAATTTTAATGCCCTTACCGACCTATTCTCCTCGCCCAAGGCCATCGACAGTGTTATTGTTCCTGGGCAATCGTGGTTCCTGCCTCCATGCACCATTAAAACATTGAAAGCAGGTGATCGAAATATGGAGTACATTTCTAATACACTGCACCTCAGTGCCAACGCCATCGGTGCGATTAATGGTGATGTAAGCAATTTATACGAACCCACTACCCTTAACATTCCTGATGTTACCATCATCAGCCTGCCCGATTTACTAACAGGGCTGGAAGAAACCGGGCAGTTTACCAACCTGGCAGGGTTGTCGTCGCGCTTCTTATTGCATGGATTAAGGTTGCCTTACCCTACCAATCCAACCGCATTGTACGACCTTACCGGCCAACAAACCGGACTGTCGCTACCGCTTAAATCGATTGTATTGGAAAACCCTGATCCCACTCAACACCCATGGATCAATTTCCAACTGGAAACCAACCCCACCACCGATACGTTAACCATCGATGATACCCATATTACTGCCCTGCAAACGAAATTGCATAACACGCATCAAATAACTGGCATTGTATGTGAGCACCTGGAAGCCATACCTGCACTCCCCTACCACAGCCAGGGAGAGCATTTTAACCTCTCTCACTACACCCCGTGGAACTATACCGGATCGGTGGATTACAGTGTACTCAACCCCTCTGTTCCGGTAAGTCCAACACCACGCATTTACCAATTGCCCAACAGCTTACTGCAACAAGCACAGGTCAAAACAAAACACGTAGCCCTGGCCGTTAAAAAAGCATGGCACCGCGACGGTGATGGTCCAATAGTGGATGAACTTGCTGGATTTTATAATTCAGGATTGCAATTGAAAGTAAGTGTTAGCCGCATCCCTACCTCGGGCAGTAAACCCGGCTTCCTGCCCAACACCTTTCAGGTGAATGGTGTGGAAGGCGATGGCCTGATTCGTTTAGAGCGACTCATCAATGCTGTTCAAACCGTACAAAGTGGCGTCATCAGTGCCGATACCCATGTACTGGGCAACATCCATTTCATGTTCAACCCGGGCAATGCCGATTCCAAAACATCGGGACTGTTTTCACCCAACAACGATACTGTAGATTGTTTCCTTATTCGCAGCAACATTACCTCCAACAGCATTGAAGGCGTGAGCAATGAAGATCACTATGTTGATGGATCGGGCAATGCTCCAACACCTACACGACTCGATTATACCGACACGTTCGATTTCATTAAACGACTGTGGGAGTGTAGCATGGTAAAACAGGAGGGATACTACCTTTACTATGCTTTCGATAAAGGAAAACATACGCTTCCCAGCAATTTGTTTAAAGACAGCAACCATGCCGAAATTGATTTGCTCATCTTGTTCAACGACAACCCAGGGGTTTGCGACATTTATGACTACACCAACTGCCTGGTGGTAGGCGACTTGTTTAACCCTACCAGCACCCACTTGTATGCACAAGCGCAACCATTGGCAGTGCCTTATAACTTCTTAACTACCGACACACTTGATGGTGTAAGCAGTGGCTATCATTTGTACTACGACGACCTTGCAGCCGACATGGCTACGCTCCCCTTATCAAGTGGAGCACAGTCGAAGTTAAACAGCGCACTTACCGCTGCCGGTCGTAGCAAGTTAATCCCCATTACCCCCACTACTTTGATCGAATACAGCAACGCTTATCGGGTACACCTCAACCAGTTGGCGTGGTACCTTAAAGACTTTGCACCGCTGTTGACTACCGATACCAACATTACGCTTAACGACATGCCTACCACACGTACCAACATGATTGCCAATAGCCATGTAGCGTTTGATGTGTTGCGCTCTAAACCTTCGGAAACAGTCAATGCGCAAGACTACCTCGACAACATTTACAACCTGGTTGGGTTTACTGTAAATGGCGATGAAGGACTGCCGGTAAGTCATCAGGAAAATGATATCCCCGAATACCTGCTCGAAACAGTAAATACCGATACCGGTGGTGATTACTGGTACTACCATAGCTTGCTACAAATTCCGGGCACCAAAGCCAGCGATCCCTATCAGTTTATTGGTCAAACAGTAAACATCGATTTGAGTTTGCACGATATGTTTGGCAACGTGGCTACTCCAACGGTTACCTCGGGCAATCCCATCCCCGGGTTCAACAGTCCGCTGACCATCGATGTAAAATACACCGATGCATTGGTGGGCATCGAAAAATGGCCGGGAGCACAAGTGCATTATTATGTAAACACCGACCAATCTATGGTAATTTCGTTCGAAATGGATTACAGTCGATATGTGCCTAACCCTAATGCTAACGTATCGGGACAACCCTCAACGCAAGGTGCACAAGCGAAAATGATGAACCAGGTGAAATCCGACTTGCAAGTGTACACCCTGGTGGCGCAACAACTTGCCAGCAATGTTACAGGGCATTGGGTAACATCGTTGGATGCTGAAATCAGTCAAAATACGATTTCGATGACCGATTTAAGCACCAACTTCATTCAAAAAATAATTACACAACTGAACGCGTTTATTGCAGCGGGCAATACTAACGGTGCAAGTGGACTTTCCCCGTTAACACACGATACCGCACCGGTGACCATTTCTACCACAAGCCTCAACCTACTCGACATTTTTGAGCTCACCACCACCATTGTGTTGCAACGTCCGATGGATAAGATCGACTATGCATTTAGGGCAGTGGGCAATGTACAAAATCACACCACCAGTGTTGGACCATTGATGTTGCCTACCACCACCGAGCACAGTAACCATACGTTGAAGGCATTTGTTCAAGATTTTGAGACCGCATACGATGGTACGCAACATTACTTAAAAGTTGCTACCGGGCAGTCGCGTACCGCAACGTTAACCAGCTCGCAAAGCAAAACGCTTTGGGTGGTGCGCATGGCCAAAACAGGAGTAACTACTGGTGTTGGGTTTAGTGTAACAGGCAACCCGCATTATTACGCCCCTACGCCATTGGCCAATAACTTGTTAACGTTTAAAGGCATCCCTATCCAAACGTTAAATAGCAGCGGCCAACTCAACCCGGTTATTTCCAAAAACTATAGCGGCACCAACATCGATACCTGGGGGCGCCAGTTTTTAGCGGCCATCGATCATTATCTGCAACCGCAAAATAGCATTCCATTGCATTTGGTAGAGTACTTTGGTCATACCAACCATGAAGCTTTGCTGAGTGAATTGCTTACGCTAAAAAGAACCGTAGCCGATGCCCTTAGCTCTGGCACCGACAGTACCGGGGGGGCTTCCAATCATTTTGAGCGCATCTTTACCGATACGGTAAACGATGCCCTGTTCGATAAAGCCAAATGGGTGATGCGACAGGAATTGTACAACAAGCTGATGAGTGCATACACCATCGATGTAATTGCCCAGTTTGAAGTAACGGCCAATGTGCTTAACGTAGATCATGCTACCAACATCCGCAAACCAAGGCTGTTTGGTCAGCCCGTGGTAAAAGGAGCAAGTACCAACGACAGTGCTTACAGCATCTCTACTGCTACCATTTTAATGCAAACAGCCTCTGACCTTACCTTTACCTTTACGGCCAACCACCCTTCGCAAGAAGATAGCTTTACCTTGCCGATGGAGTTCCATGTAACCCACATTGAACATCAAATACAACCCATACCGGTAGCTACCGATGCAGGGCCTGAAGTATTCAATGAGTCTACCTGGTTAACCTTTATCGACCCACTGGCTCCATTCGACTTAGCCACTCCTACCATTCCCGTTATCTTACGACGCTACCCTACACCTTGTGCTATGATTGGACAAACCATGGAGCAAACGGGCGACATCCACGATACTAATATGGACATGCGTTTGCAAGAGTTGATGAAGTGGGATTACTCGTATACTTTCAAACAAATTGAAGCGGCACAAGATGAACACAAAGCCGAAGTACGGTTCAATGTAAACCCCACTAGCTTTAACCAAAAGGCCAGTGCTTACGAAGAAACCAATACGCCTGAACACGAACTGTTTGCCAGTTTGGCGCAATTCAACGCTATTTATTCCGACCTGGATGCAGCCATTGCCAAAGGGCTACCTGGAGTAACCGCAAAAACAAGCACCGGCAACGACACCCTTTACGCGCAATTCGAAATGCTGCTGCACTTTAGCAAGGCAGTATCGAACGACTGGGGCGAATGGGTAAAGCCCGATGAAAACATTCATTACAGCCAGTATTCGCCTAAAGACCGCACCTATACCATTCATGAGTTTCCGGATACAAGTGGGGATCTGGTGTTGCGCATCATGCCATTTGAAGGAAACGTAGCGGTAAGCATTGAAGGCTTTACAGCTGATGCGGTTCCTAACGGCACCCTATGGTGTGACTATACCTTTATTAGCGACGATACCAACCAGTTGCCACTCATGTTTGATGATCGCAACCAATATGGAGAGCGCACCATTACCATTAACGACCTCAACATTTTAGAATATCAAAATGCATGGTCGGGTGTGGCCATTGAGCGCAACATCGATATTGTTCAAGGTAGAACTACCATGAATGACTTTATATACCGCACGCCCATGGTACGATTCATCAATCCTTTTGTGCCATTAATTGACAGCAACGAACCGATAAGCATCGATTATATGGGCACTACCCATGGCACCAAACGTGCCCTGCGCGACATTTTGGGCGGCATGTTCTTTGAGTTGTTCCAACACGATCCTACAACCAATCAAAAGATTAAGCTGGAAGTGAACTTTACGCACAAACTGCAAGACAATGCCCATGCCAATGATGTGGCATTACCCGTATTGCTATTCCCTGCGGTTACGCTGGATTTACCTACTGATCCTACTCAACTAAGCAGCTGGGATGGTGACAGTGATAACGAAGACACCATGCTATACTTGCTCGATCAGTTGAGTACCGACTTGAAGTACTGGTATAGCACATTTAACCCCAATAAAATAGCACTGAACTATCCGCAATTCCAGTTCGATCTTTCGGTATACTCTAACATAAAGGGAGTAAACAAACCGGTATTGCGGTTGCGTAATTTAGAATTGGATTTGGGCGTGATCACGGATTTGACCAGTTAACCAGGAGCTAGCACGACAATGTTAAAAGCAGCGGAGGAGTGCATGTTTCAGTACCCTTTTTGCTGTAAGGTTTGCTTCAGCTTTACGATCTGCTCATCGCGGCCGGCAGGTGTTTCGGGGTAAGGTACTTGCTGTTGTAATATTGCCAGGATGAGGCAATAGGCAAAGTCGCAGGTTCGGTTTTGCAAGCGGTCGTTAATCATCACCGTTTTACTGCCCCATACCTTTAAACTGGTAGTATCTTCCAGCAATGGGGTGATATAAGGGATGGCCTCTTCTCCGATGTTTATCATGTCTTTGGCTATGCCATCAAAGTATTCACCAACAAGGCCATAGTCGTTATGAATCCCTCCTTTTTCCATAGCATCTTTGTAGATGGTTAATCGTGTGATGACAGGTACTTGTTGGAGCGCATCAGCATTCAACGCTGCAAGGGCCATGAGGCTTAAATAATGACGAACAGTAGTATCTTTTATGGAAGTCACTAAATGGGGCACAATGGCCTCTCCCTTGAGGATGACGTTGGGGTAATGTACAGACATTAACATGGGCGTCAATGCCATGGATTCTTCTTCCAACTGCTGAATAAGTGCCTGGTACTCTTCTTGAAGCGGAGTGGTGTTCATAACGGTTTCTTCCTCGTTTGTTTCTCGACTACCTTCTGCAGGTTGGCAAGCTAAAAAACATCCCAGTACTAAAGTGAGCATTTGAAACATATATGGCAATGGCATTGGGTGAAGTTAGGGATATTTGTTGTAAACCGGCAAGCATTAAAATGGCGCAAGACCAAACATCATCAATTGGGTTACTAAACCAAAATGTCCGGTAGCTTTCAGGCCTTTGGTTTTTTGCCATGCCATTAAACGCTTGGTTGTTTTTGGCCCCCAAACACCATCGTCTTTGCTTCCTACTTTGCGTTGTATCTTCTTGATTTGATCTACCGCATGTCCCTTGGCTTTATTCAATTTTACTGCCGCTTTCACAACTGCATTGTATTTCTTTCTCGACTTGGGGCCAAAACGGCCATCGCCTCGTAATCCTTGCTCTATCTGCCAACGTTTAATTTTGGAAATGGTTTTGAAATCAAATTTTCCATTGGGTGTAACGTCCACCAGTGCTTGAATGGCTCTGATGTCTCGATCGTGGTAGCCTTCTCCCTTGTTGTAAGCCATGGCTTTCAAGATGTCTTTGTACACCTTGATCTCAAACGTAATCTGTGCAATATTGGCATGGCCGGCAGCCAGTCCTTTTAAGGTAGTATCCAGTGCTTTGATGCGTGCCTTGAGTTGTGGCTCGGTCATGTCGGCCTGATGGGTGCCGTGCGTTGGAATCGGCAAATCGTTAGTCGCCACCGGTACGGTTTGCGCATTCCATTTTTTGGCTGCCGCTAAAAAGTCGGCAGAAGGTGTTCCCCTCGAAACCAGGTTGAAAGGATGTTCCGTAAACTTGTTGGCTGCATCAATATCAAAGCCCCAGGATACACAACCGTAATAGGTACCTGTATCCACCCCTTTGGTACAAACGGCACATGTTTCAAAATCAATCGCCAGCCTTTGCCCTGCAGTACGATTCCTCAATCCTGGAGTATCGGTAAGGAAAGCCTTTGTGCCTTTGCTATTTCCTGTTCTTTTTCCTACTTGTGTGCCTGCTTCCTGGTTACCGGCAGTATTTCGCGTATAATAAGGGTTGGGGTTGGCATCGGGTTGCTGGTCAATGGCTTTCCCCACTGTACCTTCTCCGGCAACAAGTGCCCTTGCTCTATCGGCCGCACTGGCAAATTGTGGTGTTCCGTTCACCAGGGCTATACTTGTTTGTGTGAGGTCAATTTCCTGGCAATTCACTACCTGGTAGGGGTTGAAATCAACTTTTACGCTGTATCGTCCCTGGGGAACAAAGGTAGGACCTCCTACAGGAGTATGTCGATCTAATTCAAATAATCCGGCATGCGATTCTTGTTTCGTTTCCGTTACGGCTCGTTGAATTAAGCTGTTCCCCACCTTACGCTGAATCGTTAGTCCGTTGCGCTGCCCTCGTTTTCCCTTCAATGCAGCTCCACCTTGCTGTACTGTATGGGTAAGCTCGTGCGCCAACAAGTGCTTTCCTGCTTTGCTATCGGGCTGGTAATTGCCCTTGTTGAAGTACACATCGCTGCCATGAGTGAATGCTTTGGCACCCATTTCTTTGCTCATTTGTACGGCATTGGCATCGGTATGTATTCTTACCCCACTAAAGTCGGCTCCTATCTTGCTCTCCATCTCTTGCTGTGTGTTTGATGGTAGCGATTGTCCCTTGCCTTTGCTGTTGTTCAATGTTGCAGCAACATTGTCGGAAGCTTGCATGGTACCATCACTTGATTTCTGCAATTCGGGTTGGCGTTGTACTTTTTCCTCTTCATCCGCCATCATCTGCACCTTATCTTCGTCTTCCTCCATGCGTTGCACCTTTTCCTTTTCTTCACACTCAGCACACTTCAATTGAATAGCATTGGCTGAAATGGGCATCATTTGCACCTTCTCTTCTTCATCAGCAGCTGGCATCATTTGCACCTTTTCCTCTTCATCAGTTGGCATCATTTGTACCTTCTCTTCCTCATCAGTGGCTGGCATCATTTGAACGCCTTCCTCTTTTACAGGCACTGAAAGTGAGGAACTGCTGCCTTGAAAAGGGGAACTCACTACTTTATCTGCTACAGCATCTGCTTCCTGTTCGTAACGGTCGTTAGGAGCACCTATTTCTAATTTGGGTTGAACAGTAGCATTAAAGCTACCATTAAAAACACCTTGTTCTTTTTTGGGGGAAATTGAAGCATACATACCTGAAATATAAAGCGTTACATCATTATTCGCAAGGACAGTTTTCTGGTATAAATGACAGTTACCCACCTCAAGGCAACAATCGCAAAACACTCGAAATCAGCGAATTAACCACTGATTGGGTTTGCATCATTGACAGTATCACTAACAAAAACCCCTGCTTTGTAATGAAGCAGGGGTTTTGTTCATAAATTCAGACTGATTATTGCCGTATTACTCGTTCAGTAAATGTTTGATTTTCTGTCGTAATTCTTACCAGGTAAATTCCTTTCGGCTGGCTGGTAATGTCTACGTTCATAGTGTTTTGTTGCACCTTCTCTTTGCTCCATACTATATGTCCTATGGCATCATATACTTCAATAGTAGCTGGGGTTTCCGATTCCCAGGATACATTAAATGTTCCGTTATTAGGGTTCGGGTAAATGCTCCATGTTTTTTGTGCTTCAACAGTTGGAGTAGATGGATCAGCTGCACTGTTTCGGAATTCACCGGTAGCACTTGATGTGGAGTTTCTCAACACAAAGGCATTACGTGCTCCAGGCGTACCAGTAGCAACCAGTGGCGCGAAAGTTCCAGCATTATCGAAATAATCCATATCACCTATATAATCGCCGGTAGTATATACATACCTGGAAATGGGTGAGGCAACAATGCTTCCAGAAAAGTGTGCTCCATTTGCTATATCATTGTCGGTAGAGTTCATCCAATTAGCCGTTCCTGCATCTGTATTAAATTGCGCCACGTAAACACCTGAACGGTTGGTGCCCGCTGCTGGTAATGGCAGGATGGTAGAAGCCGGAATGAATACCTGATCGGCCTGATAATCACCGGTAACATATACCGATTGCCCTTTTACATCCAGGTGCATGGCATTGCAATTACTTCCCCCCGTAGGAAGCCCAATGATCGTTTGTACCCAAACAGAACCGCTGGTCATGTTGGTGGCACGAGCCACAAAACCAGCTGTATCGGTGAAAGTTGTTGCTGGTGCATTAATTCCTGTGTTAAAAACATTGGTCATTTCACCATTGTAATACCCTGTTACAATAGGGTTACCAGGATTGTCGGCCACCACTTCGGTGCCAACAGCTACTCTATTGGCATTTACTCCCCCTGTTTCAGCCATCGAGAATAACGCCAATGGTCCGGTATCCAAAAATCGAAACAAAAATGCATCGCGAAGAGCACTGGGATTGGAAACCGTTGCAGACATAGTGCCCAATGGCAGGCTTTGTATACGAGCACTCCCATTGTAATAACCCGTGAGGTAGACACGGCTGATGGAAGTAACATCTACTCCAAGCACTGCGGCATTTCCAGACAAAGCCGTAACGATTGGACTCCACGGTGCCATGGTGAATGAAAGCCCTACATCATCGAGCCCTAACAAAAAGCCCCTACCTGCATTGGTTACCTCACCTCCCACATATACGCGACCATTGGTAGACAACGCCTGACCAACGTCTAAAGAATGAGGGATCAGCCTCCAACCATTTGCAGCATAGGTAGCAAAGAGTTCCACAAACTGCAATTCACCATCAAGGTTATATTGTGCCACATAGAGGTTAGGCACTCCTACTGCGGTATATTGTTGATTCAATCCATTGGTAGAAGTAAACTCTGCATCGCCCTGTACAATTCCAGTAACATACACAAAACGGTTATCGTTGTCTACCGCTACTGCTGCTCCAGTAGCAATGGTAGGGTTACCAAATGGGGTGAAATCAAACGTATGCACCTCCCACAATAGTTGTCCACATTCATCGTACTTCACCAGGTACATGCCCTCAGTAGGTGCATTGTTCGTAATGGTATAAGGGCCAAACTCAGTTTGCTCGGTATAGGTTCCGGTAACATATACATTGCTCGATGGATCGGTAGCAATATCGGCACCATCATCTCCCCCAACGGCATTGCTACTGGTTTGTGGCCATTGGCCAGGGTCTACTTCTATGCTGGCAGTTGCCACGCACGATGAGGGGTCTGTATAGGTCAATAAATGTGCTCCCACTCCAGCTACATCGGGGCAAAAATAATACGAGCCACTAACCAGACTCACGCCAGGGCCTGAGAACACCCCACCTGTAGGAGATCCCGACCCATCGAGTAAGATACAGTCGTCGGTAACACACATGTCGTCGAGTGGTCCGAAAGTAACCGGAGGCATTACGGTCATTTGATCGCTCATGGAACAAGAGGTGCCAGAAAGCGTGATGGTTACGGTGTAAGTGGTGGTGGTGGTTGGAGTGGCCACAGGGTTATAGCAATTGGTGCAACTTAACCCAGCAGCTGGTGTCCAGTTGTAGGTTGCTCCAGGGATTTCGCAGGTAGCAATAGGCCCGGCACAAAGCAACGAAACGGGACCTCCATCTTCCAGTACCATCACATCATCGATGTAATAATAAGCTTCCAGTACCGTGCCTGGCCCGGTGGTGGTGTTTACCGCTACTCCCCCCAGGTTGCCGATGGTAATATGATCTTCGCCTCCACTGGCCACATAGGTACCGCAAATCATGGTCCACCCGGTAGTATTGGTTAAGGCAAAAGTACCATCGTTAAGGCTCACAATGCCGGTAAATGCATTGACAAAACTACCCCCTGCAATTTGCTCGTTTGCGCCAATAGAAAAGCCTGCTTCAAATTGATCGATGGAGTACTTGCTGTTTTCCCCGCGACTCACCCACATCACAATAAGGTATTCGGTGCCCACAACCATTGGAGCGTCCAATTTATACTGATAAGATTCGGATAAATTCATGAGCATCCCACCATACCCATCTCCACTGTGTGGATTTTCCGTACCCTTAAAGTTGGCAGGGACACCAACAAATATCCCCGGATTTGATGTGTGAAAGTAATCGGGGGTGATGGGAACCGCCTGCCCAGGCGAGTACCAATTTTGCACCGACTCGTCGGCAGTTGTAGCTGGGGGAATGAACGGATTTACCGTAGCCCCGGGAATATTGTTGGTCCCCAATGCATTGACATTGGGGAGGGAAGGGTTCCCCGATAGATTTTCAAAATCGCCATTGGTGGCGGTAAGGTTCAGGCATTGTGTATTGCCCGTTTGTACTACACCCAAGAGTATGTATAGTATTAATAATGCATGGAATGCTTTTTTCATGTTTGTTGAATTTAAATTAGATATACTATTCAAAGTAGTTCAACTATAAAGGAATAGCAATGGAGTTTTAGAAACAGGAGGGGTTCAATGAGAATCAAACAGCAATAAAAAATGCTCCTATATAAATCGCTTCAAAAAACTGGCTTTTCGGTTGCGTGATACCGGCAGTTCTTCATTGTTTATCAGTACTACCGACCCACCATCGCCCTTATGGTAAGTTTTAACGAAGCGCAGGTTCACAATATGGCGTTGATGGATGCGGCAAAATCCCAAATTGCCCAACAGTTCTTCGTATTCCTTAAGGGTTTTACTGGTGGTTATACGCTTGCTGTTTTTCAGGTAAAAATGGGTGTAATTGTTCTCACTTTCCAACCGAATGATGTCGGTAATTTCAATGATATCGAAACCGTGTACGTTCGAAACAATCAACCGTTTCATAAGCCCATGCTCATCGCCATAATTTTCTACCAACACCTTGATGCGTTGACTTGTGGCATTGCGCAAAACTTGTAGGTCTTTCAACTTATCAATCACCACCCTCAGGTCATCGACTTTAAATGGTTTCAGCAGGTAGCCAAATGCACTGCACTTAAATGCCTGCATGGCATAGTGGTTGTGCGCAGTAACAAACACCACTTCGAAATCGTACTGCTCCAACTGCTCCAACACATCAAACCCAGTGCCTTGTTTTAAATGAATGTCGAGAAAAACCAGGTCGGGACGCAATGCAGTGATAGTGGCTATCGCATTGTTTACATCACCAGCCTCTCCTACCACAGTAACGGTGGTATTGAAATGCTTCTCGAGGGTGCTGCGAAGCATTTGACGGATGTTTTTCTCGTCGTCTATAATTACCGCCTTAATACACATACTCAATGGGTATTTGTAAAGTAATTTTTGTTCCTCCTTCTGGCAATTCTTCCACCACAATAGCTTGCTCTCCCCCCAAACGTTCAGTGGTTAATGCTATGCCTTTGCTTTTGTGTGTCTTGTGTTTATTGGATCCCTTGGCTTTACTGGCTGCAATGCCAATGCCGTCGTCTTGCACGGCACATATGAGCTTATTGTTTATCACCGATTGAAAAGCTACTTGTACTGTCCCATCACCTTTTGGAGCAATGCCGTGCCATATGGCATTTTCTATGAATGGTTGCAGCACCAATGGGGGCATCATTAACGCATCTGCATCAATGTGCTCATCCAAAGTAATCATATACCGCAAATTATCGTCTAACCTTTCTTGCTCAATGTTGAGGTATAGTCGTAAAGCTTCTATTTCTTCTGTTAAACTGATGCATTGCTGGCTGGTATGTTCAAGAATCAAACGCAGCAATCGACCAAAATCGGCCATCAAATCGTTGGCTTTTTCAACCTGTCCTTCATTGTACAACGATTGTAGGTTGCTTAACGCATTGAACAAAAAGTGAGGGTTCATTTGAGCGCGTAAAGCTTGCTGTTCCAACTCTGCCCTTTTTTGAGCAAACATAGCATCGCGTCGCCTTTTTCTTGTACGGCTCAACACCACCATCATAAACACCAATCCACAAGTAATACTAACTATCGCCCATAGCCATATGTTCTTTTTACTCGATTCGATCTGTGTCAGAGCATTCTCGGTTTCTAGTTCGGCAATTTGTTGATCCTTCTTTGCGGTTTCATAGCGCGTGGTTAATTCTTCAATTTGCCTACTTTTTGCAACACTAAATAACGCATCTTTTACCAGTAAAATGCTATCCATATACAGCCGCGACATCTGGTAATTGCCCAGGGTATCGTAAGCATATACCATGTTATTGTATCCTTCTAACAATTGCTGTTTCGACCCTACAACATGGCCATGATACAGCGAAGATTGAAATGCTTCTAATGCTTTTGTGAGGTCGCCTTGTTGTAGGTATATCTTTCCTTTGCTGCCTTGAATAATGGAAAGCATCCGATGATTGCCTTGCTTTATGCACAAATGCATGCAGCGATCAAAGTACACCAGGGCACTATCGTATTGTTCGGCACGCACAAAAAAATCAGCCATCCGACCGGTTATAGCAGTCAATTGTAAGGGCTTGTTAACCTGTTGATTCCAGTTTTTTGGTGGGGTATTGACTGACTTCGAATAAACCTTTCTCCCCAACTCAATGGCCAGCTCGAAGTCTCCTCTGAAGGCTGCTTGTCTGGCACGATGAAGCAAGTTAAGGTAGGGCGATACCGGATGTATAGCAAAGCTCTTTGCAGCATACGTTTCGTAAGCTTGAGTATCGTTTTGGTTATAATACAATCCTGCAATATTCATCAATGCAAGTGCCATATGGGCACTGTCGTTGCGTTGTTCGGCCAACTTCAAGTAATTCATATGGCTTTGTTGGGCAAGCGTATACTCACCCATCATAGAATGAATCATTCCCTGGGCGATCAAGAGTCGATAATCGTATTTCGAATAACCCGCGGTGTTCCTGATGGCAATGGCAGTATCAATAATTGTTAGCGCACTATCAAGATTGCTTGTAGTCACCATCCTCGACCATGCCCATAACAGTTGGATGCGAGTACTGTCTGCACTTACCGTATCGAGTTGAAGTCGTATCTCTTCTATGCTCGTTGGCTGTGCATGCATCGATTGCGTGAAGAGTGCAGCATATCCCAATACCAGTATTTTTCGCTTCAGCTGCTTCATAAACAAGAAAGTAAAACTAATGAAAAGTCATATAAACCTGCTAAAATGCTATCGGCATTGAACAGTTAACGTGTTTTACTGAGAACTTAACATCACAGCAACAAAAAAGCCCCTGTTTTATGTAAAACAGGGGCCATCAGAATACGGAGGGTTTTATTGCCGTATTACTCGTTCAGTAAATGTTTGATTTTCTGTAGCAATTCTTACCAGGTAAATGCCTTTTGGCTGGCTGGTAATGTCTATGTTCATGGTATTTTGTTGCACCTTCTCTTTGCTCCATACTATATGTCCTATGGCATCATATACTTCAATAGTAGCTGGGGTTTCCGATTCCCAGGATACATTAAATGTTCCGTTGTTGGGGTTAGGCATTATGGCAAATTGAGCAACCGCATTGCTATTCCCTGTTCGGGTATTGAATGCATGGTTTGCCTCATCAATATCGCCTTGCTCGCCTATACGACCATAGTCAAGACGAGTACCACACCCTACTGGTGCAATGTGCGCTCTAAAGTCCGCTCCTGCATGCACTTCTACTCCAGGGCGTATCACAATTTCTTCGCCCGCTTGAAAGGTAACGTTTGCTCCTCCATTCACCACAAAGGGCAATCCGTTAACGGGCCAACCCCAAAAAAGTGGCACTGGTGGTGGCACTGGATAGCCATTCACCTCTCCTGCCAATTCCATCTGATCGGTTGCTGTGTAAGTGTTGGTGCCCGAAAAGCTCAAGTTATGAAAGATCACAAGTGGTGAAATGGGGTCGGTAGTCATGGCATTGGTGCCCAACGGGTCGAGCCAGTTCCGTAAACGGGTGGCATTGGTGCCCCCGCCATTCCACGACTGGTCTAACCTCCCATACCTACTATCAAATGATTCGCAGTAGTTACTTCCTGAAAAGTTAGGGTCTTGTGTGCCGTGCAATTGACCAATTACACGATGATTTTGGTTAAACAAGGCTGAACCAGAAGAACCATGTTCCACAGTGCCATCGTCGTAATCAACATCCCAGTGTGAGTTTGCAGGCAAACCAGCCCACCCGGCACTGGTTGGAGCAGCCCAATCAAACGAGATTTTCATTACATCTCCATTGGGGTGGTGGATGCCAACCCCTGAAGTAGGGTTCGTATTTCTACTCCATCCAGCAAAATGTACTCCTCCTAAACGGTGCCAATTATCAAAGGGATCGTAACCCGTAACCTCCAATAATGCAAAGTCAGTATCTGCATCGTTGGCCAACAAAGTTGAGTTGCTATAAGTCCAGGTAGTGCCTGCATATGTGGTGGCACCACAAGTAGGGTTTTTGTAATGAAACCTGAATTGCCAGGTATTGCTTCCTCCAAGACAATGGTCGGCCGTAAGAAAAAGAGGTCGAAGGTCTTCAGCTGTATTGTTCAGCATGGTGCCTGTGCATATTCGTGTATTATTGGCCAGCAATATTAAGCTCACTGCCCTTTCCTCAATGCACCACGGGTTGCCCTCTGCACACACAATATCGTTTTCACAATCGTCGGAATCACCATACTCTTTGTGGTTGTTAAACCCCACAAACTCACGATATCCTCTAGCAACCTCAGCAATATGAAGTTGGGCATTGTCTACCGTTCCCATAGGATCGAAGTATTCAACGATTAATGCTTCTCCCTTAATTACATCGGTAATATAAGTGCCATTGCTTGCATTACAACGGTAAGTAATTGGTCCCATTACCATGGTTCTTTCCTCGTTGTACACATACATCGATGCACTTTTAGGCAATTCAAATTGATCGAAGATTAAGCTCATCGAGGTAGCTCCTTTTGAAGCTATTTTCACTTTCCAAACTTCTCCTTCCGGAGTGCTGTATTTTCCTCCTTCAGCAACCCCAATATTAGTAGGAACTGAAACAGCAAACCGGTATGGTTGGTTGTTTTTACTGTTTTGAAGATCTTCTGCTTCGAGTATTGATTTATCTATGTTAACAGACACGTC
Source organism: Flavobacteriales bacterium (assembly GCA_963669295.1). Taxonomy (GTDB): domain Bacteria; phylum Bacteroidota; class Bacteroidia; order Flavobacteriales_D; family CALLUQ01. Next base: position 1,231,500 of record OY769938.1, read on the forward strand.
AACCTCTGCGATTTTAGCGTTGGAAGCATATACACCACTCTCCGGAATTAATGGAGTTTGGCTGTATTGTGTTGGCACTTGAGCCTTTACAGCGTACATTGTTAAACACACTATTAAGCATGCCAACAAGTGCTTTAATATTGCCCATTTAGCAACACCACCAACTGCTATCGTTGTTTTATTATGGAATTGCATATGGCTTACTTTTGCTGATTCAACATGGCCTTTATGGCTTCATTTTCTGCTTTGATTTGCTCAATGGCTTTGTTTTGCTCGATGATGTACAGGGTTAACTCCTCAATTTTTTGCATTTGGAGCTTAAACATTTCACCCATCTCAACGCCATTTTCAGCCACTTCAGCTTCCGAAGGGATAGCAGGTAAATGATTGTTGGCTTCAATAAACGCTGCTACTTCAGTTAATGGCTGCAACTGGTAATCATCAGCAAATACATAGTCGGCCCAATTGTCGAGGGTCACCACAATTTCCTGTGCCACAACTTTCCCATCCACCGAAAGGCGATAGTCGGTGTGTGCTCCTCCTACAATACGATCGGTTCCAATGGTAACATTGTCTTGACGCAATGTCATGATTCGATATTGGGTAAGGTTGTTGTTGCTAATGGAATAGGGAGATCCTGTAGAAAGGCGTGTGTAAAACCCAATTACTCCTCCATTTTCAAAACGCATGGCTGAGAAGTCAGAAAAATTACTGGTATTCACATCCCACATGTTGGTAGATTCATTCCACTTTAAGTTGTTACTAACCACCCCACGAGTCCATTGGTTTAAGGAAGTGCTGGGGCCTTGTGTAAACAACCGTCCATTTTGAGTGAATGAATTGGTTCTTATGCGCACATTGCCTTCAACATGCAACCGTTCGGCAGGGGCATTTGTTCCCAGCCCCATATATCCATTCGAGTTCTTAATCCACATTCTATACGTACCATCATCTGCATCTTTTACAGCAAAAGCGTTACTTGTTCCATGAATTTCCCAAATGTCGCCAGGATTTTCTTCAATGGTAATACGCCCATCAGTTCCTTTAACGTGGAAGGCCGACAAAGGATCGTCGGCACCAATTCCCAATCGATCAAACCCACATGAAAGAAATATAGCATTGGGGTTAGGGCCTCGATCGTCCCATGCAGTAACATTGTATCCACATGGTTTAGCCAAAGGATCTCCACCACCTCCTGGATTGATGATAATACCACCACCATTGTCATCACCCGGGTTACCAGGATTACCCGGATTAAATTCTCCAGGAATTAAATCGGTAGGAGGGCCAGCATGCAACAATCCATTGCCGTCTACCACTACTTCAAAGTAATCGTTTGCTCCAAAGCCTTGTTGACCCAACCCGCCAACTAATACATTGCCGTTGATGTCTAATTCTGCATTCGGGTTAAGTGTTCCAATGCCTACATTTCCGTTGGCAGGAAATGTATTGTTTTGTGCTGTGGCTAATCCAGCTACACTCATTGCAGCACCTACTGCAATGCCATAAAGTAATTTGGTTTTCATGGTTAAAAATTTTGATTTTGTAAGTATTTGTGTTGTTTATTTCAACCATGAAACTACTTATCGAAAAAAAAGAAAGCGAGACTCATCAAGGGTTTGGGACAAACAACGTTAAATTCGTGACGAACGTAGGGATGTGATTTTATGCATCCAATGCCATTGTTGTTTTTGAGGGTGTGGTTTTCTTTCTTGTAATTGTTCCCGATAGGTTCTTCCTACTGGAATTTTATGTGCATCGATACGTACATATTCAGAATGAAACGAATCTACCTTCTCCAAATGAATGAGGTAGGACCGGTGTACTCGTAAAAAATTCTTCCGATGGGGAATTTCCCTTTCTACCGCCTTCATTGCTTTTCGCACCAAAAACTTTTTGCCGGGGGTAACAATCTCTATATAGTTTTTCTCCGACTTCACATATAAAATGTGATCGATATTGATTCGTGTTACTTCACCATCTACTTTTACATAGTAATAGGTTTTCCGTTTTAATCGCTGCAACAACAACTGCAATAATTCTCTTACCACATCTTTATTGTAGGTCAGCACCCTTATTTTGAAAAAAACGGCTACAATACTCACAATGACCAATAAGCACAATAACCTGAACCAGGTGGTTTGCCAAAATGGTGGCGCAATGTAAAACGACAAATTGGCGGGAACCGGAGACACATCGCCTTTATTATTCATTGCAAGCACAGAAAACTCATAAGTGCCAGGTAACAGCGAGTGATAGGTAATGGAGGTATTATTGGTCGTATTCCATTCATCGCTCCACCCTTTTAATCGGTACCGATATATGATTCGCCCCGGGGTACTATAACCGAGTCCTTTGAAATTAATGGTGAAGTGGTTTTGTTGATACGATAATTCGTGTTGCGTGCCTACAACAGTATCGTTTCCAACAATTACATCCTCAATAAAAACAGGCAATAAAGAAAGGCGTGCAACGTAATTTTTATCAAACACTGCTAACCCATTGTGTGTAGCTACCCAAACCTTTGTGAGAGTTACGCTCACATGATTTACCTGTCGGGAAGGCAACCCATCCTCACTCCCATAGTTAACAATGGTTGTTTCGCTGCCTAACAGCGTTACTTTACTTAATCCTTTATTGGTGCATACCCACACAATGGTATCTTGTTCTACCAGCAACTGATTGCATATGTTGCCCGACAACCCTTCTTCTTCTCCAAGGTTCACAACTTGATTCCCATTTTTCAATACCAACCCTTCTCCCCTTGTGGCTAGTGCTATACCATATTTTGTTGCTTTAATGTCGGTAATTCGAGTTCGGAAAGAACGGTGTTGCTCGCCCAGGAAGCGGTATGTTTTATTGGCATATACCCATAATCCCCAGCCATCACCTATCCACAAAGTATCATTGGTTTTGCACAACACTTCAGGTCGCAGCATTTTGCCTTGCGGAATTGCGATTCGTTCTAATTCCACTCCTTTTGCATCGTATTTAACAATCACATCGCGACACAATAACTCCACTGTTCCGTCCTTGTTACAGTTTAACATTTTCATGCCATCTACTCTCATCCTGCTATGCACCGAATCGTTTTGCAAGCGTGTTATTCCAATTCCTCGTCCCATTACCCAAAGACCATTAGAGTGGGCGTTGTCGATCGACTTCACTTCAATGGTTTTACCAATAGTAGTCTCAATAGGTATTCGCTCAATAGTACCCTGAACATTTAGGCGTTGCAGTCCTTTCGTAAACAGTCCAATGTATACTGTGCTGTCGTTGATGGCTACTACCTGCCTAACATTTTCTTCCAGTAACCCTTCCTCTTGTCCGTATACCCAAAAGTTGAGGTTAGGCAAATAGTAAACGCCATTATCAATCGTGGTTAACCAGTACCCTCCTTCCCGGTCAATCATCATTGATCCTATCGAGCTTTGTGGAAGCAAGTGGTAAGTAGGTGTTGTTGTGAGGTCGCCCCCAGAATAACAATACATTCCTCTTCCTCTTAACCCTACCCATAAATTTTGTGCTGCATCTTCGTAAACCGTTGTCACCTCCGCCGGAAAGGTTTGTATACTCTGAGCTTCTGTACCATTCAACACATATACATCATTATCAATAATGATGAGTTGTTCGTCATTCGCTCGCTTGAGAGCAAATCGTGCATTGCTGAAATCATCGAGTTTAATTGGTAGTTTTTTCTCCCTAACGTTGAGTGAAGCTTTAACTTTAGGGCAACGGCTTCCATATATTACCTGGTGCTTATCTACAGCAAATAGAGCGCTTCCTGTTATTGGGATGGCCAGGTAGCTGCCGTTGTTAGGTGCCATTTTAAACAATCCCATAGGACCACCAACAAAAACAGTATCTCCTTCATCCACATAAAGCGAGTTGATTTGATTTGGAGAAAAAGGAATACCATTCATGGTAATGGAATGATGGTAGATCAACCCATCGAAAAAGTAGGCCAACTTGCCATTTAATGTTCGTAACCATATACGGCCTTTTTCATCTTCAAAAAATCCAAAAACGGTGTTATCAGGCAACCCATCACGAGTAGTATATGTGCGGAAATTGTAACCATCGTAACGGCAAATGCCTCGATCGGTGGCAAACCATAGATAACCTAATCTATCTTGCATCACCTCATACACTTCTGCACTTGGCAAACCGTGTTCTACCGTATAATGTTTGAAAGCGTGGTGTTGTGTAACAGCAACATCACAAAGCAGCATTGCCAATAGCAATGGCCACAAAAAAATTGAGCGCATGTTTGGTTTGTAGTAGTTTGTTGTGCGAAATTATCAAAAATCATACAACAAAAAAGCTCCTGTTTTTTCGCTCTCTTTCATTGTATTACCTTTGCTACATGGCATCTACCAAGCGTAACCCTTTGATTATCTTTTACCTGTTGGTCATTTACATCATCCTTCAATTTGGTTGGTGGACCAAATTGTTGGTTGACCTCAACCAGGAGTTGTATCAACAAAAGGTGGAAATTTCCCTCAATGGAAGTCCGGAATACTTACAGGAGATGAATGCTGCATTGGAAAAGCAAATCTGGATGATTGCTGGTGAAGGGTCGGTATTTCTAATTATTCTGGCATGGGGAATGACGAAGGTGCACAAGTCGTTTAAAAAAGAGGTAGAAGTAGTGGCTCAGCAACGTAATTTCCTGCTTTCTATTACCCACGAATTGAAATCGCCCATTGCTTCCAGTAAGCTTTATCTACAAACGCTTTTAAAGCGGGATTTGAGCAAAGAGAAACAAGAAGAAATTATACGGAAAGCCATCAAAGATACTGACCGGCTTGACATGTTGGTGGAGAACATCTTACTGGCTACTAAGATAGAAAACAGCACCCTCCCTCTCCATAAAGAGCACATCAATCTCTCCGCTTTCATCACCGAATTAATTGCGCATGGCATTGAAACTACGGGCCAACAACATACTACTGCACTTCACATTGATGATGGGGTTGAGTTTCCTGTCGACCGTGTTGCCTTTTCATCAATTGTAACTAACCTTTATGAAAATGCGGTCAAGTATTCGCCTGCCGGTAGCACCATTACTGTTACACTACAACAGCACTCGAACGGTATATTGTTTTCAGTGGCCGATGAAGGGGAAGGCATTCCTGCCAGTGAGATCAACAAGGTTTTTAATAAGTTTTACCGGTTGGGGAACGAAGAAACACGAAAAACAAAAGGCACTGGCCTGGGGCTTTTCATTGTGAAGCACTTTGTGACCTTACACCATGGCACCATCGATGTGCAAAACAATTCTCCCAAAGGCACTATATTTACCGCAAAATTTAACTCCACCGAATGAACAAGAAGCTCGCGCTGATTATTTTGGATGGCTGGGGCCATGGCGACCACAGCAAGTCCGATGCGATATACCATGCCAACACTCCATTTATTTCCAGCTTATACCAACAGCACCCCAATGCCGAACTGCTTACTGACGGCGAAAATGTAGGGCTTCCTAACGGCCAAATGGGGAACTCCGAGGTTGGGCACCTGAACATTGGTGCCGGAAGGGTGGTATACCAGGATTTGGTGAAAATCAATCGCGCCATTGCCGACGGTTCGTTTGCTACAAATGCTACACTTGTGCAAGCGTTTGATTATGCCATTGAACACAACAAACAGGTACACTTACTCGGCCTTGTTTCGGATGGTGGGGTGCACTCATCGCAAGAACATCTGCACGCTTTATGCGACCTTGCTAAGGCCAAAGACTTCGAGCAATTGTATATCCATGCGTTTACCGACGGTAGAGATACTGACCCAAAAGGCGGGTTGAATTATCTGAAAAAATTACAAGCTCATTTAACTACTTCTACAGGACAAATTGCTTCGGTAGTGGGGCGATACTATGCCATGGATCGTGATAAGCGTTGGGAGCGTGTAAAGGAGGCTTATGATTTGATGGTACATGGTAAGGGAACTCCATCGAATGATGTGTTAGCCGCTATCCAGGATTCATACAACAATGGCATTACTGATGAATTTATTCAACCCATTGCGATGACCGATGATGCAGGACAACCTCTTGCTACCATCAACGAAGGGGATGTGGTGTTGTGTTTTAACTTCCGCACCGATCGTTGTAGAGAAATTACCATGGCACTGAGTCAGCAGGCATTTCCAGAGCAAGGCATGCAACCAATGCCATTGCATTATGTAACGATGACCAACTACGACAATACTTTTAAAGATGTTCATGTGGTGTACGGTAAAGACAACCTGCCCATGACCCTGGGTGAGGTATTGGCCAATGCCGGGAAACAACAAATTCGAATAGCTGAAACCGAAAAATACCCGCATGTTACCTTTTTCTTTTCTGGCGGTCGCGAGCATGAGTTTGAAGGTGAAAAGCGCATTTTGGTGAATTCTCCAAAAGTAGCTACCTACGACTTACAACCTGAAATGAGTGCTTTTGAAGTCACTGATGCCATTGTAAAAGAATTGGAAGAAGGCACAGTAGATTTTGTTTGCTTGAACTTTGCCAACCCCGACATGGTAGGCCATACTGGTGTGTATGAGGCTGTAACCAAGGCCTTAGAAACGGTAGATGGCTGTGCAGAACGAGTAGTACAAGCTGGCACTAGCAATGGCTACTCTTTCATTATCATTGCCGATCATGGCAATGCCGATTATGTGATTAACAACGATGGCACTCCCAACACAGCACATACTACCAACCCGGTGCCTGTGTTCCTCATCGATAACGATTACTCATCTATCAGCAATGGTATTTTAGCCGATGTTGCTCCTACTGTTTTAAAGATTTTAGGCATTGATCAGCCCGAAGAAATGACCGGTAAATCGTTGGTATAACACCCACAACATGATAAAAAAAGCCCTTCCATTTTGGAAGGGCTTTTTGTTGCAATAAAGTTACACTGATGGTTATTCAGCTCCACGAAGAATTTGTACGTATCCGGTGTAAGCATCCTGCCCTACCACTTTTACAATGTAGTAGTAAGTGCCGTCGCTTAAATTGTCACCATCCCAATCACCTTTATAGTCGGTGGTTTCAAATACGATGGTTCCCCAGCGGTTGTATACAATTACTTCGTTTTGTGTTTTTTCGATGTTATCAATTACCCAAAAATCGTTGATGCCATCGCCATTTGGTGTAAATACGTTTGGCGGAGCAACAATACAATTGTCGAATACTACCTGTACCAGGTTAGATGCAACGTTTCCACATTGATCTGAGATCACTACCGTGTACACGGTATCGGTTTCAGCTGGTGTAACCGAGGTAGAAGATACTGAGTTCCCTATCGGGTTGCCGTCAATATCGAACCATTGGTATGAGTATCCTCCTGCACCACCTCCAGCAGTTGCCACCAGGTTGAACAGATCACCATCGCAAATCAAGCCATCACCTCCGGTAGAAACCGATAAGGTATCGTAGTTTGGCATGGTTACCTCTACCGTTTCGTTGGTAGTGTTACCACACTGATCGGTAATGGTTACAGTATAAGTAGTGTTTACATTCGGGCTTACTGTAGTGGTAGAATCGTTATCGCCGGTGTTCCACGACCATGTGTATCCAGGGTTACCTCCTGTAGCTGATGCTGTTAAGGTGACCAAATCGCCTGGGCAAATCGGTGTTTCATCGCCAGCGTTAATTTGTAATGGCGCATATGTAGATACCGTTACTGTTACACTGTCTTGTACCGAACCTGGGAAGCACGCATCCGACACCTCCACGTAATAGGTAGTGGTACTGCCTGGGTTCACTGTAATGCTGGAGGTAGTAGCTCCTGTACTCCACAAGTAAGTGAAAGGCGCTGTTCCGGTATTCACCATTACATCCAAAAACGCAACATCGCCAGCACATGCTACTGTAGTATCGTTACTCATAATAACTGTTGGTGGCCCAGGTGCTACAATAACAATCACTGTATCAGTGGCCGTAATTCCACAAGCATCAGTAATGGTCACCGTAAACGTATCGGTTACTGCAGGCGTTACTACAATACTACTGGTCGTTTCTCCTGTATCCCATAAATAAGTATAAGGTGAAGTTCCTAAAGAGGGAGTTCCTGTTAAGGTAATGCTGAAGCCAGCACAGTTTACAGTCGTGTCGTTGCCTGCATCTACTAGCGGTGCAGGTGGCAAGTTAACTTCTACAATGACTGTATCGTAAAACGGTACCAGGGCACAAGTATCATATACTTCAACGATAAATGTATCAGTTACCAATGACGGCACCCAAATGGTTTGACCCGTCATACCATTGTCCCATGTATATGAGTGTCCGGGAATACCTCCTGTAGCAGTAGCTGAAATTTGTACCGAGTCGGTTGGACAGGTAACGAGCACATCGTTGGTTGCAATTTGAATGTCGGGTTGATCAGCAATGAATATTCCACCACCGTCTACAATGGTATCGCCACAAGGGGTAATGGTGTATACAAAGATGTAAACGGTATCAATACCTTCTGCCAAACCATCCCAAATTGGGTTCAATACTAACGTAGAAGTAGAAGAACCTGCGGGGAAGAAAATACTGTCAGGCAATTGGTCGTAATCTGTCCCGTTGATGGCATTACCACCCAATGTAAATCCTACTGTAAGAGTTCCAGAGGTATCAGGACGGGTAAATACAAACATCGCACTGTCGCATCCTTCATATACAATTGAATCACCTGTAACAGTAGTAATGTCTACTTCCACACCTTCTGAGCCAAAGCTACCTCCTTCGAGAAACACTGCTGAATCGTAAGCAGTATCACCTGCATCGGCAATGGCTAATTTAATGTGGTAGGTTTGTCCACACTGCACAGCAGCAATGGCTGTTAACACCGTGGTTAACCCATCGTACTGTACTACGGTTGGATCGGTATATTGGGGTTCTCCAACAAGGCCGGTACCATTTGCCACATAATAAGCACAGTTCACACAGGGTCCCAGGTTGGCTGTTCCGTTGTTTACATCATCAATGGTTACCGGAGTAGTTGTTCCAGGAATCAATGCAATGTTTTCTGCCTGGTTTTGGTAAGGGCCATTAAAGCCAGGCCCACTAATAAAGAATCCAAATGCGTCGTTAAAACCACCGTTCACAAATTCAGGGTATTCTTCCGAAGCAAAGATGTAGTTAAAACTTACGGTATCTCCAATGGGTATAAAGTCAAACTCCAATATGGCAGCATCGTTGGTTCCAAAAGGGCCAACAATGATGTCTAAATCAGTATCTCCAACCCCGAAGTTTCCACCACCAAGGTCTGTGCTTCCAAGGTCGTTTGGTCCAGGTGCCATAGCCACATCGCCAGTACCCATTACCACGCCACTGTCTAGTGGAATGTTTGAGTTGTTTCCCAGGAAATGACCAATTTGGTTAGCATCGCCAGAGAAGGTAATGTTAGAAACCGTTACCCCACTTCCAAGTAAGGTGTTTTGCACCAAATCTTGAGGGGTGATTCCTGTGGTTACAATAATTTGAGCATTACTGTTGGAAACAAAGCCAAAAAATGTGGCAGCCAACAGCAATAAGAAGCTTTTTTTGCTGGTAGAAAGTAGTTTAAAAATTTTCATAGTTAGTGCGTTTTAACCGTAGTGGTATTAATCCTTATTAGCAAATTACAATACCAAGACTCATTTTTGGGTGAAAAGGTTGCATGGGGTTAGTGTTTAATTTTGCACACAACTGTTAAATTCACGACCAAATATACGATTTTCCCCTTATAAATAGCGGCATTCAGGAAATAATTTATTGGCGAAAAAAAATTCACTTTTTTTTCATTTTATGTCAAAATACCGGTATTTCTGCCAAAAAAAGCTATTCCATTTTAATATCTTTATGCCCCTAAAAACATTTTCACGCAAAAATTTTAACTGGTATGAGCGAAATCAACACGTATATTGAAGCCAACAGAGACCGTTTTTTAGATGAGTTGTTGGACCTATTAAAAATTCCTTCTGTAAGTGCCGATCCGGCCTTTACGAAAGATGTGGCCAGAACTGCTGAAGCAGTGAAAGCGCGATTGGAGGAAGCCGGTGCTGACAATGTAGAGATTTGCCCTACTAATGGGCACCCCATTGTATATGGAGAAAAAATGGTTGATCCTTCAAAGCCTACAGTGTTGGTGTATGGACATTACGATGTACAACCACCCGATCCACTAGATTTGTGGGATTCTCCTCCATTTGAGCCGGTAATTAAAGACGATAACATTTTTGCGCGTGGTGCATGCGACGACAAGGGCCAGATGTACATGCATGTGAAAGCCTTTGAAACCATGATGCGCACCAACACTTTGCATTGCAATGTGAAATTCATGATTGAAGGGGAAGAAGAAGTAGGTTCTGATAACCTGGGTGATTTTGTAAAAGCCAACAAAGAGCGGTTGAAAGCCGACGTTATTTTAATTTCTGACACTTCCATTATTGCTAACGATACTCCTTCCATTACTGTTGGATTGCGTGGGTTGAGTTATGTTGAGGTAGAAGTAACCGGACCCAACCGCGATTTGCACTCAGGTGTTTATGGTGGTGCTGTGGGTAATCCCATTAATATATTGTGCGAGATGATTGCTTCATTGAGGGATGAAAACAATCATATCACCATCCCTGGGTTTTACGACAATGTACAAGAGTTGAGTGCCGACGAACGTGCTGAATTGGCGAAAGCTCCTTTTGATGTAGAACGTTATCAAAACGATTTGCAAATTGGCTCGGTACATGGCGAAAATGGATATACTGCTCCTGAACATACTTCGATACGCCCTACCCTGGATGTGAATGGTATTTGGGGAGGCTATATTGGCGAAGGAGCCAAAACGGTATTGCCATCAAAAGCCTATGCTAAAATTTCGATGCGTCTGGTACCCAACCAAAGCTCTGATCAAATTACTGAGTTGTTTGCCAAACACTTTGAATCCATTGCTCCTGAAGCAGTAAAAGTTAAAGTAACACCGCACCACGGTGGTGAGCCCCTGGTCATTCCTACCGACTTTCCGGCATATCAAGCAGCAAGCAAAGCCATGGAAGCTACTTTTGGCAAGAAGCCAATTCCTACAAGAGGTGGAGGAAGCATTCCTATAGTCGCCTTGTTTGAGCAAGAGCTCGGATTAAAGTCTATTTTAATGGGATTTGGTTTAGATTCAGATGACATTCATTCTCCTAACGAGCATTACGGAGTGTTCAATTACTTTAAAGGCATTGAAACCATTCCATTGTTTTATCAGTACTATTCTGAAATGCACTAATGCATCAACGTATACACATACCACTATGGACAGTACTGCTGATGGCAGTACTGTTCAGTTCGTGCTTCTCTTATAAAGAAGTAGAAGTAAAGAACATTCAATCGGTAAAGATTGAAAAGATGAACAAGGATGGTATCGATGTGCGTGTATCGGTATTGGTGAATAACCCCAACAACTATAAAATTAGCATTGTGAACTCCAACCTCAACCTGTTTTTATCGGGCAAGGAATTGGGTAAAGCAGTGATTAAAGAAAAAGTGAGTTTGCCCAAAAAGAGCGAAGTGGTGAAGAGCTTTGTAATTCACACCAATTTTAAGCAATTGGCTGGCGGTGCCTGGAACACGATGCTGGGGCTTGTTTTCCAAAGCAAGGTAAAGTTGCGGGTAAAAGGCAGCTTGAAAGCTCGCGCCTTTATGTTGGGCAAAAAATTTCCGGTAGATTTTAGCGAAAATGTGAGGTTGAAAGATTTTCTTTAAGGCAGCAGTTCCTTATCGTATAATACTTCTATCCCAAAAACTCCAGTACTAAATGTTAGTCGGTATTGTGTTGGAGTAAAAGGGAGCGATCGATAATACTCCATATCTACAGTTCGGAGTTTCCTTTCCCAATTGTATTGATGCGCTTCTAACACCACAAATGCCTTATCTTCATAGGGGTCAAGATAAACCTCTGTTACTTCAAATGTTTCCTGTCTTTTATCGATGGGTATTAGGTGATTAAGTCCTAAGGCCAACACTACTGCTGTTGGGGCAAATCCCGCCAAAACAAAACCAACGGCAATGCCTCCATGCAGTACCTTTCTTCTTACAAAATAAAAAGCCAACAAGGCGCCTACTACCACAAAGCTGGTGTACATCCATTGTAACGATTCCCCTTCAATTTCTACGCTGTTCGTATACCCAATCCAAGCAGGTATAGCGGCTACAGGCCCCAATGCCAGCACAATGTACGACCAGTGTACCGAGGAAGGCTTTCTTTTGCTCTTTTCTTTTTTCACCAACTTAGCGCGCAATGGATCGTTGGTATTGCGCTGCAATTGATAGTCGTTGTTGGTGTGTAGCGGGTTTTGATTGAGCAGTACACACAAGTGTTTGAACACAGCTGGCAATTCTCTGCTGAACTGCTCTGGAGCTTCAAAGAAATGCTCTATGCATACAGCAAAAAACTCGTGCATGTTGGTTCCCCCATACTTGCGTAAAAACGACGACTCTCCCTGCTGTATTCGTTTAAATTCTTTGCTACTTGTATGCAGCCACTTGTCCAGGTGTGCAGCAAACCTACGGTCGAAATCATCGCCTTTCATCACGTCAATCTTCAACGCATGCGCCATTTCATGTAGTCCCAGGTTGTACTTATCATCATCAATGGCATAACCGTAGGTAAAGTACTTCCACGATAACAAAATAACACCTGCTCCGGTGGTAAGCCCTTTTACATGAGCACGAATAAGCTCTGAGTAATGTACATCTGGAAACACGTGGATGGTATGAAAATGGGACAGTTCAAAACGCTCCAACCCATAGGTGAGCTGTACCGCTGCCGCTGAAATCAATGTTTTCACTTCCGGAGTAATGACTTGACCATCTCTGCCTACAAATTTCTTGGTACGCTGAAATACTATCAGGCGGTTGATGAATTTTGCACGGCCATTTTCGGTGAGGGCATTGTAATAACTCAAGTGCTTACTAAGTATCTTGTCAATGGCCAGGTAGTCTTGCCTATTAATGGGGGTATGATACTTTACCTTGTTGTAATAGAAAGAGCGTCCCGGCTCCCAGGTGGAGGCCAGGTAGATCACAATGCCAATAATAACAAACGCTACAATGTATCCCATCTTATTCCATTAGCACTTCTCGTTCTACCATAATATCGTACCCCAGCAGTCCTGTAGCAATTTCGTATTGCACTTTTCTTCCTCTCAAGTAATGTACATTTTCTTCTGTGAGTTCAAACCTCCGTAGGTATTCGTCTTCAAAAAGGACACTGTCTTTAAAATGAAAAATCAACCACTCTGTTCCCGGGTAGTCTTCACGCACCACATACGATTCTACCACTTCGTGTACCATTTGCTGTGAGGAAGTACGAATGCTGAAGTTCAACCACATCATACTGGAAAATAACAAGGGACCCACTGCAAAGAGGTTGAAGAACAAGGCATCCCAACGGTTGGCTCCAAACCATCGAATGTACAATCGGTGAGGAATAAGCAACCCTATGAAGCACACAAAAGCCAGTACTTTCGATAAAAATATTTTAGATACCAGGGTGTAGTGTCCTACAAAAGCCAGGGTGAATACACATAAAAAGATGCCTATAATCATAAGGGTATACATCCAATGCCAATCGCGTTCGCCTGAAAAGTTGTAAGTGCCTCCTTTTTTATGGGCTGGTTTGCCTTTGCGGTTTGGCGTATGCCCTTTGTGCTTTTGTATGGATTTATTGGGTAACATGGTAGTTTGTGGCTGTTTAAAAGTAAACAAATTCTACCTTTCGATTCGTATTACACTTTGAAAGCTTAACTTTATCCCTTACAATTTAGGACGCATGAAGCCGAAGTTCCACTCCTTTTTTTTCTTGTTGCTGATTTTCTGTTCCTGCAGCGTTCAAGATACCAATTCGCAAAACAACGAAAACAGTACCGACATGTCGACCCATAGTGAACACAAGCATACCAACCAGTTGATTAACGCTACCAGCCCTTACCTGTTACAACATGCCCATAACCCCGTAGATTGGTACCCGTGGGGGGAAGAAGCATTTGAAAAGGCGAAGCAAGAAGATAAATTAGTGTTGATCAGCATCGGATACTCGGCTTGTCATTGGTGCCATGTTATGGAACGTGAGTCGTTCGAAAATGAGGAGATTGCTGCCTTGATGAATGAGAAGTTTGTTTGCATCAAAGTGGATCGAGAAGAACGCCCCGATGTGGATCAGATATACATGACTGCGGTGCAGCTGATGCAACAACGTGGCGGATGGCCATTGAATTGCTTTACCCTGCCCGATGGGCGCCCAATGTATGGTGGTACTTATTTTCCTCCCGACAGTTGGAAGGATTTACTGAATCAATTGCACAACGTATACGAAACCGATTCGATGAAAGTGATTGAGTATGCCGACAACCTTACCAATGGCATTCAACAAAGTGAATTGCTCCCAAAAGTAGAGGGTGAAGTAGCGTTTGAGCCCAGTCAACTGGCCAATATGGTGGATCAGTGGAAGAGTGGTTTTGACAATAAAGAAGGGGGGCCTAACCGGGCTCCTAAGTTTCCGTTGCCCAACAACTACCAGTTTTTACTAGAATATTACCACCATACTAAAGACGAGCAACTGCTGGAGCACATCGAGTTAACGCTCGACAAAATGGCCTATGGTGGCATTTACGACCAGGTAGGTGGTGGCTTTGCCCGGTATTCTACCGACGTGTTATGGAAAGTGCCTCACTTTGAAAAAATGCTGTACGATAATGCTCAATTGGTATCGCTATATGCTGAAGCTTACCAAGCTACTGGAAAAATGTTGTACAAACAGGTGGTTTACGAAACACTGGAATACATTGCACGGGAAATGACTGCCAAAGAAGGGGCATTTTACTCGGCACTTGATGCCGATAGCGAAGGAGAAGAGGGGAAGTTTTACGTGTGGAGCGAAGAGGAGTTAAAAACATTGCTTGGTGATGATTTTGAAGTGACTAAAGATTACTACAATGTAAATGCAAAAGGAAAGTGGGAAGGGCACTACATCTTGTTGCGCAAAGACAGCAATGAGGAAGTGGCTCAAAAACATGGGTTAACTACCGATGAGTTGGCTCAAAAAATCACCTCGATTAAGGCCACCTTATTGAAAGCACGTGAAAGCAGAATTCGCCCGGGACTGGACGACAAGAGCCTTACTTCGTGGAATGCATTGATGCTTAAAGGATATGTAGATGCTTACCAGGTATTTGATGAGCAAGCCTTTCTTGATGCTGCGGAAAAGAGCGCCCAATTCATCTTGCATCAACAACGACGAACAGATGGTGGGCTTAACCATAGCTATAAGGCAGGAAAGAGCACCATCAATGGCTACCTAGAAGATTACTGCTTTACCATTGAGGCATTGATTGCACTGTACGAGGCCACCTTTGATGAAAAATGGCTGTATGAGGCCAAACAGCTGGCCGACTATACCATCGACCATTTTTACGATGAGGCTACCGGCCTGTTTTACTTTACTTCGGATGTAGATCCGCCATTGATTGCCCGTAAAACGGAAGTATCGGACAATGTAATTCCAGCTTCCAACTCGAGCATGGCCAAAGGGCTTTCTTTGCTAGGGCATTACTTCGACAACGAGCGTTATAATGCCATTGCTCAACAAATGCTGAAAAACATTTATCAATACATGCCTAACTACGGATCGGGGTATTCTAACTGGGGGCTATTGGCCATGCAGTACACGTATCCGTTTTACGAGGTAGCCATTACCGGAAAAGAGGTGCACGATCGACGCAAGGAGCTCAATGCTTACTATGTGCCTAACAAAATGCTGATTGGCAGTATCAAGGAAAGCAAACTACCTCTACTTGAAATGAAGTTAATGAAAGGGCAAACCACCATTTACGTTTGCCAAAATAAAGTATGTCAATTGCCCGTTACAGCGATTAGCGAAGCATTGAAGCAAATGAAATGAGAAGTGTACTGTTGCTCTTATTGGTAATTACATCGGTTCCGCTTTGGGGGCAGATGATTGATAACAGGCAATGCAATGCCTTTTCCGACGACCCATTTTTTAATACCGATTTCATTCGTCGCAATAAAATTAAGTACATGCATGGCAAGCTGTCGGGCAAAGCCGAAATGCGCCCCATACGCAAAAAAGGGTTGGTGCAACATTATGCCTTTGATGAAGCTGGCAAGCTTCAAATGCAATACACCTCATTTTTTAGAGCAGGCAAACAAAAAGACACCACATCAGTGTATTACCACTACGATAGCTTAGATCATATGATTACCAAGCGGCGTAACGATGTACACGGTTTCTTTTCTTACAATTACCAGTGGGACAGCCTGGGCAACATGACCCAGGAGAAATATTGCAGAGATGTAAATGCCGGCCCTTCGAAAGATGAATTTAAACTGGGCAAACAATTTGAAATAGTAAGCGAAACGTTTTCGTACGAAAAGGTGAATGAACGCCAGTTCAAAAAGCGCTTTTACAACAGCTATGGCAAAGCGTACAAGGAAGAAATTAGTCATTACAATGAAATGGGGTACCTTACCGAGCAGGTAACAAAGCTCATCATCAGCTCGCGGGGTTCGAAAGTAACCTACGAGTACAACGAAAAAGGGCTGGTGAGTAAAAAGACGGATTACTCCAACCTCACCTTCGACAACGAGATCAGCTATGAGTATAGCTACGACGACCTGGGGAACCTCATCGAAGAAAACATTTACCGCAATGGCAAGCACATTACCCTTAGGCAGTTTTTATACGATGGCAATATGCTGATCAAAGCGCAACTCACTAAAGACATCGAAACCAATTTCATTACCATCATTGAGTATGAGTGCGGGTTTTACGAAGAGGAGGTAGTGGAGCCTGAAGGCCCCTCCAATTGATGGTTAAAGTAGCTTCCGGGGTTTGGTGGCCACAAAATCTTTCAGGTAAAACGGTTCAAAGTAAGCCACATCTTCCAACTGGCTGTTGTTAAAAGCCATTTCACTACATGGAGCCATGCCTTGCGCTGAAGCAGCCACATCATCAATAAAAATAGCATTAGGGTGCTCAATGGTTGCTTTGCATTTAGCTGCGCCATCGCCAAAAAACAGCACCGGCCCGGCTTCCAGCCATTGCTGGTAGGTAGTCGCTTCTACCACATCGGCCTGTACGGGTCGAACAACGTTTCCTTCCAAGTCGTATAGGGCTGCATATACTTCCATCCTACGCGCATCAATCATGGGACACAAAAGGGTATTGGGGGCTGCAGTGGCTTTCCTGTTTTCGATGGTAGGAACAAAACACAGGCCTTGCAGTGTGCCCACTGCTACCAATGGTTTATCGAGCGCATAACAAATGCCTTTAGCCGTAGAAGTGCCAATGCGCAAACCGGTGTATGACCCCGGGCCTTTGCTTATAGCTACCGTATCAATAGCTGCCAATGGCATGCCTACTTCTTGCATTACTGACTCAATAAAAAGGGTAATGTTTTCGGAATGCGAGTATTGTTCGCGTACCAGTTCTTTTAAGGCGAGTACTTCACCATCTTTCGATACAGCTACTGAGCAGGCCCTGGTGGCGGTTTCAAGGTTTAAGATCAGTGCCATGGAAATTAGTTGCCGACGGTTACCTCCACATTTCCAAACATTTCACCTTTGCTTACTTTTTGCACTTTATCGTTGTGCATCAGCTTTCGTGAAACGGCATCGTAGGGGCCAACAATAACTTCGTCGCCTTCTTTAATGCCCGATTTTATGTGAATAAACTTACTGTTTTGAATGCCTGCATCTACCAACACCAATTTGGCTTTGCCTTCGCTGTAGATGAATACACATTCAAACGGCTCTGCTTCTTCATCGGTACGCTTAGCACCTGGGCGGCCTTTGCGTTCTGTACGCACGGTATCTTCTCGAGTGGTTACCGCTGCTACAGGCACCACCACCACATTGCGTTCTGTTTCTGTTTGAATTTCTACTGTGGCCGACATGCCCGGGCGGAAAGGTGAAAGATAAGGCTTGTCTTCAGGAATAAGATCTTGATACGAACTTCTTAATATCCTCACCTTTACCGAAAAGTTGGTGACCTGATCTACGTTCATGCCCGTGGTATTGGCTGAGTTGGCAATTTCTGTAACAATGCCTTTGAATTTATGGTCGAGGAAAGCATCTACTTCAATCATGGCGGTATCGCCCATGCTTACCCGCACAATGTCGTTTTCATTCACATCTACCTGCACCTCCATGTTATCGAGGTTGGCCACCGTTAAAATGTCGGTAACACTCACCCCCATCGAACCTTGTACCTGCTCTCCTTCTTCTTTGTTGAGGCGAGAGATGGTGCCATCCATTGGTGCTACAATAATGGTACGGTTTAAGTTATCCAACGCCTCATTGCGTGAAGCATTGGCGCTCATTACTGAAAATTCTGATCCGTTTACCGTTTCCTGCGAAGCGATTAATTCTGCTTCGGCCACTTCATAATTCGATTCGGCCGTTTCAAAGTCGGCCTGTGAAATGGCTCCCTGGTCGAACAGGCGTTTGTTGCGATTGAATGTTTTCTTGGATAAGCTGAATTGTGCTTTTGCTTGTGCCAACCGTGCTCTTGAATTGGCAGCATTGGCACGTGCATTGTTTAACGTAGCTTCTGCCCTGTTCAGTGCTGATTCGTAGATGTCGGGGTTGATGAGGATTAAGGTATCGCCTTTTTTCACCTGGTCGCCCTCTTTGTATTTCAACTGCACAATTTCGCCCGATACATCCGAACCCATCACCACTTCTACCTCAGGTTGTATTTTACCATTGGCATCTACTGTTTCGGTTAGTGTTTCCAGGGTAGCATTGGCCGTGTTTACTTTCACTTCCTTATCGCCTCCCTTGCCTTTAAATATAACCATGAGCAACAGGAGTAATACGATTCCCCCTATGATGAAAAACGTTCTTTTCTTTTTCTTCATGATACTAAGCTACTAAAAGGTAAGTGGTTTCCCCTGGTAAAAGTCCAAAACTTTAGTTTTGAAGATGTAATCGTATTTCGACCGTAACAAATCCGATTCTGCATTGGTTAATTTGTTCTTAGCGTCGTTGTAATCAACAGCGTTGATCATCTTTTCCTGGTATCGAATTTCTGCGTACTTGAACGATTCTCGTAATGCTTCTACCGATTTTTTAGACGCATTGTAGCTCTTGTAAGCTCCCAGCGCATCGGTATAGGCTCGTTGAATATCCGACAACAACTGATTTTTAGTGCTTTCGAGGGTCAGTTTAGCATTCTCGTGGTTTAAGCGCGATCGGTTAATGTTGGTTTCTACCGACCAACCATTAAAAATGGGAATGGTAAGGCTGAAAGTGAGCGACTTGTTTAAGTTATCATCGAACTGATCGGCAAACGATTTAATGCGCGTGTTGTAAGATACGCTTGGAATCAATACCGGCTCTAGTGAAAACGCTGTTACTCCAAATGTATCGACAGAAAAGGTAGGTTCTCCAAATGGCTCGCTGCTTGCTCCAGAATAACCTGTACCGTACGAACCGCTTAATGTTAATTGAGGGCTACGTCCTCCTTTAGCGGAGGCCATTGATTTTTCAGCACTCATCACCCGTTGTTCAGATGCTTTTATTTCTGGCATTTGCAACAATGCTGTGTTGTATACATCAGCAGGAGTGCCATTCACCATCGACTCGTTAACCTCTGGCAAATCGGGGCGTTGAATCTTAAAAGAGTTGGCATCAGCGCCTTGCAATTGCAACAACTGAATTAACGATAAATACGATAGGGTAAGGTTGTTTTGTGCATTCACCATGTTTTGCTCTTCGGTAGCCAACTGCGAGGCCAGGTTCAGCGCATCGCCTTTAGGCAACTGCCCTGCTTCTACCAACTTATTAGTTCTTTCTACCTGCTGGCCGGTAATGGCTACTTGCTGCTCGGCTACGGCCAGTAGTTCTTCGTTAAACATGATTTGCAAAAAGCTGGTAGCCACGTTCATCGAAATGTCGTTGCGCATTTTCTCTACATCGAACTTGCTGGCCTCATAGTCGTACTTGCTTTGCTTCATGGCATTCATGTTCGAAAACCCAGCAAACAAGGTCACATCACTGCGCAAAGAAAAGCTGTTTTGACGCACCCGTTGTGAAGCAAATTGGTTGGTAAAGGGGTCGATGGTTTGTCCCCAATTGTACCCATGGCTTGCAAAACCATTAAGGCTGGGCAATAAATTGCCTTTGCTTTGCTTATAGGTGGCTTTGGCAATTTCTGAGGAGATGGCGCTTTGCTTTACCTGGATATTGTTTTGCACTGCATATTCAATGCATTTGTTCAATGTCCAGCTTTCTTGTGCAAGCACCGGTTGTACTGCCATGGTTAGCATGGCCAATACAAATACAATAACCCTGTTCATAGTCTACACTTTTCAACAACAATATTACGCAATTTTCACCCAATATGGCGAATTATCGGTTGAGCGGCAGAATGCCTCTATCAATGGTTGTAAAATGACGATGATTTAGTAGGCTGTAACCCTGATCTCTACCCTTCTATTGGCTTCCGATTGTCCATCTGTAACAGGACTGGTATAGATCATTTGAGTGTTGCCATACCCTTTGTATTTGATCCGGTTTTTCTCTACACCATGCAATACGAGATGGTTGTAGATGGCCTCGGCTCGTTCTTTAGAAAGCGATTGGAATTTCTTTTTGTTGGGAGAATTGGGGCCGTTTACATGTCCTTCAATCTCAATTTTCACCGTAGGGTTAGCATTCATGAATTTGAGCAATTCTTCCAATGCCGGTCTTGAAATGGGTAAAATATCTGCTAAATCCGGAGCAAATTTAATGTTCTTCAACGATACCTTACGTCCGGGTTTTATTTGCTGCAACTTAATTTGCACCTCCATGATTGAGTCTTTGCCCGGCACAATTTTATTGCTGTAAAACATGTAACCCGATTTGTTGCAGCTCACCGTATAGGTACGATAGCTTTTGATGTCGAAAATATAGTCGTGTACTTTCTGTTCTTCCAGGGGAGTACCTGGGTACACCCCTTCAATAGATACATCAGCCGTAATGGGCAGGTCGGTATCCTGATCAAAAATCATGAGCCGCATCTTTTGTATTTTCTCTACCCGTTTTGGCTTGATTTCTTTCTTTTCTTCCTTGGGCACAAAGTCTCTTTTGTAGTGCAGGGTAATGGTATGCCCTTTATTTTCACGGTAAGGGTTATCTACCACCAGGTAGTACAACTCCCCTTTTTTTACTTTAATCGACTTGCTAAAGGGGTCGCCAGGGCCGGATGGCACATATTCTTGTGTGGCTTCAAACGAAAGGCCGGTGCGGCTCTTATACGCTTTGTTGTTTCTCGAAATGTTGGTGCGCACTGGTGTTACGCCTTGTTTCTTCATTTTGCTGCAAAATGCGGGGCTCACCGGGCCAAACAATAAGAAATCAAAGTCGTCTTCATCAATAACAGGGGTAATTTCAAAGGTGAGCTCAGCATTGTATGGAGGGCGAAAACGGTACCAAACGGTATTGTGTTCCCGCTCAAAAAAGTAAAGGTCGCCCAACTCGTTGTCTCTAATTTCGAGGTTATGCCCTACTCCCGGGGGTGAAATAACAGGCCCAAAAATGGTGTCGCGAATCATTACAGCGCCAATACAATCAGCGTTGTTCTTAGTCATTCGCACAGGCTGGCGATCCTCATCTGGCGATTCGGGTTGTGCCAATGCCCATGTAGAGCATGTAAATAGTAGTATGCAGCAATACCAAAATTTCATGGAACCTTAAAAATAATAACAAATCTCAATTATTAATAACTGAGGTTGGCCGAAAGCCACTTTTCCATGGTTGCAAAATCCATGCCTTTTCGCTCAGCAAGTGTTTTTACTTGATCTTTAGCCACTTTTCCAACGCCAAAATATTTTGACTGAGGATGCCCAAAATACCAACCACTTACTGCAGCTCCAGGGTGCATGGCATAGCTTTCGGTAAGCGATACTCCAATGGCTGCTTCAGCATCCAATAGCCTAAACAGCTCAGGCTTCTCGGTATGGTCGGGGCAGGCGGGGTATCCCGGAGCGGGACGTATGCCTCGGTATTGTTCTTTAATGAGTGCTTCGTTGTTTAGGGTTTCTTCACTGGCATAGCCCCAAAATTCTTTCCGCACACGTTCGTGCATCAGCTCAGCAAAAGCTTCGGCCAACCGGTCGGCCAGCGCTTTTAGCATAATGCTGTTGTAATCGTCGTGGTCCGCTTCAAATTGCTCAATCCATTGCTCAATGCCAATGCCTGCGGTAACCACAAAACCACCGATGTAGTCTTGCAGCCCACTTTCTTTTGGGGCAATAAAATCGGCCAGGGCCATATTGTGGGTGCTGCCTGCTTTTTTTACTTGTTGCCTCAAGGTATGAAACTTTCCTGCACCGCCCTGTACTTCAATGTCGTCGTGATGCACGGTATTGGCGGGCCATAAGCCGATTACTGCACGAGCTTCCAACCAATTTTCGTCAATGATGCGTTGCAACAATGCTTGTGCATCTTCATACAGCTTTGTGGCTTCTGCTCCTACCACCTCATCGTTCAATATGTTAGGAAAGCGACCGGCCAGTTCCCAGGTTTGGAAAAATGGGGTCCAATCGATGTAGGCTTTGAGTGCTTCCAACGGATAGTTGTTGAACACTTTTGTTCCGGTAAAGGTAGGAGTGGTAATGTCTTCCTGCTTCCAACTGATGGGCAACTTGTTGTTGCGGGCCTCTTCGAGGGAAAGGTAGGTTTTTTGCTTGCTTTTCTTTTGGTGGTTTTCACGCACCTTCTCGTATTCTGCTTTTATTTCCTCTACAAAAGCAGCTTTTTTGTTGCCCAATAGTTTCTCTACCACCGTTACCGACCGAGAAGCATCAAGTACGTGAACGGTTTGCGCACGTTGATAGCCTTGCTCAATCTTCACTGCCGTGTGTACCCGGGAAGTGGTGGCTCCTCCAATGAGCAGTGGAATATCCATATTGGCACGCTCCATTTCTTTGGCCACGTGCACCATTTCGTCTAACGATGGGGTAATGAGTCCACTTAATCCAATGATGTCTACCTGTTCTTCTTGCGCCTTAGCCAATATTTTTTCGCCAGGTACCATCACCCCCATGTCAATGATTTCGTAGTTATTGCAACCCAATACTACGCCTACAATGTTTTTACCGATGTCGTGTACATCGCCTTTTACTGTGGCCAGTAGTACTTTACCCGCTGCTTCTACTTTCCCTCCTTTTTCTGCTTCGATGAAGGGCAGCAGGTAGGCTACTGCTTTTTTCATTACCCGGGCACTTTTCACCACCTGCGGCAAAAACATTTTCCCGGAACCAAACAGGTCGCCCACCACATTCATCCCATCCATCAACGGTCCCTCAATGACTTGCAACGGACGATCGTATTGTTGGCGGCATTCTTCTACATCTTCTTCAATGTATTCTACAATGCCCTTTACCAGTGCATGGGTTAACCGTTCGTTCACCCCTGTTTGTCGCCAACGGTCGTCTTTTTCTTGTTTCTTGCCTTCACTTTTCACTGTTTCAGCAAATTCCAGCAGGCGTTCGGTGGCATCTTCTCTGCGATTCAGCAACACATCTTCTACCCGCTCCAGCAGGTCGGCAGGAATGTTGTCGTACACTTCCAGCATGGTGGGGTTAACAATGCCCATGTCCATGCCTTCGTTAATGGCGTGGTACAAAAATGCCGAATGCATGGCCTCACGCACCGCAGTATTGCCTCGAAACGAGAACGACACATTACTTACTCCGCCACTTACATGTGCTCCAGGAAGGTTTTCTTTGATCCACCGCGTAGCTTTGAAAAAATCCAGCGCATAGTTGTTATGTTCGGCAATGCCAGTGGCTACAGGAAAGATATTGGGGTCGAAAATAATTTCTTGTGGAGGGAAGTGTACCGTATTCACCAGGATGTCGTACGACCGTTTGCATATTTCAATACGACGCTCATAGGTATCGGCCTGGCCATCTTCATCAAAGGCCATTACAATGACCGCTGCGCCATACATTTTCACCTTTTTGGCTTGTTGAACGAATGCTTCTTCCCCTTCTTTCAAGCTGATGGAATTTACAATACCTTTGCCTTGAATGCACTTTAAGCCCGCTTCAATGATGCTCCATTTGGAAGAGTCTATCATGATAGGAATGCGCGCAATGTCGGGCTCGGCAGCGATGAGGTTGAGGAACTTCACCATGGCTTGTTCGCCATCAATCATGCCTTCATCCATATTTACATCCAGCACCTGCGCACCTCCTTCTACCTGGTCGCGTGCAATGGATAGTGCTTCATCGTAATTGTCTTCCTTAATCAATCGCAAGAATTTGCGAGATCCAGTAACGTTGGTACGTTCTCCTATGTTCACAAAATTCGACTCGGGAGTAACGACCAGCGGTTCCAAACCGCTCAACTTCAAATAGGGTAATGTTGTTTCCACAATTCTTCTTCTTATACAGGTACTGCTGCTTTTCGCGGGGTGTATTTGGCCGCTACGTTTGCAATGGCATTGATGTGTAGCGGTGTAGTGCCACAACATCCTCCTACAATATTGATCAATCCTTCATTTAAAAATACTTCTATCTGTGCCGCCATATCTTCAGGGCTTTCATCGTATTCGCCAAATTCATTAGGCAGCCCAGCATTGGGGTGAGCACTCACCATGAAGTCGGATTTCTTTGATAATACCTGTAAGTAAGGACGCAATTCTTTGGCTCCCAACGCACAATTCAGCCCTATGCTCAACAAAGGCATGTGCGATACCGAAATCAAAAACGCTTCGGTGGTTTGTCCTGACAATGTACGACCACTGGCATCGGTAATGGTGCCCGATACCATGATGGGTATTTCTACCCCTTTTTCTTCAAATGCTTCTGCAATGGCAAACAGTGCTGCCTTGGCATTCAACGTATCGAAGATGGTTTCTACCAACAGGCAATCTACCCCTCCTTCAAGCAAGGCCAGTGCCTGATCTTTATACGATGCTTTCAGTTGGTCGAAAGTAACGGCCCGGTAACCGGGGTCGTTTACGTCGGGCGATAAGGAAGCAGTACGATTGGTAGGCCCCATTGAACCGGCCACAAAGCGCGGTTTATGAGGTTCGCGTGCTGTAAACTCGTCGGCCACTTCACGCGCAATTTTTGCCGATAGGTAATTGATGTCATATACATTATCAATCTGGTAGTCGGCCTGCGCAATGGTAGTGGCACTAAAGGTATTGGTTTCGGCAATGTCTGCCCCAGCTTCAAAGTACTGCGCATGAATGTCTTTAATGATATCGGGGCGGGTTACCGACAACAGGTCGTTGTTGCCTTTCAGGGAACAAGGGTGATCTTTATAATGCTCGCCCCTAAAGTCCTCCTCTTCCAGCGTATGACGCTGAATCATGGTGCCCATGGCTCCATCGAGTATCAATATGCGCTCTGCTACTGCCTCTGTTAATGTCATTTTAATATGTATGTGCCTCCCTTCCTCCATCAAGAGAAATGATTGGCGGTTTTTCATTTTTCACCCCACCTATATAGGGTAGGTGCAACTTACTGTTTGGTGCCTTATGGCTTTCTAAACAGCGTTGTACTTAATAAAAAAAATCCCTTCCTGTAAGTTGAAAGAGATGACTAAAATGTATAGTGATTGGTTGGTCTTTTCAACTTATCTGTTCCTCAAAAGGATAGGATTTAGCACCTTCCTTTTCTTGCGAAAAGGGGTTGCCGCGGTTTCTCAGGGCCTAATCCCTCCACCGTTCTTAATAAGTATATAGCATTAAAAGAACTAAGGCAAAGATAATGCTTTGCCCAACGAAAAACAACTACCGCGCTGCCTTGAGTGCACGAAACAAGCCAAAAATCCTCTTTCTAAAGAAGATGAACAGCAGCACATACGGAATTCCCATGATGTATAAAATACCTGTATTGATGCTTTTGCCTTCTTCCGACGATTCCACTACAGCCTTACACATCGAGCATTGTGCCTCACTTTCGCCCACCATTAGGAAAGCAAAAAAAAGCACTAGAGCTACCGTTATGAGTCGGTTCAGTTTCATTTTTCGCAAACAAAGTTACTAAGAATTGAGGGGAGATACAATTGGAGCGGTCATTGGTTACAAAAAGAACATAATACCTAACACAAGAATGATCAGTGGTTGATAAAAAATGGTCAACTGCTGCTATAGATATGATCAATCATCGACCTAAAATGGTCGGCTGTTGATATAAACATGATCAATCGTCGACATAAAATGATCGACTGTTGATATAAACATGATCAA
Source organism: Flavobacteriales bacterium (assembly GCA_963669295.1). GTDB lineage: Bacteria > Bacteroidota > Bacteroidia > Flavobacteriales_D > CALLUQ01. The sequence continues at coordinate 1,257,713 of OY769938.1, forward strand.
TTGCTGACATAAATATGGTCGGCTGTTGATATAAACATGATCAATCATCGACATAAAATGGTCGGTTGTTGATATAAACATGATCAATCGTCGACATAAACATGGTCGGCTGTTGATACAAACATGATCAGTCACCGACATAAAATGATCAACTGTTGATATAAAGATGATCAATCACCGACATAAACATGGTCGGCTATTGATATAAAGATGATCAGTCACTGACATAAAATGATCAGCTGGTGATAGGCGTGCCGCAAGTGGGATAAGAAAAAGTGAACTACTTTTTATGTTGGGTAGTAAGGCGCAATCAATAAATACACCAATACGCCAGTGATGGTAACATACAACCATAGCGGGAAGGTGATGCGAGCAATTTTTCGGTGCTTATCGAACTTCTCAGCCAATGCTCGCACATAAGTAATGAGCACAAGTGGTACGATGATAACCGACAGTAGAATATGGCTAAGCAGTACAAAGTAATAGACATACCGCCAGGCACCAGCAGTAAGTTGTTCCTCATCACTTACCACCCCATCATGGTTGAGGTCTCCAAATTTAGTGGAGTCGTGGGTAAGGTGGTACAACACATAGGAAACCAGGAACACTACTGATAAAAGGATGGCAGTGGTCATCCATCGACGGTGGGCTTCTTTATTGCCTTTTTTAATGGCCATTACTCCCAATATCAATACCAACGAAGCAGTGCCATTAACGCATGCGTTGAGCAAGGGAAGAAAATCGAGTTGATGGCCAATGTTTAAGCGAGGGGCAAAAAACAAGATAGTTACTACTGCGGGGATAAGAATGGAGATGGCAATAATGAACCCACGCATTTTTTTTTCTTTCATACTCATTTAATCTCCTGTTGCAATACTTTTAGGTCTTCCATTAATTGATCTACTTGCTCGGTACTGGTACCATCATAAAACCCCCGAATGTGTCGTTGTTGATCTACCAGCACAAACATTTCGGAATGTAGAAACCCTCCTGGTGCCAGTACATCTTCACGGGCACTGATCAGGTACCCTTTTACTCCCTGGGTATACAATGCTTCTTTATTGCCTGTAACAAAGTTCCACCGTTTTGTGTTCGCTCCAATGCGTTCGGCATATTCTTTTAATGCCTCTACAGTATCTTTTTCGGGGTCTACCGTATGCGATAGGATCATTACGTTATCCATGTCGCGGGTTAGCTCTTCTACCCGGGTAAGCTGGGTAGTCATTTTAGGGCAAATGGTGGGGCAGGTAGTGAAGAAAAAATCGGTGATGTATATCTTGCCTTTATAGTCTTCCTGTGTTATTGTTTGTCCATCCTGGTTGGTAAATGCAAAATCGGGAATGGTATGGTACACTGTATCGGTTACTTGTTTGCCGTCTACTGTTTTAGTAACGGCATCCCTCAGTCCAAAATAGGGAAGTGTTCTGGTGTCGGTAGTGCATTGGGCGAGCATTGTTGCCAAGCCTACCAATAACAAGAGCTTAATTCGCATCGGCACGTAATTTCTCTTCTTTTAATTGAATATCTTCTTCTTTCTTCAGGATCTTAATTTCATCGATAATGCGTTCTATCTCCTCCACATCGGTTTTGTCGTATATGCCTCTGATGTTTCCTTTTTTATCTACCAATACGCATTTGTTGTAATCGGGAATTCGTCCTTCTTCCAACCCCTTTTCACCATGATTAATCTGGTAGTTGTTTACTGCGATGTCGAAAACTTCTTCTTGTGTGCCTGCAAAAACGGCCCATTTTCCCGGTGCTATTTGCAACAGTTCAGTACACTCTTGTTGTGTTTGGGTAAGGCCTTTGGTGCCATTCACCACATGCGAAAACACCATCACGTCGTCAAAGGAAGGATCGCGGATCATCCATTGGATGTGGTTGAGGTAATAAATCATATCGGGACAAAACGTTTCGCACGTTTCGTAGTAGAAGTCGGCTACATATATTTTTCCTTCTACAGCAGCCGAAGTAACCTTTTCTCCACTGGGGTTGGTGAGTTCAAATGCAGCAACGGTATAAGGGGTATTTTCATCGCCTGGGCCGTAATAGGGTAACCCCTTAAAAACATGATTCCCCGTGGCAAAAAACACGAGGAATAATGCAGGTAAAATAAATATTGCAAAAAGAAATAAGTACTTCTTTGTTGTCTTTCGATTGGTCATTTACGCCTTAAAATCCTGGCAGGTACCATTGAATTAATGTACTATTGAGATAGTTGGATTCTGTAACACATATCCAAAGGAGGTACAATGCAAATAACACGTATGGTCCAAGGATGACCCATTTAAAGCCCTTTCTTTCATCGCCCAGGTGCATAAACACCAACACAATGTAGGCTGCTTTAATGATGGTAAGGATGATGTAGAACATCTTGATTCCAAACCATGCCCATGAATCACCGCCTAATTCGAAGCGGGTGAAGAATACCCCTACCAATACTTCGGCAATGGTAATTAGCGTTAAGATGGCTGTTACTTTCCAGATCTTTTTTCTGATCAGCTTACCAGCTTCATCACTGTGATGTGCATCCAGAGAATATTCGATGATGTCGTCTCTTTCCATGTTCTAATGCTTTATAATGTGCGCTAATTATCGATTTAAACCAGGTAGAAAAAGGTAAATACAAATACCCAAACCAGGTCTACAAAGTGCCAATACAGTCCGGCTTTTTCTACCATTTCGTAATGCCCTCTGCGGTGCATAACTCCTTTCACTACCATAATGAGTACTACCAGGTTAATGATTACTCCACTAAATACGTGGAAACCGTGAAAGCCGGTAATAAAGAAGAAGAAGTTGGCATATTGGGGGGGGCCATATTCGTTGATGATCATGTTAGCACCATGAATAATGCTACCGTCTGCCAGTTCTTTTCCGTGGGTAGAACCGTGAATAAAGTGAGACCATTCCCACACCTGAGATCCGAGGAAAACAAATCCACCGATTACCGTGAGGAACAACCAGAAGACTACTTTTTTCTTATCCATTCGGTGGCCGGCTTCAACTGCCAGTACCATGGTTACCGAACTTACAATAAGAATAAATGTCATGAGTGCCACATACAACAAAGGCACGTGGGTATCGCCCATACCAGGGAATGCATGAAATACCGATTCGCCTGCAGGCCAGGTACCAATGTATGCGTGTCTGATGTAACCGTAGGCAATTAATAGTCCTGAAAACGTTAGGGCATCCGATACGAGAAAGAACCACATCATCATTTTACCATAACTGCTGCTAAATGGTGATCTTCCTCCTCCCCAAAGGATCGCCTTGTCAATTTGTTTTGTAGCTTCTCCGGCCATAGTCTTTATTTGATTTGTGCAAGTTTAACGAATAAAAAATAAAAACAGGAATAAATATATCCATAATCCACCTAAAAAGTGCCAGTAGATGGAACCCAGTTTAATTTTCAGAATGCTTCGTTCATGCCTTACCGTGCTAAACGAAGCAATGAATACTACCAGCAAGTATAACAGTCCGCCCAACAAGTGAGCAACGTGTAGCCCTGTTAAAAAATACAGGTACGAACTGGCTGCATTGAATTGGCCTTCCAGGCGTCCTTTCAACGGCTTGGCGCGCAATTCGTCGGAAGGCATGTAAAATTCTCCGTTCTCCATCACCAGTGTTTCGCCCTGAAACACAATGGTATAATCTTCGCCATACACCCCGTTTACATGTTCCAGGTTGCCTACCAGGTGATTGCCTCCAGCTACTAGCTGTCCCCAACCCTGGTATTGCAATACACCAAAGCCGATGCCCAGTAACAAGGCCAGTCCGAGCATGATGCGCGTAAGCGACCAATTGCCACCTCGCGATGCTTTACCAGCAACAAACAGTGCCAAACTGCTCAATACAATGATGATCGTACTGGTAATGAAAGCCGAAGGCATTTTCATGTGTACCCATGGGCGATCGCCTTGTGAAACGATATACCCACTGGTAATGGCACCAAATAGCATCACAATGCTAAAGATGCCCAGGTACAATAAGTTTTTCTTTACCTTTTCGTTAAGCGCCTTTTGCTCTTGCGCATCAACTTGATCGGTATTTTCGGTATCTAGTGCGATGGTGCTCAATTTAGTACTGCTTATAGTTTATCAATGACATAAATAATTTGCACAATGGGCAAATAGAAAAACGAAGCAATCATAAGCCTCGTAGCGTCTTTCTTTTCACACGATCGATACAATTTAAAGGCTTGCAATGCGAACACGGTTCCACACAAAATGGTAACCACCGCTCCGAGGTCGCCAATGATGTTAAATACCCACGGCAATAAACTTACCGGAATAAGAAACATAGAATACAATACAATTTGAAAAGCACTGGCTTTGCCTTTTCCTTCTTTCGATGGTAGCAACATAAACCCTGCTTTCTTATAATCGTCGAAAGCAACCCATGCGATGGCCCAGAAGTGGGGGAATTGCCACATGAACTGCATGGCAAACAACAACCCTGCTTCTACTCCAAAATGGCCGGTTGCTGCCACCCAACCCAACATGGGGGGAATGGCTCCGGGAAATGCTCCTACAAAAACTGCAAATGGGGTAATTCGTTTTAATGGCGTGTAAACAGCAACGTATACAAACAGCGCCAATGCCGATAAGATGGCACATAGCGGGTTCAAGAACACCCACAGTAATACCACGCCAGCAATACCTGTAAGCGATGCAAAAATGGTTCCTTCCAACACCGACATTCTTCCTTGTGGCATAGGGCGGTTCGCTGTACGCTCCATTTTACGGTCGAGTTCGCGTTCCAATACCTGGTTGTATCCGTTGGAAGCTCCCGTTACCAAAAAACCACCTAGAAACAAGAACATTAGTTCTGTCCAGTTAACAGTACTTACTGCCAATAAATAACCTAAGATGGAAGAAATAACAACGATCGAAGATAGACGCAGCTTTATGAATAAAGCATAATCTTTTACTTTGGCGGCTAAACTAAATTTTTCTTGGGTGTATGTTTTTTCGGCAAACACTAGACTTTACAGGCTAAAAATCGGGTACAAGTTTACCAATTATTTGCTAATGTACCAATAGATTTTCAGGAATTTAGACCGCTTCTAAATTATAATAGACCAGCAGGTTAAAAATCAAGGTATTGGTTGGTAAGCGAGGTGCGGATGGCAAAATATACATAACCCGTGTTGTGATGGTACAAACGGTTTTGTTGATGACGGTAAATATACCCCAGCTCTACCCTTAAATTCGACGTTGGATCCACCAAATAACTCGCCCTTAGATGATTGTAATACAACGTGTTGCGCAAGCCCTGCCCAATAAAATTGCCTGTAGTACGTGTTCGCGTTGAACTCGACTCAAAAATGTTGTTTCCAAAATTAGAGCTCAGGGTATCGGTACCAAACACTGCATAGTTGAATTGGTTTTCTATCGTGATCCGATCTTTTGTGTACCGAATAAAGTTTACCGATTCGTAAAAATTAGCTCCCAACGGATGGGCCAGGGGTTGATTAAAATGGGCATAGTTTTGTGTTGGCGCATGGTGGGTATAGGTAAATGGGCGGGAAAGATTGAATTCCGTTTGAGCTGTCAACCCCTTTACCTCCATCACATCAAAAAACTTTGCTCCACCCTGCACGCTAAACTTATTGGCCCACCATCCGTTGTTAGAACGCAACGAATCGAGCAAAAACTCATCGATCAATGCTTGCGAATACAAGTAGCCATTATCTCCTACCTTTACTTTGAGGTTAATGCCCATCAATGCATTGTCGGCCGACCCTTGCGAAAACTCGATGGGGCGGTAAAAGATCATTGGATTGAGGTAATGCAGTTCAAAATCACGGTCCACCAACGTATCGCTGCCCATCCATACAATCGACTCAAAGAACCCTACATTTATCCGCGGGGTGATGTTGTAACTGAGGTAATGCACTGTTCCAAACTTGCTATTGAAGTTGCCTGGATCACCATTCGACTCGCGGTAATCGCGATAGGCCGAGTACAGGTTAATGTACTTGAATTTCCACACATCGGTGCTGATGCGCAAGTAAGGGTAATTCACCGCATTGTCCGACAACATCATGGACCGGTAACCGTCGCCCAGGAAATGCTGCCCCTGCCCCAACTGAAAGCTAAAATGCTCGGATGCTTTAAACGACAAGTAGCTCGAATAATTGGTGTACGACTCTCCCCAATCGGTGCCTCGCGCATAACCACCACCAGGCACTACATGACTCAACTGAATGAGGGTATCTACATAATCCACATACCCCGAATTGTTGGTACGATAGTCGGCATAAAAAGCAATGTTCTTCCCAAACTCAGCTTCCAGCCCCACCCCTATTCCAGTGCCAATAAAGCTGTTATTCTCCTTATCCATCAAGTCCATTCCTCCGCTGGCATTCAGCAATACACGAGCCCCAATGCGCGTATTGATAGCGGTATCTTTTGGGGTGTTCATGAACCCAAATACTGAAGTCGGCCAAATGGTATCGGGGTTAAAAATGGCCTGTGTTTCTGCTTGTATGTATGGACGAATTGCGGTGTGAAATTCCACATTACCACCATTCAGGTATTGATCGTATACCTGATGAACATCGCGGTTGAGTGGCACATTGCCTTGCTGCGACCACCCGGCTGTTGCACCGAACATCAACACCATAAATGCTATGTAGCGTATACACTGCAAAAGACTAGGCAGAGGCTTTGGTTTTAATGAAAAACGGAATTTGAACCAGTATTATGGCTACCCCTAATGCTATGGCAAACACCACCGATGAGCTGAGGTTGCAATACATGCTTACCAATACAGCAGTAGCCACTACTACCATGTTGAAAAGGTAAAGTAACAAGACTGTTTTCGCATGGTTCAATCCGAGTTTAATTAAGCGGTGATGGATGTGATTTTTATCGGCCGAGAAAGGAGACATTCCCTTGATGGCTCGATAGGTAAAAATGCGCAATGTGTCTACCAATGGGTATACCAGGGTAGCCATTGCAAACACAGGTGGTGAAATTCTTTGTAAATCGGGATGCAACTGCGATGTACCATCTGCAATGGCAATGCCATGCTCAACAACCTTGATGGCAAGTACCGATATGATTAAGCCAATAATAAGCGAGCCAGAATCGCCCATAAACAAACGGGCAGGAGCAAAATTAAAGAACAGAAAGCCCAACAACGCCCCTGCTAAAATGAAAGCTAATATGGCCAGTGTAATGTCTCCAGCAAGGTAAAAATAAGTGCCAAACAACGCGCTATTGATAAGTCCAATACCCGCTGCGAGGCCATCTACCCCATCAATAAGGTTGAATGCATTTACAATAACGATATAGGTAAACAACGACAACATTACACTGGCCCAATCGGGCAAAATGTAAATGCCAAACAAGCCATGCATACTTGTAATGCGAATGTCGGCCATCATTACCAGCACAAACCCAACAATGATATGCCCAAAGAGCTTTTTCACTGGTGCTGTACCAATGATATCATCCTTTACACCGATAAAAAACAACAGGATGAGGCAGGCAATGATGTATTTAAAATCACCTACCGCTTGAGAAAATGCGCCATACGTATCGATGGTGCCAAAGTATTGGTTTCGGTTTTCGGAAGGAAACCATAATGCATAGGCAAAAACAATGGCCGCAAAAATAATGATGCCACCAATGGTGGGTACACTTTTATGGTGCAGCTTTCGTTCCTCACCAGGTTCATCAACCAGGTGTTTTAATTTAGCTACCTTAATCAGCGATGGTGCCGAAAGCAACACAATAAAAAATGCGGTGAAAAAGCCTAAAATTATAACCACTACTGCTTCCTTTTTACAAATTTATACAATTAAAAATCATAGTACCGGTTCACCAACGAGGTGCTTAATCCAATGTACATAAAGGTTGTTTTATCGATGTTCCAGGGGGTATCTAACTTCCTGTAGGTAAACCCAAGAAACACTTTTAAGTTGGTTTTGGGATTAAAGCGATATCCTACTTGTACATCCTGGTTAAGGATGGTACTGGTAAATGGAGCCACCTCGCCTGTTTTATCGTTATCACTAATAAATATATCCTGGCCAATGTGCGTACCGGTAGTATCCTGACCATAAGCAATAGCATTAACCCTCAACTGCCCATAAAATCGTCGGTATTCGTAATTAATAATGGCCAACATCTCGTCGAAATTCGCTCCGATGGGGTGCGCCAACGGTTGCTGATACTGTGCATAATTTTGCAGCGGAGCCGCATGTCCGTAGGTAAAAGGAGCCACCGTATTGTACTCCAATTGCGCATGCAAATTATCAACCCCCAAATCAAAGGCCTTGGCACCTATCTGAAACCCTTGCTTGCCTTCACCAGGATCATCAATCACTACCTGACCGTATAAATGCACCTTCTTAACGGGGGTTATTTTGATGTTGGCTCCTACCAATGCATTGTGTATGGCATCAAACTGGTAACGCAATGTATTGGCAAAAATTACCGGAATGAAAGCACTATAATTGACCGATGTAGTACCTGTACCCGAACGGTAACGTCGCCAAATTACCCCTTCAAACAAACCAACCTGCACTTGCTTGGTGATGTTGGCGCTGAGGTAATGAAAAGACCCTGCCTTGCGTTTAAACAATGCTTCAGGAGTAGCCGATTCGGGCACACGATCCAAACTTTGCATGCCCGCAAAAAGGTTGGTGTACTGAAAACGATTGCGTTTCCCAAAGGAGGTATGTACTTTTAAATAAGGATAGTTAAACCCAGCATCAGATAGCAACAACGAGCGGTAACCATCGCCCACAAAGTGCTTATCGTGGCCAAATTGAATGTTGACGCGATCGGACGGTGAATAAGAGATATAGCCCGAAGCAATGCCATAGTCGTACCCATTGATTTTCCCAATTTGCTTTACCCTGCCCTGCCCTGGCATTACGCCCTTATTGCGCACAAAGGCTGCCACGTAGTTGGGCACCACAGCCTGGTTTTCGTAAAAGGTGGTCATGAACGAAAACTTATCGCCAATATCGCCTTTTACAATGCCCGCACGAGTGTTGTGAAATAGTTTGCGCGATACCGAGTCTTCGAAATCTAAACCAAACTGAAAATGAAACAACGGATCGATGGTAAGGTGAAAATCTTCTTTCTTCACCTCCAGCAAGTGGGTTTTAAATACCTTTTCGGTAAACCAGTAGTAGTATTTATTGGTGTCTACTTGATGGCCCAATACGCCATCAAGGGCAATGCGCGATTCTAAGATGGGCTTGAATCCGGTATGAATTACCGAATCAATTTCATCATGACTCTTTTCTATGCTAATGGTATAATCGCGATGCAACGGCAGGCTTTTGTGTTGCGCTTGCAGCGCAATACAAAAGAAGAGCAATACAACGGTTATTCCAGTTCGGATCATTCTGCGAAAATTGCCGAATCTTTGATGGCCTCATACACTCCACGTATTCCTTCTTCCAATTCAATTTTATGTTGCCACCCTAATCGGTGAATCTTGTCAACATCCAATAATTTACGTGGAGTACCATCGGGCTTCGACGTGTCGAATTTCAGCTCGCCCTCGTACCCAACAATTCCTTTAATGGTCAGCGCCAACTCTTTGATCGATAGATCTTCGCCTGTACCAATGTTCACCAATTGAGCTTCGCTATAATGATCCATCAAGTAAAGGCAAGCCGTTGCCAAATCATCAACATGCAAAAACTCACGACGCGGGGATCCTGTTCCCCATACTTCCACATTGGGGCTGTTGTTCACTTTTGCTGTATGGAACTTACGCAACAATGCTGGCAACACATGTGAGTTGTTGAGGTCGTAATTATCGTTAGGGCCGTATAGGTTGGTAGGCATGGCTGAGATAAAGTCGCAACCATACTGCGAACGGTACGCCTCACACATCTTCACCCCTGCTATTTTAGCAATGGCATAAGGTTCGTTGGTAGGCTCCAACGCATCCGTAAGTAAATAATCTTCTTTCAATGGCTGTGGCGCCAATTTAGGGTAGATACACGACGAGCCTAAAAACAACAACTTCTTCACCCCTGCCTTATAAGCAGCATGAATAACATTCGACTGAATCATCAAGTTATCGTAGATGAATTCTGCTCGGTAGACGTTGTTGGCATGAATGCCCCCAACCCTGGCTGCTGCCAGAAAAACATAGTCGGGCTTTTCTCGTTCAAAAAATTCGTCAACAGCCTGTTGGCTGCGCAAATCTAACTCACGTGAAGTAGCGGTAATAATATTGTGATGGCCTTCCTCATTCAATTTTCGGACAATGGCTGAGCCCACCATGCCGCGATGTCCCGCTACATATATCTTCCCTTGTTCCATTGATTACTCGTTGTATTTCATCACACGATGACCACCTTCCATCAAGTACTTATCTTTTTGGAACAGGGCCATATCAGCCGATACCATATCTTTTACCAGGTCATCCAATTCATATTGGTGCTCCCAGCCCATGTTTTCTTTAGCCTTGGTAGGGTCACCAATCAATAAATCCACCTCCGTAGGGCGGAAGTACTTAGGGTCTACCTCTACCAATACATTGCCAGTGGCTTTATCAATGCCTTGCTCATCTACTCCTTCACCTTTCCATTCCAACTCAATGCCAACCTCTTTAAAGGCCAGATCAACAAAATGACGTACGGTATATGTTTTGCCAGTAGCCAACACATAATCTTCTGGTGTATCTTGTTGTAACATCAACCACATGCCTACCACATAGTCTTTGGCATGGCCCCAATCTCTCTTCGAATCTAAGTTGCCCAGGTAAAGTTTTTGCTGTAATCCCATCTTAATCTTGGCAGCAGCACGAGTAATCTTACGAGTTACAAACGTTTCTCCCCTTAATGGGCTTTCGTGATTAAACAGAATACCATTGCAGGCATAAATACCATATGCTTCACGGTAATTTTTAGTAATCCAAAAAGCATAAAGCTTAGCTGCTGCGTATGGGCTACGCGGATAAAAAGGTGTGTTTTCTGTTTGCGGAACCTCCTGCACCTTTCCATACAGCTCAGAAGTAGAAGCCTGATAAAATCTGGTTTTCTTCTCCAACCCTAAAATGCGAATGGCCTCCAAAATTCTTAACGCTCCCACTGCATCCGAATTGGCAGTGTACTCTGGTGTTTCAAACGACACCATTACGTGCGATTGTGCTCCAAGGTTATAAATCTCGTCGGGTTGCACATCTTGTACAATACGAATGAGATTGGTAGAATCCGTTAAATCACCATAATGCAGGAAAAAATTGACATTCTCTTCATGTACATCTTTGTACAAATGATCTATACGATCGGTATTGAACAAAGAACTTCTTCGCTTAATACCGTGTACTTCATAGCCTTTTTCTAGCAATAGCTCTGCCAAATAGGCCCCATCCTGCCCCGTAATTCCTGTGATTAAAGCAACTTTTTTCATTGTTAAATTATTTGTTGATGCAATCGTTCTTGCAAAGAAACATTATTTTACCATAAACCAATTGTTCAACAAGTTTTCCTTGTTGTACCGCATGGGCGCATTGGTGGTGTAATCGATTACTGCCTTTCCTGCACCAAGGGCAATAGCATGCCCTGCCGCAGTATCCCACTCCATGGTTGGCGCATAACGAGGGTACAAGTCAGCACTTCCTTCAGCCACCAAACAAATTTTTAAAGAGCTGCCCATCGATGCAATCTCAATATCTCCATGCTCTGCCTTTAACGCATCAAGTAGCGTTTCGGTTTCGGGCGAAAGGTGCGACCTACTTGCCACTACCGTGTATTTACGATCACTAGCTGGTTGCGGCAATGCCTCCCCCTCCCCCATTAATTGAGGCAAGCCAGCTTCTCGATAGGGCAACTTGTAAGATCCCATGCCTTCAGCTCCAAAATAAAGTACATTGGTCACTGGCACATAAATCACTCCTGCAATAGGCTTGCCCTGGTGAATCAACGCAATGTTTACCGTAAACTCACCATTGCGCTTAATGAATTCCTTGGTACCATCCAGGGGATCTACCATCCAGAAATAATCCCAACGACTTCGTTCAGCATAATCAATAGAAGCGCCCTCCTCACTCAGTATTGGTAGCTCAGTGTCTTCCAGCAATTGAACAATTGCCTTGTGCGCATTTTTATCTGCCAATGTTAGTGGCGACTTATCTTCTTTGTGTTCTACGGCAAACTCCGATTGATACACCTCAAGGATGGCTACGCCTCCTGCATATGCCGCCTTAACGGCAACTTCTAATAAAGCCTTAACTTCCTGCACTTCCATTCCAATAAATATAACTTAATATCACCACGCATACCACGAGGTAAATGAGGGTTAAAGGTAATCCAATTTTAAGAAAGTCTTTGAAAGAATACCCTCCAGGGCCATATACCATTAAATTGGTTTGATAACCAATGGGGGTCATGAAGTTGGCCGCCCCTCCAAAGGCAACCGTTAGCACAAAAGGAGTAAGTGGCAAATGCATGGAACCTGCCAACGAAATGGCAATGGGCATTACTATGGCCACAGCAGCCTTACTGGTCATGAAAGCCGAGAGCAAGTTGGTGACTAAAAAGATGCCTGCCAACAACCCTATGGGGCCAAATGTATTGGAAACTCCTGCAATAGAATTTGCCAGTGTATCGGCAGCCCCCGAGTTGAGCATCGCTTTGCCAAATGCCAACCCCATCGCAATAATAATGATGAGGTTAAAATCAACTCCATTGCGAATTTCTACTGGGCTTACCATCTTGAGCAACAACGTTAAAAGTAACAAGATCGAAAGCGATATAAACAACGATACCCACCCCAATGCTGCCAGTGCCACTGCACCAATTAACCCTACCACCAAAATAGTAGCTTTCCAGGTAGCCATGGCATGAATCTCACGTGCCTTAGAAATGAGGTAAAAAGCAGGGCTGTTTGCTGTCCGTTTATCAAAATCCTTTCCTGCCAATACCAACAGCACATCACCAGCCTTTAATGCAATATCCCCTATTTTTCCCCACAGTTTTTCCCCATTGCGATGAATGGCAAGAATGGCACCGTCGTAACGTCCTCTAAAATCAGAGTCTTGCACCTTCTTCCCAACCAATCGAGAATTATGTGCCACCACCACCTCCACCACATCGGTTTTTTCTGTTACCGGAATATTACACGACTTAGGTAACGACAGCCCCATACCAGGGCTGGTAAGCTCCGTAATGGATTCCAGGTCACCAGCAAAGAACAACACATCGTCGTACTCCAAACGTTCGGTAGGAGCCACAGGGCTAATAATGTTTCCGTCACGCATAATCTCTACCAGGAAAAGCCCTTTCAAATTACGCAGTCCCCCATCTTCAACCGTCTTTCCAATTAACGAAGAGTTTTGTTTAACATGCGTTTCCAGAAAATACTCACGGTCTTTCCCCAACAATTGCTCCAGCGCGCTTTGCTTATCTGGTAACAAACGATGGCCAAACAACAGCAGGTACAAGAAACCAATAACCAACATGGGGATGCCCACATAGGCAAAATCGAAAATACCCAACGAAAACGTTTGCTCGCCCCCACTCATTTCATGTACAATATCGCTCGCCAAACCATTGGCAATAAGGTTGGTGGAAGTTCCAATAAGGGTAACACAGCCCCCCAGGATAGAAGCATACGACAACGGAATAAGGAAACGCGAAGGCGACAGTTTTTTCTTCTTGCTCCAGGTGTATACATAGGGCATCATCATAGCCACCAACGGGGTGTTGTTGAGAAAGGCAGAACTTATGCCAACAGTCGACATCATTTTCATAAGGAACCCACGTGGGCGATCACTATCGCGAAAGATGCCTTTAAAGAGTGTGGTAATTACCCTTGTTTTACTAAAGATGTTCGCAAGAATTAGTAATAAAACAATGACTGCCAGTTGCTCATTGGCAAAACCATGCAAGGCCTCTTCGGCCGAGATAACTCCAAAAACCACCAATAAAACCACTGCCGCTAAAAAGGTAATGGCGGGCCTCATTATTTCGGTATACAACGCCACAATCAAAAAAGCGATGATGCCATATACCACCCATTCCTGGTTAATTTCCATGGAGTAGCAATCGTTTAATAACCGGAGCCAGCGCCTCCAATATTTTCAATAGGGTGCCAGGTGGTTTTCACCTCTTGTAATGCTTTAATCATATAAGGGTTTTGCGCCTCGTCTTTTTGCCAATTCTTATTGTAAACGTGTACGCGTTTCATGTTAAGAGATGCTTCTGCTTTCAAAGCCTCAATGGCCTTTGCATCTTCGCGACAGTACACCACTGCATTCACATCCATGTGCGAAGCCATGTGCTCCAACAACTCATCGGCCTTTCCTGTAAGAATATTAACCACTCCACCTGGCACATCCGAAGAATGGAGCACCTCAGCAAATGATACTGCACACAATGGTTTAGTTGCTGATGCCAGCACTACACAAGTATTGCCTCCAGCTATAGCAGGAATAACCACCGATACCAACCCTAGCAACGAAGTGTTTTCTGGAGCCACCATTGCCACTACACCTGTGGGCTCCAACATCGAAAAGTTGAAGTGTGATGAAGCAACAGGGTTAACGGCACTAAATATTTGTTGATACTTGTCGCACCACCCTGCATAGTATATCAATCGGTCGATGGCTGCTGCCACCTCTTGCTTTGCAGCAGCGGCAGTTGCGCCTTGCTGCATAAGTTCATCAACAAACTGTGCACTACGCCCTTCCAACATCTCGGCAATGCGGTATACAATCTGGCCTCGATTAAACGCTGCCCTTCCCGACCAGCCCCCAAAAGCACCACGTGCTGCCACTACGGCATTCCTAAAATCTTTTCTCGACGACAAACAAATACTCCCCAACTCGTTAGGAGAATAGTACCTTCCAGATTCTGTTCGTGGAAACTTACCACCAATGTATAGCTTGTAGGTTTTCAACACCTCTACACGTGCAGCCTTAGCCTGTCCGTTGCTGCTTACTGTTTTCTTCGTAGTTGTTGCCATGATTAGTTAAAGTTTAAATAAGAAGACAACCCATGCAATCCACCTTCACGCCCGTAACCACTTTCTTTATAACCACCAAATGGTGAGGTAGGATCAAACTTATTGTAAGTATTCGCCCATACCACCCCGGCACGCATCTTATTGGTCATGTTAAATATCTTCGAGCCTTTGTCGGTCCATATTCCTGCCGAAAGGCCATAGGGTGTATTGTTGGCCTTATCAATCACTTCCGAAATGGTTCTGAAGGTTTGAATGGCCAGCACGGGGCCAAAAATTTCTTCTTGTACAATGCGATGCGATTGCGAAGCATTGAGGAACAAAGTAGGCCTGCACCAGTACCCTTTCTTAGGCACTGCACACGAACTTTGATACATCTCAGCTCCTTCTTCCTGCCCAATTTTTATATAGCGATTGATGGTACTCAGCTGTTCTTTGGAGTTGATGGCTCCGATATCGGTATTCTTATCGAGAGGATCACCAACAATGAGCGATTCCATGCGGTGCTTTAGCTTTTGCAGCACCTCATCGTATACCGATTCTTGTACAAACAACCGCGAGCCAGCACAACACACATGCCCCTGGTTGAAGTAAATGCCATTAATAATACCTTCTACTGCTTGATCAATGGTAGCATCTTCACAAATAATATTAGCCGCTTTGCCTCCCAACTCCAGGGTTACCTTTTTATCGGTTCCGGCCACTGCTTGTTGTATGATCTTACCTACTCCGGTAGAGCCGGTGAATGCAATTTTGTTGATGTCGGGGTGGTTAACGATAGCCGCTCCAGTAGCACCGGCACCGTTTACAAAATTAACAACCCCTTCGGGCAGCCCGGCTTCCTGAATCACTTCAGCCAGTTTCATTGCTGTTAATGGTGTAGTTTCAGCTGGCTTTAGCACTACCGTATTCCCGGTGGCCAAAGCAGGTGCAATTTTCCATGCTGCCATCAGCAATGGGAAATTCCAGGGAATTATTTGACCTGCTACTCCTAATGCTTGCGGTTGCTGGTTGGGAAAAGCATAAGGAAGCTTATCTGCCCAACCGGCGTAATAGAAAAAATGGTTGGCTGCCAATGGCACATCCACATCGCGCGATTCGCGAATAGGTTTCCCTCCATCCATCGATTCAATTACAGCAAACTCACGTGCCCGCTCTTGCATAATACGTGCAATGCGGTAAATGTATTTCCCACGCTCATTGGCAGGCATTTTCGACCACACATTTTCGTAGGCACTTCGCGCTGCTTTTACGGCCTTATTCACATCCTCCTTCGAACCTTCAGCAATCGAAGCCAGCTTCTTTTCCGTAGCGGGATTGATGGTATCGAAATATTTCCCTTTGGCAGGTTTAACGAACTTTCCATTGATGAAGTGTCCGTATTGATCATTCAATTGAATATGCCCGGTACTTTCGGGCGCTGGAGATAAATCCCAGCCACTATTCAATGCTGATTCTGTTGATTTCTTCTTTTTCGACATTCGTCTTTTATGCTTTGATGGTCTTAATCCTTTGAAAAATAATCCGCACTTTGGTAGTGCCCCGTTTCTTGCTTTACAATTTGCATCAACACATCATTGGCCAATCGGCTGGCACCAAACCGGAACCATTCGTTCGACAACCACGCATCTCCCAACACCTCTTTCACCATCATCAAATAATGCAACGATTGTTTTGCCGTTGAAATGCCTCCCGCTGGTTTCATCCCTACCATTTGCTGGGTCTTGAAATGGTAATCGCGGATGGCTTCTAACATCGTTAATGTTACGGGCATGGTAGCAGCCGGTTTAATTTTTCCCGTAGAGGTTTTAATAAAATCGGCTCCCGCATACATAGCAATGTCGCTAGCCCTACGCACTTTATCAAGCGTTCCCAATTCACCTGTTTCCAAAATCACCTTTAACCGGGCCTTGCCACATGCTTCTTTCACCGCAGCAATTTCATCGAACACATAACCGTAATCGCCCGAATGAAACTTGCCCCTTGAAATTACCATGTCCACTTCATCAGCGCCATCTTCAACGGCATTTTTGGTGTCTTCCAGCTTAATTTTTAAGGTAGATTGTCCACTCGGAAAAGCTGTCGCTACTGAAGCTACTTTTACACCACTATTGCCCAACTCCTTTTTAGCTACTCCTACCAATGTGGGGTATACACATACCGCTGCCACTGTTGGCAATTCAGGATAGTCGTCGTGCAAATGCATTGCCTTATAACACAATTGCTTCACCTTTCCAGGAGTATCTACTCCTTCAAGGGTAGTCAAATCAATCATGCTCAATGCCAACTTCAACCCTTGCATCTTCGATGATTTCTTAATGCTACGCTTAGTAAAACGACTTACCCGCTCTTCTACCCCCACCTGATCTATTCGCGGTGATAACCTAAAATCGGGAATTGTTGTGTTTGCCATAATCTAACCCCTTTAATATCAGCTATTGTATAAGCATCCAAAGATACATTATAAAATCCATTTACAAAGGTGAAACAACTGATTTGATAGGGCAAAGCGCATATCTATAATCTTATTTATGAGCACTTTATTTATTACCTTTGGCGCCTCATTGCAATCATGAAAGACGAAGGCAAAAATATCTTTTCAGTGTTTGACGAGTTGTTGCAACAAGGCGATAAGGAATCCTTGCTGAAACAATATGGCATTACCATTTGGATGACTGGGCTTTCAGGCTCTGGTAAAACCACCATTGCCAAAGGACTGGAAAAGAAATTGCACCATGAAGGATACCTTACCCAGGTATTGGATGGCGACAATATTCGTACAGGCATCAACAACAACCTGGGCTTTTCGAGTGAAGATCGACAAGAAAACATCCGAAGGATTGCCGAAGTGTCTAAACTCTTTGTACAATGTGGAGTAATTACCATCAATTGTTTTGTGAGCCCTACGCGAGCCATTCGCACCATGGCTCAATCCATTATTGGAGCCGAACACTTTGTTGAGGTATTTGTAAACACACCGCTCGAAGTATGCGAAGCCAGAGATGTAAAAGGGCTTTACAAAAAGGCTCGAAAAGGAGAAATTGCCAATTTTACTGGCATTAGTGCTCCTTTTGAAGCACCCGAACATGCCAACATCGAATTACTTACCGAAAACAAATCGGTAGAAGATACAGTGAACGAACTTTATGAACAGATTTTACCCAAAATCGAATATCACAACTAAATGCAGTCGTATAGCTTAACTCATTTAAAAGAACTGGAGGCCGAATCCATTTATGTGTTGCGAGAAGTTGCATCGCAATTCGAGAATCCAGTACTATTGTTTTCTGGAGGAAAAGACTCCATTGTGTGTTTTCATCTTGCAAAAAAGGCTTTTTGGCCTGGCAAGGTTCCCTTTGCATTGTTGCATGTAGACACCGGTCATAATTTTGATGAAACCATTGCTTTTCGCGATGATTTAGTGGCAAAAAATGGAGTAAAGCTTTATGTAGGCTCGGTACAAGAAAGCATTGATCAGGGAAAAGTGATAGAAGAAAAGGGCATTAATGCCAGTCGAAACGCTTTACAAACAGTTACCCTGCTCGATGCCATTGAAAGCAATAAATTTGATTGTGCCATGGGTGGGGCACGTAGAGATGAAGAAAAGGCTCGCGCTAAAGAACGTTTCTTTTCGCACCGCGACGATTTCGGGCAGTGGGATCCCAAAAACCAACGCCCGGAATTATGGAATATCTTTAACGGTCGCAAAAATATGGGCGAGCATTTTAGGGTATTTCCTATTAGCAACTGGACGGAAATGGATGTTTGGCAATACATCTTGCATGAAAACATTGAGATTCCTTCCATTTACTTCACCCATAAGCGCAAGGTATTTAAGCGTGATGGCGTATTGTATGCCTGGTCTGATTTCATGCAAATGAAAGACACCGAAGCACTGGAGGAATTGCAAGTGCGCTTCCGCACCATTGGAGACATGACCTGTACGGGAGCAGTGCTTTCTAATGCCTCTACCATAGAAGATATTATTGAAGAAGTGGCCAGTACTCGTGTTACCGAACGCGGCAGCCGTATTGACGACAAACGCTCAGAAGCGGCCATGGAAGACCGCAAAAAAGAAGGATATTTCTAAACATTAAAGCATAAATAAATGTCAAGTTTAGCCAAAGGATACCTCGATATGGATCTGCTGCGATTTACCACAGCAGGAAGTGTTGATGATGGAAAAAGCACCTTGATTGGACGATTGTTGTACGACAGTAAATCCATTTTCGAAGATCAGATGGAAGCCATTGAGCGCGCCAGCGAACGAAAAGGTGAGGAGCATGTTAACCTTGCTTTGCTTACTGATGGACTACGTGCCGAACGTGAGCAAGGCATCACCATTGATGTGGCTTATCGCTACTTTGCTACTCCAAAGCGTAAATTCATCATTGCCGATACACCAGGGCATATTCAATACACCCGTAACATGGTAACAGGAGCCTCTTCAGCTAACCTGGCTGTGATATTGGTAGATGCGCGACACGGCATTGTTGAACAAACCTGTCGTCACTCGTTCATCGCATCATTGTTGAAGATTCCTCACATTGTATACTGCATAAACAAGATGGATTTGGTAGACCATAGTGAGGAACGATTTGAAGAAATCAAATCGCAGTTAGAAGCTTTTAGTTCCAAGTTGGAGGTGAACGACATTCGCTTTATACCAGTAAGTGCCTTGCATGGCGATAACGTAGTAGAACGTTCCGAAAACATGGGGTGGTACGATGGCCCTACCTTGTTGTATACATTAGAAAACATTCATATTTCTGGCGATCACAACCAAATTGACTGCCGATTCCCTGTACAATATGTAGTACGTCCTCAAACCGACGAACATCACGATTACCGAGGTTATGCCGGTAGGATTGCCGGAGGGGTATTTAAGCCGGGTGATGATGTGATGGTACTGCCTTCAGGGTTTACCTCGAAAGTAAAATCAATCGACACCTTGGATGGTGCGCTGGAAGAAGCCTTTGCCCCTATGTCAGTTACGTTAACATTGGAGGATGACATCGACATTAGTCGTGGCGACATGATTGTTCGGGAAAACAACTCGCCCGAAGTAGCGCAAGACATTGAAATGATGGTGTGCTGGTTGAACGACAAGCCACTCATTCCCAATGGCAAGTATGCGGTAAAGCATACCAGTAAGGATGCTCGATGCATTGTAAAATCCATCAAGTACAAAGTCGACATCAACACCTTGCACCGCAACGAAGAAGACAAGACCATACAGATGAACGACATTGCACGCATCTCTATTCGCACTACCGCACCCTTGTTTTACGATCGGTACAGCCGTAACCGCATCACGGGCAGCTTGATTTTAATCAATGAGGCCACCAACGAAACGGTAGGGGCCGGAATGATTATTTAAGGGCACTAGTTAAGCAAAGGCAAGCTTCCAAATTTGATTGGCTTGCCCATTGTCTGGCCACTGGATAACTTTGGCACCTGGACTTATTGACTTATCATAAACATCAGCCAACAAACCGCTATTAACACTTGTGAATTTATAATAAGCATCTTCACTTACGCGTTGCACCAGCCATTGTTGGTTTTCACCACCATTGTTAGACCATTGAACAATATCCTTACCAGCACTTGTTGATCTCCATTCTACGTCAAATACCAAACCACTGTTTCGATTTTTGATGACATAAGGTGCTTCAATATAATCATGAATGAATTGCCATTGTTGACTCCTCCCTCCGTTGTCCTCCCATTGAACAATATTGGCACGTTCATCCATCGAATGATCTTCCACGTCCAAACATAAACCACTATGCAGACTCATGATGGTAAAATGAGGAACCACTCCTGCAAAGTAACCATAGGGATAAGCACAGTTAAAGCCACCAGGACAGTCGTTTGGAGGGCAATTATTCTTGCTTTCGGAATTATCCCCGATCCGTAATACGGCATGTACTAATTCATGAACTATTATCGCAGGTTTTGAATAAGTTCCAAGCAAATTTTCCTGCTCAAAAAAAGGAGGACATAAACTGATGTGATCTGAACCACAATCAGCTACAGCATTTGCTGTAGGAGATAATACGCAGTCAGGGTTATTAAGTTTTATCGTGAATACTTGATTTAACATTGCCTTTCGCATTTCAATGTATTTTTCGCAAGCAAAATCCTTATTCTCGGGTGTGGCAGGCAACTCAAAAAACCGCTCAAACAAGACATCATCATCAGTAGAAGCAAGGCTGGAAATAGCACAATTTAATAGATGAAATGCGTGATCCCATACGCGTAGTATTGTCTCTTTTTCATCCGGCGTCGCAAAAGGTATATTGGGTGGTTTTGGTGATGTCGATCCAAAAGTCATGGCGGTTTGGCTTTAGTAGTTTAAATTTCAATGTACAAAAAAGCCCCCTGCCTAAGGCAGGGGGCTTTTATATAAAGAGTATTGCTTACTTCAATGTAAATCGAATCGGTAAGTTGTATTGTACTTTAACCGCCTTACCACGTTGTTTTCCAGGGCTCCACTTTGGCATCTTCTTCACAACACGTAATGCTTCTTCATCACATCCACCGCCAATGCCTCTCAATACTTTAGCATCTTTTACAGCACCTGACTTGTCGATAACGAAGGTAACGTATACTACACCCGAGATACCTGCATCTTTTGCCATAGCAGGGTACTTGATGGATTTCCCTAGGTATTTGAACAATTCTTTTTCACCACCAGGAAAGGTTGGCATCTTCTCTACAATGGTAAAGATTTGTTCCTCTACCACTTCTTCCTCTTCTTCTTCAATTACCTCAACTACCGTTTCTTCTTCCACGTCCATGTCTTCAATCTCTAACTCTTCTTCTACATCCTCTTCATCTTCAACGATCTCAATTACATTAACTTGTTGAGGGGGGGGAGGTGGTTTTACCTCTTGAGGAATGGTTACCTCAATAATTTCTTCTTCCAAAATATCTAACTGTACCTGGGCAACTTCACCACCGCCATCTTCGATGTCTTTCCACTCAAATGCCACCAATACAACAGCAAGAGCAAAAACCACCCCTGCAATGATTAATGGTCCTACCATTAACTCCAGGTTTGCTTCGGGATTCTTTTTTGATTCCATAATTAATTCATTTAGGCATGCTAATTTACAAAGAAATTTTTTTCAGTAGACTTATTTTCTCAAATACTTTCTACGAATAATTGCAGCAAAAACCATGCCTCAGTATGCTAACAATAACAAACCCGGACAAGTATCCGGATCATTATATGCGAGCACATCCCATTAGATGGATGTACTTAAAGGAATATTTAAAGACTAAGCTACAGTGCCTGCATACTGCTCGGCCGACAGTAACTCTTCTACTTCAGAAGGGTCAGAAAGCTTTACTTTAATCATCCATCCCTCTCCATAAGGATCTTGATTCACCGCTTCAGGGTTCGATTCCAATGCAGGATTCACTTCAACTACTTCACCGCTGATAGGCATAAACAAGTCAGATACTGTTTTAACTGCCTCTACTGTTCCAAATACTTCTTCACGATCCAGCGTTTCGCCTTCAGTTTCAATTTCTACATATACAATATCGCCCAATTCACCTTGTGCGAAATCAGTAATACCAATATAGGCACTTTCTCCTTCTACCCTGATCCATTCGTGATCATTGGTATACTTTAAATTTTCAGGAATGTTACTCATCGTCGTAAAATTTAGCTTTCAAATATACAGCTTTTTACTACGATTCAAAACAGAAAACAAGCGGGTAAACTCCTATGAAGCAAGGGTGAAACGCAAGCTTAAACCAGCGTTGGTATTCGAGGTCGGGAAAGTTGTTGAAATTCTTGGTTTGGTAATTACCTTATCGAAGAACAAACGCACATTCAACTGATTGCTAATAACATAATCAGCTGCTGTTTTAATGGAGATGATGGTTTGCCCTGCTGTTACCTGCGACGGCCCATCCAACTGACGGGTTACAGTAGAGTTGTTACGAATAGAAATATCCGCTCTAAGGTTCAAGTCGCTCTTCAGTTTTTTACCATTGCCAAACTTAAAAGGCAATTGAACTTCTTTCATTTTGTAACCGCTACCTATTACCAATTCATTTCCTCTAACCTCGGTGAGTTGATTATTGGCCAAGCTCAAAGCAAGGTTACGGTCTTTCTTAATCTCAACTTTAGCAATAATGCTATTGTTCAATGTTACATCCACATTAATCAGTGGGCTGAACTGCTCTGATATGGTAACAGCAGTAATTTGTCGTTCCAAAATAAAGTTACCTCCAGCATCTCTAATGGAAGGAGAGCCATTGCGCTCACCGTATTGCAAGTTGGTGGTATAACTAGCGATGCTGAACGATGAACGATAAGCATGCCCAACAGTAACTTGTTTAAAGTACTTCTTGAAGAACTCTATTTTCGACAATCCAGTATAAGTAACACTCCAGTTAGGCTTTGGAATCATCTTAAACGGGTTCGTTTTTACCGACCGTGGGTTGCGTCCCGAATAAGCTGCAATAAAAGCAGGTACCACTACCGCTTGCGAAGATTCGTCGTAACCATCGTAATACTCATCTACCAACCCAATTGAATTCGGGTTATCATTCCCCAGTAGCTCGGAAATGATGGCCCTGTTCTCGCTAAACTTATCAAACACTGCCGACTCTGTTTCGTCGCTGCTGGTTTCAAAGGCCGTTTTCCAGGTAATAATCGACATGCTAAAGCTACCCGTTTGCAGTGGACTATCATGCACATAAGTGCTATCGCCAAAGTCGTTCATACCCCACCTAAAGAATTCAGTTAGGTTACTTGATTTATTCTGATTGGCAGATAATTCAATGCGCAAACTACCCAATGGCTCGATGGTAGATCGAGCATTGAAGGTTTCGGTATGCGTATTTACATGCGGATTATTGAGGTAGGGGTTTTTCACCAACCACTCATTCTGTGCTGCCGTTTCGGCAAAGCTGCCATCTTGATGACCAAATAAGAATGGCAAGCCAGGTGCACCTACTCCATTGTCTCTACCAAAAGCATTGGTGGTTCTATTATAACCAGGCAGCAAGGTTCCATCATTTTCAGAGTACGTTACCGAGATGTTCTTCACCGCCATAATAATACGCGCCATCTGCTCAGTAATCTTGAAGTTGCTTTGCTTCTTTGTTTTGGTAGAATCATTTTGGTTATTATTAGCAGGAGGGCGACGGTTGCTACTTGCTCTACCTCTTCTACCACCTCTTCCGTACTTCTGGTTTACTTTCTTAAAGAAACCTACCTTATTGTATAGTGTAACCATATTCAATTGCCCGTTAAGACGTCGGGTTCTTGAGTTCTGAATGGTGTGCCCTAAAGTATCTTGCGATAATGGCGCTCGTTGCCAGCCAAACGCCCCCGAATAACCCGCAGTTACTGATATCCAATCTGTCATTGGAAATTTATTGAGGGGCAGGTTATAATTCACATTGGCGGTATGCCCATAATCGGTAGTTTCTCCAAACTCGCGAATACTTTGCAATACACTATCCTTAAACACCTCATAACTCTCAGGGTCTATCTTTTTATTTACCCTACCATCTGGCTCACCAATAATGGCATTGTTATTCGCATTAAAGTCAACTTTCAACGACTTACTAATATCGTACTTGAAGTCGTATACCCTACTCCAGGTAAACGTTTTTGGGTATTGTGGTATGGTAATCGCATCGGTATTACTTCGCGTTAATATCTCTGAATATGAACGGTTAATATCGGTGCGGAAGCCCATTTGCTTTACTCCAGTATACAGGTTAAAGTCGCGAATTAAACGCAAGTACTTCGACCGTTTTAAAAACTTCGACTTATTGAACGGACGCCATACTTTAGGACTGGCATTGAAAGCATAGCTCAAACCACCACGGTACGTTTTATTGGCATTATGCTCAATGTTAATATCACGCATAAAGCTCTCATTATAAGCATAGGTCAATGAAACATTAGAAACATCGTAAAAATGAGGCTTGCCTGCATTTTTTCCTCGTTCCTTACGCACATTGGTGAAATTAATGCTCCTACGCTTCGTATACGTTTGCGATTGCTTTAATCGGTCTCTACGTTCTTCCTTATTAAGGAATTGATCCTTGTCATTGAACTCGATATCAGGATCCAGTGGATCGAATTGAGGATTACTCACTCCTTCCGAATAGCCTACATACATCGGTATTCTTATGCCGATTTTCTCAGGAATAAATTTCCCCATTTCAATATTAGAAGAAGCATCCATCTGCTTAATGGTTTCCCGCTGTCGCTCACTCACCTTCTTTTCAATACTTCCCCAATATGGCGTGCTGTAATTACCGGCAATGGCAAAATTACCCAGGTCGGCCAACTGTGCATTCAGTCGTGCAGTAGCAGCCCAACCACCTCGTTGGTCAAAGTCGGTAAGGCGCAATTCATTCACCCACACCTCAACACATTTAGGCTGTCCATCATCAGGCTTCCACGGGTTATTATCTTCCTGATAGGGGTTGCGAATACCAATCATCACCGTTTTCACATTGCTGAGGTTGGGATTTCCTCTTACTGTAATTCGGTTATTTCCATCCGCTACAGAGAACGGATTATTAATCGTTCCACCTCCATTATCCACAAATTGATTACGCGATGTTTTCGCAGCTTTTAACCGGGAGAATACGATCTCTACATTGTTGGCATCGGGCCAAATATCGTTGGCATTGGCAGAACCCCATGGGGTTACTTTCAATGGAATTTCGTACTCGTAATAGTTTTGGTTAAAATCAGCACCCATACGAACAAATAACGTAACATCGTCATCGTTCAATGGGAAGTTAGGATCCATCTCTTCAGCATGGATAAACATTTTAAGCTTCTTGTAAGAACGTACATCCATGTCCACATTCTTGTAAGCTGCCCTTGCATCTCCATCAATCAAATTACACACTTCCAGGGTCATCGACTGCTCATTCAAACGACGCAAGTTGGCCGTAGCCACATCAATTTCCTGGTTAATTCCAGGAGGTACCACATAACGAATTGGTGATCTGTTTCCATTTTCCTCCACATTAACCGCTGAAATATTAAATGTAGTTCCCGGAGGGTCATCCTGGATGTATTCTCCATCTGCCTGCAACGACAAATCATACCGTCGCCACTCACCACGAATCAAATCCAATCGAGCAAAACGCAATACAACGGGCACTTCAAAGCCACGCATAAAAACACGCATGAAACGGATGGAACGGAAATCCTGGATGTTGTTGATAATAGCATCCGGATCTCTTACAGGGATTTTAATTTGATACCAGGTAACTTCCCTATCACGGTTGTTAGAAGGATAGGTTACCAATACATCGTTAATGTAGTTGTTACCAATATTTCCTGGGTTAAGATCGGTACTGTTGATCTTTACCACATATTGGAAATAGCTTTCGGTAGTACTTAGGTTATTATCCTGGTTAATGTCTTCAATATTCGGTAACGTAGTGGCAGCTGTAGGATAGCTTTCTGGCGATTGTCCAGTGGTAGGTGAGTTACCATCTACTCCATTGTACAACTTATAACGCTCCAAAATATCAAGTTGCTGATTATCGTAATCACTACCGCGATAGTAGTGGTAATTATCAGTAGATGGATCAACTAAAATTGCCGACTTCGCTGCCGAAGTCATACTACTGTTGTTCACTTTATTTAGGAAATCGGCATAAAAAGTATTTTCTTCCGCATCATCCAGTCCATCCAAACCAACATCCTGGTTAGCACGCGCTGTTTCATCGTTGTCGAATGCGTTTACAATAGATTGAGTAATAGGCACCCAACCCCAAATTGTTTCCGTTAAGATAGAGGCATCAAAATTTCCATCGGTAGACAAGCCATTCTCAAATGATTTCTTGTCATCCTTCAAGATATCTTCCGAAACGTTTCCGAGGTTAAAGTAAAGTTCTCCATCAACTTCAGCACCTCCCCCAAGATTATCTTCTTCATTGGGGTCAAGAATCCAAAATTGGATGTATTCAATATTCGCTGCTTCGAAATCGTTGGTTTGTACCTGGCGCATAATTCCACCCCAACGAGTCTCTGGGGCAATCAATTTACCATCAGCATCCACCCCGGCACTCCAGGTTACTCCGGCCTCATCCTGGCCATCAACATCGAAGTTATATTGCCCACGCTCTTCAGGATAAAATGCCAATTCCAATGCTGGAATTCGATCCAACTGCCCGGTTTGTAGCTCCCTGTTAGGGAATACTTCCGACTGACGAATCTCACGCATAAAGTTATCGCCTTGAATCTGATCGTTTCCAGCAATGTGGCTGGGTGTTAAGCTGTTGTCGCTCCAAAACAATGGATCAATAACATACCACGATAATTTTGCGCGATTAAAACCAGAAGCAAGGTTCGCTGAATCCAAATCACCTTCGGGAAACAAAGTAGGTTGATGCTCGGGAATACTCGCGAGCACCCAGGTATTTACAGAGCGCATATCAATCGCTGATTGGCTGCCTTCAAAATCATCGATGTACGACACCCCATCTTTTCCAATCGCCCTGGAATGACCAGGAATAATGCGAGCATATTCCCCAACGATACTTACATTCGACTCTTCTTTTGTGTCATACAATGGCAATTTATCTACCAGCGAAGTTAGGAACCCTGACTTGGTGCGATAATTCAAATCAAACCCCACCATGGAGTTATTGATCGGCTCATCTCCAATGTTTACTTTTTGAGTAAGCGGTCGTTCCGACAACTTCATAAAAGTGGCTCCGATATTAAAATCCTTATTGATCTTATAATCGAGATGGGTACCCATCAATGTTTTGGTTTGAATGTTGAACAGCGAATTACTTTCCAACGATATCTTGATAGGCGTTTGTGACTCCAATAAGCCAGAGTTAATGATCTTAACCCTACCTAAGGTATAATCTACGGTGTAATCTACATTTTCCGTTAACTGTACCCCACCAGCGGTAACGGTTACCGAGCCTTGTGGGATGTTCAATGCATTCAATGAAATTTCAGAGCTGGATGCCGACTTGTATCGACCCTTCATCCAGAACCTGTTGAGTTCCGGAATCTGTTGAGCAGCCGTTTTGGTAGAATCATACAACTGCTGATATACAATGGTATTAATAATATTAGTGTCTAACCCTACCAATTTCGATTCGAGGTGCGAACCAAATGGTTCCACAACGGGGAAAAACACCCGCCCGTTTTGTGCATTGATAGTTCCCCCCTGGGTAGCTGCATTATCTACAAAGTCAAATACACCATCTGGGGTTGGTGAATTATTCAAGTTAAAACGATCGAGGTTCAATACTTGAACCAATGGTATTCCATCGATTGGCTGGCGTGGAATGTAATTGATATCAACACCCGTTTGAGGGTTCGTATACCATACTTCCAATAAGAAATCTTCGCGATTCACCTGGTATGCCCCAATGGAATAAACGTTTTTCATCATCAGATCCCAAATTGGCAACTTAGGACGTGTGGTCGTTCCCTTCAACAACTTTAACAAGATAGCATCAGAACCCGTCACCCCATCTGTCGAGAATTCACCAACACGGTACGTTTCTCCTTGGAAAGTATATTCGTAAGATACCGCTAATACCTCATCGTTATTCAACGCTTGATTCAGCGAGATAAAGCCAAGGCGAGAATTATAGCTATACTCTTGAGGGGTCAACATTCTGGCATTCTCTACACGCTCGTAATCAACCGACTGATCTAACCCTTCGCTACCTCCTAATATAGGAGCGGCCAATGCCGAGTTGGCATTGAAGAATCCTCGAATACTAGCATTGCTAGAAACAATCCCATACAAATTATTCTGATCGTTATAAGGCAAATCATTATTGAGGTCGATGTCTTGTATTTGTGGGTGATGGTAGAGGTTATTATTTATACCACTACCCTC
Source organism: Flavobacteriales bacterium (assembly GCA_963669295.1). Lineage (GTDB taxonomy): Bacteria > Bacteroidota > Bacteroidia > Flavobacteriales_D > CALLUQ01. Next base: position 1,286,544 of record OY769938.1, read on the forward strand.
CCCGATATCGGCAAAACCAATGATGTTTCTTACGTTAGCGGTGGTGTTATTCGTATTGGTCACCCAAACCTCAATTCGAGTAATATTTATGCCCGATGCTACAACAGGCAAACTAGATAAAGCATTGTCATAACTATCTCTAAAGTACTGAGAAAGGAAGTAGTGGCGATTGGCTTCGTAATTATCAGCCTTAATCTCAAAGTCACTTACCTGAGCCCCTCCTGACACCTCAACTTCTGAGCGCTTCCCTTTTTGTTGCGAAAAGATAGTGGTCGCTGTTAATCGCCCAAACTGCAGCTCCGTTTTGATCCCAAACAAACTTTGACTACCCGTAATCAACGATCCATTAAGAGGTAGGCTTACATTACCTGCTTCAATTTTTTTGATGATCTCATCTTCATAGCCGGTGTACTCCAACTTCATTTGATTCTCAAAATCAAACGTCGCTTCTGTATTATAACTGGTCGTTAATTTTAGTTTCTCGCCAATGTTACCGATCACATTCAGCTGAATGCGCTGATTAAAATCGAAAGTCGTGATCTTGCGTTGTTTTTCCGGAAGCTGTGGATTATCGGTACGCGACACATTAATACCAAAAGTTAATTCTGCCGATCCTTGTGGTCTAATGTCTACGGTATTCCCACCAAAGATGCGATCAAATGCTTCGCCTCCAACTCGTATTTGTGGACGAAACCCACCGCTAGAACTACCTAGTCCATCTCCTTCATTTTTCTCAGCCCAATAGTCTTGAATCGCCTGATCCATGTCATACTCCAGGTATTCATCAAGCGTCATGGTAGAAGGGTAACCAAAATTTTGGTCACCTATATTACTGTTAAAGTTGTACAGCCCTGTTTCTGGATCGTAGTCTACTGAGTTGTTGATATTATCTGGCATGTCCAAATCAAACCCAGTGCCAGAAGAGGAGTTAGGATCGCTCCAATCTTCAATTTCCCAGGGAAGATCAATATCAGGCGAATCAATAGGAAGGGTAAGATCGCCTACAGAATTGTAAGCTGTATTTTCAATAAATCCGTAATCAAAATTGGATACAGGTGTATAGTCGAAGTCACGATCACGCGCGCTACCGATCCATACTACTGACAATAAGCCGGCAATAGCTACAAGTTGATAGATATGTCTGTCCAAAAGTTTCAAAGTCTGCAGATTCTCCTACAGTTACAAACTCTTCAATGTTTTCTTAATTAAATCTTCAACAGCAATTTGTTCGCCTTCAGCTTTTAAAACTTTGTCCAGAGATTTTTCAGCAGCATATTTATCAAATCCTAAGGTAACCAGTGCAGATAACGCTTCAATCTTAATTGTATTGTGTGAAGACCCAAAATTATCCATAATTGTTTCTTCTTTTGCAATTTTATCACGCAAATCCACAATTATTCGCTGTGCTGATTTGGCTCCAATGCCTTTAATACTTTTCAACACATTTACATTTCCTTCTACAATGGCTTGTTGAACTTCAACAGGGCTCAACGAAGAAAGAATCATTCTGGCAGTACTAGCGCCTACACCGGATACCGAAATCAACTGCTTGAAAATTGCCCTTTCCTGCTGATCGGCAAAGCCGTATAACGTATGTGCATCCTCTCTTATTGCAAGGTAGGTATACAACTTACAGTTTTCCTCATTTCCCAACCTGGAAAACGTATTCACAGAGATATGTAAATAATACCCAACACCATTGCAATCGATGATTGCATAGGCGGGGGTTTTCTCTACTAATCTTCCTGCTATGTGTGTTATCATAATTACTTTCTAGTTAAGGCATCAGCACCAGCAATGGTCACCATGTTAACAATTTCACGCACAGAACTTCCCAATTGAAGGATGTGTACTGGTTTTTTCATGCCTAGCAAAATTGGCCCAATAGCCTCTGCATTCCCCATTTCCTGAATTAGCTTATAGGCAATATTGCCCGCTGCCAAATTTGGAAAAATAAGGGTATTTGTCTTTTTTCTGGCAAGCTCTGAAAATGGGAAAATTTCGTTACGCAACTCCCCATTCAATGCAAAATTTGCCTGTACCTCGCCATCCACCACTAGATTAGGATGCCTTTCATGCAAAATACGAACTGCCTCTCTAACTTTTATCGAATCAGGGTACTCGGCAGATCCAAAATTCGAATAGGATAGTAAGGCTATTCTTGGGTTTACCCGAAAGCGCTCTACTATCTTCGCCACCAATGTAGTAATGTCAGCCAATTCTTCAGCAGTAGGATCTACATTAATCGTGGTGTCAGCAAAAAAGTAGGGGCCTTTTTTGGTAAACATGATGTACATCCCCGCAATTTTATTCACATCATCATCTCTGCCAATAACCTGTAATGCAGGGCGGATGGTATCGCGGTAGTTACGAGTAAGCCCAGAGATCATTGCATCTGCATCTCCAACCTCTACCATGGCTGCCCCAAAATAGTTACGCTCTCGCATAATTTGGCGAGCCTCCCGCAACGTAACTCCCCTGCGTTTTCTTTTCTCGAAAAGAATCTCAGCAAATCTGCCTCGTCTTTCTTCTTCTTCTTCTGAACGAGGATCGATAATTGGAATATCACCCATATCCAGGTTATACTCCTCCATCAATTGTCGAATTCTTCGTTCTTTCCCTAGTAATATCGGTTTGGCAATGCCCTCGTCACTTGCTATCTGAGCTGCCTTTAAAATCTTATAATTATCTGCCTCAGCAAATACCACTCGCTTGGGCGCACTTTTTGCCTTTTGAGTGATGTTTTTAAGCAGCTTATTGTCATGCCCCAATCTTTTGTTTAACTCAATCTCATAAGCATTCCAATTGTCAATTTCAACCCGAGCTACCCCCGACTCAATGGCAGCTTTGGCCACCGCCATTGCTACAAAAGTGATGAGTCTTGGATCCATTGGTTTCGGAATGATGTAATCTTTACCAAACATCATGTTTCGCGTGCTGTAGGCTTCATTCACCTCTTCTGGAACGGGCTCTTTGGCCAAAGCCGCAATAGCATGTACCGCTGCCAGCTTCATGGGCTCGTTAATGCTACGCGCTCGAACATCAAGTGCCCCTCGAAATATGTAGGGAAACCCCAACACGTTATTAACTTGATTGGGGTTATCTGAACGACCCGTAGCCATGATCAAATCATCGCGTACGTCAATCGCCTCTTTGTATGAAATTTCAGGGTCGGGGTTTGCCAGGGCAAACACAATGGGATTATCCGCCATCGATTTAATCATGGCCTGATTGACTACTCCGCCTTTAGAAAGACCTAAGAAAACATCAGCTCCTTTAATCGCCTCTTCAAGGGTAAATAATTTGCGGCCAGAATCAATAGCAAAAAATGCTTTGTGCTCTTGTAACTCATCGCGATCAGAAGTAATAACCCCTTTACTATCCAACATCACCACATTATCTTTCCTCACCCCCAGGGCTACGTACAGCTTTGCACACGATATTGCGGAAGCTCCCGCTCCATTGATCACTACTTTAACCTCATCAATCTTTTTGCCTGCTATCTCCAGAGCATTGATCAATGCCGCTCCAGAGATGATCGCAGTACCATGCTGATCATCGTGCATTACAGGCATCTGCAGCTCCTCTTTTAAGCGTCGCTCAATTTCAAATGCCTCAGGTGCTTTAATATCTTCAAGGTTAATACCTCCAAAGGTTGGCGAGATTGCTTTTACAGTATTCACAAAAGCATCAACATCAGAAGCATCAACTTCAATATCGAACACATCGATATCTGCAAATATCTTAAATAACAACCCCTTTCCTTCCATCACCGGTTTAGATGCCTCAGGACCGATATCACCTAAACCAAGTACGGCCGTACCATTAGAAATAACAGCCACCAGATTTCCTTTCGCAGTGTACTTATATACACTCTCAGGATGGTCATGAATTTCAAGACAAGGTTCTGCTACACCTGGCGAATACGCCAATGAAAGGTCTCTTTGTGAACTATATGGCTTAGTAGGAACAACTTCAATCTTACCCGGCCTTGTCTGCTCGTGATAATCAAGTGCTTCCTGCTTCCTAATTTTAACCATTATGTTCAGTAAATATGAATCTGCAAAGGTAAAAATAATGCTGACATGAACGCGGCTAAAGGCCAATAAAACAACACGAAAACAGATGTTTTTTTTGTAGATTTAAAGAGTCAAGTAACCCACTATGAAAAAATTAGTTGTATTCACTGGTGCAGGCATCAGTGCTGAAAGTGGCCTTAAAACATTTAGAGACTCTGATGGTTTATGGGAAGAGTACGACGTGATGGAGGTCGCTACGCCAGAAGCCTGGGCAAAGAACCAGGCACTGGTATTGGAGTTTTACAATAAACGACGAAAACAAATTCTAGACGCTACGCCCAACGCAGCACACTTCTCATTGGTGGAGTTGGAACAAAAATTCGACGTTCAAATCATCACTCAAAATATTGACGATCTTCATGAAAGAGCTGGCTCAAGCAATGTACTGCACCTACACGGTGAAATAAAATTGGCACGCAGCACAGCTGATCCTTCGTTGATACACCACATTGAGGGCTGGGAACTAAACCCCGGAGAGAAATGCAAAAAAGGCTCACAGCTACGCCCTCATATTGTTTGGTTTGGCGAAGAAGTTCCCAACATGAGCCTGGCAAACACCATTGCCCAAACAGCAGATGTTTTAATTATTGTTGGTACTTCTTTGAATGTTTATCCAGCTGCCGGTCTGGTGCATTATGCCCCATGGCATTGTGAAAAATACCTTGTAGACCCTAATGCAATAAAGACACTAGACGTTGATCATCTTGAGGTAATCGGTGAAAAGGCAAGTGTTGGTGTTCCACTGCTCACCAGGAAATTATTAAACAATGCTATTTTGGCATAAAAAAACCGGTACCTAAACGATACCGGTTCTCGTTTGTCTTTTTGTATTTGTTATTTCGAAATCAACAACTTTTTAGTGGTCAACTCCTGATCGTTGGCTACTAAAGAATAAAAATACAAGCCTGATTCCAAACCAACTGTATTCAATTTTAGTACCCCTTCTTTATCTTCTAACTTCACTTCCCTTACCTTAGCTCCCAGGGTATTGTATAACACTATCTTGTTATCTTCTGTGTTGCTATCCAAGGCATAGTTAATGCTTGCTACCGACTGCACAGGGTTAGGATACGCATCTAACTCGAAAGAAGCTACACCTTGTTCGGCAATGCCTGTCGATACATCAAAACAAATATCAACATAAATCGAATCATTCACATCAGCTCCGTTGAACACCACATACCGGTAGCAGTTCAAACCAGAAGTTCCATTGGGCACATGATGCGCTGCAAAACCATTGCCATCCGCTGGCACTGTATACCCTGCTGGTAAGGTTAATAGGTGACTCCATTGCGGGTCTAGCGGTGTAGGGAAAATAGGTTTTACTCCAGCAACCATATTTCCATAGCAAGTCGCCCAACAAAAATAGTTTTCTGATCCTTGAACTACATTTAACTCAATGCGTTTCACCTTGGTCTCTGTAGAAGTTTGTGCATCATTGGTCACTGCTAAGTAAACCGCCACATCTGCATCTTGCGGAGAATAATAAACAGTAATCAACGAGTTGGTAACATCATTGGCCTGATCATCTTCGATGGTAAAGCTTTGTGCAAAAGATGTAGCAGCAAAGGGTAGAGTTAATAATAGTGCTATTAATTTTTTCATCGCTCTTGTTTATATGTAATCATTCTGTTACCTTACAAAAACAGCCAGTGTTGGAATTCCAACGCTGGCTGTTAAAATGTTGTATAGGAAAGGGGTTCTTACTTTGAAATCACCAGCTTTTTAGAAGCCAGTTTTTTTCCATCAGCTACCAGTTGGTAGAAGTAAACACCTGAATTTAATCCTACAGTGTTTAGTTTCAACACCCCTTCTTTATCATCTAATTTAATTTCTTTCACTTTAGCACCAAGCATATTGAATAACAAAACCTTGTTGTTTTCAGTTTGGCTATCTAACGAATAGTGAATGTTTGCAACAGTAGTAGCAGGGTTAGGATAAGCCTCAATGTTAAAAGAAGCTACCTTTTGCTCTTCGATTCCTGTAGCAATGTCAAAAATAACATCTACATATACTGAATCGCTTTCGTTATCTCCATCAAATACTACATAACGGTAAGTACTGGTTCCCACATTGCCTTGTGGCATATGGTGAGCTGCAAAAGCATTGCCATCTGCAGGAACAGTATAACCAGAAGGAACAGGTAAAAAGTCACTCCATTGCGAATCTTGTGGCGTAGGAAATTGAGGGTTAGTGCCTGCATCCATCTCTCCGTAGCACAAAGCCCAGCAAAAATAGTTCCTTGTTCCGGCAACTACATTTGTTTCATAACGCTTAATCTTTGTATTTACAGTTGTCTGCGCGTTATTGGTTACCGCCATGTATGCGTGCACATCAGCAGTACCTGGCACATCGGTTACTGTAATCTGACCATTGGTAATGTCAGTACCTTGATCGTCTTCAATAGTAAAAGTTTGTGCAGTTGCCCCTCCTATCAATAAAGTAGTGGCGGCAAGTATCGAGTAGAGTTTCTTCATGTTGATATAATTTTGCGTTTTCTTAAATCTTCAAACCAAAAATAACCAAAAAATAACCGCGACACAATAGGGGCAACAAAATGGTTAAAATTAGGATTCCAACAATTCAATCCACTTTTAGTGCCACTTAATAAGGGGTTATCTTGCTTTTGAGTAAAAATTATGGAAAATTTGTATAGTGAGATATTCACGATATCTAAATCGTTTAATCATTAATTAAATTAATACAGTCATGAAAAAACTCTACACCACGGTATTGGCAGTCCTTGCTATAGGAGCCACTACTATGACCTTTGGTCAATCACAAAGGTTGGTATTGGGTCAGCACTTTACACAAGCATCTTGTGGCCCTTGTGCTTCTCAAAACCCAGCCATGGAGGCTTTATTGGCCTCTAACGGTAATGACCAAAAAATCTTTGTAGTACGTCACCAGGTTTCCTGGCCAGGTACTGACCCAATGTATAACGACTACCCAGCTGGTCCGGATGCAATGGTAAGTTACTATGGCGTACAAGGCGTACCTAACTCAATGTTAGATGGTAACGTTGCTGGTCCTGATTTACCAGGTAACGTAATTACTCAAGGTAACATTGATAACCGCTATGCGGTTGCATCGCCTTTCGATATTGTAATTACCCCTTCTTTGAACGCAAACTGGGATGAAGTTACTGTTAATGTTGATGTAACTTGTACTCAAGCTGTTTCAGGTAACTTGAAATTACACATCGTTGTATTGGAGGAAGAAATTGCCTGGCAATCTGCTCCTGGTTCTAACGGTGAAACTAATTTCTTCAACGTAATGCGTCAGATGTTACCAGGTACTAGTGGTACTACTATTGCTAGCTCTTGGGCGGTAAACGACAACGCTACTGTTAGTGAGTCGTGGACATTACAAAACATCTACAACCTGGGTGAATTAGCTGCTTTGGCTTACATTCAGGATGATGCTACTAAAGAAGTACACCAGGCTGCATGGGGTCATGTAACTGCTACTTCAAACAATGGCAACGATGCTGCTGTTCTTGAAATCAACGATGTTCCAGCTTCTGTTTGTGGTACTGGTGACGTTACTCCTATGGTAACTATCCGTAACAACGGTAACAACGCGTTGACTTCTTTAGACATTCAGTACGATGTAAACGGAGGTACTCCTCAAACTGTTAACTGGACTGGTAACTTAGCCACATTAGAAACTGAGCAAGTTGCTTTGCCAAACTCTACGTTTGCAGTAATGCCAAACAACACATTGACTGTTACTACATCTAACCCTAACGGTGCTACTGATGAGAACCCAGCAACTGACCAAATGAGTACTCAGATTGTTGAAGCTCCATCTACTACCAACATCTTGAACATTGAGTTAGTTACTGACAACTATGGTTCAGAAACTTCTTGGGATGTAAGAGATGGCAACGGTACAGTTATCGGTTCTGGTAATGGTTACGGTAACGCAACTACTTACAATGAGCAAGTAAACATTACCAATGTTGATTGCTATACTTTCAACATTTACGATTCTTATGGTGATGGCATCTGCTGTGGCTATGGTAATGGATCTTACACGTTGAGAGATGGTAGCAACAACACATTGGCTACTGGTGGTGAGTTCTCTGATGAAGAAAACGTACCATTCGCTGGCGGTCCTACTGCTATCGATCCTAGTGCTGAGTTAGCTGCTAACATTAGCATCTACCCTAACCCATTCACTAACTTCACTAACTTGAACTTGACATTGTTGGATGAAGAATCAGTAACTATTGATGTTTACAACCTTGTAGGTGAAAAAGTTTACACTTTGAACAAAGGTGAGCTTGCTGCAGGTTTCCACAACATGACATTGGATTTCAACCAATTCGATGCTGGAATGTACATCATTAACATTACTGCAGGCGACAAAACTGCTTCTAAGAGAGTTACTTCTTTGAAGTAATTAGCATTTAAATAAAGAGAATCAGCAGTTTGGTGCGATATTTGTCCCTAAGCTGCTGATTCTTTTTTTAACCAATTATTAAAAACACTTAATGCTATGAAAAAAGTACTTATGCTCTGCTTCTTGAGCTTGATGACAACCTCTGTAATCGTTGCACAGTCAAAAGTGAGAACATTGCCTTCTTCTAACCTTAAAGATTTAAAAGGAAAGGCTGTGAACACTGCTAAACTTTCTAATGAGGGAAAGCCTATGATCATTAGCTTTTGGGCTACCTGGTGCAGCCCTTGTAAGAAAGAACTGAATACCATTGCAGAGGTTTACGAAGAGTGGCAAGATGAAACCGGTGTTGAATTAGTTGCCGTTTCTATTGATGATGCAAGGAGTGCTTCAAGGGTAAAACCTTACGTAGCAAGTAAAGCATGGGACTATCAAGTGTTGCTGGATCCCAACTCTGATTTTAAAAGAAAAATGGGCGTAAACAATGTACCACATACTTTCTTAGTGAATGGAAAAGGTGAAATTGTGTGGCAACATAACAACTATGCTCCTGGTGACGAAGATGAATTGCGTGAACAACTGAAGCACCTTACCGGGCATTAATTATTGCCCAATCAAGAAAAAGTTATTGCAAGTAAGATTTTAATTTATTGGCGTTGAAAAAGTTTGTACTGGTATGCAGTGCAATGGCGTGTATGTTAATACATCACTCCACCACTGCACAAGATGGAATGTTGAGCTCCGGAGAGGTTCATGGTAACGTTCAGGTAATTGCACAACAATACAATGAAGATACATTGATTGGTGCGCAAGTTCCACCTGCAGAAACTGCTATGAATGCATTTACCAATATTATTTATACCAATGGCCCTTTTAGTGCTGGCTTTCGTTATGAATCATATCTGAATGCACAATTAGGTTACCCTGGCCGATTTAAAGGCACCGGGTTGGGTTATCGGTTTGTATCTTATGCTATTGATGATTTAGAAGTTACAGCTGGTAACTTTTACGATCAGTTTGGTAACGGGCTCATCTTTAGGAGTTATGAAGAACGACAATTGGGTGTTGATAATGCCATGGATGGTGTACGCATCGCATACAAACCCTACAAAGGACTTTACCTAAAAGGGGTATACGGTGTTCAACGTTTCGATTTCGACAATGGACTCGTAAATGGCGATGGCATTGTTAGGGGATTTGATGGTGAAATGAACCTGAATGAATTTTTTGATCGCCTCGATACAGCCAAAACCAGAATAACTATTGGAGGTAGCTTTGTAAGCAAATTTCAGCCCGATGACAACGCTGATTTGAACCTCCCGGAAAACGTAGGTTCTTATGCTGGTAGAATGAATCTTTCGTATGGAAAGGTAAGTTTGGGTGGTGAAATGGCTTATAAAATCAACGATCCTTCAGCTGATAATGGTTATATCTTCAAAGATGGTAAAGCCATGTTGGTGAATACTTCTTTTACAACAAGAGGTTTTGCTTTATCGTTAGACGCCAAATACATCGAAAACATGAGCTATCGCTCCGATCGTGATGTAATTCTGACCGACCTTATGGTCAATTTCTTACCAGCTTTAACCAAGCCACATACATACAACCTCGCGGCAACTTTGTATCCTTATGCCACACAGCCTAATGGGGAAGTGGCTTACCAGGCAGAATTGGCTTACAAATTCAAAAAAGCCAGCAAAGCAAACAGTGGCCTCGGTAAATTTTTAGGAGGAAAATATGGCACCAGCATCACCATTAATGCTGCCGCTGCCTTTGGAATGGATTCTACCACGCTTGGCGATGTAAATAGCGATATCACCAGTCCCAGGCTAGGATACAAGGCCAACTTCTTTTCCCGTGGAGAACAATTATTCTTTAGCGACATCAACGTGGAGTTAAAGAAGAAAATATCAAAGAAATTCCGATTCACGTACATGTTTCTCAACATGGCATACGACAACGATATTAACCAGGGAGCTTATACCAATAGTGGTGCTGCAGTACATGGCAAGATTTATGCTGATATTCACATTCTGGATTTATCGTACAAGTTGGCAAAGAAGCACAACATCCGCATGGAAATGCAACACATGGAAACCAAGCAACATTTGCAAAATTGGGCCACTGGGTTAATTGAATATACTTATTCACCCCATTGGTTCGTTGCTGTATTGGATCAATATAATTATGGGAATGATATTCCCGAAGAAAGAATTCACTACGTATATACAACGGTAGGTTATATTAAAAATGCTCACCGTTTTACGGTTGGCTATGGTAAACAACGTGCTGGTTTGTTTTGCGTAGGTGGTGTTTGTAGAACAGTACCTGCATCCAACGGGTTTACGTTCTCCATCACCAGTAGTTTTTAATGGCATAAATTAGCGGTTATGAAAAGAATACTTTTTGGTCTTGCTGCTCTTACATTAATTGTTGCAGCCACTTCTTGCGACAAAGTAAAGCAACCCAATGTTGCAGTAGCAGATATTTGTGAAGTTTGTGATACCATTACTGACTTCCCTACCAATACTAATACAAAACGAAATATCATCCTGGAAGAATTTACGGGGCACTTGTGTGCCAACTGCCCAGGAGGAACCTATCTAGCTCAACAAATGGACTCTACCTATGGCGAGCAGTTTGTGATTGTTGCCATGCACCCTGAAAGTAGTTTTACAGTATTGGATCCTGATGGTGACGGTAAGTACACTACCAATTGGGTGATTGAAGAAGCATCTGAAATCCTCACTTTCTTTGTTCCTTCACCGGCTTATCCTTCTGGAATGATTAGTCGTAAAGAAATTGCAGGGAACTATTCCATTTCCAAAAACCAGTGGCCTGCTGAGGTAATGGCCATAGAAAATGATGCCCCATTATTCAACATTCAATCCATTGCCAAGTTTTACGAATCGCAACGGGCACTTTGTGTGAATACAGAAGTAGAAGCATTGACAGCTGTTAATGGAACATATAAAGTTATCCATTACCTGGTAGAAGACAGCATTGTTGACTGGCAAAAGAATGGCAATCCTGTATTGGGTCAAGGGCACTGGCACTACCCTATTGGATCGGTAGCCGATTATGCCCACCGCCACGTATTACGTGATGTATTCGGGCACGTAGGTGTAAATGAAGGAGAACCACTGGGAAGTGGTAGCATTTGGGGAGACGAAATTATTAATGGATCAGCAGCAACCGGCGACAAGTTTCACCTCCTTACTTCTCTTTGTGATGTAAATGATAGCTGGGATGAACATCATTTTTACATTGTTTCGTTTGTATATGATGATGCTACCAAGGAGATTCTTCAAGTTTATGAGGGTCATGTAGAAGTAGAAAATTAACCTTATTCTTTTCTTTATAATTTTAAGGGATGTTTAACAGCATCCCTTTTGTTTTTCTGAAATTGTTTGTTCCATGAAAAAATGGCTGGTTCTTTTTTCCCTACTAGGCTTATATCACTACGCTACCGCCCAACAAACCTTTAACGCTGGACTTATGGCTGGTTTAAGCCTAACACAGGTACATGGTGATGGTTGGAGTGGGTTTGACAAAGCAGGACTTTGCGTTGGCGGGTTTGTCAATACCAACGTGCGTGAAAAAATGAACATTCAAATGGAGTTGCTTTACATCGAAAAAGGCAGCCAGAAAAATGCCGACCCTCAAAACGGTGATTATAACTCCTACCTACTGGAATTGAATTATTTGGAAGTTCCAATCTTATTACGCTACCACCTTAAAAAAATTGATTTGGAGGCAGGCCCTGGCTTTGGTGCTTTAATTAAACAAGCCGAATCCGATCAACATGGCCCGATAATTGGTGTAGAGGAATTCAAAACATTGGATGTGAGTTTTATTTTTGGAGTGAGTTATGTGTTTTCTGATCATGTGAATGTAAATTGGCGCATTAACAACTCTGTATTGTCCATCAGCGATCGTGGTGAAGCAGGACGGGAATTTTGGTACAATACCGGTGTACATAATATTGCAACGGTAGTTAGCCTTCGTTATCAATTTTAATCCTCAATTATTTTTCCACGACTTAACTATTCATAATCAGTAGATAATATATTTTTTAAAACTACGTTGTGAATAATTACATCAGGAGAAAATTGGTTTTGATCTGGTTTTTTTCTAATTTAATCGATGGTAAAAGCAATGATTATTCTAACTGTCCAAATTAATTGCAAGGAGTATGTTCGAGTTAAGTAAGAATATTCTGGAGAAAGTCAGTTTCGACAAAAGTTTATTCCGTAAAGAGTTAATTAAAGCAATCAAGTGGGTAAAGAAAGATGAAGTGTTCTTATTAAGGGCATGGTGTTTAGCCACATTTGGTCATGTTTATGGAGATATTATAACGGAAACCTTTGAAAAGGTAGTCATCTAATCGACTTTCTGCACTATCTACATTACTACTTATTGGTTTTAGGCATTGATTGAAGAAACTTAATGTTCCTCTTCAGTCCTTTGTATTTAGTACGTTTAACAGCTGACTTTCTAAAAACTTCCTGAAAAACTTCTTCTGTAATTTCTTCCCAATCCTTTGAGTTCATTCCTAACAAATCAGGGTGAGGGTGAAATAGGGGTTCTTTGTGTGGCTTTGCAAACCTATTCCAGGGACAAACATCCTGGCAAATATCACATCCAAATGCCCAATTGTTAAATTGTCCTTTTACCGAAGTTGGAATAGCCTCCTTAAGCTCAATGGTAAAGTATGAAATGCACTTACTGCCATCAACAACATAAGGTGCCACTATAGCTTCCGTAGGGCAAGCATCAATGCACTTGGTACATGTTCCGCAATAGTCTTTAATCGGTCCATCGTACTCCAATTCAACATCTACTATCAACTCAGCAATAAAAAAAAATGAACCTGCCGTTTTATTAATAAGGTTCGTATGCTTTCCCATCCACCCCAATCCGCTTTTTGCTGCCCAGGTTTTATCCAATACTGGAGCAGAATCTACAAAAGCCCTACCATTGATTTCACCAATGTTCATTTGTAGAGATTGCATTAATTCCTTTAATTTCCCTTTAATAACATGGTGGTAATCCTGGCCATAAGCGTATTTGGAAATCTTAGGTGCTTTAGGGTCATCTTGCGTTTGCTCTGGAAAATAATTTAACAAAAAAGAAATGACTGACTTTGCACCATCTACCAATAAACGAGGATCCAATCGCTTGTCAAAATGGTTTTCCATGTAGCTCATTTGCCCATGCATGCCCTTATTTAGCCATTTCTCAAGCCGCTGAGCTTCTTTCTCTAAAAATCCAGCCTTGGATATGCCACAATACATAAAACCCAGTCTTTGGGCTTCTTTTTTAATGAATTGTGTCTGTGCTTGTTTGTTGGTAACCTGCATTTAATGAAACAAGTCTCGTTGGTCGGCTCCAGGTAACTTCCCAAGGTGTTGATAAGCTAGATCAGTGGTTTGTCGCCCCCTGGGGGTACGTATCAAATATCCCTCCTGAATCAAGAATGGTTCATATACTTCTTCAATCGTTCCTGCTTGCTCTCCTACTGCAGTGGCAATGGTGGTTAACCCTACAGGTCCTCCTTTAAATTTCTCTATAATGGTGCTCAATATTTTGTTATCCATCTCGTCTAACCCATGTTCATCAACGTTCAATGCATCCAACGATAAATGAGCAATATCTAAATCGATCACTCCTGTGCCTTTGATTTGCGCAAAGTCTCGTACCCTTCTTAATAATGCATTGGCAATTCTAGGTGTTCCTCTACTCCTACCAGCAATTTCATAGGCCGCATTTTCTTCAATAGGAATATTTAAAATGCTGGCAGAACGTTCTACAATAAGTGTTAATATTTTAGCATCATAATATTCCAGGCGAGAATTGATCCCAAAGCGTGCTCTTAGTGGAGATGTAAGTAACCCAGAACGGGTAGTGGCACCTATGAGCGTAAAAGGGTTAAGAGCTATTTGTACAGATCGTGCATTGGGTCCGGTATCAATCATAATATCGATTTGATAATCTTCCATGGCCGAATACAGGTACTCTTCTACCACCGGAGATAATCGATGAATCTCATCAATAAATAGTACATCTCCTTCTTCGAGGTTGGTTAGCAACCCTGCCAAGTCACCAGGCTTATCCAGTACTGGCCCGGAAGTAACCTTGATTCCAACTCCTAGTTCGTTAGCAATAATATTTGCCAATGTGGTTTTCCCCAGACCAGGAGGTCCGTGTAACAACACATGATCTAGTGCTTCGCTTCGTTGCAGGGCAGCAGCCACGAAAATTTTAAGGTTATCGGTCACCTTACGCTGTCCTGTAAAATCATCAAACTGAGTAGGACGCAATACTCTTTCCAGCTCCTTGTCTGAAGCCGACATATCACCATCTCTCAATTCAACCGAATCCTCCATAACTCAAAGTTAACAAAATTTGAAAGTGCTATTCTCTTTTAAACACATCATTGTAAATGTCTCCAAAGAATACTTTTGCTTTCAGGATATAGATAGGAGAATTGAAATTCTCATCAATATTATCATTCCCCACCAACATTAATCGATAACCTATCCCTGCACCTACTCCAAAGTATTTTAAAAAGCGATACTGAGCAGTCATAGCAGGTTCGTAAAGCACCATGGCCTTACGGCCAGCTATTTGTTTTTTTTCATTTGCATCCCGGTAACGATATCCTGAGCGCCCAATGCCTAACTGCACAGGAATGCTTACTTCCCAGTTGTTATGTTTGTAAAAAGCATATTCAAAGTAGGGCGCAAAATACTCGTAACTTAATCGTGCTCGATACACTGTTGCCACACCTTCTTCTTTCACTTCAATGTTGCTATAAAAATCAGTAGCCAACCAGCTAAATCCCAGACCTACTTTTGTGGTCTTATTGTAATCAACCCCAACCTTTATCCCACGTATCCTGGCAAAAGAACTCGTAATAAATGAATTCCGTGTATCGAGTTTAATAAGAAGTTTGGGGGGGTATTGGAAACTCTCGGCAATGGAGTCAATCAATTGCGCAGAAGCATTGGTAGCTATTAGTATAAACAAGCCCAGAGTGATATGGCGGAAATTTGGCATAAAAAAATGTCCGCAACTAAGTTACGGACATTTTAATATAGTGATTGTATCTGTTCTAATGGTCTTCTTCACCCTCTTCTAAAGGCACCGTTTGCGGAATGAAATCTTCCTCCTTGCCTGGCTTACTGTAATCGTATGGCCAACGGTGTACTTCTGGAATAGCTCCAGGCCAGTTGCCATGAATATGCTCAACTGGTGCAGTCCACTCAAGTGTGTTACTCTTCCATGGGTTTTGAGGTGCTTTTTGTCCTCTAAATACGCTGTAGAAGAAATTGAATAGGAAAATTCCCTGTGCAATTGCTCCAACGATAGCAAAAACACTTACCACTACATTTAAATCAGCTACGTGATCAAACATTGGAAATTGAGTGTACTCATAATAACGTCTTGGAGCCCCTGCTAATCCTATAAAGTGCATTGGAAAAAATACACCATAGGCACAAACAATGGTGGTCCAAAAGTGAGCAAAGCCCAATTTCGTATTCATCATTCTACCATACATCCTTGGGAACCAATGGTAAACTCCAGCAAACATTCCAAAGATTGCCGACATTCCCATTACAATATGGAAGTGAGCTACCACAAAATAGGTATCATGTACATTGATATCAAGCGCTGAATCGGCCAAAATAATACCCGTTACACCACCAGTAATGAAAGTAGATACCAAGCCAACAGAGAATAACATGGCTGGGGTATATACAATGTTCCCTTTCCATATGGTGGTAATGTAGTTAAATACTTTTACTGCCGATGGAATTGCAATCAACAAGGTAGTAAATACGAATACCGCGCCAAGGAATGGGTTCATTCCAGTAACAAACATATGGTGACCCCATACAATGAAAGAAAGGAAACCAATGGCCAGGATTGAACCAATCATCGCCCGATAACCGAAAATCGGCTTACGTGAATTCGTAGATATAATTTCCGAACTAATTCCCAATGCAGGTAGCAGTACTATATATACTTCAGGGTGTCCCAGGAACCAGAACAGGTGTTGGAACAAGATTGGACTACCACCCGTTTGATCCAAAGCTTCTCCTCCAATATTGATATCAGATAGGTAAAAGCTAGTGCCCATGCTTCGATCGAAAATCAATAACAATACACAAGCAAATAAAACGGGGAATGAAAGAACACCTAAAATTGCTGTTACAAAAAACGCCCAGATGGTTAATGGCAGGCGAGTCATTTTCATTCCTTTAGTACGCAAGTTCAATACCGTTACAATATAATTTAGACCTCCTAAAAGTGCTGACGCAACGAATAGCGCCATACTTACCAGCCACCAGGTCATCCCAGCACCAGAGCCAGGCATCGCTTGGGGCAATGCACTTAATGGGGGGTAAATTGTCCAACCTCCAGATGCGGGACCTGTTTCAAGGAATAATGAACCAAGCATGATTACGCTGGAAGCAAAGAAAAACCAGTATGACAACATGTTCAGGAATCCTGAAGCCATATCTCGTGCGCCACATTGAAAAGGAATCAAAAGGTTACTGAATGTTCCACTCAATCCACCGGTTAATACAAAGAATACCATTATGGTTCCGTGAATTGTTACCAATGCGAGGTACATGTTTTTATCCAGAATACCATCTTCTCCCCAACGATCGCCTAATAAGGCTTCTACGAAACCGAATTTTTCTCCCGGCCATCCCAATTGCATCCTGAAGATTACCGACATCATCATTGCCACAATCGCCATGAATATTGCAGTTACCAGGAACTGCTTTGAGATCATTTTATGATCCTGGCTGAAGATGTATTTCGAAATGAAATTCTCCTCATGATGATGCTCATGGTGATCATCGTGGTGGGCATTATGTTCGTGACTTGCTGTAGCCATAATACTTATAATGTTTTATCCAATTCCTTTTATTAATTCTCAGCCAGTTCGTCTGCTGGTTTATCTTCTCCGGCTGTACTTTCTTCTTCCTTAGCTGTTTCTGTAGTAGCATCTGCCTCTTCAGCAGGGGCGCCCTGCTCTTCTAGCCACTTTTTATAGTCTTCGTATTCGTCAACAACGATATCCATTTGCATGTTAAAGTGAGCCGCACCACAAATTTTGTTACACAATAGCACGTAGTTAAATGAAGGGTCATCTAACTTGATTCGCATAGAATCGGTACTAATAATGGGCACCATTTTAAATTGAGTGGTCATGCCAGGTACAGTGTTCATTTGAGCTCTAAAGTGAGGCATGTAAGCACTGTGAATAACATCTTGCGAACGGAAAATGAACAATACCTCTTTTCCTTTGGGAATGTGGAATTCTCCCTTCACCAAAATATCATCATCCGCATAAGTATATTCGTTGTTATTGCTTCTTTCACGAATATCAAACACCCTACTTCTATGACGCTTTAGGTGTTCCAACTTATCGGTAAGCTCACCCAGCTTACGATCCGACATGATGTCTTTTTCATGCTCAATCTTGTGCTCCAACTCCTTTACTTGCTCATCTAGTTCGGCATACTTATCAGCAATATTCTGCTTGGTAATTATACCCAATGGGTTGGTTCCTGAAACAAGGTTATAATCAGTGTCTCCCAAACCATCTAAATCGTTCATACCACCGTAACGTGCTGTCCAGTCAAATTGCTTTGAATACAACTCAATTACAATGGCATCTTCTGATGCTTCATCAGTAACATCATTCCATACCCGTAATCCGTAAATAATAATAACTGCTAAAACAACTGCTGGAATAACTGTCCAAATAAGTTCCAGTTTATTGTTATGTGGGAAGTAGTAAGCCTTACGATCTGGACGATGGTAATATTTATATGCAAAATAAAACAACAAGGTGTTGGTTAAGAAGAACACCGCAATAATAATCACCCAGTTGAAGTTCAATAGAGCATCTAAATCCTGTCCATGCAATGAAGCTGAATCAGGCAATCCGCCATCACCATACTTAATGAAATGCCAAATTACGAATGCGTATAAGGCAAACATAAATACCAATAGTAAGGTGGCATTCATTTTGTTCTCACGCTGCGATATGTTCTCTTCCCTCGCATTACGCAGTTTAGCCGTAAGCTCGTATACTTTGGCAAGCTGCGCGATGGCAATCACTCCCAATACTACAACGATAACAATCAAAAGCTTAATCATGATATCTTTATTTTATCTATATCAATACTTTTTATCAATTACTACACGTGATGGTGTACACTTTCTTCCAGGTATGGATGATGTACTGGTGTTAACGGTGCTTTAGTAAGCTGTCGCAACACAGTGAAAACAAAACCTCCAAGGAAGAACATTAACATTCCAATTTCAAGGAATCCAAAGCTCCAGTGCTCATGCACGGTGCCTGGCATAACCATTACGAATACATCTACCCAGTGCCCAATAAAAATTATGGTACCAATGGCAATAAGGAATTTGTTATTACGCTTGGCATCTCTTGACATCAAGATGACCATTGGCATTACAAAATTCACAAAGAACATTCCAAAGAATATACCTTTATAATGAGTAATTCTTTCTACAAAGTAAGTTACTTCTTCAGGAATGTCAGAGTACCAGATCAACATGAACTGTGAGAACCATAGGTAGCTCCACAGGAAGCTAATTGCAAACATCCACTTTCCTAAATCATGCAAGTGATTTTCATTTACCTGTGGCAAGTACCCTTTGTTTTTCAAGTAAAGTGTTAGTACAATAAATACGATGATTGCACTCACCCACATGCCTGAGAATACATACCATCCAAACAATGTACTGAACCAGTGTGTGTCAATCGACATGATCCAATCCCACGAAGAGGTAGAAGAGAATACAGCGAAGAATACAAGGAACAAAGCTCCCTGACGATAGTTCTTAAAGTGAATGTTGGTGCCTCCCATTTGGTCTTCTAATAGTGAGCGCTTTCTAAATGCACGCATGAATACCCAATAGGTAGCAAAATATACCATTGTTCTAATCCAGAAAAACGGTTGGTTAAGATAAGCCGACTTACCAGCAATAATTGCGTCGTAGTATGGGCTTGGATTGCCATTCTCAAGGAATTCTGAATAAACCCTTGGATCCATCCAGTGATAAATGTGGTGCAAATGAGCAGCACCTGCAGCAAATACAAAAATCAATACTCCTATTCCAATCGGCAAGTAAGCCATTACAGCTTCGAAAATTCTTTTTAATAAGGTACCCCATGCTGCCTCGGTAGCATATTGTAGTGCCAGGAAGAACAATGCTCCCAGACCAATAGCGAAAAAGAAAAATCCATTCACCAATAAGTTCGACCAAAACCTGGCATGATGACTAGGCAATGAAACTTCTCCATTATGAAACCAGTGTGCTACTTCCTCCGAAAGGCTATGTTCTTCCTCGTGTCCATGGCCATGGCCATGCTCTTCCTCTGCTGATTCAGCACGAGCAAGATTAGAGATAGTCAACATCATCCCACGCTCTTCATACCCTTCTTCTTCCATGTGTGCACGAAACTCTTCAGTTTTATCAGTCACTTCACCGGTGAGGTTGTGAGCGGCCAATGCTGCCTTGGTTTCTTCAATCACTGCAGTAACTGAGGCATCATCGCTAATATCGTGATGATAGGTTGCTACCACTTTTGAATCGCCAATGGCTTCGGCATGTAGATAATCACGCTCCGTAAAGATGCCCACCAACATCAACAAAAACCCAATTCCCATCAGTGCGAAGGTGGTTGTCTTTGCTCGTTTTGAAAATGTAAATTCCATTTTACAGCTAATTGTAGTTTTTAACCTATCGTTCTTTATTCGTGTTCTTCATTGTGTTCTTCACCATGTCCACCTTCTGCACCCCCATCAACTGGTACTTCTTCTACCACTGGAGTTACCAATGTATCTCCTTCAGCAGGAGTAGCTCCCATATCGGTAGCACCTCTCCCTTGAAGTTCTTGCATGATGTAGTGTATCACTTTCCAACGCTCCTCTTTCGATAATTGAGATGCATGTGCTCCCATTAAGCCTTTTCCGTTGGTGATGCTATGGAACATTTTGCCTTCTTCCAGGTTGGCTACTGCTGGAGCAGTATAAGCTGGAATACCAGATAATTTTCCATTTTGCACAATTTTCCCCTGTCCATCACCTTTGTCGCCATGACAATGTGTACAGAATTTCACGTATATCTCCTTACCATCGGCCAACACTTCATCTGTTAGCATAACAGGATTTTTCAAATACTTT
The DNA here is from genome assembly GCA_963669295.1 of Flavobacteriales bacterium. Classification (GTDB taxonomy): domain Bacteria; phylum Bacteroidota; class Bacteroidia; order Flavobacteriales_D; family CALLUQ01. The sequence continues at coordinate 1,307,269 of OY769938.1, forward strand.
CCTGCCGAATCGTAACCTGCTGTGGTGTTAGGAAATGGATAAGGGAAATTATACATGGCCTTTTCAGGATCTTCAGAAAAGGGGATAGTTCCAGGTACTGGTTGACGAGCCGACATGGTCATCCGTTGCTGATTAACGATTGAATCTTCCACATAGTAAGGATCCATACCGTAATCTACATAGGCTTCAACAGCAGGAGAGCGATACATATCAGGCATGTACTCATATCCTGGACTATCAGGATCATTGCTACATGAAGTTAATAACGTAACCACTATAGCAATTAAACCAACCGTTGAAAGATATCTAAAGTTATGTTTCATCTTTTTCAATAAGTGTCGTTATACTTCTTTTTCCTCTAGTTCAATCGCTCCCGAGTCATTCAACAATGCATTTAACTCATCGGCCGAAAAGCTTCTGTTTTCTGAGGTTCTGATCTCCATCACAAATTTATCATCTGTAGTACGAGGGTCAGGGTTTCTTGCAGGAAGACCAGGCAATGTTTTATTTCTTAATAGATACGTTAATGCCATTCCATGCGCTGCACAAAACACCGTAAACTCGAAGGTTACTGGAATGAATGATGGAATGTTTTGGTAAAGTGTAAAGTTGGGTTTACCGCCAATATTCATTGGCCAATCATGAACCATAAAATACCACATTCCCAATAAGGCCAATGAGGTTCCTGTGATTCCATAAAGGAAAGCACAGATGCCCAATCGGGTATGTTTTACACCAATAATGGGGTCTAATCCGTGAACGGGAAAAGGGGAAAACACGTCTTTCACCTTCACACCTTTGCCTACTATTTTCTTAGCAGCGGACATCAGTGTTCCGTCATCATCAAACATTGCATATAAAACCTTATCTGACATAGCTTATGATGGTTTATTCTTAGTCTTCTTTTTTGTCTTCGTTATCTTCTTCATCCGAAGGTTCTTCACCTTCAGTACTTCCAGCATCTTCTGCATCCTGAGGCTCTTCACTGCTTTCTTCAGCAGCAGGCGTTTCAGGTGCTGCTTCTTCCGCTTTTTCTTCTGTTGATGCTTCTGGGGTTTCTTCAACTGTAGGCGCTTCTTCTACAGGCGCTTCTTTTTGCTCTTCAGCATCAGTAGCTTCTGCTGCTACAGCTTTAGTCGTAGTATCTTCTACAGGTGTTTCTTCTACCGCCTTTGGTGCTTCCTCAACAGGAGTTTCCATTTCTACTTCAGCATGTCCTCCACCAGCAATTGCATACTGCTTTTTATAATATTCACCTGAAGATTTCAGAATGGTTTTCAATTCATTCAGTGCAAGCACCGGGAAGAATCTTGCAAACAACAGGAATAAGGTGAAAAAGATACCGATCGTTCCTACAAAAATTCCGATGTCTACAAATGTTGGGTGGAACATGCTCCAACTTGAAGGAATGTAATCTCTGTGCAACGAAGTAACAATAATTACAAATCGCTCGAACCACATCCCTATGTTTACAACAATTGAAAGTATAAATGTTGCCGTAAGGCTGGTTCTAATTTTCTTGAACCAGAAGAGCTGTGGTGAAATTACGTTACATGTCATCATTGCCCAGTACGACCACCAGTATTTACCAGTAGCTCTGTTAATAAAGGCATATGATTCGTATTCAACACCTGAGTACCACGAAACAAATAGCTCTGTTAAATAGGCTACACCTACAATAGAACCTGTAACAATGATTACAATGTTCATGTACTCCACATGCTTAATGGTAATGTATGATTCAAGGTGCATTACCTTCCGCATTACAAGCAGAAGGGTAAGTACCATTGCGAACCCAGAAAATACCGCTCCAGATACAAAGTATGGAGGGAATATGGTAGTATGCCATCCTGGTATCACCGACGTAGCAAAGTCCATAGATACAATCGAGTGTACTGAGAATACCAGTGGAGTAGCTAATCCTGCCAATACTAATGATACAATTTCAAATCGATTCCATGCTTTTGCATCTCCCGTCCAACCAAAACTCAAGGTGCTATATACTTTCTTGGCCTTTGGTTTAGTCATTCGGTCACGGATGGTAGCAAAATCAGGTATCAACCCAATGTACCAGAACACCAACGATACGGTAAAGTATGTTGATATTGCAAATACGTCCCAAAGCAGTGGTGAGTTAAAGTTAACCCAAAGTGACCCAAATTGATTCGGCAATGGAAGTACCCAATAGGCCAACCATATACGCCCCATGTGAATGCCCGGGAACAATGCCGCCATCATTACGGCAAAGATGGTCATTGCTTCTGCAGATCGGTTTACTGCCATTCTCCACTTTTGGCGGAATAGCAACAATACTGCTGAAATTAAGGTACCTGCGTGACCAATTCCTACCCACCAAACAAAGTTGGTAATATCCCAAGCCCAACCTACGGTCTTGTTCAATCCCCATACTCCGATTCCGGTACCCAACAAGTACAAGATACAACCTATGCCCCACAAAGAAATGAGCCCGGTAATGGTAATCATTACATACCATGCACGGGGTGCTTTGCTTTCGATAGGCTTGCATATGTCCTCGGTGATATCGTGATACGACTTCTCACCCAGAATTAGCGGTTCTCTAATGGCAGCTTCTCTCTGCATTCTTTTCTATTTTTAAGCGTTTTCTTCTGTTGTTTCTGTTGCTTCTCCTTCTGGCATCACTTTCTTCTTCACTTCTTTCTTGTTCCTAACTTTTGCCATGTAGTAAATGTTAGGCTGCACTCCTACTTCTTGCAACATATTATAAGCTCTTTCGTCGTCAGCATGCTCGGCAATGGTCATGTCATTGTCGTTCAAGTCACCGAAAGTAATCGCATTGGTTGGACAACCTGCTGAACAGGCCGTTTGAATTTCACCATCCTTAATTTTTCTTCCCGCTTTCTTAGCTTCCAACTTGCCTGCCTGAATGCTTTGAACACAAAGGCTACATTTTTCCATTACACCACGAGCACGTACTACTACATCAGGATTCAATACCATTCTTCCTAGTTCGTCTTGAGCTGGGTTAATGTCAGAGAACTTACGGTATCCCATGTAGTTAAACCAGTTGAAACGACGCACTTTGAATGGACAGTTGTTTGCACAATAACGTGTACCTATACAGCGGTTGTAAGCCATCATATTCAGGCCTTCATTACTATGTGTTGTAGCCGCTACCGGGCAAACCGTTTCACAAGGTGCGTGGTTGCAGTGTTGGCACATCATTGGTACAAAGGCTACTTCAGGGTTTTCTGAAGGTACTTCAGCCGCTAAATAGCCATCCTCATCAATGCTTGCATCAGAGCTATAGTAACGGTCGATACGCATCCAATGCATTTCACGTGCTCTTCTAACTTCATCTTTACCTACTACTGGCACATTGTTTTCCGCTACACAAGCTGTTACACAAGCTCCACATCCAATACAAGTATTCAGGTCTACAGATAATCCCCATCGGTGACCAACATTTTCTACAGGATGTGCTTCCCATAGGTCGATTTCCGAAATAGGCTTATCAACCGTAGTACCATTTTCATGGTACTTTAAAGTATGTGGTGGATTGTATGTGTTTGCCGCATTATGTTCGTTATATACACCAAGAGTGGTTTCGCGCAATACTGAATCGCGCCCCATAATGGTGTGGTGCGTTTGAGTAGTAGCAATGTAGTAAACTTCATCTACCAATGTTACAGAAGCACCGGCACAATACATGATGTTACCTCCCGTAAACGAAGTAAATGGATAGGCATTTGCTCCAATAGATTTATGATTTCCATTCTCATCGGTAACAGGATCGCCATACTCACCATATTCGTAAGCAGCCTTCCCTACTTTTGCGCTACGTCCATACCCCAATGCAATACCAATCGTTCCACGCTTTTGACCTGGAGAAGGATAAACCGGCAATGTTAATGATTTGCCATTTACGGTTACTGTTGCTTGTTTGGTTGGGTTTTGCTCACCAATATATAATGCTGTACGCTTATTGTCGTCATTCACTTCCATGCCATAAAGCTCCAACACATCTGCTGGCGACATGGTAATGTAGTTATCCCAGGTTACTTTAGAAATAGGATCGGGAAGTTCTTGTAACCATGGGTTTCCAGTGGTATTCATTCCGTCTCCCATCCCTGCTTTTTGATATACCACTACTTCGGTGCCACTCATGGCTCCTGCCATCTTCGCAATTTCACTGGCAGCTCCAGAAACATCACCATTGAAGGTTGCTCCTCCTGTTGTTGCCTTTGGCATTTCGTAAGAACCGTTGTGCAAACTCTTGTTCCATGAATCAGTGAACAAGCCTCCAGCACCTAGCACCGTTTGTTGCCAGGTTTCCTGAATGTAAGCGTGGTAGCTGGTGCTGTTACCCGCCCAGGCCAATAAACTTTCTTGCCCTTGACGTGTATTAAACAGTTTTGAAATAGCAGGTTGTGCCAATCCATAGCTTCCAGCTTTCGGATTGTAATCATTCCACGATTCGAGGTAATGATTATCGGGACATAGGTAAGTGGCCTTTGAGGCTGTTTCGTCAGCATACAATGAAATTGCCACTGATGTCTTCACTTTACTCAAGCCCGCTGCAAACTCATCACCGTTAGGCAACGAGTACACCGGGTTAACGCCATAAACGATTAACACGTCTACCTTCCCTGCGTTCATATCTTTTACCAACTGCTCTACACCTTCGTCGTTAGACTGCTTGATGTTAACAGGGTTATTTAAATCAATGCTTTTTCCGTAGTTGCCCAACATTGCATTAATGTTGTTTACCACTGTTTGAACAGCAGGGCTGTTTGATCCTGCCACTACCAATGAGCCATTACAAGCCAATAACTCTTTTGCTGCCATTGCTACTGCCTCTTCTACATGGCCTTCTAGCTGACCTCCTGAAATGGTAGTACCTCCTTTTGCTTTTGCAATGTGGTTATGCAGGCTAATTGCAACAGCACCTTCTTCAGAAGGCTTAATGGCTCTTCTTATGTCTGCATTACTTCCTGTTAATGACATGATGGATTCAAACTGGAAGTGGCGCGACATTTTTCCATTTTCTGGTCTTCTATTTTGTGCATACTGCCCAACGTACTCCATCGACATTAACCAATGAGCTAAGAAATCAGCCCCAATACTTACAATTACTTCAGCTTTAGAAAAATCGTAATTAGGAATTACTTCCTGACCAAATGAAGACTTATTCGCTTTTCTTATGCCTGAGTTAGAGATGGCATCGTATTGAATATGGTTGATGCCTCCTTCTGATGGGGCGGGCATTTCCATTTCCATGATACCGCCCAATGTATCAGCAGGCATTTCCTCATTGCTAACGATACTTCCTCCCATCTTAGCCGACAATTCATCAATGGCTCGTTGAGTCGAAGGACTAATAATGGTATTGGTTAGAATGGTAACGTTACCTCCTTTATGCTTCTCTAAGGCGGCCATAATATCGGCATCTACTCCAGCCCATGAAGCTACTGCCCCACCTTTCATTGGCTCCTGCACTCGTTGCGAGTCGTAAAGTGACAATACCGATGAGTTGATACGTGCATTCACAGCACCATTCGTAAACCCAATCTTATTTCCTTTGATAAAGATGGGTCTACCTTCTCTCGTTTTCACCAATACGGAAGCATAGTCGTTGCCATCGTAATAGGTAGAAGCATACCAGTTTGCTACCCCAGGAGTAACTTCTTCTGGTTTGTTTACATAAGGAATGGATTTAACAACAGGCGCTTCGCAAGCTGCTAACGTGGCTGCAGTAACGCTAAATCCGAGAAACTTCAAAAAATCCCTTCTTCCTGTAGAGGTTTCGCCTAATTTACTATCGGCTAGAAACTCATCCACTGGGAGCTCTTCAGGAAACTCGCTTTGAGCTGCCTTTACAAATTCTGGGTTTTCGTGAAGTTCTTCTAACCCTTTCCAGTATTTTTTAGTACTTCCCATAATCTTAAAGCCGGAATATTATTAATAGTGACACTTGGCACATTCCCATCCACCGAGCTCTTTCACTGTTACCTGATCGTCGTCTAATATTTTCTTCAACAATTCTTTGTCTTTCATAAAGCGCTTATGAATGTCTTCATAGTAACCGTTCTTGGCATTTACTACTTGCACTTGCTTCTCAGCATGACATTCTATACACCACCCCATAGTTAGGGTAGGGTTTATCAACTTCACGTTACCATCTACTTCATTCAATTCAGCAACTGGCATGATTCGCGCTACCCCTTCTTCTTCCATAGTACCATGGCATTGCTTACAATCTATCCCTCCAACATCTACGTGCTGCGAGTGGTTAAAGTAAACATGATCGGGCAGGTTATGCACTTTGTTCCAAACAACAGGCTTGGTTTCGCCAGTGTATTTTTGCTCTTTCACATCAAACCCAACTGCTTCGTAAATTTTTGCAATTTCCGTTTTACCAGTCATCGTTCCTTCAGATATACCCCTGTGGCAATTCATACACACATTGGTTGAAGGAATGCCTGCATGGCGTCCTTTCTCTGCACTCGAGTGACAATACACACAGTTGATTTCGTTTTCACCAGCGTGTACTTTGTGTGAAAACTCGATGGGTTGCCCTGGCTGGTAGCCTTCGTAAACGCCAATGCCTTTCAGAGTATACCAGGTATCAAGTGCTCCACCAACCAAAAGAATGATAACGAATACTGAAACCAGTGCTTTGTTTTCCCACATCCACTTACCTAAGGCAGCAAAGTACGACTCGTCGGGAATTGGCTCCAGGCCTTGTGCTTCACGATCTGCATTTTGCAAATGTCGACGCACACTGGTTGCCGAGAAAGCAATAATTAAGAATACTACTCCCAACACCAACCACCACATCCAGGCTGTGCCTGCATCTTCTTCTCCTTCAGTGGCAACTTCTGCTACTGGAGCTTTTGCTACTTCGTCTGGTAATGGGTAAGCATCAACATATGCTAGAATCGCATCAATGTCGGCATCACTCACCGCTATAGGAGCGGTCATTTCTGAAGCATCGTAGTCCTGAATCTGAATAGCATACGGATCGCCAGTGGCTACCGCATCTTTCCAGTTCTTGATCCAGGTGTACAGCAATTCTTTGCTGGGCCAACGATCTTGCACCCCTGCCAATCCGGGGCCGATAAATTTCTCGTCTGTTACTTTATGACAAGATGCACAATTCGCTTTAAATACTTTTCGTCCGGCTTCGGGGTCTTGCGCTGAGAGATCGGAGGTAAATCCGAAAAATAACGTCAGAATTAAGAACGGTGTGAAAAGCGCGAATCTCTTGGAATTCCTATTGCAGTCTGCGTTCATATTTTGTTTTTTCAAGTCGACTAAACATCCAAACAAATTCGCAGGCAAATTTAGCAGAATCCTCGACTTTGAAATCGTTTTTGTCACAAAATTGTCATGAAACCAAGTAATTTATAATCATTCTAAATAATGTGGTGTGCTTGCAAAATTCAATGGTTAATTTCATGTTTTTACTCCTCTACTCAAACCATCTATTCATCCAGCATTAACACAAATTAATCGATAGTTTTAGCTGTTTTGCGTTTCTCTGGCATAGTTTTAGCTGTTTTCTAAAGCGAGGGAAAAGATTACCTTTGTATTCTCATTATCACTGTATATTCAATAGCAATGAAACCAACAATAAGCCTCTTAATCGTTTCGATCATTTCCACAATGACTGTGGCACAATCGATCGATAACAATGACTGGAAAACGTACAAAGGCAGCACAGAAAACACTGCCACTACAGAGGTCACGACACCTGATTCTAATAACACACATCAAAATACTCCTTTAGTCATCCCTAATTATTCGAATGCCACACCTGGTAGGGTTCAAAATTTTCAGAGCACACGCATCAAACTTTTGTCGGATAAATACTCGAGTGTTTACGATGGCAAAATGAATGGCTATCGTATTCAAATATACTCTGGTTCGGATCGAGCTGCTGCTAATGGCAAGCGTTCCGACTTTTTAGCTCGATTTCCTGATGTAAGGGCCAATCTTGATTGGGAACAACCCAACTTTAAAGTACGTGTGGGTAGTTATCGCACATTGTTACAAGCCCAAAAAGGTTTGGTAGAAGTAAAAGAGCGCTATCCCAATGCTTACATTGTGAAGGATGAAATTGAGTTACCTCGTTTGGGAACTCCTAATGACGGTGCACAATAGCATTCTTCTATACTCCCACTCTATTTTAACACAAATTTTCGCTCCATTTTAAGCTGCTACTGGCTGCTCAAAATCAGTTCATTAGTAGCACATTAACTGTGGTTGTAAGTTTAAATAATGGCCATAAAAAAAGGCTGCCTGAATGAGGCAGCCTTCGCAATAGCAACAATTGCTTATAGTGTTTTCTTTACTTCTACTTCTTCGAATGCTTCTACATGATCGCCCACTTTGATGTCGTTAAAGTTTTCGATGTTCAATCCACATTCATATCCGTGTTGTACGTCTTTTACATCTTCTTTGAAACGCTTCAACGATCCCAACTCACCAGTGTATACTACTATACCATCGCGGATGAGACGCACCTTGCTGTTTCGAGTAATCTTACCATCCAACACATAACATCCTGCTACTGAACCTACCCGCGAAATTTTGAATACATCGCGTATTTCTGCAGTTCCTACGATCTCCTCTTTGATGTCTGGTGAAAGCATTCCCTCCATCGCTGCTTTAACTTCTTCAATTGCCGCATAAATGATCGAGTACAAACGAATGTCTATCTGTTCTTTCTCAGCCAATTTTCTAGCTCCAGAAGAAGGTCGCACCTGGAATCCAATAACAATTGCATCAGAAGCGGTAGCAAGCAACACATCCGACTCAGTAATTTGACCTACTGCCTTGTGGATGATGTTTACTTGTATTTGTTCTGTAGATAGTTTCTGTAATGAATCAGACAGCGCTTCGATAGAGCCATCCACATCTCCTTTTACGATTACATTGAGTTCCTGGAAATCGCCAATAGCTAAACGGCGCCCAATCTCGTCGAGGGTAATGTGCTTTTGCGTTCTAATGCCTTGCTCGCGCTGCAACTGGAGACGACGAGTAGCAATTTGCTTCGTTTCTTTCTCATCTTCCATTACATTGAACTTGTCGCCCGCATTTGGTGCGCCATTTAGCCCAAGTACTGAAACAGGAGTAGAAGGTCCTGCTTCCTCTACAATTTGGCCACGTTCGTTGTGCATCGCTTTAACGCGACCGTGGTGGCATCCTGCAAGGATAATATCTCCTACACGCATGGTACCTGCTTGTACCAGCATTTGTGTTACATATCCCCGTCCTTTATCTAACGCTGATTCTATTATTGTTCCTACTGCTCGTTTCTCAGGGTTGGCTTTCAACTCAAGCAATTCTGCTTCGAGCAATACCTTTTCTAATAGCTCTTCTACATTGGTTCCGTTCTTTGCCGATATTTCCTGGCACTGGAATTTCCCGCCCCAATCTTCAACCAGAATGTTCATATTGGCCAACTCTTCCTTAATTTTATCGGGGTTGGCATTGGGGCGATCCATTTTGTTCAATGCAAAAATCATTGGCACACCAGCCGCTTGAGCATGGTTAATGGCCTCTTTGGTTTGCGGCATCACATTATCGTCGGCTGCAATTACAATAATTACAAGGTCAGTAACTTGTGCACCACGAGCACGCATAGCAGTAAAGGCCTCGTGACCAGGCGTATCTAAGAATGCTATTTCTTTGCCTTCTTCTACTTCTACTTTGTAAGCTCCAATGTGCTGCGTAATTCCTCCTGCCTCACCGGCAATTACATTGGCTTTTCGGATGTAATCGAGTAATGAAGTTTTACCATGATCAACGTGCCCCATTACCGTAACGATGGGTGATCTTGGCATTAGGCTATCTTCCGTGTCTTCCTCTTCAATAATCGTATCCTGAATATCGGCACCAACAAAGTCTACCGAATAGCCAAATTCTTCTGCAACAATGGTAATGGTTTCTGCATCCAATCGTTGGTTGATGGAAACAAAAATTCCCAGTGTCATACATGCGGAAATCACATCAGTAGCAGACACATCCATCATGCTAGCCAATTCACTTACACTAACAAATTCTGAAAGTTTAAGAATCGACTTTTCTTGTTCTTGCTTCTGTAGTTCTTCTTCCGTTTTTTGCGCAATAGCATCACGCTTAGCTCTACGTAGTTTAGCAGCTTTCGACTTACCACCACCACTTAATCGAGCTAATGTTTCTTTGATTTCCTTTTGAATTTCTTCTTCAGAAACCTCTGGCTTTTTCTTCCCTTTCTTCTGAGATTGCTTTTGGCCTCCTTTATTCTTTTGCGTCTCAATGTCTTTATCTACATTGACTTTCTTGATTCGTTTACGCTTACGCTTCTTACGAGGCTCATCATCTCCAGAAGTACTTTCTTTAGGTGTTTTTTGCTTTTCAACAGGCAACTCCATCTTACCTACCACAGTAAGACCCGATAGCTTTTCAGCTTGTGCCTTAATGGTTTCGGTTGGGGCTGCTTTCTTAGGCTCCTCCTCTTTCTTCTCTTCTTCTTTTACCTCTTCTTTTGCTTCTTCTTTTGCCTGAGGCTTTTCTTCTTCTACTACAGGTTCTTCAACAACCGGTTCCTCTTTCTTTGCAGGCTTTCCTTTTGCATCTACTGCATCTAAATCAAGTTTACCTACTACCGACACTTTCACATCATCTTCCACTTTGGCACGAATCACTGATTCATCGACCTCTTGTACATTGGTGATAATGATTTCCTCGTCTTGTTCCTTAGAAGTTGCCTTGTCTCCCCCTTCGATGGATACTGTTTCCCGGGCTTCCCGGTTTACATTAACCATCTTTGACTCTTCCTTCTGCACTTTCTCCGACTGAAACTCAGCAACAAGCACATCATATAGGTCTGGCGCAATCTTGGTATTCGGATTTGCGTCGATTTCATACCCTTGCTCATTGAGGTAATCCACAATGGTAGAAATCCCTACATTGAATTCTCTCGCAACTTTACTTAATCTTCCTGCTTTCTTAGTTTCAGACATAATCTCCTTTTAACTTTTCTGAAGTGTCAAATATAGATAAGAATTTTGAGTTATTCTTCGGGGGCCAATTCTTCGTTCAATATCTTGATTACTTCGTTGATGGTTTCTTCTTCTAAATCGGTTCTCTTCACCAGGTCATTGATGTTCAATTCCAATACGCTACGTGCTGTATCGCAACCAATTGACTTCAATTCATCCAGGATCCAGCTGTCGATTTCATCAGCAAATTCTTCTAAATCTACATCGTCGATGTCTACCACATCCTCACGGTATACATCAATCTCATATTCGGTTAAGCGACTTGCAAGTTTGATGTTAAACCCACCTTTACCAATCGCCAACGATACTTGATCTGGCTTTAAATACACTTCTGCTCGCCCATTTTCTTCATCCATTTTGATGGAGCCAATTTTTGCAGGGCTCAACGCACGTGTAATGAGTAGTTGGATGTTGTTGGTATAATTGATGACATCAATGTTTTCGTTGCGCAACTCGCGTACAATACCATGAATTCTCGATCCTTTCATTCCCACACATGCCCCTACCGGGTCGATTCTATCATCGTAAGATTCTACAGCTACCTTCGCACGCTCACCTGGCTCACGAACAATTTTCTTAATGGTAATTAGGCCATCAAATACCTCTGGCACTTCCAATTCGAATAATCGCTCCAAAAATTCAGAAGCGGTTCGCGACAAGATGACAACAGGGTTGTTATTTTTCATTTCAACACGTGCCACTACAGCCCTTACGGTATCGCCCTTCTTAAAGTAATCGCTATTGATTTGCTCAGACTTTGGTAGGATTAACTCGTTGCCTTCATCATCAAGAATTAAGATTTCCTTTTTCCACACCTGGTATACTTCACCGGTAACAATCTCACCAACTCGCTCTTTGTATTTTTGATAGATATTATCTTTCTCTAGCTCTAAAATTTTAGAAATAAGGTTCTGACGCAAAGCCAACACATTTCTACGGCCAAATTTAAACATGGTAATTTCTTCCGACACTTCTTCTCCAACTTCAAAATCAGGTTCAATTTTTATGGCATCAGAATATGCAATTTGCAAGCTAGAATCTTCTACTTCACCATCTGGAACAATTTCCCTGTTTCTCCAAATTTCCAAATCTCCTTTATCGATGTTAATGATCACATCAATGTTCTCATCTGTTCCATATTTTTTGCCCAACATGCTTCTAAATACATCCTCCAGGATATTCATCATGGTGGCTCTGTCGATGTTTTTGAATTCTTTAAACTCCGAAAATGATTCAATTAAGTTTACGCTATCCATTTTTGTATTGATTTAAAAAGAGATAATAACCGTTGTTTCTTTTATATTTTCAAAGCCGATCGGGTGTTCTTCTACCACCCATTGTTTGGCTTTTCTTCCTTCAATTTTTTCTTTTCTTTTTGTTTCCAGCACTATGCCATCATCATTCACCGTTTTGAGCAACCCTTTTTGTGAGCGATCGTCATTCTTCACCACTTTTACTTCGCGTCCAACATTTTTTAAATACTGCTGGTGTACTTTAAATGGTTGATCCAATCCTGGGGATGAAACTTTTAGTTCAAAGTCTTCTTCCTCTCTATCAAATGCTCCTTCAATGGCTCTACTAACCCCTACACACTCCTTGATGGTTACCCCCCGCTCTATGTTATCTACCTCAACGTAAATCTTGTTGTCGGTAGTTACCCTAACATCCACAATGTAGTTGTTTGTTCCGGCTACCTTCTCCTCTGCCAATGCCTTTACTTGTGTTGCACTAATCATTCAAATAAGCAATAAAAAGAGGGGATGCTATCCCCTCTTACTGTTTTCTTTTTATTTGTGCGATGCAAATATAACACTAATTTACCATTAAGGCAAATTGTTACACCCCAGCTATTTCATGTGATTTTTCACCATTCTACCACCATCATAAGAAGCATCCATCAACAAGTTGCCATCGCGGTCATATCGTTTACATCTTCCTTGCGGTTTATTTAGCTTGTAATTCATATCTGTTTGCACCTGCCCTCCCTGGTACCAGGAGATACATTTGCCATGCAAGCGACCATCCACATAGGTATCTTCTCGCGACTTTTGCCCTGTTTTATAGTAGTACATCCACTTTCCATTGGGTTTACCTTGTTTGAAAACGCCTTCATTCACTTTTATGCCCTTATCGGAGTATGATTCCCAGGCACCGTGCTTTAAGCCCCACTTAAAAGAGCCTTTGTCCATTATCTTTCCATTTTCGAACCAAAATGTCCACTCCCCTTCTTTACGGTCGTCAACCCATTCTCCCTGGTAGCTCATCTTTTTATTGGGAAACCACCCTTCCCACTTTCCATTCATCATTCCCATATCGAAATGACCAGCATCTTTTTTATTTCCTTTCTCATAAAACGATTCCCAAAAACCGTGTTCTTTCCCTTCTCTGAAGTTGCCGTGTTGCATTTTTTTGCCATTCTCATACCAATAGTTCCAACGCCCTGATTGCAAATTGTTTTCGAACATGCCCTCTTTCCAGCTTTGGCCATTTTTATAGTAGTACTTCCACATCCCCTCTTTTTTTCCATAGGCAAATTCACCCGTGTAATATACTTTTCCACCAGGGTACCAATAGGTCCAGGTACCATGCTGCAAGTCGTTCTGAAAATTGCCCTGGATGTCTTTAGCGCCATTTCTGGTAAACCAATTCCACTCTCCAGTTTTTTTACCATTGTTGTACTCTCCTTTAATGTTCACTTCCCCTTCGCGAAAGTATTTTACATAGGGGCCATCAAGACTATCAAGCCGGTAAGTAGATTCTTGCTTGGTTTTCCCATCTTCAAACCACTGCACCCAAGGGCCATTGCGTTTGCCGTCTGCATACATCCCCTCCGCCTTTTTTGCCTCGCCAGGGTAATACTCAACGAACTGCCCATTAAGGATGCCTTGCTTGTATTGATATTGTTCTTTGGGGCCACCCAACTCATAATTCCGTACAATGGTGCCATTTCCATTTGTGATTACCTGTGTACCATCTTCCTGCCAAAAGTTCATTACGCGAACCACCTCTTCCAATCCTTCGTATTGCTCTTCCATCATCTTTTTCCCATCTTGATACCAGTATTCCCAAAGGCCCGTCTTGTAGCCTTTTTTATAGAATCCCTTTTCCATCAATGTTCCATCCTTGTACCAGCTTTGCATCAAGCTGTCTTGTCGATCGGTTTTAAAATACCCTTCATGACGTTTTTGTCCACTCTTATAATAACGCACTACCTTGCCATGCAATTTGCCTTTAGCGTATTCCGCTTGTTCTTGCAACTTGCCATTTTCAAACCAGTAATACCATTTACCATGTTCCAGCCCGTCTTTGTAAAGCCCTTTGCTTTTCCTAATTTTTTCGTCTTTGTCCCAAAAGTCTTCGTAATGCTGTTCAGGAAAAAATTCAGGGTTACGGTGTTGTGCCTCCAACATGGTAGTAGCTAATAGCAATGCAACGAATGGCAGTAGTTGTTTCATATGTTCTCGATTACGGAGGTTGGACCGATGGTGTTCAAAGTTAGAAAAGCCACAACAACTTAGCAGGCTGTGTTAATTAATAACTCTTATTGTTGAAAAATTATTATGTTAGCAATGATGTACGACTGTATCCTTATTGGCAGTGGCCCAATTCACCTTTTGGAGGCACTTTATCTTTCGAAGCAAGGCAAGAGAGTATTGGTGGTGGAAGAAAAAGAACAGATTGGTGGTGCCTGGGCAACAGTAACGCACCAGGGATTGCCCCCGCTTGAAATAGGTTGCCATATATGGGATATTGATAAAAAGGCCTATGCTTTCTTAAGAGATCACTTACACCTTAACTTGCAACCTCTCTCTCCTTCTCCAGCTATCGTGTATGGCCGTTTTTCTTTTCCGTATGACTGGAAGAACATGGTGTTTTTAGCACAAAATGCTTTAAAGCACCTTTCGAAGCTAGCCATCCCCAGCTTTTTCAAAGCACTTTTCAATTCTGAATATTACCACTTTTCCATCATCCCCTCGAAGTATTACTACCCCGAAGGTGGTGCTGCTGAATTGATGCATCAAATTACTGCGCAAATAGCAAAAACAAGTATTGATATTGTTACCAATGCCAGTGTTGAAACACTTTCTATTGATGAAAACAAAGTTGTGACCGTAGCCACTAAGCGCCAGCAATGGAATACAAAGGAAGTGGTAATGACCAGCTTCAGCGCCATTAAATCTGTACATAATAAAGGTGAGGTTTACGAATTACCCGAGCCGCGTTTACGCAGTTTCATTCATGCCCATCTGGTATTCGAAGACAATGCCAACACCCCGGTTTCTTATGTAAGGCTTATGAAGCATCCTTTAATTCATAGGGTATCTGACATTACGCATCAATTAAACTACACTCAACACACCTTACCAGGAAAGAAGGTGTTGTTGGTTGGTGTACATGAAGACTCTCATGCCACTATGGGCTTACCTACTCAGAAAGCCCTTATTATAAGCACTTTACACAAATACTTCTTTGTAGGCAAAAGCGCTAAATTACTTGAAATGCACTGGAATACTTACCCTACTCAATTGATGCATTTGGAAACCATCGAACATCTTACCACACAGTTTTCCTGTATACGGCAGTTGCACTCTGTTAATTTCATTCATGGTATTGCTCAGAACTGTGAGCGTTGGCAAAGTGTGTAGTTGCGTTATTTCTTACAAGCTCCTATTAAAATGTAATGGCTTTTTGAAGAACTCATCTTACTCACTACCCGATCTAATCCACCTAAGAAATTGCGTTGTGCTTCATTGCGCCCCAGCAACCCAAGCACACCATGAGTTTGATAATTGAATTCATTAAAATGAGCAAACAGGTCCATGTCTGTTGCCAGGTTAAGGTAACGCCAGTAGCTGTTCCAGCTCACATACTTTTCTCGCAATTTCTGATGCATTTTTCCAGCCACCAAGTTTTCTGCAAACAACAAATGTCCTCCAGGCTTTAGCACCCGATGAATTTCTTGCAACGCCTTTAGTTGGTTGTCTTTATGTTGGAGCGCACCCAACACCGATTTAAACACCACCACATCAAAGCGATTGTCTTCATAAGGTAGCTGGGTAATATTGGCCGACTCATAGCTTACTTTTTCGGCTATGTTGTACTTTTGATGCAAGGCATGCGCTTCCTCTGAAACACCATTGAGATCGGTGCACACTACCTTCCACCCTTGTTGCGCCAGCCATAAGGTTAAACCACCATGGCGCTCACCAAGACTTAATGCTTCTCCCTTCTTTTTATCGGTCAAATAGGGCTGCCAAAAATCCAATGCCTGTCCCCAGTTCTTGACATCCCATTGAATGATATCTTTCTTATTCATTTCCATTGTGTGGCTAACCAAACTTAGCGTTTCAAAGATATTGTTTTCAAAAAATTAATTGATTTTTAGGGAATTAATTCGGCACGCCTACTAATTTACCCGACCAATCTTATTCTAATGCTTCGAGAAAATGGAGGCAATTAATTAGCTAAGCGTATACGTTTTCAAGGGCCTCTTGCATTCCAATACCTCTTTTGCTTTATGCTTCACTATCTTGTTCTCCTTTTGTTTTTTGCGTATCTTCTTGGCCTTAAATTTGTTCGCTCTATGAAAATCAACAACCTAACTTTCTCCGTTGCGATGGCACTACTTATGAGCACATCGCTATACGGAACTCCTAATGTATTTACAGGATCTCAAGCTAACAACATCGTTCCTGGGGCTGAAAAAGTAAGAGAAGGAAATTTCTCTTCGCTCCCTTCGTATGTTAAGCTGCGCAAAGGCAGTGAATTGCCTATTGATGCGTTTGTACCCTGGCTAAAACAGCAGTTCAGTCTTTCTGAGGCAACCGACTTTCAGTTGATTCGATCTGAAAAAGATGAATTAGGACACCAGCATTACCGATACCAGCAAACGGTAAACGGCATTCCTCTGATGGGTGGCATTTATATTGCCCACACCTACAACAATCAGGTGTACTCTATGAATGGGGAATTGTATAACGATATTAATGTGGCTTCGGCCAGTATGAGCGAGGCACAAGCCTTGGGCCATGCCTTGAACCATATCGGTGCCACTACATACAAGTGGGAACTTCCAGGCGAAGAGCGCCATGTGAAGTTCGAAACAGGCAACCCTAACGCTACTTATTATCCAGATGGTGAATTGATGTACGCACCTAGAGATGCAAAATTCGATCAAGAAAATTACAGGTTAGCCTATAAGTTTAACATATACGCCCATGCACCTCTTTATAGAGCAGAGGTGTTTGTAGATGCGATTACCGGAGAGATTCTTTTTGAAAATGAAAAGATTCATCATGCCGATGCACAGGGCACTGCTGTTACAGCTTATAACGGCAATCAAACCATTACTGCTGATAGCTTTGGTGGGGGCTTTCGTCTACGAGAATCGGGTCGTGGAAATGGTGTAAACACCTGGGACATGAACGAAGGCACCAATTATGGCAACGCAGTTGACTTTACTGATGCCGATAACTTTTGGAACAACGCCAATGCTCAATTGGATGAATATGCTACCGATGCGCATTGGGGTGCTGAAATGACTTATGATTATTTCTTTAACGTACATAATAGAAATAGCATTGATGGCAATGGTTTTGCACTTAATAGTTATGTGCACTACGACCAAAGTTTTGCCAATGCTTTTTGGGATGGCCAGCGCATGACCTATGGTGATGGTGGTGGCGGATGGAATCCGTTAACAGCCATTGATATTGCCGGACATGAAATTGGGCATGGGTTAACTACTTTCACTGCCGATCTTGTTTACCAGGACGAGCCTGGTGCTTTGAACGAATCGTTTAGTGATATTTTTGGAGAAGCCATTGAGTTTTACGGCACCAATGGCAATGGCGATTGGTTGATGGGTGCAGACATTGGATCGGCATTGCGATCGATGTCTAACCCCAACGCTTATGGCGACCCTGATACTTATTTTGGCACCAACTGGGCACCATTGGGTGGTGGCGATAATGGTGGTGTGCACACCAACAGTGGCGTACAAAATTATTGGTTTTACCTGCTCAGCGAAGGTGGCAGTGGCACCAACGATAATGGCGATGCCTTTACTGTAAACCCATTGGGGATGACCGACGCTTCTCGTATTGCATTCAGAAATCTAACAGTATACCTCAGCGTTTCTTCGCAATTTGCAGATGCACGCTTTTATGCCATCCAATCGGCTGAGGATTTATTTGGTCCTTGTACTCCTGAAGTAGAGGAAACTACGAATGCATGGTATGCTGTTGGTGTGGGCGACCCCTGGAACCCAGTGGTAGAAGCTGAATTTAGTGCTAGTGCAACTGGAGGATGCCAAACTCCATTTGATGTTGACTTCACCAACCTTACTAATAACGGTGGTACTTATGTGTGGGATTTTGGCGATGGCAACACCAGCACTTCCACCGATCCAAGTCATACCTACACTACACCAGGTGCATATACAGTTACATTGAGTACAAACGGTGCTTGCGGTTCAGATACTACTGTAAAAGTAGATCATATTTATGTGGGTCAATTGGCTCCACCAGCGATGAACGATGGTTCGCGATGCGACCCGGGAACGGTTGACCTCAGCGGAAATGGTGCAGGCACGCTATTTTGGTATGATGCTGCTGTAGGCGGCAACCTTGTAGGCACAGGCAATTCTTTTACTACACCTTCTATTAGTAGTACCACCAGCTATTGGGTAGAGTCGGCTACCGGCCTTGGGCCAGAATACGTAGGACCTACCGACAATACGTTTGGCAATGGCGGGTTCTTTACAGGCAATCAATCGTTGGTTTTTGACGTGTACCGTTCGGTAGAGCTTGTTTCGGTAGTAGTATATGCCAATGGCGGTGGTAACCGAACCATTGAATTGTATGACAATAACAATAACCTTGTTACCTCTTCTACCATTAATTTAGTAGATGGACAACAACGCATTAACTTAAACTGGAACCTTAATCCAGGTACCGGTTATCGTATTACCAGTCCCAGTCCGGATTTATTCCGTAATAGCGATGGGGCGGTTTACCCTTATGAAATTCAAGGGTTGGTATCCATTACAGGAAGTACGGCAGGCCAACCTGGTTACTACTACTTCTTTTACGGATGGGAGTTGCAAGAAGCGCCATGCTCAAGCCCTCGTACAGAAGTCATCGCTGGCATTGCTGCCTCACCAACAACCAACGACAGTTCTCGTTGCGGAACAGGTACCGTTGACCTTAGTGCCAATGGAAGTGGAGTAGGCGATTTGAACTGGTATGATGCTGCTGTAGGTGGCAACCAGGTGAACACTGGTAATAACTTTACCACTCCATCATTGGGCGCCACTACCACTTATTACGTGGAAGAGGTATTGCCGGGACCCACAACCAATGTAGGGCCTGTTGACAATACGTTTGGTGGTGGAGGTTTCTTTACTGGTGATCAACACTTGATTTTTGACTGCGCTACCCCACTTACTTTAAAGTCGGTGATGGTTTATGCCAACGGTGCTGGTAACCGCACTATTGAACTTCGCGATAATGGTGGTACTGTATTGCAAGACACTACCATTAACATCCCCAGTGGCCAACAACGTGTTGAACTGAACTTTGCACTACCCGTGGCCAATAACCTACAATTAGGTACAACACCGGGACCCGATTTGTTTCGTAATAACAGCGGCCCTGCTTATCCATACAGCAATGCTGGGGTAACCATTACCAACAGTAGTGCTGGTACAGATTTCTATTATTTCTTTTACGATTGGGAGTTACAAGAAGCACCATGCATTACAGCACGTACTCCTGTAACAGCGTTTATCAACCCTCCTTCGGGCGATGCTACAATTACGCAAGCAGGGCCTTTCTGTCCTTCAGATGCAGCACTTAACCTTAATGCTGTTGACCCTGGAGGAACATGGTCAGGCACAGGAATTACTGATGTTAACAATGGTACTTTCGACCCAGGCACTGCCGGTATTGGAACCCATGTCATTACTTATATCATTCCTGGTACTTGTGGCGACACTGGTACAGTAAGCATTGCAGTAAATACCAATTTCGATGCTACCATATCGCCTGCCGGGCCGTTTTGCGAAAACGATGGTTCGCTGAACCTCACTGCAGTAGATGGTGGTGGCACATGGTCGGGAACAGGAATTACCGACGGCACTAATGGCACTTTTGACCCTGCCACTGCAGGCATTGGTAGTCACACCATTACCTATACTATTCCTGGTAATTGTGGCGATGTACAAACTGAAACCATCCAGGTAATAGCTACTCCTGATGCCAGCATTTCAGCTGCCGGCCCTTTCTGTGCCTCTGATGGCGCTTTAAACCTTACTGCAGTAGATGGTGGTGGCACATGGTCGGGAACAGGAATTACCGACGGTACCAATGGTACTTTTGATCCTGCCACAGCAGGTTCAGGCTCGCATGTGATTACCTATTCGGTAACGGTAGGTGGCTGTAGCGATGTACAAACCACTACCATTGTAGTGAATCCCGATATGGATGCTACCATTACTGCTACAGGGCCTTATTGTACTGCCGATAACCCATTGAACTTAACAGCTACGGATCAAGGTGGGGTATGGGCAGGCACTGGCATTGTAGATGTTAACAATGGCACATTCGACCCCGCTAATGCTGGGGTAGGAAATCATACTGTAATTTATACCATTTCAGGTGCCTGTGGCGATGCCGACACCGTTAACATTGATGTACTTCAAAGTGCGGATGCTACGATTACCGCAGCCGGGCCTTTCTGTGATAACGACCCTGCTACCAATTTGAATGGAGCAGAGCCAGGAGGAACCTGGTCGGGCACTGGTATTATTGATGCCAATAACGGCACATTTGATCCTGTTACTGCCGGTTTGGGAACCCATACGGTTACTTATACCATTCCGGGAACATGTGGCGATCAGCAATCCATTAACATTGTGGTGCAAATTTGTACCGGTGTTGAAGAAAATGCTGATGGTTCCATATTCAATGTATATCCAAACCCAAGTGGTGGTTTATTTACCATTGCCTTATCAAATCCAAATGGATTAGACGGACAACGAGTAGAAATTACCAATGCTATTGGCGAAATAGTGTTCTTCGAACAACTTCAATCGACAACCACTTACAACAAAGAGGTAAGCCTTGACACTCATGCCAGGGGGGTATATTTTGTAAGAGTATCGGGTGAAAAAACCAACATCGTTCAAAAACTAATTCTCCACTAAGTAGAGATTCAATAAGAGTTTAGTACCTTTGCAAACGTTATGACAGCGTTTGCATTGGTACTTATTTTTATCACCCTGGTGCTCATCTTCTTTGGGTACTATAAAGATTATAAACGCGATAAAAAGTACTTTATAAAAGGGATGATTGTTATTCTTATCCTCGCGGGTATCTTCGTTACTTTAATTACGGTCATGCGTTTTTGGCTGATCTCTGCCAATAAGTTTGGATAAAAAAAGGAGCAGCAATGCGCTCCCCCCTTTTTTCAAATTCGCCTTGAAATTCAAGAAGTCAAGATCTTCAAACACTTTTAATGTGGCATGGTTGCAGTGTTGTTATCGCAATACCGATACATGACCGGAAAGCGTGTATTTTAATTCTTCTTTAGCATTGTACTCGTACTTCGTGCTGTTGGGCTTCACAATGTAGTAGTATATCCCATCCGACACCGTTGATCCATTTTTATGAGTACCATCCCAATCGTTTTTATAGTCTTCGTTTTCGTACACTATTCCTCCCCAGCGGTTATAAATAATCAGGTATGCCTGTATGTACTGGTCGAGGTTAGGAATGGCAAAGAAATCGTTAATGCCATCACCATTAGGGGTAAACACATTAGGGGGTATGATTTGACATTGCACCCAAACAGGCACTTCTCCCACTTCAATGTAATTGCCACATTGATCGGTAATGGCCACCCTATAATGCGTTGTTTCATCGGGTGCTACCACCACGGTATCGCTGGTTCCACCAGCATTGCTCCACACAAAGCTATAAGGGCTTAAGCCGCCTGTAGCAGCAACACCAATCGTGCCACTTTCAAATGGAGTGCAAATGTTAATACTATCGCTTACTACCGCCTCCATCGGCTCAATACTTTGTATGTATATTTCTGCCATGATACAGCCATTTACTCCGATCAATTCCAAACGAATGGTGTCTACTCCTTCTGGCAATTGATCCTGGAAGGCATTCACCAATAATGTATCGGCAAACTGACCTGCAGAAATGATGATGCTGTTGGGAAGGTTGTTGTAATCGCTCCCCATGGTAGCATTACCCCCTACTGTAAACTGAAGCGTATCGGCCTGAGTAGTATCAGACACTGAAAATACAAATCCAGCCGTGCCACAGTCTTCGCCAATAACATTGTTGGCAAAAGGGGTAAATGCGCTTACCCCTACACCGTCGGAACTAAAGCTTCCTGCTTCCAAAAACACTCCTGAGTCGTAGGCGGCATCACCAGCATCGCCAATGGCTAATTTTATGTGGTACGATTCTCCACAAATCACATCAGCCTCGGCAGTAAGCACTATCGTCATGCCATCGTATTGCACATCGTTTTGACTGTTACCAGCAAAATAAACGTTGTACGATGCCCAATTGGGATCGATGGCATCGCAATTGTTAGCACTACCATTAGCTCCAACGGTACCATTGTTTACCGTGTTGATGGCTACCGGTGTGTTGGTTCCTGGAATTAACGCAATGTTTTCGGCATTGTAGGTTCCTCCGCCCTGGCGCGGGCCAGTTAAGAAAAACCCAAAGGCATCATTAAATCCAGCGCATACGTACTCATTGTATTCTTCTGAACCGAATACATATCGAAATTCTATGCGATCGCCAGATGGAATAAAATCAAATTCAAGGATGGCTTCATCGTATACCTGGTTGGGTGTAATGTTTGCCAAATCGGGGTCGGTGCCTACCTGACCAGAGCCACCATTGCTGGCGCTGCCACTATTGTTTGGGCCTACTGCCAGGGTAACATTGCCCGATCCCATAACGATGCCGGAATCAAGTCCTACATTGGTACCTACCCCATTAAAAAAGCCCACTTGCTCATTCACCGAATTGGCAGGAGCTCCATTAAATGTAATATTGGAAGCCAATACTCCACCGCCCAGCAACACATTTTGTATCAACTGCTCAGGGGTGCTATTGGTGTTATCAACCACCAATTGGGCTTTCAAGCTTTGGATGGAAAAAGCAAATACCGAGAATAATAATAAAATGTACCTCATATCCTGTTATTTACCAGATGCTGAAGCTGTAGAGAGATCGTTAAACACTTACTTTCAAGCAAATACACTCGTATTAAAGTCTAACACTACAAATGTACGTTGAATTCCTAAAACAACACAAACCTTTATTACACCTTTACTTAAAGTCAAAGGCTTATAAATTGGTTGAATTCCTGTAAAAACACAAAAGCCCCTCTCAATGCGATTATACACCAATGGCCTATTGCTGTTTGAAAGGGAAAATGACTTGATTATGAAAGGGATTGAATAAAAAAAAGGTCTTGCCCGCTGTGGTTTTTTTTCGTTAAATTTGGAAAGAATACCGTTAGCTCCTTATGCGGACAAGACCCTCGCTGCTTTACTCTCTGAAACAAAGATATGTTTACAATGTTTATTGCTAAAAACTTTTTTTAGTATTAACTTAAAGTCTAAACCACACGTTGCTACCCATAACACCCAGAAAATAAGATGAATAGATCAGAACACCTTTTCCACCTAATCAAATCTCTAACGCGTTCTGAGAAGCGTTATTTTAAGATATTTGCCTCCCGGCACACCATTGGAGAGAAGAATAATTACCTCGCAATCTTTGAATTGATCGACAAACAGGCGGAATATGACGAAGCTGCCATTCTTAAGAAGCTTAAAGGTGTAAATCCCAAGACTTTCTCGTCTGTTAAAGTGCATTTGTACAACCTTATTCTTCGCAGCTTAAGGCTTTATAACAGTAGCAAGAATAACATTGCTCAGATAAGGGAATTACTCGATTTTGCCGAAATTCTTTTTGAAAAGGGGTTATACAGCCAGTGTCGCAAAGCTTTGAATAAAGCAAAAGAGCTAGCCTATAAGGGAGAAGAGCACTTGATCTTATTAAAAATCTTTGAAACAGAAGCCGAAATTCATCGTCGGAAATTCGACATTCAAGACTTCAATAAATTCATGAATGAAGAAATGGATGAGCAATTCAAGATTTTGGAGCAACATCAAACCATTCTGAAATATCGCGAATTATTCAACAATGTGTTCTTTTTGATTCGAACTAAAGGTGAGGGCATTCGCAGTGAAGAAGAATTCAAAGACCTCACTTCGAGCATTGACTTTTCATCATTGGACAACGAGCACATGCTTACTACCAACAAAGCCCGGCTATTGTTTTATTCCACCAAATCGTTGTACGCCCATATTTTAAGCGATTACAAGCAAGCTGCTGAATACTCGAAAAAGTGTGTAGACCTGTTAGAAAACCAGGAAGTATTGTCGAGCAGTGAGGCACAGCTGTACTACCTTGAGTTAAACAACCAATACGTAGCCTTGCGTTTACAAAAGAAATACGACGAAATTCCTCCTTTACTCAACAAGCTGAAAGAGATTCCACATAAATCTACCAACATGGAGATTTTAGCCTTTCAGCAATATTACCTCAACCTGCTTGATTTGTACACTTCTACCGGGGAGATAGAAAAAGGAGCAACGCTTATTCCTGAAGTAGAAGAAGGGTTGGAGCAATACGAATCGAAGCTGGAAGTTACCCCAGAAGTAATTATTTACGCCAATATTGCTATGATATACTTCTTCCAGGGGGAGTACAAAAAAGCCATGCTTTGGAACAACAAAATTCTTTCTAACAAGCGTTTTTACATTCGCGAAGATTTCATTTGCTTCCACCGCATCTTTGAGTTGCTTATTTTGTTTGAGATGGGAGATTGGGATGTGTTGGATTACGCCATACTTTCTACCAATCGATTCCTTGCCAAGGCGCAACGCGAATATAAGATGGAAACCCTTATCACCAGCTACATCAAAAAATTAAGCAAAACTACCGACCGCAATCAGCAGCACGACCTGTATGTTGAGTTTAAGCAGGATTTAATCAAACTCAAGAACGATCCATTTCAAAACGGATCGTTGGAGTACTTCGACATCATTTCCCTGGTGGATAGTAAAATTGAAGGACGTTCGTTCATGGAAATTGTAAAGCAACGTGCTATGGAGTTGAACATGAATTAAAAGGTGATGTATTCTACCGTAATCCAGGTATTGGCGTTGCGCCCTTTATCGTCGGTGCATGAAATCTTGAGCTTGCCTTCTGGTGGATAGTAAAATACCTTTTCGTTGGCACCTGCCATTTTATAAAATTTGTTGTTGACGTACCAGTACACCTTCTCCACATCGTTGGCTACATTGCATGTTAGCATTATTTCAGTGCTATCCACCTCATCTACAAAGTAATCGACCCCCTCTACGGGAGAGGTAATTTCGGGAACTCCATTGGCAAATACCCGTTCACAATCGGGGTTGTGGGTTGGTATTTTATCGTACTTAATTTGATATTGCTCAAAATAGGTGAGAATTTCGGGGGAGTAGTTTTGGTATTCGGCTGCGATGTACCCTGCATCTGGTTGACAGGTGGTGCAATATGAAATGGTAGAATCGGGGCTGATCCATACTTCGCGCAAGTGCGTACATTTTTCGTTCGACGATACGGTTGGAATGAAATAATCCATTTCCTTGCTGGTACAAAAATCATCCGGCACCTTTCCACTTTCAGTACATACCAGTCGAAATTCTATTTCCTCTTCGGGAGCCATAAACCATTCACGTTGCGAATTGCGGTCTACTTCATTGAACACATTAAACAACAATGGTGATGCGGTTTCCGATCCATTCAATCCTGGAACCCCTTCGGCAGAAAAGTTCCCCACCCATACCCCAATGGTGTAGTTTTTATTGTAGCCTATGCTCCAGGCATCTTTTCTTCCATAGGAGGTGCCTGTTTTCCAGGCTACTTTTGGTAGGTGAGCACTGTTATGCCATTCAAGGGGCAGGTCGGGGCGTGTTACTTGTGTCAGGATTTCTGTAATCATAAAGTTAGATGCTTCTGATAGCAGTCGTTCCTGGTAAATGGCCGAATCGCCTTTTAGCCAGTTGAAATGCATGTAGTTGCCGCCATGTGCAAAGGCATGATACAAATGGGTAAGCTCTTCGAGCGTTACCCCACAGCCTCCTAATACCAACGATAAACCCAGCTTGTCTTCATCTTTCCCAATTTGATTGAAATGTGCTTGCTTTAGTGCGAGGGTTAATTGTTCTGTTTTGAGTTCGCTCAATACCTTTACTGCCGGTACGTTGAGTGAATTGGCCAGCGCGTGCTCAACGGTAATGTTGCCATAAAATTTGCCATCGTAGTTTTCGGGTTTGTACCCCGAGTAATTAACCGGTACATCACTAATAATGGTTTTAGGGGTTACCACCCCTTTATCGAATGCCAGCCCGTACAACAATGGTTTAAGTGTACTGCCTGGAGAACGTACTGCCCTTATGCCATCTACCTGTCCTCCATCATCACGGTTATTAAAATCGGCAGACCCCACGTAGGCTTCTACCGCACCGGTATGGTTATTCACTACCAGTACTGCCGCATTTTTTATGTTTTGGGTGTACAGCTGATTGACGTGGTTCATGGTAAGTTGCTCTACCTTACGCTGCTTTTGCAGATCCAGCTGTGTTTTAATAATGGGCAGGTGCGCGTACAAGCGTTTCATGCGGTACGAAAAGTGTGGTGCCAACTTGGGAGCCTCTCTGCGATAAGCACTCAATGGTTCTTCAATGGCATCATCAATGCTTTCATCGGTAAACAATCCATCGGCACGAAACCGCTCTAACCAACGGTTGCGCTCTTGCTGAATGAATTCATTGCTATGCCCTAACCGCAGCGAAGTAGGCCTGTTAGGAATGATGGCCAATGCTGTAATTTCTGCAATACTCAGGTGGTTGGGCGACTTGTCGAAGTAAAGAATAGCAGCGGATTTCACCCCCTCAATGTTACCACCATACGGCACCAGATTGAGGTACAATTGTAATATTTCATCTTTCGTGTAATGCCACTCCAATTGCATGGCGCGAAACATTTCTGTCAACTTATTCCAATAGGTACGTTCTTTGGGTGCTAACAGCCGCACCACCTGCATGGTAATGGTAGAAGCTCCAGAGGTGCGTTTTCCTTCTACTATATTGTTGTACATGGCCCTTACAATGGCTACGGGGTTAATGCCAAAGTGGTAATAAAAATACTTGTCTTCCTTGTATACAATGGCCTTCTTTAACTCAGGAGTGATCTCTTCCAGTTCCGTCATCATGCGCCATTTATCGTCGGTGGTTAAAAAGGCATGCATCACGGTATTGTCGTTCGCAGTAACAATGGTAGAATATTCTACTTCTACCCGAAAGGGAAACAACACATCCAGTAGTAAGAATAACAAGAAAGCCATGACACTGCCATACAATGGTTTTCGCAATCGCCTTGGTATTTTGCGATGTACTGCTACAGCACGCGGCTGTAGCTTTTGTTTCCAACTTTGATATGTTGCTTTGAACCCCATAAACAGTGGGTAAATTAACAATTATAAATCAACCTGTGTGCTATTCTCAAAGCGGTTAATTGCAGCAACGATTCGTATTTATTCGAACAGGTAGCAGATAATAAGTGAGCAAAGGCAAATAATAAAGCGCACCACCTTTCTTCCATTATTCCAGTAATTTAACTTCGATTTAATGTGCCATTTGCTATATTAGCCTATGGTTTGGAAGCTTAAAGAAATAACAATACTATGAAACTCCTCAAATACCCCATTTTCGCCCTTATTTTACTCATCGCTTCATGTTCAGGCAGTGATGAAAATGCCATTAATGTTATTGAAAAGAACTTTGAAGAAGAGGTACCACTCGCTGGTAATCTGATATTCACTTTCGACAAAAGCCTGATATCGGATACCCTGGTAAATTATTGGGATACTACCGAATACATTAAGTTCGATCCTTACATCGAAGGGCGTTACATATGGCGTTCCTCCAGCGAACTGGAGTTTTCGCCACTTAATTACCTGCTTCCTTCTACTGAATACAGTGCGGAGTTTACAGACGAATTGGCCAGTCATACCGAAAACTTGAGCCTGGGAGAAGGTACTTCATTCAAGTTTCATACTCCTTATATTCAAACCACAGATGCAAAAGGGTACTGGGCCATTTCCAGCAACAACCCGTCTGAAGCATTTTTGCACTTCGATGTTACCTTCAATTACCAGGTACGAGCTACTGAAGCTGCCGACCACATTACAGTAAAAATTGATGGGGCACCACAAGAATTTAAACTCATTACCGAAGGCATTGGAGAAACGGTATCGTTATACCTTCCAGGGCAAAAGGTAGAAGACAAAGAAACCAATGCTGAGCTTACCGTATCGAGTGGGCTTACTCCCATTAATGGTACGCTTCCTACTAAAGCAGCTGTTACGGAAGAAATTTACATCCCCTCACCTTACAAGCTTTCGATTTACGAAATCAACAGCGAACATGATGGGGCCTTTGGACGCATCATCGTTTCTACCTCTCAGCAAGTAAATGCTACCAACATCAAAGATTACATTACCGTAACACCATCGGTAAAATACTCGGTAGAAACCGATAACCAGAGCTTTACATTGAAGAGTGATGAGTTTGATGTGAAACAAAAATACGACGTCACCATCCACGAAGGATTGAAAGGGGAACTTGGAGGCAAGCTCAAATACGAATACTCTCAGCAAGTATCGTTTGGCAAGCTACGCCCCAGCATTAAGTTCCAGGATCAGAAAAGTGTTTACCTCTCGGGTCGTGGAAGTCGCGACATACAGGTGAGTATTATTAATGTGCCCAAGGTGAAGGTGAAAGTGGTGAAGATTTACGAGAACAACATCCTCAACTTTATTGGCGGTGGCTATTACGATTATTACTACGATGATTACGATGACTATTACGACGATTACTATGGCGATGGGTATGATTACTACCGTGCCGAGCAATTGGGCGACGTAGTATGGGAGCAGGAATACGAATCGAAAGAATTGGAACGGCTGGGCAACAGCAGGCTGTTAAAACTCGACTTTAACGACAAGCTCAACGATTACAATGGCATTTATGTGGTACAGGTAAGTTCGGAAGACGATTACTGGCTGCGCGCCAATAAACTGGTGTCGATTTCAGACATTGGTTTAATTGTTAAAGAGGGCAAGGAAAGCATTACGGTTTTTGCCAATTCCATTAAAACTGCCCAACCGCTATCGGGCGTAAAGCTCACCTTTGTTGGCACCAACAACCAGGTGGCTACTACCATGACTACCGATGGCAACGGAGTAGCGGTATATCAATCGGGCGAGTTGTTGGCTCCGGGTTTTAAAACCATGCTGGTAACTGCTGAATTGGAAGGCGATTACAACTACCTGCCCTTTAGCCGTACCCGCATCAATACTTCGCGGTTTGATGTAGGCGGAAAACGGGAGAACTCTGCAGGCATTGAAGCCTTTATTTATGGCGATCGAGATATTTACCGGCCGGGAGAAACCATTAACATTTCGGCCATTTTGCGTAACTACGATTGGACAACGCCCGATCCTATTCCGGTAAAGTTGAAACTGCTGACTCCCAATGGTAAAGAATACAAAACGGTGCGTAAAACACTTAACAAGCACGGTTCGTTCGAAACCTCTATCAACGTTCCACCTACCGCCTTAACAGGCTCTTATACGGCACAGCTTTTCACTTCCAACAATGTGTTATTGAACTCCAAGCGCATTGCTGTTGAAGAGTTTATTCCCGACCGCATTAAGGTAGACGTAAAGCTGAGCAAAGACGAAGTAAAATCGGGCGAATCGGTAGATGTGAATGTGAACGCCATGAACTTTTTTGGGCCACCAGCAACCAATAGAAACTACGAAGTAGAAATGTCGCTGATGCGCAAATCGTTTTATGCCAAAGATTATCGCGATTATAACTTTAGCATTGAAAACAACAGCACTTACTTTAACAAAACGTTGCGCAAGGGAAAAACGGATGAAGGGGGCAATGCCACTGAAACGTTCGACATTCCTCATCGTTACGATCATATGGGTATTCTTCAAGCCGATTTCTTCACCACGGTATTTGATGAAACAGGCCGACCGGTAAATCGTCGCAACAGCGTTGATATTTATACCCAGGATGCTTTTTATGGCATTAAGTATGGCAGCTACTACAACCGTACAGGGCAGCAAATTAAGGTGCCCATTATTGCTGTAAATAAAGAAGGCAAGGCATTGAACAATGTTGAAGCGCATGTGCTGTTGATTAAGCACGAATACAAAACGGTGCTTACCAAGTCGGGCAGCTATTTCCGCTACCAAAGCGAGCATGAGGAAAAGGTGCTTGAAAACAAGGTGATTAAACTGAGTGGTTCGGGCAGCTACTTTAAGTTTACTCCCGAATTGTCGGGCAAGTACGAAATTCGTATTTCAGCACCAGGGGTCAACACCTTTGTACGCCAACGTTTTTATGCTTACGGCTATGGACGTACCAGTTACAGCTCGTTTAAGGTAAACAACGAAGGGGAAATCGACATTGAGTTTGATAAAGAGAACTACATGGTAGGCGACAAAGCCAAGGTGATTTTAAAAACACCGTTCTCGGGCAAGGTATTGGTTACCGTAGAAAGCAACAAAGTAATTGAACATTTTTATGTAGAAACCGATAAGCGTGCCGCCACTTTTGAGTTGGATGTAAAAGATGCCCATGTACCCAATGTATATGTTACGGCTACTTTATTCAGGCCACACGAAAAATCGGAGCTGCCCCTCACAGTGGCCCATGGTTTTGCACCAATGTTGGTGGAAAACCCTGCCAACAAGTTGCCGTTAACCATTACCTCAGCCAAAACATCGCGGTCCAGAACCAAGCAAACCATTAAGGTGAAAGCCGAACCGAACTCGGCCATTACAGTGGCGGTAGTGGATGAAGGCATTTTGCAAATTACCGGATTCCAAACTCCCGATCCTTATGCTTTCTTCTATCAGAAGCGCGCGCTAGAGGTCAACTCATACGATGTATACCCTTACCTCTTCCCTGAGCTGGGCATTAACTCCAGCACTGGTGGCGATGGCATGAATCTCGCCAAGCGAACGAACCCGCTTACCAATAAACGGGTGAAGTTGGTGGCTTTTTGGAGTGGTATTTTAGAAACCAACAGTAATGGTGAAGCCACTTACGAAATCGACATTCCTCAATTCTCAGGAGAGTTGCGCGTAATGGCAGTAGGCTACAAAGGCAAGGCTTTTGCCTCTGATGAGGCGCACATGACCATTGCCGACCCTATTGTAATAAGCACCGCATTGCCGCGTTTCTTTAGCCCGAAAGATACGGTTGATGTGCCAGTTATGGTGAGCAATACCACTGGCAAAGATGCCAGTTGCAAAACCAACCTCGAAGTATCGGGCAACGTTACCATATTAGGATCGAAGAGCAAAACGGTAAAGGTGAAAGCCAACAGTGAGCAGCAGGTGCTTTACAAAGTAGTGGCTAAGCCAGCCATTGGCCAGGCCAACATTAAAGTAACTGTAAAAGGGTTGGGCGAAACGTTTGTGAACGAAACCGACATTACGGTACGTCCGGCATCGCCTTTGCAAAAAATCAATGGATCGGGTACGGTGAAGGCCAACAACTCGAAGAAGATCACCATGGATGTGGGTTCGTTTATTCCATCGAGTGTAGACAACAAACTGATGATCAGCAAATCGCCAGTAGTAGAGTTTACCGACGACCTCGATTACCTGGTGCGTTACCCTTATGGTTGTATTGAGCAAACCGTATCGAAAGCCTTCCCACAATTGTACTTGCAAGATTTGGTGAAAGACATCTTACGCAAGGATGACCCGAATGCCAACCCGAATTACAATGTGCAAGAGGCCATTAAACGATTGAAGCTTTCGCAGCTGTACAACGGTGGAATGACCTACTGGCCGGGGCACGGTAAGGCACACTGGTGGGGTACCATCTATGCCACACATTTCTTAATTGAAGCAAAAAAGGCAGGATTTGAAGTAGACCAATCGCTGTTGGATGAGTCCATCAAATTCATTCAAATGAAGTTGAAGAATAAGGAGTTGATTGAGTACTACTACAATGGTTCGATGAACCGCAAGATTGCTCCGAAAGAAGTGCCATACTCGCTGTATGTATTGGCCCTGGCCAACAAGGCCGATATTTCTACGATGAATTACTACAAAGCCAACGTAGACTACTTGAGTTTGGATGGCAAATACTTATTGGCGGCAGCCTATGCGTTGGCTGGCGATAAAACCAAGTTCAAGCAGGTGATTCCTCCAGCCTTTAGCGGTGAAAAATCGAACTCTACCTTTGGGGGTAGCTTTTACTCGTATGTGCGTGATGAGGCCATTGCCCTGAGTGCTTTGGTGGAAGTAGATCCCGACAACCAACAAATTGGCATCATGGCCAAGCACGTGTCGGAACACCTCAAGCAACGGCGTTGGCTCAACACACAAGAACGATCGTTCAGCTTATTGGCCCTTGGTAAAATTGCTCGCGAAGCAGAGAAAAGCGACATTAAAGCTACGGTGAAGGTGAATGGAAAAACAATTGCCACATTCAACAACAAACCCATTACCCTAAACACCAAAGACCTGAAAGGCACCAAGGTAGAAATAGAAACCTCGGGTACCGGAAAGCTCTACTACTTCTGGGAAGCGGAAGGCATTAGTGCCGATGGCAGCTACAAAGAAGAAGACAGCTTTATTCGTGTGCGTAAAACCTTCTACGACCGTTATGGCAAGCAGGTAAGCAACAATACTTTCCATCAAAACGACCTGATTGTGGTGAAGCTCAGCATTGAAGGGGCTACCAATACTTACGTTGAAAATGTGGTGATTTCCGACATTTTGCCCGCAGGGTTTGAAATTGAGAACTCACGCATTACCGAAACCACTACGTTCAATTGGATCAGGGATCGATCGCGGCCTGACTATGAAGACATTCGCGACGACCGCATCAACATGTTCGTAAATGTATCGGGCACCCAACGCAATTATTACTATACTGTGCGCGCCGTATCGCGCGGCAAGTTCCAAATGGGACCTGTTGGTGCCGATGCCATGTACAATGCCGAATACCATTCGTACCACGGTGGAGGCACAATACGTGTGCTACCGCAAGAATAGTTGCATATAAATGCATTACAGGGAGGCTTTGGCCTCCCTTTTTTTTGCCATTGTTGCTGTGGAATTCAACCTGTTTTCTTCCCTTTATTTTGGCATCAATATTGTTGGAATTTAAGCAACACACATCACATGAAAACACTTGCAACTCTTCTGCTTATTGCCATTACCACCATGGGTATCGCTCAACAAACCATTCCCAATTACGACGACGGGAGGCCGATGCCACGTGGAGGATATAACGATGTATTTGCGCTGCATTTTGAGGGTCATTACGGCATTCAACTCATGGACTACAATGCCCTTAACGCTCAATACCTAAGCCTTGATTTGCAGCCGCTTGACGAACGGCAGGTGTTTTATGGCGGCCATTTTGGAGGCACTTTAAATGAGAGCGCATCCATGGGGATCAATTTTTTCTTATTGGAAAAAAACACCCAACAAATAGGCGATAGCATGCAAGTAGTTTTTGGTGGTTATGGCATTAAAACAAGCATTGGAGGCGACCTTGCCCCAATGGAGTTTTTGGAGGTAGTGCCTTACTTTGGCTATGGGTTTAGTCGGTTAAAATTAACCCAAACCACTATTCGGAACGATGGTGGCAATGCCGGGTTCTTCCAAACCCGCCAGGAAGAAATCATCAATCGCAACCCAGCCGTAATTTTAGATGTAGGCATCGCCAACCGCATCAACATCAAATTCATCAGCATAGGCATTCGTGGAGGGTACCAAATCGATGTGTCGAATAAGCGCTGGCGCTACGATGGACACCGTATTTCGGGCGGTCCAAAAACCAGCCTTTCAGGCATGTATGGAATCATTAGCGCCTCGTTTTTCATCCGGAGCTAGCAAAATATCGGCCTATAAACCGTATATTGAAGTATGAAACCAATCACGCTACTGTTGCTTATGCTATGGCTTACACATGGAGCTGTGGCTCAAAATGAAGCCATTGTTAAAACCATCGACCAGCATGTTGCCACCATTGAAAATGAAATCAATGAATTGCGCGAATACGAATCGTTGTTGAGTTATCAACTACACACCGAAGACATGGTGCCTGGCACTGGTTGGCAAGGGCACGACTACGAATTCTTTTACTACGATCGACAAGATGTGGATGAAAATGATCCTGGCAAAGTGTTTAAGTACCTTACCAAGGTAGTTTGCACTTACAATGTAGCAGCAAGTGTAGACTATCGCGATGTCTACTACTTTAAAGATGGTGCGCTTGTATATACCTACGAGGTTTGGGAGGGCGATGCTTGTGGCGACTTGCATACCTGGTACGACAATGGCAAAATGGTTAAGTTTAAAAGTGTGGCCGTAGAAGATTGTTATGGTGAAGGCACTGAAGATGCTGAGAAAACCAGTGGGTTTGATCAATACGAACTGAATGGCTCGAAATACAAACTTAAAACTGCGAAACAATTGCACCAGTTGTTTCAACAAATGGTTGCTGTAAACGGAAATTAACTCCCCCTTTCATTCTTCACCACTCAGCACAACCCCTTTAACGGTTTAGCTCTTTTTTAGCTAAAAATCAACGAAATACGGCATGGTTCTTGCTGCGTTTTTAGCACTTCCCACCCCAGTACACACATGTTAACACACACGCCATGAAACCAACTTACCTATGGAAGGTAGTGCTGATGCTTTTGCTTTGCTATAGCGGTACCATTCCTTTTGCTCACGGACAACGAACCACCAAACAGGCCATAAAGCCAACGTCCGCAAAACCAACCTCAACACAACAAGCAGCGCAAGCACAACGCGAAGCACAGGCAGCACAAGCAGCACGCGAACGTCAGGAACGAGAAACACAGGCACGACAAGAAGCTGAGGAACGCAGAGAACGGGAGGCACAAGCACAACAGGAAGCCGAGGAACGCAGGGAACGAGAAGCGCAAGCACAACAGGAAGCTGAGGAGCGAGAGGAACGCGAGGCAGCAGCGCGTGAGGCTGCCGAAAGACGTGAAAAAGCAACACAGATAAGACAAGAAGAAAGGGCTAAAGTAAGGTATGCGAAGGCATTGGAAATACGCGCGCAAGAACGGGAAGCAGCAGCGCAGCGCGAACGAGAAGCAAGGGCACAACAACGCATTGCAGCACGCCAGCAAGGCCAAAAAGCATTGAAAGAGCGCAACGTCATCGCTGCCACCAATACTACCACCGCAGTTAAGCAACCGGGGGTTGACCGCACCAACGACTCCATCGCCATATTTGGAAACATTAAGCAACCTCAATACTACGTAAGCGACCCTTTAGACCCTGCTCCCCATGTATTGCCCTTAAACGACAAATGGGTGCCTACCCCGTGGGAGCCCCCTGTACAAGCTTCTGGAGCTACCATTGAAGACGATTTCGGCAACACCATTTGCGTAAGCTCTACCCAAAACATCAATGCCAACATGGTGCCTCCAGCCTATTTAATCAACTGCATAGAGGCAGGATTGAAGCGGCTACGCCATCTTTACGTTTGTGGCAACTGGAGTTCCGACACATTTATTGAAAAGTATTACAATGAGTTGTATCGCGTGAAAGCTTACATCGACCAGCTGCCCTTTACCTGGGACAGTTCGGTGTACCGCAACGAATGGGTGTTTTATTACGATGCGCTTCAACACAACATCAATTACGTGGAGGAAGACCACACATTAACACAATACCAGCTCTTTTTCGACACCCGTGTGCATTGGGTCAAAGGTCTTTTGCCACAGCTTACCAACGACAGCCTCTACAACATGCTTTTTGTAGACAGCATGCTGGGAGTTGACCCTTCCAATGAACGATTGGGTGGACAGGCATACTACCAACGAATGGCTAGCTTTAACCCACCCAGGGTACGGGTAAAACTCAAAGAAGCCGTACAGTTTAACTCCTACCTGGCCTACTACCCTTCATTGGTTGCGGCACAACATTTTATGAACTGGTACGAAAGCTCCGAATTCTTTAACCTGCTGTTGCGCAAAATACGCCACGACTGGTCGCAAACCGAGGTGGCGATCGACCAACAAGAGCGCATTGCACTGGCCAACAACGTGTACTACCTTACCAAAGCGGTATTGTTAATGTACGAAGACCTTGAAATGGAAGCGTTGCAACTGCAAGCTGATGCACTGCTCAATCAATTGCAACCCGAGCGATGAAACACGGAGAAGGGGGCACCAGTTTTTGACCACGCAAGTTAACGGTGCGCACAAGGTGCTCCCTGCTCCTCTTCTAAAGGTACAGTATCCTAAAACAAGGCTGGTAACCAGGAGAACAAGGCTTTGGGATGGTAGTACGAAGCTCCTAACAACACTACCACGTCTCTAAACAGCTCCACCAGAGCTCCCCGCAATGCTTTTAGGTGTACACTCCTGGCAAACAGACCTCCCACACTACTGTTTTGAGCTTCGCAGCGCCTCTAACCACCTCTAGCTATGGCTCCATCACGCTCCTCACGCTACACTTACTCTAAGTTTCGAATGCCCGACCCTTGTTTCAGTTGCAATGACTTCTGTACATGTATGCTGCTCTTCTGGAGTTGATCTGTGTACGCTTAGTACAGGAGTGTTGACTGCTATTTTCGCATCATCGACTTCAATTTTCGGGTTGTTGGCTTCGGTTTTCGATTTTTCGACTTCAATTTTCAACTTTTCGGCCTCCTTTTTGGTTTTTTCACGCACCTTTTATCTCCCTTCTCCTCCTATTCGCACATCCTATTCTGCAACCGTTTATCCGTACCCCTGCCCCGCTCATTAAATTCTATTCAACCGGATTGTGTATATTGAGTACGTTTGAACCAACCAACTTAGCCCAAACATTGAAAACAAAAAGATCAGCACTATGAAACTAAGCATCTCTAATCTTTCGAAAACCTATCCCAACGGAGTAAAGGCCCTCTCGAACGTAAACCTTGAAATTGAAAAGGGTATGTTCGGCTTGCTAGGCCCTAACGGTGCTGGGAAATCATCGCTCATGCGTACCATTTCCACCTTGCAAGAACCCGATGAAGGTACCATCATGCTCGACGACCTGGATGTGCTGCAACAAAAACAAGAAGTGCGTCAGCTGTTGGGGTATCTACCTCAAGATTTTGGCTTTTACCCCAAGGTAGCTGCCGACACGATGCTGGATCATTTTGCCGTGCTCAAAGGCATTTCCAATGCAAAAGAGCGCAAAGAAATTGTAGATGCATTGCTTCAACAAACCAACCTTTACGAAGTGCGCAAACAAAAAATTGGCACTTATTCGGGTGGTATGCGACAGCGGTTTGGCATTGCACAGGCTTTGCTGGGCGATCCTAAGTTGGTGATTGTTGATGAGCCTACCGCTGGACTCGATCCTTCGGAGCGCAACCGATTTCACAACCTCCTTTCTGAGATTGGTGAAAACATCATTGTTATTCTTTCTACCCACATTGTAGAAGATGTAAAGAACTTATGCACCAACATGTCGGTGATGAACAAGGGGCAGGTATTACTTACCGGAGAGCCAGCTAAAACAGTAGAAGAACTAAAGGGAAAGATATGGAGTAAACGCATCAACAAGGATGAGGTAACAGAATACAAAAGCAACTTCAATGTAATTTCTACCAAGGTATCGGAAGGCAAAATGCTGCTCCATGTATTCAGCGATGCGCAGCCCGACCCTTCTTTTGAAATCGTGTCGCCAACGCTCGACGACGTTTACTTTTCTACCATTAGCAACCAACAATAATTCTACGTTATGTTTAAAGCCATATTTTCGTTCGAATTTAAGGGTTGGTTCAAAAGGCCTCCATTTTATATTTTCTTCTGCATTTATGTATTGTTGGCATGGTTTGCCACTGCTGCTGCGGGAGGAGTGTTTGGCGGTGCTGCGGGGTTCTCTCGCGACTACATCAACTCTGCCTATGCTGTAAGTCAGGCGTTGAATGGACTCAACACCGATTTTATCCTGGGCATCATCCTCATTGCCATCATGGCTCCGGCCATTTACAAAGATTTTAAGTACAACACCCACCCCCTACTATTCACCAAACCCATCAACAAATTTAGCTATGTGTTTGGCCGTTTTCTAGGCGCCTTTAGCGTAGCACTCATCGTATTGCTGGGCATTGTAATAGGCCATATGATTGGCTGTGCTACTCCAGGGGTAGACGAAGAGCTGCTGGGTTCGTTCAACCTCATGAATTACATTCAGCCCTTCCTCATTTTTGTGGTGCCCAATACATTGCTAATTGGCGCTTTATTCTTTTCGCTGGTTACCTTTACTCGCAACATGATGGCGGGATATGTGGGCTGTATTGTGCTGTTGATTTTTAAAAGCATGGCCAGTGCCATGTTGGCCGACCTCGACAACCAAACCGTGGCCGCCCTGGTCGATCCTTTTGGCGAACAAGCCTTCAACAATGTGACCCGCTACTGGACCATGGAGGAAAAAAACACGCAATTGGTGCCTTTGAGCGGCTTGTTATTGGGCAACCGCTTGCTGTGGTTGGGCATTAGTGTGGGCGTTACCTTACTTACCTTTTACCGGTTTAAGTTTGCCCAATTCACATCGCCCATCAAACTATTTGGCAAGAAGAAACAAACCGTACAAGCAGCTCCTTCTAAGT
Organism: Flavobacteriales bacterium; assembly: GCA_963669295.1. Lineage (GTDB taxonomy): Bacteria > Bacteroidota > Bacteroidia > Flavobacteriales_D > CALLUQ01. The sequence goes on from OY769938.1 coordinate 1,346,125, forward strand.
TGTTGCACACCCTGGCCGATTTGCCAAAAGTGGCGCAAACCTTTACCACCAAATTTCATCTTAAACAGTTGTTTTACCTGGCCAAAAGAGAGATAAGACCCATTACTCGAAGTGTATTTTTTATGATACTTGTAGGGTTGGCCATTGGTAGTGCCATCCTGGTTTCTACCATCTTAGGATTAATCTATGGCACCAACACCTACCCGGTAACTTACCAAATGTTGCAAATGAGTGGCGCCTTCTTCCAGTTCTTCATGATTATTGTTATTGTGTTTTATTCGGGCACACTGATTTGGAAAGAGCGCGATTCGAAAACCGATGAACTGGTGGGCTCCTCACCCGTTCCGAATTGGGTGATTTTTGGTGGCAAGCTATTGGCACTAATTGGTGTACAAGGCATTTTACTGGTGGTATTGATGCTTACATGTATGGGCATCCAGGCTTACAACGGGTACTATCAATTTGAATTGGATCAATACCTCATTACCCTCTTTGGGTTCCGTTGGTTGCACATGGCTATATTTTGTGCGCTGGCCATGGCCATACAGGTCATGACCAACCAAAAAATTGTGGGCTACTTTCTCACAGCCATCGTCATCCTGGTGATCCCCAGTATTTATGGCGCCCTGGAATGGAACCACAAACTTTACCAGTTCAACTCATCGGGGCCACAACTGCCTTATTCCGACATGAATGGTTATGGCCATACCCCACCCATTTACTTCTTATTTAAACTGTACTGGGTGTCGTTTGTATCCTTTTTGATTGTGATTTCGGGATTGATGTATGTACGCAGCAAAGAACGTGGGTTCAAGTACCGCTTTGGTATGATTAGAAAGCGTACCAATATGCGCAGCAGGTTGGCCATGATAGGTGCCTTGTTGGTGTTCTTCCTCACCGGTGGATTTATTTATTACAACACCAATGTATTGAACGAATACCGCACCCCTTATGAAGTAGAAGTGGCAACAGCCGAATTCGAGAAGAAATACAAAAAGTATGAAAATACGCCTCAGCCACGGGTGGCAGGTGTAAACCTTCATGTAGACATCTTCCCCTACGAGCGAAAAGTAGCCATACAGGGGCATTATGTGTTAAAGAACAAAACACAAACCCCCATTGACTCTATCCATATCAACATCTTCAACACCATCGAAATCAACAACATGACCTTCGATCGATCGTTTAAAGAAGCGTATGCAAGCAAAGAAGATGGCTATTACATTTTTGCGTTAGATCAACCCCTAACGCCCGGAAGTACAGTACAGTTTGATATGGACATTGCTTTTGCAGAAAAAGGGTTTCCCAACAGCGGTACCAACAGCAGCATTGTATACAATGGTACCTTCTTTAACAGCAGCTACCTGCCATCCATTGGCTACAATGCCTCTTCAGAGTTGATCAATGATAAAGCGCGAAAGGCCCATGATTTACCACCTAAGGAGCGAATGGCAGATGTGAATGACATGCATGCCCGCCAAAACACCTACATTGCCAACGATGCCGATTGGATCGACTTTGAGGTGGTGGTGAGCACCGTTCCCGATCAAATTGCCATTGCCCCCGGGTACTTGCAGCGCGAGTGGGAAGATGGTGGTAGAAAATACTACCACTACAAAATGGATTCGAAGATCCTCAATTTCTACTCGTTCTTATCGGCACGCTATGAGGTCACTAAAGATCAATGGAACGATGTAAACATCGAAATTTTCCATCACGAAGGGCACGATTACAACATCGATCGTATGATTAAAGCCATCAAACAATCGCTGGATTATTATACGGCCAACTTCAGTCCTTACCAACACAAACAAGTGCGTATTCTGGAATTTCCGCGCTACGCTACCTTTGCGCAATCGTTTCCCAACACCATTCCTTTTTCGGAAAGCATAGGGTTTATTGCGAAAGTGGATGATGAAGATCCGTTATCGATTGATTATCCTTATTACGTTACTGCGCATGAAGTAGCACACCAGTGGTGGGCACACCAGGTAATTGGCGGAAATGTGCAAGGCTCCACCATCCTTTCGGAAACCATGTCGCAATACTCGGCACTTATGGTGATGAAGAAAGAGTATGGCCGACAGCAAATGAAAAAGTTCTTGAAGTACGAAATGGATCAATACCTCATGGGGCGTACCTTCGAATGGAAGAAAGAGCTGCCCCTTATTTTAGTGGAAAATCAGCAATACATCCATTACAACAAAGGAAGTGTGGTGATGTATGCCTTGCAAGATTACATTGGTGAAGATTCGTTGAATAAAGCATTGAGCCGATACATCGATGCAGTAGCATTTCAGGAACCGCCTTACACCAACTCCTATGAGTTTTTAACATACATCCGTGCCGTAACACCCGATAGTTTGCAATACCTGATCACCGACATGTTCGAGAAAATCACCTTGTATGAAAACCGGGTACAAGCACTTTCATATACTGAAACAGAAGGAGGAAAGTACAAGGTGGAGCTTACTGTAGTAAGCAAGAAAACGCAAGCCGACAGCTTGAACAAGCAGCAAAAAATGGAGGTGAATGATTGGATTGACATTGGTGTATTTACTACCGAAGAGGTGGATGGAAAAACGAAAGACAAAGAGTTGTACCTGCAAAAACACAAGATTACCGGTGAAGAAACCACGTTGGAAATTATTGTGGATGAAAAACCGGAGAAGGCAGGCATCGACCCTTACAACATCCTCATCGACAAAACTCCTGACAACAACACCCGTGAGTTTGACTGGAACGGTAAGGCCGAAGAGGAAAGTGCCGAAGATGGTGGCGGAGGCGTTACCATTACCATTGGCGGATAAGCCTTAAAAAAGCGCATTAAAAAACCCCTGGGGTCATCCTGAATTTATTTCAGGATCTCCCAGGGGTTTTCTTTTATCTTAATTCAGCTATTGCTTGATGATCTTTTGTGTGTTGACCGATTGATCGGTAATGACTTGCAAGTAATAAATGCCTCTTGCTTCGCTGGCAATGTTCACATTCATGCGATAATCGCCCTGGTTGTTGGTTACTTTTTCTTCCAACACCACCTTGCCCTGAACGTCCATTATCTTCACCATCAGGTCTTCGCCATTCAATTGAGCAAAGGCAATGGTAAATTGTCCGCTATTAGGGTTCGGGAATACCTCATACTGAATGTTTGAACCTTGATCGGCGATGCCTGTAGACACCCCCACCACAAACGTAACGATGGCAGTACAGCCATTGGCATCGGTAACCGTTACATAATACGTACCGGCCGAAAGTCCGCTTAAATCCTCGGTAGTTTCATTGTTAGGGTTCCACAAGTAGGTGTATGGAGTAGTACCCCCTGTAACAGTGATGTTGATGGCACCATCGCCAGCACCCACAAACGACTCGTCGGTTACGGTGCCTGTTACCGCAAGCACTGCTGGTTCCCAAACGGTGACCAGAACCGAAGAAGCACACCCGTTGGCATCGGTTACGGTTGCCGTATACACCCCGGCACACAAGCCGGTAGCTGTTGATGTGGTTTGCGTATTCGGATCATCCCACAGGTAAGTGTATGGAGCTGTTCCTCCGCTCGCTACCACTGTAGCTGTTCCATCGCAAGCTCCAAAGCAAGAAGCCGGTGTTACTGTAGCTGTTACTGTTGGCCCACCAATGCTATTCACCACTACTGTAGAAGTGCCGGTGCAACCGTTGGCATCGGTTACCGTAACGGTATAAGTGCCTGCACACAAATTGCCCGCTGTTGGGCCGGTTTGATTGTTCGGGTCATCCCACTGATAAGTATACGGAGAAGCACCACCTGAAGCAGTTGCAACAGCTAAGCCATCACATTGCCCGCAGGTAGCATCGTTAGCAGTAGTAAGCACATTCAACGTGCCACCGCTGTTAATTACCACGGTATACAGGTTGGTGCAACCATTGGCATCGGTAACATAAACAATGTATACTCCGGCACACAAGCCAGTAGCTGTTTGCGTGGTTTGTGCATTCGGATCATCCCACAGATAAGTGTAAGGAGCTGTACCACCAGAAGCAATGGCTGTGGCTGTTCCATCACAGCTGCCAGCACAACTTTCGTCGGTAGTAGTAGCAGTTACCACGATTCCAGGAGAAGCATTTACGGTTACCACTGCAGTACCTGTACATCCGTTAGCATCAGTTACATTCAAGGTATAAGTACCAGCACATAAATTCGCACAGGTTAATCCGGTACAACCATTGCTCCAGGTATAAGCATAAGGAGGTGTACCTCCAGTTACTACAGCGGTAGCGCTACCATCGCAAGTACCTGCACAGCTTTCATCGGTTGCTATTGCATTTACTGTTAATGCTGATGGTTCGCTAATCGTAACTGTAGCAGTTGCTACACAACCACCGATGTCGGTAACAGTTACCGTGTAGGTACCCGCACAAAGATTGCCTTCGGTAGGGCCATTGCCACCACTCGACCAGGAGTACGAATAAGGCGAAGTACCACCAGTAACATCAGCCACTGCAAATCCATCGCACCCGCCATTACAAGTAACATCACTATAGGTATTGATGGCTACTGTGGGGCCAGACACTGCATTAACTACTTCAGAAAAAGTAGCTGTACAGCCATTGGCATCAGTTACCACCACAGTAATTAACCCTGCAGGAACACCAATGCCAGTACACTGTGTAGTTTGATTGTTTGGATCATCCCATTGATAAGTATAAGGTGGAGTACCGCCAGCCACCGTAACACAGGCCGAGCCATTGTCTAAACCACAACTGGCAGCCGTGGTTGAAATTGCTCCAGCCATAGCGGTTGGCTCAGTAATGGTAGCCGTTGCAACAGTAGTACAACCATTGGCATCAGTAACAGTTACCGTATGTACTCCCGCGCACAAGCCTGTTTCAGTAGCACTTGTACCACCGGTAGACCACAGGTAGGTGTAGGGCGGTGTACCACCTGTTGCTACAACAGTAGCCGAACCATCACAAACACCATTACAACTGGCATCGGTAGTGGTTGAAATGGTAGCCACTGGACCACCCAAATCATTAATGGTAACGGAAGTACTGCCCGAACATCCATTGGCATCAGTAACAGTAAGGGTGTAAGTACCTGCACAAAGGCCTGTTTCATTAGGTGTATTGCCACCACTCGACCACGAAAAGATAAAAGGTGATGCACCACCCGTAACGCTTCCCGTAGCAGTACCATCGCACTGCCCACAAGTAGCATCGGTAGAAGTGGCCGATACTGTAATGTTGCTTCCACTATTAATAACCACGGTGTAGATGCCCACACATCCGTTGGCATCGGTTACGGTTACAATATAAACGCCAGCACATAAGCCCGTTGCTGTTGGCGTAGTTTGTGCCCCCGGGTCATCCCACGAATAGGTATATGGAGGCGTACCGCCAGTAGCAATCGCAGTGGCAGAACCATCACAACTTCCAGCACAGCTTTCATCAATAAAGGTAGCGGTGGCTACCACTGAGGTAGGTGCATTTACCGTTACCGTAGCATTGGCAATACAGCCATTGGCGTCGGTAATGGTTACATTATAAGTTCCTGCACAAACGTTGGTGTGTGTTGAACCACCACCAAGGCCACCATCCCAGGAATATGTGTAAGGAAGTGTGCCTCCGGTAGCTGTCGCTACAACAGTACCATCGCATGTGCCAGCACAACTGGCGTCGGTAGCCGAAGCAGCAGCAAACAGTGCAGGAGGTTCATTTACAACAACAGTAGTAATTCCTGTACATCCATTGGCATCGGTTACCGTTACGGTATAGGTGCCCGCACACAAGCCACTTTCGGTAGGTTGTGTACCACCACTCGACCATGCGTAGGTATAAGGTAGCGTACCACCAGTTGCTGTGGCTACGCCCAGTCCGTCACACACCCCAAAACAGGTAGCATCATTAGCCGTAGCAACAACGGTAACAGCTGTTGGCTCTGTAATGGTTACAGTAGCCGTTTGCGTACAAGCCGCAGCATCGGTAATAGTAACGGTATAGGTACCGGCACATAAACCAACCGCTGTTTGGGTGGTTTGTGTACCAGGATCATCCCACGAATAAGTATAAGGCGAAGTGCCCCCCGTTGGGGTAACAGTAGCGGTGCCATCACAAACACCATTACAAGTAACATCGGTGCTGGTAGTAGTAGCAGTAATGTTACATCCACCACTAAATGTTACACAAAAATTATGGGTAGCTTGTGTACCATAATCGGCAGTAGGCATGGTGACTAAATTGTTGGCCTGATCATCGTCAATCACATAATTTCCGTCTACATTACAAGTACCATATTGCGAGCCAAACATGCCGTCGCCATACGAATCGTTGATGATAAAATCGTAGCATCCATCTGCCAAACAAAAGTCGGCAGTAAAGGGGCCATCGCCATCGGGTTGTGCATCGCTATAAGGGCCTCCACTGTATAACGTGGTAGCTCCTGCATCTTGTACCTCCCACGTTACTTCAGAACCCCAGCAATCTACATCCAATGTTAGGGTAGCTACTGTAGCATTTTGCAATACGGTAAAGTTCGAAAGGTTGGCATCGTTAGAGTTATCGGTATCGGCAGTGCCATTAGGCATGGTAGTAGATGCATTAAACACATGCGCACCGGCCGTTACCGACATGGCAGGCAAGGTAACATCTACATTGGAGGCAGGCGTTAGGTTGCCTGTCCAGCTATAGGTTTGGTTTGGGCCACCATCAAGATCGTAGTTAATGGTTACCGACGTAAGGTTGTTTGAACCGTAGTTTCTTAAAGTAACAATTGGTGTAAAGGTAGTGGCATTACATAAGGTAGTTCCATCGCTGGGGTCTACAATGTTTTGAATGCCTGCATTGTCGGGTGTGCTTGGTGCATTCGGATCGTAGCCATCCCAGGTATCGTTGTTGTTGGAAGGATCCAGCCAATCTCTTAAACGCTGAGATGAATTGGCACCATCCCACGATACAGAAAAGCGCCCGTACCAATCAGATTGTGTGTTACCACAAGCAGCTCCACCGCCATGCAGTTGCCCGATGACCCGACCGAAAGGATCAAAAATAGCTGAGCCCGACGACCCTCCTTCGGTGGTCGTGCTGCGCTCCCAGGTTTCAATTCTCCAGTGGCTGTTATCGCCAGGAACTGCGGTACCACCATAACTGGTTACCGTAATGGGGTCATCATCAAACGCTAATTTTTTTACATCGCCAGCAGGGTGGTGAATGCCCACCACTGAATTTTTGATGGCTCCCGTTTTATCCCATCCGGCATAGTACACGTTGTACGCTGCTGGTGGCACGGTATTTAATTCTATCAATCCGAAATCAGATTCTGCTCTACGGGCACGTAATACACTGCCGTTCACTACATCATTGGTGCCCGGGTCTTGCGCAGGGTTTTGACAAACAGGGCTGTCGTAGTTGAACTTAAATACTGCTCCCCCCATGCTTTGTGGGCCACAGTGGTTGGCTGTTAAGAAGTAAGGCGTACCATCGTTGGCCGTATTGTTGACCAGGGTTCCGGTACACAAGCCACCTCCATTAAGGATGCGTGCTACCGAACGAATTTCATCCCTCCACGGGTCGCCATCGGGGCAAATTACATCCATATTACAGTTGCCTGATTCGTTTACTTTTGGCATGCCAAAGTACTCGTTGATGTTGCGGTAACCGTGAACCACAGTTCCAATCATCAAGCGTCCCTGCCCCATCACGTTTTGAGGCTCGAAGTACTCTATGATCATTGATGATCCAGGCACCACTTCTGTTCCCAGCATGTTGTTCACATTGTTGTTGGCATCGGTATAAGCACCTACCAACTTGGTACGATCGTAGTCGTACGCATGCAAGGTTGCTCCGGGAGGGAGAAAGAAATCGTTAAACACCACATTGATCGATACCGCATTGGGTGAGTTCACATGCAAACGCCAAATGCGATCGCCTTTCGGAGTGGTTTCCCACAATCCCGAATTGGCCAGGCTGTAATTAACAGGGTGTTCGTAGCCAAACATCCACGGACCGTTGCCGGTAACATAGTTGATGGAGTCGGCTGATTTAATGGCCGGCAAATTAAATGGAGGCATCACCTCAGTCATCAACGCGGCTTGTTTGGTTAGTTTGTTGCTCCAGCTTAAAGGAGCTCCTAAATTCACCGTTTGGGCAAACGACGAAAATGTTGCACATGCAAACAATGCAAATACAACTGCAGACAATAGCAGTCTTTTCATGGGTTAACAGTTTAGTTGGTTAAGCGTGAGGGAAACTAAAATAAGAAAATTTCCCAATGATAAGACGCAAGCCTCACAAAAGGTTGCCCATAAATAAGCTTTCTAAGCATTAAAAAATTACGACGGCATGTCCTGGTGGCGGTAGTTGTTCTCCAACACTTTAAATAAGTGCAGTACGTAGGGGAACAAAGCGTCCATGGTTTCTGCTGCTCCTTTGGATGATCCAGGCAAGGTAAGAATAAGGGTTTTACCGTTCACCCCTGCCACACTGCGCGACAGCATAGCGTATGGTGTGCGGTCCTGTCCATAACTTCGAGCAGCCTCTACAATACCAGGAATCTGGCGATCGAGCAGTGGAAGGATTGCTTCGGGAGTAACATCACGGGTAGACAGCCCGGTGCCACCAGTGGTAATGATCAGGTTCAAGCCTGCATCGAGATGAGTGTTAACTTTTTGTTGTATGTCGTTCAACTCATCAGGAACAATTGCATAATCTTTCACTTCCACCTTCAACGCTTCCAGCTTCTCCTTAATGATGAGCCCGGCTTTGTCTTCTTTATTCCCCGCAGCAATGGAATCGGAGCATACAATGACTGCCGCTGTAGGAGGAGTAATAAACTTTGTTTTAAAGCCTGTTTTTCCACCCTTCTTTTGCAACAATTTTATGGCATGAATTTCTACCCCTTTATCAATGGGCTTCAACATGTCGTACATGGTTAATGCTACTACTGAGGCACCGTGCATGGCCTCTACCTCAACGCCCGTTTTGTAAATGGTTTTTACTTCCATTTCAATCACAATCTCCAACCCTTCAATGCGGTAGTTAATGCCGGTATACTCTATGGGCAGCGGATGGCAGTCGGGCAATAGGTCGGGCGTTTTCTTTACTCCCAATAATCCTGCTGCTTTGGCCATTTCAAAAACGTCGCCTTTGGGCACTGTTTTATTCACAATGGCATCTATGGTAGCCTGGTGGCTCACCTTTACTACTGCCTGAGCAATGGCCTGGCGCAACGTGTTTTGCTTGTGTGTAATGTCTACCATGCTACTTGTTTTCTTTCCACACGTGTGTGTCGTCAGCAAAAAGTTCCTTGCCAAAAATGGGTGCTTTTGCTTTGATCTCCTCTACCAAATAATGCAGGGCATCGAAAGTAACCTGTCGGTGCTTCGACGATACAAATACAAACAAGCAAATTTCTCCTGTTTTCACCACGCCTAAACTGTGGTAAATGTGCATGCAGGTAAGGTCGAATTTTGCAAAGGCCGATTCGCGAATGTCGTGAAACACTTGCTCTGCCATTTCGGGATAGGCCGAGTAATCGATGGCCACCACCTCTTTTCCTTCAATCTCATCATTGCGTACCTGTCCTAAAAAGATGTTGTGGGCTCCTATTTCCGTTTTTACAGCGTGCTTGGCAATCGAATTGCCAATGAACTCCGAGCTAATCGGCCCATCTACAAATACTTTTTTCGGTTTCTTTGTTGCTTTTGCTTCCATAGTATAAAGGTAATCATCCGCCGGCAAAAGGTGGTAAAAAAGCCACTTCATCGCCTTCATTTAATGCTGTTGCATCATCTACCATAGCATGGTTTACCGCCATGGTAAACGTAAGTTTTTGCAAGGCCGGATATTGCTGCAACACCTGCGCTTTAAGTTCGCCCAATGTAGCTGGAGCCTCCAACGTTTCTTTACTCACCCCGGTAGCTTCTTCCAGCATCCCAAAATATTTAATGTTGCACTGCATATTATTGATTCAATTCTTCTTTAGTATTGATGTTGCGAAACAGCTGCTCCGAATAAAACGAACATTGATGTACCGGCACCTGTTTTAACTCAATGCTTCGAAACACCTCCGTAAGCTTAAGCTGTTGTGCCTTCAATGCCTTTTCAAATGGAGTGATGCAACTTTTATGGTACACACCTACCAGCGGTTCAATGTGTTGGTGATGGGTAGAAATTGCTACATCTGCTCCTTCGCTTTCATCGATTAAATATCGCAATAATCCCTCGTTAATAAAAGGTAAATCGCATGCTACTACAATATTCTTTGCTGTGGTAGATGCCAACAATCCGGTGTAGATGCCTCCTAGAGGACCACAGTTGCTAATGCGGTCTGCTTCTACCGGCCATCCAAACCGTTCGTACTCAGGATTATTAGCTACAACAATCAGCTGTTTGGTCACCGAAGCTACTGCCTCTATTACGTGTTGCACCATCGGCTTACCATCAAAGTGTAACAACCCTTTGTCGGTACCCATCCGGCTGCTTTTTCCTCCAGCCATGATGATGCCTGTTACAGCGCTCATGGCAACAAGTACGTTTTCATCAGGGTGCCCGTTGTAAAACTCCGTTCGTGTGGGGGGAATTCAATGAGCACATCAGCAGCAGCCAACGATTGTAGCATATGAGAATTTTGTCCGCGCAATACCTCTACCTTTCCTGCTACCATTCGCCCGGCAGCAAAGTGCGTTTTATTATCGCGTTTGGTAAAATCCTGGTGCAACGGTAAAGTGGTAGTGGGTAGGCCTGGCGATTGCTGCCCCATCATCGTACCTAAAAAAGGAAGGATGTACTGATAAAAACAGATCATTACTGCCCTGGGGTTGCCCGGCAGTCCAAATGCTATTTTCGAGCCATTAGTAGCAAACAAGAGTGGTTTACCTGGCTTCTGGTTTACTTTGTGAAACACTACTTCAAAGCCAGCTGCTTCAAGGGTAGAACGCGTAAAGTCATAAGCCCCCACCGACACTCCACCGGTAATGAATAACACCTCATGTGCTGCAGCTAATTCCCGTAATGTTTGCAACAACTCGTCGGGGTTATCTTCGCACGTTCGATAGTGCCCCTTTATTCCATATTGTTGCAGCGCGGCTTGCAACATGGCTCCATTCGATTCAAAGATTTTTCCGGCAGTTGCTTCCGTTACATCATCAGCAAATTCATTGCCTGTAATCAACATCCCTACTGTTGGTGCATTGTTTACCGTTACCTCTTTTATGCCGAGCGAAGCTAAAAAACCAATGCTTGCTGCATTCAATCGGGTGCCTTCAGCCAATGCTTGCTGCCCCTTGCGAATTTGCTCTCCCTGCTTGCGAACGTTGCCCCCTTCTTTTAGCCCTTCATCTTTAATCACAATGCCTGCTTCCGTCACTTCTACATATTCCTGCATCACTACCGTATCAGCAGCAGCAGGCACTGGAGCTCCGGTAAAAATACGAATGGACTCTCCCGGCCTCATGGGTACATTCCCATCATCGCCAGCCTGCACTTCTCCTACCACTTGCAACACCGCATTACGGTCATTGAATTGCAAGGCATAACCATCTACTGCCGACTGATTAAAAATAGGATGATCGATAGGCGCGATCACTTCTTTTGCCAATGTTTTTCCAAGTGCATCAATAAGAGAAATGGTTGTTTCACCCATGGTTTTAGCATGGGAAAGCACCATTTTTTTTGCCTCGTTTACTTCCGTCATGAGTCCTTCGCTAAACAGTTCATAACAAAGTAAATAAATCTTTCTCACCATTCGGATAACAATGGGTTTTTATTGTAGATTTACCTCAAAAGACTAGCCAATAATGCAAAAATCGAAAGTCAGGTTGGCAGCCATTGCCCTTGGGGTTATTGCTATGATAGCTACCATGGTATGGTGGTTGTATCCATCTGATGAAATCGTTCCGGAAATCCCGGAAGAGAAGAAAATCATTCCGTTCCTCACGGTGGAGTCGGCTTGGGTAGACTCACTCCTTGCACAACTTACTTTCGAAGAAAAAATCGGCCAACTCATTTTAGTGGAAACCGACATCAGTGTGCTGGGTGCCGACGATTCCTTGATGCAATGGATCAATCAGTATCATGTTGGTGGAGTGACCTTTAAAAACAGCACCATCAACCACCAGGTAGAAGTAGCCAATGCATGCATCGACACCTCACGGGTACCATTGTTCATGGCTGGCAATTTTAGTGAAGGTGCTTTAAAGGATGCTTTACCCCTTGCCCGCCCCATTTCCATGGCTGCCATAAGCGATGATTCGTTGCTGACCATTTGCGACAGCTTACGCATTGATGAAATGAAAGCATTGGGAATTCAACTCAACTTTGCTCCGGGGTTAGATGTAGGTGTAATTGATACCGTTACAGGGTACGACCCCTTTGCCGAAGACAGTGCCCGTACCACACAAAGGGCAGTGGAGTATTTCAAAGCTATGGAGCAACGACGCATACTGGCGTGTGCATCTCATTTTAGCGACTATTACGACTTCACTTACGATACCCTCAACCTTCGCGACAGCATCTTATCGCGGTACCGCAAGCTCACTTACCAACAACTACCGGCGATACTGATAGACAAAAACATTCGCTGCGATAACCCCGAGCTTGAAAAGCAACAAAATCATTTGAAGCAGTACCTCAACGAGCACCTTGAATTTGAAGGGTTGGTGGTTACAGAAATCCTCGAATCGCATGCCCCTGAAAAACGAGTGGAACAAACCCTATTTACCGGAGCCGACATCATTGTAGTAAAAGACAGTGTATCGGAAACCATTGCTGCCATTCGAGCCTTAATAGAAGATGGGGCGCTTAGTGAAGAAGCCCTAAACCATCGGGTAGAACGCGTGCTTAAGGCCAAAGCGTGGGCAGGCATGGAAAAAATTGCACCCATTACGGCTTCAGAAAGTAGTATTAACGATGGTAGTCAACGTGAACTATTGGCCCGTTTGCTATTTGAGGGATCCATTACCATGGTGAAAAATGCCGATGACATCCTGCCTTTTAAGCGACTACAAGATCGAGAATTCTATCTTATTAGAGTAGGCAAACGACTCCCCACCTTCTTTGCCAACTTGCAACGATACAAGGAAGTAAAAACACATGGCATGAATGCTTCGAGCAAAGGACTCGGTGCCATCGATAAACGGTACAAGCGTTACAACCCGCTTATGATAGCCTTGAATGACGTAGCATTAGACAGCTTAAAGGACGAAGCATTCATTAAGTCGCTAAAAGATTTGGACGAGCTCACCAATTTAGTAGTGGTGAACTTTGGACATCCCAACAACCTACAGCATTTGCACTTTTTAGAATCGTTGGTACAGGTATATGAAAACCATAAACACGTACAGGCACTTACTGCGCAATTGTTGTTTGGTGGTATTGCTGCAAAAGGGAAACTTCCGGTAAGTGTTGCCCCCCATTTTGCCTATCAAACGGGCATTACCGATGGCAAACCTACCCGGTTCAAGTATACCATTCCCGAAGAGGTAGGCATTAGCTCCGACAGTTTATTGAAGATAGACTGGATTGCTCGCAGTGCCATCAATGGCCGTGCTACCCCAGGTTGTCAGGTATTTATTGCCAAAGAAGGCAAAGTTATTTACCACAAAGCGTTTGGCTTTCACACCTACGACCAACAACAACTGGTACAAACTACAGACTTGTACGACCTGGCCTCAGTTACCAAGGTGGCCTCTACCACCATCATGGCCATGCGGCTTTACGAACAGGGGAAATATCAACTCAATGATTCGTTAAAGTACTACCTCCCCGACACGTTGTTTACACGATTGGGCGACATCACTTTTCGCGAGTTATTGATTCATAAAACCGGGCTTCCTGCCGGTTTTCCAATACTTCCGTTTATTCAGTATACCGATAGTATTACCGGCACATTCGACAAATACTTTTGCGACATTCCCGATACGTTTTACAACACCCTGGTAGCCGATAGCTTCTTCATTGAGCAACCCTTTATTGATACCTTATGGATGACAGTACACTCCAGGTGGCCTGGGGAAAAGAAATACAAGTACAGCGACCTCAACTTTTGCTTGCTTTCCAACACGTTATCTACCATTGCAGCATTGCGCATCGACTCTTTTGTACAGGATAACTTCTATTGTCCCCTGGGATTGGAAAACATCTGCTACCTGCCCCTCGATACCATCGAAAAAAAGCGCATTGTACCTACTGAAGACGACAGGTATTGGCGCCATCAATTGCTGCAAGGCCATGTGCACGACCCTACGGCTGCGCTGTTTGGAGGAGTAGCAGGTAATGCAGGGCTTTTTGCTACCGCTCACGATGTGGCCGTATTGTTTCAGATGCTACTAAATAAAGGCGAATATGGAGGCACACGTTACTTTAACGCCAAAACCGTTGAGCTTTTTACCACCAAACAATCGGATAGCCACCGTGGACTGGGGTTCAATAAACCTACAGAAGATAAGAAAGGGATTTATGCTCCCAGTGCTTCCATGAGCACCTACGGACATACTGGTTTTACCGGCAACTGTGTATGGGTAGATCCTGAACACGAGCTGCTTTATGTATTTGTATCAAACCGGGTACACCCCAGTCCTAATAATAAGAAATTGGTCAATATGGGTATTCGTAAGCGTATTCATCAGGTAATTTACGATGCCATGGGCATTAAGAAAGACACTGCCACTGTAGCTGCCCCTCAATAAAAAGTTCCCCCACCTTTTTGGCGGGGGAACTCATCAAATCAATTCGATGGATATGGTATTATTTTGCGATGGCAATCTTGTGATTGGCAGCAGTAGTAGGACCTGTAAGTCTACAGAAATAAATACCATCCGGTAACGCTGCGGCATCAAATATTGCTTTGTATTTATCGTTGGCTTGTACCAGGCCATTGAACAAGGTGGCTACTTTTTGACCCGACATGTTGTATACTTCAAGTACAGCCATGCCAGTTTCTTCCATTCCAAACTCTATGTACGTTTGTGTTGCAGTCGGGTTAGGATAAGCCTTAATGTGTGCCGTTACCGATTTGTTGGTTGGCGCACCTATTGGCATAAAGTTTTGGCACATTCCTACCTGAATCGTTTCGCTTGAGCCGAATGCTCCACCACTTGGCGATGGAAAATTGATGCCATCGAAAGTAATGGAATAACTACCCAAACCAAAGCCACAGCATATGCCATCACCAAACGAGTCTCCAATTTCAAACTCATAACAATGTGTAGGGTCTACACAATAGGTTTCTACATAGTTTGTGGCACTGGTTAACGATCCTTGCGCACGCGAATCGATGGTGGTACCGTCAGTCACATCCATCAGTCGCCATGAAGTTTCGTTAGCAAAGTCATCGGTAGTTAGGTTAATGGTTAAATCAACACATACCGGTGCTGGTGCAAATGGTGGATTAGTTGCTGAGCATGGAATATCGCATGCTCCTACCGTACATCCGCTATGCCCTGGCGATCCATCAACATGAGCTGGCACCGCATTTTCGCTGATGCAAATTAACTGTGTGTTGTTTGGATTGCCCGGAGGACGGTGACATACCAATACCTTGTCGCCATTGTTACCGCAATTGGCATCAATCACGTTTACGGTCACCATGTCGGTTACTGTACACCCTCTTGAATCGGTTACCGTAACTGTATAGGTAGTAGTGGTGTTGGGCTGTACAGCCAATCCTGAGCCATCGCCATTGGTAAATAAGCCTGCCGGACTCCATGAATAGGTGTATGGGGGGAAGCCTCCACTGGCTGTAGCAATGAGGTAGTTGATCTCCGCTTCTAGCGGATCGTAACCCAAAATGCGCGTTTGACACTCACCAGCATCTACTTCTAGTGGAGCATTGCCACAATCGGTTACCGTAATGGTGCCCTGGCCTTCTATACCACTATATCCATCCAACTGAATGTAGTACGTTTTTCCAGGTGTTAAACACGACAATTGATCAATTAAAGGAGATAACCCCGGACCACCATCATCGTTTGCTGCCAACTCATTGAACGTGCTAAAATCATTGCAATCGTCAGCCGTATATACCGCCAGCTGCATGTCTAACGTTACTGCTGAAATAGATACACACCCCGATTCTGGTGCTTCAAAAGTATACCAAAGAGATGTTTGCACTCCTGTTTCAAATGAGCACCATCCATCTTGCGAGTCGCAAGAACTGTTACCGGTTCCCGCGCCTGGGGATACCTCACCTGGTTGTGCGCTACTGCATTCGTTATCAAACCCAAGGGTGCTTCCCACTCCAATTGGCGTCGCATTACAAACATCATCGTTAGGAGGTCCGCTTACACAAGAAAGGGTAAGGTCAAAATTCCCCGTAGCACTACTATAGCCATGCACCAAAATGTAATAATCGGTACCTGCTGTAGAAGTCCACTCTACTGTTGATTGTAATGCCCCAAAGGCACAGGAGAAATCATCATCGTTACCCCCTACACACGACAAGCCATTACAGTTTCCTTCAAAAACGGTAAGCTTGGTATCGTAGTTGGTGCCCGAGCCACAAGTGGTGGCAGTAACACAACTACCATCACCTGCAAAATGATACCATACACCAGGAGCCGTGTTAGAAGTGCCGCAAAAAGGAGCTAAATCTACGTTGGTACCAACGGTACTACCCGAAACAGTAGTGTTGCAGTTAATATCAATAGCACCTGAACACACATCATTACCTGCGGGCGGGTTACCACAATCAACCGATAGGTTGAAATTGCCCGTAGCACCTCCAAATCCATGAATTAAAATGTAATAGGTAGTGCCTGCGGTAGTTTGCCAATCTACCTCTGTGGTGAAACCAGAGCACCCAATGGCATCATCTTGCCCCGTTACACAGGACAGAGCGCCACAACTTCCTTCGAAGATAGAAATCTTGGTGTCGTACGAAGCTTGATTGCAAGTAGAGGCAGTATACTGCCCCCCATTGCCTTGCACGGTATACCACACACCGGGAGCGTTGATGGTTGTTCCACAAAATGAAATGCCATCGAAATTGGCACCGATAGTACTTCCTGCAAGGGTTTGACCGCATTGTATGGGAGTAGCGTTGCTACAATCATCGTTTGCCCATGTTTCCAGAGATGGATAGAGCATTACAGCCACTAAAAACAAAAATGTAAATAACTTTTTCATCGTTTGGGCCCTCCATCATTTTTAGCATTTAACTGCTGTTGATAGGCGGCAGGGTCTTTTTGTTTCCACTCCATTTTTGCCTTTTCATAGTTGGCTGCATCTACTGCTTTGTCTCCTGTAAACTTAAACCCAGGAACCTCTTTATAACCCTGGCGTTTTTGCTCTTGCTGCATTTTCATTTTATGCACTTGCTCTTGAGCAGCATGCTGACTGGCTTTTTTTGTTTCCAGTTGCGCTTGTTTTTGCTGATCGTATTCCGAAGATGGTCGATCAGCTGTTTGTCCGAAAGCACTACATGCACATAGTAGTGCAAATGCCATGACAGAACTTTGCATCATTTTTTTCATTGATTGTTGGTTTTAAGTGGTTAGTAATAGAATCGATTTGATGTTCGTGTATTTATAGTATTGTAGATTCATTTTTAGCCCAACGTGCATACAGCACATGTTTCACATCACCGTTGGGGGCACTTATTAATAATGTTTGTAGGATATTCCGGTGTATTGAGAATATTCAATGTTTGGTTTCAGGCAACCGGAATAAGCTGTCTTGCTTCTTTATGTATTTGTAAAGTAATGGGAAAGTCTAAGGCAAGTCAATGGTGAAACTACGGAATTACTTCGGTAATAATACGTAATTACACCTTTGCTAAGTGGGTAAATGGGGGGTAAATGGGGGGTAAATAAATAAAAGCGTCGCGAACCACCGCGACGCTTTCTCTACACTATTGTTGATCGGAAAACTCAAAACCGATCACTACCTAAATATGAATACCATCCATTTTCATCAGTAAAAGTACAACCGCTCTTCCATCTAAAATGTCAGCCTTCTGACAAATGGAATAATTCATGATAAAAACAGGGGTTTTAGAGCTAAAGCAAAAAAAAAACATTTATAGGCAACCGTTAAAGTCACCCTATGCGTCTATTATTAAAAGCGACACAAACTACAAGCTATAAAAAGCTCCCAGATAAACTCGCTTGCTACTCTTGTAATCTACAATACTACTTGTAAAAGGGCTGGTTAACCAACAGCCCTTTTTTTATTTCTTAGCTTTGTTCCATGACACTTTCTGCACAACATGACCCAATGGGCAACGCCATTCATGATTATTTCAATGCACCTGGCGAATTGGAGGTAAATGTTACTTGTAGTGTTGGCGACGATGGTGTGATTACCCTACCCTACCTCTTCCGATCGTATGAGGAAATGCCGGTATTGGAACAAATTGCCTTAATGTCGTGTAAAGGCGATGTGTTGGATGTTGGTGCCGGTGCCGGAAGTCATGCCTTGTATTTGCAAACATTGGGACATGATGTGCTGGCCATTGATATTTCTGAGCTTTCGGTACAAGTGATCCAACAACGCGGAGTAAAAGCAGCACAAGCCATTGACTTTTTTGACCTGCAAGGCCAACAATTTGATACTTTATTAATGATGATGAACGGCATTGGTTTTGTACAAACGCTTCATCGAATGGATGAATTCTTTGCTCATGCCAAAACCTTGTTGCTTCGTGGTGGGCAAATCATTCTCGATTCTACCGATGTGCGCTACTTATACCTTGAAGAAGACGGGTCGTTGCGCATGGATTTAGAGCAAACGTATTATGGTGAAGCAACGTATCAAATGGAATACAATGACATTAAAGGCGAGCCATTTCCATGGCTGTTTATCGATTACGATACACTGGCGACAAAAGCAAAAGAAAATGGATTTGATTGCGAATTTCTTGCCGAAGCTTTTCCCCACAGCTATTTGGCAAAGCTTAGCCTCCAATCTTAATCATGCTGCGTGCAGAAAGTTGTTGCATAAGCTTATCATGATCTTCAAATTCGGGCAGTCCACCAAGCTTCCAGGCCTTCCCTAAAACAGCACTTCGAATAAAAGGATAGATGTCTTCTCCTTTTCTGAAGCGGGTGAGCAAGTCAGTTTCGGCAGTAGCAAATAAGCAGTTTCGCATTTTACCATCGGCAGTAAGACGCATACGGTTGCACGAAGAACAAAAAGGTTCACTCACTGTACTAATCACAGCAAAGGTTCCTTTGAAATCAGGCACATGATAGCTTTTTGCAGTGGCATTTGGCTTGTCGGCCAATTTTACAATGTCGTATTGTTGCTCAATGGTTGCTAACATCTCTTCATGGGTATGTACCGTTTCCAACTCCCACTTGTTGCCATCAAAGGGCATGAACTCGATAAAGCGCACATGGATGGGTAGGTGTTGAGTGAGCGCCACAAAATCAATCACCTCATCACTATTTTTTCCTTTCATTACTACCACATTCAACTTCACTTTAAACCCCTCATCCATGAGCAGTTGTACATTGTCCCAAACCCTGGTATAATGATCGCGTTGCGATAACGCCTTAAATCGTTCAGGCTGTAGTGTATCGAAGCTAATGTTAACACTTTTTAGCCCGGCAGCTTTAAATTGATTGATGTACTTATCAGCAAATATTCCATTGGTGGTAAGGGCCAATTTCACCGGTAGTTTCGACAACCGCTCCAGTATTTCAGGAAACGCTTTACGCACCAGTGGTTCCCCTCCTGTAAGGCGAATACGTTTAACACCATAAGCAACAAATATTCGGGCAATGCTTTCAATTTCCTCAGGACTCATCAGGTGCTCGTTCCGCATAAAATCGTAATGCTCGTTGGGCATACAATAGATGCATCGCAAGTTGCACTTGTCCGTCAACGAAATTCGAAGGTAATCATGTACCCGCCCAAAGTTATCTTGAAGTTGCTCCATGCACTACAAAGGTAAGGTTATTCCATAAAAAAGCCCCAGCCATTCCAGTGAGTTCAGGACCTCAAAGGTGGGTTGGGGCCATTATGATTAAACAAGTCGTTAACTCTGTGGCGACCGGTATACGGGTTCTTTTACCATGGCATAGGCTCCTTTCGACTTTCGGATGCGACACGACACCACTTTGTACTCAGGACACAAGGCCTCGGTACAATGCTCGTCGGAAGTGATGATGTTCAACATAATTTCCGGAAAATGGAAAGTTGAACTCAAGATGCCAGGTTTCATTTCATCGGTTAATACCGCCTTAATATCTACCTTGCCACGAGGCGATTCCACACATACCATATCGCCATCTTCAATGCCTTCCTTATGTGCATCGTCAGGGTTGATTAACAATACATCTTCAGTAAGGATTTCAACATTGCCTGTACGACGCGTCATGGCTCCACAGTTATAGTGCTCCAGTTCGCGGTTGGTAGTAATGATGTATGGATAGTCTTTTTGGTACGTTTCTATTTCTTTAGATTCTTTAAAGTCGAAGAAAAAGAATTTGCCCTTACCACGTTTAAAGTCGACCGTATGCAGCATTTTTGTGTCAGTGCCATCGGGCAACACTGGCCATTGCTTGCCATTATCACCCAGCTCTTCCCACTTTACACCAGCAAAGAAAGGAACAATCTGAGAGATTTCTTCCAACATAGTATCAGGCGCATAATCGGGTTGCTCATACCCCATGCGGTTCATTACATCAATAATAATTTGTCCATCTGTCTTGGTTCCTTCCAACGGCTCTACCACCTGGTTTACTCGTTGAATACGACGCTCGCCATTGGTAAAGGTACCGCTCTTTTCCAGGAACGAAGCTCCGGGAAGAATAACAGTTGCCAGCTTAGCAGTTTCGGTCATAAACAGCTCTTGCACTACCAACATGTCGAGGTTATTCAACGCCTTCATCACTTTATTGGTGTTGGGATCGGTTTGCACCACATCTTCACCAATAATCCATAGGGCTTTGAGGCCACCATCTATGGCTGCATCAAACATTTCCGGAATTTTATATCCAATATGATCGGGTACTACATCGGTGTCATAAAAATGCATATAACGTTGGTGTATCTTAGGGTCAGTTACATCTAAATAACCTGCTCCCTGGTGGGGTTGTGCACCCATATCGGCTGCCCCTTGCACATTGTTTTGTCCACGCAGTGGGTTTACCCCTGCTCCAGGTTTACCAATGTTGCCAGTAATCATAGCCAGGTCAGCAATTTGCTGTACGGTAAAGGTACCTTGTGTGTGCTCGGTAACACCCAACCCGTGGAACTCCATTGCTGCATTGGCAGTAGCGTAAGCAATGGCTGCTTCGCGTACCAGATTTTTGTCTACCCCAGTAATGGCTTCCAATTCATCCACGTTCAATCCTAAAATACCCTCTTTAAATTCTTCGTATCCTTCGCAACGATTGTCAATAAACTCCTGATCTTCCAACCCTTCGTCGAGAATGTAAAACAGCATCATATTTAACAACGCTACATTTGTTCCCGGACGCAATTGCAAATGGTATTGTGCATACTTCGCCAATTCAATTTTTCGTGGGTCAATCACAATCATGGTTGTACCCTTCATGGCTTCTTGCTTGATGCGTGCTCCTGTAACCGGGTGCGCGTCAGTGGGGTTGGCCCCTATCACCAAAATACAATCGGTATGCTTCAAATCGGCAATGGAGTTGGTGGCAGCACCAGTACCAAAAGTACGCTGCATTCCCAATGCTGTTGGCGAATGGCATACCCGTGCACAACAGTCGATGTTATTCGTACCAATTACCGCTCGAATTAGTTTTTGCATCAGGTAGTTTTCTTCGTTCGGGGTTCGTGCCGAAGAAATTCCTGCAATGGCATCGGGGGTATGCTCAGTTTTAATACGATTCAATTCTCCTACAATGTAGTCGTACGCTTCATCCCAAGATACTTCCTCAAACACACCATTGCGCTTAATCATTGGACTTCTCAATCGGTCGGGGTGATCGTAAAACTTAAAGGCGTAACGTCCTTTTAGACAGGTATGCCCAAGGTTGGCTTCTGCATCGTAAGGGGCCTGTATGCTTAATATTTCTCCATTGGTGGTCGATACTTCGAGGTTGCACCCTACTCCACAATAGGTACATACAGTACGGGTGGTTTCAGTAGCACGAATGGCTTTCGACTGAAAGATATCAGAAATGGCAGAGGTGGGGCATGCTTGAGAGCAAGCGCCACAACTTACACAATCCGACTCCATAAAACTTTGATTTTCTCCTTTAGAGATAAAACTATCGAAGCCGCGACCGGCCATGGTCAACACAAATTCGCCCTGTACCTCATCACACGCCCGTACACAACGGTAGCAATTAATGCACTTCGACATATCGGAGGTCATGTAAGGGTGGCTCAAATCTTTTTTGCGATCCAGGTGGGTTTTACCAGCTGGATAACGCACATCGCGAATACCAACTCTTGCCGCTACATCTTGCAGTTCGCAGTTGCCATTCACTTCGCAGGTTAAACAATCTAACGGGTGGTCTGTAAGCACCAGCTCCATAATGTTTTTGCGCAACTTTTGTACGTTGGCCGATTCAGTATATATGTATTGACCCGCTGCTACTGGTGTATGACATGAAGCCACCGTTTTAGTAGCTCCACCAGCTTCTAATGCCACGTCAACACTGCACACCCTACACGATCCAAACGGATCGAGGTTGGGGGCATCACATAATGTAGGAATCGAATTTTGGCCATGAATTCTTCGCGTAAATGCCAGGATGGTTTCTCCATCTTGCATCTCATACGGTTGATCGTTGATGTATGCGATCTTACTCATAATATCTACCTATTAATTCTCTAAATATTCATTCAGTTCACCATCAAAATATTGCAAGGCATTTTTGATGGGCAGTGGAATACCACCACCATGCGCACATAAAGATCCCACCTCCAGGGTTTCCAGTAGGTCGTTCAACAATGTGCGATTAATTTTATAGTCGGATGTTTGTGCTTTCTTAAACATTTCATACCCCCGGTGAGTACCTAAACGACACGGAAAGCACTTGCCACAACTTTCATACGCAGCAAAATCGAACAGGTGTTCGATGTACTTCACCATCGGGAATTTTTCAGGCACGCTTACTACCCCGGCATGCCCCAATAAAAACCCATTTTGGGCAAACGACTCAAAGTCGACCGTTAGCTCATCTATTTTGCTCACAGGTACCAACCCACCAAGTGGACCACCAATGTGTAATGCTTTTACAGGTGCCTTAAATCCTCCACCCAACTCGTTCACTACTACCGAAAGCGGAGTACCCATTTCCACTTCATACAACCCGGGGTTGTTGAAGAAGCTGTCTAAACATATGAGCTTTGTTCCGGTCGATTGCGCTGTTCCCATATCTGCGTAACCAGCACCAGAACTTTTCATAATGTGGTGCACCGCTGCCAACGTTTCTACATTATTTACAATGGTAGGCTTATTGAATAAACCGCGCTGTGCAGGATATGGTGGGCGCACACGTACTTCAGGGCGTTGGCCTTCTATAGAGTTGATCAGGGCTGTTTCCTCTCCACAGATATAAGAGCCTTGCGCCTTAATGACTTTAAAATCGAAATTAAATCCGCTACCATGAATGTCTTTGCCCAACAGTCCATTGTCGCGCAACTCCTGAATAGCGTTTTCTATCATTGTTACCGACTCAGGGTATTCGGCACGAATGTATACCACTCCCCATTCGGCATGGGTGCAATAGCCGGCAACCATCATTCCAAACAACACCGAATGTGGTCGTTCTTCTAAGAGGTAACGATCGGAGTATGCTCCTGGATCGCCTTCATCGGCATTGCATATAATGAATTTAGTATCGTTTTCTTGATTGCGGCAAAACTCCCATTTGATCCCCATGGGGAAACCTGCCCCTCCTCTTCCTCTTACTCCCGAGGTTTTTATTTCTTCCAACACATCGCCCGAATCTCTTTTTAACGCTGCTAAGAAAGGGGCATAATGTGCTTCCAATCCTTCGTATTCTGCTGTTAAGATGGGAGTACCCATAGCTTTCACCTGGTAGCCATCTACTGCAGCGTTGCCTTCTTTTACTATGGCTGCAATCTCGTCTGAAGACTTGGCGGAGTAGTTATTACCATTGTAATTAAACGCACCATTTTCATGGCAGCGCCCCAGGCAGGTCATGTGCCCAATTTCACCTTCGTTAAAGTGCTGTTTCAGGTCGTCGATCACCCCTTCCTGTGTACCTGCGCATAAACAAGCCGAACCATTACACACGTATACTTTCTTACCCTTGTTTTCAGGACGTAGAAAGTCGTAAAAAGTGGTGGTACCATAGGTAGTGGCCTTGCCTATAAGAAATTCATCCGCCAGCTTCTGAAGGTCCTCACTCGATACTGTTCCGGTATCCATAGCAAGGTTGCCCAGCTTATCGAACAGGTTATCCTTTAATCCTTTCCTTCCTGATAATTCACTTAAATTCTCCGACATAGTTCAATGTTATTGATCGCTTGTTCTATCTATTTTTGATGCGTTGGCATAAACCGTTGCCTTATCGCCTCTACAAAATGCCAGCAGGGTAATGCCCAATTCCTTAGCATAATCTACTGCCAGCGTTGATGGAGCTGATACTGCTGCCAAAAAAGGTATTTTGGCCACAAATGCTTTCGTTACTATTTCGTACGATATTCTTCCACTTACCAACAAGCAACGTGCATCACTCAACCTCTCCTGATACAGTAGGCTTCCTACTACTTTATCCACGGCATTGTGTCTACCGATATCTTCTTGCACTGCCAGCAAATCTCCATCCAGGGTAAACGCTGCTGCTGCATGTGATCCTCCCGACAACTTAAATGTTTCCTGCCGGGCATTCATGGCATCGAACATTTGCAAAAGCGCATCTAACCGTATGGTTTCTGTTCCACTCAGCGGATCGCCAGAAACGGTAAGGTCATCTAACTCCCGTTTGCCACATATTCCACATGACGACACCGAAAGGATGCTACGGCCATTGATATAACCATCTCCCAATTGACCTGGTGGAATGGATACATTTACCCCAGTGGTAATTCCCAACTCGTTGGTTTGGGTTACCTTTATTTCAAATGGGCCATTTGTATTCCTATACAAATCTTCAGAGTACAATAGGCCTCGCACCAGTTCCGGGTCGTTACCCGGTGTGCGCATTGTTACTGTATACGGTTCGTCGTTAATGCAAATCTGAATGGCTTCTTCTACCGTTAATCCATCGGATACTTCCTTAAACGCGCCCTGCTGGTATTTCAACCCCTGGTATTCCTCTGCGGTAACCGCCATATATGGTGCATTAAGACAATCCGGTGATGGTACCATCGCCATCAATATCCATTCCTTCAGAAGCCGGAACAGCTGGCAAGCCCGGCATACGCATCATTTTACCCAGAATAGGGATGAGAAATCCTGCACCAGCAGCAATTTCAAACTCTCGAACGGTAACCCTAAACCCAGTAGGTCGCCCATACATCTTTTCATTATCGGAAAACGATTTCTGGGTTTTTGCCATACATATGGGCAAGTGGGCCAATCCTAGTTTTTCAATGCGCTTTAAATCCAATTCCGCTCGTTTGGCATAGTCAACGCCATCGGCACCATATATTTCAGTAGCAATGGTGTTAATCTTATCTTTTACCGGAGCATTCCAATCGTACAATTGTTTGAAGTCATTCGTGCCAGCCTCAATATTATCTGCCACTGCTTGAGCCAGGTTTTTTGTACCCTCGCCTCCTTTGGCCCAACCTTCCGATACTACTGCCTGTACTCCCATAGCAGCACAACGCTCTTGAATGAGTGCTACTTCCTCCTCCGTATCAGAAATAAAACTATTGATCGCCACTACTGGATTTAATCCGAATTTCTTCGCGTTTTCGATGTGTTTTTCAAGGTTGGCAAACCCTTTACCCACACGTTCAACACTTGGGGTATTGTATTCTTCTTTTGGTGCTCCACCGTGATGACGCAAAGCACGTATAGTGGCTACCAGCACCAAAGCATCGGGCTTTAACCCTGCATAACCACATTTAATATTCAAGAATTTTTCAGCACCTAAGTCAGCACCAAAGCCTGCCTCTGTTACTACATAGTCAGATAACGACAATCCCATTTTAGTCGCTACAATCGTATTGGTGCCCTGGGCAATGTTGGCAAATGGGCCACCATGAATAATGGCAGGGTTGCCTTCTAATGTTTGTACTAGGTTGGGCTTAATAGCATCTTTCAACAACAAAGCCATTGCCCCTGTAGCATTCACATCCCTGGCATAAATTGGCTTTTTATCGTAGGTAAAGCCAACAAAAATATTCCCCAATTTTTCTTTGAGGTCGTTGATGTCTTTACTCATGCAAAGGATGGCCATGATTTCGGAAGCAGCAGTAATGTTAAAACCACCCTCACGTGGCAATCCGTTAGCCGTTCCTCCTAACCCTACAATAATGTTGCGCAAGGTACGGTCGTTCATATCAATCACCCGTTTCCACAATACAGTGCGTGGGTCGATGCCCAGGCTACGGGTTTTGCTTTGAATGTTGTTATCAATTAAAGCCGCCAACAGGTTATTGGCTTTTTCGATAGCTGCAAAATCGCCCGTAAAGTGCAGGTTAATGTCTTCCATAGGCACTACTTGCGAATAACCGCCACCAGCAGCACCTCCTTTAATTCCAAATACAGGACCCAGCGAAGGTTCTCGCAATACCACAGTGGCTTGCTTGCCAATTTTATTGAGTCCTTCTGTAAGTCCAATGGAAACGGTGGTTTTTCCTTCTCCCGCAGGAGTAGGCGTAAGTGCCGTTACCAGGATGAGTTTATTTTGTGCAATTTTATCTTCATTGATCAGCGATAGGGGGAGCTTGGCTTTGTATTTACCATACAGCTCCAGGTCGTCTTCCGTAACTCCTATTTTTGTGGCAATGTTGTTGATGTGAACCATCTTCGCCTCCTGGGCGATCTCCAAATCGGTTCCTACTTTTCTGGGTGCTTCTACGCTCATGTTCTTCCGGTTTAGGTTTCGAGGAACACCAAGATACAATTTTTACGATTAAATGGATGATACCGCTCGTTAATTTTGATTTAAATTGATACCTTTAAATTCCAATTTTAACAACCAATTTTTAGGATTTTATGAAGACGACGCATCGCCTTAATGCCCTTGGCACTACCTTGTTTCTATTCTTGTGTCAACTTGTTTTTGCAGCTACTACTATTGAGTATCAACTATCTATGCCCGAGCCGCACACCCACTACTACGAAGTAGAGATGAAAGTAAATGGCTTGCAACAAGAGCACATGGACTTTAAGATGGCCGTTTGGGCACCGGGTTCCTACCTGGTACGCGAATACTCAAAAAGTGTGGAAGAGGTGATAGCAAAAGATGGCAAAGGAAATACCTTGAAAGTACAACAAACGGCTAAAAATACCTGGCGGGTATTTTCTAACAAAGCCGATGGTGTAACCTTAAGTTATAAAGTGTATGCTTTTGAGATGAGCGTTCGTACCAGCTTTTTAGATGCCTCACATGGATACCTCAACGGCACCAGTATCTTTATGTATGTTGCCGGGCAGCAAGACGCTTCAGGCACAGTAACTGTAAAACCTTATAAAGATTGGAAAAAGCTGAGCACTGCTCTACCGCGGGTAGATGGCAACGATTGGAAACGCTCGTTCCCCAACTACGACTTGCTGGTTGACTCACCTATGGAGATTGGCAACCATAAAGAATTCTCGTTTGATGCTGCCGGAATAAAACACCATGTTGCTATGTATGGTGAAGGCAATTACGACGTGGAGCAGTTGAAGAAAGACATGGCTAACATTGTAGAAGCCTGCGCTGCTGTATTTAATGGTGATCACCCTTGTAAAGAATACACCTTCATTATTCATAACCTTACCAATGGCAGTGGAGGGCTGGAGCATTTGCACTCTACCACCTTACAAGTGAACCGATGGACCTATGCCCCACAAAGCAGCTACAACAAGTTTTTAAGCCTTGTGGCGCATGAATACTTTCACCTGTGGAACGTAAAACGCATACGTCCAAAAGCATTGGGCCCCTTTGATTACGAAAATGAAAACTATACCACCCTCCTGTGGGTTATGGAAGGGTTTACCAGCTATTACGATGAGTTGTTACTGCGTCGTGCAGGGTATTATAACGACGATCAATACATGCGTGTATTATCGAGCACTATGGGGTATGTAGACAATCAACCAGGCAGTAAAGTACAATCGGCAGCTGCGGCCAGCTTTAACGCCTGGATCAAAGCCTATCGTCCGAACGAAAACAGCATCAACACCACCATTTCTTATTATTCAAAAGGACAAATTCTGGCGGCAATGATTGATTTGGCCATCATCAAAAAATCGAAAGGCAAGCAAAACCTCGACGACCTTATGCGCTTCTTGTACAACACCTATTATAAAAAAGCCAAGCGCGGGTTTACCGACGAAGAGATGGTAGCTGCTGTAAGTCAGTTTGCTGGCAAAGAATCCAAACAATTTTTCAAGGATCATGTATACGATACCAAACAAATTGATTACAACCGCTTCTTCAATCCAGCAGGGTTGGAAGTGGTTAACATCAACGAAGGCAGTGAAAAAGTAAAGCTTGGAGTACGCACCAAGCCTGAAGGTGGCAAAACAGTGGTATCAAATGTATACCGGGGTTCTTCTGCTTACAATGGAGGCATTAATGTAAACGATGAAATTATTGCCATTGATGGTTATCGGGTAGCCGGCAACTTGAATCAACACATTGAGCACCATAAGGCTGGTGATGTTATTGAAGTATTGCTGGCGCGCGACCAAATTTTACAAACGCTTTCCATTACGTTACAAAAGAGCACCGATGTAAGCTACCGAATAAAGTCTTCAAAAGATGCCAATGGTGAACAACAACGGCTGTACCGTAAGTGGTTATCGCAAATGAAGTAGTCATGAAAAAACTTCATGTCTTTTGGTTAGGCGTATTGTTGTTTGCCGCATGTAGCGATAACGCTAACGAAGCCCCAGAACCCCCTGTTGCGTTAAATCGCTTTGCAGACACTACACTACAGCAAATATATACACATCAAGACGAACGCAATACCGCGGCGCTACTCCCCTATTTGAGCCATGAAAACAACACTTACCGTGAAGCTGCAACGCTGGCTTTTGGTTCGGTACAAGATACCAATGTCATTGAACAGTTGGCTCCTTTATTGAACGACAAGGAAGAAGCCATTCAAAAAGCAGCAGCTTATAGCATGGGGCAAACACGATCTGGCAGTGCCGATGGTTGGCTGCAAGGTGCCTTAGGGCAAACCACTTCGCACGAAGTGAAAAAGGTTATTTTGGAGGCACTTGGAAAGTGTGGTGATGAAAACACGCTAAATTTTATCATAAGCTTTGCCACCAACAACGATCCTTTATTGATGGAAGGACAAATGTGGGCGCTGTATCAATTTGGCCTACAACGCATCACATCAAAGGAAGGCACTGCACTTGCGGTGCAAATGCTTGATGCATCGAAACCATATGAGGTTCGTTTTGCTGCAGCACATTACCTGGCACGTGCATCCATCGATTTAAAAGATCATACCAAAGCAATGCTTCAACATTTTGAAGACGAACCAGACATTATGGTGCTGATGAACATTGCACGAGCATTGCGCAAAACACAAGGAGATGAGGTGGCAACAACCATCAACAAATACCTTCGATTGGATACCGATTACCGGGCACTGGTAAATACCATTAGTGCTTGCCACTCTTTTTGGTTGAAATACGATGAGGTAAACGAAGTTCTTTTTGAAATGCTAAACCACCCCAATACCCAGGTAGCAGTAAAAGCTGCTGAATATTTTGCAGCAAGAGGACAGGAAAAAGATGTTGAAAGGTACCTGACGTATCAGGAAGATTCCATCCATTGGCGGGTACGTGCAAAAATGATGGAAGTAGCATTAGACAAATGCAACAAGGCACAACGCAATGAAATAAATGCTATCATCACTTCGCTGTATGAAAACACCTCTAACCCCTACGAAAAAGGCGCCTTGCTTACTGCCATGAGTGCCGATACCGCTAACCGTCATTTTGTAGCAGAAGCCACCTTTAATGCCAAAGAAAAAGTGATCAGCACCAATGGCATTGAGGCCCTTGGGCTAATGCTGGCAAAAACCCAATTCACAAACAATAAACTGATTGCTGATACAGCCACCGCCCGCATATTCTTGCCTTACTGGATAAAAGCAGTACAATCAGGCGATGTAGCCATGATTGGTAGCGCCTCCAAATACCTAACAGACACTCTTTATTCTTACAATACAACCATTACAGATGATCAATTTTTGAAAGATGCCCTGGCCAACATGCAATTACCCATCGATATTGAAGGCTACGCCCAGTTGCTTGCCACCATCGATTATTTTGAAGGCAATACCACCCCTACTCCAGTGCCCGATATGATGAATAACCCTATTGATTGGGAATTGGTATGCAGCATCCCGGAAGACCAGCAAGTGGTTATTAACACCGATAAGGGCGACATTACCTTGCAATTGATGATCAATGATGCCCCTGGTTCAGTATCTAATTTCATACGTTTGATTCGCGACGGATTTTATGGGCAAAGTGTTGCCCACCGTGTAGTGCCAAACTTTGTAGTACAAGATGGTTGCCCACGTGGCGACGGCTGGGGTGGGCCTACTTTTTCCATTCGCTCAGAATTTGGAGCACTTCGCTACGAAACCGGCACAGTAGGGATGGCATCAGCAGGAAAAGATACTGAATCAAGTCAATGGTTTATTACACACTCACCAACCCCACACCTCAATGGGCGCTACTCCATTTTTGCACAAGTGGTTAAAGGCATGGAAGTAGTGCATCAATTGGAAATGGGCGACCGTATGCTTGGGTTTGAAATAAAGTAGTAATTTAACACAACCGCTTTGTTTGAATGAAGTGGAACTAATCGTATTACCATGAAGCACTCTACTATTTTCGGCATTGCTTTGTCGTTATTCTTGTTGCACAGCGTAGCATTTGCCCAAGATAATACCTACGTCACCATCAAAGACTTTATGGCGTTGGACCGTATTGGTCAGCCACAGTTTTCACCTGATGGCAATCAGGTAATGTTTACCGTAGGGGTTAAAAAAAGCTGGGACAGCAAAAACAAAGTCGACATTCGATTTTGGAATGCAAAAAGCAACGACACTAAAATCGTTTCGAGCGAAAAAAGTTATCGCAATGCCAGTTGGTCGCCCGATGGCTCAAAAATAGGCTTCACTGCTAATATAGAAGATGCCCCCCAGGTATATGCCATGAGCAAAGGAGGCGAACCGGCAGCCATTACCAATGAGCGAAAAGGGGTTCGCGACTTTCGATGGATAGGGAACAATGCAGTGGCTTACACCCTAAAAGAGCCTATATCGAAAAACGTGAAAGACTTCAAAAAAAGAACAGGGGGAGCAAAAAAAGTTGGCACCAAAATTTCGCGTTCTTCTCTCTGGATAAAATCATTCGATAAAGACAAAGCTATTAAAGTAACCAACGGGAATTTCCATGTGCATGAATACGACGTTTCTTCTGATGGCAAGCTATTTGCCACTGTTACCTCCAATGATGCATCTTTATTCAACTATCTTTCCGAAAGCAAATTTGAACTTATTGCAGATAACGGCAAACGGTTGTTTCAATTTAACGAAGGAACAGTGTTCGCACACCCCACATTTTCACCCGATAACAAAAGGGTAGCTTTTATTGGGTGTACTACAGGATATTCCAGTAACAATGCATTGTTTGTGCTCGATGTTGAACGCCAAAAAATCATCAACCTCACCAAAGAGTTTGATCCTACCATTGAACAAATTGAGTGGCTCGACAACAATACCATTGCCTTTCTAACCCCAAGAAACACTGCTAGTGGCATTTACAAAGTACACGTTAAAAAAGGCAACATCGAAACGTTGGTACCTCCTCATTATGTAATATGGAGTTTTGCTGTATCTCCTAACGGCAAAAGCATTGCTTATACAGCCAGTTCGGGATCAGAGCCTACTGAACTTATGGTGATGAATGTTGGCAGCGATCCTAAAAGTGCTCGTGCAATTACTTCGGTAAACCAGGACATTAAGCAAAAGAAGTTGGCCAAAACCATGGTAATACAATACAAAAGTTTTGACCAAACCCCCATTGAAGCTGTAGTTACTTTGCCTGCCGATTACAAAGAAGGCAATAAATACCCCTTAATGGTATTGCCGCACGGTGGCCCTGATGGTATTGTTAAAAATAACCTGGGGAAAATTGCACAGGTGTTTGCCGCCCGCAACTACATGGTGCTTGAACCTAACTTCAGAGGCAGCATTGGCTATGGTAGCACTCACTATGCTGGCAACCGAGCCGATTTGGGTGGCGGTGATTACCAGGACATTATGATTGGAGTAGATCACCTCATTGAAAAAGGAATGGTAGATGCCGATAAAATGGTAGTAGGCGGCTGGAGTTACGGTGGCTATATGACCAACTGGATTGTTGGGCATACCAATCGGTTTAAAGCGGCAGTAAGCGTAGCAGGCATTGCCAATACGGTTAGTATGTATGCCCAAAGCGATATCAACCATGGCAAAATAGCACAATGGGAATTCAAAGGTGTTCCAGTTACCAACATGGAAAACTATGAACGCTCTTCTCCTATTAAATTCATGAAGAACTGCAAAACCCCTACCCTAATTCTTCATGGTGAAGCCGACAGCCGTGTACCAGTAGCACAGGCATGGGAAATGTATAGGGCATTAGAAGACCTTGGGATAGATCATGGAATGATATTATACCCTGGTGCAGGTCATGGCATCAGCAATCCTAAACAACATGTAAACGTGTTTGAAGAATGGATTGCCTGGTACGAAAAGTACCTCAACAACTAAACTGATTGCCAGCCCAGCATCTTATCCAATGTATTGGTAGATACTGCATGATAATTGGCTCGTGCCTTT
Organism: Flavobacteriales bacterium; assembly: GCA_963669295.1. GTDB lineage: Bacteria > Bacteroidota > Bacteroidia > Flavobacteriales_D > CALLUQ01. The sequence goes on from OY769938.1 coordinate 1,379,005, forward strand.
TTATAAATAGCTAAAGCCATTGCCTTGCCATCTTCCGTTTTGACCATAGTGCGATACAACGGCACCAAAAACTTACGACGTCCCACATTCACCAAAAAGGTTTCAATACCTGGATAAGCTTTAGCGTAGCTATTTTGAATAGACAGTTGGTACCATTCGGCCAAAATTTCAGAATTCCCTGAATTGGTAAAACCAAATGCTTGATCCAGGTTCTCCATGCGATCTATTGCAATTTCACGAGGCAGATGGCGTAAAAAGTGCAACCACTCATGTGTACTCCATTCCGTGGTTTCCAACGAAGCAGCATCCGCTCCTTCACTCCATACCGTAAGTGCTTGCTCTACCTGTGCGAAACGCTCTGATTCAATGTGAGCACAATTTTCAGGAAGACCAGTAGTATATACCCACTCGTTGATATCGACCTCCAACTGATGCTTATCGATCAATTCGGCTTGCAAATAATCTATAAACATTTCGGTAGTCATGATGGAAAAAGCATTTTCTTCAAAATATTGTTTCAAAAAAGCATCGAAGTGTTCCCGGCCTGCTGCTTCTTCCAACATGCGTAAAAAGAAAGCACCTTTCTCATAAGCAATGTCGGTCATTCCATCATCAGGGCTACGATCGTCCAGGTTCAACTTTAGCTTGGTATCGTCATTCGATTCAAAATTGGCTACTGTTTCTTTCAAATCTTGCTGACCGAGTAAGGCCAACATCTCAGCATAGTCTTTACCGTACAATGCTTCCATAATTCTGCGTTCAAAGTATACGGTAAATCCTTCGTTCAGCCAAAAGTCGTTCCAGGTAGCGTTAGTAACCAAATTGCCCGACCACGAATGCGCCAGTTCATGCGCAATCAAAGTAGTTAAAGAACGGTCGCCCGCAATAATGGTAGGAGTAGCAAAAGTTAAACGTGGGTTTTCCATGCCGCCAAAAGGAAAGCTTGGTGGCAATACAATAACATCATAACGCTCCCATCGGTAAGGGCCATACAACGCTTCGGCACCCACCAACATTTTTTCTACATCTGCCAATTCATAGGCACATTTTTCCAACATCGAAGGCTCGGTGTATACTCCTGTGTGCTCTCCTAACGATTGAAAAGAAAGATCGCCTACTGCCAATGCCATCAAATAAATAGGTATCGACTGTTTCATCTCAAACTCATATATACCTTCTGCATTCTTCTCAGTAGGGTTAGTAGCACTCATTACCGCCAATAAATCTTTAGGCACTTCTACACGAGCATTGTAAGTAACGCGTAACCCAGGAGTGTCCTGGCAAGGAATCCAGGTACGTGTTAAAATGGCTTGCCCTTGCGTAAAAAGGTAAGGGTGTTGCTTGCCCGCAGTTTGTTGTGGGTTCAACCATTGTAATGCTTCGGCACCTGTTGTGGTGCTATAATGGATATTAACACGAGTGGTATTTTCTTGCAATTGTACAGTAAGAGGCTGCCCTAATAAATCATCGTTTGCTCCTAAATCAAAGGTTGTTGACTGCTCTTCTTCGCCCAGTGTTACCTTTAGTATTTCAAGTCCCTTGGCATCAAAAATCATTTTGTCGCCACTCATGTGCTCAATATCGTAGGAAGCAACACCGCTAATAATTTGCTGCTCAAAATCTACTTTAATGTCTAAATCTAAATGACGGGCTGCCGCTTCAGCAGGATTAGCGTAACTATGCTCATCCTTAACGGTATACGATGGATTTACCTGCGTACTATCAACTGCCGCAAGGTTGGTTTCTTCTGGTTGTGGCTCGCCACACATACTCAACAATACCGCCAGTAAAACAACGGGAATTCCTTTTATAACACTCATTTCTTGCAGATTATGGTTCAAGGTTCGCGAATTTAATTCAAAAATATTTTCTGTAGAAACAGATTGAATTATTCTTATTTTTAATCGCGTAACTTTTCGACTAATACAAACAACTACCCGATGAAAAGACTTTTGCTTCTATTGCTAATTACCATCGTAACAGCAAGTTGTGGTGAAAACACCTCAACCAACGATGTGTCTGCAATAAATGATTCGGATTTGGCACTGACTGCTGACACGATTCCTTCCTATATCGATACGATGATCATTAATGAAGCTGTTTTATGGTCGAGCGATAGTCTTTTTGTGGCCAAACAATTGGTATATGACACCATTCTTTCAGGAGTTGACAACAACATTCCTGAACCACGATATAAGGTTAGTATATACCGACAGGAGCAACCCATCCACACAGTTACACCAGACGAGGAGTACTTTTACGTAGTTGAACGATGGTTAAGCGATTACGATATATTGATTGGTGAAGCCAGCCCTTACTCGCTTGATGGTTATAAAATCTACAATGCCAATCAACAACAACTGTATACAGTAGAATACAACACAGGCTATGAGTTGAGCCAGTTGGAAGTGCCCGAGGGACAAGAAATTGTTTTCCAGATCGAAGGCACCACCATCAATGGGTATAAGGTAGTAGCAGTCAAAAATTTTGAAGAACGTTATGGCATAGGGCTGGTACATGTATTAACATATGAAGATACTACCATTGCCTTCTTTAGCGATACCACTTCTGCACCATTGCACACCTATACTCCTGGTGAACTAGCCAACCTGAAAAACATTGCCATTAGTACCGATGGAACCACTGATGTTTTCTCTCCTTATCAACTGTATGCCGAGTACGATATCTTTCAACTAATTTGTGTATCAACCTATGGAGAATGGGCGAAAATAATCGTAAACAGCCAATCAGGTGCTTCCCTATGGGTAAGAAATACAGGAGCCATTCGCTACCAGAGTTGGGAACAACACCTGGTAGATGGCGTAGCCGACATGGATCGGTTAAGCCCTTCAAACAACCCGTTGCGTAACGGTCCCGGGCAAGAACACGAAGCAGTACCCTATCAAGGCTTCGACTCATTCGACATCATTGAAGTAGATGGCGATTGGATTAAAGTTGAAAATGGAGGGTGTGGCGATGGTTACGACCCTGGCTTTGATGGAGGGTGGATTAAGTGGCGTGACAATCGCAAATTTTTAGTAGAACTTTATATGATTTGTTAGATGACAAAGCACTGGTTGTTATATGGTTTCTTGCTAATATCAAATCTGCTTTTTTCCAATGCCGTTGATCATTACAAAATGATAGGTTTCTCGAAAACTGGAGAACACATGGCCTACCATAGAGCTACCATGAACAGCGATAGCGATGGATGGCACGGAGTTGTGTATGTGTACAACACCAGTACTAATCGGCAAGTCTGCAGCCCTATTGAGGCGATAGTGGATTACGATATGGATTCGTTAATGGAGCCACTGGGGGATGAGATTTATTTAGTAAGTCACCTGATTCTTCAAGATTTGTATACCAAAAACCTGGCAAAGGCATTGCCACAATTACAAGAGTATGGCATTGAAGTAGGCAATACTGGCTACCTGGCTTATTATACTCCCACATATCGACTGGGCCCTGGAAATGATACGGTTACTGTATCGCAATTCGCCCCTTCTACAGCAAAGCCTCCCACAAGCTTCACCTTGCTATTAAACACCTACAAAAATAACGTGCCTGACAACTCTTATAAAGCACAACCTTGCTACTCCACCGATCCCTTGTATTCGTGTAAGTTATTGCTCAAAACAGCACACACTCCTTATGCCACTATTCATGAAACCAATGCATTTAACAAAGCCCCTGCTTGCGTTCGTGGTTATAACATTGGCAGCGTATACATTTATGGCAGCAGGGTGGTAACATTCATCAACTACACACAAGATGGATACGAGGGCTCCAATGTAAGGCAACTGGTGGTTTGTGCCCAGGTACATGATTAATCTTCTGATTTTGTTATCTTTAGTACATGATGCCCCCTGTATGTGAAGTATGTGGTTACGAAGATGATGGCCAGGGTTCTGGTGCAGAAGTAGTTTATTTTAAGTGCACAACCAGTGATGAAGATTGGTATCGTCGGCAAAAAGAGGAGGGCTTTACAGGCCATCCCCCCAATGCGATTTGGTTTTGCCATAAGCATATTGCTTTGGCCAGGCAATACGAACACATTACTGCTGAAGAAGCATTGCCAAAAATTAAAACGAAGGGATCTTTTTTGGGTATGTTAAAAGGGTGGTTTTTACCTGAATGAATGAATCAGTTCGCCATTATTATCTTATTAGAGATGTGCTTTTGTGGCATTACATTTGCACAAAAAGAAACTATGAAACCACGTTACTTTAGCTCGCCCGAAAGGGCAGTAGAGCAAGCCAGGGCGTTGCTTACTAACCACGATTGGGAAACGCTTGGCTCCTACTATGATTTATCGGACTCATCCATTGCCTCTGGTGCATTGACAAGTGGCGCCTTCTTTTACCGCACCCAACGGCCTGAAGTAGCTCACCCAGCAGGGTTTTGGCGTTACAAGCACCCATTTGCCCCAGAATTTAGCTACATGGGGCATCACCTACTTACCAACAATGTGGCAAAAGTAACAATGATGGTAGAAATCGACCAAGGAGGAGAAATGCAGGTGGGCTATCAAGAATTCTTAATGCGAAAAACCGAACAGGGTTACCAGTTCTTACCCGAACGGGATCCTGCCAAATACAATGCTCATGAACCTACTATTAACACTTTGCTTCGCCCTCTCGATGATGGCGACGACCACTGAAAGCAGTTTTAAAAGCACTTACATTAAGCTAAGTGAAGATAATTGCGTAATGCACGACCCTCCTCCAGAAGCTGAAGGAGCTGACGGTTGGATGGAATGCAAAGGCCCAAAAGGATATAAGATCCATATCAACTACGACATGTATGGCAATAACCTCATCTCGGTAGTAGCCGAAGAAGGAGAATATTATGAAAGCATAGGGGTAGATTACTGTGGGGTAAGCCAACAGTACGGTGGCGTAATGGAAATACGTTATGCCGACGGCAAGCCCTTTGCTGGTATTATTCGCTACAAATGCCTTGACGAAGGAGAGCCAGGCGGTTACCCTACCGAAAAGGTAGGGGAATACCTAATTGTATTTGGTTTAGAAGGGTATGAACACATCAGCCATCAGGTAGATGTGCGAAAAACCCCAAAAGCCAATGAGGTAGCCCGAAAATTTGCCGATGAAGGTTATACGAAGGGAAAATAATGACCAGGGAACAAGCGGCAGAAGCCATTCATCATAAAATAACAACAGAAGAACAATTGGGCACTCGTGCTGGAGGTAGTGGCCATTTGGGCAATACCACCTATACGCTATTTAACATTAGCATACCCGAAAAAACAACCAACGGTTGGCAAGTTGCCTATTCATTTACCCTAATCACTGAAACAGAATTCACCATTTACCCTGACAACCCTCCTTACGAAAGCTCGTACCGAGTAGTTGTATTGTTGAATAACAAGGGTGAGATTATTGAAGAATTACAAAAGGAAGCCATCCAAAGTTCTTTAGACGATCAGATTGAAACATGGGTGATGGCAAGCGAAAATGATGATGTGGTAGATAACGATTTCATTACTGATATTATGAAAAGCCTGGAAGATAATGGCAAAGCAGAGGATGAATAATTGCCATGGGAACTTTTCATCAGTATAGCTGTAATTTGTGCAATACCCGGTTTGAACTAGGAGGGCCTCAGGAGTTCAAGAATACCTTATTGGGAAAAGTAAAAACACGCCATGCGAGCATGGGTATGAAAAAGCACATCAATGGCTTATGGCTGTATTTGTGGTGCAACCAATGTAAGCGTGTAGAAAAAAGAATTATGGTAGAGTTTGAGCGGAAGTGTATGGGAATAGAGGTTTGGGGAAGAACTGCCCCCATAAAAGCAAGATATATGAAGGAATTCAAAGGGCAGTTCAATTGTCCAAAATGCAATGCTTACCTGCAAGACCAGATTAAAGAAGCAACCGCCTGCCCTACATGTAAAACCGGAAAACTCGAGTATCATCAAAGCATTCAAACTTAGCCCTTGACGATCACCCATAAACGGGTAGCAGTCTACGTAGTCCTTCTACGTCTTTACTCTTCTTTACCTGGAGCACTTCATTTCAGCCCCCAAACCAATGCTATATAAAAAAGGGAACCAACCACACCTCTGGTTTTAGCGAACAAATACCTGCGAAAATCGCAACATAGCCCCTGTTTTCATTCGCAATTATTAAAAGAACTAGTCAAAATGAGGTGGGTCGATTCCCTAATTGTTTCATCTTGTTTGTAAAATAATCCGTTGATCATTTGTACAATACAAATATATTAAATATCTTTAACATAACAAAAGAAATATTAAAAAAAATTAATGAATTTTTCTGACGATAAGTTTTACGCCCGATTGAAGCGATTTATTCAGCACACCGGGTTGAATAACAACAAATTTGCTGAAAAAGTAGGACTTTCCGGAGCACAGGTGTATTATATGGTCAATGCTCAAAAGAATTTTGGCATTGATAAATTGTTAAAAATATTTAACACCTTTCCCGAGTTAAATGCCGAGTGGTTATTAAAGGGCAAAGGCGACATGGTTGCCGGCAAAAAGAAAGTTATTTCTGGCGTGTCTGGCTCTTTACAAATGCCTAAGGTAGTTACCATCGATGCCAACGGAAAAAACAACATTGTACAAATTGACGCAAAAGCTGCGGCAGGATTCCCTGCTAATTACGACAACCCCCAATATTTTGAATCACTGCCCGCCTTCAGCATGCCTTCACCACAATTCCAAGATGGCACCTACATTTGTCTTCAAGCCAATGGCGACAGCATGCACCCCACCATTTATCATCACGACTGGCTCATTGCCGAGTTTCTTGAGAACCCGATCGATAACATTCGTGAGGGGTATGTGCATGTAGTAGTAACTAAAGATGGCGTAGTAGTAAAGCGTGTACTCAATCGATTAGACAAGCGTAACAAGCTGGTACTGCAAAGCGACAACGAGCAATACCCCACCTACGAAGAAGACTTAAGCAACGTACTTCAAGTCTATAAAGTACAGGCAAAATTGAGCTTTGTACTGCGTAACGAAAACTCTGATGTACGCAAAGACATCAATTCTATTAAAGCCGAATTATTCGACCTTCGCACTCAAATGAAAAAGTAATCGCACTCAAATTTGCAACAACGTTCATGCTTTGCAACGCAAGAATTTGGAAGAATTAGCCTGAAACAAAGGCTTTTGTTCGGATTCTTTTTCCTATATTTATCGCGCAATAATTTCGAGTAATAATCTGCTAAAACTTGTAACACAACCATGAGCGAATCTGCGAAGCTTATCCTCGGTGACGAAACCCACGAACTACCTGTTGTTACCGGGAGTGAGGACGAAAAAGCGATAGACATTTCAAAACTACGTGGCACCACAGGCCACATCACCATTGATTCGGGTTTTAAAAATACCGGATCTACTAAAAGTGCCATCACTTTCCTGGATGGCGAAAAAGGCATTTTACGTTATAGGGGATATCCCATTGAGCAATTGGCTGAAAAAGCTACCTTTCTTGAAGTAGCCTACCTGCTAATTTATGGAGAACTGCCAGACAAGGCTACCCTTGATAGCTTTAAAGAAAGCATTACATCGCACACTTTAGTGCACGAAGACATGAAGCAATTCTATGAAGCCTACCCATCAAAGGCACACCCTATGGGTATTTTGGCATCACTGCTTTGTTCATTGTCTACTTTCTACCCTGAATCACAAAACCCTAACCGCCCCATTGAAGCGGTAGATCTTACCATTCAGCGATTGATTGCAAAACTACCAACGCTGGCGGCATGGTCTTATAAAAATATGGTAGGACACCCAGTGGCCTATCCGAAAAACTCGTTGGGCTATTGCGAGAATTTCTTACACATGATGTTCTCATTGCCTACTGATCACTACGATCCAGACCCTGTAGTTGTTGACGCACTCAACAAACTGCTGATCTTACACGCTGATCATGAGCAAAACTGCTCAGCATCAACTGTACGTATCGTAGGGTCATCGCAAGCCAATCTATACTCCTCCATCTCGGCAGGGGTAGTTGCCCTATGGGGACCACTTCATGGTGGTGCCAACCAGGCGGTAATCGAAATGCTGGAAAACGTGAGGAATGATGGTGGCAACCTTGAGAAATGGATTGACAAAGCAAAAGATAAAAGCGATCCATTCCGTTTAATGGGCTTCGGACACCGTGTTTATAAAAACTTTGACCCACGCGCCAAGATCATTAAAAAAGCTGCCGATGATGTGTTAGACAAATTAGGCATCAATGATCCTGTACTCGACATTGCTAAAGCCATGGAAGAGATTGCATTGAAAGATGAGTATTTCGTGCAACGAGGTTTGTATCCTAATGTAGACTTCTACTCAGGCATTATTTATCGTGCTCTTGGTATTCCTACCGAAATGTTTACGGTAATGTTTGCTTTGGGTCGTTTGCCTGGCTGGATTGCACAGTGGAAAGAAATGATTGAAAACGGTGAGCCTATTGGTCGCCCTCGACAAGTTTATGTAGGTGCTAATGCAAGAGACTATGTTCCTGTAGAACAAAGAGGTCCTGTTGCAGTAAGTTAGCCCTCGAAATTATTGATACTACCCTCAACTGTTATACTGAACTTACTTCAGTATTTGGTTGAGGGTTTTTTAATGCCTACATGTTACTATAAAGTAATTCCTGCCCTATAAAAAACCCTTTTTGAATGTGGGCGGTCGTTCGAAAAGAAAAGTAAATACCTTTTTGAATGTGGGCGGTCGTTCGAAAAGAAAAGTGAATACCTTTTTGAAGGTGAGCAGTCGTTCAAAAAGAATTGAGGTGATCTTATCTACCTAACAAGCAACTATATCGACTGCGCAATGACATCTCCGAAAATAAACATCTCATTTTTCAACATCAATGCAAGCCTCATCAAAACCCGATTATTCCATCACCACTTTTCCCGTTTGTATTACCTGACCTCCTACAAGCAATTGATAAAAGTAAAGGCCAGCGGGCAGGTTATTGCGCTGCAACACCATTTGATTGTTGGAAGTTATGGCAAGCATTGGCACTACCTGTTTGCCTAACGCATCAAACAAATACAAAGTAGGCCTAACTGCTATTCCTTCTATGGTAAATATAGTTTGAGTATGCATAGGGTTAGGTGCCACCCGTACACCAACCTCTACCGTTTGTCCTTGCAAGCCAACTGTACATGGATTTGCACATGTGGTTACACCAGGACCAAGGGTTCCAAATAAGTTAAAATCAATACTCCCTCCAGTAGCATCGCAAAAATCGAGCGTACCATTCATCGCCCCAAAAGAAAGAGTCGACATGTTTTGCACACAAAATTGGCCACTGCCATCAAGCGCTGCAGCATATACTGTCCAATCGTAGCACCCAACTACACCATCATTAGTAAATATATTGTTAACGTTAGCAGAATCGGAGTGCAAAAACATTCCTCCTATAATGATAATGCCAGTAGGCTCATTTTCGTAAGTACCAGTATTGGTGAAATCGCCCGTAACATTAATAATCCCAAGGTTATAGCCTGTAGAATAATGATCGGAAAAAAGGTCGCAATTTATTTGTGCTTTGTTGTTAATAATACCACCGGCAATGCTCACAGTTGGAGCATTAAGGATTCCTGCATTCTCGAGGATACCACTATTAGAAGCTACAACACTTGTCGCATTTAATATTCCAGTATTCAAAAACAACGCGCTGTTATCGGCCAGGTTGTTGAGGTGCATAAAACCATGATTTTCTACAAAACCAAAACTGGCAATGGTAGTTAAAGTAACCGTGCCCTGATTATTAAAAGTGCCTCCCGTCTGTACCCCTACAATTTGCGAATTGCTTTGTGTTAATGAAGCACCCGTTTCTACTATAAATGTTCCTGTAATATCAATAAAATCATTATCGATGGTAAGCTGATGATGAATAGCGATATTATCAGATGGTGAGGGAATACAGTTACAATCCCAGGTGGCAGGATCGAAAAAACCACCATTAGCAACAGTGTTTCGCGTTTGGGCACACAATTGCAATGCAACAAACATCATTAAAAGAGTAATAGAAAAGCGAAAAGGAGTATTCATGTCGAGAGCTTTTTTTATTTATAACGAACTGACTAACAACAATTAAGCCAACCCCAGCTATAATTACTGCACATACGAAAGCAGTTGTAAATAGGTTACTTCTCATTCTCATTTTCTACCTTTAAGCCATGGTACCTGCACTTGAAATACATTATCTTCCCCAATCATCAAACAGGCTGGGCATGTGCCGACTACCAGGGCGAAGCGATAAGAATGCAGTGCTTGTTAGCGATCTAAACACCATTGCACAACACCGCATTACACATGTTATTTGCTTATTGGAAACACATGAGTTTGAAAAATATGGTGTTCCGCAATTGCTGGAGCACTATACTGCGGCCAGGTTAACGGTGTTTCGTTTTCCCATTAAAGATTACCAGGTACCTACTAACGAAACAATGCAGTACTGTTTAACATGGATAGACGAGCAATTAAACGAAGGCTATAAAGTACTGGTGCATTGTGTTGCTGGGTTAGGCCGTACGGGCACTGTAGCTGCTTGCTGGCTAAAACACCGTGGTTATACCACTGAAGCTGCTATAGCACAAGTGCGTGAAAGCAGATCACCACACGCCATTGAAGCAGAAGTACAAGAAAGTTTTGTAGCCAGATTTTAAGGTTAACGTCTCCCTTCATCGATAGTAATCGATTCTTTTTTCCCGAAACGACTGAGGTTGTATGTAAAGGTAACCATTACATAACGACCCAACGCATTCGTACGATCTTCTTGCAAGTAATTGAGCTGGCTGGTGCGATTAAACCCTCTATTTTCGTCAAGAATATCGAATACGGTTACTTTCAGCAATCCACGGTCGTTGTTCAACAACTTGCGCGATAAATGCGCCTTCCAAATGGGAATTTCCTGGTTGGTGTCGAAAGCATCACCAGCATAAATGGTATAATCCATGGAGCTTCCTAACGACCATTTCTTCAAAAAATCAATGTCTAAATCGGCATAGTACAAACTGGTAGTGAATTGTTGATTCAATTCACTGCTTATCGAATAGGCGGTATGGTTAAGGGCATACCTGGTTCCTACAGCAACATTTACTGCTCCTCGCTTACGGTTTTCAATGCTAAAATCCACGCTATTGATCCATCGATCGGTATTGTTAGGGAGGCTATTCACAAAAGTAATGCCCCGAATATAGGTACTATTGGTTTCGATGTTGATTTTGGCTTTACGAAACAAAGGGCGATTAAAGCCAATATAGGTGTTTAGTAAAGTTTCGCTGTTGGTATTTACCGGCTGTGTGGTTTGTGCTAATAGCGAGTCTATGGTAACAGCATTGGTAATTTTGTTTTCAGTATAAGTGCTGCCTAACGACACAAAGAAACCTGTATTGCTAAACTGGCTGTAAAACATATAATTAAAGTTTAAATTATGCCGAAATTCCGCATCCAACCCGGGGTTACCTACATAAATATTCAATGGATCGCTATTGTCTACCACCGGTTGTAATTGCTCCATCGAGGGCTCACCTACATTGGTTTCGTAGCGAAAGTGCATTCTGCTTGATGAGGAGAAGTCGCGACTCCAGTGCAAGCGAGGCAATGCGTTTAAAAAAGTGCGTTGAATGGCCACATTATTGGTAAGCACTTTTCCTTGTAATGTAGAGTATTGTACTCCAACTCCAAGCAACAAACTTGTTTTCTTTCGGTTCAACCTGAAGTTCAATACTCCTCGATCATACGCATAGGTGTTGGTATAGGCCGTACTCAAATCAGTATTCAATTCGGCCAATGCTGCCGCATCTTCAAGGTTGTAAAAGTTCTTACGCAACTCGCGAGTATATTGATTGCGTGCGTAATTCAATTGCAAAAATTTCCCATTGCCTAAAGGCTCGGTATAAGCTGCATTTACGCCATAGTTAAACTGCTCGCTGGTTTGATCCTGGTTTTGCAACAAGGTATCAATGGCCAAATTGTTGAGTGTATCAATAACAAAACGATTAACAGCATCTACCCTACTGGTTTGTTCATTGTTATTTAACCCAAAAGAGAAATCCGTTACCAGTGTACGTCCGGGTTTTCCAAGCCGTCGTCGATAAATGAGGTTGGATTGCGTATTTAATCGATTAAGATTAGATCGGTTGTTGCTAATACCCGAATTGGTTAGCTCGTTGTTTACATCAAGGTTTTGCGTTTCCGAATGACTCATGGAAAGCCCTTCATTGTATCCTACATTGCCTTTTAACGTGATGTCTTGAACAGTATCAATTTTGTGTTTTAGCCTGAAATTTAGGCGGTGGTTATCGTTTTGCGTAGTGCTATTGCTGTTTTCATTCGTGGTATACACCCCATCATCAGTAAAATTTTGCCGCAACGATTCACGTTCAATATTGTTTTCCAATCTATTGTAAAAATAGCTGCTGCGCCACTCTGTTTTTGGGCTAAAGTCGTAATTGAAGTTGATTCCTCCAGCTGTTGTGGTTACCAATCCATTATTGCGTCCTACATCCAATGGAATACCGGTATTGGATAGATCGAACGAGCCGTTAGCCATCATTTGGTCGAAGCCCCCCATTAGGTTCATGTAATCCTGAAATGAAAAGCCTTGTTCATTGATGTTATTCGCCATGCCAATGGCCGAAATTTGAGCCTTTTTGTTGAATCGGTTGATATTGAACTTTCCTTTGTAACGATTGTCGGTTCCATATCCTCCGGTAACATTTCCAAAATAGCCCAATTTTTTATCCTCCTTCAACTGTAGATTAATCGTTTTATCACGCTCTCCATCATCAATGCCTGTAAATTCAGCCATTTCCGATTGCTTATCAAACAGCTGTACTTTATCGATAGCGTCGGCGGGTAAATTTTTGGTGGCAATCTTAGGGTCATTGCCAAAAAATTCTTTGCCATCTACCAACACCTTATCCACGTCTTCGCCCATGGCTTTAATACTACCATCTTTTTGTACTTCAATGCCTGGCAACTGATCGAGTAAATCTTCTACTACATCGTTGGGCTGTGTTTTAAACGATCCTGCATTATACTCTACGGTATCGCCTTTTATTCGAATGGGCACTTGCTCCCCTTCAACCTCAAATTCACCAAGCAATACTTTATCTTCTTCTAATTGCAACACCCCCAAATCAATGGGTTCATTGCCTGTACCGAGGTTGAGGCTTTTATTGAAGGTTTTAAATCCTACAAATGAAACCTGTAAAATCCAGTTGCCTTGTGGAGCATCTTTTATCCTAAAATGCCCCATGTTATTAGAAGTAGCAAATTGCTCCAACAACGAGTCGGGAGTGCTTAGTAGAAGTACCGACGCATTAGGCAACGGAGCTCCTGTAGAATCGAGCAACTGACCTCGAAGTTCATGGTAACTTTGTGCAGTGGCAAAGAGACTGAAACAACAAGCCAATAACAATAGAATTGCTTTGTTCATGCAGGTAAAATCTGGAATTAGCGCTCTTCTGTACGAATTTCAATATGCGTACCACCGCCACCGCCCATCTCTTCTTGCATCTCTTTGGTTTTCTTATCAACAATGGCTCGATACTCTTCGCTGGTTACCTGCTTTCCTTTTTTAGGGGGAACAATAGTGCCACTCTTAATAGTTTTAAACTCAACATTCTTCGCAGTAATCTCCATCTGTCCATCATTGAGTTCCATCTTTAAAATAGTGCCTGGCAGCTGTCCGTATCCATGTGGCCCTGTTGAAAGAGGCAATTCGGTAGTGAACCATGCTGTATGTGTAGTAGTATCCACTTTTAAAGTAGCCTTTTGACATTGATAACCCAAAATGGTTTCTTTTTCCTTACCAATCTTCCACTTCCTCTTTTCTATGGGTTCTTTGATCAAGAATTTCTTCCCCATAAAGTCTTCCTGACGAATGACTTCTTTTTTGGCCAGATTTTGATACACTTTGCTTTCTGGCTTTACCATTACTACCTGAAATTCCATGCCATCACTTCCTCCGCTTACTTCATTGCTGATTTTCCCGTCGTAATCTTCGTATAGTGTTTCCTTTCCTTTAAAGTAAAGCACCTTCTCCGACTTGCCCATCTCTTTCATCATGGCCTTGAAATGCTCCATGCCTTCCATGCCCTCCATCTCACCATCTATTTCTGCTTCCATGTTAATTTTTTCGAGGTAAACGATTTGCCCCTCTTCTTTTTGTGCCCATACCATTGCAGGTAGTGCCACCAGTAGTCCCAATAAGATTTTTTTCATAGCTCTAATGTTTTCTGCTAAAGTAGCGTGAAGGCCATCAAGAAAGGGTTAAGGAAAACCTAACAGGTGTTAAAATTTGTTAAAAAGAACTGCTTTATAATGCCATGAAGAACAACCTTGTCATCATGCACTAACAACAGTTAACATTCCTTACAGCACTAGCATGCCGGGAAATAAAAAGAGGAGAAAAGGAAAACTAGCGTTTTACCAGTCGACCATATCGATCAACCGCTTGCTTCATTTCAAGCATCAGTTGACTTGTAAAATCTTTAAAATCAACAAAATGCTCTTGTATCAATGGCTCATTCACAGCATCTTCTTCCAGGAGTGCCTTTATTTTTTCCAATAAGGCCACAAGATCTTCCTGATAAAAATAGCCTAGAAGAGATTTTAACTTGTGAATAGCACGTTGAGCGTCCTCCACATTATTGGCATTTATTGCGGAAGATAACTGATTGATTTCTACCATCAATTGATGGCCACCAAGTTCCAGGTGTTTCGACACCAGGTCTTTACGACCTTTTAGCTTGGTTTCCAAAAGTGAGAGTTTAATGTAGCTCATCTGTTTTAAGGAATTTAGTGATTTTATTAATAAGATCATTTGGGTCGACAGGTTTTGCAATAACATCGTTAAATCCAAAATCCCGAAAGGAAGCATCAGCATCGCTATCTTTTGAAATGCCAGCGGTAATACCCAATATGATTGGTTTATTCTCTTGTTCTTCATACAACACCTGAATTCGTTGAGCCGTTTCCCGCCCATCTATTCCGGGTAATTGTATGTCCATCAAAATGATGTTGTATTGCTTTCGTTGCACTGCCTCAATCGCTTCATATCCGTTCCCAACTACATCAAGGTCAAGGTTTTCAGAAAACAGCTCCAAATTATCTTTTAATACTATTTGGTTGAAAGGGTTGTCTTCAACAGCAAGAATACTTACATCGCCAAGGTCAACCATTGTGTGTTCATCTTCTTTAAGCGTCATGGCATCCTCATTCACTTTTTGAAAAGGAATGCTGAGGTGAAAAACAGTTCCCTTGCTCAACTCACTGGAAACGGTTACAGCCCCACCCATTTTATCAATTATTTTCTTGGTAATTGTAAGTCCAATTCCAGCCCCTTTGAAATTTCTTTTATACGAAAAATTGAGGTTTTCGCTGTTGTAGTATGAAACCGATCAAATATTTTATCTACCCGTTCTTGTTCAATGCCAACACCGGTATCTTGCACCCTAAATCCAATGGCACACTGCATTTCATCTTCCTTTTCCAGGGTAGCAGTTAACACAACACGTCCCTGGTGAGTAAACTTAATCGCATTGCCTACAATGTTTTGCAAAATCTGACATAAACGATACTCATCACCTACTATCATTGTTGGTAAGCGCTCGTCTATCTCTACGATAAATTCCAATCCTTTTTGCTGTGCTTCTAGCAGAAAAACACTTTCTACAAAACGAATAGGTGCATCCGTTTTAAACGCAGTTATTCCAAGGTAGAATTCATTCTTTTCTATCTTTTCAAAATCAAGAATATTGTTTACCATAATCATAAGGTACTGTGAAGACTGCTTCAACATAGTGATGTAGTCTTTCCCACCTTCAGTAACACCATTCTTTTTCTCCATGAGGTTTGATAGCCCTAAAATTACATTGATTGGTGTTCGTATTTCATGGCTAACATTAGCAAACATTTCTTGCTTGGCATTTTCCGACTTAATGGCCTGATCTTTAGCTGCAATCAATGCCTTTCGCTCTTCATGCAATTCTTTGGTCTTTTTTCGCACCAACAGTTGAAGAATTTTATTGCGTTGATTCAAGCGCCAGGTTCTTAACCGAATGTATAAGAGTACGCTTAATACAATGAAGATCAACACCACTGAATAAAACCAATATGTTCTCCAAAAAGGAGGTGTAATGACAAAGGAGAAATTTAACTCTTCACTATTGCAACTGGCACCATTTACAGCATACATCCGTAAGGTGTATTCGCCAGGAGGCAAATATGCCGCAGTAAGATTATTTTCTTTGGTAACATGGTAAATGGTATCAATGGGATGCAATTGGTAGTAATAACGAGTATTCTCGCCCCAATCAAAATCAACATGATCAAATTCAAATACAAGATTGTTTTTATGGTAAGGCAAGCGCAAGCCAAACGGCACCTCAAACCAATTCGATAAGGAATCGTATTCGTTACTAACAATTCCTTCCTCATCGAAAATGTTAACTGCGGTTAAATACAGTTTAGGAGGCTCTATTCGAATGGAATCTTTTAAACTTAGGCCCGCAATAATGTTTCTTGCGCCAAACCAAAGGGTATCAGAATGTCCACCTTTAGAGTACGAGCTAATTTCAAGGTTCTGATCTTTAGATATTTTGAAAAAAGAACTGGTTTGCCATTGACTGTTCGATAGCTCATCAATGTCCATTCGAAACAACCCATTGCGCGCTCCTATCCATAAAATGGACTGATCGAACTTTAGAAATTGAATGTATGAATTAGCAAATACTTCATTTTCGAATAGATATTGTTGAATTTGGTAGCCCTCCTGTGTTTTAAGCAAAACCCCCAGCCCCGACTCGGTTCCAAACCAAATGTTTTCAGCATCATCTACAGCCAGGCACACCACTTTCACTTCATTAGTTGGGTAGTTTTTGAATTCTCCATTACGAAAACAAGAAATGCCTTTATCGGTAGCCATCCAATAAGTAGATGCATCAGTTTGTACAATATCACTCACGGTATTGTCTAGCAGAGCAGTATAAGGCTTTTGGTAGCTTACAATAACCCCTGGCTCAATGCAAAAAACTCCCTCTCCCAATGTGCCTACCCATATGTTATTGTTTTGATCGCAAAACAAGGTAAGCACCCTGTTTTCCATTTTAGAGTCGCCAAAGGCAATACGGTCAAATTGTGACCCATTTTGGCAATATACTCCCTGGCCATAACCTCCTAACCATATTCTCCCTAAATTATCTTTAATTACAGTACTGGCTTTTGAAGGTTCTTCGTAGTAATTCTTAAGATTGCGCAAAGAATCATACACAAAAATCCCTTCTCCAAAAGTGGCTACATACACCTCATCAAGTACTACATCATGATAAACATTTGAGATGAAATTTTGGATAGAATCATTTTCGATGACAGTAAAAAAATCTTCACTCAGTTTTAACAATCCATTGCCATAAGTCCCCAACCAAATATTGGATTGATCATCTACAAAACTACTGATGCAATTTTTGTACCCCACATCACCCAATTCTTTCAACTCATTCGTTAATAAGTTGTAACGATAAACACCCTCTTGAGCTGTAACAATGGCCTCATTATTGCTTTTTTCGGTAATGGAGTAGACATATATTCCTTCTTCTTGCAAAGTATTCCCCTGGGGGTCAACAACAACCAATCCTCTATTCGTCCCTACCAACAGAGTGCCATTGATATCCTCCATGTCTCTCACCACATCAATGCCCTGGATTATTTCAGGTTTATAGGCTACAAACTCGTTCCCATTAAACCTAAAAACACCTCTTCCATGTGTACAAGCATAAAGTATTCCTTTCGAATCTTTCAACAGCCTAGTAATTGTAAGGGGCTTGCCACTTACATTGTTAAATAGGTACTTAATGGTATCGTTAGGCGTGATCATGGTAATACCACCATACTGCCCCGCCCAGAGTGTGTCGTTGCTAAACAGCACCGACCAAACTTCGTTGGTAGCTGTTTGGTGGTGTACGTCAATGTGGGTTACTTCTGTTCCATTGTATTTGTATAGACCTTTGTTGTATGCTGCTAACCACAAATTCCCTTTATCGTCTTCGGTAATGTCGTAAATATCATTATCCATTTCGGGAAAATCAGCTGATAAATCAGCAAAAGAAACTCCGTTAAAATACTTCACTCCATTTCCTTCAGTACCCAGCCAAAGGTATCCTCTTTTATCCTTGTAAAAACACATAATATTGGATGATCCCAACCCGTCTTTTTCGGTATATTCTTCCACAAATAATTCTTGCGCAATCCCCTGCTTCACGCAAAGCATTAGCAACAAAACCATTGCAATCAATATATCTCGGGCCAATTGTTTCATCCCATTTATTTTAGTATCTTTCCATTGTGTCTTTATTGTTTGTCTCAAATTCTTAATTTATGGAGAATTCTCCTACCATGAAAGCAATTATTATTGAAGATGATCCTTTTTTCCAGCAAACACTTGCTGATTTATTAGGGTTGCATGTGCCTGAAGTATCGGTTGAAGGAATAGCTGGTAGTGCTTCAGAAGCAAAATTGCTATTAAATAAGGAAAAACCCAACATTGTTTTTATTGATGTGGAACTTCCTGATAAAAGCGGAATAGAATTCTTACGTTCGTTACCTTTCATCGATTTTCATGTTGTATTTATCACGGGTCATAAAGAGTATGCTATTGATGCTATTAAAATTGGTGCCGTAGATTATATATTAAAACCTATTGAAGCAAAGGATGTAGTAGAAGCAGTAAACAATGTAAAGCGATCCATGCAGGGTCGCGATGCAATTACACCATCAGAGAGTGCTACTCCAATACACCACCGGGTGTCCGACGGGTATGAATCCAGCTTGGTAATTTCTACCATTAAGGGTTGGAGGATTTTGCGTTTTGATGAGGTAATATATCTTAAAGGGGAAGGTAATTACACCTCGATTCACCAAACTGGTGAAAGTAAAGGTTTTGTTACTTCCAAAACCCTTAAGCATTTCGAGCAAATTTGTCCTCCTGTTGAGTTTTATCGTATTCATAAGTCATATTTAATTAACCTGCGTTTTGTAAAAGAAATTTTGAGAGAGAACTTTTCGTATCATGTGGTAATGACCAACAATGATGTGTTGACTGTATCGCGCAATAAATTCGAAGATTTCTTCTCTAAGCTACAGTTGAGGCTTCCATAATTTTTTATAAAATGAGTAAGCCGAAGCGCATCTTGTGCTCTCCGGCTTTTGATACTCATGACAAACTATGCTCTACTTTAGTTCGCTTCTTTTGTTTTGTATGCATTATCGGTTTATTTTTTTCTAACTCGCACACAACATTTAACATATGCTATGAACTGCAATAAACCGCAATATTGAAGACTAAAAGATTCCCAACCCGCACTTTGTAGGCAACGTACAAGCGATGCTAATCTTAACGTATGCTACCCATTTTGGCTAAAAAGCTTCAAATAAAAGCCAAAACACAAAGCATTGGGTTGGGAATACAGTTAATGTGGTCTACCGAAAGCACCTGTTGATGCCATCTTTTAACAGCACAGTTATGTATTTTGTTTGTTGTAAGTTGTTTCATCAATACTTAATCATTGTTCTTGCTGCAATTGTTTAGACACCAGCCACGGTAACACCTTAACTTTCAACACTCCCTTTTGCACTGCTGGGTCTGCCTGAGCCAACTGCTTTACTTCCGTTTCATCCATGTTACAAATAATCATTCCACCAGGGTTGTCTATAAACTGTCCTTTCATCAACATCTTATTATCCTCAAAAAATGCGCTTACATATTGTAAGTGTTCTTCTATTCCTTGCTGTTCTTTGTAAGGCACTTTTTTCTGCCAGTTTTCGCCCGGAGTATGTAGCAATACGTAATACACCGAATGCGCCTGAGTCATTTTTTCTACCGTGGGCATAGCATTGTCGTTACTGTATTTCAACCCAATCAGAAGCATAAAGCTTAAGAACGATGCTATAGCCAATAAAGTAATCGTAATGCTCTTCTTCCACATGAGACCTACACTAAAACATTACTGCAACACTGTAATGTGTCCTGTTACCTCATGGTACTCTCCTCCTTCCGACAACACATCAATTACATATACATATACCCCATCTGGAACTATGGTTCCTTGATAAGTTCCATCCCAATGTGCATCCAATTCGCTCGACTCGAACAGCAACTGCCCCCATCGATTAAAAATCATCAAGTGCAATTCTTCTACTCCCTCATGTACTGGAAAATAAATATCGTTGATGCCATCGCCATTCGGGGTAAAAATATTGGGTGACCACAACACAAATTCTGTGTTGGGCAATACATCTATCCACACCGAAAACGAATCAACACATCCCCACTCGTTTTCAACAATAAGCCATGGATTATAAGTGCCTTCTTGCTCATATAAGTACGATGCATCTATTCCTGAAGAAATAGCGCCATTCTCATCAAAGTTCCAGGTATAACTTAAGTTACCCATTCCACTCGACTGGTTCAAAAAATCTACATCCAGTGGTGCTTCTCCTGATAAAGGAACAGCAAGAAAACTGGCGGTAACCGAACTAACACTTACCAGTACCGAATCCAGTACACTACACCCATTTGCATTCGAAATTTCCACATAGTAGTAAGCAGTAGAAGTAGGAGTTACTGTAACAACATCATCTGTTATCGATGAAATATTGTTGTTAGGTGACCATTGGTACATGGTGCCTCCGGTAGCAGTTAACACCGCCTCATCACCCAAACATATCAAGGTATCAGCACTCAATGTATGTTGTATATCAGAAACATCAATACTAACCGAATCAATTGCACTACAACCATCATTATTAGTAATTGTCACATAGTATGTAGTATTCGCAGCAGGCCAAACGGTAGCGGTATTACCACTAACACTTAGCGTAGGGCTAGGTTGCCATGCAGGAGATCCACCATTAATAACAATATCGGTAGAATCACCTAGGCAAATGGCATTGTCGGTTGTTATGATATAATTAACCTGTGAAATACTTGCAATAAGCGAATCTGTATTTTGGCAGCCATTCGCATCGGTTACCGTTACGTAATAAGTAGTATCGTTTGGCGGTGTAACCCATGGGTCGTGAATGGTAACATCACTCACTGTAGCGGCTGGAGTCCAATCATAAGTAACAAACCCTGCAGTAGCATTTACCTGTACACTATCTCCTTCACACACTACTACATCACTACCAGCATCAATAATAGGCAAAGGATTAACATTTACCATAGTATCTAATGTTACCAGACATCCAAAAGAGTTGTCGATAACATCTACAGAGTAGGTGCCAGCAGCATATACCGTAATAGTCGAATCGGTAGAGCCCGTTGACCAATCGTAAGTTGTATTTAGGGGATCAAGTTGCCCAGTAACTCCCAATTGCACACTATCGCCAATACAAAAATCAACTGGCCCTGATGTAGTTAACTGCAATTGTGAAGAATACACATAAAGCGGTTTGCAAAAGGTGTATACATTACCACAGTTGTTAGTAATCTCAATGCAAATTGTATCCATCACTGCACTGCCTGGAACCACCTTTATTGAATCGGTAGCTTGTCCACTTGTAATGGACCAATCTTGAGCCATGGTCCAGTTATAGGTAGCCATAAACCCAAGCAATGAGGTATCGATAGAAAAGGTATTGAGCGTCCCTGCACAAATAGTGTCTGGCCCAACAATATCTAAATTGGGAGCATTTATATAGGTACATTTACAATATACAGATCCACCAGAAGTAACTGAAACGCTTGGTACTTGCTCATTACCATAGTTTTGAATGTTGTGCCCATTCCCCACCATAATTGCAGTAGGCATTGTTACTAATGAAATGGCACTGTTTTCACAATACGTCTGACCTGTGCTATCGGTTTTCACCAGAAAGAAGTCTTCATTTCCCATACCAAAACTTGCCGTAGTTCCTCCCATCACAAATCCACCTGTAGCGGTTTGTTCTACATGATATCCATCTTCTGTGTCTGCTACTCCTCCATATCCATGCGCCCATAGCAATGTTCCCGAACTGTCTACTTTCATGAGCATGGCCTCATTGTCATAGCTACCTGTTTGCCCTGCAGCAATCACACTACCATCGGCAAGTAAAGTGAAGTCATAAATGATTTCTCCTGCTGCTTGTCCATAGGTATTGCTCCAGATGAGGTTACCCAGACTATCTGTTTTAAGAATTAACGCATCGTTAGCCCCCATTCCAGATGAATTTGAAGCTCCTCCCAGAATAATATCCCCATTAGGCAATTCCTTAATCGCAAATCCGCGTTCATTACCATTGCCAGCTGCTCCGTATGTTTTCGACCACACCATTGTTCCAGTAGTATCAAAGCGTTGCAGATAAACATCTTCCCCTCCTTGACCATATGAGTTGGTTCTTCCAACTACTAAAAAATCACTGTTCATGGCTTGTATTACACCATACGCTCTTTCTGGCATATTATTCCCATATCGCTTTGCCCATAAACGATTTCCTAAACTGTCAATTCTTACAATATAGTTATCGTCACTCCCATATCCTGCCCCCCATGTCCAGCCTACCAAAACAAACCCATCGTGAGTAGGTGTAAAGTTGAAGCTACCATCACGTTGGCCGCCACCATACATTTTTTGCCAAAGTATGTTGCCATTTACATCAAGGCATACCATGAGCATATTTTGACTACCGGGACCAAAAGTTTGCGTAGCACCCGCGACATATATTTTTCCGTTTTTGTAATGCACTGCTTTTACACGTTCAAATGCAGATCCTCCCAACACCTTACTCCATTCCAGCTCTCCTGCATTATTTACTTTGTTTATAAACATATCCCTATTTCCTGCTCCGTAACTGGTCGTTTCTCCAGCAAGTACATAGCCCTGGGGCATTATGGCCAATCCATGCAAGCGATCGTTACTGCTGCCGCCATAAGTTTTTTCAAATAACATCTGGCCTGAAGCCAGTGAAACAACCATTAAAGCTAAGGCCGTAAGTAGTATACTCCTCATTATAAAACCATTTTTGTTTAACATCAAATGCACATTTAGTTTGGAATCGTTTCATTGCGATCATGTTAGGCATGCATTTTTATTACGCGGTTAGCTTTAGTGGTTATAATAGGTGCCCAACCTTTTGCCAAGATTACCCAAGGGAAGACGGAGCACGAAAATGTATCAGTAAAAACTATTGTAGACAACAGCAAATTTTTTACTACTGAGAAATACAAATTAGACAATAGTATCCCTCCATAGGGGTGGAGTTATTCTAATACGTGATTTCAAGTGTGAATTGCTTTACTGAGTTATTTAAGCATTCGAAAGGAATTATTTCAAGTGTATACATTTCCGCAAACCATACTTAACATTCGTTAGTTAACAGAAAATTACGGCACATATATTTGTTCTGTATACAGCATTTCTCCACTCATCACCCTAACAATATATGTACCAACCGGCATAGCAGCCATGGAAAATTGATAATAGCTGGCGCCACTATTAGTCACACTGCGTTGCAACACCTCTTGTCCCAACTTGTTGTATACGGAGATAATTAATTGATCTTCATTGAAATCGTCTGGCACTTTAATGGTAAGCATCGAGGTAAATGGGTTCATAATGTGAGTAATTTGACTCACTTTACACGGTGACAATGCACTGGCCTGATAAAAACTAAACTCCCCATTATAATCCACTTGTTTTATTCTATAATAAGTCGTTTGATCCATTGCCTGATCCAACCATTGGTAGTGCATTTCTACAATGCTATTCCCGGCACCTGGAATAGTAGCAATAGGCTCAAAGAGTTCGCCATCGAAAGAACGCTGTAGTTCAAAATAGGCATTATTAGTTTCAGTGGCAGTACTCCATTGAATCAATACTTGATCGCTGTTGCAGGTAGCAGAAAAAGTCATTAATTCAACAGGCAGTGCGGTACAGGGATCATCAACAACAAAGCCCCCCGCTCCTAAAGTAAAGGATCCCCCGGTAGCATCAGGGCCATCAGTCACTGTAATTCCAGAAGCTCTGTTGATGGTAATTGTGCTTGTAGTTGGGTTAACTGTTTGCATATGACAGGTAGCTGTACCATCGTTTTCGACAATTAACGCGTAGAAATCAAAGTTAGCTGCCCAACTATTAGAATGGCCTCCTAAAATAAACTGCTCTCCGGGCGTTAAATCCAATGAGCGAAAATGTTCATCCCCCGTTCCGCCATATGTACGTGCCCATAAAACATCACCATTACTATCCGTTCTTATCAAGAAATAATCCAATCCGCCTGCGCCATATGAAGCAGTAGTTCCCCCCAATACATAATCGCCATTGGCCAAGACTCTAAGTTCGTACAAAATATCTTCCTGAGTTCCCCCATAAACTTTCGACCATTCCAACACATTAGTACTGCTGTATTTTAATAACAAAAAGTCGGCATTGCCCGCACCATAAGCAGATGTATATCCTCCTGCCAAGAAACCACCATCCGAGGTATTCTTCACAGAAAATCCATAATCACTACCATTAGCACCAAGAATATCCTCCCAAATAAGGTTTCCGTTACTGGAGTTCATCCTCATTAGGAAAAATTGATCACCACCACCACCACCAAATACCCTCCCACATATAATCAAGTCACCATTGGCAGCTTCCACAACATCATACCCTCGATCTTCAGCACCAGTGTAATCTATCTCCTTATAAAAGAGTAGTGTTCCCGAAGCATCTACTTTTACTATATATATCTCATTCGATGTCCATCCTAAGCTTACATAATTTCCATCGCTCAACTCCAAAACACGCCACATTGAATCGTGCACCGCTGAACCTACAAACCTTTGCCAAATAAGGTTGCCATTATAATCAGTTTTATAAAGAAACGCATCAAAGTCAAACCCCGATTTTTTGTTTCCACTAAAAATCAAATTACCATCGGAAGTCGGTTTCACATCCATGAAACGGTCATTACTTGATGTCCCAAGTGTAAAATCACTTAACACTGTCCCAGAAGTATCCATGATTACCGCATAGCAGTCATGATTCCCTTCCCCAAAACTATTCGTACTTCCAGCAATGCATATTCTATTGTCGCTCACATAAGTCATTCGACGACAATTTTCCGTGTTGGCACCACCAATTAAAACTGAGCTTGCCTGTCCTATAATTTGCTGTTCAGATAACACAAAAAAGACTAGTAAAAACAACCACTTCACCATAGAATTAATGTAGCTTTAAACATATGACACCATCTATTTGAATTATCTTATTGCTTTATTTTAAGGGTAAAGTGCTTGTTTGAGTTATTCAACAGCAAGTCAACACAACCCGGTAAAAATCAATAAATTCCCTGCTTTTTTACCGAGTTTTTCGGGAAATTAATACACCTACTTTCTCCAGCACTTTCATCTCCTTACGTCACTGATAAACAAATACTTATACTATAGTCTTTTCTTCACATGAAAATGAGCAACTTTGTTTTCTACGCCCCTGCAACGACAAAATTGTAACCAAGCAAGTATTACTACTATAGCACCAATTAGGTGTTTGTATGGTACTGGAAAAATGAAAGGCGACACTTACAATAAGTGCCGCCTTCTACAGTTAATCACTGCTAACCTAAGCATGCTAATCAACCTAACCGCTGCTAAAGTACTTCCATTGAGTTAAGTATTGAGGGCGAGCTATCCTATCACCTAATTTTAAGGGTGAATTGCTAGATTGAATTATTCAAGAACTAAATGAGGATGTGTATTTGGAGGTATCAACCTTTATTCCCGCGAGCTGTTATAACAATACCGCTTCATTTAACTCAAGGGTTAAATGCTTTTCCTGAGTAGAACATTTCCTTTTCTCCAAAAACTTGCACCAACACAACTCCTTTAGGAACAGCTGTAATGAAGAGTTCATTGTCATGGGTGTTGGAGAAATGACGTTCGGCTATCTTTTGTCCCAATCCATTATAAAGCACCACTGATAGCTTTTGCTGACGTAAAGGTGTTGGTATATGAATCGACAACATGTTCGAATGAGGGTTGATGGTAGAAGTTACTTGCCCTACCTGGCATGGGCTTACTGCTACTGTAGAGAATACTTCCTGATTCCCATTGTAATCCACTTGCTTAAGGCGATAGTAAGTAAGCTCATCTCTCGCCTTATCAAACCATTGATATTGGCGGCTAACAACACTATTCCCAGCTCCTGGCACAACAGCAACAGTCTCAAAGGCAACTCCATCCACTGATTGTTGCACCTCAAAATAATCGTTATTGGTTTCTGTAGCGGTTGTCCATTGCACCAATACCCGTTCATCTGTACAGCTTGCATTGAAGGAAGTCAAATCTACAGGGAGTGCTGTACATGCATTGTCCGTAGCAGACATAAAGCCACCACTCAGGGTAAGTGTTCCCGTGAGTGCCGCATGATTAAACTTCACTACAATTCCTGTTTCAACAGCTAAAACAACATCACTTACGGTTGGAGTAACCACCTGGCTATAACATGGGGCGTCGCCATTAAGATCGGTTTTTACCACTAAAAAATCATCTCTGGCAGCCCAACTGCCTGAACTGCCTGCCAAAATTAATCCACCACCTGGAGTTACATCAATTCCACCTAATTGCTCATCTCCGCTTCCTCCATAAGACATGGCCCAATCTACCACCCCCAGATTATCGGTTTTAATCATGAGATAATCATCTCCTCCAATGCCATAACTGTCCGTGGTTCCTGCTAGCAAATAGCTTCCATCCGACATTACTTTAATGTCATTGATTTCTTCGTTTCCTGTCCCTCCATATGTTTTTGACCATTCAATGGCGTCGGTATTGTCGTACTTCACTAATAGAAAGTCGTTGCCACCAGCACCAGATGATGCGGTAAAGCCACCAACAAGAAAACCTCCATCTGGCGTTGCTGCAATGGCATTGCCATATTCGTTACCTAATCCACCCAAAGCCTGTTGCCATAAAATGTTGCCATTTACATCCATACGAACTACAAACATCTGTTCGGAAAAGCTAATGGTGCCCCTGCCGCATATAATTAAATCGCCATTGGCCGCTTGTATGATATCGTGGCCACGGTCTACAAAATTGAATCCTAACGTTTGGTCCCATTGAAATGTTCCTGCAGCATTTAGTTTCACCATGTAAATGTCACCAACATCCCAACCAAGGCCCATAATGCTCCCATCACTTAGCTCCAATACCCTCCAAATGGTTTCTGGAAATGTTACCGAACCCATGAAACTGGTCCAAATGGTATTTCCTGTAAGGTCACACTTTAGTATAAATCCCTTAAAAGTGCCATCTTTCGTGTTTCCCCCTAAAATAAGGTTACCATCAGCTGTAGATTCTACATCCCTTACACGATCTCTGTCACCGGTTCCAAACGTATGGGTAATAGATACATTCCCCAATGTATCCATAATGACCATATAGCCGTCTTCGTTCCCAGCACCATAACTCTCCGTAATTCCAACAACAAATACCTGATTATTGGGTACGTACAACACCTTTGCGCATGTTTCGGTATCCGCACCGCCAATGAGTGTGGCATTCTGAGTATGACCAACACTACTAATAATCGAGACTAAAAAAACAATAGAGACAAACCTCACCATAACGCTAAATTAACACCACCATTTAGTTGTGCGCGCGTGGAATTACTCTACTGCTGTTTTTTTTATACGAACTGCTTTGTTGGTTTATTTTGAGAAGAAAAGCATCAACCCTATTTACGCAAGCCATTTAAGGGTAAAGACATAAAAAAAGCTTCTCATTTCTGAGAAGCTTTGTTGCCCGACCAGGGCTCGAACCTGGACTCTTCTGAACCAAAATCAGACGTGTTGCCAGTTACACCATCGGGCATTGAGGTCTGCAAAATTATACAAATATCTTTTTCTCTCAAATTTTTTTCACATTTCATTCAACCAAATTCACACTTGCGTGTATAAACCGGTTGCTCAAAGTTTTCACGAATCTTTCGGCTTATTTTTCTAAATTCGCAACTTTATAATGCTTGAAACATGAATTATCAGAAACTAAATAATATTACGGGTTGGGCGGTATTTGCTATCGCTACCCTTGTTTATATCCTTACCATCGAGCCCACGGCAAGTTTTTGGGATTGTGGTGAATTCATTGCCACAGCGTATAAACTGGAAGTAGGTCACCCCCCCGGAGCACCTGTATTTATGTTAATTGGGCGTTTCTTCTCTATGTTTGCTGGCCCCGAATCGGCTGCAAAAATGGTGAATCTAATGTCGGGCATTTGTAGCTCCTTCACCATCTTGTTCCTATTTTGGAGCATCACCGCTCTAGCAAAAAAAATTGCCATTAAAACGGGTGAAATTACCCAGTCTAAAACCATCGCCATTCTTGGCAGTGGAGCCATTGGTGCTCTTGCTTACACTTTTAGTGATTCTTTTTGGTTTTCAGCCGTTGAAGGCGAGGTATATGCGATGTCATCGTTTTTTACTGCTATCGTATTTTGGGCCATCTTAAAGTGGGAATCCGTTGCCGATCAAAAGCATTCTACTCGATGGATTATTCTTATTGCATACCTCATGGGCTTGTCTATTGGAGTTCACTTATTGAACTTATTAGCCATTCCAGCCATTACATTTGTATACTATTTCAAAAAACATAAGCCATCACTACAAGGTATTATTGTAGCGAGCATTGTATCTATCGGCATTTTAGGCGTAATGCAAGCTATCATTATTCCGGGCTTTGTAAATCTGGCCGCCAGTTTTGAAAAGACAGCTGTAAATTCCATGGGTATGCCTTTTAACATGGGAGCTATCATTTACATTTTAATTATTACTGCGCTATTGGCTTTTGGCTTGTTCTTCACTCATAAGCGAGGTATGAAGATCGTTAATACCATTATGCTTTGTGTAACAGTGATCATTATCGGGTATTCATCATTTGCGATGATCCTCATTCGTTCATCGGCCAACACACCAATGGATGAAAACAATCCGGAAAACTTATTCACCTTGCTGTCGTACCTCAATCGTGAACAATATGGTGATCGGCCACTGGTTTCAGGGCCTTATTGGAACTCTCCATTAGACCCTCAAAAGCCGCGTACCGATGGATCTCCTGTATACATGAAAGCCTATACAGTGGTAAAAACACTTAACGGTACTGATCGTCAGGTAAAAGCATTTCGAACAGAAAGAGAGGCCAAGAATTATATTGCAGCCAATCCTAAGGATCAACTTACCATGAAGCCTCAGTATATTGTTTCTGATGAAAGAAAGGGAGCGGAATACAACTACGATAAGAAGTTTACTACCATATTTCCTCGTATGTATAGCCCACAAGCCAATCATGTGCGAGAATATAAGAAATGGTCGGACTACGTAGGTAAACCTGTGCCGGGTACTGATAATCAAACCGGACAGCAAAAGATGATCAACAAACCCACCTTTGGAGAAAACATAAAGTTTTTCTTCCGGTACCAAATGGGGTGGATGTACTGGCGGTATTTCCTTTGGAACTTTGCTGGCCGACAGAACGACATCCAAGGGCATGGGAGCACTGTAAAAGGCAACTGGCTTAGCGGGGTAAAGTTTGTGGATGCCCAACGGCTGGGCAACCAGGATCAACTGCCGACTAGCATGACTGAAAACAAAGGGTATAACCGATTTTTCTTTCTGCCTCTTATTCTCGGATTGATAGGATTAGTTTTCCAGCTCCTGAAAAGCGTACGCGACTGGACTGTTGTGATGCTCCTGTTCTTCTTTACGGGAATAGCTATTGTACTCTACCTGAATCAATATCCATTACAGCCACGTGAGCGTGATTACGCATATGTAGGATCGTTTTATGCCTTTGCTATATGGATAGGTCTGGGGGTATATGCCCTTTACGATGCAGCCAAAAATCTGAATTGGAACGGCTGGATACGCGTAGTAGTAGGAACGTTAGGGTTGGCCATTTTTATTTACCTGGCTGAGCTTGTTTTCCGTACCGATTCACACTCCTTCTCTTATGCATTAGGGTTCATGTCTGTGATCACCATGTTGATATTGGCACTGATGGTGCTCCTGGGCGATAAAAATAAAGACCTCAATGCTGGTGTTGCTGTGCTACTTGGATTAAGTGTACCTTTTATTATGGGCTTCCAGGGTTGGGACGATCATGATCGATCAGATCGATATACTGCACGTGACTTTGCTCGAAACTATCTCGAATCATGTGCTCCTAATGCCATCCTATTTACCAATGGAGATAATGATACATTCCCCTTGTGGTATGCGCAGGAAGTAGAAGAAATTCGCACAGATGTTAGGGTAGTAAACCTTAGCCTATTAAGTACCGATTGGTATGTAAACCAAATGAAAACACGTGCTTATGAATCAGCTCCAGTGCCCTTTAAGCTGGAAGAAGTAAAGTACCGACAAGGAACACGTGATGCAGTAGCCTTACTACCAAGTGAAAATGTCAATGGTGTTTATGTAGATGTAGATGCTGCCATGGGGTTTGTGGCTAACGACAAAAATATGCGCAACCTCTTCTCTCGCATCAAAAAAGATGCTTATTTCCCAACCAATCGCTTTAAAGTACAGGTAGATAAAAAGAAAGTATTGGAGAATGGAACAGTAGCACCTAACCTGGCTGATCAAATTGTAAACGAAGTACAGTGGGAGATTAACAAAGGTTATTTGTTAAAGAGTGAATTGATGTTAATTGACCTGTTAGCCAACAACGATTGGAACCGTCCGATATATTTTGCTGTAACTACGGGTCCTGATAGCTATATTGGTCTTACACAACACTTTCAACTTGAAGGACTGGCTTATCGACTTGTTCCGATACGCACACCGCAAGGTGCTAACCCTAACTTATTGGGAAGGGTAAATACCGACACCATGTACAATAACCTGATGAACAGGTTTGCCTGGGGAGGCATGGAAAATAATGACATCTATATGGATGAAAATAACTTGCGTATGACCAACAACATGCGTCTACAGTTTAGCAACCTGGCTGATGCTTTGATTACGGAAGGTAAAAATGAAAAAGCCAAAGAGGTATTGGATCGATGTATGCAAGTAATGCCTGAAAAGAACATTCCATATGGCCGTATCATGTTATCCATTTCAGACGGTTATTATAAGATTGGTGATTTTGAATCGGCCAACAAAATTTCGCGTAGGCTGTTCGATATTTATGAAGAAAATCTCAACTATTACATTAGCTTAAAACCTCGCTTCTCGTCAAAACTAGTAGATGATGCGCAAATGGCCTTTATGGTATTACAACGTTTATCACAAGTAACTAACGATGTGTATAAGCAAGAAGCTATTGGGGTTGAGTTTAAACAGCGCCTGGATGCAATACAACCTGTTTACGGACAGATGAGGCAGCAGATCGATATGTTAAATAACAGTAACGCAATTATTCGATAATATAAAGGAGGGCATTGCCCTCCTTTCTTTTTAACATGATGTACCTGGCCAAAACTCCTGGCATTGTAAAACCTGTTTATAAGGATCTTGTGTGGAATATCCCACAAGAAGAAAAGGTAATTTACTTGACTTTTGACGATGGCCCAGTGCCTGAAGTAACTCCAAAGGTATTAGATGTATTACTGCAATTTAACATAAAGGCCACCTTCTTTTGCATTGGCGACAATGTACAAAAGCACCCTGAACTATTTCATCGCCTATTGAATGAAGGCCACCGCATTGGCAACCACACCAATAACCACCTTAACGGATGGAAATGCAGTGACATGTCCTACTTAAGAAACGTACTTAAATGTGCCGAATATGTAAATAGTGATTTATTTCGTCCACCCTACGGCAAGATTAAACGCTCGCAAGCCACTGCTTTAAAAAGTAAGTACAAAATAGTTATGTGGGATGTGTTAAGTGGAGATTTTGACCCTTATACGCCACCAGAAAAATGCGTTCATAATGTGCTCGACAATGTGGCCAACGGTTCCATCATTGTATTTCACGACAGTATTAAGGCTGCTAATAAGATGCTGTATGCACTGCCCATTGTTTTAGAACAATTACTAGCACAAGAATATCGCTTTGAGGTAATTCCTTAATCTTTCACCACTGTATTGCCTTTGGCAAGCCAGGCCGTAATTCCTCCTGATAAATTATAGATTTCAGAAAAACCCATCGCTGATAAGCGTTGCATTGCTTGAGCGCTTCTTCCCCCTGCCTTACAGTATACATATATCGGTTGGCCTTTATCTAATGCTCCAGCACGTATGTCAAAATCGGCATCAAAAATATTGATGTGCTGCGCATTGGTAATATAGCCTTCACCCACTTCTTCAGGAGTGCGCACATCCAACACAATACCTGGATTACTCTCCATTTTAGCTTTAAATTCATCTACATTTATATCCATTGCAATTGGTTGTTGTTGTTCTGTATTTGTAGGCACTTCTTCCTGAGAAGAGGAACACCCAGCAGTGGCTATCAAAGCCGCTACCAATATTACTTTTACTTTCATTGTTTAAATTTTATGTTACCCTTTGGTTGGGCATACAAAATCAGTAGTTGGAACCTTTGCTTCCAGCATGGCCATAAAGCCACCATCAACATCAATGATATTGGAATAGCCATTGCGCTTTAAAATAGAGGCTGCTACTAACGACCTGTACCCGGAGCGACAATGAACGTAATACGTTTCATCCTTGCTTAAATCGTTAAGGTGATCATTAATATAATCTAATGGATAAAGTGTAGCCCCTTCGGCATGTTCGGCATCGTACTCAGTAGGCTTACGCGCATCCAATATGTTAACACCTTCCTCCATTTTACCAGCCAATTCAATAGCACTTGTTTGTGCAATGCTATCTGTTGCCTTTCCTGCTGTACTCCATGCCTCAAAACCGCCTTGCAAATATCCTTTTGCATTGTCGTACCCTACTCGGGCAAGGCGCATCACCACTTCTTCTGCCCTACCTTCATCAGCAATGATCAATATAGGTTGATTTAAATTCTCAATCAATGCACCCACCCAGGTAGCAAACGATCCATCCAATCCTATAAACATTGCACCAGGAATAAACGATTTAGCAAAAGCATGTTTATCACGGGTGTCCAGCACCAGTGCGCCATTATTCATCTCAGCTTCAAATTCGCTTATCGACAATGCTACATTTCCTTGAGTCATCACCTCATCAATATTACCATACCCTGCTTTGTTTAGCATTGCGTTTTTAGGAAAATATTGAGGTGGAGGTAAGATGCCCTTGGTGACTTCTTTAATGAATGCCTCTTTTGTTGGTGCTTGAAGGGCGTAGTTCGTTTTCTTTTGATTGCCCAATGAATCAAATGTCTCGGAGCTCATGTTCTTGCCACAAGCAGAGCCAGCACCATGAGCCGGATAAACCGTAACATCATCTGGCAATGGCATAATCTTATTGTGCAGTGAATCGTATAGCATTCCCGCCAAATCCTCCTGAGTTAAGTCGCCTTTTATGGCTAAATCCGGACGACCAACATCACCAATAAACAAGGTGTCACCGGTAAATATAGCTTGCTCCTTGCCTACCTCATCTTTTAACAAGAAGGTAGACGATTCAGGAGTATGTCCGGGTGTGTGTAACACTGTTATGGTAATATCACCCAGTTGGAACACTTCTCCATCGGTAGCTTCGTGAATGTCGTATCCTGTTTTGGCTGTAGGCCCATACACAATTGTTGCCCCTGTTTTCCGAGCCAAGTCGATATGACCCGATACGAAATCAGCATGGAAATGGGTTTCAAAAATGTACTTAATGGTTACGTCATTTTCTTTTGCTCGTTCAATATAAGGATCCGTTTCTCTTAATGGATCAATGATTGCCGCCTCTCCATTTGATTCAATGTAGTATGCAGCTTCTGCTAAACATCCTGTATAAATCTGTTCTATTTTCATGGCTTTATAATTAATTCAGTTTTACAATTTTATCAACTATCATATACACCCCCATAAGCAATGTAAACCAGCCAAAAGCAGGTTTTAACTTTGCTCCAGAGATAAAATTAGACAAATAACTTCCAAGCAAGATGCCAATAATCGACAGGCCAGTGAACCAACCCAGGAGCGACCAATCAATGGCCATGGCATTGCTCAAATCACCAGTAAAACCTATCAACGATTTTACTGCAATAATAAGAAGCGAAGTGCCCACCGCCATTTTCATTGGCAATCGCGACAGAATCACCAGAGCAGGTATAATTAAAAATCCACCCCCAGACCCTACTAACCCCGTTAAAACTCCAACAACTGCACCTTCTATTAAGATTAATGGGTAGTTAAACTTTTGTTCCTCACTACCTTCCAGTTGATCTATCTTTCTTTTCTTAATCATAGAGAAAGAGGCTGCAATCATTAACAATGAAAATAGTGCAATAATTCCAATGTCTTTAGTAATAATAATATCGCCTACTTCAAACAAGTTTTCTGGCAATGCTTCAATGATATACTTGCGTGTAAGAAAAACCGAAATCACAGAGGGGATACCAAAAATAATGGCGGTTTTGTAGCTTATTTGCTGCTTTCTCATGTATTGAATAGCGCCTATTGATGCTGTAACACCAACAATAAATAAAGAGTAGGCTGTAGCTAAAGTTGCTGAGGGCACATAAAATAAATACAGCAAAATAGGTACTGCAAGAATAGACCCACCACCACCTATGAGGCCTAATACTACACCTATTAATATTGCTCCAAAATACCCTGCTATCTCCATGTTACGACTGACATTTATCGATACAATCGATGATCTGTGTTAAACGTTCGTGTTTCAAAAAATAATAGCTGTTTTTACCTTCTCGCTTCGACGCTAAAATTCCTTTATTTTTCAAAATAGATAAATGATGAGATGCCACTGCTTGCTCAATCGACAATCCTTCATGAATCTGAGTAACTGACATTTGCTTTTTTTGCTCCAACAGATTGATAATGGCAATACGTATTGGATGCGCAATTGCCTTCAACATTTCTGCTGCGCGTTCAAGTTTTAGGATCTCAACTTTTTCATTCATATACAATAATCTATATATATAGATGCAAATATATGAATTTTTTGTTAAAAGTCAATTTTGTAATAAAAAATAGGGAGAAAACCCAACTGGTATTCTTCTCGAACAGGGTTGGTGTTAGGGTCGAACAAGTCAGGCGCATAGGTAAGTTTCAAAACGTTTTGAGTGTTGGATACATTTACTAAATCAAGTGCAATTTCGTGGGTTACCTTTTTCGCATTGATGCGGTAGTTAAGTTTTAAATCCGCCCTAAAATAATCGTCGAACTGCAATGAGTTGCGATCTTGATCTACAAATACAATATCGTTGATGAGATCGGAAGCTGTACGATCAACTGGTGAATAACGCTTCCCTCCTGCTGTAGTAATTTTAGCACCAATTGTAATGGCCGACTTTTCTCCTAAACTAAATTCGC
Organism: Flavobacteriales bacterium; assembly: GCA_963669295.1. Taxonomy (GTDB): domain Bacteria; phylum Bacteroidota; class Bacteroidia; order Flavobacteriales_D; family CALLUQ01. The sequence continues at coordinate 1,414,409 of OY769938.1, forward strand.
GTGCCGCTAAAAAATTGGCAATCCAATTTCCATTAAAATCTGTATCGCGTACAATGCCATCGCTGCCCCTATACCTCGCTTCAAATAACGAACCCGTTACCATAATAAAGTACTTGCGGCTAAAAAACTTTTCGAGGGTAAACTCAACACCAAAGTTTTCACCCAGCCCATCGTTTATCAGGCTATCGGGGAAAAAGCGTTCAAACCCAGCACCCTGGTTCACCGTTGAAAAAGAAGATGGAGTAATTTCGATGGGTACTTCTGTTAACCACTGATGGTATCCTTCTACTTTCATCCGTAAATTACTACTCAACGCATTATCGTACGCAATTACCAGGTGGCGACTTTTTGTAAACCCAATGTCCCGGTTGTGCTGCACCATTTCACCAAAAGTATTTTGGATGCGATAGAAATAAATGTAATACGGTTGGGTTTGACTGTGTAGACCAGCTCCGATACTCAATGTTTGTGCAGGCGCAAAATTCCAACGAATACCGGCACGTGGCTCAATGGCTGATATACTTTGATTGAGGGAAAAATACTGGCTATGTAAGCCAATAGTAAGTGTTACATTCTCTGAAAATTTGCGTTTCAATTGCACATAAGGTTGCAGCAAAGCGGCTTGATCGTTATTATCCCAACGCACTTCGAAACGGCTAAGACCACGGTTATAATTGCTATCCAAAAAATCAAACATCAACAACTCGCTAATAACACCTACTTTCAACAAGTTTTGTTGGTTGATGCGTTTATGCATGTGGAAGCTTCCCACTGCCTTATTCGTTGTGTAGTTGTACCAATGTTGAGGTGTAAGAGAGTCTACCACAAATAAATTATCGGCACCTATACGACGGTGCACCAGCAAATGCTCAGACTGCTGGTTTTCATGTGTACCGGCTACTGTAAAACGCAACAATGTAGAAGCGTTTAATGGCTTCGTATAATTTACCCCCAACACACCCATTTGCGTATTAAAATATTGATCGCGATCCTGATCGCCATAGATGTCGCGTTCAGCCACTTCCTGCTCACTTATTAGAATATCGATATCGCTTTTGCCTCCAATCCCAAAAACAGCAATACTGCTTCCTCCCTTCCCAGGAAAGTTAAGCTGAAATGAAAGGTCCTGGTACTTTGGTACCGCAGTGGTTCCGATGTCGATACCTATTGCTTGAAACAAAGAAAGCGTTGAATAACGGTAAGCTACTAAGTACGAAGATCTTTTTTCCTTTGCAATAGGGCCTTCAGCCATCAATTCTGTACCTAAAAAACCAAACTGCCCGGTAAACTCATGCTTTTCATTGTTTCCATTTCGCAGACGTAAGTCAAATACTCCAGCAATGCTGTTCCCAAATTCTGCTGGAAAGGCTCCAGTAAAAAAATCTGAGTTGGCCAATGTTTTGTTGTTGAGTACACTTAACGGCCCACCGCCTGATCCAGGAATTGCAAAATGGTTGGGGTTTGGGATATCTACTCCCTCTACCCGATAAAGGATTCCAAGGGGTGAATTACCGCGTACCACAATATCGTTTCTCGAATCATCACTTCCGCCAACACCAGCAAAGTTAGATGCCATTCTTGCGGGATCTCCCCTACTCCCAGCGTATCGATCTGTTTCTTCTACTGTAAATGCCCTTGCACTTACTGTAGCCATTTCGTTCAACACTTCACCTTTCTTCGTCGCTGTAATTTCTATTGGACCCATCATTACAAAGGCATCTTCCAGCTCAACATTAAGCAATACTTCTTTGCCAGATGTAACAATGATGTTGCTTAACACTCGTTCTTTGAATCCCAAAAACATCACTTTAATGGAATGTCGTCCAATGGGGACATCTTCCAGCCTAAAACGACCGTTCTCATCGGTGGTAGTGCCTACCAATTTGGTGGTATCACTGATAAGAACAACGTTTGCTCCCGGCAGCGGTGTTCTTAGCTCTGCATCAATAATCACTCCCCGAATGGTTTGTGTGATTTCTTGCGCAAAAGCCGTGGAATAAATGGTTGGCAATAGCAGTATGAGCACCAGCTTTTTGAGCATTGGCCAAAGTTAAAACAAAAATCCCGATAACTATTGTCATCGGGATGCTTGTGTAGAGAGCTCTTTGTTATTCCAATGTCTTCGATTTACCTTGTTCTAACAAACGCTTTGTGATAAAACGAACTCCAATCATAATTTCATGGGTGCCATCGCTATAGTTTTTCAAATTGGTTGTTGTGATATCATATGAATAGCCAAACATTAAGTTTTGCCGATATACATAACCAATCATGGTGGAAATGGCATCGTCTGTTCTAAACGCACCTCCAACCCAAATCGCATCGCGATAAATAATTCTCCCCATAAAGTCAAATTGTATTGGGGCGGGGTCAACATACTTCACCATAACTGATGGCTCTACCTGAAAATCGTCGGAAAGGTCAAACTTATAGCCAGCAGCAGCATAGTAATGATCTTCCAATTGGCTACCTGTGGTGGATTGTTCTTCGAAGAAGTATAACTTGTTTTGAATGATTTGAGGCAATGAGATACTTACAAAATACTTGTCGTGATATAAATAAGCTCCAAACTTTGCATCGGGTACCAATGCACTTTGCAGGCCGGCACTAAATACGTTGTCATCCGGGTCTCTTAATGTAATCTTTGAAGCGTCAATCATGAATTGCTGCACTCCTGCCGAAACTCCTAACGATAATTTAGTGGCATCTGATAACTGCAGATGGTAGGAGTATGAAAATTGTATTCCAGTACGCCGTGTAGGACCAACAATATCAGTATAGAGTAAAAAACCCAACCCCATCTTCCCGGTTTTATTGGGGCCATGCATGCTTAACGTATATGTTCGGGGTGAGTCAGTAACACCAATCCATTGATAGCGATGATTTGACTTCACATCATAATACGGTCTACTTCCTCCTACGGCTGGGTTTATGGCGTAGTCGTTAAACAAGTACTGACTGTACAATGGGGTTTGTTGAGCTACCGCTTCAGTAAACCCAAAAACAACAGCAAGTGCTACCAGTATTTTCTTCATAGTCCTCATGTTATCGAAGTATTGTAATTGGTCCGGTATACGCCTGAGGATACTCCGGATGGTTCAAGTCTATTACATAATAATAAGTACCCACAGGTAGGGGCTTACCCTCATATGTACCATCCCATTGCTCAATGTATCCTACTGAGCGGAACAACATTTGTCCCCACCTGTTGTATACCTCTACCACAGATTCCGGAAATTGTTCAATGTTGTCAATTACCCAGGTATCATTTACTCCATCACCGTTGGGAGAGAATCCATTGGGGAAAATGATGTCAGGTAATACAGTTACCGTTACAGAATCAGTACCTATACATCCTGCTGCAGAGATTACTGTGAGGTAATAGGTTGTTGTTTCAGATGGAGAGGCATTGGGATTAGCAATGGTACTATCACTCAGGCTACTTCCCGGAGTCCATAAGTAAGAGGCTCCTGCTCCTCCTCCTGTTCCATTTAACATTGTAGTTCCATTTTCGAGAATGCTAACATCCTGTCCTGCATCCACATTGGGCAATGGTTCTACAGTTACACATACCGTATCACTATGTATGCAGAAGCCATTGTCTGCTACAAATACATAACAGTTTACACCTACTGGAGGTGTTACTGTAATAGTCGCGTTTGTGCCTAAGGAAGTATTGCCTGGTAGTTCAAACCACTCTACTGTAGTACCACCTATTGAAGTACCGATTAAGTCAACACTGGCTCCCTCACATATGGTAGTGTCTAACCCAGCATTTGCAATTACTGTATCGATGGCACCTATAGTAATGTATCCAGTTACCGGACATCCCATAGCATCAGTGACTGTAACTGAGTCTGTACCTACACATAGCCCTGGAACGACTTGTGTGGTTTGCCCATTGCCCCATGAGTATGTATAAGGGGCTGAGCCACCACTTGCAAATACCGTTGCTTCTCCATCACACGCTGTAATACAAGTTGCATCAATGGTAACAATGCTATCAATCACCAACGGCACTGGCTCATTCACTGTAATTGTTTCAATTACTATACAACCATTCGCATCGGTTACAGTAACATTATAAGTTCCCGCGCATAATCCTGTAGCCGTTTGTGTGGTTTGTGCATTAGGGTCGCTCCATAAGTATGTATATGGGCTTGTACCTCCTGAAGGAGTTGCTGTACCGGTTCCGTCACAAAAGCCTCCACAACTAGCATCTGTTCCTACAGCACTTGCCATTAATATTGTAGGTTCAGTTACTGTATCTAAAGCAACGCTCACGCATCCCGCATCATCGGTAACTGTTACTGTATAGATGCCAGCACACAAGCCTGTTGCTGTAGATGTGGTTTGTGTTAATGGATCATCCCACAAGTAAATGTATGGGGAGGTGCCTCCTGTTACAACTGCATCGATACTACCATCGCAGCTGCCATTACAAGAAACGCCATTTGGTGTTAATGCTACGTTTGGAGCAACATCGTTGCTCAATGGAATAACTACAGTAGTCATACAACCATTCGCATCGGTAATGTCTACCGAGTAAGCTCCTGCACAAAGATTACTAATGGTTTGAGTTACTTCACCACCCGGACTCCATAAATAAGTGTATGGTCCGGTACCCCCAGTTGGGTTTAATGTTATTTCGCCATCACAGAAACCACAAGCAGGCAAGGTCATTGTTTCGTTGGCCATAATTGATGCTGGCTCTGTAATCGTAACTGTATCTGTAGCTGTACAGCCATTGGCATCAGTAATTGTTACTACATGTGAGCCAGCACATAAGTTAGTTGCCATCGCATTAGTTGCCCCACTATCCCATGAATAAGTATAAGGTGGTGTTCCACCTGCTCCTATCGCATCAGCAACACCATCGCAATTGCCATTACAACTTGCATCTGCAATTACACTTCCTACTACACTTAATGGCAGAGGTTCATTAACTATTGCACTTACCGTTACTGTACACCCATTTACATCCGTTACTTCAACATCGTAGTTCCCTGGACAAAGGCCTGTGGCTGTACTAGTTGTTTGTCCGCCAGGCGTCCACAGGTAGGTAAATGGATTACCTGTACCTGAAGCCACTACACTAGCACTTCCATCACAATCTCCAAAGCAAGTAACATCAGTAACATTGGTAATGTTAGCACTTAGCGCGGTTGTTCCAACCGAGATAGAATCCACTGTAATACACCCTTGCGCATCGGTAACAATGACAATGTATTGCCCAGGGCATAAACCAACAGCAGTTTGGGTAGTTTGCGCATTCGGGTCGTCCCACAAATAAGTGTATGGTGAATTACCTCCTGTAGGAGTTGCTGTGGCAGTACCATCGCATGCGGAAGGGCATGATTCATCAGTAGCACTCATGGTTAAAGCAGGCCCTGTTGGGTTACTTACAAGCACATTAAATGAAACCGTACATCCATTAGCATCTGTGATATCAAGTACGACTATTCCTGCACAAAGGTTTGTGGCTGTTTGTGTGGTTTGAACCGGGTTAGTGTTCCACACATAGGTATAAGGAGCAACCCCACCTGTTGGGTTTGCTGTTGCTGAGCCATCACATATGCCACAGGTGGCATTGGTAACTACCGTATTATCTAAAATAGGTGTCGGCTCCGTAATTACAATAGTATCATATGCTACACAACTGTTGGCATCTACTACTATCACATCATAAGTACCAGCACATAAACCAGTAGCAGCAGCAGTGGTTTGCCCATCGCTCCATATATAAGTGTATGGCGAGGTGCCACCAGCAGGTGTAGTAGTTGCAGTACCATCGCAAATGCCATTACAATTAACATTGGTGAATGTAGTACTTGTAGTTAATATGGTTGGTTCGCTTATGGTAATGTTAGCCGTTTCAACACACCCATTGGCATCGGTAATGGTAACTGTATAGTTGCCTGCACACAATCCTACAGCAGATGGAGTGGTTTGAGTGCCCGGGTCATCCCATAAATAGGTATAAGGAGGGGTGCCTCCGGTCGCCATCGCTGAAGCCTGGCCATCGCATGCACCATTACAATTTACATCTACTCCAGTAGCAGTTACAGCAAGAGGTGCCGGCTCGGTAATAACTACCGAATCTGTATAGGTACATCCAAGAGCATCAGTGATGGTAACCGCATAAGTTCCAGGACACAATCCAGAAATAGAGTTAGTGGTTTGCCCTCCAGGGCTCCACAACAAGGTATATGGGCCAGTACCACCACTTGGTGTGGTTGTAGCAGTACCATCACATACCCCAGCACAAGATACATCGGTTGAGGTAAAGTTGGCTGCAAATACTGGTGGTTCGTTCACGGTTACTGAATCTACCGAGATACAACCTAAAGCATCTTGAACTACTACACTATACAAGCCAGCACATAGTCCTGTAGCAGTAGTAGTGGTTTGCAATGTAGGGTCATCCCATAAGTAGGTATAGGGCGAAGTGCCAGAAGTTACCGTTACTGATGCTTCACCATCACATCCTCCCGGACAAGTGGCATCTACAGAGGCAGTTGTAGTAGCAGGCCCGGTAACATCACTAATTAATATGTTAAAGGTTTGAGTACAACCTGCATTATCAGTAACATCTACCGTGTAAGATCCCGCACAAAGACCTGTAACATTGGCTGTGGTTTGTCCACCTGGCAACCACAAATAGGTATAAGGTGCGCCAGCACCACCAGCAACATTACTAATCGTTGCATCACCATCACACAAACCGCATGTTGCATCAGTAGATGCCAATGTAGCTGTAATGGCTGGGCCATCAGTAATAATTACTGTTTCAGTAACTGAACAACCATTCGCATCGGTTACTGTAACATCGTAACTTCCTACACAAAGAGCACTTGCGGTAGGAGTAGTAGCCCCGGTAGACCATGAATACGTATATGGCGGTGTTCCACCGGTAGGTGTTGCTGTAGCTGATCCATTACAACCACCATTACAAGTAGCATTTACTCCAACAGCATTGGCTGTTAAAACTACCGGCTCATTAATGGTAATGGTTTCTGTAATCGAACAACCCAAGGCATCGGTAATGTCTACCGTGTAGGTTCCGGCACAAAGGCCGGTTACTGCATTAATAGTACTTCCCGTCGACCATGAGTAGGTATAAGGTGGTACCCCCCCAGATGGTGCTACTGCAGCACTGCCATCGCATGTGCCATTACAGCTTGCATCTATAGTAGTAGCGTTTGCAGCTAACAATGAATTGTCTGTAACAACAACTGTTTCAATGGATGAACAACCATTTGCATCAGTTACTGTAACATCATAGGTTCCTGCGCATAAACCATTCACACTGTTCGTGGTTTGCCCACCAGGTGTCCATAAATAAGTATAAGGAGAAACTCCAGTGGTAACATTCACCGTAGCTGCACCATCGCAATTACCACTACATGATGCATTGGTAACAGTAGATGAGGTAGTAGGTCCTCCGATATCGTTAACTCCAATAGTTACCGTTTCAACACATCCATTGGCATCAGTAATGTCTACACTATATACTCCTGAGCATAACCCAATAGCTGTAGGAGTAGTTTGCCCACCAGGTGTCCATAGGTAAGTATAAGGGCCATTTCCGCCTGTTGGAGCCACCGTGGCACTACCATCGCAATTACCACAAGTAGCATTTGTTGATGATTCGTTGGCAACAATGGCAGATGGTTCGTTAATGGTAACTGACTCGGTTACCGCACAACCATTCGCATCGGTTACATCCACTGTATACGACCCTGCACATAGGCCTACTGCCGTTTGTGTTACCTGTCCATCACTCCATAAGTAAGTAAAAGGAGAAGTGCCTCCTGTTGGTGTTGCTGTGGCTGTACCATCGCACCCCCCATTACAACTTGCATCTGTGGTGCTGGTAGTTGCTGTTAATATTAATGGGCTACTAATGACTACTGGCTCTACCAATGTACACCCATTGGCATCGGTGATGGTAACGCTATGGTTACCCGAACAAAGTCCGGATGTAGAAGAAGAAGTGCTTCCATTCGACCATAAGTAGGTATATGGTGCTGTCCCTCCTGAAGGGGCAACATTTGCGGTACCATCGCAGGTACCTAAACAACTTTCATCGGTAAAAGTTAAGTTGGCTAAGATGACCGGTGGCTCTATGATTGTGACTTGTGCTATTCTGATACATCCATTAGCATCAGTTACAATTACATTATATGTTCCTGCACACAAGCCGGTGGCAGTAGGAGTGGTTTGTGCATTGGGGTCATCCCATAAGTAAGTATATGGGGGAGTCCCTCCAATTGGAATAATGTTGGCACTGCCATCGCAAGCGCCATTACAACTAACATCTGTTGTTGTAATGGTTTCTCCAACAGGGCCACCGGTATTGCTTATTGGAATCACTACTGTTTCAACACAACCATTAGCATCGGTAATGTCTACCGTATATATTCCGGCACATAGGCTGGTAACGGTTGGAGTAGTCATTCCACCTGGCGACCATAAGTAATTGTATGGAGGCAACCCACCGGTAACACCTAATGCAATTACTCCATCACAAAAGCCACAGTTGGCATTGGTTACCACTTCATTGGGTACAATTGCAGGAGGCTCTGTAATGGTGATTGTTTCCTGATAGAAGCACCCATTGGCATCAGTTACAGTAACAGTATAGTTGCCCGGACATAATCCAGTAGCTGTTTGCGTAGTTTGTCCACCGGGTTGCCAATCGTATGTATAAGGTGATGTTCCTCCTGTAGGAATTGCTGTACCAGTGCCGTCGCAGGCACCATTACATATCACATCTGTAAAAGTAACGTTAGCTGTAAGTAAAATCGGTTCGTTTACTGTGTATGATCCATTAACTGTGCAACCATTCGCATCAGTTACTACTACCGAGTACGAGCCTGCACACAGTCCGGTAATGGAGGCTGTTGTTTGTCCTCCAGGGCTCCACAAATACGTGTAAGGCCCCGTTCCTCCTGAAGGAGCAGCTGTGGCTGTTCCATCACAAACACCATTACAGCTCATATCTGTTCCGGTTACATTACTAAACAATGGAGCTGGCTCAGCAACTACCACACTAGCATTTGCAGTACAACCATTGGCATCAGTTACTAATACATCGTAAGTACCTGGGCACAGGTTAGAGATCGAAGCCGTTGTTTCTCCACCTGGTGACCAGAAATAGGTATAAGGAGAAGTACCTCCATTAACTGTCACCATTGCCGTTCCGTCGCAATCGCCATTACATGAAACATCAGTACCAGACCCTGCGGCTGTTAAAAGACTTGGGTCAGCAATTGTAAATGCTTCTGTAGCTGTACAACCATTTGCATCGGTTAATGTTACGGTATAGGTTCCCGCACAGAGGTTGCTAATAGAAGGTGTTGTTTCTCCGCCAGGGAGCCATGAATATGTATAAGGGGAAGTACCTCCTGTTGGCGATAGAGTAATACTTCCATCACAATTGCCATTACATGCAATTCCTGTTACTACTCCATTCAGTTCAATGGTATCGGGTTCAACAACAGTAATTGGTTGTGAAATAGCACAGCCATTACTATCGGTAACCTGCACTGTATAAGTGCCAGGGCATAGGTTATTAATTGATGCTGTAGTTTGACCACCTGGTGTCCATAGATAAGTATATGGAGGTGTTCCTCCTGTAGGGTTGGAAGTAGCAGTACCGTCACAGTCGCCATAACATGTTACATCAGTGGCAGTGGCATTAGGCACTAATACTGTTGGTGCAGTAGGCATAGTTACCGAATCGGTATGAGCACACCCATTGGCATCGGTTACCGTTACAGAATATGTGCCTGGACATAAACCAGTAGCGGTTGGTGCAAATTGCGCTGGTACTGTGTTCCATGTATACGAATAAGGTGGAGTACCACCAGATGCAGAAGCTGTGGCAGTACCATCGCATACCCCATTACAGCTAATCGTAATTACATTGGTTGAAATATTAATGGTAATCAATGGTGTAATGACTACTGACTCTGTTACAGAGCAACCACTAGAATCGGTTACTGTTACATCGTAGGTTCCAGTACACAAACCCGTAGCTGTTTGCGTGGTTTGAGGTGGAACAGTATTCCATGAGTAAGTGTAAGGTGGTGTTCCTCCAGCTGGGTTTACTATAGCACTACCATCGCAAACGGTACCACAACTGGCTTGAATTTCTGCAGTAGTGGCTGTTAAAACAGGAGGCTCAATGATGGTAATCTGTTCAACTGAAGTACATCCATTGGCATCAGTTACTGTTACAGTATAGTTACCTGCGCATAGGTTAGAAATACTTTGTGTGGTAAATCCTCCAGGCATCCATAAGTAGGTATAAGGTGCGGTTCCCCCTGTTGGTAATGCTGTTGCCGATCCATCACAGCCGGCACCATTACACGAGATATCAACACCATTTGCATTGGCCAACAGTTCAGCTGGTTCATCGATAACAATGGTAATGGTTTGCGCACATCCTCCAGCATCGGTTATGGTTACATCATAACTTCCTGCACATTGATTAGTAATGGTAGGGGTTGTTTCCCCACCAGGACTCCACAGGTAAGTATAGGGTGATAATCCTCCGGACACTGATACTGAAGCAGTACCATCGCATACGCCAAAGCAAGATGCATCAGTAGAGCTTCCATTGATGACCAATGCTGGCGGATCTGTAATGGAAATTGTTTCCTGTCCTGTACATCCATTGGCATCAGTTACTGTTACGGTATAGTTGCCTACACATAACCCTGTAGCTGTTTGTGTAGTTTGTACAGGAACAGTATTCCACGAATAAGTATAGGGTGGATTACCACCTGTAGGATTGGCAGTTGCTGTACCATCGCAATCGCCATTACAAACAATGTTAGTAGAAGTTACATTAGGGACTACTGGTGCTGGTTCAATTACTGTTACGCTCTCAACGGCCGTACATCCATTGGCATCAGTTACTGTTACAGTATAGTTACCTGCACATAAGTTTGAAATGCTTTGTGTTGTTTCTCCACCCGGTGCCCACAAATAGGTATAGGGCGTTGTTCCTCCATTCGGTGTTACTGTTGCTGTTCCATCGCATACGCCATTACAGCTCATATCGGTTGAAGTAGCAGTAGCGGTAAAGGGAGGAGGGTCTGTTAGGGTAATGCTTTCTTGTACTGTACATCCATTAGCATCGGTAATCGTTACGGTATAGTTGCCTGCACATAAACTGAATACCGATTGTGTGGTTTGCCCGCCAGGACTCCATGAGTAGGTATAAGGTGTAGTACCTCCTGTAGGGTTAGCTGTCACCGAACCATCACAAAATCCATTACAACTCGGGTCGGTTCCATTGGCGTTCGACATCAGTACCGGTGGTTCTATAATAGTTACGGTATCTTCAGCCGTACAGTTATTGGCATCAGTTACTGTTACAATGTAATCGCCAGGGCATAAGTTGGTAATAGATTGTGTGGTTTGCCCGCCAGGACTCCATAAATACGTATAAGGAGCTGTTCCTCCTGCTGGGTTAGCAGTAGCAGTACCATCGCAAAATCCGTTACAAGTAATGTCTGTTCCTGAAGCCAATACAGTAAGTACGGGTGGCTCGTTGATGGCAAAATTGATGACGGTATCGCAGCCATTAGCATCAGTGACGGTAAGGGTGTAATTGCCTGCACAAAGGCTACCAATGTTAGGTGTTACCTGCCCTCCGGGTTGCCAATCATAAGTATACGGAGCTGTTCCTCCCGATACTGTGGTTGATGCAGTACCATCGCATACCCCACCACAACTTACATCAACCGTATTCAACACCACATCCAGGGGTGCTGCTGGTTCGGTAATGGTTATGGTTTGATTGCCGGTACATCCCAAATCGTCTGTTACCACTACGGTATAGGTTCCAGCGCATAAGCCTGTAGCTGTTTGTGTGGTTTGATTGGCAGGGTCATCCCATTGGTACGACACGTAAATTCCGCTACCACCAGTGGGGTTAGCGGTAGCTTCTCCAGTACAATCGCCAAAACACAGCACATCAACAGTAGTTACATTGGGGCTTACCGGAAGTGGTGTAGTAATGTCGAAGGTAGAGTCGATTTGACAACCATTGCCGTCAATCACGGTGATGGTGTTTGTTCCTACACAAAGGGCAGTAGCTGTTTGAGTGGTTTCACCACTGGGTTGCCAATCGTAAGTTAAAATGGGGGTTCCTCCAAATACTACAGCTACTCCTGTACCATCACAAGAGTTGTTACATGTGGGAATAGTAATGTTGATAGAAATAAATTCTAATTCTGGGGGCTCTGTAATTTGAACAAAGTCGAAACAAAAATCACCGGTGCAGGTATCTGTTACCAATACATTCCAGGTTCCTGCTGGAAGGCTTACGGCTGTTTGTGTGGTTTGATTCAACGGATCGTTCCATTGATAAGTCATACAACCAGGTGTTCCACCGGTTACCGTAACTGTTCCTGTTCCATTTCCTGCACCAAAGCAATCCACATCAGTAGCAGTGGTGGTGGTCACCAATGGAGGGCAATTGTTATCGCGCTGGCTCTTGAGGAAACCATTGTAAGCCAAATTGCCTCCTTTAATTTTCTGATCTTCCACAAATGGGGAGATCACTACTTCTGAACTTCCGGCTTCAAAAATTAATCGGTGTGATTGTTCAAAGTTCCATCCTTCGTTCACCAATATTAACGAACTTCCAAGGTTGAGTTTCCTTTTTTGAGTTCCAGAACCTATAAATTCGCCACAACTGATGAGGTGGCCATTCGTTTGTAATTCTCCTTTAGCGAGTACAATATCGCTGGTAGATCCCATACGAAGAGTACCTTGAAGTTCCCAGCTTCCATTGCCTTCAAAAATTAAATTGCTCCAAATAAATGCGTTGTTTGGCTGAATTACATTGCCATCTTTTGAGGAATTCAGGTGCACACTTTCTACTTGTAGTATAAATGCTTCCGAAAGTGTTAATGCTCCATGCACCTGTAGCACTGCCGCATCTCCTTCGAGTGCAATGTGCTGTGTAGTAGAAGCAATTAGGCTTTTGCAGGAGGCTTGCCCATCGATATGAATTTCGATGTTATTGGAATTGCACGAATTTTGGTCGAAGTAAACATTATCGTTCGACCCGGGAACCCCTATACCACCGGCTCCACCTGAAGAAGAGGCCCAATGGGCAGGGTCATTCCAACTTCCACTATTGCCAACCCAATAAAATTCATTTGCAATTATACAATTAGAGAGAAAAACAGCAGCTAAAACGAATGCTGTTCGGAGCATATATCTTTTCAACGCAAATAGTTTTAGTAATTCCTTCAACATTGTTACGATTCTTTTCGTTATAAGTTACGATTTTACACTAGAGAATGGCCTTTTTTGGAACAATTTGGAGTTAACGTTCACTAGTGATGGTATAACAAAGACGTTCAAACACTCCAATTGGTTGCATGCATCTACAAATTACATTTTTTAATATCGCCTTCCACATCATCGAAAATATTTTCGATTAACCCTTTGTTTTTACCTACAAATAAGGCTTTTCAACACAATAATAACAGTCTAACACCAACGATTTTTGGTATTAAAAAAAAGTTACTCACATCGTGCAATGAACAACTGCAATGGTAAAATCATCTAATAATAGGCAGGACAAGTATCTCCAATGCTACCAGAACCCCTTGAACAACCTGATATGCCCAAAATTATTTCATGGGTATTGGAGCTAGAAGCTCTTAATTGAGAAGTGGTAAAATCGAATGAGTAGCCCAGGGAAAAGTAGCCCAGAAACCGCACTCTAAACAATCCAGCAATGGCGTCTACATTTCTATAGGCGGCACCTACTGCAAATTTGTTTTTAACGTCCATCATCAACGTTACGTCTATCGCTGGAGGAGCAATGGGAGAAAACTTAACCAATGCAGAGGGGATGTAAGATATCCCCGATCCTGATTTACTAGAAAACTTCTTTCCTGCAGTAGCTACATAATGCCTTGTTAGTTTACTCTCAGGGCCAATGTCTGATATCTTATTGCCTACAATTTGTCGAATGGATAACCCAGCATAGTAGTTTTCTGAATACAACCATACTCCGGGCGTAATGTCGGGAACAACTAGCACCGAATTAGATCCTGTAATGGCTGGGTCATTATAGTTGATTAACGTAACTTTTGAAGCATCAAAACGGTATTGTTGAAATCCAGCAAATATCCCGGCACCCATTTTTACTTTAGCCGTAAGTGGCAAGTGATAGGCATACGCCAGGTTAACGATGGTTCTACTCGACGGGCCGGTATCGTCGCTTTCTACTTTTGCTCCAATGGCATGAAAATTCTTTAAATGCCTGGCCTTATTAGGCAACTTGGTATGCACACTGGCAAATGCCGTTTTTGGTGCAGCATCAAAACCCACCCATTGTGTACGGTACCCTATACGCATGTCTATACACTCTTTGGTGCCAGCCACTCCAGGGTTGACTACAAAGTTATTCAGCACATATTGCGTATATTGAGGTGTTTGCTGAGCCAACACATCCACGCCCAAAGCAATGCACACACCTAATATGAGTATTCGAATTGCTTTCACCTTCCTTATCTAACAATTGTTACTGAGCCCGTAAACATGGTTTCCTTTTTATCTGAACCATCTAAACTAATGGTGTAATAGTAGGTCGCTACAGGTAATGGCGTTCCATTAACGGTCCCATCAAAAACATTCCCTTCGCCACCATACCCAATCGAGTTAAATACACGTTGCCCCCACCGATTAAATATCCTCACCCTACTATCGGGGTAATCTTCAATACCAATAATGAACCATGTATCATTGGCTCCATCACCGTTTGGTGTAAAGGTGTTTGGCGGAAGTATTGGTTGAGAAACTACTACTGTTACTTCATCCATGGCAATGCAATCGCCATTGGTTAATGTTACCACATAAGTGGTTGTATTATCTGGTGATGCTGTGGTGGTTGCTGTAGTGGTAGAGTTCAATCCTGTACTTGGAGACCACATGTAATCACTTCCTCCAGAGCCTGTCGCCGTAAGGGTGGTGCTTTCTCCAAATAGTATGGACACGTCAGCCCCAGCATCTACGGTTACCTCAGTCACATTTACTGTTGCTGGGTTGGACGTTGCTGATGAGGCACACCCGGAGTTACAGGTATAAGTAGCCACAATTTCATCACCATTGGTCATTGCTGCAGTAGACAAAGAGTCGCCATTTCCTCCCCCAGAAACACCGTTTAAAAACCATTCTAACGTTCCACCATTGGCACACCCTTGTGTATCGGCCACAAAAATAACGGTCTCTCCAAGGCAAATATCCGTTTCGCTAGCTGTTACTGTTACTGTAGGAGATTCTGGTTGATCCACCACAATGGCTATATAGTTCGAATTTGCATTTAAGATGGCAGCACAAGGGTCGTCGGAGGTGATGTAACAGTATACTACATCGTCATCATTCATGGTACCTGTATAGGTATCACTTGAACTGTTTTGTACCGAGGCACCATTGACAAACCACTCAAAATTCGGGTTTGAGCCTCCATTGGTAACACTTGCCGTAAAAGTAACGTCATCGCCCTGGCATGCAGGGTTTGGGGAAGCAGTTATTGTAACGCTTGGCACCAATGTTCCTGGTGCTTCCTCTAAAATAATGTTAGAGATGGTAAAGGTGCACCCTACTGCATCGGTAATGAGTACATCGTATGTTCCAACAGGAAGGCCTGTAAACAAGTTTCCCGGTTGTGTTACTGTACCTATTGGGCCTGTGAGTGTAAAGGTATAAGGGTTCCCACTACCTACAACAGGAAACGTAATGAACCCTGTTCCACCGCCACCGCAAGGAGGTTGTTCAATGATGTAATAAGCACTGGTTAGCCCTGGAGCATTTACAATAATGCTGTCTACCGTGGTAATGCATCCATTGGCATCTTCTACAGTTATTGTATAGTTTCCTCCATCGAGGTTAGTGATGTTTGGACCTGAAGCATTCCCATTAAAGGTGTAAGTATAAGGTGGAGTTCCGCCTACCGCTATAATATCCACTTCTCCATTGCCATTATTGCAATCGGTTACATCAGTAATATTCACTGTTACCGTAGGCCCACCAGTCATTTCAATTTCAATTTGCGGGGTTACTGTATAAATACATCCTTGCGCATCTTGTATCGTTAAGGTATAGTTACCTGCTGCGAGCCCTCCAAAAATGTTAAATTGTTGGTAGGTAGTTCCATCTATAGAGTATTGATACGGGCCGGTTCCTCCGGAAACGCCAACCACCTCTATTTCTCCATTCACTGTTCCACAACTTTGGTCTGTTACATTTACATCCACCACATACTCTACTGCTGGCCCCGTTACCTGAATATCAAAATCGCACTCGGCCGCACTGGTGAAATTTCCAGCGTCAAAACCACCATCTATTTGCACCCAGTAAGTGGTATTCGGAGCAAGTGCTGCTGCGCTCAATGTAAAATTTGAGGCCTGGCCTGTTTCGCAGTTAGATACGCTTGTATAAGTAGATTCGTCACAAGGTGTTCCTGCTTCTATGATTACCCCTTCCAAGGTGTTGTCCTGACCACTTCCGGAAAGGCAACTTATATTTGTAATCACCACATCTGCACTACCGCCATTGGCGTTTGTGGTAAATGAATACCATACCGTATTGTCATAGCCAAAGCAAAAAGCACCATTAACTGTTGCCCCGTCTGCACAACCAGCGCAAACCTCAGTAGTAGCGTCAATGTTGCTGCTTGAAAATGTAATGTTTGGACACAGCGCTTGCGCATTCAAACAATTATCGCTTGAAGGCTGGGCAATGGTTGAAAAAGTAGCTACTAATAAAAGAAGAGTGAATAACCACCCTTTTTCCCTAAATCTCAAAATATGTCTGTTCTTACGTTGTAAAAGCAATTAACGGGTTTTAAACTATAAAGTTACGGAAATTCAAGGCAACTTTAAAAAATCACCTTGTGTAAAAGGTGTTCCTTCCATTGCTTTTATTGCATTCCTGTTTTACCTCCTATAAAAAACACCGGAGATATTCCCCGGTGTTTCTTTTATTTTGGTCGTGTGGTTTTCTTACCTGACTACCGTAACATGGCCCACATATTCGCGTTGTTGTTTTCTGTGGTCCATAGTAACGATTTTCCAAACGTACACTTCAACTTCCACCGGGAATCCTTTATAGGTACCGTCCCACGGTTTGTTTGGCGAATGAGCCTCAAAGATGAGTTCACCCCATCGATCGAAGATGTACATGGTGAAGTTTTCAGGGTCTATTCCTACTCCTTGTGCATAGAAGAAGTCGTTGATGCCATCTCCATCTGGTGTAAATGCGTTCGGCACATAAATGGCATAGTCACCTTCGATGGTTACCACATAGGTAATTTGATCCGAGCATCCCCACTGGTTGGTGATGGTTAATGTCACCACATAGACGCCACTATCGGCATACGTATGCGATGGGTTCTCATACCATCCTGTGGTGAGTCCTCCATTGGAAGCAGAATCAGGAATTGCTCCTGCCTGTCCTGTTAGTGTGTTTCCATCGCCAAAGTCCCAGTGATAGGTGTCAGCCCCCACACTTTGATCGGTGAATGTAATCACCGGGTTTAAGATGGTTGTTGTTGGAGGATCAAAAGTAAAGTCAGCCACCGGAACAGAGTATACTTCTACAAATGCTGCTTCGGTTACAGTAATCGAACAGCCATCTGCCGAGGTGATGGTTACACACACATCGTATACTCCCGGGTTGTTGTACACCCACGAAGGAGCATCATCGGTACCACTATAGTCAATCACTCCATCACAATCGAAGTCCCAATCGTAGGTTACCCCAATGTCGGTGTTTGAGCTGAACTGTGCTGTAAATGGTGCACATCCATTCGGATCGATGATGTTTACAAATCCTATTGGCAATGGGTTTACTGTTACTTCCACCGAGTCTACCACCGGTATGGTACAACCATCATCAAGGATGACATAGTACCAGGTAGTGGTATTTGGGCTTACTGTAATAGACGAAGTACTTCCCACGGTGTTTGCTGCCACCAGGTTTCCATTGATTGCCCCTTCATGCCACTCGAAGTTATAAGGGTCTCCATTTCCACCGGAAGCATTGGCTGTTAGCGTGGTTGATTCACCATCACAAATGCTCAAGTCAGGAGTAAGGTCCAGGCTCAATGCTGGTGTTACCGAAATGGTGACACACCCTTGAGCTGATATACATCCATTGGCATCTGTTACTGTAAAGCAGTAATCGGTGGTTACTGTAGGATTGACCGTATGTGGTCCTGCGCCTACAAAACCACCACCTGTCCAGTTGATGGTGTATGGAGGAGTACCTCCTTGTGCGTTGCCCCATATTTGGGTAGAGTCTCCATAACAAATGGTGCGGTCCAAATCGGGTACAGGAACCAACTGGTTCGGTTCTGTCACATTTACACATTGTGATACTGTACATCCGTTGGCATCTGTTACTGTTACACAATAGGTTCCTGCTCCCAGTGCCACTGCCGTTTGGGCTACCTGGTTGTTGGCATTGGCATCCCACTGGTAGGTGTATGGTGCAGTTCCTCCGGAGTGGAATACAGTAGCACTTCCTGTTTGTGTACCAAAGCAAGCAGGAGCAATAAAGGTGATGCTGTCGATGACCGCTCCCGGAGTGTCAAACACATCGATGGTGATCACTTCAGTACAACCATTGTTATCGGTAACAGTAACGGTATGTGTGCCCAAACAAAGTCCTGTAGCTGTTTGGGTGGTTTGTCCATCTCCCCATAGGTAAGTGTATGGAGCAGTACCTCCAGCAGGGTTCACCGTAGCGGTACCGTTACACTGTGTACAGGTAGAGTTCACAGATGTTCCCGACAGGGTCAACAGAGGCGGCTCATTGACGGTGATGGTCAGTGTAGCAGTACATCCATGGGCGTCTGTTACATCCACGATGTATGATCCAGCACTCAAGTTGGTTACTGTAGGCCCGTTGCCCACGTTAGGAGTCCAGGTATACAGGTATGGTGGTGTTCCACCAGTAACATTCACATCAATTATTCCATCGGCCCCACCAAAGCAACTCACATCAATTACTGTGTCGATGGTGATCACCAGCAATGCAGGTTCATCAATGGTAACATTCGAGGTAGAGGTACACCCGTTGGCATCGGTTACTGTAACCGTGTAGGTGCCTGCACTCAATCCTGTGTTGGCAGAATCGTTGGGGTTGTTACCACCATTCCACTGGTAGGTGTATGGCATTGTTCCACCGTTTGCTGCTGCAGTAGCAGTACCATCGCTTGCTAAGAAGCAGCTGGCATCGGTAGATGCGGTGATGGCCGAGGCCAGCCCTTGTGGCTCGTTGATGCATTCTGTTAATGAGAAGGTACATCCTGCATCATCTACCACGGTGATGGTGTAGCATCCACCGGCCAGGTTAGTACCTGTTGTAAGTCCATCCAACCCGGGGATTGGTGTACCATTGATTTGCCATGTGATGCTTTGATAAGGCAGGGTGCCCCCTGTAATGTTAAAGTCTAAACCACCATCTGATGCTCCTGCACAGCTTACATCGGTTACACTGTTTAAGGTGATGGATGGCCCTAAGATGTCGTTGATACAAATCAAACTATCCAGGGTACATCCGTTGGCATCGGTTAGGGTGATGGTGTAACATCCAGAGAACAACGAGTCGGCACACGATGATGTTTGTGTGTTAGGATCGTTCCACTGGTAGGTGTATGGCGCGTTGCCTCCTACTGCTGTTACACAAATCTCTCCATTGTCCTGTCCACAGTTGGCATCGGTCACACTGATATTAACATCCAACAATGTAGGTTCTGTAATGGTGACCGAAGCGGTGATGATACAACCGTTCAGGTCGGTAATGGTTACATTGTAGGTTCCTGCACACAGGTTATCGATCGTAGGAGTGGTAGGGAACCCGGGAGCATCCCACAGGTAGCTGTAAGGAGGAGTACCTCCTGATACGATGGCCGAAGCCTCCCCATTACAAGCCTGGTAGCAATCTACATCGGTGGTGTTGGTAATTACCGACAGTGCTGTAGGCTCAGTGATGGTGACCTGTGCTGTGGCAGTACATCCATTGGCATCGGTTACGGTAACATCGTAAATGCCGGCACACAGGTTAGAGTATACCTGGCTGATGCCACCACCGGTCCAGTTGTATAAATATGGAGGTGTTCCGCCAGCCACATCTACCTGGGCAAAACCATCGCAAGCACCATTACAACTTACATGTCCAAAAGTGTTGATGGCTGCTGTTAACAATGGTGGCTCTCCTACGGTAGCTGTTACCGTGGTGAAACATCCATTGGCATCGGTAATGGTGCAAGAGTAGGTGCCGGGGCACAAGCCAGTGGCCAGGGCCGTAGTTTGGTTGCCCGCATTCGCATCCCATTGGTAAGTAAAGGGAGCAATGCCAACTGTCCCTTCTACATCAATCCTTCCATCACACATCCCAAAGCAACTCACATCTTCTACCATTAAAATGGCACCGGTTACTTGTGCCGGGTCTGTTAAGGTATAGTTAATGATTTCAGTACATCCATTGGCATCTGTTAAGATCAGGGTATAATCTCCTGCACACAGGTTGCTAACCGTATCGTTGTTAATGTTCAACGGGTTGTTCAGGTCATCTCTCCAGTCGTAGCTATAAGGAGGTGTTCCTCCCACAGCAGCAATCCATGCCACCCCATCACAGTATCCAAAACAAGTAGGGTCTACCCAGTTGGGGATGAATGTAATTGGTGTAGGCTCGTTGATGGTTACCGAAGCCGAAGCGGTACATCCAATAGAATCCTGGATGTTCACCGAGTATACTCCTGCTGCCAGGTTCACAGCTGTAGGAGTGGTTTGGTTGCCTGTATTGGCATCCCATTGTACGGTAAACCAACCGTTTCCACCAATCATGTCTACAGTTGCTGAACCATCGTTTCCACCGTTACAGCTCACATCTACTGATCCTACAATGGCTGCTGTAGGACCACTGTTGTCGCCAATCTCAATACAGATTATTTCGCTACAAGAATTGGCATCGGTTACTGTTACACAGTATGTTCCTGCTGGCAACCCTACTTCACAAGAGTTGGTTTGACCACCAGGCCATGCATAAGTATAAGGTGCAGTACCTCCTGATGCAATCACACATGCCTGTCCGTCGCTTAATCCACAGTTGGCATTAACCACTGTAGAATCCAGTACCAGTAGTGGTGGTTCCCCAACAATGGCCTGGCCATTGATGATACAACCGTTGGCATCGGTCACTACTACATTGTAGGTGCCCGCACACAGGTTGATGGCTGTAGGAGTGATTTGGTTCAATCCATCGTCCCACTGGTAAGTAAAGGGCGAAGTGCCTCCGGTGGGCAATGCTGTTGCAGAGCCATTACAGTTGCCTTCGCAATTCACATCCAATACTGTAGTAGTAATGGCCAGTGCTGGTGGTTCGTTGATGGTGGCCGTATTTGAAGTAGACTGGCACCCGTTAGCATCGGTTACTACCACGTAGTAGTCTCCAGCACACAGGTTGGTTCCTGTAATGCTATCGGTAGCTACCGGCACATTGCCCGCAGTATACCACTGGTAGGCATAAGGAGGTGTTCCTGTGCCGCTCATCGAAACAGTCATGGTACCATCACACAAGCCATTACAGCTCACATCGGTAGTTCCTGAAATAGTGGCCACCCCTTCAGGGATATTGCCCACCACCGCTTGTGCAGTAGCAGTACATCCATTCATATCAGTAACCAAAATATCATATGTTCCCGGGGTCAATCCAATGGCCGTTTGCGACGACTGGTTGCCCGGTGTCCACAGGTAGGTAAATGGCGACACCCCATTGGTGATGTTCACCGTAGCACTTCCCGATCCTGTATTACAGAAAGCATCTATGGTTGATGTGGTTAAGGTAATTTGAGCAGGCTCACCAATGGTGACCTGTAAAGTAGTATCACATCCATTGCCATCGGTAACAATCACACTGTAAGTGCCCGGGCAAAGGCCTGTTGCTGTTGGTGTTGACTGGGTGGCAGGGTCGCTCCACAAGTAAGTGTATGGAGTGGTTCCTCCCGAAGCAACTACTGTTGCCTGTCCATCGCAATCACCAAAACAGGTTACATCGGTAAAAGTAGTGATGGCAGCATTCAACTGGGTAGGCTCACCAATGGTCACACTTACTGTTGCCTGGCAACCATTGGCATCAATCATCTCACCAGTATAGGTGCCTGCGCATAAGTTAAAGGCACTGGCAGTGGTTTGTCCAATAGGGTTGTTTTGATCATCGTACCAGGTGTAGTTGTATGGTGATGTTCCACCGGTTACCTGTATTTGTGCAAAGCCATCACAGCTGCCAAAACAAGTGGCATCGGTTTGTGTTAAGATGCTTACCGTTGGTGCACCAAGGTCAATTACACATACATTCACCGTTTGAGAACATCCATTGCCATCAGTAACCGTTACATCGTAACAACCTGCTCCAAGGGTGGTAGCTGTTGCGGTGGTTTGGTTGGCTGCATTAGCATCCCACTGGTAGGTATAAGGAGGGTCTCCACTTACTACCGTTACCGTAGCATCACCATCGGCCTGTCCACAGTTCGACCCGTTCGAAGAGGTGGTCAATACCAACTGGCTGGGTTCGTTAATGGTGGCTGTTTGTGTTACCGAACACCCGTTGGCATCGGTTACTACTACCGTGTAGGTGCCCGCACATTGCCCTGTAATGCCTGGGGTAGTGCTTAAGCCGGGATCATCCCACTGGTAAGTATAAGGGGTAGTGCCACCAGTAACACTGGAGGTAACACTACCATCACACACCCCAAAGCACGAAGCATCGGTTACCGTTACCGCGTTCACCAGCGGTGCCGGTTCTGTTAAGGTAACACTTACAGTGGTTTGACATCCATTGGCATCGGTCACTTCTACATCGTAAGTGCCTGCACAAAGGTTGGTCGCTATCTGGGTGAACTGCCCAAGGCTGTTTCCTGCCTGGAACCATTCATAAGTATAAGGAGAAGTGCCTCCTGCCGCAGTAACATCAGCACTGCCATCGCACACACCAAAGCAGCTCACATCCTGTCCGTTGTAGTTGGATACTACACTGGTGGTGGCCGTCAATAATGGTGGCTCGTTCACTACATAAGCACTGCTGGTTACTGTAATGCCATTGGCATCGGTAACATCTACTGTGTAGCTGCCCGCACAAAGGCCGGTAGCAGTTGTTGTTGTTTGACCATCGCTCCACAGGTAAGTGTAAGGGCTTACACCACCACTTACCAGTACACTGGCCGTTCCATCACATACCCCAAAACAAGTAGCATCAGTTCCCGATAATACAGGAATAATGGCATTGGGCTCTAAGATGGTAACACATACATTGGCCACACAACCGTTGGCATCAATCACATCTACGCAGTAAGTGCCTGCACAAAGGCCGGTGGCTGTGGCTGTAGTTTGGTTGGCTGCATTGGCATCCCACTGGTAGGTGTAAGGCGAAGTACCGCCCGAACCAGCTACCGTAGCCGATCCATCGCAAAGGCCATTGCCTGTTACATCAACACTACCGGTAATGGTGGCCACCACTGGGGTAGGCTCATTAATGGTTACTACAATATTATCGGTACATCCGTTGGCATCGGTAATGTTTACCGTGTAGGTACCCGCACAAAGGCTGGTTTCCGTGTCGGTAGTACCACCACTGCTCCACGAGTAAGTGTAAGGGGTTGTTCCACCGGTAGCACTCACCTGGGCTGTGCCATCGCATGCGCCATTACACAAAGCATCGGTTTGGTTGACAATGGTTAAGGCAGGTCCCGCCTGGTCGCCTACCGCTACCGTAGCAGTAGCAGTACAACCAGTAGCATCGGTTACTGTTACCGTGTACGATCCGGCAGGAACGTTGTTGGCACATACCGTGGTTTGGGCATTGCCATCATCCCACAGGTAGGTGTAAGGGCTTACACCACCCGAAGCAGTAACACAGGCCTGGCCGTCTGACTGCCCACAGTTGGCATCCACAAAACTGGTGGTTAAGGTTACTGCCGTAGGTTCTGAAATGGTAACATTAGCCGTGGCCACACATCCGTTGGCATCGGTGACTGTTACGGTATAGGTGCCGGCACAAAGACCGGTTTCATTGATTGCTGTTCCGCCACTGCTCCATGCATAGGTGTAAGGAGTAGTGCCTCCACCGGCCGTTACAGTAGCATCGCCATCGCATACCCCGTTGCAACTTACATCATTGCCCGTAGTACTGGCTGTAAGTACTGCTGGCTCGGTGATGGTAACACTCGTAGAGGCCACACATCCATTGGCATCGGTAACATCTACCGTGTAGGTGCCAGCACAAAGGCCGGTTTCAGTAGCTCCTGTGCCACCGCTGCTCCACAAGTAAGTGTAAGGAGTAGTGCCACCGGTCATCGTTACAGTAGCCTGCCCATCGCATACTCCATTACAACTGGCGTTGTTGTCTACTGCTGCTGTAGCAGTGCCTCCTCCTAAGTCGTTGATGGTGATGGTAGCAGTTTCAATACATCCATTGGCATCGGTCACCGTTACGGTGTAGGAACCGGCTGTAACACTGTTGGCACAAGCAGTGGTTTGAGCACTGCCATCATCCCACAGGTAAGTATAAGGGGTAGTACCACCACTTACTGCTACACAAACCTGTCCGTCGGCCTGGCCACAGTTGGCATCAGTACCAGAGGTGGTCAGTACCAGTGCTGGTGGTTCTGTTAATACAAGGTTGGTAACTACCTGGCAACCGTTGGCATCGGTTACTGTTACAGTATGTGCACCATCGCAGATGCCCGTTTCAGTAACACCCGTTCCACCGGTGCTCCACAGGTAAGTATAAGGGGGAACTCCTCCTACCGCTCCAATGGTAGCATCGCCATCGCAGATGCCTGCACAAGTGGGGTTGTTAAAGCTGGTTAACCCGGCATTGAGTAATGGAGGTTCGGTAATGGTCACTGTTTGGTAAACGCTACATCCATTGGCATCGGTAATGGTAACTCCATAGTTACCAGCACACAATACTCCTGTTAGGTCTTCAGCCGTAGGACCGTGATCCCAGGCAAAGGTGTAAGGGGTAGTACCGCCATTTACTGTAACATCAGCGCTGCCATCACATACCCCGTTACAGCTAACATCAGTGCCTGCAACACTGGCAGTAACAGTGGTAGGTTCGGTGATGGTTACCGTAGCAGAGGCCACACATCCGTTGGCATCGGTAACATCTACTGTATGAGTGCCCGCGCAAAGGCCGGTTTCAGTGGCTCCTGTGCCACCAGTGCTCCACAAGTAAGTGAAGGGTGATGTACCACCAGTCATTGTAACGGTAGCCTGCCCGTCGCAAACCCCCGCACAAGAAGCATTGTTGTCTACCGCTGCAGTAGCTGTACCGCCTGCCTGGTTGTTCACCGTAAAGCTGGCTGTGGCCACACATCCGTTGGCATCGGTAACTGTTACATTGTATACCCCGGCCGCTACGTTGTCGGCACAGGCAGTGGTTTGAGCACCGCCATCATCCCACAAGTAAGTGTAAGGGGTCGTTCCGCCTGTTACCGCTACACAAGCCTGGCCGTTGGCCTGGCCACAAGTGGCATCGCTACCCGATGGGGTAAGTACAAGGGCTGCGGGCTCGTTAATGGTTACACTCGCAGTGGCTGTACATCCGTTCGCATCGGTGACAGTAACATTATAGGTTCCGGCACAAAGGCCTGATAAGTCTTCTGAAGTGGAAGCATTGTCCCACGCATAGCTGTAAGGAGTAGTGCCTCCGGTTACCGTTAAGTTGGCTGAACCATCGCATACCCCATTACACAAAGCATCAACGCCTGTAACATTGGCCGTTAAAACCGGCGGATCTACAAGGGTGGCCGTCAGTAAGATGGCACAACCGTTGGCATCAGTAATGGTAACATTGGTGTTGCCAGCACAAAGGCCTGTTTCATTGGCAGTAGTGCCACCACTGGCCCAGGCATAAGTATAAGGAGTAACTCCACCGGTTACGGTAACGCCTGCTGTACCATCGCATACTCCCGCACAAAGTGGGTCGGTAGTAGAGGTGACTGAGCCGGTTAACAAGGGAGGCTCAGTGATGGTGACACTGGCTGTAGCAATACAGCCCCCGGCATCGGTGACTGTTACCGTGTAGGTGCCGGCAGTAAGGCCGCTAGCCGTAGCTGCAGTGCCGCCAAAAGGAGACCAGGCATAAGTATAAGGGGTAGTACCACCGGTAGCGGTTACTGTAGCACTACCATTGTTGCCGCCATTACACGATACATTCGTGCTGGCAGTGATCGTTGCTGTTGGTGCTCCACCATCGTTAATTGTGGCTGTAGCCGTTTGAACACAGCCATTGGCATCGGTTACCGTTACGGTATAGCCGCCTGCTCCAATAGCATTGGCACAAGCTGTGGTTTGAGCACTGCCATCATCCCAAAGGTAGGTGTATGGAAAGGTGCCGCCCGTTACTGCTACACAAGCCTGGCCATCGGGAAGCCCGCAGCTGGCATCGGTAGAGGTAATGGTTAATACCATTGGGGCTGGTTCGGTAACCGTATAGCTGGCCGTAGTAGTACATCCGTTGGCATCGGTAATGGTAACCGTCCATGTACCTGCACAAAGGCCGGTAGCTCCTGCTGTTGTTTGGAAGCCAGGGTCATCCCACAGGTAAGTGTAAGGGGTGGTGCCTCCGCTGGCAGTAACCGTAGCTGTACCATCGCATACCCCATTACAGGATGCGTTGGTGCCTACAGCATTGGCGGTCAGCGCTGCCGGCTCGGTAACCGTATAAGAGGCAGTGGCAGTACAGCCATTGGCATCGGTAACAGTTACTGTATAGGTATTGGCACAAAGTCCGTTCGCGGTAGCATTGCTGCCAGCTCCATTGTCCCAGTTGTAAGTATAAGGAGCTGTGCCGCCAGATGCATTCGAAGATACGCTGCCATCGCATACCCCATTACAGGTAGCGTTGGTGCCTGTTGCACTAACCGTTAATAACGGGGGCTCCGTTACTGTAGCACTGGCGGTAGCAGTACAGCCATTGGCATCGGTAATGGTAATCGTATAGGTACCGGCACATACATTCGTTGGGTTTTGACTTGTGCCTAAACCGCCATCCCAACTGTAGGTGTAAGGAGTAGTACCACCAGCACCAGAAGAGCTTAAGGTGCCATCGCATACCCCATTACAGGTAGCATCGGTAGCACTGGCACTGGCCGTTAAGGCAGGGGGCTCGGTTACAGTAGCATTTGCTGTAGCAGTACACCCGTTCGCATCGGTTACCGTTACTGTATAGGAGCCCGCACATACATTCGTTTGGTTTTGTCCTGCTCCTAAACCACCATCCCAGGCATAGCTGTATGGAGGGGTGCCGCCAGAAGCAGTAGAAGATACACTGCCATCGCAAACCCCAAAACAGCTCGCATCAGTAGCATTGGCACTGATGGTTAGCAATGGGGGTTCGGTAATGGTGGTTTGATCTGTGGCCTGGCAGTTGTTTACATCACTTACCGTAACGGTATAAGTGCCAGGACATACGTTCGTTTGGTTTTGATTGCCAGGGGCAGGACCACCATCCCAGGTGTAGCTGAATCCACCGGATCCTCCTGCACCTGTTGCAGATAAGGTGCCATCGCAAGCGCCATTACACAACACATTGGTGCTGCTCGCTGTTACGGTAGGGTCGGGGTAAACAGTAACGTTTTGTTGGTAGGTGTCTGTACATGGACCATTGGTAACTGTTAACGTTACCGTATAAGTGCCCGCAGCACCATAGCTGTGGGTGGGGTTTTGGCTGGTAGAAGTGTTACCATCGCCAAAGTTCCAGCTCCAGCTGGTGGCATTCGTAGAGTTATCGGTAAAGCTAAAACTGTTCGCTCCGTTGGCATAACACTGGTTTGCTATTGGGTTGAAGTTGGCTACTACAAGTAATCCAGGGGCGACAGTAGCATTAGCAGTAACTGTACATCCATTGGCATCGGTTACCGTTACTATATAGTTGCCATCACATACATTGCCGTGATTGGAGCCTGCTCCTAAACCACCATTCCAACTGTAAGTATAAGGTGGAACTCCGCCCGCAGCACCTGCCGACACACCTCCATCACAAGCACCATCACACGTTTCGTCAGTAGCAACTACATTCACTGTTAATTGTGGGGGTTCGGTAATGGTTACGTCTACTGTACTTTGACAACCATTCGCATCTGTCGCTGTTATAGTATAAGTTCCGGCAGGTAGGCCACTAAATGCTCCTGTACCGTTGCTTTGGTTTACTGGCCCTGTTAAATCGTATGTATAAGGAGCAGTACCGCCATTGGCCGGATCGGTAACAATACTTCCGGTTCCTCCATTGAAACAATTGAGGTTGGTTCCGGAAGCAGTAAGTGGGTCGAGGCTTGCCACAGGAATGGTAATGTCTACGTAGCAAGAATCGTCTACTCCATTTGAGTACCACACTGTAAAAGTGGTGGTAGTAGTAATGTTTTCGTTGATAATATCACTATCCGGAAATCCGGGAATGTGCTCCCAGTTGTAGTAGTAGTTTCCGCAGTTTACAGCGTTAATGACTACATCATCAATTCCCCAGTGGTCGCAGCAGGTACCACTACTACCACTTTGGAACCAGTGGAATACGGTGTTGGTGGTTTGCGCAGCTGCTGGTATAGGGAAACAATAAGCCCCCCATTGTGTAAGGTTAGGGTCGTACCCTCCATTGGGATCGAAGTAATTGATGGTGTTCCAGGTAGCACCACCATCGGTCGACCATTCGAGGTAAACTCCTTCATTGGCAAGGTCAGGCCCCTCACAAGGGGCTGCTCCACCCTGGGTAGCAAAGAGCAAGTCAAAACATATTGTTCCACCACAAGACACGTCCAGTGGTGCTGTTTCCAATTCTCTTGGTGCAGCCGTAGTACTTCCCATCCACATGTGTGGCGTACCATCGCCAACGCTACAAGGGTTATCGAATTGACCGGCAGGAGACACTACCCATCCAGGACCGGCATTACCGCCATTAAAGTCGTTGTCTTGCACACTGGTAGAAGAGCCTGTAGCATCTGCATCTAAGGTTACTGTACCACCCCCACAAGGAAGAGAAGGAGGGGTTGGTGTTACTGTTATAGAACATGTATCGGGCACTACCGGACAAGCAGGGCAAGGCCCTCCACAGTCTACGTCCCATTCTCCCTGGTTTTGAATACCATCGGAGCATGTCCCCGCTACTGCTATATCGATATTAAAATCGGTACACTGCGGGGAGGGGAAGGTTGAAACAACAATATAATAAGTGGTTCCTGCATTTAACGGAATGCCTGTTGCACTTGGGTTCCCTCCTGAATTGGTGTTTTGCCCTACGCAGTTAGCACCCGGAGTACTCGGGCAAGCATCCAACACAAAGACCCCGGTCCAGGTAAGGGTTCCACTTAAGGTAAGATCAATGCTTTCGTTTTGCCCTGGTGTGTAGGTAAATACATAATCGTCGCCATTCATATAACTGCTTCCACAAGCATCGAGCGATGAGTAGTTATCGCAAGCGCCACACGTGGTGGTACTCATGGTAAATGGAAGCCCTGCAATTGGCGTAGGGTTGTTACAATCGGAACACACCACAGGAATGCCCGCAGTAATGTCGATTTGGAAATTCGTACACTGTGGGCTGGGCCAGGTTGAAACGACTATGTAATAGGTGTTACCCGCCAATAAACTCACTCCATTTGCTACCGGGTTTCCTACCGTGCTGGTACTCGATACCAGACAGTTGGTCCCTACACTGGAAGGACACCCATCCAATACAAACAGCCCTGTATAAGTTCCCGTTCCGGAGAGGGCAATGTCTACCGTTTCACTTGCGGAAGGGGTATAAGCATACACATAATCATCTCCATCCATATAGATATTACCACAAGCATCGGCAGAAGAAAAGTTATCACAAGCGCCACAAGTGGTACTGACGTCGGTAAACGGTATGCCCCCAATTACGGTGGGGTTATTACAATCGGAGCACGGTGCTGCAGTTTGCATGTCGATGGTAAAAGGTGTACAATCGGGCAGCGGCCAGGTGGATATTACTATATAATAGGTGGTTCCTGCTGTTAAGTTAACACCTGTAATTGACGGATTACCTGCTGAGTTGGTGTTTTGCGCCACACAGTTGGTGCCCCCAGCGGTTGGGCATCCATCTAATAGGAAAACACCTGTCCAGGTGTCAGTACCTGTAAGAACAATGTCGACAGATTCGTTGGCCCCAGGGGTGTAGGTATATACAAAATCTTCCCCATTCATGTAACTACTTCCGCAAGCATCGGCGGAGGAAAAGTCGTTACAAGCGCCACAGGTGGTTGAACTTGCCGTAAAAGGGAGTGTAGCAATGCTGGTGGCATTGGCACAATCGGAGCAGCCTCCACCGCCACCTGCCATAGACGAAGCAGTATGAGATAAGAGGAGCCCCAACAGAAGAATGCCTGCAAACACCACTTTTTGCAGAGCAGCTAAAACGTTTTTGGGTGGTTTCATAACAAGAGAGGTAAGTAACAAATGGTTAGTAGCTTAGTGTTGAAATTTGGTGACCTTAAAATTGGCCAATTCGAACCTGGTTAGCTCGTCCGGATTTTTGCCTTTGAAGTTGGGATCGGTAAACTTTGAGAAGATATTGAACCGGTAGTCACCTCTAATGGAACAGGTTCCTTCCATCACAGCTCCGGCTCCTATTTCAATGGTACGCACGTATTCTCCATACGGGTCTTCGCAGGTTTTACAAACACCATTGTACCACAACTGCAAATCCCAGTCTACGGTAAGTACGTCATTTGTGGTATTGGTGACCTGTAATAATACTGATTCCTGATCGAAGCCAGCTTCGGGGTCACAATCGGTGTATTTGAATTTTACAACAATGCCATTTTCTTCTTTCACCGTTCTCCATTCGTCATTCTTTTGGGCATGTGTAGTAGTAGCGGTTACTGCCAATAGCAGTATGGCGAGTAAAAGTGTTTTCATACGTGGATGTTTAGTAGCAAAGATTCATTATAAAGACGACCGTTTTTTAAAAGGCTGCTTCGATAGAATAACATTCTATCGTTTTTGTTTCCAGGAAGTTGAGAGGAATGTAAATACCTGCGATTCTTCGAACGAAGATCGGAGTATATAGCAGTATATACCGCACTTAAAGTACAACTTACAGCATCCATGGTTAAGCAGCTAAACAAACATAAATGCGCTTGAGTATATTACATACAAAAGCTAACCTATTGCAGGTTCAATCAAGAAAGATTCCTTTAGGAGGTGTTTTAAAAGTTTTGCAGGACTTTTAAATCTGGTTTCGCAAATTTCCCTAATTCGATTTCGAAGATAATGAGGGGCTATTTATTTATGAAAATTTGCGTTTTTTTTAACGTTTTAGCACAATCGTGTTAATTTCTTAACAATCGCTGCTAATTTTACGCATGCCCTTGACCCTCTTTTTATTCCATAATTTGAAGGTTATTTCTTTCAATAATTTTATGCACGCCTAACAAATTTATCGTTACCTTTAGCGAAGTTTAATCCAAAAAACAGCTAATTATGAGACATTTATTTATGCTAGGCAGCTTGCTGCTTTGTCTCTCTACACACACTACTGCACAAACATCAAACAACGACGCATTTTTAGAAGAGTACCTGGAAGAAAAGGTACGTGATCCGGAGTTAAGGGAACTGATTTTGGACATGAAGCACGCACAAGAGGCGAACAATGCCACGCTTGAAGCATCGGTTTTGCAACAAATGAAAGACCGGCTTTCAACACTTCGAGGCACTTCGAATGGTCGTAGCGAAACCACCATTGCTGGTGGTGCTGAACCGTACATTGCCATTAACCCGGCCAATCCTAATCATTTGGCGGCAACGTATATGGAATCAGGTGCTTCTGGCGAATACCCAGTGTATTATTCATTTGATGCCGGCAACACCTGGACACAAAGTTCATTTAGCCCTATCACCGAATTAGACAACCAGTTTCCTGGTGAAGCGATGTTGGGTGGTGGTGATCCTGTATTTGCCTTTGACGAAGATGGCACATTACACATGACATGGATTTACCTGCATGGCTTTAGCTTTAGCGCAGGCATGTTTTATGCTTACTCATCGGATGGAGGTATCAACTTTACTATTCCGGCACAACAAAGCGATCATGTGATTTACGATGGCAACTTATTTTCGGCAGACATGCTCGACCGTCAGTGGATGGACGTTGACAATTCGGGAGGTGCAAATGATGGCAACCTGTACATGAGTTCGGTTTACTTTGGTGGCAACCTTGGCGCTGCCGGAGAAGTGGTACTTACCAAGGCTGCAGGAGCCACAGGGTTTAGCTTAACGCCCACTTTGGCGGTAGGCGTTACTGGCAACGAAAGCACTCAATTTGGAAACATTAAGGTGGATCACAATGGTGTAGTACATTTAGCTTGTATGAAATTTGACGGAGGTTCAGGTGCTGGTGATGTGGTATACACTCGCTCTACCGATGGTGCAGCTACTTTTGCAACACCTACAGTAATTGGCCCAGCCACTACTACCCTTCCCAACTCGCCCAATCATATTGTACATGGAAGGGATAATAGTGCCACCAGCTTGGCAGTAGATGGCGATAACGTTTACATTGCCTGGACCGACATGGCCAATAGCGATGTACGAGGCTTTTATGCCTATTCGAACGATGGTGGCCTTAGCTGGTCGAGTCCTGTTGAATATGGAGTACTTACTGTGGGCAGCAACTTTTATCATTTGATGCCCAACCTTGCCGCTGATTCTGGCGGTGTATCTATTTCGTGGTATGCGGTGGATAAGAATACCACCATGACCGATTACTATGTAGTAGAGTCGGCGGATGGAGGGGCTACCCTTGGTACTCCTGCACTGATTTCAGGTGGCCAAACCAACTTTGGGGCGGTAAACACCAACGATTTTTATGGCGATTACAACGCCAGTGTAAAGCACGGATGCATTACTTACTCGATTTGGTCGGACGGTAGAACTGGTGCTCCGGTTATCTACATTGCCAAAACCAACACTTGTGTTACCGGTGTTGCAGAATACACGCCATTGAATGGTGGTATTACCATCGATAACATTTATCCCAACCCTACCCTGGGGCAAGCACAAATGGCATTTACCCTCAAAGAGGCCGGGCATGTTAACATCGACCTTTATTCGATGGATGGCAAAGTGGCACAACCCATTGCTTCGGGCGATATGAGTGCAGGCAATCACAACATTGCCCTCAACCTATCGGGTACTGCTGCTGGCAACTACGTGATAAAACTCACCAAAGAAGATGGCACATTTGCCACTCGAATTGTAGTCAAAAAATAAAAGAAATTATTCCTGTTTTCAACCACCGTTCCAATGAATACAATCTGGAGCGGTGGTTTTTTTGTATCCTGCCTTTCTGTGTTTCCCTTATAAATATGTACTTTAAGGCCTCCAATCTAACCAGGCATGAGAAATATTTTTGTTGTTATTGCCTTGCTGCTGGCAGTTCAAAGTGGTGCACAAACATACAACAGTACGGGAGGCACTATTATCGACAATTCTCCCAATAGTTTTACGCAAACTGTTAGTGGCTTAACGCCCACTTCTATCGACAGTGCCCATGGTTTGGTTGAGGTATGCATCGACATTACCCATACCTATGATGCGGACCTGGAAATTTCACTTGTTTCTCCCGATGGTACTACCATTAACTTGTTATCGCGTGTAGGTGGTGGTGGCGATAACTTTACGGGTACTTGTTTAAATCAATCGGCCACTACTTCTATTGGCAGCGGCAGCGCTCCATTTACTGGAACGTATAAACCCATGGAAAACATTGGTGAGGTGAACAACGGGCAAAATGGCAATGGTGTTTGGACCTTACAAGTAGACGATACCTGGGCACAAGACATGGGTGTGCTTAACAGCTGGAGCCTTACTTTTGGCCCGGGTGCACCTTATCCTTTTTCGCTCGATTCTTCTGAGTTGCCCATTGTTATTATAGATACGTATGGTCAAACCATTCCTGATGAGCCCAAGGTAAATGGCAACATGAAAATCATTTACAATGGGGTAGGCATGATCAATTATATCACCGATCCTGCCAATGAGTACGACGGTAAGGTGGGGGTAGAAATTCGTGGAGCATCATCGGCCAATTATCCTCAAAAGCCGTATGCCATTGAAACGCGGGATATTTTCGATGCCGACTCTAACGTTAGCGTTTTTGGCTGGCCCTCCGAGAGCGACTGGGTATTGATTTCGCATTACAACGACAAATCATTCATGCGCAACCCCCTTGCTTATCGCATTTTTCATGGCATGGGACATTACTCTTCGCGCTACCAGTTGTGCGAGGTTATTATAAATGGGGTATACCAGGGCATTTATATGTTTGGCGAAAAAATTAAGCGTGACAATGGTCGGGTTGACATTGCAAAATTGGACTCTACAGAAAACACTGGCGACGATGTTACCGGTGGGTATATCTTTAAAACTGATTACTGGGACTGGAACGACAGTTGGCAATCCAATTACTCGCCCATCGATCATACCAACTACGACATTCATTTTGTTTACCACTACCCTAAACCCGACAGGATTACCTTAGCACAGCAAACCTATTTACAAGCCTACGTAGATTCGTTTGAAACGGCTTTGTACGGCAACAATTTTGATGATCCAATACTCGGTTATCGCGCTTATATTGATGTTGCTTCCTTCATCGACTACTTGATTATTAATGAAGTATCGAGAAACAATGATGGGTTTAAAAAGAGCAGGTATTATCATAAAGATAAATACAGCAATGGTGGTTTGATGAAGGCCGGCCCGCTATGGGATTTTGACTGGGCCTGGAAAAACATTAACGAGTGTTCCATTTTTGCCGCCACCGATGGTTCGGGGTGGGCGCATAATATTAACGATTGCTCGCCTGATGTGAACTCACCTGGCTGGTATGTGCGGCTGATGCAAGATACTGTTTTTGTAAACGAAGTAAAGTGTCGTTATGAGACATTGCGCACCAGTCTTCTCGACACTACATTCATTAATACCTACATCGATTCGGTGGTGCAATTGGTAAGCAATGCACAAGACCGCCATTACACCAAATGGACTACGTTAGGCATTAATGTAGGTGCTCCGGAAGTAGGTCCTATCCCCACCACTTTCCAGGGCGAGGTAGATGCGTTTAAAGATTGGATTGCGCTGCGGCTCGACTGGCTCGACAATAACCTGCCCGGCACTTGCCATGGCTTGTCGGTAAACGATATGTCCAATACCTTTGGCCAGGTAAAGGTATACCCTAACCCTACCAACGACCTGGCTCAATTGGCTTTCACACTGGAAGAACAAGAAACCGTGACCATACAACTGTGGTCGGTTGATGGACGCAAGGTGGCTGAAGTATACCGCGGCCAGCTCGGTGCCGGCCAGCATACACTTCCTATAAATGCCCGGGCATTAGCACAAGGAACCTACCTTATTCACCTGGTAGGAGATCACGGCTATTTTACGTCCAAAATGCTGGTGAAGCAATAACCGATCTCTTCTTCCCCATTTTTGCTGATATACAAGGAGCTAAATCCATTCAAAAATTTCAGATTTTCCTTGTCAAACAAAAAATAATTTTAACTTTATAGGCCCTTAAGGATCAAATGTTGTGTAAAAGAAAAGCTTATTTAACCTTTAAACTTGAATAATTATGAAGATTATTACTGGAACTATGGCTGTGAAAGCAGTTAGATTGTTTGTCGTGTTGGCTTTGGTTATTGGGGGCACTACCGTTACCACCACCGATGCATACGGGCAAAAGAAAGAGAAAAAAGAAAAGAAAAAGAAAGAAAAGAAGCAAAAGGGCGGTAAGACGCTTGCCAGACCAGCTGGTGTAAACTCTGCTGTTTCTAGCTACGTTAACGATTCTTTCGACATTTACGAAGGCAACCAGCAAATTGCTGATAAGTTGACTGTTACCGACAAGAAAATCACTGATGGTGGCGATCCTGCTTCTATCAAAAAAGATTTGAATGATGCGAAAAGCAAGTTGGAAAGTCAACAAAAGAAAATTGCTGAATTGCTGAAGACTTCAAAAGACATGACTGAAAAGGCCAAAGGCGTTACTCCTAAAACCGACGCCATGAAAGCGGCCAAGCATGTTAAAGCCGGTACTGATGCGTTGAACTCTGCCAAAGGAAAAATCCCTGGTCAAATTCAACAAATTACCAGTCAGTTAGGCCGTCTAGGCGGATAAGGATCAACATTGACGTTAGCTTCTCACCCGAATCTAACATCAATTTAGAACCTTAATTTCTTAAAAAACACTCATCATGAAATTTACTAGCGTAATTGTTATGCTATTTATCACTTTGGGCGCATTTGCCCAAAGTGATAAAATGGTTATTGGGGTAACTGCTTTCTCATCCGATGTAACAACAGGGTACGAAGGCGCTGTTACCGAAAAAGTGGTTGAAATTTTTACTTCAGCCAAACGTTTTAGAATTGTTGATCGTACCAGCCGCGACAAGATTAAAGGCGAGTTGGAAAATCAAAAATCAGAAGAATTTATTGACAGCGAAGTAATGGCGCAGCAAGGTACCTCTATGGGTGCTCAGTACTTGATTACTGGTCACATCCGCGATGTATCTGCTACCGAAGCTCGTTTGCCAGATGGTACTTCTAACGGTTACAAAGCCTCTATCGACTTTACCATTAAGATCGTTGATGTAGGAACCGGGGAAGTAATTTCATCGGAAGAATTCAAATCTAAAGGTGGTAGTACCCTTGGTAAATTTGCCGGTACTAACCCTAAGGAGCCGGAAAAGGCAATTTCTAAGTCGTTGAAAAACATGGACAAGCAAATGATGGCTTTCATCGAAAAGAATTTCCCTGTAGAAATGATTATTGGTGAAATCACTGCTCAAAAAGGCAACAGTGCCACTGGCATATTGTTGGTTGGTGGTAGCAGTGTTGGCATGAAAAAAGGCATGAAGCTTATGGTGAAAGAGATCACCGAAAAAGAAATTGCCGGTAAAACATTGACCAGAAAAATTGACATTGGTGAATTGAAAATCACCAAAGTAGAAGATGAAAATTTCTCGCAATGTACGGTACTGAAAGGTGGCGATGCCATTTTGGCCAAGCACACTGCTGGTGCTAAAATTATTTGCGTTACTGAATCAAAAGGTAAATAATAACTTATACCTATACACATGAACAAGCTTGTACGAATTACACCCGCACTTCTCACCCTATTATTTTTCTCCTTTGCATTCAGCTTTCATGGCGTGGCTCAAAAAGAAGGACCACCTACCGCTCAGGTAAACTACATCAGTAGTCCTGAGAATGGTACCATGATGGTGAAGGTAATTGGTTATGGCAAAAAGAAAGAAGCTGCCATTAACCAGGGCGAAAAAACCATTTTCGAAGTGTTGATGTATCGTGGGCTTCCCGGTTCACCTCAAACACAACCGTTGATTCCGTTTGACAAACAATCGAAAGTTAAACAGGATCATAAGAAGTATTTGGAAGAGTTTTTTGATGGCAATTACAAGACATTCATCATGTCTACCAATGCCGTTACCGAACTGGTAAAAGTTCCGAAGATCAAGTACAAGAAGATTACGTTGGAAGTGAAAGTGAATTATGCTGCACTTCGAAAAGAACTGGAAGAACAAAAACTTGTCCGAAAATTCGGATTCTAAAAAAACACTACTATGAAAAAGCTGATCTTAGCTCTCTTAACGGTAGCATTTATTGCTCCCAAAGGGTTCAGTCAGGATGTTAATACTGTTCAACCATCCATTATGGTAATTCCATTCGTAAAGGAAGGGCAGGATATTAGAACAATCATTGATGACAGTCCTATTCTTAGGATTTGCATGACTAAAGTAAAAGAAGGTTTTGATAACAGAGGGTTTACTACGGTAGACTTTAGAGCAAAACTAAAAGCTGCTATGGCATCTCAAGGTATGGAGATGGACAACCAAAGCAGCATTAAGCAACAGATTATTGAGATGTCGGGTGCTGATATCTATGTAGAATTGGATGGTTCTTACCACCCTTCTTCTTCTGGAAACTCAGTGACTATGACATTGAACGCTTACGATGCTTTCTCGGGTCAGGCCATGGGTAGTAAAGTAGGTGAGTCTGGAAAATTCTACACTGATGATTATGGTAAACTGGCTTCTAAAGCTGTTGAAAAGTGCATCGACCCATTTTTGGATGCGATGAATACTAAGTTTGCCGACATTGTTGAGAATGGTAGAACCGTTGTTGTTAACATTGGCTTCGACGAGATGTCGGAATATTCGATGGACGACGAAGTAGGCGAAGATGAATTGCCCCTTTCTGACGCATTGGAATTGTGGTTTGAAGAAAACGCTTACAAGAACGATTACCACATTCAAGGGGTAACTTCTACCAAAGCGATCTACGATGCAGTTAAAATTCCATTGAGAGACCCATCGGGTAAAAACTACCGTGCCACCAAATTTGCCTTGAAATTGTACTTGTACATCAAGAAAGATTTGGGCATGTCTTGCTCTAAAGACGTAAATGGCACCACCATTTACATCAAAATTAAATAGTCATGAAAAAAATTATCGCTATAGGTGCACTGGCTGCATTCACACTATGTGGGTACACCGGTGTAGCACAAAAGGAAAAGTCGGGTGCTGGTGATGTAGGAAAAATTGCATTGAATGTAGTTGTTCCTCAAAGCTACGAAGGACTTACTCCTGCACAACTTTCTAAACTGCAATCGAAAATTACCCGTGTGGCTACTGCCAACGGTATGTCGGGCAGTGGAATGGGTACTTTTGTATTGTACCCCAAAGTAGAATTGTACGATGAGGTAGTGGTAGAAGGCATGAAAAACATCACCGTAGTTGAAGGTGAAGTAACATTGTTTGTAAAGCAATTGGACAACAATGTGATTTTTTCTACCTATTCCAGAACCTTGAAAGGAAGTGGTTTTAGCAAGTCGAAAGCCGTAACTGACTTAATTAAAAAGATCCCAACCCGCGACCCAAAGGTGGCTGCCTTCTTAAAAGAAGCAAAGGAAAAGATCATTGCTTATTATGAAGCCAAGTGCGACGACATCATCGCCAAGGCCGATAACCAGGTGAAGATGCAACAATACAAGAGTGCTTTGGGCACCCTGATGCAAGTACCAGAAGAAGTAAGCTGTTACAGCAGAATTTCTGATAAAGCAGTAGAAGTGTATCAAGCCTACTCGGAGCAACACTGTAAAGAGCAAATGCAAGCCGCCAAGGCTTCTGCAGCCAACAACGATTATCGTAGTTGTTTGTATGCCCTTTCGCAGATAGATCCGTCTTCAAGCTGCTCGAAAGATGCCGAATCGCTGATGAAGCAAATGGCTGCTAAAGTAGATGCAGAAGAGAAGAAGGAATGGGACTTTATGATGAAGCGTTATAACGACTCTGTATCGTTGGAAAAACAACGCATCAATGCAGTAAAAGAAGTTGCTTCAGCTTACTACAAAAGTCAACCTAAAACCGTGAACTATACTACGGTGATTAAATAAAAACATTTTCTGTTTTCGAAGATCCCTTCTCGAATTTTCGGGAGGGGATTTTTTTTAGTGGGTCATATAATGCTCGAGGGTAGTAGTGAGCTTCACGTACTGTGCCGATGTAGGTTTCATTCCGGGCTTTGATATTCTAAATATCTTTTTCTTAGGGTATAAGCGCACTTCTATTCGGCCCTTTCCCTTTTGTCGGTATACTTCTGCCTTGCCCGAGGGGTTGCAACCGCACCCTTCGTTGCCCGTTTTTATAAAATCTTTACTCAATAATAATTGTGCTGCTGTCATAACGCTTCCAAATACTTGTGCAACAATGCATTTAACCCTGCAAGTGCTATTACATAAAACGGATATACATACAAGTTTTGTATGCTCCACTCCTGAAAAAACCAATAGAAATACGTAGAGTGTACCGAAGCCATGCAGGTAGGACATCCAATAAAGGGTTTAAACAGAAAGGGCAGGTGGTATTCTTCCTCCTCCAATTCACTGGCCGCAGGCTTAATAAAGGGCTTCCGCAAAAAGTGAAAGATCATGCCTTCTTGCGTAATTGCATATAACCCTATGATAAAGAGGGCATTGAAAAACAGTAGTAATACCAGCTGTAACATACTGCAATTGACAAAATTTTATTGAGAAAGTCAATAGGTCTTTTTACCTGATTTACATCGGCTAAATTTTCCGGTTATCTTCCCCCCATCCCTATTCTACCACTATAAACTTTTGATTTACAATGGTTTTTTCTATCTTAATGCAACGTTAAAGGCTAAAACACATGTCTTTAAAGTAAAAGTGCTAACCAATTAACGTATGAAATGCTCCGCTCTCTTGCTGCCAATGGCGTTGCAGAATACCCTGCTAAGTGCCTTACCACTCATTGGATTTTCTTCTCAAAGCAAAGCTCTGATAGCTGGAGTTGTTTCAACCATCAATGAAACGCTAAAATTTCGCTATGAAAAGCTCTATTCTCTTCTTCTCTAAACTACGCCAAAAACAAAGCCGCTTACTGTTCTCTTTGTTTCTGTTGTTTTCATCGCTTGCCGCTTTTGGCCAGGGACCATGTGGTACCGATGTAGGTACCTTTACCATCCTGGTAGATGGTGTTCCGGCCACCAGTCCTATTTACTTGTGCCAAACGGCATGTATTTCTATTACCTCAAACAACGATTATGTATTGCCTGTACCTACTTCCGGAGAAGATTCGGAGTTGATGTACGCCTTGTACAACTGTAGCCCTACTACTACAGACCCCGCTACAGATCCTTGCTACAGTGGGTTACTTTGGACCGGGCAGGATTTTTCGGATTGCAACAATGCTGGTAGTATTTTGTTGGGTGCAGGCCTTGGGCCAGATATCTTTTTCATTCCCATTACCGCTGATGATGGTGATAACAATGGCGACCCCAACGGGGTGATTCACTACGATCAAAATGGCGATGGCTGTTTTGATATGGGTACTCCTATTGAAGTGTATTACACCAATCCTATTACTTTTAGTGCCACGGAAGATTGTGCCAATGGAAGTGTTACCATTGTGATTAATGGCGGTGCTCCCGAATTTTCTGGGGGCAACTATACCGTTACCAATACTGGTGCGGGTTCCCTCACGGGGCTCCCTGTCAGCCATGGGGGGGCCATTACCATTACAGGGCTCAGCAATGGCGATAACTACTCTATTTCTGTGGTCGACGGTGAGGGCTGTTCTGCGACGTTC
Organism: Flavobacteriales bacterium; assembly: GCA_963669295.1. Classification (GTDB taxonomy): domain Bacteria; phylum Bacteroidota; class Bacteroidia; order Flavobacteriales_D; family CALLUQ01. The sequence goes on from OY769938.1 coordinate 1,455,660, forward strand.
TCCGGTGGCCCTATTTTAATGCCTTCCATTACCGGCAATACAGTGGTGGATGTTAGCTGTAATGGCGGTAGCGATGGCAGCATTACCATCACCAACAGCGGAGGCACTCCACCGGTACAGTACAGTAACAACAACGGCGGTTCATTTCAAGGCTCCAACAGTTTTACCGGCTTGCCGGCAGGCACTTACGACATGGTGGTACAAGACAACAACGGTTGCCAGGACATCATTCAGGTTACCATCAACGAACCACCACCACTTACACTGAACACCACCTCCACCAACCCTACCTGTAACGGAGGCACAGACGGAAGCATTTCTATTACTGCAGGTGGTGGTACTCCCGGGTATCAATACAGCATCGATAACGGGGTAACCTTCCAGGCTGGAAACATTTTTAATGGACTGGGAGCCGGCACTTATAATGTAGTCATTGAAGACAACAACGGGTGTCAAACCAATACTACTGTTACCCTTACCGATCCGCCTCCAGTAACGTTCACCTCTTCCACTGTAGACCCTACTTGTGGCAACAGCGATGGTAGCATTACATTAACCGGAGCTGGGGGTGATGGAGGTCCTTATAGCTACTCTATCGACAATGGAGGAACCTTTCAGGGTTCAGGAACCTTCAATGGGTTGGCCGCAGGCACCTATAATGTAGTGGTAGAAGATGCCAGCGGATGCCAGGGCACTGGCACCGTTACTCTCACCGACCAGAGCGGCCCTTCTATTGATAACGTAAACACTACCAACCCCACGTGTAATGGCAGCACTGACGGTAGCATTACCATTACGGCCAGTGGTGGAACCACTCCCTACCAATACTCAATTGATAACGGAGTAACCTTCCAAGCCTCCAACAGCTTTACCGGACTTGGGGCAGGCACCTATAATATTGTAGTTGAAGATGCTACAGGTTGCACTGCTTCTACACAGGTAACGTTAACCGATCCTCCAGCAATGAGCATCGATAACGTAGCCACCACCGACCCTTCCTGTAATGGCAGTACTGATGGCAGCATTACCATCACTGCTAGCGGTGGCGACGGTGGCCCTTATCAATATAGCATTGACAACGGAGTGACTTTTCAGGCGGGCAATAGTTTTACCGGGCTGGGTGCTGGTATTTACGATATTGTAGTAGAAGATGGCAACGGATGTCAGGCTACCACACAGGTGACCTTAACCGATCCGCCTGCCATGAGCATCGATAACGTGGCTACTGCTGACCCAACCTGTAATGGCAGTACTGATGGTACCATTACCATTACGGCCAGTGGTGGAACCACTCCCTACCAATATTCGATTGATAACGGGGTGACCTTCCAGGCCTCCAACAGCTTTACCGGACTTGGTGCGGGCATTTACGATATTGTTGTAGAGGATGCCAACGGATGCCAGGTAACATCGCAGGTAACCTTAACCGACCCACCAGCGGTAAGCATCGATAATGTGGCTACCACCGATCCTGCTTGTAATGGCAGTACTGATGGAGACATTACTATTACTGCCAGCGGTGGTGATGGGGGGCCTTATCAATATTCGATTGACAATGGGGTGAGTTGGCAGGCAGGCAATAGCTTTACGGGATTAGGGGCTGGCACTTATGACATTATAGTGGAAGATGGCAACGGGTGCCAGGCCACTACGCAGGTGACCTTAACCGATCCACCAGCGGTAAGCATCGATAACGTGGCCACTACCGATCCCAATTGCGGAGCTACGGATGGAGACATTACCATTACTGCCAGCGGTGGCGATGGTGGCCCCTATCAATATTCAATTGACAATGGAGCAACCTTCCAGGGTTCGAATAGTTTTACGGGACTGGGCGCAGGAGCTTACAACATTGTAGTGGAAGACGGCAATGGATGCCAGGCCACCACCACTGTTTCGTTGAGTAACCTGAACGGCCCAACCATCGATAATATCGCTACGGTTGATCCTACCTGTAATGGTGATACCGATGGCAGCATCACCATCACGGCAAGTGGTGGGGTAACGCCATACCAGTATAGCATCGATAATGGAGCCACCTTTCAAGTGTCTAACAACTTTACCGGACTGGGCGCAGGCACCTACGATATTGTGGTAGAGGATGTTAATGGATGCCAGGCAGTAAGTAGCATTACACTTACCGAGCCTCCTGCTGTAAGCATCGATAACATTGCCACTACCGATCCTAATTGTGGCGCTGCAGATGGCGGCATGACCATTACCGCCAGTGGTGGTGATGGTGGGCCTTACCAATATTCGATCGACAACGGTACCACTTTCCAGGCATCGAACTCCTTTACCGGGCTTACCAGCGGTACTTACGATGTGGTGGTAGAAGATGCCAGCGGATGCCAGGCCACAACGCAGGTGACCCTTAACGATCTCAATGGTCCATCCATCGACAATACTACTGGAACAGATCCTTTGTGTAATGGAGGTACAGATGGTAGCATTACCATTACTGCCAGCGGAGGAACCACGCCCTACCAGTATAGCATCGACAATGGCACCACCTTCCAGGGAGCCAACAGCTTTAACGGGCTGGGGGCAGGTACCTATAACATTGTGGTAGAAGATGCCAATGGCTGCCAGGTGACCACCCAGGTGACCTTAACCGACCCTCCGGCATTGACATACAGTGCCGTGGTAACCAATGAAAATTGTGGGCAAGGCAATGGCAGCATTGTTATTACCCCTTCTGGAGGTGCTTCGCCTTATCAATACAGCAACGATGGTGGTACTACTTTTCAGGCTGGAGGCACCTTTAGCAACCTTGGTGCAGGCACCTATAATATGGTGATAGAAGATGCCAATGGCTGCCAGGTTACCGGTACCGAAAATATTATTGATATTCCCGGGCCTACCATTGACAACATCAGTGCGGTAGATGCCAGCTGTAACGGGCTTTGTGATGGCAGTGCTACAGCCACCGTAAGTGGAGGCGCCACTCCTTACACCTACTTGTGGGATGATCCGGGGGCGCAATCTACGGCAACGGCTACCGGGTTGTGTGCTGGTACCTATACGGTAACGGTTACCGATGGCTCGGGGTGTACCACTACCCTATCTACTACCATTGGCGAGCCCGCTCCAGTGATTGCCTCGTTTACCGCTACACCAGACTCGGGTCAGGTTCCGTTGGATGTTGTTTTCACCAATACCAGCTCAGGTGCTACATCGTACCTCTGGGACTTTGGTGATGGCAATAACTCCATCCTCACCGATCCTTCTAACACCTATACCAACCAGGGAACTTACACCGTAATTCTGGTGGCCAGCAATGGTGGCTGCTTAGATACGGCCATGATGACCATTAACGCTACTGGCGAATTGCTATTGGTAATTCCCAATGTGTTTAGCCCAAATGGCGATGGTATCAACGACCTGTATGTGGTACAATCGTCGGGCATTGAACTCTTCGAAGGCATGGTATATAACCGCTGGGGGCAACTGATGTATAAATGGGACCACGCTGCTGGATGGTGGGATGGTCGCACAACAGCAGGTGAAGTTGCCGCAGAAGGCACTTACTATGTAGTGATCAAGGCCACTGGTTTCGATGGCACTGAGTTTGATGAAACAGTTACCGTTACGCTGATACGCTAACATTCAATTCACGATGATATTTGACAGGGGCACGACAAGTGCCCCTTTTTTTGCTCCTTTTTTTGTTGGTGAACATCCATGCCCTTTTATTTGTCGTAAATGGTAGTAAGAATGTTTAAATTGGAACTGAAAACGATGTTTATGAATGTATTGAGAAGCGCATTATTGCTGTTGGTAGTTACTGCAACTGCCTGCGCCAGCACCACCAACGATAACGAAACCGCAGCTGCGGGAGTCGCCATTAACAACCACCTGGATGGATTGGAGAAAGCCTATTTTGCCTCTGGTTGTTTTTGGTGTGTAGAAGCAATTTTTGAAAGTGTAACAGGTGTAGAAGAAGTTGTTTCCGGGTATTCGGGAGGCGACCAATCTACCGCCACGTACAGCATGGTAAGTTCGGAACGCACCAAACATGCCGAAGCGGTAGAGGTGTATTATAACCCCGATGAGGTAAGCTACGAAACCTTGCTGAAAGTATTTTTTGGATCGCACGATCCTACCACCCCCAACCGACAGGGGCCCGATGCCGGACCACAATACCGTTCAGCTATTTTTTACCGCAATGCTGAAGAAAAAGCTGCCGCAGAGGCCTATATAAAGGAGTTAGAAGAGGCCCGTACTTTTGGCAGTAAGATTGTAACGGAAGTTGCTGCATTCGATGCTTTTTATGCTGCCGAAGATTACCACCAAAATTACGAGCGACTAAATCCCGGCAATCCGTATGTGCAAAATGTATCGATTCCACGGTTAAGAAAGTTCCAGGCGAAGTTTCCCGAGCTGTTGAAGAAAGGACATTAATCCCTTTTAGCCCCAGGAGGCCTCGTGCCTCTTTTTTTTACTCTTTGGCTTCCATTTCCAGCACATAGCGTGCATCGAGGTACAACATAGAATCGACCGGAATGCCCCGCTCTACTGCCTTTTTTGTAGTGGCATTCATCCATGCAGTATCGCTCCTAATTTGCTCCATCTTACCTTCAATGGCCCAATGAAAGTAGTGCTGGTAAAAGTTGGGAGTACGCTCCCCGTTAAATGTGGCTCCTTCTAAAAATGGGGTAAGTATTTCCCGCTCTACCTGCTCAAACGCCAACACATGCCCTTGCTCGCTAAGGTGGTCGTCGTTTTCGAAGTAAAGTTGTGCCGTGTTGGGGTAGTGCTTAAAATGCGGCAACAAATCGAGGTAATGAATGGAAGAACCCATGGCAAACTTGTACAACAGCTCTTGCGTTTTGTTGTTTTCCAACAACTCGTTAGACACATTGAAGGTGAGCTTTCTGTAAAAATCGAAATGGCTGGTATCTACCTGTACGGTAGTGGGGATGGGCACCAGACACAGCTCTGCCCCCAATGTTTCGGTGAGGGTGAGCAGGGTTTCCATTTTTTGAAGGATGCGGTACCAGGTAAACTTGCTTTTTGGTGTATGCACTGTAGTGTTTAGCAACAGGTAGTCGCGCTCCCAGGTGCCCATTACTAGCATGTGTGGGTTCACGTATTGAGGGCCAATTTTTTTGGGGTTTTGAATGGCATTTTTGGCGTACTCAATCATGGTGGAGTCAATGCCTTCGCGCTTAAAGTTTTTCCAATCAAAAAGTGGGTTTTTAATGGAGTCGCCTTCTGCTGTTACTCCAAATGCCGGCTTGTTTTCGTAAGTTTCCGGGGCATTTTCTTTTGCAGCTACCTGCTGCTGCTGCCCTTCCATCCATGCTACCTGGTTGGTACGCACCTTGGGTGTTTCATCGTTGCGCAACAGCACATCGGTTAAGTCGTTGCCCACATAGTAAAACAAGATGATGAGGTTGGGCTTATAATCGGGGCCAATGGTGGCCAGTTGATCCACATATTCAATAGGGCCAAAGCCGCGGTGAGATGCATTCACAAAACCGATGTCATTATCGTCGCAATAGGTTTTAAGGTCTTTGTGCAAACAATGGTCCATTGGCCATTTTCCCAACTGCGAGTCGCCCAGGATAAGTATGCGCTTCGATTGCGCCTTACTGTGGTTGTAATGGTATTCGGCCAACCAACGGTCGCTCCATTCGAAATGAATGGTTTCCGTCCAAATGAGCAAGGCGCCAATACCCAGAAATAACACCGTAGTAACCCCCAGTAACGTGAGTTTTATCCATCTTTCTCTTTTTTTGCTTAGCTCCATAGCGGAAAAAAACCGGTGGGTTAAGGTAGCTATTTATACACTAATATGAATCATGTCAATTATAAATCCAAATCCTTCTTCTACTCGTATTTGTACCAGCATTTATTTTCCTCACAAAGATTCTGCATCTTTGTAAGAGGTTATTCGCCATGGATATCAATGCCTACATATCGTCGGGGGTGTTAGAGCGTTTTGTGCTCGGTACTGTTTCTGCCGAAGAAGCCGAAGCTGTGCAACGCTATGCAAAGCAATACCCCCAGATACAGCAAGAACTCAATGCCATTGAAACTGCTTTACAGGCCTATGGCGAAGCTCATGCTCCCGCCAAAGCACCCACCAGTAAGGAAGTGCTTCAGCACATCACGCAATACGAGCAAAGCCTTCCCCCCGAAATTACGGCACAATCTACAATAGGTGAATATGCTACATGGTTAAATGATTCTAGCATTCAACCTCCAAAAGATTTCGAGAATTTGCATGCCCACCCTATTGGTAAGCGCCCTGGTTCATCGATGTTTATTTTGTGGATACGTCACCATGAGCTTGAACACGAACACCACGACCGCACCGAAGCTGCCCTGGTAGTAGAAGGCACCTGTATCATGACCCTCAATGGGGTTGCTACGCCTTATGGTCCGGGAGATGTGGCCATCATCCCTCCCTTTTCTACCCATGCCATTGAAGTAACATCGAGTACCCCCATGAAGGCGGTATTTATGGTGAAGGCAGGATAGCTTAGTGTACTATTTTTCGCAACGCATTTAACGCTGCCCGCACCCTGGTTTTTACAGTGCCCAGCGGCATATTAAGTGCTTCAGCTGCTTCTTGCTGCGTATATCCCTTAAAGTATAGCACATCAATCATTTCCCGGTGTTCGGGGCGCAGTTGAGCAACCAAATCTTCCAACCCGATGTGTGCAACATTCATGCTTTCGCCACGCAAGTGATAGGCATTGGTGGCTATATCGTAGCTTTGCTGCCACTGCTGGTAGGCAGGAGAACGCACCACATCAATAGCAGCATTGCGGGCAATATTCAGCATCCAGGTAAACAGCCTGCCTCGGGTAGCATCGTATTGATCAATCTTTTTCCAAATTTTCAGCAATACTTCTTGCAAGGTATCGTAAGCCAGCTCTTCCGATTTCACAATTTGAAAGATAATGCCATGCAACGCCCTGCCGTAGCGTTCGTACAACTCTTCCATCGCAGCTTCATCGCGCTGCATCAGCAAAGCCACCAGGGTTTCTTCAGTGCGTTGGTTCAATGGTTGGTGTTTAGTGGTACTACAAAGATAAGATAAGGGAAAAACAAAATGCTTGCTACAAGAGCACACCTACCCACACGGTACAAAAACTGTGCTTAATGTGGCTTTTTTGTATTTTGCCGTATAACCGCAATACACCTTCTTTGAAAGGTATTATGAATCGAACGGTATGAAATTTAACCTGAACGAATTTTTTCTGGGGCTTCCTGCCTTTATGAAAGCTCGAAACATTTTGCTCCTGTTGGCTGTTATTGCCGCCATTATTTTATACAATGTGGTCATTAACTTTTACTCCCCGGCCAACAACCTTATTTCAAAACTGTTTCCCGATCATATCAACTATACTTTTTTCTCGGGCTCGCCCAAAGGTTTTTACATCGTTGTTGGTGAATCACTGGTCGAAGAATCAAAAAAAAACAACGATTTTGTGCTTTCTAACGAACCATCCAATGGTGGCGTAGAAAATTTTTCGCGGGTGATTAGTCATGCCAACTCTTTTGCCCTGGTGCCCGAATACTTGTTGCAGGAAAAAGATCGCATGTCGGAATACATCAACGCGGTGTCGCCTCTTTACATCGAACGGCTCCACGTGTTGTACAATACAGAAATGATACCTGGCGAGCATCTGCTAACCGGTTACCTGCCTGGTTCTACCAAAGCACTGTTTAAAAAAGGCGTGAGCATTGGCCCGGTGGGCAGCGGCACCAATGTGCTAACCAGTATGATCATCAATGAGTTGAGGCAAAACGATACCTCGTGGACCTTTAATACTTTCGACGAAAGTACAGAAGAGGCCTTTGCTTCATTAAAAGACAAGAAAACAGGCATTATGTTTACCGTAGCCGGTGCTCCAATACCTGAAGTAACCGAACTGTTGCAAGACTCGACTTTTGCCATCATGCCCATTGATCCCTCTTTCATCCTCCAGCTCAATAAATCGTACAACCACAATTTTCGCATCACCAATTTCAACACCAAGTACAACGACACCCAAATTCATAAAGCCACTACCATAGGCTCGTATGCCTACCTGGTAAGCTCTAAAGATGTGCCGGGCCACGTGATAGCCAAAGTGCTACAGATGCTGGAGCAGGCCAAACCTCGCATCAAAGAAAAGCTTGACTTAAAAGCCGATGAGGAAGCACAATTGGAAGAATTCAACTTTTGGAAAAACTATACCATGGTGCAGGAACACGAAGAGGTTGCTTTTGCGAAAGACCTTATTTTATTTCTAATCACTACGGTTACTTCCACCATCTTTTTCATGTGGCTGTTCATTTGGATTGTTTCCAACTTAAAGATGGCCCGTTACTTTCGACGGGGCACGCAGCTTTATGCCGGTTTTGTGCCCAAACATTCAAATACCGAAATGGTGGCCAACGAAAATTCGGACATTGACATCGCACTGGTAGATGACCAAAAAGGCCTGGTGCGCAAGTTAATTCATGCCCTCAACGGCTATTACATGATGAAAGAAGCGATTGTAAAAGATTATGAAACGGGAGGCATTACCGAATCGCATTTTCGCGGTTTGATTAGCAGTACCGATGGTACCGTAGAAGAATTGCAAGGCATGTTGGCCCGACGCATCTTTTGGTTGATTCATAACAGCAATGCCATGGAGCTCGAAATTATTCGCAAGTACTATGTAGTAGGCTTCATTAAACGCGAACGATTTTTAGAAATGGAAGCATTGCTAAAAGCATCAAAATAGTTTTTCCTTTTTCTCCAAAAATGCTGTGAAACACAAAAAAAGTGAAAATTTTTTCAAAAAATTTATCATTTCACTGATCAACAATTTGTTACAAAGAAATTAATACCGAATAAATCCCTTATTTTATAACGTATTTACACTTAAGTATTTCTACGCAATCGTTTTTGGCCATGCAACCTTTTGGCCAAAAAATGAGTCTTGGTTATGTTACGGTTGTTATAATGCCCATAACTCCGAACACTGCTAAGGTCTTACCCACCTTTATTTTCGCATTTGATGTATGAGTTTTACCGAATCCTCTTGCGGCCGGGCGGCGAGAGGCTAGAGATGATTTGTAAAACGATTCCTGATGCCCGGTAAGGGGATCACCTAAATCTTTTTGTTATGAACAAGGATTTAAATGCGTCTTTATCCGACATCGATCGGTTAGAGATTGAAGCGTGCCTGGAAAGGGCACAAGAATTAATGCCTTTTTTAACCAACCTAACGCCAGATGATCGTATGCAGATCCTCAAGCTGGGTGAGCGTAGTAAAACGTTTGCCGACAAGTTTGCAGTGTATTTGAAGCGGCACCCGGAAATTTTACCGGGCTATATTCCGGCCGATCGGTTACAAGAGGAGTACAAGTTATGGAGCGATTTGTATGCATTGAACCAAATGACCGCAGAATTGGCGGAAGCGGTGAACGACACCTTGATGTTGGTGGGCAGTAGCTTATTCGATAAGTTGTTGACCGCCTACAACAATGTAGGGAATGCTCGTAGGCATAACCTACCGGGGGTAGACAGCATGCATGCCGATCTGCAAAAACGCTTCCTCTCGGGAGCACCCATCAGCATTGATGAAGAAGGGTTAAACATCACCGATAATGAGGTGGAGGAAAATGCTGATACCAACTCCGATTCGGGCATTGGATCGGATGTTGACCCTAGCGAGCCCAACACCGGTTCTTAATACCCGGACAGGTAGGCACAGGAACAACGGGTAAACGTTTAGCGAAAACCTGTGCCGAGGCTCATTACAACACCCCAACCTGGTTCCAGTTCAACTTGAATGAACAGGGCGATGGTTGGGGTGTTTTTTTGTGTTTGCTTCCCGCCTCCCCTCAGCATCAAACGCCATCCTCTAAGGTTCTCCCTCCTACCACCACAGTATCGAAAGAGATGCTCCAATGCATCAAGAGCAAACCTTTGTAGCATCGAGCGCAATGCTTCGCTGCATCAACCGCAAAGCATTGAGGTAAGCACCTGAACCTATGAAGCATTGAAGCCGAACCTCCTGTGGTGATTGATCGAACCTTTAAGCAACAAGCTCAATCCTTGCAGCATGTATGTCGATGCCTTATAGCATCAAACGCTTACCTAAACAGGTTCGCCAACGAACCCTGGTAGCTTTAAGCCAGAAGCTTAAAGCATTGGGGTTGAACCTGGCAAGCATTGGCCTTAAAGCTCAATGGATCACTGCCTATGCTCTGAGGTACCACAACAATGCTCGGGGCATTTCCATCGCACCTCAGAGGTCCCTCACATTATACGGTACAAAGTCATTGAAAACCTTTTATTCAACAAGCCATCCACCCATTTCGTTTTCCACACTTCCAATCGTCAGTACTTTATTGTAATTTTAATCGCATGATAACAGAAAAAGAAGCATACGACTTATTTTGTTCTACCCTGCAATGGTTAGACCCTCAGCAGTTAACCCTATCGGATGAGGTGCTGGGCGGGCTTATCTTTGCCGAATTGGATACCGATGCCACTTCATTTTTGCACGAAAACAACGTTCAACGGCTGGTGAATGCTGGTTATGTTCCGAAACAACAAGTAGAAAGCATTGCCGCATTGCGCGCTGCTATATTGGCTTTGCTTAACGAAGAAAAAACGGCCACAGCTTATCGCACCCACCCTGAATGGGCAACCGTTCGCGCACAAGCCATGCACATCTTATCGGCCGTGATTTTACACCAGGCTGGTGGTTGAATGCATTAAAGCGTAGGGTTTTGCTCTTTCCCCAATCGGTTTAACAGTTGGGCATGATTTTTTAGTGCCCCCCAAAATGTAGGCTGCGAATGGTAAGGCAACCCAAATTCTTTGGCTGTTTGCTGTACAATTTTCGATACCTGCCGGTGGTGTACATGGCACATGTTGGGAAATAAATGGTGTTCGATTTGGTAATTCAATCCACCCACGTACCACGATAAAATACGATTTTTCGGGGCAAAGTTAGCAGTGGTCAACATTTGGTGCATGGCCCAGTCGCCAGCTACCTGGTGGTCTTTGTTGGGCAATGGAAACTCCGACGTTGGCACTACATGTGCCGGCTGGAAGATGCACGCCAGGATGAGCCCCCCCACAAAGTGCATGCTGAACCAACCCAACAGCACATGCCACCACGCTACATCAAGCAACAGCATAGGCATCACCAAAAACACCGCATAGTACACTACTTTTTGCACCAGTAGCTTTGCCAATTCCTTTCCAAAAGTGGTGCCTTGAGCTTTTACCAATCCTTTTTGGTTGTAGCGTACCAGCCCAAGAAAATCTTTGAAAGTAACCCACGAAAAGGTCATGAGTCCATACAAGAACCAGGCGTATACAATTTGAAAGCGGTAAAATGGCTTGAGCGGCTGGTGGGGCGAAAAACGCATCACTCCACTGGGGTCAATATCTTCGTCGTAGCCATCGATGTTGGTATAAGAGTGGTGCAACACATTGTGTTGTATTTTCCAGTTCAACGCGTACCCTCCGGCAAGGTTCAGCACCAGCCCTACAAAGTTGTTGACTGACTTTTTCTTCGACAATGCCCCATGGCAGGCATCGTGCATAATGCCCAGTCCGCAACCGGCCAGCCCTACCCCCATGAGTAGCCATAGCCCGTAAAACATCCACAAGTTGCTCGAAAACCAATTGGTCATGATGAGCACAAAGGGAGTTAGGTAAAGCAATGGCATCGCAATTACTTTAATCCAAATGCGATAATCGCCCGTACGTGCAATTTTATTCGTCTTGAAATATTCGTTCACTCTTTTCCGTACGGTTATTCCAAAACCTTGATCGCCTTTAGGAATAAACTTCACTGCATGAAAGGTGGTTGCCATCTACTAAAATTTTGGCAAAGCTAGAACGAAAAGATGACGGGTGACATGATTATCATCATGTATATACGTGTTTGAGCAAAGAAAGTGGTACTTATGGAGTTGATTGGGGAAAAGTATACCAATAAAAACAGCGCGCATACTTATTTCCAATATTCATGCGTTACTACTATATCCAACCTTGTACTTATGATTAAAACTGCTATTGCCCTGGTAATCGCCTGCCTTACTATTGGCTTTTACCACCGTGTTTCTGCCCAGGAGCCCACTGTGATTTTATCGCAGCTGTCCTTGAAATCGAAACCCATGATTAAACGAACCGAATCGTTGTACCGCGCGGTGGAAACGCCTCAAATTAATGCACTGGAAACAGGTTATTTGATAAGTTATACCGACGAAAACTACCACGGCCACCTGCTGTTTTTAGACGACGATTTTCAGTTAAAAAACGATGTAAAACTACCCAGGTCGGGCATTGTAAAGGTGAACACGGCCAACAACCAAATTGCTTTGCTGCGGTGCAAATACACCTTTCAAAAAGAATCGGTAGGCCCTTATTATTGGGAGCACCACTTGTTTTTTGAGGTATATAACCTGGCAGGGGAAAAAATGAGCAGCACCAAGTTGGTAGGCGATCAATTTTTTGTGAAGGGGCGTAAAAACAGGACTTACCGTTCTAAATACGAAGCCGCTTTAATGGAGTACGATGGCACCTACTACGCTGCTTTTTCTTACCAATTCAATAAAACAAAAAAGTACGATAACATCCACCACCGGCTGGTTCGAATCACTCCCGATCGTAAAGTAACAGTGGTTAACGACCTGTATAAACACATTCGACAAGTTCAACTACTGGTGCACCGCGATACCCTGTACCATGTGTATACCCAAAGCAGGGGCCCACGGGCCATTTTGCTTCAAAAGTATGGCATAAAAGCACTGAACGATGCGCCTGTAATGCACGTGGAAGTAGGAAACACAGGGAAAGACAAAGACCGTATGGTGTCGGTTCGTGCAGTGCAGAAAAACCTGTTTCCCATTACCGATGGCACCGATAAAAAAGCCTTTTTGTGCAGCGACGACCTCATTCCGGTGCGCATTGAACAAGCATTCATCACTGCCGATACCTTACGCATGGTGTTGTGTTCGATGCAAGATCGAAAATCGTACGACCTTATTTTAGCCAACTATTCGTTGGATGGCAACAAGTTCAACGAACTCCCATTGGCCGCCCATCGCAATTTGCATGAAACATCAGGGTATGTACGACACGATGGAAGTGCTTTGCAGTTGGTTTATCAAGTACTCGATGAACGCAATAAAACTCCCGATGGCACCAGGGTGTTAACGTATAACTTCGCCACCACCACCAAAACCGAGCATCCATTGGTTGCGAACATCGCTACCAAGCCTGTGTTTCAGTTTTACCGCAACCGCCCCGGCAGCGCTTCAAAATTGTATCAACGCGACTTTAGGGTCAATACACGCAACTACAATCATTTTAACTACAACCACCTCAATACGGCTAAGGGCATGGTGTTATTGCACTGGGATGAGGTAGGCATTGGTGTGGTGCGTGTGGAGATAGAACCAGAGGCTGCGGTGTTGAAGCAGCCGTAGAATGTCAAACACGGATATAGAATCCATCCTGGAATGGCATATAAACACCGCTTAAAACACTGTATTTATTCCGTATTTGACTATATTCGTTCATGACTTATGTTTGTATATGTTAAAAAGGGCATGCTATACTATGAAAGGGTCTTTACCCCTATTAATGTTGGTGGTGATAGCAACATTTACAGCATGTGCCCCTCCCCCAAAAGAGCATGATATTTCTCCAAAACATAATAACTCTACAGCAATTGAACATGTACTAATTGTTGGTACCGATACCTTGAGTCTTACCCCTATCTATGATACAATTGCCTGGTATGAGTTAATGAAAGGAGATACCGTACATCGTCAAAGCGCCTTTTTGCGCCAACTGGATGTAACAGATTATGATACTATTCACTTGCCTGGGTTTTTAACTTACTACGATAATGATGAAGGTCTTATGTTGGATACCAGTCTTGCTTCGATCAATCACCTGGTGGTTTCCGTTTTTAACAAAGCTGTTTCAGCGAAAGTACTGGCAGAAAACATAGGTTCAAGATTCAAACTAGAAAGCTCCGAAGGAAAGTACACGATAGAGGAGGTTCGCTTTGAGGTATACTGTAAAAACGGCAATTGCAGCTCCGTCGGGCGGGGATTTTTACCCCATGTGAATCTTGAGTTAATACAAAACATAGCTGCTTTAAACGATGAAGAATATCTTGTTTTACGCTACGTCAGAGCAAAAAACAATACTGGTCATAACGTTCACATACACCCACAAATGTGTTGGAAAATTGAAACACTACCATAACATATTAATAGTACTTTGTTGCTTTCTTGTTGCATCGTGTGAGCCTTCTGGTGTAGATTCATCAAACCTTGAAGATGCCTCTGTTAACATTGCCGCAGCTGATACGCATCAATTTGTTATTGGTGGCTATTGTGTTCCACTAACTCCCCAATACGATACTACCATCATTGCTCATGAAACGAGAACCTATGCATTGTCTCGTTTATCTCACTTCGAGGTCGTACTTGCTGATACTATTCCTCTTCCTGGTTATTTAAATTATTACGATGGTCATGAAGGGTATACTGCGGACGCCATTCCAGATACCATCAATGCATTGATTGTAGGTACATTTCACGGTGTCATTCAGCCAGACTCATTGGTAAAGAACTTAAAAAGTCAATTTAAACTAATTAGCCCAATTGATGATTATGAACCTTTTTCATTGCTGCTTGAAATATATAGGAAAGAAGGTATTTATGAATTGGGAGCATTGCGGGGTGGCGTTGGCTTTCCTTTAAATGACGTAGTTGTTAACGACATTAAAGCATTACGCCCTGGAGATTATGTTGTTTTGCACCATATTGATTTACGATCGTCACATAACCACCGCATACAGGTTTTCGCTCATCAATGTTGGCAGTTAAAATAGGCATCAACCTCAATCACTCCCATGGAGCGACATCGTTTTGTGCCCTTGATGGTTTTATCTCCAATCCTTCTATTTTCGCGTATTTCATGTATACTGTTCGACCGTTGCTTTTCACAACATTGCCACTTGCATCTGTTTTCGCAGCCTTGATAAATGGTTTCTTATCACCCAGTTTTCCCTTTTTCTCCAAAAAAACCTTTACTTCCCATGCATTCCACAAAAATGTAGTTTCCTTTCCTGTACCAACAATGGCCATGTGCTTACTGTATTTTGCTTTCTCCTTAGGGTCTGTTTCTTTCATCCACAAATAAACGTACAAGCGTGCCTGAGGATAATACCAATCTCCTCCTGTATTGAGATCACCCCAATACCCTTGCTGTTGAAAAGTAGGAAACGGATTTACTGCCGCATTGCCACGCTCCCGTATTTGTTCAATGATGTCATTTTTAAGGTAGTTCAGTATTCCATTAGCAACAGCACTGGATTTAGGCTTCACTTCATTCACATACTCCTCTCCTACCCCTAATGCCACCATCCAGGCTTTAAAGTTATGGTGTGGTTTTATAGGAGTATCCAACCCAAAACCATTGCCACAACCGGGACCTGTGTAGGCACAAGAAGTGCGTAATGTTGCCTCAAATCCTTTTCGGGCAGTGTTATTGATATACACCCAAATCAGTTCACGCATTTTCCAATCAGATGCCCCTTCTGCCATCGCCACAGCAGCAAGGGTTCTCAGCTGCCGATCCGTTAAACTCAATACATCTTTTGTATTTACTTGTTGCTTTACACTATTGCTAACTTCCTGCTCTGCGCTTTCAACAGTTTCAGCAGCTCCGCTAAGTGCCTCATCTATTGCTACATCACTGTTAGGTAATTCCGTTCTTGCTGGTATTTCTTTGGCTACCGCTATGTCTATCTCTTCCAACGTTTTTGCCAAGTCCTTCTGAATGTTAAATAGGCCTACTACACCTGTTTCCTTCTTTACCTCGGCATTGAATTCATTCAGTTTAGACTTTAGCTTGTGTAGGTTGTTACTCAATGTTGTATACACAGCTTGATCAGCATTTACTACACCAAGGTTTGCATTAACCATGTTGATGGCTTTCGTGCATTTCTCAACGGCAGGATCAAATAGAGCAAGCAGTTCATTCTTTGCTGCATCTTGATAACCTGTTAGTGTATTGGAAGCAGCATCTTTACTATCCTTCGCATTTTGGAGAGCAGCAGTAGCTTCTTGTAGTTTCTTTTTTGCACGATCAGCATCCTCATCTACCAAATCAATCGCATCTTTAATCGCACTTATTGCTGTATTCAGTTTTAACAATGCTCCGTCAATACTATTGTTAATGGCCGATGTTACTGCCTTGGCCACCTCACTAATAATAGTGTCGTAATTTCCATAAGCCTGATCAAATTCCTTGAACTTTTTCCCCAATAGTTCTTTGTACTTATCAGAGCCCCAACCATATTTAGGTTTATTGACCGCATCGGTAAAGTCAGCTACTTTTTTGTTGA
Source organism: Flavobacteriales bacterium (assembly GCA_963669295.1). Taxonomy (GTDB): domain Bacteria; phylum Bacteroidota; class Bacteroidia; order Flavobacteriales_D; family CALLUQ01. The sequence continues at coordinate 1,472,045 of OY769938.1, forward strand.
ACCGACCTGTTCTTTTATTTTTTGCTTTTTGGTCTAACTGCTTATCGTTATTGATTCTGTTTCTGATCTCTGTAGCATAAATACTAAACTCTTGCTGTAGTTCTTCAGGAGTTTTTTCTCCATCCAATTGTTGCCTTTGTATCATCTCTCCATGGTGCGTTGCACTTTTTAAGCGCAACTGCTCTTCTTCTTCCTTCAACTGAATAGGGGGAGGTACATGAGTGGGCATCAATTGCAATTGCTGTTGTTGCTGCATTAATGGTGAGTAGGTTTTGGCTGGTGTCACTTCAAGGTTACCACTATCAGCATCCTTCATATAGCGATCATCAGGCTCACCTGGGTGCACCTTTGTTATTGAAACACCAAAGCTACTGGAAGTGTTTTTTTCCTCTTGATTTATATTTTTTTCCGGTATTGACATCGTAATTTAGAACAGCACTTACAAACCGTTAAAATACGGGTTAATTATTGCTATTAAAAGGACAGTTTATCATGAAAAAAAGAGTGCTCGGGCAGAGGCGCCTATCTTAAATTGCTGTTTATCAATAAAATAACACTTGATTTGCTTACCAAAATTGACAGTTCATTGCCCCAGTCTCTGCAAATAGAGACAAAAGCGGGTGTTTATCGCTAACATCGGCAGGCACACTCGTTGGTTGCGAATCTCTACCCTGAAGTAACCGAGTGCTCATATATTGAGTCCGGGGTCAACTTGCTATGAAGCAGGAAGAAAAGAGTCGAAGTAGACAGGGAAAGTCGAAAAGGCTCCTCGGTTTCTGACATAGCGTTACACAAAAGGAAAGTAAAATAATGCGCCCCATTTGACCATACGCCTTACAATGCGTGCTCTCCTTTGTTCGGATACCATTTCGTAAACAGCCACCCCGCCAGCATCGATAAAATAAAAGAAGGAGCCAACACATCCAGCGCCACAAAATAAGGGCCTATGCCATCCATTTGTTGCACCACAAATTTAAACAGGGGTACACAAGCAAAACCTGTAATCATAGAAGCAATGGCTCCTTTTTCGGAGTATGCCGGCCAAAAGAGGGAGAGAATGATTACCGGGCAAAAAGTAGCTGCAATGCCCGACCAACCGAAAATAACAAACCAAAACACGGTCCTGTCTGGCGATACCACAGCTACTACCATGGCAATGGCCAGGGCAAAAAATGCCAGGGCCAAGGTCACTAACCGGGAGATGCGGGTTAACTTCTTTTTCCCCACTGTTGGGTTAAGAATTTTTTGATAAAAATCGCGGGTTAATGCGCTTGATGCCACTACAATGAGTGAATCGATGGTAGACATGATGGCCGACAACACAATGGCAATGTATATAGCAGCAATGGTAATGGGCAACAAGTGGTCAATCATCACCATCAACACCTCTTCGCCTGCCGGACCTCCAAGCAATGCGGCCGGGTCGTCGCCCACCTCGGTAAAAAGGTAACGTCCTAAAAGTCCAATGGATACTGCTGCGGCATCTGTGAGCAGTGTAAAAACAATGGCGACCCATTTGCCCCGATCAATTTCTGCCTCATTTTTCACGGAAATAAACCGCACATAAATTTGTGGCGATCCCAAAAACCCCAGCCCAATCATAGCAAAGCCCAAAATGGTGGCTACTGCCATCCACGGATCGTCTGTATTGCCCCAAATGCTGGTAAGGTTGGGATCGCGAGCATGCAACCCATCCACAATATCGGCTCCATTGGCAATGGCAAACCAGGCCACAATAGGCAGTGCCAACAGCCCTAAAAACATCAAAATACCCTGAAAAAAATCAGACCATACCACGGCCACAAAACCTCCGAAATAAACGTAGGCCAATACAATGAGAAACCCTGCTACTGCCCCCGCAAAATAATCGATGCCCAACAACGATTCAAAGGCCTTCCCTGTTAAGTCGATTTGTGAACTCACGTAAATCACTACAAACAACGACAGTGCTGTGGCAGCAATAATGCGCAACGTGCGTTTTCCTTGCGAGAGCCTGCTTTCCAGGTAATCGGGAATGGTAATGGAGTTGTATTGGTCGGTAGCGCGTTTAAACCGCTTGGCCATTAAAAACCAGGAGAGGGTTACCCCCAATACCTCACCCAATACTACCCAGTAGGCTGAAAATCCCGCCATGGCACCCATACCGGTAAGCCCAACAAGCAACCAACCCGATTCGCCAGTGGCGCGAGCCGAAAATGCTACTGCCCAATACCCAAGCTTCTTGCCTCCCACATAAAAATCACTCATTCCCTTCACCCTTCGGGAGGCAACAATCCCGATGACAAAAAGAATGGCGAAATAAATTCCCAGTACAACTAACTTGGTGAGCATATCAAGTGGTTTAAGAACTCATGGCCGCTGTAAACATTGTTTCGTGTTCTTCCACAAATGCCTCCATAATGGTAAAAAAGTCGAGGATGTTTTGTTTTTCATTGCCCGCATTGATGGTTACCAACCGAACAAACGTATCTTCCCCGAAAGTACCAAAGCCTACCATTAATGCCGCATTTTCATACAAGGCGGTACATAGTTGGTCGGCTGGAATGCCTTTGTAATTAAAGCATACCGAAATGGAATCATCGTAGCTGTATACCTGGTAATCGGGATGTTGCTGCACATAAGCCAATGCTGTTTGAGCCAACTCAAATTGTTTCTCTACCATTTGGGCCAACCCTTGCGTGCCTTTCGCTTTCCAAAGGGTCCAAAACTTAAGGGCATCATTTCTTCTACCACATTGCAACGAGGTTTTCCCCAGGTTATAATCATCGCCATCGGTTTGATAGAGGTAGGTGGCATCGTTAGAAAAAGAGTTGTGCAAGTGCTTTTTATCCTGCGTAACAATCAACGAACACGAAAGTGGGGTACCCAACATCTTATGTGCATTAAAGCTAAAGGAGTTGGCCTGATCAATGCCGTTTAACAAATGTTTGTATTGCTCGCTAAAAATAACAGCGCCACAATACGCACCATCTACATGCAACCAGCAGTTGTAGCGTTGAGCAACGGCAGCCATTTCCGCCACCGGGTCGAAAGCACCTAACACGGTAGTGCCTGCAGTAGCATTGATAAAAAACGGCAGGTAACCTTCTTGCTGATCGGCTACAATTTGCTGTTCCAATAAATCTACACGAATACGACCCTTACTGTCGGTATCAATGTACCGCACGTTGTTTCGTCCTATACCCGCAAAGGCAGCATTTTTTGCATTGGAATAATGCGATTCCTTGCTGGTGTAAGCCATCATTCTTTTGTTCATCCCTTCGTGTCGTGCATCAGCATCAGCCACATCACGCGCCGTCAGCATTCCCATAAAGTTCGTCATGGAACCTCCCGGAGCAAAAGTGCCATCCGCCTGTGGGCCATAGCCTATCATTTCGCATACTTTTTTCAACAACGCTTTCTCTACCCCTACCTGTGGGCCAGCCACTTTATAGGTATACATGCTATTGTTGAGCAGTACTGCCAGCAAGTCGCCCAGCATGGCTTTGCCCTGCCTGCCTCCAAACAACTGATTGAAAAATAATCGGGTAGCTGTTCGAGGGGTATTGAGTACCAGCTTTCGCAAGTTTTGCTCAAATGCTTCATCTAATTGCGGGGCGTCATTCAGCGATAAGTCAATTGTTTCATGCAGCTTTGCAGCATCTACTGGAGGTACGATGGGATGCTCTTGTTCCGATTGAATGAGCTCCTCTACAAGGGCATTGAATAAGTGTAAATCGTCTTTCAACATAGGTTATTGGGTCAATTAATGTTTTGGTTTCTGCTTTTTTTCATCGAACTTTGTTCGTGTACGAACTATTTATAGATCACCTTTTTATGCCTCACCCCTTCCCCATTGCTACTCCCGAAGAATTGATTGCCCAATTGAACCATTGTACCGGCCGCGAATTGGGTCAGGCCCTGAAAAAAGCTTCGCTTGATGCTACCAGTTTCGAACCTTTTGCCACCTGGCAAAAAGGCACTTACACCCGTAACTGTTTGGCCAAAACCAATGCTTACGAACTGTTGTTGTTGTGTTGGGACGTGGAAGCAGTGACTCCGATTCATTGTCATGATGCACAAGATTGCTGGGTGTATGCCCTTTCCGGGAATTTGGTGGAGCAACGATTTGACGTTGATCCAGTGACAGACGAGTTGGTACAAACCCACACCATGAACATCAAGTCCGGACAAATGACGTTTATGACTGACGACATGGGCTTTCATGATTTGAAAAACATTGGTAATTCGCGTGCAATGACCCTGCATCTTTACATGAATCCCATCGAAAAATGCCGGGTATACAACGAAACGACTGAAGTATTTGTACAAAAACAATTGCATTACGATAGCGATGTCAGTAATTATTTGATGAGCAGCCTGGAAGCATAATAATGGTGAAGCATTTCAGAGAAATGCCTAAAGCGATTCAACAGTCAATACTTCTGCTCCAATTTGCTTCGATGTAAGAATGTCAATCACTTCTTTTTCATTGGCTTTTTCTACCACAATGAAAAGTTCGCCACCCATTTTTCTCGCCTCAACACTTAAGAAGATCCAACGACTTACCGCATCCGCTCCTGTTTTTTGAGTGAGCTTTATTTCTGCACAAAACAAATCCTCTTTCCCTTTTTGTACCAGATGAAGGTCCGCACTAACCAATTTCATCCCACGGGCAAAAGCAATTTTTCTGGGAGGCTCATGCTCCTTATCGTTTACCAAAATTGCGTCGTGCTTTTGTTGTTTGGCCCAGGTAAGAATTTTATTCGTGATTGCTTGTTTGGATAATGCCATTTCAGATTAATTTCTATAGAAACAAATCTATCAAATATAAACACACTGGCAAAGCTCAAGGGCAAGAAAACTTATTAGGAGATGGCTTCATCCAATGTAATCACAGGAGAAGCATCAATTTCTTCGGCACCAACAAACTCTGTGAGGAGTTGAACTGCTTTCAACAATTCATCGAGATCGGTACCGGGAAGGCTCTTTAGTTTGGTGGTCAACTTATCGTGCATGAGCGGGGGAATGCTTTGCAGCAGCAGGAGTCCCTTGCTGGTAATGGCAATAAAAGAAGCCCTTTTGTCTTTTGGGTTGGGCAATTTAGCCACCAACCCCTTGCGTTCAAGGCGGTTAACAATGCCTGTAACCGTGCTGGCGTTCAGGTTCATGAAATTCTTAATCTGCGTAGAAGAGGCCTTTAAATCTTCCTCTTTTGCAATAAATTTCAAACACAAGATTTGTGGAATACTTGCCCCATGTTCTTTTTCAATCTTCTTACTTTCAAGGTTAATGGATCGAATAATACGTCGCAGACCTATCAGTACTTCCGTATAATCATCAATAGAAGAAGGTGTCATTGCTTTGATTTGAACAAAACTAAGATAGCAAATTCTCCACAGACGTAGCAGCACCATGTATTTACTTTGTTATATCATTTTAGTAAGCGCCTGTTCCATTTTAGTTGTTCGTTCGTTTTACGAAACACGTTTAGGGCAACACAAAACGTACATCATCAAACTGCAATGAATCAAATCTCCTATTGAATTGCTAGATTTGAAGTAAGTGTTGAAGACAAAACAAAATGGGTCGCCAATGAATGCTCATAACATCCCCCAATTACTCGCCAATCATTTTGGACAATATATGGATGTGCCTATGGCTGTATGGGAAGGATTCTCGAAACTAGGGGTACTTAAAACTTATAAGAAGAACAACATACTTAAGCGAAACAACGACATTGAGCGTTACATGCATTTTCTTATTGAAGGTACTGGAGGCATTTTAATGTGGCACAACAACAACTTCATATGCACCGATTTGGTTTTTGAAGGAGGCGCTTTGTCTGATTACATCTCATTTTCAAGGCAGGAGAGCAGTCATTTGGAAGTGGTTGCTTTTGAAGATTGTGAAACCTTTAGTGTACCGCGTGAAAAATTTGAATTGGTGCTTCAAAATGGCAACCCGGGAGTAGAGATTACCCGAATTATGGCCGAACAGGCCTTTATGGAAAAGCAACAACAGCAGATTGATTTATTGACAAAAACAGCTGCAGAGCGCTATGTTGACTTAATGAAGAATTACAAGAAAAACCTCAACCATGTTCCCGATAAATACATTGCTTCCTACCTGGGAATTACACCACAAAGTTTTAGTAGAATAAAACACGCTTTTTAATTAAAAGTTACCATATGGTAATTTTAGTACGGAGTACGGGTAGTAGTTTTGTGTCGATCCAAATTAAACCCCAACATGGCTAGTCAACACGCAGGCATAAAAATACCATTAAACAAAGTACTCGTTGTTTTAATAGGCTTTCCTGTTTTTTCTACATTGATTTCTTTACTGCTGTTAAAGCGGGATATTTTTGAGGGCATCCATCTTCCCTTTTTTCCTACCCTGTGGGTGATTATAACCGTATGGTATGCCATACAAATACTCGTTGTAAAAAAAATACTCCAATCGGAAGGGTACTCGTTTTCTGATGTTGGATATGCCTACAATAAAAGGAAAACCACATGGTTCGTTCTGGGGTTTCTAACCGTTGCCATAGGGTTAACTGTGTTTATCGAAATGGCCTTAAAAGGGAATGCAGTAGACCCCGATCGCTTGTCTGATTTCTCCAACTTATCGCCAAAAACCACCCTGCAACGCAGCATTTTTATTGCCATGGCATTGGTTGGAGGAATGTCGGAAGAGTTGGTTTACAGGTGTTTTGCTATACGAGCATTGCAAGGGTTCCGTATCAACAAATGGATCAGTGCTGTAATGGCCACCATCCCTTTTGTATTTCAGCATGGATTAAAATCCATCGATCAATTTTGGTGGTTTTTTATCATGGGCTTATTGTTGAGTGGCTTGTTTGTCGCCTTAAAAAAAATATACGTCAACATCATCATTCACTGGCTCATCATTTTATCGGCCATGCTGGCCATATTAAGTGTTATTCAATAAACCCACAACATTGTTGCCCATTGATGATGCGTTAAGCAGAAGGCAAAAAGCGGGTTGTTTAAACCCATTGAATTAATACCGCACCACTTTTCGGGTAAGCACTCCTTTGGTGGTGTTCAACTTTAGGTAATACATTCCTTTGGCTTGCTCTGAAAGGTTGAATTGCAAGGAAGTGCTATTGCTATCAACGGCTTTAGCAGCTACCAGGCGGCCATTAATTTGGTACAACTCAATGCCCTGGAGCAATTCATTTTGCTGGTAAGCAATGGTCAACAACCCGTTAGTAGGGTTAGGCCATACCTTCACTTCCAATAACTTGTTTAACTCCGCTAAACCATTGCTGATTGAAATAAAGATGTCGTGAATAATAATACACCCCATGGCATCGGTAATGGTTACCGTATACCACCCTGTAGCAAGGCCACTCACGTCTTCAGTAGTCGCTCCATTCGACCATTGGAAACTATAGGGGGGAGTGCCTCCTGAAGTGGAGAGGTCAATGGCTCCGTCATTATTGCCTTGAGTAGCATCTGTTACACTTATTTGCGAGTTTAAGGAAGCAGGTTCATAAATGATAATGCTGTAGGAAGATTGGCAATTGGTAGCGGGGTTAAATACGTCCACCACATAAGTGCCTGGCCCCAGTCCACTAATGTCCTGGGCAGTATCTCCTGTAGACCAATTGTATACATAAGGGGGTATGCCACCGTTTACGGTAAGGTCAATACTACCATCCCCCGACCCATAGCAACTAATTTGAGTCACATCAAGCGTTAAATCGAGGCATGGGTCGGAAAAGCAAATGGTATCGACTGTAATGGGAGGGTTTAGCGTAGGATTATTGAGCGTGGTGATGATGTTCTGTGGCCACTGGGAAGGGGCATTCGACAGCGTGATAAAAGGATAATCGACCGTAGTAGCCGTATGGTCGGTTTCGTTACAATTGCTGGTACCGTTGGAGTTTGTTTTTATCAAATAGTTGATGTAATAACTTCCTCCGCTTACAATGTATCCATTGTCGGCAGTTGCTGATACTGCACCAAGGTCGTCGCATAACGGAAAGCGTTTTTCCCAAATGAAATTGCCATTCTGATCCAACTTCATAAGCGCGCCAGTACTGCCATTGGTATAAACCTGACTTGTGATCACCAGTTCACTGTTGGCGTTCATGATCAGTTTGTTATTGATGTGGATAGAGTCGGTAAGCAGTTTTTTCGACCACAATACATCTCCCATCGAATCGGTACGCATTAAAAATGCGGTGGTTGCCAATCCACCCGGCTCTTGCATAAAGCCGGTAAAGATTGTTCCACCATCTGCTGTTAAACACATGGAAGTGGCAGTGGTATGCACAAAGTCGGGGGTATAATGCATTTTCGACCAAAGCACATTGCCATTGTTTTTATCCACCTTTATCAAGCTGGCGGCAATTACGGTAATTCCACCAATAACAACGTTTGTGTAGGTATTGCCCAGAGCAAGGAAATGACCATCGGGCAAGATCAATACTTCTCGAAACGGTTGTGAGTTGCCATAGCTATAAATGCCATCCCATTGCATGTTGCCCATCGAGTCGGTTTTTACCAGGTAGGCACCACCATTGAAAGAATCGTGGGCTTCGCCTGCTATAATAAACCCGCGATCAGCCGTTTGTTTGACGGAAAAGGCACGTCCGGTGGAAGCGTATGTTTTTTCCCACAACTTGTTGCCTGCAGCGTCGGTGCGTATGGCGTAAAACTTGGCTGGGGAAGGGTTCCACTGGTTGAGGTTGCCCACCATCATGTAACCCTGGTCGTGCGTTTGTATACCATCGCGCCCATGATCGGCTTCTGAACCACCATAAGATTTGGCCCATTCCATCGCTCCAAATTCATTGACTTTGAGCAGGGCCATATTATCATTTCCCTGGAAGTTGGAGCTCACCATGGCATACCCTCCGTCTGTAGTTGGGAAAGATGCTCCGCCAGAGTTGCTGCTATAACTTTTTTGAAACGTGATTTGGGCATAAGCACATTGGCCTACCAATGCAGCAACAACTAGAATAGGTAATCTCATAGGGAACGTTTTGTGTAAGTTAATTATTTCGTTGCAATTAACCCGACTAAACTACCGTATGGTGGCTGATGTTGATTAAACGGGGGTTGGGGGTGATTAAACGTTAATTTAGTGGGCTTTACTGTACCAGTCGTAATTCAAAGAATACATAAACAACATGCTCCTCACCGAACTAGCATGAAGTATCCTTGTTTTTCATGCACCTCACCATCAAAGCCAACTGCTTTAATGATGCAGTAGTACGTCCCCTCCGGAGCCTCGACTCCAGTAATTGCTCTTCCGTCCCATTTACCATTTAAGGTGTTCCATTCAAACATTTTTTGGCCCCATCGATTAAAGATAGCTCCCTCTAAAGCGGTTAAACCCTCATTGGCAATAAAGAAAAGATCATTCACCCCATCAGCGTTGGGAGAAAACACATTGGGAATAGTAAAAGTGAGGTCGCCACAAATTTCTATTGCTATGGTATTGGTATCACCACAAGTTCCAGTTATTGTATACATGATATTGAAGGTGCCTGTTCCTGCTACGGCAGGATCAAACTCACCTGTTATTGAATCTACGATCCCATTTCCAGACCAGGTTCCTCCTGGATCATTTGCCATTAAAAACAAAACACTATCTGTAACACATAATACTCCCGGGTGTATTATCCCAGCATCGGCTTGAGGGAGAACGCCAGGTGCCACGGTGGTTGTTAAGACAACATTACAACCATTAGAGTCGATCAAGCAAGCTTGATAAGCACCGGAGCACAGTCCTGAAAAACTCATATTGTTTTGTTGTGTTACACAATTGTCTATGCTATAGCTATAGGGTAAGGTTCCTCCACTTGGGCTAAAGAGAATACTACCATCACAACCGTCGATACACGACTCATCGGTAGTACTGATAGAGATCGTCAATGGCAGTGGTTCAGTGATTGTAACTGTTGTGGTACCCACACAACCATTGGCATCTTCTACATTCACCATATAAGTGCCAATTGCAAGCCCAGTAAAAGTTCCTGAAGCTTGTTGAACACCACCAATATCATACAAAAAAGGGGAGGTACCCACGCTACTTGCAACCGTAAAAGACCCTGAGCTATCGCCAGCACAACCTACGTTGGTTTGCCCAATAATGGCAGGAGTAAGGTTGGGAAGGTTGTTCACAGTAAACGTATCATTAAAAGCACATCCATTGGAGTCGATTATAATAATATTGTATGCGCCAGGAGCCAAATTATTAAAGGCACCATTGCTTTGAGGGCCATTGCCAATGTCATAGGTGTAAGGAGCAGTGCCTCCACTTCCAAAAATAGAAACCGCGCCATTGTTATTTCCACAAGTAGCATCTACAACAGTAATAGAATCCTCCATAACAGAGGGCTGAGTTATAGTAACAGTAAGCGAGTTAATACAGCCGTCGCTGGAAGTGATTACTACGTTATACCAACCAGCTGCCAACCCGGAAAATGTTGGGCTGCTTTGTGGGCCAGTACCTATGTTGTAAGTATAAGGCGGAATTGCGCCAACGGTTGAAACAGTAAACCATCCATCATTTCCATTGTAACAAGAAACATTAATGGTGTTTACAGCACTATTCATCGCAGCACATGGGTCAGTAATATTCCATTTTGTGACCACCGGAGTATCAGTTCCTGTACTCGTTGGTTTATTTTCCATAAAGGCACCTGTAGTAGTGGGAAAATCTGTGCTATGAACTGTTGCTGTAAAGTAAACAAAGGTATCCTTTACCACTACATTACTAAACCACGGGTAATCAAAAAAATTCCCTCCCATGAACGTACTGTAATCAAGGGATGAGCCATCGGCTGACATTACGGTCAAAGTGATGTCTCCTGCATAATGATAACTCGTGTCGAATGCCATTGGTGTAGTTGGAAAATCTGCACTGCTTGAATGCCCCAACACATAAACATTGTCGTTATTGTCAACGGCTAATCCATATCCCGTGTCTTCTGCCGATCCCCCTAAAAAAGTAGACCACATTAAAGCACCCCAAACATCAAATTTGCTCACAAAAATATCCGGACCAATATCAATTATTGAATCAAATACCCCGCCAGTAACTGGGAAATCAGAACTCCATGTATATCCAGTAACTATAGGGTTGTCACTCCCATCAAGTGTGAGGGAGTAGCTCTTTTCCCCTGAATTTCCGCCAAGAAAGGAAGACCATATCAAGGAAGATCCATCATTGCTAATAGTACTCAAAAACACATCAAAATTCCCACCGTTATATGAAGTATCATATGACAGTACCGTATTATTGAAATCCAGGCTTGCTGTATAACCACTCACCACAATTTCACCCATACTGTTTACTCTAACTGCATACCCTTCCTCATCATCCGTTCCGCCCAGGAAGGAAGACCAAACCATCGTGGAACCATCAGGCGATAATTTGCTTACAAACGCTTCTTTTCCGCCATCATAATTATCGTCAAAAACACCAAAAGTTATGGGAAAGTTACTGCTCTTAGTATAACCCGTTACTACAACATTCTCGCTTCCATCCAAGGCTAAATCATAAGCCCTATCAGCTCCCCCTCCCCCAAGAAAAGTAGACCACATCAAAGATGATCCATCAGCCGACAACTTTGCAACAAATGCATCGACTTCACTATTTGTAACATCAAACGCTCCAACAGTGGTGGGAAACGTAGGGTGTTCCGTTTCCCCGGCAATCAATACATTCTCATTTCCATCCAGCACTACATTATAGGCGAAATCATCTCTTCTACTCCCTAAATAAGTGGACCAAATCAAGGATGACCCATCCGATGAAATCATACTTACAAAAGCATCATTATCGCCATTATGCAAAGTATCATATGCTCCAGTTGTAGTAGGGAAATCCCCTCTATTCTCTCTTCCGCAAATTACAGCTTCATTGCTTGAAGTTACCGCTAATCCGTATGAGTAACCATAAGAATTAGGGCCTGATACATAGGTGCTGTATTCAAGTGTCAAGGTTATTGGATCAATAATTAATGGAATATTCCTGTGGTAATCCGTAAGCAACCGAAAAGAAACAATGCCATCATCCAGTACATATTCCGATGTTACTTCAACTTCCTTTCCATTCACTATTTGATAAGCATAAGGTTTGGTTTGCATCAATCCATCCAAATGTTTCGCCCCAAGCAATAAGTTGCCCTCTTCATCCAGGTTCAAAAACTCCAATCCCTTGAATTCAAATGATATTTGATCAGGACTACCACCAGGCTTTACAATAAAGTCGTACTCTAATTGATGGTCTTGATTGCCATAATACCTCAAGTCAATATTGGAATAAACTTCCTCCATGAACACTTCCGCAAATACTGGTACATGATGCGCCCATTTAGTGCTATCGTTTCCTAAAAAGTAGTTATAATACGTCTCTTGCTTCTTTACTCCTTCTAACGATTGTTCTAAATAATTGGAATTGATCAATTGCAAGTCCCAAACCTGACCTTTTATCTGCAGTCCTTCGAGCTCATCCGAATCGATGGTCTCCTGTTGGTGTTCATCGCTCTTTTCCCTAATAAATGCATCATGTCGAATACCATCTTCAGTAAACCACACATTCATGCCTTGAATACTGGTTTGAAAGCGCACTTCTTCTGGCCACTGTCCTTTGTTTTCTACGAACTGTGCTTGATGGGAGGTTGTTTTGAGATGAGCATAAGCATTTTTGAATGAAGAGGTTGCCTGACTATACCCACCATGCACAAAACACAGTACTAATAACAGGCTAACCGAACCATTGATGACTGGCAGTATAATACGCTTAAGCAAGTAGATCATTCTATTGTCCGCAATGCATTTATGTTGTCAATTTACGAAACATTTGAGTTTTATTCGCACTGAATAAGCATCCGTACCGTTTGAGTGAATATACAAACACATTTAGCAAATAACTGTCATATTTATATCATGGAGACAATCTCGCTAGAAGTAATCCTTCACATTATCAAACACACTGCTTAGTCGTGAATCTCATCGCCCTAAAGTATCAAAGTGCCTTACTGGTAAGTGGGGTACGCCCCTGCCCTGTATCTGAGTGATGCTCATCGCCTGAGGAGTAGAGGGAGACTAATACCTATGCCTTAATTTAACCGGTGGCATCCAGGTGTTGTTGACATTAAAATTACGCTTAACGTAATTATAAAGTAGCGGAATCATGCTTTTTAATGCTGCACGTGTTTCGCTAGTAGGAAAAGAAAAATTGCTATCAAACCATGCCTGAACTGCTATCGCATAGCACTCTACACTTTCATCTGGAGCACTCACAAAACTACCACAAGTAGGTGTACTTCCTCCCTCAAAATTCAACCTATAATCTAACAAGTGGGCAAATTCGTGCACTACTTGGTCGAACTCACGGGTGGTGTCATCTTTCTTTTGTAGGCTGGCTCCTGAAACCCCTATATTTGCTATGCTCCCTAGAACTCCACTTTTTTCGCACCTGAGCACACGATACTCCTTCTTTTGTGAAGCCACCCCCTTCTTACACATCATTTCCTCGGTAACCAACAAAAAGTTTTGATTACTTTTTTTCCCTCCTACCCCAACAAAAACACCTCTGATACAATTCAAATCCTCATCCGTATAAACCGGACCGATGATGGGATACCTGGAGGCAGCCAGGTTTTCATCGTCTTTGGAGATGATGATCATCCGTAGCCCCTTAATCATGTTCAAATCGTATCCCGGCTCAAGTGCATTCACCATGTTCTCACAGATCAGTTGAGCGCGTAACATGGCCCATTCGCTGGTGGTTCCAGTACCGATGATGTGAATGCCATGAGAAGTCACCAATTCTTTGTTATATGGATAAGCAGCATTCAAAGGATCCTGTGCTGGTAAAAACCAGCCCTCAATTGGCTCCATCGCCACGAAAGTAAACGCTTGTTCAGCAGCCCCGGGGTTTTTCAGCTTCATGCTAAGGGTACCTTCAGCACAGTTGAGTTGCTTCGAGTGCAAGTGCTCGTTCAGCAATGAATAAGTATCTGTACCCCTGTTTGAAACATTGGTAGGCAACCATAGTGCTTTGGTGGGTCGATACCGATTATCCATAAAAACTTTATCACGAGGCACCAACACTAACTTGCTTACTTCTACAGGGGGCTTAGGTTTTGATGTGGTAGATGCTGGAGTTGCTGGCGTAGGCGTTGTTCCTGATACAGATGTTGCTGTTGTGGGTGTGGTGGATAGCAGCCCTCCAGTAGCTGGGTTTGTGGCTGGCGGACCCGGAACTACCGTTAATGTATATGTGCTTGCATCTGGTGTAGAGGTGCTTGCATCCGATGTAGGGGTCTCCGATGAAAATAGCTCGACCTGCTGTTCCAGTACCATAGCGGGGTATTTTTTATTAACGAGAAAACAGTGCTCTTTCGAATAATCAGTACCATCTAATGTCCACAAAAAGGCATCCATGTTGCCACTCATAGGCACCTCCTGCATTGCTACCTCATGAGAAGTATTCACTGCTAAGCCTCTATTTTTCCCATTTTTACGGTTTATTATCGTATACCAAATGCCGTAGGTCGGACCAAATTCGTTTGTCCAGGTTCCTATTAACCGGGGGTTCCAGGTAGCTGCAACAGACTTCCACACATAACCCGTGGTGTCTTCTATCGTGTAACCTAATGCTTTAATCTCCTTTACCGAAGTGGTGTAAATACGCTGCTCTGCACCGGGTTTACGGGCACAATACAACATCACATTGCCTCTAGCCTGGCGTGGCGCCAAATAGCCTGCCACTCCTATGTATTGATAACCTTTGCTTTTCTCCCACTCATAACGTTCCGTTTCGTCGGTGGTGTAAAAATGCATTCCCAGCTTCGTTGAATACAAACGATGAAGCGGTACCGTGTAAGGCGCTGGCACATTAAACATGTAGAAAGCAGTAGTCTTTTCATTATACCATCCATGCCCCTCATCAACATTGGCTTCTTCATCCCGCATAGTATATAAATAACCTGTTCCGTTCGTTGATTTAAGGCGATAAGTCGGTGCTAGTTTTGCTTTGAAGGCCAC
Source organism: Flavobacteriales bacterium (assembly GCA_963669295.1). Taxonomy (GTDB): domain Bacteria; phylum Bacteroidota; class Bacteroidia; order Flavobacteriales_D; family CALLUQ01. Next base: position 1,487,065 of record OY769938.1, read on the forward strand.
TCCACTTTGTACCCAATTACTGCTACCTGTCAGATCAAAATTGATCAGTTTCCCATGCGAGCCGTCAACCTTAGCATCGTATAAGGCATTAGCCCCTTCCCAATAATGATTTTGAATACCGGGGTAGCCGTTGTTAAACGAATAGCTGGCCGCTAACTTGTACTCATTGCCTGCCAGTATTGCATCCTTCCAAAAATTAATTTTGTCAATAGGATGATAGGTTTTCCAACAGTTAAGCTGATCCATGGTGCCCTTGAAATAATTCCCAGAAACATCTGCCCCAATCATTAAAGGAAAATCATTGTTCAGGTGCTGGTCAATGAGTGGGTCCATATACTCGGCTTCTTGTACTCCATCCACATATAAATGGGCGGTTTGGTTGTGTTGATCCATTGCCAGTGCTACATGATGCCATCTAGCATCGTTCAATGCGGTTGTTCCCACCAAACCATCCTCAGCACCTATAGTAAAACCATGTGCAGCTACACCTGCTGCGAGTTTGTTATCGTATAGATAGAGATCCCAGCCTATTTCCGTACTGGTTTTGGATACAATGCTGGTATAGTTTGGAATGGTCCCTGTGGTTTCGGTTTTAATCCATACCGAAATGGTAAAGCCTTCCGTTCCAAAGTCGAAAGTAGTATGATCGGGCACCTCTACATAATCGTCAACACCGTCGAACCACAGCGCATTGTTTTGGGCGGTAGCCCACTGACAAAAAACAAAAAGCAAGACAATGGATAAGGCGGTTTGGTTTTTCATGGTTAGTGGTAATTCGTATACATGAGTACAGTAACCTCAGCATACTGGTTTATAACAAGTTAAGATACACTTTTTTACAGAGTTGTCAAGGTGCCTCTTTCCTGCTGGCTGTGCATCTCGTTGCCCTGAAGTGTCAGAGTATCTTACTGGTAAGTGGGGTACGCCCCTGCCCTGTCTCTGAGTGATGCTCACTGCCTTAAAAGGGGAGTATTGTATCGAAGAGCGGGCAGGCGGGGAAGACCGGAAGGGCGATTCGATTTCGAACGTAGAGCAGTTTCCAGAACAAAGTACAAGAGAAAACCCAGCCAGGAATCCCCGGCACTCCTAACCGTCGGCCGGGATAAACTTCTCTCCCTGGCGTTTTGTTCCGATAGCTATCGGAACAAAAAACCCAGACGCTTACGGTCTGGGTTAGGTACTACTTCGTAGCCCCGCTAGGAATCGAACCTAGATCAAAAGTTTAGGAAACTTCTATTCTATCCATTGAACTACGGGGCCAATGATAATTGTGCCGTCAAATTTAGTGTATATCTTTTTTAAATGCTCCTTTCCAAATCCTGATTTTACTTTTTGCCTCAACATGCTGCTCTATGAACAAATGCTATTGCTCAGCAAAAACACCGTAAAAACCGAAATATTTGCTATCTTATCATCAAGCGATCCCCAAGCCTTTAAATCAAAATGGAACAAGAAGAAAAAGTACTGTTCAACACGGTAAGCACCAAACTCCTCACAAACGAAGATCGGGCCTTGTTCAACAAAGCCATTGCCCACTTCAACCTCGAAGAATATCAACAAGCACTGGAAATCCTGAAAAACCTGGCCCTAAAATTGGCTTCGCCCAGGGTGTTGCTCAATTATGGTTATTTATTGTACCTCCACGAACATTACAAAGAGGCCCTTAAAGTGTTTCGACACATCATTGAGTTAAATCCTTACTTCATCGAAGCCTACCTCAATGCCTTCAAAACCTGCCTGGCACTCAACGACATTCCCCAAGCCCGAAAGTATTGCGACGGTGCCTACCGACTGGCACCTCACCGCCACGATGTAATTCAGGCCAAAGCCCTGTTTTATTTCGAAACCGATGAAATAGAACTGTTCCTCCGCACCATGGGGACCACCATTCCCACGCATCAACAAGGTGCACTCAAAGAAGAAGAGCTGCAAAAAATAAAAGACAATGCCAGCATCCTCATCGGCAATAAAAAAATCAGTGCCATGATCACCGTGTTTGCCAACACCGGATTACGCAGCATCTTAATAGGCTATCGCGATGTCAACAATACCCTCAAAAAACCTACCTGCACCTATAAATGGCACCCGTTGCGTCAACTCGAAAAAGAGGCCATTGCCATCGAGCCATTAACCATCGATGAAGAAGTAGGCATGATCGGCTATCGCGTTAACGGATTGGAGCAAACGGAAAATGAGCAAGAAGAAATTCTCGGCTTTTTAGTGGCCGAATTTCAATTCGAACAGCTCGAAGAACAACACAAAGACGACTTTGCCGGTATCATGCTGGTAGATGCCGACAAGCAAATGAGAACAGCCCCTAAAAAAGTGCATGTGCATGAATTGTTAGCGTTTCCCGAGGGCGACCTGGTAGATCTGTATCAAGACATGCTCTTTCCCAAAGCCAATTACACCATGAGCCAAAACACCAATGCCCCCAAAGTATTCCTTTCCTTTGCCAGCGAAGATTATTCCATTGCCGAACACGTGTTTAAAACATTGCGAAAAAGTGGTATTGATGCCTGGAAGCACGATGAGTCACTCATCATTGGTGACGATTACGACGACAAAATAGATGAGGCCATCAAAACCTCCGATTTTGCCATTGTGTTCTTATCTGCCACCTCTGTCAACAAAGTGGGCTATGTATCAAAAGAGTTCCGAAAAATATTGGATGCCGCCAAACACCGGCCCCTGGGGTTTCCCTTTGCACTTCCCCTAAAAATAGACGATTGCGAAGTACCAAAAGCATTTGCCAAATTCCATTGGCTGGAAATTACCAACAACCAGGAGGAAATAACACAAGGGCTCGTTCAGCAAATCAAGGAGCAATACCAGGTAATTACCAAAACCGATAATACAAGGCATTAGTGATGCAGCAACACCTTCTTGCTAAAAATGCCGTTATCGTGCTCTACCCGTAGCAGGTAAACGCCAGTTGGATAAGGTGTTGTCGTTATGAAAAGCTGCTGTTGCCCGATAGCAGTAACCAGTTGTTGCCCCTGCAAATCATACAACGAGCAGTTCATTGGCGAATCGCCAGTTACTTTAATTTGATCGTTCAACAGCAACACTTCAATATCGCTATTGCTAAGTTGCTGCACGCCATTGGCAATGTTTACATGACAATCTTTGGTAGCCGATAACGGATAAAAAACACTTCCCACCACTGTTTGACACCCGTCTACCGTCGCATACCCGGCAGCACCAACATCGCAATAATGCGCTTCTCCCACAACTTGCGGAGTGCCATGTATAAGCACCTGGTATTTAAAACTCACCGCACAAGCAGCGCTTAATAGGTGGGTATCTCCACCAGCACTTACTGGTATGGTATCATTATTATTCACAAAGCCATAACCAATCCGGTACAAACAATTGGGCACCGATACATCGGAGATCACAAACTTCATGGCTACACCAGTAAGAAAATTATGGAATGCCCCATCTACCTCTATTTCATACTTATAGCAACTGGTATCCGTAGTATAAATACTTCCGGGAGCATGTAGAATAGAATCAGTAACAGGTACGCCAACCGTGTATTGCAGTTGTGCATGAGCACCGCCAAAAGCCAATAAAAATAAAAGACAAATAAAATGAATACGACAGCAGTTCATATTACATAGACGCAGTCACTACAAAAGGTTGCGTTAACTCACCTCACTTCCCCCAGGAAAGTCTTTGGTAGGGGCAACAAATGCCAACTCACCCGCTTCGTTTTCGGCCATCAAGATCATGCCTTGCGACTCTACCCCACGAATTTTCCGCGGAGCTAGGTTAATCAACACACTTACCTTTTTACCCACCACCTCTTCGGGGGTATAATGTTCGGCAATGCCCGATACCACCGTGCGAGTATCCACCCCGGTATTAATGGTAAGCTTCAACAGCTTGTCGGCCTTCTCTACCTTTTCGGCCGCCAACACCTCTCCTACCCGAATGTCGAGCTTCGTAAAATCGTCGAACGTAATTTCAGGCTTGGCTGGCTTCGCAGTGGTTGCGCTGGCCGTAGGCGTTATTTTGCTTGCTTCCATTTTCTTGCGTTGGTCTTCAATAATACTGTCTTCTAACTTAGAAAACAGCAATGCAGGTTTGTTCAGTGCATGGTTGGCCGTCAACAAATCATCACGGCCCGCATCGGCCCACACCAGTGGTGTAAGGTTGAGCATATCCCACAGCTTGTGGCTGGAGAATGGAATGAACGGCTCAAACACGATTGCCAAATTAGCGGTCATCTGTAAAGCAATGTTCATGATGGTTTTTACACGCCCTTCATCGGTCTTGATCAGCTTCCAGGGCTCGGTATCAGCCAAATATTTATTGCCCGCCTCGGCCAGCTTCATTGCTTCCGCTTGCGCTTCGCGAAAGCGGTACTGCTCAATGAGCGCTCCAATTTTTTCAGGGGCAGCAGCAGCAGCAGCCAAAACTTCCTGATCAATAGCCTCCAACGCGCCTCGCTCTGGCACCTTGCCCTCAAAATATTTGTTAGTCAGCACCAACGATCGGTTCACAAAGTTGCCATACTTGGCCACCAGCTCATTGTTCACTCGATCTACCCAACCTTTCCAGGTAAACTCACTGTCGCGGCTTTCGGGGGCAATGCTGTTAAGGGTATAGCGCAACTCGTCGGCCTTATCGGGGAAATCGTTGAAATACTCCAACACCCACACTGCCCAGTTGCGAGAGGTGCTCAGCTTTTCGCCTTCCAAATTTAAAAAGGCATTGGCCGGCACATTGGTAGGCAACACATAATCGCCATGCGCCTTCAATAAAATAGGAAAGATGATGCAGTGAAACACAATGTTATCTTTCCCTATAAAATGCACCAATTTGGTGTCTTTGTCTTTCCAATACGGCTCCCAGTCTTTACCATGATCGGCCGCCCATTGCCGGGTAGCAGAGATATAACCAATAGGCGCATCTAACCACACATACAATACCTTGCCATCAGCCCCCTCTAGCGGCACCTTTACCCCCCAATCCAAATCGCGGGTCATGGCACGTGCCTGCAAGCCACCGTCAATCCAACTTTTGCATTGGCCCAACACATGGTTCTTCCATTGCTTCGGGTCGTGATGCTGCTCGCCATCCAATATACCATCTTCAATCCATGGCTTCAACCACGCCTCATGCCGATCCATAGGCAGGTACCAATGTGAGGTTTCCTTCATCACCGGAGTGTTGCCACTTAGCGTAGACTTAGGGTTGATCAGGTCGGTAGGACTTAACGCACTGCCACACTTTTCGCACTGGTCGCCATAAGCCCCTTCATTGTGGCACTTAGGGCACTTCCCAATGATGTAACGATCGGCCAAAAACTGTTGATGCTCCTCGTCGTAATATTGCTTAGAAGTGTTTCAATGAAAGCGCCTTTGTTGTGCAGTGTCTTAAAAAAATCAGACGCTGTTTCGTGGTGCAACTGCGATGAGGTACGATGATAAATATCGAAGTTAATGCCCAATAACTCGTAGCCTGTTTTAAGTTGCTCGTGGTACTTATCTACGATTTCTTGTGGGTCAATGCCCTCCTTTTTCGCCTGTATGGTAATGGCAGCACCGTGCTCGTCGCTGCCGCAAACGTACAACACATCTTTGCCCAACTGGCGTAAATAACGTACATACACATCGGCAGGCAGGTAAGCTCCTGCAATATGACCAATGTGTGAAGGGCCATTCGCGTATGGAAGGGCCGAAGTAATGGTATATCGTTTGGGTTCGCTCAACGTTTCGTTTATTTGTAACTTGCGCGCAAAGATAAGTAAAGAATATGGGATTTGTACCCCGTTAGTGCCGTTATGATAACCCCAAAATCACTCCAGCCAGGCGATAAAGTTGCCCTCATTTCCACCGCTCGCAAAATTGAGCGTGAAACGGTGCAACCAGCCGTTGCTATGCTTGAGCGATGGGGATTGCAAGTAGTGATGGGGCAACACCTGTTTGCCGAACACCACCAATTTGCGGGAACCGATGCCCAACGAGCAGCCGACCTGCAACAGGCCATCAACGATCCCTCCATTCGCGCCATCATCTGCGCCCGCGGAGGCTATGGCACCGTACGCCTACTCGATCACATCGATTTCTCGGCACTTGCCAACGACCCCAAATGGATTGCCGGCTACAGCGATGTAACTGCACTCCATGCACACATCCACACCAACTACGGCATAGAAACGCTGCACTCCACCATGCCTGTAAACTTCCCCACCAATACCCCCGAAGCACTGGCATCATTACAGTTTGCCCTCTTTGGCAGCCCTATCGACCACAGTGCCCCGGCACATGCCATGAACCGCAATGGCCATTGCGAAGGTGAAGTAGTAGGCGGCAACCTCTCCATCCTATACAGCCTCAACGGCAGTAACTCCGCCATCAATACACAGGGGAAAATATTGTTTTTGGAAGATTTAGACGAGTACCTCTATCATGTAGATCGTATGATGATGAACCTCCAGCGCAGCGGCATGCTGCACCAACTGGCGGGGTTAATAGTAGGGGGCATGAGCGACATGAACGACAATATCATCCCCTTTGGGAAAACAGCAGAAGAAATCATTTGGGAACATGTAGCAGCATACGATTATCCGGTGTGTTTTAACTTTCCGGTAGGGCACCTGCCCGACAACCGTACCCTTATTGTAAGCAGAAAGGCGAAACTTACTGTGGGAACACAAGTAAACCTCGCCTTTCAATAGATCTTATGTAATAGCGACTAACGCTCGAACTTTCCGTATCCTTCAGGAATCTTAAACAAGCCGTCTTCCAACTTCTTCTCGGTAATCTTCTTCACATCCAATAACGACACTACCGTACCATCCAACTTCTTCTCTTCGCCACGCATTGGGAAAACACCCCCTGCATCTTCAATTTGCAAGAAATATACCGCCTGCTTGTCTTTACGGTTCAATGTTTTTAGCAAGGGAATGAAGAAATCAAAATTCTTCTTTGCAGCCCAATAAGAGATCACACGATCTTCCGATTTATTGGTCACCTTCCACTCTGCACATTGATACCCGTGCATTTCTTTGCGGTTTTTCAACTTGGCCACCTGCACAGCAACCGGTTTCATGGGGCGCTTGTTAGGCACTTCCATATACACCTTTTGCTCAATGCTCAATGCCGTTACCGAATTGGCCTTGGTATCTACCAACATAATGCCTTGTACGGTGCCTTTGGTACCCACCTCTTCAATGCGCACATTATCTCCCTTCACATAATATTTATAGGTAGTATTAACAGTTCCTACGGTCTTGGTAAACTCAATAATCCCTTCAAACGACTGAGCCGTTATTGTGGCCACACTCAACAAAACCGTCAAAACCACGAGTCCTGATTTCATCAGTAACTTTTTCATAATCGCAGATTTTAATTAATATTCGAACTAAAGATAAAATTTTTTAACAAGTTAACTGACAGGAGTTAGCCAACTATTGTGCCAAAAAGTTTTAATTATTTGTTAAAATCAATAAGATGGCCGAACACAACATTACCGGAGCAAAGGGCGAAGCACAAGCATGCCAACACCTTCAAAGTAAGGGGTATATACTGTTGGAGCAAAATTGGCGTTGGAGCAGGGCCGAAGTAGACATCATTGCGCAACACCACAACACGTTGGTGGTAGTAGAAGTAAAAACACGCAGCACCGAAGCCTTTGGTGAAGTCGAACAGGAAGTAACATTGCAACAGCAAAAAGCCATTGTAAAAGTAGCCAATGCCTATGTAGAAGCTCGTGAGCTGGACCTTGAAGTGCGGTTCGATATCATTGCCATTGTAACCACCACAGGCGAGCTAAAACACATTGAAGACGCCTTTCGTGCTATGCCCTAAACAAAGTTTACTACCTTTGTGCCCCATTTTAAACGGCCATGAAGCAATCAGGGAATAAAAAAACAGGCAAAAAAAGCTACCCTCCTAAAAAACAAGGATGGAAGAACAAAGCCGGCAAAGGCAACCAGGGCAGCAAAAGCAAGCCACGCAAAAGCACCTATGCCGACGACAATAAGATTCGTCTTAACCGCTACATTGCCAATGCTGGAGTATGCTCTCGTCGCGAAGCCGATGTGATCATTACCACCGGAGCCGTTACCGTAAATGGTAAGATTGTTACCGAACTAGGGGTAAAAGTAGACCGCAGTGATGTGGTAAAGGTAAATGGCGAAAAAATTCGTGCCGAGCAGCCACAATACCTGTTGATGAACAAACCCAAAGACTTCATCACCACTGTAAACGATCCTCAGGGTCGTAAAACAGTAATGCACCTCGTACGCAGGGCCTGCAAAGAACGCATATACCCTGTAGGGCGATTAGATCGCGATACCACCGGGCTATTGTTGTTCACCAACGATGGCGATTTGGCCAAACGACTCACCCACCCTAAGCACCGCATCAAAAAGGTATACCACGTATTTACTGAAAAAAATGTGAAAGCCGAGCACTTGAAGCAATGGACTGAAGGCATAGAGCTGGAAGACGGTTTTATTAAAGCCGATGCCGTGAGTTATGTAAAAGACAACAAAAAACAAGTGGGCATTGAGTTACACTCAGGCAAAAACAGGATTGTGCGTCGTATGTTCGAACACTTTGGCTACAAAATTAAACGCCTGGACCGGGTGTACTTTGCCGGCCTTACCAAAAAAGACTTGCCGCGCGGCAAATACCGCTTTCTTTCCCAGCAAGAAATTACCTTGCTGAAAATGATCAAATAAGCGGTTAAAATAAGTACCACCCATTTCTCGTTTTAAACATCAGGCTCGTGATAAAATATTACGGGCACAACATTTGCAAGGAACTATTTGATTTACCTTTCAAGCCCTTATTCGCAGTATGAAAATCTTTAAGCGATTTCTATTGGGGTTAGCCATATTGTTAGGCCTTTTGGTACTAACCGGGGTAATTATTGCCAATTTCTACGAAGACGAAGTCAAGCAATTTGCCGTAAGCGAATTGAACAAGCACCTCAATGCCGAAGTGAGCGTTGAAGACATTGAACTGTCGCTGCTCGACCGCTTTCCCTATGCCTCGCTTAACTTTACTGAAGTGTATGTAAAAGACACCACACAAATTATAGATACCACTGCTGTAGATACCCTTTTCTATGCCAAAGACCTATACCTCGAATTCAACATTATAGACATCTTTAAAGAAAACTATACCGTAAAACAGGTAGAAGCCGAAAATGGAGTAATAAAACTCGGCATCGATAGGGCGGGAAACGATAACTATCACTTTTGGAAGCAAAGCACCGACACCAGTGCCTCGGCCTTTTCGTTTGGGCTGGACAAAGTGGCCCTTACCGACTTTGCCTTGATTTACAACAACCAATTGGGAAAGCAAGACATCAGTGCGCAAGTAAACGACATGGTGTTGAGTGGTGATTTTAGCAAAGAATCGTTTTCGCTCCAGGCATCGGCAGGAGCCATGATTCACCAATACGCCTCCAACAACGTAACCTATATTCGCTCCAGGCCTTCAGAAATTGCGCTTACGCTGGAAGTCAACAATGCCGAAAAAACATACCAGATCCAACAAGGAAAGTTGCTGATACAAAGCCTGCCGTTTAAAGTAAATGGTAGTGTTGCCGCCAAAGAAAATCATAGCGTTTGCGACATCACTGTACAGGGTGATCAGATGAAAATTGAAACGTTGTTTGGTATGCTCCCCCCCCATTTACAGCAAAAAATGGAAGGGTACGACAGCAAGGGAAACATCCAGTTCAATGCCACCATTAGTGGTGAAGTAAGCAAATCGAAACAACCCGACATTGTGGCCAACTTCGAGGTAAGCAACGCTGAGCTTACTCAACGCAGCACCAACGTAACATTAAAACAACTGCAACTAACAGGCAGCTATAGTCATACCAAAAAGTTACAGGAGCTGAATATCTCCAACCTCACTGCTGTGCTGGGCGATGGCAACGTAGCCGCCACCATCAAGCTCACCGACTTCAACAATGCTCAACTCAGCGTAAGCCTTAATGGCAACATTAGCCTCACTTACTTGCAACAATTTGTTACCATCGAATCGCTCGAATATCTGGAAGGCGACTTGCAAGTAGATGCCAAATTCAACAGCAAAGTGAAAGACCTTAAAAACTTTACTCCAAAAGACTTCCGTAAAGCCAACACCACCGGCAACATCGATTTTAGCAATGTAAACATGAAGTTTAAAGCCCATCCGCTCGACTACCGCCAATTGAAGGGCACCTTCATATTGTACAACAATGATGCAGCCATCAAAGACTTTACCGGCAACATTGGCACCACCGACTTTCGCCTCGAAGGATTCTTCCGCAACTTTTTGGCCTACCTGTTCCTCAAAGAACAAGACCTATCCATTGAAGCTAACTTCAAATCAGACAGGCTCAACCTCAACGAATTCTTAGACAACAACAGCACCGGCAATGGCGAAGCCTATACACTCCAATTCCCGAAAGACATCAACTTCAACCTCAATGCCAGCATCGGAGCATTGGAATTCAGACGTTTTAGAGCAACCAGGGTAAACGGCATTATTAAACACGTGAACCAGGTACTGTATGCCAACCCTATTTCGTTGCATTGCATGGATGGCACTGTGGTGGGCGACATCGAAATTAATGGCACCCAGGGCGATGGCTTTTTGGTAACCTGCAACACCAACCTATCAAAACTTAACATCGAGCAGCTTTTTGATCAATTCGAAAACTTTGGCCAAAAGTTTATTCGCAACGACCACCTTAAAGGATCGATGAATGCCGACATCAAGTTTGCCTCAGTATTCGATCAGCACCTCACCATCGATAAAGACAAAATATACACCTTTGCCAACCTTACCATTACCGATGGAGAGTTGATACAATTTCAGCCCATGAAGCAGATTTCGGCTTACATGCGCAACCACCTCATCATTAAAACCCTTATTCGAGTAGATGAATTTGAGAAAAAGCTGGATCATGTGAAATTCTCCACGCTCACCAATCAAATTGAAATCAAAAACAAAACCATCTACATGCCGCAAATGGAAATCGAATCGAGCGTGATGGGCATCAAAATTTCAGGCTCCCACTCCTTCGATAACCACATCGATTACCACTTGCAATTTCGACTGGCCGAGCTGTTGACCCGAAAAACCGAAACTGAGTTTGGGCAAATACAAGACGATGGCCTGGGCAGTCGCATCTTTATATCGATGCAAGGCACTACCGATAACCCCGAATTTAGCTACGACAAAAAGGGAAGGAAAGAACAGCTAAAAGAAGACATCGCCAAGGAAAAACAAAACCTAAAAGCCATCTTAAACGAAGAATTCGGGTGGTTTAAAAAAGACACCACCAAAAAGCGTATTGAGGAGGAAAAACCCAAACAACAATTCTTAATTGAATGGGATGAATTTGAAAGCGACAGTACCGAAACCCCTACCAACACTCCAAAAGAAGATCCCAAAAAGCCTGACGACAACAATAAAAAAGGAGTGAATAAGTTTTTAGACAAACTGAAAGGCAACAAGGAAGAAAAGAAAGAGCAAGAAGAGTGGGACGAAGACTTTGAAGAAGACGATGACTACTGATCTTAATCAAAAGTTTTATAACTTGACCGCTCACAGCCCGCTATGAACCTATACTCAAATAAACAGCGTTGGAAAATCATTTTGATGCTCATTGCAGTATTGATTGTTGGTGCCTCGTTGTGGTATTCGAGCATCATTGTCAGTAAGATTCGCAACGACGAGCGGGAAAAAATCAAACTGTGGTCTACCGCAGTAAAGAAAAAAGCCCAGCAGGTATCCTACTCCAACAAACTGTTCAATCAAATGCGCGTAGAAGAACGCAAAAAAATTGAACTATGGACACAGGCACAATCCCTCATCCTTCAAATCTTGTCGATGGACATCGACATGAGCCTAAACCCTGCCGAATTGATTGTGAGTGAAGTGGTACAAGCCAACAACACCATTCCGGTAATCATTACCAAACGCGATGGCAAAATAGACTTGATTCGTAACATCGACCCAAAGCACGAAAGCGACTCCGCCTACCTCTACGATCAGTTGCAGGAAATGGCAGGGAAATACCCTCCCATTAAACTCATCGGTTACCAGGGGTTTAAGTACAACATCTATCACAACGATTCCAAGTTGATCCGCGATTTGGAAAACATCTTTCAAGACCTTACCCAAAGCTTCTTTTCAGAAGTAGTGGTCAACTCTTCCGACGTACCCGTAATTTTAGTAAACAATACCCTCGATAGTGTTATCACCTTTGGCAACATCGACACAGCCATTGTACAAAACAAAGCACTGTTGAAGGAAACACTCAACAACATGGGAGAAGTAAACCCCCGCATAGAAATTGTGCTGGAAACCTTCGACTATGTATCCCTCATTGACAGGCCTGAGGTCTTGCAACTGGTCATGGACTCGCTAAAAGCACGAGGAGAGCAGATAGAAATACTACTGCCCGAGGAGCAAACGGTAACCGTAAGTCCGGATGAATTTGGAGCAACAGTAGTAGCACTAACTCGCCAACAGTTCAACCTCAACCTCAGCGATTCGCTCATTGCAGAAGAACCAGAACTGCTGTACGAACGCATTAAGGAATTGGCCTCACACAACGAAGAACTCACCGTAGTGTTGCGGGGCAATAAGTCGTACGTTTACTTCGAAGATTCGTTTTTGCTCACTCAACTTAAGTACTACCCCTATATCCAGTTTGCCATCATCGGGTTGTTTTTGCTTGTGTCGTACCTGCTGTTCAGCACCTTTAGAAAAGCCGAGCAAAACCAGGTGTGGGTAGGCATGGCCAAAGAAACGGCTCACCAGCTGGGCACTCCTTTATCGTCGCTTATGGCGTGGGTAGAATACCTCAAAGACAAAGGAGTAGACAATGCCACCATTACAGAACTGAATAAAGACGTGCGACGGCTGGAAATCATTACCGATCGGTTTTCTAAAATAGGCTCTGAGCCCGAATTGAAGTCCGAAGAAGTATTGACCCTACTCGACAACCTCATCAACTACCTCAAAACACGGGTATCGCGTAAAGTTACCTTTGCCATTGTAAACCTGGAAGAAGACGAGGTGTTTGCACAAATCAATAAACCGCTGTTTGAGTGGGTCATTGAAAACCTCTGTAAAAATGCCATCGATGCCATGGGGGGCAATGGCGACATCACTGTAGAAGTATCGGAAGAAGGGCAGCAAGTCATCATCGATATCAGCGACACCGGAAAAGGCATTCCAGCCTCAAAATTTAAAACCGTATTCGAGCCTGGGTTCACCACCAAAAAACGCGGCTGGGGATTGGGGCTTAGCCTTACCAAGCGCATCATGGAAAACTACCACTCGGGTAAAATATTTGTGAAACAATCGGAAATCGATAAGGGCACCACCTTTAGAATTGTGTTGAACAAATAAATGGCGGGCATATACCTCCATATCCCCTTCTGCAAAAAAGCTTGCTACTATTGCGACTTCCACTTCTCTACCTCCATGCGGTTAAAAAGCGATTTGCTGGATGCGTTGAACAAAGAAATGGAACAACGGAAAGGCTACTTAACGGAAACCATCGAAACTGTTTACTTTGGTGGTGGCACCCCAAGCCTGTTGAGTGCCGATGAGCTGCAACGTCTCTTTGACACATTGCACCAGCACTACACCATTGCTCCTGGGGCAGAAATCACACTCGAAGCCAATCCCGACGACCTCACGCCCGAAAAAATTAAAATGCTGGCACAAAGCCCTGTAAACCGGTTGAGCATTGGCACACAATCGTTTCACGATGAGGCATTGCAAATGATGAACCGCGCCCACAATGCACAAGAAGCTACTGCCTCCATCAAAAACAGCCAGGATGCAGGATTCGACAACATCACTATCGATCTTATTTATGGCATTCCAAACACCAGCATAGCCCAGTGGGAAGACAACCTTGGACGTGCCTTTCAGCTGGAAGTGCCCCACCTCTCGGCCTATTGCCTCACCATTGAGCCCAATACCGCCTTCCACAAATTTGTAGCCTCCGGAAAATTGCGCCCCATGGCCGACGAAGCAGCAGGCCAACAATTTGAGGCGCTCATGCAAGCCACAGCACAACAGCAATTCATCCACTACGAAATTTCCAACTTCTGTAAGGAAGGGTACTACTCCCAACACAACTCCTCCTACTGGAAAGGCAAAAAATACCTGGGTATTGGCCCCTCGGCACACTCTTACAATCACCACAGCAGGCAATGGAACGTGGCCCATAACAAACGCTACATCGATGGCATCAATGCAGGCACCCCAATTGCTGAACAAGAACGCATTGATACCACCACCGCCTACAACGAATATGTGCTCACCGCATTGCGTACCATTTGGGGATGTGTACCCACCTACATTAACGAACAATTTGGTTCCCGCTACTTGCAATACTTCAACCAACAGGCCACTAAATTTTTTAGTGATGGACTGCTTGAACAACAAGAAAATAAAGTAGTTTTAACCAACAGGGGAAAGCTCCTGGCCGATCAAATTGCCGAAACCTTTTTTATTGTTGATTGATGAAAGCAAGCATTACCCACAACAACCGCACCTATACCGTTGACTTTGATCAACCCCTCGACATTTCCATTCCATTGCGCGAAGGAGCCGAAAATGTAAACGCATGGTATGTGAATCCCATGGCCATTGAACCGGTACGTACCGAGCACTTTTTAGGCAGTGTGGAAGAAGGTGGTTTTGTGAACTTTAGAGACATCTCTTTCAACCCCCACGGCAACGGCACCCATACCGAATGCGTTGGGCACATCAGTACAGAAATACACTCCATCAACCAATGTTTAACCACCTTCTTTTTTGAAGCATTGGTGGTAAGCATTACCCCTGAAAAAAAAGTGGTAGGCGAGCAAGAAGATGCGGTTATTACACTAGCACAACTGCAAGCGGCAATTGGAGAACAGCAACCCGAAGCCATTGTGATACGAACCCTTCCTAACCCTACCAGCAAGCAAAGCAAGCAATACTCCAACACCAATGCCCCCTACATTGAACCAGCAGCAGCAGCTTATATCGCTGAAAAAAGCATCGATCATTTAATGATCGACCTGCCCTCTGTAGATCCTGAATTTGATGGGGGAAAACTATTATCACACCGTGCTTTTTGGGAATACCCACAAAACCCACAATTGCACCGCACCATTACCGAGCTCATCTATGTGCCCAATCATATAGAAGATGGGCGTTACCTCCTCAACCTACAAATTGCCAGCTTCGAAAATGATGCCTCGCCCAGCAAGCCGATATTGTACCGCATTTTCCCTTAACAAAATTTAATTTTCAGATTAAACTATTATACATATATTTGATTCTGCAAGCAGGACAAAAAACAACAATAGCAAAATATAATTCTTAAAAATGGGTGCTACCTTAGATAAAACAGACCTGAAAATCTTACAGATTTTGCAGTCGAGAGGAAAGATTACTAACATTCAACTTTCGCAAGAAATTGGCCTTTCTCCAGCTCCTACCTTAGAACGGGTAAAGAAGCTCGAAAAAGAGGGGCGCTATATCGAAAGTTATCATGCCAAAGTAAATGAAGCTGCCCTGGGTTTAGGGTTTTCTGCCCTCATCCATGTATCGCTAACACGCCAGGTAAACAATGCCATCAACAACTTCATTGACCATGTTGAATCCATTGATGAAATTGTAGAATGCTACCAACTTACTGGCAACTACGACTACCAACTTAAAGTGATGGTAAAAGACATCCCTGCTTTTGAGAACCTCATTGCCAACAAGTTGAGTCAAATTGAAGAAATAGGCCAGATGCAAACCATGGTAGTCCTATCTAAGATTAAAGACTCCAAGGTACTCCCGTTGCAATACGAATCATGAACATCGAAGAATTTCGCAACTACTGCATCGCCAAAAAAGGGGTGACAGAAGAATTCCCTTTTGATGAAACCACGTTGGTGTTTAAAGTGATGGGCAAAATGTTTGCCATTACAGGCATCGATACTTTTGAAGGCATTAACCTTAAATGCGACCCTGAAAAGGCCATTGATTTGCGCGAACGTTATTCGGGCGTAAAGCCAGGCTACCACATGAGCAAAAAACACTGGAATACGGTAGCCACCGATGGTAGCGTGGAAGACACCCTTATTTACGAGTGGATTGACGACTCTTACGACCTTATTGTAAAAAGCCTCACCAAAAAATTAAGGGAAGAGCTGACCCTTTTGTAAGTCAACACACTTTAGCAATGTAATGCCTTATCTTAACATCACCTCAATGGATGTGTTTGGTATTCAATTTTAAAACTACCTTTGCATTGAACTAAGGTAATCATGACGGCAAAAAGAGCTTTTCGTTTATTCCTGTCATACTTCTTAAGAGGGCTACTACTCATTGTTCCTATTACCGTAACAGTATACGCCATTGTATGGTTATTCTTGTGGCTGGACGGGCTTATCAAAGATTACATCTCAGGCATTCCCGGATTGGGCATTATAGTACTGTTGGCAGTCATTACCATTGTGGGTTATGTAGGATCTACCATCATTGCCCAACCCATTAAATCGTACTTTGCCAAGCTGCTTAAGCGAGCACCATTACTTAAAACCGTATACAGCTCCATCAAAGATTTGCTTTCTGCTTTTGTAGGGCAAAAGAAAAAATTTAAGCACCCTGTGTTGGTAAAAATGAACAAAAACTCAGAAATAGAGCGGTTGGGATTCATTACCAGTGAAGACTTGAGCGATATTGGTATTGGTGAGGGAAAAGTAGCCGTGTACCTGCCTTTTTCATACAGCTTTTCAGGCAACCTCTTCATTGTGCCTAAAGCCAACGTTACCCCAGTTGATGCCAAATCGGCCGACGTCATGAAATTCATTGTATCGGGCGGTGTAATTGAAGTGGAAAACGAAAAAGAGTAATGGGTCAGTATAAAGATTACCTGTTGCTTCACTTCATTGTGATCATCTTAGGGTTTACTGCCATCCTTGGAAAACTCATCTCCGTTTCGGCAGAAGAAATTGTGTGGTTCCGCATGTCGATTGCCTTTTTTGGCATCTTTATTTACATGCTACTCGCCCGCATTAACATTATTACCAGCAAGGCCAATACCGGAAAGTTTTTAGCTACAGGGCTTATTGTTGCTGCCCATTGGATTACCTTTTTCCTCTCCATCAAGCTGGCAAATGTTGCCATTGCCCTGGTTTGCTTCTCCTCTACTGCCTTTTTCACAGCACTGTTAGAGCCCCTTATCTTTCGACGAAAAATAATTGTATATGAACTGCTATTTGGTGCTGTGGTGGTAGTAGGGTTGGCATTTATCTTCAGCTTCGAAATACAATACATTGAAGGCATTGTGTATGGCATCATCTCCGCTTTTCTAGCATCCCTGTTTACGGTAATCAATGGAGTGTTCATTCAAAAAAACTCATCGATGCTGATCTCGCTTTACGAAATGTTGGGCGGGGTAATAGGTGTATCAACCTTCTTCTTGATACGTGGCGACTTTAGCACCAACATGTTTGTACTTTCCACGGCCGATTGGGGGTGGCTGTTGCTGCTTGGTTTGGTGTGTACTACTTTTGCCTTTGCGGCAAGCGTATATGTAATGCGCGCCCTATCGCCCTTCACCGTGTCGCTCACCATCAACCTGGAACCAGTGTACGGTATCTTGTTGGCCCTTCTAATTTTTGGCGACAGCGAAAAAATGACTCCTGGCTTTTATGTGGGTGGAGCACTGCTATTGCTAGTGGTTTTGAGCAATGCTTACCTAAAGAAAAAACAGAAACAAAAGCGCCCTTCACAATAATTTTGCAACATTTACGTAACTTTGAGGAGCAATAAAAACAACATGCCGCTTAAGGTCAGTATCATAGGATTTATTTGTGTCTTGTTTATGTGGGGATGCAAAAAGGAGGAAACGCCTACCAACGTCGAATTGTCGGGCAACCTTGTGGAGTATGGTATGTACCTCGAAACAAGCTACTGGCTGTACCATAACGAGGCCACTAACGACACCGACAGTGTGAGCGTTACCAACCTTAAGCTGGACTTTGAGGAGGTGAACGAAAACACCTTGCAAGAGTATGCCATTACCACGCTGAAGAATTTTAGCACCAACAAGGAAATGCGCTATGTGATTCGGCAGGATGAGCTTTACCTCGACCGCCTCAACCCTGTGCGCACCGCCCACATTGTATACGCCTCTACCTTGAGCAGTGAACCAACAGTAAACCTCACCATTGGTGGGTTTCCTTTTTCGGATGTGATTGTAAAAAACATACCTGATAACGCCCTGGAGGATGGACAGGAAACCAACTATTACATTGCCAAAAACTATGGCATCATCCGCAAAGAAGTATTGGCCGATTCCAACAACACCTGGTACACTTCCGACCTCATCGGTTTCCAGGTATTTCAATAAACTTTTGGTGCGCAACAAACAATTGGGCAAATCGTCTGTTAATTTTATTCGAATGGTTAATTTTACGGGATGCAACACGTTTATTGCAACAGTTTAACAGCATATTCGCGGTTTGAAACACGTGAAGTAATGGTGGGTCACATAGGCGTAGGTGGCAATAACCCTATACGGGTACAATCGATGACCACTACCGACACCATGGATACAGAAGCCACGGTGGCTCAAAGCATTCGAATGATTGAAGCCGGTTGCGAACTGGTGCGCATCACTGCCCCCAGTAAACGGGAAGCCGAAAACCTACAACACATCAAAGATGCCTTACGAGCCAGGGGCTACAATACTCCGCTGGTAGCCGATATTCACTTTACCCCTAACGCTGCAGAAATTGCAGCACGCATTGTAGAAAAGGTACGCGTAAACCCCGGCAACTATGCCGATAAAAAGAAATTCGAAACCATTGAATACACCAACGCTACTTACGATGCCGAGTTAGCACGCATTCGTGAACGCTTTACCCCGCTGGTGAAAATTTGCAAAGAAGAAGGCACAGCCATGCGTATCGGCACCAATCACGGCTCATTGTCCGATCGCATCATGAGTCGCTACGGCGACACCCCTTTGGGCATGGTAGAATCGGCACTGGAATTCGTGCGCATTTGTGAGGAAAACGAATACTACGACATCATTTTATCGATGAAAGCCAGCAACACACAGGTTATGGTGCAAGCCTACCGGCTACTGATGCAAAAAATGATGGCTGAAGGCATGAACTACCCCCTCCACCTTGGCGTAACCGAAGCAGGCGAAGGAGAAGATGGACGGATCAAATCGGCAGTAGGCATTGGCACATTGCTAGAAGATGGGTTGGGAGATACGGTAAGGGTTTCTTTAACCGAAGAACCCGAAGAAGAAATTCCCGTAGCACAAGCCCTGGTGAATCGCTATACACAAAGAGCTGAACACCCTGCCATCACCCCCATCGATCAATACCCCATTCACCCGTTCGAATATCAGGCACGCAAAACCAACGAAGTAGTGAACATCGGTGGTAAAAATGTACCCCGCGTTATTGCCGATTTGAGCGATAGAACACCCCTTACCGCTGCCGCTCTTTTTGCTGTGGGCTATAACTATTCCGTGCCACTCGACAAGTGGGCCATTGGCGATTTGGCATGCGACTTTATTTATGCTGGCAACGAGGTAATCGACTTCAACTTACCTGGCACTCTTGGAGTAATTTATAATTCAGCAACATGGGCAACACAACAAAAGACAGGCACCTATCCCCTCTTTTGTGAAAACGAATACTTTGAATCTGATGCAATATCCGATCAACTTAACTTTGTAGCCATCGACCTGGAGCACCTCAGTGCTGCCTTCATCGAAAAAGTAACTGCAACAACCAACGTAGTACTGGTGATCGACACATTCAATGCTCATGCCATGCCCGAACAACGACGCATGATGGTAGAGCTGATCTTGCGGCACTGTCCGATCCCTGTTATCATTAAACGCAACTACACTAAAGTAAGCGACGAAGAACTGCAACTTTTTGCAGCTACCGATATTGGTGGTTTGCTCATTGATGGGCTGGGCAATGGCACATGGATCAAAACCATCGATTGCTCCAACCCACAACTCAACAATCGAACAGCATTTGGCATTTTGCAAGCCACCAGAACA
The DNA here is from genome assembly GCA_963669295.1 of Flavobacteriales bacterium. Taxonomy (GTDB): domain Bacteria; phylum Bacteroidota; class Bacteroidia; order Flavobacteriales_D; family CALLUQ01. The sequence continues at coordinate 1,507,135 of OY769938.1, forward strand.
CGCATCTCCAAAACAGAATACATCTCCTGTCCGTCGTGTGGAAGAACACTGTTTGACCTACAAGAAACTACGGCTAAAATCAGGAAGCGAACCGACCACCTCAAAGGCGTAAAAATTGGCATCATGGGATGCATCGTCAACGGTCCTGGAGAAATGGCCGATGCCGACTATGGTTATGTGGGTACCGGACCAGGAAAAATCACCCTGTACAAAGAAAAAGAAGTAGTGAAGCGCAACGTACCTTCAGCCGATGCAGTAGATGAATTAATTGCACTCATCAAAGAATATGGCGATTGGGTGGAACCCCAATAGCAACCTTTCCGCCCTTTTTTTCGTCTAAGGAAAACACATACCTCTACCGTGTACCCATTGCAATTGGTCATAGCGCTCCTCCTATTACTTGTTGGCTGGCAACCTGCCCAGGCCGATGAAGAAGAACAATACTTTGATGTAAAAGGAAAGGTAATCTGCCACAAAAAAGACCTGGACAAGATGAACATATACCTCATCAATACTGCCACCCACGATACCAATACCATTGAACTGATAAGCGGGCGTTTTGATTTCTTGCTCCAATACAATCACAAATACATGCTGGTGTTGCGCAACGATACTACTCCCGTAAAAAAAGTCATCATCTTAACCGGAGTACCTAGCGAGGCAAGTTATAAAATGCGACTGTCGTTAGACGTAGCCCATAAAACACGCAACGAATTGGCTATTGTAGAATACAACGGTTTTGAAAACAAGTTTGTGCTAAAAAACCTTGTATACAGTGAGCTCAAACGAAGGCGGTATGAACTGGAGGTGTTTTATGATATGGTGGGTGATCATCGCTTAAAAAGACGTTGAGCAGATACGCTAGTGCCTGCAAGCTGATCGTAAAAACTTCCTACTCCTTTGTACATCAATAAACTAATGCTATAACTTACCACCACTACCTGAGGTACAATAAGCACTACCCATACCCACAGTGGAGGGGTAGTGCCCAATTCGGTATAATACACCATCCAATGTACTCCAGTATGCGCTAACTCCCATGGCAAAAACTTAAGCAGATTACGTAAAAAAACAGGCTTAAAATTGCTGTCGCTTGAAGTAGTAACTACATAAATCTTAAGCCATCGTTTCCCTAATGTTCCCTTGTGCTTTCCCTGCTCCGATAGAAAAAAATACAAGAATACTGGAAGAGTGAGCGTTGCAAAACCAATCAATTGCCCTTGAATGGGCGATGGTGTTTTTGGCGCATTACCCTGCAGCACGAGCATCGTTACTCCCAAAAGCAGTATCGCATACATCACTACCAGAGCATAATCGATAAGAAATGCCAACAGCCGTTTTACCGCTAAATGCATCAACTATCCCTGTTTACCAATGTAACCGGTAATGGCTTGTACATATGTTTCGAAGGCTGTTACCCCGTTAGGTGTAATCTTGCAGGTAGTAAGCGGATAATTGCCTTTAAATGATTTTACCACCTCGATATATCCTGCATCCTTTAGCTTAGTAAGCTGTACACTCAAGTTGCCCTTGCTGGCTTCCGTTTTTTCAAGCAGGTAATTGAACTCTGCCGACTCCACACTTACCAACAACGACATAATGGCCAGCCGCAACTGTGAATGCAATAATGGATCGAGGTTTTTAAACACGTTTACTCTTCGTTACACTGAGCTATCATTTCGAGCGTTTGCTTCTCGCCCCATGTTGGGTGAATGCTACTCTTAGGTTTGAAGTTCTTGTATTTTTCAGCCGCTGTTTCCAATACTGGCAGGGCTTTGTCTTTACCCCCACCCCACATTGGAGGTGTATAAAACAATGAAGTACCTCGCATGTAATCCACACGTGGGTTGGTTTCATCATACTGTTCGGCTGCAGTATACATAGCCGAAGATTGAGGACCAAATTTTTGTCCCCTCGTCATAGGATCTACCATAATTCGAGCCGAATAAATCCACCCCATCAAAATGTGGATTTCCGAGTTTTTCTTTTCCAACTCATTGGCCTTGTCTACCAGCGCCTGTGCTTTGTCCAAAATTTCATCTTTCTTTTCATTGTCAGACTCCATGTAGGAGATCATGATTTGGCAAAAAGCGGCATAATACAATGGCAACCACTCTTTTTGTTCCGCATTAGCTATGCGTTCAAAACGATTGGAAACAGCCATCATAGAACCGGGCGACTCTACCGTATCGAGCATGGCAATAGTAGTTTCCATCGTTTTAATAAATTTCTTATTGTCGCCACCTGCAGTAGCTACAACTGCGCTTAATGTAAATGCAAAAATTAAGGATAGTACTTTCATGATTATTGTTGATTAGTTATTGATCTCCTATTGATATAAAACAACCGAAAAAGATAGTCCTCAAATTAGGAGGGCCTACGGTTTGTCGTCTACTGCCATCCGCTGAATAGCGGTAGCCAAATGTATTTTCAATGCCCAACACATTACTTACCGAAAGGAAAAGCACTGTGAATTGTCCTTTGATGCTGGTCAATTTGGCCAGGTTAAGGCTTAGGTTATGGTAATCCGGGGTAACATCAGAATGGAACTCCTCAGCCGATCGGTTAGGGTTGAAATATGGCCTACCCGAAGCATATGTGTAGGTGGCTCCTGCATTGCAGCGCCACTTGCTAATCCAATGCTTGTATACCAGCGAAAAAGTATGAGTAGAAGTAAATGTAGGCTGTGCTTCAATCGGAAAATCGCGATAATTGCGCTTGGTATCAAGGTATGAATACGAAATCCAGTAATCTACAAAACGAATGGTCTTCTTATCTCTCCAAAAGATATCGAACCCACGTGCATACCCCTCGCCGCTATTGTTCAGCCATTGCGCTGAATCAGGCACCGATTTTACGAGTCCCGAATATTCTTTGTCGTAAAACTCAATGCGAAAGGTACGGTCGTTGTTCATCCGTTGATAGTTGATAATGTAATGATCTGCACGCTCGTAATCGAGGTTCTCCAGTTGGTACAAGAATTGATTTTCAGGCGTTTGATAAAAATGGCCGTAGGCCAACGACATCTGACTGTTCTCACCAGTTTTGTAGGCCAATGACGTACGCGGAGCAATGTTTTGTTGGTTCAGCAATTCCGAATTTTCTACCCGCAACCCAACCCGTGTGGCCAGCTTGCTCGAAATAAAAATATCGCCCTCTACAAAACCTGCTGAGTAGGTATCTTCAAGGTCATTGGCAAACGCATCGAACTGGCCAAAGGAAGTCATGGAATGTACTTCTCCACCAAACTTCAATGCCGAGAACTTACCCAATTGGCGGTTCAAAATAAGCTTGCCCTGGGTCAATTCTTCATCCGATTCCAGGTTAAATGTTGTTTCCTCAATGTCGTCGAGGTCTTTCGAATACGAGGTACCAACAAATACCGACCAGTTTTCGTTCAGCCATTCCTTGTAAGAAGAATTGAGGTAAATATTGGTGTTTTCCAGGGCAAAACTGTTGGGCATGTCCGGGTTTTCAATGTTAGGAGTATTCAGTGCCAATCGGTTACCACTGTATGTTCCATACAACTTAAAAATGCCTGTCTTCGAGGTTTTCTGTCGAAACACCACTTCCCCTCCAGCCGATTCTGGAACTTCCTGCCAGTCAGCCAACTGCTTGTTGATTTTAAAAAAAGGTTCGAGGTTGCTGTAATTGGCCGAAACACTCACCGATGTGTTCTCCCACCGCTGGGTATGCGACAAAAAAGGCCCTACCATAGTGAGCCCGATGCCTGTTTGCGTATTGTCGGCCAAATCAGCTGAATTCAATACCAGCGCCGACGATAATGCCTGACCGTATAATGCAGAATAACCCCCAGTACTGAATACTGTTCCTTTGAATAAAAAAGGAGAAAAGCGTCCACGTTGTGGTACATCAGGCACAGAACTAAAAAATGGGTTTTGCACCACCATCTCATCAATAATGGTTTTGGTTTCTGCCGCTGATCCCCCTCGCACGAACAATCCTTCTTGCTCTCCTATTTGTGCAGTACCGGGCAATGTTTGTATAGCTCCAAAGATATCACCAGCAGCACCAGCTGTAGTAACAATATCCAACGGTTTTAATACCACTGCTTTTTTCTCATCACTGGCTTCAAAGGCTCCGGCACTAATCACTACCATGTCCAACTCTTTTACTTGAGCCTTAAGTTGTGGGTTAATGGCAAGTGGCTTTCCTTCTAGCTTTACTGCCTGCTCAAACGACTCATAACCAATAACACTTACGGCCAGTATCGCATCGCCTTCTTCAAAAGTATCGAACGAAAAACTGCCATCCTCTGCCGTTGAAGCGCCATCGTAACTGTCTTTAATAAACACATTGGCAAAGGGTACTGCCGCCCCTTTATCATCGGTGAGTTTACCGCTAATCTTTGTTTGCGCCCATGCTGATGACAATATTAAACAAGCCACTATCAGGCCAATAAGATGTTTCATAACTTAACCTATAACTCCTTTCTTCTCTGCCATTCTTAGCATATAACCCGGAATGATATACCCGCATAGGATAGAAAAGCAAAATAGCAATGCACTGTATTCCTTAAAGGCAAAAAATGATGCAATACCTACTGCCCAAAAAATAATACCCCCCAGTAGCAATGGCTTAAATTTCATAATGCCCCCCGATACAAACGTAGGCAACCCTATAAGCACAATGATGTAAGGAGTAGGACTGATTTTATTGAGTACTGAACCGACAATCATAATCGCAAGGGTAATGGTAAAGGCAACCCACAAAAATGTAAATACACGATCCATGTATCCCATTGCCATTTGCTTTCTACTTTGTCGGCTACCATAAATGCCCGCAGTAATTCCTCCGCCAAATCCCGCAATAGGCCAACCAATCCACCAATGCTGAAAATGCACCACATGTTGTAATACATACTCAGTTAGCCCTGCACCCAGCAATAGCCAGCCCCACAACAAAAAATAAAAACTAATGCGTGAAAAGCTTTGCTTCGCACGCATAATCATTCGGTTAATGACCTGTAGGCTTTCCTCTGCAGAAAATTCTTCTTCCATATTATCCATTTTTACCGCGCTCAATCAAGGCCCAGGTAACGCCCATCAGTAAAAAACCTGCTCCCATACCAATGTACATCCCTGTTTGTTTGGCCCCAAGGTAGTGACCAATTCCCATTCCTAAAAACATACATCCCGCAAATATTACACCACCAATATAAAATCCACGGCCTTTGTTCTTTTTTGAATTCGATTCTTCTGTTTCCATAGTGAGATTTTGTGTTCGTTTCTCCAAATGTAAACTAGTTTATTTTATAAACCAAATAAGTTTTTAAAAAACTACTTTCTAATCTTGGTGATGTTTCCTCCATTCTTTAACTCAATGGCAGGAGTATTCTGAACATCAACTTTACGTTGCTTACCACATTTAATGTATTCCACCCCTTCCCATTCTTCATTGCAATTGTTAGTAATGGTACCACCATCTACGATGAGCTTTCCCTTTTTGTGAATGATAATCTTGCCCTCTTTAGGCATCGAAAGCATGCAATTGACGGTAAGAACGGCTCCTTTTTTTATAATCAGATCGCCTCCCACTACTCGTGCCCGATTCCATGTTTGTTTTCCTTGTATTGAAACACTCGCTGCTGAATTGTAATCGCATTCGACCCGGGTTTTTATTTTGTTATAATTGGTAGCATATTCTTTGTGAATGTGTCCCATTTGCTTGGGTGAAAGATACCTGCGGCAAAGATTATACCCCATTAAGTTATTCGATACATCCACATCGTTACACTTGTAGTTGCCGTACTTTTCTTTCTTTGGGAAGTCGTCGAATTGACCCACATTGGTATGTTGTAAACCCAGACAGTGCCCCAATTCGTGTGCCAGCAATTGTGCACTTCCATAGCTTCCTGCTCCTTTCTTGGGGTTCGAAAAATTGAGGAAGTAGGGCGATGGTCCGCAACCAAAAGCTGTTTTATTGAGCGATGATCCGGTATATAAAATATTGATGGCATCACTACTCTTTTTGGCAATTCGCTCGTAGTTGTCGCGGCCACAATTGGCAGAATGCACATACTTATATGTTACTTGTCCTTTGTCGGTATCATTGTACAAGCGTTCGTTCAATTCTATCACCGTATTTTGCCCTTCGCGATAGGCTTTTTTTAATGTGTAAGTGCCTGTGTTTTTTCCGCTACCTACCAGGAGAATCTCCTTGGCCTTTTGTTTAAAAAGGTGTGCTACATTTTGTGGAATTAAGATAGCGTTGCGTTCTATATCAATAGCCTCCACCTTCCAGGGAATAGAACCATCTCGTGCCCGGTGTTCTTTTAAGTATTTACGATCCCATGCCACTGAGTCGATATGAAACACCAATTCTTCCAGCTTAAAACGAATGCGAGTATCTTTAATGTATGGCAGGTCAGGATCAACAATGAGAGTAGGTTTATAGATTTTTGAGAAAAATTCATTGAGCCAGTATAGCTGCTCTCTAAAAAATGCCGTGTCGGCCTGGGTAAGGTTTTGCGGATCATCTTCACTTTTTTGAATCACATGCATCCGTAGCTTGATGGTTTTTACAGGAAGGTCGTTTGTACTTACCTCATCGTAAGGAATATAGTTCATCAAGTCGGTACAAGTGGGCTGTGCAAGAGCACTACAACACCAAAGTGCTGCTCCTACACCCGCTAGAAATACCTTTAACCTCATGTTATAATAGCGAATCGGCCACTGCAAATTCAATGGCGTCAATCAGGGTTTTCATCGAATCTTTATAGGTAGTATACGATGCTTTATGTGCCTCTTTAATCGGTTCTGATGTAGGGAACTTTTCTTGCAAGTGATCTACCTGCGAGCCATTTTTCCAAAAGCGATAACACACATGTGGGCCTGTGGCCAGGCCGGTGCTACCCACATAGCCAATTACATCGCCTTGTTTTACACGCTGCCCTTTTTTTGCTGCCCGTTTGCTCATGTGCAAGTACTGGGTAGTATAAACATCATTGTGTTTTACCTTTACATAATTACCGTTGCCTTTTCCGTAAGAAGAGGCCACCACCACTCCATCACCCGTAGCCATAATAGGAGTGCCTTTAGGCGCAGCATAATCAGTACCGAGGTGCGCCTTGTAGCGTTTTTGTACGGGATGAAATCGTTTTTTAGAGTACCGCGAAGAGATGCGACTGTATTTTAATGGCGCCTTTAAAAATGCCTTGCGCAATCCATTTCCTTTCTCATCAAAGTAATCGGGAATGCTGTCTTGCGTATAATGAAAAGCATACAAATCAGCACCACGGTTATGAAAGAAGGTTGCTCTTACATCACCCAACCCAACAAACGCTCCTTCCACAAACTTTTCTTCATAAATCATCTTGAACTTATCGCCTTGCTGTAGTTTAAAGAAGTCGATAGTCCATGCATATATTTCCGACAACTCGGTGGACAGCAGTGCTACTTTACGGTCGGAAAGACCATTAGCGGCTAATGCCAACCATGGTGAATTGTGTTGTTCATCAATTACACCCGAAAGGGTACGTTCTTCTACATCCACCTCTTTTGCACCTGCATAAACAAACATGCTATCGCGAAAATCGAACACGACAAAATCGACCGCATTTTTTTCGTAGATGAAGCACTGTGCTTTCCCCAGCGAGTCGGTACTGCAAAGCACGGTGTATTTATGATCGGGGCGAAAGTCGCGGTTGGCATTAAACACTTCTTTCCCTCTTGCCAGTATCTGATCTATTTCGGGATAGGAAATGTGATATTTCAATAAAATGTCTGCCAGAAATTCATTCTTCCCTACTGAATCAATATGCACATTGAATGAATCGAGGTTAAATCCGTATTCAATCTCTGGCTCAGGAGGTATAGTATCTTCTACCACTACTACTTCTACCGGCACTTCATTTGAGCCACCACACCCCCATAGCAATGCTACAAAGACAAGCAGCAAGAATACTTTTGTATTGATACTAAGCTTTTGCAAAAACATCCTCCACCCATTTTTTGCCCCACTCCTCTTGCTCTTGTTTGCTCCAAAGTTGAGGGTAGAAAATTCGTTTTTGAAACCGTGGAGGCAGGTACTTTTGCCAATTGGTTCCTCCAGTAGCAGCCACATCTTCTTCATTGCGTTGCAAATAACGCACGGCCGACTTGTAATGCACCAGCGGCCAGTTCACGTTAACATTGACATCGAGAAAACGCATAGCAGCAAGCACATCTTCGCGCTGCTGTTCTTCTTCTGTAAGCGTACAGTACTTGCGCCAAACATTCATTGTTCTCCACCGCTGAGCCATCCCCACCAATTCGTCGGTATACTTTTGTTCAAATTGCTTCAACGTTAACGTTTTCTCTCCTGTTGCCAATTCGGTAGCTCCCTTCTTCCAATACGAATGCTCAAACATGTCATCAATCATCGAGTTGGTAATAGTGCCTGAGTACTGTTCGCGGTGGTTTTTTTCCACCAGGTTAATAAAGTCGGTACAACAGATTTCGATCTTGCGGTATTGTGCCGATTGAAACCCACTCGCAGGTAGCAAAGCCATACGGTAGCGCATGAATTGCTCCGGCTCCATACCATCTACCATAATATCGAACGACTTGGTCAGTGCCTCAAAATAACGGTTTACCCGCTGGATACGCGCTACGAAATAATCGACTTCTATGGCATCTTTCCATCCTTTGTCTTCACCAGTAGCCAGTACTTCTCTTCCATTGTGCCCAATTTGCTCCAATTCGTGCAGGGCCAACTTAAAATACAGTTCAGTAATTTGATGGTATACAATGAAGATCAACTCATCAGGGAAATCGGTCTTGGGCTGCTGCAGTGATAACAGTGTGTCTAACCTCGTATAATCCCAATAGGTGGTGCTGTTCGACATCAACAATCCATCGAGGTAAGAAGTAAGGTCTTGCCCCATTGTGGCATACTTTGCTTCCAGCTTTTTCAGCCGTTCCATTACCTCTGGCTTAAACTCCTCCATGATCCTTTTTTTAAAAGGCGAAAGTTAACGAAAATCCCGCTACTTCCTTCAAAGAGTTTTCAAGAGCAAGCTGTTAGAAAAACAAGGGAAACAATGGGTTACCTAGTTCTTTTCGACCTTGGAAATAGGGTTGGCCAATCCTTCGTAACCGGTCAGTTCCATCTTAATCGATCCAACCAGAATTTTAGCTTTTGCCAATACCGGGATTTTATTCGCGTCGTCGGTAATCCATACGTTAAGATCTTCTTCTTTCTTAAAGATTCTTCCCTTCTGTACCACTGGTCTGAACTTCATGCACCGAAACTTGCCGGCACGTACAGAAATGGTTTCTTTGCCAATGTATTTAATCTTGAGTGGGAATAATTCTTCATCTAAAAAAGTGTTCACCACAAAAGTGTCGCCTTTTTTCATTTTAGAGAAATCCATGCTTCGCGCATAGTAAAATGCCGAAATCATATCTTGTACCGAAGGAGGCACATCGTGTACCTTTCCCTTTTCGGTTTTCACCTTGTTCTTATGTTGAAAAAAGGTGTAATCCTGGCTGATCTTATAACCTCCTTCATCTACCCTCCTAATAAATACCCATGGTATCAACGATTCAGCATCGAGGTAAGATTCATAACGGTCGCGCACCCTGAAAAACGTATCGAACGCACCAAGGCTACTGCCTAATCCAACAGCATGCACCAACTTTCGGCCCTGCACGGTTTTATCGCAACTGCGTAACTCCAGTGTGGCAGTACCTGCATCTACTACGCCATAGTGTAACAAAAAGGTAAGTTTTTCTCCTACCTTAAACGCATTGTGTTTTACAGGCTCAAATGCAACAGATGAGCCTCCACGGCCTTGCGCTTGCATGAATTGAAACAAGCAAAGAGCAAGGGACAATATGATCATCTTCCTTTTCATGTCTGAAGAAAGGACAAAAAGCGTTCCAAACTTGTTTTTGGCTGGTAGATGCTTCATATTCAAGGTGGTTACACCACTACATTTACAATTTTTTTAGGTACTACGATTACTTTTTTCGGTGATTTGCCTTCCAGGTACTTCGCTGTTTGCTCGGATGCCAACACCTCTTTTTCTACTTCTTCTTTCGACAAGGCAGCCGATAGTTCCATTTTAAAACGCATTTTTCCGTTAAAAGATACAGGGTAGGTAAAAGAATCTTCTACCAGGTACTGCGGGTCAAACTCAGGCAAGGTAGCATAGCTTACACTTTCGGTATGTCCTAGTTTTTTCCAAAGCTCTTCGGCTATGTGAGGTGCATAAGGCGAAACCAACACCACTAAATCTTCTAGAATAGCACGTTTATTGCATTTCAAATCGGTAAGCTCATTCACACAAATCATAAAGTTACTCACTACGGTGTTGAACGAATAGCGATCCAGGTCTTCCCTGAATTTCTTGATGGTTTTATGCAACGCTTTCAACTCCGCTTTACTCGGTGCCTCGTCCGAAAGTTGAAGTCCTTCGTCGTTGTGGAACAAACGCCACAATTTTTTTAGAAAGCCATATACACCGGTAATGCCCTTAGTATCCCATGGCTTGTATTGTTCTAATGGCCCCAAGAACATCTCGTACAAGCGCAAAGTATCGGCACCAAAGCGCTCACACAATTCATCAGGGCTCTGTACGTTCCACTTCGACTTCGACATTTTCTCCACCTCATGCCCGCACAGGTATTTCCCATCTTCCAATATAAACTCGGCATTGGCAAATTCAGGACGCCATGCTTTGAAGGCATCGGTATCCAGCTCGTCATTATCAACAATATTTACGTCTACATGAATACGCGTTGTATCGTACTCTTTGCGCAAACCAAAAGACACAAATTGGTTGGTGCCATTTACTCGATAAACAAAACTCGATCGACCAAGAATCATCCCCTGGTTAATGAGCTTTTGAAACGGCTCTTGCATCGGAATCAAATCAAGATCGTACAAGAACTTGGTCCAGAAACGAGCGTACAACAAGTGGCCGGTAGCGTGTTCTGAACCTCCAATGTATAGGTCTACCTGATTCCAATAATCTACTTTATCACGAGCAACAAATGCATCGTTATTGTTGGGATCCATGTATCGAAGAAAATACCACGATGACCCCGCCCACCCAGGCATGGTGCTGTATTCCATCGTATGGCCATCAGCCGTTTTCCAACTGGTAGCACGTGCCAATGGTGGCTCCCCATCTTCCGTAGGCAAATACTTATCTACCTCCGGCAATTCCAGAGGCAATTCACCATCGCTCAAAACCGTAGGCAAATCGTTATTGAAATACACTGGAAAAGGTTCCCCCCAATAGCGTTGGCGCGAAAAGATGGCATCGCGTAACCGGTAGTTCACCTTGCCCTTTCCAAAACCCTTTGCTTCAATCGCTTCAATGGCTGCAATCATGGCGTCGCTTCCAATCATACCATTCAAAAAGTCGGAATTAATCATGACCTTGTCTTTGGACGGGTCTGCTCCTTCACTTACATCCTGTCCTTCTATTAACGGAACAATAGGAATATCAAAATGATGGGCAAAACCCCAATCGCGCTGATCGCCCGAAGGAACAGCCATTACCGCTCCAGTGCCATAACCTGCCAACACATAATCTCCAATCCAAATAGGGATTTTCTCGCCCGTAAATGGATGTAAAGCATAAGCTCCAGTAAATGTTCCAGTAATGGTTTTTACATCACTCATCCGATCGCGCTCCGAACGATTTTTGGCCACTTCAACATATTTTTCTACCTCTTCCCTATGGTCAGCAATAGTGATCTCATCCACTAAGTCGTGCTCAGGAGCCAGTACCATAAATGTAACACCGAAAATAGTATCGGGACGAGTAGTAAACACCTCAATGGTATGATCATAACCTTCTACCTGAAATGTAACAGCAGCACCATTCGACTTCCCAATCCAGTTGCGTTGTTGTTCTTTTAATGCATCGGTCCAATCAATGGTTTCCAGTCCTTGCAACAACCGCTCAGCATAAGCGGTTATGCGTAACGACCATTGGCGCATCAATTTGCGCTCTACTGGAAATCCTCCACGCTCCGAAACACCATCCTTCACTTCTTCGTTGGCCAATACAGTGCCTAACCCCGGACACCAGTTCACCCAGGTGTCTGCCAAATAAGCCAGGCGATAGTGCAACAATAGTTGCTCCTGCTCCTCTGTACTATAGCTGTTCCAGGCATTTGCATCAAACGATTCCACTTCCTCTGAAGCAGCATTCACCCCTACATTGCCGTTGGTTTCAAAGTGCTTGATGAGCGATGCTATCGGCTCTGCTTTATCAGTATCATTATTATACCAGGCATTAAACAGTTGCTTAAAAATCCATTGCGTCCATTTGTAGTAATTAGGGTCACATGTTTGCACTTCTCTGCTCCAATCAAACGAAAACCCAATACGATCCAACTGCTCACGGTAACGTTTTACATTTTGTGCTGTGGTTATCGCTGGGTGCTGACCAGTTTGAATGGCATACTGCTCGGCAGGCAGTCCAAAAGCATCGTACCCCATGGGGTGCAACACATTGAATCCCTGTAATCGCTTGTAACGCGCATACACATCAGAAGCAATGTATCCTAGTGGATGGCCTACGTGCAGCCCTGCTCCAGAAGGGTAGGGAAACATATCCAATACATAAAATTTTTCTTTGGAAGCATCCTCGGTAGTTTTATAAGTGCCATTTTCCTTCCAGTATTGTTGCCACGCTGCCTCAATCTCGTTGTGGTTGTATTTCATGCTTTACAGTGCTTAAGATTTCGAAAACCTACTAGTTATTAACAAAGCTGCGAATTTATAAAAAACTAAGGTCACTTATTGCCTTTGTTAACAACGTTTTCTTAATTTAGCCGCGACCCAAACGCACGGTTCAAAGGCGGTTCATTGAACGTTTTACAGCCCTCCGTGTATAAATGCAAAAATTGATGGGTCGATGGCCCAACAAAAGCATGGCAGCTAAAATCAACAAATACTCCCGCAGACGGGCTTTTACCACTTACACCTCGACTGTTATTGGCATCTCGTTGGTATTGTACATGCTAAGCATTCTTGGCTGGTTCCTCATCAACGCTCAAAAGGTGTCGACCTATGTAAAGGAAAATGTGAAGATGGAGGTTTACATCAAGGAAAATGTAAAGGATGTAGAAATCAAGCAATTGGAAAAATCGATTGCTGCTGAACCTTACACCAAAGCGGTAGAGCTCATCGATAAAGAGGAAGCAGCTCGAATTGTGGAAGAAGATATTGGAGATGATTTTATTCAGCTACTGGGCTACAACCCCTTATTGGCCTCGTTGGATGTATATGTGAATGCCGATTATGCCACTAACGATAGCATTACCTGGATTGCAGAGGAGTTGCAGAAAAACCCAAAAATTGCGGAGGTAGAATACCGTCCTGATTTACTGGCTGCCATCAATGAAAACTCCAGGGATATTAGCATTGTAATATTGGGCATTAGTATCTTATTGCTCATCATTGCCGTAGCATTAATTAACAACACCATAAGGTTAGCTATTTATTCTAAACGATTCTTAATTAAGAGCATGCAGCTGGTAGGAGCCACCTCCTGGTTTATACAGCGCCCCTTTATTTTAAATGGGGTATTCCAGGGCTTTTTAGGAGCATTGATTGCCATCAGCTATATGTTAGGTTCACTGTATTTCGTTGAGCAGGAATTTGAGGGTTTGTTTGTTATAGAAGATTTGCAGACCTTTGGACTGCTTTTTGGTGCCATCATTTTGATTGGAATTATTTTATCATGGATCTTTACTTCGTTGGCAGTAAGAAAGTTCTTACGGCTTAAAGTAGATGACCTATACTAAAGACAACATGCCATGAGTATTGAAAACGAATTTGCATTTAGAAAAGAAAACTACCTTTTCCTTATTGGAGGAGTGATAATGGTTGTGGGTGGCTTTATTATGATGTTAGGAGGAGGGTCTGATGATCCAAACGCTTTCAACAAAGAAGAGTTATTCAGCACTACCAGAATTACCCTTGCGCCATTAATGGTACTCGCTGGGTTTGTTGGCGTGCTTTATGGCATCATGAAAAAACCCAAAGCGGAATAATCCGTACCAATGGGTTGGCTTGAAGCACTTATCTTAGGGATTTTACAAGGGCTCACCGAGTTTTTGCCGGTGAGCAGCAGTGGGCACATTGAATTGGGCAAGGCACTGCTCAACACCAATCAACAGGAAGACCCCTTATTGTTTACCATATTAGTACACGGTGCTACAGCACTTAGTACCATTGTAGTATTTAGAAAAGACATTGTTACGCTTATCAAAGGACTCTTTGAATTTAAGTGGAACGACAGTGCCAAATATTTTGTCTTCATTGTTGTTTCTATGATTCCGGCAGCTATTGTTGGGGTCTTTTTCGAAGATGAAATCAACGCTTTTTTTGATGGCAACCTGTTACTCGTTGGCTGCATGCTTATTTTCACCGCCATCTTGTTATTTTTAACTACTAAAACGCCTGAAAAGCCCGGTAAGGTATCGGCACCCAAAGCATTTTTGATTGGTATCATGCAAGCCATTGCCATACTCCCTGGAGTTTCACGGTCGGGATCTACCATCTCGCTATCACTATTGTTAGGCATCAGCAGAGAAAATGCCGCCCGATTCTCTTTCCTAATGGTATTGCCCCTTATTTTTGGTGCAATGTTGTTGAAGATCAAGGCACTTTTCGATACTGCTGAAGCAGGGGCGACTGTAGAAATCAGTGCACTACCTCTCATTATTGGTTTCATTGCTGCATTTGCCTCAGGCGTATTGGCTTGCAAGTGGATGATTAAGTTGGTAAAAAACAGCAAGCTCATTTACTTTGCTTTATACTGCCTTATTGTAGGTGGTATTGCCATTGCATCAGGCATTTTATGACCCCCGAAGAACAAAACATATTTCAAACCGGTAAAGTATTGTTGGTCGATAAGCCGTTAGAGTGGACCTCTTTTGATGTTGTCAATAAACTACGGTATGGATTAAAACGCACCCTTAACATCAAAAAAATTAAAGTAGGGCATGCGGGCACTCTCGATCCTCTTGCTACCGGATTACTGGTGATCTGCACAGGTAAATTCACCAAGAAAATTAACACCTTTCAAGACGAAGAAAAAGAATATACCGGCACAATTTTGCTTGGAGCGACCACTCCTTCATACGATCTCGAAACAGAAGTAGATGGAACCTTCCCCACCGAACACATTACTGAAGAAATGGTACGAGACACTGCCAAAACCTTTATTGGGTTCATGGATCAGGTACCGCCATTGTTTTCAGCTAAAAAAGTAGATGGTGAGCGTGCTTATCATCTTGCCAGAAGAGGAGAAACCAAACAATTAAAGCCCAAACACATTGAAATAAAAACCTTTGAGATTACCCGTTGTGAGTTGCCAGAAGTTGACTTCAAAATCGCTTGTAGCAAAGGCACTTATATCAGATCCATTGCCTACGATTTTGGAAAAGCACTCGACAGCGGTGGGCACTTAAAATCGTTACGTCGTATCCGAAGTGGTGAATTTGAAATAAACAATGCCCTCACTATTGAACAATGTTTAGAGGAAATTGAACGCTCCGTGAAATAGTCTTACCGCTTAAAATCTGCTGGATACAATTGTTTTTTCTCATATTAAATTACTAAGTTTGCACGCTAATTTTAAGGATACGAATCCCTTAATTTGAAACTTCAAGAGCATGAAATTATCTCAATTTAAATTCGATTTACCCAGTGATCTGGTAGCATTATACCCTGCAGAAACAAGAGACGAAGCAAAGTTAATGGTATTGCATAAAGATACTGGAGAGGTAGAACACAAAGTATTTAAAGACGTATTGGATTACTTTGATGATCAGGATGTAATGGTGATGAATAATACCAAAGTATTTCCCGCCCGTTTGTATGGTAACAAGGAAAAAACAGGGGCAAAAATCGAAGTGTTCTTATTGAGAGAATTGAATCGTGAAAGCTTGTTGTGGGATGTGTTGGTTGATCCAGCAAGAAAAATTCGAATCGGTAACAAGCTGTATTTTGGAGAAGACGATGCGTTGGTAGCAGAAGTAATTGACAATACTACATCTCGTGGAAGAACCTTGCGTTTCTTGTACGATGGCCCTTATGAAGATTTCAAAGCCACCATTATGCGTTTGGGAGAAACTCCTTTGCCCAAATACATCGATCGTGATGTAGATGCATCGGATGCGGAGCGCTACCAAACCATTTATGCCAAACACGAAGGAGCTGTAGCTGCCCCAACAGCAGGCTTGCACTTTAGCCGTGAGTTGTTGAAGCGATTGGAGTTGAAAGGGTTAAATTTTGCTGAAATCACCTTGCACATTGGGCTGGGTACTTTCCGCCCGGTAGAAGTAGAAGATTTAACCAAGCATAAGATGGACTCGGAGCAAATCATTATTTCCGATGAAGCCACCAACATTGTAAACCACGCTAAAGACACCAAGCGAAAAGTTTGTGCTGTTGGTACCACTACCATGCGTGCCATCGAAACTTCGGTATCTACCGAAGGTCGTTTGAAAACTTATGAAGGGTGGACCAATAAATTCATTTTTCCTCCTTACGAATTCAGTATCCCCGATGCAATGATTACCAATTTCCACATGCCTGAATCTACTTTATTGATGATGGTTTGTGCCTTTGGAGGATACGACAATGTAATGGCTGCTTATAAGGAAGCCATCAAGAAAAAGTATCGCTTCTATTCGTATGGCGATGCCATGCTTATCATTTAACCCTTGAAAGAATTTGCCATTATTGTAGCTGGAGGCAGTGGCAGTAGAATGAATGCTGCCACCCCCAAGCAATTTTTATTACTACATGGCAAGCCTATATTACAACACACCCTGGAACGCTTTCACCGGTACAGTTCCGCATTGAATATTATTGTGGTGCTACCTGCCGGACACATACAGCATTGGCAAGCGCTTTGCGCCACCCATCAATGCGAAGTGCCACATCAATTGGTAGCTGGAGGAGAGCAGCGTTTTCACTCCGTAAAAAATGGATTGGCCGTTATTGATGAGGAAGGCATTGTTGGGATTCATGATGGAGTACGACCGCTTGTAAGCATTGATACCATCCGCAGGGTCTACCGCACAGCGGCAGAGAAAGGCAATGCGGTTCCAGCTATCCCTATCAATGAATCAACACGTGTTGAGGTAAACCACACCAACCAGGCAATAGATCGAAGTACCTTACGACTTGTACAAACTCCGCAATGTTTTCAATCGCAGTTGCTAAAAACAGCTTTTCAGCAACCTTATAGTGCTAATTTTACCGATGATGCCAGTGTGGTAGAAGCTGCCGGAACAGCGATACAATTAGTACCTGGCAATCGTGAAAACATCAAGGTAACCACCCCTGAAGATTTGAAAATTGCCGCTGCATTGTTGAGCGAGTAATAACGCCTCAGGCATTAAATCCCTATCTTTACACCATGAGTGGCACCACAAAAATTGATATTCGTTCCTTATCGTTGGATGAACTTAAAGTCCTGTTGGTAGACATGGGAGAAAAACCTTTTCGTGCCAAACAGGTGTATGAATGGTTGTGGAAAAAGTCAGCACACTCGTTCGATGAAATGACCAACCTTTCTAAAGCCACTCGCGATCAATTGAATGAAAAGTGTGTCATTAATGGCATTGCTGTTAAAGACCAACAGCACAGTAGCGATGGCACCATTAAAAGTGCTTTTCAGTTGCACGATGGTTTTGTAGTGGAAGGCGTGTTAATTCCTACTACTAATCGGGTAACAGCGTGTATCTCCTCGCAAGTAGGGTGTAGCCTTACCTGTAAATTTTGTGGCACCGGACGATTAAAAAGAGAGCGAAACCTTCACCCTGATGAAATATATGATCAGGTGGTTGCCATTCGAAATCAGGCGCAAGAACATTACGATAAATCGCTGTCTAACATTGTATATATGGGCATGGGCGAACCGTTGTTGAACTACAAGAACATGCTACAGTCGATCGAAAAAATCACCTCCGAAGAAGGATTGGGTATGTCGCCAAAACGCATTACCGTTTCTACTGCGGGCATTGCAAAGATGATTAAAAAACTAGGCGACGATGAAGTGCGCTTTAACCTGGCACTATCTCTCCATGCCGCCAACGATAAAAAGCGCGATTACATCATGCCCATCAATGAGCAAAATTCGTTAGCAGCACTTGCAGAAGCCCTAAAATACTTCTACCAAAAAACAGGTACACGCATTACCTACGAATACATCATCTTTAAAGGGTTTAACGATGGACTTGAAGATGCACAAGAGCTGGCAGAGTTCTGTAAAAACACCCCATGCAAGGTCAATATCATTGAATACAACCCCATTGATGATGGCGAGTTTCAGCAAGCTGACACCCCAAAAGTAGATGCTTTTGCCCAATACCTGGAAAGTAAAAACATCATTGTTAATGTACGCAGAAGTAGGGGAAAAGACATTGATGCTGCTTGTGGGCAATTGGCCAACAAAAACAACGCAGCCGTACTTTAGCATGAAATTTGCCGTTAACAACAATATGAAGCGATTCACCATTTTTATGCTCTCCTGTTGGATCAGCTTGAGCGCTATGGCTCAAAGCCCTGATGTACAGTGGGGAGAAAACCTCAGGCTTAAAGGAAAAGCCATTATTACCGACATTATTGGTGAAGATGAAACGGGCTTTTTTGTGCTGAAAGCCACCGGAGGCTACTTTAGCTCTGGAAAGATGTGGCTGGAGCGATATGCCAGCAAAGACATGAGCCTACAGTTTTCGGAAGAGTTGAAATTCCCAGTTATTGATGGGCGCACTGCTAACTTTGAGGAACTGTTATATGTCAACGGTCAACTCATCCTGTTTACGTCACTTTACAATAAGGAAGCAGGTGAAAACAGGGCCTATGCTCAACTTGTTTCCAACAAAGGAGAACTGGGGCCACACAAAGAAATTGACCTCATTAAAGCGGAAAAAAAGAAAAACAACGGCACCTTTAACTTCACCATCTCCGACGATCAAAAAAGCATCCTGGTATCGCACAACGACCCTTTTGCAAAACAAAAAAACGAGACCTTTTCGTACAAGTTATACGACACTCAACTCAACCTAAGTTGGGCCAAAAATTTCAAACTTCCGTATAAAGATATCTCTGTTAAAATCTCCGAACACGTCATCGATCAGCAAGGCAATATTTATATGTTGGCCAAATTGTATGAAGATCGCGAAAAGAAAGACAAAAAACTCAAAGATGTTCCCAGTTATCATTATGTAATTATTGCCTATTACCCTGCGGAAAATAAGTTGAAAGAGTTTGACATTAGCCTGGGCAACAAATGGATTACCTCTGTAACCTTCGACATTACGCATGATGGCGACTTAGCCATTGGAGGGTTTTATTCTAACAACTTACGGTATTCCATCGTAGGCACTTTCTTCCTTACCATTGATCAAACATCTAAAGCCATCAAGTCGAAAGGATTAAAAGCATTCGACAAGCAATTCTTGATGGAGTTTATGAATGAACGTAAAGTAGATCGAGGCAATGAGTTGGAGCAATTTTATTTCGATCATTTTATTTTAAAGGAAGATGGTGGAGCTGTGTTTGTTGCAGAGCAATACTATACCTACACTACCAGCTATGTAGATCCTCGAACGGGAGCAGTAACCTATACCTATCATTACTTTTACGACGACTTAATTGCAGTGAGCATCAACCCGGATGGTTCTATTGCATGGGCGCGAAAAATCCCAAAGCGACAACATACCAGCAACGATGGTGGTTATTTCTCTTCCTATGCACTAGCGGTCACCAACGAATATGTACACATTGTATTCAATGATAATCCCTATAACCAGGAAACCTATAAAAACGGAAATGGGAAATTGCGCTCAATGTCGAATCCAAAAAAATCGATGGCCCTCCTGGCATCGTTAGATCACGATGGTAACATCAAGCGCAAGCCATTGTTCAAAGCACAAGACATTGAGATTATTTTAAGACCACAGATCTACTACCAACCCTCTGGGTCGGAAGTAACTGTTTTTGGACAAAAAGGAAGAAACTACAAATTTGGTCGTATTAAGCTGGATTAGTTGCAACTAACTTTGAAAACACAACCTATTGTTTTTTTGCGGATATTTGCAGCGCAAGGAAAACTTGATGCTTTCCGTTAAAGAAATAAAAGCACCCATTGCTGAGGAGATGGTAAACTTCGAAAAGAAGTTCAAAGACTCTATGAAGAGCCAAACCTCCTTGTTGGATAAAATCACGCACTACATCATTAAACGAAAAGGGAAGCAAATGCGTCCTATGTTCGTTTTTCTCTCGGCTCAAATGTGTGGAACAATCTCTGAATCCAGTTATACGGCTGCCTCACTTATTGAACTGCTTCATACCGCAACACTGGTACACGACGATGTAGTAGATGACGCCAACGAACGTAGGGGTTTTTTCTCACTCAATGCATTGTGGAAAAATAAGATTGCCGTGCTGGTAGGCGACTACTTGTTGGCTCGCGGATTAATGCTTTCGGTGGAGAATGAAGAGTTTCAATTGCTCCAAATTGTAAGCACCGCTGTAAAGGAGATGAGTGAGGGAGAGTTATTGCAAATCGAAAAATCGAGGAAGCTCGATATTACTGAAGCCGTATACTTCGACATTATACGACAAAAAACTGCTTCACTTATTGCTGCCTGCTGTTCTTCCGGTGCTGCTTCTACTGGTGCAACAAAAGAAACCATTGATCAAATGCATGAGTTTGGCATTTTGGTAGGTACTGCCTTCCAAATAAAAGACGATATTTTCGACTACGGTAGTGGCAAAAAAATTGGAAAACCTACAGGCATCGATATCAAGGAACGCAAAATGACCCTTCCATTGATTTATGCTTTAAATCATGCGGAACCTGCTGAGCGAAAAAGAATTATGCGCCTGGTAAAAAACCACAATGAAGAGCCCGATAAAGTAAAACAGGTGGTCAACTTTGTCATTAAGAGCGGAGGTATTGAATATGCCGCCAATAAGATGCATGAGTACAAAGACAAAGCACTCGCCATCTTGCATACCTTTGACGACACTCCAGCAAGAAGATCGTTAGAGGGATTGGTGATGTATACCACCGAACGAGAAAAATAATGCTATGAAAAAAATCGCAATGCTTATCCTTGTAAGTGCCTTGCTCGCTTGCGGAAATGGAGAAGAAAATGTCGTTGACGGTCACCGCGTAGTCATTAGCACCTTTGAAGACAACAGTCCACAAGTGGTTTACTATTACAACAAAGCCGAAGGCGATCGCACAAAGGTGGCTGAAGAAGAATATTTCCCTAACGGCCAATTAAAGCTAAAGGGCAGCTATAAAAATGGTCAAAAGCACGGCACCTGGACTGCCTGGTTCGACGATGGTAAAAAGTGGAGCGAAAACGAATTCGCAGAAGGTGTAAACCATGGCAATAGCACTGTTTGGTTCGACAATGGTGTAATGCGTTATTCAGGGCAATACAACATGGGAGAAAAGGTAGGCACATGGAATTACTATAACGATCGCGGTGAAGTGGTGGTGTCGAGAAACCATTAAACAGTAGTCCTTTTTCTCCCCTTATCTTTAGCTCTACATTTCCTTGTTTGTTAAGACATTCCTTTCTGATTAGTTTCGTATTTTAGCTTTCCATTTCGAAAATTGTGATTAAGCAAGCTACCAAAGACGCCATTTATGATGCTACCCATATTGATGAGGTAGTCAGCGACTTTGTTACCCTCAAAAAGCGCGGGGTGAACTTTATTGGTTTGTGCCCCTTTCACAATGAAAAAACCCCCTCCTTTACCGTATCGCCTGCAAAGGGTATTTTTAAGTGCTTTGGGTGTGGAGAAGGAGGCAGTGCGGTAGATTTTGTAATGCGCCATGAGCATTATACCTATCCTGAAGCGTTGAAATACCTGGCGGGCAAGTACAACATTGAAGTAGAGGAAGAAGAGCAAACTCCCGAAATGATTCAGGAAAAGAATGAACGGGAGAGCTTGTATGTAGTGAGTGCCTATGCACAAAAGTACTTTACTGATCAATTGATGACCACCGATGAAGGTAAATCCATTGGCCTTGGGTATTTCAAAGAAAGAGGGTTTAGTGAAGCAATCATCGAGAAGTTTCAGTTGGGCTATAACCCCGATGGCTGGGATGCCTTTACCTCAAGTGCACTGGAAAACGGTTATCAAATTGAGTTTCTTGAAAAAGCCGGACTTATCAAGGTAACGGCAGATGGCAAGCAATTCGACTTCTTTCGCGGAAGGGTTATGTTTCCCATCCACAACCTTACCGGTCGTGTTATAGGCTTTGGTGGCAGAACCCTCAAGACCGATAAAAAAGTTGCAAAGTACTTCAACTCGCCCGAGAGCGATATTTATAACAAGAGTAAGGTGCTTTATGGCATCTACCAGGCTAAAAAGAGCATTGTTGCTAACAACAACTGCTACCTGGTAGAAGGGTATACTGATGTTATTTCCCTATTCCAATCGGATGTAGAAAATGTAGTGGCTTCCTCCGGTACTTCATTAACCACCGGTCAGATACAACTGATAAGACGGTATACAAAAAACATTACCATCCTTTACGATGGTGATGCTGCCGGAATAAAAGCTTCATTCAGGGGCATCGACCTCATTTTAGAGGAAGGCATGAATGTAAAGGTGGTGCTCTTTCCTGAAGGGGAAGACCCCGATTCGTTTTCGAAGAAAGTAACCACCGAAGAGCTTACTGAATATATCAGCGACAATGCCAAAGACTTCATCGTGTTTAAAACCGACATGCTGAAGGAAGGCACTCAAAACGACCCCATTAAAAAGTCGGAGTTGATTCACGAAATAGTCAACTCCATTGCCCTTATTCCCGACCACATTGCCCGTTCGGTATACATTAAAGAATGTAGCCGATTGTTGGACGTTAGCGAACAGGCGCTCATCAATGAGATGAACAAAGAGCGCCGAAAAAAGCTCAAGAAAAAGCAGAAAGACACTCCTGAATACGAGCCAGAAGAGTATGCCACTGCACCGCCCGATCAGGAGTTAAAGGCGGAAGATAGCATTGCCGCACAAGAGCGTAACATCATTCGGTTGTTGTTGAATTATGGCGACAAAGACATTGACCTGGATGTAGTAGATCAGGAAGGGAATTCTAAGAATATTGTGGTTAAGGTGGCTCAATTGATTGTTCGTGAGTTAATTTGGGACAACATTAGTTTTGAAGATCCGGTATACCAAACCATCTTTGATGAATATGTGAACAGCATGAACCAGGAGGAGATCCTTATTCCCGATCAACAACACTTTATTGAATTTCCCAACTCGCAAGTTAATCGATCAACCATTGACATTATCAGTAGCAAGTACGAACTTAGCGACAAGTGGAAAACGTTCCACAAAATATATACCACTACCGAAGACATGATTTTAAAGCAATCGGTAGAGAAGTCGCTTTATGTGTTTAAGTTAAAGAAAGTAGGGTTTATGATTGAGGAGTTACAAGAGGCTATGAAAAATAGCGACTCACTAGATGAGCAAATGGCATTGCAAAGCAGACAAAAAAACCTTGATGAAATAAAAAAACAACTGGCCACTAAATTGGGAAGGTCCATTGTAAAATAGTATCAAATGCAAGATCCACTACCAACCGACAGCTTAGGAAACAACATTGTTGCTACCCGTACCGAAGTGCCCGAATTGGCAGAAAACATCGGATTGAAAGAAGTCTTAGAATTCCGATTAATCGAAATCGATCAGTTCCATTTATCGGTCTATCATCTAATTAAAGTAGCCATTGTCATTGCCATCAGCTACTTCTTGTTTCGCTTGATTAAACTTATTGTCCGACGCTCATTTGCCAAAAAAGAATGGGTGGATGAAGGCAAGCAATTTACCATCTTAAAACTGTCGAAGTACATCATCTACATTGTTGCCAGTGTGCTTTGTTTGCGTGGATTGGGGCTGGATGTAACCATTTTTATGGCTGGTTCTGCGGCATTGCTTGTCGGGCTTGGGCTTGGGCTGCAAGAAGTTTTTACTGATTTTGTGTCGGGCTTCATTTTACTGTTTGAGGGGACCATTAAGGTAGGCGACATTGTTGAGGTAGATGGTATAGTTGCCCGGGTAAAACGCATTGATATTCGAACTTCAAAAGTAGAAACCCGCGAAGGAAACATCATTATTGTTCCCAATTCCAAACTTACCGAAGAACGTGTTGTTAATTGGAGTCATAGCGATAAAATTACCCGCTTTAAAGTGGAAGTTGGCGTTGCCTACGGATCTGATACCCAACTGGTAAAAGAGTTGTTGACTAAGTGTGCATCCGATCATCCCCAGGTCATTACCAGCAGAGGAATCGTTGTTCGCTTTGAAGCCTTTGGCGATAGTTCCTTGAACTTTAGCTTGTACTTTTGGGCAGAACGCACCTGGCAAGTGGAAGACTTTAAAAGCGATTTACGGTTTTCCATTGATCAAGCTTTTAGAGACAACAAGATCTCTATTCCTTTCCCACAACGCGACTTACACATTGTGTCTGACGTTCGGTCTTCTTAAAGTGAACCTCACTTATCACAGCACATCAAGTATTTAGCACACTAAGATTTGGATGTTATTGAAAAAAAATCATAATTTTGTATAGTTCCATTTTCGAACTATTCGAATAATCAAACAATTTACATGACCCATCAAGAGCAAATAAAGAAGTTTAACGATGCGATCTTCAGTATTATCTACCGGGTAAAAAAGACCATGCTTAAAAGTTCGGGCTTATGTGGCGGATTGAATGAAAAAGATATGCTTGCCGTATCCATCGTAAGCCAGAAAGGCAATTTAAAAATGCGAGAACTGGCCAACGAGATTGAATGTCCTATGAGTACCCTCACCAGCATTGTTGACAAATTGGTAGAACAACAATTTTTAACCAGGTTTCACTCTAAAGAAGATCGTAGAGTTGTGATGGTTACTCTCGGGTCGAAAGGAAAAGAAGCAGAAAAGATTTACCAAACAGAAATGGGAGCAATGGCAGCCGATATGCTATCTAATCTCAATTCAAAAGAACAAGATACTTTAGTAGAATTGCTTCATAAAGTCACTCCGCAAGAAAAAAAGTAAAATTTTTTTGTTGATATATTTCGAAATTCGTACTATTGCAAAGTCATAATATACTAAATTCGATGAAAGTTGAGTTTAAGGAGGGACAATAAGTAAGACGAACCACAAGGAATAATATTTTATGATCCCCATAGATCTTTACGGAAAAGCCACCTTTAACCCAAAGGGAAACAAGAGGTTAACCCCTAAAATAATCACTTATTTTTTTTCAAAACTTTACGTTTTTAGAAATAAAAAATTGAACCACGCGCAGGTGGCCGTTATGTTTGCAAACGGATCACCAAATCACATTACCAGAAAAAACTAATCCAATAAACAATAAGAAATGGAAAAGAATTCGAAAGTAACCAACTATGCCAAATGGGTTGTTAAACGACGCTGGTTGGTACTTGTAGGTAGCCTTGTTTTGGCCATGCTGGCAGGAATGGGCGGACAAAACATTAAGTTCAACAACGATTATCGGGTATTCTTTGGAGACGACAACCCTCAATTGAATGCCTTCGATGCCTTGCAAGATAAGTACATCAAAAACGATAATGTACTGATTGTATTGGAGCCCAAAAACGGGGATGTATTTACCAAAGAAAATCTGAAAGCGGTAGAAGAGCTAACGCTTGCCTCATGGCAAACGCCATTCTCTACTCGTGTAGATGCCCTCACTAACTATCAGCACACCTATTCGGTTGGAGATGATATGTACGTAGAGGATTTGGCCAGTGACATGGATTCTAAAACCAAAGCGGATGTAGAGAAAATCAGGAAGATTGCGCTTAACGAACCCCTTTTGGTGAATCGAATTGTAAATGATGATGCCACATTAACCGCGGTGAACATCACTATTACCTTGCCTGGAGAAGCCATGAATGAAAACCAGATGGTGGTTGATAGTGTGAAAACCATGGTTGCTGCCTGGCAGGAAACTTATCCTGACTTTACCATACGGTATAGCGGTTTAACTGTGATGAACCAAACCTTTACCGATGTGGCTATGGGGGATATGTCGAGCCTTATCCCGCTCATGTTTCTCATCATCATTATTATGGTGTTAATTGCTACTCGCAGTGCTACGGGCATGTTTGCTTCTGTCTTCATTCTCTTTTTCTCCATTATGGCTGCCATGGGTATTGCCGGGTGGCTTGGGTTTGAACTCACGGGGGTTACGGTATCGGTGCCCACCATGGTAATGACCCTGGCCATTGCCGACACCATTCATATCCTGGTAACAGTTATACAGCAGATGCGCAAAGGGTTGAATAGGAGAGATGCCATTGTTGAAAGTTTAAAAATCAATATGTCGCCAGTATTCATTACCAGCGTGACTACTGCTATAGGTTTCTTGACTTTGAACTTAAGTGACTCACCTCCTTTCCACGACTTAGGAAATATGACTGCAGTAGGTGTAATGGCAGCATTCTTTTTCTCCATCACCTTCTTGCCTGCATTCCTTGCAGTATTGCCTATGCGTGTAAAGCAAAGAGATGAGCAAGCTATCAAAGGCAATAGCATGAATCGCTTTGCCGAGTGGGTAGTAGGTAACCGCACCAAAGTGTTGATCGGTTCCACCTTGTTTACTTTTGCCATCGCAGGTTTCTCGGTATTGAATCAAATTAACAATGATTTTGTTGGGTTTTTCTCTGAGGACGTTCCTTTTAGGCGAGATGCTGATTTTGTAAGCGAAAACCTCACGGGTATTTTTACTTTAGAGTTTTCATTAGGGTCGGGAGAAAGTGATGGCATTAGTGAGCCGGAGTATCAGAAAAAACTTCAG
Source organism: Flavobacteriales bacterium (assembly GCA_963669295.1). Taxonomy (GTDB): domain Bacteria; phylum Bacteroidota; class Bacteroidia; order Flavobacteriales_D; family CALLUQ01. The sequence continues at coordinate 1,533,968 of OY769938.1, forward strand.
GCTTTCGAAAAATGGTGGTATGAACAAGACTATGTAATTCATGTCAACTCATTCCACGAAATACCCATGCGCACCAACCGATCGATGCATGGTGATAGCACACAATATTACGTTGTTCCGAACAGCAGGGAAGAAGCGGCACAATATCTGCTATTGTATGAAATGTCGCTGCCTTATGGGCTCGATTTGAACAACCAAATTAATGTAGATAAATCGGAAACACGTTTTGTGGTAACCGTTGAAAACATTACTTCTAATCAATTAATTGCCATGAGTGAAGCCGGAGAAAAGTGGCTCAAGGAAAATGCCCCTGAATACATGTTTGCCTATGCGGTAAGCCCTGGGTTGATGTTTTCGCACCTTGGGGTACGGCAGGCCAACAGTATGATTAGTGGTACAGGGCTGGCCTTACTGCTTATTTCACTGGTATTAATTTTCGCCTTGCGAAGCTTAAAGTTTGGACTCATTAGTTTGATTCCAAACGTAGCACCACTGGCTGTAGGCTTCGGTATTTGGGGATTGGTAGATGGCATGGTGCATACTGGAATTACCGTAGTATTTGGTATGACTCTAGGTATTATAGTTGATGATACGGTACACTTTTTGTCGAAGTACATTCGAGCACGACGCGACATGGGAAAATCGACTGAAGATGCAGTACGTTACGCTTTTGCCACAGTAGGCAGGGCCATTCTTGTTACCACCATTGTATTGGTATCTGGGTTTGTTATACTTGCACAATCGAACTTTGCCATGAACTCAGGCATGGGGCAATTAACTGCCATCATTGTAGTAGTGGCCCTGGTGATTGACTTCTTGCTATTGCCTACTTTGTTGTTGGCATTGGACCGAAAGAAAATTAACTTGCAACCAGCAGAACAAACAGAAGCTGTGGAAGAAAAAGCCACAGTAGAAGCATAAATAGAGCATAATAAAATAAAACCATAAACAAATGAAACAAAGTAAAGTACTGTCCTTAGTAGCATTAGCTTCCATCGTAAGCATGTCGGCTTTCGCTCAAAACAAGGGACTGGAAATTGCTAAAAAAGCAGATGCTGCCGACAATGGTTGGGGCGATTCTGCTAACACCTTAAACATGACCTTGAAAAACAGGCATGGACAGGAAACCAAGCGCCAAATGAAAAGTTACTTTTTAGAAGTAAAAGGCGATGGCGATAAATCATTAACTGTTTTTAACACTCCGGCAGATGTTAAAGGCACCGCCACATTGGCTTACACGCACAAAAGTGGGCCAGACGATCAGTGGTTGTACCTTCCAGCGTTGAAAAGGGTGAAGCGTATCTCAGGATCAAACCGATCGGGCCCCTTCATGGGCAGCGAGTTTGCTTACGAAGATCTTTCATCGCAAGAGGTGGAAAAATACACCTACAAGTACATCAAAGATGAAAAGATGAATGGTGCAGACTGCCACGTGGTAGAGCGTTATCCTGTGGAGAAAACTTCTGGGTATAAGCGTCAGGTTGTTTGGTTTAACAAGTCGAACTACCGGGTAGAAAAAACCGATTACTACGATCGAAAAAACACCTTGTTGAAGACCCTCACCTTTTCGAAATACAAGCAATACCTTGGCAAGTACTGGAGAGCCAATGAAATGAAAATGGTGAACCACCAAAACAAAAAGCAAACGGTATTGCAATTCACTGATATGAAGTTCAAAACCGGATTAACGGAAGAAGACTTTTCTCAAAACAGTTTAAAAAGAGCTAAGTAACGTGAAGCATGCAACAATAGCAGCACTTTGTTTGCTGCTTGGTGGTGGGGTGCTGGCCCAGGAAGGTGATTCCACAGCAGTGAGAAAAAAGATGTTTTCTTACTCCGAATTTACCGGAGAAATTGAAGGGAGCTATCGCTACTTTCCTGAGGAATCATTGTATCCCGGTCAGCACGAAGAATACTTCTCCTCCGCCTTTCAACCCAAACTTTACCTGGAATGGAACGATGGCAAACAATCGTTCAACTTCCAGGGGTTTGCACGACTCGATCAGTACGACAATCAACGTACACATGCCGACATTCGAGAAATGTACTGGCAGAAGGTGTTTAGAACCTGGGAGATGAGTGTTGGGTTGAAGAAAATATTTTGGGGCGTTACCGAATCCAATCACCTGGTAGACATTATTAACCAAAGTGATGGTGTAGAAGGATTTGATCTGGAGCAGAAGCTCGGACAACCTATGGTTCACCTTTCTTTTGCCCCAAGTTGGGGAACCGTAGACATGTTCATATTGTCTTATTTTCGCGAGCTTACATTTCCAGGAGAGCAAGGGCGGCTACGGCCGCCCTTTCAAATCAATTACGACGACGTAACATTTGAAAGCGACAATGAAGAATGGCAACCTGAATTTGCATTGAGGTGGTCGAACAGTATTAGTGTATTCGACATTGGCCTTTCGCACTTTTACGGCACCAGCAGAACGCCTATTTTTAATACCGTTGTTGACACTAGCTTTAACATCAGCTTTACCCCACATTATGAACTCATCAACCAATCGGCCATAGATTTGCAAGCCTCTACCGGTTCGATGTTGTGGAAGGTGGAAGCCATTCATCGTGAAAGCAAAAGAAAAACCATTACTGCCATTACCGCAGGAGGTGAATACACGTTTAGCAACCTGTTTCGATCGGGAATTGATGTAGGAATTTTAGCCGAATACCTCTTTGACGACCGTGGCCAGGAGTTGATTACCGGGTTCAACAACGACATCTTTTTAGCAGCCCGTATTGCCTTAAACGATAAGCAAAGCACCGACTTCCTGGGTGGAGTAACCATTGATCGCGATACCGACGCTCAACTGTTGTTTGCACAAGCCAACCGCAGGCTGGGAGAAACCTGGAAGGTATCACTTGATTACTCTGGTTTTGGTAACATTCCTGAAGACGATTTCTTATACCTGATCCGTAAAGATGGTTTTGTTCAGGTAACTTTGATAAAATACTTTTAACATGAAAAAGCACGTTAAGAAAGGGGCAAAAAAAGCCTCAAAAACAACTGCTACTATCAAGGACATTCCTTACCGGTATCGGTTGTTTTTCTAGTCGTGAAACCGAATGTCTTTTAAGTTCAGTTGCAGCGACACCTTGCCATCCCACTCATTTTCTTCGATGGTGTAAACGATGTCAAAAGGGTCTTTACTCATGATGCGATTGAAGTGTGCTCCTAACCCAAAGCCGATGGCACCAAACTTTATCGACAAATCGTGGGGCGAAGCAATGGTTAGCTTCACATGATTTTCACCAACAATTCTTCCCCATCCGGTATCCATTACATTGCGAGATATAAAAATGGGCTTCATGTTTTGCGGGCCAAAAGGGCCTAACTGCTTCAAAATTTTGTAAAACTTCGAGGTGATTTCTTGCAGTTCCAGCTCCATGTCGATTTCAATTTCTGGCACCAATTGTTGTTCGGTAATGGTACTGGCCACTACTGCTTCAAACTTCTGCTGAAAAGCAGTCACCTTGTCTAAAGACATGGTAAGGCCGGCTGCATACTTGTGCCCTCCAAACTGCTCTAATAAATCGCTGCATTGGTCAATGGCATTGTATATGTCAAACCCTTTTACTGAGCGCGCGGAGCCGGTAGCCTTCCCTCCCGATTCGGTGAGCACAATGGTTGGGCGATAATACGCTTCTATTAGCCTTGAAGCCACAATACCAATCACACCTTTGTGCCAATGTTCCTGGAACAACACCGTCGTTTTTGCTCCTGCGTTATTGTCTTCAGCCAGCATGCCCAGGGCCTCTAGCGTGATGCTTTTATCCAACTGTTTGCGCTCAATGTTATCTTCATCAATCAGCTTACTTGATACCGCTGCGGCCTCTTCGTTGTTACTCACCAACAACTCCACAGCCTTTTTACCACTTTCAATCCTACCGGCCGCATTGATGCGCGGCCCTATAATAAAGACCAGGTCGGTAATGCTCAACTCCTTTTTAACCGTAGCCAATGTTAAGATGGCCTTGATTCCCTGTCGTGGTGTTTCGTTGATGCGCTTTACCCCATAGTATGCCAACACCCTGTTTTCGCCTGTAATGGGTACAATGTCGGCTGCAATGCTCACTGCCAATAAATCGAGGCAGGGCAACAACTGCTCAAATGGCAGTCCTTTATGTGCGTACAGCGCTTGCATTAACTTAAAGCCAATGCCACAGCCCGAAAGCTCATCGTAAGGATAGCTGCAATCGTCTTGTTTCGGGTCAAGTACCGCTATTGCTTGTGGCACCTCATCACCCGGGCGGTGGTGGTCGCAAATAATAAAATCAACACCTTTTTCAGTAGCGTAAGCCACTTTTTCTACTGCCTTTATGCCACAATCAAGAGCAATGATTAGCGTATACCCTTCGGCTGCAGCATAATCAATGCCTTTGTATGAAACACCATAACCTTCGGTATAACGGTCGGGAATGTAGTACTCGAGGTGTGGATGCAATGGGGTGAGCGAGGAATACACCAACGATACCGCTGTTGTTCCATCCACATCGTAATCGCCATATACCAGGATGCGCTCTTTATCATCAATGGCTTTCTCTAATCGAGCAATAGCTTTGTCCATATCTTTCATCAAGAATGGGTCGTGCAAGTCGTTCAGGCTCGGGCGAAAAAATGTTTTCGCCTCCTCAAAGGTGGTAATGCCACGCTGTACCAACAGGCCAGCCAGCTTGTGGTTAACGTTAATGGCATCAGCCAAATGCTTTACCTGATCGGCATTAGCCGCTGCTTTGACAACCCATCTTTTTTCCATAACTTGCTTTATATCGTAAGCCATTACTAAGGTACGCACAAATTGACAATTGAAGCCATTAAAATTGCCCCATGGTAAACACGGATACTTTAACGCGCCAGTTGGAAACAGTGATTGCCCGCGCAGAACGTTTTCAATCGGTTGATAATTTTAGCGATGAAGAGGCCGTTAACTTTGCCAATTATGTGGAGGAAACACGCACCTTTCTTTACCACCATACCCGCAATCCGAAAATACTGGAACGGCTGGAACGACTACCCAACATGAAAGCAATCGTGGCCAACCACGATAACAACAGCGCCATTGGTAGTTTTAAAGCATTGCGCAGTGGTGTTTTGAGCAGCTTGCTCAGCAACTCAGGAAAATCGGCAGGCAAAAGTCGGGTGCGCAAAAAAGCCAAAGCAGTTTCTGAGGTGTTTTCTTCCATCGTTTTCCTCCTGAAATGGGAAAACGAATGATCTATTCCCCTATCTTTGCCCGCAAATTGTTTGTTGTTGGATAACACATTTAATATGGTGGCCACTACGTTGGCCGGACTGGAGCCTGTTTTAATGCAGGAGATTACTGCATTGGGGGCACGCAACGCTCAGGAGCAAACCCGTGCTGTGAGTTTTGAGGGAGACCAGGAGTTGCTTTACAAGGCCAACTTGTATTTGCGCACTGCCCTCCGTATTTTAAAACCCATTTGCCATTTCAAAGCCAACAATGAGGCACAGTTGTACAACAATGTGATGGAACACGATTGGAGTCAGTACCTGGATAACCATCAAACTTTTGCCATCAACTCGGCTGTGCATTCCGACCATTTTACCCACTCGAAATTTGTGGCCCTAAAGACCAAGGATGCTATTGTAGATCAATTCCGAAACCGCACGGGGCAACGTCCATCGATTGATGTGGAAGAGCCACATGTACGTTTTCATTTGCGCATTAGTCAACACCATTGCACTATTTCCATCGACAGTTCGGGCGACCCTTTGAACCGAAGAGGGTACCGACAAGGGGTGGGTAAGGCTCCACTTAATGAAGTGTTAGCCGCAGGCCTTATTGCCCTTTCGGGATGGGAATGCAACAGTCATTTTGTAGACCCCATGTGTGGATCGGGCACCATTGCCATTGAAGCTGCATTGAAAGCATACAACATTGCTCCGGGCAGCATCCGCAAGCGATTTGGATTCATGAATTGGAACGATTTTGATCGCAATTTATGGAACCGACTGGTTCATGAAGCGAAGCTCAGTGAACGTACTTTTGATTATGAAATTGTGGCTTCCGACCAATCGTTATTGGCCATAGGTGTGGCAGGGAGGAACATCAAAAATATAGGGTTGGATAGTAAGATCAAGCTGGTAAAAAAAGCGTTTGATCAATTGGAGCCTCCTTCTGATGGTGGCTTGTTGATTACCAACCCTCCTTATGGAGAACGCCTTGATGAGGGCGACATGAATGCGCTGTACAAAAGCATTGGCGACCGACTAAAGCAAGTGTACAGCGGCTACGATGCCTGGGTGCTCAGTTCCAACTTCCAGGCCTTTAAGCATGTAGGGTTGCGCCCTTCCAGAAAAATCCCATTGGTGAACGGTGCATTGGAGTGCAGCTTTCGCAAATACAGCATGTACCAGGGGAGTAAAAAGGCCAAATTCAACAATTGATTGTTAAAGACCCGTTCCCTACTTCCCGCAAACCGAGTGAATTAAATGGTAATTTCGATTCGTTCATGCCATCTGAATGACTGTCGATACCTCCAAAGAAGTTAAAGAGCAGGGCTGGAGAGCCCGGTTGCACGAAATCATTTTCGAGGCAGATACCTTTGCCGGTAAGCTCTTCGACATTTCTTTGATGTGTGCCATTGTTTTAAGCATCATTACTGTAATGCTTGACAGTGTTGATGACATTGCCGCAAAACATGGTACAACCCTCAATGTGTTGGAATGGGTCTTCACGGCCTTTTTTACGTTAGAATACATTGCCAGGATTGTGGTTTTGAGAAGGCCTGCTAAATACATCTTTAGTTTTTTCGGCATCATCGACCTGTTGTCGGTAGTACCTACCTATATCGGGTTGTTTGTTCCGGCAACACAATACTCGGTAGCCCTTCGTACACTCCGCTTGTTGCGAGTGTTCAGGGTACTTAAACTTGCTCGTTATCTGGGGGAAGCACGGATTTTGGCCCAGGCCCTAAAGGCCAGTCGGGCCAAAATCACCGTGTTCCTGGTGGCCGTGCTTAGCATTGCCATCATTATGGGAACCCTTATGTACATTATAGAAGCGGAAAAAAATGGTGATGAGTTCACCAGCATTCCCCGCAGCATTTATTGGGCCATAGTTACCATGACTACCGTGGGCTTTGGCGACATTAAACCCATCACCGAACTGGGGCAATTTGTAGCATCAATCCTTATGATTATGGGTTATGGCGTTATTGCCGTGCCTACAGGAATTGTGGGGGCAGAGTTATCGCGTACCAAGGTAAGTACCAATACACGTGCCTGTGAAAGTTGCGGAGGGGAAGGGCACGACGACGATGCCGAGCATTGCAAGTATTGTGGGGAGACCCTTTAGCGTTTGATCCAGGTTTTAGCCCCTTTTCCTGCTACTTCAAGCAGGTAATTTCCAACAGGCAACGCACTCACATCAATAGTGGCTTGTGCTGCAGTAAATTGCACTTGTTGTTCCAACACGCGCTTTCCTAATTCATCGTACACCACAACCAATGCTCGCTCGCTAAGCGGCCCTTGAATGTACAGCACATCACTGGTTGGATTGGGGTACAATGTTACAGCATTGTTGCTCATCATTTCATCCACACCAATCACTACATTCAAAAATACCGGAACAGTGAAGGATGCTTGCCCGGGAATGTTGGTATTGAAAGTAAGGTCGGTACTTACCGTGTTGTTATTGTTTACAGTAGCGGTAACTTCAATGGTGGCAGCTTCGCCTGGAGCAATGGTTTGATCTACACCCGTGCCATTACTAAAACTCAATGTAGGGTCGCCCAACATCAGGTTGGTGATGTTGATGGGTTGGTTGCCATCGTTTACCATAATATAATAGTAGGTTACGGTAGCTGGTGGAGCCACATAGCCAAAGTCAATGGCTGCTCCGTATGTTGCCAATGAATAGTTATCTGGTGCTACTGAATTGCTGGCCAACACGGTAATGCGATCAATCAACTGGGGGTAGTCGATGAACGGATTGCGGTTGTTCTGTACATTGTAAACCCCGTTGTTTCTATTGGTATCAATAGCCGTAGGTGGAAAATCGTTGTGCCACTGACGCAGCAATGTTTCTTGTGGTGCAAAGAAACTGGTATAGTCTTGATAACGCGACACGAAGTACATCATAGCACGAGCGGCCTGCCCTTTTTGTGCATCGCGGGGTTCAAATACTCCCCCTCCTCGTTGCGATCCCCCTTGCTGCCAATCGGGTACGCCTGTTACCACACCAAAGGGAAGGTTGCCCCGAATAGAGTTGGCATTCTGTTCTGTAATAAACAGGTGGTGAATGTCTGACTTCTCCGGATCTACCGAGCCGAAAAAGCCTTGCGGAAAAGTATGCTCGGTATTTACTCCCTGGTTTTGTGCATCTTGTCGATCTGCATAACCACTCACTACAAAACCGGTGTATGCTCCTTCCAATTCATTTTGAGCAGCACCCTGTCCATTTACAAATTTATTGTCGAGCACCATGTACATTTGGTCGCGCGCACCATTGTAGCCAAGGTTATTATAGCCTTGTGCCAATATGGTTTTCAAGGTGTCTTTTAATGCTTGCTCTTCTTTATTTTCAGTGCCGTTGTAATAGGGTTTCGAGTACTTCCCCTGCCCTACCAGGTCAACCGCCAAATGGCCGCGTTCGTTGGTAGTAAAAAACACTACTTCGGAGTTGTGATAAATGTTGTGTTTTGGTGCAAACCTGATCCATATATTGTGCTGCCCCGAGGCAGGTATGGTGAATGCAGTATTGGCTACTGAAAAAGCAGGTGTACCATAAATGTTAAAAAAGTGCACATCGGTAACATCAACAGGAGTGGGATACGGATTACTCAACTGCACCTGCAAACTATCGGGTGAAGTTTCGTACACATCACCAAAATCCAGTTGGCTCAAATTGGCTGTAATTGTTTGCGCGTAAATCCCTTGAAAACCAAGGAAAGCAAAAAGAAGTGCAGTAATTTTTTTCATAGTAAACCAGCAAAGATGCAAGTTACGAAATTCGTAAATACCTATCTTTATTTCATGCTTTTTCGATGCACAGCTTTTTTAGCAATTGGTTTGGTGGCCTGTCAAACTACTTCCAGCCCCAACAACAATGCTACCAGTGATGATATAGCAGTAGAAATTGCTGACACACTGCCTGAATCTCCCACAACTGCTCTCCCCCATTATGGCTTTGGGGGGTATTATGTGCTCGATTACAAGTACAACACCCAGGGGTTTAGTGCCAACGATTTTAGTATGTTGCTCGAGTTAACTGTTGCTGATCCATTGGATACTTTAGCCCTTAAACGGATGATGCAAATGTGGAAAAGCAAGAAGGTAGTGGGCTTGTACCAGCAAGGGTTTGACGATAATTTGTTTGACATGGAAGGCCCCGGCCCGGGAGGTGTTGAATGGAATGCCGATGCCGATTTATTTTGTGTGCTTACCACCCCTCTCGACAGTGTCGTCATCAAATCGGTTGACATACAACTGAACGGGAAGAATCAACGTGTATTGGATGTTCTACCTACCATTCAATCGTTGGATGATGGTACTGCCATTTCTTTCACCATTCCTGCCCCGCAATGGGAAGCCAACCTGGAAGACATTCGCACCATTCATCATGCATTGTATACAGCAGATGAGTTGAACAGCGACACCATCATGTTGGCATGGGGTTATTACACCTATGTAGTGCTAACCGTTAACAAAACCAATGGTACGCAGGAAGAACATCGCGGGTTGTTCGCGATTGCTTATGGGGAGTAATTATACCTTTTTAACTTGTTTTGCCATAGGACCCTTGGCGGCTTGTTCAATTTCAAATTCTACCCGATCGTTGTCTTCAATAGCATCAACCAGTCCGCTGGCGCGCACATAAATCTCTTCTCCGGTTTCATCTACCTTGATGAAGCCAAATTTGTTCTTCTTGTTGTAAAATTTTACTGTTCCAGTAGCCATGTAACTCATCTATGGTCTTCTAACAAATATAACAGAATAATTTCTAAAACTATCGCTATTTCACGGTAGTTTCGTTCATCACAGTGGTTTGTCGGCGAATGGATTCTTTATGAATTAGTTGTAGTAACTTTTTCATGAAATCATCGGTTAACCCCATGGCTTCGCCCATGTTAATGCGCTTTTTCATCAGTTCATCCCAACGATTTACCTGTAAAATAGTAACGTTATTTTCGCGCTTGTACTGCCCTATTTGTTCGGCAATGTCCATGCGCGACGACAGTTTTTCAATGATCTCTTCATCCAACTGGTCGATGGTGCTTCTAAGTTCTTCCAGCTGGTTTTTAAACTCTACTGTACCAGCACTGGCTTCCCGTATGGTCAACTCATTTAAGATGGTGCCCAACCGGGCAGGGGTTACTTGTTGTTCGGCATCGCTTAGTGCTACCTTGGGTTGTATGTGGCTTTCCAGCATAAGGCCGGCCATGTCGAGGTCCAATGCTTTTTGCGATACCATGGCCAACAATTCGCGTACTCCGGCAATGTGACTGGGGTCGCAAATGATGTCGAGCTCGGGGCACAACCTTTTCAGTTCAATGGGAATTTCCCACATGGGTGCATTGCGAAACGGTGTTTTCTCGTACGAGGAAAACCCACGGTGAATGGCTGCAATGCTTTTAATGCCTGCTCGATGAATGCGCTCAATGGCACCAATCCACAATTGTAGGTCGGGGTTGATGGGGTTTTTTACCATAACAGGCATGTCTACACCTTTCAAAGCATCGGCAATGGCTTGCACCGAAAAAGGGTTTACTGTGGTGCGCGCGCCTATCCACAAGATGTCGATGCCGTGTTTCAGGCATTGTTCCACATGTTCGGCATTGGCCACTTCGGTAGCACAGGGAATGCCCGTTGCTTCCGATGCTTTCTTTAGCCATGCTAACCCCGGTGCTCCAACTCCTTCAAATGAGTTGGGTCGTGTTCGAGGCTTCCATATGCCTGCTCGCAATACATTTACTTTTCCCAGTGTTGCCAGTTCTTTTGCCGTAGCCATCATTTGCTCCTCGCTTTCGGCACTGCACGGCCCGCTCACAATGATGGGTTTTTTGCTGCTGGGTAACCATTGGTTGATGGGATTTATATCGATGTTCAGTTTCATGCTACTCTAGTTTCAAGGTTAAAATTATTGCTTTTCAATTGAATACCGTCTAATATTCTTCGGATATCGTTAGCATCATTCATCAATGCCAACAAACGAGCTTTGTCGCCCATGCCAATGAGCTGCTTAAAACGCTGCAGTATTTCGATGTATGCTTCCAATGCCTCTGAGAGGTGTTCGGCATTCTGTTCGAAGATGGGTGCCCACATGGTTGGTGCACTTTTTGCTAATCGTACCGTAGAGGCAAAACCACTGCCCGCCATATCAAAAATGCGCTGCTCATTTTGTTCGATGTTCAGCACGGTAAGTCCTAATGTAAAGGAGGTGATGTGCGATAGGTGCGATACATAGGCGATGTGTAGGTCGTGTGCCGATGCCTCCATGTAACGGATGTGCATGCCCAGTTTTTCATAAAGTTGCTGCACTGTTTCTAATGCCTGTAGATGGCTTTCTTCTTTGTTGCAGATGATGGTGGTTTTGTTGTTAAACAACCCGCTTAATGCTGCTTCCGGCCCATTGTTTTCGGTGCCGGCTATGGGGTGCGAGGCAACAAAGTTGCCCCTTTTTTCGTGGTGCTTTACCCTTTCGCATATGCCTGCCTTGGTAGAGCCCATGTCTACCACCACTGTGTGTTTAGCAATGAGGCCCAACACTACCGGAATGAGTTGCCTGGCGCGGTCTACTGGAATCGCTACCACCACCAAATCGGCTTTTTTTACGGCTTCTTCCATCGGCAATACCTGGTCTACCAGTCCCAACTGAAGGGCTTGTTGTGCGTGTTGCTCGTTGGCATCCACACCAATACATTCGGTAGCGAAACCTGTTTTCCTAAGGTCGATGGCCAGCGATCCACCGATGAGTCCTACTCCTATTACTGTTACAATCATGCTGTTATTTTTTGAGCGGCTACAAATGCCGCAATTCTATCAATGGCTTGTTTTAATGTGGCTACGGAATTGCACAACGACACTCGTATGTATCGCTCGCCCTGGCTCCCAAAAATAAAGCCGGGGGTAATGAATACTTTGGCTTCGTACAGCAGTTGATCCATCCATTGCCCGGTATTGGTAATTGCTTCGGGTACTTTAGCCCAAACAAACATTCCTACCTGATGGTTCGAATAGGTGCACCCCAGTACGTCTAACAATTCCCAAACGTATTGCCGTCGCTCGCGGTAAATGGCATTTTGCGCTTGATGCCATTCATCGCCATTGTTTAATGCTTGTGTGGCTGCTCGCTGCAAGGGCAAAAACATGCCTGAATCCATGTTACTTTTTACCGTTAAAATGGCATCCAGGTATTCAGAGCGACCGGCTACCCATCCTACCCTCCACCCCGCCATGTGGTGCGACTTGCTCAAAGAGTTCAATTCAATAGCCACCTCTTCAGCAGCTGGTATTTGCAAGATGCTTTTAGGAGCATCGTTCAACACAAGGCTGTAGGGGTTGTCGTTGCAGATCAAAAACTGCTGCTCTTTTGCCAATGCTATCAACGCCTTGAAGGTGGTGTCGGATGCATCGGTGCCCGTAGGCATGTGTGGTGCATTGAGCCACATGATTTTCACCTTCGAAAGATCGGATTGACGCAGTTGTTCTACATCCACCTGCCAGTTATTAGACGCCTCCAATGCATAGGTACGCACCTTTGCTCCTACTAACTTTGCCACAGCAGCATAGGTGGGGTAGCCCGGGTTGGGCACCAACACCTCATCGCCAGGGTTCAAGAATGCCATAGCAATATGCATGATGCCTTCTTTCGATCCCATCAATGGCAGTACTTCATTGGTTGGGTTCAGCGCAACACCGTATCTTTTTTGATACCAGCCGCTGATGGCACCGCGCAGTTCTTCAGTACCTCGATAACTTTGATAACCATGGTTACTGGCATCAATGGCCGACTCAATTAAGGTGAATACTGTGTTTTGCGATGGCGCCAAATCGGGGTTCCCAATGCCCAGGTTGAGCACCTCTTCCCCTTGCTGCTGCATCGCTCTAATTTCTTGCAGTCGGGTAGAAAAGTAGTACTCCTTTACCCCCTCCAATCGTTGTGCTTTGTTAATGATCATGGCCTTTTTTTTATCCTGTTATTTCCAACACTCCTTTGGGGTATTCTCCCAATACCGCAAGCGTGGAAACACTGTTCAATACTTGTTTAATGGCTTGTTCGTAATCGCGGTAATCTCCCCATTCTATATCTACGTGAAAAGAATATTCGTAGGGTTTTCCTACAATGGGTACCGACTGTATTTTAGTAAGGTTGATGTGAAACGCTTCAAAAATGTTGAGCACTTCTGCCAATGCTCCTACACTATGGCCCAGCTCAAAACACAGCGAAGCCTTGTTGCATGTTTCTTTGCCATTGGCCAATCCCGGAAATTTGCTATTGACATTCAATACCAAAAAACGGGTATAGTTTTGCTTGTTGGTTTCTATGCTTTTGGCCAGCACATTCAATTGATATCGCTCCGCTGCCGCCATTCCAGCAATTACTGCTGTGTTGGGCATTTGCTCTTCCATCAGTTTTTTTGCTGCCCCTGCTGTATCTTCATGTTCTACCGCTTTGACCTTCAACTCATTCAAAAAATCGCTGCATTGCAATATGGCCATGGGGTGCGAAAGCACTTGTTCAATGTCTTCTAACTCCACTCCCGGCAGGGCCATCAAATTCATGCGTATGGGGAGGTATACCTCTCCACAAATTTTTAAGTGATACTCTTTGAGCAATGCATAGTTGGGCAATATGCTTCCTGCAATGGTGTTTTCAATGGCCATCAATGCCATGGTGGCTTCCCCGCTTTTTAACGCTTCGCACAATGCGCGAAATGTGCTGCATTCTACTACCGGTACTTGTTGGCCAAAGTAGTTCCGTGCTGCCTCATGATGAAACGATGCCTGTACACCTTGTATGGCTACTTTTTGTTGGTTCATTTTAGTGCAAAAAAAAAGCCTCGAATGTTATTCGAGACTTTCAGTTTATATTGTATGTACTACAAAATACCCCTCTTCAGCCCCGATGATCGAGTCCGTAATAAAAATACCAGAAGAAGAATGTTTTGTTTGTCTTCATTGTTTTTGAATTGTTCGCAAATATAATTGCTCTTTTTTTACTTAACCAAATTTTGTTCCACTTTATTGCCCTACGCCTTGCTAAATCAATACTAGCAATTTTATTTCTTCTATCTTTAAAGCCACCATGTCGAAATTGGAGCATAGCAACACGATTTTTAACAAGAAAACATGGATTTGGCTGGCCGTTATTCTTGTGGTAACACTGGTGGCATATTCTCCTGCTTTCAAGGCCGATTTCACCAATTGGGACGATGATGTGTACGTAACCCAAAATGAAGATGTGCAATCGCTTTCGGGCGAAACTATGGGGCGTTATTTCTCGCAACCTTATGGCAAATTGTACCAGCCTCTCACCATGCTTTCGCTGGCCATCGATTACAGCATTTCTGATGGCAGTGCTGCCTTTTCGCATTTTGTTAATGTCTTCCTCCACTTGCTCAATACGTTGCTGGTATTTTGGTTCATTCATTTGCTCACCAACAACTTTAAAGTGGCCCTTGTTGCCGCTGCTCTTTTTGGGGTGCATACCCTGCATGTAGAGTCGGTGGCGTGGATTACGGAACGCAAGGATGTGTTGTACACCTGTTTCTTTTTGCTGTCTTTAATTCATTATGTGCGCTATGTACAACTGGGAAAAACAAAACATTATGCATTTGCCCTATTACTCTTTGTAGGGGCACTGCTTTCGAAAGGCATGGCAGTAACGCTGGCAGTAAGCCTGGTGGCCATCGATTTTTTCTTGCAACGCAAGTTGTTGAGCAAAAAGGTAATGTTGGAGAAAGTTCCTTTTTTCCTGGTGGCCATTGCTTCTGGATTACTTACCGTTTCCATCCTTCGGTCGCATGATGTATTTGTACAATCGGAAGATCATGGGTTGGTGCGTCAGTTTATTTTTGGCAATTACGCGTTGGTGCAATACCTGCTGAAAACAATTTTTCCTTTCAAGCTCTCAGCCATTTACCCGTACCCCATTGCAAAAGAGGCTGCAATTGGCGCGTTTTATTGGGTTTTTCCGGTGCTGGGCTTAGGGTTTTTGGGAGTATTGGGCTGGGCCATTAAGCGCAGCAGGGCATTGGCTTTCGGGTTGGCATTCTTCTTCATTAACATTGTATTGGTATTGCAAGTGGTGCCTGTGGGCATTGCGTACAACGCCGATCGGTTTACCTATGTGCCTTCTATTGGGTTGTTCTTTTTGTTGGGCATGGGATATGTATCTCTCGAAGCGCGCAAATCGATGCGTACCGCTTTGCCATACATTGCAGGAACCTATGTATTGGTGTTAACGGTGATGACCTTTCAGCGGGTCAAAGTTTGGGAAAACAGCCTTACACTGTGGAACGACACCTTGAGCAAGTATGAGCACCATATGGGCTACAGCAACAGGGGGTTATACAAGATGGAAAATGGCGATCCTCAAGGAGCCATTGCCGATTACAACCAATCCATTGCCATGTATAGTGATGCTCCTCTTTCGTGGTACAACCGCGGTGTTGCCCGTGGCATGCTCGGGCAATACAACGATGCCATTGCCGACTTTAGCACTTCCTTGCAGCTCGATTCTACCAATGCCAGTGCCTTTTCGAACCGGGGGTTAATGTTGGCTTCTATTGGTAAGCACCAACAAGCGTTGCTCGATTACGACCGGGCCATCTTGTTGCAGCCCGATCATGTTGATGCCCTTACCAACCGGGGCACAGCAAAATACAATACCAACGATTTTGGTGGTGCCATTGCCGATCTCAATGCTGCCATTGCGTTGAAGGCAGATCATGGACTGGCCTACTACATTCGGGGCATGAGTGCCATTCAGCTGCAACAAGGGCAGGCAGGGTGCAACGACTTGCAAGCCGCATTTAATTATGGCTTTGGGCAGGCTCAACAAGCCTTGCAACAATACTGTCGTTAATACTTTACCAATAATTTTTCATGAGCTCGGTAGCCCATAATGGCTGTTGAATATTGGTGGGCTGAAATTCGCGCATGACTGGTTTGATGTCGACCACTGGGGTGCCATTGATGGCATCCAGCCCTTGTACCACCAGGGCACGGTCTTTTCGCTCCAACAACTTTACCGTAGTGCTGCCCAACCGGTTGGGGCGGTTCTTGCCACGTTGAGCAAAGATGCCCACTTTGGGCCAGTTGGTATTGCCGCGAGGGTAGCGTGCTCCAGCAACAATTTTTTCGACCGGAACTCGATCAAAATAAAAGATGATTTCGAGGTGCGAAAATGCTTCAATGCCATCGAATACCGATGGAGGCAGTGTTTCTACGAGCTGAATTTCAGCAACCACGTCGCCCCAATCATCATCTTGTATGGTGGTACGGGGCGTGCTTACAGTGGCAATGGGCGCTAATGAAATCATACGTGGATTTATTGATTATGGTGAAACTTTTGGCTAAATTGGCGATAGTACCAACAATTGAAGGTTTGCTTTATCGTACCTTAAAATTAATCTTTTTTCCTGCGGTAGCACTGCTCCTCGGCACCTTGATTTATTTGGTGTTTCGATATGAGGCTTTAGGTGCTTCTGGCATTGCCCTTCCTCACTGGGTGCTTTACAGCCTGCCCGATGGGTTGTGGATGTATGCCTTTGTTGCGGGCATGGTAGTGCTTTGGAACCGCAAGGTTACTTTTGCTAGCGTAGGGTGGATTGTTGGTGCCTACCTTTTGGGGTTGCTGTACGAAATGGCTCAACAAAGCTTTGTTCCTGGTACATACGATGGGACAGACATGCTTGTTATGGCATTGATGGGAGCCATGGGATTCTTGCACATTAAACAGATTGAACTAACCACTAACCACACATGAAATCTTTTGTAAAACACCTTGGCGCTTCCATTGCTGTAGTGCTCTTTTTAATGATGGCCTGGGCCACCTCAGTAGCCCCTACCCAACTCAACATTACCATTGAAATTACAGATGCCAATCAGTTTTCCATTGCCAATAGCGATGAGTTCGACTATTCCAATGTAAACCTTACACTGAACAACGATTACCTGGCTTCCGGTTTGGAGATAGCAGCAGGCGATACTCTCATGATCGACATCTCCGAATTTTCGGATGCTGATGGCAATCGGTTTACCACCGACAAAAAACCTTTGAGTTTAAACATTACCTGCGATTTGCCCAACGATGAGTTTGGCGATTATACCCAAACCTGGCAGTAACCACTAAAACCACTTTCATGAAAAAATTAGACCTTTTCTCGCAACGCGTGCTGGTTATCGGCATTGTTGTATGTGCTGTACTGTGTAGTATGGCACTGCTGTTGCAGGCCTCCAACAGTGCTTTTGCGCAAGAGCCTCCGCCACCCAATGCCTCCGCCACCGAAAACCTCAATGGCAGGTTCCATTACGAACCCTACCAACGGGTGTACAATACCGATAAGGGACAATTCATTAAGTCGGAGAACTACATTTTTGTTTGGGATTCTCAAACCGGGAAATGCATGGACTACAAATTTGAAAAAGGGAAGTTTGCTCCTGCCAAAGAGCAATTGCCTCAACCGACGTTAGAGGAGATGAAGGAATTGCAAGAACAGTAGGAGAGCGAGGGCTCTTCGAGCGCAGAGTAAGTGAGCGGGAGAATGAAGTAGACCCTGAAACAAGTTCAGGGTGACGATGGGGTGGAGAAGGATAAGGTGATTGAGGATAAAGAGAAGTGACCCTTAATTCTCAGTGGCTATTGAAACGGAACAGGGTGACGCAAAGGGTGCTACTGGACTCCTGCCTGCGCAGGAGTGTGTGGTTCTTCGACACTTCCCCATCTGCCCGGTCTTCGATACATTTTGCTGCTCGTGCCTCGCAGCAAAACACTCAGACACTGGACAGGAATACATGCTAACGCTCTCGTTGACCGATTAGAACACTCAGGAACTCAGAACAAGCTAGCTTTGAGTGAAAGCGGAGTAGACCCTGAAACAAGTTCAGGGTGACAATGGGGTGGAGAAGGAGAAGGTGATTGGGGGTAAAGAGAAGTGATCCTTAATCATTACGGGAGCTATTGAAACGGAGCAGGGTGACGATGGGGTGGAGAAGGAGAAGGTGATTGAAGGGCAATGCGTTGAACGAAAAAAACCCAAACCTTATGGCAGACTCTGTGCATTTGGTCTGGCCATAGGTCGGGGTCATTTCCTTGACTGATTTCTATCCTTGCTAATGTTAATCAGTTAAATTAAAACGATGCCGCTGATGCGGAACAATTCATGAAAAAAAAAGGAGGGTCTCTCTACTTCCCCTCCTTTAACTTTACAAACTACTACTTACTGCTTCGCACTTGCGTGCGATTACTATAAAAACTTCGCTGTGGGAGGAGGAGTCGAACCTCCAAGGAGTGGTTAGTCCCTCAACAGATTTATCCCAGATTCTCCACCCTCGTGACAGGAGGGCATGGCTGCCAGTTTCATCACCCCACAGTGTTGTGTCTTTGTTAAAAATGTAAAGAACTAAGTATTTAGACGACACAAAGTTAAAAAAAGTTTCATTTTCCTATCAATTATTTAATTAATAAGCACTATTTTTGTCAATAGAATAATAAAATAAATCGTTCGTTGATAAATCCTTAAACAAGCATGGAAAAAGAGGGCGACCATTACGAAATTGATAATTTGGACCGTGAGATCATGCGTATCTTAACCGAAGATGCCCGCATTGCCTATACCGAAATAGCGAAAAAACTCATTGTTTCGCCTGGCACCATCCATGTACGCATGAAGAAGTTGGAGGAGTTAGGCATTGTGAAAGGATCGCACCTGGAGGTAAACCCTGAAAAACTGGGGTTTGACCTCAGTGCATTTTTGGGCGTGCACTTATCGAACGGTTCTATTTACGAAGCAGTGGTGGTAGATTTAAAAGCCATTCCCGAGGTGGTTGAAGCATACTACACCACAGGCACCTACAGCATCTTTGTGAAAATATATTGCCGCAACACCAAACACCTGTACGATGTTCTCAACCATAAAATACAGGGCATCAAGGGCGTGCAAGGCACCGAAACATTGATCTGCCTGGAAGAGAGCATCAAGCGGCCAATTCAATTTTAACGTTGTAAATACTACTATTCCAGTAATAAAGCATAGGGCATTGGGGCATAAGTATACTTTTAGCCGATGGATTAATGGCTAACTTTGCTTTATGACATTCGAAGAAATTGAAACTCAAGTACATCGGTATGCTGCTGAAGGGAAGCGAATGTTTGCTACTTCCTCTTTTCAAACGCACAGCATTCCTATGCTTCATTTGCTCAGCCGTATTGAGGCAGATATTACCATTTGTTTCATCAATACTGGCTATCACTTTCCTGAAACGGTACAATTTAAAGATCAGATCGCTGCGCTGTTGCACTTAAAAATGTTGGATGTAAAGTCGTTGGTGCCTCGCAATATGCAGCGCAACGCCCAAGGCAATCTATACTTTACCTCCGATCCGGATTATTGTTGCTTTTTAAACAAAACCCAACCCATGGAGCCTTTGTTGATGGAGTACGATGTATGGATCAACGGGATTCGAGCCGATCAAAATGCCAACCGCAGAAACATGAAGGTAGAGCAGGCGGCTCCTCATGGGGCAGTGCGTTTTCATCCTATGCTCGATTGGTCGGGAAAAATGATTTACGACTATATCCGTGAATACGATTTACCGCGCCACCCGCTCGAAAATCAAGGGTATATGAGCATTGGTTGCGAACCCTGTACCCGCAAATTAGACCTAACCAACGACCGTGGAGGGCGCTGGTTTGGGCTAAACAAAACTGAATGTGGATTACATACTGACCTGGTAGAAAAATGAGAATATTAATTACTGGAGGTGCCGGTTATATTGGTACAGAGCTCACCTACGAATTGGCTCAACGCGATGCGGTAGAAGAAATTATTGTTTACGACAACTTGAGTCGGGGCAACTACAACTTGTTCATTGGTTCCAATAAGATTGGTGGTAACAAGGTACGCTTTGTGCATGGCGAGTTGTTGGATTCGCGCAAGCTCAAAAAGGAATTGGCCAACGTAGATGTGGTGTATCATTTAGCGGCTCGTGTTACCACTCCTTTTGCCGATCAAAACCCACACTTGTTTGAGCAAACCAACCATTGGGGTACTGCCGAGTTGGTGTATGCCATTGAGGAAAGCGAACGCATTTCCAAAGTTATCTACGCCAGTAGCGCTTCGGTATATGGTGCATCCAGCACTGAGGTGGATATCGATTCGCCCATCAACCCACGCACCTTTTATGGCATCTCAAAAATGCGTGGCGAAGAACATGTACAACGGTTGTTTGCCAAGGTACCCACCTACATTATTCGGTGCGGTAATGTGTATGGCTATAGCAAAAGCATGCGGTTCGATTCGGTCATCAATAAGTTTATGTTTGATGCCCACTTCAAGAACAAAATTACCATCAATGGCAATGGCAGTCAGCACCGCTCCTTCATCCACATCGATAAAGCAGCCAATGTGATGGCCAACTTATTAGAGGGAAAGATTAAATCGGGACGGTACGATTTGGTAGAAGATACGTTGGAGATCAACTACATTGCCGATACCCTTAAAGAGGTGTATCCTGAACTGGAGATGCTGTATGTGAACCAGCATTTGAAACTCCGCGAGTTAAAAGTAAAACCCAATGCTGCCATCAATGCCATGATTAACATAGAGGTTCGCACCTTGAAGCAGGTACTCACCGAGTTCAAAAAGGCATTTGCCTTTTAGCGCAACAATGTAACGTGCCCTGTAAAGGTGTGTCGCTTGCTGGTAGTAGCATCAGATACTTCCAATTTCCACACGTATATGCCTTGTTGGCCTGTTTCGCCATTGCCCCCAATAGCTCCTCCCCACTGCAAGTTGGAGTGATGGCTTTCAAACACCAATTTCCCCCACCGGTCGAAGATAGAGAGTTGGTACGATAAGGGATCAATTCCATTGAGCACTGGCACAAAATAATCGTTTACACCATCACCGTTAGGCGTAAAAGTATTGGGCACATACACCAAAAACACATCGTTGATCATAACGCTGTAGCAGGTGGTATCCATACAGTTGTTGATGTTGGCAGCCACCAGGCAAACATTGTAGTTGCCAGGTTGATCGCCAGGAAAAGTGAACGATGGATTGGTATCGGTTGATGTTCCCAGTTGGTCAAAGATCCACTCGTAAGTTACCGCATCGGTAGAGTGGTTACTGAAGTTAACGACGGGCTCCATAATGTTCGCCGATTGAGGGCCAAACACAAAGTCGGCCTGCGGGTATTCATATACACAAATCAGTTGCGTAAAGGTAGTGTCGTTCATACAACCATCGGGCGATACCACAGTAAGGGTAACATCGTAACACCCGGGAACCTGATATGTGTGCGTTGGGTTGCAATCGTTAGAAGTATTGCCATCGCCAAAGTTCCAGAAACAATTGCCTATTAACATAGGATCGGTAAGGTTGGTGAACCCTGCTGTTACCGGTGTGCATCCCGAGGTATTGTCGACAGTAAAATTCACTGTTGGTGTTTGGTGCACGGTAACGGTTACCTGATCGGTAGTAGTAGTAGAACCACAACCATCGCTTATGGTTACGGTATAGGTAGTGGTGCCTGTGGGCGATATGCTAACGGAAGCGCCGCTGGCAGTCCAACCCGAACCATCGTCGTTGGTCCAATGGTAAGTGTATGGCCCACCACTGCCTCCTCCACCAGTAGCGGAGATGGTTAGTGTTTCGCCCGAACAAATGGTTTGATCGAATTGGGCAGTTACGATAATTGCTGTGTTTGTTGCAACGATTACACTTGCTTGTGCCATACAACCGTTGGCATCGGTTACAGTAACGGTATACGTACCTGCTATGCCGATGTTTAAGGTGCTGCCCAATGTGGCATTAGGGTCATTCCATGCATAGGTATATGGCCCTGTTCCTCCTACCCCATTGCTCGTTATGGTGGCGATACCTCCATCGCAAATAATGGTGTCGTTGCTGATGTTTACCGTTAATGTTGTGGGTGCGTTTACAGTAATTACTGCCGTGGTGGCACATCCGTTGGCGTCAGATACAGTCATGTTATTTGCACCAGCACAAAGTCCGTTGAAGGTGCCTGAGGCTTGTGCCCCTCCTCCAATGTCGTACATGTAAGGGGGCGTTCCACCACTGCCAGCCACCGTTACCGCACCATCGCATACTCCATTGCAGCTTACATCGGTTTGGGTAGTAATGCTACCGCCCAATGCTGGTGGGTCGGTAAGGGTCACTACATCGATGTACTGACAGCCGTTCCCATCTTCTATTAATATGTTGTAAGTGCCTGCACAAACATTGGTAAAGTTCCCCGACGTTTGCGTGGTTACTCCACCGTCGATGCTATAGGTTACGGTAGGTGCTCCAAGGTTTTCTGTTAAGGTGATGGTACCATCGCATGCCCCTGCACAAAGTGGGTTGGTAGAGGCTACCGTGTTGGTCATCGGGCAGCAGCTTGGCCCTACCACAATGGTAATGGAACCGGTTACGGTACAGCCATTGGCATCGGTTACTGTGTAGTTGTATGTACCTGGAGGCAGGTTGGTAAATGCCCCTGTACCGTTGGGTGCCCCAAAACCAATGTCGTAATTATATCCTGCTGTTCCACCACCACCGGTAAGGGTAATGGTGCCATCGTTATCGCCAGCACATGTTTCGTCGGTGCTTGCCTCGCCCACTGTTAATGGAGGCGGCTCATTCACCACGATGCTTCCTGTTCCGGTGCAACCGTTGGCATCGGTTACGGTTAGGTTGTAGTTTCCTGCACACACGTTGTTGATGGGCGATCCTATTCCCAGCCCTCCCCAATCGTAGGTGTAGGGCGATGTTCCGGTAGCGCCTAAAGCCGATACCTGTCCGGTGCATGTTCCGTTGCAAAGGGCATCGGTAGCCGAGGTGGCTACAGTAGGGTTAGGGTTTACGGTAACGGTTACCGGCCAGCGGCAAACCGTCGAAGTCCATCCGCATACCAGGCCGGGGTTCACTACATCTACGGTAGATGGCTGACAAACAAAGTCGCCCATGTTGTTGTTATCGCTATTCCCAACCCGTTGGATGCTATAAGCCACACCACCCTGGGTACCACAGTTCGAATCTACCCCATCACCAATCCATTCGGCACCAAGGGTAATGTTAAATCCGTTGATGGTGGGGTTAAAACCTGCCAAATCAGCGGCTGTCCATCCCCAACAAACAAAGTCAATCACGTTGCCTACATCGTCAATAATGATGGCCCAGCTTCTATAAGTGGCATTGTTGCCGGGGTTCCACTGAATGTTGTTTCCCCAGTAGTTGGGGTCGCCAAAGACATCGTTTCGCGACACTACCGAACATTCATCGAACGAGTTGGGCAGGTGCCACGGAAGAAGATTTACAGCATTGATATCAACATAGGAGCTGCTTATGGCTGCCACCCATCCGGTAGTATTTACCGGAGTGTTGTACAGGTTGGAAATTTCCATGTAGTCGGCACTGGCGTTTCCTATAAAGCCTTCCAGTCCGCATTCGGTAATTAAAATAACTCCCTCATTAGAATTTACTCCCGATGCTTGTACGTATGCTGTGGTATTGGCATTGAGTACTGGTGTGTTCCACGTGTCGGTAGGCGATAGTTGATTTCCTCCATTAGGACTGTCCCACCATTCGAAGGGGCCGTTGTTGCCACTGGCAGTTAAAGCGGTAGACGCGCCCTCACAGATGGTTAAGTTTCCTGTAATCGTGGGCTCTCTCACTACAATTACATGAAAGGTATTGGTGACCACTGTTCCAGGGTCGCTGCTGCATCGCAGCTCCACAGTAAAAGTAGTAGAAGTAGCGGGTGAAGCATCGTAAGAAGCAATCACACTCCATGCTTGCACAACCATACCTCCATCCAATACCTGGTATTCGTAACTTCCCCCACATGGGCCAACACTACTAAAGTTAATCGTGGTGAAATCGCCTTCGCAAATTAAGGAAGTATCAGGAGCAACATGAACGGCTGTTACTTGTGCCTCTCCACTGGTTGATATTAAAATTGTAAGAATAACGGTGTAGAGAGCAGCAACAACATTTTTCATTCGAGATTATCTGCTTTTGTTCAACTGTAAAACAAGACGGGAGTGGGAAACAATGGTTGTCTTTTCCTTGTGATAATTTTCACTTTTCGTTACAAATTTAACACAAAAGCCTTGTTTTCAACACATTCCCTGGGGGCTACAAATGGTCTACATCAGAAAATTGTATCGACACAGCCAGGCCATTAGGCGATAAAACAAACTGTGAGCATGCTGTTGGCAGAAGGCTCATTACCATTCGACACATGCTAAGAGGTGCATCACGAAATATAATAAACTAAAAGTGCGCACCTTGAGCAGGTGCGCACTGAATTCAAAATAGCATTTATCTTTTAGCGCAACAATGTAACGTGCCCTGTGAGGGTGTGCTGCTTATTGGTAGAAGCATCGGTGACTGCCAACTTCCACACATATACATCTTGCTTGCCCATTTCGTTATTGCCCTTGATGGAGCCGCCCCATTGTAGGGTAGGATGATAGCTTTCAAATACCAACTCTCCCCATCGGTCGAAAACCAGGAATTGGTATGACAAGGGATCTATTCCATTGAGCACTGGTGCAAAATAATCGTTTACACCATCACCATCGGGCGTAAAGGCATTCGGTACGTACACCAAAAATGCATCGTCGATGATAACGTTGTAGCAAATGGTGTCTACACAATTGCTGGCGCTGGTGGCTACCAAACAAACATTGTAGTTGCCGGGTTGATCGCCAGGGAAGGTAAACGATGGATCGGCATCGGTAGATGTTCCCAATTGATCAAAAATCCACTCGTAAGTTACCGCATTGGTAGAGTAGTTGCTAAAGTTGATGGTGGGGTTCAATATGTTGGCCGGTTGCGGACCAAATATGAAGTCGGCCTGCGGATAGGCGTATACACAAATCATTTGCGTGAAGGTAGTGTCTCCCACACAACCATCGGGCGACGTTACTGTTAAGGTAACATCGTAGCACCCGGGGGTGTAATATGTGTGCGTTGGGTTGCAATCGTTAGAAGTATTGCCATCGCCAAAGTCCCAGAAACAATTGCCTGTTAATAACGGGTCGGTAAGGTTGGTGAACCCTGCTGTTACCGGAGTACATCCCGAAATGTTATCGGCAGCAAAATTTACTGTTGGCACCTGGTTTACTGTAATGGTTACCTGTGCCGTGGTAGTAATTGAGCCGCAGTTATCACTTACTGTTACCGTATAGGTAGTGGTGGTGGTAGGGGCAACACTTAACGAGCCTCCTGTTGCAGTCCATCCCGAACCATCGTCGTTGATCCAGTCGTATGTGTATGGCCCTCCGTTTCCTCCTCCACCGGTGGCCGAAATGATGGCTGCTTCACCCGGGCAAATGGCTTGATCGGTTTGAGCCGTTACGGTAAGTGGTGGGTTCATGGTAATGGTAACACTTGCTTGTGCCGTACAACCATTGGCATCGGTTACGGTTACGGTATAGGTGCCGGCCGTACCCATGTTCATAGTGTTGGTTGGTGTAGCGTTAGGGTCATCCCACACATAGGTGTAAGGAAAGGTGCCCCCTACTCCATTGCTGGTCATGGTGGCCATGCCTCCATCGCAAATGGTAGTGTCGTTGCTAATGTTTACTGTTAGTACTGCTGGCGAATTTACTGTAGCCACATCGCTAGCCGAACAGCCATTAGCATCTTGCACTACAATGTCGTAGTTACCAGCACACAGTCCGTTAAATACATTGCTGGCCTGGAAGGTAGCACCATTGTCGATGCTAAATTGCGACGCCAGCGGGGCATCGATGGTGATGGTGCCTGCACAATCGCCATTACAAAGCTCGTCGGTAACCGTTACATTGTCTACCGTTACAGCTGCCGGCCCTGAAATGGGGAAGGCCAGGGTATCGATGATACATCCGTTGGCATCCTCTACAATAAGGTCGTAAATACCAGTACATAAGTTTGTTTCGTTTGGTGTGTTGTTGGCACTGCTCGACCAGGTGTAGTCGTAAGGGGTTACCCCACCACCTGGAATTACAATAGCAAAGCCATCGCATGCGCCAGCACAGGTTTCGTCAAATGCTGAGAAGGTAATGGTAAGCTGTGTAGGCTCGGTAAGTGTTTCCTGTCCGGTAACGGTACAGCCATTACCATCTTGCACCACCACATCGTAAGTGCCGGCCATCAATCCGTTGAATACATTTCCTACCTGCCAGGTGGCGCCATTGTCGATGGAGTACTGATAAGGGCCTCCATCACCACCCTGGGCAGTGATGTCGATTACGCCAGTACCATCTTGAAAACAGGGCAAATCTGTTAGCGCAGCAGTATACGACATAACGGGCGGATCGGTTAAGGTTACCTGGGCGTATACCTGACAGCCATTGGCGTCTTCTACCACCAGGTCGTAAGTGCCATCGCATAATCCATTGAAAGCGTTGCCCGCCTGGAAGGTGGCGCCATTGTCTACCGAATATTGTAGTGGGCTGGTTCCTCCACTTGCAGTAATGGTTACCGTGCCATCGCAAGCAGCATTACACAACGGGTCGGTGAAGGCAGTGTTGTCGATCACTGGTGCCGCCTGATTGACCACAGCAATGTTCATGGTAGCGGTACAACCGTTGGCATCTTCTACCACTACGTCGTAGTTGCCCGCTAATAACCCATTCAATGCATTGCCGGTCTGGAAGGTAGCTCCGTTATCGCTACTATATTGGTAGGGCGATACGCCTGCAGTTACGGTTACAGTAATGCTCCCATCCGCATTGCCGCAAGTGGCATCTTGCACCGCAGTGGTGAAGGCTACTGCTGCCGGATCGGTTAATACTTCTGTTATACTAAAGCTACATCCGTTGGCATCTTGTACCACTAAGTCGTAGCTGCCTGCTGCCAATCCGGTAAAAGAAGTACCGGCCTGCCAGGTGGCTCCATTATCGTTGCTAAATTGGTAGGGGGATGTGCCTCCCGATGGGATGAATATTAAGCTTCCATCCGTAAATCCATTACAAGTAGGATCGGTTACTGTAGCCGTTAAATCCAATGCTGGAGGTTCGTTGATGGTAGCGTTTACGGTAGTTTGGCAACCGTTTGCATCTTCAATGGTAATGGTGTAACTGCCTTGTGCAAGTGTACCAAAGGTGCCCGAAGCCTGGAAAGTGGTACCGCCATCGCTTGAGTACTGGTAAGGAGATGTTCCTCCTGAAGCCGAAACGGTTAAGCTTCCGTTGTTGCCTCCGTTACATAATACATCTACCGTAGCGTCTAACGACCCTACCACTGCAGTGGGCTCGGTAATGGCAACTGCTACAGGGAACTGACAGCCGTTCGCATCTTCTGCAATCACGGTGTAGTTGCCCGCAGTTAATCCGCCAAAGGTGCCTGAGGCCTGGAAAGTCGCTCCCCCATCGTTGGAGTATTGGTAGGGCGATACACTTCCCGATGCCGATACGGTGACCGAGCCGTCGTTGCCGCCAAAGCAGCTTACGTTCACTTGCACATCAATTTGTGCGGTAATGCCGCTCATGTCCATAATGGTTACAGGCACGGTAACCTGGCAACCGTTAATGTCTTCTACAATTACTGAGTATGCCCCAGCACCGAGGTTGCTGAATACTCCTGATCCCTGCCAGGTAGCACCACCATCCATTGAATATTGATAGCCGGGGGTTCCGTTGGCGCCTGCTATTTCAAATGCTCCGTTGGTGTTGCCACAGGTAGCATCGGTAGTGCTTACCACTGCACCCGTTACTGCGGTAGGTTCGGTAATGGTTACGTTAACCACATAGGTGCATCCGTTGGCATCAGATACAGTAACGTTATTCGCACCAGCACAAAGTCCGTTGAAAGTGCCTGAGGCTTGTGCCCCTCCTCCAATGTCGTACATGTAAGGAGTGGTTCCGCCACTTCCTGCTACTGTTACCACGCCATCGCATACTCCATTGCAGCTTACATCGGTTTGGGTAGTAATGCTACCGCCCAATGCGGGTGGGTCGGTAAGGGTCACTACATCGATGTACTGACAGCCGTTCCCATCTTCTATTAATATGTTGTAAGTGCCTGCACAAACATTGGTAAAGTTCCCCGACGTTTGCGTGGTTACTCCACCGTCGATGCTATAGGTTACGGTAGGCGCTCCAAGGTTTTCTGTTAAGGTGATGGTACCATCGCATGCCCCTGCACAAAGTGGGTTGGTAGAGGCTACCGTGTTGGTCATCGGGCAGCAGCTTGGCCCTACCACAATGGTAATGGAACCGGTTACGGTACAGCCGTTAGCATCGGTTACTGTGTAGTTGTATGTACCTGGAGGCAGGTTGGTAAATGCTCCCGTGGTATTAGGGGCTCCATAGCCAATGTCGTAATTGTATCCTGCTGTTCCGCCACCACCGGTAAGGGTAATGGTGCCGTCGTTATCGCCAGCACAAGTTTCATCGGTACTTGCTTCGCCCACCGTTAATGGGGGGGGCTCGTTTACCACGATGCTTCCCGTTCCGGTGCAACCATTGGCATCGGTTACAGTAAGGTTGTAGTTTCCTGCACACACGTTGTTGATGGGCGATCCTATTCCCAGCCCTCCCCAGTCGTAAGTGTAGGGTGATGTTCCGGTAGCGCCTAAAGCCGATACCTGTCCGGTGCATGTTCCGTTGCAAAGGGCATCGGTAGCTGCAGTAGCCACAGTAGGGTTAGGGTTTACAGTAATGGTTACCGGCCAGCGGCAAACCACGGGAGTCCATCCGCATACCAGGCCTGGGTTCACTACATCTACGGTAGATGGTTGACATACAAAGTCGCCCATGTTATTGTTGTCGCTATTTCCAATCCGTTGGATGCTGTATGCCACACCACCCTGGGTGGTACAATTGGCATCTACCCCGTTGCCGGTCCATTCGGCACCAAGCGTAATTGGAAAGCCATTGATGGTAGGGTTAAAACCCGCTAAATCAGCGGCCGTCCACCCCCAACAAGCAAAGTCAACCACGTTGCCTACATCGTCGATAATGATGGCCCAACTTCTATAAGTGGCGTTGTTGCCAGGGTTCCACAAAATATTGTTGCCCCAGTAGTTGGGATCACCACTAATGTCGTTTCTCGATACTACCGAACACGCGTTGAACGAGTTGGGGAGGTTCCATAAAATGGTGTTTACCGAGTTGATGTTGGTATAAGAATTACTTACCGCAGCTACCCATCCGGTAGTGTTTACCGGGGTGGTGTATAAGTTAGAGATTTCGAGGTAGTCGGCACTGGCATTTCCCGTAAAACCTTCCAGCCCACATTCGGTTATCAAAATAACTCCCTGGCTGGAGCCCGATCCCGATGCTTGTGTGTATACGGTGGTGTCGGCATTCAGTACCGGGGTGTTCCATGTGTTGGTAGCCGATATTTGATTGCCTCCATTGGGGCTGTCCCACCATTCGAAAGGGGCGTTGTTGCCACTGGCAGTTAATGTAGTAGAATTTCCAGCACAAAGGGTTAGGTTACCCGTTACGGTAGGCTCTTCCACTACAATGACGTGGAAGGTATTGGTTACCACTGTTCCTGGAGTAGAGCTGCATCGCAACTCCACAGTAAAAGTAGTAGATGTAGTGGGTGAAGCATTGTATGAAGCGGTAGTGCTCCATGCTTGCATGATTGTTCCCCCATCCAATACCTGGTATTCATAATTTCCCCCACAAGTACCAACACCACTGAAGTTGATGGTAGTGAAATCACCTTCGCAAATTAGGGAAGTATCGGGGGCAACGTTAACGGCTGTAACTTGTGCCAACAGGGTGGTTGACATGAAGCTGCAAAGCACCGCAATGTAGAGAGTAGCAGCAATCTTTTTCATTTGAGGTTCCTTTTATACGACTAGTAGCGTGTTTGTTAGACGTAAGGAGGGGTAAAAGGTTGTCTTAAAACAGTGACCTATTTAACTCGCTGCATAATTTTTTAACAACTACACTTTTTTCTTAACAGCCAACAGCATTGAATTTTGGTCGGGTTGCAACACCCAAACCTTACGAGTAAAGCACTTGAAAAGGTACAAAAATTTGTTGAATATGCAAGGAGTTAGTCCTCATGGTTTCCCATGATGTACACCAATGCTGTAAGAAGTAATGTGCTGCGAAGCGATCAACCATCTGCCTTGCGCCCTGGGTTTTCTGACTTTTGTCAGCTTTTCATGGTTGATTCAGTAATTTTACTCAGGCAATCTCCGTAAATTCACTGATGCCTTCCCCTATTCATTTGCCTTAATTTTGTAGCGCACTCTCAATTATTGCACATGGTTAGGCATTTGTTCTCTCTATTGCTGCTGCTTTATTTTTCATTAACAGGGTTCGGTCAGCAATCGGTGACCGGAACTACTTTCATTTGCAAGGTCGACTCCATTGTATTAAGCGCTACCTCTTCTACCGTTTATTTTAATGTAGTGAACCGCAAAAAGGCTCCTGGCAACTATACCATTCATCATTCGGGCAATGTGTTGCATCATGCCACGCTTCAAGTAGATACCATCGATTTTCCTGGCCAACAAAAACAGCCGGTAGTGGTACAGGCGTTGAACAACAATGAGGTAGGTATTTCTTGTGGTCATACTGGGATATTGATGAAAAGACGCAGCAACTACCGCCAAATGCTGTTGCCCGATTACTACCTCAACCAAAAGACCGGGCGGTATGCTTTTTTCATTTTCGACGCCATTTCTACCTCTACTTATAAGAAGTTGATTAAGTACAGATAGTTTGTTTTGCCTGTGATTAATGGTAACTTTAATGGGTGTTGATGAGTACTCCTCATCAACCGTCTTTTAGAACATCTGTACCATGCTACGCTTTTTGCTCCTTTTTCCTGTATTCTTTTTGCTGCTGCACAGCCCAGGCTTACTGGCGCAAAGCTACACCATCGAATGCAACGACGAGGGGTGTAAAGGCAGCTATTCAGGACCTGAGTTTGTGGGGCGCGACGATGTGGCTCACCAGTTTTCCAACCACATGTCGAACCGGGTGGGTGATGAACTCAAAGCCTTGTACGACCAGGGAAAATACCGAAAGGTAGATTTATCCAACATCCAAATGACCACTCAAAATATGGACCATAAGGGGAATGTGGTGTATTCGCTGCACCTTCCATTTGTGGCTGTATCTAAGGCTTGTGAAGCGGCCACTGCTTTTGATCATCGCGGCGGTTGGGGGCACCAAATTACCCGGGCAAGTGTATTACACACGTTTAGAAAGAAAGTTGATGTGGAAGTGGTGGAGTTGAACACCCCGGAGGGGTTGCAAGAATTTTGGGTGCAGTGGAAGCACGAATCGAGGCAATCGCATTGCAAGTAACAACCAATTCCGAAGAAGGGTTGGGGGCGCTTTGGGGCGATTGTATGCCCTTACTTCCTCCCCCGGAATGTGGGTTGGGTTTGCACTGCTACGGGTGTGCATTCAATATGTGGCGAAAGCAATGCTTTACGACCTGGCCTTTGCGATACGTTTAGTTGGTGACAGCGGTAGAACA
Organism: Flavobacteriales bacterium; assembly: GCA_963669295.1. Lineage (GTDB taxonomy): Bacteria > Bacteroidota > Bacteroidia > Flavobacteriales_D > CALLUQ01. The sequence goes on from OY769938.1 coordinate 1,565,609, forward strand.
CGTGGCGTGTATTATTGTAACGTTGCTGGTTATGAGGTTATTGCATGCCTCCTCAATTATTCTGCATTCGTCATGCTGTTGGTTGGGTTTAACATCACATCTCCCCCTTTTTATCAAAAAATGAAACACCTTTCCTGTGAGAGCAGGTATACTTTAACAACACTTTTTACTAAAACCTCAAGCCATGCAAACCATCCGCCATTTACTTCTGATCTTGCTATGTTATTGTGCTTTGCCAACGTTAGCACAAAACTTACTCCCCTCTATTGGGGTAGGCAGCTTGCCCAACGATGCCGACCCTACTTGTTATTTCCAGTGTTCCATTGATCCTGATGGCACCTTTATGCAAGTGGGACCACAAGTGGGCGAAATGATGCCTGACTTTACATTGTACGACATCAACAACAACCCGTTTAACCTGCAAGCCGCCCTGCAGTTGGGCAAGCCGGTATTGCTGCTTGGGGGCAGCTATACCTGTGGCTACTTCCGCAGCAAACGCAACCTCATCAATAACATTGTAGCCACCTACCCCAACGAAATTACAGTAGCCATTGTTTATACCATTGAAGCACACCCCGAAAACGATTCGAGCATTTACTTTTGCGACTTCAACCAACTGCAAAGCAACCTCAACCAGGGCATTTTGTACGACATGGCCACCACCTACGGACAGCGCAAAGCCACGGCTACCGATATGCTCAACAACCTCAATTTCAATGCTCCGGTATACCTTGATGGCCCTTGCAACGAATGGTTGAGCTACTTTGGGCCGGCCCCCAGCAACGCCTATTTGGTTGACACCAGCGGAGTAATTTTTGCCAAGCACGGCTGGTTCAATACCGCCCCCAACAACATATACAACGACATTGACAGCCTGTTGGGCAACGGCAGCAACCCACCCAATCCGTTAGACGGCACTTTTACATGGAGCATTGCAGACAGCATGGCCTACGGAACACCAGGGCAGGAAATCATTGCCTATGGCAATTTGAAAAACCTCTCTTCAGGCGATGCCATGATTGAAATTGTAAGAGAAGTTAATAACATGCCCTCGCAAGGGTGGGCTTCTTCCATGTGTGTAGATTTGTGCCTCCCTCCTACCGCCGATACCACATTGCTGTTGCTTGAAAAAGATAGTATTGAAGACTTTCACATGCACTTCTATACCGATCAAGTGCCCAATACCGGCAGTGTAAAAATATCGTTCCGCAACCTCAACGACCCTAACAACCGGGTAGAGCAATGGTTTTATGGCACTACCACTGCCACGGGTATAGCTCCCCTTGCCGTACAACCTTCTGATGTATTGATTTATCCCAACCCTGGCAACGGACAGGGGCAGCTACAGATCAACTCCAACGCAGTGGATTTTACCACTTCTATTGCCATGAAAGTATACCACCTCAACGGGCAATTGGTAGAGCAATTCAACTTTACCGGCCAGGGACCGCATGCTTTTGCCTTGCGCCAACCTGCTCCGGGAATATACAGCTACCAGTTGTTTGGAGAAGCAGCATATTTGACATCGGGAAAATTGGTGGTGCGATGATTTACCGCCACATATAATAAGTGGTTTCTCTTACATTATTTCGTTGATAATGCCATTTTTATTAAGATTGATGAATATCTACTGTATTTGCTAAGTGTTGAGGAAAAGGATATCCCCGAACATAAAAGAGAAATGTTCAATAAGCTATTCCCATCTGTCAAGGATATGATGATGGAGTTCTTGTATGACGAAAAAATTGATAAAAGTAGTTAGCGCTAATTTTTAGGTGAAACACTCCGCATCTTCGCGTCGTCATCCCGAACTTATTTCGGAATCCGGACAGTGAGAGGCACTTTAATACTAACGTATTATTCCACAAGATGCTGAAACAAGTTCAGCATGACGTTACTGCAAAAAAAAAAGATCACTTTCAACATCTTTCACCCAAAAAAGGTAACTGTATATTACTTTACACAGAAAAATAATTTGCTCTTTGTCTCCCCCCACAATAGTAGGTATCAAAACAGTTATCAATATATTTAGGGCAATCAATGAATTAATCACTAAACCGAATTATTATGAAACAAGCTACTCCTCAACCAACGATAGAAGGCACGTGGACTGTTTATTATACCTGGCTCACCAGTCAGCCTGCAGAGTATTACAGTATCGACATTACATTTAATGCTGATGGAACCTTAACCCAGAAGAACAGCAGTGGTGGCACATGGACCAGCGGAGCAAATGGAGCCATGAGTTGGGCCTATAAAGTAACCAATCCAGGCGCTTCCCCCATCACCTATTCAGGCAATATCATTGGGTATGCCATGTTAGGCAAAATGACAGGTTGTTGGTATGGAGGCTGGTGGTATGCTGTAAAAAAAGATTACCCCTATGGAGGACATGGTGTTACGGATGCTGATGCCATCGGAGATGCCGTGAGAATGATGGCGCCAAACATTGTGGCACCGGAGTAGTTCATTGAATAATTACACCGTTATTGAACCGTTGTTGCAATTCGGTGTTGCCGAAATGTGATGGCGGTTAATAGTTCAAGTCTATTTTGTGATTACACAAATGTTAGGTACAAGTATCCTCCTCTTCAGGCAGGTGAGTTGACGTAGTTATCAAGCAAGATTATTGATGAAAAACCAGTTACTCTATTGTTGTTTGCACGACGTGGTTTCCCAATCATTGTAGTACGTTTATTAATAAAACTAAATCCACTCCAAAGGATTGCTCCACCCCTCAAAAAAACGCGTCAATAATTCAGTTTGACTAGCTCTTTACCGTTTTTGTAAATATTGTATGATAGGCTACTCAGAGGGCTTTGGGTATTTAAGGCGATAAACACGCGTTTTTATTCAAAAAAGCCAAAAAAACATGCCTTTTCTTATAAAAACCACCCTTTTTGATGCAAAAAAATATGTTTTCACTCCTTTTCAATACCCTCAATTGATATTCATCCATCAATCACCCCTCATTGGAATGCATCATTTTTAACAAAAAACACCAAAAACTGCTCGAAAACACATCAAAATCATTAAAAAACACTCAAAAACATCAAAAAACACCTTAAAACTCCACCCACTACCCAGATCCCGAAACCAGTTCGGGATAACAACGCAAGGCAATGATTGACTTTAAAACGACTTACCCCCCCCAAAATGCCCTACGAGATGTGCTTTTTCAAAAAAGGCAATTTTAGACCGCTTTTTTTTTCTACAAATCAACCATAAACAAGTATTTGATACCGTATTAACAGGAGTAGGTCAGACTATTGTGTGGGGTAGGTCTAACTTATGCCTGGGGTAAGTCCGACTATTGCACCAGGTAAGTCGAACTTATGCATAGAGCAAGTCGAACCATTGTGCATCATAAGTTGCTCTTATGCCCATAGATAATTCACCCATCTACCAACATAAGCCAAACCATTGATAGGGGATGTCCTGACTAGCTCTCCACCATAGTTAAACTATTGCCATGCATAGGTTCGCACATCATACCACATAAGTCAACACATCAATGGTCAATGGCTATACCATTGCGTGCCATAAGTTGAACCATTGCGCCTCCACCGTTTACCCTTTGAAGCACAAAGGGTAAACCATCACCTATTATACCTTGAACCATCAAAGCACCCAGGTTGAACCATTGCCAGGAGTATGTTACCCCCTTAACAAGAGATGCTCAAACTATTGATAAGCAATACTCCAACCATCAATCTACCAATGCATGAATAACGGTGTTTTGGGGTAAAATCAAAAAAAAGTGAAAATTTTTATCACTGATAATCAGCGACTTACGAAAAAAGTAGCATTTTTTTTCATCCCCCAAGCAACCTTTTGGGTCAAAAATGCATCTTAATAGTGCTCCGCTGCCAACCCATCTCGCAGTGGACACTGCTAAAGGTCTTGTCCACCTTCTATTCGCTTATTGATGTATGAATTAAGATGAACCCTTTGTTGCCGGGCACAAAGGGCGTAAAATGAATATTGTTTCATTCAGGCTTCGTATGCCCGGTTGCGAAGCCGACTTAATACTTAATCGTTATGATTAAACAAGTAAATGGATCGATGAGCGACCAGGAGCGCGACTCGATCAAACAACACCTGGAACAGGCATTGCAACTAATGCCGTTCCTCATCGACCTTGACAGTGAAGACCGTCAAAGGGGAATTAAACTGGGCGAACGCAGTCATTCGTTTGCTCAAAAAGTCATGAACCACGTGATGGAAGACTCGCGCTTGCTTCCCGGGTTCATCAACAGCAACAAGCTGGAGAGCGACTACCAGTTTTGGAGTAACCTCTACCTGGTAAACATGAAGCTCAAGCAGCTGAACGAGTCGGTCGACGACACGTTGATGGCCATGGGCAGTCAGTTGTTCGACGACTTGCTGGATGTGTACCACCATGTAAAATTGGCTAAGGGGCGCATCCCGGGGATCGACACGTTGCACAAAGACCTGCAACAACGCTGGTTGAAAAAACGTGGCATCTCCATCGATGAAGAAGGACTGGGCATCACCGACAATGATGTAGACGGCAACGTCAGCAACAACGATCCGATGGGTGGATCGGGTGATGGCCAGGAGTCTCCTACCGATTCTTAACCGGAGCGGTAACTACAGCCTAAAAGGACAATACGCGTAAAGCGAGGGCTGTAAAGACTCATCCAACCGGGTTCGGATTTTGATCTGCCTCAGGCAGGCAGAATCACGGGCCCGGTTTTTTTTATACAAAAAGCGCCCACCCGTATAGGGAAGACGCTTTTCGTGGGGCTAACTTCAACTTATTTCGAATACAAGCGAAGGTACCCTGTTTGACCTCCATCGTATCGAAACTCCCCCTTTAATTGAATATCGATTAAAAAAAGGTCGGGAGCTTCGGTATGCAGTTGATCGATGGTTTCTTCAAAACGTTCGGCCACGCCTACTACTGTATGCCCCATATCTTCGAGGTGCATAGCAATGTTATCGGCAATCAACACCTCGTCTTCTACAATGCCTATTTTCAGCGCTTTCATTCGTTCAAAGATATAAACAAGCCCTCAACTTATGAATACTCTTTCCGAGTGAATTCATGCTAGTTGAACCACACAGCATAACGCTTTCTACGCAATTCCAATGCCAGTTTTTTTTCCAATGCCAATGCCTCGGCACGGGTGGCTACGGGAGGGATATGGTTGTACAAGCTGCCGCGCAGGTAACGGCCATACTTTTCTACAATATTGGCCGATAGCTTGTGGCCTTTCTTGTTTCTGTGTCCTGTTTTATGCTGTTTGAACCGTTCTTCAGGTGTTTTGCTGGTCATGCCTACATACAGGCATTCCAGCACTCCATTGAATTGGGGGTTGGCTGCTCTAAATTTGGTGTTTTCGGTAAAAACTTTTTTCGATAACTCTATGACATAGACCCGGTACATGCTACCACTTCACCACCACTTTACCAATAGAATCCCTGCCTTCTAAAAAGGCGTGGGCCTTCCCTACTTCGTTTACCGAAAATTCGCCTCCCACATGGGGTTTGAGCACTCCCGCTTCGGTGAGTTTTACCACTTCCTTCATGCTTCGCAAAATGGCTTCGGGCTGATAGTCGGCCACCTTCAACATGTTGATGCCCACCACTGTTTTCGAGCGCATCATCATAAAAATAGGATGGATAAAGCCCATGCTAAACACCAGGTTGAGGGTAGAGAAAATGCCCCATTTACCGCTCGAGCGCTCGGCAGCTCCGAAGCAACAAATGGAACCTCCACTGCCCAACAGTCGCATGTCTTTTTTAAACGACTTGCCCCCTACCGCATTAAAGATGGCATCGAACCGCCCTTTTTCGCCCAACAATTTTCGGGCTTCTGCTTCATAATCGGTGGTGCGGTAATTGATGGCATGGTCAACCCCTATCGATTTTAGGTATTCCAGTTTTTCGGGCTTACTGGCGGTACCGTACACGATGCAACCTCTCCATTTGGCCAGCTGCACCAGTGCGGTGCCAACCCCACCCGCTGCGGCATGCACCAACACATGATCGCCAGGAAATAGATTCATTTTTTCGCAAGCGCTGTGGTAGGCTGTAGTGTATTGGGTAGCCAGTGCGGTGGCTGTTCCGGCAGGCATATCGGCAGGCACTTCTGCTACTGCTCGTGCATTGGTGGCCACATATTCGGCATAGCCCCCAAAACGGGTTAAGGCGGTAACCCGCTTTCCTACCAGGTTTTGATCGGCTTCTTCGCCTGCCTGCTCTACTACCCCCACTACATCGTAGCCAATAATGCTGGGCATAGGGGGTGCCTCACGGTACAGCCCTTTGCGGGCCATCACATCGGCAAAATTGAGTCCGAAGGCCTCTACCTTAATCAATACCTGGTGCGGTTTCATGGTGGGCATAGGGTGCTCGCGCACCTCAAATGCCTGCTCTACATTACCGGCTTTAACGAGTGTAACTGCCTTCATAACCTGCTTTTTGTTCGATGGATCGTATGAATGATGTTTTTGCTTGTGTGTATTGAGTGCGGTCTTCCCAATCTTGTGCTGCCAGTTCCATTTTTAATGTCCCATAGGCATCGCGGTCTTCGGGGTGGGCACGCAGGTGGTTGCGAAACAACAAGTGACGCGTCCAAAAGTCGGTGCCTTTTACCACTGCATGAATATGACAGATGCGGGGGAATGAAGTGCGTGGAATCAGGTCGTCGCCAAAATCAACCACGGGCGAACGCTGCAGCTGCTCCCTGTTTTTTATCCGACTAAAAAACCGACGAAAAGGCATCACATCCTCGTGGCGTTTTACATAAATCAGCCCATCGGCCAACAACGGCTCAACAAGGGCATTCAATGCCTCTTCGTTAGGGGCGCCAAGCATTATATCTACAATGGGCTTGGCTGCCAGCCCTGGCACCGAAGTGCTGCCCACATGTTCAATGGCAATAGTAGGAAAGATTTGCCGCAACCGGGCCTCTTCCTCTTCAAAGGTAGTTACCCAGGTAGAGGTATATGGCACTACCTCAATTTGCATACACCAAATCGAGGTGTTCGGAATCGAAAATAGCCATGGGTGTAACCACCGGCTCATCCATTGGCACATTGCCCTCGTAGCGCTCTTGCAGCTTGGCTTGCACCTCCTCAGAGCTCAGGTCGAGGTCGCCCAATTGTTGACGCTCTGCCAAATCAATCTCTGCCCCTTCGCTAAAAACTTTCCACACCAACTCCGAACAATAAATGCGGTCGTTCGACCATTCGAAATAAGGATCGTAAGGGGCTCCTCTTGCCGCCTTTGCAGCACCTACCATTTTAATTTGCACCATGGGGTCGCCCAATACTTCATCGCTGTTTTTCAATCGTTTTACCACATAATGGCCATCCACCCCCTGGGCAATCCAGTCTTCAATGGGCGTAATCTTCACTACATCCGAAGCTTCCAACACAGTAACCTTGCCGTTAACTTCATTTACATTTACAATGCCCATGTGGCTGTATTTTCCTCCGGTAGCCAGTTGAATGGCTTCGCTTTGTTCGGAAGCAGACACCTGGAAAATGATGTCGCCATTGTGGTAATCGGAAAAGGAAGTGGCCCGCACTACTTCTGGTTGTGCTGTGGTGTCGGACGACGTTTCTGTTGCGTTTTCTACCGTTGGTTCGGTGCTACATGCCAAAAGCAGCATAGCACCCCATAAGGCCCAAAGTTGTTTCATGCTTTTTTCTCTTTTCGGGTGGTTTTCCCTCCTAATATAATAACGATTTCGCCTTTTACCGTTTTACTATTGAAATATTCGGTCACCTCTTTCAGCGTTCCACGTTGTGTTTCTTCGTGTATCTTGGTCAGCTCGCGCGATACTGAAACAGGGCGATCGTCGCCCATGTATTCGGCCAACTGTGTTAGTGTTTTTACCAACCGGTAGGGCGATTCGTAAAACACCATGGTGCGTTCTTCTTCGGCCAACTGCTGTAGCCGCGTTTGTCGTCCCTTCTTTTGAGGCAGGAAGCCTTCAAAACAAAAACGATCGCACGGCAACCCCGAATTCACCAATGCCGGCACAAAAGCAGTAGGGCCGGGCAGGCATTCGATGGTTACCCCGTGTTGAACACATTCGCGCACCAACAAAAAACCAGGGTCGGAAATGCCGGGAGTACCTGCATCCGATACCAACGCCACATTTTCGCCTGCTGCCATGCGCTCGGCCAATCGCTCCACCGTTTTGTGTTCGTTGTGTTGGTGATGGGCCATCAGCTTTTGATCGATGTTAAGGTGTTTTAACAACTTCCCCGTAACGCGAGTGTCTTCCGCCAACACCACATCTACTTCCTTCAACAAACGAATGGCCCGTAACGTCATGTCTTCGAGGTTACCAATGGGGGTGGGGATCAGGTACAACGTTCCCATTACAGTGTATTTACAAAATCGGTGAGCAGGCGAAACACATCTTCAAACTCCGTGAGTGGAAGGGTTTCGCCACGGTCGTATACATCGTGGTAAGCTTTGATGCCTCCCATGGTATATATAAAAAATGCAGGAACCCCTTGCTGCGAAAACCAGTAATGGTCGCTGTTCGACGTTTTTCCCCGTCGCTTTACCAGTGCCAGATACCCTTTTTCTTCGTTGAGCTGCACCATGGTATCAAACGCCTTTACATGCTCAGTAGCATTCACTACAGTAATGCCTTCATCGCCCGTACCCATAATGTCGAGGTTGATCAAAAACTTAATCTTGCTCAACGGAAAAAGCGGGAATTTTGTATAGTATTTCGAACCCAGTAGCCCAACCTCCTCGGCCGAAAAGGCCATGAAAGCTACGCTGTACTTTGGGGGGTGTTTAGCATAGTATTGCGCAAAATTTAAAATCATAGCAATGCCGCTGGCATTGTCGTTGGCCCCAGGAAAGTACGTGTTGCGCCCCATGGTGCCCAGGTGGTCGTAATGGCCAGTAAATACCACAAACGAGTCGGGGTATTCGGTGCCTTCAATATAACCCACCACATTTTGTGAAGTGTATTCACGCAGGTATTCATTTTGAATATCGATAAACAGCGATTTTGTTTCGCGGGGCAGATGGTCGCGCAACACCCTAATGGTAGGGTAGTGACTGTAACGCTGGGAAATGTGCCAGGTAAGCTTTTGATCCTGTACCAATACAATGCCCTCTGCACCAAACACGTTGTGCTTGATGTAATTGAATTTCTTTGCCTTTTTCCCGGCATCTTGCTCATCCAAAATGATCAACTTCTGATCGAAGAAACGTCGTTTCACCAGCCGGTTAAATTGTCCTTTACGTGGTACATTGGCCTTGTTGTACCACACCACACCAAATTGGCCTTGTAAAGTATTCGACGATGGATCTACGATGTAATGTTTGCCTGGCACCAACGTTTGGTCGTCGGCCTTCACTGTCATGTTTCCCGGAAAAGTATTTACCGGAAAGGAAAACAACTGATAGTAATCTTTTTGAAAAGGTTTTGCCCCATGCCGCTTCAGCTCACCAGCAATGTACTCGGCCGCCCGTTGGTCGCCCATGTTCACATAACCGCGGCCACTAAACCATGGCGACGTTAAGGAATCAACCACCGCACGGGCATAGTTTTTATCTTGCCCCCAAACGGTGCTGGTTAACCCAATAAGCAATGTAAATGCAGCAAGACGTAACATAATTACAGGTACCGTCGCTCAACCAAATCTTTGAATTGAACGGTTGATTTATGCTCAGCATCCCAATGGTATTTTGCTTCCAACTCTTGCAGGTAGGTGCTGGCCTCTTGCATTGAGCCAAAATCATTCAATTGTTGTAATGCCGATTTATACGCTTCGTTTTCTCCCTCAAACAAGTCGTTCATGAACAAAAACTTTTGGTTGATACCAATCGCTTCCGTTAAATCACCAATAGGACTTTTTTGCAACTTATCGGCCAGCGTTTCGTTGTTGGTCGACAACTGTTCATTGATAGAAGGTTCGCTATCTTCACTGCTCATTACATCGTTTAAACTCTCCTCTTCAATGGCCTCCAACAAATTGGTTTGATTTTCTGGCGTTACTTCCTCCTCCTCTTCTGCTACTGTTTCCGCTTCGGCATCATTATCATCCATCATGGTTTGCAACGGATTGTTAAATGGTAACGGTTGGTCGGGAATGGGAATGCTTTCCTGGTGGTATTTCTTTTTCTCTGCCTTAGCAGGCTTCTCTTGTTTTTTTTCGCGAATAACATTCTTCTTTTCTTCCTTCTCCTCCGTTGCCTGCGTTACATCGCCAAATTGAAACATGCCAAAAGGCTGCTCTTTTTCCGCTGGCTGCACTTCCTGTTCTTCCTCTTCTTTTTGCACCACTTCTTCTACCGACTCGGGTTGTTCTGGTCCTTCAACTTCCTCCTTCGCCATGCCCTCTATTGCCTTATAGCGCAATACCACAATACGTTCGTATAGCTCGCGGGCATTTGTTAACATGGCATCTACTTCTTCGGGACTCAAATTCCCTGCCTCCAACTGGTCCGACATCGACTTGATTTCATCAATAAGGTGGGGGATATTCTTATAGACATTTTCCTGACTCATCTTCGGTTGATTTAAGACAGCATTTGTGTGTTGATAATTTATTTTAACTAACTAATGCTTTTTGCTAAATTTGATGTTGCATTTCAGCAAATATAACGCATAAATTCGTAACGATTTAAGCCCTAATATGTTTTTAGAGAACACCGGTAAGCAATCAAAGAAAAGAGGATGGATAGAGGTGATTTGCGGGTCGATGTTTTCCGGGAAAACAGAGGAGCTCATTCGCCGGTTGAAGCGGGCCAAATTTGCTCAGCAAAAAGTGGAAATTTTCAAGCCTGCCGTGGATGTGCGTTACGATGAAGAAGAAGTGGTGAGCCATGATGCCAACGCCATTCCTTCTACCCCTGTTCCTTCTTCTTCCAACATCTTACTGTTGGCCAACGATGTGGAAGTGGTGGGCATTGATGAAGCACAATTTTTTGACGATGAGCTGGCCACGGTATGCAACCAACTGGCCAACAGCGGCATTCGTGTTATCGTTGCCGGGCTCGACATGGACTATTTGGGCAAGCCCTTTGGCCCCATCCCTTCGTTGTTAGCTGCCGCAGAATATGTTACCAAGGTACACGCCATTTGCTTGCATTGTGGGCAGCTGGCCAACCACTCTTACCGCTTTTCCGAAGAAAAATCGTTGGTACACCTCGGAGAAACCGACAGCTACAAACCACTGTGCCGCGACTGCTACAATACCGCTGTTGCCAACGACAAGAAAAACAGCGCAGTGGAAGAAAAGCAAAACAACCCATGAGTGCCTATACCATCTCTTCCATTGCCACCATCATTGGCGGCTCGCTCACCATGGAGCACAACAGCACCATTCGCCACCTGGTACTCGACAGCCGAAAAACAACCTCGGCAGAAGCCCTTTTTTTTGCCATCCGGGGCGAACAACACGACGGCCACTCCTTCATTGCCGATGCCTATGCCAAAGGTGTTCGGAACTTTGTAGTATCGCAACCTATTGATGCCAGTGCCTACCCCAACAGCAACTTTATTACAGTTAACAATGCATTGCATGCCTTACAGCAACTGTGTGCCCACCACCGCCAACAATTCAACATCCCTGTTATAGGCATTACGGGAAGCAACGGCAAAACAGTGGTGAAAGAATGGCTGTTTCAACTGCTGGAAGATGAGCACAGCATTGCACGCAGCCCAAAAAGCTACAACTCGCAAGTAGGAGTCCCCCTTTCTTTATGGCAATTGGCCCCTTACCATACCCTTGGCATTTTTGAGGCTGGCATTTCGCAAGTAGGAGAAATGCAGCGGCTGGCTCCAATGGTACAGCCCACCATTGGAGTATTCACCAACATCGGTGTGGCCCATGCCGAGAACTTCGATAACGCCCAACAAAAAGCACAAGAAAAAGCAATGCTGTTTCAACAGTGCGAGCATGTTATTTACTGCAGCGACGACCCGGTGGTAGCCGCAGCGGTGCAGCAACTTACCCACCCCAGGCGATACAACTGGTCGAGGCAACACAAGGCTACATTATCCATTGTAGCCATCAATACCACTGCCCACGCCACCCACATTACAGGCCTTTACAAAACACAAGCCATCTCCATCACGATACCCTTTACCGACAGTGCCTCCATCGAAAACGCCATCCACTGCTGGTTGGTATTGCTGACGTTAGAGGTAACCAACAACACCATCGCCCAGCGCATGACCGACCTCACCCCGGTAGCCATGCGATTGGAGTTGCTCAACGGCATCAACGAATGTACTGTGGTGAACGACAGCTATAACTCCGATTTAGGATCGTTAGAAATTGCATTGGACCTCATCAATCAGCAAAAGCAACACTCCAAAAAAACACTCATCCTCTCCGACATCTTGCAAAGTGGATGGACACCCGAACAACTGTATAAAGAAGTAGCTCGAATGGTACGCGACAAAGGCATTGCCAGGCTCATTGGCATTGGCCCTACCGTATCGAAACATGCTCACCTGTTCGAAATAGAAGGCAGTTACTACCCTTCTACCGAAGCCTTTTTGGCGGCTTATAACCCCTCCTTGTTTCAGCAAGAAACCATTCTATTGAAAGGAGCACGGAAATTCCGGTTCGAACAAATCAGCAACCTGCTGCAGCAAAAAAACCACGAAACCGTATTGGAAATCAACCTCAATGCGGTGGTGCACAACCTCAACTACTACAAAAACCTGCTGCAGCCCAACACCAAACTGATGGTAATGGTAAAAGCCTTTGCCTATGGTAGTGGAGGATTTGAAATTGCCAATGTGCTGGAATTTAACCGGGTAGACTACCTTGCCGTGGCCTATGCCGACGAAGGAATAGAACTGCGAAAAAAAGGCATCCGACTGCCCATTATGGTGATGAGTCCGGAACCTGCCACCTTTGAAGACATCATCCGTTATCAGCTCGAACCCGAGTTGTACAGCCTCAGCATATTGCAACAATTTGCACAAGCGGTAAGCATCAACAACACCGCCTACCCGGTACACCTTAAATTGGATACCGGCATGCACCGATTGGGGTTTGCCATGCAAGAAATGGACGACCTCATCGCCGCCTTGAAACAACAGCCACAACTGCAGGTACAATCGGTATTTTCGCACCTGGCAGCAAGCGACGAAGCCCCACACGACAACTTCACCCACCAGCAAGCACAGCAATTTGAAGCCATGGCCAACCGCATTGCCAAACACTATGAACCCCCCATCCTCCGCCACCTGCTCAACTCGGCAGGCATCTCGCGGTTTCCCGAATACCAATTCGACATGGTACGGTTAGGCATTGGGCTCTATGGCATTGGCGTAGCAGGCAACCAGGAACAACTGCAAAACATCAGCACCTTAAAAACAGTCATCTCCCAAATAAAAACGGTTGACGACAATGCCTCCATCGGCTATGGGCGCAGCAAATTTACGCAAGGCGCCATGCGCATTGCCACACTGCCCATAGGCTATGCCGATGGGCTACGCAGACAGCTGAGCAACGGCAACGGACATGTGTGGATACACGGCAAAAAAGCACCCATTGTAGGGCGGGTGTGCATGGACATGTGTATGGTTAACCTCGATGGCATTGACGCACAAGAAGGCGATGAGGTTGTTATTTTTGGCGACGAGCACCCCATTGCCGAATGGGCCGAACAAATGAATACCATTCCGTATGAGGTACTTACCGGAATTTCTCGTCGCGTAAAGCGCATCTACTACCAGGAGTAGCTTCCCAAGATTTCATTGGTTTTTGCTAACTTCCTTCCTTCTACCCCCTCAAAAATCTGTATTTTTAGAGCAATCTTAATGCTATATACCCTATGAAATTGATCCAACGCTTGCTGGCGCATGCTTTCATTGCGCTTTTATTACTAACACCACTTAGTAACATCGCACAATCCGAATCGTATGAACCTGGAGAACTGTTGATACAAGTAGACCATGGGCACTCGCCTTCATCCATCCTGGCTGCGCTACGCACGGTAGATGGCAACACCACCATGCTTCGCAATGCAAAACTGATCTCTAACACCATGCGCGTATGGCTCTACAAATTCGACGACCAGGCTGTTGATCATCAAAAAATGCTGGAAGCAGTACGCAACCACCCCCATGTCATCAATGCGCAATTCAACCACAACATGGTTACCGAGCGCATCACCCTGCCCAACGACCCCAACATCGGTCAACAATGGCATCACGTAAATGCTGGTGGTGGCGGTGGATTGGCCGATGCCGACATCGACTCTGATGAAGCATGGGACATTACCACTGGTGGGGTAACCGCCCTGGGCGATACCATTGTAGTATGTATTTTAGAAGGAGGCGGAGGCGACCTCAGCCACCCCGACCTACAATCCAATGCATGGATCAACTACGGAGAAATTCCGGGCGACAATATCGACAACGATAACAACGGCTATGTAGACGACTACCTTGGGTGGAACGTTAATAGCAACGACGATAACATTGGCACTGGAGGGCACGGCACCCAGGTAGCGGGGATGATTGGCGCTAAAGGCGATAACACCCTTGGAGTAGTAGGCGCCAACTGGAACGTTAAAATGATGATGGTGGCAGGCAATTCCACCAACGAAGCATCGGTACTGGCCGCCTACGACTACCCCTTAACCATGCGTAGGCTATACAACAACAGCAATGGCGCTGAAGGAGCCTATGTAGTAGTCACCAATGCCTCGTGGGGCATCGATGGTGGGCAACCGGCCAATGCACCACTGTGGTGTGCCATGTACGACACACTAGGCGTTTATGGCGTTTTAAACTGTGGAGCTACAGCCAACCAAAACTGGGACATCGACCAAACAGGCGACCTTCCAACAGGGTGCCCTAGCGACTACATGGTAAGTGTAACCGCTACCAATAACAGCGACGTAAGAACCTTTTCGGGATATGGCATCCTCTCTATTGATGTAGGTGCCCCTGGTGAAGATGTATACACCACCTCTTCTAATGGCAACTACGGTGCCACCAGTGGTACCTCTTTCGCTTCTCCATTAACCGCTGGCATCATCGGACTCATGTATTCCGTGCCCTGCCCCTCGTTTATGGCATTGGCAAAAGCCGACCCACAAATGGGAGCCGATATTATTCGACAAGCCCTCTTTGATGGTGTTGATCCGGTATCGAACCTCGCCAACGAAACCGTATATGGTGGGCGGGTAAACTCGTACAACAGCTTGATGGAAATGATGAACAATTGCGACACCAACAGTTGCATTGCTCCATACACCTTAAGTGTTAGTGGGTTAACCGATACCAGCACTACCCTAAACTGGAATGCACTGCCAGTATCTACCAGTTTTAATGTACAATACCGCCCGGTAGGTAGCCCTACCTGGACCACCGACACTACGTCTAACTTGTGGTACAACATCAATGGACTGATGCCCTGTACCTTGTACGAATTTATGGTGCAAGCCGAATGCGATACCACCACCAGTGCCTTTTCAGACCAGTTTGTATTTCAAACCGATGGCTGTTGTGAAGCACCTACTGGCATTGCGGTAGCCAACATTACCGACAATAGCGCCAACATTTCGTGGAACAGCGTATTGGCCGCCATCAGCTACAACCTGCGGGTTAAACCAACTGCCTCTCCTACATGGACCGATTACAACGGCATTACCAACAATCCATTTCCATTAACCGGATTAACGGCTTGTACCGAATACGAAGTGCAAATTGCTACGGTATGCGATACGGGCACTACGGCCTATACCAATAGCATCACCTTTACCACTACTGGCTGTGGGGCATGCATCGACAACAACTACTGCGCCTCCGCTTCGCAAGATGCCAGCGAAGAATGGATCGGCAATGTATCGGTAGGCACCATCAACAATACCAGCGGTACCGATGGGGGCTATGGCGACTATACCGGCTTAAGCACCGATTTAGAACGCAACGGCAACTACACCATTTCCATGACCCCCGACTATGCCGGGCAAGCATGGGACGAATACTTTATGGTATGGATAGACTACAACCAGGACGGTGATTTCGATGATGCCGGAGAAAACATATACGATGCCGGTGGCGTAAACACTGCTACGGTAACAGGCAACTTTACCGTTCCGGGAAATGCCCTGTTGGGATCTACACGAATGCGGGTAGGCATGCAGTTCGACGACCCGCTGGCACCTTGTGATGATAACTTTCAATATGGTGAAGTAGAAGACTACTGTGTCAACATCATCCTCGAAACAGGCGTGGAAGAGTCGGACGAGCAATTGAAATTCAACCTGTTTCCAAACCCCGCAGGCGATTTGGTTACTTTGATGTTTGATCAAGTACCGGATAAAAACACCACACTGGTTGTTTTCAATGCATTGGGTGATGAAGTGATGAACACAGCACTCACCCACCAGCAAACAACACTAAGCACTACACACCTCGCACCCGGGGTATACGTATTGCAGGTACAAGCGAATGGTAAAATAGCCACACAAAACAAGTTGGTTATTCAGCGCTAATCGCCACCAAAAATAACTGCAACGCCCAGGATTCTGAACTTACCTCAGCACCTGGGTGTTGTCTTTTAAGGTACGTTATCCATCATGTTTTATAGCTATATTGTGGATTTTCACTCTATCAACCCCCTTATTTAAAAGTACGTACTTGCGCATACCTGGTCAGGCATCAGCATAAATTCCATGTATGTTTGTACCGTGTGTTGCTCCCCGGAGCATTAGAAATGGTATTATGAAAAAGAAAAGCTATTGCTATCTGCTATTGCTATGCGCAATGGTATTGGCCTCCTGCGGACAGGGCAAACGCCTGTATGGGCATCTTAAAAAGGTGAACAAGCGGAAATCGACGCAAGTAGAACAGCTTACTGCTGCTCCAACTGTACCTATATCAACCTTGTCCATCACTGCATCCAACGACTCGGTGACTGCCATCGCACCTCAACGAGAAATGGTGGTGCCACTTCACCAACCAGCACCTAGTAACACAACAGTAAGTGCACTAACAAAGCACCCTGTTGCAGTGCAAAGGCCATCCAAAAAGCGTTGTACTGCACATGCCGTTGGTTTTCAGAAAACAGCAAGAAAAAAGAGTGCCCAACGTTATCGCCCCAGCAGGAGCGCCATCTTTTGGGCCATTTTCATCTTTTTTCTCATCGTTTTAATATACATGGGGTTTGGGGTTTATTTCCTGGTTACCGGTATTGTAAAAAACATTACCTGGATGTGGATTGTTGGCGGCTTTATGGTGGCCACACCCTTCCTTATTGCCCTTATTTTACACATCGCCAATACATAGTATCATGCCATTAAAAGCTTCAAGTTTATTACTCATCATAGTATTACTGGCCTCCTGCGGACAGGGCAAACGCCTATACGGTCATCTCAAAAAGGTGAACAAGCGAAAATCGGTGGCAACAGCACCATTAGCCAGTACCCCTACTCCTCCGGTACAGCCCTTGTCCATTGCTCTTCCTTCCGACTCAATAATGGTTGCCCCAGCAATTGCCGGGAACCACACAAGCACATCACCCACTGCTGCCCATCAACCCATCGAAAAGAAAGCACCCGAAAAAATACGCCACCAACGCTATTCGCAAGCCACCGGAAGTAAAATGGCTGCACGCAAAAAAACGCAACAACGCATGTCGGACCCCAGTGGGTTTATATGGATGCTCGTCATCATACTGCTACTGGTAATTGCCTACTTCGGGTTTGGCTTTTACTTCATCATTGCTGGCATTGCCAAAGAAAATACAGTGATGCTGGTAATTGGTTGTGCGATGATTGGCATCCCCTTGCTCTCCAGTTTAATCAATGCCATTTCCAATTAAACCCTACCTTTAAAGCATGTGTTTCAAAAAGCTATCCCTGTTCGTGCTCGCCGTAATGCTATTGGCTTCCTGTTCGCAAAACGGGCGTCTATACGGCCACCTGAAAAAGGTGAACAAGCGAAAATCGCAAGAGGTGGTTCAACCAATCCCTGTACAAGAAGCACAAGTACCTACTACTCCTGTAGAAGGTGAAATTGCTGAAGCACCCGTGCCGCAAAACACTTCTACGCTAAGCGAAAGATACCAGCAAACATTTAGCCATTGCCGCTCAAAAGCAAAGCAAGTAGTGCTAAAAACCACCCGCATGGGGCGAGACATCTTCGCTGCCCCATCCAAACTTTCGCGCAAGTGGAGCGACCAACGCACCAGCCGACGCACCGACCTGGGCGATGCCTTGTTAGTCATCTTCATTATTTTATTGTTGTGGGGCCTTTGTGTAGCGTTGGGCATTACGTTTTTCCTGATCGGTATTCTTGGCGCCAAGCAATCGAGCATGATCATCGCTGGAAGCATTTTGCTGGGCATTGCCTTAATTGGCCTCATTTGGTCGTTCGCCATCTAACACGGAATTTATTACCTTTAGTACATTAACAACACCGTCATGAAACAATACTACTACTACTCCGGCACCGAGAAATTTGGCCCCATGAGCCTTAGCGAATTGAAAACGCGAAACATTGGCCCCAATACCCTGGTATGGCACGAAGGCCTTTCCGATTGGAAACCAGCCAATACCATTCCCGAGCTGCAAATGCTCTTCATGACCACAGTAGGATCGGCACAAGGACAACAACAACCTGCCGCACAACCCTCCTCCTCTTCCAACCCCTACCGGCAGCAACAAAAGCCTGCTAACATGCCCAAATTGGGCGTGTTAAAAGTATTTTCTATCCTTGGCATGCTCCTCAGTATACTGCTATTCATTATGGCATTTTTGGTAGGTGAGATGCGTGGTTGGTGTTGGGGCGACGATTACTCGTACTGCTACCCTTATAATCGCGATGAATATGCCATTATCATTGGATTCCTGGCTATTTTCTTCTTGTTTTTCTCCATCATTGCTGCGGTAAAAAGTTTTAAACGTTACGGTTAGGAGTTTCGTTTACTTTTGGCATCAACACGTAGGGCAAATTCAATTCTCTTTTTGCCCTCACTGCTTGCATGGTGCTTTTCTTTTGATTTACATTTGTGACGCTATACAATTCCATTCGCTGAATGTAATTGGTTTATAGAGAAGAGGTGAGAGATCAGGCTCGAAGACCCTCTAGCAACCCCGCTTCAACTGAAGTTGGAAGGTGCTAATTCCTGGCCCGAAAGGGAGATATAAATTTAAATTACAGGAAATCATGAACACAACGGTATTTTTAGCAAAACTTCGAAAAAGAGCAACCCACTTTGCCCTTTCAACTACCCCCAATTGTATTGTTTGCAGAATGATGACGTGTTGTACGTGCATCACCCGCAACTAATCAACCTTACATACACGGTTTGATTAGCCCCCTCGAAGGGGACTATCATAGTATTGTAAACCATTTAATCCAAACGTATAAACTAAACAACATGAGTAAGAAAGTAAAAATCGGCCTGTTCGGATTCGGATGCGTAGGACAGGGACTCTACGATGTGCTGGAAAACAGCAAGGGATTTAGTGCAGAAATCGTAAAAATTGCAGTAAAAGATCGCAACAAACAACGCAGTTTACCTGCTCACTATTTCACCTACGATAAGAACGACATTTTAACCAACCCGGAAATCAACCTGGTAGTAGAACTCATCGACGATGCCGAAGAAGCCTACCACATTGTGACTGCCGCCCTTAAAAGTGGAAAAAATGTGGTGACCGCCAATAAAAAGCTGCTGGCCGAACACCTCGAAGAATTAGTACAGCTACAAGAAAAGTACAACGCGTCGTTGCTATACGAAGCATCGGCCTGTGGAAGCATTCCCATTGTACGCACGCTAGAAGAATATTACGACAACGAACTGTTGCATGGCGTAGCCGGTATTTTTAATGGGTCATCGAATTACATCCTCTCCAAGGTCATCAACGAAAACCTCGACTACAACACCGCACTAAAAAATGCGCAAGACCTGGGGTTTGCCGA
Organism: Flavobacteriales bacterium; assembly: GCA_963669295.1. GTDB lineage: Bacteria > Bacteroidota > Bacteroidia > Flavobacteriales_D > CALLUQ01. Next base: position 1,585,521 of record OY769938.1, read on the forward strand.
ATCCGATCCTACACTGGATGTAGGGGGCTATGATGCCTTGTACAAGCTGGTAATTTTAGCCGCACACAGCTATGGTGTATTCATCAACCCCAATGAAGTATTTAACTACGGCATACAACACCTTACTGAACAAGACATTGCCTACGCCAAAGCCAACCAGCTAAAAATAAAGCTGGTAGCAAAAGCACAAAAGGTAACCGACGAAGAAATTACCCTGTTTGTTTTGCCCCAGTTGGTTCCAGCAACCGACCAGCTGTACACTGTAGAAAACGAATACAACGGTGTTACGGTAGAGGCCGCTTTCTCCGATCAGCAACTGTTTATTGGAAAAGGAGCCGGGGGGCACCCTACCGGCTCGGCCGTGCTGTCCGACATCTCTGCCAACTCTTATGGCTATAAGTACGAATACAAAAAGTACCATCAGCCCATTCGCTATACCTATAGCAAGGAGGTGGCGCTAGAAGTGTATTTGCGATACGACCCGGAAAAACTTCCCAATTTCATTCACTTTGAAGCCATCAAAGAGCGCGGCAGTAACTACATCATTGGCACCATCGAATTGCAAACCCTCATCAATTCGAAAGAAGCACTCGAAAAGGCAGGTGCATTCATTGCCGCTACTGGCAGCATCAAAAAATTGAACGCCCCTCTGGAACTGATACAGCCTCAGGAACTGGAGCTTGTTTAGTTTGTTAGTTTGGTTACAAAAAAGAGGGAGCAGTGCTCCCTCTTTTTTTATGAGAGGAGCCCATACTTTATTCCGCCAACTGTCGTTTCAATATGCTAGCCGAATTCTTCTTAAATTAGTCCACGCATGAAAGGCATTATTTTGAACACCATTGGGGTGGCATTGGCAATAATCATCACCTCCAGCGCCATCGCACAAACCAACTACAACTACCCGCGTTTTGAGGAAGTAGTGAATACCTACTTTACATCGTATGCTACTGAAAACATAGTATCGATGCAGCGGCCGCGGTTTGTTAAAAAGCCAGAAGGATGGTTCGTGCAACAAGTCAACCGCACCCCTCCAGAGAAAGTAGGGAGAGAAGAACTGTTCTGGTCGCGCAAAAAGGGAAAATACTTATCGATAAAGCATCCTGCCAGAAAAGAATCGGCCGTGAACGAAGACTTAAAAGCCGAATACCTTACCCCATATTTAATCCGTTACAATGCCATTCACCCTTATTGTGGCTACATTGGCTGGGACGATGATGTAATTCGTGACTTTGGGTCAGCACCTACCCTGTCTGATTCCTTGCTGTATGGCCTTGGCAGGGCCTATTCAAACAAAGCCACCGACCTGCTCAGCGACCGTGCTTTTTTTGCTAATAACGCAGCCACCTATAAAATGAAGGCCGGTAAAAATGCCTTGAACAAAGAACAACTGAACAACTACCTCCACTACCATCGACTGGCGGTAAAAACATATAATAGGCTACAACAACAAAACCACGACTTTAGTACCATCGTTGGAAAGATCAACATTAAACGATCCAACGAATTCTTGACCGCTTACCTCGACCTATCGATGGTGCAAAATGAAGCCGCGGCCCGAAAAGTATTGGAAGAAGGATTGTACAACGAGTTTTACATTAACCTGGGAAAAAATTACCTGGAATCGTGTGCTCCCAATGCCATCTTATTTACCAATGGCGACAACGATACTTTTCCACTACTGTATGTACAGGCCATGCTTGGCTTTAGAACGGATGTACTGGTGGTGAACACCAGCATGCTTAGCCTGCCCAGGTATGTCAATCATTTGCGCGATAAAGTACTGGATGCTGCGCCCCTTCCCATTTCATTTACCAAAGAACAATACCAACAAGGCACCCGCGGTTACGCCTTGCTGATGCCCGAAAAAGCAACGAGCAGCGACACCCCTACCTTGCAAAGCATGATGGCTTTCCTGGCAATGGACAGCAGCTACATCATCAACAACGAGCAAAAATTATATTACATACCCACCAGCGAGTTTACGTTAAACACCGATGGAGCACCGTTGCACTGGACCATTAAAAGCCGCTACCTTACCCGTGGGCAGTTTTTGATGCTCGACATCATTGCACAATGTGCCTGGGAGCGGCCCGTATATTTTGCAACAAGTAGTGCCGACAATATGCTACTCGGCCTCAACAATTATTTACAACAAGAAGGAATGGCCTACCGGCTGGTAACCTCCCCACAAAAGAAAAGTTACGCTTCTGCCTATGTTGGCGCTGTTAATACCGACATCATGTACACCAACCTCATGGAGAAATTTCAATGGACAGGAGCCATCGATACACGTACACGATTGCAAGCAGTACAGCAAGCCCCCATTGTTAATTATCGCTATACCCTGGCCGAATTGGCCACAGCGTTGATTGAAGCCAACGATGAAGAACGCGCCAAAGCAGTACTTAAAAAATGCCTGGAAACCTTTCCTGCCAGCATCAAGTACAGCCAGGAAATGTATTGGATTGCAGAAGCATTTTATCGGGTAAACGACATGCGAGAGGCCAACAACATTGCAGAGCGCATGTTACTCAACAACGGAACAAAAGTATACCAACTCATTGAGGAGCACCCCCGTCAGCTGCCTGATGAAGTCATGAATATCATGCGCCTGTTGATGCAACTGCAACAACTGACTGAAAAATACCAACAAACCGATTTGGCAAAACGCTTTGAGCAGCAACTGGAACAAATGAGTGCCGCCATTCAAAAGGCCTATGAATAAAATATCAGCTGTCATCATCACCAAAAACGAGGAGCGCAACATTCAGCGCTGCCTTAACTCCATCATTGATGTGGTGGATGAGGTGATTGTAGTCGACTCTTTCTCGACCGATGGCACTGAGAAAATTTGCAATGCCATGGGGGTCACCTTTATTCCCCACGAGTGGGAAGGGTATTCCAAACAAAAGAACTTTGCCAACGCACAAGCCAATGGCGACTACATCCTCTCCCTCGATGCCGATGAAGCATTGTCGGAAACATTAAAAGCATCCATTGTACACGCACGCAATGCCGGGCTAAATGGCACCTATCGATTCAATCGACTGACCAATTACTGCGGTAAATGGATCAAGCATTGCGGCTGGTACCCCGACGCCAAAACCCGGTTGTTTCCGAAAGGAGATGGAATTTGGAAAGGCGATTTTGTGCACGAAGAATTAACCTTCAACAGCACCACACCACCCACGTTCTTATCGGGCGACCTGCATCATTACTCTTACTATACCTATGCCGAACACCTGGAGCGTGTAGAGCGGTATGCACAACTGGGTGCCGAGAAACTATTGGAGCAAGGAAAAACAGGCTCTACTACCAAAGGATTTTTCAGTGCCATCAACCGGTTCTTTCGCATGTACATCATCCACCTTGGTTTTTTAGATGGTGCTGCAGGATTCCGCATTTGTAAAACATCGGCCTATGCCGCCTATTTGAAATATGTAAAGCTGAATGAGATCAAAAAAGCGAAAAACGGTTAAGTTGGCACACAACAACGAGATGCCAACGGTTTTGCATGTTTCTACCGCTGCAACATGGCGTGGGGGCGAACAGCAGTTGGCCTACCTCTACGAAGAGTTGGAGCAGCTCAACGTATCGCAGATCATTGCATGTGCCAAAGGGTCGGCCATGGAAAAGTACTGTGTAGACAAAGGGCATGAACATTGGGCCGTTAAAAAAGGCAGTTCGGTAGACCCAGGATTCGCTCGTCAGATTAAGCAACTTAGTCGCAGTATGGAGGTCGACCTCATCCATACTCACGACTCACACGGGCATTCGTTGGCCATCATCGCTGCTACACTGTTTCGCAATCCTGTTCCCATTGTGGTAAGCCGACGGGTAGACTTCCCCATAAAAAACAGCTCTTTCTCCCGCTTCAAATACAACCACCATCGGGTACAAAAAATCATTTGTGTATCTAATGCCATACAGGCCATCACAGCATCGGGAATTCGTGATAAATCTATCCTTACCACCGTACACTCTGGCATCGACACAAGTAAGTTTAGCATGGCCGCATCGGGAAAATTGAGAAAAGAATTTCAAATTCCGTCCAACACCTTGCTCATTGGAAATGTGGCCGCATTGGCACCACATAAAGATTACTTTACCTTCCTCCATGCCGTAAAAGAACTCACCATGGAAGGCATCAATGCCAAATTCCTGGCCATTGGTGATGGCCCTTTGAAGGAGGAAATTTACGACTACTGTGCCAAACTAAACTTACAGGAGCACGTCATCTTTACCGGGTTTCGAAAAGATGTGCCGGAAATACTTCCTGAGCTGGACCTATTTCTTATTACTTCTGAAACCGAAGGGCTTGGCACCTCCATTTTAGATGCCATTGCATGCAAGGTGCCTGTAGTGGCTACTGCAGCAGGTGGAATACCAGAAATCATTGAACATGAACGTACCGGCATGCTAGCAAAAGTGAAAGATGCAGCAACGCTGGCAAAGTGGGTACAACAGGTTGTACAATCGCCTGAGTTAAGGCAAACCATTGTAAATGGTGCCACTCAAAAATTGCAGCAATTTACCAAAGCTGCCACCGCCCAAAAAACATTAGCGGTTTACGAAGAGGTGTTGTCTTGATGAAACAGCAGCAAGCTGTTGTAAAACACGTAAAATGTAATTCCTGCCTGGGTCTCCAACGTGTCTTCAGTAATGAACGACATTAGCAATGCCATTAAAAACATGAGGTACAACGAGTGCGCATAGCGCCCTGTAGCAAACATGGGATAAAACAGGTTGAGCAGAAACCAAACAATACCAATGGTACCAAAAGTAATGAAGAAAGTAAGGTACTGATTGTGCGCTCGTTTTCTACTGCCTTCACTGAGTTTGGAGTTCATTTTCTCGTACTGCTCGTCAAACGCCAACTGTACATCCCCAGTTCCTACACCCACCCAAAAATTTTGGGCTATAATGGCAATTCCCGCTTTCCAAAACTCCAGCTTTTGCGTTACAGAATTGCCGCTTGGATTGCTTCCATTGAGGTAGTGGTTGAATTCAAAAATGATTTGATCCATGCGAGCCCTCAACCCACTTTTGCTGTCCGTTAGTGCACTTACTTCTCCAGCCTCAATCGCTTTGATGTCTTCATCTGTTAGTTGCTGCACTCCGGCATCATCTTTTCGAAGGCCTTTGGAGGTCATATAGCGCACAATAGTGCCATAAATGCGTTGTCCACGATGGTCGAGACTGTCGTAATTGATGGTACTCCGCTTGTTCCAGGCCGCCTCCAACTCGCCCCATTGAATGTAGGTGTACACATAGTTGCCATCTTGAATTTGCTGTTCCTCTATATAATGCCCGTAAGGATTGCCAAGCGAGGTATGGCGTTCAAGGTGCTCCAAATCGTTTAAGTCAATGGTGTTGAGCGTATAGTAGTCGTTGATGCAATGCCTTACATACAATACTGCCGACAGGGGCACAGCAACCAGCAATAACAATGTGACCAATTTTAACACACGATGCCTTACCTGAAACACGTGGTACAACAAATACACCGTAAGGCCTCCCACCACCACTGCAACTCCGGTAGGCGATTTTATGACGTATAAGAACACCAAAAACCACCCTATAACAGCAAGGTACAACGCTTTTTGCCACAACTGATCGCGGGTGAAGTAGTGCACCAAAATAAAAATAGACACTGCTGTAATCAGGCTAAATCGAATGTGCGAAATAAAAGGAATGGCATCGCGAATATCAGTTACCTCACGAGCGGTCCACCCCCAAATAATGGCGTAGCTCATAAAGGTTCCTACCAACGTAGCTCCTACATTAAAAAACAACAACTGCTTTACCGTCCGCGCTGAAAGAGGGGTGATGGAACCCAACACAAAAGGCACGACAAAGAGGGGAAGCTTAATTTTTATGTCGCGAAAGGCATAGTCGAAATCTGTAGTATAAAGCAGGCCTATGATGTGTAACAAGTAAAAAGAGCACAGCACCAATGCCGCTTTGTTTTTAACCAAACGTTGCAGCTTTTCTTTCCACTTCCCTTCCAGCAACCAATTGGCACCTAACCAAATGGATGAAACACTCATAAGAAAATTAGACGTAGGCAAGCCTACCGCCATGAGGAATAAACCCGCATAATAGAGCTTACGGTGGGAAATGATTTTTTCCAGCATACCAGGAGCGAGAACTGTAGAGGATTACTTGTTTTCCTGCTGTGTAACGCTACCGTCTAAAATGCCGGCATACATGGTATTGTTATTCAGCACTTCCAATGCTTTCAACACATAAGGGTCTTTTGATAGTGAGGCCTCTACCCTACCTGTTTGATAATAGTAACGTGCTACCAATTCATTTTCAAGAATCTCCTTGATCTCCCCTTCAAACTTCTGGAGGTCCTGACCTTTATTAGGGGTCATTCTCGCCTTCAGGTCTTCAAACAATTTTTCAGCACCTTCAAAGTACTTTTCTTGCTCGGCTGTTTCCTTGAGTTCCTTCAATGCATCTTCTGTTGCCGTAGTGTAGTCGTAATCTTTATCGCTTAAGAAAGCAACAAACTCGTTATACTGATCGTCTGAAATGCGAAACGTTTTTGGGGTAGCAATGCTGTCGTTGGCAAAACGGAAATCCGTAGCATAGTCGAAAATTAAATTCTTGCGCACCAATGCTGTAGCAATCTCACTATAAGGATCCAGCTCTACATTCACATCAGGATCAATGCCTCTACCATCGTATACCAATCGTCCATTTTGAGTTTTAAACTCCGTAATCAACGAATCGGCTACTCTTTCAGCCTGTCCTTCTTTGTTGCGGTGCGAGTAATCGATTTTCTGAATGCAACGCCCGCTTGGAATGTAATACTTCGCTACGGTAAGCTTCAACTTTGAGTTGTAGCTTAAATTACGTGTTTGCTGTACCAATCCTTTGCCATACGAACGCTCGCCAATCAACACACCACGATCGAGATCTTGAATAGAACCCGATACAATTTCTGACGCAGAAGCAGAGCCTCCATCAATTAAAATCACCAATGGCATTTCTGTATCTACAGGATTATTCAACGCCTTATGGGTTTTGTCCCACTCCTTAATTTTACCGCGAGTACTTACTACCTCTTCTCCTTTTTCTACAAAAAGGTTCACGATGTTCACCGATTCTCTCAGTAATCCACCGCCATTACCACGCAGGTCAAATACCAGTTGCTTCATGCCCTGGTTGTCACGCAAGTCAACCAATGCGCTTTTTACTTCCCTACTGGCAGTTTCTGTAAATGCGGTAAGTTTGATGTAACCGGTGGTTTCATCCAACATTCCGTAATAAGGTACATTGGGCACTTTAATTTCTTCCCGCTCCAGTTCCTTGGTCAACGGCTCAGCAGTGTTTTTTCTTTTCACTACCAACTTTACAGGAGTTCCTGCCTGCCCTTTCAACAACTTACTGATGTCGTCCTGATTTTTGCCCGCTACATCCTTTCCATCAATTTGAATGATTTCATCACCTGCCATCAGTCCGGCTTTAAATGCCGGAAATCCTTCGTAAGGTTCCGAAATAACTACCTTCCCATCGCGGGTGCGAATCAAGGCACCAATGCCTCCATATTCTCCGGTGGTAATGAAGCGATAATCTTCAATTTCCGATTCTGGAATATAGGTCGTGTATGGGTCCAGGGTTTCCAGCATGGCATCGATTCCTTTCTTCATCAAATCGCCAGGATTGGTATCATCTACATAGTAAATGTTTAATTCCCGGAACATGGTAGTAAAAATGTCGAGGTTCTTCGACACTTCGAAATAACTGTCGACATAGGTATACGACATCAGCGTAGAAAAGCCAATGACCAACAATGCAGGATAGATTTTTAATTTTCGGAGTAAGGACTTCATCTTCATGCGAACTAATTTTTATGGAACCGGATCGTGCCCGTGGCCACCCCACGGATTGCACGAAGCAAATCTTTTTATGGTTAACCAACCTCCTTTTAAGGGGCCGTGTTTTTTTATTGCCTCAACACCATATTGAGAACAGGTAGGAGTGTATCTGCATGTGGCTGGGAATAATGGCGAAATTGCTCCCTGGTAAATTCTGATCAAACCTACCATTAACCAGCTAAGCGGATTTCTCATACTCATTAACTAAACGTTGTAAAATTAAAATTATTTTCTCTTCAATTTCCCAATAATTAGCGGTTTCGGAACCCGTATATATCAACATCATAATTGTTTTCCCTCCCGCTTGCTCTACAAAATCGTAATACGCGTGTTTATGTTGTCGGTAAGCTTCCCTGGTTTGCCGCTTCAATCGATTTCTTGCTGCCGCCTTACGCACCCTTTTTTTGGGAATGCTTATCGCAATTTGCACCGGAGATGCCATCTCATGTTCTACTTTCCTCCACACCACCCGAAAAGGTTTCTCTACAAAAGAATGTCCTTGCCGAAACAACGACTCAATCATCTTCTTGCTGCAAAGCCGCTCTTCTTTTTTAAACGTATGTTGTAGCACACTCATTTACTTGCAATATAACGAGAAAAGGGCATCCCGAACTTTCGAGATGCCCTTTTTATATGATTTTTACTGTAATGTCTAGTTTTTCCCGTTCTTGATGTGATACTCAATGGCCATAGTCATCGATGGCGCATTAGGCATGGGAGCATGCACGTCCAACTGAAGCCCGGCATTTTTTACCGCATTGGCTGTAGTGGCTCCAAAAGCAGCAATCTTGGTCTTGTTCTGCTTAAAGTCAGGGAAGTTTTTCAGCAACGACCGAATACCAGAAGGGCTAAAGAACACCAACATGTCGTAGTTCACATTCGCCAGGTCAGATAAATCACTGGCTACTGTTTTATACAACACCGCTTTTTCAAACTTAATGTTGTTATCCTTCAACATGTCAGGAATGTTTTGCTTGTGAATGTCTGAACAAGGCAACAAGAATTTCTCATCCTTGTGCTTTTTAATGATGTCCATCAAATCAACAAAGCGCTGCTTTCCGTGAAAGATTTTCCGCTTTCGGTACACCACATACTTTTGCAAGTAATAGGCGGTAGATTCCGAAATACAGAAGTACTTCATGGCATCTGGAACGGTAATGCGCATTTCAGTAGCCATTCTAAAGAAGTGGTCTACGGCATTCCTGCTGGTAAAGATTACTGCAGAGTAATCCAATAGGTTGATTTTCTGTTGCCGAAAATCTTGCGAAGGCACCGGCTCTACATGAATAAATGGGCGGAAGTCAATTTTAAGATTGTACTTCTTTGCAAGTTCAAAATAGGGAGACCTGTCTGATGCTGGTTTCGGCTGCGATACTAAGATACTTTTTATGGCCAATTGTTCTGAGGTTTTTAGGTTTGTTTAAGCGTTTACATACAAACACAAAAAATGCTCAATTATTGAATTTTACCCATGAAAACCATCATTATGACGACTAATGGTAAAATTTCGAGGGTGCAAAGATACAAAAATAAATAGAAGGTGGAAACATTATGGGTAATTCCTGTAATAATTCCTTGAAAAACCCTGTAAACATAGGCAATAGCAAGCAAAGAAAATCCAATGTAAAACAGGGTTTGATCGCTGGCAACGGTCATATAAGTAATAGAAACAGTGACAGGAATCAGCAATAACCCCAACATGTGATTTGTAATAAAAACCGTAAAGATGTACTCTCCAACGCCTCCCTCCGCTTTAAAAAGGAATTGTACCAATCGAATGGAGATCACCTTAACAAGGTATACCGCAAATATGGCTAAACAGCATGCTAAATAAAGCAGCACCCCTCCTTCGTTTAACCATTGCCACTGAAAATTTAATTGATAATAAAGTACCACCTGGAAAAGGAATAACCCCGCCATAAAAACAAAGATGAAGGAGAAAACAACTGCTGGTGCACTCGACAAGGGACGCTCCTCACGAACAGTTTGACGAGCAAATCGTTTGGCAACAACCGCAGTAAACAATTGCCGTAACTTCCGGTAATGTACAATGCGTACCCAGGCTACCAGGCAAAGTACCATTAAATAAATGCCCAATACCCACCCGTTTGCAGGAGTAGGGCGCTCTTGCTTTACCATAGCCTCTCCATCCACCGCATAAATTTCGCGCGGTTGATAGTGTTGCTGCATGTAAACAGGAAGCAGGCCTCCATCAAAATTATTTGGCCATATGTAAGTTGCTTTTGGGAACAAGTGCTGTGGATAATTGTTCAAAATTAACCGCTCTTTTTACAACAACAAAAAATATAGAAAGTAGGATTCATACTTTTTCAACAAATTCGGCTCATTGCCGCCCAAACGGGCTTTATAAAGTGGTTTTTTTATCTAAATTTGCGCCACAACTTCAAAACAGCCGTACCATGTCAACTGATCAATTTCAAGCACCCGATTATTACAATCTTGATGATTTGTTAACGGATGAGCAAAAACTTGTTCGCGAAGCAGCACGTGATTGGGTGAAAAAAGAAATCTCTCCTATCATTGAAGAGCATTACGAAAACGCTACTTTTCCTAAGCACATCCTTAAAGGACTTGGCGAAATAGGTGCCTTTGGCCCATACATTCCTGAAGAATATGGGGGTGCTGGCCTGGATCAAATATCTTACGGATTAATTATGCAAGAGTTAGAGCGTGGCGACTCCGGTGTTCGTTCTACCGCCTCTGTACAAAGCTCGTTGGTGATGTACCCCATTTGGAAGTATGGAACAGAAGAGCAACGCAAAAAGTACTTGCCCCAGCTAGCCACTGGTGAAATGATGGGATGTTTTGGATTAACAGAACCCGATCATGGTTCTAATCCAGGAGGGATGATCACCAACTTTAAAGACAAGGGTGATCATTACCTATTAAATGGTGCAAAAATGTGGATTTCCAATGCCCCTTTTGCCGACATCGCAGTAGTATGGGCTAAAAATGAAGAAGGACGCATTTGGGGACTTATTGTAGAACGTGGCATGGAAGGATTTACTACACCTGAAACGCATGGCAAATGGTCGCTACGTGCTTCTGCTACTGGCGAATTGGTATTCGACAATGTAAAGGTGCCGAAAGAAAACCTACTTCCTAACAAATCAGGGCTGGGTGCTCCTTTGGGTTGTTTAGATTCAGCTCGTTTTGGCATTGCCTGGGGTGCCATTGGTGCTGCCATGGACTGCTACGATTCAGCACTGCGCTACTCGTTAGAGCGCATTCAATTTGGCCGCCCTATTGGTGGGTTTCAGTTAACACAAAAGAAGCTTGCCGAAATGATTACTGAAATCACCAAGGCTCAATTGCTGGCCTGGAGAGTAGGTACGCTAAGAAACGATGGCAAAGCATCGTCTGCTCAGATCTCAATGGCCAAAAGAAACAATGTTGAAATTGCCATAAAAATTGCCCGTGAAGCACGTCAAATTCATGGAGGAATGGGCATTACCAACGAATACTCTATCATGCGACACATGATGAACCTCGAATCGGTTATTACTTACGAGGGTACACACGATATTCACTTGTTAATTACAGGAAAAGACATTACCGACATTCAGGCATTCACCTGAATAAAGTAACTGCATAAAAAAGCCCCTGCCTAAAGCGGGGGCTTTTTAGTTCGGGGAAAGAACTACATCCACCCCTGTGCTAAAATATCTTTGGCATGATAAGTAATAATGATGTTGGCTCCCGCTCTTGCAAAAGCATACATGTTTTCCATCACCAACTGCTGCTCATCAATCAACCCTTGTGCTGCTGCTGCTTTTAGCATCGAATATTCGCCCGATACGTTATAGCATGCTACTGGCAAATGGGTTTGTTCGTTTAAGCGATGAATAACATCGAGGTAGGCCAATGCTGGCTTTACCATTAAAATATCTGCCCCTTCTGCCTCATCTAGTTCTGCTTCCTTCATCGCCTCCCCACCATTCCTGAAATCCATTTGATAGCTTTTTCGGTCGCCATGAGAGGGGGCTGAATCAGCAGCATCGCGAAACGGACCATAATAAGCCGATGCAAATTTTACGGCATACGACATGATGCCTACCGTTTCATAACCATGATCGTCTAACAACTCACGAATTGCTTCTACCCTACCATCCATCATATCTGAAGGAGCCACCATATCGGCACCAGCCTCTGCATGTGCCAACGCCATATCGGCCAGCACTGCTACCGAAGGATCATTGTCTACATAACCATCATTGATGATACCACAATGTCCATGTGTGGTGTAAGCACATACACACACATCAGTAATAACATAAACCTCATCGCCAAACTCTTTCTTTAATGCCTTAATGGCTTGTACTACTACCGATTGATCGCTGTGCGAAGAGCTGGCATCCTCCGTTTTTTCTTCTCCAACGCCAAACAGCAATACCTTATTAAGCCCCAGTTTCAGGCTTTCTGCCACATCTTTCAGCAACTCGTCTACCGAAAAATGATGAATGCCCGGCATGGATGTTATGGGAGTTTTAATTCCACTTCCCGGTACTACAAAGTAGGGGTAAATAAACATGTCTTTCGACAACCTGGTTTCGGCCACCATGGCCCTTACCAATGCATTTTTCCTTAATCTTCTAGGGCGTACAGACATTCATTCTTGTTTTAAGTGCTTAACACGGCATCGGTTAATGCCATCACAGAACTATTCCATGGCAATTGGTAATGCGTAATGCCATGCTCTTCCAATACCTTTGCGGTAGATTTTCCCATTGCAATGACCTTTTGGTGGGGAGCAATGGTTCGCTGGCGCAAGTATAAGATGGCATTTGACGGGCTGGTGAGGACTATCACATCTGTTTCGGGCACTCTGGCCTGTTCGTTCTCCACCGTGTCGTATGCAATAAGGTCGTATACCCTTGCCTGGTCGTCAAATTGTTTTTGAATGGTGCGGTAACTTGCTGTAGACTGAGGAAACAATACTGTACTTCCTTTGGTTTGTTGCGCAAATTCCTTCCCTATGGCTTCGGTATCGGTAGAAGCTCCAGTGTAATCGGCCACAATGCCCTCTTGCTTTAGAGCGATGGCCGTTGCTCCGCCTATCGTGCCAAATTTAACCCCTTCTGCCAAGGTTGGTTGCTGAGCAAAAAAGTACTTTACACAATTCTTCGACGAGAAAAAGATCCAATCGGTGGATGGAATAGTATCGTAAGGCACTTGCTCAAATCTTGTCAATGAATTGGCCACAACGGTGAGCCCGTTTTTCTCCAACACATCCCAAAAATAAGTACCTGCTTTAATGTTTCGCGAAACAAATACCGACTGGTGTTGGGTATGTTGCAACTGCTCCACAATATTTTGCGCCATTGCTGCTGTAGACAACGCTTCAGTATAGATTCGTTTTGGAAAATCTTCCCAGGTTTTTGAGGCAGCAGCCCAGGCCTTGTAAGTGGCTCCTTCCTTGATGCAGTAAACCCCTAAAGGCAATTGACAGCCTCCTTCAAACAAATTGAGCACCTTGCGTTCAACCGCTATGGTTTCTTGAACAGTATCGCTGTTAAGTGCTGCCAGTGCCTCAATCAAAGCCTCGTCGGTAGCCCTTACTTGCAACGCCAATGCCCCTTGCGCCGGAGCAGGTACAAATTCGCGTGGGTCAAGTTGCTCTACATGTAAGTCAGACAAATCGATCTCTAATCTACGTACTCCAGCAGCAGCAAGCATGATGGCATCGTATTGTCCATCGCGTAGCTTTTGAATTCGCGTAGGAACGTTGCCTCGAAGGTCTTTTAATTCAATGTCGTTACGCACCGCCAACAACTGTGTTTTTCTTCGAGCAGATGAAGTGCCAACAACAGCTTTGGCTTTTAAAGAAAAGGGCAGTCGAATGTCTACCGCTTCTTTACGAATCAACAAAAACTCTGAGGGGTCTTCTCGCTCCGATACAGCTGCGATAACCAATCCTTCTGGTGGAGTTGTTTCCAGGTCTTTGTGCGAATGCACTGCCAGGTCAATGTCCCCATTCAAGAGCGCATCCTCAATCTCTTTGGTAAAAAATCCTTTCCCCTCCAGTTTATCAAAGCTGAGGTGTTGAATTTTATCGCCTTGTGTTTTGATGATGTTAATTTCGGCAGTAATGCCTATCGCATTCAATTGGTCTTTTACATAGTGGGCTTGCCAAAGTGCTAAATCACTACCTCTCGATCCAATAATGATGTTCTTGTCCATGATGCGTTAAGCGGGGTGCTCTTTATCGTGGTTCTCGATCAAGATTTCTTTAGCCATTTTCATGGGTACACTAATGTATTTTTTCTCCATGTAGGTAATGATCTTATCCAACACTTCTTTCGAAGTATCATCCAACTCTTCAAGGTCGCGGGCGAAAACAGAATTGATGGCATTTTCCTTAATTTCTTTCACCTTCTCTGGCACTTCATGCATGGCCAATTCTACTTGCCTTACCTTGTACAGCTTTCTGAATTCATTCATACTCTCTGCCAGGATGGCTTCGCAACGCACCAATTCTTTCTCACGCTCCTTAATATTTTCGTTGGCCACTGCCTTTAACTGATCAATGGCTATTCTATTTACGTTGTTTTCAGAAGCGATAAAAGGATCGATATCATTTGGAATACCTAGATCGATCAACACCTTGGTTCCTTCATCACCATTCAATAGCGATTTATAGAGTGGCCTTGTAATCAATGCTTCTGAAGCACCTGTACAAGCAATAATAACATCAAAGCCCGCAGTATAGTCGTTTAGTGCTGTAAGTCCCTTTGCTACCCCTCCTAAATCAGCGGCCAGCTTTTCTGCATTTGCCAAAGTGCGGTTAAACACTACAAAATTGGTAAAGCCATGCTTCTTAAGAAATCTCGCCATGTTTACATTCGTTTGGCCGGCTCCAACAATTAAGAAACGGGCATCCATGGGCACATTTAAATCCAACAACTGTTGATAGGCCAACGATACTACTGAAACCGGGCGACGAGCAATGCTTGTTTCCGTATATATTTGCTTGGCCGTTTCGATGGTTTTCTTCAATATTAAACGAATCAAATCGCCTGTTAAGCCCATGTTGTTAGAATTCTCATAGGCATTTCTTACCTGGGTAATGATTTCGCGCTCTCCCACTACCATCGAATCTAAAGAAGAGGCTACTGCAAACAAATGGTTAATCGCTTCTTCTCCTTCAAAACATTCGGCATAGCTCACAGCACTCTTCAACCAGGTTTCATTGCCCGTGGGGTCAAAGCCATGGAAGAAGTCGATGAGGTACTCTTCATTAATCTGTTCGCTAGAAACAAATAAGAATTCTACCCTGTTACAGGTAGAAAGGTACATAAGCTCTTCCAGGTTCAGCTGTTGCTTGAGCGCAAGCAAACGCTCTTGTTGGGTCGTATCTTCGAGGTGAAATTTTCCAATTTCTTCCAACGAAGTGTTTTTGTGTGTTATGGCTATCGTTCTAAATTGCTTCACGATGCAGTCGTTGCAATTAACTCTACAAACATCGGAACGTTAGTAGGTTATTTTGTCATAGAATTGTCACGTAGAACCTTTACCAATTAAGGGATTTTAGTGGTGGAGGAAAATTTTCCGAAAAAAATTTTCGATGGCTGTAACTTTTGGGGGGATGAAATTGTTTTACTTATAGATGAACTTAGAATAGTTCCTTTATTTTCCAAATATTCCTTGCTTTTACATAACATCGCCTTTAGGGGCGATGTTATTTTTTGTACAAAACACAACGCCCCGCATTATAATGCGAGGCGCTAACTATGGCTAAACAGCGTTGAGGGACTAGCCACGTATATTTAATAAGGTGAAATCTATCCACTACACATTTCGCAGCTATCCGGATCATCTAATGCACAAGCCATTTCGGCTATTCTTTCTTCTTCCGTTTTCGCTTTGGGTTGTGCTGCTGCTGCTTTATCTACTGTAAATTTAATTGCATCGGTTGCAGCTTTGGTGCGCAAGTAGTACATCCCTGTTTTCAATCCTTTTTTCCAACCGTAAAAGTGCATGGAGGTTAACTTGGCAAAGTTGGCATTCTCCATGAAAATGTTTAACGATTGTGATTGGCAGATGTATGCACCACGATCGGCAGCCATTTCAATGATGGCCTTTTGACTCAATTCCCAGGCTGTTTTGTACAATGCCTTTAAGTTGTCGGGAATTTCATCTATGTTTTGAACAGAGCCGTTGGCTACGATCAATTTATTCTTAATGTCTTCGTTCCAAATGCCCAATTTGGTGAGGTCTCTTAACAAGTGCTTGTTAACAATGATGAACTCACCAGACAGTACACGACGGGTGTACAGGTTAGAAGTATAAGGCTCGAAGCATTCGTTATTGCCTAAAATCTGAGCTGTAGAAGCTGTAGGCATTGGTGCCAATAACAACGAGTTACGCACTCCATGTTCTTTCACTTCTTCTCTCAGCACGTCCCATTCCCAACGATCGGTTGGTTTAACGCCCCACATATCGAATTGAAATTCTCCTTTAGAAATAGGAGATCCTTCGAAGGTTTCGTATGCACCATATTCTTTGGCTAAATCTTTAGACGCTGTTAGGGATGCATAATAAATGGTTTCGAAAACTTCTTTGTTCAATGCACGTGCTTCTTCCGAATCGAATGGAAAGCGCATGTGGATGAAAGTATCGGCCAATCCTTGTACTCCAATTCCGATAGGACGGTGGCGCATGTTAGATTTTCTAGCCTCAGGCACTGGATAATAGTTGCCATCAATGATCTTATTCAGGTTCTTGGTAATGTGATACGATACCTTGAATAATTTCTCGTGATCGAACTGACCATCTACTACAAACTTTGGCAAAGCAATGGAAGCCAGGTTACAAACGGCCACTTCATCTGGAGAAGTATACTCCATGATTTCAGTACATAAGTTCGACGACTTAATGGTACCTAAATTCTTTTGGTTTGATTTTTCATTGGCCGCATCTTTGTACAACATATAAGGAGTACCGGTTTCAATTTGCGACTCCATGATTTTGAACCAAAGATCTTGTGCCTTTACCGTTTTTCTTCCACGCCCTTCTTCTTCGTACTTCGTGTATAGCTTATTGAACTCTTCGCCATAAGCATCTGAAAGACCTGGGCATTCGTTAGGACACATCAAGGTCCAATCGCCATTGTCTTCTACACGTTGCATGAACAAATCTGGAATCCAAAGGGCGTAAAACAAGTCTCTTGCTCGTTGCTCTTCTTTTCCGTGGTTCTTTTTCAAATCAAGAAAATCGAACACATCTGCATGCCATGGCTCCATGTAAATGGCAAATGAGCCTTTTCTTTTTCCTCCACCTTGATCTACATAACGAGCAGTGTCGTTGAATACTTTCAGCATGGGCACAATACCGTTGGAAGTACCATTGGTGCCTTTAATGTATGAGCCTTTAGCACGAATATCGTGAATGGAAAGGCCAATACCGCCTGCCGATTGTGAAATTTGAGCACATTGCTTCAATGTATCGTAGATGCCTGCAATGCTATCATCTTTTGTGGTTAACAAAAAGCATGACGACATTTGAGGCTTGGGAGTTCCTGCATTAAATAAAGTAGGAGTAGCATGTGTAAACCAACCTTCAGACATAAGGTTATAGGTTTCTATTGCTGAATCGATGTCGGCTTTATGAATACCCATAGCCACACGCATAATCATGTGTTGAGGGCGTTCCGATACCTTTCCATCCAACTTCAACAAGTACGAACGCTCAAGCGTTTTAAACCCAAAGAAATCGTATCTGAAGTCACGGTCATAAATAATGGTTGAATCCAGTAATTCAGCATTCTCCTCAATGATCTTATATACATCGTCTGCCAATAGCGCAGCATTTTCACCCGTTTTAGGATCGATGTATTCATACAAATCCTTCATGGTAGCTGAGAATGACTTCTTCGTGTTTTTGTGCAAATTGGACACTACAATCCTTGAGGCCAACAGCGCATAGTCTGGATGCTTGATGGTGTTGGTAGCGGCTACTTCGGCAGCAAGGTTATCGAGTTCGGAAGTGGTTACGCCGTCGTAAACACCCTCAATTACTTTCATTGCTACCACCGTAGGGTCAACGATCGGGTTCAGTCCGTAGCAGAGCTTTTTAATACGGGCAGTGATTTTATCAAATTTCACTGTTTCTTTGCGCCCGTCTCTTTTGATTACGTACATTGCTATCTCCCTTTAAATGGTTGTTTATTATTGGTGGTTTTGGTTCGCTTTAGTTGATCTAAAAGTCTGCGTCCAACGAGAATGAATTGCCTTCTTTCCCTGACAATACGCCAGCCTTTTGGTATTCACCTACACGCTTTTCGAAGAAATTCGTTTTTCCTTGCAGGTTGATCATATCCATGAAATCAAATGGATTGGTAACGTTGTATACTTTTTCATTGCCCAATTCTACCAACAATCGATCGGCAACAAACTCGATGTATTGCACCATCAAATCAGCATTCATACCGATGAGTTTTACAGGCAATGCATCACAAACAAATTCTTTTTCAATCTCTACTGCATCAGTAATGATTTTTTGTACTGTTTCTTTCGGCATTTGGTTTACCAGGTGTTGCGTATACAGCAAACAAGCAAAGTCACAGTGCAGCCCTTCATCACGAGAAATTAACTCATTAGAAAAGCTTAATCCAGGCATCAATCCTCTTTTCTTCAACCAGAAAATAGAGCAGAAGCTACCTGAAAAGAAAATACCTTCAACAGCAGCAAAGGCTACTAAACGTTCTGCAAAAGAGCCTTCTTCGATCCAGTTCAATGCCCATTCTGCTTTCTTTTTCACGCAATCCAGCGTTTCAATGGCATGGAACAATTTGTCTTTTTCTACTGGATCTTTTATATAGGTATCTATTAATAAAGAATAGGTCTCTGAGTGAATGTTTTCAATGGCAATTTGAAACCCGTAGAAAAACTTGGCCTCAGTGTATTGTACTTCTGCCAAAAAGTTCTCTGCTAAGTTTTCGTTAACAATGCCATCGCTTGCAGCAAAGAAGGCCAGTACATGCTTAATGAAGTGACGCTCATCGTCGTTCAACTTTGTTGCCCAATCTACCTGATCTGGCTCCAGGTCAATTTCTTCTGCAGTCCAAAAACTAGCTTCTGCTTTCTTATAAAACGACCAAATATCGTCGTGCTTTATCGGAAAAAGTACAAACCTATCCTTATTCTCTTGTAATATTGGTTCCACCAACTCGGTTTTGTTCGGTAACACGCCATCAAGCTTTACTTCTTGATCGGTTTTTACAGTTTCCTCCATAGCGTAATAAATGTGTTTAATACGTTTAGCAATAAATTAGTACTTTCTTAAAGGGTAAAAAGCCTCTCTCCCTCTTCTTTAACAACAGGCACTTTTTCCTATAACTTTTATCAATCCGGGAATCGAAATTCGTCCAATTGAGGCATACAAAAATTGATAAAAAAAGGAGACATGTCAATCTATTTTAATTCACATTTAATGTAAGTTTTCAACAAAGGTTTTCAACAATTTTACGCAGCCCTTTACAGGTGCGGTTTTCAACTACTTAAAGGCGGGGATTTTCAGTTAACCGCCTGTTTTTTTGCCTTCATCGAAGGCTATAACAACCTGATTGATAAATTGTTTCGAGATATTAACAGCGGTTTTTCCTGTAGTAATTAACAGTCGCACGTTAACAACTCAAATGGCCTACCGGTCAATCACATCGGTGTTTTTTACAATCAAACCCGATGAAGTTTAGTTGTCGCAAACAGGGAGGTTCACGAACGCGAAATGGGATTAATTTTCGCGTGTTACTATAAATGCTAACTCATTTATTGATGATTTATTGCATTAAATGCAATAAGGCTTCACCAAAAAAATAAAAAAAGCCACTTCAAATTGTTGAAGCGGCTTTTCCAAATTTATGGATTATGCAGGTTACTTTTCGTTGCTTTCTTTTCCATGTTCTACCGATTTGGTCTCAAAGCTTTTTGCATTTACACGAGCCTTTACCGGTTGCTCTTTAGAGGGCGTCACTTTTCCTTCGTCCGACCGTTGAGAAGTGATTGCATCCACACGATCGTTATCGGCCTTCGCCCACCCTTTCATTTGCTGCTTAGCTCCTGAGGGTGCTACCAGTTGTTTTGATGTTTTGTATTCGGCATAAGAGGTTTGCTCTTGTGCTTGTTCTACCTTAGCCATTGCAATCCAACTGAATGCTACCGGGCTGGCAGCAGATGTTTTTACCTTAAAGCCCTCGCTGGTTACTTCACTGATATAAAGCGTTGCTTCAGTGTTCATTGCCGTAGCAGTAACTACAGGTGTACCAGCATTTATGAGTTGGTGAGCAAAATCGCCAGTAAAGCCAACCCAAACTTCACCTCCTTCAACCGATTCAACACCAAAGTCGCTAATTTTCGATTCCATTTTTTTAATGCTATTGCGGTTATGCTTTACTCCCGCCATGGCCAACGAACTGTATTCGTATATGCTTATTCCAGAAAAAGTATTGTCTTGCACATAATCAGGTGCTTCATCAGTAAATGTTCCCAGGTGCATCACTGGTGCATACTTGGCTTCATTGCCTTCAGTAAAATTATCATCTTCACATTTAAACTTGTAGTAAGCCAGCGGCATGTTTTCAATATCGTTCATCAACACATCGTAATCAGCATCAGCCAGGTATTGAATGTTTCTTTTTTCTTCCCGGTTAGAAGTGGTGACCCAACTTACTGAGTAACCTCTCCACCAGTCGCGCCCTGAAAAGCCTACGTAACCCCAGTTATCCCCATTGGGTACTACCCTATGAAAATCGCTGTTGGTAGCACTTTGCCAGTATCCCCAAAATTCGTGTACATTGGCGGTAGAGGTTCCTACTTTGGTGATGCCCTGAAAATCGCCAGCCCATCCAGCGGCATTATTGTTTTGACCCAGCACTCCTGCTCCTGTGGCACTGTTGGCATAACCATATACGCCTACCTCGGTTCCTGACCCAGCCACGCCACTTCCTACCAGCAGGGCGTTGATACCAACACCATTGCCTGAAGCACTAAGGCCAGTACCACTGGCTGCTGTAGTTCCCCATGCTACTACACCAAACCCTGTGCCTGTAAAAGCCCCTCCACTTCCAGATATCAGGTAACTTCCCAATTGGTTATTTCCACTACCAACAACGCCAGTACCCGAAGCATCATCGTTGTTGCCAAACACCCCAAATCCAGTAGCAGTACTTACCGATCCATACACCCCCGTTCCGCCAGCTGCGGTAGCAGTGCCGTAAGCACCAACAACAGTGCCACTTGCTGCTACCCCTGAGCCGGCAGTTAAGTAATTGCCTCCTATATTATTTCCTGTGGCTATAATGCCTGTTCCAGAAGCATTGCTGTTAAATCCTTCTACGCCAAAGTCGGTAGCACTGGTCGATTGCCCATATGCTCCTGCACCGTTTGAGTAACCAAACAATCCATAATTATCAGTAGCACTTCCCCCTGTTGAAATTCCTACTACACCTATTTCTAATCCATTGATGCCAATCCCGGTACCATCGAAGTTGGTATTGCCCTGTACTCCCAGGTAACCGGTAGTAGGGCCAAAAGCCCCATCTCCTTTTACGGCATGTGATCCCGCAGTGGTTCCTGCCTGATCAACAAGTGCCAGTGAAGTTCCTGCAGCAGTACCGTCTACATGGAGTTTATATGCTGGTGCTGCAGTACCTATGCCTACATTGCCCGACACAGCAGAATACTGATCGTTTCCATTTACTGTCCAATCTCCATCTGGAGAGAGGCTGTTGAGAATTTCCACCCACTGGGTGCCATCCCAATACCAAAAAGAATTGGTTGTTTCATCGTAAACCAATAAGCCATCCTCCGTCGCCCCTAACCCACCGATTCCGGTGCGCTGAGCAGTGGATAAACGCGGAATCAATACCCCCTTGTTATTGGTGGTAACATCCACATCTAAAATAGCATTGGTGTTTGGTGCAGCCCCATTGTTGTTAATGCTAACATTTTGGGCCAAAAGAACAGACGGTGACAATAACAGCACCGCAACAATAGTGGCTTTGCATAAAGCCTGTAGAGAACAATAGCAGCTCATTCCTCCAGTTTTTAAGTTAATACGTTTTTACCTCGTGGTAGGCAACCTTAGGTTAGGTTGATAGGTAATGGTTCAAAACAAATGTAAGAAAAAGTAGGGAAAGAAACAATATTAATTCCTGATTTTCAGCAGCTTAGCAGCCGCTTCCATTTTCGAGTAAAAATCCTGACCGTACTTACGAACGATTGGTTCTTTCAAAAACTTGTACGTAGGCACTTGCAGTTGCTCCCCGCAGTTACAGGCAGGTTTACAAATTTCGATGTCGTCGTAGTTCAACGCATCGTAGGCAGTAAGTGGTGTAATTCGTATGGGAAAGAGATGACAGGAGATGGGTTTTTTGAAATTAATTTTCCCATCGTTAAATGCTTGTTCTATGGCGCATTTTGCAATGCCTTCTTCAAAAGTAACGTAAGCACATTCCCGATCATTCACTAAAGGGGTTACAAAATCTCCATCAGTATCTACTACAAAAAAGCCATTTTCATTGATGGCTTCAATGCCCTCTGAGCGCATGTACGGCTTTACCTCATCGTAAATGGTTTCCAATACTTCCAGCTCATCGTCTTCCAACGGTGCTCCAGCATCTCCCTCTACACAGCAAGCACCTTTGCATGCTGCCAGGTCGCATACAAACTTTCGGGCAAATACATCATCTGAAATTAACTTGTCATCTATTTCAACCATGGCACAAAAATAATTCTTTCTTCCCGATTTAGGGTTTCGCCTGAAAGTATTTACTTTTGCGGCATGGCAACAAACGAGGATAAACTGAAAACCATTATTGGTCATGCCAAGGAGTATGGCTTTGTATTTCCCTCCAGCGAAATTTATGATGGGTTAAGCGCCACGTACGATTACGGTCAGTATGGTTCGGAGCTAAAAAACAACATTAAAAATTATTGGTGGACCGCTATGGTGCGCATGCATGAAAACATTGTAGGTATTGATGCCGCTATTTTTATGCACCCAACCACCTGGAAAGCATCAGGGCATGTCGACGCCTTTAACGATCCTATGATTGACAATAAGGATTCGAAGAAAAGGTACCGTGCCGATGTATTGGTAGAAGAGCACATTGCTAAAATTGAAGCCAAGATCCAGAAAGATGTCAATAAAGGCATCAAGCGCTTTGGAGATGATTTTGACGAAGAACAATTCAGGGCAACGAACCCTAATGTGGTAAGAAGACAACAGCAAATCAGCGAAATTGAAACGCGTTTAAAAGCCGTACAAGAAAATGATGATCTCGCCGGTTTTAAGCAGTTGATTGAAGATCTGGGTATTGTTTGTCCGGTAAGTGGTTCTAAAAACTGGACGGAAGTACGTCAGTTTAACTTGATGTTTGGCACTGAGCTGGGTTCTGTTGCTGGCGATGCAAGTAAAATATACTTGCGGCCAGAAACTGCACAAGGCATTTTCGTAAACTTCTTGAACGTGCAAAAAACCGGAAGAATGAAAATTCCTTTTGGCATTGCCCAAATTGGGAAAGCCTTTAGGAACGAAATTGTTGCCCGACAGTTTATTTTCCGGATGCGCGAATTCGAGCAGATGGAAATGCAATACTTTGTAAAACCAGGTGAACAACAACGGTGGTATGAGTTTTGGAAGGAGCAGCGCATCCAGTGGCATAAAGCACTTGAGTTCCCTGAAAGTAAGTACCGTTTTCACGATCATTTAAAGTTGGCACATTATGCTGATGCTGCCGCTGATATTGAATTCGACTTCCCCATGGGCTTTAAAGAGCTAGAAGGGATTCACTCTCGAACAGATTTCGACTTAAGCAACCACGAAAAGCACTCTGGCAAGAAATTACAGTTTTTCGACCCGGAAGAAAACAAGAACTATGTACCGTATGTAGTAGAAACTTCTATTGGCCTTGACCGCATGTTCCTTGCTGTATTGTCGGCCTCTTATGAAGATGAGGTGTTGGAAGATGGTTCTCAACGAGTTGTCTTGCACATTCCTCCATTCTTAGCACCAGTAAAAGCTGCAGTACTGCCATTGGTGAAAAAAGATGGATTGCCAGAAGTAGCGAGAAAAATTATTAATGATTTGAAGCTCGACTTTAATTGTCAGTACGATGAAAAGGATGCTATTGGTAGAAGGTATCGTCGGCAGGATGCCATCGGCACCCCATATTGTATTACCGTTGATCACGATACATTGTCGGACAATACCGTAACCATTCGCGAACGCGATTCAATGAAGCAAGAGCGGGTGCCTATTGATCAACTGCATGCAATTATTGAAGAAAAAGTGAGTTTACGCCAGGTATTTAATGCCCAGAAAGAAATGGCTTAACCGAGCTATACGATAAAAAAAGCCCCGCAAATTGCGGGGCTTTTTATTTTGTCGCCGTTTCTATTAACGCAATACGTTTATTTGTTGAGCTACCCGACCAAAGTCTCCCGTAAGGGTAATGGTGTAGTTTCCAACAGGCAGTGTTGTAAAGTCTAATGTGATGTTTTGTTGTGCTTTCAATTGCACTTGTTGTTGTACCACCTGCTGACCCATTACATTATAAACTTGTAAATCAGCGGTTCCTGTAATGTTGTCGTTTTGTAGTGTCATTAATCCACTAGTAGGATTCGGATACAATGCAACATTCAAGTGCTCAGGCGCAACTATAATTCCAGTTCCAATTACAGTAACTGAATCGCAAATAGTGTCTGAACAACCGCCTGCATTGGTTACCGTTAAACAAACGGTGTAGGTACCATCAGCAGTATAAGTATGTGTAGGATCTTGCGCTGTTGAGGTATTACCATCACCAAAGTCCCACACATAGATGGTACCACCAATACTGGTATTGGTAAAGATGGCCTGAAGCTGGCTAGTAGACGATGTAAATCCAGCTGTTGGCACATCAAATACTTCTACGCTATCGATGTAGGTTGAAGCACAGCCATCAGGGCTGGTTACTGTCAAACAAGTGATGTAAGAACCTGGTGTGTTATAGGTTTGTGATACCGTAGTTAATCCCGTTCCGCTGGTATCTATTACATTATCGCAATCGTAATCCCAGCTGAAGGTGGTGCCAAAATCGGTTGTTCCATTATAGGTAACCATTAAGGGAGCACACCCACTGCTAGGGGCTGCATAAGCCACCGTAGGCGCAGCATTTACCACCACCGTAAACGTGGTGTCATTGGTCGCTGAATTATTATCGGTTACTGTAAGTGTAACGTTAAAGCTTCCTGCAGATGCATAGGCATGCGACGGGTTCATATCAGTAGAGTTGTTCCCATCGCCAAAATCCCAACCGTAGGTATAGGGTGCCTGACCGCCATAGGATAGGTTGGTAAAGTGAACACTATCTCCCACACACACCGTATCGTCAATAGGCGTATAAAAAGCGGTCAATGGAATCGGTCCGCAAGCATTCATGTCGTGAAAGCCAATGAAGTTAAAATCGTTTTGAGGATATACATCGTATTCCTGGTCCGCACTTCCGGTCCAAATGGTGTTTCCTTCCTGAATGGTAATATTACGCACCAGGGTGTTTTCCGAAGTAGCACCTGCGCCTACCGGCCAGTTGGTTCCTGGATCAACCCCTACTACACCAATTGCATCAATCACGGTGGTGTCGTGTACCAACTCCAATGCATCATCGCCATTGTAAAAGGTAATTGAATGCGTTAAGTCGGCAATGGCCAACAGTACAGAGTCTGCACTTGGGTTCGCAATTACGTATACATCACCAGGCACTAGCAAGCCAGTCATGTTCAAAGTACCGCTTGGTGAGGTAGCACCATTGTTATAACGTCGAATGCTGTATTCACTTAAGTCTACAATACCAGGGGTAGGGTTATAAATTTCCAGCACCTTGTTGTTCGATGATCCTTCAATGTATTCAGAGAAAAATAAGTCGGCACAAGGGTTAGCAGGTGCGTCGTTATCGGTAATGGAAATGGTTTGAATAGAATCGTTGCCCAACGTAGCACTGTTCGTTGGGTTCTGTAGTTCCAACACAATGTCTTCAGTAGATTCTTGCATCACATCATCGGTAATGGTAATGGCTATCGTTTCGTTGGCCGAAGACCCTGCCGGAAAGGTTACCGTGGTAGGCGAAGTGTAGTTAAAGTCGGCACCATTCGTTGCTGTCGATACCCCCAATACCACATCCACCGAAGTTGGGTTGACTGCATCAGGGTTAAGAATCGCAACTTCTACGGTAACGCTCCCTACATTTTCATTAACCGACTGCGAGCCCGTAGAAAACTGTACGATGGGTGTTACAGGTGTACCACATGGATTCATGGTATGGCTGCCTAAAAAGTTTACTTCGTCAATGGGGTGAACATCCCACTGTGTTACTGATAAGGCCCAATCGGTAGTGCCTTCTTGCACAGTAATCATCCTTACCAGGGTAGTATTGTTGGTAGCTCCAGTTCCTACTACCCAACCAGAGCCAGGATCTACTCCTACTATTCCAATGATATCTAATGTATCAGCGGTTGCTGTGTTGTACAACCAAACGGCATCGTCGCCATTGTAGAAGGTTAAACTATGGGTAGTATCGGATTCAGCCAAAATAGTGGCATTGGCACCAGGGTTACCAATTACAAAAACATCACCAGCCGCTACTGTGCCTTGTGGAAAAAGACTGTCGGTTGGTGTGAGTGAGCCGTTATTGGCCCTGTAAATCACATAGTCGGTAAGGTCGATGGTAGCCGCTGTAGGGTTGTAAATTTCCAACGCCTTATTGCTGCTAGAGCCCTCAATGTATTCTGAGAAAAACAATTCTGTACAAGTGGTTGGAGGAGGACCACAAGGGGTCATGGTATGCATGCCCAACGAATCTGTCATGTCAATAGGAAACACATCCCATTCGGTCGCTCCAACATTCCAATCGGCAGTGCCTTCTTGAATGCCAATCATGCGTACAAGGGTAAAGTTATTAGTAGCACCAGCACCTACTGGCCACCCTGAGCCAGGGTCAACGCCTACTTGCCCTACCACATCTAATGTATCTCCAGTAGCGGTATTGATCAATATCACCGCATCATCACCATTGAAGAAAGAAAGGCTAT
This sequence comes from Flavobacteriales bacterium, assembly GCA_963669295.1. Taxonomy (GTDB): domain Bacteria; phylum Bacteroidota; class Bacteroidia; order Flavobacteriales_D; family CALLUQ01. The sequence continues at coordinate 1,612,495 of OY769938.1, forward strand.
GTGTAGTATCGGATGCTGCCAAAATGTTAGGGTTACCACCAGGGTTACCCACTATAAAAACATCACCGGCAGCTACGGTGCCTTGTGGGAAAAGGCTATCGGTTGGCGTGAGGGAACCGTTGTTGGCCCTATAAATCACATAATCAGTAAGATCGATCGTATTACCGGTAGGATTATAAATTTCCAATGCTTTATTGGAACTTGACCCTTCAATATATTCCGAAAAAAATAGATCGGAACACGGTTGAGCAAAGACAGTAACCCCTATAATGGAGAACGTGAGTAAAGCGTAGATTTTTTTCATGTTGAGTAGTTTATTTGATCGGTGCCAAAAATAAAACGGAGGCACAAGAAGTTCGTTTTGTTAAAGTTACGAATTTGTTACTTATTGTTGAATTGCGACATGGTACGTGCAATGCCTATTGTTGTAAATCCTTGTATCATTTGTATGGCCTGATCAATGCGCTCAGGTAAATGGTCATTCTCATCAACACTCCATTCTCCCAATACATAATCAACCTGCCTACCTTTGGGAAACTCATTTCCCACACCAAATCGAAGGCGGGGATAGTTGTTGTTCCCCAATAACTCATTGATGTTTTTCAATCCGTTATGCCCCCCATCGCTTCCTTTGCCTTTCATGCGTAATGTGCCAAATGGAAGGGCAATATCGTCTGTGATGATTAGCATCCGGTCGGCAGGAATTTTTTCCTCCTGCATCCAGTAGCGTACGGCCTTGCCGCTGAGGTTCATGTAAGTAGAGGGTTTAACCAATACGAGTGTTCGCCCTTTGAATTTTACCGTTGCTACCTGAGCCAAACGGTCGGCCTTAAAAGAAGTATTGGACGCCTTAGCTAAGACGTCCAATACCTTAAATCCAATGTTATGTCGAGTATTCTCATACTCCGAGCCAATGTTTCCTAATCCTACTATTAAGTATTTCATTAGGAAATCGGGCTATCCTTCTCCTCCTTCTGCTGGGGCATCTCCTCCTTCTGCTGAAGCTTCTCCCTCTTCTCCTTCTTCACCTTCTTCCTCATCCTCATCTACAGCACCTCTAGCAGTTTTAACACCAACTACTACTTGTGTTTGTGAGTCTAGAAATGAAACGCCTTCAACATTTAAATCGCTCACCCTAATGGATTGACCGATACGAAGGTCTTCGATGTTTACCTCGATAGATTCTGGCAATGCATTTGGCAAACCAGCCACTTTTAGTTTTCTAAAGTTTTGGCGAAGCTTACCACCGTTACGTACTCCAATAGAGTTTCCTATTAAACGAACAGGCAATTTAATTCTAACAATTTTATCGTCTACTAACTCAAGGAAATCGATGTGTACAATTCGATCCGTTACCGGGTGGAATTGGATGTCTTGAATGACACACTTTACAGGCTTGCCGTCAATTTCCAAATCGTATTGGTAAACGTTTGGTGAAAACACCAATTTACCCATTTCGATTTCTGAGAGGTGGAAGTGTAGTTGCTCTGCGCCACCGTAAAGTACTGCAGGAATTCTTCCTTCTGTTCTCAAATGACTAGCATCTTTTTTCCCTACGTTCTTTCTAATAGAACCGCTCAATGATACTGATTTCATTTTTACTGTTTTTATTAATGATTATTTAATTTACTGAATTACGAAGTGTGAGCTAATGGACTCATGGCTCATCACTTTTTGGATAACGGAACCGAACAGGTCGGCTACTGTTAGTACTTTTATTTTTGAATGATCTTCACCATCCTTTAAAGGAATGGTATCGGTAACAATCATTTCCTCCAGGTTAGAAGCGGCAATACGATCGTATGCAGGGCCAGAGAGTACAGCATGTGTACACATAGCACGTACACTTTTTGCTCCTTGCTCTTTAAACAATGCTGCTGCTTTAGTAAGTGTGCCTGCAGTATCGCAAATGTCGTCTACCAACAATACATCTTTCCCTTCTACTTCGCCAATCACTGTCATGCTCGCCACTTCATTGGCCACTTTTCGTTGCTTGTAGCAAATAGCTAAATCAACATTCAAATGTTTGGCATAGGCGTTGGCTCGCTTGGTTCCTCCAGTATCTGGGGCAGCCATCGTTAAATTAGGTAAACTCAACCCTTCCACATAAGGAAGGAATACCGTTGAAGCATATAAATGATCTACCGGAAAGTCGAAGAAGCCTTGAATTTGATCCGCATGTAAGTCCATGGTCATCAGTCGATCGATGCCTGCTGATGCCATCATCTTGGCAATAAGCTTGGCACCAATGGCTACCCTTGGTTTATCCTTTCGATCTTGTCGTGCAAACCCAAAGTAAGGCACTACAGCAATTACTTTCCTGGCCGAGGCGCGTTTAGCAGCATCTGCCATCAGCAACAACTCCATTAAGTTATCGGTTGGAGGGAAAGTAGATTGCACGATAAAAACATCGTTTCCCCTTACAGTTTCTTCAAAAGAAACTTGAAACTCACCATCACTAAATCGTTGATAGGCTGCATTTCCAAGGGCTACACCATAGCTTGCTGCTATTTTAGTGCCCAGGTCTTGAGAGGCCTGACAGGCAAATATTTTGATAGGTGTTGACATTTGTCTTTATTTCTTTGTGCTAAAAAAGGGCTGCAAATGTAGGCAAAATTATTCTCAATCGCACCAAATTCAGGCAAATTTACCCGAATTTATGAAAGATATTTTGTGATTTTTATTCGAGTATTAAAAACATTGATTAAATTCGCAGCCCGTTCGTTATTTTATGAAGATTAAATAACTACGAATTTTTGCCTGGGTGGCTCCGACATGCGTCGGGATAAACTCCACCACAAGGCAACGTAGTACGAATTTTGCCTGGGTGGCGGAATTGGTAGACGCGCTGGATTCAAAATCCAGTGGTAGCAATACCGTGTGGGTTCGATTCCCACCCCAGGTACGAAGTACATGGAAGCCTCAACGTAAGTTGGGGCTTTTTTTTGTGGAATAAAATGCAACAAAAATGTGGGAAGAGAAGTTTATCCCGAGCTTGTCTCGGGAATTCCCACCCCAGGTACGAGGTACATCAAGAGAGTAACGAATACTCACACTGCCTTTCCCTCTTCAATGGCACTATGCTCATTGAACCATTTCAGGTGAACATCAAAATTAACTCAAACAGTAAACACCCCGCCCCATCAAACCAGGCCAAGGGAGTTTATGTTATTAGCTTTGTCTTCCAAATAAGGGGCAAGGTATTCTAGTACTACCTTGTAAAGTTGTGCTGCCATCTCCATATCGTACCCCTGTGCTGTGGTTTTGGTCACTTTACTGTTAGCGTAATATGCTCCATCAACCAATGCTTCAGGCGGTTGTCCAATGGCATAAAGGTGAGTGCTGGCTCCTTTTTTTAGGGCACCTCCCATGAGGAAAAAAACCATGCGGGAAAACCATCCGGCATTTCGCCCCAACTCTGTTCGTACAATGCCAGGGTGAATAGAGATTGTTGTAATGCCTTTTAATTCCTCTTGCTGCGCCAACAAACGCGTCATTAAGATAATACCGAGCTTGGACTGGCGGTAAGCTTTAAACCCAGAAAATGCCTGCCTAAATTCAAGGTCATCGAACCGGATAGTGCCCTGATGCAGCCCTGAAGCGGTAAAGATAAGTTTGGGTTCGGAGCCATTTTGAAGCAATTTCAACAAACGCCATGTGATTAACATCGGAGCCAATAAATTCACTTGTAGCGTTTCCTCAATACCATCAGCACTTTCCTTCAATTCGAAATTCATAACCCCTGCATTGTGGATGATCAAATCAAGCGATCCGCAACGATCCTCCAAGTACTGACAAGCGTCAATGACGGATTGAAATGAGCTAAGGTCGCATAAAACAACTTCCACTTGGGGCACTTCATCAGTAGAGTTTAGCATCCTCAACAACCGATCTGCTTTTACTTGCGACCGTGCAAAAATGATTAGTTTGTATGCTTTACGTACCAGGTCCTGGGCAATGAGTTGACCAAAACCAGAGGTAGCACCTGTTATCAATGCTGTTTTTTCACTCACAAGGGGTAACTTCTATGATTTGATTCCTGGTTCAAAAGTGGTTTCTTCAACATACAAGGTACTCAATTCACACGAAAAACAGGCCGTGTGTTTGTTCTTCGTTGCGACCATAGCTTTGTTTGTTTTTATACAAATAGTTTTACAGGTCAAATGCACCATTATATTTGTCAATATCGTATTTTTGCAAAAAAAATGGCATGAAACGCAAGTGTCCCGACTGCCAAACCTGGAACGAAACCAACACCCATTGTACCAATTGTGGATATGTGCTCGATTATGAGTTACGCCGGCAACAAGAAGTCAAAGCATTTGAAGAAGAACAGGCCAGCCGCCCACCAGATAAAACCACTGTATTTCTCGATAGCATGAAGCATTCACGCTTCTTCCCTATCAAGGCCATTTATTACCTCTTCTATTCTGTATGGGCGTTGTTTGCCGCCATTCTTTCAGGCATCATGTTTTTTATTGCCGCAGGACCCGGATAATTAGTCATGTACAAGCACCCCATCATTATCATATTCGCTTTATTATACGCCCTGCACCTATGGCTTAAGTTCAGCGGGTTAGAGGTGCCCCTATGGATGAGCAATTACCTGGCCGATTTTTTATGCATGCCCCTCGTATTGGCAGGAGCTCACTTTTTAATCTGTAAGATTCAACGACGAGCAACGTTTCACTTTAGCATTGCCATGGTTTTGTTTGCAGTGGTTTATTTTAGTGTAGTATTTGAGTGGCTACTGCCCCAATTTTCTACCCGTTTTACTTCCGATCCGTTGGATGCATTGATGTACGCCCTTGGTGCGTTATTTTTTTACATCGTTATCCAGCCCACAAGCGTTTTTGCGAAAAAAAGCTGAGCAGCGAACTTCAGATGTTGTTGCCAGAAAGCAAATCGCAGCACCATGAATTACACTTTAGTAGGCAGTTTTAAATCCATTATTTCCGTGCGCGATTTTACTTCCAGCTTAGTGTAGATATTGTTGATGTGCGATTTAATGGTGCTTTGTTCTACATGTAGCGTTGCGGCAATCTCCTTGTTCGACAATCCTGTGCGTAGCAGTTCAAAAACCTCCCGCTCCTTCAACGTTAATGATCCCAGATCAACGAACGATGGCTTCCGGCTTCGCAATACCAACAACACACCTATTCCTATCACCAAAACCAACCCTGCTCCCCACCACCACATTGATCCTTCTGCTTCGGGCGACCATTGCAATACTTGAAATTGCCGTTGTAACGCCTCCAGGTATATGGAAGTAGTGGCTTGTTGGCTTAACCAACTCGCGAGCCATGCTTGTTCTTGCTCTAGCACCCCCTGCCATTCGAGTTCTTGTATGGCAAATAAGGCCACCAACTGATTGCTGCATGTATCGGCCATCGCCATCAACTGTTGCCAATAGGTAGCATCGATCAATTCCCGCTCTCGTTGCCCCCGTGCTTTGCTGCTTTTCCACGCTGCTTGAAGCTCCCACAAGTGTTGTAAAGAGACATTGGGCGGATAACCCTGCAATTCCACAGCATGAAATAGTGCATTTCCCTTATCAGAAACCAGTACCAACGATGCATTGCGTTGAAGGATAAAATGAATGTGGTTATGTTCTCTCCCCCCAATAACAATCGTCGACACCGGATCGCCTTGCTTGCATACATGCAATCGATATATACGGTCTTCATCGGCCAATATCAAATCATTAAAAGCAAATTGCCCATTACTATCCACTACAGCACTGCCAATGATAAGGTCGTCGCTCGCCATATTCATTTCATCAAAATCGTTAATGAGCGACAAATAAATTTCGCGATGCCAGGTGCTATCAAGCATTATGGTACCCGAAATTGAGGCAGCATGTGCCAGGTGAGCACCCATTATCAACAACACAACCATCAATTGCTTGATCATAGCTCCTCGTCCAATTTAATTCCGATCCGCAATTTGCCTGTTGCTTCTTTTGCCACTACCTTCACCTTCCACCGCCCTTTTGCCGGGTCGCTATATACATCTTCGGCAGTACCACGTGCACCTTGCTGACTTTTCAACGTAAAGCCTCCTGTTTTATGCCCTTTGGCATCTGTAATTTTAATGGAAAGATAACCCCGATCAATTTGCCCTTTAATCTGATGGGTTACCAATTGATGCGACGGTTCCACTTTGAAATAAAACACTTCCGTAAAGGTGCTGTTATTAAGCCGAAAAGTGGTATCGGCAGGCATACGAGACTCCTGCGCCTGTGCATTGCCCCACGTCAATAACAACAGCAATATGATTTTTATAGACTTCATACTTTGAGAATAAAATTAATAATTATCGAATGGTTTCATGGGCGGTCATTAATTCGCGTACCAAATGGTCACTTACAATGCGATTGTCTGTTTCGGTTGGGCTTCCTTTTTCCCCTGTATTACTAGTTACCACAATTACCAACTCTTCTTCCGGAAACCACCGCAATACGGCATTGTGCCCAAACGACTCATTGCCTCGGGTCCAAATTTCAATGGCACCATTGTTTTGCGTACCAATGAACCAACCATACCCCATCTCCAACCCTTCTCGAATATTCATATGATTGGTTAACATCAAGCGTGTAGTAGCATTGTTTAACAATTTTCCATGATGTACTGCTTCAAAAAAAAGAAACAGCTCCTTTGCTGAAGAAAACACGCCTCCACTTCCCAACCGCCCCCAATTCCGAGCCTGCTTGTTTTGTTTGAAACGCTCTAATTTTTGAGCCACAGCCTGCTCATCGTGGTGAGCCACTTCATCCCAAAACAAGGTGTTTACCATACCAGAAGGTTTTAAAATGTTTGTACGAACAAATGTTTCAAACTTCTCTCCAGAAACACGTTCTACAAGGGCAGCCAACAGTTGATAGTTGAGGTTAGAGTATCCAAAGACTTCTCCAGGCTCAGCCTTTAAAGGTTGTTTCATAATGTTTTGTACGGCCACATTACGCTCCTTTACTCCATCGTTTACATACCTGTGTCGCAGCCCGGAGGTATGTGTCAGCAAATGGTGAATTGTGATGCCTTGCTTTTTCTTAGGTACTCCATTGAGGTAAGTAGCAATAGGGTGATGTAAGTTCAGTTTTTCCGCTTCATACAATTGCAACACGGCAATGGCTGTTAATGATTTGGAAATGGAAGCGATGTTGAATAAAGTAGTATCGGTATTGGCCACCATTCCAGATGGTGCTGTAAAACCATATCCTCCAGACAGGTATACGCTATCGTGATGTGCCAATACAACAGCTCCTGAATAACCGGTTTCTTCATGCTGTTCGAGCACTTTTAATGCTTTTTGCGCAATGTCTTGCGCTGCACTGTAGGACCCTATGAAAAACAGTGCCAATAAATAAACGGTTGATTTCATCCTTGTTTGTGTTAACGTGTAAATTGTTGTACCTCACAAAAGTAGCTGCTAATAGCTATTCAACAGGGTTTAGAAAGGGTGGGGAAAGAGTGGAAAAAGGGTGGAAGAATAAAAGAAAAGGCTGCCAATTGGCAGCCTTCCTCAAAAAATGTTGCTTTCCCGCTAGTTCGTTTTTAAAAACCTGCCTTGTATGCTTTTATCCTGCATGCGTACTTCCAGAAGGTAAATACCTGGAGGCAACATTTGTACATCCATAGGTTGTTGGCGATAACGGCTAACAGCTACCTGCTCTCCCAGAGCATTGTATAAGTGCACCTCTGCTCCCAACCATTGTTGAGGCAAATTGATTTGAATCTCATTGTTGGCCGGGTTGGGATATAGCTGCAATAACGGCTGTTCCTCTTCAGGTATTCCTGTGCTAATTTGGCACAATACTGCGTTTAACGTGTCGGCAAGTGGGGTTCCTGCAATAACTCCAGAGCCGGGCGCAGTTTCAAGGTAGTCACCTGTAATTTCCCAGATGATTACCCCTGCAAGATTATGGTTGACCACATACTCTGCTTTTAAAGCAATGGATTGCTCATCATCGTAAGACACAAATGTTTGCAGTTGACCCTGCCCGGTTAGGTAAGGTACTTCTGCATTGTTGTCCCAATTGTAGTTGAAGAGTGGCATGTTTTGCAAGATGTTGTAGTACTGTGGCGACCCATCATCAGCAGCAAAGGTTACTACATCGGCAGCACCAGTGGTAGCTACATGCAATCCAGCAACACCCGTAGTTTTTGCACTTCTACCATAAAATGCAATCCCTGCATTAATCATATCAGCCGGAACATTATAGGTATTGATTAACCTGCTTACCGCACTGTTAAGGTTAAAGGTGGTATCTCCTTGTGCTGGAGCAAAAAGAGGAGCATTGTGGTTGGTTTCCGGGCTAAATGCACCAAAAAAGTCGTACGACATCAAATTGATGTAGTCCAACAGTTGCACCATGTTGTTCCATTCGATATCATCCATACGATCGGGAGCAGCACCAAAAGCTGCAGTAAGCATAAGTGGTTTCCCGACTACTGGCTCAATGGCGTTCAACGAATCGCGCACTTCCTGCAAGAGCAAGGTGTAGTTTACCATGTCGCTTGCGGTGCCGTTGTGAGGTGCGTAACCCGGATATTCCCAATCGATGTCGATACCATCAATGTCGTAAATACGCACCAACTCATTACACCAATGCGCAAAGTTAGTTCGCTTTCCAGCATCAGCAGCAATACCAGGGAAGTCGTTCGATAACGTCCATCCCCCCAGGGAAATCATGATTTTCACATTGTTTTGATGGGCATGATAAACAATGGACGTGTTGGGCAGGTGATAAGCAGGATCGCCCAGGTCGTACCCAGTATCGTAGCCTGCAGGAGCCACTTGCCAATTGATGTCGCCCAACAATAGGTTTTTGTCTGCCCACGGATCGGTAATGGTAATGGTACCATCCGATAATGGATACAAAAAGGCGTAGTTGATGATGGAGTACTTCGAATAATCAATGCTGGTTGGGCTTACCAACTTGGCTCGATCGTACCATTGCCAACTGGGGTAATAGCCAATTACTTCTTTGCAAGGCTGTGCTGTGGCACGCTTGCAAAGAGCACCAATAGAGAGTAACAGCAGCAACGTACAAAAAGTAATTTGCTTGTTCATAATTATAGATTAATAGGTTAATAATTGGCCGGAAAGTAGTAAAAAAGCCAAAAGTGCACTCATTCGTTTTCCGATTACCTCACCTATTCCTCTTGCAATACTTGTATTGCTTTCCTCATTTGTTCATCTGCTTAACCCTACTATAAACAATTATTTATCCCAATTTATAGTTGGTGTTGTATGAAGTTATTGTTTTGCAAATGTTTGAAAGCTAAGCACAAAACGATGGGATAAAAGAAACCCCCACCTACACTTCGCCTTCCGATAGTTATCGGAACAGTGTAACGGTGGGGGTTGTATTATTTATTAACGCTGTTAGCGTTGAATGATCAGTTTCCGTACCATAAAGCCATCATCGTTAATTAAGCGGAGGTAATATACTCCTCGCTCTACCTCTCCTAAGGTAACACGATGTTGCTGTCCACTCTGCATGCCAAAATCGGTTACGATTTGTCCGATGGAGTTGATGACTTGCATTTGGTAAGTCTCTCCCAATAACCCGCCTGTTAAGCTCACCGTAAACTGGCCTCCATTCGGGTTCGGGAACACATTGATTTCCATGGCCGATAATGGCTCTTCCATCCCTACTTGTGTTCCTACAAATACCAGGATAGAGTCGATACATCCATTGGCATCTTGCACAATTACATGGTAGTTGCCGGTTACCAGGCCACTGAGGTCTTCAGGGTCGTTGTTATCACCTACTCCATCATTATCCCAATCAAAGATAAATGGTGGTGTTCCGCCCGTTACTGTAAGATCGATCGTACCATCACCTCCCATTAACTCGTCGGTAGTAGTAGCACTCAATCCAAGTGGTGGTGGGTCCATCAAGTTTACCTGTGCCGTTGATTGGCATCCGTTCGCATCTTCTACAACAATGTCGTAGGGACCAGGGCCCAGCATGCCAAAGAATCCTCCGAGTTGGAAGGTGACTCCATTATTGATTGAGAATTGGAAGGGAGGTGTACCTCCACTTACAAAAATATCGATGCTACCATTACCACTTCCTGCACAAAGTGGGTTCATGGCAATGATGCTATCAATGATGGGCGCACCAGGATTGCTCAATACTGTGGTGGTGGTAACCGAACATCCGTTCGCATCTTCTACCACCAGGTTATACGTACCTGCGGGAAGGCCTACAAATGAGTTCCCCCCCTGGAAGGTAGCACCGCCATCAATGGAGTATTGATAAGGCAATACGCCCATGCTGGCAAAGATCGTCAACGATCCGTTGGAAGCACCACAGGTAGGGTCTACCGTAGTAACGCTATCAATCAATACTGCCGGTGGCTCCGTTAACGTAGCAGTGCCGGTGGCTTGACAACCTGAAGCATCTTCTACTACAATGTTGTAAGTACCTGCTCCCAGACCGGTAAAAGTGCCTGAAGCCTGGAAGGTTACTCCATTATCAATGGAGTAGTTATAAGGGCCTCCATCTCCTCCAGCTGCCACCAGATCAATCGAACCATCGGTTGCGCCATTACAAGTGGGGTGGGTTAACGTTTCTGTATAACTTACTACTGGTGGATCGAACAAGGTGTCTTGTAGGGTCGACTGGCATCCTACCGCATCTTCTATTAGGATGTCGTAAACACCCGCGGGCAAACCAGTAAAGCTATTGCCCGCCTGGAAAGTTACTCCATTGTCGATAGAATATTGATAAGGCGTTGTTCCTCCACTTACCGTAATGGTAATCGAACCATCGGTATCGCCATTACAAGTTGGGTCTACCCATACTACATTATCGATGCTCGGTGCCCCCGGATTGGTTAAGCTAGCACTGGTTGTTTGCTGACAACCGTTGGCATCTTCAACAACTATGCTGTAGCTGCCTGCCGCTAATCCGGCAAAGCTATTGCTTGCCTGGAAGGTAGTACCACCATCAATAGAGTATTGATAAGGCGATACCCCATTGCTTGCAGTAATGGTAATAGAACCGTTAGAAGATCCACAGCTTGGATCTACCGTTGCTATATTATCGATTGAAATGGCTGCGGGCTCGGTTAACGTAATGGTACCTGTAGCCTGGCAGCCGTTCACATCTTCTACTACAATGTTATAAGTGCCTGCGGCCAGACCGGTAAAGGTGCCCGATGCCTGGAAGGTAGTGCCACCATCAATCGAATATTGATAAGGGCTTCCGTTACCTCCAGCAGCGACCAGGTCAATAGAGCCGTCACCTCCACCATTACAGGTGAGGTTCACATCGGTGCTGGTGTAAGTAACTGGCGTTGGCTCTGTAATGGTTTCAGTGCTGGTTGATTGACATCCATTCGCATCTTCTACCACCACATTGTAAGTGCCTGCTCCCAGGCCGGTAAAGGTTGACGATGCCTGGAAGGTAATACCGCCATCAATAGAGTATTGATAAGGAATAGTACCGCCTGAAGCAGCAATGTCGATAATGCCGGTGCTGTTGCCATTACAATCTGCATTTGTAATGGTGGCCGTGTGTGCTACTGCACTTGGTTCTCCAATGGTTACCGAAGCAGAAGTACTACAGCCGTTGGCATCGGTTACTGTAACATTGTATGTTCCCGCGCACAAGCCAATGGCTGTTTGTGTGGTTTGTGTTCCTGGATCGTCCCATGCATAAGAGAAAGGGCTGGTTCCGCCACTTGCGTTGGCCGTGGCTGTTCCATCGCACGCTCCACTACACAATGCATCGGTACCTGTAGCACCTGCTACTAAGTCGTCGGTAATGGTTACATCAAACGAGCAGGAGGCTGTGTTCCCTGCTCCATCAGTAGCAGTATAGGTTACCGTAGTGGTGCCCAATGGGAAGGTATCGCCTGAATTGTGTGTTGAGGTTAATGTTACGGTACAGTTATCGGCTTCTGTAGGTAGTGTCCATGTTACAATGGCTGTACAACCGGTGTTGTTGGGCGCCATTGAAATGTTGGATGGACATCCGGTTAATGTTGGATCTTCTGTATCGGTTACTGTTACGTCGAAAGAACAAGAGGCGGTATTGCCATTGCCATCATCCGCAGTATAGGTTACTGTAGTGGTACCTACATTAAAAGCCGTACCACTGGCATCACCACTCCCGGTTCCGGTGGTAGCTCCTGATAAGCTATAGGTAATGGATACCGATCCGCAATTATCACTAGAGGAGGCAACATTAATGCCTGTTACTACTGCCGAGCAGCTGCCTGCATCGTTGGTAGTAGAAACATTTGAAGGACAACTCACTGTTGGTGAGATGGTATCGCTTAGAGTAACGGTAGCGGTACAGGTACTTGTATTGCTGTTGCCATCGGTTACCGTTAAGGTCACGGTATTGGCTCCAAGGTTAACACAAGTGAATGAAGTAATGTCGGCACTTAAACTCACCGATCCACAATTATCGGTACTGCCCCCATCAATGTCGGCTGCTACAATACTAGCGTTCCCACCAGCATCAAGGTATACTGTAATGTCTTGGCACGAGGCTGTAGGCGATGTGGTGTCGGCCACCGTTACGGTTGCTGTACATGTACTGGTGTTGGCACTACCATCGGTGGCTGTTAATGTCACCGTGTTGGTGCCGATGTTCGCACAAGTAAATGAGGTAATGTCTAAACTCAAAGTAGGCGTTCCACAATTATCGGTACTGCCATTGTCGATATCTCCTGTAGTGATGGTAGCATTTCCTGCACCATCGAGGTATACTGTAATGTTTTGACATACTGCGGTTGGTGATACGGTATCCAATACCGTTACGGTTGAAGTACATTGGGTACTGTTCCCATTACCATCATCCACCGTTAAGGTTACCGTATTCGCTCCTGCATTCGCACAAGTAAATGAGGTAATGTCGGCACTTAAACTCACCGAACCACAATTGTCGGTGCTGCCGTTGTCAATGTCGGCTGCTACAATAGAAGCAGTACCTGCTCCATCAAGGTACACGGTAATATCCTGGCAACTGGCTGTGGGTGCCGTATTGTCGGCAATGGTAACCACCGCCACACATTGGCTGGTGTTGCCGTTGCCATCGTCTACGGTTAAGGTAACATTGTTGGCACCAAGGTTGGCACAGGTAAAGGCGGTTGGCGAAGCACTTAGGCTTACTGCACCACAATTATCGGTACTGCCACCATCAATCATCGCTGCCGTAATGGTAGCGTTTCCTGAACCATCGAGGTTTACAGTGATGTTTTGACATACGGCCGTGGGTGAAATGGTATCTTGTACTGTTACTACTGCCACACACTGGCTGGTGTTGCCATTACCATCGTCTGCGGTTAAAGTAACGTTGTTCGCACCTATGTTGGCACAAGTAAAAGCGGTAATGTCGGCACTTAAGCTTACTGCACCACAATTATCGGTGCTGCCACCATCAATACTGGCTGCGGTAATACTTGCATTGCCTGCACCATCTAAATAAACCGTAACATTTTGACATACTGCCGTTGGTGAAATGGTATCCAATACCGTTACTGTTGAAGTACATTGGCTGGTGTTGCCATTGCCATCATCGGCTGTTAGGGTAACCGTATTCGCTCCTACGTTCGCACAAGTAAAAGCGGTAATGTCGGCACTTAGGCTTACTGCACCGCAATTGTCGGTGCTGCCACCATCAATACTGGCTGCAGTAATACTTGCATTGCCTGCACCATCTAAATAAACGGTAATGTCCTGGCATACTGCCGTTGGTGATATAGTATCGACTACTGTAACTGTAGCCGTACAATTGTCGCTGTTAGCTGCCGCATCTTCTACCGTTAAAGTAACAGTATTAGCACCAAGGTTAGCACAAGTAAAACTGCTGATGTCTAATGAGTAGCTGGTAATGCCAATGTTATCGGTACTACCCCCATCTACATCACCTGCTGTAATAGAAACATTGCCTGCACCATCCAGGTACGCAGTAATGTCCTGGCACACTGCTGTTGGAGGTACAGCATCCTGCACTCCATAGTTTTGTACATACACTCCATAGTTGCTCCCATCGTTGGTGCTTGCAGAGTTTCTTAATCCATCCTGCCATGCAATGGCCATGTTGGTGGCCTGTTCTCTACCTCCTACCGTTGGGAATTGTTGGTAATCATTCGTTCGAGTGTTCACCAACTCCTCAGGCTGGTATTCGGTTCCATCTGCTAAAAAGCTCCGGGTGTATACCCCTCCTTTATCACCATCCTGCGCCCAACTGGTCCAGGCTACAGTATAATTGCTTCCGGAAATCACAGCAACGGAAGGGTGGTGTTGCGAAGCAGCCGTAGTGGTACTCACCTGAAATTCAGGTACTGTTACACTGGCCGTATTGTCGTAAATCTGTCCGTATACACCATAATGGTCGCCATCCTGGGCATAACTGGACCAGGTAACCATAAAGTTCCCTGCATCATCCATAGCTATGCTGGGCTCTTCCTGGTTCTCTGCAGTAGTAGCATTCACCTGGAATTCACTGCCTACCATCGTGCGGGTATTGTCAAACTGTTGAGCAAAAATGCCCTTCCCATCTCCATCCTGACCGTGTGATTGCCATACTACAGTAAAGTTGCCATTCGCATCACAAGCAATATCAGGATGTGCCTGGTGGCCCGCTGTTGTAGTATTGATCCAATAAGGTGATGACGTTGCAGCTCCTGCACTGGTGTAATGTCGTCCTCTCACCCCAAAACCATCGCCATCATCATCACTCCATACAAACCAAATGTCACCATCATCATCTACCGCCACCCTTGGGTGCATCTGGTTGCCCGTTTGAGTTGAGTTCACTCGCCAATCATTCGCCTTCGCTGTACCATCACTGTTGTATCGTCGGGCATAAACGCCCCAACCATCATTGTCTTCTCCATAGCTCATCCAAACTACCGTGAAGTCGCCATTGTCATCCATGTCTACATCTGGTGAGCGCTGAGCGCCTGCTGTGGTTTGGCTGATTGTGATTTGACCACCATTGGTCGTCCCATCACTGTTGTACAACTGGGCATATATCCCATAATCATCACCATCTTCTAGGTGACTCTCCCAAACCACCACGTAGTTGCCCGAGGTGTCCATCGCCATCTCAGGACGCTGCTGATTGTCCGCTGTTGTGGTGTTCACCAACGTTTCACTGCCATTGGCCGTAACCTGGGAGTACCCTAGCGTACTCATCAGGCCCAGCAACAGCGTTACGCCAGCATTTATGTATTGATTTGTTAACCAACGCATAGTCTTTTGTTTTAAGGTTAAACGTCGGTTGTCTTATTGCTTCGCTTCTGTCACCCGGGAGGTGTTCGCATCCACCTTCACTTCTATCGTTTCTAATTTCTTGTTGATCTCCAACAACGCTTCTTCGTAGTTCTTAATCAGCTCCTGTTGCTCACTGATGGTCTCTTGTTGGTCTTTCACCTTCTGATCCAATTCCTGTACCGCCTTCACCAGCGGTACCACAAACTCGGCATACCGTAACCCATACATCCCCGTATCAGGGTTGTCTGGTACCTTAACTCCACTAAAGCTAAAGCCTAAGTTGTTCGCTGTCGCTTCTACCTCCTGAGCTATGAATCCGGTGTATTGAATCTTGTTCTTGTTCAACATCAATTGTTTCACCCCATCGGGTATTTCAACACTGTTGAAGTCGTGCATGTCGGCAGTCTTGTAGTTGTAGGTTACAGGCCGCAACTGGTTGATGAAAGTCAACCCTGGTACATTCTCTTTTACATTGTGCTTGAAACGTCCATCTGAGGTAGCCGTCCAGTTCACTGTGCCACCTATAGAGGTATGGCTGCTGTTCCCAATAAATACTTCGTTAGAGGCCGACAAGGATCCCCCCTCACCAATCGCTATCGAGTTCGCACCACTTACAGTAGCGCCATTACCTATCGCTATACCGGCATCGCCTGTTACACTCGTGCCATTGCCGATCGCTACTCCTCTACTACCTCCTGAACCAATCGTAGCTGTGGTACCTATTGCTACCCCATTACTGTCGTTCAATGAGGTTTGGTAACCAATGCCTACACTGCTGTAAGAGCCCGCTGGACCACTCGCCTGGTAACCTATCGCTATCGTCCTGTCATCCTGGATCGAACCTCCATAACCTATGCCAATCGCATAATCGCCCTTGCCTCCACCGTTGGTAATGTCGAAGTTATAACCCATCGATATGGCGCCAATAGCATTGTTAACTACCGCTGATTCTTCTCCAAATACAGTTGCATACTGGCTGTTTGCATAAGCGTTGTAACCATAAATCGTAATATCATTCGTTCCTGCATAAGTGTCAGCTCCTACGTAAGTACATCTCGAGGAGTTCGTATTATCAAAGTCGGCATAAGCGCCAATACCTACGTTATCGCTACCGTTACGGTTAGAGTAACCCGCCACAAACCCCATGTAAGTATTCCTGTTAGAGGTGGAAGTGGTGTTGGTCCGGTTGTTATCCCATCCGCAATAAGCTCCTACAAAGGTGTTCATATCGCCATGCTCGGTAGCTGCACCTGCGGCAGCTCCGATCATCGTATTGTAGTAACCTGCTCCACAGTCGGTCATTGCTGAATCACCCAACGCTGTGTTGTGGTGGCCATCAGTATTGTCATAACCCGCTTCGTTGCCTACAAAGGTATTTCTATAGCCTGTTGTGTTGGTTCTCCCTGCCGTAGAGCCTATAAATGTGTTGTCTGAGGCAGTCGTATTGTTGTAACCTGCATCTTCTCCTACAAACGTTAAGTCATCACCACTGGTGTTGCTGTAACCACATTCCTCGCCAATGAAGACTACATCGGCTCCACTTTGGTTGGCAATACCTGCGTGTACTCCAATAATTACCACATCGGTTCCTGTATTCACCAACCCGGCTTGTTTACCGATAATCACGTTATCAGTACCAGTGGTACTGTTACGACCAGCATCCTGGCCTATAAACGTTAAGTCAAACTGGGTTAACATGCTGTAACCAGCTTGCTCTCCTACAAACGTGTTGTTCGATCCCGAAGAGTTGTTGTAACCTGCTGAGTCGCCTAAAAAAGTGTTGTAGTCACCAGTGGTTAAATTGCCCCCGGCACCGGAACCCAATGTCTCATTGGCCGTTTGAGAAAAACCAAAGGGAGTAATCATTAGTAAAAATAATAACGCACTGAATGAGTAGAAGATTCTTTTCATGATATTACGATTGGTTGGTATCTTATTTTATACGTATGGTTTTGCACAATTCGAATGCAACAGATTTTCGAAATTGCACAATATCTTGCTAACGAAGCTGTAAATTACAACAAATTTTGCACTTGTTGAATTGTATTCGCTCGCGCACGCAATTATAAAGACGCATTTTAACGATACTGCGGTTGTATTGCCCCAGCTAGTCGTCTAAAGCTTTCCCTTTTTCACCCTCTTTTCTAAGCTTCAACAAGGCGGCTTCCATCGCCTTCATTTCGTTAAGGGTTAGTCCTTTCATCAGTTGTTTGATGCGCGATGGTTGATGTTTTCGCTGCAACACCTTTAAGGGATGATTTTCACCGTTCTGCCCTTCCGAAGGTTTCCACACCAATAAATCGTGTGGGGTACACCCGAGGACAATGCACAGTTTTTCGAGTTGGTTGGTAGAAAGACCTTGCGCCTTGTTCGCTGCAATTCGACCTGCCAAATAGTGTGTAAAGCCTTTTCGTTTAAGCCACGTGTAAGGGTTTTCGACTCCTTTTGCAGCCATTACACTTTTAAAATCATAGTATAGCATCGTTTTATCTTTTCTTCTAGACGAAATTTTAGGCAGAATGGTTGCATGGCCCTATGCAGAAAACTCAAAAAAATGTTGTTTCTCACTTAAACAAGGTGTTTCAGCAGGTAGATTTATAGCAAATTGCGCAAAAAAGGCAGACGTAATAGTTAAAAGGGAAAGCCTAACATTTAAAAACATGAGAGAAAAAGTTAAGAAGATGAGAGTAATCATCGAAAAAGTATGAGGGTAAGTTAAATAGATGAGTTGGTTGATTAACAATGTGAGCACATAAGTTAACACCATGGCCATTACATTCAACGGTTGAAGAGGCGTATTTTATTGCATGAGAAGAAGGGGTAAAGCAATAAGCGTTTTGGTAAGGGATGGAGGAAGAATGATAAGAGAAGAACTTCTGGTAGTGTAGTACAAAGCTCTGGCACAGTAGTATAGCGTCATGGCTATCTCTTGCAAAGCCCTTTACTCTTCTAATTTAGTCCAATAGGCGTCGGGAACAACAAGCCCTCGCTTGCGAGCAGCCTCCGCATCCTGTCGGGCAGCCTTCTTGTTGCCCATATTGAGGTGCACTTGCGAACGCAAGAACAGTGCTTCACCTGATGGTTCAAGGGTTGCTGCCTTGCCAAAATCGTTGAGTGCCGCTTCATAAAGCCCCAACGCTTCGTTGTATACCCCTCGGTGTCGATAAAAATAAGCGTTCCATGGCTCAAGCGCGATGGCAGCATCAAAATCGCTAAGTGCAAATTGCTGTTGCCCCAGCATTTTTTGCACCAATGCCCTATTTAGGTAGGCCAGTGCATAAGAAGAGTCTGCTTTTACTGCCAGGTCAAAATCTGCCAATGCACTCTGCAAATCGCCTTGCTTTCCTTTAAGTGCCCCCCGGTTAAGGTAGGCACGCGCATGGAAAGCATCCCGCTCCACTGCCGCCGTATAGTCTTGCACTGCAGCACCTACCTCTTGCATTTTTTCATGCCATCGTCCCCGCTCGTAATAGCCTTCTGCCAGAGGTGGGTTCAACGCAATGCCCAGGTCAAAATCGCTTTTGGCCCGCTCCAACTCTCCGGCATCGCTGTAGTATACACCCCGGTTTAAATAACCAAAATAATGGCGAGGGTAGCGCTCTACCACAGCACTCCACAACGTAGCCCCATTGTTCCACACCTTCGCCTGCCGGTATGTTTGCACACCCAAAAAACCCACCCAAATAGCCATCAGAGCCACTACAGCTCCCTGCATGCGCGCCCACTTTTTGGGAGGGTTTAACATACGATGCACCGCCAGGGCCACCAGGTAAAACAACCCAATGTATGCCACATAGGTATAGCGCTCTGCACTAACCGCTTTGCCAAAAGGTATGATTTGCAATACCGGACCAATGGTGACTAAAAAAAAGGCCATACCAAAAAACGCCTTGCGCCACCGAAAAGCACGATACAGCAAAAACAAGCCAATAATAAAAGGCACCGAACTGGCATAATAATACCATGGCAACACAATGCCCTCCAAAAATGGAAAAGGATGAAAAGGCGATAAATTAACCGGCAATAACGCCTTGATGGCATATAGCAATGCGTTGTTAGTGCCAATAAATAGGGTTTTATACAACGGGTATTCAGCAACAGCCATCATCGAATCGCTGGCCTGCTGTCCGTATTTTGCCACCACCAATGCCACGCCGCTCAGCACCAAAAAAGGCAGCTTTTCTAACCACTGCTGCCACCCTTGGCGTCGTCCTTGCAAATAGTCGGCCAACACTAAAATAACCGGCAAGGTAAAA
This sequence comes from Flavobacteriales bacterium, assembly GCA_963669295.1. Taxonomy (GTDB): domain Bacteria; phylum Bacteroidota; class Bacteroidia; order Flavobacteriales_D; family CALLUQ01. The sequence continues at coordinate 1,631,994 of OY769938.1, forward strand.
GCCATGCTCTTCGCCAGTAGGGCAATGGCAAACAACAGCAACGACAACAAATACCACCACACCCGCCTGTGCTTATGGGTAAATTGCTCGTAACACAACAACGACAACAAATAAAATGCGGTGTACAACACATCCTTTCGTGCCGACACCCATGCTACCGATTCTACATGCATTGGGTGCATGCCAAAAAGCAACGCTACCACAAAAGCCACCATGGCATTGCTCCACCTACGCATCAACATAAATACCAGCAATACATTAACCAGGTGCCACAACAAGTTGGTGAGGTGATAGCCAAAAGCATTGTCTTGCCAAAAATGGTAGTCGATGGCCAGCGACAACATCGTAACAGGATGGTACAACCCTACCTGATGGGCAGTGGTAAACATATTGCCCACCTGCTCGCCCGACAGTTGCTGTACCATGGGGTTGCGCAACACATAGGCATCATCATCCCAATTTACCCAGCCGTTTTGCAGTGTAGGCCACAAACAAGCAACAGTAATTGCCATTGCAACAATCGCCAACAACCACGAAGGCCATCGTTTCAGCGCTATGCGATCAGCAGTTCCCATTGCGTCGAATTTAGCGATAATATTGGAGCGACTCCTTTACGGAAGCTCAATAAACACTTCCCTGCTAATATTTTTATCTTTAGGGCAATTGAACCCATAAAATGATTCACGGAAAAAAGGTGCTTGTTATCATGCCTGCCTATAACGCAGGGAAAACGTTGGAAAAAACGTATGCCGACATTCCCTTTGATGTAGTGGATGATGTAGTACTGGTAGACGATAAGAGCAACGATAATACCGTTGCAGTAGCGCGCGAGTTGGGCATTCAACACATCATCGAACATGCCAGCAATAAAGGGTATGGTGCCAACCAAAAATCGTGTTACAACAAGGCATTGGAACTCGATGCCGACATTGTTGTAATGCTGCACCCCGATTACCAATACAACCCAAAGCTCATTCCTTCCTTAGCAGGGTTAATTGCTCGCGACATCTACCCGGTAGTGATTGCCTCACGCATTCTTGGGAAAGGTGCCCTTAAAGGGGGGATGCCCATGTACAAGTATATCTCTAACCGCTTTCTCACCTTGTTTCAAAACATCCTGATGGAACAAAAACTATCGGAATACCACACCGGTTATCGTGCCTATCACCGCTCGGTATTGGAAGCCATTGACTACAACAGCAACTCCAACGACTTTGTGTTTGACAACCAACTGCTGTCGCAAATTCTTTATACAGGGCATGAAGTAGCAGAGGTTACCTGCCCTGCCCGTTACTTTGCCGAAGCATCTTCCATTAATTTCTCGCGCAGCATTACTTATGGATTGGGGGTAATGAAAGTATCGATGCTTTACCGACTCAATAAATGGGGCGTGCACACCAAATTGTTTGGAAAATTGTAGGCTCCTACCTTTTTGCTGTAAACAATTCATCACCGCTTATCTGTTGTCTGCACCCGAAATAAACGATTTCATCAAATACCCGCATTTTTTGAACCAACCTTTTCTTTTTCAACGTTATCTATACTAACAAGGCGCTACTCGTTAAAAGCGCGAAGTTGAATTAAAATTTTACCATCATGAAAAAAGTTTTGTTTGGTTTACTTGGGCTGCTAACTTTTGTGATCACCTGCTCTGTTGTAGATGAAGCAATGCGTGATCATGAACGGAAACAACAACAAATTGCCAGAGAGTTGGCACAACAACAATCAATGCATGTAATTAACCTCAATAATTAACCCTGTTTAACGCTTTCTTTTTCATACACAACCCTCAACAGCAACACGATCAAGGAGAATCGATGCAGTCCATCAGCATGCATCGTCATCCAGGAGGCAGACAACCCCGTTTCAATTGAATTGAATCGGGGTTGTTCCCTTTATCACGCCCCCTTTCCTTTTATCCTTTGTTCTCTTTTATTATCGCACGACAATATGTAACTTCATGCTTTTAATTATCAAGGCATGGAAGAGGGGTTTATTAAGTACGACAATCCTAAGAAACAAGCTCGTTACGACAGGGCTTATCTCCGTATGGCAGAAGAGTGGGCAGAGCTTTCACACTGTCATCGCAAACAAGTAGGTGCCCTTATTGTAAAAGAGGGCATGATCATTTCGGATGGATATAATGGTACTCCTTCGGGATTTGAAAACCCTTGCGAAGATGAAAATGGCGATACCAAATGGTATGTACTGCATGCGGAAGCCAATGCCATTATGAAAGTAGCACGCTCTACCAATAATGCTCGCAATGCCACGTTATACCTTACCCTATCGCCCTGTCGCGAATGCAGCAAACTGGTGCATCAGGCAGGCATCAAACGATTGGTGTATAAGAACAAGTATAAAGACACTTCAGGCATTGAGTTTTTAAGTGAGGCAGGAGTGGAAGTAATACAAATGGAAGACATTTAATGAACCAACGTCAACACCCCGGACGCTCAGCATACACCCCCATTCTTTTGGCAGTAATGTTAATTGCCGGCATCTATATTGGAGCCAAATTAAACTATACCCCATCCATTATTGCTGATGCGGATCCCGATAATAAGATCAATCAAATTATTGGCTACATCGAAAAAGAATACGTAGATGTGGTCGACAAGAACGACTTAATCAATGCCACCATTCATACCATGCTACAAGAGCTTGATCCACACTCTTACTATATTTCTGCGGAAGAATTGCGGCAATACACCGAGCCATTAGAGGGGAACTTCGATGGCATTGGCGTAGAATTTATGATTCAACAAGATACGGTAGTGGTAGTTAATCCCATTGCCGGTGGACCATCTGAAGAATTAGGCGTTAAAGCTGGCGACCGCATTGTGTTAGTAAATGGTGAAAGCATTGCCGGCATTGGCATTACCAACAGCGATGTAATGGATAAACTGCGTGGTGAAAGTGGCACCTCGGTAGAGGTTGGCATGCTACGCCCAGGCAAAGAGGACCTTATTGATTTTAAAATTACACGCGGTAAAATTCCTATTCACAGTGTAGATGTTGCCATTATGGTAAGCGATAAGGTGGGATTCATTAAGGTAGCCCGCTTTGCCAAAACCACCCACGAAGAATTTGTAGAGGCAGCCTTAATGCTACGGGAACAGGGCATGGAAAAGTTGATTGTTGACCTCCGTGGTAATGGTGGTGGGTTTTTAGATGCTGCCATCCGCATGTGTGACGAATTTTTGGAAGATGGACGCATGATCGTATACACCGAGGGCAAAGCCAGTCCTAAACGAACATTTAATGCTACCGAGAGAGGGCTGTTGGAAGAAGTAGAAACAGTGGTACTCATCAACCAGGGCTCCGCTTCGGCCAGCGAAATTGTGGCTGGTGCATTACAAGATAACGACCGGGGCACCATCATTGGCCGACGCTCGTTTGGAAAAGGGCTGGTACAAGAACACGTAGACCTGCCCGATAGCTCTGCCATGCGCCTCACTATTGCAAGGTATTATACCCCAACTGGTCGTAGCATCCAAAAGCCCTATGGCGATGGTATTGATTACCACAACGATTATTTCGATCGACTTGAAAATGGAGAGCTGGAAAGCGCTGACAGCGTGCAGTTCCCTGACTCTTTGAAATACACTACCGCAGCCGGTAAAACAGTATATGGCGGTGGCGGCATTATGCCCGATGTTTTTGTACCCATCGATACCGTAGGAGCATCGTTTTACCTGTCGGAGTTAAATTACGCTGGCATCATCAATGAATTTGCATTCTCGTATGTAGACCAACACCGCGACCAGCTAAATCGCTACAACAATGGAATCGACTTCAAACAGCGGTTTGTGGTATCGAATTTATTGTTTGAAGAATTGATTGCTTTCGCAGAAGGGAAAGGAATAGAGCGCGACCCTTACGGCATCAAAACATCGGAGTTGGTAATCAAGCTTCGACTAAAAGCATTGATTGCCCGCAACATCTGGAACAACGAAGGGTATTTCCACATCATTCTCGACGACGACATTGTATTTGACCGGGCCATGAAACACTTTGAGTAGTGTTCGTGTAAACGCATAAAAAAAGGGACGCTGAGCGTCCCTTAATTTTTTCTGGTAGAAGATGACTATGCTTCTTCTTCAGTGCCGTGATCATGGCCTTCGCCTTCTTCGTGATCATGACCTTCGCCTTCTTCAGATGCATGACAAGCATCAGAACACTCATGGCCTTTTTCGCCACATACAGTGTGACAAGCCTCAGGAGTACAGTTGTCGTTGCATACGTGCTCAGCAAGCTCAGCAGGAGCTTCTTCAGCAGCAGCTTCTTCAGCAGCAGCTTCTTCAACTACTTCTTCTTCAAGAGCATTGTCAAGCTCTTCCAACAATTCGTTGGCAGCTTCATCTACCATTGCTTCGGTGTTTTCTTCTCCACCACCGCAAGCAACCAATGATAACATACCTGCTACCATCAATAATGAAAATAATTTCTTCATTGCATTAAGTTTGATTAGTACTAATGTATTCGAATTCGGTGCAAAAGTACGAAATTTTACGAATTCCCTGCAATACACCGTAAAAGAGTCCCGTCCTGTCAGGCAGCTGACAAACGATGCGCGTGAAAAAAGCACAAGATTTTTAACCGCTGAAACAACGCAGATTTTAAATTGTTATCGCACATAAAAGTGGACAAAAATGAAGATAATTTTTATCTTTGATTCGCTTATAATAAGCACTCATTTGTTTAACCGAACGACCTGCTTTGCAGGCCTAAAAATTAAAGAAAAATGGCTTTTGAATTACCCAACTTACCCTATGCATACGATGCATTGGAACCACATATTGATGCCCGCACCATGGAAATTCACCATGGCAAACACCACGCAGGCTATACCAGTAAATTAAATGCTGCCATTGAGGGCACCGACATGGCTGGCAAATCAATAGAAGACTTGTGTGCCAACCACAGCAACGTTGGCGCGGTACGTAACAATGGTGGTGGTTATTACAACCACTGCTTGTTTTGGGAAGTAATGTCGCCCAACGGTGGCGGTACTCCTTCAGGTGCATTGGGCGATGCCATCAATGCTGCTTTTGGCTCTTTTGATGAGTTCAAGGCACAATTCTCAGCAGCAGCAGCCACTCGTTTTGGCTCTGGATGGGCATGGCTTTGTGTAAAAGATGGTGGTCTTGAAGTTTGCTCAACTCCTAACCAGGACAATCCATTGATGCCTGAAGCAGGGTGTGAGGGAACACCTATTTTAGGGCTTGATGTATGGGAGCATGCTTACTACTTAAACTACCAAAACAGACGCCCCGATTACATTGCTGCATTCTTTAATGTAGTAAACTGGGAAGCGGTATCGGCACGTTACGACGCTGCTAAATAATTGATTCGCTAAAGCGAATTTAAACGCATGTAAAAGAGACGCCATGAAGCAATTTACCTTAAGGCGTCTCTTTTTTTATGGCCTGTTGTTGGTGGTTACTTTTGTGCTGTGTGAAGTAACCCTTTCTTTTTTTGTAACACACGACGCCGATGGTAATGTGTGGTTTAAGCAACGGCTACTTCGCCCTTACCACTCTCCTATTGCCTCCGTACACCAAAATGTTGAAAAGTACCAAAGCTCCAACACATCACTGGTGGCATACCACGCTCAACGAGGTTGGGCAAATCGTTCCAATTTTAAAAGTGAAGATGGCATGTTTTGTCATAACGAGCACGGCATGCGTGTGGCTTCGCAACAACAATACGAATACGCTAAGTCCGATGGTGTATTGCGCATTGCCCTATTGGGCGACTCGTACATCTATGGTGCCGAGGTGCCCTTCGAAAGCACTATCGGTTCCTTGTTAGAACAGGAATTAGGTGCTCAACAGCCCGTGGAAGTACTGAACTTTGGTGTAGGTGCATACGGCATGGATCAGGCATTGATTACCTGGCGGGAGCTGGCAATAAAATTTTCTCCAGATGTGGTGGTATTTGGTTTTCAGCCTGAAAATGCTGGTAGAAATGTAAACCTTATTCGCGCACTGTACAGTCGTAAAGAAGCCCTGCCATTTTTCAAGCCACGTTTTATTCTGGATCAAGGATTACAACTCATCAACAGTCCTACCCCCACCCCCGATTCGTTGGTGCAATGCTTGCGCAACCTTGCACAATGGCCACTCGCCCCACAAGAATGGCACTACCGCCCAGCTGACTACGAGCCAAACATTATGTATCAAAGCAATACTATTGCTTTGGCGATGAGTTTTGTAGAAGAAAACAGGTTCAACATATACGACAACGAACGTGCGTTTTATGCCCTGGAAAAAGAGCCAGCACAATTAACCTTGAAAATTGTAAGCACCTTGCAACAAGAGGTTGAAGCTACCGGAGCCATCTTTCACATCCTACACCTGCCTCGCCAAACCGATGTTGATGCACGCACCTATAATGAAGACTTTTCATATAAAGATTTGTGGCTCCAACTGCGCGATAATTCCGCATTTATCGAAACCGATTCTGTGCTGAACAATGCTGTAAAAGACAAAGGGATAAACGCTTTATTTGCCCCGGGGCAGCATTATTCGCATGTTGGCAATGCCGTGGTGGCACATGCATTGGCACGGGCGCTAACACAATAAATGACCTGCCCTTGCTTTATTTCATCAATTAAATGAATCTTTGTAGTAGTGAACGGCTGCTTTAAATACACATTGCTATTGCTAGGCTTGTTGCCTGGCTATATTGGCTATGGGCAATGCCAGCAAGCCACCATCGATACTGTGTTGGTTAATAGCTATCTGGCTGCCGAATACGATGTGATTATCGTTCATGCAACACCTCGAAATGCCAGGACCGTAAAATTTCAATGGATCAGGCCAAATCGATTGGTGCCACTGGCAGTAAATGGAATAAAAAAACACGCTGGAGAAAACAAACGTCTCGTTGCATCGGCACTCACCATTGCTCTGGGGCCTTTTGGTGCGCACCGCTTGTACCTTGGCACCGAACCCGAAGTCCCCGTGGCATATACACTAACCCTTGGCGGTGGGTTGGGCATACTACCAGTCATCGACCTTGGGCATATTTTGTTCACCAAAGATTTATCGCGCTACGAAAACAATGTGCACGTATTCATGTGGGGAAATAAAGGGAAATGATTTACTCTACCGTTACTGATTTCGCCAGGTTACGAGGTTGATCTACATTACAGCCACGCATCACAGCAATGTGATAGGAGAGCAATTGCATGGGCACTACCGATAATAATGGCACCAAACAGTCGTCGGTTTCAGGAATCTCAATGGTATGATCTGCCAACCCATCCACTACTTTGTCGCCATGGTTCACTACAGCAATGATCTTACCCTTACGTGCCTTCACTTCTTGAATGTTACTCACTACCTTGTCGTAAGAAGCACCTTGTGTAGCAATAACAAACACAGGCATGTTTTCATCAATCAAAGCAATAGGGCCATGTTTCATCTCTGCCGCTGGGTAACCCTCAGCGTGGATGTATGAAATTTCTTTCAATTTCAAAGCTCCTTCGAGTGCCACAGGATAGCTATAGCCACGGCCAAGGTATAACGCATTGGTTGCGTCTTTATAAATGTCGGCAATGTATTCGATCTGCGAATTGTAGGTCAATACTTCTTCTACCTTTTCAGGGATGGCATCCAACTCGCATAAGATGCGGTGAAATTTCGATTGAGAAAGGGCTCCGCGATGACGTGCGGTCATCAATGCCATTAAGGTGAGTACCGTTACCTGAGCCGTAAATGCTTTGGTCGAAGCCACGCCAATTTCAGGGCCTGCATGCGTATAAGAACCTGCATCCGTTACCCTCGCTATGGTAGAGCCTACCACATTGCATACACCAATAATAGTAGCTCCCTTCGACTTGGCCAATTCAATGGCTGCTAAGGTATCAGCTGTTTCTCCCGATTGAGAAATGGCGATCACAATGTCGTTTTCGTCAATGATTGGGTTGCGGTAGCGAAACTCTGATGCATACTCTACTTCAACTGGAATACGGGCCAAATCTTCAAACAGGTATTCGCCCACCAACCCGGCATAATACGAAGTACCACAAGCCACAAAGATGATGCGCTTGGCATTGATGAATTTCTGCTCGTAATCTTTTATGCCTCCCAACGAAACAATGCCTTTTGATAGGTTTAACCTACCACGCATACAATCGCGAATAGAACGTGATTGTTCGTTGATTTCCTTGAGCATAAAGTGATCATACCCTCCTTTTTCTAACGCCTCTAGTTGCAATTCTAACTCTTGTATATAAGGGGTTTTCTCTTTGTTTTTGATGGTCTTGATCTTCAATCCACTTTCCAGGTTCACCACTGCAATTTCTTCATCCTCCATGTACACCACGTTTTTGGTGTACTCTACAATAGGGGTAGCATCTGAAGCCAGGTAATATTCATTTTCTCCAATACCAATCACCAAAGGACTGCTCTTTTTTGCAGCTATCAGTTGATTGGGGTGGTCTTTTGAGAGAATAACAATGGCATAAGCACCCACCACTTCATTCAAGGCAATACGAACGGCTTCGGTTAAGTCTACCTTTTCGTTCTCTTGAATCTCTTCTATAAGGTGAATCAATACCTCGGTATCGGTATCGCTGTTAAATGTATGCCCACGTTTGGTCAGCTCCTCCTTAAGGGGAGCGTAGTTCTCTATAATACCATTGTGAATAATGGTCAACTTGTTTGATCCTGAAGTGTGCGGGTGGGCATTCTCGTCGTTGGGTGGCCCATGAGTAGCCCAACGGGTATGACCTATGCCTATCGAACCCGATGTGCTTTTGTTACCAATAAAACTTTCAAGGTCGGATACTTTTCCCTTGCATTTGTAAAGGTTGATGTCGTTATCCTCTAAAATGGCTACTCCAGCACTGTCGTACCCACGGTACTCCAACCGTCGTAAGCCCTTAATTAAAAGTGGGTATACTTCTTTCTGACCCACATAGGCAACAATTCCACACATGTATTAGTATTTTGAATAAGTTAACTCCAGCCTTAGTTTTTCAGTGGCCATGCTTTGTAGTCCGTTGATAACAACACGATTAGCACTTACTCCCGAAAGACCAGCTACAATATACAAACCATTGTCTTCCGTTTGACCGGTTAACAATTCGGTAATGTGTCGCGTTACTTTAATTCGGTACTCGGTGCCGTCTGCACTCAAATAACCATCAACGTGTAAGTCGCCTTCAAACTGATCGGCAATAAACACCTCTTGTCCGGCCGAGTCTACGCCTAGAATGAATAGGCGCTCAGGGGGCAAGTAGGTGGTTGTGCTACCACTGGCAATAGGAAATACCAGTTCTGCTTTATTGATAGCAATGTTCCCCGAGTCTACATAATTTTTGATGTAAGGAAACCAAATTTTGGTCTTTACTCCTGCCGCAGCCTGAACATATACCGACTGATTTCCTTGTGTTGTATCGGAGAATTGATTGGCAATGTTTGTTCCGGTATAAGTGTGTGTAAAATGATTGAACCGTGCTGAGCTGCTATTAATAGTAAAGTCAAAGCTCAACGTGTCCTGGTTTGCAGTATCGCGGTAATATACCGTCATCTTCGATTCGGTATGCATCAAATCGAGGTATAAAACACCTCCACTGCCCGGTAAAAGAGAAGTTGGGGTAGCGGTAAGGTGTAATCCTTTGAAAAATTCGACAAAGGCCTCGCTGCTGGCATATGAACCGGTACCTGCTTCGTTGAAAAAGATCTCTTCCCCAAACGACTCCTTCAATCGCAATCGCAAATGCGGAAGTACCGAATCGTTTCCAACAGGCACATAATCGGTTTTATTGGGGGTAATAACATTGAACCCTGGTTTAGCAAGGTTATCGGCATCAAAAGCCACATGCTGATTTGAATAATAGGGCGAATCCACTACAAAATCTTCAGTAACACGATATACTGAAAACGATTGTTCATCCAGGTTGCCATAATGGTCTTCATCATACACTAACGACAACACTACCGAGTCCATCACTAAATCGTTAACATTTAACCCGGTTAATGGGTCAACTGCCGAAAGGCGAATGTGTGTGTACATTTCTGTGCCTACCACTCCAAATTCAGGGTCCTGGTAACTGCCCAATAAGCTTAAAGAAAGTTCGTCGGTTCGAATGGAGTCCTCCATCACGGCAAAGGCCACAACAGTAGTCGTGTCGACCACCACTACATTTAAGTTGTCTTCTTCCGGTTGCACCTGAAGCCCAATGTCTTCTTCGGGTTTTTCGCAACTCGACACTAAAAATAAACCGCTCAATAAAAAGATAGCGGTCCAAGAGGACCGCGCTCTAAAAAATAAACTCGATATTTTTTTCATTCCATTAATCCGCCAAAACAGAGTTCTCTTCCAGCACTGAATCGTAAAAGTCTGAATATGCTTGAATGTAATCTTCAGCATGATACTCTAATAACGGTTTGTTAAGTTCATTAACGTATGCTGTTACCTTTTCATCAGCGTTTTTGCTTCCGCAAATTGCTGCATCAGCATACTTTACTGCTATCTTATTCAAGTTTAGCAAGTCTGGTGTTTTCAGCAACTCAACATCGCCTTCAGCAAACCCGTCCATTGTTAACTTGTCTGTAATTTTATCGTCCAATGTGCCATCAAATCCGCCATCATACGTAGAGTAGATCACTTTTGCTTCTGCAAAGTGTGGATCGTCAGCATATTGATTTTTAATGTACAACGGCATTAACCCGGTTAACCATCCATGGCAGTGGATGATGTCGGGAGCCCATCCCAATTTCTTCACCGTTTCCAATACTCCCTTGCAGAAAAACATGGAACGCTCACCGTTGTCTTCAAAGAACTTGCCTTTATCGTCAGAAAGAACGGCTTTTCTTTGAAAATATTCTTCATTGTCAATAAAATATACTTGCATGCGTGCAGTAGGGATCGACGCCACCTTAATAATCAATGGATGGTCAGTGTCGTCAATGATTAAATTCATCCCTGAAAGACGAATTACTTCATGCAATTGATGTCTTCTTTCATTGATGCACCCGTACTTAGGCATAAATACTCTAATTTCTTTCCCTAAGTCATTGATTCCTTGCGGAAGTTCTCTACTGGTCTTCGAAATCTCGGTTTCGGGAAGAAAAGGCATCGTTTCTTGAGAAACAAAAAGTACTCTTGCTTTTTTCATATAGATATAGAGGTTTTAAAAAAGTGGTACAAAAATATAAAAAAATATGCTGAACTTCAACATTAAAACCTAGCTTTGTCCTGAAAAACAAGCATTTTACTGTCTTTTCAATTGGAGATTTTCAACACAGTTTCTACCCTACAAAAGCGGTTAAATGAACTGCGTGCAGAAGGGCAAACAGTAGGACTCATTCCTACTATGGGTGCATTGCATCAGGGGCACCTTTCCTTGATTGATATTGCCAGGGAACAAAGCGATATTGTGGTGGCCAGCATCTTTGTAAACCCCAAGCAGTTCAACGATTCTACTGATTTTAACAATTACCCCAGAACATTGGAAACTGATGCCAACCTGTTGAAGAAGCAAGGGTGTCATATGTTGTTTGCCCCACCTTACGATGAGGTGTATGATGGCAGCCCAACCTACAGGCATGATTTTGGTGCATTAGCTACAGTAATGGAAGGCACACATCGCCCCGGTCATTTTGAAGGCATGGCCATGGTGGTAAAACGCTTTTTCGACATTGTAATGCCCGATTTCGCGTTTTTTGGTCAAAAAGACTACCAGCAACTACAAATTATCAAAGTTATGGTTGCTCAAGAAAATCTACCCATTACCGTAGTAGGGTGCCCTACTGTAAGAGAAGCCAGTGGGTTGGCCATGAGTTCCCGCAATATGCTGTTGTCTGAACAAGAACGTAATACTGCTGCTCTGTTATCGAAAGTATTGTTCGATGCCAAAGAAATGGCGCAAACACAATCAGTAGCTCATGTTCAACAATATGCATTACAACAGTTAGGCACTGCTCCACGAATTGTATTGGAGTATTTTCAATTGGTGGACGGCAATACATTACAGCCGCTTGAAACATGGGATCGCAGCAAAAGTGCAGTGGCCTGCATTGCTGCCCGTATTGGAGAAGTGCGGTTGATCGATAATGTAATATTATTTACTTAATTTTGCCGCCATGCAAATTGAGGTAGTCAAGTCGAAAATACACCGGGTTACCGTTACCGAAGCCGATCTCAACTACATTGGCAGCATTACCATTGATGAAGATTTAATGGATGCCAGCAATATCATTGAAGGCGAAAAAGTACAGATCGTTAACATCAACAACGGAGAACGTCTTGAAACATACGCCATTACAGGAGAAAGAGGCTCGGGCAACGTTTGCCTAAATGGCCCCGCTGCCAGAAGAGTAGCTGTAGGCGATGTTATCATCATCATTTCCTATGGCATCATGGATTTCGAGGCCGCAAAAAGCTTTAAACCAACCATTATTTTTCCCGATACTACTACCAACACCCTAAAAGCTTAACAGGTGAAGAAAACCCTGTTCTCCATCTTAAAAATCGTAGTGCCCCTTGCGTTGGGGTTGTCCCTCATTTGGTACATCTACGACAGCTTAAGCGAAGAGCAAAAAACCGATCTTTTTAGCGCATTTGGCCGGGCCAACTATTTTTGGGTAGGCTTATCGGTGTTGTTTGGCTTTTTGAGTCATGTTAGCCGGGCATACCGTTGGCGTTTTCTATTGGAACCACTAGGGCATCAACCCAAGTTGTGGAATGCCTACCATTCGGTAATGATTGGCTACATCATTAACCTTGCCCTGCCTCGTGCAGGAGAAGCCAGCAGGGCCGGTTTCTTATCGCGTTACGAAAAAGTGCCTTTTAGCCAGGGGTTTGGAACCATACTGGCCGAACGAGCCATCGACTTATTGATGTTGGGCATTGTAGCCCTGGTAGCATTTGTCTACCAATTCGATAAGTACGATATCATTATGAATAAGATTGGGGAGTTCAATAAAAATATGGGCACTGGTCAGCAACAAAGCGGAGGATACCTGGGCTACATCATCCTTGGTGTGCTGGGAGTAGGCATATTGGCCATTGTGGTACTGTACTTTAAAAGCCCAAAAATAAAAGCCAAAATCCAAAACCTGGTTCGCGGATTTATCGATGGCATTAAATCGGTATTAACTACCAAAAAACGAGTGCCCTTTATTCTTCACTCGTTGTTTATTTGGGTCATGTACTTGTTGATGTTTGGGGTGTGCTTTTTATCGTTAGAAGAAACTGCTACCGTAGGGCCTGGAGGCATGTTGGCCGGTTTTATTGCAGGCACAATAGGCATTATTCTTGTGCAGGGTGGCATTGGCATCTACCCCGCATTGGTAGGGTTGGTGATTACCATATACATTGCTCCAGAAAGTGGCGTGGCCATCGATGCCAATGCCCTGGCACTGGGGTGGATTATTTGGGCCTCACAAACATTGATGGTAATTGTGCTTGGAGGAATATCCTTATTTTTAATGCCCAAATACAATGCAAAATTCATGTCGGATGAACCATCTTAATGCCATCACCAATCGCATTTATTCATTAGAAACGCTGAAGCGTACTGTGAAACAATGGCGCTTAAAAGATCAGCGCATAGTGTTTACCAACGGTTGTTTCGACATTCTTCATTTAGGGCATGTAGAATACCTGGCCAAAGCTGCCGACCTGGGTCATAAACTGGTGATTGGTTTGAATACTGACGCTTCTGTTAAGCGGCTTGGAAAAGGCAGTGACCGCCCCATTAATCATGAGGATGCCCGAGCTGCTGTATTGGCTGCACTTCATTTTGTAGATGCCATTGTATTTTTCGATGACGACACTCCCCTGGAGTTGATTAAAGCCTTGCAACCTGATGCCCTGGTTAAAGGAGGTGATTACGATGCCGGGGAAACCAACCCCAATGCCGCCACCTATATTGTGGGATCAGACATCGTAAAGGCACAAGGAGGAGAAGTGGCTGTAATTCCTCTTACTGAAGGGTTCTCTACCACCAATACCATTGCTAAAATTAAATCGGAAGATGGCAAAGGTTAAAACATCGTATTTCTGCCAAAGCTGTGGTGCACAATCGCCCAAATGGGTAGGTAAATGCAGTTCTTGTGGAGAATGGAACACTTACGTGGAAGAGATTATTCAAAAAGAAAGCAAGCCCGGTTTTTCGACTGCTACTACTACCCGCGCCAACAAACCACAAGTTATTTCAGACATTTCCCTATCGGCAGAAAACCGCATTCCCCTTGCCGATGGTGAATTGAACAGGGTATTGGGAGGCGGCCTTGTTCCTGGTTCCATTATTTTATTTGGTGGCGAACCGGGCATTGGTAAATCTACCTTAATGCTACAGTTGGCCCTCAACAACAGCCATTTAAAAGTATTGTACGTATCGGGCGAAGAAAGCAACCAGCAAATACGTATGCGGGCCGAGCGCATTGGCATGAACAACCCCAATGCATTCATTCTCACCGAAACGTCTACACAAAATATCTTCAAGCAAATTGAGCAACTGCACCCCGATTTGTTGGTCATCGACTCCATTCAAACGTTACACACCTCTTTCATTGAATCGTCGGCGGGAAGCGTATCGCAAATTAGAGAATGTGCTGGCGAATTGTTACGCTACGCAAAAGAGTCGGGCACTCCTGTGTTTTTAATCGGCCATATTACCAAAGAAGGCACGCTTGCCGGGCCAAAGTTGTTGGAACACATGGTAGATACCGTATTGCAATTTGAAGGCGATAGAAACCATGTATACCGCTTGCTACGATCGGTTAAAAACCGCTTTGGCTCTACCAACGAATTGGGCATATATGAAATGATCAATGCCGGGTTGCGCGAAGTAGACAATCCTTCTGAAATTCTTATTGGAAGCCGCGATGAGCCATTGAGCGGGGTATCAATTGCTGCCACCATGGAAGGAATGCGTCCTATCCTCATTGAGATACAAGCCCTGGTGAGTACTGCTGCCTATGGCACCCCACAACGCTCGGCAACCGGTTTCGACTTGCGTAGGCTCAGTATGTTATTGGCCGTAATGGAAAAGCGCTGCGGCTTCAAATTGGGGATTAAGGATGTGTTTCTAAACATTGCAGGTGGTGTTCGCGTAGACGACCCTGCCATTGATTTAGCAGTAGTATGTGCTGTACTGTCTTCAAGTGTGGATATTCCCATTGATGCAGGCATATGCTTTACCGCAGAAGTTGGCCTTTCAGGCGAAATCAGGCCAGTAAACAGGGTAGAACAGCGTATTGCCGAAGCCGAAAAGTTAGGCTACCGTAAAATGGTTATTTCTAAATACAACAAAGGAGTAACCCCTAAGTCGTCGGGTATCGAATTGATACAAGTAGGAAAAATCGAGGAAGTCTTTTCGTTCTTGTTCGGCTAGTTTTCTTCTAAAATCTTAAACAACTCATCCAAATTGGGGGTCAACACCACCTCAATTCTTCTGTTCTTTGCTTTGTCGGCCGGATCGATGGGCGAAAACTCTCCTCTACCAGCAGCAGTAAGGCGTTTCGCATCAATAGTACTGTTGCCTAAAATTATTTCTGTAACTGCTGTAGAACGCAATACACTAAGCTCCCAGTTGTTGCGTGGAATAGAACTCGACTTGATTTTGTCGGTATCGGTGTGGCCTTCCACCATGATTTGAATATCGGCCTGATCTTCCAGTACTTTGGCCAATTTCACCAATGCTTCTTTTCCTTTGCTATCTACCACCGTACTGCCCGAAGCAAAGAGCAACTTCGCCTCAAGGCTTACGTATACTTTTCCATTTCTTTGCTCTACTGTAAGTCCTTTATCTTTAAAGCTCAACAATGCCTCAGCTACTTTATCGCGTAATGCTTTCACTGCAGCATCTTTTTTAGCAATCAATGCCTCCAACTCGTTCACTCGCTTCTCGCGTTCCGCTAAATCGGCACTCAACTTATCAAGGTCTGCTTTTTTCACGGCCAATTCCGACTCCAATTGTTTCAACGCATCTTCCTTACGCTGCAAATCAATGCGCATGATTTCCAACTCGGAAAGCAACTTCTGATTTTCGGCTGCGCTTCCTTTTTGCAGTCGCTCCAGCTTAGCAATAATTTCATCGTTCAACGCATCAATCTTATCGTACTGCACACGTAACTGACGCAAAGAAGCTCCTTGTACAGAAGTATCGGCAGTTAATGCCACATTGCGCTTTGTGAGGTCTGTAATTTCATTCGACTGCTCTTTGTTTTGCGTTTCCAGTTCCTGTACCCGGCCTCTCAACGACTGGTTTTCCTCAGCACATTGCTTTTGCTTGGTTTTTATTTCTTCAAACTTTCGCGCTGGAACACAGGCAGCAAGAAGGGCTACCATTAATCCTAATAACAATGTGGTGTGCTGTACTTTTTTCATTACGATACTTATTGGTCGTGGGAAAATCTCTTATTACAAAGATTATTCCTTTTTAGTTTGCTTCTTCTTTTGGCGAAACAATTTTATACACAATGCGTTATTAATAAAGGATGAAGGGACTGAGCAAAAATTGGTTGACAGAGCCAAGCATTGATTTTGAATACAAGAAATACACCCTGTTGGGCTACCTACAACACGTGCAGCAACAGCTCACCACGAATAAGCTGTATCCTTATTATCCCGAACTCCTCCGCCATCATCGTGCATTAACTACCTTTTGGAATAACAAAGACCTTTTACGGCACCAATTTCCCCGATCTCTCAGTGGATTGGATGTGAGCACCCTGAGTTTATTATATCAAGAACTGGAGGAAGACATGGCTTTGTTGGATGAATTGAACGCCATTGTTGCTTTTTCTTTACCAGAAATAGAGAAAACCATTGACGAAGCAGCACAACTGGAAGGTTTACTGAAAGAACACCTTCACTTCACGTCAGTAGGCATTATGCCACTTCATCAAACCGAAGGTTATTTGTTGTTAAAGCAGCAAAAAAACATTGGGGTTTATGCTTATCAGTTAAGTATGATTCAAGCCATAGAAACGCCCCAACAGCATGTATATACGCAGTTTATCACTACCTATAACTCTTCTATCACTACCACATTGGAACACATCAAGACCGATTTGATCAACCAACGAAAAACAATGCCTAACCCTGCTACTTATGCTGTAGAAACAAGTGTGCTACTGCCCCTCAACGAAACCCTACTTCCATTGGCAACTCAAGTGCTGTACGAATATGTAGTAGGCCATGAATAAAAAAAGGCGGCTCCACTGGAACCGCCTTTGTATAAAAGTCTTTCTCGATTATTCCGATGCTGTTTCTTCTTCACCGTTGCCCTCTACCGCAGCTTCTTGATTTTCTGATTTGAAGTATACTTTAGACATGTCTCTGTACTCCATCCCATTGATGGGGAAGTTCTTTACATCTATCTGCAATAAGCGGATATACTCATCATAATAGATGGGCATAATGGCCGCATCTTCCATCGCTATCTGATCTGCCTTAGCAAACAATGTCATTCGTTTTTCATCATCAATTTCCTGCAATGCTGCTGAAAAGGTAGAATCGAATGAAGCACTGATGTATCGAACCGAGTTGATGTATGATTTCTTCGTTAATTCTTCTGGAACATGCTTGCCATACAGCAAGTTCAGGAAGTTCTCAGGGTCGGGGTAATCCGCTACCCAAGCTGTTCTCCAGAAAAGTGATTGACCTGTTTCCAATCGCTCCAGGTGCTGTGCGAATGGCATCACACTCAATTCCACTTCAACACCCAGGTTTTCTTTTAACATGTTCTGAATGGCTGCAGCTACTTGCTCGTTGGTGGTTCCACCACTATTCAATTGCAATGTTACTTTGGGAAATCCGGCACCACCGGGGTAACCTGCTTCTGCCATCAACGACATTGCCTTCTCTGGATCAAAATCATACCCTTTCACTTCGTTGGCCGGGTACGCTTCGAAAGCAGGAGGAACAATACCATTCAAGGCAGGGCTTCCTTCTCCGCGCAAAGTATAATTACACAACCGTTCGCGATCAATGGCGTAGTTAAATGCCTGACGTACCAACTTGTTGTTGAAGACATCGCTTTTGTGTTGGAAACCATAATATTGAATGGTGAGCGATGGTGTTGACTGCATTTCAAAAGGCAGGTTGCCTCCTTTTTTTGCATCTTCCAACTCACCAATCACCTCATCAATCATCTCTACGGGTAACTTAAATACCATGTCGAGGTTGCCTTTCTTAAACTCTAGCAACTCGGCCTTCTTTTCTTTGATAAACGTGAATTTAATGGCATCGAGGTAGGGCAGTTGATTGCCGTGCTCGTCTAAATCCCAGTAACCTTCATTCTTCTCTAAAATCACTACTTCGCCTTCCTTAACCGTTTTTAGTTTAAACGGCCCGGTACCCACACAATTCACACGCATTTCTTCACCATAAGTGTCTACTGCCTCTTTCGGGAATACCCAACAGCCTGAGTGTGCTAAAATTTGCATGAATCCGGCAAATGGATAATCCAATTGTATCTCAAGGGTGTAATCGTCTATTACTTTAATTCCGGTAACCCCTTCTTCTAACGGGCTTCCGTTAATGGTCGATTCATGATAGGCATTGGCTCCTTGTACACGGTCTTCAAACAACCAAAACATTTGGTTGGTAGCACTCGCTTCACACAGGCTGGTTAAGCTGTATTTGAAATCGTTTGCCGTTACCTCTCTTCCCTTGCCATCTGCAAAACAAGCATCGTCATGAAATTTCACTCCTTTGCGCAGATAGAAGGTAAATTTGGTAGCATCCTCATTAATTTCCCAACGCTCGGCAATGCATGGCACCACCTTTAGGGTCGCTTGATCCAGCTTTACCAACCCTTGATAAATTTGGTTAGTAATTCTGTGCGAAGTTACCTCGGTAATGTTATGGGGAAATAAATGCCTGAAGTCTTCTACTTCGTTGATGTTAAAAACACCTCCGTAAACCACACCTCCTTTGGCCATTCTTGAGTCATCTATGGGGTCAGTCTTCTTGCCTCCACAAGACCACATCAATGTCGCAACCAATACGATTGAAAAAAATCTTTTCATAATTATTGAGAGCTTAAGATAAAATCACTTTTTCGCAATGCATACAAATATATGTATTTATTGCTAAAAACATAATCCTCTTACACGATCGGTTCCCTTGAATTTTAGACGGACAAACGCGATGCTAACTCCAGTAAAATAGGGCAGTGGTCGGAATGGTTGGCTTTACTTAAAATTGTAGCTCTTTGCATTCGGTGTTTTAACGCAATTGTTACCAACTGATAATCAATGCGCCAGCCTAAGTTTTTTTGCCTTGCTCCTCCACTGTAAGACCACCACGTATAATGGTGAGGCTCAGCGTTAAACTGGCGAAAAGCATCCACAAATCCGCTTTGTAATAATGCTGTTAGCCATTGTCGCTCCTCACTCAAAAATCCGGAAGCATGTACATTGGCTACCGGGTTATGAATGTCAATAGGTTGGTGGCAAATGTTAAAATCGCCACAAATGATTAAGGCATATTGCTGTTGAAGCTCACGAACATGTTTCGAAAAGTGGGCCAACCAGTTCATTTTGTACAAATGACGCATCAAACCACTGCTTCCAGAAGGAACATAAATGCTCATTACTGAAAACTCCTCAAAATCTGCTCGTATACAACGCCCCTCCTCGTCCAGGGCTTCATTCCCCATGCCATACGTTACTTGCAACGGCTTCGCCTTTGTGAGGATGGCCACACCACTGTACCCCTTTCTGGCTGCAGGATTCCAGTAGCAATAATACCCCATAGCTTCAAAAATAGTTGCATCAAACTGTTCTGGAGTAGCCTTAATTTCCTGAAGGCATATCACGTCGGCATCGGTTGCTTTGAGCCATTGTAACCAGTTCTTTTTCAGCACCGATCGGATGCCATTTATGTTATACGATATAATTTTTGCCACCGTTTTACGTATTTCAATACTACAACAGTAAATTGAACTATCTTTACTGAAACGAGTCTAAGTTAAACGATTCATCGCAGGAAACTGAATCAAAAGGGCATGTTTTGCTGAAACCAATCACATTCTTCTTGTTGGTATTTGCATTGCTATTGACATCCGGCATTAGCAATGCGCAGGAACTCAACAACCGCCGTGCAAAGAAGCTTGTAATTGCCCAGGATACTACTTCTCTCGACTCCCTTACCATTGCTTTCAATTCTGCTTCAATAAGCGGAAAAAGTGGGCTGCTTGATGCAGCAGATTATGCCATCGATTATGCCCGAGGTTTGCTGATTTGGAAAGGCGAAGCATTTCCTGCCGATTCCATTGAAATTGCCTATCGGGTGCTGCCCATTCAAATTACTACCGAATACAAGCACAAAGATCTTCAGCGAATGGAACCCGATGCATCGGGCAAAATCAACCCTTTTAAATACACCACTACCAACCCGCAAAATGAAGATGTATTTAAACTCTCGGGGCTTAACAAAAGTGGTAGCATTTCTCGAGGTGTTTCTTTTGGCAACAACCAAGATCTGTCGGTAAACTCCAACCTGAGCCTACAATTATCAGGCAAATTGAACGACAACGTAAGCATTCTTGCCTCTGTTACCGATAACAACATTCCCATTCAACCAGACGGCAACACCCAACAACTGCAAGATTTTGATCAGGTATACATCCAAATTTACGACGACAAGTCGAAGCTCATTGCCGGTGATTTTCAATTAAAAACCCCTTCAAGCTATTTCATGCGGTACTTTAAACGCACACAAGGTGGCTCGGTATCTACCAGCTTTGGAATGGGCAGTTATGAAATTCCTGGCACTGGCGAAGTAATTCCGGCAGCAAAAATGAAAGTATCGGCCAGTGCAGCAGTATCAAAAGGGAAGTTTGCACGAAACGTTATTCAAGGCATCGAAGGCAACCAGGGGCCCTACCGTTTGCAAGGTGCCGACAACGAAACCTTCATCATTATTTTGGCAGGAACCGAACGCGTATATATTGATGGTCAGCTGTTAACACGCGGGCAGGAAAACGACTACATCATTGATTACAATACAGCAGAAGTGGTGTTTACCCCCAACCGGCTCATCACTAAAGACAAACGAATTACCATAGAGTTTCAGTATTCCGATAAAAACTATGCTCGCTCATTGCTACAGTTTTCCAACGAATTTGAAAAAGATAAACTCAAGCTTCGGTTGCATTTGTATTCTGAGCAAGACAGCAAAAACCAACCTTTGCAACAAGACCTTACCCCAGAAGATAAAGAAGTGCTTTCGAACGTAGGCGACAGCCTTCAATTTGCAATTGTTCCCAGCATTCAGCAAGTAGAGTTTAGCAACGATCAAATTCTCTATGCCATGGTTGACTCGTTGGGGTACGATTCTGTTTTTGTATACTCTACAGCACCCGACAGTGCCATTTATCAACTCAGCTTTTCGAATGTAGGGAGTGGCAATGGCGATTACCTACAAACCGATTTCACCGCTACCGGTCGGGTGTTTGAATGGGTGGCTCCCGATACCATCAACAATGTAATTGTTCGACGTGGTGATTATGAACCCGTAATCGTACTCATTGCACCCAAAAAGCAACAAATGTTTGTGCTGGGAGCCGACTACGACTTCTCCGACCGTACCAGGGCGGGGGTTGAAATTGCTTATTCCGATAAAGACATCAATACCTTTTCCCGGCTCGACGGAAGCAACGACCAGGGATATGCCATTCGCACTACACTAGAAAACAACACCCCCATACAGCAAAAAGAAAACCCATGGACATTGGGCACTTCTGTTGTCTTTGAAACGGTAGAAAAAAACTTTAACCGCATTGAGCGATTTAGAACGGTTGAATTTGAACGCAATTGGAACATTCAAAACACCTTGCTAACAGAGTCGCAATACGTTACCACCGCAGGCATAGGGTTACACCGTAAAAAAACAGGAGAGGTAAATTACAACTTCAACTCCTTCAATGTAGGCAACGAATACAACGGTTATAAAAACGATGTTAACGCCAACCTAAAATTTACTGGATTGGACCTGAGGTTTAATGGAAGTTTATTGAATACCACCGGCTTCAACAAAACAGCATTTATTCGCCACAAGTCGAGAATAGCAAAACGATTAAAATTCTTTGTGCTGGGGTTTAAAGACGAGCACGAGCAAAACGAATTTTTTGATGTCGATTCGGATTCGTTGCTAAACAACAGCTATCGTTTTTACGATTGGGAAGTATTTGCCACCAACATCGACACCACCAAAAACAGGTTTTCGATGTACTACAAGCAACGATACGACCATGCAGTAAACAACAATACTTTACGCGAATCTACATTTGCTGAGGCCATGGGGTTTACGTTCGACCTCATCAAAAATCCGCGCAACCAATTAAGGGGAAAAGCTGCTTATAGAAAACTCACCATTACCAACGATGAGCTAACTGCGCAGGAGCCTGACAACACCTTGCTTGGGCGACTGGAATACAGTGTTAAACTGCTTAAAGGATCCATCAATTCTTCTACTTTTTATGAAATTGGTTCGGGGTTAGAACAAAAAAAGGAATTTGTATATGTAGAAGTTCCTGCCGGGCAAGGGGTATATGAGTGGATCGATTACGATGATGACAACGTAAAAGACTTGAATGAATTTGAAATTGCTTCGTTTCCCGACAGGGCCACTTACATTAGGGTATTTACTCCCACCACAGAGTACGTAAAAACCTTTACCAATCAGTTTAACCAGGTGTTGAACTTACGCCCGGCTGCATTATGGCGCGATAAAACTGGAATATTGAAGTTTATTGGCCGATTCTCTAATCAAACCGCTTTTCGGGTAGATAGAAAAACCAACGAAGACGATGCAACAACTGCTTACAACCCCTTTTTAAGAGATGTTGCCGATTCGACGTTGCTTGCTCTCAATTCTTCCATTCGAAATACCGTTTCTTTTAACCGAACGAATTCTAAATTTGGCATCGATTATACGTATCAAAGCATCAGCAGTAAATCGCTACTTACAAATGGCTTTGATGCTCGTGATAACTTGTTAAACGAGGGGCGGGTAAGGTGGAACATTACTCGACAAGTAACCATGATTGTGCGTAACGAAGTGGGAAAACGCTCCACTTCTTCGGATTTTTTAACCAACAGAAATTATAACATCGATTACATTACCGCGGAAACTAAATTTTCGTACCAACCCGGTACTACCTTTAGGGTAAGTGTTAAAGGAGAATACACCGAAAAAAAGAATGACCAGGACCTTGGTGGTGAATTGGCAGAAATACAAGATTATGGCACTGAGCTAAAATACAATGTGGTATCTAAAGGCAGTTTTTTGGCTACATTCAATTTCATTAACATTGCATACAATGGGCTTACCAATACTTCGCTGGCCTTCGAAATGTTAAATGCCTTGCAAGTAGGAAAAAATTATACCTGGGGGCTTTCTTTTCAACGCAACCTGGCCAACAATATGCAATTAAGCGTTAATTACAGTGGCCGACAATCAGAAGATGCCCCTACAATCCATACGGGAGGGGTTCAAGTAAGGGCTTTCTTTTAAATTACTTTAAATTGAAGGTGCCGTCGCCAATCTTGGCTTCATCGGCGTAGATTTCTACAATGTACTTGCCAGTAGGAATTTCAGCTTCATTTAAATCAAAGTATACGCAAAGGTTGTTGATCGTTTGATTTTGATAGTTCACTTCCTTCTTGATGCTGTACAATCCTTTCACCCCATTGAAATTAAATCGATTGCCCTCGTCTTCATTGAGTACTTTGGCATCGGGTGTAATAATTCTCAGGTATACCGGTTTATTTCCGCTTTTGGCAATTTTGTTTTCTCCAATGGTAAAGCAAACTTTTATCATATCGGCCCGCGAAGCGCGCTCTGTATCTACCTGCTTACCACTCGACTTAACCTTGATGGCATTTGCTTTAATGTTAAGGGCCTGTAATATCGAACCCACTTCCACCATGTCTTCCAGGTCCTCTTTAATATTGGTTAAGTTTTCCTTGTCCTTTTGAAGGTTTTCCCGATCTTCTTTCACGTCAACCAACTCGGCCGTTAAGTTCTGGTTTAGGGTATTCAACGAGTCAATGGTATGCACGTAACCTTGCATAATTTTACGCAACGACTTTGTTTCTTCTCGCAGCTTACGAATGATGTAAGCATCATCTTTGTGCTTTTCGATTTGCACAAGGTACTCTTCAATTTTTGCCTGCTGTTCCTGAATTTTCAGCTTCAACTCCTCATTATCGGTACTCAACGTATCGTAACTCGTTTGCAACGCTTCCAAATCAGCCACCAAATTGTCTCTTTCAGTTTCCAGCTCTCCTTTTTCAATGAGCACATACTCTATTTGAGAGGTTTTTTGAACCAATTGCCAGGTTAACGTACCACATGCCAACAGCAGCAAAATGATGATAACAAGGTATACCTTCTCTCTAGAGCTTTTCTCTTTCTCTTCCTTAATGGGCTTATTTTGTTGTTGTTCCATACTGCTTGGAAAGTTTTAACAAAGCAAGGTAAAATTCCTTTAATTTTAAAATATAGTACCTAAATTAACCTTGCTATACCTTTTGTAAATGATTACTGATTTTTTTTCTCTGTTTTTCCCCAATAATTGTGCCGCCTGCAATGCGCCATTGCTAAAAAACGAAAACACCATTTGCATTTCCTGTCAATACGAACTTCCGCAAACCGGGTTTCATCAACACCCAGAAAATCCTATTAGTAAATTGTTTTGGGGAAAAGTAAACATCAGTGCCGCTACATCGCTTTATTTTTTTAACCGTGGCTCCAAAGTGCAACGCTTAATGCACCAATTGAAGTATAACGGCAACCATGCTGTTGGTATTGCATTGGGGAAACAAATAGGCTTCCTTTTACAGGAAAGCAGTCAATTTAAAGAGCTGGATGGCATTGTGCCTGTGCCGTTGCACCCTAAAAAACAACGCCAACGAGGCTACAACCAGTGCCAATATCTTGCCGAAGGAATTGCTGATTCTACAGGCATTCCCGTTCTTTCCTGCCTGAAACGCACCACACATTCTGAAAGCCAAACAAGAAAATCGAAGTTTAACCGTTGGAAGAACGTGGATGCGATCTTTACCATAAAAAAAGAGGAAGAGGTGTGTGGAAAGCACCTTTTGCTGGTGGATGATGTAGTAACCACCGGAGCCACATTGGAGGCTTGCTCCACTGCTTTGCTAAAGGCAAGTGGCGTAAAAGTGAGTATTGCAACCATTGCGTGCGCATAAAAACATTTAAACTTTAAACAGAGAAAGTATATTTGCACCATGGCCGAAGAATTGCACATTATTAGTGGAAGTAAAACAGCGCGTTACGAATCGCTGCTGCCACAAATTAAAGCACTGATAGCAGGTGAAGACGACCTTATTGCCAACCTGGCCAATATTGTGGCAGCGCTTAAGTACGGCATGAACTTCTTTTGGGTGGGATGTTATATCGTAAAAAACGACACCCTTGTGTTGGGGCCATTTCAG
The DNA here is from genome assembly GCA_963669295.1 of Flavobacteriales bacterium. Taxonomy (GTDB): domain Bacteria; phylum Bacteroidota; class Bacteroidia; order Flavobacteriales_D; family CALLUQ01. Next base: position 1,657,436 of record OY769938.1, read on the forward strand.
GGGCCGGTGGCATGTACTCGTATTGCTAAAGGTAAAGGGGTTTGTGGCACGTCGTGGGAAAAAAAAGAAACCATTATTGTGGATGATGTAGACGCCTTTCCCGGGCATATTGCTTGTAGTGCTGAAAGTAGGTCGGAAATTGTACTCCCGCTTTTAGGTGACGATGGGAACGTAAAAATCATCTTAGATGTAGACAGTAAACAGTTGGCTGACTTCGATGATACCGATGCACATTATTTAACCCAGGTTATTCAACTCATTAAGCCCACACTTACTCCTTGAATAGTCGGTTAAATATCGTTTTAATTGGCCTGTTATTCATGGCCTCGTGCGCACAAATTGTGCCTCCAACAGGTGGCGAAAAAGATACCACACCACCAACCTTGCTCAGCAGTGTTCCCGAAAATTACAGCACGCAATTCAACAGCAAAACTATTGTGTTGGAGTTCGATGAATATGTAAGTCTAAAAGACATCAGCAACCAGCTCATCATTTCTCCTCCAATGCAGGAAAAACCAGTGTTTAAGTTGAAAGGGAAAATGCTATACATTGAGTTAAAAGAAGCATTACAACCCAATACCACTTACAACCTCAACTTTGGCAACTCAGTGGCCGACATTACCGAAGGCAATTTAGCAGGCGAGCTGCAATATGTGTTTTCTACAGGAACATTTCTCGACTCACTGACCTGGTCTGGCAAAGTGAAAAACGCATTTAATAACGCCCCGGAAGGAGATGTGTTGGTTATGTTATACGAAACCCTTGAAGATTCTATTCCGTTAAAAGAAAGGCCCAACTACTTTGCTAAAACCAGGAAAGATGGAACTTTTTCCATCCACCACATTAAAGCGGGGAAGTACAAATTGTTTGCATTAAAAGACGGCAACTTCAACTACCTTTTCGACCTGGCCAATGAAGCCATTGCTTTCTCGCTTGAAGCCATAGATCCCGGGGTAAAAGACACCGTTCAACCCAAACCGTTAGGGTTGTTCGTTGAAGATAACGAGGTACAATACGTAAAGAAAGTTGCCTTCAATGCTCCGGGTAGTTTAACGGTTGTTTTTAACAAACCCACCGAGAACCCAAACATCACTGCCTTAAACCATACGTTTAAAAAAGACTGGTTTATCAAAGAGTTGTTGCCTAATAAAGATACCTTACTGTATTGGCTTACTGGCGTGGGGGGAATTGATACCCTGTTGTTGGAAGTAAAAGATGGTGCTACAGTAATCGATACGCTTCAAGTGAACATTGTTACGGATAATGACAAGCAAAAAAAATTAAGCGGTTCCAACAACGGAAGTGGTGTTTTTAACCCCAACGATTCTTTGTGGCTTGTTTTTTCGAGTCCCATCAAAAACTTCGACACTTCGCACATCCAACTATTCAAAGATACCATTCAACTTCCAGTTCAAATTGTAAGCACTGATAAAGCATTAAGGCGTTACGCCATTGCTTTTCCGTGGGAAGAGAAAACAACCTACAAGTTACAGGCATTGCCAAATGCATTTACCGATATTTACAACCGTACTCATGACACGTTAAACATTAATTTAACCACACGTAAGTTGCGTTATTATGGTTCCTTTAAAATGACACTTCATTTTGAAGGAAGCAATAACATTTTGCAATTGCTTAACGATAAAGGGCAGGTGGTACAAGAAAACATGGTGTCTTCTGGCAATACCATCCATTACCACCTTCTTGACCCAGGCACCTATGCCATGAAATTGATTTTCGATGACAACAATAATGGCAAATGGGATACTGGGAACTACCTGGAAGGAATACAACCTGAAAAAACCACCTTCTTTCAAGATAAAATCACCGTTCGATCTAGCTGGGAGTTTGAATTAGATTGGACAATCAAGTAATTTTTAGCTATTTTTGTTGTCGCTCTCTTTCCAATTAAACATGACGAAACACTGTTTATCGCTCTGATGATCAGCAATTTGCCTGAACATCAAGAATGCTGTTTTTCGTTGAATGCGTTGAATCGCTTGCCTTAAGGGGAGCCGAGTAATGTTTTTGTTGTTATAAAGGGCAGCAAAACAAGCTTACCCTGCATTAGCAGCGCGTTGTGGCTAAAACGCAATGTATTAATGCAAAATTTTGACTGATGGTAAGCAAAACACTCAATGCTATTTCACGAAAGGTGAAGTTAATCTTTATGTTAATACTAGTATGTTCTTTCTTCAAGGCATACGGGCAACAAACCTATACAACAACGGGCACTGAATTTTGGTTGGGGTACTTGGAAGGCCCTGATATTATTGACACCACTTCCACACGATTGGAAATCTTGATTACTTCTGACGCAAACACTTCTGGCACTATTTCCATTCCTCAACAGGGATATGTACAAAGCTTTAATGTGGTGGCTAATGTTACCACCTCTGTAACAATTCCTAATTACATGGCCGAGCACTACGGTGGTGGTTTTTTCGAAAATAAAGGGGTCTTGATTGAAACGCAAAATCCCTGTGCGGTTTTTGCTCTCCATCTAGATCGGTTTACCCCTGATGCCATCAAAGTACTTCCTGTTACAGCTCTGGGTACCAAATACATGGTAAGTGCTTACCAGGGAATAGATCTTTCCACCAATTATTCCGAGTTTCTAATCGTAGCTACCGAAGACGCTACGCAGGTAGTGATTACTCCCAGTGCCAACACTTCTTCTGGTCAGGTGGCAGGAACATCTTATACCGTACAACTGGATCGGGGAGAATCCTTTCAATTACAGGCTGCAGAAGGAGCCGATGACTTAACAGGCTCTACTATTGTGGCTACCCCTACAAGTGGTAAATGCAAGCCCTTTGCGGTATTTTCGGGTGCCATGTGTTCCTACGTACCGCTGGGGTGTCCTCCTGGCGATCATCTTTGGGAGCAAAACTTCCCCACTGAATCTTGGGGAACAGAATATTTGATGGCGCCTGTTAGCCTGGCTACCAACTATACCTACCGGGTAATGGCATTAAATAATGGCACCAATTACACCATTGATGGTGGTGCTCCACAACTTTTAAATGCCGGGCAGTTTGATGAGTACAATTTCGCCCCTGATGCCCATTGTATTCAAGCCGACAGTCCTATTTGTGTAACCCAATACCTGGAAGGTTCAGACTGTGGTGTTACTGCCGACCCATCGCAAGTCATCCTGAATGCTTCTGATCAAATGATTAACAACATTACTTTTAGTACAATAATCGATCCCATGTTTGTTCAGGATTTAAGTGTTGTTATGGAAACGCCTTACACCAACACCTTATCATTGGACGGGATGCCGATAGGTGCCGCACAATTTACCCCCTTTAATAACTGTCCGGGATACTCCTGGGCGCACATAACTATTCTTCAACAGGGAAGTCATACCTTAACTTCTCCCTTTGGCTTTAGTGCTTATGCATATGGTGCTGGACTACATCAAAGCTACGCCTACTCTTTAGGGGCATTAATTACAGAGCCTACTATCATTGACTCGGTTATTTGTACTTCGGATACTGCTGTACTTATAGCGCCTAATGGGATGTTAAACCCATGGTGGGCTACTCAATCGAACCCTAACGACACTATTGCAATAGGGGCAACTCTAATACTTTATCCCCCCTTTCCTAATGAAATTTACATTGTAACAGGTGATGACTCAATAGTACCTGGTTGTATACAAACCTATTCATACAGCATTGACTATCAACCACCACCAGCCATAACATTGACTACTTCTAAAGATACGGTGTGTTTATATGACTCGATTGCTATGAACGTTACCCTGACTCCTTCGGGGGCTTATTCATACAATTGGACGCCTCCATTAGCATTCAGCGACCCTAATAGTGCCAACCCCGTACTAACCCCTTCACAAAGCGGATGGTATGTGTGCAACATTGAATCAACTATCAATTGTGTGAATGCAGCAGACAGCATATACATTGCTTTATACCCAGAACCCCAACCGCTACCGTACAACGAAGCCACTTTTTGTGACTTGGAAATTCCGGGCATCGTTGTGTTGGATGCAAGCAACCCCGGCTCTACCTATTTATGGTCTACAGGAGATACGACACAACAAATTACAGTGAAAACTGATGGCACCTTCTATGTTACCATTACTTCCGCTAATAACTGTGTAAATGTAGATAGCATCGTTGTAAATCTCTTTTGCCAACCACAGGTATACGTGCCAAACTCATTCACGCCCAACGGTGATGAAAGGAATGATTTCTTTAGGGCTTACGGAGATAACATTGCTGAATTCGAGATGTTCATCTACAATCGTTGGGGGCAATTGATCTTTCACACAGAAGAAATAGATCATGCGTGGGGAGGGTTCTTTGAAGGAGAACCGGTACAACAAGATGTATATACCTGGAAAGTTATATACCGCCCCAGAGCATCGTTTAATGGGCCTTTATCTCATACAAAGGAGTTGATAGGGCATGTTACCCTCATCCGATAAATGGTACATGTCACATAGAGAAGCTATTTTAATACAGCCCAAAAGTGACCTTTTTTCAAGATAAAATCACCGTTCGATCCAGCTGGGAGTTCGAGTTGGATTGGACAATCAAGTAATTTTTAACTACTTTTGCCTTACTCTTTCCATCCATTTAATCAACCTAACCAAAACACATCAAGCAACTTGTAATCAGCGAATTGTGTTGTTTTTAGGTAACAATTCCTGTTTTACTGCGTTAAATCGCGTGTTTTATATGAATGAAAAATGCTGTTTTTGTTGAATTTTCAAGCAACCAAAACTGCTTTACTACGTCTTTACAGCGTGTTGTTATTAAAATCCGAACAGCGGATATTAAATTATTGAACAGATGTTAACAAGAAAACTCTCCAATATATCTCAAAAAATGAGGCTGATTTTTACTGTATTGTTGACTTGCTCTTTCTTAGGAGCGATGGGGCAACAAATATACCCTACCATGGGAACCGAGTTTTGGCTGGGTTACATGGAAAACTATAATACTTCCGCCAATGATCGGCTGGAAATCTTCATTACTTCTGATGTCAATACATCAGGTACTGTATCTATTCCACAACAAGGGTTTTCTCAAAATTTCAATGTTGTAGCAAATGTTACTACTACTGTTTTGGTTCCAAATGCCAATGCAGAGCACTATGGAGGAGGGTTTGTAGACAATAGAGGTATTTTAATTGAAACCAACGATACCTGTGCAGTTTTCGCCATTAATTTTGATAATTATACTGCTGATGCAACCAAGGTGTTGCCCACCGTTTCTTTGGGTACCGAGTACCTGGTGAGTACCTATCTTGGATTAAGTGGAAACTCTTATAACTCCGAATTTGTAATTGTTGCCACTGAAGATGGGACTGAAGTTGAAATTACTCCCTCATCCAACACTTCATCTGGACAAACTGCCGGTGTTCCTTTTATCGTACAATTGGATCGAGGCGAATCCTATCAAATACAGGCAGCAGTAGGGTCCGACGATTTAACCGGATCTACCATTATTGCCACACCGGCAAGTGGCGACTGTAGGCCCTTTGCTGTGTTTTCTGGAACCATGTGTACCAATACTCCTGTTGGATGTTATGCGTGCGACCATACCTTCGACCAAAACTTTCCCACCGAAACATGGGGGACAGATTATTTTATAGTTCCCATTAGTTTTGCCACCAACTACACTTACCGTGTGATGGCACTCAACAATGGAACCAACTACACCATTGATGGAGGTGCCCCGCAACTATTAAATGCCGGGCAATTTGATGAGTACAACTATGACCCAAGTGCACATTGTATTCAAGCAGATGGTCCTATTTGTGTAACACAACACCTTGAAGGAGTAGGTTGTGCTGGTAGCGGAGACCCTGCTCAAATGATTCTGAACGCCTCTGATCAGATGATTAGCGATATTACCTTTAGTACGGTAACTTCTACTGTAATTACTCAACATGGTTTGAATGTAATTATGGAAACACCTTATACCAATACCTTGTCGTTAGACGGTGTTCCAGTAAACGCTGGACAGTTTACTCCATTTACAAATTGTGGAGGATATTCCTGGGCGCAAATTACCATTGCACAGGGAAGTCATACCCTAACTTCTCCTTTTGGTTTTACAGCTTATGTATATGGTACAGGAAGTGCGGAAAGTTATGCTTATTCGGTAGGATCTTTTAGCACCGAACCTATTCCACCTATTGATACCGTAATTTGTACATCCGATACTGCTACCCTTGTAGCACCTAATGGATTATTTAACCCCTGGTGGGCCACCCAAACAAATCCAACTGATACCATTGGCACTGGAACAGTACTGGTGCTTCCACCCCCGGTAACCACCGATATTTATATTGTTACTGGTGATGCTCTTGTATCTGGGTGCGAGCAGACTTATTCATACAGTGTAGAGTACCAACAACCACCAGCGATGACCATCACTATCCCAGATGATACGGTCTGTTTGTATGAATCGATCCCCATGAACGTTACGCTGAACCCTCCAGGATCGTATTTATACGACTGGACTCCCCCATTAGAATTTAATAATCCTAATATCGTAAACCCTATACTCACCCCTTCGCAAAGTGGCTGGTACGTGTGTAATATTCAATCGCTAACTGGCTGTGTGAGTTTTGCTGATAGTATTTACGTCACTGTGGTAGGTGGTGATGTGCTTACGGTTGATGCAATCACCGGCAATGGCACAGATCAAGACACTTTATGTCCGGGCGACGATAGTCAGCTCGATGTAGAAATGCAACGGATTATTTTCAACGATAATTTTGACCCACTAAACAATGGCCTTTGGGCAAGCCTTCAAAATGGTGTTGCCAGCAGTTTATGTGGTTCAGTAAATGGTAATGCGCTTTACTTTGATGGTGCTGGAGTGCGATCGGCCGAAACCAATGGCATGGATGTGTCTACTGGAGGAACAGTGCGATTCATGCTGAAGATTGCCAATGGAGCGGCTCCTTGTGAAAATGCAGATCCAGGTGAAAATGTAGTGTTGGAATACTCCGCAATGGGAGGTCCATGGACCATTATCAATACCTATTTCGAGTCCATGTATCCCAATTTCACCATGATCAATGAAGCTATTCCTGCTGGAGCCATGAGTACTAACACACAGTTTAGATGGAGGCAATTGGCCAACTCGGGGGCAGGACAAGACAACTGGGCACTCGACAATTGTGTCATTGCTACCCTGAATAACTCTGGTTTCCTATACCAGTGGACACCAGCAGTAGGATTAACCAATGCTGCAATTCCAAACCCTGTTGCTGATCCAGCAATAGCTACAGTTTATGAAGTAATGGTAATCGATACAGTAGCCGGTTGTAACTATGTAGACTCTGTAACTATTTTGGTAGATGTTCCATTTACATTGGACATGCCCAATGACACTATTTTATGTGATGTAGCTGGCGTGCAGTTAGATGCCAACCCAACAGCAGCAAGCGGACATACGTTTGCGTGGACACCCAACAATGGTACCTTAACAAGCACTACCATACAAAACCCCGTGGCCACACCTAATGTTACCACTACCTACTATGTAGATGCTACCTCAGACTTAGGGTGCACCGTAACAGATAGTATAAACATAACAGTGGCTGGCTTAAATAGTGTTACGGCAACCACCAACAACAACGACTTTTGCCAGGGGCAATCTGCCATATTAAATGCCGTGGTAAGCGGTAACCCTAATGCGTATACCTTCAATTGGATGCCCAACCTTGATTTAGACGACAATACGTTGCAAAGCCCTACAGCTACGCCTACTGATACAGTAATGTATATTGTAACGGTAACCGATACTGCATCTGGATGTATATTAATTGACAGTATTCAAATTAATGTAATTCCGAGCTTCCCTGTAACTGCCATGAATGATACTGCATTGTGTCACTCTGTGAATTTGCCATTAACTGTAACTCACGGAGCAGTAGGTGCAGTTACCTACGATTGGCAACCTGCTGGTTTATTGAACGACAATACCCTGGCTTCGCCAACAATTACCTCTGATGCTGATACTACTTTCTATGTAACAGTAACGGATGGGCAAGGGTGCTCCAACATAGATTCTGTACATGTTACCATCCTTTACACGGATGTATTCCTGGGCAACGACACCTCGTTGTGTCAAGGTGAAACACTAACGTTAGATGCGGGGAACTACGTATCCTACCAGTGGTCTACCTCTCCGAACGACACCTTGCAAACCATTACTATTAATGCTTCAGGCACCTATAGTGTGGATGTAGTAAATGCAGAAGGATGCTTTGCGCAAGACACCATAACAGTAGTTGTATTCCAATTACCGGTGGTTAACCTGGGGCCTGATACTGCTTTGTGTGATGGACTGTCTGTTGACCTTGACGCGGCCAACGCCGGCTCTACTTACGACTGGTCGACCAACGAAACAACACAAATCATCACAGTTACAACTACCAATAATTATAGTGTTACTGTAACAGATGGTAATGGGTGCCAAAATTCAGACGACATTAATGTAACATTCAACCCATTGCCTGTGATTGACCTTGGAGTAGATCAAACGGTTTGTGAGAACCAGGTAGTAGTATTAGACGCAGGTAATGCTGGAGCAATATTTAATTGGTCAACTACCGAAAATACGCAAAGTATTATTGCAAATAATACAGACACCTACTGGGTAGAAGTGACCAATCAATTCAACTGTACCTCTACCGATACTGTTGATGTTACCATCATCACTCATCCAATTGTTGACCTGGGGCCCGACACGGCATTGTGTCATGGCGAGAGCCTTATGTTAATTGCTGGCAACCCCACATTCTATAGCAACTGGTCGACCAGTGAATTTGGTGATACTATTGTAGTAACTACCAGCGATTTATACAGTGTAAGTGTAACCAATGGGTATTGTACTACTACTGATCAAATTGATGTAATATTCAATCCATTGCCACAACCTCTGCCTTACAACGACACCACTTTCTGTGATTGGGACATTCCAGGAATGGCGGTGCTGGATGCAGGAAACCAGGGAGCCACATACTTGTGGTCGACGGGAGAAACCACGCAACAGATTACAGTAAATAATGATGAAACCTTCTATGTTACAATTACTACTCCTGAGAACTGTGCTGGAACAGATAGTGTAGAAGTAAATATATTCTGCCAACCCACCATTTATGTGCCCAATTCATTTACCCCGAATGGTGATGGTAGAAACGATTACTTCCAGGCGTATGGCGAAAACATAGTAGAGTTTGAAATGTTCATCTTCGACCGTTGGGGTCAATTGATTTTCCACTCTGAAGAAATGAATCTTGCCTGGGGGGGAACCTATGATGGTACTCCGGTACAACAAGATGTGTATGTGTGGAAAATTAAGTACCGCTATCAACAGTCATTTGAAGGCCCAATGTCTTCTAAAAAAGAATTGACGGGACATGTTACCCTATTAAGATAATGGAAAGGGCCGGTTTGAAGTCACTGTATTTCAAACCGGTCTGCATCCAACCCTACTGGAAACTTTTCTCTAAACAATTGCAGTTCCTCAAAGGAAAGTTGTACCGTTTCCACACCATCTTCACATGATTTAATGGTACTGATTACTTGCCCTTTCGGGTCGATTGCTGCTGAGTTGCCAGAGTAATCGATGCCATTGCCATCTTTTCCTACCCTATTTACTCCTATAACGTATGCTTGATTTTCAATGGCTCTTGCTATAAGCAAACTGCTCCACGGATGGCTCCGTGCCTTGGGCCAATTCGCCACATAAATTAAACAATCATAATCTCCTTTGTTTCTGCTCCATACAGGAAACCGAAGGTCGTAACAAATTTGAAGATTTAAACGCCATCCTTTTAGTTCAACGATCGTTCGGCCTGATCCTCCAGAAAAGTGGTGATGTTCTTCAGCCATTCGAAAAAGATGGCGTTTATCGTAAGTGGCACAACTACCATCAGGACGCATCCACACCATTCTATTGTAATAACTCTCGTTTTCTTTAACAATGAGACTCCCGGTAATTACGCAATCCTTTTCTTGTGCTTTAGATTGCATCCATTGCACTGTTGGCCCATCCATTGTTTCTGCAAGTCGCTCTGAGTGCATCGAAAAACCCGTGTTGAACATCTCGGGCAATACAATAACATCTGTTGATGACAGCGCTGCCAGCTTTGTATTAAGCATCGAAAAGTTTTGTGCTGGCTGCTCCCAATGTAGTGCTGTTTGCACTATAGTAATGTGTAAACGCTCCATAAGTTTTGTTATAAAACAAAGGTAGCAAGTAAATACGAAAGCAAGGTTCTAGTTAAATAGAGCAAAGAATTTTTGCTGCCGCTTCGAGGGTTTCATTGCTTTTTGCAAAACAAAACCTCAACACCCGATCTTGCACCTCGTTGTGATAAAATACAGAAACTGGAATGGAAGCCAACCCTTTCTCTTTTGTTAGCCAAATCGCGTAATCGGTATCCTTTTCTTCACTTATTTCATGATACCGAAGTACCTGAAAATAAGTTCCAGAAGCAGGCGTTAGTTCAAAGCGAGAACCTTTAATAAGTGCTATGAAATAGTCTCGTTTTTCTTGATAAAATTCACCCAGGCCTAAATAGCTTTTAGGATTAGATAAATAGTCGGCTAAAGCCATTTGTACAGGAGTATTACAAGAAAACACAATGAATTGGTGTGTCTTTCTGAATTCGGCCATTAGGTTTTCGGGAGCCATGCAATAGCCCATTTTCCACCCGGTAGCATGAAAGGTTTTACCAAATGAAGCCACAATAAAAGACCGCTCCGCTAATCCAGGAAACCTGGCTACGCTTTGGTGGGGTACTCCATCAAAAATGATGTGTTCGTACACTTCATCACTAAGTACAACGATATCGGTATTACTGGTTAGTTTTTCTAACTGCAGCATATCTTCCTCAGTCATAACCGTTCCGGTAGGGTTGTGTGGTGTATTGATGATGATCATTCGCGTTTTGCGGTTCACCACCTTCTTTACTTCTTCCCAGTCTATTCTGTAATCGGGTGCTTTAAGTTGTACGTATATTGACTTTCCCCCATTCAATTCAATGGCAGGTTCGTAACAATCATATGCTGGGGTAAACATAATTACCTCATCTTCTTCGCGTATAACTGCGGTAATTGCTGCATATATAGCCTCTGTGGCTCCAGCGGTAATGGTAATTTCCGTATCAGGATGATAGGCTACTCCATAAAGCTGTTCGGTTTTCGCTGCCACAACTTCTCGTAAACGCATTACCCCTTGCATGGGGGCATATTGGTTATGTCCCTTCTTCATGTGGTGATTTACCAAATCAATCAATTCCTCAGAAATTGGAAAATCAGGAAATCCTTGAGACAGGTTAATGGCCTTGTGTTCAGCTGCCAGCTTTGACATCACAGTAAAAATGGTAGTTCCCACTTTTGGCAACTTTGAGGCAATATTATTCGGGTATACAGGCATTTACGACTAACAATAAGTTCACGAAAATAAAATGCTTATTTTAATAATTGGATGTTGTGTTGGGTTATTTACTAGTTTTTAGACCAACTCATAATTACACCCTATTATCATTTCTTTTGGTTGGGTCAATAAAGCATTACAAAAAAGGGAGGCAATCACCTCCCTTGCCTATGTATTTCAAATGTTATTTTTCAGAAGTCAACGATGCTTTGAGAAATTCGCGATTCATTCGTGCAATGTTCTCCAATGAAATTCCTTTGGGGCATTCTACTTCGCAAGCACCGGTATTAGAGCACGCTCCAAACCCTTCATCATCCATTTGCGCTACCATGTTTAATACCCGGTCTTTTGCTTCTACTTTTCCTTGAGGCAATAATGCCAATTGCGATACTTTAGCTGAAACAAACAACATGGCTGAAGAGTTTTTGCAAGTAGCAACGCAAGCCCCACAACCTATGCAGGTAGCGGCATCAAATGCTTTATCAGCATCATCTTTTGGAATAGGCAACGCATTGGCATCTTGTGTGTTTCCGGAAGTGTTCACCGAAACAAATCCTCCTGCATTCATGATCCGATCAAAAGACGAGCGATCAACAACAAGATCCTTAATCACAGGAAAAGCTTGTGCACGCCATGGTTCAATATAGATGGTTTCTCCATCTTTAAATGAGCGCATGTGCAACTGGCAGGTGGTAATACCTCTACCTGGGCCATGTGCCTCCCCATTGATATACATGCTACACATTCCGCAAATTCCTTCACGACAATCATGGTCAAAAGCAATAGGGTCTTTTCCACTTTCAATTAATTGATTGTTCAATACATCAATCATTTCCAGAAAAGACATATCCGGAGAAATATCGGATACAGGATAGGTTTCCATCCTTCCTTTATCTTTAGCATCATTTTGTCTCCAAATCTTCAATGTCAAATTCATAGCCATTTATTTTTGTCGCTACTTATAGCTTCGTTGCTTTAACTCAATGTTTTCAAACGTTAATTGCTCTTTGTGCAATTGTGCATCCTTAGGCGCCCCCTGGTATTCCCAGGCAGCTACATAAGCAAAATTATCATCATCACGTCTTGCTTCCCCTTCTTCGGTTTGCGATTCCTCACGGAAGTGACCTCCACAACTTTCCGAGCGTTCCAGTGCATCTTTACACATCAACTCACCCAACTCAAGAAAATCAGCTACACGCAACGCTTTTTCCAGCTCTTGATTAAACTCATCCAGTTTACCTGGAACACGCACGTCTTTATAAAACTCTTCCCGCAGGGCTTGAATTTCTTCAATCGCTTTTTTCAACCCTTCCTCATTTCGGGCCATTCCACAGTTGTCCCACATTATTTTCCCCAAACGCTTATGGAAATGATCAACGCTCTTTGTTCCATTATTATTCATCAAATGATTCAACTGTTCTTTCACCGCCTTTTCAGCCGCGTCAAACTCAGGGGTGTCGGTTGGAATAGCACCCGTTCGGATGTCATTTGATAAGTAATCACCAATGGTATATGGTAAAACAAAGTATCCATCAGCAAGTCCTTGCATTAGAGCCGAAGCACCAAGTCTATTCGCCCCGTGGTCAGAAAAGTTGGCTTCTCCACAGGCATATAAGCCGGGCACGGTAGTCATCAAATTATAGTCAACCCATATGCCCCCCATGGTGTAATGCACCGCTGGATAAATTTTCATTGGGGTTTCATAAGGGTTGTCATCAGTAATCTTTTCGTACATCTGGAAAAGGTTGCCATACTTCGACTCTACTACCTGCTTGCCCAGTTCTCGAATTTTTTCCTTTGAAGCATTGGCAATACCTAGTGTGGTAGCTTCAACTTTTCCATATCGTTCAATCGCAGAAGCAAAATCAAGAAATACCGCTTCACCGGTAGCATTTACTCCAAAACCGGCATCACATCTTTCCTTTGCTGCCCTGGAAGCAACATCACGCGGTACCAGGTTACCAAACGACGGATATCGGCGTTCCAAATAATAATCCCTTTCTTCTTCAGGAATGTCTACTGGCTTTTTCTTTCCTGCACGTATCGCTTCTACATCCTCTTTATGCTTAGGCACCCAAATTCTTCCATCATTACGCAACGACTCTGACATCAACGTAAGTTTGGATTGGTAGTTCCCCGAAACAGGAATGCAAGTAGGGTGAATTTGTGTATAACAAGGGTTGGCAAAATAAGCCCCTTTTTTATGTGCTTTCCATGCTGCCGTAACATTCGACCCCATAGCATTGGTAGAGAGGAAAAATACATTGCCATAACCTCCTGTACACAACACTACAGCATGTGCCGAGTGCCTTTCTATTTCTCCTGTCACAAGATTGCGGGCAATAATGCCACGCGCTTTCCCGTCTACAATCACAACATCCAACATCTCGTGTCGGTTGTACATCTGTATTTTACCTTTGCCTATTTGCCTCGACATGGCTGAATAAGCACCCAACAACAACTGTTGACCGGTTTGGCCTTTTGCATAAAAAGTTCTTGACACCAATACCCCTCCAAAAGAACGATTATCTAACAATCCACCGTATTCCCGGGCAAAGGGAACACCTTGCGCCACACATTGGTCAATGATGTTTGCCGATACTTCTGCCAATCGATATACGTTAGCTTCTCGCGAACGGTAATCTCCACCTTTTACAGTATCATAAAACAAGCGATAAGTACTGTCGCCATCGCCCTGGTAGTTTTTGGCGGCATTTATCCCCCCTTGTGCTGCAATAGAGTGAGCTCGGCGTGGGCTGTCTTGAAAGCAAAAGGCTTTTACATTGTATCCCAACTCCGCTAACGTTGCAGCGGCAGACCCCCCTGCTAATCCAGTACCCACCACAATGATATCAATCAATCGTTTGTTGGCTGGGTTCACCAGGTTAATCTTGTTTTTATGATCGGTCCACTTATCCTTAATAGAACCTTCAGGTATTTTCGCGTCTAATGACATATGCTGTGTTTAATCGAATTCAAATTCTTAGCTACATAAATAAATCCAAACAGGTATAACGGCAAAAGCCAGCGGAACCAATACCGCAAAAGCAGCCCCTACTCCCTTAATCAAAGGAGTATATTTGGCATGACGCATTCCCAACGATTGAAAAGCACTTTGGAAACCATGCCACAAGTGAAAGCCCAATACGGCTTGCGCAAAAACATAAGCAGCCACCCAAACAATACCCATTGTACCTTCGGTATAAGTGTTTACTACTAATGTGTATAAATCCTTTACCGTTTCTCCATCGTATGTTTTTGTTCCTATTTCTCCAAAGTGCATTACTCCCCAAAATTGGGCCATATGCGTAACAATAAACACCAAAATCAATGAGCCTAATAATCCCATCATTCTTGATGAAAATGATGAATTTACCCCTGGTTTATTGTGTTTATAATTCACCGGCCGGGCTTTCTTATTCTTGATCACCAGCAATATCCCATCCACTGAATGAAAGAGAATGCTAAAGTATAGTAGGTAAGATACTATCTTAATTAGCGGAAAAGTAGTCATAAACTTTGCATACTGATTAAACGCTTCACCGTCGTCAGTATACAGCAATTGTAAGTTTCCTATTAAGTGTACCACCAAAAAACTACACAAAAATAATCCCGTAAGTGCCATCCAGTATTTCTTAGCAAGGGAAGATTTCAATAAAGCAGAATTGCTCATAAGTGGGGTTTTGATTTAAATAGATCGTTTTCCAAATAATGTTAGCAAAAGTACTTCTCAAGAAATTCTTTATCAAGTCTAATTCTTGTTTAGAATAGTTCTTAATAACCTTTTTTTCCTTTATTCACTGGCATTCTCCATAGGAAACATTGCTAAAATAAGCCCCTATTTAGAGTTAATCAGGTTTTTCACCACTTCCATCACCTCCTTTTTCAATTTCACATGTCGTTCTCCTTAATTGGTCACCTTTAGTTTGCAATGGCGCAACAAATACCCACCTTGCTACCGTTATAGTAAGTGAACATTAAACCTGGTAAGACATGAAAATAACAAAGAAACACCTCCTCATTTACTTGATCTGTTTCACTATAGTAACATTGATCGGTAATACAGGAAAAGCACAATCCTTGATAGAAGAACCTATCAGAGATAACAATGCAGTTGTTGCCAATGATTCTGACGACACTGACAGAACGCTAAAAAGAACGCGCAATGCTGTAGTATCCAGTGAGCGTCCTTTTAACCTCAACACTTCCAATGTAAGCTCAACCATGGCTACATTAAAATGGAATTCTTTAAAAGAGGGGCCATATAACATCGAAGTGGTCCCTGCTGGAGAGAAAAGAACAGGAGAAAATATCATTACTACCTTCAGCAATCCTTTTTACTTACATGGGCTGGATCCTGATACCACCTATGATTTCTATGTCAAATTCGACGACGACTGGAACGAGCGGTGGGCAGGCCCATTCACCTTCACTACCGAAGGAGAGTAATTAATAATACGAAGACATATATAACCTTACATAACCCCTTCACTACCAATCATTCTTCATGCTACCAAAAGAGCTGAGCCCCTAACAGGGCCAGCTCTTTTTTCAAAACCCCATTAAAACACTATTTTTGGTAAATGCTCCGAATGCATCGAATTCTTCTAGCCACCCTTCTACTCCTACTTTCGTCAGGAGTGCATGCGCAAAGCCATGATTCGGCCACGGGCCAATTAAATGCATGGCAAAACTACACGTTGATTGGTGGAGCAATTGTATTACTGGGAGTAGGAATAATTATTTACCGCAGTAATAAAGCAAAAGCATTAGCCAACAAAGAGTTAGCAGAGCAAAAACGAGTTATTGAACAAGCATTAGAGGAAAAGGAGGCCTTACTGAAAGAAATTCATCATCGGGTAAAAAATAATTTGCAGTTGGTATCAAGCTTGTTACAATTACAATCCAAAAAATTCAAAGATCCCGAAATTATCAAAGCCATGGAAGAAGGCCAGGGTCGGGTAAAATCGATGGCCATTATCCATGAAATGCTTTACCAGAATGAAAACATCATTAACATCCCTTTTAAGTCTTACCTGCAAAGCCTGGTTCAAAACATCAACATCTCTTTTGGCGAAAGTGCTAACGACATTAAAGTAACCATGGAGGTGCCTGATGTGGCGTTTAATGTAGATACGGCTATTCCATTGGGCTTAATTATGAATGAATTAATCTACAATTGCTTCAAGTACGCATTTGATGAAAAGCAACAAGGACATGTAAACATCTCATTGAAAGATCGAGGAGCTGACAGTTATGTATTAAACATTGTTGACAATGGAAAAGGTTTACCGGATGACTTTGAGCAACGAAAATCCAAATCACTGGGGCTTAGGCTGGTAACGATGCTTAGCAAGCAACTGGAAGGCGAGTTAGCATTTGAAAGCAGTGAAAAAGGCACCAGCATTAACATCTGGTTCAAGCACCAGGAAGACCATTAACACTATAAAACTATGCTTATGGATAAGTTAAAAGTATTGATTGTCGAAGATGAATTCATCATCGCTGAGAGCTTAAAAGACATCGTTGAAGACCTTGGCTACGAAGTTGTGGGCATGGCAATAAGAGCTGAAGAAGCGATAGAACTACTTGAAGCTGAGCAACCGGACCTGGCAATACTTGACATTACTCTAAAAGGAGAAAAAGATGGCATTTGGTTGGCAGAGCAAATAAAAGCCAACCACAAAATTCCATACATTTTTCTGTCTTCGCATGGCGACCAATCTACGGTGCAACGAGCAGTAAAAACCAAGCCATATGGTTATCTGATGAAGCCTTTTCAAAAAGCAGACATCTATACTGCTATTAGCCTTGCACTAAGCAATTATGAAAATGAGCGCAATCAAACACCAGCCGAAATTGCTGAAGAAACAAGTAACATCATCATCAAAAACAGCATTTTTATTAAAGATGGTCATCTGTTTGTAAAGCTCCCTTTTCATACCGTTCTATTTGTTAAAGCCGATGGCAACTACCTTGAAATACACACCGACAGTAAGCGACGACTGATAAAAAGTTCGTTAAAGGAGTTCATTAAAAAATTGCCACAGCACATCTTCATGCAAGCACATCGATCATACGTAGTTAACGTGGAAAAGGTAGAAAGCTTTGGTGCAACAGTTTTAAACATCAATCAACACGAAATCCCAATCAGCGCCAATTACAAAGATGAGTTGGTTGCTAAACTAATGACCTTATAGCCTGAGTGTCTTGTACAATTTTGTCTTTTTTTAATGCCTGATTAACCAATCGCATTTTCTTTCGCATTAGGGTTATGAAAACCCACCGTGTTTAATATCTTTGGTATCCATTCAAACTAAGCACGACGTTATGAAATATGCACCTATAGATCGCAACCTTTTCATTGAAAACCGCAAGAGGTTTGCAGCCCAATTAAAATCAAATTCTTTGGCTATTTTCAATGCCAATGACATTATGCCAACCAACGCTGATGGAACCATGCCTTTTAGGCAAAACAACGACCTATTTCATCTATCAGGTGTAGATCAAGAAGAAAGCATACTTGTTATTTTTCCTGATGCAAAGGAAGAAAAGCACCAAGAAATTTTATTCTTGAAAGAAACCAGCGAGGAGATTGCCATTTGGGAAGGTGCAAAACTAACGAAAGAAGGTGCTCTAAAAACCTCTGGAATAAAAACCGTTTACTGGCTCACCGAATTCAATCGTATTTTCACCACTTTAATGAGTGAGGTACAAAATGTGTACTTAAACACCAACGAACACCTTCGGGCCAATGTAGAGGTAGAAACACGCGATGCGCGATTTATCAAGTGGTGCAAAGCTCATTTTCCCCTACATACCTATGAAAGATCTGCTCCTATTATGCATACCATAAGAGCCATTAAGGCTCCTGAAGAGATTGCATTGATCCAACAAGCTTGTGATATAACTGAAAAAGGATTACGTCGGATCTTAAACTTCATTCAACCAGGCGTAACTGAATATGAGATTGAAGCTGAATTGGCTCATGAATTTATTCGTAACCGTTCTAGAGGGTTTGCATATACCCCCATTATTGCTTCGGGAAGTAGTGCTTGTGTATTGCATTACATTGACAACGATAAAGCTTGCAACGATGGCGAAGTAATTCTAATGGATTTTGGTGCCGAATACGCCAATTATGCTTCTGACCTCACACGTTGTGTGCCTGTAAATGGAAGATTTACCGAACGACAACGAACCGTTTATAATGCCGTATTAAAAGTGATGAAAGAAGCAACAAATATGCTTCGTCCTGGTACTATGCTTGCTGACTACCACAAAGAAGTAGGACGTATTATGGAAGCGGAACTAATAGGGCTGGGACTATTAGACCGTGCTGATGTAGAAAAGCAAAACCCTGAAAAGCCCCTTTATAAAAAGTACTTCATGCATGGAACCTCTCATTTCCTTGGTTTAGATGTACACGACGTTGGGCATTGGAACAAGCCTATTGAAGCTGGCATGGTGTTTACTTGCGAGCCCGGCATATACATCCTAGAGGAAGGGTTGGGTATTCGGTTAGAAAACGACATTCTTGTTACAGATGGTTCTCCCATTGATTTAATGCAAAATATTCCTATCGAAGCCGACGAAATTGAGGAACTCATGAACACTACTGTGGCAGTGAGCTAACCCAATGGCTTATACTTCGTTTCAAGGGAAAAAAATTTACTACACCACTCAAGGTAATGGACCCGTAGTAGTGTTGCTTCATGGCTTTCTTGAGTCAAGCAATATGTGGCCACCGGTTATGGATGCTTTTAAGCATTGCCAGGTCGTTACTATTGATTTACCAGGCCATGGTAAAACCGAAACATTTGGCTCAATCCACAGCATGGCATTAATGGCCAGATGTGTAAAAGCAGTAGTTGATGAATTAAAGATCAATGCTTTCTCTATTGTTGGTCACTCAATGGGAGGGTATGTTGCTTTGGAGTTCGCTTCCATTTTTCAGCAGCAATTAAATGGTCTTTGCTTACTGCATTCAACAGCAAACTCTGATAGCCCTAACAAGCAAAAGGATCGGGATCGCGCAGCAAAGGTATTGCAACTAAATGCATCTGTGTTTATTCGTGAAGCCATTCCTAATTTGTTTGCTCCAGAAAACAGGGTAAAATACCATGCTGCATGCACTGAACTCAAAAAAGAAGCTTTAAAGGTTTCCATCGAAGGCGCTCAGGCATGTTTAATGGGCATGAAAGAACGAAAAGATCACTGTGCTCTGATAGAACAGTTTAAACATCCGGTATGGTATATTTTAGGAGATAAAGACCCAGTGCTGCCCATCGAAAAGATGCAGCAACAACTACAGAAAAATGTGCACACGGTAATACTAAAAAATGTAGGGCATATGGGATTTATAGAAGCACAAGAGGACGTGCTTAATGCCTTGAAGGCCTATGTTACCGCTTGTAAGCTAGCTTACTTTAAATAACGATTTTATGATCTCGCTTCCATCAACAACCCACAACATATAACGTTCTTTCCCCAATTTCTCTATACAAATTTCTGTAAGGTCATCATCCAACTTTCCTGTGCTGATTACCCTACCATCGAGGTCACAAACGTCATAAATAGCATCTTTGTTTTTAGGGGTATACTTTACCAACAACCGATCAGGGTCAGTAGCCTGTGAGACATCTATTTCTTCCATAGCAGACAGCAACTGTTTAGCACTGTATGATTGTTTCATAGCAGCAAATAATTAACAAGTAAAACTTTACCAGGAAGTGGCTTTAGATGATCGCTTCATTCATCCTCAAGGATGTTCACTGCCTTAGCGCGTAAGCGTTATATATACTACGTGCGAATTGTTGCTTTGTTTCAAGCTATTGGTTAATTTTTTATTTATGCTTCTTTCCTCCATCATTAACCATTGATTGTGAAGTATTTGCTATACTAAAGCAGGAAAATTCTTGGTTTAGTTGAGGAGGAAACTATAACGCTGCAATCTTTTCTAAAAAGCAAAAGAGGCTCTAAGAGCCCCCTTGACTAAAAAAATAAGTTCGGATGGTTAATGCGGTGAATGGTTCGGGACCACAGGTGTTGTGCATACTCAACACCTGTAGCAATGCTACTGATAGAAAACTCGTCTATCCCATGAATTCTAACTAAAAATTCTCCAAATCAGCAGGTCTTGTTGCCCCAAACCATTTTAATACTTTCTCGCCTATCCCTGGAGCATTTATGTGAATGATATATACCCCTCCAGAAATCGGTATGTTGGCATGGTTTTTCAAATCCCAATCCAACGATGTACTTGGGCTCGACTTATGAAACTGCCTTACCAGGGTTCCAGAAACATTGTAAATCGATACTGTACATTCTTCTGGTAAATTGGTCACCTTTACACGTTGATCAAGCCTACTGGTTTCATAAGCGGAATAAGCATAATAAGGGTTTGGTACTACATTAATCAAAGCCAGAGCATCTTCCGCAGTTACCAGGTCATCCGTTGTAGAAGCTAATTCTCCCATGCTGAACTGATACATTGGATAATCATTATTATCACTTACTCCTGTATAATAGGTTTCGTAGGGTTTGGCCACCCTCAATTTAATTCGAGCAGTAGACTCCAATAATGAACGGTTAGGTGCCACTAATGGTAACCCTACCCACATGGCACGTTGCCAAACAAACCTCGGAGCACCTGGAGATGGACTACTGAGCCGTTCATGCATGAACTGCCCTTCATCGTACATTGGAAATTGCCCCATATTACCGCTATTGCCTCTTTCGTTGATAAAAACATATACATAATGCATTCCCCCAAACAACGGTGTTCCAAGCGTGGAATAAACATTGCCGGTTGGGTTCCACTGCATATCACGTCCGTTTTCAGTAGCCAACCATGAGTTCTCTCCAAACGCCATGTTCAACCGCTCTCCTGTCTCTACATCAATGGCATAACCCGGAAACCAGCCCATTCCCGTTTCAGCAATAAAGTTGGGATCGTCTGGGTTAGTGCTTGCCCCAGTTCCTGCAATGGCTTTACTTCCATATTTATCTACAGATGGAGCAGCACGCATTCGCATTTTGTTAGCTCCTCCTTCCGACAAACCAGGATCTGGCTGCATCTCAATAACCGGGCAACGCGTCCACAACGATCGGTCTGCAGTAAAAACAATGTCAACACTTTGTAGGGCATCCATTTCAAAAAACCCATGTGATAACAATTCATTAGAAGGGCCCAGGTTATTCCATGAAGTAAGGGCATAAGGAGTCCAGGTACCGCCCAGTATATCTTCGTAAGTTTCGTCTGGATCCCAAAAGAACTCACTCCCATTAATGGAGGTAGAGTGATCATCATAGGCCGAACTATCTTCGTCGCTCGATATACCACTTCGAATCCAGTTTTGCGCAAAGAAGCCATCAACATCAGGCACACCCGACAACCATTGTTTCGATGAATCCTCAAACGAAATTGCTGCTGCCAGCAAGTCTGTTTTGGTAAAGGGAGTGTGATCGTCGTACAAATACTGTTCGATATGAACAGATATTCCATACTCAGGAACCAATTGTTCGTTCCCTACTTGTATCGTTTTATCCGAAAAAATTGTGTCTCCAAGAGTAGTATTGATAAGCATCCAGGTAGCATTGTTTACTTCCTGCAACGAATCCGGAACAAACCGTAAAATAAAATCGTGCGCGGGAACATTCAACGGATCTATCACTTTTACATTAATGGGCCCCTGTCCAGCACGATATGTTGGCGTAAGCACTTTCCACGGAGGTCCTGCCATTGCCTCCATTTCTGAGGCATAAGTCATGTTAAGCACTCGCGCGCCATTACCTTGGCCTTCTATTCGAGTAATTTCGGGGCTATCGCCATAATTAGCCGTATGTACCGTTCCCCCTGCTTCTGGTGCAGGGATATGAGGAATGCCAACAAATTTTGCTATTTCACCACCATTAGCGCTTCTTCTACTCGCTTTATATGGTTTCTTTTGTCCATCAAGGTAATTAGGGTCGTTGGGGTCATAGGTTTTAAAATTGTTATACGCATAAGCAATGGCCATGTAGTAATATTGCTTATGATTAATGAGCCTTCGATCTCCTGTAGCAAAAACATCTTCCGTAATTTTAATAGAATGACTAATCCCATCATCAGCTCCATCTACCATTTCCATCGGAACATTTACACCCATGCCTTCATCCAATTCATAATTAACGAGCTGGCCTATGCTATCTTTTATGTCAGATTGAAAAACCAGCCTTGCCAAATCTGGATCTCCTAAATCTGCAGCAGATACATTATCATTTTTTAGTTGGAATATCTGGTAGCCCTGAAAGCGATAATTACGATCGTATATAGTTGTAAATGTCGAATCTTGAGCAGTATACTGCCCTGTAATAGAGTCGTAAATATAGCTCGTCACTGTGCTTGTTACACTCTCTGGAATAAAGGGATCCAGTTCTTCATAGGCTTCATTATAATTGTTGGAATTAGTGGGGTTTTTTATGGTTAAAATCAATGTTTTATCCATTTCCTGAATCGCCATATCCGGAGCATCAGGGCCATCCAATATCCTAAAGCAATTTTCAAAAAGTGCTTGAGCCTTATCGTCGGCCACCCTTAGTGCTTCCACCGAAGCAAACGGATCGCTAGAACTGGCACGCGCATATAGTACACCTACTGTAATGTTGTTTACTGCACCTGGCTCTAAAGTAAACGGGCCAGCCGATTGCATAAATCGTTTATCAAGGGGAGTGTTCCCTTCGGTTAACTCACTCCATGCTGGTTGGGCATTTCCCCCCGTACCCCAAGCTAAAGGGTCTGTGTCTCCAGGAAACATAAAATCAGCTGTTTGCGATGGATCTCCTCCTCCTGAAGTATGACCGTTTCCTCCATATACCATTGGAGTACCATCCCTCCAAATCCCACGCATGTAATCATAGTATTCCTTTCCGTTCTGTGGATCTCCAGTTGGAAGCCCCTGATCATTAATGTGATACAAAAATCTTCGCATTCCAAACCGCTCGTTGTCAGGTTCTCCATCCCCATAGCCAAGCCCATTCAGGGCTTCATCAGTGCCAATGCCAAATGCATTATCAATCCCGTCATAATCTTGATAAGGGCCTTCAAAAAAATCGACCCCTATTGCTGGGGGGTTAGCTCCATAACCAATTGCTCCACGGTTATCCTGATCAAAAGCATCACCATTGTAGCAATAAGCTAACCCTCTTCCCACATCACATCCAACATAATCGTCGTCCGGGTTCCCCAGGTCAACATCCACCCACTGTGCAAAGTATGTATCGTTAAGGGTTTGTGTACCCCTGTTGATCATCTCGTAATTGTAGAAAGTCATGTTATTGATTTCATCATTGGTGGCAAAAGCAAAAGCCTGACCGTGAATTTCCATACCTATCGCTTGCTCTCCTGTTTCAGTGTGGATGTTTCCCTTATCATTAAAAACCCACCAAATTGTTTGATCGCCATACAATGGTACCCGATCTTCTCTTCGCCTGGTCTTACAATTGATCTCTTTATCTAAATCGTAGAATGGGTAATCTCCATTCTGCGGTTCGTACCACCCATTGTCATCTACATCTTTAAAAGGAGCTAAAAAATGATCTTGCCCCTCTGAAGCATTTCCATGGGCAGGCCAATTCAAAATAGATGATGGAATTTGGTAATTAGGAAAGCTCGCATTCGCATCACAGTTGGGATCTTCATTGCAACGAAACCATGCTCTAAATTGCTCTACCTCCGCTCTGCTTATTACAAAATGTCGGTCGAATTTGTTACAGGTTTCAGGCGTAACAGTTGCATCGTTATTCGTCAATGGCCCTGTCCAAAAGTCGTTCCCTTGCCGAAACATTAGCGCAGCGATTTTTAATTGCCCATTCGCATCTTCTCCACCCATCCACAATGAGCCTGCATAGATCGCTGTATGACCTGAACCTTTAGGCACTTCATAACGAGCGCTTATTTGGTCGTACCACAAATCGCCACCAGAATTTACAAGTGCCCGAACATTGTTTAAGTCCAATTCCGTAGAAGCGGTAGCTGGAGCACAGCCTGCAGCACGAGAAGCATTGGTAGTAACATTAGATTGGCGAGTACCATCAGGTTTATACGCCGAAAATGAAATGGAAAGTAGGAGGATGGTTACAAGTCCAAAGAATTTCTTCGAATAATTCATATTACACACTGTTATTATTTAATGAACTTGAGTTTCTTTTCAACAAAAGGAAAAGGCTGATAATCTTTTCGTAAAGCTATGTGGATGTTTATTTCGTATCAAACCACATTCTGTAATTTTTATACATGTCTCTATACACCTTGTTTTTATGGTGTTTTCAAATTAAAATACTGATAATCAATACATTATTAAACAAACATGTTTGAATTTTCATACATGTCAGCCTGTTTTTTAAAGAAATTCAAAAATATACATGTCTAACACCCTCATTAGATTTTATAATGCGCTCTATATCTAGCATCGCAACCAGTTTTAACGATTGAAATACGTTGGCACAAATGCAAGAAATGGGGTAAGTTGTTGACCAGTATTGCTGACAGACGTTTTGACTTAAAAAACGAGGGTATTTCCTTTATCAACAAAAATCCAACGGCGGTTAATTGGGCAATAAACTTGTTCAAGTATAAGATCCTTCATAGTTACAGTTTTGGGTTTATCAATGAAGGGATGGCGGGTAGTTAGTTCATACAAGATAGATACATTGCCCGGTTAGAACAAGCACTAACTAATGTATGGTATGCCAGAGCAAATAAACGGTAACGATGGATTGCTTAACGGTAAAAATTAATATCTTTAACCTTCAACCGCTTTGAGCCCTATGAAATTGAAGTCTTTGATTGTAGACGACGAAGAACTCGCTCGTGAAAACTTGAAAATGCTATTGGAAGAGTACTGCCCCGACATCGAAGTGTTAGGAACAGCAGGCTCTGTTAAAGAAGCCAAAGCAAAAATCAACGAACTATCACCTCAAGTGGTGTTTCTTGATATTCGCATGCCTTCCGGTGCTGAAGGGTTTGAATTGCTAGAATCGTTGCCAGAAAAAAAGTTTCAGGTAGTGTTTGTAACCGCATTTAAAGATTATGCCATTAAAGCATTTAATGCCAATGCCATTCACTATGTAATGAAACCTGTTGACATTGAAGATCTTCAACAAGCTGTAGAAAAGCTGAAAAGTTATAGCACCCAGTTCCAGGTTGATCCTGATAATTTTTCCGCTTATATAAAAGCGTTAGAAAATCTCACGCAAAACTTGAGCAGCGACGCTCCAATTAAGCGCATTACCATTAACCATTCCAAAGGGTTTAAAATTGTTGATGATGATGACATTGTACATTTGGAGGCCAATGGCAATTGTACCTCGATTCACTTTAATGACGGGGGGCGCTACCTGGACACCAAAACCATGAAGATTTATGAAAACATTTTAGATGATGTTAAGTTCTTTCGAATTCATAAATCGCATATTATTAATATGAACTATCTAAAAGAATACCTTAATGAGGATGGTTACTTTGTCATCATGAAAGATGGTGCACAACTCCCCATTGCTCGTAATAGGTTAAGCACCTTTATGGAGCGCATTAAGTCCTTGTAGCATTGCCGCTCAATCAATAATTACCCCCAATCAATCATTGAACCATACCATTTACTTCATTGGTCTGCAATTCTAAGGCATTGGTATTATATTGTTTCTAGTTATCCCATAACATGAACCGCAACCACAGTTGTTATGAAACTAAATTCAATTGTTATTGACGACGAGTACCTTTGTCGGCATAACCTAAAAATGATGATTGAGGAGTATTGTCCTGAAGTAGAAGTAGTTGGAATGGCCGCTTCGGCTCAAGAAGCTCGCACACTCATCAAAGAACATGATCCAAACATAATTTTCCTCGACATAAAAATGCCACGAGAAGATGGGTTTTCCTTGTTAAAATCTCTACCAAACTCCAATTTTTCTGTTGTGTTTACTACTGCCCATAACGATTTTGCGTTAAATGCTTTCAAGGTAAATGCAGTAGATTATATTGAAAAGCCCATTGCAATTGACGATTTAAAAAACGCAGTGTCTAAGCTCTCTGTTATTCATAAAACAACTGCCTCAAGTACAACTGATGCCACTACATTAAAAAATGTGGCACAAACAATTGTCTATTCTCGTGAATACGAGAAGATTATTATTCCTACGAGCGATGGATTTATCCTGGCTAAAAGCACAGAGATTGTACATTTAAATGCGGTGGAAGGTTATACTGAAATTCATCTCACTGGTCAGCGCAAACATCTGAGCAGCAAGGGCATCAAATGGTATGAAGAATTACTCAACCCGAGTCTTTTTTTTAGAGTACACAAATCACATATCATCAACATTATGTGCCATTTTGTTGAGTTCAATCGTACAGAAGGTAATATTGCCATTATGAGCAATGGTAACCACATTCCTGTTGCTCGCCGTAAACTCCCCGAATTTTTAGAGCGCGTCAATACTTTTTAGTATTTTGGTCTGGTATGCTAAAACTGTTTTATCGGACCCTTTTAATCATGCTGGTCAGTGGCATTGGGTGGCTTCCTAATGGAGTCGCTCAACAATATAATTTCCTTTATTACTCCATACAGGATGGTTTGGCTCAATCGCAAGTACAAACCATGTTTCAAGATCAGGATGGGTACTTATGGGTTGGATCGTTAGGAGGAGCCAGTCGGTTTGATGGCCGTGAGTTTATTAATTACTCTACAGATAATGGACTGGTAAACAACATTGTAATTGCCATTATCCAAGACCATGAAAACAATCTTTGGTTTGGTGGCACTGGGGGCATTACACGTTTTAACGGAACTGCTTTTACACCATATGCTTTCCCGGAAGAGTTATCTCATATAAAAGTAAATGCCATTATAGAAGACCATGACAATAGGCTATGGCTTGGCACTGATAAAGGTGGCATAGCTTTGTTTGAGGAGGGGGAATTCACCTTTTACAATACCACACATGGGCTTCCAAGCAATAACATTCGTTGCGTTATGCAACGCGCTAATGGTTCAATGTTATTAGCTACCCCCAAGGGGGTAATACAATTTAACAACGGTACTTTTCAGCCATTAACCATTGCTGTTGGCGATGAAAACTTAACTCAATTTAGTGTTAGTGATATCATTGAAGATCGCAACGGCACATTATGGATTAGCACATATGGTGATGGCCTATTGAGTTATGCAAACGATGCAATTGTTCAATACAACCGAAATGATGTCACTACAGAAAATAAGATTGTCAGTGAATCCATTCGCTCTTTGTTTGAAGACCGGGAAGGCAACATATGGTGTGCTAGCAAAAATGGCATCAGTAAATTTAGCAATGGAGTGTTCACCAACTTTACTACTGAAGAAGGACTTATTTCGGATAATGTTCGATGCATTACAGAAGATTCAGAAGGTAATATTTGGATTGGTTCAGACGGCAAAGGCATTGCCAAATTTTCAAGTGAAGCTTTTGTAAATTATACTACTGTTGATGGTTTAAGTAGTGATCTAATTATGTCGTTTGCCGAAGACACAAGCGGCAACTTATGGTTTTCTACTTATGGATTAGGGGTGTGCAAATATGATGGCACTACCTTTACGCGATACGATGTTCGCAATGGTTTAAGCAACAATACCATATGGACATCAATTGTTGATAGCAACAACAATATTTGGTTTGGTACTTCAGAAGGTGTTAGCAAATACGACGGTCAAAAATTTACGCAATACAACAAACGTGACAGCCTTACCAACACGCTTGTTACTACCATTTTTGAAGATGACAACGGCCTCATTTGGTTTGGAACCCAAGAAGGTATTTTCAATTATGATGGTACTTCTTTTAAAAACATATCAAAGCAATACCCCAACATTCCTTCCAATATAAAGATTCGAAAGATTACCCGCGATCAACACAGCAACTTATGGTTTGCCTCCTCCAATGGGGTTTATCGCTTTTCTAACAATGTTTTTCACCGTTTATCTGTAGACGACGGGTTGAGCCATAACGACGTGTATTCGATCGTAGAGGATTTCCAGGGCAATTTATGGATGGGAACCATGTCTGGCTTGACTTATTACAATGGAGAAACATTCAAATCTCTAAAAATTGGCGATGATTACAGCTCCAATTTTACCAACTTTTTGGTTTTTGACGATAGTAACCAACTTTGGATTGGGACTAACAAAGGAGTTTATGAGTTAGACCTCCCTTATTATCTGCAAGAGCACCGTATCGAGCTTAATCACTACACCCTTCTGGAAGGGATAAAAGGCCTTGAGTGTAATCAAAATGCTGCCTTTAAAGATCGAAAAGGCAATTTATGGTTTGGAACAGAGGGAGGAGCGGTTAATTACATTCCTTCAAAAAGAAGAGCCACCATCAAGAGTTTTACTCCATTTACACAAATCAAAGCACTCAAGCTATTTCTTGAGGAAACCGATTGGAGCAAATTTGCTGATAGTTTAAGTGCTCGTACGGGATTGCCTCAGAGCCTTTCAGTAAAACACCATCAGAATCACTTTACCTTCTATTATTCTGGTATTAGCTTAACCAACCCTAAAAAGGTGCGTTACGAATACCAACTAGAGGGGTTTGATGAAGATTGGCTGCCTGTTACCGATGCCAATTTTGCCACCTACTCCAACCTTCCTCATGGGGTGTTTACATTTAAAGTAAGGGCACGTACTTATGAAGACAACTGGAGTCAACCTGTTGCTTTCACCTTTGAGATTCTCCCTCCTTTTTGGGTTACCTGGTGGTTCTATAGCCTTTGTATTCTCTTAGGCGCCAGCATTGGTTGGGCTATTTATCGATGGAGAGTAAACATTAATAACCGGAAAAAGGCCACACAACAATTGGTGTACAAGTCGAAAATGCTTGCTTTAGAGCAACAAACCCTAAACTCAAGCATGAACCGTCACTTCATTTTCAATGCCCTTAATTCCATCCAATACTATATCAACCGTCAGGATAAAATTGCCGCAAATAAGTACCTCACCAGCTTTGCTAAACTCATACGAAAAAACCTGGACAGTAGTCAAACCAATATGGTTACATTAACCGAAGAGTTAGAGCGTTTAGAGTTATATCTGACATTAGAACACATGCGGTTCAAAAACAAGTTTAGTTACGAAATTGCTGTAGACTCTACAATTAGCACCGACGCTGTTAAAATCCCATCTATGCTGTTACAACCCTATGTAGAAAATAGCATTTGGCATGGAATACTACCCATGGAGCAACCAGGAAAAATTACCGTTAATGTAGCTTCTACCAATGGAGATGACCTGACCTTCACCATTATTGACAATGGCATTGGCATCAATACCAGCCTGGAAAACAAGAGCAAACACCAACAAGATCACATCTCGAAAGGAATGGACATTACAAGTGGACGGATTAACCTGTTGCAAAAAATGACCAATCAAAACATATACATCAATGGACCATTGGAAATAAAAGATGACAACAATAATAGTGCTGGCACGAAAGTTGAAATTGTATTACCAATTAATGCTCAAGAAATACTTAATTGATAAAAAAAGCGTTTATTATTGTGAGAATCAACGTTTTTTAGTATATTTGCTTACTTAGTGTAGTGTAAAGTGATTAATAATGAAGAGAATTTTTGACATAAAGTCGCTCCTTTTGCCGCTCCTGGTGTTATCTTTTTTCATCACAAGTTGTGAGAAAGAAGTGATTACACCTAATCCGCAGCAGGCTAATGATAGTGGCGTTGTTGATGGCAAAGATCTTGATGAAGATTATGGCACTACCATAGGAAAAGGAGAAATCAATAATACTTACAGAGATGGTGTCGGTGATGAGAACAACGATGATTCTCAAGGCGATGATTCTGATGATGGCGGAGGTAGTATTAATGATGGAAATAGCAGTTCTGAAGATGATCAGGATGGTGGCAAAGGAAAAGGAAGCATCAACGATGGGAACAGCAACTCTGAAGACGATAAAGATGATGTAAGTGCCTTGAATTAGAAGTTTTATACCTTTATATATCAACCCCTCGAACTTTCGAGGGGTTTTTTTATGCTCTTTTTTTCAGCACCACACTCATCCACAAATAAATATCACATCTAATCATGTGAATTTCACCTTAATTAATACATGTCTAACATTCCATAATTACCGTTTAATATCTCATCCCTACCATTCATTCAGCCAACAACACCTTTCAGTAGGTTAGCAAGCTAGGCAAATTAATTCTTTTTAAATTTAATCTCTAACAACACTAACATGCGCTAACCTCTATTTATAAACAACATGTCTAACAAAGCATCTGAGAACTTACACCGGCTTATTAAATCGTTATCCAAACCCGAGAAGCGTTATTTTAAGATTTATTCTTCGCGCCACACCCTAGGTGAAAAAAACAACTATCAGATTCTGTTTGATGCAATTGATAAACAAAAGGAGTATGATGAGGAAGCACTGAAGGCCTTTTTTGCGAAAGAAGCTTTTGTAAAAAAATTTTCCATTGCAAAGAGTCGTTTATATGATGCTATATTAAGAAGCCTCGATGCGTACCACGCTAACAGCTCCATCGACGCACAACTAAAACGACTTATCCATTGTGCTGAAATTCTTTACAAGAAAACTCTTTACAATCAAAGCTATAAATTGTTGCGAAGCGCAAAAAAATTGGCTTATAAGCATGAAAAGCATACTGCACTTCTTGAAATCTTAACATGGGAAAAGCGCCTGGTAGAAAAAGATAACTATGGCACTATGGGTGAGGAAGAGATTCAGAAAATCCACGCTGAAGATAGCCTCACTTTAAAGAAGATCGAAAACTACAATGAGTTTTGGAACATTAAGAGTCATTTATTCCGCATCTTAAACAAGCGTGGCAAAGCCAGAACACAAGAGGAATTGAGTAATTTTAAAGCCATTATTGACAATGTATTATTGAAAGGTGAAGATGAGGCGCTTTACTATGAAACCAAGTACCTCTACTACCATATTTATAGCGCTTATTACTTTGGCATTGGAGATTACCATAACAGCTATAAAAACCTGATCAAAAACGTCGCCTTGATTGAGTCGAACATTGACATGTTCAAGGAAGAGCCTAATGTTTATTTCTCTGTATTAACGAATGTCATCTACATCGGCAGTCAATTAAAAAGGTACCAGGAAGTGTTTATGTACCTCGAAAAATTACGCTCCATTCCAGAAACACTTTTACTCAATAGCAACGAAGACCTTGACATAAAACTTTTCTCAAGTGCCTATAGTATTGAGCTTACTTTATATGCACTTACCGGGGAGTTTGAAAAAGGCATTGAGCTCATACCAGTGGTTGAGGATGGTTTGAAGCTTTATAGTACGAAAATCAACAAAGTTCGTAAAGCTTATTTCTACTTCAATATTGCCATTATATACTTTGGTACAGAAGAATATTCATCTGCATTAAAGTGGATTAACCGACTGTTAAACGACATCGAAATAGAAGAGAGTGAAGACATCTATTGTTTTGCCCAATTGTTCAACTTGATCATTCACATTGAACTGGGAAATCAACGCTTGATTCCTTATGCTTTGAAATCTACCTACCGGTATTTGAACACGCGAAATCGAGTATATAAGTTTGAAACCATTGTGCTAAATTTCATTAAGCAATTCCTAAAAATAAAAGAAGAGCACGAAATTACTACTGCTTATACCAGTTTGTTTGAAGAGCTTCAAACATTAGAGAAAGATACTTTTGAGAAAACGGCATTTGAATATTTCGATTTCATTTCGTGGGCAGAAAGTAAAATCGAGAAAAAACCTTTTCAATCACTCGTGAAGGAAAAGGCCACCTTAACCCCAGCCTAATTCAAACCAGGATCTGGCTGATCTTTCCACTTATTCATAAAAGCATCCCAACCCTGTGCATTCACAGGAAATTGTTTTCCGTCGGGTGTAACTAAATTAATCCCAGCTTCTTTTTCAGTAATGTGCCCTACTGCTGTAAAGTGAGGGCTTCCTTTAATTTTATCGTAATCGCCAGGGCTTATTGTAAATAGCAATTCATAGTCTTCTCCTCCATTCAATGCACACATTGATGGTATTAGGTTAAACTCCATGGCAGCATTTACTACGGTAGGGTCAATGGGTATTTTTTCTTCGTATACACTGCATCCAACATCCGATTGATCACAAATATGAATCAACTCTGAAGCCAATCCATCTGACACATCGATCATTGATGTAGGCGTCACCTCCAATTGCTTTAGCAACTCAATGACATCTTTTCGGGCTTCAGGTTTTAGCTGGCGCTCCAGTACATAATCATACCCTTCTAAATCAGGTTGGATTTTGGGGTTTTCTTTAAACACTTGCTTCTCACGCTCAAGCAACTGTAGCCCCATGTAAGCCGCTCCAAGGTCGCCTGATACAATGAGCAAATCCCCAACATTGGCAGTGTTTCGATAAACAATGGCATTGGGATCAGCTTTACCTAATGCTGTAATACTTAACATTACCCCAGATACCGAAGAGGTTGTATCGCCTCCAACGAGGTCTACACCATATCGTTCACACGCCAGCAATATTCCTGAATACAGCTCTTCAAGTGCTTCTACTGAAAACCGATTGGAAACAGACAGCGAAACTACAATTTGTGTAGCTTCCGCATTCATCGCATAAATGTCGGATAAGTTTACTACCACCGCTTTATAACCCAGGTGCTTCAATGGAGCATACATTAAATCAAAATGCACCCCCTCTATTAGCAAGTCAGTAGACACTACGGTTTGTTGATTACCATGATCAATTACTGCAGCATCATCTCCAACCCCTTTAATTGAGCTTGTGCGGGTTAGCTTAACCTTATCTGTAAGGTGTTTAATCAGACCAAACTCGCCCAATTCACTCAGTTCCGTCCTGTTGGTATTTTCATCCATCCTTTAAGTGTTCTAACAAATTGTGCGCAAATTAACGAATTGAGTCTGAAATATGTGAATGTTTTCCATAACATTATCATTTAGATAATTTGTTACAATACCACATTTTAGGTATTTTTGCACCACTTGATGGTTTTAATTTAGAATTAATCTAAATAAACATTAGGTACATAAAACATTTTTTGGTTTAGACTGTTTAACTGAATAAAGCCATGATTAAAGTAACAGATGCAGCAAAAGATCAAGCCATTAAATTAATGGACGAGGAAAATAAGCCCGGATCTTTTATTCGTGTTGGTGTTAAAGGTGGTGGTTGTTCCGGACTGATGTATGAATTGGATTTTGACAATACTATGGGAGATGGCGATCAGCAATTTGAGGACAATGGCATTAAGGTAGTAGTGGATAAAAAGAGCTTTTTATACCTGGTAGGTACTGAGTTAGACTTCACTGGTGGATTAAACGGAAAAGGGTTTGTATTTAAAAACCCGAATGCAGATCGCACATGCGGGTGTGGAGAAAGCTTTTCTATTTAATGTTAATCGAATAAGATGGCGTATCAAGGTGATGAAATACTGGATGAGATTACCAACCAGGATTACAAGTATGGTTTTGTTACCGACATTGAGTCGGATAAAGCTCCAAAGGGGTTAAACGAGGACATCATTCGTTTAATTTCGGCCAAGAAGAACGAGCCTGAATGGTTATTGGAATGGCGACTTAAAGCTTTTAAATTATGGCAAGGCATGGAAGAACCTTCATGGGCGCATGTCAATTACCCAAAGGTAGACTTTCAATCGATCCATTATTATGCCGCACCAAAGCCTAAAAAGCAGCTCAATAGTCTTGATGAAGTCGATCCGGAATTGCTGAAAACTTTTGAAAAGCTTGGCATTTCACTTGAAGAGCAAAAGCGCCTTACCGGTGTTGCTGTGGATATTGTACTGGATAGCGTTTCGGTGAAAACCACTTTCAAAGAAAAACTTGCTGAGTTAGGTATTATCTTTTGTTCTTTCAGCGAAGCAGTACAAGAACACCCTGAGTTGGTGAAAAAATACATAGGGAGTGTTGTTCCACAGTCCGACAACTTTTACGCTGCATTAAACTCCGCTGTTTTCACAGACGGCTCGTTTTGTTATATCCCAAAAGGTACGCGTTGCCCAATGGAGCTCTCTACCTACTTTCGAATCAATGAAGCCAATACGGGGCAATTTGAGCGCACCCTGGTAATTGCCGACAAAGGAAGTTATGTAAGCTACCTGGAAGGATGCACTGCCCCCATGCGTGATGAAAATCAATTGCATGCTGCTGTAGTAGAGCTTGTAGCTTTAGAAGATGCTGAAATCAAATATTCTACTGTACAGAACTGGTACCCTGGTGATAAAGATGGAAAAGGCGGGATATACAACTTCGTTACTAAAAGGGGAATTTGTGCTGGTGATCGTTCTAAAATTTCCTGGACTCAGGTAGAAACAGGTTCGGCAGTAACATGGAAGTACCCTTCTTGCATTTTAAAAGGCGATTACTCTGTGGGTGAATTTTATTCGGTTGCTGTTACCAACAATCATCAACAAGCTGATACTGGTACAAAAATGATCCATCTTGGAAAAAACACCAATAGTACCATTATATCTAAAGGAATTTCTGCAGGGTATAGCAACAACTCATACCGCGGGCTGGTAAAGGTGAACAAAAATGCAACAAATGCACGCAATTTTTCACAATGCGATTCCTTATTGATGACAGATACCTGTGGTGCACATACCTTCCCATATATAGAAGTAGACAATAAAAGCGCACGTGTAGAGCACGAAGCCACCACTTCTAAAATAGGTGAAGATCAAATTTTTTATTGCAATCAACGCGGCATTGATACTGAAAAAGCAATTGGCTTAATTGTTAATGGTTACTGCAAGGAAGTATTAAACAAACTACCCATGGAATTTGCTGTAGAAGCCCAAAAGCTACTTGCAATTTCATTGGAAGGAAGTGTAGGATAAACGAATTACAATGATATCAATTCAAAATTTACATGCTGAGATTAATGGCAAGGCCATTCTTAAAGGCATCGACTTAGAAGTAAAAGCTGGAGAGGTGCATGCCATCATGGGGCCTAATGGTTCTGGTAAAAGCACATTGGCCTCTGTACTGGCCGGGAGAGAAGATTATGACATAACCAAAGGAAGTGTGACTTACCTTGAGAAAGATTTACTCGAGATGAGTACTGAAGATCGAGCACGAGAAGGCATTTTCCTTGCGTTTCAATATCCTGTCGAAATTCCTGGAGTGAGCAATGTTAACTTTCTAAAAACAGCCATTAACGAGATTCGTGAGCACAAGGGAATGGAAGCATTGTCGGCAAAAGATTTTCTTGCCATGGTTCGTGAAAAAAGCAAATTGGTAGAGCTAGATGCGAAACTCGCTAACAGAGCTGTTAACCATGGCTTTTCGGGTGGAGAAAAAAAGAGGAATGAGATTTTCCAAATGGCCATGCTAACTCCTTCATTATCTATTCTGGATGAAACGGATTCGGGATTGGATATAGATGCCCTACGTGTAGTGGCCAATGGGGTTAATAAACTGAAAAGTGAAAACAATGCTTTTATTGTAGTTACGCACTATCAACGGTTATTGGATTACATTGTTCCTGATTTTGTGCATGTTTTATACAATGGAAAAATTGTAAAATCGGGCACTAAAGAATTGGCTTTGGAATTAGAAGAAAAAGGATACGATTGGATCAAAGCAGAACAAGGAGAGTCTATTACTGCTTAAACGGAAAAGCATGAGCGCAACTGCTGTATTGAGTACTAAAGACAAATTCATTGCTTGCCTTGAGGCATCTGGAAGGGTTGCGTCACACCCTGCTGCTAAAGAGGCTTCAGCTGCATTAAACACATTAGAATTTCCTACCAGTAAAACAGAACGGTGGAAATATACTCGTACCAACAAGATCGTAAAAACCGACTTTACCGTACAAAAGTCTACACAAGCTATTGACCTGGAGCCCTATGAAATTGAAGGGCTGGATGCTGATACATTGGTGTTTGTTAATGGGTATTACCGCAACGACCTTTCCAGTTTTAAACCCAACGATAATGTTATTGTTGCTCCTTTATCAGAAGCTTTAAGCTCGCAGGCTTCCATTGTGCAACAATACATGGGTCGTATGGCCAATCACAACACTGAAATATTTACGGCCATTAATACTGCATATGCTGTGGATGGAGGGTTTATTTATGTTAAAGATAATACCATCGTTGAGCGTCCAATTCATTTAATTAACCTTACCGATGGCAATAACGTGTTGGCACAACCTCGCCATTTAATTGTGGCA
Organism: Flavobacteriales bacterium; assembly: GCA_963669295.1. Classification (GTDB taxonomy): domain Bacteria; phylum Bacteroidota; class Bacteroidia; order Flavobacteriales_D; family CALLUQ01. The sequence continues at coordinate 1,694,134 of OY769938.1, forward strand.
GGAAAAAGCAGTAAGGTGGATTTTGTAGCCACCTATGGCTCCATTGGTAATGGAGCAAACCTACACAATGTGGTTACCGAAGTATGGGTAGGAGAAAATGCCCACGTACATTTGGACAAGTTGCAATACGAAAGCGAAGATGCTTACCACATTGCTACCGACCAGGTTTATCAGGAAAGCAACAGCACCTTTACCATCAATACCATTACCGTAAACGGAGCGCTGGTGCGCAATAACCTAAATATAGTTGTAGATGCCACAAACTGTACAAGCAACCTCTATGGGTTATACATGCCTACAGACAAACAACATGTAGATAACCATACATTTGTTGACCATAAGAAACCCCATTGTGAATCGAACGAGTTGTACAAAGGCATCATCAATGATGCTGCAACTGGTGTATTTAATGGGAAAGTGTTTGTACGACAGGATGCTCAAAAAACCAACGCGTTTCAATCGAATGCCAACATTTTGATGACAGACGATGCTACCATCAACTCAAAACCTGAGCTTGAAATTTATGCCGATGATGTAAAGTGTAGTCACGGCTCAACCACAGGTCAGTTTGATGAAGAAGCCGTTTTTTATCTTCGTGCAAGAGGCATTGGTGAAGATAGTGCGAGGAAATTATTGACCTATGCTTTTGTAGTAGATGTGCTCGACAACATTGAAAATGAAGCAATTCGTCGTAAGGTAGACCAATTGCTGGAACAGCGTTTTAATTGGGTGCTCTAATCTTGAACACATCCAATACCATAACACCCCTTACATTTAACGTAGAAAAGATTCGTAACGACTTTCCTATACTCGCTAACGAGGTAAAAGGAGTTCCACTTGTTTACCTGGACAATGGCGCTTCTTCACAAAAGCCCAAACAAGTTATTGAGGCCATTGACCAATATTACCTGACAGAGAATAGCAATATTCATCGTGGAGTGCATCATCTTAGCCAGGTTGCTACTCAAAAATACGAAGATGCCCGGGAAAAAGTGCGCGCATTCATCAATGCACGGCATGTACATGAAGTACTGTTTACCAAAGGCACAACCGACGCCATTAATCTTGTGGCCAGCACGTATGGTAGAAAATTTCTAAAAGCAGGCGATGAAATCATCATTTCTACGCTAGAGCATCATTCCAACATTGTTCCCTGGCAAATGATTTGCGAAGAAAAAGGAGCTACACTAAAAGTTATTCCAATCAATGATGCTGGTGAAGTTGACCTCGATGCTTACCATAAATTATTGTCTGAACGTACCAGGTTGGTAGCCATTACTCATGTGTCTAATTCGCTTGGTACTATCGTGCCGGTAAAAGACATCATCGCCAAAGCACATCAATACCAGGTACCGGTATTACTTGATGGTGCACAGGCTGTGCCTCATATGAAAGTAGATGTGCAAGCTTTGGATTGTGATTTTTACGCCTTTTCGGGACATAAGATGTTTGGGCCTACCGGTGTTGGCATCTTGTATGGCAAAGAGGCTTTACTGAATGAAATGCCTCCATACCAGGGCGGAGGAGACATGATTAAAACGGTTACCTTCGAAAAAACTACCTACAACGACCTACCCCACAAATTCGAAGCTGGAACGCCTAATATTGTTGGTGGAATTGGGCTTGGTGCTGCCATCGATTACATGCATGAAATTGGGCTGGAACAAATTCAACAATACGAAGCGCAATTATTGGCCTATGCTACCAATCAGCTGTTACAAATTGAAGGGCTACGCATTATTGGCACAGCTCAGCACAAAGCAGGCGTGATTTCATTTCTTGTAGCAGGTACACACCCTTATGATGTGGGGGTAATTTTGGATCAATTGGGCATCGCTGTGCGCACAGGGCATCATTGTACACAACCCTTAATGGAACGGTTCAATATTCCGGGTACGGCAAGAGCATCACTGGCCTTTTACAACAATAAAGAAGATATTGATCAACTTGTGGCAGGAGTACGCAAGGCAGTAAGCATGTTGTTATGAGTATTAACGAGATACAGGACGAGATTATTGATGAGTTTTCCATGTTTGATGCATGGATGGAGAAATACGAATACATCATTGAATTGGGAAAAGATTTACCACTTATCGATGACGCATTTAAGGTAGATGATAACCTCATTAAGGGGTGCCAGTCGCGTGTATGGTTGCATGCAGGCATGGAAGATGGCCAGATCGTTTTTAGAGCCGATAGCGATGCTATCATTACCAAAGGCATCATTGCTTTAATGGTGCGAGTACTTTCAAAACACACACCCGATGAAATCGTAAATGCCGACTTGTATTTTATTGATCGCATTGGGTTAAAAGAACACCTTTCACCAACTCGTTCAAACGGACTGGTATCGATGGTGAAACAAATGAAAATGTACGGATTGGCATTCAAAGCCAAACAAGAACAGTAGCATGGACAAAAAGGCATTGGAAAATACCGTAGTAGATGTGATTAAGACCATTTATGACCCGGAGATTCCTGTTGATATTTTTGAATTGGGCTTAATTTATGAGGTGAAAATCGATGATGACCTCAACGTGAACATTGATATGACCCTTACTTCTCCGGCTTGCCCTGTAGCCGAAACACTTCCCGTTGAGGTAGAAGAAAAAGTAGCGGGTATTAAGGACATAAAATCCTGTAAAGTAACCATTGTGTTTGACCCTCCCTGGGACAAGGATATGATGAGTGAGGAAGCACAATTAGAGCTTGGGTTAATTTAATTATGGCCGAAGAAATCGTAAATAGGGTTGCCAATAGTGGATTGATTACTATTGATCTGGAAGATTACTACCAGCAAGGAGATCGCACCCTTTTTGACATTAAAGAACACCTATGGCAAGGCCTGGTACTCAAGGAAAAGGATTTCAGGGCTTTTGTTAAAGAACATGAGTGGTCGAAATACCAGAACCAGTTAGTGGCTATTCATTGCTCTGCTGATGCCATTGTTCCTACCTGGGCATATATGCTTGTAGCATCTGCTCTTTCTCCTTTTGCACAACGGATTGTTTTTGGCAATTTAGAAGTACTTGAAACGATCCTCTTTAATGATGCTCTTAGCACCATAAATCCTGAAAATTTTACCGATGCACGTGTAGTTATTAAGGGGTGTGGAGATCTTTCTATTCCTGCATCGGCATTTGTAGAACTGACTCAACGAATTCGCCCATTTGCCCGATCCATTATGTATGGAGAGCCATGCTCTACGGTTCCTATTTATAAAAAGCCACGGGCATAAAAAAAGCCCTCGCCATTTCGACGAAGGCTTTGGCTTGGTATACAACCTTACCTACCCCCAGAGCTGGTTTTTTCCTTAATTTTTTCTTTTGCCAACGACATTGAGATGCGTTTGCCATTATCGTATGCGATTACAAAAGCATCATTAATTCCGTAGCCGGAAATAAGCTCTTGTGCTTGCTCCGCTGCTGCTAATGATGTGTATTCTCCGTAAGTGTATCGATACTGTCCAATTTCCGTTACACGCTCTTCTACCGCTTTAGGAAGGTGAAAGAATGCATCTACTTTTTGAGTCGAGTATAACCCTACCTGAATGGTAAAGAAAAGGTGTTTGCTACTGCTCGCATCTAACATGCTATTTAAAGTAGTAATGCTAATTCCTGTTCCTGCTTCTCCATCAAATTTATTTCGATTTTCCAACAAGGTAAGTGCGTCATCTACTTTGATTTCACGTTGATTAAAATAGGCTTCTATTTCAGAGGAGTTATAGCCTCTTGTAATGAGTGTGTTCCTTGCCCGTTGCGCTCTTATAAAATCTTTATACTCACCTACCTTGTATGCAAAACCTTCTTCTTTCTCAACAATGATGTATGAAAACCCAAACAACGTGGCTTCATCAATCTTTTCTTCAAATGTTCCGATGTCAATCTTAAATGCAATGCCTTTGATGTTCGCGTTGGTTGCAAAAGGGAGTGAAGTGAAACTTACGATTAGCAGTAATAGGGCGAATGGATAAGATACAGTTGTCTTCATGGCTCTAGGATTTTAGGTTATTACGTCAGTGAACTAGTGGCTTCGTCGAAGCCTTTCGCTAAGTAATTCAGTTGAGCCGAGATCTCGAAATGCTGAACAGAATTTAATTTGGTTTCAGAAAATTTATTGCGGGTATTACAATATAATATACTGTGTTTTTATGCGAAATGTTACAGAAAGCCTAGACAATGAGACACAGCACCCTGGTAAAAGTTCTACGAACTCACATGTAACTACGATCTAACCCCATTTAGCTACACATCAATACAATAACGTTTTTTTACTGTTCTTCCTCTTCAGTACTTGAATCGTTGGATGAATCACCCGAAATGTCTTTTCCTTTCGGTGGCTTTAAGTCGTAGCTCATCATTATTTCGTGTGTACCCGAATTGTACTTTCCTACATTGGTGGTGGTAAAATCGTAAGCATACCCTGCCTTCAATTTATTGTTGAAATAATATTGCAACGTTATCCCAAACGAGTCTTTAAGGCGGAGATTGGCTCCCGCCCAAATTTTCTCCTTGATTAAGAAGCTTAAGTTAATGTCTGTTGAGGACGGAGCTCCGCTCACTACCTTCACCAATACTGCCGGCTTCATCTTAACATCATCGCTCATTTCAAAAGTATAGCCCCCCATAATGTAGTAATGTTGTTCTTCAGAGCTAAAGCCGTTCGTTTCAACACCACTATTAAAGTTGAGTTTGTTTTTGAGCATTCGGGGAGTTGAAACACCCAGGTAAAATTCTTCTGAGAAGTAATACATCCCAAAACCGAAGTTGGGCAGTAGTTCTCCTTTTACATTTGAGGCAAAAGCATCATCGTTTTGTTCGATGACTACCAGGTCGGCCACATTTGCCTGGTAAAAGTTAACGCCACCCTTTAATCCAAAAGCCAAACGCTCTCTTGAATTTAAGCGCAGGCGGTATGCAATGTCGGCAAACATCCCCAGTTGGCTTACTGGGCCAATTTTATCGTTCATCAAAGAAAAGCCTGCTCCTAATTCTTCGTTAGGCAATGGTGTATTTAGGGTTAATGTTTGCGAGGATGGGGCTCCTTTAAAACCAGTCCATTGGTGCCTTGACAGTGCCATAATGTTAAACACATCCTTACTACCCGCATACCCTGGGTTAATGGCTAATGTGTTAAACATGTATTGAGTAAACATGGGCTCTTGTTGCGCTTTGGTTGCTCCGGCAATGGTCATGAACAATGCCACTACTAACCCGATTTTTGTGCTGTGCTTTATCATCGTGCTCATGTTTTTATCGTGTTAAATAGATGTAACCTGTGTGCGTATCAAACCCTTCTCCTAACTCTAGTATATAATAGTAGGTGCCTATCGGGAGTCCATCACCATCCCAATCGTTTTCGTAGGGCTCAGCTTGAAATACTTCATTCCCCCATCGATTAAATATGGTGAGCTTGTTGTCTGAATACAAGTGTAGTCCTACTATTTCAAAATCTTCATTTACACCATCCCCATTGGGTGAAAATCCTTCAGGAATAATGAGTACCACATCACAATCGGAATCATTATCATCTTTATAATTAGGAATACCGTCAGCATCGCAATCGCCGGCTCCTTCTTCCGAATCTGGTCGGCCATCGTTGTCACTATCAGGGTCTCGATAATCAGGAATGCCATCACCATCACTATCAACAGGGTTGTTTGGATCGCTCCCCGCTTCTATGGCATCAGGAATGCCATCGCCATCTGAGTCCGTATCTTGAAAATCGAAAGTGCCATCGTTATCTGTATCAATTATTTCAGGATTACAGGGGTCTGAAACATCACCCGTTCCTTCTACGCTATCAGGAATACCATCGCCATCCGAATCTAAATCGAAATGATCGGGCACGCCATCGCCATCAGTATTCGCTCCCAACGTTTCATAAAAATCAGGTACGCCATCTGCATCACTGTCAGTAAGTGTTACGGTAATAACAACCAATGCAGTATCGCAAAGACCTAACGGGTCGCACACCATATAGGTAATGGTATCGGTACCACAAAAGCCAAAGTTAGCACTGTATGTAATATTTCCATTGCCATCTACCGCTGCACTCCCATTGTTCGTCCCACCAATAATTGTGGTGGTTAATGGATCGCCATCAGGGTCGCTATCGTTGCCTTGCACATTGATGGTTTCTGTATCCGTATCGGTAGTAGTTATATTGTCATCAACAGCTACAGGTGGGTTGTTACAAAATACTGTTACTGTAATTGTAGCACTTGAATCGGAGCAAGGTGCTGTACCGCTTACCGTATAGGTAAAATTGTAGGTGCCCGCTCCAGCAGTAGCAGCATCAAATGTTCCTCCACTCAATGCACCACTGTTATCATCATCAGTCCAGTTTCCTCCAACATCAGGATTGCCTGCCAATTGAGCAAACAGGTTAACCAATGGAGTAATGCTATCGCATACAGTAATGGCAGTATCAATTCCTCCATTGGGGCTGGCTACTACGGTTACAGTTACCGTAGCACTTGAGTCGGGACACGGGGTAACAGCTGTTACCGTGTAGGTAAAGTTATAGATGCCCACCCCTACCTGACTGGCATTAAAAACGCCTCCACTTAACGCACCGGTAGCATCATCATCGTTCCAGGTACCACCTGTTTGTGGGCTTCCATTTAAGTGGCTAAAAAGGTCTATTGCTGTTTGCGTTTCGCACGCAGTTGCTGTTCCATTACTTCCCGCGTCGGGCAAGGCAACAACAGTTACCGTTACAATTGCCGAAGCAGTTCCAGCACACGGTGGTACAGCGTTAACGGTATAGGTAAATGTATAGGTTCCCGCTGCTACTGCTGTAGCATCAAAAGTCGATCCGGTAAGTGCTCCGGTGTTGTCGTTATCAGTCCAGGTGCCACCTGCTTGTGGTGTCCCTCCCAGTGCAGCAAAAACATCAACGGTATTATTGGTAATGCACGCATCAATGGTGTTGTTTAGCCCAGCGCTAGGGCCCGAGGTAACATTTACTGTTACTGTAGCACTTGAATCAGGACAACCAGAAGCCGATACGGTATACGTAAAATGGTACGTTCCGGTAGTTACCATGGTAGCATTGAATATCCCTCCTGTAAGTGCTCCTGTATTGTCATCGTCATTCCAAACGCCACCAGCATTAGGAGTTCCTCCCAAGCCTGTGATGAGGTTCACTACCGATTGATTATCGCATACATTTAATGTTCCATTGGTTCCCGCATTGGGAGGAAGCCCTACTGTTACTGTAACTGTGGCACTATCGTTAGCACATGGAGGTGTGCCATTCACCACATAAGTAAAGTTATAGCTGCCCAACGTCACCATGGTAGCATTAAACACGTTACCTGTCAATGCTCCTGTATTGTCGTCATCCAACCAGGTGCCTCCGCCATCAGGAGTACCCCCCAAGCCAGTATTGAGATCGAGCGCTGTTTGCGTTTGGCAGGAAGTAAGGTTGCCATCCACTCCCGCATCAGGGCCAATAGTAGCAGTTACTGTTACCGTTGCGGTAGAGTCGGGGCATGGCCCAAAGCCTGGAACGGTGTAAGAAAAATTATACGTGCCTGCCCCTACTTGTGAGGCATCAAAAATACCTCCGGTCAGTGCACCGGTATTGTCGTCGTCGCTCCAGGTGCCTCCCAATTGAGGGGTTCCATTTAGTCCGGTAAACAAATCTACTGCTCCGTCATTCTCGCAAGCGGTTAGTGTGCCATTGGTTCCTGCATTGGGAATGGCTACCACCACCACAGTAACGGTAGCACTATCGTTGGCACATGGGGGTGTACCATTTACCACATACGTAAAATGATAGGTGCCCACCCCAACTTGCGACGCATCAAAAAGGCTTCCTGTTAAAGCGGAAGTGTTGTCATCGTCGAGCCAGATACCCCCTGCATCGGGGCTACCTCCAAGTGTTGGAAACAAATCAAATGCAATTTCATTTTCACAAGCGTTGGTAGATACATCCGTACCTGCATTGGAGCCTTCATTTACTGTTACAGCAACCGTAGCACTGTCGTTTAAACAGCCACCAGCTCCAATAAGTACATAGGTGAAGTTGTAGGTTCCTCCGGGCATGATTGAAGCGTTAAAAAAGCCTCCTCCAATGGCTCCAGTATTGTCGTCGTCGAGCCAGGTGCCTCCTGCATCGGGAGTGCCACCCAGGCCGGTAATAAGGTCAACTGCTGTTTCGGTATCGCATACACTTAGCGTGCCATTGGTGCCGGGGTCAGGTGCAGCGGTTACGGTTACATTAACCGTAGCACTGTCGTTTACGCAAGGTAAGGTACCGGTAACCACATAGGTGAAGTTGTAGCTTCCTGTGCTCACTGCTGATGCATCAAACATGTTTCCTGTTAATGCTCCGGTGGCATCGTCGTCAAGCCAGATGCCTCCACCGTCTGGAGTACCGCCCAAACCGCCATCGAGGTTCACTGCGGTTTCGGTGTTACACACAAACATTACTCCATTGTTTCCTGCGTCGGGAGAGGCGGTTACGGTTACGGTAACCGTAGCACTGGCCGAGCCAGTGCAGGGCGTTACAGCATTTACTGTATAGGTAAAATTATAGGTGCCTGCTCCTACCAGTACAGGGTTAAAAAGGTGGCCAAACAACGCACTGGTATTGTCGTCATCATTCCAGGTTCCGCCTATTTGTGGCGTTCCCCCCAACCCAGCTGTAAGGTCTACCGAAACGGCATCATCGCACGCAGTAAGGTTACCATTGGTACCAGCATCAGGGCTGGCAACTACCCCTACACGAATGCGGGCTGTATCGGTAGCACACAATCCGGAGTTAACGGCATAAGAAAAGTTATACGACCCCGAGCCTATCATTGAGGCATTGAAAATATTTCCTGTAAGTGCTCCCGTAAGGTTTTCATCAATCCATGTACCCCCAGCATCAGGGCTTCCGGCAAGGTTGGCAAATAGGTCTACTGCAGCAGCTGTTTCGCAAACAGAAATAATGGTGTCGCCTCCTGCCTGGGGGCTGTTTCCAATCAGGATATTTAACCCTGTTAATGTAACGCCTCCGCTGCCATTTGTTGCTCCGTAGTTAGTGCCAGCACACCCTCCCGGGCCTCCTATTTTTGTTCCAGCAGCACCACCATTTGTAGTTACAGTAACCTGCCCGGGCAATGTAAGTTCACTCCATACTGTACCACCACTGCCTCCTCCTCCTGTACCATAACAATTGGTAGTGTTGGCATTGTCGCCTCCATTTCCTCCATTGGCCGATACGGTAAGGTTAGATATAAAAGAGGTGGAACGCAACAAAACAGTTCCTCCAGCTCCAGCTCCGCCGGCTCCTTCTCCATTGGGATTTACGGTTGATGTTCCATTGGCACCATTGGCTAGCACAGCATTGCCACTACCATCTATTTCACTGGCCGAAATCAATACTATTCCGCCACCAGCGCCCCCCATTCCGGCAGTGTTATTGGCAGGTGCATTTCCGGCTCCACCGCCTCCACCCATAAACACTCTATTCACCACATTGCTGTAGGGCAAAGCAAAACCAGGCACTCCACCAACACTTGTTCCTGAGCATCCTCCGGCATCGTATTCGTTGCCTCCCTGTCCGGCCACTGCGGCATTAGAACCGCCAGCACCACCGGCAGCCCAACTGTTGCCACCACCACCGCCATTGGCTTGTTTTCCTCTACCCATTTCTTTGCTTGCAATAAAGGCCGCTATGCCTTCACCCTTTCCTGCACCTGTTCCTACTCCAAGAGGAAGGAAATAATCGGTTGTGCCACATGCCGGCCCAAGGTTTGTGTTGGGCGCACCACCCCTAAATCCCATACCACTCACGTCTATATCAGCAGCAAACGATAAGGTACCGTTAGCACGCAATGCCAGTACCCCTCCAGTAGCTCCATTCCACGGAGTACATGTGAGCGTTCCTGTTATCGTAACACTGCTATAATTAGGCACTGTTACCAATTGTACTGCTCCACCTACAGGATTGTAGGTACGCTGAAATTCTTTACTGAACGACACCTCATTTCCCGTGATGTCGCAAATCTTTTTTAACTCATAGTTTCCCGCACTATTCAATGCCGTGGTATCCCCAAAGCCAGCTGTATTTGTTTCATTAATTGCAGCCCCGGTCATTTGAATGATAAGAATGGTGTCGCCTACAGCAAACGATGCCGGGTTCGTAACGGTTACTGAGCTTTGCCCAAGATTGATGGCCGTTACAGCGGTATAACTGTTTACAACACCTGATATCTGAGCCCATGATGATTGGATAAAAGTGGTAAGCACCAACAGCAGGAGCACTATTCGGAACGCCATAGTGTGAGGTATTAATTGAGTTTTAGAATGGTTTACTTGCACGCGTAACACCTTCAAGCTACTGGCTTTTAGGCGACTATCTTTAGGGTAAATTTAAAAAAGATAGGGAATTATCGGAAAGAAAGTTTAGTAGGCCCTTTCATTCTTTCCTTCCACATAGTTAATGAAGGCTTTATTGACCACTTTATTTCCGCCCGGTGTTGGATAATCACCAGAAAAATACCAATCGCCTTTATGGTCAGGACATGCTTGGTGCAAGCCTTCCAATGATTGGTAAAGGATGTTTACCTCCGCATTTACATGCGTTGGAGTAAGCAGTTCCGATATTTTTTCAGAGATTTGATCATCAGTAAACGGTTCGTAAATGGCTTTTACATGATTGCGTATTTGCTCTTTGGGCAAATCAGCTTGTGCCTTACATTTTTCGTATACCTCTTGGATAACATGCTCTTTGCCGTGATCTTTCAGCAATTCAATGGCTGCTTGAAACGCAATGAAGTCGCCCAGCTTAGCCATGTCTATGCCATAACAATCGGGGTATCGTATTTGTGGTGCTGAAGAAACGATAATGATCTTCTTTGGTTCCAACCGATCTAGGATGCGCAATACGCTGCGTTTCAATGTAGTGCCCCGAACAATGGAATCATCAATAACCACCAGGTTATCTTTTCCCTTTTGCACAGCGCCATAGGTAATGTCGTATACGTGGGCCACCAAATCATCCCTATCATCGTCGGAAGTAATGAACGTTCGCAGCTTAGCATCCTTAATCGCAATTTTCTCTACACGCGGACGAATAGAGAAAATTTCTTTCAGCTGATCGGCATCAAAGTTGCCATTCATGGCAACAATTTTCTCTTGCTTCACCTGATCAAGGTGGTCTTCAATGCCCTTTACCATTCCATAAAACGCTGTTTCCGCAGTGTTAGGAATGAAAGAAAACACGGTGTTTTTTAAATCGTGATCAACCGCTTCAATAATTTTTGGGCAAACCAATCGGCCCAGCTCTTTACGCTCTTCGTAAATGTCTTTATCGCTGCCTCGCGAAAAATAAATGCGTTCAAAGGAGCATGCTTTTTTCTCGGTAGGCGTTTTTACTTGTTCTTCGCTAATGGTGCCATCTTTCTTGATGATGATGGCGTGGCCAGGCTGCAATTCTTTGATGCTGTTGATGTCTACATTAAATGCTGTTTGAATCACAGGGCGCTCGGAAGTAACCACTGCCACCTCATCGTCTACATAGTAAAATGCGGGGCGAATGCCTGCAGGGTCGCGTGTTACAAATGCATCGCCATGACCAAATAATCCTGCCATGGTATAGCCACCATCAAAGTCGGCAGTGGCATTTTCAAGAATTTTCTGAATGTTGGCCTGCTCTGAAATGAGCTTGGTAATTTCCTTGTTGCTGTAACCCAGTATTTTATACTTCTGAAACAGTTCTTCATTTTCCACATCAAGAAAGTGGCCTATTTTTTCGAGTACTGTTACTGTATCTGATTTCTCTTTAGGGTGTTGTCCAATGTTAGTAAGAATTCCAAACAACTCGTCTACATTGGTCATGTTAAAGTTACCTGCCACCACGAGGTTTCTGGTCATCCAGTTGTTTTGGCGCAAGAATGGATGGCAGTTTTCAATGCTGTTTCTACCAAAGGTACCATAGCGCAAATGACCTAAAAACAATTCTCCAGTAAACCCGACATTGTGTTTCAACCATTCCACATCACGCAATCGCTCAGGGTTTTTCTCGCCAATGGCTTCAAACTTGCTGTTTACGTATTCGAATACTTCTTGAATGGGTTTGGCCCCTACCGAACGCTTTCGGCTGATGTACCTGTGGCCGGGCTCTACATCGAATTTAATGTTGGCAATTCCGGCACCGTCCTGTCCTCTGTTGTGTTGTTTTTCCATCAACAGGTACAGTTTGTTCAGGCCATAAAAGGCCGTTCCATACTTTTCCAGGTAATAATCTAAGGGCTTTAAGAGTCGCAGCAACGCAATGCCGCATTCGTGCTTAATAGAGTCGCTCATCCAATATGTCTGGCAGTGTTCGTAAAGTAAGTTGCAAAAATAAGTATTATTCATGAATTAAATGGCCTTTCTAATTTCAGGTTATCAACACCTCCCAAAACCCGCGGAAATCCAATTTATTCCTCCTTTTTTATGAATCCTTATTGGGCTGAATACGTAAGAGAAAACCCAACTTGCTTTTTTTCATAGAAATAAAAGCAATTGATTTGCTTTAAGGGACAGTAAAATAGCGGGATAGCGTGTTGGCAACTGTATAATTGAATCGCATTTCATTAATTTAATTGGAATGCGGCAACCCAGCACTTGATTTCTCGTCTATTGTATAGTATCTTGCAAGATTACATCGAGTTGATTTGCAACGAATTGTAAACCATATTGTAACTCTCATTGCTGGTGTATGCATTTATGCCAGTGTTTTGGCGCACTACTCCCCCATTAATTTCACCGAAAATAAAGGGCAGTGGCATCCTAATGTAGAGCTGCGACTCGACCTGCCAGCTGGCTACCTGTATTTGGAGCAAACTCGCTTTACGTATTTGTTTTACGATGAGGCGGTGTTAGAAACATTGCATGCTCATGCCACCCCGCAACCATTAGAGGCGGTTAATGCCCATGCGTTTCACGTCAACTTTCTGCGTAGCAATCCAAATGCTGAGATTAAAACGTTGGGGCCTACTACGGATTACAAGAATTTTTACCTGGGCAACGACCCTTCTCGATGGGCCACCCGTGTCAACTCCTACAAAAATGTCATTTACAAAGACATCTACTCCAAAACCGATTTGTCGATTTATGGGAAAGGACAGCAATTGAAGTACGATTTTGTAGTATACCCCGGTGGCGATCCTGACATGGTACAGATGGAGTACAGTGGCGTAGAAGATATTGCCTTACAACAAGGCAATTTGCATGTCAAAACCACGGTAAATGAAATGATGGAGCAACAACCTTATGCCTTTCAAATTATTGAAGGGAATAAGGTGGAAGTGCCTTGTCAGTTTAATCTGGAAGACAATGTGGTAAGCTTTGTTTTTCCTGAAGGCTACAACGATGACTACCCGTTGGTGATCGACCCCGTGCTTTCTTTTTCTTCGTTTACCGGTTCAACGGCCAGTAATTTTGGCTTTACTGCCACTTACGACGATACCGGCCATATGTATATCGGAGGTATTGTGTTTGCAGTAGGGCTCTACCCTACCAGCACCGGTGCTTTTCAACTGAACTTTAATTCAGGCATCGTCGACATGGGCATTAGCAAGTTTACAGTCGACGGCAGTGGCCTGGATTATTCTACTTATCTCGGTGGTTCGCAAAACGAATCTCCCCATAGTTTGGTAGTCAATAGCAACGACGAGTTGCTTATCTTAGGTACCACGGGCTCCGATGATTTCCCTACTTCGCTGAATGGCTACAATACCGTTTTTAACGGGGGCACCAACATTACCTTCACCACAGGGTATGGGTTCAACCACGTTAACGGTACCGACATTGTGATTTCAAAACTTAGTGCCGATGGCACTGCATTGTTAGGATCGACCTATGTAGGCGGCACAGGAAGTGATGGCATGAACCTGGCCGATACCCTGGCTTATAATTATGGCGATCCTTTTCGAGGAGAAATTATTGTAGATGATAGCGACAATTGTTATGTGGCTTCCAGCACTATGTCGAACGATTTTCCAGTAACTGGAAATGCGCCTCAAAATATGTTTGGTGGGGGCAACCAGGATGGCGTAGTATTTAAACTCAGTCCCGACCTCAGCGCATTGCTTTGGAGTACCTACGCAGGGGGCAACAACGACGATACTGGTTTTTCGGTACAGCTCGATAGCAATAACGACATTTACATTTGTGGGGGCACACGCAGCACCGACCTGCCCACCACACCTGGAGCCATTAACCCCACCTTACAAGGGGCCATCGATGGATATATCATCCACTACCCTGCTTCGGGAAATGGAATTACAGCAGCCACCTATATTGGTACTGCCTCTTACGACCAGTGTTACTTTATTCAACTGGATGTAACCGATAGCGTATACGTGGTAGGGCAAACCACTGGCAATTACCCCATTAGTAACGGTGTATATAACAATCCCAACAGTGGGCAATTCATTCACAAACTCGACAATACTTTAAGCACTACCGACTTTACTACCACTATTGGTACAGGAAGTGGACAAATTGACTTTTCCACCTCTGCTTTTTTGGTAAGCGACTGCGGTCAAATTTATGTATCGGGATGGGGGGGCTCCGTGAATCAAGCTAACGGTATCGCTGATTTTAGCACTACCATAGGTTTGCCCACCACAGCCAATGCCTTTCAATCGGCTACTGATGGGAGTGATTTTTACCTTATTGTGCTCGACGAGAATGCTACAGCCCTGGTGTATGCTACCTTTTTTGGTGGGCCAGTAAGCGCTGAACACGTGGATGGAGGTACCAGTAGATTTGATAAAAATGGGATTGTTTATCAGGCAGTATGTGCCGGGTGTGGAGGCAACTCCGATTTCCCTACCACGCCAGGGGTATGGTCGAACACCAATCAAAGCACCAACTGCAACCTCGGAGCCTTTAAGTTTGATTTGGCAGAGCTCACTGCTGATGTGAATTTATCAGCTCCATATACTTGCCTGCCCGACTCCACCTATTTCATCAACCTCACCAACGGTGGTACAGACTTCTTTTGGGATTTTGGCGACAACACTACTTCCATTGAATACGAACCTGTACACATGTATCAAGATACAGGGGTTTATCATGTGATGTTGGTCGCTTCCGATTCTTTGTCGTGTACTTTAACAGATACGGCATGGTATACCATTACTGTATATGCCCCTAATACTGCTTTGATTCAGCCCATTGATACCATTTGCCCTGAAGATAGCGTGCAGCTGTTTGCCAGTGGTGGCGACACCTATTTGTGGAGCCCAACTACCGGCTTGAGCGACAGCACCATTGCCGACCCGTGGGCCTCACCAGGAGTAACCACTACTTATATTGTACAAACAACCGACAGTTGTGGTACCGATGCCGATACCATAACAGTACATGTATACAACGAGCAAATTAGCATCATACCCGACACTTCTATTTGCCTAGGTAATTCAGTGTCTTTGTATGCTACAGGGGGAGGGAGTTATTCATGGACAGCTTCGGTAGGGGTGGTTCCCAGCCCTAATAGTCCAACCCCCATGGTAACACCACTGGTTACCACAACTTATTATGTAGAGGTAACTACTCCTAACGGCTGCCTTCAAACAGATTCGGTCACTGTAACGGTAGATCCCAGTGTTCCGGTAACTACCATTTCGTCTGATACTATTATTTGTAATGGTGCCAGTGTTACATTGAACGCTACCGGTGGAAATAGCTATTCATGGACACCATCGGCCACCTTAAACGACAATACTTCAAGCAATCCTATTGCTACGCCTACACAAACAACCACTTATATTGTTGAATATTTCAACAGTTGTGGTTCGGTGTTCGATTCTGTTACGGTAACATTAAGTGTTGTTAATGCAGTGTGTTCGCCTGATGTAATGATTTGCCAGCAAGATTCCATTGAACTTTGGGCTACCGGTGGTGAAAGTTATTGGTGGTCGCCCGGTACTTATTTAAGTGATCCCGATACCTCTCACCCTATTTCATTTCCAGCGCAACCCATTACCTACATGGTAGTGGTGTACGACAGCCTGGGCTGTACCGATACCAGTTATACTTCCATCGGCTTTTTTGATGACCCCTATGTGTATGCTGGAGCCGATGATGTAATTACCTGGGGCAGCTCTACCCAATTAAATGCTTCAGGCAGCGGCACTAACTTTAGCTGGAGTCCTGCCGACAGCTTGAGCTGTACCAACTGTTCCAACCCCATTGCTTCGCCCACAGCAACCACTACTTATGTGCTTACCCTTACCGATGCAAATGGTTGTACAGCTACCGACTCAGTGACCATTGTGGTGGATGGGTCGTTGTATGTCCCCAACACTTTTACACCAAACGGTGATGGCATTAACGATATGTTTTTTGCCTTTGGGCAAGAGATTGAAACATTCGAAATGTGGATTTTTAACCGGTGGGGAGAACTCATCTTTACGTGCGACGACCTTAGCATAGGATGGGATGGCACCTACCAGGGTGATGTGGTGCAAATAGACACTTATGTTTGGCGCATCAAGTACAAAGAGTATGCGGGCAAAGAGGGGGAACGGATTGGACACGTTAATGTAGTGCGCTAAAGGAAACTCTCCTTTTTAAGGTTCAGCCAGTTCAGTGCTGACCCACTCAACAACATTTCTTTTTGAGTCTTGTCATAAGGCATGCCATGAATCAATGTTCCAGGTTCTAACTCTCCTAATGGAAATGGATAATCGGTTCCCAATGCTACACGGTCAGCCCCAACAAGGTTAACCAGGTAGTCGAGTATCACCGGATCATGTACAAGGGAGTCTAAATAAAACTTACCCAGGTATTCACGAGGGTTTACGTTGTTATCGATGGCACATAAATCAGGCCGTACATTAAAGCCGTGTTCTACCCTTGCAATGGTAGCTGGAAACGAGCCTCCACCATGGGCAAAGGCCACTCGCAGGTTGGGCAGTCGCTCAAATACACCGCCAAAAATCATGGAACAAATCGCCAACGATGTTTCGGCAGGCATCCCTACCAGCCAGGGCAGCCAGTATTTTTCCATTTTATCTTTCGCCATCATGTCCCAGGGGTGAACAAACACCGCCATGCCCAACTTTTCGCACGCTTCGAAGATGGGAAACAATTCAGGGGCATTGAGGTTCCAATCGTTGATGTGTGAACCAATTTGAATGCCTGCTAAGCCGATGCTTTTGCACCGTTCTAATTCTTTTATAGCAAGGTCGGGTGCTTGCATTGGAAGTGTTCCCAGCCCAATAAAACGCTTGGGGTAATCGTGTACAATACCTGCAATGTGATCGTTAAGAAATACAGCCACTTCCAGGCAGTCTTTTGGTTGTGCCCAATAAGAAAACATTACCGGTACTGTAGAAAGCACCTGTACATCTACGTATTGATGATCGCACTCTTTGGCACGTGTTTGAGGGTCCCAACAATTGTCTTCAATTTCCCGAAAAAACTTATCGTCCATCATCATGCGCGCACAACAAGGCTTGTGATGATCGAGATGTATGAACCCACCATAACCAAACCGCGCCTTGAAGTTGGGAATGTTTTCAGGAAGAATGTGGGTGTGTATGTCGATGGTGAAAATGTTCTCCATAGCTACACAAATCGTTCATCTACTTCCATCATTGTGCCGCACTGCTCGCAAGTACGATGCTCTTCTGAGGCATAAAATTCTTTGAAAGTGGGAAGAAAGTCCTTTTCTATGCTTACCAGCTTAAAATATTTTTCAAACAGCTTGTGGTTGCAGTTATCACAAAACCACAACAAGCCATCATCTTCATGGTCGTGTCGTTTACGCTCAATAACCAGCCCTACGGTATTGGCCGGGCGGATGGGCGAATGTGGTATTTCTGGCGGCAATAAAAAGATTTCTCCTTCTTTAATAGGCACTTCAACGGCTTTCCCATTTTCCTGGATCTTTACAGTAACATCGCCTTCTAACTGGTAGAAAAATTCTTCGCCTTTGTTGTAATGATAATCTTTACGTGCGTTGGGGCCACCTACCACCATCACAATAAACTCGGCATCTTCATACACTTGCTTATTGCCTACAGGAGGTTTTAGCAAATCGCGATGATCGTCTATCCATTGTTTGAAGTTAAAAGGTCGTTGAACTGCCATTTTTTTCCGTTTTAATTCATGCCGAATATATAAAAAAAAGGCGAGCCTCTTGTGCCTCTTTTTCTCAAAAAACTTAAGGTCTTTTACTGCACCACCACTCGTTTTACAACGGTTGTTTTTGCTGTACTAAGGTGGAGGTAATACATTCCTTTTGCCCAATTGCTTAGCGGTATGGTATGGGTAGTTGTACCCATGTTTGCAAGTACGTTTTCGCAGTGTACCTGCCTTCCCTGAGCACTAAAAATCATAAGAGTCATTTCTGTTTTCTGTGTTCCACTAATGACTAGATGCACCTGTTCTTTTGCCGGGTTGGGGTATATGTTTATCGTATGTTCTCCCAGGCGTTCATCAATGCCAGGGCATGTAGTAACGAGTACTGCAATGTCGTCTTGCACTTCGCAACCGTTGTTGTTTACAATTACCCAATAGGTGTATGCACCTAACCCTAGCATCGGGCCATTCACTTCCAACGTTTGTGCAGTAGAACCATCCGACCACAAGTAACTGCCTCCCGGGCCGGCATCAAGCAGCAAAGTATCGATGTTGCATAAAATAACGTCGGGGCCCAGGTTAACGTTTGCCGGAGGACTCAATGTAACCGTTATGGTATCGGTGCTAAAACAACCTAAAATGGTGTCGGTTGCCTCCACAAAAAAGAGTCCTGAAGTATCGGTAGCAATGGTAGCGGTGTTTTCTCCATTGATCCATCGGTAAATGTTATTGGGCATGGTCGCGTCCAATAGGATGGTATCGCCAATGCAAGCAAAAATGTCGTTGCCCAATGCCACAGGAGTAGTATAATCAATTGCAACAGTATCGGCATGGCTGCACCCTGATGTAGTGTTGGTAACCACTACTGAGTAGGTGCCAACGGTATCAATGGTAATCATGCCTGTACTCTGCCCGGTAGACCAGGCATAAGTGTGGTTGGTGGCCGTGTCGGCCCAAAGGTTAAGGGTAGCATCGTGGCATAAGGTAATGCTATCGGCAAACGTGTGGTAAGGTGCTGGCAGCAAAGTAATGCGCATGGTATCGGCCGTACACAAACCAAAAGTATCGGTATAGAGCACTTGTAAATTAAAGGTGCTGTCTTGTGCCGAGGGGTTGGTAAGAAAAAGTGTTGGTTGATTGCTGATGGTGGTATATGGTCCTCCTGCGGTATCGGCAATGCTCCAGGCATAGGTGCCTGCCAACCCTGGGTGGATGCTAAAATTGGCACAGTCCACAGTATCGTTTCCCAGGTTGATGGTTGGAGGTGTAGCGATGGCAAAATCATCGAAAGCAAAGCCGTCATCATTCACCGAAACATCGGCAGCAAAAGCAATGCGAAAGAATACCTGGGGTTGCCCTAGTGTGTTGTTATCCAGTGGATGCTTGGCGATGACCCAACCGTTTGAGCCGTCGTTTGTATTTTCTCTGCCGGTCCACCCTTGTACACTGCCCCCTGGAACAGCCTGTATATTGTTGTCGTTAAACCAGTTGTTAGAGGCACCAAAAGCGCCTACGTTTAGCCATGTTTGTCCACTATCGGTACTGTACTGCAGGTTGGCACCATCCCATCCAAATTCCGATTCCCACCACACCTTTAGCGCTACCCATTCATTGCCCATAGCTGCTGAAAGATCGAAGCAAGGGCTTGTTACCCAGGAGTTTTCGTTGTTCTGGTAAGTTCCCGTGCTTAACCCTCCAGTGGTCCAGGCATTTACTCCTGACGCTGCATTGGTAATGGTATTTTTAAGGGGAGTTCCAAAGGCCCAGCTGCCGTTGTTGGTATTGTCTTCTACCCACCCGCCAGTACCATTTTCAAAGTTTTCTTTATACGGTAATGTATCAATGCATTGCCCAAAAGAAATGGAAGTAACAAGCACACTGGCAATAAGGGGGAGCAACGTTTTCATGGGTGGTTATTCGTAGCGATTAGCATTAAATTTAATGTATTTATGTTGAAAACAAAACCTTATGTTTGTTCTTCTAAACGTTTTACGATGGATTTAAATTTAACCGGAAAAAGGGCTTATGTGTGTGGAAGTACACAAGGCATTGGCAAAGCAGCTGCTCTAGAGATTGCTGCCATGGGTGCTGATGTTACGTTGATTGCCCGCAACGAATCAAAGCTTCAACAAGTAGTTGGTGAGCTAGATACTTCAAAAGGTCAACAGCACCATTATGTACAAGCCGACTTTTCGCAGCCCGAAGCGTTGAAGGCAGCGGTGGAGAACGATTTAAAAGCCCACGGACCGGTAGAAGTTTTGGTTAACAATACCGGAGGCCCTCCGGGTGGACTGGCTGTTGATGCCGCCATTGAAGAGTTTACCACCGCTTTTTCGAACCATTTGGTGTGTAATCACACGTTGGTGCAAGCAGTTGCTGCCGGCATGCAAAACAAAGGTTATGGTCGCATCATCAACATCATTTCCACATCGGTAAAACAGCCTCTTAATGGGCTGGGGGTATCGAACACCATTCGTGGTGCCGTTGCCAACTGGGCCAAAACACTGGCCAACGAATTAGGACAGTATAACATTACGGTAAACAATGTGCTGCCAGGAGCTACCAATACGGTACGCTTGCAGTCTATTGCTGAAAACAAAGCCAAAAAAACAGGGCAAACTGCTGAAGAGGTGATGGCTGCTTTCGCCAATGCTGTGCCCATGAAGCGAGTAGCCGAGGCACAGGAGGTAGCCAATGCCATTGCATTTTTAGCTTCTCCAGCTGCCAGTTACATCAATGGCATCAATGTGCCAGTAGATGGTGGACGTACCGGCTGCTTGTAATTTTCAGCATTTTTTCGTAATTTATGTCCAATGCAAGGAAGCATGATTGGCATATTGTTCATATGCCTATCCGTGAATTTATTCGCCCAGTCTTCCAAAAACCTTGAACAACCCCAGGCTTTCAACGCTCCCATCACGTTGGAATCAATGATTAAAACCTACCCTTCACCGGTAAAGGATGTATTATACATTGAGGTGAAGAAGGAGGTTCGGTTAACCACTATTTTGGTGCTTAACCTGGTAGGAAAAGTTGTTTTAAGGGAAGAGCCGGGCGAAATACAATCGAAGATTCGTGTAGACATGAGCCATGAGCGCAGCGAAATTTACCTGCTACAACTCACTGCGTCTGATGGCCGAAAAATGTCGAAACGAATTGTGAAGCAATAAAAAAAGGGAGCCGAAACTCCCTTGTTGCTCATTCCCGCTCCAACTTAGTTTAACCTAAAACGGATAGGTAACGTGTATTTTACTTTTACCGATTTTCCCCGCTGTTTGCCGGGAACCTGGGCTGGGAGTGAATTGATTACTCTCAACGCTTCTTTATCGAGGTAAGGGTTAACTCCACGCACTATTTCTGCGTCAATTACTTCCCCTTTTCGGTTAATCACATAACTCACATACACCACACCCGAAATCCCTGCTTCTTTAGGAATGGTGGGGTATTTAATGTTTTTGCCAATATGCTTGTACAACTGTTCATCCGAGCATTTTTGGCGCTCCTCTTTGTTCGTAATTCCCGAACACTCTGCAAAGTGAGGCATGTCTTCTACAATGATAAAAGGCACGTCGTTCACAATCGGCTCGGGTGGCTCAGGTGGAAACGGAGGATCAATTGGGGGATCTACCGGAGGATTTATTGGTGGTGTTGGTGGCTTTGGTACCGGTGGTTTTGGTGGAGGTGGATTACCAATGTCGGGTGGTAATTCTGTATTTACCTCTCGCTCCTTTTTTTCTTCCATTGGTTCGATGTAGATGGGAATTTCTTCCGGCTCAAACACTTCTACCACAATGCCCAATGTTTGTGCTTGCGGCTCACCAAATTTCGTCCATTCAAACGACACCAATACTACTGCTAACGCAACAATGATGCCGGCAAATGTAAGAGGCAACACCAATTTTTCGATGTTGGCTCCATCTGTTTTTTTCTTTTCCATAGACGCGTGTGTTATGTTATTGTAATCTGAATACTACTGGAACCCGGTACAGCATGCTTACTTTCTGCCCTTTGTGCAATGCCGGAATAAAATCGGGCAATGCTTCTACAATACGCATGGCTTCCTGCTCTAGCGAGGAGTGTACCTTGTTGATGGCTTTTACCTGGGTTACTTTTCCCTTTCTGTTTACCACAAAGCTCACATATACCTTTCCGGTAATTTGATTATCGCGAGCAAAGGCCGGGTATTTGATCTCTTTGCGAAAGTGTTTCGCTATTTTGGTATAGGTGTAGTCTCTACGTGCCTGTTCGTCTTTGAGGCTGTATTTGTAATCGTAATGTGGCCAAATTTCAGAATCGATATGCACCGAGTCGGTGATGTCTTTTTCTTCCTCTTCCTCACCAAACATTCCTTCATCACTCCACTCTTTTTCGTCGTTGTTGTTATCACCCTCATCGCCCTCTTCTTCGTTCTTGTTTTCTTCTTCTTGTTTGCTTTCTTCCTCTTCAAATCCTTTTTCAGGGGCTTTAGAAAAGTCGACCTCTCGCTTTTCTACAGCGGCCATTGGCTTGGGTTTTTCCGGAATGGTGGGAGCCACCACGTCTTCTTCCAAAATAGAAAGGAAAGCCACAGAAGTGCCCAGCGTAGTAGGGCGATCAAATGTTTTCCATTCGAAGGAAATGAGTACAACGGCCAGTGCTACGATGAGCCCGGCCAGGGTGAGCGGAAGCGATTTGCTTTCCAGCTCGTTGCTTTTTTTCTTTTCGTTCATGCCGTTTGTGTTGAGTTAGTCGGATGGTGGCAGTAGAAAGAAAAGGAGAAGGAACCCTTCTACATTCCTCTAAAAGTAATGGGAATGGTATATTGTACGTTAACTGATTTTCCGCGTTGTTTGCCCGGCTTAAAACAAGGCAATGATTTTACTACACGAGCCGCTTCTTGTTTAACGGCAGGCAACACATCGTTCAATACTTTAATGTCTGCAACATCGCCTTTTTTGTCGATGATAAAACTTACATAGGCCGTTTGCTTCATGCGTGCATCACGTATCATGGCAGGTACTTTTAAGTTTTTACTCAAGTGCTTGTATATGGCCTGCTCGGTGCATTGACGTTGCTCTTCTTTATCGGTAATTCCTCCACAATCGCAAGAGTGGGGCATGTCTTCTACAATTACAAAGAAATCAGGCTCGGGCTCGCCATCACCTTCTCCATCACCTCCGGTTTCATCGCCAAACAAGTTGTCGTTGTCTACTAAAATTTCGTCTTCCTCTTTCTTGGTGTCGTCGTTGTTCTCTACCACCTCAATCTCTTTGATTTCAGGGGCAACGTCCATGCGCTTTTGCTCTTTTATTTTCGGAATTTCTTTTTTCTCCTCCTGGATGGTAACGGGTACACTCTCAATGGTTAACTCTTCTATCATGACCTCGGTGCTGGTGGCCTCAGCTACATTGTAAGAGGTCCATTCAAATGATACCAATACAATGGCTAACGAAAATGTAATGCCTAATAAGGTAAGGGGTAATACCTTCTTCTCGAGGTTTGCGCGTTCTTCTTTCTTTGCTTTCATGATAAAATGTTTTTGTGTGTGGTGGAAAAAACACAAAAACCATTCCAAACTTTAGCTGAAAGCGGGTTTAATTCAAGAAAGGAGCACAAGTTGAGTGAAAAGCATTGATTACCTGCTTTATTCACCCACTTTTTTTTGCTGTTATTTTCTTTTCAATGCTTTGATGAAACAGGCTAACATCAAAATTACCCCATCAATGGAGTCAATCGAAGCACAGCTTGTACTAGTTAATCATCAACTTAAACCCTTTGCCGTGTACATTGATGATTTCTACCGAAGGGTCTTTTTTTAGGTGTTTGCGCAACTTGGCCACATACACATCCATGCTTCGACCATTAAAGTAATTGTCGTCGCCCCAAATGGCTTTTAACGCCTGCGTGCGCTCCAATACACTGTTGCTGTTTTTGCACAGCAGCTTCATCAACTCGTTTTCCTTGGTGGTAAGTTTAAACGACTTGCCTTCGTAAAATAATTGCTGCTTGTGGTAGTCGAATTCATACCCTCCCACCTTGTACGTGCTTTGCTCGGTTGTTTCTACACTTCCTCCCGATCGCTTTAAGATGGCTTGCATTCGAGCCAGCAGTTCCTCCATGCTAAAAGGCTTGGTCATGTAGTCGTCGGCTCCGGCTTTAAACCCTTCCAACGTATCTTCTTTCATCGATTTGGCGGTAAGAAACAAGATGGGTACATCGGGATCGGTGCCTCTGATTTCGCGGGCCAGCGTAAGGCCATCTTTGAAAGGCATCATCACATCCAGGATTAAAAAGTCGAAGCTCCCGGTGCGATATGTTTCGTAGCCCTGGTTGCCATCGGTAGCCAATGTAGAGGCGTAACCTTTGGCGTTGAGGTACTCGCTGAGTAGCGTGCCTAAGTTGGGGTCGTCTTCCACCACCAGTACTTTAATCTTGTTCTTCATATTCGTGTGGTAAGTATATGTTAAACGTGCTTCCTTTGCCTTGCTCGCTATCAATGGTAATGCTACCGCCATGCTTTTCTACAATGGCTTTTACATAGCTCAACCCTAACCCAAATCCTTTTACGTTGTGAACGTTGCCGGTAGGTACGCGATACAATTTATCAAATATTTTTTTCTGATTCTCTTTGCTAATGCCAATGCCATTGTCTTGTACGCTGATTACCACCCCTTGCTTTTTGTTGGTGGTGGTAATGGTAATTTTAGGCTTGTCGTTGGTGTATTTGTTGGCGTTGTCGAGCAGGTTAAAAATTACATTGGTCACATGCACCCTATCGGCCACCACCATTGGTGTGGCGGCATTCAATGCCATTTCAATATAGCCCTGCTTCTTGCGAATTTGCAATTCAATGTTTTTTACTGCCCGTTGTATGATTTGATGTACATCAATAGGGTCGCGTTTGAGCTTGAGCTCACCCCGATCGATCACCGCACTTTGCAATACATTCTCTACCAACACTCCCAATCGTTTGTTTTCATCGCGAATCATGCCCACAAAATTATTCATGGTACTCACATTCTTTTCCACATCGGCATCGCCCAGCGCTTCGCATGCCAACGAAATGGTAGCAATGGGTGTTTTCAGTTCGTGGGTCATGTTGTTGATGAAGTCGTTTTTGATTTCCGACAGCTTTTTTTGCCGCACAATGGTGAGGATGGTATAAGCAAATGCACAGATAATGGCAATGATGAGTACTACCGACGACAATAAGATGGCCCACATCTGGCTCAATACATACCTCTTTTGGTTGGGAAACACCACATTAAGGTAGTTGGGCTCTCGCACAATATCGTTGGGAAACAGTCCCACCTTGTAGCCTCCCTCCATGCTTTCCAGGGTTTCCGAGAGTCCTTCTTCGTTGTATACCACCGGTTGGTCGAACACATCAAACACCGCAAATTTATACCGTGCTTTTATGCCCTGTTCCAGCAGTTTCTCTTTCAACAATGAATCGAGCCCCGGTAGCGTTACCCGGTCATTGATTTTTTGAAACACATTGGTAGAAAGTAAGCTGGTTACAATATCGTTGATAAAGCTGGTTTTTTGGAAAATCCGCTCCTCCTCGCTGTATTCATCCGATTCGAAAAACGCTAGCAGTTCTTGAGCATACAGTTCTTCCTGCTCGTTGAAATTCAGGTCTACGTCTACCTGTGCCGGTTCGCCATACTTCTTCGTAATGATTTTGGCAATTGGGGTTGGCACACCAAAACTGTCTACATCGCTCCGTTCAATAATCTTTACCTGGTAATCTTCATAGGTGGTATCGATAATCATTTGCTGGCGCTGCATGTTTAACGAGTCCATGGTTAAAAACAGCGCATTGCCCAGGTCGTGCTGCTTTACCCGCTCAATGGCTTCGTGTCGTTCGAGTTGATGCACCACGTTATTAAGGGCGGTCATTACATCTTGCTCAAACTGGTTTTCGCGCAGCGTAACAGCATTGTTTACCCAATAGATTTGCACGGAAATTAATCCGAGCAAAGCCGCTGAAATGGCCACTATCAATGCGTTAATAAATCGCTGCTTCATGCATACAAAACTAAGTCAACTTGCAGTGCCACTGCGGGGTTTAACATAATTTAACATTCCTTAACCCCACGTTAACAGGTTGATATTGCTTCAATATTTACTTTTGATCATACATTAATTCTGCGCCACAGTTTGATGAATCGTTCAACCAAAAACCACGAGTTATGAAGACAAAATTTACACTTTTTGGCGGTATTGCCCTGTTGGCCTTGCTATGCTTTGGCGTTTACGGGTTTACAGCTACCACTGGAGGCGACGAGGAAGATAAGAAGAAAAAAATAGAGATCACCATCGAGAATGGCGTGAAGAAGATGACCGTTACTACCATCGAAAACGGCAAGAAAAAAGTAGAAACCTTTGAAGGTGATGAAGTAGATGAGTACCTGGAGAAGCATGGCACAATTACCAGTAGTAACTATCGCTTTCACCACCCAAAACACCCTGGCGTGCGCATGCGTACGTTCAACATCAACACCAATAAAGACGACAATACCGGGAAGCGCGTAGAAGTAAAAGAAGAAAACGGGGTGAAGAAGGTAACCGTAACCACTGTAGTAGATGGTGAAGAAAAAGTGGAGTATTATGAAGGGGAAGATGCCGAGAAGTACTTGAAAGAAAACCCTTCGTGCGAAAACATGGCCTTCGATTTTGATTTCGACTTCGATTTCGACGATGACCATTTTGCCCATGCTTTTGCATTCGACGGTGAAACCAGTGAAGAAGTACGCGAAAAGATCAAGGAAGCGATGGAACAAGTGAAAGAGAGCATGAGCTTCATGGACTTTGACTTCAATTTTGATAGCGACGACAGTACCCACTTTTTCCACTTCAACGGAAGTCCTAATGCTAAAATCATGTATTTCGATAGCGATGATTTTATGGACATGGATGATTTGTTCGAAGACATGGACATTGATGTAGAAGAGTATTTTACCGAAGAGAATGGCAAAAGAGTGAAGAAGGTAGTGATTACCAAAACGGTGGTGGTAGAAGATATTGACGAAGAGGAAACCGCCAAAAAAGAGTTGAAGGTAGACGACCTTTCGTTTTTCCCGAACCCTAGCGATGGTAGGTTTACCCTTCAATTTAAAACCGATAAATCGGCTCCTGTAAACATTGTAATTACCGATGTGCAGGGCAAAGAAATATACCGTGACACTGTTGAGGGCAAAGGCAAGCACAAGCTCGCCATCGACATCAGCAACCACGAGTCAGGCATTTACATCTTAAACCTTTTGCAAGGCAAGAGGTCTAAGAGTAAGAAGATCGTAGTTAAGTAAGTTTTACCTATTTACTTCCTATTAGCAACAAAAGTCAGAAAACGCTCTCGATAGCCATCGGGAGCGTTTTTTGTTGTGCGCATTTCGCGGGGTTTTTGTAGCTTTAACCCACTAAAATTTGAGGCATGCAGCAAATCAAAAACTACATTAATGGGGCATTGGTTGCTCCGGTTAGTGGCAACTACATCGACAATTACAACCCCGCCAATGGCAACGTATATTCGCTCATTCCCGATTCGGATGAGCGCGATGTGGCGCAAGCTACCGAAGCTGCATTGGCTGCATTCCATACCTGGTCTACTACTCCAAAAGAGGAACGTTCGCGCATTATGGTAAAAATTGCCGACCTCATTGAGGCCAACCTTGAGCGTTTGGCCAAAGCTGAGTCGGTAGACAATGGCAAGCCGGTATGGCTGGCTACCCAGGTAGACATTCCAAGGGCATCGAGCAATTTTCGCTTTTTTGCTACTGCTATTATGCATTACGCTTCGGAGGCGCATGCCATGGAAAACAGTGCCATTAATTACACCTTACGCGAACCCATTGGTGCGGTAGGTTGTATTTCACCATGGAACCTCCCCCTGTACCTCTTTACATGGAAAATAGCCCCTGCACTTGCTGCGGGCAACTGTGTGGTGGCCAAACCTTCGGAAGTTACTCCCATGACTGCCTACTTGCTTGCTGAACTGTGCATTGAAGCAGGGCTGCCTGCTGGAGTGCTTAATATTGTGCACGGCCTGGGGCCTAAAGTTGGCGCAGCCATTACTGTACACGAAAAAATTAAGGCCATTTCATTTACCGGTGGCACTGCTACTGGCAAGGCCATCGCTGCTACTGCAGCACCTATGTTTAAAAAGCTATCGCTTGAGCTTGGCGGAAAAAATCCGAACATCATTTTTGCTGACTGTGATTTTGATAAGATGCTCAGCACTACCATTCGGTCATCATTTGCCAACCAGGGGCAAATTTGTTTGTGTGGCTCACGCATCTTTGTAGAGCGTCCTATTTACGAGAAGTTTAAAAATGCCTTTGTAGAGAAGGTAAGTAAAATGCAAGTAGGCGATCCTGCAGATCCTACTACCAAAACAGGAGCAGTGGTGTCGCAATCGCACATGGAAAAGGTGCTGTCGTATATCGAGTTGGCGAAAGAAGAAGGAGGCACTGTGCTCGCAGGCGGTCATCGGGTGCAACTCGAAGGCGATCTGGCTGATGGCTGGTACATTGCTCCTACTGTAATTGAAGGGCTGGCATATGATTGCCGTACCAACCAGGAAGAAATTTTTGGTCCTGTGGTTACCATTATGCCGTTCGACACCGAAGAAGAAGTATTGCTTTATGCCAACAGCACCGAATATGGGCTATCGTCTACCATTTGGACCGAAAATCTTACGCGTGCACACCGTATGGCACAACAAATACAGGCCGGCATTGTATGGGTCAATTGCTGGTTATTGCGCGATTTGCGCACCCCATTTGGTGGCGTAAAAAATTCGGGAGTAGGTCGTGAAGGCGGTTTTGAGGCCTTGCGGTTTTTCACCGAGCCTAAAAACGTATGCATTAAATTGTAAAGGGTGTTTAGCTGGTAGGAGCAACAACGCTAAATTTCCTCATCAATACCTGGTCTCTTTCATTCCGTTGGTAAAAAACCATCCGAACTTCCTGTTGAACCAATCTTCAAATTGGCCAAACCTGTCTTCAAAATATGTAATTAATCTTAGCACGTTAGTCGCTTTTGTCTTCTTATAAAACCCAAAAACAACCCAATTATTGTGCAACTACAAGGTGTTGTAATGTACTTTTAAGAATTCCTGGTAGGGGCTAAGGTTGGCTTTGGCCTGCATTTCCTGGTACCGTTGGTGAAACTCAGCTTCTGTATTTGCACTGTTTAAAATGTGAATGCGGTACTGATCGTATTGGTGCAATGCCTGCTTTTGTTCGCCGGTCAATTGCTCTCCTGCAAATGCTTTGTCGCGCAAATCATTAATGCTCATTGGCAAGCTGGAAAGAAAACTCTTCCATGCGTGTTGGCTGGTCTGCTTGTTGGTATCGGTCATCGGAGCTAATCTTTTACAAAAATACGGTAGGAAAGGGTAAAATGTTATCGGTAAATCTACCGAACTATGCACAATGGGGTGTTAATAGCGAGATGGAACCGTGTTTAAACGCACATTTAACGGTATTCACGGGGTCAAAATAAGGTCAACAGTGTAGATGCACAAGATCGGCGTTGAGGATACCTAAGCTCAAGCTTGAGCATCCCTCTCCTCAATTGAGCTTACCGAAGCTCAAGCACGACAATATACCAGGTCAACATTGGGCTTCGGAAGGTGGACACCCACGTTATAGAACGTCAAATTTGACGTTGTACAAGCTCAAATTTGAGCATACATAGGCTCAATTGAGGAGCAACAAGCCCAACGTTGGAGATGCACAAGGTCAACGTTGGCCCTCAGCAGCGCAAGTTTGAACTTGTTGAAGCGTAATGTTGGCCTAAAAATAGCCATTATACTTTATGAATTGTGGAACAATGAAGAACTATAAGGGGAAGAAGGTGCTCATTAAAGCGCATTGTTCGTTGCTGGGTTCAGCGAGGGTTTGTCTACCATCGAATCGCGTAAGTTGGAGTAAAGTACTCCCAGCATGAAAGTAGTTTTTGGGTCGGTGCAAAACACGTTGTAGGTGTACAGCATCTCACGGGCCTTAAGACTGTGGGTAAGGCATTCAAACTCGATTTTGCGCAAAGTCAATGCCTCCTCCAATGCTTGAGGATCTGATGTTTCGATGGTAATGTACGTTTTGGTTAGGGTAGCCATGCGTTATCAGCGTCTGTGTATATAGACGCATTTTTGAAAACAGGCAGTTGCCAACAAGATTACTTTTGTGAAGAAAGCATGTATTTCAAGCCGAAATTAGCTCCTAGAGAAAGGTTACGTGTGGTGTTAAAGTCGCGCGGAATCTTTTGCGTACCGGCAAATATATTGTTGCCACTTATAGCACTTCTTGCTCCAAACGAAATGCCCAGCTTACGTTGAACATATACCTCGTACTCCAATCCCAGTTCAGCACCAAAATCGAATGTGGTATAGTGGTCTTTTACATCGCTGCTCACCCCATCATCCAGGCGGGTAGCTTGCTTAAGGTAGCCTGCATAAGGGCCTGCCATGATGTTAAACGACGAAGCGTTGCGCGCCACCAGCTTAGGCAGTTTCTTTTTATACAACAAATTAATTTGCGAGTAATTCAGTGTCATTTCATGGCGAGTAGTTGCTCCCTCCATGGTGTTTTCAATGATTTGCCCGCGCGATCGATCGATCAACACATCCGATTGAATGGCTGCTTTGTCTGACAGGTTATACCCAAACGACAGCCCATAATCCAATCCGTACCGGTTGATGTTTTGGGTGCTGGTGTTGGGGTCAGCGGCTTTATAGGTATCGTAATTCAAGGCCCATACTTTGTTGTAAGTAGCGGTTACCCCAGCATAAAACCCAAGAGGCATGCCTTGTTGCTCAAATGGAATCATTTTGCTGCCTCCAGGAATATCGCGAGGAGTTAACAGTTCAGGGCTATTGCTTTCCCATACCATGGCTGGCATAGCTTGCATGGTTAAACGTTCTAACGTTTCTTTTTCTTCCTCTTCTGTAGTATTCGCTAATCCATTTTCTTCAACATCAGCTGTATTGGTAACGAATAAATCAACATCTTCTTCTTCTATTGTTGTCAATGCATTTACCAATACTGGAATAGACGCACCAGTGGGCTGGGTTGTGTTATTATTTGTTGGTTTAACCGAAGTTGAATGCTGCGCTGATGACGCTACCCGGCCAGTATTGGCTGTTGGGTGCGTTGCCAATGTAGCTTGCTGTTGGGCAACAGCATTCGCATTGCGTTGCTGTGCATTGTTGTTCAGCCCTGGTTCAGTATCATTGCTTTCAACAGGCATTTCAACTGCATTGTTAGTAGGAATAGAGGCATTGTTGTTCACAGGCGCAATTGCTTCAACCGCAGGCCCATCATTCGAAGGAATGGGTGTTGCTATGTTGGCCTCCGCCATTTGTTGCACTACCGGATCTTCTTGCAACGCTTCATTGATCAAATACATCGAACCCATGCCAATCAGAAACGCCAGGGCCGAAACCCAATAAATCTTCTTGAACCCTCCACCAGCAGCAGGCTTCGCAGCATCAAGCGCTTCGGCAATATTGTCCCATGCCTCAGGAGCAGGAACTTCCGACAGCGACTCGAACGAATCTTTGTACCAGTTATTAAGAGAGTCGTTTTTCATACGTTTCGATCAAATCT
The DNA here is from genome assembly GCA_963669295.1 of Flavobacteriales bacterium. Taxonomy (GTDB): domain Bacteria; phylum Bacteroidota; class Bacteroidia; order Flavobacteriales_D; family CALLUQ01. The sequence goes on from OY769938.1 coordinate 1,725,806, forward strand.
TTATCGATGTATTTGTAAATTATTTTCTTCAGTACTTTTTTAGCCTTCGCCATCTGCGACTTCGAAGTGCCTTCGCTTACTCCCAGCGTTTCCGCAATTTCTTTGTGCGTGTACCCTTCAATGATATAAAGGTTAAGCACCATTCGGTAACCTTCGGGCAATTCCTGCGTGATTTTCAGGAAATCATCTACGTTTAACTCCTTCAACGCATCGTTAAAGTTCAGGTCACCATTGTCGGTTAAATGCGTTTCGGTTAATTCCGAAGAGGCCACCTGGTTGGCTTGCCTGCGGTAAAAGTCGATGGTGTTGTTGACAATGGTTCTGCGAATCCATCCTTCCAACGATCCTTTTCCGTTGTATTTATGTAGGTTGGTGAAAACTTTTACGAAACCTTCTTGCAACAAATCTTGCGCCGATTCGCGGTTGTTGGCATATCCTAAGCACACTCCAAACATTTTTTTGGAATAACGGGCATAAAATTCCCGTTGGGCGAGTCGGTCCCCCTTCAGGCAATTCTCAATAAGGGTTTGTTCTTCCTTATTGTATACCAGTTTCATTGGCGCGTGCTTTATGTAATGCTATCCCTTGCCTACACAAGCGTACCGTGGTTATAACAATGGGATTTACCTTGCATTACGAATCATTTTTTCTTTCTTACTGTTTGTTGTTGGCCTTACTAATTTGGTTCTGTTGCCTACAAATTTACTGAAATTTTACCTCAAATCCTTGTTGTAACCTGTTAATCACAGTGTTATAAAGAACTATATTTTCAGTTGCACTAATTTTTATTTGTCCATTTCCCCCTTGTTGGTCCGCATTTTCCCACATGGTGGAAGTAATGTCGGCAAACCAATCGGTGAGGTTGAGTTCAATCATCATGGCACGTGGTTTTCCCTCTATCAATACCACTTCATGGGTGCCGTCATTTTCCAGTGCCCGCATGTTGATGACATGGCTGGTATGTATTTTCAATTGAACAGGCACCGACGACAGGTTTTGCCTGGTGTAATGGCCATTTAGCAAAATGGCATTATTAGCATCCTCAGTCGCCACATTCACATCCATGCTGGAATACGTACCTTGCTCCAGGTGCATAGAAGTAATGGTAGTAGTCCCTTCGTTAATTTCAACATCAATAGCACTGTTGTAGCTGCCATAAGCATCGTCGCCTTGCAAGCGTACTCCCGATACGGCCACACTGGCTATTTTAACATGCCCTCCATTCAACTTGAGGTAACCTGCATCACCATCCTGGCCTACTTCAGTATTGCTCACTGCCATGGCAATGCCTACCGAAGTGGTTTTATCCCACTTTTCCTTGTTACAGCCCGTAACAGCTAACAGCCCTACAACAAACAAAGGTAGGGCAATTCCTTTGTTGAACATTTTTAACATAACTATTATCCGCTTCATTACTTATGAAGACGCGACTTAGGCGATTTTTGGTTGCCTGCAATGGCTTTTCTTTTCTTAAATATAGGTAATTATCTGGTACTGAATTACAAATGCGAAAGCATCTTGCACCGTTTTACACCATGCCCCGCATTCCAAAAATGCCCTCCATTCATTGTGCAATTTGAAAAGAAATCGAGTTTAACCACAACCACCCGCATCAACATTGAACCATTTTTTTAAAAAATATTTGCCTTATGTGTATATAAGGTATAAAGGGCGCGGTTTTTATTTTTTTATGAAAAAAAATCACTTTCAGGGCAACCCTTTTTTACATCAACCCCGTCTTTGTTTATGGTTCACCCACAGATAACCTCAATTGTTGATTTTACCTTGCATTCTTTCTTACTGTGGGCCTTACGAGCACCGAAACAACCCCATTGTTTCGGTGTTTTTCTTTTATCCGTATTAACAAGGTTGAAAAACTTTTCAACATTTTTTTCACATTTTTTCGGTTTTGAGGCAACCCTACCCCCCCTTTTCTACGTCTATTGGTTTGGTTACAAACCGAATAGACTGACTTACTTAAACGCTGTTATATGAGAACAACCTTGAAAGGGTGGCTTCTAGGAGTCGTTGCATTGCTGGCTACAGGCACTGCTTTTACCCAGGTTAATACTGCCTCTACCAACAAAACCATAACACCCAAAGTGGTGGACTGTGTTCCTGAGCCGGCAGCCCAGGCCGCCAATGGATTTACCATGGTTAAATATGCACTTTGGAATAAAGGTTCTGATTTGCGCCCTGAAACCAAGCAATTGGTGCCTACCGATAAGTTGCCAGCGCCTCCTCCTCCTTGTTCAGCTGCTGCTAACGATAATTGCGCCAATGCCATTGCTTTAACAGTCAATGCTGCATGTGTTACCGGAAGAACTTGTGGGTCATTGGAAGTTGGAGAACCCACTCCCTCGTGTGATGTTACACAAACGGCCTCGGTGTGGTATACTTTTGTGGCCAACGCTACAACCATGACTGTAACCGTTGACCAAACCGGGGGTGGATGTTTCGGAACATCCGCAGTATACAGCGGTACATGTGGATCATTCACTGAGCTAAATTGCCAGGATAATGTGGACCCTTATGTACACAACCTTACCGGCCTTACCATAGGCAATACTTATTATGTACAGGTATCTTATGGATCGGGCGGGCCTTGTGGCGATGAAATGGATTTTTGTATTGATGTGGATGGTGTGGTTGTTCCCGCCCACTGCTCCAACGGCATTCAAGATGCCGACGAAACTGGCATAGATTGCGGTGGTGTAGATTGTAGTCCTTGTGGTGGTGGATGTACTGCCAATGAAGATTGTTCAACTGCCGATGCACTTACACTAAGTGCAGGAGGTACAGATACCGTTTTTGTATGCTTAACTGCCGAATGCAACACCGGTGCCAGCGATGCTTCCTATATATTTTCTGGTGGTTGTCCTACTACACAAGCTTATCAAGAGGTGTGGTATACCTTTACTGCAACCAATTCTTACTTAACAGCACAAGTCACCAATGCCGACTTTAACGATGTGCAAATTTCGGTATGGACCTCCAGTTGTAACTCTATTTATACCCCCACTTGTTATGTATCGGGCACTGGAGGGGCTGCCAACCTCACCAACTTCTTGCTTACCATTGGGGAAACGTATAACATTTCCATTTCTTCCGCCAATGATGGCGATGGAGGTAACTTTGATTTATGCATTTACGACTTTGGCGACCCGAGTGCTTGTAATACGGGAGGTGTATTAACCGCTACCCCAGCCCCTGATAGTAACGCTTTTTACCCGTTTGGGTACTACCCGCCCAACACTACGGTTAACTTTTGCTATACCATTAATCCTTACGAAAAAATTGCTTGTAACTGGATTCATGGCATCGTACCTACCTTTGGTAGCGGATGGCAGGCCTTTAATCCCGCTACCGACGTTACCACTGCCCTGGTTACCGCCAGTACACGTAATCCCGAGCAAAACTACTTGTGGAGTTGGTATGCCGATGGCGTGGTGCAACTCAACTCACCCATTCCTTATCCTGGTGGTGGCAATGCCGGTGCCGGGTGGTTTTTCGACGATTTAGATGGTAACCCTAACGACAACTGGGGCGACGGTGGCTGTAACGGCCCATGCCAGTGCGATGCTGCAGGAAGTGGATTTACCTGGACAGTGTGTTGGAACCTTACTACCAAAACTTCGGGCAACTGCTCATCACAAGAAGATTTAAGTGTATCGATGCAAACCTACTCCGACGGTGAAACAGGCAACTGGGGAAGTGTAGGATGCGTATCGGATGCCCCCGACTTTAGTGGAAACACCCAGGCATGTTGTGATATCATTCCTCCTATTATTATAGGCACCATACACGTAGACACCTCCGTGCTGGGTGGTGCTACCTTTACCATTCAACTGAATGAAGCCGTGCTTTGTGGTGATGTGGATGCGACTGATTTTGTATTAAACAGTTCCAGCTTCCCATTAGGAGGCACCACCATTGTTAGTGCTACCCCTTCTCCTGCCTGCAGCGACTGGGATGGCAATGGAAGTACCGATACCGATACCACCACTGTAGTAACCATCACCTTATCTGCAGCTCCAGGCAGCGGCTACGACGACACCTGGTATGTCACCGTAGCCCCTACCAGCGATATTATCGATTGCTGTACTAACTTGCTCATTAACGGTGCTTCAGGCGGTGGTGATGTAGTAATACTGCCCGTAGAACTCATCAACTTCACTGCACGACGCAATGGCGAAAACACCGTGGAGCTGCAATGGGAAACGGCCTCAGAAGTTAACAGCCAATCGTTTGTAGTAGAACGCAGTGTGGATGGCGTACAATTTCAGCGCATTGCACAAGTGGCCGCTGCCGGAAACAGCAATCAAACCTTGTACTACAACGCATTTGATTATGCTCCTGTACTTGGGTTATCCTACTACCGCTTACGCATCATCGATAAAGATGGGCATGAAGAATTTACTCGTTTCATTCCTATTCGCATTACCCCGAACGATGTAGTGGTAACTGTTGCACCTAACCCCGTTGAAGATCAATTTACTTTGAGCTTCGACCTCGAAAGCGAGGAAAACATACAATTTACCTTGATGAACATTGCAGGCCAGGAAGTTCGTAAGAGCCAGATCGAAGGCACAAAAGGACTCAACACCTTTGGTGTTAATGTAATGGACTTGCCGAAAGGCATCTACTTCATTAACATGACCAGCAACCGAGGAGTATTGTACAACAACAAGGTAGTACTCGACTAAGCATTTACCATGAAGCCGGTGCAAGAAAGAAAGGGAGTGAATTTACATGCCATTGTTTTTTGGGTGGCCCTCCCGATCATCATCACCTTTTTTGCAGCGGTAATACTTTACTATTGATTAAACGATGTAACCAAGTAAAAACTACTTACTCACACAAAGAAACACCCCTTTACTCCTGTTAAGGGGTGTTTTCTTTTAGTCGGTTTGTAGTCAGCTCGTTACCCCTTGACATCACCATAAAAATTGATTAGCTTTAGCATCGCTTTGCGCAACTAACAGCATAAAACACTTACGTGAATGAAAGTAGCAGTTAATCTATTAACTCTGCTTACTCTACTACTTCCTACAGCCGTTACGGCCATTAACGCTCCTTCTTCGAACAACTCGAACGAAGATAGTCTTGCCGCATTTCAACGCATCAAAAAACACTATTACTTTGTGTCGAACAGGCAAAGTGAATTGGGCGAAATCGACCTGTATAAAATCCGAACACACCAACAAGCTTTAACCGCCTGTATTGTAAAAGGGCGTTTTGAAGTTCCGCATCGACCCAACCAAAAAAGAGCCCGCATTATGGTGCACACCTTACACAACGATGAGTTGGTAGGGTTATACAACACCAATGCCAATGGCGATTACCTGATGGTATTGATGCCCAATGTAAAATACCGTTTGGTGGTTAACACCCCTGGCTACGATACTTTATCGGCAGTGGTAGAAGTGCCATTTTATGCCAATTCCGATGCTTATGCTGAGGTGTCGAAACAGCAAATTAAACTACAGCAAAACCCCGAAACGGGAGCCACCCTGCTCGATGTAAAAAACTGGTTTGTAGAAGCCGAAGAGCGTACCCTGTTTTTGTTGACGGTATACAAAGACACCACCAATGAACCTTCTTTTCTTGAGTTTCATGATGCCGAAAGTGTTCCGTTTGAACACAACAGTGCCAACTACAGCAATGTGAATGAATTGCTAAAAAAAGAGGCTGAGCTGGCCAGAAAAAAGCCGGCACAAGCAGCAAAGGCTTATGAAAAAGGCGACTATGTAAATGCTTACCGGCTGTATGCCCAGCTGTTGGCCATTAACGCTAATGATGCAGTGGCCAGTTATCGTTGCGGAATCAGCCTATTTCATTTGGGCGCACGAAAAACAAGGCCATTCCTTACCTGGAAGCTGCTGCCAAATCGAGCGAAACACCTACCGATGTGTACTACTACCTGGGCTATGCTTATCATCAAAAGTCGTTTTTCGACCAGGCATTGGTGGCGCTCCATACATTTAAACAAAAAGCACCCCAAAAAGCCATTGAAGCGCTTCAAGTAAATCAATTGATCGCTTATGCAAAAAATGGGCAGCAACTCATGCAACAGCAATTGCAGTTGGAAGTAGAAAATCGTACTCCCATTGCATTAAAAACCCTTCCAAAAGGTTATCCTTATCCCACAGCCAATGCAGTGATGAAAAAAACAGCCTTCTTCACCTCTCCGGTTGATGAAGAAAGCACGGGACAGCTCTTGATGTGTCAGCGACCGGAAGTTACTGTACAGGCCAGCTATGGCATGGAAGGCCAACAACTCGACCTGTATTTCAATCGTCTTATTGGCCACGAGCAATGGGGGTTGAGCCAGCTTTTGAGTAACCAAATCAACACTCCATACGACGAAAATTATCCCTACCTCAGTGCTGATGGCAATACCCTTTACTTTAGCTCTAAGGGGCATAATAGCATGGGGGGATACGACATTTTTAAATGTGTGCGCGAGCATGCAAATGCCCCATGGTCGGCTCCCGAAAACATGGGCTACCCCATCAACTCTACCTACGACGATATTTTATTTGTTCCGGGTGAAGAGGGAGAACGTGCCTGGTTTGCCTCGAACCGCAGAAACGACGCTGGCAACTACCAATTGTATCAAATAAAAATGCCCAAACCGCCATTGCCGTTGGCAGTGATAAAAGGGCATTTCATGACCCTTGATGCCGCCAACAACCGCACAGCCACCATTTCGGCCTACAACCTGTACAACGATGAATTGGCAGGCGTGTACAACACCAATACCAGCAATGGCAACTACCTTATGGCATTGATGCCAGGAGTGAAATACGAATTAATTGTAGCGTGCGATGGTTTTGAAGAGCACTTTGCTAAAATAGAAGTGCCTTACCAAACGGAAGCCTTTACACTGCGCCAGGAGTTGCGATTGAAAAAGGAACAATCGTTTGAAGTGCTGGAAGTAAAAAACTATTTCACAGCGCTGGAGGCAGCAACAGTGCCCGATGCTTACGACAACCCTTTTGAGGGTACGAAGGAAAAAGTGGTGGCCATCGCCAAACCACCTCAAATACGCAGGCATCAGCGCAGTCCTGAAGAAGCTGCCCGCGACCGGGAAATGATTGCACGGGCCAAACAATTTTTTGAAGATGAAGCATGGAGCGATGCCATTGACGTATACAAAAAGTTGGAAGTGGTGGTAGAGTTAGATGCTGCCAACAATTACCGTTATGGGGTAAGTTTGTTTCACCACGAGTTTGATAAAGGTTGGGCAGTAAGCTGCCTCGAAAAAGCAGCTCAACACCCTGAAACACCTGGCGACGTATTTCACTACCTGGGACAATCGTACTTGCATACCTATCGTTTTGGGAAAGCCATAATAGCCCTGGAGCAGTACAAAGCAAAAACCTCGCTATCGAAAGCAGATATTGCTGCCATCAACGAGCAAATTACCATGTGTAAAAACGGGCGAAAAATGGTGGGCAGCCCTAAAGCCGTGGAGGTACTGGACCGCAAATCGTTTGCCTACGAAGGCATTCACAATGCTTTTAACTCCCTCGACTTTGCTGGCCGGGTACTGCTTACCCCTGAAGATTTAAAGTCGTCGAACGACAAAAAGAACAATTACCGGTCTACCTTGTTTCTTTCGCAAAACCGCACTGCCATGTATTATGCGAGTTATGGAGAAACCAACGGATCGGGAAAAGACATTTATAAAATGCTGAAATTGCCTGATGGCAATTGGGGACTGCCCCAAAAGCTAGGGGCACATATCAATACCCCTGGCGATGAAGAATACCCTTACATTACCCCCGATGGTAAAACATTATTCTTTAGCTCTAAAGGGCATAACAGCATGGGCGGGTACGATGTATTCCGCTCTGAATGGGATGAAAACACACAAAAATGGTCGACTCCGGTGAACATAGGCGCCCCTGTTAATTCACCTTTCGACGACATCTTTTTTGTATATTAAAAGGGGCACAGCAAGCAGGATTTGTGGGCATACGAATTGACTTGCAAGCGATTTTGAGGTAACTTTACTGGGATTTGCACGTATTGTTGCAAGTTCTGCTTGGTAAAAACAACGAACTGACCTTTGTCGGAAATGCTCGATTTATGACGCTGAAAGTCCAATAATTAGGGGCTTAATAACTTGAATAAATCGGCTGGGATTCCTACATTGGTAAACTATTGACATAATATTGCGATGAAAACACAAAGGCTAATCCACACACTATTTGCTCTAACCATCCTTTGTTTCGCCCAAACATCGATTGCACAGGTTGTTATTAATGAGTACTCGTGTTCTAACTTTAACACGATTGCCGACAACTATGGCGAGTTCGAAGACTGGGTAGAACTTTATAACCCCACTGGATCTGATGTTGACCTCACCGGTTGGCATTTGAGCGACAAAAGCGCTAACCCTACCAAATGGCCCATTCCTTCAGGCATTGTTCCTGCTGGTGGCTATTTAATGGTTTATTGCTCACGCAGAGATGAAGTAAGTGGAGGCAATCTCCACCCTCGCTTTAAGCTAACACAAACAAGAGGTGAAAACTTTATTCTGGCTGATGCTGGTGGCGTGGTAGTAGATCAGGTAACTTTAGTGCCTGCACAAAGCGACCACTCGAGAGGAAGAAACACCGATGGCGATGCTAACTGGGGCGTATTTACTACACCCACACCAGGAGCGGCCAACACCGGAGCCTTGCAAGAGTTTGCTACCAAGCCTGTTTTCGATCAACCCGCGGGTAAATACAATGGCAGTGTTACCATTAACATTACCTCCCCCGATCCCAATGTCACGATTTATTACACCACTGATGGTACTACACCAACCAATGCGTCAACAGTAGCAAGTGGTCCCATTAACATTAACACCACCACTGTAATTCGTGCACGCGCCATTAGCAGCGACAATACCATTCCCGACAGTTTCATTGAAACCAATACCTATTTCATTGATGAAACACATACTGTACGTGTGCTCTCTATTGCAGGAGACAATGTAGACAACCTGTTGAATGGTGGCGGTGGCGGTAGCGACATCGATGGTTCTTTTGAAGTGTTTGACGTGGATTTTACCTTGATTGATGAAGCCACTGGCGACTACAACAAGCACGGTAACGATTCGTGGGCATACGACCAGCGTGGGTTCGACTACATTACTCGCGATCAGTATGGTTACAACTATGCCATCCAAAACAAAATGTTTAGAGGCAAAGACCGTGAAGAGTTTCAACGTTTAATTGTAAAAGCAGCGGCCAACGATAACTACCCCTTTGAAAATGGTGCTCATATCCGTGACTCATACTTGCACTCTCTATCGCAAGTGGGCGACCTTAAAATGGATGAACGAACATTTGAGCCCTGTGTGCTTTACCTCAATGGAGAGTACTGGGGGCTTTACGACTACCGCGAAAAAGTAGACGACTCTGACTTTACAGACCATTATTACGATCAAGACGAATTGTTTGCCGATAGCCCTAACAACATTCAGTTTTTGAAAACCTGGGGCGGCACCTGGTCAGAATATGGTGGAGCACAGGCGCAAGCCGATTGGGATGCCTTTAAGAATTGGGTGCTGAGCAACGACATGACCGTACAAGCCAACTACGACCTGGTGAAAGCACAGTACAACGTTGGAAGTTTGGTGGATTATGTGGTACTGAACTCTTACGCTGTGTGTATGGACTGGTTGAACTGGAACACTGCATGGTGGAGAGGACTTGACCCCAATGGCGATAAAAAGAAATGGCGGTATGTATTGTGGGATATGGATGCTTCTTTTGGGCACTATATCAACTATACGGGCATTCCTGATGAAAGCCCCAATGCCGATCCGTGTAACCCCGAGTTGCTTCCCGATCCGGGAGGGCAGGGACACGTTCCTATCTTGAACAAGTTGATGACCAACGATGAATTTTACCAGTATTATGTATCGCGTTACATCGACTTGTCGAACACTGTATTTAAGTGTGATTTCATGTTGAATCACCTCGATAGCTTAATCACCATCATCACTCCTGAGATGCCACGACAAATTGCTCGGTGGGGTGGCGATATGGCCACCTGGCAAGCCAACGTACAGCAGTTGCGCGACTTCATTACCGACCGCTGTAATGCCATGAACCAGGGAATGATTGATTGCTACAGCCTTACCGGCCCTTATCAGTTGATATTTGATGTAGCTCCGGTTAACTCAGGAACCATTGAAGTAAACTCTGTAGAACTGGATGCCTTCCCCTGGACTGGCACCTATTTCGGAGGAATAGATATCATTTTAGATGCCAACGAAAACCCAGGCTATATCTTCCAGCACTGGGAAATGTTGAACCATACTCCTACTCCAAGTGAAACGGTAGAAGATGTGCGCATCAACATCAGTAATCACGATCAAATCATTGCGCATTTCTGCGATGAAACCGGCGTGTGTTTCGATGGGTTGTTTATTCCTACAGCATTCTCGCCCAATGGCGATGGAATTAATGATGTGCTTAATGTATTGGCAGGAAAAGACATCGTAGAATTAGAATTTGCCATCTACGACCGATGGGGGCAATTGGTGTTTGAAACCAAAGACCCACTGAAAGGTTGGGACGGCACCTTTGCTGGACAGGATTTGAACTCAGGTGTATTTGCTTACCAGGTACACGCTGTATTCATTGATGAGGAAGAAATTAAGAAAGGCGGAAACATTACATTAATGCGTTAATTCGTCGTTGTTGGACTAAACAGGGGCTGCTTATGATTAGATTATTTACTACGATTCTTGTATTGGTGTTGTTGATTCCTTGTGCACAAGCGCAAGATGTTCACTTTTCGCAGTTTGCCAATTCTACATTACTTATTAATCCAGCTACTGCCGGGGTATATCACGGTAAGGAACGGGTAACACTCAACTACAAAAGCCAATGGTCTTCATTGGGCAGTCCGTATACCACATATGCTGCTTCGTTCGAACGACCGTTCTTCCGCAAAAGAAATTCAACCAATGCCCACATTGGAGCAGGGTTACATGCCTACCAGGATCAGGCGGGAGATGCCAACTTTGGCACCTCACAAATCAACCTTTCCCTTTCGGGTATTTTGCCCATGAATGATGTAAGTACCCTTTCGATAGGCTTACAAGGTGGAGCAGCGCAAAAGTCGGCCGATTTGGCCAACCTTACCTGGGGCAATCAATTTGATGGCGAAGGGTTTGACCCCGACCTTCCTTCTTTTGAAATTGATAACTTAAGCTCTTCGTGGTACGTAGATTTTGGTGCAGGCGTATTTTACGAATACATTGCTACCGACGATCATATCCTGGGGCGCGATTACCTTCAATTCAACATTGGGTTAGCGTATCATCACGTCAATAAACCCACCCTCGAATTTGCTGTAGGTGAAGACAAGCTCATTGAAAAGTATGTGGGCCACATCCATATGCGAAGAGACATTCCCGACACTTACTGGTCGGTATTGCCTTCCATCATTCACATTCAACAAGGGCCACACCGCGAAACATATGTGGGTTCGTTGTTGCGCTACCGTTTTAAGTATGGCACTAAGTATACTGGTATGATTACCGAGTCGGCCCTTTCTTTTGGGGTAAGCTACCGCTTTGAGGATGCTTTGATTCCGCAAGTATATTACGAAGTGTCGAGCTACAAGATTGGTATCTCATACGATTTTACCGTGTCGCCACTTACTGAAACGGCTGGCTTTGCTGCTGGGGGATTTGAAATTTCTTTTGTGTGGGCCAACATGTACCGCGCATTAGACAACAAGAAGCCCAAAGGTGGTGGAGGTGCTTAATCGCCTCTTATTTCATGCACACTTATTGTTTGGAAAGTAATGACTTCATACATGAAGTGATGTCCTGCTTCGTATAAACACCCCACCTTATCGCCTGGCAGAGCTACTAAATCAGCATAGGCCGATGGTCCTGCATTCAGCAGTTTTGCTGCTGCCCACGTTTGCCCTTCATCAGTGCTGTACCGAAGTGTCATTCTGCTTCGCCCGTTGGTATTGGCAGGGTTTGCAAATACCAATACCGATCCTGTATCAAGCGATATGCTATTAATGCTGGCATGGCATCGCGGATCGGGCAATGCTGGTTCGTGCTGCAACCGGGGCCAAGTAGCACCACCATCGTTGCTATAAGCTACTGCCCTGCATTGTTGTCCGTTTTGCTGCATGCGAATGGTCATCATAATGGTACCATCATGCAACTCAACCACTTGTGCTTCGTTGCTGCCCGGGTGCGATAAATCAATTGGGGCTGCTACCGTCCAGCTTGCCCCGTAATCGTCGCTATACATGGCGGTGCCGTTGTATATATTGTTCACCGTATCGTGCATCCAAACCGGAACCAAAAGCCTTTTAGAATGAGCCTCATGCTTCAATTGAATGGCGTGCCCCGGGCCGGTTACCAATCGGTGGGCTGGAAAATCAACCGCCTTCACCACTTCTGTAATGTCTTTGGGAGTACTCCACGTTTGGCCTACATCATTGCTGGTAAGGTAGTAGATGTGGTACCAGTCTTGTCGTGCAAACAAATGCAAAGTTCCCCGGTCATCCAGTATCACCGTAGGGTTACCAATAGCAGTATGAGCCGTATCTCCAACCTCAAACACTACTTCCAGCTCGCTCCAGGTGGCACCTTCATCATCGCTTCGCTTCATCACCAAATCCACATCGCCCTCATCGCCCCTGCCATTTTTCCTGCCTTCACAAAACGTCAACAAGGAGCCATCAACATCAACAATGGCCGGTATTCGAAAGGTATTGTACCCTTGCTCACCACGCTTAAATACAGGGGTAAAGGAAACGGCAGGCTCAAAAGGCACCAGGCTTCCCGAGGCTGTAAAATCCATTATTTGAACCGTGCTGTGCCACGGATATACTCCTACTTTTCCGGTAAACGTGCTATCGGCCAGGGCTTCTATGGTGGTATTGCCATTCACCAACACCTGCACCATCTCCCCTTTGCGCAACACTTCTAGCACAAAAGGCTCTCCTTCTACCAATGGTTCTGTAGGCTGCGCATAAACGGTGTCTTCCAACATAGCCCCTGTTAGGTAATGGTCTTGCGCTGTTGCATCTACCACCAACCACAAGTGCAACTGGCCTATTTCCAAAAATGCAGCTGGGTTTTGCGTTACGGCTGTTACACTCATGCGAACATACAGGTGAAAATCACCGGTATCTACTACATCTGGAGCATACAACATGTTGTTGATTGCACGGCCCTCTATGTAGCCTTCCTCCCGTTCCCAGGCATGGAAATCTTCTACCACTGCCAACGGCTTTCCGTCAAGCACATAGGCATGCTTTTCTTGCTCCTGCCCGCTTTCATTTGAGGGAGGTGCTCCACATCCCAACAGTGCGAAAGCAAGTAGTATGGTGGCTTGTTTCATCCCTTTTCCTTTTTACGCAGTTGTACAATGGTAAATGCAGCATTGCCTTTGCCCGGCAACAACAAGCTGGCCAAATAACCAATGAGTAGGCACGATACCAACCCCGTAAAGGTGTACAGCATAAAATGTACATTGCCTGTATTGCTCACCCAAAATTGCACCGCACCACTGCATAGAAAACCTACTAACGCACCGGTAGTATTGGCTCGCTTACTTACCATTCCCAATATAAATAACCCGCCTAAACCTCCTGTAAACAACCCGAGGATCTTGCTAAACTCATCCCACAGCGATTTGATTTCCCAGCCAGCCATTAAAAGGGCAAACAACATTCCCAGCCCTCCTACCACCACAGTAGTGCGCTTGGCAAACCTTAGGTATTGTCGGTCTGTTTTTTCTGGCCTGTAACGACGGTAAAAATCATTGGTAATCACCGTAGCTGTAGAATTCATGCTGCTGTCGAGGCTCGACATGGCAGCTGCAAATATACCTGCAATGAGTAGCCCCGAAACGCCATCGGGCAGTTGTGTGATGATGTACCACGGAAAAATGGCATCGGCATTGGCCATAGCAGGACTGAGTTGTGCCGGATGTGCTTCGTAGTAAGTATACAATGCAGTACCCAATCCAAAAAACAAGATGATGGCCGGAATTACCATCAATGCATTGGTCCAAATGCTTTTGGCAGCACTTTTCTCATTCCTGGTTGTCATGTAGCGTTGCACAATGGTTTGATCGCTACCATTGGTAATAAGGTTGGCAGCAAACCCACCTCCAATCAGCACCCAAAAAGTGGGCGACTTGATGTCGAACATAAAATCAAATACTTTAAACTTTTGATGCTCTGCAGCAGTATTCATCATTCCCGACCAGCCATCGTCTACCCCTCCTGCCATCAAAAACAAGCACAATATGGCTCCCCCCATCAGCAATACCACTTGTATAACATCGGTCCAAATAACTGCCTCAATGCCTCCCATTGCTGTATAGGCGGTACTCAAAACGGCCGTAAGCACAATGCAAAAGTAAATGTCGAAGCCGGTAACTACCGACAGCGCTATGGCCGGTAAGAAAAGTACAATGCCTACCCTCCCAAACTGAAACAACAAAAAGGCTGTGCTTCCTATTAATCGTATTACTGCATGAAAGCGCTCTTCTAAATACTCGTAGGCTGTGGTTAAATTCAATCGCCTGTATACGGGCAAGAACAGCCAAATGACTACAGGAGCTACCAGCACTTGCGAAAAGCTGAAGATGAAATAAGTCCAATCGGTGGCAAAGGTTTTGGCAGGAATGGCCATGTAAGAGATGGCACTAAGGCTGGTGCCAAAGATACTCAGGCCAGCTGCCCACCAGGGAATGCGCCCTCCTGCTTTAAAGAATTCATCAGTGGTTTTTTCCCGACGTGAAAAGTAAATGCCCATGCCCACCAGGAGGAGCAAATAAATGCCCAGCACCACATAGTTGATGGTGCCAAATTGTTGCGGAGCCTTTAATGTAGCCAGCTTTACCTTGCTGGTACGTACTCCCGGGCTTACCTCTCCCGAAGGAATGACTACCTGCTTTCCCCATTTCACTGCATTGGTGGTAATTTGACTGGTAAATGGCAAGGTATCTACCACTGCCCATGTGTTGGTGATGGTATGGTAGGCCCATACTTTTCTTGAAAACCCTGGATGTTCGTTATACAATATTGCCTCTTTGGCTTTTTCGCCCATTAACGCCACTGCTATCTGTTGATGCATTGAAGTGTCTTGCTCCGCGTTTAGCTCATCTTGCAATGCTTTGATTCGTTTCCCCACAGCAACAATACGATCGGTCATTACTCCATCGGCTCCTCCAAACACTAAAATGTGGTGCACCCCGGAAGCTATTCCGGTGGCTCCTATTACTCCATGCCCTTGAGGAAGGGGAATGGCTGCTTGTTGGCTCCATGCTTTCGTTGCTGGATTGTATTTATACACATCAGCCAACGAGGTCATTTGTCCCTCTGCCACATTTCTTCCCGCCATGAGGTAAAAGCAATTGGTTGCCCCATCATTTTGTCCTACTGCCGTAGCTACCAATCGCGAAGGCCCCGGCCAGGGGGGTAATGGCACCCATCCTTGATCAAGGTGGTTGAGGTTAAGTGCAAAAAAGTGGTGGGTAGTATTGCCTCCAGCAACCAACTGTTGCCCTCCGGCAATGTAGATGGTTTCGCCCACTTTTGCTCCTGCCATAAAAGCCAGGGGAGTGGGCAAAGAAGGATAAGGTTGAAACGTAACGGCCTGTTGCTCTGGCTCCCATTGCATTAAAAAAACACCGGTCATTACACTATCGGCATTGCGTCCTCCAATGCACAACACTCCTTCTTTTAAGCTGATGGCTGTAGCATATGCAATGGGGTGCGGAAGCGCAAACGTTTGTTCATGGTAACTGTAATCATCTCCCACCTTTTGAAGCACCACCACCTCGTTGTACCATGCTTTTCCTCCTCCTTCCCACGGAGGAGCCTCCGGAAAATTAGACCCTCCAGCAATTAGCAACGCATCGTTATGTACTCCAATGAGTGCCCCTCCCAGGCCTATGCTTTGTGTAGGTGCTTCCTGCAGTGAGGGTAATTCACCCCACTGCAACAACTGTTGTTGCGCTTCAACAAAAAGGGGAAGAATGCCAAGTAGCATTACCAACCATAACTTACAGATAGGGTGTTTCATGTGTGGCCGCTATTTGCTTCGCAGCTTACCAAAAATAACACAATTATCCATTGTACTTAGATCGATGGGTATGGACAATACAAGAAGGGATTATTGAATGATAACAGGCTTTACTGTACGGTAGTGCTCTCCTATAATTCGAATGAAGTATACGCCTTTTTTCAACCCCTGAATCGCAATGGTATTGACGGTGTTCATCGTGAGGCTGGTGGTATGTACTATGCGCCCTACCTGATCCACCATTTCCATTTGGAGGTTTTGATCGCTCAAGGTGCCGTATAGCTCTAGCATAAAACTTCCGTTATTGGGGTTGGGATACACCTTCATCTCCACCGATTGTGCTGCGGCATCAATACCTACGTGGGTGCCCACAATAAATTGAGCTGTTTGCTGACAGCCGTTATTATCGGTAACGGTTACATCGTACACTCCCGGGGTTAACCCGAATAGGTCTTCGGTAATTGCCCCATTGCTCCATGCAATGTTGTAGGGTGGTGTACCGCCAATAATATTAAGGTCAATAGTGCCATCATTTCCCATTTGCTCGTCTTGCACCGTTCCGCTTAACGCAACTGGAGCAGGGTCGTACATCACTACCTCTATGGTTCTGCTGGCACAAAGGCCGCCATTTCCTTCAATCAATACGGTATACACGCCCACATCTAATCCATTGAACAGTGCCGAACTATTGCTCATGCTATCTACTGCAAGTACATTGTTGGAGCTGTCGAGCAAGGTGTAGGTCCATGGTCCTGTACCGGTTCCCAATACTTCCACCTTACCATCAGCAGCACCGTTGCACGACACGTTTACAATGTCGGAATAAGGTGTAGCACCTATATGCAGGTAAAAACGTGGCGCCCATGTGGTATCGAGAATGTTAAACGAGTAGGTACTGTCTACATACAGGTCGATCATATCGCCTGTAACCACATCTTCAATAAACAAGCACGACCCAATCTCTCCTTCCAAAGTAAAGTTAAGGTGGTAGTTGCCCGAAGCCAGTACGTATGCTCTAATGGGAATAACTACATCATTGGTTACCTCATCGATGGAGTTAATGGAATAATTTACATCGTTGCCCATTACACTCATGATGCCAGGTACGTTGTTATAGCTGGCACTGTATACTTTATAAGCATCCAATCCTCCATCAAAATTATCGGTAGCACCGGTTTGCGCCCTGATTACAGTTTCGTCTTGATAGCCTGCCCCTGCAATTTGAATGCGTACACCATTAAATGTTTGGTTGGATTTAAAGCCCTGATCATTGGCCGCTTTTACCCCTTCGTTGGCAGTAAGTACGGGGCCGGCACCATTGGCTTGCACCCAAAATGCTTGTGAAGAAGCAATGTAACGAGAACCTCCATTTGAGCCTACACCAGCAATATAGCTAGCAAATTGCTCCAGGTCGGGGTCCCAAATGTATACGGCATCGTTGATGGCTGTTTTTACCCAATCGGCATCATCCCAATCGATGGTAGAGAAGTAAGGGTTACCCACCATGTTCCAACCATCTTCGGTAGCACCTCCACTGGCCGTATAAGATACCGGCAGGTTTATCGGGCCTGTGTTCGCTGGGTTCACCAGGTCGATGGTAAATGGGTTGGTACCACCAAGCGAATCGCCACACCATACCCAAACGCCTTCTCCCACATCAATGGGGTTGTTCACGTGGGTGGCTTCTACAAAACCTTGATTTTTATCGCCTCCTATTGTTTCATCGTAAAAGTAAATGGAGGTCCAGCCAAAGTTGGGGTCGTCAGAACCACCAAAACCGCTGGTAATAAAGTTATCGTTCCAATCGCCCAATGTCATTCCTGTAGTAACCGGTGTGGTTAAGAAACGCCAGTTGGTTGCTCCAGCATCGATGTATCGTTGTGCCACAACATCGCCAGTAATGGTACTTACAAAGGTGCAAGAAGAAGTGCCCGAATATACGGTTCCTGTTGCGGGCGTGGGGCCATCGGAAAAGATGCCTGTTCCTCCCGGGTCAGAAAGGGTATATGTGTTTTCCCACTCATAAAGCCCCGATACATATTCCAGGTCAAACGACGACCCGTTGGGCAGGTATAGTGTTTCTGATGAGCCAGTGCCTGAAGCGGCATAGCTGGTTTCAAATACACCATCGATGTATAAGTTAATGTAAGCACCGTTCCATCCATCACCAAAAGAATCGAACATGTCGAGGGTGTAGGCGCAAAGGTTATTGATTTCGTCGATGCGCGACGTTCCAACAGCATTCGACACCAGGGTAAGAGCATTGTTGGTGTTGAAAGTTCCTCCATTCAACTGCAACTCTCCAGTGAGGTTGTATGTTCCTGTAGTAAGGGCGGCACCATTTGCCGTATTGATGCGCAAATCGTAAAACGTTTGTGTGGCTGCACAATTGATTTGATTAGCAACAATGCCTTCAAAAATTACTGCACCGTTACCAGGAACAAATGTTCCGTTGTTGGTCCAGTTGCCATATACCGAAACTTCGGTTGCTCCGGCACCATTCAAGGTGAGGGTTGCTCCGGCATCAATTTGAATGTTGTTGGTTCTTGCTCCTGTGGTATTGATGGTAGGCATTAAAGGAGCCGTGCCAGGAATGATGGCATGCATTCGCTTTGTAGGCACACCAGTATCCCAGTTACCTGCATCAAACCAATCGGTACTTACTGCACCGGTCCAGGTAGTGGTATTGCCCGGCAAAAAAATCATTTGAGCCTGTGGCTTGTTATTGTTTACTGTGGCTGGTGTTTGCCCGCAGCTGTTTCCATTTTGATCGGTCCAACTGTAGATGTACCCGTTGGTTTGTGGGTAGGTTCTTACTTTCCCCGATGCACTCCACGTAGGGTTTACCCTGCTCCAGCAAATTTCTACTGCAATGTTACTCACCCCATCCCAGGTAAAAGTAGAGCCATCCAGCACAATCATATCGTAACCTCCTGCTGTAGGAGTGTACGTAAAAGAAGTTTTCACATTGGTCCACCCTGCATTATTTAAAGGAGTAGAAACATCTGCCTGTGCAGTGTGCTTCATCCTTATCCGGTAATTTGGTATGGAGTACAACGGTGATTCCGTGACGTAAAACCCAAATTCCGAAATAGGGGCAGTGGTCGATGCTCCTTCAGCTTGTAACTCTGCTGCTGTAAAGATGAATTGACAGACTGTTCTCCGGTAATAGATGTTAACCGGTGAAGAATCGTAATTGGAACTCTCGGTAGTACCGGAGCCTAGCTGAATCGTTTGAGGAAATGCTTCTCCAAACGCAAAAACAGCCAATAACCATGTTATGACTATGGAGCGTAACATATAGCAAGTAAAAAGATACTGGAAAGCCTCGCGTCTCTTCCAGTGATATGCAATTTAACGTTTATCTTCCCTAAACACAACTAATATTCCAATAACTTGCTGTTTTTTAGGGGCAAATATTCAAATGAAGGCACCGTAGTTACACCTTAACCACTTCTTCCTCCACCACTATAAATACGTCATCTTGCCTTTTAGGTTTCAAAATATAACATCCTGCAAGTTCACAGAACGCTGGTAAAATGCCCTGATGAGCACTAAAATAAAAGCATGGAAGGCGTATTCCCTGCCTGGCGGCTCCCCGAAGTTTTACTCCAGGATGAATGTGACCACACAGGTTATACAGTGGCCCTTCCCATTGTTCAATGGGCTCGTGTGTAAAAAGAAAAGGTGGCTCTTCCAATTGCTCCCAGTGTACTTTTAGTCCATTTTGTTGGTAGTTTTCGGGAGTAAGAATGTCGTGATTGCCCACAATCAACTCGAAAGATACCGCTGGATATTTCTTGAGCACTTGCCCTAACAGGTCCCATTCTTTGTTGTGTTCGCTGTGAAAAAGGTCGCCCAAAAACAAGACCCGCTCTACTTCAAACTCATCGAGCAGGTATTGGAGCTTGGCAAAATCTTGCAACATGGCATCGTTGGGAATGGCAATGCCTGCCTTTCGAAAATGGCTCACCTTTCCAAAATGGGTATCGGCAATCAATAGGGTATTGGTGGCTTCCCACCAGATGGCTTTGGCGGGGTGCAGGGTTAATGTGGCTCCATGAATGGTTGTTTGTTCGAACTTCACAGGTTAAAAATACCCGAATATTGGTGCTATTTTACCATCAGTTGCATTTTTTTGATGCGATCGGCCAGTTTTTCGGAGGTTACCTTTTCGCGGAAACGATCTACCATGATCGGGAAACCAAAGGGGGTTGGCTTTTCTGGAGTGGCCACCACCATGGTTTGGCTGCTAATGCGCTGCAATGCTTCGCGCAGTCGTGTTTCTTCCAGCTGGTATTCGAATGCTTCATTGTAGGCTTGCCGCAACAAGAGGTTATCGGGGTCGTGATCTCGAAACACTTCAAAGAACAGCGAGGAAGATGCTTGTAGGTGTTTATCTTTCTTGGGTTTTCCAGGAAATCCTTTAAATACCAATCCGGCAATGTTGGCAATGTCGCGAAAGCGTCGTCGGGCCAATTCTGCCGCATTGATGCTGGCCTGTAGGTCTTCCAGCAAGTGATCGGTGGTAAACAGGTCGTTGTCGAGTGCCGCCTCAATGGGGATTTCCTGGTCGGAAAGCAGCTCAAACCCATAGTCGTTGAAGGCAATGGAAAAACTAATGGGGTGCAGCAACGACATGCGGTAGGCAAGTAACGAGGCAATGGCTTCATGTACCAACCGCCCTTCAAAGGGATACATAAAAGCATGGTATCCTTCTTTGGTTTCTACCTGCTCTATCAAGAATTCGTTTTCCGAAGGGATATGCGACCGTTCGCGTTGCACATCGAGCAGCGGGATGATGGTGTGTAGCTCTATGTCGTTGCTGTTGCCTTGTGCTGTCTCGTGCATCTTTACCCTCAGCATGCGAGAGAGGCGAGACGAAAGCGGCATACGCCCTCCCTGGTAGCTGGGCACCTTGCCTGTTTTTTTGTTGCTGGGCTTTACAATGGCTACCATGTCTTTTACCTGTTCCAATTCCAAACTACGGCCAGCAAACCAAAACACGTCGCCCTGGTGGAGGCGGGAGATGAACCACTCTTCAATGACTCCTATTCGACCTCCCCGCTTAAATTTTACTAAGATCATGGGCTCGCTCACAATGGTACCAATAGAAAGGCGGTGCCGCATGGCTGTTCTTCGGCCTACCACACGAAACAGTCCTTCTTCGTCTACCACCACTTTCTTGTATTCGTCGTAGGCGTGTAGCGATTGCCCTCCGGTAGTGATGAAGTGCAACAACCATTGCCATTCTTCAGGGGTAATGGTGCTGTACGAAAAGGTGTTAACGACTTCCTGGTACGTTGCTTTTTCCTCAAATCCATCGCCTACAGCCAGGGTAACGAGGTATTGTACCAACACATCGAACGAACGTGCGTAGGGATCGCGGTTTTCTATTTCCTGGTTTTTTAATGCTTCGCGCAACGCTGCTGCCTCCACCAGCTCTAATGCGTGGGTGGGCAAAAAGTAGATGTTGCTGGTTTTTCCCGGCTGGTGGCCACTGCGCCCTGCTCGCTGTGCAAACCGCGCCACCCCTTTGGGGCTGCCCACCTGTATTACCGTTTCTACCGGCCTGAAGTCTACCCCTAAATCGAGGCTTGAGGTGCACACTACCGCTTTGAGTTTTTCATCGTGCAATGCTTCTTCTACCCAGTTGCGCAGCTCTTTGCTAATGGAGCCGTGGTGCATGGCAATGGCTCCGGCCAACTCGGGTGCCGCATCGAGGAGGCGTTGGTACCAAATTTCAGCCATTGCCCGGGTATTGGTAAAGATGAGGGTAGATTTCCCCTTTTTAATGATGGGAATCACTTTCTCCAACAGCTTAATGCCCAGGTGCCCTGCCCACGGGAAGGTTTCTATCTCGTCGGGAAGGATGGAAGTGACCGTGAGCTTCTTTTTGAGGTTGGCTTTTAAGATCAAAGCATTGCGGTGGTGCGTGCCATTCCCCAACAATACTTCCGCTGCTTGCTCAAGGTTGCCAATGGTGGCCGAAATGCCCCAAATCTTCAGTTCTTTTGCGATGGGTTTAATGCGCGATAGTGCCAACTCCATTTGTACTCCGCGCTTTGATCCCAGCAATTCGTGCCATTCGTCAACTACAATGGCTTTCAACTGTCGAAATACTTTTTTATGTTCTTTTTGTGCCAGCAATAAGTGCAAACTTTCAGGCGTGGTGATGAGCAACTCAGGCATGTGTTTTTTCTGCCGGGCACGTTCAGCAGTAGATGTATCGCCTGTGCGAATGCCTACCCGCCACGGCACCTCCAAATCGTGGCACAACTGCTCTGCCGACGATTTAATTTCTTGCGTTAACGCTCGAATAGGGGTAATCCAAATGGCTTGTAGTCCGTTGTTCTTTGGCTCTTTATAGCTCGCACCAGCATTGCGCATGTATTCCATCACCACTGGTACCCACAACGCATAGGTTTTACCGCTACCAGTGGGGGCATTTAGCAGTCCGCTTTTACCGGCCAAATATGCTTTCCATGCATCGGTTTGGAACTTAAATGGCTTCCAGTCGCGACTGGCAAACCACTGTTGGGCAATGTGATCGACATTCATCATTGAATTACAACGAGGTAGATGTAATGCGCTTTACCACCTCCAATGCTTTCATTACGTGACCTTCAAAATCGGGCATGGAGCTAAAAGCGTGGGCGATGCTTCCCGACTGGTTGATGACAAAGGTGGCCCTGCCAGGAATAACTCCCCAAACATTTTTTACGCCATACAATTTACGCACTTTTCTTTTGCGGTCGGTGAGTAGCCGAAAAGGAAGTTGATGTTTTCCAGCAAAGCTGCTGTGGGCATTTTTCCCATCGGAGCTTATGCCTATTACCTCTGCTCCTGCCGCTACAAATTGCTCGTACTCATCGCGGAAGAGGCATACCTCAGCCGTGCACACCCGGGTATGGTCTTTGGGGTAAAAAAACAGTACCACCACCTTTTCCTGTAAGCAATCTTGCAAGCGAACAGCTTCACCATTTTGATCCAATAGCTCAAAAAGAGGGGCAGGGTCTCCAACATTTAACATGGCACAAAGATGCGCATAAATGCGCATTGTTACACCCGAATACCGATAATACAGATGTCGTCCAACTGTTCGATATCGCCCCGCCATTGCAAATAGGTTTGGTGCAATACTTCTTTTTGGTCCTCCATGCTTTTGCTGGCATTTGCTTCCAGCAGTTGGATAAGCCTTCCTTGCTTGAATTTCTTGAAGTCTTCTCCCCCAAACTGATCGCTGAACCCATCGGAATAGATGTATAGTCCATCGTGCTGCTGAAGTGGTATGGTGTGGGTAGTAAAGGGGTAGTCGTTCGGGGTATGCCCACCAATAGATCTTCGGTTGGCCTTGGTAATGATCGCTTCACCGTTTCTTACTACCACCAGCGAGTTCATGGCTCCGGCATAGTGGAGTGATGAAAAATCTTTTTGGATGGCCAGCAGGGCAATGTCCATTCCGTCGTTGGCCTGAGCCAGTGTTCCTTCTTGCAAAAAAGTGTGATGCACGCCTTTGTTGACTTCGCTCAAGATCTGCCCAGGGTCGTTGAGGTCTTGCTCTACAATCACCTTATTCATGATGTTGTGGCAGGTGAGCGACACAAATGCTCCCGGCACTCCGTGGCCGGTGCAGTCGGCAGCAGCAATAAAAATGGTGTCTTCCTTTTCATGAAACCAATAAAAGTCGCCCGAAACAATATCGCGCGGCAACCACAGTACAAAGTGTTGCGGAAGCGTTTGTTGTATTACCGCAGAAGAGGGAAGAATGGCATTTTGCAATTTTTGTGCGTACTCAATGCTTCGAGTAATGTCGCGGTTCTTTTCTTCAATGATTTGGTTTTTTTCGTGCAGTTGTTCATTTTTCTGACCCAACACCCGGTTGTGTTGTTGTTTGAGCGTATACCCCCGCCATATTAACGCGGCCAATATCAACATGATTACAAAACCCACTATCCCCAGGTAGGTATAGGTTTTTTGCCTACCCACTTCCTGTTCATGGATGAATGCTTGCTCTTGTTGTTGTTGTGCAAAGTTCAAGCTATCGGCATACTGCTCCTTATCGAATTCAAACTTCAATTGCATGCCGGTAATTTCTTTAATGTTGCGCTCATTAATCATCGAATCGCGAACCGCAACATATTGTTTAAAATAATGCAGGGCCTGTTGGTGGTTTCCCAGTCCAACATAGGCCTCCGAAAGGCAATGGCAATTGAGCTTTTCTTCTTCCAGCACCTGTATTTCTCGAGCAATGCGCAGCCCCTCTTCACACAATTCCAAGGCCTGTTGGTAACGCTGTTTGGCATTGAAAATACTTCCGTAGTTGGCAGCAGACATGGCCAACATTTTGGGGTCGTTAATTTGTTGCCGCAGTTGATGGCTTTCTTCAAAGTAGGGCAACGCTTCATCGTACAGGTACTGGTATTTATGTATCAATCCTTTGTTTTCTAAACATACAGCCACCCCTTTTATGTCTTCTAACTTTTCGTAGAGGCCCTGGGCCTTGTTGTAATATGCATTGGCCTGTTCATAAAGGCGCTGATCGAGGTATACTCCTCCCATGTTGGTGTAGGCCATCGCAAGCTTGCTTTCATCGCCCAGCTCTTCGCGCAGTACTAATGCCCTGTTGAGGTAGTCTTCGGCTTCCACAAATTCTTCCCGGTTGCGGTATATCAACCCAATGTTGTTGTACGATGCGGCCATGCCTACTTTGTCGTTCAACTCTTCTTTTAATGTTAGGCTTTTGAGGTAGTACTCCAGCGCCAGAGGGGCATTGCCCTGACTGCTATAGATGGCACCGATGTTATTGTAGGCTCCTGCCAATCCTTTTTTATCGCCTATCGCAGCTTTCAGCGGAATGCTTTTTTCATAATAGCTGAGGGCCTGAGGGAAATCACCACGTACCCAAAACGAAATTCCCATCACATTATACGCACCAGCCTGTCCGCCAGTATCAGCAATATTGATGGCAAAATCATATTGTAGTTGTGCTAACTGGTAGGCCGAATCAGGCTGGGTAAACAAAAGGCTCCATGCCAGGTCGTTCATCGCTTGTAAGCGACTACTATCGGGTTGGGCAGTATCGTTCCACACTCCCCAAAGGCTATCGGCATTTTGCCCATAAGCCAGCAGGCAACAACAGGTCCATAGCGTAGTAAGTAGCAAGCGCATTACCACCAAGATAGAAAAATAATGCTACTGTTGCTATACTCCTTTATAGCGAGAATCCTATGAGGGTATCGGCTTGGGTGACCGTTAGGGCCACTTTTTCTCCGGCCTTTACTTTTCGTGGTGTATCAAAGAGAAAGAGTACCTGGCCCCAGTGCACCATTTCTCCCTCCGGCCCGCTCGAAAGTGAGATGTCCTGGTCTACGTGTAGGTTAAACCAAAAGGCTGCACCATGAATGGTTCCTGATTGTTGAACCGTAACCGCTAACTCATGCTTATTGGGGTGGTCCATTTCGGCAGCAGGGGGCAGGTGTTTAAAATCGATGGTACACGCAGTAAACACCTCTGTTAATGGCTCGTGGGGGGTCACCGCTAAATCGCGCGTAATGTATGTTCCTTTTAGCCTAAACTCGTTAAACAACGAAAGGTCGAACCCTTCGATGGTAGTGAGCGGATTTACATCGTGCAGGTAGTCGCTTTGCAATAAGATGGCCTGTACATCGGCGGCCATGGGTACAACAATGCCTTCGGGCTTTAGCAGGTGTTGTACAGCATGCCTATGGGTAGGAATAACTCCTTCACCAAGCAAGCCGGCATCCAATATTTCGGAAACCAACAAGTCTGCTTTTTCTGGCAGTTGGTCGCCCTCTGCAAGCGCGGTTGATTTTTGATTAATAATGGTGATTTTATCGGTATAGTTGTTGGCAGCAATAATTTTTCGGGCAGCATCAGCAATAACGTCCTCCATTTCGCAGGCCACCACCTGTTGGGCTCCCGCCCGGGCAGCCATCATGGCCAATAGTCCAGTGCCGGTGCCAATATCGAGTACCGTCATATGAGGTTTTACTGCTTTTTTCAACGCCTTATCATAGGCCGCATTCCGATGGGTATCTGCCAACATATCAAAATGCCAGGCAGCTACTTTTTGCCCCGAAATTCGAGCAATGTTTTCCTTGGCAATGGCATGCTCAGGGTCGAGCTCCAGGGCTTTGTTATAGCCTGTTTCTGCTTCTTCCAGCCTTCCTAAATCGCGCAAAATATTTGCTTTTAACACCAGGCATTCCACATCGTTGGGGAAACCTGCTATCGCTTGTACTATGGCTTCGTATGCTTCGTTTAAGGCATTGGTGGCGTGCAATACCATGGCCCGGTTTTTATGCAATGTTGGGTGCTGAGGGTCGATGGCACTGGCTCGATTTAAGCTTTCAAGGGCCTCCTCATAGTGGCCTTCAATTGCCAAAATATGTCCCAGGTTGAGGTGTGCTGCCGCTAGTTCCGGAGCATGCTTTGCTGCCAACTGAAAGGCTGCTTTTGCTGCCTCCGAATCTCCATTCATATACAGCAAACTACCCAGGTTGTAGTGGGCATGCCCCATGGCTGGATTCAACTCAAGGGCCTGTCGATAAGCTGCCTCTGCCTCTTCGTTTCGTTTATTGTGCATCAATAAGTTGGCCAGGTTATAATGCACCTCTGGAATTTCAGGGTTGAGTGTTACGCATTTGCTGGCATGTTCTACTGCCTCTTCGGGCTTTCCCATATTGAGCAATACGTTGCTTAAGTTACTGTGTACTTGCGCCTCATTAGGGTTAACAGCAAGAATTTGATGATACAATTGTTCTGCTTCAAGCAGTTTCCCTGCCTGATGATGTTGTATGGCTTCCTCGTAAATTTGTTGGAGATCGGTCGTATTGGTCATAGTGGTTTCATTAACATGCTGAAAGTAGCTAAAAAACGTTTGCTATAAAAATTCACTCTACTGGCAACCATTTCTATAATGCTACGTCTTAGTAGTGAAACCACCCGGTTTTATTACGCATTGTTTTTCAAAGTTGTCATCCGGGTGGTATTTCAGTAACATCGATCTAACGCATGATAAATGGTAAGATCGCATTTACAATTGAGGTTTTTAAGTGCTCTGTTAACCCAGGGCACTTTTTTTATCCCCTTTCCCTGAAAATAATTGTAGCTTTAATTGATGATTCGATTGCGCTTCTTTCGATGGATGGCAAGCATCGCCTTTTGTTGCTGTGCTATAAGTGCTTTGGGGCAAACCACTACCGATAGCCTGCGTCAGTTGTTACAATACACCACCGATGAGGATGAGCAGCTTCGGTTGTTGAAACAATTGGTGCAAGAAAATGTATACGCCACCCCCGATACTGCCATTATCTATGCCAGCAAGGCCATACAACTCTCGGAAGCTAAGCAAGACACCGCCAGCACCGTGTATTTTATGGGGCGCCTGGCCGTTGCCGAGTTGCGGTTATCGAACTACACCAAAGCACTCGACATTTCGCTACAGGCCATACAACTAAGCGATGCTTCGGGCAACGAAGATCTAAGCGCCTATATCTACAATAACATTGGCAACCTATACCGGGAAACCGGGAAGAACGATGATGCCCGGTTTTATTACAAAAAGGCGCTTGATCTCAACATCGCCATGCAAGATTCAATCGGCATGAGTATTGGGTACAACAACCTTGGCATCATGTATATGATTGAGGCCAAGTACGATACCGGCATGGCGATGTGGCAACAGTCGCTTAACATCAAACTGCTCATCAACGATGAGGTGGGTGCCAGTTCTACCATGAATAATATGGCCATGTATTATGCCGACATTGGTGAAACAGAAAAAGCCCTCGACTTTTACAACCAGGTACAAGCCATTTACAAACGTACCGAAAACCACCGGGGCTTATCCATTGCTTTCGACAACAAAGGCGACCTTTATTTGAAGCAAGAAGATTTTACCACTGCCTTATACTACCTCGAAAAATCGTATGATGAAGCCATATTGTCGCATTCCAAGTACTTGCAAAGCAAGGCCCTGTACAACCTGGCCATTACCCATGCCAGGGCTGGAAACTTCGAAAAGGCATACACGTTTCATGTACAACATAAGGCCGTACAAGACAGCATCTTTAACGACAAAAACCAGGAATTGATTGAAGAGATGGAGGCGCGTTTCGACAGCGAAAAGAAAGAGTTGGAAATTGCGCGCTTTAAGGAAGAAGCCATTGCACAGGCAGAGGAAGACAAGCGTAGAATCACCATGATCATTGCCCTCGCCATTGGGTTGGTGTTGATGTTGGTGTTGGCCCTAATTATCTTTTTGAACAACCTTCGTCGCAAACGCGATCATCACATCATCTCCTTTCAAAAACAGCAGGTAGAAGTTAAAAACAAGGAAATCCTCGATTCCATCAATTACGCCAAACGGCTGCAAGATGCCTTTATTCCATCGGCACAACAGTTCAAGGCTATATTACCGCATAGCTTTGTGTTTTACCGCCCCAAAGATATTGTGGCTGGCGACTTTTACTGGCTGGAGCAAAAAAATGATGTGGTTTTGTTTGCCGTAGCCGACTGTACCGGCCACGGAGTACCTGGAGCCATGGTGAGCGTGGTATGCTCTAATGCCCTCAACCAGGCCGTGAATGCTTTGGGCCTCACTACTCCGGCACAAATTTTAGATAAAACACGTGAACTGGTCATCCAGCAATTTTCTAAAAGTGAAAGCGAAGTGAAGGACGGCATGGACATTTCATTGGCTGCCTGGAATCGCGCCAACAACACCTTACAATGGGCAGGCGCACACAGTCCTTTATGGATTGTTCGGCAAGGAGAACTGCTGGAATACAAGGCCAATAAACAACCCATTGGCATGGTTGATCGAGCAGCGCCATTTACCAACCACACCATTGCTTTACAACCCAACGACCTTTTGTATCTGTTTTCGGATGGGTTTGGCGATCAGTTTGGTGGTGAAAAGGGCAAAAAATTCAAATCGGTCAACTTCAAACAGCTGCTCACCTCCATTGCACAACAACCCATGCCCGATCAACTAAAAGCTTTACAAACTACTTTCGACACCTGGAAAGGCCCATTAGAACAACTGGATGACATTTGCGTAATTGGCGTGAAGGCATGAACGCCAATGGAGCAGCCTGCCCTGAGAAATGAAGGGTAATTGGCGTGAAGGTATGAACGCCAATGGAGCAGCCTGCCCTGAGAAATGAAGGGTAATTGGCGTGAAAGTATGAACGCCAATGGAGCAGCTTGCCCTGAAGAATGAAGGGTAATTGGCGTGAAAGTATGAACGCCAATGGAGCAGCCTGCCCTGAGAAATGAAGGGTAATTGGCGTGAAAGTATGAACGCCAATGGAGCAGCCTGCCCTGAAGAATGAAGGGTAATTGGCGTGAAAGTATGAACGCCAATGGAGCAGCCTGCCCTGAAGAATGAAGGGTAATTGGCGTGAAGGTATGAACGCCAATGGAGCAGCCTGCCCTGAAGAATGAAGGGTAATTGGCGTGAAGATATGAACGCCAATGGAGCAGCCTGCCCTGAAGAATGAAGGGTAATTGGCGTGAAGATATGAACGCCAATGGAGCAGCCTGCCCTGAGAAATGAAGGGTAATTGGCGTGAAAGTATGAACGCCAATGGAGCCTGGCTACCCATCCTTTGTTCCGTATTCTATCCTATCGTAATTCGTGTTTAAACGCCACTCTTTTGGCAATTGTTCTCTTCCTTTTTTAAGGCCTTTTAGACTGTAAATTAGGTTGAATATTGAAGGGCGAGGGGTTGAATGTTGAAGGGTGAGGGGTTGAACTTCCAGGGGGTACCCCTTCGAGTTCCAACAGTGAAGGGTTGAATTTAACATATACCTGTTGGCGTTTGAAGGGGTATATGTTGATCATTCAATGGTTAAGGGTGCTCATTTGAACCTCCAACTGTTCAACTTTCAAGGGGTTGGGGTACTCCGTTCAATGAGTAGAGGTGGGCCTGTTCAATAGGTAGAGGTGCATGCTCAAACATAGCGTATGAACAACGTTGCAGCCCTCCATCATCAACGTTGGAGGTAGAAGTGTTGGTTCAACATATAACACTTAAAAGGCGAAGGGGTACCCCTTGAAATTTGATGTTCTATAGGTTGGCCTTTCAACATGTTATGGTTCAACTTTCAAGGGTATCATGTAATCCGTTGAATGGGGTAATGTTTGGCCGCAAACATGTGGCCCTCTTGCGTTGCACCTGTTTTGGGGTTATGGCGCTGGGTGGTTGCCTTTAAATACGGCTACTGGAGCGCTATTGCGGCTAATCAGTAACAGTGGTGCCTGCCCTTTCTTTTGAATCATTTTGAGGTCTTTTACATCGCCCGCAGCAAAAAAACCAGAGGTGCTTAACGGCAATGGCTCAAACCCTCCTTTTCCATCTCCTTGCATCACCACGCCTACCGAAGCGTCGTGCCTACATGTTTCTACTTCGGCATGAAACAAGTTGCCTGCCATCACAACATCTTCATAACCATCGCCATTAAAATCGGCCACCACAATGCCTTGAGTTGCCGAAAGCTGTGCCTCATTGGGCAGGGCATGTACAATGAATTTACCATTGCCTTTGTTTTCGATGTAAGAGGTGTACATCCAATTGGCAGCATAGTGCAATGCTTTGTTCAGTCCAAGGCCATATACCTCATCTACTGTGGCATTGCCAAATGCTTCGTAGGTTGGGAATTTCTCTTTTATGGAAGGCATTTGTTGCGACGAGCATTCCCGCCCACGAATGGGGTAGGCTTTGCCCTCGTTGAAATAGCTCAATACAATGTCGTAAGCATTGTTGTTGTCAAAATCATCGCAATACACCTCAAAAGGCGCTCCATCTACTCCTTTGTATTTGGAGTTCATGCCCAGGTTCCCGGCAAAATAATCTTTATCCCCATCTCCATCGGGGTCGCACTCAGCCAGCGAAAACCACCATCCGGTATATTCCTCCAGGCCGGTTTTTACTTTTTTAAACTCCCCTTTGTGGTTGCGATATGTTTGTAGGTGCATCCACTCGCCTGCCACCATCAAATCATCGTCGCCATCGCCATCGTAATCGGTCCATAGCGCATCGGTTACCATGCCTGCCTTTTCCAGCATAGGTGCCACTTGTAGTGTTACATCAGTAAAGACACCCCCGTTGTTTTGCAGTAAAGTACTGCGAGCAGGAAACGGGTATTTTCGGGGTACTAAACGCCCCCCCACAAACAAATCGATGTCGCCATCGCCATCAAAGTCGTGAGGCCGTACACACCCCGTGCTTTCTCGAATGTTAGGCAACGCATTAGGGGCGTGGGTAAAAGTGCCTTTGTTATTGAGGTACAGCCGGTCTTGATAAGCAGAAGCTCCTGCTTCCCACTCGTTCGAGCCTGAAGCAATGTACAAGTCCAAATCTTTGTCGTTGTCGACATCAAAAAACACAGCATCAACATCTTCCGACGCAGCATGTGCAGCCCACGGCTGGCTGGTAGCCAATACAAATTTTTGTTGCGA
The DNA here is from genome assembly GCA_963669295.1 of Flavobacteriales bacterium. Taxonomy (GTDB): domain Bacteria; phylum Bacteroidota; class Bacteroidia; order Flavobacteriales_D; family CALLUQ01. Next base: position 1,757,380 of record OY769938.1, read on the forward strand.
TTGCTGCACCCACAACTCTCCCTGATGGCCTGCAGCGCCACCCACAAAAAAATCGTCTAACCCATCTCCATTCACATCACCCACAGCAATTTTTGGTCCATGGTGCGACTGCTTGTGGGGCAGTAATACCTCGTGTTTGAAGTCGTTGTATGGCGTTTCGCGGTGCATGGATCGCACCTCACTTTGCGAGGTAAAGGAGTTGAACCATGGGGTTGTTGGCGGTGGTGTTTTGTTGGTAGAAGAAGCCTGGGAATGATCGATTATAATCGTGCCGTTTACCGGCAAATTTTGCATGGTTGTTTGCTTTCCTCCCGGCCAGGTTGCTTTCAGCTCCTTTATCAGAGCAGCATTCCCTAACCCAAAGTGCAGCAAGGGCTCGCCACTCGATAAGAAACCACGGGTAAGGGTAAGCTCTTGCATTTGTGTGCCTTCTTCAGTGGTAATTTCTACCCTCACCCCTATGCCAAAAGGGTTGTTTTTTGGGCCTTTAGGAACCACTTGCAAAAAAGCCCCCGAGCTACTATGGTTCTCGTAAATGGAAGCTGTTTCGTCGAGGTTGTTGTACACCACATCAAGGTCTCCATCGCGATCCAGATCGGCCGTTACAGCACCGTTGGTAAACCCGGGGTGATCCAGTCCCCAGTTTTCAGCTTCGTTTTTGAAGGTAAGGTTGCCTTGATTGTGAAACACATAATTGGCCACCTTTTCTACCGGCATGTTTGCCGTTAGTTCTTCGTAGTTTTCAAATACTTCCTGCAACGAAGCACCCATTAAGTTTTTCGAAAAGTCGTTGTTGCGCACATCGCGTCGCATGCCATTGGTAATGAGCAAATCCTTCCAACCATCATTGTCTAAATCGCTGAACAAGGCCGTCCAGCTCCAATCGGTATACGCAGTACCAGCCAGCTCTGCAATTTCGCTGAAGGTGCCATTGCCATTGTTGAGTTGTAGCATGTTTTGCATGTACTGAAAGTGTCTTCCCAGGTCTACATTTTCCCAAAATACTTCAGGGTTCATGCCCGACATGTTGGTTTTTTTGCGTCGGTTATCTTCCGCCATCATATCGAGCACTACCAGGTCGAGTAAGCCGTCGTTATTGAAGTCGGCCATGTCGCTGCCCATCGAAAAGTTGGAGGTATGGTTAAAGGCATTGTAGCTTCCTTCTTTAAACGTGCCATTGCCCTGGTTAAACCAGTAATTGTCTTTTTCCGAATAATCGTTGGCCACATACAAATCTGTCCAGCCATCGTTGTTCAAATCGCCAGCCATAACACTTAGCCCAAAAGCCCAGTTGCGTACTCCTGCCTCGTTGGTTACATCAGTAAATGTGCCGTCGGCCTCTTGCCGAAACAGTTTGTCGGTGTCTAAATCTCGTGGCGATTTTTCTTGCTCCAGCCGGTAGTCCATTGGAGCATGGTATTGTATGGGTTGGTTCACCACATACAGGTCCATATCATCATCACCATCGTAATCAAAAAACGTAGCGTGATTGGTGCGCGCCCGATCGGCCACCCCTAACTTTTCAGCACTCTCGGTAAATGTAAGGTCACCGTTGTTGAGGTACAGCAGGTTGGCACATTTTTCTTCTTCGCCCATGTACACCCCCGCCTGGCACACATAGATATCGAGCCAACCATCGGCATTTACATCGGCCATGGTAACACCAGTGGTCCAGTAAGGTGAGCCGGCCACCCCTGCTTTTTCTGTCACATCTTCAAACTGCAGGTTGCCCTTATTTAAATAGAGCTTGTTGGGCACCATGTTGCCCGTAAAATACAAATCGGGTAGCCCATCATTATTAACATCGCCCACAGCCACTCCTCCTCCATTGTATATGTTCATATAGGTAAAGAAGTTGAGCTCGGCCGTTTCCTTGATGTTGTTAGAAAAGGTAATTCCGCTTTCTACAGCGGCTATGGGTTGAAAACGCTTGCCCCGTACTTGCCCGTTAGCCACGCCTAAAGTCAGGCATAGCAGTAACAAAACAGGGGGATATTTCAACGCAAAATTCAACGTGTTGTAAAATTACACAAATCTTTTTGGGGTAGGTCATGCAACCTTTGCCCCTTTATTTTCGTCTATAAGAAAATCCAGCGCATGCGTTTAATCGTTTTACTGCTTCTTATTGTCTCTAATTCGCTTTATGCACAGGTTACTTTTAACCACACCTATGGCGGAACAAACTGGGATTTCGGGAGCAGCATCTGGCCCACCACTGATGGTCATTACCTGGTAGCTGGGTATACAGAAAGTTTCACAGTAGGGTTCCTCGACATGTATATGCTCAAAATGGATTCGTGTGGCAACGAGGTATGGTACAACTCTTTTGGCACTACCGGACAAGATTATGGTCAGGCACTCATTGAAGCCAGCAGCGGGCGGTACTATGCTGCAGGAGGTGTTGGGGCTCATCCTATTTGGCTCCTGGAACTGAACCCTTTAACTGGCGATACGTTGTGGCGAAAAGTGTTTACGGGCGATCTAGATCCAAATGTACAAGGGTTACAAGAAACGCTGGAAGGTGATTTGTTGATTACTGCAGCACGCAATATTGCAGGCACCCCCATACAAGTTATCAGGCTTATTAAAACCGACCCCAATGGCAACCTTATGTGGGTACAAGAGTATGGCGACACTGTGGTAAACTACTGGGCCATGGAAACCGCACTTGCTACCGACAGCGGGTATGTGGTGGCTGGAGGATATTACGACACCACCATTAGTGAAAATCAGGCATTGCTCATTAAAACCGACAGGAATGGCAGTGTACTGTGGCAAAAAACATACGGCTATGGTGTTCGAGCCTCCTTCAATGCCATTGATGCCACCAACGATGGTGGGTTTATTATGGCAGGCAGCATATGGTATCAAAATATTTATGTAGTACGTGTTAATGGTAATGGCGATACCCTATGGACCAAAACCCTGGACCTTTCGTTCAATGATGTGGCCTTTGGCGTTCGGCAAACTCCCGATAGTGGGTTTATTGTAGTAGGCGAAGGTGCCTATTATGGATGGGGCAATTGGGATCAATATGCTATTAAGCTTGACAGTGCTGGCAATACCGTATGGATGCGTGGATACGGTGGTGCTGAAGCCGACTACATTCGCGATGTACGCCTCGCCAACGATGGTGGTTTTGTGTTTTGTGGCACCACAAAAAGTGCCGGCAACGGACAACAAGATGTATCGCTTATTAAAACCGACAGTCATGGTATAGTACTCCCTCCGCCCGTATTAAACATCTCAGTAGTAGATACCACGGCACTGGTTACTGATAGCACCTTTTGTGCAGGAAGCACCATTTATTTACATGCAGACTCAGCACAAAGCCCTGTAACCTGGAGCACTGGCGATACTACATTAACCATTGCCATTACTACACCGGGCACTTATACTGTAGGTTATGGACAAGGGTGTTATGCTGTACCGGATGCCATTACCCTCGATACTGTGTATTGCGACCCTACAGGTATTGAGCAGCAACAGCAGAAAGCAGCACAACTGTTTCCCAACCCCATGCAAGCGCAAGCTACCATTATTGCTCCTGGATCTGAGGAGTTATTGCTGTTAGACCTGTCGGGCGGAATAGTGGCGCACACCCGGCTACAAAATGGTCGGGGAGTACTGTATCGCCATCAGTTGCAACGAGGCATTTATTTCTATCGCACAATGGGTAAAAAACAATATACCGGGAAAGTGATGCTTGAGTAGCACCTTACCACATAAAATAGTACGCAAGATGATACTTGCATAACACATACAATATGAAATTGAACAACAACGATGCTTTTGAAGGGTTAGACGACGACGCCAAAAAGAATGTAGAAGAAAAGGTGGCGGAAGAACAGTTTAAAGCTGCTGTTCGAAAAGATTTAGAAGAAAACCCTAAGTACAAAGGTTTTTTTGCGCCATATGCCAGGCACTCGGTAGAGTCGTTTATCAATGCCTATGTGCACCATAAATTGATGTATACCAAACATGCTAAATGGTTCAGCAAGAAAGCGGAAGAAGAAGCGTTGGAATATCGGCCACAAGCAGAAGAAGCGTTGTGGGACATCCAGCGAAAGAAATTGTTTGATCTACAGTGCCAATGGCGGGCAGGGTTGATACAGTTAGATGGCATTGATTGCACCTGGGACTTTGATGTATGGGAACGCAACATTGCTTCCTGCCCTCATATCGCCCCTGTTAACGACGACGATGTTGCACTATACATGCAGTACTTAAGCAATCCTTTGGCAGCAAGTTGCTCGGTGCCCGCTACCGAAGATTTTGGCACGCTACATGCCACCGTAGAAGATGGCGAAGGGCCTGGCTGGTTTCTGTTTCACAACAACCACACCACTGCCGGGCAGTACCTGTTGCTGCCCGACAAAAAATATGAAATGGAATGCTACTATCGTCACCTATACTACCTGGCGCAAACCGAAAACAAACCTTCGTCCGATGCCTCTTCAGACGGTCTTGACTATATCCCTCAGAAAAAAAAGCCATGGATTGCCAACACCTTCATTGAGGACTTTGAGCCTTTTGTGAAGCGATTTGAAAGCAGTGCCGATTATCAGAAGTACATCAACTATAAAAACGGAAGTACTCAGGCCGTACGCGATGAAGACATTGACGATGCATGGCTTGATGAGCAAGTGCATGATTTGATGTTCGACCTACAAGACATTAAAGAAAAAATTCCTATTCGTGCCAACGACGATTGGCGGGTAGCGCTCATTGAAGCAGTAGCTCTTTTTAAGAACAAGAAAATTGCCAAAGCACTTCCAGCGGTATACGAAGATTACCGGTTTAAATTGGAAATGGGCATTGGCTACGAAACCGATTTTAGCAGCTCGTTGCAAGAACTCTACGATAGAGCACGAGAGCAAGTGTTGGATGGCCGCGAGTTAAACGGAGAACCACGTGATTTTAATTTCTAATGCCATGGATGAAGACGAAAACCAATCGCTTTCCGATAAGTTGAAACAAAACCTGGGCAAAGGCCACCAGGGCAAAAATTTGAGCAAAGACATCCAAAAAGACCTGGAAGAAAACCCGCGATACAAAGCGTATTTTGAACAACACAACAGCAGTAGTATTAAGTTCTTTATTGAACGTTACGCTCAAATTAAAAACGACTACATTCAATTTTCCGAGCGGTATCGTGCCGATGCAGAAAGTAAAGCGTTGGCCTACCGCCCGCAAGCTGAAGAGTGCCTGTGGGACATTCAGTTAAAAAAGTTGTTTGACTTACAGTGCCAATGGCGGGCCGAACAGGTAGTACTGGAAGGCGTTACCTCCACCATCGATTTTCGCTGGTGGAAAAAAAACATCAAGACCTGCCCTTTTCTCGACCCTATTACCAGCGAGGAAGTAGACCTATATGTGCAATTTTTAGATGGCCGAACTACCAAGCGTAAAGCATGGGGCATGGAGTGGAAATATTTTGAGGAAATCAAAGAAGACTTATTGCAGGAAAAAGGTCCTGCCTGGTTCCGTTTTCATAACGACCTTACAGGACGTCATTCCCTCCTACACCTCCCCGACATTCGAGGTGATAAAGAAGAGCACTACCGCAACGTCTATTTCAACCATCAAAAGCAACAGCAAATTGCCGATGGTACTTATAAAGAGTATGAAATGGATGAAAAACCGGATTTAGATGTTTCTAATCCCGCACAAGTGAAGGCTTTTGTAAAGCAATTTGAGTCGCAAGTAGATTATGAGCGTTACCTCAACTACGCCAATGCCAAAAATGCTGACGATTTAACAGACATGGTAAACCACTACATCCAATTCATGCATACCATTAAAGAACCCATTCCTATTGCCGCACATTCCGATTGGCGTGTGGGGGTTATTAAGGCGTTGGAAGCTTATGAAAATCGTAAAATTGCACAGGTATTGCACCATGTGTTTGAAGACTACCAATTTAAGCTGGAGATGGGCATTGGTTATGAAATGGTAGAAGACAAAAGCATTGAGCACCTCATTGACATGGTAAAAACCCAAATACTTACCGGAAGGGAGTTGAGTGGCGAACCCAGGGATTTTAACTTTTAATGCTTTGGGTTATTGCTTGCTGGCACAAACACATCCCGGTATTTCCGGGACGTGTTAATGTTAAGGGTACCCGCCCCCGAATACCCCTTAGCCATTGGGTAGCAACCCTAAAAAACGACGTAAATCTTCTTGTGTAGTAAGTGTTTCCGTAACCTCTTTCATAGGCATGGTATATGCTCCCGAACCAGTAACGTTAAGTGCCGCGAAGTCATGCTCATCCATCACATACAACTTCCGGTGTTTGGTATAAAGGAAAAACACATTTCTGCCTATAGCCGAGCATTCAAATTTATGTGGGCGAAACGAATAGGAGGCATTGTAGTTCTTATCCACCATCATCAACTTACAAACCCCTTCAATAGGCTGCCCCTGCTCATCCACATAGCTCGCTAAAATTTGCACGCGCTTTTTCAACTTATACAACTGATCATAGTTATATATTCCCACACGATTAATGGCCATGCCTTTTACCAACCTCGAATAAGTAAGTCCATTATTGCTAAAAGCTCGTTGAGCAGCATCGAGGGGGGCTGTTTCACTCCATCCTTTTACTCCAGGAGCCCGATATGGCATTACCATGTTTTTCATGGCCGCCCTGGCTGCAGAGTCAGGTGCATAAAGATTGCCACGCATTCTTCCTCCTGCCATGCTTAATTTATAACGGATGGGTACACTGTAACGCGGTGCGGTAAGTGAATCAAAACGCTTTCCGGGCTTCCAGCGCGGCATTTGAGCAACTCGATATACAGCAGCAGTATCGAGTGCTGTGCCTGTACTACTGCTCCAAATATTAATCGGATAGCCCTCATTATTCACCGTAAAATGCACCATTACCGTACCCCACTGTTTCTTATCGGCTGCCGATTGTGGGTAAATCATGTCGTTGAGCAGAAAGTTTTTTAACGCATTTACTCCTCCCGGGTATTCGGGCAACCCATCTACTTCAACATCGTTATAACTCAACCGCCCAGGCCTTTTCCAGCTTTCCTCTTCTTTCTCATCACCTTCTATCACAGGCATCGGGTCTCCATGCACTTCATTCAATTGTTCCCAGGCACCATGTTCCTGATCGAGGTAATAAAAATCGAGGTTGGGCAATGGATCGGTAAGGTTGTAGTCTATTGTTATTTGTTGACCCTCTCGTATTTCTAGTGGCATGCCATTTTGGAAAGCACGTACCTCAAACATTCCTGCCGAGTTAAACATTAACGTGTCGGGGCCATAAGTCATGGGCAGCTTGGCAAACACCATATCGGCAGCATCCCTGAATTCGCGAAACCGCAATTCCACCTCACCACTTACTGCATTCCCTTCTTCATCTTCAAATATGCCTGCCGGAATATGTAAGACAGATCCCGATTGGGGCATCACTACAGTGGTAGGCCCATTGTTATCAATCCACCGCATTTCAAGAGGTACTTGCAGGGCTGGAGGAAAATCAACGGAGTTGGGAGGTGTTAATACAAAATGATCTCCCGACACTGGAAGAGCAGTGAGTGCACTCCCTTGAGGGGCCTCTACTACATTGTTTGAGGGATATACCAGCGCAATAGTAACTACTGTAAGCGAAATGGTAACCATGGCAATAATAATGTTGAACCATCCCCCAAAATTACTGGCTCCACCAGCTCCATTTCCTCCACCAATATGCTGGTGATGATAGCGCATCATTTCTTCTTTAAACGACAGGCATTGAATGCGCTCTTGTAAAGTTTGCTGCCTATTTACCTCCAGCTGCAATGCTTTATCTTCCTGCATGGCTACAGTCATTTGCTCAGTGGCTTCGGTAGACATCTCGCCCAATAAATATTGCTCTATGCGGGCAATGTGCTCTAGTTCTTTTCTCATAACGGCTGATTATTAGGCATGTTTATCCATTGTTTTTTGGCCCGTTCAATGCACTTGTATTTTTGTGTTTTGGCCGTGTTGGTGTTTTTGAAACCCATGGTGGAGGCAATCTCATCCATCGACTTTTTTTGGTAGTAAAACAGTTGTAAAATGCGTTTGCATTTATCGCCCAGGGCTTGCAACACCCGATCCAGCTTTGCCCACCGAGCCTCTTCCTCCCAATGGTTGTTAACAGTGCTTTGAATGTCGATGGTGGGTTGGCCTTCGGACAACTGACGGTTTTTCTTCTTCAGTTGGTCTTTCCAAATGTATTTGCATACACTGTACAGGTAGGTACCAACCGACGCTGTTAGCTGGAAGTCCGGTTGTTGGGCTTTCTTGTAGAGTATCAACAAGCTTTCCTGAAACACGTCGCGTGCGTCCTCGCTATTTCCTCCATGCTGGGTAATAAATACCTCTATGGGCCGGAAATGGCTGTAAAGCTCCTCCAGGGCTTTAGCACCTCCTCCGTTGCGAAGGAATTGAATTAATTGCTCATTCTTCATCTTGCAGGTATTTATTAGGTTAATGGTGGTTTTATAAAAAGGTAACCACCAAACAGAAGAATTTTTTCAGAAAGTTGCGGAGAACGGGTTTCCTTTGCCGTTATAATCACATAACGCAAAAGAACTGCTATAGGTTATGCAAGTAGGTTGGTTTTTTAATCAATAAACGATTAGTTTGACCCAAAACGACGGCCTTCTATCTTGCTGTTGAGCCATCCAATCATATCAAAAGGATCAAGAAATTGTTGCTCGTATGGGTTTTCTTGCAATTGCATCAACTCATTGCGCAAATCGGTCAGCACTTGCATTAAATCTTTGCGGTCAAACACTTTGGGCAAGCGTGTACGGATATATTTTAAGAACAATGCCTCTGAGTCGAATAACTGCCCCTTATTAAGCAAAAAACGGTAGGTATTTCGTACCAAAAAGCTTACCAAATCAGTATTGCCCAGCTCGTAGTGCACTACTATTTCGAGCAAGCGTAGCAAACTGGCCTCAGCAGCACGAATAGTAATGTCTTTATCGTTCATACAAGCATTGAGCCAGTGCAATGCTTGTTGAAATTGCCCGCAGCCAAAGTACGTGTAAAACAGATCGAACATTAAATCGTGGCGTCGTTGCCGAAGCACCAGGCGATGGTACGTTTCCCAATTTGCCTCCACCTCTGGCACTACTTTAAGTCCTTCCTCAAATTTTCCTTGTCGATAGTAAGCACACAACCGATGCATGGCAATGGTAGAAAATACCCGTGCTGCTATAGCTGGAGTTTGCTGTGCTTTATGCTTTTGATGAATGGCGTGCAGTCGATCCAGCTTTTTAAGGCACTCTTCGTAACGCCCCAGCCGAATGCCAGAAATGCAAAAATTGTCTACAAAAGTAATGTACCTGCTAAAGTCGCTGCGCAGCAATTGGGGATGCTCCTCCACCAACTCAATGAGCCGTTGTTGATGCTTGTTGTTGACCACATCATTGCCTATACTATCGTTGTAATTGGCATGCACCGAATGGTAAAACACTTTGGCCGGATAGCTCAATGCCTTGCTTTCGTCGGCCAGCAGTGGATCTTCCAACAACGCTTTAAATGCAATTGTTGCCTCCTCGCTTCTCGACCTACCGGCATGTACCAACTGGGTAAATGAGCTGACATATAAATTAAGCATCGCCCCAGCATTATCTATCTTCTCCAGCGCCTCTCGCTCTTCATCGTGTAAAGCATGAAAAGCCTTGAGGTCGCTATACATGCTTTTGCTGTGTACCCTCCGTTCCCACAGAATGACCTCTAGCAATGAAATATACCGCTCGTATTCTACTGCTGTTTTACGGGCTTTTTGAAGCAATTTGCTGCACTGCTTAATCAACCCTTTATTGAACAATACCTCTACCTTTTCCAACAAGCCTCGCAATTCCGAGTCAACGCTTTTCCCGGCATGAAAAGACCTTAGCCCCTCAAGAATGAGTTGGTACAACTGGTGTTTGGCTGCTGAAAAATTGTTGGTCATCTTTTGCCCCGCAAACTTCCGCAACAACTTCTTTTCATCGTATACCGCTTGTTTGCTAATGGCATCAAACAAAATACTGTAGGTATTGCGCTCGCCTACTACATGCCGCTTAGAGTAAATACTAAAATGACGTTTCTCCCCCTGGGTCATGGAGTGAATTAATTCATGCAATGGATCGGTAACAACATTCATAAGAGACGAATAACGCAACACTTAATAACTAAAAAACACCTGACCTAAACAACTGACAATGTGCTGATTAATGATGAAAACATGTTGTTTTATGACTGAATATAGTGATTAATTGGCTTTCGCACCAACCTCTCATCCAATAATTTTGGTAAAAAGAATAAAGTTGCTGCTGCTGCCGAACCAATAAACAGTTATTCACTTAAATCATTTATCAATGAGAACAACATTACTCTTTTTAGTGGGTGTACTGATGGTTATTCAGGTACAGGCGCAAATTACTTCTGGCAACCCGTTTCAAGCCAATTCTTACACCAGTAGCGATCAGTATGAAGCACGCGTAGCCTATGGTGGGCAGGGCAGTTCGGTAGTGGTATGGACCAGCGACGGACAGGATGAAGCCTCCAATACCGGAGTGTATGGACAACGTTATGATGCCAATGGTATGCCTGCAGGCTCCGAATTTTTAATCAATACCACCACTGCCGATTACCAGGAGCACCCTGATGTTGCCATGGATGCCAATGGCAATTTTGTAGTCACATGGACCAGCAACAACCAGGATGGTGATGCACAAGGCGTATACATGCAACGCTTTGATGCCAATGGCAATAAAGTAGGAAATGAAATTCCAGTCAACCTAACTTTTGCTTATGCACAAAGCCGTTCAAAAATTTCGATGAATGCTGCCGGTTGGTTTGCCATTACCTGGGTTACCTTCGATCCCAGCAATTGGGACGACGTAAGGGCACGGGTATTCGACGCCAATGGCGTGGCGCAAACCAATGAAATACATGTCAACCAAACCACCCTCGACCGCCAAAGCAATATGGACATTGCCATGGACGACAATGGCAATTTTGTAGTGGTATGGAACAGCGACCACCTCGACAATGATGGGCTGGCCATTGCGGCCCGCCACTTTGACGCCAGTGGCACGCCTTTGGGCAACGAGTTCCAGGTCAACACCTATACCACCCAGGATCAATATGCTCCTGCTGTTGACATGGGCAACAATGGCAACTTCATTATCGGGTGGGTAAGCACCGATCAGGATGGTTCTAACGCAGGTGTTTATGCACAACCGTTCGACAATACCGGCACTCCTGTAGGTACTGAAATACATGTAAACAACAACTACACTTTTGATGCACAAACGGATGTGGATGTTGCCATGTCGCCCAACGGCAACTTTGCAGTAACCTGGAAAAGCTGGCTGCAAGATGGCGATAACTATGGCGTTATGGCCAAAAGATTTCTCGCTTCGGGCGCCCATATCGGCAATAGCTTTCAGGTAAATTCCTATGTTTCGGCCGAGCAAGAAGACCCTGCTATCGCCTTTGCTAGCGATGGCAGCTTTATGGTAGCATGGGAAAGCATGGCTGAAGATGGTGATGGTGATGGTGTATTTGTACAACGCTACATTGAAGGGGTATTATCAGTAGAGCCTCCTCATTTGCAAGAAGCCCTTACTCTATTTCCCAACCCTGCAAACGAGTACACCACATTAAGCATTAGCGATCAAGTTTCAGGAAAAATTACCATGCAATTGCTTACTGTTACCGGGCAATTGATCAGCGAACAAACGGTGCAACACACCGGAAACCAGCAATACCTTTTTGATTTATTACATGTTGCCCCAGGCATGTATACTCTCCGTGTCGTTCACGACCGGGCCTTAACTGCTTTTCCCTTCGTAAAGCAGTAAAATGTGTAACACCTAATCCCGCCTGTTGTGCAACAGCAGGTGGGGTTATACCTCATCGGCTAACTCCCGGGCTGCTTTTTTCTTTTGCAACTTCTTTTGGTAACGCGACTGTACGAGATCGGTCAACACCAACACTGCAATCACAAAGTAAAAGGTGGTTTTGGTCATTGGAGTAATGGGGTTTCCAAACAACTCAATGTGTGCCAGGTGCCCTCCTTCGGTAAGTAACATAATGCCCACTACAAATAAAATGAATAGGCCTAATACCTCATACATTCTATTTTTTTGAAGGAAGCGCGATACTTTTCCTGACAGCCATATCATGAGCACCCCCCCTATAACAATGGCCGAGGCCATCACCCAAAACACGTTGGTTAGTGCCATCGCACTTAATATCGAGTCGAACGAAAACACCACATTCATCAGCACAATCCAAAAAATAATGGAGCTGATGGAGCGCGGCTTATCATCTCCGTGCTCGTCGTCTTCAAGGCTAAGCATGTGCCAAATTTCTTTGATGGCCGTATAGATGATAAACACTCCTCCTATCAATACAATCATGCTGTGTATATTGAAATGTGCATAGGCTACCCCTTCCCAATTAATGTTAATAATGGGGTCTTGAAAATAACCGATTAGCGATATGAGAATAAACAGCAAAGCAATGCGAAGTACCATGGCAATGCCGATGCCCACATTGCGCACAAAGGCTTGTTTTTCTTTAGGCGCTCGTTGCGATTCTAAAGAAATGTACAGCAAGTTGTCGAAGCCCAACACGGCTTGTAATAAGATGAGCATAACAAGGGTAAAGATGTTTTCGAGCATAATGATGGTGGTTTTATAGGGCAATATTAAAAAAAGTCGTTTAACCTCTAACTGCTGCACTGAATTTGTATGAACACATTAAATCGTATTTTGCATAAAAAAGCAGATGAGCGTCGCAACGTTGTTATTGCCTAGCAGCAAGTTAGATGAAGACATGGCTTTCTTCGAAGACATGGGGTTTCGGCTGCAACAAATTTACCCCTCTGATGATCCTGCTGTAGCTGTTTTGGTAGGGCATCAAATGCAAGTGCGCCTCGATCGAAATGCCGATGTTGCTCCGGGAGTCATTCACCTGCTTACTGACGATCCGAAATTGTTGGAAAAACCAGCGGTAACAGCCCCCAACGGCACTCGTTTTCAGTGGTTGCCAAAAACCTATCAGTTGGAAATGCCTGTAACGCACCATCAGTTTGAGGTACGTAAGCTGCGCGATGAAGCACCATGGGTAATTGGCCGTGCAGGCATGCTTTATCGCGATCTTATTCCCAACCGGTTAGGGGGAAGTATTATTGCCTCCCACATTCGTATTCCCAATGGAGGGCCAGTACCCGACATGGTGCATTACCACACCATTGGCTTTCAACTCATCTTTTGCTATCGGGGTTGGGTAAGGTTGGTGTATGAAGATCAGGGCCCCCCCTTTATTTTAAGGGCTGGCGACTGTGTGATACAACCTCCTGAAATCAGGCACCAGGTATTGGAGGCATCCGACCAGTTAGAGGTAATTGAGATTGGCGTTCCAGCCAGCCACATGACAACCATTGACCACGACATGAAACTGCCTACCCAACATTATCGACCAGAGCGGGTTTTTGGAGGCCAGGTTTTTTGTCGCCATCAGGCCAATGAAGCACAATGGTTGCCATGGCAGTCAGAAGGCTTTGAATATAGAGATACTGGTATTCATGCCGCCACCAAAGGAGTAGCCCGCGTAACCATCATTAAATCAACCCAGGCAGTAAGCACAACTAAACCGCTACAACATCGGGCTGATATCTTCTTTGTTTTTGTACTTAACGGAGCAATGATGTTGAGCGTGGAAGGGGTTGAGCCCATCGCGATCAATGCCGGTGATGCCTATGTTATTCCACCAGGGCTAAACTACGTGCTATCGGAATGCACGCCTAATCTTGAGTTGCTTGAGGTTGCTCTTCCTGCTGCTTCTTAATCTTAGGGTTTACTGCCCTTGAGCCCTGCCCCCTCGCTCTGAATCACTTTCCCGGATTGTTTTCATCCCCTCAATTGTTTCTTCCACATACTTCTTTGTTCATTTCACCCACTTTTAAAAACCCATAGTGGTTTTTACAGTAACATTGAGTGTCTTAACAATACATTCTCGAGGAGGGGAATTTGGCTAAACAAAATTTGCAGTAAGATGTTAGAAGTACTGAAACAACTCATGGAAAATGGCTTTAGTAAAGGAGTCATCCATCAATTCACCGGAAATGAACCCATTGATGGAGCAGATGTTTCTATCAATGACCAGGCGCTCATCAACTTTGGCTCGTGCAGCTATTTGGGCCTGGAGTTTCATCCCGCACTAAAAGAAGGAGTAACAACGGCCGTGGCTGCTTATGGCACGCAATTCTCTTCTTCTCGCACCTACCTTTCGTTAGGGCTTTACCATCAGCTTGAAACGGCATTGGAACAAATTTTTGAGCAACCTGTAATTGCCACTGCCAGCACCACGCTGGGTCATTTAGCGGCATTGCCAGTATTGGTGAAAGAAAACGACGCTGTAGTCATCGATTTACAGGTACACTCTAGTGTACAAATGGCGGTTGAACTGCTGAAAGCGCGTAAAGTAAGCACCTATGTTATTCCGCACAACGACATGGATGCGCTGGAGAGTAAGATCAAGACCCTTCGTAGTAAGCACGATAAGATTTGGTATTTGGCCGATGGTGTTTATTCGATGTATGGCGATTGTGCCCCTGTGCACCAATTAGAATCATTGCTCAATACCTATAAGAAATTTCATTTGTACATCGATGATGCACACGGAATGAGCTGGGCTGGCAAGCACGGTTGTGGGTACGTACGCAGTCAAATTGAGCACCACCCCAAAATGGTATTGGTGTCGTCGCTCAACAAATCATTCGCTTCCAGTGGAGGAGTATTGGTTTTTCCGAATGAAGCACTGAAGAAAGATGTACTAAACTGCGGCAGCACCATCATTTTTTCCGGCCCTATTCAGCCTCCTATGCTTGGCGCTGCACTGGCTTCCGCTCGCTTGCACCTTTCACCTGAAATAAAGCAACATCAACAAGAGCTTCGAAAAAAGGTGGCCTTTACCAACCAGCGATTGAAGGAGTTGCACCTGCCTCAATACCGCGAAAGCGATAGCCCTTTGTTTTTTATTCCTTGTGGGATGATTCGTTACATCTTAAACATCATCCAGCGGTTAAAAGAGCAAGGGTATTACATCAACGCGGCATCATTTCCGGCTGTTCCTATGAAAAAAGGAGGGTTGCGGTTTATGATCAACAACAACCACAGCATTGCACAGATAGATGCCATGTTAGTTGCCCTGCAAAAAGCCTATGTTGCCGGGTTGGCCGAAGAGGGAAGCTCGTTGGAAGAGGTGGCCAAAACGTTCCGCATTCCATCGTTTAGTATTCCCGAAGCCAAACCAACAAATGTACTGCCCTTGCCGGCAAAGCTCACCTCCACCTTACACCGGTCCATCAAGGCATTTCCTGCCGATGAGTGGGATGCCTGCTTTCGACAAAAAGGCAACTTACTACACCACAACTTGCTTCAGTTGGAAGATGTGTTTTCCAACAACCTGGAGTTAGAAAACAATTGGAAATTTTACTACTACGCTGTGCACGACGAACAGGGGGAGGAAGTGTTAAAGGCCTACTACACCTGTGCCCAAATGATGGACGATATGTTGGCCCCCGCAACTGTTTCAGCTAAGGTAAAAGAACAACGATCAACCGATCCCTATTACCTTACCTCAAAGGTCATCATTTCAGGGTCGTTGTTCAGCAAAGGACAATCCATCCGTATCAATACCAATCACTCCAACTGGGAGCAAGCATTACAAATGCTGGTACAGCAAATGCAAATTACTGCAGAACAGGAAAAAGCCTCCAAAATTTTATTGCGTGAACTGGATGACCTACAATCAATGGGTATAAAAGATCTAATGCTCGACCTTGGCTTTGTCGCCAATCAGTTGCCCAACAATTGTGTGGTGAATGACCTTTCGTGGGGCACCGTAGACGAAATGATGGCAGGCATGAAACAAAAGTACCGGTACAGCTTGCGCAAAGAAATACTGGCACTAGAACACCTGTTTGAGGTGGCACACCACAAGCCAACAACACAAGCGGAACATTTACAAGGGTATCGCCTTTACCAGGCGGTACACGAAAAAGCCCTGGCCATTTCAGTATTTGAGTTGCCGTACGCCCTTTTTGAAATGATGGGCACGCATGAGCAATACGATATTATTCGCCTTTACCTCAAAGAAGCCCCTGAGCAACCCGTAGCCATTATGTACAGCTACATCAACCATGGGGTGTACAATGCACTTACCGTTGGACTGGATTACCGTTATGTGAAAACGCACAACACCTACAAACAAATTTTGTTTCAAACTGTAAAACGTGCGCATGCGCTTGGGTGCCATAAAGTAGATCTTGCTTATACCGCTGACATGGAGAAGAAGAAGGTGGGAGCCACTACCGAAACTGCTTATGCCTATACCTTAGCAATGGAACACTTTAGCTTTGCGCAATTGAATGCCATCCGTTAACCTTACTTCGAAAAGAGCGCAGCTATGCTTCGGCTGTTCTCTTTTCTTCCCTTAAGTATAAAAACAAAGGAAGCCCAGAGGCAAAACCAAACAGAAAGGTTAGTGCCCACACTAAACCCACCTTTTTAATGCCATACCGCTTGCTCTCCTGGTAACTCCAAAGCATGAACACTGCCACAGCAAACAATAGGTCAATGGCAAAAATGGATGAAATTCGGTTGGCAAACATGCCCTCCATGGTGGCTAAAGGGTCGGCATATAATAGCACATTTCCTGTTTCAATTGACTCGATCGCGACAAAATAAGAGGGCAGGATAAACCCAACAACTGTTAATAACAAATAAATGCGTTTCATGATTTAATTTTTCTTCAAAATTAAATCGCATGTTTGGCTCAATTCCTTAACCTCGGTTAAGATTTCTTAAGGTGTCTTCTTTTTATGCGGCTCAACGATTCGGGTTGCACCCCAATGTAGGAGGCAATGTAATGTTGGGGTACCTGGTTTAAAATGTCAGGCCGTTCTTCCATGAGCTGGAAATAACGCTCTTCGGGAGTTAAGGTAAGCAATGAGGCAATGATGTTTTGATGGGCTGCCAACTCATCTTCCATGATCACTTGTGCTAAAAACCCAAATTTTGGCGAAGCAGCCAACAACGCTGTGGTTGCTTTCGTGGTAATGGTAACCACAGTAGTAGGCTGTATGGCCTGAAAGTTGAATTTCACAGGGGTTTGTTTGGTGAAACTCTCATACGCACTTATGAACGAATTGGGCGGATAAAAATAGGCTGTTTTTTCGTCGGGATCGGTGGTGTAAAACAAACGGACAAAGCCTTCAAGGTTAAAGAAAAAGGAAGTGGAAATATCGCCTTCCTTCAACAACATCTCTCCTTTTTTGAATTGATCTATGCGCAGTGTTTCTTTTAAATATGCCTGCTCTTCCTCACTCAATTCAACCACTCGATTCAGGTAATGTATCAGGCGCTCCATGTTTATAACCACTTTGTTGTAGGTGTCACTAAATTATTAAATATTTTGCCCGTTGGAGATCTTTTTGGGCAAACATTTCCCCTATGTTTTTCACGATAAGGTGCTGTTGTTATTACTTTCTCCTCTAAATAGATTAGCTTTGTTGCAATCTCAAAGTTACTGCTACAATGAAAACCTTAACACTACTCCTCGTATTTGCGGTGGTATTTTCTATTACTGCATTTGGTCAAACCAACGAAACCGATCCTAGCTTTTACAGCTGGAAAAAAGGCAAAACAGAACCGCAATTGGGTTATGTGGTGCTTAAATCAGATAAGAAACTGGAGGGCATGCTGTCGCTGGAAGGTAGTCCGGGGCATGTAGAAGAAATTGTTTTTGTAGATGGCAATGGCAAAGAAATCAAGTTTCCCCCGGCTGCTCTAAAAGCCTATGGGTTAACCATTACTGCCAAAGCCAAAGACGGCTCTACAGTTACTCAAACCATGTTGAACGAAAGCCCAGAAGCCTTATACGAATGGAGAAACAAAGGTGAAACCATGGGCAAGGTAATTACCAACACCAAGCCCCGCAATGGCTATGTGGTATTGATGGACGGCACCCAGGTAGAAGGTGAATTGCAACTGAAAAAGCAAGATGGGAAGTTTCATGAAGTAGTGATTAAAAACGCTGCCGGCAAGCAAAAATTCAAGCCAGCAAATGTAGCCCGCTATGGGTTATCGCTTACCATCGCTGAGTTGACCAACAATGGCGAAAAGGTAAAGAAAGACCCACACCTTAACTTTCATGAAGGCACATTATTCATGAAAAATGGAGAGGAAAAAAAGGGATGGATCGCCTTCAAAAAACACACCCTGGTGAATTCCAGCAAATCGAGCATGGGGCGCAAGTACAACCACATCTTGTATGCATCATCGCGCGATGCTAATGTAACCACCATTAAAAATGAAGACGTAAGTAAAATTAGCCGTATGCTCCCTACAGGCGAAGCGAAATACCAAAACCTCGAAAACTGGTTTGTTCCTGAAGGGGCAATGGATCAGGCTGATTATAAAGATGAAACCCGTGAGTTTCAGCAAGGAGCACTTACCCTCACTGATGGCTCTACATTAGAAGGAGAAATTGCGCAACAAAAAAATGGCCGGTTCTACAGCCGCTCGGTGATGTTTAGAGATCAATCGGGCAACCTTGCCAAGTACGGCCCCGACAAGGTAGAATCGTTTTATCAGGTGGTACAAGGACAAAAGAAAGAAATGATTAAGGTACGCACTGTATTTGTAGAGCAGGAATACAAAGGGAAAACATTTGTAATGTACCGCAATCCTTTTCCTACCAGTGTTAGCAAATTTTGGAGTGGCATGGCTGCTACTGCTACTGATATTGGTACCTCGCAAGCGGCAGCTGCCGCTGCCCGTTCGGATGAAAAGAAGAATGATTACGACAGCAACCTCGATAGCTTGTTGAAAGTGGCCAGTAAAGAAGAGTTGATCGAAATGCGCGATGCTTATGTGGCGTTGGGTGGTTACGAAAGTTACGATGAAGCCATTGAGCATTCAAAAAACGAGTCGTACAAAACCCAATTGCAGTCTATGGAAATGGCCATTGCAGGAAAAGAAGTTTCCTCGCAAGTGCGCGTGATGAAGAAAGAATGGATCATTAAAAACACCAAAAATGGTGAAGAACAGATGATCACCAAATCCGACTTTAAAAAGCAGATGGAAGTGCTCTTAATGGGCTGTTATACCTACCTCTCGCTCGACAAAAAAGACCAGAAGCAATACCACGATTTCAAGTTGCTCAAAGCAACATTGGAGATGCTCGACGAATGCTATTAATGCCTTGTCATGAAGCCCTGCTTTGTTTTACTGGCATTGGGCTTGTTGCTTTCCTGTGAGTTTGGACAAGAAAGCGATGGTAATGACCCATTAGAGCTTCTGATAAAATCGTCTGACGAATTTGTTGTTGAAGATGGAGCCAGTATTGATGAAGAATACGGCTCAACACAACAATTCCAGCAGCACTTTTTTAATGTTGAATACTTGCAAGACACCATTTATGCGGAAGCCATTTTATCCGTGAATGTGTGTGGTGATGCCCGAGCCGCAATAAAAATCAATGGAGATACCCTTTTTCTCACCACGCAAGAGCAAAAAGAAACCCTATGTACCTCTAGCAATTGGCATAAATACCATTATTGGATTAAAAACCCAACCAACAAGCAGTACATTGTTCGGCAAGAATAAACTATATTCATTGTAGCAAAACAGGTTTGTTTTAACGCTAAGGTGAATAAAGGGTGAACATTACTTTTATCATACTTCTTCTTGCAGTTTTTACATTGGTTTACCTGGTGCAGCACCTGTTCAAGGTTAATGTAAAAGGAGCACACCAATATACATGGTGGTTGGCAGTTGCTCTAACACTTGTGTTGGCCGAAGCCTGCCTTACTCTTTTAGGGGGCATTTATCACCTCCCTCATTTTTACCTGATTACCTTCCCCATGAAATTCATGGTGCCAGTGATATTGCTACTTATCGGCATGAGGGAGTTGGGTGTTCAGGCAAAGCCTGCCTTCTTTAAAAAAAGACCCCGCCTTGTTACCCTCCCTATTTACCTCCTCTTGCTTCCCATCTTTTCTCTTGACGCTCCCGAAAAGCTGGAGGTTATTCACCAAACACCAAATGGGGTCGTCCTACTTACCTGGTTGTTGTTGCTTGTGAATATAATGGCATTGGTACGGTTATTCGTGTTGAGGCAGGCGACTACAAAAGGAAGACTTGCCTCGATGTGGATGATTGTTGCCCTAACCCCTTATACCTTGATCCAGGGAGTAGGCGTAGTTCTTCCTTCACTGATGCCATTCATTGATGTGATCGCTGTTGTTGTGGTAGGAACATTCTTTGCGACTTTTAGGGTTAAGTCATTGAGCGCATTGAGGCAATCAAACACTGCATTGATCGAGCAAATTAAGGTTGCAGTTATTGAACAAAAACTATTCTTGAAACCCAACCTTAGCCTCAATGCTCTTTCTCGTGAACTGGGAAAAACACCCAACCAAATTTCTAAAGCCATCAACTCTACCATGGCCATGAGCTTTAACAACTTCATCAATGAGTGTCGGGTAAATGAAGTCATTGCCTTATTAAAGGACCAAAAAAATGAGAAGTTTACCCTGGAGGGCATCTCAAAAATGGCGGGCTTTAACTCTACTACCACCTTCAATGCAGCCTTCAAAAAAGCCACCGGAAAAACGCCCGTAGAGTATAAAAGGTTGACCAAATCATGATTTCGTCAGCATTTGCAATGCCATAAGCACCATCATTTTTTTGTTTTCGTGTACTTGCAATAAAAAAACATGAAAGCATTTGTATTTCTTTTTATGCTTGGGTCGCTGCAACTGGTAGCACAACACGATAGCCTGGATGGAAAGATCAGGAGCTACAGTTATGCCATTCATTATTCTACCAACGACTCTTTTGCTGCACCAATAGATCAATACGTAGATGATGGGTTGACTTTTGTTGCTGGTTTTTTGAAGAAAGATTTTAAAAACACGGTTGAGGTATTCCTCTTCCCATCGCGCAATCAATTGAACCAGCAATGGCAAAAAGCGTGGGGAATGCCAACCTTTAACTCCGAGTGTTGGATGGTTGGCAGTGGGGTAGAAAGTCGTCTTGATTTATTATCGCCTATGGCATGGAAGAAGGAGGCCTGCGAACACGACCCCAATGATTGGAATGAAATTAAACGCCTCGTTTTTCACGAACTCACCCATGTTTTACACAGCGATTACAACCGTTCTCCTGCATTCGACAGCATCCATAACATCGATTGGCTGGTAGAAGGGTTGGCCACCTATGTTTCAGGGCAGCTGGATGAAGAAAGGTTGTTAAATGCCGTCTCTTTTGTTCGATCAACCGGTGGGCCAGAGCAGCTCTCAATGTTTTGGAAGGGAGAAAACAAGTACGGATTATCAGGTTCCATGGTGGCTTATATCGATGCCAAATATGGCCGCAACACCTTGAGTAGTCTTTTGGAATACAACACTGTTGAAGAGGTATTAAAAGCTTTGGATGTTACGGAAAAAGAATTGATCCATCGCTGGAAAGAGGCATTGCTGAATGCGAAATAGAACTTTGACCAGAGATAACGAATGCTGTTAGCTACTATTTCATTCAAGAAAAGTATCTTGCTTAAAAAAAGAGGATGACTCCATTAGATCGACTTCAAGAACTTGGCCTCACGCTTCCTGAAGTATCCACTCCCGGAGGCAATTACGTATCCGTGAATGTAAGAAAAGACATTGCTTACGTTGCCATTCAGTTTCCTATTTTAAACGAAGCATACCTTTACCAGGGGCGCCTTGGTAGTGGGGTGGATACTGCGGATGGGTACAAAGCCATGGAGTTGTGTGCTTTAAACGTACTGGCACAGGTTCATCATAAAGTTGGGTTTGATCAACTCATTGGGTTAAACCATATCGATGCCTATTTTCAGGCAACAGATGGCTGGGACGAGGCTCCAACAGCAGTGAACGGTGCTTCTGATCTATTTGTACGTGTTTTGGGCGATAAAGGACAACATTCCCGTGCCATATTTGGAGTGGATAAGCTCCCTCGAAATTTTAGTGTAGGGCTCACTGCTACCTTCACGGTAAAGCCAACATAAGCCATTAATCACTACCAACCTCTTCCACATACGCCCTGGCCATCTTGCGGTACTTCTTTGTCCATTGGCGGTATTCTTTGTAATACATCACAGGTATTTTTGCAAAGTAATTGGTTGGTGCATTTTCATTGATGATCATTATACGATCGATGTATACTGCTATGCGTTGTCCTTTGTCTTTAATGCCGATGCTAATGGAGTAGATGGTGTCGGTTCCAATCACAACGTCTTTTAACACATATTTTGGAAGTGTTTTGCCGTTTACCTCTATGGTAGAGTGCAACGAGTAGTTGATGTGACGTTGCTCCAACTGTTCTAAGAAAACTGCTTTGGTCATTTTAAGCCGTACAAATTGTTGTACGCTTACCACGTTTCCTGCATACTGATCGGGGGCTGAAGTGGCTACAATAGCAAAAAGGGTAAGTACTACCATGGGGTAGGCCACCATCTTTTGTAGCAAAGGCCTCCAGTTGGTTTTTGGACGATAGTAGTAAGCCGGCCACAGTACCAACACACACAAAATATCCGTATAATCTACCGTGCGCTGTAATGGAATAATTTCCCAACCGTTCCACCCATCAATTAAGGGCTGGCTGTAGGGTGTTTTCCACCAGGCAAAGGCAATGGCTGTGGCCCAAAACATCGCCTTCTTATACCGCGGTTGCCATGCTGTAAGAAAAAAAGCAAACACCACCACACCTACTACATCCGACAGTTTGCCGATGAACCAGTTGTGGTATTCCGCTTTAAGAAAACCGTCGTTAAGCATCAACAACCTAAGGCGATGATGAAAATAGGATTAATCAAATATCGCATCATTCTGTTTTTTTTAGTGGTTCATTCAAGCTTGAATAAACAAGTGGTTTTCAATGGATGACAAAGGAATGAAACGTTCCTTGTTGGTTAGGCAGCATGCATTGAAAAGCAAATGATAGCGCTATCTCCTTAATTTTAATCGTATTAAAGATACCGTTTTCCCTGAATGTTGCGATTATCGTGCCAAGGTGTGTTGGCTATGTTTACTGGCTGGCAAGAATTGAAGTGATATTGCTACTGCTTTCTGAAACCTAATATTGGGGTATTGAATTAGAAAAGTGGTTCTTGTTTAAGAACCACATATCCACAACAGTGTTTATTGCTTACGCCTGTCTCAAAATTTTCTCCATCTTCCTGCCTTTCGCCAATTCGTCTACCAATTTATCTAAATACCTTACTTGTTTGGTAATTGGGTTTTCAATTTCCTCGATTCGATAGCCACAAATTACTCCTGCAATTAAATGAGCATTCGGGTTCAGGTTGGCCTTCTTAAAGAAGGTTTCAAAATTCACTTTTTCGTTGATCAGTTCTTTCAGCTTTTTCTCATCAAACCCTGTTAACCATGCGATTACTTGATGTAGTTCTTCCTTGGTCCTGCCTTTTTTCTCAACTTTTGTAATGTAATGCGGATATACCGATGCAAATGTCATTTGCGCCATTCGTTTATCGTGTTCTGGTGTTGTTTTCATTTGTCTAATTGAGTTGCTTGATTAAGGTTATTGCAGTACATGATTACTCCCATTCGGTTTATGAATAGCTGCCAAACAACTACCCCTTTCCAGAAAGATACTCATTAAATAGAAAAACAGCTCAGGGTTGTGCCTAAACCGTTATGGCTTGTGTTCCTTGTTGTATTTGGTTATTTAGGGTTTGATCCCTAATCGATAACCCTTGCCCAATGGAGTATGGATCATTTTTCTGAACAAAAAGCATCCCTCCCTTTTGTGCAAATATTGTGCAAGAAAAAAGGGCTTCGAGTTACAAAACCCGAAGCCCTTGCGACATCTAATGAAAGCGATTGAACCAATTTAGTTGATCCTTGCTGCCAGGAAAAGAAATCAACCTTTACTCCTTTACCAGCTTAATCATTGAATGGTTGTTACTGTATTCAACCTGCAAAAAATAAACTCCTGTAGGTTCATCAATGCTCAGGTTCAAGAATTGACGATTGTAAAACCGGTGTTGCTGTACCACTCGGCCGGTCATGTCTGTAATGGTAATGCCAATTGCTGCTTCAACAGCACCCAGGTTTAACGTAAATGCTCCCTTTGTGGGGTTGGGGTATGCCACCAATTCGCGCGCAGTTGATTCGAAAACACCTACAGTAGTAATCAAGTTACAGGCCGATGTATCTGCACACCCTGTTGTTGTATCGGTAATGATTACCGCATAGTTACCATTCGCTGTTGGTGTAAAGGTAGCTGCTGTTTCTCCTGCAACAGGGCTATATCCATTGTTGCAGTCAACCCACTGGTAGGTATACCCACTGTTGCTTTGGGCAGTCAGCACAATTCCTGAAACGGTTACCGCAGTGTCTACTGTTTCCAGGGTTAGATTGAGTGTAACTACAGAGTCGCACCCCGCCACATTGGTAACTGTAGCGGTATAACTCCCCGAAGCGGTATAAGTGGTATTATTGGTAGCCCAGAAATAGAAGTCGCAAGCAACTACTGTTTCTGATCCGCTGTTGCTGTTATGAATGGTGAGGTTTAAGGTCACCACCGAATCGCAGCCTACTGAGTTGGTAAGGGTAGCACTGTAGCTCCCTGAATTGGTGTAGGTGGTACCATTCGTTGCCCAGGTATAGCTGTCGCAGGCAGTCGCTGTTTCGGTGCCTGTGGTACTGTTCAAGATGGTGAGGTTTAATGTGGCAATGGAGTCGCAGCCCACTGAGTTTGTTAAGGTAGCTACATAGGCTCCGGAAGTTGAATACGTGTTTCCGTTTGCCGACCACGTGTAGCTATTGCAAGCAGTTACCGATTCCGATCCTGTTGTACTGTTGTTGATGGTGAGGTGGAGGGTAGCCACCGAATCGCAACCCGCCATATTGGTTAAGGTAGTACTATAACTGCCCGAAGTGGAGTAGGTGGTGGTGTTTGCCGACCAGGTGTAATTTCCACAAGCGGTCACCGACTCACTTCCTGCATTGCTGTTGTTGATGGTAAGGTGCAATGTAACCACCGAGTCGCAACCCACCGCATTGGTTAGGGTAGCACTATAACTTCCTGAATTGGTATAGGTTACATTATTCGCTGGCCAGGTATAGCTGTTGCACGTGGTGATCGACTCGCTTCCTGTGTTGCTGTTGTTGATCGTTAGATGGAGTGTTGCCACCGAATCGCAACCTGCTGCATTGGTTAAAGTAGCATTATAACTCCCCGAACCGGAGTAGGTGATATTGTTCGCTGTCCAGGTATAACTGTTGCAAGCCACTACAGATTCCGACCCGGTAGTGCTATTAAGAATGGTAAGGTTGATGGTTAAAATACTATCGCATCCTTCAACACTGGGAATGGTATCTGTATATGTGCCTGAAGTGGTGTAGGTTTCATCGCCACTAGGAACGGTGTAGCTGTTGCAAACTGCCGGTGAAATACTTCCTAACAAAGGGGGGCAAACTCGAAACAGGTAGGCCGAGCCAGAGCCTGAAACAGTGTTTCCGCCCACCTCATCTTCATCTTCCTGGTAAGCGCCAATAAGGGCATAGTTACCACTGATGGCAGCGGTAAAGCCAAACCAATCGGCATCTGCCCGATCGGAGGCCGCCACCTTTTGTAGTTCTCCCCAGCTGCCTCCGTTACGCTCAAAAATATACGCTGAGCCAGCTTTATCAAGTGTATTCCCTCCTGTAGTATCTTCATCTTCCTGGTAAGCACCAACAACAGCATAGTTGCCACTGATCGATACCGTAGCACCAAATAAATCTACAGCAGCCCTATCAGAAGCCACAATTTTTTGTGCTTCATTCCATGTTCCCCCTCCATCGCGCTCAAAGATATAGGCCGAGCCAGCCGATAAAAGTGTGTTGTTTCCTGTTGCATCTTCATCTTCCGTTTCTGCTCCAACAATGGCATAGGTTCCATCAATGGCGAGCGATTTGCCAAAATGATCGGAGTTGGCTCGATCGGAGGCTACTATTTTCTGCACCTCATTCCACGTACCTCCACCATCTCGTTCAAAAAGGTATACCGAACCGGCCGAGCTTATGGTGTTGGCTCCCACCGCATCTTCATCTTCATTTTGCGCTCCAACCAAAGCATAATTGCCACTAATTGCCACGGCATAGCCGAACCAATCGTTGAAAGCCCTATCAGAAGCCACTATTTTTTGCACTTCGTTCCAGGTACCTCCACCATCTCGCTCAAAAATATAGGCCGAGCCAGCCGAAGTGAGTGTGTTGTTCCCTGCCGCATCTTCATCTTCCTTGTACACGCCAGCAATGATGTAGTTGCCACTAATTGCTAAGAAAATCCGAATTCATCGTCTGCAGCCCTGTCGGAGGCCACAATTTTTTGGGCAAAGTTCCAGTTTCCTCCACCATCTCGTTCGTAAATATAGGCCGAGCCGGCTTCGCTTAAAGTACCGGTACCCATGGCGTTATGGTCTTCCTGGTAAGCACCCACCACAGCGTAATTACCACTGATGGCCACCGATCGCCCATACCAGTCTCCTGGAGCACGATCGCTCGCTACAAGCTTTTGGGCTTGCGTCCAGTTTCCTCCGCCATCCTTTTCAAAAATGTATGCCGCTCCGGCTCCGTTAAGGGGGTTGTTCCCTAACTCATCGTCGTCTTCATAAATGGCACCTACAATGGCATAATTTCCATCTATAGACACATTGATGCCAAAAAAGTCGTTGACACCTCCCCTATCAAGAGCAACAATTTTTTGATGCTCTGAAAACAATTGGGCAATGCCCTGGGTAGTAAAAAGCAGCATGAATGCTAACACTGGGAATATTTTTGAGCTCATAATCCTAAGTTTAATGAATGAATAATTGCTGTTTTTAATTCTGCTGAGCCAAAGAAGAGCCTGTAGGAAAAGTCATGGTGTTAACTCCAATTGAGAATTCGCCTAACAGGCTCTATAGCTCAAAAATTATGACGGCAATTTAGCTTGGGAAAGCAGTTACATCAAGGCTTGTAGAGATGTTGTAGAGATATTTGTCGGGGAGTTTTTAGCTTAAAAGGCAGCAAAAAACTACTTAACTCTAGAACTGGCTTAAGAAATCGAAGAGGTTGACTTCTTTCTCCAAATTCATTTTTTTACGCACTCGATAACGGGCCATGTCAACACTTTTGGGGTTGATATTCATCAACACCGAAATCTCTTTGGAAGACATGTTGATTTTAATGAGTGACAATAGCCGCAGATCGTTGGCATTTAATTCAGGAAATTGTTCCTTCAATTTTTTGAAGAACAAAGAGCTAATTTGATCCACGTGTTGGTCAAACACTTCTTTATCGGTGTTCATGCCCACACTAATCAATTGCATCAATTGGCTTGAGCTGTTTTGATTGCCTGATTTGATTCCTTCCTTGAGGTTTTCCAACAAGTCATTTTTATGTACAATATGTTGTGCCAGGGTTTGCAGTTCCTTGTTTTTGTATTCTACTTCGGAAGCGAGTTGTTGATTTTGCAATGCTGTTTTTTCCAGGTCGGATTGTAGCAATTCTTTTTGAGTGGCTTCCAACTGTTGCTGTTGTTGATGAAGTAAGGCCTGGTGTTTTCGTTTTCGTTGCTGAATCACATAAATAAAGAACACTAGCAATACCAGCAACACCACACAAACAATGAGGATATAAATTCGAAAAGAAGCTACCCGTTGTTCTTGCTGCAAGGTCTTGTTCTTCTGCTTTTCGAGCATCAAGTCTTTCTCCTTCACCGTCGCCTTGTATTTCGACTCCAGTTCTTCCATGGTGGAGATGTTCTCTGCATTTAAGATTTCATCTTTCAGAACAATGAATTTCTCCATGTATTGCAACGACTCCTCATAGTTGCCCATGGCTTTATAAGCTTTGGCCTTGAGCTCATACAAATCCCTAATGGATGGTTTTAATTCAATTTTTTCTGCCAACTCCAGGCTTTTGTCGGCATGGTACAGGCACGAGTCGTAAGCATGCAACAAAAGAAATTGCTCCGCCAAATTGTTATGGAATATAGATTGCCCCTGGAGGTTTTCAGAGTTCTGACCATAAGCCATGGCAGTTCTAAAGCTGGCCAGTGCTTCTTTATTTCGTTCTCCTTTGTCTTGTATAAAACCAAGGTTAGAATAAATCATTGCCAACTTCCCCGAGTCATTGCGCTCGTGGTAGTATTCTAAAGAGAAATCCAACGCATCAATCGCCTTATCGATTTGTCCCATTTGAGCTGCAGCCAATGCTTTGAGTATTTGTGCATTGATCAGGTAAACTTTGTTTTCGCGGTGTTGGTCGTATACAATTGCTGAATCGGCATACTCCTGGCTTTTTTGGTAATTCTTTGTGTAGTAAAACACTGTCGCAATGTTATAATAGGAAAGCGAAATGCCATTGCGATAATTCAATTCCGTTTCAATTTCAATGGCTTCAAAGCAAAGTTCAAGCGATCGTTCGTACTCCCCTCGATAGCGGTAAAGTGCTGCCAGGCTGTTTTTTATGTTTCCAATGTATTTTGGGAAGTCTTGCGCCTCGCTAAATTCTAGCACTTCCATGAAATACTCTTCTGAAAGGGTATAATTGCCTACTGCATCAAAGTAGTCTCCTATTCGAATCAGTCCCCGCACTTGCTCCTCCACATCCTTGTCTTTTACTGCTTGCTCGTACGCCTCTGCCAAATCTTTCGGAGGAGTGGTAATGAGGGAGTCTTGCCCCATTGAGGAGATCGCTTGAAAAAACAGGAACGTAAAAAGCAGTGTTCTCAGCATGCTGTTAGTGGTGATGGGATGATCTGGCAATTTATAAATTTTGAGTGAGGAGGCGATGAGTTAAACGTCTTTATGAAATGTAGCGAAAGCGATGGGGTAACTGTAGAAGTTCTGTTATTTTTGCGGTAATTTCGACAATGCTGACCCTTCGAAAATCTCCACAACCCTATGGAGCTATTGTTTTATTCCAGCCGCTTATAAATTAACGGTGAAGAATAGTCTATTTTTTCTGGGTATTTCTCTTCTGTAGAATAATTTGCATAGTAAAAGAGCTGATCATTGTTCAAGATCATTTCAGATTTGTACGACCGGGTTTTCTTCCCTGGGTAAATAATTGCTTTATGGACTAACGTGTCTTTTTTTATTTCAGCAGTTCCTCTATGCGTTTCCCCTTTTGGACCTGACAGGAAATAGATAAACTTATTGTTTTCAAGCAGGTACGCTCCCTCATAAACGCCAAATAATCGTCCACTTTTTCCATAAAGGTGGTTGGTTGCCATCAATAACCTTCCTTCAGGTGAAAACTGATATTCCAGGATGGAGTAAAACGAAGAATCTTTTGCCATTCCTTTCCATTTTCCTTCCATGAATTCGAGGTTGCTCATCTCAATTATCGAACTGCTTTCTTCTTGAGCATTGCATATTGGCAAATACAATATCCAGATGAAAATGAGTATTAGTTTGTTCATATTGGTTCCTGTTTAACTATTGTATAGCCACAATTTAGTGAATTTGAGGGTCATAATGCTAAAGAATTGGTGAGCATGAATGTATTTCATGGAAACAATGTGGGGGACGGCATTAAAGCTTAGCATTTTGTATAAAATGTGTTGATAGCAGTTATTAGAATTTAACATCCAGGTCAAACCTGATTCTACTTCCGGTTTCTTTCGTTAGCCCATAAGGAATAAGTTGTTCAACCACATAGTATTTCATTGTTAATCTCACTTTTTTAGCGATCATATGGCCCGCAACGAGTTCAACTCCATTATAATTGGTTAATCTACCATCTGGCGATCCCGAAGAAGAATAATCCCACCTGACCCAATCATTTTGAGCCATAAAGTCAAGCACTGAATATTGTTGGAGATATGCATAACTTGCTTTAAACAACCAATCTCCTTTTTGTTTTAGTAATCCATGTTTTAACCCAACTGTCACTCCTGATTTTTGCTCTTTGAATTTGGTTGATATAGAATCGTTTTGATTATAATCCTGGAGGTTGTAATAATAGTCTAATTCAATGTTCAACATTGACTTTTTTACGATATTGAAGCGAGTGCCTACGTGAAGAATTGAATAATCAATTTCAAATGTTTCATTGCCGTCTGGAATATTAGGAACATTCCTAAACAGGTAAAAGGAAGGGAATAGTTCAACACGATTTTTTAAAAGCTTCATGTAAGTCTGATATCCTTGAAAATAAGTGTCCTCACCAAGGGATTTGCCTTTTGTTGATATGATAAAATGCCCCGCCCTAACATTAGCTTCATTGATGAATTTTGAATGAAATTGAAACCTTTTTCCAAAAGAAACTCCTTCAGGATATACATTATCACTCCAAAAGAGTTCATTATTTTTTTCAAATGGAAAAGCATTCTTTCCAGCCCAAAACTTGAATTCATTGTGCTCGATCTGGAAGTATGTTTTTTCTAGCCCAATTGGCAAGGTTCCAAATTCTTTAGACCCACTTCCTAAAGTTAACTGAGGGTCTTGCTGTTTAACAGGGTTTCCTGTTCTTATCCGAAAGCCGATGCTATACCAACTTTCCAAATATTCTGCTCCAGCTCTTAATCTATAACGAAACCGGGTTCTGTTGTCGCGAAAAGACCCATCTGCCTTTTTTGAATTCCAATCTTGCTCCACACGAAAACGAAAGTCACCTTCAAAGCTTAGCTTAGACTTAATAGAGTCTATTTGAGCTAATATCGCTGTTGGAATAATCAGTAGTATTAATATGATCGTTTTTGCCTTCAATTTGATGACAACTATGATACAAATATAATTTAGTGTTTGTTGCTTTACCAAACAAAGTCTACCGCTTACGCGGCAGGGTTTATCATTAAGTGGAGACGATGGGAGTACCTGCGGTGATCCCACCTTTCCCGAAGTCTAAAATCAAAGCCTAAACGCTAACGCTTGTTTGTCTTTTTTCATTTTTACAAGCCTATTGAAGCAAGCTTCACCGGCTTTCCAAAACGAAAAAAGCCCTGCACTACGTGCAAGGCTTTGATCTCTTTAGTGGAGACGATGGGAGTCGAACCCACGACCTCTTGACTGCCAGACACGGAAAAGACATTTTGATTTTACTTGCTTTTCCTTGCGATGCCTTGATATTGCTACAATAATGGCGGTTTTTATTTCGTTTTCTTTTTAGGTGCCAACATTGTTTTTGAACAAATGTGTATACCAATGTGTAAACCGAAAACAAGAAATTATGGCCGAAAAAAACACCGCAGCAGCAAAGGTTATCCTTTACAAAAGCAAAAAACTAAAGGAAGGGAAGCACCCCATTGTTTTAAGGGTGACCTACCAACGAATCAGAAAATACTTTACGCTTGGCATTGAGGCCAAGCCTAATGAATGGAATACTGAAAAGGGAGAACTCAGGGGAAGGCGTGAAGAAAATATCTTGATACAAAACTTTGAAGCCAAAGCCTGTAACATCATCATCGACATGGAGAGAATGGGTGCTCCGTTTTCATTTGATGCGTTTAAACGTAAGTTCTTCACAAAGTCCAGCGCGATTTCTGTATTCACTTACTTTGATCGTGTTATCAAAGAACTGTATGAAGCAAAACGGGTTGGTACTGCCGATTCTTACCGGTTTACGTTAATGGCGATCAAGCGTTTCCGTACTAATCGGGATTTGTTGTTTAATGACATCGACTATTCGTTCCTTACTAAGTTTGAACGATTCCTTAAACCCACCTGTAAAATAAACTCCATTGCCGTTTACATGAAAACGTTGAAAGCAGTAGTGAACAGGGCAATCAAAGAAGAGATTTTGAGTAAAGACCTCTACCCTTTTGAAAACTACTCGATCAAAACAGAAAAGACAAAAAAGAGGGCGTTGACACATCAACAAATCAAACTGTTTGCGGAGTTTGAAACAGACGAAGGTTCGGCACAATGGCATGCTAAAAACTTTTTCATTTTCAGCTACCTCACTCAAGGGATGAACTTCATTGATTTGGCAAAACTCAAATGGTCGGAAAACATCATAGACAACAGAATTGTTTATACACGTTCTAAAACGGGCGAAGGCTTTTCGATTAAAATTCAACCTCCCGTTCAACACATCCTGAACCGCTATAAAAAGCAATGGGGAAACGGGAGTGATTTCATTTTTCCAATACTGGAACCATCATTAACCCCTCGTCAAACGAAAAGAAGAGTAAGCTACAAACTCAAAACAACCAACAAAGGCATCAAAGCAATTGCAAAGCAACTGAACATCGAACACTATACCAGCATCACTTTTTACGTGGCAAGGCATACGTATGCCACCGTCCTCAAAAGGAACGGAACACCCATTTCGTTAATCAGCGATGCGTTAGGACATCAAACGGAAAAGATTACGCAGGTATATCTTGACAGTTTTGAGAACGAGGCAATGGATAAGGCGAACGAAAACTTACTGTAACATGAACGACGATATGGATTTGACCGAACATTTTGATGGGTATAAAAGCCACTATTTTAACCAAATAGAACAAGAAGCCAATGACAAACTTAGCTTGGCGGGAAATCAAGCATACGTGCTGGAACTTATCATCGGCTCTCTCACTTTTCTGCAACACAGCCAAAGTAACAGCCCCTTTAATGCCGAGCTTTTGGAACTATTTGAACATGCCTGCAAAGTAAATCCTGAACAGGCAATTACAGCAGTTCTAAGTAACCTGGAAGCCTTAAAGGAATCGCATCAATCCATTGAGCAGGTAAAACTCGGCTTTTTTGATTTCTCTGCCAATGAGGTTCCAAACCCTCCTGATCTTCTAAACAATGGAAGCGAAAAAGACATTGTTACTTTTTTGGCATTGTACCACGCCCGTCAGAAATTCATTGCACTCAATACAGAGCAAATTAATGAGGGGGATTCATCAGATCATCCACTAGACGATTCATGGAACAATGACACTAACATTAAACTCAATCATTCCTCTAACGATGACTTTACCCTGAACCGAAGAATACTAGCCAATTATTTTGAATGGCAGGCATTGGGGTATGAGCCGCGACGCACCGGTGATGTTTCTGCCTTTGCTCGTTTATTACATTTTAAGCTAGGTGTTGGACACAAGAAAATTGTCAACTCCGAAATATATAAACGCCTCCGAAAAGTCCCTAATATTGTTTCCGACGACAAACTGCTTTCTGACCTGAATTACATCCGCAAATACTATGTAAATACGAACATGGATTTAGTTGTTGAAATGATTGATCGGGAGATAGCACTCATAAAACTGGAATCCGAAAAAAATAGTAATATATAGGGTCTCCCTATCACCGGCCTAGCCTCATATCCTTCATAATTTTGCATGAAGAAAAACCATTTTATCATGCAAAAAACAGTTATTATTCAAGCCTCTCTGGACGACATCAAACAAGCCTTCAGAGAGGAAGCAATGCAGTTGTTGAGGCAACTGCTGCAAGCACAAGAAAACTCCACCCAACAGGACAAGGAGTTTTTCACTATTAAAGAAGCGGCTAAGTTTCTACGGGTGGCCGTATCAACCATTTACAGCTATACGCACAAACGCCTCATTCCATTTTTCAAACGGGGTAAAAAGGTCTATTTCAAAAAGACCGACTTGTTTGATTGGATTAACTCCGGTGAGAAAAAATCGAAAGAGGAAATCTGCCGTGAAGGAGAGGATCGATTGAGCAAACGGTATCCTCAAAACGAATAGTTTTTTCGTTTGAATTTGCTCCGATCAATTTTTATGAAACCCTGAATCGGTTGGTGTTGCAGCGTTGCAACGTTGCAACACCACCTTAAACCAAAAACATTATGAAAAGAAAATGTAAGTATTGTGACGGTAGCATGGAAGGAAAAATGCCAAGAGCAAAGTTTTGCTCTGGCACATGCAGAGCCAACTATTTTTATGCAAAAGGAGGAAGGTCAACGCCACCAAATAGCAATGACAAAGAACATAACGAAGAAAGTAGCCCATCAAAAAAGCCTGTTCAGGCACTAAAAGGGGTAATAGACGATCAGCCAATTACACCGCAACCGGAAAAGCAACCCAACCCTGTTTACCAAAAGCTGGGCAAATTGGTAAAACGATGTGAGAGCATCAGGGCAAAACTTCTGCAACAAAAAGAACATTTGCTGCGCAAACGACAGGAGGTGCAAAAGACTCATTCATGGCTGCTGCCTACCGTTGGAATGTTAAGCGGAACAGCAATTGCTCAAAAGTTCACTAAAAATGGGTGGCTTCAATTATTTATTGGAGGAGGACTTGGATTAGCAGCAGGATACCTTACCAACTACTATAACAATGAAAAGGCAGAACAGGAACGCGCCATTAAAATAAAGCAGCTTGACAACCAACTGAAAGCGTTGGCCATCGAAGAAAAAGCCAATGAAGATGAGTTGGGGCATTATACCTTAGAGTGGTTCAAAACACCAAGATTCCTTACTCCCGAAACCAAACCCATTGAAGAATCACAGGAACAACAGTTAAATGGTGAACCGCCTCTTGTTCCCATCGAACCACCAAACCTCAACGAGAAAATTATTTCCAGCGGCCAGTTGAAACAGATGAATTTCAAGTCGCTGAACTTTACTGGTAAATGGGAAACGCTTGTTGGGAAACCTTCAATAAATTTCCACGCAGTAATTCACGGGAAGCCGGGACAAGGCAAATCTCACCTCTCTGTGCAGTTTGCCAAGTACCTTGCTTTTAACTTCGGCAGGGTTATATACATCAGTAGTGAAGAAGGGCTTTCCAAAACGTTGCGGGATAAGTTTGTATTCAACAACGCCTTTCATAAGGGTTTGCACATTGCCGATTTACATTCATTTGAGGAAGTGATGGAAGAACTGGAATCCAATACCTATCATTTTGTTTTTGTAGATAGCCTGGACGACATGGGTATTGATGCTGCAAAACTGAAAATCCTTCGTGAGCGGTTTAAAAACAGTGGCTTGATTACTATTTCACAATCTACTAAAAGCGGCAGGGCGAGAGGCTCACAGCAAATCATTCACGACTGCGATATTGCCATTAAAGTGGAAGACGGCATTGCTTTTATTGTTAAGAATCGGTTTGAGGGGAATGGGGAGTATGAGATTTTTGGATAGGAACTATGATGTGAAGATGGCGCTGTGAATTACTTAATTCACAGTAATTCCATTATATCGCGGTAAAAGTATGTGAAAGAATCATCTGTTGGAGACAAGCAACTCCCGAACGTCTACATCCAACGCCTCGGCAATTTGAAATAACGACTCCATTGTGGGTTGCATGTCGTTGGTACACCAACGGGAAATGGTAGTAATGTTTCTGCCCAATTTATCGGCCAACCAGTTGTTGGTTTTTCCTTTTTCAGCCAAAACCGCTTTTATACGGTTGTATGTTCTTTTCTTCACCATTTTCTTATCGTGTAGCACAAAGTCTTTTGCAAAATAAGCAAAAGCCTGAGAACCGCTTTCGCGTGATTTGTGGCGTTTGAATGAACTAATTTATCGTTTCAATTCACTTTATTTGCTTGTAGCGGTAAATTAATTTATTTTTGAGAAAGTTTTTAACACTCAAACGCAAAATACTATGAAGAAGAAAGAACTCATCCTCAGCTTAATTAAGCAAGACATGCGGCACAATCGCTTATTCTATTGCCTGGAAAGTGTGGGCATGGAATTGGATGATGGTCACAACCTCAACATTCTTTCTATTGTTGCCCGTTCAATGGGCATCCCAAAACACCAAACCTCCGACCAATGGGGTGCGATATACAGCAGCTTTATGGAACAGGCGCAACAATTGCCCATCACTCCACAGGGCAAAGAGTTTGACAAACTGGCTTGTCAATGTTATGAGCAGTTGGATGCATGCATCAAAATTGAAAAACAACTACTCAACTGAATTAGCTGCTGATATTGATTCCTTATAAGGAAATTACGTTATCCTTAAAATAAGATAGCGTTTAGCATTGCTAATGTGATGAGCAAGTAATTTCTAAAGGGGCATTGCTTTTAAATCACAAATTCAATTCACCCGATACACCTTCTCCACCACTTTCTCCGGTGTAGATTTAGGTACGAAACGAAGCATGAAAGCAGAGAATGCATTGAGAAACCCCGGAATGATTTCAGTTTTTTTAGCAAACATGCCCTTTACCGCAATTTTGGCTACTTCATCGGGTGTCATTTCATACTTAGCAGCTTTTTCTTTCAACGCTTGCATGCCAGCGGTTTCAATGAAATGAGTATCAGTAGGGCCAGGTGAAAGGCAGCTGACACTTACACTACTATTTTTCAGTTCCCGCTTTAATGCCCGTGAAAAGGAAACGACAAAAGATTTAGTAGCGGCATATATAGCCATGGTAGGCATAGCCTGATAAGCAGCTGTGCTTGCTACATTCAGGATATAAGCCGTTTGTTGTTGCTTCAGCATAGGCAAGAAATAATGGGTGAGGTCTACCAAAGCATGCATGTTGAGCTGCATCATTTGGTGCTGTTCTGCCAATGCAAGCTCATCGAAACGCCCCCAACTTCCTCGTCCTGCATTATTAACCAAAACGGAAACCGGCAGTTGCTCGTTAGTGCAAAAAGTGTAAAGTTGTTCTGCTGCACCCGGCTGTTGCAAGTCAACAATTTGGTACTTAACGGTAATATTGAACCGTTTCGATAAAACCTCAGCGAGATCAGCAAGTGAAGCTTCATTGCGAGCAACTAACACAAGATTGTACCCTTTAGCCGCCAACTGAAATGCAATGCTTTTTCCAATGCCTTTACTGGCACCTGTAATGAGTGCGTACATAGTATTTACTTTACTAAATGTGCAAATCTATGATAAATTGGCGTAGGACTATAAGTGTGTTTGGGTTGGTATTTACCGGTAAGAAAGGGTATATACATTACCATTCTTCTACTGGCATTACCGCTTACGGTTGATTTGGCCACACGATGCCACAACCTTCCATCATGAATGGTTAAATCTCCGGCCAGAGTACTTAGGCCTAATTCATCAGGATCGGGGTTATTGTCTTTAAAATACAACTTTCGGAACAATAATTGCCGTACAGACTGTATATGTGAACCCGGAATAATGCGCAAACCACCGTTTTCCTTAGGGTAATCGCATAGATGAACTCCCACATTAAGCATGGGCTTTATTTTCTTCCCATAAAACACATCGCGCAAACAGTCGGTATGCCACCCCATTTGGGTAAAACTGCTGTGTTCCGTATTTACATAATGGTTGAGAACTACACCATCTTTTTCATTACCACCAATACGGGCATCACTCCCCAATAACACTAACAACGCTTTTAAACGCGAATCGTGTAACAGTTCTCTTACAGGAGGACTGTATTGCGATAAAAAGGCAAAACGCTGCACAATCTTATTGTTGTGTTCATCCTTCCCATATTTAATGGGAATGCCATTTACTTTTTCCACACCATCTGCAATCCAGGTTTTTTCAACCTGTTGGGCTGAATGAAGAATTTCTTGTACGGTGGCTGCATCAATGAATGGCCTGAAATGCAAAAAGCCATGCGTTTCAAAGAAATCAATCTGTTCGCGTGTTAAATGATCTGATAATGTAAAAATGGGATATTCCATGAACAATAGATTATTAGCATTTACAGGGCTATTCTTTCAAACACGGGAGTATTGGTTTTTATGTTTGTGCCAAACAAATCAATATGTTTCACGGCAGGAAACATGCCCTGGTTATCTCTGGTTTGAATGAAAACTTTGTTTAAGCGAGCTAATTGTTGGTTAATCACCATGAATGCTTGCGGTTGTCCGTTGTTGATCACAGCCTTGATTTTTCTTTTGGGATACGCTTTGAGGTAAAACTGAATAGTTCCTTGCTCCACCTTTTCGTACTTAATGCCATAGGCGCGTTGCTGCTCAAAAAAGTTAAGTTCTTCTCTTTCACCATTACGAGCATACATTAACCAGTAAGCATCAATTGGTGTGTTGGTATTGTAATGCCCACCGTTAAGTTGGGCATCGTAAATCACTGTATTGGTGTTGGTGCTTCGTTGAAGGTAAAACAACCTGTTCTCGGTTTGTTTGGGCGCAGGATAATCTTCGATCAAAAAGAGACCTACCATCCAAAGTACTGTAGCAAACATCAATTTCATTACGCGTTCTTTTCGTTATTATTGATTGAGACGCGAATAATGGATTTGGTCACTTTTAACACCATACATCAATTGAGTAAAAACTCACTCTCGCCATGGCCGAATCGATCAATGATTTTCAGTTTATTACCGGTGGGATGCACCAAAGAAGAGGCTTTATGGATAGTGTCAAAAATTTCGTGTCGGTTACAATTCTTATACGTTAGGTGCCTTAGCGCATCTTCTACCCGGTGACGCCTGAAACTCCATGTAAAATCACGATTTGATACTGCTGGTTCAAACATTAACTTAATGGGGATAACAATGGTGCTTATCCTTTTTTTTCTGATTGGTTTCAATCGGGCTTTTAGGTCACGTTTTTTAATGCCTTCTAAATCGGGTTCAGCTGCCACTACCAAATCTATCGGATGCTTAGCCAAATAACTGACAATAGCATCCTCAAACGATTGATGAGCAATGTATTGGTGCTGTACCGGAGTATGAGTGGCATCAAAATCATTAAAGTAACATTGGTAGTAACCTTGCAGTTGGAGCAAATAACCATGGATGTCTTTCTTTCTCTCCTCATCTGACAAACAAGATTTCGTTAATGGCCTAAGAACAGTTAATAAATGCACCTCCGCATGTAACAACCGAGCCAACTCCATGGTAAACACAAACGCCTTCTTATTGTTGGCGCTGACTTCATATGGAAATAAAATATGCTTCATCCATTATTGGGATGTAGAAAAAACTTTTGGTCACAGGGGAGCATTGTGACTTTTACTCTGGTTTTAGTCTAAACGCTGAATTATATTTACTTTGAACTAAAAAACTGATGAATCTGAAATTCTTAGGGGTTGACTGGTACTATCCTATCATCATCACCAGCATTATAGTATTGGCCGTGGTGGTAAGCAGAATAAGCCATTATTTGCTTACAAGGGCTTTTGAGAAGGCATCGGAAAAACTCAGAGTTGACTCTACCCGCTATAAGTTTTTCCGCAATACCATAACCTCTATCATTTGGCTAATTGCCATTTGTGCAATCATTTATTCGGTTCCGTCCTGGCGTACTTTTGCCATTACCTTGTTCGCCGGTGCAGGAGTATTGTTAGCCATTGTAGGGTTTGCCGGCCAGCAGGCATTTGCTAACATCATCAGCGGCATTTTCATCGTAATTTTCCGCCCGTTTC
This sequence comes from Flavobacteriales bacterium, assembly GCA_963669295.1. GTDB lineage: Bacteria > Bacteroidota > Bacteroidia > Flavobacteriales_D > CALLUQ01. Next base: position 1,796,685 of record OY769938.1, read on the forward strand.
GGGTGGGAGACCTAATTAAAATTGGCGATCAACATGCTGGATACGTATTGGACATTACCTTACGCCATGTGGTAATCCGTGACTTTAATAACAGACGTATCATAGTTCCCAACACCTTGATTAGTAATGAAACCATTATTAATCACGACATCGAAGATAATCGTCATTGTCAATTTGTGGAGTTTAGCATTAGTTATGATAGCGATGTTGACTTAGCGATGCATATAATGCGAGAAGAAGCCTTAAAGCATCCTTTTCTAATTAATCAATTGACTGCTGAAGAAAAAGAAGCTGGTATCCCTCAAGTAAAAGTGAAGGTGATTGGTTATGGAGACAGTTCTGTGAATCTCCGTGCCTGGTGTTGGGCCAAAAACTTTGATGACGGGATTGAACTGCTATGGGATTTAAATGAAAAAATCAAAAAGCGCTTTGATGCAGAAGGTATCGAAATTCCATTTCCCCATCGCACCATTGTATATAAGAACAAACAGTAAACTTTATGGCTACTCTAAATTCTCAAAAAATTGGCCTGCCACCCGGTTCATTGGTATTTGTTGGCAAACAACGCACCAAAAAAATAACTGTCTCGGTAATTGATTATGACGACCAACGAATGGAGGAAGTAACGTTGGGAGAGGTCAATGAATGCACCACGTATTTAGATCGCTCTTCAGTCACCTGGTTTAACTTTGATGGCATACACGATGCTGAAGTTATTCATAAGGTAGGCGAGTTGTTTGGATTGCATGAACTGATGTTGGAAGACATTATGAACACCAAACATCGGCCAAAGCTGGAGGAGTTTGAAGGGTGTCTGTTTCTTACCATGAAAATGTTGTCCCTTAACCCAAAACAACATAAGATCGACATTGAGCAAGTGAGTATTGTATTGGGTGAACGATGGGTGTTGAGTTTTCAGGAACGACCGGGAGACATTTTTGAGCCTATTCGTGAGCGAATTCGCAAAGAAAAGGGGCGGGTTCGATACCGACATACCGACTACCTGGTATACCTACTCATAGATTCAGTCGTAGATCATTATTTCATCATCACGGAACACATCGAAAGCCTTATTGGTGAATTGGAAAGTGAAATCCATGAGAAGCCTTCTCAGGAATCCATTCAGGCCATTCAGAGATTGAAGAAAGATTTGATCTTTTTGCGCAAGGCCATTGTTCCATTGCGTAGTGAAGTAGCTGCACTGGCTGGAGGTAACCCCGGAATGGTGGAAGAACGCAATCTCAGGTATTTCAGGGATGTACAAGATCATATTGTCCACGTGCTGGAATCGTTGGAAAGTTCGAGGGATATGTTGAACACCTTACTCGACATTTATCACAGTACACTAAGTACCCGGATGAACGAGGTTATGAAAACTCTTACCATTATCTCCACCATTTTTATACCCCTAACATTCATTGCCGGTATTTATGGAATGAACTTTGAACACATGCCGGAACTCTCCTGGAAGTATGGTTATTATGCTGTGCTTGGAGGAATGGCGGCGATTGTTGTAGCCATGTTGCTGTATTTCAAGAAAGTGAAAAAATGGCTTTAGCCAAATTGCTTAACTCCCTCTGCAATAAAGGTGAATTCATTATGCCCCCTGGTGCGAAAGAACACCAGAAAACTTCCTGAATAGTTGTTAATTATAGCATCGCTTATGTGCCTGAAAGCCTCTATAAAAGTGGCCTACAAAAAAATGTAGCAAAACTGTGTGACCACTTTCTAAGATAACGTCTCAACACAAAACAATTAAACAAACAACATGAAATGAAATCACTTTCTTTAATTGCAGCTTTGTTGTTCGTTGCAACAGCATTTGCACAAGTGTCCTCAAAGGCAACCAACTTTTTGAACAAAAAGTATCCGAGTGCCACTAACGTAACGTGGAACGAAACCGAAGATGGTTATGAAGCGGAGTTTGAGGTTGACAAAGAGTACTTACTGGCACGTTTTGACAACAGTTCCAATTGGATCGTGACCCGTGGCTCTATTACTGACGCAAAACTCCCCAAAGCTGTTTCGGAAGCTTGTTACAAAAACTATGTGGATGGAATCATTGAATCTGTAGACAAGATTGAAGACCCAACAGGCATTCGCTATGAGGTAATGTTGAGCGAGGACGATTCTTCGTACATCTTACTGGTTACGCAAGAAGGAAAAGTAATTGACACTACAACCATTGAGTTGGAAGACGATGACTTTGATTAAGTTTATAGTTAAATAAGCATGAGCGTCTGCCCACCGGTAGGCGCTTATTTTTTTGTGCATCCTGTGACTAAATGATTATTACCCGTCTAAACAATGTATTAAATCTGGGAATAACCCATTAAAAAAATCATCATGAACAAGCACAAATCCTCTCACAGCAAGGGTGACGATCAGAGCAAAGCAAGGCCTCGAAAGAAGAAGAATGGGGCGTTAAAAAAGCAGCATCGTTTCAACCAGTTAAAATGGCGAATCAATCAATTTGATGATGAATATTTTTCTGAAGGGTTCTACTCAATATAAAGGCACTATCGACCACAAGAATCTTTAAATACCAGCCTGTGGGTATATGTTTTACAATGATGCAATAACGTTATTATGAAAAAAATACTTTTCCCCTTCCGCATAGAGGATGACAATGGCCCGGCATTTTGTTATGCTGCCGCACTTGCTCGCCGACAGGATGCACAATTAGTCCTGATGAATGTTTTTTCATTGGAGTTAAAACAAGAACTCTCTCCACATAAGTATGGAAAGGCAGTAAGGAAAAAATGGCAGGAAGCGTTGGATGAAATACATGGTTTGAAAGGATATTACTTTAAGCACTTTGCTAAACTTACTGCCGATCTCAAGTTGCGCACCTCCTACCGCATCGTAACAGGGCATTTGGAAGAAGAGGTGTTAAAAGTGGTACAATCGGGTGGGTTTGATTTGGTGGCATTGAATGGAGGTGGGCCGTTGATCCCTGATCAACCGGAGCAAGAAACCATTGCCCGCAAGATTTTGGAAACAACTTCCACAGCAGTACTTTTTATTCCTGCCGAGGTTGATTTGTTGAACATCCACCACATCGCTTTTGCCAATGACTTTCGGCCATTGATGCATGCGAGACATTTAATAAAGCAGTTTGTTGCCCTGGCGCATCTCTTTGACGCCAGCGCAGAGTTTATTCATATTTCCGAAGATGGTACATTGAAGCATATAGACGACACAGCCACCATGGATTGCATTCGCAAGCTGGAAGCAACAAGCGAACGCTATACCCTTACGGTGCTCAAAAGTAGCACCCCCGTTAAGAGCATGAAAACACATTGTAAAGTGGAAGATGTTGGGCTACTGGTTGCCATTAAGAAGCAACGTCGTTTTATCAACAAATGGTTCCACGAGAGTTTTACCGGAAAGTTGTTTGAGAACATCAGAGTACCCATTTTGATTCTAAAAGATTCCGATTTGGTTGAGGTGAATAAGGTGCAACAAGAAAAGGACACTATTGTTTGTTGATTTTATGGGTGGATAAACAACCGGTATTAGTGTTCAAGAAAATACTTGGCGAAACATGCAAAAAAAGAAAACCCCGGCACGGTGAATGTTAGGATTGGTAGTCTTCCGTGCCGGGGTTTTTATGACCGCAGTAGGGTTATGCGGCGGGTTTAAACGACGGATAATGTTGTTGGTAGGATTGGTTTACTTTTAATCTCGCTCTACTCAAGCGCATTTTTATAGCACTAGCACCAAGTCCGAACATTTCCTGTAATTCTTTGATTGATTTCTTCTGTTCGTATTTAAGTACTAACAACTGGCGATCCAACTCAGGCATGCCATCAAGCAATGTTTTCACCTGCTCGAATTGAAGCTCTTGTTCCATTAATACGTCTATATCTTCTGAGGCCTCTTCTTCCAAATGGTAGCAAGTGTCGATGTCGGTATAATGCTTGTTCTTCTTTTTGCGAAGTACCTCGGTGCAATGGTTTACTGTAATGGAGTATAACCAGGTAGAGAAGGAGGCCGTTCCACGAAAGGTCTTCATCTTTTCAAATGACTTCAATAAGATGTCTTGTGTCAAATCGTAAGCTTCATCAGCATTCTTCATAAACGAAAGGCATTTGGCATAAACTTTCTCTGAGTATCGTTGGTATAAAATGCCCATCGACTCTCTGTCGCCCTGCAAGTAACGCTCAATCAATTGCTGATCTGTGGGTAGACATGTAGTATTCATCTTAACGTGTTTTAAACAGTTTTAAATCTGCTGCTAAGATGAGGCAATACAAAAGGCTGGATAAGCGTAGAAAAGCGTATTTTGAAATTTACGGAATACTCCTATAAGGTAAGGATTTCACATAGTGGTCTACGAGAAATGCGTAGACACACAATTAGTCGTCAAGTAACCCTTTGCTGATGGCATACTTGACAAGACCCACAGTATTCTTTACGCCTAGTTTTTCCAGCAAGTTTCTTCTGTGGGTGTCAACGGTTCTGATGCTGATGAATAACTTTTCGGCAATTTCAGGGTTAGAGTACTCTTGCGCGATGAGGTTTAATACTTCCAGTTCCCGGTCGGTTAATGGAATTTCGTCTTTCTTACGTTCTTTACCGGTGTTTTTGGAATGCAATTGCTCCAGCAGCTTAGAAGATACTTCACTACTAAAGTAGCTGCTTCCAGAATGCACGGCTTTAATGGCAGCAACCATTTCATCCCTGCCCGCATTCTTTAAAATATACCCCTTTGCTCCAGCATCCAACATTTTAACAATGTAGGTGGTGTCGGAATGCATGGAAAGAGCCAGTATTTCAACTTCCGTATAATTCTCTTTTATTTTTTGAGTGGTTTCAATGCCATTCATCGAACCCATATCAATATCCATTAGCACCACATCGGGAGTGTTGATGGCTATTTTCTCCAACGCATCCATTCCGTCGCATGCTTCGTCGAGTACCTGCATGTCTTTTTCCTTTTCCAAAAGTGCAATGATGCCGTCTCTAAACATGCGATGATCGTCAACAATGAGAATGCTTATTTTACTCATAGTTATTGAATTAATGGAACCTCTACCGATATTAAAGTACCCCGGTTAGGTTGGGTGTCAATGATTAACGCTCCTTTTAATGCCGTTGTTCTTGTTTCTACATTTTTAAGTCCAATGCCATCTGATGTTTCCAGTATATCTACATTAAAGCCCATGCCATTGTCTTCTACCATCAACACTACCGTTTCAGCATGCTCTATCAGTTGAACATTTATTTTAGATGCCCTGGCATACTTGATGGCGTTGTTCAACAATTCCTGGCCGATGCGATACATCCCTAGTTCAATAACAGGGTCAAGCCGTTCTTTTGATCGATCAGAATAAAAGAACTCGATTTTTACCGGATACTTGTCATCAACTCGCACACACAAGTTTTGGAGTGCCGCTACCAAACCAAAATCAGTAAGTGCCTTGGGCATCAACGCATGAGAGATGCTACGCATGTCGCTGGTGGCAGTATCAATCAGGTCATACAGTTTTTCGTATTTACTGTTGAGGTCTGGCCTTCCTTGTTCAGCTTGCAGGGTTTCCAGGTTAATTTTAATGGTAGAGAGAGTTGGTGCAAGGCCATCATGTATTTCCTTAGATAGTCGTTTTCTTTCCAGTTCCTGCCCTTCCATCATGGCATGCAGGGCTTCTGTTTCTTCCTCCTTTAATTCCGTAACATCTTCAATTGTAATGACCATTCCGTTAGGAATTTTTCTTCCCCTTACGGTCAAAAACTTCTCCTCGTAAGGCAATCCTTCAAGGTTAAAGGGAGTGGGAGTTGCTGTTAAGCATTGTTTCAATTCACTAAGAAAATGGGGGAAGGCTTCAATTAATGGTAGCAAACGAACACCTGTTATTTCTTCAGCCGTTCCTGCAATGCCTAAAAACCGAATAGCCCTGTTGTTGATCATGGTAATTTCTCCTTCGGTATCAATGGCAATCACACCATAAGGTGAAGCCCAAATGAGCGACAGCAAAAACTCATAGGTTTCAGAGTAATCGTCTATTGGTGCTTGCATAGCTATCAAGTAGTTAATGAGTTAAAAATAGGGATTTATTCCTTCGCCAAACGCTATTCCTCTCAACAAAAATAATGTGACCAAACCAACAGTTTACGTCCACAAATAAATACTTACTGAATCATGCGTGTAGAATTGATTAACCCCGGTCAGTTTGAGCCGGAGAATCATTGGTATGAAAAGTCGTTTAGTGCGACCATTCACCCAATGGTGAATTACTTTTTTTCGTTAGACAAAGAGCGATTGATAAAACGTTATTGCCATTTGCATCCTGCCGTTTCCCGCAGAAAGCTATCACAGATTTTATCCTATCAGCCCAGGTACTATTTTTTATCAGGAGCAGATTTATTGCATGTAACTACTGAAAAAGGGAAACGGCAAATGGTAGTGATCGAGAGCAACTCCTGCCCTTCGGGGCAAAAATCAATGCCTTTGTTGAATGAATTCAATGAATCAGGGGGGTACAAGGCTTTTATTGAGCAAACGGTAAAGCCCACTGCTGCGGCAAAGCGAAAAAAAGAAGGGGCGCTGGCGGTGTTGTACGACAAGAATTATATGGAGGCCTCCGGTTATGCGCACGCGCTGGCGGATAGCTTTAACGAAAAGGTGTACCTCGTACCATTTTACGACCAACAAGATGACGAAACGGTTCAGGTGGTCGATCATTTCATCGAAGTAAGGTGGGGCAATGAATGGGTAAAAACAAGAATGGTGTTTCGTTACCTTACTCAAAAACCCTGGAACAGACTACCGGTTTATTCCAAAACAATCATTTTCAACCCGGTGATTACTTGTTTGGCAGGAGGTAGAAACAAAATGATTGCAGCGAAGGCCTATTCCATGTACAACGCTGAATTGTTGGAGCATCACCTTTCCATCCACACCCCAGAAACCATTTGGGACGTAAGCAAGGCTGAAATTCCCTTATGGGTAAACAAGTTGGGGGGGAAAGCCGTGGTGAAAATTCCATATAGTAATGCCGGACAGGGTGTATATACCATTGTCAACAAAAAAGAATTGGCTGATTTCATGGCTATGGATTTCCATTACGATAAATTCATCGTACAAAGTTTGATTGGCAATTACCATTGGAGTTCAACTGGCACTTCAGGAAAGTTTTATCATGTTGGCACAGTGCCCGACAAGAAAGGAGGCAGTTACGTGTTGGACTTTAGAATGATGATTCATGCTACCCCACAGGGCTATCGTCCGCTTAACATTTATTCACGACGTGCCAAACTGCCCTTGCCCGACCAATTGGAAGCAGGAGCACATTCGTGGGATGTGTTGGGAACAAACCTTTCTTACAAAGGAGAAAAGGGAGAATGGAAATCGGATACCACTCGTTTGTTGTTGATGGATCGCAAAGACTTTAACAAACTGGGCATTGGCTTAGACGATTTAATTGATGGGTACATTCAAACCGTACTCACAGCTATTGCCATTGATAAAATGGCGCAGCAGATTATAAATACAAAAAGACGTTTAAATCGAAAGCTCTTTCGATCATTGAACGACGATGAGACCCTACTTTCAGAAATCTTACTGGCATGAAGTTTCAAGATATACCGGTTGTCCTACAACTAGACCTCGATAAAGTACCTGAAGGAACGATTCAACATTATTGGATTGACCTGGTGGCCAATGGTATTGCACAATCCATTTATGTACCTGCAATTGTAGCCAAAGGCAAAAAGCCTGGCCCGGTTTTAGGATTAACAGCGGTGGTACATGGCAACGAATTGAATGGCCTTTCGATCATTCAACGACTCTTTAAACAATTAAACGTCGATGAAATATCAGGAACAGTAGTAAGTATCCCGGTGGTAAATGTACCATCCATTTTGAGCCATGAACGCCGGTTCATAGATGGCGAAGACTTGAACCGCATCATGCCAGGAAAGGCTGATGGCAACCGTAGTGAGGTATATGCGCATCGTATCATTGACCGAATTATTCAACATTTTGACTTTTTGATTGACTTACACACGGCAAGCTTTGGGCGGGTAAACTCGTATTACATCCGCGCCAACATGGCCTCTCCGGTAACCCGTGAAATGGCGTTGTTACAGAATGCCCCCATTATATTGAACAATGAAGGTAAAGATGGGACATTGCGTAGTGCCGCCTCTGATTTGGGAATTGATTCCATTACAGTAGAGGTGGGTGATCCAAACAAATTTCAGCAGGGTATGATCCGCTCAGGACTTACAGGCATTTTTAATGTACTAAGTCATCTTGAAATGATTAAAGACCCCATCGAAACTCCAGACATTACTCCGGTAATTTGCAAAGGCTCTTACTGGTTGTATGCTGATCGGGGAGGTATTTTAGAGGTAGTTCCTGGCATCAATGAACCGGTATATGCTGGTAACAAAATTGCTGTGGTTAAAGATGTGTTTGGGCATCCTATTAAAGTATATCTGGCCCCAGAGGATGGCATTGTCATTGGCAAAAGTGTTCAGCCCATCAATCAAACCGGAGGGAGAATTTTGCATCTCGGTTTGGTAAAGTCAGGGCAAAAAGTCGCCATTCAATAAACTATCCAATGAGTGTTGGTAACAAAAAAGGGCTTCGCGGTCGCGAAGCCCCTCTGCACTGGATGTGGGAAAAGGAGAATACAGTTCCAGCACACTGATAACAACCTTTACCATCCCTGTTGTAGTGCTTACTTTAACAAAGGAAACTGTTCGCTGGAAAAAACATTATTGGGGTCGGCGAATGACTTAAATTCGATGGCGTAACCGTTCGGATCTTCCACAAACATCGTTGCTTGCTCGCCTACCTTACCCAAAAAAATGGTTTTTGGCGATACCAAAAAAGGTACTTTATCCTGTTCTAAACGTTGTTTTAATACATGCCACGCATCCCAGGCTAATATCACTCCAAAATGCCTTACTGCTGCTTCGATGGTATCAATCTTTATTTTGTAGCGTCGATTGGGTACTGCGTTGGGCAACACTTGAAATGTGAGTTGATGCCCAAAGAAGTTAATGTCAATCCAATTGCTATTGGTACGACCAATTTCACAGCCCAATACTTGTTTGTAAAACACTTCTGTTTGTTTTAAATCCGTAATTGGAAGTGCCAAATGAAAACAGAGGGAGGTCATTCGTCTATCTCATTTGAAGGTTCGTCGTCAATTTCTTCATTGTCGTAATACAATGCCGAAAGGTCATCGCCCGATTCAGGTGGCACACCTAACCACCCCTCGTTTACACGTACAAGGTAGGTGGTGTCTTGCATGTCTAGCAAAAAGGCATAAAAAAACGTATTGATGCTTTGCTTTACTTTGAAAACATAGTGCTCAAAACCATCAGGATAAATTTCCTTAATCTTTGATAAGAGCTCCGGTTTCAATTTTTCGTAGCTGGTAAGGATTCTTTTTTTGTTCATGACGATTCGTATTAGTTATTATGCTGAAACAGGTAGTTGCCTGCTTTCGACTTGCTGGGGAAATACCTCGACTTCACATGACGTGGCTTTTAACAGCTTGGCCACCTCCTTTTGTGTAAACCCTTGTGGTATTGACTGGTTAAAGTTGGTTGGAATAATTGCCTTATAGATGCCTTTATCCTTTAGTTGACGCTTGTATTCGGGAATAATTTCCCCCACGCGGAACTCATAGGCAAAAGGAATCCCAATCACTTTTTGATACTGCGTGTAGTTTTCCAGATAGTATTGTTTCCATTCATCAACTTTCCAAAACACGTTATTCCATTCTTTGTTGACGTTTTTACGATAGTTCAGAATATTTTGACCTTTTATGGGGTCAACCCAAAAGGTAGTGAGCAATACCAAAGAAGCATTTTCTTTTCGTGCTGTTTCAACCGCATGTACAAAAGCCAATTTGTTGTTGGCACTTGCTCGAAATGGGAAAAGTATCTTTTTGTTTTCCACGGCTTTTTTTGTTGAGACGCAGCGATGGTAATTTGGTCACACGAATGTGCCTTTTGTGACCAATTCACTCAACACCATCTCAACGAGAAAGAGAATAACACTCAACAGTTAATGAATAGAAAATGAAAACAATTTTAATTCCTACCGATTTTTCAAGAAATGCCAGAAGCGCAGCATTATATGCACTATCCATGTTCAATGAAAATGACCGATTTATTTTGCTTAACGCTTACAGCATGCCTGCGCACACCAGGGCCGGAATGTTGATTAATCTTGAGGATGAGTTGAAGCGTGATGCTGTTGCCGAACTAAAAAAGGAACAACAGGAAATATTGGCAGAAGCTCAACGCCACGTGAATTTAGAAACCTATGCAGAAGCTGGCAGATTAACCACTGTTGTTAGTTATATGGCAAACCGCGAAAAAGTAGATTATGTGGTGATGGGGACTAAAGGAGCAAGTAATGCAGTGGAAGGATTCATGGGTAGCAATGCTTATGATGTTATTTGCGATGTGAAGCGCCCTATAATTGCTGTCCCGGAATCGGCACACCACGTTACCATGAAGCAAGTCGTTTTTGCTGCTGACTTCAACCGCATTGATGACCGGTTGGTATTAAATCCCCTGGTAGATTTAGTAAACGATTATCAGGCAACCTTGCATGTTGTAAACGTTGTAGCACCTGATGCCAAAGAAGGAATTGAACAAACAATCGAGCGCATTCGACTTAAAAAGTACTTTCAGTTGGAGGCTTCAGGCTTCCATACCATAGTACACGAAAACGTGGCTACCGGTATTGAAAGGTTTGCAGAAGAAGTACAGGCAGATTTGATTGTCATGTTGGCTCGTGAGAATGGATTTTTCGACAGGGTGTTTCAGAACAGTATTACAAGGAGAATGGCATTGTATACCAAAGTTCCGTTACTGGCGTTGCATGACCGTTAATCATGTGTTTCCTCTGTTTCGTAACCATTTCGGCTCACAGCCGTAGACCATTACCAGCTTACAATAAATCAAATAAAAAGAACGTTTGTGTATACCAATGTGTAAACCAAAAAGAAAAGCCACTTACAACGATTTGTCATAAGTGGCTCATTTTCAGGGAGTGGAGACGATGGGAGTCGAACCCACGACCTCTTGACTGCCAGTCAAGTGCTCTAGCCAACTGAGCTACATCCCCAATATGTTTTGCTACACATTCCAACGTTTTGGAACAGCGGACTGCAAATTTATCAATATTTATAAAATGGCGAAAATTAAACTAAAAAAAGGGGCAATTGCTTGCCCCTTCTCTATGGTTGTTTTTATGGTTATTGCTTCATTACTTTTCGTACCACCTGCTCTTCTCCACTCATCACATGAATGAAATACATGCCATTTTCTTCGTGGGTTAAGTCGATGCGCTGACGATGCGCACCACTTACATTTACTGTGGTGTGGTGTAGCAATCGGCCGCGAACGTCGGTTACTTTCACCTGTAGCTCACCGCTTAGAGCAGTTAGGACCTCCAACATAAACTCCCCTTCGGTTGGGTTCGGGTAAATGCTGATGCCTTGCTCCAGCCCTAAACCGGTAATGCCCACTTGCGTGCCTACAATAAACGTTTCGGGCTGACTCACACATTGATTGGCATCGGTTACTGTTACCGTATAGCTACCAGCAGTTAATCCACTGATGTCTTCAGTCGTTTGTCCTCCTGGTGTCCAGGCAAAACTGTACGGGGTGGTGCCCCCTGTTACGGTGATGTCTACTGCACCATCGCCTCCTTGCATTTCGTCGGTAGTGCTACCGGTAATGCCAAACGCTGCCGGCTCGCTAATGGTGGCCGAGGCGTTGACAACACATCCATTGGCATCAGTAACAGTTACGGTATAGCTACCAGCACATACATTCGAAATCGATGCAGTGGTTTGTCCTCCTGGACTCCATAAGTAAGTGTATGGAGGAGTTCCTCCAGTAGCTGTTGCTGTAGCAGCGCCATCGCACGTACCATTACAAGAAGCATCGGTAGTGTTGATGGTAACTGTTGGGCCTCCGCTGTTGCCTACCGTTGCTAATGCTTGAGCAGTACATCCATTGGCATCGGTGACCGTAACAGAGTAGGTCCCTGCTGCCAAATTGATAGCACATGCCGTGGTTTGATTCCCAGCACCAGCATCCCATAAGTAAGTATAAGGAGGCGTACCGCCTACAGCTGTTGCACATGCCTGACCATCGGCCTGGCCACAACTGGCATCAACAGTTGACATGTTTAATGTAATTCCTGTAGGCTCGTTTACCGTTACGGTAGCCTGGGCCGTACATCCATTGGCATCGGTTGCTGTTACCGAATAGCTGCCAGCACATACATTGTTGTGCGTGCCTCCACCGCCAAGTCCACCAGTCCATGAGTAGCTAAATGGTGGGGTACCGCCTGTTGCCAGGGCTGTTACACTACCATCACAAACACCGTTGCAACTGGCATCAATGGATGCTGCATTTAAGAAGATCGCCGCTGGTTCATTTACTGTTACACTGACTTGTGTAGTACACCCATTAGCGTCGGTTACGGTTACTGTGTAGCTACCAGCACAAACATTGTTGTGCGTACCTCCACCACCAAGCCCACCAGTCCATGAGTAAGCATAAGGAGGAGTTCCACCCGATCCGCTTACGGTAACACTGCCATCACAAACACCATTGCAACTGGCATCGGTAGCCGAAGCACTGGCCGAAAGAGCTGATGGCTCATTCACGGTAACCTGCCCTTGAGCAGTACATCCGTTGGCATCAGTTACTGTTGCAGTATAGGTACCTGCACAAACATTGTTGTGGGTGCCTCCACCACCTAAACCACCCGTCCACGAGTAGGCATAGGGAGGCGTACCACCTGCACCAACCACACTAACACTGCCATCGCAAACACCATTGCAACTGGCATCGGTTGATGAAATATTTAAGGTCACACCCGTAGGCTCGTTGATCACTACTGTGCTCACACCGGTACATCCATTATCGTCGGTGACCGTTACGGTATAGGTGCCCGCGCACAAGTTGTTATGGGTGGCACCACCACCTACTCCATTATCCCAACTATAAGTATAAGGAGCCTGACCACCTGCGCCACTGGCTGTAATGGTACCATCGCAAACACCATTGCAACTGGCATCAGTAGCCGAAGCGTTGGTGGTAATGGTGGGACAGCCACTGCTCACACAAAACTGGTTGGTTTCTGAGTTGCCAAAGTCAGCGTTAGCAGCAATGGTTTGCGCCAATACATTGGCCTGATCGTCTTCAATGGTATAGCTTCCATCGGTAGTACACGAGCCGTATTGTGAGCCGTGCATACCATCGCCATAATCGTCGTAAATTACAAAGTCGTAGCACCCTACCGCTAAACATAGGTTTTCGGTAATGGTGGCTTCATTGCCATAAGCATCTGGATCTGTTTGTTGGGCTATTTGTTGACCTCCTGGAGGTACAATACTGTTTCCACCTGAGGCCACTACTGTAGCAGTACCCTGATTCAAGATTTCCCAATACGTTTCGTATCCCCAGCAATCGGTGTTTACCGTCAAGGTAATCTGGCTTCCACTTGAAATGGTAAAGTTCGATGCATTGGCATCATTTCCTGTATTGCCGTCGGCATTGCCATTGGGGTTAGAGGTAGAGGCATTGAAGGTATGCGCACCAGGTGTTACCGCCATGGTAGGCAAGGTAACATTGGCTGTTGCTCCCGTGGTTAAGTTTCCGGTCCACGCAAATGTTTGGTTGGGCCCTCCATCCAAATCGTAATTGATGGTTACCGAGGTTAAAGGGTCGTTGCCATAGTTGCGCAACTCCACCTCTGGAGTAATGGAGGTAGCATTACATTCCGTGCTGCCATCCAGAGGAGTAATGATGTCGGAAATGCCCGCATCATCATCAATTACTACGGCATTGTAAGTGGCCGATGTCCATACACCGCGACCATAGGTACCTGCACGAATCAAACCGGCAGTAGCATTAATTTCTAAGTCGCGTACAATAACGTTGGGCAGCTGATTGTTGAATGGCAACCACGAACCACCGAGGTTATTGTCGGTATAATATACGCCAATGTCAAGGCCTACATAAATGCCTCCATTGCTGCCTGCTTCATATTTAATGACATTACATGGCAGGTTGGGCAGGTTGTTAGAAACGTTGGTCCATGTGGCGCCACCATCGTTGGTATAGGCCGCCTTGTTGCCTGCCGACCACCCTTCAATGGATACCCATATTTGATCGGGATCGGTGGGGTGAATATCGATGGAAGAAATGCCACTTTGATTGCCCAAAAACCCTGAAAGGTTGTTGGTAATATCGGTAAATGCTCCACCATTGTTAGTGGTTCTGTAGATAGACTGGTTGGTGCTCACCACAATGGTATTGGAGTTGCCCTGGTATACTTTTAGGTTTTTGATTTGTGCAGGAAAGTTAAAGGTAGACAACTGGTTCCACCCGGTACCGTAATCGTATTCGTGGAGGTCGTTGTAGCCTGCTACAATACGGTCGAGGTTAGGGTCAGCCTCCATAGGGGTAACCCACCTTCCTGATTCAGGACTACCAGCGTTGTTCAGGTTAAACCCTCCGTTGGTGCTGTAATACAACCCTCCAAATTGAATCATTCCAAAAATAAGGTCGGAGTTGTTAGGGTCTACCTGTCCTTCCATGCCATCAGCACCGTGGTAGCACTTCCAGCTGCCATTGGTCCAGGCATAGCCGCCATTGTCTTGCAGTCCACCCGAAATGACATCGGGGTCGTTCTGAGAACCGCCAATGCGATAAAACTGTCCGATTTGCAATCCGGTAGTAAGGTCGGTAAAGTTATTGCCACCATTAGTAGAGCGGTAAATGCCTCCATCGCTACCACAGTAGATGCGGTTGCTAAAAGAGGTGAGGTAATGGATGTCGGCATGAGTATAGGCATTTCCTCCGGGGTTGTTCCAGTCGTTCAATTGCGAAAAACTGCTGCCTCCATTATTGGAGCGCCACACATTTAAGCACCCTGTAAACACCTGGTTGGCGTCTGTAGCCGATACAGCAATGGCCAAATCAAACCATGCCTGATTGGATTCCAGCACATCGGTATTGGTGTTTCTGGCACTAAAGCTCACTCCTGAGTTGGTAGAACGGTATACACCATTGTATCCCCATCCTCCATCGGCACTTAAAATGTATACATAGTTGTTGTTGGCAGGGGTTACTGCCATGGCCAGGCGACCCGAGCCATTGGGCAAGCCAGTGGCCGTGTTCCAGGTAGTTCCACTGTTGGTAGAGTAGTGAAACTCGTCTTCTGTTACGCCATATACAGTGGAAGGGGTTCCGGGCTTCAGTTTCACATCGTCGAAATTACCGCTGCGAATGTTGGTCCAGCTGGTACCACCATTGGTGGTTTTGAAAATCCCGGTGCTTCCAGCTACATACACCACGTTGGAGTTGGTGGGGTCAATCACAATTTTATTGGTGGTGTTGGCCGCAATGTTGCCAGTGTTGTTCCAGGTAGTACCTCCATCGGTCGATTTCATGACACCAACGCTATAGGTGTCTCCACCATCGGCATCTCCAGTAGAAATGTAAATGACGTTGGAGTTGTTGTAATCTACCGCAATGCCTGAAATGCCAATCACAGAAATATCATCCCCAATAGGGGTCCAGGTGGCGGCATTGTCGGTCGATTTCCAAATGCCTCCTGCCGGGGCACCAATGTAAATGGTGTTGGCATCATTCGGGTCTTCTACAATCACATTCACTCGTCCCTGACCGGGGCTCCACGAGCCGGTAGCATTGTGATCAAATGGACCAAGGGGAAGCCAGTTACCAGCACCACCGCCTCCACGTTGTACCATGTACTCGCGGTAGGCACGCATGCCGTCTTTGAACTTTGGGAACGAGCCATCGGGAAGGATGCGTCCTTCCCAAAAGTTTTCCCAGCGGTAAAACTGTTTCCAGCCTTTTCCGCGTACGTAGGGCTTACCATCCCATTCTTCATGGAAGGCTTCCTGTACTTCAAAAAAGTTAGCGTCGGGTTGCACCATCAAGGTGGCCCAATCTACTTGTTGATCTTGTAAATTGGTTTGGGCTAATGCCGAGACAAAAAATAAAACAAAGGTCGAGAGCGCAAGCAGACCTCTTTTAAATACAGGCACATAAGGGCATGTGCGCCTGTTTAGCAGCTGAGTCTTCATGGGTATAACGTGTTAAAAGTTTTGGGCCTTAAACGCACATTATAGGAATAATTTCCGACTTTCGCCAATCATTATTCCTGGTGCTGTTGTAATCTAAAATGCAATGGATCGTGGCAGTAAGTTTATGCTTATTACTGAGAATCAAAAATAGAAGTCCCAAATAATTACAGTACCCAAAACTTCCTCGCCAACCCAAAAATTACTGATTTACAACTCATTATGCCAAGAAAAATTTGTTGTCTGCTACGACGTTCAACCGACAACCACATAAAAAAAGGGGCAGTTGCCTGCCCCTTCTCTATGCTTGTTTTTTTACTGTTATTGCTTCATCACTTTTCGCACCACTTGTTCCTCTTCGTTCAGCACATGAATGAAATACATGCCCTTTTCTTCATGCGTTAAATCAATTTGTTGGCGGTAGGCTCCGCTTACATTTACTGTTGAGTTGTAGACCAAACGGCC
Source organism: Flavobacteriales bacterium (assembly GCA_963669295.1). Classification (GTDB taxonomy): domain Bacteria; phylum Bacteroidota; class Bacteroidia; order Flavobacteriales_D; family CALLUQ01. The sequence goes on from OY769938.1 coordinate 1,813,256, forward strand.
ACGTACATCGGTGACTTTTATTTGCAATTCGCTGCTCAACGCTGTTAAAATTTCTAGTATAAACTCGCCCCTGGTGGGATTTGGGTAAATGCTGATCCCTTGCTCCAGCCCTATGCCGGCAATGCCTACTTGCGTGCCAGCACAAAACTGGTTCGTTTCGGAAACACCAAAATCAGCATCAAGAGCAATCATTTGTGCCAACACATTGCCCTGGCCATCTTCAATGATATAATTTCCATTAACAGTACACTGCACGTATTGCGACCCATACATGCCATCGCCATAATCGTCATAAATCACAAAGTCGTAACAACCTGTTGCCAAACATAGGTTTTCGGTAATAATGGCTTCCGCGTCATAAGCTCCGGGGTCGGTTATCTGGGCAACTTGTTGCCCTCCAGGAGGCACAATGCTGTTTCCACCCGAGGCCACTACATTGGACGTACCCTGATCTATAATTTCCCAATAGGTTTCATACGAATAGCAATCGGCATTTACTGTTAGGGTAATTGGATTTCCAACAGCACTACTAAAGTTCGAAGCGTTGGCATCGTTCCCTGCAAAGCCATCGACATTGCCATTGGGGTTAGCGGTAGCAACATTGAATGTATGTGCTCCGGTGGATATTGCCATAGTAGGCAAGATAATGTTGGCCGTTGCCCCGATGGTTAAGTTTCCGACCCATGCATATGTTTGGTTCGGGCCACCATCCAAATCGTAGTTGATCGTTACCGAGGTTAAAGGGTCATTGCCATAGTTACGCAACGTTACTTCAGGGGTGATGGAAGTGGCATTGCACTCGTAACTCCCGTCCAGGGGGGTAATGATGTCGGAAATGCCAGCATTATCACTAATGCCTAAACAAAACTGGTTGGTTTCGGAAATCTCAAAGTCGGCATTGGGAGCAATGGTTTGCGCCAACACATTCCCCTGGTCATCTTCAATGGTATAGCTACCATTCGTATTACAACCCCAAATTTGCGACCCAAACATACCAGTAGCATCATCATCGTAAATCACAAAGTCGTAGCACCCTACTGCCGCCAAACAAACGTTTTCGGTGATGGTAGTTTCATCACCATAAGCTCCAGGGTCGTTTGCCTGAGCAACTTCTAGCCCTCCAGGAGGCACAATGCTGTTTCCACCAGAAGCCACTATGTTGGTTGTACCATGGTCTAAAATTTCCCAGTAGGTTTCATACCCCCAGCAATCAGTATTTACTGTTAGAGTAATGGGGCTTCCAACAGCATTGGTAAAGTTAGCAGCGTTGGCATCGTTCCCTGCATCGCTATCGGTATTCCCATTGGGGCTAGCTGTAGCAACATTAAACGTATGCGCTCCGATGGATACTGCCATAGTAGGTAAGGTAATGTTGGTCGTTGCTCCAGTTGTTAAATTTCCAACCCATGCATACGTTTGGTTGGGGCCTCCGTCCAGGTTGTAGTTGATGGTTACCGAGGTTAAAGGGTTATTGCCATAGTTGTGTAACGCTATTTCAGGAGTGATGGAAGTGGCATTGCACTCGGTACTTCCACCCTGGGGGGTAATGATGTCGGAAATGCCGGCATCATCGTCAAGCATCATGGCTGCCCAATCTGCTTGTTGGTCTAGTAAATTGGTTTGCGCTGATGCCGCAACAAAAAATAAAACAAGCGCAGCAAAAAGCAACCCTCGTTTAAATACAGGCACATAAGCAGTGCTGCATCTAATAGCGTGTGATGTTTTCATTGTTATTATTTGTTTACGTTTTTAGGTATTCTTGTTATTTAAAAGGCCATAAATCATGGCTGTGATCTCATCATTTCTTTTTATGCCAAGCATCGGTAGAAGAGCAATTCGCTACTATTGCTTCATCACTTTGCGCACCACTTGCTCTTCTCCATTGACTACATGAATGAAATACATGCCCTTTTCTTCATGCGTTAAATCAATTTGTTGGCGGTAGGCTCCGCTTACATTTACTGTTGAGTTGTAAACCAAACGGCCACGTACATCGGTGACTTTTATTTGCAATTCGCTGCTCGATGCTGTTAACATTTCCAGCATAAACTCGCCTTCGGTGGGATTCGGATAAATGCTGATGCCTTGCTCCAGCCCTAAACCGGTAACACCTACTTGCGTACCTACAATGAATGTTTCGGGCTGACTTACACATTGGTTGGCGTCTGTTACCGTTACCGTGTAGCTGCCAGCAGTTAATCCACTAATGTCTTCGGTGGTTTGCCCACCTGGTGTCCAGGCAAAACTGTATGGAGAAGTACCGCCTGTTACGGTGATGTCGACCGCGCCATCGCCTCCTTGCATTTCGTCGGTAGTGCTGCCGGTAATGCTTAGCACTACTGCTTCATTCACCGTTACACTGGCTACTGTAGCACATCCATTGACATCGGTAATGGTTACGGTATAGGTGCCAGCACATAGGTTGTTGTGGGTAGGTCCATTGCCTAAACCACCAGTCCAGGAATACATGTACGGGGGTGTTCCGCCCGATCCGCTTGCTGCTACACTACCATCACAAACACCGTTGCAAGTGGCATCGATAGCTGATGCATTGGCCGATAGTATGATGGGTTCGTTCACCGTTACGCTGACTGGTGTAGTACATCCATTGGCATCGGTAATGGTTACGGTATAGGTGCCAGCACATACATTGTTGTGTGTAGCGCCACTCCCTAACCCGGCCCACGAATAAGTGTACGGAGGTGTTCCGCCCGATCCGCTTGCTGTTACACTACCATCACAAACACCATTGCAACTGGCATCGGTAGCTGATGCATTGGCTGATAGTATGGTGGGTTCGTTCACCGTTACACTGGTTGGTATAGTACATCCATTGGCATCGGTAATGGTTACGGTATAGGTGCCAGCACATACATTGTTGTGCGTAGGTCCATTGCCTAAACCACCAGTCCAGGAATACATGTACGGGGGTGTTCCGCCCGATCCGCTTGCTGTTACGCTACCATCACAAACACCATTACAAGTAGCATCGGTAGCTGATGCATTGACCGATAGTATGGCGGGTTCGCTCACGGTTATGCTGGCTTGTCCTGTACATCCATTAGCGTCGGTTACAACCACTGTATAAGTGCCCGCGCATAAGTTATTATGGGTAGCACCACTTCCCAATCCATTGTCCCAACTATAAGTGTAAGGCGATTGTCCGCCAGCACCACTGGCTGTTACACTACCATTACAAATGCCATTACAACTGGCACTGACGGCCGAGGCATTCGTAGTAATAGTAGGGCAACCAAAAGTCATGCAAAACAGGTTCGTTTCTGAATTGCCAAAATTCGCGTTAGGGGCAATGGTACTTGCCAACACGTTCCCTTGTTCATCTTCAATGGTATAGCTCCCATCCGTGTTACAAGTAAAGTCTTGAGAGCCATACATGCCGTCGCCATAATCATCGTAAATCACAAAGTCGTAGCAAGCCATGGTCGACAAACAGAAGGTTTCAGTGATGGTAACTTCATCGCCATAAGCACCAGGGTCGGTAGATTCGGCAATCCACAACCCTCCTGGATATACTATGCTATTTCCTCCAGAAGCTACCACAACGCCAACACCCTGAGTCACGATTTCCCAATAGGTTTCATACCCCCAACAATCCGTGTTAATGGTCACGGTAATTTCACCTCCACTGGAAGCGGTAAAGCTCGATGCATTGGCATCATTGCTTGTATTGCTATCTGCATTGCCATTGGGGTTAGCAGTAGAAGCATTCAACGTATGTGCTCCAGAGGGCAGCGACATGGTAGGCAAGGTAATATTGGCTGTGGCCCCAGTTGTTAAATTGCCAATCCACAGAAATGTTTGGTTGGGGCCACCATCTATATCATAATTGATTGTTACCGAGGTCAATGGGGTATTGTCGAAGTTGGTTAACTCCACTATGGGAGTGATGGCATCACAGGCAGTGCTGCTATCTGATGGAGCAATGATGTTGGAAATGCCAGCATCTCCACCACCACCACTGCGCTGTGCCATGTGCCTGCGATCGGTTTGCTTACCAGTCCAACCTTCATGAAAGGCTTCCTCTAGTTCAACAATGTTGGTGTTATACTGAACCATCGTGGTGGTTTCATTTACTGGTTGATCTTGCAAATTGGCGTGAACCGGCTTCACTGCGAAAAAGAATAGAAAGGAGGAAAGCGTAAGCCAGCTTCGTTTTCGTACAAGTGCAGCAACAATGTTGCAGTTGTTAGTGTGTTGAGTTTTCATGGCAATGTTGTTGTTTTTTTTGTAATAAGAAGGCTAAAAGGGGCAAAAACACTTTTGCCCCTCGTGGTTGAAAACAAAACTCTACTATTGCTTCACCAACTTTTGCACTACTTGTTCCGTGCCGCTAAACATTCGAACAAAGTAGATGCCCTTTTCAGCCTTGAATAAGTCGATTTGATGTTGAGTAGTGCCATTGTTATAGATGGTACTTTGATGAATGGATCGCCCACGTACATCTGTAATTTCTACTTGTAATTCTCCCAGCTCTTGTGGCAATTCCAATACAACGCTGCCACTTGTAGGGTTGGGGTAAATGCGAACCCCTTCTGCCCATTCGGGGGTTTCATCAATGTTGTTGGCTCCACTGTATAATGGCGATTCCCAAACACCACGGCCATAGGTGCCAGCACGAATCACCCCAGCATTGGCATTGATTTCCAGGTCGCGCACAATAACATTGGGCAACTGGTTGTTGAAAGGAATCCAGGTGCCTCCCATAGTGTTGTCGGTATAGTACACCCCAATGTCCATGCCTACATATACCCCTCCATTGGAGTTGGGCTCGTACTTCACCACGTTGCAAGGCAGGTTGGGCAGGTTGCTGCTAATGTTGGTCCAGGTATTGCCACCATCGTTGGTGTAAATTACTTTTTCGCCAGCCAACCAGCCACTTAACGACACCCAAATTTGATTGGGGTCAGTGGGGTGTACATCCACTATAGAAATGGTATTTGTTGGGCCGGTATAGTCGGTAAGGTTATTGCTGATGTTGGTCCATGTTGAGCCGCCATTGGTTGTTCTGTACACCTTGGTATTGTTGGTAACCACCACCACATTGGAGTTGCTTTGTTGAATCTTCAATGCTGTAATGGTACCCGGAATGTCGTAACTGGTATACAAACTCCATCCATTGTTGTAGTCGTATTGATACAGTAAGTCGTATCCCACAAGCACCCTGGTGTTGTTGGGGTCGCGCTCCATTGGGGTGATCCACCGCCCTTGTTCAGGAGCACCAGCATCAATGCTGTTGAACCCTCCATTGTTGGTGTATTTCAAAAACCCGTATTGTGCCATCCCAAAAATGATGTCGGGGTTGTTGGGGTCTACTGCTACTTCTGTGCCATCGGCTCCAGTCCAGTTTTTCCAGCTGCCACTGCCGTAAGCGTAACAGCCATTGTCTTGTAGTCCTCCAGCCAATACACTGGCATCATTGACAGAGCCACTAATGCGGTAAAATTGTCCGATTTGAATGTCATCCGTAAGATCAACAAAGCTCTCGCCTTCATCGGTTGAGCGGTAAATTCCGCCATCGGTGCCACAATATACTTTGTTGTTGTAGGTTACAATGTGATGAATGTCGCCATGGGTATAAGCATCGTCTTGCGGCTCGTACCACCTGTTCAGCCTACTGAAGTCGGTGCCTCCATTGTTGGAGCGCCATACATTTAAACAGCCAATGTATACTTGTTCGGCATTGGTGGCCGAAGCGGCAATGGCTAAATCAAACCAGGCCTGGTTTGATTCCAAAATATTTGGAGTAGTATGCCTTACACTAAAGGTAGCTCCCGAGTTGGTAGAACGATATACCCCATTGTAGCCCCAGCCAGTGTTGGCACTAATGATGTATACATAGTTGGCATTGGCCGGAGTTACCGCCATTGCAAAACGGCCAGAGCTGGTGGGTAGGCCGGTAGCCATCGTCCATGTAGCCCCTGCATTATTCGAATAGTAAAATCGATTGTTGGTAACCCCATAAACCGTTTGTGGTGCTCCTGGCTTTAGCTTTACATCGTCGAAGTTTCCGCTGCGCACATTGGTCCAGGTGGTGCCCCCATTGGTGGTTTTATAAATACCATTGTTTCCTGCCACATACAACACATTGGCATCCGTAGGGTCCATCACTATTTTATTGGTGGTGGTGGCCGGAATATTGCCTGTACTGTTCCAGGTGGCTCCTCCATTGGTTGATTTCATCACTCCAACGCTGTAGGTATTTCCACCATCAGCATCGCCCGTAGAAATGTAAATGATGTTGGAGTTGCTATGATCTACTGCAATGCCCGATACTCCAATTACCGAAATGTCGTCACCAATAGGGTCCCAGCTTACCCCACCATCAGTGGTTTTCCAAATGCCCCCAGCTGGCGCACCAATGTAAATGGTATTGGCATCGTTAGGGTCTTCTGCAATTACATTGACCCTTCCTTTTCCCGGTGCCCAGGTACTGGTGGCCGCATAGTTAAACGGCCCCATGGGCGTCCAGTCGCCCGCGCCACCGCCACTGCGTTGCACCATAAAGGCATTGTACGCTCGCATGGCGTTTCTAAAGTCGGGGAAAGAACCGTCGGGCAGCAATCGGCTTTCCCAAAAGTTTTCCCACCGGTGGAATTGCTTCCACCCTTTGCCACGTTCGTATGATTTTCCTTCCCATTCGCTGTAAAAGGCATCGCAAATCTCTTTGAAAGTCGATTCTGGTTGAAGCATCTTATGCGCCCAATTCGATGTAGGATCTTGCAACGCTTCCTGTCCGTAAGCACCACTCAACATAAGGGTGATGGCGACCGCCAACAACGACCTCATTATTTTGTGCTTATCCGTTTTTTTTTGCTTGTAAATTTTTCCCATCCTCATGTGTTTAATTTGTACGCTATCAATTCCACGTTCAGTATACAATCCTACCTTTGTATATTTTGGGCGAATTATTTTATGGCAACTCCCAATCCACGTATCTCGCTAATTATCAGCGTTTTTTAATGAAGGGGCTGTTATATTATTTATTTTAGCGCCACCTATGTTGTCTTCAGCAATCATACTCGCCATCGAACAATTGCTTTCCTCTTCAGCAGCGGAAGTAACCATTTATCAGCACCATGCATTAGGCGGAGGTAGCATCAATTCTGCTTATCAATTGAACACTTCTGCCGGGTTGTATTTCGTAAAAGTGAACGATGCGATGCACTACCCAGGAATGTTTGAGGCAGAAGCCAAAGGGTTGGCCCTGCTGGCTGCCTCACAATGCATTTCCATTCCGGAGGTGATTGGTGTAGGCGAAGCCGGAAATAGCGCCTTTTTGGTGTTGGAAATGATTGAGCTCAACCCTGCTACCACTACCCTTTGGGAAGACTTTGGGCAGTCGTTAGCACAGTTGCACCGAAGCACTCAACCATTGTTTGGACTGGATCATAGCAATTACATTGGCTCGCTACCCCAACACAATAAAGCGCATGCTTCCTGGGTTAGTTTCTTTATAGAAGAGCGGTTGGAGCCTCAACTTAAAATGGCGCGCGATGATGGCCCTATGGGTGCCACTACAGTAAAGCAGTTTGAGCGGCTTTATCGTAGGTTGGAAGAGATTTTTCCGGCAGAGCCTCCTGCACTGTTGCATGGCGATTTATGGAGTGGCAATTTCGAAATCGGCAACAATGGCAAAGCATGGATTTTTGATCCGGCAGTGTATTACGGACATCGCGAAATGGACCTGGGCATGACCAAATTGTTTGGTGGGTTTAACCATTTGTTTTATACTGCGTATAACAATGCATATCCCCTCGCTCCGAATTGGGAGGAACGGGTCGACATTTGCAACCTCTATCCCCTGCTGGTGCATGTTAACCTGTTTGGCGGAGGCTACCTTCGTTCTATTGAAAACATTGTTAAAAATTTTTAGCAACAAGGCGAATTAAGGCCTGATAATTGAAATATTTTTGCTACGCATGAGGCATTTCATCCACAGCATACTGTTGTTGTTCACTACCTTTTCGGTAGGGCTGGCACAAGCCGGTACCGGCAACGATTCTATTCCTTGCGACACCTGCACCACCGGGGTTAACATTGTTTTTGACGACTGCGGCTATTCGGTAACGGTAGAAGGTGAAGCGGAGACGGTAAGCTCTTCCGAGTTTTACAAAGGCCGCTATGGTGCCAGCACGTTGCTCGACAAAATTACCGACAACAAAGGAGAGGGCTACGATTGTCTGTACGGCACCCGCAACTTACGCCCTATTGTGCACGGTGCGGCATACCGTGGTGGAGCCAACAACTATTTTCATCGCGAAAATAAACGGCGCAACCAAAATCCGTTGCCCCCCGATGGCATTCAAAATTTGTGCGAAGAAGGCTTTTCAAGATCGGTATACCTGTACCGCACCAATGCCGAAGACATGGCACCCGTATACGAATGCAACTGCATTGATGGCGACTCCAGCGCAATGGAATACCACCAGCTCGATTATTTCGACTCTACCCATATCCGACAAATGCTGGTTATGGTGCACGAAAGCATCGTTAACGAAGAGGTGGGGCCGGTGTACTTGCACTGCTGGAATGGCTGGCATGCATCAGGCTATTTGGCCGCCCTTATTTTAAGGCAGTTTTGTGGCTATTCGGGCATGGATGCTGTGAACTATTGGGATCTTGGCACCGATGGGGCTAACGTTAGTCCGCGCTACAATAAGATTCGCAACGACATTAAAAACTTTAAGCCCTACCCAGAGCTTATGATTACCGACTCGCTGGGCAATTACATCTGCCCCGAGATGCCCGACAACATCGATAGCAGTCAGTTGCACATTGAGGTGGAGCACCTGGCCATCGTGCCGGAAGCAGTGCCTGTAGGCTATAAAATTGTGTTGTACAATGTATCGTTCAGGCCCTATAAAACCAGCCTATCGAACCCTGGGGGCAACAAAGATTTGCAGTTGTTGCTACAGGCCATGCAAAACGATCCGTTGTTGAAAGTGGAGATTGGCGGCCATACCGACAAATCGGGGAAAGCAGCAGAAAACAAAGCCTTGTCGAGCAAGCGCGCACAGTCGGTTTACAATTTCCTCATCAATAGCGGCATCAGCACCGACCGTGTTTCGTATAAAGGATACGGAGCCTACCGCCCGCTTTACACCAACCGCACCAAGGCAGGAAGGGCCGGCAACCGACGCATAGAAGTAACGGTATTGGCCAAAACCGCTCATGCCAACAACAAGTTGGTAGACGAAAATGTGCCCGACAACACCGCTGAAGCCAGCATCAACAAGTCGGACACCACCCCACCCACTACCGATAAAAAAGAAGAGCCTGTTACGACGGAAACCCATGACGTGAAGGAGGTAAAAGAGGTAAAGGCAACGACTGCCTTCCCGAATGTAGAGCCTGTAAAAATGCCTTTGCTGTACGACATCGAAAGCCTGGCGGTTATTCCTGAAGAAATTCCTGTGGGCACCCGCATGGTGTTGTACAACTTGAAGTTTGCTCCTTATTCATCCACCATCACCGACCAAAAGAACCCCGACCTACAAGCGTTGTTGGGGGCGTTGAAGCTCAACCCCAAATTAAAGGTGGAAATTGGTGGCCATACCGACCCTTCGGGCGTAGCACAGCAGAACTTACAAATCTCTAAAGATCGCGCCAAAGCAGTATTCAACTTCCTTACCAGCCATGGTGTTGATGCCAACCGGTTGGCTTATCGAGGTTACGGTTCTTCGGTAGCGTTGTTTACCAATAAAACCCCTACCGGACGGGCTAAAAACCGACGTACCGAAATTATGTTGGTAGAGAAGTAATCTAAAAGGGCGGACGCGCTGGCTTGTTGTCCAACACCTTTTCAATGGCAATCATCACCTCATCGGTCATCTGATCCATTTTAGGAATCACCTTGAGGTTTTCTTCCAGTTGTTCGGCTTTTGAGGCTCCAAGCATTACCGTAGTCACATGTGGGTTTTTGGCACACCAGGCAATGGCCAATTGAGGCAACGACAACCCGGCCTCTTGAGCAATGGCTCCCAATTGCTTCACCTTCTCAATGTTTTCTTCTGTAAGAATGCGCTCCTTGATGCGGTCGTATTGCCCCATTGAGAATCGAGCTCCTTCAGGAATGCCATTGTTGTACTTTCCGGTAAGCACTCCAGAAGCCAGTGGCGACCAAATGGTGGTGCCCAGCCCTACGGTTTTATAAATTTGAGCGTACTCTACCTCTACCTTATCGCGCACCAACATGTTGTATTGCGGCTGTTCCATGGTAGGGCCAATGAGGTGGTATTGCTGCGCCACCATGTGGGCTTCCATAATTTCTTGCGCACTCCATTCAGAGGTTCCCCAGTACAATATTTTACCTTGTTGAATGAGGTTGTGCATGCTCCATACGGTTTCCTCAATGGGTGTTTGCTTATCGGGGCGATGGCAAAAATACAAGTCGAGGTAGTCTACTTGTAAGCGTTTTAACGCTGCGTTACAGGCCTCTACCACATGTTTGCGGTTCAACCCTTTTTGGGTGGGCAACTCGCCACCATCGCCAAAAAACACCTTGCTCGACACGCAGTACGAATCCCTGCGCCAATCTTTCTTGCTCAAAATTTCTCCATCACTGTTTCCGACCGGCCATGCGCATAAATCTCTGCATTGTCGAAAAAATTCACGCCATGGTCGTAGGCTATGTCCATTAACCGCTCGGCCATGTTGTTTTCTACCTGACTGCCAAAGGTGACCCACGAGCCCAGTGAAAACTGGCTGAGCTTTAACCCCGATTTTCCCAATCGATTGTATTCCATGCTTAGTGTTTTAAAAATTTAAGTGCCGGTATTCCGGGCACGTGCACAAAATAAATGCCTTGTGCGTATGCTTGTACGTTCAATTGAAGGCGGGTAGGCCCGGCATTGATGTTCACCGTACTTTGATGCACCACCTGTCCCAATTGGTTAACAATGGTAAGAGGAAGTTGTTCGGCTTCTTTTGAGGTAAAGGCCAATGCCACATTGTCTTTTACAAGGTTGCCCTGTTCAAACGATAAGGTAAAATGGGTGGTAGGAGAGGCCACCGTAGGCTCCGACAATATCAATGGAGTATGCAGTTCGGCATATACCGGTAAGTGGTCCGACATGTAGTACAAGGCATTGATGATGCTATCGGGAACAGCACCTGAGTTGCAATTGAGCAGGTTTTCGTTGAAACAGGTGCCATCGTTGCCCACTGCCGCGTACGACCCAGGGATGTAGGTAAGGTCGCTGGTACCATTCATGATGTTTTCGCTTAACATGATGAAATCAAAACGATCGTCCATGCCTCCAAAGGCGCCATCGCCAAAAACGGAGGAGGTACGGGTAGACTGGGTATGTATGTTGCTAAACGAGCTGTTGTTGTTCCAGCTCCCCGGCATGTTGATGGGATCTTCCAGTACAATGTGGTTGTTGGGGTCCGTTATTTTTTGATAGGCCGGCTCGTTGCTGGTATACACATTAAAATCGCCACAAAACAATACGTTGCGATCAGCAGGGCGTGTGTCGAGGTATTGCAACAGCGAATCCACCGACATTTCTCGTAACTGCTGGTTGGTAGTGCCCTGGCTCGCTTTGAGGTGGGTTACATACACATCCAAAAAGGTGGTGTCAGTTACTCCCGGCCAGCCCGGGTCTTTGAGGTAAAGGATGTATTCGTTAACATCGCGTACCGGGGTAATGATGACATTTTGTTCTTTCAGTCCAAACTTACGCGAATCGTAAAACAACATTTGATGCAAGCTGGTGCTGCCGGGCGACTGGCCAGGTTCAAATACAGCGCGTTCCCAATAATTGGCGCCATTTACATTGAGTGAAAACAGCTGAATTAAATCCGCTCCTCCTTGTGTTTCTAATTCGCACACCATCAGCAAGTCTACTGGTTGGTATTCCAATATCTTCCTCAAGGTATCCCATCGCCCTCCAGGCACTGGGTCGGGGAAGTGAAGCACGTTGTAAAACATGGTGCGAATGGTGTCTTGTGCCACCACTTTTTGAGGGGCTTGAAGGAGCAAGAAAAACCCCAATAAAAGAAAGAGCGTACGAGCAGTTAATTTCATGGGTCAAAGATAACGTTTTGCGGTTGATTTTGTAGTGGCAGAACAATATCTTTACATCCCTTTTTACTAAAGTAAAGCACATGACAAACGATCGTATCAATGCAGAAAAAGCACCCGAACCTGTAGGATTATACCCTCACGCACGCAGGGTAGGCAACCTCTTATTTTTATCGGGCGTAGGCCCCCGCGAACGGGGCACTAAAAAAATTCCAGGCGTAGAGCTGGATGAACAAGGCAATATTGTGTCGTACGACATTGAAGCGCAATGCCATTCGGTATTCAACAACGTACGCTTGGTGCTGGAAGCCGCAGGATCGTCGTGGGACAAGCTGGTAGATGTACAAGTGTTTTTAACCAATATGAAAGACGACTTTAAAACCTACAACAAGGTGTATGCCGAGTACTTTAAAGACAACCAGCCCTGCCGCACTACGGTAGAAATTAACTGCTTGCCTACTCCCATCGCCATTGAGTTGAAGTGCATTGCCACCATCGATTAACACTTCGCTCATGCGTTGGAGTCGCTGGCGAAGGGCTTTATTCCCGCCAGATTTTGTAAATTCGCAAGCCTTTTAACGATTTGAAAAGAAAATGAGTGCTAAATACCCCGAATATCAATCGCTTAACCTCCCCAATGTAGCACAAGAAGTGTTGGAGCAATGGGAAGCGGGCAAGCTGTTTGAAAAAAGCGTGGAGAACCGCAATGGTGCTCCATCGTTTGTGTTTTACGAAGGCCCTCCTTCGGCCAATGGTAAACCAGGCATTCACCATGCCATGGGGCGCACCATTAAAGATTTGTTTTGCCGCTACAAAACCCTCAAAGGGTTTCAGGTACACCGCAAAGCGGGGTGGGATACCCACGGGCTGCCGGTAGAGCTGGGGGTAGAAAAAGAGCTGGGTATTACCAAGGAAGACATTGGCAAAAAGATTTCGGTAGAAGATTACAACAAAGCTTGCCGCGAAGCGGTGATGCGCTACACCGACATATGGAATAACCTCACCCGGGAGTTGGGGTATTGGGTAGATATGAACGACCCTTACATCACGTATAAAAGCAAGTACATGGAATCGGTATGGTGGCTGTTGAAGCGCCTGTACGACAAAGACATGCTGTATAAGGGGTACACCATTCAACCTTACTCACCGGCAGCTGGCACCGGGCTTAGCACCCACGAATTGAACCAGCCCGGCACTTACCAGGATGTAAAAGACACCACCGTGGTGGCACAGTTTAAGGCAGTGCGTAACGAGCAATCCGAATTTTTGTTTGAAGGTGCGCATGGCGATGTGTTTTTCATTGCATGGACCACCACCCCCTGGACCCTTCCCTCCAATACAGCGTTGGCGGTAGGGCCTAAAATTGACTATGTAAGGGTAAAGTCGTACAACCAGTACACCGGCCAACCCATTACCATTGTATTGGCCAAAGCACTCCTCAACAAGTGGTTTAAAGCCGACAATGCCGCATTGCCATTGGATGAATACAACGTTGGCGATAAAAACATTCCGTATGAGGTGGTAGGCGAATACAAGGGCAATGACCTTACAGGCATTCGCTACGAGCAATTGCTGCCCTACACCCTGCCCTACGAAAATGCGGAAAACGCCTTTCAGGTGATCCCTGGCGACTTTGTAACCACCGAAGACGGTACCGGTATTGTACACATTGCTCCTACCTTTGGAGCCGATGATGCGCAGGTAGCCAAACAAGCAGGTGTACCTCCTATGTTGGTGTTGGACGAAAACGACAACCCTGTTCCGCTGGTAGATTTGCAAGGCCGGTTTGTTTCGCAAATGGGCGAGCTGGGGGGCAAGTATGTAAAAAATGAATACTACAACGCTGGCGAAGCGCCCGACAAAAGTGTGGACGTGGAGATCGCCATTCAGTTGAAAGAACAAAATAAAGCATTCCGTGTAGAAAAATACGAGCACAGCTACCCCCATTGCTGGCGTACGGATAAGCCTGTACTATACTATCCGCTTGATTCGTGGTTTGTAAAAGCAAGTGCCAACAAAGGGCGGATGGCGGAATTGAACCAAACCATTAACTGGAAGCCGGCCAGCACCGGTACCGGCCGTTTTGGCAACTGGTTGGAAAACCTGAACGACTGGAACCTTTCGCGTTCCCGGTTTTGGGGCATTCCATTGCCCATTTGGCGCACCGAAGATGGCAGCGAAGCCATCTGCATTGGATCGGTTGAAGAACTGAAAAGCGAGTGCGACAAAGCCGTTGCTGCAGGAGTAATGGCCGCCAACCCCCTGGCCGATTTTGAGCCGGGCAACATGAATGAAGCCAACTACGACAAGGTAGACCTTCATAAAAACCATGTGGACAAGATTACGCTGGTATCGCCATCGGGGCAACCCATGCAGCGCGAAAGCGATTTGATTGACGTGTGGTTCGACTCGGGCTCGATGCCCTATGCCCAGTGGCACTACCCTTTCGAGAACAAGGAATTGGTAGACAATGGCACCACCTTCCCTGCCGATTTTATTGCTGAAGGAGTGGACCAAACCCGTGGTTGGTTTTATACCCTACACGCCATTGGCACCATGTGTTTTGATTCGGTAGCTTATAAAACCGTGATCTCTAACGGACTGGTGCTCGATAAAGAAGGCGTGAAAATGTCGAAACGATTGGGCAATGTGGTTGACCCGTTTGAAACATTGACCAAGTATGGTCCTGATGCTACGCGGTGGTATATGATTACCAATGCACAGCCGTGGGATAATTTGCGGTTCGACCTGAATGGCATTACCGAGGTGCAGCGCAAATTTTTTGGCACCCTGTACAATACTTACCAGTTTTTTGGCGTTTATGCCAACATTGACGGCTTCTCGTTCAAGGAATCCCCTATCCCCGTACAAGAAAGACCGGAGATTGATCGTTGGATCATCTCTAAGTTGAACTCATTGATTAAAACAGTGGACGCTTTTTATGCTGATTATGAACCTACCCGGGCCGGAAGGGCTGTTCAGGACTTCGTTACCGACGACCTGAGCAACTGGTATGTACGCCTTTGTCGCCGCCGGTTTTGGAAAGGCGAATACAGCACCGATAAGATTGCTGCCTATCAAACCTTGTACGAATGCTTAGAAGCAGTGGCCAAATTGGCTTCGCCCATTGCTCCTTTTTACACCGATCGGTTGTTCAACGACCTCAATGCGGTAACAGGAAGAGCACAGGTAGAGTCGGTGCATTTGAGCGATTTCCCAGTGGTGGATGAAAGCGCCATCAATACCGATTTAGAAGAGCGAATGGCCATTGCCCAAAAGGTCACCTCGCTGGTGTTAAGCCTCCGCAAAAAAGAACGCATTAAGGTGCGCCAGCCGTTGCAAAAGATTATGGTGCCCATTTTGGATGAAAAATTCAAGCGGCAGCTTGAGGATGTGGAAGCCCTCATCTTGTCGGAAGTGAACATCAAGGAAATGCAATACCTGATGGATACCACCGGGGTATTGGTGAAAAAGATTAAGCCCAACTTTAAAGTGCTGGGCAAGCAGTATAAGCAGTTGATGAAGCCATTGGCAGCAGCCATCAATGCCTTTACGCAAGACGATATTGCCACGTTGGAACGGGATGGCACCTATACGCTGGAAGTGGAAGGAACAACCGTAACGTTGGGACCGGAAGAAGTAGAAATTGCTTCTGAAGATATTCCCGGTTGGTTGGTGGCTACCGAAGGCAACATTACGGTGGCATTAGACATCACCATTTCGGATGCGCTGAAAGAAGAAGGCATCGCTCGTGAGTTGGTGAACCGCATCCAGAACCTCCGAAAAGACAGGGGTTTTGAAGTAACGGATCGCATTACTTTAGCAATTCAGGAGCACGATGCAATTAACGAAGCAATTAAAAATAATTTAAACTATATTTGTTCGGAAACACTGGCCAATGCGCTCGATTTGGTACCATCAGTGAAACCCGAAAATAGTTTACACGTTGAAGTTGAAGAAGGTGTAGAAACCTTTATCTCTATAGCTAGATTAAACTAACAATTTTATAGCAATGTCAGAAACCAGATATTCAGATAAAGACCTTGCAGAATTCAAGGCCATTATCAACGACAAATTATTAGAAGCACGAGAAGATTTAACGCTTTTAAAAAGCTCTCTTTCTCACAAAGACGATCACGGCACCGATGATACCGCACCCACTTTTAAAATGATGGAAGACGGTTCGGAAACCCTTTCAAGGGAAGAAACTGCTCAATTGGCTGCGCGCCAGGAAAAGTTCATCAAAAACCTTGAGGCAGCGTTGGTTCGCATCGAAAACAAAACGTATGGCATTTGCCGCGTTACAGGTAAATTGATTCGCAAAGAACGTTTGAAATTAGTTCCTCACGCTACGTTGAGCATTGATGCTAAAAATCAACAATCGCGATAAAGAATCCGCGGATCTTTGAAAAGAGCATTACTGACCATTTTTATTGTCCTGTTCCTTGATCATGCCCTAAAGATCTGGGTAAAAACCCACATGTTTATTGGCGAGGAAATTCCCATGCTGGGCGATTGGTTCATCCTCCATTTTACAGAAAACAGGGGCATGGCCTTTGGCATGGAGTTCGGAGGCGATGGCGGAAAGCTGTTCCTCAGCATCTTCCGGCTGCTTGCCGTAGCAGGGCTGAGTGTTGGACTGTGGAAACTCATTAAGCGCAATGCCCATAAAGGACTCATCATCTCCTTGTCGCTCATCATTGCAGGAGCATTAGGCAACATCCTCGACAGCGCCTTTTACGGCCTGCTGTTTGGCGACAGCCATTACCAGGTGGCTCAGTTTCTTCCCGAAGGAGGAGGGTATGCCCCATTCTTGTTTGGCAACGTGGTAGACATGCTTTATTTCCCTGTAATCAATGGCACTTTCCCCGATTGGTTCCCTTTTTGGGGTGGGGAAGATTTCCAGTTCTTTCGGCCGGTATTCAATATTTCTGATGCCGCCATTAGTATTGGCGTGTTCATCATCATTATTCGGCAAAAGAAATACTTTGGCAAATCGAAGAAAACGGTTGAAGCAGCTCCAGAAGATGATGATGCCTCCGAAGCTGCCGTTGAAGCTCCTGTCAGCGAAGCCTCCACACAAACGCCTGATGCTGTTACAGATACCAGTACAGAACAGCCGGCTCCCCCTGCCGAAACTTCAACCGATACTACCGAAACAACCACAGCACCCGACCAGTCGAAAAACGACTAAAACACCCTTTCGCACTCCCTTGTAATACAGTAGATTACAACACACACTTGCACAATTGCTGTTTTTTCACTAAATTGTACTCAGAAAACGATTTATAAAATCGCTTATAAACTTAGCCCCTCAACAGAAAGACCCTGGTTTTAATTAACCAGGGTTTTTTTATTCGTCTTCTCATGAACATGCTCCAGCGATGTGCTGTTTGAAAAAACAATTCGATGAATTTCCCTAAAAATAAAGGGTAAATAAAAAAAACATACCGTATAATCTGCTGTACCCCTGAACATGACTTTTGATGCTCCGAACATGACTATATGATGTGTTGAACATGGAACCATGATGTTCCGAACATGACCTTATGATGTGTTGAACATGGAACCATGATGTGCTGAACACGACTATATGATGTGTTGAACATGGAGCTATGATGTTCCGAACACGACTATATGATGTGCTGAACATGGAGCTATGACGTTCCGAACACGACTCTATAATGTGCTGAACATGGAACCATGACGTTCTGAACACGACTATATGATGTGCTGAACATGGAACCATGACGTTCCGAACACGACCTTATGATGTGTTGAACATGGAACCATGACGTTCCGAACACGACTCTATGATGTGCTGAACATGGAACCATGACGTTCCGAACACGACCTTATGATGCGTTGAACATGGAACCATGACGTTCCGAACACGACCTTATAATGTGCTGAACATGGTGGTATGATGTGCTACCCACCGGCAGGCAGGCAACCATATGGTGTTCCTCCCAGGAAGGTCCACCTACTCCCCGAGTGGCAGAGTGATGCGAACAAGGTGAGCATTGTATCCCTGCCCGACGGCAGGCGGGGAAGCCCGAGGGCAGGATACCTGAACTATTTATTTCGCTCGGTCTTCGATACAACCCGCTTCCTGCGGATCACTCAGACACTCGCTTCTCATTCCATTGAGGCACCCCAATGGCTATTGGTATATGAGCACATTTTCGACCTTATCCCTTTACCATACTATATTCCCCGAGTGGCAGAGTGATGTGAACAAAGTGAGCATTGTATCAAAGCCCGAGGGCAGGGTACCTGAACTATTCATCTTGCTCCTCTAAAGAATAAACAAATATCGTTGAACACAAAACCCCAGCTTACAGCCAGGGCTTTGAATTAGAAGGTATAATAAAGGTAATGGTCCTCAACCGCTGGTTGAGCATCGAACGGCTTATCTCGCTACCACCATTCGATGGGTACTGCGGTGCTCGCCTACGCGCAGTTCGTAAAAATAAATGCCGTCTTGTAAATGGAGTGTATTGGCATTGACGTTGATAAAGTGATTTCCAGCATTTTTTGTGCCTTCGTTGGTGCGGCTAATTTCCTTACCCGTAACGTCGCGAATGATGAAAGTAACCGGAGCACTTTCCTGAATAGCATACTGCACAACAGTTTGGTTGCTAAAAGGGTTGGGGAAATTTTGCTTCACCGTGGCATTGATGGCATTTTCTTCTACTCCTACACTGGTTTCTTCTACCAGCAAAATGTCGTCCAAATCTACCCGAAACATGTCGCAAGTAGTATGGTGAAAAGCAATGTATACCTGCTTGTTTTCCCAAAAGCCATCAATCAATGCGGTTTTGTTGTACCAACTGGGGTTACCCCCGTAAATATCATCTTGTTTGGTAAACAAGGCCTGTCCTACAAAATCATTGTAGTTGTCCATACCTGTATTCGAAACCCGTATTTCGTAGCCATCGCCACCCGAGCCCATTGGAGGCAATGCACCTCTATAGGTCCACCACAAACGAGCACCACCATCGGGAATTGAGATGGGGCCAAATTCCAACCAGTTGTCGGCACACCCGGGCGTATCGAACCGCGAAGCGGCAGTGTACAAATAAGCCGTGTCGGTATCGTTGGCCATCAAAGCGCTGGTATCTGTTGTAACAAAGGGATCGAAACCAGGGCCTGCTTCGGTAGAAGGGTCTACCGCCAATCCATCCAGGTCTTCCGATTGTACCGAAAAGCCAGGAGCATCAACAGGGTTAACATAAGTAGAATTGCCTCGCATAAACAGCAAGGTATCTTGAGCGGAGGTTAAAGTAGAAGTCGTAACAAGGCACAGAGTGGAAAGTGCCACACCTATCAATAATCGTTGTTTTGTCTTCATATCATCTATTTTAAAGTAAAGAGTAATCAAAAGTACCGCGAATTGAAGGGGGGGTAAAGGTATATTTGTGCCGAAGGCTGGTATTTATGAGCGGGTGAGAGTGAAAGTGAAAGAGAATATGCCCCGAATGCCATCGGGGTGCCTGCGCAGGAGTGGTAACGGTAGTGAGGAGACCTTTGAAAACCTCAGGAGGAAAGGAAGGTGAAAGTGAGAGTATTTTGGAGCGAAATGGGGTGCGCGTAGCCAGCGACTGGTCCCGCCCTTCGCTTAACGCGGTACCGCTGCGGTCGGGGCTATGTTGAAACGGTTGGCGCAGGAAACAAAGGGCTTGTTTTACCCCCACTCCCCATCAAATTTCCCAAAGAAAAACTCCAACAAAGGAAAGCTCCTGGCCAAACTCCTTCTGTGGCGAGGGTGACTTCTTGTGGTAAACACCCTCATCCCCCTGTCACAAGGCACACCTTACCACTCCCACAAAATCACTACCTTTCCTCCATGAGCGCCCGCTACAATACCATTGGCATCGGCTATAACAATACCCGCAAAGCCGACCCTTATCTTGCCAGTAGATTGTACCACCACCTACAACCTGAACCGGGGAAATTGTACCTCGACATTGGCTGCGGCACGGGCAACTACACGCTTGCCCTGCAACAAAAAGGTGTTGTTTTTATTGGGGTCGACCCCTCTACAGCAATGCTCAACCAGGCGCGATTAAAAAGCAGCGCCATTCAATGGTTGTCAGGCACTGCCGAAAACATTCCACTGCTCGATGCCAGCGTAAGTGGGTTTATGGCTCAGCTTACCATTCACCATTGGACTAACTTGAATGCCGCTTTTAAGGAGTTGTTTCGCGTACTAAAACCGGGCAGTAAGTGGGTGATTTTTACTACCACGCCCGAACAAACAGGCGCTTACTGGCTCAGCCACTACTTTCCGCAAATGATCAAAGATTCGCAAGCGGTACTACCTCCATACCATAGTGTTGAAACGGCCGTTGTAAATGCCGGGCTTACCATTACCAGCACGGAGAAGTATTTTGTAAAACCCGATTTGCAAGACCACTTTTTATATGTGGGCAAAACACAACCCGAACTGTATTTCAACCCTGAGGTGCGACAAGGCATTTCTTCTTTTTCTGCCTTTTCCAATGCCGATGAAGTAACGCAAGGACTGGCACAATTACGGGGCGATATCGATTCGGGAAAGATTGCTGCCATCATGCAGCAGTACGAAAACGATTTGGGCGACTACCTCTACATTACAGGAAGCAAGTAACCACCTTCGATACGAAACTTTCGTTTCATAAAAACCCTCTTTTTTGTAACCAGGCGTTTCGTTGTGTTGTCTAATGCTTAAACACACTAAACCTGACGCCATGAAAAAGATGCTTACCGTATTGAGTTTACTGCCTTCGTTGTTGTTTGCACAACCTTACAGCAACCTATCAACCGATGCCGATCAATATTTCAATGCTGCCGTGAAAAAGATGGAAATTCCCGGCCTGGCCGTAGTGATTGTAAAAGGCAATGAAACATTGTTGGCAAAGGGGTATGGCTATGCCGACCTCGAAAACAAGGTGCCAGCCAGCAGCAATACCAACTATTACATTGCTTCATCTACCAAGTCGTTTACCGGCTTGTTGGCCACTATGTTAGATGTTGAAGGTGTCATTGAACTCGACCAATCGTTGCAACACTACCTCCCCAATGTGAAGCCAAAAGACATTGATCTTAGCACCATAAAAATTAGGGATTTACTGACCCATACTTCGGGCATCGACAACATCCCCATTGCATGGCGGGTAGCCTTTACGGGAGAGCACAACCAGGCGCAATTGATGCAACTTTTAACGCACTGTACCGCTAACAAAGCAGGGTATGGCAATTACCAATACACCAACGTGGGGTACAACATTTACGCTATTATCCTGGAAAAAGTAACCGGTAAGTCGTGGAAAGATTGGATGCAGGAAAAAATATTTACCCCTGCGGGCATGCAACATACTTCGGCCTACATTTCCGACGCTGAAAAAGGAGGGTGGCCCCTTGCCCGGCCTTACAACACCACCGATGGCATGCAGCGCATCGCTTTGGAAAAGCAAGACAATACCATGCAGTCGGCCGGAGGGTTGATCATTACTCCTAACGACATGGCTACCTGGTTGAAGTTGCAATTGAACGATGGGCGTCTTGATGGGAAGCAGGTTATTGCCGAAAAAACCATGGCACTTTCTCAACAAAAGCTGGTGAGCACCCCCACATCTAAACGCATTTTTGAGCCTACCAACTATGGTATGGGCTGGCTGTTTGGTACGCACAACAGTGCAGAAGTGGTGCATCATTTTGGTGGGTTTGCCGGGTTTTCCACACATGTATCGTACATGCCCGAGCAACAAATTGGAGTCGCCATTATGGTGAATGATGCCTTTTCGGGTGGGCAGTTGATGTCGCTGTTGGCCAACAGCACCTACGACTACCTTTTAAGCGATACCACCACCCCTGCTTTCGATGAAAAAGGGCTGGCCGACTTTGTGGCCATGGCCAATCAATACCGAGATAAAATGGTGGCCGGAATAGCCGAGCGCAACAAACGCACCTGGATGCTGAGCAAACCATTTGTCAACTACTCAGGAAAATACCACTCCGACCTCTATGGCAACCTCACCATTAAAGGAGATGCTAAGGGGCTGCAAGTAACCCATGGCAACATGCACTGCACCGCCACCCCTTATGTACAAGAAGAAACCATGCGCGTAGAATTAGTTCCCGGCAGTGGGGAAGTGATTCAGGTGACCTGGGAAAACGAAGAAATTGTAGGGCTGATTTATGGCGACATGGTGTTTGACAAGGTGAAATAGCGGCAAGCGGCAACAGCCTCCTCTCCACCAGGATCTTGTGTTTTTGGCAAAATTATTGTGGGCTTTACAGCGTGAACAACACCATCAATATTGTCTTTCTGCTGCTATTTGGCTTGCTGTTTAATGAGCCGACACGGGGACAGCACAGCAAAGAATGGAACACCTTAAAACAAAGTCAACAGACTTGTATCGCCTAAGCATTCCTGATGCATGGCATGCCGGCAACCAACCCGATAGTATTTTATTTGCCCCAGAAACGGTACAATGGCGCGCTCACCAGTATTACAGTTGGTATGCCAGTGACATTCGTGGTGCAAACATCCCCAAAGGCGTAAAAGCACAAGTGAACCTTGTGGTGTGGAATAAATACATTGACGACCCTTTTAATGCAGGGTATGAGCACCCCGCGCGGTTTGCCCGAAAAGACACCACCATTAAACAGCAAGAAAATCTGCTATTGGCCAATAACATTCCAGCCACTTTGTGTTACCTCAGCACCTCCTATTACAAAACCAGCCAGGAAACACCTCTTCACTTTAGCAGCTATTACGTTTTTGTTGCCTCAAAGGAGCAGCAACGTACCTATGTGTATGGCATTACCTTTGAATACAGGGAGGTAGATCGATCCATTGAAAACCAGGCTGGCTTTAAGCAATTGGCCCAGGAGTTGGTTCGTCGGTTTATTGTTTTATAATGTAAATGACCTTCTACAGGTTTTAAAAAAAGCAGTACCTTGCTGGTATGAAGCAATTCTTTACCATCGTTTTGTTTCTCACTTTCCTAACTTCCTGCGCCCAACGAGAAACGAACACTGTTCAATACTCCATTACTCAACACTACGAAGTGTTAGGAACCAATGGAGGAGGCCCTCCTTTGCTCATCATTAATGGTGGCCCCGGCATGCACAGCGAAGGGTTTAGGCCCCTGGCCAAACGCCTTTCTAACAATTATACCGCCATTATTTACGACCAGCGAGGCACTGGAAAGTCGACGTTGAGCAAAGTAGATTCTACCACCGTTACCCTCGATTTAATGGTTAACGACATTGAATATTTGCGCCAACAATTGAACATTGAGCAATGGGTGATTATGGGCCATTCTTTTGGCGGTATGCTGGCAGCCTACTACGCCACCAAACACCCTGAATCTTTACAAGGACTTATTTTTTCCTCCTCGGGAGGATTGGATTTAGATTTGTTTTCATCGCTCAACATACGCAACAAACTAAGCCCTATGCACAGCGACTCGCTGGCCTATTGGAGCAATGTTATTGCTGGTGGCGACACCACCTTTCACGCCAAATACCAACGGGCCAAACACCTTGCCCCAGCCTACCTATACGACGATACCCACGTAGCAGTGGTGGCCAACCGGTTAACGCAAGGCAACTTAACCATCAACGGGTTGGTGTTTTCCGATATGTTTAAAATAGGATTCGATTGTAAAGAGGCCCTGACCAGCTTTTCTAAGCCGGTGCTCATTTTACAAGGCGAGCACGACATCATTCCGAAATCCATTGCCGAAAAGGCCCATGGTGTTTTCAGCAATTCGGAGTTGGTGTACCTGCCCAAAACGGCACACTATGGCTGGCTCGAAAATCCATCGCTTTACTTTTCCACCATTGATGCATTCATGCAATCGGTAAACAACCCTGGTGGAGCCAAATAGTATTGTAATCGATCAACAGGCGTTTAGCCTTGCAACGACCCACTTTTCGTTCGAGTGGCCTTATACCGAAATTACCCACATGGCCGAGCTTGGTAAACTAGCCCTATTTCCTCAACTGGAATCGGCCAGCTTTACCAGCACCAACCTCAACAATGAAGGGTTGAGCCATGTAGTAAAGGCAAAAAACATCACCAACCTTTGCCTTCAAAACACGCAAATCACCAATGGCGGATTGCAACATCTTACCGCCCTCAAGCAATTAAAAATATTGCGCCTCAAAGAAAACCCACAGCTTACCAATGCCTGCATTCCTGTGCTTTGTGCCTTGCGCCAACTGGAAGACTTGCAGCTGCATGAAACCAGCGTGGATGAAGCTGGATTGGCACTGCTCGAACCCCTAAAAAGCCTACGCGATGTTATTGTATCGGAACACCACAACAAGGTAACATACAATGGCATGCTACGGCTATCGCAAGCAATGCCTTATTGTACTTTTTTGGTAAAAGGGCGCGGCGAATTTTTCTTTGGGAAATTTGATGGTGAGTGGGAATAAAACAAGCCCCTTGTTTCCTGCGCCAACCGTTTCAACATAGCCCCGACCGCAGCGGTACCGCGTTAAGCGAAGGGCGGGACCAGGCGTTGACTACACGTACCCACGCTTCGCTCCAACCGCACTTCGACAAGCTCCGCTCGAGGGAATAAGGTGATGTGAGGGACATGCCAGGGGGAATAAGGTACCTAACGGCAGAGGAATAAGGAGGCTTCGACAAACTTAGTGTGACTACGCTGCAGTAGGTTTTATCCATCACCCTGTCCCTTTAACACGTGCATACTTCCTTTACCACTCCTGCGAAGGCAGGAGTCCTTCTGAACCTACCGAAGGGAATATCCCCTACCCCTTTAGCCCACAAACCTTCTTCCCTCCCGCTTCCACGCTCACTTTCACCTTCCTTTCCTCCTGAGGTTTTCAAAGGTCTCCTCACTACCGTTACCACTCCTGCACAGGCAGGAGTCCAGTAGCACCCTTGCCCCCTTTAGCCCTCACACTTTCCCCTCTCCTTCCCCATTTCCCGCAAAACCCTTATTTTTGCCCCGTATTTAGAAACTCAAAAAACGTATAGCATGCAACTGTACAATAAAATGAGTGCTGAAGAACGCAGAGCATTGATTGCCAAAGCAGGGAAAGACCGCATTACCCTGTCGTTTTATCAGTACGCCAATATTCCCAATCCCCAATTGCTTAGAGACAAATTGTTCCTTGAATGGGATGCCCTGGATGTGCTGGGTCGCACCTATGTAGCTACCGAAGGGGTGAACGGGCAAGTATCGCTTCCGGCCGAAAACCTTGAAAAGTTTCGGGAGCAGATGAATCAAATCGACTTTTTAAAAGACATCAGGCTTAACATTGCAGTAGAGCAAGACACCTACTCGTTTTTAAAGCTCAAGGTAAAGGTGCGCCATAAAATTGTAGCCGACGGATTGAACGACGATACCTTTGATGTAACCGATAAAGGAAAGCATGTGAGTGCTGCCGAATTCAACGCATTGATTGAAGACGAGAACACCATTTTAGTAGACATGCGCAACCATTACGAAAGTGAAGTAGGGCACTTTAAAAATGCCATTACTCCTGATGTAGATACTTTTCGTGAATCGTTGCCCATTATTGAAGACGACCTGTCCGAACACAAAGACGACAAAAACCTGGTGATGTATTGTACCGGTGGCATTCGCTGCGAAAAAGCCAGTGCTTATTTTAAACACAAGGGTTTTAAAAAAGTGTTTCAGCTCGAAGGCGGCATCATTGAATACGTACGTCAAATAAAAGAGCAAGGGTTGGAAAACAAGTTCAAAGGCAAAAACTTTGTGTTCGACGAACGACTGGGCGAGCGTGTTTCTGATGAGATCATTGCGCAATGCCACCAATGCGGCAAACCTGCCGACACCCACACCAATTGCAAGAACCAGGCCTGCCACTTACTATTCATTCAATGCGATGAATGTGCCGAAAAGATGAGCGGTACCTGCTCTGACGAATGCCATAGCATTGCTGCATTGCCCGAAGAAGAACAACGGTTGTTGCGCAAAGGCAAATACAATCCTGGCAAGAAATTCAAGAAGGGAAAATCGCCCGTGTTGAAATATAAAAAATAACCGAAAGCCACCAATTAACACTATCTTTCGAACACAAAAAATTACTGTTATGAGCACCGCCAATTGGACTACCGTAAAAGAATACCAGGACATTACCTACAAAAAATCGGGAGGTGTGGCTCGCATTGCCTTTAACCGACCCAACGTACGCAATGCGTTCCGCCCCAGAACGGTGGCCGAATTGTTTGAAGCCTTTGTGGATGCTCGTGAAGACACCAACATTGGGGTAGTATTGTTTTCGGCCGAAGGGCCCAGCACCAAAGATGGGGTATATTCTTTTTGCAGTGGTGGCGATCAAAATGCGCGAGGCCACCAAGGCTATGTAGACGACGACGGCATGCCGCGTCTCAACATTTTAGAAGTACAACGCCTCATTCGCTTTATGCCCAAGGTGGTGATTGCCGTGGTGCCCGGTTGGGCTGTAGGTGGCGGGCATAGCTTGCACGTGGTGTGCGACCTCACCCTGGCCAGTAAAGAACACGCCATTTTTAAACAAACCGATGCCGACGTTACCAGTTTTGATGGCGGCTATGGCTCGGCCTACCTCGCCAAAATGGTAGGTCAAAAACGCGCCCGCGAAATCTTCTTCTTAGGCCGCAACTACAGTGCACAAGATGCCTATGAAATGGGCATGGTAAATGCCGTTATTCCTCATGAAGAGCTGGAAGACACCGCCTACGAATGGGCACAGGAAATTTTAGAAAAATCGCCCACCTCCATCAAAATGCTGAAGTTTGCTTTTAACCTTACCGACGATGGTATGGTGGGGCAACAAGTGTTTGCCGGTGAAGCCACCCGACTGGCGTACATGACCGACGAAGCCAAAGAAGGACGCAATGCCTTTTTGGAAAAGCGCAAGCCCAACTTCAAAGACATTAAGTGGATTCCTTAATCGAATAACCATGCCCCATTTTGTCATCGACTGCTCTGAAAACGTATTGCAAACCGTTCCTGCGGCCACCATTATTCAAGAAGTATACGACACTGCCAATGCTACCGGCCTATTTCGTTCGGGCGATATCAAGGTGCGCATCAACCCTTACACGATGTATACCGTAGGCGGCACCAGCAGCGACTTCATTCACGTGTTTGGCCACATCATGCAGGGGCGCAATACCGAGCAGAAAAAAGACCTCAGCACTCGTATTGTTACGCAATTGAAGCACTTATTTCCGGCAGTTTCGGTAATCTCTATGAATGTAAGCGACTTTGAAAAGGCCACCTATTGCAACCGCACCATGGTGCCTTAATCAACTGGCGATTAACATCTTTTAACAGAAGTAGCACAATACGCGGAACGATTTTTGCATTGTTTGGACTACACACAACATGCTATCTTATGAAATTCACCACCACCCTTATGCTCTTATTGAGCTGCTTTGCGCTGAGCTCTAACGCTCAATACAAAAAATACAAATCGCTGGAGCAAGCCCTTATCAACCCAGAACGTGTTTACCATTTACACCTTGAAGAAGATTGGCTCAACACCTTATCGGGCGACATTGGTGCATTTACCAACTTAAAAATATTGGAACTGGAGGGCAACAACCTCGAAAGCCTACCCGATGCCATATGGACCCTCACCACATTAGAGCGACTCGATCTCGACCAAAACCGGTTTACAGAGATGCCTCCAGAGCTGGGAAAGCTGGTGAACCTGGTAGAACTCGACCTCGACCAAAACCGAATTACCAAACTGCCGGCAGAAATTGGGCAACTCAAAAAGCTACAGCGACTCGACTTAGACGACAATAGGCTTACCACCTTGCCTCCTGAAATTGGGCAGCTAAAACAACTGATAGAACTAGAAGTACGTGCCAACCAGCTCACTTCACTGCCTGAGGAAATAGGCCAGTGCGACAGCTTGAATTTCCTTTATTTGAACAACAACTTTTTGCCTTCGTTGCCCGAAAGCATTGGCCACCTGGTGGAATTGCGCGCATTGGATTTGTGGCACAACAAGCTCACCACTTTACCCGCAGGCATTGGAAAGCTTCGCAACCTCACCCGCTTGCATGTTTACCGCAACAAGCTCACCGAATTGCCCCAGGAAATTGGCGACCTGGTGATGTTAAACGAATTGGACGTTGAAAAAAACCAACTCACCCAACTGCCCAATACCATTGGCAATATGATGGGATTAGTCACCCTCGAGCTCGATTCTAACAACATTACCACATTGCCTGCCAGCATTGGGAAGTTGACACAATTACAAAAACTGGATTTAGAGTGGAACCAGGTGAAGAAAATACCCCCGCAAGTTGGAAAATTGAAGCAGCTTACCTACCTCGACTTTGCGCATTGTAAGTTGAAAAAATTACCTGCTTCCATTGGCAACTTAGTAGCATTGGAGTATTTGCATTTGTCTGACAATAACATCAAAGCCCTGCCCGATACCATTGGTGCATTAACCCGTTTGGAGTCGCTATTGATTGCCAACAACCGGCTGAAAACAGTGCCCGAAGGGTTCAAGCGCATGACCTCCTTATTTGTATTGGAGATCAACGGCAATCGTTTTTCCGAATGGGAAGAACAAGGCATCATGGCATGGACCCGCAATAATATTCCGATCATAGAAAGCCCCTGGGACGAATATGGCGACTAGTTAAACGGTAGCCGTTGCCGAAAGGATGCCTTTATTTACCAGCTTCTCTGCAATTTGAACCGCGTTGGTGGCTGCTCCTTTGCGTAGGTTATCGGAAACTACCCACATGTTTACCGTATTGGGTTGCGATAAATCTCTGCGAATTCGCCCTACAAAAACATCGTCTTTGTCTTTGGCATACAAAGGCATGGGGTAAGTATTTACATCCGTATTGTCTTGTACCGTAATGCCGGGGGTTTCCGACAATAGCTTGCGCATTTCGTGCTCGTCGAAATCTTGCTCAAACTCGATGTTTACTGCCTCCGAATGGCCACCAACTACCGGCACCCGAACAGCTGTGGCTGTTACATTTACCGTATCGTCGCTTAAAATCTTCTTCGTTTCGTTGGTCAGCTTCATCTCCTCCTTCGTATATCCGTTGTCGGTAAACACATCGCAGTGCGGCAGGCAGTTTTGATCGATGGGATATGGGTAAGCCATCTCGCCTGTAGTGCCATTGCGCTCGTTGTGCATTTGCTCCACCGCTTTTACTCCGGTACCGCTAATGCTTTGGTAGGTAGCTACCACCACACGCTTCACCGTATACTTTTGATGCAACGGAGCCAGTGCCAGCACCAATTGAATGGTAGAACAATTGGGGTTGGCAATAATTTTATCGTCTTCGGTTAACAAATCACCATTGATTTCGGGAACAACCAGCTTATGGTCGGGGCTCATGCGCCAGGCAGAAGAATTATCGACCACGGTAGTGCCTACCGCTGCAAACTTCGGAGCCCACTCTAACGAAGTGCCTCCTCCCGCTGAAAACAACGCCAAATCGGGTTGCATCGACACGGCTGTATCCATGCCCACTACCGTATACTGTTTCCCTTTGAAAGTCATCTGTTTCCCCACTGATCGTGCTGAGGCAACGGGAATCAATTCATCTACCGGAAAATTTCTTTCCTCCAAAACTTTTAGCATAACATGTCCTACCATTCCGGTAGCACCTACTACTGCGACTTTCATTTTCTTCAATTTTAGTTAACACTATAATGATGCAAAAGTACTATATTTACAGTTAGCCTACGGCACTAACGCGCTGTAATTATGTGGAAGAAATTTTCGTTTGCCTTACTCGTTTTTGCTTTTTTACCCCTGATTTCCCCGGCACAGTTCTCCGACGATTTCACGGATGGAGACTTTACGAACAGCCCTAACTGGGCTGGCGACGATGCCAAATTTGAAGTGTTGGCCAATCAGCTCCACCTCAACGGCCCTGCAGTAAGCGATACCGCCTATCTTGCTACAGCACTGGGCACCATTTCTTTTAGCGACCCCATTGTTTGGGAATTTTGGATCGACCTGCAATTCGACCCCTCTAACAGCAATAATGTTCGGGTAATGTTGCTTTCGGATCAAGCCAATATTCGCGGCAGCTTTAATGGCTACTTCATTCGCATTGGTGAAAATGGGGCCACCGACCGCATTAAACTGTACCGGCAAGATGGCAACACAGCCACGGTAATACACACCGGCACTGCCAACACCTTTGGCACTACTCCCATTGTTCGTGTTAGAGTAACCCGCGATGGCGCTGCCAACTGGACCATTGAAACCGACGATACTGGCGGCACTAACTTTGTAAACGAAGGCGGTGTAACCGACGCTACCCATAGTGGAGGCACCTTTTTTGGCGTGTATTGCAAATACTCTACCGCCAACAGTACCGGGTTTTATTTCGACGACTTCAACGTAACCGCCACTTCTATTGTAGATACCGATGCCCCTATCATCGATTCGTTGGTGGTAACCGCCAACAATACTGTAGAGGTTCATTTTAATGAAGATGTGGACCAAACCACTGCCGAAACAACAACGAATTACAATGCCAATAACGGGCTCAACAATCCCACCACTGCCGTACGTAATGGAATCGATAATTCGATGGTGACCCTCACCTTTGGTACCACCTTCACCAATGGGCTTACCAATACCCTTACCGTTACCAATGTGGAAGACCTGGTAGGCAATGCCATTGTTTCGGAAAACGACGACTTTGTATACTTTGTGCCAGCCACTGCCGGATATAAAGAGGTGGTATTTAACGAGCTCCTGGCCGACCCCACACCGCAAGTAGGGCTGCCCGATGCAGAGTTTGTAGAATTGTACAACACCTCTGCCAACATCTTTGATTTGGCCAACTGGCAATTTGTGAACAGCACCACCAGCAAAACATTACCCAACCACATTTTACTTCCCGGAGAATTTGTGATTTTATGCTCAAGCACCGATGTAGGGCTGTATAGTGGCTATGGCGACGTAATTGGCATTACCAGTTGGACCTCGCTCACCAACAGTGCCGACAGCCTTACCCTGCTCGACAATAACGGTACCCTCATCGATGTGGTGAGTTACAACAGTTCGTGGTACCAGGATGCTGCAAAAGACGATGGTGGTTGGACCCTGGAACTGGTAAACCCCACCACCCCTTGTAGTGGTGCGAACAACTGGATAGCGTCTAACGATGCAAGCGGAGGAACACCGGCAGCACAAAACTCGGTATACAACACCACCCCCGACACACAAGCACCGGAAGTAAGCAACATCACCGTGGTGAGCAACACCCAAATTGTGCTTCACTTTAACGAACCTATGGACAGCACCAGCCTGGCCAACGGCACCTACGCTGTTAACCTGGGCATTGCCGTTACCGGAGTCACTGTTAACTCTACCGATTTTACTTCGGTATTGCTCGATCTAAGTCCCGCTATTGATACCGCTATTTTATATACTGCCACCGTAACAGGCGTTAACGACTGCTCGGGCAATGCTATTGGTGCCAACAATGGCACCTTTATCATTGGCATTGGCCCTGCAGTAGGCGAAGTCATCATCAACGAAATTTTTGCCGACCCTACCCCGGCAGTAGGACTACCGGAATTCGAATACATTGAGTTGTTCAACAAAACCAATAAGCTGCTCGACCTCTCTAACTGCACCTTTGAAGGAGCCACCATTGCCAGTGGGTTAATTCAGCCCAATGGTTATGTGATCTTATGCGCTGACGACGATACGGCCAGCTTTTCTCCTTTTGGCGATGTAATCGGACTTACCAGCTGGCCCACCCTTACCAATAGCGGGGAAGACCTGGTGTTCGAAAATGCCAACAACAATGTGGTAGATGCCCTTATTTATAGCGATACCTGGTACGGTGACCCCGACAAAGAAGAAGGCGGCTGGTCGTTGGAGTTGATCAACCCCAACCACCCTTGTACCAGTGCCTCCAACTGGCGCGCATCCACCGATCCTGATGGCGGAACTCCAGGTGCATTGAATGCTGTATACGATCCAACACCCGATACCCAGGGCCCTCAATTGGAACGAGTACTGGTAACTTTACTGGTAAAAATAGAAGCTTATTTTGATGAGCCGCTCGATTCCAATAGCGTGCTTACGGCCAACTACTCCGTATCGGGAGGCATTCCGATACTGAATGTGGCCAATGTAGCCCCCAACTATACCAGTGTGGTCATTACTTTTGCAGCCCCTATCGATACCGGCATTGTATACACCCTTACCGTAACGGGGCTTACCGACTGTTCGGGCAATGCTATAGGCAACAACAACGCCGACTTTGTATTGCCATTTCAGGGCAAGCCGGGCGACTTAATCATCAACGAAGTGTTGTTTAATCCGGTTACTGGTGGAGCTGACTTTGTGGAAGTGTACAACAACTCCGAAAAAGTGTTGGACATCAACGATTGGCGATTGGCCAATTTCGACAACGATACCATTGACAACATTCGCTTTGTTACTGAAAACCTGGTGATGTATCCTGGCGATTATGCCCTTCTTACCACCGACCCTACAGGAACCATTGCCCAATACCCCGGTGCGGTGCCTTCGGCCATGGTAGCAATGGCCTCGTTGCCCGGATACAATAACGACTCCAGCACCGTTTACCTCATCACCAATGAAAACCTGGTATCTGATCAATTTTCTTACGACGAAGACATGCATTTTGGTTTATTGAACGATAACGATGGGGTATCGTTGGAACGCATCGACTTTGACCGCCCATCGAATGAAGCAACCAATTGGCACTCGGCAGCAGAGAGCGTTGGTTTTGCCACCCCCGGTTACGAAAACTCGCAATACTACCCTACTGCCATTCCCGATGATGCGGTAAGTGTAGATCCCGAAGTATTTTCGCCCGACAATGATGGCTTTCAAGATGTGGTAAACATTCAATACCAGCTCGATGGCCCTGGTTATGTGGGCAACCTCACCATTTACGATTCGCATGGCCGACTGGTGAAGCTGTTGGTGGAAAATGAATTGTTATCGACCGAAGGCACCTTCTCCTGGGACGGTACCAACGAGCAACGCGAAAAGGCTCGCATTGGTATTTATGTGATCTTCTTCGAGATTTTTGACCTGAATGGTAACGTTACTCGCTTCAAGCGCAGTTGCGTTGTAGCCTCCAAACTTTAAGGCAAAATAAAAGGCGGCTCCGGAATCGAAACCGCCTCTCACGTTAAACCCATAAAAACATTGACCTTTATTGTAAGACGTCTATTTGCCCTCACGTCTTACAACTCCAATCAAAAGCGTTGATATATTTTGAGTGAACCTTTCTTTAGTTCACCTTGAACATAAACTCGTTCCTCTTCGATGTCTCCCTCAGAAGTGTACTTCCGCATCACTCCGTTAGGCACTCCGCGCAACACTTCCATTTCTACACGCAACTCTCCATTTTTATAATAGTATCGCTGCATGCCTGTACGGTCGCCCGCCTCATCAAACATAAACTCCTGCCAAACAATTCCATTGGTATAAAACCGCCTGAAGGCACCTATGTGTTTGTTGCGTCGCCAAATTCCCAACTCTTCTATTACACCGTTTGCATAATAGTACTTGTAATTGCCCCAAGGCATGTCTTTCGAATACCGCACTTCGCTTTTTAAGCCGCCTTGTGCGTAATACGTTTTCCAAACCCCATACTTGAGGCTGTTTTCGAAATGCCCTTCAGCAATTTTTGTCCTATACCTAACAGGAAGATGTTCGGTGTTTTGGGCATAGTATACCCAATACCCCTGCTTGAAGCCGTTGAGATCAACAATGTTTACCGTGTCTCCTTCCAATACGTCGAAAGAGCGATAAGCACCATAAACATCAAAGCATAGAAAAACCAAAACTCCTAGTATAAACCTTTTCATTGTGATAACTTTTGTTAAAAATCAATGATGTATGACCGGTTAGTTTAACTAGTAGAGATTATTGGTTAGCCAGTAAATTAAAAGAACGTTTATTAAAAAAACAAATTTAATCAGTTCATCCCCAGCTTATAAGCACCGAAAATGGGATACTTTCGCCTCAACTTGACCATCAGTTTTGCCTGCTTGAATTTGGCCCTTTTTACTTGAGCTTTTTCATCGGCACCCTGAAACATAAGTTCAATCAATTCATTCTTGATTGCCCCTGGTAGTTGTTCAAGTGTTTGTTCAGTCATTCTTACTTGTTTTTTTCGTATAAAACGGCCGCAAAGGTAGAGAATTAAAATTACCACGCAAGTCTTTTTTAAATTATTTGTCGATTTTTTTTAATGGTTCGTGGGTAATAATCGAATTTTCATCGAAGAATCCGTAAAATTGCGTAGAGCGCTCCCTCAATCTTTTATGCATTTTTCATTTTCGGTTTTTAAGTGCTTTATGGTAGTCCTTCGATGGCTGTTGCATATTGATTTTTGACAAAACTATGGCAGTACATCAAGGTGTGTATGACCCCCTTATTAAGAAATGATTACGGTTAAATGTTGTGAAAGGCTTTTCTGTTAATCACTCATTAACCCTGCTCCTCAATTATTAATAAAGCCTTAAGCTTGTACTAAACTTTTGGTCACCTCCTCACCCTAATATTGTACCATGAAGTTTTTAGCCATCTCATTTGCAATGATGCTTGCCTCTTGTGCAAGCGATACCATCGTACAACTGAACAGTACCCCAGAAGCTCCCAGGCTGCTGATCAATGAAATCATGATCAAAGGCTCAGAACAGGTCAATGAGTTTGGAGGAACCGCCGATTGGATAGAACTATATAATCCTACTGAGCAATCATTCATCATGGAATCAGGGCAGTGGTTCGTTAGCGATCATGTATTCGGTAACCCCGAAAAGTTTGAATTGCCCGTTATCACCATTCCCGCAAAAGGCTATGCACTCATTTGGTGCGATGCTAAAAACACCATCAATCAACAGATACATACCAATTTTAAGCTCAGTTCTGATGGTGAAAACATTGGATTGTTTTACAGAAAAGGAAAAACTGTGATGCGTGTAGATGCATTAAGTTTTCGCGCTGTAACCTCCAACAATGTAAGTTTTGGACGTCGCTTTGATGGAGCGGGTGAGTGGATGCTTTTTAATGGTCCAACGCCTGGCTCAGCCAACAACACCAAATCAATTGCTCTTATCGATTAGCCCTTTGCTTCAGCCCTTCGAATAGGGTAATGTTCATCAAAATAAGCAACATCCCATACATCGCATCTTCTACCGGAATGGTGCCCATGCGTAAGCCCAGGTTTTCGGCATCGTTGTACCACACCACTTGCTCTTCAATGAAAGAACCGGTAAGGATGCCATTCACCACAAAGAAAGGAATGAGTATAACAGCGTAGGCCAGATAAAACCGCCCCATATACGTTGATTTTAACACCAACGCATGCAACAACAGCAATGCGGCCATTAAAGAGAATGTAGTAACGGTATAAAGTTTATCGGTATGCAACAATGCCAGCACCAATAAAACTCCAGCCAGTATCAGGGTAATCGCTTTGGCCGAAGAGGCCAGGTAATCTTTTTTTATGAAATAACCCAGTGCCACATAGGTAAACACGCAAGCATAAGGAATGGTAATGAAAAACAACCACTCTTCTAGCGGCAGGTTAAGCAGGTCTACCCCCAGCAAATACCGGGGCGTAAACCCCCAAACTCCCCATTGGGTAAACACCACATCCCACACAATGAAAAAAGCACCTGTTATGGCAATGGCTGGAAAAAGAAACTTCCAATCTTTGTAGAAAGCTACCCGACGCTCAAAACTGCGCAGCAACGGAATAGAAAGGGTAAAGATATTTAACAACAAGTAGGTATACATCTACGCGTTAGAAGGTTGATGCTTAAGGCGTTTTGCCTTTCTTGCTTGCAAGTAATATTTTATTGGTACGATAAGCATCCCAAAGCATTCGCCATGTTCCTTGGTAAGGTACTTGTGATGCACCTTGTGGGCTTTTCGAATGGCTTGAAAATAAGTGTTGTTGCTTCTGCGCAACACCTTAAAGCGTTGATGAATGAATACATCGTGCACCAAAAAGTAAGCAACACCATACGCCATTATGCCAAAGCCAATCCAAACCCTAAAATCAAAGCCGTTTAATGCCCCGAAAAGAATGCATAAAAAACTGGGGACGGCAAAGATGAGAAAGAAGGCATCGTTCTTTTCAAAAAAGCCTTCCTCGCGCACATGGTGGTCTTTGTGCAGCACCCACAAAAAGCCATGCATCACATACTTATGGGTAAACCAGGCCATGAATTCCATGAAGAAAAATGTGGCCACAAAAATTACTATGTTAAGGGCTAACATCATGATTGCTGATGCAATTGCGTTTGCTGCTCTACTTCCGACAAACAAATTTTAAACCATTCGGTATAGTTTTCAGGCGCTACAGCAATGTCGGCCTTTATGGCTGGCAAGCTCATGTATTTCCACGCTTCCACTTCTTCTTTGTTCAACAAAGGCGCATCGTCGTAACGCCCTATAAATACATGGTCCAGTTCGTGTTCCGTAAGCCCTTTGTCGAGCGCTTTTTTATACACAAAGCTAAACGCCTTTTCCAATGCACAATCAAAACCCATTTCCTCTTGCAGCCGCCGGTGAGCCGCATCTTCTAACTGCTCTCCAGGGCGTGGGTGGCTACAGCATGTATTGGTCCACAATCCTCCTGAGTGGTACTTGGTACTGGCACGTTTATGCAGCATCAGCTCATTGTTGGAGTTGAATACAAAAACAGAGAAAGCCCTATGCAACAAGCCTTTTTCATGGGCTTCCATTTTTTCCATGGTGCCCACTTCGTTATCGTTGTTGTCGACCAATACTACAAATTCTGCCATGCCTTAATTATAACAAGTTAAAACTATGCTTTACATACGAACTTACCATCAATGCATACTTTTTATTGTTGGGAATGCGTATGCGCTCATTCATTATTTTTGCAGAAGGGGTGTTCTTAATTTTTTTGAACAGTGAATAATAATACACATAGGCCATATACACCCCAAACCGGGCACTTTTAGGCAACAAGGTAATGCCTTTGTGGCCATCTTTAAAATCTTTTTCAATGTCTAACTCAATCGCCTTTTTCGTTGATTCGTCAAATTGACTCATGTCTACTCCAGGAAAATAGCTTCGGCCTAACTCCAAATAATCTGCTTGCAAGTCGCGCAAGAAATTGATCTTTTGAAAAGCAGCACCCAATCGCATGGCATAATAGCGAAGTTGGTCGTACAGGCCGGTATCCCCTTCACAAAAAACTTTTAAGCACATCAGCCCCACCACTTCTGCCGAACCCATGATATACTGCTCATAGTTTTCCTGGTTATAGCTGTTTTCATGCAGGTCCATTTCCATGCTGTTTAAAAAGCAATCAATCAATTCATCGCCTATACCATATTTG
Organism: Flavobacteriales bacterium; assembly: GCA_963669295.1. GTDB lineage: Bacteria > Bacteroidota > Bacteroidia > Flavobacteriales_D > CALLUQ01. Next base: position 1,850,656 of record OY769938.1, read on the forward strand.
TGCACAGTTTGCTGAAAGCTGTTGAGGATCGGGTTTAGACTAATACGCTGCTCAATAGCACGGTAAGTGTCTTGTTTAAACATAGCCAACAACTCCGCCTTGTTGTAATCGTGAAATGAGTCTACAATTTCATCGGCAAAACGCACAAACCCGTAAACGGCATAAATGGGGTGATGAAAACGTTTGGAAAGCAACTTAATGCCCAGCGAAAACGATGTGCTATACGCATTAGTAGTAAGTCTGCTGCACTTATGAGATACCTTATCGAACCGTTCTTTCATATGGATTATTTTATGCTATTGGTAATTTCATTGGCCACCACCTGACCGGAAATAATTGATGGTGGAACACCAGGGCCTGGTACTGTAAGCTGCCCCGTGTAGTATAGGTTTTTGATTTTTTTACTGCGTATTGATGGCTTAAGAATAGCCGTTTGTTTTAGGGTATTGGCAAGACCGTAGGCATTGCCTTTAAAAGCATTGTAATCTTGAATAAAATCGGCATGGGCGTAACTTCGCTTAAACACCACATGCTCGCGAATGGATTGCGAAGTCAGCTGTTCCAGCCGCTCCATCACAAGGTTGTAATACCGCTCTCGAGTAGCGTCGTTGTCTTCCAAACCAGGAGCCACCGGGATGAGTACAAACAAATTTTCGGCTCCTTTCGGGGCTACAGTATCATCTGTTTTTGAAGGACAGGACACATAAAACAAAGGGTTGGTAGGCCATTGAGGGTTCTTGTAGATTTCCTGCGCATGGGCATCAAATGGCCGGTCGAAAAACAAATTGTGATGTTGCAATCCTTTTAATGGTGTGCTAACGCCCAGGTAAAAAATCAACGACGAAGGAGCCATTACCCTTTTGTTCCAGTAGGCTTCGCTATATGTTCTAAAACCCTCGGGCAATAACTGTTGTTCTACATGATGGTAATCAGCTCCTCCAATCACTGCATCGGCTTGCAAGTAACCAGTATTGGTAATAACACCACTGCATTTATTGCCCACAACGGTAATTTGTTCAACGGTAGTATTGTATTGAAACTGTACTCCTTTCGATGTGGCCAATGCCACCATTCCTTCTACCACCTTATGCATGCCTCCCATGGGGTACCAGGTACCCAGATTAATGTCGGCATAATTCATAAGGCTATACAATGCTGGGGTTTCTTGTGGCATGGCTCCTAAAAACAATACCGGAAACTCAAGCAGTTGAATAATTTTGGGATGCTTAAAGTATTTTCTAACGTAGCTCGAAAACGATTGAAAAATATGCAGTTTCAATGCGCCTTTTGCAATGCGCATATCAGCAAACTCGAAAATAGATTTCCCAGGCTTGTATACCAAATCGTTGATGCCTACATCGTATTTGTATTTAGCTTCCTTCAGGAATTTCTTTAGCTGTACGCTGCTGCCCGGCTCTAACGATTCGAACAATTGATACATGGCCTCAAGGTTAGCGGGAAGGTCAAGGGTGTCTCCTGCTCCAAAAAAGATACGGTACGAAGGATCGAGGCGCACCAAATCGTAAAAGTCGCTGGCCGAAGCATTAAATTGTTGAAAGTACTTTTCAAACACATCTGGCATCCAATACCAACTGGGGCCCATGTCGAATGTAAATCCATCGGCAGCAAACTTTCGCGCCCTACCACCTGCATGGTCGTTCTTTTCCAATACCGTTACTTCATAGCCCTCGCTGGCCAATTTAGTAGCGGCAGAAATACCAGCAAAGCCAGCGCCTATGATAACGACCTTTTTGTTCATGATTAGCTCACGTAATCGTTCAATTGTGCCATCAATGCTTTGCGGGCAGCATAAATTCTACTTTTCACCGTGCCAATAGGGATTTGAAGCTGCTCGCTAATTTCTTCGTACTTAAACCCATCCAAATGCAGTTGAAATGGCGTGCGAAGATGCGTTGCAAGGGCATCAATCTTGCGTTTAATCTCATTTGTTTGATAATTGGAATAAGGGGTCTCGACCTTGTTTCCCGGCAAAGCATTTAATGTGCCTGTAGCGCCTACCTTTTTAATCAATTGGTTGAACTTACTGCTTCTTCGGTAGTTGTTAATGAAGGTGTTCTTCATAATGGTATACAACCATGCCGAAAAATTGGTTTGTTCGGTAAATTTCTCTCTATAAGTTAAGGCTTTTAAAACAGTTTCTTGCATTAAATCTTCCGCATCGGTCTGATTTCCGGTAAAATTCCATGCAAAACCTTTTAATGTTGGATAGGTATTCAGTAGTCGATAATTAAATTCAATGCTTGTCATAAGAAGTTGTTTTGTTTAACAAACATATAAAATGATTAAACAAAAACAAAATGGGAATTAGTCGGTAATCGCCCATTTAATGCGCAAAAGCCTGTTAATCAGGAAAATACTTTGTTTAGTTTTTATTAAAAAATATTAAACAAAAGTATTAGTGCAACACTTCTTTGAGTTGGATGGCTGTTTGCAACAACGTAATGTTCTTAGGGGTTGACATTGAATATTGTTGTGCCTGCTGGCCCATCACATAAATATGTTGCTCGGGCAGTTGTTGAGAAAGGTGCTCCAGGTATTTTTTCATATCTGATTCGGAGCGAGGAGAAATGAACGATGTTATCAAACAATCGGCTTGCTTGATTTTACATACCGACAGCAAGTCATTAAGAGGAACAGACTGCCCCAGGTAAGTAAGCTGATGTCCATACTTTTTCACCAAATAGGCATCGAAAAGCAAACCCAGTTCATGCATTTCTCCTTCGGGCAAAAACAATACTATTTCTTTCGATGAAGCATTGGCCATTCCTGTAACTCCATCAATGGCAACAATCAATTTTTGGCGCACAAGGTTGGAAATGAAGTGTTCCTGGGCAGGGTTAATACTTCCGGTTTGCCACATCACTCCAATTTTTTCCAGAAACGGATAAACAATGTTCAAGATGGTGTCTTCAAAGCCCACCCGAATGATGCAATCGGAAAGAATTTTCTCGAATTTCCCCTCATCCACCTCGATCATTGACACCACCAACCGATCAATTTCAATGTCTTCCACCATCGATTGGCTGGAAATCTCAGCCACCTTGATGTTGATTTCTTCTTCCGCAAGTCCGGCAATCTTCGAAATCTTTAATCCATGCGTATTGAGAATGGCAATGTTAAGCACCAGTTTCAGGTCTTTATCCGAATAATAGCGGATATTGGTGTCGGTACGTTGAGGGGTAACGATGCCGTAACGCTTTTCCCATATTCGAATGGTGTGTGCTTTTACGCCCGATAGTCGTTCTAAATCTTTGATAGAATATTTCCCCATAACGCTACAAATTTAATCAGCACAATATAAACTTAACACACCAACCTCCTGATTGTTCGCATTATTTTCATTTTTATTGGTTCAAGGCATTCACCACCTCCATTAAATCGCCCACTTCATAAAAATCAACCGTCAAAAAATTAGGAACCTTTTCCATGGCATCAGCACACTTTCTTGCGCGAGAAAGCATATACGGCAAGGCATTCACCACTTTAGCTTGTTTGTAGTTGCCCACTCCCAGTGTTTTAGTGGTAATGAAGTGGTTTAAGATGAATAAGTCGTTGTGAATTTGCCCTCTATTGGGCGTGCAGCGAAAAGCCGAAGTATCGTGTGCTGTAAAGTGGGTTTCTACACAATGATCCCATACGTAGTGGTGCCATGGCGCGCGCGGGGTGCTTTTATTGTCGGTAAACACCACCAGCCGCTGGTTGTTTTGCACCATTGTAGCCAAAGTAGGCCACGCTTCACCTGGTTCCTTAGCAAAGGTATATGCCGCTAAACCAGTAGCTGTAAAAACTTCCTCTACCAGCGCATGATCAACGTACGACTCCAAAATAAGGGTTACTACTTCATGGGGATGCTGCTTCAAAAACAATTGAATGGCTGTAGCAATTTCTTCAAATGGCTGATAACCCAAAAAAGCATAGCTATGGTATACCACCACTTTTCCTCGTCGCTCATGCAAATCAATCATAAGCCCTCTAACGCCTTCCTCCAATTGTTGCGCCATGGGAAAACCCTGGTTGGGGTATTTGAAATTAAGTGGCCCCTGCCTGTAGTTATAAGCATTATGGGTAGTGGCATATACCACTTCGTTGTATCTTTTCGAGCACAGTTTTACATCGCCATTGCAAGAAAGCGATTGCGAAAACAACATGGAATTGAATAAGCTCAACACCAACATGAGCAGTGAAACAGAGAAGCTTTGCACGAATTAAAGATATTAAACCTCGCCAAACCTGAATAACACATTTGGCCTTTTACCAACTCCTTTTCTTTTGTCGGAAGCACTATCTTTGTTACAATGGCAACCCCCGAAAGCTTACAAAATATCATCAAATCACTTCCCAATAAGCCAGGCATATATCAATACTTTGATGGCAATGGCGATATCATTTATGTAGGAAAAGCTAAAAACCTAAAGAAAAGGGTCAGCTCTTACTTTACCAAGCAACACACCAATGGAAAAACGTATGTGTTGGTGAAAAAAATTGCCGACATCAAAACCATGATTGTAGATACGGAGCATGATGCTTTGTTGCTAGAAAACAGCTTGATAAAAAAATATCAACCCAGGTACAACATTCAGCTGAAAGACGACAAAACCTTTCCATGGATTTGTATCAAGAAAGAGCGATTTCCCCGTGTTTTTTCCACACGGAATGTAGTACATGACGGGTCGGAATACTTTGGCCCATACACTTCTGTAAAAGCCATGAATACCCTGCTCGATTTGGTAAAGCAGTTGTATTCGTTAAGAACATGTAATTATAATTTGTCGGAAGACAACATTAACAAAGGCAAGTTTAAGGTATGCCTGGAGTACCATTTGGGCAACTGCAAAGGCCCGTGTGAAGGCTTACAAACAGAAGAGGATTACCAAACCAACATCCAGGAAATAAGGCAAATTATCAAGGGTAACATCGCTTCGGTAGGAAAAGAACTCAAGCAATTGATGCAACAGTTTTCGGCCAACTTTGAATTTGAACAAGCACAAGTCATTAAAGAAAAAATCGATTTGCTTGAAAAATACCAGGCCCGCTCTACCATTGTTAACCCAAGCATACACAATGTAGATGTATTTTCCATTGCTTCCGACATTAAAGCCGGGTATGTAAATTATATGCGCATTGTAAACGGTGCCATTGTTCAAGGGCATACCATTGAACTAAAAAAGAAGCTGGATGAAAGCGATGAAACATTAATGGAGTACGCCATTGCCGAATTGCGCCAGCGGTTTAAAAGCCTTTCCACCACTGTTTATGTGCCTTTTGAAATGAGTATGCAGCTCGAAGGAGCAACATTCCATGTTCCTCAGCGGGGCGATAAGAAAAAACTGCTGGGCCTCTCGCAACGCAACGCCAGGTACTACATGCTGGAAAAACACCAACAAGAAAAACTGGTCAATCCCGACAGGCATGCCAACCGTGTATTGGAAACGCTAAAAAAAGACCTTCGATTAAAAGAAACACCACACCATATTGAGTGTTTCGACAACTCTAATTTCCAGGGCACCAACGCTGTTGCAGCATGTGTGGTTTTCAAAAATGCCAAACCTTCAAAAAAAGACTACCGCCATTTTAACATCAAAACGGTAGAGGGGCCCGACGATTTCGCTTCGATGGAGGAAGTGGTTTTTCGACGGTACAGAAGGCTGCTGGAAGAAGAAGAGCCTTTGCCTCAACTCATCGTGATTGATGGAGGAAAAGGGCAATTAAATGCCGCGCTCAAAAGCTTAAAACAGCTCGACCTTATTGGTACAATTGCCATCATTGGCATTGCTAAAAAATTAGAGGAGGTATACCTTCCAGGCGACTCCATTCCGCTGTACATTGACAAACGTTCGGAATCGTTGAAACTCATTCAAAACTTACGCAATGAAGCGCACCGGTTTGGCATTACACACCACCGACAAAAGCGCAGCAAAAATGCCATTCAATCGGAGCTTACCACCATTGAAGGGGTAGGTGAAAAAACATTGCAAAAACTACTGCGCGCTTTTAAATCGGTTAAGCGCATTAAAGCTGCTCCAGAAGCTGAATTAAGTGAAGTAATTGGGAAAAGCAAAGCTGCCGTGGTGTTTAAGCACTTCAACCCCCCTAACTAAGTTGGTCGCAAAGGATACGAATCTCTATTACTGGCGAGATTTTTTCGTAAAGGATGTTGTACACCGCATTGCAAATAGGCATGTCTACCTCAAACTTTTTGTTGATTTCGTAAATGCTCTTGGTCGCATAATAACCCTCGGCCACCATCGACATTTCCATGTGCGCTGCTTTTACCGTATACCCTCTTCCGATCATTTGCCCAAAGGTTCGGTTGCGCGAAAACGTGGAGTAAGCCGTCACCAAAAGATCTCCTAAATAGGCCGATGTTTTCACATCACGATGAATGGGGTTGATGGCATCTACAAAACGCTCTATTTCCTGGATGGCATTGGTAATGAGAATTGCCTGAAAGTTATCGCCATAATTCAGTCCGCTGCAAATTCCACTTGCTACGGCATAAATGTTCTTAAGCACGGCCGATATCTCAGTGCCAAACAAATCGTTCGAAACGGTAGTTTTGATGTAGCGGCACTCCAACAGCTTTGCAACGGTAGCCGCCTTCTCTTCGTTTTGGCAAGCAATGGTAAGGTACGATAGTTTCTCCATCGCTACCTCTTCGGCATGGCATGGGCCACAAATAATGCCTATGGAATCGTAAGGCGTACCAAACTCTTTGTGCATATAACGTGCAGGAATGGCGTTGTACTCTGGAATAACCCCTTTAATGGCTGAAAACAACACTTTGTTTTCCATGCCTTTTTCTTTGATGATAGGGTTTGCCTGAACACTTTGATCTAAAAATGCCGAAGGGACGGCAAGGATCAAAATATCGGAAGCATCAAGAATAGCACCCATGTCGGTGCTTACATTTAACTTTTGCACATCGAATTCAACCGATGGCAGGTAGTTAGGGTTGTGTCGATACTTTTTGATGTGCTCCACCGCCTCTTCATTTCTCATCCACCAATTCACTGTGTCAACGTTGTTGCTCAACATCTTCACAATGGCTGTGGCCCAACTTCCTCCTCCGAGCACTCCTATTTTTGAGGGCTTTTCCATGAATTACAAAAGTACAATAATCTTTTACTTCGGTGGTGTGTCTTTCAATAGCGCAGGCAAGTAACGCTCTACCACCTCCAATACCACCACGTCGGGTTGGTACTCTTCAATCAATTTATGATTAATACGGTGATTCCATACAAACACACTTTCTTTAAACCCATACGAACTGTACTTACGAATGGTTTGTCCAAACGAATCATGAAACATCAATAGTTTTGGCAATGCCTCGTTATTTACTTTAAACAGGTTGTGATTTCCTGTATTCCCGAGGTGTTTAAAAGTGTTTTCTACCCGCTCCTTATCAAGTGTTGGCTCGCAGCGTATAAACGGCTCTGAGTCGAATTCATTCAACGACAATGCACGCACCAAATCTCCCGTCAAATCGGCTTGCTCTACCGTTAAATGTTCAGCCATCACCACACGGGGTTGAATGCCTACCCGCATCAAATGCTGCATCACTTGCACATAGCCAATGTATCCCCCAATATCGTTCCAATGGGTATCGGTTCTATAATACAGCTGGGTTTTGCTTTTATGTTGTTGTAACGGTGCTCTTAAATCGATGTATTGTACTGAAGTATTACTCAAAATGTTCACCACCTGATCGGCCCTGGAGGGGTTGTTTGTTTTTACAATATAGTTGGGTAAGTACTCTGGGTATATGGTGTGCTTGTTGGGCACAATAACAACCACAAAAGGAATCCCTTTCTGGCTCAATTGCTCCTGATGGTATCGCAGGTTTTGTTCAATAACTTGCAACTCCTCAGGGGTAAAAGGGTGTTCTGCCCTGTAATCTTCAATGGCCTTTTCACCCGCAAAGAACAGCCAGTTCTGCTTGCCAATGACCACTTTGCGCACCCCCGAAACCTTTAACCACTCTCGCTTGGCATAGTTATTCACCTTTACCATTTCGGTGCGCAAACCAAAATGATCGCCATAATATGCTTCAAATTTCTTTGGGAATTTTTCAATCGAATCAAGGCTCCACGACCAGGTTGGAAATGCAGCAAGCTTTCGCTTTTCCGTATTTTCAAAGAAGGTTTCTTTGCCCAACAGCCAGAACAATGAAGGCAGTGCAACCACCACCACAAACAGGAGGTTAAACAACTTGATATGTGAAGCCTTCCTCATCTAAAACCGGAAATAAATAAACGGGTTATATGTATCTGTTGCGAGGTAAACCATGCTGGCAATTAGCAGTACCAACAGGCCTGCTGATTCGACCCAGCCAATGGCTCGTAAACGCAACGTAGGCTGCCACACCGAAGTGGTTCGTTTTAATCGAGCTTCGAGGTGCTTTCGAATAGGAGTTGCCGCCAATATTCCTATCAACAACACGAGCAAGACCTCGTTGTTCAGGTACTGCCAGGTATAATAAGCGATACCATCACCCTCTCCTAACCCAAACATAGCGCTGAGGTACTCTATAGCATGTGTGAGGTCTTTGGCATTGAAAAATACCCAACCTATCATCACCACCAACAAAGTATAAACATGCCCCAACAGTTTTATTTTTAATGGAGGTACTTTAATCCATCGTTCAATGATTAAGAACAACCCGTGGTACATGCCCCATACCACAAAGCTCCAACTGGCTCCATGCCATAAGCCGCACAAGAAAAATACAATGAGTAAGTTAAAGTAGGTAGAAGAAGGCCCTTTGCGGCTACCCCCCAGCGGAATGTACAGGTAATCGCGAAACCAATTGGAAAGGGAAATGTGCCACCTTCGCCAAAATTCTTTAATGGATCGGGCAATGTATGGGTAGTTAAAGTTTTCAAGAAACCTGAACCCGAACATTCTCCCCAGACCGATGGCCATATCGGAATAGCCCGAAAAATCGAAGTAAATCTGTAACGTATAAAATACAATGCCTTGCCAGGCTACTCCGGCATGCAATCCTTCAGCAGGAATTTCAAAGATCTCTGTCGCTACCTCGCCCAGCGTATTGGCAATCAACACTTTTTTCGCCAGGCCAATCACAAATCGCTTAATGCCATAATACATCCCATAAGCACTCACCCACCTCCGCTCAATTTGTCGTGCTACGTCGTGGTAACGAATAATGGGGCCGGCAATAAGCTGCGGAAACAACGCAATATACAAGGCCAATTGATGCAACCCTCGCTGTACTTTTGTTCTTCCGGAGGCTACATCAATGATGTACGATAATGCTTGAAACGTATAAAAAGAAATGCCAATGGGAAGGTGTATTCTTTCGGCTTCAGGAGTAACAACACCTTGCACCGTATCGGCAATGAAGTTGAAGTATTTAAAAAACAACAATACTCCAAGGTTGAATACCACTGCCAATGCAACCGCCCACCTCTTTTTGCTGTGGTTGCTTCCACAACCATCTATCCACAAGCCAAAAACATAGTTTGCCCCAATAGAGGCCAGCATCAATGCCACATACCTGCCTTCTCCCCAGGCATAAAACAATAAGCTTGCAATCAGCAAAAGGGAATTGCGCACCTTTTGGGGAGCCAATTGATGGAGCAACAATAAAAGTGGTAAAAAAGCAAAAAGAAATATGGGAGAGCTAAAAACCATATGGGCTGCGCGCGGGCTGCTTTACTTAGTAGGTGCTAAACATATGCACGTCGATGTGTACCACTGCTTTGTTGATGGCTGCGGCAAAGTTTTCTTTGAAATCGCTGTTCAACACACGCTCAGGGTCGTCGTTGGCAAAGATGCCCACCAGCCCTGTTGCACCATCTTTATACGATAAAGAAGCACTACTTTCAACCTCCAAAGGCACATTGCAAACCACCTCAGCGGTTTCCCGGTGCACTACAAACAGCCAGCCACTGAAGTAACCTGTTTCAAACGACTCTTCGTCCAGCAGCTCCGGCATTGTGTTCCCGGCTTCATTTTCAGTGAAAATCACTCCTAGAAAGTCTTCGGCCAGGTACGACCCTTCTAAGGGTTGTGTAGCATACTCACAGGCATGCCACAACTCAATATCATTCAGGTTTTCGGGCAGTGCCTTAAAGTGCCCATCTTTATTGTCAGTAGCATGTACCGACGACATCCAGCTCCACTCATCCCTGTCGCGTTCCCATACCGATGTTTCTTTGGTGGTATACTTTTCCAACTCCTTAAAGTACACCACATTCATAGGCATGGGGTTGTTTTCATCGTAACCCGGTGCTGCACAAAACGTCATGGCATCGGCTCCCGGGTTTTTGCCAAAAGTCATTACGCTATTGTAGATGGCCGCAAGTTCCGTATACTTTTCATTCAATGCCGCTTCAAATGCAATGCGCTTATCTTCAGAAAGAGTGCTGCCACACGACCATAAAACAATGGCAAGAAACACAATAGATAAACGATGCATTTTCATCCGTCTTTTGTTAGTCCATGATCAAATCCACTACCAGCGCATCATCGGTTTTTGTCACCCTGGTTAAGCCGTGCTTCGCCAATCCTTTCATGGATTTGTCCCACTGCTTATTGCTTAATCCTACCTGCTCTTTCAGCGCGTGGAGGTCCATGGTCTTTTCTTTCTTCAGCGCCTCTACAATCAATTTCTCATTGTCTGTTAGTTCAATCTTTTTTTCCTTTTTCTCGGGCCGCATTTGCGGGAAAAACAACACCTCCTGAATAGAAGCATTGTTGGTTAAAAACATAGTAAGCCGGTCAATGCCAATGCCCATTCCCGAAGTAGGTGGCATGCCATATTCCAATGCCCTTACAAAATCGTAATCGATATACATGGCTTCATCATCACCTCTATCCATCAACTTTACCTGCTCTTCAAATCGTTCCCGCTGGTCAATGGGGTCATTCAGCTCCGAATAAGCATTGGCCAATTCTTTTCCACATACCATCAGCTCAAATCGCTCTGTTAATTCAGGGTTTTCGCGATGGCGCTTACACAATGGCGACATCTCTACCGGGTAATCAATAATGTATGTTGGGTTGATGTAATGGTGCTCACATTTCTCGCCGAAAATTTCATCAATCAACTTTCCTTTGCCCATGGTGTCGTCTACTTCTATTTGCAATTGCTTGCATGCTTCCCGCAGCTCATCTTCACTCATGTTGGTAATGTCAACGCCCGTATGTTCTTTAATCGCATCGGTCATGGTTACCCGCGCATAAGGTGCTTTAAAGTCAATCTCATGTTCTCCAAAGGTGGCCTTAGAAGTGCCATTTGCTGCTATAGCAATGTGCTCCAGCATCTTTTCAGTGAACTCCATCATCCACTTATAATCTTTGTACGACACATATATTTCCATTTGCGTAAACTCAGGATTGTGGGTTTTATCCATTCCCTCATTCCTAAAATCTTTCGCAAACTCATACACCCCATCAAATCCACCAACAATCAATCGTTTCAAATACAATTCGTTGGCAATACGCAGGTACAACGGAACATCCAATGCGTTGTGGTGTGTAATGAACGGGCGGGCCGAAGCTCCTCCCGGGATGGCTTGAAGAATAGGTGTTTCCACCTCCAAATACCCATGGGAGTTAATGAACTCACGCATGGCGTTCATAATTCTTGTTCGCTTCTCAAACGTTTCTTTTACGCCTTTATTCACCACCAGGTCAACGTATCGTTGGCGGTACCTCAACTCAGGATCGCTAAACGCATCGTGCACATTGCCCTCATCATCGGTTTTTACAATAGGCAACGGTCGTAGCGATTTACTCAATACCGTCAATTCCTTTACCAATACCGATTGTTCGCCTACCTGTGTAAGGAAAAGGGTTCCTTTTATTCCAACAAAGTCGCCAATGTCTAACAACTTTTTGAATACTTCATTGTACAATCCTTTATCTTCTCCCGGGCATATTTCATCGCGGTTGATGTAGATTTGTATCCGTCCTTCAGCATCTTGCAATTCGGCAAAAGATGCTTTCCCCATGATACGGCGACTCATGATTCTTCCAGCCATAATCACTTCCTTTCCTTCCACAAAATTGGCTTTCGTGGCCTGGCTTAAAGCATCTACTGGAAACAGTGCTGCAGGGTAGGGTTCAATGCCCAAAGCCCGCATCTTTTCTAACGATTCTCTTCTAACAACTTCTTGCTCTGTTAATTCGGCTATCATTTCTATTGTGCTAAAAAATTTGGTCAAAGATATTAATTCTAGTTATCGCAAGCCTCTTTATCCTTACGATTCCTTTTATTTTTGTAATTTTCGTGCCCAAATTTTAGAATGCATGAATACCCTAATTGCAAATTTCTCCAAACAACTCGCAGAAGCGATAGAGATTGGGAAAAACGCCAACCTAAAACCAGGTGATCGATCCATTCATAATGTTTTGATTACAGGGCTGGGTGGTTCCGGAATCGGAGGAAGCATTGTTTCGCAACTGGTAGCACAAGAAGCTACTGTGCCCATCAATGTTAACAAAACATACTCTATTCCAGGTTACGTCAATGAACATACCCTTGTTATTGTTTCCTCTTATTCGGGCAATACAGAAGAAACATTAAGTGCTTTAAAAGAAGCATTGGCAAAAAATGCGGAAGTGGTTTGTATCACCTCAGGGGGAGAGGCATTAACCATCGCTAAAGAGCAAAACCTGAACCACATTGTTATTCCAGGAGGAAGCCCCCCCAGGGCTGCTTTGGGGTACTCGCTTACCCAACAGTTTTACGTGTTGGCACACTATGGCATTATTCAAAACAACTTTGAGCAACCGCTCGAAGCAACCGTACAACTGCTCTCTGCCGATGAGGAAGACATTAGGATGAAGGCAAAATCAATTGCACATTCTCTTTCCGGAAAAATGCCGATCATTTATGCTACGGCACCCAACGAAGGGATTGCAGTAAGGTTCCGTCAGCAGTTGAATGAAAACTCGAAAATGTTGTGCTGGCATCATGTATTCCCCGAAATGAACCACAACGAATTGGTGGGTTGGGCCAATGGCAATGAAAATCAAGTGGTCGTAATTTTGCGCCATGTGGATGATTACAACCGTACCCAAACCAGGATCAACATTTCGAAAGAAATCTTTGAAGAAAAAAACGCTGCCATCATAGAAATGTATTCAAAGGGAGAATCGCCTATAGCGCGCAACCTTTACCTGATTCACTTATGCGATTGGGTATCGTATTATGTGGCTGAGCACGATGGTACCGACCCCATTGAGATTAAAGTGATTGATTACCTGAAATCAGAATTGGCAAAACTATAACATGCAGGTCCTATTTCAAGACCTTGGCCTTATTGATTACAAAGAAGCCTGGGACTACCAGGAACGGTTGTTTAAGGCCACCATCGATCGGAAAATTGCCAACCGCAAATCCGAAACAACGGCACCTATTCCTACCGAAAGCTATTTGCTTTTTTGCGAACACCCGCATGTATATACCCTGGGCAAAAGTGGCGATGAAAAAAACTTGTTGATTGATGCCCAACAACTGAAAGAAAAGGAAGCCACGTATTACAAGATCAATCGCGGTGGAGACATTACCTATCATGGCCCGGGGCAAATTGTGGGGTACCCCATTTTCGACCTCGATCATTTTTTTACCGACATCCACCGCTACCTTCGTTATTTAGAAGAGGCCGTTATCCTTACCTTACAAGAATATGGCATCGCTTCAGGGCGAATTGATGGGTTAACAGGCGTATGGCTGGACACCCATGACATGGAAAAAGCACGAAAAATTTGCGCACTGGGGGTAAAATGCAGCAGGTGGGTAACCATGCATGGTTTTGCCTTCAACGTAAACACCAACCTGCACTATTTTAATCATATTGTTCCGTGCGGTATTGATGATAAAGCCGTAACTTCCATGCAGCAGGAATTGGGGCAGGCCTTGAACATTAATGAGGTGAAAACAAAGCTTAAAGAAAACCTGGCCAATATATTCGACATGGAACTGACCGACAAACAACCACTATGAAAGCAGTGAAGAAAATATTAAAGGGCCTGTTTTGGTTCCTTGTTATTGCCAATGTTGCCATTGTTGTTACTGGCAATACGCACATGTACAAGGGGCTGGTTAACACCTATCTGGTAGGAGTATCAGGGCCGCAAATCGACGAACAAGATATTTTTGCCAACCGCCCTATAAAGATGGGAACCCCCAGCCCCTGGCCCAAACACAGCAATTACAACACTGGTGCTATTGGTCAGGCCAACCTGCAAGAATTGGAGCAACTACAAACGGTTTCTTTCCTGGTTTTCCAAAATGGAGAATTGTTGTTCGAAAATTACTGGGAAGACTTTGACAAGCGCTCTATCACCAACTCTTTTTCAATGGCCAAAACGGTGGTCAGCATCTTACTGGGCATTGCCATTGAAGAGGGAAAAATTAGCTCGCTCGATCAAAAGGTAGGAGATTTCCTGCCCTCATTCAGCGAAGGGAAGAAAGCCAACATTACCCTAAAGCACCTGGTTACCATGAGCTCGGGACTCAACTGGACCGAAAGTGGTGCCAACCCTTTTTCCGACAATGCCAAAGGGTATTATGGTAGCGACTTGCAAGGATTAATTGACGACCTTGAAGTAATTGGTGAGCCGGGAATGGAGTTTATTTATCTGAGTGGCAACACGCAAATCTTAGGGTTTGTGCTGGAAAAAGCAACAGGAAAAAAGCTGAGCGATTATGCCAGCGAAAAGCTGTGGCAACCCCTTGGTGCTGAAAGCGATGCCTTGTGGAACCTCGACAGTGAGGGCGGCATGGAAAAAGCCTTTTGCTGCCTTTATGCCACATCGCGCGATTATGCTCGTATCGGACAGCTGTACCTGCAAGGGGGCAAGTGGAATGGACAACAAATTATTTCGGAAGCTTATGTAACAACTTCCATTCAACCTGCAGACCTCTTTGATGTGAAAAACAACAAAGACAATGCCCGATACGGATATTCGTGGTGGTTAGATACTTACAAAGGCATGGACATTTTTTATGCCCGCGGCATCAACGGGCAATACATCATTGTAATTCCCGAGAAAAATTCCGTAATTGTACGTGCAGGCCGCAAACGGGCTGAGAAAAACCCCAACGAACACCCCAGTGATTTCTACACCATGGTAGATGCTGCCCTTGAAATACTTTAACAAGAACATCGTTTATTGAAATATTGAACAACGGACCAACTTGCTATGAAGAAAGATATTGTGCCGCCAAAAGTTGAAGACATTGCCATTGCGATTGTAAAGGAGTTAAACGAGCTTAATCAAGCCGAGTGGAACGTATACCTGCTTAACTTTAAAAACGAAACCATAGAAGGCGTACTGGTATCCTCTAGAGGGTATGGAGAACATAAAGGGCAACAAGTAAAGACCACCATGCTTCGCCATTTTCTTGATACACTAGAGCCTCAAAGCTATAAAAAGGTAGAGCCCATCGATGAAGCCGTTTTTGGGTTGGGCAACGAATATTGGGTCAGCTTTTACCTCAATAAAGTGATGTACGATAAAAAATATGTGTTTGTTGCGGGAAGCATTGCTGAAGAAAACCTCATCAACATCCCTTTTCTCGAAGCAAAAGGGGTAATGATAAAATAATGAGTAATTTGTAGTGATATGTTAGATCATACCCACCTCCGAAACATTCTGTTTATCGACATTGAAACGGTACCGTTAGCAGAGCATTATGACGATTTGGATGATGACTCTAAGCATTTCTGGAACCGCAAATCAGGCTACTTAAGAAAAGAAGAAGAAACACCTGAAGACCTCTACCCGCAGGCAGGCATCTATGCTGAATTTGGAAAGGTAATTTGTATCTCAGTAGGGTTTATGCACGAAGAAGAAGGCTGGCAACTACGCATTAAATCCATGTACGGCCACGATGAAAAAAAGGTGTTATCGGAGTTCATTGCCCTACTCAACAAGCACTACAACAGCAACCGATACTTGCTTTGTGCCCACAATGGGAAAGAGTTTGATTTCCCCTACCTATCACGACGTATCCTTATCAATAATTTAAAACTCCCGGCCTTACTTGACGTGGCTGAGCGAAAACCTTGGGAGATTCGGCATTTGGACACTTTGAAACTTTGGAAGTTTGGCGACTATCGCAACTTCACTTCACTGCGTTTGCTGGTACATCTCTTTAAACTACCTGTACCTACCGACGAGGTAGATGGGAGTCAAATTGCTGAGTTGTATTGGAAAAACGGTGATTTTGAAAAAATTGTTCACCATTGCCAAACCGATGTGGTAGCAGTGGCTCAACTTATACTGAGGTTCAAAAACATGACACCACTGGAAGAAAAAAGCATTACCATCGTATAAAAACGACTTTTCGTGGTTAATTTTGTATCAACCACTAAACCCTGATTCATGAACTCTGCCTTTCGACACTTTTTGTTCATCATTAGCTGCACATTGCTCCTTGTTGCTTGTGCTGGCGAAGACAATACTGAAGAACAATACTTCAACACCATCATCAAAACCGAACAAGGTCATTTTCGAGGAGTAGAAATTGGTGACTCCCTTGCTACAGTGAAAGCCGTAGACCCTGACTACCTTGTATTTGAAAGCGAAGAAGAGCTGGAATACCAAATTCCATTGGTAGAGGAAGATTCTTCCTTTTTCGACATCAACTATTCTTTCGATGAGTTTGGTTTGTTTGAAATTCAAGTAGACATCTACCTTAGCAATCCCGATGAAACCACATTAATGTTTGAGCGGTTTAAGACGTACTTCAACAAAAAATATGGCGAAAGCATGATGTCGGCAGGCTATACCACCTGGCTCACCCAGTCGGCACAGAAAAATAATGTAGAAGTTTCGCTGATCGACGAAAGCACCGATTTTGGCTACAATCTGCTTTCCATTACCTTTTTCGAGCAATTTAGCGACTAACACTTTTTCCCTTTTCTGGAGCCCGCAATTTATATTGGCAACTTTCGTTAATTAGTGTACTTTTATTCGCGTTCGTGCGAACCATTGACTAAACTGATCGCCCGCTCCATGCGCTTTATAGACCGATATGCATCACCACGTCTCGCAGCATTTGTTGTGTTTATCATGGCTTTGGCTGCCAGCTTGTTCATGCATCGGGGCGACCTTATCAACTACGTAATTTGGTACGACGCAGAAGCTTATTACCAATACCTGCCTGCTGTTTTCATCAATGGCAATATTGAACACATGGTATGGGCCGCTCCTCTAGAGAATGGCAATACCCTTAACCTTTGTCAAATGGGTGTGGCGGTGTTGCAGTTGCCCTTCTTTTTGATTGCGCATTTTATTGCAAAAATAGGCGGACTAACTGCCGATGGCTACTCACCGGTATATGCTTATTCTATTTTAATCGCCTCCTGTGTGTACGGAGCTTTAGGAGTATACCTACTTGGAAAAGTGTTGCAACAATGGTTCTCCACTACCGCCTCGTTCATTACTGTACTCTTTGTTTACCTGGGAACCAACCTGTTTTTTTACTTTTCTTTTGAAGCAGGTATGTCGCACATTTATTCCTTTTTCTTGTTTGCGTGGTTCATTTATTATACGCCCAAATTCTTTCAAAACCCAAGCATAAAAAGAGCTTTAATTTATGGTTTTATCATTGCCATGATTGGGCTGGTTCGGCCCAACAACCTGGTGATAGGGCTTTACGCTGTGCTTTATGGAGTAACGTCGTGGGCAAGCTTTAAAGAACGACTATCTTTTTTGTTCAGGCACCCTGTAGCCATTGGAGCCATTGTGTTGGTTTTCGTGCTATTGTTTATTCCTCAATTGCTCTATTGGCAAGCCACTACCGGAAGTTATCTTGTATTTACCTATGGTGAAAAAGGACAAGGATTTAACTGGGGCAGCCCCGAATTGTGGAACGTGTTGTTTAGCCATCAAAATGGGTGGCTTATTTATTCGCCTATAATGGTTATCAGCCTTATTGGTTTGGCCGTTGGTGTGATTAAAAAACAAGCCAACTTCCTTGCTGTTTTACTCATTTGGTTGTTGGCCTGGTACCTCTTTGCCAGTTGGTGGAGTTGGTGGTTTGGCGGAGCTTATGGCCATCGTGCTTTTGTAGAATACTATGCCTTCTTAGCCATTCCGTTTGCTTATATCATGCACAAAGTGCCCCGAAACTTTAAAGGATACCTGGTACTTGGAGCCTGTTTATTTATGGCATTCATCAATGTTCGAATGTGCTTTAATTATGTTCACCCGTGGAATGGTCCCGAATGGACCTGGGACAGTTATTTGCACATTTTAAAGCAAGCCATCCTTATTTTTTAGCAAAAGTGCTGATTATTAGCACTTAACCTTTTTGCCCCTCATTTTTTAGCACTGTTTATCTGGTAATTCTCCTTGCTTATCTACGAATTTTCTGGCTTAAAATAATTTCCGTTGGTAAATATTGATAATAAACGTACTTTAGTTGGCCTTTCTGGAAAATTAAGCTGTAGCGAATGGAAAATAGAACCCTGTTAGAAGTCAAGAACCTCGTTACCGAGTTCAACACGGAAGATGAAGTTGTTAAAGCAGTAAACAACATTAGCTTTACCCTTAACCGAGGAGAAACCATTGGTATTGTTGGTGAGTCTGGATCAGGAAAGTCGGTGACCTCACTATCGGTCATGCGTTTGATTCCCGACCCTCCCGGAAAAATCACCAATGGTGAAATTATTTTCCACACCAAAGACCGTGGTGCAGTTGATTTACTAAAGCTTTCGGAAAAAGAAATGCGTTCATTTCGAGGCAACGATATTGCCATGATTTTCCAGGAGCCAATGACTTCCTTAAACCCTGTATACACTTGTGGTGACCAGGTAATGGAGGCCATTATGCTGCATCAAAACATTACCAAACAGGAAGCTAAAACACGCACCATACAATTGTTTGAAGAGGTAAAACTGCCCCGGGCAGAAGCCATTTTCAACAGCTACCCACACCAACTTTCAGGTGGGCAAAAGCAACGGGTAATGATTGCAATGGCCATGTCGTGTCAACCCTCCATCCTTATTGCTGATGAGCCTACTACAGCACTAGACGTAACGGTTCAGAAAACCATTTTGGAGTTGATGAACGACTTGCAAACTGAACATGATATGGGCATCATGTTCATTACCCACGATTTGGGGGTAATTGCAGAATTGGCCGATAAAGTAATTGTAATGTATAAGGGAAACATTGTAGAACAAGGCAATGTATTGGACATCTTTACCAACCCTCAGCACCCTTATACCAAAGGCTTGCTGGCATGTCGTCCGCCTCTCAACAAGCGTTTGCATTGGCTTCCCACAGTAGCCGATTTCATGCAAACCGATGAAGATGGGAAAATGATTGAGATTGAAAAATCGGTGGACGAGGTATTGGATGACCTGGTAATTACGAAAGAAGAACGTGCTAAAAAGCATGAAGAACTTTATAAGAAAGAGCCTATTTTGGAGGTGAAAAACCTCAAAACTTATTTTCCCATTAAGCGCGGACTGTTTGGCAAAGCCAAAACATTTGTACATGCCGTTGATGATGTTACATTTGATGTATACCCGGGAGAAACATTAGGGCTGGTAGGTGAGTCAGGTTGTGGTAAAACCACCCTGGGAAGAACCATCTTAAAGCTCATTGAACCAACAGGAGGGAGCATCAATTTTAAAGGCCGCGACATTACCGGCCTTACCCAAAAAGAATTGCGCGAAATCCGCAAAGATGTACAAATCATATTTCAAGACCCTTACTCATCACTCAACCCACGAATTACTATTGGCGAAGCCATTTTGGAGCCCATGAAAGTGCACAACATTTTAGAAAATGACACGGCACGCAAAGAGCGAGTGATTGAACTGTTGAAGCGGGTGAACATGAAAGAAGAACACTTCAACCGCTATCCTCATGAGTTCTCGGGGGGGCAGCGACAACGGATATGTATTGCACGTGCGCTGGCACTTAAACCTCAATTCATTATTTGCGATGAATCGGTTTCTGCATTAGATGTATCTGTACAGGCGCAAGTGTTGAACCTCCTCAACGAGTTGCGGAATGAGTTCAACTTTACCTACATCTTCATTTCTCACGATCTTTCAGTAGTAAAATTCATGTCGGATCGTATGATTGTAATGAACAAAGGGAAAATAGAAGAAATGGGTGACGCTGATGAAATTTACGAAAACCCACAAACAGAGTACACGCAAAAGCTGATTAGCTCCATCCCTAAAGGCCAGTTGGAAGACATTAAAAAAAGCATTGCTGACAAAAAAGCATCGAGAGCGGAAAATGATCGCATCACTGAAGCTAAGCATGTGGTAACAGATGCTATTCCAGAGTTATTGGACGAAGAGGAAAAGGACGACAGCAATACCGAAGCATAGTACCTACTTAAGGTATGGTTTTTAGTACAAATCTCTTTTTACTTTACTTCTTTCCAGTATTCTTTGTCCTGTATTTTGTAGTTCCTACAAAAGCCAAAAACTACATTGCATTATTGGGGAGTGTGCTTTTCTATACCTGGGGAGCGCCAAAATTCATTTTTGTTTTACTGGGAGCCATTGCCATTGATTTTTTCCTGGCTCAACAGATGCACCAGGCTGGTTCAAAAAAGAAAAGGCGCAACTACATCCTTCTCGCAGTAATCATCAATGTAGCCCTATTGGGTTTCTTTAAGTATGCCAACTTTTTTGTTGAAAATGTAAATGCCCTACTGAATGCTATGGGGGTAGAAGAAGTAGGGTGGACAAAAATCGCCTTGCCCATAGGTATTTCCTTCTTTACCTTTCAAAAAATTAGCTACCTGGTCGACGTGTATCGAGGCGATCAAAAACCCCTCAACAACATCTTCCACTACGCACTTTATGTTATCCTATTCCCACAACTCATTGCCGGCCCCATTGTTAGGTTCAACGAAATTGCCGACCAAATTAAAGACCGCACCGCCAACGATACGGTTGATGAAAAACTATTGGGGGTTTTTCGGTTTGTGCTTGGGTTATCAAAAAAAGTGCTGATTGCCAATGTTTTAGGCGCAGAAGCCGATCGCATATTTGATGTTAACACCGAAATGCTTGAAACCGGGGAGCCGTTGCTTTCTTCCGGATTGGCGTGGATCGGCGCTTTGGCCTATACCTTCCAAATTTATTTCGACTTTTCGGGCTATTCCGACATGGCAATTGGGGTGGGTCAAATGATGGGGTTCAGGTTTCCCGAAAACTTTAACTTCCCCTACATTGCCCAGAATATTACTGAGTTTTGGCGACGGTGGCACATGACACTAAGCCGGTGGATGCGCGATTACTTATACATTCCTTTAGGAGGCAATAGAGTTACCAAAGGGCGGCTTTATTTTAACCTTTCCCTGGTCTTTATCATTTCCGGATTCTGGCACGGGGCCTCCTGGAATTTCATTATTTGGGGAGGATACCATGGCCTGTTTCTTATCCTCGATCGTTTATTCCTAATTAACCTTACCAAACACATTGGCAAATTATCTCGCATGCTACTTACTTTCTTCATTGTAGTCATTGGGTGGATCTTTTTCCGTGCCGAAACACTCCCTGAAGCCGGTAATTTCTTGCATGCTATGTTCTCTTTTACAAGCGAAGGAGAAACTATATCCCTTTCTACTAAATTAATTTTTATTGGATTTCTGGCCATTTTGTTCTCCTTCATGGGCATTGTCTCCTCCATCGAGTTATTACCAAAAAAGGCTGTGTTTTTAGTCAATAACCTGGGCGTTACCATTCTTGTTAGCCTGGGCTGTATTGCTTTAATGATGGTGAATGTAGCCGAAATAACCTCTGCCGGTTTTAACCCATTTATCTATTTCCGGTTTTAACCGGTAGGGGTCAAAATAGCACTCCTTTTTCTCTCAACAGGCTGTACCTCCTTTCATAACTGAAATTATTATAGTAATTTGCCTTATAAATAAAATGCCAAATTCGGGTAGCTCCACAGGCAACTTTTTTAAACTTATTACGTCTTAACGATGTGATATTGAGCAAGTCGTTGCTCAAAACCTAACCTTGAAATCATGTTTAACGCATCTCTCTACAATGTTTCAGCGCAGCTGAAACGCCTAACCACAGCCCTTTTTGTAGTATTTTGTATGAACTCCTATGGGCAAGTTTATCCTACAATGGGCACCGAATTTTGGCTCGGATTCCTGGAAAATTATCAGGTATCTGCCAACGACCGATTGGATATTTTCATCACTTCAGATGTAAATACTGCCGGAACAATTAGTATTCCGCAACAAGGATATACTCAAAATTTTACGGTAACCGCGAATGTTACCACTACTGTAAACATTCCAAACGCCATTGCAGAACACTACGGTGGTGGGTTTGTTGATAACAGGGGTATCTTAATTGAAACCAACGATACCTGTGCTGTCTTTGCCATTAATTTCGATAACTATACTGCCGATGCCACCAAGGTATTGCCTACTGTTTCTTTGGCCACCGATTACCTGGTTAACACCATTTACCCATTAAATGGGTATCATTCGGAGTTTCTTGTGGTAGCAACAGAAGACGGTACTGAAGTAGAAATCACGGTTCCTGTTCCTGTAACATCAGGGCAACCTGTTGGTGTTCCTTTCACCGTTCAACTGGATCGAGGGGAGTCCTATCAACTCCAGGCCGATGGTGCAGGCGACCTCTCGGGGTCAACAGTAGTAGGTACTGCCGCCAGTGGCGATTGTAGGCCTTTTGCTGTGTTTTCAGGAACCAGGTGTACTAATATTCCTTCCGGCTGTTATGCTTGCGACCATACATTCGATCAAAACTTCCCTACCTATTCGTGGGGATCAGAATATTATGTTGTTCCCATTAGCTTTGCCACAAGATATACCTATCGTGTAATGGCATTGAGCAACGGAACAAGCTATACCATAGACGGTGGTGCCCCCATTAACCTCAATGCAGGGCAATTTAATGAATACAATGCGGTAACAGCTCCTCGATGTATTCAATCCAATCAGCCAATAGCAGTAACGCAATACCTGGAAGGAACCTCGTGTGCTGGTACAGGAGACCCTGCGCAAATGGCACTGAATGCTTCTGATCAAATGGTGAACCATGTAACATTAAGTACGGTGCAGTCTACAGTAATCAACCAACATGGACTGAACATTGTTATGGAAACGCCTTACACCAATACTTTATCGTTAGATGGTGTTCCGGTAAGTGCCGCACAATTTACTTCGTTCCCCTCTTGCCCGGGATACTCTTACGCACAAATTACTATTGCCCAGGGAAGTCATACCCTTGATTCTCCTAACGGATTTAGTGCTTATGTATATGGTACAGGATCTGCTGAAAGCTATGCCTACTCTGCAGGATCGTTCTCAAACGACCCTATCCCTCCTGTAGATACTGTTGTTTGTGCTTCGGATACTGTAATTTTGAATGCCCCTCCGGGCTTATTTAACCCATGGTGGGCAACACAAACAAATCCAAACGACACACTCGGAACCGGAACTTCACTCACCCTCAACCCTCCTTTTGCTACCGACATTTACATTGTAACTGGTGATGCATTACTATCAGGGTGTGAAGAGTTTTATACTTATAGTGTAGAGTATCAAGCACCTCCTATCTATGATATCATGGCCAATGGTATTTTTACAGATACCGTTACCGTGTGTGCTTATGAACAGGTACAACTAGAAATGGTGCTGAACCCTGCTGGTACCTTCTTTTATGATTGGTACCCTCCTTTTGAAATGAACAGTGGTACCATCGCCAACCCTCTTTTAACCCCATCTCAATCGGGATGGTATGTTTGCGATGTACAATCACTAACCGGTTGTGTCACATTTTCTGATAGCATTTATGTAAATGTACAGGGAGGTGATGTGTTAAACATTGACGCCATCACTGGCAATGGCACCAATGAGGATACTCTTTGTAATGGCGACGACAGCCAACTTGATGTGGCGATGGAACGCATTACCTGGCGTGACAACTTTGATGCGTTGAACCCTGGTAATTGGGCCAGCTTACAAAATGGAATACAAAGTAACCTTTGTGGTTCACTTTCGGGCGACGCATTATACTTTGATGGAGCGGGCGTAAGGTCTGCTGAAACTATTGGCATTGACGTTTCTACTGGCGGTACTATCCAATTTATGTTGAAGATTGCTAACGGTGCTGCTCCATGTGAGAACGCTGATCCTGGTGAAAATGTCGTATTGGAATACTCCGCAATGGGTGGGCCATGGACACTCATCAACACCTATTTCGAAAACTTATATCCTAACTTCACCCTGATTAATTTGCCGATTCCTGCAGGTGCCATCAGTACCAATACTCAATTCCGTTGGAGGCAGGTTGCCAACTCAGGCGCTGGGGAAGACAACTGGGCATTGGATAATATAAACATTGCTACGTTAGACAATTCAGGATATGTTTATGCATGGACACCAGCACTTGGTCTTAATGATCCGGCTATTCCGAATCCTATCGCCACACCTACTACCACTACTACTTATGTGGTAGATGTAATCGATACAATTGCAGGGTGTAACTACATCGACTCGGTGGTTATTCATGCAGAACCCTTATGGACGTTAGATATGCCAAACGACACCATTTTATGTGATGTTGCTGGTGTACAACTAAATGCGAACCCTACTGCCGGCAACGGACATACCTTTGCCTGGACTCCTAATAATGGTACACTGAGTGATCCAGCCATTCAAGACCCGGTAGCTACCCCTAATGTTACTACTACCTATTATGTTACTGCTACTTCCAACCTGGGATGTACAGTTATGGACAGTATTAATATAACGGTGGCAGCACTAAATAGTGTAACCGCAAGTACCAACAACAACAACTTCTGTCAAGGGCAATCAGCTGTGCTGGATGCTACGGTACTGGTTAATCCCAATAACTTTACTTACGTATGGACACCTGCTTTGGATTTGGATGACAATACACTCCAAAATCCAACAGCAACGCCTTCAGATACGGTAATGTATGTGGTTACCGCAACAGATACCACCTCTGGTTGTATTGTTATTGATAGTGTACAAATTAATGTTATTCCAAGCTTTCCAGTAACAGCCATGAACGACACTACGGTTTGTCAGTCTGTTGGTTTGCCGTTAACAACAACACATGGTGCTGTAGGTGCAGTTACCTACGATTGGCAACCAGCAGCTCTGTTAGACGATAACACATTGGCTTCACCTACCATAATGGTGGATACCGATACAACTTATTATGTTACCGTTACCAATAACCAGGGTTGCTCTAATATCGACTCGGTGAATGTAACCGTGCTCTTTACTACGCTTTCGCTGGGACCCGATACGATGTTGTGCCAGGGACAAACCGTAACATTAGATGGAGGTAATGGTATTTCTTACCAGTGGTCGTCATCGCCTAACGATACCTTGCAAACGTTAACTGTTGGCGCATCAGGCACCTATTGGGTGGATGTATACGACAACAACGGCTGTTTGGCACAAGACACTATTGATATTGTAGTAAACCCGCTACCCGTAGTTGATATTGGTCCGGACACATCGTTGTGTGATGGTCTTACCCTTGACCTGGATGCAGGGAACCCTGGAATGACTTTCGATTGGTCGACTACCGAAACAACACAAACCATCACCGTAAACACTACGAACAACTATAGTGTTTCTGTTACTGATGGCAACGGTTGTATAAATACAGACGACATCAACGTTACATTTACTCCATTAGCAGTAGTTGACCTTGGAGCAGACACCTTGCTTTGCCAGGGAGAAACACTTACGCTGGATGCAGGTGCTGGCGTAGGTTATACCTACCAGTGGTCGACCTCTCCAAACGATACTTTACAAACGTATGACGTTAATGTTTCTGGCACTTTTGGTGTGGATGTATATACTGCAGAAGGGTGTTTAACGCAAGACACCATTACTGTTGTAGTGGTTCCTCTTCCTGTAGTTGATTTAGGACCGGACACCGCACTTTGTGACGGTCTTTCTGTAGATCTTGACGCTGGTGCTGGCGCAGGCTATACCTATGCATGGTCGACGACTGAGGCCACGCAAGGCATTACGGTAACCACTACCAACAACTATAGTGTTACAGTAACAAACCCGAATGGATGTTTCAGCTCCGACGACATCAACGTTACCTTTAACCCATTACCAGTAGTTGATTTGGGCGTAGATCAAACTGTTTGTGAAACGCCAGCCATCACATTAGATGCAGGCAATGCTGGGTCGACCTTCACCTGGTCGACAGCCGAAACTACACAAAGCATTATTCCAACCAATACTGCTACGTATTGGGTAGAAGTAATTAACCAGTTTAACTGTTCAGCATCTGATACGGTAGACATTACTATTATTACACACCCTATTGTTGACCTTGGCCCTGATTCAGCGCTTTGCGTTGGTGAAAGCATGATGCTGGTAGCAGGAAACCCTACATTCTCAAGCACATGGTCTAATGGCGCAACAACAGACACTGTAGTGGTTACTACTACCGATACGTATACTGTTAGCGTAACCAATGGCTATTGTACCACACTGGATAACGTAGACATTGTTTTCAATCCATTGCCAGTAGCATTGCCATACAACGACACGACATTCTGTAACTGGGATATTCCTGGTGTTGCTGTATTGGATGCGGGTAACTTAGGGTCTACCTACCAGTGGTCGACAGGAGAAACTTCGCAACAAATTACTGTAAACTCTGATGAAACATTCTATGTTACCATTACTACAGAACATAACTGTGTAGGTTACGATAGTGTAGAAGTAAACATTTATTGTGAGCCTACGATATATGTACCAAACTCCTTTACCCCGAATGGCGATGGAAGAAATGATTTCTTCTATGCGCAAGGCGAAGGCATTGTTGAGTTCGAGATGTTAATATTTGATCGGTGGGGACAGCTGTTATTCCAAACCGATCAAATTAACCTCGGCTGGGGAGGTGTTTACAACAACGAGCCTGTACAGCAAGATGTGTATGTATGGAAAATTAGATACCGTTACGAGCAATGGTATCAAGGGCCATTATCGAGCACAAAAGAGCTGGTAGGACACGTTACACTACTTCGCTAGCTTCACAAAATTATATCAACGAAAAAGCCTCCGAAACAGGAGGCTTTTTTATTTTGTGGTGTTTTTATTGATGTATTAAAACGTCATTTCCGGAATTTCCCCCTCTACAATCAATCGCCCTTCGGTAGCGTTTTGTATTTCTTCCACCGATACTCCTGGGGCTCTCTCCAGTAACTTAAACCCATCGGGAGTGACATCTAGCACTGCCAAATTGGTCACTACTTTCTTTACACACTGCACCCCTGTAATGGGCAACGTACATGCTTTAAGTAATTTAGACTCTCCCCTTTTATTGGTGTGCATCATGGCTACGATAATGTTCTCTGCAGAAGCCACTAAATCCATCGCTCCACCCATTCCCTTTACCATACGACCAGGGATTTTCCAGTTGGCAATGTCGCCATTATCAGCAACTTCCATTGCTCCCAATACAGTAAGCTGAACGTGTTGACCACGAATCATCGCAAAACTGGTTGCTGAATCAAAAATAGCTGCTCCGGGAAGACAGGTTACCGTTTGCTTTCCGGCATTAATCATGTCGGCATCTTCTTCTCCTTCGTAGGGGAAAGGCCCCATACCCAACAAGCCATTTTCCGACTGAAACTCTACTTCAATGCCTTCTGGAATATAGTTGGCTACCAGAGTAGGAATTCCTATTCCAAGATTGACATACCATCCATCTTGCAGCTCTTTTGCTATTCGTTGTGCTATTTGTGTTTTATCAAGTGCCATATTATACGCTATACGGTTAATGCTTTTTTTACTTCTACGCTTTTGGGCGCACGGTACGTTGCTCAATGCGCTTTTCGTAGTGCTCGCCCTGGAAAATGCGTTGTACGAAAATGCCCGGAGTATGAATGAAGTTGGGATCCAGCTCACCTGGCTCTACCAGCTCTTCCACCTCAGCAATAGTTATTTTTCCTGCCATTG
This sequence comes from Flavobacteriales bacterium, assembly GCA_963669295.1. Classification (GTDB taxonomy): domain Bacteria; phylum Bacteroidota; class Bacteroidia; order Flavobacteriales_D; family CALLUQ01. The sequence continues at coordinate 1,878,644 of OY769938.1, forward strand.
CCATCAATGGGTTGAAATTTCGCGCAGTCCCTTTATATACCAGGTTCCCATCACGATCGCCTTTCCAGGCTTTTACAATTGCAAAGTCTGCTGTAAGAGCTGACTCCAGGATATGCGGCTTGCCATTATACATTCTTACCTCTTTGCCCTCTCCTACTTCAGTGCCATAACCTGCTGGGGTAAAAAAGGCCGGAATACCTGCTCCACCAGCACGGCAACGCTCTGCTAACGATCCTTGTGGGATCAGGTCTACCTCCAACTCTCCACTCAACATCTGGCGTTCAAATTCATCATTCTCTCCTACATACGAGGAAATCATTTTTCTAATCTGCTTCTTTTGTAACAACAAGCCCAGCCCAAAATCATCGACTCCAGCGTTATTAGAAATGCATGTTAAATCTGTTATTCCCGCTTCCACCAGCGCGCTGATGCAATTTTCAGGAATGCCACACAAACCAAAACCACCCAGCATCAGGGTCATGCTATCTTCAATTCCCTGGATCGCTTCCTGAGCGTTTGCAACCAATTTGTTCATCTGTTGTGCTTTATAGGTTAAAAAATTTCGTCTTCGTCTTCATCCTCTTCCCCCTCCCCAAAATCGGGCTCCGTTGGGATTACATTCTCAAAATGTTCCCCACAGTTGGTTTCAATATCCAACCTTCCCACCGGTGCTTCAAAGTCTTTACGGCTCAGTTTTATCGACTCATCACCGTATACTTTGTGCATGTAATATCCCCAAATGGGTAGTGCCATGTTGGCTCCTTGCCCATTAGCAGTACTCGAGAAGTGAACACTTCGATCTTCAGCACCTACCCAAACACCTGTTACCAAATCAGGAGTAAGTCCCATAAACCAGCCATCAGAATTATTTTGAGTGGTACCGGTTTTGCCTGCCACTGGATATTTAAAGCCACTATATGGGCGATGCGAGGATTTTATTTTCAATCGTACTCCTGTTCCACTTTTGGTGCCTGTAGTACGGTTATATGCGCCGTCGCAAACCCCTTTCATCATAGTAAGCATTGCATAGGCCGACTCTTCATCCATCGCTTCTGTAATTTTTGGAATAACCTCCATAATCACATTGCCATGCTTGTCTTCAATACGTGTCACCATAATGGGTTCAATGTATACACCCTTATTAGCAAAAGTGCTGTTGGCTCCTACCATTTCATACACCGTAAGATCGGCCACTCCCAGGCACAGCGAAGGCACTGGTTCAAGTGGGCTTTTTACTCCCATTTTTCGAGCCAAACGCACCACTGCCTCAGGGCCTGCTCCAGGGCCAAATTGTTTAATGATCCAGGCGGTAATGGTGTTCATTGAGTTGGCCAGGCCATACTTCAATGAAACAATACCTCCATACTCAGCATCTGAGTTTTTTGGCGACCAATCTTTAGGTAAATTCCATTTGTCTTTATCAAACGTTACTTGCACGTTAGGAACCTCATGACACGGCGGAAATCGCTCCAATGCTGTAGCATATACAAAGGGCTTAAAGGTAGAACCCACCTGCCTTGCTCCCTGATCTACGTGATCGTATTTGAAATGATGGTGGTTAATGCCACCCACCCATGCTTTTATAAAACCAGTATGTGGATCCATCGACATCAACCCAGCCTGTAAAAAGCCTTTGTAATAACGAATTGAATCCATCGGAGACATGATCGTATCTTTTTCGTACTTGTGCTCCTCCCCCTTTGCCCACGAAAACACCTTCATATTGATGGGCGTATTGAAAATGATGTCGATCGAATCTTCTACCGGAGCCTTCCAAACTTGTTCGCAATCGGCCGACTGGCACACAAAGTAGCTATGGCCACCCATTTCCTCTTTTTCAATGTTTATCCGTCGTGTACATCGAGGGCATTCTTTGCCTACCAACGATTCATAGCGTTTGCTGCGTTTTTTTGCAAACTCCATGATCTTATCAATCTCATCATCGGGAGTGTTCCAGTGGAATGGTGATTTATTTTTCTTTTTCAGTTCCTCGTTAAACTGTGGCTGTAGCTCTGCCCCCAAATGCTCTCTCACTGCCCATTCTGCATACTCCTGAAATCGAGAATCAATGGTAGTATATACTTTCAAGCCATCTTTATAAATGTCATAAGGCTTTCCTGTTTCAGGATTGGGGTACATTAACTTGTCGTTAACAGTATCTACAGCCGTAAGCAATTCTTGTAGTTTAATGCGCAACCGCTCTCGAAAGTATGGAGCCGGGCCTTCATTGTGGTCTACAATTTGGTAGTTTAGGCCAAGGGGCAATTCGCTTAGCGAATCACATTCATCCTGCGTAATAAGTTGGTTCTTAAGCATCTGCCCAAACACCACGTTCCTTCGATGTAGAGTCGTGTCAGGTCGCCTAAGTGGGTTAAACAATGCCGGGTTCTTGGCCATTCCTACCAACATTGCCGCTTCTTCCATTTTCAATGAGTCGGGGCTGGAATCGAAGTATACTGCTGCTGCCGACTTAATGCCTACTGCATTGTTTACAAAGTCGAATCGATTGAGGTACATCGTAACAATTTCCTCTTTGGTGTATTGCTTTTCTAACCTCACAGCAATAATCCACTCGCGAAACTTCTGTTTTACCCGGTCCCACTTAGAGGCCGGTTGTTCGGTAAATAGCATTTTGGCCAACTGCTGGGTGATGGTACTTGCTCCTCCCTTTTCTCCCATGTACACCGCTGCCCGCATTAAGCCTTTAAAATCGATGCCTGAGTGGTCACGGTATCGCTCATCTTCTGTAGCTATTAATGCATCAATGAGGTAGGGCGAAAGCTCCTCGTATTTTACATTCGTTCGGTTTTGTACAAAGTATTTCCCCAACAGTTTATGGTCGGCAGAGATAATTTCTGTAGCCAAATTGCTTTTGGGATTTTCTAATTCTTCAAAGGTGGGGAGGTCGCTATTGGATGCCTGGCTCAGCAACACAAATAGTCCAATAAATGGAGCCAAAACGAACAGCCAAAACACAATGATAAGCTTTGTGTATCGACGTTTCTTTTTAACGGGCTGTTGTACTTCTTCTTCTTCCATAAATAGGCGATTGTAAAAGTAACAAAAATCCTTACAAGACCCTGCCATTATGCGTTTGGATTACACCCAAATGCGTTGGGTTACAGTCGCTGTACGTTGGTAGATTGGCGCTCTGTTTTGGGAAATGACTTTTATTTAACGACTTTTGCGTGCTGTTTTCTTATTAATTTACAGCACTTTTATTGAACCATGAAAAAAGTTGCCGCTTTAGTTGTTGTGTTTGCTGCCGCAGTTGTGGTATGGATGAACAAAGACCGCTTTGGAGCCACCACAGATGGTGGCAATGAGGTGTTTTGTGGTTTTGAAACAACTACAGAAAAGGACGGCATGACCTTTTTCACAGCGAATGATGTGTTGTTTTTTAATGGACACACTCAAACGCACGACCTTGCCCGAACTGGCAATGCCTGCGTGATGCTTGATGGAACAGGAGACCGGGTTTATGGCCCTTCTTATACGTTTACCGATGTTAACTATGGCGATGAATTTGAAGCTACTGTTTGGCGAAAGTCGGAAAGTGGAGAAGGAGCCCTGGCATTAACCGGCAATTGGGATTTCTATCGCGACACCAAAAAAGTGGTAGAAGAAAAAGATGGGTGGCAATTGCTGCGTATGTCGTTTACCGTACTGGAAGAAATACGCGGCAAAGAATTGATGTTTCACTTATGGACATCGAAAGAGGGAGCTGTGGTGTATTTCGACGATTTCAAAATTGTAAAGAAACGATCGTATGAATTAAAAGAAGTCAACACCATCGACTCTTCCAATTTACTATCAATTACTATTCCTGATAGCTCTTTTGAGCAAATTAAAGCCAAGCGCAACGATGCCATTCAAAAGAAAATTTTGTTTTCGAGTAAGGCAGATTGGGTGATGGCTAGCGCAGCCCTTGCAGATACTACCATTCCGGTGAAAGTGCGTTTAAAAGGTGATTGGACCGATCATCTTACCGGCAACAAATGGTCGTACCGGGTCAAAACCAGCAAAACACAATACTGGAATCACTTGCGCGAATTTTCTATTCAAAGCCCTGCTACCCGCAGTTTTTTGGATGAGTGGGTGTTTCATGAGTTTTTAAGGCGCGAAGATGTGATGACCACCCGGTACCGGTTTATTCATTTGTTTGTTAATGATAACAACCATGGCATTTATGCCCTGGAAGAGCATTTTGAAAAGGAATTGATGGAACATCAACAGCGACGAGAAGGTCCTTTGTTGAAGTTCAATGAAGATGAGTTGTGGAACATTCGCTTGGTGAATGAGTTGTCGGACAAATGGTACTTGCCCGTATACGAGTCGAGCGAAATTCGAGCATTCTCGGCAGGAAAGATTCGCAAAAACCCCGTGCTAAAAGGGCAATTTGATGTAGCACAAAACCTAATGTATCAATACAAACACGGGTTAAAAAACCCTGAAGATGTTTTTGACCTTGAGCGATTGGCTAAGTTTTTTGCCATTGTTGACCTTACCAAGGCCTACCACACCTTGATTTGGCACAACCAGCGGTGGTACTACAACCCGGTAACTGCAAAGCTGGAGCCTATTGGTTTTGATGGCTATACCAATACTGGTTATTTCGATTATGCCACTCATGCCATTCTGGGGCATCGACTATCAGAAAACAAGCGCATGCTTAAAAAAACCGGTTTCCTGGTTCATATTTTTGAAGACCGGGCTTTTTACGAGCGGTACTTACATTACCTCAGCGAGTATTCGAGCGAAGAATATATTACTGCCTTTATGAAGAGCATTGATGCGCCCCTCAAGGCCAATGAAGCGCTATTGCAACAAGAGTATGCCAGCTATACTTACGACCCTAATTTTATTGTAAACAGTGCCGCTGCCGTGAGGAGTTTGTTGGATAGTATTGATGTTGCAGCCATCCTCAGCGAAAAGTATGAAGAGCATCCCCCACACCCTTATAAGGCTCCTGAGGTAGTTGCTGGTGAGCTACCGACCCATAATGTTTCGGTGATGGCCTATCAGGTAGAAGGCGCCTCAGCTTTTGATGTTGATGTTCGCAATTTCCACTTTTTGCCTATTACAGTGGTGGGAGGTGGTAATGGTGCATTAACTAAGCCAACCAGCTCAGATACTTTACGACCTTACTACAAGCGCTTACCTCCAGAACAAACAACAGTAACATTCGACACTGCTGTTACGCACATTTTTTATCGTGAACAAGGCAGTAAAGAAGTGTATACCACTCCGATAGTAATGCATAATGCCCCTACCAATTATGCTCCGTCGCAGGCGCTTCAAGCCCCATCGCCCATGTTTGAGCAATTGTTTGAAGAAAAAGGCGGGTACTGGGTGCTTAAACAAGATCGTGCTACAATAAGCGAAGACATCATTGTTCCAGCTGGAGGAGTGGTGGATCTTTCTTGTACAGAAATGGACTTTATCAATGGAGCCCGGTTCATCAGTTATTCTCCCGTGGTGGCAAAAGGAACCGCTAACCACCTGGTGGTGATCCGCTCTTCCGATAACAGCGCTGGTGGGTTTACGGTGCTTCAAACCAACGGTGCTGAGCAAGTTTCTACATTGGAGTACGTTCGATTTGATGGCTTCAATACCCTTAATTATAATGGCTGGCAACTTACTGGTGCCGTTACCTTTTACGAATCGGATGTAGAGATGTTGGGATGCGAGTTCACCAACAACCATTGCGAAGATGGGCTAAATATTATTCGTTCGCACTTCATCATGCAGCAATGCAACATCAGCAATACTCCCAGCGACGGGTTTGATGCCGATTTCTGCACCGGTGCTGTAAGCAAGTCATCGTTTTCTGATACTAAGAATGATTGCATCGACTTTTCAGGGAGCGTTATTACCATCAGTCAATGCACCATTAACAATGCTGGTGACAAGGGGATTTCGGGAGGAGAAAACTCTACCTTAACCATTGATGATGTGTCGATCAACAAAGCTGAAATTGCCATTGCTTCTAAAGACTTATCAAGCCTACAGATTAAGCTATTGAAGGTGCAAAACTGCAAATATGGTTTTGCTGCCTTCCAAAAGAAACCTGAATTTGGCGGAGCCGAAATTCTTGTTGAGGGACTTACTTACGATCAAATTGATACCTTGCACTTGATTGAACAAAACTCTTCTATGCGTTTGGAAGGTAAATTCATTGAAGGCACCGGAAAGGTAGATTTGGCTAAGATGTATGGCCTGTAGTTACTGGTTTTTTTCTACCCGCAACCCAATATCAATTACTTCCATCAACTCTTCTTCGCGCATGGCCTGCTCTATGGCAACTTTATAGGTGCCTTTTAGCGGAAATATCTTGTTGTACTTAATCATGATTTGATTGTCGATGATGCTTCCGGAATCGCTGCCTTCCCAACGGCCAAACTGATCAGCAAGGATGCATTCTACCGTATCGCGTGAGCTTTTTCCGTTCGGGAATTCAATGTGTACGAATACAAAGAGGTTACTGTATGGGTACGACTTGGTATTACGAATGTTCAAGTAAAAATTATGTGGTGTCACGGTATCGCTGATGGCCACATTGAAGGTCACTTGATTGGCCACATTCCATACTCCATCAGGAATGGCTGTGTCTTCTTCAAACACCCGGTTGGAGTCGCACGACACCCAAACCACACTTAACAGCATTACCATTAAGCCCAATCGTTTCATCGCTTGTTTTTCTGCCGGGGCTTGTTGTTGCCCTGGGTGTTTTTCTTTGCTTGTGGCTTTTGACCTTTTGGCTTTCCACCTTTGCCACTTTTATCCCCTTTATTGCTTCCTTTTGCCGACTTATTGGTTGGGGCACCTTGCGGATTACGTGGCTTTTTACGGCGCTTTTTACGGCGTCCCTTTTTGTGTTTATCATCAAAACGGGTCAGGCTATCTTGACCTACCACATTCGTGTAATCCGGTTCTTCATCCACCACAATGTCCATGTAATCTTTCAAGTCGTCGGGTTTTTTCCCGGCCTTGTTCATGTCAATGATTTGGTGTACCCGATCTACTGAAAGAGGGATGGGCGAGTTGATGCCATCGCCCTCGGGAATGTACCACATGGTACGTTTAAAGATGTCTGTTTTGAGGTGAAATGCTGTTCCTTTCTTGGTTTGCAGCTTCACTTCCGATCGAGGAAAGTCTTTGATGGCCTCGAGGTACATGTCGAGCTCGTAGTTGAGGCAGCATTTAAGCTTGCCGCATTGCCCTGCCAACTTTTGTGGGTTGAGCGAAAGCTGTTGATAACGAGCCGCACTGGTAGATACTGAACGGAAGTCGGTAAGCCATGTAGCACAACACAACTCGCGGCCACAAGATCCTACACCTCCCAATCGACTCGCCTCCTGACGCGCCCCAATTTGGCGCATTTCAATACGAATTTTGAAGTCATCGGCCATGATCTTGATGAGCTCTCTAAAGTCTACCCGCTCATCGGCAGTATAGTAAAAGGTAGCTTTGGTTTTATCGCCCTGGTATTCTACATCACTGATTTTCATCTCCAAACCAAGGCTTAAGGCATGCTTTCGAGCCTTGTACATGGTATCATTTTCAAGGTCGCGTGCTTCGCTGTACTTCTCGAGGTCTTTTTCCGTGACTTTGCGGTATAGTTTTCTTATTTCCGAAGAGTCGTAGTTAACGTTCTTCTTATTCATCTGTAGGCGTGTTAACTCACCTACGATAGACACCACTCCCACGTCGTAGCCAGGGCTGGCTTCTACGGCAACGGTATCGCCTACATGTAAGGGAATATTATTGACGTTTCGATAAAAGGCTTTCCTACTGTTTTTAAAACGTACTTCTACACAGCCAAAACTTTGCCTACCCGAGGGCAGTTCCATATTTGATAACCAATCGAATACATTTAATTTATTGCACCCGCCCGTTCCACAACTTCCGTTACTTCTACATCCTGCAGGTGTGCCACTCCCATCATTGTTCTTACAACTTGCACATCCCATAATCGCACATTTTTGATAAAATTACCAAATTAATCTTGCGCTGCAAAATTACTCATTTCAGCAACTTAAAAACCTTAAACGACAAATCGAGGAATAAAATCTTAGGATTGGCGTTGCGTTCAATGTGGTAGTGTGCTGTATCGAATTCTTCGACCAGGGCAACCATGTTATTTCCGTTCAGAAAAGGAGCGAACTTTTTAGAGAATTCCAGCTCTGTGCCGTTAAGTCGCACCAACTGCTCGTCGCCATAATTACCTACAATGCATTGCCTAAATATGTGCAGCCCATAGCGCAAAAAGCTCTTTTGCTTTTCCCTGCCAATGCCTGCCATACTGTCTACCCATCGTATGGCCTCACCAACGTCTCTGCGAAAGCAGATGCGCATCCAATCTCTAAACTGCACAAAGTTTTGATTTTCTTCTTCTCTTTCTTCCACCAGTTTCCCTGCCTCAAAATAACTCCCTTCTGCTAAACGAGCGAAGGCATTGGCCTCCGTTACTTCCAGTCCATAGGCTTGTTGCAATGCCGTAGCAATGGTTGGCTCTTTTATTTTGTTCAACTTCAACAGTTGTGTTCGCGAGATAATGGTTGGAAGGATGTCTTCATGGTTTTCGGTGATGAGGACAAAAAGTGTTTTCTCTGGAGGCTCTTCAATAATTTTTAGCAGCTTGTTGGCTGCAGCTGTATTCATCAGCTCTGCCATCCAAATGATCATCACTTTGTACCCGCCCTCAAATGATTTTAACGCCAGTTTACGCACAATTTCTGCACTTTCTGCCACCCCCAACACTCCTTGCTTCTTGTCTTCACCCAACTGCTCATACCACCAGTTAGCACTCATGTACGGACGCTCCAGCACTGCCTCCCGCCAAGCGGGCAACACATCATCAGATACTTTTACTTTCGACGACAATACCACCGGATAAGCAAAATGCAAATCGGGGTGAGCCAGCTTGTCGAGCTGTACACACGAAGGGCACTGCCCACAAGCATCTTGCTCTTGCTTGTTGCTGCACAACACATAGCGTGCATAAGCAATGGCCAGTGGCAATCCTCCGGTTCCTTGTGGCGACAGGAAGAGCTGCGCATGACTAATGCGTCCTTCTTTTACTGTTTGAAGCAAATGGTGCTTTGCTTCTTCCTGCCCTATGATGTTGTTGAAATACATTGTTAAAAACCGGTTTAAAGTTAATTATATTTTCCGCGTTGCCCACGCTGAAATATGAAACATAACTTTTACTTTTGCGCCCAATAGGAATTCTTAAAACCAAATTTCGTGAGCCAATCCATCGATCAATTCAACTTTGCAGGAAAGAGAGCCCTTATTCGAGTAGATTTTAATGTGCCGCTAAACAGCGCTTTTGAAGTAACAGATGCTACTCGCATTAAAGCCGCATTGCCCACCTTGAAAAAGGTGTTGAACGATGGCGGAAGTATTGTATTGATGTCGCATCTAGGGCGGCCAAAGCAGGGACCCGACCCTGCTAAATCGCTCCAACATATTGTATCGAAACTAGAAACGTTATTAGGTAAGCAGGTGTTGTTTGCGCCCGATTGCATTGGAGAAGAGGCACAGCAAATGGCCGCTAACTTACAGCCTGGAGATGTTTTGCTGCTAGAAAACTTGCGCTTTTACAAGCATGAAACTGCAGGCACCGAGTCGTTTGCTGAGCAACTATCAACGCTCGGTGATGTGTATGTTAATGATGCTTTTGGAACCGCCCACAGAGCACATGCTTCTACCGCCATTATTGCTCGTTTTTTTCCAGAGAACAAGATGTTTGGCTACCTCATTGAAAAAGAGATTAAAAGTGTGGCTCGGATAATGACCAACAGCGAACACCCTGTAACAGCCATTGTTGGTGGTGCAAAGGTATCGAGTAAAATACCCATTATTCTTAATCTACTCGACAAGGTAGATCATCTGATTATTGGTGGCGGAATGGCCTATACTTTTGCTAAGGCACAAGGAGGAACCATTGGCAGTTCGTTGGTAGAAGACGATTACCTCGATACTGCCATGGACATTTTAAAACAGGCGAAAGCAAAAAACGTATCGGTTTTGTTGCCTGAAGATACCATAGCAGCCAATGCTTTCGACAACGACGCTGAGCGGCAGGAATGTGCCACCAATGCTATTCCATCGGGGTGGATGGGTTTGGACATTGGTACCAAAGCAGCCAATGCGTGTGCGGCATGCCTTGAAAACTCAAAAACCATTTTGTGGAATGGCCCGATGGGAGTATTTGAAATGAGCAATTTTGAATCAGGCACCAAACGAGTAGCAGAAGCTGTGGTAAAGGCCACTGCTAATGGTGCTTTTTCGTTGGTAGGTGGTGGCGATTCTGTAGCAGCCGTAAACAAGTATGGGTTGGCACAGCAAGTAAGCCATGTTTCTACTGGAGGAGGAGCCATGCTAGAGTACCTTGAGGGCAAAGTATTGCCTGGAATAGAAGCTATTCAGGGGTAGTTTCTTCTTCTACATCCTCGTTATTGATATCGTTCTGCAACTCACCAGCGCCTTCCTTTACCGTTTGGAACAGGTCGCTATTTTCAAGCGCAGGCATTACGGTAAGTGCTATGTTCGACATCGGTTCGTATAGCAACGATCCTTCTTTTAAATCGGATGGTATTACCTGGGCCTTTTCATCGTACGAATTGATGATCACCAGCAATACACTAATGATGAGCCCCACCTTAATGAACCCAAATGCACTTCCTGCTATTTTATTAACCATTTTTAAAGCCACCAGGTTCACCAGTTTCTCCACCATCTTTCCGATTACAAACACCACCACCACAATGATGATGAAGGTAACGCCAAAGGCCACTACAGGCATGTATTCGGTTTGTACTTCGAAGTTATTCCCAATAATTTCGGCCATGTAATCGGAAAACTTGATGCCACCATATACTCCTAACAACAAGGCAACTATGGAAGCAACCTCAATGATGAGGCCTTTGCGAAACCCTTTGTATGCTCCCCAAATCAATGGAATACAAAATGCAAAATCGAGGTAGTTCATGCATGCAAAGATAACCGGTACGCCTATGGCTTTTCTGTGTGGCAGCGGGGAGTATTTACATTCTGGTGTTGATAAACGCCCCACTAACGAGGATGTTCCTATCTTTGCACCATGGATTTCGTATTGGAGAAAAAGTGGAACGACGTACTGGCGCGTTTGTGCAGAGATTTTGGTGAAGAAATGGATTTGCAAGCGGTTTTGTTCTTAATTGGTGTGCAAGAGCTGGGACAGGGTTACCGCAAGTTTAAAAAGGATGAAAAGGTAGATTTAATGCATATAGCCATTTGCACCCTGCTTGAACCTTACGGATACTATCGTTACGATGGGAAAGATAAAGACGGATGGCCACATTTTGAAGCTACCGAGAAATTGCCTCACCTTAAAGCTGCCCAGCAACAATTGCTAATTAAAGAAGCCATTGTAGAATATTTTAACTAGGGCACCAGCACCATTGTTTTCTTGTGCTCTTCTTCCTCAATTACCTTTAATGTAGTAGATGCATAGGCCGTAGAGTCGGGGTTCCACGCATATAGGGTTAAGATAACAAAGCCATATTCATCTTGTCGGTAATGGTCGTCGAAATTAAAGTAAGCATCGCCTTTAAAGTTAGCCCTTAAGGTGTGGTTAAATCGTGTTGGTCGGCCACTGGTGTCGGGTTCAGCATACATCCATACCCTGGCTTTAGGCACATGTTTCCCGTTGGCATCTTGCAACGATACCATTAATGTGGTTTCTTTTTTCTTTTTGCAAGAAACCGCAAAGCAGCACAAAAGTACCACCCCGGCAGCTATAGCCCACCGAAATACGTGTGGATGTTTTAACATGTAAGGGGGTGTTACGAGAATTAAGGCAAGATGGTTACCGTTTCCTCGTTGTCTTCCTCTTCTTCAATCTTGATGATGCCATCACCATAACGTGCATCCAGATTTACTTCAATGTTGAGTACCGCAAAACCAGCCTGGCCTTGCTCGTAATAATCGGTAAAATTAAACTTGGCTTTTCCTTTACTATCGGAAGTTGCCATAAGATCCAGCCCTTCAATGGTTGCATCCTCGGAAACAGTATCTACCGATGGTGCAGGGAATATGTGTACCTCAGCACCAACAACAGCAACGCCATCAACGTCTACAACGGTAATGGTGGCAGTAGTATCTTTTTCTTTGTTGCAAGCCACAAAGGCTAGCATGATGGTTAGTCCGAAAGCAGCAAAGAGTGTTCTGATTAGGCCTGTCTTTTTCATAATTTTCAATTATTTCTTACTTTCGCCCAACACTTTACAGGGCGGGCGAATCAAACAAATTTAGTAAAAAAATTTAACCCGCTTTTTTGTTTTACTGGTTATAGCGGCAATTTGTTTCAGCAAAGGAAAGACGTGGCTTGCTGCAAATGGTTGCTACAACCTTAGCATTATTCGTTAGGAATGAAAGAAAAAGTACAGGAATTGCTACAGGAAATCGATGGGTTTACTGCCGATAGTAAGGAGCAGGTGGAAGCTTTCCGCATCAAGATGCTGGGCAAAAAAGGAGCCGTTACGGCACTTTTTGCCGAGTTCAAAAATGTACCTAACGAAGAGAAAAAAGCTTTTGGGCAGGCATTGAACGAGTTGAAGGGCAAGGCACAAGCCAGGGTAGATGCTTTAAAAGCAGCATTGGAAGACCAGGGCAGCGCAGTGGGCAAGGGTGTTGATTTAACACTTCCCTCCAATACCATGGAGTTGGGCGCTCGTCATCCAATTTCTATTGTGCGTAACGAGCTGATCGAAATTTTTTCTCGTATTGGTTTTACAGTATCTGAAGGCCCCGAGATTGAAGACGATTGGCACAACTTTACAGCGCTAAACCTCCCCGAAGAGCATCCTGCCCGCGATATGCAAGACACGTTCTTTGTAGAAAAAGATCCCGATATCGCCTTGCGTACCCATACCTCTTCTGTACAAGTACGCGTGATGGAAAACTCTAAACCTCCCATCCGTACAATTTCTCCCGGAAGGGTATATCGTAACGAAGCCATTTCCGCACGTGCGCATTGCTTCTTTCACCAAATTGAAGGGTTGTATATTGACGAAAATGTATCGTTTGCCGATTTAAAGCAAACACTCATGTATTTTGCGAAAGAGTTTTTTGGGGAAGAAACAGAGATTCGGTTGCGCCCTTCTTACTTCCCGTTTACCGAGCCTAGTGCCGAGGTGGATGTGTCGTGCAACATTTGCAAGGGCAAAGGTTGCAATGTTTGTAAATACACAGGCTACCTTGAAATTTTAGGCTGTGGGATGGTAGACCCTAATGTATTGGAAAACTGTGGCATAGACAGCAAGAAATACACCGGCTTTGCCTTTGGCATGGGCATTGAGCGTATTGCGATGTTAAAGTATCAGGTAAAAGACTTGCGGTTATTTTCTGAAAACGATGTCCGTTTCTTAAAACAATTCCAGTCGGCACTGTAATTCCATTTTTTTCCTGTATTACTACGATGGTTTACCCCTTCGCCGCTACAGCTAAAGGGGTTGGCGGTAGTTGTTCAATGGGTTCGTTTTTCAACCTATAGAGGTTGAACATTCAACCCTTGGATGTTGGCCACTCAACAGTTTCATGGTCGAGCACGAAGGGGTAGAGGTTGAACCCATGGGGGGCACCACCAACAGCCAGGATCATGAAGTGTAACCGCAAAGTTATTGAGGTGTAATGCTTATGTGTTCACTGTTGAGGGCTTCAGTTATCCCCATTGGTGCTTCAAGTAATAGAAGTGCAATGTTCTCCCTCCAGGTGTTCAACAGCCAGGGGGTAAAGGTTCAATGTTCAAGGGGTATAGGTTGAACATTGAAGGGGTAACACATGACGTGAACATGTTATAGTTGAAACTTCAATAGGTAACCCTTCAAACGCCAGGGGGTAGCTATTGAAGCGCCAGGGGGGTACGCTTTAACGTTGATGCTGTTTTAGCTCTTCAAGCCTCTATCGATGGTATAAACCCGTGTTTTTTCCCTGCTATCAACACGGTATTGCTTCCTACTACTTAAAGCTCCAGTCGTATTGGTCAAGCTCTTGTACACAATGCTTTAATAGATCAATGCTTCCACGAATATCATCCTTATCCGCCATTTCAATAACCTGGTGAATATGTCGGGTTGGAATCGATACTGCTCCGGCAATAGACCCTCCTTCATTCATGCGCTGGATGCCAGCCGTATCAGTGCCTCCAGCAGGTAGGATTTCAGGCTGCCATTTGATGCTGTGCTTATCGGCCGTTTGCTTCATGTATTTCACCATGCGGTAGTCGCAAATGGTAGAGGAGTCCATAATCTTTATGGCTGTGCCTTCGCCCATTTTGGTCACCATTTCATGGCCTTGTGCACCGGGCACATCGTATGCAATGGTGGTATCAAGTCCAAAACCAAAATCGGGCTTAATGGCCAGTGCCGCAACATTGGCACCGCGAATGCCTACTTCTTCTTGTACGGTAAACACACCATATACATCGTAGGGGGTATCTTTCATTTCGCGCAGCGCTTCAATGAGAATAAAGACTGAAACGCGGTTATCGATGGATTTGCAATTCACACAATTTCCCATCTCAATTAGTTCTCGTTGGCGGGTAATAGGGTCGCCTACACTTATGTATTTCTCTACTTCTTCCTGTTTCATGCCCATGTCGATGAAGTAGTCGGTCGTTTTTTGCACTTTATTCCGCTCTTCAGGTGTCATAACATGAATGGGCTTAGAGCCCATAACACCTATTAAGTCTTCTTTCCCATGTACAATTACCCGTTGTGCTGTAAGGGTTTTAGGGTCGAACCCTCCTAAAGTATGGAAGCGCACAAAACCATCTTCATCAATATGAGTAACAATAAAGCCAATCTCATCCATGTGGGCTCCAATCATCACTTTTTTATCTGCCTTGCCCTTTTTAACGGCAATAACATTGCCCATGGCATCAATACTTACCTCATCTACCAATGGGGTTACTTCGCGCAATACTATTTCACGGATACGTTGCTCAAACCCAGGTGCCCCGGGTACTTCACAAATCTCCTTTAACAATTCAACGTTGATCGACATAATTATTCTCCTTTATTAACTTACATAACTTAGTTTCAACATATTCGACATCCCTTTTTCTTCAATGGGCATGCTGGCAATGTTAATGACCAGATCTTTGGCTTCTACCATACCTTCTTTTTTCAATAAAAACTTAATATCAGCAATGGTATGGTCGGTACTCACCATCCTATCGTAATAAAAGCACTGCACGCCCCATACCAGGCTCAGGGTGGTCATTACTTCCCTGTTGCTGGTAAAAATGAATATATGTGCTTTGGGACGTTGGCTCGATATTTTAAACGCGGTATAGCCCGAGTGGGTCATGGTAATGATGGCACGGGCATTTACTCGTTGTGCCAACCGGGTAGCATTAAAGCAAATAGAATCGGTAATGTAACGCTCCTGGTTTCTTTCTTCGGGCACTTTATCGTGGTGATAGATGCCTTCAAATGTCTCTACCTCTTCTACAATTTTGGCCATTGCCTCGATTACTTTCACCGGATAAGCACCAATTGATGTTTCTCCACTAAGCATTACCGCATCTGCACCATCCATTACCGCATTGGCTACGTCATTTACTTCGGCTCGTGTAGGAGTAACATTATTGATCATGCTTTCCATCATTTGCGTAGCAATAATTACAGGTTTCGCTTCGCGCAGGCATTTTTTTACCAACATTTTCTGAATCAGCGGCACATTTTGCATGGGTATTTCAACACCCAGGTCACCCCGTGCTACCATCAACGCATCAGCCTCACGAATGATGTCGTCGATTTCCTCAAGCGCTTCCGGCTTTTCAATTTTAGCAATGATTTTGGCCTTCTTCTTAGCTTTAGAAACCACATGCTTAAGCTCAATTATATCGCGGGCAGAGCGCACAAATGATAGTCCCAACCAATCCACCTCGTTCTCCAGTGCAAACTTAAGGTCTGCATGGTCTTTCTCCGTAATGGAGGGCATAGAAATCTTGGTATTGGGAAGGTTAACTCCTTTTTTCGATTTCAGCGTTCCACCGTAAATTACTTTTGCTTTTACTTCGTCTTTGCCATTGGTACTCAGCACCTCCAGGTGCAGTTTGCCATCGTCGAGCAAAACAGTTTCGCCCGCTGCTACATCTTGCGGAAACAGCTCGTAGCTGATATAAATCTTTTCTGGAGTTCCTTCACATGGAGTAGTGGTAATTGTAATTTTACTTCCTGGCTCCAACATAATGGCGCCATCTTTTACATCTCCTACCCGTAGCTTTGGCCCTTGCAAGTCTGCCAGTATAGCAGTGTAAGTGCCCAGCTCATCGTTAATCTCCCGAATGGTTTCTATGGTTTTTTTGTGGTCGTCGTAAGTGCCGTGCGAAAAGTTGAGTCGACAAACATCCACTCCTTTCTTAATCATCTCTATCAGCACCTCTTTCGAGGCCGAAGCTGGCCCCATGGTGGCCACTATCTTAGTTTTCTTTTCTGTCAGCATTTTCATTAGAACAGCAGGTTTTGTTTGGATTTTAATTGGTCGATATCTTGTACCTCATACGCTGTGAGCACAAAGTCGATGGCTCTTATTTGCCGCATCAATTCTTTAATATCGTGTTCAAAGTTATCTTTAATCATTAAAAAAAAGTCGGCCTGCTTTTGTTCAGGGATTAAGAAATTATGATCTCCTCGGTTTCCTATGAGTGAATAAGAGGTGTGGTTCTCTTCGTTATAGTATCCGTAAATAGAGTAGTTATTGGCTTCTGTTTTGTTTTTAAGTGTTATTTTAAGGTCTTCTTCTTTTTCCAGTTTTAGCGTCAACTGGTTGTTCAGAGCCCAACAAAGGCGGTAATCTTTGGCGTGGCAACAAATCCCGATTAAGATAAAATCGTAATCGTATTCTACTTCCAGTTGATACTTGGTCACCCTTGTTGTTCTTAAGTCAGAAAATTAGCAAGAGATATCGGCAAAACAAAATTATTTGGGAAACATCTGTTCCCAGCAATTGCGGGCAGCAGCCTGTTCAGCCTCTTTTTTTGAGGCACCTGCTCCACTGCCTGAAACAGTGCCATCAATTAACAAGTTAATTTCGTAGTGTTTGCGATAACCATAATCTTTTTCGTTGGCTACTCGAAAGCTCACCTTACGCCGTTCTTTTTGTGCCCATTCCAGCAGTCTACTTTTGGGGTTGGTTTCCAGCTTTTCTAATGCTGTAATATTGAGGTGTTTATTCAACAAGTTATCGATTACTTTTGTTCGGGTAAACTCAAACCCTTTCTCCAAATAAACGGCACCAATAATAGCCTCCAACGCATTGCCCTCCAGCGACTTATACTGTACCGCCTTGCCAAAGTTGACATCCAGTACATCTTCAATTTTCAGCTTTTTTGCCAATTCGTTAAGTTGTGCCCGACTCACAATTTTAGAGCGGAGCTTGGTTAAAAACCCTTCGTCCTTAAAGGGGTACATGCGAAACAAATAATCCGCTACAATGGTATCAAGCACAGCATCTCCAAGGTATTCGAGCCGTTCATTGCTGTTTTTCACCCCTTCTTTTATTTCTACCGCTGCCGATTTATGCCTAATGGCTTCTTTGTAAAGTGCTAACTTCTTTGGTGTAAAGCCGAATCCATCTCGCACAAAGGCGATAAGCTTTTGATCTTCAGGGTTTTTCTTACGGAAGAGGAAAGACAACGTTGAGTCCTTTAGCCTTTGTATTTTTTCATGATGACCGACGTGTTATGTCCACCAAACCCAAAGGTATTGCTCAATGCCACATTTACTGTTCTCTTCTGCGCTTCATTGAACGTGAAGTTTAATTCAGGGTCAATCTCAGGATCGTCGGTAAAGTGGTTAATCGTTGGGGGAATGATGTCGTTTTCCACTGCTTTCACACAAGCAATGGCCTCAATCGCTCCTGCAGCACCTAACAGGTGGCCGGTCATTGATTTGGTAGAGCTGATGTTGAGGTTGTATGCGTGTTCGCCAAATACTTTCTTAATGGCCTTGGTTTCGGCAATATCGCCCAGGGGAGTAGAGGTTCCATGCACATTGATGTAGTCTACTTCTTTGGGGTCTATTCCAGCATCTGAGAGAGCATATTTCATCACATTAATTGCTCCCAACCCTTCTGGGTGTGGCGCAGTCATGTGGTGCGCATCAGCCGAAAGCCCACCGCCAACAATTTCAGCGTAGATGTGTGCTCCTCGTGCTTTTGCATGCTCTAATTCTTCTAAAATTAAGGCTCCTGATCCTTCTCCCAATACAAACCCTTCGCGGTCCTTATCGAATGGCCTTGAAGCTGTTTCGGGCGAGTCGTTACGTGTAGATAATGCGTGCATGGCGTTGAATCCACCCACTCCCGACTCGTTTACCGCTGCTTCAGAGCCTCCTGTAATCATCAAGTCCACTTTGCCTAAACGAATGTAGTTGTAGGCATCAATCATGGCATTGGTGGAGGAGGCACAGGCAGAAACGGTAGTGAAGTTTGGCCCTCTATATCCGTATTTGATGGAAATCAACCCGGAGGCGATGTCAGCAATCATTTTAGGAATAAAGAAAGGGTTGAATCGAGGGGTTCCATCGCCATCTTTGAAGTTAAATGCCTCGGTTTGGAAAGTGTTTATCCCGCCTATTCCGGAACCCCAAATCACTCCAGCCCTATCCGGGTCAACCGAGTTTTCGCTTAGCCCAGCATTCTCATATGCCTCTGCAACGGCTACAAGGGCATATTGAGAAAACGGGTCTAATTTTCTTGCTTCTTTTCTATCGAAGTGCTCTAACGGGTCAAAATTCTTGATTTCACAGGCAAACCTGGTTTTAAACTTTGTTGCATCAAATTGCTTGATCAACGCGGCACCGCTTACTCCATTGATAAGGCCGTTCCAATAATCGTTAAGGTTATTGCCTAACGGAGTAAGAGCCCCAAGCCCTGTAATTACGACTCGCTTTAGCTCCATAAAAAATAGAAAAGGTGTTTACTTACTTTGAGTTTTGGTCGATATAGCTGATTGCTTCACCAACAGTTCCAATCTTCTCAGCCTGGTCGTCGGGAATAGCAATGTTGAATTCTTTTTCGAATTCCATGATCAACTCAACAGTATCCAATGAGTCTGCTCCAAGATCATTTGTGAAGCTTGCTTCAGGTGTAACTTCGCTTTCATCAACGCCTAACTTATCAACGATGATGGCGATTACTCTTGATTTGATATCTGACATTTTGTGTCTCCTTTCTTTGGTTTTTTCAGCCTGCAAATAAAAAACTTATCGGTATAAAATCAAAATTTTTTATTCATAATACACCGTTACTTCATCGAGGGTTTTCCGCGATATATCGGGAACCGTAACCTCGCTAGCAGGATATCCCACAGGCAGTAGCAAAAACGGACGTTCATTTTCTGGCCGTTTTAGTGCTTTTGTTAAGAAATTCATTGGACTTGGGGTATGGGTTAATGTCACCAATCCAGCATTGTGAATTGCAGCAATTAAAAAGCCCGACGCTAACCCTACCGATTCATTTACATAATAGTTGTTTCTTTTTTCTCCATTTGCTCCGAAATCGTATACCTTCTTAAATACTATAATGATCCAGGGCACTGTATCCAGAAATGGCTTGTTCCAATCAGTTCCCAGTGGAGCCAAATCTTTTAACCACTCTTCACTCATGCGACCATGGTAGCTGCGGTATTCTTCTTCCTCGGCCATTTTTCTAATCTCGCTTTTCAGCTCCTTGCTGGAAATAACACAAAATGTCCACGGTTGCTTGTGTGCTCCCGAGGGAGCTGTAGAAGCCGTTTTCAAAATGTTCTCAATAATTTCCTTTGGAACAGGTTTGTCAGAAAAATCACGTACACTTCTACGCGTATCCATAAACTCGTAAAATGATTTGCTGCGCTCCAGCATTTCATTTTCGTCAAAGGAATTTGCCTCGTAGGGAACAAAAGGATATTTCGTAGTTGCTGTTTCACTCATCGCTACAATCTTTACTCGGTTAAAAGTAGCAATAAAAACCGTGAGAAAGTAGGTTTCCTTGCATTTTATATCGATTAATATTATCTATTTTTGTACTCCTACTTTTACATCGTTTATGACTAAGCGCATTGCCATTTTTGCTTCCGGAGGCGGCAGCAACGCACAAAAAATCATCGAGCACTTCAAGCACCACCAAGCCATACAGGTCGACCTTGTCATTAGCAATAAGGCCCAGGCAGGCGTGCTTTCTATGGCTCAAGCGTATAATATTGCTACGCTGGTGATTGACCGAGCTGCGTTTTATGAGACGGATGAGGTGGTAAAAAAATTGCACACTGCACAAATTGACCTGATTGTTTTAGCAGGCTTTCTGTGGAAAGTGCCTGATGCATTGATTGCCGCTTTTCCTGGTGCTATTGTGAACATTCACCCCTCGCTATTACCAAAGTTTGGTGGAAAAGGAATGTATGGCATGCACGTGCACAAAGCAGTAGTTGCCGCTGGCGAAACAGAAAGCGGCCCTACCATACACTATGTCAATGAGCATTATGATGAAGGACAAATCATTTTCCAGGCCACCTGCGAAGTACTGGCCAACGATACTCCTGAAGCGCTTCAGCAACGCGTATTGGCATTAGAGCACAAACATTACCCCACTGTAATAGAACAACTGCTTACCCATGGCTAAAACCAAAAAATATTATGTGGTGTGGAAAGGGCACCGCCCAGGTGTTTACGATTCATGGGCAGCATGTAACCAGCAGATTATTGGTTATAAAGGCGCTCAATACAAATCGTTTAAAACCTATGCCGAAGCCATGAGCGCTTACGAACACCCTGAGTTGGTAAAAATGGGAGGCAAGCCCAAAAAGCAAAAGTACTATGTGGTGTGGCGTGGGCACCAGCCAGGGGTATATTCCGATTGGGAAAAAGCCCGCAAGCAACTTACTGGCGCTGCTCAGCCATTGTACAAAACCTTTGGCAGTAAAGAGCTGGCTGAAAAAGCATTTATAGAAGGGCCTACAGCCTACGAGGGTAAAGACTTTAAAAAAACACGCGACCTCACCGAAGCCGAAAAGCAACGCATTGGTACGCCCATACCATTGAGCCTGGCAGTAGATGCTGCTTGCAGTGGTAAAACCAACCTGGCAGAATACCAGGGGGTAATTACCGAAACGGGAACGCAGGTGTTTCATGTGGGGCCGCTGCAAAAGGCCACCAATAATATTGGGGAATTTTTAGCCCTTGTACATGCCCTCGCCTATTTAAAAAAGAACAACATTAAGATGCCCATTTACTCCGATTCGCGCATTGCCATGGGGTGGGTAAAGAAGAAAAGAGTGAATACCTCTTCGGAAGACCCACATACGCAACAACTCATTCAGCGAGGGCTAAAGTGGTTGCACGAAAACTCCTGGGATGTTCCTATCTTAAAGTGGGAAACAAAGGCATGGGGAGAGATTCCCGCTGACTTCGGCAGGAAATAACCTGCTTACTTTCCTAAAAACCGCAGTACTTGTGGGTCGGTTTCTGCTTCTTTAATACTTTCAAGGATACCATCAATCTTATCCGACTGATCTTTCGCTGCTTTTATTTTATGATCCAACTCTGCTAATGATCCTGCATCAGCTCCTTCTCCTTCTTTTTCTGTTTTCTCCGATTTTAGCTTGCTCACCTGCTTATCGTACATGCTTTGCAACTCAGCTAACGACTGAATGCCTGAAAGCTTCATCCACCAAATGGGGGCTGTACGAGCTGTTTTCTCAAAAACGGGCAACGCGCTATTGACAGTAGCATCATCCTGATTCTTCAAGTACTTTACATAGGTTTGGTTGAACTGGAATGCAGAGAAACCACTGATCTTTTTTGATGTTGTTAAAAAGAACTCGTTTTGCTCGGCCGTACCATGCGCTGCATAAATACCCGCCACTTCTGTCCTAATTTTACTGCTTTCTTCACCTTCAAACTGCTTGGCATACTTCATTCCTTCGGTGGCATCCATATCAGCAATGGCCGAAAGCCCTGCTGCGATAACAGCATACGAACTGTCTTTTGTTGCATTTGTATAAATGGCCTTCAAAGCCTCATCGTCATCGTAATGCTTCACCAATGTTTTAATGGCCTGAGCACGTACATTTGACTTTTTATCGCTTTTGGCCAATGTTATCAGCTTCTCACGAATGGCAGGCTTATGACTTTTAATGGCTTTTTTCATGTTGCGCATCGCATTGGTTTTGATGTTCCAATACTTGTCATCTAAAGCATCCACCATTACTTTGGCACTGCTTTCATCAGATTTCTTGCCACATGCTTTTACTGCTTCTAACCGATCGATGTATAAGGGTGCATTGTAGTATTGATGCACAAATTGTTCGATGGGTTTGTCATCACTTTTGTTGCACAAGAGAATTTTTTCTGCATCCACATTCACCAAATCCGGTTTCTGTGCAGCATCAAAAGCAAATGTCGTATCGGCATCCAATACCCAAACACGGTGACGGGTAGCTTTACTGCCATTGTACACATCGATATCTAACGGAATTTTATACAACGGTGTTTTATCAAAGTCTTGTGTTTGTTTTACCGTTACCAGTTGCTGTTTGGTACTATCGCTATAAGCATAGCTGTACTCCATTTTAGGGTGACCGCTGGCTAAAAACCATTGATCGAAAAACCAATTCAAATCCTCTCCGGTCACCTCTTCAAAAGCCAATCGCAAGTGATGCACCTCCGCTGGCTTGTACTTGTTGTTTTCTAAATACACCCTTAATGCCTCGAAGAAGGCATCATCGCCTACATATTTCCTTAACATATGTAAGATACGCCCCCCTTTGTTGTAGGAGTGACCGTCAAACATGTCTTCTTTATCGTTGTAATCAAAACGAATTAAATCCACTTGTTTTTGCCTCGATTCTGCCAAATAACCATTCATCTCACTCATCGCATTATGGTCGGCCACATCAGCACCATACTTATATTCATCCCACAAAAACTGACTGTAATTTGCAAACGACTCGTTCAACGGAAGGTTCGACCACGATTCGCAAGTCACCAGGTCGCCAAACCAATGGTGAAACAACTCGTGGGCAATAATGGATTCGTTGTCGCCGTCCAGCATTTCGCGACGGGTTTGCTGCAAGAATTCACCATGAATAACTGCCGTGGTGTTTTCCATTGCACCCGACACGTAATCGCGCACTACCACCTGGTGGTACTTTTCCCATGGATAATCAACCCCCAATTTATTAGAGAAAAACTCCATCATTTCTGGTGTATTGCCAAAAATATCGCGAGCGTATTGTTCGTACTCCTTTTCTACATAGTAGTGTACCTCCAGGTCTCTCCACTTGTCTTTTACCACAGCAAAGTCGCCTACCGCCATCATAAACAAATAAGGGGTGTGCGATAACGATTGTTTCCAATAATCCGTACGGGTGCCATCACCATTTTCAGTAGAAAATACCAGCAACCCATTCGAAAGGGTTTTGTATTTCTTATCTACAGTAATGTACAGCTCTTGTGTGGTTCGTTCGTTAGGCGAATCAATGGTTGGAAACCAACAAGAACTGGCTTCTGTTTCTCCTTGTGTCCATATTTGTGTGGGCTTATCTGCCTCGCTGCTATCTGGGTTAACAAAATACAGCCCCTTGTCGGAGGTAATGGCAGCACTGCCCCCTGCCTCTAATTCATTGGGCTTGGCGGTGTATTTTATTTGAATGTGGAAGGTGTCTTTGCGGGTATATTCTTTATCGAGGTTAATTGTTAAAAACTTATTGTCGTATTCGTAAGCAAGTACGTTGGTTTTACTTTCCTCGCTATACATGGCTACACTATGAATATCAAACCCTTTTGCATCCAATACCAATTGGTTAGTAGCATAAAAATAAGGCTTGAGTGTTAACGTTGCTTCACCATTTAAGTAGCTGTTTTTCCAATCGAATCGCACATCCAGCTTGGTGTGTAACAGATCGTGCTTGCGAGTTTCAGAGGGGTTATACGTTGCTCGTTGAGG
Source organism: Flavobacteriales bacterium (assembly GCA_963669295.1). GTDB lineage: Bacteria > Bacteroidota > Bacteroidia > Flavobacteriales_D > CALLUQ01. The sequence goes on from OY769938.1 coordinate 1,902,626, forward strand.
AGTACCCTTATCTTCCTTTGGTCTTTCCATGGTGACCTCTATGGGCTCCAATTCTACCACTTCGGTTTTTTGGAAGATGCTACACGAAGCAAGAACTACAGAGGAGAGAAACAGATAGACTACCTTTTTTTGCATGGTTTTTATTTTAGCCTTCAAAGATGAAGAAAATCGTCCTATTTTCAAACTGGACATTTGCTATATCCCTCTAAAAAATTGATATTTACGCTACTTTTAAACTAAAGGAAATGATCAAATCGACTGTTAATAATCAATATGAAACTGAGATGGAGTTGGCCTCCGATCAGCCTTATAACGGAATAGTAAACGGCAAAGCACTTGACCTTGATGTTACTATGATTAAACCCGGCACCTATAGTGTAATCAACAACCATCAGTCGTATACTGTTGAAGTACTGAACCCAAACCATCAGGAAAAAACATATGAAATTACCGTAAATGGCAACAAATATCATGTGGCTTTAGAAGATGAGTATGATGCGCTATTGAAGCAATTGGGGATGGACAACCTTAGCAACATGAAGGTAAAAGAGGTGAAAGCACCGATGCCCGGTTTGGTAATAGATGTGGTGGTTAACCCTGGCACTGAAGTAAAGAAGGGCGACCCCTTATTGATCCTGGAGGCCATGAAAATGGAAAACATTTTGAAGTCGCCTACCGACGGTGTAGTAAAAAGCATTGCTGCTGTAAAAAGTGCCACAGTAGAAAAGAATGAAGTATTGATTCACTTTGAATAATTCACCTATACACACATTATGAAAAAGAATTTTTTATCCCTTCCCGCTGTTTTGGCTGTTGCCTTACTAAGTGCATGTGGAGGCAATGAAACCCCAGCCAATGACACTGCAACCAACGACACCACAGCTACTGAGCCTGTAGAAGAGGTTTGCCTATATCATTACGACAATAGCACTACCACTGTTTTGTGGACCGCTTACAAACACAATGCTAAAGTAGAAGTAAAGGGCAAGCTCGAAACGTTTGAGGTAACCACTGGCGAACCGTCTGAAGATTTGGCGACCATGGTACAAGGCACCACGTTTAAAATTTATGCCGATACTGGGGTAAACTCTGAAGACCCTGTCCGCGACAAAAAAATTATGGAAATCTTCTTTGGTGCTATGTCTACACAAGAAATTACCGGAACCATTAACAGCATGAATGGCGATAATGAAAGCGGCTCAGGCACTTTAACCTTAAGCATGAATGGTGTGGATAAAGAAGTAAATTTCGACTACACTGTTGATGAAAACAACCGCATGGAACTTGCCATTGCTGAAATCAATATGCACGATTGGAACGGACAAGAGGCTTGCGATGCCTTGCATAAGGCGTGTGAAGAAAAACATACCGGTGATGATGGCGAGAGTGTATTCTGGCCCACAATGGCTGTAAACATTTTTACTACATATACTGTAGAGTGTAACTAATTCCTGTTTTATCCCTATGAAAAACCCCGCAAATTAGTTGTGGGGTTTTTTTATGCTCAAAAAAGAACCCCTACCATGTCCTGAAATAACATCAGCACAATAGCAGGGGTTTATAACCGTGGGGCGTATATTATTCTTCTACCAACAGAATATCGAAATCTACTAGATCAACAAACTGTTGAATACGAGTGTCTATTTCGCTTTCTGTTAAATTTTCAAGTCGTTCGGTTCCAAACTTCTCTACGCAAAACGATGCCATGGCCGACCCTATGATGATACCACGCTTCATGTTTTCGAAAGAAATGTCGCCCGAATGAGCAATATAACCTATAAATCCACCTGCAAAAGTATCGCCAGCACCAGTGGGGTCAAACACTTCTTCTAATGGCAATGCCGGAGCAAAAAACACTTGCTCGTTATCAAATAGCAATGCTCCATGCTCGCCTTTCTTAATGATCAAATAGCGAGGACCCATTTGTAAAATCTTTCGTGCTGCTTTTACCAACGAATACTCCCCTGATAATTGCCTGGCTTCTTCATCATTAATGGTTAATACATCAATCTTCTCCAATACCTTCTTCAAGTCATCAAGCGCAATGTCCATCCAAAAGTTCATGGTGTCCAGTACAATGAGCTTTGGGCGGTGTTGTAACCGGTTAATTACACTAAGTTGCACCGATGGGGTAAGGTTTCCCAACATGAGGTATTCGCAACCCTGGTAAGCTTCAGGAACAACAGGATCAAAGTTTTCCAATACATTTAACTGCGTATCTAATGTATCACGGGTATTCATATCGTTATGATACTTACCCGACCAAAAAAAACTTTTTTCACCTTGCTTTATTTGTACTCCCTCCAGGTCAATTCCCCGACCTTTCATAGTATTCATGGTTGCCTCAGGAAAGTCTTCTCCCACTACGGAAATCACTTTGGATGCATTGCTGAAATAAGACGCAGACAAAGAGATGTAAGTGGCTGCGCCTCCAATAATTTTATCGGTTTTCCCGAATGGGGTTTCAATAGCATCAAAAGCCATTGTTCCAACTGTAAGTAAACTCATGTGCTTAAAATTTTGGGCAAATATATTGTATAATTGTAAACTTTCACCTAATATTGCAGCCCGTTTTCGGGAAATTTGTTCTTTAAAACATTCCTCAATAGCTCAGTTGGTTAGAGCATCTGACTGTTAATCAGAGGGTCCCTGGTTCGAGTCCAGGTTGAGGAGCATAATTTTTTCCCCTGTCGTCTCAAGTAGATGGCAGGGGTTTTTTATTTATGGCCTTCTTTGTTTACATCATCTATTCAAAAAGCATTGATCGGTTTTATGTAGGCGAAACGCCTAATATAGAACAACGGTTAAAGTACCACAATAGCCCTAAGCTAAATACCAACTCGACAAAGTCAGGCATGCCATGGGAAGTGTTTATGACTATTAGTTGCGATACCAGAACAATTGCAAGAAAGGTGGAAAAACACATAAAGCGTATGAAAAGCAGAAAATACTACTACAACCTCAAGCAATACCCTGAATTAGTGAAAAAGGTTATTACTAAATATTCTTAAAATCGCTGGTTCGAGTCCCCCCGATAGCTATCGGGGGAGGAGCATAATTTTTTCCCCTGTCGTCTCAAGTAGATGGCAGGGGTTTTTTTATGACTAATTTTCTTTAACTGCTTTCCTGATGAACATCATTCTTACCGCTGACTTCTTTCATAGGTTCCCCTTGTTGAGGGTTGGAATTTTGTATAACAGCCTTGGTTTTCAATCATTGTAAAAAAAGGCTTGCAGTGCCCGATTTTCTAATCACGACAACCAATGGAGCAACAACCCAATACTACTGAATCTAGCCAGGAGGGCACACCCAAAAGGCGTGTTCCTATTAGAACCTATTGGTTTTATCTGGTGTTATTGCTGTTTATTTTTATCATCCAATTTTTCAGTGGCCAAAGTCCACAAGAAATTACCTGGGGAACTTTTCAGCAAACTATGTTGGAGCAAGGTGATGTAGAAAAGTTGATTGTGGTGAATAAAGAAGTGGTAGAAGTATACATTATTCGCGAAGCGCTGAAGAAGGAACAGCACAAAGAGGTAGCTGAAAAACGTTGGGGAGGAATATCAACAGGGCCACACTACTCCTTTTCCATTGGTTCAGTAGAAGCTTTTGAGCGCAAGGTTGATGCCATCCAGGCCACTCGGGAGCCCGAGGAATGGTTGGACATCAAGTACGTTACCCGCACCAATTGGATTTCCAACCTGATGGGGTGGCTCATTCCCATCGGCATCATGATTTTTTTATGGATTTTCATCATGGGGCGACTGTCACGATCAACCGCTGGCGGGGGCATGGGTTCTATGTTCAATTTTGGTAAGTCAAAAGCCAAACTGGTGAATTATGCCAATGGCGAGGCTATAACATTTAATGATGTGGCAGGACTGGAAGAGGCTAAGGTTGAAGTAAAAGAAGTAGTTGATTTCTTAAAGTCACCTAAACGCTATACCCAGCTAGGGGCAAAGATTCCCAAGGGAGTAATCCTTGTAGGCCCCCCAGGAACGGGGAAAACATTACTGGCCAAAGCAGTGGCCGGAGAAGCAGGGGTGCCGGTATTTACCATTTCGGGATCTAACTTTGTAGAGATGTTTGTAGGAGTGGGCGCTTCAAGAGTTCGGGACCTATTCAAACAGGCTAAATCAAAGGCCCCTTGCATTGTTTTTATTGATGAGATTGATGCCATTGGTCGTGCCCGAGGAAGAAATGTTGCTTTTGGTGCCAACGATGAGCGCGAAAACACCCTCAATCAACTGCTGAGTGAAATGGATGGTTTTGGCACCAACACTGGGGTGATTGTACTTGCCGCTACCAACAGGGCCGATATTCTGGACAAAGCACTTTTGCGCCCTGGTAGATTCGACCGTCATATATATCTTGAGCTACCCAACCTTATTGAACGTCGCGCCATCTTTAAAGTACACACCCGCAAGCTGAAGATGCAAACCGATATTGACCTGAACTATCTGTCAACTCAAACACCAGGGTTTTCGGGTGCCGACATTGCCAACGTTTGCAACGAGGCTGCGCTTATTGCGGCACGCCACAAAAAAGAGTTGATTGAATCACGTGATTTCATAGCTGCTATCGATCGGGTGGTCGCTGGACTGGAACGCAAAAGCAAGATTATTTCAAAAGAAGAACGGGAAATTATCGCTCACCATGAAGCAGGCCATGCTATAGCGAGCTGGTTCTTAAAGCATGCTGCACCATTAGTAAAAGTGACCATCATTCCTCGAGGCAAGTCATTGGGAGCCGCCTGGTACCTGCCCGAAGAACGGCAAATCAAAACCAAACAACAGTTTATGGATGAGTTGTGCGTAACTCTTGGTGGTCGCGCAGCTGAAGAACTCCTATTTGGGGAGGTATCATCGGGAGCGCTTGATGATTTGGAAAAAGTGACCAAACAAGCATATGCCATGATCGCCTTGTTAGGGTTCAACGAAAAAATTGGCAACATCAGCTTCTACGACTCTTCTGGTACTCAAGAAGGTTCTTTGCACAAACCATATAGTGAGGCCACGGGTAAGATGATTGATGAAGAAGTAAGAGGGCTGGTAGAAAAAGTCTATACACGCACTCTTCTATTGCTTCGTGATCACCGTTCCGAGCTAGAGCAACTAGCCAAATTGCTATTGGAACATGAAACCGTACACCAGGCTCAATTAGAGCAATTGCTCGGTGCCCGAAAGTTTAATATTACAACTGTTGAAAACCCCACTTAGTTATGCATTCCGAAGACCAAATACATGGCCGAAATACACTCCTTGGGAAACAACAAAAGTACTTGGGTGAGTTTGTATATGGAGGCATTGATGGTAGTATAACCACTTTTGCCGTTGTTGCTGGAGCAGCAGGAGCTCACCTCGATTCATCAATCGTTGTTATCCTTGGGTTGGCCAACCTTATTGCTGATGGCTTTTCTATGTCAGTAGGCAGTTATCTTTCCAAAAAATCAGAACTGGAGCATTATCAAAAACATCGCAACATCGAACTGTGGGAAATTGAACAATGGCCTGATCGAGAAATGGAAGAAATACGAGAAATTTATCGCGCTAAAGGGTTTAAAGGGGAGCTGTTAGAGCAAGTAGTAACAGTAATTACTTCCAACAAAGCTACGTGGGCCGATGAAATGATGCTGGGAGAGCACGAAATGATTCCCGAGAAAAAGTCACCTGTGCGCATGGGCCTGGTAACTTTCATCTCCTTCTTTGTTGTTGGCTTTATTCCTCTTGCAGTATATGTATGGCACTTTATGCAACCAAACCCAGGGAGTGAACCTTTGTTGCCAATAGCTTCCGGCCTTACCCTCGTTGCTTTTGTTGTTATTGGCTATTTAAAAAGCTATGTAGCACAAACCAATAAATGGCGAAGTATTTCTGAAACGGTTGCTCTTGGGGCTATTGCTGCTGGGTTAGCGTATTTCACCGGATCTTTCCTTGAAACCATCCTTCGTTAGCAGCGCATTTAATTATTGCTAACTCGATAGTTTTCCAGCAACTATTGTTAATACTCCTACCTCCCTGTAAAACAAATGGTTGGGTTATTTAGTTATATTGTTAACAGCACTTTGCATAAACGCCTTAATAATTCCGTTATGGACAATAGTTTTTTGAAAATGAGTGATGGCTCTAAAGTGCTTTTGGAGCAATACGTACCGAAAGTGGTAAATACCAACCCCGAAGTAGAGGTTTACATTGGCTGCGACAGCCAAAATCATGGCAAGACCACCGTTTACGTTTCAACAGTACTTTTTCGTTACAAAAACAACGGTGCTCATGTTATTTACTTAAAAGAAAAAGTAGAGCGTATTTACGATATGTGGGCCCGCTTGTGGGCCGAATTAGAGCGATCAGTTAAATTAGCCTTATTCCTACAAAACACCTGTGGAATTAACATCAAGCAAATTGACATGGATTACAATCAGGATCCTGACTATCCCTCCAGCAAGTTGTATAAAGCGGCTTCCGGTTATGCAGAGTCGATGGGTTTTGATGCCAGAGCCAAACCCGAACTACTAATGGCAACCTGGGCCGCTAACGTATTGTGTCATTAAAACGAATCGCTGATTTACATTCTTTAAATTATACCTTCACACCTACAACGCATATGTCATCTATTTGCTCTAAGTCTCCCATCCAATTGGTAATAGTTTGATGTAATTGTTGATGTTGTTCCACGGATGATCGCGTACATATGGACAGCAGTAAGTCGCGAAACTGGTTGTATTTAAACTTTTTTCCTCCTGGACCACCAAACTGGTCAGGGTACCCATCAGAAAAAGTGTAAATCATGTCTCCCTCCTTCAGGTCAAATTGTTTTTCAGTATAAGGTTTTAGTTCATCTCCCCAAAAGCCACCGATGGCAAAATGGTTCCCTTTTAGTTCATGCAATGTATTGTCGCGAATGATGTATACCGGGTTGTTTGCCCCAGCAAAATGCAGCTTTTTTGTCTCCAGGTCAATGGTACAAAAAGCAATGTCCATTCCGTCCCGAACTGTAGAATTTTCGTAATCCTGTTGCAGTGTTTCATGCACATAGCGATTCAGTTGGTTCAAAATATTAGCTGGCGCCTGCAAGTTCATTTCATTGATCGCTTTATTGATGCCACTATGCCCGATAATACTCATAATAGCACCCGGAACTCCGTGCCCTGTACAATCGGCCAATGCAAAAAACAGCTTGTTTCCTTTTTGCTCCACCCAATAAAAGTCCCCGCTTATAATATCTTTCGGTTGGTAGTAAATAACATGCTCCTTAAATACTTTTTGCATCAACTCTTTATTCGGCAAAAGTGCATCCTGGATATGTTTAGCATATTTAATTGAATCGGTAATGTCTTTGTTTTTTTCCTCAATGATCTTCTTTTGCTCTTCCAGCACTAAATTGGCTTTTTGCTTGATCTTGAAATTGCGGAAAAAAGCAAAAGCCAACAATACCATTAGTGCGAAGCCAACAAAAAATGAGTTGCGCAATAGCTTTTGGCGTTTAATTGCTGCAGCATGTTCTAGTTCGGTTTGTTGTGTTTCAAACTCCGTTTCTTTTTGCTGCTTATCAAATGCATACTGCATTTCCAATTCTGTTAATTTCCGTGTATTGGCCTCGTTATCTAAGCTGTCAAACATTTGTTTGTACAGTTTATGGTGCCTGTAGGCCTCTTTGTAATCAGTATGTTGCGCATATATTTCGCTCAACTCTTTGGCTGCATCACGTACCAACTCTGTAGAACCAATTTCATCAGATAGCGTTAATCCGGTTTGCAAATAACCAATGGCCTCTTCCCCTTTCCCCAGGTAGTTCAAGGTAATGCCAAGGTTATTGTTAGAAAGCGCAATGCCATACTTATCTCCTGTTTCTTCGGCCATTTGAAGACTACTGGTGAACTTATCAAGAGCCAGTTGATGCTCGCCCGTACGGTTGTATACTGTACCTATATTTACACTAGCTCTTAAGGCACCATACTTATAACCATACTCATTGTTCAAGTTCAGTCCTTTGAAATAGTATTGCAATGCTTGTTGGTAGTTTCCCTGGTTGTCATATACATTGCCAATGTTATTGTAAGAGCCTGCCTCTCCGCGTGTATCCCCAATTTCTTTCCGCAACTTTAAGCTCTTGAAATAATACTTCAATGCTTCTTCATGGTGTTGTTGATTGGCATTAATGATTCCAATGTTATTATAAGCCAATGCCATGCCCTTTTTATTGTCGATTTGCTCCGCTATTTCAAGGCTTTTAAAATAGTATTCAAGGGCCAACGTATGATTGCCTTGATTCTTATGGATAAGTCCAATGTTATTGTATGCTCCAGAAATACCTCGCTTATCGTCAATTTCCTCTTTTATTGCCAGGCTTTTAAAATAGTACTCCAGGGCTTCTTCGTAATTGCCTTGAATATCGTTGATGACCCCAATGCTATTGTAGGACCGAGCCACCTCTTTCTTAAATCCAATGTGATTGCCCAGCGTTAATGCATCATTAGCATAATTGGTCGCCATTTCGGGATCAGCATACCAATATTGTACGCTTAGCTTGTTTAACGCTTTAACCTTCGACGTATCAGCACTATTTGAATTAACCACACGAATCAGACTGTCGACAATAGCCTGATTTTGAGCATTAGTAGTAAAATGAATCGCAACAAGTAGTAGTAACGTCAGAAGATAACTGGTCATCTTCAACGATTTCATGCCGATAAAATAAGCATTATTGTTCAAATTAAACAATCACCTCTTGTGCTATATTCGAATTCTAGTTGCGTATTTTCCTGGAAATCAACACCATGCCATTTGCACAACTTCTTTTTAAGACCACCAACACAAAACAAGGAGGAGTCTTTTCTCTCACCCAACCATGCCACTTTGTCGTTATTTTTTTCGGGAAGCTGTCATTTTGTCGTTTTCACCTACTTATTCAAGCCTATTTGTCGCAAAATGGCCAATGGCATCAGATTTGACCTAACGAAAACAACAATTGACCATTAATTATAAACTTAAAATAACGAATTATGGCTTTAGTAAAGTATCGAACCAATGGACTCAACAAAGGATTCAACACCTTCTTTGATGAGTTCTTCAACAAAGACATTAACCATTTCGTAGGCAACGATTCTATTAAAAAAATGCCTTCTGTAAACATCATTGAAAATGATCGTGGGTTTACCATCGAGGTTGCTGCCCCCGGGTTCAACAAAGAAGATTTTAATGCCCAGGTAGACGATAACGTGTTAACCATTTCTGCAGAAGTGAAGCAAGAAAATGCTGAAAAAGCACACTATAACCGGCGTGAGTTTCATTATGCTTCTTTCAATAGATCATTCAACCTGCCCGACAATGTGCAGGCCAATAAAATTAGTGCGAGTTACAACAATGGGATTTTAAGTGTAAACATTCCCAAAACAAAGGAACCAGATAAGTTGGTGAAAAAAGTGAAGATTGAGTAAGTTTCTTTCATGATGTGTGTGGCAAAGGGGGGAGGAATCCCTCCTTTGTTTTTAAGGCCTGCAGCCTGTTTCAGCTCTTTTTGCAATTTGCTTAATTAAAGTTATTTTTCTATTATTATCCGTGCTTAACACCTAGCACGTAAGGGTAGTAATGGAATATTACTTACTTTTGTCTTTCAATTTTGAAACTTATCTAACAACGTTGATATGAGCAGTAAAAAAATTCTGGTTCCTACCGATTTTACTAAGGTTGCGGAATCTGCTATTAATCACGCCCTTGAGATTGCAGAAACCATCAATGGCGAGGTTTTTCTCTTGCATGTAATTGCCAAGCAAAGCGAAGTGCATGATGCCAAAGCAAAGCTAGAAGAAGAAGCCGAACGAGCAAGAAAAATTAGCAACATCCCTATTCATACCACCGTGCGCATCGGAAATATTTTCGACGACATTGGTGATGCCGCAAGTGAACTGGATGCAGAGTTGATTTTGATGGGAACACACGGCATGAAAGGGCTACAGTTTATTACTGGAAGCCATGCGTTAAAAGTAATAACACACTCCGTGGTTCCCTTTATTGTTGTGCAAGAAGGAGGTGGGGTTGCCCATGGCTATAACAACATTGTTGTTCCCCTGGATTTATCGAAAGAAACAAAGCAAAAGCTAGAGTTAGCAGCTAACATGGCCAAGTATTTTAACTCAAAAATCCATTTGATTACCCCGAAAGAAACGGATGAGTTTTTACACAATCAGTTAGACCGCAACCTGCACTACGCTGAAAACTATATGGCCGAGCATGGAATTAACTTTACTGCTACCATTGGTGAAGAAAAAAGTGGCAATTTTTACAAAGAAATTATCCGGTTTGCGAAAGATAAAAATGCTGATTTAATAACCATCATGAACCTTGGAGGAGCAAGTCTTATGGGCATGTTGGGCAGTTCATACGAGCAAAACATGATCACAAATGAAGAAAAAATTCCGGTGATGTGTGTAAATCCTGTTACAACAACAGTAGGAGGAAGCGTTTTGTTTTCGTAACTTTGGCAACCGATTGCAAAAACCATATAAGGACCCGTTGTTTCTTTTGTTAGAGCAGCGGGTTTTTTTATTCATCTACATAACTTCCTGTAGCAAGCCGTTGTTTCACTTCTTCAAGGTGTTGCAACTTTTTTTCTTTTCGAGTAGCAATTGCTGTTTTAGTATGGTATCGATGCATGGTTAAAAACTTCACCTGAATTTCGTCCCATTGCCGTGTTGATTTAATAACACCAAAATCCATCAACTCATGTTTTAAGTTTTCTGCGATCTCGTGGAAATCATCACGACCAAGGTAATCAAGATCCGCATCACAAATAATCTGTTGCAGATGAGAGGTTGGCTCGTGCGGTACTTTTGTTGCATGAATAAGCCCTGCCACTATTTCTACCTGTTCGTCTGTATACCCAAAACGAGGAAGTGCTGCACGAGCCATTTCAGCGCCAATGGGCTCATTGTTCTGGTATTGTTTTATGAACCCTGCATCGTGGTATAGCGCAGCAGTTTTAAGAAGGTACATGTCTTCTCCCTTGATGCCCTCGTGAAAAGCAATTCGCTCTGCGGCCTTACACACGTCCCATGTATGATCGATGCAGTGGTAGTATAAACTGGGAGAAAGCCCTTTTTTTAGGGTTTTCATGATGTACTTCTCCGCATTTCGATAGTTAATGTTGCTATACAACATCAAATTCACATACTCATGAAATAGGTCATTTGGCTCAACGCCATCTCCGTTAATCGATAACTCAGGTTTAATTCGATCAACAAAATACATGTCTACTTCCCCTTTGTTTTTCGCAGGAATCTTACCCCGGTAAGTACATTCAAACAGCGGCTCTATTTCTTTATAGGTTTTCCCCGATACATTTACTTTTCCGGGTTCACCACTTTGCTCCATTCTACTGGCCACATTTACCGCATCTCCCCAAATGTCGTAGGCAAACCGTTTAATGCCAATTACCCCTGCAATGAGTTCTCCAGTATGTATTCCCATGCGTATTTCCCAGGGCTCTGACTCCCTCCCCGATTCGGCAACAGCCTTCATGTGTCGTTGTATCTCAAGTCCTGCTAAAACCATGTCGATAGGGTTACTTTTACTTCGAATAGGCACCCCACCGGCACACATATAGGCATCGCCAATCGTTTTTATCTTTTCGATGTCATATTTCTCAATGATCTCATCAAATTCAATGAAGTAGCGATCAAGCTTGGCTACAATTTCTTTCGGACGTAAGGTTTCTGAAATTTTAGTAAATCCTTTTACATCGGTAAACATTACAGATACTTTCCTATAATGGCGTGCGGAAGCCTTGCCCTGTGCTTTAAGCTCATCTACCGTTTCAGCAGGTAAAATATTGAGCAGTAATTTCTCTGCCTTCTCCTTTTCCTCTTCAATAACCAGTTTTTGCGATTCAATCTTTTCTTTCTGATTCAATACCTCCTTGGTTCGCTCTTGCACTAATATTTCCAGTTTTTCTTTTTGCGCTTTAATGTTTCTAATTCTTGAGCGTACTCCCAGGTATACCACCTCCATGATGGATAGAATAACCAATATTCTAAACCACCAGGTTTCCCAAAAAGGAGGTGTAACGATAATCCGCAAAGTGGCAGGCTCTTGCGACCATATACCATCGCTGTTAGAAGCGAGTACCTTAAATACATACTCTCCTGGATCCAGGTTGGTATAATGTGCTTTGCGCTCACTACCTACTACCTGCATCTGCTCTTCGCCCGAGTTCTCGAGCATGTATTTGTATTGGTTTTTGCTGGAGTACGAGTAATGCAAGGCTGCAAACTCAATGGTAATGTTGTTTTGGGTATAGTCCAAAACAATTTCTTCTGTTACTGAAATATGTTGCGACAAAGGAGAGTTTTCGCCAATGGGAACTGCCCGGTTAAATAATTTAAAGTCAGTAAACACCACCTGAGGGTGGTTTTCGTTGCGACGGATGGAGCGAGGGTTGAAGAGGTTAAAACCATTAATGCCCCCAAAGTACAAATCACCACTTTGATTTTTGAAATAAGCCCCAATGTTAAACTCATTGCTTTGTAAACCATCGTTTTCAGCATAATTCTTAAATGTCTGCGCTTCGATGTTAAACTTCGACAACCCTCGGTTGGTACTCAACCAAAGATTACCATCATCATCGCCCAGCACGCCATACACCACATTGTTCGAAAGTCCATCTAACTCTGTAAATGCCTCAAAACGACCTGTTTTCGGGTCAAACTTATTTAGCCCTCCACCATAAGTGCCCAACCATAATATTCCATCATCTCCTTCCCATATCGAAAGAATAGAGTTGTTGTTAATGCTACTGGAGTCTTTTGCATTAGCAACAAATTTTTTGAATATCATTAGTGGTGTATTATCGCCTACATCCTTTGCCAGGTTTAGTCCTCCACCATCTGTGCCAATCCAAAGTTTACCCTCTTTGCTTTGATGAATAGAGCGCACAATATTGTTGCCCAATCCAATGCTCTCGCCCAATCTTCCGGTATCTACAGCATTGTTTTGAAAGAACTCAAATGCAAGGGTATTCATGTTTACCACCCCCAACCCTTCCCTGGTGCCTACCCAAAGGTTGCCAAGATTATCTTCACACAAGGCATATACTCTATTATTGCTTAACGTACTGGTATCTACCCTATAATCCACCTTGGTAAATTCGGCAGAGGTCAAGTCTTCACTCACCTGCATTTGAAACAATCCATCAACCATTCCCAACCATATTTGACCTGACTTATCGTGATAGATAGAAAGAACACTGTTGTCGTTTAAGCTATTAAGATTGTTCGTTTTACGACTGTAATGGTGATATTCATTGTTTGAGCGATCTATGCGTGTAACACCTTGCCGGGTACCCACCCAGATGATTTTCTCCTCATCTTCAAAGATAGCCCATACATTAGGGTGGTTCAAGCTTGCTGAATCGTTCTCAATAGCATTAATATGGGCAAACCCTTGTTTAACAGGATCAAACTTACTGATGCCGTTATTGGTTCCTACCCAAATAGAACCCGACCGATCCTCAACAATGGTAAACACTCGATTATTAATGAGGCTGTACGGCAAGAAGTCGTTGTGGTTGTATCGATAAAATACCGAGCTGTTTTGACGTATCTCCAGTTTATTTAAGCCACCACCCGGAGAGCCTGCCCAAACGGTTCCTCTGCTGTCTACAAATACTGCGTCAATCGTATTGTCACTTAAACTATAGGGGTTATTTTCAAGGCTGTAGTATCGTGAGAAAGTATAGGTGCCTTCGTTGATTTCTAATTTATTTAGTCCCTCGCTAGTGCCTATCCAAAGGTTTCCCAATAGATCTTCATCGATAGAGTAAACCAAATCATTGCTTATGCTGGTGAAGTTTTCTTCATTGTATTTAAACGTAACAAATTCCTGTTTTTCAGGATTAAACAAACACAGTCCTCCTCCCAGAGTACCCACCCATAACCGGTTTCTGGAATCAAGAAACAAGCTGCGTACATTGTTGTTAGGTAATTTAGCCGGGCGTGTTAATGTTGAATAACGTGTAAACTCTCCTGTGGCAAAATCCATACGATTCAACCCTTTGCTCTCTGTACCTACCCACAAGCTACTATCTGCTCCTTCACAAATCGACCAAACAAAGCTTTCGCTAATGCTCTTAGGGTTTTTGGGATCGTGTAAATATCGGGTAAATGTCTCCGTTGTTTTATCAAAGCGGTTAAGGCCAGCCTCCGTGCCCACCCATATTTCTCCACTGGAGCTTTCGTAAATAGTATTGATGTAATTATTGGAAACTGTTGTTGTGTCTCCAGCTACGCTTTTGTACACCGTAAAAGTATATCCATCAAATTTATTTAGCCCATCCTGTGTGCCAATCCACATAAACCCCTGTCGGTCTTGTATAATGCAGGTAACAAAGCTTTGAGACAAGCCGTTTCTAATGGAAATGTTCTCAAATTTGATTTCATTCTTTTGCGCCTGAGTCTGCATTGATCCAACAATCAAAAACAAAAACATCAGAGTTATTTGTAGAAGCTGTTTCATGTGCAGCAGCGGTTCCCATTAAAAATGCGAAAGCCTTGATATGATTCAAGGCTTCGCAAAGGTATGTAAATTAAGAAAATTGCCGTTTATTGCTCCTCTGCTTCAACTGCAGGAGTGTTGTCGTTATCGTCCAACTTGTTTCCTTTCAAGTATCCAGGCAACTCCATGCCAGCCATGTTAAATACATCTTCCAGTGGTGGAACTGCTTTGTATAGCCCAGATAAGAAGTTGGCTGTAGAGGTTTTGCCATCTCCTCCTCCACTACCAGAACCATCCCAAACAGTAACCTTGTCGATTTTGATGTTCTTGATGGCTTCTGATTGCATTTTTACCAATTCAGGCAACTTGTCGGCAATCAATAACAATACAGCATCTCTTGAGTTTTCGCCTGCTGCTTCTACGATCTTGTCCAAACCTTGTGCTTGCTTGGTCAATACCTCATAGATACCTTGTGCTTCGGCTTGTTTCTTATAAAGAATCGCATCTGCATCACCTTTGGCAATACGTCGTATTTGCTCTGCCTCTGCTTCTGCATCGATCTCCACTTTTTGTTTGTCGATTTCAGCAGGTACAATAATGTCGGCTTTTTGCGATGCTCTTTCTCTTTCTGCCCTTGCTAATTCTGCTTCTTGCTCTGCAGCATAGGCTTCTTCCAATGCTTTCGCTGCTTGTACTTTTTCAGCAGCTGTTGCTTTCTTTTCTGCTTCTGCTTCTTTTTCTCTACGATCAGCATTAGAGTTGGCTACTGTAATTTTTGCTAAGTTCTCCCCTTCAACCGCTTTCGCATCGGCTTCCGCTACTTGTACACGTTGGTGTTGTACTGCATTGGCCTCTCCAATGGCACCATCTCTGTTTTTCTCTGCCACACTCTTCCGTGCATCGTTAATCGCTTTAGCCGCTGCTTCCTTACCTAACGCCACGATATAGCCCGATTCATCCTTGATATCGGTAACGTTTACGTTGATGAGTTTCAAGCCTATTTTTTTCAATTCCGCCTCCACGTTTGAAGAAACGTTATCGAGGAATTTATCCCGGTTACTGTTAATTTCTTCAATGTCCATGGTTGCTACTACCAACCTCAACTGACCAAAGATGATGTCTTTTGCAAGGTCGTAGATTTCTGCCTGCCCCAGTCCAAGCAAGCGCTCAGCAGCGTTCGTCATAATGCCTGGCTCGGTTGAAATACCTACTGTAAACCGAGAGGGAACATCTACACGAATGTTTTGCCTACTCAATGCGCTAGTCAGCTCTACTTCAATGGAAATCGGAGTTAAGTCGAGGTAGTCGTAATCCTGGATGATGGGCCAGATAAATGCTGCACCACCATGAATACACTTGGCTGTTCTTCCCTGTCCTCCTGTGCTTCCTACCTTACCATACACTACTAAGATTCTGTCGGATGGACATCTCTTATAGCGTTTAAACAGCGAGTATATCAGCACAAAAACAAACAATACTGCTGCCGCGATGATAATAATAATCAACTGCGGAGTATCTGCTAGTAAAATCATTGCTTTTTCTATTTAGTTTAAGTTGTTACTAATGTTATACCTGACCGACGGTGTTAACCTTTGTTTATGTTGGTAGCGCTATTTTTTATTGCTACTTCTGGTTACCAACAGTATGCTATCGTTAATCACTTCCAATACCGAAACAATGGTGGGGTTCTTAATGGGTTCGTCGTCATCGGTCATTGCTTCCAATTCTCTTAACGAGCCTTGAATTTTAATGTGCACTTTGCCAAACCCTTCACGATTAGCCGGAATAGTAAGGTATACTTCACCCACACCACCAATAGCATTATTCATATTAAGTGTACCGCTATCGGTTAATTTACTCATGAAAAAGAATATGCTTGCCATAATCGCCATCATTGACAATCCAGCAATTACCGAAACAATGATGGTCATGGCAGTGCTCAACCCCCCATCAATACATGCCAATCCTGTCCACGCAAAAATGGTGAAGAAGCCAATGAGGTTCTTGATGGTAAAAAACTGAAACCCTATTCCTGCGTCTGCATCTACATCTGCATCAGCTCCACCAGCATCACCATCTACATCACCCATGATGAAGGTCATGATCATTTGGCCGATAAAGATGACTGAAGAAGGGATGGCAAATAGCCAATAGATGTGTTCTAAGGTTGACATTTCTGCCCACCATGCCCCTAAGTCCATAATTCTCTTAAATTTAGTTTACGAAGTCAATTTAAGAAATTTTGGTTACACTTTTACCCCGATCACTAAAATATCATCTACCTGCTCAAAATTCCCTTTCCACTGTTCTATAGTGCGGTTCAAAATGTCTTTTTGCTCAGACATGGTTTTGCTTTGGCAGCCTAGTAACATATCGCGAAACTGCTTGTACATGAACTTTTTGCCTTTTGGCCCTCCAAATTGATCGGCATAACCATCAGAAAAGATGTATACTTGATCGCCAGATTGCAGCGGTATAGAGTGGTTTGTATACTTTTTATCGAGGTCATCAAAACCACCAATAGCAAACTTATCACCCTTGGTTTGCATCAACTCTCCATTGCGAATAATATATAATGGATTATAAGCTCCAGCATATTCCAGCACCTTTGTGTTAAGGTCGAGCGAGCACAATGCCAAATCCATTCCATCACGCACATTGCTTTCTTCCGGATCCTGGTTGAGTGATTCCGAAGCCAGCGCATTTAAATCATCAAGGATTTGTGCTGGCTGCGACAAGTTGTGTTCCCGCACTGCTTGCTTCAACCCATTGTATCCTACCAAACTCATGAATGCTCCTGGCACCCCGTGTCCAGTACAGTCTACCGCAGCAAACAACACTTTGCCCTCCGCCTCATCAAACCAGTAAAAATCACCAGACACAATATCTTTGGGCTTAAACAACACAAACGATTCTGGCAACAAATCTTTGATGTATTTATCAGAAGGAAGGATAGATTCCTGCAAACGCTTTGCATATCGTATACTATCCGTCAAATCTTTGTAGAGCTCTTCTAGTTTTTGCCTTTGTTTTACAACCTCTTCTGTACGTTCAATCACCTTTTGCTCCAATATCCGCTCATTTTCTGCCAGATCATCACGCATTTTTAACAATGCATGACCAAGGGTATCTTCTTCGCTCAACGGTTCATAATGATAATCGAAATTACCAGAACCTACCTCTTTAGAAAAGTCGGTGGTTTGTTTTAAACCATGCACCAAATTATTCAATGCACCTGACATCTCTCCAATTTCATCGTTGCGCTGCTTGATGGTTTCTTTTGGAAAAACACCTCGCCCTAACGAAAGCAATACACGTTTGAGTTGATGAATAGGTCGCACAATGGAGCGCACAGTAAAGATGGCAATCAAGACTCCGCCAACACCAAGAGCCATACCCAGGTAACGCAACAAAAATTGTAATAAATCAAACGAGGAAATCATTTGCTGGCTCACCTCATGTTGATTCATCTTCTGTAGGTTAATCAACTCATCCAGCTTAAATGTGACTTTGCTGGTTTGCTTATCGATGTCTCCCCCTTCTTCCACCATAGGGATTACAGTAAACATCACCATGGGGTCTTTATAGCTTTCAAAAGAGTTGATTTGCTCTTTTATAAAGTCGTGAGTGGCAAACAATTCTTTAATATCGTCGAAGATAATCGCTTTCTTTTCCAACTCATTGTCTGACCAGGCAGGAGACAATGTGTTAATGCGGCTTCTTAGCTCAGGCCACACCTCCGTTTGTAATTGAATCAACGTTCTCTTTTCTTGCGCATCTTCCCGGCTTTCAATGCCCACCCAGTTGGTAATTAAGGTTCGTGTTCTTTCAACAAGTAGCTTGAGGTCCTCCAATGCATCTACAGATGGAGTATATACTTTGTTAATTTCATCGTTTGCCGTACGGCTTTCATTCAGGGTATTGTTAGTGAGATAAAATACCACTAACATTAACAGGATAAATAAACCAAATCCTGTTCCTATTTTTCTTCCGATGGTAAACCTGAACTTCATAGCTGCTGTAGAGGCAAATTTACTATTCTTCCCCACATATTTTTTTCAACAACTCTTTGTAGTGGTTGGATTTTTCTATTTCGTTCAAACCAAAGTAAATACCAGAAAGCCCAAAGATGGTTTCACAACGAGTAGGGTTGAGTTCATATGCCTTTAACATATACGGTTCTGCTTTTCGAAACAGCTCAGCACATTCATCCTGTGTTTGGTTAAGAATCAATAACCCCGCATCTGGATCAAGGCTTTTAATTTTGTTTACCCCTTTATTGTAATACAAAATGGCTGTGTTATAATTGGCATTATAGTCATTCGAATCAAGCCCAAGTACTACTCCATACGCCTCTAGAGCTTCATCATAAAAACGTGCATTAGCCTCTCGGTCAGCGTCATAAATTACTGAATATACTGTAGAAGCTAGCGCATTATAGTATTCTAAATCTTTTTGAAAGAAATTATACCCCTGTTGTATGATTTCCATGGTGGCTTTGTAGCGCGCATAACTCTTCAACGACTGCTCGTAGCTAACAGTATCAAGAAGATTTACAGCATCATTGAAATAGGTATCGGCCAGGTACCTAATCGTTTTCTTGTTGTTCTCTAAATGTTCTTGCTCCACATCAACAACCATTGATTTTACAAAAGCATTAACGGCTTCTTCCCGCGATGGCGATTGTGGGTTGCCAGCTTCACGCTCCTTAAAAATAGCTTTGTAGATAAAGCCCCTGAAATGCCACGCTTGGGCATGTAGCATTTTTTTGTCTCTGCTTAGTCCGGCTGTATCGTCCGGGATCAATTCAGTGGCTTGATCAATCAATAACTTTGCGCTATCCAGGTCGTTGTTTTGATAGTGATAAATTGCCTGAATAGCCAACTTCCCCTGGCCAAAGGATGCAACTGAAACGATCAGAAAGACTACGAATATGTAAAGTTTCTTCTGCATATAATGATGATCATTGCTTTTTCATTCTATTCTTTTAGCAGCAAGGTCGCCTAGCGTTTTGCCGATGATTAATTTTCTATTGTTTGCTTCTGTTTTATTGAGTTCGTATGCTAGTTTATTGGATCTAATAAAGAAGTTAATACTCGCCCCCTCATGAATCAACCCTTCCTTTTCTGTAACGATTAGGGTACTCTTCCCTTTTAATCTACTTACCAATTGAGGTAATTGGTTGCTTTTACTATTGTCAAGGAACAACACATGGCATTTATTTACATCAGAAGCACTTGCGTATTTCTTTATTTCTATTGGCTGACTCCCTATCCTTTTAGAGGAATAAAGCTTTACCAACTCATTGTATACGTTTGTGCCTCCAATGACTCCTATTACAAAATTCCCTTGCTTATATGTTGCCGGCCAATCGGCAAATTTTGCAAAGTTGTAGATGTATTGGGCTTTTAGTTTTGAGTTAATGTCGTAACTCGTATTCCTACCCTGCCCGAACGTGGTTCCCGCTGAGAAGAGAGAGAGAATAAACAGTATGGTTAATAACCGTTTCATGATTCTTAAAGCCCTAGTAAACAGGTGGGGTTAGTGATGCAATATAGCATAAATAATTTTAATAAAATCCCCTGTTTTATAAGGGTAAACGTTACTCTTTAGCCCTTCTCATATCTAAAACTATACCATTTTTTGGTTGCGGCACATTTCTTTTATTTCAATGAGGTGGTTTTGATGACTAATGCGCTCAAATAAGGTTTACTTTTTGAACCCCTCCAGCTTTTTGTCATTAAGAAAGTCGTAATGCGTTAGTTTACGAAGTTCGTAAAAACTTACCCAATAACTTCTCAATGTTTCCAGGTAGCTACGTTTTGAGCTGTCTTTTTCTTGTAGTGCAATGTTGAGGTCCGAAACATTTATTCGCCCAATGAGGTAACGCTGTTTGGCTATTTCATATCGTTTTTGTGCTACTAAATCCGCTTTTGCTGCTATTTTCACTTGCTCTTTTAGTAGATTGAACTGCAATGCTTTTACAAACACTTCTTGCTCTAATTCCAGTTTCCGCTGTTGCACCGTGTAATTTACTACTTCCCGGTTAGCTACAGCTTGCTTTATGTTTGCTCTTGAGACTCCCCAATTAAACACCGGCACTTGAATGCCCAATACCAGTTGCTGTTGGTCTTGCGGATTAGTGTACACTCCATTAAAGTCGGCTGCACTATTGGTTAGCCCATAGGTTGCAAAAAGATTCATGTTTAAATTATTATCCCCTTTTGCTTGAGCCACATCTCTCTCGGCCTCTATTAATTGTCGGTTTAATGTAATGTGCTGCGACCTGCTTTGTGATGCTTCTGTTACTGCCTTATCAGCATTCACTTCTAGCTCAGGAATACTGTAATTAACGTTTAACTCCAAATTGGTGTTTTCACTAATTCCAAGATAAGTTTTCAACCGAATTTCGTTGGTTTGCACCGATACCCTTGCTTGTGCAGTAGCAATTTGCGAATTCAACAAGGTAAGCTCTACCTGCAACAATTCATTTTCCGCAATTTTACCTATGCCATACCGCCCTTTTGATATCTTGTAAATGGTATCGCTATTTGCTTCATTTAGCTCCGCCAACTCCAAATCTATTTGTGCAGAAAGAAGGTTAAAAAATAAATTGGTAGACTCAATTGCAATATCTTCTACATCCTCTACCGATCGTTCCTGTGCCTCCTGGTACAATAAGGGCTCTACTTTCTTCTGCCATTTGAAGGAATTGAACCCAAACAGTGTTTGGCGCAGCCCAATGTTTACAGGGGTCGACATGTATGAAATGCTTGGATTATCTCCAAGTAAATCGATACGGCTTAAATCAGAATTCACAAACAACTCTCCTCCCGTTAAGCCTATATTTTGTCGCAACGACAGGTTGGTAGTTGACAATGCTCGTCGCTGTTCCACAAAAGACTCGGTTCCATCGGGTAGCGTAATCCTTGAAATAGATCGATTAAGATCAGGCAATGTAGCATCAAAGTTCAATGATGGTAAGAAGGATCGCTCAAATGAGAAGAAACGCCAATAGCTGTTATCAAATTTATTTTGCACCAACTTGCTTTGCGCTGATTGCGTTTGTGCCATATTGATGACCTGCTCTAAGCTCAACCTGGTGGTTTGTGCATGCACGCTTGTACACCACAGCAATAATAATATAGCCCATCGTTTACTCATACCTTAACGAATTAATCGGGTCTTGCTCCGAAGCTCTTTTAGCTGGAGTGTAGCCAAAGATAACCCCAACACTTGCTGAAACAACAAATGAAATAATGATCGGCATCGCACTAATAACTGTGGGACTGTTAAAAATGTAAGGCAATAACAAGGAGGTCACCACCCCAACAATAATACCTATTACACCACCTGCAAGGCTAATTAGCAACGCCTCATACATGAACTGTTGTTGAATGTCTTTTTTTGTGGCTCCCATCGACAGTCGAACTCCTATTTCTTTGATTCGCTCCAATACAGAGGCCAACATAATGTTCATTATACCAATACCTCCAACCAATAGCGAAATGCTGGCAATAGCAGCCAGCAAAGCATTGAACCGCTCCTTGGTGTCCTGGCTTTGCTTCAATTGATGTTCTGGAATCTGAATAGAATAGTTTTCCGCGCCCATATGTCTCCGCAATAACTGCCGGTTCAACACTTCAAAAGTGGCGAGCACTTTATTGGTTTCTCTTACCTGCACCACGATCTTGTCTAACTGATTGTTGTTAACCGGAGGCTTTGGGGTGTTTTCTTCTTCATCGTCAGAAAATGCCGCGCTTTCAATGGTTTTGTTGGTTACTAAGGTTCTGTTCTTATAGCGTAACAATACTGTTTGTATAGGCGCATAAACCTCATTATTGTACGTGTTTACTCCCATCGACTCAATAGAAGTGCCTTCAATCTCCATCGGTTTAATTACACCTATTACTTTAAACCAAATGTTGTTGCACTTAACGCGTTTTCCAATCGGGTTTCCTTCCGGAAAAAGCCGCCCAGCAATTTTAGCTCCTAAAATGCAAACCGGTTTCGCTTGCTCTATGTGTTGCCAACTG
This sequence comes from Flavobacteriales bacterium, assembly GCA_963669295.1. Lineage (GTDB taxonomy): Bacteria > Bacteroidota > Bacteroidia > Flavobacteriales_D > CALLUQ01. Next base: position 1,925,148 of record OY769938.1, read on the forward strand.
AACATGCTTCCTTCTGATAGTTGAATGTTATACACTTTGAAATACTCGGGGGTAACACCTATGAGTTTAGAAGCATAATTTTTTCCAGTGGCAATGGCATTAACGCGATACCCTACCTCTGGGCAAACAGCCTCTACCGTGGGTATTTTCATGATACTCCTGGCATCAGCCAGTGTTAGGCCTGGAGCATATTTTTTTGTTTCTTTTCCCTGGCCACTACCCGATCCATCTCCTTCATCTTCGGGCATTAATCCTTCAATAATAATGTTGTTGGATCCAACTAATTTTATTTGCTCAAGGATTTCTTTTTTGGAACCATTGCCAATTGCAAGCATGATAATTACTGCAGCTACCCCAAAGATGATACCCAGCCCTGTAAGGATCGACCGTGTTTTATTCGACCAAATTGCTTCTATGGCAATTAACAGGTTGTACCAGCTTTTATCAAACATGTGTTACTTGATCCGTTGAAGGCTATAACTATCAGGATCTTCGGGTTGAGATAGGTAAACAATATCTCCTGCGTTAATGCCTTTTTCTACAATAATGTAATCTTCGCTTGAAGCTCCTGTTTTTACTTCCTTTTTTACAATGCTCATTCCATCCTCCAAAAAAACATAGCTCAACGTGTCGTTGCTAAATATCGTTTCAACAGGAACACTAATCACATCTTCATATTGTGCCACTAAAATTTCATTGCCAGTAGTCATGGCGGGTTTCAAAATCGTATCTGTCTTATTGAGCTTGATCAATACTTCAAATACCTTAGCATCAGAGTTGGGCAATTGTTCTCCAATATTGGCCACCTCGATAATGGTTCCTTCATATTTTTTGTCGGGAAATGCATCAATGCTAATGCTTACCTTTTGATCAGATTTTATCTTACTAATGTCAATTTCATTCACGTAAGTTTTGGAGTACATCTCTGAAAGGTCGGGCAATGTTGCTACCACAGGATTCCAGGCACTAATTTGAGAGCCCACTTGAATCTTTTTACCATCCCATGTACGTTGATAAATTACCATGCCACCCTTAGGAGCCGTCACAGTAAACTTACCCAACAATTCTGCTATTTCATCATATCGTCGCTGTTGCTGCTCTAACATTGCTGTTACCTCTTGCATCTTTGCAATCGCTTGTTTTCGTTTCAATTGATAATTTTCGAGCGTTTGGTTATAAGTACGCTCTGTTTTCTCCAGATCAATCTCTGCCTGGCGAATCGTAGCAGGGGGCTCATATTTTGATTGCTCCAACACCAGCTTTTTCTCTTCCAAAGAATACTTCATGTTAATCAATTCATCGCGGGCATTGCGAAGCTCTAATGCTGTATCAAGCTTTGTTGTGGTGTATTGTGAGTTGATTTTTTCCAACTCTGTTTGCACGTCTTTTAACTTTGTTGCTGCCTGAGTGCGATCTAGTGTAGCCACGTAATCGCCCTCGTTTACAATTGTCCCTTCAGGTATAAGGTCGGTAATCTGCACTTGCCAAACACCTACTTTCCTTAACTCAGAAGGTGCTTGTATGTTTTCTGATTCTTTGGCCTCTAGCTCACCCGTAACGGCAACATAGATATCGAATGCCCCTCTTTTTACCTCTACCTTTATCGGATCCGATAACTCTTCGTCAGAGCCAAAAAGAAAAACAGATAATAGCAGTGCAATAACTCCAACGGCAATGTATACGTATTTTTTACTCATTTGCTATTGATAACGTTGCAATTATAATCGTGGTATTAAAGGTATTTATTTATTTGATGCAGTACTAAAAATTAACAATTGTCCAATACACTCCCCTTACAACTTCCGCCATCTTCTCATAATCTAAGGTGTTCGCTTTATCACTTTTTTCATGATAGTTTTTGTTTCGGTAAAATGCTGTATCGGTAATCATTACAGCTCTATAGCCATACTTCCAATAATTGAGGTGATCCGAAAAATCAATCCCTGGTATAGAAGCAGGGGCACTAATTGATTTTACTTGTACCTGACAACCTGCTTTCATGTTTTTCTTCACATTTCGGATGATGCTGCGCTGTCCCAACTTTCCAACTACTGCAATGTAATTCCCGGTTGTGGGGTAAAACAATTTTAATAACCCAATAGGGTATTCCTGTGATTTTTTTGCTTCATTGAAGTAACCAATCATTTCTAAACAAATCATTCCTTTTACCGGCACCTTGTTATCGTACAATGATTTAGCATGCACGGCACTACCCATGTTTTCGGTTCTAAAATAAGGGGGTTCTTCCAATGTGTAGGCCACCAGGTCAACCCGGTACTTCAAAGTAGGGTTTTGATGCTTTAACACTCGAGCAAGCTCTAGTAACCCTGCCGTTCCGCTACCATTATCGTCTGCTCCATCTTGTTCATCACACACATCATAGTGTGCGCCTATAATTAACCGTTCAGCATCTTGCGGCCCAAAAGAACAAATGATGTTTTTGTATTCATTTCCTCCAACGCTAAACTTTTGTTCTTCTGCCTCTACCCCAAGTGCTTCAAACTCAGTTTTGATGTATTGTGCTGCTGCATTTAGTGAAGCAAGGTTCTGATAGTTCCTTGGCTTTGGTGTGCCCACAAGGGCTGCAACATCTTGCTTTAATCGTTCAGCACTTACAGGAATTGCAGTTGCAGACTCATTGTACGAAGTAAAAAAAACAGGAGTTGTAACAGCATAAATAGCCGTTACCACCAATACGAAAAGAAACAGAAATATTGATCTGGTTAGCTTTTTTAACATAAAAATGTCTACATCGTGCTATTCGGCAGCACCGCTAGAGTTATTGGCGGTGGCTTCAGCGGCAAATGTTTCCAGATCGCGATCGAAAAAGTAAAGTCCTCCTTTGTCTTCACCAATCATGTTGAGCTTATCCATGATTGTTCGAGCCAGCGCTTCTTCTTCTATTTGCTCAGAAACATACCATTGCATAAAGTTGTGCGTAGTATAGTCTTTTTCTTGTAGGCACACATCCACAACATCGTTGATTTGCTGTGTTACCATCATTTCATGCTCCAACAGCTTCTTAAATACATCATTTACTCCTCCAAAGTCCACTGGAGGTTGCTCCAACGCTGTGATGACCGCATGGCCCCCCCGCTCATTAATGAACTTCACCAACTTCAGCATATGCATCCGTTCTTCATCGGAGTGCATATATAAGAAGTTCGCAGTACCTGTTAACCCTTGCGTTTCTGCCCAGGATGCCATGGCCAAATAAAATTGCGATGACAGGGCCTCTACTTCTACTTGTTTATTGAGTGCTGCTTCTATTCTTTCTGTTAACATGATGCTTGATTTTCTCCAAAGTTACGGTGCAATATCGATTTTTTAAAGAAATATCCTTTATCCCTATTGAATCTAAATAAAATCTTTTGCGCAAAGAGCCTTGGGCGAGTAACTTAAAAAAACATGTTTTTATGCTTTTTAAGCGCAAAAACTCAACGAAACACTTCTGAACAAGTAAGAAAAAAGTGTAATTGGGTTTTACAGCACCTATTTTCAATGAATCTTTGCTTCAGAACTTAAAATCGCATTGCTATGAAAAAATTCATCCTTTATTTTGCAGCGTTCTTTTTAACTATCGCTGCTTCGGCACAAGGAAACTGCAACCTTCAATTTACTCTTTCCGAAAATGGGGGCGTGATTACCGGAACAAATAATTCTACCGGTGGCGCTTACTACGAGTGGTATGTAACCGACCCTAATTGGAATAGTCAAATTGTAACTGGAACCAATTTAATGTATAGTGCTACCATTACTGGTAACTATTACGTTTGTTTATATGGCTATGACTCTACGCAACAATTTTGCGACAGTCTTTGCCAAACTATTTATGTAAATGCCGGTACTGGTTGTCAGGCCAGTTTTACTTCCCTTAACCAGGGAACAAACGGAGCCTCATTTACCAATACCTCTTCGGGCACCTATGATGGCGCTTATTGGGATTTTGGTGACGGCAATACCAGCTCGCAGACCAACCCTACACATAGCTACACCAATGGTGGGCTATACCTTGTTTGTTTGACCATTTGGTCGAACGACTCTACTTGTTACGATACTTATTGTGACAGTTTATACATCCAAGGGCAAGGGCAAAATTGTTCTGCTGGATTTTTTGCTATTCCTGATTCGATGGGCTGTGGCGTTTATTTTAACAACACATCTACTCAAGGCTTACAGTACGATTGGAGTTTTGGTGATGGTACTACCAGTACTACACAAAACCCTTATCATGTATACTCGCAACCAGGTACTTATACTGTTTGCTTAACGGCCTGGACTCAAAACCCCTGGTGTGCAGACACTGTATGCTCTACTGTAACTGTAAATTGTGGTGGTGGAACACCTTGTGTGGCTGATTTCTCAAGCAGCATTTTTCAGAACGATGCTTGGTTTACCAATACTTCTACAGGTTCAGCAGATAATTACTCGTGGAATTTTGGTGATGGCTTCACCAGCACAGCACAAAACCCAAGTCATTATTACGCTCAACCAGGAACATACACTGTTTGTCTTACCATTTGGTCTTCACAAGATTCTACTTGCTACGATACACATTGCGAGGTGGTAACCATTGTTGGAGCAAACTGTAATCTTCAATTCTCTCTCTCAGAAAATGGAGGAGTAATTACCGGAACCAACAACTCTACTGGAGCTGATTACTACGAGTGGTACGTATACGATCCCAACTGGAACTCGCAGTTAATTTCGGGTACGAACCTTAGCTATAACGCAACCATTAGCGGTACTTACTATATCTGCTTGTATGGTTACGACTCTACGCAGCAGTTTTGTGATAGCGTTTGCCAAAGTATAAATGTTAATCTTGGTGGAGGAAACCCATGTATTGCCAGCTTCTACGCTTATGGCGATAGCACCGGACAAAGCACTGCCGTTGGGTTTGTTAATAATTCCGCAGGCAATTACGATGGTGTTTTCTGGGATTTTGGTGACGGCAATTATTCTACCGACCCCAACCCAAATCACTCCTACGCACAAGCAGGAACTTACATTGTTTGCCTTACTATTTGGACCAATGACTCTACCTGCTACGACACATATTGTGATACAGTAAGTACATTGCTTGGGTCGTTCAACTCCGGAAACTTCTTGTTAGGGGTAGAGGATACTCCAACCTTAGAAGAACTGAACATCTACCCGAACCCTGTAGTAAATGATGTTAACCTTGAGTTTACCATGAACAAACCTACAGATGTTGTGGTATCGGTTTTCAACACTTACGGCCAGGTAATCGAACAGCAAACATTATATACCAACAATGGTATTAACCGACTCACGATTAATACCAACAGTTGGTCGAAAGGCATTTATCTGCTTAATATCACGTCTACTGAAAGCAACCAATCCTTTACGGAGCGGATTGTTAAGCAGTAGCCGGATATTTTGGATGGTTAGAAGCAAAGAAAAGGGGCGACGGGATGTCGCCCCTTTTTGATGTTAGTTATTTTGTTTATTGACTTAGACTTACTTTAACTTCCCTGATAACCACTCATTGTAATTGATTAGATCAATATCAGCGGCTTCTTCAAAAGTCATTGTTCCAATGATATAGTTGACTTTCGCCATTAATTGTTCATCTTTCTCCAATCGGTCTACGTAAATAATCCGCTCAATTACTTCGAGTATTGTTTTTTGCCGCTCATAATTCGAGTCTAATAGCAGTTCTTTGAACTCTTTTCGTACCTGTGGGATAAGGTATTCCACATAATCAGAGTCTTCCATTTCATAGCGAATGATGAGTTCTGATATGTTAATTTTCAATTGAAATGCTTTGTCCAAACTTTTATAACCATCATCTATTTTCAACCGCACGATATTTTTATTCGCTTGCTTAAACGATTTGATGTCAAAATATTGCAGCGCTAACTGCAAGTAAATGATCACCATGTTTAAGGGGGTTTTTCTTATGATGGCATTTTCCCTGGCCTCATGCAATATTTCAATGGCTTTATTTTTATCGATGTCTTTATAGTTTAATACTAGAGCATTGTAGTAATACAGCAGGTATTTGTCATGCAAAAACCCGCCAAATTCGGTCATTGACTCCTTTAACATTGCCGTATATTTTAATGACTCTTCCTGCTTGTTGTTTTTGTTAAGTGTATTGGCTAAATACGTTAACATCTGCAACTTCGTATCATGGTTAGTTTTGTCAAACAGCGATTCTTTTGTGAATTCAGTAAGGGTTTTTAATAAGTATTCTTCGAGCGATTTGTAATCGTGTTGCTGCAGTAGTATTCTACTTACCGATTGGTATATCTTCAACCTTAAAACCGGACTTTGTTCAATGTTTGGGGTATTGGAAAAGTCGTCCACTGTTTTCTGAAGCAAGTCGATGATTTGATAATTCTTCTCTGAAAAGTTTTGGGAGGTCTTAATTCGATAAATTAATGCCGCTAATATGTCGTCTATTTCCTGCAGTTGATTGAGGTGGCTCCGGTTTTTCTTTCGTTTTTCAATATATTCTTCAGGGTTTACACTCAGCGATTCATGCGACAGCTTTATAAAATCACTGTAAATCAAGTCCAACAATTCATAGCCCAATATCCCGTTGGCTTTTTTCTCTGCTTTATTCAAATAGTGAAATGCCAGGCGATATTGTCGTTTTTGCTGAAAATGCCTGGAAAGAGCCACATTATAAAGCACTGTATTCCCTTCCGAATGATGAAAGTATTGTAATGTTAAGCTCTTACTGATGTCTTCTGTCAACCGGTTTTTTAGCCGATAAAAAGCATTCTTATCTTCAGCCTTATAGAGTTTCTGCTGTATTCTTTCTTCGTCGTAGTTTTCCTGAGCTTTACGAATATAATTGAACAACATTTCATCCTTCCTAGCCCCTTTTGAAGAGGTGCGATTCAGATAGAGCTTCAAATGCCGAACCTCTTCTTTATTCATGCTATCTACAAGACTATTGAGTGTTTTCATAATTACATTTTGAACGCGTAAGAAATTTAACATTTTATCGTAACTTTATCAAAGTTTATTGGTTAAATTGTGTAAAAATTATTTTTAGCCATATTATGAAAAAGTTATTCCTGTTCTTTGTACTGATCTACTTTGGCCAATCTGCGATCTACGGACAGGGCGTTGATTTAGGAATGCACCAACAGTTCGGTATAGACATTCCTGATACTGTTGTTGCAAATAATTCTTATTCTGTTACGGTAGCGATTATCAATAACGATACCGCTGACTTTGTTGGCCCGCTAAATGTTGTATTAGGTGTTGACTCTGCTCAAAATGGAGTTTATGTTCCTGTACAAAGTGATTCGCTTTTATTGATTCAACTTGTTGCTGGCGATACCACAGTAGTTAGTTTATCACATTTTATTTCTTTAAACGACTACAAGTTGGAGGGAAATGGCATTGCAATATGGCCAGCAGGCCCCAATGTCAACACTACCGACTCTGTTTTTAAAGATGTATATGTGGTCATTGAAAGTGGGGTAAAGGATGAAGAACAATGGGAAGGGTATGAAGCAATATCCATGTACCCGAACCCCACAAACCAATACGTTTATATTACCGACAAAGGAACTGGAAGAGTCGTTGAGCAGGTAAGGATATATGATTTGCGTGGAGCTATTATAGAAATTCTTGGTGCAACAACGACCATCGACCTAAGTACTATCAACCCTGGTGTTTACCTTGTTGAAGTAGACTTCGGAAAAATGCGTAAAAAGACATTCAGAATAATAAAGCAATAATTTTCCTGTTAGCAGCAGCTTTAGAGTTTATTAAAACTTCTAGAATAACCCCCTTTAAAAAGGGGGTTTTTTGTTCTATTATCTTATTAAAGGTTGTTGAACAGATAGTGTTATTTGTTGTGGCGGTAACCACTGGTAATGAATGGTTTCTCTTACCTTAAATGCTCCTTCCAAACGAGCTGTTTCAAAAAAGTTAGTAGCAAAATAGTAGCAGTTCACCCACTCTATTGGCCAGGCTTCTCGTTGAATTTGCACCATACGTATCCCTTCTCTTCCGGCACTATATGCTCGGTCTAATGTTTCTATCATCGTTTTCATGGGTTTGTTTTGCGTTTTTGGCGGGGCATCTTCAAGAGCATAATGTAGGAATTGTTCCTTTTTTCGTAGTTCAAGCATATTATTTTTACTTGCTATCTGTGCATACTCCAGTTGGTAATCTGTAAATAGCTTTCCCCCAACTACCACTAAAGGTTTATTGGTAAAAGAACGCAAGAAGTAAATGCCTTTGTCTTCTTTTTCACCATGATAAATGGCATCTTCTACCAGTAATCGAAAAGCAATGTGTTGGTATTCGAAAGTGATGTGCTTATTGAAAAAGCCCGGGCGCATTTTTTTTAAACATACATTTACCAATGATATCATGGCTCTTCCATCAAAGTTTTTTACAACAATTGATGATGGTACAAATGACGCCACTTCTTCTATAGCTACACTAAACTGAATCAATTGTACATCATGCAGTTCTCCGACATAAGTAATCGGTAGTTGCTTTAGTCCATTCATTGTTATTGTTTTATTCCAGAAATTATGTAATAACCAAATTTCGACCTGTTTAAACCTACCAGCAACGACATTAATCCCCCTTTGAAATTGTTAATGCTTTGCTCTCCCAGTGGCTCTTTTTTCCATTTTTTCTTACACCAAAACTTGAGTGTGACCATGGGCGCGTGTAATACCGACGGTGCTATATTCCATGATATATCCTTTACCTGAATATCTGTGAGGCCATTAAGCTCCAGTTCTTTTACAAATTGATTGAGTTCTCCAAAACCTGGTAAGGCCCAGTATTTACAAATGCCTCGATAGCACCAATTCATCAAAGGATTAAACGTTGTTGCCGGTGCCTTAATAAACCCATCAGCAATTACAAAACGACTGCCCGGTTTTAATACCCTGGCCAACTCACGCACAAAAGACTCCTTTCCTTTCCCCATAGCATGACAAGCACTTTCTAAAGCATAAGCACCATCTATTGCCCGGTCTTCAAAAGGCAATTGCGTATAATCGGCTTCTAACAAGCGTACTTTACTGCCACAGGCCTTACTTAAGGCATTGCCTTGCTCTACTTGCCATGGTACAATGCTAACCCCCACCAATTGTGCCTTTGTTCCTTTCGAATCAATATAACGCGCTGTTGCCCCCATGCCACAACCTAAATCAAGGACAATACCTTGTTTTTCACGCGTAAGCCCCAGTTCCTTATACACTTCCTCATTCATTCTGTTGAGCATTTGCTCTCGATTGAAGGGGTTCATGCCCCATTTGTAATAACCGAAATGCATGTTGAACGATGGACTCCATTCCTTATAGTCGATTGTAGCGTTTGCGTAATAGTTAAGTACTCTATTTTTTATAGACTTTTGTTGCCCTTTCTCTGTTGGTAAAAATGCTCTTTTCGACATGTTTGTTCCAGAGGCCAGGTAGTTACTCCATGCGATTTCTTGTGCGTGCATATTCAATTAAATAAGGTTAAACTTTGTTATCCACAATAATGCCCCTAGTTGCAAGCAAATAAACCAACAGAGTGTCCATGCTGGCCGCAACGCTAAGAACCGGGCTCTTTTTGCATGTTGCCAAAGCATTATACTACTACTCGCCAAAACAGATCCCATTAGCACCCATCCACTTGTGTCATTAAGTAATTGTTTCAGTACTATTCCCGGAACTAACACCAATACACCTATTAACATTACAGTAGCCAATTGACCGAGGTAGTCCACTTTCTTATCGGGCAGTAGCAATAAAGCAATTACTGCTGTTGCCAGCCAACCTGTTCCGGCTATCAGCAACATTTGTCCGCCAAGCACTTGTTCTTCTCCTTGCCAGACCCCTTCTAACGACCACCCTAACCAGTAAGTAATTGCAGCAGCAATAACCGCTGCAAAAACAATATAGCTTAGGCGATACTTTAAGTTAAAATCAGGATGTACAATCGGCGCATCTTCCTTCTTAATTGGTACAATGATTCTGCGGTTGTAAGAAATCATTGCGTAAAACCGCTTTAGCAGCCAATATACAGGAAGAAAGCGCCCTACTATACCAATGAGCTTTATCTTGCTGCTCAACACGTATAATAAAGCATCAATCCCATAAATTGTTTCTCCTCCTTGTTGGTCAATCAATGGGATCTCATGTTTTGCCTTTTGCAAATTAATCTTACTTTTTAGCGGGTGTCTTTCCAACTCATGAAATCCAACCCTATTTTTTGATGAGAGCATTCCATTTTTTACAAACTGTCCTGTATACCATACACACATAGGACACTTGTTGTCGTACACCATTATTTTCTGATCAATTGCTTTCATCTTCTTTTATGGATTATGCCGCCAGATCATGAGGGGGGGGTGAACTTTGGTGGCAGGGGGTGTTTTTTTGCCTTCTTTCTTAATGAATAAAAGATAAGAAGGTTAAGAAAGTGCATGATTCCTAACACTATAATAATTGCCCCAAGCTTATAGCTTAATGTTTCTATCATCTCCCGGTAATTTTCTATTTCTCCCCAAACACGCAATGTTAATACAGCATAGCCAATGTTTAACAGGTAAAATCCCACAAGCAATAATCGGTTTACGCTATCGGCCATTGAGTGATCGCCATGAAAAATGTCGATCAAGAACCGTTTCCCATTTTTGAATAGTGTTGTGGCAACCCAAATTGTAAGAGCAATTGAGATAACCAGATAAATGATATATGCTAAAACAACGCAGTCCATAGTATTCGGTTTTAAGGTTATAAATTAATGTTGGGTAAAAATGTGCTTCTCTTTTTTTGCTTCACAGGCCCAAATGTTTCCAAAATCGTTAGCACATAGAAATAAATGGCCAATAACCATGGCGGGCCAAATAACCAGATACTTACCACTTCATCATTTCCCACAGCTCCAAGCAATCCAAGCATTAAGAAGTAAACCAATACCAACACCCAATATATTTTGATGTGTTTTTGTACGAGCGGCTTATGGTATTTTATGGTTCCCACCTTTACCACTCCACTAATCAGTTGATAACAACCAATAAAAAACTGCACGTATAGCGCAATAAAAAGTCCTTCAAACCCGTAAACGATCATACTTCCAGGTATGATTCCCAATAACAATGTTTGGAGGGCGAAATCAGCTTTTCTCATGATTTTTTGTTTTTAATACTTTCAATAATTATTGAAAGCATGTTTGCAAATTTTTTTATTTCAACAGCTTCGTAAAGGTTCCAAAAAACCAGTGTTCGTCTGCTTTTACCATTCTTTCCAGAGCTTTATCAGCCTTGGTTGAAAATTTTTCAAGGGTGCCAATCATTGCTGTAAACTCTTCTGCTTCCTCATGTGTTTCTTCTACTTCTTTTACCTGACCTAATATTCTAATGATGGGTTCTAGTTCTCTCCTTCTTCGCTCAATAGAAATGCGCTTAGCCACCTCCCAAATGTCTTTCTCTGCTACAAAAAACTCCCTTCTCTCTCCTGGTTTCAGTTCTTTATACACAATGCCCCAATCAATTAATGCTCTTACGTTCATATTGGCATTGCCTCTTGAAATGTTCAATTGGCTCATGATGTCTTCTGCACTCAATGGCTCTGGAGAAATTAACAACAATGCATGTACTTGTGCCATGGTTCTGTTGATTCCCCACTTCGAGCCTAGCGTTCCCCAGGCTTGAATGAATTTATCACGTGCTTCTTCGAGTTTCATATCACAAACATACATGCTTTTTCTAAACTTTCAAAATTTTCTGAAAGAAAGTGCAACAAGCGTGCCAAACAACAAAAAAGGCGTTATCGGTGGATAACGCCTTTAATGTTACTGTCTGTTTCTTATTTCACCGTAGATACGAACTGATCTATTTTGTGATTTTGCCCATCATATTGAAAGTTTTCTACTTTAAATGCGCGCAACATTTTATGAATATAACGCTTATCGCATTCGTAATCGATGGTCATAGTACACTGATATAGGCCCGGTGTTTGCTCCTCCATATCTAAAGTAAGGTACTTATCGTAGTTCACCAGTTGCGCAGTTACCCATCCGATGTGTTCTTTTGAAGCTTTCAATTGAAACTCGGAAACTGTTTTTCCATCTTTAGTTGATTGTGCTACCGAAACATTCGATGTATATACTGCTGTTACCCCTTTTTCTTGCGGTAATGCCACTAAAGCACAGCAAATAAAGGCAAAGGTAAATATTGTTTTTAACGATTTCATAACGATTTCTTTTCGATTAGTAGATTCTTTTACCTGGTAAGGGTTACATGCCCCGCTTCTTCTATTACTGTTCCATCTTTACCAACAGCCCTAACCATATAATAGTAGGTGCCTTCTGGGGCAGCATCACCGTTTTTAGTTTCACCAGCCCAATGGCCGTTTAATGCATCCCACTCAAAAATTAACGTCCCCCACCTGTTGTAGATTTGGCATTCTATCGTTTCAACACCATCTACGTCGAGTACAAAGAAGTCGTTTACACCATCGCCATTCGGGGAGAATATGTTCGGTACTTCAATGTCGGAAAGTTCATCTATTGTAATGGTAAACAACACACTATCACAACATCCACCAGCATTGCACGATACCAATGTAATGGTATAAGTACCTGGCGTGTCGTAAAAATGGTTTACATCTATCAAACTTGTGGTGGTAGTATCTGATCCATCACCAAAGTTCCAGTGGTGAATTACCCCTCCAGTGGTGTTATTCATGAATGTAACATCCAGTGGTGCTGTTCCCGACCCAGGCGTTGGCGTAAAGTCTGGATAAACACCTATCACCTCACCTACAACGATACTATCTGTATAAGTACAACCATTTACATCTGTAACCGTAACTCCATAAGTGCCCGAGCTAAGCCCATTGAAGTTAGCGCTTGATTGTGAGGCTCCTCCATTAATACTATAAGTGTATGGTGAAGCTCCTCCTGTTGGGGTTGCGGTTGCATCGCCATCAAATAGACCACATGTAGCAACATTAGACGATAGGGTCATTGACAGTGGTGGTGGCTCATTAATAATTGCACCTGCACTATGTGTGCACCCATTAGCATCTGTAACTACCACATCAAATGTGCCTACCGGAAGGCCGGTAGCCGTACTTCCCGTTTGGTTATTGGGGTCATTCCATAGATAGGTATATGGTGGGGTTCCTCCTGTTAATCCTGTAACTGTAGCAGACCCATCACTTCCTCCATTACACGATACGTTATTTATTGATAGCGTAAACGCAATGGGTGGCGGTTCATTGATGACTACACTATCGATTGCCGTACAACCTAAAGAGTCTGTTACAGTAACATAATGAGTTCCTGCTGGCAGTCCGGTAATGGAATCATTTGGTGTAGTTCCAGCAGTCCACTGGTAGGTAAATGGGGCTCCATTACCTCCCGAAGGAGTAACGGTTGCTCCTCCTGTGGGGGTACCATTACAAAGTACATCTGTCACCCCTGAAATCAGTGTTGATACTACTGGTGGCTCGTCAATGGTTACTGATACCGTATCTGCACAGCCAGTAGAGTCCATTACAATAACATCCCAGGTTCCTACTGGTAGATCTACCGCGTTCGAGTCCGTTTGTGTTAATGGGTCATTCCAGAAATAGGAATACGAGCCTCCTACACCTCCTGTACCAAATGCCGTCGCGGTACCCGTTGATTCCCCATTACAGATCGCGTCTGCAAATGTTAGAATGCTCGCTTGTACGGTATTGTCAATATCAATAGTAATGGTTGTATCAAGGTAACACCCCGATGTATCAGTTACTGTAATAGTATACATTCCTGCGCCTAAACCAGTAACCATTGAATCGGTATATCCTCCAGGATTCCAGTCGTAGCTGAATACTCCTGTTCCAATTGGTGTAATGATTCCAACGCCTGTGTTTGTGGTACAAGCTGTTGGGGTAACTGTAGCGCTTATTGTAAAGTTTGCCACATTATTATCTACCAATACCGTATCTGTTATGGAAGCGTTGTTGCAAGTATATACTACTTCGGCCACGTAGTTTGTGGGGCCATTAGGCACCGCTACAGTGCCATTTCCTCCAATAAGGTTTCCGTTGTCGTACCAGTTCACTGTAAAAGCAGGGGCGCCTGCTGGAGTCCACCGCATTCCTTCATTGGTAACACTCCAGGCCGTATTGTTCCTTCCTGTCACTATTTCTGCCAGGTTTCCTGCCGCGTTGTGCAGTGCATGTACCGCTTCACCATTGTTCCAGGTACATATTGGCCTAAAACCAATGTGTGTTTCGATTTCGTTGGTGGTTTCGTAAATAACAATTTGACTTGAAAATAAGTTACCACACTGATACATCGGCACCAGGTCGTAGCTCACAACTAATCTTCTAAAAGGTGCTGTACCATATACACCATAAGATATTGTTCCTCCTTGTGCCGGATTAATATCCTGCCAGGGCCCCATAATCGCGTCTACTGGTTGCGCAGGGTCAGGAATTATCTCTGTATCCCATGGCGAGTATTGATTGGCCTGTGCAAGGTCGAATGTAATGTAGTTGTTGGATGAAACAACAAACTGTGTATATGTATTTCCGTAATAACAAAAGTCAAACCCAATATTATATACCCCTGAGTGCTGATCATCAATTGCAAGGGGAACAATGTTTGGCCCTACCCATGGGTCGGGATTATAGGGGATCGGGTTTATTACATACGAATCTGTGGCAAATACTGAATCAACAGTGGCAAGTAGTGTAATGGAGTCATTACAATTTATTAATGTGTCATTGCCTGCATTGATTTGGGAGTACGTGAGTCCACTATATCCGAGCAAAGCCGTTAGGATAAGTGTTTTTTTCATCTTGTTTAAGTTAGGCGTTAGGTATAGGTATTATGCAAAATTAGGAATATTGTTCCCTCATTCTACGTGTTTTATCATTTTTCTTATTCTCTTATCATTGTAACTGATCCGGATTCTTCGAGTTCCGTTCCATCAAACCCGATAGCAGTAATTCTAAAATAATAGGTTCCTTCCGGGGCTTCAAGCCCTGATATTGTTCTTCCATCCCACCACCCATTGGTCGTGTTCCATTCATAAATTTTCTGTCCCCAGCGATTAAATATTGTTGCTCCAAGTGTTTCTATGCCTGTTGTTTGCACTGCAAAAACATCATTTGTCCCATCAGCGTTTGGTGTAAAGACGTTTGGAACAATAATGGTTGCCTCGCCAAATACTGTAATGTCCATAAAAGCAGTGTCTAAGCAACCGGCACTATTCGTTGCTATTAGCATAATCGTATAGGTTCCGTTCGTTGTATAAGTTATTGTCGGGTCAGTGGCTACTGAAGTTGTTCCATCGCCAAAGTCCCATAAATAAGCTACTGCTCCGGTGCTGGTATTGGTAACGTTTACGTTTAACGGGGCTATGCCTGAGGTGGGGGATGCTATAAATGAGGCAATTACCGCTGCTGGCTCTATAATGGTAACTGTTTGTATTGCACTACACCCTCCTGCATCTGTTATTTCAACAGTGTAGGTGCCCGCACAAACTCCTACATATGTGGTATTCGTTTCTCCGGCAATTGGGTTGTTTTGATCGTCTAACCACTGGTAAGTGTATGGTGTTGCTCCTCCGCTAGCGAAAGCTGTTACAGCGCCATCACAAATGCCATTACAGCTCGCGTTTGCTATCGACACACTATCTAATGATACTCCACCTAATGCCGCCACTGTTTCCATTCCGGAAGCCTGACAGCCATTGGCATCTTCTACTACAATGTTGTAGGTGCCTGCCGCTAATCCGGTAAAAAGGTTGGAGGCTTGAAAAGTGACTCCATTGTCAATACTAAATTGCAATGGTGGAACACCTCCAATAACCGGAATGGTAATGCTTCCATTAGCCACATTGCAGCTTTCATCCGTTACTATTGTGTTAAATGCTAACAATTGTGGGTCGGTTAAGGTAATTGTTTGCAAAGATTGGCAGCCAACGCCATCTTCCACCACAATATCGTAAGTACCAGCCCCAAGACCTGTGAAAGATCCCGAGCCTTGAAATGTACTTCCATTATCGATGCTATATTGTAATGGCGGAGTGCCTCCACTTGCCGTAATGGTTATCGCTCCTGTTAAGTCGGCATTGCATAAAGGATCGGAGCTTGCTGTGTTATCAATTGTTGGACCATTAAGGTTGTTCAATGTTTCTGTTCCTGTCGTCTGGCAACCACTGCCGTCTACTACTACTACATCGTAAGCGCCTGCTCCAAGACCCGTAAAAGAACCCGTGCCCTGAAAAGTGACCCCATTATCGATACTGTACTGATAAGGGCCTCCATCGCCTCCTGTTCCTGTTATTACAATGGCTCCGTCTGTTGCTCCACAGTTAGGGTCAGTTAATACTATTGTATAGGCTACTGCAGGGGGCGCGGTTAATGTTACCGTACTGGTAGATTGGCAACCATTGGCATCTTCTATTACAATGCTGTATATACCTGCTCCCAGCCCTACAAAACTGTTGGAAGCTTGAAAAGTAATTCCATTGTCAGCGCTATATTGCAACGGTGGAGTGCCTCCACTTGCTGTGATGGTAATGGTACCGTTCAAATCACCATTGCACAAAGGGTCTGTGTTGGCAATGTTATCAATTGTTGGCCCACTTAAGTTGCTCAATGCTTCAACTCCTGTGGCTTGACAACCACTACCATCTTCTACCACCACATTGTAAGTGCCTGCTCCAAGGTTGGTAAAGGAGCCCGAGCCCTGGAAAGTGACTCCATTATCGATACTGTATTGATAAGGGCCACCATCACCTCCTGCTCCTGTTATTACAATCGCTCCATCTGTTGCTCCACAATTAGGGTTAGTTAATACTACAGTGTAAGTTATTGCGGGAGGGTTGGTTAATGTTACCGTACTGGTAGATTGACAACCATTCGCATCTTCTACCACAATGCTATAAGCGCCTGCACCAAGTCCTGCAAAACTGTTAGAAGCCTGAAAAGTAGTTCCATTGTCGATGCTGTACTGATAGGGTGTTGCCCCTCCGTTTGCTGTAATGTTGATGGTTCCGCTTAAGTCGCCATTGCACTGGGGGTCTATTGTTGTTGTTGTATGTATTAACGCTGGTGGGTCAGTAAGTGTAACCTGGGTGGTAGCCTGGCAACCATTAGCATCTTCTACTACAATATCGTAAGTGCCTGCTCCCAGTCCGCTAAATGTATTGCTTGCTTGAAAAGTAACACCATTGTCAATACTATATTGTAGCGGTGAGGTTCCTCCTCCGGCTGTTATATCAATGCCTCCATCTGCGGCTCCAGCACAATTAGGGTGAATGGTAGCTACATTCGTGATAACCAACATCGGTGGGTCAGTAAGTGTAACCTGGGTGGTGACCTGGCAGCCGTTCGCATCTTCTACTACAATGTTGTAGGTGCCTGAAGCTAAACCATTAAATACGTTCCCTGCTTGAAAAGTAACGCCATTGTCGGTGCTATATTGATAGGGTGTTGTCCCTCCATTTGCTGTAATATCGATGCTCCCGCTTCCTGCGCCTGTGCACTGTGGATCGGTTACAGCTACATTGCTAATCGTGGGGTTCGGGTTAATGGTTACGGTTACTGTTGCAGGGTTGCTCTGGCACCCTCCTGAGGTTTCTGTGATGTAATATACTGTTGTTCCAGGGGTATTGGATGGTGTGTGTGTTCCCCCTGTGCCCACCATATTGGTCAATCCTACATCGTCAAACCACTCTAAATCCCCTCCTCCTCCTGAGGCTGTTAAGTTGGCTAACGGGTCGCCAAAGCAATAGATTGCATCCGTTCCCGCTGTTGGTGGTAAAGGGCCACTAACCGTTACATCTTGAGTCGTACAATCAATGCATCCCGCACCATCGTCAAAACAATATTGAATCGTGTGTGTGCCTGGACCGGCAAGCACCGGGTCGAAAGTGGCCACTCCGAAGCCTGTATCAGTAATCCCCGCGCCAGAAAATGTGGCTGATCCACTTACGTTTCCTATTACAAATGTGAAACATGTGGTGCCTCCATTGTGATTGAAGGTGCCACTTCCTATTAGGTTACCCGTTGCATTGTCATACACTTCATAGTTGAATGTTCCATCTGGAAATAGGTCGCACCACTCAAATGAGTATACTGCTGTAGGGTCCCCATATTCAAGGGTAAGCGTCCAAATGGAGTTGTCGGGTACTGTTCCTACAGGAAAAAAAGCAAAAGAGGAGCCATTTTCAAAAAACTCGATGGTGTTTTCGGTGGAAGAAAATCCGTCTGTTGTAATAATGACCTGGAACCCGGGTGTAATGAAACTTCCATTGGCAGCAATATCATCAGCGGCAAGGGTAACAGCTGCATCGGTACAACCCATATTGGCCGGAAGGCCCGAAAACGATACCGTTGGGCATGCTTGTTCACATACCTCTGCTTGCCATTGACATTCCGCTCCAGCATCTCCATCAATAACAATGTAATAGGTAGTTCCAGCCGTTCCAGGAAAGTTTAGGGTCGGTACTGGAAGCCCTCCGCTAACACAGCCTAGTGGATTTAAGGCTCCGCAGGCTCCATCAAACACTCCCATTTGTATGTCGGTTCCGCTATTGCAAGAAAAACCCATTAAGTTAAAGTCGTATGTCCCTGTGTTTGGAGCTACAAAAGAATACCATACTGAGTTTTCAACACTTAATGCACAGATGTCTGCTGCTGCGTATGTATCGTCTGCACCTATGGTTGCGCCAATGTTACTACCCACAGGGCTCACCGTACAGTTGGTTAGTGGTACTGCACTGGCACAAAAATCACTTTGTGCTTGCACATGACTAACTGAAAAAGCAAGCAGTAGAAGTAAAAAAGCACGTATCTTTCTTTTCATAACAAGCAGCTATAAAGTAAGCTTTCAGAGCATTTTTTAGCCGTCTTTTTTTTCGGAAGCGTTTATCTTTTCCAGGGTTTTCTTGTTCAATTTTTCCCGGTTATTACGCATCCAGGTCTTTGCTGCAATCACATATTCTTCCTGACTGCGGTAGGCATTTCGCTGTGGAAAATCTCGTGGAAGTGTTTCTACATTCAGGTATTTTTCAACGATCTCTGTGTTGGTCATTCCCTGGCTGTGCACTTGTTGCGTAATGGTGTTTTTTTTCGATGGGGCAATGGTTGCCTTGTTACTCTGCAGTGTTTGTGCGTTGCTAAAGGTGGCTGTAGAGAGTAGGGCAGCTATTACCACGAAACCGATTAATAAAGGGGTTTTCATGGCGCTATGTATTAAGTAAAGCTTCGCTAAAAATTCAAATTTATGCCTATAGGACGTAAATTTTGGTCGAATGGTTGCGTGGCACCCCTTAATTTATGCTTTTTTTTCACGAAAGCTCGTCGATCCACTCCTTTATTTGCTGATGGAAAGGGGATATTTTAACCGTCGCCTGGCTAATTTCTTCCAGTGTTTTAGGGGATCTTACGCCTAATAAGCGACAGAAATTAGTGATAATTACTGCGTTGGAGTCGTAATTAAATACTTTTCCTTTGTTCAAGTCCATTTGTCGAATGGCTCGCTCTACCAGGTTTTCGCATAATCCAACGTTCTTTTTCTCGTAGTGGATACGTATTTCAAGCAATCGCGACCATATGGCGATGTAGAAGTTTTGTGCGTATGAAAGGTCATTTAAAAGCCATAATGCGTCTTTATATTCTCCCTTCAAAAAATGAATGTAAGCATTAATGAACTCTAACAAGTAATTGTTTTCTTCCTGAAAATGGTGCTCATGCTTTTTTATTTCCTGCATTACCGCATCGTCTGTTCCATTGATCATTATTTGAAAAAGCATGTGATAGAACACAGCTATTGCATCGGTAAATTGGTGTTTTTCATTGAGTTCAAGTGTTCGGTCGGTAAGCGGGCTCAGTTGTTCTGGTGTTTCTCCATGATGAAATCGCGCCAGTGCCTTTAAAAAACACATCCGTCGCTCCAGTTTCTCTATCGATTCTTGCGTACCCGTGCAGTTTTCCAGCAATTCTTCCGCTTCTTTCATGTGTAATTCAAACCGTTCTTTATCGTCGAAATTGAATCGTGCTTGTGCTACTTTGTATTTTACTGCTTCCGGTTTTTGATCCGCAATTTGAATTAGTGCGTTGATTTCGTGGTCCTCGAGCATCAACCCCTTTAGCTCTTCCAATATGGTTGTGTCGTCGAGGTAAAGACCCGAGAGAAGATTATATACTTCCGATAGTTTTTTATGATACAGCTCTTGTGTTAGGCGGTTTTTCTTCAGCAATATTTCGCGAAGTTGAATAAGGTCTTTTTTCTTTTGGCTTTGCGACTTAATAATGATTTCGCTATCAATGCAATCGCTTTCAATCCAAAGGTCTTTATCTTTTTCAGCAAGGGGAATTGTTTTCTTTAGATATCCTTTAAACAGTTCTTTTGTTGACGATTTATGGTACATTTTTGCCAACAGATAGTTTCTTGTTTTAAGGTCGGTTTTTAACAAGTCCGTTAGCTTTACATGCTCTATTTCTTTTACAGCAAAATCGATGAAACGACGGATTGTTTTATCTTTTTCGTTTTCATCTTTATCTGTTGCTACCGACTTTTCGTATAACTCTCTCGCTATTTCTTCGAGAAGGTCTTCGTATTGTTTTTTATGGCGCAGGTTTTTTTTTATGAGCTTATATAGTGCCACATGTCGCTTATCTCCCGAGCGTTTACAGTTGTTTAATATCCTGTGTTTTTCGGATTTATCGAGGTCTTGTATTAAATAAAAAAGGCTTTTTCCCTTCATTCGTTAAGCATTTGGGGCTTACTTTGTTTACGCATACTTTTATTCGTGCCTTTTCGCTTTTTAGTTATACTTTTATCTTTCTCAACACCCCTTGCATGGCGAAGAAAAAAAAATCGAAAAAACGATCTTCCGGTCAAAGGAAGCTAAAAAAAATGCTCATTAAAGATATCCTTGGCATTTTTCGCAGCAACCCTAAAAAGATACTCAATTATAAACAAATTTCTTCACTCTTAGAAATACACGATTCTTCAGTAAGAAAGTTAGTGAATGACATTTTAAGGGAGCTAAAGGCCAACGAAAAGGTAGTAGAAGTTCGTACAGGGAAGTTCAAGTATAATATGGTAGAGTTGATGCTTACCGGCCGCCTGGAGGTAACCCGAAGTGGCGCTGGGTTTTTGGTTTCTGAAGAGAGTGAGGACGATGTTTATATTTCTCCCGAAAATTTGAATCGAGCATTTAATGGCGATACTGTTGTGGTTCGTTCATTTGGCAAAGCCAAAGGGAAAAGACCAGAGGGGGCTGTGGTTGAAATTGTAGCAGAGCATAAACGTGAGTATGTTGGTACTATTGAGCTCACGCGTGATTTTGGTTTCCTGATTGCCGACGATCCAAAAATGCATGTAGATATATACATCACTCCCGAAAAACTGAAAGGCGTGAAACACGGAGAAAAGGCATTGGTAAAAATTACCGATTGGCCCACTCGTGCTTCCAGCCCCTATGGTAAGGTAATTAAGGTATTGGGGCAACCCGGAGAGAACAACACCGAAATGCACGCTATTTTGGCCGATTTTGGTTTGGCCATTGATTACCCCAACAAACCGACCACTGCTGCCAATAACCTGGATGCTTCTATTACAAAAGAGGAAATTGCTAAACGTAGGGATTTTAGAGCGATCCCCACTTTTACTATAGACCCTGACGATGCCAAAGATTTTGATGATGCTTTATCTGTTCAGTTACTTGACAATGGCAATTGGGAAGTTGGGGTTCATATTGCCGATGTTTCTCATTATGTTACTCCTGGCTCAGTGATTGACCAGGAAGCAGTTAAAAGGGCTACTTCTATTTATCTGGTAGATCGTGTAATACCCATGTTGCCAGAAATTCTTTCCAATCAAATTTGTTCGTTACGCCCTCTTGAAGAAAAACTTTGTTTTTCAGCTATTTTTGAGCTCACCGAAAAGGCCGAGCTGGTGAACGAGTGGTTTGGTAAAACAGTTATTTATTCTGATCGAAGGTTTACTTATGATGAAGCGCAAGCCATTTTAGAGGGCAACCCAGGTGATTTTTCTAAAGAGCTTAATCTGCTCAATGATTTGGCCAAAAAATTGCGGGAGAAACGCCTGGAGAACGGTTCGCTCAACATAAAAAGCGTAGAGGTTAAGTTTCATTTAGATGATGAAGGCAACCCTACTGGGGTTTTCTATAAAACCACCAAAGATGCCAACCGATTAATCGAAGACTTTATGTTGTTGGCCAATAAAAGAACTGCCGAGTTTATAGGGAAACCAAAAGATGGTACAACACCCAAAACATATGTATACCGGGTACACGACCTGCCCGATGAAGAAAAGTTAAAAGAGCTTTCGCAATTCGCTTACAAGTTTGGGTATAAAGTGCGGTCTTCAGGGCTTGGCGATCCTAAAGTAATGAATCAGTTGCTGGCTGATATTGAAGGCAAGGATGAAGAAAACATTATTGGCCAAATTGCTATTCGATCGATGTCGAAGGCTTATTACAGTACTGAAAACATTGGGCATTATGGGCTGGCGTTTGATTATTACTCTCATTTTACTTCACCCATTAGGCGTTATCCTGACTTAATTGCTCATCGTTTATTAGAAACGTATTTGACTGGAGGAAAAACGGCTGATAAAGGCTCTATTGATGTGCTGTGCAAGCATTCTTCTACTATGGAGAAAAGGGCTAGCGAAGCGGAACGGGCTTCCATTAAATTTAAGCAGGTACAGTTTATGCTTGAAAAGATCGGTGAGGAGTTTGACGGTATTATTTCAGGCATTACCGATTGGGGCATGTTTGTGGAAATTGTAGAAAACAAATGTGAAGGATTAATCCACATCAATAACATTAACGATAATGACTATTATTATTTTGATGAAGACAATTACCGGCTGGTTGGTAAGAATTACGGCCGCGAGTTTAGGCTGGGAGACCCGGTAACGATTGTGGTGAAAAATGCTGATTTATTGAATAAGCAACTCGATTTTGAGCTGGCGTAATTATACCAGGTTTATTCTACTAGACAGCTCATCTTTATAAGACCCTCCAATGGGTATTATTTTCTTATCATTTTCCAATATTAAGTTGGGTTGCTCGATGGCCGCTATTTTATCCAATCTTACAATAAATGATCGATGCACACGTATGAAATCATCTGAGGGCAACTTGCGCTCAATGTCTTTCATGGTAGAGTGTATCGTGTACCTGGTTTTGAGGGTGTTGATTACTACGTAGTCTTTCAATGCCTCAACAAAATAAATATCGGAAGTTTTCAGTTTTACCAGCCTTGAATTGGCTTTTACAAAGATGAAATCTTTAGAGTCTTTGTTTTCTACCAACGAGTACAACAAATCTCTTTCTTTTCTTACTTCATTCTCTTTGCTGTGCTTGTACAATGCCATTTCTATGGAGGTGTGCAAGTCAATTTCTTTAAAAGGTTTGATGATGTAGCCATATGGCTCTGTAACTTTTGCTTTCGCTAATGTTCCTTCATCGGCATAGGCCGTCAAATAAATCACAGGAATGTTCATTTTTCCTCTGATTTGTTCGGCAGCTTGTATTCCATTCATTTCTCCCTTCAACATAATATCCATCAACACAATGTCAGGTTTTGCTTCCTGCGCCAATTCAATTGCATTTTCTCCAGTAGCGGCTGCTCCAACAATATTATAGCCCAATTTCTTCAGGCTTTGCTGTATATCCTTAGAAACAATGCTTTCGTCTTCAACAACTAAAACATTTGTTTTTGCCATCTTCTAATCAGTTAGGTTTGCTGGTCGAAAGTTATTAAATATTTCGTACCATTTTTCGTTTCCAGTTCAATTTCTCCATCAAGTTGATCAACAAGTGCTGAAACCAGTTGTAATCCCAAAGAATCTGTTTGTTTGTAATCAAATCCCTCAGGAAGGCCTATCCCATTATCTTCAACTTCAATTTGAACTTTATTTTCTACTTCCTTAATTCGAATTCGAATGTACCCTATTTCTTTGTCATCAGGAAACGCATATTTCAGCGCATTGGATACTAATTCATTTACAATGAGCCCGCAAGGAATTGCTTGATCCAGGTTTAGATATACTTGATCTATGTCTAATTTCAGTTCGACCAAGTCCTTATAAACTCGATATGAATGTACTAAATTTTTAGATAAATTTAAAATGTAGTCCGAAAAATCAATGGATGAGAAATTCTTGGTTTGATAGAGGCTTTCGTGAATAAACGACATTGATTTAATCCGGTTTTGGCTCTCTTTTAGTATCTCTAATGTGTTCTCATCTTTTACGTAAGAAGACTGTAGGTTGAGTATACTCGATATTACTTGTAGGTTATTTTTTACCCTGTGGTGAACTTCTTTTAAGAGTACATCCTTTTCTTCTAACGATTGTTTAATTTGTTTTTCTGTGAGCTTCTTATCTGTAATTTCATGTGCAATACATGCTATTTCATGTATTTTCCCTTTTTCTAGTCGAATAGGATTTAAGAATGATTCAAACCACACTGTTTCTCCATTTTTATCTTTCATTGGCCCTTCAAAATGCTGTGGTTTCCCTTTCGTGGCTTGCTTGTAAAAGTTGTTTTGCTCTTTACGCAATGTTGGCTTAATGAATGGAGTAACCATCTCTAAAAAGCGATCTCCTTCATTTACATCCAGGTTAAACTGTTGTTTAACTTTACTTTTAAAGTTCTCGTTTAGCGATGTTATCCTCAATTGTTTATCCAGTGTCCAAATCATCATATGAGGTGAACTGTCGAAGATAGACTGTATTTTGGCTGCTTGCTCTTGCGCATTTTTTTCCGCCTGTTTTGCTTCAGTAACATCTCTAAAAATACTTCTTGTAGAGTGGGGAGTTCCATTTTCAAATCGAATACTGGCGTTTCCAACAACATCAATTGCTTTGCCCTTTTTAGAAACAAATGTGGTTTCTATGTTTTCTACACTTTCTCCGTCAAATATTTTAGAAAATACCGCTTCACAATGTTCTCTTGATTCGGGGTGTATGATGTCGAACATGTTCATTTCTTTGATGTCTTCATCATTATACCCCATGGCCTTTTTCCAGGCGTTATTCACATAAATGAAGTTTCCATTGTTGTCAATGCTTTGAATGAAGTCTGTTGCATTTTCAAATAAATCTCGATACCGTTCTTCACTTTTTCTTAATTCTTCCTCAGCACGTTTTATTTCTGTAATATCTCTTGATACTCCCATTGCCCCTAACACAACTCCTTCTTCATTTTTTAACAATGATGCTGCCAGGTAGGTGGTAAACATCTCTCCATTTTTAGCTACGTTGGTAATTTCTCCCGAATAAGAGCCATGATCGGCTAATTCTTTTCTAATCTTCTTAAACTCTTCTGTAAATGCATATAGTGTTCGAGGGCTCTTGCCTTTTATTTCTTCTTCTGAATAACCAAACTGTTCTATGGCTGCTTTGTTGAATTCTGTAATTTCATTGTTCACATCAGTAGCAATGATCATGTCTAGTGAACTATCGATGATGTTGCGTGTGAATTTTTGAGCCACTTCAAGTTTTCGCTGGGTGTTTTTGTGCTCTTTTATTTCTTTTTCTAACGTTTTGTTGGTTTCTTCTGCTACTTGTGCTCTTAACTGCTCTTTTGCCAATTGTTTTTGATACGTAAGGTCGTGTAAGATTACTTGTATGGCTTGCATGCCATTGTAGTTGATGTTTACTGATTGTAATCCTAATTCTATTACTGTTCCATCTTTTCGTTGGGCTTTTACTTCTTCAAACTTTAGATGTTCTCCTCTTTTTAGTCGTTTTATGCGTTTTTCAATGGTGTTTTTGTATTCGCTCAACAATACATTCGTAAATTCAGTACCTATTAAGTCTTTGCTGTTTTTAACTCCCAATAATTTTAGTGCGCTCGGGTTTACATATCGTACTACTCCTTCTACGTGTATTAATATTCCATCAGGCGAGTACTCGACCAGGTTTTTAAAGCTTTCCTGACTTTTTCGAAGGTTCTTCTCATAATTTTTTCGTTCAGTAATATCTGCCACAAACCCTTCTACAGCAATTAATTTTCCATCGTTGTTGTACACTCCTTCTCCTTGCTCCCAAACCCATTTTTCTTCACCGGTAGCACTACTAATCTTATATTCCAGTACAAATGGTATTTTATCCTTTAAGCTTTTCTTTAAGTGCTTCTTAATATTGTCAAATCCATCTACATTTAATGCTGCAAAGGCTACCTTTTTGTTGTTGATCAATTCTTCTGCTTCATAGCCTGTTAATTCTTTACAACCATTGCTTACAAATTCTACCGTTCTTTTTTCATCATTTTTACAGCGGTAAGCCATTCCGGGCAGGTTACCCAATAGCGTGGCCATCGCTCTTTCTCGTTCTTTCAGTGCTTCTTCAATCTTCTTTCTGGCAGTAATATCGTATACCACTGATACCCGAACAGTATTACCGTTGTATGGAATGTACTCCCCTCTCGATTCCAGTGTAATAACATCTCCATTTTTCTTTCTACTTCTTACTTCATAGGTATGATCGTATCCTGCAGTAATGTATTCTTCTACTGCTTTCATTTCTTCGGGCACCACAAAGTCTTCTATATTCATTCCTATGACATCTATTCTCGAGTTATACCCATGAAGAATAGCAAACTGGTCGTTGGCATCAATGATTTTTCTTCCCTCACTTATTATGATCCCTTCAATCGTTGCTTCTGACAATAATCGAAATCGTTCTTCACTTTCAATAATAGCACGTTCTGCTTCTTTGCGTTCAGTAATATCACGTATAATTGCTTGAAGAAACTTTTGGCTTCCCAGCTCAAAAACATTTAAGCTTACTTCAGCATCAAAAGGGGTTCCATTTTGCTTAACATGTTTCCAGTAAAACGATTGTGTTATACCTTTTAACGCTGCGGCTATTTTGTCTTTTGTTTTATCGTACGACGATTCTCCATCTGGTTGCTGTTGAGGTGAAAAATCAAATGGTGAACGCCCAATGATTTCTTCTTTTTTACAAGCAAACATTTCCAACGTTTTCTCATTGCAATCAATGTAGTTTTCGTTGTCCATGATTAAAATGGCATCGTTCGCTTCGGAAAAAAGTAATCTGAACTTTTCTTCACTTTCTACCAATGCTTCCCCGGTAATTTTTAATTCTGTAATGTCAATAAATGTTCCTTCAATATGTTCGGGGTTTCCTTCATCATCGTTGGTTAATGTAACATTGGCCAATACCCATACTTTACTGCCATCTTTTCTTTTGTGGCAAATTTCGTAGTTGGTTAAGAAACCTCTCGTTAACAGATCTTCCAGGTATACATCTCTATCTTTTTCGTTGAAATAAAGGTCAATGCTTCGTTTGTTGAGAATATCAACCCTACCTCCATAACCTAAGATTTTAGCAAACGCATCATTGCACTCCAGTATTTTTCCATCTACCGTTGTTCTAAACACTCCTGCAAGGTTTCTTTCGAACAACGTTCTATATCTTTCCTCCGATAGTCTTACTGCTTCTTCTGCATCCCTACGTTCGGTAATGTCGGTAACAATACCCATCGACCCTGTTACATTCGACTCGTCGTCGTATATAGGGGCACCACTTAATTCTACCCAAACATTTTCTCCTGTTTTTCGTTTCGCCTTAATTTCTATTTTAGAAGCAACTCCCTTTTTTCTATCCTTTATAGCATCGGTTAGCAAATTAAGGTTGTCTTCGGCAAACATGTCGTACGCTTCTTTGCCTAACAGTTCTTTTTCTGTATAGCCTAATATTTCGGCAAATCTCTTGTTTACATATTGTATTTTTTCATCTTTATCTACCCGCACTACTCCTTCATTCATTTTCTCTACCAGAGTACGATATTGTTCTTCACTTTTCTTAAGAGATTGCTCAGCAATAACTCTTTCTGTTACATCTCTTAATATTCCCATGTTGGCTACATGGCGGCCATTCTCATCCAATTTTGGAAACATTTTTTCTTCCAACCAAACGTATTCTTTGGTGTCTTTAGATAAGTAACGGTAAGTCATTACAATGGGCTGTTTTTTTTCATTCAGCTCATTGATGATGCTTTTCACATTTTCTATGTCATCAGGATGAAAATAATCGAGCACTTTTCCTTTTAGTACTTCCGATTCGTACTCTTTGGCCGTAAAACCTATAAGTTGCTTTATTTGAGGGCTGATGTATTTAAAAACTTTACTACCATCTTCCTTAATCTCTACGTTGTAAACCAAGTCATCAATGCTATTGAGTACCATAGACAATGTTTCTTCACTGTCTTTTAATGCTTGCTGTACATTTTTTAAGTCGGTAATGTCTGTAAAGGTACCTTCGATGTATTCAGGGTTTCCTTTTTCATCATAAATCAACGATGCATTTTCCAGCATCCTTATTTCTTTTCCATTTTTTAATTCTATCCAACTCTCATGGTTTTTTAATCTTCCTTTGGCATCAAATCGGTCCAGAAACTCTCCCTTATCAGAAGAGTTCTCATATAACTCATTGGCTTTAATGTTAGTTACTTCCTCTTTCGACTCGAAACCTAAAATTTGAGCAAAAGCATCATTGCATTCTAATACTACCCTATTAATGTCTGTTCTATATACTCCTGATGGGTTTCGCTCAAACAGGGTACGATAACGCTCTTCAGACAATCGTAATGCTTCTTGCGATTCTATTCTTTCGGTAACATTTCTTATTATTCCAAAATTAGCGGTGTGCTTGTTGTTTTCGAACTTAGGAAATACCTTCTCTTCTAACCAGATGTAAGTATCGCTTCCTTTTGGTTTAAATCTGTATACCAACGAAACAGGTTGTTTTTCTACCTTTATTTGCTCTGATACAGCACGTATTCTATCAAGATCGTTGGGATGATAGCGCTTTAACAGCGCCCCTGTTGCTTCATTCTTATACTCGTTTACATCTAAACCAAACAGTTCTTTTGCTTTAGGACTGATGTATTCGATTATCCTGGTGTTATCTTCTGCAATGGATATGTTGTAAATTAATTCGTCAATGTTTTGAAGAATAAGTCCTAGCTGTTCTTTCTGTTCCTGATCCTGGGTTACATCCCTTACAATGGTGAGTACTTCATCATCACTCATTGCTACCATTCTTGCCTCAAAATATTTCCGTCCCGATGCCAGGTTTAAATCGTATTGATATTGCCTTGGCTCTTTGTACTTCAATACTTCTTCAATGCTGGAAAAAATAATTTTTTCTACCCTTTCACCAAGGCCTGATCCTTTTACATTTTTTCCAATAATAGTTTGATTGGGATTAATCAATAATGCTTTGTTGGAGGCTTTATAATCTTTGTAGTAACCATCTTTATCTATTACGAACATCAAGTCAGGAATAGCTGCTAATAAGCTCTGATTTTTTTGTTCACTTAACCGCAGTGCCTCTTCGTCTTCTTTCTTTTGCGTAATATCACTAATGCGGGTAACATAATATTGACTTTTTTGTATGGTAAGTGGTTTAATGATAATCTCACCCCAAAATCTTTTTCCCTTTTTTGTTTGAAATTCTTCTACTGAAGTCCATATACCATGTATGGATAATTCTTTTCTACAAACGTTGAGTTGTTCCTGGGTAGTTTTATTAACTTCAAATTTATCGCGTTCAAAGCCCACAATTTCCTCTTCACTGTCAACTTCGAACAGCTCTATTGCCATGTTATTGCAGTTAATTACTTTTCTGGAATAGTAATCTACCAGAAGAATAGCATCGTGCGAACTGTTGAGGATAGTAGCCAAAAAGCGCTCATCATCCTTCAGCTTTGCTGCAATTTTTTTTCTAAAACTAACGACCAGGTAAGATACAGTAGTTATTAAAGCAATAAAAATAACGCAGAATAAGGCCGATACTTCAGTACTCTTTAAAAACCATATAGAAATGCATAACGCTGTATTTATTAGGCCATAAATAATAACATGTTTACGGCTCTGCATAGCCATGCTGATGCAAAAAACAGCCAATGCATATCCCATAAACCCCTGCCACTTAAACTCAACCTTATAAAAATTGAAAAAGGCATAACCAGAAATAATCAGAAAGAAAAAGAAGATCACATTGACCAATTGCTTTCTAAAGAACTCTACTTTATATGACAAGAGCCATATTACTATAAAGAGAGCAGGAATGCTCCAACTCACTATTAAAGATAAAGTGGTTTCATGCGAGGAGAGTAATACTCCAATGAAAAAGGAAAAAAACGCCCCTAAAAGGCAGTAAATCCGATAGAGCTTTATGTTGTTTTCTACACTATCTGAACTAACCTCTAAAGTAAATTCTTTTCGGAGCTTTTTTAATAAGGTCATTGAGCAACTTATTCTTCACTCAGGTCATCAAAGCTGGGTCTAAGTTTTATGCCGTCTACTTTCTTTTCTATGCCATTCTTAAACGACACGGTAAGAATCAATACTCCATCTTCATCAAAGTATTTCCAATCGCCTTCTTTAATTCCCATAATGTATTTTCCTTCTGCTTTGGTTCTCCCGTTTTTATAGTAGTATTTGTGTTTTCCGTTGGCATTACCATCCACAAATTCCCCTTCAAAATTCATTTTACCATTGTTGTACAAGTATTCCCACTTCCCACTTTTCATACCTTCTACATAACTTCCTTTTTCGGTGTGGTCTCCTACTTGATAAAACCATTCTCCTTCTTTAAATCCATCCAGGTATTCTCCTTCAGTTATACGTTCTCCCGATTCGTTGTACTCTACAGAGTATCCATCCTCCAATCCTTTTCTATAGTTTTCTTCGCGATGTAATTGTCCGTTTTCGTAGTACCAGATCCATTTGCCATGTGGTTTTCCTTTTTGGTAAGATCCTTTCTGTTCTACCTGCTCATTACGGTGGTAAAAAATCCATTCTGAAATACGCACTCCATCTTTGTATTCTCCAACAGCTCTTAACTCCCCTGTAAGATAAAATAATTTCCACTTTCCTTGATGAAAACCTTTATTATCTACAATGCCTTCTGCTACTTTTTTCCCCTCTTTGTATTGGTAAGAATTTACAATATCGCCTTCTTTCGAATATTCTCTAAAAATACCTTGTTTGGTACCATCTTCTTTATAACCTCCAATGGTTTTTACGTTCCCATCATTGTAGTATTCTGCCTTAATATCCAGTACCACTAATTCTTCAGCATCCACTTCCATTTCTCCTTCCACATACTTTTCCATGGTAATAAGTGTACCATTATTATCGTATTCCTTTAAAATACCATCTCGCTTCCCATTCTTGTATTTTACTTCCCACTTTACATTACCGGTATTTTCATAGAATCCTTTCCACATGCCATGTTTTTGCCTGCTTCTATTAAATCGGTTAATCTTTTCCAATCGTTTAATGTACCCTTTTTCGTAGGCCATTAATGTAATCGTTCGTCCTGATTTGTCGTACTCTATTCCTTCCCCGTTTTCTTTATCTTTTTCAAAGAAAATTCGCTTTTGTAATTCACCGGTATCGTAGAAGTAATATCCCCAATCTGTTTTGGCATTATTGGCATAACATTCTTCCGAGATCAGTTTTCCCTTTTTGGTGTATTTTTTTGCTGTTCCGTTTTTCTTTCCTTCTTCGTAGGTGATCTCATCAATTAAAGTGCCTTCTTCATTGTAAAACTTCCATAGGCTGTCGAGCATAAAATTTTCGCGGTTTCCTTCTGATTTTAAGGTACCAGTATTATAATAAGTTTTCCAATAACCATCCGGCTTTCCATCACGCATCGTCCCTTCACTTGATTTTATTCCGTTTTCATAATAGAATACATTGTATCCATTCGGATTAATTTCATTTTGACCAATTGATAAATTAAAAGAGAAAACGAGCACTGTTATTAAGTACCATCTCATATTTATATAATATATAATTTTTAAACCTTTTATTATTAATGTTATTAGCCTGTTAGTTTTGTGTAAAAATATATCATCATTTACTTGCAGATGCCTTTTATTAAAATCTAGTAACAGGTTATAAACACTCTTTTATTGTTAAATGATTGTAAATCAAGATTTTGTTATTTAATTAACAAGGTGTTGATAACTACAACTATTAATAAAATTACTCATTTTTTATGAGCATTTGATGTTTAAGAGTTGTTTACTAATCACTCAAAAGACCAGGAGAAAATAATTTGTCTTATCATTTATTAAAATACCTCGAAAATATTATCAACAATCCTAATTAACTTTTTACAACTTTTAAACCAAAGTTCTATCTTATTAACAACAACCCTGTTAAAATTATTGTGACTAAAATTATTATAAGCAATTGGCTTGAATGTTAGCCATGCTCTATTATTAACAACTAATGTAAACGACATGATTTGTAAACTGAATGAATACTTATATTTGTTATTAACAATAGTTGAACCATAAAATAAATGCTTATGAAATTAGCCATCGGAAGCGATCATGCCGGATTTGAATTGAAGGAAATCATCAAAGAAAACTTGAAAAATCAAGGGCATGAAATGAAGGATTTTGGTTGTTATTCTTCAGAAAGCACAGATTATCCCGATTATGCACATCCGGTTGCTGATGGTGTAGAACAACAGGAATTTGATTTTGGAATTTTGATTTGCGGCAGTGGAAATGGCATTAACATGACAGCCAATAAGCATCAGGGAATAAGATCGGCTTTATGTTGGGAAGTTGAAATAGCAAGTATGGCTAGAGCACACAATAATGCCAATGTATTAGCATTGCCTGCCCGCTACATTGGCATGGAATTAGCACAACAAATTGTTGATGCTTTTTTAACCACTGAATTTGAAGGAGGCAGACACGAGCGTAGAGTGGGAAAGATAGGCATGGCACAACAATGTTGATTTTTTTATAAAACTTATATGATGCGTTGGATTTACACTACAATTTGCTTTTTCTTATTGGCTCCTGTAATGGCTACAGGAGAAGATACAGTAGCTATAAAATATGCCGAATCAATTTCGACTGATGATTTAAGTAAACACTTGCATGTATTGGCTTCGGATGAATACGAAGGGAGAGAAACAGGAGAAAAGGGGCAAAAAATGAGTGCAAAGTATATAGCTGAATTTTTTAAATCGGTTGGTATACCTGGTATTCAACAATCAGACAACTATTTTCAAGAGTTTCCATTGGTTATTCAAGATCCAATGGGTGTTAAAATAGTAAACAACAAAAAAGATTACGTTTTCCTGGAAGATTTTTACTATTTCCCTGGGTTTAATGATGATGTGATTAAAGCGAATGAAGTGTTGTTTTTAGGGTATGGCATTGATGCTGATGATTACAGTGATTATAAAGGAGTAGATGTTGCCGGTAAAGTAGCATTGATTTTAGATGGGGAGCCTATCGATAAAAAAGGCAATTCTATAATTACGAAGAAAGAGATGTTTTCTTCGTGGTCGATGAATTTTAGAACCAAGTTAAGCAAAGCAAAAGAGGAAAAATTAGCAGCATTGTTCATTGTAGTAGAAAATATTGATGAACGCATTAATCAGGTAAGACATTATGTTTCGCAACCCGGAATGAAACTGGCAGGTAATGGTGATGAGCAATCGGGAGAAAACCTACCTGTTTTTTATATTTCAAATGATATGGCTGAAGCCATGTTTAATGAATCTAAGTATAGCTTAGAAAAGGTGCGGAAGAAGATTGATAAGAAAGGTAAACCACTTTCGACTAGCTTGCCCAATGCATTGGAGTTGAATATTGATAGAGTTGGAAAAGAAATAGTGGCTGAGAATGTATTGGGTTATATTGAAGGTTCTGATTTGAAAGAAGAAATTGTGGTTGTTACCGCACATTACGATCACATTGGAATGCATGACGATAAAGTATACAATGGAGCGGATGATGATGGTTCAGGCACGGTGGCAGTAATGGAGTTAGCAGAAGCCTTTGCCATGGCAAAAGCATCGGGAAATGGCCCTAGAAGAAGTGTGCTTTTTATGCCTGTTTCGGGTGAAGAAAAGGGATTGCTAGGATCGCAATATTATGTTGAACATCCAGTTTACCCACTTGAAAATACAGTAGCCAATTTAAATATTGATATGATTGGTAGGATGGATGATAAACATGAAGGAAATCCTGATTATGTGTATTTAATAGGATCGGATCGATTAAGTACAGAACTCCATGAAGTAAGTGAAAATGCCAATAAAGTTTATACCAATTTGGAGTTGGATTATACGTTTAACAGCCCTAAAGATCCCAACCGTTTTTATTACCGATCAGACCATTATAATTTTGCTAAGAATAACATTCCAGTAATCTTTTATTTTAACGGAACACACGAAGATTACCACCAACACACCGATACGGTAGATAAAATTAATTTCGATAAGATTAAGAAGATTACACAACTCATCTTTTATACTACCTGGGACCTGGCAAATAGAGATCAACGGGTAAAAGTAGATAAGCAAGATTAATTCAGGATTATTTTCTTAGTAATAGTTTGTTTAGAAGGGGTAGTGAGTTGTAGGAAGAAAATTCCTTTTGCATTAAGTTGAATGGTTTTGGTGTAATTTTTCCCGGCTACCATTTGTTCTGACAGTACTACTTTACCCAATACATCCCGAATGGTTAATTGCAGTTCAATGGTTTGTTCAGCATTAATAAACAGGTTAAACCAGTTGTTACTGGGGTTGGGGTATACAGATGCATTTTCGATGATGTTTCGTTCGTTAATACCAATACAAGGGTCTACCATTACCACTGCTGGAACCGTTGCGCTTACACATGAAGTATTGCCTACTAAAACTTCCCAATCGTAGAAATAATAGTACACACCAGAACCAAGGGTAGAGCTGTATACTGAAACGGTATCTACCAGTTGGTAGGGGAAGTTGATATTGGAGTTTGGGTTGGCATTGTTTACAAATAAATTGGCGCCTGTATTGGCCATGAGCTGATAGTCGTTGCCTGGAGCGATATCGTAATTGAGCATAACCCTCGATTCTCCATTTGGAATGAACACATTGGTAGAGTACAGAGTATTGCCTCCTATATCTAACAATTGAATGGTTCTGTTGCCGTTTCCATTGGCATATACCTTTACTGATTGAAGCACTAGAGGTTGCGTTACGTCAAATAGAATGCCCTCTTCATTGGTAGAATAAACACCTCCACCAGTGCTATCGGGCTTCCCTACATTTACAGTAACTCCCGGGTTAATAATAAGGTTTCCTGCAAAATAAGTAGTAGTAGCAGTTAATGTTGGAGTATTGAACGTGCTTCCTGTAGCGACTAAAAAACCATTATCATCGTACCACAAAATACTATCGCCAACAGCATTTAATACGGCCATATCACCTGCACAAATAGAATCGCCTGTAGCTGTTGGGGCGTTAGAAATTAACGAGGCAACAGTAGTAAAAGCAGTATCGGTACCACAATAGTTATTTACAATAACCGAATAAGAACCCGGGCTTGAAACAACAATGCTTTGAGTAGTATCGCCTGTAGACCACTGATATGAAAAGCCAGCTGTTGCGGTAAGAACTACGGGATTGTTGTTGCACATTACACCATACGGATTAGGGGTGATACTAATTTGTGGATTGCCAGCAGTATCTTGTTGTGTTAACGTAAACGGAACGGCAGTATAGTTGTTGGTGTCGTCGGATTCTACAAAATTATTGTTGGGGTCTACTTCCATTACAATCCAGTAATCGCCATTGCAAGTACCAGTAGGAATGGTAATGAACATACCGTCCAGGTTTTCTGAATATACATCAGTAAACCCAACACTAATGCCTTGTTCTACAACTGAACAGGCATATTGTCCACCGCCTAAACCGTAGTTAGGAAAATCGGTATTAAGCAAAGTTGTACCAGCGTTGTATACGGTATTGTTGTCTTTACAATGCCCCGGAAAAGTGGAACACGACCCATAATCCATTAAGCAGAATCCAATTTTTGCTCCTTCTCCTACAATGCTCCAATTCCTGGGATCAGGCTCATAGGGGTCTTCAATACGCAAAGTCATGTACATCCAATCGTCTACATGGTTGTGCCCATGGGTGGGATGATAGGTCATGGTACCGGCCATTTGGTCGGTATAGGTCATGGTATTGCCATTTTTATGATATACCCGCTGAAAAATAATTTGGCGGGGTACCCCATTGTTGGGACAAGAAAAAGATTGAGTAGATCCTGGGTCATAAATGGAAAAGGTATCGCTGTTGCAAACAAACCAGCGGTTACCGTTGGTATCAACTCCTCGAACTGTTAAAGGACCAATGCCTGTATTTGGGGTAGAGCTGGTAACACGCAGTAAACCGTTGTTTGGTTCATTGCCAGTTTGGGCATATTCATTGGGTCCTCCAAAATGATTTAAGGTGGCGTCCCACGAGGTGGAAAGATCGGGTAGTAATGTACAATCGGATTGTGTGGTGTCGCTACAAACGCAATCAGTAGCATCAATTACGGTGCATTGCGACCATGCAAAATGGGCTGCAATTAGACTTATTATGCTTAAAATATACCTCATAAAACTATTCTAGCGGACGATTAAAGCTTGATCAGTTTTAAGATGGTAGTAGCGTATTTAAAATCCAATTCAAGGAAATAAATTCCTGGTTGTTGAATGGAACTTACGTTAATTGTATTGGTAAAGTTACTTAAGTATTTTTGATGAATAAGTTGCCCCGACACATTTCTAACGCGGATAGTAATATCCTTAACGGATGATGAAACAGTGATTAGGTCGTGTTCTTTAATGACAGAAGGATAGATGTGGAGCTGCTCTATTTCGCGTTCGGAAATGGCATCGAGTAATGGCTCATCGAACCGTACCAATCCGCTGGTGTTGGTACCTACCCATATAATGCCATTGTCTTCACGAGCAATGCTGGTTAAATGATTTTCAGGCAAGTTAGAGTTCATGGTATTCCACCACGAAAAGTTATCTACCCCTTCCAGCTTAATAATTCCTGCATCTAGTGAAGTAATGTATTTATCGTTGTTGGGAGCGATAACAATGCCATTTAAACTGTTGGAGGGAATGGTAGAGTTGATGGAGTGGAACCACTGCCAACTGTTTCCTCCCCCATGTGCAGCCAGTCCTGCAGCAGGAGTAGCAAACCACAAAAACCCAGAGATATCAAAATCAGAAGACAAAATAGTGTTATCGGGTAAGTTGGAGTTCCAGTTGGTATAGGTAACAATAGAACCGTCAAAAAGAGAAAGCCCACCATTAATCGTTCCGATGTGTTTAACGTCGTTATCGTCGATAGCAATGCATGCTATATTAGCGGTTTCTAAATCGGAGTTGAATGGGTTCCATACCGTCCAGGTGGTGCCATTAAAGTGGGCTAATCCACCGGTGGTTCCTATCCATAGCTCATTGTTACTATCGAACGCAATAGCACGCACAAAATCGTCAGGTAACCCCGAGTTTTGGGTGTAGTAGTGCGTGGTCCAATCTACTCCATCAAACTTCACTAAACCTGCAGAAAAGGTGCCTACCCAAATGTCGCCATTGCGATCAACGTTGATGGATCGAATCACATTGTCGGGAAGGCTGGAGTTTTGCGTAGTGTATACCGTCCAATTGGTATCGTCGAACATGGCCAATCCATAATCAGTACCTACCCATTTATTGCCAGCACTATCTATGGCAATGCACGACACGGTATTGAAAGGTAAATCGGAATTATTGGTGTCGTATATGATCCAGGCGTTTTGTGCCGACGCAAAAAAAACGTTGCCGATCAAAGTGATCAGCAACGTTAGTATAGAAATTGATTTTATAGGCATTTACTATTACTTAATCACAAGCTTTTTTGAGTAGGTTTTTCCTGAAATTTGAATGTTAAGGAAATACACGCCTTGTGAAATGTTATTCAGTGAAATATCAGTAAGGTACTCTCCTGAAATCTGCTTTAGTTGCTTGCCATATAACACTTTACCTACTACATCTAACACTTCAAAGCTGAAGTCGGTTGTACCAGGAATATCAATGGCAAATGTAAACTGACCTGCAGATGGGTTGGGATATACATCAATGACGTTGTTGAAATCGAAATCTCCAAAGATACCTACGTTGGTTTGCACCTCAATATCGAAAGTAGATACGGTAGCGCAACCGAATCCGTCGGTATAAGTATAAGTGATGGTGTGTGTACCAACACCCGCAGTATTAGGATCGAACATGTTACCTGTTACTCCAGTGCCTGAAAATGTACCACCAGCAGGAGTAGCATCGAGCATAAAGGCAGCATCGGTAACATCAACAATAGCTGGGTTGTTAAAAGTAATGTTCGCTGCTGGTGCTACGTATGCGTCGGTAGCAGTTTGTGGGCTGGCGCAGTTGCTGTAGCCTACTTGCACTTCCCAATCGTAGAAGAAATAGTAGTAATTGCCACCAGCACTAGAAGTGTGGATGGAAAGGGTATCTACTTTTTCATAAGGATAGTTTACGCCAGCATTGTTACGATAAAGGTCAACAGTACCGTTCATGCGTAATTCGTAGTTTACCCCAGGCAGTACTTCATAGTTAAGGTTGATGCGTTGTTCACCATCTATCAGGGTATAGGTGCCAAAGTCGAGCAAGTTACCGCCCTCATCCAACAATTGGATGGTACGATCACCAGCACCATCAGCATACACCTTTACAGAGTTTATGCGCAATGGCTTCATTACATCAAAGATGAGGTATTGGTTGTCGTTGCCAAAATAGCCTCCACCAGCTGAGTTATCTAATAACCCCACGTTGGTAGCCACACCAGGTACTGCCGATTGATCTTCAGCAAAATAAGTGGTGGTGCTGTTGAGGGTTGGCGTAGTAAAGCTGTTGCCTGTACCTACTTCAAACCCATTGTCATCGTACCAGTGCACATCAGTACCAGAAGCGGTTAAAATAGCAGTATTGCCGCTACAAATGCTATCACCAACAGTGGTTGGCGCATTTGGTGTTGGGTTAGAAATTACATTGAAAGGAGAAGAAGTTCCAGTACCACAATAATTGGTTACCGTTACATCGTAGTTCCCTCCTGCTGTAACTGTAATGCTTTGCGTTGTTGCACCGGTAGACCAGGTATAGCTGCTACCAGCAGTAGCTGTTAGCGTAATTTGGTCGCCATCGCAGATGTATGGTGAAATATCAGAATATACCTGAATGGTAGGGTTCCCGGGAGGGTCTTGTTGTGTTAATGTAAAAGGAACAGCTGTCCAGTTGTTGTTTTCGTCCTCTTCAACAAAGTTGTTGTTAGGGTCGGCTTCCATCACAATCCAGTAATCGCCATTACAGGTGCCAGGAGGAATGTTTACCCACATGCCATCCAGGTGTTCACCATAAATATCGGTCCAACCACTAGAAATGCCTTGTTCAATAGGAGAACAACCGTATTGACCACCACCTAAACCGTAATTTGGGAAGTCGTTATTCAATAGCGTATTTCCTTGTTGGTAAATGGTGTTCACATCTTTACAATGATCAGCATAGTACGAACAGTTGCCATAATCCATCAAGCAAAAACCAACTTTTGCTCCATTTCCAACAATGTCCCAGTTTCTAGGATCGGGCTCGTTAGGGTCTTCTACACGAAGTGTCATCGTTGCCCAATCGTCTACGTGATTGTGCCCGTGGGTAGGGTGATAGGTCATGGTACCGGCCATGTGGTCGGTATAGGTCATTACACTCCCGCTTTTTTGGTACACCCGTTGGAAGATGATTTGACGGGCAATTTCATTGTTTGGGCAGTAATACTGATCGGTAGAGTTGGGGTCATAAATCGAAAAAGTATCCGTGCCACAAACAAACCAGCGCATACCATTATCGTCGGCACCACGCACGGTAAACGAACCGTGTCCAATGTTAGGTGTTGAGCCGGTTACTCTCAAACGCCCATTGTTGGCACCGTTACCAGTTTGTGAGTATTCATCAGGGCCGTTGGCATAGCTTTCCAAAGCGAACCACGAAACAGTAATGTCTGGGTATAAAATGCAGTTTTGTGAATTGTCTTCACACACACACGACGTAGCGTTAGTGGTGGTACATTGGGCAGTAGCTAACAGTGGTAGGCTGACAACTGCTCCCAATAGTAAAAGTTTTTTCATATAGCAGGTGGTATTAATTTGGATGGAAAAAGTACTAAAAATATCGGTTATTAACAAATTGTAATGTTACTGTTAATAAGATTGCTAAACCTTAGTTCTACTAGCATTACAGCGGGACAGGGGGTTGTGGGAAATGGAGGCACTGCTTCATCTGACTTTTTGAAGAACATGAGCTACGAAAAGGTGGGCATGCATACGGGTTTTAAAAGCAATAGGAAACGACCCTATGTTTATCGTTGGGGCCTGACCATTGTGAAAAAACCACAAAACAAGGTCAACTTAGACCTTCAACAACGTCAAATTTGACGTTTGAGAACCTCAAATTTGAGCATCCATAACCTCAAATTACACCTTCATAATGCTTAACCGAGATACACAAGGCCTGGCTTGCGGAGATACAAGCCCAACGTTCGGCTTCATGATGCTCAACGTTCAGCATGCCGAACGTCGTTGTTTAGAAGGGAGATCAGGAACGTTGAGCTTCAGTACCTCAATCGACGATCAGGAAGCTCAAACGTCGGGATCACCAGGCTCAACCGACACCTTATTTTCGCCTGTTTTAACCAGGGTTGCAACGCCAGTACACATTGCTTAAATAACCAATAACAAGGCAAAGGGTATTGCTTGCCTGCTGAGGTAAAAAGGAATGGTGTGAAAGAAAAACTGGAGGAAAAAAACGGGGAGCAAACTACTCGTTCAACAACATTTCGATAAACGCCATGATGTCGCGCTTATAGTCATCGTAGTAATGGCCAGTGCCCGGCCCGTAAAAACCAGTATGAATTTTTCGAATCTCCCCTTTTTTGTCAATAAAAATAGAGGTAGGATACGACATGATGTGGTTGAGCATGGGCAAACTTTCACTTGCTTTTTGCTTACTGGGCGAGGTAGAAGCAATCAGGAAATCGTAGTTGCAATTCAAGTGACCTTTCATTTTCAGCACGTTCTTTTTTGCTTGCTCAAACGTTGCTGTTTTCTCGTAGGCCAACCCAATGATTTCCAGTCCGCTGGTATTGTACTTGCTGTATAGCTCGGAGTACATGGTTGATTCGTCCATGCAATTAGGGCACCAACTGCCCATTATTTGAGCAATCACCACTTTATTGTTGTATTTCTCGTCTGATAAAGAGACCATATTGCTATCGAGGTCGGGAAAGGTAAATGCCAGTCGATCATAGCCTTCTTTTAAATAAGTAAGTGAATCGGGGTGGCGTAAGGTGAAGTCATTATTGAGTTGGGCTACCCAGGGTTCTTTCCAGTGCGTGCCTGACCAAAAGTTGCCTTCCAGCTGATTGCTATCGTTCAGTACTGCTTTGAATAAAAAGGCATGCGAACCATCGAAACAAGAAAGGTTGAATTCGTTGTTGACCATGGTGCCTTCCAAAAACCGATAATCGCCGGTTTCGGTAACAAAGGTGCCAGTAAGGTGTACACCATATTGTTGAAATTGGCCTATGGCTTTATAGTTATCCTCAGTATTTGGACTAAAATCGGTTTCCCAATTGCCTGCTACGTTGGCACCAGTGGCTCCTTTGTCAAAAGCAAATCGAAAATCACTATGCGTTGCCTCGAAAGGAATTTTATAATCGTTATCACGGGCATAATTGTGCCAAAAACCACTGAAAGAAGAGTCGGAAGAAATAACACCAATAAAGGCAGAATTGAATACCGGCATTTCTATGAAAACAGAGTCGTTACGCACAGCAACATCTTCAGCTTTAATGCGCTCAGAGCTGTTGATAATTTCTAACGAATACTGAGTATCAGTAATCGATAGGTCGAAATTAAACGGCAAATCTTCTTCTCCAAGATTGAGCGCAATGCGCCATCTCCCTTCCTTTAATTTCGGACCATCGGTTGTTTCCGTGGTAGGGGTTTCCGAAGTGCAAGCGAGTAGTAAAGCAGGAGCAAGAAACAGTAATATCAAACGCCTCATAAGCTAACGAATAGAGCGCAAAAGTAGCTAAAATGTTCAACACCACCAATTGAAAAAAAAATCCCCTCTTGCGCGAACAAGAGGGGATGATATTAGTGGGGAATAGAGGTTATAAATCGAACTTAATGCCTTGTGCTAATGGTAAGCTTGGGCTATAGTTAGTGGTATTGGTTTGGCGACGCATGTAAATTTTCCATGCATCAGAACCTGACTCACGTCCTCCACCGGTTTCTTTTTCGCCACCAAAGGCACCACCAATTTCTGCACCTGAGGTACCAATATTAACATTGGCAATACCGCAATCAGAGCCTGCATGCGAAAGGAACGCTTCCGCTTCACGTAAGTTGGTAGTCATAATGGCCGACGATAACCCTTGAGGCACATCATTTTGAATGGCAATGGCATTGGTAACATCACCGCTGTACTTCAACAAGTAAAGAATAGGGGCAAATGTTTCGTGTTGCACAATGCCAAAGCTGTTGTTGGCTTCAGCGATAGCTGGCTTTACGTAGCAACCGCTTTCGTATTCAGCACCTTCTAACACACCGCCTTCTACCACAACGTTGCCACCTTCTGTAGCCACCTTATTCAGCGCTTCGTTATACATGGCCACAGCATCAGTATCGATAAGTGGACCAACGTGGTTGTTTTCATCCAGCGGATTACCAATCTTTAATTGGCCGTATGCGTTCACCAGTTTCTCTTTTACCTGGTCGTATATCGATTCGTGAATGATAAGCCTACGTGTGCTGGTACAACGTT
Source organism: Flavobacteriales bacterium (assembly GCA_963669295.1). Taxonomy (GTDB): domain Bacteria; phylum Bacteroidota; class Bacteroidia; order Flavobacteriales_D; family CALLUQ01. The sequence continues at coordinate 1,967,855 of OY769938.1, forward strand.
GCCCACAAGTACCAACAGCGCCAAAAACAGCACCGATAATGGTCATTTCTAAATCGGCTTCGGGTGTAATAATGATGGCGTTGTTACCACCGAGTTCTAACAATGATTTACCCAATCGAGCACCTACTGCAGCACCAACAGACTTACCCATCCTGGTAGATCCTGTGGCAGATACCAACGGCACACGACTATCGTTGGCCATCAGTTTTCCTACATCAGCACCACCAATTACTACACAAGAAACGCCCTCAGGCACATTGTTCTTTTCAAAAACCTTGGCCGCAATGTTTTGGCAGGCCACCGCACAAAGGGGTGTTTTTTCTGATGGCTTCCACACACACACGTCGCCACAAATCCATGCCAAAGCAGTGTTCCAGCACCAAACGGCTACTGGGAAGTTAAAGGCAGATATAATGCCCACAATGCCTAGTGGGTGGTATTGTTCGTACATGCGGTGTCCTGGCCTTTCCGAGTGCATGGTCAATCCGTGCAACTGGCGCGAAAGCCCTACAGCAAAGTCACAGATATCGATCATTTCTTGCACTTCGCCCAGCCCTTCCTGGTAAGACTTGCCCATTTCATAAGACACTAGCTTGCCCAGGGGCTCTTTGTATTTACGTAGTTCTTCACCAAATTGGCGAACCATTTCTCCTCGCTTTGGAGCAGGAACCATGCGCCATTCTTTAAAAGCTTCTTCTGCTTTTTTGATGCATGCTTCATATTCGGTTTCTGTAGCAGATAGCACTGAACCAATTAGCTGACCGTCTACCGGAGAATAAGAATCAATTTTTTCTCCACGGGTTTTAAACCAGTGGGAACCAGTAGATGAACCACTATTTTCTGATTGAATGCCAAGGGCACTGAGTGCCTCCATGATCCCGAAATTATCGGTAGCGACTTCTTGTGACATAAGTTTAAGGTTGTGTTGTGTAAGTTATAATAGGCGCAAAAATAAGGATTTAAATGCCAAACCAAAAGAAATGAAGGAATAGTTCAACCCGTGTTATAGGGGCGATTCTTCCTCTTTTTCATCTTCTTGAGGAGTGCTTGGTTCTTCTGCTTCGTGAGTAGATTCCTCCGCAGGTATTTCTGTAGCGGCAGGGTCAGCAGGAATGGGTTCGGTCATCACCAGTGCATCTGGATGAGCTTCTTCCAACAGTAGTGGTTCAGCAGGCTCTAAGTCTAAATCTTTTACCACCTCCTTCATTGATTCGATGCGTAGCCCGTTTTTAATCAATGAGATGGTCATAATAATGCTGGTGATAAGAATGGTGTACAGCAAGATGCCCGAGTCGAAGTCGCGATCCATATAACGTCGCGGAATCTGATAAAACAACAGAATGGTTATTAATCCCCTGGGAGCAATATATAGCTGAGGAAAAATGTCGCGACGCACAAACAATTTCAAGAAAATGAACCGCACCAGGTAAAGACCGGCAACAATTAAACAACTAATTACCGCCACAGCTGGATCAGCCAGCGACCCCAAAACAATGTTAATCCCAAAAATCACAAAGAAAAAGGTGCGAATAACAAAGGCCGATTCTACGGTCACCACATGAAAATCGTGCATAATATGCCCAATAGCTTCACCGTTGATGAGTTTTTTAAGTGGCCCACGAAAAAACACCAGGTGGTTACTTAATACCAGCCCAAAAATAAGGATGATGATAAGGGAGGAGAGGTGAAACATCTTGCCAATGGAGTACGCCAACAAGAGCACGGCAATGAGCAGAAAAAGCTTGACTTGTGTTTTGAGCTTTTGAAATAAAAACACCAACCCATAGCTAATAACAACAGCCAGGCCGATGGTAATAAAAATATTGGTGACCACATCAAGCACCACTGTTTTGGCACTTTGTGCATCGGCATTCCCCACCAAAAAGTAAAAGAACATAATGCCAAGAATGTCAGAAAAAGTGCTTTCATAAATCATGAACTCTTTCTTTGTATCATCCAGCCCACCCACACTTGGTATAATAATGGCGCTACTCATAATTGATAAAGGGATGGCGTATACCAGGGCATTGAAGAAGCTATCTACAATAAAGAAGTGAATGATAAATGCACAAACAAAAGCAGAACCTACCAATGCAAACATTGCTACCACAAAAGACTTCCATATAATGGGCCACTTTTCTTTGGTTAACTCAAGCTCTAAGGCGGCTTCAAGCACAATCATAATTAACCCAACAGTTCCCAGGATTTCCAGGGCAGAACTTAGGTTGCCCGCAGAAACATTGAAAAATGTCATGCCTTGTTTTAACAAGATACCAAGTACAATGAGCATGAGCACACTGGGAACATTGGTTTTCTTTGCCAGGATGTTAAACAGGTACGATAAAATAATAATTACCGAAGCGGCAATGATGAAGCCGTAGGTGCCAAGTTTACTGGCTAAAACAATGGAAAGCATGGTGTCGTGCATCACTAATATTCTTCAATTTCTTTGCGCTGTTGCTTCGCCTTTTTTTCGTGCTCTTGTTGTTCTAAAGAGGCCCCGGGCATCAAACGGGCTGTAATAGATTGTGCTACCACAGGAAAGTAACCTTTAATAATGCCATTTAAATCGTTGGTATTAGGGGGAAATAAAGTAATTGCAGTTCCTCCATATAGTTGTTTTCCTGTGTGATCGAAAATGGTGTAATGCACTTTAATCCGGCGACGAAAATCACTATCGCTCAACCCTTGTTGGCCTGGCTCAGCAGCACCCTCCAGGTCGAGTTGATTGATGAATAAAAACACATCGGCCTCGTATTTTTGCGACAAATAATCAAGCAAGTTGGGGTTTACGATATTGGTGTTCATATACCGCTCACGGTGTTCAGGCTCACCAACTAACTGCCCCTCTTCTACCCTGGTACCGGGTGCTTTGGTAGTTTCTTCTTTGCGCTTAAACTTGTTTAGCAACTTTTTTGCTCCTGTCGCCTTTTCTTGTTCTCCTGCTTGTAAATCAGCGTCAGGAACGGCTTCGTATTTGTATCCAATCGAAGAATAGATGTATTGAAGATCTTTGGCTACTTCTACATCATCGGTGCCTAGCATAGAAATAGAAGGATAAGCCTTTTGTGCTTCAGCCGAAACGATATGATTCAGCCCCAGGCGTACCCTGTTGCGTACTTGATGAGAGGTTAACTGAGTTTTGCTAATAATGTCTCGATCAATTTCCGACATGTAAAGCTTAGGTTCATAAGGAATGACCAAGAGCTTGTGTTTGGAAGTACTATGTTTATAAGTGGTAGTGGAATTATTGTTAGAGGTATTGTTGGGCGATAATGTATGGTCTTGCCCTAAAACAAGACTGGCACACAAAGTAACAACAGTAGTAACAATTGCTTTAAGCATGTTGCAAAAGGTTGATGAGGTAAATGTAGCAAATTTATTACCAACCCCAGGAGGCTAGCCGGTAATGGCTTTAACAATATCGTTGCCGTTGGCATATAACACCAATGCAATAAGAATAACCATACCTACCATTTGCGCACGTTCTAAAAATTTTGTGCTTGGCTGCTTGCCCGATACCATTTCAAACAACAGGAATAATACATGTCCCCCATCCAATGCCGGTATGGGAAGGATGTTCATGAATGCTAAAATGATAGAAATAAAAGCGGTAAGCATCCAAAATGAATGCCAGTCCCAAACGGGGGCAAACATACTACCAATAGCACCAAACCCACCCAACTGATTGACCCCTTGTGGCGTAAAAATTAGCTTCAATGAATGCACATAGTCTACCAGAGTGTTTGTGCCAAACTCAAGGCCTGCAGGAATCGCTTCCAGGAAGCCATATTCTATTTTTTTATACGTTAAAAAGTGTTTTGCCGACTTTTCCATCACCCCAATCTGGCCATTTTCATTTGGGGTAACATTAAGGCTCATTAGTGCGCCATTACGATAAAACTGAAGTGTTAACTCCTGGCCTTTATGGGACTTAATTTGGCGCCTTACATCCAGCCAGTAAAGGGTCGACATGTCGTTAATAGCCACTAAACTATCGCCACTTTGCAAACCGGCATCGTAGGCAGGGTAGCCTTGCAGCACCGTGTCTACTACATAAGGGTAGCGGAGTTCAAATAAATTTTTGATGCCATTTTCCAACAGCACTTGATCAAAATCTTCTGGAAAAGGAACCACTACTTGTTCCCCATTTCGGTCAACAGTAATGGTGCGCGCATCGTTGATTAAAATTTCTTTGCTAATAAGACCAAAGTGCTCTGGAACCACACCGCCAACCATTAACACCTTATCGCCTTCTTGCATGCCATAATCGTACAGCAGTGAATCGCAATGTACACCGTAAGTAGCGTTTTCTACAGGCATGTATTCGCGGCCCCAAACAAACAACACCATGATGTAAATAATGTACCCAAGAATGAAGTTCACTACCACCCCACCAAGCATAATGATTAAGCGCTGCCAGGTAGGCTTTGACCGAAACTCCCAGGGTTCAGGTGGTTTTGCCATTTGCTCTTTGTCCATCGACTCGTCTACCATGCCCGAAATCTTCACGTAACCGCCCAATGGCAGCCACCCAAGGCCATATTCCGTTTCGCCTTTCTTTACTTTAAAAAGAGAAAACCAGGGGTTGAAGAAAAGGTAGAATTTCTCTACACGGGTTTTAAAGAGTTTGGCCGGAATAAAATGACCCAACTCGTGTAGTGCTATCAAAATTGATAGGCTTAAAACCAACTGTCCTGCTTTGATCCAAAACTCCATAAACAATTAACTTGGTAGCTATTCCCAAAACTTTCGGGATGGCAAAGATATCATAAAGTTATTTATGTACGGCAAAAGGGGCATTACTTCGTAAGCTCATCTGCCAGAGCACGGGCTTGCTCATCGGTAGCCACATAATCACTTAGGGTAGGTTGTGCTACAAATAATGCATTCTCCATGCATTGTTCATTGATACGGGCGATGTCTAAAAATCCAATTTTATCAGCTAAAAAAGCTGCTACGGCAACTTCATTTGCTGCGTTCAAAATGCAAGGCATATTGCCTCCCCTACGCATGGCTTCTCCTGCCAGAAACACGTTGCGAAATGTATTTTCGTCTATAGGCTCAAAAGTTAATTGCGGGTAATCCATGAAGTTGAAACGAGGGAACGATGTTTTATAGCGGTTGGGGTAGCTTAGTGCAAATAAAATGGGCAACTTCATATCGGGCAGCCCCATCTGAGCTTTCATCGATCCATCTTCAAATTGCACCATAGAGTGTACAATCGATTGTGGGTGAACGATCGCGTCGATTTGTTCAGGGCGCAAGTTAAACAACCACCGCGCCTCAATCATTTCCAGTCCTTTATTCATCATGGTGGCTGAGTCGATGGTAATTTTGGCTCCCATTTCCCAGTTGGGGTGCTTCAATGCTTGAGCGCGAGTAACGGAGGCAAGCTCCTCTCTTTGCTTACCGCGAAATGGACCACCGGAAGCCGTGAGGTATATTTTTTCAATGGCATTGTGAAACTCACCCACCAGGCATTGAAAAATAGCGGAGTGTTCGGAATCTACTGGATAAATATTTACCCCTTTTCGAAAGGCAGCAGCAGTTACCAGCTCGCCAGCTACCACCAGGGTTTCTTTATTGGCCAATGCAATGTCTTTTCCTGCTTCAATGGCAGCCAATGTGGGTTTTAACCCGGCATAGCCTACCAGTGCAGTAAGCACTACATCAATGTCTTCCATGCCTACCACCTGCTCTAGCGCTTCTGCGCCTGCATAGGTTTTTATGTCGTGCTCCCACAACACCTCCGACACCTTTTCATATTGCTCTTCATCGGCAACAACCACTACGTTGGGGCGAAACCGAATGGCTTGCTCAATCAGCAGGTCAGCATTTTTGTTAGCAGTAATTACTTCCAGCGAAAACTGGTCGCTATGCGCCTCCAGCACCTCAAGGGCTTGTGTTCCTATTGAGCCGGTAGACCCTAATATGGCTACACCTTTCTTTTGTTCCATTACTCCGCAAATTTATCAATTTCATCCGCAATCTTTCGGTCGTTCGAAAGGCGAGGCACTTTGTTTTGTCCCCCCAGCTTACCAATGGATTTCATGTATTGGTTGAACCCATCGCGCTGCAGCGCAACGATGTGCAAGGGACTCAGAATATGACCATCTAAAAGGTCTTTGTAATAAATGTTTTTGGCTTGCAATGCCGTATCTATAGCCAGGGCAAAAGCAGCCATATCTTCGGGTTTTTTGGCAAACTCGATGTACCACTCATGGCGAGGAAGCTGCCCTTCAGGAGGGTTGACTTGTGGGGCAACAGTAAACTCTATCACTTCTGCGGGGTGAGCTGCTACCGCCACTTGTAGTGCATGCTCTACTTCTTCAGCAATAACGTGTTCGCCAAAAGCGGAAATGAAGTGTTTGATGCGTCCGGTAACAATAATGCGGTAAGGGTTTTTGGAAACAAACTTTACAGTATCACCAATGTTATAACCCCAAAGCCCTGCATTGGTGTTGAGAATAATGGCATAATTAACGCCCAGCTCTACGTCTTCCAACGCAATGCGTATAGGGTTTTCTTTACTAAACTCATCCGCAGGAATAAACTCGTAGAAGATGCCGCCATTTAAAATGAGCAATAATCCCTGCTCTTGTTGCGAATCCTGGAAAGCAATAAACCCCTCTGAAGCAGGGTACAATTCAATGCTATCTACCGAGTCACCAATCAATTGTTCGAACCGTTGGCGGTAAGGCTCATAATTCACTCCACCGTATACAAACAGCGAAAAGTTTTTAAAGATGTCTTTGATGTTTTGGCCTTTGCGATGAGCTTGTAACTGCTCGAAATACACTTGCACCCATGAAGGAATGCCACTAATCAGCCGCATGTCTTCGGCAATGGTTTCTTGCACAATGGCTGCTACTTTATCCTCCCAATCATCAATGCAGTTAGTGGCAAAAGAAGGCATTCTGTTTTTTTGCAAATAACCGGGCACATGATGGGCAACAATGCCCGAAAGTCGGCCGGTTTTTATGCCCCCTTTTTCGGTAAGTTCCGGACTGCCCTGCAAAAAAATCATCTTGCCGTCTACAAAATCGGCCTTGCCCGTTTCAGCAATGTAGCACAACAGTGCATTTTTTGCAGCATCAATGTGGCTGGGCATACTTTCTTTGGTAATAGGAATGTATTTGGCTCCCGAGGTGGTGCCCGATGTTTTGCTGAGGTAAATAGGACGCCCTTTCCACAGTACATCGTTTTCGCCCGCTATAATTCGCTCTATGTATGGTCGGTGCCCTTCGTAATCACGAATGGGAACACGCAACTTGAAGTCGTTGTACGAAGTAATTTCATCGAAACCATGCTCCTTGCCAAATGCAGTGTTTTTTGCTCCCTCAATCAATTGGGAAAATTGACGCTGCTGTGTTTCGATAGGCTTGCTGCTCCATTTCCTCACCTTTGAGGCTACCCTTTTTGCCAGGGGTTTGCTGAGTGTTGATTTAATCTTCATGCCTATTTAAAAACAATTAAATCTTCCGGGTTTAAAGCACGGCCATTGTGCCACAGCTCAAAATGCAAATGAGGCCCATCGGTGAGCTCACCAGTATCTCCAATAATAGCTACCGAGTCACCGGCCTTTACCCGGTCGCCCACCTGTTTTAGTAGCACAGAGTTGTGTTTATAAATAGAAACAAGGTTGTTGCTGTGTTGTATGTGCATTACGTAGCCAGCATCCGAAGTCCAGGACGCAAAAATTACCACCCCATCAAGTGTGGCTTTAATGGATTCGTTTTTAGGAGCAACAATGTCTACTCCCGGGTGGTTGTTTTTAGGATTAAACGAAGCAGTAATGGTACCGCGCAATGGCGTAAAAAAGAACACGCCCGACAAGCGTTTATTGGTTTTGTTGGCGGCATTAAACGTAATGTTGTATTGCTCTCCTGTTTCCATTTCTTCACGTAACAAAGAGTCTTCTTTCGAGGCAGCAAAGTCGAGGCTGCTATATTGTTGGCTATCTTCCCCGGGGCGTTGTACCGAGTCGGAAGGAACATCACCTGCTAAAATAACCTTTAATGTTTCGAGGTAATTGATGGTTTGTTTTAGTTCTGCTTCCAAAGAGTCGGCACGAAAGGCAGCATACTCTGCATTGGTACGAATATCGTCGGAAGGAAAATCGGGAATGGTTTCGCGCAATGGAGTATAGGCAATAATAAGGTAAGTGCCGGTAATTAGTACCAACAAAGTAATGCCTACGGCAGAAACAATGTTGAGTGGTGACAGCAAAAATGACCACCGTTCCTCAAAGTTATCGTTCATGATAACCAGACGGTACTTGTTTTTTAATCGGCGGATGAGCTTTTCCTTTTTCTGCCCTTGCTCCATTTTTTGGGTTGTATTCGATAGTAAAGTGGAGCGCAAATATCGCAATTTTAAACAACAGCAAGGATACAACTACCATAATACAGAAGAAAAGAATCGTTATTATTTAGAAAAATAAAATATTTTTGTCCTTTTGCAGTTATTATTAAGCTGTTTAACAAACACGTGACCAGTAAAACAAGCATAAGACCCCTACTTTGGTTGTTCATCGCATCATTCATTTTGATGGGGGTGGGCTGCTCTACAGAAAAAGATGCATTCCTTAATCGGGCTTACCACAACACCACCGCGCGTTACAATGGTTACTTTAATGCAAAAGAGAAAGTAAAAGAAGGGCTTGCTTCGCTCAATGGTTCACATCAAGAAGACTACTTAAAGGTATTACCCATCTATATTTATGGCGACGAAGGTGCTGCCAAAAGCATTGAGTCGCAAATGAAAACGGCCGCCGAAAAGTGCGAGAAAGTTATTTATTGGCACGCCATGCCCAACCCGCGCCACAAAATTAAGCGCAAACAGAAAGATGGGAATAATTCTACCAAGCTACAGGTAAAATACAACAAGCCAGAATATTGTAAATGGATTGACGACAACTGGCTCTTGATGGGTAAAACCTTCTTTTACCGCAGAGACTTTGTGAAAGCCAAAGAATTGTTTGAATACGTTTCGCGCGAATACAAGGTCAGTGCATCGCGCTATGAAGCAATGTTATGGTTGGCGAAAACACACATCGAAAACGAAGATTTTGATGAAGCAGACAAGGTGTTGACCTATTTAAAAGATGAGGCAGAGTTAGACGAAGCAGAAAAGAAAGGCAGCGATAAGAACGAAAAAGCAAAGTCGAACAAGAAGAAAAAAAGCAAAAAACGCAGAGGGTCTAGCAAAAGAAGAAAGGGCAAGAAAAAGGGAGGCAAGTCAAAAGGAAGTAAGAAGAAAGACAAAGAGCCAGAGAAGTTTCCAAAGAAAAAACTGCTTGACGATTTAGAAACGGTATATGCCGATTTGTATTTGCGGCAGGATAACATTCCAAAAGCCATTGAGCAATTGGAAAAAGCCATTGAAGTTACCCGGAAGAAAAAATTTAGAGCACGGTTAAAGTTTATTCTTGCGCAACTGTATCAAAAACAGGAAGACCGTACCAAGGCCTCCACACTTTATGCAGAGGTCATTAAAATGAATCCGCCATACGAAATGGCATTTTACGCCAAAATTAACCGGGCACTTTCTTACGACACCAATGCCAAGGAAAGCAAAGACATTAAAGCGCAGCTAAAAAAGATGTTGAGAGATCAGAAGAACGTAGAATACTACGATCAGATTTACTATGCATTGGCCGACATCGAAATTCGTGAAGGCGATGAACCGCTGGGCATTGATCTGTTGGTAAAATCAACAGAGGTAAGCGTTTCCAACAACCGACAAAAAGGACTGTCCTTCTTGCGTTTGGGAGACATCTATTTCGGCAAGAAGAATTATATACTGGCACAGCAATACTACGACAGTACTGCCAGTTTCCTTCCTCAAGAATATGAAGGTTATGAAGCTGCTTACAACAAAAGCATTACCCTTAACGACCTGGTAAAAAACCTCACCACCATTGCTTTTGAAGACAGCGTACAGAAGCTAGCAGCAATGGATTCCGTAGAGCTGGATTTGATGATTGAGAACATCATTCAAAAGGAACGAGAAGAAGAAGAGCAACGCAAACTCGATGAAGAATTGAACCGGTTGAATGGTGCTACGGCCAACAATGGACGAAACAATAATAACAACAACTCCGGTGGTGGGTGGTACTTCTACAACCAGCAAACAAGAAGCTTTGGTTACAATGAATTTAGAAAAGTGTGGGGAAGCAACAGAAAGCTAGCCGACAACTGGAGAAGAAGCGATAAAAGCCAACTGGTAGACTTCAACGAGCCAGGCGAAGATTCGTTGGATGTGGAAGGGGCAGCAGCCATTGCCGATAAATTTAACAAAGAAGAATACTATAAAAACATTCCATTGACCGACGAAAAGATGCGCCTTTCGCATAAGCGGGTAATGGATGCCATTTACGACAACGGCCTTATTTATAAGGAAAAATTAATGGACAATAAAGAAGCCATCGGATCATTCTCAGGTGTGCTTACACGCTATGAGTTTTGCGAATACACCTTAGCATCTTATTATCAATTATACCGACTGTACCTGGCTGAAGGAAACACCCCGAAATCAGACCATTACAAGAACCTAATCCTTAACGACTACCCGAACAGTGAGTATGCGCAAGTAATACGCAACCCAGATTACAAGAAAGAAAACGAGCAAAAGAAGCTCGACGACGAAAAAGATTACGCGAACATTTATAAAGCATACCATCACGGACATTATGTAGCGGTATTGTCGAAAAGTAATGAGGTCATTAACAGCGATCAAAACAACCATTATTTACCACAATACTATTTCTTAAAAGCCCTGGCCATTGGTGAACAAAACCAACTCGAAAGCTTTGAAGCAGCACTTGATGCTGTGGTGACCAAATTTCCTGATCATGAGGTTGGCCGAAAGTCGCGCCGCATGCTTGATATCTTGCGCAAAAAGCGATCAGTGGAAAATGCTGCCGAAGCGGGCGGCTTTATCTACGACTCCAACATGGAGCATTTTTTCATGATGATTTTCCCGAACAGTGCAGGAAGCATCAATGACGCAAAAGCTAAAATATCGAACTTTAACTCTACTTACTACAATTCAAGCGGATTAAAAGTATCTAGCAGCTTTATTGATGCCGACAACCAGATGATTTTGGTAAAGCGGTTTAATGATAAAACCGAAGCAGAAGCTTATTTCAAAGCATTTGTTACCAACCAAAACATCTTAAAAGACTACAATAGTAAGGGGCTGGATTCATTTGTAATTACCACCAAAAACTACTCTACTTTTTACGTCAACAAAGAGCTAGAGAAATACAAAGCGTTCTTCGCCAAGAACTACTTGAAATAAGCCTGTTTCTCAATTTTCCCTATATTTGTTGCCTAAATAAAAGTGTGCTATGTTTAAAAGCAATAACAGTACTACCATGGCAAAAACCAGCGAAATAAACTCACCCGATCAATTGAATAGAATTGTAAAGGGAACAAAAATAGAAGGCGACATTCGTTCTGATAGTAACATTAGAATAGATGGTGTACTTAAAGGAACCATTACCACTAAAGGGCGTTTGGTAATTGGGCAAACAGGCTCCATAGAAGGAGAAGTGGTTTGCAACAATGCCGATATTGAAGGCGTGTTGGTGGGCAAAATTACGGTGAACGAATTGCTTTCACTGAAATCAACAGCGAAACTTACTGGAGATATACTAACCAATAAACTGGCCATTGAACCAGGAGCGAACTTCTCAGGTACCTGCAGCATGGGAGGAGTTATCAAAGACCTAAAGCAAGGCACTGAGCAACCTCAGCCGAAACTTGAGGAGCGCCAGGAGAAGACGGTTACGGCTTAACCCTTTCCATTTCCGACCGGGTTGTGCTGAACCAACAATGATGGAAAACGAGAAAGACAACCCGAAAAACGAGTCGAAGAAAAAATCGATTAACAGTTATGTCAAGTATTCGAGCCTGGGCTTTCAAATGATCGCCATTATACTGCTCGGAACCTTTGGCGGAAAGCAACTGGATAAAATGTGGGAGTTGGAGTCGCCTATATTCACAATACTCCTTACTTTTGCGGCACTCATTATGGCGCTGTTTTACATGTTTAGGCAGCTCCTTAAGAAATAGCAATGAAAGCAGGGCTTAATACATACTTATTAAAACTGTCCATCTTTACTTTGATAATCGGTGGGGTAGCATTTGCAATCCACTTTTTTTTATTGGAAAGTTATTTTGTATTGTTCCCGGCCATTGTGGCGTACTTCTTTTTGTCTACCCTGGGCATTCATGTTATGTTGATACGAACCACCGATAAAAAATCAAGTGCCTTTGTAAATACATTCATGGCCACTACCACCCTAAAGTTGTTTATGGCGATGATTATCATCGTAGCTTACCTGCTAATCGATAAGGAGGGAGCGATTCCTTTTACCCTCACTTTTGCCCCCTTCTATCTCCTTTATACTTCATTTGAAATTATGACCCTAATGAAGCACTTAAGGTCTGGTGGTTGATCGGCCTAAACCCTTGGTTTATACCTCTTAAGCGATTATTAATAGAACATTGTTAAAAAACTAATTGATTCCCTTTTTTTAAAGGCATTAAATACATACTTTTGTCCCGATTTTTAGAAGAGCAATCTTTACATTGACGAAAATGATGCGAAAAATCGCTAGTTGCAGGACCCACTTAATTAAGGCCCTATTTGTTTTCTCCCTTTTATTTATTGGAAGCAACTCTTTCGCGGGCGACCCTGAAGGAAACCATGATAATCACGATGCTGATCACGCACATGTGGAGCATACTGACGATCATGAAGGAGAGAAGTTTAATGCAGGTCAAATGATCGTTGAGCACATTACCGATGCGCATGAGATTCATTGGATTGGGCATCTCTCTATTCCATTGCCAGTAATTATTTATCATGAAGATAGAGGGTTTACCTGGTTCATGTCGTCTAAATTTAATCATGGGCACGATGCTTATGAAGGCTACAAGATTGAACATGTATACGACGATCAAGGAAAACCTAGCTTAGTTCCTCACTTGGTTGCTGTAGATGAAAATGGCAATTACGATGCTGAGGCTACTGCAAAAATTTGGGACTTTTCCATTACCAAAAACGTATTTACCTTGCTGTTGAGCATGATCTTTTTGATCTTGATTTTCCGCTCTGTAGCAAAATCGTACAAACGTAGAGAAGGCCAGGCACCGAAAGGGCTACAGTCATTGTTAGAGCCCATCATCATTTTTGTGCGAGACGATATTGCAAAGTCGGCCATTGGAGAAAAGCATTACGAAAGATACTTGCCGTTTTTGTTGACCGTATTCTTTTTCATCTGGCTCAACAATTTAATGGGGCTGGTTCCTGGAATTCCGGGCTTTGGTGCTAACCTTACCGGAAACATTGCGGTAACTATGGTGTTGGCATTGATGACCTTTACCATCAGTACAATTAGGAGTAACAAGCACTACTGGAGACACATTTTTGCTATGCCTGGTGTGCCAATACCGGTGTTGTTCATCTTAACACCGATCGAAATTTTAGGAATGTTCTTAAGACCTTTTGTATTGATGATTCGTTTGTTTGCGAACATCACTGCAGGACATATTATTGCATTATCGTTCTTCTGCCTGATATTTATTTTTGGCGAAGTACACGTAGGAGCTGGATACGGCTCGGCAGTTTTATCTATTACATTTACCGTATTCATGACCTTGCTAGAATTGTTAGTAGCATTTCTACAAGCATATGTGTTTGCGTTGTTGTCAGCGATGTATTTTGGCGCAGCAATGGAAGAACACCATTAATTAGAGAAAGTAAATTTGTTAACTGAATAAATATAAAAACGAAAAACAAAAGTTATGTTAGCATCAGTATTATTAGACATTGGTATTGGCTACGGACTTGCAGCTCTTGGTGCAGGGATGGCAGCTGTAGGAGCCGGCATCGGTATCGGTAGAATTGGTGGCGACGCTGTTCAAGCAATGGCTCGTCAACCAGAGGCAATTAACGACCTTCGTTCTAACATGATCTTGACTGCAGCGCTTGTTGAAGGGGCAGCTTTCTTTGCCATGGTAATCGGACTGCTTGTAGTTCTTATGAAGTAAGAAGAGCATCTTATTATATAGAATGCCTGCGCTGATTCGAGCGCGGGTATTTTCTATAAATTTTTGACCATAAAAAGCAATAAGTTATGGAACTGGTAAAACCTGAAATAGGGCTTATATTTTGGATGGCACTTTCATTTTTGATTGTGCTGTTTCTGCTCGGTAAATTCGCGTGGAAGCCTATTTTGAAAGCGTTGAAAGATCGTGAAAACTCGATTGAAGAAGCGTTGAATGAGGCCAAGAAAGCCAAAGAAGAAATGGCCTCTTTGCAAGCCAATAACGAAGCCCTTTTAAGAGAAGCGAGAGATGAGCGCGATAAATTGTTGAAAGAAGCCCGCGAAACGAAGGACGCTATCATCAACGAAGCGAAAGGGCAAGCACAAGAGCAAGCAGATCGTTTAATTGCAAATGCGCAAGAAGCGATTAAGAATGAGAAGCTCGCTGCTATTTCTGAGTTGAAAAATCAGGTAGCAACATTGTCAATAGAAATCGCAGAGAAAATTGTAAAAGAACAATTGTCATCTGACGAAAAACAAAAAGCATTGATCGACAATCTTGTTGATGACATTAGTTTAAACTAAGACCATGAAGGAAACAAGAGTTGCATCCCGTTACGCCAAATCACTATTAGGGCTTGCCATTGAGCAAAACCTGTTGGATGAGGCATACAACGACATGAAGCTTGTTTCAGAAACTTGCAATTCAAGCAGAGATCTTGCCTTACTCTTAAAAAGCCCTATTGTGAAAACCGATAAAAAATTGGGGATCATTGATGCGGTATTTAAGGGGAAGCTGGGAAAACTGTCGCAAAGCTTCATTAACATCATTACCAATAAGCGTCGCGAATATTTGTTGGAAAACATTGCGGATGAATTTGTAGCACAATACAAAACACATAAGCAAATTGTAACGGCAAAAGTAACTTCAGCGGTAAAATTGGATGATGCCATAAAAACCAAGGTGTTGGCCCTGGTAAAAAGGGCTGAAAATAAGGAAGTGGAGTTGGTAGAAACCATCGACGAAGACATCATTGGAGGTGTTATTGTACGTGTGGGAGATAAGCAAATAGATGCGAGCATCCTCCGTGCAATCAACGACTTAAAACAAGAGTTTAACAAGAACCCTTACATAGCAGAATTCTAAAAAATTAAGAACTGAGCTGTTACCAGTAACAGCCATTAAAAGCAATAAAAATGGCCGAAGTTAAACCAGCAGAAGTATCTGCAATCTTAAGAGAACAATTAGCCGGCTTTAAATCGGAAGCAGAACTGGAAGAAGTAGGAACAGTGTTGCAGGTTGGAGATGGCATTGCGAGAATCTATGGGCTTTCAAGTGTGCAATCCGGTGAGTTGATCGAATTTGAAAATGGCCTGATCGGAATTGTTCTTAACCTGGAAGAAGACAACGTTGGTGCTGTACTTTTAGGAAGCTCTAACGACATTAAAGAAGGCGACACTGCCAAACGTACCGGTAGAATTGCATCGGTAAAAGTAGGTGAAGGCATGTTGGGTCGTGTGGTTGACACACTTGGGAACCCAATCGATGGTAAAGGCCCCATTGAAGGCGAGTTGTTTGAAATGCCTATCGAGCGTAAAGCTCCTGGGGTAATTTATCGCCAGCCAGTAAACGAGCCGTTACAAACAGGGATTAAGGCAATCGACTCTATGATCCCCATTGGTCGTGGACAACGTGAGTTGGTAATTGGTGACCGTCAAACAGGAAAAACCACTGTTTGTATTGATACTATCATTAACCAGAAAGAATTTTACGACAAAGGCGAACCAGTATTCTGTATCTATGTGGCCATTGGCCAAAAAGGATCTACGGTAGCAGGTATCGTTAAAACACTAGAAGAAGCAGGAGCAATGCCCTACACAGTTGTAGTAGCGGCAAATGCTGCCGACCCTGCTCCAATGCAGTTTTACGCACCGTTTACAGGAGCAGCTGTTGGGGAGTACTTTAGAGACACTGGTCGTCCTGCATTGATTGTATACGATGATTTATCGAAGCAAGCAGTAGCTTACCGTGAGGTGTCGTTGTTGCTAAGACGTCCTCCAGGACGTGAAGCATATCCTGGTGATGTATTCTACTTGCACTCAAGATTATTAGAGAGAGCGGCAAAAGTGAATGCTTCTGATGACATCGCTAAAGACATGAATGACCTTCCTGAATCACTTAAAAATGTGGTAAAAGGAGGAGGGTCTTTAACAGCACTTCCAATCATTGAAACACAAGCAGGTGACGTATCCGCTTATATTCCAACCAACGTAATTTCAATTACTGACGGTCAGATTTTCCTGGAGTCGAACTTATTCAACTCTGGTGTACGCCCCGCAATTAACGTAGGTATTTCGGTATCTCGTGTAGGGGGGAGTGCCCAAATTAAGTCGATGAAGAAAATTGCTGGTACCTTGAAGCTTGATCAAGCACAATACCGCGAACTGGAGGCCTTTGCGAAGTTCGGTTCCGACCTTGATGCAGCAACTAAAGCAATTTTGGACAAGGGAGCGAGAAACGTGGAAATTCTGAAGCAAGCAGAAAACTCGCCATTGCGTGTAGAGCAGCAGGTAGCAATTATCTACTGTGGAACAAAAGGATTGCTAAGCGCAGTTCCTGTAAACAAGATCAAAGAGTTTGAAGAAGAGTACCTGGCCTTTATGGAAGCCAAGCACAAAGATGTACTTGACAGCCTGGCAGCAGGTAAATTGAGCGATGAGATTACAGGAACATTAGAGTCTGTAGCTGCAGAATTAACAGCGAAGTACAAAGATTAAGCGTAAATACAGCATAAAGCATGGCTAACTTAAAAGAAATACGAGGAAGGATCGTTTCGGTAAACTCTACCATGCAGATCACTTCGGCCATGAAAATGGTTTCTGCAGCCAAGCTGAGAAGAGCGCAAGATGCTATCGTGCAAATGCGCCCTTTTGCAGAGAAGTTGCAGGAGATTTTGTCGAACCTTACAGCAAGCTTAGATGCCTCTGAAGGAGCCTATTCTGCTGATCGTGATGCCAACAATGTATTGATCATTGCCATTACCTCTAACAGAGGGCTTTGTGGTGCATTCAATAACAACGTGGCAAAACGCACCAAACAACTCATTACAGAGTCTTACAGTGATAGCAATGTTACTGTATTGCCTATCGGAAAGAAAGCGTTTGATGCGTTTAAAAACACGAACTATATGCCCAACGATAAGTACCCATCCAACTTGCACGAGTTGTTTGACGACTTAACGTTTGAAAATGTAGGTAAAGTAGCAGAAGCTATAATGGCATTGTTTGCAGCGCAAGAGTTAGACAAAGTGATGTTGGTATATAACCGATTTAAAAACGCTGCAGTACAAGAGCTGATGGCAGAGCAGTTTTTACCCATCTTGCCACCAGAAAGTAACGAAGGCGATAAATCGGGAAGTGCGGTAGACTACATTTTTGAGCCCAACAAGGCAGAAATTGTAGAAGACTTAATTCCACGATCTTTAAAAACACAGTTATATAAAGCCATTCTTGATTCGCATGCTGCTGAGCACGGAGCACGAATGACTGCCATGCACAAAGCAACGGATAACGCTTCCGAACTATTGAAAGACCTGAAGTTGACTTACAACAAAGCACGTCAGGCAGCCATTACCAACGAAATCCTTGAAATTGTTGGTGGTGCGGAAGCACTGAACGGATAAGCAGAACATATTTAGCATGATTCTTGATAGCCCTTCCCGAGTAACCGGGAGGGGCTTTTTATTTTTAATACATTTGTTACACACACAAAAACCTTGAAAAAACTGCTTCAACATAACTACTTTAAGCTCGGGTTATCCATTGTACTGCTAACGCTTGCATGGGTGCTGGAGGGAAGCCATTTGTTTGAGCAGAAGCCCAAATCAATAGTAAGCAGTTTTGAACAAAAACTTCACCGAAAAGAACAAAAGCTTGAAGACGAACTCAACCTATTGGTAGGTCGATTGTCGAAGGTCAGCTACAATCAGCTATTTAACGAAGACCGTAAACATTATGAATACCTTTTTCGAGAAGAAGGAATGATTCTGTTGGCGTATGAAAAAGATACCCTGAAGTTTTGGTCTGACAATGTTGCACCGGTTGATATGGTGCTGAACAACACCAGTTTTCATAGTGATGTAATTCGGATAAAAAATGGATGGTACAAAGTAAACCGAAGGAAAGACTTCGACCGTAAATACTTTGGCCTTATCTTACTTCGAAGAGAATACCCTAAAGAAAATGAATACCTGGTCAATGCCTTTACAGAAGGCTTTAATCTGCCGGAAAACATATCTATTTCCTTTGAAACAGGGGAAAACAACTACCCCATCAAGTCGTTGGAAGGGGATGAAATATTCTCACTCAAAGTGGAACAGCGGATAGCCCTGCCAATAGTAAAGTTACTGCTCTTGGCGCTACTCAATATTTTGGGGTTCATTTTGCTCATCGCTTTTCTGGTAAAAGAATGCGACTACCTCAGTAAACACATTGGGTTGTTTTGGGCGTCTGCCGTGTTTGTAGGGCTCATTATAGGGTTGCGCATTTGGATGCTAAACATCGCGTTTCCTAACATATTTTACGAAACAGACTTGTTTAGCCCTGCCCTTTATGCTACCTCGTTTTTATTCCCTTCCCTCGGTGATTTTTTAATCAACGCTTCCTTGATGTTTTACCTGGCATTCTTTATACAAAAACGACTCAAAGCCAGTAGCTTATACTGGAATCAGATACCCCGGGGAAAAGCATTGATATACGGCCTGCTTTTAATGGCTTTGGTGCTAAGCTATGCTACGCTAATTACTAACCTTTTTAAAGGGCTGATTGAGAACTCTAACATCTACTTTAACATCAATAACTTGTTCGACCTTTCGCCCTATAGTGTGGTGGGCATTATAGTTGTTGGCACCTTGCTCTTTTCGTTTTACTTGTTTGCATTGATCCTTTTGAGGGAAATTATGCGATTAGGGCTAACATTTCGAAATTACCTGTTGCTATTGCTTGTTGCCACCCCTTTGTACATTTTGGCACTGCACTGGTGGGGCAACAAAGACCTTATCCTTGTCCTTTGGCCGTTAGAAGTTTTGCTGGTGGTTGGGTTGCTGCGCTTTAAAAGTAACGAGCAATACTCCTTCTCTTCCATCATTATACTCCTTATTATTTACTCCTTCTTTGCAGCACACACGCTCACCAAATTTTCCAACATCAAAGAAGAAAAGAGCCGAATTGTTTTTGCAGAACGCCTTTCGAGCGACGAAGACCCTGTAACAGAGTTTCTTTATGCTGAAATGGAAAAACAATTGGTGAACGATGACTTAATTCTTAAACCATTCTTAGATTCTGCACAAACCATCGCGGAGTCGGAATTTGAACAACAGTTGAAAGAAGATTACTTCGATAAAGACTGGGATAAGTACGAGATTAAGACTTATACGTTTAACGCTGATAGTACCTCCGTATTGCAAAAAAACAAATCGAAAAACTTTACCGACCTCAATACCCTAATACAAGAATCGGGTCAACAATCGGCATTGAGCCCGAACCTATACCATATCCAAAACTCTACTGAGCGATTAAGCTACATCATTAAACTGCCGCTCATGCTAAGTGATAAAAGCACCCCTTTTGGGTTTTTGTTTTTTGAACTTAAATCAAAGCTTATACCAGAAGAAATTGGGTTTCCAGAGCTCTTGCTCGATAAAAGCACGGAGAACATTAACAACCTTATTGCACACTATTCACATGCTAGATATGTGAATGGTAGCCTGGTGAACCAATACGGCACCTACACTTACGGCATTAAATCGAACCTTATTAAAGCCGATACTGTTCAGGCAACACACCGATATCGGGGAACCTACCTGGAAAACCTGGAGCAACACATGCGTCGGGTCGATGAGAAAACGTATTTTCTAAATGATGACGATGGCTATAACCACCTGGTATATAAAGTCGACGAGAATACGTTTGTGGTGCTTACCAAACAACAAGAAACGTTCATATCAAAGTCGACGACCTTTTCCTACCTGTTTGTAGTGTTTAGCGTTATTTTAATGGTAGTACTGATTGTGCGAAACCTTTCGAGAGGGTTTTACATACGGTTGAACCTAAAAAGCAAAATCCAATTTCTATTGGTAGGTGTAGTACTCACCTCTTTAATACTATTTGGCTTGGGCACCAAGTATTATATCGAAGGGCAATACAAAGAAAAGAACCATAACCTCATCAGCGAAAAAATACATTCTGTCCAAATAGAAGTGGCTAACAAGCTTAAAAGTATTGATGAGCTTGATGCAAGCCTCACTCCTTACATGGTTAACTTGTTGAATAAATTTTCATTGGTGTTTTTTACCGACATCAACATCTTTGATACCGATGGAACGCTGTTAGCATCTTCAAGACCCGAAATATTCGACATAGGGTTGGTATCGAGCAAAATGAACCTGGACGCCTATTCGCACATGGTCGTAAACAAAAAAAGCGAATACATTCACGAAGAAGAGATTGGCAAGTTAAGGTACCTTTCAGCCTACGTGCCCTTTCGAAATAAGAATGATAAAGTACTGGCCTACCTTAACCTACCATATTTTGCCAAACAAAATGAATTGGAAAAAGAAATCTCTACCTTCCTGATAGCCATCATTAACATTTTTGTATTGCTATTTGTGCTTTCTATCATGGCTGCGTTGTTGGTGTCAAACTGGATTACACAACCGTTAAAAGCCATTCAAAAAAGCCTGGTGGCTATAGAGCTCGATAAAGCTAATAAACCCATCCAATACCATGGCAGCGATGAAATAGGAAGCCTGGTGGGAGAATACAATAAAAAGTTATTGGAGCTGGAAAAACAAGCGGAATTGTTGGCCAAATCGGAGCGCGAAAGTGCTTGGCGCGAAATGGCAAAACAAGTGGCGCATGAAATTAAGAACCCACTTACCCCCATGAAGCTAAGTGTGCAGCACTTGCAGCGGTCGTGGGAAGACAAGGTGCCCGATTGGGACAAGCGGTTAGCAAGGTTTACCAATACACTCATTGAACAAATAGATACGTTAACTACCATTGCCAATGAATTTTCCAATTTTGCGAAGATGCCTAAAGCTAGAAATGAGCAATTGGATCTGGTGCAAACGCTTAGAGCTACTGTTGGGTTGTATTCAGAGTTGGAGGATGTAAAAGTGGGTTACTACTCTGAAGTGGAGCCGCCACAATATGTAATGGCCGACAAAGAACAATTATTAAGAGTGTTCAACAACCTGGTGAAAAATGCCATTCAAGCCATTCCTTCTGAGCGGCAAGGCAAAATCGACGTTATCTTAATTAAAAGTACACACAGCTATATTGTGGAGGTAAAAGACAACGGGGAAGGCATCCCTGAAGACAAAATGGACAAAATCTTTGTGCCTAACTTCACAACTAAAAGCACAGGTATGGGGCTTGGTCTGGCCATGGTGAAAAGTATGATCATTAATGCAGGAGGAAAAGTATGGTTTGATACAGAAGTGGGCAAGGGATCGTCGTTTTATGTTTCCTTACCCATTTATGAAAATGAGTAAACGATTAAATGTTATTTTTGCAGACTGACCAACCATAATACAACAAACCATGAGTTACAATAACCTTCTTGTTGACTTAAACGACAATATTTGCACTATTACCATCAACCGACCTTCCAAGTTGAATGCGTTAAATCGCGAAACCATTGGAGAGTTGAGCATGGCCTTAAAAGAAGCAGAAGCGAATGCAGGGGCACGGGTGATTATTATTACTGGAGCAGGAGAAAAAGCGTTTGTTGCTGGAGCAGATATCGCGGAGTTTGCCAATTTTAGTGTAGAAGAAGGCAAGGCTTTAAGTGCTGACGGTCAGGAGAAACTATTCGACTTCGTAGAGCAATTAAACACCCCTGTAATCGCTGCAGTAAATGGATTTGCATTAGGCGGGGGGTTAGAGTTGGCCATGTCGTCGCACATCAGGGTGGCATCCGACAATGCACGCATGGGGCTACCGGAAGTATCGTTAGGCGTTATCCCTGGATATGGAGGTACCCAACGACTGGCGCACCATGTGGGGAAAGGGAAGGCGTTTGAAATGGTAATGACTGGAGGAATGGTAGGCGCTGAAGAAGCACATACTTTAGGCTTAGTAAATTACGTTACTACGCAAGAAGAGCTGATGGAAAAGTGCTTGAAGGTTGCAGGAAAAATATTGAAAAACTCTCCTCGAGCCATTGAAGGAGCGATCAGGGCCGTAAATGCAGGTTATGAAGACGGGGTGAATGGCTTTCAGGCAGAGATTGATGAATTTGGAAAATGCTTTGGCACCGAAGATTTTAAAGAAGGCACAACAGCATTTTTGGAAAAAAGAAAACCCAACTTCACCGGGAAATAAACCAGTAAGCCGACCACTTACTAAAAAGTTAATTTGGCGAACCCGTTAAAAAAGCTTGCCGGGCAAACGGCAATATACGGCTTAAGCAGTATCATAGGAAGGGTGTTTAATTACCTTCTTACTCCACTTTACACTTATAAATTTGCGACGAGCGACTATGGGGTGGTTACCGAAATGTATGCCTACGTAGCCTTTTTAGTGGTAATACTTACCTATGGAATGGAAACGGCATTTTTTCGTTTTTCATCGAAGGCGGAAAGCATTGATGAAAAAAAGAAAATTTACAATACCGCCATGCTTCCGCTGTTGAGTACCAGCACCCTGTTTATTCTTGTAAGTATTTTGTTTGCGCCAGAAATAGCTGCCTGGTTGCTTTACCCCGGGCACAGCGATTATGTAATTTGGTTTGCAATAATTGTGGGCCTCGACGCACTTTCTGCGTTACCTCTGGCGAAGCTGAGAGAAGAAAACAGAGCGGGAAAATTCGCCTTTGTAAACCTAACATTTATTGGAGTAAACATTGGGCTCAACCTCTTTTTTATTGCCTACTGTAAAACCATTTACGACAATGGAGAAACCAACTTTTTAGTCAATACTTTTTACAACCCTAACATAGGGGTAGGCTACATTTTCATTGTTAACTTAATCTCAAGCATTGTTCGGGTGCTGCTATTGTTACCGGAGTTTTTAAAGGCGCGATTAAAGCTAGATAAACCTGCATTGAAACAAATGCTCATCTATGCCTGGCCTCTTTTATTTGCTGGCCTGGCAGGCATCATCAACGAAACCATCGATAGAATCATGCTAAAACGGATGTTGTACGGCACACTGGGAGAAAAAGAAACCATGAGCCAACTCGGAATATATGGAGCATGCTACAAGGTATCGATATTGATTACCTTATTCATACAAGCGTTTCGTTATGCGGCTGAACCGTTCTTCTTTTCGAAAGAAAAAGATAAAAACGCCACAGGAATTTATGCCGATGTAATGAAGTATTTCATCATTGTGTGTTGTTTCATCTTTTTAGGCATCATGCTATACATAGATGTGGCCATGTTTTTTGTGGGCGAAGAGTATCGTATAGGGGTAACAGTAGTACCTATTTTGTTGGCGGCCAATGTTTGTTTAGGCATTTATTACAATCAATCGGTTTGGTATAAACTTACCAACAAAACCATTTATGGGGCATACATTGCATTGTTTGGAGCAGCCATTACTCTTGTTTTAAACTATTTGTGGATCCCAACATTGGGTTATATGGGGTCTGCATGGGCTACGCTAATCTGTTATGCCTCCATGATGGTTGTATCGTATTTTATGGGGCAGAAGCACTACCCCATTCGGTATCAACTAGGAAGAATATCAATGTATCTGTTGGTAACGGCTGTGGTGTATTATTTAAGCACGCTACCCAACTACCCTTCTGTTGGGCTTAAATATGTGGTCAATGGGTTGATAATTGTGGGGTTTGCAGCCATGGTATATGTTTTAGAAAGACCAAAAAAAGTAGTAACTTGAACCGCTTTTAAAAGAACCATGGAAGTTAGGATAATCAATCGATCAAAACATGCTTTGCCAGCCTACGAAACCATTGCATCTGCCGGAATGGATTTAAGGGCCAATTTGAACGAAGCAATAGTACTTCAACCGCTGCAACGACAGCTTATTCCTACAGGCCTTTTTATCGAACTACCGTTGGGTACTGAAGCACAAATACGACCAAGAAGTGGGTTAGCATATAAAAAAGGAATTACTGTTTTAAATGCTCCAGGCACCATCGATGCTGATTATAGAGGAGAAGTAAAAGTGCTATTAATCAACTTATCAAACGAAGCATTTGAGGTAGAGGATGGAGAGCGGATTGCTCAAATGGTTGTTGCGGCTCACCAACAAGTGCAATGGGCAGAAGTCAAAGAGTTGGCCGAAACTGAGCGAGGAGCAGGAGGGTTTGGTCATACAGGAACAAAATAAAAGCAGGGAACATAAACTTAATTTGTGATGAAGATTATAGTGCCAATGGCAGGTATGGGAAAACGAATGCGACCGCATACACTTACCATTCCAAAACCATTAATCCCTATTGCAGGGAAACCAATTGTACAGCGATTGGTTGAAGAAATAGCAGGTGTATGCAATGAGCCGGTAGATGAAATAGCGTTCATCATTGGGGATTTTGGTGCTGAGGTTGAGGCTAATTTAATTCAGATAGCTGAAAACCTGGGAGCCAAAGGTTCTATCTTTCATCAGGAAGAAGCACTGGGAACCGCTCACGCTATATTGTGCGCAGAACCTGCGTTGGACGGAAAGGTAATCGTAGCATTTGCCGACACGTTATTCAAAGCTGATTTTAAACTTGACGATACAAAAGATGGCATCATTTGGGTGCAACAAATCGACGACCCCAGCGCCTTTGGGGTGGTGAAGGTGAATGATGAAAATGTCATTACAGACTTTGTGGAAAAACCCGAAACCTTTGTATCAGACCTTGCAATTATTGGCATTTATTACTTTGGCGATGGCAACGGGCTGAAAAAGGAATTGCAATACCTTATTGACAACGACATTAAGGATAAGGGTGAATACCAGTTAACGAATGCGTTGGAAAACATGAAGAACAAAGGCATTCGGTTTAGCCCCGGACAGGTGAAAGAGTGGCTTGATTGTGGCAACAAAGACGCCACAGTATATACTAACCAACGAATATTGGAGTTACATAAGAACGAAGAGATGGTTTCCAACTCATGTGTGAAGGAGAATACGGTTGTGATCCCCCCATGCTATATCGGAGAAAATGTTACCATCAAAAATTCAATTATAGGGCCACATGTTTCTCTAGGCGACAACACCATTGTTGAAAATTCGATTCTTAAGAATTCTCTGGTACAAACCAATACAAAAATCGAAGGAGCTAACATCGGAAACTCTATGATAGGGAATTACGTTGATTACAATAGTAGCCCTGGGGATGTGAGCATCGGGGACTATACCGTGATGAACGACTAAGGAATATAAAGTGCGGGACGCACGAATGGAAAAAAGGTTTTTAATATCGACCCTTTTAATACTGATCTTGCTAGGATGTGGATCGGCTACCAAAGAGGTGGTTTCTGCTCCGGGAGATAAAGGCAAGGATAAAAACAAGTCTAAACGCAAAGAGCTTACAGAGAAAGAGCGCAATGACGTAACATACCTGTTCTTTAATGCGAATAAAGAACGCATATTGGGCAATTACGAACTAGCAGCCAACCTCTTTACTCGCTGTTTAAGCCTTGATCCTGAGAATGCCGCGGTAATGTACGAACTGGCAGGGCTTTACGAAGCTCAAGGGGAGGACGAAACAGCGCTTTCGCTCATTAAGAAGGCGGTTGACATTGAAGAAAACAACACCTGGTACAAGCTGCTACTCGCGCATCTCTATCAAAAAATGAGCGATTATGCTACAGCAGCAAGTGTGTATGAAACCATCATTAAAAACAACCCCGACAAAGTTGATTATTACTTTGATTGGGCATTTGCCTTGATCTACGATAATAAACTAGATCAGGCCATTGAGGTATACGATAAGCTGGAGCAAAAGGTAGGTGTGAATCAGGAAATATCTATTCAGAAACAACGCATATACTCTGAGCTTGGAAAGCAAGACAAAGCCATTGAAGAGTTACAAAAACTGATTGCCGTATTTCCGAAAGACCCCCAATTTCATGGTGTTTTGGCAGAACTTTACCTGGAGGCTGGAGAGCAAGAAAAAGCTCTTGCTGAATACCAAAAAATCATTGAAATGGAGCCCAACAATGGGTTGGTTCACCTTTCTTTGGCACAATATTACAAATCAACGGGAAACCAGGAAGAAAGCTATAAAGAAGTAGTAAAAGCATTCGAAAGCCAAGAAGTAGACATCGACACCAAGGTAAAAGTATTGCTGGATTATTACACCCTTACGGAGAGCAATAAAGAATATATCGATGAAGCTTATACCTTGGCAAAGCTACTGGTACAAGAACACCCTTCAGAAGCAAAGTCATACTCAGTATATGGCGATTTTTTATCGCGAGATAATAAATTAAAAGAAGCACGGCAGCAATATCGGGAAGCCGTGAAATACGACAATGGCAGGTTTGTAATTTGGAATGAAATTCTGAACCTCGACTTGCAATTAAACGATTATGATGCCATGCTAGAAGAAAGTCAGGCTTCAATCGGCTTATTTCCCACTCAGCCAGCATTTTACCTCTACAAAGGCATTGCCCAAATAAGAAAGAAAAACTATAAAGAGGCAATAGAAGCATTAAATTCAGGCAAGGAGTTAGTAGTAGATAATAAGCTACTGCTTACCCAATTTTATTCCGATCTGGGAGACGCTTACTACAAAGATAACCAATACCAAAAGTCGGATGAAGCATACGACAAGGTGCTTAGTCTTGATGCGAACAATATTGGGGTATTGAATAATTATAGCTATTACCTTTCTTTGAGAAAAGAAAAACTGGAGCAGGCAAAGGAAATGGCCAAAAGAGCGAATGAGTTACAACCAGGACAACCATCGTTTCAGGATACTTATGGCTGGGTACTTTATGTAAACGGAGATTACGATGAAGCAAAAATATGGTTGCAAAAGGCATTGAATAACGGAGGCAATGGCAATGGAGTAATCCTGGAGCATTATGGTGATGTGCTCTTTCAACTAGGAGAAAAAGATCAAGCCTTTGATTATTGGAAAAAAGCAAAAGAAGCAGGTAATGCTTCGGAATTGATCGATCGGAAAATAGCCGACAGGCAACTTTATGAGTAAAATAAGCTTCAATAAACTGGGAATAACGGTTTTTTGTGCGGTATTCCTTTTATCCACTTTGTACTCCTGTCGCTCTAATCGAGATGCTTCAAAAAAGCCATGCGGCAAAAAGAAACCACAATACGTGGTTAAAAACCTCGAAAAAAACCAGTTCGATTTTAAATGGTTAAGCATGAAGGCCGATACTGAGGTAGAATCGTTGGACAAAACCACCTCTTTTAAATCGGCCATTCGCATAAGAAAAGACAGCGCCATATGGGTATCTATATCACCATTGCTGGGCATAGAGGTAGTGCGTGCACTCATCACTGTTGATTCTGTAAAGTTTATCATCAAAGAACCCGGAAACAAGCGGTATTTTATTGGCAATTACGACTACCTGAATGAAAAGTATAACGTAGACCTCGATTATTTCATGTTGCAAAACATGCTGGTAGGTAATGCCATTGGCTTTGAGCGGGAAGAAAAGTACAAGTCGGAGGAAGATGAAAGCCAGTACCTACTCACCTTAAAAAGCAATAAACGCCTCATTAAGGCCCTCAAGCCTAACGATGACGAAACTACTTCGCTCGACAGTACATTTAGTGATCAAGTGAAAGAAAAACGCCTACAAAAAGCGCTCGAAAAATCAACGGATAGGAACTATTTACAAAAATATTGGGTAAACTGCACCACCTTTAAAGCCAGCAGAATCATTATCGATGATCTAGTGGAAAAAAGGGTGTTAGAAGTGGAATACGACAACCACAAGGACATAGAAGAGCAGTTGATGCCACACCATACTCAATTAAAGATTGCCGACCTCAAAGGGAAGTTTTGGTGCGAACTAAAATATTCGAAAGTGCGCTTAAACAAACCTCAAAAGCTACCATTTAAAATAACAGACAAGTATGAGCAAATTGTTCATTAAATACTGTTGGGTACTGGTTTTTATTATAGGGAGTGGGCACCTTTTTGCACAAAGCAGTAAAGACCTCATCAAGCAAAGAGAGCGCATTCAAAACAAAATTAATTATACCAACAAGCTGCTTTCAGAAACCACACAACATCAGCGAATTTCCCAAACACAGCTAGTACTACTCAACACGCAAATAGCTTTTCGTGAGGAAAAAATATCGGCTGTTAACTATGAGATCCGGAAGTTGGATGAGAAAATGGAAGAAAACGCCTCTATCATTGAGGCGATGGAGCACGACCTGGAGTCGCTAAAAGCACATTATGCGCAAATGATCATGCATGCATATAAAAACCGCAACGACTATGATCAGCTAATTTATATTTTTTCTGCAGCGAGCTTTAACCAGGCATACAGGCGGCTAAAGTACATGCAGCAATATGCAGCAGCGAGGAAGAAACAAGCAAAATATATCCTGGCCACGCAAGACATGCTCAACGATAAGATTGCTGAACTTGATGCTCGAAAACAAGAGCGGCAGCAATTACTACAAGTGCATACAGATGAAAGGGGGGAATTATCAGAAGACCGGGTAAAACAACAAGAAACACTGAGCCACTTACAACAAGAAGAAAGTACCTTACGCACACAATTGAAGCGACAAGAAAAAGACAAAGAACGACTGGATGCAGCCATTCAACACGCCATTGCGGAGGAAATTCGAAAAGCTAAAGCTAAAAACAAAGAAAAGGGAGTATTTTCTTTAACTCCGGCAGAAAAAATAGTGTCTTCAAACTTCGAAAAGAACAAAGGAGGCCTTCCCTGGCCGGTAGAAACAGGAGTTATTACCAGTACTTTTGGAAAGCACCCACACCCTGTCATTCCGGGTTACACTGTAAATAATAACGGCATCGACATTGCCACTGGAAAAGGGTCGAACGTACGTGCTGTATTTGAAGGAGAAGTCACTAGTGTAATCGTTATCCCTGGAGCGGGAAAGGCAGTTATTATAGGGCATGGAGCTTACCGTACGGTATATTCAAACCTGCAGGAAGTAGTGGTAAAAAAAGGAGATAAAGTAAAGATGAAACAAAAATTGGGATCGGTATTAACCAATACAACAAACAACAAAACCGAGGCTCATTTTGAAATCTGGAAAATATCAGGAGAAGGGGTATACAAGCGAGACCCTGTTCCCTGGATCGCCAAAAACAACTAGAAACCACGCATGGTGAGAAAAATTGATTAACTTTGCCTTGCATTTAAAGAAAAAGCAAAATGACTCTTACTATCATACTCGGAGCTTTAGGACCATGGCAAATCGTATTAATTGTTGCGGTGGTATTGTTGCTCTTTGGTGGACGAAAGATCCCCGAACTTATGAGAGGCCTTGGAAAAGGAATGAAAGAATTTAAAGATGCCTCCAAAGGGGAAGACAATAAGCCCATTGAAGAAGGAAAAGAGTAAACCACATTTTACGCTCTCCCCATTTTATTTTAGCAGTTCACGTTGAATTTGTTAAACGATAGCAATTGAAAACCTACCGTTCGCTAAGTGATGTACAAAGTGATCTACAGCATCAGCAAGTAACCTGTGTTGAGCTGGTAGATGGCTATATGGAACGCATTCAGGACAATAAACACCTTAATGCATTTATTGAAGTATACCCGCGTGAAGAACTGATAGTACGTGCTAAGGAAATTGATGCCCGGCTGAAAGAAGGAACAGCAGGAAAGCTGGCGGGAATGGTGCTGGGCATAAAAGACAATATTTGCTACAGTGGACATGGAGTATATGCAGCCTCTAAGATTTTGGATGGCTTTAAATCGATATACAATGCCACTGTGGTAGAGCGATTGCTTCATGAAGATGCCATCATTGTTGGTCGGTTAAATTGTGATGAATTTGCAATGGGGAGCTCCAACGAGAACTCTGCCTATGGCAACGTGCTGAACCCTGTAGATAACACTAAGGTTCCAGGAGGCTCTTCAGGAGGCTCTGCGGCAGCTGTAAAGGCAGGTTTGTGCCTGGCAACGCTTGGCTCAGATACTGGAGGATCTATTCGGCAGCCAGCCTCTTTTTGCGGAGTGGTTGGGCTAAAGCCTACCTATGGAAGGATATCTCGATATGGTTTGTTGGCCTATGCCTCCTCATTCGATCAAATAGGACCGATTACCAATACGGTAGAAGATGCAGCACTTTTGCTCGAAGTAATGGCTGGAAAAGACCACTTCGATAGTACACTTTCAAGTAATGAAGTGCCCAGTTATACAGCCCAATTGCAATTTCCCGAAAACAAAAAGCTAAAGATTGCTTACATTAAAGATTGTTTGGAAAGCGCTGGATTGGATGCTGAAATCAAAACACGAGTAGAAGGTATTATTGAACAACTAAAGACTGATGGGCACACCGTTGAAGCGGTTGATTTCCCATACCTCGATTACATGGTGCCTACCTATTACGTGCTGACCACCGCTGAAGCATCATCCAACCTGGCTCGATATGATGGAGCGCATTATGGTCATCGAAGCGATTTGGCCGAAAACATTGAGTCGACCTATAAAAAGTCGCGTACCGAAGGGTTTGGCAAAGAAGTGCAACGAAGAATTATGTTGGGAACCTTTGTGTTGAGTGCAGGATATTACGATGCTTATTATTCGAAAGGACAAAAGGTAAGGCAAATCATTAAGGAAAAAACACAAGCAATTCTTAACGAATATGAGTTTGTGTTGATGCCTACAGCACCGACAACAGCGTTTGGTATTGGGCAAAACATTGACGATCCTATTACCATGTACCTTCAAGATATTTTTACTGTACAGGCTAATCTGGCAGGTGTGCCTGCGATATCTTTACCCATGGGAGAACATTCTGATGGGCTGCCTTATGGTATACAGGTAATGGGAGCTTCTTTTAAGGAGGAAGAGCTACTTGCGTTTTCAAACCACCTGATGCAACGTTATTAGCCAACTTTGTTGTTCATACAACAAATAACAGTTGATTACGTATGATAATATGATGAGAATTGTTGGATATATTGCTGCAATGCTTCTGGCTACTACTTCAGTAGCACAGAAAGGAGAAGGTACTCATGCAGTAAAAGATTCCATTGTAAAAGACGATCCCATCGTGGCAATGTTAGACAGTTTAGCGAACTCGCATTATTTTCATTATTACGATTCTGTAAGTGCGTTAGCAGGACAAAACCCCTACAACTATCCTAAAGACTCTGTACCTCAATACCCAGATTCGGTGTATGCAAAGCGGCTGGAAGAAATGGCTAGAACATCACCTTTTCGTTTTCACTATAATGACGATGTAGCTAGCTATATTCGGCTGTATACCAAAAGAATTCGACGACATACCTCTAAGGCTTATGGCATGTCGCAAATGTATTTTCCGATGTTTGAGGAAATGCTGGATAAATACAACATTCCACTGGAGTTAAAACACCTCTCAATTGTGGAGTCAGCAATTAATCCTCGGGCCAAATCAAGAGCAGGAGCAGTTGGCATTTGGCAATTCATGTACCGCACAGGAAAGTTGTATGACCTGGATGTTAACTCTTATGTAGATGAACGTAGAGACCCCTATAAGGCAACAGAAGCAGCATGTATTTACCTGAAATACCTTCATAGCCTTTATGATGATTGGGACATTGCGTTGGCGGCATACAATGCCGGACCTGGCAATGTAAACAAAGCCATTAGAAGAGCTGGAGGAGGCAAAATGACCTATTGGCAATTGCGTTCTTATTTACCAAAGGAAACGCAGGGATATGTGCCTGCATTTTATGCTGTAAATTATGCCCTCACCTACGCTAAAGAACACAACATTAGGCCAATAAAGCCGGCAATGAAGTACTTTGATTACGACACTGTACACGTGAGCCAAAAAGTAACATTCGATCAAATTGCAGCAATACTTTGCATTCCGGCAAAAGAAGTAGAATTTCTCAACCCGGTTTATACCAAAAAGGTAATTCCAGCACCGGCTGAAGGAGAAAAGAACATTTTATACCTGCCACGCAAACTTACAGGACTCTTTGTAATGAATGAGCAGGTGATTTACAATTACAACAAAGAAGAAACACCACAGTTGGCAGAAGGAAAAACAGAAAAAGTACAGCGCACCCATATTGTTAGAAGTGGAGAATACCTGGGCTCGATCGCTAATAAGTACCGATGTTCTGTTGCCGACTTAAAAGCCTGGAATAACCTTCGAGGAACCCGCATCAACAGTGGCCAGCGGCTAATTGTATATGCTAAAGAAAAGGCTCCAGCAGCAAAAGCAGCAAGTAACAACAATAAAAAAACGCTGACAAGGAACACTGATAAACCAGGCAAGTATACGTATTACACCATTCGCAAGGGAGATACGCTTTGGGACATTGCAAAGAAAGAAGGTGTAAGTGTATCTGAAATAAAGCGATTAAACCAGGACTTGAACGATAAGCGGTTAAAAACCGGACAGAAAATAAGAATAAAGGCAGCAGGATAATGGGAAAACGAATACTGTTCTTTATGGTGATTGCCCTGGCACTTTTTTCGTGTGAGGAGGATCCATCAAGCTACTTGCCCGCACACTCCGGGGGTACAGGAGAGATTATAGTTATCATGGAAGATGCATATTGGGAAGGACAATCTGGAGATGCTATTCGCGAAAAAATGGAAGAGTATTACCCCCACCTTCCACAACCAGAGTACATGTTTTCTCTCGTGCAGTTCCCTCAATCGTCGTTCTCAAAAATTATCAAGGTACATCGCAACATCATCATTGCCGACATTCGTAAATCGACGCAGAACGAGGAGCCAACCATTGAAATTGTAAAAGACAAATGGGCCAAAGAGCAATTGGTAGTAGAGGTTCATGCAAGCAGTGAAGAAGATTTCATTCGAGTATTTAAGGAGCACAGCCAAAAAGTAAGTGACTACTTCAATGATGTTGAAAAGGAGCGACTTAAAGAAAAATACTTTTTACAACGCAGTGTAAACCTTGAGAAAACATTAATGGAGCAGCATCAACTGTCGCTTACACTTCCTACCGACTGTGAAATAGCAGCTGATGAAAAGAACTTTGTTTGGATAAAAAGAAACCGGGTAAAATTTGTAGGAAGCACAGGACATGATGTTACTCAGGGCATTTTGATTTATCATTATCCCTACGTAGACGATAGCACTTTCACCCCAGAGTACTTATTAATGATGCGCGACTCTATTAACAAGCAATACGTGCCCGGACCCAGTGATGGATCATACATGACCACCGAATATAAAATGCCACCCTCGTATACTGACAAAGTATTTAATGATGAATATGCTGCTGAAATTAGAGGATTGTGGCGTGTAGAAGGCGACTTTATGGGTGGGCCTTTCATGAGCCTTACTACTTACGATGAAAAGCGGGGAAGAATAGTTACTGTTGAAGGTTTTGTTTTTGCCCCCAAATTTGACAAGCGCGAATACCTACGCGAATTAGAAGCGATGCTGTACTCGTTAAAGTTTGCCGAGTAGACTACCCGTCAAGACTCCCTTTTAAATGAATGCGGTGTGCATTAACTAATTGTGTTAGCTGTTGTGTGAAAACAGTACGATCTTGTGGCCTTATCGCATCAAGAGACACTGAAACGACTTGTCCGTTAGTGTCAACAAAGAATAGCTCATTATACTTTACCTCAATGACCTTCAACTCGTCCCATGAAACAATTACAGTATTGGTAGTACGTGCTACCAATTGATGAGTCGTAAGGGTTATTTTAAACCACTCATTACTCAATTGAATGCCAAGAAAGAGCACCGACTCAATACTGAGCAACAACAAGGTGCCTCCTGCAATTATTTCCCCAGTGCTGCTGGTGCCAAAGAATAAAATGCCACCGAGCGATAAAAAAACCAATGTAGCCAGCCCGGAATTCACAACAACATCGTTTTTGGCTTTACTACTGACAACCCCTTCAAACAGCACACGAGCTCCAGCTGGGCTTGGTGGGGTTGTGGCGGCTCTCTTCCATTTCATGATAAAATAAAACAATGTAAACGATGCAAATAACCCTGCATTAGCCAGTGAAAGGGTATTCATGTTTACACTGCCAGCATATCCAAACAATAGAGGGAAAAATGCAAAGTATAACTGC
This sequence comes from Flavobacteriales bacterium, assembly GCA_963669295.1. Taxonomy (GTDB): domain Bacteria; phylum Bacteroidota; class Bacteroidia; order Flavobacteriales_D; family CALLUQ01. The sequence continues at coordinate 2,002,122 of OY769938.1, forward strand.
ATCAATAAGAGGATGCCAAAAATGATTTTAACGGTTCTGCTCATTACCGAAAAATAGAAAACTTAATGGATTGCTGATCACTTGCCGTTTGCAATACACATGAATAAATACCGGGAATCAACCCGTTAGTGTGAAGCACGTGGCGATAAATACCACTAGATTGGGGGTTGCCGCTTGTTTTAAGTACCACTCGTCCACGAACGTCGTATACAGCTACCTCTACCCTTTGAGGGTGTTTTAAATGATACTGCAGCGTTGTAATGTCTTTGGCCGGGTTGGGGTAAATGTTGATGTAGTTGAATGCCGAAGATTGTTCGGGAACAGAAATGTTATAGTTAGGGGTAAGGTAAACCCGATAAATGGTGTCGTTAGCAGTTGAAACACCATTGTTGGGTTGTTGGGCACGGATGCCACCAAAAATATACCCTACTAATGTGCGGCCTGTTAAGGCTCGAAGGTTCACCACCCCATTGCCAAACCGGGGAATGTTTTGCACCGGAATGAGTTTGGCGTTGGTGCCAAGTAACCCAGGCATTTCAAGGGGCATTAATGCTTCTTCGATGGTGTTGTTGGCCTTTACAGTAAGGGTGCTAACGTCGTCAATGAATGGCACCAACGAATCCGTTACAACCGATTGTGTGTTATCATCATAATAATTGAGACTGGTGCCACCAAAGAATACCGTGTGCATGTTCTGCAAGGTTGAATCGTAAACAGGTAAATGCGCTACGGTGTAATGACTTAATACCTGCTCGTAGTCTGTACGCACTGTCGATACTCCCCCACTGTCTACAAGAATAGGGTTAAGGTATGGCAGGTCTTCATCAGGGCGAAAAACGCCACCATACGCACCAATGCCATAAGTTAGATTTGGATATACAACAGGCGCTGTGGTCAGGTCTCTTCGATGAAAGTGAGTAGTGTCTTCTACAAAAGAATAATTGCTAATGCTCAGGTTCGAACCATCATCTTCAATGCTAAACTTGGCCAATTTATTCATGTACCGCTGGGTAAAAAAAGGAGAGCCAGCATCTTCAGAGTATCTTCCCTCAAAAAAATGCCCAAAAAACAGGTGGTAATAATCACCTATCTTTTCCAGTTCTCCACCACAAACAGCCAACAATGTGTCGGTGTATTGCCTAATGTGGGGAGCAATACTGCTGTTAGTCATCACGGCTTGTATCATGTTGTTTACATGGATGGCTGAAAGCACCGGAAACGAAGTGTTTACCAACATGGAGCTATCCATGCCATACCCACCAATCATGTACAGGTAGTCACCATCCTGATGGTATTGCATGTTGGTAGACCGCAAAGGATCAGCAACAGAATAGGGAAGTTGGTCTAATGTGGAAGCATATACCGACCAGGTAGAAGTATCTATTACTGCAATGAAATTATTGGCAAACTGAATTAAGAAGCCGTCATTTACGTTCAGTCCATGCAACCCGTTGATGCGTCCACCAACAAACAACCACTTGTCTCCCGATTGTGCAAACGCAAAAGAATGCAACCCTGGGAGATTAACCCCAGAAATAGCCTCTATTTCGAGCTCAAATGGTGGTAGTGTACCAAACTGAGCTTTTCCCTGCTGGTGAAAAGCAATGAATAAGAGTACAGCTAAAAGTCGATGCACAATGGAGTTAATTGACCACAAATCGCTCTAACAGGTAGCCATCTGCATGGTAAGCCTTAATAAAGTATACTCCTGTAGGCAGTCCTGCCAGATCGAGTGTGTGCGTAGACCCACTTATGGCATGTGTTTGCACCACTTTTCCCACTACATCAAGCAATTCAAACGAATGGCCACTGAGGTTCGATGAAAAGGTTAACACCGTACTTTGAGATGCTGGATTGGGCGCGATGGTTACTGTACTTTCTTTGGTCAGCTCTTCCACGCTCATTCCTACCGGACAGATCCGCGTAAGTTTTCCATTAGTGGTATATCCTCCTTCTATGACATAAATACAACCGTTGTTGCCTTGTAGTAAGTCGGTGGTACCTCCTGAGCTAAAGGGTACTGTTTGGCGGTTGGTAACCTGGTCACCAGCAGCGTTTAATGTAAAGTCAACAATGTTACCATCATCGTAATCACTTACCAACATATGGCCATCAAACTCAGGCATCAATGAGTTGTCGTAAACAATAATTCCGGTTACTGCAGGTAGTGGAGAATTCCAAATATCCATTGGAGCAATAAATGAAGGGTCTGAGCATGTGCCGGTAAATCCTTCGCAATCAGGCCACCCGTAGTTGCCCCCTTTGGTTACCAGGTTTACTTCATCCTGGGTGTTCCAGCCATTTTCCGATTCATATAGAGAATCATTCTTGGTACTAAAGGTAAAGTCGAAGCCATTGCGGTGTCCATAACTCCAAATACGATCATCATTCCCTTGCGTGGGGTCACCATCATCATAAAATGGGTTATCGGTAGGGATGCTACCATCCGTTTTGTTGACGCGTAAAATCTTTCCCCATGGGTTAGTGAGTAATTGTGAATTTGAAGATACAGCAATATCACCCATCGTTACATAAATGTTGTCGGGATCTGCAGGACTGATGTGAATGTTACCTCCTACGTGGTTCCCGTTGATGTTACCATAGTTGACATCCAGCAAGGTAAGTGGATTACTACCAGTATTACCGGTAGCAGTTAAGCGCACTACACTAAACCCTTCAGGGTTACGGTGATTGTAATACACATATACATAGTTATTGTTATCGAAGTCTGGATCCAGGCAAATGCCAAGCAATCCTCTTTCAAAGTCGGCATTTACTACCGATGAAAAATCGTAGAAATCGCTTAAGAAGTTTCCATTTTCATCATACACCACTACTTTGGCGTTGTTGGCGACGGTGCTTTGCCCGCCTTTTAAAGTGATGAAGAATCTTCCATCAGAAGCTTGATCCATACATACTGGATAACTTAATCCAGTGGTAATAGAGGTAACGTCGTATTGAGCAAAAGCGTTGAAACTGAGGGATAGTAAAGCAGCCAATAACAGGGTGTGGAAACGTTTCATGTTGCGTGTTTTTTGGTTGTACAGAGTAACAAATGTAACAATAAGTTATTAACAGTCTGGCAAATTTGTTGAAAACTTATTGCAACAGAAAGAAGGATTCAAACGTTAAAAAGGATGTAAATTTACTTGAAGATGGAAGCTAGAGAAATACAAACATTCTTTGAGAAGCATTGTAAGTTCAAACTTCGTTCAGGAAAAGAAATCTTTGGTGTGATTTGGGAGGTGGAGAATGGAAGGAGTAAAGAACATTATTTTGCGAGCATCTTTAATCACCGATTGTACAAAAAAGCCCAAAGAAACAACGAATATGTTGAGGTGGAACGGTTAATGTATACCGTTAACCTTGACGAAATCGTACATGTGGAGCGGCTGGTGTCGTAATTCCCTTACTTGTATTTAGTGTAATTTAATTGGCAATGGCGCCAGGTTTTTTCACCTCGCCTAAAATGCCTTTAAGGTGTGCGCTCGATATTTCTAACGCCTCAGCAATCTCGGCAATCATAAGCTCTTCTTCATCCTGTAAAATGCCGTCTGCCATCGAAACTTCATAAGCTGCTTTCACTACTTGTTCTTTACCAAACTCATTGAGTGAATGGCCTACCATGCCAATATAATCTTTAATGCCATGAGAGCTTTCGTGTACAATTTTAATCTCTTTTTTCACGTCGTCATCCGACAATTGTACTCCAGCAATTTCATGGTAAATGGACTGGATTTGTTTGATTTCATTTTCATCAATAACCCCATCTGCCATCATAATCATGACCATAATGCGTCGAATAACCAGTTGGTACTGAGCAATAAATAGCTGCCGTTCAGCTTCGGGGTTGTATTCACGCACCTGTGGTTCGTAGGTAGATTTACAGCCGTTGCACTCTACATATTCACCGAATGTTTTTACTGGGATAAGAGGAATGAAATACAAGTGAAAGAACTGGCGTACTCTGCGCTGACGGAATTGTTGGGCAACGTTACACTGCGGACAATGGAACTCTCCACGCTCTTTGGTCGTGGTCATCCCCCTAACACCAAATATGATCATAAAGATGAGGTTTGAATAATTCGTATTTCAATATACGATTTTTTTCGAAAGAATGCGGGGCTCTATTCCGCTGCAATGTAGGCCAAGCAAAGGTCAATGGTTGCTTCAATTCCTTTGATATGAGTGCGCTCTACCCCATGCGAAGCAGCAACACCAGGCCCAATGAGTCCTACTCTAAAATCATTGCCTGCTCGCAATGCAGCACTGCCATCAGAACCATAGAAAGGGTAGACATCTACTTTATAGGGAATGCCTTGCTTTTCGGCCAATTCGGTGAGTTTTTTTCGAAAGGCATAATCGTAGGGGCCTGTGCTATCTTTGGCACAAATGGAACACGATACTTCATTGCCCTCACAAGGGTCACCCAAAACACCCATGTCAATGACCAGGAGTTCTTCAATGGAAGAGGAGTAGCCGCAAGTGCCACCATGCCCCACTTCTTCATAATTGGAGAAGAAAATTTCTACAGGGACTTCCTGCCCACTTTCCTTTATGCGTCGAGCCAATTCAAAGAGCACATAGCAGCCAGCTTTGTTATCGAGGAAACGAGATTTGATATAACCGCTTTCCAGCTTTTGATAACGCGGATTAAAACAAACAATATCACCTACTGATATGCCCAGTTCCAGTACATCTTCTTTGGTGTATACTTCCTCATCAACTCGAATGTGCATGTTTTCAATAGAGCGTTCGGCAGCATTGTGTTTTTTGTTGGCATGCACCGAAGGGTTGTCGAGCAAAAAAGTACCAGTACGAACCTTCCCACTTATGGTCACAATATTAACATATTCTCCTTCGCAACTGTTTAGGGCGACCCCGCCAATGGGAGAAACCTTAAGAGTGCCGTCTTTTTTGATACCCGAAACAACTGCCCCTAATGTATCAACATGGGCTGCAATGGCCAATGTGGGGCTAGACCCAAGAGCACATTTTACAGCTCCTTTATTGGTCATTTCAGGCGATAAACCATACGATTTCAGCAAGTTAAAAATGTAAACACCAGCATTGTGCGTATAGCCACTGGGAGAATCAATCTCAATAAGTTGTTGTAGGGTAGAATAGTTGCTCATACATTGTATGTATATACAACTTTAAAGATAGAAATTTTTAGATACCTGTCCGTAGTGCAATGATGAAGTTTCGGCCGGGAGCGCTAATTCCGGAAGCAAATTGCTTGTAATGGTGGTCGAGGATGTTTTCTACTGCAAACTGCACATTGAGAGAGGTGTTAATGTGGTAGGTTGTTTTGAAATTTAGAGTGTACCATGATGGTGTGCCATCTTCAGTGGCGTCTGAAGGATTGTCGGTCGACCCAGGAGAATAATCTTGAATGCGTTTCCAGCCATTAAACAATACGTAAAAGTCGTTGTACCACTTGTTGTTGTTGTGTTTGTAACGCACGCCTGTTTTTCCAAATACAGGGGGGATATGTGCGAGGGGAACCTCCTCTGTAAGGTCTTCCCCAAAGGTGTAGTTGTAGGTACTTTCAAAAGTGAATTGTTTCGAAATGTCGGCAACTATTTTGGCTTGATAGCCATAAATTACTGCTTCTGCAGCATTGGTGTTGGTTTGAATTCTTGCCAACTCTCCATCGTACAATAAAGAGTCGGAACCATTCAACTGGTGATCGCGTCGTACAATAGCATCTACTAGAAAGGTATAATAAAAGGTGCCCATTAATTTCACAGCATTGTTATGAAACCCTTTGGTAATGCTTAATTCACCGTTATACGCATATTCAGGGCTCAACCGGTCGCTAGGCACTACTACAAATCCATCTTTCTCAAACACCTTTCCGTAATCATCAACATTTGGGCTTCTAAACCCTGTTGATCCTAGTAAGCTAAATTTCCATGAAGAATCGGGGCGGAAGGTGAGCCCAAGGCTTCCTGTAAATGCTCCAGTATTGATGGCTACTTCGCTGAATGGAAGTGTAAGAAAGGTAGTATCCAGGAATTGAGAATTTAAAATAGCATGACTGTACCGAATGCCTGCAGTAAGGTTGAACATAGTGCTTAAATCGCGACGATAGTTGAGGTAGGCAGCATAGGTTTGCATGGTGCTTCCTCCGTCGGGGTAACGAGTAACAGCTGGAGCAATTGCTCCTGTAACTACATTATCTTCGCGAGCAGTGGAAGTAACATCATTGTACGTAAACTCAGTGCCGTAGTATAAGTATTGAGAAGCATCAATTTTCTTGACTAAGTCACCGTTAATGCTATATACATTAACGTCTTCTTCGTTCGTAGTACGGCCAGTTCTTCCAAAGCGACGATCGATGCGGTCTTCATTAATGCGTTGAAATGCTACAACAAAATCAGCATAAGAAAAAAGACTACTGCCCGATTGTATGCGTGTATTGATAGAGGTAAGTAGTCGTTTTTGTGGCCCATAGTACCACTCTGCAAACCTTAGTTCATCACCATTGTATTCAATTAGCTTATCAAAGCGAGGCACATTGCTGGAAGTAGAGTATTGGATGTTGGCGATAAACTCAAGGCTGTCACTGGGCTTAAACAGCACTTTTTGGAGCAAGTCGAGTTGCTGATAGCCAGTGAAAACTTGTTTGTTGGAGTTCGAGTTTTTAATCATCACGTCTACTCCTTCCACCGTTTCGGTGTAGTAGTTTACTTTGCCCCACTCAGGATAGCTATGCTCGCGCACTTTTCCCATGGTTAAATCACCAAACTCACTTGCGGTAACGGAAGTAAGGAACCCTATTTTTTTGAGTCCATAGTTGAAATCAACATGTGCGGTTTTTTCTTCATTGGCACTGGCATAACGCGTCATGGCGTTAATGTTGAAGTTGACAGAAAGCGAATCGTTTTTAAGCAACTCGGGCTTGCGAGTATGAAAGTGAATGACTCCTCCTAATGCGTCACTTCCGTAAATAACAGAACCAGGGCCAAACAACACTTCGGTGTTTTCTAAGATATTATTGTCTACAGTAATGGCATTTTGTAAATGGCCACCGCGGTAGATGGCATTGTTCATGCGTACTCCATCAACAACCAACAGAATTTTATTGGCTTCAAACCCCCTGATAATAGGGCTTCCACCGCCCATTTGGCTTTTTTGTACCATAATGTCGCCTGTCACCTGTAGCATATCAGCACTAGTTTGGGGGTTTTGCAAAGCGATCTCTTGTGCGCCAATGGTATGCATGCTGTGAGCAATCTTGTCCGGTTCTTTTTCTTCTTCTCTAGCCGAAGAGAACTCAAATTCTCCGAGGCTGATCACTGCCTGATCCATGGTAATGGTGTAGCCTGAAGATTTAAGGCTGGCCTTAGTGTCGTAGGTTGTTTTGAACGCAGAATGCTGAAAATAAAGAGTATCGGTATCGTCGAATTTATTAAGGCTGGCTTCTCCGTTGGCGTTGGTGACGGAGGTTTTTACAAAGTTATGGTCAAAGATGAAGACATCTTCTACTGGCTTGTTGTCTTTGTTGTTTAGTACCCGCACATTTTGTGCCCGAGCAATGCCAACAGTAAGTAAGCATAACACAACCACCGTGCTTTTTAAGCCCCATTCCTTTAATCGTTCTTTCATCTTACTATTCTGCCAATACCGTTTCCAGTACCTGATGCGCATTGATCTCGTTTACACCTTCCAAATGCAAGCGATAGTACAAAACTAAGTGATTTAATAAACTTTTACGCATCTGGTGACTAAACTTTAAGCGGTTAATCCCATCAAAATTCGTGCCTAAAATGGTCTGAAATGCTTTATTTTCCTCGCCTTCGATGAAATGTTGGTGTAAAGGGTGAAGGTTGGTGAAGGTGCCTTCTTCCAGGTCAAAATACAGTGGGTTTTGAATGCCTGCATTGTGGGGGAAGAACCCCAGGTACTTGCTAAGGTGGGTAAGAAAGTGGAGGTGAAAGTTGACGCAATGTTCTTCGAGATCGAGCAGTTGTATGGCGTTAAACAAGAATTCGAACAATTCTTTGTTGCTGCCTTCTTCTCGAATTACTTTGTATAGAATTTCGTTGATGAATAGAGCAATAGAGCTTTTGGTAATTTCGTATGGGATAGATATGAAGGGCTTGTGTAGGCGAATTTCTTTTACATTTTGCACTCCACCTTTTTCTTTGTGGTATGCCACTAATTCAATCAGTGAAAGGGGTTGAAGGAGAGCCGACTTGTTTTTTGAGCCTTTTCTGCGTACTCCTTTAAGGATGTACGACTGCAGCCCAAATGTTTCGGTATACACTTTGGCAATAACACTCGTTTCGGAGTATTTGATGTGGTGTAAAACAATGCCCCTGGTGGTATGTAGCATGCCAAGATGTTTGTTAGGTAAAGATGCAAAAAAAGGAGGACTCTTAATTTACCACCAAAATTTTGGTAGCGATGGTTTCCGAACCATCTTCGTTGGCACAAAATACAAGGTATACACCGGTTTGAACACGAGTGCCAAAGAAGTCGGTACCATCCCAAATGGCCTGGCCTCCTTCTGATACTGTTTTGAAGACAAGGTTTCCTGAAATGTCGGTAATCTTTACATCGGTATCGCGCAACAACCCTTTAATGGCCACTACTCCGCTGTAAGTTTCTCTTACCGGGTTGGGGTAAGCGTATACGTCGTTGAATGCCTTGGCTCCCTTGGTTGCAGTGCCACGGTAAGCAACAATACCTTTATCGGTAGCGAAAAGAATTTCTCCGTTTTCATGGTTGATTTCAATGTCGATGATGTTATTGGAAATCAATGGGCTGTTTTCTTCGTTGAACGCATGAATTTGCTCGGTTCCATCTTCCGACATCAGGAAAACGCCTGACCCCTGTGTTCCCAACCACTTTCTATTGGCTCCGTCTACAGCAATGGCAGTAACAATTTCGGTTTCCATCAGCACTTGTATGTTACCGTCTTGTTCGATCAATATTTGTTGAGCATCAAAATTGCTACCGGAAAACACGTTTTCGGGCGAGTAGATGACAGCGATGCCTACATTGGTGCCTAACCAGATTTCACCATCCAAATCTTCAGCGATTGACCAGACTTCATTGCTAGGCAGGTTGCCATTGCCTTCGAGAGTGGTCAATACCCGGTAATTGTCGTCGCTAATATCAGTTGGAGTACCTCCGTCGTTGAATACGAGCACTCCGTTAGCTACGTCATTCACGCGCACCCATTTTTGATCGCTTTGATCAATAACAATATTGGCCACTAACTTGTCATTGAGCGATGGACCAAAGTCGAATGATCTCCAGGTGCCACTAGCAGTTTTTACAGAGAGTGGTTCTTCGCAAAAAGAGTTAGAGACCCATAAATTGCTGTTGTCGTCAATGGCCATGCCAGCCACCCCTACCCATGTGCTTGTTGGGCTTCGTGTTTGCAACGAGCTGTTTAGGTGGGTGTATACATTGGTTAATGATCCATCGGTAAATTCTAACAATCCATCGCCCCATGAGCCAATGAATGCGTGTTGCGTATTGTTGGGGTCTACCACTACCGATAGGATATCAATTACTGTATCGAGTGCAGCAATGTTATCGTCATCAAAATTGGTCCAGCTACCTTCGTTGTACATGTAGGTGCCCCAGTTTTTGTAAGTGTTTCCCCACGACCCTCCTTCTACTGCACCGGGGGCAATCCATAAGGTTTGATCTACCATATGCATGTTGAACACGTTGTTGGTGCCAGGCCCATCGGGTTGCACCACTTCATTGTTCCAGGTGTCGCGTGCGCGCACTAACCCAAAACGGTTATCGGCAATCCAAAATTGATTTTCACCATCTACAATGGCGTGTTTGGGTGATGCCCAGTCGAAGGTGTATCCGAACACGTTTTTCTCTATTTCATGATTGCCATCAATCATGTCTACGCTGGTATTGTGCGTTACAATCATTTTACCTTCTCCAACTTCCAACGCTAAGTTATCGAGCGATAATACGAGTGAATCAATTAGCCAGTTGCTTCCGTTGTAATAGTAAAGCGTATCAGAGTTGTATTGTTGGGTGTTTTGGTTTTGAAAGTTGACGTACAACTGTCCATTGAAATGAGTAATGGCATTGAAGGGGCCATTGACATTTGGAATGCTGGTAAGTTGAGACCAGGAGTTGAAATCTACCAGGTTAGGATTAGACAACGATGCATATTTTACGCCTTCATGTTCAGTAGCAGCATAAATGAGCGTGCCGTTATCGGTAACTGCATTGACTGCTGTTTGCGACCCATTGTTGCCAATGTAATAGGTGTCTTTTACTTCTTCTTTGCTCAAATCGAGTACCACAATACCAAAGCCAGTAGAGAGGTAAGCAAAGCCGCCAATGAAATGAATGTGTTTGATGCCTTTATCGCCAATAATATCGCTGCGTTTAATGGCCGAGATATTGGTGGTGCCATCTTCTTTTACCAGGTCGATGTTGCCATTGCCATAGCCAACCACCAACATGCCGATGGAAGTATTATAGCGCAGGGCACTTACCCCAACATCTGATAGGTCGTTGACCTTGGTCATGCGGTCAATGCTGTTGTCGTCTTTGCTAAATTTGATGATGGCCTGACCGGTGGCGCAGTATATGGTGCTGCCGTTGCGGGCTACCGAAACGCCAGTATTGTAAGAGAAGTAATCTTTCCACTGTCCGATGGCGATCTCTTGAGCGGTAGTGCTGAAGCAGATCAATGACAGCGCGATAAAGGTGAAAAGTCGTATGCTCATTCCAGTTCGGGGCATTTTTACAAAGGTACAAACTAAAATTTATCGTGTTTATTGTTACAATTAATATTAATTTTGAGCCATTGTTGGTGTTTCACTAACATTTTTTAGTGCATTGGCCCGGTAGTTCAACTGGATAGAATATCAGATTTCGGCTCTGAGGGTTGAGGGTTCGAATCCTTCCCGGGTCACGAGGAAAGGAAAGCCCTTCGCATTGCGAAGGGCTTTTTTATTTCCCCCGAGCGAAGCTGTGCTTCTGCGAGAGGGGAAGTAAAAAAGTTTAATTGCGGAGCAATTTGGGCTTTCCTTTCGGAATTCGGAGCGAGAAGGATCACGGAGTAATCCTTCCCGGGTTACGAAGCCCCTTAAACATTGCGTTTGCGGGGCTTTTATGATTTAGTTTTAATTGAAATGATCTTTAACATTTTGAGGCTTATTTTCTCCTTTTCGTACTAAAAACTTTTTCATACTCTTCTTTAATGAAGGTGAGTTTATGAGCTAGAGGAACTTCAATCTGATACCCCCTTACCTCTTCCTCTGTCATAATCCCCAAATCAGCGAGTTTGTGATGATTCGGGCATAATAGAATCAAATTGTCCATTTCATCTTTACCCCCTGCTGACACCTCAATGATATGATGTATCTCACATCCATTTGAGTGTATTGTTTTACCTCTTTTATCCTTAAATCGCCCATTACTCGCTTGCCATCCACAGACGGCACAACGATAATTATAAAGGACATAAACTTTTTGCCTAATATCCTTCATCTCCTTTTTACGAAGGATAAGCCTCTCATAATTGGCATTTCGTTTCCTTAAACATTTTTCACACCTAACGCTATTCGGGTGTGGCCGATGACTGATATTTACTTGGCAGTCAATACAAAGCTTTTCCATGTGGTATTAAATATACAAAAAGAGAGTGGGAATAATACGGTAATAAAAAACAATAAATGCAGAACCTTTTATTCAAGAAAGGCGTATTTATCTATAAGAAAAAGAATAAACGATTATTTACCGTTATTATAACGATATTACTTCAATAGACCTAATCAATAAAACCAATTAACTTATGGGGAGCACCTATCATGCCAACAAGAAGATAAAATGGAACGCGGTTTCCGGTAGTGCCTATCACGACAATGGAAAAGTTGCTTACAACAGTGTTAGTAAATCAGCCTATCATGACAATGGAAAAGTAGCTTATAACTCCATTACAAAGAAGTTTTATGATGAAAAGGGGAGTGTTATTGAGAAGTCAACCTTTAGTATATCACTGGGTAAAGGAATAAGAATGCAGATTCTTCCAAATCCAGTGAAAATCGTTGTATATGATCGTAAAATAGCATAATTCAGTTATTCATAGGAACTGTGCATTCTATTTTTAACAGTCATGCTTAACACAATATCAATGATAAATTTAAGTAGTGCTTCGACTTTATTTGAGGGAAGTCTCTTTTTAAAATAATCCTCGCTATTTATAAATCTCATTCGAAATGACAATTGATCTGATAGCTACAGGGCTAATATCGGGAGTAATAGGAGCGACCTTAGGATATTTGGGTTCATATACTAAAGCCAAAGGTGAAAACCAAGCACTTAGAGAAGATGTTGCCAAAATCACTTCCGAAAAAGAGGAAGTAACCCTTGAATCAACAAGGAGGAAACATCATTACGAAAAGAGGTATGAGCTTTACGCAAGATACATGTCTCTATTAGATGAGTTTAAAGCAAACAACGCTGGCTTTGATACGGATGAATTATCAGCTCATTTTATTGAAATGTCTAATAGGTTGATGGCAAACCTGGAAGATGTAGGAGAACAAATGAAAGTGTTAAATGAATTTGGAGAAATATTCCGCAAAATGGTAGCGAAGTCACTTAGTAACTTGAAACAGATATCTGCTGAAACAAACGAATTGAAATTGGTGGCAACGGATGAAATTAATGAATACTTGGACAGGTTATTAGTGCTTTATGAAGAGGGGAATGACTTGTCGTCAAAGGCATTTGAGAGTTTAGATTTGGCTGTTGCACAAAATCATTTTTCCGATGTGAGTACTGAACTTAATATGCTTGGTGAACAAGTTCAAGATGTTTCAGATAAGCTATATAAAGCAATGCGAGATGATTTGGCAAAAATATGAGGCTTATAATACCAACCTTCGCCATACCTCATTCGTTGATAAGAAATAGTCGCTTGAAAAAGCACCATCCATTACTCCTCGTTCTGCTTGAACTCGTTTGGATCGATTGGAAAATTCTCTTCCACAACCGTTACAATTTTGCAATCACAGACACCTCCATTCTCTACAAAGAAGTCTTTATGTTTTTGGAATTCTATTCCATGTTTTGAAAGGAAATATTCTGTCCATTTATAATTGTGTTCGCAAGCAGCAACTCCCATCATCTCTTCATTAAAGTTAAAAAGCGCTCTCATTATTTTCTCATCAAAAGGCAGCGAAGCTAAAGAGATTTCATCTTTCTTAGAAGTCATGTTAGGGAATAGGTTGTTCTACACTCGGCTCAATAAAGCTGAATTCTTTTCTTTACTCAGAGGGCTTCTAAGAAGGGAAATTAGCGGGGCGATAATGTTTGTTTTAACCGCTCAATGGCTTGATCTCGTTCAGCGGGTGTTTCGTCGTAGGGCTCTTTACGATCCACCAGGTGTAAAATTAGATAATAAGTAAAGTCGCATACGCGGTTTTGGTAGTGTTGATTGATGGTAACTTCTTCACTGCCCCACATGCTGGTTTTGGTAGTGTCGCTTAACAATGGAATTAGAGGCGGAATAGCTGCTTCACCAATATTTATTAAATCCAGTGAAGCACCTGAAAGGTATTCTCCTGCTAGTCCCCAATCGTTATTTGGCTTTCCTTTTTGCAAGGCATCCACGTAGATTTTAATTCGAGTTTTGCCAGGGATTTCATGTAATGCATCCGGCATTATCTCACCGATAGCCATTAAGGTCAGGTAGTGTTTCACGGTAGTATCTTTAACAGATGAAATAAGGGATGGCAGGATACTGTCTTTTTGGGCAACAACTTCCAGGTATACTTCTGAAAGTAACATGGGAGAAAGACTTGAAGATTCTTCCTCCAGCTGTTGAATGAGTTGATCGTAATTTTCTTGATTTGAGCTATTCATAGTAGCAGTACCTTCAATTACCTTATCGTGGCTGACATCTAAATGACAACCCGTGCAACAAAACATCACTAACAAAAAGTTGCGCAAGTTTTTCACTACCCCATGAAAATAGGATTATTTTGGTTAACGATTATTTAAAACCCACCAAAACCGAACATTGATAATCGGGTCATCGTGGTAAATTCTCCCGATGCATTTAAAAATGGCCTGGTTCCCTGCCATGCCATAAGACGTTTTACGGTTTTAGGGCCCCAGTGTCCGTCGTCGTTGCTTCCAACTTCTCGTTGTATCCTCTTTACCTGGTCACTGGTATGTCCCATGGCTTTGTTGGCGGTTTCAGCTGCAGCAACAATAGTATCAAATTTAGCCTTTGAATTTGGGCCAAAACGGCCATCGCCCTTGAGGTTCTGTTGAACTTGCCATCGTTTAATCTTAGTGATGGTATTAAAATCATAAGTTCCACTAGGTGTAGCACCAACCATTGCCTGAATGGCTTTAACGTCTCTTTCATGGTATCGGCGATTTCTATTGTAAACCATTGCACCCAGTATGTCTTCGTATACCTTGATCTCAAAAGTAATTTGTGCTCTATTAACATGACCTGCTGCCAAACCTGCTAACGTAGATCTTAATGCTGTTACTCTGGCGTTTAACTGAGCTTCAGTCATATCGGTTTGGTGCGTGGTATGGGTGGGTAGTGGCAAATCATCGGTGGCTACAGGCACGGTTTGGTCGTTCCATTTTTTGGCTGCTAAAAGGAACTCTGCAGAGGGTGTTCCCCTTGAAGCCAGTTCGAAAGGGTCTTCAACAAAGGTATCTGTAGAATCGGCAATGCTATAGCCCCAATTTACACAGCCATAATAAACACCCTCATCAGCTCCGCTTTTACAGATGGCACATGTTTCAAAGCGTAGCGACTGTTGGTCGCCCGGATTTCGGGTTCTGGCAGGTGTTGTTCCGTCTCTTCCTGGGGAGTCGGTAATCCAGGCCTTGTCGCCACGGCCATTGCCCGTACGGCTCCCGAAGTGCGCTGTTGATGCTGTTCCCCCTGCATTGTTTTCTCCATACATTGGAGATGTTCTACCACTTAATCGATCGATGGCTTTGCCCTCTGTGCCTTCTGCTGCAGATAAACCTCGTGCAGTTTGAGCAGTACTTATTCGCATTTGGCGATTGAGGATCATTGCCACTACAGTTTGGGTCATGGCAATCTCATCGCAATCAACTACTTGATAAGGGGTGAATTCTAGTTTTACATCGTATTGTGCTTGTGGAGAAAATGCAGGGCCACCTACTGGGTTGTGTCTTGCCAGTTCAAATAATCCGGCATGTGTGTCGCGCTGGGTTTCAGTAACTGCTCGTTGAATAAGGCTTTTGCCCACTTTTCGCTGGATGGTGAGGCCATTATTTTTTTCGCCTTTCTTGCTTTTTATTGATGCTCCGCCTTGATGTACCGTATGCGTCAACTCATGAGCCAGTAAGTGTTTGCCTGCTTTGCTGTTGGGTTGGTAGTTGCCTTTGTTAAAGTACACGTCGCTACCATGGGTGAATGCTTTGGCTCCCATTTCACGGTTCATCTGCACAGCATTTGCGTCGGTATGGATTTTTACATTGCTGAAATCGGCACCGATTTTGGCTTCCATTTCTTCTTGCGTTCCCAAAGGCAATGAGCTTCCTTTGCCACTGCTGTTATTGAGTTTTGCAGCAATATTGTCGGAAGCGAGCATAGTGCCATTGCTCGATTTTTGCACTTCCGGTTTCTTTTGCACTTTTTCTTTTTCCTCACATTCCTTGCACTTCATTTGGATAGGGTCAGGCATCATTTGCAACACAGGCGATTGCATTGACATCATTTGTATTTTGCCTTCCTCCTCCTCCTGCATCATTTGCACTTTTTCGTGCTCTTTCTCTTCCGGCATTAATTGTACCGTATTGCCTGAATTAATGACCTGATCGGCCATCGCATCTGCTTCCTGCTCATACTTATCATTAGGAGCACCTATTTCCAGTTTGGGTTGTATCATCATTGGAGCATTAAAGCTCCTGTTCTGATTGCCTTGTTCGGCTTGATGAGTGTGCAATTGTGCCATTTGTAGTAAATATACGGCAATGATTGTTGGATTGCAAGAACAGTTTTAACCTTAAACCGACAATGCCTATTATTACAATTAATTTACAAACAACTGGTAAGCAGACAGATACGGTAGTCTTTGTAAAAAGGAATTGACAGCGATTCATTGGCGATCATGCATTGTTAAAACCAGTGCTAAGACAACTGTTTCAATAGTTGATTCTAACATAGAAAAGAACACCTCGCCCGTAAAAAATGTACAGGTGAGGTGCGCTTTCCTAACACCAGGCAATTAGCATTCCTTTATCACCTTGTCTGCATCATCAACCAAAATGGCGGTAGAGGCCAGCTCCCCTACAAAGGCTGCAATTTCAGCGGCTCCGCCTGTTAAAAATGCTGCTGCAATTTCAGCAAGCCCCAATACGCCATACAATAGCATTTCCCACCAGGTTAAGCTATTGATAATTGCATGAAATACCGCTTTAAACATGCCTGCCTTATAAATCATGGTGCCAAGCTTAAGTGCTGCTTTTGCTTTGTCTTTGGCACTTGCAGACGAATCGCTAAATATTTTGGCCATCTCTTCAATGGTTGATTTTTCTGATTCAACGCTATGTGCAACGTCTTCGAAAACAGCATGCGGCATTGATTCTCTTAATTCAACGGTTCCCATTACCATTAGAAAAACATCTACAACAACCGAAGCAATTGCGATGTCGCAGCTTGTTGACTTTGAGTCAAGTGTTGCTGATGAAGCATTGCTGTTAAATGTAACATTGCTTCCATCCAACTTCACTCCTTTGGTGTTTGCTTTTATTTCATCCAGGGTAACTTTTTGTATTTGTTCATTATTGGGGTAAAGGGCCTTGAATTTTGCTAAGTTTTCTTCCGTTAAGTTTGAAATTTTCATTGTAGTAGAATTAAAGGTTAGTTAATTGATTGTTTATGGTAAAGGTATACTGGCCGTTTTTTGGTTCCTATAGGCTAAAAGACCTGTTTTTTACTGTAGAGGTGCTGCCTGGTCATTACTTTTTTCAATTGCTTCAACCTTAAGCACCATTCAATTTGGTACCTTTAAGAAAACATCCTTAGAGGTGATCTAAAAAGTTAGCCACAAGCAGCAAAGGCAACAATGGAAGAAAAAGAAAAGCCAAGGCTTTCAAGATTAACAGCAATAATTACGCAGCTTCAATCCAGGAGAATTGTTACTGCAACCTACCTTGCTGAAAAGCATAAGGTGAGTATAAGAACCATTTACCGGGACATTCGCACACTTGAAAAATCAGGGATACCCATTTTTACCGAAGAAGGGAAAGGGTATTCCTTAATGGAAGGATATCAACTTCCGCCTGTGCTATTTACAGAAGGAGAAGCCAATGCCTTAATTACTGCCGAACAATTGATATTGAAAAGCAAGGACCAATCATTTACCGAACATTACAGTAGTGCCATTGATAAAATAAAGTCTGTTTTAAAACAGACTCAAAAAGGAAAAGCGGCATTGTTGGCCGATCGAGTTTATTTTGGGGAAAATCAACAAAACGAGAAGTCGAGTGACAATTTGATGCAAATTCAATCGGCAATTACCAACTTTCAGTTGTTGGAAATGGAATACTTTTCATCGGAAAATAAACTCACCAAACGCCCGATAGAACCATTTGCCTTTTACAACAATAAAGGCAATTGGCTATTGATTGCCTTTTGCAGGTTAAGAAACGATTTTAGGGCGTTTCGAATTGATTACATTCAAAAGTTAACGCCTCTATCTGAAACATTTGCTCCTCACAATATGACGATCAAAGAGTATTTTGAGCGCTATGTGAAAAAATAACTACCCACCCCTGACATACCCCTGTCGCTACCCCGGCTTACTTTTGCTGAAAATCATATTAAAAGCAATTAAGCATGGAAATAGTTAGCATTGTAACATTATCACTTTCAGCCCTTTTGTTAATATTTGTAGGAACATTAAGGTTAAGCAACCCCATCAAGAATTATTCAAAGAATTCGGGAATTCAATTGGAAAATGAGGTGAACCTGTTAAATGAGATGCGGGGGGTAAGCTCGGTTATGCTATTAGGAGGAATAATAGCTTTACTGGGCACTTTTTTTGCTCCACTCACCTTCACCTCGTTAACCGTTGCAGCATTAATTTTTATTGGGTTTGCTATAGGAAGAGTGATTAGCATGGGGGTAGATGGAAAGCCTAATAAATTGATTTTTCAAGGGCTGGTTTTTGAGCTTGTTTTGGGCGGAGCCAATGTGTTTTGTTTAATCGCCTTGCTTGTTTAAAAGGTTGAGGTAGGTTCTTGTTAATGCCTTAATATGCCTGACGCTTAAAAACGATACGGTGCCACTGGCCTTTGTTGGAACTTCCCCCTGGAGTTACCAGCTCAAAGTGATCTTGCTCTACGGTCATCAACTGCAATGTTTCAAGTTCGCAGGCACCATCTAACCATCGCAGGCGCACGGTATCGTTTTTATTGACTTGTAGTTCTGCAAGTCTTCGGTAGCTTTTGCCACTCCATCGCCATATTAAAATGTAGTTGTCCAGCTGTCCAGCGCGAGTAGGGTCTATTTTCATTCGAAACAAACTTCTTACGCCTCGATATGTGGTGGTGTAAGTGGTCTTTTTGCCCTCCATGGTGATGAAAGTAATGCCCCAATGTCCTTTCAGCCATTCGTGTTTATCTTGTTGGGCAACAACAGGGTTGCTTATGGTGCAAAAATAAATGACCATAAACACCAGGGACATGACTGATAGGAAAGGCGTTTTCCGTTTCACGGTTGACGAACAACTAGATTTATTCTAAAATAAGCAATTGAATCGACATTGGGATAGACCAATTAGTATTCGCCAGGAATGAATAAGAATTTGACTTATTTATGGGTTGGTTTAGTGTTTATGTTCGAATCACCTTTGTGCTCTCCGAATATTGTTTTGCTGCAAAAGGCAGCTCCTTTATAGAGAGAAAAAGAGCACTGGGTTGATTGAAGGGTATTCCTGTTGTACTTTTGCTTATGAATTAAGCACCATCAAAACCATGCAAGATTACATTGATTTCGCAGCAAAAAATGGAGTAGTACTATTGGATGACGGTGGGTGCCAGTTTTGTGGTGCGAATACGCAACGGGGTGTTCACGAATGCCTGGAAATTGCTAATGTTGGGTTTTCGCTGGTCGATTATTCTATGGCTGAAAATCACCAGTATCGATTTTTTACAGTGGATGCACATGCGTTACAACACCCTGAAATCCATGGTCGCTGGAGCAATCATTTTCATTTAACCCGTTTACAATTAGTGTTGAAATACAATGTGCCCTGGACATACCAGTTATCACCACAGCTAAGCGACTACCTGAACAAGTATAAGGCAAGTAGGAAGGAAGAATACTTTCAACCACCAAAGGCAATGCATCGGGGAAACGTTACTACTGTTGAGGTAAGGCAAGCGAATGATACTGAAGAATGCAAGCGTTTAATTGAAAGTTGGGCGAAAGAGGTATACCAACAATGGCAACATTATCATCATGTGGTGGACCGCATCGCAAAAGGGTTTTTATCGTAATTTGGTAGCATGTACAAAAAGTTAAACTGGCAGGCCTATTCCAGTGGTAACCGAAACGAGTTGATCGAGGCCATAAAAGATGTCATATCGAAGAGTGATGGTTACATCATGAACTTTAACTTGTTTTCCGATATCGCCTTGAGTCTAAGCATCGAAATTGAGGAGCAAAAGGTAGCAGCGTTGCACGAAGCCCTTTCGGGTGTTGTTACCGTTTCGGAGCTCGACCAGGAAAAACTCCATCCGCATTCGAGTAAGGAGGTATTGTTATTTCTGAACGTTTCTTTTTCTAGCGGAAAAGGAGATGTTGCCATTGAGATCCCAGCTGTTCCAGGATAACCAGGTACGCTTAAATGGTTCCTTTTATGGGAATGTCTTTTGTGTGGAACACTTTAAGGTTAGAAGAGATTACTACCAGCATTTTATCGTGAATGGGTTTTCCATCGTTGTCCATCGCCGGGCCATTCCGAGGTTCCCATTCCCATGGTGCTTTAGGCCCTTCTACAGGTCGCGGACCGTTTTTAGACATAACGGTGTGTGGTCCATCCCCATGTTTATCGGTTTGCCCTCCTACCACATGGAAATCTTTAATTACAGGAGTAAAGTCATGGGTATTTCTATCCATGGTGGTGGTTTCTACTTCCCAAAACCAAAACTTGAAGTGATGAGGAGGTGTTTTAGCAGTCGGGTCTTTAAGGTGGTTCATGTGCTTGGCAAAAATATCTTTTGTTTTTTGTTGATCGTGAAACCCTCCCAGGTCTTTAATGGCAAAACCGGTACAGTTGGTAAAATTACGACGGGGGCCCATTGCGCTGCCTGAGTTGGCTTCCAACATGGCTACATGGCCTAATTCGGTGCCATTCCCCCACTTCCCATCGATGCGTTTGTTGTATATCTTTTCTTTTTTCAGTATTCGTTGATAGCGTTTTACTGCATCTCTTGTTTTCGGCCCATAAACTCCATCAGGGGTGGTTCCAACAATACCCTGGATAGATTCAATAGATCGTTTAACGCTTTTAGGAGGAGTGTAGCGCCACTTTGGGTTGGCTCGTTGAATGGTATTGGTTTGTTGCATTACATGGGTAAGCTCATGTGCCAACAGGTGTTTTCCCCCAGCAGTGTTGGGGTTGTATTGCCCTTCGTTGAAGTAAATGTCGTTACCATGGGTAAATGCTTTGGCTCCTACTTCATTGGCCATTTGTATGGCATTGTTGTCGGTATGGATGCTTACCTTACTGAAGTTGCCTCCCATTTTTTGCCCCAGTTCGTCTTGCATGCTCTTCTCCATGGTGCGTCCTTGCCCCTTGCTCTGCATAATGTTTTGTGTTACGTTTTCTGAAGCTTCCATACCCTCGCCTTTGGCCGACTGAATTTCAGGCATCATTTGAACTTTTTCTTCTTTTTCGGGCATGAGTTGAAAGTTGGGGGCGTCATCCGACATCATCATTACCCTGTTGGCCATAGCGTTGGCTTGTTGTTCGTAGCGGTCGTTGGGTGCCCCAATTTCTAATTGAGCCTGTATATTGGCATGGTGGCTTACACTATTGGGTTTGCGCGATAACGAGAGTGCGTTTGTGGTCATGGGTTGGTTGTTAGTGGTGTTTAGCACTGTACTCCTAAGTTAAGAACGGCAGTTCAATCGCACAAATTGTTTTTTTATGTGAGTAATGCCAATCGGGTTCTTTATAAAGGGAAGGCCTTGTTGAGCCGGTATTTTCTTTCTTTTCTTGTTATCTTTAGAGGGCAATAACATCATTACTATGAGCATCCCTAAACAAATCGCCAAACACCTACACGATGTACACTTTGGGGGCAATTGGACCACCGTTAATCTCAAGGAATTGCTGGCTGATGTGAGCTGGGAACAAGCTACCACCCAGGTGCATGGGTTGAATAGTATTGCTGCCCTTACGCATCATGTTACTTATTATGTTGTTGAGGTTGCGAAGGTGATGGAAGGTGCTTCTTTGCAGGCAAAAGACGAATACAGCTGGAATCACCCACCCATTGCATCACAAGCAGATTGGGAGCAGCTACAAGCCAAAGCGTGGGCAAATGCTGAGCGGTTTGCAGGGTTGATTGAACAGTTGCCCGAAAGGCAGTTAAATGAGCCATTTATTGATGAAAAATATGGCTCCTGGTACCGTAACCTCATGGGCATTGTTGAGCACTTTCACTACCACCTTGGACAAATCGCTATCATCAAAAAACTGGTGCAGCCATAATTTTTGCCAGACCCATTTAGCAGTAAAGTCGTAAAAAGAAAGGGACTCATGCGAGTCCCTAACAACAATTATGATAATATAGTAAGAAGTACGTTTATTTCTTCTCGATTTTAATGACTACTGTTTGCCCTGAGTGCCCTAAGGTTGAGGTACTTTTGAACTCCATTTTATCCTTTTTGTGCTCTTCTACTTCGTAGGTGCCGCTAAAGGCATAACATTGGGCGGCAGCTTCTTCTTCAGCATGATCATGTTCGTGTTCGTGTCCTTCTTCTTCCTCTGCCTGGCGAGAAATCTCAAAGGTTTTGCCTTTGTCTCTGAATTGCCAAATGAATTCAGAATGGCCCCCTTCTTCGTTTTCCCAGTCTCCTAAGCAAGGTTCATCGTAGATGTCGCAATCGTTAATGTCCCAGGAAGGCAATTCTGCCTCGTTGGTGCCGTTAACAGACAACTCGGTTACTTTCCACTCTCCGGCTTTCATTAAGCGTTTCGAATAGGTTTTTGTTTTATTACAAGCGGTCATAAACACAACGGCAAACACCAGGGTTACTGTGTATAAGGATGTTTTCATTTTACTTCTCTTTTAAGGTTACCGTTATTGTATTTCAGTAACATAGGTTATATCGATGTCGGTTTCGCCCGGGCTACAAGTTCCGTCTTTTACACCAGGTTGGTGCTTCAATACCACTTGAACAGTGCCATTACTAATCGCTCCTGTATACCACTTGCTTTGAAGGCCAATGGGTAAACTACCATCTGAATCGGTAAGTACGATGGTTGCATCTGCTCCTGAAGGGGTAAAGCAGAAAAGATGATCAGCACCTTCTTCTAACACTTCATTCGAAATGGTGTCTGCTGGCGATTCTGTTTCGTTGAGCAAGAGAATAGTGGTTAAGTAAGTGGTGTTATTGGCCAAACGAATGGTATCGAAAATATCCGGGCCATTTCCTCCGTCTCCATCCGGGTCGCGAAAGGTAGCAGTAACCGTTGGCTGAATGGATGCAGAATCAACAAAGATGAGTCGCATGGTAGTGATGACTTCCTGTTCATTTTCTACTGGATCTGGAACTTGTGGTAGGTCATCATCTTTTTTACAACCGATGATGGTAGCACTTGCAAGCAAGGCAAGCAAACCGAATTTAATTGTTCTTTTAGTGTTCATAATTTTAATATTGAAAGTCATGATTTTCTTTTATTGTTGTGAATTTGTGATGTTAAATGGGATCTTCAGTCGAACTGAAAAGTTTCTCCCTAATTCGTCGGTATAATACCTGAACCTGTTTAAGTAATCTCGATAAGAGACATCAAGTAGGTTGTTTACCCCAACGCCTATAGTAATGTGTTGTTTTCCAAAAGGAATGTCGGCTCCTGCCTGAATGCCTACGAGCATGTACGCATCTGGAGGCGGTGCAAAATCGCTATTGGCCGGCACCCTCCATTGCTCCATTACATTGGTGGTAGTTAAGGCAACGTAGGTGTTTTTCCATTGCTTCGTATTGGGCAAACTATACTCCAGCGTTTGCTCAAAACGGTCGGCAGGCATTAAAACCAGGTATTCTTTTGCCGTTTCATTGAAAGCCCTTAAAATGGAAGCTTTTGATGTAATGTTAAAGTTCAACGGCAGCTGATAGTTCAATGTAAAGTCAACACCTTTGAGCGTTGCATCCACCTGTGTATAGTGAAACGTAGGGAATGCTCCCCGAATGGTTAATGTAGGGGGAAGTACTGGTTTCAGGTAAACGAAGTTATCGATGTAATTGTAGTAACCATCTACCTGAATATTTAACTTATCACTTGCATACTGAACAGAGGCACTAAGGTTATAAGCTTGTTCTTGAACAAGGCTTGTATCGCCAGTTTCTACCGCTGCCGCACCATGGTGGAGCCCATCGCTGTATAACTCATTTACATTTGGTGGCCGCCATGCAGTGCCTGCATTGGCCTTCAATGTAAATTTTTTGCTGAGCTGATAGATGCCTCCAAAGCTTCCAGAAGTATTGCTGTATTGGTGCAAGGGTGATCGCAAAACATTGTCTTGCCAAAAAAATACTTCCTGCTGAATATAGTCGAAGCGAATGCCCGCCTCTAACTCTAATTTGGAGTCAAGAGGTTTCCAACGCTCTATCAAAAAGGCACCACCACCATGCTTACGGAAGTTAGGGATAAAGAACCGACCGTCGTAAGTATTGCCTTGTCGTAGCCCACTTATTCCTATGCTACCCACCAACGATTTAAAGCGGTTATGCTCCCAAATAATGTCGGTGGTATGTGTAGTAATTTCAAACTGTAACTCAGGCAGGTTAAGGGCGGCAAGAGAATCGTTGAGTGGTTTGTGCTTGTCGTACTCGAACCGTTTATTGTATTGACGTGCGTAAGTAACGTTTAACTTTCCAGCATCTCCCGTAAGTACATAACCGCTGAACTTCGTGAGTTCGTGTTCAATGTGCTGATACGGGCGGTCTATGGTGTAGGTGAAGTCAGCGGGTTCTAATGGCTCTTCAGCTTCAAAGGCCCTTTGCAGGTCGGTAAGGTTGCCGATATGTGAAGCAGAGAAAATGCCAATGTCTGTGTTGAACTGACTGTAAAATGCATCGATGCCAAAGTTTTTTCCGGCATATCCTGCAGCCCACGAAAAGTTGTATTCACGCACTCCCGTGTTTTTCAAATAGTAGTTGGGGGCATTCACATTCCCTGCTCGCTTATAGGTGCCCTGCACGCGCCAACTCAACGATGGAATGCCCTTAAAGTTTCCATCTACCAATGCGGAAGCGATACCTTGCTGCCCGTTGCTGAATCCGCCCAGGTTAATCTCCCCTCCAATTCCGGCACTGTCGCGTAAAGGTTTGGGGTTTACCAACACCACTCCCGCTATCGCATCTGGCCCATATCGTACACTATTGGCACCTTTTACTACGGTTAACTCATCGGCAATGAACGGATCAATTTCCGGAGCGTGTTCGTTGCCCCACTGCTGTCCTTCCTGGCGAATGCCGTTGTTAAGGATAAGGATGCGATTGCTGTGTAGCCCATGAATAACAGGTTTAGAAATGTTGTTCCCTGTTGAAAGGGTAGTAACTCCTGTTATTTTCGTGAGGCTTTCGCCCAGCGATTGCCCCTTTGTCTCTTCCATCTCTTTTTTAGAGAGGGTTTGTTGACTTTGGGTGGGGGTTTCAGCTTCCTTTTCTCCTACAACGGTTAGCATGTTCAACATTTCAGTATGTTGTTCAGGGTAAAAGTTGTGCTTTGTGTTTCCTTTTACCTTAAGCGTAGCAGTGATGGGCTCACTGTCAACACGACTGCAAATGATGGTATAGTTACCCTTGCAGATGTTTTCTATGCGATAAACACCATTGGTATCAGATACAGCACCAACCTCTAATTCCTTGATGTAAATGTTGGAAAAGGGCAATGGTTGACCATTGTGTTCATCAACTACCTTTCCACTCAACGAATAAGTGCATGTTTCCTGTGCCAAAACGGTAGAAGCACCGAAAAGGAAAACAAGGAAAAAACAGGTATTAATTAATCGTTGATGCATAAAAAATGCTGCATTTGAATTGTTCGAACCTTTTTAAAAGGATTTTACACGGTTGTTAAACGACCGGGGTGTGCGTGAAAAACGCTTGAAGATGCATGCATTAAACGGTGTTGCCCACCATGTGATGGCCTATACTGTGTAATAGCACTAGTGCTATAGCAGTAAGGGCATTATTCCGTTAAAAACATACTTCAAAAACTACCCAACAGGGGGGGCTCTGCCTGAAATGGCCGTTAATGAGTGAGGATCAAAAGCAAGAACATTAACTGTTGCTACTGCCTTATCAATTGTTGGTGCATAATGAAGTGTGTATGCCGACCCAACAGTACTTTTTAGTTGGCGTGAAGAATGAAAAAATTGACAAAAACTACATTTTAATGGGTTTTCATGCAGATGAGATTCATGATTGCACTGGTGGTCTTGTACCTGGTTGGCGTGATAGATGCTCAGGTGGCATGGATCGCTTTCCAGTGCTTCATTTTCCGCATCACAAACCGTTGCTTCTTCATGGTGATGAAGGAGGTCGAGCGGAAGTACCGTTGCCAACATGCTGAGGAGCAATATGCAAGCAGTTGCCTTATACACCAAACGATTCATACCGCAAAGATAGTTATTTTTAGCTAAATGCAACATTGTTGCAAAAAACAAGAGTGCTAGCAGGGTCTTCTTTCACCTTGTAGAACAGGAAAGTGAATAGAACCACCCCATAGGGGTGCCTATTAAAAGGACAATAAAATGTAAAATATATTTGACATGGTGTAAAAAATAAATACCTTTGTGTCGTTAATGTTTTACTTAAAGTAAATAATAGCATACATTATGAAAGAAGGAATGACCTATCAAGAAAAGCGAGCCATTGTATCTATCATCACTTCTATTTTGATTTTTGCAGGGTATTCGTTTTATGTATTTCAATTGAACCAGGAAGAGAGCTTTAGCCGCATCAACGAGCTGAGTTTTTGGGGGGCATTTATCCTCATCCTCATTCCGGTATCTATTGTGGCAAGAATAATTGTTTATATTTTGTTCAGCATCATTTACCATGTGGCCACCAGGGAACAATTGCCCTCGAAATCGGATGAGCGCGACAAGTTGATTGAGCTAAAAGCTTCGCGTCGTTCGCACATTGTGTTTGGCATAGCCTTTTTACTGGCCATGGTAACACAGGTGATGGACATGCCTCCTTACGCCATGTTTGTAGTGATGGTAGTAGGTGGATTATTGTCGGAAATTGTTGATCACGTATCGCAATTCTATTTTTATAGGAGAGGATTTTAAAATGGGAAAAAGTTCAATTACAACTACCATTCGCACGTTGCGCTTTCACCACGATGAGATGACGCAGCAGCAGTTGGCTGATAAGGTGGGGGTATCGCGACAAACCATTGTGGCGATTGAAAAAGGGAAGTATTCTCCTTCGCTAGAATTGGCTTTTCGCATTGCGCATGTTTTTGATACACCCCTAAATGAGGTATTTACTTATCAGCCGGAAACATGATTGTTAAGCACGAATCGATCGATTTGTATGGGTGCACGCTGTTTACCCGGGTAACCATGAAAACTCCTATGCGTGGGCCGGTTCCATTGCCATCGGAGGCTTGCTTTGCCTACATTGTAGATGGCGATGATCAACTGATAATGCAAGGCGAAACGCTGCGCACTACACCGGGTCATATGATTTTATCGTTGTGTGGCCATACCATGGGTCAAATGCTTTCGGAGCA
This sequence comes from Flavobacteriales bacterium, assembly GCA_963669295.1. GTDB lineage: Bacteria > Bacteroidota > Bacteroidia > Flavobacteriales_D > CALLUQ01. The sequence continues at coordinate 2,029,112 of OY769938.1, forward strand.
AAACGAAACAGAGGCCACCTCCATCATTGTACATTTCGATAAAGCGTTGCTGCTGAAAATCTTCAACAACACCAAGCCTCCCTTTTGGAAAGAACTAGAAACGCCAGTAGTGCGCTACGTGGTGCAAATGGCGGCATCTAAGTTGATTGAGCAATATTTTGAAGGCATAGCTCATTTGTTTCAATACCAGCAAGCAGTTACCGAAGAGATGTTAGCATTGAAGCTGAAAGAGATCATCATCTTATTGCTGCAAACACCGAACTCTTTGCAGATTACTCAAATTATGCGCAGCTTATTTTCGGAGCGAACCTTTACTTTTAAAGAGGTGGTAGATGCTCATATTTGCGAACCGGTGACCATCGAGAACCTGGCCATGCTTACCAATAAAAGTGTATCGTCGTTTAAGCGCGAGTTCAAAAAGATTTATAACACTACGCCTGGGGTATATATCATGAATCAACGCACTGAAAAGGTGGCTCAGTTGCTGCAGGTGTCTGACGAAAGTATTGCCTCTATTGGCTATCAATGTGGGTTTACCAGTGCGGCACATCTTTCGCGTGTGTTTAAGTCGAAGTATGGCGTTACCCCCTCCAATTACCGGTTGAACCTTACGGACAAATAATCGGCCTTTTCAGTCAATAGCACCCCATTTAATTGTTTCAATTTTGCAGTGTAAGTCATGGCACATTGGTGCGTAAAACCTTGCGTATGAAATTAGTGATTTTAAAAACAGACATTCAAACAGTGCAGAAGGTCAGGGCCCTCTCCCCTGTTTTTGATCGTCATCCGGGCATTTTAATGTGGTCGGTTGATACAGAAGATGTTGACAAGGTATTGCGCATTGAAGCCGTTGATGAATTGTCGGAGTGCGATGTTGCACAATTGATTCAACCATGGGGAGTGCATTGTGAGGCACTCCCCGACTAAAACAACGATGATGAAAGCTATTGTAGCTGAACGTTATGGCACACCTGATGTGTTGGAGTACAAGGAAGTGGCACAGCCCGAACCGAAAAGCAATGAACTTTTTATTCAAGTACATGCTGCTGCGTTGAATGCGCTGGATTGGCACTTGTTAAGGGGAATGTTTTTAGTACGACCAAAGATGGGGTTGTTAAAGCCAAAGGCATCTATTTTAGGAGCAGATGTGGCTGGGGTAGTTGTAGCAGTGGGAGCTGATGTTACACAATTCGAACCGGGCGACGCTGTGTTTGGCAACATTTTTCAAACCGGTTTAGGGGCACTTGCAGAGTACGTATGTACTACCGAAGATCGGGTGGTAAAGATGGCGGATGGGATGCTGTATGAGGCGGCAGCGGCAATTCCTGTGGCAGGAGTTACGGCATTGCAAAGCCTACGCAAGGGAGAAGTGAAAGCCGGACAAAAAGTACTGGTGAATGGTGCTTCTGGAGGTGTGGGAACGTATGTGGTACAGTTGGCGAAACTGTTAGGGGCGGAGGTAACAGGAGTGTGCAGCACAGGCAACATTGAATTGGTAAGATCGCTGGGAGCCAACCATGTTATCGACTATACCGTGCAAGATTTTACCAAAGATGGGAAGCAATACGATGTAATTATTGATGTGGTGGGCAATTACAAAGTAAAAGCATTAAAGCAGGCATTGCACCCCGAAGGGGTAGCAGTAGTGGTAGGCTTTACCAGTGTTGGGCTGCTGTTGCATACCATGTTGTTGGGTTCGTGGAGGCAGCGAAAAGGAAAGCAACGAATTGGGTTGCTAGACACAAAGATGACACAAGACGACCTGGAGTATTTGCGCGACCAGGTAATGGCCGGCAAGTTAACACCGGCAATTGATCGGCGTTATCAATTGCCTGAGGCAATCGAAGCGATGCACTACCTCAGCACCCGCAAGGCGAAGGGAAAGTTGGTGATAACGGTATAACCGTGAATTTGTGCATTACGGGCAAGCCCATGGCTTAATTTCGGCCGATGAGGAGAGTTAAGAAAATAGGTGGAAGTAGGGCAGAGCTAACCTCCGCCTTGTTTTCAAACCGGCTTTACTACTTCCGAGAGTTGTTGGGCTTGTTCCCAATCCATATGAACAATGGGTAAAGAATATACTTCAGGCATGTTATCGGAGTATTTTTCCTTTAGCAATTGATCGATAGCACCAAACAAGAGCCCCTTGGTTTTTGCAGTAAGCAAGTATACCCGGGTAAAGCATAGTTGGTTGTTAACCAATGTTACCCGGTCTACATGTCGTTTAATGTTGATGTCGATGACCAACTTTTCTTGCAGTAGTAAGTGGGCAATGTGCTCTATTTTTTCTTCACTACTACTAATGATTCGGAGGAAGATCATGTTTGCTGATTTAGTCGTTCTACTTTTTCCATCACTGTTGCGGCCATTTGCTCTTTGTACTCAAGCATTTGCTGCTTGTATGTTGGTTGACCCACTCCCAATATTTGCACAGCCAGGAGTCCTGCATTGGCAGCGCCATTAACGGCTACTGTTGCCACCGGAACTCCTTTTGGCATTTGCACGATGGATAGCATGGAGTCCCACCCATCGAGAGAGTTCGATGATTTGATGGGAACACCGATAACTGGCAGTGTAGCAAGGGAGGCGACCATTCCTGGAAGGTGGGCAGCACCTCCTGCTCCTGCTATGATGACCTCAATGCCCCGCTCGGTGGCTTGCTGTGCATATTGAACCAATCGATGTGGGGTGCGGTGTGCCGAGACAATGGTACATTCGTAGGGGACGTTAAATTGCTGTATAATAGCCGTGGCTTGTTGCATAATAGGGAGGTCTGAGTCGGACCCCATGATGATGCTTACTTTTGGTGATTCCATGCGATAACTTTTAGTTGATGTTTAACAATTGATGCGTTTCTTTTTGCTGCTTCAATGGTGGGTGCCATAATAGTGGCGTGCCCCATTTTGCGGTAGGGTTGTGTTTCTTTTTTTCCATAAACATGAATTTTCACCCCTTCCAGGGCCATGCTTTCGGTAAGTCCTTCATATTTTACTTCTCCATGATGGCCGGGAGCTCCCAATAGGTTGATCATCACCGATGGGAGTTTGAGCTGTGTGCTTCCCAAAGGAAAACCAAAGATGGCGCGCAGGTGCTGTTCGTATTGAGAGGTGATGGTGCTTTCAATGGTGTGGTGCCCACTGTTGTGCGCTCTTGGAGCAACTTCGTTCACCAGTAGCAGCTCTTCTGGAGTTAAAAACATTTCTACCGCTAAAATGCCACTGATGCCGAGGTGTTCAATGACCTTTATGGCAAGGGCTTCGGCTTTGGTAGCAACCTCGGGAGAGATGGATGCCGGGCACAACAACTGCTCTACAAGGTTGGCAGCAGGGTTAAATTCCATTTCTACTGGAGGAAAACAGGCGGTTTCCCCTTTGGTACTCCGTGCTACAATTACCGAAAGCTCTTTTTGTATACTGATCGCTTCTTCGGTTATGGCAGGGCCGTTAAGTAGTAAAGGCAAATCTTCGGGAGACTTGATCACAGCAACGCCTTTGCCATCATATCCAGCGGTTCTCGATTTCTGAACAAAGGGCAACGTAATGTCGCCCTTTTGGATGGCCGCCTTGATTTCAGTGTTGTTTTCAAAATACTGAAAAGCGGCTGTTGGAATATGGTGTTGCCGGTAAAATTGCTTTTGCTTGCCTTTGTCTTGTATAATGGCCAGTGCCTCTGGGTCGGGGTGTACTTGTTTCCCCGCCTGCTTTAATGTGCGCAGTGCTGCTACATTCACATGTTCAATTTCCAGGGTAATCATGTCTACCAATTGCCCGAATGCCACTACCGTATCGTAATCGGTATAATCGCCTTGTACAAAATGAGTACAGATGGTGGCAGCAGGACAAGATGGGGAAGGGTCGAGGATGTATGTTTTTACGTCCCAGTTACTGGCTGCTAACGCCAGCATTTTCCCCAATTGTCCTCCGGCAATGATGCCCAGTTTAAATTCTGATGTTACTAGTTGTTCCATATCAATTTCCACAAAAGTTAGTAATGACTTGCCGGGCTTTTGTTCCACCCATGCGTTGACTTGTTTCTAAATCCTGACAGCCCTGTATTGGGCGATAACTCATTAAGTAGGTTAGCCCTCGGTTGTAATAGGCTTCTGCATAATCAATGCGATAACTAATGGCCTTGTTGTAGCAGTTAATGGCATTATTGTATTCGCCAAAAAGTACATGAACATTCCCTTTTAAGTTCCAGTGCTCAGGGCTTTCAGCATCCAGGTCTATGATTGCTTCAGCATCTTGCAAGGCATAGGTATAGTTGCCCAATAACTTATGAGCATAGGCTCGATTGTACAAGGCCTCAACATGAGTATCGTTAATGGTTAAGGCTTTGTTGTAGTCTTCAATAGCACCATTGAGATCGCCTAGTTCTTTTCGAATAATTGCGCGGGAGTAATAAATGCTGGCATCATCATGGCTCATTTCTATGGCCGTGTTGAGGTCGTTCATCGCTGCGTCGGACTGCCTTAAGTAGCGTTTCGCCATGGCACGGTTGTAATAGGCCATGGCAAATTGGGGATTGAAAGCAATTGCTGTGTTAAAGGCATCAAGCGCACTATTGTATTGCTGTTCTTTGAGGTACAATATGCCCATCAGGTCGTAAGCCATATAGGAAGAGGCATTAATTTCCAGTGCTTTATCGATGCTGTTGCGGCATTGCGAGAGGTCGTTCATCAGCAAGTAAACCAGGGCTTGCTTTTCGTATTCGTATTCGAGGTTATAGCCATGACTAATCATGGAGTCGATATCAATCAACGCCTTTTCATACTCATGAAGGGCAATGAAGTCGTCGACCCGGTGGTCGAGGAGGGTATCGTTCCCGGGGTTGAGTGCAATGGCTTTGTTCAAGTCAACCAAGGCTCCTTTGTAGTCCATGGCCAGCATTTTAATCTTAGCCCTGTTGTCGTAGATGTATTCAGCATAGGGGTTTAGCTGTATGGCTTGATTGTAGTCGGTGATGGCTTCCTGGTAGCGCCCCATTTTTTCATAAATGGTAGCGCGTTTCATAAGGGCATCTGCAAAGGTGTTATCGGCATTGATGGCATTGGTGTAAGAGAAAATGGCTTGTTCCCAGTGGTATTGCTGCAGCCACTTGTCGCCTTCCTGAATGAGTCGAACAGCTTCTTGCCGGCCTGCTGATTGTGCCCAAACGGTATTGGCCATAAACACCAGGAGCAGCAACGCTCCGGTTTTCTTTAATGCCGAAAGCAGATGAGGTATGGTTAATTGTTCCATTGTTGATTTAATTGTCCGAACGCGTAACCGGTTGTTAGCCTTGCTTTGCGGTTGGTGGTGAGTAATTCTATGTGTTTTACCTGTGCATTGATGTACCCCACTTCTCTTGAGTTGACCATAAACAAAGAGCTTTCGCCGGCGTTGAACATTTGTTGTTCGCCGCTTAATAAGCGTTGGTAATCGTTTACTGTTTTTGCATAGAGAGCTACCTGGCTAATGGAGGTGTTCCACTGGTTGAGCGCTGCCGTGGCTTTGTAGAGCAAATGAGCTTCTTTCAAGCGCATATCGAGCTGAGTGCTTTGCACCTTTAATCGGGCCAACTGCACCGCTCCTCGCTCTTTGCGTAAGAACAAGGGCATGCTTAACTCTACTCCCCATTTGTAATTGTTTACAGCATAGTTGGCAAAAGGATCTCCATTTGCTGCGCTGCTAATGGGCTGATAGTTAAGGTTAACCGTTGGCTTTAATTGTTCTTGTTTCCATTGGCGATCTATTTCTAGCTGATCAACTTTATAGCCATATCGCTGCATTTCAGGATGGTTTTTTGCGAGGCTGTCGAGTTGGAGTATGTAGCTTGCTTCTACCTCCTGGGCACGCATGCTGTCGAGGGCGATGGGTATGGTGTTTTCTTTTAGGGCTAAAGGAATCATCCCTTCTTCCCACAAGAATACCGACAATGCAGCAGCAGCATTGTCGAAATCGAGCTGTGCTTGTTGCAGTGCCAGCCTTCTGTTTTGCCATTGAATGCCAGCTTCGGTGGTATCGATCGCTGGCCGATCGCCCAGGAAGGCACTTTGTAGTACGGCAGTATAGCGTTGCTGTGCCAGGGCGGCAGCATTTTCGTAAACCGTTCGGGTATGATAGGTTTTGAACCAGGACCAATAGGCCTTTCCTGCTTCGTACAGCAAGTTGTTGAGCATGATTTGCTGTTCGGCCTCCGTGATGTTTTTAAAGAGGGAGGCCTTACGCAAAGCGGCTCTCCGTTCATCAATAAACATCCCCTGCCCCAATGGAAGAGAAATGCCTCCATACCATAGTCCTGCCGCAGGGGTATTGTTTTCGGGATTCAGGTATACCCCATCGTTTTGTTCGTAGCCGCCTTTCAGTTCTATGCCCAGCAGGGTAGGAATTTTAATCCCCCCATCCATTCGGTTGAAGTAGGTGCTTCCATCAAAGTATTTTTGGTTGATGTTGGTATAGGCTTTAGGATCGAACGCGCCACGAGCATTTAACAATGTTGCAGCCCCTTGTTGTTGTTGCATTTGTGCTTGCAGGGCAACGGGGTGGTGCAATTGCACCGTGCTCATATAAGCATCAAACGATAGGGTAGCAGTGCTGTCTTGTGCGATGCTAAGGGTAGCAATTAGCCAACATCCTATGTAAAACAAGTGTTTCATTTAAATCGTGCTTTTTCTTGAATATTGGCTAGGGTAACACCATGTGCTTTGGGGCGCTCATGCTCATCTACATGTACAAATACAATGCGGTTGATGGTGACAATAACTTTTCGACTGAACAGGTTGCGCACCTCACAAGCAAATGTGATGGATGAACGCCCAACCTGGATAAACTCCAACCCAATTTCAATCACATCGGCTTGCCTGGCGGAGCTCACAAAGTTGATTTCCGACATGTATTTAGTCACTACACGAGGGCTGTTTAATTTAGTCATCGCATAAATGCCCGCTTCTTCATCTACCCATTGCAGTAGCGTGCCACCAAACAGGGTGTTGTTGGCGTTAAGGTCTTCGGGTTTTATAAGTTTTCTGCTGTAGTATTTCATAGCTTTTTTTGGGTTGAGGTGGTTGTGTTGTAATACTCGGGAGGAAACCCGTTGATTTGTCGCCATAGCTCGTACCAAATGGGTACATCTTTGAGCAAAATCATGTTGGTGGTTCCGGCACCTACCCTCAGTGCATCAGGCCATGGGTGGTCGTTGGGGTCGGGAGATGCAAGCACCCGGTACATGCCATTGTCGCTGATGAAGTTGTCGATGGCAAAAATTTTACCGCCATAGGTGCCATAACTGGTGTTGGGCCACCCTGCAAAAACAATGGCTGGCCAGCCGTCGAATTGAATGCGAATGTGTTGCCCCTTTTCCAGTAAAGGCAGGTCGATAGGGCGTACATACAATGCTACCGCGAGGTCGTAACGGGCGGGCATAATGCTTACAATGGAGGCCCCTTCTTTAATGGTTTCTCCAATGCCAGATTGGATGGCTTTGGTGATGTAACCGTCTTGCGGAGCAGTGATGTAGTACATGCCTGTGCGTACAGAGTAGTTCATGTATTGATTTTGGAGCTTGGTCACCACCGCTTCAGCATCGTACATACCAGACATAGCGGTGTACTTTTCTGCTTCCGATTTGGCCACGCTATTGCGGTATTGTGCGCGAATAGAGGTGAGTTCTACCCGGGCGTTGATGACCTGGTTTTGGCTGGTAAGCAGCTTGTTTTCAGCAGCAATCATTTTGGCTTGTGCTTTTTGCATGCTGAGCCTTCGGTTTTCGAGATCGGTTAGCGATTTCAGCCCGTTTTGGTGCAGCTGCTCCATGCGCTCGTATTGCTCCGTCGCAATGTCGTAATTGATGGTGGCGGCCTTGTAGTCAATGCTGTCGCTGGTGACCTTGAGTAGCGATTGCTGCACCTTGTTTTTGGCCTGCTCCAACTTGAGTTGCCCTGTTTGTGCGAGTGCATCAATTTGATGATCGAGGGCCTTCACTTTTTCCATGTAAGAGTTGACCGACATTTCTTTGGCTTGTAGTTGTTCTTGTGTGCGCATCAACAGGTCGGGGTCGAAGTACTCGTCTTTTACTTCTGAGATGTAAAGAATGGTATCGCCTTTGTCAACATAGTCGCCTTCTTGTACAAACCACTGTTCGATGCGCCCGGCAATGATGGAGTGTATGGTTTGTGGGCGTTGATCGGGACGAAGGGTGGTGACTTGTCCTCTCGACCGAATGTTTTGTGTCCATGGTAAAAACATGATGAGCAATGCCAGCAGAAACAGCCCGATAAGCAAGCGCGACAAGACTTTGCCGGACCGCTTTTTTTCAGCGGCATGCAAAGCAGGGTATTGCGTTCTGTTAACGTTATCGTTAATGCTATTGAATGAAATGTTAAGCATGACGGTTGGAGGTTAAGTGGGCAATGTGTTTCATTTCTTCATAGGTGCCAATGCTGGTGATGGCTCCTGCTTCCATCAGGGCGATTTTACGACAACGGCTGGCCAGGTATGGATCGGAAGAAACAGCAACCAGGGTCCACTGGTGTTGTGGGTCGGTAAGGTAGTTGATGATGCTTTGTTGTTCGGTATTATCGAGGTGCTCTAATGGATCTTCCAGCAACAACAACTTTGGCTCGTCGGCAATGGCTCGAGCCAGCAGTAGCTTTTGAATGATGCTTTGGGGCAACTTCTTTCCCTGTGGCTCTAATGGGGTATCGTAGCCTAAAGGGAGGCGCTTAATGAATTCCCCTAATTTTAGGTGATGCACCACTGTTTTTACGCGCTCCAGCGTTACATTACGTCCCATGGTAATGTTTTCCATTACCGTGCCATCAAAGAGTTGCTCTTGCGAAAGGCAATCGCCAATTACTGAGCGTAGCGAAAGCAATTCTAAGCTGCCCTTGGGAAATCCGTTGTAGGCCACTATTCCTTCTTGCACGTTGTACAGTCCTGCAATCACATGCAGCAAAGTGCTTTTGCCAGCACCGTTGGGTCCGGCAATCAACAACCGCTCGTTAGAGCCGATGGAAAGCGAAAGGCCATTCAGGATGTTGGAAGGTTGCTCGGGATAAGCAAAGTTGACTTCCTGGAGGTCTACTACTACTCCACAGCCAGCACATTCTTCTTCCATGTCAACACCCTTTATCGGTTCGAGTTCCAGGTCGGTAACCTGTCCTACCTTTTCAAGAGAAGTGAATACATCGTAAATGGTTTCCAGGCTAAGAATGAGCTTTTCTACCGACGCCATTACCAATAAAATGATGATTTCTGCAGCAATGAACTGGCCGATGTTCATGTGTTGTTCCATCACCAGGATGCCTCCGATGGCTAGCAACCCGGTAGCAACAATCACTTTAAACAGCACCATGAGCGAATATTGACGCATCAAAACACTGAAATGACTTTCCCGGGCTTTTAGGTAATCGCCCACGTGTTGATCAATCCGCTGCATGGGTAAGTCGGTACGCCCTGCCAACTTAAAGGTGGTAGAGGTGCGGGCCAACTCTTCGAGCCAGTGTGCTACTTTGTACTTGTTTTTAGATTCTTCTAAGCTGGTACTGAGCCCTCTTTTGGCTGTGAACCGGAAGATGGCATACACCAGCAGCACCAATATTAGGCTAAACAAAATGAAGAAGGGGTGATAGAAAGAGAGCAACAACAACCCGAAGATGACCTGCAAGCTTGCCGCTGAAAAGTCGATGAGCATTTTGGAAAGCCCTTTTTGTACCGACATTACGTCGAAAAAACGATTCATTAACTCAGGTGCATGATGTTTGTACAACGCCTCTAGCGTAATTCTTGGAATGCGATGGGCAAACTCGAAGGCGGCTCGGGCAAAGATTTTTTGCTGTAGGTTTTCCGTGATGCGGAGCTGAAAGATTTGAAGGATGCCGGTAAGGGTCACTCCAAGCACTACAAATACCACCAGCATGATCCAGGAGGTACTGATTTGTCCTCCTTGAATGAGGTTAACGATGGCCTGAATGCCCAGGGGTAACGACAAGCTAATTAGCCCGCTAAAGACAGCGTAGGTGTATACGTTTCTAATTTCCCGACGGTCGGGTTTTAGCAAGCGCCAAAACCGTTGCGCAGGTGTAATGGACGTTGTTGTTCCATTCATTTTGATGTAGGGTTATCTGGCTGCCCACAATAAGCGGCCAGTGTTTAAGGATAAAAAAGTGTGCTGCCTTTAAGGCAACGAATAGAGGGAATTAGCCCTGTTCGGGCGGAGGGGTGTGGATATCGAAACAAGGGGAATGCCATGCACCGTTGGTTGCGAATAGGTGTAGGCCAATGGCAGTCATTGACCAATTGGCACCGGACATGGTGTGCAAGTAATCATCGGTCTCCGCTTCTTTCTTGTTTTCTTTTTGATCGGTCTCCGATTCGGTTTCGCCACTTTCCGACAACTCTATTGCTTCAGCGACAAAGTGCAGTTGAGGGGAAATGGCATTGGCAATGAATAGCACGGTTAATCCGGTAAACAACAGTCGCAAAACAACTCCCCTTGTTCCACTGATTAGTAGACGATATGGTGTTCTTATTTCCATTCTTTAATGGCTTTAAACACCAATTCGGTGTAAAATTTCACAGTAGTGTCTTCTCCCGGCAAAATGTCGGTCAGTCGGGGCAAGTGCTCAGCAAAATAACGCTGATGGTGTGCTCCTTCAATCACTGTAGACATGAGCATGTGTGGGTATTTATAGTGAGGGTTGATTTCTAAGATAATATCGCTGATGCGCCCTACCAATTGCTTGTAAGGCAAAAACACCCCTTCTTTATTTTCCTGGTCTACATCGCGGGTAAGGTAGGTTTTGGCCGATTCGGTAATGATGATGCGGTTTAATTTGGCCTCATTGATGTGGCTAAAGCTGCTGTCTTCTTTTATTTCCTCGGTCACAATTTTTATGGCCCTTTCCAGTCGGTCTGGTGCCGCATGAATGTTGGCCAGGCCAAATACCAACCGGTACTCCAACCATAACCAATACCACGAAGTAAGGTACAACAACAATTTGTGCTTGCTTTCGAAGTACCGGTAAAGTGAAGCTTCTGTAGATCCTATTTTAGCGGCCAGTTTGCGAAAGGTGAAGCAATCGAATCCAATCTCATCCAGCAAGTCGATACTGCCCGTAATGATCTTCTTTCCCAAAGCACTGGTCTCCGGGTTTTTGAGATAGGTATTGGCATTTACCTGGATGCTTATTTTCGAAAGCAGTTGGTCCACGTTGTAAAAGTTTTCTTTGCAAATATAATAGTATTACTATCATTCGTGCAAATAAAACTATCTTTTATTTTATAATGGTCTGCTTGTCAGTTGTTTGTGCTGCAAGAAAGTTACAAGAAAGAGAAAGGAAACCCTTGTTTTTGTCCTTTTTACGGGATAGGTTTCCTTTGTTTAATCCTTATGGAGGGGGTGTTGGACTACTTTTAATTACGGGCAAGCCCACGGCTTAATTTCGGCCGACATGCCTGTTTTACTGAAATCGTAGTTTTTGTAATTCTTAATTCCAATGGCATATACCCGATCAACATATTTTTTGATTTCAGGCGCATCGGGCACCCAGGCACCAGCACTAAGCAGGTGTTGAAGCGACTTTCAGAAACCGTGCTTTATTTTGGCTACATTTACAAGGATGAACCGTTTGAGCCAGATATGGAAAGCCGTATGCTTGCTGCCCCTGGTAGTACAATGCAGTAATCCGTCAGCGTTGCCCCCTACAGGTTCACCATGGTTTGAAGGAGACATCACTTATCAATACACCTATAGCAGTAGCAGCCTCAATGCCGATTCGTTGGCACAGTTGCGCCCACACACAGGCATCATGCGATTTAAAGGTGCCGACTACCAAAGCGAGTTTTTAGCTTCCGATACTTCGTACAGTGTGTATGTAAGTAGCATAAACCGGGGCTACGGATATACCAACCAGCAAGCCAACGAATATTGCGAAGATTACAGCGAGCTTACCGACTCCATTATCCACCATCGGGTGTATGCCACCGACACCACTATTTTGGGGCATTCTTGCAAGGTATTGGAGTTTCAAACCACCCGGGCATTGAACCGATACTATGTAAGCACTACTACACCATATCACCCCGATAGTTATCGCCACCATAAGGCCTACAATTGGAGCTTTATAGGGGCACAGGCCGAAGGGGGCATTGTTTTAAAAGTAGAGCATCACTTTGGTGCCTACACCATGATTGGCATAGCAACAGCGGTAAACAAACACCCGAATGTTGTCATCAACACCAATACTGCGATTGCTTTTTGCACTGCTTTTCCCAATCTTTAGCGCATGTTTTCAAGAATAGCATCTCTGGCACCTAAAAAGCTGGTTGGTTATGCTGCCACCATGTCGGTAGTCAATAACAAAACGGGGATGTTGTGGCAACGGTTTATGACCAACCGCAGTGCCATCACCAACGCTGTGGGCGCCAATTTATACTCCATGCAAGTATACCCCCCTACTTATAGCTTTGCGCGGTTCAACCCTGCTGCTGAGTTTGAAAAATGGGCCACCATAGAAGTAAGCGACTTTGATGCGGTACCTGAGGGCATGGAAACCTACTTACTACAAGGAGGACTGTATGCAGTGTTCATTCATCGAGGTACTCCGGCCGGCTTTCCTCAAACCATGCAATACATTTTTGGGCAGTGGCTGCCTACCTCCGATTACCAACTCGACCGTAGAGAGCACTTTGAATTGCTGGGCGAAAGATATAAAAACAACGACCCTGCTTCGGAAGAAGAAGTGTGGATACCCATACAGCTAAAGTCAGCACCGTAAACCCAATCATTACCGGGCTGCTTATGCGCTTTGCTGCCGGTAGTTGGGCATAAGGTTCGTTTTACCGCACCATAGCCGGGCAGTGGTCTAATACGTCCTTTTTTTGTGTCGGCCTATGATGCCGGTCATACTCTCCCCCCTTTGATGGTTGTACCTTGAACGCTGGGACAATTTTACGCTTTATACACGGTCAATTGAAAACAATCATTACGGCATTATGTCTTAGCACCTGCTTGGTGTTTATAGGCGCGGGCATGCAACAAGATACCCCCTGGAAGGCACCGAAAGAAGCGGATGCCTGGAAAAATCCGTTCAAGGGAGATGCAAAAGCAGAGGCCCGGGGAAAGAAAATATTCGAAAAGCTGTGTTGGTCTTGCCACGGACTGGGTGGCGAGGGCGATGGACCGGCAGCGGGGGCGTTGCACCCCAAGCCAAAGAACCTTACCTCAACAGGGGTACAACAACAAACGGATGGGGCGCTTTTTTGGAAAATAAAACAAGGGCGTGGATACATGGTTTCGTACGAGGCGACCTTGTCGGCAAACGACCGGTGGAAGGTAGTGGCCTACCTCCGAAAATTGGCAAAGCAATAGCCATGCACATGAAAACAAAGCACATAGGAGCATTTTTATTCAGCCTATTGGTGGGTGTTGTTGCTGCACAAGCTCCAGAAGAGGGGCCGGTAGCAGGTGTTTTTTCCACCACACAACTCATCAATGCGCAAACTACCAACTTGCTAGAAACAAAGGGGTTTGAGTTTAAGATACAACACCGCTTTGGTGCCTTCAACCTCGATGAATCGGCCTACAAGCAATTTCTTGGGCTCGACCTGCCGGCCAACATTCGTTTTGGGTTTGGCTATGCTTTTAGCGATCGGCTGAATGTGGAAATAGGACGTACAAAGGTGAACAAGACCTACGACCTGGGATTGAAATACCTGGTGCTGCAACAAACAAAAAACAATGCTGCTCCTGTTTCAATAGCGCTATATGGCAACATGGCATTGGGCTCCGATGAGTTTCCAGCCATTGGAGAACACCATTACTATGCCGATGGCACCACCCCTTTTCAGTACGAGTTTGCGCACCGATTGTCGTACAACACCCAGGTGATTGTTTCGCGAAAAATTAGCCACAAACTATCGGTACAGGCTGCGGCAGTGTTTATTTACCACAACTTAGTTGCAGCGGAAAGCGATAACCATACCATGGCCTTACCAATTGGTGGGCGTTTTAGAACCGGCTTGCAATCGTCGGTATTGGTAGAGTATGCAGCGGTGTTTAACAATCATGCTCCCAACCACCTTAACCCAATGAGCCTGGCATACGAAGTGGGCACTGCCGGCCATGTTTTTCAAATGGTGCTGAGCTCTTCTTCGAGCATGCTCGAACAAAACGAATATACCACCCCTTCTGTCGATTATTTGGAGGGCGAAATACTTTTAGGCTTCAACATTAAGAGGATGTTTTGGTCTAAGAAAAAGCAAATGGAAAATGAGAACCACTACCCGTAATGCATTATTGCTACTGTTAACAGTGGTGAGCTTTAGCGCCTGTAAAAAAGATCAGGGTCCCATTATGGTGATGCCCGATGCTACTGATAGCACTGGAACAACCGTGTCGTTTCAAAACGATGTTGCTCCTATTTTTCAGTTTGGCGGTCAGCCACAATGCACGGTGTGCCACCCTAACAGTGCCGATTTAAACCTGTTGCCCGATTCGGCCTACAACAACTTAGTAAATGTGCCTACCACCAATTATTCGGGCCAGTACATGCGTGTTATTCCGGGCGACACTACCAACTCGGTATTGTGGGATAAAATTAACGATTATGGCAACTATGGCATGGGCATGCCACCCCCCAGCGGTGGGTTGAGTGCCGAAAGCATTGAAGTGATTGGCCGGTGGATTATGGAAGGGGCACAAAACAACTAAGGCACTGTTGAGGCCTCTTGCACAACCATGAGGTAGGCCTGCCGTATTTTTTCATTGTTTGGAGCCGTTTGAAGTGCAATCTCCAGGTGCCTACGGGCTTCTTGCAACTGCCTTTCCTTGTAATACAGCATACCCAGGTTATAGCGAATGCCGGTATTCACAGGCATGGATTGCACCACCTTTTCGTAATGAGCAATGGCCTTGGGGTGGTTGCCCCGTTGGGCATAGATGGCGGCAAGGTTGTTATGAATAAGCACCAACGAAGAATCGAGCAATAGCCCTTGCTCAAAGCACACCAACGCACGATCGGCCTGCCCGCTTTTCATGTACAGTGCTCCTTGTGCTACCAATGGTTCAATGTAGTTGGGATCGTCGAGGTGGGCATTGCTGTATTGCTCAAGGGCGCTGCTTACCTGCCCCTCTTGTTCGTATATTTTACCCAGCTCGAAGGCTGCAGCACCCCGCATGTAAAAGTCGCGCTGGTTGCGCATGTCTTCGTTGGGAATAGCGGTAGCGGTAATGAATTGTGTTTTTGCTCCCACCCTATCGCCATTTTCCAGGAGCATGACTCCATGCCGGTACAAGGCTTCCACATGAATGGGATCGGCAGCAATGATGGCGAGCAGCTGTTGTGCCGCTTGTGCCCGTTTTCCTTGCAACAGGTACAGGGAGGCCATTTGCTTCCTTAAATCAAGGGGCTTAAAAAAGCCAGCTTGAAGCGCCGTTTCAAAGTGGTGAAGGGAAGATTCAACGAGCGTTGCAGGGGTATGTTCGGCATTGTTTTGTTGGTGTAAAA
This sequence comes from Flavobacteriales bacterium, assembly GCA_963669295.1. Lineage (GTDB taxonomy): Bacteria > Bacteroidota > Bacteroidia > Flavobacteriales_D > CALLUQ01. The sequence continues at coordinate 2,044,599 of OY769938.1, forward strand.
TGGTGTTGTAATGCACCTGCCCTACATAGTTGTGGTAGTGCACATAGCCGCTGTGTGCGGTAAACCCGTAAAACAGCAAAGCAATGGCCATGAATGCCCAACCGCTGCGGCTGATCCGGTTGGAAATCTTAAGGGTGACACCAGTTACTTTAACGCTCATTTTTTTCCACATGCGGTAGCAAAGAATAGAAACATAGGCGCTGGCAATGGCAATGCCTACTGACATTAAAAAGGGCACAGCATCGTATAATCCCCGATACACCACCAGGGTAACAATGAATACAACCAGCATCGACACATCTTCGCCCAGGGTAAAGCTGTAGCGGGTGTTGTTTTGTGGCAGGCGAAACTTTTTGCGAAACAGGGGTGGTTTTTTAAACTTTACCTCTAGGGCTTGTTCCGGGCAATTGGCAATGCAATCGAGGTCTTTGAGGCAGCGGGAGCTGGTAACCATGCCAAATTCTTTTATTTCTTTGTGCACCAAAATGTCGGAGCTGCAATTGGCGGTGCAAGTGCCACATTGTATGCAGTTGCCCACCAGCGCAATTCTTGCAGGAGCTACCTGGTCGGCCAGCCCAAAAACAGCCCCATAAGGACAGCCGTAGTAGCAAAAGCTGCGCGACCCCATCAGGTAAACCAGCAAAAAACAGCAGATGAAAAAAGTGCTCAGCGCAATTTCTACTGGCGGCAGGTTGCGCCAAAGGTTGTCGGTAGTAAACGAGCTCCACCCTCCCCTGGCATCGGCCGATACAATGTGCAACGCCTCTACTTCCACTCCGTGGATCATCATCAGTATTTGTGGCCATATAAAGAGGTAAAACACAGCCCCAAAAGGAATCCACAACAAAAGCCTCGACCGGATGACCCGCGGCTTGATGCGGAGCTTTTTTAAAATCCACGCACACCCATCTTGCAGGGCTAAAATATGGCAGCCCCACGAACAAAAGAAACGCCCAAAAATAAGGGTGGCCACCATCACTAAAAACATTAAAATAAACCCGGCAGTAATGATGCCCTGGTGAATGGTAAACAACACTTCGTTGAGCTCTAGCGGAGCAAGGGTGCGATCGTTGAATTTCCAGTGGAGAAAGTGGGCCAGGAATAAGCAATACACCCCTATTAAACTGGCGGTGCGCCATTTTGCGTAGTTGCGGTATTTGATGACTTCAGCCATGACTTAAAAAAAGAAAGCACCCCGATTACGGGGCACTCTCAAAGGAAAAGGAAATAGGCTATTGTAATGCGATTCTTTTATGATAGACTTTGCCATGAATGTTGAACGACAAGATGTAAATGCCTTTGGGCAAAGTACCTACCGAAATTTGTTTGAGGTACCGTTTGTTGGAGGGCACCACATAATCGATGTACAGCACCCTACCAGCAAGATCGTGCAGGGTAAGGTCGATGTTTGTTGTTCCGTTGATGATAAGTTCTACCCAAAAGTTGCCGTTGGAGGGGTTGGGGTATACAAAGATGCTTTCCGCCAAATCTACTTCTTCCACGGCACTGCATATTTCAACAGTAGCAACTACCGGTGTGAGGGCGCTGCCACATTGGCCCCCACCAAACTCCAACTCCCAATCGTAGAAGTAATAGTAATAGTTTGATCCGGCAGTGCTTCCTGTAATGGCAATGGTATCGGCAATTTCGTAGGGATAGTTTACCCCTGCATTGTTGCGAAACAAGTCGGTAACCCCATCGTTGTTGATGGTCATTTCGTAGTCGTTACCCATCGGTATTTCCCAGTTGAGCGTTACCCGCGATTCGCCATCGGGCACCATTACGGTGGTGGTGTGCACCAGCCCGCCTACGGCATCCCACAGCTCAAAGGTGCGGGTATCTGCCCCATCGGCATAAACTTTTACCGACTTCAGGGTGAGTTTTTTCATCACGTTAAACACCAGTGCCTGTCCGCCTGAGTGCATGCTGCCGCTCCCCGAATTATCGAGCGCTCCAACATGGGTGAGGTAGCCGGGAGCCACATCAATATCGGCAACAAAATAGGTTTGCGAAGCGGTAAGCGATGGGGTGGTAAAGGTATTGCCATTGCCTACTTCATCGCCATTGTTGTTGTACCACACCACGTTGTTTCCGGTAGCGGTTAATGTGGCTGCCTGTCCAACACAAATGGTATCGCCCTGGGTAGTAGGGGTGGCCGGAACGGGCAATTCGGTAATGGTCATGGTGGGTGATGTGGCAGTACCACAATAGGTGGTTACCTGGCAGCTGTAGGTGCCTGCTCCTACGGTAATGGTAGAAGTGGTGTCGCCATTCGACCACAGGTAGGAAAGTCCTCCGTTGGCAGTAAGCGTAGCCATGTCTCCAGCACAAATAGCCGTTTGTCCACTGTTGGAGCTGATGGTAGCAAAGGGAGGTGCCGAGGTGTTTTGGTTGGTTAGGGTAATGGGCATGGCCGTATAGTTATTGTCTTCATTTTCTTCTTTGATGGCATCATCGGGGTCTACCTCATACACAATCCAATAATCGCCATTGCAAGTGTTGGGCGGCACATCAATCCACATGCCGTCCAGCCATTCGCCATACAAGTCGGTATAGCCTGCCGAAATGCCCTCTTCGGTCATGCTACAATTGTACGAGCCTCCTCCCAGCCCAAAATTGGGGAAGTCGCTTTGTTGGTTCAATGTGGTGCCCTGGTTGTATACAGTATTGTCGTCTTTGCAATGGTGGTTGGCCGACCCAGAGGTGCAGGAGTAATAGTCCATTAAACAGAAGCCCAGCTTATGGCCAACGCCAACAATGGGCCAGTTTCGAGGGTCGGTAATGGAGGCGTCTTTCATGCGTAAAGAAAATTTGCCCCAATTGTCGAAGTGGTTGTGGGCGTGGTTGGGGTGGTAGGTCATGGCTACCGTTGCCATGCGCAGGTAATCCGACATCACATTGCCATTTTTATGGTAGATCCGTTGCCACACCAGCTGTTGCGGTGTTTCACCGCCCGGGCACACAAAGTTATTGGGGTTGTTGGTAGAAAAAGTGTCTTGTCCACACTTAAACCAGGTATCGCCATTCATATCAACCCCCCGCACGGTAAAGGGGCCGTGGCCAATGTTAGGGGTAGACCCTGAAACATATATTCGTCCCGGGTCTTCGGTAGGGCCGCCCGTAACATTTTCGAGTGCATACCAGGAAATGGTAATGTCGGGCAACAAATCGCAGTCGTTAGAAGCATCGTCGCAAACACAAGATGCGGCATTGTTGGTAGTGCATTGGCTGGTAACGGTAGGGAAATAGCCAATGAGCCCAAGAGTGGTTAGGAGTAGCGTTTTTTTCATGGTGAGGAATTTGGCTCAAGGTCAACTTATTCCTCACGCTTTCCTATGATCTGGGTCATGTGGTAAAATGATGGCGTTTCGCCACGGTTAAAGTGCTCCTACACACATCACAAAACGGGCCCAGGCATCGGCATTGTTGAGCCGGTCTTCCATCTTGCATTCGGCCCTACAGTTATCGTTGCCGCTACAATATTCTTCGCTGTCTTGCCGGCTTTGGTCGATGCCAATCACATGGCCGGCTTCATGAATAAGGGTTTCTACCATAAACATGCGATTGTTTAAGATAAAGCGGGGGCAAATATGAATGGCTCCCGGTCTTTCTCGCACCACATAAGCACTGGTGCGCCTTATGGTTAGGCTGTCTTCGGCCCTGGGCTGACAGTCGGAGGTGAGGCAGTTTTCGTGTACAAAAGGCACGTTTCTCAAAGCTTCGGCAAGCCTGCGAATGGTGCGAGAGATGGTGGCCTGGTCGGGCACGGTATCAAAAATGCCGTTGGCTATTTGATCGGTATAACGATCGCCCGAGGTAGCATTTAATAAGGCTTGTGTACATCGCTGTATGGCATAGCTGCGGGCTTGCTCCAAAATGGTGCGCTCGCGACGTGTAAACTCGGTGGGCTGGTTGGGGTTAATAGGGTTGAGGCATTCCCTGTTTTCCTGCAAAGCCCTGGCTGTTGCGCGCTCCTCTTCGGTTAGGCTTTCGTCGTTCAGCAGCTCTTGCATGGGGTCTTCCTCTCGCATCACCACCGGGGTAGCAGCAGGCGTTAAGGTGAGGGCAGGCGATGTTTCCGGCATCAATTGTACGGCAGGGCTGTTTCCGTAAGGGATAAGGGGTTGTTGCTGTACCATAGAAGCAGGAAGAGTACTGCTGTAACCGCTGTAGTGGGCGGACAAAGCAGACGATTCTTCCGGTATTTTGGTGGCAATGGCAGTGCTCATGGGCAGTGGTTAGTACCATCAAGGTACCCGTTTTTGTGGGGATGTGCAAATATGACATACTGCTCTGTTTGAGGTGAAATAGAGGTAGTCGGTTGTTGATCCAACCCCTGGAGCTTTAACCCCTACCTCTTGAAGTTTTAATCGTTACCCCTTGAAGGTTCAACAGTAATATGATCAACCGAACTGTTCCCCCTTCAACGTTGAACCTCCTATAGTTGAACAGCCAACATCGATAAGCCGGAGGGTGAAGGGGGAAGGCCTGGCCGTAGATACTGCTTCCCTTGGAATAACTCCTTATACCCCATCAACGTTCAACCATCCCCTGTTGGCCTTTCCACCTCAATAGGGTGAGTGGTTTAACCTCACCCCCATGGGCGCTCAAGGGGGAGGTATTGGTTCATGTTCCACCCTTTCAAACGCCAACCCATTACCCCTAAAGTTTCAACCACTACCCCTTCAAATTTCAACCCTATACTGTTGAACCTTCATACCCCTAATGGTAACGATTCGACCTCTACCTGTTGGTGGTAGCTGCTCCTGATGTTGACCGTTGATGCTTTTATAGAGGTTGAGGCCTTTTTTGGGGTAAGAATAGTGTAAAAACAACAAATCATAACAACCTGTAAACCAACCAAATAAGCGTGATTTAATTAAAAAACAAACTTTTTTTTTAACCCCACGCAACCAATGGCGCTAAAATTTCGTCATTATTATGATTGGCGTTACCCCCACCTCTAATGCCTCCAGGTTTGACTAGGCCTGTAAATTTCACTTTTTGACGTACGAGTAATCTATTTACCCTTTTGCCACCGGGCGCAAAAGGGAGCAATCAATTGATGTATAATAGGTTCCTTGTGCCCGGTAAAGGAGCCGACTTAAAACCATAATATTATGGCTTTAAAACAAGTAAATGGTACCTTGTCGCAAGGCGATATGGACCAAATTGTAAACAGCCTCCAAGAGGCAGAGGCACAATTGCCTTTTTTAATTAACCTTACTCCTGAAGAGCGAAAAACAGGCATTAAATTGGGAGAAGGCAGCCAGTCGTTTGCTGAGAAAACGGTAGACTATGTGCAACGTCACCCGCAGTTGCTACCCAGTTACTTTACCATGGATGATTTCATGGACGAGTACTATACCTGGGTGCATTTGCAAGAGTTACGCAGGCGTTTTGCCGAATTGTTTGAAGGGACAGACGATACCTTGATGGCAGTAGGCAGTAGCTTAATGCGTAAACTGTTGAAGGTGTATGCCAATGTGCAAGATGCACAGGAGGTCACCAACATTTCCGGGATCGATACGATCTACGAGGATTTGCGCCAACGTTTTGAGCGCAATGCTTCCAACGAGGAAGAGATCAGCATCGACGAGGAAGGCCTGGAATCGATTACCGATAATGAAGTGGAGGAAAATGCCTCCAACGATGACATCGGCATTGATGATGAGGGCTTAGCCTAATGAGGAATGATTGAGGAAGAACACCCCGGCCAGCATAACGGTCGGGGTGTTTTTATGCGTTTTATTGTTTGGCGAACTTCACAGGAACAACCCCACGCTCAGTTTGCAGCGTAAGCAGGTAATATCCCGAAGGCAATGCATCGGTAGCGATGTTCCAACGGTAGGCGTTGGCGGTACCTTGCTGCACCACTCTTCCCGAAATGTCAATCACTTCATAGGTACTCACTACACTTTCGCTGGTTACGGTTAACCGTTCGCGTGCCGGGTTCGGGTAACATTGCACCCCAGGCAATTGATGTGCTTCCTGCACGCTGGTAATGGTACTGCCTTCTATAATAAGTAACTCCTGGTCAACAGTTGGGTTGGTCAACACATCTACCATGCCGCTGAGCCAAAACACTTTAATGGAGTCGATGGTGGTTACCGTATCCAGGCCAAACATTTCGTAGCCGCTGTTTTGTGCCAAATAGCCTTCGCCACAAAGGGTATAGCGTGTTAAAGTGCGGCCGTTGGCATGCACTTCAATGAAGGCGCCAATACCATCTCTATTGCTTACCGTGCCTTGCAGTTGCACTTTTAACCAATGTTTGTTACCGCCATTGTTTTCCCATAAAAACAGATTGGCAGGAGCGTGGTTAAGCACTGCAATGTCGGGATAACCATCGCGGTTAAAGTCGCCAATGGCATTCGAAAAGCTAGCCACCGTATCGCCAGCAAAGCCAATGCCCTGGGGCACAAAAAAGCTGTCTACATCCCAATGCTCGTAGTAGGCCGAAGGCAAAAAGCTGGAGTCGCCATTCAGCATGCCACTTACGTACAGGTCGAGGTCCATGTCGTTGTCGCCATCCAAAAACGAAGCTCCCCATCCAATGCTGTTGAAAATGGTGCCGTTGCTATCGGCCACATCGGTAAAGGTGCCGTTGCCATTGTTGCGAAAAAAGGCATTGCCGGCATAGGTGTTGGTTACATATATGTCGAGCATGCCATCGTAGTTGTAATCGCCCACGGTGGTACTCATGGCGTCGATGGCTACCCCTGTGTTAGAAAGGGCTCCCATGTCGGTAAACGTACCATCGCCATTGTTGTGGTACAATTTGTTGGGCGAAATGTTGCGGTCGTTGGCGATGTAAATGTCTTGCCACCCGTCGCGGTCGTAATCCAAAAAGGCAGCGCAAAACGAAATGTCGGCACTGTCTTCAATGCCCGCTTGTGCCGATACGTCGGTAAAGGTGCCGTCGCCATTGTTTTGATACAAGTGGTTGTTAGGAATGCCCGAAGTGCTTCGGTTAGAAATGAATACATCCAAATAACCGTTGTTGTCGAAGTCGCCCCAGGCACCACCAAACGAAGGTTCGTTGGCCATGTCGAAACCACAAATGCCGGTAATGTCGTTGAAATTTAAATTGCCCTCGTTGCGGTACAACCGAAAAGGGGCACCATTGCTGGTAAAAAACAAATCTTTATCGCCATCGTTGTCGAAGTCAACCCAGTTGATTTGCTTCATCTCTGTGCTGTCGGTAATGTTCGGAAACACTTCGGTGAAGCCGTTGCCATTGTTTTCAAAGAAACGCAAGGGCAAGCTGTCGGCAGTACTCATGGTGATGTCGTCCCAACCGTCGTTGTTAAAGTCGTGAAACGATACTCCTCCACCCATAAGGCCAAGGCCGTAGGTAGCGGTTATGCCATGTTGAACGGCACTTTCTGTAAAACTTGTTTGTGCTACCATTGCGCCTGAAAGCAGGAGGGTAGTAGCGAGCAGCATGGATCTTAACATGCCGCAAAAATGCAATTTTTAGCCGACATCCCCTCATGAATTCGATTGACTACCAACTTCTACCGATAAATTTCTACCTTTCGTTTATGATTGAAGTTCCCAATGCAGTACAGCTGCCCATGCAGTTCGACGTTAAAAGGCTGAAGGAAGAGGTTGATGCCATTCCTGCGGATCAGTGGCAAGAAAATTTTTCGCTGTATGCCAAACCAGGCCATTTGTACTTGTGCAACCTGGCCATTTCGGCTCCTTTCGATAGCCCTCCTGGAACACCGAATGTTATACCCACCAAACTGCTGGAACAAAGCCCCTATTTGATGGAAATTTTCCAACAATTTCCGGGCGAGAAAAACCTGTTTCGCCTTCAAACCATGAAGGCTGGAGGTACCATACAGTTGCACAAAGATGGGCCGTTGAATTATGCTTCGGGGTTAATGCGAATTCATATTCCGATTACCACCAACAGCGAGGTGTATTTTACCCTGGAAGGCGAGCGAGTAGTGATGTTGCCGGGCGAATGCTGGTATGTGGATGTGAGCCGCACCCACGAGCTGTGCAACAAAGGAACGGCCGACCGTACCCACCTCATCATCGACTGCCTTGTAAACAGTTGGTGGGAGAAGCAGTTGATGGCCGTGCTACAGGGGACATAAACGGGACAAGAGGCCGTAAAAATCCGTTTTACTTTTATACCTCAATCGAATTCCATAAATTTCTGCCTCAAAACCGCAAGAAACCATGTCAACCGCACCATTACACATTAACGCCACCAACGAAACCCCCGGGGTACACTTCGACGCTGGAGCCAACCGGTTGGAGATCATTGGCAAATCGTTGCCCGAAAATGCAACGGGATTTTATGAGCCATTGCTCCATTGGATGCAAAGTTATGTGCAACAGCCCAACGAAGAAACGCAGTTGGTAATGGAGCTGGAATATTTCAACACAGCCACTTCGAAACCCATTGTGCAGTTGTTGGAGTTGCTGGGAGACATTCATCAGCAAGGACATAAGGTAACCGTTGTATGGCGGTTTTCTGAAGACGATGAAGACATTGAAGATGCAGGGTTAGAGTTGTCGGAAATTGTGCAGGTGCCCTTCAAGTTTGAGGCCATGGAGGTGTAACTATTTTGCCAGCTTTTCACGCAACTTTAAGAAAGGCATTTCAAAGAACCGGTACGAGCAATAACTGACCACAACAGTGGCTACAAAGGTAAACGCAATGTAGATCGACATGTTGGTCCAATTGTCGAGGGCGATGTCGTGATTTTTGCAATACTTGGAGGTGAGGTGGATGAGCACAATGTGGTAAACATAAAGGCCATAACTTATTTTCCCGAGGAAAGTAAGGGGGTTTTTATCGCCAATGCGCAACCTCGAATCCTGGGGCACAAACACAGCAATAAGCAGTGCAAAGGTAGCAGCAATAATGGTAGGACGAATAAAATGAAGGCTTCCACCATAGGCAGGGAGCATGTATTTTCGAGCGATCACCATGGCAATCACCAACAAGATAAAGAGCACTTTCACCACCATGGGAATGGCATGGATGCGAGCAGCTACCTTTTGGTAGTTGGTAGCTACCAGGTAGCCAACAATGCCCCCCATTGCAAAAAGGTCGAGGTTGGTAAGTATTTCACCAGTATCGATATGGGTGTTGTTAAGTATCATGGGCGATACAATACGGGCAGCAATGGCTACCAATACCGAAATGCCAAAAAACCAGGGCAGGCGCTTTACTGGAATAAAGGCCAACGACACCATCCAAATGAGGTAAAAATGTTCTTCAATGCACAACGACCAAAACACATTCAGTGGAGTGGTTTTGGGATAATTGTCCATCAAAATCATCTTGTAGTTTTCCAAAAAGGTGAATGAGAATTTTGGATCGAACTCATACCCGCCGCCCACCATGTGAAGGCCAATATGTTCTTTAAACTCGTAGGGCAGCAAAAAAACAATGGTGACCAGCAAGAAGTACAACGGCCATATCCGAAAGCTGCGACGCACAAAGAAACGACCAATACGAAGCTTGCCTTCCTTCATTTTTTCGGTCACCAGGATATAGGTAATTAAAAAGCCACTGAGCACAAAAAAGAAGTATACGCCAATGCCTCCTCCCCCTTTAATGAAGTTGAACCAGGGAGCTTCCAGTTGGTACGGAAGGTGAAGCAAGTAAACCTTTAAAAAGGCAAAGAAACGCAGCGCATCAAAGGTATGAAACCGTAGCCGTTCGTTCATGGGTTACAGTTCTAGTCTGCGCACAAACTTTTCAGCGTTAATGTTCACATCGTCTTCCCCTTTTTGGTCGAACGGATTTTCCAGGTGTTCCTGAATGTTGTCGAGGCTCACCAGGATGATGCTGAGCAGGCAAGGCAGGATATAGGCCAGCCAGGTAGCCTTTCCTTCTGCCACCTGGGCAAAATAGGGCCCGTAAAGCACAGGCAGGATGTAGATGAATACCTTGCTGTATGCCCGCAAGGTACGTGGAGTGCGGTACTGATGGATGTGTTTTAACTTCTCAAAAGCCACCACCATCTTACTCATGTATTGGTTAGAGCGCGATACTTCGCCCGTAGCGAGTCCACGACGACGAAAGTCTTTGATGAACAACGACAGCTCCGAGAATTTGGCATAAACGGCTTCTTCCCGGGCTTCAAAACCGGCTTCATCCGATTGAAAAAGCTCCCGGCAACCGCGCAGCAACTCATGCATGATGGTCTTCACCTTTTCGGCACTGGCAGCATCATCGTCGCCTACCCAATCGCGCGAAGCAAAATAAATGGCCCTGCCATGGGCTTTCAAAATGCCATACTGATCCAACACCACTTCCCTGCGTTTATAGGCTCCGTTAATCGAAAACACGATGGGAAACACCACAGCCAGCCCAATGAGGGTAAGCGGAAAATCTTCGGTAAAGGTATAATGGCGACAAATCCATGTAGAAGCAATGGCCAGTCCAATCACCACAAAGGTGTTGATGCCAAAGATGCGGAAGAAACTTTTAAAGGTGTTCATGCAAGTAATTGTGAGCTACAAAGAAATCACTTTTTTCACCACACGCAACCCTTTGCCTTTCAGCTCAATGTAGTAAATGCCTTTTGCATCGGGCAATACAATGGTGGTAGTAATGTTGGAGCTACCACGGAAATATTTTACCAAACGCCCGTTTTCGCTAAACACATTGATTTGATCTACAGGCTTGCGGTCGGGATTTCTGATGGACACCTGTCCGTTGCTGGTAGGGTTGGGATACAAGGTAAAGTTGTGCCGTTGATATTCCGGTGTGCTGCTGTACAAGCTGCCGAGGAAGGCAGCATTCATAAGCGTGGGCGACTGGTCGGAATTGTCGTACATTTCCTTGAAATGATCGATGCGCGGTGAGCTTACACTGAACATTTCTACCATCCATTTTGGAGGTGCTGTTTGGTAATATACCCGTGCCGAAACATGGAGATCGCCCGAATAGCCTTGTAGAGGCACATGGTAGTGCACAATGTCTTTTCCGGCTCCTTCGGTAGCACCCACCTTGTTAAAGTCAACATCGGTTAAGGCGGTGCCTGCAATAAGGGTGGTGTCGTAAGCATAGTGCCCGGTAGTGAACCCTGTGGGCGGAATGCGGTTGTCTTTAATGGGGGCATTGGCCCGCTCTAGCACAGTGGTTACATCGTTGTTGACATCGCCCATTACCATTTCGTAAATCTGCACCTGGTCTTCCTGGTTAATCATTTGGTAGTGGGGTTCGTAGGTGGGGTTTTGACCCAGCACCTCATACGTGCCGTCAATAATGCCCGATTTGAAAAGGGTATCAGCATTGTCGTTAAGCACCACAAACTCTACAAACATGCGTCGGCTGGGGTAGCCTGAGGGCAACTTGTGCCCGGCTTTGTTCACCAATTCTACTTCGTAAAAAGCAGTGTCGCTGGTACGCATGGTTTCGGTAAGGGTAATGTCGAGCGACTCTTGTTGCAGCATGCGGTTGGTGCGTGCAATGGTAGAGTCGAAGTCGGTAACGCCAGCAGTAATTTTTAGCGTATCAATGTTGTCGCGCATCAGCTTCATCATGAAAGCATTGGCACCCACAAAAAAGTGGCGTCCAAATGGGCTGCGGGGTGCCAGGTTGCCGTAGTTGGCAGAAATCATAATACTGTCTGAAATCTGTGGGGCATGGCAGCTTTGACAGCTAATATCGTTGGTGTTGTAGTCGGAATTGACCCACTCGTGGTAGGTGACCTGCTCAAAGAAGTGGTTGCCGGTAAGGTTGCCATTCAGGTCGGCTGTTTCAGTAATGAGGGTATGGCAGGAGGCGCACAGCTCCGATTCGTTGATGTGTGGGCCATACGCTACAGGAAAACCTACAAAAGCCGTCATAGGGCCGGCAAAAGGATTGTCGTAAGGGCCATAAAGGTTTTTGCCCATGTCAATTTTAATCTGCCCGGTAAACAACACCCCCAACGAGTCGGCAGGTTGTTGGTGGCAGGCATTGCACGATACACCATCGCGGTACAAGGCGCTGGTATCCATGGCTGCAAGGGTAAATGGCCCCACGCCAGCCAGCCTAAACGAATGATGACCCAATGGTGCGTGGCAGCTGGTACAAAGGTTCTCAAATACCGGAGCGTGAGCGGGGTTTACAATCGATTCGTGGCTAACCTTGGCACGCCAAAAGGGGTCTTTGGCCGAATTAGCCATCATAGAAGCACGCCAGTCGTCTACCACATTTACATCTACCCCATCATCATCTACCATGGCCTCCTGCAAAGGGTCGTAGCCATGGCAGCCTTCACACTTGCCCGAACCAGCAAAGAGTGGATTGCTATAATTGGGCAATGGCAGTCCGCCACCACGCAAATGGCTTTTTAACAGCAACAACTCCTCCTTGCTATGGTAGCTGCTGGCAGTGGTGCTTTGTTGAAATCCCATGCCCATGAAAATGAGCACTGTAGCCAATATGGCAAGGGCGATGAATGCTTTGAGTTTTGTCACAAAATAGGTGTAGGTTCAGCATCTAAAGGTAGTTTAAGAGTCCTAGAATAGCAAACCTAAACGCAGGCGATTATTTGGTTTCCAAGGGTGGTTGTAGTATCTTCAACGCTCGCACGTTAAACGAACAACTTATGAAACACCTCAACTTTGCTGCCCTTTTCGGGGGGTTACTACTATCATCCTCTACGATTGCACAAGTCTCTTTTTCTAACAACACCGCACTGTTTACTACCCAGGCCACCCACAGTGGTGTAGCCATGGGCATTGTAGATATGAATGGCGATAAGCTCGACGATGTGGTGCGGTTAGACAATACCAACGACCTGTACATCGAGTACCAGGTGCCCGGTCAGGGCTTTACAGAATTTAACTACGGCCCGGTGGGTAGTGGTAATGAGTGGAGCATGTGTGTGGCCGATTTCGACCGCAACGGCTACAACGATATTTTTGTGGGCGACTACAACCGCTCTGAATTGTTAACGGCCAACGGCACTGGCGACAACTACACCCAGGCCACCATTGGCACCAACATTTTTGTGCAAGGCTCTAATTTCATGGACGTCAACCACGATGGTCACCTCGATATTTTTGCCTGCCACGATAACTCCATGAGCCACATTTATGTGGGCGATGGCACGGGCAACTTTCCTGAAGGATATGCCGGAGTAGACATGTCTACCGTTCCCGCTTCCGACAACTCAGGCAACTACGCTTGTATTTGGACCGATTACGACAACGATGGCGATGTGGATTTTTACATCTCCAAATGCCGCCAGGGCGTTACCGATCCTAACGACGGTCGACGCATCAACCAGCTGTTCCAAAACGATGGTACAGGCAACTACACCGAAGTAGGACAGGCAGCCAATTTGCGCGATGGTGGTCAATCATGGCTCACCGATTTTCAAGACATCGACAACGATGGCGACCTGGATGCATTGATCATTAACCACGATATTCCAAGCCGTTTGCTAGTGAACAATGGCGATGGCACATTTACTGAAATCACCAACGGATCAGGATTAGACGGAACCCTTAACCTTACCGGTATTCAAGCATTCTTCCGCGATTTTGATAACGATGGATGGATGGACGTTTTTGTAACTGGAGATCAACACCGTTTGTTTTGGAACGATGGTGGTGGAAGCAACACTTTTACCCTGGATGCCAGTAACCCTTTTGGCAACGACCAAATTGAGTCGTGTGCTATTGGCGATATAAACGACGATGGCTTTTTAGACATTTATGCCGGTTATGCCAACATCTTTAACAGCCCATCTAACATCGACGATGCGTTGTGGACCAACAATGGCAACAACAACGGGTACATTTCTTTTTACCTCGAAGGAACGTTGAGCAACATCAACGGCCTTGGTGCTCGCGTTAATTTGTATGCCAATGGCAACGGATGGAGCAAGCAAATTCGCGAAGTACGTTCGGGAGAAGGCTATGGGGTGATGAACTCATTCAAACAACATTTTGGTTTGGGCACCACTACTATGGTAGATTCAGTAGTGATTACCTGGCCTTCAGGAACCATCGATAAGTTGGTGAACCCCAACATCAACCAATGCATTGCTGTAGTTGAAGGCAGCACTGGTGTAGGCATCAACACGCCCGAAGCACCTTCGGCACACGTATCGGTATTCCCCAACCCGTTTAAGGATAACGTTACGGTACAAATTACCAACTACGACTTTACCAACAACAACGATTTGCAGTTGAACATTTATAGCATCGACGGTAGGTTAGTGCACCTGATTCCGGCCATCAACAGCCCGGTAATCAACATCAACAACATGGCCCTTGCTCCTGGCTTGTACACTTACGAGTTGAGAAGCAACACCGAAGTGCTGTTCAAAAGCAAGATGATTAGAGAATAATCAATACCACATGATATGGATGAGGCCCTTGTCGGAAAAGACAGGGGCCTTATTGTTTAATCACTTTTTTCACCAGGACGATCTCCCCTACTTCGTTTTCTTCTTCCAGGGCTTCCATTTCGGCATCGCTCAACCCCATAGGAAGGGGAGCAACGTGTGCTACCACCACGTACAGAAAATAAGTGCCGGCAGGTACATGCGTTAAGTTGATTGAAGTAGTAAAGCCCAAAGCATCCAGTTCGCCCTGGGCCACTAACCTGCCGCTCAAGTCGTGCACTTCTACATAGGCCGGTGTAGGGCACTCAAAAGCAACATTAACAACGGTGCTAAACGGATTGGGGTACACCAGCACATCATCGGTTGCTGCATTGGTACCACAACTTCCCATCATGTTGTTGTCCATCCACTCCACACGGTTTTTCAGCCACGCTTTTAAAGCAGCAATTTCTTCAGCATAAGTGGTAGGAATAGGGGTTGGCTGATCCCAAATGTTTTCGCCCAATGCCTCATCCCACGTTTCGTAGTTGCGTGCTTGAGCAGCCATTATGGTGGCTGCGGTAGCATCGATGTAAGCATTCATGCTATCGAGGTGAAATACCGATTGGCGCAGCTCCTGCCACCGGCAACCCACCAGGTCGGTAAAGCTGGGGTCGCACAGCAGCCGTCGCCACCACTGGGGCATGGTAGTAATGTCTTCGCACCCTTCGGCTTCGCGTTGCAAAAAGGTCCAACCTGCGGGGTTGTTGTCACCACAGTAGGTTACGTTGGCGTATGCCAAATCAAAATCCCATACGGGGCCGGCAATGAGTTTACCCCCCTTACTTGCCTTGTCTTTATGCAGGTAGGTGCTCAGCTTGTACCCATCGGGGTTACGACTCAACTCGTTGATGAGCAAGAAATCGGCAAACGACTGCGAGTTGAGGTACTGGCGGTAGTGCTGCCCGCTGGCGTTGGTGAAGTTATTGGAATAAATGGCGTCTTCGAAATCGTTGAAATAAGATTGAATGTAGTTGCGTTGTGCATGGGTGATGCGGTTGCTTTTAGGGTAGTAATGGTGGATGAAAAGCGGAAACTCTTCATCGTAAGTGCTGTAGCGCGACCACCACCCATCAGGCGTTTGTTCTCCAGGGTGGCCAAACACTTCATCTTCCTCGGTACTTGTTTCCTCCGTTTCGGGCAACCAGTCTATCCGAAGAATATAGCCCCCAGAAATGTCATCTCCACTATGGTCATTGGCAGTGAGTTTAGCAATGTCAACCCGATTGTTGTCGCGCTTAATCTTTTCCATCAAGGCATAAAGCCCTACGTATTCGTTGTTTAATATTACTTCGCAATAGCGGGTATGGCTGGCCCAATACCCCATCTTGCGCCATAGTTCGTAGGTAAAGGCATTGCGCAAAAAAGTTTTATCGATGGGCGACGCGTAAAGAATCCAGTCTTCTTCTTTAGGGAGCCCCAGGAGAGCCACTGAAGTGTCGTTGTTCAACGAGTCGCGCAACTCAAAACCATAGCTGAGCTTTTCGAAATCTTGCGATGAGTTGCCGCGCAGTTCAATGGCAATTTGGCCGTCGTAACCGGTGGCAGGGTCGTTGATGTGGTTGATTTGGCCAACACCATTGTCAATAATCTTGAGGTGAGCCATTGTTTTCGGCTCGTCTTCAATGGGGGTGCTGGCGGTGATGACAGCAATAGGAAGGTTGCTGGTAGTAAGGCCTTGTGCCCAACCAACGCCACTGCTAAGCCAGCAGCAACCCAGGAAATAGGTATGCCATGTTGTAAGAGACATACCCTATAACACGCAAAAATGCCGAAAAGGGTTGCCTCTCCCCTACTCTTCGAATTTTACCGGCTCGTAGTCTTTAAAGCGTGGCAGTGTGGCTGCTTCTACCTGCTTGCGGTATGCTACCCATTTGGTGGCAAAGAAGCCGTTGATAAGGTCGATCACCTTTTTGGTTTCACTGTTGGCAATTGCTGTAGCAAAGGCAGCGGTGGTGCCAGGCTTGCCCCCCGAGGCGCTAATATGACTGTAGGCATTGTACAGGTGTGAGTTGAGGCGTACGGTAACATGGTCGTATCCTTCAAAATCTTGTGGAGTCATAAACAAGGCCATTATCGTATTGAGGCTGTCGGTAATGGCTTTCCCTTCTTTTTTCAAGGCTTTTTGCACTTCTTTATCCGCATGTTCCATTTGCTTGTTAATGGCGGCCACGGTTTTCTTAGCGGCTTTTAACCGGTTGAATGCTTCGGTAGCAGCGGTCACCGTTTTCATGTGAGCATAAATCATGGCATCTTGTGCCTTCAAATCTTCCTTATTCGAGGGCCTACGTGGGTCGGCCAACACATTGATGGTGGTAGAGTCTTTGTTGCCCTGAAACGAGAGCACAATTTTGTATTGCCCCGGATGTACAGAGGGGCCACCCGGCTCATCGGCATCGGGCTGAGGGTCGTTGTAGGAAGGGAAACGCACACCAGTGCGGTTGAGGCTCCAATAGATGCGGTTCAATCCGGTATCGGGTTTAGCAGTGAAGGTGCGCAAGGTATCGCCAGCGAGGCTAAACACCTGTACCTTAATTTTTTTGCTGTCGCCTTGCTCCTTTTTCTTTGCTTCTTTTTTATCGTCGGCCTTTTCGGTGGCCTTTTCAGCATCGCTGCCTCCCGGGTTTTTTACCCAACACGAAATCATGGCGCCATAGCCTCGGTTTTGCCCGCTAAAATGAGCATCGGCAGTAAAACGCACCCCCTGGGCCGGTTTGTAGCTGGCCAACACCGCATCAGGGGTGTCAAACACCTTAAATTCCTGGTCCAATATACCAGCTCCTTCTTTTGCCAATGCGCGCAAAGGGCGAATGTCGTCCAACACCCAGGCAGCACGGCCAAAGGTGCCGATGATTAAATCGTGCTCGCGCGGATGAATCTTTAAGTCGGTAGTAGATACCGAAGGGAATTCTTTTTTCCACTTGTTCCAGTTGGTGCCCCCATCAATGGAAAAGTACAGCCCGTTTTCGGTGCCTAGAAACAACAATTTTGGCTCCACAGGGTCTTGCACTATTGATAGGGCATGGCCCGAAACATTGTTTTCATTGGCGATGCGTGTCCACTTCTTGCCGTAGTCGGTGGTTTTAAATACGTAGGGTTTCCAGTCGTTGCGACGGTAATCGTTAAGCACCACATAGGCTTCTCCGGCATGGTGTGGCGATGGCTCAATTTGTGGAATCCATGCGCCTTTAGGGGCGCCTTTTATACCATCGATTAAATTGGTCCACGAGGCTCCTCCATCGCGGGTAAGCTGTACGTTGCCATCGTCGGTGCCCACCCATATTACCTGCTGGTCTTTGGGGCTGGGAGCAATCACTAAAATAGAGGTGAAGTTTTCGGCCCGGGTGGCATCAATGGTAAGGCCTCCACTTTTGGCCTGTTGTTGTTTGGCCGTATCGTTGGTGGTTAGGTCGGGCGAAATAATCTTCCAACTTTTACCACAATCGTTACTTTGATGCACAAACTGGCTACCGAAATAAAGGCCACAGTCGCTAAAAGGATCTTGAGCAATAGCGGCATTCCAATTGAATCGTAATGGTAGGCCGTCGGGGTGCAACGGTTGAATGTATTCGGTGCGGCCGGTAAGCAGGTCGTAGGTAGAAACATTTCCTCCCTGGTACATGGCATAGCCGTAGCGGTTGTCTTTTTTGTTGGGCAACACATCAAAGCCATCGCCAAACAACACTTCGTGCCACTGGCCGTTGCGGATGCCTCCGTGTCGCCACGTATAGGCCGGCCCGCGCCACGAGCCATTGTCTTGCATGCCCCCATACACATTGTAGGGCATGTCCATATCGATGTTGATGTGGTAGAATTGTGCTAACGGGAGGTTTTCTACAAAGCGCCAGGTTTTGCCGCCATCGCGCGAAATGTTGAGCCCGCCATCATTGCCATCAATGAGGTAGTTCGAGTCGTCGGGGTGAACCCAAAAAGCATGGTGATCGGGGTGTACGCCCGAGTAAGGAAGAATTACCTGGAATGTTTTGCCGCCATCGTCGCTTTTTGAAACCAGCGAGTAAAGGTTGTACAACCGGTTTTCGTTGTTGGGGTCTACATAAATGTCGGCATAGTAAAAGGGGCGATTGCCAATGTTTTTATTGGCTGTTTGATGCCAGCTTACCCCTCCATCGTTGGAGCGGTACAATGCCGTTTTTTTCGATTCTACCAGGGCATATACTACCTTGGGGTTGGAGGCGCAAACCGCCAGACCAATGCGCCCCAGCTCACCTTTTGGAAGGCCATTTTTTTCGGTGCGCTGGGTCCATGTTTTACCACCATCATGGGTGACATACAGTCCTGAGCCCTCTCCACCAGAAGTGAAAAACCAGGGTTTACGACCGTATTGCCACATGGCAGCAAACAGCTTGTTGGGGTTGGTAGGATCTACCACCAAATCAGCACATCCGGTTTTGTCGTTGATGTACAACACTTTTTTCCAGGAGGCACCACCATCGGTAGTTTGATACACACCGCGTTCGGGGTTGCTGCCCCAGGCCGAGCCAAGTGCTGCTACATACACAATGTTGGGGTTGTCGCGGTGAATGATGATGCGGTGAATGGTTTTGGTGGCTTCAAGGCCCATACAAGTCCACGTTCTACCGCCATCAAGGCTTTTGTAAATGCCTGCTCCACTGGTGTGGGAGTTGCGAGGGTTGCCCTCTCCGGTGCCCGCCCATACCACATCGGGGTTGCTTTGGTCGATAGCTACAGCACCAATCGACTGAATGGGTTGTGCGTCGAACAACGGTTGCCAGCGGGTGCCACCACTTTCCGATTTCCACAGCCCGCCAGAGGCAGTACCCACATATATAATATCGGGCTCGTTGTTTACCACATCGATAGAGGTAACACGGCCACTCATGCCTGCGGGA
Source organism: Flavobacteriales bacterium (assembly GCA_963669295.1). Classification (GTDB taxonomy): domain Bacteria; phylum Bacteroidota; class Bacteroidia; order Flavobacteriales_D; family CALLUQ01. The sequence continues at coordinate 2,063,833 of OY769938.1, forward strand.
CCGAGGCTGCGGGCATGCATGCCCTTGAGTTGTTCTACATCAATTTTTTGGGCGGCAGCATCCATAACGCCACCAGCCAGGAGGACGAATAAAAGTAGTTTGAACTTCATAATGCAACAAAATTGGAGCATGAAGATAAACACTTCCTCCCAGAAAAGGAATGAGGCATTTATCGGTGGTTCCATGGTGGGGAGGAAGGGTGTATTGTAATTTTAAATGGCAATTCAACGAATAAGCTGTAATTTTAGCACGATTATTGAAAGAGGAAGAACCATGAACTGGAAATACACCCTATTGGCCGCTTTTACCTGCCTTGCATTGGGCAGCTGGGCACAAGAAGTAAAGCAAACGGTAACCTTTGCCGATAAAACCACCATGAGTTTTTACGAGGTGCCTGAAGGGTTGAGCAAGAAAGACGTATCGGCAGCGGCCAATATGATGCGCAACTATTTTGAAACCATTGCTAAAAACGATTATGAAGCCTGGATGACGTTGCTGAGCGAAAAAACAAAGGAGCGCATCATTCCTGCCAAGTTTCCGCGTAAATTTCAACGGCTCGTACAGTACAAAATTCCTACATGGAACAACAAGAGGGTGATGAGCTTTCAAGAACTCCGCATTCCGGAAGCAGAAGAAGGCGATGCCCCCATTTATCAAGTGGTGTTGCGCCTGCCCGAAGGCAAGCAGCTGCCCAACCGCGTGGGCTTCGACCCGCTGGTAGCCATCGATTACCCCACCAAAGAAGACCATATTGGCCTGCACCTGGTAAAGCGAAGAGAAGGGTTTCAAATACTCATTTATAAGCTCGAACGCAAAGGCAACAACCAGAAGAAGAACAACTAATTGCGGCATCGTACCCCGCAGTATTAATTTTCCTTTTAACTTCGAATTTTGTTGAACAAAACCATCTATTCGAAGGCTTCATGAAACTGCACCCAAGCATACGGATCATTTATATCCTTGTTGTTTCGGTGGCCATATTTGTGTTCAACAACCTATGGGTAACGCTTGGGCTGTTAGGGCTGCAATTGCTCCTCTGGTTGATCTTGCAAATTCCGCTGAAGAAATTCAAACCCCTAAAGAAAATTTGGGGCTTTGCCCTGGCGCTGGTATTCTTTTACGCCTTTTTTAGTGGCACCTCCGATTTTGTGCTGTTTTCCATTAAGAAGTGGAACGTTGAGGTGGCGTTAAGCAGTGTAGGAGTCTATACCGGGTTGTTCATGGTGGCCAAGCTGGTAACCATGCTGCTGGCTACATTTGTAGTACGCTTTTCCACTGCTCCACAGCAATTTATGTTGGGCTTGCAAGGGCTGGGATTGTCGAAAGATTTTGCAGCCATTCTCGATAATATTTTGGAATCGGTAGAAAAAGATGGAAGCAAAAAGAAAGGCAAGAAAAAAGGGAAGGAAGGCAAAGACAGCATCAACATCAAATCGGTGATCAAAGGAAATTTTTCAGGCATCCCCGAGCTCATCAACCAGCGGTTGGCCACAGCACGCGAAAAATTTACCAATAGCGATGTGGCCATTATTGCAGCGTTTAGCATGGTGGTTACCTTTATCCGGTTCATGAAAATAGCACCGGGCTTTCCCATAGCACCGGGGCATAAAAATGTACTGCTCATTCCCTTTTTCATTTTAGGAGCACGGCTTACCAAACGACGATTTACCGGAACAGCCATCGGGTTTTTGTCGGGCATCATTCACTTTGCTGCCGGCTTTGGGAAGTATGGACCGTTGGGCATCCTTCAATTCATGTTGATGGGGCTGGTCATCGACCTGCTGATGTTGCTGTTTAAGCGCTCTAATTCGGTTTTTATATTTGGGTTGATTGGTGGTGTGGCGGGGCTTACTCGCGTATCCGCAGAAATATCATTAGCCGTGCTTTTAGGCATGCCAGTGGAGTATTATTTAGTATATTCGCCCTACATTTTGTCGCAGTGCATTTTTGGTGTATTATCGGCCATTGTAACAAAGTATTTGATTCATAAAATTCGTTAGCTAAATGTCAGATTTTTTAAAGGAGAAAGACACCTCTGGAAGAACGCACATGCAATCGCGTTTCATGCGCGAGTCGTTGGTAGACAAAGAAGTACTCGACTCGGCAGTGGTGGAAGATGAAGTGGCTATTTTGCCTGATTTGAACGTCATTAATATTGGAGGGAAAAGCATCATCGACCGCGGTCGTAAAGCAGTATACCCTCTTATTGATGAGTTGATAGAAGTGAAGAAGCACCACAAGTTTGTGGTGGGTGTTACCGGTGGTGCTCGTGTACGGCATACCATGGCCATTGGCCTCGACTTTGGTTTGCCCGTTGGTGGGTTGGCTATGGTGGTAGGCGCTATGGAAGAGCAAAACGCTACCATGGTATATTCGCTCATGGCCAAGCACGGAGCAGTACGTGTACCCAAAGATCACTATACCGATTTGCCGCATTACCTCGACAACGGAATGATTCCTATCCTTACCTCTAACCCGCCCCACCACTATTGGGAAAAGCCACCCAAAAATGGGGTGTTGCCCGAAAATGGTGCCGACTTTGGAGCCTACATGACTTCCGAAGGACTTGGCTCCCGGTCGATGATTTTTGTGAAAGACCAGGATGGCCTATACACCAAAGACCCGGAAAAACATGCGGATGCTAAATTCATTGAACGCATTTCGGCACAAGAGCTGCTGGCCAACGACCAGGATTTGATTTTGGACCGCACGGTTATTGAAATGTTGGCACGAGCGCGACACGTAAAGGAAATTTACATTGTAAACGGACTGAAACGAGGCAATATATTGAAAGCCTTGAACGGTGAAAAAGTGGGAACAGTAATTTACAAAGCAGAGTAATTATGGCTGAGAACAAGATAGACGAACTAACTGACTATATGGCTTCTTCGCTGGAAGAGGCATCGCAAAATTATACACAAGACCTGCAAATATTTCCAGATGTAAAGCTGGTAAAAATTGGTGGGCAAAGCATTACCGACCGTGGCCGTGCTGCGGTATTTCCCGTATTGGAAGAATTGGTAGAAAACAGCGAGAAGCACAAGATCATCATCTCTACTGGTGGCGGTACCCGTGCGCGTCATACCTACCAGGTGGGCATTGATTTAGGCATGCCCGTTGGCGTTTTGGCCGAAATGGGAGGGGCTGTTACTGTGCAAAATGCACGCATGATACAAATGCTCATGGCCAAGCACGGAGGCATTTACCTCGATCACCTTGAGTTTGAAAAAATTCCACTGTTCATGAAGTTGGGCTGTATTCCCATTATGCCCGGTATGCCGCCTTATAGCTTTTGGGAAGACATTCCTGAGCACGGCAGTATTCCCATGAACCGAACCGATACAGGGGTGTTTTTTACTGCCGAAGCGTTGGGAGTAGACTCGGTACTCTTTATCAAGGATGAAAAAGGGTTGTTTACCGACGACCCTAAGAAAAACCCCGATGCGGAGTTCATTCCAAAAATTCATGTAGACGATTTAATTGCGATGGATTTGGGCGACCTGATTGTAGAGCGTGTAGTATTGCACTACCTCAAAAAGGCGCGATATGTGAAAAAACTACAAATCATCAATGGCATGGAAAAAGGCAACATCACCAGGGCATTGAATGGTGAGCATGTTGGAACCATTATTCATACCTAGCAATAAATCTTGCTTTACATAGGCAAAATTCACTAAATTGGTATTAACGATACTTTGCTTTAATTAATAAACAGAACAAAAAAAAAACTTCTTATGAAAAAAATCTACCTGAACTTATTTGGGCTGATTTTAGGTGTATTTCTGTTGGGAAATAACGCCTGGGCTCAGCCCGACTACATGTACACTGTGAGTCCTTATGTAGACTCTGTATGGGTAGTCGACACTTCAAGCTGGTCAGTGGATCTACCTGGCATGCCTGTCACCGACACCACTACGGGTACTTCAGCGGTTACCGGATTCAACGGCATGGCCGTTAATCCATGCACCGGAATGTACTATGTGATTTACAAAACAGGCGACCCCGGGGAGCGATTCCTGGGTACCATTAACATGACCAATGGCATCATCTCTCGCATCGGTGGTACTGGCGAAAGCATCGCTGGTATTTGCTTTGTAAACGACACCTTGTTGGTGGGCGTAACAGGCGATGGAAGTACCACTTCAAACATCCTGGTAACCATCGACATGAACACTGCAGCACTTACGCAAGTGGCTACATTGGGCAATGGTTCTGATGGCGAAAACATTGGTTATTGTGCCGACGATGGTAATATTTATCACTGGTCGGGTCGCGATACCAACCCAGCCATGGAGCGTATTGACCCTACTACCTGGACGGTAACTACCGTAACCAGAAGTGGGTTTAACTACGACGAAGTATTTGGTTCGGTATACATTGGCGACGGCAACTTCTTGCTGGCCAACCTCGACCAGGAATTCATCATTGTAGACACCACAGGCTTTGCTGTAAACACTGGCAACACCACACACGACTATTACAAAGGCATGGCCTTCCCATTGCGTACCGCATGGTTGGCAGGCAGCGACTCTATTTGCAGCAACGATTCTACGTTATTATCAGCTAGCGATGGCGCCAGCCACCAATGGTTTGTAGACGGAACGTTGATTCCTGGTGCTAATACGCAAGATTACTATGCCAACGTTGCCGGGTGGTATACGTGTGAAATCACCATCAACGGGGTAATGGGCTCGTGCATCGATTCGGCCAGCGGATTTTGGCTCACCGTAAATCCATCACCCGATGTAACCATGGCAGACACCATTCGCATTTGCCAGGGCGATAGCACAATGCTTAGCATTTTGGCAGATTCAGCGGTAACCATTCAATGGTATCACGATGGCAACCCCGTTTTTCCTGGCGCTGGCCAAACCCTATGGGTAGGAGCACCCGGAGAATACTCAGTAGCAGTACTCAACATCTGGGGCTGTTACGACTCTACAGCGGTAGGAACCAACTTGATTGTGGATATGCCTAACGTTGCTGGTTTTACCCAAAGCGCTGATACAGTTGATTTAGCCATTTCGGGCGATGTAACGTTTACCAGTACCGGCATGGGAATGATGATTGACTGGGAGTTTGGCGACGGTGGCACCGACATGGGCCCTAACCCAACGCATACGTATACCACACCGGGCACCTATACGGTGTATCAAGTGGTGCACGGTGGTGCCTGTCCTAACGATACCATCTGGTCTACCGTTGTGGTAATCAACTCTACGGGAATTGATGCAGTGTCGCGTTACGGAGCACAATTGTACCAAAACGCACCAAACCCATTCACCAACTTTACCACCATTGCCTTTGAGCTGAATACTCCTGCGCAGGTAACGTTGAAAGTGTACAACATTTTGGGTGCTGAGGTGAAAACCTTGTACAATGGTTCAGCCACCGCAGGCAAGCATACCGTAAATTGGGATGCACGCGACAACGATGGCAATGCCCTCGGTGCAGGCAGCTACATTTATCAATTAACCGTTGATGGTGTAATGGCCAGCGAAACCATGATGATCGTTAAGTAGCATTTACTTTTGCAAGATAAAATTCAACCCCTTGAGTACTTCTGAAGCACTCAAGGGGTTGTTTAATGCGCTAAGATTTGATTTTGGTAATGGCGGCTTGCTCCAGTGCGGGGTTAATAACCACCTTATCGCCAATGCTGTAGGTGTTTTCGGTGGGAAGTGTTACGATGCGATGGCCGACCAATACCTTAATGGTTCCTGCCTCTACTGCAAGCACCTCTCCTACCAGCTCAATGCCCGTAGTTGCTTTGCCTGCAAACACCTCGCCCGGAGTACCTTGTTGCAACACCTTGCCATTCTCCATCACCACCACGGTGTTGGCCAGCTTAAACACTTCAGGAATATCATGACTCACCACAATGGTGGTGGTATTAAAGAGACGTGTTACGCGTAAGATCTCTTCTTGCAGCTTTAAACGCATTTCTGCATCCAGGGCCGATAAGGGCTCGTCGAGCAGCAAAAGTTCTGGCTTGCGAATCAACGCCCGGGCGAGGGCTACCCGCTGCTGCTGTCCGCCCGAAAGGCTGGTAGGCTTGCGTTGTGCTAAGGCTTCCAGCCCCATCACTGCCAGCATTTCGTTTACTGCAGCATCCGATTTTTCGGTTTGTGCAAAGGCAATGTTGTTGCGTACGCTCATATTGGGAAATAGGCTGTAGCCTTGAAACACAAATCCGATGCTTCGCTTTTGTGGTTTAAGGTGCAACCTTTCCTGGCTGTTGTACCACAACACATCCCCTACACGTATGGAGCCACTATCAGGAGCAGTAAGCCCCGCCAACATCCGCAACACGGTGGTTTTTCCCACTCCCGACTCGCCAAAAAGAGCAATGACCTGTTGCTGCTGCAACGAAAATTGCGCGTCGATTTGAACACGGCCGTGTTTAGAGTCAAAACGTTTATGAAGGTCTACATGCAGCATCTAAAAATACTTGAATACTTTTTTATTGAAGAAATACACCGCCATCAATATGCTAAAGCTGATAATGAAAAGCACCAGCGAATAAAAATTGGCTCCCGCATATTCGAGGTTCATCACCTGATCGTAAATGGCGATGGAAGCCACCCGGGTATCTTCCAAATTACCTCCAATCATTAGCACCACGCCAAACTCACCAATGGTATGCGCAAAACTGAGCACTACCCCAGTAATTAACGATGGAATCATGTTGGGCAAGAGCACCCGCATCAAGGTTTGCCAACGCGATTTCCCCAGGGTGTAAGCCGCCTCTTTTAACGATGGAGGCAGGTTTTGAAACCCCGCCTGTATCGGTTGCACCATGAAGGGAAGGCTGTAGATAATCGACCCAATGACCAGCCCCTTAAAGGTAAATGCCAGTTGAATATCGAATGTTTCCGCAAAAAAACCACCTATAATGCCTTCGGAGCCCAATAAAATCAACAAGTAAAAGCCCAATACCGAAGGAGGCAATACCAATGGCATACTTACCAGGGCTTCGAACACAAACTTGATTTTCGATTTAGAATAGGCCAACCAATAGGCCAACGGAATGGCAATAAACCACAAGATAACCGTGGTAATCAAAGCCAGTTTAAAGGTAATTAGTAATGGTCCCCAGTCGTAAGGCATCTGCTGTTCTAGTTCACCGAATAGCCGTATTTGGTTAAGATTTGCTGTGCTTTTTCGGAGAACAGAAAGGTATAAAATTTTTGCGCATTTTCGTGATTGTTCTCTGCGCCGTGCTTTAAAACAATTATCCCTTGCTCAATAGGAGCATGCAACGAACCATCCACTTCTTCCCAATGCCCTTTGGCCTGTAGCTTTGGCGACAACACCACCGACTTGGAGGTAAGCCCTACATCTACCGATTGAATGGAAACGTATTGGTTGACTTGCGAAATGCTTTCGCCATACACAATTTTATCTTCAACAGCCGTGTAGGTATTGGTGGCTTTCAATGCTTCAATGGCAGCAATGCCATAAGGGGCATTGTCGGGGTTGGCCACTGCCACGCGGGCAATAGAATCGGTAGTAAGCAAAGAGAGCCCTTGCTGCAAATCAAAGGGTTTTAAAGACCATAGCACCAACGTGCCACGGGCATATACCTCGGGGGCTTTTTCCGAAAACCCATCTTTGTACAAAGCATTGGGGTATTTCATGTTGGCGGCCAAAAACACATCGAACGGAGCTCCGTTTTTTATTTGAGCAGTCAATGCTCCTGAAGAAGCAGAAGAATGCTTGACCTTAATGCCGGTGGCCGCTTCAAATGCTTCAATAATGTCTGGCATGGCAAACTGAATATTGGCGGCAGAAGCAACGGTTACCGATTGCTCACCCTCGCTGGTAGAGGCCGTGTTGTTGCCACAACCATAGCTTAAAACAAGTACAAATAAAGCAATGAAATAACGCCACATGGGTATTCAATTTGAAAGCAGGGCAAAGGTAATTTTTTCCGTCAACAGTTAAGTGTTTTTTCCAACCACAATTACCGACAACCCCATGCTTTTTAACACCATCCAGTCAACAACCTTAAAAGCGGGCACCAACTTGTTGTACAGCCCCATTTGACCGCGAGGAATGGTGTCGTTTTTTTGAAGCTTGCCCGATACATACCAGCCGAAGATGCCCATGAAATTAAAATACTGACGGTGCTTCACTTCAAACCCACTTGCTGCGACCACTTCGGTCAGCGTTTTTTTGGTGTAGCGGCGGTAGTGCTCCAGCCCTTTGTCGAACTGATTGTAGAGCGATTGGTAAGCCGGCACTAATACAACAATGGTTCCGTTGGGTTTAAGCAGCTTTTTAGCGTTGCTCAGCGCCAACCGATCGTCTTTTATATGTTCTACCACGTTGAGAGAGAAAAGGCTGTCGTAGGCGTTTAAATGGTTGGCATACTGTTTGTCGAAGGCAGGATGTACCAGGTCCATTTGTACCACCCCTTGCAAGTTGGGATAACTGGAAAATGAAGTGCGAAGGGCATCGCAATAATGGGGACGAATATCGCTTAAGGTAATGGAGGCTCCGGCTTGCAAAAAAAACTGCGAAATATTGCCAATGCCACTGCCAATTTCAATGATGTTGCCAGAGCAGTGAGGCTGAATAGTGCGGTACATCCATTGATTAAAGCGACCCGCTTCAGCAATTACATCGAGCGTGTCTAACCCTTCCCGGTCATCTTCCTTATACGCAAACTCCCGCTCTTTCATGCGTGCAATTTATTCTTTTTATTGAACAAAAACATGGGGTTAACAACGACTACTTACGCTGAAAAATGTTGTATTTAACAATGCACCAAATGGCGCGTACCCCATCTTTCCAGGTAATTTTTTTGCCGTCTTCAAAAGTACGGCCGTAGTACGAAATGCCCACTTCGTATATGCGTACTCCTTTTATTCGCGAAATCTTGGCGGTAACCTCTGGCTCAAAGCCAAAACGTTTTTCCTTCAACCGCAGCCCTTGCACCATTTCGGTGCGAAACATCTTGTAGCAGGTTTCCATATCGGTAAGGTTGAGGTTGGTCATTAAATTAGAGAGCCGGGTAAGGAATTTATTGCCAATGGTATGCCAGTAAAACAGTGCACGGTGGGGCCTGCCACCAAAAAAACGAGAGCCATACACTACATCGGCATGGTCATCCAATATGGGCTTTAACAACAGGTTAAGCTCTTCCGGATCATACTCTAAATCGGCATCTTGTACCACTAAAAAATCACCAGTTGCAGCAGCAATGCCCTGGTGTAATGCCGCCCCTTTGCCACTATTGGTAGTAAGTGTTAAGTATTGCATCTCCATGCCTGGATGCGCTTCCATATAAGCCTGAATTACAGCATCGGTATTGTCGGTAGAGCAATCGTTTACCACAATCACTTCTTTGGTTACCGCTTGTATAAGCGATAATGTGCGAAGTCGATCCAATACCGTTGCTATAGTAGAACCTTCGTTATAGGCGGGAACAATGATGGATAATTTTTGGGTGCTCATGCAAGTGATGAAGGAGGGCAAGTTATGAAAATTGAAAGGTATAGTAAACAAAAACCTCCCGGGCGGGAGGCTTTTTTCTTCTAAGGTGCATGTTACTACACCATAAAAGCAGGAATGGGCACGTTAAATGCGTTCAAGTGGTTTAGTGGAGAGGGTCGATTGATTGTTGAACCACTTGTACAGTAATGGGGTTTTGGTTAAAGTTATCAGTGTTGTTATTGGTTGGTTTAATTTCCTGGTAAGCATGGCCTTGAAAAGCATGACAGTTGGTATGCGAGCACGACGACAACCCAAACACCACCCCAATGCCCATCAGCAAAAGGGTATGTTTTACTGATAGCTTTCTTAAGGGAAGGTTGGTAATAAAATTGATGAGGTTGGTTGCTCTTTTCATGACGGTGCTTTTTATTGGATTTTACTCTATAGGGACACCTCCACAAAAATTCCACAAAAAAAAGTGTGGAATTTTTAATTTTTTCTCCCTTTCAGGTAAAGAGTACTGATTTTAAAGGCATTTACAAGCCATAAAGTGTAACACTTTTAATGTAAATGGAGTTAAAGGAACTCCCTGTTAAGAATAAAAACACTGCTTTTGAAGTTTGGATTGGGCAAAAAAAAGAAGGAGTTCTCCGACGAAGAATTGATCGAGCAATACCAGCGCACGGGCAATACTTACTTCGTAGGCGAATTATTTCAGCGGTATACCCGACTGGTGTCGGCATTGTCGTTGAAATACATGAAAAATGAAGCCGATGCCGAAGATGCAGTAATGGAAGTGTTTGAGTTAGTAATGCGCGATTTGAAGACCCATGACGTGAAAAATTTTAATGCATGGGTATACAGTGTGGCGCGGTATCATTGCTTGAAAAAGAAACGCCAAAACACGAAAGAAAGAGAAGGGCAGGAAACGATTTATAAACAAGGAGGAGAAGAAGATCCATTGCTGGAACGTGAAGAAGCCTTGTTAAAAGAAGCGCAACTAACCCAATTGAATGAAGCCATGAGCGAGCTTTCGGAAGAGCAAAAACAATGTGTAGAGCTCTTTTACTTACAAGAGAAAAGCTATAAAGAAGTGGCCGAAATAACGGGATATTCCATGAAGCAGGTAAAAAGCTACTTGCAAAATGGAAAGCGTAACCTAAAAGGACATTTAACCAAATTGGATGGATAATTACAATCCAAATATCGAGGCCGCTGGAGATTTTTTGGCACAGGGCCAAACAGAAAAGTTTATTCGTTCCATGTTATCGGAACAAGATGCATATACTATGAAAACGCAAACTGCTAATGAGTTGTTCGCACATGCCTCGCAAGGCATGAGTGCCGAGCAACTGGCTGCTGTTGATCGTATTGCCGCTTCGGCCAATCGAAAAATCGCAGCGATGACGGGCACTCCACCAGCTCCGCCTTTTTATTTAAGGTACGGTGTGCCCATTGCCATCATTACTCTCATTGCAACAGTAGGCACCTGGTGGGTCATCAACTCAGGAAACCCTGAACCATCAAATGCCTTGCTTACCACTGTTGTAGAACAAGAAGAGGATGCCCCGGCCAGCGATGAGCCACCAGTTGTTACGCCTGCCGAGCATGCGCCAGCAACAGAAGAAGCTCCTACAGAGGAGCCCACTACTGCTTTGCCTGCCGAAACAGAAGCGGCTACAGAAGAATTGCCAGAGGAAACCACCACACCCGCCGAACCGGTTGAAACAACCAACCCAATAGTGGAGGAAGGAGCACCTGAAGAGGCGGCAGCCAATACAGAAAAAGCGAACGTGCCTCCTCCCGAAGAAGAAAAGAACAAGCGCACTGCTCCGGTAAAAAAGAACAGTACCCTGCGCATTTTCGAAGCGAAGATCATCAATAAGATGTCGCTGCCCAACACGTCGAAAAGCAGAAAATCGAGCAAAGGCCCTGAAATTGGGAAGCCCGTAAAAAACAAGAAGAATAAAAGCAATGTGTTAACCGATATGCCCGAGTATTATGGCGGTGGTGCCGCATTAGAGCAATTCATTGCCGATAATTTCCGCAATGCCATCAACGACAATGAGGTGTTGAAAAACAAAACCGCTATTGTACAATTTGTGGTCACCTCAAAAGGAAAGGTGAAAGACATTGAGTTGCTACAGAGCATTTCTAAAGAGGCCGATAAAGAGTTTTTGCGCCTGTTGGAAGGAATGCCCGATTGGAAAACGACTAAAAACAGCTTTTCCATCGTTTGTCAAATGGCTATTACGTTAAACTAACGTTTCAGCATATCAAATTAAAGAGGAAATCCCTACCTGCCCGATAACGATTGGGAGGTGGGGGTTTTATTTTTTATGTTCCTTTTTTGCAAAGCAGCGTTATAAGAGTGAAACCAAACAACAGTTTTATGAAAAGCTCCTTTGCATTACTTGTATTATTGGTCGGCTTAGCTGGTGTTCGTGGCGAAGCTACTCCCCTGCCCCATGTTCAAAAAGCAGCAATAGCAATAAAGGAAATCCCTGCAACCCCACCCGATAAGATAGATGATCGCTCGAAAATTGTAGCGCGATTAAAGGCAAAAGTAAACAATGGAGAGCCATTGGTGGTGCACGTTATGGTGCCGCTTTGCGACAACGAAAACCAGGGCATTGTGCCTACCTCCCCATCGCTGGGCAATGGGCTAAGCTTAAAAAGCAACCTTTATTGGGCCACCAGCAATGGCATGAAAAAATACTTTATCAAAGATGCAGCATGGACCATGCTGGAAAGCAAACTTGATGTGAGTAAAGATGTGTTAGAACGGGTTATTTTTAAACGGGAATATAAGAACGGTGCTACGGTATACCTGGTGGCCGACGCCTATCGTGGCGACCGGATGAAGGAATGTTTGGCCGATTACTTTGATGCGTTGTCGGGCAACAGAAAAGAAGCATGGACCATGGAGTCAGATACCTTACCGATATATGGGGGCGCCGATTTAGTAGCATTTAATGGCCACAATGGCTTGATGGATACCGAAGCATCGGTAGTGCGTAACAGCGACCAACAACAACGCGATGCGGTAGTGATTGCCTGTGCCTCTTCAGGATATTTTAACAGTTACATCAATCCGGCCAACGCCTACCCATTGGTAACTACCACCAACCTGCTTTACCCCGGAGCTTTTATTTTAGAAGGCGTAATTGATGGCTGGGCCACTTTCGAAACCGACGAGCAAATTCGCCTCAACGCTGGAGATGCGTATTATAGGGTAAAGCCTAAGTCGGGAGTAAATGGAGCACGAAGGTTGTTTAAAACAGGTTGGTAGTTAGAAAGAAACAGCCGTTTTATGGCTGCGCTTTTTTCGAACCCTTTCTGCATGCGAAAGGCCTTTTTTGCAAAAGTCGCGGTGATACGCTAACGATTCTTCATCGCCCAATTGGCCCGCCTCCCACCAATCGCTACAGGCTCCTTCGGTATTGCGCAAACTGTATTTAGACTCTGCCCGGTAGTAATAAGCATCGGCCAGCAACACATCGCTGGCGCCAATGTATTCGTCAAGTGTTGCAATGGCCTTCGGATACTGGTGGCTATTAAATTGAATGACCGCAATGCTAAACAAAGCACCGGCAAGGGTGGTATCCATTCCCATGGCATGTTCAATATCTTCAATGCCTTCCTGGTGCAGCCCCTCCTCTCCTTTGGCGATGCCCCGAAAATAATAGGCTTCGGCAATGGTATTGTCGTAACGAATGGCCCGGTTGTAATCGTTTATGGCAGCATTAAAGCGCAACAGTAAGTAGTTAGCACACCCCCGGTTATAGTGGGCAGTAGCATTGCGAGGGTTGAGCGCCAAACACCGATCAAAGTCATCCAGGGCCGTTTTGGCTTGCCCCAGGCTAAGCCATGCTGCCCCACGGCTTAAGTACAACGAATCGTACTGCGAATTGATGCGCTCGGCCCGGTTGTAATCTTTGATGGCTTCGGCCAATCGTTGTTGCCGTTGCCGGGCATCGCCCCGGCGTTTAAGGGCATCAAAGTGCTGTCCGTTAACTTTTAGGGCTTTGTTAAATGCATCAATGGCCTTTTTATGAAAACCTTGTTGGTAGTGTTGCTCCCCCAGCTGATACCACTCGTCGGCAGTGCTTTGAGCCTGAGCCATAGCACTGCATAAAAGAAGGGTGCCAACAAAAACAATCTGATGAAAACGGCAGTACCAATGCATATAGATTGTACCTTTAAGCAAGCGGTTGGGTTTCGAATCAGGCGCGAAAATTATTCACAAAATGAGAAAAATTGGATGGGCACTGCTGTGCTGTGGACTTGTGGGTTGGTGTATGCCACTGCATGCACAGCAAGCCGATAGTGTAATTCTTTCCATCAATACCGTAACGGCTAAACGGCTGGCCGAAGATTTTTCTATTGCTACGCAAGACGATGAAGTGGTGTTTAGCTATGCCATGTTTGTGCTAAACCAGCACAATGAAGTGGTAAGCTGGGGACACGAAATATGGGGAGAACAACAGTTTGTGCGCGTACAAAATAGCTTTGATGAAGGGTTTTTAACCATTCGAAAGCCGCTGCCCGACAATGCTCGTGTGGTGGTTACCCTTGGGCTGTTAGAGATGGATACAGAAGCTTCGGTAAAGAAAATAAAAGAGTACATCTACCGGTCGTTGGAGGCCAATACGCAAACCCTGCCCGATAGCCTTGCCGCAAACAATAGCGCTGAAACCATTCGCAAAATGCTGCGCCCCGACTTTTCATTTTTGCACAAAGACAACGAAGTGCTGGGAATAGTAACCATGCTATATGCCCATGAAGACCTGCAAATGCTGAAGAAAAAAAGGAGGAAGCAAACACAAGAGGCAACAATTAAAGACATCCATTTGTTTGACCAGTACCACTATGTGATCAACTTTACCTTGACGCCAAAAGAAGATTAATGCTCATTGAATTTTAGTATTTTAGTGCCGCATGAAAAGGACGTTAACAACATGGGGAGCCATTTTATTGGGAGCGCTTTTATTGTCTGCCCCTCAGGCCTGGGCTCAGGAAGAGGACGAATGGACAGAAGAAGCCACCGGTGAAGAATGGCAGGGCTGGTTTTTTGGTGCCGATGTAGGAGCATTTTTTGCCAACAAACATTCGGCCAATTACCACAATGGAACAGGGCAAAACAACGTTCAACGCATTCTTGATATACCTACTTTTTACAACCAAATAAAAGAGGTGTTGTTGTTTGATTTTGAAGTGTATGAGTACCCACAAGACATGCGCTATAACCTTACTGCATTAATTGGTTTGCACTTGCGCCACACCTTTTCTTCGGGCACTTCTATCATTAGCGATATTGGGTTTGCCAACATGCGTGCGGTAGATCGGTTTACGTTAATTTTGGAAGACCCCAGTAACCCTTTTGTAGACCCGACCCTGGAAACGGCCGACATTTACGGAGAAGAAAAGCGGTTTATGTTTAACATCGGGTTACGGCAAGACTTTAATCGAACCGAAAAAATACAAACCTATTTAGAGGGCGGGCTTACCGGAACATCGGTAAGGGTAACACGGGCCGAAATTTTGATTCGGAACCTTACCTATAGCATTGTTAACCCGGTAGATCCTAATATTCCTATAAGCCAACAAAACATACAAAACCAGGTGCAAGGCGGCTTTGGAATGGGTTACTTTGCCGGAGGTGGCATGCAGTTTAAGCTTAAAGACAACCTGGGGGCCAACATAGGTGCTACAGGCAGCATGGAAAAAATAGACCTTAGCGGATTCGATGAGCACAAGCTGCACGTTAATGCCTACATCAGGCTTATTTTTATTCCCGGTCAGGCGGCCGAGTAAGTGCTTGCCTAACAGTAAGATGCGCTGTTTGCTGGCGCAACGAAAAGATTTCTGTATTTTTAACCGCCAGTTAAGTCTCATGTATGACTCCAATTCCCGAGAAGCATAAGGTATTTCACGAACACCTGTCTACCATCGCTAACAAAGAAGCACGCATTGATGCCATCAATGAGTATGCCTGGAGTTTGCGGTACAGCGATAGTAAATACTCTTTTACTTTGGCTGAAGAGGCCAGCGAATTGGCGCACGAGGTGTTTTATAAAAAAGGCCTGGCAGAAAGCCTGCGTACCATTGGGCAATGCTTTTTGGTAATTTCAAACTACACCGATGCGTTGAAGGTATCGTTAGAAGCGCGCGAAATATTTCAGGAGTTAGGCGACCTTAAAGGAGAAGCCGACACGCTCAACACATTGGGGGGAATCTACAACTTTTTAGGAGAGTACGAGCAGCGGTTGCAATGCAACTTGCAGTGCCTTGAACTGCGAAAACAAGCAGGGAACGAGGGAGGGGTTATAGGCACCTTGAGCAACATTGGTGATACCTATATAGCATTGAAAGACTACGACAATGCGCTGAACTATTTTGAGCAGTGTTTGGCATTTGAAAACATCAACGATTCCAACAAAAGCATTGTAACACACAACATTGGTGAAGTGTGGTTTGCGCAAAACGATTGGGATCGAGCCAAAACATATTTTGAAGCCTCGATACCCCTGGCCAGGGCGGCCAACTATCAATCGTTAGAAACGGTAACGAGCAACTACCTGGCGCAAATTAATACCCGCGAAAAAAACTATGAGGCGGCCTTTAAATACCTGGATCGTGCATTGGAAATTGTAAAGGAAACAGGCGATAAGGATGGCATGTACCACATCTATAAAAACTATGCCGACATTTATGAAGCGAAAGGAGAGCTGAGCAAGGCCTACGACTACTACAAGCGGTTTCATGAAATGAAGGAGGAAGTGTATAACGATGAAAGCCGTAGGAGGTTAAAAAACATACAATTTCAATACAAGGTAAAGGCTTTTCAGAAAGAAACCGAGGCCGAGAAAAAGAAGAATGCACAACTCAAACATGCATTCGATAAAATTGAGCACCAGAAAAACGAAATTGCCCAGCAAAACAGGTCCATTACCGATAGCATTCGTTATGCGCAACGCATCCAGGAAGCCATCCTTCCTCCTGAAAAAATGCTGCACGACACGCTCAAAGACTTTTTTATTTATTACCAACCAAAAGACATTGTTTCGGGCGATTTTTACTGGGCAGTGCGGCAAGAGAACAAAATTATTTTTGCAGTGGCCGACTGTACCGGGCACGGTGTGCCAGGGGCGTTGGTAAGCATTGTGGGCAACAACGGGCTCAACAGAGTCATCAACGAATTTGCAGAGACCAGGCCCGCTGCCATACTCAATCAATTGGCGGGGCTGTTGCAGCACACGTTTAAAGGCGAAGCCTCTGAAGTGAAAGATGGTATGGACATGGCCGTTTGCAGCCTGGACCTAACCACCAATCAGTTGGAATATGCTGGAGCCAACAACCCCATCTACATCGTTGCGGCCAACGATACTGCCATGAGTCCGAGCGCCATTTTTTACGATAAAGAAGCGGCACATTCGCTATACGAAATAAAGCCCACCAAACAGCCCATTGATCTTTTTACCAACAACGAGTTTAAGCCATTTACCAACCACACCGTGCAATTGCAACAAGGCGATACCATTTACCTCTTTTCCGATGGGTATGCCGATCAGTTTGGTGGCCCCAGGGGCAAGAAATTTAAGTACAAGGCCTTGAAAGAAATGCTGCTTAAAAATCACAACCACCCTATGAACAAGCAGGGAGAGCTGCTGGAACAAACCCTGGAAGCATGGAAAGGGGAATTTGAACAGGTAGACGACATTTGTGTAATGGGAGTGAAGGTATAAATTGCCAAAAAGCCCGCCCACCCTATAAAACTCAAGCAATGTAAAGCAATAACCGCATGATGGCGCATTTACAGTTGTCGCAACATGGGAACAATCGTCCTTCAACCATAACAATCATTCTGTTTTATTTGGAGAAAACGCACCCAAATGAAACATAAAAAAAGCAAAATTACCTTGATGCTACTAATTGCTGTGGCATTGGTGGCAGCAACCACTGTAGAAAATGCGAACCCCACCTACAGCCTTGAAGAAGCTGTAATTCCAGTGCCCATTTATGGCCAACAAACCAACATGTGGTGTTGGGCGGCAAGCAGCCAAATGGTGCTGGCCTACATGGGCGATACCGTGCAGCAGTGTGAAGAAGCAAATTGGCACTTGAATAGAAAGGATTGTTGCGATCCGAACGAAATAAAGAATGGCTCGCCATGCGCCAAAGGAGGCTCCCCAACGTTTCAGCATTATGGTTACGATTATTCGTTGCTGCGCTCGTGCGAAGGGCTGCCCTGGGATACCATTGTAAACCTGGGAAATACCAATAGCGCATGGGCTTATGCATGGGCACACGTAAACACTTCGCAACCCAAAGACACTTTGTGTAACCAACCAGTAAGTGGTGGGCATGTGATGGTGGGCAGGGGCTACAAACAACTGGTGGTAACCACAGGAGCTACTATCGATACCCTAAAGTATGTGGTCATCAACAACCCTATGCCTGTAAACGAAGGAACTTACGCCTACTACCTGTACGAGTATTATGGCTCTTTTCCTTATGGCACTAAGCCCAACGTACATGCAGCCGACTATTACAACATTTACAAAGCACCTAACAACTAACCACCATGAAAATCACGATAAAATACAGCATTATACTATGTACCATGTTGGCGTTGGGCTGCACAGAAGAGGTTGCCAACGAAACACAACCGGAAGAAACACCTTTAACCACCGGGCTAAGCTCCGACTCAACAGCCGAACTGGCACTCTCCTACTTTGCACACATGATTACAGCAACAGATTACGAGCTAATGGGGTTTCAGCGCATGAGTCAACTCGATAGCCTGGCATTGATTGGCCCACCAATGGTAAGCTTTGCACTTACTTCTAAAGGAATTGCAAACAACAATGCACCTACATTAACGCAAGACACCGTACAAGTGGTGTACCAGGTGGGGGTGGAAGGCGACACCATTCCGAATTGCCAGATGGAATTGATTTATGCAGAAAACACCTGGTATGTAGTAAGCCTGGGCAACGCTGGCGAAGCAAGCGCCATTGCAACAGCCAGGTTGAGGCATGCACAAAAGCACCAACGCCCTGCTAGCGATTACTTTTTGGTAGATGCCCCAGAGATGTATACCCGCTTTATTGGCTACTACAACGAAGACGAGTTGATGTTGATACCATTGCAAGATCAACCACAGTATGGATTGGCAAAAACAGTTCCTGTAGCTTATAGCAACATTGCCCCTACCTTACTTGATGCCATGACCAACATGCCGGAGGCATTGGTAAAGGTGCCATAATTTGGTATTCTTTTTGCTAGGGTTATTGCATGCGATTTGTACTTGTATTATTAACAGCCTTGTTGTTTCAGCAGTGCGCGTTGTTTGTTCCACCGCCACCGCCAAAGCCACAACATCAATACATACCAGAAAAGTTTCATAACCTGCACCTGGGCATGACCTATGCTCAGTTTTACAAGGTAAAAGGCTTTGAAAAGATGCCTACGCTAACAAAACATGCTCCTACGTTTAAAATTGTAGAGAAAATAGACGGGGAGCAAATTAAAAATGTGGCCTATCATTTTAAGGCAAAAGGCGAAGAACCCTTTTACAAAATGATTATTGAGTATAACGATGCGGAAACAATGCGCAGTTACGTTAACAGCCAGTATGGCCATCCCAACAATGACAGCGAATGGTCGTTTGATAGCAAAGAAGGCTTTCAAATGGCGATAGCTGCTACGGGCAACAAACTCATTATTGAAGCCTTGTTGCCAATAGAATAGTTGTTATTCCACGGTATTCTGTTATTTTTACGGCTGCAATACTACTGCTTATTCTTTATGATTCTTTCTCGCACCATATGCAATATGCTATTGGCGTGCCTCGTATTATTGGCACTGGAAGTACCTGCACAAAACAATGGATTGGCAGAAGCATTAGCAGCCTACCAAAGTCAGGATTCGGAAAAAGCACGAACAATTATTGACGAAGTATTTAAAACCCCCGATGCGGTAACCGACCCGGTAGCCTGGCAAACGCGTGGGTTTATATATAAGCAATACTATAAAAAGATAGAAAGCTCGGCTCCCAACTCGGAAGCCCGACCCATTGCGGTAGAGGCTTTTGCAAAAGCACTTGCTCTAAACCCATCACCACAAGTGGCCGACAATGTGAAGAAAGCCATGGTATACCTGGGGGTTTCTTACTACAACGATGCTGTGAGCAACATGAGTGCAGCTACTGCCAAAGAATCGGAACAACTTTATGGGCAATACAGAAGCACCATATTAACAGCACACCCCGAGCAGAGTTTTACGCAGCAAGACATTTCGTTTAAGCTGGCCCTTGGAGGCATATACAGCCAAAGCTATAGCCGGTACACCAAAAAAGATAAAACACAACTGCAAAAGGCCATTGCCTTGTTTGAGGAAGTACTGGAGTTGGATGCGGCCAACATTACAGCGCACTATAACCTGGGGGTGTTGTATTTTAACGAGGTGCTTAAAGATGTTACCAGTAAAGAGGGAGTAAAAGATGCCATTGAGAGCATTCAATTGCGTAAACTGGAGCGAGAAAGCGACCACCCGGATGCCAATTGCAACCTGGGGATTAACAGCATGAATAAAGCGGTAGAAATTATTAATACCGTGAGCTCAGAAAGCTCCTACTCCGAATACATTAAAGTGCGCGATGAAGCAGATGCACTGTACAAAAAAGCCATGGAACATTTTAAGGAATGTTCGGAGATCAAAGGCATATTCCAAAACCAATAAACGTTAGTTGTCTCAAGGGTGGAGGTTTTGTCCTCTATTGTACGCAAAAAAAGCGGTAATATTGGTTACTCATTTAACCCTATAAACCATGCCTTACTACTACGGCTTACGCAGCTATAAGAAAGCAGATCGACAACGTGTAATCAACAATATTTTAACCTTACGCGAACAGCTTAAAGATGAAATTCCTGAGCGCACAGCACAAAACACCTTGCTGTTGGCCACGTGGAACATTCGCGATTTCGACTCCAACAAATTTGGCCACGGGCCACGCGAAAAAGAATCGATGTACTACATTGCTGAAATTATTGCGGCATTCGATTTGGTAGCTGTGCAAGAGGTGAATCAAGACTTGCGCCCGTTGAAAAAACTGTTAGGGATTTTAGGAGCACATTGGGATTATATTGTTACCGATACCACCGAGGGTCGTTCGGGAAACAACGAACGCATGGCCTACCTCTACGATACCAACAAGGTAGCATTTAAAAACATTGCCGGAGAGCTGGTATTGCCACAAGGGCAAAAAGTAACCGAAAAAGGATTGCAGTTTGCGCGCACCCCTTTTATGGCAAGCTTTCAATCGGGATGGTTCCGGTTTTTCTTAACCTCGGTGCACATTTATTACGGCAGCAACTATGGCGATAAGTTTGAACGCAGGTAGAAGAAATTAGTAGGGTGGCAAAAATGTTGTCTAAACGCTCGAAAGAAAATGGGGAGAACTATATTTTACTGGGCGATTTCAACATCATTGGCCCCAACAACGAAAGCATGTATGCCTTAACCAAAACAGGCTTTATGGTGCCCTCGGAGTTGCGACTTAAAACCAATGTAAAGCAAGATAAGTACTACGATCAAATTGCGTTTATGGTGAGGCGCAATAAGCTTAAAATGGGGCCGAGCAAGAAAAATGCAGGGGTGTTTAAGTTTTTTGATTCGGTGTTTCCCGACAACCCCAAAAATGCTAACGATACCTCGTACCAGGTGTATGCAAGTGCCATGCGCAAAAACAGGTATGAAAAAGGAGGAAAGAACAAATACGATTACGATGAGAAAGGAAACCCAAGGGATGAAGCTGGAAAGCGCAACTACTACCGCAACGAGTGGCGGACGTTTCAATTGTCGGATCACCTGCCATTGTGGGTAGAGCTAAAGATTGATTACAGCAATGAATACCTGGACAAGCTGAAGAAATAACCGGCTTTAACTCCAAATAAAGTGCTATTTTTGCCGTTGTAAAGGCATGAAAAAGATATTGTTCATAGTTGTGGCATTGTTGGTAGCCGGTGTTTCGCTGGCGCAGGAAGACAACATGGTGGTAATAGAAGGCCAACTGTTGTTTAAAACGCCCAATTGCATGGAAGCGGGAAACCCTCCAGGCGATGGACTAAAACTTACCCCCCTCCCCCACCGAAAATTTGTGATTAAAGGGCGTACCACGAAAGCGGCACATAAGGTAAAAATGGATGCGGCAACCAACGAAAGCGGGTCGTTTCGGCTACAATTGCGCCCGGGTTCGTATAAGATATATGTAAAGGTGAACAAAAAGCACAAGTTCATCTTAAATGTGGAGCAAGAAATGAAAGGGCAAAAAATCGTTGTTAAAGGCGTTTGCCCTAAGAAGAATGCTGTGGGTCTTTCAATGGGCGTTTAGGCCTTAAATCAAATCTTTGGGGTGTTCACCGTGGCGCTCTACCATGTCTTCCGTAACCACATAGGTGCAATGCTGTCCGCATACCCTGCTAAACAACACTTCAAACTCAATTTCATCGGTTACCTTCATATTAATTTCAACAAATTCATTGAAACGATCCGACTGTAGGTTCTTGTCGCATTCGGGGCAAAAGAAATCGTATACTTCCCCTTCGGTTAAATGAAGTTCGGGCTCGCAATTATAGTCGTACTCACCAGGGTTGGGGTTCAGCGAAATGTTGGTGCTTTCGCCATTCGTTTTTAGTACAAAATGTACCCTACCATCCTTGTTCAATGAGGCGTTACAACCAGGGCAATGGTAATGATAGTTAGAGAACATAATACAGGGGCTTAAAGGTTAACACTTAGTATTGTGTACTGCGTTTACAGCAAAAGTGTTTCAAAGATAGTATTCGGGTTAGGAAAAGTACTATTCCTATCATCTATACCTTAAACGGTATTTTTCTCCGTTGTATTGTTTAATTTCGTCGAATGTTTCGCACCACCCTATGGCCGGCAGCGATTCTTCTGGCACTTTTGATGGTAGGAGGATGCAGCCCACAAGAAGAGCATACCAATGTGCTTGTTGCTAACGATACCGTGGTGTTTCACCAGCGGGTAGATACCATCAATGCCAACAACCCCTATGGCCTGGCACACCACATGAAGGAGTTTGAAGTGGGCGACCGTGTGGAGGTATCGGTATGGCGTAAAGGCGATGAAGGAGAGTTGGTGCTATCGGCACCCAGCACGGAGCAGTTTTACATGGCTGTAAAAAACCCCTACCGCAAAGAAGGCGATTGGCAGTTGTTGTTTTGCTCGGTAGTTATTCCTCCATATTATGAAGGCGATCGATTAAAGATATACGCCCTCAATGGAAAGGCAGAAGAGGTGTTGGTGAAAGACATGTTGATTAAACGAACACCAGGGCCTGCAGCACCTATACACGAGCATTATTTAGCGTTAGGAATGGATAGCACTGCCATTGCTACTGTAAAGCAAACCAGGGTTAGGGCATTGGCTACAGGGGTTATTGAAAAACAAAAAGGCGATTGGGTAGAAGCGGGCTTGTTGCAAAACGACAAAGGCACGCCTGTAAAGCTGCGCATTAAAGGCGATTGGCTGGACCATGTTAGAGGGCACAAATGGTCGTATAGAATTAAGGCGGGAAAGAAAGATACGTGGAGGGGCATGCGAGAATTTTCTATCCAGGCACCAGAGGCACGTAGCTTTATTAACGAATGGGTTTTTCATGAGGCACTGAACCGCGAAGGGGTGTTGACTACCCGTTATGATTTTATACCGGTATACATCAACGGCATTTATTATGGGGTTTATGCATACGAAGAGCATTTTACAAGCCACTTATTGGCACACAGGGGTAAGCCAGTGGCGCCCATCCTTAAGTTTGATGAATCGGGCATGTGGGAGGCCATTCAGCATTACAACGAGCGAAAAGACGATTTCCATTTTTACGAGGCGGCAGAAATAGAGCCGTTTAAACGCAAAAGCACTTATAAAGACAGTGTGTTGCACCAGCAGTTTGTGCAGGCGCGTAGGTTACTGATGCGCTACCAGCAAGGAGAGATGGATTTGGCGCAGGTGTTCGACCTCGATAAGATGGCGAAGTTTCATGCCATTGCTACTATTTTTAAGGCTTACCACAGCAACATCTGGCACAACTGGAGGTTGTATTACAACCCCGAAACAAAGGTGTTGGAGCCGGTGGTGTTTGATGGGTATGGCACCAAAATTATGATGCCCCTTTCGGGAAGTGTGTTTGGGTTAAACGAAGATGGTGCCCACCGCGAGGTAACCGGCTATGCTTATTTTACGCGGGGCTTGTTGCGCGATACGGCTTATGTAAAGTTATATGTAGAGGCCTTGAAACGACATGCTACCGATGCTTATTTTGATGAGCTGTATGCTGAACTGGAACCAGCAATTGCAGAAAGAGAGGCATTGCTACAACAAGAGTACCCGCATTATACTTACGACCGCAAGTACATGTACTGGTCGGCAAAAAACGCGCGCGAGAAGTTGGTGATGATTGATGAGCAGCTGGAGGCAGGTATCTTTGGCCAGTTTTCGGCCAGGAGCGATTTTTCTATATGCGAAGATGTAAAGCCATTGGCACATGCCTCGGTAAAGGCGTATAGCGAATCGCTGAGTGGCGAGCGTTACATTTTATCGGTGGCCAATTACCATTGCAACAAAGTAACCATTGTTGGCGTGGGGGAAAATGGCGAAATACATTATCCATTAAAAACACCATTGAATCTTGAACCGTTTCATGGAACAAATTATTTGAAGTGGGAAAAAATTCCGGTGGAAGGAAAGCACAAAGAAATTTTGTTTCGGGTAAAGGGCAGTCGTGAACTTTTTTCGAGTGAAGTGTTGAAGGAAGAACGACCGGTGGTGGACTAAAAAAGCACGATTGGGGCAAATAAGCACCTTTTTCGCCTTAATAAGCTGCTAATCAGTTGTTTACGTTGCCACAAAAAGCACGCCCTTTATTTGCGTTCTAAGCAACGATCTCTAATTTTTAGGGGTACGATATCACAGAAACCCATTTGTGCGGCAGGGGCTTTAAAAAGGGCTAAAAATCACTTTTTAGCCTTCAGCACATAAATCTGACTGGACCAGGTGTGGGTGGTGTTGCTTGCAGCGAGGTTCGATCGCCATCCGTTCCAAAATCCTTTCAACATATTTCCACCTTTATATTTTTCGCTCAGCATGCAAACGTAGTAGGCGTCGAATTTCATGGGCAGTGTTTTTTCAACAGTCATGTTGAACCGATTGAACAGCAAGTTGATGTCGCGCGGAGTGAAATGGTAAAGGTGGATGGGCACATCGTAGGCCGCCCAATATTGTTGGTAGATGGCAGCATCTTTCGACGAGCAATTGGGAACGGCCACAATTAATTTGCCACCGGGTTTTAAGATGCGCAAAAAATGTTCGATGGATGCATCGAGGGTGGTGATGTGTTCCAACACATGCCATAGGGTAATTACATCACGACTGTTGTCGGGGATGGTGGCAAGGGCATCGATGGGCAATGCTTCCAGGCCATGTTTTTCTTTGGCCACTTGTCGGGCATCCGCATCGGGCTCGAGGCCCAACACATCCCAGCCTTGTTGTTGGCAGTAATCTAAAAAGGCACCGGTGCCACATCCAACATCGAGCAATGTGTTGGCTGTTGCCCCTTCTTTTACGAGGGCAAATTTTTGTTTGATGGCGCGTTTGCGAACGGTGTGGTAAAGTTTGTTAATGATGCCCTTGTTGGTGTCGGAGTGCGACACATAATCTTCCGATTTATAGTATTCGCCAATGCGCTCATCGGCAGGGCGGGGGTTGGTAAATTTAAACCCGCATTCATCGCATTGAACAATGTTAAAGTCTTCCTGGCTTACGGTATAATCTTTACAAGTAATGAAGTGATGAAACGAATCGTGCCTGCAAACGGGGCACTGATTAAGGGTGAGTAAATCGGAATGTTCCACGTGGAACGTTTCCGTTTTTTCTGTTTCTTGAGTGTTGGTTGATGCAACCATTGTTGTTTAAATATGCGATGTTAAATTACACGTTTTTGGTTCATGTTCCACGTGGAACACTAACGCCCCAAATATACCATAAGCACCGAAATATCAGCAGGCGAAACACCGCTAATTCGAGAGGCCTGCCCAATGGTGGTGGGTTTTATTTCTGCCAACTTTTCTCGTGCTTCGGCCGATAAAGAAGTGAGCCTGGCATAGTCG
This sequence comes from Flavobacteriales bacterium, assembly GCA_963669295.1. Classification (GTDB taxonomy): domain Bacteria; phylum Bacteroidota; class Bacteroidia; order Flavobacteriales_D; family CALLUQ01. The sequence goes on from OY769938.1 coordinate 2,089,467, forward strand.
AAGTCATCGTGCAAGGCAATGTCTTCCAACCGCGATAACTTCTCGGCCATTTCTTGTTGCTTCTCAATGTAGCCCTCGTACTTCATCTGAATTTCTACCTGCTCTTTTACTTCTGCCGACAATTCTCCAAACGATTCGAACAGCGATTGCACTTCGGGCGATACGGCTTCGATGTCTTGCAACGACACCTGTGGGCGCGCAATAACATTAAAGAGTTTTACTTTTTGCTTGAGCGGTGGCGTGCCAATTTCTTCCAGTGTTGGATTGATGGCGCCAGGCTCAATGCTTTGCTTTTTAAAAAAGCCAATGGTGTTTTGTGTGTTCTTTATTTTAGCCTCTACCTTTTGCATGCGCTCATCATCCGCCAGCCCTAATTGATGTAGTTTTGGCGTAAGGCGTATATCGGCATTGTCCTGCCGCAGCAAAATACGATACTCGGCTCGCGAGGTAAACATGCGGTAAGGTTCTTCGGTGCCCTTGGTAATTAAATCATCAATCAACACGCCAATGTAAGCTTCAGAGCGCTTTAAAATAAAAGGGTCTTTTTCTTGCAGTTTAAGGTGGGCATTGATGCCAGCCATTAACCCCTGGCAAGCAGCTTCCTCATAACCCGTAGTGCCATTAATTTGGCCGGCAAAATACAAGTTGTTAACCTGCTTGGTCTCGAGGGTAAGCTTTAATTGGGTAGGAGGGAAGTAATCGTACTCAATGGCATAACCAGGGCGAAACATTTTGGCATTTTCAAAGCCCGGAATTAATTGCATGGCTTTTACCTGCACATCTTCAGGCAGGGAAGTAGAAAAACCATTCACATAAATTTCTACGGTGTTCCACCCTTCGGGCTCTACAAATATTTGGTGCCGGTCGCGATCGGCAAACCGGTCAATTTTATCTTCAATAGAAGGGCAATAACGCGGGCCTACGCCTTTTATTCTTCCGGTAAACATGGGCGATTGTTCAAAGCCCGTTCTCAATACTTCGTGTACATGCGAGTTGGTGTAAGTAATGTAACAACTGCGCTGCAATTGCAGTGGGGTAGTGCTGTTGGCATAAGAAAATTTGGCAGGGTTTTCATCGCCAGCTTGCTCTTCCATTTTGGTATAATCCAACGAGCGGCCATCTACCCTGGGAGGGGTGCCTGTTTTCATTCGGCCACTTTCAAACCCTAAATCGGCCAGCTGCTCGGTAATGCCATACGAGGCATTTTCTCCGGCCCTGCCTCCACCAAACTGCTTTTCGCCCAGGTGAATAATGCCACTTAAAAAAGTGCCGTTGGTAAGAATTACAGTTTTGCTTCTTATTTCCATGCCCATGGTGGTGGTAACGCCACAAGCTTTTCCGTTTTCTACAATTAATCCGTTTACCATGTCTTGCCAAAAGTCTACATTGGGGGTGCGCTCCAACATTAAGCGCCACTCTTCGGCAAAGCGTAAACGATCGTTTTGGGTACGCGGGCTCCACATGGCTGGCCCCTTGCTTCTGTTTAGCATTCTAAACTGTATGGCCGACTTGTCGGTAACAATGCCGGAATAGCCGCCCATTGCATCTATCTCTCTGATTATCTGGCCTTTAGCTATTCCTCCCATGGCGGGGTTGCACGACATTTGAGCAATGGTGCCCATGTTCATGGTAACCAACAAAACGCTAGATCCAAGGTTGGCTGCTGCCGCTGCTGCTTCACATCCGGCATGGCCTCCGCCAACCACAATAATGTCGTACTCTTTTAGCATACCAAAGGGTTAAAAAGCCCTCGTTAAAAGGCACGCAAAGATAAGTAAAAATCCTCTTTATCAGTCATCTCGGCCTTGTCGGAAGGGGCTTTGTCTTTGTAGCCGAGTAAGTGCAATACACCGTGTACCATTACACGATGCAATTCATCAGAAGGGGTGGCAGCGTATTTCGTGGCGTTTTCATGCACTCGTTCTACGCTTATAAAGATATCGCCAGCAATGGTGTTATCCTCGCCATAATCGAAGGTAATAATGTCGGTATAGGTATCGTGTTGCAAGTATTGCTGGTTGATGTTGAGCAAGTAGCTATCGGAACAAAAAATGAAGTTTACTTCGCCCAGCAATTGCGCTTCAGTAGCCACTACTTTGGCCACCCAATTTTGTAGGGCTGCTTGCTGCTGCAACGAGAATTCAATGTCTTCGCAATGGAAGAAAACAGGGGTTGAGCTCATAGAGCAATCAATGAGTGAGACAAGAAAATATAAGTGCGGTTAAGCAGTGCCTTAGTTGGCAGAAATGTTAAAGTTGAGTTCTACCTTACTGCCTTCGTCGTAAAAGCTTACCTCATCGGCCAGGTTGCGCATCAAAAACACGCCACGGCCATTGGTTTTCTCTAAATTGGCAGGCTCGGTAGGGTCGGGCAGGTTATCGTAATCAAAACCTTCTCCTTCATCTTTTACCGTAAAGACCAACTTTTTAGCGTTCGACTGATAGGCCACGGAGATCATCTTATTGCTGTCTTTTTTGTTGCCGTGCTGAATGGCATTGTTTACAGCTTCGGTTAGGGCAATTAGTATGTTTCCGTAGTAGTCTTCGTTAATTTTATGCTCTTCACACACCTCATCTACCATCTTTTCGATGAGGGTGAGGTTTTCTGTCCTTGAGGGGAAGTCTATTTTCTGTGTGGTGGGGACTGTAGGCTCTTCCATTGTTAGCATGTCTTATTCCTCAATAGTATTAAAATACTGGTTTACTTTGTTTTTATAGTAGGTTTTAAGCGAAGGTGGAACCGTCTTCAGCAGCTCTACTTCCTTTTCTTTCTGTCTTTTATACTCAAAATATTCACTAGGGTTACTAAATTGATCATTTTTTCCTTCTTTCGACTCGCGCTTGTTGTCGTACTCGCGCTCTCTTTCTGCTTTTTCGGCTTCCAGCAAGCGGGTTAAAATGTCTTGCTGGCGGGTAATGGTTTCCCGGGTAATGTTTTTGTTTACCAGGTCTTTTTCGGTTTCCTCCATCTTTTTCTTGATGTCGTTCAGCTCATTACCGGCACCGCTTCCATCTTTGTTAAGCTCTTGTCCATACTGGTCGAGCATTTTTCGAATGGCTTCTTGCTGAGCGGCTAATTTAGCCAGCTTTTTACTCATTCCGGGCATTTTTCCGCCTTCTCCTTTTCCACCTGGAGCCATGCCTTCTCCTTTTTGATCTCCGGGTTTTTTACCACCGGGGTTGGGCCCTTTTTCCAGTTCTTTTTTAAGCTGCTCGAGTTGCTGGGCCAGCTGTTGTTGCATTTGTTTCATGCTGGCGGGCGAAGGTTTGCCCTGCCCACTGCCACCAGGTTTTTCGCACTGGCCGGTGCCAGGCATGGAGCTGGCCATTTGCTTTTGCATTTGTTGCAAAGCCTCATCGAGCAGCAATGCCAGGTTGTTGGTAGAGGTCATTACCAATTGCTGGCGGCTTGCAGCGGTGGCCGATCGTCGTTCGCCCATTTCATCAATGGCTTTGGCCATGTTTTGGTTAATGGAGCTTATTTCTCGATTAATAATCGATTCTAGCTGCATTACACGCTTGCTAAGGGCAAATAACGAGTCTTCTATTACCCTGGCATTGTCTTTTAGTTTACGTTGCTCCTGTGCCAGCGCTACGTATTTAGGATCTTTGGCGTTTACCTTCTTCAGGTTGTCCATCAGCTCTTCCTGGTCAAACGACATTTGAATTAAGTTTTCCAACAAGGCGCGTAAGGCATCCATGTCTTCTTGTTGGTTTTGCGCTTGCATGCCCTGCATCATGGCATCCATTTGCTCGGCCATTTTTTGCATTTTTTCCGAGGCGCCTTTTTGCGATTCGGAGGCTTTTTTGTTTTTGTTTTTTTCGAGCTGTTCGCTACTCTTTTCCATGTCTTCCTGGATTTCTTGCTCTTGCGGCTCGGTATCTTCCATGTTGTTGGGCTGCTCTAACTCTTCGTTCTTTTCTTTGAGGTCGTCCAGGTCTTTTTTTATGTCTTCAAACTTTTCGTTTAGCTCTTCTTGCTCTTCCGAAAGTTGTTCGTTGTCTTCGCTTTTCTCTTTGGTATCTTCCGAGAGTTCTTCTTGCTCTTCGGCCAGCTCTTCGAGTTTGTTTTTGGTTTCTTCTAATTTTTGCTCAAACTCCAACTGCTTGTATATTTCAAGCATTCGATCCAACTCTTTTTCCAGGTCTTTGGTGCCCAGCTCCATGTCTTCCAACTCTTCTTGCACCTGGTTTTTATCAAGCTGCTGCAGTAGCTTTTCCATTTCCTCCATCATCTTCTTCATCTCTTCGGTCATCACTTCTTCAAACAGCTTTTCCAGTTGCTCTTGCTTTTCCATAATCGACTCATCCATTTGCCGATATTCCTGCTGCTCCATGTTCTTTTCTTTGTTCTTTTCCTGGATGTTTTCCACCTTTTTTTGCAGCTCTTTTTGGCGGTCTAGCAAGTTTTGGATCTTGTTTTTTTCTTGCCAGCTCATGGTTTTTTTGTCGAGCATTTCTTTTTGCATGGCATCCAGCTCTTCGCGCAATTGCTTGGCTTCTTTAATGCTTTCGGTAAGATCGTCTTTAATTTCCTGGCTTTTCTCGTCGGTTTTTTCCGAGAGTTCTTGCAGGGTAGGTGCTTTAAATAGTTTGGTAGGGGTGCGTGCCGATTTGCTGCCGGTTACGCCATCGTTGTCCCAAATTTCAAAATAGTATTCTACCTGGTCGCCTGCGGCAATTTCCAACTCGTTTAAGTCCCAAAAATGGAAAAACTGATCCTGGTTAACGCTAAGGTTAATAGGAATGTTTACCGATTTTAGTTCGTTGCCAGGGCCGCTGTTGCCTTCTTGCAGCTTGCGGTAATGAAATACCAGTCGTTTAAAGCCGTAATCGTCTTTTACATCGCCTTTAAAGTAGAGGCGCTTGGTAGAGTTAGAGTCTTGCTTTTCCTCTACATCAATAGAGGGGTAGAGGTCGGGAATAACGTTTACGTGATACAAAATGGAGTCGCGGCCGGTAAGGTATTCGTTTACTGCAGCGATGGAGTATGAGCGGCTTTTTACAAAGCGTTTGCTGAATTGGTAATAATCGGGGGTGCGCGGATCGAGCGTATAGGTAGAGTCGCTAAACGACATGCGCAACACATTGGTGTGCTTGGTGTTTAAGGCCCATTGTACCCTGGTGCCTGCGGGTATTACCAGGTCGCCCGAATTTTTAATGCGCTCGTCGGCTTTGCCAATGTAGGCGGGGTAATCGAGTGCTACTTCAAAATTGAGTAAAATAGGGTTGGGCAGGGTTTTTAGCTCGTAATTTTTCGAGTAAAACCCTTCGGCATATAAGTTAAATTCGGTGCTTTCCTGCACGTTTTTAAACAGGTAGCTAAAGGTAACGTTGTTTTCTTTGTTGAGCTTAAACTGGTTGCCATTAATTTCTATGTAGGCATTTTCAGGAAAGGCATCGCCTTCTAGTTTTATTTGCAGCTCGTAGTCTTCTTGTTCTACCACTTCCAACGCATCGTTTTGTACTACAAACGAAAAAGGGGCTTCTATTTCAAAATAATCGGCATGGTTTACAATGCGGTTGGTGCCATCGGTAATAATATCGGCCTTTACAAAAAGCAGTAATAGCATTACAGCAATGGGGGGCAGGGCATACTTAAGGTATTTTTTGTTTTGTCCCAAATCAATGGCCGATCCGAAAGGAACCGGCTTTAACTCGGCTGCTTTTTGGCGTATGCTGGCTTCAATAAGTTCCATTTGCCCGGCACCCTGGGCCTGTTTTTTCAGTTGCAGGGTATTGAGGAGCTTATCTTGCACGCCTTCAAAATGTTGGCCTATGATTTGTGCGGCTTGCTCGTGCGAAATTATTTTTCCTAACCGACGTAATTTTAAGAATGGAATTACCACCAGCTTGCCTAAAATGGAGGCGGTAACCAATACAAACGAATAAAACAATACGGTACGCACGGCACTTTCAAAGTGGTTGTAGTATTCGAGGGTAATTACAATGAGGTAAAAAATTAGCAACGAAGATATGCTGTACAGCACGCCTTTAATCAACTGATTTTTATAGTACTTACGTATGAAGGCATCGAGTTTCTCGATTAAAATATCGTAGCTGTTTTTTTCCATCTGCTAAAACTAAGTGTTGTAATTCAACTAACGCGGTTGGCTACAGGAATAGTATTTACGCAAAAAGCAGGATTAAAGTTCTGAAAAAGAAGGCATTTTCACAAACCCGTTTTTCCTTCATCGCTTTGGAGGTTGGAATGCTATCGCCAAAGGGGGTGCTTAAAATCCTGTTTGCCAAGGTACGTCTATTTGCTGTACACACTGGGGGGCATTTGGTTCAAAGAGGGGGTAGCCATTAAAAATGGGGGCTAGCCTGCGGTGGTGCGGCAGCGCATCAGCAGGCTCATGGGCAGTTGTTGCTGTTGCTCCGATTGTAGGCACAAGTGCCCTATTTCGAGCTGCTTTGGCTGGTGTATGCTGTGCATTAGCTCGCGGGCATTGTTGGCGGTAAAGCTGGGAGAGTAGGTGTTAAGAATAAGGAAGTGCTCCTTATCGAGCAGCTGCACCACGTGGCGCATCATGGGTTCAATTTTATCTTCGAGTTTCCACTTTTCGCCTTTGGGGCCATGGCCATAAGCGGGCGGATCGAGAATAATGCCGTTGTATTTACGCCCCCGTTTTACTTCGCGCTGCACAAATTTTAAGGCGTCTTCTACCACCCAACGAATGTTGTTGAGGTTGGAGAGTTCCATGTTTTTGCGCGACCACGTAACCACTTGTTTAATAGAGTCTACATGCACTACATCGGCACCGGCACTTTTGGCGGCCAGCGAGGCACCACCAGTATAGGCAAAGAGGTTGAGCACCCTGGGCTGTTCGGCTTTCATGTTGCTTACGCACCGGTAAATAAAATCCCAGTTGGCGGCTTGCTCAGGAAAAAGGCCTACGTGCTTAAAGGCGGTTAGACCCAACTCAAAAGTAAGGTTTAAGGTTTTTGTTGGGTAGTTGATGTTCCATTTGTTGGGCATGGGTTGCAGCTGTTTCCAATGCCCTTTGGTGGTGCTTTGCGCGATGAATTGTGCGTGGGCCATTTCGCGCCAGGCGCTGGTAGCAAGGTGTGGTTTTGCCATGGCTTGTGGCTCGGGCCTTATGAGGGTGTAGGGCCCAAAACGCTCTAGCTTTTGCCCATTGCCCATATCAATAAGGGCATAATCCTGCCAATTTTTTGGGGAAAGCATCAACATGCGCCAAAGGTATAAATAGATTCGATTATCTTTGCCCCCAAATTTTGAGCATATGTCTGCTAAGAAAGTAAGAGTACGATTTGCACCCAGCCCCACGGGGCCATTGCACGTTGGTGGGGTGCGCACTGCATTGTATAACTACCTGTTTGCCAAAAAACATGGTGGCGATTTTATATTGAGAATTGAAGATACCGACCAAACCCGCTATGTGCCGGGTGCGGAAGAATACATTGCCGAATCGTTAAAGTGGAGTGGCATTACCCCCGATGAGGGTGCCGGCTTTGGGGGCGATTATGGCCCTTACCGCCAATCGGAGCGCAAGCCGATGTACCGGCAGTATGCCGACCAGTTGGTGGCTGCCGGCCATGCGTATTATGCGTTTGATACTTCGGAAGAGCTGGATGAGGCGCGCGAGCGTGCCAAGGCAGCTAAAATTGCTTCGTGGCAGTACAACCACATTACGCGCAACAGCATGAAAAACTCTATTTCGCTTTCGGAAGATGAGGTAAAGCGACGGTTGGATGCGGGCGAGCCTTATGCCATACGCATTAAAATGCCGCGCAACGAAGAGGTGCGCGTGCAAGATATTGTAAGGGGCTGGGTAGTGGTAAACTCTAACCAGTTGGACGATAAGGTTATTTTTAAATCGGATGGCATGCCTACTTACCACCTGGCCAATGTGGTAGACGATCATTTAATGGAAATTACGCATGTAATTCGTGGCGAAGAGTGGTTGCCCTCGGCACCGCTACACGTATTGCTATACAAATATTTGGGCTGGGAGGATACCATGCCCCAGTTTGCGCATTTGCCACTAATTTTAAAGCCCGATGGCAATGGCAAGCTTAGCAAGCGCGATGGCGATCGGTTGGGCTTTCCTGTGTTTCCGCTTAACTGGAAGGTGCCCGGCACTGATGAGGTGTACCCGGGCTACCGCGAAACGGGTTATTTTCCGGAGGCGTTTACCAACCTATTGGCCTTTTTGGGGTGGAACCCCGGCACCCCGCAAGAGGTGTTTAAGCTCGATGAGTTGGTGGCTGCTTTTTCGTTGGAACGGGTGGGCAAATCGGGTGCTAAGTTCGACCCCGATAAAGCCAAATGGTACAACCAACAGTATTTGCGCGAAACCAGCAACGAGGCGTTGGCGGCATTAATTAAGCCCGAGGCGGTGGCTATGGGTGTTGACGTAAGCGATGCGTTTTTAGCCAAGGTGTGTGAGCTGATGAAGGAGCGGGCTTCGTTTCCGATGGAGTTGTTGGAAGGCCAATACTTTTTTAGTGCGCCTACAGCGTACGATGAAAAAACGGTGCGCAAGAAGTGGAAAGAAAACACCCCAGCCATTATGGGCGAATTGCGTGCGGTGTTGGAAGGCATTGCCGATTTTACGGCGGCCAATGTAGAAACCGAGTTTAAAGCTTTTTTGGAGGCAAAAGAATTGGGTTTTGGTGCGGTGCTGCCCAACTTTAGGGTGTTGGTAACCGGCCAGGGCATGGGCCCCAGCATGTTTGAAATAGCGGCATTGTTGGGCAAAGAAGAAACATTGCAACGAATAGATGCCGGCATGGCAAAATTGGCGTAATGCACATTATTGAAGTAAACGGCATAAAGGTGTATGCTCACCACGGGTGTATGGAAGAAGAAGCCATTATTGGTGGCCACTATGTGGTAGATGTGGTGCTGCACACCGATTTTACCGAGGCTGCCGCAACCGACGATCTTACCAAAACCATTGATTACGTTGCTGTAAACGCCATTGTAGAAGAGGAGATGGCCATACGCGCTAAGTTGATAGAGCATGTGGGCCAGCGCATATTAAACCGCTTAAAGGCCACTTTTAGCACGCTGGAGCATGCCGAGGTGAAGGTAACCAAGATTAACCCGCCCATTAATGGCAATGTAGCTAATGTGGCCGTAGTTTTGGTAGGGTAATGGCTACCAAACAATGTGCAAAGTGCGGACAGGAGTTTGGCTGTGCTAACCCCACACCCGGTTGCTGGTGTGAGGAGTTGACCGTTGCACCCAAGCAGTTACAACATTTACGCGAAACGTATAACGATTGTTTGTGCCCCACTTGTTTGGAGGAGTATGCAAATAATGATTAATTTTAAGGTGCCATTTCCTGCCTGGCCAACTACATCAGTAACACATGCATTTAAAAGAAGTTACAACGGAAGAAGAGTACCGCGTGGCAGCGAATTTGTTTCGGGCCTATGCCAATGCTATTGGAATTAATCTTGATTTCCAGGGGTTTGAAGCAGAGTTGGCCCATATAAACACCCATTATGCCCCGCCCAAAGGCGCCATTTTTTTGGCTTACGAGCAGCACCAACCGTTGGGTTGCTTTGCGGTGCGGCCTTTTGAGGGCAGCATTTGCGAGCTAAAGCGCATGTATGTAAAACCCGAAGCGCAGGGCAAAGGCTGGGGCAAGCAAATGATGACCAAGGCCATTGAAGTGGGTAGGGCATTGGGGTATGCAACCATGCGGTTGGATACGTTGCCCACCATGGCACCGGCCATAGCGCTGTATAAGAGTGCAGGGTTTTACGAAATAGCTCCTTACCGGTTTAACCCTATTGAGGGCACGAAGTATTTTGAGTTGGCGTTGGGCGGCTAAAAGCAGCTGAAGGAGCAGGGCAACAACAAAAAAGATTTATATTGCAATGTAGCGGCAATTTGTTAAATTTGTCGTCCTTGTAAAAAGAGGGTCTCGTGGCCGAGTGGCTAGGCAGTGGTCTGCAAAACCATCTACAGCGGTTCGAATCCGCTCGAGACCTCGAAACAGAAACGAGAAAGCCTTAGCAATCAAATTGTTAGGGCTTTTTTGTTTCCTTCCGGTGTAAACATTGGCGCAAACATCACTTTGGTTTGCTAATAAGGAGGGGCACTTTTGCCTTGCAAGCAATTGGAAAGGCTCTTTAAAGTATCTACTAAATTTTGAACTTCCTTCCGTTCAATATCCTCATCAACAAAGTGAAGAAGGTAAATGATGTTGTCTAAGTTGCTGGCAAGATTACCAGGCTTACCATTGTAGGTGGTGTTGATGTAGTTAGCAATGAGCTTTAGGTCTTCAGGGTTAACCATCTTCATAACTTTTCTCAAATATAGCAAATTTGCTATAACAAATTTAACATATTCATTAGAATTTTGTTTCTGTGAGCTATAACAGAAACGAAGAAGCATTAATTGCTTTCGGTAAACGTGTACGCCAACTACGCTTGGAAAAAAAGATGACACAGGAAGACCTGGCTCATGCTGCTGGCATTGCTCATAGCCAGTTAGTAAAAATCGAAAATGGACAGATAAACACAGGATTAAGCAATGTGTTTGCTGTGGCGAAAGGTTTGGGAGTAAAACCTAGTCAATTGTTTAACTTCTAGTAAGCAATCATAGAAATAGATATTGAAAGCAATCGATTTATATAGCGGCATTGGCGGATGGACACTTGGTATGAAGTTGGCCGGGATCGAAAATGTGAAGTCATTTGAGTGGTGGAAAGAAGCAAATACAACCCACAACAATAACTTTGGAACAGATCACTCAGAATTTGATATACGGCAAATGAACCCAAAAGTTGACCTAAACTTTAAGGACGATATTGATATTGTTGTGGGAAGTCCTCCTTGCACACAATTTTCCTATGCAAACAGGGGTGGAGCTGGAGATATTTCAGATGGATTGATTGATGTGTACAAGTTTCTGGAGGCTGTAGAATATCTGAATCCCAAATATTGGGCGATGGAAAATGTTCCCAGGGTAGCTAATATTCTAAGAGCTGAGTTGGGTATAGGAGGAGAACTTTTTAGATTTAGAGAATTAGTAAAAACCATATTAATAGTTGATTCTTCAGATTATGGCGTTCCTCAAAAGAGGAAGCGGATGGTTGCGGGCAATTTTCCAGAAACATTGTTTCAGGAGTACAAAACAAAGATACCTACAACAAACCTTGACACAATTTATAAGTCTTTGCAAAAAGATGTAGTTGTTGATCCTCTTTACGGTTATAAATTGAGTTCCGCAGATGTGACAGACAACGAGAATGAACCAGACCTTACAAAAGAAGAGCTTCGGATAAACAGAGATGCCAAGGAGTATCACCCAGTGTATAATAAGATGAGCTTCCCGGATCAAATGGATCGACCAGCGCGAACAGTTACTGCAACTTGTACACGTGTATCTAGAGAAAGCATAATAGTTGAATCTAAAACTGGATATAGAAGATTGAATGTTAGAGAACGGGGGCTGTTACAGGGGTTTCCAATTACCTATCAGTTTTATGGGAACTCTATGAACTCTAAGTTTAAGATGATTGGTAATGCTGTTCCTCCAATTCTAACGTATTATTTGTTTCAGAGTATGCTGGAAGTATCTCCAGATAAGGTTCAAGGAATAAAACAATGTACCTATAAGCATCCTATTCCAGAACAGCCACTTAAAAAAGTAAAAATGGAAACTTCGGGAAGAAAGTTTCCAAAAAAACGAAAGTTCATGTTTGCCATTCCAAATTTGCGCTTTGGAAGTGGTGTGAGATTCGAGCTTTCAAATTCATTTGGGTTGGATGATGAGCCAATTTGGAGATTTAAGTTTTTTTATGGCAATTCAAAAAGCATCAAGAGAATAGAATTAAACAATGATTTGTTTGAGGAGTTTTTTGAGTATGTGATTCCATCCAGCAAAGAGTTGTTTATTGGGGCGTGTAATTCTCTAGAAAAGATAAATAGCTTAAATTTTCAACTAGAGTGGATACATGAAAAGAATGAGCATCATCCATTTGAGTTTATTGACGAAGTAGGACAGGTTGTGAAGGGTTTGGCGAAAGCGAAACTCTTTGGTAAAGATACAAGGAGACTTGTGATAGAAAAAATGGGTTTGGATAATAGGAAAAAGGTGGAAGAGTTTTCAGATGCTATTTGTATTGGGTTTTTACTGCTTTCATACCTTAACTCAAATATAATTTCTAAAAATGAAAATAGGAGCGATATACTCTCATCTGAACGGCTTAGAGTGGGTTCATTATCATCATCCTAAACTTTGGAAAGAAATAACTTCGGTAATTGCAGGTATTGATGCTTCGAAGTGCAAAACCAAGGTGAGCAAGGAGAAAACGATGAAGGGCAAATTGTTGTACTCGCCCAAAGACCTCAACTCTGTGATGAAGGCAGAATTTGAAAAGAAAAAGTGGGAAGAAAAAAGGTATACCTACTACGTTACATCTGATGAAAATGTAACTCGAGATATTGTTTCTTTGAAACCAGAGGCGCAAAAACAAATCCTGTTAGATGGGGGGCATGAATGTATAAGTTCATATCATCAAACGGATTTTGTAAAAAACAGAATTGTAATTGAAGTACAATTGGCAAAGTATAGTTTTATTGAGTTTGACCTATTTGTGAAGCACTTAGGTTTTTTTGTGGGAAATGACATTGATTTAGGTATTGAAATAGTTCCAACAAAAAAGCTGCAAAGCGAAATGTCATCCGGCCCAGGATATTATGAAAGGGTATTAACTCATATTTTGAGACACGGTAGAGGAAACCCCCCAGTGCCGTTGATCCTTATAGGAGTGGAACCTTAAGAATCATTATGTTTCTTTAGCTCTTGAAACTGAAGTTTTCTTCCGCATATGCCGCACAATGGAGGGGGGATACCTTTGTAGAGCACAGCTATTCCAGCTTAACGTTTAAATCTAAAAGTATTTTATTCCGAGTGTCTGCAATTTGTTCTTCATCCACTTGATAATATTCTTGTGGGTTATCGACCCCACTTGTCAGGCTCATATTCACAATCTGTTTGTCTGAGTATATAAATGATGGCGTTTTTGGAATACACATTCTCAAAGCCATAATTTCTGATAATGCATAAAGGTGAAGGGGAAACCGATCATTAGTTTTTTCTTCCAACAATAACCTTTCTCTGAAGCTTGACAATAGCTTATCCGTAAGGTAGTTTTTTGTCAGAAACCCATCTCCAATTAGCAAAATGAACACTAGGGTTTTAACCTTTATCATTATGGTTTGTGGGTACATAAAGGTTCTTAAGTCAAAGAAATCCTTACCAGATTGAAACACATAAAGACTTGACGGTAGACAAAACCCAACACCATCTTTATAGGAATTTCGGATCATTTTAAAGTTATCTGAATCAATTATTTCTCTAGCGTCTCTCTTGTGTTCCTTATCATCAATTTTTAGATAATCGTTGTAAAATAGGCCGTAATAAATCTTAGATAACCAAGTTGATATAAGTAAAGTCACAGATTCATCAGGGGCATAAAGAATCGAGATGCTTGATTCCTCACTTTTAAGAGCGTTAAATAATTGTTCTGGGTTATCGAGTAATTGGAGGATTTTATTTTCATAAACACTACCAAAACCACTATTACAATCACTATGAGCAGGCACTTTTATACGACTGTATTGGAACTCACCTTTTCCAGTTAAACTTTCTTCTTTGATGCCTAACTTGCCCAACAGACTATTTGGAATAATATGCTCTTGAGTTTTTTTTTCAGTTATAGGTTCAGAACAAAAGAAACAGGTGTTTCTCATGTCATCATTTATTATCGTTTTCTTAAAGAGGCTCATGGTAGTATATTTTTACCACTTATTTCCACCATCGTGAATATAAGTTAGAGGTTTCAATGATAGTTCCAGACTTTTTTAAATTACAGGATTCGCAAAGTAATTGAATGTTGCTAGGATCATTAACTCCATGCTGATTCAAGGGAACCATATGGTCGTAATGTTGTTTGGCATCAATTGCAATCAGGCCAGTTAAGTCTTTGGTACATTTAGTACACCTTCCTTTGTCTCTTAAAAAGACAGCTTTTTTGACCCACTGAGGAATGTTTTTCCTTTTGATTTTATCATTTGCAGTTAAACTCCCTAAGGGATAAGTGTTGTCTACTACTGTTTCTGCGACAAGAAGATTGAATTGCAATAATAATCGACGGTTTCCAAAGAGAATGTAAAAAACATCATCTGCAATTTTGTTGAATAGCAACCGAAACTCCCCCTCATTCCACCAAGCTAAAAACTTTTCCTCCAGGGCTGTTTCATTTTCACTAATTGAAAACTCCTTTGTCGGTATAATATAGTGAGTAAACAGCTTGTTTAGAAATTCGATAAAGTCTTCGTTATCAACATAAACATCCAAGTGTTTTCTAAACTCGCGGTTATAATAATTCCATATTGTTGTTTCAATAAAGTGATGTAACAACGTTTCTTTTCGAAACTTTAATGATCGATCAACAAAGGTTGGTTCAGAGTAATTCCAAAACCCAGAATGGCCATAAATATGTCGCTCTATCAGATCAGCAAAGCTGTAAATGTGGTTAAGCTTTATTTCATCCATTTAGTCAGGTCGTTAACATTTATTCTCCAAACCTAAAATACCATTTTTACCGTACTTTCCCTATTCCAACCCCAAATCAACCCTACTCTCTAAAATTCTACGAATCTTCTCAGGCAACTGGTAATCAAACAATACCTCATCGGTTTCAGTGTTGATGTACACAGATTCTTTTGGATCGAACACCCATGTTTTATAGTCTTCTAGGACATTAACAATGGCCTCTCGCGTAGTTACTTCCGTGGGTAGTTTGAAGCCAAAGCTTCCAAATGTTTGATGCGGTTTCATGGCCTTGAAAATATTGTGCATGGCAGCTATATAAACTTTGTAGTCACCTTTTTGCCTACGTTCTTCGCGCACATCAATTTCGGTGAATATCTTGGTGCTGTACTTCATGATCTCAACCAAACTTGATTCCAGGTCATCAACACGTCGAAGGTCTTGCCCTTTCCATCCGGCACAACCTTTCCATTGCCTGAGCCATTCGTCGCGTAGCAGTTCACCAACAGCGCGATTGGGAACAATCATGTGGTAGTGGGGGTTGTACCATTGCTTCTTTGGGTTGAAGTTGCACTCGAGGGATTTAATGCCCATGATCTTTATTCCTTTGCCTCTTCGGTGGCGTGCTTTACATCGATTGTTGATGAGGTCGAAGGCTCGAACCATTCCACTCATCCATTTGTCCAGGCTGCGGGCTTTCTTGCTTCTAATGGTAAGGGTTAGAAAATGTGGGTCTTCCCACTGCTGGATAGTAGAAATGTACTTGTTGATTAGTTCGGCTTTCCGTATGCTCGTGCATAATGTGCAGAAACGATTCTTACAATATTTACCATATAGTTTGTTATCGGCTGTGTACACTTTGTTAAGGCAATGGTAGGTGTTCCAATAACACTGTACCATCTTATCATGCCCTTTCGATTTGGCGTGGTCGATGAGATGAAGGATGATCGCATTGGTGATGATCTTGCGCTTTGATCTTCCTTCCAACACATTAACCTCATCTATTGCCGCGCCTTTACCACCAACGGTTACAGTCCGTTTGCCGGATTTGTTTGTATCGCTTTGTCCTAATGTATTGAATTGCCCCACCAAAGGAGCATTCTTTTTGTGTTCTGTTCTCATGTTACGATTGCTTTAGGGTTTGTTCTACTTCTGATGCTAGGTACAGTACTCTTGTGCCAATACGATGCGGCACAAGCACCTTTTTCTTCTCCCATGAGTTGAGCGTCACCAACGATACACTAAGTAGCTTTGAGACTTCTTTACGGGTTAGGTACTCGGGATTGTCGGGTGGTGGTGTTAACTGGCCGATGAGGTGCTGCAATTCCTCACGGATGCAGGAGCGCATCATTGCCTGTAATTCGGCCTCGGTTGATACTACGGTTTTGTTCATGTCTTTTTGGGTTAATTCGACATGACAAAGTAAGGGCGCGAAAAAAGGAATTAACTAACCACAGGTAACCGGTTAGTTGTAATTATAAAGTTACGAAAACCTCTAAAGTTCTTTGATGTGGGGAAATTCGAACTTTGATTTTGCAGCCTCACTTATTGACTGCTCATCATCAGGGTTGAGGTGTTTTCTTAGTGTCGTTAATGCACCAGCATTTTTAAATGTTGCAATAAGTAGTTCTGCAAACTGTTTGTGATTAACATCACCTGAGCTTAAAGTTGGAGCCTCAATGAAACCGTTTAATTGCAATTGTTGCATGATATACGCCAATTGCCCAGGCTTGCCCTTCCATTTTATTTTTTTGTTATCTTCTTTGGGATTGAGTTCTTTTCGTTTCTTTTTAATCCATTTCAGCGCAGGTTTTAATAATGGGCTTAGTTTGGCTGTTTGGCTTTCTCGATAGTTAATCTCCCGCCGAATCACAACTTCGGCTTGATCCAAGAAAGCATCTTTATCAACAGGGGTGTTTTCAAAATGGAAAGCTAGGAATTCCCTCATGCGAATAACATCCCTACCAGAGTATATTTGGTGAATAAAAAGGGACTCATTTTCACTTTTGTCAGAATGGCAAATGTTGTCACAGTTTTTGCACTTTTCTTGATATATTATGTGATCGGTTGGATCATGCTTATGTGGGTCATGGTGTTTTGCTCGTTCTTCAGGGGTAACAAATTCGTATCGAAAAAAAAGGATGTGATCTGCACTCATGGTTTACTTTTTTGCTTGTTTTCTTAAAAAATTCAATTGCTCAAATATTCTATTTCCCAACTCCAAGCCATCCTGCCCAATAAAATCATCCCACGCGCAAGTAGGGGCGAACCAATACCATAACTCATCCAAAACTGAGTGGTTGCCTGTTTTGAGTAACTTGATTGCCTCCTTTAACCTCGCATGAAACTCCTCAGCACTTAAAATGTCTCCAGAGTAGCCCCCTCTAAATTCTGAAGCTAACTGTTCTGCTTCTTCCAGGTCTGCAATTAACTTAATAATACTGATTCGCTGAATATACCTTAGAGGGTAATTTTCAACCTTTTTAAGGTGATATTCCAAATTGCCAATACAATTCTCATAATCGCCCTCCTTTTCGGTATCCCATTGCACCAAAAGAGCACCAGAAATCATAACTCCCTTTTCATTGAAAATAGGCACCTCTCTAACAACACCATATTCCCCATCATAGGTCACAATATCACCGATCATGAACTCTCGGTGTTTTTTGTTCCTTTTAAGGAAGTCAAACATTCCCATATTTGCTTTTATTTGTCAATTGCCTCCAATCAAAAACACCTTCCCAGGTGTTTGTCTCCGTATTGTATTTCGCCACTGCTTCAACAACAATATCAGTAGGGTTTCCGTCTTTGTCTTCGTCTTCACACCATAATAGTAGCTTTTGTCCCTCTTTCAGTTGCGCGTTTTGCCTCTTTAGGTCTTCTAAAGTCCCTGCGCTGTTCAGCCGCACGCTCAACTCTACCGAGGCATTGAAGTCTACCCAAAGTTTTATGGTTACTTCTTCCCTCCATATTACAGCCTCAGTACCATTCGGCTCCCAGTTCCTTAGTTCCTCAATCTCGGCTTCGTTTTCGCATTTGATTAACAACCCCACAGGCTTGCCGTCACTGTTAACTGAACTGAAATCAATCCCATACACCTTTCTTTTCCGTTGCAATCCATTTGCGGTAAACTCAATGTGGTCTCCTGTATGTACAATGGAATCTTTAGTGCCTAATATGCCTAACATAACAACCCCTATTTCGGTTATTCGAAAGGTCTCTTGTATTGTGTATGTACTTATCTTACCCATTCCGTTAGTTTACAGGATAGGCTCCCTTGCCACTTTCATAAAACGATGCTTTTTCTTTTCTCTTTGCTTTATACATGGCTTCCAGCTTCTTTTTCTTGCTAGTCCAGAAACTTCGTAGCATCAATGCGCCTAAAAATGGGAGAAACCAAATTAACTTTTTATGAAGCTCCCGCCTTTTCTCGCTCAGATAAAATGCCTTATTGATCTTATACCTTGTATAGAAGTTAAGACCAACGTACGCTACAATAACCAATGAAATATATATCCAATTCATTCTATACCGCTTTCAATTTAACACTTCCATCCACCTCAAAATTCTCAGGGCTTAGACTTTTGAAGTAAGGGTGGTTGGCAATACGCTCTGCCTGTTGTTGTTTGGTTACTTTGATGTACTTCAAAAAGTTGCTTTCGGTGGTGTGGCCGGAAATGGCCATAATAGAAAGCGTATCCATATCGCCCAGGTAAGCATTGGTGCAAAATGATCTGCGGGCGGTGTGTGACTTCACCAATTCATATTTTTGGTGCGATTGCTTTACCTTTTGACCGCCAACAGTGCGGGTCATTTTTACCGTTTCGTCAATACCAGCGAACTCGCACACGTCTTTTATCAACCGATTCAATGATTGATCGGGCATGGTTTCCGGCAACCCATCATTGCGCTCGATGATTTGTTGTACAATGTTGGCTACAGGAATAATCACTTCATTGCCTGTTTTCTTTGCCGTTACCTTGAAGTAGGGTTGTCCTTTTTGCGTAAAGAGGTGGTCTTTGGTTAGCTTGGCAAAGTCGGAGATTCGCAACCCGGTATAGGCTCCAATCAAAAACAGGTCTCTTGCGCGTTCATACTTATGCCCCATTGCGCTGAGGTCTAAGTGATACATGCGCATCAACTCTTCGTTGGTCAAATAGATTTCGTCTACCTCTTCCTTCAGCACCACAAAATCATCGGGGTCGTACTTGCTTGATAGCTTTACATCATGCGTTTTTGCAGCGTACTTCAAAAAGGTTTTCAGCACCTTGATGGTTTTGCCGGTGTAGTTCTGTGATAGGCCATTATCTTCACAGTGTTGCACCAACCGGTTGTAGAAAGGAAGATCGATACTACCGAAACGGATTGCCCCGTATTCCCTCTGAAAATCGCGAAAGAAACTAAGGGTGGTTTTGTACGTTTTGATGGTGCCAATAGTGATTTTAGAGCCTTTGTTCGTTCTCCTGCTCCCGTCTTCCGAGGCTGTAATGAACTGCTCGAAGAGCGCAATAAAATCCTTTGTGTTTTTCTTGTTGGTGGCGGTAGCGGTTTGCTCGAATGTTGCAAATAGTGCTTTCAACCGGTGGTTGTCAATGGCTTCACCTTCTGTTGTTAGTTCATCGTAGCCGTTTTCGAAAAACGTTTTGAGTTCATTGAGCCTATTGTTGTAGATCGCGGCATTGGGTTCGTCGATGATGTTGCGAATCTTTTGCTTCTTCACATCCCAATTGCCTGCCGATTTCACTGTAAACCCGGTTGAGGTTCTGAACAGCTTGCCCCGGCCATAACTGAAAGTGAGGTAGATGATGTAGTGGTTATCCGTTTTTGATCGTGACGGACGGGCAGTATAGTTGAATGATGCCATATCAAAATGTTTGCCTAAATATACTTCGGTGCAAACATTGGTGCAAACGTTTTCTTAATTAATCTGAATCTCCCTTTATTCTGATTTCCAATAATAATAAGTGTTTTTGGGGGTTGGCGCAGAAATCAAGTAAATGAGATTAACTGTAAATAAGGGTTTTGCAGTCCGCTCGAGACCTCAAACAAAGCCCCCGAAATTTTTCGGGGGCTTTTTGTTGAGAAAAAATGCGGAGCTCGCTCTGGCATTTTTTCTCAACAAAAAGCAAGCTCCGCTATTGCGGAGCGGCTTAGTTTGAAGCACCATTAATCAAAACCAGATCAACGCAGTTAATCCTTGTGTAGCGGAGCCCGCACCACACCTTTTCTTTCAATAAAAGCGAAAAACAGTAAAAAAACGGCATTCAACATGGTGCCAATTCAGAGAAAAGTTTTAAATTGATGAGTACACGTTAACTTAGATGCCATGAATATTAAAAAGATTGTATTGCCCGTAGTTATTGTAGCCTTATCGCTTAGCGCCATGGCTCAAAAGCCCAAGAAAACACACGATTACAAAAAATTTGCGAAAAAGGCCGTAATGAGCATGATGTACATTGAAAAGATGTATGCCGATGATGCCGCCCTTTCTTTTATTAGCGATAAGAGTGGTGTTTCGGTAGATGATTTAAAAGCCCAAAAAGCAGCCAACATTACCACGGTAAAAGAGGATGTTAAGTTTATTACCGATAATAGCATATATGGTGTTATGGGCACCATAGAATTAACCAACGTGCGCAAAACACCAGTAATGATGGCCGATATTGTAGTGAACTACACCAACAAAACGGGGTCGTTTCAATTTATTTTAACCAACTGCACGCAAACCAACATTAGTTGGTACATGGGCGATCGTATAGATGCGCAGGGCGAAGGCATTGCCGGGCTTATTGCCTTGCGTGCCGAGAAGAAAGAAAAAGCAGAAAATGGCCTGTTGGGCAAAATTGCTGAGGCAGGCGAAAAGGAAAAAGAGCGCAAAGCAGCAGCGGCCCGCCAGCAGGCCCGCACCGATTCGTTAAACGCCTTGCGCAAAGGGCATTTGGCCAAAACATTTCCCATGGTAGGTACCGATAGATCGTCGAAATATTTTAAGCACGACCAGGTGAATATGCCTTTAAATGGGTATTACGTTACTACAGGTGGACAGGTAATTGAGGCGGTAATAGCTTACCAAAAGCCTGAGTTTTTGGTGGGAAAATTCGCTGCTTCGGCCAGCTTGTTTGTTTGCAAAGAAGCGAACGGCAAAAAAGTGGATGTGTTAAATGTAGATTCGGAGCCTAACTTTAAAGGGTTTATAAAAAAAGACCAGTTGTGGGCCTTTTATGTAGGCGATCAATTGTTTGCCAACATTAAAGATGTGGGTTGGCGAATTGTTACTTCGGAAGGGGCAATACACACCTTTGTAAATATGGCTAAAATGACCAAGAATGGAAACAGTACTTATGCTACTTTTGAGCAGGCACAAAAGATGGATGGCCAGGTAATGGGTTCCGTTATTGCAGGCCCTTCTACCAAGGCGTATTTAGAATTTATGGAAGATTGCCCCGAAATTGCGCAGGCATTAAAAAACGAGCAAATTTCTTTACACGAAGCCATTGTGAAGTACAATATTTGGTACGATTTACAACACCCCGGGCAGGTAATGTATATTCCTGGGCCCGAAAAGTAGGGCAAGGAGGTGTTTTGCGCCAACGGGCCTATTGGTTTAGTACCGTATTCCAAAGCAATACCTGGCCATCAGGCCCAGTAATGATTCGGGTAAATGCATGAGGAATGGGGGTTCCATCAGAAAGGGTATCAAAAGTATTGAGGTAAATAGGTTCTATTCTAACCCTTACGGTGCCGTATTCTTCTGCAAGGCGAATTCCTGCTCTTTCATCTGCCGTCCAGGGCGACCCTGCTCCGCGATTAATAGCTGGTGTTTGGGGGGTAATGTTGGTAAACTGATCTGCAGCACGCTCTGCCTCTTCATTGCCTCGAAAGGCCTGGCGTTGTGCCAGATGACCGCGATCAAACCCAGAAAGGCGATAACCTGCTCCGCTAGATTGATTGCCCTCTACAGAATGATCTGATCTATTGCGCCTTCTGCTTGCGGTTCTCCTATCAACAACATCGGCAGTAATATCGTACGCTACATAAACAGGCCGGCCCGCATCAACATCGTACAGTACTTCCAATCCGTTAATAATTTCTGCCGCATTCAATTCATTGTGGTGGTACCCCACCCGCAAGCCCGTTCCGCTAACTCCTCCCGAAACCTCCTGGTGCTCATTAAAATCAACCATGTTAGGTTCCTGGTTATCGGCACTGTAAGGGCTGTACTCCTGGTTGTAATTCAGTTCTAGTTCGGTGTGTTGATGGTTTGGCACCAGCTCATCAAGCGTACTTTCATTAAAATCAACCATGTTAGGTTCCTGGTTATCGGCACTGTAAGGGCTGTACTCCTGGTTGTAATTCAGTTCTAGTTCGGTGTGTTGATGGTTTGGCACCAGCTCATCAAGCGTACTTTCATTAAAATCAACCATGTTAGGTTCCTGGTTATCGGCACTGTAAGGGCTGTACCCCTGGCTGTAATTCAGCTCTAGTTCGGTATGCGGATTGGTGTTAGCATCCAGCTCCCTTAAATTGGGGTCGTAATCTTCGAGGTTGCCAGAAGCATGGTTAAAACCTTCCGGTTGATCTTGCACCGGTTCATTAACAGGGCTTACTTCTTCTAATACTACTGCATTGGTTTCGGTGCTTTCAGCGCCTACCTCTTGTTCGTTGTTATAGCTTACTGCCTGCCTTCCTGGGGTATTTTCGTTGGCATTATGCAATGGTTGGGCATTGCCGGGGCTATTCGAGTTGCTTTCCGATCTATTGTTTTGCCTACGTTGGCGCCTTCTTATATTGCGTAGGGCATGGGCATTACCAATGCCTATAAGGGCAAGCAATAGCTGCATTACTATAACAACCAGTATTCGTTCTATAAATTCATCGTTGAGCTCCATTATCTCTGCGCCTTGCATGGCATAGGTGTAATACTCGCCCAATTCATTAAGCAATTCGCGAATCTCCTGAATGGTTTCCTGGTTGCCTGCAAGGGCTTCTATAATTTTAACGGTAAGCTTTAGTGCTGTTACAGCATTTTCTACCGGGCTTGCCGGAATTTCTAAAAGGTTTTCAAGGGTGTTTCCTACAAAATCTGTTATAGCATCGGCTATATTTCCTGGGTTTCCCATGCTAGAGGAGGGGCTAAGAATGGCAGATCGAAGCATTTCCAAAAGCTCATCTGGTGTTAACCAGCCACCTTCGCCAAACTGAGCCCCAACAGTATAAAACAGCTCAACGAGATGATCGTCGAGCACATTAATGAATTCGTTTTTTAGTTCATTGTTATCTAAATAAGCCATCATGGCACTTAGCTCATCTAATGTTGTAATGGTAGAAAACAGGGCAACCAATGCGGCTTCTTCTTTGGGGTTGCCTCCTGCCCGTACCAGCGTTCCTACATAAATTTGTTTGTATTCTTCGGTGAGGTAACCAAATGCTGTGGCACCCATTTCAGCAATTAGGTTGGCAGCCGCATCAATTTCATCGTCGTCAATTAACCGATCAATGGTTTCAAACAACTCGGCACCAGATATGTTGGCCACAAGGTGTTCTCCCAATGCTACATTAGCAATTAATTCTTCTCTAATTTGTGTTAACCGTGCCTGGTTGGTGGCTACAATTAAATCGTCGGCACGGTTAAACAGCCCAATTAAATAATACCCTGACACGCCTCCATGGCTTAAATTACCACTTATGCTTGTTGTGGTAACCTCTTCTTCATCTATTTGGTTTTCGGGGGGGCGAACATGCCCATGTATTCTTACTGCATAAAACCCGGTGGTAGAAGCAAATATGGCAAACGAATGGCTGCCAAAAAGATGATTTCCAAGGTCGATGGCTCGTGCCAGGGTGTTGGCAATTCCGTAGCGATAGGTGCTGGCTGTGGTATAGCTTTCGCGCATGGCCTCATAAAACACCAGGTAACCGAGTATGGGTCGTTCAAAGTCTTCATCGTGGGGTTCTACTATTCGAAATGTTTCTGCTTCAAACTCGTTGGGAGTTGCTTCCGAATAAGCATTGCTTTGCATTTGAATTACCGGTTGGTTGTTGGGCATTAATGTAGAAGCAGGCTCGTGTTTTGGAATTAACGACAATGGGTTGCCTGGTTCAACAGCAAGCTGTACCGGAGGGGCTTTGGGGTGAATTAGGGGTGGGGTTGCTGCGCCAGTGGTTGTTTTGTGTGAAGAAGCTAACTCGTTAGGTGCATTGCTTTGCTCTTTTTGTGCTGGTTTTGGTTGGGCAAGCATGGAAAAGGTTTTGGTTGGGCAAGAAGCGCCCACTACAAGTTATTGCTTTTTCGCTTTGTTTAAAACACTTTTAACCTATATTGTATAAATACTGCAAATAAAGGTGCGGTTATTTTTTTGTTGCCCCTTACTTTACCAACTTTAACCATGGTGCAAACATGGCGGTGGGTGCTCTCTTTTTACGAAGCGTTTAACCCTTTGCTAACTTTTGTAAATGCCCTCAATCATCATTGTCAATGTCGTCTTCGTGGTAATACTCAAACTCACTCTGTACAAAATTCAATAGGGCGTCGTGTATTTGCCACCATAATCCAGAGTCTTTTTTAGCTACTTCAGCTACAAAATCGGGCAACCCATCTACCAGCTCGCCCATAATGGTGGTGCTATCTACTTCTTGTTGTGCCATTACCAGCTTCGTGTGTTTGGCTATAATATCTTCAACCATGCCCCGGGTAGAGTCGTCGATATGCTCGTCAATAAAATCACCGGGTGTTTTGTTGAGCATTTCTTTGGCTTTAAGCATAATTTCTAAATCTCCTGGTGCTGTTCCAGTAGCTGTTGGCGCAGAAGAGTTATATGTAATTTTACCCCCTTTTACCTCCATATCTAAAGCCCCGGGTTGTTTGTTTCTCAGCGTACTCTCTTCACTTCTTAACCCAAGCGCTCCCTTGGCGGGCGGGATGGCAGGCTTTAGGCCAGTGGCAGCAATGTTCTCGTTTGCTTTTCCACCCATATCAAAGGATGTTCTTTTTATTGGGTCGCCAAAATCGGAAACAATGTTTGCGGTATATTCAACAGCACCTACTTTACTGGTGTCGTTAACATCTTCCCAGGGCCTTACCGAAGTAATAAAGGTTGCCTTTGCATTGCCTTTGGTTCCGGTATAATCGGTAGCTCCTGCTACCCTTACCGAGTAATTTACGGCCCTTTTTTTTGTGCCCCACATGGCCTTTTTTACATAGTTTTCGGCTGTTGAAAGGTGCATGCCGTTGGCCCCTTTCGATATGGGGTAAAGGTTGTTGTTTAATGCAGTGCCGCCCAGGTTATCGTTAAGCAGGTGCCCTTTTACCGATTTTACCCCTTTAGCCTTTGGGTAGATGCCTTTAATCCAGGCCATCAAATCATTTTGCGAGGCGTTTACACCAACGGCCTGGCCACGAGTCAAATCGTTTGGGTCGAGCCAGGCATCCATGTTGCGGCCCACTATTACTTGTTTAACGCTGCTTGGGTTGCCATAATTGCACCACTGCCCTATGTTTTTTACAACCGTTTTTTGCTGAATGGGGCTGCCATTGGCCATGGCCTGTAGCTTTTGCTGGGCAACTGCCGCAGGGCGGTTATCGGTAAAAGAAGGGGGGGTAAACGGCTCTTTTTTTTGGGTCGGTTGGCTTGCTGCAGGTAGGTGCCTGCTTTGTGCTGGTTTATGGGTTTGTTGGTGCATAGGGCGTTAAAGGTTAGGTGAAGTGTTTAAGTGTACTTGAGAGTGTTTTAACAATTTGTGGTAAAGGCCTTTGTGCTGAAGGTAGCGAAAAGAAGGGCGCAAAAGCACGGGGCTGACAAAGATCATATTTACTGATTTTCAGGAAGTTACAAGCGCGTTTTTTGCCTGCAATTTTCGTTTAAAACATAAACGGTATATTCAACCGCTTATAAACAGCGCATTATGGTAGGCATTTTAGTAGTGGTGGTGGTTTCGTGGGCATTGCTTTGGCTTTTTTTTAGGGCGCACATTACTGCCCTGGGCATTGTGCCAACGGGGCGCAGGCTAAAAGAGTTTGCCGTGGGGCTGGTGTTTATGGCGTTGTGTTGCACCATAAACCAGTTGGGGCAGGCCTGGTTTACCGAAACCAGCTATGCACTAAACCCCCATTACGACATTTGGGGAGCGCTTGATGGCACCTGGTGGACGTTTAAAGCAGCCTTGTTTGAAGAGCTGGTGTTTAGAGGCGCCATTTTGCTGATACTGATTAGAAAAATAGGCGCGATTTGGGGCTGCGTTATTGGCGCGGCAGCGTTTGGCATTTACCATTGGTTTAGCTATGGTGTGCTGGGCAGTGTGGTACCCATGGTGTATGTGTTTTTGGTAACTGGTGCTGGTGGGTGGATGTTTGCCTATGCTTTTGCCAAAACAAAATCGTTGTATGCCCCGCTGGGGTTGCATTTTGGGTGGATTGTAATGAGCATTGTTGTTTTTTCGGATGGGCCTATGGGCACCCAGTTGTTAATTGCTAACGAAGGCATTGCATTGGGCGGCTGGCCCACCCTGCTGTTTTTTTTATGGCAAACCATGGTGGTGCCGGGGCTGGTTACCTGGTATTTGGCCAAAAGGTATGTGGGGGTTAAAGAGGGGTGATGTTATTGCAGGTAATTATTGGTTAGAGGTTGTTTTTTCTTTGCTAAGAATACGCTTACATACCAATAAATTTTCGTAGCACTTTTCGGCCAATGCTTACATGGTGTTGGGGGCTTCGCTTAATGGTTCCTTGAGGCTTTGGTGCAACTATATCCATTGATCTACTCCCACTTTTATTCATGGTTGAATTTCAAAACCGTTTTAAATATTCCAACAACTTTCAATTCGGCAACATCATCATTATTCAATTCAATATTTTGGTAACTTGTATCATTCGACAAAGGCTTTAGAGTTATTGCTTCATGATACCACCCTTCTTCATGAGTTTTCTTTTCGCTATAATATGATTTTACTGTATAACCAGCTCCAAATTCTGAATCTTGAATATTATAATGTTCAACTAAAACTATTTTGCCTTGGCGCGAACCTCCTCTGTCTTTTTCAAATAGGCACCATGAGCCATTAGGTATTTTTTTGTTCATTGATTCGCCTACTACCTGGCAAACGAAGTATCCATCTTTAGGGGTAATGTTAATGGGTAGTTCAACCCAATCATGTTCTGAATGAATTTGCACATTGCTGAAATTACCAGCAGCGGCAGTAATGTCTACAATAGGTACAGCATTTACATAGGGCTTAACGTCTTCAGGAGGAAGAATTCTCATAGAGGCGCTCTTTTCATAAGGTTGTATATGATGCTTGAGGTATTCTCGTAGGTTTTTATCACAAGCGTATACAAATGTCCCTTTAATTCCACGAAACATTATGGTTTTGTATATGTTGATGATATAAGACTTGAGGTCTCTACCATTAACTATTCCCTTCTTTCCATTAATATCAAAGTACTTTTTTGGATCAATCTCAATTTCATTCGTATCCTTATTATAACTGATTTCTTTACCAAAAATGATTCCAGCGTAGTTTAGGTCATACCCTTGGGTTGTATGTATGCAACCGACTTCTTTGAATGCATTCTTCGAATTTACCCAGTCTTCCTGTTCAGAATTCCATTTGAATTTCAGGCCATCAATTTCAATGTCAAAGGTATCCTTAGAAGGCTTTGGTTTAATTTTTGGGTTTGATTTCCAGCGCCAGGCATACCCAGCAATTAACCTACATAAGCCATGTTTTGCTTCTTTGGCTGAAAGCTCTTCGTATAGGTCTTTCAACGAGTCGAAGATTAATAGTTCGTATCTATCGTGAGTAAAGGTTTGTTTCGTTTTTCTTTTAAGGTTCAGCAAGGTGTCAACAAAAGTTATGTAATCATTGCCACCTTGCGCCCTCATTTGTGAGGTTAGTTCTATTTCAAGGGTATCTTTATCCTTTAATAGCTTGTTGAAGTGAATGGGCTCAATATCAGATGGCTTTACGGATTGAGCAGGGTCATAAAAGAAAACCTGATTTTTACTATTTGCAAGAATCCAATGTAACTCATTTCCATCATCGTTTAACCCCAACTTTTGATTGTTCTTTTTAAAGGCTCCCATCCAACTGATGTTTTTATATTGGCGCAACCTATGTGCTTCATCAACAATTAATAAGTCATACTTTTTCTTAAAAGTATCCGAGGGGCTTATTACCATTGAAGCTTTTAATCCAGGAGTTTTTTCGAACACATTCCGTAATGTTTTTCTCAAAGAAGTCATTGCAACAACAATTGCAATTTTTGGGTTGGGATACTTTTCTTTAAATGCCTTTAACAAGTGAATTTCATTAACCTCTTGGTCACTTAGATCCTCTAACCCTGATTCTGGAGCTTTCGAATAAAGAAGTTTAATTAAGTATGTAGCCAGGATGGTTTTGCCTGTTCCTGCGCACCCACTAACAAATACTCTCGTGGAACTGTTATTAATTAAGCCTTCAATAATGAGTAGTACCGATTTGTATTGATTGGCGTTTAGAGACTTATAGGGGGAATACTTAAATAGCTCGGAATTTTCAATTTCTTGAAGTGATTTACTAACTACTTTTTTTTCAAGTAGTCTTTTCCAAATCTCCTTGAAAAGATTTTTGTATAAATCTTGTTGGTAATAATTATGGTTGGTTAAACCATAATTTCCATTTTGTAGTTCATAAGTTTCTTCTGCCGAAATGTATTGGATAAGCTTAGATTCAATATCTAAAGTTGCTGACTTGTTAAATTTGTCAGAACCAATTATTGAGATCTTATTAAATGCGTTGGCCTTCTTTTTGTCGGATAAATGATTTCTTACTCTTTTTGAAAAGTTTGTTGATTCACCTACGTAAGCAACTTTTTTGTCTTCGTTTTGAATGAAATAAACCAATGGCCATTGGTTACTCACCCACCTATTTTGATCAATTTCAAGTAATGCCTCTTTTTTAAAATCATACTTCTTAGAAACATCAATTGATAACTCAAAAGACAAACTCATAACTCGTCATACTTCTTTGATGTTCCTTTAGCTTTTTCAACGGGATATTTCTCATCGTTCTGCTTTACTTTGTTAAGAACAATGTCTTTTACATTAAGTCCATTTTTCTCGGCAAGGAGGAATGCAAAAGAAAATATGTCGGCCAACTCCTCTGCTAAACGTTCTCTGGAAACGCTTTCAATATCATCGAGGTTATTCTTCCATAGAAACAACTCGTTTAACTCTGCGGCTTCAATAGAAATTGCAGCAGCTAAGTTTTTTGAGTCATGGAATTGTTCCCAGTCTCGTGCATCTCGAAATTTAATTAAAGCTTCAGTAATCTGTTCTATTTCTGTCATTTCTGTGCTTTATTCGTTATCCAATTTCAAATCTTTTAATCACTCCTTCGTTGAAACCAACAACTCTCTTACATCCACGTCTAACGCTTTTGCAATACTTCTTAGCACAGGCACACTAGGCTGTGTATTGTTGTTGCAATAATTGGTCACTACCACATAGCTTCTGCCAATTTGTTCCGCCAGCCATGTTTGCGATCTGCCTTGTTCTTTGAGAACTTCTTTAATTCGGTTCATTTGCTCGTTATCAGCCATTAATACAAATATTTATTGCTTAATAATACACTTCATTATTGAGAAATAACAAAGGAATATTTGACTGTATCAAAATACAATATGAAAACCTATTGTAAAATACTATAATTTGATATATATTTGTATTGAAATACAATATGTTTAAGCCATGAAAAACAAAGACCTCATCCTCCAGCTCATTCAGCAAGATATAAAACACAACCAACTTACCGAAAAACTACGGCAAATAGGGCTGGATGATGGGGGCACCTATACGCTAGATTTGCTTACCATAGTGGCGCGGCTAATGAATATACCCACCGGCAAAGTGGCCGATACCTGGGCCAATGTGTACAACAGTTTTATGCACGAAGCGCACCAGCACCCCATTTCCGATGCAAAAAACCACTTACAACCCATGGCCGAACAATGCTACCAACTGCTGCTGGCTTGTACCGAAATAGAGCAACGCATTGCGAAAGAGTAGGGTAGGGGGTGAATGGCAAATGTGCAATGGTGAATGGGTGATTGGAAATGTGTAACGGTAAATGGGTGATGGTGAGAGGGTGTATGGTAGGGTGTTCTTCCCTTCGCCCTTCGATACAATCCGCCTTAGGCGGAGAAGCAACCTCCCGATACACATTTTCTGTTCATCGGGAGGTTGCTTCACCTCACCTGCCGGTGGGGTTCGCAAAGACGTAACGCGCTATTGAAAATAACCGGTGCATGGGGAAAAAATAGGCTAAATATAGGGTGAACGCACCCCGGGTATAGGTGCAAACTACCCCGAACATAGGGTGAACGCACCCCGAATATAGGTGCAAAATAACCCGATTATAGGGTAAAAGCACCCCGAGTATAGGTGCAAATTACCCCGATTATAGGGTAAAAGCACCCCGAACATAGGTGCAAAACACCCCGAACATAGGGTGAAACTACCCCGGGTATAGGTGGAAAATACCCCGAATATAGGGTGAACATACCCCAACTATAGGTGCAAACTACCCCGAACATAGGGTGAACGCACCCCGACTATAGGTGCAAATTACCCCGAATATAGGGTGAAAGTACCCCGAACATAGGTGCAAATTACCCCGAATATAGGGTGAAAGCACCCCGAGTATAGGTGTAAACTACCCCGATTTTGGCCATTTTTAGGGTTTTTTGGTGGTTTTTGGCCTTGCTTTTACTCGCCAACACCCACCGTTTACTCAATAAACCCTACCATTCAGTAAAAAAACAGCATAAAAACCCGTGTTTAGCACAACAATAGCCGGCTGTAGCCGTTTTATTAATAAGCAGCTGTTCATTACATCATCCACAAGCAGTTGCTTAAAAAAAAACTCCACTCTTCAGCAGTAGCTATCGCTACGCATGCTGCCCACAGGCAGCCATTGTACCACTAAAAAGCTTTATTAGATGTTGGCCACATCTTGCATGCCCCACCTTTTGCCCCGGGCGCAAAAGGAGAAGGAAAAAGAATATCCCTATGCCCGGTGTGGGAGTTGATTAAACACATACTATTATGAATTTTAAAAAAGTAAATGCATCGCTATCGGCGCAAGACATGGCCGATGTGCGGCAAAGCATTGCCGATGCCAGGCAAATGCTGGATTATTTAATTAACCTACAGCCCGAAGAAAGAGGCAAAGGGCTGAGGCTGGGTGAAGGCAGCATTTTGTTTGCCCAAAAAACGGCTGATTATGTGGCGCGCAAGCCCGAGCTGTTTCCAAGTTTTCATGATTTGGCGGCCTATACCAACGAGTACCAGCAGTGGGATTTTACCCTTGAGCTGCGCAAGTTGCTGCAAGAGCTGCTAGAATCGGTTGATGATACCCTAATGGCCATGGGTAGCCACCTAATGACCAAAACGCTGGATGTGTATGCCAACATAAAACGCGCTACCGCCAGCACCGATATTGTGGGTATTGATACCATTTATGCCGATTTGCAAAAGCGCTTTGCGCGCTCAAGCGGCATAGCCATTGATGAGGAAGGCCTTGGTGCCCTGCCCGATCATAACCACAATACCGATGGCACCATTACCGATAACGATATTGATGGTAATGTGCACGATGAAGGCGATAACCCTATGGATGATGGGGAACACGCCAGTGGATGATAAGTGCTGATGGAGTGGAACCCCTCTGTGGTCCTGAAACATTCCGATAATTATCGGAACAGGATGACAACAGAGGGGTTTTTTAATGCGCATATTTTTGCCTTACCCTGTTCTTTTGCCTTATTGCAGGCAAAAGGCAATACACTTAATACTTGCTTTTCTTTTTGGTAGTTGTTTTTTGAAGGGAGCAGATTTTACATGCCTTTTTTAAACACGCCACACCCTTGCGCCAAAAATGCTATGGCTAAAGGCACCGGCATGTGCCCATGTTTTAAGGCTAATTGGTGGTAGGGTTTTTTTTCTGCTTTTTGGCTTTGCCTAACCCAATTTTATAATCGTCTATAGTGCCGTGTATTTTAAGGTTAAGGTAGCGCGTTTTTTTATTGGGGTCTACCTCTATCATTTCATCATCGCCCACTTCGCCACCTGCAGTTTTTTTATCGCCAAACATTTTGTAGCGTGCCGCCTGCCTAATGGTTTTCCATGGTATGCGTATAAAATATTCCATGTTAAAGGCCATGTCTTGCTTGCCCGATAGCTCCATGTGGCCCAAGGTAGATTCTATAGTCATGCTGGGTATGGTTAGGGTGCCATTGGTCATATCCATGTGGTTTTGCAAGGTATCGAACCTAATGCTGTTAAGGTTTTTATCGCCCATATAGTCTGCTAGCAGTAGCATGGGTTCGTAGTTTTCCAGGCGCCCATCCAACACCTCTACATCCATGTGTATTTCCGATTGGTCGATGTCGGGCACCAAATCGGGGTATATCCTTATTTTTCCGTTTATTTTGGCCGATACTTTGCCGTGCAGGTTTTCCGATACCAGGTGGTCCTGCCCAAAGTTTTCGAACTTAAACATAAGTTTATCGATGTTGGCATTTTTTACTTCTAAATTGGGTTTAAGGTAAATGTGCGAAGGGTCGCTGCCATTGAAGTAGCCCGACATTCTAAAATTGCCTCCGGCAGCATTCATGCTTAGCGTGTCTACATAAATATAATGGTTGTGGGTGGTGCGAAATTTGGTTTTAATTTTTTGCAAATCGATGCGGTGGTAAATAAAATGGCCCACATCCAAATCGAAAGTCATGTCGGTAAAAGGCAGCTCGTACAGGTTAAAGGCTTCGGCATGGGCGGCCACATCGTTGGTGGTGGTTTCGGCAGTAGTTTGCGTTGCTGTTGTAGGGGGGTCGAGGTTAAAATTAAACAGCTGGTCGGAATCGATGTAGTTGGTTTTTAAGCCCAGGTGGTTGTCGCGCTTTTTAATGGTTTCGTCTTCGCCCAGGTAGTAGTTCATGTCTACATTAAAAACGGTGCGCCCCATTTTGCCGTGTAGCTTTTCTATTACCAAATGGTCGTCTTCGTAATGTATGCGGCCATTAAAATCTTCGAGCCGCATGGGGTGTATTTTCATTTTGGCGTTAAGCTTATCGAGGTCCAAATCAACAGAGTGCAGGGCCGATTCTTTGTAGTGCATGCTGGAGTTGAGGTGCAGCACCAGCTGGTCGAACTCCTCGTGGCGGTAATCTTCGGGCACATAGTTTTCGCCCTGGTAAGAAAAAACATCTTCGAGGTGCAGCGCATCAGAAGTAAGGGTAATGTCTAAATCTACATCGCCATTCAGCTCTTTTTGCATCCAAAATTCGTACTCGTGCACCAGCCCGTTAAAATGAAAGTCTGAAGCATCAATATAGCCGGTAAAGTCTACAATTCTCAAATCTCTTTCATCCACCAAAATATCGGCATGGAAATCGTGCAACTCGTGCGGGTAGTGCTTTAGCTGGGCGTGTAGGCTATCAATAAAAAACTCGCCCACAGGCAGGTATTTCGATTCGGTAAAATTCCTGGCCGACGATTCAAAAGAAAAGCCTACGCTTAAATCTTCTATGCGCTCATCTACACCAGTGCTATCTTTAGCCGAAAAGCCAGTAAGTTCGGCAATATCAAACACATCGGATGTTATTTCTAAGTGCGCTTCTACAGGAATGCTGGTGTGGTGCACTATGGCAGGCAAATCCGACAGGTAACCAATAATGGATAAATCGGAGTGCCCAGCTTCATTTCAAACTGATCGAGGTTGGCCTCGTGCCCTTCCATAATTAGGTGCGCATTGAGCTGCTTTAGTGGTGCCGGCAGGCCAGTGGCGGCCAGCGATAAGTTTTGCACCTTTAGCTCGCTAAAGTAGGCCTGGTTAAGATCGTTAAGGGCATGCTCGGGGTTATCCAGGTCTATAATATCATGAAATCGCATTTCGAGCTGCACCGTTCCCGAGGCATCTTCAATATCGGTAAGGTTAAAAAAACCGGCCAAAAATTCAATGTCGAAATCGGCATGGAGCTGCATGTCTACTTCAGAATCTTCAAAATTGGTAACCACCACAGCGCCCAAAAACTCCCCCTTTTCCAGCTTGGCAGTCATGTCGGTTAACGAAAACTCCATGGTTTGTATGCTGCGCTCTTCGCCATTGGTAAAATGCCCGTTAAAGCCCATATCGTCAATACGCTTGCCCTTATCTACATTTTCCAGGTAGGCCTCGCTGGCACCAAAAGAGGCATCAATAAAAGGCATTTTGCCATGCAGTGTAGGCCCTTGAACCAGGGCGTTGAAATATATTTTACCAGCATTTTTGTAGCGCTCCAGCACGGGTATAAGATCTTGCGGAGCAAAGGCAATAAGCATATCAAAATTGGGCTTGGTGCCTTTTACGGCCAAATCAACCGTCATGTCGTTTTTAGTATCGAGGGTGCCTTCAATTTGAAAGTCGCCATGCTCCATAGTAATGCCCGAAGGCTGAAAGGTAAGTAAGCCCGATTTTTCGTCGAGGCTTAAATCGGTATGAAATTCAAAGTGCTTGTGGTTAATGTAGGTGGTATCGCCATTATTCATAATGTTGAGCTCCAGCTCGGTATCAATATGGGCAGCAATAACATCGTTGCCCGTTTTAAAGCCACCTTCGCCCCAGTATATAAAGGTTTCTACATCTACATTGGTGGCTTCATCAAACTTATGAATATCGAGGTTGCGCAGCTCAATGCTTTTTAAGTGAATGTGCATGGGCTCTTCTTCGGCCTCTTCGGTAGTGGCCAGCGCATTTTGAAGGTTGTTGGTGCCATCTTTGTGCAGCACAATGTTAAAAAACCCTTCTTCTACCAGTAGCGATTGTATGTCGTAATTGCCTTTTATAATATCCCACAGGTTAAAACCAATGTAAATATCGGCCACATCTAAAATGGGGGCTTCATCGCCCTTGGTTTCGTACACATGCACATCATCTACCTTAATAGAGATGTAAGGAAAGTTTTCGAAAGGGGCCAGGTGGGTATCGCCAATTACAACCTTGCCCTTGTGGCCTTCGTTTAGTGCTGCAATTTCGGCCTGTATAAGCTCGTCTTGCTTTACATATACGTACAGCAACAATATGCTAAATAGCAGCACAGGCAGCAAAATGGTAATGGCTACCAACCGCTTCCAAAATTTTTTGCGTTTTAAAAATCCTAACTTCATGGCTTGTTAAACAAAAATAGATGAAATTCGAATAGAATTCAAAAGGAGGGCACATTCCTCCTTTTTTATGGGTTGTTGGCTCCTGGGCAATTGTGGCAGCTTCAATGGGTTTTGCTAGTGAATGGTGTCTTTAAAGCACCCTTCAATGCGGTAGGTATTGCCTTCGCTTTTGCCCTCGTAAATTAAGTGGCCTTTAATGGCCTGCCCGGGCACCAGGCTATTGGTATTGAGCGCAAGTTGTGCTACGCTGGCTTCGGTATAGCATTTACTATCAAATGCGCAAGGGTTGCACCGCACTTCAAATGTGCCATTCCACACTTCTACCGTAACCCTAATGGTAGGCTTGGCCAACCCATCGGTAAATTGCAGGTACAATGCATCCTTTACAATGGCTTCTTTTAATTGCAGTTGGCGGGTAACCAGCTCACCATCTTGCGTATACGAGCAGCTTATGGTGGCCTCTTCGCATGCCTCATCGGCAAGGGTGTATTGCTGCTCTACACCATTGCAGGCCAGCAACGCAAGCATTATAACAACAAGCACATACTTTTTCATGCATTAAAGGTAACAAAATGCAAGCTGCCCACCCCGGGCACAGCCCTGGTTGTTGTACGCACTATAAATGCCTATCTTTCTTGCTGTGTTGTTCGATTACCCCGAAATAGAGGCCCTTAACCAAATTTACATTACCCACAAGGTGGTAACCAAAACCAACCGCAGCCAGCTGCTGGCCGGCAAGGCATATTACCCGCTGGTGCATGTAACAATAGCAGGCCAGCACTTTAATGTGTTTGTAGATGATGAGTACGACGATTTGCGCTACAACTACCCCTTGCTAAACCTATGCCTGGTGTTGCGCGAGCTAGAAGGGTATGCCCTGGCTACCGAATACGAAATATGGTGCCAGGAGCGATTGCTAGATTCGGCCAACCCGCAGGTAAAAGAAAACCACAAGCATTTAGCAACAGTGTACAAGGCAGTAACCCAACTGCTGGGCGAGGTAAACAGCCATGTTACTGACTACGATTTTGAGTTGAATGCCGGTGCTGCACAGCGGTTGCGCCGCAGCAAATAACCATGTTTTGTGTAGCGCCATTAACTTATAGCCACCCCCTGGCCGAACAAACAATACACACCCACTACCACTAATATTCTTATTTTTGTATAGCGGTGCACAATGCCCCCACTCCCTTAAAAAAACCAGTAATAACATGAAAAAGCTTCAATTTGAAACAGAAGATGCTAACCTTGGACTTACCAAAGCATTGGGCTTTGCCTGGGCAAGCGATACAGGAGTATTTATTGAATACCAGGTTTCAGACAGCATTATTGGAGTAAAAAAATGGCCTGTTGCCGAAACATTTATTCCATTTGATGAAATAGTGGAGGTATTGTACAAAAGTGGATGGTTTTCGGGGGGCGAAGTTTCCATACAGCTCAATAGCTTAAAAAATGTAGAAAACCTTCCATTTCTTGAAGATGCTACCCTTACGCTTTCTTTAAACCGAAAACAAAAAGAGCATGGTAAGGAGTTTGCCAAAACCACCAATCATAAACGCTCTAAATACGATCTCGAACACCGCGAGCGCTAATGAATTTAAGCCATAAAAGACCACCCATTATTAAGAAGGCATTGGAAGAATTGCGCCATTTTTAGCATTGCGTTTGTGGGGCTTCATTGCATACCATCACTTTAATGTGCTTGTAAATGATGCGTACCACAGCGCTACAACTGCCCCTTGCTAAACCTATGCCGGTGCTGCGCAGCGGTTGCGTAGGGTAAAGTAATGATGCTTTGCCGGGTTACATCAATTCATCATGATCTTTAGGGTTGTAGGCAGAGTAGTATACTTTGCCATCTTTGGTAATAAGCAGCGCCTTGGTGAGTTTAATGTCTTTTTCTTTATCGGTAATGGAGTAGCCTTCAACAGGCAACTTTCGTTTCATCAATTCTAGCAATATTTTTTCTGCTTTTACCGTAGTGCTTTTGTTGCCCCCGGCAATGTAAAACTTTTTGTTTTCGAGCTGGTTAAATTTTGGCAATTCCTTCATTTTATCAAAAAGGCTGGTAATGCCACCAACAACATCGTGGCCATCGGCATCTAAATCCATACTATGAAGCAGGGCGTTGTAGCGTTTGCCACCGTATGTTGCAGTCATGGCTATGGTAATGCAAGGGCCCATGCCATCGGTCCACAAGCCAGCATCAATATTAACCATGGGTGCATCCCATTGTTCGGCCTGTACTTCGGGAGTATCTTTGGCTCCTTTTCTTAAATCAGGATAGTCTACCTTATCCACAAGCTGGTCTTCCATCAGTTTTGCAGCATCTTTTCGTGTAAGGTAATCTTCCAGTGCGCCACCGTTTGCGCCTCCCCAATCCGATCTTTTCGATACGTCTTTTAGAAAATCGTCGAGGGTTTTGTAATCTAAAAAGCTGTTGCCGGCCAGGGCATTTTGTATGCCGTTAAACGAAGTCTCGTCGTACAAATCGTTGTCTTTGCCCTGGTAAGTATCGCGCAACAAATAGGCAGCCCTCAGCTCATCGCTGCTGCCGCTATAATCGTAAATGTTTACCGACCAGTGCTCGTCTTCCTCAAAATTTAACTCATTGATGCGGCTGGCTACGCCTATTTTGCTATCGGTTACAATTACAAAAAACGTGTTTTCATCTTTGTCTTGCAGTTTTATTTGGTTGCCCACAGGGTTGCCTACCTGCTGGTAGTCCTTCCCATCGTCCATATCTTTCCAGTGGGCAAGGTTAAAGTGGTTTCGAAGAAAAGCCCCCTGTATTACTTTGCTGGTTTGCCTTTGTTTAGGTGGTTGGTAGGCATTGGCCACGGTTTGCAGCTGAGCCGCCTCCCTGGCATGTAGGCTGTTGTTGGCTGCTTCTTGCATTTTTCCCTGGGCAAGGGCCACAGGCCGGTTATCCAAAAATGCTGTGCCCTGCTTTTGTTGGGCGGGTTGGTTGGCCACCGATTGGCGGAGGGGCTTTTTTACTTTATTGGCGTGCATGGGGTTTTAGCGTTTGCCGGGTATGATAAAATGCATACCACAGCCACTAAAGCAATAATACAGATAATTTTATTATACGTAAAAACACGTATGCTTGTGGGTGCTGTTAACAAAAGAGCTGTTGCATTTGCAATGAGCTGTGCCACAAATAAAAGGGCTGTGTTTTGCAGAACTTTATTAACTTCAACCAACACTTAACAGCTAAAAATATGCGCCTATACACCATCCTTTTTCTTTTTTTGCTGGCTGCCTGCACCACAGCCACAGAAACCGAAAGCAGCAATGCCGAGCCCCCCACCGAAGTAGAAGCACCGGCAGAAGATACCCTTACTGAAGAAGCCGCAACAACCCCCGCCCCCGAGGTGGAAGAGGTGGTAGAAGAAAGCACTACTAGCGAGTACGATGATATGGACTGGCAGGCGTATGAAGAAAGCATGACGCAAGATTTTTCGTTTGTAATTTTAATTTCTACCACCAGCTACGATGCAGCACTTAAACGCGCTAAAGATGCTTCGGAAAAGCTGGGTTACCCATTAGATTTAAGAGAGCTGCACCCCAATGAAGAAACAGGGCTTTCGTTGCCTAAAGAAGTGTGCGAAGATATTTGCGGTGGTGGCGTGGTAGATTATCCACACTATTTGCCCCGAAACGATTGGGGCGAAAGCAAGTACGTATCGGTAGAGTATTCGGATGGTTTTGATGGGTTTAACCCGGGGTACTACATTGTAGTGGTAGCCAGTGGCGAAAAAGGCGATCCTATTATTGAAGAAGCACTTAAAGAATCGCAACAATTTTACGAAGATGCCTACGCCAAAACATGTGGCGTTTGGATGGGGTGCGGCTGCTAATAAGCATTGCACTTAACAATACAGCCGAACGGTATTAAATGGTTGTTTTATGAATGCAAAACACGGGTTGAAGTTATTGCTTGCTATGCTACTGGCTTTTGCTGGCTGCAAAAAAAGAGAAGTGGTAAACGATAAGGGCAAGGGTTACCTTACGTTTGTGCGGGCCGATACCAGCGGCCACTATTACAACCTTGAAATTAGGGTGGTGGGCGAAGATTATGATGTTACGCGCACCATAGCACACTACCTGGGCCCCAACAACTCGGGGGCACCATGCTCAGAATTTATATGTATTGGGGCTTCTTGTTTTGATGATCTTCCTTATGGCACCTACACGGTGCACATTACCTACAATGCCGGCTCGGCCAATGGCCCCGTTACTACCAGCACCAACACTGTAACGCTAAACAGTGGTTGCGCAAAAATTTAATTTATTTTGCCTTTATCAACTTTTCGGTATGCCGCTGGTGCTGGGTGGTTAGGTAAAGAAAATAAGCACCAGGAGGCAAGTCATCGCCTGGTGATACCTGTACTTGTTGTTTTTCTGCTACGCGGGTGTGGTGTACTTTCCTGCCCGTAGCATCGTACAATTCAATTTCCATAGGAGTGGTTATGTTGTTGGTGTGTATGGTAAAGCTGCCATCAAAAGGGTTAGGGAATATGCTAATATTGCCCAGCTGCTGGCACTGAATGGCCTGCATGCCCAATACTTCGGTAGCTCCGTTAAAATCGGTTTGTTTTAGTAAGTAGTAGGTGGTAGCGCCCGTGGGCGAGTGGTCTTCCCACCGGTATTGGTGCAACGCAGTGCTATTGCCATTGCCCGCTATGGTGGCCACAGGCACAAAGGTTAGCTCATCGGTGCTTTTTTCGATGGTAAAATAATTGTTGTTGGTTTCGGTAGCAGTGCTCCATGTTAGGGCAGTAGTGCCTTCATTACACTGGGCATTATAGGTTACCAGCTCTACAGGCAGTGGGGTAAGCTCGTTGGTAGAGCCAACAGTAATAAAGCCAGTACCGTTGTTGGCCAGGTGGGTGGTGCCAATGCCCGAAATAGTAATTACAGGGTTGCTGTACGATATGGTAATGCCGGTGCCATCGCCATTGTAATAGCAAGTGGTGCCACCGTTAGAAAAATCGCCATCATCATCTACCAACAAGCGCAGGTGGTTTACATTAACACTGCCCGGCACTCCGCAGGCGTTTAGTTTAACATCGAGGTTAAAGTTATCGGCAAAGTTGGTTTTGGTTACTTTCCATTCTCTTTCTAACCTCGAATACAGCCCGCACCCCGCAGGCATTTCGGCAATAGAAGCCAGCGTGGCACACATTTTACCGGTGTTGCTACCCACCATAACGTACGAAACATCGGCACTAAAAGCACCAGTGTTGGCGGCATTGGTAGTAGTAAGCGTATTTAAATAAACGCGGGTGGTATCATCAAAGGTGTGCGATTGTTTTTGCAGCAAGTTTTCGTTGTCGTCGCGGCCTATGCCTATTACATTGTTGTGGTAGGCACTGCTGGCATCGGCATCCCAAATGGTAGCGCTGGTGGTGGCCAGGT
Source organism: Flavobacteriales bacterium (assembly GCA_963669295.1). GTDB lineage: Bacteria > Bacteroidota > Bacteroidia > Flavobacteriales_D > CALLUQ01. The sequence continues at coordinate 2,129,612 of OY769938.1, forward strand.
AATCGCCCTGGGTGCCACCGCCAGTATTGTCTAAAGTAATGGCGTATTTAACGGCCAGGTAGCTGTCTATACGCAGCATTTCATTGTCGGTTAAATTGCGATTAAAAAAGATAAACTCGTTTAAAAAGCCTTTGTATTGCGAGGTGTTGCTGCCCACCTTGTACCCAAATCGCAGGCCTACGCTGCCTGAGCACTGCGAGTTGGGGTTGGTGGTATTTAATAAAGAGTTTTCGTATTGATTCATAGAGGCCGAGGTGCTTCTGTTGCCCCGGTACGAGATGGTGGTGGGCATGTGGTTTTCGCTCCAGTCTCTATTGGCATTGCCCGTAATGCTACCCAGGTGGCCAATGGCAAACCGCCCCGATGCGCCCAGGTTTCTAAACTGTATGCCATCGAAATAGGCGGCTCCCGAGCCTTCGTTGTAGCACATCATATGGTCGTTGCCATCAAAATAAGTAGGAAAGTAGTAGTTGCCAAAAAAGGTGCCTTCGTTGCCAGCATACATGTTGTCGAGCAGGTTTAACGATGCCGTAGTTTCTAAGGCGCGTAGGTTAGAAGAGATGTTTTCTACCAGGTTGGTGGTGTCGAAATAAATGGTGGTGTTGTAGTTAGATACGCCTCCGCCCGGGGTGTTGGTGGCCACGGGGTAGGGTGCCCCGGCTTCGGTAACGGTAATGGCGCTGCCGCCAGTAGGGTAGGCGGTGGTCCACGAGGTTACATTGCCATTGGCCAAATCGCTGGCCCTAAACCATGCGGTAAGGTTGGTTTTGCCTACATTGCCCGGGGTGGGGGTGCATGCAGCAATTGTTCTCGACCCCGCAGGGGTAGTTACCGAGGGGGTGTGGTTGCTGCCACCCACGGTAACCCTATTGCACAATGCATCTAAACTGTTGCCCAGGGTGGCTCCCGGAGCAAGGTTGTATACCACCCAAAAGTAGTTGGTACCAGTGGCCAGGGTTTGTGTTCCACCCACATGAATATTGGTGCCCCCCACGGCTGGTGCCGCGCTGCCAAACAGGGTGTTGGTGGCAAAGGTAGCGCTGGTGCCGGTGTAGTATATATCAATGCTGGTAATATCGCTGGTAGGGTTGGTGCTTCCGGTGGTTCGCACCCTTAGCTGGGTAATGTTAATGGGGCTTAACGAACCCGAAGTAACCACTTCAACGCCAATAATTTCGGTGCTGGTGGCACATATTTCGGCATTGCTGGTGTTGGTTTGTGTTGTTGTGCTAGAGGTGTAGCTCATGGCTACCGGGTTGCACGGAGAAGAAGAAATGCTTAAATCATAATTTCCCTCGTTGGCGCTATAACCCCCTACAACCACATAATAGGTGGTGCCTAATGTTGCGGTAAAATTTACTAAAGATAATGTTCCGGCACCGCCATCATCGTTGCCGGTTACGCATGTTAAGCTGCCACAGCTGCCGGAGAATACCCAAATTTTGGTGTCGTACTGCCCCGTGGTGGCTACGGTTTCGAAGGTCCAGTTGTAACCATCGCCTGTAAAGGTATACCACATCATGCCACCCGAACCTGTGGTGGTTACGCAGGTGGCTAAAGCAGTGTTGGTTCCTCCGGTGGTAGAGCCTGTTTCGTTGGTGCCACAAGCAACAGAAATGGCAGAGGCACAGGTGTTGGCTTCGGCATTAAAAAAGAGCGTTGTTAAACCAATGGTAACAACAGTTGCTTTTGTTACAAGGGCGAAGCGCAAAATAAGCGTAGAAAAGAGCTTCATAGCGAGCGTTTTAACTGCGGCAAAAATAAACCGGCAGCAGCCCTTCCTATAATTATAGGGGTTAACATAAGGTTAACATGGTTGAAATAAAGCGGGGTGTAGGGGGTTATAGCAGCTCGCTAAGGTGGGTGTGCAAATCGTTGTTGCCAGCAAGTCCCATTTTTTTCTTCAACCGGTTTTTGGCAATTTTTACCGATTCGGGGGTAATGCTTTTACTGATGGCAATTTCTTTGTTGCTCATGTTCATCACAATCATAGCGGCCAGCTTCAAATCGGTTTCGGTAAGCTCGGGGTAGCGCACTTTTAGCTCGCTGTAAAATGCCACATTCAGCTCGCCCATTTCGTGTTGCAGTTGGGCGCGGGTAGATTTAAGGTCGAGCTCATTTTGAATAAACATTCCCATCTTCTTTAAGTCGACCTTCGATACGTTTTCTAATTCATGAAGCTTGCCCAACAGCGATTTTGAAACGTCTTTTTTGGCCATGAGCTCCAACGACAGGGTTTGTACACTTCGAGCTTCTTCTTTTACCTTTAGCTCTAAAATTTCCTGTTCTTTTTTGGCCAGGCTAAGTTCTGCCTCTTTAATGATTGATTTTTTGGTTTGCACGGCACGGTATCGCCAAAACAAGAACAAAAGCAGTAAGGTAGAAAAGGCCAGTCCGCTAATGAGTAACCAGTTGCTTAGCTGTTTTTTTTCTTCCTCTTTTTCCATCACCATCATTTGCTGTTCCATCAATTGCTTTTCGGTTTCCATTTGCTGGGTAACCTGCCGCAATGCGTTGGCAGAGTATTCTTCTACCAGGGCCTGGTGGGCTTGCATCTTCAACTCAGATTCTTGCTTGTTGAGCGAAATCCATTGTTTGGAGTAGTATTCGTATTGCGTTTCGTTGCCACGTAGCTTGTTGCCCTCCATCAGCAATTCGAGTATGGCCAGCTTTTGTGCATTAATTTGCATGGTGTTGTATTGCTTCAACAAGGTATCAATGCGGTTGTTTTCCAACAAAGCACTTAATCGCTGCATGGCTACATCGTATTGTTGTTGTTCTATTTCAATTTCGGCCATGTTAACTACCGCGTTGATGTACGATAAAAAAGCCCGGGCTTTCATGCTGCCTTCTGCATCAATAAGCAAACACTCATACGCCTGCTTTTGGTTACCCACAGCATTGTAGCACGAGCCGAGGTTGCCCATAACTATGGGCCGTAGGTTTTTGGCTGTTCCAGTGCTATCGATGGTTTGTATGGCATTGCTAAAGGCTTCAATGGCCTCGTTATATTGCTCAAGGCGTCGGGCAATAATGCCGTGGTTGTTGTAGGCCGAAATAAGCTTGTTGGCATTGCCTTTTTGTTGTTGAGTGGCAATGCATTTGGCAGTAATGCTTAGGGCACTATCGGGCTGGTTGAGGTAGCAGTAAAACAATGCCTTTTCGTAGTAGTATTGCGGCAAGTCTTCTTTGTTGCAGGTCATTTCTAAATAGCGCATGCCCTGCCTATAGTCTTGCATCAACACCATAAACTCACCCAGCTTTCGGTAAATGTAGTTGCAGGCATCGCAAGTAACATCGGTGGCTTTTTCGCCACAAAACTCGTTTTGTGTGGTTAACACCAATTGAAACGCCTCGCTGTATTTGTTGAATAGGGTTAGCGTATTGGCTTTTTGAAAAATGGCAGTAATGTGCCCGGTGTTGTTGGAGTCGCTGGCACAAGCAGCAATAAGGGCATTGTTGTAATAAATGGCTGAATCGTAGTTGAGCTGGCTACGATGAAAGTTGAGCCGGCTATAGATGTTGCCTTTATCTTGTGCCATGGCAGGAAACGCCATAAGGCCAACAAAGAAGAGCACAAAGAAACGCAGCGCAATCATGGTGTTTAAAGATATAATTCTTCCATCATTTATAAAGTGCTGCGCATAAAAAAACAGCGAGGTTGTTTTTTCTTAGAGAAGCGTTTTTAGAGCATTATTTGCTATTCCACCGCAAGTCGAATTTGCCTGTTAACTCATCATTTTCATCCAAAAGCTCGTCAGGCAGCGAAGGGCTTAACCAACGAAAGGGGGGGTACCCATCTGCCTGGTGGTACAGGTCGGTTTCTTGTTTCGAAAATTGGCCACTACACTCCAACAATATGTAGGTAAAGTGCTCGTCGTAATCTTTTACTTGCGCATTAACCCATATAGGCACAGCAGAGTTTTTCCATAAAAACTCCACCACTTCTTTGGCACTCATTGGGGGCGAAGTGGAAGTACGCTTGTTTAATTCAGCAAAAGAGTTTTCTTCACCGCTATCGGGCAAGGGCACATAAATTTTAACCAGGTATTTTATTGGCTGGGGCAGTACATTGGTTACCATGTTGCACGTAAGTGGGTATACCTCGTTGGTTACTTGTACCAAATGGTTGTAAAACACTGTTTTGTTCATGCTATTGGCTAAAGTGTTTGCCCCATGTTAAGCTGTTTTAAAAAAACAACCCCGCCCTTTTCAGTTGGTCAAAAGGCGGGGTTGTAGGTGTTTTTATAAAGTGCTACCGCACTACCGTAACGTGGCCTGTATAGGTTACCTCATCAATGGTTATGAGGTAATAGTAGGTAGAGGCGGGCACAGTATATTTGTCTTTTTTCCTGCCATCCCAGTATGGGTCAGGATCGGTAGATTCAAAAATTTCTTCTCCCCAACGGTTGTATATCACCATGCGTTGTACCTCGCACGCATCGGGGTTGTGGGTAACATGAAAAATGTCGTTCACCCCATCGGCATTGGGCGAGAATACGTTGGGAATAATGAAATTACACTCGCACGATTGATAATCGATCAATACCGAATCAATGTCGTTGCCACAAAGGCCGGTTACCAACACATAGTACCACCCTGAGTCTTGCACCAGGTAAGTGTTGTTGGTACTCAAGTCTTGCCACAGGTAGCTAAGCGAAGTGTCGGTGCCTGCTACCAACAAGGTGGTTTCGCCATCGCACAGGGTGGTGCCTCCACCCAGGCTAACCGTAGGTGGCGGAATGATGGAGAGGCTAACACTATCAATATTGGCGCAGCCTTGTGCATCGGTAATGGTAACATAAAAAGTCATGCTACTATCTACCGTAATGGTAGGCGTGGCCAGGGTGTTGTTGTTCAACGAGCCAGCGGGTTGCCAATTGTAAGTTACGCCACTGCTGGCACCATCGGTAGCGCTTAGCTGAATGCCATTGGTGTTACACACGGCAGTGTCGTTCATGGCCGTAACCGGAAAAATAGGAATGACATTAATTTGCACACTGTCTACCAGTATACAGCCATTTACCGTATCTACAGCCGTTACGGTATACCATATGGTATCGCCTGGCGTGGCTGTTGGGCTTTGTATGTTACTGTTGTTGAGTCCTGCAGCGGGGCTCCAGGTGTAGTTGTGCTGGCCGGGGTTGTTGGCTACGGTAGCATCCAATACTGCCGAAGCACCCTCGCAAATAATGTTGTCGTCTACACTGGCTGTAACACTGTTTAGCCCAAGCACGGTAATGTCTATACTATCAATTACGGTACACCCTAGCTCTGAAGTGGCACTTACATAATAAGTGGTACTTGTTGCCGGAGTGGCTATGGGGTTTTGAATGTTAGGGTCGCTCAAGGTGCCGTTGTTGGGGGTCCAGTTGTAGCTGTGCCCTGTGCCACCGGTTGGGTTGGCATCCAACTGCACGCCTGCCACATCGCACAACACGGTGTCGTTAGGCATGTCTAATATCCATTGAGGGTCGGCCAGTATGGTTACCGAGTCAATGTAGTTACAGCCCGCTAGCGTATCAATTACCATTACTTCGTACACCGTATTGCCGCTTGGTTGGGCAATGGGGTTGGCAATGTTGGGGTTGCTTAACCCGGCAGCAGGGCTCCATTGATATAGGAAACCACTGTTGTTGTAGGTGGCTACAATAACGTTGTCTAATACCCAGTTGTCTTGCCCGGCGCCCGAGTTGCTTAGCTGTCGCCAACGGAATTGTGTGTTGGCCGATTGCGCTCCTGCCGGAATAGGCTCAGCAATAAGGGTAAAGTTAGGGTAGGCGCCTTCATTGTAAGTGTTAATGATGGTCCATGGCCCACCTACCGAGTATTCGAGCACCACATCTTCGCCCGGATCGGCATTGTCGCACGGTGCCACGCCATCGGCAATTTTAAGCATAAACTGCACGGTGCCGCCTGTGCTTACATCCAGCCCAATGGTTTCGGCTTCGCGCGTGCCAGCACCATCAAAATACAGTCCGTTGCCATTTACCGCACCACATACGGTGCTGGCAGTACCGCCTAAGATGTTGGCCCAGTTGCCCATGTCAAGAGGGTCGAAATTGTCGTTCAATATGATGCGTTCCATTTGTACATCCAGCTGGCTGTCGTCGCCAGGGCAAATGGTATCGATGTTGGTGCCATTGCCGGTAACAGCATCGATGCTCAACACATCGCCACCCACCACTACAATGTAAACACTGTCTACATAGGTTACACAACCAGTAAGCGATTGTGCATTACACACATACCATCCTGTTTGCGAAGGGGTAAGTATAGGATTGGGTAGGGTAGGGTCGTCAAACTCTAAAGAAGGGGTCCAGCTGTATAGGTAGGTTCCCGCAGGATCTACGGTAGCTTCCAGCTGTACCGATTCGTATAAACATACCGTATCGTCGGAAGCGGTAATGGTGATGGTGCCAGGTACCGGAGGCATGTATTCTACACTAAACTGGTAGCTGGTTTCGCAACCCGAAAGCAACGAGCTACCGTTTACAATGTATACGCCTGTTGGTACTGGTGGTGGCAATACCAGGGTGTTGCCTACGCCCAACGTATCGGTAGGGTTGTTTTGGTTGGCCCACCAGGGGTTAAACACACCCGCAGGGGCTACCAGGGTTACCGTATCGCTGGCACAAATTACCGTATCAACAATTGCAATGGGCTCTTCCGAGAAAGATCCTGCCGAGTAGGCATAGCTTTCGGCCTGCCCCGTGCCGTATACATAAGCGGTAAAGCCGTTGGGCGAATCGAGGGTATGGCTGCCTTGCGCAATGGTAATTTGCGCGTACGAGTAGCCGGGGCATGAGGGAAAGGGAGTAAACTGTGCTCCACTTACCGGTACGCCATCCAGCGTAAGGGTGTTTACATAAGGCGTTTCCATTACCACATTTAACCCGTGCTGGGTAATGAGTGTGGAGGTAACGGTACTTAGTGTAATGTTGTTAATCATTTGATCGGCCGAGTTGAGGGCCATTTGTGCCGGGTCGCCACTGCCTGCACAGGTTACCCCTTCAAGGTATTGCGTTACTGCAATGGGGCCACTGCCTTGTATACATCTCGGAGGCACAACGGTGTTGTACTCATCAAACTCGCCAGCATTTAAGCTAATGGGAGCACCACCATCAACAGTGTAGGTGGTATTATCATAAAGCGCCATTACACGGTAGGTGTAGTTGGTGGCAAAGCTAATGGGTACAATATAGTATTCGGTGCCCCAGGTAAAGGTGGGGAAGTTTTGATCAAAAGTATGGTCGCAAGCAAAACAACCAGTAGGGATGTTGGTACACCGTGTTCCAGAAAAAACAGCAAATGGCCTACAAGGGCCGCTGGTTTCGGTTCCTACCACCGTAGAGCCGGTAAGGTCGCCACTACCCGTGGCTTGTAGCTGATAGGATTCGCCCCGATCGAGCTGTATGGTAAAAGGCACGCCAACAGGCTGCCCCGAAGTTACAGGAGCCGTAACTACAATGTCTACTTCAGTACCATCTTCGGTGGCTACAATTACAAACTCCGAGTGGTAGCCGTTCAACGGGTAAATGGTGTTTACCACATAATCGGTGCCCAGCGAAATGGTAGGCAATACCTTGGTGGCATCGGCCGTAGCATTATCGAAATTAATGGCGTATACCGCACAGGTATCTTGCGTTTCAATTAAAATACCACGGTCGTCTACAAAGCCTCCGCCAAAGTGTTCGGCAATGGCATTGGGAATGTTTACGGTGGTAGTTACATTGGCTGTAACAGTAAAGTTTTGCGTATATCCTTGTTGCGGAATGCTAATGGTTCCCGAAGTGTTTACATCGGAAGTAATGAACAAATCCAGCCGATCATCGGCAGCAACAACATAGTTTTCGCCAAAGCCCAGCCAAAATTCAGTTCCCATGGTGGGGTAAGTGTTTCCCCCCTGTCCGTAAGCCATGCTTGCACAGAAGAGCAGTAAAAGGGTTAGGTATTTCATAAAGCAGTAATTAATTAACACAACAACCAAACAGAAAAGTACAACATTTTAGGAGATGTACCATCTATACTTATACCAATGACGTAAAATTTGATCAATTGGTTGCTTGGTACATGCAATTTACTACAAAAAAAACGAGGGATGCGTGGAAAAGGAAGGGTTCTGTTACATCGAAAAGGGGTAAGCCATCATAACATGAGGCTACCAATTACCGAAGAAATCATCCCGCTCATCGATGATTTGAGAGTGAAACATGCTTTTATGCTACCTTGGTGCTGAAAAACATTGCGTCACACACCTTAAAACCTCTTTTATGAAATCTACCTTTACCATCCGTGGTAGATTGCTGCTTATAGGGTTAAGTCTTATTGGATTTTCTGCCCTGGCTCAGCAACCTACCAACAAACAAATTAATTACGAAATACGCCCCTACCAATTTTACTACAATGGCACCAACGATACCAACTCCGACGGAGAGGTAACGTATGAAATGGACATTGCAAATGGTTCTGGCAACTGGTACAACGACATTTGTTGGACCTGGGCTTGTGCGTCTACTCCCTGCACCTGGGTAAACTCCGACCCCAATGGCTTTTTGCTTTGGGGATCTGACTGGGCGTGGAACACCACATTCGATTTTCACCTTACCGGTTGGGAAGACGACGATGGCCAAAACTGTACTTACAGTGCAGGAGATGATGATTTTTATGATGACGATGCCTCCTTTACCAATGCCGGCCCTGCGCCTATTTCGCAAAATGCTGCCCGTTGGCCTTCGGCATGGTACAGCAACGATAACGACAACACCAATGGCTGGTTGTTTCCTTACTCTAACGATTGGGACATTATGCTACAAACAGCCTGGCGCTATACGCATGGCGATAACTGTGGCGACCCATTGCAATTTGGGGTAATTAACGCCAACAGCACGGTGTATCATTTTAACTCTACCAATCAAGATATGGCTGCCGACCATTCGCAAGGCACTGTACTTACTTATACCAATACCATTGATAACTCGTCGGAAGATGTGTTTTACGAGTTTACCATCAACGATCAGGTAGATGTTACCATAAGCACGGAGCATAACCTTACCGATTTTGATACCTACCTGCGTCTTTACGACTCAGGATGCGTAACACAATTGGACTACAACGATGATATTGGTGGCGGTGTTTACCAATCGAGAATCAACACTCAATTGCTTCCTGGCACTTACAAAGTGGTGGTAGAAGGATACAATGCCAACGAAGGCAACTTTTACCTCGAAATTATTACCGGCCCGGCCCTGGTAGGCATTACCGAGTACGAAGAAGCCAATTTTGCGGTGTACCCCAACCCAGCCAACGATCAGTTTACGCTTGATTTAACTGAGCTGGAACTGGAAGCGCAACGCATGGAACTGGTGAACCCCCTGGGGCAGGTAGTATTGCAAGAAAGCCTTGCTAACCGCCAAAACGATAAAGTGCAATTGAACGTACAAACACTACCCGCTGGCACTTACGTGTTGCAGTTGTATGCCAACGATCAGCTGTACAACAAAATGGTAGTGGTGCAATAAACGCATTACAACACATACTCAAAAGGCCTCCTAAATGATGACGCGGGAGGCCTTTTTTTATGCCTACTTCTTCGAATACGCTATTTTAGCACTTCGTGTCTGCCCTTAACAAATACCGCCAATGGCTTATGCTTGTGCTGTTGAGCCTGGCCTTTGCAGTTATGGCTTATTATACCTTCGATCAAAAGGTGGCTGCCTCGGGCGATAATGTGGCCTACTACCTGTTGGGCCAATCGTTGGCCGACAGCGGGGAATACAGCAACCCCTACAAAGCCAACCCTGCTCCAGAAAACCAATATTCGCCTGGCTACCCTTTTATTATTAGTGTGGCCAAACGGCTGGGGGTAACACAAACCACCGGAATAAAAGTGTTGAACTACGGCTTGCTGTTTGGCGCCATCGTGCTGCTTTTTTTCATCATAAAAAGCATAACGAATAACCTGCATGTGGCCTTTGTGGTGGCGCTGCTGTGCGTATTTAATGTGCAGCTGCTATCGTTTGCCACGGTAATGCTAAGCGAAATACCCTTTTTATTTTGCAGCATGGCCAGCCTGTACTTTTTATTGCGGGTAGAATCTAAGTTTAGGTGGGGCAACTACCACTTTTGGCTTTTTGTGTTGTTGGCTGCGGCAGGGTATTACATTCGTACCGTTGGGGTGGTGTTAGTGTTGGCAGCATGTGGCCATTTTTTACTGGCGCGCCAATGGAAACATTTGTTGGCAACGGCCACTGGTTTTGTGTTATTGGTGCTGCCATGGGCCATGCGTTCGCGTGCCCTGGGAGGCAATAGCTACCTAAACAAACTTACCCTCATTAATCCTGCCCGCCCAGAATTGGGCACCATGGATTGGGGCGATTGGTTGCCGCGCATGGGCCGCAACATAGAGCGTTACTTTACCAAAGAAATTCCACTCGCTTTTTTTCCGCAAGAGGTAGATTATAGCGCAAGCGCCACGGCAGGCCACTGGCTGTTAGGCATAGCCATCGCCCTCTTGGTGTTAATAGGCCTTTGGCAACTTAAGCAATGGCGGGTGCTGTTGGTATTGTACATTTTAGGAACGTTTGCCCTGTTACTGTGCTGGCCCGAAATATGGTTTGGCCCCCGCTTTATTGTACCACTAATGCCCTTGCTAATATTAGGAGTGGTACTGTTGTTGGCTGCCGCACAAAAGCGATGGAAAAATAGCGCATGGCTTCCTTACTGTTCGTTGCTGTTGTTATGGCCATCGTTGGTAGGGGTGGGGGCTTTGCACGAACGGGCCAACGCTAACTACCCCGAAGAAGAACACCGCTACTTTGAGCTGGCCAAATGGGCCAACGCCAACCTGGCCGATGATGCTGTTGTGGCCTGCCGCAAGCCGGCCCTGTTTTACCTGTTTGCCCAGCGCAAAGCAGTGCCCTATAAAATGACCACTGATGCTGATGATTTTATGCGCAACCTCACGCTTAACAAAGCTACCCACCTGGTGTTTGATGAGCTGGGCTATGGCTCGTACGATCAATACCTGATGCCTGCCGCCAATGCCTACTCGGGCAAGCTGGTGCCGGTATATAAATTCGAAAACCACCCCACCCAAATTTGCACCTTGCGCATGGATTTGGGGTATTTTGGCGAGCGTAAAAACGGATTGCGCCATGGTGAAGGCAAATTTATTTGGGCCGATGGCCGGGTGTATGAAGGCCGTTGGGAAAACCACGAGCGCAATGGCTACGGCACCCTTAGGTGGCCCAACGGGCAAACCTATAGGGGAGGGTGGGAGCACAACGAAATTACCGGAGCAGGCATGCTTACCAAACCCGATGGTACCCACTTTGTGGGGCAATGGAAGCAAGGCAGGCGCGAAGGGGAAGGGGCACTTTACAATGCCAAAGCAGAGGTAATACAAGAAGGGGTGTGGCGCAACGATACTTTGATTGCACCCTAGTGTGGGCTATGACTGGTATGAATAGGCTGACCGCATTTAGAGCAAAAATTATCCGAATCGGCATTTTTTGCTTTACCCTCCAACACCTCTGAAAAACCCGATGCAAGAATGCCTGTAGGCAAAGCAAAAAGCCCAATTCCTAAAATTGAAATGATGCCTCCTAAAAATTTTCCAAGGGCAGTAATTGGATAAACATCGCCATAACCAACAGTGGTTAGTGTAGCAATGCCCCACCACATGGTTTCGGGAATACTGGAAAACGCATTGGGCTGTGCTTCATGCTCTACATAATACATAACACTTGATGTAATGAGTAACATGAACAAAATGAAAATAATGCTAACAACAAGTTGCTCTCTTTTCTTTTTAATAACATCAGCAATGGCATTAAGGGCAATAATGTACCGGCCAATTTTGAAAAGACGAAACAAGCGAAACAACCTTAAGATTCTTATATAACGTAGGTCGATAGCAAAGAAGGTAATGTAAAAAGGAATGATAGCAAGTAAATCGATAATGGCGAAAGGGGTAAAGAAGAACCGAAGCCTGCCGGTAACAGGGTGCTTAAATCGCTTTATTTCAACTGCAGCCCAAATGCGAAGAATGTATTCAATAGAAAACAAGACAATAGATACCAGCTCAAACACATGAAATAACTGGGGGAAAGAGGAGTAAATTCCATGAACCGATTCAAGTACAATGGCAATTGCATTTAGTGCAATAAGTAGGGTAAGGGCAATATCGAAATACCAGGATGCTCCACTTTTATCTTTAGAAACCTCCAAAATTTCATGAATTCGCTTTCTGAATGTCATAATTAATGCCGTATTTACTACTAATGTAAGAATACAAATAAAACACGGATTAACCACGATAATAAAATGAAATAAATGCGCTAACACCGGGGCTGGTTTCTGGCGCAACATTAAACCTGCCTTTTCTTAAAAAACAATCTCCACTTGCATCAAAAGCATCTCCTTTTTAAAAAGGCAAATAGAAAATAAGAGCAAGGCAATGCCAGGGCTGTAACATCAAATTAATAAAGGTTGTTACACGATGGATCGACCTTGAAATGAGGTGGGTGTGAACTGATTTGATTGGGACTTGCTTACCGGTAAAAAGGGCACAAAAAAAGCCTTCCCGACTATCGAGAAGGCTTTGATACGAATTAAATATCTTTTACTCTACTACCTGAAAAGTAGCTTTGTCGATCGACATGTTATAAGCATCGCCGGCTTTACCAAAAGTAGTTACCCTTCCGGTAAGCACTACAGTAGTGCCAGGATCGGTATTGAACATACCCGACTCTTGCAGCATCGAAACATCGTCGTTGTTTTCTAAAAAGGCAGTTGCCTTATGAATGTTGGGGTGCTCGCCAGTGGCAATGGTAATTTTACCTTCCTTTACCTTTTGCACAGTACCCTGGATAGAAACAGTTTCCATGGCACGGTATTTTTCAGCTGCAGGGCCACTGTAATCGCCATCGGCTACAATTTCTGCAAACAAATCAGAAATTAAGATGGCACCTTCTACGGCTACCATATCGCTGGCCTCGGCAGCTGGAGCTTCCTCAGCAGCAGGCTCTTCGGCAGGAGTTTCTTCAGTTAATTCTTCTACCGCTTCCATGGCTTCGTTGGTAGTTTCTGTTACTTCGGCATCGCCACATGATGCTAACCAACTGGTGGCGGCTACCAAACAAATTACTAATAATCGTTTCATCGTGTTTTTGTTTTAGTGAATAAATTCTTTGAGTTACGCGAAGCAATTTAAGCAATTTGTTTAATTTCAAATCAACCTACCAGAGAGAAGAGTAGTCAAAAAAAAGCCTTCCCGATTACCAGGAAGGCTTTGAAAGGTTACAAAGAGGTTATATAATTGGTTACTCCGCCAAGGTAAGTGTAGGTTTGTAGAGTTGTAAATAGTAATAACTTCCACCATCTCCTACCTGAGATATCTTTCCTGTTAATACAACTGTACTGCCTTCGTCCTTATTAAATTCTCCTTTATCTTTCAACATTGAAACATCGGTGCCTTTTTTGAGGACGCCAGAAACTTTATGATAGAAGGGGAAATTATCGCCATAAGATAGGGTAATCTCAGGCCCTTTTTCTGTCATTTCTACTGCTTGTACCTCACCTTGGATGGAGATGCTCTTCATAGCACCGTATTTTTCGGCCGCAGGGCCATTGATACTGCCATCAGCGATGATTGCATCAAACAATTCGGAAATAGGAATAATTTCGTTTGCTGGAACTTCTTCTTCTGTCGGAGCCATTTCTGCCGCTAACTCATCAAGAGATTGATTTAATGCTGCCTCTGTATCGGTTGTGCTACAAGAGGCCAGAAACCCGGTAGAAGCTACCAGGCCAATTACTAGTAATCGTTTCATACTTTTGTTGTTTAGGTTTTTTTATTGGGCGCAAAGATTAAATTCTTAACCTAAGAAAGAGGGCTCAGTTATTTAATGGAAAAATTTACGCCTTGAATTTCGGCAGAAACCCCTTACATTTACCTTGTGATTTACAAGGCTTTTTACACCTCACCCCTGGGGGTGCTCGAAATGGAGGCTACCGCAAAAGGCCTTGCCCGCCTGGAGTTTTCCAATGCTCCGGGTGAAGAAAACGACAACCACCCTCACCTACAATTGTGCCGGCAAGAGCTGGATGCTTATTTTGCTGGAACATTAAAACAATTTACTGTGCCGCTCGATTGGCAAGGCACTGATTTTCAAAAAAGCGTGTGGGCCGAGCTGTTAAAAATACCGTTTGGCACTTCAGTATCGTACATGCACATTGCAAAAGCCTTAAACAACACCGGAGCCATTCGGGCAGTTGGCGCAGCCAATGGGCAAAATAGCATTGCCATTATTGTGCCTTGCCACCGTGTAATTGGCAGCGATGGTAGCCTTACCGGCTATGCCGGAGGTATGGAGCGTAAGCGTTGGTTGTTGCAACACGAAAACCACCCTTCCTTTAGGTATACACAAGCGGAGCTCTTTTAGTAAAACCACTTCGGTGTTTTTACGGATTTTCCGCCCAAACAAACGCAATAAGACCCCACCATAAACATCGGCTGGCTGACATTCATGGAGTTTTAACGTTCAGTTATCGAAAGAATCTTGCTTGCAATAGAATAAATAAAGACCTTTGCTCGATTTTAAAGTTTTTAATCATCTAAGTATAAACTTAAAGCGATGCTAATGAAAAAATTATTTACCCTGCTCACCTGCATAGGGGTGATGGGCACTTCTATTGCCCAAACCGTTATGCAGGAGAACTTCGATGGTGGTATCCCGGGAACGTGGGCCATCAACGATTTTCAAAGCGATAACCTCACGTGGTTCGGAACCACGGGCGGTTATGGTGGTGGTGGCACCAACTTTTTAGACGGTACCGAATTTGCTTTTGTAGATTCTGATGCCGATGGAAATGGTACTGAAATGGTGGAAGACCTTGTGTCTCCAACTTTCGATGGTAGCCTTTACACCACTCTTACCTTAACGTTTGACCAGTTTTACCGTAACTTGAACGGTAATGACTCTGGCCAGGTATACATTTCTTCTGATGGAGGTGCTACCTGGAATTTATTGGCTGAATATGTGGCTGTTGATTATGGCGCATGGAACGCGCCAGACCAACAAACATTAGACCTTACTCCTTACATCAGTAACAACATGCAGTTGATGTTTCATTACGATGATGACAATGAATGGGCATGGTGGTGGGCCATTGACAATGTGCATGTATTTGCACCTGTGCCCGATGATGCTGGTGTGGTAGCCGTTGGCGGCCCAATGGGCGGTCGTGAGCTCACTTCAACAGCCATGACTGCTACTGAATCCATCAACATTACGGTGGAGAACTTTGGCGGCAACAGCTTGAGTAACATTCCGGTATACTACCGCGTTAACGGTGGTGCACCTGTTATGGAAACCATGGCTGGCCCTATTGCTCCTGGTGCTACAGGCATGCACACGTTTACAGCTACTGTAGACATGTCGGCTGCTGGTAGCTATACCGTTGATGCATGGACCATGCTTGCTGGTGATGGTAACTCTAGCAACGATACGTTGATGGGTGGATTGACTGCCAACCAGGTAGGAAACCCAGCAACCATGTTGCCTTTCTGTGCCGATTTTGAAATGGCTTCAGATACTGCTATTCGGAACAATACCACTGGTGTTGCAGGCATTAATTACCTCGATTTTGAAACTGATGCTCCTGGCATTGGTAGAATGAGAACTGCCGCTGGTGCTGCTTACAACTTAAGTGGTAACCGTGCCATTACCATGGACATTGATCCTGACGGTGCAATACAAATTAACTTTGCTACCTTAACCTTTAACCTTGCTGCTTACGATGCTAACAACGATGATATCTTGTTAGACTACTCGTTTATGGAGCATGGCGATGAGGTACATGGCAACGATTTGATTTGGGTACGTGGTAGCGATGTTGACCCATGGATTCAGATTGGCGATTGGAATACCATTTCTGGTGGTACTAATGGCCAGTACTTTACACAAGCAGGCATTGACTTAAGTGCTACCTTGTTGGGTAACGGTCAAAACTACTCTACTTCAACACAGTTTAGAGCAGGACAGGAAGATAACTTCCCATCTACCTCTACTACACAAAGTGATGGTTTAACCATTGACGATGTGAAGTTGAACTTGTTGGTAGCTGATGATGCTGGCCCTATTGCCTTGACTCAACCTATGGATGAAGACTGTGGCGATAGCCTTGCTGTAGTTTGTGTAGAAGTGGAGAACTTCGGAACCAACACCATTTTCCCAGGTATGCCTGTTACTTTGAACTGGGCAGGTCCTGGCGGATCAGGTTCTGATGTAGCTACAATGAACGACACCCTTGCCTTTGGCGAAACAGGTGTTGTATGCTTTTCTCCAATTAACACTTACGACGGTGGCGTATTCAACCTTGAAGTAATTACCGGCCTTGCTGGTGATGCTGTTACCAATAATGACACCATGAACTGGTCGGTATTCATTACCCCAATTCCAATGGCACCAATGGTAACTGGCGACACAATGGTGTGCCCTGCCGATACCATGGCTTACTTATGGGTAATGAACCCTGATTCAATGCTTTCTTACGAGTGGTTTGATTCAGATACTGCTACTACAGCCATTGCTTCTGGCGATTCAGTTTGCCTGGATGTATCAGGTGGTAGTGCTAACTTCTACGTTGAAGCTAGCGGTTCTACTT
The DNA here is from genome assembly GCA_963669295.1 of Flavobacteriales bacterium. Taxonomy (GTDB): domain Bacteria; phylum Bacteroidota; class Bacteroidia; order Flavobacteriales_D; family CALLUQ01. Next base: position 2,146,283 of record OY769938.1, read on the forward strand.
CTTTTAGAATCGGTGCTCCTGATACTACCATTGGTGGAACAGGTACTTACTCGAACTACCCTGATGGTTTGCGTTTTAACGCCATGACTGACATCATTATTGAAGAGGTAAAAGTTTACCCTGAAAATGCTGGTGACTTAGTAGTTCGTGTATTGGATAACACCATGACAGTGGTTGATACCAGAACGATTACCGTAAACCCAGGAACTCCATTTGAGCCTACTTATATTACCTTAAATATGAGTATTCCTGCTGGAACTGGATACTACATTGATTTGGTAGGATCTACAGTAAGTCAGGTGTTGAGAAACTCTTCTGGAGGAACTTACCCTTATGCTGAGCCTGGTGTTATGGACATTTACGAGGCCATTAACCAATTGGGAGGATACTACTACTTCTTTTACGATTGGAGTGTAAGAACTGCTGGTTGTAGCGGCCCACGTGTATGTATTCCAGTAATGGTAGATACCTCTACCGTTCAGGCAGGGTTTACCCACACCACTAACATTTTAGATGCTATGTTTACCGATGCCTCTACAGGCAACGTAGTTGATGGTATCTACGACTTTGGTGATGGTAACACCTCTACCGGTCAAAACCCAACGCATACTTATGCTGCTCCTGGTAGTTACGTAGTATGTCAAACCGTATGGAATGTTTGTGGCGACACCAGCACTTTCTGCGACACAGTAACCGTAATCAACACTGGCATTATTGGCCAGGTAATTGAAGGTGCTGTTATCGACATCTACCCTAACCCATCGAACGGACAGTTTACTGTAAACATTGAAGTAGATAGTGCCGAAGAAATTAACTTCGACATTACCGATGCTGCAGGACGTGTGCTGTTGAGCGAAAACTTTGCTACCGTAGCCGGTACGCTAAGAAGAGACGTAAACCTTGGTAACCTTTCTGCTGGCATTTACTTTGTGAACATTAATGTTGACGGAAAGTATGCCGTAAGAAAAGTTATGATTAAGTAAGAAATACCACTTAGATGATATAGAAGAGGGGCGATGATCGCCCCTCTTTTTTTTGCGTTAGCTGGTGCAGTGGCTATCCTTTGGCCACACACAACACCAGTGCGGTTGGCCATAGCAGGCGACCAGGAAGCCGGGTGTGGCACTTACCGCCTGGCGCGTGTTTGCCAAAGATAATAACGGAAACAGCGCCCGAACGCCCACCAATTAAAGCACCGATGTTAATAACATTTGCTCCCAGCCCCTTACTATAGTAGCATAAATTAATAGCTTTGATTCGTTAATAATCAACATGTTAAAATCGAAAAAAATAGCATTTGGTGCCGGGGCATTGGCCATGCTTACCATTGTTATTATTATAGCCACAAAATGGGGGCCCAATAGTAACACCACCGACTCTACCGCAACCGACTCTACCACCGTTTCGGCCCATACTGTTGTAGAAGAAAAAATTCCGGGGCGCGAAGTAGGCAGCAACGTTAAAAATGTAATTTTTTTGATTGGTGATGGCATGGGGCTAACCCAGGTTACCGCGGGCTATTATGCCAACGGACAGGAATTGTCGTTTGAGCAGTTTAAACACATTGGCTTAATGCGTACCCACTCGGCCACCAGCATCATTACCGATTCGGCTGCTGGTGCTACGGCCATGGCTTCGGGAAAGAAAACACGCAACGGCATGATTTCGATGGCGCACGAAGACTCTATTCCGCTTAAAACCATCTTAGAATACTCCGAAGATCATGGGCTGGCAACTGGCGTTATTGCTACCTCTACCGTTACACATGCCACCCCCGCCTCGTTTTATGGGCACATGCCTACACGCAGCCGCATTAACGAGCGCATGGCCATGCAGTTTTATCACTCTAACGTAGAAGTGTTGATGGGTGGTGGCATTAACTACTTTCGCAACCGCAACGACAGCATTAACCTGCTGGATGAATTGACTAAAAAAGGATACATGGTGGCAGATAGTGCTGCTTTTGATACCCTAACCCGCGCCTGGGGCCCTAAATTGGTATGCCTTATTTCGGCCATGCAGCCCATTAGCTATTTAGAGGGCAGGGGCGACTTTTTACCCAAGGCCACCCGCATAGGCATTGAAGCACTTAAAACACGCCCCAACGGCTTCTTTTTAATGGTAGAAGGCTCGCAAATAGATTGGGGAGGGCACGACAACGACTCGGAAGAGATTATTGCTGAAATGATCGACTTTGACAAAGCCGTAAAAATTGCACTCGACTTTGCAGAGAAAGACGGCAATACGTTGGTGCTGGTAACCGCCGATCATGAAACGGGAGGTTATGCCATACACAACGGGGTAATGTCGAAAGGAGAAATAGAACCTGGCTTTACTACCGACTACCACAGCGCCACCATGGTGCCAGTGTTTGCTTATGGCCCGGGGGCAGAGCTTTTCCAGGGAATGATTGATAATACCGAGATTTTTTACAAGCTGATGGAGTTGATGGGGTTTGATGAAGATGCTGACCAACAAACCATTAAATCGCGCCCGCTAGAATACCAACCCGGAAAGATTAATTTGGAAGCACTCAAAGCGCAAATACAAGGGCGCAAGGCAAAGACCAACTAGGCCGCGCGTTTTTTCTTTCTGCGCCACATCACTGTTAGCAATAGCACCACTACCAGCCCACCACCACCGGCCATTAACATAAGTTGCTGCCTTTCTTCTTCGGCAATACGATTTAACGTTTGCTGATATACTGCATTGATGCTGCCTGGTGTGCCATTGCCTTCGGAAACGCCCCAGTGGGCAATGTTGCCAGAAACATAGGGGTCGTTGAGGCCAATTACCCGGGTAGTGCCTTCGGGTACAGGCCATGGTGCCTCGGTAAGGTAGGCTACCGAATCGATGAGCTGTTGTTGAGGATCGTATAACATTATGGCCTCTCCATTGCTGCTTAACCCAAAATCAAAATCGCCCACAGCAAGAAGGGTGTCGGAATACACCGTTTTAAAAGTGCCTTCGTAGCGGCACAACACCAGGTAGCCTTTGCCCGGAATAGTAGTGTTAGGATGAATTTGCCAGTAGCGCGAAGGATCGCCATCCTTAAACAACCAGCCCGAAACATCTACTGCGGTATCTGATCGGTTAAAAAGCTCTACCCAGTCGCCACTGTTGCGGGCACTGTCTTGCGTATAACAAATTTCGTTGATGACCACTTGCGCCTGGTAAGGGCTATGGGCATTTTTTTCGAAAATGGCGGTATGTGTTTCCTGCCCCGAAGGGTTAATTTGCAGGCTGCTTTCGGTGCCGCCTTCTTGCCACCCGTTAAAAGAATAACCAAAGTCGGGTGTGGCGCTAAGGGCAATAGGCACCCCTTTAAAATACACGCCTGTCCATGGAAATGTATCGAGTGTTAATGAGTTCAGCTGTACAGTACCATGGCCCTGCAAGGTAGCGTTAATGGTAACCACAGCGGTATCGGTAAGCTCAAACTTTTCGATAAGGTGCTGCCGAATATGGTGGGGCCTTAGCCGGGCAAACTCGCGCATGCGATTTACACGACGCTCCCACGCTTCAGCATTCAGCTTCCACCGCTCGATGTGAAAAGGCATTTCGGTACGAATGCGAGTTTGAAACGAATCGATCATGTGGTTGACCGTGGTGGGGTGGTAAATGCTGTTGAGATTGTCGGCAAACTGGTTGATGTATTCTTGTTTAAATGTAGGGTTTTCGAGCAGCTTGCGAATAAGAAAGGTAGACCATGGAGGGCTGGGCCACTTGGGGCCATTGGGGTTGGTAAACATGGCCAGTGTATTGGTTTTATAGGCTGTTTTGCTGTCGAGGCCAAACCCAAAATCGGTATCGAACAACACCCACTCCCACCGGCCGGTATCGGTACGCGGTCGCCAGTAGCGAATATTACCCCCGGCATCGCGGTTATCGAAATAGGTTTGGGCAATGTTGTACTGCTTATAGTTTTCGGTGTTCATAAGGGTTTGCACATAGGCAAAGTTCGAATCGATGGCCAAATCGTGTAGGCGTAAAAACTTTTTCAATGCCTTATAATGTACCCGGTCGCCCTCTCTGCGGTCGTCGCGGTGCTCCATCAAATCGATGTTTTCGCCATCTACCCCAAAGTTGGTTTCGAAATAGGCTTTGTTAATCTTTTCGCGAATATTTTGAATGCCCCAATACTGTCCGTTGAGGTAGACCACTACCGGCCGATAGGCCTGAATGGCCAGTCCGGTGCCAGCGGTAAGGTGGGTAAGTAACGCATCGCGAAACTGGGTGTGGGTAAAGTCGCTGCCCGAATTGCGCAAAATAAGAGATTTGTATTTCTTCATCGACTTTTCGGGAAACACAGGGTATTTGAACCATTTTTTACCGTACTTTTTTTTACGGGCATACAATGCCAACGACTTTTGTGCCAGTGGCCGGCTCCAACCACCAAAAATTTTAATACCTGCCAGTTGGTTAATGCCCATGGTGCCATCGGTTTCGTACAGTTCTATGTTGGCCTCCTTTTCCCAATCGCGCCAAAAGTTGGCTCCGAAATAAGGGTACTTTTCGGCAGCATGATACCCTTTGGCGTAAATACCACTGGCAGAATCGAACAGGTTAATGGGATCGGTAACTACCGAAACAATGGGGAGGGTATGCTTGCGCCCCGGAAAGTATGAGCGGGTAGCCAGCTTACCAGCCTTGCCATTCAGGTAAGCACGTGCACGAATAATAACCACAGTATCTACCAAAATGGGAGCAGTATATGGGGTAGACCAGTTGTTGGGCACAGTGCCATCGAGCGAATAAAAAATGGCAGCGCCATTAGGAGCCGATAGGCTTAGTTCAAAAGTACCTTCATGTGGCCCTCCGGGATGTGAAAATTCCACGTCCAGCGCGAGCGTGTCTTGCTGCCCATATAGCAAGGTGCAAACAAGCATAGCCAGCAGTAGTGCAAAGCTTTTCATACAAATAGTTTGTGGCCGGACTTTAATTCCATGCAAAAAGTAAGAAATTAATTTTACATGCTGTGCACAAAGTGCCCTTTGGGTGCATGCCTTTGCTATTTAATGGCGTTTGATGCACCAGGGCCATTTCTTTTACTATATTTCAGTAATTAATTGCATTCTTGAGGCACTCTCTATTCATATTACTCCGAACCTTTGCGAGTGTATTGTTGGCGTGTACAACCACCCTGTTGTGGGCGCAGCAATATAACTTCCGAACCTATACGGTAGACAATGGTTTATCGCAATCGCAAGCCACCTCGATGTGCCAGGGTGCTGATGGGTTTATTTGGATTGGCTCGTTGGGCGGAGGCTTGAATCGTTTTGATGGTAAGGAAGTAACGGTGTATGGCATTAAAGATGGCCTGCCCGACAATAACATTTGGGACATTATTACCGATAAAAAGGGGCAATTGTGGATTGCTACTGCTGCCGGATTAAGTCGTTTTGATGGCAAGTCGTTTCACAACTACACTACCGATGATGGTTTGTGCAGCAACGAGGTGTGGGCCCTGTTGGAAGATAGCAAAGGGCAACTTTGGGTGGGCACTGGCGATAATGGTGTGAGCATTTACGATGGCGAAACATTTCGCCACATTGGTGCCGATGCCCTGGGTTTCGACAATGTAAACTGCCTGTTAGAAGATGCGCAAGGCAATGTTTGGGTGGGCTCTTTTGGCAATGGCATTGCGGTATACAATGGGCAGGAATTTACGCACTACAAGGAAGAAGATGGGTTGAGCAATAACATTGTTCGATCGTTGGCCAAAGCCCCAGATGGCAAAGTGTGGGTAGGTACCGATAAGGGCATTACCATATTTGATGGCGGCACCATGGAGTACCTCAACGATAAAGCCATTTTTTACAACTCCATAGAATACATTTTGTTTCATTCGCAAGGCAGCGTTTGGATAGCCACCGAAAACCAGGGGGTATACCAACGGCAGAGCAATGGCTACATTCATTTTAACGAAACCAACGGGTTAAGCAGCGATTATACCTATGCCTTACTGGAAGATAATGTAGGAGGCATTTGGATCTCTACCAACGGAGGAGGAGTGTGCAAGTACGAGGGAGAAATGTTTACCCATTACACCAAGGCAGATGGGCTATTAAGCAATGTGGTGATGGGAGTGCTGGAAGACCACAACGGATGGTTTTGGATGGCTACCGACAGGGGCTTGTCGCGTTACAATGGGGAGCAGGTAAAGAATTTTCAAATTGAAGATGGGCTGCGTACCAACGACTTGCAGCAATTGCACGAAGACGAAAACAACAACATTTGGATATCGGCCATTACCGGAGTGGGTAAAATGAATGAAGAAGGCACCATTACATGGTACGACGAAACAGATGGTTTTACCAACAGCAGTAGCTTTACCTTTTATGAAGATACCCTGGCCAACCGCCTTTACATTACTACAATTGATGGCATTTATGTATATGCCAACGGGGCTTTTAGCCTGTACGAGGATAACGATAAGCTGCACGATGTTACCAACCGTATTTACAAAGACAGCAAGGGCTGCCTGTGGTTTTGTACCGACCAGGGAGTTGTTTTCAAAAACAAAGATTGGCGTTATTACACCACCGACAATGGGTTGATTAGCAACAGGGTGCTTGACATTTGGGAAGATGGCACCGGGCAGTATTGGTTGCTGACCGATAAAGGGATAAGTGTAATGGGTGCCGATCATAGCTTTATCACCATTGATACTGATGATGGGCTGGCTTCCGACAACCTATATAGTATGCTCTATCACAACCAACACCTATGGGTGGGCAGCGAAAAAGGCATTGATCGATTAACACTGAACAAAACCTACCAGCTGGAATCGGTAAAGCACTATGGCAAGGAAGAAGGGTTTAAAGGAGTAGAGTGCAACAGTTGGGCGATGATGGAAGATGAGGCCGGGTATTTATGGGTGGGTACCATAAAGGGAATGACACGCTACAACAGCGCTTACGACCAACCCAATACAGTGCCCCCCCTCATTAAACTCACCAGCTTAAGGTTGCTATACGAGCAGGTAAACTGGTCGGAAAAATGCGAGCATGTTGAAGGCTATGTAAACATGCCACACGGGGTGTGCTTAACCCATGAAGACAACCACCTTACCTTTGATTTTATAGGGGTAGACTACAAGAATCCTGATAAAATTAAGTACCAGTTTAAGCTGGAAGGGTTTGATGCTGAGTGGTCGCCAGTTACCGATTTAAATTTTGCCACCTATTCTAACCTGCCTCCGGGGTCGTATAATTTTTTAGTAAAAGCGCGCAACGACGATGGATTATGGAACCAACCGGTAAGCTACGAGTTTGTGATTCAGGCCCCTTTTTGGATGAAGACCTGGTTTTACCTCGTTACCGTTCCGCTTGGAATACTATTGCTTTACCTGGTAATTATGTACCGTACCAAGCAGCTGGCGCGCAGCAAACGATTGTTGGAAGAAACGGTGCGGCAGCGTACCATGGAAATTAGCCAGCAAAAGGCAGAAGTAGAAAAGCTTTCGTTGGTAGCCAGCGAAACAGCTGATGGGGTATTGATTGCCAACGGAAAAGGCGAATTGGAGTGGATGAACGAAGGGGTAACACGCATGACCGGCTACAACTTTGAAGAGTTCAAAGCTTCGTTTGGCGACAACATCATTAAGTTTAGCTCGTACGAGCAAATAAGGGCATTTGTAAACGGAGAGATGGAAGATAACTTTGTGCAGTACGACTTCGATTTTTACAATAAACAAGGCGAGTTAAGGTGGGCCAATGCTACCGTTACTCTTATACACAACGAGCAAGGAAAACTCCAGCGGGTAATTGCCATTTATTCCGACATGACCGACCGGAAGGAGATGGAAAACACGTTGATGCAAACCAACGAAGAAATTACCGAAAGCATTCGTTATGCCAAGCAAATACAAGAAGCCATTTTGCCCAGCAAGAAAAGGCTGTTCAACGTTTTCCCCGAATCGTTTGTGTTTTACCGACCCAAAGACATTGTGAGTGGCGATTTTTACTGGTTCTCGCATGTGGGCGATGTATTTATTATGGCCGCTGCCGATTGCACCGGCCATGGTGTGCCGGGAGCCTTTATGAGCATGATTGGCAACGAATTTTTACATCAAATTGTAAATACCAGCCACATTACCGGCCCCGAGCAAGCATTGTCAATCCTCGATAAGCGGGTAAATGAGGCGCTGAGCCAAAAAGGAGCCGAAAGAGAATCGAAAGATGGAATGGACATCGCCTTGTGTGCCATTCATTTAAACAACCTCTTTTTTCAATATGCTGGTGCTTTTAATCCTTTGTACATTATTCGCAATGGCGAATTGATGGAATACAAAGCCAGCAAAAATTCTATTGGCGGATACAACGAAGAAAAGCATTTTAAAGGCCACGAGCTTCACCTTCAGGAGAACGACATTATCTACATTTTTTCAGATGGGTTTATCGATCAGTTTGGCGGTCCTAAAGGCAAAAAATTTATGCGCAGGCGGTTTAAAGAATTACTGTTGCACATCAGCACCATGAGCATGGAGCAACAACACCATGCCCTGGCACAAGAATTTGATGCCTGGAAAGGTGCTGAAAAACAAGTAGATGACATCCTGGTTATTGGAGTGAAAATAACCCAACTCGACCACCAAAATAAGAAGGGCGCTAGAACTACGCGATAAATTTTTCGATAAAAAATAGTTACAGTACTTGTTGTGTTGAACACATTTAACCCTCTCCAACTGTAACTAGAAATTAATATCTTAGTAATTCATATATACTTAAATTCGTTGCTAAGAAGAACCGTTATATGCTTGGTTTTGCTGTGGGTCTCTACCTGTTTTGCTTTCTCGCAAACACACAGTGTTTTAACGATAGGCGTGGAAGATGGTTTACAACAATCGCAAACGCATGATATTGTTCAAGACGATAACGGCTACTTGTGGTTTGTTTTTGCCAGTGGAGTAACGCGATTTGATGGCAAAGAATTTACCGATTTCACGAAGGAAGATGGCCTGGGTTCTGACCGGTGTTATCGAATTGTCAAAGATGGTGATGGTAACTTATGGATTGGTACCTCCGACAATGGCGTAACTAAATACGACGGTACTAATTTTACCATTTACAATGCCGACAACGGATTTACTAACGAGCAGGTTTTTTCAGAGTACATCGACAACAAAGGAATGCTTTGGCTGGGAACCAGAACTAAAATTTATTATTACAACGGTGATGAATTCGTTGATTTTAGCACTCCCAATAAGATTAAAGAAAACCCTATTCGGTCGATCTTTCAGGACCGTGATGGCAACATGTTGTTTGGTAGCAACGAGCAAGGGTTATTGATTTACGATGGAAAGACAGTGGAGCAGGTAGGTGAGGAAAACGGCTTAAACCAGCGATCGGTTTTTGCCATCAATCAAGATAAAAAAGGCTGGATATGGTTAGGCACGCGAAAAGGGGTGAACCTATACAACCCATACGACGGGAAGATAATTGATCTTACGGCCAACACACCGTTGTCGAACCGCATTATTTACGATTTTTATGTAGACCGAAAAGGAGTAGTTTGGGTGGGTTCAAAAAACGGTGGCATTTATCGTTACCAAAAAGGCAAGCTAGAAAAGTTTGATATTGGCGATTTGGATCACAACTACTCGGGTTATGGCTTTCACCAGGATCGTGAAGGAAACATGTGGGTAGGTACTTCGGGCATTGGTGTGGTAAAGTTTTCGAACGAGAAGTTTTTGAGTTACACCACCCGCGACGGGTTGGCCGATAACATGGTGTTTAGTCTGGTACAAGACCAATCGCAGCGCATGTGGGTAGCCAGTTATGGTGGTGGAGTTAGTGTAATTGAAAACGATACTAGTTACACTTACAGCCGCGAAGATGGGTTGCCTACTAACGTTGCAATAGTGTTAATGGAAGACCACCAGGGGCGCATTTGGGCTGGTACATCAAGAGGCGTTGTTTACTTTAATGGCAACCGGTTTGTACCCCATCCAATGCTTTCGTCGTTAAAGGGGTACAAGACATACGATTTATTACAAACCTCCGACAACAACATCTGGATTGCAATGGCCGACATGGGAGTGGCCAGGTTCAATGAGGTAACGGGTGAGGTAACACGTTTCACCATCAAAGATGGATTGCTCAATGATCGGGTATGGGCCTTATCAGAAGATGAAGAGGGACGGATATGGATGGCTACCAATGGAGGCGTATCGCGCTTTGATGAGGATACTTTTGTCAATTACACGAAAGACGATGGCATTCTTTCCAATCGGGTACTTGCCACACTGGTAGATAAAAAAGGCAATGTTTGGTTTGGCCAAAATGGAGGTGTTAGCATTTTTACCAACGATGGCATTAAAAACATTTCTACCAAAAATGGATTATCGTCGAACTCTACCTTTTTGCTGGAAGAAGATCGCGATGGCAACATTTGGGTAGGTACCAATCGTGGGGTGGATAAGATCAACCTTGACCTCTTATACGAACAAGATTCGGTGCATGTAAAAAGCTATGGCAAGGCCGAAGGGTTTTTGGGAGTAGAGTGCAACCAACAAGCATCATTCCTCGATCATGAAGGTAACTTATGGTTTGGTACTGTAAAAGGGGCCGTGAAATACAACCCTAACGAAGACCGGCCGAACGATATGGAGCCCCTTACCCATATTTCGGGCATCAACCTATTTTTTGAACCACTGCATAAAATCGACTCTACTCAACGGCCGGTAGAAACGGCCCAACAAATTGTATTCAAGTACAACCAAAAGCACATTACTTTTAACTATACAGCCATTAGCCTAACCACCCCCGAAAAGGTGCTTTACTCGTATAAGTTGGAAAATTCGGACGACGATTGGAGCCCGCCTACCAAGGCTCGTTCGGCCACCTATTCGAACCTCGATCCGGGCAGCTATACCTTTATGGTAAAAGCGTGCAATAGCGATGGCATATGGAACGAAACGCCAGTAGTATATAAAACCATTGTAATTACTCCTCCGTTTTGGAGTACCTGGTGGTTTTACACCATGGTAGTGGTGCTGGGCGTGGTAGTGGTATACCTTTTTATAACGGCACGCACCCGAAAGCTGCACCGCACCAAACGCGCATTGGAAGAACAGGTGTTGGAGCGTACCGCTGAGCTTCGGGAAGAAAAGAAAAAGTTGGAAGAGCGCAACAAAGAAATTGCTACCATCAACGAAGACCTTAACGATGCTAATGCTACCATTGAATCGCGCAACAAAGATGTTACCGATAGCATCAATTACGCCAAGCGCATACAACGTGCCATTTTGCCTCAAAAAGAAGTATTGCAAGAAATGGTGCCCGAGTCGTTTGTGCTGTTTCAACCCAAAGACATTGTAAGTGGCGATTTTTACTGGTTTTACAACTTCGAGGATGTAGTGGTGTTTGCTGCTGCTGATTGTACCGGGCACGGGGTGCCCGGAGCCTTCATGTCGTTGATCTGCGTATCGGCCATCAACCAGTTTGTGCGCGACCCTGAAATTAAAACACCGGGCCAGGCACTTACGTTTGTTGATCGGGAGGTAAACATGGCCCTGCACCAGCAGCAAGAACAACCCAATACTTCTGATGGAATGGACATTGCCCTGTGTGCTTTTCACCCCGATACATTAACCCTTGAGTTTGCAGGTGCGTATCGTCCCTTATACATTGTGCGCGATGGAGAATTGCAAGTCATAAAAGGCGATAAATATGCCATTGGTGGCGATCGAAAAATAGACAAAACATTTACCAGCCATGAGTTTAATTTAAAAAAGGGCGATTGCGTTTATGTGTTCTCTGATGGGTATGCCGATCAGTTTGGTGGCCCTAAGGGCAAAAAACTCATGGTGAAGCGCTTTAAAGACTTGCTGCTTTCTATCAGTAACGAACCCATGCGCAAGCAAGAAACATTGCTCAGAAACCATTTGACCAAATGGATGGGAGGGCTGGAACAGGTAGATGATATTTGTGTGATTGGCATGCGTGTATAACCTCCAATTTAAGGCCAAAATTCCGCGTAAATTTCCTTTAAGAATAGCGAAACAAAACCCCGAATCCCGCGTATAATAAGTAAAAACGGGGCTATGAGAAAAATTTTACCATTGATTATTGGAGGGGTAATGGTAGCCGGAGCGATGCTGTTGATTCCTCCCCAAAACAACTACGTAATGCGTGGTGTTGATTCGCAAAAGGAAATCACCAATTATTTAGCTGAAAACTTTGAAACTGCCAATACAGAGGCGCTTCGCTATTGGCGCGATGTGTTGTTGGCTTCAAAAGCAATTAACGAGCGCTGGGCTGTTGTTGTTTCGCAGCGCGAAATGAGTGGTGTGCTAGCTTATGAGGAGGTGGCCGAAGACCTTGATCCACCTTTAAATGAGTTGAATGCCATTGCTTGTACAGGTGGTGGTGAAAGGGTGAAAGAAGCGCTTGTTGTGGAAAAAAAGCAGGAAGAGGCGGTTTTGGAAGTTGAAGCAAAACCAGCTCCTTTGCCCGAGGTAAGCATTAACATTTATCCCAACCCATTTCGCGAGCAAGCTACAGTGGCCATCAACAACTACAACGAAGAACCGTATACGTTTGAGTTGTACGACCTCACGGGCAAACGTGCTTATACGGAATCAAACATCGTAACGGCACAGTACACCATTCAACGAAAATCACTTACCAGTGGGATTTACATCTACCGTATGCTCAGTGCCAGCACCAATATTAATGCGTCGGGGAAGCTGGTGGTGCAATAGGCTATTCTTCTATTTCTCGATAGCTTAACATGCCTGTTATCGACAGCGGGTTTTCCATTTTGTGAATGATGAGGAATTGGTAATAACCATCCATTTCGGCAGTAAACGTATTGCCTTCCATCACATCATTGGGGTTCCATGCTTGCTGCTGTGTTTGCATTTTGTTGGGGGCGGTGCGGTAAAGAATGGTCATTTCTTTCACCTCTCGTTGTGGCACATCCACCTGGTACTTCTTGTCCTTTTTTACCGGTACGGGTTGGGTGCGGTAATGCCCGAACCACGATGGAATACTGCTTTGCGTGTGGTAAATGCCCACCTTGCCGCGCTTCAATTTTTCTCGTGAAACACCGCTGCTCTTGATTACCAATTGTTGCAGCCCTTCGGTGGGCAAAGGTTGTTGCACAAAGCAGTGCCAATAATTTCCTCCCAACAAGTCTTCTTTTATTTGCAAGGGCACAATTTTACGGGCTCTGGAAACACCATACAATTCAAACCCCAGGCGTTCTTGCTGAGCCGATAGCTCGAATGTGAGGTAATTCACCGGAACAGGCTCGTTGAACTCAAGCAACAGGAATTGTGTTTCGCTGGTGCTATCGTCTTGTGCTGGAGGGGTACCTCCCTTAAGGTAGTTTTCAAGGTCTTTTTTAGACGAAAACACATGGGCTGCTCCTTTGCGTCCCGGCCGCGATAATTCTGGTACCATGTCGTGCTTAGGCAACAGCCATGGATTGGGGCCGGGTTTGCTGTGTACCGAAATTAAATGCCGTGGTTGCTGTACCAATCCGCTCGAATCTTCCGAAGGGCGTTCCGAACAAAAGGTGGCCCACAACATCATTTGCCGATAGTAGATCGCTTTGCCGGTAAGCTCGTATAGGTGCTTCATTTGGTAAACATGATAACGCAAGTAATCGGGAGTGCAGTTGCGCAACTGACGGTCGTATTTGCACCAATCCGCTAAGTTGTAATACGGCAACGACTGCTCCATGGTAACTAAGCAGTTGTTTTTTATGCGTTCGGCCGTGGTGTCGTTCGGAAAAAAAGTACAGTATTCCATCAAGCCAATAAGCCCGTTAATAGAGCCATTCAATACCTGGGGGGCTTCTCGCGAATTAGGGTATTCTTCAATCCAAAGCTCTCCATCATCAAGTGTGGAAATAGTGCCCCCTGCTTTTGCCGGTTGCAACATAAAATAAGCAATGCGTCGGCAAAAGGGGTATACCGATTGATCGCCCGTAAGTGCTGAATAGCGCAAAAGATAACTTAACGCAGCTCCCTGTGCCATGCCCGAATACCAGGGAGGCTTTAGGTCGTGAAATTCGTAGTGATACGGAAAACCAATGCCTTTGCCGTCAAAGGCAATGTCCCATTTAGTACTGTCTTTAAAAAAAGGCATTTGAGCCACCATTTTATGGTAGTAGCTAGAGTCGCCAGTGGCTAAAAACTCGGCATGACACAAGATGCCATACATGGCAATGCGCACCGGGTGGTAACGCCCTCTATCCATGATAATGCCCTGCTTGTCTTTACTGTATTGCGTGTTGTTTGGATCTTCGTAGGCCCTTACATTCAGGCGATCGACTACACAAGTATAATGTTTGAGCTGTTGCCCCGATGCATTTAGCGCCAGCCAACATAACAATATACCCACCACTTGTTTCATATTCCTTTTAAATCAATGGCAAACTCAATCATGCCTTGTTTCTGTTTATAACCGAGACATGATTAGCTTACTGCAAAAGTAGCACCACTTTTTAAGCAAACCTCAATATGAGGGTTAATGTTTTTTAGTCGAAACTCCTAACGTAGGAGGCATTGCTGCATGAGCAATGGTGCAACTTGTTGCTTCCTCTTCAGTATTTTTAGTACCTTCATTACAACCAATTGTTGCGAACAAACCCTATTGATACAATGTAAGCTTTTCCATGCTTGTGATTCCGGAAACACTAAAGATACCAACCCTTTTTGAAACGGAGCACACCACCGTGCGCGAATTTGCATTGGGAGATACGGAAGCTTTTTGGAACCTCATCGAAAAAAACCGTCACCGCCTGGAAGAGAGTTTTCCGCAAACGGTGTACGCCACCACCAGCTTTGATGCCTGTTGCAAGTTGATGGAAGAAAAGGTATTGTTACGGCAACAAAATGAGTACTTTGGCTACGGTATTTGGCACAAAGCTACCAACACCATGATGGGTTATTTCTGTTTCAAAAATATTGATTGGAAAGTTCCGAAAGCCGAAAGTGCCTACTTTATAGCTGCAGCGTATGAAGGGCAAGGAGTGATGACAGAAGTGATGAAGGCGGCCATATTGTTTGGTTTCACGCATTTGTGTTTGAACCGTTTGTACATTCGTGTGCTTACCAACAATGCGGCCAGCAAACGACTGGCCGAAAAGTGTGGCTTTGAAGAGGAGGGCACATTGCGGAATGATTTTGTGTTGGCCAATGGCGAATTGCAAGATGTAAGTTACTGGTCGATTCTCCCTAAAAATACCAACGCATGAAACGGCTGTTAACCATAGTTGTTGCTGTTGTCATGCTGTCGTGTGCCAGCGAAAACACCACCCACGAGCCACCTCCTAAAAAAGAAAAACAAGGGCGCATGCTGCTCAACAAAGATTTTAACGACAACTACCACGCTCAAATCGTCGATGGCAATTGCATCATTGGCCGGTACTTGATTAACGAAGTAGAAGGAGGCGATGGAGTACACGAATTTGACGGAGGCAGCAGCACGACCTTATTCTTAAAAATCAAAGACATTAACACCATTGTGCCCGACAGCACTTATAACCTCGTTAGCGACCCCTTTGTGGTGAAATTAGAGCACATTGATGACCCTGGTGGGTATGAAATTACTGAGTATAAAAACTTGCGTGGCGACCTCACCTTGCTAGAATATGTAGAGGGAGAGTCGATGACGTGGGCCATCGAAATTGTAGAATTATTTGGTAGCAGCGAATACCCCCAACTGGATAAGGAAGTGAAGTTTGTAAAATGAAAACAGAAGTATGCATTGTTGGAGCAGGGCCTGGTGGAGCGTCAGCAGCACTGAAGCTGGCAACATTGGGCATTGAATGTGTGTTGGTAGACAAAGCTGTTTTTCCTCGCGATAAAATTTGTGGCGATGCATTGAGTGGCAAGGTGGTGAATGGCTTGAATCGCATCGACCCTGAAATTATTCCCCGACTACACGGCCAACCCTATCGCCTCGATTCCTGGGGTGTTACCTTTGTTGCTCCCAATGGCAAGTCGTTGGATGTGCCCTTTAAGGTGAATTACGACAAAACTACTTCTGCGGCTCCTGGTTTTATATGCAAGCGGATGGATTTCGATAATTTTTTGGTGGAGGAAGTAAAAAGTCGTGCAGAGATTACACTAAAAGAAGGGTTTGAAGTAACCGACTGCACATCTACCGATGAAGGGTGGCACATCACTAGCAAAGCGGGCGATGTTGTTGATGCGCGGATCATTATTATAGCCAATGGGGCGCAATCGAAACTCATGCGTACCATTGGAGGCATTGAAAAAGAGCTGAAACACTATAGCGCAGGATTGCGCGCATACTATACCGGTGTGGAAGGACTAAAAGATGATGGGTTTATAGAGTTGCATTTCCTCAAAGACTTTTTGCCGGGCTACTTTTGGATTTTTCCGTTGCCGAATGGTTATGCCAATGTAGGGGTGGGGATGCGCAGCGATGTGGTAAGTAAAAAGAAGGTGAACCTTAAAGCCCGTATGGAAGAGCTAATAGCAACGCACCCTGAATTTAAGGCCCGCTTTAAAAATGCCAAACTGGAGGGAAGCATTAAAGGATTTGGTTTGCCTCTGGGTTCGAAAAAAAGGAAGATTTCCGGCAACGGTTATATGCTCGTAGGCGATGCTGCATCACTCATCGATCCTTTTACTGGTGAGGGCATTAGCAATGCTATTTTTAGTGGCATGTATGCTGCCGAGCAGGTAGAGCGATGCTTACAAACCAATAATGTATCGGCAGCTTTCATGCAGCAATACGATGCCGCTACCTATAAACGGTTGTGGCAAGAGTTAAAGTTGAGCACCACCATGCAGCGGCTGGTAAAATACCCGTGGTTGTTTAACCTGGTGGTGAACAAGGCTAAGAAGAACAAAACCCTTGGCGAAACCATTTCTTGTATGTTCGACGATATGGACTTGCGCGAACGACTGAAAAAGCCGTCGTTTTATTTTAAGCTATTGTTTAACGGATAGTTTACTGCACCACAAACCTACCTACACCTATTGTTTCTCCTGCTGCTTGTAGCGAGAAGAAGTAAGCGCCTTGCGAAAGGCCATGGCACGAAACCTCGGGAGTGCCAACGTGTTGGGAGGACTGCAATATCCTGCCCCGGGCATCGGTAATGGTAAGTTGTAACGGTGCTTGTTGATGTGCTGGTGCTACCGGAATGCGCAGTACCTCGTTTTTTTCTATCGGATTGGGGTACGCAGGCAATTGGGGTAGTGGTGTAGCAGTACCAATAGCATTAATCATTTCATTGTCGAACTTCAACAGGGTGGTTTGCTCAAAGTATTCTACCAGCACCACATAGCCATCAATGGCTTTGAGGTCTTCAATGCCCCACAGTGCCGGGTGATAAAAGTCGAGGCCTCCATGGTAATGGTCAACATAGGCAAGGGTACTTTTGTTGTAGGCATGTACACCAAATTCCAAAAAACCAACATACAACCCCAACGAGTCGGCAGCCATGTATTTGGGGTCGCCTTCAGGAAAAGTGATGGTGCCTGTAGCGGTTAGGGTATGGTTCACCTCATCAAAGGTGTAGCGCACCAGCCCCAGGTTTTTTTGATACACAAACAGGGTGTCATCGTGTTTGGCCATGGCACCGTATTCGCTGTTGGCATTGGTGTAGCGGTTCATTTCTTGCAGCCCGTTGTTCAGGGCGTAAATAATCAAGGTATCGTTAAGGGTAACAAATACTTTTCCATCATCTACCAGCAAATCGTTGGCCTCTATGTTAATGGTGGTTTCTACCGAGGGAATTAACGGGTTACTTACATCAATAACATTGAGTTGCGTAGGTCCCGGAACGTATGGTTTGGCCAGTGCCACCACTTTGTTTTGCCATACCCAGGTGCGCTCGGCTCCTGTAAAATCGGGCAAGCTGGCTACCTGGTTCAGGTTGAGGTCGAATACCCTGAATCCATCGTTTGGTAGCAGGTACGAGCCAAACACATAATTTCCATCAGTAGAAAAGTTAACGTTCATGCAAAACCCATTGCTGATGTTAATATGCTCGTTGGTCAATATAGGGTTGGTAGGGTCGCTGATGTCGAACAGTTTGATGCCGTACCCTTCGTTGGCGAGTACCATCTTGTTGCCGTGAATGTCGGCACCAATGTTCCAACCACCGGTGGGGGTGTCGCCCAAATTAATGGGGTTGTATAGGTTACTCACGTCAAGCGAGCGCACGCCAAACCATTCGGAAGCAATGTGCAACGTGCTGTTTTGCATGGCTACGTCGAAGTGCCAAAGCCCGGCATCAAGCACAGTAAGGGGGTGTACATTGCCCGCATTGGTAGCATCGTATACGTAGATGTTGCCATCTACCGGGTTGAGGGTGGAGGAGTCTTCCGCGGCTTGTGTAGCGAGGTAAATGGTATCGTTCACAATTTCGGCATTCAATGCATTGCCAATGGCGAACCCGGGAATGGGGTAGATGTCGAGCGTATCCATGTAGGCCAGGGTAGGGGTGGCCGGATTGGCAATGTTGAGCGAATAAAACAGTCCTTTTAGGTTCAGTGCCCAACTGGTAGATTGCCCACCGCCCAATACATGCAGCAGGTCAGTGTTTTGCCCAAACAGCACATCTTCGGCATCACCAAAAGGCTCGAGGTGGTTGCTGATGGGGGTAAGCGTGTTGGCATCGTAAATGTGTACTCCATCGGGGTTGAAGGAAATGAGTGCCATGGTGCTGAGGGTAAACGCGTAAAGGTTGCCTTTCATGGCTCCTCCACGAATGCGTACCATTTGCGCGGTTTGTTCTGCAAAATCGGTGAGCCGTGTTAGTGCATTGCCTTCATCTTTTAAGATGGTCACCTTGGTTTTATTAGCAATAAACAGCGAGTCGCCTTTAAAAGAAATGTCGTAGGCCGATTCATCGAATCCGTTGGTGTGCCAGGTGGCCACATGGGTGGGTTGCGAGGGGTCGGGTTGCAAGTACCACTTTGATACGCCAGCATGGTTGGCAGCAATGTATAGGGTATCGCCTAAAATTTGAATGTCGTCGATGATGGAGGTGAACCGGTGTTCGAATGTTTTGGTGTATGGAGGTGTGGCTCCGCCACCGGTGTGAAAAATTTGCAATGTGCTGCCTGTTCCGGAGTACAAGTAGTCGTTATAAACCGCTACTTCATAGCTTGCTGCGCCTGTGGTGGCCGATAAGAATTGTAAACTGTCTTGTGCCTGCACTGCGAAAGAGAGCAGGGCGAAGGCCAATGCAACGAGTTGTTTCATGAGAGTGAATTGTAAGCCAACAAGTTACAAAACAATTTCGAAGGTATGCTGCTTCTAATATGTAGTATTCTACTGGGCCAACTTGCGATGCCCCACCCATACAAAACGCTTGTTTACATATTCGGGGTTGGTAAACGAGGCATTGCCCGCGGGGTTGCCTCCCGTTACGTGGAAGTCGGAAAAGGCAGCAGCCTGGTTCACCCAAATAAACCCTGTAAGGTTAAACGATACTGGTGTAAAGGCCTCCTCCATGGCTTCGCGAATTTGTGCTTCAACAGCATCATCAGTCGTGTAGGCAGCACAGGTAATGGCTCCTTTGGTGCGGGCCATGCGCTGCGCCAATGCAATTGATTCGTTGGTGTCGGTGGTTTTGATGAGCATAACAATGGGGCCAAACAATTCAGAAGCAAAAGCAGCTTCGTCGTTGCTGTTTACCTGCAAGATGGAAGGGGTACAGGTAAGGGCTTGTTCGTATTCAGCATTGTTAATGGCATTGGGTTCCAACACAGGTACTCCCAGGTTTTTCGAACGGTTTACACGAAACAAGGTTTCCTCGTTTTGGAGAGCAGCGAGGGTGCCTGCGCCCATTTTAGGGTGTTGCACTACGCCTTCTACCGCTTGCTTAAATCGTGCTACCACTTCTTCAAAAGGAATGATGGCATCGCCTTCTTTTACTCCAGTAGCTGGAATGAAAAAGTTTTGTGGAGCCGTACACATTTGACCCGAGTAAAGGCATACCGAAAAGGCCAGGTTTTGTACCACGGCATTGAGGTCATTTACCGAGTCGATGATGACAGAGTTGACCCCTGCTTTTTCGGTGAATACGGTTTTGTTGCGCAGCCCTTCTACATACATTCCAAATTCGGTACCACCGGTATAATCAACCAACGCCACATCGGGGTGGTCTACCAGTTCTTTGGCAATGAGTTTTTTGTGAGTATCTACTGCCAGCTGCACTATCAGGGGGTTAATGCCTTCTTCTTGCAGTACTCCTTGTAATTCTTCCACCACAATGGCGATGGGTAAAATGGCTTTGGGGTGTGGCTTTACCACCACCGGATTGCCGGCAATGAGGTTGGCGAAGATGCCCGGCACGGAGTTCCACACCGGAAAGGTAGAACAGCCAATAACCACGCCAATGCCTTTGGGTACGGGGGTAAAGGTTTTGTTTAAGGTAATGTTGAACTTGCCCATGGGCTTTTGCCATGCAACTTCTTTAGGAAAACGCGTGAGTTCTTGATAGCCCAGCACCATGGCTTCCAGTGCGCGGTCGTTGGCATGAGGCCCGGAGGCTTGAAAGGCCATCATGAACGACTGTCCGGTGGTGTGTACAGTAGCATGTGCCATTTCAAAGTAGCGCGATTGAATGCGGTCCAACGCTTCGGCCAGTATCCCTGCCCGCGTAGCTATGCTGGTGTTTTTCCAGGCCTTTTTCACTTCGTTTGCTGCAGCAATCAACGCTTCGGTAGCATGTGCCGGATAGGTAATGCCCAACGGTTGTAAGGTATAAGGCGACATTTCTTCTCCCACCCAACAGGCATCATCGTTGGCGCTTGCCAATCCATTAAACGGTTGGCCGAGTTGTTGCTCAAAAGCGGCCTTTCCTGTAGCCATGCCTTCTTCCGGATAGGCTTTATGGTGTTCGGGATAGGGCGTGTAAAAGGTGCGTTCCTGAATGGCTTGAATGGCGCGCTCAATGAGCGGTTGGTGTTTTTCGAATAGGCTCATAATTGGTGGGTCTTAAACCAGTCTTTATCGTAAATCATCATTAGTTTTTCCAGGCCCACATACAATTCGTCATGGGTACCATCAAGGCCGCGACGCAACCAAAAGCCAAAGGCCATGCCGTTGGTCATATTGGTGCCATCGTATTCACGTTCATACTTGCGTAGGTACCTGCCATAACGGTCGTTGAGGTAGTCGATCATGTTGAGGTTGCCTTCTTTCATGGTGGCCAACTGATAGGCATCTACCTCTTGCTGCCAGTTCATCTCTTTTTGTAGGTGTACATAGCTTTCGGTCATCAGTCGAAAAAACCGGGTGAAAACAGTGTTGTATATTTTTTGGCAAGTATGGCCATACAGTTCCATGTTAGGATCGGGAATGAGGTTGTTGTGCCCCCATTTAATGAGGTCGGGATTGATGTGTTTGAATCCACCTCCTGGCTTGGAACGAATGGGAAGCCCCGACAGTGTTGCTATAGGCGTAAGGTCGCCCCACGACTGTGAGCTTGTTTTCAAGTAATCGGCAGTGGCGTAAGAAAGCCCGCCATAATGCATGATGCCGTCCATGCCAGCATCGAACGAGCAAAAGGTATGTTTTCCAATTTCCAGCCCTTCGTTACAACGGCCATCGCCTTTAAACATATATTCGTAAGGGCTGCTCCACCAATTGTTATAAATGGCAGTCATGGCTTCTAACGACAGTGGATTTCCCGGTGTGGGCTCTGAAACGGGGGTGTTTACGGCTTCTTTTTTTGGTGCACAAGCCAACAGTAGCACCGCTAAATACAGGATGGGTTTCTTCATAGCAGGTTGTTTACCTGTTAAAGATAAGCAACAATGCTGCAAGAGGAAAAATTAAAACTTGGCGCGCGCTCTATTTTTATAGGCGCGATGCTTGGCACTCTTTTGTCGCAACCGATAGGTTTTTTCGTCTTTAATGTTTTTCAGCTCATCCAACTCACGCTCGTATGCTTTCATGTCGTTGTACACATCTTGCAAAAAGGGGTGCGGCTCTACCCGCTCGAAGTGGGCTTCCATAATGTTCATGGCTTCGCGCAACAGTGTTTCAGCATCTTTAAATTTGCGTTTGTCGGCAGCAGCCATGGCCGCTTCAAACTTTTCGCCTCCCACCATCAGGGCATGCCCCATGCCGGCAATGGGATTGAAGGCACTTTCAAACAAGGCCTTGTCGTTGGTAAGGCTTACAGTGGTGTTGTGCGTTTCCAACACGTCCTCAAAATTATTAACGGTGTTGTTGTACTTCAACGCACTCACAAACTCCATGTTTTTTTTGATGTTTTTCTTTACTTTAAACTTAATTAGAATGGCTTTTTGCTGGCCCGTAAACATGTCGTTCAAGAAGATATCAACCTTGCCACTGCCTTCTTTATGGGGGTACATGTATACCTTTTCTAATGTCACCAGTTTTTCGGGGTAATCAATTTCCAGCACGGTGTTTTTGGCTACAATAGATACCATGTCGTTGAGCTCGGTGCCAAAAATATCGGGCAACTGGTCGGGCGAACCAATGAATTGATAATTGGCTCCTCCCTGGTCGGCCAGGCTGGCCATGAGGTTTTCGTTGTAGTCGGCACCTACCCCAAAGGTAGAGAGCGACACTCCGTTGCTATTGAATTGCTTGCTGGCAATGCCGCGCAAAGCCACCGGATCGGTAACGCCCTGGTTGGCCCTGCCATCGGAGAGGAGAATGACCCGATGAATGTACTGATTGGCGGATGCTGTTTTTTTGTTGCGCATGCCTGTTACCAGTTCATACCCCTTTTCCATGCCACCACTTAAGTTGGTTGCTCCTCCCACTTGTATGTTGTTCACCTTTTCTTTCAACGCATTTTTATCGACCACCCGCTGTGGTGGGCAGAGTACCTGCACCTTGTCGTCGTACTGCACAATCGAAAGCATATCGCGCTTTTCCAGGGTGTTGATCACATAGTTAAGGGCTTCCTTGGTATAGCGAATTTTTTCGCCCTGCATCGATCCGCTACGGTCGATGACCATCGACAGGTTAAAAGGGAGTCGCTCTTGTTGCTCGAACTTTTTTCCATCTAAAAACACGTAGAAGAAAAACTCATCCTTATCGCCTTTGGGCATCCAGTAGTTGTTTTCGGGAGCCGATTTAAAGACAACACTGCTTTCGCCCTCCAGTTGTTTTTGCTGCTGTGGAGCGTTGAGGTAACGTTGTTGACCTGCTGGGATGGCAAATACAAATGTTGCCAATAACGGAAGTAGCCAAATTTTTTTCATGACAATACAGTTTGCAATACATTCATGGGCGGGGAGCAAGATTAAAAGTACAAAAAAGCAATGGAACAGAAAAGGGGCGGCAACTGCCAGCCCCTTTTACCTGCCGCTCATGCTCTACTATGGAATGGCAGGTGGTGGTCCCTCAACCACTTGAAATGTTAAAACGACGGGCACGAAATGGTTCTGAAAGTACGTGCCTTCGATCGCTTTTGTCGTAAACTAAATTTCCGTCTGCCGCGGTACGATTTGTCTTTTTTCATTTTTTCCAACTCGTCAATTTCCGCTCCGTATTTTTTCATGTCTTCGTACAGCCCCCATAAAAAAGGGTGCGGTTCTACCCGTTCGAAATGGGCTTCCATAATATTTTTCGCTTCGCGCAACAGCTTGCGGGCATCCTCAAACTTATTGCGATCGGCTTGTTGCATTGACTCCTGGAATTTTTCGCCCCCTACCATCAACGCGTGCCCCATGCCTGCCTCGGGGTTGTGGGCATTTTCATACAAGGCTTCATCGTCGGTAAGCTGCACCGTAGTTTTATGAATTTCGCGTGTTTCCGAAAACCCATTTACAGTGTTGTTGTAGGTAAGCTGGCTGATGAATTCCATGTTTTTCTTGATGCGCTTCTTGACTTTGAACTTGATCAAGATGGCTTTTTGTTGTTCCGAAAACAGGTCGTTCAACTGGATGTTTATTTTGTTGCCTTGCACTTTGTAAGGGTAGAGGTGCACCTTTTGGCAGCTTACCAGGTTGGATGGAAACTCTATTTGCAACTCGGTGTTTTTGGCCACTACCGATACCATGCCACTCAATTCTTTGTTGAATACTTGCGGCAGCTGGTCGGGCGAACCGATGAATTGATAATTGGCTCCTCCTTCGGTGGCCAACCCTGTCATCAAGTCTTCGTTAAACCCGGCTCCCACACCAAAGGTAGAGAGGGTAATGCCATTGCTATTGAATTGCTTGTTCACAATTTGACGCAGTGCTCGCGGGTCGGTAATGCCTTCATTGGCTTGCCCGTCAGACAATAAAATTACCCGGTGAATGTAGTTGCTGAGTTGTTCGTTGCTCTTTTTAGTGGTGTTTACCAGCTCAAACCCTTTTTCCATGCCTCCACTTAGGTTGGTGGCTCCGTCGGGTTGTATGCCTTGCACCAGTTGGTGCAATTGCGCTCGATTTTTTACCGGTTGTGGTGGGCACACCACTTCAACACCATCGTCGTATTGCACAATAGAAATACGATCTTCCTGTCCCAATTGATCGATCACATAATCCAGTGCTTTTTTAGCGTAGTCGATTTTGTCGCCACGCATAGAGCCACTGCGATCCACTACCAACGAAAGGTTGATGGGCACCCGTTCTTGCGGAATGTGCTTTTGCCCGTTTAAGAATACATAAAGGTAAAATTCGTCTTTCTCGCCTTTGGGCATCCAGTAGTTGTTTTCGGGGGTGGTGCGAAAAATAACGCTGGTTTCGCCTTCTACTTGTTTGGTTTGATTGAGATGAGAAGCGAGGTAACGCTGTTCACCGGCAGGACTGGAATACATCAACAAACCGGCAAGCATTAATAGTAATGCTGGTTTCATAATTAACAGTTTTGATGAATAAATTCCAGAGGCTCTATTAGTAAAACAAACAAGTGCACAAAAAGTTACAGCTTACATAAAAGCGGGGCACCGCATTTTGTTGTTGTTGCGGTATTTTACCTTTTTTTGCTTTAGGCTAAACTTTTTATGGCTTTTGTGCGACCGGTCTTTCTTCATCTTTTCCAACTCGTCAATTTCACGGTCGTAATCTTTCATGTCTTCGTACATGCTCCATAAAAACGGGTGGGGATCTACGCGTTCGAAGTGGGCTTCCATTACCAGCCTGGCTTCGCGCAGGAGTTTACGTGCATCGTCGAATTTTTTGCGATCGGCCTGGCGCATGCTTTCTTCAAATTTTTCGCCTCCTACCATCAAGGCGTGCCCCATGCCTGCTTCGGGGTTGTGTGCACTTTCGTACAACTGTTTGTCGGTGGTAAGCTGCACTGTAGTGCGGTGTGTTTCTGTGGTGGCCGAAAACCCGGTAACGGTATTGTTGTAGCTCAGCTGACTGATGAATTCCATGTTGGTTTTGATGCGTTTCTTTACATTGAACTTGATAAGGATGGCGCGTTCCTGGTCGGCAAACACATCGTTGAGAGGAATGGTAATGGTATTGCCCGTTACGGAATGGGCATACATGTGCACCTTTTCGCAGCTTAACAGGTTGGTAGGAAATTGAATTTTTAACTCCGTGTTTTTTGCTACCACGGCATTCATGCCCTTCAATTCGCTGTTGAACATCTCCGGCAATTCTGTGGGTGAGCCAATGAATTGATAGTTGGCTCCCCCTTCGGTAGCCAGCCCGGCCATAAGGTCTTCGTTAAACCCGGCACCGATGCCAAAAGTAGAGAGCGACACACCGTTGTTATTGAATTGCTTGTTCACTATTTTTTTCAACTCGGCGGGATCGGTAATGCCTTCGTTGGCCTGACCGTCGGAGAGTAAGATGACCCGATGAATGTAATTGGTGCTGCTGTTTCCCCGGGTTTCGTTCACTAGCGCAAACCCTTTTTCCATGCCTCCACTTAGGTTGGTGGCTCCGTCGGGCTGTATGCCTTGTACCAATTGATGTAATTTTTCGCGGTTCTTTACCAACTGTGGTGGGCATACCACCTGTGCTTTGTCGTCGTATTGCACAATAGAAATGCGGTCTTCCTGTCCCAGTTGGTCGATGACGTAATCCAATGCTTTTTTAGCGTATTCAATTTTGCTGCCTTTCATCGATCCACTTCGATCTACCACTAGCGAGAGGTTAAAGGGCATGCGCTCGCTGGCTACATGCTGTTGTCCATTGAGAAAAATGTAGAGGTAAAAGTCGTCTTTTTCGGCAGTGTTCATCCAGTAGTTGTTTTCTGGAGAGGTGCGAAACAAGATGCTGGTTTCACCTTCCACTTGTTTGGTTTGGTTGAGGGTAGGAGCGAGGTAACGCTGCTCGCCTGCCGGGGAGGCACAAAGCAAAAGGCCACCCAGCATTGCAATGAATGCGTGTTTCATAACGGTAAATTTTAAGTTCAATTTGTTCGGGCATTTACCTAATGCACGAAACGCGAAAGGTTACATTGTTGCGCAACAGTGACCCTTACCTTATAGGGTGGTACTTTAAGAAATTCCACAAATCAAAGCGATATAAATTGCAAAGCGTACTGTTGCTGTGGAGGCAAATAAAAGAAATTGGGTTGCTATGGCTTTATTATGCGAGGAGCCAGGCCGAATTAATGGTAAGGGTAGTTGAGGTTACCCACCATGATGTAGCTGTTGGCCTTGTAGTGCTTGTTGCGAAACGCAATGTATTTTTCCGTTAAGGCATCGTTGAGCGACTTGCCATTGAATTTGGCCTTTTTCTTTTTCAGCTTGAGGGTAAAATGCGTGTGCTCGCTCTTAATGAGCTGGTCTTGCAGCAACATGGCAATCACTTCCTTGCGGAACTCTACTTTGTCTTTGGGCTCATAGTAATCGTCGGCTTGTGCAAAAGAGGGGGCGCAGGCAACGATAAAACCGGTAAGGATGAGGGTGGAAACAATGTTTTTCATGATTGCTGATTTTAAGGAAAGGTAGTGAATAGTTGAATGGGAGGCAAGTGTTAAGGGTTGATGCGATGGCTAGTGAAATGCGTTTTTTGAACGTTTTAAGGTGAAAAAACGCAAAAATGAGGTGAAATATTGCGAAAAGGAGGGGTTTTAAGGTGAAATGGGGTGGTTTTAGTGAAAAATGGATGCTGAAAAAGAAAAGCGGTGTGGATTTTTAAGCGTATAGGGGGAGGTGAAATGTCATTTTTAAGCGTTTTCGTATCAAAAAGCGAAAGAAATAGTGCAAAAACCGTCAAAAAAGAGCTTTTTTACTACGAAAATGGCGGCTTTTTGATTTTAGCACCCCCACCTTTAAAAGGATGACCAGGATATGATAGGGCAAAAGCAGCGGTAAAACGCACGTTTTCATCCAAAACCGCCTTAAAAATGATGAAAACCACCTAAAAACGGATCAAAAAGCGGCAGTTTTGTACAAAAGTGCCAAAAATAAACGAGCAATGAATTAACTATGCTTCACCTGGTATTGAGTGGGTGTTTGTTGGGTGTACGACTTGAAAAATCGAATAAAAACGCTGCTTTCGGAAAACCCCAACAGGTAGCTGATTTCATCGACCGATTTTTGTTGCTCTTCCAAATAGGTTTTGGCCAGTTTTAGCTGCAACTCGTGCTCAATGGCCTTGAACGTGGTATCGAATTCACCCAGCTTGCGTTGCAGCGTTCGTTTCGACAGGTGCATTTTGCGTGCAGCATCATCTACCAACAGGCGTTCGGGTTTCTGTTGGAGGATGTGTTTCTTCAACTCATATATCAACTGGTTTTCGGAAGGCAGGCTTTCAATTTCGTCGGCTACCTTTTCTTTTAGGCTTTCGAGCAAACCAAAGGTTACCTGCCTGGTATGCCGATCCATGATTTGACGATCGTAAATGATTTGTGAGGTGGGTTGGTTAAACTTCAACCTGCAGTTGAACAACCGGTAATGCTCGCGAAGATTTTTTGGCTTTTCGTAAACAAAGTTGATTTGAACCGGGTAGTAATCGTAGTTGGTATAAGCCGCCAGCGATTTTACGTTCGACAACAACGAAACATCCAAAATCTGCCTTTTTGCATACGACTGTTGTACTCCCCAGTTGGGATTTTCATCGTAAATGATTGAAAAGTATTGCGCTGTTTTTTGCAGCGAGCATTGCAGGGCGTCGCTAATCAGTTTGGAGTACTCAATGGCATTGTTAATGGACTCTTCCAGGGTTTGGCTGTTGAGCATAATGCTGTTGACATACGCCGTGGTTTTCAGCGCAATGCGCTCGCCAACGTGCAAACCTAAATAAGCATCGTTCAATGCCTGCCCAATGTGGTTGAGGGTTTTAACTACCACGCTGTAATCAACATATTTCTGTTCATTTAAATCAGGGAGTTCGGGTTCTAACACGGCTACATCTACATGGTTAATGGCAGCGTATTCCATTAAGTCGGCAATGATGGTAGTGGAAAAATACATGCTACAAAAATGGCATAAAATATCAATTAGCCCGGAGTTGGACCCACTAATTTTACTCAAAAATTAATCGTTAACAAAACATTGAAGGTTATGGAAGAACGACAATTTCCGAAAGGAATTTTACCTGTATTGCCTGTAGCAAACGTAGATGAAACAGCGGATTATTATGCGAATACATTAAAATTTAATGAAGCCTTTCGGCAGCCTACTCCTGAAGGAATATCGGTAAACGCACAACTGAGTTTAGAGGAATCAACGTTGATGTTGAACCTCAACCCTGAAAAAGCACTGCTAGAGGGTGGTGGAGTGTATTTATGGATAAGGCTTTACGAGCGCAATATCGATGCCTATTACAACGAATTGAAAGAAGCAGGGGTTAACATTGTTGAACCGATACAAGATCAATTTTGGGGCGACCGTTCTTTTACCATTAAAGATTGCAACAACTTCTTCATTGCTTTTAACCAGGCCATTCAAGCAAGTTGATTGTTTTTTGAGCCCCAAAAGCGCCAATTGCCATTTCTTCCCATTGGTGCCGTTTTCAATGCATTGCTTTCGGTGCGAGTGGGAGGGAGGTTGGTTCTTGTAATTTGTAGTAAATGGTCAAAAAAACCCCAAAAACACAACAAATTGTAACAAAATGATGCAAAAAAAGGGGTATTTATAGTTATAAGTACCAAAAAAATACCACTATTTATTAAAGAAGTTTATAACTTCACCATACTTTTAAGTACTACAGGGCTTATCTCATGAAGGTAAATATATCCAGAGCAGCGGAACTTTTCTTCCCCAACCCCTCATTGGAATCGGTTTTCTTTGAGGCAACGGCTAATTCCATTGATGCTGGAGCTACGAAAATCGACATTACCATCAAAATTGAAGAGTTTACGAAGGTGGACACGCTTTCGGTAACTGTGACCGATAATGGAACTGGTTTCACGGAAGATAATTTCTACAATTTTTCAAACCTTCTTGCATCAAAGCGTGAAGACCATAAGGGGATTGGCAGATTGGTGTTCATGAGATATTTTGGAGACGTAAGCGTTCGCAGCAGCTTTGATGGGCAGCTTAGAACATTTGTTTATAATGATGATTTTGATGAGACTTCTAACCTAACTGAGGCCGTAGACACTGAACAGTTAACAACACTGGAATTTACAGGATATAAAAAAGAAAAGGTAAAGTCTTACGATTACCTCAAACCATCATCCTTAAAGGGGTCTATAATGTTCCATTTTTTTCCTCTTTTTTACGATAGGATGTTAAAGGGAGAAGAACTGAAAATAGGAATTCACCTTGAAGTCCAGAAACCAAACCTTGACCACGGTTTCACAACAGAGTCTGCCCTAATAGATGTGTCAACAATTTCCCAATTAAACGCTAAAACCTTTAAAGAGCCAACCTTCGATATGTTCGCTGATTTTACGCTTTACTATTCTATTAAAAAAGTAGGGCCAGGTGAAGACGATTCTTTAATTGTTGCGCTAAATGTTGATGGTAGAACTCAGCCCATTAAACTTCTTGATTCACAAAATGTTCCAAGGGGCCATGATATAATATTTCTGTTGTATTCTGATTTGTTTGCTGGAAAAGTAAATGAAAACAGGTCAGAGTTAAATTTTGATGAACATGAGCTGGCTACAATAAAAAGGATGTTCAAAGCGCAAATGATTGAAGTTATAAAGGCTGAGCTTCCAGAGATTGATGAAAAGAATGAAGAAATTTCAGCTCAGCTTGACGCAAAATATCCTCACCTCAAGGGCTACTTTGATGAAGAGCCCTTAGGTATTATAGAGCCTGGGAAGTCGCTTGAAGTAGCTCAGGGAAAGTTCTTTCAGGCGCAAAAAAAGATACTTGAAGCAGGTGAATTAAGTGACCAACAGTATAATGATGCACTAGAAATATCATCAAGACTTCTGATGGAGTACATTCTTTATCGAAACTTCACAATTGAGCGACTAAAGAAAATAGACCATACCAATCCCGAATCAGACATTCATAGTATCATCGTTCCTCAAGGAAAGACCCTTACCCAAGGCAATTTCATTGACGATTTGTTCGCAAATAATGCATGGCTTTTGGACGATAAGTATATGTCGTATGCAACTATTTTTAGTGAAGGAAGGATGGATGAGTTAATGACTGAAATTGCCCTTCCTGGTGAAGACGTTGAAGATGATGGCAAACGACCTGATATTGCAATAGTATTTTCAGCGGACCCTGAAAAAAATGAAGGAGTAGATGTCGTTATTGTTGAATTGAAGAAACTGG
Source organism: Flavobacteriales bacterium (assembly GCA_963669295.1). GTDB lineage: Bacteria > Bacteroidota > Bacteroidia > Flavobacteriales_D > CALLUQ01. Next base: position 2,176,847 of record OY769938.1, read on the forward strand.
GCATTGGTTTAGCTAAGGAGGAGGAAGTCGTAAGTCAATTAAAACAACGTGCCCGTAAATTGCTGGATAAGTATCCAGACAGAATTCAAAGGATTTGGTTCTATGGAATAACTGAAGTTTCAGAGGAGTTTGAGCGCTCTTTGCTTGAGCAAGAATATGCCCAACTATACTCAATGGATAGGGTGTTTTATAAAGAAGAAAACGTGATTGTCAACATGGACACTAAAGCGAAGGTACCAATCGGTGTCTTTGTCCTTTCATTTGAAGCATTTCTCAGAGATGCAGAAGCAAGAAATTCCACCTTCATGAAAATTCTGAAAGAAAGTGTAGCTAAAAAAATAAAAAGTGGTTCCTAAGCTAAACAGGGGTAGAGCGTACTAAATCCAAAAGCTACAATAGTTCTTGGTTGTCTTCAACAATTTTGAAAAACCTTCCTTGGAGTTTATCCATTCCTTCTGTCGCTTTATCAAGATTGAATTGCATATTAAGAACCTCTTGCTGGGTAGCGGAGAAATCAATTATTGGCTCAAACTCCTCCTTAGTAATAAGGTCAAAAGCCCATGTGAAGGAAAACTCAGGGCCATCGTAAAGTGGATTAAGAAAAATCAAGTATCTATAAATTCCAAAAAGTTCAATGTAGCCCAGAAGATATTTCTCGTCTTGATTAGACCAAATGTGAATAACATGGGCGATTTCTTCGTCACCAAGTTCCCTCACCAATTTATCATTGTATAAGGCCCTAATAATCTTTGGTCTATTGTCAGATTCATTTTTCAAAAACGTAATTACATCATTAATGTGCTCTTTGCTTCCTCCATTGGCCAAATAGAAGTTTATCATTGTTTTTAGTAGCGCTAGAGAGAAGCCCTTTCCACCAACTGCAACTTCACGAGGGTTATCACTTCTTCCATTTGAAAAGTAGAGCTTTCCAGGCGCAACTTTATCCCCAAACTTTAAGTTCTTCATTTCCTTTTCAACATCAAGGTCTGGTTGCTTTCGCTTGAGTTTCGTTAAAACGCCTCGAATTTTCTTAAACGCCTCTTCTTCGCTTTTCGCCTTTATTTGAAATTGATTTCCACCTATGTCGCAATCTATAATGAAGGCACCTTTAAGACCTGATAAAACTTTCCACTCTTCACCGTCTTCGGTATAAGCTGTTATAAGCTTTTTTCGGGTACTGTTGTTCACTCCTAAAATATCTGCATAAAGACCGATTTGGGAATAAATTTCAGCATCTATCGTGTTTCCAAATTCGTTATTACAATCGTCACAGAGAAGGTTAGAAGAGGTTTTCTTTCCTCCAAGAGCTGATTGCAATAAATGTTCTTTAGACTTATTGCCATCAGTAAGCTCAACATCACAATTATAACAAGTCTTCATCTGTTTGAAGTTTTTTACAAAGCCATGATAGCTTTTTCAAGTGCAAGTCGTTCCCTTGGACTCATTTTTCTTATTGAGGCCATAATCCTACCCTCTTCACCGATGGCGGAATGTTTAGTGCAGGATTTAATTATTGATTGAACATCATCCCATAAAAGTTCTGGAACCTCCTCCTTCCTCATATATCCAATTTCATTAACTGCATTTGCTAATTGGTCTATATTAGCTCTAGTTCCCTTGAGGTGCTTTTTGGCTTTTCTTTTAAGCTCGAAAAAGCGAAAATAATTCTGTTCCATAAGTATCATTCAAATGTTAGCTTCTCTGTTAAAAAGATAAAGTTGGCAAATCGTTTATATACCTATTTGTAAAACGAAAATTGCCTCAAAGAGTTGCCTATCTTAGAATTAAAATAAACGCGCCAAGCATTAATCGAAAAACACGTAGAAAGGCGGTGTGTTCATTTTGCGTACATTTACTAAAACAAACCAAGAATAAATGAAAGAGAACGAAAAAACGGATAATAGTGGTTGGTGGATTCTTGCTTTAATCTTCGTTGCCGTCATTATCTTTTTTCTTGTCAGACATTTCAATGCCTCAGCTAGAATTGAAAGGGAAGAGGAAGAAAACAAAATTAGAGAAGAAATAGCAAAGCTGGAAAAAGAAAAGGAAATCGCTGAAAAGCATCAAGCTACTTATGAATTCATTGAAAACTATCTAAACAACCAAGCCAAAAGGGTTTATAAAATTTTGATGAGAATAATCATCGGCATTTTCATAATTGTTAATGTTCTGATTTATCTTCTTGTACCGAAAATTGAAATTGTTGAATTAGTTAATCTTAATGTTGCAATATTGGGAGTGCTTGCAGTTGTTGAGTTTATTGTCTATCTGAAAATTAAAGGATGGCACAAACGAATCGAAGAGGCGCTCAAAGAAGTGATAGAGTATAAAATATTTGGCGACCGAGGTAGAGGTTATTTCCTACAAAAAAGTCTTGAGGCTGCTGAAAGAAAAGAAGGCGCTGAACAAAGGTTGACTGAGATTAAAAACAACAATGATGATTCCAACTTAAAAATAACTTCATCATGAATGGCTTCGACATCAAAATAAATGAACTGAAATCTTCAAGTGCAAATCAAATAATTAAACTTCTTGATACTTATAAGAAAGAACATGGATTTATAAATTACAATTCCGCTTTAGACTCATTTGCATATAAGTTCGGAATAGGATATGTAATGGTTGTTGTTGTGGATGAAAAAGATGAGTTCTATGGTTACTCACCAACGATTAAGTACTATCCAGATAATGCTTTAGACATGCCGCCTCAAGATGAAGAGTTATATCTAAACAATGTGTTTAAAAACAAAAAAGAAGCAGAAAAATTGCTTGCCAAAGAGGTGATTTATAGACTCATGAGAGTTGTTAATCCCGAAAAGTATCTTATCTAAGACTGGAAACCATTTTTCACACCTATTTATATGAACACAGAATCTAATCACTCTTACAACAGAAATGTCTGCAGAAGAACTTATCAAGGCATTGAATGATAATTTTGATGAACTCAATGAACATCAAGAAAAAAGAGAATTGGCAATTTTTGACAGATATAATCAACTCAACTCGAAACTGGATGGAATTAAAACTCAGCTTGAGCAAACTGAAGGCAGGTTAAATGACAGATTCTCTCATGTGAATAACAGAATTGATGCTCTTGAAGACAAGCTCAATGAAATTATTGACCAACTTGGCGGAAAAAGTAGCGTTTTGATGCAAAATGAGCAGCAATTGGCTCGGAAGTGTGTGGGTTTTTAGCAACGGACCCGATTGAAAGGAAGGCATAAATGACGCAAAAAGCACTAAAAGCGATGCAAAACACTTAAAAAATGACCTAAAACGAGTGAAAAATACTAAAAAGTGGGGTGAAAATGCTCTGAATGCAAAACAAACCTACCTCAACTCCCGATACTCCCGCACAAACTTACGGTCGAGCACAAAAATGGCCAGGGCAATGGTGCCAATGGCCAACGCACCAGCCACCCCGGCAATGCTGGCGTACAATGGCTTTCCACCTACTACAAATAACGCAATGGCGGTGGCAGTACCGTTAATCATGCCGTGCAATACACACGGACCCAATATGCTTTTACTCTTTAAACGGATGTAGGCAAAGGGAAAGGCAAGTACCGTGCAAAACAACACCATAGCCCCTAACCCAATCCATTCATCGCCCGGATAATTGTGGCCTTGCAAAATAATGGGGGCGTGCCATAGTCCCCATACCACTCCAATCAATAAGTTGCTTTTTAAAAAGCCCATGGGCTGCGTTTCGTGTAGCAACAACCCCCGCCAGCCCAGCTCTTCGCCAAACATAAAAGGGAGGTTAATGGTAAAAGCCGCCAAAACTCCGCTCACCAGTATTAGTATAAGAAGAGCGGTGGGCGATAGCGGAAACTCCTGTCCGTTGAGCATGGTTTCAATGTCGATGTTTTGCCCCGAGGCGTTTACGACCTCTTGCAGTTGATGCAACATGGCCTCTTTCGAAAAATCGAAGGTGCCGAACCCTTCGAAGCCCCCATTGTTGCCCAATAAATAGATGGCCAACATGGTGCCCAGCGTAAAAAGAATGCTGAAGGCCACTGCACCAAACACCCACCTCCATTGCGTGCCTTTCCACACCCAACCATAAGGCTTTATCGGTTCCTTGTACATCCATTTTTGTACAATAAGCGTGGCAAATGCCGGGCCGGGCATGTAAAATATGGCCACCAATGCAATCGATAGCTGACTGCCATATTCTACTCCAAGTACATACATAAGGCCTGCTACCAACCAGCTAATGCCAAAGGCAAAGGTCAAAAACAAGCCAATCTTTCTCCAATTCATACGGTTAAGTTAACGAAAAAGAACACGCCATGGTTGTGTTGTCTCAAACAGACAGTAAATGTCCTCTTTGCAACGAAATATAAATAACATATTGATGCCATTAACCATTAAAAACAGACTATTATGGCATTTGAACCAGGTTACCAACAACAAGAAGCCCTCGATTTAATCACCTTGTGCGCTATGGTAAACGACACCCCTACCACTCAAGAAACAGGCTACGAATCTACCGGCCCCAACCCTCCGGCCGATTGGGAATTGGTGTATGCACCACCAGTAGCCATTCCTCCTTTCGACAGTTATTTTGAAATATGGCAAGATACAAGCACCAATGTGCCGGCCAACACGGCACGAATTGTCATCATCTTCAGGGGCACTACTCCCGAAACCATGAGCATGGCGGAAGATGCTATTTTCCCTATGGTGAATGCAGAAAACCTGGGGTTTTCTTACGATGGTATTGACCTGAACTTTAAGTTTGCGGGCAATTCCACCCCTAACATTACTTCGGATACCAACACTGGATCAACGTTTAATCAAACGCCATGCATCCATGCCGGTTTTGCGTTGGGCATGTTGTCGATTTTAAACGCAAACATATTGCCGGGGGGCACCGATGAAAACATTTTAAACCTGTTGACCGACCTTTTCAGCAAGCCTGGTTTTTTTAATAAGTATGGCCAGTTTTATGGGATGGATGCCGAAATTTACATTACCGGCCATAGCCAGGGCGCGGCATTGGCAACCTTGTTTCGTTCGTATGTAGAATACCAACCACTCGATTTAAAAGGATCACCGGTGAGTTATAAAACCTATGTATTTGCACAACCCAAACCGGGCAACAGCTATTATGCCAACGATTTCGATTTGATTGCCTCCAACTACGGCATGGCCATTCGGGTAACCAACTCTAAAGATTGGGTGCCCCAAGCGCCATTGGCGATTCAGCAAATTAACGACCTCAACGAATTGAACCCCATTACCTATGTAGAAGATGCGTATTCGCCTACCTTGAAAAAGGTGTTGAATACGATGGATCATTACGAAAAGGAAGCTGCCAATTGGTTGACAGAATGGATCAAGAACGAAATTTACTTGTATGAAACCGGGAATGACCTTCCGGATGTTAAATTGGATTTCAACATTGTGCCTACCTTAAATTATGCAGGTTGTGGGGCTCCCTTTACCCTGGTGGGGCAATACGTAGACCCGGGCACCAATTACGACAACTTTATGGGGCAACACCATGCCACCAATTACCTGGCGCTGATTGAGGCGTTGGACAGCTAATCGATAACACGCATAACTTTTAAGAAACGCTTGGGGTAGCCGCTGTTGTGGTAGTTGGTAACCACTACGCCATAGTGCTTTTTAGAAGAAGAGGAATGCATGAATTGCAACGGTTCTCCGGGGTTGGTCACCACAATGCCTACATGCCCTGGCGACCGTTTCGTGTAATCGGTGCCGGTAAATACCATCACATCTCCTTTTCGGGCACTGTCGAGCGGCACCTCAATGCCGTGCCGGCCAAACCCTACCGAAGTGCGAGGCGACTTGATGCCGTTGCTTTTGAATACGTGGTATACAAAACCCGAACAATCGAACCCTTTGCCCGGAGTGCACTGGCCGTATTGATAGGTGGTGCCCAATAAGCTTTTGGCATAGCTTACAATGCTATCGCCCTTGGTAGCGAGAAGGGTATCGGCCGTTGTGGCGGTACTGTCTGTTGCCAACGAATCTTCTTGTGCTTGCATGCTCAAGGCACACAGCAATAGTCCTATGCTTATGAAAAGACGATGCATCATGGTAAACAAAGATAGCTTAAATGACCAGAGGCCTTTGTATGAACGGGAATTTGGCATAAATCTTGCAGTGAAAACAACAAAAATGTCACCAAAATCGTGTTTATGAAAAAAAGTATACTCCTACTCCTCACCCTATGTTTAGGCTTATTCAGTTGTAAAAAAATTAAAGACGAAACCACCATTGCTGTTGAGTTAGACAAGCAAATAGAGGCCAATGTATATTGTCCTGAGAATGGCGACTACCTCAACGAATACTCCAAGGCAGGCATTGTGTCGAAGTACATCGAAGAATTGGAAGAAGAGCTGAACCGTGGAAAGTTGAAGGTAGTAGATGGCAACGCCGACTATGTGTTGTACATCAACCGCCTGGTGCTGGATGAAGATGTAGAAGAAGAGTGGCACGATGGTGGTGTGATTGAGTTGAGCACCATCGATTCAGACGCTTCGTTCAGTTTGCACAACATGAAGGAAGATCTTCCGCGTAGTTTTGCCATTGGCGAATCGGTAAGTGAAACGGTGTGTTACGACAAAGACGACAACCCTCACGAGCAAGGGTTTGGCGGTTTGGCCGGGGCTTTTGAAAAGCCAGGAAAGGCCACTTATAAGAAGGTGAAAGACATTATTGTGGCGCAACAGTAAGGAAACCATTACAACTACCAACATAATAAACCTCCTGCGTCATCCGGTCTCGATAGCTATTGGGATAGGACCTCACAGGAGGTTTTCTTTTGAAAGAACGTGTACAATAAAAAAGATATCTTTAAGTTTATGAAATCAACTAAAATGGCATTTGATATGAAAAAGATAGGGGTAGCATTGGCATTGGTATTGGCGGTAGTATTTTCGGCCAACGCACAAAACGATTGTAAGCTAGGGCATGTAAATACCGACGAAATTGTACAGGCATTGCCCGATTGGAAGGTAGCACAAAAAGCCATTGAGGAGCTGCAAAAAAACATGGAAGAGGAGATGAAAACCCGAACAGAAGCCATTAATGAGCGATACAACTCCTATGTGGCCGGGCGCCCCAACCTTTCGAAAGAGCAACTGCAGCAAATGGAAAATGAAATCATTGAGCTAGAGAAAAAATTGAACGATTACCGCAGGGCTGCACAGCAAGAATTGCAAGAAAAAGAAGAAGAGCTCATCAACCCCATCATTACCAAAGTAAATGATGCCATAAAAAAGATAGCCACAGAAGGAGGGTATACCTATATCTTCAATGCTGGAGCTGGCGCGTTGGCGTTTGATGGCGGTGAAGATGTATCACCAAAAGTGAAAAAAGCATTAGGGTTGGAGTAGCCTACATGGCATCGAAATCAATCACTACCTTATCGGTTTTGGGATGCGACTGGCAGGTTAAGATAAACCCTGCTTCCACTTCCTCTTCTTCCAACGCGTAGTTCACATCCATCGTTACTTCACCTTCCAATACCTTAGCACGGCAGGTACAGCACACGCCCCCTTTACAAGCAAATGGCACATCGGCACCTTGTTGCATGGCAGCATCCAAAATACTATCGCCATGAGCACCAAGCTTGAATTCATGCTCATCACCATCAAGAATAATGGTTACATGGCTATCCGTACCATCATCGGTGGTTTCAGCCACTGTTTTATCAGCACCAGCGAGCGACCCTAAGGGCGAGGTAAACAATTCGAAGTGAACTTGTTTTTTATCCACCCCCATGGCTTGTAGCGCATCGCTTACCCCGTGAATCATCGATTCTGGGCCGCAGATGAAAAACTCATCTACCGTACTTACATCTACCAACTGCGTGCAAAGGTTGTTGCACTTTTCGGCATCGATGCGCCCTTTGTACAAAGGCACTCCCAGCGATTCACGACTCAAAATATGGTAGAGGCTGAAACGATCTACGTATACGTTCTTCAACCCTTCTAACTCCTCACGGAAAATGATGGAATCAAACCCTTTGTTGCCATAAAACAAGGTAACCTGGCTGTTGGGTTCGGTAGCCAATGTGGTTTTAATGATGGAAATTACCGGGGTAATGCCACTGCCGGCAGCAAACAACACGTAGTTTTTGCGTTGGTTAGCATCCAATTCGGTATAAAAATTCCCCATCGGAGGCATGACCTCCAATGCATCGCCAACCGACAATGTGTTGTTGGCAAAAGTAGAAAACCGACCATTTTCCACTTGTTTGATCGCCACCCGCAAGTCGTTGTCGGACGGGGCAGTGCAAATGGAATACGAGCGTCGTACATCTTCGCCATTGATGGTGGTGCGTAAGGTGAGGTACTGGCCTTGTTTAAAAACAAATTCGTTGGCCAATGCTTCAGGCACGTCAAACGATACCGAAACCGTATCGCTGGTTTCTTGCTTAATGTCTTTAACCGATAGTGTGTGAAACTTTGCCATGCCGCTTAATTTGGGATGTAAAATTAGGATTTATCCTGAAATCAACAACAAGCGCAAAGATATAGGGTGTTCCCAAATAAAATATTGATGAACGTCATATTATAGAATAATAGATGTGGCGACAATAGAAACACAAGGTAATATTCGCAACGACCCTTGTTGTGCAGAATGATATACTAGTAAAAGTTGAAAAATGCTATCTTTGTTTTGCGCAGGCCTTACGAGGCCTATTGTAACGGTGATTTTAGTATCTTTGTAACACACCCAAAATTGTTTTCCCATGGAAGAAAACACTGTTGAAGCAGAAAAATTTCAAGCGAAAATCGACGCTGAAATAAAAATTGAACCCAAAGACTGGATGCCAGATGCGTATCGCAAAACGCTGATTCGCCAGATTTCGCAGCATGCCCACTCTGAAATTGTAGGGATGTTGCCGGAAGGCAATTGGATTACCCGTGCTCCCAACTTGCGCCGAAAAGTAGCCTTATTGGCCAAGGTGCAGGATGAGGCTGGCCATGGTTTGTACCTCTACAGTGCGGTAGAAACTTTAGGAGCCGATCGCGAAGATACCATCGACGATTTGCATACTGGCAAAGCGAAGTATTCCAGCATTTTTAACTATCCCACCCTCACCTGGGCCGATATTGGTGCCATTGGGTGGTTGGTAGATGGCGCGGCCATTGTGAACCAGGTAGCACTGCAACGCACCTCGTACGGGCCATATTCACGTGCCATGATTAAGATTTGTAAAGAAGAAAGCTTTCACCAACGTCAGGGCTATGAAATCATGACCGTATTGGCGAACGGAACGCCCGAGCAACGAGAAATGGCGCAAGATGCACTCAATCGTTGGTGGTGGCCATCGTTAATGATGTTTGGCCCACGCGATGATGAGTCGCCCAACAGCCAGCGGTCCATTGCATGGAAAGTAAAACGACATACCAACGACGAGTTGCGCCAGCAATTCATCGACATGACTATTCCTCAAGCCGAAATATTAGGGCTTCAAGTGCCCGATCCCGATTTGAAATGGAATGAGGCCCGTGGTCATTACGATTTTGGTGCCATCGATTGGGACGAGTTTTACCATGTAATTAAAGGCGATGGCCCTTGCAACAAGGAGCGGGTAAAAGCGCGGAAAGATGCCAAGGAAAAAGGCGCCTGGGTGCGCGAAGCAGCTACGGCCTATGCCGAAAAAAGAAAACAACGAGCATCCTCGATGGCAGTCGGGGCATAAACCAATAAGCAATGAGCGATAAAAAGAACTGGCCCTTGTGGGAAGTATTTGTACGAAGCCGTCAGGGCTTGCACCATAAACATGTAGGAAGCTTGCGTGCTGCCGACGCACAAATGGCCATTGAAAATGCCCGCGACGTATATACCCGTCGTAGTGAAGGCGTAAGCATTTGGGTAGTAGAATCAGAACATATCTCGGCATCGAGCCCTGATGAGCAAGGCCCTTTGTTTGAGCCGGCCAACGATAAAGTATACCGACACCCTACTTTTTATACGGTGCCTGATGGCGTAGAACACATGTAATCATGGAACAGCAAGCAGCATTATTTAACTATTGTTTGAGGTTGGGCGATACCAACTTAGTGATGGGACATCGCCTATCGGAATGGTGTGGCCATGGCCCGGTATTGGAAGAAGACATTGCGCTCATTAATGTGGCCCTCGATTTGATCGGACAATCGCGCACCATTCTTTCCTATGCTGGAGAGGTGGAGGGCAAAGGCCGTTCGGAAGACGACCTGGCTTACCTGAGAACGGAGCGCGAATACCACAATATTTTACTCGCTGAACAACCCAATGGCGATTTTGGTGGCACCATTGTACGCCAGTTTTTGTTCGACGTGTTTCACTACTATTTTTTGGAGGCCCTTACTGCAAGTGCCGACGAAACCCTGGCCGCCTATGCCGCCAAATCGTTGAAGGAAGTTACCTACCACCTGCGACACAGCTCTGAATGGGTGATTCGCCTGGGCGATGGCACGGAAGAAAGCCACCAGCGGGTGCAGGAGCCCCTCAATGAATTGTGGCGCTACACCGGTGAAATGTTTGCCATGAATGAAGTGGATGAGGTGTTGGTAGCTGCCGGCATTGGGGTAGACCTGGCAGCACTGCAGCCGAAATGGGAAGGAAGAGTAAACGCTGTATTGGCGGAAGCCACCTTACAATGCCCTGAAAGTGGCTGGATGGCTCAGGGGGGAAAGTTGGAAGGAAGACATACCGAGCACCTCGGGTTTATGCTGGCCGAAATGCAATACCTGCCACGCACCTACCCCGACGCACAGTGGTAAACTAACTATTAGATGACAGCCGTTATCGATCTGGAACACCAACACATTTGGGCCTGGCTGGAAGAAGTCAAAGACCCCGAAGTACCCGTATTAAGCATCATTGACTTAGGCGTAGTGCGACGCGTAGAAGCAGAAGAAAAAAAAGTGGAAGTGACCATTACCCCCACCTATTCGGGATGCCCTGCCATGAAGGTGATTGAAGACGACATCATTGCCTTATTGGAAGAAAAAGGCATGGAAGAAGTGACCGTAAAAACGGTGCTCTCGCCCGCATGGACCACCGATTGGTTGTCGGAAAATGGCAAGCAAAAATTAAAAGCATACGGCATTGCACCACCGGTAGGTAGCGTAGACAAAAGCGCCTTGTTTGCCGAACCCAAAAACATTCAATGTCCCCAATGCAACTCGTACAACACCCAAATGGTAAGCCAATTCGGGTCAACCGCCTGCAAAGCGCTGTACAAGTGCAACCAATGTTTAGAACCTTTTGATTATTTTAAGTGCCTGTAACCAACGCAGGAAACACCATTAACTATGAGCAGCATCCTTTTAGAAATCGACGGCAGTGTAGCGAAAATCACCTTGAACCGTCCGAACGTATTCAACAGTTTTAACCGCGAAATGGCATTGGCCATGCAAAGCACACTCGACCAGTGTGAAGCCGATGCCAATGTGCGTGCCATATACATTACTGGAGAAGGCAAAGCCTTTTGTGCCGGGCAAGACCTGGCAGAGGCCATCGACCCCAATGGCCCGGAGCTGGATGCCATTGTTAGCGAACACTACAACCCCATGGTAGCACGCTTGCGCGCCATCGAAAAACCCATTGTAGCAGCGGTAAATGGTGTAGCAGCAGGCGCAGGAGCCAACCTCGCTTTTGCGTGCGATATTTGTGTGGCCACCGAATCGGCCTCCTTCATCCAGGCATTCAGTAAAATTGGATTGATTCCCGACAGTGGGGGCACCTTTACCCTGCCTCGTAACATTGGCCTACAAAAGGCTGCCGCGTACATGATGCTGGGCGAAAAGGTACCGGCAGCAGAAGCTGAACGGGTAGGCATGATTTACAAATACTTTACCGACGACACCTTTGCGGAAGCGTCGTATGCCATAGCCACTAAGTTGGCCGCCATGCCCACCAAAGGCATCGGGCTTACCAAACGCCTACTCAACGAATCGTACAGCAACGACCTTACCACTCAACTGGCTCGAGAACATGTGATCCAGGTAGAAGCGGCAGGCACACACGACTATCAAGAAGGCGTAAATGCATTCCTCGAAAAACGAAAGCCGGTTTTCAAAGGCGAATAACCGTTTGAAAAATTTTAAACGGCTTTGTTGCTTTCATATTAAGGGTTTCGCGAAAAAACATACCGTATAATCTGCTGTACCCCTGAACATGACTTTTGATGTTCCGAACATGACTATATGATGTGTTGAACATGGAACCATGATGTTCCGAACATGACCCTATGATGTGCTGAACATGGAACCATGATGTTCCGAACATGACCCTATGATGTGCTGAACATGGAACCATGATGTTCCGAACATGACTATATGATGTGTTGAACATGGAACCATGATGTTCCGAACATGACCCTATGATGTGTTGAACATGGAACCATGACGTTCCGAACACGACTATATGATGTGTTGAACATGGGGCTATGACGTTCCGAACACGACCTTATGATGTGTTGAACATGGGACTATGACGTTCCGAACACGACTATATGATGTGTTGAACATGGGGCTATGACGTTCCGAACACGACCCTATGATGTGTTGAACATGGAACCATGACGTTCCGAACACGACCTTATGATGTGCTACCCATAGCCTTGTTATAGTTTACCTGCGATTTTCACTCCTGCGTAGGCACCCCGGTTGCTATTGGGGCAGTAATAGGTCTTCATCATCCTATCCCTGAGTGGCAGAATGATCCGCCTGAGGCGGATTGTATCGAAGCCCGAAGGCAGGAGTCCAAGTCCTCTTATCCCTCCCTTTCACTCGAACACCCTTTCACCCACAGATTTTATTAAATTTGATTCCCTAAAACAACACACATGGATACAAACACAGTAGTAGGAGTGCTCGGATCGGGAGCAATGGGTTCGGGAATTGCACAAATAGCAGCTACAGCAGGCCACCAGGTAGTGCTGTCGGACAACAGCCAGGAGGCATTAGACACCGCCAAATACAAGCTGGGAAAAATACTGAATCGGCTGGTAGAAAAAGGACGATTGGAACAAGGAGAAGCCGACGCCATTTTAGGTCGGATTACATTTACCGACGATTTGAACCAGTTTAGCAGCTGTGGCATTGTGATTGAAGCCATTGTAGAAAACCTGGACATCAAGCAATCGGTATTTCAAGGGTTGGAAACCATTGTAAATGAGGCATGCGTTTTGGCCACCAATACCTCTTCGTTATCGGTCGCTTCAATTGCTGCGGCATGCGAAAAAGCAGAGCGCGTATTGGGCATTCACTTTTTTAACCCAGCCCCATTGATGCCGCTGGTAGAAATTATTCCTGCCATTCAAACTTCTGATGCGGTATTGAACGATGCCAAAGCGTTGATCGATAGCTGGAAAAAAGTAACCGTACTGGCCAAAGATACTCCCGGCTTTATTGTAAACCGGGTAGCACGCCCGTTTTACGGAGAGGCATTGCGCATTTACGAAGAAGGCTTTGCCGACTTTGCTACCATCGACTGGGCCATGAAAGAAATTGGCGGCTTTCGCATGGGGCCATTTGAGTTGATGGATTTTATTGGCAACGATGTTAACTATAAAGTGACCGAAACGGTATTTGCGGCCTTCTACTACGATCCGCGTTACCGCCCCTCGTTTACCCAAAAACGCCATTCAGAAGCGGGATGGTACGGCCGCAAATCGGGCCGTGGTTATTACAACTATGCAGAGGGCGCTGAAAAGCCAGCCCCCAATAAAGACCAGGAGTTGGGCGAGCACATTGTGTGGCGCATTTTGGTGATGCTTATCAATGAGGCGGCCGATGCGTTGTACCTCAACATTGCTTCGCGCGACGACATTGACCTGGCGATGACCAAGGGGGTGAACTACCCCAAAGGATTGTTAAAATGGGCCGATGAAAAAGGCATTGCCTATTGTTTGGAAACGTTGGAAAACCTACAACACGAATACGGTGAAGACCGTTACCGCCCCAGCGCATTGTTGCGCAAGATGGTGCGTGATGGTCAACAATTTTATCAGTAGATGACCACCGTACCCAAAAAAGAAAAAGGAGGTTGCTTATACCTCTTGTTTGGCACTATTCCTATGATGATGGGGGTATTGCTGGCTATTGTGGGTGTGCTGAGCGTGCTCAATGTGGCCTTTGGTTGGGAGCTGATGTTGAAGTTGTACGGCTCAAGAACAGAATTACCTACGGATATGGTAGGGGCCATTGCATTACTGGCGCTGGCGGTATTCTTTTATGGTTTTGGTAAGCTGGCTACCAGCCAAAAGCTGAAAGCAGCGATTCAACGCAAGAAAATTTTGTTGGTGCCCTTGATTGGGGGCATTGCATTGGTGTTGTATTTATTGGCGCAGGTAGTGATGATTTTTGGTTATGGAGGCATTGCAGAATGGGGTGTGGCTACCAATAACTTTTGGGCAGTAAGTGTAGGCGAAAGTCAAGACAGCAAAGATTACTTGTTGTGGCGTGCGGTGGTGTACGAAAATGTAGATGCTGCCGAATACCTGGTAGAGCAGGGCGCTAACCCCAAGTTGTTGGTGCATGGCAATGAAACACTGCTGAATGTTGCTGCCTGGGATGGCAATGTGGAGTTGTTTGAATACTTGCTGGCACAAGGAGCCGACCCATCGATTCCGGATGAGTATGGCAACACCCCGTTGGTATTGGTGCTGGGTTACTTGCCGGAACTGGGACGCAGTAATCCCGACGATATTTTGACTGTTGTAAAACTGTTGGTAACGCATGGAGCCCCCCTTGATGCACTCAATGAAGATGACATGACTGCCCTGGAGCTGGCCGAAAAACATGAATTGACAGCCGTAGTGGCCTACCTAAAATCGCAACAGTAATATGTGCACCATTTTATTTGCCCGCGATACGCACCCCAACTACAAATTGATAATGGCTGCCAACCGTGACGAATTTTATGAGCGCCCCACCGCACGGGCCAATTGGTGGGACGAACACCCGTATCTCCTGGCAGGAAAAGACCTGGAAGCCGGAGGCACCTGGCTGGGCATTACGCGCAGCGGTCGCTTTGCAGTAATTACCAACTACCGCGAATTTCCAAGAACAGCAACATTTACCACTTCACGCGGGGCACTGGTCAAAGATTTTTTAACCAACACTACTCCTGCCAGCGACTACCTGCAATGGTTGCACGAAAACGGCCATCAATACGATGGGTTTAACCTGTTGTTTGGCACGGCCGATGCCATGCACTACTACTCCAATAAAGGAAGCAGCATGGAGGAGGTGCCGCCAGGCATCCATGGGCTGAGCAACCATTTGCTCAACACCCCATGGCCTAAAGTGGAAGAAGGCAAAGTCGCACTGGCAAAAGCGATAGAAGGGAAGCCCAACCTACAACAACTGGAAACATTGTTGCAAAACACTAAAATGGCTCCCGATCATGCGTTGCCCAACACTGGGATAGGGCTGGAGTGGGAGCGTCAGCTATCGCCCCTCTTTGTTCGCATGGAAAAGTACGGCACGCGCGTATCCACCCTGCTGCTCATCGATCGGGAGAATAACGTTACCTTTAAAGAGGTGACCCCGATAGCCACCGGGATGCCTTCACAAGCCGCTAACGAATATTCTTTTACCATTGATTAAGATCAAGCGCATATACGCCCCCCCTCATCCCGACGATGGCTTTCGGGTACTTATTGATGGGTTGTGGCCGCGTGGCATTGCCAAAGAAAAGGCTCAAATAGATGTGTGGCTAAAGGCCATTGCCCCTAGCAAGGAGCTGCGCATGTGGTATGGGAAAGATGTAAATAAGTGGGAAGGGTTTGTACAACGCTATGCCATAGAGTTAAGCGATAATCCTGCGGTGGCAACACTTCGGGAATTGGAGCAGGAACACGGCACCATTACCCTGCTTTATGCCAAGAAAGAAGAGGAGCACAATAACGCTGTGGCATTATTACGTTTCCTGGGCTAGTTCAATCCGAGTTTCGATTTAAAAATCCAGCCAATGCTGTTGGCACGTTGCTTGGCCAATTCCGCTTTTTCGCCAGTAAAATGCTCGTCAACCGTGCCTTCAAACAAGGCCATCCAACGGGTAAAATGTATTTGTTGCAATGAGAGCTTCACATGTTTTTCAAAAGCATTGCCCCGATAGCTGCCTTCGCCCAGTAAAATGGTGGCCCAAAAATCGAACATCACTGGAAAATGAGCTTCCAAATCCAGTCCCTCAAAAATGGGAGCCAGCAGCTCATCGGTAGTAGCTTTGGCGTAAAAAGAACGCACCAGCAGCTCTACATCCTTCCGGGTTTCGATGGGGGGCAGCATCCTAACCTTGCAATGCCTGGGTGAGGAAATCTTTTACCGGCTCCGATGTTTTGTACTGTTGCATGAACAAATCGGCCAACTTCGGGTCGGTTACTGTTTCGGGTGCCATCTTCGCGAAATAGTAAAACGCTTTGTTAAACAACAACGGTTGTTGTTCGGCAGTTGCTTGAAACTCTTTGGGCAGCTTCTTGTTTTTTTCACCATGAATTTCTCCAAAAGTATCTTTGAACTTTTTGGCCGTAATCACCTTGTTGAATTCATCGAGATGCTGCATGATGTAATTGCGTACGTTGTACAACTGCTCCTTATCGAGCATGTGCGCTCCGCCATAAAAACGCAAGTCCTCAGGGCCTAACTGTATGTACATGCCGGGAGTAGTTTTGTCTTTCTTCCCTCCAGGCGATACGATGGCTGCCACATGGGTTTTATAAGGCGTTTTGTCTTTCGAAAACCGGATGTCACGATTGATGCGGAAAATGGCATCCCTGGGTTCAATGCTTACTGTTGGGTCAACCTTTGCTACACGATCAATCATTTCCTGTACAAATGCCTTGAAAGGCGCTTTAACAGATGTTTCGTAGCGTTTCCTGTTGGCGTCGAACCAATCTTTGTTGTTGTTGGCCGCTAATTCTTTAAAGAAATCGAGAAAATCGTTGGTGAAATAGCTCATTGCAGTGCATTTAAAGGTAAAAACAGGCATCAAGTTAGCGAAAAAACGCCAACCTGATGGCCTGCCTGTTGTGTTTTAACGAGGCGAATGGAATGCCATTCGGTTGCCTTCGGTATCCATAAAAAGAGCGAAGTAACCTACCTCATCAGAAATTTTAGTCTTGGGCATCAATACCTGCCCTCCTGCCGACTCTACACGAGAAAGAGGTGAGGCAAGGTCTTCGCCACCGTTGAGGTAAACGATCGACCCTTCAGACGACGGTTGATAAAACTCCCCGTGACATACTGCGCCACCTACTCCCTGACTGTCGCTCGAAAAGAACGCCATGTTCGAGCCCATAATTTCCTGCCGGGGCATTTCAATGCCCATTACAGTTGAGTAGAACATCACTGCTCTGTCGAAATTAGAAGCAGGAATTTCAAACCAGTTGATTGCATTAGCCATAATAGTTGTGTTTAAAAGTAAATTACTGTGCAGAGTGTAAAGCTACACGATTGCCTTCGGTATCCATGATGTGAGCAATGAAACCAAATTCACCGATCGACATTTTAGGAAACATTACTTGACCACCATTTTCTTCTACACGACCCAATTCATTGTCAAGATCATCGCAAGTGAAGTAAACGGTAGTGCCATTGGCGTTAGGCTCATACCCTTCCGACTGTACCAACGCACCAGCAGCATTAGCACCTCCTTCGGTCCACTTAAAAGCACACATGGCACCATTTTCTGATGGTAAATCCATCATTTCTTTACCCAATACAGCAGCGTAGAATTTTTTCGCACGGCTCATGTCCACTACAGGAATCTCGAACCAATTGACAGCGTTTGACATAATTGTTGTTTTTATACCCCGGGGGGCGTGTTAATAATTAAATGAATTGACATTACAAACATAGGGGAGCCATCATTCGACTCAAATTCTTTATTTTTAAAAACGTAAAGCTCTATTTTTGTATCGAATAGTAATGAGTATTGAAAAATTGGGAAAAATAATATTGAGTAGTTAAAAAGTGTAAAACTCTATGGCTAAAAAAGGACAGCTTTTTTTATTGATTAAATCGCTTACTAAGGCTGAAAAACGCTACTTTAAACTGTATGCTACTGCGGTGGGTTCCAGTAAAAACTACACGGTGCTTTTTGATGCCATCGACAAGCAAGAGGTGTATGATGAGCAGGCCATTAAAAAGAAATTCAAAGGCCAAGCGTTCATCAATCAACTGCACGTTACTAAAAACCACTTGAGCAAGCTCATCATGAAGAGCCTGCGGAATTTTCATGCCGGTTTATCGAAAGATGCCGAACTGAAAGACTTGCTGAAAGAAGTGGAAATTTTGTTTCAAAAGGAATTGTACGACCAGTGCCATTACACCTTACAGAAGGCAGAAGACATGGCCACCACCTACGAAAAGCATACGATCTTGATAGAAGTATTGAGTTGGCGAAGAAAATTGGCATTGGCACGCCAAACCATTTACGGCAAAAAAGACAATCTGGTAAAGCTCACCGATCGAACGCAAGCATCCATTGCATCGCTCGAAGCATTGAACGGTTACTGGAACATGACCTTTAACATTACGGAGCTGGGCTTTGGCGATAAAGCTTATTTCAATGCATTGGCCAACGATCCCAGGTTGAACGACCTGAGCCATGCCGATACCATTCAATCGAAAGTATTGTATTACCACCTGCGTTATGTGTGCTACACCGTTTCGGGCGATGAACAAAAGGGAGAAGCGGCCATCGACGATTTGGTGGCATTGTTGGAAGAGCACCCACACCGCATTAAGGAAGACCCCAGCTCGTACATTACCGGGTTGAACAACAAAATTAGCATGTTGCTGTTTCGAAGAGATACCAATGCCATTCCGGCATTGTTGGAGAAAGTACGAGGAGTGCCCGAAAAATATGGTTTGCGCAACGAAAAGAAGATTACAGTGAAGCTGTTGGCAAGAACCTACAACATTGAGTTGGAAATGTACCGCGACACAGAAGCCCTTGAAAAAGGAGCAGCATTGATTGAGGTGATCCAACAATTTTTGAACGACCATAAAGGCGTAGTGAGCATCGACTACCGGCTGTCGTTTTACTACCAGTTTGCCTACATCTATTTTTTGCGAAAAGAATACGCCAGAGCATTGCCATGGCTCAACCGCATTTTGAATGAAAACTTTATGGAGGTGAAGCAAGAAATTCAGACCTATGCGCGGATGTTAAACCTCATCATTCATTTTGAGTTAGACAACATTATGATACTGAAGTATGCGGTAGACTCTACCCGCAGGTTCTTGAAAAAGAAACGCGATTTGCATGAGTTTGAAACAATATTGCTCAAATTCTTTTCCCACCTCAGCACTGCCAATCGGTCGGACTATACAATGTTATTCGAGCAGTTACAAAACGACCTGCTCACTCCGGGTAAGGAAAAAGTAGACAGCAACGTATTGGATTACCTAAACTTTAAACAATGGATTGAAAGTAGGTTGTTGGAAGCCGCAAAACCCATTAAAAAGTGATACATTTAAGCACCTAAACAACGCGCATGGACGGGAAAGCACTGGCAAAAAAAGTAGTGGATCAGATGTACAACAACGATCCTTTTAGCTTGTGGTTGGGCATTGAACGGCTGGAAGATGCACCGGGAAAATCGGTATTGCGAATGACAGTGCGACAAGAAATGCTCAATGGCTTTGGCATTGCTCATGGTGGTATTACCTATGCGTTGGCCGATAGTGCATTGGCTTTTGCTGCTAACTCACATGGAATTAAAAGTGTTTCGGTAGAAACCTCCATTTCTCACACCGTTTCGCTCAAAGAGGGCGACGTTATTACCGCCATGGCGGAAGAAATGAACTGCACCAAAAAAATAGGCATTTATCACATCACGGTAACCAACCAGGAAGGCACGACTGTAGCCTTGTTCAAGGGAACCGTTTATCGCACCAGTAAAGTATGGTTTCCGGAGTAAACAAACAAAAAGAAACAACGCGCATTCTCTTATTAATCTGTAGCATTTTATTTGGAATAGGAGCACTGTTTTCGATTGTTCCCATTATGTTTTCAGCTTTTTTATTTGATGCCCCAGGCAGTGAAAACGACCCATTGGTATGGACCATTTTTTGGAGCATCCTCAGTTTTCCTTTTATGGTCATCCTTTCGGTGATCCTTTCCTGGGTATTGTACCGCAAAGAAAAGTGGACTGCGGCAAAGGTTTTTGCTTTTTTACCGCTGCTCAACTTTTTGGTATTGGTAGCGGTATTTGCTGCGGCGTAGTGGAGGTTTCCTCCACGTCCCTTTATCACCATCCCACCTTACCCCTTTGCCCTTTACACCCCCTCTACGTCACCCTATTCCCTTAGCACACTCTGCACGTCCCTTTGTACTTAGTACCTCTTATACATAACTTTTCCCTTTCCATTTACTCTAAAAAAACCCGTTTAAATACGTTGCTTAATTAAGTATAAATACCTATTTTATTGCTGGCTTCTCTTGACTGCATTTATTGATGTAAGTATTTGATATACAATAATTAATAGGGAGAAAATCATCGTGAGTACGCTCAGCCCACACCTCAAAACAAAACAAGAAAACAAAGCGTTGCAACGCCGAAAGCTCATTTTACAAGAAGAATCGGTGCCGGCAGTACAAATGCAAGCGGATAAAAATGCGGCAACCACCGCGCCTACCAACATAGAAACACAGCTGCAAAATCCGGGAGGCGGCACATCGCTCGATGCTAACGTACAGCAAGAAATGGGTAACAAAATAGGAGCTGATTTCTCCAACGTAAAAGTGCATACCGATAGCAATGCCGTGCAAATGAACAAAGAGCTGGGAGCTAAAGCCTTTACCTATGGCAACAACATTTACTTTAACGAAGGCAACTACAACCCCACCAGCCACGAAGGAAAACACTTGTTGGCCCACGAACTAACCCATACGATGCAGCAGGATAGAGGGGCTTTAATTCAAAGAGTCCCGGAAGATGTTACGGATGAATTGGAATTGGGCAGGAAATTGTTGAGCGAGTTTCCAGATGGAGTGAACATGATTTTTTATGAGATAGATGATCCAGAGGCATTTAATCATTTTCAGGGATCATCCCGGGATTGGGCATCATATAACGATGCCATTGGGTTAAATAAAGATATTTCTTCCCCGGATATAAAGGTAGAAGACATAGGTATAGGTTACGCCAATAAAGAATACTATGTGGTTTCTGGCACTGGAAGTAGTGCCGAAACACTTGGTGTTGATGATATAATTATTAAAATAAGTACGGTACTCAAAGCTGCTGTAGAAAAAGCAGCAGCAGAAGACAACATTCCTGTAAATCATAATGCGTACAAAATAAAAATGCTCGCTTTAGGATCTCATGGCAGTGTAGGGTACGCATCTTGTGGGGTATATGATGACAATTATGAAACATTTATAAGCACAATTTCACCCTACTTAACAAACAATGTAAATATGATTTTCTATGCATGCACAGTATCCAGAGATCCTGATGAAAAAGACGATGATTGGATGGGCACATACAACGAACCGGGTGGAGAAGAATCATTAACCGGTAAGGTGAGAGACAAACTAGCAGATTTGGGACATGCAGATGCTGAAACCTGGGGACACACAGCAGTAGGCGATTTCTTGAGTAATTATACATTAAGAGTATTTACAGCAGGTAAAAAGGGAGAACCGGGAGAATCATTTTCCATAAAAGTGTTTCAACCATACATAGATGAATTGATTGCGATTACGATAGAACATTTGCAAAGCAATGATTACCTGGTAGTTACAGAAGAAGAAGTGGCTGCTATTGCGCAAAATGTTTACGAAAAGGCGAAAGAGAATTTTAGGAGGGCTTACTCATCGGCATTTAAGAGTGTTACTTATGAAATGGATGTAGAAGGAGAGAAAGAAAAAGTTACTTTTCCTGAATTGGCTCCCACAGATCCACAGCGTGTAATAGAGGACATCAGAGAATTTTATGAAACAGAATGGGAGGGAACTAAACCAGATGCCAAAACCGTAAGTGAAAAAGTATTAAAGATAATGAAGAAGGAGTTGAAACAAGTGATTGGCATTTCAACCTTATCACCGGAACTCATTATATTTAAAATGAAAAGTTATCTTGACCAGTTGGACGAAGATCAAAAAGAACTTATCCCATCAGTTGTTCAAGCATTTGAAGGAATACAGGTAAATGAGTTTTCAGAAACATTTGATGAATCATTTTTCACGCTGGTTGAATCATTTCAAACAGCCATCAATACCATCGAAGAAAAACAAGCGGTGAATGTAGGCGAAATTGATGAGGTATTTATCAAAAAACTTACCGGTGAAAATAGCATTGCTGAGGCAACTTCATTAAAAAAAGTAGATAATGTAAAGGATTGGTTAACACTACTTGAAGCACTATTTCATTTTAAAGAAGAAAGTAAAACAAAAGGGGTTTATTCAGAAGAGTTGACCACAAAAATAGAATTGTTAGTAGAACAATACCCTGGATTTAGTTTGAGCATATCATCAGGTCAGGAAGATGACCAAATGAAAATAAAGGCCGAATACAATCACTTAAAGGAAGACATTCTTATTTATTTGATACCGGAAACTCCAGCCACGGAAATAAAAATAGAAGGAAATAGGGCGGAAATAAGCTATCTTACAACTGATTCGAAAGCGGGCGATAGTTTAACGACTGATAACCCATTTGATTATAGGTATACAGTACAAGGGAGCAAAACACTGGTGAAAACTGGAGCAGATGTTGATTTAGAGTCGTATTGGAAAATAGTACAAATAATACCGTCTCAATATGGAGGAACAACCGATTTAAATAATCTTATATTACTGCCATCAGCTGCCCAGGTAACGTATAATGATACTATTGCAACCATAGATGCTGTGTTAGCTGCTGGAAAAGCGGTACACTATCAGGCAAACATCGAATATTATACAAGTGATGCTTTCGATGGGCTGGTAAAATCATTGCATATAACTGCAGGAGTACACCGTTATGATAGGTCTGGAAATGAGGCAAAATGGACAATAGAACCCGAAATTGATGCCACAATTAGCGTATCAGAAGATCAACTAAAATTAGGAAGCGAAACATTAGACATTTCTACAGAAAAGGAGGTAATAAATAGGTTGTATCTGTTAGGGTTTAAAGAAGCAGATACTTTTATATCGCTCATAAAGCAAGCATTGTATAACAAAAAAGATATTTTTCAAGATAAACGGTTAGAGAAACCACAAAAATTATACGGTAAGATTGAAAAATTGAATAAAAATTTAACTGAACCAATTACAGATGATAACCTCGAATTCAACATTAATTTGTTGAAGGATGCTGTAGCAAATAACCTTATTTAGTCCGATGCGATTGTTGTACATTACATTATTTATGTTAGCTATTGCATGCCGTTCGTTTGAAGCGCACGACGATAACATTGAAAGTGCAGATACCGCCAGTAAAGATTCCATTAACTTACAACATGATATAGAGGCATATGAGCAGAATAGCCTCCCAACAACTTCTTTAGATGATTTGTTCAATAATGAACTGAATTTAGTTGAGTTAAAACAGCAGTTTCAACTGTTGAATTGTGGAGAGAAGCTCGACTTTTTATACGAACCTGATACGACTGGTTTTTTTTATGCCTACTGCATGCACAATGGGGCGCTTCCCAGACAGAAAAGGAATGAATTACTTCCTATGGGAGAACGAATGATTTCTTTTTCAGTGTTTAAATACGGCAATGAAATAGGAACTTACAGCGATCGTAATGAACTTTTAGTTGGAGTAAATGCAATACATAATTTTCCGGAATTGAGAACATTAAATTTTGTAGGATTAGATACTGCTACTATAGTTCAAACTTTAGGAGAAAATTATATACAAATGCACCATGCAATTGTTTATAAAACCGAAGAGAAGCTACTTATATTGAATGTTGCAGAGGGTACCGTAAAATGGTTTAAGTTTTATTGGATAAAGCCTGAGTTGAATAAAATAAAAGAATTACCTAAATCCATATTTGAATGGAAACATCCATTTAATTAACATAGATTTCAGTAACCCTTTGTTTCCCTTGCACCCTTAAACCTCCTCACTCCTCACCCATAAGCAATCCGCGTCATCTGCGTTCTCCTTCACCTCTTCTTCTCACACTCCTACCTCATATCCGTCCTTCGCACCTCATACTTCACGCTCCCTACGTCACCTTACCCCCTTATCCCTCTGCCGTCAGGCACCTTATTCCCTCCCACTCCCACTCACTCCTGCGCAGGCAGGAGTCCACACCGCACTGTCTTCATTAGTAGCAAATACGCCTTAGGGGCTTGCTTCTCCGCCTAAGGCGGATCGCAACGACGTGCACTTTAATGCATACTCCTGTATACTCACTACTACATACTCACCCTCACATCACCCTATCCCATTTACCATCCTCCAACACAAAATAAATGGTTAAATTTACCCCCCAATTAAAACAACATAACCCCATTACTATGAAAGAAGCATACATCATCGACGGCATTCGAACAGCCATTGGCAACTTTACAGGAACCTTATCGCCAGTGCGTACAGACGATTTAGCAGCCATTGTCATCAAAGAATTGATGGCGCGAAACAGTCAGCTCGACCCTGCTACCGTAGAGGATGTAATTATGGGGTGTGCCAACCAGGCCGGAGAAGACAATAGAAATGTAGCGCGGATGGCATTGCTGTTGGCCGGATTACCATTTACGGTGCCTGGTGAAACGGTGAACCGACTTTGTGCTTCGGGCATGTCGGCAGCCATCAGCGCATCGCGCGCCATTAAGATGGGCGATGGCGATGTATTCATTGCCGGTGGAGTAGAACACATGACACGTGGCCCATGGGTTATCTCTAAAGTTTCGAAACCATTTGGCAGAGATGCGCAAATGCACGATTCGAGCTTTGGATGGCGCTTTGTAAACAAAAAAATGCACGAGCTATACGGCACCGACGGCATGGGCGTAACAGCCGAAAACCTGGTGGCGAAATACAACATCAGCCGCGAAGACCAGGATCAGTTTGCGTACCACTCGCAAATGAAAGCCACCGCAGCACGCGATAATGGCCGTTTGGCCAAAGAAATTGTGTCGGTAGAAATTCCGCAGCGCAAAAAAGACCCCATCATTTTCGATGTCGACGAATTCATAAAACCCACTACCAGCCTTGAAGTATTGGGCAAGCTACGCGCAGCCTTCAAGAAGGAAGGCGGTAGCGTAACTGCAGGCAATGCCTCAGGACTGAACGATGGCGCAGCGGCCTTACTCATTGCCTCGGGCGATGCCGTTGAACAACACGGATTAAAGCCCATGGCCAAAATAGTGTCTTCAGCAGTAGTAGGAGTAGAGCCTCGTATCATGGGCATTGGCCCTGTAGGAGCATCCAACAAAGCCCTGGAACGTGCTGGCATCACCATGGATGATGTAGACATCATTGAATTGAACGAAGCATTTGCAGCGCAAAGTTTGGCCTGCATTCGCGAGTGGGGATTGGCCGACGACGACCCTCGCATCAACCCTAATGGGGGAGCCATTGCCATTGGCCATCCGCTAGGCATGTCGGGAGCCAGGTTGTTGCAAACGGCCGCCATTGAACTGCAAGAAACAGGCAAAAGATATGCCTTGTGCACCATGTGTATAGGTGTAGGGCAAGGGTATGCAACCGTATTGGAGCGCGTATAATTTTCTTGCAGATATTGCCTGAATTTCATTAAATTCAAGCCAACAATTGAATGGTTTGAACCATGCCTACAGTAAAATTTACAGCATTACTCAAGCGGTTTTACCCCAACCTCGATGCTATGCAAGTGAGTGGCGCTACCGTGGCCGAAGTTTTAGAAGGCCTTGAAGCGCAGCACAAGGGCATCAAAAACTACATTGTAGATGAGCAGGGGCAATTGCGCAAGCACGTCAATATTTTTGTGAATGGACAAATGGTGCACGATCGAAAAACATTGAGCGATGCCGTGAATGAAAGCTCAGAGGTATACGTCATTCAAGCCCTCTCCGGAGGATAACAACACAACGTATGAAATTACGCTCAATCTTTGCTGTGGCGATGCTTATGGCTTGCAGCGCAGCTACCGAACCCGCTGAAACACCAACCGAAAGCGATAGTGTTGAATCCGCACCATTGGAAATGCCTGAAACAGCACAGGAAACCACCGCTGAAACGACAACCATTCGCGGCATTGCCCACGACCGCAAAGGCGGTGCAGTAGTGCACACCGACTCGGTAGACTATTGGATGGAAGACCTGAGCTTTTGGGAAGACCAGTACCGTGACCAGGAAGTGGTGGTGACAGGCACCATTGAAGCGCGCGACGACAACCCGGTAGTATCCAACGAAAGCGAAGAAATTTCGCAAGGTATTCCGGTAGACCCTGAACAACTTGATAATATGAAAACCCGCTATTGGATCATTAATGCCACGGTACAGTTGGCACAACAATAACCCCATGAAAAACAATCTTCTCGTTTCTACCCGCAAAGGGCTTATCGCCTACAAAAGAGCGGGCAACACCTGGCAAGTAGACCGGGTATCGTTTCAAGGCATTCCCGTTTCTATCGCTTATGTAGATGAGCGTGATGGCACCTGGTGGGCCTGTTTGGACCACGGACATTGGGGCACCAAGTTGCACCGTTCTAAAGATGCTGGAGCAAATTGGGAAGAAGTTGCTGCCCCTGCTTTTCCCGAAGGAGAAGAAGTGAAAGAAGGCGTACCAGCTGCAGTAAAATACTTGTGGGCCATGCACCATGGTGGGGCCGATCATCCCGGGCACCTTTACCTGGGCACAGAGCCTGGCGGACTCTTTCGCAGTACGGATGGTGGCGATAACTTTAAGCTGGTAGAAAGCTTGTGGAACCTGCCCCATCGCAAAGATTGGTTTGGTGGTGGGCGCGACAATGCGGGCATTCATTCTATTGTGGTAGACCCCCGCGACAGCAATCATTTTTACATTGCTGTAAGCTGTGCAGGGGTATTTGAAACCACCGATGGTGGCGTTACCTGGAACACCCGCAACAAAGGCATGGTGGCCGACTTTTTGCCCGACCCCGATGCGGAAATAGGGCAGGACCCCCATCTGTTGGTGGCCAGCAAAAGCAATCCCGATGTGCTGTGGAACCAAAATCACTGCGGTATTTTTCGATCTACTAATGGCGGCAAACTGTGGGAAAACATTACCGAAAAAGATGGGCCGGCCAACTTTGGCTTTACCATTGCTACCGACGAAAAAGACGACCGGGTGGCTTGGGTAGTGCCTGCGGTAAGCGACGGCATACGCATTGCCATTGATGGGGCATTGGTAGTATGTCGCACCGATGATGGTGGCCAGACATGGCAGCAATTTCGCGCTGGCTTGCCGCAAGAAAACTGCTTCGACATTGTATACCGCCATGCCCTCGACATTACGGGCGACACCCTGGTATTTGGTACCACCACTGGCAACCTGTTTGTTTCGAACAACCGGGGCGAAAGCTGGGAGGTGTTGAGCAATTACCTGCCTATGGTGTATGCCGTACACTTTGCTTAGAAGGATAAAAAGAGTACCTTTCATAAGCTACCGTCATCCGCAGCGTTAAATAAAGACCTTGCTATGATGAAAATTTACACGACACTTGCTTTTGTATTGTTGTTGGCCACAGTGCATGCTCAAACCTATGTTCCCTTTGTTACCGATGGTACCGATGAATGGAACATGTTTGAAAGCATTGGCTACCCATGTGTTACAGAGCGTCATTATACCTACCGTGTTATTGGGCAAACCACCATCAACAACCAAACATACGATCAAATTCAGGGTACTGGATACTACTTTGAATACGATTTTGCTGACCCCAACAATTCGCAATGCGACGTGCCACCTACACCATACAGCACCCCTGTTAAATTAGTGCGTGAAGACAACAAGAAAGTATACCTCTACGAAGGTGGCGTGGAACGTTTGTTATACGACTTCACCGCTCAGGTGGGCGATACTATTCCCGACCCGGGAGGGGAGCAACAACCTGTGGTAGTAACAGCCATTGATTCTGCATTGGTAGGGCAAAACTACCGAAAGCTATATAACACTACTGGCGTTCAAATTGTTGAAGGCGTTGGTGGAGCGGTAGGCCCTTTTGAAACCTTTTTTCCACCACCCGAATGGCTGACCTTCATGCAATGCTATGCCGAACAAGGGACACCCATTTATGGCAACAGCAACTGTATTTTAAATGTAGGCATCGAAGAATTACCAGGTAGCCTTGAAGTAAACCTATTCCCCAACCCTGTAGAAGAACAACTCACCCTCGCGTTAACAACAGTGCCCGACGGGGCGTATACGTTAACCATTTATGATGTGATGGGGAAAAGGCAGCAACACCAACAATTGAACTATGCCAGCACCTGGGCGAACCCACAAACCAAGGTGCAATTAGATGTATCGGCATTGGCGCAAGGCACTTACATCTTATCTATACAGCTGCCCGATGGCAGCCAGCAGTCATACTACTTTGTAAAACGATAGCCATTCGCTAACTTCGTATGCACCGCAAAACGAAACTATGGCGATCTACGAATTTGACGGATACATTCCTGTAGTGCACGAAAGTGCGTTTGTTCACCCACAAGCAGCCGTTACGGGCAACGTTATTATTGGGCGCGATGTATACATTGGCCCAGGCGCAGCCATTCGTGGCGACTGGGGGGAAATCATCATTGAAGATGGATGCAACGTACAAGAAAATTGTACTGTACACATGTTTCCCGGCACTACCGTTACGCTAAAGGAAGGCGCTCATATTGGGCATGGAGCTGTGATTCATGGCGCTACCGTGGGAGCCAACAGCCTGGTGGGCATGAATGCGGTAGTGATGGACAATGCAGTGATTGGCGATGAATGCATTGTGGGAGCATTGGCTTTTGTACCTGCCGATATGGAAATTCCCAACAGAAAAGTAGTGGTGGGCAATCCGGCCAAAGCAGTGAAAGATGTGAGCGATAAAATGATTGCCTGGAAAACCAAGGGCACAGAGCTGTACCAGCAATTGCCGCACGACTGTCATGCGACTTTAAAAGAAGTAGCACCGCTACGTCGTGTACCTAAATTCAGACCGTCGCAAAGCGACGACTATAAAACGTGGGGGGAAACGAAATAACCGTATAACCAAGATGTGGATCATGATTGCCGGGCCTTATCGACATGGCTCATCCGACCCCGAGCAATGGGCAAAAAACCTTCAACTATTGAACGATTATGCCTACCTGGTGCATCAAAAAGGGCATGTGCCTGTGATTGGTGTGAACGCTGCATTGCCCATCATTGAACAGGCAGGACAGGAACACTACAGCGCCATTATGATGCCCATTTCGTTGGCCCTTGCCGAGCGTTGCGATGCAGTGCTTCGTGTGGGTGGCCCATCCAAAGGAGCCGATCAGGAAGTAGCATTGTTTAAGAAGAAAGGGTTGCCTATATACACAGATGTGGCAGCCATTCCCACCGTTTAGCTACCACTTGTAGTAATTACTCAACACGTTGTAATCGTAATAATCTACGTGCTCATTGTTGAGCTGCATTTGTGTGTTTTGATCCATAATGACCACTCGAAAAGTTTTATTGCCAGGATTGCTGGGGTTGCCTGCCGACTCGCGGTTGATGATTTCTACATTCCCCACCTCTATCAATGGCAGGTACTGCCCTTCTTCGCCACCACCAAGGTAGTAGGTGTAAGGCATGGTATACCAACCGTTGGCGCCATCGCTCATGTACACCAAAATCAACCCGTTGTCGAATACATCAGTGGTAATGTCTAGCGCATTCAATTCTACCAGGTAATCGTTGTTAATTAAAGTCCAATCGGTAGTAGTAACATTGTACAGGTTGCTTACAATAGAGGCGCCATCGGCTCCAGCCTGTCCTGCCGGGCCAACATCACCATCTTCTCCGTTGTCGCCATCTTTGGCGCAGCCCATTAAAACAGCCACCACTAAAAACAGCAGCAAAAGGGGTTGGGTTCGTTTCATAACATTGGTTTTGTGTAGCAGCAAGTTACGGATAATAAGGCATAAACGACGACCGGCCACTTTAAAAAATTAGGTGTAAATTAATGTCGTATGAAGCGGCTGTGGATGACATATTTTGTTTTTTTGATGGCCTCGTGTGGTTTTCCAGGCCCCCTATTTAAAGGAAGCAAAGTAGTAAAAGAAGAAGTGTGCGACACTTCCAGAACAGTAGAGCAGCGGTTCAATTACTTTTGTTTTGATTACGATAAGGACTTCCAATGCACCTGCATTAAAACCAATACTTATAGTAAAGAAGGGGTGCTGTTGGAAAAAGAAGTTGATAGAAGAACAGCCAACTATTACGATGGCCGGAAAAAAATGAAAAGCCGCGTGATGCAGTACGATAGCACAGGCACCTTAAAACGACGCCTCTTTTCGCATACGCAAACCTATGGCATTTATGGCAGAGAACGGAAGTACCGGGAAGTAGAGTGGATGGCAAACGGACAGAAAAAGATCACCTTGCGCAAGGGCACGAAAGCCACTCCGAAGAAGCTGGAAAAGCAGAGGTATAAAGGAAAAAAGTTTAAACAAGAATAAAGCATGAAACAGTGGTGTATTGTTTTACTGTTGTTAACCATGTGGGCTTGCCAGCCTCCAGCCCCAGCCTCGTACCATGCGATAAGCGCGGAATATGTGGGAGACATCCATTTTTTAATGCACCAACAAGAAGTGGCCAGCGCGGTAGAAATTATTACTGCGGGAAAGATAAACGGTAAGGTTCCGGGCGATACATTGGCAAACTATCAACGGCAGCCAGATGGAACGATAGAAGAAACGTTCAACGGTTTTATGTGCTGCAATGAAAAGATTCGTTTCGATACTTTAAACCGGCTGGTATACCACTATCATCACACCGATGCATCGAGCGAGTACAGTTACCGATGGACTGCCGAAGAGGACTGCATTTATAGCACAACATGGGAAGATGGTGTTGCCACTGGCGATACCCTTATATATTGGGTGGAGCAGCAGCAATTGGTAGAAAGCAGGAGAGGGGCATTGAATAAAACATTCAAAACATATACTTACTACCCCAATGGCCAACTGCAACAAACCATAGAACAGGTGTATTCTGATGAGTTTGAAGGAGGAGTAGCGGTTATTACCAAAACATTTCATTGGGATGGAAGCCGGTTGGTAGCGTTAGTGGAAGAAAGGCCAGGCCATAAGGTGAAGACGGAATACGATACATTCGGTTTTCCGATGTATAAAACTTACGTAGATACTGCCGGTGAAGTGTGGTGTGAATTGGAGGTGATTAAGGACATTCATCACGGTAAAAAATAACTATCTTACCATAAAAAAAATGGGATACAACTATTACGAATACCTCATCTTGATTGCGCCCAATTCGGAGGCTACAATGGAGGGACTGAAGCAAAAACTAGAAGCGTTTTATGCCAACGACGAAAGAACAGTTGTGGTAAGCTTAAACAGCGGCCGGATTACGGTGAACATCGACGGTTACGAGTTATATGTAGACTACTCCAACGCACCTCATGTAGTAATAGAGTCGCAAGAGTTGGCAGAGGAATTTGCCAAAGGCAAGGCAGAACAAGCTGTTATTGCTACTTGCGCTGCGCGTTTCGAAATGGCTGGAGCTCCCGATCCTGAAACGGATTATTTTAACGATAGTTTATATGTGCAGGAGTCGATGGAAGAGTTCAGTGGTGTATTTGTATTCGACCCCATGGACGGCAGTTTCATGAACATATAGTGCAATGAGCAACCCGGAAAACATTGTTACTGAAGGCACCGCAGGGGCTGCTATGCTATCTTATTTGGTGCAACGGTTGGTGAAAGATGCAGGGTATGGCATTTTAGGCAAAATTGAAAATGGCACCCCCACCATAAAAGGCATTGTTGGTGGGTTGGACCTGGGGTTTGACTACGAATTGTACTTTTCTAAAGACCTGGAGCGGATCATCCCTTATTTTGACTTTATGTTGATGAAGATGGACCCGGTTGATTTTCGAACCATTGCCATCAGGTTGGTAGGGGAGGGCGAAGCGGGAAACTACCCTTCCACCCGGGAGTTGGAGAAGATTGCCAAACGGATAAGAAGAAATACCCGCGAAAAAAACAGGCACGATCGTCGGCAACAACAACCGGTAGTTATTCACCTGTTAGAAGTATACCAGGGAACGCTTTCGAAAGCAGCAATAACCAAACAAACAGAATGGCGTGTTGCAAAACTGGATAAGGGCAGGGGCTATGTAATTGATTTGTGGGCGGTAGACATGACCACTGGAGAAGTATGCTCCAACACCAAGTGGTGGCAAAATTTCGATTTGCTTCAACAACTCACACACATTATGGAAACCACAGTTGTTGAGGGCACTGACGATGCTTAATTACATGGTGGTTAGCTGGTTGCCCTCCAGTGTAGTATACCCTTTCATAAGGTTGGCTGTAAGGCAGGAATGTACGGGCAGAATGGTAAGCACATCCCCCACATTAATTTGATCCCACGCCATTTTGGTGGCTTTAATGATACCATGCTCTTGCGAGAGGGAAGCTACATGTAGCCCTTTTACCGGCTCGCTCCATTGGTTGGATTGTACCACTATGCCAAAGAATGGCTCACCATTTTGCAGCAACTGATCTTTAGAGAAATGCACGGCACCACCGTGGATGATGATGGTATGCCGATCCTCGTGTTTGGCCACCACCGGGCAAGCCATGGCCACGGCAATTTGATCGAGCGAGCAAGAGCCGATGTAGTGTTGTGCTAAATCGTAAAACACAAAATTGCCCGGGCGCAGCTCGGTCATGCCGCTAAAATCATCCATGATGCTACAACATGGGGTATCGCCTACCGAAAGTGCTAACTGCTCATACCGGGCTGCGTATGCATCGTTTAAACGATGCATGGTGGCCAGCGTAGTGGTGTGAATGGTTGAAATCTCTGCCTCGCTCCTGGCCTGGTACGAATGCCCTGCATGGGCCAAAAATCCTTTGAAATGTAACAGGTCGGCACCATCGATGATTGCCAACAACGGGTCAATTGCTGCCGGTTCGGGCACTACGCCTGTGCGATGATAACCGGTGTCTACCTTGATAAACACCTGAACGGGGTGCTGCAAGTGTGTTTGTAAGTGTTGCAATGCCGCTGGTTCAAACACCACAAGGTTTAACCGAATATTGGCCGCCAATGCATTGGCGCGTGCCATTTCAAGTACATTAAACGGAAAAGCCACTGTAATGTCTTTCCACCCCGCAGCAGCAAAATATTCGGCCATGCGCATCGAAGAAACAGCAATGCCCTCCACACCACGTTCGCGAAACCATTCGCCCACCTCTGCCGATTGGTGCGTTTTGAAATGAGGACGCAAAACAGCACCATTGTCGCGTGCTTTTTGCACCATCGCATCAATGTTGCGCAAGCATTGCGCTTTATCAAGCAGTAAGGTAGGTTCGGTAATGTTCATGGCAAAAATCTAAACCATAAATGTAATGCTTATTGCGCATTCAATCACCTTCCTTTCTTTACCCTTACCCCCATGTTGCTCTGTTCCGATAGCTATCGTGGCACACTCCCTCTGCTTTTGCGTTAGGGATGGCAGCGGCTATCCGTTGCGTTGGGCAACATAGGGCTTGTGGAAATGCAGGGCGACGAAAGAAGCCCCTGTAATGACTTACAAGGCCTTAGTGGTTCAATACAACGATAATAGCGAACAGCCTGCCTGCCGGCAGGCAGGCTCGACCCCGACCCAATCCCGACTCGACCATAGGGAGGCGTCGGGGAAACGCCTTTATAATCACCCCTTACGTATCCTCGCTCTCCTGGTGTCATCCTGATCCACCTGAGGCGGACAGGAGCTTGCACCTTCTTTCTCTTCCCTCTCACACTCCTGCGCAAGCACTCCGATGGCTATCGGGGCACTAACACGCCCTCTACGTCTTTTTCTTCCCACCCCTTCCTCACTCTCCCTTGCACTTCCACTCCTGCGCAGACACCCCAATTCCCCCTTTATCCACCACCCCATTGTTAATAACTATTCGGCACCCAGTGCGAAATGGACATATACTTATGTACTTTTAAGACAGACAACAGGCAGTTGTTAACAACAGTTAAACACTTATAAGGTACTTAAGCAGTAACTGTTGCATGTTGAACCAATATGAAAGGAGGTGTTCAATGTCTAGTCATGAACAGCCGAGCAAGACAACACAACGTATAACCCTTAATTCTGGGGCTTCATAGTTGCGTTTGGGGATTTCCCCACTTGCTTGTTCAGATAAAATTAAAACCCAGCCAGGTCTCAAATTAAATTTGGGATAAGGCTGGGTTTCTTTTTGAAGGTAGGGAATATAAAAGCAAAGCCGTTAATGCTCTGCCTTAGAAAATTTAAATACAAGTCCTAAAATAATGACCGTGACAATTGCCCCTCCAATCAGTCCCATTCGTGCAAAATTGTCACCGAAAATTAGTCCTGCAGTGTAAACTGCACCTGCACCGGTAAAAGCCACTAACATGGCATCCCTGGAAATGCGATGATCTTCTTGTGAATTGTGATTACTCATGGTTATTGTTTTGGTCGATGGTACGAAGCTATGTGACTCATCCCACAAAAAGAATGAATAAAATCAGGCAAAAGCATGATTGTTATCACTTCTTTGAAACCTAAACCATCGAAACGATAAGTGGTTGCTTATCAAGGTGTAATGGTTTTCCTGGCTTTTTTTGGTATTCCTTGAGAGCTAATTCAATCGCAAGTTTGAGTTGAATGGTAGAACACCTCCCGGTAATTTTGATGCCACATCAAAAAACGCTACTCATGAGCATACACCTCACCAAACAAGTACAAGCGCGCATAGCGAACATCATTTTAATCGCTGTATCATTATTTCTTGTTGGCGTTTCGCTGGCCTCCAACGCTCAATCGCTTTATGGCAGTTGGTACAATGCCAATTACCAGGCTACCTTAACGCTGAATGCCGACGGCAGCTACGCCTTTGCCAGCCCTTATAGCAACAGCATGGGCTACTACCAGGCCAGTGCTACAGAATTGTGGTTGCAAGACCAGGCGGGCACTACGGTGGGGTACTACCTACAGGGGCTTTCGGCCACACAACTCAACCTGGCCGATGCCAATGGAAACGCCTTTATATACACACGGCAGCAAAATAGAAAGATGCCCTGGAGCGATGCACAATACCAGGCAGTATTATCTACCAAAAACGGGCACGAACTCAATGGTACCCATTTAAAAGTGTATACCGAATTTGTAGAATTCGTAGTGGGAGAGGCCATTGAGCCAGACGAAGAAAAATCCATCAGAACAGAGCTGACGGCACAATTCAATGCCAACCCAGCTGGTGTTTTGCAAGAAGCAGAAGGGTTTAAGGCTTCGATGGCGCAGTTGTATGGCATTACCGACCCCATGGCCATTGGTGCTGCAAGGCAGATGATCTTTGCAGGGCTTTACCAGGGTACCCACCATTTGCCGGAAAACGAACAACCGGTGCTCATGCAAATCATTAACAACTACGTGCAAATTTTAGCTTTCGACCCCGCAACTAACCTGGTATTGCTCGATAAAGAGGTGGAAGCCGCCATTCAATACATGGAGTTTGCGAGCAACCTCAATGGAGCGCCACTGCAATGGTCGGCACACGACAAGCAACAGTTTCAGCAGCAAGCCGCTGCCAATTTCACACAACTCACTTTACAAGAAAAGCAGTTTTTATGCTCGGCCAGCCTTTTGTGGGAATTGGTAGCAAACAATTGGAATCAAATCAGCACTGTAGAGCAACAACAATGGCAAAACAACTACCAATCGCAAGCTGTTGCTCCCAACTACGACTACAGCGGCAGTGCCAACCAAACCATTGCCGACAAGCAAGCCGAAATGCGCACCAACCAAATGTATTTCGACATTATGAACGACATGAGTTTACAAAATCATGCCACCATGCTGAATGTAATTGAAGGAATGGGCGGTTCGGATAACTACTGGGAGGTAACCAACAGCCCTTATTAAGGCAGGGCAACCCGCTTGTTAACATCAAACTTTAGCAGTTCGAGGGTATAAGCTTGCCGTTTTACCTTGTAGTGAATTTTAACCACAGCCCCCATGGGTTGGCCGGGTACCTTCATGGCCACCGGGCTGTTTTTTGCCTCAGCAATAACCTTGCTCCCCCTGGTTACTTTGTGGTGAAAGATGGTAGGGTTTGAACGGAAATCGCTGTTGTACTTAATTTCATTCAGCTGAATTACCAGCGAATCATTGCCGGCCCCCAGCTTTACACACCCCCCAGTATTGAGCACGTATTCGCTGTTGTTGATTTCTACCGATTGAATGGTGATTTTCTTTGCCTTGCCTTTCATCACCAGCACAAATTCACTGGTAATAGGACTTTCGGGTCGCCCTCCTATGGTAACGTTAGAAGAGGAAAAAGAGCACTCCAACGGTTGTTGCGCCCACAATGGGAGGGTGAATAAAAGAGCAGCAATAAAAAGGAATGTTCGCATTTCAATAGATTTTACAGGCATAAATTCAAACACTATGCCAATGTACAACAGTTAATCATTTCGTATCTTAGCTCAAATTTAAGCGGAATCATGGAAAAACAACTCAAAATAGTCTTCCTTTTATCAGTGGCCTTATGGATGACAGCCTGTGCGGGCGAAACACCAGCAGAAAACGAACCCATGGCAGTAGATAGCACCGCGGTGGTGGAGGAAGAGGTACCGGTGGAAAAGCCCGCCCTTGGTCCCAACGAATTTGAAATTCAAGAAGGCGATACCACCTACATCATGAAACAGTACTTCATGTGTTTTTTGAAAACAGGCCCTAACCGCGACCAGGATTCTGCTACAGCAGCACAATTACAAGCCGACCACCAGGCCAACATCGGCCGTTTGGCGGAAGAAGACAAAATACATATGGCAGGCCCTATGGGCGATGATGGCGACTTGCGTGGCATCTTTGTGTTCAACACCACCACGTTTGAAGAAGCCGACTCGTTGGTGCGCACCGATCCTGCTGTGGCTGCCGGACGCCTGGCGTACGAGCTGCACCCATGGTGGGTAGCCAAAGGCTCGTCGGTACGTTAAAACCCTCAATTGTAGGGCAGGCGACAAGCGGCTTGCCATCAATGCATTAATTTAAGGACATGAAAAGGATGCAGTACATGCTTTTGGCAGCGTTACTGAGTTGCACCATATGGGCGCAAGCACAACCTGTGTTGCAACCATCCATTGGTATTGGCGCACTGCCCAACGACAGCGATGCCATTTGCTACATTCCTCCATTTTACTCCATCAACTACGACAGCGTAGGCTACCAGGTAGGCGATACAGTGGCCGACTTTACCCTGCACCAACTCGATGGTACTCCCGTTACCCTGTCGGATGTAATGAGCGATGGCAAACCCGTAGTGCTGATGTCGGGCAGCTATACTTGCATTCGCTTTCGGAACAACAAAGATGTCATCAACGACATCCAACAAATTTATGGGAGCAGCATCAATGTATTGATCATTTACATTGTAGAGCCCCATGTTATTGTTGATTGGAGCCCATACCGCCCTGAAGAGTGGGTAACGCTGGCCAACCAGGATGCGGGCATTCTGTACCGCCAGCCCACCACCTATGGCGAGCGCAAAGCCATTGCTTACGACATGCTCGATAGCATGAACTACCAACCCACCATGCTCATCGATGGTCCCTGCAACAACTGGTGGCTCAACTACGGCCAGGGCCCCAATCGTGGCTACTTGATTGAACCCAATGGAGTGGTAAATGCCTTGCACGGCTGGTTTGATGGCCCTACCATGATGGGCAGTATCGACTACTTGTTGCAAGTAATTGGCGTAGAAGAACATACCGGAGCACCCCCCATTAAAACACATTTATACCCCAACCCTGTGCACGGCAATGCCTCGCTTTACATCGAAGGTGAGGAGCGCCATTACGACCTTACTTTAACCGATGCTTCTGGCAGAACAGTATTGCGCCAAAGCAACCTGCAAAATGGCCAAAACAAGGTGGAGCTGGAAGTAACGCCAGGCATTTATTTCTACCGCGTAACAGGCAAGCACCAAACATCCATTGCCGGAAAACTGGTGGTGCAATAAGAAAACGATGCATAGTTTCGCAATTAAATCGTAACATTGCACCATGTATTTTTACCTCACTGTAAAACAACTCGACCCCGAGTATAGCCAGGCCTTTGCCGACGAGCACGATGGCGGCAAAGAAAGCGAAATAAATACCCGTTACGAATGGGAAGATGAGATCAAAGTATCGGAAGATGTGTTGGGGTTTGAAGTGAAAGAAAAGGGCGTATTTACCTTGCAAGGGGCATTGCCCAATGGCGAAGAATTCAGCTACGACATTCCCAACATGCGAGTGTGCGAATGCTTGACCGAAAGTGAGAACAACGTATCGTTTGCTATGTCGGAAAGCATGATTCACGATACCCACCAATCGCACGATGAACGCACTGAAACCGCACGGTTTTACTACTTCATTAAGGCGGAGGCAGATTACTACAACCCTATTCCTGGTGTATACATTGCTACCGAAGATTTTCCAGAGGCATTGAGAGAAGAGTAACTTTTCCTTACCTTTAAGTGCGTTTAAAAAGAAAGCACTATGGGAGCCTGGGGAACCGACATCATGGACAACGATACCTCGTTGGACGTTTACCACGATTATAGGACACAAATAGCGGAGGGGAAAACCCCTGAAGCAGCCAAAAAAGCATTGTCGCATCACTTTTATTACGAAGGGGAGCCGATGATGGACGACACTTCTAACGAGTGGTTTGCATTGGCCTATGCACAACTGGAACTGAACCATTTGGACGAAGAAGTGGTGCGTGTAGTGGGAGAGATCATTGACGAAGACATTGACATTGAAAATTGGATTGACCTCGAAGCCGAAGAAGAGGACATTGAAGAGCGGAGGGAAATCATACAGCGGTTTTATGAAGAAGTAAAAGGCACGTTTGAAACCGGCCAACGTCCTGGCGTTTACGAGGTGGTATCGATGCAAAGCGACGAATAAATGGACATTAAAGCAGCCGAAAAAATAGTGGCCGACTACATCAACGAAGCCCATACTTTTGGTGAAGGAGTAGGCGGTAGCGGACACATGGCCTCCACGGGCTTGTCGAGCTGCAAAGTAAAGGCCATTGATGAGGCCACGCACAACCAACAGCCATGTACTCGCATTGCCTACAGCTATGAGGTCACCCGCATGTCGGAATTTGGCGGCGAAACTTATGGTTATGAAGGGCATTTGCTGGTGCAAGAAGGCAAAGCCGTATGGAACGAGATAACCACCGAATACGTGCGCGACTTGTTGGCGTTCGACGATGACGAAAGTTGATAAAATTGTGGGTCACCGTATTTTTGCGTCATGACGATTATTAATATCTTGAGGCAATAATCGATACCATGAAAAGCATCGCACCACACCGCACTTCCACCACCTCAAAAGCCAATGCTACCCGTGTAGCAGGAGGCACTTCATCTCAGCACCTCCTACAACGGCAAGTGGCACAA
This sequence comes from Flavobacteriales bacterium, assembly GCA_963669295.1. Taxonomy (GTDB): domain Bacteria; phylum Bacteroidota; class Bacteroidia; order Flavobacteriales_D; family CALLUQ01. Next base: position 2,216,397 of record OY769938.1, read on the forward strand.
ATGATGATTGGTGGAGGAAGAAAAGTGGGGGATAAAATTATTGAGCCAGCCACCTACGACATTTTTACCATCACAGCAGTAAACATAGATTCGTATAACTTGAGGCACGACAGAACGCATAGAGATGAACTGGGTGTTGCGTTTGATAACCCGGCCTACGAACTGCTCAAGAAAAAGTCGAAGCGAAGAGAAGAATCGGGCATCAGAAATGCATTGAAACGAAAGTTCCTTACCGCCAACAGCCGGTTCAATTATTTTCGGACGCATTCTGCTTATAAGATACAATCGGGGGTAAATCGCTACAAAGACCCTGACGGTACAGTTACTGCCCCTTATGCTGACTCATCGGCCAACGCTTTCAACAAGAAAAATTACGAAGACTTTTGGGAAAATGAGGTGATCAGGTCCAACGATTTTTTTGGGCGAAATGTAGAAAGCTATGGCACCTACTTGCGCATCAATACTGGAAGTGGGTTTATTCGTCCTGATTTATGGAACGACCGTACGGCAGTGGCCAATCGTGGGAAAACCCTGGGAGTAAATGCTAACCGCAGCCACAGTTATATTTTTCTTAACCCTTCCGATGTGTCGTCGAACAGCGAAAACTTTGTAACCGATACCCGTGGTGGTGGTAAAACGCCCACCACCGAATTGAGTACGGCCTTCAGTAAACTGGGAAAAGGCGATTCGCATAAAGACATTGTGCATTTGATGAAAACCCTGGCAGGGGGAGGAAAGGTAGACGACATTGATACCGCAGAACTCAATCGGTTGATTACAGCCACTCCTTATAACCAAACCTGGTTGGCGAGTAAGTTCCGTTTCCAGGGGAAGCACGAATGGATTCCTTCCAACATGGTGTATGAAGTGATTAAAAAAGCGGAAGACGATAGTAAGAATACCAAGTGGATTGACTTGCAGGAAAAACTCACGTCTAATACGGGGGATTTAATTTTTAAGCCGTCGAAGGCCATGCCTGATAGCGAAGTACACAGCACCAAACCTTCTTTGCAAGGACACAGCGGTGCCATATATGGCCAGCGCACGTCAAAATCGAACAAGCCACTTACCCAGGGGCAAAATGGATTTCACAACAAGTTGCGTGAAAAATTTAGATTGGCCACTACGCCAGAAGATTGTGCTGATAAGTTAAAAACAGTAGCACAAGCCTGGATTTGGAACAATGAAGACGCCAGTGCGGTACACGACAAGCATTCACGCAAAGGGGGAACCCACACCGCTACCAATACGGCGACCCTAAAGTTGGCTCAACCAACAGCATATAGCCGGGTGATGGGCAAGTTTGAGTCGGTGAAAACCGACTTGTGATGTTGAGTAGATTATGGTAATGTATTTTTGTGGTGCGGAGAAAATGGGTATCTTGAAACAAATGTTGTTGTCGTGAAGAATGCTGCACACGAACATACGTCTACCGATTCAAAAGCCAATGCCGAACATGTGGGAAGTCAGGCAAGCGGATTTGGTGAGGTAGTGTCCGAATTTTCTGGCTACCAACCCATACAGCGGCAAGTGGTGCAAATGGCTGTGGGAGCAGGAAAAGCAGTGGGCGATAAAGTGGCCAATGTAGAGAACTACGAGGTGTTTGAAATTACAGGAGTAGACGATACCAGCTATGACATTGAACCTGTTGGTGACTCCATGATCGAGTTTGCATCGATTCCTTTTGATGATCCGGATTATATTTTTTATCAACGATCGGGTGGTCGAAACCTTGATGGTGGGGCTATGGCAGCACTACTGGACAAATTTACTACCGCCAAAAAACGGATGGACTACTTTGAAGAGTACTCGGATTATGGCATCGAAAGTGGGGTCAACCGCTTTCAAGACCCTGACGGCAGTGTAACGTACGAAAAATCATCACCGGCACCATTTATAAAAACACACTACGAGGCCTTCTTTCGCAATGCCATCGGTGCCATTGGCAATGAGGCGGTAAGCGCAAACATACAAGTGTTAAGCGACACACAAATTCGATATAAATTGGGAGGGGGTTGGAGTGTTGTTACGCTTTGGAACGACCGAACGGCAGTGGCCAATAAAGATAGAATGCTCACCATCAATGCTGCGGGTGGACAATCGTATACGATGTTAGAAGCAAAAGATGGTTCTTCGAACAGCGAAACCTATGTGATTGATACACAAAGCCAGGATGGAAAAACACCATCGGCTGAATTGAGTGGCCCTTTTGGAAGGATAGGCAAAGCAACTCAACACAAAGACCTGCTACACCTCATGGAAACGCTGGCAGGAGGAGGCGATATTGAAGGCATTGATACCGCTGAACTCAACCGGTTGATTACGGCTACGCCCTACAACCAAACCTGGCTGGCCAGCAAATTTCGTTTTCAAGGCAAGCACGAATGGGTACCCTCCAACATGGTGTACAAAGTGATTAAAAAAGCACAAGACGACAATAGAAACTTGAAATGGATTAAACTGCAAGATAAACTAGCCACCAATACAGGCGATTTAATATTTAAACCAGCGAAGGCCAAAGCAGAATCGGAAGTAGATGCTGGAGCTCCTTCTTTACAAGGACATAGTGGGGCTATTTATGGGAAAAGAGATGGAAAAAGCAATAAGCCCCTCACCCAGGGACAGGCAGATTTTCACGACGAGTTGAGGACAAAGTTTGAACAGGCCAACACGCCTACCAATGCCGTAGATCGGTTAAAAACAGTAGCGCAAGCCTGGATTTGGAACAATGAAGCAGCAAATGCGGTACACGATAAACACTCGCGAGGATCGGGCGATACTGCTGCTACCGATACCGCTACGTTGTTAGCAGAACAACCAGCAGCTTATACCCGTGTTACTGGAAAGTTTGATGAAGTAAAAGACGAGTTAACGGATTAAACCATCACTTTTTAGCAACTGTCAGCACCTATGAAAATACACCCCCCTATACAGCTTAACCGATCAAGGGCCAATGCGGTGTGCCTGCAAGGAACCGCACTGCAAAAAAAACCAACGATACAGCGTGCCATAGGCGCAGGGAAGCGTAAAGGCGATACCGTGGCCAATGTGCATAACTACAACTTATTTCGGATTGAAAGAATTGCAACAGATGAGCCCATATATGGGTTGGTACCGGCAAGTGCCCCAGAACGTGATGAGCGTATTGATAGCGATCGCGACACGCACATGAGCGATGTAGACACCTTTATTGCACCAGAATATGTGTATTCCGACAACCCCAATTATGAATTTTACCAGGGGAAAGGAGCTCGAAGAATAGATCCCTATGCCGTTAGGAAGTTAATGGACAAATTTACCACCCCGGCAAAGCGGTTCGACTATTTTGCCCAGTTTTCGGACTATAAACTGAGGTCGGGAGTTAATCGATTCCAGGACCCTAACGGTACGGTAACGTATAGCAATTCTTCCAGCGCACCTTTTGCCAAAGCACATTACATGAGCTTTTGGCGACGGCATGTGGAAGCAATCACTACGGATGAAATAAGGGATCGATTGTATGTAATAGGAGATAACATCGGCCATAAGGTGGGGTACACCATGAAAAGAGAAAACCTTTGGAACGATAGAAAAAGAGGAGGCAATGAAAGTAAGTACTTGCGGGTCAACTCAAGCCGCTCTACCAAATACACATTGCTTCAACCAGGAGATATCTCTTCGAACAGCGAAAACTTTGTAATGGATTTAGAAGGAGGAGGGAAAACGCCTACTCCAGAGTTGAGTTCTGCCTTTTCTTCCATTGGCAAGGGAACCAGCCATAAAGACATTATTCACCTCATGAAAACATTGGCTACTGGTGGAGACGTTGATGGCATCACCACTTCGAGACTCAATGAACTGATTGAGGCTACGCCCTTCAATCAAACCTGGTTGGCCAGCAAGTTTCGCTTTTCCGGCAAACACGAATGGCTGCCCTCTAATATGGTATACGAAGTGATTAAAAAAGCAGAAACAAAAGGAAAAGACTTGAAGTGGATTCAACTGCAAGACACGTTGACATCCGATACAGGCGATGTAATTTTTAAACCCTCGAAGGCGAAAGTGGATGCAGAAGTAGATGCTACACGGAAGTCGTTGCAAGGGCATAGCGGGGCCATTTATGGCAAGCGTGTTTCAAAGTCGAACAAACCACTTACCCAGGGGCAGGCCGATTTTCATGATGCACTTCGGAAAAAGTTTCGAGCAGCTACCACCCCCAAAGACTGTGTGGATCGATTAAAAACTGTAGCCGAAGCCTGGGTATGGAGGGGTGAAAGCACCAGCGGGTTAAGCAACAATCATTCACGAGGAGGAGGAAGCACCGGAAAAACAAGTTTATCGACCCTCAAAAGTGAGCAGCCAGCAGCCTACCGCCGTGTTTCGGAAAAGTTTGAACAAGTGAAAGAACGCTTGTAGTTACTTGTATACATACACAAACCTGGAGTTGCGTTTGGCATTGCCTTTTACTTTGCCGCCTTTCATACCACAGCCATACGCCCCAAAATACCGTTCAATGGCCAACGCATTTTTACAACTGCCGGCATCCCACACCATCCAATGTCGTGGCTTTTTACCATTGGCATTGGCGTGCTGTGCTTTTCGCAGCCGGGGGCTGTTGGTAATGCCTACATACCAACGCGAATAGCGCACCCATAAAAAAGAATGGTACCGCACCCACTTGCGGATGCGTCGTTTTAATCGCCACCTTTTCCACCAGTTCATACCATTAAAACGGGGAAATATGCGGTAAAAGTATGGGTGCAAAAAAACCGGCCGTCATCCTGCCCACCTTAGGCGGATCAGGACCTGGCCGGTTTTTAACTCTGTTAAGTGCGAATTACTCGCGCGCTTTCTTCTACCCCTTACTGCTTAATCAGCTTCACATATTTCCGAATGGTTGCAGTACTCACTTCAATGGTATACACCCCAGAAGCTCCCGTCAGCTCAAACTGATGGATGCCATTTACTTGTGCTTGTTGGTACACCACCTGCCCGTTGATGTTGAGTACTTTGATGGTGGCATCTTTGATGTCTTCCAAATCAAGGGTAACGACACCAGAAGTAGGGTTGGGGCAAGCGATGGTTTGTTGTACCGTATTGCTTTCAGCAATGCCTACCGAAGTTTCGCATGCACTGAGTTTGAGGATGAAAAGGTCAATATCACCTGCTGAAGTATGGTAGTGGGTATTTGAACCGGGGTCAAAATCTGCTGTGGCCCTGTAAGAACCACCGAGGTATAGGTTGTCCTGGGGATCAAGTGTTCCACCCCAAATGAATAGATCTGAAGATGCCGTGAGAGGAAGTTGCTTAATGAAGTTGCCCATACTATCCAATTTTAGTGCTAAGCCAGCATAATTTGTTGAAGGGGCATAGGCATAATAAGTGCCAGGCCCTGGATCAAAATCATAAGTGCCTCGATAACGCCCTAACATAAATACATTGTTTTCAGCATCAGTAATAAGTTGACTGGTGTAGAGGGCATGTGCGGTACTGCTATCGGGTTCAAACCCTTTGGCCCATACAAAATTGCCTGTAGGATCTAGTTTCACAAGATACCCGCCCGAACCATTGGCTGTTAATATAAAATCGTTAGGCCCTGGGTCAAAATCACCTGTAACATAAAACTGCCCGGCTAACAAAACATTATTTTCAGCATCCGTTGTTACAGCATGTCCATAGTCAAAGTTGGATCCACCGAAGGTTTTAGCCCATACAAAATTGCCATCAACATCAAGTTTTTGAACAAATGCGTCGCTACTACCATTGGAGGTGAGATTAAAAACTCCGGGGCCCGGGTCAAAATCAGCCGTTCCATGATATTTTCCGGTGACGTGCACATTGCCCAACTCATCTACTGCAATACCAAGTCCATTGGGTTGTCCAGAGCTCGCTATTGTCTTTGCCCATTCAAAATTGCCATCAACATCAAGCTTATAAACAAAAATATCATTGTATAAACCAGCAGTAAGGTTAAAAACTCCGGGCCCCGGATCAAAATCAACCGTTCCATGATAACTTCCGGTGATGTGCACATTACCAGCATCATCAATAACCATATTTTCAGGCCTTTCGGATATTGGCCCTCCTACTGTTTTTACCCATACCAAGTTGCCATTGCTATCCAGTTTTAGAATGAATATATCGGTTAACCCATTAGCGATAGCAATCGAGGTGCCTGGCCCTGGATCAAGATCAACGATGCCTTCAAACATCCCTACAGCATATGTGTTACCTTGATCATCAACGGCGATATCATAAACACTTATCCCATAACCCGAAGTTTGTATGATTGATTTGGCCCAAACAAAGTTGCCATTGTTATCGAGTTTTTGGAAAAACAAGCCCCACTCACCATTGGTGTCCATATTAAACGTTCCTGGTCCAGGGTCAAAATCAATGGCATATTGAAATCCCCCAGCATTATAGCTGTTTCCTGAAGGATCTGATGCTATTTGTATGCAATAATCTCTACCAATGTTTCCCATTGAGTGTGCCCATAAAAAATCGTTTCCCTGGCTGTAAGTGGTGCCAATAAATACGCATAGGAGGAACATGGAAAAGAGTATCTTTTTTTTCATGTGTTTAAGTTTTTAGTGTTACAAATTTTCATTCCCAACACCTTGCCGTGTCATTCAATTAGCGAGGCGATGGTTTTTTTGCGGTTAGGAAGAAAAACACACGTAAAAAAGGTGGAGCAGTAGATCAATGACAATTAACCCATGCCTTACTGTCTCACCAGCTTCACATATTTCCGAATGGTTGCAGTACTCACTTCAATGGTATACACCCCAGAAGCTCCCGCCAGCTCAAACTGATGGATGCCATTTACTTGTGCTTGTTGGTACACCACCTGCCCGTTGATGTTGAGTACTTTGATGGTGGCATCTTTGATGTCTTCCAAATCAAGGGTAACGACACCAGAAGTAGGGTTGGGGTAAGCGATGGCTTGTGGTGTTGTATTGTTTTCAGCAATGCCTACGGAAGTTTCGCATGCACTGAGTTTAAGGATGAAAAGGTCAGGACTACCTGTTGAAGTAAGGTTATGAGTGTTTGGCCCCGGGTCGAAATCTACGGTGGCGTTGAAAACTCCTGTTGAGATGATATTGCCCTGGTGATCGATCGTTCCTCCCCGGTAAAAATCATAGCCTATTCCTGCAAGGGTATGAGCCCAAACGAAATTGCCAGTGCTGTCAAGCTTAAGAAAATAACCATCGCCTGATCCTCCAGCAAAACTAAGTATATGAGCCCCGGTTCCAGGATCAAAGTCATAGCTGCCCTTATATGTACCCCATGCAAAGATGTTATTTAAGGTATCTATAACAAGTTCATAATTCACTAATACTCCGTTTGTAGTAGTAGGCAAAATCCCTTTTGCCCAAATAAAATCACCATTGTGATCTAATTTTAGCACATAGTTCCCCCAATTATTTATAGTGTTAAGAATGAAGGTTCCCGACCCCGGATCAAAATCAGCCAGCCCAGAGAAACGCCCAGAAGTTACTACATTATTCGATGCATCAAGTGCAACCGATGAAGCTTCTTCATCGTTGCCACTGCCAACCGATTTACCCCACACAAAATCACCATTGGCATCCAATTTTTGGATGAATACATCCCTACCCCCATAAGAATTAAGGCTATAGATTCCGGGCCCCGGGTCGATGTCAATAGTATTGTAAAAATACCCCGTTGTGTACACATTTTCCAGGTCGTCTACAGCAATATCGATCCCTGAGTTAAGAACTCCAGTGCCTCCCATGTTTTTTGCCCACACAAAATTGCCATTGCCATCAAGTTTTAGGATAAAACAGTCATAGAAAGAATTGGCTATAAGGGAAGAAGTTCCGGCCCCTGGGTCAAAGTCTACTGTGCCTTGAAAACTTCCTGTTAAATATAAATTGCCTGCGTGATCTATCGCCATATTTCTGCATCGATCTCTGCCAGTTTCTCCGATTGATTTGGCCCACACAAAATCCCCATGAGTATCAAGCTTTAAAACAAAGAAATCGTAATCTCCATTTGAAGTAAGGCTATGGATGCCTGGTCCGGGATCAAAATCAACAGTGTTTTCAAAACGTCCCGATATATATACATTGCCCGTGTCGTCAACAGCAATGAAGCGGCTATTAGAGGAGAGTAACCCTGAGATTGATTTTACCCAAACAAAAAAGCCGTTGCTGTTCTCTTTTAAAATAAACCAACTGTTGTCGTTTGCGGTCAAACTATCTACCGCTAGCTGGTTGTTAAAATCAACCGATCCTTTAAAGTTACCTATAGCATAAATGTTCCCCGCATTATCGGTGGTCACCTTATGACCATAGATATAATCACTACTTTCAATGGAGTGCGCCCAAACAAAATTGCCCCCCTGGCCATGGGTGGTGCCAATAAATACGCCTAGGAGGAGTAGAGAAAAGAGTATCTTTTTTTTCATGTGTTTAAGTTTTGAGTGTTACAAATTTTCATTCCTAACACCTTGCTGCGCCATTCAGCCAGCGAGGCGATGGTTTTTTTGCGGTTAGGAAGAAAAACACATGTTAAAAAGGTTGTAGTAGTAGATCAACGGCAGTTAATCCATCCCTTACTGCTTGATCAGCTTCACATATTTCCGAACGTCTGCTGTCGTTATCTCAATGGTATATACCCCTGGGGCAGCAACCAACTCAAACTGGTGGATGCCATTCACTTGTGCTTGTTGGTACACCACCTGTCCGTTGATGTTGAGTACTTTAATGGTGGCATCTTTGATGTCTTCCAAATCAAGGGTAACGACACCAGAAGTAGGGTTGGGGTAAGCGATGGCTTGCTGTACCGTATTGCTTTCAGCAATGCCTACCGAAGTTTCGCATGCACTGAGTTTAAGGATGAAAAGATCGACATTAATTGACATGTGGCTAAAAACGCCTGGCCCCGGGTCAAAATCAACCGTTCCTTCATACCTGCCTGTAGAAATAATATTACCCTGTCGATCTATGGTTCCTCCTGAAGATCTATCAAGATTGCTAGTTCCTCCAATGGAGCTGGCCCAGGCGAAACTACCTGTACTGTCCAGTTTAAGGATGTAACTATCGAAACCTCCAGCACTATTAAATTCATGCGACCCGGTTCCAGGATCAAAATCATAGCTGCCCGTATACGTACCCAATGTAAAGATGTTGTTTAAGGTGTCTACCAAAATATCATGGCTTAGGTTTGTCGTACCTCCGGTAGATAGAATGCCCTTGGCCCACACAAAATCACCATTGTTGTCTAGCTTCAACACAAAACCGCCATCTCCGAGCGTCGCATTTAGAGTGAAGTTGTTTGGCCCCGGATCAAAATCAGCAACACTAAGGAAATACCCTGATACTAAAACATTGTTTGAAGCGTCTAGTGCGATTGATAAAGCGTCATCAGCATCACCTCCACCAACCGATTTGGCCCACACAAAATCACCATTAGCATCCAGCTTTTGAATGAATACATCATCACTACCATAGGAGGTAAGATTAGTGACCCCTGGGCCAGGGTCGAAGTCCAAAGTGCCATCAAACACACCAGCAGTATATAAATTCCCCTGGTTATCTATGGTAATGGCATTCGCCCAGGTAGACCACGAAGTGCCACCACCGATTGGTTGAACCCACACAAAATCACCATTGGCACCAAGTTTAAGGACAAACCCATCACGAATTGTTGAGGCAGGAGTGAGGGTATGGGCTCCTGATCCTGGATCAAAATCTACTGTACCACCAAATTCTCCTGTGAGGTACACATTTCCAACATCGTCAACAACATGTTCGTTGCAATAGGTAAAAGAAGTTCCTTCTAATGATTTGGCCCACATAAAATCGCCATCGGAGTCAAGTTTTAAGATGAAAACATCATTATATCCACTCGCAGTGAGGTTGAACACCGCTGGCCCTGGGTCAAAATCTCCCGAAGACTCAAAGTCTCCGGAGATATATACATTACTGGCACTATCAACATCAATATTATATTTTGACCACGATGTTACTTTAGCTCCGTCCACTAATTTGGCCCATTCAAAATAGCCACTGCTATTAATTTTCAGAACAAACATACGTTCTGGATTCGAGTACAAATTATAAGTTCCCGGCCCCGTATTAAAATCAGCCCCTCCAACAAGTGTTCCCACGGTATAAACATTTCCGTCATCATCGGTGGCAACATCATGTCCATCAAGAATACCACCGCTACCAATAGATTGTGCCCAAACAAAGTTTACGCCCTGGCCGTAGGTAGTGCCATTCAATGTGCATATGAGCAACAATAAGTAAAATGCCTTTTTTTTCATGTGTTTAAGTTTTTAGTGTTACAAATTTTCATTCCTAACACCTTGCTGCGCCATTCAGCCAACGAGGCGTTGGGGTGTTTTTTGCGGTTAGGAAGAAAAACACACGTTAAAAAGGTGGAGCAGTAGATCAATGACAATTAACCCATGCCTTACTGTTTCACCAGCTTCACATATTTCCGAATGGTTGCAGTACTCACTTCAATGGTGTATACCCCAGGGGAAGCAACCAACTCAAACTGGTGGATGCCATTCACTTGTGCTTGTTGGTACACCACCTGTCCGTTGATGTTGAGTACTTTAATGGTGGCATCTTTGATGTCTTCCAAATCAAGGGTAACGACACCAGAAGTAGGGTTGGGGTAAGCGATGGCTTGCTGTACCGTATTGCTTTCAGCAATGCCTACCGAAGTTTCGCATGCACTGAGTTTAAGGATGAAAAGATCGACATTAATTGACATGTGGCTAAAAACGCCTGGCCCCGGGTCAAAATCAACCGTTCCATCATACCTGCCTGTAGAAATAATATTGCCCTGGCGATCTATGGTTCCTCCTAAAGATCCTTCGAAATTACTGGGGCCTCCAATGGAGCCTGCCCAGGCGAAACTACCTGTACTGTCAAGCTTAAGGACATAGCTATCTGTACCTCCGGCACTGTTAAGTTCATGCAACCCGGTTCCAGGATCAAAATCATAGCTGCCCGTATACGTACCCAATGTAAAGATGTTGTTTAAGGTGTCTACCAAAATATCATGGCTTAGGTTTGTCGTACCTCCGGTAGATAGAATGCCCTTGGCCCACACAAAATCACCATTGTTGTCTAGTTTCAACACAAAACCACCATCTCCGAGCGTCGCAAATATATTGAAGTTGTTTGGCCCTGGGTCAAAATCAGCAACACTAAGAAAAGACCCTGATACTAAAACATTGTTTGAAGCGTCTAGTGTGATCGATAAAGCGTCATCAAGATCGGCCCCGCCAACCGATTTGGCCCACACAAAATCACCATTAGCATCCAGCTTTTGAATGAAAACATCATCACTACCATAGGAAGAAAGATTAGAAACCCCAGGGCCAGGGTCGAAGTCCATAGTGCCATCAAACACACCAGTGGTATACACATTCCCCTGATCATCTACAGTAATGGCATTCGCCCAGGTAGACCACGAAGTGCCACCACCGATTGGTTGAACCCACACAAAATCACCATTGGCATCAAGTTTAAGTACAAACCCATCAAAAATTGATGAGGTATGTGTGAGGTTTTGAACTCCCGGCCCTGGGTCAAAATCTACAGTACCAGCAAATTCTCCTGTGAGGTACATGTTTCCAGCATCGTCAACAACATGCTGGTGGCAATGGGAGAGATAGCTTCCATCGAATGATTTGGCCCAAATAAAATCGCCATCGGAATCGAGTTTTAAGATGAACATATTAATAAGTCCACCCCCCGCAGTGAGGTTAAACACTGCTGGCCCCGGGTCAAAATCTCCTGTAGCATCATAGCCTCCAGTGACATATACATTACCAGCACCATCAACATCAACGTGATAGCCTTTAGACCACATTGGCACTGTAGCTCCGTCTACTAACTTAGCCCATTCAAAATAGCCACTGCTATTAATTTTAGAAACAAATAAACGCCTTGGATTCGAGTACAAATTATAAGTTCCTGGTCCTGTATCAAAGTCGGCCCCTCCAACAATTGTTCCCACGGTATAAACATTTCCGTCATCATCGGTGGCAATATCCTGCCCATCAAGAATACCACCGCTACCAATAGATTGTGCCCAAACAAAGTTTACGCCCTGGCCGTAGGTAATGCCAGTCAGCATGCATAGTAGCAGCATCAAGTAAAGTGTCTTTTTTGTCATGTGTTTAAGTTTTTATTGTGACTAAAATTTTTCATTCCCAACACCTTGCTGTGTCATTCAATTAGCGAGGCGATGGTTTTTTTGCGGTTAGGAAGAAAAACACCTGTTGTAGTGGTATACTGTAGTTAAAAGTTGTTCAAGCCATCGTTATTGCTTGATCAACTTCACATATTTCCGAATGCTTTCCGCTGTTACCTCAATGGTATATACCCCGGGAGCAGCAGCCAGCTCAAACTGGTGGATGCCATTCACTTGTGCTTGTTGGTACACCACCTGGCCGCTGATGTTGAGTACTTTGATGGTGGCGTCTTTTATATCCTCTAAATCAATGGCGATGTTTCCTGAGGTAGGGTTGGGATAAGCAATGACGGAGTGTGCTGCATTGCTTTCAGCAATGCCTACCGAAGTTTCGCAGGGGCTGAGCTTGAGGAGGAAAGCGTCAACATCACCTATTGCATTAAGGTAGTGATCATTGACTCCGGAATCAAAATCAACCGTAGCACCGAAATATCCTGTTGAAATGATATTGCCCTGGGGATCTATCGTTGCGTCATAAAAGCCTTGATCTGTCGTTACTTCTGTTAAGAAATTACTGCCCCATGCGAAGCTGCCTATACTATCAAGTTTGATCATAGCACCATCACGATCATAGTCGCCACTTGTACTCACTACATGAGATCCAGCTCCGGGATCAAGGTCATAGCTTCCGGATATAGTAGTGAATAGAAAGATATTGTTCAAGCTATCGGTAACAAGAGAACCATTCCAGGTGAATCCAAGATCACCTAAAATTACTTTCGCCCACACAAAATCACCGTTATCGTTTAACTTTAGCACGTACATACTCGGGCTGTTGTTTGTACTAAGAATGAAATTATCTGGCCCTGGATCAAAATCAACTGTGTATTGAAAAACACCAAATATTAACACATTGTTTGAAGCATCAAGTGAAATAGCATGTACCTCATCAGTAAGGATTCCGCCAATAGATTTTGCCCACACAAAATTACCGTTGACATCCAACTTTTGGATGAATACATCTCTATATCCATTAGAAGTGAGATTGAAAACCCCTGTTCCTGGATCAAAATCAACAATACTCTCAAATCTTCCAGAGGTGTATACATTTCCCTGGCCGTCTACCTTTATAGCCTGGCCGACGCTATGAGTGCCATTTACTGATTTTGCCCACACAAAATCACCATTGTCATCAAGTTTAAGAACAAAAACATTTGGGCCACCTCCTGAATTGTTAAGGTTGAAAATTCCAGCTCCAGGGTCAAAGTCTACAGTGTCTGTATGTGATCCGGTGATGTGCAAATTCCCAATATTGTCAACGGTAAGTTCAGTGGCGATATCCGAACCATTTGCGCCAATAGATTTTGCCCAAACAAAATTACCACTGGAGTTGAGTTTTAAAATGAAAATATCTGACCCCCCATTGGAGGTAAGGTTATGGATTGCGGGCCCAGGATCAAAATCCCCGGTGTTTTGAAAGTACCCAGATAAGTATACATTCTCGTCATCATCAACATCAATATAAGCGGTTATTCCATAGGCAGCCCCCGGGATTTTTTTTGCCCAGATAAAATTGCCACTGGGATCAACTTTTTGAACAAATACACTACCACTTGGAGCACTGAGGTTATAAGTGCCAACCCCAGGATTGAAATCTGCAGCTCCAACAAAGAACCCCGAGGTATAAATGTTTCCGGCATTGTCGGTGGTAATGCTTTTACCAAAGACAATACTACCATTGCCTCCTGCCGAATTTGCCCAAAGAAAATCGTTTCCCTGGCTGTAAGTGGTGCCAATAAATACGCATAGGAGGAACATGGAAAAGAGTATCTTTTTTTTCATGTGTTTAAGTTTTTAGTGTTACACTTTTTCATTCCCAACACCTTGCTGCGTCATTCAATTAGCGAGGCGATGGTTTTTTTGCGGTTAGGAAGAAAAACACATGCTGTAGTGGTGCACTGTAGTTAAAAGTTGTTCAAGCCATCGTTATTGCTTGATCAGCTTCACGTACTTCCGGGTATCTGCTGCCGTTACTTCAATGGTATACACTCCTGGAGCGGCCGCTAGTTCAAACTGGTGGATGCCATTCACTTGTGCTTGTTGGTACACCACCTGTCCGTTGATGTTGAACACTTTGATGGTGGCATCTTTGATGTCCTCCAAATCAAGGGTAACGACTCCTGAAGTAGGGTTGGGGTAAGCGATGGCCGATTGATAAGCGTTGTTTTCAGCAATGCCTATAGAAGCTTCGCATGCACTAAGTTTAAGGAGGAAAGCGTCAACATCACCCATTGCAGTAAGGTAGTGATCATTGACTCCAGGGTCAAAGTCAGCCGTACTGTTGTAGTAACCTGTTAGGTATAAACTTCCTTGAGCACTTAAGGCGCTACCACCACAGTAATCATTCAGGGAACCACCATAGGATTTCGCCCAAACGAAATTACCCATACTATCAAGCTTTAATACATAATTATCCCTGAGTGAGCCTCCAGCACTAAGGGTATAATCATTCAGCCCCGGATCGAAGTCATAGCTATTAGAAAACGACCCAGCCAAATAGATGCTGTTTAATGTGTCGGTGATGATTTCAGCACTTGAAAAAACATGTGGCCCGTTAGTAGCAGATGAGATTCCCTTAGCCCACAAGAAATTACCATTGTTATCTAATTTTAAGACATAGCCCCCATTTCCATTTGTTCTTACGTTGAAAATGTTGGACCCTGGATCAAAATCACCTCGGCCAAAGAAAACGCCAGCAATCAGCACATTATTGGAAGCATCAAGTGTTATGCTTGAGCCCCTCGCAAGCGTTTGCCCTCCAATAGATTTCGCCCACAAAAAGTTACCATTAATATCAAGCTTTTGAATGAATGCGCCAACGTTTCCTTCAGAATCAAGGTTAAAGATGCCTAACCCTGGATCGAAGTCAACAACCCCACTGAACCTACCGGTAGTGTATACATTTTCCTGGGCATCAACTACAATGCCATAGCCTTCATCTGTGGTTATGCTTCCAGTCATTGCTTTGGCCCAAATGAAATTGCCATTGACGTCAAGCTTCTGAACGAAAATATCATGTAGATTACTGCCTGTTAGGTAAAAGCTTCCAGTTCCTGGGTCAAAATCCACTGTGTTGGAGAATGCGCCGGTTGTATATACATTTCCAGTGGCATCAATAGCAACATCTTTACCTGCACCTTCACTGGTTCCTCCCATGGTTTTTGCCCATAAAAAATCCCCGTCAACATTGAGGCTTAGAATATAAATGTCCGGGCTTCCATTAGAAGTACGGACGAAGGTTCCTGGCCCAGGGTCAAAATCAACAGTGCCATT
Source organism: Flavobacteriales bacterium (assembly GCA_963669295.1). Taxonomy (GTDB): domain Bacteria; phylum Bacteroidota; class Bacteroidia; order Flavobacteriales_D; family CALLUQ01. Next base: position 2,231,895 of record OY769938.1, read on the forward strand.
AAAAGCACCTGTAATGCATAGGTTACCGGTGTTACTTACAGCAATAGAATATCCTTTAATTTCATCGGTACTTGTAACTGCCCTGGCCCATACAAAATCGCCATTTTCATCAAGCTTTTTAATAAACAGCCCTGCCCCATTGGCATTAAGGTTAAATATTCCCGACCCTGGGTCAAAGTCAACAGTTCCTTCGAACGCTCCCACAGTATAAATGTTTCCGCCATTGTCTATTGAAACATCATGACCAACATCCCTATCACTACCACCAATTGACTGTACCCATACAAAATCGCCTCCCTGGCTGTAGGTAATGTTTGCCAATACGCAAAACAAAAAGATAAAATAAACAACTCCCTTTTTCATGTGATAAGTTTTTATTTGATGCACGCTTTCCATTGCCAAAGCAACGGTTGGCGCAACCAATACTTCGTGCTGATGGATAACATCATGTAGGCATCACAATGCAGTGTACAGCAGATGAGTATTGTAATAAAAGGTTAGGAGAAGCTTCTTAGAAAAGAAGCCTGAATAGGTGATAAGTGCGGTTAATTAACTGTAGTTGAACATTGATGATTGATCAACAACACATCAATGATCGTAGGTAAAGATACGGATTTTGTTGAAATGGTGCTTTGGCCATGCTTAACATGATGAAAGCGAGGAGAGTATCGGTAAAAATATGGGCGTAAAAAACCCGGTTGCCATCCCAAGCCCTGGCTAGACCATGTCCGCCTCAGGCGGACATGGTCTAGCCAGGAGTCGTGGTACTGCTATTTTATGTTTGAATTAGCATTACCTGTGTTTTCTATTCTTTACTGTTTCAACAGCTTCACATATTTCCGAGTATTTGCTGCCGTTACCTCAATGGTATATACCCCGGGAGCAGCAGCCAGTTCAAACTGGTGGATGCCACTCACTTGTGCTTGTTGGTACACCACCTGGCCGTTGATGTTGAGTACTTTGATGGTGGCATCTTTGATGTCCTCCAAATCAAGGGTAACGACACCAGAAGTAGGGTTGGGGTAAGCGATGGCTTGTGGTGTTGCATTATTTTCAGCAATGCCTACGGAAGTAGCGCATCCGGTGAGTTTGAGGAGGAAAAAATCTTTTGTACCTGTTGCAGTAAGGTTGTGCGTGTTCGGCCCCGGATCAAAATCTACGGTTGATTCAAAACCACCTGTTGAGATGATATTGCCCTGGTAATCGATGGTTGCTCCATAAGGATATTGATCGTCTGTTCCTGCAAGAACATTCACCCACACAAAATTGCCTATGCTATCAAGCTTAAGGAGATAACCATCAATAGAACCTCCAATACTGTTGACGATATGAGTTCCGCTTCCAGGATCAACATCAACGCTACCGTAAAACCACCCTGATCCAAAGATGTTATTTGAAGCATCGATAACAAGCTCATAACTATGAATTGATGCAACTCCAATGGAAAAAAAACCTTTCACCCAGATAAAATCACCGGCATTATCCAACTTTAGTATATAACCACCGTAATTGTTGGGAGCGCTATTTAGCATGAAATCGTTTGGTCCCGGGTCAAAGTCAATCTGGCCGGAAAACCCTCCTGATATGATGACATTATTGGAAGCATCCAGTGCGATATTTGTACTTCGATCTCCACCACTTCCACCTATTGCTTTGACCCAAACAAGATCACCATTGGCATTGAGCTTTAAGATAAAAATTTCACTACCGCCATTGGAAGTGAGGTTAAGAACGCCTACTCCCGGGTCAAAATCTGCCGTACCATAAAAATCTCCAGTAGCATATACATTACCTTGCCCATCCACTGCAATATCCCTGTCGAAAACAGAACTTGATGCATTGCCTCCAGTCGATTTGGCCCACACAAAATCACCATTGGCATCCAGTTTAAGGACATATGCATCAACACTTGAAGATGCTGTAAGGTTGTAAACCCCAGGCCCTGGGTCAAAATCTACGGATCCAGAATAGCCTCCAAGGAGGTAGATATTTCCCGCATTGTCAAACGCATGATTTCTACAACTTTCTTCAGAAGTTCCACCGATTGATTTGGCCCATAGAAAATCGCCATTAGCATCAAGTTTTAAGATGAAAATGTCGCTATCCCCATTAGAGGTGAGGGTGAAAACGCCTGGTCCCGGGTCGAAATCGCCACTGCCTAAAAAGTGCCCTGATATATATATGTTACCTGAGTCATCGATACTTATTTCATAAACGATGTAATCAGTTATCTCAACTAATTTGGCCCAAATGAAATTGCCGTTGTTATCAACTTTTTGAACAAACAGATTGCGATTCGTAGTTGACAAATTAAACACCCCGGGCCCTGGGTCAAAATCAGCTGAGCCCTTAAACACCCCTGCAGTATAAATATTTCCAGCGTTGTCGGTGGTAACGGGTATTCCTGTAACAATATCAAAACCACTGCCCCCAACCGATTGCGCCCACATCAAATCGCCTCCCTGGCTGTAGGTGATGTTTGCAAACACGCAAAACAAAAAGATAATATAAAACGCCCTTTTTTTCATGTGATGAATTTTTAGTTTTTAAGTCATTGGTTTTAGGTGTTTAAGTTTTTGTTGGTATGAATTTTTATTCGATACATGCTTTTGTTGCTCAATGGCATTGTGTAGGCATCACAATACATGTATAGCGGTTCAGCATTATTATCAAGGGTTAGGATGACGATTGAACTTTAATAGGTTAAGTGCAAATTGCTCCCGCCTTACTGCTTCACCAGCTTTACATATTTCCGAATGGTTGCTGTACTCACTTCAATGGTATAAACCCCCGGAGCAGCGGTCAGCTCAAACTGGTGCATGCCGTTCACTTGTGCTTGTTGGTACACCACCTGCCCATTCATGTTGAGCACTTTGATGGTGACATCTTGTATATCTTCCAAATCAATGGTAACGACACCAGAAGTAGGGTTGGGGTAAGCAACAATGGGTTGCGTTGCATCGTTTTCAGCAATGCCTACCGAAGTAGCACATCCGCTGAGCTTGAGGAGGAAAAAATTATAATCGCCCGATGAAGTAAGATCGTGTGTGTTTGGTCCCGGGTCAAAATCTACGGTTAACTCGAAACCACCTGTTGAAATGATATTGCCCTGTTGATCGATCGCTCCTTCAGCAAAATATTCACGGCCTGTTCCTGCAAGCACATTTACCCACACAAAATTGCCCAAGCTATCCAGCTTAAGCAAGTAGGCATCAATAGCGCCTCCAGTACTGTTAACAATATGAGATCCGCTTCCAGGATCAAAATCAAAACTGTTGTCAAACCATCCTAATGCAAAGATGTTATTTGAAGCATCGGTCACCAGGTCGTAATCAATAATTGTTCCACTTCCAGGAGTGAGGAGCCCTTTGGCCCAACCAAAATTACCGGCACTGTCTAGCTTTAGCACATAACCACCGTAATTGCTGGGGGAGGTGTCTAGCATAAAATCGTTTGGTCCCGGGTCAAAGTCAACCTGGTGCTGAAACTGGCCTGATATGATGACGTTGGTGGAAGCATCCAGTGCGATACTTGAACCTTGATCTCCACCACTTCCACCAATAGCTTTAACCCAAACAAGATTGCCATCGACGTCGAGTTTTTGGATAAAAATTTCACTGTCGCCATTGGAAATGAGGTTAACAACGCCTACTCCCGGGTCGAAGTCTACGGTACCATCAAAATCTCCAACAATATAGGCATTGCCTGGCCCATCTATTTTAATATCCTTTCCGATAACAGTACTTGATGCACTGCCTTCCATCGATTTGGCCCACACAAAATCACCATTGGAATCTAGCTTAAGCACATAGGCATAACCATTTGTAGACGCTGTAAGGTTGTAAACCCCAGGCCCCGGGTCGAAATCTACGGATGCAAAATAGCGTCCGGTCAAGTAAACATTTCCTGCATGGTCAATCACATGACTATTACAACTTTCCGGGTAAGTTCCACCGATTGATTTGGCCCACAGGAAATCGCCATTTACATCAAGTTTTAAAATGAAAGCATCGTAATTCCCATTGGCGGTGAGGGTAAAAACGCCTGGCCCCGGGTCGAAATCGCCACTGTTGAGAAAAGTTCCTGATACATGTACATTACCTGCGTCATCAACACCTATATCATAAAAACCATACATATTGGTTCCTTCAATTATTTTGGCCCAGATAAAATTGCCATCGGAATCAACTTTTTGAACAAAAGCATGGCCATTCGGAGCAGACAAGTTGAACACTCCAGGCCCCGGATCAAAATCAGCGGATCCCCTAAGTATTCCTACCGAATAAATATTTCCGGCATCGTCAGTGATAACCCCTTCCCCTACAACACGATCAGCACTAATGTCTCCAATCGACTGCGCCCATAGGAAATCGCCTCCCTGGCTGTAGGTGGTATTTGTCAATACGTAAAACAAAAAGATAAAATAAACAGCTCTCTTTTTCATGTGATGAATTTTAATTGTTAAACCATTGTTTTCACATGCTTAAGTTTTTGTTCGATGCACACTTTCCATTGTCAGAGCAATGGTTGGTGTATACCAGCACTTCACGGCTGCTTGAAGGCATTGCGTAGGCATCACAATGCATGCACAGCGGGTTAGTATTGTAATAAAGGGTTAGGGTGAAATGCTACTTAAAGAAGAAGCAATACTCAGGGGGTATTCGTGCGGTTAATTAACTGTAGTTGAACATCGGTGGTTGGTGAACAACACATCGACAATCGCAAGTAAAGATAAGGATTTTGTTGGAATGATGCCTGGGCAACGTTGCAGCGGTAAATGCTATTAAGAAAAGGAGGTGAGGATAGGTAAGAATAAGGGCACAAAAAAACCGGCCAGATCCTGAACTATTCCGATAATTATCGGAACAGGATGACGGCCGGTTTTTAAATATGTTAAGTGCGAATTACTCGCCGCCTTCTTCGCCAGAAACTTCTTCTACGGCTTCTTCCATGCCTTCAACGGCACCTTCAACCTCAGTTTCTACTTCTTCACCCATATCTTCAACAGCTTCTTCCACTTCGTTCATCAGGTCATTCAACCCTTCACTCATTTCTTCTTCCAACGAACCGTGTGCTTCCATAGTAACAGTACCATCTTCACCGAAGTACACATCGTTATCGCCATAACTCCAGGTGGTTTTACCCATTACAGTCATGGTCATAGTAGGCTCTCCAAACAAAGCTTTTACTTCGTCTTGAGACATTCCTTCTTTCAATTGGGCAGCATCAAATGAAGCGCCACCGCCACAAGCTTGAATCATTACAGCCATTACAACAACAGCCAATAAAGCGAGTTTTTTCATAATTGTTAGTTTAATAAATAATAAAAATTTTACCGTTTAGTTAGCAACGAATTTATTTAGGGGGAGTAAAGATAAAATAAATTCTTACACCGTTAATGCCAGAAATAGTAGAATGGTAGTGTGCATGACAAACCGCTGGCGCAAAAACGGTTAACTTGCTCTGAATGAATTGGAAGATGAAAGCAATGGTTTTGCTTTGTTTAATGGCGCTGAGTTGTAAACAAGACAAAGCATTTTTAGTCAACCCAGCGGTAGATTGCGATACGATAAGTGTGCATTTTACCAACGACATTGCCCCGTTGTTTGAGGCTACGTGTGCTACAGGGTTGGGAGGAGGTACGGGTTGCCACGATTCGTGGGCCTCCGATTACAATGTGCTTTCCAGCAAAGCCAAAAACGGGCGGTTAGAAAGGTATGTGATTTTTGAAAAAAGCATGCCGCCAACACCCAATGCATTTAACATTCGGGAGTTAACCGACGACGAAATAAATAAGGTGCACTGTTGGCTAATTCAAGGAGCACCTAACAATTGAAGGCGTATTACTGCAACACGTTAATGTGCCCGGTATACTCAGTCACTTTACCAGTAACCTCTGTTACTTCAATTTTCCAGACGTAAGCTCCTTCTTTACAGGGAACATTGTTGTGGCTACCATCCCACTTTTCATTCAGTTGCTCCGATTCAAATATCAATTCGCCCCAACGGTTGTACACCCATTTATGTACTTGCATAATACCTGCCTTTGTGTTGCTTAAACCAAAGTCGAACTCTTGTTCTCCTTGTAAGAGCACATTAGGGACATCTACCAGCAGAGTAGAGTCGGCCGCTTCAACATGTTGAGCATCTGAGGTTTGAGCAAATCCAACAAAAGGAAAGAGCAGGCAAAAGCAAAGCAATAACTTTTTCATAACAGCTAATTTGATAAATAGACGTAAATTGAGAAGAAAGGTTGCGTACACTACAAGATTAATTTACAGCAAGCCGAAAGCCATTGCCATGAATGTTGGTAATTTCAACAGCAGGATCATCCTTTAAATGCTTGCGCAATTTAGCAATAAATACATCCATACTACGGGTGGTAAAGTAGTTGCTGTCTTTCCAAATTTGGTTCAATGCTGCTTCACGAGGAAGTACATCGTTCATATAATCGCATAGTAACTTAAGCAACTCTGCCTCCTTGGGCGACAACTTTTGAGACTGACCATTTAGCGAAATGGTGCGCACCTTGTAATCAAAAAAGTACTTTCCAATGTTAAACTCGGTCGTATCGGCTTCTTGTTGTACCTGCTTTCCGCGTTTCAAAATGGCTTGAATTTTATAGAGCAACACCTCCGAATCGAATGGCTTGGTGATGTAGTCGTCTGCTCCAATCTTGAACCCTTGTACCATGTCTTCTTTCAGCGTTTTGGCTGTTAAGAAAATCAAAGGTACTGCAGTATTCACAGCACGAATGTCTTTGGCCAAACTAAAGCCATCGCGTTCGGGCATCATTACATCCAGGATGCAAAGGTCGAACGGTTGCTTGCGAAAGGCTGCCATGCCAGTATTGCCATTGGTGCATAGTGTTACTTTGTAGTCCGAAAGTTCCAGGTAGTTTTTTAACACTGCTCCAAAATTTTCCTCGTCTTCCACCAATAAAATTTCGTAACTCATGCTGTAGGGTTTTTGGGTAATGTAATTAACATAGAAGTGCCTTTGCCCAACTCACTGGTTACATCAATAACCCCCTGGTGGGCGGTTACCACTGCCTTTACGTAGCTCAGCCCAATGCCAAACCCTTTTACATCGTGAATGTTGCCCTTGGTAACCCGAAAAAACTTATCGAAAATTTTACGTTGCGTTTCGGCATTCATGCCAATGCCATTGTCTTTCACCTCAATGGTAATGCCCGATGTGCTGCTGGCAGTAATGATTTCAACTTCTGGGTGGTGCTTCGAATATTTAATGGCATTGTCGAGCAGATTCACGACCACATTGTACAAATGCATTTCGTCGCCAGCCACCAATGCTTCCGAAGCATTGAGCGACGTTTTAATCAATCCCGCAGCTTTTTCTAACTGCAAGCTCATTTGCCCCACCGCTTTATTGATTAACTCATGTACGTTAATTTCACTCACCTTTAATTGCAGCTCCTCTTTCTCTAACAAGGCAGTGTTCAACACATTTTCTACCTGGTTGTTCATGCGCTTATTTTCCTCTTTAATGATTTGCGCATAATAGTTCACCATTTCCTTATTGTCTTGCACCTTGGGGTGGGTAATCGAATCTACTGCTAGCGAAATGGTGGCAATGGGTGTTTTAAATTCATGGGTCATGTTGTTGATGAAATCCGACTTGATCTCCGACATCCGCTTTTGCTTGAGCATGTAATAAATGGTGCCGATAAAGGTGAGAATAATGATGAGTGTAAACAGCCCCGAGCAGGTAAGCATAAAGGCCATAGAACTGAGCACATAATTGTTTTCGCTCGGAAAGTGCAACAACAAAAAGTCGTCTTTACTTAAAATATCGTGGGGAAACAGGTTGGTTTTATGGTTGGAAGAAAGGTGGGAGGACGTAAACCCTTTTGAAGTGTGTTCGGTAAAGAGGGAGTCTTTTTCATTTGAGTATACCCCATACTCAAACGTTGTTTCAATGCCATTGTTTGTTAGCGCTTGTTCAATAAGACTGTCTAAACGAACGCCTTTTAACAACGCTTGCACAGGGTTTTTGATGCTCTTAAACTCGATGGCCATGCGTCTAAACACATTGCCAAAATGTTGCTCAACAGGAGAAGTATCAAAATCAAAACTCACATCCGGTATAACTGCACTGGAGTCGGAAGCAAATACCGCTACCATAATACTGCCGTTGGAAGTATCGCCAGAAGAAGTGCTAAATTCCGTAATCACCTCTTGTTCATGGCCGACACTGTGGTGAACAATATAATCTTCTGTACGCAGCGAGTCACCAAAATACTGGATAGTACGGATGTTTTCTTCCTGCAACCACACATTGGTGTCGCCTTCGGTTTCGCCAATAGCAATGCGTGTGTGCGTCTCGTGGCTGCTGGCCTCTTTTTCGAAAAGCAATACGGCTTGTCGTGTTTCTAACCGTGCCACTACATCTCCCATAGCATTGTTAACACTTTGCTTGAACTGTGCTTCGCGTACTTCAATGGCATTGGAAATCCAGTACAATTGTACCCAAATGATGCCAATGAGCGAAATGCTCATCAGGGCTACAATAATGGTAATGACCGACTTTTTCACTCTACTAAATTAACGCATCGACCCTAGAGCAGAAAAACTTTAACTTTTCCTTAACGTTCTTTAGGCTTTCTTTAACCAAAACCGGGCACATTCTACCGCACCTTTGTATCGTAAGCAAAGTTTAATCTTAAATCCTAAATACAATGAAACGGATCAATTTAAACCTCAAAACGGTATTGGCGGCTGTAGCACTTATGGCATGCACCTCCTGGGCAGTGGCACAAGAACAGCAAGGACAAACGCGCATCAAGGTAATTAAGAACGAGAATGGCAACGTTACCACCATCGACACTACCATTAACGAAGTAGATCAGGAAAAGGTAGAAGACCTGTTGCGCAAGCACAACATTCAATTGAACAAAGAAGGTGATGCCCACCAGGTGAAGGTGATGGAATTTGTAGATGAAGAAGGCAATGCGCAAGAATTTACCCAAGAGATGAAAATAATTGTGGTAGATGAAGAAAGCGATGGCAACGACTTTATTTTCGAGTCGGAAGATGGCGAGACACACCTATTGGAGGATCACAATGAGTTTGTGTTTGAAGGGGAAGACGGAGCGCAAAAGGTAGAAATCAAAAAAACAGTAGACGAAGATGGGAATGTCACCATTCAGAAATGGGTAAATGGCGAGGAAGTAACGGAAGAAATACATTTTGAAGGAGACCACGGTCATGAGCATGGAACTGTGAAAGTAATAGAGGTGATAGACGAAGATGGTAATGTAACCACCAACACCTGGGTGAGCGACGAAGAAGTAGGAGAGCACCACCCGAATATTGAAGTATTAGATGGTGGCAGCACCTTTGAATTTAAAGGAGAAGATGGGGCTACACACACCATCGATATTGAAAAAGAGATAGATGAAGATGGCAACATTACCTTTACAACAACAGTAAATGGCGAAGAAGTGGAAGGCGAGCCAACATTTATTCGAAAGCACAACATCAAGTGTGATGGGGAGAATACATTCCACGTAAAAGGAGAAGATGGAGAAAATGTAAGGGTGCGCCACGAGGTGAAAGAAGTGGTGGTATTCATTTCCAAAATTTCGGAAGAAGACAAAGAGCAATTGGAAGAACCCGAGCTAAAAACACTTGTGGAAAAACAAAACTTAAACGACATCGATTTAACCTTTAGTCCTAACCCCAACGATGGGAGATTTAACCTTGGGTTTAACCTGTCTAAAAAGGGAAGAACTCAAATCAACATTGTTGATATGCATGGCAGATCGGTGTATGAAGAGGACTTAGGAAAGTTTTCAGGTCCTTATAGCAAAAACATCGATATTTCAGCACACGGAAAAGGCATCTACTTCATCCAAATTATCCAGGGCAACAAAGCAACAGCCCAAAAAATCGTGATCCAGTAAGATCCACTACATTTAGTTAGACAGAAAACCTGTGCTGCAATTTGCGGTGCAGGTTTTTTCGTTTTCCCACCGTATTCCTCCGTAATAAATTCATTACATTAACACCGTGTTTCAGCGTTAATGCATTTATTATGACGGAAGATAAAGCGAAGAACAAAGGGTGTTGGCCCATTGCCATTCAAATAGGAATACTCATCTTAGGTTCTGGCCTGGTGAGTGAAGGCTACCCCATTATAGGAATCACCATTTTAGTATTGCTAGGGTTGTATTGGTTGGGAAGGAAGAAGCCTGCCAAACCGCCAACGCAGGAAAAGCCAACCCCTCCGGCAAAGCCAACGCCAACAAAACCTAAACTGCCTACCGCTACATTTACGGTCAACCACCAGGAGCTTACCGTTGAATTGGATGCCAGTGCATCGGCTTCTCCCAATGGAGCAATTGTAGACTATCATTGGGACTTAAACGATGGCAGCAAAATGAAGCTCGAAACGCCCAGGGCTACCTACGAATATGCTGAACCTGGAAAGTACCGGATAAAACTTACCATTAAAGACGAGGCAGGGAAGAAGAAAAAGGCGGTGCGTACCATTACACTAAAGACACCCAACCCTATACCACAGCCACCCGAAACACCTCTGCAGCCCAAGGAGCCTATACCAGAGCCTCCCGAAGTGCCAACAACGCCCATAGACGAGCGACCCGAGGTGCCACAGCCACCAAAGGAGGTTCCCGCAGAGGAACCTGTTTCCACGCCACCGGTAAATGAGCCACCTAACGAGCCTGTTGAGGTGCCCGAAACACCAACAGAAGTGCCTACCACTCCTCAAGAACCCGTAACTACTCCTCAAGAGCCTGTAACTACCCCCCCGGAAGAGCCACAGCTGCCCACAACGCCTGTAACACCGGGCACCCCCGACGACCCCATTCCCTGGGAGCCGGAAATTCCGATCGATCATGTTAAACCAGCGGTACCGGTAAAACTGCGAGAAAGCGTGAAAAAACTGCTGGAAGGCGACAACCCCGTACAAAAAGAAGTGTTGCCGGGAGCCATCAAAGACAACAGAATTGCCCTGGTGCAAGGCAGGGTGCTGAGCAGCAACCGAACGGCCATTGCAGGAGTTAAAGTAAGTGCCCTTAACAAACAAGACGAGGGCTTTGTAATGACCCGAAAAGATGGCTCTTTTCACATGGCCATCAATGGGGGGCGAGCCACTACTTTATGGTTTGAAAAAGAAGGCTACCTCAAGTGCCAGCGTACTTTTCGTGTATCGTGGGAAGGCAGTGCCCATCTGGAAGAGGTAGTGCTGATTCAGGAAGCTCCGATTGTAGCAGCAATAGAAAACGGTAAAACAACCCCAAAATTAATGGTAGCCGAGCCTGTTGAAGATCAACATGGCTCAAGGAATCACGCCTTATACGTTCCTGAAAATGTGACGTTCAAAGAAAAGAAAACCACCGGTGAAGAAGCAGCATTAACCAAAGGATCGCTGCGCATGAGCGAGTACACCCTGGGCGAAGATGGCCCCAGGGCCATGCCTGCGGAGTTGCCCCCCGATAGTGCCTACACTTATGCCATTGAGTTGGCCATGGATGAAGCAGGTACCGATAGCGATGTGGTGTTCGACCAACCGGTAGCACATTACGTAAGCAACTTCTTAAACATGCCGATAGGAACTCCTGTGCCGGTAGGGTATTACGATAAAAAAGAAGCCGAATGGGTACCTGCAAAAAGTGGACGCGTTATAGGCGTGATCGCCATTGAAGAAAACAAAGCGGTGCTCGATGTAGAAGGAGAAAACAAACCGGCTACCACCAAACAGTTGGAAGAGTTGAATATCGATCAGGCGGAGTTAGAACAGTTGGCCACACAATACCAGCCTGGCGATACTTTGTGGAGGGCACAGCTCACCCACTTTTCTCCGTGGGACCTTAACTTTCCAGCCACGCCTCCCGACGATGCGGTAGACCCCGACTTTTTACCTCCCGATTGGGATCCTCCACGAGGAAGGGATTGCGAACGGGAAGCCTATTCCTCCATTGGAGTTCAACACCAAACACTTTCTGAAACCATTCCCATTGTAGGTACTCGCTACACCATGAGTTACCACAGCGAAAGGGTACCTGGAAGAAAGTCGGCCTACGAAATGGAAATTCACCTTTCGGGTGCTACCATCCCCGACTCGGTGAAACGCATTGAGCTGGAAGTGCTGGTGGCTGGGACACTCACCAAAAAATCGTGGGAGCCTACCACCGAACTCAGTTATACTTTTACATGGAATGGCAAAAACTTCTTTGGAGAACCAGTGCAGGGAAGACAAATGGCCGAAGTAAGAGTGGGCTACGTTTACCCAGGTGTTTACCGGGTTCCTGAAGGACAGGAAACCGCCTTTGGACTGCCGGGAGGAGCCATCATTCCCGATGCTCCAACCGACCGGGCCGACTCGGTGAAGTGGCGGATGTATACTGTTCCTATTGGGGTATGGGATGCCCGATCGCAAGGCATGGGCGGATGGATGATTGACCAACTGCCCACCTTCGACCCTTCCATTAAAAAAGTGATGCAAGGGGGAACCATTGACCACAGAAAAGACTATGTGCTTGAACCATTGATTGGAAGAGGGGAATGGTCGGAAGAAGAGTGGCCCACAGGAGATATGAATCCGCTGGAAACAGCCTTTGACCCCTCGTGTATTGCGGTAGCTGCTGACAATACTCTGTATGCGACTACCAAAACCGGGTTTTTATTGCGCATGGAACCTGGGGGCAAATTAGAACGGATTGCCGGGAAGGAAACCGACAATGCATCGACCCACCCCCAACTGGATGATGTTGATGATGGTGCGTTGGCACTAGAAACTCACTTTGGGGTGTTGGATGTTGCCCTGGGACCAAAGGAGGAAATTTACTTGATGGACAAACAGCGGCTGGGGATATGGCTGTTAGACGAAGAAGGGAAGCTGTGGCTGAAAGCCGGGATGGGTAATGTAACGGCTCAAAAAGTGGATGAGATCAAAGCTTCAGAAGTGAGTTTCAATAAACTGATGTCGATCAAGTGCGGCCCTGAAGGAGCCATTTTTGTAGTAGACCAGGAACGCACCATTGACGATGAAATTCGCTCCTTCATTTTTCGCATAGGCAAAAATGGCATACTCACTCGTGTGGCGGGAAACATCTACGGAGAAGAGTGGAAAGAAAACATTTCGGCAAAGGAAGCGGTATTGGGAGAAGTACACGACTTGATGATTACCAGCAAAGGTAAAATGGTTTTCCACTGCTACCCAGGGTGGTACTGGAAAGAAGAACATTTCCCTACCGACGATTACCTCTGTACCATTGAAGGAGGAATATTGCGCTTTGCCGCACAAGATGGCAACGCGCTTCAGGCATTTAAAACACCTGCCTCGTTGAGTCAACGTGCTATCTTCCACTTGTTGGGCGATTGCGACGACGATGATAACCTGTTGATGACGCAATATGTTGGTTCGGGGTATGGCCTTGGAATAATGACGGTGAGCCCCGGAGGAACCATGCAAACCATTCATGTAGAAAACCCATGGAAAATAGCCGATACCAGTTGGGATTTGAATTTCCGGTGGATTGATGGCTATTCATTGTTTTACCGATGGGATTTTGAGTGTATGGCAGTAGGCCCGGATAAAAGCATTTACCTGGGGATAAAGAACAGAGGTGTATACCGCCTCAATGCAAAAATGGGCGAAGAGTGGAAACAAATTGGTGATGGTCAGGGCGGACAACAACAATTCGAACAGGGGAAATATACAGGCACTCAGCATTATGCCAACAAGCAACCATTAACACAGGTGAGTTACGATAGCAACGATCTTCCTATTGCCATTACAGACGATTTGGGAAGAGCTACCGTGATTGAAAGAAACCCTGAGGGAAAACCGTTAGCCATTGTGTCGCCAACAGGAATACGCACCGAGCTTGCGCTCAATGAAGAAGGTTGGCTGACCCATGTAAAAGCCCCCGAAGGAGTCGTTTATAAATGCACCTACAATGAAGGTGGATTGCTCACTTCCTTTACCGATCCCGAAGAACACACTACTAAGTTTGAGTACAATGAAAAAGGACGATTAATAGCCGACATCAACCCCGCTGGAAAAGCATTGAGCATTGCCCTGGAAAAAACGAACGATGGGCATCAAATTACGGAAACGCTCCCATCGGGCAAAGCCATTACTTATACAGAAGATGGCGGTACTGGCGGGCTAAGTGATTGTACAGGATGCAAAGGGGTAACCTATCGCGAGTGGGAAGGTGCTGGCCGGGAAATCAATTACGAGGATGGCACTAAGGTGGAAGTAGAACGGGGAATGGACCCTTTAAGCCACCATGAAATTATTCGAGCAGTCCGTGTGAGTAAAAACGATCGTCCATTGTTATCGGCCAGCTATCAGCGAACAGCAGAAACGAATAAGAAGGAAACCACAAAAGTTTGGGATGAGCTGACGTTGATGGGGCAGAAGATCCGCATCACTCATAACATTGATACCAGCATGTTTGAGGAGAAACGGCAGGCATTAAAAGCCTACAACAATGGGCAGGAGTTAGAAACCAACTACCTCGATGAGGCTGGCAGAATTGAAGAGTCGTATGTGCCGGGAGGCCCTAAAACCAGTCTTTCATACAACGAACACGGTCTAATTGGTGGAGTCGCCTTTAAGCGTGAGAAAGAAATGCCTTGCTCTTTCGAATACGATGAGCACCAACGGTTGGCAGCCATCAAGTCGGCCATGGGAGAAATTATTCGTTACGAATACAACCTCCTGGGACAAGTGGTAAAGGAATACAAAAATGGCAGCCAGTGGCCCACTTGTTTCGAGTACAACAAAAATGGCTTGCTCACCAAATTAACCACCCCGGGCAAAGGCGTTTACCGCTTCGAATACGATCAGTTGAAAAACAGAACAGCCATTCATTACCCCAGTAGTGGTGCCATAAAATACGCTTACGATGACGATAAACGACTGGTAAAAGTAACCCGGAAGGATGGTCGTACCATTGCGATGGATTACGATGAAAAGGGGCGCTTGCAAATGATGACCACCGAGGAAGGCATTTTTACCTGCCAGTACAACGGTGAGGAAAATGCGCCAACAACACTGGAAGGCCCTGAAAGATATACCAACATTGAAGTGGTTCTTGACGCATCTATGAATTGTACCTACCGCATGGTAGGAGAGGTAAATGCACAACTGGAGCAACAACGAGGCGGTGGTTACTTCCTGTTTAACAGCGATGAAATCACTAGCATTGGAGGAATGGAAAAGGTGGTGAAAAAGCACCAAAATGGCATGATAACGCACCTGGGGCCGATGGAATATCAATGGAATAAAGCCCTTCAGGTGCCGGATACCGTCACCCTTCACAACATGAAGCAACAACACCAATACAGTTCCTCTGGGTTGCTGGAAGGGATAACACATCAGGCAGCAGCAGCAGCACTGGTGGCCTGGAAATACGAATACGATGGCTTAGGTAGAATTAGTAAAATGGTGGAAGAACTGCCTGGGCAAACCGTGGTAACGGAGTATGCATACGAAGAAGGACGATTGCAACAAGTCACAGAAAATGGGCAACCGATATGGAAAGCCACTTACGATGCCAATGCAAACCGAACACAACTTACCCGAGAAACCACAACAGTTGAGGCGGAGTATAATGAGGAAGACCAATTAATACAATGGGATGCTTTCCGTTTTGAATACAGCCCCGATGGGGAAATAACAGCCAGCCACGCCCCTGAAGGCACTACCACCTACCAATACAATACGTTTGGCCAGTTAACAACGGTGCGGCAACCCGATGGCACCACCATTGAATATTTACTGGATGCAGAAAGCAGAAGGATAGGAAAAAAGGTGAACGGTAAATTTCATGTGGCCTACCTTTATGATACAGACAAACGTTTGGTGGCCGAGCTGGATGAAACGGGAGCAGTCATCAGCGAGTTCTTTTACGGTATATACAGCCATGTGCCTACGTGCATGCGCAAAGGGGAGCAGTGGTATCGGTTCATCCTCGACCATGTAGGTAGCCCCCGATGGGTGGTAGAATCCACTACAGGGGAAGTGGCTCAGGCATTGAAATACGATGTTGAGGGTAACATGTTGGAAGATACCAACCCTGGTTTTCAGCCGTTTGGTTTTGCCGGAGGCCTTTACGACCAACATACCCACTGTTTGTATTTCAACCAACGCGATTACAACCCGGCAATAGGGCGGTGGATGAGTGTGGATGCTGCAGGGTTTGATTCGGAAGAGGTGAACCATTACAACTACTGCAAGCAAGACCCGGTGAATTATATTGATCCTAGCGGAAAGTGGGTGCAAATTGCAATAATGGTAGGAAAGGTATTGATTGATGCGGCCATTACATCGGCAGTTGGTGCTGCCATCAACGCTACCCGATCAGCCGCTACAGAATATTACAATACCGGAACGGTGACCTGGAGGCAAACATCGAAGGCGGTAACTTCCGGATTAATTGCAGGCCCTTATGTATCAGGGGTTGGTCCCATTGGCGAGTACTGGAAAGCTGGGTGGATGCCAGGAGGGCTTTCGAAAATGCTCTATGCAGGAGGTATTTCTGCCTTTGTGCAAATCATGCTTAACCTCATCAGTAATTATGGCGATCATTGTGAGCACACCCACCTGGGGCCTACGATCATTTTTAACATGTTGGGGCAACTGGGAGCCAACATGGTGGGGAGCAAAATACCGGCAGGGTTCAGGTCAACGTTAGCGCAGGCAGCAACCTCTAACATCATTGCTCAACCGTCTAACTTTAAATCGATTGAAAACTTACACCGTAAGCACATATTAAGGCCTATTGGCATCGATGGCGCTCCATTAGGACGGTGGGCACCACGTTAATAAGGAAAGTGCATCAAACCCAGGTGGAACTTCGCCCGGGAAAGGCTTTACATGTCTTCTTCGGTACGCTGCTCGTCGAGCTGAACAAGTGTTTCGGTTTGATCTTGTCTGATGTCATACCGCTCTCCATAAGCGGGACACCTGGCACCGTGCTTTGAACATGAGGTAGCGACAATACTTAATACGGCAATTGCCAATACAAATAACCCATTCCTTCTTTTCATAACCAATTTAGTTTTTTGCTTCCTGTATCAATAGGGACAAAAGATGTAAAAAAAGCATAAACAAATTACCACTTTTTTCTTCCCGTTGATAATTGAGCAGCAGCTACCGCTAAAATAGTGCCACAACCACTTGTAAAACAATAGAAAATTTGAAGCATAAAAATGTTTACCTTCAATTTTCATTGTTTAAAATAAACAGAACTGCCTTATGAAAAAAATATTTGTTGCAACTTTATCCGCAATTGTGGCTTTTGGCTGTGGAGAAGCTGAGGAAAATCAAGCAATTGTAGAGGAAAAAATGGCATTTGAATATCCTACCACTGAAAAGGTGGAACATACCGACGATTACTTCGGTCAGGAAGTAAGTGATCCGTATCGTTGGTTAGAAAACGACACTTCGGCAGAAACAGGAGCGTGGGTGAAAGCACAAAATGAAGTCACTTTTAACTACCTGGCCTCGATCCCTTACCGCGAAAAAATTGAAGCGCGGTATACCGAATTGTTCAATTACCCCAAGCTAAGTTCTCCTTTTAAGGCAGGCGAATATTATTTCTTTTATAAAAATGATGGACTGCAAAATCAATCGGTTATCTACTTTCAAAAAGGGTTGGATGGTACGCCAGAAGTATTCATTGATCCTAATGCGGTATCAGCCGATGGAACAGTGTCTATTGGGTTGATTGGTTTTTCAAGTGATTACAAATACGTAGCCTACTCGCGTTCGGAAGCAGGTTCCGACTGGCAGGAAATTCGTGTGATGGAAGTGGCTACTAAAAAGGAAATGGACGACCGCCTGGAATGGGTGAAATTTTCTGGAGCCGATTGGTATCAAGATGGGTTCTTTTACAGCCGCTACCCGGCACCTGAAGAAGGCACTGAACTATCGGCAGCCAACAGTTTCCATTCGGTATACTACCACAAATTAGGTGATGCACAAGAAAATGATGTGCTTGTATATAAAGATGAAGAACACCCTAAGATGTATCACTTTGTAGGAGTGTCGGAAGATGATGAATACCTGTTCTTATACAAGTCGACTGGAACGGATGGTTACGAGTGTCACTATAAAAAGCTGTCGGAAGATGGCTGGAGCTTCACGCCATTGTTTACAGGTTTTGAGTACAAAAGCAGTGTAGTAGACCATTATGAAGGGAAGTTTTATGTGCAAACCAACATCGATGCGCCCAAATATAAATTGGTAGCCATCGACCCGGCTAATCCAGCTAAAGAAAACTGGGAGGCCATTATTCCAGAATCAAATAACCTGTTGGAAGGCACTTCTACTGCGGGAGGGAAATTGTACGCCAACTACCTCGAAAATGCTACCAATAGAGTGTATCAGTACAATTATGCCGGTGAAATGGAGCGCGAAATTGAGTTGCCCGGCCCTGGGTCGGCAGGAGGCTTTTCAGGAAGAAGGGAAGACAAAACCATCTTCTACTCTTACACCTCATTTACCTACCCTAACACCATCTTTAAGTACGACATAGAAAGTGGTGCCTCGGAACTATTCCATAAAACAGAATTGCAATTCAACCCCGACGATTACGAATCGAAGCAAGTGTTTTACAAGAGCAAAGACGGCACAGAAGTATCGATGTTTATTGTACACAAAAAAGGATTGGAACTGGATGGCAACAACCCCACTTTGCTATACGGCTATGGAGGGTTTAACGTAAGCCTTACCCCATACTTTAGCGCTTCCAACATCATTTTATTAGAAAATGGCGGTGTATATGCTATGCCTAACCTTCGCGGTGGTGGCGAGTATGGTGAAGAGTGGCACAAGGCAGGCATGCTACACAACAAACAAAATGTATTCGACGACTTTATTGCAGCAGCTGAATTTCTTATTGCTGAAGGTTATACTTCGAAAGGGAAGCTGGCTATTTCAGGAGGCTCTAATGGTGGGCTGCTGGTAGGCGCCTGCATGACCCAACGTCCGGAATTGTTTCAAGTGGCCTTGCCGGCTGTAGGAGTAATGGACATGTTGCGCTACCATAAATTTACAGTAGGCTGGGGCTGGGTACCAGAATACGGTTCGAGCGATGAAGAAGAACACTTTGCCAACTTACTGAGCTATTCGCCTTTGCACAACCTGCAAGAAGGAGTAGCTTACCCAGCTACCATGGTAACCACTGGCGATCACGACGATAGAGTGGTGCCAGCACACTCGTTTAAGTTTGCTGCAACACTGCAAGAAAAACACACTGGCGATAACCCCGTGCTGATTCGTATTGAAACCGATGCTGGCCACGGTGCTGGAAAACCAACATCAAAAATTATTGAAGAGCAAGCCGACAAGTGGGCCTTTATGTTCCACAACATGGGGGTGCTCGACCTTTACCCTGACCCAGAATTATAAGCCCCAATAGAATCAATTAAAACGCCCCGCTCATTTTTGAGTGGGGTGTTTTGTTTGGAGTGGGCAACCATGTAAAAGGGTTATTTATAAGAGAGAATACCCCTCTTCAGGAAGTCTATCGCCATCAATCAACAAACAGGGAGGCTCAGGCGTTTTTCAAACCAAAAAATCCCGTAACTTAGACCTCCCAAAACAAAAATTGCAACACCCATGAAACTAAAAAATTACGCACTTGGAGAATGGATGGAAGGCCAGGACGAGGGCAAGCCCTTGTACAATGCCATTACCGGAGAGCAAATAGCACTGGCCAGTAGTAAGGGGTTAGACTTTGCTGCGATGATGAAGTACGCCCGTGAAGTGGGTGGCCCGGTATTGCGTAAAATGACCTTCCACGAGCGTGGAAGAATGTTAAAAGCACTGGCCTTGCACCTGCATGGCATGAAAGATAAATTTTACGAGTTAAGCTACGCCACCGGAGCCACCAAAGCCGACAGTTGGATTGACATTGAAGGAGGCATTGGCAACCTGTTTGCTTATTCCAGCCTACGCCGGCAATTCCCTAACGAGCCATTTTATGTAGATGGTGACGCGCAGGGACTTTCTAAAGGAGGCACTTTTATTGGCCACCACATCATGGTGCCAAAAGAAGGGGTGGCCATTCATATCAATGCTTTCAACTTTCCTATTTGGGGCATGTTGGAAAAGATAGCCGTGAACCTACTGGCAGGTGTGCCGGCCATTGTAAAACCAGCTACAGTAACCTCATACCTTACCGAGCTAATGGTGAAGGAAATTGTAGACTCCAACATCCTGCCTGCTGGAGCTTTGCAACTGATTTGTGGTTCGGCTAATGGCATTTTAGACCATGTAGAGTCGCAAGACGTAGTGACGTTTACCGGGTCGGCATCTACCGGGAAAATGTTGAAAGCACACCCACGGTTAATTGAAGAAGCAGTACCGTTTAATATGGAGGCCGACTCGTTGAACTGCTCTGTATTAGGCCCCGATGCTACGCCCGATACTGAGGAGTTTAAAATCTTTATCAAAGAAGTGCGCAAAGAGATGACGGTGAAATGTGGTCAAAAATGTACCGCAATTCGCAGAATCATAGTGCCCGAAAACCTGGTAGAAGATGTGCAAATTGCCCTGGGGCAGCAACTGGCCAAAACGGTAATAGGCGACCCACAGGTAGAAGGCGTGCGTATGGGATCGTTGGCCGGTCAAACGCAAGTAGAAGAAGTCAAAGAAAAAGTAGCGCAACTTGCACAAACATCTGAAATAGTGTATGGCGACCTGAACGACTTTGAAGTAACAGGAGCCGATAAAAATAAAGGAGCATTTATATCGCCCATTTTAATGTTGAACAACGATCCGTTCAACAACCAGGATACGCATAACATTGAAGCCTTTGGTCCGGTAAGCACCATTGTGCCTTACAAAGGCATTGATGAAGCGGTGCAACTGGCACGTATGGGCAAAGGCTCGTTGGTATGTTCTATTGTTACTGGCGACGACAATGTGGCCAAAGAATTTGTGTTGGGGGCAGCCTCGCATCACGGGCGTATTTTGGTGCTCAATGCCGATTGTGCAAAAGAAAGCACCGGTCATGGCTCGCCCTTGCCAATGCTTACCCACGGTGGGCCAGGAAGAGCTGGTGGCGGTGAAGAAATGGGCGGCAAGCGCGGAGTAATGCACTACCTGCAACGTACTGCTGTGCAAGGATCGCCAACTACTTTAACAAAAGTAACCAACGTATTTCAGTACGGTGCCGAGCAGCCCGAGTCGACCCCACACGTATTTAGAAAGCACTTTGAAGAAATAGAAGTGGGCGACACGGTATTCACCCATAAGCATACCGTAACCACTGCCGATATTGTCAACTTTGCCAATGTGAGTGGCGACAACTTCTATGCCCACATGGATGAAACATCACTGGAAGGCACCATCTTCGAGCAGCGTGTAGCACATGGCTACTTTGTATTGTCGAAAGCAGCGGGGCTGTTTGTAGAACCAAAAAAAGGCCCGGTATTGTTGAACTACGGGATTGATGAATGTAGATTCACAAAGCCCGTATATGCAGGAGCTACCCTGGGGGTACGCTTTACCGCAAAAGAAAAAATCGATCAAGAAAAACGAAGTGAAGACGACATTGCCAAGGGCATTGTGAAGTTTTTGGTGGATGTGTACGATGAAACCGGTGAAACGGTAGCAATGGCCACCATCCTTACCATGGTTAAAAAATTAGATCAATCGTAAAAGGAAAAATATGGAAGCAAATGCAGTGGACTTAGGTTCGGTAGAAACCTCTGTAAACAATGGGGTAGGAACCATTGAATTCTTTCACCCATTAAGCAACTCCCTCCCTGGGAAAATTTTGCGAAAGTTGGCCAATACCATCACTGAGATGGGGCAGGACGATGCAGTAAAAGTAATCATCTTGCGCAGTGCTGGTGAGCGGGCGTTTTGTGCTGGCGCCTCTTTCGACGAACTCATCTCCATCAAAGACCTGGATACAGGCAAGCAATTTTTCTCGGGCTTTGCCAGTGTAATCAATGCAGCACGCAAATGCCCCAAACTCATTATTGGAAGAGTACAGGGAAAAGCTGTGGGTGGAGGTGTAGGAATGGCTTCGGCCGTTGACTTTTGCTATGCCACCAAATTTGCTGCGGTAAAGCTCAGTGAGTTGGCAGTAGGCATTGGCCCCTTTGTAGTAGGCCCTGCAGTAGAGCGTAAAGTAGGTACCTCGGCCATGAGCATGATGGCCATCAATGCCACCGAATGGTACCCTGCCGAATGGGCTAGAGAAAAAGGGTTGTATGCCGATATTTTCGACAGTGCCGAAGCGATGGATGAAGCCATTGATGCACTGGCACAAAAACTGGCAGCTTCTAACCCCGAAGCCATGCAATTGCTGAAAAAGGTATTTTGGGAAGGCACTGACCATTGGGATGAACTACTGGCCGAACGTGCTGCGATGAGTGGAAAGCTGGTGTTGTCAGACTTCACCATCAATGCCATCAACAGTTTTAAGAAAAAGTAATGCTCGTGTTTTGCCATTGAGACACCATTGTGTGAAATTAACTTTGGCAATTTCATGAATTACATTATAATATTTGCCGCTGGTTAAATGACCCGCAACTATATGCGGAAAACTTCGTATATTGCAATACTTTGACCTGTAACTACAAACCTGCATAAACATTGGTACCCATGGCGGAAACAATGACCGATCCGAAGCAAAATAAAAAGAGCAAGATAAAAGAAGAAACCCTACTCAAAGGATATGAGTTGCTATGCACAGCCATGGCCATGGCCGAAATATATGAAGCCAACGCCAAGGTAACCAGCAAGTACGTGCATGCCACTTCGCGTGGTCATGAGGCGGTACAACTGGCATTGGGCCTACAACTGTTGCCGCAAGATTACCTTTCGGCATACTATCGCGACGATTCTATTTTATTGAGCATTGGCATGACACCGTATGAGTTGATGCTTCAACTTATGGCCAAGCGAGAAGACCCATTTTCGGGAGGGCGTACCTATTATTGCCACCCCAGCTTGAAACGCGATGACATGCCTAAAATCCCTCACCAATCGTCGGCTACAGGCATGCAGGCAATTCCTACTACCGGTGTAGCCATGGGGTTGCAGTACAAAGAAAAAGTGGGCATTGCCGAAGACTTTGGCGGAGCCAACCCCATTGCAGTATGTTCGCTGGGCGACGCCTCTATTACTGAGGGAGAAGTATCGGAAGCATTTCAAATGGCAGTGCTTAAGCAACTGCCTATCTTATACCTTGTGCAAGACAACGAGTGGGACATCTCGGCCAACGCGGAGGAAACACGCGCCCAGGATGCCACTGAATTTGCCAGAGGATTTAAGGGATTGGAAACACGCACCATCAATGGCAGCGATTTTATGGAATCGTATACCACCATTGAAGAAGTGATTGCCACCATAAGGAAAGAACGAAGACCATTTTTGATTCATGCGCATGTGCCGTTATTGAATCATCACACTTCGGGGGTACGTAAAGAGTGGTACCGCGACGATTTAGAAGAGCAAGCCAAGCGCGATCCATATCCGCTGTACCGCCAACAACTGCTGGACCTTGGTGTAGCAGAAGGACATCTGAAAGAAATTGAAGAACAAGCCAAAGCCACTGTAGCGGCAGATTATGAAAAAGCATTGAGTGCAGAAGATCCACGCCCGGAAGATTTGATGGATCACTGTTATGCACCCACCCCAATTACAGAAGAAAAAGGAGAGCGTGAACCCGAAGGCAAGGAGCCTACCGTGATGGTAGACAGTGCACTTTTTGCAGTACGCGAGTTGATGTCGGAAAACAAAGAATGCCTGCTTTATGGGCAGGATGTGGGTGGCCGACTGGGAGGTGTGTTTCGTGAGGCAGCAACATTGGCACAGCAATTTGGCGACGATAGGGTATTCAATACCCCCATACAAGAAGCATTCATTGTAGGCAGTACTGTAGGCATGTCGGCAGTGGGGTTAAAGCCCATTGTTGAGGTGCAATTTGCCGATTATATATGGCCAGGCTTGAACCAGCTGTTTACCGAAGTAAGTCGATCGTACTATTTATCGAACGGCAAGTGGGCCACCAGCATGATTTTACGTGTTCCTATTGGAGCCTATGGCTCTGGAGGACCCTATCATTCTTCCAGCGTAGAAAGTGTGGTGACCAACATTCGAGGCATCAAGGTAGCTTACCCTTCTACGGGAGCAGACCTTAAAGGATTATTGAAGTCGGCCTATTACGATCCCAACCCTGTGGTAATGTTTGAACACAAAGGGTTGTACTGGTCGAAACTGGCGGGCACTGAAGAGGCAAAAACCATTGAACCTTCGGCCGATTATGTCATTCCTTTTGGCAAGGCAAGGATGGTTTTGGAAGCTGATGCGGAGCCAACCAATAATGGTGAAACGGTTACCGTAATTACGTACGGCCGGGGAGTATATTGGACCAAAGAGGCGGAAAAGCAGTTTCCGGGCAGGGTAGAAATTGTTGACCTGCGTACCCTGGTGCCCTGGGATGAGGAAACCGTATTCAACTCGGTAAGGAAGCACAACAAATGTTTGGTGGTGACCGAAGAGCCCATCACCAACTCCTTTGGACAAAGCATTGCAGGAAGCATTGCTCGCAATTGTTTTGAAGCATTGGACGCACCGGTAGAAATAGTGGGCGCTGCCAACATTCCGGCACCACCACTCAACTCTATCTTGGAAGCTACCTACCTGCCCAATGGCGAAAAAGTAGCTGCCGCTATTCAACAGTTGTTAGATTACTAGTGAACAATCATTAACATAATAAAAGGTTCGAGGGCATTCGAGCCTTTTTTATTGAATACACATGCAACCACTTTTATTATTACACGGAGCCATTGGCGCAAAAGATCAACTGGTACCGCTACAGCAGGCGCTGGCTGATCAATTCGAAACCCACGCCATTAACTTTTCCGGCCATGGAGGCACTCCGCTGCCAGCCGCCTATACCATTTCGCAGTTTGCCAACGATGTGTTGCAATGGATGGAGCAAAAAGCCATAAACCGCATCAATATTTTTGGGTACAGCATGGGGGGGTATGTAGCGATGTACCTGGCCAAACACCACCCGGAAAAAGTGGGGAAAATATTTACGGTAGCTACCAAGTATGCCTGGAGTGAAGCCATTGCAGCAAAGGAAGTGAAGTTGCTCAATCCCGAAAAGATTGAAGAAAAAGTGCCGACCTTTGCGCAAGCATTAAAACAACGCCATGCTCCGGAAGACTGGAAAGTTGTGATGGCAAAAACAGCCGATATGATGCTGGCCCTGGGCAAAAACAGTTCGTTGCAACAGGCCGACTATGCAAGCATTGAACACACGGTGCAAGTAGCAGTGGGCGATAAAGATACCATGGTAAGCTTGGAAGAAACAGCAGCAGTATATCAGGCCCTACCCAATGCCAGCTTGTTGGTAATGCCCCACACCCCTCACCCCATTGAGCAAATGAATGTGGAGCGACTGGCACACGAAATCAAACAGTATTTTTAGCGATGTTGTTTACGCAAGACATTGTATTAGAAAACGACCATGTGTTGTTGCGCCCAATGGCTACCAGCGATATTGGAGGACTTAAAGAAGTGGCCTTTGATGAGGTGATTTGGAAATACATGTCTACCCGGGTTACCAACGAGACAGAGTTAGCAGCCTATGTGGTGAATGCCATTAACGACCGGAAACACCATGTTCGATACCCTTTTGTAATCATTAATAAAGCAACTGGGGAGGCCATGGGATCGACCAGCTACGGCAACTACTCGCAACGCGATGAACGGGTAGAGATTGGGTGGACCTGGTTGGGAGCAGCGTTTCGGGGAGCTGGATGGAATAAACAGTGCAAACATTTGTTGTTGCAATACGCTTTTGAGCAGTTGCACTTACAGCGGGTAGAATTAAAAACCGACGTGTTGAACCAGCCATCGCGCAAGGCCATGCTAAAATTGGGCTGTGTAGAAGAAGGGGTGTTGCGCAGCCATACCTTGATGAACGACAGAAGAAGGCGCGACACCATTTATTATAGCATTTTGGCAGCAGAATGGCCTGCCGTAAAGAAACACCTAACCCTCCATGAATAACGAGCATTACAGGAAGCTGGAAAACATGTACCAAACAGCACCCATCAATGGGTTTTACGAACCCACCATGGTGGTAAGTCATCAGCAAGCAGAGATTACGATCGAGCTAAGGCAGCAACATTTTCATGCGGCCAATGCGGTGCATGGTTCGGTGTATTTTAAGATGTTAGACGATGCGGCATTTTTTGCCGCCAACTCGGTGGTGGAAGAGGTGTTTGTGCTCACCACCTCGTTTAATCTTCATTTCTTACGCCCGGTAAGCGAAGGGCAAATCAGGGCGGTAGGAACGTTGGTGTTCAACTCAAAAGCACTGCTGATTGCTGAGGCAAAATTATTCAATGCACAAGGCAAAGCAATTGCATTTGGTACAGGCCACTTTGCCAAAAGCCGCATCCCATTAACCGAAGACATTGGCTACCGGTAATGAGTGAGCTAACTGCTAACGGTGTAAGCCTGTGTTATCGATTTATCGCTACGCACTTTGAAGGCCCTTTGCTGGTGTTTTTACACGAAGGACTGGGCAGCATAGCACAATGGAAAGATTACCCTGAAAAACTTTGTGCAGAAGTACAATGCCCGGGGCTGGTGTACGAACGGCAAGGGTATGGCAATTCCGATCCATTGCAAGAAAAGCGCGACAATACCTACTTGCACCGGTATGCTCTCGAAGAATTGCCGGCAGTATTGGAGACGTTGGGTGTGGTGCAAGACATCATTTTAGTAGGTCATAGCGATGGAGGCTCTA
Source organism: Flavobacteriales bacterium (assembly GCA_963669295.1). Lineage (GTDB taxonomy): Bacteria > Bacteroidota > Bacteroidia > Flavobacteriales_D > CALLUQ01. The sequence goes on from OY769938.1 coordinate 2,258,686, forward strand.
TCGCCTTGATTTATGCAGCCCACCACCCTCAGCAAGTAAAAGGTATTGTTACCGAAGCCGCGCATGTATTTGTAGAAGACGTTACGTTGGCGGGCATTACCCCAGTAGTAAAACAATACCAACAGGGCGGGCTAAAAAAGGCATTGGAAAAATACCATGGCACGAATACAGCAGCTATTTTTTATGGCTGGGCCGATACGTGGCACCTGCCCTCCTTCAGGGGGTGGAACATTGAAGCACTGCTGCCACGCATTACAGTGCCAGTATTGGCCATACAAGGCATTGATGATGAATATGGCACTCCCGAACAGGTGGCTGCCATTGTAGCGCAAACAGCCGGCCCGGCAACGCCATTGCTGGTGGAACGTTGTGGGCACAACCCCCACCAACAAGCCACCGCACCGGTACTTGCTGCTACGGCTAACTTTATACAACAGTTAAACACATGAAAGCGCACCACATCCCCATCACCAAAACGGCACGCTACTTTACTTTGGGTGAAGTAACAGAGGCTACCACCCATTTATGGATCGTATGCCATGGTTATGCGCAATTGGCCAACTACTTCCTCAAGAATTTCGAAGCCATCAACAACGGAAAGCACGTAATTGTGGCTCCCGAAGGATTGCACCGTTTTTACTGGCAGGGGTTTTCGGGCAAGGTGGTAGCCTCGTGGATGACCAAAGAAGACCGGTTGAACGACATTAAAGACTATGTACATTTTTTAGATGCGGTATACGAGCAGTACACGCAACAACACCCGCACCTAAAAGTGGTGGTGCTAGGGTTTTCGCAAGGTGTTGCTACGGCCAGCAGGTGGATACAACAAGGCAAAGTAAAGGCCAATCACTTTGTGCTGTGGGCAGGAGTATTTCCTCCCGACATGAACTTTGAAGTGGACGAAACGGTATTGCATCAAACACAAAACTGGCTGGTGTTGGGTACAGAAGATGAGTTCATTAACGAAGAAACTTTGCAACAACAGGAACAAATATTGGCCCACCACCGTATTCAATACCAGGTGTTGAAATTTGAGGGGAAACACGTCATTCATGGCCCTACACTACAGCAGTTGGCCAACCAATTGGAATAAAGCTACAGCGCAATGCCGCTGGTGGAACGATCGACATACCGCATTCCGAGCATCCTGTTTAACAATGGGCATGTGCAATCTATTTATCCCGCCCTTTTCCGTAAAGTAACCATCAACTACCAGCGCGAGCAATTTGAAACGGCCGACAACGATTTCCTGGACCTCGACTATTCGAAGGTGGGTGCCCGAAAAATAGTGGTGATCTGCCACGGGCTGGAAGGCAGTGCCGACGACCATTACATCAAAGCCACAGCAAGGGCAGTAAACGAACGGGGCTGGGATGCACTGGCCATGAACTTTAGGGCATGTGGTGGTGAGGTGAATCGATTGGCAAGAACCTACCATGCTGGCGATACCCACGACTTGCACGAAGTTTTGCAATGGCAAATGAATGAAGGATACGAAGCCATTGCCCTGGTAGGCTATAGCCTGGGCGGCAATGTTATTTTAAAATACCTGGGCGAGCAAGGCAAGGCAATCGACCCACGCATCAAAGGAGCAGTGGCCTATTCTGTGCCCTGCGACCTGGGGGCTACAGCCATGCACCTCACCAAATGGCACAACAAAATATACATGAAGCGCTTTGCACTGCGACTGCGTAGGAAGTTGCAACAAAAGCAGCACTTGCTCCCCAACGATTTTGACATGGGAAAGTTGAAGCGAATAAAATCGTTTAAAGAATTTGATGACCTTTATACAGCGCGCTTCCATCACTTTGAAGGTGCTGAAGACTATTGGGAGAAAGCCAGTAGCAAGCCCTATCTTGCTAACATTGCTATTCCTACGCTGTTGGTAAATGCTGCCGACGACCCCTTTTTAACCACAGCAAGCTACCCCATTGAGGAGGCGAAGCAAAGCGAAATGTTTTGGCTGGAAATTCCTCCTAGCGGAGGACATGTAGGCTTTGTTACCTTTAGCAGAGAGTATTGGAGCGAAACCCGCACTTGCGAATTTCTTGACCCGCTGGTGTAACCAACAAAGAGAAAAGCATTATGAAACAAAGCAACATGGGTTTTAACGGTTTGCTTTAACGGTAAGGGAAGCAGAATTGAGTAGTGTGCTTCCCATCATTTCAAATGCAGTTGTGGTGACCTTCGCAACTGCATTTTTTTATGGGCATGTGTGGCTATTGTTATAAACTTAGTATCTTCAACTGCGCTTATCTTCAACGATTAGCGTTCCGTAATTGCCAGTTACGACCGAAATAAAAGTAAGAAAGAACAGCATGTTTATAAGCAAGTGGCGCATAACGCTATTGAGCGCAATGATGGTATGGTCGTTGACTACTGTGCAAGCACAGGACTGGGAGATGATTTATGAATACAGGGCCGAGCTGGAAGATACGGAAGCAGCAGACTCTACCCGAATAATTGCAGCCAACGCTTTGGCCTACCTCTACCACAGCTTTGATCTCGACTCGTCTAACTACTTTATGAGCCGCAGCTTTGAATTGGTAAAGCAATCGGATTATAAGAAGGGAGAGGCGGATGCTCACGCCATCAGGGCCATGCTGTATGGCTTTGCCGGACAGTACGAACAAGCGTTGGAAGAAGAGCATACAGCACTTCAACTGCGCGAGGTCATTGGCGACTCGTCAGACATTGCCAAATCGTTTGCCAACATTGGATTGATTTACGACTACAAGGGCGATTACATTGAAGCATTAAAATGGTACAACAAAGGTATTGCCTTGCGCGAACGCTGGGGACAGGAAGAGGAGTTGGAGTCGGCCTACAACAATGTAGGGGTGGTGTACTATGGTATGGGAAGTTTTGACAAGGCGTTGGAGCATTTTCAAAAAGCCAAAACCATAGCCGAGAAAATAGGGGATGAAACGGGCATTTCTAATGGCTGGAACAACATGGGCATGATCTTTCAGGAAAAGAAAGAATACGAAAAGGCCCTTGAATATTATGGCAAGTCGTTGGAAATGGACCGCAGATTGGGCAACGTAACTTCCACCGCTTATACGTTGAGCAACATCGGCCTGGTGTTGGCCCTGCAAGAAAAACACATGGAGGCCCTCGATTATCAACTGCAAAGCTTAACGGCCAGCGAAGAGGTGGGCGACCAGTGGGGGATAGGCATTGCCACCCAGTATGTAGGACAGGCGTACCACAACCTGGGTGAAGGTGAAAAGGCAAAAGAATATTACTTAAGAAGTTTAACCCTGCGCCAGGAAATGGGCGATAAAACGGGGGAGATAAACGTGCTGAACGATCTGGCACAGCATCACATTGCGCTCGAAGAATATAGAGAGGCTGAAGATTATTTGAATGAGGCACTGGAGGTGATCAAAGAGTTTTCGGGATCGCAAACCGTTAAGGAGGTTTACTTTAACCTGGGCATGTTATATGCAGCACAAGGAAAGTACGAAAAGGCCTATGAGTACCAGGGCATGTACATGCATTTAAAAGACAGTTTGTTTGGTGCCGACCAGGCTAAAAAGCTCACGCAACTGGAAATGCAATATGAGTTTGATCAAGCACAAAAAGCCCGTGAGTTTGAGTACCAAAAAGCACAAATGGAACAAGAGGCACGGCTGGAAAAAGAACGGGAATACCGTTATTATGCCATTGCCGGAGCGGGAATATTGCTCATCCTTTTCTTTTTTGTGTACCGCAACTATCGAAACAAGAAAAAGGCCAATGAATTGTTGACCCAGCAAAAGGTAGAGATTGAAAGCAAAAACGAAGCGTTGGAATCGGCCAACAAGGAGATTACGTTGCAGAAAAGCCTGATTGAAGAGAAAAACAAAGACATTACCGACAGCATTAAATATGCCAAGCGCATACAAGACAGTATCTTGCCCACCGCTGCCGTTACGCAACAACACCTGCCCGATCATTTTATTTATTACCAACCCAAAGACATTGTGAGCGGTGATTTTTATTGGCTGAAGCGACTTAACAGCCCGGGAGTGCTATTTGCTGCTGCCGATTGCACAGGGCATGGGGTGCCAGGGGCTTTGGTAAGTGTGGTAGGAGTAAACGCGTTGAACCGTTGTGTAAACGAATTTGGCCTTACCCAGCCCGCTCAAATTCTCGATAAACTTACGGCCATTGTAGAATCGGCGTTTGATCAGAGTGGAAGTGAAGTGCGCGATGGCATGGACATCGCTTTGTGCAGTGTAAGCCCAAGAGATAAAACAGCAGAAGTATATCCCGAAAATGCACACCTTATGTTGCAGTATTCGGGAGCCAACAACCCACTTTATCTTGTTCGTGCCGATGGCGAAAAAGGAGTGCGTATGGGCAATACTCAACTCATTCCGTCGGTGCAAAGCACTACCAGTTTGTTGTACGAAATAAAAGGCAACAAACAGCCCATTGGCAAGCACACCAACCGCGAGCCATTTACCAATTACCTCATTCCGCTTGTTCCGGGCGACACCATTTATTTGTTTAGCGATGGGTATGCCGACCAGTTTGGAGGCGAAAAAGGCAAGAAATTTAAATACACGAATTTCAAGCAATTATTGTTGGCCATTCAGGGAAAACCCATGGAAGAACAGCGCCAAATATTGCAGCGCGAATTTGAACAGTGGAAAGGCGACCTCGAACAAGTAGACGACGTTTGCGTGATAGGTGTAAGGGTGTAACTCGAGCAACGATGGAGCAGCCAGCCCTGAGGCATCTCAGGAAAGGATTTTCACATTTTTATTCTCTCTCTTGTTTGCGTTAGGGGTGGTAGCGGCTATCCGTTGAGTTAGGCGGTTTAGGGCTTGTGCAAGTGCAGGGCGACGAAAGAAGCCCCTGCAGTGGTCTACAAGACCTTAGTGGCTACACACAACGATAAAAGCGAACAACCCGACCCCAACCCAATCTCGACCCAATCCCGACCCGACCGTCAGGAGGTGTCGGGAAGGTGTCGGAAAGGCGTAGGGGGAACGCCCAACACCCTTGCCTTCTTTATTTCACATTCCTTCCCCTGAACTTGAGGGAGGCGTGCGGATGTAACCAGTAGTTAATTTTCCTGCCGGGTGTAAAATTACAATCGTGGAAGTTCGTTATTTTTGTAGCATGAAGATGAAAGCATACCTATTGTTAATGGCATTGCTGGTTGCAAATGCACTGGTGGCGCAAGATGGTGTAGGCACCTACCTTTATTGCGATGGCGACATTTATAAGTACGTAGAGTTTAAAAAGAACGGCTCGTTTACCTGGGAGTATCGCATGTCTGACACCTACCTCATTTCAAAAGGCGATTGGGTAAAGCGTGGCGATACCATTGTACTGAACCCCGATCTTAAAACCGGAGGGCCTTTTGATGAGGTGTTGGAGCAGCAAAACAGCACCATAAATGGAAGTGCCATCAAGATCATCATCAACGGAGCAGCACCCCGTACCTTTCACAACCTCGAGCTGTTTGTAAATAACGATACCATTAGCGATGTAGACAATTTTGAAGGAACGGTATTTATTCCTCACCGCAACATCGAACGGTTTAAGATACACCAGTTTAAAGCCTTTCATTCTGATTGGTATGATGTAAAAGATACCACTGCCAATCAGTACGAAGTACACATTAGCATTAAAGCGCCTGGAGAGGTATTGGTGCGGGGGGTAAAAATGTTGTTGCTGGGCGACCGGTTATCGGGCACGGATGAAGAAGAAGGTTATTTTGGAAAAACCAACAATGCCTATTACAAAGTGAAGGGGAAGAACAATAAGAAAAACAATTGCCCTGAGATCATTAACGACAACGCTTTTCCAGATTGGTAATGCAAAGCATAAAAAAAACTCCCCGCTTGAAGCGAGGAGCTTTTATATATCGTAAAAATAATTTTTCTTTTATTCTACAATAGGCTCGTTGATGGCGCCAGTGGCATACATCACAAAATAACCGCCTTCAGGAACGATGGTATCGGCCGAAGCTCTTAACTCACCTTCTAACTTAATGTTTACCGCAGTAGATGAAAGGCTCATGCCAGTAGTATCAGAATAGTATACTTTACAGGTGTAGGCGTAGTTACTTCCGCAGTAGTTTACTGACTCTTCAAATGGCAAAACAGTTGCTGAGTAAGCCGTTTCCACTTTAGCGTCACTGCCGGGGCTACCTTCGATAGTAAATTCAATGGAATCAGCGGCAACAAGGTTACTGCTTACCTCGAATTTAACGGCATCACAATTTTTGTTTTCTTCTTTTCTACACCCGGGTAAAACAGCCACAATCATGGCGGCTAAAAAGAAGGTGCTAATAACAATTTGCTTCGTTTTCATAACGTACATTTATCCTGTAAGACGGCTAATTTAAGAAATTAATTGAATATACCACAGTGTTGGAAGGCTATGGGGTGAATTTGTGTTTTTAAGTGGGGCAATAACAAATGTGGATAAGGCATACAGCAAGGGAAACTTTTTTTACTAATTACGATGTTGGTTTTTAGTGTTTTATGGCTTGAGTGACATTGATCACATATTCAATTCGGGAGAATGTGTAAATTTAGGCCAAACTCTACACTGTATGCGCCGAACTTCACTACCTATTGGCTTAGCTTTGCTATGGCTTTTATTGAGCCAATGCCATGCTACCCGCTGGAATCAACTCGGTAACGAAGAGCTTGCTCCGGCCCCGCAAGAAATTCAAGCACTGTTTGCTGCACACCCTAACAATACCCTTACCTATACTGCTCAAAGTCCGGGTTATGGTTATGCTTACGACATAGGCGAAAAGGATACGCATTATGGCATTGATAGCAGTGCCATGCGATTTACCACCGTACAAATGCAACTGCACGATGCCATGCCTGAAGGAAAGGTAGTAGTAGACTTTACATTTGTGGATGGCCATGGCTCAACGGTAGAGGTGAAAGCAGTAGACCTGTTGCGCCTAATACCAAAGCTCGATGCTCCTGGCGACATGGTATACCCCGAACTATTGTTGGAAGAATACAACCGCTTTGGGGTGAGTTTTAGGCGTGAGCACAACGAGTTTTCCTTTAAACCGGCCAACGATTTGCCCAAACAATTGAACGATCGTACCTATCGCTGCCAAATAGTGAACAACTGCCTGGCGGCTACTAAGTGGGAATTTGCCCTCACTTCGGAAGATTATGGAGACTATAGTCAACGACGCAAACACACCACCAACCTCAACCAAAACAAAATTTTATCGCACAGTTGGTTTTATGTAGACAAAGCATTGTACAGCGCTTTGATGCAAATGAAAAACCCGGATAAAACCATCCACATGGACTTCAATTACGATTCGTTGTCGAACATGTCGGAACAGGTGCACATTGATTTTAGCCAATTGCGTAACCCCATTAAAAAACAAGCGGCTACTGCCTTGCTTGAAGTAGGCCATCAATCGGGGCGCAAGCTTGAGCCGGTAGACATAGAAGAGCATTACAAATGGCAGTTTGGTATTTTCCTGGATCGCGATACCAGCCTTACTTATAAAACCGTGTTGGAGCAGCCCATTCGCACGTCGCAGTTTAAAGACGAAGGATATTATAAAAACGATACACCGCGCGAATTTGATTGGAGTTGGATGCAATACATGGATTCGGTACAAATGGACATCATTGATGTGCCCGGCACTGATGCCTATGTGCAACTATCCCTTACCGGAAAGTGGAGCCCATACAATATTACCATTGGCAATGTGGATTTGGCACAAATCAATGAACAAAAGTTATGGGGGCTCTTATTTGGCATCAACACCTACCCCAAATCGCGACGCTACAACCCGATACAAAGCACTATTTTTTATGATGCTGAACTGTTGCCTGATAACATTAAACCATATGTGTTGCTTACCGATAAGAAAACGGGAAAATGGGTGAACAACCAGTACAAAGGGATAGAAAAGGTATACCTCACTTATGAAACACTGGAGCAAGACGAGCTATCGATCTACTTGCTATCGTACGAGCGCATCACCCCTATGTGGATGGCGCGGGTGAAACTATCGCGCGAGTTGCGAGAAAAAATAAGAATAAGACGACAACTATATAACTACTAGGTATGGGGTGGAAGAAGCACATTATCATTAGTTGCATTGGCCTGTTACCCATAACAGTGCTGGCACAACAATCGCTGAAGTTGAATAAACAGCAAACAGTATTTTTTTATACCCAGTTTAACTTGCATGGTGGCTATGTACACGATGGGTTGCACAACCGCATTGACTTTGCCAACCGCTCGCCACAAAACCAGGTGGCCTTTCAATTGTTTAGTAAAGATCAAAACCGGTTACAGCAAGGGTACACCCGTTTTATTCGACCCGTTTCGTGGAAAGTGCGTACTTCTTTGGTATTGGATAAAACCGTAACGGCATTGGGTTATGGCCAGGCAGATGTAGACTTTAAATTGCTCGATACCTGGGTGAAGTTTGGCACCAAATGGGACCGTACTTCCATTACGGTAGGGAACAAATCCATTCCATACGGACACAACCCCAAACTTGATCCGGTATCCAGTTTTATGTCGAACATTATTAAAACCGATTTGGGGTTTGCGCAAGATGTTGGGGTATTTGTAAAAACGCCAGTATCTCCACAACACGACTTAGAGCTTTCGGTAACATCGGGAGGGGTAATGAGTGCCCCGCTATTGGTGTGTGAAGATTTGGTGCGCAGCAAAAAAGACCCTGAAGCCATCGACCCCACCGTGGCCGTTAATGAATTGAGTTATGAAGGCACCTGGTTGTTAACCGGTAGGGTAGGGCAACCTACCTATAAGAAAAACGAAGTAGGATTAATAGGAGTAGCAGGCTACATTCCCAGTACTTTTATTGACTGCGATAACAACCACATTGTGCGTGGAGGGGTAGATTGGGTACACAAGCACAACGAAACATTTAAAGTAGTGAACCAGGTAGCAGTAGGGAAGACCATTTCCGATCTACAAGGCGAATTCATCAGCTTCAATGCTCATAGTAACATCGATGTATTCATAAAGGGAACCTTTATCATTAGTGCTTCGCATACACTGAATATGATTAACGATCCCAACTCCGATACCGACTTTTTGAATGGTACTGTAGGCAATAGCTTTACTTACCGGGTATCGCCTCACACCCGTATTCGTTTGAACCAATACTACACCTATGTGCGCAACGATGACGCTACCTGGGGCGTGTTGGTGCAATTGGTAACGGGCATTGGCAAGAGGCCTTAGGTGAAGTATTTTTTTTCTCGAAGCAATTGAGCTACTTGATTTAGCAAACTATAGTAAGGAATTGTTCCAGTTTTTGCTTCGTTATAAGATACTTTGCTGACTAAAGGAGTGAGAGACTCTTTTGAAACTTCTTGAATGATGTTATAAGTAAAAGTTAGCTCGTAGTCATCAACAACAACATGATAAGATGTTTCATTATTTAGTATATCTAATTTATTTCTTGTGAAATCGAGCAATTGTATAACTTCTCCTAGGCGATGGCTATTACCCTGATAAGAAAGGCTTGTCCCTTGGCATTTTTCTAAAGCAATTATTAGGTTATCGAAACTACCGAATAGTTTTTTCAAAAATTCAAGCTGAAGAACGAGTCTTGCTCTGGTGTTTGGAACAGAGATACCTTGGTTAAACCGAATGGAACGAAAGTCAAAAGGAAATTCTTTGAACCGCCCCTTAATTAGGGTTCTAAGTGTTATGGCATTACTATAGATCATTTGCGTTAGGATGAATCGAACATCTTCACTGGGAATAATTTCGTACAATTCGTTTGAGCTTATTTGCGAGTTGCTCCATACATACTTATAACTCTGAATAAGTTTTTTTAATAGCTGATCCAATGTTTCCCTGTTGCTAAAGTCAAACACTTCGCGACTAAAAAACTTATCAATATAACCGCTGAAATCTACATTGGTCCCGTACCTGTTTTTAAAAATGTTTTGAATGTTATTGATGTCACATACCAGGATTACCTTATCAAACCCAAACTTGTTTAATCGGTTGTTTTTTTGAGGACTATCGAAATGAGCAGCGAAGACATTGAAAAGCCTGAAAATGTGTTCCGGATCGATGCGATCTAAATCGTCGAGAATCAAAACATTTTCAACCGGATTATTTGTAGTTTCTTCAGACTCTTTTAAACGGGTTATTACATCGTGTATTAACTCTGTGTAAAAATTGTTTTCATAAATGGAGCCTTCCCTTTCTTGATGAGTGCCAATGTATTTAACAGCATCATCTAGTTTATCAGTCTGCTGATTGGTATGAAACTTAAGGTACTTTTCCTTTAACTCATTAAGTTGTTTGAAGAGTTGGAACCCTGTTCGTCCCACTCCAGGAACTAATAGTAGTAAAGGCGCAAGAATCTTGTCAAGATTATCTCTAACAAAATCATCCAATGTTGAAATATAAGACATTGAGTATTCAAGAAATTGGTTTTCGTGTTTAAGAGCCAGTTCATAGAAAATATCGTATTTAAGATAGCTAAAGATGTCTTCGTTAGTGGCAATAGAATAGTTCACTGGAAATAAATGTACAGCATTGTATTTTTTGTAGCCATAATGGCTTTCTTGTGTTTTTTCATCGAAGAAATGGTTTAAGAAGGTTGTCTTTCCCATTCCAAACATAGCTGAGAAAACAATACGATGATTGTCTTCTAAATCAAGGTGATTGGCAAAGCTTTGTTTCGGAAATTCCAGTAAATCGGGGATTAAATGATCTTGGCTCATTGTAGTTTAATTTAGGTAATAATACGGTTTTTGATGTAAAGCCTAGAAGTAATTTACGCGTCAGTCATGCTGAGCTCGTCGAAGTATGAAGCGTTGGCTGCTACATTTTCCCTTTAACCACCCTTCCCTTCATGCTTCAGGGCAAGCTGGCTCAGGCTGACAGTATTGTAGGTATGATTTTAATTAGTAGGTAAGGTTGTTAAATTGATTACAGCACCCGCGTGTTAGTCACACTGTCCTGATAGCTACCGGGGTGCCTAAGTGTGAGGCGGGTGTGACTTTAACCGTCCTTACTTTCATTACTCCAGACCAGGATGACGATATTACAACTGGCTTTTTTATCTTTACAGAAACCTCTATTGATATGAAACTCAGTCATTATCTATTTGTTGCAGCGTTGGCCTTATTAACAGCGTGCTCAGGCACCAAAAGCACCACCAAAAAACAACCCCACCTCAAGTACCTGCCAACAGCCGTACACAATACCCCTTTTAACATGTCGATGGCCGACTTTAAAACAGTGCACCCCGATGCGAAATTTCTTCCTGCTAATGCCGATGCTTTTCGTTATGAAGTGATTGTAAAGCACGAAGCGCCATTAGAAAATGTAGGGTATTACTTTGATGCAGATGCTCACAATCCGTTGTATGAATTTATCCTCATCTATAACTCAGAAGCAGAGCGCGACAAGGTAGCAAAAGAGTTATTTGGCGCCCCTAATTACAAAGAAAAAGAGTGGCGCTACCCCAGCGGTGAAGGCTATACCATTTGGGCATGGACTTTCAAGAAGAAACTTATCATAGCAGCGGTACTCCCCAATACCGAATGGGAAGGCGAAGAGTAAACAGCAGCACCTGCATGCGTTACTTGAGTCAATAGATGTACTGCCCCCTTTTATGCACACAGACTGGTTACTTCCCATCTGGAGATATTGCACTATAAATAAATCCAACGAAAGAAATGGCACAGGATATAGGAGCATGATCTTCACCTCGATCTTTGCCTGATCACTTAAAAACCGACTGAAGCGACCTAAAAGCTGACCTGGAATGGCCAATTCTTTGCATTGATTGGAGCATTCGATGCATTGGTTTGGGAATGCTTTGCAAGGGGCAGTAAAGAAGGCCATGGAAACGCCCTCTACGTTCCTTCATCCACCCTAAAGGTGACTCGAGAGCTTACTTCGTTGTTCCGCTGTAAGCAGAACTTCTCGTAATGACGCCATTCATTATCAGCATTCAGCTACTCATCTTACCCCTGCACAGGCTTCCTGATAGCTATCGGGGCCTAACACGCCCTCCATATCACCTTATCCTTTTCCGCCAGGCAACCTTATTCCCTTAGCACCTCCCTCACTCTCACCCCTTCTCCCATTCCCCAAAATCTCCTAACTTTATGCCATGAAGAAAAACCTGCTTATTGCCCTGGCAGTTTTGATGACCCTTGGAGTTGCTGCCCAGAAAAAAACCAAACAACCCCCGTATACCCCTGCTAAAAAAAGAGTGGAAAGCCATCAACAACGGCTGCAAATGCAGCAGCAATCGTTGGTAAGCAACCTCGAATTTAAATCTACCGGCCCTACCATTATGAGTGGCCGTGTAGTAGATTTAGCAGTTAACCCCAACGACCCTACCGAGTTTTATGCGGCCTATGCTTCAGGAGGCTTGTGGCACACCACCACCAACGGCATTTCATTTAACCCGGTATTCGATCATGAAATGGTGATGACCATTGGCGACATTGCAGTGAACTGGGAAAACAACACCATTTGGATAGGTACGGGTGAAAACAACTCCAGTCGCTCATCGTATTCGGGAGTAGGCATGTATAAAAGCACTGATGGAGGCAACACCTGGACACATGCCGGGTTGGAAGAATCGCATCATATAGGCCGTATTGTAATGCACCCCACCGATCCCAACACATTGTGGGTGGCAGTGCTGGGGCATCTGTATTCGCCCAACAAAGAACGGGGCATCTACAAAACCACTGATGGAGGTAAAACATGGCAACAAACCCATTTTGTGAATAACAATACCGGAGCCATCGACCTCGTAATAGACACCAATAACCCCAATACCCTTTATGCTGCCATGTGGCATCGCGAACGACGGGCATGGAACTTCGTAGAGGCCGGTGAAGGGTCGGGCATTTATAAAAGCACCGATGGTGGAAACACCTGGCAGCTGTTGACTACTGCCGGTAGCGGGTTTCCTACTGGTGATGGGGTAGGCCGTATTGGTTTAACCATGTCGTGGGGGAAAACCAACAGCTTATACGCCATTGTAGACAACCAGTTTAGGCGCGAAAAAGAAGCGGGGCAACAAAGCAGCGACAAAAAATTTAAGGAGGAGCTGAAAACCATGAGCAAAGCCGATTTTTTAGCGTTGGAAGACCGTAAAATAAATACCTACCTGAAGGAAAATGCCTTTCCAGAAAAATACAATGCCAAAGGGGTAAAGAAGATGGTGGAAAAAGGCAAGATTTTGCCAGTGGCATTGGTCGACTATACCATTGATGCGAACTCATTGCTGTTCGATACCCCGGTAATTGGAGCAGAAGTATACCGCTCTGACGATGGTGGAGCCACCTGGAAAAAGACCCATAAAGAACCCCTCGACGATTTGTTTTATTCGTACGGCTACTACTTTGGTCAAATTCGGGTAGCACCGCACAACCGCGATAAAGTATACATTGTTGGGGTGCCCATCTTGCGTTCTGACGATGGCGGAAAAACATTCAAATCCATCAATGGTGAAAACGTGCACGTAGACCACCACGGACTATGGGTAAACCCTAAAAAGCCAGGGCACCTCATTAATGGCAACGATGGTGGGGTAAACATATCGTACGACGATGGTGAAACCTGGTTCAAAGCCAACACGCCTGCGGTTGGGCAGTTTTATACCGTGAATGTAGACATGGCAAAACCCTATAGGGTATACGGTGGCTTGCAAGACAATGGCGTGTGGGCCGGCCCGAGCAATTACGAGCACAACCGCGGCTGGCACGATGAAGGCAAGTACCCTTACAAACGGCTATTAGGTGGCGATGGCATGCAAGTAGAAATTGATGCGCGCGACAACAACACCGTTTATACCGGCTACCAGTTTGGGCATTATTTTCGGGTAAACCAAAAAAGTGGAGAGCAAACCTATATCAAGCCTACGCATGAATTGGGCGAGCGACCATTGCGTTTCAACTGGCAAACCCCCATCCACTTGTCGCGCCATAACCAGGATATCCTGTACTTTGGTTCCAACAAGTTTCACCGTTCCATGAACCAGGGGGACGACTGGGAAACCCTTTCAGACGACCTCACCAAAGGAGGTAGAAAAGGAGATGTAGCCTACGGAACGCTCACCAGCATTACTGAGTCGCCCAAAAAATTTGGACTGTTGTACGTAGGAAGTGATGATGGACTCATTCATCGCTCTAAAGATGGAGGAAACACCTGGCAAAAGCTCTCCGATAAATTGCCGCAAGACATGTGGGTGAGTCGCATTGTAGCTTCGGCACACGATGAGGCTACGGTTTATGCATCGTTAAACGGTTACCGTTGGGACGACTTTACCCCTTACCTCTACGTTTCTACCGACTATGGTACCAACTGGCAACGCATTGGCACCAGTTTACCTTACGAGCCCATCAATGTAGTGAAAGAAGATCCAGTGAACGAAAACATCTTGTACATTGGCACCGACCATGGCATTTACGTGTCGTTAGATAAAGGCCAGTCGTTTATGACCATGGACTCAAAATTACCGGCAGCACCAGTGCACGACCTGGTGGTGCATCCACGCGACCACGACCTGATTGTTGGTACGCATGGCCGTTCGGTATTCATTGCCAACGTGCATCATTTACAGCAGTTGAACGACAAGTTGATGAGCAAAGCATTGCATGCCTTTGAACTAGATAAAATTACCCACAGCAAGCGCTGGGGCGAAAGTTGGGGAAAATGGTACGATGCCTACCAGCCCAATGCCAACATTGCTTTCTTTGCGAAAAAGGCAGGCACCACCACCATCCACATCAAAACCAATGAGGGCACCATCATCAACACCCTTACCAACGAAAGCGAAGCCGGACTTAACTATTTTGAGTATGCACTTACTGTTGATCCCAGCAAGGTAGAAGCCTATGCACAAGACCTCAACAAATCCAAAGAGGAGCAGGAAGAGCAGGTAGAAAAAGCGGCCGATGGCAACCATTACCTGCTTCCCGGAAACTACAAAGTGGAATTGGTGCAGGGTACTGAAAAGGTAGAGGTAGTACTGGAGGTAGCTGCAAAATAACACGGTAATAGTACCTGTTTGCTATTTTGAAAAATACAGTAGCAATAGGGTAAGGCCAATTTTATTCTTAACTTGCTTAGTGTCAACCACTAATTACCAGGCAAGCCAACATGGCCCATCAACCCGTGCAAAAAAAACAGGAGGAGCATGCCCCATTTGGGCATGAAGCAGAAGGCAAAATGGTGCATAAGGAAGGGGCATTGCCACTGGTACCAGCAGCTCCCCCCATTCAATTGATGCCTGAGGCATTACCAACACCACTCATTCAGCAAGAAGAAGACCCACCTCGATTGAAAGAAGAAACTTCGGGAGGGATGCCACCATTGGTGCAGTCGAAAATGGAACATGCCTTTCAAACTGATTTTTCGGAAATCGACATTCATACCAATTCCAGCAAAGCCACCCACCTGCATGCAAAAGCCTTGACGCAGGGAAATAGCATTCATTTTGCACCGGGAGCATACCAGCCCAACACTACCGCAGGACAGCAGTTGCTAGGGCATGAACTGACCCATGTGGTGCAGCAGCAAACCGCCAATGTTCAACCAACAGTACAACTCAAAGGCGAAGACATTAACAACGATGAGCAGCTCGAAAAGGAAGCCGATGAGGTAGGGGCAAAAGCCGCAGCTGGGCAACAGGTGGTGGGCTTGAAACATGCTGGAGGTACCATTCAGAAAAAGCCGGGAGCCATTCAGGCGAAAATGAAGCTGAAATACAAAGGCATTGCGCACCTTCCTCCAGACGAAAAGAAAATACCATTGTACAAAAGCATTGCCATGGGCGCTCAACCTACTGCTTACCTTATTCCGGGCAGTGAAGTAAAAGTATACGAAGAGAAAACGGCCAAAGACCCCTGGGAATTTGTGCTGGGAAAAATTAAAATTGGCAAGAAAGAAGTGCCGCAGTATGGTTATGTAAACAGCCACTACATCCTGGGAGAAACCTATCCCGGCCCCAGTCCGGCAGAAGTAGCAAAAAGACACAAAGAAATGTCGACCCCTGTTACCGCACCAACACCCTCAAAGCCAGGGAAATTTAGTGGTAGCAGCGGCACCACCAAAACCGAGTTGGGCAGTGGCATGACCCAATACACCATTGCTAAAGGGTGGGTAAAAGGCAAGCAGTGGGGCACGCTGTCGTCGTTGCAAATGGCTTCGGGCATTAGCTACAAAACCATCAAGAAAAAAATGAAGGAAGTAGGGGTGTGGGATGGTAAAAACCTGGAGCGCTTCGTGCATGTTGGCTTGGGCATTGTGGTAAAAGGAGGTTCCATCATCTCTATTGTGACCAAAAAAGGAGGAATAGGCACCTATACCCCTGCATTGCCCGAAAAGAAAAAGACTCCTGAAAAGGAAAAGCCATCGACAGAAAAATCCGAAAAAGGAGCACCAACCCCACTTTCTGATGCAGAGCTGAAGTCGACCACCGAAGCCAAAAAGTTTAGAGAAGCAGAAGCAGTGCTCTACAAACTCGATGATGTATTTGAAATAGAAAACAAAATTACCGAACATTTAAAGCATTCGGATTTGCGCGAAACCAAAGCGCAAAAAAAATACTTTGCCTTATGGGCAAGCAAACGGAAAGCATTGACCAAACATGGGTTAACCCAGGGCGATTGGTACAAGCTATTGCAAAAATACACCAACGAATTCCGGTCCAATGCGCTGTCGCATGCCAACAAGCTGCTCGACAATTACGAGCAAATTTTGAAGTACTATAAAGAGGGGTTTGAAAAGAAGAAAATGATTGATGTGTTGATGGGGTTAAACGATGTGAAATCGGCCCGTAAAGACGATTTTAGGTTGGGGCAGATTAATGCAGCACTGCGCAAAAGCACTCCTGTACCGGGGCTTCAATTAGGACGCAGCAATCCGCGAAAAGTAAAGGCACTGGAAAAAGAAAAAGGAGCACGATTAGCATCGCGGAAGAAATCGCTGGAAGCACTGAAAAAGAACAACGCATTTCCTTTTTTAAGAGATGCCAACTTTCCATTGGCGCGATTAACCTATGCCAACACTTCTAAAGAAGAAGCCCAAAAGTTGGTGATTGCCCACCTCGACGATAGAATTGCTGCGGTAAAGAAAACGAGGGAAACGTTAAAAGATGATCCCGACTACCTGTTTACGTTTGATAAGCTGGTAGAACGATCGGCCAACATATTGGGCATTGACAAAGGCACCCATAAGGGGAAATACATGTTTAAACATGCCGAAAAAATTAAAAGCATTAAAAAAATGCCTGCCGATATGTTGGCATTGCTGGGAATGGTATTGTTGTTGGTGCCTGGTGGTGGGTTTGTTGGAGGGGCAGCCAGGGTAGCTGCTGCAGGAGCAGGTGTTGCTGGTGCCACCATGGAAGTGAAAGAGTATCAGCGCAACATGGCGGCACATAAAGCAGGTTTTCTTGGTGAGTCGCCATCGTTGGCATGGGTAGTATTGGCTGTAGCGGCAGCAGGACTCGACTTGCACATGGCAGCCAAAGCATTAAAGCCACTGAAAGATCCTTTAATGAAATTTGGCAGGGCGCTCATCTCTTCCGACCCAGCCGATAAAATGGTGATTAAACTGGGGAAGAAGCTGCACCTTGAAATAGGAGCGCAAGTAGCGGCAGGAAAAATTCCTAAAGGCACCGGCACAGCAGTAAGGCAGGCGGTAGATGCTCAAATTTCGTTACGCAAAGCCTGGGAAAACTTTGTGGCCGAAGGAGCGACATTGAACATGGGAGGTAAAATGCCGGGCAAACAAGTGTTGGTAGATTTAGCACGTGCCCTGCGCAAAACAGGGGTAGACAAGGTCGATGACTTTGCCAAAGCAGTGAAACACCGATTGAAGCTGAAACGAGCACTTACCTCTGCTGAAAAAACAACCATGAGTGATGCCTTTACTGAGGCGATCCAAAAACCTAAAAAAGCGAGTGCCGCATCGCGTAAGCCCCCAACGCCAAGAACTTCGATAGGCAACGATGTGAAGCTGGATGTAGACGATTTTGCTCATTTGCGCAGCAAACATCCCAAGCTGAAAGACATGAGCGACAAACAAATTACTGAGCTGGTAAAAACCAGGGGCAGTTACCTCGAAACATTAATCGATGGCCGGTTTAAAAGGCACTGGGCAACAAGTGGTGTGGCCAAACGAGGAGTGCGTTTTCCACTGCAACGTGGAAAAACACTCAAAGGGTCGATCGATCAAATTGCGAAGCATGCCCCATCAAGAATTATAGATCGCGCACCATTGGGGAAAAGCGCCCACGAATTTATTGAAAGCAATGCCCACCTTAAAAAACTGGCAAAGGCCATGGAAACCCATCCCGACAAAACAGTAAGAAAAGCCTGGAAAAAATTCTACTGGGGAAAAGCCACTCCAGGCGATGGTTTTGCCCTGGGAAAAGTGGGGTCCAAGAAAATTGATTTGGCAGAAGTATTTCTCGATAAAGGCACCATGCATGTAATTGATGCTACCCAGCGGTGGAGTGGCATGATCCACAACTTTAAAACACAATTTTATAAGGAGGTATTCGGAACCATTACCAACCTCAAGGTAACAGCCATCGATTTCAAAACAGCATTAAAATCCACCTTTTTCGATTAACAGGTTATTCGGTTTTGTCGTGCCACCTTTGTTGACGTGCCAACCGGTTCATCATGGTAAGTATGCGTTGCGCTTTGGTCTCTTCTTGTTTAGCGGCATAAATCCAATCCAAATAAGCCTTTCGCTCGCCTTCGGTAAACGCTTTAAATGTTTCATACACTGCTGGAGGTTCGTGCTCAAAGCAACTTAAAATTTCTTCAGGAATTTCCAGTGCCGAGTGGTCGGGATACAGCACTACTTCTACAAAATCGCCCGCTTGCTTGCCTATCTTTTTGCGAATGGCAGCTTTTACGGGTAAAAACAACTGCCCATTGCCCATGGGCATGAGCTTGTATTGCTTCAATTCAACACTGTCGATGCGGCCACGTACTTTTACCCAACCGAATGGGGCATTTTTGTTGGGCTTAATCTCTGGAATGGCAGCATAGGTCCACCCGCCTTTGCCTGGAAATTTTTCTAACAAGTATGTTCCGTTCACGGCTGGTTTTTCTTGCTCCATAAGGGATTTATACGATCGTGTTAAATGGAAGAGTAAGGTACAGTTTATTCAAAACAGGTGCAAGGTTGTACCAACACCTGTTGAGGGGTCAACCTACAACCCCTGAACGGCCAACACCTTTACCTGCTAATTTCAACCCTTACCCCTTGAAGTTTCAAGTATACCATGTTGAAAGCAATCACCTACCCTTTAACCACTAACCTCTGCTGCCTCAACTGTATACCACCAGGGGTTGACAAGCCAACATAAAGAGCATCAAATTTCAACCTCTACCCCTTGAATGGAGCACAGCATGATGTGCAAGCGCCAACAGTTCCTCTTTGAAAGTTCAAGGGGTAGATATTGATTAACCATGGGGGTACTGTTCGAACGTCATAATGCTGCTGTTTGAGCGCCAGGGGGATGTTGTTTGAGCGCCAGGGGGGAGAGCACCACTTGAGGTATACCCCCTTCAACCGTCAACCTATACCCCCTAAACCGTTAACCCCTAACAGTGCAACGTTCAACCTGTTTATGTTGACCATTGTACCGGTTTTAATGGTAAGAAGCACTATAGATGTAAGCCAATAAGGCTAAAAGTAATAGGGCAATATCCAGGGCTGGGTGAACGGTTCAACTTTCCAAAACGAACATTAACCTTAGCAGTAAAGAATGTTTTTGCTCATCACAATGACGAGACACTTAGGTTCTTTATGGCCTACAACACTATTACGCGAGCGGGAGTAGAGCCGCCAGTTCCTCGAAGGAATGAATGAAACCGTCGGCCTCATCCCAGGGCAGGTGATGGCTGGTTTTTCGTTGAATGGTGTTGATGCCCAATGCCCTGGCTGCTTGCAATTCAGATGCAGGGTTGTCGCCAATGGCCCAAACTTGCTGTGGTGCTAAATGGTAGGAGGAGAGGATGGCGCTAAAAATACCGCGCTTAAATTTTCGTTGCGGATCAAATGGATTATCGATGTAAATGGCCTCAAAATCGGAAGCAATTTGAAGGGCATCTATCTTAGCTTGTTGCACCTTTGGAAAGCCGGTGGTGACCAGTATTTTTGGATGTGGCAATTGTTGCAAGGCAGGGTAGTCGGGAAAAGGAGCAATGTTAAAAGCATAAGAAATCGATTCAATGGTGTGGTAAAACTGCTCGCTTAGCGTGGTAGGAAATTGATAATGTTTTGCTACTACATCAAACGGCAACTGCTTTAGTTGAGTAACCATTTGCGCAAACTTCTCTGCCCCAAAAAGAGGCAGCGCATAATCTTCAATGATCTTTTTGGCAGGATCAAACACCCGAGCATCAATAGTGGCTGTTTCAAATAAGGTGTCGTCTAAATCTAACAATAACATATTACGGGCGAAGGGTGAGCTCCATTTCATATTGATTCACCGTATTGACAAAGCCGCGGGAGTGGAGTTGTTGAATTTTATCGGTAAGCTGCTCGTCTACATTGTTGATTTTAATGTGTTGACTCAACTGCCCAATAGCACCAAACAGATTGTCCCAACTGGTTGCGTTTTCATCCAACACATCAAATTGTGCTACGTAGCTGCCCGGGGCATTGATGGCAAAATAAGCACAAGGAACACCATCATTCAATACGTAGTAATAATGAAAGTTGGCAGGGCGTATGGAGTTGCGGTGGTTGTCCCACGAATACAACTCCTGATGGGGAAGTGCTCCCCAATCGATGTCAGAAAATGGAACGCGAATTAGTTCTACTTTTTGGGCAGAACTGCCAGGGGCACCCTCATAGCACCGGTAGTGCTTACAAATGGCAAACCCTACCCGCTGATAAGCTGTTAAGGCAGCGGCATTTTCTTGAATTACCTCCAACCTACATTGCGTAATGCCGCGCACCTTTAGCTGAGGCAATGCCGTGTCGTAAAGGGCTTGCACCATACGCAAACCACGAAATTGAGGAAGCACACCAGTGCCAGCGTTGAACGCAATATGATGGCCATGCCGTCGGTCAATGCCATGAAGGATAAACCCTACCAACTCATCGTTGTTAAACATGCCATACGATTGGTCGAACTGCACCTTGGCTGCAGCCCATCGGTGGCGGTAATAGTCAATGTCGGTAGGCATGGGAACAAAGTAATTTTTAAATGCCTCAAGAAAACAGGCCACAATGGTAGCAAAAGGGGTGTGTTGCAAAGTTTTAATCGTCATGCTACTTCGAAATGGCAATGGCCTTTTTGGCCCATTCAATCAGTGTTTCGGGGTGGTGTTGTACCGATTCGGGAATAGAAAAGTAAGGCATGCGACTGTGCTGGTGTGCCCCTGCGGCTTCATATTCGCTACGGGTAGTATCGTTCATTCGTAAAAAGCTTTGCCCTTTCGAATCTACAATGCAAAACATTTTTCCTTCATGAAAGATGCCGTGTCCACCAAACATCTTTTTAGCAGTAATGCCTCCAATCGGGGTGAGCCGTTCAATCAATAATTCGGCTGATAGCTGCCCTTCTGGTGTTGATTTGTCGCCTTTAATGCCCATAATGATAAATTAAGTACAGCAAAATACCCATAAAACCTTAAAAAAGCTACCCTGCTCGATACGCTGTAGGGGTGGTTCCGGTCCATCGTTTAAACGATCGAATAAATGCACTGGCATCGGCATAGCTTAGCAGGTAAGCAATTTCGTTGATGCTTAAATCGGGTTGCTTTAAGTAGCCCAAAGCAAAATCTTTTCGCAACTCATCAATCAATGCCTTGTACGATTTCCCTTCCTCTTTGAGTTTACGCTGAAACGTACGCACACTCATGTTGAGGTGACCAGCCACTTGCTCGATGGTAGGGAATTCGGGCTTGACCAAATTGACGACCGAATGTTTTACCATTTCGTAAAACCCTTGCGAAGCACCGAGTTGTTCCAGCTTTTGTTGGGCATGAGTAACCAGCACTTGCAACAAGGCATAGTCGCTGGTAACCACCGGCTGATTGACCTGGTCTTTATGAAACAATACAGCAGTTTCCTGCTGTTCAAAGTGTATGGGGCAGCCCAGCACTCGCTCCAACTCGCTAGTATCGGCCGGTCGTTGGGTGGTGAGCCAAATGGCTTTGGGGTAATGCTTGTTTCGGGTCAACGATTGAAATTCACGGATGGTAAAAGCAAGGTAACCATCAATGGTGTGTTGCACACTAATAGGCGATTGTTGCAACCACAAAGCATTAGGTTGTAAGGTGAGCTTGTAATGTTCTTTTTCTTCTACCAGTGCGGTAGGCAATGCACTACACCCAAGGTTGGCAAACGCACAGCAGTATTCCAATGCCTGCTTTACCGTTTCACTGGTATGGGCAATTTGTACAATCAACCCTGCGGCAGCCAGGTTCAAATGCTCACCAGCATGTAGCCCAAAAAAGGCATCGCCAGTAGCTGCTACAGCTTGTTCTACTACTGCGTTGTAAGCTTCCGACTCCAACGTGCAGCTTTCCTCGCACAGTTCCTCGTACGATTTGCCACTTAATGCAATAAGCTTCCCCATATCGGCTCCCTGCCGGGAAGCCAACAGTGCAAGATTGAGTACAAAACGACCATTAAAATGCATGCTTAAAGGTAAGCAATTTAGCAATTGGCATGAAATGTCTATTCAATGGCGTGTGGTGCAAATGCCAACCCACACAATTGCAGGAAATTTGTACCAAACAAAAACAAATGATGATGAAAAGTATTAGCACCAATATTATAATCAATGCTCCTGTAGAGCAAGTGTGGGAGGTATTGATGGATCATGCAAACTACCCGAAATGGAACCCCTTTATTAAAAACATTGCGGGCAATGCTGAGCCAGGAAGTACCCTGTCTGTACAGATCCACCCCCCCGAAGGTAAGCCCATGACCTTCAAGCCTGTAGTGGTATGCAATCGCCCTCAACGAGAATTTAGGTGGAAAGGGCATCTTTTTGTTAAAGGCCTGTTTGATGGGGAACATTTCTTTCAATTGGAAGCACTGGATTTTGACCAAACTCAACTCATCCATGGCGAGCATTTTAGTGGAGTGCTGTCGGGCATGCTTTTTAAAATGATGGAAACAAACACTCGCAATGGCTTTGAAGCAATGAATAAGGCATTGAAACAAGCAGTAGAACAAGCATTCACTCAAAAACAAAGCGCATGAAAACTCCTGGTAACCACCTTCGCAATGCGCTTAAAGCGAATGCGGCATTTAGCTTATTGAGTGGCATCACACTTATTTTGGCTAAAGGGTCTATTGCCCAACTCATGAATATTAACAACAACATGGTGTTGCTATACATCGGTGTGGGACTGCTGTTGTTTGTGGCTTCTATATTACATGCCGCTTTTTCTTCTACCCTTTCCATTAAAAAAGTGAAGTTCATTATTGTACAAGATTGGGCGTGGGTAGTTGGAAGTGTGTTGTTGTTGCTGTGGCGCCCATGGGAAATTTCAATGGAGGGGAATGTGATGATTGCAGTGGTTGCTGCCGCAGTGGCAGGGTTTGCACTATGGCAAATGGTGGCGTTGCGAAAATGGATGGCTGCTATTGCTCAATGATGTTGCTTCACCAATAGTAACCGACGAGGAAGGTTTTTATTGGGATGCATTTCCATGGCCTTGTAATGAAAATCAGGCGTACCTTCTCCCAATACCCTGGTAGCACCGTTGTATGTTAACTTCATGACATAGTTTTTACGACGGTGCTTGTTCCCATTATCACAGTTGTAATAGTGCTGCTCAATGCGCACGCCTTCTTCAAGTAAAAACAATTGGCAGTATTCGGCACAAGGTGGCTGGCTCAGGCTTGCTGCCACATCACCATCGGGAGCCAACATCAAAGTATCTTGTTTCAGGATATCTTTTAATTTGCCGTCAATGTACCAATCGCCGATAATAGAATTGTTTTGCCCCATGCTAGTGCTGCACAACAACAACAAACAGACGCATAAAATGCATTTCATAGCCAATGTTTAGTGCGGATGGAAAAGGAAGCAGACAAATTCTAATTTAGGAAAACGATGAAGCAACCGCAAACAATAACAGTTGTGATGGAGTATTGCAGGGGAGTGAGGTGCGTTAAAAGCGGTCATACTTCCAGTAAATCAGCAAGGCTACAACTCAATCACCATACCCTCTTCCGCCAACCGAAACCCTGCATCCAACACTTGTTTTCGGGCATCACTGCCAGGGTTAAGCACCGGGTTGGTGTGATTAAAATGAATGAAGTATACTTTGGCCTTTTCTTTGGCAGGCAACTCTTTTAGCAGCGCCATGGTTTCCTCCATAAAAGGATGTGGTATTTCGCTCATGTCGCGGTGAGGCAACTCTCCGTTTTGGAAAAAAGTACCGTCAATCAACACCACATCATTGGCTTTTACCACGTCCACAATATTGTGTTGCCACTTTTCCCATTTATCAATGTCTGGAATAAATACCGCTTTGCGATTAGGGCCATTAATTTGAAAGCCTACCGTTTCGGTATACTCATCGCGATGGGGCACGGTAAAAGGAAAAATTTTGTAATGATCCTTTAAATGAATCCTGGCGCTGTCTTTCATTTCATGCACCTGAATATGATGAAACCGAATCAAGCTGCTCCACGGCCCATTGTTAAACAGGAAGTCGGCCATTCTTGGCATGGCAAATACATTTACCGTCATCGCTCCCATGGCCTCGCGCCCCAATTGCATTAAACCGGCATAATGACCAATATGCCCATGCGTTAAAAAGATGCCCATCATCTTATAGCCAGGGTAGGTGGTATTTAAATGGTGCAGTTGTGTTTTAATGTCGGGCGTAGCTTCAAACAACATGTAGTGTTGCTTGCTTGGTGCTACCAGGGCCAGGCTGGTGACCAACCGTTGTTGCTCAGGGTTGTTCCAGGCACGGGTACAGCATTGTTTTTCGCAGCCCGCCTGTGGGTATCCAGCATCCTGTGCAATGCCTAAAATATACAGATGTGGGGTGCGAATGGTATCGCCTGAGGGAGTATCATTTGGCTGACTTTGAACTGCTGCTTTCGTGGTAAAAGCTCCAGGGAATAGCAGCAATAATGAAAGGTAAAAGGCGAACAGCTTCATCCCTTAAATATCGACATTTTTTTCTTTACTGTATACTGTTGAGTAGTTTGGGTGCCATGTTTTAGCATTGCAGCAAGAATAGTTAATTAAAACAGCTATTATAGTAACCATTTTCTATAAAAAAACGTATATTTAGCTACTATAGTAGCAATTATGGGAAAATACGGATTACACAATACACCAAGGGAAGTGATGTTGCTCATGGCACAAAACCTTAGGGCGATGCGCAAAGAGCAAAAAATCACCCAGCAAAAGCTGTCGGAACTATCGGGTGTGGCGTATGCCTCTGTTAAAAAATTTGAAGCAACCGGGGTCATCGCGCTCGAATCGTTGTTGAAACTTACCGATGCTTTAGGGCGCTTGGAAGAATTCGAAAAAGTATTGCAACCCCATCAATTAGAAGATCAACAAAAGTTGTTTGATGTATAATGGTAGATAAACTCAACGTATATCTACAATGGGAAACACCCATATTGGTAGGGCAGCTGGTGCGAACCGGGCGTGATGTG
Source organism: Flavobacteriales bacterium (assembly GCA_963669295.1). GTDB lineage: Bacteria > Bacteroidota > Bacteroidia > Flavobacteriales_D > CALLUQ01. The sequence continues at coordinate 2,284,333 of OY769938.1, forward strand.
CTGTTTAAGTACAGCGACGATTACCTGGAGCACGGCAGCAACATTTCGCCATTTCGGTTAAAATTCAATCGACTGATACAACAAGGGCCGGCCACTCCTTTTAAAGGGTTGTTTGGTGTTTTTGCCGATAGCCTGCCCGATGCCTGGGGGCAGTTGGTGATGAAGAAACACCTGGCAAAGCAAGGGATAGCGATAGAAACAATGGGGGCATTAGACCGATTAGCATGGGTAGGTGCCAGTGGTTTGGGTGCTCTTGTTTACAAGCCATCGTTGGCCGAAGAGCCCCTGGTGGGGAAAGCGGTAGACCTGGATTTTCTCAACACCAATGTGCAAGCCATATTAAAAGGAGAGAGCAGCGCTATGGTGGATGAGCTTTTTCAAAAAGGAGGTAGCCCCGGAGGGGCACGTCCAAAAATACATGCCGGCTACAATCCTGCAACCGACACCCTAACTTACGGAAACACTACATTGCAAGAGGGTGATGAACACTGGATCATAAAGTTTGCAGCTACAATTGATGCCAACGATGTAGCTAACATTGAACTGGCATATTACCACATGGCGTTGGCGGCAGGGTTAACGATGAGCGAATCAAAGCTTTTTAAAGGGAAATCGGGGAAAAAGTATTTTGGAACAAAACGGTTCGACCGTATAGGCAACCAAAAACGGCACATGATCTCGGCAGCGGGCTTACTACACGACGACTTCGAGCGCAGCCAATTGGATTACGGCACATTAATGCAACAAGGAAAGGCCTTGATAGGAACAGCAAAAGCGCTCGAACAAATTTTGCGACAAGCGGCATTTAATGTGTTTGCCCACAACCGCGATGATCACTCCAAAAACTTTGCCTTCCTCATGGATGCTTCCGGGCAATGGGAAGTAGCACCATCCTACGATTTAACCTTTTCTTCCTCTTCGCAAGGAGAGCATAGCACTACCTGCGCTGGCAATGGGGCCAACCCTGGCACCAAAGAATTGATGGAACTGGCACAACACTTTTCAATAAAACACGGCAATGAAATTATTGAAGAGGTGAAAGAAGTGGTATGCCGTTGGAACGAATTTGCACAACAAGCTGAAGTTGGAACAGCAAGCAGCAAAACCATTGGCAAGGTATTGCAACAATTAATCCAACGGTAATACTATCGGTTATGCTGATTGGAGATAGGGAAGTATTGCTCTACATCAAAACCATCAAAGTCATACCCTACTGAAATGTAATTGCCCTTACTACCTGTACACCGTTGTACATCGTACAACACCTGGGTGTAATCGCGATACTCTTTTACTTTGCGAATACTTACTTTACAGTTGGAATTAATGATGGGCGTTTGCTCGGTGGTAATGTGTTCGCCATACAACTTCAATGCATATTCAATCACGCCTAGCGAATCCAATACCCGTGTTACCTTAATATCCAGAATCATGTCTTCCAACAAATCTTTGCGCTCTTTGGCCAGGTCGGCATTGCGGTTGGTAGAAATCTCCTGCAAGTATTCCAGTTGCTTGATGTCGGCAAAAATATCTTCAACCGAAGCATAAGGCCCTTCACGGTCGGTTACTTTTTTAATCTCGGCACGTTGCTCGGCACTCACCCGCTCATAGTCGCTGATCAACGCATTCAATTCGCTTTGTGAAAACGGGTACTTCATGTAATAGTAAAACTTTGTTGAGCCATCTTGCTTTACCTCTTCCCAATAAAAGTCTTCTACCTTATTCACCGAAATGCCTTTAATGGCTTCGAAATATTCTGAAGTAACCTCAGTGTTGGAGCTAAAATCGTCGATAAACGACGATACGTTGTTCACCGTTTCTTCGTTCGACGACATGGAGGAGGTTGAAACAACTTGCACAGCAATAGAGTTTACAATCTCTTCATTTACTTTCACCAATGCCCTCGATTGTGCTTCGTCGCGGCTGTAGGCTGCTCCTTTCGCAATGATGTACCCTTGCGCAATCGATTCGGTCCAACCTGGTTTCTTTTTGCTGCTTTTGTTCACCACTTTAGCACCGCCACAAGCTACAAGCAGGGTGGTCATTAAGCCAAATGCAATGAGGTAAAAAGGTTTCATAGTTAATTTTTAGTCTTGGGAAACCAAATACTGTGCCCAAAAGACACGAAATGCTAAATTAAAAAACACATTGCCGTTTACCTACTTATTCTTCACCAATTTATTTTGTAGTAAAGTAAAAGCAACCATTTTGTATAATTTGTATCTTGCTCCCATCGAAAAAGAGGCTGCTCAACGTGCAGGAAAACACCCATAAAATAGAGGAACAGGAGTTGGTTGCCCAACTCAAGAAGAAAGATCAAAAAGCCATTGCGCTCTTGTACGATAATTATTCAGCAGCATTGTATGGTGTTGTTTTACGGGTAGTACAAAACGAAGCGGTGGCAGAAGACACCTTACAAGAGGTGTTTGTGAAAATATGGAAAAGCATCGATAACTATGACCGAAGCAAAGGACGTTTGTTTACATGGATGTTAAACATTGCTCGTAATTCGGCCATTGATGTATTGCGCTCCAAGGCCTACAAAAAGTCGGAAAAAGTCCAAAGCATTGATAACACCGTATATGCTGAAAAGAATAGTGCTGTTCAGATAAACATCGATCTCATCGGCCTTCGGGAAAAAGTAGGTGCGTTAAAGCCCGACCTGAAGGAGGTGATTGATTTGGTGTACTTTGGTGGTTATACCCATAAAGAAGCTGCTGAAAAGCTGGAATTACCTTTGGGAACGGTAAAAACAAGGATTAAAATAGCCATTCGTGAATTAAGAAATTTGATGGAATAGTGGATATACAAGCCTACATAGCATCAGGGGTCTTAGAAGATTATGCACTGGGAATGCTTACTGCCGAAGAAAGAGCAGCGGTAGAAGCGCATGCTGCACAGCATCCCGAAATTAAGGCCGAACTGGAAGCCATTGAATTGACCATGGAAAATTATGCCATGGCACATCAGGCAATTCCTTCCGACAAGGTAAAAACACAACTGCTGGCGCAAATTGGTGCAGAAGAAGACACTGCTAAGGTCATACCCATTCAACCAACAGTTGAAGCCATAAAGCCGGGAGGGTTCTCAAAATGGATTGCAGCAGCAGCGGTATTGGCCTTTGTGCTCAGTATAGGCTACAACGTGATGCAAAGCAACCGCATGGAGGCCATGCAACAAGAGCTGGCCGACCTTAATACCCAGCAAAATGTATTGCTGGGAGAATTAGGGCTCATGCGCGATAACTATGCAAAAGTAAAGGGCGATCTGGAGAAAATGCTGAGTCCGGAAGTAAAGCCGGTAATGCTGAGTGGAGAAGCGCACCATAAATGCTCTAAAGCACTGGTATATTGGAACACTGAAACCAAGGAAACCTATCTCAATGTAGAAATGCTGCCCGAACCACCCGAAAACATGCAATACCAACTATGGGCTTTTGTAGATGGGGAACCGGTTGACATGGGCGTATTCAGCTTCAATCCTAATCAACCCGAAATACACCCCATGAAACACATTGAAGGGGTAACAGCCTTTGCGGTTACATTAGAGCAAATGGGAGGAAGCACCCACCCCGACATGGACCAAATGTATGTGAAGGGAAGTGTTTAGCGATGACAATGCCCAATCATAGCTGGGAGGCATTGTTAAAGCCAGGCACTGCAACTCAATATTTCCAATGCCACCCACTGCCCATTTGGGAAAACACAACAGCATATACCCCCGTTAATGCATGGTGGATGGCGGAATTGTGCAGGCTGGTATACCGGCAGGAAGCCGATGAAATAGGAAACAAAGCAATACCACCCACCCGTAACAACGTATTGCAACAAGTGGGTTGGAACGAACAAGCCTTTATTTGTACGCAGCACATACAGGCCATGGTCGTAGCACATCAATCAACCACTGCCATAGTATTTAGAGGCACCGACGAATTGCGCGACTGGCTCACCAACATCAACACACTCCCTACCAGCTGGTTGGCAGGAGGAAAAGTACACCAGGGGTTTAAAAAAGACTTTGAAACCATAGCGCAACAACTTACCCCATACATAACAACAGGCCTTTACTTTACCGGGCATAGCCTGGGAGGAGCATTGGCACAATTGGCTGCGTCTAAATGGGTGGATCAGGCTCCTGTTACCTATGCTTTTGGCAGCCCGCGTGTGGGCAATAGCGATTTTGCAGAGGTGCTCAATGCTACCACATATCGAGTAATCAACTACACCGATATGGTAACGGAGTTGCCTCCCAAAGAATGGGGGTACGCACATGCAGGCACTTGCTACTACCTATCTAAAACAGGTGCCTTGTGGGAAAACCCTTCTGATACAGCATTAAAGGAAGACCGCGAGCAGTGGAAAGACTTCATGCAGCACATTGCCAACATTGGTAAATGGGATACGCCCATACCACCACTGCACAACCACGCACTAATAAATTACGTAGCACGACTGGAGCAGCTGCTGTAAAAAAAGTGCCCCGAAATGGAGCACCTAATGCAATAACATTGCCCATTACCATTTAGTCGTTTTGCATCAGCGAAACAGTTTCTACCAACTTTACAAACTCGCTGCGATAACCCTCTATATCTTTTCCTTTAGCATGTTTAGCACGTTGGAGCAATTGCTGAAAACCCGCATTGCCCTTGTACTTAGAGTTGCGCAACAACAGTCCAAACTCAGCCACCGAAGTGGCAAACTTAAAGTTGTTCGATACCGGATGAATTTGAGTGGTTTGCAAGCTCTTTTTTATCAACCTGCTTTTGTGGCCATTTGGTTTCTTGTAGCGAAACTTTACCGTTAAAATCTCATTGTTGTAGGTGTCGTCCAATACCGTACGTTGATATTTCAAGGGCTCTTCAGCAACCGTTTCGTTGGTGCCTGCCGGAATAATCTCATACAATGCCGTAACGGTATGGCCTGCACCAAGCTCTCCAGCATCTTTGGTGTCGTCATTAAAGTCGCGGTTGGCCAATAGGCGGTTTTCATAGCCAATCAACCGGTAGGCCTGTACTTTAGAAGGGTTAAACTCAATTTGAATCTTTACATCTTTGGCAATGGTTAACAAGGTGCCCCCCATCTCGGTGACCAACACTTTTTTTGCTTCCATAATATTATCGATGTACGAAAAGTTACCATTGCCATTGTCGGCAATCTTTTCCATTTTGGCATCCTGGTAATTGCCCGTACCAAAGCCCAACACCGATAAAAACACCCCTTTGTTGCGCTTTTCTTCAATCAACTTTACCAACCCATCATCGTCCGAAAGCCCTACATTAAAATCACCATCGGTAGCTAAAATCACCCGGTTGTTGCCTTTTTTCATGAAATGCTTTTCCGCCATCTTATAGGCCAGTTCAATGCCTTCTCCACCAGCAGTAGAGCCCCCTGCATTCAGGTTGTTCAAGGCATCCAAAATGTTGTCTTTATGGGCTCCCGAGGTAGGAGGCAGCACCACACCCGCAGCACCGGCATACACCACAATAGATACCCGATCTTCTTCACGCAACTCTTTCACCAATAGTTTAAAGGCCGACTTTAACAATGGCAACTTGTCAGCGTCTTCCATAGAGCCCGATACATCGAGCAAAAACACCAGGTTGTTGGCAGGCAACTCTTCCGCTTCCACCTTTTCACCCTGCAGTCCAATCATCACCATTTGGTGTTTGGCATTCCAGGGACATTGCCCGTATTCGGTAGTGATGGAAAAAGGATGTGGCCCTTCGGGTTGAGGATAATTGTAATTGAAGTAATTGATCATTTCTTCAATCTTTACCGCATCAGGAGGGGGCAGCATACCATCGTTAATGAATCGTCGCATATTGCTGTATGCTGCACCATCCACATCAATAGAAAAGGTAGACACCGGCTCAGTAGTGGCAGTAATAAAATCGTTTTCAACAATAGGGGCATACGTTTCGGTGTTGACCCGCTCAAATCCACCTTGTGTGGGTTGGTCATAGCCCCAACCATCTTTATTTTTCTCATCGTCAATAACCACGGTGTAAGTGCCATTACTTAGCCCTTGTTCTGTTCTGCCCATGGTAAAAGTTCCGCCCTCTACCAATTGCAACTCGCCATTGTTATGGTAGTACACCTTCCCGTCTTTATCGGAGCCAGGCGACTCACCCCCTTCTGGCCCCCAATGATAGGTATAGGGTGGCGTACCCCCGGGGGCATTAATAATAGTGCCATCTGCAACCCTATAGTTGGCATTCTCCTTTTGAGAAAGCGGTTGCTGATTTTGTGCTACAGATGGTTCAGTAACTGGATTATGAATGAGCTCCGTGCTGGTTTCTTGCTCTTCTATTGTAGCGGGGTTAAGGTTGTGTTGAAAAGAATAGGCATCCGTTGAGTCGGCCCTCAAAGAGTCGGGAATGGCATTTACAGCCAGTTGGTTTTCGTTCGATTGGCCGGGCCCTAAGAGTATATTTACCACATAACCAATGCCCAACAAAAGGGTAATGGCAGCAGCAATTTTTAGGTAAAAACCAACACGTCGTTTTTTTTCAGGCTGTAACGTTTGTTCAATATTGGCCCAAACATGGTCGCCCGGAACGTCGAGGTCCATGCTATTACGATGTATTTCTATATATTGATTAAGATCGAATTTCATGATGTTTCTTTTTGAGTAGGGAAACTCGTAGCAACTTTTTAGCGCGATTGTGCTGCGACTTTGAAGTGGAGACACTTACATTCAAAATCGAGGCAATCTCCTGGTGGCTATACCCCTCAAGGCTGTATAGCGTAAAAATAGTTCGACACCCTGTTGGGAGAGCTTTAATAGCATGGTGCACCATTTCCGGACTGATACTGCCTTCTTCTGGTTCTTCCTCTGCTTCAGAGGGAATACCGTTGAGGGCTACAAAATCAAGCTGCTTTTGTTTGTTCAATAGGGTAATGCATTTGTTAACAACAATGCGCTTTAACCAGGCACCAAACGAAGATTTTTCCTCGTACTTATGCAAGTTGCGAAAGGCACTGATAAACGATTCCTGCAACACATCCTCCGCATCAGAAGTGGTGTTCATCATCCGTGTACAGATGTTGAACATCGCTGTTGAATACAAACGATACAACTCGAACTGCGCCTTGGTGTCGCCACCTTTACACCGTTCAACAAGGTCCTTGTGAATATGTGCTACGTTGTCTCCCAAAATGTGAATACTACCCTAAAGACTCATCAATTTTAAAAAGGTTGGAATTCGAGGCAACTTTTTTTTGAGCCCTTATTTAACCCTTCCTAAGTTACTACATCTTAATTTGTATATTCGTAATTGAACCAGGTCGCTCATGGGTAAGCAACGACGCAAGAAAATCCAATGCCTTAATTGTGGGACAAAGTTGAATGAAACGGTCAACTTTTGTTCTAATTGTGGGCAGGAAAACCACGATAGAAAAGTGCCGCTGAAATTTTTGTTGGGCGACTTTGCACGCGATTACTTTACCTTCGATTCCAAGTTCTTTCGCAGCATTGTGCCGTTGTTAATTAAACCAGGGTACCTTACTCGCAAATTTAATGAAGGCAAACGCACCGATTACATCCTGCCCATCAGGATGTATATCTTCATTAGCATTGTGTACTTTTTTGCATTGTCGCTTGACAGCCGGGAAACCAGTAGCACCAACTCTTCTGATTTAAACATGTTTTCGTTAAGTGCGGGGGTGCCAGATGTTGGGGCAACTGAAGTTGATACTACTGAAGTAGTGCCCGACACGACGGCTTCCGATCTAAGCTTATCGCTAGATCAGGATGGAAAAGTAACAGGAGAAGGCATGGAGCAGATTATAGCACTGGTAGACGAAATTGGGTTTGAAGCGGCCCTCGATTCGATAGGCCTGGAGCAGGGGTCGTTCGACCGATTCCTGATTGGGCAAATGATAAAAATATCGTTGGGGCAAACCAACATGACTCAAATGTTGCGCAAAAACATTTCTATTATGATGTTTTTTCTCATGCCTTTTTTTGCGCTGCTGCTCAAATGGATGTTCCGAAAAAATAAACGCTACTACATCGAACACCTCATCTTTGCCTTTCACTTCCATTCATTTGTGTTTTTATTCAGCACCATCTTCATTCTGTTTAGCCTCTACATCTACGATTTGCCAGGTATTATCTTAGTAGTTGTTGTATTGGGGTACTTGTACATTGCCTTACATAATGTATACCAACGCAAAGCATTGGCCACCATCTACAAATACTTGTTGCTTAATATTACCTACCTAATTTCCATTACCCTCGCCATGTTAATTACAGTATTCATTACGCTATCGATGGTTTAGTATGGCAAAGGATCGGAGGAAGAAAGAAACATGCCCCAATTGTAAGGAAACAATAGGAGCAGCTAACTTTTGCTCCAATTGCGGGCAGGAGAATACCAGTAAACGTGCATCGTTAAAGTACATTTTCAACGACTTCTTAGGCGATTACTTTACGTTCGACTCCAAACTGTTGAGCAGCATTGTTCCGCTAATCGTTAAACCTGGATTTTTAACCCTTGAATTCATTAATGAGCGCAGGGCCAGATACATTCCACCGTTGCGCATGTACTTGTTCATCAGCATCGTATATTTCTTTGTCACCTCCTTTCCGCACCAGGTACCGGAGCCATTAACCCCAGAACAGTGGGGAGAGCAAGTCATCACTTTTGAACGGGTAGATGTAGCGCAAACGGCTGTTACTACTACCTTTCAAGAGGTATCTGAAGGAGTTGATAGCCTGGGGGTAGATGGTTACATTCAATCGTTAGACATCAAAAATGGACTGGCGGTTTTTATTGCCAAAGCACAAATCAAAGGCATTCAAGAAGACAATAGCATTGACGATCGTGTGCAAAAAGGTTTCTCGCTCATGATGTTCCTACTCATGCCCTTCTTTGGATGGGTGCTCAAATGGTTTTACGGACGTAAATTCAATTACTACATCGATCACCTGGTGTTTTCTTTCCACTTTCACTCCTTCTTATTTTTGTTCAGCAGCGTGTATTGGTTAGCAGCATTGTTTACGGTCGATTTTTACGACAAATACATTGTATTAGCTGTAGCGGCTATTTATTTGTTCATCGCTATGCTGAAAGCTTATGGAGAAAGCGTTGGCCGAACAGTGTGGAAATTTTTGCTGGTATCGCTCATTTACATGCTGATCTTCATTATGACTTTTGCCACTACATTAATTATTTCAATTGCAACCTATTAGCACATGGAGAAAGACTTTTTAATTGTTGGGCAAGGATTGGCAGGAACGGTGCTTGCGTACCTGTTAACAAAAGCAGGGAAACGGGTAATGGTGGTAGATAATGCACACAAGCAAGCAGCATCTAAAATTGCCGCAGGCCTTTATAATCCAGTAGTATTTAGAAGGTTAGGAAAAACGTGGAAAGCAGATGCGCTCATCCCCTTTGCAGAACAATTTTATCAAATATTCCAACAAGAATTAGGGGTAGAAATTCTTTCCTCTAACGAAATTGTGCGATTGTTTTCTAGCATAGAAGAGCAAAACAATTGGATGGCCAAAAGCGCTTCCGAATCCTTCAATCATTTCATTACTGATAAAGAATATGAAGGGGTGAAAACCAATGGGCTGTACAACGAGCACGGACATGGTGTGGTAACCGGAGCAGGAAGAGTGCGCATTGGCAGGATGGTGAAAAAATACCGGGAACAGTTAAACAAGCAAATGCAATTAGCAGAAGAACCGTTTGAATTTGATGCATTGGAGTTGGAAGAAGATAGTGCCATATACAAAGGAATGAAAGTAAAGAAGGTTGTTTTTTGTGAAGGAGCTCAGGCGGCAAAAAACCCCTATTTCAACTGGCTGCCATGGAACCTGGCCAAAGGAGAAGTACTCAAAGTTCGTATGCCTAACCTTGAATTAAACAAGGTCATCAACAAAGGGTTTTTTATTCTCCCATTAGAAGATGACGAATATAAAATTGGATCCACCTTTAGCTGGAAAGACCTTAGCAACAAACCTACAGAAGCGGCAAAAGAAGAATTGCTACAGAAGTTAAGAGGAGTAATAGATGTACCAGTAGAAGTATTGAAACAGCAAGCTGGGGTACGCCCTACCGTAAGCGACCGTCGACCCTACCTGGGTTTACACCCCAAACACCCTGCATTAGCCATATTTAACGGATTGGGAACAAAGGGTGTGATTCTAGCTCCCTACTTTGCTAACCAAATGATGGATTTTCTTGTTTCGGGCACGAAAATTGATGATGAGGTAAACATTAACCGACACCTTGATCGCTTTAACCAATAAGACGGGAAGGGGCGCATTTAATCAATATATGAAGCAACAATTCTACGCACTTTTTAGCTTGTTCATGTTATGCTTACTGGCCACTACAACACAAGCACAATCCATCTACCCGGTAAAATATCAATCGCAAGCAGATGTAAAAGTATATGTTGTAAAGTACGAGTCGCAATGCGACTTGAAAGTGTATATGGTCAATTATGAATCGCAGGCATCAGGGAACGATGGCAACTGGTTTACAGTGAAGTACGAATCACAAGCCGATAAAACAGTATTCTTTGTCGACTACGAATCGCAAGCAGATTTAAAGATCTTTTATGTCGATTATCAATCGCAAGCAGGTTGGCGTAACACCTCGAAAAAACACTTGATGTACTGACCCAACAATTGTTCGCTAGCTACTCAACACACAAAATCAGCTAACAATTCCAACCTTTTTAAACCTTTTGAGTCTTTAGGTGTACAGGGAATTAAATCGAACAATAAAATAACTAACTTATCGGTATGAAACGACGAAAGTTATTGACCCTCCTCCTGCTGTTTGTGGCCAGCATAGCAGGAGCAATTGCTATTTACAATACTTCTTCCATCAATACACCCCCGCCTTTGTTGGTGTTTCCCGAAGGAAGCGATTATGAGCAGGCATGGAGCAAAGTAGATTCGCTGCACAATAAAGGGCTTGTAAAATCGGCATTGGAAGTCATAGACGATATTTACAACGAAGCCATGTCTGACCACAATTATGAACAGGTGGCCAAAGCGGTTATTCACAAACTAAAGTTCAATTCCTACATTCAAGAAGAAGATTTTGAACTGGCCATCAATGATTTAGATAGCCTGGCAAAAACCGCCCCCTTTCCACTCAAGCAGGTCATTCATTCGTTAAATGCAGAAATATATTGGGGCTACTATCAAAACAATTATTGGAAATTTAGCCAACGTTCGCATACGGTTAACTTCGACAATACCGACATCCGTACATGGAGTCTCGAGCAAATTGCTGATCAAGTCATCAAAAACTACATGGCTTCGTTAGAAAATGCAGATGAGCTGAAACGAGTACCTATTAAAACCTTTGATGCGATCTTAATTAAAGGCAATGCAGATTACTTGCGTTCTTCGTTGTACGATTTTTTGGCGCATCGTGCATTCGATTTTTTACGAAACAGCGAAGTAGACCTTACCAAACCAGCCTACCGTTTTGAAATAAAAGACGAAAAGTACTTTGGTGATGCTGATGCATTTATAGCAATGCAAGTAACCACGCCCGATAGCATGTCTACCAAGTACTACGCAGTAAAAATATTGCAAGACCTCACACGGTTACACATCAACGATAAAGACCCCTCAGCATTGGTAGACATTGAGTTGAAGCGATTGCGTTTTGCAAACACTTACGCTGTGATTGAGAACAAGGAGCAACGATATTACGATGCGTTAAAACGGCTGGAAACATTTTGTAAAGATCATGTGTCGAGTACTGAAGTAATGCATCAATTGGCACAATACCATTACCAACGAGGTATGCGTTACAACCCAGCACAATCACAAGAATTTAAAGATGAACTTAAAATAGCGCATAAAATATGTGTTGAAGCCAATACCAATTACCCAAAATCATATGGTGCAGATTTGTGTAGGAACCTATTGAGCTCTATTGAAGAAAAAGCCATGAACTTCTCTTTAGAAGAGGTGAGCACTCCAGGGAAACCTTTTCGCACGCTGTTTACCTACAAAAATGTAAAGCGGGTTTATTTTAAGGTAGTGCGGTTGGATCCGCAGTATCACATTAGTCGCAATAACAACAGGTACGGCAAGGAATTAATACAATGGCTCAACAAAAAAGAACCTGTAAAAGAATGGCTGCAAGAACTCCCTGATGAAGGCGATTATCAGTCGCATGCTGTGGAACTGAAGATGCCTGAATTAAATTATGGGCATTACATGGTTATGGCAGGTAGCGACAAAGAATTTAGTGGAAACGAACAGGCAGTAGCTTATGCTTCCTTTTGGAGCTCTAACATCAGCTATGTAAATAGGAAAAATGCAGATGAAACCTTGGATTTCACAGTATTTCATCGTACCACCGGTATGCCACTAAAAGGAGTCAATGCCCAATTGTATTACCGCAAGTACAATTATGTATCGCGTAAATACGAGGTCAATAAAGCCGAAAGCTATACCACCAATCAGGATGGGGGCTTTACGGTGCCCACACGAGGCAGAGATTCTCGTTATGTGTATGTAGAGTTTACCAAAGACGATGACCGGTATTTTAATGCCAGTGAATTTTACCAGTATAGACGAAACAACCAGGAGCCAAGAGCACATATTGTGACTCATTTTTATACCGATAGAGGCATATATCGACCTGGTCAAACCATTTACTTTAAAGGCATTGTACTCGAATCTAAAGGCGAATCGCACAAAATAAAGGCCAACTACACCACAACCGTTACGTTGTATGATGTAAATGGACAAAAAGTGGAAGACGTTAAGCTAACCACCAACGAGTTTGGTACTGTTAGTGGGTCGTTTACTGCTCCTATGGGAGTATTAAACGGACAAATGCGTATTAGCGATAAACATGGCTCTAAGTACTTTTCTGTGGAAGAGTACAAGCGACCAAAGTTTGAGGTGGAGTTTTTGCCGGTAAAAGGCAGCTACAAACTGGGGCAACAGGTTACTGTAAAAGGTACAGCAAAGGCCTATGCAGGTGCTAACATTGATGGAGCGAATGTTACTTACAGGGTTACGCGTTATGCCAACTTCCCTTATTGGGTGTACTATCGCTGGGGCTACTATCCTTATTCCAGCGAAATAGAAATCACTAATGGCACTACAACAACGGATGAAAACGGAGCGTTTGTGGTAGATTTTACAGCGTTGGCCGACAACAGTGTGGATGCTAAGTTTCGTCCTACCTATAACTATACAGTAACGGCAGATGTAACTGATATTAATGGAGAAACACATAGCGCCAACACATGGGTATATGTAGGATATAATGCCATGAATTTAAGTGTTAATGTTCCTGGGCGCTTGAATGTATTGGATGAAAACAAATTTCAGGTGAGCACTACCAACCTTAACGGGGAAAAAGTGAATGCGAAAGGCACCATTAAAATAGTGAAGTTGAAAGAACATCCGGAGTTGCTGCGGTCACGTCAATGGCAAAAACCCGATTTACACTTATTATCAAAAGAAGAGTACCGCAAGGCATTTCCTGTAGACATCTATAGCGATGAGTTGAATTCTTTCCAATGGAAGGAGGAAACTGTAGTAATGGAAACAACATTCGACACTAAAAAAACCAATGACCTACACTTGGATAATTTATCCAAGTGGAAACAAGGCTATTATAAATTAGAAGCTGCATCAACGGATAGCTTTGGAGTAGAAGTGATTGAAGAAAAGTACTTTACGGTATTCAATGAGAAGAGTAAGCAATGCCCTGAAAATACCTTCCACTGGTTTGCGCGATTAAAAGACCATGGAGAACCAGGAGAACAAGCAGAGTTTCTCATTGGCTCAAGGGCAAAAAATGTAAAAGTACTGTGCGAAATCGAGCACAAAGAAGAAATAGTAAGCAAACAGTGGCTTACCTTAAGCAATGAACAGCGAAAAATTACAGTACCCATTGAAGAAAAACACCGGGGCAACTTTGCTATACACTTTACTTTCGTAAAAGAGAACCGCTGTTATACACAAACAGAGGTGGTATACGTACCACGCACCAACAAGCAACTTGACATGGAATTTTCCACCTTTAGAAATAAGTTGCTGCCCGGACAGGAAGAAGAGTGGAAAGTAAAAATCAAATCAAAAAATGGCGATAAAGTAGCGGCAGAAATGTTAGCAACCATGTACGATGCCTCATTGGATGAATTCAGAAGCAATTACTTTGGATTGAACATTTATCAAAGCTATTATGCCAGAAGAAACTGGTCGGCTTACCACGGGTTCAGCTATCGAAGTGCTCAATTATTTGCAGACAACTGGAACCGCTATCATTCATACGAGGGAAGGGAATACGATTACCTCAACTGGTTTAACTTTGATCGTTACCGCTATTCCCGCTACTCAGGCTATGAATACCAATGGGATTTTGGGGAGGCTGAAGGAAATATGCCCATGGCTATGGATGAAACCATGGCTGAAGAAGATGCGCCTTCTCCTGATGGGGCTTATACCATGACTATAGCAGATGCAAATGGTGCATCAGCTACTATAAGCAATAACACTACTTCAAGAGAAAGAGAAAGGGGAGGCGAAACAGATAAATTAGTATCGGGGTTGGTTACTGAACAGCAAAAAGGAGAAACGGGTCAATCAGGGAAAGACCTGGGCAAGGTGAAGGCACGTACTAATTTAAACGAAACGGCATTTTTTTACCCACAGTTGCAAACCAATGAAGCGGGTGAGGTTATCATAAAGTTCACTATTCCGGAAGCATTAACACGGTGGAAGTTTTTAGGAATGGCACATACCAAAGACTTGCAAATAGGCACCATTACCGAAAGTGTGGTAACGCAAAAGGAATTGATGGTAATGCCGAATCCACCAAGATTTTTTAGGGAAAGTGATAAAATGACCTTTTCGGCCAAGGTGTCGAACCTGGCAGAGGAAGACCAAACAGGTACAGCACAATTGTTTTTGTTCGATGCAATTACCATGAAGCCGCTCGATCAGCAATTTAAACTCAGCAATGCACAGCAATCATTTTCTGTGAAGCAAGGGCAAAGCACCGCACTAAACTGGAACATTGAAATTCCGGAAGGAATACAAGCGGTAACCTATCGTATGGTGGCAAAAGCCGGAAAATTTAGCGATGGAGAAGAAATGGCATTGCCTGTATTAACCAACAGGATGCTGGTAACAGAGTCACTACCCTTACCAATGAAAGGGAAGGGCAGCAAAACATTTACCCTCAAGAAACTGATGAATTCAGGGAAATCCAAGACCTTGAAAAACCATAAGCTTACGTTAGAATACACTTCTAACCCGGCATGGTATGCCATTCAGGCAATGCCTTATATGATGGAATACCCCTACGAATGCGCAGAGCAAACCTTTACCCGCTACTATGCAAACAGTTTGGCTACGCACATTATGAACTCTAACCCTAAAATCAAAAAAGTATTCGATAGCTGGAAGCAAAACAGCAAAGAAGCTTTCTTATCGAACCTCGAAAAGAACCAGGAGTTGAAAGCATTGCTGCTCGAAGAAACCCCATGGGTAGTGAATGCGCAAGATGAAGCAGAGCGTAAAAACAGAATAGCACTGTTATTCGACCTCAACAAGATGAGCAATGAGTTGGCGCGAGCCATGGATAAACTGCAAAAGGCTCAGGTGTCTAATGGAGGATGGCCATGGTTCCCGGGGATGCCTGAAAGCAGATACATTACCCAACACATTGTAACAGGCATGGGGCACCTCGATCGATTAGGAGTAAAAAATGTGCGCGAAGACCGTAAGGTATGGGGGATGGTACAAAACGGGGTGCGCTACCTTGATCAACGTATCATTGAGGATTACCAGTATGTGAAAAAGCACTGGCCCGATTCTTATCGCAAAAACAAACACATCACCAACACACAAATTCAGTATTTGTATGCACGCAGTTACTTTATGGATTTGCCTGTAAGAGGTCAATTAAAGGAGGCCGTTGATTACTATAAAGAACAAACGAGCAAGTACTGGTTGGACTACAACATCTACATGGAAGGAATGATGGCCATAAGCATGCACCGTATGGATGAAAAAACATTGGCCAACGATATTGTAAAATCATTAAAAGAAAGAGCATTAACCAATGACGAAATGGGAATGTACTGGAAAGACCTTACAGTAGGAGGCTACTATTGGTACCAGGCACCCATAGAAACACAAGCACTGTTAATCGAAGTGTTTGATGAGGTAGCTAATGATCAAGCAGCAGTAGAAGAAATGAAAGTTTGGCTGCTCAAGCAAAAGCAAACACAAGACTGGAAAACGACTAAAGCAACTGCCGAAGCATGTTATGCATTGCTGCTAAAAGGAACAGATTGGTTGTCAGACGACGACATTGTAGAGGTAAAAGTGGGAACCATTCAAATTGTACCTACCACTGCAGAAGCACGCGATGAAGGCAACAAACGTTACGTAACCACTGAAGCTGGGACAGGTTACTTTAAAACCTCGTGGAATGGTAACGCTATTACGCCCGACATGGGTAGCGTAAGTGTGACGAAAAAAACGGATGGTGTAGCCTGGGGAGCGTTGTACTGGCAGTACTTTGAACAGTTAGATAAAATCACACCACATGAAACACCTTTGAAGTTGAACAAACAGTTGTTTTTAGAACAGTTAACAAACGCAGGCCCAGTAATTACTCCGGTAACTGAAAAAACAACCCTAAAGCCAGGAGATAAGATCAAAGTACGCATTGAGTTAAGGGTAGATCGAGCCATGGAGTATGTACATATGAAAGACATGCGCGCTGCCGGGTTTGAGCCTACTAATGTTATTTCCAGCTACCGCTATCAAGATGGGTTGGGATACTATCAATCAACCAGAGATGCGGCCACCAACTTTTTTATGGATTACATGGCGAAAGGTACCTATGTATTCGAATATGATTTAAGGGTTTCCCACAAAGGGAATTTCTCCAATGGAGTGACCACCATACAATGCATGTATGCCCCAGAATTTACCTCGCATTCGGAAGGCATTCGGGTGCAAGTAGGAAAATAGTGATAGCCAATTGGGTGACCTTCCTGTATGAGGCAGTATATAGATTAAAACAGCCATTTGGCGCTTGCTACATAATTTTTGTTAGTAACACATGGATGTTCTATATTTGTCACTACCTTAAACCAAAACCCGTCATGAAGAAATTATTGCTTCCTTTTGCGGTAATCGCAACAATTGCCCTTGTTAGTTGCGGAGGAAATTCTGAAGCCGATAGCACTAACGAAACCGATTCTACTAATGTAGAAGTGGTAGATACTAAAGGCATGATCGAATTGATGCTCACAGAGCATGGATACGACCTAAAAGTGATGGTTCCAAATGAAGATGAAGCAAAAGGTACGCCTGTGGTTTCTTTAAATGATGCTACCGGTGCTTTAGACATCAAAGTGGGAGAGAACTTTCATTTTTCTTTGATGGAAGATGACATGGCCTACCTGCAAGAAACCTTAACATTGTTAAAGAGCGATCTCGCAGAGAACTTTACCTTCAACAACACCATCATTACTGATGAAGAAAATTGTTTGGTATACAAGTCAGCATTGAAGAACGATGCAGAACGAGAGTACTATCATTTTTTCTCGATTGTTGAGGTTGGAGGCAAATACTATAGTGTTCAAGACGATCAAATGGGTGAGTTTAAACAACACCACATCGATAAAATGTTAAAATCGTTGAAAACATTAGCCGCTGTAATGGCGTCCTAATGATTGCAACATAGTCCCTTAAAAACGTTATTGGAGATTTTCGAATAACGTTTTTTTTATGTTCTGATAGTAGTATCGAACATCATTTACACATCAATTTCAGGAAGAAGGTTTTATCTACACCATGGGGTGTTAATAAGCAGTGTGCCGCAAAAAAAAGCCCCATTCCTAAAAAAGAATGGGGCAATGTTATAATGGTTAGGTTTTATTGCTTCACAATTTGCTTGATATTAGAGTATTCACCACTACTCACACGAACATAGTAAATACCGTCTGCCAAATGGCTCAAGTTGATTTCGCGCATGTCTTTGTTGTTCAATCCACTCACGTCCTTGCTGTACATCACTTCACCCAATAGATTAACTACCTGAATGTTTACCGTTTGATCGGCATAACCATCCATTACAAGGTTAAACTCACCTTTAGATGGATTAGGGTAGATATTCAGTTGTGTGGCATTTTCATATTCCTCTTCCTCTAACGTATAACCAATAGTAAACGAATGAATGATGCTTCTTCCAAAATTAGGATTGAAGCTCACAAAAGCACCTTGCATGTCTCGCAGGCGCACCCAGCCGTTGCCATCGTTATTGGCAAAAAACGACATGCCATCATCATCCGAATCCAAAAACTCTAACCGGTAACAACCTGGGTTGAGAAGCACCGTGTCTTTATGTTGTGCGTAAGCGGTATAAGTTCCTGCCGAGCGGGAAGCGATGACATTATTCTGGTCGTCGTAAAGGTTCCACGAGTTTTCAGCTGCAGCACTATTGGGGAGAGCCCAAACAACAATGCCATCATAATATACAGGGGGCACTTCGTAAGTGGTAGTATACGTGTTGTTGTAAGCATATTCATCGGCGCCACCATTAGGACTGCTTATCGTAACAATAAAAGTATTTTGAGCACCACCGCCACCATTTACCCAAAACGTTTGACCGGAAATGGGTAACGATACTTCTTCTTCCTCCAAAAAGTCAAGGCTTCCATTCCAGGTATAGGTTTCAGCAGTACCACCATCTACCATATAAGTAATATCCAAGCTGGTTAAAGTAGTTGATCCAGTGTTTTTAATCTTTACCCTTGGGCTGGCACAAATAGGATTCATTCTGCCATAGATTTCCCAATCGTTAGGAGAAACGATATCTGTAATAGCAGCATCTAAAGCAAAGTTAGGTGCTCCATAAGAAATTAACTGTACTGCAATACGATAGTTACCTTCGCCACCACCACCAGGGTACGCCTCCATGCCATAGTCTACCGATACGGTAGTGCCAGGTGTTACCAATGGCGTTAACTCGTGATCATATGTATCCCCAAAAGTTCCGGGGCACCAGCCTGCACGATCGTAAATCCAGGTTCCTCCTTGTGGGAATACAGGATTATCAGCACACTCTTTCCAGTTCAACCATTGGAATTGTTGTACCCCATTTATTTCAAGGTGATGTAGCTTAGGGCAAAATTCTGCGCAATTTTCTCCACTACCAAAGCCATGGCCTGTGGTTCGTGTTTTAATGCGATACATCGAAGCATTAGGGTCGAGGTCGATATCTACTGCAGGCAATACCACATCATCGGCAATAGCCGCATGTCCCCAATCACCTGTCCAAATGGTTTCAGCACTGATGACATCTCTTGGGGGCGTGCCTACAATCATCATGAATTTAACATCGATCAATTCTTGCTGATTCCCCGCAGAGAAATCTATGGTATCATGCAACACAGGAGCATAGTCTGTTACATCGTATACCCAACGCGTACCATCAGGACCAAGATCAAGTCCAATACCATAAGGAGTAACATAGTTTTGAATTTGAAAGGTTGAGCTACTGTAAAAGTTGAACAATTGATTACTGTAGCCAACCCAAATAGAATCCAACACATTACCCATGTTGTCATAAGTATAACTATACCCTGGTAGCCAGGCGTAAACAGTATCAACTGCTGTCATGGTAATGCCAGTACTATTAATATCAATAGTGGGTAACGATTCAAAAATAGTGATTGGTGGATTCATTACAGAGTCCGTTACTAAAGTAGAATCCCAATGTGTGTTATAGTTGCCCTGAACGAAAACAATGTTAGGGCGCTCCATGGCTTGTGTCATATTGCGGAAATGGTCACACCCATCAATGTATTCCCAGGCAGGAGTACCAATTAAAGTGCCTTCTTGATTACTTACTTCTTCACCAGCCAATAAACCATTCATATCGTCGAACTTATAATAAGCCGCCAGGTTGCTATAATAGGGGTGACTTGGATCAACATCTTTAAACATCCAGTTTTGGATGGTGGTGGCATCAAGCGTAGCGTTAAACACTCTAAAATCATTGATGTATCCATCGTAACGCCCGTTGGTAGAGCTGGCCTGTCCGGCAATTTTAAAACTGGTAATGCCATCCATAGTGCGGGTTTTGCCAGTGCCACTGTGCCAAAGCACACCATTCAGGTAAATAAACATTTCACCAGTAGAAACATCTTTTGTAAATGCCCAATGGTTCCATTGCCCTGCAAAGTCAGCAAAGTTTGCGGCCTGGTCAATCCGATCATATCCAGAAGTGCCTGAGTTTCCAGCATCCCAATACACCCTGCTGTTGCTCCAGGGGAGGTGTGAATTAATAACACGGTAGCCATTGGCATCTCTCCCTTCAAAAGCATAAGAGTTTGATGGCATAGCATTAGGGTCACCATAGCACCAAAACGAAACAGTAATGAAGCTATCAATAGCGGCAAATGCTGAAGCAGGAACATCTACGTAATCGGGTCTTCTAAAGGCAAGGTAACCATCGTCTTGCTGGCTGTAAACCGCGGAATTAAAGCCTGTAGCGTCACCCACTACGGTATTGTCTGTACCAGGGCCATTATTATTGTAGCAAAACTCTACCACAATGTTGGAAGTACCATCCCAGTTAAAAGGGGTGGTGAAGTTAAGGTCGTTAAGTCCCAGGCTCCCAAAAGTGGTGTTGTATTCATATACATTAGTGAATCCACTGGTTTCATAGTTGTTAATGTCAATATCGCTGTAAGCAGTATGCTTCATGCGGATTTGCAAATAGTTTAAGTCAGTACCCAGAGCACTAAGATCCATGCGCAACTTATCAACATTACCGGCAGACATCCCTGCGCTAGTTAACTCACTGGCACGAAATAAATATTGGGCCTTACCCGTAGCATTCGATGTTTGAAAAGTGTGATCCATGGGAGTTGAACCGCTACCAACAGCATAATCATTCTCGCTAATAACATTGTCGTACACCATGTTGTACTGGTAGCTTTGGTAGTAGGTGTAAGTGGGATTGCTTACATATTCTACTGTGTCGGGAGCAGAGCCACCGATGGTGTAATAAGGAGTGCCTGTGTTGTTGTGTAAATAAGTATTGGTAAAAGTCGTGTAATCCCATTCTCCACAATCAAAATTGTCTTGTGTGGTTTGAGGGTCGCACTTAAGGGTATAGTACATGAGTATTTTCTCATACTGCATCGTGTCAGATGGAAAAATGTACCAACCTCTACGCTTGGTAATGTCATTAAAATCTAATGTTTGCACTACAATGGTGTCACCAATGTTTTGTGCAAAAGCAGTTGTAGAGAGTGAAACGGTTAAAAGGATGGTAAGTAGTGTGGTAAAACGATTTAGCATAGCGAACATAGTTTTTAATCTTACCGTCAAAGTTAGGGAAAAAGACGGGGGAGTAAAAACAGAACTTTACTCAAATTGTTAAAATACTGACAGGAATGTTGAAATCTTAAAACTTATAGATTAGGAAGTAATCGTTTTCAAACTGCAATTGCAATTCGGGAAATGAAAGAGTAGATTCTAGCAGTTGTTTGTCAATAATGAGGTAATTGCATCCCAGGTTCTTGATACGCGGTATCGTTTTACCGTCCACCAGCTGTTGGTGAGTGAGTTGCCATCCTTTACGGTGGGTAAAGTAGTTGTGTAATGGGGTTAGTCCGCCATTTACTGCGATGAGGGCTTCCTTTTCTACTTGCTCATCCATCAACGACTCCAGGGTAAGAAGGTACATGCGCTTTTCTTTTAGAAAGAAATCGTGTTGATAGTTGGAGGCACTAACAATGGTGGTAACAACAAGGGCGCCAATGGCAATATAGCGGTTAGAAATCGTACTTATCCCATATCCGGCAATCAATGCCATGGCAGGTACGAAAGGGATGATGTAGTAAATGTGATGAGAAAAATAATCACCAGACTTGGCCATAAAGCCTAAAAATGGTAGAAAAAGTACAATGAATACAAGGAGCGGCTTTTTTTCCTTTCGATAAATGGCCACACTCAGCCCAAGTACAAATAAGAGGAATCCGGATAAGTGAATGGCATCGAAGTAAAAGTGTTGCGCCACTTCCCCAAAGTGTTGGAAGAGTTCTACAATGCCAGTCGACATGCTTTTACCCATAAAGAAACCTACATATCCATAAGTTTCATTTAGATAGGGTACCCAATAAAAATACCACCAACCAGTAGTAGTGAGGGTGAAGCACATAGCTACGGTAATCCCAATTTTTTTAGGAGTAGCGACCGACTTGCTAAAGAATGGAAGTACCAGGATACCACAGGCATACAATGAAGGCACTTTAGATAATACACCAAATAGCGTAAAAATGAAGAAGAGCAGTAGATTTTTAATGTTCCCTTTTTGATATAGGTACTCCAACCCATAGTATAACCCAACCATCACCAGGGAAATGGAGAAAGTATCGGGCATGCTTTTACGTGCATAAGAAAACCAAATCGAACTGAGCAAAATAAGAACAGCATTGAGAGCTATGGTTTTACTGAAGTAACGAGTAATAGTTTTACCAAAGAAGAAAATTCCTATGCTGGATAAGATGAGATTAATAAGACGACCATACCAATGCTCGTAACCAAAAATGGCAGAAGCAAGGTAAATCAAGTAGTTGAGTAGTGGAAATTCCATACCAGTAATTCCGGTACGTTCTCCAGCCATATCCATACGTGGATAGAGAATGTTATTGTCTACTTCGAGAAAGTTGCGCGCAGCCATATTAACCGTGGCTTGTCGCCAGCTATGCGCAACTTCTAAGGGTGGATTTGTAATGCCATATAACCTGACAATAAAAAAAAGTACAATCCAAAACCGGTAATCACCCAGCCATGTTTTCCAGTTTAATCCTTTACTCATATGAATACGATGTGCTAGAATTTGGCACGATAACGCTTTTTCGATTTACTGGCGTTGATGCTCCTCCCTTTCGGGTATTTCATGGCGAAACTAAGATTGATCTGTTCACTTTGTCCAGAAGCGATATTGAATTTCCAACTGAGTTCCCCTGTAGTGAGGTCTCGGTCTGCATTTGAAATATCCATAACATCTACTGTAATGTCGCTATTTTTAGAAACCGGAACTTGATCAATTACTTCGATTTGAATGGGTGATTTTCGATTGTTTTTCACAATGATTTCATAAGCTAATGTTTCTTTTTTGTTGCTGCCAATGAATTTGGTACTTGAAAAATCTTTTTGTTTGGTGCGGGTTACCAGTACCTTCTTATCGCGTCCAAGCGATAAGTCAAGAGTATCGTTTACACTTCGGGTATAGATATACGATTGTCCTATGTATGTGCCAGCATAATATACATTGGCGGGGCCTTCTACCAGGTTCAAATCTTCCCAGCCGGTAATGCGGGCCAGAAGGAAGGCATCTTTGTCAACTTTTGGAATACAATAGTGACTGTAGGTGGCATTGAGGTTATATTCCGTTACATCAACAATGTAGGGTTTGGCATCTGAAGGAATAGAGTAGGGAGTTTCAATTTCAAACTCTGCACTCAGCTCTGGCAATTCAATTTCTTCAAATACAATATCGCCTCGGTTAATGGTATTTCTATCGGATGAGTAGTTGCCAACATCTGTACTTTGCACTCGGCCTTCTTTTTCCTGATCGTTGCTCCAATTGTAACTTTGCCTGTAAAAGCCACTGCTAGATTGGTAGTCAAGGTTCCAAACATTCATGGCAGGTTTGGCAGCGCTTTGCGTGGGGTCAGCTGTTGAGAGCTTAATTTTTACGTTGTCCCAATCGATGTTGGTATTGTTGAACACTTTAGCGCGATATTTTAGCTCTATAGGTTGCCCTACATCTTCAGCTCTAAGGTCGTAGCTGGGAGCCCACCCTGCTCCAGCAACAATGTATTTAAGTGAAATGGTAGTGGAGCCACCAGATGGGGCAAGCAATAACACAGAAACCTCTCCCTTGCTGTGATTTTCTTTAGCGTTTAACTCATTGAGTTGCTGATTTACACGCTGCAATTCTAAACTTTGTGAGGTCACCTTTTTATTGAGCGAAGAAATCTTTTGGTTGATCTCTTTTACGCGGGTTCGATAAAAATCGGCTGCTTGCTTTAACTCGGCTATAGGAACGCCATTTTGGTTGCCACCAATCGACTGATTCTTGAGCAACATTTCTTTTTCAATGGTATAGGCATTCTTTTCATCATTTAAGCCAACAACCTTATTGTTTAAAAGCACCACAGAATCTTTAAGCTGTTTAATGCGAGGGTTTTCATTTTCTGGAGCAAGGTAATTGATCTTATCTGATACGGCTAAGATGTTAACGTTTCCACTAGCGGTTACTTGTACACTCTTAGAATTTATGTTGGGAGATAGCCCTTCAAAAATAACTTGTGTGCGCCCAGCGCTAAGCGTAAGTTGTTGCTCCCGATTTACTTCTGCACCATCCAGGTAAACAATTACGGTATTGATAGTAGTGCTTACAGTTTTTACTTTAACATCCTTTATTTGAGAAAATCCTTGCGCGTAAAACAAGGTCGTAAAGAGAATAATAGCGTATTTCATGTGATGTGTTTTAGCGTTGCAGATTAAAGATAAAAAAAAGCCCATTTTGATGATTCAAGATGGGCTTTTACTTATTTCGTTAAATGTTTACTGGTGTCCTTGACTCTGCACTTTTCCTTCACGTTCTTTGATGTAAACATCTGTAAGATCAATTAGATTCATGGGGTTAGAGTAGAAGTTACGCACATACGATTGCAATAAGCGGTAGTTTTCACTGTACCACAATGGAATCAGCGGTGCATCTTGCATCAAGATTTGCTCTGCTTGCGTAAAATAACCGTAGCTTTCTTCTTTATCACGAGCAGCAATGCCTTTTTCAAACAATGAGTCGAATGCAGCACTTTGATATCGCATGGTGTTGGGATGCGATGGCTCATCTAAAGATGCTGGCACGTCTCTTCCATAGCAAGTCCAAAGAAAACTTTCGGGACTTGGGTAATCAGCTACCCAGGCTGACCGGAAGATGTCAGCTTTCGCATATTTAGCATCTTCCAGCTTTTGTGCGAAAGGCACTACTTCAATATCCACATTAATGTTAAGTACATCCGACAATTGTTTTTGGATTTCAAAAGCAACACGTGTGTTTCGGGTTCCGCCACTGTTTAATTCCACTTTAATAGAAGGGAAATTACTTCCGTTGGGGTAACCTGCATCAGCCAATAAAGCACGTGCCTTATCAGGGTCATAGCTATAGCCACTAACCTTGCTTACGTCATAACCTGGAAATGAAGGGGGGCATAAACCGTTAATGCCAGGGCCAAATGCCTCGCGGTTCAAAATATCGTTTACGATTTTGTCTTTATCAATGGCATAACTGAAAGCTTGTCGTACCCTTACATCTTGAAATACCTCACGAGTAAGGTTGAATTCGTAAAACTGAGTTACCATTTCAGGCGATCGGCCAAGGATAAATTTTGGAGGAACGTTAGCAAAATCAGCAATTTGCTCTTGCACCACTTCATTTATTTTCTCCGATGGCAAGCCAAAAATTACATCAAGACCACCGTTGCGAAACTCATCCAACTGAGTGTTTTGTGAATTGATAAATCGGTAATGAACAGTGTCAAGATATGGCAATTGATTGCCAGCAGAATCCAACTTGTAATAATCTTCGTTGTATACTAAAAACAACTCTTTATCGACTTCACCACCCTCAGTGTATTTAAATGGCCCTGTGCCAATTGTACATTGGATGCCATACTTGTCTACAGCTTCCTTCGCAACAACAGACGTGGCAGGGTTGGCCAAAATGTAAAGAAACGATGATGAGGGCTGCTCCAATGTGATTTCAACAGTGTAGTCATCAATTACTTTTACTCCTTCTAAACTCTCGGCTTCTCCATTGTAATAGGCAGTAGCGCCTTTTACACGATCTTTGAATGTGCTGGTGAACATGGCATTGTCTGGGCTGGCAGTACAAAGCATTTCAAAAGAATATTTCACATCATTGGCATTCATTTCACGCCCCTCTCCTCCATCAAAGCAGGGGTCATCATGAAATTTAGCACCCTTCCGAAGTTTAAATGTGTACACAGTGCCACTGGCATCTATTTCCCAATTCTCAGCAAGCGCGGGAATAACCGACATATCTTTAGGGCTAAACTTCACAAGCCCTTCGAAGATTTGTTTGGCGATGTTAGCTGAACCCAAGTCGATGATGGTATGTGGAAAGAGTGACTGAAACTTTTCAGCTTCACTCATTGTAAATGTACCTCCATACACCACGGCTCCCTTCGCCACCCTTTCTGTACTGGTGTCCTCTTTGGTTCCTTCACACGATGCAAGCAAAACAACAGCGGCCAGAAAGCTATAAATTATCTTTTTCATAAGGTCTATAAATGTCACGCGTACAATAAATGCAAGAATAATGTTTCTTTGCCAAAATTGCAAAATTAAATCCTATGATTTTCCATTTATCCCTTGATAAGGTTTTTTTGTCGAAATAAAAGCTAAAATCGTAGAGAAAAATTTAGTAAAAAAGTGGGCTATAATTTTGAAATAATGAAAATTGCTTTTAATATTGCCACCTAGAAATGAGGAGTGTGTCTTTACATCTGTAAAGTGTTGTAATGAAAAGGATAGCAAGTATTTTAACAATTGTTTTCGCCTTCGTTTCCGTTGCGTTTTCACAACAGCATGACGCTATTGTGTTGACAGGCAATTACCAGGGAAAGAACATTTATGTGCAAAACCCATTCGCATCATCGGGTGTTGGTTTCTGCGTATATGAGGTAACCATCAATGGTGATGTCTCTACGGACGAGTGGAACTCTAGCGCATTCGAAATTGATTTCGCCAATGTTGAATTGAAGATAGGTGACCCTGTTGAAGTGAAGATCAAGCATAAGCCTGATTGCCACCCTAAGGTATTAAACCCTGAAGTATTAAAGCCTAAGAGTACGTTTGAGATCATAGAAATGTCTATTGATAAAGATGGCACGTTAAGGTGGAAAACTAAGGGAGAGACTGGTGAATTGCCTTATGTAATTGAACAGTACCGGTGGAACAAGTGGATTAAGGTTGGAGAGGTGCCAGGCATAGGCACTCCTGATGAACACTCCTATGAATTCAAAGTTACTCCACACTCTGGTGAGAACCAATTTAGAGTGAAGCAGGTTGATTATAGCGGAAAGCCAAGATACTCTCCAGCTAAGAAGTACAGAAATGCTTCTGTCGAGGAAATCACTTTTACTCCTCAAAAGGTAAACAAGGAAATCATGTTTACCGGTGAAACTAAGTTCGAGATTTACGATGCATATGGAAACATTGTGAAGAAGGGTTTTGCAGATAAGATTAATGCAGAAAATCTTACCAAAGGAGTATATTATCTGAACTACGACAATAAGACGGAGAAGTTCATTAAAAAGTAATAACTAACCCACAATAGTTAAAATAGTCCCGCATATCGGGACTATTTTTTTACCCTAATGTTATGAAAAAGATTGAGCACATTGGTATTGCGGTCAATAGTTTTGAAACATCTATCCCTTTATTTGAACAGTTGTTAGGGGTTAAATGCGATAAAATTGAGGCTGTTGAAAGCGAGGGTGTTTCCACAGCTTTTTTTAACTCAGGACCTAATAAAATTGAATTGCTTGAGGCAATTTCTGACGAGAGCCCTATTGCCAAATTCCTTGAAAAGAAAGGAGAGGGAATTCACCACATTGCTTTTGATGTAGATGATATTCATGCAGAGCTGGAGCGATTGAAAGAAGCAGGGTTTCAACTTATTCATGAAACACCAAAGGTAGGAGCAGACAATAAACTGATTGCTTTTCTTCACCCTAAAGCTACCAACGGGGTACTTATCGAATTGTGTCAGGATAGATCATAGTAGCGCTCAAAAATTGCTGTAGCGGCTTCTTGTAATGTCTCACCAAAGGCAATAATGCCGTCTTCATGCCCAGCCATTACCAGAACTCTTGTTTTTAGTAGTTCCGTTTCCTTGAACAATCGACGGATTTCTTTTGCCATTTCAGGTGTACCATAAGGTATTATAGCACGGGTGGTAGGGAGTTTGCCCTTTAATTTATTCCATAGCGGTGCGTAATGGATATGAATGACGCCTTGAATGAACTTGTTGGTATCATAAATAGCAGCATGTGTTAACGATTCGGAAGAAGCTTTAATGGGCCCTTTACAAAACAAATAATTGCGAGCAATGTTGTACTGAGTAACCGTAGTGAAATGTTCTGATTGTATGTTTTTGAAGTGTCCGGTTTGTGTTCCTGAGATGATAAAATGTTGGCTGTCTGGAATACGATGACTTATATTACCAAACCCTACATTATGAATGGTATCATGTCCAATAAATTGATACTCGTGCATCTTGTTACGCCAGAATGTAAGCTCCCTCAGTAGTTCGGAATGATGCGTAGGGTTAGATTCCTCCCAATGCATATCAAATTTGATGTAGCCTTCATCGATGCTCATGTTAAGCGTGTTCTGGAAATAGACTCGTAAGACCTTGCTCGCTTGCTTCACAAATGCCTCGTTCCGTAATTAGGCCGGTCACCAATCTGGCGGGGGTTACATCAAAGCCATAATTGGCTGCTGTTGTGCTTTCAGGACAAATTAAGACATCAACCACCTCGTTACTCCCTTTTCCACGGATAAATCTCACCTCATTTTCATCACGCATTTCTATGGGAATCTCTTCCAGTCCATCGTTAATTTTCCAGTCTATAGTAGAAGAAGGAAGGGCTACATAAAAGGGAACGTTATTATCGTTTGCAGCCAGTGCTTTGAGGTAGGTGCCAATTTTATTCGCAACATCGCCTTGACGAGTAGTGCGGTCGGTACCTACAATGACCATGTCTACCATGCCGTGTTGCATTAAGTGGCCGCCTGTATTGTCTGCAATAAGTGTATGTGGAATGCCTTGTTGCCCCAGTTCAAATGCGGTAAGGTTAGCTCCCTGGTTTCGCGGTCGTGTTTCATCAACCCAAACGTGTACAGGAATTCCCAGATCATGAGCCTGGTATATAGGAGAGGTAGCAGTGCCCCAATCAATACATGCCAGCCAACCGGCATTACAATGTGTGAGTATGTTGACAGGTTTTTTAGGGTTTTTAGCATGTATGGCTTCAATAAGTGGCAAAGCATGAGTGCCAATTTGAAAACAGGTTTCAACATCGTCTTGCTTCAATCGTTCGGCAAGGGCTAATGCAGCATCAACCTTTTCTGTAAGGCCTTTGGTAGCATTGATGATGGAGAGTGATTGATCTACGGCCCAAGTCAAATTAACAGCAGTGGGTCGTGATGCTTTTAACTGTTCAGCAGCGGTGGCAATATGGCCTTCAAAGTTTTTATGCTTCGAAGCCTCAATTGCGGCCAGCCACATACCATATGCTGCGGTTACACCAATAAGTGGGGCTCCTCTTACTACCATATTGCTAATGGCATTAATAGCGTCTAGGCTGCTTTGGATAGTATAGATGTTACATTGATGTGGCAGATAACGCTGATCAAATGTATTGACCTGTTGCGAATGCAGGTTATCTACCCAAATGGTGTGTTGATGAAGCCCATTAATCTTCATGAGGTGCAAATAACTCGTCTATGGTTTCGTATTTCTGTAGATGTTTTACCTGAATTCCCGCCTTGATGGCTGTGGTGATGTGCATGGCAGTATCATCAATAAATAATGTTTCAGACGGGACAAGCTTCTGCGACCGTAGTACGTATTGAAATATTTTAGGGTCAGGTTTGCTCAATTGCAATTGATATGAGTAAAACTCTTTTTCGAACAATGGAGTTAGTGTATCTAATCCGTGCACTTCCTTTAATTGTGCATTGATTTGTTCCATGTGTATGGCATTGGTGTTGCTGAGCAGAAACAGGCGATACTTTTTATTTAACGTTTTGAGCAATTCAATGCGAGGTGCGGGAATATCGATTAACATGACGTTCCATGCATTGATGATGTCATTATCTGTTAAATTATTGCCCAGCATTTTCATGCGATTGATAAACTGCTCAGGGGTGATCTCTCCATGTTCAATCATGCGGTACAACCCTTCGCGCCTCAACTGCTCGCGGATCATTTCAAAGTTGGGGTAATCCAACTGTTTAAAGGCTTCAAGTGTACGGTCAGGGTCAATGTTGATGATAACACCTCCAAGGTCGAAAATAATGTTTTTGATGCCATTCAATAATTCCATTCTGCTACCGTTTTTACTGCATGTAAAGATGGTAAAATTTTTAAGAAATGCTTTGTTTTTCGCCTTGGCAACAATACATTTGCAGTCCTTTGCCATTTAGGCAGGGCCTATAGCTCAGCTGGTTAGAGCACCTGACTCATAATCAGGGGGTCCCAGGTTCGAGCCCTGGTGGGCCCACACTTTACAAAAGCAAAAGCCTTTAAGTCAGCGACTTAAAGGCTTTTCTTTTTCTACTGCACAAAAACCGAACAAGATATTATCAAAATCAGAACTGTGGCAGATGCCAAGGTTTACAAACTACAGAAAAGTCTGTTTCCCTGTGCAAATCATACGTCCAGTAACTACCAATAATATTGTTTGCATGTATTTCGCTGATGCTAAACAATCTATATTTAACATTAAAACATTACATATATATTTATTTTCCCTATATTTGTATAAATATAGTATTCAGCATGAGTAAAACCACTAGAAGAGAGCGTTTTGAGAAAGTAGCAGCGCGAAGAACACAGAATATTCTTGACTCACTCGATAGTCTTTCTAAGTGTAGTAACAGAAATAACTATGAATATTCTGAAGAGGACATAAAGAAAATGATAAGAGCGATTAGGGAAAAATTAACACAAACAGAATCAGCGTTTGATAATGAAATAAGTAAGTCAAAAAAAAACCAATTTAAGTTTTAGTGCCAATGGACAGTAAAGAGATCTTTTTAAAAATTTTCAATTCCAAAGATGAAATTGAATTGGGAGAGTTTATAGACAGTGAATCAACTCTTTTTGATGATGATAATTGGAAACCACTTGGAGAAAATTATAGCAATTATGGTGTAGTTAAGAATCAACAATCTAATCCAATTGCAGCACTAATTGAAAAGGTGACTAATTCAATTGATGCTATTTTAACAAAACAGTGTTTGGAAAATGGAATAAACCCTAAATCAGATGAGGCTCCAAGATCTATGGAAGATGCTATTAATCAATTCTTCCCTGATAATTCAAACTGGGACCTTCAGAGTTTTAGAAAGGCGCAATCAGAGAATATTCAGGTAATTGCAGATGGAAAAGGTCCTCGTACCCAAAAAAGGCAATATCCAACATCAGTTATTATTTATGATAATGGAGAAGGCCAACATCCAGAAGACTTTGAAAGAACCTTCTTATCGCTACTCCGTGGAAATAAAAACGACATTCATTTCGTGCAAGGAAAGTATAATATGGGTGGATCTGGCGCTATCGTCTTTTGTGGTAAAAGAAGGTATCAACTTATAGCATCAAGGCGATATGATAAAACAGGAGACTTCGGCTATACACTGATTCGAGAACATCCAAAAAAAACAACAGATCAAGCGAAAGAGACTTGGTACGAATACTGGATTCCTGATGGCATTATTCCTTGTTTTAGCATTGGCACTATGGATCTAGGTCTAAGCAACAAGAAATTTGAAACAGGAACTTTGATCAAACTATACTCTTATCAATTCCCTAAAGGGTATTCTGGATTTGCACAAGATTTGAATCAAAGTATTAATGAATTTTTATTCTCGCCTGCTCTACCCATATTGACTAAAGATACTGCTGAAAGATATCCAAATAATAAAGTTCTTGAAAATGATCTATTTGGACTAAAAAGAAGATTACAGAAGGAAGAAGATGATTATCTAGATACAAAATTCTCTGAAACCTACAATGATGATTTATTTGGAGAAATGAAAGTATCTTGTTTTGTCTTCAAGGTAAAAGTAAAGGAGTTTGACATAAAAAAAACTAGGGAAGAGATTCAAAGGAGATACTTCAAAAATAACATGAATGTATTGTTCTCAATGAATGGACAAGTTCATGGTTATTATACCTCTGAGTTTATTACTCGTTCTCTGAAATTAAACTTGCTTAAAAATCACCTTCTTATTCATGTCGATTGTACAAACATGAAATATGAGTTTCGAAAGGAACTATTTATGGCTTCTAGAGATAGGCTTAAAGATGGCGAAGAGACTCAACTATTAAGACAGTATCTAGCAAAAAAGCTTGGTGCAACTGGTGGTAGATTATCAGAAATTCAAAAATTGAGAAAGCAGGCCGTTAATGTAGATACTTCTTCAAATACAAGTCAGCTTATCAAAGACTTTACTAAGAATCTTCCGATTAATTCGGATCTAATGAAGTTACTTGGCGACACATTCAAACTTGATTTAAAAAAAGAGAAAAAAGCAAAGAAGGCAGACCCAAAAAAGCCATCTAAACAAAAAGAAGAAATTCCTTTTCAACCTGAACGATTTCCTTCTCAATTCAAAATTAATTCTAAATCAAAAGGAGATACTGAAGTTGCCAAAATCCCCATTAACGGAGAAAAGACAATAAAATTTGACACGGATGTTGAGAATGATTATTTCGACAGAACTAGCGAACCTGGAGAACTTAAGATAGGGGTCTTAAATATTAAATCGAATGATGTCACAGGAGGAACTGCTCCTGGAGAACCAAAAGAGATATCAGACATATTCAATGTAAATAAAAGTAGTCCTAACAAGGGAACTATAAAATTAAGTTTAAATCCAAAGGAGAAGTTAAGTGTAGGAGATGCTGTTCAGTTAAAAGTATCTCTAACAGCACCTGGAGGTGATTTTGATGAAATCTTTTGGGTCAAAATTACAGACCCTGAAAAAGCCAAGGAACCTTCGCCAAAAGTTGAAGACGACAACGAACCATTAGGATTACCAAATATGATATTTGCATATCAGAATAAGGAAGGCAAGGATGAAAACGCTGTTGATTGGGAAGCGGTTGGCAATGCTACTAGCCAAGAAATGGACATTAAAACAGTAATGGTCCCAGATGCTTCAGGAGATAATCTTAATGGTATTTATGTTAATATGGATAGTGCTGTTCTAAAAAGCTTTCTTTCTAGATATAAGAATCCTAACTCTGAACAAATTCAAATAGCCAATAGAAAGTACTATACCTCCGTCTATTTCCATACATTGTTTCTCTATACAATCACAAAAAATCGAGGATATGAAATTCAAAGAAAGATGGAGCAAACCGACAAATATGATCATGTAGACATTGCAGAGTACCTAATGGACTTATTTGATCATTATTACTCAACTTTTATCTTAAATTTTGGTGGCATGGAAGAAATGATGCAGGGTATTGGAGACTAAAATGTCTATATCTTATATACATTTTCTAAATCTTTACGATATGTCTTGATTTTGTCTAATAGGCTTATTGAATTTGCTTCCATATCGAATACATTATTAAAACTGTGGATCAAATCAAAAATGCTTTTGTTCTTTCTTTTGTTTTGAGAAAAATAATCTTTGAGCTCATTTATTCCATTAAAGTCGTAATTGTGAAGTTTCGAAATTAACACGTTCAAATTTGTCATAAACGTTTTATTTCTGAGCAGTGATACCGATAGGGTTTCCCTCAGTCCTCTCAACTTCTTTTCCAATACCACCACCTCATGTGCATACTCTGAAAATAGGTTGCTTAATATACGATCAAGTTGCTTTCTCGTAAAATTATCATCTATTCTATAGAGTAGAACGAGCAAATCGGCAGTATCTTCTATGTGTCCAATTTGTTGGTGTAGATAAAATGAGGAGAATTGCTCCTTAGCTGGATAATCATCTGTATGAAAATAAAGTTTGGTTGGAACAAATCCGTTGGGATGATTTTTAGACAATTTATATCGACTCAAAAACAGCGATAATGCAGCCGAATAAAACTCCCCATTGCTTTTTGAATAGCCAGATAACTTTTGAACTGTTCTAAAAAAATCTTCACCAAATTCATATTGAATTTCGCTATCAAGTTTTTGATTACTCCTAAAAACATTCAGTACCTTATCGATTTCTTCTTTCCTCTCTCTGACCTGAGAATTATCATTCCCCTTTTTCGTACCATACTTATCAATTCTATCATACACATTAGCACATACTTCATTAAATACTTTCTGACATAAATAGAAATCAATATTCTTAAGTTTTTTAATCAGGAAATCGTCCTCATCAATATGAATTAAATTGATGACCGAACATGCATCTAAGACACAAGTTATTTGATTCAATCCTCCTTCCATCCAATTATTTCATCTTTATTATCTTCAAAAAATTCAATTTTAATTGGAGCATCAATCTCATCTAAATCAGCTAATTCTAATAGAAGTGAAAATGCCTCATTAAAAGAACGAAGGGAAGCATTACCTTTTTCTTCAATTACCTTATCAACCAATTTTTCATCAAAAGGAAAGTATTCATTTCCATCATTCCCTTCTCGGTATGACTTGAGTAAATCCACTAAATACAGTTTAAATTGTTCTTCTGTCGGCAAATCAAATTCAATACGTTCTTTTATTCTTGATTTAACGGCTTCAGTAAGATATTCCCCCAAATCCTCAAGACCAAATAAGGCAGTTTGAGTTAAGTTTAAAAACATTAATAAGTTATTTGGAGTATTATCTAATATTTCCCTCAAAAAATTATTTGTTTTATCAATGTTAGAACTACTTAATATAGCTAAATCTTCAAACTCATCAAACCAAATTATTACGGTTGAAAACACCTTTTTTTCAAATGTCAAGCATGTGAATATTCCTGCTAGAAGTTTTGTATAATCACTATCTGAATTTAATTGTCTTAGAATTCCATATTCATTCAAATCCTTTAATTCTGTATTTGTAATATTTCCATACAAATACTTCTTTAATAATGAGATATCGCTCACATTTTCATCAAATATTGCCTTTAACACACTTGTTATTTGCATATTATCGCTGATGTCCTCAATAAATGGTAGTACTTGGACATTAGCTTCTTTAAAAGATGAACGTATCTCCTCTATGTTTAACTTATCGATAACAGCAGTATAGATGTTATACACAGGGTCCTTTCCTTTAGGTAGAGTTATTACCATTGAGTACGGTAATGATGAATCTAAACTATCTGAAAGGGATTTCAATTCAGATTGTTTATTGAAAAACCGTGCTGCATGTGTTTTTCCACTTCCATACTCTCCCCAATTTAATACTAAGCTAGAATTTGGGATTCGAATACTTCTCTTGATTCTCTTCTCGAACTTTTCTTTTGTTTCTGAAAATCCAGCCCAAACTAAATCTTCTGAACTAGTAGCTGGTGTTATTCTGAAAGGGTTCGTTTTTAACTTATACTTTTCTTTGAAACTCATTTTAATATTTTTTGAATGTACCCATCCCCATACTGTTTTTGAAACTTG
The DNA here is from genome assembly GCA_963669295.1 of Flavobacteriales bacterium. GTDB lineage: Bacteria > Bacteroidota > Bacteroidia > Flavobacteriales_D > CALLUQ01. The sequence continues at coordinate 2,319,758 of OY769938.1, forward strand.
TATATGAATAAATCTTGTTCTTTACTTTTTAGATAATTTACTATGAATTGATGCCCTACTTTTATGTTGTGAGTTAAGTACAATTTGTACTTGGCATATGTAATCGCTTGAGACGCAGTAACTCGATTTGGTGCTAAGGTCTTAAAGTATTTAAAACTGTCCATGAGACATGAAATCGTATTAGACACAACTTCATTTTTAGATATTTCTGTCTTTTCACCATTATAAATATCATCATACATATGTACCATGAAACGGTTTAAAAAATCATTTGGTGACACTACTCTGGACCAATTGATGTCATTCCAATAACAGATATGACTGAATAATTTCACCCCTTTATTAGAAAGCTTCAAATTCAATCTTAAATCAATTTCAATTAACTCTAAATCATACAGCCAGTTAAGTCGAGGCATAAGAACGTGTTCTAGATATACCTCTGGATTCTTCCAGTTTTGAATTCTATCTATGATTCTCTTCAATTCTTTATATTCTGCACTGTTCTTCTCAAACCAAAATAAATCGCTTAATTGTTTTAGTCTTTTTAATAGTAATTGCTGAAATGATTTTAGAAGTATTTGAAAGCTAGATTTCCTATTGAGTTTTAAATGCTCCAGGATAATAGAAGTATATAAGAAATCTTCTCTTAAGATTGTTTCAAGAAAAAACAGCTTGTCCAGTTTTGCTAAAGCAAAAGCATTTTCCGACTTAACTCCTAACTCTTTATTTAATGCACCAAATACCTTAAAAAGTTTCCCAGAAGAATAAACATTGTTTAAAAGATTCAGAAACCCAAGGTCTTTGGCTACCTCAATATATGGCGCAGCAGAAGTACCATTCTTTGTTACCTTAATTAGTCCTTTGTCGTTCTTATACTGACCTAGTTGAGTTCTATATTCCTCAACAAATCTTTCAAACTTTTTATTAATAAAATTAGAGGGTACTTTTTCCTGTTCTTGTAGAAACTTGAGAAGGAGTTTGAAGTATCCAAGTCTTCGAACTTTTGTGTTTGTGTTGAGAATGGACAATCTTCGATTATCAGGAATTTTCTCGTAATTTTTGTAGAATACCCAATAAAACTCCGGAGGAGTATAACTATCATTAGCGAACCTTAATTTATCAATAACTTCATTGTAGAAATTTGAATTTGAAATGTAAGAATCAGCTATATGTATCTCGAAAATATAGTTTGGTTCAGTATCACAAAACGCTGCGGCATCAAAATCTTCGTTATATCCTTCATTTTGAGATACAAAATATTCTTTGACCGAATCTTGATCTATTTCTTGTATAATTTGAATTGCTTCATACATTTTATTACATATAGAAAATGGTTCCGAATAATCAATTATATCATTTCTATAGCCTAAGTATTCGCTAGAGCCTATATATGAAGCAGACGGTTCAAGTCTAGAAAACTCTTCAAGTTCTTTTTCTGAAAGACTTCTATAAAAGAGGTCTTCTTCTATTTGTTCTGAAGTCCCCGAAGGAAGATCAAATACTATTTCATACTCGGTAAAATCAAATAGTAACCTATCATTCCGTAGAAGTGAAGTATCATTAGAAAACTGATTCAATATTTTATAAACCTCAATCATTTCTATACAAAACATGTAATACAACCTTCTTCTGTATCATCTAAAATATCCAAAAGGAATTTTGAGCCTTTCGACTTTTCACGTCCTTTTCTATTCAAGTGCTCACGTTTAATAGATTCAATACGACTAGCCTCTTTTAACTCTTCAAGTGATTCATATTGGTTCCAAGTAAATGTCTCGTCAATATTCTCATAGTGCATCGCCTGTTCATACAAATCAGGGTGTTGTTCATACAACCACACCCATTCAATTTTTTGCTGAAAAAAACAGAAGAAACAACCTGATCTGCTTCTTGCATACTCTCCTTTTTGCCCATCAACTTCATACTCTATTTTATTGTAGTATGCAGGAACTCCTACTCCACTTTCTTCAAGAATTCGAAAAATATCATCTCGCACTAGAATGTCTTCATTTTCAAGTAATGGAAAACTGTCTTCTATAGACAAAGCATAATTGGTAGTCTTCAGAAAATCATAAATCACTCTATTCATTCCACTTATGGAAATATCAAGACAAGTATCGATTTTCTTATGTAGATTCTTCTGTGCAACAATTCTTTCATTGAAATTAGTTGATACTTCAATGTCGAGCGCCTTTTTGAACTTATCAAGACTTTCTATTCCTTGTATGGTTTGAAATAAATCTAATGCTTTTGATTGATTATCAGAATGAAAAAACTTCGTCCAAACATCCTCACTCCAAATGTTTCTTCGAAAAGGAAAAATTGATTGTATGTTCTCCTTTTTAGAAACATATCCTTCCCTACTTTCATCACCTCTAATACCCACATATGACACCGTAGGAGCTGTTCCAACATATTTTTCAAATGGCTGTAACTTCATCATGTTTGTACACCATCTAGCTTGAGGAGAAGGAAGGTAGCCTTTGAATATTTTATAGAAATAATCAAATGGGTTTTCCGAGCTTTTTTCAGCTTCTTCAGCAATAAGACGCTTTATCTTTTTCCCGAGATAAGACTCCAAATTGTCAATCAATTGATAAGTTTCATCAAGCTCTTTTCCAGTATCACAACAATAGTAGTCGAACTCTATTTGTGGATATTTATCTCGCAAATAAATTGCCAATGCTGCACTATCCTTTCCTCCTGATATTCCTAATACATGTCGGGCTTTACTCATTTTCTAATTCTCTTTTTAACAACTTGGCAAGTGCCATAATTTTCACACTCTTGTCTTTAGTTAACTCTTTGTCAAGTGCAGCAATTGCTTTATCAAGTTCTTTCTTTTTTGATTTATTCATTTTAACAACGACTCCCTTCATTCCAGAATCTCTTGTTGTAATGTCGAGCTTAAACGCTTCGTCATCATCATTTGTCACCTCATCAATTTCAAGAAGGTTATCCAATTCTTTGAACATGTGTAATAGTTGGTCTTTGAGTACCTCTTCTTCTTGATCTTGAATATCAACCAATCGTTTTTTAAGAATTGCATGAGCGATTGATTCAATCCAACTGTTTCTATCATTTATAGGTGAATTCAACCTTAATAAGAAAGTTTTTTGATACTGCACCAATTTGTGTTCTTTAATTCCTTTGTACCTTTCTTGTAGAACAGATTTGTACTTTGAAAATCCTAGACTCTCATCAAGTATCTCGTCTACTATAAATTTTTCTATACGATTCAATAATTCTGGGTACGCTCCTCTTATTTCAGTTATAGTTTCCTGAAACCTAATGATGTACTGCTCATAAGAGTCTTGTGATGTTGAAACGTCAATACTTCTGAATTTAAGAGCCTCAGGAAAATCTTCAAAAAACACTTTTTCTGGATCTTCAGATTTAGCAATTGCAGTTCTTAGGTTTATTGCTTCACTAGAGATTCTCTTTGTAATCTTCGAATATTGTGGGAGATTCTTATAGAGAGATATTATAGGTCCGATACATTCGATAAAAGACTTTACAGTCATTTTATCTTGCGATTCAAGGTTTAATAATTCCCGATATTTATTAAACAATTTTATTCTAGCATCAGAAAGTTCAAAGGACTTGATTTCATACTCCTTTGGTGATCGAGATATTAAATGTAGTCTTGTCGCATCAATTTTTGGAATGAAGCCTTCATCCCCATATAACGCATAATCGCCCCGTTTAATAAAAAGAAACAAAGGCACCCAAAAGTCGACCAACCCTTTCTTTAATTTATAAGGCTTAGTTTCTAGTACCTTATATAACTCTGTGAGACTCTTTCTTTCCTCCCTACATTCCGATAAAAACCTTTCAGAAGCGTCCCATATTTCCCAAATAGGTGATTGTTGAGTTGGTGCACCTAACTCATATTTCCCTTTTATCTTATTATGGAGTCCAGTTTCCTTTAACAGAGAAATGTATATAGTTTTTTCTGCTGGAAATTTAGACTCAGGGAAATCTAAATCCTGTTTACTCCAATTATCCGAAACGGCTGAAAACAAATTCTTTCTTGCCGTGTGAATCGCAGTCGAAATTTTGTGCTTATTGAATAATTCATTTCTCAGTTTTGGAGTACCTGAATACACTTCTTCACATATTAATGATAGTTGTTGGTTTAATTTTCGAGAGGAATCGATTTGAAGAATTTTACCTCTCCAAACCCAAGATACTTTGTCCGCAAATAAAGCATCCTTGACGTAGTGATTCAGTAAAGATTTATGACTTTCTATTATGTTTTTAAGCTCTTTTCTAGCAACTAAATCATCATCATCTATATTTTGAAGTACTCTACTTGACTTTTCAATTTCAAACAAGGAATTTTTAATGTCACCAGCATTTTTGAAAAGACAGTAAATAATCGCTTCATCATGATTATTCGAAAATTCTTTTAACTTCTTTTCTGAAAGATCTTCATTAAATACTAGGTTAATAAATCCATCAATCTCATCAACAGGGATATCTTGAGTTGGGTTTCGTGTTATCTTATATTCAAATAGTCTTGGTGTTCCAGTCTTATAGGAAAATGCTTTCGCCGTCAATATTGAGAATTCAAACGAATCTCTAAGTTTTGCAACAATATCAATATCATTCTCAACTTGGTTCTCAGCTTTTAATAATGCTCCTTCTATGTCCAAATCAGTTCCTTCGAATAGCTTGTAAGAATCACTGAATTTATTGAAGCGGACTATTTGCAGCCTTGATAATTCGGATATTACGCCTTTAGTATCACTCGATTGAGAGTTTCTTGTTATCTCCAGATATTCTTCGAGTAGACCATTGTCAATTATTGCTCCCTTATTAGCGAAAAGAGATAGTAGTCCTACTGATTTAACAATAGAAAGGGCAAGTGATTGATTTTCCTCTATTCTGGCCTCAACCCTTTCAATTGAGGATCTAATACTTGCCCACTGAATATAGTCTGGGTTATTGCGAGAAGACAGAAATGGATAGAAGTCCGCCCATAAATAGTCATAGACTTTGTCAATGCTGAAATAACTTTCAGTTTTACTATTCTCTCCAAATTTAGATAAAAATGAGAAGAGGGAACGTTCATTTTGACCATACCTCTGAAGAGATGCGGTGAGTATGAATGCAGATATTGGATCCAAGGGGTATAATCCATTAGAAATTCCTTCAAAGAATGTCTCACTAACCTTGAATAGCTTGTTGTTCTCAACTAATTTACCAATAGCATGACTACCATCCATTATCTGTACACCTAAATCCTCTGCTTGAAGTTTTTCAGATGCCAAGTACAATAACTGTTCTATTGGTTCGTTAAACGGCAACTCTTTAAATCGACCCTTTATTTTTCTCCATTCATTTCTCTCAATCTCACTTAAGTTAGAACCGTATGTATCGAAAGCTTGATGCAGGGTAGTAATAAAAAGTATATTTCGATTTGGGGAATTAACAAACTCTGCCAATTGTTGAATAAAATAAAGCTCCCTTTCTGGATTATTCTTGACGGCATACTCAAGGAATTTCCCCATTTCATCAATCTGAATCACCAACATTCCATTTTCCTCCCCTACTTCTTCATATTGTTGGTATATGGCATCAAAAAGTTCTTGATTACCTGAATGGGAACTTGAAACATTTAACACCTCGTGAAAATGCCCAATCATTGATTCATATACACCAACGATATTTATGAACTTTACATTCTCAACCTTATCGGGCAATGTCAAATCAAAGAGCTTTCTCTTATTAAGAATTGACTGCTCTATTGCCCATAGAAAAGAAGACTTACCTGTACCGTAAGAACCTATCAAATTGAATGAGTGAATCCCTTTCTTAAACTCATTAAAAATGGTATAAATTGATTTCTGAGCATTGGGTGTTACAATATATTCTAACTGAGAATCTTCATCTCTTATAATGTTAACCGAAGGAGTATATCTATTTGCCATAATACTTTTCTAAAACGTTAAACTTATTCGGTTTCCCATCCTTAAATTGAAGTTCTTTCACACCTGCATCATTTTTATAGACTATACCCTCAAACTCTTTTTCTATTTCTTGTAGAATCGATTCAAGGTTATCTTTATCAAAACAAAATACATTACCTGTACTTTCATGTGATTCAAACAAAGAACTAAAACTTATCGAATCACCATAATCTTCATTATCAAGGATGGAATAAAGAACGATTTCCTTAGGTATCGATAACTGATTTCTATTCTCAATTCTATAAATGCTATTCTTAAGCTCATCTTTTCTAGCTAGTTCATGTAATAATCCAAGTTCTGTAAGCAACCCCGAATAACTTTCCTCAATATCTTTAGATGGTTTAGAAAAATACGTCCTAACAAAAACAGAAAAATCTTTTTCTAACGTGTTTTCGTTTGCATTACCATCTTTTTCTAATGCTAAGGACTTAAAATGAAGCTTTGTGAATTCAGGTTTTAGCTTTCTCAGTTCTCCAAAAATGAGGTGATAAATTGATGCTCTCGATTTTGACTTTACGAGCGAGTAATGAAGTAACCATAAAGTTCCTTCGTCTTCCATATATGGATCATATCCATTATCCTGAAATATACTTGTTGCTAACTCACTGACTTGATCATAATCATCAAATAACCCAAATGCTCTCAGCCAATATCGAATTGACCCAACCATATTTCTTCCAACGCCTAGCTTCATAACCGCCGAATCATTGAAACTAGCTTCTGATTCATTCGCATAATCAAAGCCTTTTTTTAACCAAAAACTTCGACAGTGAAATGTCTCATGCCCAGAAAAATTGTAATTAACCTCGTTTCTCATCAACATTCATTTTAATACTAGAAACTATTAATTCTCTAACATCTACATCAAGATGTTTAGCGATTTCATAGAGCAATTCTATCTTAGGCTGACACTTATTAGTACAATAGTTTGTCACCATCACAGTGCTCTTTCCAATCTGCTGCGCCAACCATTTTTGAGAACGCCCTTGTTCCTTTAATACTTCCTTAATTCTATTCATAGTCACCTACTTGTGATCAAGGATCAAGTTTAATTATTATTAAACTAATATTTTAACTTTTATTAAAATATTTTTACACCACATAATGTATATAATGGATTGAAGTATTAAAGGGAATCACTTCTTTCCAAAGGCAGCACCTATGGCAATATGAACGGCACGGCTTGAAAGTATCTTACCTAAAACTCCATTCGGTTTAAGGCCAAGGGACTTAATAAGTATTCTTCCTATTAGTCTTCCAAAGGCCAGACCTGTTAAACCTCCTAGAATGCGTTTAAATGCGGATTCATTGGTGTTTGATAAGTAATCGTCTATAGACAGACCAGATTCTTTTAATTCATTCCAAAATGCTGTTTCAATATCCTTTTCCTTCTTTGATTGAATGGAAGAAATGAATTCTTCGTATGATTTTATATCCATGATAGGGCTTTTAGTTATATATCAAAAAAAGTTTCAACTGATTTGAAACAATTTGATTGGTCGTGTCTATACAAGACATGAAAAAAGAAATAAAAGCACATTTTATACTTCCTGAAAGTGGATTTAGAAGAGTGATGAGTAGTCCTATGTCTAAGAAATCAAAAAGTAGAGACAAACTTCTTTTTGTTGTGAGTTCATTGTACTGTTATCAATACAAAAACTTCAACCCAGATTACAAAGGCTTCATTCCGTTACACTCTAGTATTTTAAAAAAGTTTTTGGGCAATCATTCCTACACATCTTTTATAAAAGAACTCATGAGATTGGGGATGATCGAAAGGTCAGGATTGTATGTGCCATCACAAATTAGTCGTGGATATAGACTTAAAGAACCTTTTCGGTCTGATAAACCAATTTTGATAAAAGCTAAGGATAAGGTAATCACAAACAAACTTATCGCTACTAGGATTAGTGAAGAACAGCTTTTAACGGATGTAGATCGGTTTTTATTCAAAAACTTAAGGAGAATGTCATTCCGAGTTGAAGACGGCTTAGAACAGATTAAAACAGATTTAGAGATGAATGAAGCTTATACGCAATATCGCTTCAATTCTGATTTCGTTTCAATTGTAGAATTAGCAGATGAGAACTTTAGGTTCACACGAGATCAATTCGGAAATCGTGCTCATCATAATTTAACCAATATGCGCTCCTCATTAAAGAAGTTTTTGCGTGTTGATGGAATCGATGAATTAATAGGGCTGGATATTGCCAATTCTCAACCGTTTCTATTCAATGTAATTCTACGAAAAATGTACCCATCCGAAATACCTAAAGATGTTGAACATTACATTAACCTTACGAGCAATGGAAACTTCTATTCGTATTTAAAAGAACACTTAAATAACAACAAAAGCATTAAGCAAATTAAGAAGGAGTTTTTTGGAAAGGTATTTTTCAGTCGAAACTTCATTTATGGTCGAAAAAATACTAATGAATATACACTACTGATGGAGCAACATTTCCCTACAGTTTATAAAGCTATTTGGCATTGCAAAAGAAGAAATCACAAGGAGCTACCAAAGGCATTACAACAAGTAGAAAGTCATATAATAATTGATACCGTAATTGAATCCGTTTCTACTAAGAACCCAAATGCATTTTGCATCACAATTCATGATGAGATTTTGACCACAATGGAGCACTTAAAATTGGTTGAAAATAAGCTATTGGATGGGTTTGATCAATTTAGTCTCAAACCCTTGATACGACTGAGAAAATATAGTAATATATTTGCTAAAAAACTTGCATAATTCAATTGTTTTTCCTATATTTATTATGTTATTGAAAGGAAGAAGTTTTATGCTTATAAAGTAAATTAAAACGACATAAAAAAGAACTCTTAAAAGGGTGTATATATCTGTTTGGATATTTGCACCCTTTTTTATTGGTGCGCACCAAAGAGCAATAACACAAAACAATAATTTATTAATCAGCTTAACGACCAGTTTCGAACTGTATCGTATGGCACAATTATGTCCAAAAATGAAGACAGAAAACACACAATTTATTGACAGTTCAAACTGTCCTGAAAAGCTCTTTGAATGCGCTATAAATGAGAACCTACTAATGAATGCCATTAATGAGCAAATTTCAGAACATGAGATAGAATTATGGTTAAAAACTATTGACCACAAAATGTTTAATAACGAATGGGATCTCATAGAATACTAATAATTAAATATAAACCCGCTCTCACCTTAAGGTGAGAGCACAAAACAAATAAATATGATTACAGAAGAAAAAGAATTAGAAATCACAGTAGAAGAATTTATAAAGCTAGTCCCAGAGTGTTGTCCTCATTGTGTTGAGGAAATGTTTCCAGACTTAGTAATGTTACCCTTGGTATATGAAGATGCCAAATTAGAAGACATTGTAAAAGAATTTAAAAAGGAATATTCAACCATAAGGAAAGTTGTAGAATATATGGGCGCAACTGTCTACTATGACAAAGATGGAAACGAAGAAGATGTTGACCTTGGAGGACTTACAGAAGTAAGATGGGAATGCTCATCGTGTCAAGCAGTATTTGAAGATTATAAACCAGAAAACTATTAGAAATGAAAAATACAAAATATGAATTCGAGTATGAATCTGATATAATTCTAGAGGAAGAATTTACATTGATATTAGACTCATCAGAAATAGGTTATGAGAATCCGACAATAGACCAAATTTCAGATTGGATTAAGGATAACTATAAAGCCGTGTTTAACCACGATAATGAGTACATAGTAGATTTCGATTATGTAGATGAAGTATACTGCAATCTTAAAAACTTTAAAGTGAGTGGAAAACAAATCGAAGGAGAGGTACTCGACAGAGATTATCGTTTAGGAGATAATGTTTGGGGGTTGCAAGACTATGAAAGTCTTTGCCATAAAAACATATTTGGGTCAGGTAAACAATGTACTGACTTAGCAGATTATATTATAAATTCTTTATACCAATTGTAATGAAAATAGAAATTAAGATAACACCTAAACTTAGATACGAAAAACAGTTTAAATCAAAACTCGAATTCAAATATTTTGAAAAGGCTCAAAAAACGGCTGAAGTCAAAGGAATTAGCTTTTTGGACGAAGTAAAATACTTAACTAAGAATTATCCTTTCTTTATGAAGCATAATTGTATGGAAGCTGATAGATCTTCATTAGAAGAAAAAAGTGAATTAGTTGAAATTTATGAACTCGGTGATATAGAAATACTTAAATGAATCGAAACATACTAGGTTCTGAACTTAAAAAGCCAACTGACTGAAAAACTGTCGGTTGGCTTTTTTTATTTCTTTAGTGCACAAAAAATGAACTAATTATGCATAAGAGTCAGCTAAATATTCACAGTACTTGTAAAAGGAAAAATCTTCCGATCCATCTTTTCTGAATTCCTCTAGAGTTACCCCATACTGATCAGAAATCTTAACCCCACTCCATCTTATCATATTGTCAAGAGTTGTATCTAATAATATCTCTGGAGCTTCAAGTTCTACCCCATAGAAATGATCAACATAAGAACTGTCTACATCCAAAAATTTATGCATCCACATAAAAAATTCAGTTGAATTATATCCATAAGTTATTCCATCTAATGAAGGTTCTGGTAGAGGAACGTGGCTTGAATTTGCACTAAAAAACACATATAATACATTATAAGACAAATATTCCTCAAAGCTGTTGAAATGAGATTTGCAATTATTGTACTCAATTAAACATTGATCAAATTTTAAATATTCTTCACCCACTTCAGGTATGATAAAGACTTGAAGCTTTGAAATTTCGTTTAACAAATAGTTAGGATAGGTGAATTTCTGATTTAAGTCAATGATTTGATCTGACAGTTCATACATTTCAGCATTTTCTATTATTCTTTCCAATTCTGACAATGTAACAAAAGAATCCAGCAATACTTTTGGATTCTTTTCAGCAATTATACTATCAATTTGTTTTTGAACGTATTCAACAAAAGTGTTTTTGCGAAGTTCAGAAGTTAAGTTTTCTATGTTCATAATCATGTACTTGCTTCTACCTCAAAACCTCCTGTTTTGGTCATTTGAGGATTTGTTTTTCCTACTTGATAAAGATACTCGGCACCATCATTACGAGAATCGTAGAAATCTGTCATACCGTTTTCGCAGTAATACAATTCGTAAAGAGCTTCTTTATTCTCTTCTGAAAGGACATCTTCATTTTCATCTATGAAGCTATCTACATCATAAATTTCATTAGCAAGAAACTCAACTAAGCTTTGAGCATCTTCCCCTTTATATTTGGGAGTGCATTTCTTTAGGTTATCAATATCAAATTCTTGTACTTCACTCGCTGAACTCATTTGATACACTTCAACCTTTCTTATTTGTACTTTCATATTAGTTTTCTACTTTTTTGGTTTTACTTTAATGTCTTTAGTAGAGGTCAACTTGCCATAAGTGTAAACTTCCTTCTTATATTTTATACCATCTTCATTATAGTGAATCCAAACCCCATTCATTTCATAAACTTTGTTTTTGCCAAAAGGATCATTTGGCGTAGGACCTGCCATTGGGTTTATCGCATAATTACTAGTCATTTTTAAATTGCCATTTTCATGATAGTCCTTCCATTGACCTGATTTCTGACCATTAGTTACCGATCCTTCTGACATTTTGTTACCATTTGGATAATAATAAATACAAGGCCCATCAAGAGTTTCAGGATCAAGTGAAATCATCTTACCTTCAAATTGTAATTGTCCGTTAGAATAATAGTCTCTAACTGATTCATTTGAAATGCTTCCAGTTTGAGTAAATGTTATTACTCGATAGAATGAAGCTTCTCTTTTTGAATCTACCTCTTCCCAGTTTTCGTTATAATAGATCGTCCATTTTCCAACTCTGTACCCATTACTATATTTTAGATCACCATTCTTACTGCCATCTTCATTGTACGAAACCCAAATACCATCTCTATCTCCACGCTGATTCAAGCCACCTTCCAGAGACTTATTACCATTTTCATAATAAGAAATCATTGTACCTGAATACTGGCGACTACTACCTCCAGCTCTCCGATTTGATAATACCTCTGAATACTGCATTCTCGGGTTCCCATTTGGATAAAAAAGTGTTGTTTGAACATTCTGCTTCCCATTTGATATAGCTTCATACACTATTTTCTTTTCCATGTTGCCAAGACTGTCGTAATATACTTGCTCGCCTTCCATGATTTCTCCATACATATCACCTTTGGCGAAATTTTCTAAACTTTTTACCTTCCCATCAGCGTACCAGATTGTCTTCTTGCCAAACCATTTTCCATTTTCCATTAAACCTTCTGCTAGCTTTGCCCCATCAGGGTACCATTCATTTATATCTCCATGATAAACTCCCTCTAGCATATTAAATTCTATCTTCTTTTGACCATTATCATACCAAGCTGTATTCTTACCTGTTATAGGATGTGCGGCCTCAATTTTAACTCCTTCAAGGTTGTACTTTTCATAATATGTCTTCTCGCCATTCTCATATTTCTCCATCAAAATCATTATTCTTTTACCTTCTTTACAACCATACTCATACCAAGTTCCTGATGGATTTCCTTTAGAATAGTTCTTTACTGAATAGGGAAGCTTTGCGCACTCACTGTCATCCTTCATTCCAATCCAAAACTCTTGTTTTCCATTAGCAAAACTGTTGCTAAATGTTGCTTTGGTTATCATCTTTCCATTTGAATCGAACTTCTTATAAGAACCATTCTTTTGTCCCTTTGAATTAACGAAATAGATTTCTTTGATTTTTGATTGTACTAATGGGTCGTAATATGTTCTTACTTCCTTTTGAGCCAATGCAAATGAAGCAGATAAAACGAAAAGAGAAACAGCGATAAATGATTTCATAATTAATGAGTTTTTCAATTTGGATAAAAGTAAATTCGATTAATTCAGAATAACTGTACATTAATGTACACTATTGGTTATTTTTGATTTATAACCTTGAATGGTTGTATTTAAATAGTGCCAAGAACGCCAAACAATATTGACCCAGAAATACTGTCTTCGTTGAAAGAAGAAGTATTGATTGTTTACAATAAACCATTGAAACGATCCGTGGACTGTGATAAATTGGCTGATGTCGTAACTCGGAAAACAAACCAATTTATCAATGGCATTTCGTTCAAAAGACTATATGGATTTACCAAATACCCCTTTAATCCGTCCTATCAGACATTAGATATTTTAGCACAATACGTTGGGAAAAAAGATTGGTATGACTTCCAACAATCCTTCGGTGACCCATCGGAGATTTCCAATTCAGAATTGGAGCTAATGTTGTCGGTTTATAACTTTGACTTTATAAACCAAATAGACAATTATGAAGGAGGCATTCAATCAGTATCTCGTTTAATTGCTTTAAGACTTAGAGATAACCCAGAAGCATTTAAAAGAGTAGCTGAAAATCTAGCTTCAAACCCAAATTCACAGGTGTTCTTTATTGAACATTTTCCTGACTATGATAACCTCATCAATTATTATCACATTGCCTTTGAAGAATACCTTAAACATAAGCATACAAGTGAAGCTCAATTATTTGGAAACTGCGTTCTCTTTTTGAAAGGATTTTGGGAAGACAACGAATCAGAGTGTATTCAACGAATTAATAACATCAATGAAGTTGGTGTAAATGATAGTATTCATCCATACGTTATTGGTCGATATTACGGCTGTAACATTCTCTACAAACACTTTTTTGGAAACAAAGAAGTTGAGTTTTTAATCGAAAAAACATTTGAGGTTAGTAATCGTATGCCAGTTGACGGCAAACATTTCATTGATTTCCCAGCCTTTCAATATATCGTTTCAGAAGCTATGTTGCATTGTGAAAAACATGAAGCGTGTATTAAAATGGTAGATGAAGCCTTTGAAAGATATCCTTTGAAAATGGAATTCGTTAGAAAAGGATATTACCGCCAATTACAACTATTTAAATCAATAGCATTATGGAAGCTTGGCAGAGAAAGGGAGTCAATTGATTTGTTTGATAAAATCAACCCTTCCAATTTCTACTTCTTTTCCAGAAAATACTATACTGCCATCTACTTATTGCAAAAGCTGAGAATAGAGTTTGACGAGACAACATCTAATCATACCTCTAGAATCATTAAAGAGATGAGTAATTACTTCCTAGCAAAAGAGTACCAAAAAGTAACTGGCAACAAGGTTTTCTGAGAATCTCTTTGGCGTGTCTAACTCCATTGATAGTTTAGCTCAAAAACAATTATGGAAAAGAACAAATTACAAACGCTATTAAGCATAGCTCAAAAAAATCAATTCTGCATTAGAGATGAAAAGAACAATTATCTACCAGTTGCTCCTAGTTCAAAAGGAGAAGTGGTTGATGTTGTAAGTCTAATCGCCAAAGAAATTTTTGGCTCTTGGCCACTAAACGAAGAACAAGAAAAGCAATTTAAAATTCTAACTAACCTAAAGTATCGTCCTTCTACCAGAAAGCCACAGGAGAAAACGGCATAACCACCAAAATCTCCAGAAGCCATGATTACCTCATGGCTTTGTGGGGTTGCTATATAAACATGTATATGATTTTAAGATGTCACCGTTGCTGTCGAAATATAGTCAGCCCAAAATTGAGCTATTTACCTCTTTTGGTAGGCTTTTTTCTTAGATTAGGATAAGGGACTATTTTCTTTTTATCCTCACAGACTTCTTCAATGATTTTATGATTCAGTTTAACCAGTAGTTCGTTCTGTTCCTTTAGCAGTCTATTCTGCTCACCAAGACTATCTAGATTAGCCAATTGTATCAAAATCACCTCTTCCATTTCTTCCTTGGTATATCTTAACTTACCCATTATGCGGCTTGAACTTTAAACTTTCTTTTTGATGAGGTGATAAAATCATTTAAATCGACTTCTGATATACGTGTTTTCTTTTCTGACAATCTACTAGCCCTTAACTTACCTTCATTGATGTAGTTGTTCACGGTCATTCTTGATACGCCAAGAATATCAGCTACCTCAACAGGTGTAAATAACTTATTTGGATCAGGTTCATTTCCATTTGGATTCAAAGAGGGTTGAACATCCTCTTCCAAGTTGAGCTTATCTAAAAACTGTAGTTTGTATTCGGCCAATCCATTTAAAAAGGACCTTTGAAACTGTTTGACTGCTTTGTGCATATTTATATAGTCTCTCTTCTCATTCAATGAGCTAGCCAGAATAGAAAATGCCATATCTTCTACCTCAGCAGAGCATACGTGACCCTCAGCAATTCGTGTAAAGTATTTCTTAAATAGTTCTTCCATAACTTTTATTTTATCTCCAATCGGTCAACAAAATCAAAGGTCTTATCTCCAAACTTTTGCATATAATTCAAAAGCATACTGATTGAAGAATGACCAGTCATTTTCATTATCTCATTGATTGGAACATTTTGTTTAATGCAATTTGTAATAAATGTTCTTCGGGCATTGTGGCTGGATATCTGTGTCCATTTCTGGACCATTTGATATTCCATCTCGTTATACCTTCTTCTTTTAATCTTAATCTCCTTTTGAAACTCTTTAATTGAGAGCAACATTTGCTTTAAGTAGAGATTGTATTTCTGCAATATGAAATGGTTAAGGCTTTCATTATTGCGTTCCCAAATCTTCATTGCTGTAGAATTCAACGGAACTTCAAAATAACCGCCAGTTTTTATGGCATATTTACAAATGATATTTCCCTTTATATGGCTTGAATCTAGGGTTCGGATATCGCTATACCTCAACCCTGTCATACATCCAAAAACGAAAACATCTTTAACCTTTCTTTCTCTTGCCGTTCTTGGCTTGAAATCCAAAACAGCTTTTAATTCCACTTCATTAAGTACAATGATGTCCGTTTCGTATTTGCTCACTTTATAAGAATCTAAGTCTTTGTTCTCATTGGCTAAATCACGTTCAACAAGATTCTTCCAGAACTCTTTTAAATGCTTATATCGTTTGCTTATTGTGTTGTCATTTAAGTTACCCTCTGTCAAACAACCGTATGGTCTTTCTTGACTTAAGAAGTACTCAAACTCTTGCAGGAAATTTCGATTAATATCCTTTAATCTCAATTGAATATTGTTGAGGTTTTCATAATCTTTAAAAGCATTCATCATACTGCGATATGCTTTCAAAGAGCCTGGTTTAATCTTGCTCGACTTCTTCATTTCATAGAATTCTTCCATAAAATCCATCAAAGCAAAATGATCCCGATTAATCTCGGAATTCACTTTTTTGGTTTCATCTTTAAACCTATGCTTAACCAATTCAACAGATGGAGTAATTCCATCAGCTTTTAGCTTTAGAATGATATTATCAATTCTCTGCTGAATTTGAATAATATTACTATTGATTTCGTCATAGTTTCTGATTCCGCTAGACTTCAATATCAACTTTGATTCTGAGAAATGCTTTGCATCAACTCTGAATCCAGTATTGTGTCTTAGCACTCCATTTTTGGAGTAATATATAACTATGGTTCCTCTATATAATTTTACTTTGGTTAACATTTATTCTTAAAATGGTTCCCATCTTATAGCACGTAAATTCAAATTGTTTCAAGATGGAATCAACTTTATTTTGAGCCAAAGTATTACAAGGGGTTCAGGGGCCAAAGAGGTAGGTAGGATTTGCAACCTAAATCGAGAAAAAGACGTTATTAACGTACATGAGTGATAATATTAGAACCATACTTAGTGACCGTCATGATATGGACGACTATTTAATCCACTTCATCCATAACAATGACGATCTAACTTCTTTCGAGGTATTGAAATCAATTTTAGATGATGGATATATTCGTGCTGGCTGGGCTAAGAGAGGTGCAAAACGAACAGTAATGGGCAGAACACCAGCCGTTTGTTTTACAGAAATGCCGCTATCAGCATTCTTTGATTACGTTGACAAAAGAGAAGACTTTGAGAAAATAAACTCGTATGCCGTTTGTATATGGAAACCCAACATGTTTAACCTCGGAGCTCGTAATGTGATTTACGGAACAACAAATTATGCTGAAGAAAAGGAGCACCCAGATGGACATTGGTACATTGACAATTTGCCAGAGGACGAAATGTACCGCTATATGTTAACTGAGATTAAAATTAAAAATGATTGGACTCATGAACGTGAATGGCGCTGGGCTGATATTAAGGAACTAACTGATGGTCGTAATATTCTACCCATTTGGTATAACGAAAGTGAAGACCCTAAAGATTTTGAATATGGTACGAATTCTCGATTTGGATACGAACGAATTATTGTAATTGTTAAGAAGGATGAAGAATTGGAAGAGGTGCTCGGGATTCTTCGATCTAAAATGACAAATAAGAAGTTTATTCAAGAAAGAATGAGGGCGACAAGAGTTATATCGAGAGAGAGTATCGAGGCCCTTCAATTGGAGAAACCATTTAGATTCAGAGACTTGTTTGATTATAAGTTGTTTAAAAAGATGTAGATAGGTTGTATGGCGCCGATGAACAAACATTGAACAAAATTCTATGTAAATTCATCAAGCACTTTGAAAAACCGAAAATTGTAATCAACTGAATTTAAGTGAGCTACTAGAATTCAGAACTGATTATGTAAAATATAAGCCCATTTGGTAAAGATTATTCGAAACCTTCAGGGCCCACGAAGTGGATCAAAGCCTTTTCCGCGTATGCGGGGGAGGCTTTTTTGTTGGAGTGAAGCGAGCAACAAAACTTTGGGGCGAGAAGTTTATGCCGATCGTAGCGCTAGCGGAGTATCGGTAAGTCCTGCCTGTCCCGGTTGATCCTGGACCTGTTGAAGGAGAGTACCGGGAGTGGCTCCACGAGAGTGAACCAAAGCCTTTTCCGCGTAGCGAGGAAAGCTTTTTTGTTGGAGCGAAGCGAGCAACAAAATTCCGGGGTGAGAAGCCTGTTTGAACGAATTCATTCGGGCAGTTTATGTTAATGATAAGCTTGCCGGGGAGAAAACACTGTTAAGTCCTACCAACCCCAAATGCAGTGCGGTAGCATTTTGGGAGTGAGCTGGCAAGCTGGGGCGGGGCTGAATATTTATGTGATTTTTCAGACATCATTGTAGCAACTTATGATATTATCGCCTAATTTTGAATGCTGCAAACGTCTCTATGTTGTACTAATCAATCGACACTGATTAGTAATGCGGATGTCTATTGATTTTTTTAAAGTATGTTGAGAAAAATACATCTCTTCCTTTTTCTTATTGTAGGAAATGGATTATTTGCACAGCAATTCTCGTTAGAAGAGTTGCGCAAGCAATCGGTAAAAGATCCTGAAGCTACAGTTCAGCAAATTAATGTTATTCTGAGTGAAGAAAGCGAGTTACTAAGCAGCCAGGTACATGAACTTAAGTTAGTGATGGCGTTTGCCTATAAAAATGCCTATAACTATGACCAGGCATTTGATGTGTTGAACGAAATAATCAATGCTGAAAATGCATCTATTGACCCAATCATTCAATTAAAGGCATATAAACTATATGGCATTATCTATGGAGAAATTGGCGATTACGAAAAGGCATTTTCCTATTACTATAAAAGCCTCGAAATTATAGAACAATCAGGGTTGGATGATAAGCAGCAACTGGTTGAAATTTATAATAATCTCGGTACAGCTTATTTAAATATTGAAGAGGTCGGAAAAGCAAGAGAAACTTTTCAGCAATCATTAAATTTATTGATTGAACAAAGAGATACGGCTCGAATTTCTATCGCATACAACAACATGGGGAGCCTGGAGCGAAAAGATGGCAATTACGAGTTGGCAAACGCTTATTTCAGAAAGAGTTTGTACTATGGGAAAGATCACATGTTGGTGCGAATTCGCGCTCATCGAAATTTAGGGTATTCATACGAGTTAATGGGGTTATCAGATAGCGCTCAGTTTTATTATTCCTTAAGTTATGATTTTGCGGAGAGAGATAGTAGCCTTTACGACATGTCGGTAATAAAAAATGATATGGCAAACCTTCGCTATCAACAAGGGCGGTTTGCTCAAGCTTTAGCCATTGGAATGGAATCTTTGCAATTGGCTACCGGAATTGATGCAAAAGAATTGGTCATGAGTAATCATGAATTGTGTTATAAAGCACTAAAGCAATTAGCGCGATTTGAAGAAGCATTAAAACACTATGAGCAATTCAATACCATTAAGGTAGAATTGTTGGGCCTGACAAAGGCCAAAGAATTTAGAGAAATAGAGGCTCGTTATGCGCTAAACAAGAAACAGCAAAGGATTAACCACCTGGAAGAGGTTAACAGGTTGAACGAGTCAAAAATGGTGGGCTTTTATTGGATTGGAGGGCTATCTGTGGTTCTTGCTATAGTCGTTTTTTGGTTGATGGTGCTATACATCAAAAAATTGCGCATTAAGAAACGATTGGCTGCTCAAGAAAATCTGGTACTATCTAAAGAGATACAAGTGCTGGGTGAAGCCAATGAAATTGTTGTTAATGAAAATGCTGGTTTGATAGAACAAATTGACCATAAACAGCGTGAGCTAGCTTCTATTGCTCTTCATCAAACACATAATAGAGTATACCTGGATGAGCTTAAAACTAAGCTCAAAAAAATTACAATCGACTCTGTTCAAACACGATCAGAAATTCAGGAGGTAGCGCAAACACTTCAAAAGCTTCGCGTCTTTGAAAAGGATTGGGAAACATTTAAGATACATTTTGAAACGGTACACCCTACCTTCTTCACAAAAGTGCAGGAAATTTGCCACGGTCAGCTTACTCCAAATGAGCTTAGGCATTGTGCTTATGTTAAGTTAAAACTTACTCTAAAAGAAACAGCATCGTTTTTGAATGTTGGAGAAAAAGCAGTTAAAATGGCCCGCTATCGCCTAAAGAAGAAGCTGAAAATAGATGCAACAACGAGTTTGTCAAACTATATTGCTGAAATCGATTAGCCCATATCTTTCTGAAGAACAGCCTTATAAAGAGATGTAGACCTTTTGTAGCCCTCGTAAATTGTAGTTCTTAGAAACTCCCTATTTAGCTTTGCGACATCAAAAGTTTAAAGTTAAATAAAGTAATATGTGGCGGTTGTTGGTGCTTGCTTTTGACCATCGGCCGTGGTCAAAAAAAGGGGAGATAATATCCTTGCGATAAATGGTAATAAGTTCAATCAACCTGACAAGTTCGATCAACCTGCCACATGCTTTTCAAAACAATTCAACATGAAACGGACACAAATGCATATTGCAATAGTTGCCTTGATTATTTTTTGCGCTTCATTAAGTCAACCGTTGTACAGTCAGATTAAGCTTGGGGGAAAACTTAAAGAGAAAGCAAAAGCAGTAAAGGCAAAAGCAGGGGTAAAAAACCCAACAAGTGCTCAAGGCTCACAAGTAAACCCTAACGCTCTAAACCGAAATAAAGGCTTTAAGGTAGAAGAATTAACCTTGTTGTCTGCTCCTGAAGTTCCACGAGCTGAGTGGTATGTAGTAGGAGGGGGAGGCCTTTCAGGGAAGAGTTCCACCATATGGAAATCAACTAATGGGAAGTCCTGGGAAATCGCTTATGACGATCAAGGGTACGAAGAGTTTTATGACGTTACAGAACACAAAGGGGTAATTTTTGCTGCAGGCGGACATAGAGGTATTGCCTCTTCCAATGGAAAAGATTGGACTACTGTTGATTTAGGTAAGTTGCGTCAAACGACAAGTGGCCCGGTAGGGTTTGAAATCAAGGGAGTTGCTAGTGGCGATGGCTTTTTCTTGATTTGTGGAACAAAAAGTGGCATTGCATATTCGCCCGATCCAGCTGACCCAGGGAAATGGCAATACCTGGAGTTTAGCGGAATGGTGGATGGCAATAAAGGAATGACGCATTTTTATGGCGCTAATTTCATTGATGGAAGCTTTTATGTGATGGGGAACTTTGGAGGTATACTGGAGCTAAAAAGAAATGGTGGAAAACTGGAAGTAGTGAATAAGCATCAAACAAGTACAGAAGGCACAAAAACATTAAGTACTGTTGCACGTCATGGAGATATTATGGTAGCATCAGGCCATATTGGGTTTTCCTTGCTTGTAATTAGTAAGGATGGTGGGAAAACCTGGAATCAAGTGCACGACAATAAGTTTACAGCAAAATCTATTGTTTGGAGCGAAGCATTACAAAAGTTTGTTGCGGCAGGAAACTATGGTCAGGTACGGCAGTCGGCCGATGGCGAAAATTGGGAACTGGTTGCTGATGGAAGTATGACTCCTTTTATTGGATTGGCGACTAACTCGAAAGAAGGAGCTTTTGTAGCGGTAGGTTCTAATGGTAGTAGGTATTCGCCAGATGGAAGCAACTGGGATTTAGAAATTTTTAATTACTCTAAAACCGTACTTGGAGCTATTTATATCCCTTAATCAATAGGTGTTCGCGTACCTGGAAGGTGGGAGAGCAATTGTGTTCTTCCTGCCTTTCTGGTATTTGGCACAAAACATATCACCTCAAGAAGTTGAGGGATAATATTGCCCACCCTGTCAAATCAGAGGTGGGTTTGCTTTTTCATCGTGTTGATAAACAGCACATTAAGATTCCTCCCCCCTGTTTTTCAGAATAAAAAGCTGCTTGTAACTGTCCTTTGATATGATGTGAAAATGCCGTATTTTCACCCTTTAACAGTTCGTTGTTATGATTACACATGCTGCAGAAAATACGGCTTCCACTTTTACTCCCATCAATACAGGGATACAGCCAAAACTAGAAATAGGAGCACCTAACGATCGTTATGAGAAAGAAGCTGATGCGGTAGCTGACCGTGTGGTAATGTCCCCATCTGCTTCACCTGTTCAGCTAATGAGCGATGAGGAGGAAGGCATACAAATGAAACCGCAGCAACAGTTGGTACAGTTGATGCAAGATGACGAAGAAAAGTTGCAGATGAAATGTGAGGACTGTGAAAAGGAAAAGTTACAGCCAAAATTGATTCAACCTTTTGGAACTGGAAATGGTGTGGCGTCTAATAATGTGGAGCAAGGGCTTTCTTCATCAAAAGGAGGTGGAACAGCATTGCCTGAGCACCTAAGCCATGAAATGGGCACAAAAATAGGAGCAGACTTTAGTGGGGTGCGGATTCATACCGGCAGTAATGCTGTGCAAATGAATCGTGAAATTGGGGCAAAGGCATTTACACATGGCAATGATGTTTATTTTAACCGGGGTCAATACAACCCTCATTCAAGCAATGGAAAACGATTACTTGCGCATGAGTTAACGCATACTGTGCAACAAGGAGCAGCACCGGCAGTACAATCGAAGGAACAGCACGCACATACTACATCACCCATACAGCAATTACAGACCATGCGCATTCAACGCGACTGTGATGCTGATGAGGCGATAAGATGGTACAGCGAGTCGGCAACAGGTAGAGAAGTGCAGTGGACAAGAGGATTGGTAGATACTCTATTAAGAGTCGTTGGTACAGACCATCAAGCCCTTTACGACAGTGCAGTAGCTGAAGGCGAAATTGGTCCCGCATTTGTTGCTCTAGTATGTCAGGCTCAACAAACACTCGGTTTAACAGGCGATGACGTGGATGGGAAAATTGGGCCAACTACCATTTCCACTTGGGAAAATTGGCGAACAGGAGGAGAGCATGGCATCAATTACAACCGCTTATTTGAAGATGGGAGATTAACAATGGGTATTGCGGTAGGTCATGAATTTCATAGTACAGAGTTTGTGGCAATTGAGCAACTGCTTGTTACAGAAGGTTTCACTCTTGCCAGCACTACCACTACCATGAAAACATATACGGCTACCAGGTCATTTGCAGTGCAAGGAGACAATACTGCACCACCACGAAATATCGATATTGTGATTGACCTGATTTCTGAGCAAAGCGCAACACCAGCGGATACCTATGGCGAATTTTTAACGGATCGCGAGATTGCTATTTACTCTGGACACGCCAGGTACGGTACGGGCCCTGACTTTGATCCTAAAAATAGCGTTGCAGAAAACTTTGTTATTGGGGTAAATTCGGCACTTCATGATGCCGGGAGCCTTACCAGTGGCTACGATGCGCACATGAATGAGATCCTTGAGAACCAAGCCAACGACCTTGAGGCATTAAGTACAGCTGGTGAATTTGACCCAGATACCTACCGCGTATGGTTCTTCAACGCTTGTTCTACCATCAATTACCTCGACGAAATTAGAGGTGGACTGGTGCATGATGGTAGTGGCAACAACCTTTCGGATGATAATTTGCGTGTAATGGGAACCAATAGAGCTATTGTTTCTGATGCAATACCTATTATACAAGGCATTCTTAACATGCAAACCATGCAAGAAATAGTAGATGCAATGGACGCTTATGAAAATGTTAACGCTGGTACATCGAATCGTGATTACTATTTCGCAGATTAAGTTGAGCTTAGCGAAGCACACTTAAATATATACTAACAATAATTTGCCTCTTTATTCCTCACCCCTACAGAGCAGTTACATCTTGTAATACGTTTGTTAATAACACTTTGAAATGACGAAAGTTGCATTTAAAGTGCTTTGGGTCATATCACTACCGGTTTTTTGCTTAGATTTATCATTGTGAAAGACATATCTCCCCCCCTAAGAGCAAACGCCTTCTGCTTGTTATTATTGATGATGGGGACTATGTTGAGCGCCTTTTATACCACCGTTACCGAAGATATTGTTGTTGAACTATGTCAGACTTCGGAGGAAGATTGCGAACCTGAGGAAGAAAGGGATGAAATAGAAGAGTTCATTTTCATCAACGAAACAACATTAGCAACTGCATCACCCAATAGCTTGTTTCATCGCGACAATAACAAGCTACTATTTCCTACTTGCATGGAAGTTTACACCCCCCCTCCTGAATTGAGCATGTAATACTTATTGGGTAATTCCGAGAAACCTTCAAGATCAACTAACTATGCAAATGTTCTGTTATAGCGCCAGAATAGCATTTGTAAAACAGAACGCATGAAGAAATTGTTCAATTTCAAACATTTTAGAGGTGATCTTTTTGGAGGGATTACTGCAGGGATAGTAGCGTTGCCATTAGCACTTGCTTTTGGTGAACAATCGGGACTTGGTGCGGCAGCCGGACTTTATGGAGCAGCATTTATTGCATTTTTTGCAGCACTGTTTGGGGGAACCCCAACTCAAATAAGTGGGCCAACAGCACCAATGACTGCTCTTAGTATGGTAGTGATTGCTGGACTGTTACAAGTGTCGGAAGGAAGGATGGAGCAAGCATTGCCCATGATTTTAATGGTCTTCTTTTTAGCCGGTATTTTTCAAATTCTTCTTGGAGTCATAAAGTTAGGCACTTATATCAAGTATATCCCATATACTGTAGTTTCTGGCTTTATGACTGGAATTGGAGTCATTATTCTCATTACGCAACTGTTGCCAGCTGTGGGTTATTACTCTGGCCAGGATGAGGAGGTTATAGAACATTTTAAACCTCATGCAGAGGAGTTGATTCTCGATCGCATTTTAATGGAGGAAGCCGAGGGTGGGATGTTGGTATTGGAAGATTTTAAAGAAACGATTAATCGGGCAGAAAAGATTACAGAAGATGATATCATGTTGGAAGCGACACTATTGGCTGCTAATGATGCGAAAGGTGTTAATGGTTCGCTGAAGTATTATTTAAAGGCTCTTCAAAACATCAATTGGCTAGAGTTAATTTTGGCCCTATCTACGATAGTTATCATTTATGGGTTTAAGCGAATAACGAAAGCAGTCCCCAGTACGCTAGTGGCCTTGTTAGTGGTATCTGGAGCGGCTTATTATATGGAGCTTGATTACGCTCAAATTCAAGAGATACCGGCTGGTTATCCGGTTTTTCATTACGAAGTATTTACAAATGTTGACCTTGGAGAAGTTGCACCATACTTGTTTACTGCACTGTTGTTAGCGATGCTAGGTGCGATCGATTCTTTGCTTACATCCATTGTAGCGGATAACCTTACCAAGACCCAACATCGCTCTAATCGTGAATTAATTGGCCAGGGTTTTGGTAATAGTATTGCAGCTTTGTTCAATGGTTTGCCTGGTGCAGGGGCTACCATTCGTACTGTAGTAAACATTCAAGCCGGAGGTAAAACTAAGCTTTCAGGAATGATTGCGGGCTTGTTGCTGTTCGCCATCTTGTTACTGTTGGGGCCTGTTGCGTCAAAAATACCTGCGGCAGTATTGGCTGGAATCTTAATTACCGTTGGTATTGGAGTAATGGATTACAAAGGGCTCAGGGCATTGCCTCGAATGGAGCTTTCAGAGAAAGTAATTCTTCTTACCGTATTGGGAGTCACTGTGTTTTACGACCTTGTGTTTGCCGTTGGGCTGGGGTTGGTATTTGCAGCCATTGTTTTTCTAAAACGCATGAGCGACATTTCTTCCAGCCGTACCGTTATTCAAGATTTAAGCATTCATGATGATGAACCATTGTGGGAGGATGAAATTTCAATTGTACAAGAGGTTCGGGAAAAAGTAATTTTCAAACATCTCGATGGCCCAATGTTTTTTGGTACAGTAAGTAATTTTAGAGATACTGTGGCAGGGCTACCTGATATACATATGTTGGTTATTCGTTTGGAGAATGTACCCTTCATCGATCAATCTGGGGTTTATGCATTGGAATCGGCCATTGAAGACCTACATGGTCAAGAAGTAGTAGTGGCCTTATGTGGTGCAAATACCCAGGTTGGAGATATGTTGCGTAAGATGAAGCTTGTTCCGCAGATGGTATCAGAAAGGCATGTGTTTAATACCTTTGAAGATTGTCGCTTGTGGTTGCGAGAAGTATTAAGGCAAGAAGAAGGGATTGATTCAGAGTTGAAATTGCTATTGGCAGAGTAAGCAAATAGTTTTGTAATAGCTAGTTTTAGTTGGCAACTATTATGTGATGGTTTATATGTACTTTCAAAATTCTCATCATTAAAACTGTATCTTAGGAAACAGCAACATGATGAAATCTCTTTATACCTTATTGGCACTTTGTGTGATGGTTTTAGCCGGAAAAGCACAATCACCTTATGAATTGCGTTGGAATGTTGATGTACCTATGCTAGTGTTAGGAGGGGGTGGTATGATTGGAGGGGTGCTACTCAAAGATCAGGTGGAACCATTTGCCCTGGAGGAATTAGCGGAGTTAAACGCAAACAACATCAGTGGCTTCGATCGATCGGCCACCAAAAACTATTCGACAGCGGCAAGTAATACCAGCGACATTTTCTTGTTTGGCTCTGCCGGAATTCCCGTGCTTACTATGATGGATGTACATGCAAGAAACGATGCACCAGTAATTGGCATTATGTTAATTGAAACAGCATTAATTGTCAACGGCATTACTGACATCACGAAAGCTGGGATAAAACGCTCGCGACCACTGGCTTATAATGTCAATGCTCCACTCGAAAAAAAGTTGGAAACAAATGCCAGGCTTTCTTTCTTTTCGGGGCATACTTCTAACACAGCAGCCTATAGTTTTTTTACAGCCAGGGTGTTTTGCGACTACCACCCTAACTCAAAACTAAAACCTTACGTATGGACTGGGGCAGTTGCTATTCCTGCAGTAACGGGATACTTGCGCTATAAAGCCGGGAAGCACTTTCCCTCAGATGTGATGGCAGGATATACTGCTGGAGCATTGGTGGGATATTTTGTGCCTCAATTACATAAAGTTGGAGAAGAGAATAATGTTACAATATTGCCGGTTCCTCAACAAGAAGGAATGGGATTTCATTTAAGCATTTCACTTCGTTAAATACGGTTTTCTTTTTAAGTATTATGCCATATCTTAGGAAGCATGTGGCAGCGAATAGTTTTAATAGCCCTTGTGTTTTTTCATGTAGGACTTCATGCACAAAGCAATGCCGATAGTTTGCGTGTGCTTGATTATTTGAAGAGAGCAGATGGTTTTTGGAATAAAAACCTTGATTCGCTAAGCTATTATATTCAACAGGCGATTGCTCTAGCCGACCAACTAAAAGATCAAAGTTTACAACAAAAAACGTATAATGTGCGCGGCCTTATGGAAGAGGAAAATGGGCAGTTGGAAGCAGCTATTGATTGGTATGAAAGAGGAGTATCAATTAACCAGGTAGATACTACAAAACCCGGGTTGGGAGTATTGTACTTTAACCTAAGCTCTGCTTATCGAAAAATGGGTGACTACAACAGGGCCTTGTTGGCTCTTGAAAAAGCTAATGTGATTTTTCAAGGGTTGGAGGATTACAATCGGTTGGCGAAGATCAAAAATTCATTGGCCATTATTTATAAAGCACAGAAAGACTATGGTACTGCACTTAAGTACTACAATGAAGCTTTGGATGCACATGAAGTTAATGACGACCCCGAAGGCCAGGTCAACGTGTCTATTAATATTGCATTAATACATTTAGCTAGATCGCAGCCCGATGATGCAAAAGAATACGTGGAAGGAGCTTTGAAACTGGCGGATTCTGTTCACTATGTAAGAGGGATTGGTTATGCTTATTCTGTACTTTACGACATCTATTTAAACACCTTTGAACTGGCTGAAGCTGAAGTTGCCTTAGATTCAGCATTTCAAATTTTTGAACGACTAAATATTCCCTATCGAATAGCTGGATTAAAGTTGAAGCAAGGTACGCTTAGTATGAGTCGAAAGCAATTTGAAAATGCGATTGAGGCATGCAGTGAAACCCTTGTTTTAGCGGAAGAAAACGGGTTCCTTGAAATTGAGAAGTCGGCTTGTGATTGTTTGCAACGTGCTCATTTTAAAAAAGGAAATTACCAACAAGCCTACAAATTCCAAACACGTCTATACGCAGTTAGGGATAGTTTGTACAACACCAAAATTAAAGTGTCACTAGCTAACTTACAATCAAAATATGAGGCGGAAAAAAGTAAGCGATTATTGGTGCAGTCAGAGCTTGAGTTGGAAAAAACCATTTCTGAGAAGGAAACAATTGTTGCTAATGCGGAGCGGCAACGGAAGTACATTTGGATAGCGGTGTTGGGCTGCAGCATTGCTGCAATAGTAGCATTGGCGCTTTGGTTTATGTACGCTCAAAAGAGAAAAACCAATAAACACATTGCAGCGCAGCATGAGGTTATAGAGCAGGCACTTAAAGATAAAGAGATGCTGCTGGGAGAGATCCATCATCGCGTAAAGAATAATTTGCAATTAGTAAAAAGTATTCTTGATTTACATGCCCGCTCTGTTAACGATGAACCATCCCGTATGGCACTGCTCGAAAGTTTAAATCGGGTGAATGCCATTGCAGTAGTGCACCATAAACTCTATAGCTCTGAGTCGGTTAGCGAGTTACAGTCAGAGCACTACCTGGTAGAATTGGTACAGGCAGTTAAGAACCTATATACCGTTCAAAACACTAGTGTGAATGTAGCAGTTGAATCTGACAATTTTGCGCTGAACATTGAAAAGGCAGTCCCATTAGGACTCATCATTACAGAGCTCATTACCAATAGCTATAAACATGCATTCCCAATTTCAGGGGGACATATATCTGTAGCTTTAACTCACCAAAAAGGCAAAGCTGTAATTACTGTTGCTGATGATGGAGTAGGGCAAGCTGCTACTCATGAACCTTCATTTGGCACATTGATGATCAAGAGCATGGTGCGGCAGCTAAAAGGAGAGCTACAGGTAATAGTAGAGCAAGGCACCAAAACAATCATTAATTTTGATTTACAATGAGCCAGCCTTACCACATATTGATCGTAGAGGATGAATTGTTGATTGCAGAGCATCTAGCGGCTTGCCTGGAGGATGATGGCTATGTGGTAGGTGGCATTGCTACTTCTTTTGAAGAAGCCATCGAATTAATTGTTGTACAAACACCAGACCTGGTGTTGCTTGATATTAACTTAGAAGGCGATTTAGATGGTATTGACCTGGCAAATGAATTGCGGCACAAATTTCAAATTCCCCACCTTTTTGTTACCTCTAATACCGATGATAGAACCATTGCCAGGGCTAAACTTACCAATCCTAAAGGCTACCTTGTAAAACCATTTCAGCCACAAGATCTTCGCCCAGGGATTGAAATTGCTTTGTACAACTCCAGGCAACGACCTATAGTTGAATCGAAGGAATCAGATTCCTTTTTTATCAAAGAGAAACACGAAATGAAAAGGGTTTTTTACCATGACATTGAGTATGCTGAGGCAGCAGATAATTATACCATATTACACACTTCTGAAAAAAAATACATGTTGAGTCAAACCCTAAAAGCGGTGGAGCAAAAGTTAATCCCTCATGGTTTTTTACGCGTGCATCGCTCTTATGTTGCCAACATTCATAAAATTAACTGTGTGCGCCCCACCGAAGTATTAGTCAACCATACACCAGTTCCTACCAGCAATAATGCACGACAGGAATTATTGAAATACATCAATACGTTTTAGTTCACTCAAAAAAACAACTCTTTCCCTCAAAAAATGCCCCTGTTCACCCCTATTATTTCGTGACTTCAACCAGATCTGTGAGTTTTGTGTTTCAACCATTAAAAATAGAAGTCATGAAACATGTTACACAACGTTTTGGGGGAGGTGTTACCCTT
This sequence comes from Flavobacteriales bacterium, assembly GCA_963669295.1. GTDB lineage: Bacteria > Bacteroidota > Bacteroidia > Flavobacteriales_D > CALLUQ01. The sequence continues at coordinate 2,349,293 of OY769938.1, forward strand.
ACAAGTAAACTTAAAGCTGGATTGGTAAGTTGCTCCTTCCTTGTTTCCAGTTGTATTGCAACGGCACAAAGTTGCATTCAGGTAGGCACAAGCTTTGATGAAGAAAATGTTACTGAAGCGATTGCTACCAGTGATGGAGGAATGATGTTTTTAGGTTATTCATCTCCTAACGCTAATCAGATTTATTTGCGCAAGTTAAATCAAAATGGGGGTGCCGTATGGGGCATGAACTATACAAGAGTTGGGCAGGGATTACACAATGAAGCTTACGATATATTGGAAGATAACCAGGGTAACTATGTCCTTGTAGGTGAAACAAATAACGGTTCGTTTACGAATGAACCAGCACCGCATATCATGCGTGTTAGTAGCACAGGAACCTTCGATTGGTCAACAAAAATTACGGGAGATTGGGAGCGAGGGGAGTTGAAATCGGTAATTCAAACTAGCGATGATAACTATGTTGGGGTTGGTTACATAAAAAATCACTTTACTGGAGATTATGATATTTACGTAGTGAAAGTAGATGGTAGTGGAAATGTGTTGTGGGATGCTTCTATTGGAGGAAGTGATGATGATTTTGGAAATAGCGTTGTAGTAACTGATAATGGTGACTTACTCATTGCAGGAAGCACTACCTCCTTTTCAGGTGGGGGTTCATCAGACCTTTATATTACGTTGTTGAGTGGCGATGGTCAGCAATTGCTGAATACTAAAACGCTGGGTGGTTCCAATAGCGAATCGACGAAAGCATTGTACAAAACATCAAATGGCTATGTGTTATTGGGGCAAACCAATTCTTTTGGTGCAGGGACATACGATGTATATGTAGTTTTTTTAAATGGAGGGGGAAACATACAATCGACAGCTACTATTGGCGATGACAACCTTAATTATGCCACCAGTATGTTGAGAGTAAATAGCGGTTATTTAATTGGCGGTCGGCACGATGGCATCAATATCGACAGCGATATGTTCATTACGCACATCGATAATTCAGGAACCGTGTTGAGTTCAAAAACAGTAGGCCTTGATGATAAAACAGATATAGGAGGATATTTGGTGAAGTTGAATAATAATAGCATTTCAATGGTTGGCTCTAGTGCCGACATTGGGCCACCCTATGGCAATAAAGATGCTTTGTTGGCACAATTCGATCAAAATGGGAATACCTGTTGTGAATTGGACGACCTTGATTATGAAATAAACAGTCCTGATGATGTAGAGTTTTCGGGGGGTGCTCGTTATGACCGTGAAGATACCAAAGGACATGCTCAGGTATTTGATGAATTTCCAGTGAATCAGGCTCAGGTGATATGCCCAACTGCTTCTTCTATAGCACTGATGAGCAGCACTAAGGAGTTAACGCTGGAAAAACCTATGGGCATTTACCCGAATCCAGCCAATGCCCAACTTACCATTTCGTTAGAGACGGTATCGTTGAATGCGGAGGTGAAAATTTATAATGCTATGGGGCAATTGGTGTTGGATGAAAAGATCAATAAGCAAAAAAACCAACTTGATGTTTCAATGCTAAGCAAAGGCACTTATGTTGTACAGTTGTACAACGATACAATTGAAACGAAATCGCTAGTGATTGAGCGTTAGCCTATAATTTGTTGCTATTTAGTCTCCAGGAATTCACTCCTGGAGGCTTTTTTTTGTTATGTTTTGAGGTGCTATAAATTGGTGAAATGGTATGCGTGACGCTTAAATATTATTATCTTTGCTTTCTGTTGCGGGAAACTACTGCCTGAAGGTCAGTGGTTTTTGGGTAAAAATGGGTCAATGAAATTTCGTCACCTTAAATCGGGATTTCATCCATTTTATTTTTTTTAAGAAACTTAAAGCATTAGTATTACCAGTCTGTTACACAAACCTATTATCATGAAAAGAATCTTCTACTCATTCAGTGCGTTATTATTTTTACTAATGATTACTCCCTTTGGTTTTTCACAAACGGCCAACGAGACATTGGGTTCCGGTGCCGGGGGCAATTTAACCACTGGTGACTACAACACTTTTTTAGGCGACTCAGCAGGTTACAACAACTCTTCGGGATCGAACAACACGTTTGTAGGAGAGCAAGCTGGTTACAGCATGTTAACCCAGTTTGACTTAACGTTTATAGGCCAGGATGCTGGTCGTAACAGTACCACTGGTACTGATAACGTGATTATCGGTAAACAAGCCGGGTTGGTGAATACAGGAACCGATGTGGTAATTATTGGAGTACACGCAGGTATTGCCAACCAAAGTGGAGCTGATGTAGTCTTCATTGGCGAGGAATGTGGATACAGCAACACCAGTGGTGATGACTTAACGTTTGTAGGAGAAGATGCAGGTTACAACAATACGACTGCCTCAGACAACACATTTATAGGCTCTACGGCAGGGAGAACCAACACAACAGGATACAGAAATACCTTTGTAGGCAACGAAGCGGGTTATGACAATACTGATGGCCATCACAACACAGCGTTGGGTGATTCAGCAATGACCGACTGTGGAGCAGGTTACTACAATACGATGATCGGAGCTGCCGCAGGTGCAGCTACCGAGCATGGCGATATGAACACCTTTGTAGGAGCTTATTGCGGATGGGATAACAACCGGACCAACACCACTTCCACCTCTAACAGGAATACTTACATGGGGTTTGTGGCGGGTTACTCTAACCGTAACGGTAGCGATAACGTAGGTATTGGCGCTTATGCCGACTTTGATAATACGAACTCCTCGAGATGTACTTACGTAGGAGCTGACACTTATGCAGGAACGAATGATATTACGATTTATGGTTACAACGCTTATGCAAACAGCCAGTATGCAACTGTATTTGGAGAAGAATCAGCGGTAGTTAACAATGCTATTGGCGCCATATCGATGGGTTATAACTTCGACATTACCAACGGTGGAGGCAAGGGCGATTATGCGATTGGCATAGGTTATGGAGGTTCGATCCAGGATGACAGGACGATAGCGATAGGTTACCAGGCGAGTGGTCCAGCGGGCTCTTACAGCAGTGTAGGCATTGGTTACCAAACCTCATTGAACGACAGTAATGGGGTAGCAATAGGTACCACAGCTACGATTGGTTCAGGAGGTAGTAGAGGAGTAGCGATCGGCAATGGCACGAGTGTAACAGGCGATGCCGGTATAGCGATAGGTAATGGCGCTACTGTAAGTGGTGCGAACTCGATAGCGATTGGTGAGGGGGGATCCTTGTCGGCCTCTAACGAAGTATTTATTGGGAACAGCAGCCATACCTCTATAGGTGGCACAGTGAACTGGACGGCTACCTCAGATGGACGTTTCAAGCACAATGTAAAAGAGAATGTACCAGGGTTGACTTTCATCAACCAGTTGCGGCCTGTAACCTACAACTACAAGACTGCCGACATGCACGACTTCAACAGTGTTGAAATACCCGATGGGGTGAAACAATTGATGTTGAACAAGAACAAGATTCAATACACCGGATTCATAGCTCAGGAGGTAGAAGCGACAGCGAACAACTTAGGCTTTAGCTTTAGTGGAGTTAAGGTACCAGACAACCCTGATACGGGGATGTATGGGTTACGGTATGCCGAGTTTGTGGTACCGCTGGTGAAGGCGGTACAGGAATTGGATCAGAAGGTGAAAGACCAACAAGAGACCATCAGTGAGCAACAGGAGCTGATTAAGAACTACGAAGAAGCGTTGTTGGAGATCAACAAGAAATTAGAAACGATAGAAGTGAAGGTGGATGCGAACACCTCCCGGGTGACAGAAGCGAAGCAATAAGACAACCGACGTTTAACCTTAAAACAAAAGACTATGCGTTGGTTAACAAATCAATACATAAATGCTGGCGTAACGCTGTTGCTGGGCCTGATGAGTACGCTAGGGTACTCCCAGGTTACGGCCAATGGCAGTGAAACGTTGGTGAACACCACAACAGCGGACAATCAGCAGCGTCCTGAGATGGCGATGGACACCTCGGGCAACTACGTGGTGGTTTGGGAGAGTCACCTAGAAGATGGTGATGATTATGGGATATATGCCCAGTTGTACAACAGTGATGGGACGACCAATGGTGGTCAAATCACAATCAGCCAAACCACAGCGGGAGCACAACGATCACCAGATGTAGACATGGATGACAATGGCGACTTCACGGTAGTTTGGATGAGCTATGGAGAAGACAATGATGGTTGGGGCGTTTATGCCCGACGATACAACAGTGATGGTACAGCGAAGGCGAATGATTGGCGGGTGAACTCTACTCAAACGGGCAACCAAATGCACCCGAGGGTGGCGGTAGATGATGATGGTGACATTTGGTTTGTATGGAGTGATGATGATGGCGATGGTTTTGGGGTGAGAGGACGACATTACACCAGTGCAGGAGCAGCGACGTCATCACCATATTGGATCAATACTACAACAGCGGGCCACCAGGCACATCCTGATATTGCTTGTGATGCGAATGGCAACTTTACCGTAGTCTGGCAATCGCACGGTCAGGATGGAGATGGGAAGGGCATTTTTGCTCAACAGTTTGACAATACCCGCACGATGGTAGGCAGTGAATTCCAGGTGAATGCTACCACTGCAGAGAACCAACAGGAGCCCAGCATAGCCATGGACGATGCAGGGAACTTTATGGTTACTTGGACCAGCTACAACCAGGATGGAGATCATCATGGTATATACGGACAGATTTATAATAGCAGTGCTAGTGTTACGGTGAGTGAGTTTGCTGTAAACACAACCACGACAAATTCACAAGATCATCCTTCGGTATCTGTTATTGAGAGTGGTAATTACACAGTGGCCTGGACCAGTTGGGCTCAGGATGGTGATAAAGGAGGGGTATACACCCGGAGTTTCCAGTCTGATGGCAATGAATACCAGGCTGAGGAGCTGGTGAATACTCGAACGAATGATTACCAACAATTCCCAACGGTAGGAGGTAGAGAACAAGCCACCAACATGGCCATTGCATGGCAGGATGGATTAAGAAACTCTGCAAGCACCAACGATGGGGGCAACTATGGAGTGTATGTACAAAATTATGGTGCGGCTGATGTGACTCCACCTAACGCAGTTTGCCAGGACATTACAGTATACCTTGATGGAACGGGTAATGCCAGCATTACGACAGGAGACATTGACAACGGTAGTACCGATAACATTGGCATTACCAGCTACTCATTAGACATCAGCAGTTTTACTTGTGCAGAGGTGGGAGCTAATACCGTTACTTTAACGGTAGAAGATGCTGCTGCCAACAGCGATAACTGTACAGCAACAGTTACTGTAGTAGATTCTACATCACCAACAGCAGTATGCCAGGACATTACAGTATACCTTGATGGAGCGGGTAGCGCTACCATCACTGCAGGGGATGTTGATGGTGGAAGTACCGACAATTGTGCGGTTACCGCTCAGTCATTAGATGTGAGCAGCTTTACTTGTGCAAACATTGGAGTGAATGTAGTTACTTTAACGGTAGAAGATGCTGCTACCAATAGTGACAATTGTACTGCCAATGTAACTGTAGCTGATACGACTTCTCCAACAGCAGTTTGTCAGAACATTACCGTTTACCTTGATGGAACAGGTAATGCAAGCATTACGGCAGCAGACATTGATAACGGTAGCACCGACAATTGTGGTGCAGTAAGCCTAAGTGCCGACATTACCGCTTTTACTTGCGCTAACGTAGGTGCCAATAATGTTACCTTAACTGCAGACGATGGTAATGGCAACACCAGCCAGTGTGTGGCGGTAGTAACGGTGTCAGATACCGTTTCACCAACAGCCGTATGCCAAAATATTACCGTATACCTTGACGGAGCAGGTAATGCAAGTATTACTGCTGCCGATATTGATAACGGTAGTACTGATAACTGTGGTGCAGTTAATTTAAGTGCCGACATTACTGCCTTTACTTGTGCTAATATTGGTGCCAACAATGTAACACTAACGGCAACCGATAACGATAGCAATACCAGCCAATGTGTGGCGGTGGTCACTGTACAAGATACTGTATCACCAACAGCAGTTTGTCAAAATATTACGGCTTATTTAGATGGTACTGGTAACGTTACAATTGTAGCAGCCGACATTGATAATGGCAGCACCGACAATTGTGGTTCGGTGAGTTTAAGTGCAAGCCAAACGACCTTTACCTGTGCTAATACAGGAGCTAACAACGTGACCTTGACAGTAGATGATGGTAATGGGAACAGTGCCCAATGCGTGGCAGTGGTAACGGTATCTGATACTGTTTCTCCTACTGTGAGTGGTTGCCCAGCAGATATCTTTATCAATACTAACAATGTGGGATGTACAGGCATTGCTACGTGGATCACCCCAACAGGTAATGATAATTGTGGTACCCCTTCTTCAAGTTCAACTCATAATTCAGGAGATGTATTTCCAGTTGGAGTAACTACAGTAACCTACACCTTTACAGATGGATCGGGCAATACTACCCTTTGCACCTTTGATGTTACGGTTACCAATGACCTGGCGATGACTGCTTCTTCCACAGATGTATTGTGCAATGGCAATTCTGATGGAACAGCATCAGCCTTGCCTACTGGAGGCACATCACCATATACCTACGATTGGGACAATGATGGCACTGGAGATTTTGATGATCCTCAAACCATCAATGGATTAATTGCCGGAACCTATAATATAACAGTGCAAGATGCTAATGGTTGTACCGTTGCAGATGTGGCGGTTGTGTCAGAACCTGCGTCTGCATTGTCAGCAACTACTTCATCTACCGATGAGACTTGTGCCACGAATGACGGAACAGCTACAGCAACTCCAGCAGGAGGTACAGCACCATATACCTATTCATGGGATGATCCAGGTGCGCAAACCACTGCTACAGCAACTGGCTTGGCCAATGGAAATTACAATGTTACTGTAACCGATGCCAACGGATGTAATGTGGTTGAATCGGTAACGGTATTCTACAATTGTGGTGGAACCAAGTTAAGAGATTACGACTGTGGTTCTACACTACCCACTTTCGATAAATATTTCTATGCAGATCAGGTAAGTGGTGCAGATGCCTATGAGTGGGAGTTGATGGATTACGATGATAATTCCATTTATACCTGGATCAATTATGTAAACCACAGTGCCAAAATGATTTATTTCTCTGGTACAACGTATGGTAAAACATACCGTGTAAGAGTACGTGCTCGTGTTGGTGGTGTTTGGGGAACATTGGGTGTTCCATGTGATTTGAGTACACCTGCAGTAACCCTCACTCAATTGCGTGCTTACGATTGTAACTCTACTTTGAATTCCATGACGCAGTATTTCTATGCAGACGCAGTAACTGGAGCTTCGGCATACGAGTTTGAGTTGACCGACACCGACGACTTTACGGTGTACAACTGGACCAACTACAACAATCGCTCAGCACAGATGTCATTAATTTCAGGAACCACCACTAATAAAACGTACGATGTTCGTGTGCGTGCATTAGTGGGGGGGACATGGACTTCGTATGGTACTACCTGTCAGTTGACCACTCCAGGTATTCCATTAACGCAGTTGAAAACTCAGTACTGTGGTTTAACACTACCCTCGTTCAACTACTTGTTCCTTTGTTATCCAGTACCGGGTGTAACCGACTTCGAGTGGGAATTCTACGATACGAATACCATGACAACGGAATACTATGTAAAAGGGAACAACAATGAGGGTATGATTATGAATCTATTGAGCAATCCGCAAATCAATACCACTTATGAGGTGCGTGTGCGTGCACAAGTTGGAGGTACCTGGGGTGCATTTGGCCCAATGTGTTTATTGCACACCGGACCTAACGCTATGGCTCCGCAGGGGGATGGAGAGCAAGCACACCGCTTCGATCCTCAACAGTTAATGGAGCGGGAAGAAATCAGTATCCTTATTTATCCTAATCCTGCGCGCGATCAGTTTACCTTAGGGTTGAAAGAAATCGATGAAAATACGATGTTACGTATCTTCAATGGTATGGGACAAATAGTGGTAGAACAACGCATCACTACCCTTAATGAAACGATCAATATTTCAACATTGGCCAACGGTATATATACCATTCAAGTGGCCAGTAAAAACAATGTAATCGCTGACAAACTATTGATTGAACGTTAACGTAAAGCAATAACAATTTGAAACCTCCTGATCAGTCAGGAGGTTTTTTTTATTGTAAATCTTATCTTTAATAGATGAGACTGCTATGTTTTACCGTATTTATTGTGTTATTTCATATGGGTGCTTCAGGTCAGGAAATGGATTCGTTGCTTAACGTGTGGAATGACACTTCAAAACCAGATTCACTTCGATTTAAAGCTATTAATGAGTTGTCGTGGATGACAACACGTATAAATCCTCAAAAGGCAGAAGAGCTGGCTAGGGAACAAATGGCCTATGCACAAGAAAAAGGAGAGGAAAAATACGTAGCAAAGGCATTGGGTACTATTGCTGTTACCTTTTGGGCAAGAGGCGATTTTGATACTGCTCTTGAATATGGGTTGCAACGGCTCAATATTGAGCAAGAGCTAAACGATTCTTCGGGCCTCGCTAAGGCATATGGTAATTTGGGGCTTTATTACAGTGATAAAGGAGACAACCTTCGAGCATTTGATTATTACCAACAAGCGGTACAAATTGAAGAAGCGTTAGGCGATAGCTTAAGCATGGCGGGATCGTATAATAGTATGGGAGTCATTTACAAGGCCTTGGGCGATTATGATAAAGCACTGGTGTTTTATCAAAAGGCGTTGCGTTTACTGGAGAATAATGGTGGTGCAGATTATAAAATCGCCTCCATGCATCACAACCTTGGTTCGTTATACATGACCTTGAACGAACACGATAAAGGGAAACAGTATTACGACGAAACATTAAAGCGGTATGAAGAGATTAATTATGGGTTGGGTGTAGGAGCCATTTATCAGGACATTGGAGCTTATTATGAAGAGATGAACCAATATGATAGTGCAGAAGTATATTACCTGCGCTCTGCAGAGTTATTGATGCAATATGAGAAACGGCAGTTCGTTAACATTGCTTATTTTCATTTGGGGCACATCAATCTTCTTAAAGGCAATAATAATGAAGCACTGAAGTGGTGCTCGAAAGGAGTGGCCATGGCAGAGGAGATAGGCGACCCAACTGGTGAGCGAAGCAATTGCCAATGCTTATATACTGTGTACAAAGAGCTGGGTCAAAAAGGGAAGGCTCTGGATTATTATGAGCGCTACAATGTGCTCAATGATACACTGACCAGTAAAAAAACGACAGCGAAAGTTTTGCGCAAGGAATTTCAATATTCGTACGACAAACAAGTGTTGGCCGATAGCCTGGCTTTTGCCCAACAACAAGAATTGGCCAATGTACAGCATGAGGCAGCATTGAAACAAGAGCAAACACGGCGGTATGCGCTATATGGAGGATTAAGTTTAGCCCTATTGCTTTTGGGAATAGCCATTAGAAGCTATCGTATTAAGAAGAAAGCAAACATTGTAATTGCAGCACAAAGGGATCGGGTGGAAGAGCAGAAAAACACCATTGAAGAACAGAAGGAAATTGTGGAAGAAAAAAACAAGGAAATTTTAGATTCGATTAACTATGCTAAACGCATACAGGCAGCAATTCTCCCTCCAGGTCAACTTGTAAAAACACACCTGAAAGATTCTTTTATCTTGTATCAACCCAAAGATATTGTTGCTGGAGATTTTTATTGGTTAGAACAAAAAGGGGAAAAAGTGCTGTTTGCCGCTGCCGATTGTACGGGGCATGGGTTCCGGGGGCAATGGTGAGTGTGATATGCAACAATGCATTAAATCGATCTGTACGTGAGCACGGCTTAGTAGTACCAGGAAAGGTATTGGATAAAACAAGAGAAATCGTTGTTCAAGAATTTGAGAAGAGTGAGGAAGAAGTAAAAGATGGAATGGACATAGCATTGTGTGCCTTCAATACCACAACACGCGAGTTAGAATATGCTGGAGCGAACAATCCACTGTGGGTAATTAAGCCTGGTGAAAATGGCGAAAAGGAGTTGTTAGAAATAAAGCCAACTAAACAGCCTATAGGTAAAGTAGATGCGCCAGTATCCTTTACAACACATCGCTTAACCCTTAATCCAGGGGATGTTTTTTATGTATTTTCCGATGGTTTTGCCGACCAGTTTGGAGGAGAGAGAGGGAAGAAGCTAAAGTCGAGTGGCTTTAAGACTCTGCTCCTTTCTATCCAGGATAAATCCATAACCGAGCAACATCAGGCTTTGCACGAATTTTTTGAATCGTGGAAAGGAAGCCATGAGCAGTTGGATGATGTTTGTGTTATTGGTATTCGTGCATAGTTGCACTTTTATTTTACCCGGCAAATACGTACATTTATTAGCATTAATTAATCACTAAAAACCAAAATCAATGAAGACAACTTTGATGGCAGTAGCCATGCTGCTTACTTTTGGCGTTGCTGTTTTCGCCAATGGCACTGAAGAGGTAAAGGAAAACAAGAAAAACACTGTTACCTATACCGTTAAACAAATCATCGAAATGTATGGGGCAAATAATGTAATTATGCCCGAGGATTTTGAAGAAGACATGGAGATCGAATTCATGTTAGATGCAGAAGCACAGGCACAGCCATGCCCTGGTACCGGCCTTATTCCTTGTGAAGCGGCTATTGCTATGGAACGCGCTCGCTTGCGTCCTATTGCTAACGAGTGCTGCTGTACTTTCCGTTCAGGAGCAGAATGTTGTGCTAATGGAGTGCCAGTAGCGGTTCTTTTTTTAGTAGAACCTAGCAACCCCAACTGCACCCCCTCAGGGAACTAAATAGTATTCAAAAGAAAACCCCTGACCAGATTCTATCCCGATAGTTATCGGAATGTTTCGGAACCTGGTCAGGGGTTTTTTAATGCGTTGCGATTGCTTAGTGCAAGATCAATGCTTGCGTCATCGATTGTTTGCCATTTTGTAAAGTAACCGAGTAGGCACCTTTCGGCAAGGTGGATAAATCAATTCTACTATAAACGCCATTAAGCTGACCTTCATTATACACTGATCTGCCAGTCATGTCATATACATCCAATGTATACCCAGCTAAATCAGTAGTACTATTGATGGTAATCCACCCTTTAGAAGGGTTGGGGTGAATGTTAAGAATAGCAGCATCTACGGCTTCTTCCACCCCAACGTTACCAACGTCAATGCGAATCACTTCGTCGGTATCGGCATTGACAAAGAACAAACGCCCATCAGGTGCAATTTCGATGCCCATAATACCAACAGAACCAGTTTGAATGCGCCCTAGTTCTGTAAAGTTGTTTGCCATATCGTAAATCACAATGTCTCCTGTAGCGTAATCACTTACCATTAAGCGATCGTCAATTAAAGCGATGCCAGATGGCGATACCAATCCGGTATTAATAATTTCTTCCCAGGTGTACCCTGTAACGGTAGAGTATTCTGCAACAGCTTCAAAAGAAGGGTAGGTGGGAGTACCACCAGGTGTTCCTGTAGTAATGTCAATTCGAATGACACGATCGTTGCCATTGTCAACCACATACAACCAGTTGGTGTTTTTGTCCAATACCATGTGGCTGGCTACGTAATTATTAGGGTCCATTGCCACAGTTTCATCGGAGTATCGTCGAATAATTCCATCAGAGTGATCGTGCTGACCGGGGCCATGGTCTTCCACAAAGTCATACATTACAATATCGTTGTTGTATCCATCAAACACCCAAAACGCGTTGTCTTTTTGGTGGGCAATGCCCTGTGTTTGCGGGCTTTGGTGTAGCATGTCTAAATGACTTCCATTGCCACCAGGAGGGGTAATGGCATACACAGCAGGGTCGCTCGACCATAATGTAGGTCCGGTAAAGGCCGTGCCACCATCGTGGTTGGCATCAAAAATACCGTTTGAGGTAGCAAAGTTCTCGTTTTCGCTGAATGCAATGCCAGAAGGCAGGTTCATGAAATGCCATGAGTTGCCATCTTTTCTCCACCATGAAGTTTGATTGCCTTCGCCAGTATTTGAAAAGGTAACGGTACTGCCACCACTTTGTTCGGTGCCCATATTAATTACCCATAATTCATTGTCGGTTAGGGTTGGATGAAACTCCAAATCGCGTGGAATTTGTACCTGGTCGAAGTTGTTGCCAATAACAGTATAGGTAGGGGTAGCGCCTACGTATTGGTCAATGATGTTTGCTCTTGGGGGACCAACAATTACCGATTTATTCATTTCATCGTTACCAGTATGCATATCGGCATTGCCCCCATTGATGTTGGTAGCCCATACTTTAATGTCGTAAGTGCCATTGTTGGTGGGGTTCCACGGAATGGTATGCAATACTTCTACTTTTTCGAATGGGGCTACCGAAAGACCAGTAATATTTGCGGTAATCGCAGTGCCATTATCGATGGAGTAGTTCATATCAAAATCGGTTACAGTAGCAGAACCATAGTTTACAATTTGGGCTCTGATGTCTACAGTACCAGGGTTCACATAATTATAGGTAAAGATGTTTTCTGTGGCTAAATCGTAAGGGTCAGGAACTTGCGCAACAAATGTAAAGGTATTGCCGGCACCCGTTCCGTCGAAAGAGTAAGCGGGAATTCCATCGGTATACACCACAAAATCCAATCCGTCATCGCCCCAATCATCTACCCATTCAATATCGTACGAAGTGCCTGTGGTGAAACACCATGGTCCCTCTGTAATGGTGAGGTTATTGCCATAACCGCCAGGGTTTTGTGTTTGTGCACCACCACCGTTGCAACCTACCAGGTTGTTGCCACCAGCGAAAATAGTGCCGTTGCCACATCCATTGCCGGAAGGCACCAATTCCCAATATGTTTCATAACCATAGGCATCGGTAATAACATCAATTAGTATTTCCGTTTGGCCTCCAGGGCATTGTGTGTAACCTATTGAGAGTGAAAGGCAAGCGATGAAAAGCAGGGTAAATTTTTTCATAAGCGTTAATTATTTTTCTTAAAAATACGCTTTTCTGCATCGCGAATAAAAGGAGGATTGCTACAAACTTGGAAAGCAAAAGCAAGGGCCGCCCTGCTCATTCAGGAGCAAAGGCGGCTCTACATTATTGGGTTAGGAATTGGGAAAACAAGTTAATGTGTCTATTGGCCGGAGCATAAACGGAGCGCATTGGCTCAGGCGAATGCGCTCCGTTTTAGCGCTATTAGTTAAGATGCACTAACCTTAAAAAAGGTTGGGTAAGGGGTGGTTTTTTTGCAGGAGATGAGCTAACACCCTGGTGGCGATTGCATACCAATGATCTTCCATTGGCCTTTTATTTTGCCAAAAAGCAGCCGTGTCCAGGAGTTGCCACGGTCAACATCAGCCGCCTTTATATAGCATGGTTTGCCGTTATGACTTACCTCATACCAACATCCGGAGTAGCTGCCTTCGTCGTTGATACAGCCAATGTCGATTTTGCCATAATAAAAAGGGTGCGCCTGATCAACTGCTCTGGCGTTGGGGTGTGGGCGGGCGTATACTTTTCCTTCGGGGTTGGTTAGGAGGGTGAGTTTGTAATCGAAAAATAAGTCAGAAAGGGTAGTGCTACTGAAATTAATGGTGCTGTATATTGGGGTATTATTGTCTGTAGGATAGCCGTCCATAATTCCTAATCGATCCTGACCGATGCCTTGTTTTAGTAGTGCTTTTAGGAAGGTGTAAAACTCATTGACGCCTCGGTAGTAAGCATGGTTTTGCAGTACTGTTGCTTTAGGACAGCCTACTGTTTGTTCGGAGTAACATCCATCGTTCCACAACATAATGTGATCTGCAAAAAAGGAGTTAATCTTGCTGCTGTCTTGTTCGCGCAAGGCTACTTTTAAATCGATGATGAACCGGCCAAAGTCGGGTGTGTTGGAGTAATCGGTAATAAACATTTTTCCTTCTTTGTGCTGTGGCAACAGTCGTTGATGTACCATCGCACCTTTGTCCCATTTGGTTTCAAGCCGGTAGAGGCTGTCGCCTTCAAAGTACTTCTTCCATTTGCCATGTTTTTTTCCGTTCAAATAGGCTCCTTTTTCTGCTAGTTGTTTATTGGGGAACCATGCATTGAAGGTTCCTGATGGCTTGTTGTTGGCATAAAGAGTAATGCTTTTCTTGTTGCCATTTTCATGATAAAAAATCAGTTTAGTATGTGCACCATACTCATAGAAATTCTCCCATTGTAATTGGCCGGTTTCGGTACTGTATTCTTTTGCGCTGCCGTGCAATTGGCCTTCATGGTATCCTTTTTCCTGGTACAGCTTACCATCATGATAACGCTTATAGGTGCCATGCATTTCTCCTTTTGAATAGGTGGCCTCCCAGTTTTTTTGCTGTCCGTTAGTGTAGTTCCACAAAATGCGCTTGCCTTCCAGTAGTCCGTTTTTGTAGTAAGCTTTGCTCTTCAATTCACCACTTTCGGTATACTCCAGCCACGGACCATGTTTTTCTCCAGCTTTGTAGTGTTGCACCATAAAGGGATTGCCATTGCGGTGCTGATAGATCCATTTCCCCTCTTTTTTGCCGTGCACATAGTTGCCCACCATAAAATCCTGTTCGTTGTCGTACCACCCACGCTCTGATACGAGCAACCCTTCTTTGTATGTATGCTCGAAATGTGGTTTTCCATTGGCATGGGAGGTGCGTTGGAACCCTGTATAAGGCACATTTTTATAAAACCACCTTCCACCAATGGCCTTTAAATCATATTTGCCTACTTGTGTCGGAAGCGCATCAACTTCATCGGCAGAGGGTTCCATCTTTACTTCCTCATACGTTTCGGTTTGTTTATTCCACACCGTCCAAAACCCCACTTTGATGCCGTATTCATAGTTGCCTTTTTCCAACAGCTTTTTGTTTTCATCCTTTTTTTCATACATCCCGTGCCTTACTCCATCGAGATAGTTTTCGTTCACCACTACATGCTCGCCTTCGTACCAAAGCAACCATTCGCCAACAGGTTTGCCTTTATGATAAGCCCCTTTTTGGATGATTTGCCCTTCTTCATTCCAGTATCGCCAAAGGCCATGGGTTTTATCTTCGAAGTATTCGCCCGTAGAGCGCTTTTCACCGGTTTTGTACCAATGGATTGAGTGGCCGTGTTTCCAGCCATCCTTGTATTCGGTTTGCGAAGTGAGTTGTTGGCCATGAAAGGTTTCTACCAATCCAGTATAGGGGTCGTTGCGCAACCACATTTTGTTGTAGTTGTACTTTTTCAGTGCGCTGAAATTCACCTTTTCGGGGCGGGCGGTGCTTTGTGTCCAACTCAGTGTTGGGAATAGAAGTAGTATAATAAAGCCTGGAAGCAATTTCATGTCATTAACATTACAAAAACCTTACCGTATATTCCATTAAGTTACAAAAGTGTGTGGAATGCTCGAGGCCAATTTATTATTAGCGCAAAATGCGGTAAAATGAGTGTGGAAAAACTGATTATTTGCTAAAATGGTTGCCAAAAGTGGAATCCTCCGTTGTGCCCGTATTTAGAGTGCACACGAGTATCTACCAATACCATTTGAAAACGGTCGACCAGGTGATGCCATGTTCTTCCTCCACCATTTTCTGGTTGTGCATGCTTACGCGCTACCCTGTTGCCAATGGAAAAGTGTTGGCTGCGCGAGGCACCTGCAATTTTTACGTAGTTATTGTTGAGCATTTTCCCATAATTGGGATCGGTAGAGTCTTCGTTTAAATCAACCGGGTTGCTAATTACCGGATCATTCCAAAGGGTATAGCCAGGCTGCGGGTCTGAAAAATCGATGTTGCCCACTGCATCACGAACATAGGTTACATTTTGCATAAAAGAACCATCGGCAGGAACATCTTTTGGTCCTGAAGGCCCTGGCCCTCGAGCAAATTGCGTAACATCCAATTTGAAAGCGGCCACCTGGCCACCACCACCTCCTCCTCCGCCCATTTGTGCATCTTTACCTCCTGCACCACCATCACCATCGTCTGCATCAGGGTCGAGTTGAGTATAGGCGTCTGTTCCGGGTTCAATTTCTTCTTGAAAGCCACCCACATGATCTACATCGCTATTTTCTTCTGCAGCACCTTGCATGGCTTCGCGTTGGTCGGTAAGAATACCATCTGCTACCAGGTACCCCATGCTTGCGAGGTCTTCGATCACCATTTGCTGATCAATAGGGTTTAATTCATTAAAGGTGGGGTGAAGCCGACCATCCAATACCGCTGAATCGACCTGAAAAGTGAATTGAGCCCGGGTGAATGCCGCTTGTATTACTGCTTTTCGCTGAATGGGAGGAGCACTGCGCATAGGGGCATGTTCGTCGGCCATGCGTTGTATAACCCGTCCGCGCCTTACTTGTGCGCTGTTGTTGGCCATACGCTGCACAGCAGCTTGTTGTTGTACTCGCGAGTGGTTATTGGCAATTTCCTGCCAACGGTTTTGTGTGGGTGCTTCAGGCCTTACAGTGGGTAAAGGACTGGCATGCTCTCGTTGAGGTTGCCACACCTGTTCCCGCTCTGGCGCATTGGCTTCATGCGCAGCAGCGCGCGATTGCTCTTGTCGTTGAACATGTTGTGCAGCGGTTTTCATAGTGGTTGAACCTTTCAAGGTAGTAAAACGACAAAGCGTTTTACTACCAGTAAATTTAATCAATTATCAAGTACAAACCACAGTGTAGCTTAACTTTAGTGCCCATGCAGGGTTAACAACCATTCTCGAATTTTGATTGCTGATTTCAAAATCTCTTGTAAATTCACCTCTTCCCAACCGATAAAAAGAAACGACCTTTTGGTAAACTGTTGCGGCAGGCCATCAAGGAGTAAGCTATATTTGAACATGAAGCAAGCGATATTAATTGGGTGTTTAATGTTATGGGCAAGCAGCATGCTGGCACAGGACACAACTGATCCGGAATTTTATCTACTCGAAGGGTTTGAACTAAGCCCGGCCGACGACAAAGCCTATCTCGACTCAGTGCTTACCCTATACCATCAAGAAACGGCAGATACCAATCGGATTATAATTGCAACAAGCCTGGTGAATAGTCACCTTGACATCAAGCATGTAATGGATTACAACGATTGGATCGCGAAGCAAATCGAAACGCGATTACAACAAGCTTTTGATACGCCCGAAGAAGAATACTTTTTCAAGTACGAGTGGGGGCAGTGCCTGGTACGCAGGGCTTCCATCAACCAAAAGATGGGCAATTTCGATGAAATCCTCCCTAACCTTATCCCTGCATTGGAGCATTTCAACAAAATGGAAGCATGGGAGCGTTCGGTATTGATTTTGGTAAACATGTCGTCGGTATACCTTTTTCAAGGAAATAACGATAAAGCAAAGGAGTGCATGTTTAAAAGCCTGGCACTGGGCGAAAAAATGCAAGATACTTTCCGGCTGGCCAAGTCGAATATATTGTTGGGACACCTGTCTGGGAGATTTGGCGAATTAGACTCTGCCCTTTTTTATTACGGAGTGAGCATTGAGTTGTATCGAAGTTTAAACGATTCTGCCGGCATGTCGTTAAACCTGAGCCATGTGGCATCTGTTTATCGAAGAAAAGGAGATTTAGATACCGAGTTGAAGTATTTGTTTGAAGCCATGAGGCTGGGCGAGAACCAGGAAGATAAGATGTTTCAAGGCATCACTTTGATGGGTATTGGCAATGTATACCACCTGAAAGGAGAAGAGGAGGAGGCAGAAGATTATTTGATGCAAGCATTGGACTTAGGAACCCGGGAAGGGGATAAGATCATGACCTCCAATGCACTGATTAGGTTGGGTTTTTACTATTACGACATTGAGCAGTATGCCAAAGCAATGGAGATGTTTGAGCGGGAGATGGTGTTAGCGACCGAAATTAAACATAAAGAAGGGGTAGTGAAATGTCATCGGGGCATGGGCATGGTGTATATGGAACAAGACAGTCTTGCTCTGGCATTGGAACAGTTGCAACAGTCGGTATTGATGGCCGATGAGCTGAGAGATCCTACCAATGCTTGCTTGTCGTTGTACGAATTAGGACGATGCTATTTTTTATTGGGGCAACTTGATGAGGCACGCCAACATTTGGAGCGGAGCCTGGAAGTAGGGTTGAGGTTGAAAGACCCCAAAGCCTTATCGCCCACGGCAAACATATTGACCACCATTTACAAACAAGATGGCAACTGGGAAAAAGCAGTAGAGATGTTGGAGTTGTCGCATGAGATGGATAGCACGGTTAACTCGCAAAAAAACCAGCGGGCGTTGTACAAGCGGGAGTACGAATACGAAGCGCAGAAAAAAGAGCAGGAACTGCAGTTGGCTGAGGAACAAAGCAAGGTGCAGGCATTGGAGCTGGATCAAAAAAACAATACCATTGTTGGGCTGGTGGTAGGCTTGTTATTGGTTATAGTGATCATTGCTTTATTGCTGTTGCGCCACAAGGCCAGGATCAAGCAACGTGAAGCAGAGTTTGCACAGCGGCAGGCACAGTTAAAGCAGCAGGCATTGCAAGCACAAATGAATCCTCACTTCTTGTTTAATGCTCTTAATAGTATTCAAATGATTTATGTGCAAGGCGATGTTACCAGAGCCAACGATTACCTTTCGGATTTTGCTCATTTATTGCGTAGCATATTGGATAGCAGTGGCAAAGAACGCATTGCTATTGCTGAGGAGGTGTCGTTGCTGGAGCTGTACCTCAGGCTGGAGCAGGTACGTACTGAGGGGCAGGTAGATTACACCATTACCACCGATGCTACAATAGATGCTTCGCTCGATCACATTCCACCAATGGTGATTCAACCGTTTGTAGAAAATGCCATTTGGCATGGCATTTTACCGAGCAAGCAAAAAGGGGTGGTGGCCATCACGCTTTCTAAACCTGGTGTTGATATATTGCAGTGTGTAGTGAGCGATAATGGAGTGGGCATTGAGCAAAGTAAAAAGCAAAAGAAAGGACATGTTTCTAAAGGCATTGCTTTAACCAAAGAACGTCTTGGGGCAGCAGGCAATGTGCTGTTAGAAAGCTTAAAGGAAGGGGGCACCCGAGTTACCATTAACATTCCGTTATCATGATTAAAGCCATTATTATAGACGACGAAAAGCCAGCCCGTTTTATGTTGCGCAATTTGTTGGAAACGCAGCTGAGCAATGACATTGAAATTTTGGCTGAGGCCGATGATGTAGATACAGGTTTAACGGCCATTCTTTCTCACCAACCCGACCTGGTATTTTTAGACATTCAAATGCCACAAGGAACAGGCTTTGATTTATTGGAACAACTGGAGGAGGTGAATTTCGAAGTGATTTTTATTACCGCCTATAACGATTATGCCGTCAAAGCATTTCAGTTCAGTGCCTTCGATTACTTGATGAAACCCATCAAGTCGGATGCACTGATGAGTACCATTGAGAAGTTAAAGGAGCACCTTGTATTGTTGCGAGAGAATACGGGCAAGCGATTAAAAGTGTTGGTAGAAAGCTACGATGATGAGAAAATCAGAAAGCTGGTGATTAATGGCATGGAAGGCTTTAAAGTGTTTGAGTTGAACGATATTTATTACCTCTCTGGCAATCGCAACTATACCGATTTTGTGGTGGAAGGGCATTCAAAAATGACGGCCAGCAAAACCCTGGGTGAATACGAAGCATTGCTCACCGACCACGGTTTCTTCCGCATCCACCAGGGGTCGCTCATTAACTTGCGGCATGTAAAAGAATACCGCAAAGGCGATGGAGGAAGTGTGATCATGAAGAATGGTGATGAGCTTAAAGTGTCGCGTCAACGTAAAGCTGATTTTGTAAGTCGGTTTTTATAACCATTGGATAAAAATATCCTACAGGTTGGTCATTACCCCTGTTATGTTTTGAAGTGCCTTGCTAAATTGTTGCATAACCCTAAAGTCAACAATATGAAAACAGTATGGTATACCAGCTTCATGGTACTGGTAATAAGTACAATGGCTTCTGCACAAACCTTCCATTCAGGATATGGGTTTTCAGGAACGCAATCGCAAGGTATTTATCAAGTGGTACAAGATCACGATGAGTTTTATTTTACTTGTGGAGAGTCGCAAGGGAACACCGATATTGACCCAAGTTCGGGATACTCGGGAGCTAATTTTAAGCAATTTTTAGCGCGCTATGGTTACAACGACAGTTTGCATTGGGCGATAAAGGTGGGCAGCAATGGTGCAGTAAACCCTATTTACGATCTGGAGATGGACGATAGTGGTTACTTGTACTGGTCGGGAATGTTAGGTTCGGGCGATCAGGATTTTAACCCTTACGGAACACCAATGTTAGAAAACATGGATTTTAATACCGGCTTTTTGGCCAAATACGATACGCTGGGCATCGCACAGTGGGTAGTGCCCATTCGTGGGAAAACCAGCGAAATGGCCTCCGACTTGAGTGTTGATGCCAGTCAAAACATTGTGATTGCCGGGCAACTGGGCGATTCTACGGTGCTCGACCCTTCGGCACCGAACAATTACACCCTTTGCAATGGCAGTTACGACCCTATGTTGGCGAAGTACGATCCGGCAGGCAATTTGCTTTGGGGTTTTGCCCTGAGCAACGACAACGGTGCTTTTATTCATGGCCTTGAAACCGATGGCAACGATAACATTTACATCACGGGCATGCATATTGGGATAACAGAATTTAACCCATTGGGCGTGTCTACGGTTATGAATACCAACAATGAGGCGAGGGGCTTTTTAGCCAAATACAACAGCAATGGCGTATTGTTGTGGTTGAAGGATTACCTGGTTTCTGATTACTCAAGCTGTTGGGAGATCGCCATTTTTAAAGACCGATTAATGCTGGCAATTTCTTATGAGGGAACCCTGAATATTGATCCTGGGGCTACCAATGCTACCATCACTTCTACGGGAGGTAATGACAACCTGTGTTACTTGCAACTGGATACTGCCGGGAACTACCAGTGGCACATCGACCTTAAAATGTATCCCAGCAATCAGCAAACGGATTTTCCCATTGAATTTGATGCTGGAGGTAACGCCATTGTGGGTGGAGGTTATTGGGAAGGAACCGACATCGACCCTGGGCCTGGAGTAGTACAATTGCCCAACCCTTCGTTCAATGATGCAACAGATATTTTTGTGATCTCGTACAGCCTTTCGGGTCAACTCAATTGGTGGTTTACCCTGGATGGTACCGGCAATGAAAACGTGTATGCGTTGGACATAGGGCGCGATAGCATGTTGATGGCTTCCGGCGTTTTTTGGGATGATATCGACCTAGATCCTGGAACAGGGACGAACAACATTAATGCTTCCCATTTGTCGGATGCATTTTTTGGACGTTATGTGGTGCCCTGTGCTTCTTCTATTGTGTGCGAACAGGTATCGGTATGCGCAGGCAGTAGCTATACCTTTCCTGATGGTCATGTGGAAAATAACATTACCACCCCCATCAGTTACACCAGCACGTTGGCAGGAGCGGTTTGCGATAGTTTAATTTTTACAGAAGTTACGGTTGGACCCGGTATCGATACTACCGTTTCAATGGCTGGCAATGTACTTACGGCACAAGCTACGGGTGTTAGCTACCAGTGGATTAATTGTGGGACTGGGCAACCCGTAAACGGTGAAACCAACCAAACCTTTACGTTGCCTGCATCGGGCTTTTATGCTGTGGTGGTGAGCGATGGAAATTGCTCCGACACCTCTGCATGTTATGGTGCAGTAGGGGTAGCCAACTATTGGGAGCGAGCACAACAGGTTACTGTTTACCCCAATCCAGGCAATGGTAATTTTATTGTTGCCGGAGTGCAAATCAATGCCATTGAGGTGTTTGATGTATTGGGGAAAGTGGTGTATGCGAAAACATTCATTGATGCTGCGCAACACCAAATCAATCTTACCCACCAACAAAAAGGAGTGTATTTGATGAAGGTTTGGCAGGGTGAAAAAATAAGCGTTAAGCGGCTCGTGATTGAATGATACTACCTACGAGCAGGAATGGCACCAATAACTCAATCCTTCATTGTAGTATGCTGCAGTGAAGGATTGTTTTTTAGGCATTAAACGATGCCAAATTCCAGGGAGCGGCATTGCTTTCGGTACGAGAAATAGTGCCGTACTTTGCTTCATAACGGCCTTCACCAAAGGTGTTGTTGTAATGGTTTTTTAATCGTTCACCAACGTTATGCACATTCGGGTTGGTCATCAGCTTGTTTTCGTACAGCCGTTCGCATTCGGCAATCAATGCACTGTTGGGATGTTGAAACGGCTGGCATGCCGGATATACTTTATCGCGTAAGAAGGTGATGTATTCTTGCGATTCGGTGAGGTAGTCGTATTGCACTTCGTGTACAAACGTTTCGTGGGTCCAAATATCGTTTACAGTTAGTCCAAAGTAATCGTGAAACATGCGTTCCAACACCTTGAGTTCGCCAGGCATGCAATCTTGCGATTGCTCAATGGCCTTTCGTTTTGCAGCTGGATCGGTGATGAGTTCCCATGGGTACATATAGGGCGCAAAGCGGGTGTGAGCAGTGATCCATTCATCGAGCCTGCTGATGATTTGTTCCCATTTGCGCTTGATGGCTTCCCATTTGGCATAAATGGGGGCATATTCGTGTTCTATTTTGTTCCAAAGCAGGTTAAACTCCAACGAGTCTGGCACTCCAAAAGGGGCTGCTGCTGCCAGGGTGTTGAATCCATCGAGTACCTTTTGGGTTTCCTCCAACTGGTAAGGGGAGGAAGGGTTGCTGCGTATTTGTCCCAGCTGAAATTCCAGCGTATCGCGGGTGAGGCTGGAGCCTTCCATGGCCTTGTCTAACCCTTTTTCAATTTGTATACGCAGATAACGCGGAAAGGTCATGCCCGGCTGCTCGCCCAGTGCTATCACTTCTTCAATGGGTTGAATGAGCTTTTGCTCGTTAAACAGCACATCAATTTCCTGGGCATTGCTATAATATTCAGGATTTTGTTGTTGCTTCTTTTTTGCTGCTTTGGTGGCAGTGCTTTTCATCTGCTTGAGTTCCCCATCCGAAAAATTGGTGCCCATTTGCTGTTGGTTACGGCTCAGGTAGTCGATAGTGTATGCAGCATTTTCTTCAGCATTGTGGCTGTTGCTGATGTCGATGGCTTCTTGCTTACCGGCTTTTATGGCACGAATAGATTCGCGTAATGCATCAAGGTTTTGTGTGAGCAAAGCCCCATCGTCGTAATCGTCGGGGTTTTGTTTTTCCCCAGCACCGCCTAATGCTCCAAGGCACCGCCCATAGGCATCGCTGAATTTTACGTACAGGTTTTCATTCATCATAGTACCAGTAAGGGTATTGATGTCGTCGAGTTCCTGTACCAATTGTTCCATTCGGTCGAGGGTGCTGCGCATGGTGTCGCGGTATTCACCGGTTACACCTTTGTCTTCTATCTCCTGCATCATGTTGCGGTAAGTCATCAACATGGGGTCGGCAAGCATGGGGTCTATAGGCATAGCGAGTTATTTTCCGGTGATTTGTTTTGCTTCATTGCGTCGTTTTTGCACCACTTCATCGGGGTAGGGCAGCAGGCGCCTGTGGCGGTGTTCCCAAATAAGGTCGAGGTTGAGGTGCCACCCTTCTTCCCATGGCTGATTATTCTTTTCAGCATCGTTATAACTTTCTACCAGTTTTTGTTTGGCTTGTTGGGCATGTTGTTGGTAGTCGCTTTTCCATTTAGAAGGTACTTCGGCTTGTTCACCAATTTCTATTTGCTCCAGGTAGTGCCAATCGTGAAATTCGCGCACGGCCTCATCCATGGCAATTTCAATGCTGTTTTTATTCTCTTCATTCATGGCCAGGGTCATTACATCGTTAACATTGTCAACCGTTTCGCACCCTTGCAAAATGCGTTGTGGCCCAAGGGCTCGAATGTGTTCTTGCAACGATTGATAATGCGTTAGCCGCATGGTATATTGATCCTTGGTGAGGGCCACAGCATTGAGCTCGTTGAGGTTGCCCAGTCGGTCGCGAAATTCATAGCCATTGGCACAACCATCGATGGTGTCGTACAGCTTTTTTTCGGAGGCCGCAGAAAAAGGGTAGTTGGGGTTGTCTTTTACCCGCATCCACCGGGCTTTGTAGTATTCCTTGTATTCTTCAAAAATGGCATCGAGGTCTTCCATAAGAGGCGTGTTAAGTGTTTGGAAGATAGGGATTTTTTTTGAGGGAAGAAGTGGAAAGGAACGGCAGAGAATGGTTCTTTTAAGCGAAACAACTATTAAGAGAAAGTGCTGACGTTGTTGACTCCATTTTTCAAAAAGAGTGATTTTTTTTTGTTAAACAACGCAACGTTTCTTCACTTTATACGTCATAACTACGTAATGAGTTTGTTGCTTAACATATTGGCATTAATCGTTGGCGTACTGGCGATTGTATTTTACCTCCCGAGAATTTACGAGAAAAGGGATTTTTATTTCAAGGTAATTCCTGCAGGAGTACGTAAATGGATCAATAAATTTGGATTGGCTGGAAGTTGGGTGAAGCAAAAGTTAACCCTTTTACTGAAGGGCATTAGAACGAAAGTAGCTTTGTTACAGGTTATTGTTCTGCTGCTCTTGCTGATTACGCTACTTGACCTGTTGCCAAAAGATAGGCTGGGGAAAATGATTATTACCCTATTGCTGCTCACACTGTTAGTGGTAATTGTTAAGTTTTACTTGCCTGGAGGGAGTAATAAAAAAATTTCAATTAAGATAAACGCCAAATAATCTTTCGAAATTTTACCACTGGGTCGCGATCATCAAAAAACAATCACTCGTTTTTTTTAGTAATTGCAATTAATCTTTCGAATCGTGTGCCTGCGTTAATTCTTCTCCATCTTCTAAAAACACGACAGCAGCATGCCACTCTATCAATGTTTATGAGCCTCACCCTCCTCTAACAAGGCTCGTGAATGCACTGCCACAACTCACGAACATACTACCACAGCTGCCAACAGCATGTACAGAGCTTCTTCATCCTTGTGTTGGAGTACACAACAACAATAAGGAAGGAACTTCTAGCAAAACAAGGCTTGCTTTGTCGGGTCATTTGCTGATACATTGCTTCAGCGAGTAACACAATGTACTGGTAGAGTGTTGTATCATCTTAAGTGAACCCTGGTAGTTAACATTAACGACTTACGACAGCATTCAAGAGGCTTAGTACTCTATCGCAAACCTTCCCACTAATCAACTACACCTTCAATTGCTGTTTTTTCGCCTCCGTTTTTCATTTTTTGAGCTCAATCATTGCAAAGTTGACTTCAATCATTGCAAAATCGACTTCAATTTTCGGGTTTCGCTACTCAATTTAAGAAATAGCGAAGTCAATTTTCGGCTATTTAATAGTAAAAAACGGGTAAAAACAACAAATTCAACTCATTTTAATCAAAGTGAGACAATGCATGCAACCTTTGCCCCGGTTGTAACGTCTATAAAGTAATTAATCGCTTTCAGCACGCTGTTGCGCATCAAGATCTAATCAGTATTGCTCGAAAGTATTTTGTTGAATCAGTCTCCACCCTGCGTGTCCCGGCCAGGGCATTATGGTAAGAGGCACAATACTCTTTATCATGAAAAAAATGATCAGAGTGGCCATACCGCGCAATGCAGAAGAATTGCTTGAGTTGGCACAAAAAGTGGTTGCCCACCACAATGCAATGGGCAATGCAAGTCCGCTGAGTATCATTGATATGACAGCTTTAGAAAACATCACTAACGCTGCTCAATTAGAGCATGTAGATGGTGAAACGTTACGAAAGCAGGCGGAGCTCGCTACCGAGCGTGAGCGTAATTTGCTCGGCATCTCTAAGTACCAAAACGTTAATACGAAAGGCACAGTGCTGCATTTCCTTACCTCCATTCGCGACATTTGTTTGGGCGTGTACAAAGGCGAGGAACGCGAACTTGGAAGCTTTGGATTTGACGTAGTCATTACATCCGTTGGCAGGGGTATTTCAGATGATGATGAGTCCATCACCGACAACGAGGTGGATGAAAATGCCCTGAGTGGTCAGGGCGACATCTCCATCGACGAAGAAGGGTTGGACCGATAGGTTAACCACTCCCTTTCTTTAACCGGAAAGGTCACCAGTACTGGAGCCCGGGCATTGTAACGATGTCCGGGTTATTTTTTTGCCATGCCCATGCCAATGGCCACACCGGCACCAGCGCCTATGGCCACACCAGCAGCAATGTTGCCCATGGCTACTCCTAGTGCAGTGCCTACACCTATGCTAATGGCCACCCATATGCCTGGGTGCTGAAACCCAGATGGCGATTTTTTGTTGTTGGTTGATCCCATACTAGATGCAACGTTTACACCACAAAAGATACAACAAATATGGCAATGGTGACAGGGACTGCTTGTTGGTGAACAGGGTGTAAGACCGTATAAATTTCGTATCTTGAAGCATGCTGTATGCCATAAAACACCCTCCTAAAATTAAGGCCAATGCCCACCATGCTGGTGGCACGACTCAATTCACTACTACTCCGCTTCAGCGGTACAAGGGGCCAACAAAAACCAAGAATATGGCTTCTTTTGGTTATCGGGCACGTACTGATGGTGCCAAACTGATTCCCAAAACAGGAGCGGCCAATTACGGCATTATAAAGGTAACCGATAGTGGAGGAACCGCAGAGCAAAAAGGCATGATGAGCCAGGGGCTTAATGCTCATAGTGAGAAACGATTGATTGGATGGGCGGAGCAAAGCAAAAACGTGAATACCTCGAACAACAAACCCGCCCCCAATGCCATTGGAGTGAACCACATCAATTGGTTGTTTACCGAGTTAAAACCTTGTGGCCCTTGTGATGGGTTTTTAAAGCAAAAACTACACAACAATGTAGAAGTGTTTTACAACCAGGAGATTAAGGATCAGGATGTAATGTTTGCAAACTTGGCCGACCATTATGCCGACGAAGTAATCACTGGCCAGCGTCCAATTTTTGTAACACAATGGAATCGCAAACAGCGCGATTACATTTACATGGATATGAACGTACGCATTCGAAAGAAACATGAACAAAAGCATGGGAATAAAGATTTTGGTAGGAGTTACTTTCATGAAGCAGAACGATGGGATAAGGCATATACTGAAGTAGGGCAAGAGTTCAGCAAGCATTTTGGCGATAAAATACAACACCCTAACCTATGGAATGCGGTAACCAACAACATGCAAATAAAGCACGGCCAAATTTTTGCGGCTGGAAACAACGGGAAAAAAGCCAATAGCGACCCCTTCTTTGATGCCATCACAAAATCGAAGAAAATTGTACTCAAAGCCATTGATATAAAACAAAAGGCGTTGGAGTATTTACTAGATCAATCCATTGCGGTATACGAAACCGATGAAGAAGGCAGTGAAAATAACCCGATCGGTTATCCACCAAAAATTTACCAGCACTTAATTCCTTTTTCCATCGGTGAACGGGAGCAAAATAACCAATGCAAAATTTATCAACGGGGCAGGAACCCACTTCGGGCAAGGCCTTATGTGGAAGAAATTAATGAAGACATGATAGATGTGAACGAAAAGCATGATAAAACCGGTAAATCGTCGAAAGGGAATAACAGCTTTTCGAACATTGAATGGGTGGAATAAAAGTAACGATAGAATGCCTTAAAAATATCCTACTCCTACCTCCTTCGAGTTCACCATTAGCACTGGCATTTCAATAGGGTTTGATTCGCCAAATCCTTTCATGTGTTATTTTCAGTTTGAGGAATGATAAGCACCACTATAGTACCTTCTACTTCATCATTTTCATTGAGTACGTCATTGATGGTAATGGTCATTTTCTTTTTTCGGTCAACATTTAATGCCTCTAATCGCTCATAAGTAATTTGCATGCCAATAGATTTGTGATTCGCTGGTTGAAGTGTTGAGGCTAGTGCGCGTCCTATGCCATTATCAGTAATGGTGCAATGTAAATTCTGTTGATGTAACGCAAATGTAATGGATAAACTTTGTTCTCCTTCTTTATGATCGAGCCCGTGCTTTAAAGCATTTTCCGCATAGGGTTGTATGAGCATGGTAGGAACTAATATTTGCGTGGGGTCTATGTTTTCTTCTACGGTAATGTTAAATTGAAAACGGCCTTTAAATCGCAATTGTTCCAGGTCTAAATACGCATTTAGGTAATCAATTTCTTGCGTCAATGAGATAGCCTTTTCTCGTGAGTTGTCAAGCGTCATGCGAATGAGTTGGGCAAAACGGGCGAGATAAAGCCCCGCTTTATCACCATCGTTTTGAGTAATAAACCGTTGTATAGAAGTAAGGCAATTGAAAATAAAATGGGGATTCATTTGTGCGCGTAAGGCTGCTTGCTCGGAAGCGATCAACTGTTGACCAAGTTCGGCCCGTTTGCGACGTTGATTGCTATAGTAAATAATAACAATAACGATTGCTATTAGCATGAACCCAAATAAAATGAAATTACGTAGTACCAATTTCGATTGCAATTCTCGTTGATTTAATTCGAGTTGTTGGATGGCGTTTTCTTTTTGTTGGGTTTCGTAATAGGTCTGTAATTCTTCCAATTGCCGTGCTTTTTCAGCCGTAAAAACAGAATCTTTAATGGTACTGTAACGTTGTTGATAATGATAGGCACTGTCGTAATTTCCCAGACCAGCATAGCTCTCAGCAATCAATAACTGCAACGACAATGTGTATCGAGGATCGAGGGTGCGGTGTTTTTGGCCTATTTTGCTGTACAAGTTGATTGCCTCCCAATGGAAGCCTACCTTGGTCATGTGTTTTCCAACATACAATATGGCACTGGGAAATAAAGGCGCTGCTTTGGTGTTTTGCTCAATAGAATCAGCACGATGAAAGCAAATATTGGCTTTGGTTTGTTCATTCAACATGGCATAACACAGCCCCATCATGCCTAAGGTACAGAATTGAGCACTTGGCTTATTAACGAGTTTGCTAAGTGTCATGGCCTCGTGGTAGTAGGTTAATGCACCAGCATAATCTTTTTGGTAAGAGAAATGCATGGAACCTACAGTAATGGTTGCGCTGATTAAAGTAGTGGTGTCTTGAAGTTCAGCCGCCATTTCCTTTCGGATGAGGTATTGTTTTGTTGCCAATTGGTACTCCCCTAAGTCTTCATGAATCACACCGGTATTGGCCGCCAGGCGCATTGCAAGCCTTAGTAGCCCGGCTTTTCGAGCCACGGCAAACCCTAGATCAGAATATTCTAATGCGCCTTCATAGTTGTAGTTGGTGCGCAATAACCAGGAAATTCTCAAGTAAATTTCTGCCAACCAGGCATCTTCCTGGCATTGTTGGGCCAGTGTAGCACCTTTCTTTAAGTGCTCCAGTGCAGCAGAGTAATTGTTCCGAACGTTATGGGCTTCCCCAAGTTGGTAGTAAGATTTAATGGTCCCTTTATTGTACTTCGCTTGTTCACTTAAGTAAAGCGCTTTGTTGATCAACACCAATGCCAGTGAAGTATCGGTGTATTCAATGGTGGTAATAACATCGTGGAGTAAATTTACTCGTTGCGTGTCGTGCTTCATCACAACAAGCTGTTGCTCTAAACTATCAGGTAGGGCTTGCCCAGCCACTTTAAATAGCGACAACAAAACAAAGCACATTATGAGCAATACCTTTGGCATGGTTACAGTAGTCAAGGTATTCAACTTTAGCGATGAAGCAATGATGATTACCTAAAAAAATAAGTTGCCCACACAGGAAGGCAACTTATTTTTCTATTGAATGATAATTTTTTTCACCAGCAACTGACCTTCTCGAGTTATTCTTACGAAATAAATGCCTGGAGGTTGGTCAGTTTTAAGTGTAGCTTCCACTTGCTTACCTCGCAATGATTGATGTTGATATACCTCTTTCCCCAATAAATCTACCACTTCAATGAGCACATCGCTAGTGCTTTCAGAAAAAACACTCACCTGAAATTGCCCGTTATTAGGGTTAGGGGAGATGGTTACTTTTCCATCGTCAAAGGTTGAGTGAAGTTTTGGAGGTTTTGGATCGGGTATGTCTGGAAGTATCAGACTTTTAGTACATGGTGTTAAAAAGGCATGAAAGTTAGCACCATCTTGCACATGAAACCCTTCACTTCGCAGCACAATTTCATCAACAGCCTGAAAGATCACCTCATTGCCTGCAGGGATGGTTATTTGAGGCCCAGCAGTAATAGTATTGTTAACAGCATATTCCAGTGGACCGAGTGTTTGGTCTTGAATCAATATTTCGTTTTGAATAAGCATGTCGCTGACACAGCAGGGATCTGGTGGTTTCGAAACAGGTTGATAATTGAAGAATGGAGAAGGGAGCGTGTTTCCAGGAATGTTTTTAATGATTTCGCCTGAAACAACTGTTGTCCCACAATCGTTGGTCAGCTCTAATAAATAAGGATATCCGCTTAGGGAAGCAATGGCCTCATTGCCCTGTCCGGTTTCACCATCCCAACACACCTTGTCAGAAGGGTTATTGATGGTGATGGTACGCATAATGGTTCCGCCCAGTTGGTTATAAATATCGAGCTTCATGCGCGATGCCCTGGCCAGACCGGTAATACAAAAAGGCTGGTTGGGGTGATGAAAGTTGGTGGCGGTAACATTCATAGGGCCATCTGTGCTGCTGCATAAATTCCTGCACCCCTTAGTCACCAGTACATCATCCACAAAAAAATGGGGGTCGGCATTTGTATTGCCCACATACCAGGTATCATTTTCACTAAAAAAACTTCCAATGGTGAGCCAATCATATTTTTGATCAGCTACCATATTGCCAGAAACACGAATCCATCCATCTTCAGGCATGATCACCACGTTGAAGTCGTGTTGAACTTGAGGATGGTCTGGAATGAGCCATCCGTTGCAACCGCTGGGACGCGATGTAGTAAACAAGGCACCAATTCTATTACTTCCTACCACAAGGTTGGGGTCTGTATGGAAGACTCCCGAATTTCCAGGGGTGTAGCTACCAGCTTGTACATAGAACTCTACATAGTAGGATTCGCCAATCTCCATTTTTTGATCCAGTTGAACAATGAGGTACTCTCTATACCCTCCCTGGGCACCTGGAGTGGATGCTATTAACCCGGCATATCCATCTCCTCCATGAGGAGTTACCGGGCTAAGGCCACATGTGTTATGATAGTCGGCAGTTCCGGAAACGTACGAGCCAACCAGTCCACAGCCCGCTTTACGCACATCCCAATCGTTCAAGCATGTAATTTCGGTGGTCAATTGATTAAACCAGGTAGGGCAACAACTTTTGCTTTCAAAACCAGGGTTAGGAACAAGGTTGGGGTTTTGTCCCATCGATTGATGGGATGCTCCAATGATAGATAGTAAAAGAATAATTATGAGTTGTTTCATGATGAATGGTTTTAATGGATAATCAACTTTTTAACCAGCCTTTCTTTTCCACAGCATATTTTTATAAAATAAGTGCCAGGCGACTGAGTTAAACTGAGGGTGGCTTCTACTTGTTTGCCCCTTAGCATTTCATGTCGATACACTTCTTTTCCCAACAAGTCAATCACTGTAATGAGTACATCGTTAGTGCTTTCCGCTTGAACGCTTACCTGAAATTGCCCGTTATTGGGGTTGGGGTAAACATTGACCTGTTGAGGTGTAACTTCTTTGGTAAATTCTATGGCATGGTTGTGTTGCGTTTGTCCTTCCTCTATTTCGTTGGGGTTGAGCCATGCATTGCGCGTAGCATTTGCGCATGGGTGGTTAATAATTAATGCATGAAAATCGCTGCCTTGCTCAGCATGAAACCCTTCTTCTAAGGTTATTTCAATGCCCGCTTCAAATCGAATGTTTGCCATATCTTCTACCACATAATCGCCTATAGGAAGTAAGTTGCTTACTTCCCGCCCGGCTTGAATGAAATTGCGTGAGGTATGTATTTCGCTGGCCAATGTATTTTCATTTTGAAAGAACGTTTGGTTGACTTCGTTCAATAAAAATTCAGCTATATCTGCACTCATGCTCAGATGCCATCGATTCACATCTTCAGCAAAAATGGCGTCAAATGGCGATACATTTGAGGGGGGAAAAGGATAGCCTTGTAACCCATGTACATTGGTAAAAAAATCAGTAGTATTAATATCGAGGGCACTGGTAATGGGAACAAAAGAAAATCGCCCTGCATCAGTATTTGCCGGCCCTAGCCCTGCATCGTTAATGGCATCCGCAATGTTTTGCAATTGGAAGTCAAAATCCAGAAATCCTCCCGGTGCATCGTCAATGGCAGGGGTATTGAATAAATTAGGCCGTAGCTTTAACTTAATGGGGCTTATCCCGAGTCGTACAAAACCATCAAAAAGCATGTTGTCGCCAGGTCTCCCCGGTAATACATAGGTATTACTGCGAATAGTAAATGGAATGCTGTTATGATTCCATTCGAAATAGGCATCACCAGGGTTAAGGTTGGCTTGCGATGTGGCAATGCCGCTGCCATTCGCCACAGCTACTTTTCTCAAATTGTTAGGGTAGCTTCCAACATTATTCAGGTCGGCAAGAAAAACACTGCGTTCAAGGTTAGCGGTAAAGTATGGGTTGGCCATTTGCTTGGCTGCTGGAGCAGCAAGGTTAAATAGCTGTGTTAATGCCGACCCGAAAGGGTCAATATTCACAGGAAATACTCCCGGGGCTTCGGTCCAGAAATCAATCATATGCTGTAGCCCTAAAGGAACATTAGCCCCCTGGTGGGGAGAATCAAAAGAAATATAAAGGCGCGTATTGTGAGGAACATTGTTGTGTTCCATGTGTGCCAATGCGTAGCGTGCCACGATCCCTCCCATGCTCATCCCCATGATAACAATTTGCTCATTGGAGCCATTTTGTACCAGTTGATCGTTGATTTCTTGAATCAATGCTTGTACAAGAAAAGCATTACGTTGAATGAATGTGCCTCCCTTATCGTAATCTAAAATGATGATGTCGTACCCTTCGGTGAGTAGATTGAATGCAAAGTCATTGCCTCGAATGCCATTGAAAATAGCTTGTTCATCTTCGTTAAATATATCAGCGAATTCACCAAAAGGATTAAATCCTCCTAATACAATAAAAGGGCGTTGAATACTGGTGTGTCCGCAACCATGCCATACCGAATAATTTCCTTCTGCTTTATCGAGTAAGTAAGCAATGTCGGCCTGTATCGTTACATCTTCTACATCTGCCACCTCATCTACCTGCGCAAAAACTCCGCTGCACATAAATGTGCAAAGCACTAAAATAAAATACGTTGTTTTCATAATGTATCGTATGATAGGTAAGGAATACCCCAGGAGTTACTCCTGGGGTATTGATTATTGAACCACTACTTCTTCTACTTTTATAGCTTGCCCACTGGTTACTTTCACCAGATAAATGCCTTTGGGGTATTGACTAATATCAAGTGTTACCTGCTTTTGATCGGAAGATGTCTTTAAAATGAGTTTGCCTAACATGTTAAAAACCTCAACATCATACCTCTGCTGAACTTCTGTGTTCATCGAAAGGGTAAATAATCCATGGTTTGGGTTGGGAGCAATGTGCAGATTCAAAGTGTTTTCTTGCGCTGGCGGTGCTTGAATATTGATTCCGGTATTAGAGTTAATTCTTCCTTCGTATAACTCAGCATCATTTATTTCTCCTGAGAGTAAACAGTCGCTGGAAGCCAGTATGCAAAAGCGTTTCCATGGGGTTTCCCAGGAGCAGTTTCGCAATCTTATTTGAGCAACATAAACATAAGGAGCATCTACAATACTGCCATTAAACCGGCCATCCCACAAAAAAATTTGATTGCTATTGATGAGGCCTGAGTGCTCAAAACCTAACTCCCCCCATCGATTAAAAACTTGCACTTCGTACCAATCAGCGCCAGAAACTTCGGTGTATAGCGATTCAGTACCATTACACATGAAGAAAGGCAAACTTCCAACGCCACAGCCTGTATTTATTGCTGGACTGTGAATAAAAATCGGTCGATTAGCCATACCTGCATTACAGTTGTCAATACGGGCATGAAAATCTCCTCCGGGGAAAGCATGAAACCCATCTTCCAATCGAATCTCCTGTCCTGCTTCAAACAACACATCATCTCCACTATTTACAAAAACAGCTCCTTCAACCCTTTGGGCATCAACACTAAAGCCTGCACGAATGAAGTTTTCTACGCTTGTGAGATCTGGAAGGTCGTCTGTATTTTGATACTCCCAATGTGGAGGGCAACAGTCATCAAGTTCAAGCGACATATTATCGAAATAAATATAATTGGTGCAAGAGGGGAGTGGATCGCCTGCATGCCTGGGCTCGTTTCGCAAGCCAGTAACCATAATGTACTGAGGAAGTGGGGAAACGCCAAAAACACTAAAGGGAACAATTACTTGTCGCCAACCCAGGTCGTTAGCATCGTATGGAAATACAAATCGACCTACAGGGATTGGGTTGTGCTTTAACCCTTTACACGGAGCTGATTTGTTTTCAAAGAGTTGATCGTCGATGTAGACCTCGATTCCCCAGTTGTCGGAATGTTGGTTGCACCGTTGCGATGGAGCGACCCAAAGCGATAACTGATGCACGCCACGAGGCATTGGACCACCAAAGTCATAAACAATACCTTCATCGTCATACATTCCTGCAAAGTGAGCGCCTGATTGTGCTGTCATAGGTGAACCGCAAGTGAAATGATCTGAAGGATCATAAAACGCAGGGTCATTACTGAACCAGTCAGGGGTGCCTAATCTACTCCAACTCCCTAATATCCTGTTAATCTGCCCATTAAAATTTGGAAGTATAGGGCAGTCAACATTGCCATCACAATTTTCTAAGTCACCATTTTGGATAACATTTTGACCTTGCCCTAGAAAGGGTAACAACACCAATAAACCTGCGTATAAAATTATTAGCCGTTTCATATACATAGGTTTTAGTTATTTGCTTTCTTTCAATTCCTTGAGCTCTTTTTTTAGCTGGATGACGTACAAGGTTAACTCTTCAATTTTTTGCATTTGCATTTGCAACATATCGCTCACTTCAATGCCATTTTGAGCTACCTCTGCTGCTGAGGGAATTTCGGGGAGGTGCTGATGTTGTTCAATGTAGGCTTCTACTTCATGCAATGGCTTTAAGGCATAATCATCGCAAAACACATAGTCGGCCCAGTTGTTATTGGTCACCACAACTTCACGACTTACCACCTTGCCATCTACCGATAGAGCAAAATCATCGTGTGCTCCTGAGGTGATGGTTTGCGAACCAACAATTACTCCGCCATTATTGGTGAGCAACTGGATATGTGTATTGGCATTCTTGGCTTGCAAAATCAAATTGCCAGCGCCACCGGTGGTAGTGCTCAATATCACATCGTTGATTTGTACCCCAGGGGCAAAATTGCCAGCCACTGAGGGAACAGCAATGTGGAAAGCAGCACCATTATCATTTGAGGCTTCAATGGCAGGCTCTAGTGAAGCACCATCCATACGTACTTCCAACTTGGAATCAGGGTTGCTAAGTCCAATGCCTACACGCCCGGTGCCACCGTCGTTCATAATCGTGTTGTACTGACCCCCGCATGTGTTTGATTGAATATGTAAGTCGTTATCGGTAGCGAAGAGCTCATAGGCCTGTGTGGTTGTGCAACCAGGAGGTAACACACCTGGAGCGGTCAAAAACAAGGAGTTAGCACCTACCTCTACATATCCTTCTGCCAGTAAGTTATTGGCACGAATATTACCTTCTACCTCAAATCGCTCCGAAGGCGTGGTAGTGCCTATGCCCACCGGGCTTGAATTGTAGTACAAACGACTGCCATTGTGCTCCCAATAAGTAAAAGCAGCAGTGGTTTGTACCGTGCCATCGGGAAAGCGATAGCCACCATTGGTAGATTCAATACGTCCGGCTACAGTTAACCTGCTGCCTCCCGGAATCGGATTTACGCCAACCCCAACACGTCCCTGAAGGTCTATTGCCATACGGGTAAGACTGTTCAAATCGTCATTCCCGGCATTTGAAATTTTAAACATTTGATCGGAGGCACTGTGCCCCACGGCCCATCGAGTAGGGTCAGGACCAAAACCACGAAACTGAATGGCACTGTTTAAAGAAGGATCTTCTGGGGTAATGATCATATCTAAATTCCGATTGCTCTGTAAATGCAATGGAGCAATGGGATCGTCTGTGCCCATGCCAATATTACCAGTACCCTTAATTCGCATGCGCTCTCGAGTATCAGTAAAAAATAGCATGTTACTATTAGTAGTTTCCAGTTTAAGGTCGTCGGTGGTGCCATTTACCGATAGAGAGGCCTTTTCGCAATTGCCGCGAGTGAATTTAAAAACATTGTTGCCCGAACCTACATCGGAGTGAAGCATGGCTCCCCCGGTAGGGCGATACATAAACAACCGGGGTGGATCGTATATTCCCTGGCATAAATTAAAGCCGCTGTATCCTAATGCCAAAGAAAGAGTACCATCAGTGCCCAAAAACATGTTCTCTTGATTATTGGTTTTAAACAAAATGCCTTCGTTGTTGGTAGTGCCTAAAAAATCGCCACTGGCAGCAGCATTACCATTAGTTCTCCACGGCTGATTACCACCACCCTGTGATACAGCCAATTGAGTAACACCTATTAAAAAGGTGGCCAAAAGAATCTTCTTTCTCGTTTTCATTTTCGTTGATTTATGGTTTATGAGTAATTGCTTTCAACCAATATCATTCTTTAACCCATTGTAAATCAATAGGCAATTAGAATTCGTTCACGGAAAAAAAGGAAAGCGGGAGAATTCACATTGAATTCGTAGACTACCGAAAAAATTCGGACAACGGGTGTAACTTTTCAAGCATTTTCATGTTATATTAAAGAGGGAAAAACTGTTGCAGACACATGAATGCTATCATTATTGACGACGAAGAAGATTGTCGTGAAGTATTGGATTTATTATTAAAAAAACACTGCCCTGAAGTTACGGTGTTGAAAAAGGCAGCTTCGGCACTAAGTGGCATGAACGCTATAATTCAGTACCGGCCACAGTTAGTGTTTCTAGATATTGAAATGCATAAAGGATCCGGCTTTGAATTGTTAGACAACTTGCCAGAAGTGAAATTTGAAGTGGTTTTTACTACGGCTTATGATCAATATGCGCTAAAAGCGATTAAATTCAATGCACTCGACTATTTGCTGAAACCCATTGATTACACAGAGTTGAAAGTGGCTGTGAAGAAAGCAAAAAGTAAACTATTGGGACGGAAAGCAGAAGCGCCACCTCCTATGAATAAAGTAGCAATACCAACTTCAAGCGGGTTGAAACTGATTGAAGTGAAAGATATCCTGCGTTGCGAATCGAGCAACTCCTACACCTATGTTTTCACAGAAAATGGGGAAAGCACACTTATTTCCAAGTCGTTAAAAGGGTTTGAAGAGATCCTCGTAGGGTTCAATTTTTTTCGATTGCATCAATCGCACCTTGTAAACTTGCAACATGTTTGTGAGTATTCTACCAACGATGGAGGAACAGTAGTACTTACCGATAAATCGGTTGTGCCAATCGCTAAAAGAAAGAAAGAGGCTTTTTTAGCGGAATTGAAGAAGTATAGAGTCTAACTAAAAATATCCTACTCCTACCTCCTTCGAGTTCACCATTAGCACTGGCATTTCTTCTTCGTTGGTAATCAATGCCTGGCCATAAGCATCAAATTGAGGCAGCATACTATCGGTATGGTAGGCCACGGCAATCATATCAGCATCTACTTTTTTGCTGTAATCCAACACGTTGTTGTAAAAGGCACCCGATTTTTCGAGCAATACCACCTCAGCAGCGATTTTCTTTTCTTTCAGCTTTTTGTATACCAGCGTAAGGTGGGTTTTTATTTTCTTGGCTTTGATGGGGTCGGTGTGCTTGGTGCTTACCACGTGCACCTCAGCACCAAATTCATTTGCTAAGCCAGCTGCCACATGAATTACTTGCAAGCTTTCCTTGGTTAAATCAACGGGCAATACAATGCGTTGAGGACCTTTAACCGGTCCCTTTTTTTGTACCACCATAAATGGAATGTTGGAACTGGTGATGACCTTAATGGCAAAACTGCCCATCACCTTTTGCATGCCTTTAGCACCGTGCGTTCCCATAATTACCAACGAAGCTTTTTCCGCTTTCGCCATTTTACTGATGTCTTCAAAAATATTGCCCTCTTCTATCCTGGTTTCCACTTGCGGATCTCCAGGACCTATGTTGAGGGTTTCCATCAACGCATCAAATTTTTGCTGCGCTTCTTCGCTGTGTTTTTTCTTTTTAATGATGTGAAGCAATACTACCCGTGCCCCAACTTGTCGGGCAAGGTGCAATGCATGTTGAGTGGCACAATCAGCCACTGGCGAGAAATCATGGGGAACAAGGTAGGTTTTGGTACTCATGGATTGTTGGTTTGTAAATTGTTGTGGTTCAAACGATTGTTCAAAAGTAAGCAATTAACGAACATCCCATATCATCAACAAAAGATTAACGGAATGTTCATGCAAAAAAATGCCGAAGCCCACTCAAGTGGGCTTCGGCAGAAAATTATAGTGATAAAATATTAGTCGAACTTGTAATTGAACCCTATGCCCAATACTTCTTTAAATTGCGTGCGTGGCCCAAAAGAATCGGCCACCCCATCGCTGTTGGTATCTTCAGCAATATCGATGTCGTCATCGTAAATTACTGTAGCAGTAATAGATGCACTGATCCACTTGTTTACCTTGAGCGATAATAAGGTTTCCCAGTTTACATCAATGTTTTGCGGGTTGTTTTGGTAGTTAGAAAAGAGGTCTAAACGGGTTTGTAACGTTACATTTTCCATCACAGTACGCTTGTACAACATCCTCATATACCCTCCAAATTCCGAACGAGAAGTGCTTCCATCTCTGGTTTTAACCCCCAAATCGCTGTATTCAGCAGGGTCTACACCAAATGCACCAGCATCAGCCAGTGTTTGATCGTTCACAAACGTAAACTTGCTGGTAACAGGAGCAATGAACAGTGAAAACGATTTGCTGGGGTTATAGTCCATACCAATAGAACCAATCAAATAACCCGGAGCCATGAAATTGGAAATCTTTACACTATCGTTAGGGTAATTGTACCCTGGAGCAAATTGCGTTTTAAAGTTCAGCAATGCAGCATAATACCAGTCTTTAAAAGCCTTTTTACCATACTTCGAAGTCAATTCAATTTTATCGTCGGTTTTCAACCAGTCGTTGTTATCGCCTTGTTGCAATACACCATATCCCAACTGTAAGTCATTCTCCCAGGTAGAAGTACCTCGCTTATAGTCGGCAAATAAACTCACCAAATTCGAAAGCGACATGGAGCTTTCGCCACCAGCAGCCCAGTTGTTGAGTGATACTTGTGTGAAATTGATGGAAACCAAACCGCCAAAATCCCAACCATCGGTAGTATCGGCACTTTGGGTTTTTAAAATGTCTTCGCCCTCTGTAACTTGTGCATGGGCAATGGCACAAGTAGCAATCAATAATGCAGTAATCAAATGTTTCATGGAAGTAGTATTTGCTAAAAAACGGGTGCAAATATCCGAGGTTCTTCCTAAACATCAAAGAAAAACTTGTTAATTACTCGTTAAAGTTGGTGGCCTAAATCTCCCCTTATTTATTAGGCATGCCTAAAAAATTCGCGTTTTCCTAAAAATATCAGATCAGCTAACTGGTTGAACAGCAGTTGTTTTTGGTTGACAGTAGAAAATGGGGTAACTTATAATTGCAAGTTAATCAACAAACCCATAATACTAACCAAAATGAAAAAGTTAACGGCCATAGTCGTAGCGCTAGCTATGTGCAGTATCGTTGCTTTCACCACCGAAGCTCTCGCTCAAAGCCCTGTTCCTGGGCGAACCACCGCACAGGCTGAAAAGCTACTGAAACATTATTTCGTGAAGAAATATTTTATCGAGGATAAAATGATGTTAATCGATGAATTAACGCATTCGTCGACAAAAACATCGCTTTCCAAAGAAGAAATAAATCTCTATTTATCCGAAAAAATCAGATGGGCTCGTACTGCCTTCATTACCGATTATGTAAATGGAAAGGTGCATGCCAGCGCATATGATGTTACAAATTATTTTGATCCTTTAATCGCGGAATGGAAGGAAGAATTACAACAAGGTAAGGCCAAAATCCCTAAAGAACATCAGCATGGTCATGCTAAACAATACAACGGTCCTTGTGTAAATATGGATTTTGAAACCTGCGATTTTACAGGATGGGATTTGTACCAGGGCACAGTGAATGCCAATCCAATGGAAATGGTAAACCCG
This sequence comes from Flavobacteriales bacterium, assembly GCA_963669295.1. GTDB lineage: Bacteria > Bacteroidota > Bacteroidia > Flavobacteriales_D > CALLUQ01. The sequence continues at coordinate 2,389,568 of OY769938.1, forward strand.
GTACTTACTACCCCGGGCACACAACATGTCATTACCACAGCTGGTACCGACCCCATTGTAGGTATTTCTACCATCAACCCCAATGGTGGCACTTGCTCCGTAATGCTGGGCGATGGAACCGGCACTGGAGGGGTAGCAGCCAGTATGACACAAACTTTTTTAGTGAGCAACAACAACGCGGTATTTACTTATAGTTATGCATTGGTACTCGAAGACCCTTCAGGGCATACTACGGGAGAAAAACCTTTTTTTAAGGTGAACATGTACGACGAGCAAAACAACATTATTCCTTGTGGCGAGTATTCGGTAATTGCAGGGCCAGTAGGCTCGGGAGGAGATCCTGATTTTGTGGCATACAATGGTGGGTTTTATCTGCCCTGGCGTACCACCTTTGCTCCATTAGATGGCTATTTGGGCCAAAATGTTACCATCGAATTTATCATTGGCGACTGCTCGCAATCAGGTCATTATGGCTATGGATATATCGACGCCAATTGTTCGCCACTGCAAGTAATTGCTGCCGATACTATACTATGTGGAGGACAGGGTACTACGTTGTATGCCCCTCCTGGTGCGGCTGATTATCTGTGGAGTACTGGCGAAACCACCGAACAAATTTGGGTAACCCAGCCTGGCACCTACGATGTTACCGTTACCCCGGTTACCGGGGCACAATGTGCCATTACATTAAGCATTACCATACAAGGCTCTCCTGGGGTGCCTACTGCCGACTTTATTATGGTGCCCAACCCTGCATGCATTAACGATCAGGTGAATTTTACCGACCAGTCGTGGGCCACGCAAGGAGCCTTCATTACCAATTGGGAATGGGATTTTGGCGACGGCAATACTTCTACCATTCAATACCCAACACACACATATGCTACAGCAGGTAATTACAATGTGCAACTGGTAGCCACCACCGATGGCGGTTGTACCGATACAGTGGTATATCCCATTACCATCATCGATGTGCTGGATCCTACCATTACCCCTGCCGGTCCGTTTTGCGATTACGATGCTGTGTTTACCATGACAGCTGCAGATGCAGGAGGGGCATGGTCGGCCAGTTGTGGCAATTGCATCAACCTGATTAGTGGCGATTTCGATCCTGCCATTGCAGGAGCAGGCACCCACGAAATTATTTACACCATTACCGGTACTTGTGGCGATGCCGATACCGTTAATGTAGTGGTAGAGAGCATTAACATCGACAATGTAACCGTTTCGAACCCGCTTTGTTATGGCGATTGCGACGGTAGCATTACCATTGCTGCTACAGGAGCCGATGAATATAGTATTGATGGTGGAGCTACCTGGCAAGCCAGCAATTTCTTTCAAGTGCTATGCGCTGGCAACTACAGCCTGGTGGTGCGCAATGCCAACGGGTGTACCGCTACTGGCAATGCCAACCTCATCGATCCTGCCCCATTAAGCATGAGCTTCTCTGCATTTGATGCCTCTTGCTATGGTTATTGCGATGGCTATGCCATTGTAATCCCCAATGGAGGTACCTCTCCGTATTCTTTTGCATGGTCGAGCAGTGCCAACAACACGGCCAATGAAAATAACCTTTGTGCAGGCAATTACAGCATTACAATAACCGACGACCATGGTTGTAGCATCGATACCAATTATGCGATTAACGAACCACCCCAACTGCTCATTACCAACATCGTTACTACCGACGAGGTTTGTTTTAACGACTGTGCAGGAAGCATCAATATCACTGCGCCTGGAGCAGTGAATTTCAGCATCGATAACGGCAGCACACTTGCACCCAACAATGTATTTCCTAACCTTTGTGCTGGGGTATACAATATTTATGTGGAAGATGCTGCGGGCTGCTTTGCTACCGCACAGACCACGATAAACAGCATTGGCGACGTTAGCATTGTGGTGAGCAACGATACTATCGTTTGCTTAGGTGGTGTGGCCAATATCAATGCCCTGGCTTCGGGAGGGGCAGGAGGGTTTACCTATACCTGGGACAATGGCCTGCCAGCACAAACCAACCATAGTGTTACCCCGGGAGTAGCTACCACCTATCACGTATTTGCTACCGATGCCAACGGATGTGTAACCGCTACTATACCTGTGGTGGTGGATTATTTTCCTCCACTTAATGTGCAGGCCTTTAGCGATCAGGCCATTTGTTTTGGCGATGCAGCCAATATCGATGCCCTTGCTGCTGGAGGCAATGGAGGCCCTTATACTTATACCTGGGATAATGGGCTGGGCAATGGGCAAGCCTTTACCGTGAACCCCACCAGTACCACTACCTATACCGTTACTGCAGCCGACAACTGTGAAACACCTGATGTAACCGACCAGGTGACCATAACGGTGAATCCTTTGCCAGTAGTTAGCTTTTTGGGCGATAAACTGGAAGGGTGTATGCCGGTAACCACCAACTTTACCAATACCACTGATGCACAATACATAGACAACTCATGCATCTGGGATTTTGGCGATGGAGCACCGCTGGAAAACGATTGTGTAGGGCCCATCCACACGTTTAACGAACCCGGCTGTTACGACGTATCGCTTATGGTAACTTCACCAGAAGGATGCATTAACGATACGGTAGTGCCCAATTATGTTTGTGTGTACGACTACCCTGTGGCCGACTTTGCCTTTGGTCCTCAACCCACTACAGTGTTAGCGCCTGATATTGCCTTTACCGATCTTTCGTCAGAGCCCGTTTATGGCATAATTACCGATTACGATTGGACCTTTAGCAACCTTGGGGTAGATAGTGTACAACACCCCGTATTTTCTTTTCCTTCGGCCGATGCAGGAGTGTACGATGTATGTTTAACGGTAACATCCAATTATGGATGCCCCGATCAGGTATGTAAACCCGTGAAGATTGAAGGAGAAATGTTGATTTATGTGCCCAACGCATTTACCCCTAATGGCGATGGAGTTAACGATGTGTTTTCGGCCCAGGGGTTTCGGTTGGAAAATAGTGAGGAATTTACCCTCTACATTTTCGACCGTTGGGGAAACCTGATTTTTGAAACAGACAACCCTTTATACGCTTGGGATGGAACCCGTTATGGGCGGGAGGTGATGCAGGATGTATACGTGTGGCGCATCATTATTCGCGACCCGTATAAAGGCAAAAAACACGACTTGAAAGGGCACGTTACCGTATTGCGATAGTGCATTATCTCGCCTTGAGTTTTATATAAACGTCGATCAATCCCTTTCGTAGAAATACGGAGGGGATTGGCTTTTTTAGGAGACAACGGAGGGACATTGTGAACAGCAAAGCGAATAATTTAATATATTTGGAACCTTAATAACGTTTAAATTAGGTGTGTAATAAAATCTTAGTATATGAAAATAACGTCTACTTTACTTAAAACATTATTCATTTTACTGGCTGTAGCTACTGTTGGGCTTGCTCCGCAACAAACACAGGCACAGACAGAAATGCATGTAATCAGTCCTTACGAAGATTCGTTGTGGACGATTGATACTTTGACCTGGGCAGTTACCAATAGGGTTGAAGTAACCATTCCCGGTTCTACTTACACCGGAGGCAACGGTATTCAAATGGATCCTACTTCAGGAACCTATTACATGATTGCCAAAATTAGTGGGGTTACCGGCCGTATGTTGTGTACGGTAGATGTAGTAACCGGTGTGTTAACACCCATTGGAAATACCACAGAAAACATTGCAGGTATTGCATTTGATAGTGCAGGTCAATTGTATGGCCAATCAGGTGATGGAGGAAACTCTTCGGAAACGTTTCACACCATCGATAAAGCCACTGCAGCAATTACTCAACAAATTGTAAACATGGCTACCGGTAGTGATGGAGAAACCATTACTTACTGTCCGGATAACAATAAAGTTTACCGCTGGTCGGGTAGAGATACTAACCCTGCCATGGAGTGCATCGACCCTGCTACCAATACCGTAACTCCAGTTACCCGTTCAGGGTTCAACTACGATGAGGTATTTGGTGCTACTTACGTAGGCGGTGGATGGTTCTTGTTGGCCAACCTCGATCAAGAATTTATTTATGTAGACACAGCAGGTTTTGCAAAACCAGCAGAACCTCAGGGCGTAGGCACTGTAATGGGTGGCTATATTAAAGGGATGGCATTCCCGGTACAATTGTGTCAGGCACCAGAGGCTGGGTTTACCTGGACTTCTACTTTGTACGATGCTACTTTTACCGATACTTCGGTAACTGACAATACCATTTCAAGCTGGTTATGGGATTTTGGTGATGGTAACACCAGCACTTCACAAAACCCAACGCATACTTATGCGGCAACAGGAACCTATACGGTTTGCTTAACCGTAACCGATACTTGTAATACCGATTCGGTTTGCCAAACGGTAACCATTACATGTCCTGATCCAATAGCAGGATTTACAGCAACCTCTAACTTGTATACAGCTACCTTTACAGACACTTCTATAGGCAACAGTATTTCAAGCTGGCAATGGGACTTTGGCGACGGGAACACCAGTAACTCACAGAATCCTACACACAACTATGCAGCAGCAGGTACATACATTGTTTGCTTAATTGTAAATGATGTGTGTTTCGATGATACAATATGCCAACCGGTTACCATTACTTGTCCAGGACCTATTCCAGGGTTCTCAGTAACCTCTAACTTATATACGGCAGACTTTACAGACACTACTACAGGAAACTTTGTTTCAAGTTGGTTGTGGGATTTTGGTGATGGCAACACCAGTACCATGCAAAACCCATCGCATAACTATGCAGCAGCAGGTGCCTATACGGTTTGTTTAACAGTTACCGATACTTGTGGCACTGATTCAGTATGCCAAACGGTAGTGATTACCTGTCCTGGGCCAACGGCCGGATTTAGCCATGTTGAAACTGGTTTAACCACTGCGTTAACCGACACCTCAATGGGGAACTTCATTTCTAGCTGGTTGTGGGATTTCGGTGATGGTAACACCAGCACCATGCAAAACCCATCGCACAATTATGCTACTCCAGGTACGTACACCGTATGTTTAACGGTAACCGATACTTGTGGTACCGATTCGGTTTGCCAATCAGTAACGGTAACCTGTACACCTCCATCAGCAGGATTCACCTGGACCACTACTTTGTTGAATGCATCATTCACTGATACATCAACTACTTCAAGTGCATTTACAGGATGGATGTGGGATTTCGGTGATGGCAACACTTCTACCGATCAAAACCCAACACACACGTACGCAACGGAAGGTACTTACTATGTATGCTTAACAGCCACTGATTCTTGTACCAGTGCGATGTTCTGCGATTCAGTAACCATTGTATGTCCTCCACCAGTAGCAGCATTTAACTCGCAAGTAAATGGATTGAATGCCACCTTTACCGATAACTCTTCCTCAGCTACAGGTACCTTGTACTCGTGGATGTGGGATTTCGGTGATGGCAATACATCTACAATGATGAGCCCATCACATAGCTATGCTACTACAGGTACGTACAATGTTTGTTTAACCGTAATGGATTCTTGTGGTAGCACTACCATTTGCCAAAACGTAGAGATTTGTACCAGCAACGGTGTGAACCTTGGCCCCGACATCATTATTTGTGATGTTGATACCTTGATTCTTGATGCAGGTGCTGCTGATTCTTACTTGTGGTCAGATAACTCTACCGGTCAAACGTTGATGGTGGATGGATCGCAATTAGGCGTAGGTACTTATACTTACTGGGTATTGCGTACTACAGGCTCTTGTGAAGAATTTGACGACATTGGAGTAGTAGTACAAGTTTGTCCAGGTATCAATGAGTTGGGCGACGATTTCGACGTATCGTACTATCCAAACCCAACATCAGGTCAGTTAACCGTTCAGTTCGAAGGAAGATTGAGCAACATCAAGTCGTATGACATCGTAAATGTTCGTGGCGAGTTGGTATACAGCAAGCAATTGAATTTGAACGCTGCACAATATCAAGAACAAATTGATTTAACAGATGTAGCAAATGGCCTGTATTTCTTGCGTGTAACTAGCGAGAACAGCATGTATGTAAATAAAGTAGTGATCACCAAGTAAAACCGGATCACACTCAACGATAAGCCGGGTGGCCGTCATCTTGAACTTGTTTCAGGATCTGGTCACCCGGTTTTTTATGCCCTTTGACTGCCTTTATTCATGCATGAAAATTACTGACTATGAGCCTTGGTGGATACGATAGGGAAATGATGAAGGGCAGCGATTAGATCAAAACAATTGCTCCATCACGGCATCTTTATAACTTTTTCCAATGGGTAACTTTTGCCCGGCAATTTCTACCTGGTTGCCCTCTAACGATACTACTGCATCTTTGGCAATGATAAATGATTTATGAATGCGCAAAAAGCGATCGGAAGGCAAAATTTCTTCCAGCCCTTTCAGCGAAGCCAATGCTACAATTTTTCGATCAGCAGTGTGATAGGCTACATATTCTTTGAGCCCTTCTACGTAAAGTAAATCATCAAATTTGAGCTTGTAAATCTTGTGGTCGGCCTTTACCAGGATATGCTCCTTGTTTTCCTGGTTGCTGCCAAAGCTAGTAGCCGATTTTTTAAGTTGAATTTGTTCCACCACTTTGTTCACACCTTTTAAGAACCGCTCGAATGAAATGGGTTTTACCAGGTAATCCTGCACATTCAATTCAAAGCCCTTTAATGCATATTCCTGGTAGGCGGTGGTTAAAATTACTGCCGGTGGATGTTGCAATGATTCCAACAATTCAATGCCGGTAAGGTCAGGCATTTGAATGTCCAAAAACATCAGATCAATGGTGTTGTTCTGCAAACACTCAAGGGCTTCTAAAGGGCTTTTGCACTTTTGTACCAGCTCCAGCCCCGGAATTTTTTCAACATAGCTTTCGAGTAATACTCGTGCCAAATGTTCATCGTCTACAATGATGCATTTTATGCTCATAACAATTGCAGTTGAAGGGTAACGGAATAACGGTTGTTGTGTTGCTCAATATCCAACTTGTGTTGCTCGGGGTAAATGAGTTCTAAACGACGCTGTACATTTTGTAAACCAATGCCACCCACCTTATCTTTTGTATACTCTACATCGGGAACACTATTTTCTGCTTTGAACGTAATTTGCCCATCCCTGGCTTCAATAAGAATGGTTACCCACCCTTTTTCAGTGTCTTCAATTTTGCTGTGCTTAAAGCTATTTTCAATGAACGGAATCAACAACATAGGAGCAATCATTAAATGGCTGCCTTGCACCTCATTGGTAAAAACAATGTTTTGTTGATGTTCGCTTTTTAGTTGTTGTAATCCGATGTAGTTTTCGATGTAGGCAATTTCCTTTTCCAACGGCACCATATCGTCGTTGCATTCGTATAGATTATACCTTAAAATGTCGGAGAGCTTCAACACCATTTCGGGTGTTCTATCCGACTTCATTTGTGATAGGGCATAGATGTTATTCAAGGCATTAAACAGGAAATGTGGGTTGGTTTGCGATTTTAAGAACTTCATCTCTGCTTCTAGCTTTTCGCTCCTCAATTCATTTTCCAGTTGTTCGCGTTTACGGTTGTTGCGCGCTGTAGTATAAGCCATACTAATGAACAATACCAAAACGGTCCAAAACACATTGCGCATAACCCCAAAAATGAAGTGTAAAAGCATGCGCTTTCCTCTGCCTACTCCCATTTCTCGCATGGCTTTTTTCATAAACCGTCCTCCGCGTTCCGAAAAATGATCTGATAGGAAAGCATAGCGATCTAGCACATGTATAATAGCGCCTACAATTAAAATGGTAACCAGGGTGAGTAAAAAGTACAGCCAATACTTTTTCTTAATCAGGAAACGAGGCATCAACACTTCGGAGTTCAGATAAAACACTCCAGCATGGATAGTAACCAGGGTAACAGCTCGAAGAATGCCACTCCAAAGTCCTGTAACATCGTAAGCAATAAACGTAAGGATAGAGCAATACCCTACCCAAAAGGCAAGGTGAATGATCAGGTTATTTCTTCGCGCTGTAGAGGACAAGTGCAATTGATTTTTACCAAAAGTAGAAGTTTTTCAGGGGCGATGCATTTCTTTTCAACCATTTGAGTAATTTCTTCTAAGAACGCCTTGTTTTCTTCAATCAACGACACCGCTGATTTTATGCCGATGATCTAGGCTATCGTAAGCATTTGTATTATTTTTGCAGCGCAATTATGAATGCTTCACGCAAGAAAATATTGGTGACTGGCGGTGCTGGGTTTATCGGTTCGCATACCGTAGTAGAGTTAATTCATGCTGGGTACGAGCCGGTGATTATCGATAACTTTTCCAATTCCGATGAAAAGGTATTGAAACGATTGGAAATGATCTTAAACCGGAGGGTAAAGTGTTACCGCATTGATTGTAGAGATTTGGCGTTGCTAAAAGGCATTTTAGAAAAAGAAGGAGAAGTATTTGGAATCATTCACTTTGCGGCTTTTAAAGCAGTGGGAGAGTCGGTGCAGTTTCCAGAAAAATATTATGAGAACAACGTAGGTTCCATGGAGGCCATGTTAGAAATTATGGAGGCGGCTAACATTTCGAACATGGTATTTTCTTCTTCCTGTACTGTTTATGGCGAACCAGATAGCCTACCGGTAACAGAAGAGGCTCCGATAAAGGAACCCACTTCACCGTATGGCCATACCAAGCAGTTGTGCGAAGAAATGTTGCTGAAAGAATTGGAAGCGAAAAAGATCAATGCAGTAATCTTGCGCTATTTCAACCCCATTGGAGCGCACCCAACAGGGTACATTGGTGAGTTGCCATTGGGCCCACCCAACAACCTGGTGCCTTACGTTACACAAACAGCAGCGCGAATTAGAGAACAACTCACCATTTTTGGCGACGACTACAACACCCCTGATGGCACCTGCATACGCGACTTTATTCATGTGGTTGATTTAGCAAAAGCACATGTGCGCGCTATCAACTGGTTGGAAAACCATCAAACAGGTGGAGCGCATGAAATCATTAACATTGGCACGGGAAAAGGGGTAAGCGTGATGGAGATTGTGAAAACGTTCATTAAAATTCGTAAAAAGAAACGATTCAATTATACGATAGGCCCTCGAAGAGAGGGAGATGTAGAGCAAATTTATGCCAATGCTGATAAGGCAAAACAAGTCTTAGATTGGGAGGCGAAGCTAACCACTGAAGATGCATTAAGAGATGCATGGAATTGGCAAAAGATGCTAAAAAAACTATCGTAAAAACAGAACCATTTTTACGAAACCAAGTATATTGTAGCGAAAGACATGAAAAAGCCGTGCGGCATCATATTGTTTTTATTGCTGGCAATGCTGGAAGGAACAGCGCAGTTTGAGCTGATTCCGGATTCGCTATTGAAACCTGCTGAAACAAGGAGGGCCGATAATCTGGTGGTTGATTTTAACCTCGACAATTGGATGGATGCCCCTAATGATGTGAAGGTGCGTACTTATTCGTTAGGGTTTAATGCTTACCTGATGCACGACATTCAATTTGGTAACAGCAATTTTAGCTTTGCCATCGGTGGTGGAGTTAGTTCGCACAATGTACACAGCAATGGCGAATTCATTAACCTTATTGATTCCATTCAAGGAACAACGTACACCAATTTAAAATCTTTTGCCCCTACCTACAATTACAAGAAAAACAAGCTATCTACTAACTACATTGATGTGCCGCTTGAATTGCGTTTCAAGAGCAAGGGAACAGCCAATGTTTTCCGTATGGCTGTGGGCTTTAAAGCCGGATACCTGGTAAACATTCATAGCAAGACTCGCGACGACGACGGCTTGCGAAAAGGATTTATCTTCGACAATGCGCTAGAGTATCGTTATGGGATAACAGGGAGAATAGGCTTTGGAAAGCTGAACCTAACGGGCTATTATGCCTTAACACCATTGTTTCAGGAAGGAAAGGGAGTGGAGTTAACTCCTTATTCCATTGGGCTGTCGGTCTTTGTTTTTTAAATCACCCACTCGTAGCGCAAGGCGCAATACTCGCAAACCAACCCTATTACAAAACCTAAATATACCTCAAAAGGCTCATGTGCTTTAAGTACTAAACGCGAAGTGCCTACCAACCCTGCCATGAAAATAATGAGGGCAATGATATGATTGTAGTTCAAACCATTCAATTGCGACAGTGCCATCATACCTCCTACCAATCCGCCAACACCAAGCATGTGTATGCTCACTTTCCACTTCAAGGTAATTAAGGTAATCACTACCAGTGCTACCATTACACCAATGAGCAAGCTCATCACTATTTCGGGTACTCCTTTACCATAAATAAGGTAGTAGGTTAGGCCATAATACATCAGGGTTAGCCCAAAAGGAAGGAAGCGTTCTTTACGTCCTGCCATATCGATGCTCGATACCATTTTGCTTCTTACCAAAATCAAAAAACTTAATCCGGGAATTGCAACGGTATTGATGGCAAACACCATGAATAAAGAGAATTTTGCTTCCGAGGCAGCAAACATGCGCAAGTAAGGGTCGTATACAAACAACAAGAACAACCCCAGCAACGGCATGAGGATAGGATGAAATAAGATTGATATTAAACGGGCAACAGCGGCCGGCACAATTAAAGTTCTTTGCGTAAACGTGCCACTGGAATATTGAGTTGCTCCCTGTATTTTGCTACAGTTCTTCGGGCAATATTATACCCTTTTTCCTTTAACAATGTTGCCAACTTTTCGTCGGTAAGCGGCTTGCGCTTGTCTTCATTGCCAATGCTATCTTCCAAAATTTTCTTCACCTCCCTGGTCGATACTTCTTCACCGCTATCGGTAGAAAGCGATTCGGAGAAAAACGACTTCAGTAAAAAGGTGCCGTGTGATGTTTGTACATACTTGCTGTTGGCTACTCTGGAGATGGTGGAGATGTCGAGTCCTACAATTTCAGCAATGTCTTTTAAGATCATAGGTTTCAACAACGTCTCATCGCCTTCCAAAAAGTACTCTTTCTGATATTCCATAATGGCATTCATGGTAAGCAATAAGGTTTGTTGCCGTTGCTTGATGGCGTCGATGAACCATTTGGCAGAATCGATTTTTTGCTTCACAAACATCAATGCCTCTTTTTGTTGCTTATCGCTTTTGCTTTTATCTTCCGAGTAAGCCCTCAGCATTTCAGCGTAGGTTCGACTTACACGCAGGTCAGGGGCATTGCGTGCATTTAACGACAGTTCCAGTTCCCCATCGTGCTCCGATAAGATGAAGTCGGGAATAACATGTTGTACCGATTTAGCAGCTTCTTTTGCAGAGTTGCCAGGTTTAGGATTGAGCTTGAGAATTTCTTCAATGGCATCCTTCAATTCCTCATCGGTAATGCTCATCCGTTTCAGAATTTTGTCATAATGCTTCTTGGTAAATTCTTCAAAATGATTTTCTAAAATTACCTTGGCATGAACTACCGATGCTGCACTGTCATCGCGGCGATTGATTTGAATTTGCAAACACTCTTGCAAACTGCGGGCACCTACCCCAGGAGGGTCGAACTCATGCAGCATGTGTAGCAATTCCTCCAGCGCTTCTTCAGAAGTAGTAATGTTGAGCGAAAAGGCGATGTCGTCTACTATATTTTCTAAGTCTCTGCGTAGGTAGCCTGAATCATCGAGGTTGCCAATCAAATGTCGGGCAATGATTTCCTCCTCTTCTGTAAGATGGCGCAATCCTAACTGTGCGTACAACTGTTCCTGAAAAGAGGTGCCTGAAGCCATGGGGATGGCCTTTTCTTCATCATCGGCTCCCTTGTTTCGGGAAGATAACTTATAAGAAGGAGTATCGTCGTCGAGATAATCGTTGATGTCAAACTCTTTCTGAGCATCACTCACATCCTCCTGGAAATCATCTTCTCCATATTCATCACTCTCAGTCTCTTCCTTCCCTTCTTCCAATGCAGGATTTTCTTCAATCTCTTCTTTGATGCGTTGTTCCAGTTCCACGGTAGGTACTTGTAACAACTTCATCAACTGTATTTGTTGAGGCGAAAGTTTCTGTAATAATTTTTGTTGTAAGCTCTGCTTTAACATCGTTAGTTGTTCTTATCCCAAAATACGGAAATTATTTCAATTAAAATGCGGCATTTTGAGGCGTTCTTGGGAATGGAATTACATCTCTGATGTTGGTCATTCCGGTAACAAACATAATGAGTCGTTCAAAGCCCAACCCAAATCCACTATGCGGCACTGTTCCAAACTTTCTTGTTTCCAGGTACCACCAAATGCTTTCTTCTGGAATGTTAAATTCCTTCACTTTACTCATCAACACATCATGGCGTTCTTCCCGTTGCGATCCTCCAACAATTTCACCAATACCAGGAAACAATACATCCATAGCTGCAACAGTCTTGCCATCTTCGTTTTCACGCATGTAAAATGCCTTGAATCCCTTTGGGTAAGCGGTAATAATTACAGGGCGTTTAAAGTGCTTTTCTACCAAGTAGCGTTCGTGCTCCGACTGTAGATCCTTGCCCCATTCTACAGGAAATTTGAATTTTTTCTTTTTATAAGGCTTAGAATTTTGAAGTACTTCGATGGCCTTCGTATAAGTGATTCGTTCAAAGGTATTGGCAGTAACAAACTCTAAACGCTCAATAAGGTTCATCTCCTGTCGCTCGTTTTGCGGTTTACTTTTCTCCTCGTGCAATTCCCTGTTCTTTAAAAACTCCAGGTCGTCTTTGCAATGCTCAAGAGCATACTGCGCCAAAAATTGTAAGAACTCCTCCGCCAAATCCATATTGTCATGAATGTCGGCAAATGCTACCTCTGGTTCAATCATCCAAAACTCAGCAAGGTGGCGCGAAGTATTGGAGTTTTCAGCCCTAAAAGTTGGACCAAATGTATAAATCTGACTTAAAGCCAATGCGGCTAACTCGCCTTCCAATTGGCCCGATACGGTAAGGTTAGTTTCCTTACCAAAGAAATCCTGGCTGTAATCTATCCCGCCTTCTTCTGTTAAAGGAGGGTTTTTAGGATTGAGCGTAGTTACCCTAAACATTTCTCCTGCGCCTTCGGCATCTGAACCAGTAATAATAGGCGTGTGGATATTATAGTAGCCACGATCGTTGAAAAACTTATGAACGGCATAAGTCATAGCGTGCCTAATTCTGAATACGGCACCAAAGGTATTGGTGCGAAAGCGCAAGTGAGCCTGCTCACGCAAAAACTCCAGCGAATGCCGCTTAGGCTGCATCACAGTATGTTGTACCTCATCTGGGTTGGCATCCCCAAGTATTTCAAACCCGGTTACCTGAACCTCAACATCTTGCCCCTTGCCTTCCGAAGCTACCAGGTTACCAGTTACCGAAATAGCAGCACCGGTAGTAATGCGCTTCAGCTTCTGCTCACTCCAGGCCTCATGGTCAACAACGGCCTGAATGGTATTAATGGTGGAACCATCATTAATGATGATGAATCGATTGCTTCTAAATGATCTAATCCATCCCATTACAGTTACTACAGTGCCAATTGGTTGTTCGGTGAGTAGTGATTCAATCTTGGTTCTTTTCGATGTTTCCACTTTTTAATGCATTTAATGGTTGATAAAAGGAGTACAAAAAAAGCACATTTTCTGCTGAAAACGAAGCGTTGACGCGAATAAAAGACTTTAGAAACGTTTCCTCACAATTGGTCTTTACAAAGAAAGATTTCGTCTACGATACATTCGGAACGGTCGAAACAATGGAAACATTTTGCCACGCAATTTGTTTCCTTGGTTTTTTTGTTGCTACATTTGTACCATGGATACTAAAGAACAAGAAATACTTTGTCAGGTAATGGAGCTCTTTATGCGATACGGCATCAAGAGTGTTACCATGGACGATGTAGCTCGTAACCTTGGCATGTCGAAGAAAACCTTGTACAAATATGTAACTGATAAGCGCGACCTGGTGAAGAAAGTGATGATGATGGGGCGTCAGGAAGATGTACGCGTGATCAGTGAAGTCATGTCGAAAAACCTCAATGCCATTGACGAGAATTTTGAGATTTCAAAGTTTGTAGTGGAAAAGGTGAAAAATATTCACCCTTCCATTTTTTACGATTTAGAAAAATATTACAGCGATGCCTGGAAAGTATTTGAGGAGCATAAACAAGAGTTCATCTACGATTGTGTGTATCAGAATTTAGAAAAGGGAATGAAAGAAGGGTTATACCGCAACGATTTGAATGCATCCATTATTTCAAAGCTGTATGTGTCGAAAATGGACGACATCTGGGATACGCAACTATTTCCTCCAGGCGAATATCGCTTCGACAAAGTATACATGGAAATGTTCCGCTATCATATTCGAGGCATTGCCAGCGATAAAGGTATTGAGTACCTGATAGAAAAAGTGAAAAAAGAAAAATCCAATTTATAATGAAGAAAAGAATCATCACGGTGTTCTTATTGCTTTCGGGCGTAGCTTTTGGACAGGGAGCCAAAGAGTTTACGTTGAAAGAGGCACAGGATTATGCCATTAAGAATGCCTACAATGCGAAGGTAGACAGCCTTAATCTGGCGATAGCCATTAAAAAGGTGAAAGAAACTACCGCCATTGGGTTGCCGCAAGTGAATGGGGAGGTGAAGTTTCAAAACTTTCTCGACATTCCTACTACGGTAATTCCTGCGAATGCTTTTAACCCTACTGCTCCCGAAGGAGAATTGGTAGGGGTACAATTTGGTACCGACTACAGTACTACTGCTTCCATTACTGCTTCACAACTCATTTTTGATGGGTCATACCTGGTGGGGCTACGTGCAGCACGTACCTATACTGATTTGTCGCGAAGAACGTTGAGTAACACCGAGCTTGAAATTAAAGACATGGTAGCGCAAGCGTACTACACAGCATTGGTGGCCGATGAAAATGTAAAGGTGTTGGAAGCCACTTTGAAAAACATGGACAAGCTGTATGCAGAAACCAAGGCCATTTACGACAATGGATTGGTGGAGGAGCAAGATGTAGAGCAAATGCAGTTAACAGTAGCCAACATGCAAAATGCACTTACCCGTGCCGAACGACAATCGGGTCTTACCAAAGACCTGTTAAAACTGCAAATGGGCATGGAGCTGAGTGCAACAATCGGGTTGAAAGAAGACATGGAAGCTGTGGCAGGAAGTGCTGATGTAGAAAGCCTGGTGAGTAAAGAATTCAATGCCGGTAACCATCCACAGTATCAAATGGCACAAACGGGCGAGGCATTGTCGTTGTTAGACTTAAAGAACAAGCGTTCAGCATACTACCCGAAAGTGGGCGCTTTTTTCACGCACCAGCAACAGGCATTGCGCAATAACTTTGATGTGTTTGAGAATTTGCCCTGGTATCCTTCCACACTATGGGGCATCAACATCACTGTTCCGATCTTTAGCAGTAACATGCGTCGATCACAAGTGTCGCAAGCCAAATTGGAGTTGGAGAAAACGCAGGTGCAAGTAAAGCAACTCGACCAGAGCTTACAATTAGAAGCACGATCGGCTAAGGCTGAATATTCAAGTGCTTACGAAGTGTTTAATACAGAAAAGGAAAACCTGGCACTGGCAGAGCGCATCCAAACCAAAACGTTGAAGAAGTACAAAGAAGGACTGGCCTCCAGTATGGAGTTAACCCAGGCACAAAATCAATACCTCACCACACAGGGCAATTATATTAATGCAGCCATGCAGTTGCTTAGTGCAAAAGCCCGACTCGATAAGGTGATGAATAACTATTAGCATGAAAACAAGATTAAATCCTACTAATCCATATACCATGAAACGAATTGTATTATTGGTCGCGATAGCCGGAATGTTGGTAGCATGTGGCGGTGGCGAACAAACAGGTCTCGACGGACTAAAAGCAGAGCGCGAGGCATTGAAGGCACAAATTGCTGAGTTAGATATTCAAATTGCCGAACTGGATACCGTTCAACTTAAGATGCTTCCCAAAGTGGAAGTACAGGCAATACAAACCAAAAAATTTGAACATTACTTTGAAGTACAAGGAAATGTTGAAGCGGAAAAGAATGTAGTGTTGTATGCCGAAATGGGCGGAAATATTAAGAGCATTCAAGTAGAAGAAGGCGAGCAAGTGAAGGCGGGTAAAACGTTGGTGATATTCGATACTGAGGTAATTAGCCAAAACATTAAAGAAGTGGAGAAAGCCTTAGAGTTGGCCGAATTTGTATACGAGAAACAAAAGAACTTGTGGGATCAAAACATTGGTTCGGAATTGCAGTACCGCCAGGCGAAGAATCAAAAAGAATCGCTAGAGCAAAGTTTAGCCACATTGCGCTCGCAACGCAGCCAGGCAGTGATTACTGCACCCTTTGATGGGGTAGTGGATGAGATTTTTCCTAATGCGGGAGAGATGGCACCTCCAGGAGGACCAGTGCTGCGCTTGTTGAACCTCAACAACGTTTCCATTGTTTCTGATGTTACTGAAAACTACCTGGGACACATCCAAAAGGGTACTCCCATCATTGTTGAGTTTCCTTCGTTAAACGACTCGGCTACGATTAAAGATGCATCACTTACCCGCGCTGGTCAGTTCATTAACCCTGCCAACCGCACATTTAAAGTGCAGGTAGACATCGATAATACGAACAAAGGTTTGGTGCCTAATTTATTGGCAGTACTTAAAGTACGCGATTATGTTAATGACAGTACAGTGGTGGTGCCCACCAAGTATGTACGACAAAACAACGAAGGTGCAAACTATGTGTTTGTGCTTGAAAAGAAAGAAGGCAAATCCCACGCCCGCAGGGTTGAAGTAGAGTTGGGAATGAGCTATACCAACAAGAGTGTAGGCTTTAGTGAAACGGAAGTATTAAAGGGGCTTTCCGGAAGCGAGGTGCTAATAACCAAAGGGTTTAAAGGCATCCAGAGCAATGATGAAGTAGACGTTGTAAATACCCTTTAATCACTCTAAACAAAAACATGTCATGGCAGCAAATCAAGACATAAAACCACCCGCCGAAAACGGCAAGAAAGTGGAAAAAGAATTTGGGCTGTCCACCTTATCGGTGAACAATAGGAAAACGGTTTTCCTCATTACATTCCTCATCTTTTTAGCAGGAATAAGCTCTTACATCTCTATGCCCAAAGAGAGTTTTCCGGAGGTTCAAATCCCGGAAATATATGTAGGTACTCCCTACCCGGGAAGTTCGCCTGAGGTGATAGAAGAAAAGATTACCAAGCCGTTTGAGAAGGAAATCAATACCATCAAAGGCATTGATAAGATTACTTCATCATCTATTCACGGCTACTCTTCCATTCGTGTAGTATTTGAGTTTGAAGTAACTCCTACCGAAGCATTGCGCAAGGTAAAAGATGCGGTAGATAAAGCAAGAGGCGATAAAGATTTCCCACAAGACTTACCTACAGAGCCTAATGTGTTTGAGCTCGACTTCAGCGAAATGCCGATCATGAACATTAACCTTACCGGTAAAGGAGAGGCAGCGAAAGATTATTCGATTGATCAGTTGAAGGAATACGGTGAATACTTGAAAGATAAAATTGAGGCTCTGCCTGAAATTTCGGAAGTAGACATTCGTGGGGTACAGGAAAAGGAATTATTGATAGCTATTCGCAAGCACGATGCAGAGGCGAAGCAAGTAAGCTTCATGGACATCGAAAACGCCATTACCTCTGAAAACATCACGATGTCGGGTGGTGAGGTATTGGTAGATGGTGAGCGACGTTCGGTACGTGTTGAAGGCGAATTTGAGAACATCGAACAGGTGCGCAATGTTATTGTAAAGCGCGAAAACTTTGATGTGGTATACTTGCACGAAGTGGCCGATGTGTCTTTTGGTGATGCAGATGCTTCTAGCTTTGCCCGCGAATTTCAAAACCCTGTAGTAATGTTGGATGTGAAGAAGCGTGGGGGAGCCAACCTATTGATCGCTTCCGATTCCATCAACATAATATTAGACCGTGCATGGGAGCAAAATGTAATTCCGGATAACGTGGCCTACACCGTTACCATGGATCAGTCGGATAAAACGCGCGACATGGTAAGTAACCTTGAAAACAGCATTATTTTTGGGGTGATTCTTGTGGTATTGGTGTTGTTATTCTTCCTCGGGTTGCGCAATGCGATGTTTGTTGGGGTAGCCATTCCATTGTCGATGTTCATGGCCTTTGTGTTGTTGAATGCGGCAGGAGTAACCCTCAATGTAATGGTACTTTTCTCATTGGTATTAGCACTGGGGATGTTGGTAGACAATGGCATTGTGGTAGTAGAGAACATTTATCGTTTGCGCGATGAAGGCATGTCGTCGTTTGAGGCGGCCAAGAAAGGGGTAGGAGAGGTGGCCTTACCCATTATTGCTTCTACCGCTACCACCTTAGCAGCATTTGTGCCTCTTGCACTATGGCCTGGAATGATGGGTGAGTTTATGTTTTACCTCCCACTTACGTTGATGATTGTATTGGGATCATCGCTCTTTGTAGCCCTGGTCATTAACCCAGTGCTAACAGCAGTATGGATGAAAGCGGGGCAAAGCGAGCCCAACAAGAAACGGGTGATCATTACCTCTCTTGGACTGGCATTGATAGGGATCATGTTTGTGGTATTTGGTGCCATGTCGTTTGGCAACCTACTCATCATTATAGGAATTATAGGAATCATTAACCTGTTTGTGCTTACCCCCGGTACAAAGGCATTTCAGGAAAAAGTATTGCCGGTATTGGAACGTAAGTATGAGAACTTCTTGAGCTATGCCGTAGGGAAACGCCCTCGTACTTTTTTAATTGGCACAGTGGCCATGCTAATTGTATCGTTTATGCTGATTGGTGCCTTTACTCCTAAAGTGGAATTCTTTCCGGTGAATCAGCCCAACTATGTAAACATCTTTATTGAACATCCTATTGGTACCGATATTCATGTTACCGATAGCACCACCCGTGCCATTGAAACCCTGGTTGTTGACTCCTTTTATAGCAAGTACAAAGATCATGTATGGACCAAGGTGCGTGGTGGAGATACCCTTCGTAAGCCATTAATCAAATCGATTATTGCACAGGTAGGGGAAGGAACAAGCGACCCCGCACAAGGTGTGCAGATGGGGAACACCCCCAACAAAGGACGGATTTCAATATCGTTTGCAGAGTTCCAACATCGAAAAGGGTTTGAAACATCGAATCTAATGAAGGAACTGGATCGATTGATTTCGGGACGCTTTCCTGCCGATATTCGTATTGCAACGGTGAAAAATGCAGAAGGGCCACCTCAACAGCCCCCTATTAACATTGAGGTAAAAGGAGAAGGAGATTATAAAGTACTGATTTCTGAAGCGGAGAAGATTCAAAGTTTCATCAAACGATTGAACATCCCGGGCATCGACGAATTGAAGTTAGATGTAGAATCAGGTAAACCTGAGCTTCCGATTGAAATCGACCGTAAAAAAGCACGAAGGTTGAATCTTTCAACTGGGCAAATCGCTTCTACTTTAAGAACAGCCATCTTTGGCAAGGAAATATCTACCTATAAGATCGATGATGATGATTACGATATCAACTTGCGTTACCAGGAGGATTATCGTAACGACATTGATGCCTTGTTGAACCAGAAAATTACTTTCCGCGATCAAAACAATGGGAAAATCATCCAGGTGCCTATACGAGCGGTAGTAGTGGAGCCTAAGAACGCTACCAGCTACAGTGCGGTGAATCACAAAAATCTCGATCGACTGGTAACAGTAGTATCAGGAGTAAAAGAAGGGTACAACCCTACCGAGGTGGTGAATGAAATTAAAGCAGCATTGACCGAATTTGAAGGCCTTTCTGATGGATATACCTGGCGCTTTACCGGGCAGCAGGAAGACATGGAAAAAGAAATGTCGTTTTTAAGTTCGGCATTGATGATCGCAGTATTCCTCATCTTCCTCATCATCATTACCCAGTTTAACTCATTCTCATCACCAGTAGTAATTTTAAGTGCGGTGGTATTGAGTTTAATAGGAGTATTGCTTGGGTTGGTGATCTTCCAAATGGACTTTATCATTATCATGACTATGATTGGTATTATATCGTTGGCCGGGGTAGTGGTAAACAATGCCATTGTACTGATAGATTATACGAACCTTATCATGGCAAGAAAGCGAAGAGAGCAAGGCCTGGAAGAAAATGCTCGCTTGCCCATCGATCAGGTAATGACTTCGATTGTAGAAGGAGGAAAAACAAGGTTGCGTCCGGTACTGTTAACAGCCATCACCACCATTTTAGGATTGATTCCGTTAGCAACAGGTTTTAACATTAACTTCTTTACTTTCTTATCAGAATACGATCCACAGATATTTATAGGTGGCGATAACGTGATGTTCTTTGGCCCGATGTCGTACACCATCATCTTCGGACTTACGTTTGCTACGTTCCTAACGTTGGTCATCGTGCCGGTGATGTATTACTTGCTCACACGGTTGAAATACAAATGGGTGAAGGAAGTGAAAACGGATTAAACGTTTGGTTTTAAATCTTAGACCCTCCCGGTTTTATTGATCTGGAGTTGGGATTCCACAGGGTCGAAGGTTTAGTTTTGGTTAGTAGTCCCCCCGGGTGGTTCCGGGGGGATTTTTTTTTGCAAAACTCTTGTTCGCATACCAACAAGTTAGTTAAGCTTGTCCCAAACCAGATGGTTATTTTCATTAAATTGCTTCATGCTACGCTACCTCATGCTTACTTTATTGCTTTATGCTTGTACCGACCAAGAAAGTATTGTTAATCGTTCTGGTAATGTAAGCAACTCTTTCTGGACCAAACCTCAACTTGAGGGTCATTGGAAGCAAGTGGGAACAACCACTGTAAAAAATATCCCCTTTGTTGACATATATTACAACCCCAATGCCCCGGAAATGGCCATGGAGGCAGGACCGTTCGAATATTATAGAAGCAGTGATCTTGTTTTTGACAACGACAGCATGTATTCGATTGATTACCCCATGGAATTGCTATCGCGATCGGGTTATGCAGTGGATACGGGTTATATCCATAGTACTGGAAAAAACAGCCATGGTTTTTGCCCTGTTAAACTGGTGAACGACACCTTGTTTGTGTATGTAGCAGGAGCCTATGGGTCAGAGTACTTAAAAGAAGCATACATAAAAACCACTTTTAACGATAGCATCATTGACTTTCTAAAGCAACATCGAGTCAATTATCCTGAATTGGCTGGCTGGTGGACACTACAACGCGATTATTGGTTCGATTATGGCACTCACTATTGGCTGGAGTTCCCTTATGAGGTGCCGGATTCTATCGAAATTAGTAGAGAGCAATTCATCAACGCACTGGAGAAAGGCAAGACATATACCATACTTACCGGTGGCCAACAGCGTGATTATACCTTTTGGTACCGCTGGCCCTATCTTCATTTTACTCCTGGTAAATGGTACGAGGGTGAAGATCCCTGGATGCATTTTGAGCGGAAGGAAACAGGTTATTGAAAAATACAATCAATTAAGAAGTGAGTGTTATCAGAACATTTTATTTGAGGTGCCGTACGTGATCATTATACCATGAGTCGATTCATTTATCCATTACTTGTTAGTCTGCTTCTCCTTTTTGCTTGTGGGTTGGAAGAAAGTAGTAAAAATGAATTGGCATCCCCTCGGCAGAATGCCACTTTGGTTGGCGATACTTTATCAACCATACAGGAGATGATAGAGATTGACTCGGTTTATCTATCAAAAGTAAAAGCAGCATACACCAATCAGGCATTGCTAACTGATTATCGCGATTCTGCAAATTCAGACGAAGGTTACAACGAGTATTACTCAATGGTTCCTTTAAAGCTGAACCTTAATGGAGATAAGTTTGACGATTATTTTCTGCTGTACGTTAATTTTCACCATGTTCTTGGAGTATTCGTCGATGGGTATTCAGGGCAATTCGTTGGTCAACCAGAATCATTTGCTACCGAAGCCGAACTGTTTTTTAACCGGCCGTACCCCAACGAGGATGAAAGCGGGTTGGAATTTGAAGTAGTTAACATAAATTGCGAGGACAATCAAGATGAGTTAATGGTGTTGTATAGTGCTGGCAGTCCGCCTGGCAGCTCCTTTTCTCCTTGCACCTATGTGTTGCTTTACCGCCATCACCCAATTTCCAAAAAAGTAGAGATGGTTTTTAAAGAATTGGTGATGGAGTATTTCATTCCCTCAATAGACACTTTATTCTTACCGAACGATGCTCACTATATAGACATTTTGCATCACCAAAAAGAGTGCATTGATGAAATTAATGTGCAAACCGGTTTACCTACAGTTACACAAAATTGCCCTCATGATTTTTGTGACAATTGGCGGAAGGTAAAACTAAAACCTCAAACCAATAGCCCAGTATCAAGGTATGTTTTTAATGTCGACTCTAATAGGTTTGAACTTAGCAGTAAGGAATTGAAATAAAACAGCAGCACTTATTGTGGCGAGAAGCAAGTTAATACTACCAATCATCGTTGTCGCTCAGTTTTGCTGTACATCACTTTGGTTTGCAGGCAATGGGGTGATGGCCAATCTTGTAAGCAATTTTCACCTTGATGAAAGTGCCCTTGGGCACCTTACTTCTTCAGTGCAGTTTGGATTTATTACGGGCACTTTGTTGTTTGCGCTCTTTACCATTGCGGATCGGTTTTCACCATCGAAAGTATTTATGGTTAGTGCACTCATGGGAGCTCTGCTTAATGCAGGCGTAGTTTGGGGAGGGAACAACCTAATGAGTTTGCTTGCCTTTCGCTTTTTTACAGGATTCTTTCTTGCAGGGATTTATCCTATCGGCATGAAAATCGCTGCCGACTATTATGAAAAAGGACTTGGAAAGTCGTTGGGCTATTTAGTGGGTGCTCTGGTGGTGGGCACTGCCTTTCCTCACCTACTCAAAGGAATGTTTGAAACCTCCGCCTGGAAGTTGGTCGTTGTAAGCACCTCGAGCATTACATTGTTAGGAGGGCTGCTTATGGTAACCCTTGTTCCCGACGGACCTTACCGAAAGCCCAGTCAAAAGCTAGATCTTGCTGCTTTCTTCAAAGTGTTTAATAATCGCGTGTTTCGAAAGGCAGCATTCGGATATTTTGGCCATATGTGGGAATTGTACGCATTTTGGGCATTTGTACCAGTACTATTAACTACATACAATAATATGTATGCCGAAGCGATGCTTGACGTTCCTCTTCTCTCATTTCTAATTATTGGTATAGGAGGTGTAGCCTGTGTTGTGTCTGGTTATTTATCTCTTCGGTTTGGAGCCAAAAAAGTAGCTACAATAGCATTGTTATTATCTTGTTTGTGTTGTATGGCGTCGCCACTAATTTTTGTGATGAAGTTGAAAGTTGCAGCCCTGGGCTTTCTTTTTATTTGGGGTGTGGTGGTGATTGCAGATTCCCCATTATTTTCCACCTTAGTGGCTCAAAACGCACCTGCCCAACTTAAAGGAACAGCCCTTACCATAGTTAATTGCATTGGGTTTTCCATTACCATTATTAGCATTCAATTACTCACCATGTTGAGTGAGGTGATGGCTCCTAATTACCTCTATCTCTTGCTGGCCATCGGGCCTGTGTTTAGCCTCATCACATTGTTTAAAGGAAAAAAGACGTGAGCACTACATGTTTTCCAAAAAAATGTTAAAAAGCATTGTTGCTACAGAATTTAGTTAACAATGTGCCGTTAGTTATTTGCCTCTAACTCAGATTGGCCGAACAATTATTTACTATCTTTGTTATAGCAACTGTAAAAGCAGTTTACCATTATGGATGAGATTAAAGCGGGTGAATTTTTAAGTCAGATTGAGTTTCCCGAAGATCTTAGAAAAAAGTTCAACGAAGAAGACCTTCCCACTGTTTGTAAAGAGCTGAGGGAATATATCGTTGATGTGGTTTCTACCATTGGCAACTCCCACTTTGGAGCGAGCTTGGGTGTGGTAGAACTCACGGTAGCACTGCATTATGTTTTCAATACGCCCGACGATCAATTGGTATGGGATGTAGGCCACCAGGCATACGGGCATAAAATTCTTACTGGTCGTCGTAAAATTTTCCACACCAACAGAAAGTACAAGGGTCTTAGTGGTTTTCCTAAGCGCGACGAAAGTGATTACGATACCTTTGGTGTTGGACACTCCTCTACTTCAGTATCAGCGGCACTGGGCATGGCTGTAGCCAGCCAGCACAAAGGCGAGAAAGACCGTCAGCACATTGCTGTGATTGGTGATGGAGCAATGACGGCAGGGTTAGCATTTGAAGGACTGAACCACGGTGGGGTAGAGAACTCCAATTTACTGGTAGTGCTTAACGATAATTGCATGTCTATCGATCCTAATGTTGGTGCATTGAAGGAATACCTTACCGACATTACCACCTCACATACCTATAACCGTGTTAAAGACGACGTATGGAACCTGTTGGGTAAGATCAGTAAGTTTGGTCCAAACGCCCAGGCCATCGCCCAAAAAATTAGCGATGGCATTAAAGGAACCTTGTTGAAACAAAGCAATATGTTTGAGTCGCTGAACTTTCGGTATTTCGGTCCCGTAGATGGCCACGATGTAGAAGGGTTGGTGAAGGTGATGAACGATTTGAAAGACATTCCCGGCCCGAAGCTATTACATTGTTTAACCACCAAAGGCAAGGGATACAAGCCTGCCGAAGAGGGCTCTGCAACCAAGTGGCATGCTCCGGGGTTATTCAACAAGGAGACCGGTGAAATCATAAAAATTACTCCAAAAAATCCACAGCCCCCCAAGTACCAGGAGGTGTTTGGGCATACCATTGTAGAGTTGGCAGAAAAGAATCCCAAAATTATGGGCATTACTCCGGCCATGCCTACAGGCTGTTCGTTAAATATCATGATGGAAGCCATGCCCGATCGTGCATTTGACGTGGGCATTGCTGAACAACATGCCGTTACTTTTTCTGCTGGATTGGCCACACAAGGGATGGTGCCTTTTTGCAACATCTATTCCTCATTCATGCAGCGGGCTTACGATCAGGTGATTCACGATGTAGCCATGCAAAACCTCAATGTGGTGCTCTGCCTTGATAGGGGAGGATTGGTAGGAGCCGATGGAAGAACCCATCATGGTGCCTACGATTTGGCATATATGCGTTGTATACCTAATATGACCGTGGCATCGCCAATGAATGAAACGGAATTGCGCGACCTGATGTATACCGCCCAGTTGGAAGATATGGGCCCCTTTTCTATTCGCTACCCTCGAGGGCAAGGGGTACTGGCCGATTGGAAGCAGCCCATGAAGAAGGTTAAAGTGGGTACTGGCCGCAAGGTTAAAAATGGCGATGATGTTGCTATCTTAACCATTGGTCATATAGGCAACTATGCTGTTACTGCTACTGAAACATTGGCGCAAGAAGGCATCAGTGCTGCGCATTACGACATGCGCTTTGTGAAGCCCATTGACGAGATATTGTTGCACGAAGTGTTTGGCAAATTCAACAAGGTAATTACCGTAGAAGATGGCTGTTTGATGGGAGGAATGGGCAGTGCAGTGCTTGAATTTATGACCGACAACGGTTATGCAGCACAGGTAAAACGACTTGGTGTTCCCGATACTTATATCGATCATGGTACACAGGCTGAGTTGCATGCCGAGTGTTTCTATGATGCGGCTGCCATTGTTGCCACAGCTAAAACAATGGTAGAAGTAAAAGCCAAAAGTGCCTCGGCATAAATCTGATTAATTTCCAATGTATTGCCTCCACCTTGAGATGAAGGTGATGGTTATTCCGATAGACGGATACTGTACCTAACTGAAGGACAAAAAGCACACTTCGCACGTACTAACACGCCCAGGTAAATAGGTGCAAATAGGAAGCCTTTAAATGATCAGGTGCCAGCTATGGTTTAAACTCGAAATCTTCCAAAAATTTGGTGGTGAAATTACCAGCCCTAAATTGCTCGTCTTGCATGAGTTGGATGTGGAAAGGAATGGTGGTTTTTACTCCTTCAACAATGTACTCACCCAGGGCGCGTTGCATTTTGGTAATGGCCTCTTCTCGAGTTTGCGCTACTGTAATTAGCTTGGCGATCATCGAATCGTAGTTGGGCGGAATGGTATAGCCCGCATACGCGTGTGTATCGATACGAATGCCATGGCCACCGGGCTCATGGTAGTGGGTAATTTTACCCGGGTTGGGGCGGAAGTTATTGTACGGATCTTCGGCATTGATACGGCATTGAATGGCGTGCAAACTGGGCTCGTAGTTTTTGCCAGAAATGCGTTCACCAGCAGCCAATTTTATTTGTTCTTTAATGAGGTCGTAGTTGATCACCTCCTCAGTAATGGTATGCTCTACCTGGATACGAGTATTCATTTCCATGAAGTAGAAGTTGCGGTGCTTGTCTACCAAAAACTCTACTGTACCTACTCCTTCGTATTTCACCGCTTTGGCTGCTTTAATGGCTGCAGCTCCCATTTTTTTACGCAGGGAGGAAGTCATAAATGGAGAAGGTGTTTCTTCCACCAATTTTTGGTGCCTTCGCTGAATGGAGCAGTCGCGCTCCGAAAGGTGGCATGCTTTGCCAAATTGATCGCCAGCAATTTGAATTTCGATATGGCGTGGCTCTTCAATGAACTTTTCCATGTACATGCCATCGTTGCCAAAGGCGGCACCAGCTTCACGTGTGGTAGAGTCCCAGGCTTCTTTTAAGTCGGCTTCTTTCCACACTACCCGCATGCCTTTACCGCCACCACCGGCAGTTGCTTTAAGCATGATAGGGTATTTAATTTTCTTCGCTGTTTTCTTTGCATCAGCAAGGTCTTTCAACAAACCATCAGAACCAGGAATTGTAGGCACACCAGCCTTCTTCATGGTTTCTTTAGCCGAGGCTTTGTCGCCCATACCTTCAATTTGCTCGGGGGTAGCACCAATAAATTTGATGCCGTGCTCCTGGCAAATTTTTGAGAACTTGGCGTTTTCCGACAAAAACCCATAACCGGGATGAATGGCATCGGCATTGGTGATTTCTGCGGCAGCAATAATATTTGGAATAACCAGGTAAGATTCAGAACTTGGTGGAGGACCAATGCATACAGCTTCGTCGGCAAAGCGAACAGGTAAGCTATCAGCGTCGGCTGTAGAGTATACGACTACCGTTTGAATCCCCATTTCTTTACACGTTCGAATAACGCGCAAAGCAATCTCACCTCTGTTGGCAATTAATATCTTTTTGAACATGACTTGGCAATTAAGCGATGAACCGGTTTAATACAATTAAGCCGGGTCGACCAGGAATAAAGGTTGGTCGTACTCAATTGGTGAGGCATCATCTACCAGCACCTTCACAATTTTTCCAGAAATTTCAGCTTCGATCTCGTTGAAAAGCTTCATGGCCTCAACAATACAAATAACCTTACCCGGGGCAATCTCATCACCAACACTGATGAAAGGTGGCTTATCGGGCGACGATGATCGGTAGAATGTTCCGATCATAGGCGAATTAACGGTTATGTATTTTGATTCGTCGGCAGCATCGTCTTTTTTCTCAGTAGGGGCAGCAGGCTCAGCAGCAGGAATTACTGCAGGCTGTGCTACTGGAATAGGTTGTACTTGCTGAACAGGCTGCACGGGTTGCATTGGTTGTACCGGTACTTGCGCTTGAATAATTTGCTGTTCTACTTTTTGTGCGCCTCTTTTGGTGCGAACGGTAGGATCAGATTTGATAACAATCTTAAAATCCTTTTGCTCCAACTCAACTTCGGTTACTCCGGATTTTGATACAAATTTGATTAAATCCTGAATTTCACTTAGCTCCATACACATGGGTTTTGATTGATTTTAAAGCGGAGATAAATATATAAAAAATACTACTTGGTTAGGAGTTGTACGCCCATTTTAAATATATGGCTCCCCATGTAAATCCGCCTCCAAAAGCAGAAAGTACGAGGTTATCCCCTTTTTTCAGTTGCTTCTCCCATTCCCACAAACACAAAGGAAGTGTGCCTGCGGTAGTATTTCCAAATTTTTCAATATTAATCATCACCTTCGATTTATCTAACCCCATTCGGTTAGCTGTAGCGTCGATGATGCGTAAGTTCGCCTGGTGTGGCACTAGCCAATCCACGTCGTCACCAGTGAGGTTGTTGCGCTCCATAATTTCAGCAGAAACATCAGCCATATTGGTAACAGCCATTTTAAATACAGCTTTTCCATCTTGAAATACGTAATGCTCATTGGCATCTACCGTATCACGCGAGGCGGGCTTTGCTGAACCACCTGCGGGCTGGAACAAACTGTGCCTACCAGCACCATCACTGGCCAAGATAGAATCAACTACACCATTACCTTCTTCGTTGGGCTCTAGCAGTACTGATCCTGCACCATCACCAAAGATGATGCAAGTAGTGCGGTCTTCGTAGTTGATGATTGACGACATCATGTCGGCACCAACAACCAATACTTTCTTGTATTTTCCGGTTTCGATGAATTGCGCTCCTGTTGCCAGACTGTAAATAAAACCCGAACAAGCGGCATTGATATCAAATCCCCAGGCATTGGTAATACCGGCCTTATCACATACAATATTTGCAGTAGAAGGGAAGTTGAAATCAGCAGTTACAGTACCTACAATTACCAGGTCAATTTCTTCGGGGCTAATGCCTCGCTTTTCACAAATGTCTTTTACCGTAGGAACAATCATGTCGGAAGTAGCACGACCTCCTTTTAATATCCTACGTTCTTTAATGCCAGTTCGAGTGGTGATCCATTCGTCGGTAGTGTCCACAATGGTTTCTAATTCTTTGTTGGACAACACGTATTCGGGAACATAGCCCGATACAGCAGTGATGGCGGCAGTAGTCTTACTCATTATACAAAAGCTTCCTTTATTTTAGCAGGCAATCCGGCATTGATAACATCCCGGGTGTGCAAAATCATATTTTTTATGGCGGTGGCATTAGAAATGCCATGGCCTATTACTACGTTCGAATCAACGCCCAATATCGGTGTTCCTCCGTAGTTTTCATAATTAAAACGGTCGAAATATGCGTCAGAAATACCGCGTTTCTTTATCAGGCGGTAAAATGCCTCTGCTTGTTTTAGCACTACATTTCCAGTAAAACCATCGCATACCACCACATCTACATTTTCTTCAAATAGATCACGCCCCTCTACATTTCCTACAAAGTTGAAATCTTTGCTTCCCTTCATTAAGGCATGGGTAGCTTGCGTCAGTAAATTGCCTTTGCCTTCTTCTTCGCCAATGTTAAGGAGTCCAACACGCGGTTGATCTATGCCATATACATACTCGGCATAAAGCGATCCTAATATGGCAAATTGATACAGTACGTCGGGTTTACAATCAGCATTGATGCCTACATCCAAAATGATGCCCACTTTTCCACTTTCAATGGGAAGGGCAGAAGTAATGCTAGGGCGTATGACGCCTGGAATGGCTTTCACGCTATACAAGGCACCTACCAACATAGCTCCACTATTGCCAGCACTGGCAAAAGCATCGATCTTGTTGTCTTTTAAAAGTGAAAACCCGATCACAATGCCTGAGTCGGGTTTTTGGTTCAATACCTTAGTAGGGTGGTCTCCCATACCTACTACTTGCGTAGTATGTATAATGTCTACTTGATTAACGTCGAAATTTTCACGTTCCAGAATTGCCAGAATGGATGGTTCATCACCAATCAGTACCAACCGTACATTTTCAGGTAATTCTTTATGGGCTTGAATGGCACCCAAAGTAGTGGCCTCGGGGGCATAATCCCCGCCCATAATATCAATACCTATCTTCATTCGATAGAAATGAGTTTAACCTTCAATAAGGCCTCAAATCTAAGAAGAATTTATAACTAAATGGAAATCGACTTTTCAACAGCCTGCTTTCCTCTATAGTGCCCGCATTCAGGACATACTTTGTGAGGCTGTGTTGGAGCACCACAATTTCCACAGCTGGAAACAGATGGTGTAGTTGCAGTATAGTGGGTTCTCCTTTTGTCTCTTCTTGACTTAGACTGTTTTCGCTTAGGATGTGCCATTTTAGTCTGTATTAAGTTTTGTTCTAATGCCTTATTTCAATTTTTTCAATGCGTCCCACCTTGGGTCTGTTGTGTCTTCGTCGTCGTCGTTCGAAGAGAGTTGTTCGAGGAGTTTCACTGCAGCTTTATTGCACTCACCTTCACCATGAAGGTGTTTGTAAGGCAACAAAAGCGTGATGAATTCATAAATGAATGGTCCTACGTTTACTTCGTATTCAGAAGGTGGAATTACCAAAATTTCATCGCTCGACTGATATTCGTCGGCTCCAAACTTTACAATTAAAGGCTGGGTGCCATCTACCGGTACTTCTAGCGCGCCACCACAACGATCGCAATGTGTGTGCAATGTGCCACTGATATTAAAATCGAGCAGCAACATGGTGGTTTGTTTTTCCATCATTAGGTGAACATGGAAGTTCCCCTTTTCAATGACCGAATACTCAAACAACTCAAAGAACTTGTCGTCAACATCAAACTCAAATTGGTGTTGCCCTAATTTAAGTCCCACAAAAGGAATGCTATAATTATTCATACGCTCCAATTCGCCAAAATTAGGGAGCGCAAAGGTATAAAATTTATTTAAATTAAAAACAGCAGATGCGCTAACTAATTTTTCCCGCCATCTCCAGCTTTTTGCGGTGTAAGTGGGTCGGCATTAATTGCTTTATGCATTTTTCGATTATTGTAGATCTCACAGGCCAGGTAAATAGCACTTCTAAACGAAGCTTCGGAAGCTATGTTTTTCCCTGCAATTTCGTAAGCAGTACCATGATCTGGCGAGGTGCGTACAATGGGCAATCCAGCTGTATAGTTTACCCCCATGTCAAACGACAATGCTTTGAACGGAATAAGCCCCTGGTCGTGATACATGGCTAGAATGCCGTCGAAATTTTTGAAATTGGAGGTGCCAAAGAACCCATCTGCCGGGTAAGGTCCGAATGCCAAAATATCTGCTTCCTTAGCTTTTTCGATAGCTGGTGCAATAACATTACCCTCTTCTTCACCCAACATGCCTCGTTCGCCAGCATGAGGGTTAAGCCCCAACACAGCAATCTTTGGTTTGCGAATGCCAAAATCTTTCACCAAACTGGCATTCAATTGCTGCAACTTGTGTACAATCAAATCTTTGGAAAGAGTTTCGGGCACATCTTTTAAAGGAATGTGATTGGTGGCTACCCCAACGCGCAGTCCTTCGTATACCATTAGCATTAACGCATCGTCTTCGTTCGACATTTTTGCCAGGTATTCGGTATGCCCCGGGAAGTTAAATTCTTCTGATTGAATGGTGTGTTTATTAATCGGGGCAGTAACAAGTACATCAATGTTATTGTTTGCCAGGTCCTGAGTAGCTAACTCTAACGACTTAAAAGCATAGCTTCCAATGGTTTTGTCAGGAGTGCCCAACCGAATGTTAACCTCATCGTTCCAACAGTTGAGAAGATTGGCTTTTTTGTGGTTAACATCATCTACCGAGTTGATGGGGAAAAAGCTAAAGTCATTAATGCCCAATGCTTTTCTGTGGTAGGATGCTGTTTTGGTAGATCCATATACAATGGGGGTAAAGTCTTGCAACACCCTATTGTCTAAGAAAGTTTTGATGATGACTTCCAGTCCAATACCGTTAAGATCGCCAACGGTGATGCCTACTTTTATTTTATTTTTCTTCTGACTTGATTTGGTCATGATTGGGATTTGTTTTTAAGGAAATCGAACAACAACCTTACACCAACACCAACTCCTCCTTTACCGCGATAGCTGTCTTCCGTAGTAAGGAATGCCGGCCCTGCAATATCAAGATGAATCCAGGGGTAGTTGGTAAAGTGTGCCAGGAACTTGCCAGCCGTGATGGCTCCTGCATTAGGCCCACCAAGGTTTTTAATGTCGGCAATGTCCGATTTTATTTCTTCTCCGTACTCTTCCCAAAAGGGAAATTCTACAATTCGTTCGTATACATTGGTGCCGCTATTACGCAAGGCATCAAAGGTTTCTTTTTTGGCATTGCCCATGGCTACAATGCCATATTGGCCAATGGCACGCATGGCTGATCCTGTAAGGGTAGCTGCATCAATCACCAACTCGGGTTTGTATTTTTGAGCATAACTCAATGCATCTGCCAGCAACATACGTCCTTCTGCATCGGTATTCAACACTTCTACAGTTAAACCACTATGCATCTTTATAACATCACCCGGAGCATAAGCGTTTTGGCCAGGGCGGTTGTCGGTGGCCGGAATAAGGGCAATGAGATGAATGGGAAGCTTGTTTTTAGCCACGGCATACATGGCACCAATCATTGCTGCTGCTCCTCCCATATCGCACTTCATCTGATCCATTGAGTTGGGGGTAGGTTTTAGGCTTAGCCCACCAGTATCGTACACTACGCCTTTCCCCACTAAAACATAGGGCTTTTTATTGGTGGCATTTTTGGGCTTCCATTCCAGGATAGAAAATGTTGGAGGGTCGATACTGCCTTTATTTACGGCTAGCAGTCCGCCCATTTTTAATGCCTCGATTTTAGCTTTGTTAAATACCTCTACCTTGAAACCAGCAGTTTTGCCCAGTCGTTTAATTTCTTTGGCCAATTGTGGGGCTGTTAAATAAGATAGGGGCTCGTTGATGAGTGTGCGTGCTTCAAGGGTAGCGTCTACTACTACCTGTAGCTCTTCTACTGTCTTTTTATCAACGCCTTTTACCTTAATGGTTTTTAGTGCATTGGTTTTGCCTTTTTTGTCTTTAAAGTACTTTAGAAACTGGTAGTTACTCAATGCCATTCCTTCAGTTATCGCCAGGGCATAAGATGCATCGCTTCGATTGACCACGGCCACTTGAGCTACCTGGTGCTTTTGTACAACTTCATGAATGTCGAATCCGGTTTTGCGATAAGTTTCGAGCACATTGCCTGCCTTGGCTTTGTTGATGTTGGTAACAAATACCAGGCGGCTGTACTGGTTGACCACTGCAAAAGGTTCCTTTTTCAAAGTAGCTTTTATGTAAGCTGTTTCGTCTTTCGATAAACCAAGGTCTTTTAGGGCTTCTTTGGCTGTTGCCACAACCACTAAAGTATCTTTGGCGGTGGTGCTGGTAGCGTGTTTCAGTACAATGCTCATATTAAGGGGAGTTTAAGGCGGATAAAGTTAATTAAAAAAGTAGAAGTAGCGCGGTTGAAAAACCAGAACATTTTGTGGCCTTTGTGCGTTTAAATAAGTGGAACAATATTTGCGACAAAAGTGATGCTCCAATGGGTTGGAATTGACATGCAGCCGACCCAAAAGCAAAAAATTAATATAGCGCATGAAATAAATTCAGTAATTTAGTGTTTCTTTATTTACTAAGGAATGTACAGGGTCCTCCTCATATTGTTTACATTGCTCATTTACGGCTCCAGCATGGCAACTCACAATAGAGCCGGAGAGATCATCTATTGGTTCAATCCAGACGATGGGAGGTATTGGGTGAAAATCATTACCTGTACCAAAACTTCCAGTCCTGCCGACCGCGAATTTTTGGAAATTGATTGGGGCGATGGTTCACCTACCGACAGTATTCAACGATCGAGCATTACTTTTTTACCCAATGCTGATGCGCAGCGCAATGAGTACATAGGTTCTCACTTGTATTTAGGTGCGGGAATTTTCACTATGTCGGTAGAAGATCCTAATCGTAATGGCGGCATTTTGAACATCGATAATTCGGTCAATCAGCCATTTTACATTTATTCTACGTTGGTGATTAACCCATTTGCGGGTCGCGTCAACAACTCGGTACAATTACTAAACCCACCAAAAGATAATGCTTGTGTAAACAAGCCATGGATTCATAACCCGGGTGCTTACGACCCCGATGGTGATAGCTTGCGCTATTCGTTAGTGGAGTGTTTAGGCCAGGGTGGACAACCTCTAGTAGGAAACCCCTGGGGTTATGTGTTCCCTGACGAGATATGCCCCAGTGCTTCCAATAACTTTTGGATCGATGCGGCTACTGGTGATGTACATTGGGATGTACCTCCTGCCTGTCAGGGTGAGTATAACATTGCCATATTGATTGAAGAATTTGACCGCGAAACGGGAGCTTTTATGGGCTCAGTGTTGCGCGATATGCAAATAACATTAGTGAACTGTAGTAACGACCCACCAGACTTGCAGGCATTGGCCGATACTTGTGTGAATGCGGGCGATACGTTAGCGTTAACTTTTATAGCTACGGATCCTAATAACCATAACATAGGTCTTAGTGCTTTCGGTGGGCCTTTTGAAGTAACAAACAGCCCAGCCTTGTTTACACAACCCATCAATTCTCCGGGTTATTCGGAGGGCGATTTTTATTGGGAAACCAATTGCGACCATGTAGATGCAGCAGCATATCAGCTGTACGTGCGTGGTGAAGATGGAGGGGGCGATGTAGACCTCGTAGACATTACCACCATGAACATTTTGGTAGTAGGGCCTGCTCCTCAAAACCCTGCAGCTACACCCAATGGCAATACCATTGAGTTAAGTTGGGAGCCAAGCGTGTGTGGCAATGTTACTGGCTATAAAATATACCGTAGAACAGATCTGTACGGGTTTGTGCCCAGTCATTGCGAAACAGGTGTGCCTTCGTATACCGGTTATACCCAAATAGGAACTACTACCAGTTTAACCGATACTACCTTTATAGACAACTCTAACCTGTCGCAGGGACAACAATATTGCTACATGGTGGTAGCATGCTTTGCCGACAATGGTGGAGCAGAAAGTTATGCATCGGTAGAGTTTTGTGCCGAATTGAGAAGGGATGTACCCATTATTACCAATGTGAGCGTTGGTGAAACCAATACCACTACCGGGCGTGACACCATTAAATGGCTTATGCCTACCGATTTGGATACGATTAATACCCATCCCGGCCCATATTACTATGAAGTATACAGAGGGACAGGCTATGGCACTCCTGGAACGTTGGTACATACTACACCTACCAATGCATTCCTGGCAAATGTTGATACATTGTTTATCGACAACCTGTTTGATACCGAAACAACCCCATATACCTATCGCATTGATTTGTTTAGCAATGGCATTTTAGCGGGTCAATCACAAACCGCTTCGTCCATCTTTTTACAAACAACCCCCGACGATAACGAAATTACCCTTACCTGGCAGGAGCAAGTACCTTGGACGAATACCGAATATGAAGTATACCGTTTCGATGGGCTGCAATTCAACCTTATAGGTACTTCTACTACACAAATGTATGTAGATTCCAATTTAATTAATGGGGTACAATATTGTTATTATGTGCGTAGCATTGGCTCATATTCGTCTACCAGTTTGCCGGGTATTTATTACAATTACTCGCAAGAGATATGCGATGCTCCACTAGACCTTACCGCGCCATGCCCTCCTGAATTAACGGTGTTGGGCGATTGTGAGTTGGAAGAAAATAGCTTATCGTGGACCAACCCCAACAACAGCTGTACCGACGATGTGATAGCTTACAATGTATACTATTCGCCCATTGATAGTGTTGAAGCCGAAGATTTTGAGCTAATAGCCAGCTTTTCTACGGCACTTGATACCACGATGTTGCACAACAACAATGGTTCTATTGCAGGGTGTTATATGGTTACTGCTATAGATTCGGTAGGCAATGAAAGTGAATACAGCAATCAGGTATGCATTGACAATTGCCCACAATACTGGTTACCGAATGTGTTTACACCAAATGGCGATGGTGCTAATGATCTATTTGTTCCACTTCCTCCCATTAAGTTTGTTGACAGCATAGAGCTGGAGATCTATAACCGGTGGGGACAGGTAATCTTTAAAACCACGGATCCTATGATTAACTGGGATGGCATTCACATGGAATCAGGTGAAGCGGTACCCGAAGGGGTTTATTATTACTTGTGTAAGGTAAATAGCATTCGACTATCGGGTATTGACGTCATTGAACTGAAAGGATTTTTCCACTTATTTAGAGATGGTAAAGGCAAAGTGAACTAGCATGTTTACAGGAATTGTAGAGGAAGTAGGAAAAGTAGTTGCATTAAAGGAAGAGGGAGACAACCTACACCTCACCATACAGGCTTCCTTTGTTCCCGAAATTAAAATTGATCAAAGCATTGCGCACAATGGGGTGTGCCTAACGGTGGTGGCCATTAACGACGATCGTTATGTGGTCACAGCCATTAAGGAAACACTTGATAAAACAGCATTGGGCGATCTAACTGAAGGCGCTCCTGTAAATCTGGAGCGGTGCATGAAGTTGAGCGATCGTTTAGACGGCCATATTATGCAAGGGCATGTTGATCAGGTGGCTATCTGCACTGCCAGAAAGGAAGAAGAAGGCAGTTGGGTATTTACATTTGAATATGCACCAGAGCAAGGCAATATTACAGTAGAAAAAGGATCGATTTGCGTCAATGGCATTAGCCTTACTGTGGTGAATTCACACACCAATAGCTTTTCGGTGGCCATCATTCCTTATACCTACGAACATACGAATTTTCATGCCTTGCAAGTAGGCCATCGCGTTAACCTGGAGTTTGATGTGATTGGAAAGTATGTGGCTCGTTTACTGGAGCGCTAGAATACATTGCTGGCAATACGACGTACCGTTTCCGATTTTCCCATGGTGTAATAATGTAACGAAGGCACCCCGAACTTCATCAGTTCTTTCGATTGATGAATGGCCCACTCAATACCCACTTGTTTTACCTGGTCATTGCTGGTACATTTCACCAATTCATCTGCCAAATCGTCGGGAAAATCCACATGAAACGTTTTGGGTAAAAACGAAATGTGCTTCATTGTAGTAATGGGTTTTAACCCAGGAATAATAGGCACATTAATGTCGTTGGCCCTACATAGGTTCACAAAGTCGTAATACTTTTGATTGTCGAAAAACATTTGTGTCACAATGTAATCAGCACCTGCCTCTACTTTAGCTTTTAAGTATTTTAGGTCGGTTTTTAAGTTCAGCGCCTCAAAATGTTTTTCGGGATAACCTGCTACGCCAATACAAAAATCCGTAGGCGTAACATTCGATATTTCATCGTACATGAACCTTCCTGCGTTCATGTCGACAATTTGTCCTACTAAATCTACTGCATATTGATGTCCTCCTGGCTCAGGAACAAATGTGTTTTCAGTTTTGATAGGGTCGCCACGAAGTGCCAACACATTATCAATGCCTAAAAATTGAAGGTCGATCAATGCATTTTCAGTTTCTTCCTGGGTAAAGCCACCACAAATTAAATGCGGCACGGCATCTACATCGTACTTGTTCATTATGGCAGCACAGATGCCTACAGTTCCTGGTCGCTTGCGCACCGAAATCTTTTTCAGCAAATCTTGATCCATCTGTTTGTAGATGTACTCCTCACGGTGATAGGTTACATTAATGAAAGGAGGTTTAAACTCCATCAATGGATCAATACCATCGTAAATGGAAGCAATGCTTTTTCCTTTTAATGGAGGAAGAATTTCGAACGTAAATAACGTTCGATCGGCATTGTTCAGGTGGTCAATTACTTTCAAGCCAAAAATTTTGCTAGCAAATATAGGCCAATAACAATTAATAGTCCTTGTAGGTCGTTTTTAATCTTTTGCAGTTGCCGTAATGGATGTGAACCATTGGTGCTTAGATTTCCAGTGTGTTACGCTAAATTTATTGGCGTAAAAGGCGAACTTTAAACGGCAAGGGGAGAGGTTAAAATGCCACGTGTAGCAAAATTTCAGCAGTGTAGTATTATTGATGGGCAAAAAGTTTAATTTTGCGGGGATGAAAAACATTCGGAATTTTTGCATTATAGCGCATATCGATCATGGGAAGAGTACCCTGGCCGACCGTTTGCTACAGCATACCGGAACAATTTCCGACAGGGAATTGCAAGAGCAAACGCTTGATGACATGGACCTGGAACGCGAGCGAGGCATTACAATTAAAAGTCATGCCATACAGATGGATTATGAGCATAATGGTGAACAGTACATACTCAACCTTATTGATACACCAGGCCACGTAGATTTTTCTTATGAGGTGTCGCGTTCTATTGCAGCGTGTGAAGGAGCGTTGTTGATTGTAGATGCTTCTCAAGGCATTGAAGCGCAAACCATATCGAATCTTTACCTGGCCCTTGAGCACGATTTAGAAATTATTCCGGTGTTGAATAAGATGGATCTTCCGGGTGCCATGCCTGATGAGGTGAAAGATCAAATTGTAGACCTCATAGGTTGTGGTGAAGATGAGATTATTCCTGCCAGTGGTAAAACAGGCTTGGGGGTAGAAAATATTTTGGAAGCTATTGTAGACCGTGTGCCTGCTCCTACAGGTAACCCGGAAGCACCGCTTCAAGCCATGATTTTTGACTCAGAGTTTAACTCTTTTCGTGGTATCATCGCTTACTTCCGCATCTTGAATGGAAGCATTAAAAAGGGCGATCTGGTAAAGTTTGTCAATACTGGTAAAGAATACCATGCCGATGAGATTGGTGTTTTAAAATTGGATTTGGCTCCTAAGAAAGGTGTTGAAACTGGAAACGTGGGGTATATTATATCGGGCATTAAAAACGCACAAGAGGTAAAGGTAGGAGATACCATTACCCATGTAAAAAATCCTTGTGAAGAGGCTGTAAAAGGATTTGAAGATGTTAAGCCAATGGTATTTGCTGGCATCTATCCGGTTGATACGGAAGACTACGAAGAATTGCGTGCGTCGCTTGAAAAGTTGCAGCTTAATGATGCTTCGTTGGTTTACGAACCCGAATCTTCTGCTGCCCTGGGTTTTGGCTTTCGTTGTGGGTTCCTGGGCATGTTGCACATGGAAATTATTCAGGAGCGGTTGGAACGCGAGTTCGACATGACAGTTATTACTACGGTGCCTAACGTGTCGTACCAGGCGTATACCACAAGGGGTGACTTTTTAAAGATTAACAACCCTTCTGATTTGCCCGACCCTTCTATTATTGATTATGTAGAGGAGCCTTTTATTAAAGCACAAATTATCAGCAAATCGGAATATGTTGGTGCGATCATGAACCTCTGCATCGATAAACGTGGTGTGCTAAAGAATCAAGTCTACCTTACTTCTGATAGGGTAGAGCTTACCTTTGAGATGCCGTTGGGTGAAATTGTTTTTGATTTTTACGACAAGCTAAAAACTGTTTCTCGTGGCTATGCCTCATTCGATTATTTCCCGATAGGTTATCAAAATTCGAAGTTGATTAAACTCGATATTCTTCTTAACGGTGATCAGGTGGATGCGCTTTCTGCATTAATTCACCGTGATCATGCCTTTGAGCTGGGTAAGCGTATTTGCTTAAAACTAAAAGAACTCATTCCACGACAACAGTTTGAAATTGCTATACAGGCAGCGATCGGGTCAAAAATTGTTGCACGTGAAACGGTAAGGGCAGTACGTAAAGATGTAACGGCCAAATGTTATGGTGGCGACATCACCCGTAAGCGTAAGCTGTTGGAAAAGCAGAAAAAGGGGAAAAAACGCATGCGCCAGGTGGGCAATGTAGAAGTGCCACAGCAAGCATTCTTAGCGGTATTGAAGCTAGATTAATACCCGAAATCCCATTCCCTCAAAAATTTTTCTAAAATAGTTGTAACTTTTAGATACCCTCGGTCGTCCCACAGATGGAATGCCCGAAAACCGTAATGGAAGTAGCAGAATATAACGATTGTGTTGATCGGTTTTCCGACAATGTGTATCGCTTCATCTTAAAGAATATTAAAGATGAGGAAAAGGCAAAAGACATTGTTCAGGAAACCTACGCAAAACTGTGGGTGAAAGTGAAGGAGGTAGCATTTGCGAAAGCAAAGTCGTACTTGTTCTCTACTGCATACCACACGATGATTGATATGATTCGACGCGACAAAAAACAAGGAGATTTTGAACAGGTGGCAGAGCCGTCGCACGACAATCAGTATTCAGATTTGAATGAGATTTTAC
Organism: Flavobacteriales bacterium; assembly: GCA_963669295.1. Lineage (GTDB taxonomy): Bacteria > Bacteroidota > Bacteroidia > Flavobacteriales_D > CALLUQ01. The sequence continues at coordinate 2,429,474 of OY769938.1, forward strand.
ATGAAGCGATCAACCAATTGCCTGAAGATCAGCGTGCGGTTATTATGTTGCGTGATTACGAGGGGTATTCTTACCAGGAGATAGGTGAGATGACAGGGTTGGGAGAGTCGCAAGTGAAGGTGTACATTTTTCGCGCACGTAAATTTTTAAAACAATACCTCGGTAGCATTGAAGCTGTATTATGAGCATTAACCAACACAACTACGAAGCCTTTTTCCTCGACTATAGCGAGGGCAACCTTTCTCCGGAAGAGGTGGCTGAGTTGATGTTGTTTTTGGAACAGCACCCCGAGTTGAAAGCAGAACTGGAGGCTTTTGAGCCCATTGAGTTGGTGGCACCTACAGTAGTATTTGACGGTAAAGCATCATTGCAGCAAGAAACGGGGATTGGTTTAAGTAATTACGAGAACTATTTTATTGGAGCGCAAGAAGGCACCTTAACTGCCAGCGAACTTACAGCGGTAGATGCATTTTTAAAGGCACATCCTGAAAAGCAGGCAGAGTTTGATACGTATCAGCAACTAACGCTTACCGCTCCTCCAATTGTGTTTAACCACAAAGCATCACTGCACCAAAAAGACCGCAAGGTGGTGCCCATCTATTATTACTTTGTAGCAGCGGCAGCGGCAATGTTGTTATTTTTCTTCCTCTTCAACTACAATGCCGAAACAGAATCGCCTAAAAACATAGTAGAAGCAGAAGAGGCAGTGCCCCTGGAGTTGAACGAAAAAGAAGTGCCTTCTAATACATTGGTGGAAGAGGAACAAACCGATCGTGTAAATGGGGTTGCAATACCACAAGAGAAAGAGGATGAAGCGCCATCTCAGCATATGGCTGTTGAAGACGAAGGAGGGGCTCCTCAATATGTAGAGCAAGCACCACAACAAAAGCCTCAGCCACTTCCCAATGATGAACAGCCATTAGAGAAAGAATTGGATCAACTTGTAGAGCAGGAGCAAGAACAGCCCAAAGAAATGCCTAACGAGCAGGAGGAACAGGAAGATCAACAGCGGCCTGATGAGATAGAAACTATAGAAACGCCAGAAGAGGCTGTGGCGATGAACACTAACAATAGCAGTGAGGAAGAGTACCTTACCTTACGCGAATTTGCCAACCAAAAGATCTTCAATAAGAAAGATAAAGTAACCACTTCCGATGCCGTAGGAAAGGTATCGGATGGCATTGCCAAACTCACCGGAAAAGAATCAGGTTTTTATGGTAAAAAAGAGACCGAAGACGGTTATGTGGTTACTGAAATATCCATCGGAAAGTTTGGATTTACGCGAAAAAAGAGAAAAAAATAAATTTCGCTGTAACAAATCACAAAGGCTAACCGTCCTACCCACAGAAACAGTTAATAACAAACACCATGAAAAAAATTACCACACTAATTGCGTTGATGTTGATGGCAGGATTTGCCGTAGCGCAGGAGACACCAACAGCGGAAGAAAAGGAAATGAAAGAAGCTCGTGAAGCGTTGGAAGCATTAGAAAGTAAGGAGCAGCAAGAACACCTTGAACACAAAGACCAACAAGAACATAAGGAGCACATGAGGTTGAGTGAGGGGGGTGACACTACCCGTTTAAAATGGGGTTCATCAAAAATCATCATTGTAAACGACGAAGATGAGAAAGATGAAAACGAGTGTGATGATTGCATTGACAAAGGAGCGCTTACGCACTGGGCAGGGATTGACCTGGGGGTGAATGGCTACGGAGGATCAAGCGATGTGTTTAATGTGCCTAATGCTGCTGAAAACTTTGAAGTGGATTATGCACGCTCTATTAACCTCAGCATTAACTTTTGGGAAGAGCGTATAGGCATTGCCAAAGAGTATGTAGGTATTGTAACAGGAGCCGGTTTTAACTTTGCCTCGTACCAGTTTAAAAATAATGTGGTACTGGCCAGTAATAAAGACACCACCTTTGCGTTTGAAGATACATTGATTAGTTACGATAAAAATCGATTAAAAGCAGTATACCTTCAAGTGCCATTGATGTTAGCGTTCAATACCAGTAGCGACCCCAGTAAATCATTTCACCTTGCTGGTGGAGTAATAGGGGCTTACCGCATAGGTTCTAAATTCAAGCAGAAATACAAGTTTGAAGGGGAGAAGCATAAAAGTAAAACCAAAGGGCATTACAACCTTAACCCCATTAAGCTGAGTGCTACTGCCAGAGTGGGTTATGGAAACCTCACCCTCTTTTTTAACTACGGCTTAACTACCCTGTTTGAAGACAATAAAGCACCAAACATTTATCCCTTCGAAGCCGGAATCACTCTCGTCGGCTTCTAATTGACCATCCTTACATTCTAAAATGCAACAAAGGCGAAAGTCCTCCCGAAAGGGAGGGCTTTTCTTTTATACTCTTGCTATTATTAGTGCAATTTTTCTAATTTTACAGGAGTAGATCACTAATGTAAACGAGTTATGGCAGGACATAGTAAATGGGCCAACATCAAACACAGAAAAGGAGCCCAGGATGCGAAGAGAGCAAAGATTTTTACCCGAATCATTAAGGAGCTTACCATTGCTGCACGCGATGGGGGAGCAGACATAGAAACCAATCCGAAGCTGCGATTGGCGGTACAAAACGCCAAAGGGGCGAACATGCCCAAAGACACCATGGAGCGAGCCATTAAGAAAGGCGCTGGTGGTGAAGGTGCTGACTTAACGGAATTGACATTTGAAGGATATGCTTCTAATGGCATTGCCGTGTTTGTAGAATGCACCACCGATAACAATAACCGAACGGTAGCAGCGGTGCGCGCTGTATTCAATAAATATGGAGGCAATTTGGGCACCAATGGTTCGTTGGGCTTCATGTTCGATCGTAAGGGAGTATTCACTATCGAAAAAGAAAAACTGGCCGATAAAGACATGGAAGAGTTTGAAATGGAACTCATTGATGGGGGGCTGGAAGAAATTGATACGACCGACGATATGGTTATTGTGTACTGCTCTTTCGATGACTTTGGAAACATGCAAAAAACGCTGGAAGATATGGGCATGGAAGTGCAAAGTGCCGAACTACAGCGTATTCCAGGCAATACCACCGCTCTTGATGTAAGTGCTTCAAAGTCGGTATTGAAACTCATTGAAAAAATGGAAGAGGAAGACGATGTGAATACCGTGTACCACAACCTTGAGATGACCGACGATCTGATGGCTGCACTCGAAGCCGAAGGATAGTAATGCATAAACAAGCCTTTGCTGCACGCCTTAATGATTGCGCCATGCAAAGGCTTTTTTTTGTGCCTTATGCTTAGAACGGGGCACGTTGAGTTAGAGCGAAAGTGTTAGTAACATTCGTTAACGCGGTTTATTTTCTATTTTTACGCATCTTTTAATAACAACATCAACCATGAGCGATAAATTCACCAACCTTGAAGAGAAAATTGCCCAAGCAAAATTGGGTGGAGGAGAAGCCCGTATAGCGGCACAACACAAAAAAGGAAAACTTACCGCCAGGGAGCGTATTCACTTTTTACTGGACAAAGGGTCGTTTGAAGAGATTGGCATGTTGGTAACGCATCGTTCTACCAACTTTGGGTTGGATAAACAGCAGTTTTTGGGTGATGGTGTAGTTACTGGATATGGCACGGTAAACGGCCGTCAGGTGTATGTGTTTTCGCAAGATTTTACAGTGATGGGAGGCTCGTTGGCTGAGGCGCATGCAGAGAAAATTTGCAAAATTATGGACCTGGCCATGCAAAACGGTGCCCCTGTAATTGGGTTAAACGACAGTGGTGGTGCTCGTATACAAGAGGGAGTAGTGTCGTTGGGTGGCTATGCCGATATTTTCTACCGCAATACATTGGCATCGGGCGTAGTGCCTCAAATTTCTGCCATCATGGGGCCTTGTGCCGGGGGGGCAGTGTACTCGCCAGCACTCACCGATTTTATTATGATGGTGGAAAATACTTCGTACATGTTTGTTACCGGCCCCAACGTGGTGAAAACAGTAACACACGAAGAGGTAACATCGGAAGAATTGGGTGGTGCTTCTGCACACTCAGTGAAATCGGGCGTTACCCATTTTGCGTGCGAAAATGAAGTAGCATGCATCGAAAACATTAAGAACCTGTTGAGCTATATGCCGCAGAATTGTGAGGAAGAGCCTCCTGTATTGGCTTATCAATCTGCCAATGAATATCGCGATGCACTCGACACCATTATCCCTGATAACCCCAATCAGCCATACGATATAAAAGAGGTAATTGATATTGTGGTAGATGATGCCTCGTTTTTGGAAGTACATAAAGATTATGCAGAGAATATTGTGGTAGGCTTTGCCCGCCTTGGTGGCCGCAGCATTGGGGTGGTGGCCAACCAACCTGCTATGTTGGCTGGTGTGCTCGATATTAACGCCTCCAATAAAGCGGCTCGATTTGTACGGTTTTGCGATGCGTTTAACATTCCATTATTGGTATTCGAAGATGTTCCAGGCTTTTTGCCCGGTACCGATCAAGAGTGGAATGGGATCATTTCTAATGGGGCAAAACTGTTGTATGCTTTCTGCGAAGCTACCGTGCCAAGAATTACAGTGATTACCCGAAAAGCATACGGTGGGGCATATGATGTAATGAACTCGAAGCACATTGGAGCCGATATGAATTATGCATGGCCATCGGCAGAAATTGCGGTGATGGGTGCCAAGGGTGCTGCGGAGATTATCTTTAAGAAAGAAATCAAAGAAGCGGCAGATTCGGAGGCCAAGTGGAAGGAAAAGGAGCAAGAATATGCTGAGCTGTTTGCCAACCCGTATAATGCAGCGGCACGAGGCTATGTAGATGAGGTAATTAAGCCAGGACAAACCCGGGAGAAACTAATTCGCGCCTTCAAAATGTTGGAAAACAAGGTGGATAACCTGCCGCGCAAAAAACACGGCAACATTCCCCTATAAATAGGTTTACACTACCGTTTAAGTGATAAAACCGGCCGTTCACTCAGTGGGCAAGCACGTTTGCAGTATTATCCTTAATTTTATACCAAAATCAAACACATGATGCGATTATTAGGTGTATTCCTGCTGTTAGTAACCAGCCTGGCAACGCATGCTCAATTTAGAAATACTCTATCGGTGGGTATTGATGTGGGACAATCAACTTTGTATCCGGCTTATTTGATTGATAAAAAGGTCATTGTAGAGGGACGCGATGAATTGGTAATAGATACTGCTTATGAAGATTCGTACGTAAGTTTACTGCCCGAAATAAGAGGAGCCATTCACAGCGATGAAATGATTTTGGATGCTGAGCTGGGTGGCATTTTGTTTCTTATTGCCGAAGGAGGCGCCAGTACTACTAACGACGATTTTACTTTTGGCAGAGGAGAGTTTGATAACATCGACTCTCAATTCGACAGCTTAAAGATCGACCCGGATGTGCCCATTAATGGTTATGGTCGGGACGTGTCGCTGTTCAATGTAGACCTGGGCTTTGGTATTGCAGGTACCGGAGTATATGTAGGACCATACCTGAACTGGTCACGTGTGAGTACTTCCATCACCAACCGAGAAAACCTGGTGAATCCCGATATTCAAGCCTCTACCTTTGAAGGTGAATTTAATATGGTAGCCCTGGGTGTTGGGGCGCATTACTGGCTCAAAGATCAATCGTTTGGATCGTTAAAAATAAGTGCTCGAGCAAGCTACCTTGCAGGTGGCAGAAGCAACGGCATGGGTTTCGATCCAGAGATAGTATGGTATAGTAATGGCGAACGGCTAAAACTCTTTGTTGGAGGGTATTACCAAACAAGAACTATCAAAGAATTTTCGTACTTCGATGAGTTTTCGATGACTCGTGGGGGCGTTACCATTGGAGTACTATTAAACAGTAAAGAAACCGATGGCTCGATAAAAGAGCGGAAGGAGAAAAAGAAAAAAGAGAAAGACAAAGAAGACAAGCGCGGAGGGATTAAGGTTATCGACAAGAGTTAAAAATTTTGTAGTAAATTTGGTAAGACATAAAACCAACCACATGAAAAAGACAATAACATTAACTGCATGCATTGCTCTGGTTGCCTTTCTAGGGTTCAACTTTACCACCACCCATGGAGAGCACGAAATTCTTGAAGTAGGTAAAAAAGCCCCTAACGTGGCACAAAAGATGAAAGATGTTTCAGGCAATGAGTATTCTTTGAACGACCTGGCATTAGACAATGGTTTGCTAGTAGTGTTTTCTTGCAATACCTGTCCTTTTGTAGTAGGTAGAGGAGAAGATAGCGAAGGCTGGGAAGGCCGTTACAACGATTTGTACACGCTGGGTAAAAGAAACAAAATAGGCATGGTTTTGGTGAACTCCAATGAAGCCAAAAGAGATGCTGCTGACTCGTTTGAAGCAATGGTAACGCATGCCAAAGAAAATGGCTATAAGAGTGCTTACGTAATGGATAAGAATTCGGAGTTGGCCAATGCTTTTGGCGCCAAAACTACTCCACATGTGTTTTTGTTCGATAGCAATATGAAATTGGTATATACCGGTGCTATTGATGACAATGTGAGTAGCGCAAGCGAAGTGAAGGAAAAGTGGTTGCGTGCAGCCATGGTAAATCTTGCTACTGGCAATGAAATTAACCCTGCCACTACTCGTCATATGGGTTGCAGTATTAAGCGAGTTAAGTAAAAACACGCATAAAATAACATTGAAAAAGGCCGCTGTTAACAGCGGCCTTTTTTTTGTTGAAAACCCATTGTAACAAATTTTCCATATCGAGTAGTTTCTTTGTTCCTTTGCACAAAATCATTGTATTATGAATGTTTTAGTATTAGGTTCTGGAGGCCGCGAACATGCTTTGGGTTGGAAAATAGCGCAAAGTTCACAGTTGGATAAATTGTACATCGCACCAGGAAATGCGGGAACAAAAACAGTGGGCGAAAATGTGAATATTAGCGTTACTGATTTTGAAGGCATTAAAGCCCTGGTACTTGAAAAAGACATTCACCTGGTGGTGGTTGGGCCGGAAGATCCATTGGTGAAGGGAATCCACGATTTCTTTAACAACGACCCGGCACTTTCGCATGTTACTGTAATCGGCCCTGAAAGCAAAGGGGCTCAATTGGAAGGCAGTAAAGAATTTGCCAAAGAATTCATGCAGCGACACAACATCCCTACTGCTGCCTATCAAAGTTTTACCCGCGATGGATTGGAAGAAGGCTACGCTTTTTTGGAATCGTTGAATCCACCGTATGTGTTGAAAGCAGATGGGCTGGCAGCCGGAAAAGGGGTGGTGATTTTAGACGATCTTAAAGCCGCTAAAAAAGAACTGAAAGCCATGCTTGCCGATGCGAAATTTGGTGATGCAAGCAGCAAAGTGGTGATCGAAGAGTTTTTAAATGGCATTGAGCTGTCGGTATTTGCCATCACCGATGGAAGCTCTTACAAGTTGTTGCCCTCGGCCAAGGATTATAAGCGCATTGGCGAAGGAGATACAGGGTTAAATACTGGAGGTATGGGAGCCATTTCACCTGTTCCTTTTGCCGACAAAGAATTCATGGAAAAAGTGGAGATGCGTGTGGTAGCCCCTACAGTAAATGGACTGAAAAAGGATGAAATTCCGTACAAAGGGTTTTTGTTTTTTGGTTTGATGAATGTAAAGGGCGAGCCGTATGTTATTGAATACAACGTACGCATGGGAGATCCTGAAACAGAAGCAGTACTGCCACGTTTAACTTCCGATATATTGGATTTGTTTGAAGGCGTAGCTACTGGCACACTGTCTGAACGCGATGTCGCTTTCGATCCTCGTACCGCTGTAACGGTAATGTTGGTGTCGGGAGGTTATCCGGAAGCCTACGAAAAAGGAAAGGCAATCACCGGCCATGCAAAGGCTGAAGGAAGTTTAATTTTTCATGCAGGCACTAAGGAAGAAGCTGGGAAAGTAGTAACAAATGGTGGTAGGGTTATTGCTGTTACTGCTTATGGAAAAGACATTGAAGAAGCATTAGAAAGATCGTATAAAGGAGCAGCAGGAGTAGAATTTGAGAAGAAGTATTACCGATCGGACATCGGATTTGACCTCATAAAAATGCCCCAGCAAGCATAGCTGAGGCAATCCTCATATCATAAAGATAAAAAATACAATAAATAGATGGGTTACTTCATTGAACCCTCTTGCTCGGCATGTTGGTTGTATTTCTTTTGCAAGTTCAACCAGTACAACATCCCTACAGCACCAACCATGCAAAATAAGTAGTTGGGCATATTACCGCTCCACTCTAATATTCCGAACGACCATTCTAAAAAACGACCGATAGCAAAAACAACATCTTGAACCATAATAATGTAGTTGAATAATGATGGTTACAAATGTAGTTAATAATTCAAAAAAGAAAAATTTATCTTAGCGTTGCTATGATCGTAAAAATCTTTCGTACCAACCAACCCCTGGTTTTGTTTGTCTTGCCGGTTGTAGCAGCGGCTTTATGGGCCATTTCATTTCTTTATCCTGCAGAAGTTACCGTAAGTCAGCCGATGCCACTTTACGCCTTGTTTTCGTGGCTGATAGGCGATCACGTTATTGTAAACATTGCTGTGGCCATGGCCATAGTAATTGCCCAGGCCATTTTCCTCAATGGCATCTTCAACAACAATGAATTTATAAATAGAGAAACGTATTTGCCGGCATTGTTGTACACCATTTTTTGCGGGGCTTTTGTTAGTCAGCATGGCATGCACCCGGCCTTGTTTGCCAATTTCTTTTTGCTGTTGGCTTTGCGCAGGGTATTGGTTATTTATCGGCAGCCCAACGTGTATTCGCAGGTATTTGATGCAGGCATATTTATAGGCATTGGCTCTTTGTTTTATTTCCCCACCTTGTTGGCTTTTCCATTCATTTGGATGGCGCTCACCATTTTGCGTCCTTTCATTTGGCGAGAGTGGTTTATTCCGGTACTGGCAGCGGTGGTGCCTTATTTGTTTGTGGCAGTATATTACTATTGGCAAGAGCAGCCCGAAGCATTGTGGCAATTGTACCAGCGTAGCGATTTTTCTATGGCTCATGACTTCATTGGGCATACCGCCCTTAATTATACCTTCCTTGGCTTGTTGTTGTGGTTGTTGCTGGTGGGTATATCGCATGTATTCAACAGCATGCGCAACAGCACCATGCGTTATAAAAAAGTGTTGCGTACCTTCTTTAGCTTTGCTTTCGCTACCCTGCTGATATATGCCCTTTCTTGCTTTAATGTAGACGAAAACTATCGTTTTGTGCTATTGGCCATACCTTTAAGTGTGTTGTACACCTTTTACTTTTTTAAGGCTAAACACCAATGGTGGGCCGAGTTGTTGTTTTACAGTTTGTTGGCCATTATTGGTGTTGGTTTGTATGTTGAAATCGGTTCATAACTTTTTGCTGGTTAACTTCTCCTTTTCAGGCTTTATGGTTAATTTTGCCGCGAAACAAGTAAACCTATGAAATTCGGAGTCATTACTTTCCCAGGATCCAACTGCGACGAAGACATGATCTACGTGTTGGAAACCATTATGCAACAAAAAGTAGAACGCCTTTGGCACAAAGATACCGACCTGAAAGGGGTTGATTTTGTGGTGTTGCCCGGAGGGTTTTCGTATGGCGACTATTTGCGTTCAGGAGCTATTGCACGCTTCTCACCCATTATGGAAAAAGTGATTGAGCACTGCAACAATGGAGGTTATGCACTGGGTGTTTGCAACGGATTTCAAATTCTTTGTGAATCGGGGTTATTGCCTGGTGCATTGTTGCACAATAACAACCAAAAGTTTATTTGTAAAAACGTATACATCACCCCTCAAACGTTCGATACCCTTATTACATCGTCGTTAGAAGAAGGGCGTGCCTACCAGGTGCCAATTGCCCATGGCGAAGGGCGCTACCATGCCGATGAAGCAACCATGCAAGCATTGAACGACAACGGCCAGGTGTTGTTCCGTTATTGCGATAGTGATGGCGATACTTCAGCAGCCAACAATCCCAATGGATCGTTGGGCAACATTGCTGGAGTAACCAATGCCGGTAAAAATGTGTTTGGCATGATGCCACACCCCGAGCGCGCTGCCGATGAAGAATTGGGCAACGTGGATGGCCGTGCCCTGTTCGAATCTATTCTCGGATTGGTAAACGCTTAACCTTTATTGCAAAATATCTTCGGCATAATCCGGATGGTCGGGGAAGGGATACACAATAACATTGTGCTCGTTGATGATGTTGAACTTGTTGTAAAACATTGGGTGAATCACGTACCGGTCTTGTGAATTGATCACCAATCGATCTTTTAATGCATACTCGAAATCGGCCTTAATGATGTTGGTACGCCCGGTATCCTGACTCCTTACCCGGCCTACAATGCCCATTTCAGCAATGATTTGCCTGAATTTATAGGGCGAGTAGGTACCTGAAGTCCATTCGGCCGCAGTACGTGGGGCATATTTGTCGAGCAAATTGCCGCGAAATACTGCTGGAAAGCCGCGCAAAGCATCTAAAATTCTGCCCAGGTTGGCGTATATTTTTGAATACGAATTAATCACTTCATTGGCCAATTCAATCTCCGCATCTTTCATGCCCATAATAATGGTTTCAGCATTAAAATGAGGGAAGAATTTCACCTGCTCCGATAAGCGTGCAATTTTGTTTAGAATGATGACCAACTGCCTTGGACGCATTTGCGTATGTCGCAAAATATATGGGAAAACACGCTCGTTGGCTCCGTATTCATTTCGAATTTCTTTGGGGTAATAGGGCAGCCACATTTTTTGATAAACATCCTGAAACTTTTCCCAGTTAATGTCTTGTTGACTTGCCTCGTCGAGCAAATCATGTTCTTTCAAGTAAAGGTAGTACCTCCACGAAATGAGCTTTACCAGGTCTTTGGGCCGCCAAATAAGGTAAACAGGATTGCGTACAAACTTGGTGGTGTTGGCAATTTCATTTTCGGAGATGTAGGGGAATATTTCGGCAGCAATGAATGTTTTGATGAAAATGCCTTTGTGGGCGTACTGGATGTTGAAATTGCTGCTGCATTGAATCAGTGCTGCTACTGCTTGCATCATTGCCGTGTCGGAAGTGTCGTAGCGTTCCAGGGTATCAATGGCAATGATGATAGGGTTTTGAGTCAACAGCTCTTCGGCTTTTTGTTGTGCTTTGCCAACCACATTTGAGGTGATGTGCTCATCCAACTCATCGGTGAGTTCTCCGTCGTCACGTAAAAAAGCATTGATGAGTCCGGTAAGTACACTTTTAATGAACCCAGCCGGCTTTTGAGCGCTCGAGAAGTGCGATGCTTTTTTGATGGCTTCATCTTCATCTTTCAGCTCATTGAAGATGAGCAGCCAAATGAGGTATTCCCAAATTTTTACCAGTCTGGTGTTGTTGAGCTCAGCCGAAGTGCCGATGCTGTTTGACATCTTCGACAGTACTTTGTAATAAATTTCTGGCTCATCTACATCAATGCACCGGGTATTGGGCAGTGTTTCCTGAAATTTGAAATACTCTGCCAGCGACGATTTTCCAGTTCCTCTACGCCCAATAATTAAATAATTATCGCGCTGTAGTGCATCGTCGTTAAACGGTGCTTCCTTGAAAAAATACGCCTTGTAATCGTTTTGTAATAAAACCTTTTCGTGTTCGCAACATTCTTCACCAAAAGGACTCCTCAATACGTTCGTGCTCATAATAACTAACCCTATGCATTAATAACGTTAAAATACCCTAAATATTACGAAAAACAAGGGTTTTAGCACGTTCTTTTACTGTATTTATTCTAGCGGTAAATGCCTGGTTGTATTCCTTAGAACTGAAAATCAGAAACATAGCAAATCTCTGATTTATTAAGGGAATTTTCCAATTTCTAAAGTTAGAGGTGAAAAAGCTGTTAAATATGAGGTTGCTAACAGGAGAAGGTAGAGTTAAATTTATAACAACGCTTGCTACAGTATAACATTTTGTTAAATGACTCTCTTTCGCTGCTTGTGTAGTTTAAAGCTACACCTACTCTCTACCTTTGCCTGCTTCTTGATGGCTTTAAGCGGGCTGAGCCAAACCGTTTTTTGGACAGAAACATTTTCCAATGGATGTGGCTCTGGTTGTACCGCTGCCAGTTATACCGGCCCTAACGGAACCTGGGGTGAAACCAATACAGGTTCTAACTCTGCGTCGGCTAACCGTTGGTATATAAGTGGTGCCGAATCTGATAATGGTGGTGGAGCAACCACTTGTTCTACTTCGGCTACTGATCCTTCGCTGCATGTAGGTTCTACTACGCTTGGCGACATTGGAGCCGCTTATGATGCTTCTCAACGCACCAACAAAAGAGCAGAATCGCCTGCCATCGATTGCTCTACCTATTCGGGCATCAGCATCTCTTACAATTACATTGAGTTTGGCGACGCTACTACTGATGATGCTACCTTTTGGTATTACGACGGAGCAACATGGAGCCAGTTGGCTAACCCTGCGAAATCGGTGTGTTGCGGTGGCGCTTGCAGTGGCCTTAACCAGGGGCAATGGACCAACTTTACCATGGCACTGCCGGTCAGCGCCAATGGCAATGCCAACGTTAGAATAGGGTGGAACTGGTCGCAAGACAATGTTTCGGGTACCGACCCTTCTTTTGCAGTTGATGACATTCAGTTGAGCTACACCACTGTATTGCCCGTTGAGCTCATCAACTTTGGGGGTGAAGTGGTGGGCGGCAATACGCAACTGTATTGGCAAACAGCTACCGAACTTAACAACGATTTCTTTACGGTAGAACGTTCGCGTAATGGGGTGCGTTTTCATGAAGTGACCAGGGTGGCTGGTGCAGGAACCAGCCATGCTACGCTCAATTATTCGGTGCTCGACCCTACGCCTCCCCACGGCATTAATTATTACCGCCTCAAGCAAACCGATTACAATGGAGAATATTCGTACTCCAAAACAATTGCCCTTAACACCCTGCCCGAACAAGACTTTATGATTGATTATGCCGCTGGACAAAGCAATGGGGTTACTGTGCACCTGGTAACCTCCAATGCATCAACAGTAGTGTTAGAGGTTTATGACTTGATGGGGCAGCGGTTGGCCGTGGCCAATTATAGGGCTGTTGAAGGCCCCAATACTTTTCATGTAGGTGCCAGGTTATCGGATGGGATTTACCTATTAAAGATAGGAAATGCTTACACCTCGAAGGCAAAGAAATTCAAAGTTAAAGGATAAGGTTTAGCAGTAATTAGTCCTTTAGTTAGCTAGCCCCAACGCGGTACGGAACCCGCGTTGGTTTTTTTTGTGCCCAATTAATCGAAGCTTTTTAGCGAATCTCACTCCATCTTCTTCAAATAATCAAAAGCGCCAACAAATAGTAGGTAAGGCAGTATGCTATCATAAAGCACAATGAACCAACATTGGAATTCAATTGTACAGGATTACAAACGCCAAACAATAAAACAATGAAACAGCCAAAGCCGACAGTAAAGATAGCCGCGCTTCCCGCCAAAAAAGGATTGAGCATCGATTGGATAAAACTCTTATTTGTAGCCATAGGTTTTTCGGCCATCGGAGCATTGGCCATGCACATCATGGAGTTGGTGCCCTTGCACCGTTCAGCTCCCTTGTTGGTTATTCCCGGGTTTTTCTTTTTAGTGGGGGTAGGCATAAAATACCCCGCTGTAGGGAGGTTGGCTTTAAAAGGATGGGTGGCCGGAGTTATTGCCGTTACCTTGTACGACCTTTCTCGTATTCCCTTTATTTTGGCCGGTTGGAACGATTTTATTCCAAAAATAGGCGATTGGGCATTGAACGCTGAAGGCACACACGCTGTTGTGGGATATGCCTGGAGGTATATCGGTAACGGTGGTGGTATGGGCATAGCATTCATCGTACTCATGAGCATGATGAACATCAAAGGAAAAAAAGTACTGGCAGGCTTAATTTATGGCTTGTTTGTATTTCTTTGCCTCGACATTACCTTATTGGTAGCGCCCAATGGATCGCAAATGATGTTTGAGATCACACCACTTATTTTTACTGGAAGCCTAATTGGACATGTAGTATACGGCCTGGTGTTGGGGGCAATGGTGCAGCGCTTTACAAGAAGTATGGCGTTGCCAACCAGTTGTTAACCAGGGGTGTTGAAGGTGCTTACTCTGCTGTTTCTTCGGTCGCTTCGGTAGTGGCTTTTTCTCCCTCTTCCAATTCCTCCTCTTCCTCTTCTTCTTCCATTGTTTTTTCGTTCAAGCGAACAATGGCATTGGGTACCTTTTTCATCATGGCTTCATCCACACAGAAAAACCCGCTGCTAGCATCGGTAGTTTTGTTGCATGTAACTTTGATGAGGTAAATGGTGTCGTTGGTTTCTAGTGTAATGGCCTCAAATACTTCTTGTTTGTGGTTCTCAATTTGTACGATGGCATGGTCAAAGCCATCTGGGTATTGCTGGTGTACCATTGCCAAAATATTGGGCGCAAGGTTCTGGTAGCTTACCAGCCGTTTTTTCTTTTTCATGGGTGATTGTGTTTTTAGTGCGTTCGATTTCCAAATCGCTCCTTTATACAACTCCAAAAACACAAAAAAATTTTAGCGACAGACAAGAAGTTTTCAAAAAAGTTGCAAAAGGCCATGTTGACGAAAAACCCGTCAACAAAGGGCTGCGGCTTATTGATGCTGTTGGAAGCCAAAGAAAATCAACGCGTTATTGCTGGTACAATTGCTGCTCGGAGATGTACTGTTTTACCGGTGCAGGAACAAGGGTAGCAATGTCTTTTTGTTCACGAATGAGTCGACGTATTTGTGTGGAGGAAATGGGCAGCAATGGCACTTCGCAAAGGCGAAGGTGGGGATGTTCTAACCACTTTGAAGGTTGAGGCTGCTCTATCTTTTCTTGTTCGGTGATGGCCCGTGGGTATACATAAATGAAATGCTGATCAATGATTTGTTGGTGTGCTTTCCAACGGTCGAAGTTGCGCAAGTTGTCTTCGCCCATCAGCAAAACAAATTCCGTATTGGGGTGTTGAGTGGTTAAATGGGTTAATGTATCGATGGTATACGATGGCTTGGGAAGTGTAAACTCCACGTCCGACACGTGTACTCCCTCTACATGAGCTACTGCCAGTTGTGCCATGTGTAGACGTTGTTCATCATGAAGCAAGGTGCTTTTTTCTTTCAGGGGGTTTTGCGGAGTAACCACCAGCCATACTTCATCGAGGTTGGTGTGCTGAGCCATGTATTGGGCAATGTGTAAATGCCCATTGTGAATGGGGTTGAAGGTGCCGAAATACAGTCCTGTTTTCATGCGGTTAAAAAGTCGCCTACAACTTGTTCGGCTTCTTCAAATGCCCGTTGTAAGTTGTCGTTCAACAGTACGTGGTCGAATTGCCCGGCATAACCGAGTTCTTTGGCGGCTTTGCCCAATCTTCGAGCAATGCTTTCGGGTGTTTCTGTAGCGCGGTTTTGCAACCGCTCTCTCAAGTGGTCGATAGAAGGGGGCTTTACAAAAACGGCCAGGGCACGATCGCCAAAAACCTTTTTCAAATTCACTCCTCCTTCAACATCTACGTCGAAGATCACGTGCTTGCCCATGTTCCAAATGCGATCAATTTCTGATTTCAGGGTGCCATAGAAGTTATCGGTATACACTTCTTCCCATTCTAAAAAGTCGTTGGCAGCAATTTTTGCTTTGAAATCGGCTACCGATAAAAAGTAGTAGTCTTTGCCATCTGTTTCGTTGGCACGCTTGCTTCTGCTACAGGCCGAAACAGAGAATTCTAACCCCATTTCTTGCTGCAACAAATGATGTACAATGGTGGTTTTCCCAGCGCCAGAGGGGGCCGAAAATATCACACACTTTCCGTTCATTTATAATACGTTTAAAACTTGTTCTTTGATTTTTTCCAACTCATCTTTCATTTGCACTACAATGCGTTGAATGTGAGCATGGTTGGCTTTCGACCCTAAGGTGTTGATTTCTCTACCGATTTCCTGCCCAATGAAGCCCAGCTTTTTTCCTTGTGCCTTTTCCGAGTCGAGTGTTTCCAGGAAGTAGTCGCAGTTCGATTTCAGTCGCACTTTTTCTTCGGTAATGTCTATTTTCTCGAGGTAGTAGATGAGTTCTTGCTCGTAGCGGTTTTGGTCGATTTTTTCTTCCGAGCCTACTTCTTTCAGGCTTTTTTGGATGCGCTCTTTGATGCTTTCCATACGCTCGCCTTCATGTTGAGCTACTTCATCGAGTAGCGATAAGATGGTGGTAATGCGTTGCCTGAAATCGTTTTCCAATACCTTGCCTTCAGCAGTGCGGTAATTTACCAATTCATCTACGGCTCCAAATACGAGTGCTTTAATGCTTGCCCATTCTTCTTCATCCAACTCCTGGCGTTCGGCTTTCAATACATCTGGCATACGCAATAAGATGGGCAGCATGTCGCTGTCTTCTTCTCCAATAACGGCAGCAATGTCTTTCAACTGTTTGTGGTAGCTCAATGCCAACTCTTTGTTCACATTGGTGGGTGCTTCTTCCCCATTCGACTCAAAGAAAATGGATACATCCACCTTGCCCCGGTCGAGCTTGCTCGATAGTTCACCGCGGAGTTCCAGCTCTTTCTCCCGGTAAATTCCAGGCATACGCATGGTGATGTCGAGCTGCTTGCTGTTTAAAGATTTTACTTCAATCGAAAATTTCTTGGTGCCTACGGTGCCTACACATTTACCGAAACCGGTCATTGATTTTATCATACTTCGAGCAATTGAGTTGAGGCAAAAATAACAATTTACTTCAGGGCAGCCGTGTTTTTCCGTTTTATTGGCTTACTGATAAGAAATACCCCTAAGAAAATGAGGAGGGTATAGCCGCCTTTGGCCCAGGTAATGTCGGCAGCATAGTTGGTTTCTCCGACAGTGCTTAACGCTGCATGCAGCAATGCAAAGGCCGAGGCCATTACCGGCTGTAAATAGATGTAACTGCTGGATACAGAAGGGTTGACCGTTTTTAATGCGTAAATGTTGAGCAGATATGCCAGGAACGTGGTAGCCACCACCACGTAAAAGATGGCCCAAACAATGTCGGTAGGTAAGGCGCTCCATTCTACTTCCATCAATTGATTTAATCCGAATGGAGTAACAAATAGCAACCCAAAGAAAAATACCCAACTGATGACGGTAAGGGGTTGATATTTGCTCATTAGGGGTTTTACAATGACCAGGTATACCCCATACGAAAGGGAGTTGATGAGGATGTACAAGTCGCCTTCTTGCGAACTCAGGCCAGTGTCGGAATTGCCCAAAATAAGGGCAATGGCTCCTCCAGCTCCTACCACAATTCCAATCATTTTTTGTAGGGTAATGCGTTCTTTAATAATGATGGCCGCCAACAGCAGTACCATGATGGGATTAGAGGTCATGATGATGGCCGAGTTGATGGGTGAGGTGAGGTTTAGTCCATTGAAAAACAACAATTGATTGATGGCGACACCAAACAACCCACAAAGTGCCAAACGCAAGAAATCTTTCCGTGCTACCTTTTCTTTTACAAAACTTTTGACCAACCAAAACAACGCTACTGCTCCGCTTACGCGCATCAAGATAAAGCCCGACGGCCCTACATGATCGGGCATTACTCCTTTGGCAACAATGTAGTTGGCGCCATATATTACGTTAACAATGAATAGGGCGATATGCGCTTGTACAAGTTTAGACATCCATTAAGGAATCATAATGCTGCTTTAGCGGATGCCACTACTTTGGCCGAATTGCCTACAAATATTTGCTCGTCGAGCACCAATACAGGGCGTTTCAAGAAAGTGTACTCTTCCAAAATTAACCTGCGGTAATCGTCTTCATTCAATTGCTGGTTGTTCAGCCCCATCGATTTGTATTTCATAGCGCGACGACTGAACAGACTTTCGTACGATCCTGAAAGGCGTTTCATTTCATTCAATTGATCGGCAGTAATGGGCTCCGTTTTAATGTCTTGCTGCACGATGGCATCGCCCAGGTTTAATTCCTTCATGATGCGCTGGCAGGTGGAGCAAGTATGGAGGTAGAAAAAACGTTTCATACAAATTGTTTTACTTTTATATCGGTGAAGTAAATGCCACGTTTAATGGTGTGCGTTTCAAAAGTAAGCAAATAAGTTTTGCCCTCATTTATGGCGGTAGAAGAAAGCGATATCTCAAAAAAATTCAGCCTCAAACGCATCCTTATTCCTGTATTGATAGGATTGGGAGTAGCTACCTGGTTGTTGGTAAGCAACCTTACCGAGGTGCGTTTTGTAGCAGCTCCTGAGGGCGATTATGTGTGGGTAGATCACAACAAGAACGGTGAGGTAGATGCCCATGATGTGAATGAATTTGTGCTGCGCGATAATTCCTCAGAAGCTGTTACCTACAACAGGCTCACTTACCAGGATATACTGGCTCAAATTAACTGGACCTGGTATTCTACTTTTTGGATGCTCATTGCATTGTTGATGGTGGTGTTTCGCGACCTGGGTTATATGTATCGAATTCGGGTGCTTACCGACAAACAGTTGTCGTGGCGACAAAGTTTTGATGTCATTATGCTGTGGGAGTTTGCTTCGGCCATTACGCCATCGGTAGTAGGTGGAGCGGGGGTAGCGGTGTTTATTGTCAACCGCGAAGGGGTGAGCATGGGGAAAAGCACTGCATTGGTGTTGGTAACTGCGTTGATGGATGAGCTGTTTTATTTGCTCATGGTGCCGTTGGTAATTTTAATGGTGAGTACCGACAACTTGTTTGTATTGCAAGACGAGCAAGCCTTTTTTGGAATGACATTGAATACCGAAGGCATTTTTTGGATGGGCTATGGCTTCTTGTTTTTGCTTACCTCTATTATTGTGCTGGGGGTGTTTTACAAACCCCAGGGGTTTAAGCAGGTGCTTTCGCAATTGTTTCGCCTGCGGTTTTTGAAGAAGTGGCGGGCAAAAGCCGAAAAAACTGGCGATGAAATGATCATCACCTCTAAAGCATTAAAAGGCAAGTCGCTGCTGTTTTGGATCAAGATATTTGGGGCTACTTTTTTCTCGTGGACGGCTCGTTTTTGGGTGGTAAACTTCATTATTCTGGCATTTACTTCTACTACCCTGGGCGAAAATTTAATGATTTATGCCCGGCAGTTGATCATGTGGGTGATCATGCTTATCAGTCCTACTCCTGGCAGTAGTGGTGTGGCTGAGGTGGCTTTTTCTGGCTTTTTAGGGAATTTTATTCCGGTGGGTTTTGCGGCTGCTTTGGCTATTTTATGGCGGCTAATGAGCTACTACCCCTACCTGTTTGTTGGTGCCATTATTTTGCCGCGTTGGTTGAAGCGAACGGCTAACCGAAAAAAAGCAGCAACACCAGTTCAAGAAGTGCAGGCGGAGCAGGGCTAAACAAAAGGGTAGTGCCTGTTTTCTCGTTGTAAATTACTAACTTGCACCTCGTTTTAGGCGTTGATGCGATGAATGACGACAAGATGAAATTTGGCACCAAAGCCATTCATGCGGGAGTAACACCCGATCCTTCTACAGGAGCCATTATGACTCCTATTTTTCAAACATCTACCTATGTGCAGTCGAGTCCGGGGAACCATAAAGGTTTTGAGTATTCGCGTACACACAACCCTACCCGAAAAGCGTTGGAAAATAACCTTGCTGCCCTGGAAAATGGTAAATACGGTCTTTGCTTTGGCAGTGGCATGGCGGCCATCGATTGTTTGATGAAAACATTGCAGCCTGGCGATGAGGTAATTTCTACCAACGATTTATATGGCGGTACTTACAGGCTGTTTACCAAAGTATTTGAAGGCTTTGGCATCAAGTTTCACTTTACCAGCATGGATAGTGCCGATAAAGTAGCGGCTCTGGTGAATGCAAACACTAAATTGATTTGGGTAGAAACGCCTACCAACCCGATCATGAACATCATCGACATCAAAGCGATGGCGGCAGTAGCAAAAGCCAACAATGTTTTACTGGCGGTAGACAATACGTTTGCCACCCCTTACTTGCAAACGCCACTCGATTTAGGAGCCGATGTTGTGATGCACTCGGTGACCAAGTACCTGGGAGGGCACTCTGATGTGGTAATGGGTGCGCTGGTGACTAGCAACGATGCGTTGGCCGAAAAGCTTTATTTCATTCAAAATAGCAGTGGTGGGGTTATTGGCCCGCAAGATTGCTTCCTGGTATTGCGGGGCATTAAAACCCTGCATTTACGCATGCAGCGCCATTGCGAAAACGGCAAGGTGATTGCTGAATTTGTGCGCAACCACCCCAGGGTGGATAAGGTATACTGGCCGGGCTTTGCGACCCATGCCAACCACGATGTTGCCAAAGCGCAAATGAATGGTTTTGGGGGCATGATCTCTTTTACTTTAAAAGGGGATAACATACAGGAGGCCTTTGCCATTTTAGAAAAAGTAAAATTATTCTCGTTGGCCGAATCGCTAGGCGGTGTAGAGTCGCTGATCGGTCATCCCGCTTCCATGACACATGCTTCCATTCCGAGAGAGGAACGGCAAAAAACGGGCGTGTTGGATTCATTGATTCGTTTAAGCGTTGGTGTGGAAGATGTGGATGATTTGGTGGCCGACCTTCAACAAGCATTAGGATAGATGAAAAAATCGAAGTTTGCCGTTATCGGTGCCGGAAAATTTGGCTCAGCCATTGCTCGCGAGTTGGCGAGTAAAGGGGCAGAGGTACACGTGTTCGACAATTGCGAGGAGCGCATCGAAAACATTAAAGACGAAGTGGCACTGGCTGTAATGCTGGACGCTACTGATGTACGGGCGCTGCAAAGTCAAAGTGTTAACGATGTGGATGTGGGCATTGTAGCCATAGGTGAAAACTTTGAGGCCGTTATTTTATCTACCGTACACCTTATTGATATGGGCGTAGAACGCGTGATTTCACGTGCCAGCGGCCCGCACCAAAAAACCATTCTGGAAAAAATAGGAGTAAACGAAATTTTAACCCCCGAAGATGAGGTGGCCTCTGTATTGGTAGAGCGGGTATTGAACCCCGACATTGTATCGTTTCTTCAATTTCCCGACGATTATGAGATTGCAGAAATTAAAGCGCCTAAGGCCATTTGCAATCGCAGCATCGATGAAATTGACTTGCGGAATAAGTACAAACTTACCCTGGTTACCATTAAGCGAGAGTCGGAAGTAAAGAAGGGTGGGGAGCTGGTAAAAGAGCAACACATGCTGGGGGTACCCAAGTCGGAAACAGTGATTGAAGAAACCGATACCATTGTGGTTTTTGGTACGTTGAAAGACATCGATCGATTCATTGAAATCAACCATTAACCCTTTCTATATGATTTTTAGGGGAAAGCGAGAACAATAAAAGTCCTGTAATTGTTGTATCTTTACGATACCATCCTCTTTAAATCTCGATTGAATTGAACTATTTCTACATTACCGGTTCAAGCCGTGGCTTGGGAAAAGCGCTTGCCGAATTGTTGTTGGAGCATAACAATAAGGTGGTGGGCATGGCTCGTACGCAAACCATTGAGCATCCCAATTATACGCATGTTATGCTCGACTTGTCGAAAGCCGAGCAGGTGGAAGCTTTTACTTTTCCGCAGCATAACGACGCTGCGAAAATTGTGCTGATAAACAATGCGGGTGCCATTGGCGACATTAAACGAGTAGGAGGGTTGGAGGCCGACACCATCATTAACAATTATACCATTAACCTGGTGAGTCCATCGTTGCTGTGCAATAGTTTTATAGGGGCTTACGAAGGGGTGGCCTGCGAAAAGGTTATTGTTAATGTAAGCTCTGGAGCAGGAAAACACCCTATTGATGCGTGGAGTACCTATTGTGCTTCAAAAGCGGGATTAGATTTGTTTAGCCGTGTAGCCGATGCCGAACAAAATATCAATACGGCTCATCCGGTAAAGGTACTTTCAGTAGCCCCAGGGGTAGTAGATACCAAAATGCAGGCCGAGATTCGTGCTTCTGATGAAGCGGAGTTTAGTAGGCATGCCGAGTTTATTGATTACAAGAATAGCGGAAATTTGGCTACTCCCAAGTTGGTGGCCGAAAAATATTTCCATATATTATGCAACTTGCAAGATTATAGCGAAACCCTGTATTCCGTAAGGGATATTGAATTAAATCCTAAGTAAATGAAAAGATTATTTGCACACCTGACCTTTTTGGGGCTTTTTGCTGCCTCCAGCGCCATGGCACAAAGCACTTTTACCCTCGACACTCCCGAAGGTCACCGAGAAGGCGAAGATGTAAATTACTGCGGTAATTTACAGATGAAACAGCATATGTTTAATACCATGCCCGGTTTTCAGGAATCCTATGAAAACGACCGCCTTGAATTGGAAGAATTCACGGCTGAGTGGATTCGCAGTAAGAACGATAATAACCGTGGTGGTGGCTATGTTATTCCGGTAGTATTCCATGTTATTCATGAGTTTGGTACGGAAAATATTTCTGACGATCAGATTTATGATGCTATTGACGTGATGAATGAAGATTTTAATCTTGGAAACTCCGATGCAAGCAATGTGGAATCGACTTTCCAGGGGATGCCAGCTGATGTTCAAGTGGAGTTTCGTTTGGCGCAAAAGAAACCTAACGGTGGTTGCTTTAAAGGCATTACCCGTACCTATTCATCTACCAGTAGCACCGGTTCGGGTGGAGGCTGGAGCAATGCTCAAATGAGTGCGGTGCAAAACGCACAAGGTACCTATCCTGGTGATGAATACTTAAACATTTTTGTGGTAGCCAATGCTGATGGCGCTGCTGGTTATACCATGACACCAAACAATTGGGTGGGTGCTAGCATGTTTAACGGCATTGTGATCTTACACAACTATGTAGGTTCTATTGGTACCAGCTCGGCAGGCAGAAGCCGTTCGTTGACTCATGAGGTAGGGCACTGGCTTAACCTTGAGCACTGTTGGGGAGGGAACAATAACCCTGGTCAGGCTTCAGCTTGTAACGATGATGATGGCGTGGCTGACACCCCCAAAACTATTGGCCATACCAGCTGTAACCTCAATGCCAACACTTGCTCGAACGAAACACCTGGTTATTGGGGAAGTGTTGATCCTAACAGTGATCCGGTAGACAATGTAGAGAACTACATGGAATATTCGTATTGTTCTAAAATGTATACTCCCGGCCAAAGAGATCGCATGCATGCTGCATTGAACTCAGGAGTAGGTGGCCGTAACAATTTATCGACCAATGGTAACTTAATAGATACGGGTACGGATGGCAACGACATTTTATGCGATGCCGATTTTGAAGCGGAAGACTTAGTGATTTGTGCAGGCTCATCAGTACAGTTCAACGACCTTACGTACCACGGTGCTACCAACTGGGATTGGACATTTAGTGGTGGTAACCCAGCCAACTCTACCGATGAAAATCCAACGGTAACTTATGATACCCCTGGTGTATATGATGTTTCGTTAACGGCCGGCAATGGTGGTACTAACCTTACCGAAAGCAAAACAGCTTACCTTACTGTATTGCCTACCGTTGGTTACCCAAGTCCTTATACCGAAGGGTTTGAAAATGTACCTTCCATTCCGAGTACCGATTGGATGATTTGGAACCCAAACGATGATAACTCGAAGTGGGAAGTAACTACTGCTACGGCCTATAACGGTACCTCATGTGTTAAAATCAACAACATGGTGAACAACGAGGGCAATGTAGATGAATTGATGAGTACTACCATCGATTTAAGCGACCTTACTGATGTTACCTTATCGTTTAAATATGCTTATGCACAACGCAACACTGGCAACAACGACCGATTGAGCATCTATGTATCTAGCGATTGTGGACAATCGTGGTCGTTAAGAAGAAACATTTCTGGCGCTACATTGGCTACTGTACCTACTCAAAATGCTACATTCACCCCAAGCTCGCAAAACGATTGGGCGCATGTAGACATTACCAATATTGTTTCTTCTTATTTGGTAGACAACTTCCGCTTTAAATTTACATTTACCAGCGATGAGGGGAACAACATTTACCTGGACGACATTAACCTTGAAGGTTCGGTAGGCATCAACGAGTTGAACGGCAACGTATCGTCGTTTGAGGTGTACCCCAACCCAATGGCAGAGGTATCTACCATTGCATTTAACCTGAACAGTGAAGATCGTGTTTCGGTAGTGATGTTGGATGTTTTGGGCAAGGAAGTGATGAACATTGCCAACCAATCGTACACCGCAGGCGAGCACAAAATTACCTTTGACAAAGGAGCTTTAAATGCGGGTGTATACGTAGTGCGTTTACGTGCCGGTAATCAAGATTACACGAAGAAAGTGTTTGTACGCTAGTACATTCCTTCACCATATTCAACCGGGCAGCAAGATCCTGAAACAAGTTCAAGATGACAGCTGCCCGGTTTTTTGTTCCATTGAATTTTAGCTTTCAGAGAGTAAGCCGAAATGGTCGCACTTGCGACAAAGAAACCCTTTTCTTTTTCGTATTTTCACGGTTGCTAAAGACTTGTTAATCCCTATCCCTATGAAAATGAAAACGATTTTATCGTCTTTGTCCTTCTTTGCTTTTGTGTTTTTTGGTGTTACTGCTTATGCGCAACAATCTGATTGGTGTGCCATGGATCGCAAATTGGAAGAGCGCGTTGCTGCCGATCCATCTTTTGCGTTACAACACCAACAGGGCCGTGAGGCCATGCGTACGATGGCTGCTGAGCAAGCCACCAATCGCGGTGGTGGAGGTGTTACCATTATTCCGGTGGTAGTACACATCATTCATTTTAATGGCATAGGCAACATTACCGACGAGCAAGTGCGCAGTGGTATTGATGTGTTGAACGAAGATTTTAGAAAAATGAATGAAGATACCACCTTCAATCGTCCTGAGTTTGTACCTCATGTAGCCGATTCAGAAATTGAATTCAGGTTGGCCACGCTAGACCCTAATGGAGCATGCACCAATGGCATTATGCGGGTAAATTCTACCATGGCTTACAATGCCGATGATGCCGCAAAGTCATTGAGTTACTGGCCCAGCGATCGTTATTTTAATGTGTGGTTGGCCAACAGCCTCGATGGTGGTGGCGGTGGTGGTGTATTGTTAGGGTATGCCCAATTTCCATGGTGGGGAGTAGATGCTACTTATGGCATCATTATGCGTAACGACCGTTGGGGAGCATTTACCGGTACTTCGAATAGCGATGGGCGTACCGCTACGCATGAAATAGGGCACTGCTTAAGCTTGTTCCATACTTTTCAAAGTGGTTGTGGCAACAATTGCTCCAGCTCTGGCGATGATGTGTGCGATACTCCTCCTGTAACGGAAGCCAGTTACAGTTGCAGCCAGTCGGAAAACACGTGTTCTAACGATGGTTCGGGGCCAAGCCCTTATGGCAGTGATGTGGTGGATCAAATTGAAAATTACATGAGCTATAATTCATGTCAAAGCATGTTTACCATCGAACAAAAAGACCGCATGCAAGCCACCCTTACAGGGTTTCCTGAATTGGTTAACCTGGTATCGCCAGCCAACCTTATTGCTACGGGAGTAGATGTTCCTGCTACCTTATGCCGTGCCGAGTTCGATGCCAATTACAAGGTGGTTTGTGCTGGCGATTCTGTGCAGTTCACCGACATGTCGTTCAACAATGTGGTATCGCGCAACTGGACATTTGCCGGGGGCGATCCTGCCGTATCGACCGATGAAAACCCATTGGTAGTGTACAATACTCCGGGCATATACGATGTAGGGTTAGCAGTAGGAGATGGGCTAACCACTATTGATACTATCAAGTCGCAATACATGATGGTGTTGCCTACCAATGGTTATCAAACGCCTTATGTAGAGGGTTTTGAAAATGCTGGAACCCTGCCCAACAACGATTGGGTGCTTAATAATGTTGATGGCGGTACTACCTGGCAGCTTACTACCATTGCCTCGTATTCTGGCGATTATTCTATTCGTTTGTTTAACGTAATCAACGGCTCGGGCAACCTCGACGAGATTTATAGCAATACCATCGATTTGAGCGATGCCGATAGCATTGCCTTGAGTTTTAAGGTGGCCTATGCTCCCCGTACTTCTTCAAGCAACGACTTCTTAAAGATTTATGTGTCGAACGATTGTGGCAGAAGCTGGTCGTTGCGCAGGAACCTGGGATCAAGCACCATGGCTACAGTACCTGCCCAGCTGCAGCCGTTTACTCCATCGGGGCAAAACGAATGGATGCAGGTAGATGTGACCAATATTTCAACTGCTTATGCGGTAGAGAATTTCCGCTTTAAGTTTGCTTTCGAAAGTGGCAACGGCAACAATGTTTACATCGACGACATCAACATTGAAGGGTTGGTGGGCATTGAAGATTCGTTCAAAGAAAGCATCAATTTTGCAGTATACCCCAACCCATTAGAGGAGGGTAGTGTGGTAGGCTTTACCTTACAAAACAATGCCAATATAGTGATTGATGTACTCGACATTACCGGACGTACAGTGGCTGAATTGTACCGTGGCAACATGCAGGCGGGTCAGCATCAGCAATCGTTGCAAAATACGTTGCAGGGAGGCATTTACTTTGTTCGTGTACAAGTAGATGAGCAAGTAGCTACTGAAAAAGTAATTATTCGATAAACGATTGAATCATCGTTGTTGCCACCTATTCTCGTAAGGTTGCCTTAAGTCACGGCTTGCTGTTCTCCAACGTTATTGGCCTTACTGCTTATGCAAATAGCCCGAGTGGTTGTTGGTAGTGGTAATTGGGAAAGATGTTTCCTTTAAACCCCTGGTGTACTAAAATTTCCGATAACACATCGCGGTAGTCGGTAGTGATGTTGAGGTCAACTCTTCGGTTGAGTTGCTCTGACTCCAGCCCGGGCCATTGGCCGTACATGCGCCCTCCTTTTACCTGGCCGCCCAATACCATCATCATGTTGCCATACCCGTGGTCGGTGCCTTCACTTTTGTTGGAGCGCAACCTCCGGCCAAATTCACTCATCACCAAAATGGTGGTTTTGTGGTGGTAATCTTTAATGTCGTTATAAAATGCGTACAACGACTTAGAAAGCGTTTCTACCAGGACAGGAAAGTATTGTTTTTGGTGTTCGTGGGTGTCCCAGCCGCCAAAGTCGATGTTGGCTACCCGCACTCCGGCATTCATTTTAATGAGGCCGGCCAGTGTTTGAAACGATTTGTTGAGCTTGCCCGACTTGCCGCCTTTAGGATAGTTGGCGGTGGGTTTGTAGTTGCCTTTTCGTTGTTTTACAAATTCAATGGCTTCCAGGGTTTTGTGTGCGGTACGGTCCAACAGGTTATCGCTGTTGTACCAGGCCCGCATCAATTCGTGGTGGCGAATGGTTTCTACCAACTGAAATTTTTTGAGGTTGCCAATTGAGGTGGCTGCTGCTCCCGAAAAAGCCACAGGCATGGTGCCGCTGGTAGCTATACCTGGAATGATGCCCGAAGGGTTTAGTTCGTTGAGGTAACGTGCCATCCATCCGGTACTTTCTTTGCCATTGCTGTTTATTCCTCGTTCAATAAGATCTTGTGCCACAAAGTGGCTGCGGGTGCCGTTGGTGAGTCCGCAGGCATGTAAAATGGCCATGTCGCCACTTTTATACAGCTCGTACAATTCAGGGGCATTGGCATGCAGCCGAAAACCAATGCCGTCCAATGTGTTGTTGAGTAACAGTCCTTTACGACTGCCTTTGTCAACGGTTTTTAAATCGGTAGCTCTGCTGTCGTTGTAAATGCTGCTGCTGGAAGGTGCCACCAGTTGCAAGCCGTCACATCCACCGCGTAAAAAAACCACAATAAAAATACGGTCGTCGTTCATGAAACTACCGAGGCCAGACGCTCCAAAAACGCTCAGCTTGCTAGTGGCCAATAAGGCAGCTCCTGCTCCACATCCTATCATAAAGTCTCTTCTGTTCATCGTTGTTGAAATTCGGGGGTGCATGCCAGCAGCCCAATGAGTTTACGCAATTTATGGTGGTACCATTCGGGGTGGTTGCTTCGAACTTCTCCCAGTGTGGTATCGTACTCTACATCGGCCATCAACGCTGTTGTTAGCGGGGTCACTTTAGCTGTTTCAAGTGGGGCTCCAAGCAGGCGTTTCGCCCAGTATTGAATGGCTTCTTCTGCCGTGTTTATGGCTGGCGTTTGCTCCAGTAGGTCGAGTGTTATCTGCGGTTGTGCTTCATCCACATAAATGGCATTGCCCAGTGCGTTCCATCGCTTCAACAGCATGTTAGAATTGACCCAGTAATCGGAGCGGTCGGGGTGGCCGGTAGGTGGCCCCCAGGTATATTGATGGTAGCCCATATCGCCAAGCAGCCAGTGGAAGTCGGCAAAGGGCGTAAAGGTCATGTTAGTGGCCCTGATGAAAGAGGTCATTAAAATGTTGGGCCGCTTAATTTTTTGGCCCAGGTGTTGCTCAAATTCGCTGGAGAGCAAGATGGCATGAACCACGTTAGCGATTTGATCTTCGGCTTGCTCGTTGGCTTGCCATGCTTTTACGGCCTTGTCGATCACACTTTGTGGTGGGGTGTCGGCCACCAGCCAGCGGCACAGTTTGGTGCATATAAATTTGGCCGTAGCAGGGTGGGTAGCTACCATGTCGAGTACGTCCAGTCCATCTTGCATGGTACCGCGGTGCGAACCAAACTCGCGCCCTAAAATGCGTTTTTGGTAGTTGTCGTGCCACCGCTCATTGTAATAAAATTTTCCATTGCTGGGGATGGCGGGGTCCTGGTGTTCGCGACGACGGTTGCCAACGGTCCAGCCGGTAAAGGCCCGGGCTACTTCGTAAATGTCTTCGTCAATAAATCCTTCGGCCTTGCCTTCAAGCGCGCCCGGCACTTCTTTCCAGTGTTGGTAAAGGTGGTTTACATAGGCCGCTTCGCCCATGGTGTGCAATTCCATCAATTCGCGGGCGTAGTTTTCGTTGGCCGGGCTGGCCTTGCTGTGTACATTGTCTAAGTAGTACAGCATACAAGGCGATTGGGCTACTGCTTCTAAAAATTGCCTAAAATTTCCGAGAGCATGCTTTCGAATTACTTCGCGGTCGTATACAGGAAAGAGCAGTGCAATAATGCGGTCGGTTTCGCAGCTTACATTGAAGTGGTTGTGCCAAAATTCTACCATCAACTCGTTGAGCTGCCATTGGCTATATACCTGTTTCATCCAGCTGTAGGCCAGTGTTTCCATAAAAGGGCGGTTGGCCTCAAAGTCGGGAATAGGTTTTTGTTGGGCTACAGTCCACAGCTCTTCGGCCGTTTTAAAGTAGTCGCGAAAGGCGATTTTCTTTTCACTGCCTTTAAACTTCATGGTCATTTCCCAGCGTTTTGCGCGCTGGTCTACTTCCGGGTCTTCATCGGTGGGGTGCAGTTGTTGTTGTACCCATTGCTCCCAGTTGGTGGCATCAAGTGCCTTTACCGAAGCTTCGGTAGGGCCATAGGTGGTTCTGTTGAGTCGTTGGTGGTTCATGAAATTGTTGCTTGCAGGCCGTTTGTTCAAAAACGGTGGTGTTCTCTTGTTGTTGTATTAGACGTAAGAAAAGTGAAAAGGTTTAATGGGGTAGGGGCGTTTCCCCTACGCCTGGTCCTCCCCGCCTGTTCGGACTTCGATACGATTTCCTTTCCTTCGTCAAGGAAATCACTCAGTCACTCACAGTAACACGTACACGGGTCGGGGTCGGGTCTTCCGCTATTATCGCTCCAGCTTGCTGCATGGCCTTGTAACCTCGTGCAGTGGCTCCTGGTGTCGCCCTGCCCGATGAACAAGCCCTGGGCACCAGGCTACAGCGGATAGCCGCTACAACCCCTAACGCGAGAGATGTGATATATTACTGCCTCTATGGTTATCGGAGTGCCTTCGCAGGAGTGGGGTGTGGGTATTATGCTTGCCGAGGCTACTCTTGGTCGGTGGTGTCGGCCGGTTCGGTGGTTGGTTCTGGTTCACCAAGCAGTGCTGCTTTTTCTTCATCGGTAGGGTAGCGGCCGTGTTCCTGGTAAAACCATTCTACCTCTTGTGCCTGTGCTCGTTCGGTAGAGTCTTCAATGCTGTCGATTTGCGATTGCACAAAAGCATCGCTGGGGCCAGTGGCAACGGCCATGGTAAAGAAGATGGCGATAACAAGCAGGGAGAGGAGTTGTTTGGCGGTGTTCATGGTTGTCGTGTTAACAAAAAGTTGGCCGTGCGGTTGGGGTGGTGCTCGCTTTGGTAGGTGAAGGTAATGCTTAATTCACCGGTTTTTAATAAACGAATTAGTTGTTGTTGCGGGTGTTGCTTTGCTCCACCACTAATCGACCAGGTGGGGTAGGCAGTGTACAGGCTGTCTTGTCCTTCCCAGGTGCCAGTAATGACTTTTACTTTCGGGTTTTCGGTGTTGCTGATGTAAAAGGTACGGTCTTTTGCAAATGTCCATTGATTGTGCCCTTCAACCATTGAGTTTTCCTTTGTATCGGTCCAGGTGTCGCAAATGGGATCTTTTTTTGGTGTGCTGAGCAGGAGGCAAGATAGGATGCAGGTAATGAGGATCATGGCTGTTGGTGTAAAGTAAATTTACCAATGATGGAGCTGCTTTGACTTCTGGCGGCAATGCTGCCAACAATTAGTGGTATGAAGAGCGCAAGACGCATTGATAGCAAGTTAATGAATTTTTAGGAGTGTGCGGATTACACCTTGTAAATACGGTTTGTTGAAGAATATTTTCTATTTTTAGAGGAGCGGTGTTAGTACTGTTGATTGAATGAAGGATAACTAAAGATTATGATCTATCCCAAGGATTTTTCATGTGTAAACGTTGAAGTAAAACAAAATAGTGCATTTGTTGTAATGCCCTTCGAAGAAGCATTCGACCCTGTGTATGCGGCTATCAAGAGGGCGTGTATAGATGAAGATATTGTGTGTAGCAGGGCTGACGATGTTTTTGCAAGTGGCCCAATCATTGAAAAGATATTAAACGAACTGACCACCACTGAAATAATAATTGCCGATTTAACCGAGAAAAACCCAAATGTATATTACGAAATAGGCATTGCCCACTCTCTCCGCGAGCGGGATTCTATCATTTTAATTACACAAAGCATTGAAGATGTTCCTTTTGACATCAAACACTGGTCTATATTAATTTATGACACAAGGAACATGGTAGAGTTTAGAACAGAGCTTAAGAAAAGGCTACAGCATAGCCGAAAGGCCAGTAGAAGGAGGGTTTATTTTAAGAATTTTTTTAGAAGCCAGGGTGTTGGTGGTGAACTCATCGAATTGTTTATTGAAAAAGCGGAAATGCTTTCAGAAAAGAAAACGGAGGTCGTCTATCAAATTCTTAATTCTAGGTTCGAACCAAATGATCAAGACAAAATCGAAATAGAAGGTTTGCTTAACTATTTGCAACAATTAGAAGAACTTCAGGCAGGAAAAATAAAAAAGCCTGCTCAAATATTAAAGCTGAATGTTTTCTTATCGGATTTGATTCTAACCGAATACTCGGGGCTTGCTAAAGATTTATTGGTAAGGTCAAGGCAAGATTTAATTCATGTTGATGACCTCGAAACATTCAGCTTTGTTGCCGATTTCTGTTTTGGCCTGATTAAAAAGGAAGTACTAAAAGAAAACGCTATCAATTGGCTGGTGCAATACTTGCATAATTATCGCATGGGGCGCATTGATATTGTTCGATCGAAAATCGATGTTTTCTTCTTGAACAGTGATGACTCTGACATCAATGCTACCCTTTTAACAATGCTTAAGAGTTCGGTATTATATGTTCGGGAAACGGCTGCTGATATCAGTGGACAGAAGAATCTGCGTGAAGCGATTCCTAAGTTGATAGAAACCTTGAAGCATGAAGAAAATGCACACGTAGCAAGAAGCTGCATCACAGCTTTAACTAAAATGCAAGCAAAGGAAGCGGCAGAAGTTATCTACAATTGGATGAAAAACAATACCGAAAAATGGGGGGATAAAGCAGTTTCTGCCTCGCTGAAACACATTGCACTTTCATCCCTAAAAGAATTGGATGACGAGGGGGCATATTACAAATGGCTTGACGAGCTTGCTAATGGTGAGAAATGATGTCGTAAGTATCGTCATTATAAAGCCCAAAAAAATGATTCAAGTGGAAGTCTATTCCCAGGCTGGTTGCTTTGTCCTTCAGTCGCTCTGCATTAATCGCACGGTTTTTTGACTTATCCACAGGGTGGCTTAGATGATACAAAGAAATATCATCCTGTGCCATTAATTCATAGCTATAGCCTTCGTAGCAAAGTCGCATCATCAAATCTGTATCTTGAAAAGACCAGCCTTGATAGGCCTCGTCAAACATTCCTACCTCCTCAAATACCTGGCGTTGTATAGCACCACAATGACCGATGAAAGAATAATTGTGAAACCCTTGACTTCCTGTTGCCCTATCAATAGATTTTGGCAGAAAGGCTTTTGATTTCAAAATGTGTCGCAAATGATTTATGGAGTATGAATGATCCAGGTAGTTATGCCAACCAGGGTTGACCCAATAACGGTGTGCACCACAATAAAAGCCTTCGTACTTTAACCTGTGATTTACCATGCTTAAAAAATCGTTTCTCGCTAATACAACATCATCGTCAAGGAAAACAACAATGCGGTTAACCCCATACTTGAATCCATTGTTTCGGGCATACGAGATATTTTTTGGGTGGTCACTTGAATCCACTACATGCACCATCTTTCCAAAATGTTTTTGAATAAATCCCACTACCTCATCATTCGGTTCATTTACTGATACAATGATGTTTGAGGCCTGTAACTCTTGTGCTAAAATGGATCTTATTGTATAGTAAATACTGCCATTCTTTTCAGAGACATTGTTGGCTGTGGCAATAATTATATCCATCAAATAATCTTTAGTTATCCTGCATCCAGCCACTAAAGCAACGCACTCACTTCGAACTTTTTACGGGGATGTTTGGCCGATAATATTTGGCGTTGGCGGGTTTTATTCACCCGGGTATAAATTTGGGTGGTCACAATAGAACTGTGGCCCAAAAAACTTTGAATGTATTTGATGTCTACATTTTCTTCCAACAGCAGGGTAGCAAAAGTATGCCGAAAGGTATGGGGAGTAACATGTTTTTTGATGCGGGCCAGCCGGGTATACTTGCCTACCATAAACCGCACCGATTGATCGGATAACGGTGCTCCCAACCGGTTGGTGAAAAAATAACCGCAGCGTGCAATGGAGGTGTTGAAAAGGCGCTGGTAGTGCTTCAATGCAGCCAGGGTTTCGCGGTTGCAAAGTTGAATGGAGCGTTCTTTATTGCCTTTCCCAATAATGCGTACCACTCCAGCCGTTAAGTCGATGCATGTTGGTGTAAGCTGGCACAACTCCGATACCCGCATGCCGGTGGCAAAGAGCAGCTCCAACACCGCCACATCGCGTACCGCTTCTCGATAGGCATACCCTCCTGCCTGTGCAAGTTCGTGCCGCAGCTCGTAAGCCGCCTTAAAAATATGCTTCACTTCGTTGTTGGTTAAGCAAACAGGCAGGCGTTTTGGTGCTTTAATGCGAATGCGCATTTTTCGAAAGGGATTTACCGCAATTTCATCTTCAAACTCAAGGAAATTAAACAACGCTTTAAGGGTAGCCACTTTGCGCTTAATGGTTTTGGCCTTGTAACGAGAGAGTTCTTTTAAATAACTGCGAAGGATGTGCTTATCTATTTCTACCAGCGTTAATGAGTGCTGTTGCTGCAACAAAAATTGGTGAAACTGGTGGAGGTCGATGCCATACGCTTCGATGGTTTTGGTGCTTAAGTTTTTTTCGTA
The DNA here is from genome assembly GCA_963669295.1 of Flavobacteriales bacterium. Classification (GTDB taxonomy): domain Bacteria; phylum Bacteroidota; class Bacteroidia; order Flavobacteriales_D; family CALLUQ01. The sequence continues at coordinate 2,463,206 of OY769938.1, forward strand.
GCGACAATGCGCTACAAAGCCTTCCATGGCTTGTTCAATTGTTTTCATGGTCACAAGTTTTATCAATAGAATGAGACAGTGTTGCTTGCTAAGGTATTCTGTTCTTTGGTAACGGAAAAGGAAGGAAGGTGATTGGGAATGGGGAGAAGATTAATTGCTGTGTTGTGGGAAATAGGGTATATTAAAGGTGACGAAATAAAAGTGATATGTTAGATTTTGAAGATTGCATCTTTACTGGACTACCAATACAAAACCCAAGTAGACATACTAATCATCACTATTATGAAATACATGTTGATGGTAATATTCATGGCATTGGACTTTGCCCCTCATGCTATCGAAAGCAAAAAAAATATTTTCATGAGTTTGCTCATGTTATTGGAGGGTTAATACTCAATGATAAGATAAAAATACTCGATGATCATTTTCCCATATTTCATTGGGGTCATGATTTAACTGCTAAGCAATTCAATGTCGTTAATTTGAAAAAACTTTTGGCTGAAATCGATTACCCCAAAACGCCAAAAGAAAAGTCAGATTATATCATTTCTCAGCTATATAGCATGAGTAGTTTTGATGGTGAAAGCATTATGATCGATGGAGATGATATCAGCGCAAGAAGATTTTATTTGAAGAATTACCAGGAATTAGTTTTTTACCTGGACTATTTGGAAAAGGCAAAGCTACTTAAGAATATAGCTGTTAATGGAAATGACGAACAAGAATATCAGATTACATTAAAAGGGTTAGAGCATGCAATGAAGCTTCAAGATGAAGGGAGCAATTCTATCATCTGTTTTGTGGCAATGTCGTTTCATGAAGAGGATGAGTGGATCTATGAGGAAGCCATCAAGCCAGCATGCGATGCGACAGGTTTTGAAGCCAAAAGAATGGATAAGATACACATGGATAACGAACAAACCATCAATGATGGTATGATTGCTTTAATGAAGAAGTGCAAATTTTGTATTGCTGACTTTACAGGTCAACGAGGGAACGTATACTTTGAGGCAGGTTACGTTTTAGGGAGTAGAAAAAAAGTGATATACACTTGTCATGAAAAAGACTTTGTAAATCGACACTTTGATACGGCTCACTTCCCACATATTAAATATGACTCGGCAGCATCATTGAAAGAGCAATTGATTGCCAAGATAGAAGCGTGGATAACATAACCCATTTCACGATACTCAAAAGCAAAAAACGCTTTCCTTTATTCCCTTTTGCTAAAAGGGGTTGGCTGAAAATACGTGCCGTATAATGTGAGGGACCTATGAGGTTCGATTTTGTACCTCCGGGCATCACCGTTGCACCTCCAGGCATCACCGTTGATGCGCTGAGGTTTTCGCTCCATGCCCATGAGCTATTCCATCAATGCCCACGAGCATTGGCTCCGATGCTTGAGAGCATCTGCGCCAATGCTATGAAGCATCGAGCTCGATGCTTCGAGGTACTCGTTCGAAGCATTATGGGTATGCCTTCAATGCTCATGAGCATCTCGTTCAATGCTGGTAGGCATCGCTGCCGGTGCTGCGAGCATTGCCAACAATGCTCAAAAGGTACTCGCTCCAACCTCCATAGGTATTCGCCCTATACTGGTAAGCATCGGCATCGATGCTATGGAGTACCTCGCTTGATGCTATAGGGCATTTGTGGCGAAGGGAAAAGGATGGCTATCGAACCTTAGGGGTAGGAGCAGGATTAGAGGCGTTAAAACTTAGGACATGCTCCTGCTTCCCACACGGCAATGATGGCATTGCCCAACCCAAACATGTGGTTCCAAAAACCATCGCTCATTTTAGGGCCATCGGCATTGAAACTGGCGGTTAAATCGTTGAGCAAGGAAGCATAGCTTTGCTGCAATGCGGCTTGTGCTGCGGTGCTATTGTTGTGCTCAATAACGGGATACACTTCGGGCAGGTGCTGTTGGTGGTGCAGCAAGATGCTGAATTTTTGATAGTGGCTCAGCTCTCCTTCGTACCAGCCGGTATCGAATTTGGTTCCTTCGGCAGGCGGACGAAATTCGGGCGATACAGTAGCGGCATTGGCGCCTTCGCCTTGCTCTACAATGGCCTCGATGGCATTGAGGGCGGTTGCTAGCGAGTTTACCGTTTGGCTAAAGCCATGATGGTTGCCTTTGCTGGCGTATTCGCTAAACACCCCTTTTTGTTTGGTATTGGCAGCATCGCCTACATAACAGGTATCCCATAGGTGGGTAATGCCTTCGCGCAATGCGGTATACAGTTCGCCAATGCTGTGGTACGATTGCTGGTTTTCCCAATGAATGGTGGTGGGTGCTTCAGGCAGCTCAATGGCACAAAAAAGCTTCAACCGGTTTTCATCCAATGGCCCCAGTGCCACTGTAAACCCCTGCAAATGGGCAGGAACACTTTCTTTTTTGGGGTGAATGAATGGAATAGCACCTTCGTACTTTGGGGCATTAAATTGAGGCGAATAGCCCAGCGCATTGCAAAGGTTGCACGCTATTTCGAGGTGCAACATTTCTTGAATAACAACCGATAATACAAGCTTGGCAGCCTTGGGGTAGTTTTTGGGTTCCAGTTGTTTCAACCCCTGCACAGAATAGGCTGCTGTGAGGTAAAGTGGAATGGTCCAAAATTCTAAGTCTACGGCATGTTGTAAGTGTTGGTGCAGGTCTTCTTTGGTCCAGTGGTTAGGGTTTTTCATGTTATGGCTCTTTAAACCCGAGCACTATCGATACGCATCCTTCGTGTACCAAATCGGTATTGCTTTCCGATGGGGGCACCGCTATTTGTACAATCAATTGCCGGCTACCTGCTACGTTAAAGTCGAAGTAGTCGTGGTCGGAGTTGGCACTATCGTAGATTTCGGTATTGTCAGTGTCTAATACTTTAAAGGCAACATCACCCAACACCGGGTGGCTGCATACCAGGAGGCGGTAGTCTATTCCTGAGTTGAAGTCGAGGGTGAGTTCAGCGGTTTCTCCGGCAGCAAGTACGGCACTGTTTAACTGTCCGTTAAACGTATAGCTTTCTAATGTGGGGGCACATTTTTTTCGGGTAAACCCACGGCATTGTGCGTGCAGGGTGGTGGCCAATAACAGCAGGCCACAGGCTATGGCAAAGGTTTTGAGGTGCATGGCGAATGGTTATTGAATGTACTTGTCGCGAATTTCGGCTACCTTATTGGCGATGGCCATCAACTGCTCGTTGCTAATTTCAACAGTGGTTTCGCCACCAATGGTGGTAATTCCGCTTTCAGCGTCGGTACTGCTTTCTGCTTTTTTAGTGGTTACGTTTACATCGGCATACAATGCTTGTAAAGCATCGAGGTCGGTACGGGTTTCGTCCAACATTTCATGAGGGCCATAGCTTTCTACCAGTGCAATAAGGTTGCCAAGCGACGATTTTTGCTCGGCAATGCGCTGCGTAATGGCTTCGTTGGGGTTTTCGCCATCTACCACGCGAGTAGCGAGGTAAAGGCCTTCAATCCAACCCCCGGCAAAGATGAGTGCCGAGAGGTGCTGACGGTCGTTTTCTTTTAAGTATGCATCAAGCGTCCAGTAGCTTTCGGCAATGATGCCCATCAACGAGTCGCGGTTTTCGATGTTGCTCTCCACCCGCTCCATGGTATTGTTGTCGAAGGCAGCAGCTACGCCTAACCCATCGGCCAGTTTTTTAGCGGCAGCCATGTAAAACATCGATTCTTGCGTTTGATCGTGAATGCTGTTATAGCTTAAGTCGGCACTGTAGATGCCAAGGTTAATGGCTTTGGCCTTATTGCTGGTATAATTGTCAGCGTTTTGTATGGGGTTTAAATGGTCGGCATTGTATTCGGCTCCAGCTCTTTTCAGTAGCAATGCTGTTTCGAATGGAGAAGGAATGGCGTAAAAAATATTCTTTGCCTTTTCAATCTTATAATTGGTAGAATCGTTGGCAACCGCCATGGTGTCGGTTTCCACAATTACATCTTCGCCTTCTTCGCCTCCGCATGCAGCCAGCAGCATAAGGCCAGATAGGGCAGAAATTTGTAGGATTCTTTTTGGTAGCATAAGTATGGTTGTTTGTATCAAATATAGGAATTAATACGGGTAGCCGTTAATTGTTGGCCATTACTTAATGCTGCCTTCGCTCTAAAAGTAACCCAGCCTCTTTAAACCTTCTCCTGTTAACACCCTCTAATCGGAGGCCTTCGAACAACTCAAGATAGCCCCGGGCGCAGCGGCTATCTCCGCCTCAAGCGGAATAATAGCGGAGCACGGGACCAATCCCTATTCGATGCACTATCGCCTCGCTTCCACACCCCCTTAACACCCACACTCCTGCCGGTCTTCGATACAATTTACTTTCCTACGTCAAGTAAATCACTCAGACACTGGCAGGGATACTATTGCTTCCACGCCCCCTTAACACCCACACTCCTGCCGGTCTTCGATACAATTTACTTTCCTACGTCAAGTAAATCACTCAGACACTGGCAGGGATACTATTGCTTCCACGCCCTTTAACACCCATACTCCTGCCGGTCTTCGATACAATTTACTTTCCTACGTCAAGTAAATCACTCAGACACTGGCAGGGATACTATTGCTTCCACGCCCTTTAACACCCATACTCCTGCCGGTCTTCGATACAATTTACTTTCCTACGTCAAGTAAATCACTCAGACACTGGCAGGGATACTATTGCTTCCACGCCCCTTTAACACCCACACTCCTGCGCAGGCAGGAGTCCACTAACACGTCTTACTATTAATAGTAAAGGTATATCGGGAGCTTGCTTCGTCGCCTCGCTTATAGCGAAACTTCTCGCCTGCCCGACGTCAGGCGGGCAATGACGTACACTAATGTCTATATTCTTGTACCCTTCACACCCCCTCACTCTTCACTCCCACTCCTCCACATCACTTTATTTACACCTATACACGTTCTACACATTCCCTAATGCGCATCCAGCCAGTTGTTGGCCGTTTCCATCTCCACGGTAAGGGGAACACTCAATTCCACCGCATTTTCCATGCCTTCTTTCACCAGTGCTTTAATGGCATCTACTTCCGATTGGTGTACATCAAACACCAATTCATCGTGTACCTGCAATAGCATTTTGCTCTTGTAATGGCCTTCTTGCAGCTTGTTGTGAATGTTAATCATGGCAATTTTAATGATGTCGGCTGCCGAACCTTGTATGGGGGCATTGATGGCGTTGCGCTCGGCATAACCGCGCACCACCGCATTGTTAGAGTTGATGTCTTTGAGGTTGCGACGACGTTTCATAATGGTTTCTACGTAGCCGTGTTCCTTGGCAAAGTCAACGCTGTTGTTCATGTATTCGCGCACCTTGGGGTATTCTTCAAAGTAATTGTCGATGATGGCTTTGGCTTCTTTGCGCGGAATATTAAGGCGTTGCGACAGTCCAAAAGCGGAGATGCCATAGATGATGCCAAAGTTGACCATTTTCGATTGCCCACGCATTTCGCGGGTAACTTCGTCTAACCCTACTTTAAATACTTTTGAAGCGGTAACGGAATGAATGTCGGTGCCGTTGATGAAGGCTTCTTGCATGTCTTTGTCGCCGCTCATGGCAGCAATAATGCGCAATTCAATTTGCGAGTAGTCGGCTGCCAGCAAGGTGTAATCGTTGTTGCGAGGAATAAATGCCCGTCGAACTTCCCGTCCTTTGGCGGTTTTAATGGGAATGTTTTGCAAGTTGGGGTGGTTGGAACTCAACCGGCCGGTGGCAGCTACTGTTTGCATGTAGCTGGTATGGATATGCCCGGAAACAGGGTGTACCATTTCTGGAAGGGTATCTACATAGGTTGATTTTAGCTTTTTAAGCTGACGGTAGTCTAAAATCTTGGGGATGATTTCATGCTTATGCTCCAGTTTCGACAACACATCTTCGCTGGTAGAGTATTGCCCCGTTTTGGTTTTTTTGGCCTTTTCGTCAATTTTCATGACCTCAAACAGCACTTGCCCCAATTGCTTGGGCGAATCTACATTGAATTCGGTGCCCGCCATTTCCAATATTTCTTTGTGCAAGGTGTTGATGTCTTGCTCCAGTTCTACCGAATAGTCTTTGAGGGTTTGCACATCGAGGTTGATGCCTTCCGACTCCATGGCTGCCAATACTTTGACGAGTGGTAACTCAATGTCGTTCATCAGTGTTTCTACATGGGTGCCTTTAATTTTGGGTTCAAAGAAATGCTTGAGCTGTAAGGTAATGTCGGCATCTTCGGCAGCGTAGTCGGTAATGGCATCTGGTGCCACCTCGGCCATGCTGAGTTGGTTTTTGCCCTTTTTCCCAATAATGGTTTCAATAGAGATGGGCTTGTAGCCCAGGTAGGTTTCTGCCAGGATGTCCATGTTGTGCTTCATGTCGGGCTGGATGAGGTAATGGGCAATCATGGTGTCGAACATGGGGCCGTTTACCGTTACATCGTAGCGCATGAGTATCGACAGGTCGTACTTGATGTTTTGGGCTACCTTTTCGATGGCATCGCTTTCGAAAACGCCTTTAAATTCTTGCACAATGGTTTTGGCGGTATCGAAATTAAGGGGAGTGGGTACGTAGTATGCTTCGTGCGGTTTGATGGCAAACGAAAGCCCTACAATGTCGGCCGTTTGAGGGTCGAGGCCTGTGGTTTCGGTGTCGAAGCAAAACGACGATTGTTTTTCGAGCAGGGCGATGAGTTCAGCGCGTTTTTCAGCGGTATCTACCAGGTGGTACTGGTGGTCGGTATTTTCAATGGTTTTTAGCTCAGTAGGTGGTGCTTCTTCTTCGGCTTCGCTTGTTTCGGCAGCATTGCCAAAAAGATCCATCTGCCCCCCGGGCTGAACGGGCACGGCAATTTCTTCGCCTAGCAGTTGTTTGGCCAGCGTGCGAAATTCCAGCTCGCCAAAAATTTCTTTCAGCTGCTCGGTATTGGGTTCTTCGTATTTCAGTGCTTCAGGATCAAATTCTACTGGTGCATCCAATACAATGGTGGCTAGTTTTTTAGAGAGCAACCCTTGCTCGGCAAAGTTGATGACGTTTTCTTTTTGCTTGCCCTTCAACTCTTCGGTGTGTTCCAACAGTCCTTCCACACTGCCATAGAGGCCAATGAGTTTCTTCGCGGTTTTTTCACCTATGCCGGGAATGCCGGGAATGTTGTCTACGGCATCGCCCATAAGCCCTAAGATGTCGATGACCTGGAGCGGATCTTCTACTTCAAATTTTTCGCATACCTCGGGAATGCCCCAAACTTCTGCAGGTTTGCCGCCACGGCCGGGCTTGTACATAAAGATGTTTTCCGATACCAATTGGCCAAAATCTTTATCGGGGGTCATCATGTAGGTGGTAAATCCTTCCTGCTCGGCACGTTTAGCAAGGGTGCCAATGATGTCGTCGGCCTCATATCCGTTGGCCATTAAAATGGGGATATTGCACGCCTTGATAATGTTTTTGATGTAGGGAATGGCCGTTCGAATGGCTTCGGGCATTTCTTCCCTGTTGGCTTTATAGGCCGAGTATTCTAACTCGCGATTGGTAGCTACCGGGGCATCAAATACCACAGCAATATGGCTGGGGCTTTGCTTTTTCAGCACCTCTCGAAACAAGGTGTTGGTAAATCCAAAAATGGCCGAAGTGTCCAGCCCTTTGGAGTTGATGCGTGGGTTGCGAATAAAAGCAAAGTGTGCGCGATAAATGAGTGCGAAAGCGTCGAGTAAAAATAGTTTTTTGGTATCGTCGGCCATAGTTCGAAGGATGTTTTAAATGCGTCCTCCGAAGATAAAAAAACAAATGCTACTTTGCTCGATAAATTGTTTCCAATACAGTGTGACCTACAGCATTTAACGTAGATTTATCAATGGTTTCCATGTTGTCGGCATGGGTGTGGTGGTAATCGGCAAAGCCACCGGTAGCCGGGTTGTATTGAATGATGTCGATGCTGGGGATGTTGGCCAATTCATTGACGTACAAATGATCGTCGGCACCAAGAAATTGAGTGCGTTGATTGGAGAAGTAATTGCCATACTCGAGCTGTTGTGCGATGCTCCATGTTTTATTCATCACCGGTTCGGCATAGGTCATCGAAATGGCTTCTTTGGTAAACAGCGCATTGGGGCCTCCTACCATGTCGAGCAAGATGCCAAACTTGGCGGTGTAGTTGGCTGGCATTTTGTTGTTGGCCCAGTATTGCGACCCGAGGCAATACGTATGGTACTGCTCTTGAACCATGCTGTTTTCGGGTTGCCCGTAGTCTTCACCATCAAAGAAAATAATATCGATGCCATGGGCCAGTTGGTTGGTGTCTAACGAAAGTTGTCGGGCTATTTCTAACAATACGCCCACACCACTGGCACCATCGTTGGCACCATCAATGGGTTGCGATTTGTTTTGGGTGTCTTTATCGGCATAGGGGCGCGTGTCCCAATGAGCAAACAGCAAAATGCGGTTGCTGTTTTCAGGGTTAATTTGCCCAATGATGTTTTGAATGTTAAGGGTGGTGCCGTTGTAGGCGGTAACCACTGCCTTTTGTACTTGCACTTCAAACCCGTATTGGATGAGCTTGTTTTTTAAGTACTCGGCACAGGCCAGGTGGGTGGCGGTATTGGGCACCCGCGGTCCAAAATCAACTTGTTCTTGCACAAAACGGTAGGCTGAGTCGGCATTGAAAGTGGTGATGGCTTCAAAGTATGAATTTGGTACTGGTTCGGGAGCAGGCGTTGGGGCAGAAGGGGGAGGAGGAGGGTCTTCCGTACACCCAACAATGGCCAGGGCCAACAGTACCACCAATAGCTTACTCTTCATGGCTCCAGGTGGCTCCTTCTTTGGTGTCTTTAATGCTGATGTTGATTTGCGCCAAATGATCCCTGATTTTATCGGAAGTGGCCCAATCTTTATTGCTGCGTGCTTCCTGGCGCAATGCAATGATGGTATTCATCAACCCATCTACCAGGCCATCGTCTTGCTGCTGCTCTTCTGCTTTTAATCCCAACACATCAAACACAAAGCTGTTGTACAATGCTTTTAAATGATCGATGCTGGCCTGATCAATGGTGGCTTTGCCATCTTTTACCGAGTTGATGTACCGGATGCCATCAAACAAATGACTGATTAATATAGGGGTATTGAAATCGTCGTTCATGGCAGCCCTGCATTGGGCTTCCAGTTCGGCGGTATTCAAGCCAGCGTCGCCAGTAGGGGTAAGTTGGCTTAAGGTTTTAATGCCTTGTTGCAGTCGTTTAAATCCTTTTTCAGCAGCTTTCAACGCATCGTTCGAAAAATCGAGGGTGCTGGAGTAGTGGGTTTGCAACATAAAAAAGCGGGCAGTCATGGCGCTGTATCCCTGGTCGAGCAATTCGTGGTTACCATTCATCAACTGACGAGGTGTAAAAGCATTGCCCAACGACTTGCTCATTTTTGTGCCGTTTACAGTAAGCATGTTGCCATGCATCCAGTAGTTGGCAGGATCTTTTGTGGTGCTGGCAATGTTTTGAGCAATCTCGCAATCGTGGTGAGGGAACTTCAGGTCCATTCCTCCACCGTGAATGTCGAAGGTTTCGCCCAGGTATTTGGTGCTCATCACCGAGCATTCGAGGTGCCATCCAGGAAAACCTTCTCCCCACGGAGAACGCCACCGCATAATATGGCCTTTGTCTGCTTTTTTCCACAAGGCAAAGTCGAGCTGACTTTTCTTTTCCTGCTGCCCTTCCAGGTTGCGCTCATTGCTCGAAGCCTGTCCTTGCGATACGCGCTCTTGTTGCGAAAGGAGGTCTTCGATCTTTCTTCCCGACAATTTTCCGTAGTCGTTGCCGTCGGCGACAAATTTTTCGATGTCGAAATACACAGAGCCATTGCGTTCATACCCATAACCGTTATCGATAATGGCTTGCACCGTTTCAATTTGCTCCATAATATGGCCAGTGGCAGTAGGCTCTATGTTGGGAGGAAGTGCATTGAACAGGCCCATCACCTCATGAAAATCGATGGTAACCTCTTGTACAATTTCCATGGGATCGAGGTTTTCAAGCTTGGCACGTTTGGCAATCTTGTCTTCCCCTTCATCTACATCGCCTACCAAATGCCCTACATCAGTAATGTTGCGCACATAGCGTACTTTATATCCCAGGTAGGTAAGGTAACGGTAAACCACATCGAAACCGATGAAGGTGCGCACATTGCCCAGGTGCACATTGTTGTACACGGTAGGCCCACACACATACATGCCCACAAATGGCGGGTTGATGGGTTTAAACTCCTCTTTCTGTCGCGTTACGTTGTTGTAAATATGAAGCACTTCCATGTAAGCAAAGGAACAAAGAAAATTTGTTTTAAGGAAGGGCTGGTAGAGGGAAATGAACAAAAAAACGCCTCCCTAATTTTACCATTAAGGAGGCGATAAATATAAGATCTTGTTGAGAGACTACTCTTCTTCTAACGGAGCATTACCGATGTAACGTCCGTTCTCGAACATTTCGATAGACACCTTGATGCCATTTTCATCGTATTTGTGCCATTTACCTTTCCACAACTTACCACGCTTAAAGATACCGTCTTTGGTAATCTGCTTGTTTTTGTTGTAGAGGGTATGGCGGCCTTCCCACACAACGCCTACTTTTTGAGCAGGGTTGGGCTTGTCTTCTCCAACCTCAGGGGCTGCCTTATCGGGCACATCATTGCCTTCATTTACGGCAACAATAGCATTTTTAGGCTCGTACGTTTTCACGGAGCCGGCATCTACTACACCGTCGTTAAATGTTTTTTCTTCTTTCAGGTCTCCGTTGGCATACCAACGTTTCATGTCACCATTTTCTTTCCCGTTCTTCACCGAAACTTCCAGTTCTATCTGGCCATTTTCGTGGTAATACTTTTGTACGCCATCTCTTTTACCGGTTTCGTTGAACTTAAACTCCTGGGCCACGTTGCCGTTTTTATGCCAACGCTTAAAATCGCCAGTGTTACGACGACTTTTCCAGTTGCCTTGTTCTTCAACTTGACCATTTTCGTAATAGATGGTGTAGGGGCCTGAAGGACGGTTGTTGCTGTAGGTAATTTCACTTTGGAGCTTTTCGCTGGGGAAATATTTTTTCCAAAGACCTGTTTTGCGACTGTTTTTGTAATTGCCTTCTTCGATCAGCTGGTCGGCTTTATAACCGGGGAGATTTTTCATGCGACCAAAAATCTTCCAATACCCTTGTTTTAAACCGTTGGCATCAGTAACATTAATGGTATCATTTTCATTGACCTCCACAGATTGTGATCCAGCCACAGCTGTATGGAAGAAACTGGCTGAAAACAGCAGCATCAATACCAGGGTCAACTTTTTCATAGCCTTTTGCACAGATTGAGTAGTAAATTAAAAGTAAGCAATTTAATGCTTGTATTCCCTTTATTTTCGCCTAACGTGAAGCTAACAGGCGATTAATATATGGATTTCTTCGATATACTTGGTAGAGATTTTTACAATAATTACTATACCCTATACGTTGCTCGTGCGCAATAGGTTGCATTTTATCCCATAAAATTTTTAGGATTTCAAGAGTAACACGCTGAATTTAAGGGAGAAAGCAAAGTGTTGATTTGATGAACAGGAAGTAAACTCCTAAAAAGGAAATGTATCTGGATTGAAGGCCCTACATGGGCTTACCAACGTTGCGAATGAATTGTTGTTCCGTTTTCAGCATGTACTTCCATCATTAACCGACCCTTTTTATTGTAATACTTTTGTGGGCCTTCTCTTTTTCCGTAGGCATTAAAATGGAAGTCTTTGGCCAATTGCCCATTTTCATGCCACTGTTTTAAACTTCCCACATTGCCATGCCCCTTCCAGGTGCCTTGTTCTTTTAGCTGTCCGTTTTCATAATAGGTGCTGTACTTACCAAAGGGTCGATTGTTGCGGTAAGTTACCTCGCGTTGCAAGTGGCCATTGGGGTAATACCTTTTCCACACTCCGTTTTTGCGTTGGTCCTGGTAACAGCCTTCTTCTACCAACACGTTGTTGGGGTAATCGGTAGTTGGTGCTGCAAGGCCTTTGGCTTGACTTCTCTTGAATGCAGCATGGTTGACCATGCGTCCGGTAATTTTCCAGTGCCCCTGGCGTTTACCATTGCGGTCGATGAGGTTGATGGTGTCTTTACTACAGGTACAAACGACTGGTTCGTTGGCTTGAACGATGGAAACTGCCATGAACAAGATGCCCATGCATAACCACCATTTTATAGGGGTAAAGGCGTTCATAATAGTAATAATTGGTGTTACCGTATAAGTTCGTAAAAAAAATGAAAAAAGCAAAATGCTGCGAGCAAAGGCTTAGATGGCTTGCGTTTTTTCAGCCAAATTTTTTAACATTTCATGTGTCATGGCTTCGAGGTCAAACTGTGGCGCCCACCCCCAGTGCTTTCTGGCGTAAGTGTCGTCGATGCTTTGCGGCCAGGTTTGTGCAATTTCGTTGCGGTAGTCGGGGGCGTAATTCACGCTAAACCCAGGTTGGTGTTTTGCAATTTCTGCCGCAATTTCACGGGGGGAGAAACTGACCCCAGAAATGTTGTAGCTCGATCGAATTTCAATGTGACTTGCCGGAGCTTCCATAATGTTAATGGTAGCATCAAGGGCGTCGGGCATATACATCATGGGTAAGGTGGCTTCCTCACTTAAAAAACAGGTGTAGCGGTTGTTTTCCAATGCGCCATAAAAAATATCAATGGCATAATCGGTAGTGCCGCCACCTGGAGGCGATTTATAGCTGATCAACCCTGGGTAGCGTACCCCTCTTACATCAACACCATATTTATTGTAGTAGTACTCACACCATCGCTCACCAGCCAACTTACTGATGCCATACACCGTAGTGGGCTCGGCAATGGTATATTGTGGGGTGTTTACTCGAGGAGTGGTGGGGCCAAAAATAGCAATGGAACTGGGCCAAAACACCTTGGCGATGTGCCCCTCACGGGCCAACTCCAATACATTGAATAGCCCATCCATGTTCAATTCCCATCCCAGCATAGGCTTTTGCTCGGCAGTAGCCGATAATAACGCTGCTAACAAATAAACTTGTTGAACCTGGTGTTTTTTAATGACTGTAAAGAGTTGCTCTTTGTCTAAAATGTTCAACGGTTCAAAGGGGCCGGATTCTTTTACTTCGGCCTGGGGCTCTTTTACATCGGAAGCTACCACATTGTTGTGGCCGAATTTATTTCTCAATTCCATCACTAGCTCAGTGCCAATTTGCCCTGAAGCTCCAATCACCAAAATTGTGTCGTTTGCCATGTTCCCTTCAGATTTGTTCCGTGCAAACAAAAATACCAAATTTCCTCAATTGCAGCAGCCGAAAATCCAATGAATGTTGTTTTTATATTACTGATCTTTATCTATCTTTGTGGCAGAAGATCAACAGGTCATGCAACCATATTTCCAAACATACCTGGTCAATAGAAGAAAGCGGGATGAACTGAAAAGAAATCCTGAATAATTACTTTCTTCGGTATTACTCTCCTATTATTTCATTAGTTTTAGTTCATTCAAGTATTATTTAAACAATACTACTATGCCTTTTTATCATAAGCTGGGGAAGTTACCCCCTAAACGACATACTGTTTTTCAGTCGGAGGAGGGAGCCTATTATTACGAGCAATTGTTTGGCACCATTGGTTTTGATGGGATGTCGTCGTTGCTCTATCATGTGCACCGCCCCACCCAAGTAAAAGAAATACTGGAGTCGTATTCGGTAGCTCCCAAAGTAGCTGTGGAGAAAAACATGAAGTCGCTGCGGTTACATGGGTTTAAAGTGCCACCAACGGCCGATTATTTGGAAAGCCGAACACCTATTTTGGTGAACAACGATGCACACATCGTATTGGCAGCTCCGCAGCAATCTACCAACGATTATTTTTATAAAAATGCCGATGCCGACGAAATGGTATTTGTGCATAAAGGAACAGGAAAGCTGCGCACCTTTGTAGGAAACATCTCCTTTAAGGAAGGCGACTATTTGCTGATTCCTCGTGGAATGATTTACAAAATGGACTTCGATGGGGAAGACAATCGTTTGTTTATAGTAGAGTCGTTTCACCCCATGTATACGCCCAAGCGTTACCGCAACTGGTTTGGGCAAATGTTGGAGCACTCTCCTTTTTGCGAGCGCGACATCCGTCAGCCAGAGGAATTGGAAACGTATGATGAGCAAGGGGAATTTTTGGTAAAGATTAAAAAAGAAGGCATGATGCACCAATACATCTATGCCACACATCCTTTCGACGTGGTAGGTTGGGATGGGTATAACTACCCTTACGCATTTTCAATTCACGATTTTGAGCCCATTACTGGTAGGGTGCATCAACCACCTCCAGTACATCAAACGTTTGAAACGGCAGCCTTTGTGGTGTGCTCGTTCTGCCCAAGGCTCTACGATTATCATCCTAAAGCTGTTCCAGCGCCTTACAACCACAGCAACATCGATAGCGATGAAGTGTTGTATTATGTGGATGGCGACTTTATGAGCCGCAACGACATTGGCCCTGGCCACATCTCTTTGCATCCAGCCGGCATCCCACACGGACCGCATCCCGGAGCTATGGAACGCAGCATTGGAAAGGTAAAAACCGATGAATTGGCTGTGATGGTAGATACCTTCAAGCCATTAAAAGTAACAGAGGAAGCACTCAAGATTGACGATGGTAAATATTGGAAATCCTGGGTGGAATAATTAAACATTGAACGCATTAAATCATAAGATCATGAATACAGATACAACATCGTTACAATTGGAAAAAGTGGTACCCGAGGCAGAAGACTTTTTGCCGTTGTTGGGCACCGATTATGTAGAATTGTATGTGGGCAATGCCAAACAAGCAGCCCATTATTACCAGTCGGCCTGGGGATTTCAACCATTGGCTTATGCCGGGTTAGAAACTGGTGTGAAAGACAGGGTATCGTATGTATTACAACAAGATAAAATTCGATTGGTACTCACCTCGCCACTAGAGCAAGATGGCCCTATCAATGAGCACATCAACAAGCATGGCGATGGAGTAAAGGTAGTAGCCCTTTGGGTAGATGATGCCACTAAATCGTGGGAAGAAACCACCAGGAGAGGGGCAGTATCTTTCATGGAGCCCGAAGTTACCGAAGACGGCAATGGCCGTGTGGTCACTTCTGGCATCCATACCTATGGCGAAACGGTACACCTTTTTATTGAGCGTAAAGCATACAACGGCCCCTTCTTACCGGGCTACAGAACATGGGAAACCGATTATCGCCCTAAGTCTGTTGGACTGAAATACATCGACCACATGGTAGGCAACGTAGGGTGGAACGAAATGAATAAATGGTGCGAGTTTTATGCCAAAGTAATGGGGTTTGCACAATTAATTTCGTTTGATGATAAAGACATTTCTACCGAGTATACCGCGTTGATGAGTAAGGTAATGAGCAACGGAAATGGTAGGATTAAGTTCCCCATCAACGAGCCGGCCGAAGGGCGAAAGAAATCGCAAATTGAAGAATACATCGATTTTTACAACGGTGCAGGAGTACAGCACATTGCTGTAGCTACCGACAACATCATTGAAACAGTAGGCGAGTTGAAGGCACGTGGGGTAGAGTTTTTGTATGTTCCAGATAACTATTACGATACCGTATTGGATCGTGTAGGAGAGATTGATGAAGACCTGGAGCCATTGCGAGAATTGGGCATCTTGATCGACCGCGATGATGAAGGGTATTTATTGCAACTCTTTACCAAACCGGTATTGGATCGACCCACCATGTTTTTCGAAATCATTCAGCGTAAAGGAGCGCAATCGTTCGGAAAGGGCAACTTTCAGGCACTATTTGAATCGATTGAGCGCGAGCAAGAAGCACGCGGCACCCTTTAATGAACGCGATATTGTGAATAAAATAAACCCTGCTGATTCATGTTCAGCAGGGTTTTCTTATTTATTTGTGGTCAACACAATGCAACCTTTTCATTTTCGTTTGTCTTTATACAAACCATAAACCTGCAAGACTATGAAAAAATTAAGCGTCCTTTTCATCGCGTTTTGCTGCTTTGCTACCACCATTGTTGCGCAAGAGTATACCACCGCCCTCGGTTTTCGAGGAGGGTTTTATACCGGCCTTACCGTTAAACATTTTGTGAAAGAAGATGTAGCCATTGAGGGCATTTTGGCCACCCGCTGGAGTGGGTTTCATGTAACAGGATTGTATGAAGTGCATAAGTATGCTGCCTTTGATGTGCCCCGGTTAAATTGGTATTACGGTGCAGGAGCACACATTGGGTTTTATAATTCGCGCTATGCCTACCCTGAAGGTTGGGGCACAGTGCATTCTACAGGCCTGGGGATAGATGGCATCATTGGCATTGAATACAACATTGAGGAAATTCCCATTAACTTTTCGTTGGACTGGAAGCCCATGATTAACCTCATTGGTAGGCCCGGATTTTGGGGCGATTCAGGGGCATTATCGGCCCGATACTATTTTTAGTCAGGTAATTTCACCCGTAAACTCTACCAGTTGCTCGCGATAAGCGGTAAACAGTTTCGAGCGAGAAACAAAACCTACATATTTTCCGTGGTTCACCACGGGTAGGTTCCAGGCACCGGTTTTTTCAAACCGTTCCATCACGCTGTCCATGTTTTCGTTCAGCGAAATGAGGTCGGGTGCTTCCACCATCAATTCCTCCACCAGGGTTTTGTTGTACATCAACCGATTGAAAATGATGTGGCGTACATCATCGAGCTGTACCATGCCCAAAAAGTTGTTGTGCTCATCCACCACAGGAAAAATGTTGCGATTAGAGCTGGCGATGACCTTTACCAACTCACCAAGTGTGGCGGTAGGCACAATGGTTTGAAAATCTTTTTCAATTTCACTTTCCAGTTTCATAAGCGTGAGCACCGCCTTGTCTTTGTCGTGGGTAATCAACTCGCCCCGTTGCGCTAACTGACGGGTGTATACCGAATAGGGTACAAACAGCTTTACCGTGGTATACGAAATGGCGGCAGCAATCATGAGTGGAATAAAGAGCTCGTATCCTCCGGTAATTTCTGCAATAAGGAAAATGGCGGTAAGGGGGGCATGCAGCACACCAGCCATCAACCCACCCATGCCTACCAGGGTAAAGTTGCTTTCCGACAGCTTGATGCCCCAGTGGTTAAATAGCTTGGCAAAAGAAATGCCAATGGCGCTGCCTATGAATAGGGAAGGAGCAAAGATGCCAGCAATACCACCAGCACTAAGCGTAATGGAGGTGGCAATACTTTTGAGGAAAATGAGTGCTGCCAAAAACAAAATAACCATGAGCACATGGCCTTTGTACCCTTCGAAAAGTGTATTGTTGAGTGCCTTCCATTCTTTGCCTTCAATAAAGCTGTTAACCACTTCATACCCTTCTCCATACAATGGCGGGAAAACAAAGAGCAGGAGCCCCAGCACCACCCCACCGATCATCACTTTTTTGTACACCGATTGCACCCTGTTGAACAAGCCATCGATGAAAAAGTGCATGCGCGTAAAGTAGATCGAAATTAACCCGGTGAGGATACCCAGCAGAATGTAAAAAGGCACATCTACCAGTAAGAACCGATCTTGTAGGTCGAAGTGAAACAACACATCTTCTCCTAAAAAAAGGTGCGAAGTAATTACCGCCGAAATGGAAGCCAGCAATAGTGGAATGAGAGAAGCCATGGTGAGGTCGAGCATAATGACTTCGATGGCAAATACAATGGCAGCAACGGGTGCTTTAAAAATAGCGGCCATCGACCCTGCCGCTGCACATCCTATGAGTAGGGTTTTGGTTTTTCGATTCAGTTGAAATGTTTTGCCGAGGCTCGAACCAATGGCAGCACTGGTAACTACGGTGGGGCCCTCTAACCCGCCTGAGCCCCCAAAGCCTACGGTAAGTGCACTGGAGATGATGGAAGAAAAAGTATTGTGCTTTTTAAGGGTGCTGTTTTGCTTGGAGATGGAATAAAGTGTGGAGGGAATACCACTGTATACCCGCTTGCGAATGAGGTAACGAATAACGGTAACCGTAAGCAAAATACCCACCAGCGGGTAGGCAAAATACAAGTAGTTATGGTAGTCTTGTACCAGCCCGTTGGTCAGCAACGCTTCGATAAGAAATACCAGATTTTTAATGACCACCGCAGCAAGTCCCGAGGCAAACCCCACCAATACGCTAAGCATCAATACAAACTGTCGGGGTTTGATGTTTTTAACCCTCCAAATCAAAAACCGACGAAAAAGTTGTTGGGGCATTCGGAGTTAAAGAGCTTTAAGGTGCGACTCAATGATGGCTTGTATATTTTCTGAAGGCCGATCGGCATGTACGTCAATGATGTTTCCTTGTTGGTCGATAAGCAGGTAACGAGGAATAAAGTCGATGTTGTAGTTTTGTGCAAAGTCCGAACCAAACCCCTGTGCAAAAAGGTGAATACTGCCCGAAGCATCGCCACTTACTTCACGTTCCCAATCGCCTTTTTTATCGTCTAAGGAAATGTTAAGAAATACAATGTCGTCGCGGTCTTTAAAATGTTGCATCACTTCGTACATGTATGGAATTTCTTCCTTGCAAGGCCCACACCAGGTAGCCCAGGCATCAATGTACACCAATTTACCTCTAAAGTCGCTGAGCGTTACCATGTTGCCATGCACATCTGGATAGCTGAAATTGGGGGCAGGTACGCCAGGAGTAAGCCGCAACCATTTTTGATACTCGTTGTTCAACGCTTCATTCAATGCTACATTAGGTACCAGGGCTTTGTAGTCGATATACATGCTATCAATCCAGGCATTCACCCCATTGTATTTCACTTGCTCAATCAAAAATTTGGTAAGAATAATTTCGCGAGGCTGGTTGGCAGCTTCGGTTTTGATGACCTGGTACAAGGCCTCGTAAAATCCATTTTCCGACACTTCATCCAATGGATTTATTTTCTGATCCATGGCTTTGTGGTAACAAATGGCATATACCAAATCGATGTATTGTGGCGAGTATAGCGTAAGGTCGTTGCCCAGGTCTATCGCATCCATAAACTGCCAGTAGCTGGGGGGCAGGTCAATGGTGTCGTTATCGCCATAATACAAATATTCGCTGCCGTAATCGATGCGTGTTAAGGCACTGGTGTATTGTACGTCGAGTTGTTGTTGCAGCTTAAAAGTATCGTTTACCTGGTGTTGCGAAAAATATTGATCTTGAAACTGAGAGATGGCACTGTACCACCCTTGCATGTTGGCCTCAAATTCTCCGGGAGTGAGGTCAAACCCTCGGTTAAATTGCTCGTCGAGTTCCGATTCCAGCCGAATGATTTCAGCGAAATAGTTGTTGTGTGCGCTGCCTTTTCCCTCGTATGTTAAGGTGGGGTTAAACAAATGCCCATCTGCGCTAAGCTGAAGCTGATCACCGGGTTCAAGATAAATC
Source organism: Flavobacteriales bacterium (assembly GCA_963669295.1). GTDB lineage: Bacteria > Bacteroidota > Bacteroidia > Flavobacteriales_D > CALLUQ01. The sequence continues at coordinate 2,482,592 of OY769938.1, forward strand.
ATGGTGCGCTCAATGCCATTGAATAAAAACCCGTAAAAAGGAGCATCTATCTGGAGTGCTAAGTTGAATTGCCCGGCAGGGGTTATTTGTACACTGTCTACAATTTCAAAGTTGTAGTTAATGCCCGATGCGTAGCGGTACAGCTTAAGGTAATCGTCGGTGGCACGCTCAATAGTGCCGCTAATTGTGGTGTTGTGCGTATTGGTTTCGGTAGTGGTGCACGACGAAAGCAATTGCACGACAATAAAAAGGAGGAGTACTGATCTCATTGCAACGAAGTTACAAGTTCCCCAAGTGTTCTTCAATTATTTTGTGCACATTTTCAGATGGAGAGGGGGCATTGGGGTCAATAAAGTAACCACGGGCATCAATAAGTGCGTAGTGTGGCACGCCATAGCTGCTATACATGGTGTCAAGATGATCGAAGCCATTGGCAAATAAATGTTCGCCCAATAAAGAACGTTCATTCAAAAATTGCTCCCAACGGTCTTTGTGCTCGTCTACCGAAATGTGAATGAATACCACCGGTTGGTCGTTCATTTGTGCTTTTAACTTTTCGAGGTAGGGCAATTCCTTTTTACAATACCCACACCAGGTGGCCCAAAAAGAAATGTAAATGAGTTGTCCTTTAAATTGTTGTAACGAAACAAGTTCTCCGGCTTGGTTGGGAAACGAGAAGTTGGGAGCCTGTATTGAGGTATTTTCCGTGCTTGTCTCCGGTTCGGCAGTGGTGCACGCTGCTAACAACAATGCCAATGCCAGTACAATTCTCAAGTTAGCCTTTAAGGTGCTGTTCAATGATCGACTTAATGTTGCCCGAAGGACGGGCAGCTTTGGAATTGATGATTTTTCCTTCACGATCGATTAATATAAACCGTGGGATGGAGTTTACCATGTAATCGCTCGAAATGGTTGCTCCTACTCCAGCATGAAGTTGTACCCCTTTCATGCCTTTAGTAGCCACATATTTTTCCCATTTGGCCTTATCCTGGTCGGTAGAAACCGAGATGAAAACAATGTCTTCCCCCTTAAATTCTTCCTGCAGCTTTTCCAACAGTGGGATTTCCTTTTTGCAAGGGCCACACCAGGTTGCCCACACATCTACATATACCAACTTGCCTTTAAAATCGGTCAACGATACCGTGTTGCCTTTCATGTCTTTGCCAGTAAATACAGGAGCCGCAGAGCCGGGCTCCAGCCGCTTCCATTTGTTGTAAATGGCGTTGGTATAATCCAATGTTTCGGGGTCTTTGGCCGCAGCAGCAAAATCCTGGTACAGGCTATCTACCCAGGGGGTTAATCCCAGCCCCTTTAATTGAGAAGTAATCAGTAAACTTTGCATGCCCTCGCGTACGGTGCCCGACGATTTTTTCTTGATGAGTGCATATAAGTTATCGAACCACTCCATGGTAACTTCTTCCCGCTTTATGGGCTTGCGTCCTGCATTTTCGTAGGTAAAAACGCCATACAATAAATTGATGTATTCTGGCGATTCTTTCATCAACGGATCGTTGGTGTTAAAACCGTCTAAAAACTTCCAGTATTCCGGGCCAATGGTAATTCTTGAAGCAATAGAAGGGTGGGTGTTTCGGTTAAAGTATTGCAGCATATGGTCTACCCGGGTGAGTTGAATGTAGGCTTCTTGCTTCTTCAAGAAGGTTTTATCTTTTTTCCACTTTTTAAAATAGGTGGTGTATAAGTTGCGTAAAGTGCTGTCTTCTTCGGCTACTTTACGATGAAACGCTTCTAGCGGGAGGTTGTAAATTTTATTGCCTCTTTTGGCTTTGAGGGCTGTTTTTTGTTGTGCGAGCTTTACCAGGTAGCTGCTTTCAAAAGCACCTTTCCCTTCCAATACAATGGAGTTGATAAAGCTGTTGGCATCAAAGGTAATTTCGATGTCGTACCCGGGCTTTAAGTAAAGCGGAATGTTTTGCCGTTCATGGTAAAAGAAGGCATCCAGCGGTTCGTCAAGGGTTAGGGTAAGGTTAAAATTGCCTTGCGCATCAATTGGACCGCTGGCCACCAGTGTTTTTTCGTACACCACATTGTTTTTATAGGTCACAATGTTGATGACCGTATCGCGCTTGTTTTGAACATTACCCGAAATTTTTACTACGGCATTGCCAGCAATAAGCGGAAGGGTAATGCACACCCACAGTAGGGTAAAAAGGAATTTTAAGTGCTTATTCATACCCTTAAATTTACGCAAAAGCCATTAGGCCACCAAAAGCTATTGCTCTTGTTGGATGGCAATGCGCAAACTCAACTCGTCCAATTGTTCGTTGTCGATGTTGGCTGGGGCATCAATCATGACGTCGCGTCCCGAATTGTTTTTAGGGAAGGCAATGAAGTCTTTAATGTCGTACTGGCCACCGTACAAGGCTACCCATCGGTCGAAACCGAAAGCAGCACCACCGTGTGGCGGAGCACCGTATTCAAAAGCATTCATGAGGAAGCCAAATTGCGCTTGTGCTTCTTCTTCGGTAAACCCGAGGATACTGAACATTTTTTGTTGCAGTTCCTTGTTGTGAATCCGAATGGATCCTCCGCCAATTTCTGCGCCATTAATCACCATGTCGTAAGCATTGGCCCGTACCGCTCCTGGATTGGTGTCGAGCAGGTGCAAGTCTTCTTGTTTTGGCGACGTAAAGGGGTGGTGCATGGCATGGTAGTGCCCTGTTGCTTCATCTTGCTCCAACAAAGGAAAATCAACCACCCACAAGCAAGCAAAGTCGTTGGGGTTGCGCAAGCCCAGCTTTTCACCCATTTCCAGGCGCAATTCATTCAATTGCTTGCGTGTTTTATTGGCATCGCCGGCCAATACCAACATCAAATCGCCTGGTACAGCACCAAAGGCATCGGCCCACTTTTTCAGTTGGTCGGCATCAAAAAACTTATCCACCGACGATTTGAAAGTACCATCTTCGTTGTATTTCACATACACCAACCCTTTGGCACCTACCTGAGGTCGACGCACAAAGTCGGTGAGCTTATCCAATTCTTTCCGCGAGTAGTTGGCACAGCCTTTGGCACAAATACCTACCACCAATTCAGCGGCATCAAACACGTTGAACCCAACATTCTGAGCCACCTCATTCAACTCCACAAATTTCATCCCAAAGCGAGTATCAGGCTTGTCCGATCCGTATTGTTGCATGGCATCGGCATAGCTCATGCGTGGGAAATCACCCACTTCACGATCTAACACCACTTTAAACAGGTGCTTAGCAAGCCCTTCAAATGTTTGCAACACATCTTCTTGCGTTACAAAAGCCATTTCACAGTCAATCTGCGTAAACTCTGGCTGCCGGTCGGCCCGAAGGTCTTCATCGCGAAAGCACTTTACAATTTGGTAGTAACGGTCAAATCCCGATACCATCAGCAATTGCTTAAAGGTTTGTGGCGATTGTGGCAAGGCATAAAACTCGCCCTGGTTCATGCGCGAAGGCACCACAAAGTCGCGGGCTCCTTCCGGTGTAGATTTAATGAGGTAGGGGGTTTCTACTTCCAAAAACTGCAACGAATCGAGGTATTTGCGCGCTTCTATAGCGAGCTTGTGGCGCAGCTCTAAGTTGTTGCGCATCAAGTTTCTACGTAAATCTAGGTAGCGGTATTTCATGCGCAACTCTTCACCACCATCGGTATCATCCTCAATGGTAAAGGGGGGCGTTTTTGAGCCATTCAATACTTTCAACGATTCAATATTTATTTCTACATCGCCTGTGGGCATGTTGGGGTTTTTGTTGCTGCGCTCAGCAACGATCCCTGTGGCTTCAATCACATATTCACGCCCTAATTTTCGGGCGGCTTCACACAGTTCAGCATTCACTTCCATGTTAAACACCAATTGGGTTACGCCATAACGGTCGCGCACATCTACAAAGGTCATTCCACCCAAATCACGCGATTTTTGTACCCATCCGCAAAGGGTAACCTGTTCGCCTTTGTTTTCAATTCTCAATTCGCCGCAAGTGTGTGTTCGTAACATGGTTTTTTAATTTTTATGAGGGGGCGAAGTTACTAAATATGCGGGGAAAACGGTGCGCAATTGATGGATTTCGATGCGAGTTTTTTGCGCGGGTGGACTAAGATGAAAGCAGGCTTCTGGCGATGCGATGAACTTTACTACCTTTGAGGCATGACATTGAGCGTACAATCGGATGAGCATTTCATGAAACAAGCCCTGCTAGAGGCGCAAACAGCTTTTGATGCAGATGAGGTGCCAGTGGGTGCTGTGGTGGTGTGTGACGGCAGAATAATAGCACGTGCCCATAATTTAACAGAGCGGCTAAATGACGTAACGGCTCATGCAGAAATGCAGGCTTTTACGGCTGCTGCCGGCTACCTGGGAGGCAAATTCCTCAACGAATGCACGTTGTATGTTACCCTGGAGCCATGTGTCATGTGTGCGGGGGCATCGTACTGGTCGCGAGTAAAGAAAATTGTGTTTGGAGCGTACGACGAAAAGAGAGGTTACAGCCAGGTGCCTCAAAACTTATTGCACCCTAAAACCGAAGTGGTAGGAGGGGTGATGGAAGAAGAATGCGCAGAATTACTACGAGCATTCTTTCAGAAGAAAAGAAAGTAACCCCATTTATGCAAGAAGGGTAGCAAGACGACACGCTTGCCGGAAGATATTTTTGTACTTTTGTACCAGAAGAAATGTATTATACTAAAACACTAAAAATATGTATCCACCGGAATTAGTTGCCCCAATGAAAGAAGACCTTACCGGTGTAGGGTTTACACAGTTGGAAACACCCGATGCTGTTGATGCGGCAGTAAATGCAGAAGGCACGGTATTGGTTGTTGTAAATTCGGTTTGCGGTTGTGCTGCGGCCAACGCCAGACCAGGCGTAAAGATGTCGTTGCAAAACGATAAGGTACCTGCCAACCTTACCACTGTATTTGCAGGAGTTGATGCTGCTGCTACCGAACAGGCAAGAAAATACATGCTGCCTTACCCACCATCATCTCCTTCCATTGCCTTGTTTAAAGAAGGCAAGTTGGTGCACTTCATTGAGCGTCACCACATCGAAGGGCGTGCTGCCGAAATGATTGCCGATAACTTAAAAGCAGCGTTTAACGACTATTGTTAAGAGCAAACAGTTTGTGTGTTAACAGTACATTGAGCGTTAACGAAAAGCATGAAAGCACTCCATAAGGGGTGCTTTTTTTATTCCCACCTTTTGGTTGTTAGGCACTTCATGTGATGAGAGTTTAAAGAAGAAGGTGCATATTTACCATACAAACCAACTAAATGATAGAGCTGGTAAAATTTACTACTTCCGACATTGAATTGTTAAACCAGTGGATCGATTCTCCAAAAATGAAGGTGCAATGGGCAGGGCCTAACTTTGCCTTTCCTTTGCAGCATGCACAAATCAATAAACACATACAACCAACGCTTGGAGAATGCCCTAAAAGGTATTTCTTTAAAGTACTTGCGGCACATGCTCAGCCAATAGGTGTGATTGAATTGAATCGTGTTAATCTTGAAAATGGAACGGCTACTATATGTAGAGTGTTAGTAGCACCTGGCTACAGAAAGCAGGGGTATGGAGTAGAGATGATGAAGGAGGTGTTGAGGTTTGGTTTTGATAAGTTAAAGTTAAGAAGGGTAGAGTTAGATGTGTTTTCCTTTAATGCTGATGCCATTCAACTTTATCGTAAAATCGGCTTTGTTGAGGAAGGGGTAAAGAGGGCATTCTACCAGCATGAAAATGAATACTGGGATCTTATTGGAATGGGCATGCTGCGAGAAGAGTGGGAATTGCTTGAATCTGGGTCGAAAAACCCATGATGCCATTTCCTATTTGTTCAATACTTTGGGCAACTTAAAATAATCAGAATCTTTTTTAGGCGCATTTTTTAATGCATCGTGTTGGCTCACTTCATTGCTCACCTCATCTTCACGCAGCACATTTACTTCATCCGTAATAAACTTTAACGGAGCTACATCGTCGGTATTGAGCTCTTCCAGCTTATCAATGAACTCAATAATTTTATTGAGGTCTTGTTGAATGACTGCTTTCGATTCAGCATCGAATTCCAATTTCGATAAGTGGGCAATTCGATCTACAGTGGCATCATCTATTTTCATAGAGCTTTAAAGCATTGTTAATGGTGTTAAACACTTGTTCACGCAAAGGTACTAAATCTTGTTCAGTCATGCCTTTGGTTTCAATCGGGGCATGGATAATTACTTTGCTTACTCCGGGCCTTCCGCGTTGAAACACCTGGGCGTGGTCGGAAAACAACTTCCAATTGGTTAAAAAGGTTACCGGCACAATGGGCACCTGCTTTTTGATGGCAAGACTAAAGGCACCATTCTTAAACTCGAGCAATTGAGGGGCATGCTGAGGCATGGTGCCTTCCGGAAAAATAACAACGCTCCATCCGTCTTCCAACTTGTTGCCCACCTTAATCAACGATTTTACCGCTTCAATTTTATTGGTGCGGTTTACCGCAATGTCCATTTCCTTTTTAAAAAACAAACCAAGCAAAGGCCATTTTAACAATTCGTGTTTTCCCATAAAAATGAAGCGGTTAGAGAAAACGGAATACATTAAAATGATGTCGAGGTAAGAAGCGTGGTTGGAGCAAATGATATAAGGCTCATTGGGTAAGGCTGCTTCGGTTCGCTTGCTTAGCGGTATAAAAAGCAATACTTGAAGTGCAAAAGACCAGCCTCGTTTTAGGCGAAATGCAGCAGGGTGCCATTTAGGTGTACTTACCAGCAGCAAGAAAAAGGGATACAAGGCAATGAACGACGAGAAAAAAATAATCCCGAAGTACAATTTGTACAAAAAGATGAACGGCGCCAATACAATTTTCACGGGGCAAAAGTAGTCAAAATTGTAAGCAAAGAAACGAGAAGCGGATTCACATCATTTTTCATTTCCTGCTTTGTGCTTATTTGCTAATTTTACCGTAAACAATTTATAATGGCACGGGTATTAACAGGAATTCAAAGCACAGGCGTACCGCATTTAGGAAACATCTTAGGAGCAATAGTTCCAGCAATCGACATGGCACACGACCCGCAAAATGAGTCGTTTTTATTCATTGCCGACATGCATTCTTTAACGCAAATTAAGGAGGCAGAATTGCTGCGTCGCAACACCTATTCAGTGGCAGCTGCGTGGTTGGCTTTTGGACTGGATGTTGATAAAACGGTGTTTTATCGCCAATCTGACGTGCCTGAAGTAACAGAGCTTACCTGGTACCTGAGCTGTTTCTTCCCCTACCAACGGTTAACGTTAGCACACTCGTTTAAAGATAAGGCAGACCGGTTGGAAGATGTGAATTCGGGCTTGTTTACCTACCCCATGTTAATGGCGGCCGACATTTTGCTCTACGATGCCGAGTATGTGCCCGTGGGAAAAGATCAGTTGCAGCATTTAGAAATGACGCGTGATGTTGCTAATCGATTCAATCACCAAATGGGTGATGTGTTGGTGCCACCTGAGGCGAGAGTGCAAGAGGGAACCATGTTGGTGCCCGGAACGGATGGTGCTAAAATGAGCAAGTCGAAAAACAATACCATCGATATATTTCTTCCTGAAAAGGAGTTGAAGAAAATCATCAATAAAAAACTGGTGACAGACGCCACTCCGTTGGAAGACCCTAAAGATCCTGATGCTGCTACGGTATACCACTTGTACCAAATGATTGCTCCGGCTGAAAAAGCAGCGGAGATGCACAGTAACTTGAAAGCAGGTGGCTATGGCTGGGGGCATGCAAAAAAGGCATTGCTGGAAGCCATTTTGGAGCGCTTTGCGCAACAACGCGAACGTTACCATTACTACATGGAACACACCGAAGAGTTGGATGAAGCATTGCAAATAGGAGCAAATAAAGCGAGGGCAGTAGCCAAAGAAACCCTTGCAAGGGTACGCGAAAAAGTAGGGTATTAATCGGGAAGCCGTGCGCTTACGGTAACCTTACCGGAGGGCAACACCATCTTTTCTTCTTTTACCAACTCAAAGTTGTTGTAAATCATTAAGCGAAACTCACCTTCGGGGGCACTGCTTTCAACAGTTAGTGTTACCATTTCCCCTGCCCTAAATTGAGTGAGAATTTCAGAGGTCCAGGTATCGCGTTCAAGGTCTTCTACTTTGATCGTTGCGCCATAATCATCGAGGTACGAAACGGTGTATAGAGGAACGTCTTCAGAAGTTTCTACCACCTTGTAATACACCTGGTGAATCTTTTCCAGGTCTGTTTCCTTCTTGCACGATAGCAAGGTGAGGGCGCATGCAATGAGCAAAAAATATCGCATGAAGATAAGTTACGGAAAAAGAAAATGGCAGTCAACACATTTTCGCCCAATACGTGTAATGCTATGATTACTGGTTGGCGTACTTCTTTTTGTAACGCTCGTACAGTTCAATCTGTGTATTGTTCAAATCGATGTCTTTCCCTCTTATAAAGGCCTTTTCCACCTGGTTGGTACGCATGTCTAATGCATCACCGGTAGAAATGAATAGGGTAGCATCTTTGCCACTTTCTAAAGTACCTACGGTACCATCAATGCCAAGAATCTTAGCCGTGTTTCCGGTAATGGCCATTAGGGCCTCTTCTTTCGACAACCCATATGTTGCAGCAGTACCAGCCATAAATGGAAGGTTGCGTGTGGCGGCTCGTTCCATGTCGCCCGAATTGTCGAGGCAAAACAATACCCCTTCTTTGTGCAATAGGTAAGGCAGCTTAAATGGCAAGTCAATGTCGTCGTCCTGGCGCTGGGGCAGGTCGTGTACACGACCTAAAATAACGCTTACTTTCTTTTCGCGTAGCATGTCGGTCACCATCCACGAATCGGCACCGCCTACCAATACTACTTTAGGAATGCCCATGTTTTGAGTAAAGTTGATGAGCTCAATGATTTCTTTCACATAGTTGGCATGTACGAACAATGTTTGCTCGCCACTGAAAAGCCCTTTCATCGCTTCAAAACGAAGGTCGACCTCCTGGTGTGGAATTTCATGGTAGGCTTTGGCTTCGGTAAAGAAAGTACGAATGTCTTCTACGTAAGACTTATAGCTTTTGCTTTTTTGAACCGAGGTCGACCACCATCCTCCCATAAACATTCGAGGCCAACGCAAATGAATGCCATCATCCATTTTGTAAGCAGCATCTTCCCAGTTCCATGCATCGAGCTCTACTACCGATGAAGCGCCAGAGATAGTGCCTCCACGTGGAGTAATTTGAGCCATTAACACGCCATTTTGTTTGGCAGTAGGGGTAATTTTAGAGTCGGTATTGTAAGCTATAATGGCACGTACATGGGGCTTGTACTCCCCAACTTCTCGCACATCGCGGGTAGCTCTTACGGCATCTACTTCGGCCAGTCCAAGGGTGGAGTTGGGCGAAATAAATCCGGGATAGATGTGCTTGTTGCTGGCATCAATGACTTGCTGGTAATCGCTTTTATTGGCTCCAGCAGCACTGCCTGCATAGGTAATTTTGCCATCTTTAAATCCAATGGCAGCTTGTTCAATAACCTGGCCATTGCCCAGGTGCGCGGTACCATTAACGATTAGAATAGATTGTTTTTGGTCTTCAGCTGGCACTGGCATTTGAGCCATGCTACTAATGCTTATACCCAGTAGTGCAGCAAGTATTGTTAGTTGTTTCATCGTCTTCATCATTAAGGTTATTCTCCAATGGTATCGCAGTGATACAATTTATGATGTTGCCTTTTGGGGCGTTGTGTAGGGGCACCATTGGCACTGGCGCCCAACATTTTTGCAATCAATCGGGCACGCTCTTTGGCCATTTCTTCTCGCATTTGCTCATCGCGCACACTGTCGTAGTAACAGATCCCATCCACAAATGTTTTCTCAGCTTTGGCCGATACCGATAATGGATGATCCGACCACACTACCACATCGGCATCCTTGCCCACTTTTATACTGCCCATTCGATCGTCGAGGTGCAACAGTTTAGCAGGGTTGAGGGTAACAAACTTGAGGGCTTCCTCTTCTGGAACGCCACCATACTTTACAGCCTTAGCAGCTTCCTGGTTGAGCCTTCGTGCCATTTCAGCATCGTCAGAATTGTAAGCAACTACCACCCCTTGTTCGTGCATCAATGCACCATTGTATGGAATAGCGTCATTGACTTCATACTTATAAGCCCACCAATCAGAAAAAGTAGAACCACCAGCACCGTGCTCCTTCATCTTGTCAGCCAACTTATACCCTTCTAAAATGTGGGTAAAGGTATTCAGGGTAAAGCCCATTGAGTCTGCCACATGCATTAACATGTTGATCTCCGATTGCACATAAGAGTGGCAGGAGATGAATCGTTTTTTATCAAGAATTTCTCCCAGGGCTTCCAACTCCAAATCTTTTCTTGGAGCAAGCGTGTTGGCCTTTTCCCGGGCGGTAAGCTTGTTGTAATTTTCCCATTTGGCCTTGTATTCTTTGGCCCGAATAAACCCATCGTAAAATACTTGTTCTACTCCCATTCTTGTTTGTGGAAAACGAACGGTGTTGTAGTCGCCCCAATTGGCTTGTTTCACATTTTCTCCCAATGCAAATTTTATGAAGCCATCGGTATCCTTAATTTTCATTTCTTCAGGAGTACGTCCCCAGCGCAACTTAATCAATGCCGACTGCCCGCCAATGGGATTGGCCGAACCGTGCAGCAATTGGCAAGCGGTAACCCCACCCGCCAGTTGACGGTAAATGTTGACATCATCGGAGTTCACTACATCGGAAATGCTTACTTCGGCCGAGCTGGCCTGCCCCGATTCGTTCACACCACCACTGATGGCAATGTGCGAGTGTTCATCAATAATGCCTGCGGTAACATGTTTTCCGCGACCGTCTACCACCAACACTTCTTCTCCGTCGCGCAGCTCGATGTTGGTGCCTATCTGTTCAATTTTTCCATTGCGCAGCAATACGCTGGTATTCTTTAAAATGCCTTCCGCCTCGTTGGTCCAAACGGTGGCATTTTCGATGAGCACAGCAGCGGCTTCAGGTGCTTCCGAATACCCATAGGCGATGTTGGGATAGTGCACCACCATAGAATCAACAGGGGTGGTGTCTTCTCCTTTTTTGCCTTTCTTTTTCTCATCGTGCTCTTTCTTTCGAATGGCACTCCACTTCAACCATTCTCCGTCGGGCAGCTGCCCCATGCCATCCCAAATGCCGCTGCGGTAGTTGATGTTACCACTTAAGCGAACAATGCCTTTGTAGTGTACGTCGTTGGGTTCGAAGCTGATAGAAATAAGGTGGCCGTCGTGTTTTACAGTAACTTTAGCATCTACGGTATCCGGCTTTTCTACATCGGTATATGTCGTGTCTATCAACCCGGTTTCGAGGTTGTTGTTGTACACAGTGTCTTGCTCCGTTTTGTTGCGAATTACCTGGATACTTCCCGAAGGCTTTTTCACACCGCCCTTAACGGTCATTTCGTAAATAACATTGTTGATGTTAAGGTCGTACTTGCCCCTAACGTCTAACACTTCGGTAGCATTGATGACATGGCGTTTTCCTTGAATCCAGTTTTCGAAAATGGTGCTTTTGCTGTTGAAGATGTTTTCCGAAGTAACAATAAAGTTGGCCACCATGCCTTTGTTCAAGCCGCCAATGTTTTCTTCCATGCCCAGCAATTGAGCAGGGGTGTAGGTTAAGGCCTTTAAGGCATCGATTTCGCTCAATCCGTGGCGAACGGCCTTGCGCAAGTTGCCCCAAAAAGTGCCTTTGTCTTTTAGGTTAGACGAGGTGAGTGCAAAAGGAATTTCATTGTTGGCAAGGGCAGCAGCATTGCCAGGAGCCATTTCCCAGTGCCGCATGCTTCCAAGTGTAACCAACATGGCATCGTAAGCATCTTTTACATCATACGCCTTCGGGAAATTCAAAGGAATGATGTAGGTGGCACCAGTAGCTTTTACAGCATCAATACGCTGGTATTCATCGCCACGTCCTTTGATGATGTACTGCACATCAAATTCGTCGCCTATTTTGTCGGCCCTCAATGCTGATAACTTATCGCTAACTTCAAAAATTTGAGGCAGAGCCTGATTGGCATTGAATGCATCCAATGATAAGTTTTGCTCTTGCTTCGCTTGTTGGTGCCATTGTGCATCGTAATACGTTTGACGCAACAATGCAATAGAACCCATTAACGACGAAGGGTAATCTTGTCGTGAACTGCCTCCACTAAATGAATATTGTGCAGCGGCATCTGGCATTAAAATTACATCGTGTTCTTTGCCATCTCCTAAAGTAGTAAGTACCGAAGTGCCTCGTGCAATACCATCTTGTTGGTGGGTAAGCACTGCGCCAAATCCAATGTTAACCATTGCCTTTGCCGTTTTGCGATCTACTTTAAACATTTCAGCAGCGCGCACTTCAGACTTAATGCTTTGGTTCCAATGGTAGGCTCCTTTTTTGTTGCTGTTCATTTGAGGTTGAGGCTTCCATTCGGTTTCCTTCACCTTTGGCATGCCATAGCTACTATACAAATCGATGAAAGAAGGATAAATGAATTTTCCTTCCAGATCATACACTACACTGCCCTTGGGAGGGTTGATGTCGGTGCCTACCTCCAACACTTTTCCATTTTGAACGATTAGCGTAGCCTGCTCCAACCTGGTTTCATAATCAACAAAGATGGTAGCATTGGTAAAAGCATAATAATTCTGGTTGTTTTCAGGAGTTCCATTCACCGGGAAGGTGGGCTGCGCCACACCGGTTTCTACGGCCACAATGGCCAGTAATGCGATCCAAAATTTCTTCATAATCATCTCGATTCTTGGGAGTGGAACAAATGTAAAATTTATATCCGTAAAAAAAAGAAGGAAATACATGAGCGGTAATAATCCTAAAACGAGGACTTTTGTGTTAATTTAATTACTTTTGACCCGTAAAATAAAAGCCATGCACAACTTTCTTATTCATTTCCATTCAGGGTTCCGCTACATCGTTTTGCTGTTTTTAATCATGGCTATTGTCAAAGCATTTTCGGGGTGGACCAACAGGAAAAACTATCGACCAACCAACAGGAAGCTCAACTTGTTTGCCATGATATTTATTCATGTGCAACTGGCATTGGGTTTAGCACTGTATTTTATGAGCGATCCCGTACAAGCTGCTTTTGCAGACATGGGAGCAGCCATGAAAAACCCTGTTTTAAGATTTTGGGCTGTTGAGCATATCCTGGGAATGGTAGTGGCTACAGCCCTGGTAACCATTGGAAGAAAGCGTGCAGAAAAAGCCAAAAGAGATCAGTTGAAGTTTAAGCGGATTGCTATTTTCTACCTGATTGCACTGATCATTATTCTGGTTTCTATCCCCTGGCCATTTCTTCGCGAATCAATAGCACGAGGATGGTTTTAATGAAACAGCTTTTCGTAGCAATAGTACTTCTGGCTGCCACGTTGGTGAGTTGTTCGGAAGAAAGCTCGGAGGCTACTCCTGAAAGACCAATAGATGGCGAACAGCTATTTTTAATGCGATGTACCCTGTGTCATGGCGAAGATGGCATGCTAGGGCTCTCAGGAGCGAAAGACCTTACAGTAAGTGCCATGAGTAGAGAAGAGAAGATTGTCATTGTTAAAAACGGCAAAGGCAATATGATTCCTTATAAAGACCTGATGACTCCCGAAGAGATTGAGGCAGTAGTAGATTACGTAGAATCATTAGCGAAATAGCTTTGGGCAAGTACATTGAAACTGCAATTGAACAGGAAACAGCCGTTCTGGTCGGATTGATTACTCCACAACAAACGGAAGAAAAGGTAGTAGAATACCTCGATGAACTGGCCTTTTTGGCCGAAACGGCTGGAGCGAATACCGTAAAGCGATTCACCCAACGATTGCCCAACCCCGACATCAGCACCTTTTTAGGGAAAGGAAAGATTGCTGAGGTAGCAGATTATGTAAAAGAGCATGAGGTAACCATGGTTATTTTCGACGATGAGCTATCGCCAACACAATTGCGGAATGTGGAGAAACTCTTGAAATGCAAAGTATTGGATCGCAACAACCTCATCCTCGATATTTTTGCAAGCAGGGCGCGTACGGCACATGCTAAAACACAAGTTGAATTGGCTCAATACCAATACCTGTTGCCACGACTAACACGCATGTGGACACACCTTGAACGTCAAAGAGGAGGGATAGGATTAAGAGGCCCCGGTGAAACAGAGATTGAAACAGATCGACGAATTATTCGCGATAAAATTTCACGCCTTAAAAAGAAGCTTGAATCTATTGATAAGCAAAAAGCAACACAACGTGGCAATAGAGGGAAATTGGTGCGGGTAGCACTGGTAGGCTATACCAATGTCGGAAAGTCTACGCTAATGAATTTGATGAGCAAGTCGAAAGTATTTGCTGAAAACAAACTGTTTGCCACCCTCGATACCACGGTAAGAAAAGTAGTGGTAAACAACCTTCCCTTTTTGCTGTCGGATACTGTAGGGTTCATTCGCAAATTACCACACCAACTGGTAGAGTCGTTTAAATCTACCCTGGACGAGGTGCGCGAGGCAGATGTGCTGATGCATGTGGTAGACATTTCGCACCCTAACTTTGAAGACCATTTCAACATTGTAAACGATACGCTCAAAGAAATAGAAGCACTGAACAAGCCTTGTTTAGTAGTGTTTAACAAAATAGATGCCTACACCTGGGTGCAAAAAGACGAAGACGACCTTACCCCCAAAACCAGGGAAAACTACTCGTTGGAAGAATTGAAAAATACCTGGATGGCAAAAATGGGCGAGCAGGAATGCCTGTTCATCTCCGCATTGAAAAAAGAAAACATTGAAGAGCTAAAAACCACCTTGTACGAAAAAGCAAAGGTAATTCACGCAGCAAGATTCCCCTACAACAGCTTTTTGTACTAACTGCCGATTGTTTTATGACAAGATGGATGGTGCTTTAGAAGTATGCTCAACTTAATCGTTGCCCAACTTCACTTTTACAAACAGCAACTTTTGTTCGTTCAATACTCGCCCCAGCTCTTTTTCTATTTTGCAAAAAACAGGAAGATGTAGCTGTTGACGATGGTGTAAGGCTTCCCAGTAACCAGCGTATTTGCTCAAAGAAGGCGATGTAACTATCCCCTCTTTTTTAATCGGTTTTGCAGTGCTTTCAGCAAGCAAGGGAGCATGAAAAGCAGGCTTGCTTTGTGCCAGGCCAATAAAAGAGAGCAAGGTAAATAAAAGAATGAATAGTGCTTTCACTTACTCAATTTACGCAAATGACTGCAAATCGTAAAGTTTTTTATACACCCCTTGCTGGGCTAACAATTCCTGGTGCGTGCCTCGTTCAGCAATTTCCCCCTTTTTAAGCACAATGATTTCATCGGCATGCTGAATGGTGGATAGGCGATGCGCAATAACAAGCGAAGTACGGTTTTGCATCAATTTGTACAAAGCATCTTGCACCAATCGCTCCGATTCGGTATCCAAAGCCGAGGTGGCTTCATCTAAAATAAGGATGGGTGGATTTTTTAGTACTGCACGCGCTATGCTAATTCGTTGGCGTTGCCCTCCAGATAACTTATTACCACCATCGCCAATATTGGTGTTATAACCCTGTTCAAACTCAGTGATGAATTCATGGGCATTGGCAATTTGGGCAGCAGTTTCAACGGCTTCCTGACTAATGTCTTTTAACCCAAAAGCAATGTTGTTAAAGATGGTGTCGTTAAACAAAATAGATTGCTGCGTTACCACCCCCATTAAACCGCGGAGGTCTTTAATTTTACAGTCTTTGATAGCAACGCCATCAATGGTAATCTCGCCTTCTACACAATCGTAAAAGCGAGGCAACAAATCGGCCAGGGTAGACTTTCCTCCACCCGACTCACCTACCAGGGCAATAGTCTTCCCCTTTTCAATGGTTAGGTTGATGTTTTTTAACACGGGTTCAGTATCGTAGGTAAACCCAACATTGTGGTATTGAATGTGTTGCTCAAACGCAGTAAGTGCCGTAGCATTTTCTTTTTCCTGAATGGTAACATCGGCCATCAAAACAGCATCAATTCGTTCTACAGAGGCAATGCCTTTATTGATATTAGAATATGCAGTAGAAATAGCTTGAATGGGTCGAAGCAGTTGCGAGAACACGATCACAAAACCAATGAACTCATCCCCACTCAATGGAGGCGATTCATTGTCGGTATCTAAGATCAGCTTTCCTCCAAACCATACCAGGGCTACCATCACCACAGAACCGAGAAACTCGCTCAATGGAGAGGCCAGGTCACGCTTCCTGTAAAGCCTTGTCATCAAGGTGCGATAACGGTTGTTAAGAGTATCGAATTTTTGTTGTGCACTTTCTTCACCATTGAATGCTTTAATAACGCGCAACCCGCTTAAGGTTTCCTCAATATTAGAAAGCAACTCCCCCATTTTGTTTTGCCCTTTGGCAGAGGTGCGTTTCAAGCTTTTACCAATACGACCGATAACCAGTGCCCCTATTGGGAGAAGCACAAAAGAAATAAGCGTTAGCTGAGGGCTAATGGTAATCATGGTAATGAGGTACAAGGCGATGGCTACGGGTTCTCTAAAAATTAACTCCAATGAACTCATAATCGATACTTCCACCTCCTGCACATCACCTGTAACACGAGCAATAAGGTCGCCTTTCTTTTCTTCTGAGTAATAGGCCAGTGGTAAGGCAAGTATTTTACTGTAAAGGCTTTGGCGGATGTCGCGCACCACCCCATTTCGAATGCCAGCTAAAAAGAACATGGCAAGGTATCGGGTAAGGTTTTTCAGTAAGAAAAGAATGCCAATGGTAACGCAGATAAAAAACAATGCTCCGGTTGGGCCACCAAACTCCTGGATGTAGGAACTCATGAAATAGTTAAAGGCTTGTTCCAGGTATTCTGCGGAAAGCTCGAAGTCGGGCCGCTCAAGCGTTAGTTCGGTTTGGCCAAAAAGTAACCGCAAAAAAGGAATGAACAACAGCATGGCCATTAAATTAAAAATGACCGAGAAGAGGTTGAATAAAACATTAAGCAGGGCAAGGCTTTTGTATCGCAGCGCCAACTTCAGTATTTTCAAGTAGCTTTTCACCTGTGCAAAGATAACCGAATTTCGGTATGACACTTTAACGTGTGGAGGTACAAAGAATTGTATACCTTTGCGCCATGGCGTCTATTCGACAAAATAAAGTAAGTAGCCTTTTGCGCAAAGAATTGGGAACCATCTTTCAAAGAGAATCCCTATCGATGTTTGGTGGAGGGCTCATTACCATTACAGTGGTAAGGGTTACTTCCGACCTCTCTATTGCACGGGTTTATCTAAGCATCTTTTCACCAAAAAGTAGCGAAGAGGTATTGCAGCAGATTAGAACACAAGCAGGTGAAATTCGTTATAAGCTAGGCAGCAAAGTACGCCACCAATTGCGTAAAGTGCCAGAGTTGGAGTTCTTCATCGATGATTCACTCGACTATGCAGAGCGCATTGATGAGTTGCTGGACGACTCAGAATAATTGCCCTTTTTCGTATTCTTCTATTTTGTTTATTGCTTACCTTTAAGGCCATACAGCGCACACGTTGAATTTTCCATTTTACATAGCAAAGCGATACTTGTTTTCCAAGAAATCGCAGAATGTCATCAACATCATTTCCACCATTTCGATGGTAGGGGTAGGCATATGCTCGGCAGCATTGGTTATTGTACTATCTGCATTCAATGGAATTGAATCGTTGGTAGACTCTTACTACAGTGCTTTCGATTCCGACATACGCATTACAGCAATGGTTGGAAAAACATTTGCACGCGATTCCTTTCCGGAAGATAAAGTGTATGGAATGAATGGGGTGGCTTATTATTCGGAGGTAGTAGAAGAAAGTGTCGTGCTTCAATACGATGGGCAACAGGCCATTCCAATCATGAAAGGTGTGGAGGAAGATTTTTTACTGATGAGTGGCTTAGATACCATGCTGGAAATAGGCCGCTTAAAGGTAGAGCAAGACGGTTACCAAATGGCCATGCCAGGGATAGGAGTGGCCTATAAACTGGGCATTTACCTCTCTCAGCCCTGCGTCGATGACTTTAGGCAATGCCCTAACATTGTGGTAAACGCCCCTATTCGAGGAAAAAAACTAATGAAAGAAAAGGAGGGCGCTTTCAATGAAAGACGTATTGTGGTACCTGATGTGTTCTCCACCAAAATGGCCGATATCGATGAACAATATATTTTGGTTCCCATTGCTTTTGCTCGAGAAATGTTAGGGTATGAAAATGATATTTCGGCGATTGAAATAGGTCTTGAGCCTGATGTGGATCCTATGATGATGAAGCATGGGCTGGCAGAAATATTAGGCCCCAACTATGAGATAAAAACAAGGTACGAGCAAAATGAAACCATCTTTAAAACACACCAAACAGAAAAATGGATGACCTTTTTGATCCTCTCATTTATTTTGGTGATTGCCACCTTCAATATTGTGGCTTCCTTAACAATGCTGGTCATTGATAAGAAGAAAGACATTGAAATACTGATGAGCATGGGGGCTACGAGAAAAGCAGTGCATCAGATATTCTTTTTGGAAGGGTTACTCATTAACCTGGTAGGAGGCATTGCCGGGTTGCTTTTAGGGTTTTTGTTGTGCTTGTTACAGTGGGCATTTGGGTTAATAAAGTTGGAAAATGGCATTGTTCCTTACTACCCCGTAGAGATGCACGTTATGGACTTTGTGTTGGTTTTTATGGCGGTATTCGTGATCGGGCTAATTGCCTCCTGGCTGCCTGTGCGCTACCTTACACGTCGGCACTTCTAAACAAATTGATGATCTTGGAACTTCGTTTCGATTTGCTCTAACAATTCCAGTAACTCCTGATAATCAAACGAAGTAACCAGCCTGGTACGTATTTCTTTAAAGTGGGGGATTCCTTTAAAGTAGTTGTTATAATGCCGTCGCATTTCCACCACGCCCGTATGCTCTCCTTTCCATTCTACCGACATGTTGAGGTGTGCTCTGGCTGCTTCAACACGATCTTTCATAGTAGGAGGGGTGAGGTGCTGTCCGGTAGCGAGGTAATGTTTAATTTCTTTGAAAATCCATGGGTAGCCAATGCTTGCTCTCCCAATCATCACGCCATCTACACCATACCTTTTTTTCATGTCTAACGCCTTTTCTGGAGTGTCAACGTCGCCATTTCCAAATACGGGAATGTGCATGCGAGGATTGTTTTTTACTTCACCAATCAGTGTCCAATCGGCCTCACCCTTATACATTTGAACCCGTGTTCTGCCATGTATAGATATCGCTTGTATACCAATATCTTGTAAACGTTCTGCCACCTCAACAATGTACTTGGTGCTTTCATCCCAGCCCAACCGTGTTTTAACAGTAACAGGCAAATGCGTTGATTTTACAATGGCTTCGGTCATCTTCACCATCTTTGGGATGTCTTGTAAAATTCCGGCACCAGCCCCTTTACAAGCCACCTTTTTTACCGGGCAGCCATAATTAATGTCAATCACATCAGGATCGGCTTGCTGGGTAACTTCAGTAGCCCGCTTCATCGATTCAATGTCTGAACCAAATATTTGAATTCCAATGGGGCGCTCGTACTCGAAAATGTCCAGCTTTTTCACACTCTTTATGGCATCGCGAATAAGGCCTTCCGATGAAATAAATTCGGTGTACATCATGTCTGCTCCATGCTTCTTGCACAAAGCCCTGAACGGAGGATCGCTAACATCCTCCATGGGTGCTAATAGGAGCGGAAACGCTCCAAGCTCGATATTTCCTATCTTTGCCACCTTAAATTAACTTGACTGCAAAATTACCACTTTTTGCGCTTTTAGCATGAAAACACCACTTTTCAAAACGCATTCGGTTTCTGTTCAGCTAGTTGCATTTACGTTAATGGCATTTTGCTCGGCATCGATATTCTCTTTTGTCGGCCTGTTGTCCATCAAAGGATTGTGGGGCATTGATGCCATTTCCGACGCTACTGTGTTAGAACGTTATTCGGAAGAGGGAGTAATAGGAGCAAAGCGATTTTTTATGACATGCTGGCACCTGGGGCTTTTCATTATCCCAGCAGTGTTGTTTCCTAAACTGGTGAGCAATAGTAGGAAGGAATACTTATCGTTCAATGCCCCTCAACTAAAAGCACTCGTTCTGGCTGTGGTAAGCATTGTAGTAGGGTTCCCGATCATCAATTGGCTCATCGACTTCAATCAAAGTATTCAGTTGCCAGCATCGATGGCCGATATTGAAACCTGGGCAAAAACAATGGAGGCAAGTGCTGATGCAACTACCAAAGCTTTTCTTGGGCAGCCAGGCATGGGTGCTTTGTTCATTAACATATTTGTTTTAGCAGTTATCCCTGCTGTGGGAGAAGAATTGGTCTTTAGAGGTGTGTTGCAAAAGCTATTTACACGGTACTTCAAACACGTACATGCTGCTATTTGGGTGTGTGGGTTTCTATTTAGTTTAATGCACCTTGAGTTTTACGGATTCATACCAAGAATGTTGATGGGGGTATTGTTTGGTTATTTGATGATATGGTCGGGTACCATTTGGGTACCAATAGTGGCACACTTTACCAACAATGTTATTGCAATTTTGATCAATTATTTCACTGCGAACAATACAATAGATGCCTCTTTGGATGAATTTGGAGCGAGTAATGCTACCTGGTGGGTGTTGCTAAGTGTGATAATTTTGGCGGGAGTACTTTGGCTGTTTAAGAGAAGCTCAAAGTGGGAAACGATGAAAGAAGCCTACCTTAGCAATTAGGCAGAAAAAAAGCCTCTCATTCGAAAGGCTTTAATTCATATAATTAGATGCAATCAATTAACGGCTACGCTCCATGGTAGAGTAATTGATCTTTAATGCTTGTACTTCTCTTAGTTCTTGTTTGATATCGGTAACCTTGCCCATTTTGGTTTTTGCATCTACCTTAAGAGAGGTAGTAATCAAAGGGCGTTCAGCTTCATCTCTTCGCTCTCTATTCAATCGAATGAACTCACGAATTTCAGTGAGGTCATCAATTAAAGCATCATTCAACTGAACTTTAGGCTCAGGACCAAAAGTAGCTACATCAATTGGAGGACCTACGTAGATATAGTCTACCATGGCTTTGTTTTCCAATTTTTGTACTTCGGTAGCATCGGGTTTGTCAATGTTCACCTTCAGCGTAGTTTCACGCATTACAGTAGCTACCATAAAGAAGAACAAAAGCATAAAGACAATATCAGGCAAAGATGCTGTTGATACTGCCGGTTGTTCTTTACTTCCTTCTTTTTTAAACTTCGACATAGTTTCTTCAATTATTGTGCTGCAGCAGCGTTTCCGGTTGACCTTGGTTCAGCTTCAGAAATACGTTGTGGATAAACTTTTCTGATAGCAATAATCTTAGGTTTATCCTCATCACTTTTGGGGTCGAGCTCATTGTATGCGACACCAAATTTTTCTTTGCTCAACGAATTACGGAGTTCGTTAACGGCTGATTGAAGTTCGTTTTGTACCTGGATATATGTATTGTAAGACGTACCCCTGTCATTTTGTAGTGAAATTACCGCTGCTTTTGGCAATTCACGGTACTCTCCTATCAATTCAACTGCGGTAAGCTTCCCTTGCCAATCTTTTAACTCCTTTTCAGCATTTGCCTTCGCCTCACCTTGGCTGGAGGCAGCTAATGCTTTGTATTGAGCTATTTTAGATTCACAATCGGCCTTAGTACGCATTGTTAAAGAAGGAAGATCATCTCTGTTTGAAGGGTTGGTCAAAAACTCAACAGCTTTTTCTTTTAACTCTGAAATATCGAGTAATTCACCTTCTACCAACAATTGATCTTGTGCATTTGCCAATACAACAAATACGTTCTTTTCTTTTACAATAGGGGGATCAACCTCATCCTCCAAAGGGGGCGGAAGTTGACGCATAATACCAGTATCCTGGTCCATAGTAGTGGTTACCAGAAAGAAAATCAATAACAGGAAGGCGATGTCAGCCATCGATCCTGCATTAATTTCTCCCGGTCCTCCTCTTCTTTTTCCCATAGTTTATTTTCTTAAACGGATCATTAGCTTATTTATTGAAGAATAAACAACAGCTAATACAGTTAATCCCAGTAAGATGTAAAATGAAATGAGTACTCCTCCGGAGTATTTCGCGCCTTGACCAGTAACTTCTATGGTGCTATCGGGCTTCAATAGGTTGCTTGGAATTTCTTCGGAACCCATAGAGTATCCTACAAATAAAATAATTGCGAATACTACAATGCCAGCCAGCATAGGAATTGATTTCTTAATGTTGGTGGCTACATTGTAAAGGGCAAAGAGGATAACACCAACACCACAAATTCCCAAAATAACGTAAGAGAACTTGAGGGCAAAGTCGATGATACTTTCTTTACCACCCGCAATCATGATGCATAGGATAACACCGATAATACCAATAACTACCTGAAGGGCGGTTGATATAAGACGGACTAATTTAGTATCCATGCTGATTTATTTTTGAGATAGATTGTGCTTTACAAGTAGGTCTACTAATGAAATGGAAGCATCTTCCATGTTGTTCACAAGGCTGTCTACTTTAGCTACAATGTAGTTATAGAAAATTTGAAGAATAATGGCTACAATCAAACCGGCAACGGTTGTAATCAATGCCATTTTAATACCACCTGCAACAATTTGAGGTGAAATGTTGTTTTCTTCTGCAATTCGATCGAATGCCTCAATCATACCAAATACCGTTCCCATGAAACCAAGCATTGGTGCAAGAGCGATGAACAACGAAATCCAGGAAAGTCCTCTTTCCAACAATCCCATTTGTACACTTCCGTAGGCAATCACTGATTTTTCAACCATGTCGATACCCTCGCTAGAGCGATCAAGACCTTGATAGAAGATACTTGCAACAGGTCCTTTTGTGTTTCTACAAACTTCTTTTGCTGATTCAACACCTCCAGAAGCCAAAGCTTCTTCAATGTTACCTAATAACTTGGCGGTGTTGGTAGTAGCCATGTTAAGATAAATAATCCTTTCGATGCAGATGGCAAGGCCTAAGATCAAACAGATCAATACAAATGACATAAAGAATGGATCACCCTCGATGAATTTTTCTTTCAACATTTGGTGTGTAGAAGGGTCTCCACCAGTCATTTCTTCGCCTTGTGCAACTGCATAATTAGTCGCGCCCAAAATCGTCAATCCTACGATGGCTAAAAATGCAAGTACTTTTTTCATGATCGTATTATTTGTTTTACAGAGTTAACTTTATTTATACTTATTGTAATGTTATATGTTTTCTAGTTCGTGGCGGAGAGGGAGGGATTCGAACCCCCGGTACCCGTGAGGGCACACTAGCTTTCCAGGCGAGCCCGTTCGACCACTCCGGCACCTCTCCAAACTTCGAGTAAAAGAACGTTTTTTCCCTAATTTAAGGGGCGGCAAATTACAAAAAATTATTAGTAACCAAAAATATAAATAGACTAAGAAAATGTTAATTTTTATTCATTAGATGCAGGAATTGTCACTTCTCCACAAATAGATGTTTCGAAGCCTTTCTTGATCGCTTCCCTACTATGGCAGCTACCAAGTAAGTACATTAGCTTGGCAAGTGATGCTTCGGTGGTCATGTCATGCCCATTTATAACGGCAGTTTTATTGAGCTCTGAAGTGGTTTCATACCTACCAGATTCAACCGCCCCACTGGTACATTGAGTAATGTTCACCAATACCAACCCTTTTGCAAGTGCATTCGATACACAACTTAAAAACCAGGGCTGATTAGGGGCATTGCCCGAACCATAAGTTTCAAGAATCACTCCTTTTAACCCTTCAATGTTAAAGATTGCAGTAACTACTTCTTGAGTAATTCCTGGGAATAGCTTTAAAATAACAATGTTGGGTTCAAACTTTAGGCAAAGGTTCAATGGCCTACTGTCGGGCTTACGTATGGCTGTATGGTTGTAGTTGATGTGTACCCCTGCTTCCGCCAATTCTGGGTAGTTAGGCGAGTGAAATGCATCGAAGTGAGCGGCATTGCTTTTATAAGTTCTCGATCCCCTGTAAAGCCGGTATTCAAAATAGATGGCCACCTCGGGCACAAGTGGTAGTCCATTCTTTTTCGCAGCGGCAATTTCAATGGCAGTTATGATGTTTTCCTTTCCATCCGTACGAATAATGCCTATAGGCAATTGAGACCCGGTAAGGATAACAGGTTTGTTTAACCCTTGCAGCATGAAACACAATGCAGAAGCAGTAAAGGCCATGGTATCGGAGCCGTGCAAAATAACAAAACCATCGTAGTTATCGTAGTGTGTAGCGATTAACTGTGCCAATGCCCCCCATATTTCAGGACTCATATTCGATGAGTCGATAGGTGTATCGAACGACATGGTCGATAATTCGCAATCAATTTGACGAACTTCGGGAACCAATGATAATAAATGGTCGAAATTAACCGGTTTAAGCAATCCTGATTGCTCATCTTTTGCCATGCCAATGGTGCCACCGGTATAAATTAGTAATACTGACGATCGTTGTGCCATGATTAAATACCAAAAATTTGCTGGGAATTAGCAGTAGTAATTTCAGCAACCTCTTCCACAGATACCTGATGCAAGGTCGCTATTTTTTCGGCTATTTCAATAAGATAGGCCGTTTCATTGCGCTTACCGCGATAAGGAGTCGGTGCGAGGTAAGGGGAATCCGTTTCCAATACAAGGTGTTTCAGGTCAATTTGTTGCACCACCTGATCTAACCCTGCATTTTTAAACGTAACAACACCTCCTATTCCCAGTTTAAACCCTTCGTAATCAATTATTTTTTGTGCCTGCTCAACCGTACCCGTAAAACAGTGGAAAATCCCAGTAAGCGATTCATCATTCAAAGCATCTACTACTTCAAATATCTCATCAAACGATTCGCGAGCATGGATAACAATAGGGAGCTTCATCTTTTTTGCCCATTCAATTTGACGACTGAATGCATCTACTTGCTCATTCAAGTAGGTCTTGTCCCAATACAAGTCGATGCCAATTTCTCCCACAGCCAAAAACGGATGTTTATTTAACCAGTGCTCTACCAAAGCCAATTCTTCTTCATAATTTTCGCTCACCGAGCATGGGTGCAATCCCATCATTGGAAAGCATTGTCTGGGATAGGCCTCACACAATTGCAGCATAGCGTTGATGGATGAACCATCGATGTTAGGCAAGAAAATTCGATGGATGCCTAAATCAAAAGCACGTTGTAGCATTGCTGCTCGATCGTCGTCGAATTGCTTAAGGTAAAGATGGGTATGTGTATCGGTAAGCACCATGGCGCAAATGTAAGAAATACACTTGTTTTGAATAATGTTAATTTTGCCTCATAGCATAAAGTATTGACCAAAATTCTAATCATAAGGTTTAGCTCCATTGGAGACATTGTATTAACCACCCCTGTAATTAGGTGTTTGTTCCAGCAAATGGAAGGGGTTGAGTTGCATTACCTCACCAAAAAAACATTTGCTCCAGTATTGGGGGCAAATCCCTACTTGCACAAAATTCATACGATACAAGAAACAACCAGTGAGGCCATAGAGGAGCTAAAAACGATACAATTCGACCACATCATAGACTTACACCGGAACATTCGTTCGGCTGGAGTAAAACGCAAGTTAAAAGCCACAGCATATACCTTTGATAAAATCAACATAAAGAAATGGCAAGCAGTAAACTTCAAGGCTATTCACAAACTGCCAAATGTGCATATAGTAGATAGGTATTTAGATGCAGTAGCGCCACTTGATGTAAAAAACGATGGGCAAGGGCTGGATTATTTTATTGCGCCAGCCGATGAGGTGTCAATTTCCTCATTGCCACCAACACATCGGCAAGGATATGTAGCATGGGTAATTGGGGGTGCGCATGCAACAAAGTGCATGCCTTTTGAGAAGCTTGTAGAGGTTGGAAAACAACTAACAATACCAGTTCTACTATTAGGAGGAGGCAATGACATGGCTTTAGGACAGCGATTGACCGACACACTAGGTGACCAGGTATACAATGCTTGTGGTAAATTTAACATCAATCAGTCTGCTTCACTAGTGCAACAGGCTCAAAAAGTAATTACCCACGACACTGGATTGATGCATATTGCAGCGGCATTCAAAAAGAAAATCATTTCTGTTTGGGGCAATACGATACCTCAATTTGGCATGTACCCTTATATGCCAGGCAACGAATCGTATTCAAAAATAGTAGAGGTAGGGGAGTTAAATTGTAGGCCTTGCAGTAAGATCGGCTACGAAAAATGCCCCAAAAAACACTTCAATTGCATGCAATATATTGATGCTACTGCTATTGCAAAGTGGGTCAATGAGTAATCAGGTAAACAAGGCTTTTAACTCTGTGGCATTGTTGGGCTCCATTTTTCCCGCTAAAATCAAACTCAACTGTTTGCGTCGTAATGCCCCAGCATATCGCTCTTTTTCTTGTTCTGTTTCAGGAACCAATTGCGGTACATTAATAGGGCTTCCCATTTGGTCTACCGCCACAAAAGTATAGATGGCCTCGTTGCATTTCTGTTTTTCGCCAGTAAGGTGATGCTCAACAAATACATCAACAAATACTTCCATTGAAGAAGTAAATGCACGAGATACCTTTGCCTCTAAAGTAACCATGTCGCCTAACTTAATGGGGAGGTTAAATGAAACATTGTTAACAGAGGCAGTTACTACTACCCTCTTACAGTGCCGATGTGCAGAAATACTGGCAATCTCGTCCATCCAGGCCAATAGCGATCCGCCAAATAAATTACCAAGTGTATTGGTGTCGTTGGGCAGTACCAGTTTGGTAGCTACAGCTAGTGTTCGTTGCGAGGGAATTTGTAAAGGAGGCATGGGCAATTTCTTTAACAGTTCATTTTATTGCGCGGCAAAGATAACATTATGCCTACGCAGCATTTAATATAGTGGCGCTAATTTTCTACTTTTGCCCTATAAAATTCGCTCATGGCTTTTCCCTATATCAAGGCACTTCATTTAATTTTTATGGTAGCGTGGTTTGCAGGCCTCTTTTATGGGGTTCGGTTATTCATTTACCATGTTGAAGCGGAGCAGAAAGAGGCTGGGGAAAAAGAAATACTGCAACGGCAATACAAAATAATGGAGAAACGTTTGTGGTACATCATTGCCTGGCCATCGATGATACTTACCGTTGTTTTTGGAGTTTGGATGTTGGTAGAAGCCCCCATGTTTTTAGCCGAACCATGGATGCATTTAAAACTGGCTTTTGTGGCAGGGCTTGTGCTGTATCATGTGCTGTGCCATATGATTTACAGTCAATTACAAAAAGACATCATTAAATATTCTGCATTAAAACTGCGTATATGGAATGAGGTAGCTACCTTGTTTTTGGTGGCCATCATTTTCATTGTTGTTGTAGCCCGCGTAAATATGCTGAACTGGATATGGGGGGTAGTTGGGCTGGTATTGCTTGGCATTGTATTTATGATTGCCATTAAGTTGTATAAAAAAGCCCGCGAAAAAAAATAAAAAAGCCTCTTCGTAAATGAAGGGGCTTTTCATTTAAAGTATCTTAGTTATTGCGCTTTGTAAAAATTTACAACTCCCTTATCGGTTCCTGTAATAAAGTATCCCCCATCAAAAAAGCAAGGAGGAATGTGTTGCTTGTCGCGATTGTCAGGGTCTTTGATGTCTTGTAGCGATTTACCATCTTCTCCTACAAATTGCACCGTACCGCCTTTTACTCCCTTAGCAGTAACCTTAGCAGATGGATGTGCGGCCTCTTTTTGCAAGTAATAGTATTCAAACTCTGTGTTTTTCATGGAGAGTCCTAAGGCTTTTACTTCGCGATCTTTGATGAGCCATGAAACAATGTCTTTGTCGTAAATCCTCTTGCGCTCCTTGCCTGATTTTACATCCCACACTTTTCTTTTGCCTTTAAGGTCAATTGTTACAGCAAACTCTCCATTGTCATTAAACATCACATGGTAAATAGATTTTATGCCTTGTTCCTCGTGCTTAAAAACATATATTCTTTTGCCTTTGTCAATGTCCCAAAGTTCAGCGTACTCGCCAAGACCAATAAGCAATTGGTCGCCACGAGGAGAAACAGCGAAACAGGTAACACGACTTTTTCCACATTGAAATGTTTTCTCAGGTGTAGAAGACACTACCTGTGCAAACGTAGTGGAAGTGAATAAAATGAGAAGGGTAAAAAGGGCAGTGGTAATTTTCATAATGTTGATTTTGGGTTAAAGCTAAAAAAATTAAGCAAATAAGGTGCCACAATTAATTAGGGAAAACAACCGCTTCTTTTCCATATTTTTACGGGAATAATTACAAAAGTCACTTTTTCGTGCAGCACTTTAATTTTTTGCCTGTCTATTAGTTTGATGAGTCTTTAAAAAAGCATGCGACTTAGCATTAAAATTTAAGCTTAAAGCGCAGTACGACAAGAGTTTTACATTAGTAACCTATTCGCAAACAATGCATTGTTAAAACCTGGCGACTGCCGAAAAGTAAATTTGGAACAGGTATACCAAAATATCCATCAGGATCTGATTGAAGGCTGTAGAAATGGAGATGCTAAGTCGCAGCTTAATCTGTACAAGCTTTATTACAAAGCGATGTATAACACTGCCATGCGAATAGTAAACGATGCGATGGAGGCGGAGGATTTGATGCAGGACGCTTTTTTAGACGCTTTTGGAAAGATTCATAGTTACAAAGGTGAAGCCTCTTTTGGCGCCTGGTTGAAAAAGATAGTAGTGAATAAGTGTATCAACTGGGTGAATCGGCGAAAGTTAGTGACCGAATCGATTGAAGAAAAAGGCGACTTTGCCGACGATCAGGTAGAGGAAGAGCGGGTAATCATAGATATGGATGAAGTGAAGCAGAGCATTGAAGAGTTGCCAGATGGCTATAGAATTATTTTATCGCTCTACTTAATTGAAGGTTTTGATCATGAAGAAATTGCCCAAATCATGAACATTACCAGCTCTACATCGAGATCGCAGTACACCAGGGCAAAAAGTAAATTAAAACAATTGCTACAAACGAAGAATTATGCAGAATAACTTCGAAAAGTACATCAAAGAGCACAAAGATCAATTGGATACTAACGAACCGGCAGACGGTCATTTCCAGCGATTTGAGCAAAAGCTACAGCAGCAGCAAGAGCCTGAAGCTGATGGTAAAATAGTACGCATTCGAACCAAAACCCTGTGGCGTGCAGCAGCCATGTTCCTGGTGTTGGTCGGCATTACTTCGTTGTTAAATATCTATTTCGAAAAAGAAGAGGTAGTACCATCTAACGATATGGTAGCAGAAATGGTGGGCTTAAAAGATGTTTCACCGGAGTTTGCGGAGGTGGAATCTTTTTACACCAGCACACTCAATACACGTATGGACGATTTGAATACCTATCGTTCATCCAATAATGAAGACTACATCACAAATTGTATCAAGGTATTGAACGAATTGGAAGAGGAGTATGAAGGGCTTAAGAAAGACCTCTCGGCCAATTTCGGTGACGAGCGAATAATTAATTCAATGATCCAAAATTACCGAACAAGATTGCAGGTAATTGAACGATTGTTAACTCAATTGGAAGCAAGTAAAAAATATAAAACTATTAACCATGAAGACGTTCAAGCTTAGTATAACATTGCTGGCATTACTGATTCTTCCTTTAGCGCAAAGTTACGCTGCAGTAGAGGAATACGGTAAAACGATCAACAAGGAGTTCAACGTTAACAAAGACGCCACCCTTGATGTTAGCAACAAATACGGAAAAGTGCACATTACCACCTGGGATAAGAATGTAGTAAAGATTGATGTGAAAATTACGGTGGATGTTAAAACAAAAGAAGAAGCAGACAAACTGCTCAATAAAATTAATGTGGTGTTTAATGCCTCATCTTCAAAAGTAGAGGCAACCACAAAGATGGACACTAAAAACAATAAATCGACCAAGAAATTGTCTATCGATTATACCATCAGCATGCCCGCTTCTAACGACTTAGATGTGACCAATAAATTTGGCGATGTGTATATCAACGAGTTAGACGGGAAGTGCAATGTTGACATTTCTTATGGAAGCTTTAATGCTGGAAATTTAAGGCACGTAGAAAATAATATAGACCTTCAGTTTTCTCAAGGAAACATACAATATATCGAGCGGGCAAACATGGACTTGCAGTACTCTGAAATTGAAATTGAAAAATCGCCAAAAATCAATTTCGACAGCCAATTTTCCGAAATAGAATTGTCGAAGGTAGGAAAGTTGGATGTGGATTCGCAGTACGATACCTATATCATAAAAGGAGTGGGTGAGCTAAACATGGATAGCCAATTTTCTACCGTGAAACTAGGGCGCCTTACTTCAAAGTTGTCGTTAGACATTGGCTATGGAGCATTTAAACTAGGTGGAGTTGATAAAAGCTTTGAAAGCATAAACATCGATAACCAGTTTGGTGATATTGCTATTGAGTTTAGAGAAGGAGCTAACTTCAATTTTGAAGCAGACATTAGCATGGGCGACTTCAATTTCCCTGATGGAGCAACAATTACAAAAAAGAAAAAATCTTATACCTCTGCTGAATATACCGGAAGTGTTGGAGGAGGCTCCAGTGCCAAGGTAATTATCGAAAGTCAGTATGGAGGCGTTCGGTTAGCAATGGAATAGGCGCAGTTCCAGAAATAACCATCCAAAGAGAGAAACCCGGGCAATACACCCGGGTTTCATATTTTAGAATCATAAATTCGTGTGCTATTTCTTTAATACCCAAACAGAAGCCTCTTCATCTTCTTTAATCATCGACATTACTGCAATGGCTTCTTTTCTAGTGGCGAAGCTGCCAAATGCTACCCGGTGTAGTCCTTTATGTTCATCAATAATGCGAGCACCATATCCTTTTGTACGCAATTCGTTCACCAGCTTCTCGGCATTGTCAAGATACTGGAAACATCCTCCTATCAGGTGGTAGCGCAGTTTCGGGTTGCTTACATCATGTGCCACATACGTATTTACTGGCGTTGCTTCAGCAATGGGTTCTCTTAATTTTACGGTAAGCCCTTCGCGATTATCAAAAAAAGAAAGTTGGGTAGTATAAACCGTATCGGGCAGCTCAAAAGCTTGTTCATTGGCGTCAATTTCAACCAAATAATCGGCCTCATTGCTCCAGGTATTTCTTTCCTGGTATAAAGAAGGGGTAGTATCGTTAAAAGGGTTGAAATCGGCCAACTCGAGGTGCCTGGTTTTTACAGCGTCGGTTTTCAACGGAATCCACACAGAATAAAAAGTGATGGGAAGAATTACCACTGCTGCAGCAACATATCGCCATACTTTGGTTTTCTTTCTATCATCACCCGTTTTTGCAGTAATAGGAATTACCTTTTCGGATTGTTCTTTCTCTTGCGTTGATGCTACTTTTTCTACTTCCTTTTCTTTTACAGCTACGATCGGAATTACTTTTACTTCCTCGTGTTCTACGTTTTCTTTTTCAACCTTCTTGTCAACAGTTGACTCAACTGGAGGCAGGTAAAAAGAAGTAAGCCCAAAGGCGCTGGTTAAGTAGTTGATTTCTTTATTGGGCTGGAATTGAATGTTTTGCTCCACATCGTAATACAAGATGCCTACTTTTTCTATTTCAATTCTGTTGCCCTTGCTTAAAGTAGCTTTGTAAGCTTCAACACATTGATTGATGGCCCTATTTGCTTCTTCAAAATTTTTGGATTCTTTCACCACAATTTCGTTGGCAAGTAACCCATCGTTGTTGGTCAGATTCTTATTGAAAATGATGCCTTTAGAAGGAGGGTGAAGCACATTTAATCTCGAATCGATGTAGGCCGGTTTGTAATTGGCTACAAAACCGCCAAACTGCGGAATAATTACACAGTCGTAACGATAAAGCAATGCACTGATATGTGAATCCAGTTTCAAATGGCTATAGTTGCTAATGCTAAATTATGAATTTAAACGGGAATAAAAGGGATTAGTCCATCGTTTTTAACAATCGCTGCAAGTCGTCAGGAGTATCTATAGCCATTGGTTCCAGGGTTGTTATTTCAATGCCAATAGCATAACCATTCTCCAACCACCTCAATTGTTCTAGCGATTCTACCTGCTCTAATGCTGAGGGAGGAAGTTGTGTAATGGCCTCAAGCACCTGTTGCTTGTAGGCATATATGCCAATATGACCATGGTAATCGTAGTGGTCGAGCCATTGCTCTGGAGCAACACCTTTTACATAGGGAATAGGCGTACGACTAAAATACAATGCCTCGTTGTTTTTGTTGAACAATACCTTTACCTGATTGGGGTTGTGTAGACGCTGCACATCTTCCAGTTTTTTGGCCAATGTGGCAATTTGAATGTCTGGTCGATGAAAGCATGCCACTACCTTTTCAATTTGTTGAGGTTGTATAAAGGGTTCATCACCTTGAATGTTTACTACAACATCAAAAGTTTCGCCCATCAGTTGCAATGCCTCATAACATCTATCTGTACCACTCTGATGATTAGGAGAGGTCATGACTACTTTTCCTCCAAAATCCAGGACATGGTTTTTTATTCTTTCGTCGTCAGTAGCAACTACTACTGTATGGAGGTTTGCAGCACTTGCCTGTTCGTATACTCGTTGAATCATTGTTTTCCCCTTTATGTCGATAAGAGGTTTGCCCGGAAACCGGGTCGATTCATATCGCGCAGGTATGATGCCAAGGGTTTTCATAAAGAATTGTAAAAGTAAAGAAACAAAATAATGTTGAATTACTGGTGGGAGCAATGCGTTGGTTGTAAGAAGAATCAAGTCTTTTTGTAACTTGTGCGGCTACCATGAAACAACTGTTGCTCATTACCATACTTTCGCTATTGATGGCAGAAGGTTTTGCTCAAAATAAGGCAATGCCTGTGATCGACAAAATGATGGAGGCCATTGATGGTGTTTCTTCATTCAGTTGCACAGTGGTGAAGAAAGAACGGACGAAAGGCAAACTTACTGAAGGGAAATCGATGGCAAAGGTAACTTACGATCCCTATCGTATATACATTTACAGCCATTTCCCCAATGAAGGAGCAGAAGTGCTTTGGAAAGAAGGTTGGAACAAAAATCAAGCACTGGTTAACCCCAATAGTTTTCCATTCATTAACCTTAGTTTGAGCCCCTATTATGGCTTGCTTCGCAATCAATCGCATCACCCTATTTTTCGCCTGGGCTTTTGGTATGTAGGCATGATCATTAAAAAGTGTGTGAAAATTGCTGACGACGATTTCGACAAATACTTTACTCATGCAGGCTATGAACAATGGGATGGAAGGAAGTGCCATGTGCTTGAAATCAATTACCCGGAGTTTACCTACCTCGATTACGAGGTAAAAAAGGGAGAGTCGGTGATTTCAATTGCAACCAAAAACATTGTTTGCGAAGAAATGATTGTACAGGCCAACAAAAAAGTACATGGTTATTTAGATGTGCGTGAAGGCGATGTAATAAAGGTGCCCAACATGTATGCGCGAAAAGCAGTTTTTTACATCGATGCACAAACCCACCTTCCAGTATACCAGCAAATTTATGATGAAAAAGGGATCTTTCAGGAATATCAATTTTTCGATCTAAAAGTAAACCTCAACTTTACCGATGAAGATTTTTCGAAGCATAACAAGAAATATGGCTTCTAAAAATTAAGCGAATATTGGAAAGCATAAGTGCGTGGAGCTTGCACGTCTCCCGGCCTTCCCATGACCTCTCTGTTTAAAGCATTGTTAACAATAAAAGCCAATTTAGAAGAAGGGGTGATTTGGTGCGATAACCGTAAGTCAAATACTGCATCGCCTTTATTACGCTCATCCCTATAATCGGGAAGTCCGGGAACGATAAAGTCGCCAAGTGGAATTCCTCCATTGTTAATGGGGATAAATAAATCTTCAAAAGTTTTGTCAATATTTTCAATGAAGCTGTTATACCGTGCGCTAAATCCAAGGCTCCATTTTTTATAATCGAATTGAATGTCACCCTTAATAAGGTGATTAAACCGATATTTTAAGATGTTTGACACAGTATCAGAGTAAGTAGCCAAATAGGCAGAGTCGGCATCAGGACTGATAGGATTCATGTAGGTATACCCTGCCAAGATAGTGGTTTTTACTTTTCCCAGGTTTCCACTTCCTACAATGGTGGCATCAATTCCCTTGATTTGCGCTTTCTGCACATTTTCTGCTCTAAAGCCAACCCAGTTAAAAACATAACCAGGGTCGGTAGGGATAAAAGAAGGCCCCACCGAATCGGGAAGGTATAAACCAAAAGTAAACTCCATCATATCGGTATACTCGGTCCAAAAAGCAGCTACATCAACGTAACCTACCCATTCTCCAACTTTCAGTCCTTGTTTAATGCCAATTTCGGCACTCGAGCCTCTTTCGGGCTGTAGGTTGGGATTGGGGAAAATGTTAAGTGGGCCTACCGAAGTAGCTACAAATTTCTCTCCTATGGAAGGGAAGCGATACCCCTGCCCATAAGATGCTCTAAGGTATGTTTCTTCAAACAATTGATAAGTCATTCCAGCCCTAACAACAGGTTGAATAGGGGTGCTTAAAGTATCTCCAAAGAAAGTGGGGATGATTTCAACCGTATCAATTTTAAAATACTCTCCTCTGAACCCCA
Source organism: Flavobacteriales bacterium (assembly GCA_963669295.1). Taxonomy (GTDB): domain Bacteria; phylum Bacteroidota; class Bacteroidia; order Flavobacteriales_D; family CALLUQ01. The sequence continues at coordinate 2,517,214 of OY769938.1, forward strand.
GCGAGATATTAAATCGATCCCAGTATTTTTTGTCAAGTTGAGTAAAAAAAGCGACGTTGTTGCCCTTGTGATCGCCATACAGTTGTGAGTTAACGGTAGAAACATTGCCAACCAATCCAGAGGTAATGGTAAGCTGATTATCAAACCTTTTTTGAAATTGATATTCAGCGTACATGAAATCAGCAACCGACTCCTGGTTGGTGTTGTTGCGGTTGGTGGTGTTAAAATACCTCGTTCTTAAACTGTGTTTCACCCCATTTTTTGTGTAGTAGGTGATATAAGGGTCAAGGCTGGTACGGTATGTTTTGTATTCACTAATGGTAGTACTGTCGGGATGAGTGCCGCCATATGGCGAATAAACAGTGCTGTCGCTTTCCCATATCAAAAACAAACCACCATTAGAGGTTTGTGCGTTTACATTGAGTCCATAAGAAAGGCCTTCAACCTTTTTAGAACGATAGCGTGTATTGAAGTTTATTCTGCCCCGGTGTTCTTCTTCCAATTCTCTATATCCTTGATCACTGAATAAGCTTCCACCAACAACCAGGTCGAAGTTTTTCTCGATTTTTCTCGAATGAAAAAAGTTCATGCCGGTATAAAAAGGAGTGTTGTCCCACCACTTCAACTCTTGTCGATCGGGAGAGTCGTAAATGCCATGATAATAGCTTACCTTGGTTTGTGGCTTGTCTTTTGGAAATCCGGTTCTTATGTTAATAACTCCATTCAATGCAGAGGATCCAAAAAGAACCGAAGAAGCTCCTTTTATCACTTCAATCTGTTCAATATTTTCTACCGGAATAAAGTTCCATTTCACGTCACCGGCATCACCGGCTAATAGGGGAAGGTCGTCCACCATAAGCAATACCCTGCTTCCTGCTCCATAAGCAAAACCACTTCCTCCCCGAATGCTTACCTGGCCATCCATAACGGTAACACCAGGGCATTGATCCACAGCTGTTTCAACATTATAGGTGTTTTTGTTTTCGATGAGTTCGGGTTTAATTACCTCCATCGATACCGCTACATCACCAATTTTTTGCTCGAACTTACTGGCCGAAACAACCACCATATTGAGCTGAGTAGAACTTGTTTTGAGTGATTTGTTAAGGTTTTTGGTTTCGCCAGCTGCAACTGTTATTACCATTTGCTCTTTGGTATAACCAATGTACTTGAAGGTTAATGTGTGCGTGCCCGGAGTGGTTTTAATTTCATAATTACCATCAATGTCGGTAGCAGCTCCTGTACCATCTTCCAGTATTACATTTACTCCAATTAACGATTCCTTTGTGGTTTCATCAATGAGTTTTCCCTTAATGGTGGCCTCTTGCGCAAAAGATGAAAGAGATAACAGAAAAAATACGGATATAAAGTAGTAGATTTTCCTCATAAAAACCCCTATTTTTATTGTTCTGGTTAAAGCTAGTAGGAACGTAAGATACAAATTAATCGTTATTGAAAATATAACCGTTAGACGAATGACATTGAAGTGACAGATGAACAGTTAATATACAGGATTGGGTTAGGCCTTATGAGTAAGGTGGGAGTTGTTACTGCAAAGAAGTTAGTGGCCTATTGTGGAGGGGTGTCTCAAGTGTATACAGCTTCTAAAAAGGAGCTGATGCAAGTGCCTGGGATAGGCGATCGATTAGCTAAGGTTATTACAACACAAAATTTCTCCAAAATACTCGATAGAGCAGCGCAGGAACTAAAATTCATTCGCAAGCATCGCATCCAACCACTTTTTTACCTCGATGAAGGTTATCCTCAGCGCCTAAAACACTGTGAAGATGGCCCATTGCTGTTATACAGTAGAGGAGAAGTGAACTTGAACAGCGATCGTTTGGTGAGCATTGTCGGTACGCGTATGGCCACAGATTATGGGAAAGAAATGTGTCGGAAGTTAGTGCAAGAGCTGGCGCCATATAACGTAACCATAGTAAGTGGGTTGGCTTATGGAATCGACATTTGTGCACACCGGGCAGCATTAGAATACAACATTCCAACCATTGGTGTGTTGGGTCATGGGTTGGATCGGCTCTATCCCGAAGCACACATTTCTACTGCAAAAAAGATGATGCAGAACGGTGGCGTGCTAACCGAGTTTATGAGTGGGACAGGCCCTGATCGCGAGAATTTTCCAAAACGCAATCGAATCGTTGCCGGCATGACTGATGCTACTATTGTAATAGAATCTGGAATAAAAGGCGGTTCTACCATTACTGCTGAATTGGCACACTCATATCACCGGGATGTATTTGCAGTACCCGGTCGCCTTAATGACCCTATGGCACTAGGATGCAACCGGTTAATTAAAATCAATAAAGCAGCATTGCTCGAGTCGGCAAAAGACATTGAATACTTGATGGGTTGGGAACCTACAACAGCAAAAAAGGTGGTGATAGATGTTCAACTAGACCCTGAAGAAACCCGCATAGTTCAAACATTAAAAACAAATGGGCAATTGAGTATTGATCGCCTTAGTGCTCAATCAAAGATTTCTGCAAGCAAAGCATCAGCACTATTGTTAAACCTTGAATTTAAGGGAGTTGTTAAATCGTTGCCTGGAAAATTATATGCGCTTTGTTGATGCCCTTTTCTCATTCATGAAAAACAAAACTTTGTAGAAAGTACTTACTGTTGAAGGGCTTTAAATCACTACGATAAACATCCTTATATTCCTAAATGCAAATGATCGAAGGAAAGTTGTATTAATTTACGGTCAAATTTTAACACACAATTCAAAAAATCGATACTTTTGCCTCGCTTTATAATTAAGAAGTTACTTATAAATGGAAACAGCAGTAAACAATTACCAGGCTCAAATTGATGAGTTCATGGAGATGGTGAAAGCAAAAAATGCTCATGAACCAGAATTTATGCAAGCGGTACAGGAAGTGGCCGAAACGGTAATTCCTTTTATCGAAGAGAATCCTAAGTACAAAGCCGCAAAAATCCTTGAACGGATGGCTGAACCTGAACGTGTAATTATGTTCAGAGTACCTTGGCTGGATGATCAGGGAGAAGTTCAGGTCAACAGAGGTTACCGGGTAGAGTTTAACTCCGCTATTGGGCCATACAAAGGTGGTTTGCGTTTTCACCCTTCGGTTAATCTTTCCATTTTGAAATTTTTGGGTTTTGAGCAATTGTTCAAAAACTCATTGACCACACTGCCCATGGGTGGTGGTAAAGGAGGTGCTGATTTTAACCCTAAAGGAAAATCAGACAATGAAGTGATGCGCTTTTGCCAAAGCTTCATGACTGAGTTATCGCGTCATATAGGCCCTAACACAGATGTTCCGGCAGGAGATATCGGTGTTGGAGGTAGAGAAATTGGCTACATGTTTGGTCAGTACAAAAGATTGCGCAACGAATTTACCGGTGTGTTAACAGGTAAAGGTGCCAACTGGGGAGGTAGTTTAATCCGCCCAGAGGCTACCGGTTATGGTTGCGTTTATTTTGCTAAAGAAATGTTGGCTACTAAAAACGATAATTTCGAAGGAAAAACAGTAGCCATTTCTGGCTCTGGAAATGTGGCACAATATGCTTGTGAAAAGGCAACCCAATTGGGAGGAAAGGTAGTAACCATGTCTGATTCAAAAGGGTTTATTTACGACCCTGCTGGTATTGATGCTGAGAAATTAGCATGGATCATGGATCTTAAGAATGTAAGGCGTGGAAGAATTAAAGAATATGCCGATCATTTTGATGGTGTTGAGTTTTACGAAGGCAAGCGCCCATGGGGAGTGAAAGCTGATGTTGCTATGCCTTGTGCCACACAAAATGAACTGAATGGCGAAGAAGCTAAAACATTGCTTGGCAATGGCTGTATATGTGTAGCAGAAGGGGCAAATATGCCATGTACACCTGAGGCCATTGAAGCATTCCATGAAGCGAAGATTTTATTTGCTCCTGGTAAAGCCTCTAATGCTGGTGGTGTTGCTACCTCCGGATTAGAAATGTCGCAAAACTCATTGCGTTTATCTTGGACCCGTGAAGAAGTAGATGAGAAATTGCACAACATCATGGTAAGCATCCATAAAGCTTGTGTAACTTATGGTGAGCAAGATGGCTATGTAGATTATGTGAGAGGAGCTAATGTTGCTGGGTTTGTAAAGGTGGCCGATGCCATGATAGATCAAGGCGTAGTATAGCAAAGAATTATACCTTATACAAAACCACCCTGGAGCACTTCAGGGTGGTTTTTTGTTTCCTCCCTTTTCTTAGAGTCGAGCGATTTTTTGTTAAATTCGTTGCCCTATCTACGATTGTAAAAGCATCAAAATAAAAGATATGTACGGAAACTACCAACAACAGCTGCAGCAAGAGCTTCAAAACATTGATGAAGCCGGATTGTATAAAAAAGAACGCATTATTGTTACTCCACAAGGAGCCACCGTAAAAGTGGATTCAGGAGAGGAAGTAATCATTATGTGTGCCAATAATTACCTCGGGTTGTCATCACACCCTGATGTAGTGGAAGCAGCCAAGCAAACGCTGGACACCCATGGTTATGGGATGTCGTCGGTACGTTTTATTTGTGGAACGCAAGACATCCATAAAACACTTGAAGAAAAGATTTCCAATTTTCTTGGGATGGAGGATACCATTTTATATGCAGCATGCTTCGATGCCAATGGAGGGGTGTTTGAGCCATTGTTAGGCCCTGACGATGCTATTATTTCTGATGCCTTGAACCATGCTTCGATTATTGATGGCGTTAGGTTATGTAAAGCTGCCAGGTACCGCTACAACAATAGCGATATGAATGATTTGGAAGAAAAATTGAAGGCTTCGCAAGCGCAAAAAAACAGGATCATTGTAACGGATGGTGTATTTTCTATGGATGGCTACGTAGCAAAACTGGATCAGATTTGCGATTTGGCAGAAAAGTACAATGCGATGGTAATGGTCGATGATAGTCATGCCACAGGCTTTATAGGGAAAACTGGTAGGGGTTCGCACGAGCATAATAATGTAATGGGACGTGTAGACATTATCACCAGTACATTAGGGAAAGCACTTGGTGGAGCTATGGGCGGATTTACTTCTGGCAAGAAAGAAATTATTGACATGTTGCGTCAGCGCTCCAGACCATATTTGTTTTCGAACTCTCTTGCTCCTATGATTGTTGGCGCAGCCATCAAAGTGTTTGATGTGTTGAGCTCCACTACAGAGTTGCGAGATAAGCTAGAATGGAATACCAACTATTTTAAAACTGCCATCAAAGCAGCAGGGTTTGATATTCGCGAAGGCGACTCTCCTATTGTACCCATTATGTTATACGATGCCAAGTTATCTCAAGATTTTGCTGACAAGTTGCTAGAAGAAGGGGTGTATGCCATTGGGTTCTTTTACCCTGTTGTGCCGAAAGAGCAAGCAAGAATTCGGGTGCAGATATCAGCGGGTCATACAAAGGAACATTTGGATAAGGCCGTTGCTGCCTTTATAAAAGTAGGGAAGGAATTAGGGGTAATTTAATGGCCATGAAACAACTGCTATTCCCTTTTATTCTATTGCTTCTAGGTTGCTCTTCCGAATCGCAAGAAGTGGTGCAACCACTCGCTGTTGAGGTAGAGCCTGAAGAAGGCACTATGCCATCGGGGGTGCAGAACATTTCTTACGAAATGCAAGAAGTACCCGCTGGTGCTACCTACGAGGGAGCCATTCAACACATGGCTACCTGGGAAGACAAACAAGGACATCATGTTTTATTATTAACACGGGCGAACGATCAATTGGTAGAAAGTACTGAATGGGGCGATGACGTTTTTGAAGCACATTTATATGGTTATCATTATGTGTTAAAAGAAGGAGAAGCTGAATTGGTTTGGGACATCCATGATTTTGTAAAAGAGTGTCCTTTCGACCTATGGTTGGAGTTTGTAAAACAGTCGCTAAAAATTACCGATGTGGATAAGAATGGGATTGCGGAGTCGGTGTTTATGTATAAGCTTGCTTGTACAAGCGATGTTAGTCCGCCAGATTTAAAGTTAATGATGCACGAAGGAGAGGTGAAATATGCCATTCGAGGCGAGGCGCAGATTGATTATGGGAATGGTACTGTAGCTGGTGGAGAAGGCACTGCCGATCCAGCATTTGACAACGCTCCAGAAACGTTTTTAGACCATGCGTGGAAAACATGGGAAACGTTTAAAACCGATGCTTACTAATTTTTTTCAGTTAACTGACTTGTGTTGTTGAATTTACAACGATTGCCTTCTGCCGGCAATATTGTTGTTGATAAATTTGTTGGAAATAAAAATAGTGTTAAATTTGCACCCCCATTTTAGGGAAATTAAAGACTTTAAAAGTACAGCAATGGCAGATACATTAAGTTATAAGACTATTTCAGCAAATAACGAAACAGTGAACAAGGAATGGGTGCTGGTTGATGCTGAAAATGAAACGTTGGGACGATTGGCAAGTAAAGTAGCCAAGATGATTCGTGGGAAAAACAAGACCAACTTTACTCCACATGTTGATTGTGGTGATAACGTAATCGTAATCAATGCGGAAAAGGTTCAATTGTCTGGCAACAAGTGGGAAGACAAGAAGTACATTCGCTATACAGGCTATCAAAGTGGTCAGCGTATTTTAACTGCGCAAGAGATGTTAGACAGAAAGCCTATTGCTTTAGTAGAAAAAGCAGTAAGAGGTATGCTGCCTAAAAACAGATTAGGGCGTAAATTGTTTACTAATCTGCATGTGTTTGAAGGAACTGAGCATCCACATGAAGCACAAAAACCAAAGAAAATCGAATTGGATTCAATCAAGTAATCAATTATAAGCATGAGCGTGATTAACACTATCGGAAGAAGAAAGAAAGCTGTAGCAAGAGCCTACATGTCTTCTGGAAAAGGAAACATTGTTGTAAACGGAAGAGACTATAAAGAAGCGTTTCCGGTTCCTACTCTTCAAGCCAAATTAAACCAACCTTTTGCATTAACCGAAACAGAAGGGAAGTACGATGTGAAAGTGAATGTTGCCGGAGGTGGTAACACTGGGCAGGTAGAAGCAATCCGCCTTGCAATTTCAAGAGCTTTAGTAGAAATTGATGCTGAGAACAAGCCAAAACTTAAAGTAGAAGGCTTAATGACCAGAGACCCAAGAATGGTAGAACGTAAGAAGCCAGGTCAGAAGAAAGCTCGTAAGAAATTCCAGTTTAGTAAACGTTAGATACCGAATATTGTTTAGTATCCAAATTGTTGGGATTTCTGCAAAGAACTACCCAACAATTGTTTTAAGTTGAATGTAAACAAACACAAAATGGCAAAAGCTAATTTCAAAGAATTATTGGATGCTGGTGTACACTTTGGACACCTGAAAAGAAAATGGCATCCCAACATGGCTCCATACATCTTCGATGAGAAAAAAGGCATCCATGTTATTGACCTCAACAAAACCATTGCAAAATTAGACGAAGCTTCATCTGCAATGCGTCAGATTGCTAAGTCGGGTAAGAAAATTCTTTTCGTTGCGACTAAGAAGCAAGCAAAAGAAATCGTTGCAAACAAAGTAAAGGCGATTAACATGCCTTACGTTACTGAGCGTTGGCCAGGTGGTATGTTGACGAACTTTGCGACCATTCGTAAAGCCATTCGTAAAATGGCTGCTATCGATAAGATGGAAACAGATGGTACATTCGCTAACATGTCCAAAAGGGAGCGTTTGCAAGTATCTCGTCAGCGTGCTAAGTTGGAAAAGAACCTTGGTAGTATTTCTGACCTTACACGCTTGCCAGCTGCTATCTTTTTGGTAGACATCAGAAAAGAACACATTGCTGTAGCTGAGGCTAAAAAGTTGAATATTCCAACTTTTGCGATGGTAGATACCAACTCTGACCCTACTTCAGTTGATTTTGCAATTCCAGCAAATGATGACGCTACTAAGTCAATCGAAAAGATTATGGAAGTAGTTACTGCTGAGATTCAAAAAGGATTAGAAGAGCGTAAGGCAGAGCGTGAAAAGAACAATGCTGCTGCTGAAAGAAAAAAGCAACAAGCAGCGAAGGCAGAAGCAAAGAAAGCAGAAAGCAAACCAGCTGCTGGTGAGCAAGAGAAAGCGGAAGCTTCAGCAGAGTCAAAATAAAATTCATTCATTAACTTATTAGAAGCTTACAGTCATGGCAAATATTACTGCTGCAGATGTAAATAAACTTAGAAAGCAAACCGGTGCCGGTATGATGGATTGCAAAAAGGCATTGGTTGAAGCAAACGGCGATTTTGAAGCTGCTATCGACATTCTGAGAAAGAAAGGTCAAAAAGTAGCTGCAAAGCGTGCTGATAGAGATGCTGCTGAAGGATTGGTTTTGGCAAAAACTACAGATGACGGAAAACGTGGAGTATTGGTAGTTGTAAATTGCGAAACCGACTTCGTTGCTAAGAACGATGATTTTGGAAAATTTGCTAATACCATTTTAGATTTGGCATTGAGTAATTCCCCAGGTAATCTTGATGAATTGAAGTCATTGTCTTTTGAAGGCAATGGTGTTACCATAGCCGATAAAATTACCGAGCAAACGGGAGTTATTGGCGAGAAGATTGATCTTTCAGCTTACGAGTCTATTGCTTCGGAAACAGTGATTGCATACAATCACCCAGGTAACAAGTTGGCAACTATCGTAGGGTTTAACAAAGACAATTCTGCACTAGCAGACGATGCTGGCCGTCAGGTAGCAATGCAAATTGCTGCAATGGCACCTATCGCTGTAGATAAGGATAATGTTGATCAGGCGACCATCGATCGTGAGATTGAAGTAGGGAAAGAACAAGCTATCCAGGAAGGTAAGCCAGCTGAGATGGCTGAGAAAATAGCAATGGGTCGTTTGAACAAGTTTTTCAAAGAGACCACCTTGTTGAATCAACAATTTGTTAGAGACAATAAGTTAACGGTAAAGCAGTTCCTTGAGCAAAATGACAAGGAGTTAACTGTAACCGACTTCAAGCGTATTCAATTGGGTTAATTATAAAAAGAGAGGATGTTAATTCTCTCTTTTTTTTGTCTTTATTTTTACTACATACTAATAAGAAAACTGTTTGCGATGAACTACAAAAGGGTACTTCTAAAATTGAGTGGCGAAGCTTTAATGGGCTCCAGGCAATTCGGTATTGATAACGATCGGTTGGCACAATATGCTACCGATATTAAAACCATTGTAGATAAAGGAGTTGAAGTAGCCATCGTAATAGGTGGGGGAAATATATTTAGAGGAGTTCAGGCAGAAGAAGGAGGCATGGATCGGGTACATGGCGATTACATGGGGATGTTAGCCACGATGATTAATAGTATGGCCTTACAAGCAGCACTGGAGTCGATAGGGCTAAAAACACGACTGCAATCAGCCATCAAAATGGAAGAAATTGCAGAAACGTTTATTCGTCGTCGTGCCGTTCGTCACCTTGAAAAAGGGCGTGTGGTTATATTCGGTGCAGGTACTGGTAATCCTTATTTTACTACCGACTCAGCAGCATCGTTAAGGGCCATTGAAATTGAGGCGGATGTTATACTAAAAGGAACAAGAGTGGATGGGATCTATTCGGCCGATCCGGAAAAAGATGCCAATGCAGTGAAATACGATCGTATCTCGTTCAATGAGGTGTACGAAAAAGGGCTCAACATCATGGATCTTACTGCTTTTACCCTATGCAATGAAAACAAGTTGCCGATCGTTGTTTTCGATATGAACATTCCAGGCAACCTCGAAAAAGTGGTGATGAAAGAACCCGTAGGCACCCTTGTAGAGTTTTAGAATTTTAAGTATACTTGTTAACCACACTAGAAACGCACGGTTATGAATGAGGAAATACAAATGGTTCTTGACGAAACCAAAGAGAGCATGTCGAAGAACATCGAACATTTAGAGGTTGAATTATCGAAAGTTCGTGCGGGCAGGGCCACTCCTTCTATGTTAGATACAGTAATGGTAGAGTCGTATGGTGCCATGATGCCAATCAATCAAGTGGCCAATATCAATACCCTTGATGCGCGAACCATTAGTGTACAACCGTGGGATAAATCGCAATTGGAATTTATAGAGCGAGCCATTATCAATTCGAACCTTGGACTCAATCCTCAAAACAATGGTGAATTAATCATTATTAATGTGCCCGTATTGACTGAAGAGCGTAGACGAGACCTGGTAAAGCAAGCCAAGGCAGAAGGTGAAAATGCCAAAGTAAGCATTCGTAATAACCGTAAGTCGGCCAACGATTTTATTAAGCAGATGGAAAAGGATGGGTTGGCAGAAGATGCAGCAAAGGATGCTGAAAGTAGGGTGCAGAAATTAACAGATGACTACTCAGGAAAAGTAGATGCATTAATTGATGCTAAAGAAAAAGACATTATGACCGTATAATCGGTTCTACAAATAGTTTAGCCTCGGTTTGTAAGATCGAGGCTTTTTTATGTCCAAACTTTTGTGCCTTCTGTACAGTTCTTACAAATGTCGATGTCGCGTCGTGAACGAAGCATGGCAGTACGAAATTGCTGATACGCTTTGCCATGCCATAACGTGTTGAAGTCGGTTTGTTTTAAATCGCCCATTTGGTGTTGTGCATCTTTATCAAAACAACAAGGCACTACTAAACCATCCCAGGTAATAACACATGAGTGCCATAGTTTCCAGCAATTATTGCTCAACTTATTTTTGATGCGATAGGTACCATCTGGTGTTTGCTCATAGCGAGAATACTTATTGTTGGATGGCATTAAATCATTGCCATGTTTAAAATCGTAAAGTTGTGCTGTTTTAAATCGAACTTCATCAACGCCCATTTCCTTGCCCAATGCCCGCACTTCTTCTACCTGGTGCTCGTTGGGTTTTACCACCAAAAATTGAAATACCACGTGTGGTGTTTTAGATTGTAACTCTTTTTTCCATTTAACGATGTTTTTGGTGCCTTCAAGTACTTTTTCCAACTGCCCATTAATACGATACGATTCGTAGGTTGCTTGCGTAGTACCATCAATAGAAATGATCAATCGATCGAGCCCCGACTGCACTGTTTTTTTTGCCACCTCCTCGGTAAGAAAGTGAGCATTGGTAGAAGTGCTGGTATATATGCCTTTTGTTGAAGCCAGTGTTACCATGCTCAGGAAGTTAGGGTTTATGTAGGGCTCGCCCTGAAAGTAAAAATTAAGGTAAGCTAATCGATCGCCCATTTGGTGCAATACTTCCCTAAAAAAATCTTCTTTTAAATTCCCTGTATTGCGTGTAAATTGCTTCAAGCCACTAGGGCACTCTGGGCAGCCAAGATTACATGCGGTGGTCGGTTCAATCGATAAGCTAATGGGTACTCCCCATTGCACAGGTTTCCGGGTTAGTCGGGCGTAATAATAACTGGCAATGACCTTAGTAGCGTTAATGCCTCGTTTAAAGGTTAAGCCAGATAAGAAGTTTATACGATCCCTGAGTTTGTTCATAAGCTTGGTGCAAAGTTAAGAAATTACTGCCCCTTGCTACAGGCATGATTTTTGCTAATCTCTAACATGTTTTATGGAATAAATCCAATGAATAATTTAGGCTTGTGCGGTGAACTTGCGTAAGAAGAAATACAAGTAAAAGCAGGCTGATCTTTTAAAATATACGATACATTTGTCATTCTCTGATTGACGAATACCTATGACTCGATTACTTTGCATATTGCTGGTGAGTATAGTGGCGTTGAGTGTTTCGGCACAAGTGCAGCTCAATGGTCGGATAGTGGACGCTAAAACAGGTGAGCCGCTAGCGTTTGTAAACATTGTCGCCAACAATGAAAAGGTGGGTACAGCAACCGATATTGATGGCAAGTTCTCCATTCAAAGCCAGCAACCAATAACTACTATACAATGTTCATATGTTGGGTATCACCCATTGCAATACTCAGTAAAGCCTAACGAATCGGAGTTAGCACTAACAATGGCGCGCCAACAGATTGAGCTGAATGAAGTGGTTATTCTTCCCGGAGAAAACCCTGCGCATCGTATCATTAAGCGAGTAGTGGAGAATAGGAAGATCAACAACCCTGAAAAAGCGTGTTCGTTTAAGTACAATACTTACAACAAGTTATTCCTAACGGCCAATCTCGATAGCGCCATTCTTTATAATCCCGAACGGTATGCCGAACTCGATTCTAACGACCGTGAAGCGGTAGAGTTCCTGGAAAAACACCATTTGTTTATGATGGAATCCATTACCGAGCGCAAATTTGTACCTCCCGATAACAGTTACGAGGAGGTAAAAGCTTCGAGGGTATCGGGGTTTAAAAACCCTACTTTTTCCATGATTGCTACAGAAATGCAATCGTTTACTTTTTACAAACCACTCATTTCAGTAGGAGGCATCACCTACCTTAACCCAATAAGCAAGGGAAGTACCAACAAATATTTGTTTGTGCTAGAAGATACTAGCTACACTGCACAGGATACGGTGTTTGTAATCTCCTATCGACCCAAAAAAGGAAAGAACTTTGATGGATTAAAAGGGCTGCTTTACATCAATACCAACAAGTATGCACTGCAAAATGTTATTGCTGAACCAGCCGAACCAGTAGAAGGGTTTAGCATTAAAGTTCAGCAAAAGTACGAACACATTAATGGGCAGCAATGGTTCCCGGTACAACTCAACACCTTTTTGTTTTTTAATCTGGCACAGGTCAATAACTTCAAAGTAATGGGGGTGGGTAGGTCTTATTTAAAAGACATTGAGATCAACCCGGATGATGTGACTAAAAAAGGCATGGGTAATGTAGAGGTGAAAATTGCAGGTGATGCTACCAGACAGGAGGATGATTTTTGGAATGAGCACCGTATTGATACGCTGGATCAACGCGAGCAGAATACTTATCATGTTATTGATAGCCTGGGCGAAGCAGCACACTTCGATCGGTTGTTAAAGACCTTTGAGGCATTACTAACGGGTAGAATCCCGGTTAAGTTTATTGATTTGGACATTGATCGATTTCTAAATTTTAATGACTATGAAGGATTACGGCTGGGGGCTGGGTTCCATACCAACGATCGTGTTTCGCGCATTGTGTCTGTAGGAGGTTATGGTGCCTATGGTTTTAAAGATAAAGCCTTTAAGTATGGTGGAGATATTAATTTTAAGCTTCATCAGCCTTCCGAAACAGCATTAAATTTTTCGTATCAAAGCGATGTGGTAGAATTTGGAGGAGTATCGTTTTACGATGATCGTCCTGGTTTTTTATCTACGGAGGGTTATCGCCTGTTTTATATGAATCGTATGGATGAGGTGGAGAAGGTGGAGGCGCGCTTGAGCTTTCGAGCACTGGAACACTTTAAGTGGCACTTATATGGCAACCAACAGCAACGTAGGGTTACCAACGATTACCGTTTTCTTGTCCCTTTAAATGAGAACATTACGTTGTTGGTGAATGATTACTACATTACCGAAGCCGGGTTGGGCATTCGTTTCGGGTACAAAGAAAAGTTTGTACAAACCCTCAGCAGGAAAATATCTATGGGTACCAAATATCCTATTGTTTGGGCCAACATCGGCATGGGCTTTGATCATTTAGGCGATGGGGAATACGCGTATACGCGCTATGATGTTAAACTGGAAAAAACATTCAGGTTGAAAGGGTGGGGAAGCCCGGGGTTTCGATTGATGGCCGGGTATATTGATGAAAACTTACCTGCTAATTTGTTGTATAACAGCAGGGCGTCGTACGTGGAAAGTGATCGTACTATCTTGCGAATTTCCTCTACCAATACTTTTGAAACCATGCGGGTAAATGAGTTTACTTCCAGCCAGTACATGGCCTTGTTTTTCCAGCATAGCTTCGAAAACTTGTTGATCAATACCAAAAAGTTTAAGCCTGAATTTGTGGTGGTACATAACCTCGGTTTTGGGAAACTTGATTACCCTCTACAGCATGAGGGCATTGCCATCAATACCATGGAAAAAGGCTACTTCGAAACAGGATTGCGCATCAACAATTTATTGAATATCGGATTGTCGGGCATTGGCATTGCTGGTTTTTATCGATATGGCCCATATGCATTCCCCGATCTGGAAGATAACTTCGCTGTAAAAGTTTCTTTTAGTGTAAATCCATAGTCGTTTTTCAACGAGTCGTCTATAAAATCCCCATTTTCTTATAGAATTGGTCTTATTTTTGTTTCTTTGTCTTTGGCTCATTTTTTAAGCAAACTATCGTTACTTCACTTCATCGAAACCAGCTTATTTCATTGCAGTGATCGGCGAAATTTTAGCCAAAAAGTATGTGGGAATTTATCGCCCGAATTATATTAAGAAATAGGATCCCCATCCTTGTATTGTTGGCCCTGATCACTGGATTTATGGTGTACATGGCGAAGTATGTGGAGGTGGATCGTGGCTTTCCCAAAATTCTTCCTGAAGATTCAGATACTTTTATTCAGCACGAGGATTTCAAAAAAATCTTTAATGAAGAAGATGGTAGTGCCATTGTATTAGGGGTAAATAGTGAGGAGCTATTTGAAGTAAAGAACTTTAATGCATGGTATGAGTTGGGCAATGATTTACGTGCCATTGATGGCATTGACTCTGTATTTTCAGTTGCACACCTGTACAATTTGCATAAAAGTGATACCGCTAAACGGTTTGAGGTTCGCCCCATTGTAAATGGCCCTCTTGCTTCACAAACTCAGGTAGATAGCGTAAAGGAGGTGATTCAAAACCTGCCTTTTTACCACGATTTATTGTATAACGACTCGGCAAAAGCCAGCGCCATGGTATTGGTGATCGATCCGGCAGTATTCAATTCGGAAGATCGTAAGCCAATGATGAAAAAACTGATTGCACGTGCCGATCAATTTGGACAGCAATACTTAACGGTACATTACTCCGGATTTCCCTATATCCGTTCTATGATTACCATTTTGATGGAATCGGAATTGGGAATGTTTATTGTGTTGGCAGCACTCATTACCTCCATCATTTTATACATCTTTTTCCGCTCATTTAAAGTGGTGGTTTTCACCATGTTGGTGGTAGGAGTAGCCGTGGCCTGGTCGTTTGGATTTTTTGGCATTCTCGGATACAAGCTTACGGTATTGATGGCCATTATTCCGCCATTGCTCATTGTAATAGGGGTGCCCAATTGTATATTCCTGCTCAATAAATACCAGCGCGAATACAGCTTGCATGGCAATAAGATCAAAGCGTTAACGCGGATGATCCAAAAAATTGGCAATGCTACATTCCTTACCAATACCACTACTGCAATGGGGTTTGCAACCTTTATTTTTACGCAGAGCCGTATCATGGTAGAGTTTGGTATCAGTGCTTCTATCAATATTATGACCGTATTCCTGGTGTCGTTGTTGTTGATTCCTATTGTGTTCAGTTTTTTACCTCCACCAAAGGCTAAACACACCAAGCACCTTGAAAAGAAATGGATTAATAATACCGTGGAGAAGCTGGTGGGCATTGTTACCGGATACCGTACCATGGTATACCTAACAACGGTTGCCCTTATTGTGGTGAGTATTTTTGGCATTCGCCAGATGAAGGTATCAGGGAACTTTGTAGAAGACGTACCGCGTGATCACCAGGTATACAAAGACCTGATGTTTTTTGAGAATGGATTTAATGGCGTAATGCCATTTGAGATAGTGATTGACACCCGCAAAGAGGGACATGCTACTAAAAGCTCGAACCTCAAAAAACTGGAGAAATTACAAGAATTACTGGGGGAGTATACCCAGTTTTCCCGTTCGTTATCCATTGCCGATGGAATGAAGTTTGCGAAGCAGGCGTTCTACAATGGCAATCCTAAAAAGTACAAGCTGGTAGGGGGCAATGAGAAAAGTTTTATTGCGCCTTATCTTCAAGGAAATAATGGAGAAGAAGAGCAAAGTATGATGCGCAATTTTGTGGATACAGCACGGCAAAAAACCCGTGTGTCAGTAGCGGTGCAAAATATGGATGCGTACGACATGAAGAGCTTGTTGGCGGATGTGTCGCCCAAGATCGATTCCATCTTCACCCCAGATAAATACGATGTAACAATTACCGGGGGAAGCATTGTATACATGCGCAGCACAGAATACCTGGTGCAAAACCTATTCATTAGTTTAGGGTTGGCCATATTTATTATTGCACTTATTATGGCGGTATTGTTCCGTTCTTTCCGAATGGTGGCTGCCTCGTTCATTCCCAACCTGGTTCCGCTGGTATTTACAGCGGCCATTATGGGGTATTTTGGCATACCAATTAAGCCTTCAACCATTCTGGTGTTCAGCATCGCCTTTGGTATTTCTGTAGACGATACGATTCATTACCTGGCCAAATACCGTCAGGAATTAAAAGCCCGGGAGTGGGACATTAAGGGCTCGGTACTCAATGCCCTGCGTGAAACCGGTGTGAGTATGATTTATACTTCAGTGGTGCTCTTCTTCGGCTTTGGCATTTTTATGGCATCGCAATTTGGAGGAACCTTTGCCATTGGCGTATTGGTTTCTGTAACATTATTGGTGGCCATGTTAGCCAATCTTGTGTTATTGCCTTCGTTGCTGCTATCGCTTGAAAAGGCCATTACTACTAAAGCATTTAAAGAACCGCTGCTCGAAATTATTGATGAAGAAGAAGACATTGAACTGGAGGATTTAGAGGTGCAAGAGGGAGCGGGCGAAGATACCAAACCAGCGGTGGGCGATTTAACGAAATCACAGACCGAAGAAAACGACCGACCATCTTCTACCAACAATTCCACGGAAACCGAAAAGGAAAACCCCGAAGAACCAAGTTCCATTAAAGCATAAATAGCCATGAAAGGAATTATTTTGGCAGGAGGGTCAGGCACCCGTTTATACCCACTCACTTATGCAGTGAGTAAGCAATTGATGCCGGTGTTCGATAAGCCCATGATTTATTACCCCCTATCTACCTTAATGAGTGCCGGGATTAAGGATATTCTTATCATATCCACTCCACATGATTTGCCCAACTTCGAAAAGCTATTGGGCGATGGGTCAAGGATTGGGTGCAACTTTGAATATGCCGTGCAAGAGGTGCCCAACGGATTGGCACAGGCATTTGTGATAGGAGAAGAATTTATAGGTGATGATAAGGTGGCTTTAATTTTGGGCGATAACATTTTTTATGGCACTGGTCTGGCTACCACATTGCAGCAAAATAACGACCCCAACGGTGGTGTGGTATATGCTTACCACGTTTCTGACCCGGAACGTTATGGTGTGGTTGAGTTTGATGCCAACAACAAAGCCATTTCTATTGAAGAGAAGCCAGCTACCCCAAAGTCGAAATACGCGGTGCCGGGATTGTACTTTTACGATAACAATGTGGTAAACATTGCTAAAAACCTTACTCCCAGTGCACGTGGCGAGTATGAAATTACGGATGTAAATAAAGCATACTTACAACAAGGCAAACTCAGCGTATCTATTATGGATCGAGGTACTGCATGGCTTGATACTGGCACCTTTGCTTCGTTGATGCAAGCCGGGCAGTTTGTTCAGGTCATTGAAGAGCGCCAGGGACTAAAAATTGGATGCATTGAAGAAGTGGCTTATAAAATGGGGTTCATCAATAAAGAACAATTGCGAGAAGTGGCCGAGCCGTTGCTCAAAAGTGGGTATGGCGATTACTTGCTCAGCCTGGTGCAGTAGGTCATGAAAGATTTCCAGCATTTCCAATCCATGGTAAACAACGCGATCACAGCGTTGGAATTTAATGCCGCTCCGAAGGAGTTGTACGACCCTATTCGATACATTCTTTCTTTAGGAGGCAAACGAATGCGTCCGGCATTGGTGCTTCTGGCGAATCAGTTGATGGATGGAGATGCCAATAAAGCACTACCTGCAGCACTTGCAGTAGAAGTGTTTCATAATTTCACCTTGCTCCACGACGACATCATGGATGAGGCTCCACTGCGAAGGAACAGGCCTACAGTGCATGAAAAGTGGAACAACAACATTGCTATTTTATCTGGCGATACCATGATGGTGCAAGCCTATCAATTGCTTACCCAATGCCCTCCCGAACATTTGCCTGCCTTGATGCAAATTTTCAATGCTACTGCCATTGAAGTATGTGAGGGACAGCAATACGACATGAACTTTGAAACCATGAGTAACGTGTTGTTGGACGATTACCTTGAAATGATTCGCTTAAAAACGGCTGTTTTGCTAGGATGCAGCCTGAAAATGGGAGCCGTGTTGGCCAATGCAAGCCCGGAGGATGCGGATCACCTTTATCATTTCGGTGAAAACATTGGGTTGGCATTTCAGTTGCAAGATGACATTTTGGATGTGTATGCCGATCAACAAAAATTTGGGAAGCAAGTTGGGGGAGATATCATTGCCAATAAAAAAACATACCTGATGTTAAAAGCACTGGAAAATGCAAAAGATGGCATTTCCGAGCAGCTTCAGGTATTGCTGTCGGATACTGCCATTGCTCCTGAAAAGAAAGTGAAGGATGTTGTTTCTATTTACAACCTACTATATGTGCGAGAAGCCGCAGAACAAGCCATGCAAGAATACTTTTTAAAAGGCCTTGCTCACCTCGAAGCGGTCACAATGCCTGAGGCAAAGAAAGCACCATTAAAGCAGTTGGCTGAGCACCTGATGGTACGCGACTTTTAACCGTAAATTTCTTTTAAAGCACTTTGCAGATCAGGGTATTTAAACTCAAACCCTGCTTGCGTGATTTTTGTGTTGGAAGCCCTACTGCCTTCAAGTATCAATGCTGCCATTTCGCCAAACATCACCCGTAAAACAAATGCAGGAACATTAGGAAGAATAACGGGTATTTTTAATGCTTTACCGATGGCTTTGGTGAGCTCGCGGTTGGTAATGTGTTCGTTGGCAATGGCATTATAAGCACCGCTAATGTTATTGCGTAGTCCAAATAAAAACAAGCGTGAAACATCATTGGCATGAATCCATGGAATGTATTGCTTTCCACTCCCCAATGCAGCACCTACCCCAAATTGAATGGGCTTTTCGAGCTTGGTCAAGGCTCCCCCTTCTTTGTCGAACACTACACCTATGCGAAAAGCAGCAGTACGGCATATGTTTTCAAACTGAAAAACACTTTCTTCCCACAGTCGAACACATTCACCGGTAAAATCGGTAGCAAAGGGATCGTCTTCGGTATAAATGGTTTCAGCAGTATGCGACCCATAGCAATTGATGCCCGAGGCAGACAAAAATGCCTTCAAAGGAATGTTGTGGGTCTTTACATGACGCAATAAGCAATTGGCTGTAGAAGTACGACTGTTAATGATCAATTGCTTTCGTTTATCTGTCCACTTGCTATCGGCAATGCCTGCTCCAGCCAGGTGGATGATGTAACTGGCACCATCAAGCGCGCCCGGCTCAATGTAATTGTTGCGGTGATTCCATAAGTAGGTTTTTACGCCCGAACGAGAGTTTTTACTCCGGGTAAGGTGAACCACTTCATATCCTTCTTGAAGCAATAGGGCTGTTAATTGTATGCCAATGAGGCCGGAGCCACCAGTAATAACGATCTTTTCCTTCATTTGTTAATATTTGTTAAACACAAAAGTGATTTGCTTTTAACTCGTAACAAAAACCAGTATCTTTAAGTACAATAATTGCAAATTAAACTTTTTGCCAGTTATGGCGTTATATTTGTAGCTCCTTAACTGATTTTTAACACTAGCACATTTGAAATCACTTAAATACTTTCTGTTGCTGTTGCCTGTGCTCGTATTGAGCTCATACATTTACAGCGAGTCTATTAGCGAAGAAGCACCGGATTTATCGATTTCTACCGATGAAGATAATAAACGCGATGAGGTGCTCATTGATTTGATTTTTAAAGGATTGGATGAAGCGCATTTTCAGCCCTTATCTTTAGACGATGACTTTTCAGCAAAAGCTTACGACTTATACCTGGAGCGATTGGATTACAGCAAGCGTTACTTAATTGCTGAAGATGTGGAGAAAATGGCACCCTACAAACTCAAAATTGACGACGAAGTTAAAAACCGCACCTTTGAGTTTTATACGCTTTCTGCCGAAATCATAAAAAACCGGATTGAAGAGTCGAAGGTATTTTACCAGGAGATTTTGGAAGAACCGTTTGACTTTACTACCAATGAAACCATTGAGGTAGACTACGAAAAGTTAGCGTTTGTAAAAGATAAAGCTGCCTTAAAGGAACGGTGGAGAAAATTGCTAAAGTACCAAACTCTTGCACGTTTAGCAGACATGATAGAGGAACAAGAGCAGGCAGCTGAAAAATCAGACACCGTAACCATTAAATCGGTGGCTGAACTAGAAGTGGAAGCACGTGAAAAGGTGAAGAAAAACTATGTGGATTTTTACGATCGCATGGATGACTTGAATGATAAGGATCGCCAATCGGTGTATTTAAACTCAGTCATCAATGTGTATGGTCCACACACTTCCTACTTCCCACCACAAGACAAAGAAAACTTCGACATTTCTATGTCGGGGCAATTGGAAGGGATTGGTGCTCGCTTAATTAAGAAAGACGGCTACATCAAAGTGAGCGAAATTGTACCAGGAAGTGCTTCTTATCGCCAGGGCGACCTAAAAGCCGGTGATTTAATTACCAAGGTAGCACAGGGCAATGAAGAACCAGTTGACGTGGTAGATGCGGATATTGATGACGCAGTGAAGTTGATTCGAGGAAAGAAAGGCACCGAGGTACGCCTTACGGTGAAAAAGATAGACGGTACCATTCAGGTTATTCCCATCGTTCGCGATGTAGTATTGATTGAAGAAACTTATGCTCGCTCTGTTATCTTGAAGAAAGACAACAACAAAAGCGTAGGCTACATACACCTGCCTAAGTTTTATGCTGATTTCAGCAAAAAGGATGGCCGCAGCTGTGCCAGAGATGTAGAAAAAGAAGTAGAGAAGCTTAAATCAGAAGGGGTGTCGGGCATTATTCTCGATTTGCGAAACAATGGTGGTGGTTCGCTGCAAGATGTGGTAGACATGGCAGGACTCTTCATTGAAAAGGGGCCTATTGTACAAGTGAAAGCCAAGCGTGGAGCTCCTTATGTGTTGAAAGACGACAATAGCGAAGTGCAATACGATGGCCCGCTGGTAGTAATGGTGAACAACAACAGCGCCTCTGCCTCAGAAATTATGGCAGCGGCCATACAGGATTACCAACGAGGCATTATCATTGGAAGCAACTCTTCTTTTGGTAAAGGTACTGTACAACGCTTTTTTGGACTGGACGATTTTGTAATAGACCGCAGCCTTACACCATTGGGTGCAGTAAAAATTACTACACAAAAGTTTTATCGTGTGAATGGTGGTGCCACGCAATTGAAAGGAGTAACTCCCGACATTGTGGTGCCCGATATCTTCAGCTTCATCGAAACGGGAGAAAAGGAACACGACCATGTTATGAAATGGGATGAAATCAGTGCGGTGGAATACAAGCAATGGAAACCATCTTACAACTTGGATAAAGTGCGTAAGAACAGCGAAGCACGCATAAAAGACAACAACACATTTCAATTGATTCAGGAAAACGCCAAATGGCTGAAAGGCCGGAGAGACATCACCAACTTTAGCTTGAACCTTGAAAAGTACCGTGCAGAGCAGAAAAAAACAAAAGAGGAAGCAGAACGGTACGACGATATTGACAAGGTAATTGAAGGATTGCAGGTGATGAATATCAAGGCCGATTTGCCTGCCATTGATGCAGATACGGTAAAGCAGGAGCGCAATAAAAAGTGGCTGGAACGCATTGAAAAAGATGCGTACATTAATGAAGCATTGATGGTGATTGATGATATGAAATGATGGATCAGCTTCAACTGACTGACCTTACCCCTTATTTTTCTCAAGAACAACTGATTCGCGAAACTGCGGAACAAGTGATCAAGGATTTTTCATTTTTTGATGTTCAAATCACATTTGAGGGCACCCACAGCACTCCTTACGATGAGTTGTTTGTGCAAATAGAACCGTTGGTGAACGAACTGTACGAAAACGATTACAATCGCCTATACGCCATTTTATATCGCATTGATGTTTCGGAAAAGGAAATGGGCAAAGCACTAATGGCCGCCGGTGATGCTCCTTTTTCGGAAGTAGCGACCGACATCATTTTACAACGGGAATTAAAAAAGGTCATTTTACGTAACTATTTCAAGCAACAAAGCACCAATTCTTGATAGGTATACAAGGATGTGTACGATTCTGTTGTCCTTCGTTAAGTTTGTATCAAGAAAATCGTAGCTTTGTATAGATAACATTTGTTGCAACAATACTATGGATAAGTATTCATACCTGAGCAACGCCGATGGCTCAGTGATTGACGACCTGTATCAACAATACCTCAACGACCCCACCTCGGTTGAGTTCGGATGGCAAAAATTTTTTGAAGGCTTTGAATTTTCCCGCAAGAATTATGAAGAAACCGGAGAGGTTTCTGAAAATATGCACAAGGAGTTCAAGGTATTGAACTTAATCAACGGCTATCGTACTCGAGGACATCTGTTCACTAAAACCAATCCAGTAAGGGAACGCAGAAAGTATGCGCCTACCCTGGACGTAGAAAATTTTGGACTGAGTGAGGCGGATCTGGAAACGGTATTTGAAGCAGGCGCAGAGGTAGGCATGGGACCTTCCAAATTAAAAGACATTGTTCACCACCTGGAGTGCACTTATTGCCAATCTATTGGCATTGAGTACCGGTATATTCGCACCCCTGAGAAGCTGAAGTGGATTCAGGATAAGATGGATGCCATGACCAGCCAACCAGAGCTTTCGGTAAAGGTGAAAAAACAAATACTGCACAAGCTGAATCAAGCGGTGGTGTTTGAAAACTTCTTGCACACCAAGTTTCCAGGGCAAAAGCGCTTTTCGTTAGAGGGAGCTGAAACGATGATTCCAGCACTGGATGCGGCAGTAGAGTATGGCGCAGACCTGGGTATGGAAGAGTTTGTGTTTGGGATGGCTCACCGTGGTCGGTTGAATGTATTGGCCAATATTTTCAACAAAACCTACTCGGAAATATTCAGTGAGTTTGAGCCTAAAGATTATGAAGACAGCCTGTTTGATGGCGACGTAAAATACCATTTGGGCTATACCTGTGATGTGACTACCGATAATGGAAAAGACATTCACATGACTCTGGCGCCAAACCCTTCGCACCTCGAAGCGGTAGATCCTGTAGTAGAAGGCATTGCCAGAGCGAAAATTGATAAAAATTACGAGGGTGATAACTCGAAGGTATGCCCTATTTTGATTCATGGCGATGCAGCTGTTGCAGGCCAGGGCATTGTATATGAAGTGGTGCAAATGGCCGGATTGAATGGCTATGCTACTGGCGGCACTATCCATATTGTGATCAACAACCAGGTAGGCTTTACCACCAACTACCTCGATGCACGCTCAAGTACTTACTGTACCGATGTTGCGAAGGTAACATTGTGCCCGGTATTTCATGTAAATGGCGATGATGTGGAGGCGTTGATAAAAACAGTGAAATTTGCCATAGAGTACCGCCAACGGTACAAGAAAGATGTTTTCATTGATTTGTTGTGTTACCGTAAGTATGGGCACAATGAAGGTGATGAGCCAAAATTCACACAACCGATGTTGTACAAGGCCATTGCCAAGCATCCAAATCCACGAGAAATTTACAACCAAAAATTGCAGCAGCAGGGCGATATTACTGCGAGTTTGGCGAAAGAAATGGAGCAAGAGTTTAAAGCACTGTTGCAAGAGCGATTGAATGAGGCCAAACAAATTACCAGTGCTACCATTACTTCTTTCCTGGAAGAAATATGGGATGGCGTAAAAGCAGCCCGTCCCGAAGACTTTGAAACATCGCCCAAGACCGGCGTGAGCAAGAAAACGTTGGCCAGCATAGGCCATCAGTTATCGGTAGTGCCAGAGGGCAAGAAGTTTTTCCGTAAGCTTGAGCGGATCTTGAACGACCGTAGAAAAATGATCGATGAAAATCGATTGGACTGGGGAATGGGAGAGATGCTGGCTTATGGCACCTTGTTATTGGAGGGGCATCCTGTACGAATTTCAGGGCAGGATGTGGAGCGTGGTACCTTCTCGCACCGCCATGCTATTGTAAAGGTAGAAGACTCTGAAGAAGAGTACATCCACCTGAATCATTTATCAAAAAAGCAAGGCCCGTTTACGGTATACAACTCCCACCTTTCGGAGTACGGTGTAATGGGTTTTGAATACGGTTATTCGCTTACTGTTCCTAATGGGCTTACCATTTGGGAAGCACAGTTTGGCGATTTTTTCAACGGTGCTCAAATCATTATCGATCAGTTCATTAGTAGTGCCGAAGACAAGTGGAAGAACATGAGTGGGTTGGTGCTACTGTTGCCTCATGGTTATGAAGGCATGGGTCCCGAGCACTCTAGCGGAAGAATAGAACGTTTCTTACAACTGTGTGCTGAAGAAAACATGCAAGTGGCCAATTGTACCACTCCGGCCAATTACTTTCACCTCTTGCGTCGCCAGTTGAAGCGTGGCTTTAGAAAACCATTGGTGGTGTTTACCCCCAAGAGTTTGCTGCGTCATCCAAAATGTATTTCTACGCTCGATGAAATGGCAAAGGGCGGTTTTAACGAAGTATTGGATGATACGGAGGCCAAAGCAAATGGCGTTGAACGTGTGGCTTTTTGCTCAGGGAAATTGTACTACGATCTGCTGAAACGAAAAGAAGAAGTAGGTGCCAACGATGTGGCATTGGTACGGGTAGAACAACTTTACCCACTGCCCAAAAAGCAGTTGGATGCTGTAGTAAATAAGTATAAAAATGCGAAAACACATTTGTGGGTACAGGAAGAGCCCGAAAACATGGGAGCCTGGAGCTATATGTTACGTTCGTACCGTGAGGTAGCCATGGAGGTGGTAGCACGTCCGGCCAGTGCCAGTCCGGCATCGGGTTCGGTAAAACGCTACGAATCACGCCAAACAGCTATCATCGACAAAGTGTTTGAAAAATATTTGCAAAAGAAACCGGTAACGGCTTAACCGAAAAACAAAAAAGATCATGCACGAATTGAAAGTACCCAGTCCGGGCGAATCGATTACAGAAGTAGAAATTGCGCAATGGCTGGTAGAAGATGGCGAGTATGTGGAGCGCGATCAGGTCATCGCCGAAATCGACTCTGATAAGGCAACATTAGAATTGCCATCAGACGAAACAGGGGTCATTCATTTGATTGCCAGCGAAGGCGATGTGGTAGAAGTGGGACAGGTAATTTGTACCATTGATACCAAGGCCAAAGGCACACCGAAGAAAAAAGAAGCTGCAGCGGTGGTAGCAGAAGCGGTACCTGCAAAGGAAGCCGAGAAAGCTCCAGCCAAAGAACCGGCTCCCAATCCTATGCCTACTAATGGCGAGGCCTCTTATGCAAAAGGACACCCTTCTGTAGCAGCGAAGAAATTAATGGACGAAAACGGCATTCGTCCTGAGCAGGTGAATGGCTCGGGCAAAGATGGCCGTATTACCAAGCAAGATGTAGTAGCAGCGATGGCTGCTGGTTTTGATACTGCAGCAGCTGGAGGTTGGGGTGGTACACGCGATACGCGTCGCGAAAAAATGTCGTCGCTTCGAAGAAAAGTAGCACAACGATTGGTGGCTGTAAAGAATGAAACAGCCATGCTGACCACCTTTAACGAGGTAGACATGCAGCCCATTATGGACATGCGAAAGAAATACAAAGAGCAGTTCAAAGAGCACCATGGCGTAGGGCTTGGTTTCATGTCGTTTTTTACCAAGGCGGTATGCGAAGCGTTAAACCACTATCCGGCAGTGAATGGAATGATCGACGGCAAAGAAGTAGTGTTTCACGACTATGCCGACATTGGTATTGCGGTAAGCTCACCCAAAGGACTGATGGTACCAGTGGTGCGCAACGCGGAGCAAATGGGCCTGGCCGAAATAGAAGCTGAAATTAAGCGGTTAGCGATCCGTGCTCGCGATGGTAAAATTACCATCGATGAGATGACCGGAGGTACCTTCACCATTACCAATGGTGGTGTATTTGGCTCCATGCTAAGTACCCCCATCATTAACCCACCGCAAAGTGCCATTTTAGGTATGCACAATATTGTAGAGCGCCCGGTAGCCATCAATGGCGAAGTGGTGATTCGTCCGGTAATGTATGTCGCATTGTCTTACGATCATCGCATCATCGATGGTAAGGAATCGGTAAGTTTCTTGTACAAAGTGAAGGAAATGCTAGAGCATCCTGAGCGTATGATTTTTGGTGCAAAAGACCCTGCAGAGGTATTGCTGGGCTTATAAGCACGCCATATAAAACAAAAGCCTTTAAGCCAACCTTGATAGGGAACGTTTAAAGGCTTTTTTATGCCTACTCTTCCCATTTAATTTCCACCCTTCGGTTGCGGTTGCGACCAATAAGGGTACTGTTGTTACCAGAAGGCTGGTCGAAACCAAATCCTTTAACCACCATGTTGTTTTTTACTCCCTCTTCCAGCAAAAATGCTTTTACACTTTCGGCCCGTTGTAAAGAAAGCCGTTGGTTCAACCCCTGTCCTCCCGTATTATCGGTATGCCCATAAATGGCAATGGTGCGTTTGGGGTAACGATTTATGGTGGCCAACAGTTGGTTGATTTTTCGACGTTCAGTAGGCTTTAGTTTGTGCTTATTCACATCAAAGTATACCATGCCATTCAACGGTTGATCTTCCAAAATCGCTGTATCTACCACCAGCGAATCTTTTACCGGTGGTAAAGTGTCTTCTACTACAATGGGTACTCCTGCAGTAGGAAAACCATCAGGACAGTGGTCGTGAATGCTATTAAGATGTTGTTCCAGGCCTCCCTGGAGGTGTTTAACATTTGGTGGCCCTGCAGTGCGCCAGGATTTGCAGGAACTGAATCCAGTGCCAAAAGCCAGGGCAATGGCTACTGTAAAGGCCTCCATGGCAGTTAACTTACGAGGGATGGATTTAATGATGAGCTCTTCCACGGGTTGGTCGAGTTGGTCGTTGCGAAAACTACCACAAAATCCTTCATCCTTATGTGCATGGACGAAGGCTTGCATCTCTTCCTCACTCATAGGATTGAAATCCACTACTGTTTTGCTGCAATGCTTGCAAAAACGTCCTCGCTCATTCGGGGTCATTTGATCCCAATCGGCATGGCAGGGTTCAGGTATCGTTACTTTATACCTTTTCATCGCAACACCTCCAGTTTCGATTTAATTTCTTTTATATCGGCACGGTTTAATATGGTGCCACCTATTACCACACTTTCAATGCGCTCGTAGTTGGCAACGTCTTCCAACGGATTGCCATTTAAAATCACAAAGTGAGCCCGTTTGCCTACAGCGATGGTGCCCATCTGATGTTCCAGCCCCATGACTTTAGCGGGATTTACAGTGGCCGTTTTTATGGCCTCCAGGGGCGACATGCCTACTTCGTTTTGAAACAGTTGTAGTTCGCGGTGCGCAGCAATGCCAGCTACCACAAAAGGGTTGAATAGTCCCGATTCGGTACCCATAAGAAGTCCGGCCTTTTGCCGATGCAGCGCTTTTGTTACTTTTAATTTGGCGCTGTTGAGTTCGCGGTGTGTTGCTTCGTCAAATTCGCGGTAGTTGCACACGTCGTTCCAATGGCTAATGCGGTGGTTGGTAGCAAAATCGAATTCCTTCCTTTTTTTAAATGCCTGATAATCTTTTGGTGTGGCACCATTCCATTGGCCAATAAGGGTAGGGCAGTTCCATGCACCTGCTTTTTGAGTACTATCGGCATAGTTGCCATCAATAATGCGGTTGGTATTTTCTTCTATGTAGGCCGATAAATTTTCTAGGGTAGTAAGTCCTGGGTGTTGGAGGTATTGGTACAAGTCGTTGCCGAGGGGTACATCGAGTGCTGCTTTTACCTGGTGCTTTTCAGCCAGTTGCAGCGCAGCGTTGATCAATTCAGGCGAAAACTGTTTGCTCAGGTGAATGAAAGGGTAGCCTTGCGCTGCTTGCCGGTGGATGATTTCCTCCAATTGCTCAGGCGATACCGTGGTGGTGTAAGCATTATTTGTTCCTCCCAAAGTAGGACCAGAGGTGAAAATCTCTGGCGATAGCAGCAAGGTATCTTTGATGAAATTGTAATCGTTAAGGTGGAACACATTGCCCGATAGGTTGCGAATGGAAGTTACTCCATTAATCATGTACAACAAGCGGTCGCGGTTGCTGCATACAAAGTGCACATGCATGTCGGTAAGGCCTGGAGCAAGGTATTGATGTTTGGCTGTAATCACCGTTGCCCCTTTGGTATTTATAGGCCATAAACCGCTTTTAATTTTTACCACCTCCCCGTGCCGCATCACTACTGTTTTGCCTTTGCGAACCTTGCCTTTGTTGAGATCTACAATGTTAATCTTTTTAAGAATAGTAACACAAGCATGTTCATCGTGTAATTTGCGGTGCGACAGTTCGCAGATGTAGGTGTCGATGTTACGTTCCAGTTCAGCATTGAGCGGAACAGCATAATTTTGAGCATGCAATAATGGGGCGATCCCCAACCAGCAAAGTAATACCATGCAACAGCGCAACATGGTGTTAAGGTATGAATTTTGAAGGTGCAAAAGAAGTGTGTTTACCAACATAATACCAATGACCACATTGGTTACATCAGCAGGCAAAAAACAGGCATGCCTTGCTACCGCACAAAAAACAATGCTTTGTTAAAAAGAAGTACTTCTATTTTTCAGCAATGCTATTGGTGAGTACTTTAAACTCTACCCGTCGGTTTTTTGCACGTCCTTCTTCCGTATCGTTGGTAGTAATGGGACTGGTTTCACCGTATCCTTTGTAGGTAATGCGTCCTTTCGACGATTTTTCCTTTTTTAACACATAATCGGCTACTGCTTTGGCGCGTGCATCAGAAAGGGCCAGGTTATCGGCATCGCTTCCCACGTTATCGGTATGGCCAGCAATCTCGATTTCCATGTTGGGGTAGTCGTACATGATATCGGCCAGGGTGTTTAATTCTTTTTTCGATTCGGGCTTTAGGGTGGCTTTTGCTGTTTCGAAGTAAATGTTGCTCAACCGCACGGTATTGCCTGCCTGGTACTTCAGTTCATACAATTTCATCTCTTTAGTATCGGCTTCTTTACGCACTACCAAAGGCATTGGTGGTGGGCAATATTCCGGAATAGGGCTAAGTTTTTCCTCTGCGGTTGCTTCACGAATCAACACATCATCAATGTAAAAATAAGCGCCTCCTTTGCCAGTAGGTAGCTTTTTATTCTTGGTACGCTCATCGGTACAAAAGTTACCTATCAATACATATTCGGCATCATTGGTGGCTTCAAATACACCCGATACCAGGTGCCAGTTGCTTTGATCATCAATCATATCCCACGCCACAATTTGTGGGGCGAAGTACAACGGTAAACGGTCGCCCGTATGAATTAAAGTGTCGGAAAAGTACATGCCAATATTGTTCGAGGCTTTGCTGGAGCTTTTGGCCAGCATGGTATAAAACTCTGCATAATACTTTTTACCCTTTACCAGGGGCTTTTTTAATTTGGCTGCTACATATTCGTGCTGATTCATGCTGGTTTTGGAGGTGCCAAATACCTTGAGTCCCAACATAATATTTCCGGTGTGAGGCAATTGTGTGCCGCCACTTTGTTCATTCACGTGCGACCAGCAGTCGGGTTCTACCTGGTTGCTAATCACATCGGGATGCGTTTCGGTAGCCATGAACCAATCGTGCATGGCTTTTTTAAACATTTTTTTGCTGCGAATCCATTTGCAGGTAAGCTTGCCATACGACTCAAAACCTGGGTTTGGAGCGAGGTTTTCTTGTGCAAAGCTGCCGGAAGTTAATAGGGCAATGAATAAGGTAGCTATGGTGGTTCTCATAATGTTAACGTTTATTGCTTTATCGATGCTATGCAATTGCCTTGCCATAAATGCATCGTCAGCTTAAAATTACGTTTTTAATGGAATAAATTCGTTGCAAGGTAGGATTTTCCCCTCCTTCGATGCAGCCCGTTTACATTTGTTTCCAACACTGCAACGTTGGTAACCATTTCATTAGAATGGTGCTGATTAACAGTGCTGAAATCATCATATTGGGTTTACTATTCGTCAGCAGCCTTGTACTTGCCCTGCAGCCAGGTATATGTTTCACTGCTTTGCTCCACGGTTGCCATGTAGTGCTCATCCACAGTGTAAACGGAAGTTACTACCACCACATCGTTCCACCCTTCAGTGTTGGGGTCGGCAAGCTGTATGGTGCGAATGGTTTGCTCGTATTCTTCTCTTGGAGGAGATTCGCTGGGGCAATAATTTTCATCGCTTTCAAAATATTCGCGAATGGTTTCAGTATCGTCAACGGTAAGGTCTAAACAAAAATCGCCCGAGCGTAAAACGGTATTGTGTACCCATTGTAAGGTATCTCCTTCAAGGGCAAACAACACCAACACTTCATCTTCGGTTCCACTGGCACCATGGTAGGAAAACTGGTGCATGCCAATGGCTTTGGAGGCGCCCAGGTCGTAAATGCTGCCATACGTCGGTGTTTGGTACCGTTGCGTTCCTCCTCCGTAAATGAACGGATCATTAAAGCCTGTACGAGCCACAATTTCAATGGCATCGGGCTGTGGGTGTACTACAAACAACTCTGTAAGCATGCCTTCTATATCATCTTCTGCTTCCCAGGTTAAAGTAACCAGCCAGGTATTGTCGGTGTCGTCTAACGGTATCAATTCGGTTTTTACTTCGCTAAGTCTGTATAACGTTTCGCTGTTCACCCATTCGTAGTGAAAGTACATGTCTACGCTTGAGCTGCTCTCATCGGTTTGGGCATAAGGGTATAGGTATTCAACCAATTCGTCGTTGCTATAAGGAAAACCATTCTCTTCCTCAGGAGGAGTTGTCACTTCTTCCTCTGCAATGGAAGGGGAATCCAGTTCCATGTTGTTTTCGGTGATAACCGGCAAATCGTTGTTGGCAGGTTCGCCACAGGCCAATGCAAAAAGCAGCAATCCCATGGCATAAAAGCAGTAGTTTATGATGCGCATGACAACAAATTACATTTTATTTTTAGAAAATTGAACCCATTTGATGTTGATGTGTACGGAAAGACGTAACACAAACACAACATCATGAATAAATCGCTACACATTGCCGAACCTTGCCACGAAAACTGGGGCAACATGTCGCCCACCGAAAAAGGAAAGTTTTGCCAGGTATGTACCAAGGAAGTTATGGACTTCACCAGCAAGAGCAAGGAAGAAATTATTGAACACATCGAACAATCTACCACCAGCATATGCGGCCGTTTCCATGCCGACCAGCTCGATAGTTGTGGCCCTACCACTAGTGCTACAGCAAAGAAAAAATTTAACTACAGCTTCCGGCCGTATGTATTGTCGTTCATGGCATTCATAGGCTTTTCCATCTTGTTTAACAAGCAGGCCGATGCGCAGCGAAAGATGGGGAAAGTAGCCGTAAAAGGAAGGGTAAAATACATTCCTGAGCGCACCGATGAGGTGAGCAAAAAGCAAGCAACAACCATTGAAGGTGTAGTGAGTGAAAGCGGATCGAATCGCGCCATTCCGAATGCAAAAGTAACCATTAACTCTAATGGTACTTTGAAGGCAGTGGCCTTTACCGATGCTGAAGGGAAATACAAAATTGTATTGCCAGCAGGAACCGTAACTGCCAGCAAAGTGAATGTGGTTGTGACCGATCAGTATGGCGAGTACGAGGTCCGTTATTTGAATGATGTGGCATTGAACAAAGAAAAAATGACGTTGAATGTAGACATGGAGTTCGGCATGATGTTGATGGGCGAAGTGGCCTGGATAGAGCCAGTAGAAACTATTGAGCCAGTAGATAGTAGTGAAATTACTTGCGACCTGATAAAAGTGGTGGAAGACGATAAAGCAATGGCCGATACCGCTGCAGTGGAAGAGTTAATGATGGGACAAGCTGTGGTATTGTTGCCTGAAGAAAGGGTGGCAGATCCGCTGAATGAAGTAGCAATGGCAGGAGTAGAAGAAAGCGTATGGCAAGGCACAGCGTCGATCAAGAACAACCCACAACCATTAAAAACTACTGAGGACGGTGACGCATTGGAACCTTCAGCCAAAGTGGTGGAGTTGTTATACCCTAACCCGGCACGCGATTATTGTGTGTTGGAAATGAGTGAAGAGGGCGACTACAGCATTGAAATTTACGACATCACCGGTAAAGGGGTTATGAAAGACCGTTTTATGGGGAGAAAAAAACGAATCAACCTTTATAAATTGGAGCGAGGGGTTTATTCAATTCGTGTTACATCGCTTCACACTGAGCATGAGCAAGCAGTCAAATTGGTGGTGGACTGATGTTCATAGCTTAGTTATAAGATAACCCCGACGTTGTTAGCATGTGTCGGGGTTTCTTTTTTGCTTAGGTAGAAGGAATAGCAAGGGACCTAAGCAAACACTCTGTTCCAAATCTTTGAAAACAGCAACAACAATAACATGCCATTGATTAATAGGCTTACCCACAAAAACATGTCGGCATCCATTTGCTCAAACTCATTAGGAGGAGCACTGGTGGTGGGAGTTTGTTGCGCTAGGATAATTTCTTTGATTTTCCTTTGATGCAACTGCCCATCAATGGTTACCAGCATTTCTGCCGGACGGTGACAACGTTGCTTTTTGCCGTTGCCCAACTGGCCAAAGGGGTTATCGCCCCAGGCATAGATTTGTCCTTTATGATTAACAGCAAGCGATTGAAAACAGCCGGCACCAATGGCTACGATATGGTGCATGTCGGGCACTTGTACCGGGCGTAAATGATTGATAGAACCTCCATCGCCTATCATTCCGTATTCGTTGCGTCCCCATGCCCAAAGGGTACTGTCGCGTTTTAATGCCATGGCATGCCAACTGCCACAAGCAATTTTTTGCACCTCACTGAGCCCTGCTACCCTCATCGGAACAGTAGATAGGGCAGTAGTGCCGTTGCCCAATTGCCCATAAGGGTTGTTGCCCCACATCCACACCTCACCATTTACATCGAGTGCCATACTATGGTGCCACCCCGTAGCAATGGCTTGAATAGGTGGAAGGGGAGCCACCATGCCCGGAACAATGCTCCTAATAGTGGTGCCATTGCCCAGTTGCCCCCATGCATTGGCTCCCCATGACCAAACCTTTCCATCCTCATCCAGCGCCAGTGCGTGGTAACCCACAGAGGCAATGGAAGTAATGTTTTGTAATCCTTTTACAGCAGTAGGCCAATTGGAATGTTCGCGAGTGCCGTTGCCCAATTCGCCATAATAGTTGTGTCCCCAGCCCCATACTGTGCCATCGCTTTTAAGGGCAAGGGTATGCCAATGCCCCCCTTCAATGGCTACAAAGTTGCGATGATTGGGCAGTTGCTGTGGAGTAGTAAAATCATTGGGCATGGAGGTGCCCAGCTGACCGTAGTTGTTGCGCCCCCAACACCAAATGCTACTGTCGGCAGCGAGGGCTATGCTATGGTTGTAACCACGCGATACGGCAACCACCCTGGGGAGCCGTTCTACCCTTAGTGGAATGGCATTGTTGCGGTAACTGCTATCGCCCAATTGCCCGAAGTCGTTTCTTCCAACGGTCCATACCTGCCCCAAATCATCGAGGAGGATAGAGTGCCCATTGCCTCCATCGATGTTTTGAGCAAACACAGGAATAACTGTAGCAACTGCAAGGATTGTTGCACAGCAGGAAAAAGAAATAAGTTTTAAGGTATACATATAACGCATCATATCCAGGTACTAATAATTAATACTTTGCCAATGGATGGTTGGGATGGTTATCAGTAAATTTGGATGGCTCCCACCCTGGTGAGGTGGCTTGGGTTTCCCCAGATAAGATGCGTTCTTTCGTGTGGTCTTACCTAAACATAACGGGAGGAAAGTGAGAGTTATTGTGTGGAGAGGGGTATTCACCGCCGCAACAACGGAGGAAGTAAGGACATTTTAGGAGCTCTATTACAGGAAAAAGTACACCTGTTTTCTTCGTTTTGAGCTTTGTATGATCAAAACAGTGCTTCACATCACTAAAACAAGGCCTTTGTACACACCAACAGAGCTGCCCGCAGGTAGTACAGGGCTCTTAGCAAGTAGTAAGAAGCCTTACAATATCAGTTTCTTGTTAAACGCTACACTTCTTCTCTCTTATTTTTGAACATTGCTCTTCACTACTTAATGTTCGCTCTTCAACGGTTAACTGCTGCTCTTCAATACTTGAACAATGCTCTCATGGATTGTGCAAATGCACAGCTGTTTTTAACTCCCTCTCTCATATACATGAATACACTTCTCACCAACTTCACTTTTTCTCTTCTGGTGTTAACATCCAGTCACATGTTTTTAACTTTTTCTCACACTTTTTTAATGCTTTTAAGCAGCGTGTATGTGTTGAGGTGCTTATCGAATTAATGGGGAGTTCCTTGTTTTACCATGGTTTCCAATGCATCATTGTCGTGAACGTGCAACGATATTTTTCGCAGTTGGTGTTGCTTGTGGTAGTTGTTAGATTTGATGTGCTTCATAAACATTGGGCCAAATTCACGCAATAGCTTGTTCAGCAATTGTAAGTAGCGCAAGCAAAAATCGTCGGTAAGGCCTTTTTTGATGTGCTCGTCGCGACTGGCCTGGTAAGCATTGATAAACTTCAAAAAACCATAAAAGCGTACCACATCATCGATGATCTTTCGATCCATCAACCCCATTTGTGCGGCCTGGGTGTCAAACATATCCATAGAAAAGGGCAGGAGGGGGTGGTGTACCAGGTGTTCTTTGTCGGCCATCAACCATTTTTTATGCTGGTTCACTACGTTAAGCAAGTGATGTACTTCTACAATAATGGCAATGTTGAAGGTGTTTTTTTCTCTTATTTGTTTGATGACAAAGATGGCAATGGTAGCCCCTACAGTGATGACTGCTACAATGAGGGTAACTAAAATTTCTGTGCTGATAATATTGAAATACATGGTGGTGTGGTTAGGAGATTAAAGGTAGCGGAATTCGTTAGAAGTGCAAAAAGTGATGCATCATGCTTTGCGGTACAGTGCTACTTGCCAACCGGCAGTGGTGCGGTATTCAATGCGCTCGAACCCATGGTTTGTAATGGTGCTGTGTACCAGGGTAGAAGGGTGCAGGTAAAACCGAAAAGGGGTGCCGCTTATTTTAAACCACAAGTTGCCTAACCAGCCGAAAAATCGACCGGGAACATGATCGCGTGGAAAAACAAGGGCATAATACTTGTGCGCTTTTTGCAACGATTGGTGCAACATGTTTTCTACCTCTGGGAAGCAGCAAATTACCTTGTCGAGGGTAACGATATCTTGTGTTTCCAGCGAAGGGGCAATGTCGATAAAATTGCCCTGGTGGTAATTGATGTTGTTTTTTACACCATCGGCTTCAGCGGCTTCTTTGGCCACACTGATGTAACCGGGAGATGCATCTACATCGGTAGCTGATGCAATGCCTTTTTTAAAGAGTTCGAGCTGTATGATACCAACACCACCTCCCACATCCATTAGCGAAAGCCCTTTGAGGTTTTGAGTGCCAAGTACTTCAAGCAATAACCTGGTAGGGCGATGCAGCTTACCTCGTCGGTATTTTTTTAGTTCCTTCTCGGCCGATTTTCGGTCGAACAGCTTTTCGATGCCTGTACATTGGTTGCAACAACTCATTCCCTAAAGATAATAAGAGTAAAATAATCTTTAAGGGTGTTGCCTTAACAGTGTTATTGTATGCTGTTCAATGCTTGTCCGATGTCCCAAATAATGTCGTTGGCATTTTCTACACCAATAGAAAGGCGCACCATTTTATCGGTCATGCCCATGGCTTTGCGATGTGTTTCATCTACTCCTGCATGCGTCATGGTAACAGGGTGTTCGGCCAAACTTTCAGTGCTTCCCAGGCTTACTGCCAACTTTATTAGCCGTAGTGAGTTGAGGAATTGAAAGGCTTCCTTTTCTCCTCCTTTTACATCGAACGATACCATGGCACCGGGCGAGTTGTGTTGCCGCTTAAAGGTGTTGTAAGCTTTGCAGCCTTGTTCTAGTAACCCAAGGTAGTACACCTTTTCCACCTTGGGGTGATGGTTGAGGTAGTTGGCTACCTGTTGCGCATTGGCGGCTTGCTGCTCCATGCGTACTTTCAGCGTTTCCAAACTGCGAAGCAACAGCCAGCCTGTCCACGGGCCAGCCATATTGCCTAAAAAGGTACGTAGGGTTTTGATGCGATGCATCAGTTCATGACTGCCCAATGCTGCACCAGCAATTACATCGCTGTGCCCGCCAATGTACTTGGTGGCAGAATACAATACAATGTCGGCGCCATGCTGCAAAGGATGCTGCCACAATGGTCCCATATAGGTGTTGTCTACTGCCATAATCACCTTTTTTTCGTCGGTGCTAAAATGTTGTGCTACCGCTTTGCAACATGCCAAATCAATAATATCGTTGGTAGGATTGGCAGGTGTTTCTATAAAAATCAATGCCAACCGGTCGGCCTTTCCAGTAGCTTCAATGGCCTCGATAAGTTCTTCTTGCTCTTGTCCGGGCCTGAACCCCAGGCCCTCCACTTCGTACTTGGTAAGGAAATGATGGATGAAATGATCGGTTCCACCATACAATGGATTACTGTATAAGATAAGGTCGCCTGGCTTTAAGAATTCTAACATTACAGTGGTAATGGCCGACATGCCACTTTCAAATACAGCACATTCTTCAGCACCATCCCATAAGCACAGCCTACGCTCTAGAATTTCCAAATCAGGGTTGTTGATGCGGCTGTAGATCAACCCTTGCTCCTCGTTGGGCTGTTGATCGCGTAAACCGTAGGCAATCTCAAAATAAGCTTTTCCCTCTTCCGCTGTTTTAAAGGCAAAAGTAGAGGTTTGAAAAATGGGACATTTAACCGCGCCTTCCGATAATTCGGGCTTATAGGCATAGGTCATCATTAAACTTTCGGGGTTGAATTTATGGTCGTTCATAACGTGAAAGGTTTATGCTTGCAAAGCTAGTGTAGACCAGAATTAATTCTAATGATTTAAATCATTTAAGAAAATAATGCTAAATAAATCTGTTAAATGGTAAAAAATGCTTTTTCGGGTTGGTTTTTCAATTATCTTTAGAACAAAAATCCAGACAATGATTGATGACACCGATAGATCGATTCTTAAACTGCTGCAAGAAGATGCGAAAATGACCATCAAAGAGGTGGCAGTGCGGTTGAATTTAACCACAACTCCCATCTTCGAACGCATCAAGCGACTGGAGCGCGAAGGGCACATCACAGGATATCGGGCAGTACTGAATCGCAAGAAACTGGATCTGCAATTGATGGTGTTTTGCAACGTATCGTTAAATGGGCATCATTTGGAGTTGCTCGAAAAATTTGAGCGCGACGTACAATCGCTGCCTGAAGTGGTGGAGTGTTATCATATCGGAGGGTTGTACGATTACCTCTTAAAAGTGGTGGTAGAAGACATGGAGGTGTATCAGAATTTTGTGGCAAAAAAGCTGGCAGCACTCGACCATCTTGGCAAGGTGCAAAGTTCGTTTGTAATGACGGAGGTAAAGCAAACACATGGCTTGCCTATTCGGAACTAACGTTTGCGTAATACGCGTTGCCATACCTGGCAGGCAATAAAAATGATCAACCCTACAATTACCATAGTGTAGGCCGTAAGCGCATGCTGGTGGTAAAGGAAGGTGCTTCCCACGGTAATGACCATTCCAAGTACCCATAGCAAGTCAATTTTTAATGGTTTACGTCGAACGGTTATTCGTTTTAACGGCCGGGGATCTTGTGCCACAATGCCTTTTAGTTGATGAAAATCAGCAATGAGTAAGATGACGTTGAATACCAAAAAGGTAAAGAGAATATACGGAGTTCCACGCCATTCCATAGATACCGTTACCATAAAAATGTTCATAAGCATGGGGAACAGCATGATGGCTCCGAGGGTAGCAAAACGTTGGGTAAGTAATAGCAATCCGATGATGACTTGCGAGTAGGCAATGAAACGGGCATAAAGGCCCAGTCCATATTCCGAAAGGGCATCTTCCAGCCAAACGGGCCCAATGATTCCAGGAAATTGTCCATCGAACAATTTGGCCATGCCCGAGCTGAAAAAGATGAGGCCGAGGAAAATGCGTAGGCTCACTACTGTGAATCGAACAAAAGGTCGACTATTCATGGTATGAAGGTACGCGTTGCGGCTAAATGTAGTTGTTAAAATGTGATGAGTGGAAAAAAATAATCCCGCGCTTTGGCGCGGGATTATTAAAGTAAGGTGGATTATTCTGTTCCTGTTTCATCGGGATCCATTCCCGTCTCATCAGGATCTTCCATTCCTGTCTCGTCAGGGTCTTCCATTCCGGTTTCGTCGGGATCTTCCATGCCCGTTTCATCCGGATCATTGTCGTCGTCACTGCCCGAGTCATCGTCGCCACTATCAACCGAATCCAACAAAGATTCAAGCAAGTCGTTTAAGCCACCCAATCCCGATAACGTGCTAGATAGGCTGCTCAGTAACGAGGTTAGTTGACTAGTTCCTGCATCAGGCAGGGTCAAAGGATCAGAAAGGGAGAATTGGGGAGAAACGTTGAACAGCGAATTATTGCTGGTTGGCGAAGTCAAACTCACATCGGCAATGCCAGGAGCTTCACCACATTCAAAATCGCGGTACTCCTTCAGCGATCCTGTTTCATCGCCTTCAATGAGTTCGCAAGAACTACAATTGCCCAACAATGCTTCCGCAAATACACCACGCGTTGGCAAGACTACCCTTGAAG
Source organism: Flavobacteriales bacterium (assembly GCA_963669295.1). GTDB lineage: Bacteria > Bacteroidota > Bacteroidia > Flavobacteriales_D > CALLUQ01. The sequence continues at coordinate 2,555,985 of OY769938.1, forward strand.
TTGGTGATAGTATAGGTGGTGTTGCAGCGTTGTAAGGCTCGTTGATGTACTCGTAAGCCACCCAATGCCCAATTGCTCCTAGTGGGTTCAGGTTAATTTGTGCCAGTAAGGGCGCACCATTGAATTCATAAGGACTTAAACGCGTTCCCCGGTCGGCAGTACTTTCACCTAACCACAATACCGTGTTGTAATAAGCGAGGTTGCCCTGGATGTGATTCATTAGCTTTTCTACACAACAATCGTACTCTTCACAGCCTACTGTAGTCCCTGTTTCTGTGGTTACAACTGCATCAGGCACTTCGGGAATGGTGGCTTCTGTGTGTCGTTGGTTAATATTAACAGTGGCATTGATGGATGCCTCCGGGAAAAGATCATACATCATGCCATCGCTAAGCGACTGGTAAGTCACTTTCATTTTAGCAATGTGAAAGCTGGAATCTCCAAATCCACCGGTATATCGAATGCCCACAATAGTAACATCGGCTGGGTTGATTTCGTTGGAAAAGGTCACCGTTTTGGTGACTGTACTTCCTGGCGCATAATCGTTGGGATTATCAAATGCAGTTTCTAAAATGGGCAGGCCAACTCCCTGGACGCTGAAACGAATGTTGTAATCGAATGTAGCATCACTTAGTCCGTTGTCGCCAATTTCAAGGGTAACAACAGCCTGCTTGAACCGCGCTGAAGAAGTAGATGTAGTGGTGGTGGTGGTGACTGCATCACAGCAAAACAGTTTTTCCTTCAAGGCTTCAAAGCAAGGGGCCAAACTAGGGTCAAGTAAGGCTGGCTTTAACAAGTGTTCTTGTGCTGCCACGGTCATCTCATCCAACTGCTCTACACAGTAATGCACTAGCAATACGCGCTGACTACCTTTGTAACTGGTGTATACTTCAAAGTGGCGTAGCACCTCGTAGTACATCATGTTGAGGGTATGGCATTTGTTGTGGTTTTTCACAATGCGGGTTTGTACCGTTTGATTTTCTTCTTGCGAGGTTTCCACCACTACGGTAGAATGAAGCGACCGCACTGCTGTAGCATTTTGTTTAATGCTATCGGTAAGGCGCTGTGAAGTGTTGGAAGCAAGTTGATTTTTGCTGACGCCTGCAGAGATGGATGCACCAAATATTTTCTTAATGGTTGCAGACAACGAGAAACCAAAAGATTTTTCCTTTACGGTGGCATCCATGGCCTCTTGCATCATTTGATCGCGTCTACTGGAATAGACCAACTCTTCTTGCGAGGCGCCATCTTCTACTCTTGAAGCAAATTCCTGACGCTTCCAGTTCATCACTGCAATCTTAATTTCTTCGCACGGGGCCAATGAAAAGCTATGCAATAACTCTCCTAAAGAATGGCCCAACGACGACCAAACAACCTCATAATCCAATGCAAGGCCGTCCATAACGGTCAAAGATTCCCGTCCGGTATCGTCGCAATTGTCAAAATTCAGGGAAGGTGTAAGCACTGTTGCTCCGTTGTTTACATCAAAAGCAATCTGTTGAATCTGAAAATGGCGGTCCAAATCGGGGTTGGGAATCAATTGTGAACAATCAAAATCTCCTGCTCTTATAGATGGTTGCGATGCCAACGGATTACTACCTGATCCGGTTAGGTTGTAATCAAACTTGTCAGGGTTTTGAATGGCAATACCCCCAGTTAGTTTGGGAAGACTGGCAAGTAAATCGCGCCTCACCTGAACAGTGAAAAATTCACTTCCTTGAAGCAGTTGGTCTGACTTAATGACCAATAAAGGTTCTGGATGCCCCACAAGGTTTAGAGAATAAGTGCTTACATCAGCAGGATCAACCGATGATTTGAAAGAAACATAGCCTTCTTCATTCGAAACCAATGTTCCTAAATTCACATATTCATTTCCTTTGGAATTCACGTATTCATCCCTTTTTGAGGAATCTACTTGTTCATCTCTTCTGGAAAGAATGGCAACTAAACTAACAGCCACCCCTTTAAGTGAGAGGTTGTGTTCGTCTCTAAAAAAGACACGAATGATGGTAGGTGTCATAAATGTATAGTGTTAAGTTATTAAATGGTGGTACCAGCCAATAGTTAGTAAATGACACAACAAGGTCAGGTGTGTACCATTACAGTACCACGTTGATTCAAGTTTTAAATGACTGTGGGTAGTTTTAGGGGGCAGTTAACGTTTCAACAGTCTGTCCTATAAAAGTGTCGCTGGGGGGCTATGCGACTTCATTTCTTAATTAGAACGAAAAAAGATAAGGCATATTGTATAAACACGGTATTTTTTGAAGCAACAATGAACAACAAGTTTATGCGTGGGAGTTACTCCCCCTTCCCAAAAACAAAAGCAAGCAATCGGGGCATGTCGTTGTCGTTATCAAACCATTCCTTTACTTCTACCACCGATAACCCTGCTGCTTTGGCAGCATTGGTGTAATCCGTAAAGTGATGTACAAACGCATCTATTTCTACCAAATCCTGTTCGGTTTCAAAGCGTGCTTTTTTACCGGAATATTGTTTAAATGGGTGGTATTCGCACAGGTAAAAATGACCGCCATCTTTTAGTGTGTCGGCAGCTTGTTCAAAAATGAAAGGCAAATGTTCGATGTGCTCCAGCACCAGGCTGCAAGTAATTAAATCGGCCCACCCAGAGGGAGCTTCCCAGGGCACAGTAAGATCGGCTTGCTGAAAAGTAACTCGAGGAGAAGTGACTTTCTTTTTGGCTGCTGCTAGCATGGCCTCTGAAAAGTCAAGCGCAATGAGTGCATCGGCTTTTTCCGATAACCACTGTGTGTTTTTTCCGGTGCCGCACCCCAGCTCCAATACCTGGCGATAATGGTACGAAGACAACATCTGTTGTGCTGCTATCTTTTCAAGGTCGCGGGTGGCATTACTCACATTATCGTAAGCAACTGCCCATTGATTGTAGGCATCACGTACTTGCATGCTTCAAGATACTAAAAAGCACAATCAAACGTATATTATTCTTCTTTTCGTGGCCGGGGTACGATAAAGCTAAATGGTACTCGAAACGGGTTCCAACGATCGGGAACAATTTTAAAACGACTCACCCCAAAGGCCAAATAAAACACCAGGTAGCCGTAAGCCAGTAATTCGTGTAACAGATAGCTGGTAGCCACATTGGTGCCATCCATTAAGGCCACCAATATATAAGCCAACATAAGCAATGCAGTAAGCGAAATGATAAGGTAAAACCGCAAGCGGTCGTTATTGAGCGATACCTTTGGGGAGTAAAAGTTGGAAACATTAATGGCATTGTTCTTCATGGTAAACCATAAATGAATGGTAATGAGAAAAAATACAGTGGTAACGGCTGAGTACTTGACCACAGAAAAATTGAGTAGCCAAAAGTCGTAAAACCCATGGGTGCCCATGGCCAGGAAAAAGAAAAAGGGCACCACTATCCAACCCGGCCATTTGGTGAATTTGAAGCGCCATAACATGAGCCCATAACAAACAGTAGAGGTAAAGGTCATGTGTGCTACAGCGGCATAAAGGGCTCGCCCACCGATGTTGTACAACCCACTTTGATGGATGTAGGAAATGTTTTCAATGAAGGCAAACCCCAGTGCCGATACCGACCCGTAAAGCAGGTAATCGTAAGGTTCGTTAATGGCTTTTCTGAAAACGATGAGCACAATTGCTACGGGTAAAATCTTGGTCAATTCTTCGATGCCGCCAATGGCAAAAATGCAATACAAAACATCGTTCCATATCTGTTCGCCCTGATCGAGGTAAAAGCCCCAGCTATCAACCAACTCATAGAGCCATTGTGCCAGGAACATGGTGGAAACACATGAAAGGGCAAATACAGCGATTAAGTGCCCCCAACGTTCAGGTTCATAAATATCGAGTTGGCGCACATACATGAGCCACACTGCAGAAATACAAAAAGCGATAAGCACTGCAATCCACCAACTGTTGGCCGGGTCATAGAAGAAACTTTGCACATCATAATCTGGCACTGCAGGCAGCCACCATTGTACAACCACAAGAGGACCGCCAATAATGGCAGCGAGCCCACCGGCATTGCGAAATCGCTTCAACGAGAAAAAGGCACGTTTGTGCTCCGTTTGCCGATAGGCCCTTATTTGCAACACCATCCAACGAACGAGCAAAACTGCTCCAAGAATGTTTAGTAAGAAGATAACAATGTCCATGCACAGTGTTTAGCCGAACCAAGATACGAATTTGAGGATGCTGATAATAAAAAAGCACCATCGAATAATGGCGATTCCCTTTCGCTTATTCATTGCCCGGGTTTTTGTGAGCAAAAGGGGTTATTTTTCAAAAAATTTTAAAAAACGCCATGAAACTACGATGGAGCATAAAAATAATGCTATTCATTTTTGCGGTGCCCAGCGCATTGGCACAGCAATGGCATTGGAACGATCAACATTTTCAATATGTGGTCGATTTCGATACGGTAAACTACCTTGATGCCTCTTGTTGTGCCTTATGGGTAAATCAGGTGAATATAATAGCTCATAACAACCCATCAAAAGTACAGGTTATTCCAATTGAAGGGTTTCGCATTGAATCGTTCATCGATTCCAACATGGTGGTAATAATAGAGGATGTGAATTTCGATGGTTACAACGACATTCGAGTGCTTAATTGGTTGAGTGTGAGTTGGTATACGGAGTACAATTATTGGTTGTATCACAAAGGCACCAAACAATTTGTGCAAGATACATTGCTAAACCGTATGATGAATCCTTATTTCGATCAACAGTATAAAACAATACATACTTATTGGCGATATGGCCTCAATGAATTTGGCCATGCGCTTTACCAATGGAATGGAGATACCATAGTACTGATGCGAGAAGCAGCAGAGCATTGGGGTATTGAGCCAGATCACCCAGGAACGTTAGTTCAGGTCAACGCTTAAATGGTGTGTTAAAGGAAAGAGAAGAGCAGATCAACGAGCATAGCATTATGCCTCACACCAAATGTTTTTGGAATGAGTTGAAATAAAGCCCCGACTTTACACGTGGTAAAATGTCGGGGCAATTTTCGTTGAACAGAGAAGGCATACCTCTCCTACCTCATGTTGTCATGAGTGCTTCAACAGCGAAATACGGCGTAGATTACTTTTTAAGGTCGGAAACCTTATCTCCTTTGAGTAAAAGTCTGTTTCTAAAAGCAAAACCTACCAATTCTGCTACATTCTTCACATCATATTTTTTAAACATGATTCGACGAATGTCTTCAATAGTTCTTTTGCTTCTGCCTAATTCCTTCGCAATGTCAGCATTTGTGTAACCGTAAGATAAGTAGACTAGTACGGTTCTCTGTCTTTTTGTTAATGGTTTTACTGTCATGATATTATTCAATAGAGCGCGCACATGCACGCAGTGAGACTTTGTAAAAATAGGATTAATTTTTGATTTAACAAATCACCTATTGCGTAAACGTAACCATAATAAATGGTTGGTATTTAAACGGTACTTTTTTGTGAAGTGTTGTACGGAGGTTGTACGGGGCATTTCTCTTAATTGGTGATTTTGAACACTTTACCAGTCCATTCCAGTTCAATTTCATTGCGATACATGTGGTCGAAAAGCTGCTTTACATCGAGCGCTGTAAGTCCCATTGCATCATAATCAATATCAATATAGCCATCGTCTATATAAACAGTAATGTTTTTCCCTTCTAAAGGTAAATTAATGCTTAAGGGAGGAGGGGTTAACAGGTCAATAGCCTCTGCCCTCATTTTATCGGTATGCACAAAGTTCGACAATTCGATAGCAGGAAGAGGGTCTTCTATTTTCCATGAGCTGCCATTAAAGCTATAGAACGATAATTCCGAATGATGACAACACATGGCCCAATTGCTTAAACACAAAGCAATAAGTGGCGGTTTGTTTTTTCTGTTCCAATAGGTCATTTCTACCACATAGCCTTCTCCATCAGTAAGTGTATTAAGGCGTAAAAATGCTTTCCGCTTGTTTAAGGTATCCAAAAACAATATCCGATCGGATGTTATGGCTTCATGAAAATCGAGCCGTTGTAGCAACTCTTTACGTTCATCGGTGCCAACAACGCTATCACCGGTGATGTATTGAAGTGGTTGGAATACGTTAGTGGGAAGGAGTAAAAAGTACGATTCGATATTATAAGGAGGGTGTAGGGTATTCAGCAGCGTGGTGTCGTAAGCGAGGTTTTGTGCCTTTGCTCCCCATCCAAGAAAAAGGCATATCGCTAGTGCGAAATGTTTCATTTTAAATTCCAGTTTTCCCACTGACCTTGCACATTGCTGCTTGCGTTTACTTGTGGGTTTTGCTCTTTTGTATTGACCAATACCGAACGTATGCCTACTTGCTCACTTAAGTAGTTGGCCAATGTTTTATAAGAAACATCCCCTTTGCTGGCTTGCAGTTGCTTGAGCAAGTAATACGTAAACAATCCGTGCTGTTTTTCCTTATAGGGCAATGCCGATTGTTCGCCTGTGCTGGCACTGAATACTACCAGGTTACCACCAAGAGCATTGGCTTTGGGCTTTACCTTTACACCACGGGCAGCGATCAGACCACCATTGCGTGCTCCACCACTAAAACAAGCATCTAAAAATACGGTTACCCGCTTGCTAGGATGCTCTGTAAGCTGGGCATACACGTCGGTAAGCTTTGGTGCAAACTTCAGATTGCTTCCACTTACGTCTACCGGAATAAGGTGTGCTTCCTTACTTTCTTCATCGGGGAAGCCGTGTCCGGCATAGTAGAAAAACAACTCTGCCTTACCCCCGGTATTTTTAGCCAGCAGGTTAATTTGTGTCAATGCCCGATCCATTTCAACAGCGGTGGCATTGGTTTTAAAGATGATATTTTCTTCGGGAATGCCTAATGTTTTAGTGGCGTATTGCTTAAATATTGTAGCATCGGTTTCTGCAAAATCTACATTCGATTCACTTCCTAAATCACGCTGAAACGAGCTGTAATCTTCGTTGCCAATAATTAAGGCAAACCGGTAAGGGTGTGTTGTGTTGCTGCGAGGAATATTAATGTTTACATCAGAAACTGCCGGACGCACATTGTTACTAACCGTTTCAGTAGGGGTATTGTTGCCTTTAGAAGTGAGGGTGAATTCATACGAAGTGTTTTTCGACACCTCTACCACATACTTTTTTGAAGCATATCCCTTATTACTAACTACGGTTTTATAAGTACCTTCTTTAATTTCAGTAGTAAATTTACCGTTGGCATCAGCAACAATGGTTTTAGGTGTGTTTTCTAGTTTAATGCTTGCATGGGGGAGTGGGGCACCAGTGGTAGCATCTTTAATAATGCCTTGCAAAGTAAACAGTTGGTTGCTAACAGCACTATTTTCAGCTACTGGTTTTGGGGCTGCCTGGTTAAAGCAATCCCTCCCCTTGCCTAAAAGGGTTACTTTACCTTTGTCTTTGAGCTTAAATACCAGCCCGTTTTTTCGGTTTTTCTTCCCTGCGCGCTTGGTATAATTAACCTGGTAGTAGTAAAAGCCCGCATCGCAAAATTCAGCAGAATTGTTTTGCTGCCCAGCCCACATATAATAAAGGTCATCAGAAGTATATACCAAATCTCCGGCCTCGTTAAAAATCATGATCTTGAAATCAACCACATTCTTTTTATCCATCCGCAAGTAATCATCCACCCCATCGCAATCGGGACTAATGATTTTGTTGAGCACCATTTTTTGACTGTAGCCAACTGTGAATAGGGTTATTAGCACCCCAAGTATCATCCACCTTTTCATGATAAAAAGTTACGTAATTTTTCCAAGTTTGCTCAGCTAATAGCAAAAACCTTGCCTAATTTCTACATAAAAAAACACCATCTGTTTTAATGAACTTTGATAAGACACTAAAACAAATGGTGGAAGGAAATGATTTTTTAGGATCAATAATTGGCTACATTTTCATCTACTTGTTTGCCATTAATGTCCAACAAAATAGCTTTAACGCTGGTTTCATTTTCACCACGAATGTACAGCCCGGAATTTGTTACACTCTCGCCTGCTGGTTTTTCACCTTGCAGTTCCATGATTTGTACTGTCATTTCGCGTTGTGCGGCACCGGGCTGTAATTTGTTGCTGGTTACCGCTATGAATTGATTTTCTGATACATTAGCCGAAATGGTGTCGTCGTAATTGTTGTCGTTGATGTGATTAAGTTGTTGTGTTAAATTGTAACTCATCGTGATTTGGTTTTAGTGGTTATCTGATATGGTTGATTTCTTGTTTGTGTTATTAACCGTAGCCGCAATTGCCTTCTTTACAATTCAACTCTAGCTCATGATCTTCATAAGCTTCAAATTGCGTGACCCTGTTTTCCAGCTTTTCTAACATTTCAGCACTCCAGACAAACCCATTAATGATCTTGTTCAATTCTTCCAATATGGCTTCTTGCGACTCCCAATAGCTATTAAATTCAAGCATATCTCCAATTAGCAAGTCACGAATCTTCGCGATTTCATCCCGGTAAGGAGAGTCCTCCATGCCCTCCATCAGTTGAAACAGCTTCAAGTGTGTGCCGCTACCCAATCCGCTTGATCCACCATAATCCCATGTTTGAACAAACCATGTGCCCATATTAGAGCCTTCGTACTCTACAGTTCCCCAGGCAGTTATCAATAACTCCATCAGTTTATCGTCTTCATCACCTTCGGTTAAGGCCGCTTTATCACTCAACTGTTGGTAGTCCATCGACATTAAAATAATGGTGCCTTCGGCAGCAAAAGTAAAGACGATACCAGCAAGGTGAGGCTTTATAAACTCTAACTCTTTGTCCAATACAAATGAAGGATCATCTATATTTTCCCCATACATCTTTTCAATTATTCCTTCCAACTCTGTGCTGCCCAGGCTGGTTACTTCTTCTGCTAATGCAAAAACCTGCTTAAAATCTTCGGTAGTGTTTATTTGGTGGAAAGCACTGAGGTATGCATCGGCCTTTGCTACCCATGCGGCACTGAAATATTCTTCTACCCCTTCTGGTAGTTGCAAGGTGTCTGTCGCTTCAGCCAGGGTATCACCTGCAAGAATGCTGGTAGGAATGCTATCCATCACAACGGTAGTGGTATCTGTTGTTTCGGTGGGCTCGTTTTGAGTGGGTTCGCTTCCACAGGCAATAAATACCAGAGCGATGGGTAAGGCAAATATCTTTTTCATAGCATGGTTTTAAGCAATAATATACTATTACTCCATGCTTTAAAGGTAGTAAAAGGAAGGAATTCAGCCTAACGTAGCTCGGCCAATTTCTTACGAGCACGTTCGGCATAGAAGCCGTTATTGTTTACAATGGTATGCATAACTTCTCTGGCTTCATCATCATTGCCTTTTTGCATTAATGCAAGTGCTTTGTACCACATGGCTTCCTGATCAAAGGTGTTGATGTAATTGTTCAACACTTTATCAAAATATTGAATGGCTTTTTTCGATTTGCCAATGTTGTAATAACATAGCCCTCCATAAAAATGAGCATTGATGTCGTCAGGAAAATGATCGATAATGATACGATATTCCTTAATGGCAGCCTTGAAGTGATTTTTGTTGAACTTTTTCATTACCCGCTCCAGGTACTCTTCGTAAGGAATGTATATGGTTTCCAACCCAAAGCTGATGGTACCGGCATTCACTTCAGTATGCTTGTTTTCCTGGTTGGCAGGGGTGCCACTCAATTCTTGCTTTACCTCTTTAATGTCGTCGGTATAAAAGTCGGAGTAGTCTACTACCTTAAGATCTACCATGTAGGTAATGTTTACATTCGACTTTACTGTTTTACTGGTTTCTACTTCAATGGCAGCAGCTTCATCTACTTCAGTAGGATGCATCGTCATGGTGTCGATGGGTGTAGCTTCAGGCTGCGCTGGTTCGGGTTGTACTTCAAGGGGTGCTTCTGCCAATGGTTTTTCATCGGTCGTTGCTGGCTGATTTTCCAGCGTTTTCTCATAAGTAATCAACTCTTCTTCTGCAATCAATTCAGCATTGTCGATTTCTTCTTCGGTAACCACCAATTCTTCTTCAGGCATTGTTTCAGGGGGGTGGTTTTCAGCAATAACCGGTGGGGTGGTAATAACAGGGTCGTTAGGGTTGTTCCAGTTCATGGCAATGATAATTGCCGCTGCAGCTACAATTACGCCAGACGAACCGATGATCCACGATTTATTGGTAGCCCAAAAACCAGAGGGTTGGGTTAATGCGTCAATGCGGCTATTAAGATCGGCAATAGCACCACCAGTAATAGGCACTACTGCAAACCCTGCCAATGCTTCGGAGCATAATGCACAGTCAACCAGGTGTTGTTCAACCCGATGCTTTTCCTGTTGGGAAAGTTGGTCGTTGTGATACAACTCCAACTCATCCCCGGTAAGGCATGTGGATTTCATGAATATATGTTTACTTAGTGACGAACTCATTGTTTTGCGATAAAATAATCTTCAAGTTCCGCTTTCCGTTTTGGATATAACTCTTTACTTGTTTTAAAGAGAATCCGGTTTGTTCGGCCACCTCGTTATAGCACTGCTGTTTAATGTAAAACAGTTCAACACAGGTTTTTTGTTCAGGCTTTAACTGGTGGATGGCTTGTTCCAGTAGATTCAATTGTACTTCTTTTTCGAGCACTCCTTCTACATTATCCTCATGTGATATGTAGGGCTCCACTACGTCCATGTCTTGCGTTTTGGCGGTTATTTTATTGTGTTTCCGCAAGTACATTAAACAGTGGTTTCGGCTTACGGTATGCAACCAGCCTTTGAAATTCTTTATGTCGTTGGTCTTCAGGTCTTCCATCAGCTTTTCAAATACTTGCATCACCATATCTTTGGCCTGCTCTTCGTTTTTCAAGTACTTCAAGGAAACACCCAACACGAGGTGCGAATAGCGCTTAAACAATTCGCCTACAAGTTGGGTGTTGTGTGTAGACTGGTACTTTTTGATCAACTCAAGATCAGTAAGCTGTTTTATTTTTTTTGACCCGAATAGCATACGTTATGCCGTAAATTTAATCGTTTTGCTTTAAACGCTTTTCTTTTTCTTCACGTTGTTTGCGTGCTTCTTCTCGTGCTTTCCATTCGTTGTATAGTTCAAAGTAGCCTTTTGTTTCTAAAATTACTACACCTCCGGTAGCATCGCCATATTTGGCAGGCAACCCACCACTGTAGACCGTTAAACTGCTCATAGCGCTGCGGGCATAGCTGGGAATTCTTCCTGTAACTTTCACTCCATTCACAAAGTAAACAGAAGCATCAGGGCGTCCTCCTCTAAAGTATAAATTACCGCTGTCATCCGTTTTTACATCTGTACTCAAGGAAGAGATCAATGCCGCAGGGTCTCGTACTACTGCAGTTTTTATCATATCGTCAGCAGTAAAAGTCTTGGCACTCGGGTCTTCCACGTCAATCAGTGGTTTTTTCCATTCTTCAATCACAACCTCGCCAATGGTTACTCCCATACCAAGGTAAATAGTGTCTAGAAAAGTAATTTTGTTAGGATTTACACGTACTGCTTGCTTAATAAATTCATTGTAGCCGATGAATGAAACATGCACATCGTATACTCCCGGGTCGAGGGGCTTTAAAGTGAATCGTCCATCCATATCAGTAGCAGTTCCTAATGGCATTTGCCCAAGCTTCACATATACATTAGCACCAGGCAAGGGTTGGCCGGTTTCGGCATCGTAAACTTTACCTTTTATTTCTCCTACATTTTGTGCGTACAAAGCACCGGTGGCGAGGAGCATGAAGAGTATCATCAATCGTTTCATAGTATTTGTTTTTAAAAAATTAATCCCTGTTGTCTTATAGATGCAGGCATTGCTTCATTTCCATAAACTGAGAAAAATGGCCAGTTGGTGAACGCACTTTTGTTGCGATATTACTTTGGTGGTGACAGCCAACCGGCCATTTTATATTCAGAGTCAAAATTGTTAAAGAACGAAGGGTTTTAGTTGCCTGTCGTAAATAAGATGCATAGGGAAATGTATTTCCACAAAAGGGCACAGGGAAATTGGCCGAAAAGGTGGCAAAAGCTTATAAATAAAGGAAATAGAAGACTAGGCTTCCTCAGCGACTACAGTAGTGACTTCAGGAATAAACTGCTTTAACAGCGCTTCAATGCCCGACTTTAAAGTAACTGTAGAAGAGGGGCAGCCACTACAGGCACCTTTTAATACTACCGTTACTTTACCCTCGTCAAAAGATTTAAAATGAATGGCACCGCCATCACCCTCAACCGCCGGGCGTACGTACTCTTCGAGAATGTCAACTATTTTTTGATCCATTTCCGAAGTAATAACGGGAGCTTCGTTATGGGCATCAGCAACAGCTTCGTCGTTACTGGTTTCAGGCATTTTTTCTACCGCTGGACTGCCAGAGTCGAGGTAACTCTTAATGAATACACGCAATTCAAGGGTCACCATGTCCCAGCTTACTGACTCAATTTTAGTAAGGGTAATGAAATTTCCTGCAATGAAAACTCCTTTAATGAAGGGGAAGTTGAACAACTGCTCTGCCAGTTTGGAAGAGCCGATAGTTTGTTCCTTACTGGTATATTCTACCACATCATCGCCAATAATAATCAAGCGGTTAGATACAAATTTCATGGTCGCCGGATTAGGAGTCATCTCGGCATAAATATTTACTGGGGTGGCAGTTGCTTCCATGGTTTAAATGCTTTGTGCAAAGGTAGCAATTGATTGTTAAAGAGTTGTTAAGTAACTGCTACAACTTTTTTTGTGTGATCTCGTTTAGTATCTTTGGAGTAGCATTGATGTTAAAAGTGAAGAAAATTCTTCGAAATAGCACAGCTTTCCTATTGGCACTGGTAGTATTGGTGGCCACTGTGGGCATTTCTGTAAATAAGGCCATTTGCCTTTCCAGCGGAAAAGTAATGGTAAGTGTGATGAGCACACCCAGCTGCTGTCCGGCAGCGATGGAGCGGGAGCAACCTGCCAACACCATTGAGCCTGTATGTTGTGAATTTACACAAGTAGCGCAACAGCTTGACGTACGCAATGCACCACTACCACAACTAAAAGTTACGCCACAGGCCATTCACTTGTTGTGGCAGCCTGTTGAAGTGACTGCTTCGCAAATACTGGAGCAAGATTTTTTCTTTTATACAGATGCCTCGCCACCACCAGAAGGCAGGCAACGGCTCATTTTACACCAAACCTTTCTCATTTGATTCATGGTTAAAACCGCTTAGCGGAGGCAAATATTATTGTCAATTTTTAACGATGAATAACAATGAAAAATTACCTAATTATCATTTTACTGCTTATTGGAGTTGATGCATTTGCACAAAATGTTTCCGGTAAAGTATTGGAAGTGGGTGATGACCGAAAAGAGCAACCAGTTATTGGTGCCAATGTTTATTGGTTAGGCACAGCAACTGGTACCACAACCGATGTTGACGGGCATTACTCATTAGCTGCCCCAGCGCAATTGCCAGCCAGGTTGATCATCAGCTTTGTTGGGTTTGCCAACGATACTATGCTGGTACAAAATGTACCTGTAGAGGGGATGAAGACGGTGCTAAAGCCTTCCATTAACCTTGGAGAATTTGAGGTGGTAGACCGACAACAAGGCACCACCATTTCTACCATCACTCCTATCAATATTGAAAATATCAGCACAAAAGAATTGCAAAAGGCAGCATGTTGCAATTTGTCTGAAAGTTTTGAAACCAATGCTACCGTTGATGTGGTAGTGGCCGATGCTATTTCGGGCAGCAAGAAAATTCAGATGTTGGGATTGGATGGTGTGTATTCGCAAATACAAGCTGAAAACATTCCTATTTTACGTGGACTTTCTTCCAGCAGAGGACTTGATTACATTCCAGGCACCTGGGTAGAATCGATCCAGGTAACCAAAGGGCTTGGTCCTGTGGTGAATGGCTATGAATCCATTACCGGACTGATTAATGTGGAGTATCAAAAACCTGATGACTCCGATAAGCTGTTTTTAAATTTATATGGCAATGCCATGAGCAGAGCAGAAGCCAATATGCATTATGCGACTAAGCTGAATGAAAAATGGAGTACGATGTTGTTTTTGCATGGCAACAATACCAGCCGGCTGAACGACCGTAACAAGGATGGCTTTTTGGACCGTCCTGTTGGAACCCATTTTGGCGTGATGAATCGCTGGAAGTACTTTGGCGAAAAGCGTGCTTTTCAGCTAATGGTAAATGTACAGCAAGAAGACAAGCAAGCTGGTCAAACAGATTTCGACTTTAACGAAGATTTTGGAACTCCCAATTCATATGGCATCGGACTGAATACTGAACAGTACGAAGTATACATGAAAAATGGATTCTTAATGCCTGAACGGCCAGACCAAAGCATTGGCATCATTACATCAGTTTCTAAATACAAAACCAAATCCTACTTTGGGTTTAAAGAGTATTTTGGTGAGCAGCATAGTGCGTACTTGAATGCCATACATCAACAAATGTTAGGCAATACCTTTCACACCTTAAAAACAGGGGTGAGTTATAAGGGAGATAAGTTCGATGAGATGTACAACGATTCGTCGTTTACACGTACTGAATCTGTTCCAGGAGCTTTTGCAGAATATACCTACAACAACAACAGCAATGTATCGGTGGTGTTAGGAGTGCGAGGCGACTACCATAACCTATACGGAACATTGTTTAACCCACGGATGCATTTTAAGTACAATTATACCGCAAGAGGAGCAGTGCGCTTATCGGCTGGTAAAGGATTAAGGGTAGCCAATCCATTTGTAGAGAATGCGGGATTGCTGGCAAGCTCCAGGGAAGTGATTGTGCTGGAACAACCCAATCCTGAGGAAGCCACTAACCTTGGCATTTCACTTACCCAAAAATTTCAGTTGTTTGGAGATGATGCCGCTTTTAATGTTGATTACTTTCGTACCGATTTCATCAATCAGGTAGTGGTGGATCTCGATCAAAACCCTCAGCAAGCACTGATTTACAACCTGGATGGAGTATCCTTTTCTAACAGTGTGCAAGCCGATTTATCGGTAGAGCCAGCAGAGCGCCTGGAAGTGAAGCTTTCTTACAAGTATTTGGATGTGAAAACGACATATCATGGAGAATTATTGGAGAAAGCATTGGTGCCTAAAGACCGGGCATTGTTTAACATTGGCTACGAAACAGGGGATGAAAAATGGTTGTTTGATGCTACGGTGAATTGGTTTGGACAGAAACGAATTCCCAACACTTCAACAAACCCCGATGGGTTTAGGCTGAATCAACACTCTGATGAATTCTATACACTTAATGCACAAATTACTAAAGAGTTCAAATACTTTGAGTGGTACGTGGGTGCCGAAAACCTATTGGACTTTAAACAAGAAAATGCCATCGTATCGGCCAACGACCCATTTGGAACATATTTTGATGCTTCCATGATTTGGGGACCGGTGAATGGCAGAACAATTTATTCAGGATTAAGATTTAAAATAAGATAACCTATACCATTATGAAAGCAATAAAAACAAACTGGATCGTGGCCTTATTGGCCTTGTTCTTCGTAACAGGAAGCGTTCATGCTTTTGCTGGAGGCGAAGTAAAAGAATTGAAAATCAAAACATCAGCAATTTGCGATATGTGTAAAACAAAGATCGAACACGACATGAAGTTCGAGAAAGGGGTGAAGAAGGCAACATTGGATGTAGA
Source organism: Flavobacteriales bacterium (assembly GCA_963669295.1). Classification (GTDB taxonomy): domain Bacteria; phylum Bacteroidota; class Bacteroidia; order Flavobacteriales_D; family CALLUQ01. The sequence continues at coordinate 2,571,630 of OY769938.1, forward strand.
AACAAAAATTCTCACGTTGCAATACAGAGCAGATAAAACTACCCCTGAAAAATTGCGTAACGCAGTAGCTAAGATTGGTTATGATGCGGATGATGTAAAGGCAGTTCAAAAGGCTTACGATAAGTTGCCTGGGTGTTGCAAAAAAGGCAGCAGCTGCGATAACGATAAGTAGTAGTACCCTAAACGTTACAAGGGAGTTTACCTTCCTCCACAGTTTATGTGGAGGAGGTGCTCCCTTTTTTTATTTTTACAAAAAGTTTATACCATGGCCCTCATCAAAACCGTAAGAGAACACACCCCTATATTTGGAGACAATTGTTACCTGGCAGAAAATGCTACCATTGTAGGAGAAGTAACCATGGGCAACGACTGTAGCGTATGGTTTAATGCCGTGATACGAGGTGATGTACACTCTATTAAAGTGGGCAATAAGGTAAATGTACAAGATGGAGCCATCATCCATTGCACTTACCAGAAAGCGCCTACCATTATTGGCAACAATGTGTCTATTGGACACAATGCCATTGTTCACGGTTGTACCATTCACGATAATGTACTCGTTGGGATGGGAGCCATTGTGATGGATGGGGTAGTGGTAGCGGAAAATTCCATTATTGCTGCGGGAGCGGTAGTGTTGGAGGGCACCCACATTACTTCTGGATCAATTTATGCAGGTGTTCCGGCAAAAAAAGTAAAAGAAGTAGGCAAAGAGCTGTTGGAGGGAGAAATCCATCGAATAGCAAACAATTACGTAATGTATTCTGGGTGGTTTAAAGATTAACTCAACGTTATTTGTTGTGCCTGAATAGGCTGCCCGAAAAAACGACTCCCTCGCTCCTCAAATGTAGCTGCTTGTTCGGTAGTATAAAAGGTATAGGAACCTCCCATGGTACAACGAGCTTCCATTTCGGGGTGTCGGTGCAGGTAATCTTTTAAACTGTCAGCAACAATTTCTCCTTGCGATAAAAGCGTAATGCCTTCGGGCAAAAACTGCTTGATTTTATGCGCTAACAATGGATAATGTGTACACCCTAAAATGATGGTATCTATTTCAGGATCTTTTTGCAACAGATTATTGACATTTTTTTCAATGAAATAATCAGCACCAGGCGTATCAATCTCATCGTTTTCTACAATGGGTACCCAAATGGGGCAAGCTTCCTGTACAGTTACAATTTGAGGGTGCAGCTTCCCAATTTCTATGGGGTAGGAGGCAGACTTTACGGTGCCATTAGTGCCAAATACACCAACATGATTGGTGCTTGTATACTGGTGCACCACTTCAACACTGGGACGTACTACCCCTAAAACCCTTCTGGAAGCATCGATATTAGGAAGGTTCTTTTGTTGAATGTTGCGCAATGCTTTTGCCGCTGCAGTGTTGCAGGCTAAAATTACCAATGGACAGCCAAGGTCAAACAATTTGTTAACAGCCTGTAAAGTGTACTGATACACCACTTCGAATGAACGTGTGCCATAAGGCGTACGTGCATTATCACCAAGGTATATGAAATCGTAATTGGCCAGAGGCTTTACGATTTCTTTCAATACCGTAAGTCCTCCATACCCGGAGTCGAATACACCGATAGGTCCTTTATGCGATAATGCGGTATTCATAGGCATAAAAAAAGCACCAGCCTTAGGCTGATGCTTCGTTCTTATTGCGGCATACAATTACTCAATGCCCAATTCCTTTTTTACCAATGGCAAAATGTCTTCTCCTTCAGTGTATAAGATAACACCAACACCCGAGTCGAGTATGTAAGTAAAGCTATTTGCTTTTGCCACTTTTTCAATGGCTTCTTTGGCTTTCTTTACCATAGGCTCTAACAATTCATTTTCTTTAGCGGCCAATTCATCTTGCGCGCTTGTTTGGAACTCTTGAATTCGATTTTCAAGGTCTCTTAATTCTTTTGCTAAAGCTTCTAACTCTGATCGTGGTGTGCTTGGATCTTGTTCTTTCTCTTGTGCTGCAGCCAACTTTTGTTGGTACTCGGTAGACATTGCTTGCATACGAGTTTGCAGCGTGGTAGCCAGTTTTTTTACCTCTGCTTCAGCATCATCTCTACCTGGCATCATTAACATTAATTCTGAGGAGTTGATGTGTCCAAACTTAGGCTTGGCCTGTCCCATTACAGTGGTTGTCGCTAACGCAACGAACAGTACCACTAATGTCATCACTTTCTTCATTTCTATCAGTTTAAATTTCTATTCTCTTTAATTGGAGCCTCCCGGAGTATAACCCATTCGCTTTAATACATCGTCGCTTTTATCATACTTCGGGTTGGCAAAAAGTATGTTCGAATGATTTGCTTTGTCGAATACTATTGCATAAGTCGTGCCAGCAATATCTTTTATGGCACTATAAATTTGATCTTGCAACGGTTTTACCAGCTCCTGACGCTTCTTAAAAAGGTCGCCATCAACACCAAAACGTTGCTTTTGAAGGTCTTTAACCAATGTCTTCTTTCTTGCAATGTCGGTCTCACGCTGTTGCTTCATATCATCGGTTAACAATATTTTTTCAGCATCATAAGCCTCTTGCATTTCGCGGATTTCGGCAAACTTATCTTCTATTTCCTTTTGCCATTCTTGCGAAAGCTTGTTCAATTTTTCTTGAGCCAGTTTGTAGTCGGGTATATTTTCAAGAATATACTTCGAATCTACATAGGCAAATTTTTGGGCACTGGAGGTGACCATTAGGCCGGAGCAAAGTAGCAGTAATAAAAGTAATTTTTTCATACTAAGTAATCCTCCTGAGTTTATAATAAGCGAGCGAATTTAACAATTTAGCTTACAATTCTCCAAAATTCATGCCGATGGAGAAATGAAACTGTCCGGTTCCAGGTTGAAATAACGGGCTTAACTCTACTTCATCAAACCCTACACCATAATCCAATCCAAGCATTCCAAACATCGGTAAGAAAATACGCACCCCAATACCTGCGGAACGTTTAACCTCAAATGGGTTAAAATCTTTAAACTCTTCCCAGGTATTGCCTGCCTCTGCAAATGCCAAACCAAATACGGTAGCAGTTGGATTCAATGATAATGGGTAGCGTATTTCAGCTGTGTACTTACTGATGATCGATGAACCGGTGTTAGAAGATAGCGAAAGGTCGTCGTACCCACGTAGCGCAATGATTTCCCTACCATCAATAGCCCAGCCATTTAGGGCTACACCACCAAGATAGAACCGCTCAAATGGTGCCTGACCAATTTGACTGTTGTAAAAACCAAGGAACCCAAAGCCAGCACGCGTATTTAGCACCAGTTTGCCATTGCCACTCAAGGTAGTGAACCACGACGAGGTGAATTTCCACTTATGGTATTCCACCCATTTGTATTTCTCAGCATCAGAAAGCGGAGTGTAGTCGTCGATGCCATCAAACAATGAGTATGGTAAACTGGCCTTTACAGAAAACTTAATGGAAGAACCTAACCTTGGGTAAATCAATTGGTCAGTAGAGTTTCGTTGTACTACAAATTGAGCACTAATGTTATTTGCTCTTCCTTCAGAAAAGTTGAAAAGGGTTCCGTAGTTGTTCAAATTGTACAATGAATAACTGCCCTCAATGAGGTAGGAGAAATAATCATCAGGCCACCTAACTTTTCTTCCATAACCAATGGCAAGCCTCGAAATTTTAATGTCTCTACGATCAGGGTTAGTTACCTTATCACCATTTTCATCGGTGATGAATCGTTTCACACCGTTCGATTGGATCATGTGATTGGCCGATACGGTCAATGAATTGGGTTTTTTGCCGCCCAACCACGGTTCGGTAAACGAAAGGGTATACGATCGAATAAACAACCCATTGGCTTGTGCTCTAATGCTCAATTTTTGACCGTCACCTGCAGGGGTAGGTTGCCACCCACCCTTTTTAAAGGCATTTTTAATAGAGAAATTATTGAGCGAGAAACCAAGAGTTCCCACAATACGACCCGCGCCAAATGCTCCTGATAGCTCAATTTGATCAATGGGTTTTTCTTCTACGATGTATTCCAAGTCCACTGTGGCATCTTGTGGGTTTGGAGTGGGGTTCACCGAAAGCTTTTCCGGATCAAATAAACCGATTTGAGAAAGTTCTCGTTGAGTACGAATAATGTCAGAACGATTAAACAAGTCGCCCGGTCGGGTTCGAATTTCACGCATAATAACGTGGTCGTTGGTTTTAACGTTACCAATAACCGATACGGTGCGTACCCGGTAGCGCTTGCCTTCGTTCATCCGAATCTCAAAATCAATCGAGTCGTTTTCAACATATACCTCTACCGGTTCAATTTGAAACGACAGATAACCATCATCCTGGTACAGCCCGCTAATATCGCGGCCGTTGTGATTGATGTATACTTTTGTCTCTAATTCAGCTTGATTAAAGACATCTCCTTTTTCAATGCCTAAAATTTGATGCAATTGAGCCGAAGTGTATTTGGTGTTTCCAACAAAGGTGATATTGCGGAAATAGAAGCGGTTGCCCTCTTCTACGGTAATCTCGATGTTTACCGTTTTCTTTTTCTTGCCTTTGTCACTTACATAAACGGTATCCGTAACAATTTTGGCATCACGATAACCCTCCTCATTGTACTTAGCAATTACACCTGCTTTGTCGGTTTTGTAATCGGATTCAATGAACTTAGAAGAAGAAAAAATACGGAAAGGACTCTTTTCCTTAGTATCGCGCATGGCTTTTTTGAGCTTACCAGCCTTAATGGAATTGTTGCCATGAAAGGTAATCTCCTTAATCTTCACCCTACTGCCACGATCTACGGTAATGGTAAGAATAATGCTGTTGTTGATAAGGGTGTCGATCTTTTGGCTGATGTCTACCTTCGTATTGAGGTAGCCTTTTCCAATGAAGTAGTTGCGAACGATGTTTTCGGTATTGGTGATCAGGTTTTCGGTCACAATTTTACCGCGAATCAAATGAATGCTTTCACGCAAATTATCGGCTTGCGATTTAGAAACACCTTTAAAAACAAACTTGGACAATCGAGGGCGTTCTTCCAGCTTAATGCTGAGGAAGATGGTGTTGCCTACAATTTTGGTAGCGTAAATTTTTATATCAGAAAATAGCTTTTGTTTCCACAGGTTGCGCAATGCCTTAGTAATCTGGTCACCGGGTACTGTAATTTCATCGCCCACAGTAAGTCCCGATAGTAGTATAATGGCATTGGCATCCAGGTGCTGTACACCATCAATGGTAATACCTCCTATTTCATAGGTCTTGGGGTTGGAGTATTCGATTCCGCCTAATCCATTCAGAAGCGTTTGCCCAATGGAAAATTGAGCAAACAACGCGAAAATAACAACGCCAATATACTTAGTGATGGTCTGCATTCTTGATTTGTTCACTGATTTTACCAAATCGGCGCTCTCTACGCTGGTAGTCGATGATGGCCTCGTAGAAATTTTCTTTCGAGAATTCAGGCCATAATATGTCGGTAAAGTAGAACTCGGTATAAGCCATTTGCCACAATAAAAAGTTGCTAACTCTATGCTCCCCGCTGGTTCTGATAAGCAATTCTGGGTCGGGGATACCGTCAGTCGATAAATAAGAACTGATTAAATCCTCATTTATTTCATCAGTAGTTAGCTTTTTTTCCGATACTTCGTTGGAAATGCGCTTAATGGCATTAATGATTTCCCATTTAGAACTATAACTTAGCGCCAGTACCAACATAATTTTTTTGTTATTGGCAGTTTTGCTAATGGCATTGTCAAGTGCTTCTTTGCACTTAGAAGGAAGGCTTTCAATATTGCCAATAGCTTGCAGTTGTACTTCGTTCTTGTTTAACGATTCAATTTCATTGGCAATGGTGTTTACCAATAAATCCATTAAGGCATTGACTTCGTACTTAGGACGGTTCCAGTTTTCAGCAGAAAAAGCGTAAAGGGTGAGGTATTTCACTCCTATTTCAGAGGCAGCAACAAGAGCTTCTCGAACTGATTCCACTCCGTTGGAATGTCCAAAAATTCGCAGCTTGCCCTGCTTTTTTGCCCACCGCCCATTGCCATCCATAATGATGGCTACATGCTTGGGGATATTATTAGGGTCTATTTGATCGATCAATCCCATAAAAACGCGCTACGCTAATAAGGCTGCAAATTTCTCATAAAAAACCGAGGTTCTGAAATTATTTGTGATTTATTTAGAATTTTTAACAAAAAGGGTTAACCCTTAAATCTAGCGCAGATTCTTCCTTTTTCACCCAATCGGTAGGTAATCATTATGCCAGTGAAAACATACCAGTCTTTGGTTTGAGAATTGCCGCGTTGTAAACCGGTGTTATTATCACCCAACCCTTCTTGTGCGTTGCTTTGGTTGGCCAATTGGGCTGCTATTGGCGAGAGTGTGGTGGGATCGGCATAGGTAGTGCTTACATCATCAAGGTAATCGGTATATGTTTTTCGGAAGCCCCATTCAATCTGTAGCCCTATGGAGCTACCAAGGTTGGTTTTTAATCCCACTCCAAAGGGAATGGCAATTTGGTTGAGTTTGTAAGATTTGTCAGGCCCTTCAGTACCAAGAGGCTGTAGTTCATACCAGGTGTCATCCAACTTGCCTTTAGGGTTCATTTTAAAATAAGTGAGTCCTACAAACATATAAGGTGTAGCAGGTGTTCGCTTACTGCCGATGTCGTATTTGAAATAGTTGAGTTCTACCACCCCACCAAGTTCAATAATAGACGACTTAAAGCTTAAATTTCTGTTGCGCTGATTCACCGAAAGCGCATCTGCATCAGAGGCTCCTACATTGCCATAAAGCAAGTTGCCTCGAACACTGTACCGTTGGTTTAAGTTACGCCTAAAGACAATACCTCCAGCGGGTTTAATGTTGTAAAAATGCTTGTAAGGATTGAGATCGCCAATGTAATATGAGCCACCCAGAAAAACTCCAATCTCAGAACTGGGGATATATTGCGAAAACGCACTGGCGTACGAAAAAAGGGCAATCGTTAATATGATCAAGCGCTTTGTCATGTCTTTCTTGTCCGAAAGGATCAATAACGCTTATAATAACCGATAATTGTTGGAATTATTGTCAATCATTGTTTCTAACGAAACTTTTCTTGTCAGGAATCCAGCATCGATTGCATAAGCCCGGCAAAATTACGAAAAATATGATTGATCCATGTTCAACCATCATACCATAAGACATGCAACTAGTTTCTGCGATCCAACCCCCACATCATTTTATTGCGAATGGTATTGAGGAAATTTTGGTTTTCTAACTGAATTAAATTGATTTCAAAACTGGCTTTTTTGATGATCAGCTCTGTAGATGAATCAATGACTGCTGACCTTGAATCGAGGGAAGCCAGGTAGTTTTCTTCCCTTCCCTCAACTTGAAGTCGAATAATGCTGCTGTCGTGTACTACAACAGGTCTAACATTGAGGTTATGGGGAGCAATGGGGGTGATGACGAAGTTTTCTGATCCAGGCACAATGATAGGGCCTCCACAACTTAATGAGTAGGCGGTAGAACCTGTAGGGGTAGCAACAATTAAACCATCGGCCCAATAAGAATTCAAGTAATCATCGTTAATGTAGGTGTGTATGGTGATCATAGAAGAAGAATCCTTCTTGTGCACGGTAAGCTCATTGAGCGCAAAGTTTCCTTCACCAAACAAATGCCCGGAAGTTTCAAGAGAAAGTAATGTTCGCTTATCAACTTTGTAGTTGCCATTGAGAATGGCATCAATGGATTGATCCACATCATCTTTCGATATGCTCGATAAAAAGCCTAACCGTCCGGTATTAATCCCCAGAATTGGTATGCCCGAATCTTTTACAGCACTGATAGTATCGAGCAAAGTACCATCTCCACCAATGCTGATGAGGTAATCAATAGGTTTATCTTTTAAATCTCTTTTTCTGCTGTATAATTCGTGTTTTGCACTAATTTTTATGCGCGATTCGAGGTAGAGGTAAAAAGTTTCATAGATCAACAAGTCGATGTCGGAGCTTTCAAGCTTGTTAAATAACCGCTGGATGTGTGGGATGAAATTATCTTGAAAAGCCCTGCCGTAGATTGCAATTACCATAGCTAATTAAATTGGCTGGGTGAAGTGAATAAAGAATCCATGTTCTCCCAATTTGTTGATCGTGTATTCAAAACGTAAAACAACATCATAATAAGTCACAAAGTCCAACCCAATTCCCGTTCCTGTAAGATAGTCATTTGCCAATGGGTTATCCTGAAAGTACAGATTATCATCAACATACCCAACATCTGCGAAAAGATTCAAATAAGCAGAATAGTGTAATTTCCGAAATTTATCGGTTTTTACCAGGGGCATTTTGCGCACCTTTGGTGCAACAAGCTGAAATTTAAAGTTGGATTTAAATACGCCATATTGCTGCCCATCAATCACATAATATTCATAACCCCTTACAATGTCGCTGTACCCCAATCCTTCTTGCAAGTAGTAAGGGGCATCAATTTGTGGAGTAAGCCTGGCTTTTAAACCCGAGGCAAAATAGGTTCGATTCCCTAGCTGCCAATATTTCTTCAAGGAAATTTTAGTATAAAAACTATTCAGTTCATCTCGGCTCACCATACCTATTCCGTTTTTAATAATATCTACATTAATAAAATGCCCTTTAAGGGGGTAGGCTTTTAAATCGCGTCTATCATAGCGAAAGCTATACAGCAGCGAAAAATATTTGAGCTGATGGTCGCCTTCTACAAAATAATCGGGCATTAGTAATGGAATAGAATCATTGGCATCGCTATGCGTATAGCGCAATTCTAGCGTGTTGGAAGTAAATATGCCCTGTCGCAATACTCCCGATACCTTGCCAATCCATTCTTCACGTACGTTTTCGCCAGGAACGCTATAGAAAAGGCGTTTGTTGTTGAATGTACTGTAAGCAATTTCGCTGCTTTGGACATAAGTAAAGGCTCCGCCAATGCCTAGGGTTTGTTTTTTGTTTACGTATGGAGTACGGTAATGAATGGTGTACTCATTGGCATAGCCAAAGCGAGCACGCAAGTATAGGGTTTCATTTCGTCCGCGAAAGTTCCTTCGAAATACTCCAGCCCCATAGTTAACGCGGTTAAAGTCTTTGGTGAGCCACCAGGTATTGAAATTGGTTTCAGCCAATTCGAAAATCGGAAATGGCCAGGTATACCAACGTTCGGTAACCGTAATCACTATTGTGAGATAGGTAGAGTCTTGTAAGGCGTGTTCAACATTTACGAAATTGAAAAGAAAGGTGTTGAGCAAGTTTTGCCGCGATTGGTTCATTGCGTTTATTGCTGAAGCTTCAGTAAGGGTGTCGCCAATCCCAAAAGTAAGTTCTCGATGTATAATATGGGGTTTGGTAACTTCATTGCCAATAATAATGATGTTATTAATGACCCTCTTTTGAGTATTGTCGGGGGAAGCGGATAACGCACAATTACTCCATAATAAAGCCAGGGAAAGTAATAAGGAGCGGAGCAATAAGGTCAACATTGCGTTGTGGTGGCACTACATGTTGATGTAGTTCATTAATGCTTCATACCGACTTTTCAGATCATCGTGTACCGTGCTTTCTTGAAAAGATGCTTGAACAGTATAATCGTAGCGGGTAAATGTTTGCAAGATACCCCTGAGGTCGGTTTTATTGATTTTTAAGGTGATTTCCATTTTAGTGGAGTCGGATCGAGAGGTGATGTAAGAACTTAAAATCTTAGCATCATTTCCCTCCACAATTTGAGCAATTTCAGCCAATGAATAATCGTTCACATTTAACTCCAGAATGACAATCCCTCCAGGGTCGTTAATGGATGCAATAGCAGTAATTAACTTCATTAGGTGCTGTACGGTAATGGCTCCCACATAATTCCCTTCTTCATTCAATACAGGAACAAGACTCAAATTCAAGTCAGCGATTAACTTCATCACGTCATAAGCATGTTGTCCTTCTGTAACAAAAGGGCGAACAACACTTAACCCATTATTGCCTAAAGGTTCTTCAGGCGAATTGAGATCGAGAATATCTGTGTCGGAGATCAATCCAAGAAATTCGGTCTCTTTTACAATAGGCAGGTGATTTACTTTAAATTCATCCATCCACTTGATCGCCTTTAATCCCGTGTCAGTTGGTCTTAAAGGGGGAACATCGTCCGTTATCATTTCTATCGCAATCACTCGCTACTCGAATTAAATTTAAAACAATTTCATGCTATATTATTAACTTTGAAACCGCTTGCAATATTGCAAAACTAAGAATTTATTTTGATGGCTAAGTTAAGCGTAAACATTAATAAAATAGCGACTTTAAGAAATGCTCGTGGTGGTGATGTGCCCAATGTGGTGCAGGTAGCTAAAGACTGTGAGCGTTTTGGTGCAGAAGGAATTACAGTGCACCCTCGCCCGGATGAGCGGCATATTCGTTATCAGGATGTGTTGGATTTGAAAGAAGTAGTGACGACAGAATTTAATATTGAAGGTTATCCCAATGAGCGTTTTATGGAACTGGTGATTGCTACGAAACCAACACAAGCCACTTTGGTGCCAGATCCTCCTGGGGTGCTTACCTCCAATGCTGGTTGGGATACGGTTGCCCATAAAAATTTCTTAAAAGAGGTCATTGCAGCATTGAAACGGCATGGCATACGAACATCTATTTTTATTGAAACGAATATGACCCATATCGAACATGCACCCGATACTGGTGCAGACCGCATAGAGTTGTATACAGAAGCATATGCAAAAGAATATGCTGAAAATCCTGCCGTAGCTATTGCCAATTATGTTGAAGCAGCAAAAAAGGCAAATGAACTTGGCCTTGGAATTAATGCGGGTCATGACTTAAGCCTGGAGAATTTGCAATACTTTAACCAACATATCCCGGGGTTAATGGAGGTGTCGATAGGACATGCTTTAATAGCTGATGCGCTTTATTATGGGCTTGAAAATACCATTCAACTATACTTAAAACAATTGCGATAGATGAAGTTGCATTACAGAAATCTCGGTGGTGGGCAGCCATTGATTATTTTACACGGTTTGTTTGGATCATCGGATAATTGGCAAACATTAGGGAAAAAAATAGCTGAGGATTACGACGTGTACCTGGTTGACCAACGGAACCATGGTCGTTCCCCCCATAGTGATGACTTTAGCTATGATTTGATGGCAGCTGATTTGTTGGAGTTGATTGAAGATCATTATATGCGCAATGTAATTTTGGTAGGGCACTCAATGGGAGGGAAAACCGCTATTCGTTTTGCGCAAGAACATCCGGAGTACATTGATAAATTAGTGATAGTAGACATCGGAACCAAGCAATACCCAATGCATCACGATGTGATTTTGGATGCTCTAAACTCAGCTAATCTTGAGAAACTTGGCTCCAGAAAAGCAGTGGAGGAACATCTGTCAAACTATATTGATGACTTTGGAGTGAAGCAATTTTTGTTGAAAAATTTGTATTGGAACGACGATAAAGTGTTAGACTGGCGCATTAATATTCCGGTACTAAGTAAGGAAATGCCTGAAATCATTGGAGGTTTACCCGAAGATGAGGTTGACTTACCTACCCTTTTTATTCGTGGAGCAAAATCTAACTACATCCTGGAAGATGATTTTGAGGCATTGCACGACCAGTTTTCAGGGGCAAGCATAAAGACATTAAACACTGGGCATTGGGTGCATGCAGAAGCCCCTCAGCTTTTTTATGAAGCATTGATGAAGTTTGTAGAAGATTAGCAAGTTGATTTTTCAAGGGTTTTGCGCTTGGGAAAAGATAGGGTGAAGCATTGTGTTTGGCTAAAATAGCTCTTCAATTAGAGCATATCGCATTAAAAGCACTGATTGGAATTCCATTATTTGTAACCTTTCCAATTTACTACCGTATTAAAGCGATTGAAAAGCATTGATCTGATATAGAATACATAGATGTCGTGAAGTTTTTTTTAACTCCATGCATCCTTTAAAGGAAAAAATACGTCTTGTTACTATAGAAGGCAATGATTGCTGCTTACAAAAACTACTACTATGAATTACAAAAGACTGCTAACTTTTGTTGCAATTGCTATGATTGCAATGACCTCTACAGGCCTTGCCCAAGAAGCCACAGAGAAATCTGCTAAAGAAGGAACTTTCCAATTTATTACCACTAACCCCAAGGTGAAAGAAGTATTTACTACCGAGCTTCTTAAGAAAATTGAAAAGAACCGTGATGAAAATGAGATTGTCTATCTCAAGATAGGCACTTATACTACGGCTAAGATTTTACCAGTTACTACCATCAGCAAGCCTGACTTTACTCCTCTTAAGGAGTTGTATACCGACAAATAATATACTGCTAACTTACTTATTACGCTCAGCCATGAAAAAGTATGCACTACTTTTACTGCTAACCTTTATTATTACCTCCACTCTAAATGCACAGCCCCCCAACGATGCTTGTGCTGGAGCTTTTTCTGTAACTCCGGATGGCACTTGCTATGGGCCAGGTCTCCCCGAAACTACTACTGCTAGTTCTGGCGATCATTGGGTCGGAACCCTGGGGTGCCAGGCAGGCAACAACAACGAAGTGTGGTTCACATTTGTGGCTACCAATACACAGTTGGATGTTACCGTAACCGGTGGAACGATGGGTGATGATATAGAATTTATTCTTGTAGAAGATTTAGCCCCCCCTTGTGGTACTTTAACATTACATGGTTCATTGTGTGGTGCTTCTGTACTTACAGGTAGCTTTACCGGGTTGACCATTGGTTCTACGTATTATTTTACTATTTCAAGTTCTTCTTCTCCTGGTGGAGATGGAACATTTACTGTTTGTGTAGATAATGTTCCTCAACCTATTTTGCCCGGTCAAGATTGTCCAGATGCAAACATATTGTGTGATGACTCCCCTTTTAGTTTAGGAACGATTGCCAGTGGTGCAGGAAGCATTTTTGGTAACGGTTCTGAAGAGGATGTGTCGGTATTTACTTGCTTTGGAGGTGATGAGCGTCAATCACAATGGTATACCTTTACTGCTGGTCAAACCGGAACCATTGAGTTTAATATTAACCCAACCGTTGCTTCAGATGACTACGACTGGGCCTTGTTTGACATCACCTCAAGTGGATGCGCATTATCTTCTGGATCGGCAACAGTGGTGGCATGTAACTGGAGTGGTTGTGCGGGCGCTACAGGACTAAGTTCATCGCCAGCTACCGAGCCAGGAGTGTCTTCTTGTGGAGGGCCAGCAGGTCCTTGTGGTGGTGGTAGCTATCAACGTGCGTTTTGTAACGAAACAGGTGGAGTGATGACACCGCCAACTATAACAGCTGGGCAAACATATGCGTTATTAATTGATAACTTCTCGATTACCAATAATGGTTTCTCCTTTACATGGGGAGGGGTAACCAGTGGAATGACGGGTGTAATTGGGCCTCTGGCAGACTTTACTGCTGCTATGTCTGGTTGTGACCTCACATTAACCAATAATCACCCCGTAGGTAATTTCACCTTTGAATGGAACTATGGAGACGGTTCACCCATTTTTACAGGAATTAACCCTCCATTGCATACTTATTCGCCAGGAACATATACGGTTTCTTTAACAGTAACAGATCCTTTAGGCTGTACTGCCTCGTACTCAGAAGTAGTAAGTTGTACAGCACCATGTTTAACGCCTGCTACCGTAAATGCAGGTGGTAATGCTACCATCTGCCCTGGTGATGATTACACCTTAAGTGGTTCTTTTGGTGGTGGAGCATCTTCCATTACCTGGTCAACCAGTGGTGATGGAGGGTTTGATAATGCAAGCCTTCCAGGAGCTACATATACGCCTGGAGCTGGCGATATAGGTGCCGGCACTGTAACCCTTACTATTACTACAGATGACCCGGATGGAGCGGGACCTTGTACTGCTGCTATTGATAATATGGTATTAACCATTCAAGATAACACTAATCCAACCATTACATGCCCAGGCAATCAAACGGGTAATGTAGATGCTAGCTGTAACTTTAGTTTGCCGAATTATACCGGATTGGCTACGGCTACAGATAACTGTACAGCATCGCCAACCATTACTCAAAGTCCTGTAGCAGGCACGAATGTGGGGGTAGGCACTACTACCATTACCTTAACAGCTGACGATGGTAATGGCAATACTGCTAGTTGTACGTTCGATGTGGTGGTAAGCGATGTGACTAACCCAACGATCAGCTGCCCAGGCAATCAAACGGGCAATGTAGATGCTACTTGTAATTTTAGTTTACCAGATTACACAGGTTTAGCCACAGCGAATGATAATTGCCCAGGTGAAACGGTAAGCCAGGCACCAGCAGCAGGAACAATTGTAGGAGTAGGTACCACCAATGTGGTGCTGACCGTTACTGATGCATCGGGCAATACTGCTACTTGTAACTTTGATGTAGTAGTAAGTGATGCTACGAATCCAACAATCAGTTGTCCAGGTAACCAAACGGGCAATGTGGATGCTACTTGTAACTTTAGTATTCCTGATTACACAGGTTTAGCCACAGCGAATGATAATTGCCCAGGCGAAACGGTAAGCCAGGCACCAGCTGCTGGAACGATTGTAGGAGTAGGTACCACCAATGTGGTGTTGACTGTTACCGATGCAGCCGGTAATACCGCTACCTGTAACTTTGATGTGGTAGTAAGTGATGCTACGAACCCAACGATCAGTTGCCCGGGTAACCAAACGGGCAATGTAGATGCATCGTGTAACTTTAGTTTACCAGATTACACTGTATTGGCAACAGCGAACGATAACTGCCCGGGAGTAACGGTGTCTCAAGCACCTGCAGCGGGTACCAACGTTGGTGTGGGTACCACCAATGTGGTGTTAACTGTTACTGATGCAGCGGGCAATACTGCTACTTGTAACTTTGATGTAGTAGTAAGTGATGCTACGAACCCAACAATCAGTTGCCCAGGCAATCAAACGGGCAATGTAGATGCTACTTGTAATTTTAGTTTACCAGATTACACAGGTTTAGCCACAGCGAATGATAATTGCCCAGGCGAAACGGTAAGCCAGGCACCAGCAGCAGGAACGATTGTAGGAGTAGGTACCACCAATGTGGTGTTGACTGTTACTGATGCAGCGGGCAATACTGCTACTTGTAACTTTGATGTAGTAGTAAGCGATGCTACGAACCCAACAATCAGTTGCCCAGGCAACCAAACGGGCAATGTAGATGCTACTTGTAATTTTAGTATTCCTGATTACACAGGTTTAGCCACAGCGAATGATAATTGCCCAGGCGAAACGGTAAGCCAGGCACCAGCTGCTGGAACAATTGTAGGAGCAGGTACCACCAATGTGGTGTTGACCGTTACCGATGCATCGGGTAATACTGCTACCTGTAACTTTGATGTAGTGGTAAGCGATGCTACGAACCCAACAATCAGTTGCCCAGGCAACCAAACGGGCAATGTAGATGCTACTTGTAACTTTAGTATTCCTGATTACACAGGTTTAGCCACAGCGAATGATAATTGCCCAGGCGAAACGGTAAGCCAGGCACCAGCTGCTGGAACGATTGTAGGAGTAGGTACCACCAATGTGGTGTTGACTGTTACTGATGCAGCGGGCAATACTGCTACTTGTAACTTTGATGTAGTAGTAAGCGATGCTACGAACCCAACAATCAGTTGCCCAGGCAACCAAACGGGCAATGTAGATGCTACTTGTAACTTTAGTATTCCTGATTACACAGGTTTAGCCACAGCGAATGATAATTGCCCAGGCGAAACGGTAAGCCAGGCACCAGCAGCAGGAACAATTGTAGGAGTAGGTACCACCAATGTGGTGTTGACTGTTACCGATGCAGCGGGTAATACTGCTACCTGTAACTTTGATGTAGTGGTAAGCGATGCTACGAACCCAACAATCAGTTGCCCAGGTAACCAAACGGGCAATGTAGATGCTACTTGTAACTTTAGTATTCCTGATTACACAGGTTTAGCCACAGCGAATGATAATTGCCCAGGCGAAACGGTAAGCCAGGCACCAGCTGCTGGAACGATTGTAGGAGTAGGCACCACCAATGTGGTGTTGACTGTTACCGATGCATCGGGTAATACTGCTACCTGTAACTTTGATGTAGTGGTAAGCGATGCTACGAACCCAACAATCAGTTGCCCAGGTAACCAAACGGGCAATGTAGATGCAACGTGTAACTTTAGTTTACCAGATTACACAGGTTTAGCCACAGCGAATGATAATTGCCCAGGCGAAACAGTAAGTCAGGCACCAGCTGCCGGAACGATTGTAGGAGTAGGTACCACCAATGTGGTGCTGACCGTTACTGATGCATCAGGCAATACTGCTACTTGTAACTTTGATGTAGTAGTAAGTGATGCTACGAACCCAACAATCAGTTGTCCAGGCAACCAAACGGGCAATGTAGATGCTACTTGTAACTTTAGTATTCCTGATTATACAGGTTTAGCTACAGCTAACGATAATTGTCCGGGAGTAACGGTGTCTCAAGCACCCGTAGCGGGTACCAATGTTGGAGTCGGTACTACCAATATTGTGCTAACAGCCACTGATGCTGCTGGCAATACCGCTATCTGTAACTTTGATGTGGTAGTGACTGACGTAACTCCCCCCACCATTACCTGCCCTGGCAATCAAACAGAAACAGCGAATGCGTTGTGTGAGTTTGTATTGCCTGATTATACAGGGTTAGCAACTACAGGCGATAATTGTGGAGTGGCTTCGGTAACACAGTCGCCAGCAGTAGGGGCAACAATCGTAGGAACCACCACCATTACTTTAACAGTAACCGATATCAATGGCTTAACGGCTACCTGTACATTTGACGTGATATTGGATGACACCACGCCACCAACGATTACCTGTCCTGGTAATACCACCGAGAACGTAGATGCCAACTGTAACTTTACACTGCCTGATTATACAGGAGGAGCAACAGCTGCAGATAATTGTGGTGTGCCAACGGTTACACAATCACCAACTGTTGGAACGATCATATCAGGTTCAGGCACGGTACAAACGGTAACGTTAACGGCTACAGATGCCAATGGGAATATCGCCAGTTGTACATTTGATGTGACTTTACAGGATGCCACCCCACCAACGGTAACCTGTCCTGGTAATACTACCGAGAATGTAGATGCATCGTGTAACTTCACCATTCCGGATTATACAGGCATGGCCACGATTGCAGACAACTGTGATGTTAACCCAACAGTTACCCAGGCTCCAGCGGCAGGTACTGTAATATCGGGCCATGGCACGGTACAAACGATTACGATTACTGCTGTTGATGCAGATGGTAACAGTGCCAATTGTACATTTGATGTTACGTTGCAAGATGCAACTCCACCTACCATTACCTGTCCTGGCAATCAAACAGAAACAGCGAATGCGTTGTGTGAGTTTGTATTGCCTGATTATACAGGGTTAGCAACTACAGGCGATAATTGTGGAGTGGCTTCGGTAACACAGTCGCCAGCAGTAGGGGCAACAATCGTAGGAACCACCACCATTACCTTAACAGTAACCGATATCAATGGCTTAACGGCTACCTGTACATTTGATGTGGTATTGGATGACACCACGCCACCAACGATTACCTGTCCTGGTAATACCACCGAGAACGTAGATGCCAACTGTAACTTTACACTGCCTGATTATACAGGAGGAGCAACAGCTGCAGATAATTGTGGTGTGCCAACGGTTACACAATCACCAACTGTTGGAACGATCATATCAGGTTCAGGCACGGTACAAACGGTAACGTTAACGGCTACAGATGCCAATGGGAATACTGCCAGTTGTACATTTGATGTAACTTTACAGGATGTCACCCCACCAACGGTAACCTGTCCTGGTAATACTACCGAGAATGTAGATGCATCGTGTAACTTCACCATTCCGGATTATACAGGCATGGCCACGATTGCAGACAACTGTGATGTTAACCCAACAGTTACCCAAACCCCAGCGGCAGGTACTGTAATATCGGGCCATGGCACGGTACAAACGATTACGATTACTGCTGTTGATGCAGATGGTAACAGTGCCAATTGTACATTTGATGTTACGTTGCAAGATGCAACTCCACCTACCATTACCTGTCCTGGCAATCAAACAGAGACCCCCAATGCGTTGTGTGAGTTTGTATTGCCTGATTATACAGGGTTAGCAACTACAGGCGATAATTGTGGAGTGGCTTCAGTAACACAGTCGCCAGCGGTAGGGGCAACAATCGTAGGAACCACCACCATTACCTTAACAGTAACCGATATCAATGGCTTAACGGCTACCTGTACATTTGATGTGGTATTGGATGACACCACGCCACCAACGATTACCTGTCCTGGTAATACCACCGAGAACGTAGATGCCAACTGTAACTTTACACTGCCTGATTATACAGGAGGAGCAACAGCTGCAGATAATTGTGGTGTGCCAACGGTTACACAATCACCAACTGTTGGAACGATCATATCAGGTTCAGGCACGGTACAAACGGTAACGTTAACGGCTACAGATGCCAATGGGAATACTGCCAGTTGTACATTTGATGTAACTTTACAGGATGTCACCCCACCAACGGTAACCTGTCCTGGTAATACTACCGAGAATGTAGATGCATCGTGTAACTTCACCATTCCGGATTATACAGGCATGGCCACGATTGCAGACAACTGTGATGTTAACCCAACAGTTACCCAAACCCCAGCGGCAGGTACTGTAATATCGGGCCATGGCACGGTACAAACGATTACGATTACTGCTGTTGATGCAGATGGTAACAGTGCCAATTGTACATTTGATGTTACGTTGCAAGATGCAACTCCACCTACCATTACCTGTCCTGGCAATCAAACAGAGACCCCCAATGCGTTGTGTGAGTTTGTATTGCCTGATTATACAGGGTTAGCAACTACAGGCGATAATTGTGGAGTGGCTTCGGTAACACAGTCGCCAGCAGTAGGGGCAACAATTGTAGGAACCACCACCATTACCTTAACGGTAACCGATATCAATGGCTTAACGGCTACCTGTACATTTGATGTGGTATTGGATGACACCACGCCACCAACGATTACCTGTCCTGGTAATACTACCGAGAACGTAGATGCCAACTGTAACTTTGCATTGCCTGATTATACCGGAGGAGCAACAGCTGCAGATAATTGTGGTGTGCCAACGGTTACACAATCACCAACTGTTGGAACGATCATATCAGGTTCAGGCACGGTACAAACGGTAACGTTAACGGCTACAGATGCCAATGGGAATACTGCCAGTTGTACATTTGATGTAACTTTACAGGATGTCACCCCACCAACGGTAACCTGTCCAGGAACACAAACGGAGAATGCTGATGCCAATTGCGAGTTTACACTTCCCGATTACATTGGTATGGCCACCATTGCTGATAACTGTGATGTTAACCCAACAGTGACACAAACACCGGCAGCAGGAACTGTAATTACAGCGGGAATAACAACGATTACCATTACTGCCACTGATGCTGATGGCAATACCGCTTCATGTACTTTCGATGTAGATGTGATTGATACGACACCTCCAGTAGTGAATTGTCCGGGCAATCAGACGGAGACGCCTGATGCCAATTGCGAGTTTACATTGGTTGACTACACAGGTTTAGTTACGATTACGGATAATTGTGATCCAAACCCAGGCCTGACGCAGTCGCCAGCAGTTGGAACGGTGATAACGGGTAACACCACTATTACAATGACCGGAACAGATGCTGCGGGCAACACAGCTACTTGTACCTTCGATGTAGTATTAGATGATACTACACCGCCAGCAATTAGTTGTCCGGCAGACATTACTACTTGCGACCCTGTAGTGGTATATACAGTGCCAGTGGGCACAGACAATTGTGCAGGGGTAGTTACCACGCAAACAGATGGCTCAGGGCTAACAAGTGGTTCAACATTCCCAATAGGTACTACTACCATTGAGTATACAGCTACAGATGGTGCTGGAAATGCAACTGTTTGTTCATTTACTGTTACCGTTAACCCAACACCAACCATCGCTGATGCAGGTTTAGACCAAACAGTATGTGATACCGCTATGTTGACAATGGCAGCCAATGCTCCGGGTATTGGAGAAACCGGAACGTGGACCATTGTTTCGGGTATTGGTGCTGTTACTGATCCTAATGACCCTGCCACAACGGTAACAGGATTGGCAGCAGGTAATTTAACACTGGAGTGGACCATTTCTAATGGACTGTGTAACCCATCCATAGACGAGGTAGACATTTTAGTAGAGTCTTGTACAGATTTCACAATTACTATTCCAACAGGATTCACTCCTGATGGTGATGGAGTAAATGATACCTGGACGATTGAAAATATTCACTTATTCCCTGATAATGTTGTGGACATATATAACCGTTGGGGAGAGCGCATTTTCCATTCTGAGGGATACATTGACGCCTGGGATGGCACCTATAATGGGGAGCCATTACCGATGGGGTCGTATTCATTCGTTGTTAACTTAAATGATGGCTCTGAAGCATTAATAGGAGCAGTGACCATAATAAGATAGAAACCATGAAAAAGAAGATCTTATTCGTTATCGTAATTGCATTGTTGGGGGCACAGTACTCCAAAGGGCAACAGTTGAGCCAGTATAGTCAATACATGCAGAATCCCTATATCATTAATCCTGCAACCACAGGAATGTATAGTTATATGGATGTGAATCTGGCATTTAGAAAGCAGTGGGCAGGTTTCGATTCGTCGCCCACAACTTCTTATATTTCGGCACACTCGCCATTGAAGAAAAAGTCGCCAGTACGCCCATTATTATTGAGGATTAGCGATGAAAGTTATTCTGGTGTAGCACAAGCTCCGGGGGGGAAGATGAAACACGGGTTAGGTGGTTCTTTTACTGCAGATGAATATGGTGCTTTTACGAATAACACGTTGAATTTATCGTATGCTTTACACTTGCCTGTAAGTGATAAGATGAATTTGTCTATTGGGGTTGCGGCTGGAGCTTCGATGCTTCGTCTGGATCAAAGTAAAGTAACACTTACTGATCCAAATGACAATACTTATAATACGTTTGTGCAAGCCAATGAGCAGCAAATTGTTCCCGACTTAAAAGCAGGATTGTATCTTTATTCTGAAAACCTTCAGTTAGGATACGCTACCAACCAATTGCTGCAAAACGAAGTTTATTTTGGCAACACGCCCACTCAAAGCAAGCTGCATGTACACCATTTCTTCAATGCGGGTTATAAGATTGAGGTAAATGATAACTTTGCGCTTACGCCAGGTTTTTTGGTGAAGTTTGTTGATCCAGCACCAGTATCGTACGATATTAATTTAAAGGCAG
This sequence comes from Flavobacteriales bacterium, assembly GCA_963669295.1. Taxonomy (GTDB): domain Bacteria; phylum Bacteroidota; class Bacteroidia; order Flavobacteriales_D; family CALLUQ01. The sequence continues at coordinate 2,592,967 of OY769938.1, forward strand.
ATTTGATGGAGAAGTTTTGGTTCGGAGTATCATACCGCGCCAATGACGCAATAGTACCAATGTTGGGATTGACCATTAAAGATTTTGTGAAATTTGGATATTCGTATGATTATACCACATCCGACTTGAGCAATTATAGCTCTGGATCGCATGAGATCATGCTCGGATTTATGTTATTCAAGTAAAGAAACTGTAAACAAGGGAAAGATGAATAGAAAAGAGGTATTACGATCAATGGGGTGTAGTATTGTTGCACTTACCTTTATTGGACAAAGTGTATTTGCTCAAGATTTAACGGAATATGATGAGCCAACGAAGCTATCGAATCAAGTGAATTCAGATGCTGAAGAATCGATGCCATTGTTGACTAAGGATGGGAAAACAATGTATTTTGTGCGTACGCTTCACGAGGGGAATAAAGGCGGGACAAATGATCAGGATATTTGGAAAAGCGAATTGAAAGACGGTGTTTGGAAAAAGGCAGACAATTCCATTTCACCATTAAACAATGAGCTATCTAATGGAATAGTTGGTATTAGCGAAGATGGCAATACCGTTTATCTACTCAGTGCCTACAAGCTAAAATCGGAAGAACAAAAGGGAATATCAAAATCAGAAAAGAAAGGCGGCAAATGGTCGAAACCTGAGTTGTTGAAAATTCCCAATATGCACTTTGAAGGAGATTTTTACGGCTTTTATGTGAATCGTAAAGAGGATGTGATTATTGTTTCGATGAAGCCTGTAGGAGGGAGTGCCAAGGAAGATTTGTTTGTGAGTAGAAAAGATGGCTCGGGCAATTGGTCTGCACCTAAGAATTTAGGCACAACTGTTAATACTGGTGGATTTGAGTTTTCCCCTTTTCTGGCTGACGATGGTAAAACACTTTACTTTGCTTCAAGCGAGCACGGAGCAAGTGGTAAGTCTGATATCTTCATGACTACCCGCCAGGATGATAGCTGGACGAATTGGTCAGCCCCAACTAACCTGGGAGCTCCGATTAATTCAGATAAGTTTGATGCATTCTTTTCAGTGTATCCTGATAGTACGATTTACTTTGTAAGCAATAGAGAAGAAGGCCGGTTGAGTGATATTTACTCATCGAAGATCACTAAGCCAGAGGAAGTAGTAGCAGAAGAGGTGGTGGAAGAAGTAAAAGAGATTGTTGTGGTATCTGACTTACAAAAGTTCTTTGGTTATAATGATAAGGACATTGCAAAGGAAGACAATCAATTGGTACAATTTATTGCAGGAATAGGGAAGTTGATAGAAGCTAATGGTGCTGCAACAATAGCTATTGAGAGTAGTGCTTCGAAAGTGCCAACAACGACCTTTTCTTCTAATCAAAAGCTAGCTCAGTTGAGGGCAGATAATGCTCGTAAAGTTTTGGAAGAGGGGCTGAAGAAGCAAAACATTGATGTTTCGAAAGTATCGTTTGCAAAGGTAGATGCACTGGTGCAGGGGCCAGCATACGGTTCGGATCATACGAACAAACAAAAGTATGCTTCATTTCAATATGTGAAGGCATCGGCGAAGTAGGAGTATAGCCGACTTAATTTTTTGAAGGCGCTTGCTTGTTAAGATTCATTTATTTCAAAACGATACCCAACACCATGCACATTGGTGATGGCAATTTTTGGGTCGCCTTTTAAATACTTTCGCAAGCGTGAAATAAAGACATCCATACTTCTTCCTACAAAATAGCTGTCGTCGGCCCATACGGCATTTTGAATGTCTTCTCGGCTAAGCAATGTGTTGGGGTGGGTACCCAAATACCGAAGCAATTCCATTTCTTTTAAGGTGAGGTTTCTTGATTCCCCTGCAACCAATAATCGAAGGTTTTTACAATCAAGGGTAGAGTCGGCAAACAAACAGGTAGATACAGCGCTTTCGCTGTTGTAATGAAGGCGTTTTAGAATGGCTTCAATTCTCAGTAGGAATTCTTCAATACTAAAGGGTTTGGTAATGTAGTCATCACCCCCTACTTTAAAGCCCTTAATGCGATCTTCTTTTAGTGACTTAGCGGTAAGAAATACAATAGGGATTTTTTGATTTTGCTGACGTATGGCTGTGGCGAGTGCAAATCCATCTTTTTTGGGCATCATCACATCCAACACACAGATGTCGTAAGAAGTTTGTTGAAACGCTTGCCACCCTGCTTCCCCGTCCTTCAATAAGTCGGTAACGTAACCCGCCATGTTGAGGCTGTCTTGTAACAAATACCCAAGGTTTTCGTCGTCTTCTACCAGCAATATTTTCACAGATAACTTCATTTATACATAAGGGAAGAAAGCTTCAAAAGCACTTCCTTTCCTGGGCTCACTTTTAACGGTAATGAAGCCACCATGTGCTTCAATGATTGTTTTTACATAGCTCAAACCAAGTCCAAACCCGGTGACATCGTGTACATCTCCCGTAGGAGTGCGATAAAACTTGTCGAAAATAAACTTTTGCGCCTCTTTACCAATGCCGATGCCCTTATCAATCACCGCGATTAAAATACCTTCCTTATTGCTTCGGGTGGTAATGGTAATGTTGGGTGCAGTAGGAGAGTACTTGTCGGCATTGTCGATTAAGTTGTACAGCACATTCACCAGGTGTGTTTTGTCGGCAGATATTTCATGTTCACCAGCTTTAGGGGTAAACACAATAGATCCTTTACGTTGTTGTACCCGGGGCTCAATGGTATGGATAAGTTGGGCAATTACTTCATGAATATTCAATGGTTTTTTCTTGAGCTTCAATTCTCCACTTTCCAGCGCTGCAATTTGCAGCACCTGTTCTACTTGTGTTTTAAGTCGTTGGTTTTCTGCATAAATAATATCAGCATATCGTTGTGCTTTCTTCTGATCTAATTGCCCTTCTGTATTCCGAAGTACTTCACTGGCTATGGAGATGTTAGTGATGGGAGTTTTGAGCTCATGTGTCATATTATTAATGAAATCGGTTTTCATGGCCGATAGTCGTTTTTCTTTGATCATGCTGATCATGGTAAACAAAAAGAAAGCAATAATAAGGAGCAACACTACGGATGAGAAGATCCAAATACCCATTTCGCTAGCAAGGTGCGCTGATTTATTGGGAAAGGTAACTCCAAAGTTAAAGCAACCTAAATCCAATGTGCGTGAGGCACAGGCAATAGCCGATGTGTCTTGCTCTTCGGGTAGAAATACATACGCACCTGCTACCATCCAATTTTCTTCACATTCGTATAAAGCAAAGTGGTATTCCGATTCGATATGAAGTGCAGCAAATGTACTTTGTAACAACGAGTCTAATGTTGAATACTGAATGTAGGTATTTGTAGTAACATAAAAATCGTTGGCCGTTTGCTGCTGGATGGGAGGGATAACGGTAGTTGCATCGCCATTCAATTTAAGCAGTTGGTCGGCAATGTTGCGCAGTGCAATGTTAACATGATTGCTGAATTGACGCTCTTGTTCGTCATAAGCTTTCGAAAACCAAAATGTTTGTACAGTAATGATTCCGGCCATTGCAGCCAAAAGCATTACAACAACAATTCGTATGGTTTTTCTTTTCATGTACAGCAAAACTAACGCATAAACCAATAGAAAGGACAACATTTACATTTCATTAACAATTCTTTACAAGCTATTAACGACAGTAAGAAGTCATACCATGTACTTTTGTATAAACCTTTTTAAACGTATTACTATGAAACGCAAAATCATCTACCTGGCTCTTATTATCGCAGTAGGATTATTTACCGCTTTTATGCCTTCTTTTACAGGAATAGAACAAGATGAGCAGTCAATGCTTAAGGATAAAGAGGAAACATTAAAGAATAACTATGTGGGTACCTGGGGAAATGGGGTAAAAAAGGAAGAAGGGCAACTTGTTGATGGAGTGCGCGAAGGCACCTGGACCATGTGGTACCCCAATGGTAACCGTAGTGAGTTAGGACAATACCGGCATGGTGCGCGTATTGGTACCTGGACATTTTGGAATGAGGATAGCAAGTTTAACCGGATCGAATATTACTACACTCCTTCATTAACAGAGGTGGAAATATGCATAGATGAGTTAGAAAAGATTGCTGCTGAATCTAAAGACGATTGGCGACAATTAGCAATTTGCGCTGGGTACCTGGTGGAAAAGATGAAGACTCAAGCAGTGCAGGATGAAGCGTTGTTGCAGCAGGGACTGGACTGGATCAATGCTTCAATAGAAATTGAAGAGCATTACTGGAACATGTTGATTAAAACACGTATTTTAACTCGGGTAGATGCAAAATTAGCAACAGGGGCATTGATTAAAACAATTAACCTCGGTAAAAAAGAAATCCCTGATTTTATTACTACGGATGATTTTCGGCAATTAAATGCAGCCATGAATACATTGGGTGGGTGCTAATGGATATTGATTATCTGGCCAGAACGACTTTTTCGAAATATGCCTGATCCCCAATTTGTAGTTTCAATAGGTACAACCCGGAAGCATATTTCGACAGGTTCAATTGAAGCCGGTTTGCTCCCTGGTGCAATGCCTGACCTTTTTTGAGTATCTGCTTGCCCATTTCATTCATCAATGTGAGTTCCAGCCTTGATTGATCAACGGGAGAGTTGATTTGGAGATGTAAGTTGTCTTTTGCTGGGTTGGGGGCAATGGTATAGGAGTAAGACGCAGGCTCGCAATCAACCGCTACAGTTGGGGCATAACTGCTTTGGCCATTGTAGTCCGTTTGCTTTAAACGGTAGTAGCCTGCGCCAATAAGAGGAGTTTCATCGGTAAATTGATACGTGGTGGTTTGTGTGCTGTTACCTATTGCAGTAATGGTGGCAATGGGCTCAAAAACATTGCCATCTTCACTGCGCTCAAGCGTGAAATGACTGTTGTTGGTTTCTGTAGCAGTAGTCCAGCGTAACAATACTTCTTTGCCGTTATTGGCACAAGCAGCTTCAAAGCTAGTAAGTTCTACAGGTAATACTACTACTGCGCCCGAAAGGTCGATCTCAAAATCACAATCGTTGCCAGCATAACCATCTACTGCAATGTAATAAATGGTGTTAGGGGGGAGGTTTACAGGTCCCCATGAAAAATCGCTGGTATTGCCATTGTTGGCACAATATACGTTGGTGTAATTAACAGGATCGCAAGGTGGCCCGGTCAGTTGGTCGATGGATACCTGAATGCCATTGTTCGATGGAGTACATCCAATATTTTGAAAGGTTACAGTAACCATGCCTCCCATGTTATCAGTGGTAAACCAATACCAAACGGTATTTTCTAAGGTGGGGTTGCCGCATCCTGTAAATGGAGGATCTTCCAATGGATTTGGAGTGGCATTGCTCGTTTGCGAAGCAGTAACAGTACCCAGCCCCAAACCAATAGCACTATTACAGTTGTCGTTGCAATGTGGCCAGTTGGCACTATATCCTGTTGCTGTATCGTTTTCAAAAATTTGATCTGTCAATCCGTTGGGGAAAGAACACCAAACTTGTACAGTGCTGTTGGAGGTAGGAACATTTACATTTGGAATTTGAATGATTTCTGTTCCACCATATGGGATGTTTAATCCGGTATAGGTTTGTGTTGTTGCAGCACCTCCATCGATAGAAATGCTCAAATCGATGCTGGTGATATTGGGTGAGGCGACACAGAGGTAACTGTTGTTGCCTACTGTTACTTCAAGGTCATAGGTGCTTCCGTAGCATCCGCTTACAAACATTACTTCTGCATCGATGGGAGTGTCGGTAATATGGAAATTATCGAAGGCAAATTGGTCACTGTAGCGAACATCGTCAGCAAAAAAACGGAATTGCACACACGATTCACCGGCAAGGGCACACAAGTCACGACGTACATTGGTCCAGCTGCCAACGGTACTTGCCGACCAGGTGTTGGGCCAACAGGTGTTGGCGCCTGAATTGTACCAGTTGGGTTCTGCATTGGTGCCTAATGTGGTCCAGGTGGTGCCGCCATTTGTAGTATATTGAATGTATACTGCCCTGTCGCACCAATCGTATGCCAGGTCGTACTTCAAATCAAAATTAAGTACTGGATTAGTAAGTCCTGTGAAGTCAAATACAGGGCTTTCCAACCACATGTCATGATAGGTAGATGTGCCGTCTTTTACAATGTACCAACTGTTGCCATAACCTCCAGGGCCGCCTAGGTAAGGCACAGCTCCCCAAGTCCAATAGTTATTAGCATCACCAGCAGCAGGTGCCCACACACCAACACCTGAGTTGGCATTGAATTGCTCGTAATGAGGGAATGTATTAATCAGTTGATGATTAACCGTAACGGAATGATAACTGGTGTCGTTGTTTCGGTTGGCCTCTAAAGGAAGGTCGGTATAAGCTACAAAATCATAGGTGCCTACTGGAGTCATGTCGAAGGTAGTGGTAAATGTAAAGTTAACCGAACCACTTGCGGGAATAGGACCAGGCACTACATCGTTTAAAGTGGTAGTGGCAGCTCCAGTGATGTCGCATACTACAGGAACATTGCTTACAGGAGCACACGACCAGTTGAACACTTCAACGGTGACAGTTTGGTTGGCCGAGTGTAGGCAATTGTCTGCTAACGGCTCGATAAAAGCAATGACCCCAACATCTGTTCTATCTTCAATGTTAAAGTTGTCGAAAGCAAACATATCGCTGTATCGAATGTCGTCGGCATATACCCTGAATTTCACGCATGTTTCACCTACAAGGTTACACAAGGTATGTTGTACTTGTGTCCATTCCGATACTACTCCAGCCGACCATGTATTGGGCCAACATGTATTGCTTCCAGGGGCATACCATCCTGGATCTGCATTGGTGCCAAGTGTGGTCCACGATGTTCCACCATTGGTGCTGTATTGTACATACACTGCCCTATCGCACCAGTCATAAGTGAGGTCGTATTTGATGTCCATGGTCAACATGGGGTTGACCAATCCAGTAAAGTCGAAGATGGGGCTTTCTACCCACAGGTCGCTATAGGTACTGCTTCCATCGGATACCATGAAACAGCTTTCTACATTGCCACCAGGCCCACCGAGGTATCCAGCGGGGAGCGCATCCCAGTCCCAATAACGATTCACCAGGCTTCTTCCCGAAGCCCACCCTTCGTTGCCGGCATCAAAAGTTGCGGTGTAGGGAAAGGTGCTGAGTGGAGTATTGCTGTATCTTGTTTCAATGATGGTGTTGTTGGCAGGCATGGTATCGTTGATGTAACTCCATCCAATGCCAGAAGTGTTTGATCCAGTGGTTACTTGTAGGTTGTAGGTGCCTGTTCCACTCATGTCTACCGTATTGGCGAAGGTAAAGTCAAACCGCCCAAATGCGGGGATGGGTCCGGGTACAGTGTCGGTGAGTGTAGCGGTGTTTGGTCCTGTTAAGTTAAAGGTAATGGGCAGGTTGGTAAGTGGCCTACAGTTGTTGTTTTGAATCAACACAGTAATTGTTTCGGCATTGGTAAATGGAGCACAAACGCCAGAGTTTGGTGGATATATTACCAATGGTTCCACGTCATCTCCTTCGCCATCAGTTACCTGTACATTGTCTAAAGCAAAACGATCGCTGTATCTGATGTCATCAGCGTAGATGCGAAGCTTCACACAGTTTTCACCACTCAATACACAGAGGTCGTGTTGCACTTTAGTCCATGTTCCTACGGTGGTTGCCGACCATGTGTTGGGCCAGCAGGTGTTTGTTCCTGAGTCGTACCAGTTGGGATCTGCATTGGTTCCGAGTGTGGTCCATGTGGTTCCCCCATCGATGCTGTATTGTACGTGCACTGCCCTATCGCACCAATCGTATGCGAGGTCGTACTTCACGTCCATGCTAAAGATGGGATTGGTAATTTGGCTGAAGTCGAACACGGGGCTTTCCAGCCACATGTCGTGATAGGTGGCGGTGCCGTCTTTTACTACATACCAACTGTTTCCATATCCAGCTGGTCCACCGAGATATCCAGCCGGCAGTGCTGCCCAGTTCCAATAGTTGTTGGCATCACCACCACCAGCAATCCAATAGCCATCATCGGCATTAAAGTCTTCGTTGTATGGAAAGGTGGCTACTTTCAGTTGATTTACATTGATGGAGGTGGTTAGGGTATCGTTAGCATGGTTCCCATCATTGGTCATGTCGGTATAGGCTACAAAGTTGTAAGTGCCCATTGTGGTCATGTCGAACGTGGTGGGAAACGTAAAATGTACAGAGTCGTTAGGAGGAATAGGGCCGGGAATGGTGCCGGTTAAGGTGCCTGAGTTAGGACCGGTAATTTCGCATACTACCGGAACATTGCTTAAAGCAGTACACGACCAGTTGTACACCGCCACGGTTACTTCTTGTTGTACACCAAACAAGCAACCTACATCAACAGGGTCGATGAATGCAATGACTCCAACATCTATGGTATCGTGAATGGTGAAGTTGTCGAAAGCAAACATATCGCTGTACCGAATGTCGTCGGCATATACCCTGAATTTCACGCATGTTTCACCTACAAGGTTACACAAGGTATGTTGTACTTGTGTCCATTCCGATACTACTCCAGCCGACCATGTATTGGGCCAACAGGTATTGCTTCCAGGGGCATACCATCCTGGATCTGCATTGGTGCCAAGTGTGGTCCACGATGTTCCACCATTGGTGCTGTATTGTACATACACTGCTCTATCGCACCAGTCATAAGTGAGGTCGTATTTGATGTCCATGGTCAACATGGGGTTGACCAATCCAGTAAAGTCGAAGATGGGGCTTTCTACCCACAGGTCGCTATAGGTACTGCTTCCATCGGATACCATGAAACAGCTTTCTACATTGCCACCAGGCCCACCGAGGTATCCAGCGGGGAGCGCATCCCAGTCCCAATAACGATTCACCAGGCTTCTTCCCGAAGCCCACCCTTCGTTGCCGGCATCAAAAGTTGCGGTGTAGGGGAAAGTGCTGAGTGGAGTATTGCTGTATCTTGTTTCAATGATGGTGTTGTTGGCAGGCATGGTATCGTTGATGTAACTCCATCCAATGCCAGAAGTGTTTGATCCTGTGGTTACTTGTAGGTTGTAGGTGCCTGTTCCACTCATGTCTACCGTATTGGCGAAGGTAAAGTCAAACCGCCCAAATGCGGGGATGGGTCCGGGTACAGTGTCGGTGAGTGTAGCGGTGTTTGGTCCTGTTAAGTTAAAGGTAATGGGCAGGTTGGTAAGTGGCCTACAGTTGTTGTTTTGAATCAACACAGTAATTGTTTCGGCATTGGTAAATGGAGCACAAACGCCAGAGTTTGGTGGATATATTACCAATGGTTCCACGTCATCTCCTTCGCCATCAGTTACCTGTACATTGTCTAAAGCAAAACGATCGCTGTATCTGATGTCATCAGCGTAGATGCGAAGCTTCACACAGTTTTCACCACTCAATACACAGAGGTCGTGTTGCACTTTAGTCCATGTTCCTACGGTGGTTGCCGACCATGTGTTGGGCCAGCAGGTGTTTGTTCCTGAGTCGTACCAGTTGGGATCTGCATTGGTTCCGAGTGTGGTCCATGTGGTTCCCCCATCGATGCTGTATTGTACGTGCACTGCCCTATCGCACCAATCGTATGCGAGGTCGTACTTCACGTCCATGCTAAAGATGGGATTGGTAATTTGGCTGAAGTCGAATACGGGGCTTTCCAGCCACATGTCGTGATAGGTGGCGGTGCCGTCTTTTACTACATACCAACTGTTTCCATATCCAGCTGGTCCACCGAGATATCCAGCCGGCAGTGCTGCCCAGTTCCAATAGTTGTTGGCATCACCACCACCAGCAATCCAATAGCCATCATCGGCATTAAAGTCTTCGTTGTATGGAAAGGTGGCTACTTTCAGTTGATTTACATTGATGGAAGTGGTTAGGGTGTCGTTGTTCAAGTTGTTATCCGTACCAAGGGTAGTGTAGGAGGTAAATCCGTATAACCCTACCGCTGTCATGTCGAAGGTAGATGGAAAGGTGAAGTGCACAGAGTCGTTGGCCGGAATAGGTCCGGGGACAGTGCCAGTTAAGGTAGTGGGGTTGGGTCCCGTAATTTCGCAGGTTACCGGTACATTGGTCATGGGCGAACAGGCCCAGTTGTATACCGCGATGGTGACTTCCTGGTTGGCATTAAACAAACAGCCAAGATTCACAGGCTCCAGGTAGGCGATTACTCCAACATCTTCCCATTCTCTTACTATAATGTTATCGAGCGCAAACATATCGCTGTAGCGAATGTCGTCGCCATAGAACCTAAACTTTACACAGGTTTCTCCAATCAGGTCGCAAAGCGAGTGTTGTACTTGTGTCCACGAGTTAACCGCATTGCCCGACCATGTGTTAGGCCAGCAAGTGTTTGCCCCAGAATTGTACCATAGGGGGGCGGTGTTTGCCCCAAGTGTGGTCCACGTGGTGCCATCGTCAGTACTGTATTGCACGTACACTGCTCTATCACACCAGTCGTAAGTAAGGTCATATTTAAGGTCGAAGAGCAACATTGGATTGGTCAGGCCGCTTAAATCGAAAACGGGTGATTCTAACCATAAGTCCTGATAGGTGCTGGTGCCGTCTGATTCAATGTACCAGCTGCTACCATTTCCTGCGGCTCCTCCAAGATAACCAGTGGGTAAGGGTCCCCAGTTCCAGTATTTAGTGGTGCTACCACCTGCCAGCCATCCGCCATTGCTGTTGTCGAAGTCTTCAAAAAATGGAAAATTGGTGACGTGTTGATGGCGTCCAACGATAAAAGTGTCGTTGTATAAGTACTCATCTCCAACGTAGGTGGTGTAGGAGGTGAATTGATAGGAGGTGTCGGTGGTGAGGTCAACAGTAGTAGCAAAGGTATATGTAACGGTATCCCGAGGTGGAATGTTACCAATGTAAGTGCCGGTAAGTGTGGCCGAAGTGCCGTCAGACACCACACACGTTACCGGCACGCTACTAACCGTATCTACACCATAATTATAAATCTGAACAGTTACCTGCTCGGTAGTGCCATAAAACTGACCGCACCCCAGGTATGGAGGGGCTATAAGGCCAATTACTCCTACATCTGGATCGGCATAAACAACCAGGTCGTCTAAGTACCAATACCTGCCTGCCTGACTACCATCGGTATAACGAAACCGCACTCTAACATCGGGCTGATTGGCAGCAAAAGCACTGATGTCGAGAATAGTATCTTGTGGAGTGGCTAATGATCCTCGGGTTAACTTCTCGTAATCTATGATGGTATTCCAGGTGGTTCCTCCATCGTTGCTAACTTCTACATAGCCATGCGTGTTTTCTACTCCAAACCAATGGTGGTAATAGCTCACTTTTACATTGGTTCGGTTGCTACAATTGATAGAGGGGGTACTCAATACAGCTTCATTTGGAAAGGTGCCAGCGCCCAGGGCAAGGTCATCGAAAACGGCATAAAACCCACCTGAAGGACTGGTCATTACCGGGGCATTCTGAAACGACCAGGTTTGTGCGCCCTGAATGGCAGTATTGGTCCATCCGGTAGGTAGTATGCCTGTGCTAAAGTTTTCGGTTAAAAGAATATCGGCCCTTACGTGCGTACAGGAGAGTACGAAGAGTAAAGCGACTATTGAGCCGATATTTCTTAAAAATGTATTCACGTGTAATTAGAGTAATCCTTTCTCAACTTAAAAGTAGAGCAGCTTTGCAAGGCTTGCAATCCAAAAGAATTCAATATTTAGAAGTCGAAAATAACTACAAATTAATTTTTTGCTTAATTTTAAGTGTTTGTCGAAAATTAACTTAGTTCTCGATGGCTGCTAATAATCAATTGTTTCAATTAATTCAATCGCTTACCCGGGCAGAGAAAGGGTACTTTAAGAAGTACTGTACTCGTTATGCTACAGATAACAATAGCAATTACCTTCGGTTGTTTGCTGCCATTGAAAAGCAACAACGCTATGATGAGCAGGCGTTGTTGAAAGCATTTGAGGGCGAACGATTCATACGTCAGTTTTCTGTAGCTAAAAACTACCTGTACAAGATGGTCATGAAGAGTCTTCGTTCATACAATTCAGAATTATCGCTTGATGTGCAATTGAGTGAGCTCATGATCAATGTTGAAGTGCTGTTTAGAAAAGGGTTAACAGATTTATGCGCGAAAGAACTTCGGAAAGCAACTCGATTGGTGAAGCGATATGAGGTATTTCATAAGTATGCAGAAATTGCCAAATGGGAAAAGTACCTCTATGGATTCAATGCCTATTCATTGTCGATGGAGAAAAGGATCGAGGGAATTTATGAGGAAGAGATCAGCAGTGCACAAAAGTTGGTAAATGTAACAGAGTATGCGCGATTGTCTTACCAGCTTTTTAACAAGTCGATGAAAGAAGGAATGACACGTGATGTGGAAGCGCTGAAGGAGTATGATGCTATTTTACGTCATCCTTTGATGGATGGGGAGTATTTGGCAGAAAGTGTGATGGCTAAGTGCCATTTCAATAATATCATGGCCAAATATTATGAGGTGCATAACGATTATGAGAATTTTCATGAGTACAACAAGCGTTTTGTGGACACATTAGAAAGCAATCCCGACCATCTTACCACCAACATGCGGGGTTATATTCACTCTGTGTATAATTTATTGCTATCGAATGTGGTGTTGAGGAACGTCAATGACTTTAATGAAGTGTTGAAAAAGTTTGATGCTATTCCAGAAGTACATCGAAAGCATTGTACTGATAACTTAAGTGAAGCGGTGCCAGTATTGTCGTTGAATGCACGCATTTACTTTCTGTTAATTCTTGGGAAGTTTAAAGAAGCCCTGGAACTCACCGAGCCTATTATTGCAATGATACAGAAAGGGGTGAACCCACAATATCAAATAACTTTTGTTGAATTGAGCTACTTCCTGGCCTATACGTATTTTGGGAATGGTGATTACCGGGCGTCAATTCGCTGGTTGAATCAATTGATCAACGAGCCCTATGCTGATTTGCGTGAAGATTTATTTTGCTATGCGCGTATTCTTAACCTGATCAATCACTTTGAGCTGGAGAACGATATACTAGTGCAGTACAACTTGAAATCAACGTACCGCTACCTGGCAAAAATGAAAAAGGTGCACCGCTTTGAGGAGGTCATGCTTTCTTTTCTGAAAACGTTGCTGCGAACTTCTGATCAAATTGAATTGAAGAAAGAGTTGGTAGTGTTGAAAGCAGATTTATCAGCTATTGCTACCGATCCTTTTGAGCACAATGCATTCGATCATTTTGATTTTATTTCCTGGATTGATAGTAAGTTGGAACGAAAAACGTTTGCAGCAATGGTGATGCGAAACCAGCAGTTGTAGGTAAGGTGGAGTGCTAAAAAAAAGAGGAGCTGAGCTCCTCCTTTTCTTTTATCATTTAAAGACCCTAATTACTAACCAATAATAAAACCTCTTAGTCTACTTTAACCTATTAACGAGTGGTCTTTAAATGAAATCTACTTTAACCATCCGATATCAAATCTATAAGAATACTTCATACAAGACTGCGTAAATGAGTGAACGGTAGCTACGACCTATTTAACTGTAGTGATGACGTATTTAACGGTAATAATACTTTTGATAAAGTGTAGTGAATATTGATTTAACGGTAATGATTTACGATAAAAGGGGCTGGAGCAGCAGAGGTATCGACAAAAAAAGGGGAGCACATGCTCCCCTTTTTTGTAGAATTTCCTAGTCAACTTATTACTTGGCAATAACAAGTTTTAAGTCTTCACGGAGCTGATCACCAGCAATTTGCAGATGATATACTCCTGAACTTAGGTCAGTAGACATGAGGTTGATGGTATTTGTTCCTGTTGTTCCAGTGTATTGTTGTTGCCATACTATTTTACCTGTCATGTCGATGATGTTTACTTGAACAGGTTGATTTTGCTGTAAGGTATAGCTGATGTTGAGTGCTCCGGCACTTGGGTTGGGGAATACCTTTAAGTCGGCAGAGCGAATGGTAGATTCATCTACTTCCAGTAAGATATCATTCCAGCGGGCCATGAATTCTTGCAGGTATAGGTTAGCAATGGTTGCATCATGAATGATCAGCGTATTTTCGTCGTTGCGCTCTTCAGCAGCAGTGCTCCAGTTGTGCGAACCTGTAATAACGGTTGGGTCAGAAGCTACGTTGCTAGCATCTACAATAGCATACTTGTGATGAATTTGTCCGGTTAAAGAGATGTGTGAGAAAATGGGCACGCCATTCGTCTCAAGGTAGTTGTATTCTGAACCGGTGTCGAATTGATTTTCCATAATTACCTTAACATCAGTTCCAGCATTATGACGATTCAATACTTCCGCTCCAAGATCGTTGCGCGTAAATGATAACAAAGCAACTTGCAAATCATCATCAGCAGAGTTCACAGTTCTTACCAGTTGTGCGGTAACATTATCGGATGGAGAGAAGTGCAATTCTACCCGAACACCACCAATATTAAACTCGTGTGGGGTATTGTCTACCTTGTCTTCTCCAAATTTTGAGTTGCCCGCATTGGGGGTGTTTCCTGATGATCCCCACATTTCTTCAAATTCCATGGTATAGGCTTTTGCCAATGCCTTGTCTTGAATAATGATGAGGTTGTTGAAGTCGGTGTTGAGATTTTGTGGAGTAATGTTGGTAGATCCACCCAATACCCATGAGTTGTTATCGTCGTCTCTGTCGATCACAAAGAATTTATTGTGCATGATGCCTGTGTTGTTGCCTTTGTGTACTGGAATGGCAGCATTCATTACGTTCAAGCCAAAGTTAGAGGTGGTCAGGTCAGATACATATCTTACTGTTACTCCTCTGGTGTAAGCATCGTTAATGGCATTTACAATCACAGCGTTGTCGTTGTTGTACATAGACACATCTAACGTGGTTTGTGCCCGATCTATATAGGCTGCAATGGTATCTGCCAGGTCAACCGTTTCTGCATCTAATCCTGTTGAGTAGTTGGTGTCTACCGATTTGTTGAAGTATACCAACATCTGACCGGTAGAGTTAGCCGCTGTAGAGACAATCATGGTGTTAGAGAAAGCGGTATCGGTTCCGTTGATAGAATATACTTGTACATGGTAACATGTAGCATCAGTAAGACTCCCCATGGTTACCGAGTGCGATGAAGTAGAATTTCCCATGTTAATGTCGGTACCAAATGCAGCAGTAGGGCCATAACGCAAGTTACTGCTCCCATTGATGTTTGTGGTCCAGTCAAAGTCAATGCTGGTAGTAGTGATGTTGCTTTGCGTAACACCACTGGTTAAATAGATGGAAGAGTTTACGATGAAATCGTTCATGTCTCTTGGCAATACCTGGTAGCTGGTGTTGAATTCAGACGAAAGTGCTATCATGTCTACTGTGCCTACAGGAACTGTTTGACCGATCAATACCGATCCGTTGTTAACACGAATTTCACCGGCTTGCCCACCTGCAGTAAAGTTGTAGTTGGTAGAACCCGAAAAGGTACTTCCTCCGTTGGTAAAAGTAACGTCATCAATACGTATTAACTCCCCTTCGGTGGTTTCTCCCAATTGGTTTGGGGTAAGTAATTGTGGAGTAGGCAAAGTGTTGCCATTAGAGTGGATGTTGTGGCTGCTTACATTCACTACTTCCAGTAAGCCATTAAAATCACTCAATTCTCCAGTTACAGTTACACTATCACCACGTGTAGCGTTAAAACTGCCATCGTATACAGCAATTCCTCCACTGCCATCTTCCATGTAGCGGATAATGCCACCCAATTCCGAACCATTGGTAACAATTCCGGAAACGGTAACGGTTTGTCCTACAGTATATGTTCTTGCATCAGCAATATTGACTTGCGCTATTGATAAGCCAGAAAGGGCCAATGTTGCTATGAGGAGTAAAGTTTTCTTCATGTCTGTTCTAATTAGAAATTAATTTGCATTGATATGTTGAATCTTCTGCCCTGGCCAAAAAAGACGGCAGCAGATTGAGCATCAAAATCGTTGAAGCTCTGTGTGAATTGATCGTTGTTTCTGGCATCCGATAGGTAGGTGGTGTTTAATAGGTTTAACACACTTCCCCTTAATGCCAGTTTAATGCCTTCATATTTAAAAGAATATCCCAGGTGTAAGTCTACCAGCTTGTAGTTAGGGATTTTCCATGAGTCGCGAGGATCGCCATTTTCATCAAGCGAATTAGGACTGCCATCCAGGGTAAGTGGATCGAAGTCGGCATAATGACGTTCAAAAGCGGTTACCCTGGTGCGGATGTAAAATCCTTTGAAAGGGTAGTATTTTAAGCTGGCGGCATATTGCGTTTGAGCCGCATCTCCTACGTGTACACCTTTGGCATTGAAGTATTGTTTTACTTCTACACCATTGTCGTCCAATACCGGGTTTCCATTGTCGTCGGTAAACCGTACGGTATCTTCTGAGTCCCAGCGCCAATCACCCAACGACACTAATCCTTCTAGCGTAAGATCGGGGGTTACTTTATACGCTGCATCAAACTCGATGCCTTTATGCAAGGCGTTCATGCCATTGATGTTGGCCGAATAAGGAACGTCGTCTATTACTACTGTGATGCCACGTGGTGCAGGACGGTTTTTCCAATGTGTATAGTAGGCATTAAGGTTGGTAGCAAACTTTTTATAACGAGTGCTGTACCCCAATTCCACTGCTCGAATAATTTCGTTTTCAGGGTCGAGAAAGAATTGATTGTTGTTGTTAATGACGTTGTTGAAACGCTGTGCTTTAGAGAGGTAGCCTACATTGGTAAATACGTTGTGAAACTCATTCAGGTTATAATTGATGCCTGTTTTAACAGTATAGCCTGGCAGGTACTTCCACTTGGTTTGCGCATGTCTTGCTTCGGCCGAGTTCATGTTGTAAGTGGTGGCATTCAATACATAGCCGTCGGGGTCGCTCGGGTTGCCATTGTCAATATAGGTAGTGTCGCCAGAAGTGGTTACTGTAGCACCACTATAGGCACTTATGCCAGTGCCATTGTTGTAATAAAACACATCGCCATACCCTACTGCTTCAGAGAATACTTCATCGTCAATCACCAGGTCCATGCGTTTGAAGTAGTCAACTCGTTTGTAGCCGGTAGAGGCAAATGATAGGTTTAAAAAGGTGCTGATGGCAGGTGTTTTGTATTCCCATTGGGCAAAAGCACCGCCCCATTTTACAAGGCCATCGTTGTGGTAGCCAATTTTATCGCCTTTGCGGTATAACCATTCAGAACTGGCATTGGCGTTAGAGAAATCGCGAAAAACATCCCCTCCCAGCAAATCATAAACTTCACGGTAGTGTTTGCCTTCGTAGTAACGCAAGTCGATGCCTCCCGAAATTTCCATTTCATCGCTTAGGCTGTAGTTCACCGTAGAAAGGTAGCCGTACCATTTATGGTTGTTGATACCGGTGCGTAAGATCTTATCAGAGACCAATTCACCATCGGGTGTAACATTAAAAAAACCAGGGGTGCTGTTAGAGTTATAGGTGGTTTGAAAGTCGAGCTGCCCATCTTCGTTAAGGGCAAAATCTGCAGCGCCATCGTTGCCTGTTCCACCACCATTACCAATAGACATGTAAAACATGTTAGAGATGTACAGCCGATCGTTGATAGCCCAAAAATCGCGTAGGCTAAATTGTGGCTTATGGTAGTAGTTAATGCGTTCGTTAAGAATTTCTCTGCCGTTGCTGATGGTGTCACCATCAACAATGGTATGTCGATCGAGATAGCCCCAATGCTCATTGTATTGCAAGCCATATTCGGTAGTGCCTGTAGTATCAATGCCCAGGTTGTGCGCGTATTCTTTATCGTAGGTGGTAATGGGTTTACGGAATGCACGTTGCCCATGTTCTTGTGGTGCACCCATGGCCGAAAAGCTCAGTCGGTGCTTGCCCCATTGTTTTTCAATTTTAGCATAAAAGAAATACCCCTTGGTATATGCTTGATCTACCCATCCATTGCCGCGTTTAAACGAACCGGCAAGGGTAAGGCCAAATCCACCTTTCATTTTACCGGTAGTATACCCAAGTGTACTGCGCTGAAAGCCATTGCTGCCATATTCTTGCTTAAAGGAGGCGCCTTCTTTGGCTTCGATGCCTTTGGTAATGATGTTCATCGTTCCTCCCACTGAAGGGATGGCAATTTTGGAAGCACCAAGGCCACGTTGCACCTGTATGCTGCGTGTTACGGCATCCAATCCAAACCAGTTCGACCAGTATACCCAACCATTTTCCATGTCGTTTACCGGAATGCCGTCGATCATAACAGCCACATTGCGTTGGTTAAAGCCTCGAATGGTAATGCGTGCATCGCCATCGCCACCACCTTGTTGTGTGGCATAAACACCTGGGGTGGAATTGAGCAACATCGGAATGTCTTGCGATGCCAACTCTTCCTCGATTTGTGCTGGAAGCACATTGGTAAATGCCACAGGCGTTTCACGGTCAATAGCAACATCGGCTACTACTTCAACTTCGGTTAAAGTAACGGTCTTCATTTTTAGGTTAACTACCGTTACCTTTTTGTTTACGGTAATGGGGCGGGTAGTGGCTTCGTAACCTACATACGAGAAGCTAAGGGTGTAATCGCCATAGTCTACTTCTATTTCATAGTTGCCATCAAGGTCGGCTATTACTCCTACTCCCTGGGCAATCAATACATTGGCTCCTATAAGAGGTTCACCGGTAATCTCATCCTTGATGTTTCCCTTAATGATGCCCTTTTGGGCAACAGAGAATAAAGCACAGGAGAATAGCAGCAGTACAAGAAATCCCTTCTTCAACATGGTGGCTGTGTTAAAAACAAGTGCTCCCGAAGGAGCACTTGTTCAACGTTACTTGAGCGTTACTTTTTCAGTTAAGAATGTTTGATCAGCAAATAATACAGTCACGAAATAAATGCCTTGCTCATTTCCTGTTAAGTCGATTTGAATGCTGCTGTTAGGGGCAGTACCTTCATTGTAAACCAATTGGCCCAATACGTTTCTTACCTCTACCGCTTGTACTTGCTCAGGGGTAGTGATGGTAAGTACATTGTTGGTGATAGGGTTAGGGAACAATTTGATGACTTTACCTTCTGCTCCTTCAACAATAGCATTGTTTGGATCACAAGCACAGTTGTGGAAGCCCAACATGTTAAACGTATTTCTCGGCAAAGAATCCCATTCCAATGTGGGGTTAAAGTTACCCTGGTAAGGAGGTAAAATGGCAGTTGCTCCTTGCAATACGCTCGATTTTCTAATTAACGTCTGGTCTTTTGTCCAGTATGCGCCATTGCCGTCCCAATAAGGTGCAGTGTCGGTCCATCCGGCAGTACCGGTGCCACCACCTGCTTGTTGTGGCTGCTCGCCTACCAGGCCAAAAATATCTACAATGTTAGCGCCATTCATTAAGGTAATGGCATCATCTCCATTGTGTACCAATACACGAGAACCTTGTGTGCCGCTGTTGTAATCAGGCGAGTAAAAACCTGAATTGTACATGTTGCCAGCATCCCATAATCCCTGGAAAATGGCAGTATCCTGGCCAGTTCCTTGAGCGTCGCGACGATCAACGATTGCTAAAAACACATCGTATGGCTGGATGGTACCACTTAATGGTTGTACGTAACGGATGTCTTGATCGGATGACGTAGAACCGTTTGACCAGCGAATGATGCTGTAGGTAGATAAGTCAATAGCATTAGCAGTGGGGTTGTATATTTCCAATGCTTTGTTGTTGTGACTTCCCTCGATGTATTCAGAGAAAAATAACTCGTTACATTGTGAAAATGCAGAGGTAAAAAGGCCAAAAGAGGCAATTAAGAGTAAAGATTTTTTCATAACTATAGTTCTGTTTACGTTTTACAACTAAAATTTAAGGAAAAAAGTGGAAGTGGTTTAAGAGGGACCCGGGCGGGTATCTTCAAGGGTGTTCACTTTCACTGAACATTGGTGCAAAATTACAGATTTTTTCACTGCTGTCAAGCCCTGTGCCGGGAGTTTATATTAACAATGTGTTAATTACTTTTTGCCAGAATTTTATTTTGAGTTGAGGTGCCCGTCGTTGTGTGTGCCATTTTTTCTATGGCAAAATCATGAAATGCTCCTTATTTATGATGGTTGAAACGTTTTTTTGTGTAGTGCGTATAAGTTAATATAAAGCGGTATATGTGAAATTTTTCTTCCCAGAGTGAAATTTTAACTATCTTTAAGACAACCATTTTACCTGCCTTACGTCTTACTTATACTGCTGGCAATCAGGTGAATTCTTTTCACTGATTGTGAACCAAATTTTACGACATGTTACAAATTAAGAAAGCACTGTGCATTGCACTATTGCTTGCTTGTGGCACACCCATTATGGCTTTGTCCATAAATGATGGGACTGCTCCAACAGCATGGCAAGACCTGTGGGTAAACGATCAGGTGGTTGTTCAATACAAGTATGCCGATTGCGATTTGGAAGCTGGTTTTGATCAACAATGGGTATTGTTGCGCATCGAGAATAGGAGTAATGCTCCCCTCACCATTTCGTGGGACCTACAATTATGGTTTAACAATGCTTGTAAAACGTGCGATGATGCAAATGGCGAATACCACAAAAGCATTGTTGTTGAAGCCGGAACCTCGGTAGAAGGGCATTGCTCGTTGAAAAGCAATCGCAACCTCAGCTTCTTCTCCAAATTCACAACACGCGATAACCGCACCATACTTACCGACTTTAAGTTGGCTAACCTAACGCTCAATTAATAGAAAACGAACCATCCATGAACAACCTTCTTTCTCTACAGCTTTTCAGTTTAATCGTAGCATTGCTCTTTGGAACGTCCAATGCGGATGCACAAAACTGTAATGTTACTGCCACCGCAACTCCCGCAACACTTCCTTGTGGTGGTGGAACAGTAACACTAACAGCAAATGGCACCGGAGGGGTGACTTTTGCTATGGACAATGATTTTAATGGCGGTACAGCCGGGCCGGGTTGGACTGTTTCTCCTGCCGGGCAGTTTAATAACCCTTGTGGTGGTGGTGTAGATGGCACTACTTATATGTGGATGGGGAATACTACTGCTGCGCCAAGAACCCTTGAAACGGCACCGTTAAATGTATCGTGTGGGGGTACCATTTGTTTTGACATGATGTATGCAGCCCAGGGTGGTGCAGCTCCTTGCGAAGGACCCGACCTTGCCAACGAAGGGGTGTACCTGGAATATTCTATTGATGGTGGTGCTACATGGATTACCATTCAATACTGGGATCCCAATGGTGGAAATGATCCACAGATGACCAGTTGGAACAACTATTGTTTTCCAATTCCATTGGCAGCAGAAACGAACAATACCTTGTTTCGATGGTACCAGGGGGGGAGTAGTGGTACTTGTTGCGACCACTGGGGCATTGATAATGTAACCATTACAGCACAAAATTGCCTGCCTTATTATTATGATTGGCTGCACATACCTGGTTCGCCCGATAATCCTTCTATTGTAGAAAATGTAAACACTACCACTACTTTTGATGTGATCTATACCAACGGTGTAAACGATACTTGTTATGCTTCCGTAACAGTAACTGTATTGGGAATGGGAGCCCCTACAGTGGTGGTAACCGATGAAACTTGCCTGGGCGATAGTGATGGCACCATTACAGTAACTCCTAATGGAGGTACGGCCCCTTATACTTACGACATTGCCGGCCCGGTAAACCAAAGCAATGGCACCGGAATTTTCACCAATCTACCCCCGGGCAACTATACGGTTACAGTAACCGACAATGCTGCTTGTACCGTAAATGTTAATGTGGTGGTGAACCCAGGAGCGAATTGTTGCCCGATGACAGTAGACCCGATTACCTGGACCAATGTGGATTGTAATGGTGCGTGTAATGGAACTGCTACGGCCAATCAAACTGGAGGCATGGGAGTGCTTGCCTATGTATGGTACGATGCGGGCATGGTGCCCATTGGTCAAACCACACAAACTGCTACCGGGTTGTGTGCGGGTACTTACAATGTTGAGATTACAGATGCGACTCCTTGTACGGTTACGGCCCAGGTAGTTATTACTGAGCCTGCAGCACTTGCCCTTACCCCTTCCAATACGAACGTTACTTGTAATGGTGGTTGCGATGGCACTGCTACTGTTGATCCGGCAGGAGGTGTATCGCCATACAGCTATAACTGGTTGGATGCCGGTTTGGCTCCAATTGGTCAAACCACACAAACCGCTACGGGGCTATGTGCAGGTACTTACAATGTAGATGTTACCGATGCCAATAACTGTACTACACAAATCCAAATTGTGGTTACCGAACCCACTGCAGTAACCTTTACCACTGCCACTACCGATGCTACTTGTGGGGTGTGCGATGGTACCATTACCATCAATGCCAATGGAGGTATAGGTGGCTATCAGTACAGTTGCGATGGTGGTATGACCTGGCAGGCCAGCAATGTGTGTGTAAACATGTGCTCGGCTACTCATAATATTGTGGTAGAAGATGCCAGTGGATGCCAGGCTACGGGAACCGCTACTGTAAACCCACTGGCTGGCCCAACAGTAGATTCAACCAATTTTACAGATCCATTGTGCAACGGTGCTTGCGATGGTGCCATTACTATTTACGCTACTGGTGCAGTGGGTTATAGCATCGACAACGGAGTTACCTTCGTGGCTAACAATACATTCACCAACCTATGTGCAGGTACTTATAATGTAGTGGTAGACAACGGCAGTGCCTGTTTCGACTACGATCAGGTTACCTTAACCGATCCTCCGGTATTGAGCTACTCGGCAGCCATTACTAACCTGCTTTGCTATCAAGATAGCGTAGGGGTTGGACAAATCAACATTACCGCAACGGGCGGAACAGCCCCTTATGATTATAATATTGGTTATGGTGTTCAAACATCGAATGTGTTCAACGACGTGGGAGCCAATACCTATACCATTACTGTAACAGATGCCAATGGGTGTGTTGTAACGGGAGTAGAAACGGTTACTGAACCACCATTGCTCACGATGGCTTTTTCAGCGTTCGATGCTATTTGTGCAGGCGCTTGTGATGGCTATGCCATTACCATACCAGGTGGAGGAACGTCGCCTTATAATTTTGCTTGGGTAGGCTCTAACTCTACCTCGCCAACAGCCAATAACTTATGCGCAGGCTTATACTCCCTTACCATTACCGATGCCAATGGATGTACAATCGATACCGTTGATTTTCCCATCAACGAACCAGCACCAATGACCATTGCGGGGGTTACCATTACCGATGAATTATGCTCGGGCGATTGCTCTGGAGTAATCGATGTGAATGCACCAGGAGCTGTATTGTATAGCATCGATAACTGGGGCACTTCGCAGCCAGGGAACATCTTTAATAATATATGCGCGGGCAATTATACGGTTTATGTGGAAGATGCTTCTGGCTGTCAGGCTTCTATGCCTGTGGTAGTAGGCACACAGTCGCCAGTGAGCATTAGTGTGAGCAACGATACTACCATTTGTATTGGTGGTACTGCTACATTAACCGGGCTGGCCTCAGGGGGGGTAGGAGGATTTAACTATACCTGGGACGATGTAAACAACACTGCTGCCGCTACATTGGTGGCTCCAGATACTGCTGCTATTTATGGCGTGTATGCCCTTGATGCCAATGGATGTCAAACGCCTACGGTATATGTTAACGTAACTGTTCATCCACCATTGAATGTAACGGCCCTATCGGATCAATCCATTTGTCCGGGGAGCTCGGCTACCATTAGTGCTGTGGTAACGGGTGGTGATGGTGGTCCCTACAATTACGATTGGGATGATGGCAATGGCTGGATAGCCAACGGGCAGTTTCAAACGGTATCACCTTCGACTACAACCAGCTATACTGTTACAGTAACTGATGGTTGTGAAACCCCTTCGGCCAACGACCAAATTACCATTACAGTAAACCCAATACCAGTAGTGAATTTTGTGGCCGATAATGTGGCAGGTTGCACACCTGTGGATGTGAGATTTGTTAATACTACCGATCCAGCGATGGTTGGTAACAATTGCCTTTGGAGTTTTGGTGATGGCACTTTTGCCAGCGATTGCGATACGGTTTACCATACGTATACCAACCCTGGGTGCTACGATGTAAGTTTAACCGTTTATTCTCCCGACAATTGTTTGGGTGATACCACATTTGCGCAGATGATTTGTGTGTACCCTTATCCTGTGGCCGACTTTAGTTTTGGACCACAGCCCACTTCGGTATTGGAACCCACCATTTATTTTAGCAACAGCTCCATAGGCGCCATAGAATACAATTGGTTGTTTGATGTGCTTGATAGCAGCACTGAACAAGATCCTTCGTACACCTTCCCGGCCGATGAAGAGGGTACTTATAATGTGTGCCTTATTGCTGAAAGTGCCAATGGCTGTATCGATACCACTTGCCAAACGGTAGTAATTGATGGACAGTTTCTTATCTATGTGCCCAATGCCTTTACGCCAGATGGTGATGGGGTGAACGATTTCTTTGGCCCTGTGATACAGGGACATGATATTTTTGATTATGCTATGTTTATTTACGACCGCTGGGGTGAATTGGTGTTTGAAACGCATCATGAGTTGTTGCAATGGGGAGGAAATATTAAAGGATCGTCGGAGGTTGGAAAACAAGATGTTTATGTGTGGAAGGTGGTGGCTACCGATAAATATACCGGCAAAGAAAAAGAATATGTAGGACATGTAACACTGCTTCGTTAAGCTCAATCAATACTTTGCTACAGCGCCCGCTTGCCAATTGGTAGGCGGGCGTTTTTTTTTGCTAAAACCACGAATTGGCTATCTTAGTTGATCAATAGCATTGTTAAGCAACAGCCATGAAAAAAATTGACAGTTTTGACGCTTACCAGAAGGAATACCAGCTTAGTGTAAGCAACCCCGATGCCTTTTGGGCAGATAAAGCCAATACATTTAACTGGGTGAGGAAGTGGGATAAAGTATGTGAGTGGAACTTCTCAGGCCCTGAGGTGCAGTGGTTTTTGGGCGGGCAGTTAAATATCACTGAAAATGCGCTCGATAGGCACCTCGAAACCCGGGGCGATCAGGTAGCGATTCTTTGGGAGCCCAACAACCCTAACGATGAGGTGAAGTCTTATACCTACCGTCAATTGCATGAGGAAGTGTGTAGGGTGGCGAATATGTTGAAGAACAATGGTGCGAAAAAAGGCGATCGCATATGCATCTACATGCCCATGGTGCCTGAGTTGGCATTTGCTGTGTTGGCCTGTGCCCGTATCGGGGCCATCCATTCGGTGGTGTTTGCAGGATTTTCAGCCAGGTCGTTGGCCGATCGAATCAATGATGCCGATTGCAACATCGTACTTACTTCAGACGGAGCATACAGGGGGGCAAAAACCATTGGACTGAAGTCGATTGTAGATGAGGCGCTAAACGATTGCTCTACAGTAGCAACAACCATTGTTTTACAACGAACTGGTGCCCCTGTAAACATGGAGGCAGGCAGGGATGTATGGTGGCACGATGCATTAGCGCAAGCTACAACAGCGTGTGCTCCTGAGGTAATGAATGCCGAGGATACGTTGTTTATTCTTTATACATCTGGCTCTACAGGCAAGCCTAAAGGGGTGGTACATTCTACAGCAGGCTATATGGTGAATGCCGAATATTCGTTCCGCAATGTATTTCAATACGAAGATGGAGATGTGTACTGGTGTACTGCCGATATTGGGTGGATTACCGGGCATTCCTATATTATTTACGGCCCTCTTTTGGCTGGTGCAACCACCATTATGTTTGAAGGAGTGCCTACCTGGCCCGATGCGGGGCGCTTTTGGGAGGTGGTAGATAAGCATAGCGTTAATGTGTTTTACACTGCGCCTACAGCCATTCGGGCTTTACAGGCATGCGACCTTGAGTTTGTTAATAAGCATAATTTGAGCTCCTTGAAAGTGCTGGGATCGGTGGGTGAGCCGATTAATGAGGAGGCCTGGGAGTGGTATCACACCCATGTAGGAAAAGGCAATTGCCCCATTGTAGATACCTGGTGGCAAACCGAAACAGGGGGCATTCTTATTTCGCCTTTGGCAGGCATTACACCACTTAAGCCGAGTTATGCAACGTTGCCGTTGCCGGGAGTGCAACCCATTATTGTAGATGGTGAAGGGAATGAGATTGAAGGCAATGGGGTAGAGGGAAACTTATGCATTAAATATCCCTGGCCATCCATGATTCGCACCACGTATGGCGACCATGAACGTTGCAAACAAACGTACTTTTCAACCTTTCCCAATTACTACTTTACGGGCGATGGTTGCAGAAGGGATGAAGATGGCTTTTATCGCATTACCGGTAGGGTAGATGATGTGATCAATGTTTCGGGGCATCGCTTTGGTACTGCTGAGATTGAAAATGCCATTAACGAGCATAACAATGTAGTAGAATCGGCTGTTGTGGGATACCCACACGACATTAAAGGGCAGGGCATTTATGCTTATGTGATTTGCAACGAAACACCGGACGATGCTGAAGCCATTCGAAAAGAAATTACTGCTACGGTGAACGAGTTCATTGGCCCCATTGCCAAACCCGATAAGATACAAGTGGTATCGGGGTTACCCAAAACCCGATCGGGAAAAATAATGCGACGTATTTTGCGAAAAGTAGCAGAAGGCGATACCACCAACCTGGGCGATACGTCTACCTTGCTAGATCCTTCGGTGGTGGAAGAAATTAAAGATGGAGCGCTGCGTTAGCGGTTGGTAACAATAAATTTACCGGGTTTCACAATTTCGTTGTTTACCCCTTGTAATTCGTAAAAGTACATGCCACTTTTCAGGTGGCCCCGTTCAATGCGTATCCAATCGTCGGAAATGTTGTGGTAGCTACGTACGTGCTGGCCTTGCACATTGTAGATGTGAAAGTCGAAAATAAGCTCGTGTGGATTGGAAAAACTGAATACCGATGAGGTGCTGAACGGGTTGGGAAATAATCCGTATTCCAGTCCTGCATCAATGCGTGGGGGAGGATCGAACCAAAATGCATACAACCCTGTTTGTCGGTCGGTAATTAAAATTTTACCAGAAGGTAGAAAGGCATAAACGCCCCAGGCTCCTTTAAAGTTGCTGGGGCTATCGCCATGATAGGTGTCGTAAAAACCTGCTTTGGTAGGGGTTTCACGATGCCGAATGTCAAAAATTTGCAGCCCATCGTTGTAGTGCGATACAAAAGCGTAGTTGTTTTTTACCATCACATTATGGGGAATGGTATTTTCGCTAACTTCCGAATTGAACAGCGACAATACATTGATGTCGGTAATGTCGGTCACATCGCATACTTTCATGCGCATTCCCTCTGTTTCATCGGTAAAAACATAGGTGTTCCCATCTTCCGAAAGCCAGCCGGCATGGTTATACCCACGGTCGTGATAGGAGGTGAGCGAACCAATAAGTTGTGGATTGGCGACATTGGAGAAGTCGTATACATAAAGTCCTTGTGGCCCGGTATTGAGCCATGCCGTGTCGTTTCTTACATAGGTGTCGTGTACATAGCTTACCCCATCAAAGTGCGAAAGCAGTTGTGGATTAGTAGGGTCGGCCAGTGAATAGATGCTCATGGCATGCCCTTGTGGTCCACACACATATAGCTTGGCGTTGATGGTGTCGATGAATAGGTTGTGGGCGGTTACCACCAAATCGCTGGAATTGTATACCAATGAAACGGAGTCGGGAAGAGGTGATAGGTCAATGATTTGTAGGGTGCTTGTTCCCTGGTCGCATACCGTGTAAAGGTAGTTTTGATAGGTGTGAAAATCGCGATGAATGACAAAGATGCCTTGAAATGCTCCGGGAACATATGCTGTTTCGGTGAGGTGGTTGTCGTTGCCTATCTTAATGATATGGGTGCCTAAGGTGGAGCCAATAACGCCATATTCAGTGCCATTTTGTACAAATCCCCAGGTTTCATTGTACTTGGTGTCGCCATTGGGAGGAATGTCTTCCCTGTTCCAGTTTCCCAACAGTGTAACGTTCTTGCCCTGTCCCCATAACCCGGTGGATATCAGTACTAAAAATAACGTATATGTCCATTTGTACAGCCTCATCCCATCATTTTGTTAAATAAAGTTAAAGAAAATACTAATCTGCCGCTGTTTTCGTTCCCTTAATTTCGCGTTAATCTTAAGTTTTTAACCTATATTAGTTGCCCTAATTTTACCAGAGTGTCGGATAGCTTAGTGATCATACCTACCTACAATGAAAAGGAGAATATAGAGCGTATTATTCGCAAGGTTTTCTCTTTGAATAAGGCGTTTCACGTGTTGATCATTGATGATGGCTCACCCGATGGTACTGCCGATATTGTAAAAAGGCTGCAAGAAGAGTTTCCTGGAGCATTACACATAGAAGAGAGGAAAGCCAAGCAAGGCTTAGGAACAGCCTATATCCATGGTTTTCGGTGGGCAATGGCACGTACTTATGAGTATGTGTTTGAAATGGATGCCGACTTTTCGCACAACCCTGAAGATTTGCCGCGGCTGTATGCAGCGTGTGCTGAAGGTGGTGCAGATGTTAGCATTGGCTCGCGTTACATCAAGGGTGGAAAGGTGAAGAACTGGCCCTGGAACAGGGTATTGATGTCGTATTTTGCTTCGTTGTATGTACGCATGATTTTATGGATAGGCATTAAGGATACTACTGCAGGGTTTAAGTGTTATCGCACCAAAGTGTTGCGCACCATTGATTTGGATAACATTTGGTTTGTGGGTTATGCCTTTCAAATAGAGATGAAGTATACGGCATTGAAACTTGGTTTCAAGGTAGCAGAAGTGCCCATCACTTTTATCGACCGACAAGAAGGAGTTTCAAAAATGAGCATGGGTATCTTTAAAGAAGCCTTTTGGGGTGTGATACAAATGCGCAGAAAAAAGATATGGCCCAAAGAACACTGATCAAAAATGCTTTCGTAGTTAACGAAGGCCGTACGTTAGAAGCAAACGTCTTGCTCCAAAACGGCATTATTGAACAAGTAACCGTAGAAGAAATTATTGAAGAGCACTTCGATGAAATTATTGATGCTTCAGGCAAGTACCTATTGCCCGGAGTGATTGATGATCAGGTACATTTTCGCGAGCCCGGCCTTACCCATAAGGCCAATATCTATACCGAGTCTAAAGCAGCAGTGGCCGGTGGCATTACATCTTTCATGGAGATGCCTAATACAGTGCCCAATGCCCTTACGCAAGAGTTGTTGGAAGACAAGTATACCATTGCCGCCAATACTTCGTTGGCCAACTATTCCTTTTTTATGGGGGCTTCTAACGACAACCTGGAAGAGGTGTTGAAAACAAACCCAACCAATGTATGTGGGGTAAAGGTGTTTATGGGATCCTCTACGGGAAATATGTTGGTAGATGACCGGGAGGTGCTGGAGCATATTTTTTCAAAATGCGACATGTTGATTGCCACCCATTGTGAGGATGAAGCAACCATTCGAGCTAACATGGCTGCCTATAAGGAAAAGTACGGTGAAGAGGTGCCCATTCGGTGCCATCCGGAAATAAGAAGTGTGGAAGCCTGTTATAAGTCGTCGTCATTAGCGGTAGAGCTGGCCAAAAAGTACAATACTCGTTTGCATATCCTGCACATTTCTACAGCGAAAGAACTGGAGCTGTTTGACAATACGCTTCCATTGACTGAAAAGCGCATCACTTCCGAAGCTTGCATACACCACATGTGGTTCAGCGATGAGCAATACGATGAGAAAGGCACGTTCATTAAGTGGAACCCCGCAGTAAAATCGGCAGCAGATCGCGATGCCATTTTCAATGCCATGTTGGATGGACGTATAGATGTGATTGCTACCGATCATGCTCCTCATACAAAAGAGGAAAAGGAAAATAGCTACTTTAAAGCACCTTCGGGTGGCCCTCTGGTGCAGCACGCGTTGGTAGCCATGTTGGAGTACTACCAGCAAGGCAAAATTTCGTTGGAGCAAGTGGTAGAAAAAATGTGCCATGCCCCCGCGCAATGTTTCCAAATAAAAAACCGGGGCTACATCAGGCCGGGCTATGCCGCTGACCTGGTGTTGGTAGACTTGGATTCGCCATGGGAGGTAACCAAAGATAATGTGTTGTACAAGTGCGGTTGGTCGCCATTTGAGGGAACAGTTTTCCGATCTCAGGTAACCCATACGTTTGTTAACGGTCATTTGGCCTATTGCGAGGGTAGCTTTAACGAGACGGAGAAAGGACAACGGCTGTTGTTTGACCGATAATCATGCTGAAAAAAATCTTCATAATTCCTTTGATGTTTTTGTTACTGGCTTGCGCAGGTGAAGAAGGCATTCCTGAAAATGTGATGAACAAAGAGCAATTCATTGCAGTGATGGTGGATGTGCATATTGTTGAAGCTACAGCACAGTTGCGGCAGGTAAAAACAAAAGACGATTTAGCAAAAGCGGTACTGACCGATTATCAGGAGGCTTTTGAGCAACACAACATCACCGAAGAAGCATTTAAACAAAGCTTTGAATACTACCTCGATCATCCTAAGTTATTGCACGAAGTATACGAAGAGGTGTTCAATGAGCTTACCCGCATGCAAGACGAAGTGCATTAGGTTACCCCATTTTTTGTGCGAAGAATTTTCCGGTATTGTCCACCGCCTCTTTGAGTGAGGTGAATTCAAAACCTAAGGCTTCTTTTATTTTCTTGTTGGAATAATGGTATTTACAGTGCGAAGAGATGTGGGTTTCTTTGGTTAACCCCGATGCTTTTCCGGTAAACATCGACTGCAGTCGCTGAATGCGCCACCCCAGGCCGGTCATCCATTCCGATGCTTCCTTTTTTGGAACAGGCTTATTCATACTTTGCGCAATCAGGGTGAAGAATTCTTTGTAGGTCGTGTTTTTACCCACCAGTAAAAAGCGTTCGTTGTGAATGTCACTTTCCATGAGTTGCATCATGGCCCTTGATACGTCGCGGGCATCTACAAATCCGTTGATGCCAGTAGTGTAGTATTTAAACCCGTTCCAGATGGTTTTGAAAACGCTAACACTGCTCTTGTTCCAGTTGCCTGGCCCTACAATGATGGAAGGATTAACAATAACGGTAGTGAGCCCTTCTTCGGAAGCTCGCCACACTTCGCGTTCTCCGCTATACTTGCTAATGGCATAGTTAGAATTTTCGTTGGAGGCCTTCCACCAACAGCTTTCATCCAGGTGTTCTTCACGCAATGTTTTGCCAATAGCAGCAGTGGAACTCACATAACACAATTTTTTCACATTGCGATCGAGGGCTGCATTGACCACGTTGGCTGTTCCTTCTCCATTTGCCTTTAGCAGTGCAGCAGCATCGCCTGGCTGAAAAGATACCATGGCAGCACAATGGTAAACGTGGGTAACCCCTTCCATGGCCTCCAGCAAAGAGTTGATGTCGGTAAGGTCCCCATCCACCCACTCAATGGCATCGAACAATTGGTTGCCGTTATCAGAATAATAGCAAAAAACCTCACGAACAGATTCCAGGTTGCTGTTGGTGCGCTTTATGGCGCGTACCTGCTGTTGCTGTGTGGTAAGGTCAAACAGTAGGTGTGTGCCTACCAACCCCGTTCCGCCGGTCACGAGAATCATGGCGTTAAAGTTACATATAAAAGATGATGGCAGTAGTGAAAATTCCTACTTCTTGCTAACTTTGGGCAAAATCTAGAGCAATGAATTTTGTTGAAGAATTACGATGGAGGCGCATGATCCACGACATGATGCCGGGAACTGAAGAGCAATTGCAAAAAGAAATGACGGCAGGGTACATTGGCTTTGACCCTACCGCCGATTCGTTGCACATTGGTAGCTTGGCGCAAATCATGACCTTGTTGCATTTCCAGCAGGCGGGACACAAGCCCATTGCATTGGTGGGAGGGGCTACCGGTATGGTGGGCGACCCTTCAGGCAAATCGGAGGAGCGTAATTTATTGTCGGAAGACCTATTGAACCACAACCTGGCATGCATTAAAAAGCAGTTGGAACAATTTCTTGATTTCGATTGTGGTGCTAATTCAGCAGAGGTCGTAAACAATTACGATTGGTTCAAAACAATGAGTTTTTTGGAATTTATTCGCGATGTGGGGAAGCACCTTACCGTAAATTATATGATGGCCAAAGACTCGGTAAAGACCAGGCTTACTGGCGATAGTGGAATGTCGTTTACGGAGTTCAGCTATCAATTGGTGCAAGGCTATGATTTTTATTGGCTGAACCAACATAAAAACTGTAAGCTCCAACTAGGAGGCTCTGACCAATGGGGCAACATTGTTACAGGTACTGAGTTGATTCGACGAAAAGCACAGGGTGAGGCTTACGCATTAACCACACCGCTGATTAAGAAGGCTGATGGTACCAAGTTTGGAAAAACTGAAGGAGGAAACGTGTGGTTGGATCCAGCAAAAACATCGCCTTACAAGTTTTACCAGTATTGGATCAATGCATCTGATGAAGATGCTGCTACTTATATCCGCATCTTTACCTTAAAGAGTAGAGAAGAGGTGGAGGCTCTTGAGGCTACACATGCCGAGGCACCGCACTTGCGTACATTACAAAAAGCACTGGCCGAAGACATTACCACACGGGTGCACTCAAAAGAAGCACACGATTCAGCCGTTGCTGCTTCGCAAATATTGTTTGGTAAGTCAACAGCCGACGACCTGAAAGGAATTGATGAAGCCACCTTGTTAGCGGTATTTGAAGGAGTGCCACAAAAAGCGGTAAACCGCGTTGATATTGAAGCGGGTGTGGAAATTGTAGACATGCTATCGGATGCTACAGGGTTTTTGAACTCGAAAGGCGAAGCCAGACGGGCGTTGAAAGAAAATTCCATTAGCGTAAACAAAGGCAAGGTGGCCGACGACTATAAGGTTACTGCCACCGATTTAATCAATGATAAGTATGTGGTATTACAACGTGGCAAGAAAAATTACTTTCTGGTGAAGGCGGAGTAATAATACAACGATATGATATTAAAAAGCCCCGTTGCATGTGCAATGGGGCTTTTTTTATGAAGTGTATTTTGTATCAATCGTTGTAAGCCATCGAATTATCGAAATACCCAACCAACTTATTGTTGGAGTATTTGAGGGTTTTAATCACCTCGCCATTGCTGTTCCAAAATTCCCACTTGCCGATTTTTTGCCCTTCATCAAAGTGAGCATTGGCAATTAAGTTGCCATTTTCATCCCAGCGCTTCCAGTTGCCATGGTTGTAGCGTCCTTTCATATAACCGGTTTCAGAAATTTTGCCATTCTCATGGTAATAAATGGCTTTGGTAATGCCCTTATCAGTAATATAAAGTGCCTTGGTATTTCCTGAAGCATCACGTTGAGTGCTTACATGCTGCTGTGCTGTAAGAGTGATGGTCAAGAATAGCCCTATGATTAATGCAGGTATCTTCATTGCAATTGCTTTACTGAGTATAACGAAATACATAACGTAAAGTTCTGAAAAATTTAATGATTCCTTAACATACGGTATTTGTTTAATTTGGAGGTAACCATAAATGGTTGATTATTAGTAATTAAAAATGGCGTTAACATTGCTTTGGCATTTTACCGTATTGCCAACGGTATGATTTAGGAAAAGAGGAGATTGCATCCCCGGAGGTCGCTATGGTCGAAACGGCCCAGCACCTCGAAGGTGCCATCGGAAAATACTTTGCCAAGATCTTGTGTGGCAATGAAGGCACAGGAGTATAGGTTGGCAAGGTCAATAACATTTAATCCTCCTGTTCCTCCGTTTTTCACCAATGCAAAAGGATCGTTTGGTTGTCGGGTGCTTACTTGCATCCACGGTGGGCAGGTAAACTTGCCATTGCCTTTCGAGTAGGCTTGCGACAACAGTTCGGTCATGCCGTACTCCGAATGGATGGTGCTTACACCAAACCCTTCTTTTAAAGTATGGTGCAGGGCTTCACGAATCATCTCTTTGCGCTGCCCTTTCATGCCTCCTGTTTCCATAATGATGGTGTGGGGCAGTTGAAGATCGTATTGCTCAGCAATGTCGAGTAAGGCATAGGTAACGCCCAGTAAAATGGTAGGTTGGTGGTGGTCGTTTAAAATCGCCAACGTGCTGACCAATTCATCGTACTGTCGGAGGTAGAACCCACTTTTTGGATGTTGACTTTGTTCTATTAGTGCTTTGGCCATGTATACCAACGAAGAGCCTTGTCGCTCAAGGTAGGAGGGAAGTAGTGCCAGGATGCAGTATTGATCGATGGCACCATAAAAGTGCTCGAATCCTTTGGTAAAGGAATGCTCGTAAATGGCAATGTCTTTAACATAATGGCTGCTGGTGGTGGCTCCGGTAGTGCCACTGCTGGTAAATACCGCCTCGGGCTTAAATGCTCCGGTGGTAACGCCATGTGTTTTAAAGAGTTGAATGGGCAAAAAGGGGATATCTTCCACCCGCTTGATGTGTGCCGGTGTAATTTGCAAGTGCTCCAGGTAGGTTTTATAAGTGGTATTATTCTCTGCCTGCCAACGAAATAATTTGAGAGCGATTTCGTTAAACTGATGAGTGTCTTTAATTTGGAACACTTGTTGTGCAGTATACGGTGCCTTTTGGCTCATGTGTACAAAGCTACACAGAATAAAATATTTTGTAACTTTACGTTAGTGAAAGCAAGCATCAAGATAGCGTTAGTAATTGCCGTTTCAATAGGATTATTTTTTACTTCCTGTTTGAAATCGGAAAAATTCCCCTCCACTCCAGCCATTACTTTTGAGAGTTTTGAAGTGGCTGGCGACTCTGCTTTTTTAACCATTGCCTTTACCGATGGTGATGGCGATATTGGGCTGGATGATGATGACACCTTGCCCCCATATCACTACGATGAAGGGAACAACCGCAATTTTTACAATTTATTTTTAGAATACTTTGAATGGGAAAGCGAGCAGTGGGTAAAGAAAGACCTTACTCCTCCTTTTTACTATCGTATCCCGGTCATTACCCCTACCGGCCAAAACAAGGCCCTGGATGGTGAAATTGAAGTACTGCTTCCTTTTTATTACAACCCGTTTTTAACTTCTGGCGATTCGGTGAAGTATGAAGTGTTGTTGATGGATCGATCGTTGAAAGAAAGCAATGTGGTAGAGACCCACGAGATTATCGTTCCCTAGTTCCCCTTTTTTAGTTGATGAATTGTTTTGAAGCACCCTGTGTGGCTTTATTGTATTCCTTTTAGGAGCGCTTAAATTACCCAGCTGCCATTGATTGGCTGCGCTTACGTATTGGAAAGATTGACTGTTTTGTTGTTCCCGCAGGGGCTTATTGGGTTCAGTGAAACAACCTTATTGCGCAACAAAAAAGGAACACCATTGAAATCAGTACAGGCAGCGTAACGGCATAAAAAAAGCCCTTCCACCTGGAAGGGCTTTGTGTTGTATTGTGGTTGAATTAGAATTCGCCTGCTACTGCTTCACTAACGTTGATGATGTGGTCACCAATTTTCTCACAAGAGGAGAAAAGGTCGTTATAAATCATTCCTGCTTTGATGTTAAACTCCTGGTTCTCCATGT
Source organism: Flavobacteriales bacterium (assembly GCA_963669295.1). Classification (GTDB taxonomy): domain Bacteria; phylum Bacteroidota; class Bacteroidia; order Flavobacteriales_D; family CALLUQ01. Next base: position 2,628,442 of record OY769938.1, read on the forward strand.
CTTTCAAGTGGCCTGTTCTCAATTCGTTTCTGAATTGGTTGATCACCCTTTCTTTCTCACGCGCTTGATCCATGCTAATTTGGCCGTACTCAGCGTTAAGGTTAGTATTCATAATGTCAAACGCTTCTTCGAGGTGTTTGATCATTTTGTTCAAGCCGTCGCGTTGATCCTGGGTAAACCAGATTTTCTCTGCTTCTTTTCGCTCAATGGTTTTACTCATTTGGAAAAAGATGTCGCCAATGCGCTCCAGGTCGGTAGAAATGTTGAGCATGCCTCTCATGCGTACCGATGCTTCGGGGCTTAGCTCCGATTCGGATACTTTACCCAGGAAGGAAGCAATTTCAATTTCTACACGGTCGGTAATTTCCTCGTACTTTTCAATTTTATTGTAAAGCTTGTTTTTAGCCTTTTTATCTGGGTCGTTGATAAGGGTGTGAATATAACCTGCCATTTTCCCGGTGATTTTACCAAATTTGGCCACTTCCTTCTTGGCTTCAAGTATGGACAGCTCAGGAGTACCCATCACGCCCATTCCAATGTAATCTAACTTGAATTCTTCGTCGGCATCGCCTCTTGATTTTACAGTTTTAATGGCCAGTTTTACCAGCAGTGGAACAAACCAAATCAATAAGATAACGTTCAGGAAGTTAAACGTGGTGTGGAATGCGGCCAGCCCAATGGTGGCAGCTTCATATCCTTCTGCGGTTTCTGCAAAAGGGTCGGCAGTAATGATTCCCGAGCTTTGTAAGAAGGCACTGATCCCCCGTAAGAAAAATGGGATGAGGAAGATCATCCACGTGACCCCCACAATATTAAACATGGAGTGTATCCGTGCCGACCGTTTGGCGTGGACATTCCCAATAAGTGACGCCAGCTCTGCGGTAATGGTGGTTCCAATGTTTTCACCCAAAATCATGGCCGCAGCTACTTCAAATGGTATAACACCTCCTACTACCAGTGTTAGGGTTAGCGCCATTGCGGCCGACGATGACTGTACCACAATGGTAACAAGCGCCCCAAGAAGCACAAACATGATAGGCCCAAGGAATGGTGTGTTTTTATAGTCGGTGAAAAACTGAACAATGGCCGATTCTGCATCTAGCGATGGAACGGCTCCTTTTAATTCTCCCAATCCCCAGAATAAGATGGCAAAGCCAATAAAGGTTTGTGCCCATGCCTTTACTTTAGCATTCCTTACAAACATCATTGGGGCACCAATGGCGATAATCATTAAGGCATAAGATGAAAGGCTTACTTTAAATCCAAAGAAGGAAACCAACCAACCGGTGATGGTGGTTCCAATGTTGGCTCCCATCATAATGCCAGCACTTTGTACCAGTGTAAGTAGTCCAGCATTTACCAAACTTACCGTCATTACGGTGGTGGCCGACGATGATTGAACAAAACTGGTAATGAAAAAACCACTGATCACTCCTTTTACCCGATTAGAGGTCATCGAACCCAGGGTGTTTCTCAGTCGCTGGCCCGCTGCTTTTTGAATCCCTTCGCTCATCATTTTCATACCGAAAATGAAGAAGCCCAACGCTCCAATTAAGATCAATAACTTGGCAAGACCCCATGCGCGTTCGGTAGTGAATTTGCCTTTCGACGACCAGGCCATTTTCTCTTTGTCGCCTTTTACCTCGGCAATATTACCTTCTTTGGCAAAACCAATCTTGAATACATATTTCTCTTTTCCCGAAAGGTCCGCGATTTCATGCTTGTAGCCATGTGCATCAATAGGAGCAGTATAACTCCACTCCGGGTCATCTTTCTTCGACTCAATTTTTGTACAATACTTAATCACTACTTCATCTACTATCTTGTCGCAAGAAACAGGGTAATCGATGGTCCAGTACACTACTACTCCTTCGGGCTTTGCCTTGGTTGAAATGTTCTTGAAAATATCACCCGATAAATCTGCTTTTGAAATAGCAGGAGCTACCTCCGCTGGTGCTTCAACCGCAACGATTGAATCCGTGGTGGTTGAGTCCACTACTGCTTCATCCTGACTCCAGGCCATATTGGATGAAAACACAAGTGCTACGAGGGCGGTAAATAGGTTTAAACGTAGTGCGTTCATGTTGCAAATTTTAGTTTGCGACAAAAGTAAATGGGGAATATCAAGTTCTCTTTTTTTCAATGTTAAGTTTGTGTTAACAAATGAAAGGTTGTTGTGGTGCCTTTTTGCGATGTTAACATACTGTTAAGCTGCATCTACTAGCTCTTTTTGTTGTTGTATTGGGGGAATTGATGGTGTTTGTTGTAGCCTGCTCGTTGCATCAATATTATTTTAATGTTAAGGTTGTTTTTATTGGTTTAACTCAGTGTTAAAAACTGTTAACATTGCAGCGAAAATAATCGTGAAACAAACCCATAAATGCAATGAAAAAGCAGTCTTATTTTTTATTGATTCTTACGCTTCTGGCCTTTGGAACTTCATCAAGTTTTGCTCAGCACGACACCACCAACAGTAAGTTCGGAAAAGGCATCCGAATCTTTGCAAAAGATTCTACTTTCTTCATGAAATTCAGTACCCGTTTCCAGAGCAGGTATGAAGGAACAATGATTCAAAACGATACCATGGTTGATCCGTATACGGATAGAATGTATTTGAGAAGGGCTCGTTTGAAGTTCGACGGTTGGGCACACGATCCAAGTATTGTTTATAAAGTAGAGATTGATGTGGTAAATGCAGAAGTGATTGATGCGGTAGTAAAATGGAACTTTGCGGGGAACTTCAATGTTTGGTTCGGACAAACCAAGTTGCCAGGCAACAGAGAAAGGGTTATTTCATCGCAAAACCTACAGTTGGTAGATCGCTCTTTATTGAACTCAAAGTTTACGCTCGATCGCGATAAAGGCATTCAGTTGCGTCACCACTTTAAGGTGGGAAATGTATTGATTCGTGAAATTGGAGCCATCTCGCAAGGGGAAGGGAAAAACTTTACTTCTTCAGGGAAAAGTTATGGCTTTACCGGTCGTTTGGAAGTATTGCCTTTCGGCAAATTTGCGAGCAAGGGCGATTATGTAGGTGGCGATTTGAAGCGTGAAGAAAAGCCTAAGTTAGCATTGGCGGTTACCTACGATTTAAACGATGATGCAGAAAGGCTTCGAGGACAAATAGGTGACCTGGCCAGCGAAACACGCGATTTATCATCGGTACAGGCAGATATGATGTTTAAGTACAAAGGGTTTTCATTGATGGGCGAATATGCTCAACGCGAGGTTACTGATGGTTCTCCCGTTTTGGAATCGGGCCAGGCATTTTATACCGGTACTTCCCTCAATGCACAGATGGGTTACCTGCTCAAAAACAATTGGGAATTTGCTACCCGTTATACCATTGTAACTCCTGAAGAAGAGATTGGCGAAGGAGAAATTACGGAGATGAGCTTTGGTATTTCGCGCTATATTGTTGGGCACAGTTTAAAGATACAAAGCGATGTGCGCTACCGCCAGGAAGAAAGCCTGGTGGAAGGTGTTGACATTGACGACGAGTTGTTTTTCCGTTTTCAAGTGGAAGTGGCTTTCTAGTCAACAACCGTTCAAGCATACGTTAAAGGCTGTTTCGAAAGAAGCAGCCTTTTTTGTTGAGGCATGAAATGATTGGTGTTAATGTTTTGATGGCTTAAACAACAATTTGAAGCAGGGTACTGCGATGCTTCCGCCAACAATGGGGCCGATTACATAAACAATAAGGGCTCCAAAAGGGGCAGGGGGAAAGGCTGCATCGCCCCAGCCTGCCATCCAGGCAAATAGGCGGGGGGCCAAATCACGAGCGGGGTTTAAGCCAGCTTGCGTTAAGGGAGCAATCAGGCATATAATGAGTGAAACGGTAAGCCCTATCAAAATAGGGCAGGCGGCTCCCTTGGGGTCGAGGGTAGTAGTAAGGCAAAAGATGGCCAATACCAGGATAAAGGTGCCAAAAGCTTCGGCACCAAAGGCCAGTGGGGTGGAGATAGCAACCTGCTCAAAAAAACCGGGGTTGGGATAAAACTCCCCAAACATCATGGCTGTTTGAATGGATGCTGGAGCTCCTCGAACAATGTCGTTGTATTGCTCAAATTGTACAATGGATGGGTTGAACAACACCCACAAGGTGGTAGCAGCTAAAAAAGCCCCTGCAAATTGTCCGGGAAGGTAGCTGAGCAATTGTTTCGGGTGAAGCTTTTTGGCCAATAGCATGGCAATAGAAACGGCAGGGTTGAGGTGAGCGTTGGAAAGCGGCCGGGAGGCAAAAATGCCAAGGGCTACGCCCAATCCCCAAATAATGGCTACCTGAAAAAGGCTAAAAGCATTAAAAAGTAAGCTTACGGCTACCGATCCACAGCCAAATAGTACCAGGATATAAGTACCGATTAGCTCACCGGCAAACTCCTTCCCAAAAGCAAGCTTCATTACAATGTGTTTAAGTAATCTTTAGCAAATGCATCAATCAGATCCCGAACAGCACCAAATTCCTGCTTAATTTCCTCTTCCGTTCCATTAGCTCCTGCAGGGTCGGGGAAGCTATGATGGATGGTGTGTACTTGCTCCGGGAATACCGGGCAACTTTCTTTGGCATTGTCGCAAACAGTAATAACATGTGTGATGCCAGTATTGAGGTATTGATCTACCAGTTCTGATTGGTGGTGCGAAATGTCGATGCCAATGGCTTGCATGGCTTGTACTGCTCTTGGGTTGAGACCGTGAGTTTCAACTCCTGCGCTGTAAACAGTTACTTTTTTTTCCACCTGTTGGGCGTGGTGGCGAAGCAATCCTTCCGCCATCTGGCTACGGCATGAGTTGCCAGTACACAAAACCAAAATCTTTGGAGTCATGGTGAATAGGTATTAGCAACAGCCAGAGCCAGGCTCGCACGAGTTGCCGTTCGACAAATCAGACAATTTAACACGTGGTTTGGCAGCAGCAGTAGTAGCTACCTCAGGGGTACAGCAAGCTACTGCACCTTCTTTAGCGCTGTAACGAGGATCGTTAAATTCCACGTCTTTATGGAAATAATATACTTCCCACATGATGCCATCAGGGTCGCTGACCCAAAACTTATCCTGGGCAGCATAGCAACAATTAGTGCCCATCTCTTCCAGCGTTTTTAACTCCTTGCTTTGCACCGCCTTCAAGCGCTCGTGCAATGCTTCCTCGGTAGCAACCTGAAACCCTAAATGTCCAAACTGGTCGTTGGCTTTTTCAGGATTCTGTACAAAAGAAATGATGAGTGAAGGCTCTTCCAACACAAACTTTAGGTAGTCGGGTTTGATCTTAGCCGGTGCCTGATTGAAAAATTTGGAATAAAAATCAGCCGTCTGATAAATGTTAGAGACATACAGGCTGACGTGCATTCTTGGGAAATTTTCTTTCATAATGTTTTTTTAACAACAGTGATCGGAACAGGTATAGGCATTAAACAGGTTGCCAAAGTAGGTTTGTGCCGTTTTCCATACCTCCTCATTGATGCAATAACAGGTGCGTGGACCATCAATTTCACCCTTGATGATGCCCGCATTTTTTAACTCTTTCAAATGCTGTGATACGGTAGATTGCGACAATTCAATTTCATTCACAATGTCGCCACAAATACACGTTTGCTTTTGCAGCAGCAATTGAATGATGGCTACCCTTGCCGGGTGCGCCAGTGCCTTGGCAAATTGCGCTATTTCTGCCTCCGTTTGGGTGTATGGATTGACTTTGGTTAAGCCCATAATTATTTATTTATCGCAATATTACGATTAAAATATGGGATAAAGTTCTTTTCCAACTAAAATTCATCGCAAGGAAGGAAATTTACTTGTGGGATTGCGAAAAATGCAGGGAAGTAAAATTAATAGCCCGTTTTCCTCTAATTATAGGCGTTTAGTTCATTTTTAATACCGTATAATATGCTGTAGGGTAAACATTGACTTTTCAATGTTTACCCATGAACGTTGATGGTTGACCCATGGGCTTTCAATGTTTACCCATGACCACATGATGTTCTACCCATGACCATATCATAGTTTACCCACGACCATGCCATGTTCTACCCTTGATCATGTCATAGTTTACCCACGACCACATGACGTTCTACCCATGACCATGTCATGCTTTACCCACGACCATGCCATGTTCTACCCTTGATCATGTCATAGTTTACCCACGACCACATGACGTTCTACCCATGACCATGTCATGCTTTACCCACGACCATGCCATGTTCTACCCTTGATCATGTCATAGTTTACCCATGACCACATGACGTTCTACCCATGACCATGTCATGCTTTACCCACGACCATGCCATGTTCTACCCTTGATCATGTCATAGTTTACCCACGACTACATGACGTTCTACCCATGACCATGTCATGCTTTACCCACGACTTTCACTCCTGCGTAGGCACCCCGATGGTATTCGGGGCACCCGCAAAGACGTGTAACTTAATGCATACTCCTGTATACTCCCTACTATATACTCCCCCTCACGTTCCTTCATCACACTCCCCCTCACGCTCGGTCTTCGATACTTTTTGTGTTCACGCTGTTCACCCAAAACACTCAGACACTCGCTTCTCACTAACTTCTGTATACTCCCTTCTGCATGCTCCCTCCTCACATCACTCACGCTCGGTCTTCGATACTTTTTGTGTTCACGCTGTTCACCCAAAACACTCAGACACTCGCTTCTCACTAACTTCTGTATACTCCCTTCTGCATGCTCCCTCCTCACATCACTCACGCTCGGTCTTCGATACTTTTTGTGTTCACGCTGTTCACCCAAAACACTCAGACACTCGCTTCTCACTAACTTCTGTATACTCCCTTCTGCATGCTCCCTCCTCACATCACTCACGCTCGGTCTTCGATACTTTTTGTGTTCACGCTGTTCACCCAAAACACTCAGACACTCGCTTCTCACTAACTTCTGTATACTCCCTTCTGCATGCTCCCTCCTCACATCACTCACGCTCGGTCTTCGATACTTTTTGTGTTCACGCTGTTCACCCAAAACACTCAGACACTCGCTTCTCACTAACTTCTGTATACTCCCTTCTGCATGCTCCCTCCTCACATCACTCACGCTCGGTCTTCGATACTTTTTGTGTTCACGCTGTTCACCCAAAACACTCAGACACTCGCTTCTCACTAACTTCTGTATACTCCCTTCTGCATGCTCCCTCCTCACATCACTCACGCTCGGTCTTCGATACTTTTTGTGTTCACGCTGTTCACCCAAAACACTCAGACACTCGCTCTCTCACTAACTTCTGTATACTCACTACTACATACTCCCTCCTCACATCACTCCTGCGTAGGCACTCCGATAGCTATCGGGGCACCCGCAAAGACGTGTATCTTAATGCATACTCCTGTATACTCCCTTCTGCATACTCCCTCCTCACATCACTCACGCTCGGTCTTCGATACTTTTTGTGTTCACGCTGTTCACCCAAAACACTCAGACACTCACTTCTCACATCACTCCTGCGTAGGCAGGAGTCCAGATAATGCATTTTCAACATTATCCCTTCTAACACTCCTCTGCACGATATGGAGCATAAGATGATTACAATGAAAAAAGAAATGTTCCCCTTAGGCTTCTAGAATCTCCTTTACGTTGGCCTTTATTTTTTCGGACAATCCTTGTGTAGGAAGATCGTTGGCATCAGTGCCAAACGGGTCTTCAATTTCTTCAGCAATAACTTCGAGGCTTACCAACACATAAAAAATAAACACTGAAATAGGAATGCTCCAATAGCCAAACGTAGGAATAAAACCGATGGGCAATGTAATGATGTACAGGAAAATGAATTTCTTCATGAACAAGCTGTACGAAAAGGGAATGGGCGTGTTTTTAATGCGTTCGCAAGCACCCACAATGTCAGAAAACGACTTCAATTCTTTATCCAACATCAAAAACTCTTCGTTGGTAATGGTACCATTGGCTTGCAGTTCTTTGGCTTTTTGATACATTTTAAGGGCAATGTGGTTGGGCACATGCTCCGTTTGCTCTAAGGTAGCCAGAAGTCCATCCACATCTTCCAACTCTTGCAATTGCTTGTTGTCGCGTAAATGCTCCTTCATGGCAAAGGCGTAGTTGGGAATCATTTTTTGAAAGAAGGCATACACCTCAGTTTGTTGGGCAGGCACCAGGGTTTTGATCTTGGTAGCCAGGTTGCGCGTGTTGTTCACCAATGCCCCCCAGTGTTTGCGCCCTTCCCACCACCGATCGTAGGCACTGTTGGTTCTGAATACGAGCAATAAACCCAATACCAAACCCACCAACGAATGTACGGAGATGGTGTTTTTGAATACCGACACATCTTTGAAATAGTGCAATTCTAAATAAGTAAGCCCTGCGGTATACAGTGCCATTATAATGATTTCGGGGAATAAAATGCGGAGTGTTTCGCTTTTGTGAAACAAGAAAATATGCCCGAACCAGATTTTTGGATTGTACTTTATCATAATATAACGCCTAACACGGGGCAAAGATAAAAACTCTTACAATAACTTGTTTAAACAAGAGGTGTGGAGTTAAAACAAGCTTAACGTTGAGTTAAAATTGAAGCAATTGTGCGATGTTAACTTTAAATGATTTTAAAACGAATCGGCATGATGGAAGGCAAGAAAAAAATATTGATTGTTGATAAAGACGCCGAATTTACCCGTCAGTTAACAGACGTATTTACATCGTACGGACATGAGGTGTTGGTGGCCAACAATTCGAGAGAAGGAATTGCACTAGCCCGCGCAAATCATCCACAGGTTATTTTGTTAGAATTGCTATTGGATGAATTGGATGGCATTGAAATATGCATGGAATTGCGCAACGACGATGCACAAAAAGAGGCTATTGTTTTATTGTTGTCGGACCGCAAAGAGAATTATACTCAAATCGCAGCCTTGAATGCAGGAGCCGACGACTTTTTGATTAAGCCCATCAACCACCGTTTGTTGCTGTATAAAGTCAATGCCTGGCTGCGACGCGCAACAACTAGTAGGGTAACGTTAAGCAACAATTGCGATCTCATTCAAATTGATCGCGACAGGTATTTGGTGATTAAAGATGGTAGTGAGGTGGAGCTGCCCAGGAAGGAATTTGAAATTCTCTCGTTGTTCATACACAACCCCAGGAAGGTTTTTTCGCGCGATGAAATCAAAGGAGAAGTTTGGGGAACAGGCAATTTTGTGAAGAACAGAACCATTGATGTACACATCATGAAGCTGCGGGATAAAATTGGCGATCAACTCATCAAAACCATTAAAGGTGTTGGCTACAAGTTAGATTGCTGTTAACTGATAAAAGTGTTTGCTCCAAAGCTCACGGGTGATGCCAGTGGGCTTTTTTGGTTAGTAAGTGGTTACTACTTCCGGGATGTTGTCGGGAGTTAAAGGCTGATTTAACTTTACATATTTGAATTGCACCACGTTGCCATCCTCCATACTCAAGGCCAATGCATTGTTGTTGTAGTGGTAAATGAGCAATGTTCCCTCTTCAATAGGCGGTTCGCCCAGTAAGTCGATGATGTCTTCACGGCTTTTTCCTACCAAATCAGCTTGTCCCAGGTCGGAATCGTTGTAACGCGACCGAAAACTGATGAGCATCTCGTTGTGGTCGTGAAAACGTCCCACTACTTTTCCATACATGTACGTAATGATGTTGACACCGTTGTGAAAAAGGTCGCCCTCATCAATTCGTTGGCTAACTTTTGGACGTTGGTAGGGAGTAAATAGCATGTAGCGATAATAAAATCCAACGCTATCAGGACGGAAGTAATGTGCATTGTTTTGAGCAACACTACTGTTCGATCCCATCTTGGCATTTTTATAGTCGACCAGGTTGAGTGGGTTTTCCATGAATTGCTGAAAAGCCAATGTGGCACTGTCTACAGCAATGGGTTCGGGAAGTGTTGCGGTATCGGCTGGAAGAGCAACTGCGATGGTGTCTACAGCAATTGTATCTACAGCAGGTGTTGCTTCAGGAGTTTCCCCGGTGCTACAAGCAAAAAGTACCAGGGCCAGCAGGGAATATACAAGTGTTTTCATGCAGGTATAACGCGAAGATAGTGGAAAGGAACAATACGAAACAAAAAAAGCCTGCCCGTTGCGGGGGCAGACTTTTTGTGGGGTTGGAACAAGTGTTGTTCCTATGTTGGTTGAATTAAAGGCCTACGGTCCAGCCAGCAGTCCAATCGTTGCCGCTTTCCACAGCACCAATAAAGTTACCGGTAGAAAACCATGCTCCCAATGTAGTAGGGTCTAACGAATTGGTGTTTACGGTGCCTACATAACCTACTAAACCAGGGTCGGTAATGGCATTGGTAGCGTCGTTTTCGAATACAGCACAGTCTTTCCAGTTGGTGCCGTTGTTGAATACTACCGAGTTTTTCACTACCAGGGTACCATTGGTCATGTGGTCGGTAGACGATTGATCGGATACGCGGATGCCATTTGCCGGGAAGTTCACAACAATGGCGTTGTAAATTTTTCCTTTGGTGCCCGCTCGTAAGCGCATGCCGGTGTTTTCGCTATCTCCATCATCGTTGCCCACAATGGTAAGGTTCGATAAGGTAGGCTCTGAGTATGGGGTTAAGAAGTTGTCGTCGCCATTGTTGTCAGCTTCAATGCCCCTGTCGCCACCATCGTTGTTTTGGTGTACTACCCAAAATTGTCCGTTGCCTCTCCAGCCGTGCGTCCAGTCGAAAGAGTCGTCGTGGTTGCCGCTCGATACGGCATATTTTACACTCACGGTACCACCGAAAAATTCAATGCCATCATCAGTACCTCTGTACGCTTGAATGTATTCGATGGTAGTTCCTGCGCCAACACCGTTAAAAGAGAATCCGTTCAACTCGTTGTCGGTACCTAAGATTTTACCAGCGTACTCTACACGTACATAGCGAATGATTCCCGAATCGTCGTTGTCGTCGCTACCCCCATAAGTGCCTGTTCCACCTTCCCCTTGTGCAGTGGCACCTACGTTAATGTTGGCATAGCCGTTTACAATAATTCCTCCCCAGTCGCCAGGTTGTGGGCTCGATTTTACAGAGGTAAATACAATGGGGTTCGAAGAAGTGCCTGAAGCATTGATGTTGCCGCCTTGCAAAATAGAAAGGAATGGAGTAGTACCATCGTCAGCGGCATATATCATAGTGCCTGCTTCAATGCTTAAGGTGGCACCATCATCTACAAAAACACCACCAGAAAGCAACCAGTTGATGTTGCTGGTTAACGTGTAATCTCTGTTAAAAGTGCCTTCTATTTTTTTGTAATCAGTACCAGATATGGTAACGTCGGTAATGAAGAAGTTATCTCCGCTTCCTGTGTTCCCTCCAGTATCGTATTGGCAAGATCCATCATCTTTTTCAGCGTCGGGGTCGTAGTTGCTTGAATTAGGATCCGTACAACCTTCCTTTTTCTTACATGAAGGTGCCAGTAATGCAACGCCTACTAGCAGCGCAAGGATCATTATTGTTTTTCTTCTTACGTTCATTGGGTTAAATTTTATAGTCAATAATTTGTTTCATTTTTCTACTGCGAAGTAACAGTTTGGGTATTACAAGACCGTTACGGGGTGTTTATTTGTCTTTTAATAAAAAATGAAGCAAGGGTTAAGATGTTAAGTAAATATTAAGGGCATGGCGTGGTAAAAAAAAGCCCCGTTATTCGACCCCATAACACTGGAGAAATAACGAGGCTTTTCATGATGCGTTATGATGTTTATTCTGTACGGTTTTTGTTGGGATTCAGTAAATTGTACGAGAGGCTGATGCCTACCGATGTGCCTCTTTTGTAAGAGTTTACCTCGATGTTTTCCGGGTTGGCTTCTTGCTCTAGCAATACGAGAGGATTCAGCAAGTTTGTAGCACTTACTTGTACATTAAACCTTCTCTTGAAACGTGCACCTACAACGAGGTTGACAGTGTTTACAGGCAATTCATATACATCGCCCAATCCCTGGATGCCAACATTGCTCAACCTTTTGCCAAAAACATTGTACGAAACAGTGGCGGTGTATTTTACATCGTGCTCCAAATCGTATTTTTCATAAGAAAGATCGAAATTCACCAGGTAAGGCGATGCTCCTTGTAGCGGGCGCTCGGTATTGGTTACAATGTTCGAAACCGCACCGGTATCCAATAAGTTTACTTGCGAGTTTAAGAAAGAGGCGTTGATGCCAACGCTAAAGTTCTTCAGGTAGGAACTGTCGTTGGAAGCAAGGAAGCTTAAATTTTTAATGGCTTCCAATTCAACACCCATCACTGTGGCTTCGTTGGCATTTTGAAACGATTGCAATTGCCCGCTGGCAGTAGCCAACATGGTTCTTTCAATGGGGTTTTGTAAGTATTTGTAAAAACCAGTTACCGAAAGCAACTCGCCAGCATTGGGGTATACCTCATACCTGATGTCGGTGTTGTAATTGCTACCGTTAATTAAGAAGGGGTTACCTCTCGATTTCATGCCTGCAAATACTTCGGTATATTCAAACGGAGCAATTTCTTTGAACCCAGGGCGTGAAATGGTTTTGCTTCCCGACAGTCGGATGAAATTGTTTTCTTTCACTTCATACTTCATCGATAAGCTGGGCAATACATCTTGCGACAGTACAATTTGCTTGATGGTGAAACGGGGTTGTGTTTGATCTTTAAATACAATGGGCTGATAGCCATCTTCGTATCGAGCGCCTACAGTAACGTGTAGTTTTGGGGTGATGTAAGCATCGGTGCCCAGGTAGTAGGCAGTGATGTCTTGATCGGCCCAGTACGAGGAGGCGGGATTCAATGCTTCATCAATTTCATATACGCCTGCTGCCAGGTTTTCATCGTTCAGTGCACCGTCGGGGTTATTGATGTCGATGGGGCCTCCCTGGTAAAGGTTCACATTGTTGAATCCGTTGAGCACATATACAAACTGACGGTAATCGAACAAGCGCTCCTTCAACCGCATGTTGTAGCCCAATGTAACGTTCCAAATAGATTGTGGCCTGGCCGTTTCTTCATCTTCTTCCTTAAATTTTAAGGCGTAGGTAGCTTCTGCTTTAAAGGCCCATTCGTATTCTTCCAGGGCACTGAAGAAGCGGTGGTTGTCTAAGCGGTCAACGTGGTTAAAAGAGTAGTCAGTAGCAGCATCTTCGTTGTAAAGGTATACCAACTGGCGACGATCTGGTTCTTTGCTGTTGGCAATGCTTCTAACAGCTCCCCAGTTAACCGTTAACCGGTTGTTGCTAAGCAACGAGTGTTTGCCCAACAGTTGGTGCACCATTAGGTTATTTTCTCTATAGGTATACCTGCGGCTAAATAGGTTGCGGTTGTAATCGAAATGCGAGCCCCAGGTATCGCGTGTTTCGTCGCTCGAAAGGTTAACGTACAACATGTTGTAGGTAATGCTATGACGGTCATTCAGATCGAACAAAATATTAGCCAGTGCCGAACTTCGGGTGGCAAAGCCATACGTTTCAAAGTCGTAATCCAGCTGAGCCACATTTTGCAAGTTGAGTGTTCTGATTTTGCCGTTTTGATAGTACGAGCTGGCATTGTGCGATACCAATCCCAACACACCAATACCCATTTGACTTTCCTCTTTGTTGTTGCCCAGTTGATAGTAGTTGCCGCCATAAATTGAAAAGCTGGTGTTTACAGGAGCTTTCTTTGTGACGGCATTCATGTTTTGTGCAAATTTGCTGTTGGCTCCTTCTGCATCCGACGAGTTGTAGTCGTCTGCTGCTGCAATATCGTTGGGCATATCCCTGGTGCCATCATCAATGCCCCAGTAATCGCTTTTACCCCCGTTATAGGTGCGAAAATCTTTAAAAGTACTTTGGGTATTCATGCCCGTGCCAAGGTTTACCATTAATGTAGGCTCATCGGGATAATCTTTGGTTTGGATGTTGATGGCTCCACCGGCAAAATCGCCATAAAGGTTAGGAGTAAATGCTTTGTTTACCGAGAGGCTTCTTACTACTGAGGTAGGGAAGATGTTCATCGGAATTACTTTGTTGTCGGGGTCGGGCGATGCAATGGGCATGCCATTGAGGTAGGCAGCATTGTATCGATCGCCCATTCCACGAACAAATACATATTTAGAGCCTACTACCGATAAACCAGCCACTTTGGTAATGCCTGTGGCCACATCCGATGCACCGGCCTTGGTCATGGCTTCTTTACTGATGTTGGTTTGGATGCCTTCTGCTTCTTTCCGCTCGGTAAGCTGCATCTCGTCTTTTTCTTTGTCTTGTTTGGCCACAATCTCCACACCACCGTCCAATACAATGGCTTTGGTTTTCACCTCGTTGTTGAGGGCAACGGTTTCGCCAGCTTTTATTTGCACTGAAATGGTGTCTACGTGGTAACCAATGGCACTGAATATTACTTTTTTGTTTCCTGTAGTTAAATCAAAGTTGTAGTTGCCATTAATATCGGTAGCCACTCCATTGGTGGTGCCCAGTTCAATAACGTTGGCAAAAGGAACAGGCACTTTTTTGCCATCCATCATCTCGTAAACGGTACCTTTTACCGTGCCCTTTTGCCCTAATGCTAAGCCGCTTAAAAAAAGCGCGCCAATGGTAATGAAGAATTTTGTTTTCATGGTTTTCGTTGAAAATTTCTTGCCGCAAAGGAATTGGTAGGGTTTAATTTTATGGTTAAATCAGTGTTAAATAAATGTTAACCAGTAAGGAAATGATGCAAACAAAATATATTCGTAATTTAGTCTTAACATTCATTTAATATTGGCGGTGTTTTGATCTGGTAACTTTGTTACCTAAACTTAAAATGATTGTTTATGTCAGGTGAAAAGAACAGGATATTATTGGTAGACGATGAACCCGACTTGCTCGAATTGATACGTTACAATTTGGAAAAAGAAGGGTATCAGGTAACTACTGCGGAGAATGGGAAAGAGGCGCTGGTGAAAGCGGAGGCAACAAAACCGCATCTTATTTTGTTGGATGTGATGATGCCTGAAATGGATGGCATAGAAACATGCATGGAATTGCGTGAAAAAGAGGTGTTGAAAAATACTATCATTGCCTTTTTAACTGCCCGTGCCGAAGATTACTCGCAAATTGCAGGATTTGATGCAGGTGCCGACGATTACATTGCCAAGCCCATTAAACCCCGGGTGCTGGTAAGTAGGGTAAAGGCATTGCTTCGCCGACCGGCTATTATTAGCGATGCTCCACCTACACAAGAAGTAGCGGGATTGAGCATTGATCGTGAAAAATATGTGGTAGTAAAAGATGGCATTGAATTGGCTCTTCCCAAAAAGGAGTTCGAATTGTTGGCCCTCCTGGTGTCTAAGCCTGGCAAGGTGTTTACCCGCGAGGTTATCCTGGGTGAAATTTGGGGCAACGATGTCATTGTTGGCGACCGTACCATTGATGTTCATATTCGAAAACTGCGTGAAAAAATTGGAGATAACCACATCAAAACCGTTAAAGGGGTAGGGTATAAATTCGAACATTAATGAAGCTAAACACCCCCCGGGAGGTGGCGCTTGCGGGCGCATTGATCATAAGCCTACTTACTGCTTTAGTCATAGCCATTATGGCCATCGTTTCTGGCTTGGCCTGGTGGTGGCTGGCAGTGGCACCTGTGCTTCTTTTTGCGGGCACCTACTTTTTGCTGTTATTCCTCATCGAGCGATTCATTTACCGGAAAGTAAAACTCATCTATAAAACCATCCACAGCCTTAAAGTAAGTAAAGGCGCTGATATCGAGTTCAACATGAACGACGATGTATTGCTCGATGTTAATAGTGAGGTGCTTTCCTGGGCAAAAGATAGCAAGGCCGAGATCAAGCAGTTGAAAGAACTGGAAGAGTTTCGACGTCGCTTCATTGGTAATGTGGCACACGAGTTAAAAACACCTGTATTTAGCATTCAGGGCTATATCCTTACATTGTTGGAAGGAGCCATGGACGATGACCCGGAGATTCAACGCGATTTTTTGATGCGTGCAGCCAAAGGGGTAGATCGTATGACTCGAATCATTGAAGATTTAGATACCATTACCCGCTACGAGTCGAAGCAAATGGAAATAGAGCTGGAGCGCACCAACCTGGTGGAATTAGCAGCAGAGGTTATGGAGTCGTTAGAACTCAAGGCCAGGAAGAGGAAAATAGCAGTGGGGTTTAAAGAAGCTTATGAAAAGCCCATCTGGGTAAAGGCCGATGCTGGAAGAATAGCGCAGGTGTTGACCAATCTTATGGTAAATGCCATCAATTATGGAAAGGAAGATGGCAACATTCAAATTCGCTTTTACGACCTCGATCAAAACATCTTAATAGAAGTGGCCGACGACGGACTGGGCATTGCCGAAAAACATTTGCCCCACTTATTCGAACGGTTTTACCGGGTGGATAAAAGCAGGGCTCGCCACGAAGGAGGAACTGGTTTGGGACTGGCCATTGTGAAACACATCATCGAAGCGCATGGACAAACCATTAGCGTGCGCAGTGGTGAAGGGGTGGGTTCTACCTTCTCTTTTACCCTCGAAAAATCTCAAAAATCAGATAAGAAAAGCGATTAGTTTATTCGGCCTGCATACTATAGATTCGCTACCATCAAGCTTATTTTCCATCCATCATTAATTTTTGCCGTTCATACAAAAATGATAAATAAGCAATTCCTTTTTTTATTTCTTCCTAATGAAATCGTTGATCAAGTACGCTGATATTCCTTGTTATCAGATACAGTAAAGGGTTAATTACTAGTATTATTGGTTAATAATTTCACAAAATAGTAGAGAGTTTTCAAAAGCCACCCCGATAACGATCGGGGTGGCTTTTGCTGTATAGGGGGGTGTGAAAGTCGATTATAGGAAACGTGCGTTGCGCTTGCCTCCACCGTTAAAAGATCCGAAGTAGGAGAGTAAGAACTCCATGCCTCCTTTTCCTCCGGAGGCTGTTTTCAAGTCAGAAGTATTAAAGTCGTAACTCACTCCAAGGGCAAAGTTTGAATAGGAGAACCTGGTGGTTGCAAAGAAAGCATCACCAAACCGGTTGTAAATGCCGAGGTTCCACGAAAATTCATCGCGAAATTTCAACAGTTCCGAACGGTCTACCAGTACAAAGCGCACGTCACTCCCCACATTAATTATCTGGTTAGGGCCCTGGGTGACATAAATGAAGTTAGGGATGATGGCCACATTGCTATTAGCAAAATCGATATCGGCACCACCGTGCACCGAAATTTTCCGCATCAGTTTCTCATCGCCAGAGTTGAAAGAAATATCTGGTTCGGTAAGGTGTTGCCCTGAAGCCCCCAACCAAATTTCAGTTAAATCGGTTGGGGCATAAAACCAATGCAGGCCTGCACCCACCTCTATGGCGGTAATGCGGTCAAAAGGCAGGTCTTCCAGGTTATCAATGCTTTTGTCAAAGCCAACGCCTACCCACTGGTTGTCGAAATACAAGGTGCTCAGGTTAATTTTTCTTCTGAACTGTCCTCCTTGTAAGCCTAACGAAAAATAATGGGTGCCGTCGCCATTCAGATCCAGGCTGTAAGCCAATGCCATGGTATATTGAAAGGTGTTGACTTGTGCATCACCTGTTTGATCGGAAAACAAGTTTAATCCCAATGCCAGGAAGTTGCCATTATTGCGGTATACTGGCATGTCTACCGACGATGAAAGCGTAACGTATGGTGAAGCCACAGTATTCCACTGGTTGCGGTAGTTGTTAAACATTCTTATGTCGCCATTAAATTGCCCGGCAGTTGCAGGGTTAAGGTTAATGGGCGAAGCAAAGAAGTGCGAAAAATGAATGTCTTGTTGCGCGCTTGAGGTCAAATACAAGCAGCCGATCAGTCCTAAGAGTATGCTTATCCTTTTCATAGTTACGAGTAGTTGTAGCGCTATTTAATGAGTGTAATGTTGCCTTTTAGTGTTTTATTCGGTGCTCGATCTCCATTGATGGTCCTGAACTTTACATCGAGGTAGTACACGAATACCCCGGGGTTTAGTTGCTTCCCTTTGTGGGTGCCATCCCATCCATCGCTTTGTTTTTGCGACTGAAACACTTGCTGGCCATAGCGGTTGTAGATGATAAAGTTCATGCTGGCAATGCCTGCTCCTTTTACATAAAGCACATCATTCACCCCATCGCCATTGGGCGAAAAGGCGTTGGGAACCCCTACGTTGGCAATGTATTCTACATCTATAATTACCGAGTCGGAAGCCATACAGCCGTTCGTGTCGGTAAAGGTTACCCACAATACGGTAGTGCTATCCAGCACACCAGTTGTAGATTGGCAGTCAGGACAGTCTAAGTTGTCGGATGGTGTCCACGAATAAGAACCAGAACCTGTGCCAAATGCTTCTACCGTAAACGGCACTCCACTGGTTACAAACTGAATGAATCCGGCATCAACAGCAGGTTGTGGCTGCACTACGATGGTTTGTGTAGAGGTGTCGGCACCCCCTGGGCCATTTACAATGAGTTGCACGTTGTAGGTGCCTTCACTGTCGAAACAAATGTTCGTTGGGTTGGCTACGGTATCCGATGAAGGGTTACCACCAGTAAAGGTCCATTGATAGCTGGTAGCATTGATGTAGCTGCTGGTAAAGTCGATGCAATCACCGGGGCACAGCAAGGTGTCGCTGGCAAACCAACTGCCTGTTGGTGGCGTACAATCGATGACGTTGATCATGGCTGTAACGGTAGTGTCATCAATGCCATTGGCATCAGAAACCGTGAGCAACACGTCGTAGGTGCCAATGTTCGGGTAGCAAATGGTGGGCGGTGTTTGTCCGTTAAAACTGGCTGGTGTACCTCCCGGAAACGACCATGCCCAATTGTTAATGTTGGTACCAACACTCAGGTCGGTAAAGTTCACACAGCCGTTTTCACAAATGGTACCGTTGTCTACCGAGAAACTGGCAGTAGGGCCGGTGGTACAACTGTTTACTGTGATGTAGTTCACAATAGTGGTGTCGTCGGTACCATTATCGTCGGTAATGGTAAGCATTACCGTATAGGTGCCTGCGGTACTGTAGCACACTTGTGGCGGGTTTTGCCCGTTAAATGTAGCCGTAGGCCCCGTACATCCAGTACAAGTGGCACTACCGCTGCCTCCGGTATCAAACACCCAATCCCAGTTGTTGATGTTGGATCCGGTACTTTGATCGGTAAAGGTCACACAATCGTTTTCACAAATGGTAGTGTTGTTGGCGGTGAATGAGGCTACGGGTTGTCCGCAGTTGTTGACCGTAATGTAGTTCACAATAGTGGTGTCGTCAGTACCATTGTCGTCGGTAATGGTAAGCATTACCGTATAGGTGCCCGCTGTACTGTAGCATACCTGTGGCGGATTTTGTCCGTTAAAGGTGGCCGTGGGACCGGTACACCCGGTGCAGGTAGCATTGCCACTGCCTCCAGTATCAAACACCCAATCCCAGTTGTTGATGTTGGACCCGGTGCTTTGATCGGTAAAGGTCACACAGTCGTTTTCACAAATGGTAGTGTTGTTGGCGGTGAACGAGGCTACGGGTTGCCCGCAGTTATTGACCGTAATGTAGTTTACAATGGTGGTGTCGTCGGTACCGTTGTCGTCGGTAACGGTAAGCATTACCGTATAGGTTCCTGCGGTGCTGTAACATACCTGTGGCGGGTTTTGCCCGTTAAAAGTAGCGGTAGGGCCGGTACAACCTACACAAGTGGCATTGCCACTACCACCGGTATCAAATACCCAATCCCAGTTGTTGAGGTTAGACCCCGTACTTTGATCAGTAAAGGTCACACAGTCGTTTTCACAAATGGTGGTATTGTTGGCGGTGAATGAGGCTACGGGTTGCCCGCAGGTGTTCACCGTGATGTAATTCACAATGGTGGTGTCGTCGGTGCCATTGGCATCAGTAACGGTAAGCATTACCGTATAGGTGCCTGCAGTACTGTAACATACCTGTGGCGGGTTTTGTCCGTTAAAGGTAGCGGTGGGTCCGGCACAACCCACACAAGTGGCATTGCCACTGCCACCGGTATCAAATACCCAGTCCCAGTTGTTGAGGTTGGTGCCCACACTTTGGTCGGTAAAGGTTACACAGTCGTTTTCACAAATGGTGGTGTTGTTGGCAGTAAACGAAGCGGTAGGTCCGGCTAAAGTCGGTACGGTCAACTCCATGTCGTTCACTGCAAATGAAGGGTCGGTGCCCGACCCGTTGTTGTCGTTGGTCCAATGAAAAGCAAACCGCAAGTCGGCCTGATTTTCACAAGCAACGGGTAGGTTCAAACTGTAGTTGGCCCACTGGCCCTGGCCACCACCACAAGTAGCGCCTGCACTAAAATCATTCAGGTTGTTCCAGGTGCCTCCACCGTCGGTACTGTATTCTAGCGAAGCAAAGTCAAACCCGGTTTCTCCAACACCAATCCAATCGAAATTTAAGGTAAGGTTGGTTTGACCCAAAGTGCTGATGGGAAGGTTGTAAGCAGCGCGGGTATTGGTAGTGGCAGGACTAAACCCTCCGCCATTATCGCCAGCGTTGTACAGGGCTCCTGTACCCAGGCACAATCCACCGGTACACGTAACGTGTAGCGTAGCATCACCATTGGCAGCAACACCACAACCTGGAGGGGCTACCCCACCTTCGGTATCATTGATTTCCCAAATGTTGGCGTTGGCATCGTTTTGCCCGGTTAATATGTTTAGCGTCCAATCTGGTACCGGTGCTTCAAAGTCGTCCGACCAGATAATGGTTTGTGAAATAGCCGCGGAGCCTATGGAAAGGAATAAGGTTGAAATCATCAACTTTCTCAAAGCAGCTTGATTAAGTTTACCCATGGTTATGTTGTTGTTAATGCCTTGTGTTCATCCTAAAATTACGCCCATCGCTCAAGTATCCAAAAAATGATTTAGCACATTCTTACACTTCTACGACGATGTTGTGGCATAAAATGCTTAATTTTAGAGTAGTGTAATGGTTTAATATTTCATTTCTATCAGTGAAGAACAGCCCCCTTTACGACCTCGTTGCCTCGCTAAGCAAATCTGAAAAAAGGTACTTCAAAGTATCTTCTTCTACTAACAAGACGAATAAAAACCTTGTTAGGTTGTTTGATGCCCTCGAAAAACAATCACAAAATGCAGCTGGGTACGATGAATCTAAAATCAGGCAACAATTTACGGGAGAAGATTTTGTAAAGCAACTATCGGTTGCTCAAAACCGTCTTTACAACATGATTTTGCGAAGTTTGCGCAACTTTCATTCCAACAGCTCGCCCGAAATACAGCTGTACGATCAACTGGCGGAGATAGAAGTGTTGTACGGAAAACGTTTGTTTGATCAGTGCAAGAAGCGCATTCGGAAAGTGAAGAAGATTGCCCATCAACAGGAAAACAAACTGATTTTATTGCGCATCCTTAAATGGGAAACGGTGTTGCAAAAAGAGGAGGGCATCTACCTCAAACGATCGCAATCAGAACTGAAGCAACTGTACCAGGAAGAGCAGGAGTTGTTGAACGATTACACCCACCTGATTCAATATAAGTACCATGTGTTTAATTTTCTATTGATGTCGCGAAATCGTATGATCTCGCAAATCAATACGGAGTTGGCGCATTACGAAAAGTTGATTGACTCACCATTTTACAACGATCCCGAACGGCAGTTGTCGCTAGAAGAAGAGTTGTACCTGTCGAATTTCAAAGCGTTGTACTATTTCAGTAAGCCCGATTATGTGCAAAGCCTCGAACATTTTAAGCAGGTAGCAACACGCATTGAAGCATCGCCTCATCGCATGCAAGAGTTTTTGAACGAGTACTTCATGGCACTCAACAATGTGCTGTTGTTGCAGGTGTTGACCAAGGAACACGACGAGTATGCTTCTACATTAAAGCGGCTGAATGGCACTTTCGCCAATAGGAGCGAGTTTCGAGAAGAATTTTTTAGCACCACTACCTGTTATGAGTTGGGCATTTATTGCGAGTTGGGCGAATACCAAAAAGGGTTGGAGTTGATTCCGCACATCGAAAAAGAGTTGAAGCGCTACAATATCAACGTCATCAACAAGCATATTTTCTACATCAACATTACCTTCATTTATTTTATCTCGGGCAATTACTCAAAGGCCATTACCTGGCTCAACAGGCTCATTGCCGATTACAGCAAAAACAGGGGAGAGGTGGTGTCGAACATTCATTATTACAGCCATATCATTCATTTAATTGTACACTATGAAGCGGGCAATGTAGATGTGATGGAATACCTTTATAGCTCAACGGTAAAGTTATTGGATAGCATTCGTAGCCTCAATCAATTCGACCGACGTTTGTTGGAGTTTATTGAAAATCATCTGATTGAAGGGGCAACCGGAAGGGCATTGAAAAATGCCTTTAAAGTGTTGCTCGACGACTTGCAGGCTATTGTAGCAGCCGATCCTTCGGAACGCATTGCGTTGGAGTTTTTCGATTTTATCTCCTGGGCAGAGAGCAAGGTGGAAAACCAGCCGTTGGCAGCCATCATTCAGCGGAAGTTAAAAGAAGCCTAAGCAAGAAATTCAAGTAATGTTGCTGTGGTAACATCCCTCCTTTACAGCGTGGCCATTAAATGCTGTACCCGATTGTTGAGGCGTTCAAAATTAGACGACAATTGAATTCCTGTGTAAGAGAAAGCGTGTTTGATGTCTTGTAGTAAGTGTAATTTTTTTTGTTTCACGGCATAAAAATGCCCTTGTTCCATGTGCATTTGTGCCAAATATTCTTGTTCGGTTTGCCCGGGAGTAGGAACAAACAATGCGGGTTTTCCCAATGCGGCCAAATCCATTAGTGTAGAATACCCCGGACGGCATACGACTAGTTTCGATTGCAGTATGGCCGCCTGTAATTCGTTGGCGGGAAGGTGATGCTTTACAGTAACGTTGTTATGTGTTATTGGCGCTTCATCATCTGGAAGTCCACGCACCAATAACACTTTTAGCCCTGAATTTGCCACTTGTTGGAGCAGCAATTGTTCGAATACAGTGCGTTGAGGCTCTGGCCCTGAGAGCAGCAGGAGCAGGTCGTATATCGGCGTTGTTTCGGCAGCTGTGCCATCGAATCGCGATAAGGGGCCAATGTAGTGTACATTAGGTGGGAGGTTGGAGTGGTGCGACAAATTGCCAGAGAGGTTGTTATCGCCAGCTGCATCAGGCACCCAGCATTCACTAAATTTTTCGATATAAGAGCGATTGATGCGGTACAACTGCCCGGCCATTATGGGTGCTTGAATGTGAATTTGATGGGTGATGAAGATGGAAGGCACTTTGTTGCTCCACAGCCCAAACCGGTTGTCGGAGATCACAGCATCGATACGGTGGGTGTCGATCAGCGTTTGAAGCTGTTGATGTTCTTGCTTAATGCGCGAAAGTATTTTAGGGGTTTCCAGCACCATCTTCCAGGCCATATTGCCCGATTTTGGATAGCTGATGTTATAGCCTGGAAGTGCAATGCGCTCTACTTCGGGAAACTCCTGTTGCAACAAAGTTAAAGGAGCTTTGTCGGCACCTATTACCACCGTGGCTCCGTTGGTTTGCAAGGCACGAATAACAGGGATGCACCGGGTGGCATGACCCAGTCCCCAATCTAAAGGGGCAATTAATATGCGTTTTTCTTCCTTCACTAGAATGGTTAAAGGTAGGAGAAATTAGTAGAATAAAATTACAGCGTCCTTTGCTGTTTTCCACTAAATTTGTGGTTCAAAACCGTACCAATGGCAAAAAGAAAATTGGAGCACTTTGCAGAAATGAAAACCTTCGACCACGTGCTCGAGGTGCCTTTTGCAGATATTATGGGAAAGAGCCATCCGATGAAAGGGAAATGGCGCGAGCAGTTTTTTAAGAACAACCATCCTATTATTTTAGAATTGGGGTGTGGCAAAGGAGAATATAGCGTTGGATTGGGAAAAAAATACCCGAATAACAACTACATTGGGGTAGATATTAAAGGCGCACGCATGTGGCGTGGCGCCAAAACGGTACAGGAAGAAGGGATTGAAAATGTGGGTTTTTTGCGCACGCGCATCGATTTTATCGATTCTTTTTTTGCCCCGGGAGAGATAGATGAAATATGGATTACCTTTCCCGATCCGCAGCCAAGAAAAAACCGTGCGCGAAAACGGTTGACCGGCCCGATGTTTATTGAGCGGTACCAAAAATTTTTAAAGCCAGGCGGTTTGGTGCACCTCAAAACCGATAGCGACTTTTTCTTTGAGTATACATTGGAGCAAATTGAAGCACACAGCTACCCCTTGTTAGAGCATACCTTCGATTTGTATGGTGAAAAGATCAACGACCTGGATGCAGATACCCGGGAAATATTAAACATTAAAACCCATTACGAAACCTTGTTTTCGGCCAAAGGGTTTAAAATCAAATACCTGAAATTCAACATCAACTAAGATGGCTTCGATAAAGCTCAGCGAAAAAAACAAAGACTTCTTTCACCACGTGTATGAGGTGGTGAAGCTCATTCCCGAAGGCCGTGCTACTTCCTATGGTGCCATTGCCAAATACCTGGGTGCTGCACGTTCTTCGCGTATGGTAGGGTGGGCCATGAACAGTTGCCATACACACCACGAATATGTGCCTGCCCACCGGGTAGTGAACCGCAATGGTGTGCTTACCGGTAAACATCACTTTGCCGACCCCCATCACATGGAAGAGATGTTGAAGAAGGAAGGTATTGAAGTACGCGACGACAAAATTGTGAATTTCAACGCCATTTACTGGGACCCTATGGAAGAATTGGGGTTTGATTGAGTGGTTGTGCTGGCGCACATTAAACGGGGCAAAATAACCCTTCGCGCCCCTCACATCATGGCAGCACAGCCAGAAGCTTGACACACATTCTTCGTCCCTTTTGTCAGCAGCAAAGGCGCCTTGGGAGCCTGCTTCGTCGCCCATCTAAGGTGGAACTCCTCGCAAATGAATTCCCCGTTAATAGATAAGACACCTTATCCTCCTAACACCTCCTCTGCGTTCCTTATTCCCATACTCCTGCAAAGGCAGGAGTCCATTCTCATCCTCCCTCTCACTTTCTTTCTCACATCCTTCATCACTCTCACGCTCCCTCCCCTTTCCCTCAAAAACACCAACATTAATGCCGTCAAACAACAGAAAAACATTAAATTTGTAGGGTAATACGACCCATGGAAATCACAAAAGAAAAAGTACTGGAAGCGTTGGGCAATGTTATTGAACCCGACCTTAAAAAAGACCTGGTTACCCTTAACCTGGTGAGCGACATTACCATCAACAACAATACAGTGTCGTTTGAAGTAAAGGTGAGCAACCCGGCCATGCATAGCAAGCGCCGCATGGAAGAGGCTTGTGTGTTTAATGTACAGCGTGTGCTGGGCAAAGAGGTGGAGGTGAGTGTAAGTGTAGTAGGCTTGCCTGCCGATAGAGATGCCGGATTGCGAAAAATATTGCCCGGTGTAAAAAACCTTATTGCCGTTGCTTCGGGTAAAGGTGGGGTAGGCAAATCTACCGTTACAGCCAACCTGGCAGCCGGCCTGGCAAAAAAAGGATACAAAGTAGGGTTGGTAGATGCCGACATTTATGGCCCTTCTATTCCAACAATGTTCGACCTCACTACCGAAAAACCAACCACCATTGAAGTGGATGGACAGAACCTGATTAAACCGTTGGAAAACTATGGCGTGAAAACATTATCCATTGGTTTCTTTACCGACTTATCGCAGGCAGTAGTATGGCGTGGGCCAATGGCCTCGAAAGCGTTGGGGCAAATGTTTAAAGACACCCATTGGGGCGATTTAGATTACATGCTCATCGACTTGCCTCCCGGTACGGGCGACATCCATTTGTCGTTGGTGCAAACCATACCATTAACGGGAGCCATTATTGTAAGTACGCCCCAGGAAGTGGCGCTGGCCGATGTGCGCAAAGGGGTCACCATGTTTCAGTTGCCATCCATTAACGTGCCGGTGCTGGGCATTGTAGAAAACATGTCGTATTTTACACCAGCCGAACTACCTGACAATAAATATTATATCTTTGGAAAGGAAGGGGCAAAACACCTGGCGGAAGATTTGGATGTGCATTTTTTAGGTGATGTGCCATTGGTGCAAAGCATTCGCGAGTCGGGTGATGTAGGCCGACCGGCAGTGATGCAAGACGATACCCCTACCTCTAAAGCATTTGAAACATTGGTAGATGCCCTGGTAGAACGGGTTGAATGGAGAAACAAGAACATGGAGCCTACCACCGTGGTAAAAATGCAGTAAATGCAAATGACTGAAAAAATAGAAGGAGCATTGAAGCAACTGCGTCCATTTTTAGAAGAAGATGGGGGCGACATTACCCTGGTTGAGGTAACCGAAGACAATGTGGTGAAGGTTGAGTTACACGGTTCGTGCAGCTCGTGCTCGATGAGCGTAATGACATTAAAAGCAGGGGTGGAAGATGCCATAAAAAAGGTGGCTCCCGAAATTGTAGCGGTAGAGGCCATTAACATGCCCGACCCCAGCGAGGCTACACCATTTGGAAAATAGATGAAACACTTTGCCATATACCTGATTGCAGCAGCAACATTGTTGGGATGTAAACCCGAAATTGAAGCGCCACAGCCCGATGCTGGCACTGCCAACTTTACTAAGGTGGTATACATGGGCGATAACTTTATGTCGGGTTACCAGGATGGTGCTTTGTTTAAAGATGGACAGGAAAAATCGTTGCCCGCCTTATTGAGCCGTCAGTTTCAGCATGTAGGTGGAGGTTCGGTGAATCAACCATTAATGCCCAACAACTCCGGTTTAGGCATCAACAGTAAGCCCTATGTTAGCGATTTTATCTCGAAAAGCGATTTGGGTTACAAGGTCGACTGCGAAGGCGTGGAAAGCCTCTCCCCATTAAAAGACGAGTTTAATGTGGCCGACGCTTCGGCTTACCTACAACCATTAAGCGGTAGCAACTACCATAACATGGCAGTGCCTTTTGCCAACACATCGAACATGCTCGATCCTAATTTTGGACTGGACTACAATACTTCTGGCAACCCCTACTACCATCGGTTTGCTTCCAATCCGGGCACTTCTACCATTGCAGGCGATGCTGCGGCACAAAGCCCTACGTTTGTGAATGTGTGGTTGGGCATGGAAGAAATTTTCAATTATGCTCGCAATGGCGGAGTAGGAGTAACCATTCCATCATCGGGTGATTTTAGCAATCGACTGGATCAAATCCTTGCTGGAGTAATAGGGGGCGATACCAAAGGAGCCATCGCTACCATTCCCAACATTCGATCGTTTCCCTACTATACATTAGTAGCATGGAATGGCGCTGACATTACCCAATCGAAAGCCGACTCTTTGAACGATATTTATCATATTGGTGGCGCCAATCAACACATCCAATGGGTAGAAGGAGCGAATCCATTTATTATTGCTGATGCAAATGCGCCTAACGGATTTCGTCAGATGTATTCGAATGAAATCATTACCCTAAGCATTCCCATCGATTCGATGAAATGTTTTGGCCTCGGAGTGATTTTCTCTTCGGTGCCTGACCAGTATTCGTTGGACAGCACTGAGGTGACATTTGTGGAGCAAATGATCAATGAATACAATAACGTGATTCGACAAAAAGCGAGTCAATATGGCTTGGCGTTGGTAAACATGAACACGTATTTTGATGGTGTAGTAGATGGCGTGCTTTGGAACGGAGTAGATTTTGATGCTGAATTTGTGAGCGGTGGTTTCTATGGGCTGGATGGTTATCATCCCAATCAAAAAGGCTATGCACAACTGGCCAACGAATTCATTAAAGCCATCAATGCAACGTATGGCGCTTCTATTCCCACTACCAATTGCTTTGATTGCGACGGGGTGATTTTCCCTTAGCTCCTAAATCAAGTGGAGTAAGTACCCGAGCAAGGCTCCACCCAATACAGTCCACATCGCATTAACTTTTTTCAGTCCGAAGGTCAGTCCTACACTAATGACGGCAATTACAATTCCTCGCCAGTCGGTAAGGGTATCTTTACTCATCTCAAACAACACGGCTACCATTACGGCCACAGCAGCTACGTTTACTGAGTCGAGAAAGAAACCGAGGGGTTTCGACTTTCTCATTTTAGGCACCAGGGGGTTGAGGATTAAAACAAATAAGAAAGAGGGCAAGAAAATACCAGCGGTAGCAGCTACAGCACCCCAAAATCCTGTTATCTGATACCCAATAAAGGTAGCGGTAGACAATACTGGCCCGGGAGTGAATTGTCCCATGGCTACTGCGTCGATTAACTGCTGCCGGGTAAGCCAACCGTTGCCTACTAACTCAGCGTCGAGGTAGGCAAACAATACATATCCACTTCCGTACAACACGGCACCTACCTTTAAAAAGGTCCAAAATACCTTGAGCGAGGTAATCTTGGCGATGGTGGTGGTGGATGCTTGTAAGAAGAATAGCGGTACCAGCGCTTTGGTGCTACCACTTACTTTGTGTTTGGAGTAAAAGTAAACAGCTCCTAAAATACCTGCCGAAAGCAATGCTAAAATTTCATTGATGCCCAGGATAGCAGCGGTTAATACCATGGCTCCTAATACGCCCAACTCCCAATTCTTTAGCGCTTTTTTTCCCAGCTTAATCACTGCAGCAGCGATGATGGCCAGTACAGCGGGTTTAATGCCAAAAACAATGGGCTCAACAGCAGGCAATTGGCCGTATTCGGCATAAAGCCAGGCCAAAATTCCTGTAATAACCACTGCTGGGAAAATAAAGCAGGCACCGGCCACAAAAAGGCCAGGTATTCCGGCTCGTTCGTGCCCGCAATGCATGGTCATTTCGGTAGAGTTGGGGCCGGGAATGAGGTTGGTGGCTCCCATAAGATCAAGAAAATGTTGGCGATCCATCCATTTCCTTTTATTCACCACTTCCTCTTCCATCATGGCAACATGTGCTGCCGGGCCTCCGAAGGCAATACAGCCTAACTTAAAAAAAACACCTGCTACTTCCGATAGTTTTCCTTTTTCAGCCATCCTTCAAAATTTGGGTGCAAAATTACAAATTGTTCATTATGAATGCTGCTATTTTTGCCGTGCCAATGTTACCATTTTGTTAATTTTGACTTTTAGTGCTAGCTAGTGTTACCAGCGTGCAACAGAGTTTTGGCATTTGCGTAACCAAACCATGGCCAGGCATATCAAGCATTTCATTCAGTAATATCCCAGACAAAAAATGTAGTGCTCAATGGTTTTTTTCATCGCTATTACCTGCAACAAGAACTACAGCCTGGGCAAGAGACATTGGCGCTTGAGGTTCATGAATTTAACGAAGAATGATGCCCTCAAAGGGTGAAGGAAGCTGTAATCGCCTAATTCCTTGCATTTTATTACATTTGCCATCCGTCAGCTTTGGCGTGATGAACCGCTAAATGTAAGAACAATGATCAGAACAATTTTGTTAAGTATTGCTGCTTTAAGTGTTGTTTCAGCATATGCCCAGAAAAAGGATAAAGAATGGGATGTATCCAACCCTCCTGGTGCTTCTAACACGGTAGAGATTACAGTAGAAGAAGGCACGTGGATGAACCTTGATGTGAGCCCCGATGGTAAAACCATTGTGTTTGACTTGTTGGGCGATATTTATTCGATGCCTGTGGCTGGTGGTACGGCCAAATTATTGCGAGGTGGTCATGCTTATGAAGTGCAGCCCCGTTTTAGTCCTGATGGCAAACAGCTTTCTTTTACCAGCGATGCCGGAGGGGGAGATAACATTTGGACGATGAATGCCGATGGTTCTGAGGCCAAACAAATTACCAAAGAAAGTTTTCGATTGCTCAACAATGCCGTTTGGTCGGCCGATGGGCAATACCTTATTGCCAGAAAACATTTTACCTCTACCCGTTCGTTGGGGGCTGGCGAAATGTGGATGTATCACACCTCGGGAGGATCGGGCATACAGCTTACCAGGAAGAAAAATTCGCAGCAAGATGTGAACGAACCTTGCGTTTCGCCCGATGGCCGTTACCTGTATTATAGCGAAGACATGTATCCGGGCGGTTACTTTCAGTACAACAAAGACCCCAACAGCCAAATCTATGTGATTCGCAGGTACGACATGGAAAAGAATAAGGTGGAAACCATCATTTCTGGTCCTGGCGGTGCGGTGCGCCCGCAGTTATCGAGGGATGGGAAGTTGTTGGCATTTGTACGCAGGGTACGGGCAAAAAGTGTGTTGTACGTGCACAACCTTGCCACCGGAGAAGAATGGCCGGTATTTGATGGTTTAAGTAAAGACCAACAAGAGGCCTGGGCCATTTTTGGTGCCTACACCGGTTTTAACTGGCTGCCCGATAACGAGCATATCATTGTTTGGGGGGGAGGAAAAATTAATAAGGTGAACATCAATTCCGCTACTTCGTCAGTGATCCCTTTTAAGGCTACTGCTACACACACCATTTTGGAGGCCATTAAGTTCAAGCAAGAGGTGGCGCCCGATCAGTTTACCGCCAAGGTGATTCGCCATGCGGTAACTTCGCCTGATGGCAAAGTGTTGGTGTTTAGTGCGGTAGGGCATCTATGGGCCAAAAAGTTGCCCAACGGTACGCCTAAACGACTGACCGATGCCAAAGCATTTGAATTCGAACCTTCGTTTTCTAAAAATGGGAAAAAGATCGTTTACGTGACCTGGGATGATGTGGAAATGGGAGCCATCATGGAATTGGATTTAAAAACGAAGAAAAGCACTCAACTCACTACGGAAAAAGGCATTTACCGCAACCCTTCTTATGCGCCTCATGGAATGACAATTGTATACCGCAAAACAGGAGGCAACAATCACATGGGGTATACCTTTAGCAAAAAGCCAGGCATCTATACCATGTCGATTCCAAGTCCGGGTATGATGGAGGTCAATGGCCCCAGGTTAGTAAAAGAAGGAGGAGACAAGCCTCGTTTTAGCAGTGATGGTAAGCGCATTTACTTTCAGTCGGGAGCCAGTGTTGGTGGCGAATATGTAAAAGCGTACAAGAGCGTGAACCTCGATGGAAAAGAAGAAAAAACACATTGCACCTCCAAGTATGCCAATGAGTTTGTGCCCAGCCCCGATAACAACTGGGTGGCCTTTAGAGAATTGCACAAAGTATACATTGCTGCGATGCCTCGTACGGGCAAATCGTTGAACCTTACTTCCAGCACCAAGGCGGTGCCGGTATCGCAAGTGGCACGCGACGCAGGAATTAACTTGCATTGGTCGGGCGATAGTAAAAAACTACACTGGACATTAGGAGAAGAATATTTCACCAATGCATTAAAAGATCGCTTTGCCTTTTTAGAAGGAGCGCCCGATTCTATTCCTTCCATCGATACGGTAGGCATTAAGGTAGGGTTAACCGTTAATAGCGATAAGCCTGAAGGGGTATTGGTGTTGAAGAATGCGCGCATCATTACCATGAATGCCAACAACGAAGTAATTGAAAACGGCATGGTGGTGATTCAAAACAACCGTATTTTTGATGTAGGCAAAGAAGTGGGCTACCCTAAAGGAGCTAAAATCATCGACATGAGTGGCAAAACCATTATGCCCGGATTGATTGATGTACACGCGCACGTAGGCCATTTTAGAAATGGCATGAATCCACAAAAACATTGGCCTTATTATGCCAACCTGGCGTATGGAGTAACTACTACGCACGATCCTTCAGCCACCACCGAAATGGTATTTGCACAGTCGGAATTGGTGAAAGCAGGAAAAATGGTAGGGCCTCGTATTTATTCTACGGGAACTATTTTGTATGGTGCTGATGGTGATTTTAAAGCAGTCATCAATAGCCTTGACGATGCCCGTTCGGCCATTAGAAGAACCAAGGCCTTTGGTGCCTTCTCGGTGAAAAGTTATAACCAGCCACGACGAGAACAACGCCAGCAGGTGATTCAAGCAGCTCGTGAATTGGGCATTATGGTATACCCTGAAGGCGGCTCGTTCTTTTACCACAACATGTCGATGGTGTTGGATGGCCACACCGGTGTAGAACATAACATTCCTGTAGCTCCGGCATACGATGATGTGGTACAATTGTGGGGCGCCAGCAAAACAGGGTATACGCCAACCCTTATTGTAAACTATGGTGGGGTAAATGGCGAATACTACTGGTACCAAAAAACCAATGTGTGGGAAAAAGAACGTTTATTATCGTTTACTCCCCGTGCAGTAGTGGATGCCCGCTCGCGCCACCGCACCATGATTCCCGACGAGGAATACGATAACGGCCACATTTTGGTGTCGCAATCGTGTAAGAAGTTGAGCGATGGTGGCGTAAAAGTGAACCTTGGTGCACATGGCCAGTTACAAGGGCTGGGTGCCCACTGGGAACTTTGGATGCTCTCGCAGGGGGGCATGACCAACATGGAATCGTTAAGGGCGGCCACCATGAATGGGGCTGAGTACATTGGTATGGATCACGACATTGGCTCGCTCGAAAAAGGGAAGTTGGCCGATTTAATTGTGTTGGAAAAAAATCCGTTGGAAGACATTTACAATACAGAGTTTGTTGAGTTTACTATGATTAACGGACGGTTGTATGATGCTGCTACCATGAATGAAGTGGGCAACTACGACAATAAGCGCACCGCCTTTTATTGGGAAAACAACAAGTACAATGCCTCTTTCCCATGGCACGAAAGCACCAACAGCTTTGAAGTGCCTCGTTGTGGTTGCGAAGTGGGGCATACACACGATTGATCATTGCCCTCTTGCTTGTTGCTTAGGCAAAAGACATTGAATAAAAGCTATCCCGGCAGGTTTAAACCTGCCGGTTTTTTTATGCGATATCGCCAGTTTAGATAAACATTGGTGTGGCTGTTCGAGGGCATAAACACATTATTTAGGAAAGCAATTACCTCGATCGGGAAGACAATGTAATTAAAGGCAGTGTAAGGATAGTTGACAAACAATTCTCCCGCTTAGGCTTTTCTTAACCGTTTAAGTGGCCAGCTTATTCGAAAACAATACGGCTACTATAGCGGTGGTGTTTGCCAATAACGTTCACTAAATAAATGCCAGCATTTAGTGTTTCACGTTTTAATACAAAGTAAGAACTGTTAAGGTGAGGAATGTTTTTTATCATACGCCCCATGTTATCGTATATTTCTACTTTTAATATATGATCATCTGAACTTACCCCTTCTAAATTAATGGTGGCTTCATTGCTGGTAGGGTTAGGATATATTTGTAGGTAAGTTTTGGCTTCATTTTCATGTATGCTTAATGGCTCACCTTCAAACAAGTAAGCTGACCCAGCATACCATAATGTATTTCCTCCAAATTCATCTTCACGTTCAGTTTCAGCACCTATCAGTATAGTGTGGTTGTCAATAGAGACATGTCCAAAACGGTCGCCAAACTCCCTGTCTGAAGGAACAATCTTGCGAGTAAGATTCCATGTCCCGTTTCCATCTCGTTTAAATAAGTAGGCTGAGCCCGCTCCCGTTAGCGTATTTCCTCCAAACTCATCTTCATTTTCTTGAATGGCACCAACAATAAAATGATTGTCGCTAATGCTTACGTCAAAACCGAACACGTCAAAATAAGCTCGATCCCATGCCACTACTTTTTGTATTTCAATCCATAAGCTTCCATTGTATTCGAAAACATAGGCAGCTCCAGCTCCATTAATAAAATTATTCCCTAAAGCATCGTAGTCTCCGTTTGATGCACCTGCAACAAGGTAACTTCCAGATAAGGAAACAGCATTACCCAGTCCACCACTATCATTAATTCTATCGGAGGCAACGATTTTTTGTGTTTCGTTCCAGGTACCCAATACAGAGTCTCTTTTAAAGAAATATACAGCTCCAGCATGGAGTACCGGATTATTCCCTTGTGCATCTAAATCTTGCGACCAGGCACCAACAATAATTTTATCACCCTCGATGGCTACATCGTAGCCAAAGAAATCTTGTTTTTGTCGATCAGAACCCACAATTTTTTGCACTTCAACCCAGGTTCCATTACCATTTCGTTCGTAGATGTAGGCAGCACCAGCTTCGTGTAAAGAATCCAATCCAGCCTCGTTGTCATGTTCGTTATATGCCCCTACAACAGCGTAATTCCCACTGAGTGAAACAGAAAAACCAAACCAATTCCCCTCTTCCCGATCTGAGGCGGTTAATTTTTGTACTTCTATCCATTCATTTAAGATGGTATCTCGTTCAAAAACATAAGCTGCACCAGCTTCAAACATTGTTGTGTCATCGCTTTCTTTATATGCTCCTACAATAGCATAATTGCCATCGTGATCTACGTCGTATCCAAAATGGTCTTCAAGAGCTCGATCTGATGCTACAATTTTTTGAACCTCATTCCATGAGCCTGCACTTTTTTCGTAAATGTATACTGAACCAGCACTTTCCATACTGTCTGTTCCTACAGTATTTTCATCTTCATAATAAGCTCCTACTAAGGCATAATGACCATTGATGCTAACGCTACCACCAAAGTTATCTCCTACTTCTCGATCAGAAGCAACAATTTTTTGCGTTTGTGCCCAATTCTGAGCATTAACTTGAGTAATAAAAAATAGAATGGATAAAGGGAAGAGTAAAACGTTACGCATGACTTACATTGTTTAGTGAAGGATGGATAAAGTAAGCCGTTAAGGTTTAAGATAGCAATTCTTAGGTAGTAATGCAAGTATTAATACAGGGGATTATTTTGAATAGTAGACCAACAACCATTTGGGTAGATATACAACAACGCCATGATCAGGTGATTTGCCTTAAATCAGCTATCTTTGAACAACTATTCCTGCAGCCAGATGTTAAAACAACAAAACGTTCAATAATTAGTTATTGAAGCAAAACTGGTTTAGCGCATGAAACTATTGGCATGGTATCGAAGGGTTGCTCTTCTTGCAATTCTATTGACTTTCGTTCCTCAGCTACTTCTGGCTCAATCTACCGGACTCATTAAAGGACAGGTAAAAGATGTGGCGACTCAAAAAACGCTGATTGGGGCAAATGTGGTATTGTTGGGAACTACTGAGTTTAAGGGAGCCATTACTGATACCAATGGGTGTTTTGAAATGGCAGCAGTGCCCTTTGGAATACATGCTTTGCAAATTAGCTATGTGGGGTATGAAGAGCAAGTCATTAATGATGTATCGGTTTACGATCGAAAGGGAAGTTTTGTGACCATTTTTTTGAAACCTGCATCACAATTATTGGAGGAGGCAGAGGTGACTGCCTATAGCAACCCGGTAGCCACTACCGACCCACTGGCCATGGTAAGTGCCAGAAGCATTTCGATGGAAGAAACGAAACGTTTTGCCGGTAGTTTGGGCGATCCGTCGCGCATGGCGCTGTCGTATTCGGGGGTAAACAGTGGGCGTGGCGATAACAACGACCTGATTGTTCGAGGCAATTCGGCCAAATACTTGCAGTGGAAGCTGGAAGGGTTGGAAATTCCAAACCCCAATCATTTTGGGGTGTATGGCAGTAGTGGAGGATTGCTCAATATATTAAATGGCAACAACCTTGGGCGCTCCAATTTTTACCTGGGGGCTTTTCCGGCACATACTGGCAATGCATTGGCGGGGGTGTTCGATTTGTCGTTGAGGAATGGCAACCCCACGCAACGCAAGCACAGCATCGAAACCAGCCTTATTGGACTTTCGGTGGCTTCGGAAGGACCGTTGAAGCAAGGGCAGGGTAGCTATAACATGAATTACCGCTATTCTACCCTGGGACTGATGAAACAATTGGGAGCGTTTTACCAGGCTCCCGAATACCAGGATTTAACCTACAAGGTAAACCTGCCTACCGGAAACAATGGCACCTTTACACTTTACGGAATGGCAGGGTTGGGCACCTGGTTGGAAGAAGACTTTTTCCGTCGAACCGATTCGTTGCAATACAGCCTCAACCAGGTAGGGGATACGGTATACGGCTACGATGAAATTGTAGCTGAAAATTTGAACCGATACAATTTAGGAGTATTTGGTGCAAAGCATGTGGTGCCAGTGGGCAACAAACATGTGCTTACCAACAACCTGAACTACTCTGTAGTGTACAACGCTCCGCGTACTTCCGACATTAATCGCGATAACTTTACCATTTTCTTGCAAAGTGAAGGGCGGTTTACCAACAGCACCGTTCGCTACCAGCCAGAGCTGACCACTTACCTTAACGACAACAGTTCCCTCCATTCAGGAGCAACGGTTGCCTTTCGGTCGTTCCACTCGAAATTAATTGAAGGATACCCCGACCAAAGCACAGCAACCATTGTAAACAGCACCAACAACGATTTTTTAGGACAGGCATTTGTGTCGTACCGCAATGCAGCAATGCATAACATAGAGTGGGTGGTAGGGGTGCACCATACTTTTTCTAACCTCAATAATCAACATGTAGTAGAGCCGCGTTTGGCCATCAATTACCGGGCTTCAGAAACAGCTGTGTTAGCTTTTGCTTCTGGTATGCACAGTGCTGTAGAGAGTCCGGAGGTGTATTTGATGTTTACCAGCAACGGGGTAGCGTCGCGGAACCTGGCCATGAGCCGTTCGTGGCAAAATGTGTTGTCGTATAAACAGCAATTGAGTGAACAATTGTTCTTTACTGCAGAGCTGTACGGACAATACTTGTTTGATGTGCCCATTGCAGCAGATTCGTCTAACTTCTCGCTCATCAATGAGGAGGTATCCTTTACTACCCTTCCCCTGGTAAATGAGGGCAAAGGCTTGAATTATGGGCTGGAGTTAACGTTGGAGAAGCTTTTTGCCCAGTCGTATTATTTCTTGCTAACCACTTCATTGTTTCAAAGTGAATACAAATTGATGGAGCCTTTTTACCGGAAAACAAAGTACAGCAACTCTTACATCGTTAATGCGTTGGGTGGAAAAGAGTTTAAACTAAAAGAAACAAAGTTTTTTGGGGTGAATGTACGCGGTACTTTTTCGGGAGGAAGCCCCTATGTGCCTGTGTTGTTGGATGAGTCGGTGGAGGTGAATCAGGAGGTACGCGATTATCAGCGGGCCTATTCGCAGCAATTGCCTCCTTATATTGGCATTGATTTTAGCATGAATTACCGATGGATAAAGCCAAAGGCATCGCACGAGGTAAAGTTGGACATTTTTAGAATGGTAGAGCAAAATTATTACGACGAAGTGTATGTACCCGAAAACTTAAACAGCGACGGTTCTGTTTCGCCAGCCATGGTAAAGCAAGTAAAATATGGTGAAGGACAAACCAGCACTACTTTACTGCCCGTGCTGTATTATAAATTATCGTTTTAACATCAAAAGCCCCGACCATTGTATTGACAATGCGTCGGGGCTTTTAGAGCTAGTTAATTAGGCGAGTTTATTCGAAAATAACTCTGGAACTATAACGGTTATTCTGGTGAATAATGTTAATGAGGTAAATACCGGCATCCAATGTCTCCCGATCCACCACCAGTCGGGTGTCGTTGAGGCCTTGCAACTGACGTACCATGCGCCCTGTGCCATCATATACTTCTAAGGTATAGTCTTCTAAGTTCAGGTCTTCCAGATTCAGGGTAACCTGATCTCTGGCAGGGTTGGGGAATACAGCAAACTGGTTGTATTCGGGTTGCACATCATCGATGGCTACTGGTAACGACGAGTAGCTGCATTGCATGGGTTCGTTACACACTAAATGCGCCAGAAAGTTACGGGTAAATACAAAGGTAGTGTCGTAGTATTGTGCGTTGCCAACATGCGGCACGTGGTCTTGCCCCTCGTATGTTTCGAAACAATGGTCGAGGCCAATGTTTTCTGCCCTGGCATGGATGGATGCACTGCCATCAATTTCTAACAATGGGTAAAAGCCCAACAGCACAATGATGTCGGTGCCATAAGGTACCGTACCGTCGTTGGGGCCGTGCAAACTTAAAATAGGTTCGTCACCCGGTTGCATCCACGAGGTGTCTTTTAATGCACCACAAATGTTGATGACACCTGCCACATCGGATGAATAGCCAGGGTTGCCGCTGGTGCCTTCTAAGCCACCGCCCATGCCTGCTTGCGTGGTGTCGATGTATGAAGGAATTTCGCTTACCTGATCTAAATAAGCAATTTGCACAGCAATGAATCCCCCGGCCGATACGCCTAAGAAGTAGATTCTGTTGGGGTCGATATCGTATGTGTTGCCATTTTCAGCAGCATCTTTTCTAAAGTACCTTACGGCAGCTTTGCCATCGTGATAGGCGCGCATTACCGATTCGGTAGCTGCCACAGAGTCAGGCCCTGGAATGGGTAAACCTGCCATGCCTAAGCGATAATCGATAGAGGCCACTACGTAACCATGACTGGCCAAATCGTTACAAATGGGTACTACATCGGTTCCGGTCTTGCTACCACCTACAAAGCTTCCGCCGTGTGCTACAATGACCAACGGTCGGTTGGTTTCAGTGTCGCCTGTTGGCTCGTATACGTCTAACAGCAAGTCTTCGGGATTGCCTTGAAGGTTGATGTTGTTGCCATAAACAATGTCGGAGTGTACTGTGTTGTTAGCAAAAATGGCTTGCTTGTAGCGAGGGCCTACACATTGTGCTGCGGCCTCAAAGCCAATAATAGAAGTAAGTAGGATGGTAAGAAGGAGAGCGTAATTGTGTTTCATGAAGTAGTTTTTTTTGGTTTAAAAATTAGCACCATTACAATGGTTAGCAAATGCCGATGGCATTTTTGCGTTGCTACCAAATATAATAATGTTATGCGTACATAACAAATGAAGGGCAAAAATTATTTGGCCTAAACGAGTTGGGTTAAAACATTGTTTGGCAGTGTATTAAAACGAGTATTGCACTCCAATGCCAGGAATAATGGCATTGGCTTTCCAGGTGCCACCAAACTCCGTTTCGCTGTTGATGGCGGTGCGTTCTTCGCCTTCGAGGTACAAGAAAGAAAGGTCTACATTGAGGCTGTTGGAAAACCGGTAGCTGGCTCCAGCAGTAATGCCCAGCTTATTGGCATCGGGTGTTTCGGGGGTAATGTAAGGGTCGTCTACCGGGGTAAGGTCGTAGTATGCCCCCAGGCGCACGGTAGCTTTTTCATTGAGTTGGTATTGCCCGCCCAACCTAAAAATAAATACGTTGTTGTATTCGCGTGGGGAGTTAATGTCGTCGAGCTTATCAGTATTTTGAGCAAAGTCGAAGGAAAGGGTGTCGTACGAACTCCAGCCAATGTAGTTAAGGTCGAACGCCAACAATGTTTTTTCGTTCAATTGGTAGCCCAGTCCGAAGTTGACCACCTTAGGCAATGCAATTTCGGTAGAAAAAGAAGTAGAGGGGAAGAATTCTGTCAGCGATGATGCTACCGTGAAGTTGGCCTCGCCATCATCGGTAGATACTTTTACGCCCGAACGATAGCTTACCCCAACAGACAGCGCTTCGGTGGCCTGGTAGTGTACGCCGATGTTAAAACCATGTCCGGTAGCATTGCCGCTTAGTTCGCCTTCACCAAAGTTGCCGTTGGCATCTTGTGCGGGTACTGCTTTGCGCAGCAAAAACGATCCAGTTCCAAACACATAACCAATGCCAACACCCAATTTGTCGTTAACCCGATAACTGAATGTGGGCTGAATGAAAATGGTTTTCAACGACATTTCGCGCAGTACGGCTTGCCCCAACCAATTATCTTCGTAAGCAATACCACTGCCAAACGGGGTGTATACGCCAATGCCAATGTTCCATTTGTTTTCGGGTTTTAAACGAAAAGCACTGTAAAAGGTGAAGGGCGTGCCCAATCCTTTTTTGGTTTCGGTGGTGTATATGCCGGGCGAAGGTTCGAGGTAAAGGGTGTTGGCCATGATGAAACTGGCGCCAAGGTATACTGCATTGCTATCGACCAATGAAAATGCCCCGGGATTGAAGAACAAGCTGCTAGGACCAAGAGCCAGGCCAGTGCCAGTATGTCCCATGCCGGTTTGTTTTTGCCCTTGTAGGTTTACCTGAAACCCACCGGCAGTAGCCATTAATGTGCTGGCAATAAACAATAGGGCAAAAACGAATTTTCTCATGGTCAGGACGTTATCTCACAAATTTATACAATCTGTTTAGAAATACTAATATAGTATGCATGAAGAGTTTTTTTACCTGCCAAATGAGATACCGTGTTAGGGATGGCAACGTATATCCATTGTAGTGTTATAGTGTTGGGCTTGTGGAAGCGAAAAATGCCATATAGTAATCGAGTGGGTTTGCCCTGAGCCTGGATGATTACTTCTATAGCGAAGCGTTCTCTTTTATTCTCGGTGGCCATTGGGACGGGTCGATTTCCCTAACGCTAAATAAATTTGCCACTGCCCCAATATAGCCCCGATTGAAGCGGCATCCTCCCTCCGTTACCCTAAGTCTGCCCACTCTGAAAGGAGTTTGGAGTCCTGCGGACCGAAGAAGGGCCTAAGGGGAGGGAGATATAGCGTAAAGCGGGACCAGGCACTGCCTACATGCTGCAGACTTTTCGCTCTAAAACTCCTGTCATGCCCTTACCACATCTTATACTCCTCCCAGCAACATCACTTCCTTTTTCTACTATCTACTACTTACTACCTACTACCTACTCCCACTGCCATCTCCTACGGCACTCTGCATTAGCTTTTCGATAAAACCCCAAAAATGAATCACCAATCGTTTTTTTATTTCACAATGCTCCCTAACTTTGTGGTGTACTATGAAGTTTCAAGGTCAAAATACACGAATGGCAAAAGGCGCAGCAGGCAAGAACTGTTGTATGTACATGGTATGGCATGTAGGTTGATCTTTAACATAACATTGTGAATGGAAAGAGGTTAACCCATGTGGTTAGCCTCTTTTTTTTACCGAGTATTGAACTTTGAAACAGTACAATTGTTTGAAAAGAAACACCTTACTTAAAACAGTTAAATTGGAGTTAGCAGATAAAACAACGGACGTGGGCAACACCAAAAAGGAAGTCACCATTTTGTTTGCAGGTGATTCGGGTGATGGCATACAATTAACGGGCAATCAGTTTACCGATACTACTGCTTTGTATGGCAACGATGTAAGTACCTTTCCCAATTTTCCGGCCGAAATTAGAGCCCCACAAGGAACGCTGGCAGGGGTGTCGGGTTTTCAGTTGCACTTTGGTAGCATTGAAATTTATACACCGGGCGACGAGTGTGATGTGTTGGTGGTGATGAATGCTGCCGCACTTAAGGCCAACTTGCGGCAATTAAAAACTGGAGGAACGATTATTGCCAACACTTCGGGTTTTGACAAACGCAATTTAAAACTGGCCAAATACCCTGATGGTGAACAGCCGTTAGAAGCCCCAGAGTTGAGCAAGTACAAGCTCATTGAGATTGACGTGACCAAGATGACTCGTGAAGCGTTGGTAGACTCAGGATTGGGCACCAAGGAAAAGGATCGTTCGAAGAACATGTTTGTGCTGGGCTTTATTTATTGGATGTACAATCGCTCGCTAGACAATACCATTCAGTTTTTAACCGATAAGTTTAAAAGCCGATCCGACATTGCGGAGGCCAACATAAAAGTACTAAAGGCCGGTTTTTATTTTGGCGATACCAGCGAAACGTTTACGACGCGTTACGAGGTGAAGCCGGCAAAGATGAAGAAAGGTGTTTACCGCAACATTATGGGCAACCAGGCCACTGCGCTGGGGTTAGTGGCTGCCGGACAAAAGTCGGGGCTGGAGCCTTTTTACGGGAGTTACCCCATTACTCCTGCTTCGGATATTTTGCACGAATTGTCGAAACACAAAAACTTTGGTGTGAAAACCTTCCAGGCTGAAGATGAGATTGCAGCGGTGTGTTCGGCCATTGGTGCATCGTTTGGTGGAGCGCTGGGCATTACGGCTTCTTCGGGACCGGGCATTGCCTTAAAAGGGGAAGCCATTGGGTTGGCTGTAATGATGGAACTGCCGTTGGTGGTGGTGAATGTACAGCGGGGTGGCCCTTCTACTGGCTTGCCTACCAAAACCGAGCAAAGCGATTTGTTGCAAGCCTTGTACGGTCGTAATGGCGAAGCCCCCATGCCCATTGTGGCGGCAAAATCGCCTTCCGATTGTTTTGATGCCGTGTTTGAAGCTACTCGCATAGCAGTAGAGCACATGACGCCTGTATTCTTTTTATCCGACGGTTACATTGCCAATGGCTCGGAGCCATGGTTGTTCCCGAAAGCGTCGAGCTTGAATACGATTACTGCGCCATTGGCTAAGCCCAGGGACGAGGAAGATGCTCCTTTTTTACCCTATGCGCGCAATGAGAAGTTGGTGCGCCAATGGGCGGTGCCAGGTACCACAGGATTGCAACACCGCATTGGAGGACTGGAAAAAGAAGACTTGACCGGCAACGTATCGTACAACCCCGAAAACCATGAAAAGATGGTGCAGTTGCGGGAAGCCAAGGTGAATAAAATAGCGAATTTTATTCCTGCACAAGCCATTGACAATGGTCCTGAGCAGGGGCAATTGCTTATTTTAGGATGGGGTTCTACCTATGGTGCCATAAAAACAGCAGTGCGCGACTTGCTGGAAGAAGACGTTGAGGTGGCGCATGCCCATTTGCGCTACCTGCATCCATTTCCGGCCAACCTGGGCGAGTTATTACAACGATATGATAAGGTGTTGATTCCTGAAATCAACAACGGACAATTGATAAAGGTAATCCGCGATGAGTTTTTGGTGGATGCCATTGGGTTTTCGAAAGTAAAAGGACTGCCATTTATGGCGGAAGAAATTAAGAACCGCGTAAAAGCATTGTTATAATGGCTGAGGTAAACTTAACAGGAAAAGATTTTGCTACCGACCAGGACGTACGTTGGTGTCCCGGTTGTGGCGATTACTCCATTTTAAAGCAGGTGCAAAGCATCTTGCCCGAAACAGGGTTGCGAAGGGAAGACATTGTATTCATTTCGGGCATTGGCTGCTCGTCGAGGTTTCCTTATTACATGAATACTTATGGCATGCACAGCATTCATGGTCGTGCCCCAGCCATTGTTAGTGGGCTTAAAGCGGTGCGCAACGAGCTAAGCGTGTGGATGATTACGGGCGATGGCGATTGCCTGTCGATTGGTGGAAACCACTTTATTCACCTGCTGCGTCGAAACTTTGATGTGAATGTGTTGTTGTTCAACAACGAGATATACGGATTAACCAAGGGACAATATTCACCTACTTCGCCGCAGGGGAAGGTAACCAAGAGTACGCCACTGGGGTCCATCGATCACCCGTTTAACCCCCTGGCGCTGGCCATGGGAGCCAACGGTACTTTTATTGCCCGTGCCATGGATCGCGATCCGAAGCATTTGCGTGAGCTACTGAAACGCACGCATGAGCATAAAGGCACTTCGTTGTTAGAGATTTATCAAAATTGCAATGTGTTTAACGATGGAGCCTTTTTTCCATTTACGGAGAAAACCAGTAAAAAAGGCAATACCCTCTTCTTGGAGCATGGCCAACCGTTGGTGTTTGGCGATGAGGCTAACCTGGGGGTAAAGCTCGATGGCTTTACACCAGTAGTGGTGGAGCTGGGGGAAGGGCATAGCACCGACGACTTGTGGGTGCACGATGAAACCGACCGGGTGAAGGCCGGGTTGCTGACCCAATTTTTTGACGATCCGCGCCATGTAGGAGCATTGCCCCGACCTTTTGGGGTGTTTTATGCCGAAGAGCGGTTCAACTACGAAGACGCGTTGATTGCACAGGTAGAAGAGGCGGTAGAGGCCAAAGGTGCTGGCGATTTAGATGCCTTGCTACGCGGGAGCAACGTTTGGGAAATTGAGTAGCTTGTTTCAAAGCAGTTGACTTTATTGTAGTATAAAAAAAGCCTGTTAATTTAACAGGCTTTTTTGGAGTTATTGATCAAAAATAACACGTGCAAATTTGTTAGTTCGTTTGAATTTGCCAAAAATGATCATTTCATTGTCACTTGTTTGTTCACACACTTTTGGTCGTGTGATGAATTTTTCATCTTTCAAATTGAAAAGTGCTTCTTTTTCAAAAGAACCATCCATTTTCATTTCTGCCAGGACACATACGCCTTCTTTTAAGCTGAAACGATGGATTTTATCATTGTTGGGATCTTTATTGGCATCAAGATTCATAATGTTGTCATTAAATACAAAGTAAAGGCGGTCTTTTACAACCGCTAATGCATAGGAGGAATAATACCCTCCATCGTTGGAAGTGCTTTGTCGCTTAGGAATTTTATTGATCCAACTAATGGTACCATCAGGGTTAGTATTGACTACTAAAATATCATTGTAAACATAAACAGTAACATAAACCGTACGTGAGTTTCCATTTCCATCGGTACTTGTATAGGAATAGGTATAGGTGTAATATTGCTCACCGATTAATACAGCGCCTCCATCTTCTCGTAAAATAATGTCGTCAAGATCATACTCATACATTTCGATAGATTTCCCTTTTTTCTCTTCCTTTTTCTTGGCTTTTTTTACCTGTTTTTTTGACCAATGTTGTGTGATGAAGTCTTCACCAAACTCTTTGTAGTTTTGGCTTACAATTGTTTTTGTTTTTCCATCTACTTTTAAGAAGAACGACCCTTTGATGCTATAGGTGCCATTTTCCGAAAAGAATCCCCCACAAATCAAATCGCCATTGTCAGCAACTTCAAATTGTAGGTCAGTAATAAACTTGTCGTTCAGCGCGATTTCGTAATCTTTTACTCTTTCATTGTCTTTGTTATAGGCAAGGATATGATATTTATATTTTGCACCATCATTTCCTTTTTTTCGTGTTCTGTAGATACTCGCTTCATCTTCATACTCTACACCTGATACATATACATTTCCATTATTGTCTAAACGGAATTGTTCGACAAAAAACAGGTTGTCTTTGTAAGGAAGTTCCATTTCCCTGTCCCAAATGGTTGCTAATGATTCGTCTAAT
Organism: Flavobacteriales bacterium; assembly: GCA_963669295.1. Taxonomy (GTDB): domain Bacteria; phylum Bacteroidota; class Bacteroidia; order Flavobacteriales_D; family CALLUQ01. The sequence goes on from OY769938.1 coordinate 2,673,254, forward strand.
ACGTGAATACCAAATTTTTCAGGCGATGCCTTTTCATAAGGCATGTTATAATAGATCAACAGTTTCTTTTCATCGTTGGAGATGACATAAGAAAATGTCCCTGCATTGTTTCTTCGCTCAAACTCAATCTCGCCCAATTTAATGCGCTTTTTTGCCGGTTTTAAAAGGGTTTTATTCACCTTCTGCATGTACAAGGTGTTGACCTTGGTGGTGCGGTCGCGTTTGGAAGTGAGCAACAAAATCTCGTCATTAAAATAGATTAGCCCTTCCTGTTCCAATCCTTTTTCAATGTCCTTTAGGTTGAGTTGTGTGGAGGTCTTTAGGTATAGCTGGTCATCCAGTAATTCAATGTACGACTTCCCATCTGTTTTAAGGATATAATAACCGTTATCATCATATCCAATAACGTCTTCAAGAGAGGCCTTTTTGGATCCTTTTAGGGCTTCTCCCCATTCTATTTTAACCTTGTCTGTAGGTTGTTGTCCAAGACCGATGTTAATAGCAGCAAAAATGATCAAACAAATCAATAAGTTTTTTTTCATAATTAATAGTTAAAGTAACATTAAGCCAATTCCGAGTTTAAAGTCAAAATAATGCTCCTTCTTGATGCCAGAGCCTAAAATAAATCCCATGTATTTGTGTGCCTCGTTGTAAATGGAATTGGTATTTGATGGGCCATCAATATCGCCTCCTGCCAGTAAATTAGCTTGCACACCCGTGTTTAGGTAAACATTGCCCGTAATAATCTTTGAATTGTATAACCCGAAACTAATTTTGAAAGCATTATAGGTAGTTGAATGCTTGTAAACATAATTTGGATTTATTTCTGATGTTCCAGGAGGGGTAATCGTGATTTTCTGCCCCAGAATTTGACCATCCGCAAGTTTGTATTGTACAGGGCCAAACCCAAATTGAATGAATGAACCGATAGGGGCAATAAAATTACTTTTAAAAAACTTGATGTTAAATTCGTAAAAATTAGCTTGTACGTTTTGAAGGTTTGTATAGGGTTCAAACCGCTGCATTTCATTGCCGAGTTGAAAGCTACTAAGGTATATTTGAGAGTTACGATGAGAATAGGTGAATCCCATGCTGTGTTTTTTTCCAATGGTATAAAATAGGCTTAGCTCATGTTTTTTGAAATAGGTAAACGGAACGCGATCACCAAATATAGGGCCTGGATTGAGGGCAGAAAGATGATACCCTACACTTAACTTCTTTCCCATGTAACCAGCTACCTGAGCATTGACATTGTTGATTGCCAATAGCAGTGTTACTGCAAAAAGAGTTTGTATAAAGCACTTCATTATTTAGGAGCCTTTTTAATCTGCAACATTAAATCATAGATAATGGAGTTCAGGTATCCATCGTTTGCAGGAGTCTTCAACTCGGTGGTTTCTTCAAACACTACTTTCCCTGATTTTGCATTAAATATTATCGTGAATAACAGGGTGTCATGCTCAGGGGTAACGGCATCAGCCAAAATGATTGGGGCAATGGGGTACAGAAATACACAAAGTATGAGTTTTGCTCCAATGTTTTCTTCTTGTTGTTTGAACGTTAGTACGCCCATATAGCAGAAATAGTCAGTGTCGTACTTTTGCATGACACTTTTGAGGTATTCATTTTCAGTAGGTAAGATTTCGAGATTATCATGATTGAGCCTTTCATTGAGCCAGTCATTCATCACCACAAAATCATTGAATGCATCTCCGTTATTGTTTTTAACTTTTTTGGAGCTTACTACTTCTATATTAAGCTTAGCGGTTTCGCCACATTTTTTTACCTGATCAATAAATTCTACTTGTTCCCGTTCTGAGTTAATTAGTTTGATGCCTCTTCTATTGTCTACAGCAAAGTAAAAAGGATCTACCACTACCAAGTTATCTATGCCAAGTGCTACTCCTTTACGTTTTCTTCTATTTGCTTCCATAGTAGCCAGCCGCTTTTGCTGGTAACTGGATAATTTGTCGTGCGCCTCCTTGGCTATGCTTTTTTCTTCTTCTCTCTTTTTTACAGCATCTACAACATTGGAAAACAGCGCAGTGAAATCCTCATCTTGCATCATATCTTCCATGCCTAGAAAATGAAAAACCATTTCTTCTTTTTCTTCTTCGGTTATGTGAAGATCATTTTCCCGCTCATTTAATTCAATGCGTATTTTATCGTATTTGCTAAGAGATGCTGGCTCATTGACTAACGTATTTGTTTGGACATTAGCAATAACTTTAGGGGGTTTTTCCTTTGCTGTTTTTGCTGTAGCAATGATGTCTTCTATGGTTTTTACATTAAGGTGATACTTAGCAGATAAATCATCAATGATGTTGATAAAGATTTCATCGAGATAGGAGTTCGTGTGTTTCTTCTTTAACCCCCATATGTGCCTCAGAGTAATGAGGTTAATTTGCTCGTCGGTGATATGGTCGAAAAAGTAATGGGGACGCTGCACATTGCCTTCATAGTTACTGTAGTGTGTTGCAATATCGTCGTACTTTCCAAATGTTTTGTACTTACTAATTCCATACAATGCCTTGGCAGTGTTTAATGCTAAATAACTGCTCTTAGGGTATTTTTGTTGAAGTAGGAAAATGCTATATAAAGCATTGGAGTAGTTGCGATCTATGAGATCAAGGTGAATGGATTCAAAACGGCAGATATCTCTAATAGTGATGAATTTTTCTTCTGGAAATAGGAAATTTTTTCCCTGATCCAGGTTTTTACCTCTTAGCAATTTGCTCAGTTGAACCCTTCTTTTTTTGATGTTGGGATGGGTACTCCTGGAATCGTCGTAATTGTCGTTGGCTTCAATAGGACGAAGTGTATCCAGTACAAGCTCGTCGGGAATCTTTAAGTACTCTGTTTCAAGAAAGTTAAAATCATAGGGTACTTCGTCAAAAGGCAAATAAGCATATTGCATTACATCAAATGCACTGTTCACCTCTCTTAGACTGTAGTTGCTTTTTTCATACAGATAAAACCCTAAAGAGTCGGCTTGAAACTCTAAATCTTTCGAGTAACGACTCATTTTTTTTATGGTTTCATCATGCGAGCGTTTGTACCTGCCATTTTTCGAAACAATGCGTTCGTTTTCCAAGTGTGCACTAATCGCATGTTTATTTTTGTAATGAATAATTTCATGCGAAAGGATATAGGCAAGTTGAGCTTCGTTTTCTAATTGAGCAATCAGTCCCAGGGTAACAAAGATGATTCCTTGATCGGTTGCAAAGGCATTTGTTACATTAGATTTTAGCGCATAAAAACGCAATTCTTCCTTGAGGGCTGGTTCACTATTAAGTACTTCACCCGCCACAGCATTGATGTAATCTGTTACCGGATCGTTGAAGAGTACTTTACCACTTAATAGGAGTTGATCAGTTGCATAGTTGGCTTGTAAAATAAACTCATCCTTGGTCCTCTTGGTTTTTAACCCTTCTTTTACACTAGTTTTCGATTTCCCTTCTTTTACTTTAAGAAATGTGAGCTTGGTAAAATCTTCGGGGAGGTCTCCAGTGCATTTTAAAGGGGTGTAATTGTTAAAATCCTGACCAAAAGATAGGATAGACCAAAGGATGGCGATTAGTGTATATATGTATTTCATGGAGGGAGACAATTTCCAGGAAATCAAAGTAAGAGAATTTCTTCAGCAAAGGAAAGATTGCTTTCCTATTTTTGGATTGGCTTATTTAAAGGTAGGTTTTTTGGGGTGTGTTGTTATTTTAACTTATCTAAGGTGAAGCGTATGGAGTGCTTCAACAAAAAGATGTTTTGTGTTTTGAGGCAACGTTTGGGAAATTGAGTAGCTTAATTTGCTGCGGGCAAGCTGGCTTGTAATGCTGCTACCAATGGCAGTAGCTTTTCGATGGTGACATGTTCCATGATCACAATTTTATACCATTGTGGTTGGGCATGGTTATCGGGCACCAATCCAAATTCGTGCGCAATTTCAGGAGTAACCCATGCTTGTTTTATGGTAATGATGTTGGAACAGGGGTGGCGGTAAAATGCTACATTGAGTGCGGTGAGCTGCTCGCACATCCACTCGGTTCTTTTTTGCAGTAAGAATATTTTTTCCCGCCATCCAAAAGGACCATTCTTTACTAAAATCATCCATGTGGCAATGGCGTTGGCTCCCGACCGGCTGCCAATGAGGGTGCAATCTTCGCCATGTACATAACTGGCTTGTTGCGTGTTGGTATACTGAATAAATCCTTTTTTAATGATAAAGATACCAGTGCCATAAGGAGCTTGTGCCATTTTGTGGGCATCGAGCGTAAAGGAAGTGATGTTTGGGTGTTGAAATGTAAGGTTGTTTTCGTTGCTGGCAAAGGGGTAGTAAAAACCGCCAAAAGCCCCATCTACATGCATCTTAAAGTCTACCCCAAGCCGGGCTAATGCATCGGTATAATGTGCTGGCGTATCTACTGAGCCAAACATGGTGGTCATCATGTTGCACACCACAATGAAGTATTTTTTTCCAGCAGTTATGGCCTGTTGTGCCACTGCTTCCACGCCCTTCTGACTAATGGTTCTACTGTTGTTGGCCACAGGAACTTTGTACAAATCGAGGGCAAATACGTTGGCCGCTTTATCCATAGAGTAATGGCTATCGGTACTACACAGGATGCAAATTTCACGGAGAGAAGCTCCTTGTTCGAGGTAGTAATTGCGATACACCCAAATGGCTTGCAGGTTGGCTTCTGTTCCACCTGATGCTACATAGCCATCGCATTGGTCGGGTTCACTTTTTAAGATGTCGACTGCACAAATTTCAATGAGTTCTTGCTCAATGGCTTGGGTGCCTTTGAAATAGTTTTCGGAGGCGCTTAAGGTATGGCAACCAATGTGGTTGGGGTTTTGCACCAATGCTGAAATGAAGGGGGCATCTTTCAAAAAGAATTCGTCTTGCGAAAATACTTTGCCATCGAGAAAAGAGGCAGGGATGCCCAGTACATTCTCTTTGTCGTAGTTTACGTTTTGCGCCAATGCGTCAAATACTCGTGCTTTAATGGCTTCTTGCGACTTTTTCTCCCAAACGCGATGCATGCTCTTTTTTTTGCAAAGGTAGTGGGGCTTTGCAAGCGTAAGCCTGCGATAGCCCATTTTTATTCCTGATAGATGTCAGTGTTATGTAGTGAACCTACAGGTGGTATTGCTGATATAATACCCCAAACCATTAAGCATTATTTTCTCAATGGTTTGGGGTATAATAAAGATGTGCTAGAAGGTAATCAATCCGCCAATAACGATGCCATGACTAAAGGCATCTCGATCGCTATGAGTAATTCCTGGAGGAAAGGGATCGAAAGGGTTGCTGCCACTTATGAAGTTTAAAGGAGCATAGCCGTCGGTTCTAAAGAACTCTACAAACAGCCTGGAAGAGTTGTTTACCAGCCCTGAAAAACCAACAACAATTTGGTTTTGTCGTTCCCATGGTGCTCCTGAAGGACCGGCACGGAAATCGGAAAATTCTCCCGATACGGCATACCTCACTTTTCCATCCAGGTTAAAATCGTATTTGATACCAGCATCGAGCGATGATACTTTGGAAGCAGCATATACATCAAGTGGTGGAGTAGGGTTATGGGTGCCTTTCCATACTTCGAGGGTTTCGGCAAAACCACCTTTTACCACCAGGCGGTTGTTGTAAGTAATGCTGCCGTAAAAAGTGGTGGCAGGATTGTTTTCACTACACGGGTTGAAATGCTCTACCGGGAAATCCTGGCAATAGGCACTGCCATGCAAATAAGAGCCACCAAGCTTAACATCAACGTTATCGCCAATTTCAAGGGTGTAGTTTAAATCGGCCACTACATTGTTAAGGCGTGAAGGTACATTGGTAGAATCTACAGGCATGTGCATTGCCCTAAACTGGGCACCGCCCTGTACTGCCATAACGGTGGCATGTACATTCCATTTTTTGAATGAAACCTGAGCACCATAGCCCAGTCCACCAAAGGCATGCCACATGGTGGAATTGGTAAATGGACTTACGCTACCAGTTTGCCCGAAAGGGGCATCCATTTTACCGATGGCACCATATACAGGGAATTTGTTTAAGTCGCCAACCAGTACATAGCCTTTACGCAGTTGCAATAGGTTGCGGTTGAGGTCGGTAATGATACCAGTGCCAAAACTTTGCTCAGGATTGTATAAGATTTCCATATAGGCCGCCAGCCAGTTGGTAACAGCACCTGTGAGTCCCAGTTGAAAAGAATGGAGCACGGCCTCACTTACTTCAGTACCAATTTGGTTGTTGGAAGTTGGGTGGCGCATCAAGTAAGCGAATTTCGAATCAACGCTCGATTGCTGGTAATCCATAATAGCGATGAGCGAGGTGCCGATAACAAGGCTACGTTCTTTCAGTTGACCAGCTTTGCGCTCGTCCATCAAGAGGCTTACTTTTCTTAAGTCCTGGTTAGGCTCTAACATCTTGTACGACAGTTCAGAGTTAATGCCTATGCTGCCTTTTGTGGTGCTGGTGCTATCTTGAGCAACAGCCCAATGGCTGAACAGCAATAGTAATAGGGATAGTTTTTTCATAGGGTGAGTTTTTGGTTAAGTAACAATAGCGTGTATAAAAAGAGCCAAATAGATCATTTGGTTTGCAAAAGATTTTATGGTTAAAGCAACTGAGCTACGAATGTTTCCTTTTCCTCTTTGCTAAGTTTCAATTCCAGGATAAGGTCAAAAAACTCAATAGCATCATGCAGTGTGTTGCATTTACCATTGTGAAGGTAGGGAAGCGAGTCTTTAACTCCCCGCAGGGGGAATGGTTTAATGAAGCCTTCAGGCATGCCCTTATAAAATCGTTCTACTTGAATGTCATGCATGTAATCATTTACATAAACAGGGCTTCTATGGGAAGAGATGCATTTCACTTTGCCACCATATTTCCACAAGTTGAAAGGAGTACGTTCTCCATCTTTCAACTCGGGGTAAGGCAGCAGGTTGCAATCGCTTGCCTCGTAGTTTTTTACTATTTCCAACTTGCTTTGCAGTATATGTGGTTCCTGGTCGCTATAAGTTGTTGTCAAGCCTTCATGCGAATTACTTTTTTCAGTATGGGCAACCGCCATGCTAGCCTTAGCGATAAGCAATACTACGATGATAATGTTTTTCCCATTTTTCATAGCAGAAAGTATTCTTTACATAAGAGCAACACAAATATGTTTGTTAAATAGAGGAAGTACGGCAAGCCAATATACGGCCACGAACAGTCAGGTAAACTTCTTTGGATTAGGGTATTCTTTTTATCGCAGTAGTTTCAGTTGTATCCCTGATAGCAGCACTTACTCAGCGGTACAAAAATAGAATATCTTTTAAAAAAGGAGTGGCTTTTATTCCTGATAAATGTCAACGACAATTTTTCCAAACGGTGGAGAAACCAAAATCATAATATCGGGGCTGGGCTACCAGATTTCGATGGATTCGGTGAAGTCGACCTCACCATTCACTACAATGGTAAGTTTTGCAGGAATAACGCTATCACCTTTGTATTCGGGATTGACTTCATAGCCCAGTTGCTTGCCTTCTTCTAACCATTGAACGACCATTTGATTGTGTCGGTCTTTGAGTGTTTTCACAAAAGGTGGCGCATATACCAGGTTGGCGTCCGATTCGGCACCACCACACTCCAGGGGCATAAGGTATACCTTTTCCAATTGCCCTTGCTGATGGGCTGCTATTGCTTTTTCCCTACTGTCGATGGTTGCCAAATCGAGTGGCGAATTTTCTTTCTTTTTGAACCAGTTTGATCCCATGTTTTTTTGAAAAGATAGGATAAAATGCCGGCTACTGCAATTGCCTATTTAATGGTGATGCCTTGTTGGTTGTTAAACCTGCCGGTAATGAGCCAACCACCAAATTCTTCGGAAACGGCAAAGAGCAAGGTGTTTTTTCCTTTTTTTAGATTCAGGTAAACAGCATCAAACAGGCCTACAGTGCCGAGATAGCGGTAATCGCGCGATCGCCATTTGTTGGTGCCTTTATAAATGGCTTTTCCGTTTAAAATGGCCACGACCCTGTCGCTGTACCCAAACTCAAACAACTTTACCTGGTCTTTGTCCGACTCGATGGTGAGTTTGGCAAAAACGGTGTTACCCGGTTCGCCGTTGTACAACATTACCTCCCTGGAGATGTTGGCAGCAGTGCCTTCTTCCACCCTTACCTTCTTGTTCCATGTGCGTGCATCAATCACTGGTTGCAGTGCAGTAGGGTCGTCCAATAGTTTTTCTTCAAACATGTCGGAGATTTCCCATTCGGGAATGATGTTTTTCAGGGGCTCCCTTTCAGCTACTTTAAAGTCGATGATTTCGGTGTTGCTTTTATCTATTTTAAAGTTGGCATAGTGAGCTGGTGCAGCGCTGCCACCAATGCCTATTTCTCCTTCTTGCGGCTTGTTTTTAAGGTAAAACGACAGATGAGGCTTTTCTGCATGGTCGAGGTATACCTGGCCTTTATTGTCATTGATCACTACTTTCACATGGGTCCAACCATCGAACTTATATTCGTATGCAAACGAGTAGGAGGGGCCAAAGTACAGCTGCCAGGCCGTAATTCCGTTGATAACGGGGGCAGCCTGATTGGCGTCGGGCTTGCCGGAAAGATGGGGGCGCATGAAAAACGATTCCATGTTGCCCCTACTGGTAATTCGAAACCTTACGCCCGGAAAGCTCTGCGTTTCGGTGAGGAACACGTCGTATTCGATGGTGCCGTTGAGAAAGGTTTCGTCTTTCAATACAGCAAACCCTTGCTTGATAAAGATAGCCTCCTGACCCTGGTAAGTTTCCAACCGATGTTCTCGGGCAGCAATGTCCCAATGGTTGGTGTCTAAAGGAATGATGCTTTGTGCATTGGCAACAAATCCAATGCAGAGGATGATGGTGGAAAGTAGAACTGTTTTCATGGGGTGTGATTTATAGATGAACATTGTATTTCCATTACTTCATAAGCACAAGTAACCGCCCTGGGGCAGTGTGCCACTTTTCGCGCAGGCGAAATACCATTAAATATTTAAAAAGGGAAGGTTCGTTGGAAATACGAGGCGGTGAACTTTCCTTCTACTGATGCTATAATTGGTAGCGCAACTTAAGCCGTTGCTGCAGCTACTCTTTTATCGTATGCTCCCGTGCCCAGGTCGTTCAGTAAGCTGTAATGACTTTTTAAGGCACCGTACCATGTTTTATGTTGGTTGTATGGGACGTTGAATTCTTCTGCGGTGGCCTTAACAATAGGCGATAAGGCCTTGTAATGGATGTGGCAAATGTTGGGAAACAAGTGGTGCTCAATTTGAAAGTTAAGCCCTCCCACAAACCACGATAGAAAAATGTTGTCGTTGGCAAAATTAGCAGTAGTGCGCATCTGATGAATGGCCCAGTGATTGTCTACGCTGCCATTTTCATCGGCATGGTAAAATTCCGTTTCTTCAACTACATGTGCAGGTTGAAAAATGAAAGCCAACAACAGCCCACCAATAAAATGCATCATGAAAAAGCCTAGCAGGTATTGCCACCAGGTAATATCGAGGATCATGATGGGCAATACTACCGTTAGACCGATGTACCATAATTTGTTAAAGATCAACTCGGCCATGGCTTTGCCAAAACTCAATCCCTGCCCCGATAATAAGCCTTTTTTCTGGTATCGGATCAATTGTTCAATATCTTTGCTTATCACCCAATAAAAGGTCATTAACCCATAAAAGAAAGTGGCGTAATACGCCTGAAACCGATAACTTGGTTTCCAGGGTTGGGTAGGAGCAAAACGCATGACTGCTGTTTCAATGTCTTCGTCAAAATCTTGCACATTGGTAAACGAGTGGTGCAATACGTTGTGTTGTATCTTCCAGTTAATGTGATACCCTCCAACATAGTTGAGAATATACCCCAATGCTTTGTTAACCGTTTGGTTTTTTGAATAGGCACCGTGGTTGGCATCGTGCATAATAGCCAGCCCAATACCTGCAATACCAAAGCCCATCAATGCCATCATGCCATAGATGCCCCAAAGCGAGGAAACAACACCAGTGAGTATCAATACCAATGGAATGGTATACAAGCAAATCATAAAGGCCGTTTTCACTTTCATAGCAAGGTTGGCCTGCTTGCTGATGTTCTTGTCTTTAAAATATTGGTTGACCCTTTTACGCAATTCCGCAAAGAATTCCGGTTGATCGTTCGGATTAAATTTTACAACTGGTACCGACATGGAATTGAGTTTTTGACGCTACAAAGGTAACTTTTAATCAACGCGCCTCATCGAAATACCCAATAATTAGTAACAAAGTTGTACACGCTTTACCTGCATTCAGGTCATAATGCCTGTTCTTTGCATTCATTCAATCGTAATACCACTTGTGTCATTATACATCATATTGTGCAATGTGGTTGGCATTGCGGTTATTCATTTTGGTTGTACTACAAGCAGGTGTTTCCTGCCCTTATTTTAAAGACGAATTGTTAGGCAAAGAAGTTGCGCTTGTTTTAGGCGGCAAATACGATGATTAGGGTGCTTGTCGATCGAATTGAGACGGGGATGAGCAACCATTGCTGTTGTTTTTGTGAAGAAGAGTTGCCTTAATTGGTGTTGGAACAAGCTAAAAAGAAAGAAGGAATGATTGAACTTATAAAAGGGAAGCGCTAATTGTTTTATGCGTATTCGGAGTTAAATTTTGTGCGTCCTATTTTATATGGTACTTGCATTAGTACATAAAAAACCGCCCTGTGGTCATCCTGAACTTGTTTCAGAACCTCACAGGGCGGTGATAATATGATGCAGTTACCTTATTGCTTCACTACGCGCACTGCTGCACGTTGATCGCCAGCAATTACTTCTAAGAAATAAATGCCTGAAGGCTCATTGAGTTCCATGTTAATTAACTGGCCACTGTTAAAGTTTTCTTTGGCCACAACTTTGCCAGTAGCATTGGTTAATGTAATGATGGTTTCCTCGTGTGTAGTTCCTAAATCAATGGTGAAATCACCATCGGTAGGGTTGGGGTATACTTTCAACAAGCTGCCGAGGTTGGCCTCGGTAATGCCTACACCAATAATGGTAACACATGGCGATGTTTCGGTGCAACCGTTAGCAGTTACAACAACAGCATAGTCGCCATCGGCAGTAGCCGTATAGCTCGAACCGGTTTCGCCATTAATAGGCGTCATGCTTGGGCAGCTTACCCATTGGTATGTGGCGCTGGTATCGGTTTCGTTGCTGGTAATGGTAATACCCACTGTAGAAGTGGTGTTATCAACATCGTTTACGGTTACATCGGTAGTAATGGTGCTGTCGCAACCCAATAAAACAGTTTGCAACATGCTAGTATACTGCGTAGAAGCAGTCATTACTTGTGTGGTGCCATCCGCAAAGGTTACAGTATCGCCAGCACAAACGGTCATGCTGTCGCTTAAGCTGTAGATAGTGCCAATTTGAAGGCCAATAGAATCTACTTGAACACAACCTTCGGCATCGGTTACTGTTACACTGTAGGTGCCTGAAGTAGATGCGCTGGTAGTTTGAACGGTATCACCAGTACTCCAAACATAGCTGGTATATCCGCTGCCAGCATCAAGGCCGTATGGGCCACAAAGCGTATCGTCAGCACCAAGATCCAGGGCTGGGCCTGCATTGAATGGGCCGGGGTTGCCTACTGTGGCAGTAGGAGGGGTAGGTGTATACTGACGGGCGCGAATCCAATCGATGTTGATATTTCCGGTGCCAGAGCTGATACCACCAATCATAATGCGCATGTCTTCATCGCGTACGTAGGTGGCATCGGTAGACGTCATAGCTCCTACCGAGGGGAAATTACCAAATTGACTGGCAGTAGCTTCCCAGGTTAACGACCAAATGCCTTGCACACTGCTATAGGTAGATAGGGTAGAAGCCCAGTTGTGACCTGAGCACCAATCGGTGCCACCACCTTTTACTGAAATTCGTGCTTGAGTAGCATTGATCATCATGCCGTAATTTTCTTTCGAAGTAACCTCTGCCCAGTATACTGCCGGCCAGGTACCTGAAGCACCGTTTACATCTGCTTCTAAGGTATATACATTGCTCACTGGCAAGGTGTCTTTAGAAATCAGGATGCCACTTGAACTCCAGTTTAAATCGAGGTTACCACCATTAATAGTATAAGTAGTATTGCCACATTGTGGATCAAATCGAGTGGCTAAACTGTCGTCGAAACCATCCCAAAAAGCAAAGGTACATGCTGGATCAGAAGCATTAGTTGCTCCATTGTTCCCAAACATCAAGTTAATGGTTTCGGTAGCACCAGCACCAATAGAAGGGATGTTCACCCAAATCTTGGTGGTGTCGGTATTCATAGCGCTTTCAATGTAAAAGCACAATTGATTACAACAGGTACCGTCAGTAAAACGAATGTCATCTCCATTAGAATCCATTCTTCCTTGCGAAACTTGCGCCTGCGTATTTATAGTCACTAAAATTTCGTAATCGGTGAGTGCGCCACCGCCAGAGTTGTCGATGGTAATGGGCATTTGAAACTGCCAATCGTTCAAGCAACCTTGTGCCACGGCGTTGCCTCCTGCAAGAAGCAGTGCTCCAGAAGCACAAAGCGTTAACAAAGTAGAGTAAAGTCTTTTCATAGAGTTAAGAGTTAATGTTCGCGTAATTTGTTTTGTTTGAGGCAATAACGGCATACGAGTTAATTACTGTGTTTCAGTTATTACCGAAATGAAAGATAATAAATTTTGGAGTATTGCTCATTGGCAATGGGTGAAATTTAAGGCAGTCCCCCTCGTGTCCTCCCATAATATTAGCGGCTTACAAAGCTGCTGCTTACTTTTGGAATAAGTAATTAAAAAAGTAATCACACTTAAAACAATTAATCATGCAAGACTCAGGCACCATCCTCATTACCGTATTTGTTTAATCAATTTTTGTTTAACCCATAATTCGCGTTTATCATGAAAACTCTACCCATTTCTCGTTTCCTGGTAGGTGTGGCCATTGAGCCCTAGTCTACCGCTGCTATGTCGCTTAAGGCAAGCGTATGTAGCAACCCCGCCTCCTGCTATTTCTCCGCCCATCCTCCCTTTTTGCTGCTGCTGCCCGGCTCCCCTTTATTTCTTTATACTTACCCTTTTAGTAATAACATTGCGCAATGCCTGCTTTTTTTACCTGCAAACAATAATAGATGCTACTGCAGCCGTTGTAATACTGTTGTCAATGTGTTGCAGTTGAGGGAATAATTCAACATGACATGCAACAATTGTTAAGTTATTATGCTGAAGTGATGCCCCTTATTATGTCGGTGGTAGCGTTAGTGGTGGTGGTGTTAGAGTGGATTGCGCTAACCCTTTTACAAAAAGTGAGGAGCCACAAAGAAGGGTGGGTCAATATTTTTAGTGCTGCGTTAACCTATTTCCCCATTTTCTTTTTAAACATGCTGTTCACCATCTCTTTGATGTTTTGGATGTACCAGTATCGCTTGTTCAACCTGGGGTTCGACTGGTATGTGTGGATACTGGCATACATCGGCTACGACTTTATGTCGTATATCGTGCACTGGTTGTCGCATAAAGTGCGTTTTCTTTGGTGCATTCACAGTGTACATCATTCGCCTAAAGAAATGAAAACCTCTGTAGCATTTCGGGGTTCGTTTGCCGAGTTTTTGCTGGCTCCTCACTTAATTATATGGTTGCCATTACTCGGGTTTCATCCTTTGCTAATCATCATTGTAGAGGGAGTAGGACAACTGTACGGGGTGCCGTTGCATTTTAGCGAGCACATCTGGGCCGGTTCAAAATGGCATTGGCTTAGAAAATTTTTTATCACTCCATCGATACACCGTTTACACCACGCTAAAAACGCTATTTATATCGATACCAACTACGGGCTCACATTGAACCTGTGGGATCGATTGTTTTGTACATACCAGCATCAGGTAGCTGCCGAAAAACCTGTGTATGGCATTACCAAAGAAATTAACTCCGAAAACTTGTTGATTTCACAAACCGACGAGTTTATTGCGCTGTGGCGCGACATTAAAAATGCACCAGGATGGTGGAACAAAGCAAAGTATTGTTTTATGCCTCCCGGCTGGAACCATGTGGATGGAGGAGAAACAGCAAAGCAATTGCGTAAAAGCCAATCCTTGGATTCACCATAGCATTGTTTTACAAAAGGAATAAAAACCACTTATTCTAACGCACTTTTGCATTTCTTATCTTAAGTCAATGCACAGGAGTTGGCCGGGGTATAATTTTGCTTTCAAATACAAAACAAACCATCATGAAAGCAGTATGTTATTACCAATATGGAGGCCCTGAAGTGTTAAGGGTAGAAGAGTTGCCAATAATAACCCCTGGCGACGATGAAATTTTAATTCAAAACCACGCCTCAAGCATTACCAGAGCCGATACGTTTTTACGCAAAGGAGAACCGCGGTTTGGTCGCCTTTTTATAGGACTGTTCAAACCCAAAAACAAGTGTGTAGGCACCGGTTTTGCAGGTACCATTGCCCGGGTGGGAAAAGATGTTACAGCATTTAAAGTAGGCGACAAAGTATATGGGGAAACACTTTTTGACTTTGGCGCCAGTGCCGAATATGTTTGTGTCAATGCGCAAAAAGGCGTGGTGCAACCCCTGCCGTTGGGCATGAGTTTTGAAGAGGCTGCTCCCCTTTGCGATGGGGCATTGACCTCCTATAACTTTTTGGTGGATATAGCAAAACTAAAAGCCGGCCAGCACATCCTAATCAATGGCGCTTCAGGGGCATTGGGCACCGCGGCCATACAAATTGCAAAGAGCATAGGAGCCAAAGTAACGGCCGTTTGCAGCGCAAAAAATAAAACGTTGGTAAAACAGCTGGGTGCCGATGAGGTGATCGATTATCAACAAGAGGATTTTTGCCACCGTTACCATACCTACGATGCTATTTACGATGCCATTGGTGCCAGCTCATTTGCTAAAGCAAAGAAAGCCTTGAAACAAAAAGGGATGTATTTGTCGCCCGTATTGAATGGTGCTCTGCTTTGTGCTGTGATACGCACAAGCATTGTAGGAAAGAAAAAGGCCAAATTTCAAGCTACAGGCACACGAAAACCAATGGAGTTGAATCGGTTTTTAGAACAAATTCATGCCATCATTCAAAAAGGAGCACTCACCACAGTAATTGATAAAGTGTATACCATCGACCAGGTAGTAGCGGCACATCAGTACCTGGATTCAGGCCACAAAAAAGGAAACATTGTACTGCGGTTTCGTTAAGAAGAATATACGCGCTTTTTAATGCGGCTCAACGATTCGGGAGTAACCCCTAAATAACTGGCAATTTGGTGTTGAGGTGCCCGGCCAATTAATTGCGGGTTTTCTTCCATCAATGCTAAAAAACGCTGCTCTGGTGTAGAAGTCATAAAGCTGGCCATACGGTCTTGCAATGCTCCCGCATTTTTTTCTACCTCTTGGCGTATAATCGATTCCAGGTGAGGAATAAGTTGGCACATCTCTTGCTCCAAGGATGCGTTGCTTACGGTTAGCAAACAATCTTCCACACAGGCCAGGTAGTGTTTAGAAGCCGTGGCATTGGAGAAGCTGGTAAACGAAGAAATGGGTTGCCCTTCAGTAAAGAAAGCAGTGGTTTTTTCTACACCATCAACAAGGTAATACTCCCGAACACAGCCTTGAATTACCGAATAACACTCTTTGGCCACCTCGCCTTCCGAAAGCAATACCGTGCCTTTTTTGTAGTGCTGCAATTGGGTGCGCTCTGCAACAAGGGCAATCTCTTCTTGTTGAAGCACGCCAAAGCTTTCCAAAAATTGGATCAACGCTGCTTTGGTATCGGGGTGTTGTTGCATGGTTACAAAAATAAACAATAGAATAAATGTGTAGGCCATAAGCGTTGTTTTTAATGCAAGGAGAGCGTTTCCTGGCCTGCCAAGTCCTAAGCCATGTAGAAGCAATGGATAGTCGCTGCCACCCCTGACGCAAAACGTACGCTATTGTTGGCCTTGTTTTTTACTAATACTGGGGTTAAACGTGGTTACATCGAGGTGGAGTGCTATGGCCAGTTGGTTGGCATAAGCTGTTGCTTCATCTTTCGAATCAAACTTTTGTACCACTACCTTCATCCGGTGGTTTTTGTTGAGCAAACAAACATCGTAATGATGATCTATAGTACTGGTCGATTGGTTGGATCTGCTGTATACCGTGTAGCCGCTTTTACCTGATAAAATGCTCACAAAAGGAAAGTGATTGAGTGATTTCCACGGCCCTTTTTTTATGCCGTAAAAGCTACCGTATTCCCTCACTTGTTTAAGCTCAAAATTAATTTGTGTGCCGTAAGTGCCCGAACTAAAGAAGCCACCTGCTACAATAAGTCCTACACCCAACCATGGGTTTTCAAGTATCGATACTGCACCGGCAAGTACCAATACAACTCCTCCAACAATAATCGGAGGGGCAAAAGAGAACCCTATTCTATGGGTGGTTATTTTTTCCATGGTTAACGTATTGATGCAGTTAAAGATATGGGCGTTTTAGGTTAGGTGAAAAATAAATAAGTTATGCCTGTTCCAACAAACCAGTTCGTAGTTACAAATGTTAAACTGAGTCGATGCCTTTTCTTCCTTCGGTTTTCTTTTTGTAATCATTAGGAGAATAATTGGTAACTGATTTAAATTGACGCGACATATGACTAAGAGAGCCATAACCCAACAAATCAGCGATTTCACTAATGTTTAATTCGCCATATTCTAACAACTCTTTAATGCGTTCGATTTTTTGTAATATAATATACCGTTCAATGGTAATGCCTTGCGATTTCGAGAACAATTTGCTCAGCGAGCTGTACGAACGGTGAAGGCGTTGCGAAAGGTAAACAGAGTTTTTTATGTTGCCTTGTGGGGTGGTGCGGTGTACCATTTCAATAACAATGCTCTTTATTTGCTCTACTAAAATAGCATTGGCATCACCAATTAACTCGAAGCCAATAACTTCCAGTTTTTTTGCTAGCATGGGTAAATGATCCTGCGAAAAGCCATTCACCTGAACATTGCCCATGTTTACCACTGCTTCTGGATGCCCTATTTCAGTAAAAATTTGTTGCACTGCCATAATGCAACGGGGGCATACCATATTCCTGATGTATATAACTTGTTCTTCCATAAAATGAGGTAATGATGATAAAATGAAAAATCCTGGCAAACAATGGTGCTTGCAGGTGGAAGATCAGAGTAATAAAGTTTGATGTAGGGCTAAGCGATTGGAAAAGAGCTTCGGAGGTTCATAAAGTGGGGGCTTGTATCTCCTTTTCGAATGAAAAGGGGAGGGTAGTGGCAAAAGAGTAGGTGCAATGCCCAACAAAGAAAAATCTTTGTCAACAGTTGCAACAACAAAAGTGTTAGACAAAAGTGTTTCAGGATTTTGTCCTAAAAAAGTATGGTCTTCGTTGTGGCAGCAATCATCCTTCTTTTTCGGGGTGTCTTGCTGGTTTGCTCCACTGCAGCATTTCTTTTGTGCGTTGGCGCTGCAACTATTTTGTGGGGCATTTTCATGGCAACTTATGGCCGTGCCAATAAACGAAATGCTCTTCAGCTCTTGTTGGCAGTAATGAACATTTACCTTGAAACTGAAAGTAGAAACCAACAATACAATTGCCAGTACAAAAGCACTTATTTTTTTCTCAATATTCATCTTGTGTAAGATGTGCCAACTAAAATACATATTGTTTCTCGCGAAAAAAAATGACCACCTCTCCCAACTTCTGTCTTCTGGGTAGTAATTGAACTCCTAGTTCGATAAATTTATTAAATTTAAGAAGTCGACTGAATTTAGTTGTCTGTTTTTCAGTAAATTAAATTAAGGATTGGTGTCTGAGGGTAGGAATTCTACTTGTTGACGTAAATGAAATAGTGCAAACATGTTGCTAAATCTATCAATCCTCATTATGCTTTCATCTTGTAACTTTACGTCAACTCAAAACTGATTGCTATGAATAAAATTTTTACGCTAATTATTGGTATTTGTTTAACATCCGTTGCTTTTGGGCAAACCTCATTTTCCTGGTACCCTTCGCAGGTAATAAATACAACACTTGACCCCAACAATACCGTGTTGTTAAAAATTGAACAGGTAAACAATACCAACGATACCTTGCATTTGGGAGTTGAAATTACTAAAAACGATATTCCGGCCTCTTGGGATGGAATGGTTTGCATCGAAGGAAGTTGCCTGGGGTATATTCCTCCAGTGGGCTATACTGCTACGCAAACACCCATAGTTGGAGCACTGAACGGATATACTCGTTTAACCATTAATCCAATGGGTGAAACCGGTTATGGAGAACTGCGTATTCGTGTTTATGACCTCAATAACCCAACAGACGGAGATACTGCAGTATGGATACTAAATTCTACCCCTACCGGAGTGGAATCATACCTGGCCAATAGCAATGACGTGATGGTTTTTCCTAATCCTGCAAATGAAATAGTACAGCTAAATAGCCTTTCCAACCCGCTAGAAGTTGTTGAGTTTTATACCATTGATGGTCAGCTGGTGCGATCGGAAAACATAGGCGCTCAACAAAAAGCTACCATTAGCATTGCCGATCTTTCAGCAGGAATATACGTGGTAAAAAGCTATGATACGCAAGGTTTAATAAGGGCACACAAGCTAACGGTAAAGTAAATGAAACGTAGTTTGTGGGCTGTATTCGCGTGCAGTTTACTGAGTTTAATCTTAGGCCAGCACGCAAAAGGGGCTACCCTTTACGAATCGCTATACATCAATAGAGATTCCTTGCAATCGGTATCCGGTGCTAAAATGCCATACATGGCCTTCAATCAGTCAACCGGGTTTCAGCAAAAAAATGCAGTAGTAGAATTAAACGTTGGCGACTCATTGAATTTATGGGTGGTCAATAACGATACTGCTGTTCATGAGTTTGATATAAAAGGGGTAGCCAATGCATGGGCACAAATTCCGGCCAACGACTCCGTAAACATTGCCATAAAATGGAATATCGTGGGTGCTTATATTTATTACGACCCCATGGCATTTCCCACAAATTGCTACTTAGGATTAGGCGGACTTATTGTGGTGAAAAATCATAGCCATAGTAGCTTCTATTGGAATTTGAAAGAACATACTGCAAGCTGGAATGAATTGTTAACCAATGGCGGTACGGTAGATTGGTCTACTTACTATCCTCAATACTTTACGCTAAACGGCAATAGCAACCCACATATTAATGCTGATCCAACAGCAAGAATAACAGGAAATGTGGGCGATACGTTAATAATCAATGTAGCAAACACTGGTAAGGGGGTACACTCCTTGCATTTTCATGGCTACCATGCCCTGGTGATGTACTCCAGTAAAAATGCTTCGCACATGGGGAGGTCGAAAGATACTTTTGCAATTCACCCTATGGAAACGTTGGTGTTACGCCTGGTGCCCGACAAGCCTGGAGAATATCCGGTACACGATCATAACCTGGTAGCAGTAACGGGCAACGAAAATTATCCTAATGGTATGTTTAGCACCATTTTAATAGATCCATGAGGTACTTCATTTACATACTACTGTTGCTGCCTCTTGGTAGTATGGCGCAGGTTAACCCTGATGTGTTGCTCATCTCTAAAATCGATCTAGCACCACAATACCCCATGTGGGACAACACGCCCGTGCAACTAATGGGGTATACCCAACTCATTGGGCAACCCATTGTACTTCCGTCACCAACGCTCGAATTTACCGAAGGGGATACGGTTGACATCGCCATGTGGAACCTTTCGCAAGGACCACCACATACCATTCACTTGCACGGGTTGGATGTAGACCAGCAAAACGATGGCGTACCTTCTTTGTCGTTTGAGGTAGCGCACGACGATACTGGATATTACCACATGGTAGTACCACACCCTGGAACTTACCTTTATCATTGCCATGTGGTATCTACCATTCATGTGCAAGCAGGCATGTATGGCATGCTTATCGTTAGGCCACAAAGTGGCACCAACGTTACCTGGGATGGAGGATACAACTACCACAAAGAATTTGCATGGCTATGTTCAGAGCTCGATACCATTTGGCATCATGATAGCATCATTAACCATCCGCACGATACATCACTTACGGTGCATCATATACCTCATTTTTCGCCCCAATACTTTTTAATCAATGGTAAATCCGAAAACCAGCTTTCCGACCCATCCATCCAGGTGGGGTTAAGTGTTGGTGAGGTAGGTTATATGCGGTTGGCAAACATCGGCTATTGTGGCAATCGTATCGTATTTCCCCCACAGCTAAATGTACAAATAGTAGCATCCGATGGAAGGCCATTACCGGCAGTTGAAGTGAATGATACGCTAGAGATATACCCGGGAGAACGGTATGGAGTATTGATATCGGCTACCAGCGAATTCTCAGACTCTATAGCGGTAGAATACCTCGATATGAATACGGGAATGGTGAAAAACACGCAACAAGTGCCTCTTCAAATCATGGGTTATTTTTCGGTGGAAGAAACACAGCTGGGTCAACGCATCAATGTTTACCCAAATCCTGCCAACAATAGAGTAGTGGTTGCCATAGATGGTGCTGAGTCGGTTGAAGCAACACTTTTACTTTCTGATGCCAGAGGAAAAACAGTACACCGTACAACAGGTGTGCTCAACAATGGTGGTGCGGAAATAAATACAAGTAAATTAGCTCCGGGCTTATACTTTTTAAGCATTAACGTGGGGCAACAACATATTTCAAAAAAGATAATTGTTCAACATTAAATACAAGCACATGAAAAGGATCGCTATGTTAATTTTGGGAGTAGGGGTGTATGTAACCACCCATGCTCAAATGAATGTAACATTAAACTTAAATCACGAGTTTGATGGAAGTGCTTTTGCACTAGGCCAGAACTTTACAGACTGGGACGGAAATACAGTAACCATCTCAAGAGCACAATACTACCTTTCGGGATTCGAAATAGTACACGATGGTGGACAAAGCTCTACACTGCCTGCTACATACGTGTTGGCTGCAGGTAATGTAACTACTTACGACCTGGGAGCACATAACATTGCAGTTACCGCGGCAGAAGGCATTAACTTTGATTTGGGCGTAGATCAAGTGGCCAATCATGACGACCCAGCACAGTATAGCCTTCCACACCCATTGGCTTTGCAAAACCCATCAACACATTGGGGATGGAATTCTGGATATCGCTTCCTGATGCTTGAAGGAGAGGTAGATACCAATAATGATAACGTGCCCGATACGCCGTTCGAAATACATGTGGTAGGCGATCAGTTTTTAACCGATGTTACCATTAGTAATGTGGGCGTAGTAAATGGTTCAGATATTGTGGTTGATGTAAATGTGAACATTTCTGACTGGCTCAGAAACATCAATTTAAGTTCAGTAGGTGCAGCACATGGCAGTGGCGCAACAGAAACAGCTGTTATCAATAACACCCTTCCACAAACCGTGTTTACTGGCTCAACCCCTAATAGTATCGACGATTCTAACCTCGAAGAAGGGATGATTGCTATGGATTACAGTTTGCCCTATGCACCAACAATTAACTATCAGTTTTTGCATGCCAAAACAGTAGACTTAGTAGTGATAGACATTAATGGCCGTACCATTATACAAGCGGCTAAACTTGCAAAAGAGGGAAGATTCTTCTTGAATAAGGAACTGCCCACAGGAACTTATTTTGCGATCATTACTGGTGATAATGGTGTAGTAAAAAGCACTAAATTTATGGTGCAAAAGTAAACCACTGATTCATGAAAATACTGGTGCTGAGCGCTGTTGTTGCATTCGTCTCTTTAATGGGAATGGTGCATTCGCCTCGCACCAACGAATATCAACTCAATATTCCGCAGGGGTTTCCCGATCCTGAAATTCCTGCGGAAAATAAGTTGACCAATGAGCGGGTAGCATTAGGGAAACAATTGTTCTTTGACCCTATACTATCGCGCGATTCTTCCGTTTCTTGCGCCACCTGTCATAAACCCGAATTGGCTTTTACCGATGGCCTTCCATTAAGCAAAGGAATACGCGACCAGATAGGAGTGCGGAATGCACCAACCTTAACAAACATTGGATACCATAATAAAGGGTTGCTACACGATGGTGGGGTGCCAACATTAGAAATGCAGGTGTTGGTGCCTGTGCAAGAGCATACGGAATTCGACTTCGACCTCATGTTAATTGCAGAACGGATGAAACGAATACCGGAATATGCGAAGTTATCTCAAGACGCTTATCAACGTGCTCCCGACCCTTACGTAATTACAAGAGCCATTGCTGCGTTTGAAAGGACACTCATTAGTGGCAATTCGAACTACGATAAATTCAAATTTCAAAACGATACATCAGCATTTAATGCATCTGAAAAGAGAGGGCTGAAAATCTTTACCGAGCAACTGTATTGCACCAATTGCCACAATGGATTTAATTTCACCGATCTTTCGCTACAAAACAATGGTTTATACTTCGAAAAATACCCGTTAGACTCAGGAAGAATGCGCCAAACAAAGCTAGAGGTTGATCGAGATTTATTCAAGACACCGACGTTGAGAAACATTGCTCTTACAGCCCCTTATATGCACGATGGTAGCATAGCAACATTGGAGGAAGTAATTGAACACTATGCCTCAGGAGGACAGGTACACCCTAATAAAAGTAAAGTTATTCGGCCCTTTCAATTAACTGAAGGAGAAAAAAAGGACTTAATCAACTTTTTAGGATCCTTAACCGATTACGACTTTATTCAACAACACTCTGATTAACCAATGAAGTATTAGATCGAGATTGACCTTGTTGTATGGCACCCTGTACATTTAATTGCTTACCTGAAACCGCAATACCGTCCTTAGTTTTTCTACAGGAACCTTCCTAAAATCGCTGAGGTAAATTTCCCGATGTTTTTTCGATGCGCGTTGCAGGTGTTGTTGAATGGCAAACGCCTCCATTTGTTTAAAAGTGGCCGGTTCATCATCGTAACTGCCTACATGTAGCATTTGAATGCATTTCCACTCTTCGATGGTGATAAATTGAACATTGTTGAGCAAGGGGTGTGGTTTTTTCTTTGCCGTAAACTCAAGCATTTCGTCAAAGAATGCTTTGCTTACAAATTGGGGCTGCCTAATCATCAAGTCAAACACCAGCTCGTCTTTGTTAATGGTGCCGGTAAAATGTTGTTTGGCTTCTTCGGTAATGTCCCAAACCCCTTCGAGAGGGTAAACGGTATAATCGGTATAACCTGCCGGAGGTGAGTTCAGTTTTTTGAGGTGCATTTTAATGGCGTACGATAAGCTGTACAAAACACCAATACATTCCGAAAAGAAAGGGCTATTGGGGTTGCCTTCTCCACGAATCACAATGTACTGATATGCCGAAACATCAATCAGCTCAGGGCTGGCCTTGGGCAGGTAAATGTGCCTTTCACTTTTTCTCCATTCGTATTTCATAAGCTGTTGTTAAAGGTTCATGCAGCCAAGGTAGCAGGAGGTACTGACAGCCCTATGTCAGTTGCCAGGCATTTTTAGTGGTACTCAAGAGCAACTTCTTTTTTCCTCACCCACATTTGCACTGTTTTGTGCCCAAAGAAAGCTTCCCTTCGTCGTTCCTCCTTAAGATAAACTTCTCGTCTCTCCTTTTTGCTCACATACGTTCACAAAAAAGCCACAACGTACGTTGTGGCTTCTGCGCACTCGCTGCGCTCGTGCCCAGAGAGAGACTCGAACTCTCACGTCCCGAAGGACACTAGATCCTGAGTCTAGCCTGTCTACCAATTTCAGCACCTGGGCAAATCGGGGTGCAAGTTAAACATATTCTTTGGGTCAAAAAAAATTACGAAAGGTACTTCCCTACAATAGGCATGCGTCGTCCCATACCAAACGCTTTGTTAGAAACACGCAAAATAGGGGGTGTTTGAAACCGTTTGTACTCATTGGTATTCACCAACTTCAACACCCTTTTTACCAATGCCTCATCAAAACCAGCAGCAATAATTGCTTGCGGTCCTTGTTTTCGCTCAATGTATTGAAACAAAATTTCGTCCAGCACTTCATAATCTGGTAGCGAATCAGCATCTTTTTGGTCGGGCCGCAACTCGGCTGAGGGAGGTTTGGTAATGGTATTTTCCGGAATTACTTCTCCATCCCTATTGATGTAACGAGCCAAAGCGAATACTTCTGTTTTGTATACGTCACCCAATACCGAAAGCCCACCACACATATCGCCATACAAGGTGCCGTACCCCACTGCGGCTTCACTTTTATTGGAAGTATTCAATAAAATATGCCCAAACTTATTCGATAAAGCCATCAACAATACGCCCCGTATGCGGGCCTGGATGTTTTCTTCTGTTACATCAAAGTTGGTGCCTTCAAATTGCAACAATAACCCTTGCTCAAAAGCAGTGTACATTTCTTTAATGGGAATTTGCTCGTGTGGGCATTGCAAGTTATCCACCAACCCCATCGCATCACTAATCGAATGATCCGATGAGTATTGCGAAGGCATCAGTACTGCTTTTACATTCTCGTGGCCCAATGCACGGGCTGCAATGGTAAGGGTAACGGCCGAGTCGATGCCTCCCGATAGCCCTAGTATGGCTTGTTTAAAGCCCAGCTTTTGGAAATAATCGCGTACGCCCATCACCAAAGCATCGTGAATTAATGCAATTTTCGAAGGGGCAGGAGTGGCAGCAGCAATAGTGGCTTCATCCAGGTCTACAATGCGTAAATCCTCTTCAAAATACTGAAGCTCTGCAACCAGTTCACCATTGGCAGCATAAGCCAACGAACCACCATCAAACAACAACTCGGTTTGCGCGCCTACATGGTTCACATAAACCAGCGGCACACCATAGCGTTCAACATTTTGTTGTAGCACCTTCTTGCGCTGTTCTGCATGATCATAACTAAAGGGCGAAGCGGCTATGTTTACCATCACATCCACCCCTTGTGGCATCAGCTCGTCCATGGGCTGTATGGTATACATCAAGTCTTCTTCTACGTCCCACAAATCTTCACAAATGGTAATGGCCACCTTTTTCCCTTTTACCTCCACCGTATGAAACTCGCGTGCAGGTTCAAAATAACGGTACTCATCAAAAATATCGTAAGTAGGCAATAGGCCTTTATAATGCGTCGACTGCACCTGGCCGTCGGCCAAATAAAAAGCAGTGTTGAAAAGATTTTTGCCCTCTATCCTGGGGTTAATAGATGGGCCACCAACCACTGCGGCCACACCATGGCATATTGAAGCAATGTCGTTAATGCCTTGTAAGCACCGGGCAATAAAATCATCAAATTCCAGGAAATCACGTGGAGGATAACCACTAATAGCCAGCTCTGCAAACACGACCAAATCGGCTCCTTGCTGTTTCGCAGTGACAATGCAGTCTTTGATTTTGGTCACATTGTGTTCGAAATTGCCAATGTGGTAATTCAATTGTGCCAGCGCAATTCTCATGCTTTATACAAAAAAAATCCCCGACTGTTATCCTGAACTCGTTTCAGAATCTAGTCGGGGATAAATCAATTTCTTTTATCAATTAGAAAAGAATACCAGCAGTAATGGTAATTCCTCTCATAGTAGCTTTTTGCTTAATAGAGTTATAGCTGGTACCATCATGTTCGGCCAGGTACTTCGAGTTTTTCTTTAATGTATTCGAAAAGCCGTGATTGTAATTTACCCCAAAAACAAGGGAGGTAGACCCCGACATGTTATACTCAAAACCAGCGCCAACATTCAAGGCCAGGTTCAGCAGTTGCATATCGTCATCGCCATCCAAATCTTCATTACTTAAGCTGTTAGCACCCGAAGTGCCAATAGGACTTACCGTATCATCAAATTTGGCCTTAGTTTTTACACCTATGTTTAACCCAAATTGTCCGAAATAAGTCATGTAGCCAATTTCCTTGGTCTTCATCTTCACCAAAAACGGAAGGGTAACATAGCTTACATTGTATTGGCGCTCTTTCAATAAATATTGACTACTCAATGTATCGGTGGTAGAATTGCTGAATGCAACAAATTCCTCATCGGCATTCAATAAGTAATAAGTGGAGTCTTGAAAAGATAATTTTCCACCAGCACCTGTCAATTCCAATCCAGTAGCAATCGATGCGGTTTCACTCAACCGAATTTCAGCCATCAATCCCCACGAAAATTTTACTACACTTCCGGGGTTTTCATACTTCTTCTCGTTGTCAGGAGCATACCATAAAATATTGGGAGCTATTTTCAGTCCAAATCGAAAACTTTTAGAAGCACTTTCCGATTGTCCTGTGGTTGCTTCTTGACTAAAGCCATGGCCTGCACCTAAAAAGGCAATTACCACGACACATAATAACTTTTTCATAGTTTTGCGTTTACTAAATATAAGGTGTTACAATAATACTGAAATTTTTTCATGCAAAATCCATGCAAAAGTCTTTTTTCCTTAAAATCATTCTACTAACACTGGTCTTGTTTTCATGCACTAGTAATCCGTTAGAGGTCGATACTTCTTCCATTGAACTGGAGCTGGTAACACATCGACTCGATCGCGAATTTTTTGAGGCCGAGGCATCGGAATTGTCGACCCTAAATCAAACCTGGTTAGAAAAATATGGCCAGTTTTATAAAGAATACGTAGAAGTACTGCTCAATGAGGGTTCGGTCAATAACCCCATGATTAACGTCAATCTGTCGCGTTTTCGCAACGATGCAGAAATGGAAAAAGTGTACCACGAAATACAAACGATATTTGGCGACCTTGAAGCTGAAAAGGCAGCATTAACAGAAGGATTTAAACGATACCGCCATCACTTCCCTGATAGTCTGGTACCTGAGATTGTGTTCTTTCATTCAGGATTTGTACAAGGGGTTTATGCTACTGACAGTACATTGGGAATAGGCCTGGATCGTTTTCTTGGCCCTGAGCATGAAAGTGTAAAACGCATACCAACGGATGCGGTACCGCAGTTTGTGAAAGATAAAATGAAACGCGAGTTCCTGGTTACCGATGCAGCCCGTGGCTGGGTGGCGTATAAATTTTATAAAGAAGATGCCGGCAAAGATTTTCTAAGCACCATCGTGTTTTTTGGTAAAATCATGTATGTGGTCGATGCCATGTACCCCAACGTGGCCGATCAAATCAAAATCAACTATACCCCCGGTCAATTGCAATGGTGTGTCAATAATGAAATGAACATCTGGCAAAAGCTGGTGGAAGATAAGTTGCTGTTTACTACCGACGAAAACAAAATCATGAAATACATTACCGATGGCCCATTTACATCGGGCTTGCCACAAGAATCTCCATCAAGAGTGGGGATTTGGTTGGGCTGGCAAATGGTAAGAGCTTATATGAACGATCATTCAAACCTAAGCGTTGAAGATTTGGTCAATGAAAAAAATAGTCAGAAGATTTTAAAGAGTTACAAACCCAATAAATAAACCATGGCAGAGAAGAAAACATCACAAGTGAAATTTACGGTTACTCTCGACGATAACAATGTGCCTGAAAGCATCAATTGGAACACTTCCGATGTACAAGGTGAAGCAGGTGAGTGTAAAGCTGTGCTAATATCATTGTGGGATAAGAATGAGCAAAATACCCTAAAGATTGACTTGTGGACCAAAGACATGCGTGTGGAAGAGATGAAGCAAATGTTTCATCAAACCATGGTAGAAATGAGCTATACACTGCAGCGCGCCACCAACGAGGACAAGATTTGTGAAGATATGCGCGATTTTTGTGATTATTTTGCGGAGCGGATGGGTATTATTGCTCCAGGAAATAACTAGTTCAAACAGTTAAATTAGCTAATTGGCTTCGAAAAGGGTGTTGGTGTTTTCAATGAATTTGAGCACTTGCTCTTTTCCAAATTTTGAAGAAGCTGAGGTAGTAAACACCTGAGGCAAAAACTCCCATGCTTTCAGCATCTCTTTTTTATAAGCGGCAAGGTTTTTATTCAGCTGACCACTTGAGAGTTTGTCGATTTTTGTAAACACCATTACAAAAGGAATGCCTTCCCTACCCAGCATCTCCATAAACTCCAGGTCGTTTTTTTGTGGTGCCAATCGTGCATCCAACAACACCATTACACACATTAAATTGGAGCGATTAATAAGGTAGCCTCGAATTATTTTACCAAACAATTCACGATCTTTCTTCGATACCTTAGCATAACCATACCCTGGTAAATCAACCAGGTACCAATCATCGTTAATAATAAAGTGGTTAATGAGTTGCGTTTTGCCAGGCTTTCCTGATATTTTTGCCAGCTTGTTGCGCCCGGTAATCATGTTAATCAATGATGATTTACCTACATTCGATCGACCTATAAAGGCATATTCAGGAAGTTTTGGTGGTGGGCATTTCCTGTGGTCGGAATTGCTGATAACAAATTCAGCGGATTTAATGACCATCAATAAAGGTTTTTTCGTACCAACTAGAAGCAATACTGTTAAAGGTCTCTGGGTGCTCCATCATGGGAGCATGGCCACATTCATCAATCCAAAATAAATCTGCTTTCGGAATAAGCTCGTTAAACTCTTCGGCCACTTCAGGAGGAGTAATGGTGTCGTTTTTCCCCCAAATTAAGCAAACAGGCATCTTGAAACTGGGCAATGCCTTGCGCATATTATGGCGAATGGCTGATTTAGCAATGGCCAAAATTCGAATTACTTTCTCGCGGTTATTTACGGCTTCGTGGCATTCGTCTACCAATTCATCGGTAACCATGGCCGGGTCGTAAAATGTTAAGGCAATCTTTTTGCGCAAATACTCTTTGTCTTCTCTGCGAGGAAACGAGCCGCCAAATGCATTTTCATATAAGCCCGAACTACCTGTCAACAACAAGGAGTTCACCATTTCAGGGTGCTCATTGCTGTAGACTAAAGCAACGTGTCCACCAAGCGAATTTCCTAGCAAGTTAACGTTCTTATAACCCTTGTGCTGAATAAAACGATCAAGAAATTTAGCCAAATTCTTAACGTTTGTGTTCAAAATTGGCAATTGATAGATGGGAAGCATCGGAATCACAATTCGGTACTTTCCCGAGAAATGATTCACCACATCTTTGAAGTTACTTAGTGCACCAAATAAACCGTGAAGGATCACAATTACAGGCCCATCACCCTTTTCAATGTACTGAAACTCACCGTCTTGAGTAATTTCTGTATTCATGGTATATAACCCTTTCTAATCGCCCAAATTTAAGCATTTTTTTAAGATTGATCCCGAAATTAGTCGAACCTTTCAACACCTTTGTGTTGATAATATAAGAAAATCTCTCCCACTTTTTTACACCAATTTAAATATGTTTGAATTGCTTGATATAAAAGGTATTAAGTTATCCCCTGCAACATTATTGTACTTTCTAACGTTAAAAGTTATTAACAATGTGGTAGAAAGTGGTAAGAAGTGGTAAAATTTGACATATATTTACACCTTAAATTCTGAAGGATACTAACATGGCGGGTTTCATAGGGGAGTACACCTGTAAGCTGGATGCTAAAGCAAGGATGGTTTTGCCATCCGGGCTAAAAAAGCAGATTGACCCTGCTGCCAACGAGCAGTTTGTGGTTAATCGTGGCTTTGAGGGCTGTTTAGTGTTGTATCCAATGAACGAGTGGGAGAAGATTACCAACAAGCTCAAGAATTTGAACTTGTTTGTGGCGAAGAACAGAAAGTTTTATCGGCAGTTTCACAATGGAGCAACGATGTTGTCGCTCGATGGAAGTGGAAGGGTGTTGCTGCCAAAGGCATTAATGAAATATGCCACCATCAACAAAGAGGTGGTGCTATTTGCTTATGCCGACCGTATTGAAATTTGGGATAGAAACAAATACGATGAGGTGATGAATGAAGACATGGATGCCTTCTCATCACTTGCGGAAGAAGTAATGGGAGACCTAACCAGTGATGACGAATAGTGGTTATCATACCCCCGTTCTTTTAAATGCTGCTGTTGATGGATTGAACATAAAGCCGAATGGTGTATATGTGGATGTGACTTATGGGGGCGGTGGCCATTCGAGAGAAATTCTAAAAAGATTAGAGGGAGGGCGGTTAATTGTATTTGATCAGGATGTTGATGCTCAAAAAAATTTGATAGATGACGACCGCTTGGTATTTGTGCCACAGAACTTCAGGTACCTCAAAAACTTCTTGAAGTTGTATGCGGCATTGCCTGTAGATGGAGTTCTGGCTGATTTGGGGGTTTCATCACATCAATTCGATGAAGGGGAGCGAGGCTTTTCTATTCGTTACGATGCTGATCTGGATATGAGGATGAATCAGCAAGGAGAGCTTACTGCAGGAAAAATAGTGAATGAATATGAGGAGGAGGCGCTAAAAGGAGTATTACGCAATTATGGAGAACTGAATAATGCAGGACGGTTGGCAAGAGCCATTTTGCAAGCAAGGGCTCAGTCGCCCATAAAAACAGTAGAGGAGTTGAAAGAGTTGCTGCAAAACTTTGCACCAAGAAATAAGGAGCATCAGTTTTTTGCAAAGGTATTTCAAGCATTGCGCATTGAAGTGAATAGTGAGTTAGAGGTGTTGAAAGAATTTTTAACACAAAGTGCAGAAGTATTGGGAGAAAAGGGACGATTGGTAGTCATCTCTTACCATTCGCTGGAAGATCGATTGGTGAAGAATTTTATTAAGAAAGGAAAATTTGAAGGGGAGCTGGAAAAAGATTTTTACGGCAACCCCATTCGCGTGTTGAAAGAAGTAAACAGAAAGCCAATAGTACCAGAAGAGCAAGAAATAGAAAATAACAATAGAGCAAGAAGTGCTAAACTAAGAGTAGCCGAAAAGCTATAATGAAAAACAAACTTAAGGAGCAAAAAGAAACTACTGAAGGAACAGCAAAGGAAAAGGTAAGCAAGAAAGAAAATAAGATTGCCCGCTCCATAATTGATGTTCTTAATGGGAGTTTTCTCTCCAGAGACAACGTGCTGAAGCACTTGCCTTATCTCTTCTTTCTCACCTTTATGGTGATTTGTTACATCGGGTATGGTTATTACACCGATAAAACCTTGCGCGAAATCAGCCAGGTAGACTCCGAGTTAAAAGAATTGAAGTCGGAATACATTTCTTCGAAATCCGAATTGAGCTATATGAGCAAGCAATCGCAGGTGGCCATTGTTGCTCAATCATTGGGGTTAAAAGAATCCATAGAGCCACCAAAGAAAATTGTAGTGCCAACAGGCACCTTAATAAAACAAATGAATTGAAGTGAATGAGTGCAGGAAAAGACATATGGTGGCGAGTGTATATTGTCTACATTGTGATGTGTCTTTTTGGCGTTGTTATTCTTTTCAATGTATTCAAAATCCAATTTTACGAAGGTGATCAATGGCAGCAAAAAGGGCGTGAGCTAACCACGGCTCTTAAAACCATACCTGCAGTACGAGGCAATATCTATGCTGCAGATGGTAGCTTGTTAGCAACATCAGTGCCCAAGTACGAAATCCGAATGGACATGGTGGCTGAGGCCATCACCGAAGACTTGTTCATGGAAAATGTAAGCCCGTTGGCCGATAGCCTGGCGATTTTATTCGATAGCAAATCGGCAAACACTTTCAAGCGCGACCTCATCGCTGCGCGAAGAGATAGCTCTCGCTACTACCTGGTGAAACGTGAGGTAAGTTACAATCAGTTGCAACGATTGAAAAAATTCCCGCTTTTTAATCGTGGGCGTTATAAGGGAGGGTTCATCTATGAGCAATACAGTAAACGCGAGCGCCCTTTTAGGGTGTTGGCAGCACGAACAATAGGGTACGACAGGGAAAATGCAAAACCAGTTGGATTAGAAGGGGCATACAGCGTTGAGCTAAAAGGAGTGGATGGGTTGCAACTGAAGAAACGGATGGCTGGCGGGCACTGGAAACCTGTGAGAGATGGAAACGAAATTGAGCCACAAGATGGTTGCGACTTGTATACTACCATCGATATCAACATTCAGGATGTGGCCGAAAGTGCTTTGCTAAAACAGTTGCAAGAAAACAATGCCGATCATGGTTGTGTAGTGTTGATGGAAGTGGAAACAGGTTACATCAAAGCCATTGCTAACCTGAAACGAAGCG
This sequence comes from Flavobacteriales bacterium, assembly GCA_963669295.1. Taxonomy (GTDB): domain Bacteria; phylum Bacteroidota; class Bacteroidia; order Flavobacteriales_D; family CALLUQ01. The sequence continues at coordinate 2,705,327 of OY769938.1, forward strand.
AAAATGGCAACTACTACGAATATTACAACTACGCCATAGGTGAAAGCACAGAACCAGGCTCTACCTTCAAGTTGGCTTCGTTGGTAGTAGCACTAGACCATGGGATGGTAGACATTACCGATAGCGTAGATGCTGGAAATGGTGTGGCCTACTACAGTGCTGAACGTATCCCAATGCATGACTCCAAGCGAGGGGGGCATGGTAAGATTACTATCAAACGGGCATTAGAAGTGTCGTCTAACATTGGTATCTCAAAAATCATTTACGACAATTACAACCAGGATCGTCAGGCCTTTGTAGATAAGCTTTACGACATGAATTTACATCAGCCCCTTGGACTTGAGATTGCAGGAGAAGGAATGCCAATGATTAAAACTCCTGAAGGAGATGGACATTGGTCGGGAATTACCCTCACGCAAATGTCTATAGGCTATGAATTGCGAATGACCACCATGCAAGTTTTATGCTTTTACAATGCCATTGCAAACAACGGAAAAATGGTAAAGCCGCTATTTGTGAAGGAGATAAAAAAGGGGGGACGCCTTATTCGATCAATTGATCCAGAGGTAATTAACCCGAAGATTTGTTCGCAAGAAACCATTGATAAAGTAAAAGAATGCCTGGAAGGAGTAGTGGAAAATGGAACCGGCAAAAACCTAAAAGGTGCCAGCTTTAAAATTGCTGGTAAAACAGGTACTGCACGTATTGCAAACGATAAATATGGCTACGAATATGGTGATAAGGAATACAGTTACCAGGCCTCTTTCGTTGGGTACTTTCCCGCTGATAAGCCAAAATACTCATGCATTGTGGTGGTGAATGCACCCTCTAAAGATAAATATTATGGTAGCGCCATCTCGGGTCCCATCTTTAAAGAGATTGCTGATAAAGTATATGCCAACAGCATAGAAATACATGAAAGTGTAGAAGTGTCAGAAGACTCAACAATAAAATATGTGCCCTATTCAAAAAATGGCAATCAAAAAGACTTGCAACGCATTTTTACCGAATTGCATATCCCTACTAATGCCAAAAGTCCCGATTCAAAGTGGGTGGTTACTGTAACAAAGGAAAGTGAAGTTGATTTGGAACACCGAAAGGTGGATGAAAAACAAATACCCAATGTTTTAGGGATGGGGGCGCAAGATGCATTACACATCTTAGAAAACATGGGGCTGAGGGTGCAAATTAAAGGAAGTGGAATCATTAAAACCCAAAGCCTACAGGCAGGAGCCGCTTATAAAAAAGGAGATCGAATAGTACTGGAATTATCATGAAGCTATTAAAAGACATATTATATAAAGCAGGGTTAGAAGATGTAAAAGGATCTACCAACATTGCGATAGATGCTATTACACTTGATTCAAGGAACATACAAAACTTCAGTATGTTCATCGCCATTGTGGGCACCCAAACCGATGGGCACAATTTCATTGAGAAAGCCATAGAAAATGGAGCTGTAGCGATCGTGTGTGAGGAGTTTCCTGAACACCTTTTTGATGAAATTACTTACATCAAAGTACAAAACTCCAGCAAGGCGATGGGTGAAATTGCTGCCAACTTCTTCGACCATCCTTCACAAAAACTGAAATTGGTAGGAGTAACAGGTACCAATGGTAAAACCACTACGGTTACATTATTGCACAACCTGTACCGATCGTTGGGCTTTAAGGCTGGCTTGCTTTCTACCGTAGTCAACAAAATACACAATGAAGAGGTAGCCTCAACGCATACCACGCCTGATGCCATTCAGTTAAATGCTTTGTTGAATGAAATGGTAGAGCGGGGTTGTGAGTATTGCTTTATGGAGGTGAGTTCGCATGCTGTAGTACAGAATAGAATTAATGGCTTGACCTTTGCCGGTGGAGTGTTTACCAACATTACACACGATCACCTGGACTATCATAAAACATTTGATGGATACATAAAGGCCAAAAAAGGATTTTTTGATGCATTGCCCGAAAATGCATTTGCTCTTACCAATAAAGACGACATTCATTGGGAGACCATGGTGCAGAACTCCAGGGCGAAAAAGCGTACTATGGCCATCAAAACAACGGCAGACTTTAAAGCCAAAATCATTGAAAATCAATTTGCGGGACTGCAAGTTAATATTGATGGCAACGATGTTTGGTCTAAATTAATAGGTGGGTTTAATGCCTATAACATTTTATCGGTATATGCAGTGGCGGTACTGTTGGGCGAGGACCCATTAGATGTGCTTACTGCAATCAGTGCATTGAATAGTGTTGAAGGCCGTTTCGAATACCTTAAGACGGACCGAAACATCACAGCCATAGTTGATTACGCTCATACACCTGATGCATTGAAAAGTGTACTCAACACCATCCAGGATATCCGCACTGGCAATGAGAATGTAATTACCGTGGTGGGTTGTGGTGGTGATCGTGATGCCGGTAAACGACCACTCATGGCACAAATTGCTTGCGAGATGAGTGAACGAGTGATCCTTACATCTGATAACCCCAGAACGGAAGATCCCAATAAAATTATTGCCGACATGCAAAAAGGGGTAGACCCTGTGCATCAAAAGAAAACCCTGTCCATTGCCGACAGAAAAGAAGCCATTAAAGTAGCATGTTCTATGTCACAGCCTGACGATATTGTATTGGTAGCAGGCAAAGGGCATGAGAAATACCAGGAAATCAATGGTGAGAAATTGCCATTTGATGATATGCAAGTACTGAATGAAATGTTAAAAATGCTTGAGAAGTAATGCTGTACCATTTATTTGAATTTTTAGAGCAACAATTCGAGTTCCCGGGGGCGGGGCTGTTTCAGTACATATCATTCAGGGCAGCCTTGGCGGTCATTACTTCATTGGTAATATCAATGTTGTTTGGAAAACGACTGATTCGCTTGTTGCGTAAAAAGCAGGTGGGAGAATCCATTCGCGATTTAGGGCTGGAAGGACAAAACGAAAAAGCAGGCACACCAACCATGGGTGGGCTCATTATTCTGGCAGCTATTCTAGTGCCTACCTTGTTATTTGCTAAGCTGAACAACATCTATGTAATTACCATGCTCATTGCTACAGTATGGCTAGGAGCAATTGGGTTTATTGACGATTACATCAAAGTATTCAAAAGAATAAAAAAGGACTGGCAGGAAAATTTAAGGTCATTGGTCAAATAGGAGTAGGCGTTATTGTGGGTACGTTATTGTACACCAGCGATGATGTATACATCAAAGAGAAAGTACCTGTTACAGAATATGAACAGCTGGTAGAGGTTCAAGTAGAAACTGACCATGGGGTAGAAGCGGCAAAAGACTATAAGTGGGTACCTACTAAATCGTTGAAAACCACCATTCCTTTTGTGAAAAACAATGAGTTTAATTACTCGTGGTTTCTCGGTTTTCTCGATGATGAAACAGCCGAAAAGTGGGGGTGGCTCATCTTTATTCCCTTTGTCATCATCATTGTTACAGCAGTATCTAATGGTGCTAACCTTACCGATGGATTAGATGGGTTAGCCACAGGAACATCAGCCATTATTGGTTTAACATTGGCAATACTGGCATACATTTCCAGTAACTACATTTTTGCCGACTACCTAAACATTATGTACATCCCTCAATCAGAAGAACTGGTAATTTATATCAGTGCTTTTATGGGAGCGTGCATTGGTTTTTTATGGTACAATTCACACCCGGCTCAGGTGTTTATGGGCGATACTGGAAGCTTGGCATTGGGAGGCATTATCGCTGTATTTGCTATTGCTATAAGAAAAGAATTTTTGATCCCCATTTTATGTGGAGTATTCCTCATCGAAAACCTATCAGTGATGTTACAGGTGGGATACTTTAAGTATACCAAGAAGAGGTTTGGAGAAGGGCGTCGGATTTTCCGAATGGCACCATTGCATCATCATTATCAAAAATTAGGAATTCATGAGTCTAAGATCGTATCACGGTTTTGGATTGTAGGGATCATATTAGCGGTTTTAACGATTGTAACCCTTAAGGTGCGTTAATAACCGATGTCGAAAGGCAAAAAAATAGCGGTATTGGGTGCCGGAGAGAGTGGTGTGGGTGCAGCAATACTGGCAAAGAAAGAGGGGTGGGAAGTGTTTGTTTCCGACCGTAGCGAAATCACGGAAGCAAACAAAAAAGTTCTTTACAAGCATAACATCGAGTGGGAGGAAGGAGGCCACACAGTAGCCAAAATTTTATCGGCTGATGAAGTGGTCAAAAGCCCTGGAATTCCAGATCATGTGACATTGGTGCAACAGCTTCTTGCACAAGGCACCAACGTAATCTCGGAAATTGAGCTGGCTGGCCGTTACACCAATGCACAAATGATTTGTATAACAGGGAGTAACGGGAAAACAACAACAACTCTGCTGCTGCATCACCTGTTGAAAAGGGCAGGATTAAATGTGGGATTGGCAGGAAATGTTGGCCATAGTTTAGCCCGACAGGTGGCAGAAGAGCAATACGATTATTACGTAGTAGAGCTCAGTAGTTTTCAGTTGGATGGCATGTATAATTTCAAAGCAAACATTGCCATCCTGCTTAACATCACCCCCGATCATTTGGATCGGTATGAGTATAAGATGGAAAATTACATCCACTCAAAATTTAGAATAACACAAAACCAGGAAGAAGGAGATGCATTCATCTACTTTAAAGACGATGAAAACATTGCCCAAACACTGGAGAAAATAAACATAAAAGCAGTGCAATATCCTTACTCATTGAAGGAGCATGTACAGCAAGGAGCATACATAAAAGGAAAAGAATTACTAATCAATATAAATGACACATTTGATATGTCAATACATGATTTAGCACTCCAGGGGAAGCATAATATCGCTAACTCAATGGCAGCAGGAATTGCTGCCAGGGTTTTGGAATTACGGAAAGAAATCATTCGTGAAAGCCTTTCCGATTTTCAAAACATTGAACACCGGTTGGAATTTGTAGCCAAAGTGCACGGCATTGAATTCATCAACGATTCGAAAGCGACCAACGTAAACTCTACATGGTATGCGTTAGAGAACATGACCAAACCAGTAATTTGGATCGTGGGTGGAGTAGACAAAGGAAACGATTACTCATTACTAACCGACCTGGTGAAAGATCGAGTAAAAGCTATCGTATGCCTGGGCACTGATAACAGCAAAATTCATGATGCTTTTGAAGGTGTAGTAGAAACAGTAGTGGATGCAGCGACAGCTACAGAAGCGGTAGGTATGGGGTATCAACTGGCAAGAAAAGGAGAAGCGGTACTGCTATCACCGGCCTGTGCCAGTTTCGATTTATTTGAAAACTATGAAGATCGCGGACAGCAATTTAAAGCTGCTGTAAAAGCATTATAAACCGTCCAAACCATTTGTCATGTCTGTACAAAAAAAGACAACAACCATAGCGAATCAATTACTTCAAGCGCGAAGTACAGCAAGCGATATAGCACATCGCCTTGAATTTGTTGATGAAATAAATGGAGTGCGATACATCAACGATTCGAAAGCAACTGACCTTGATTCTACCTGGTATTCATTGGAGTGCATCAATAAACCTTTAATATGGGTTGTAGGAACATCAGAAGTTGAAGAAGATTTTTCAGAGGTGATTAAATGGATTGGATACAAAGTGAAAACGGTAATTTGCCTAGGCAAGAATGCTAGTTGGCTACGTGACAAGTTGGAAGCGCATGTCGACCATTTTTTATGGGTGCATAGCATGCAAGAGGTAGTAACAACAGCTGCTGAATACGCTAAATCAGGAGATGTAGTGCTTTTCTCTCCAGCATGCTCAAGTTTCGAGTTTTACAACACCTTTATAGAAAGAGGCAACGCGTTTAAAAACGAAGTTGCGCAGTTAAAAGATGAATAATAGAAGTGAACGGACTGTTAAAATATATTAAAGGAGATGTGGTGATCTGGATAGTGGCCATTTTATTGGCTCTATTCTCCATTGTAGGAGTATACAGTTTCATTGCTAACCTGGCGATGCAGTTTCGTGGAGGAAATACATTTTACTTCCTTTCCAAGCATGTAATGATGATCTTGTTTGGCTTTGGAGTAATGTATATTGCTCATTTGCTGAAATACAAGTACTATTCCAGGCTTTCGCAGATAGGTATTTGGATTGCAGCATTACTGCTACTTGTTACGCCATTCATTGGGGTGAATACGCACAACGCAGGAAGGTGGATTATGATTCCTGTAATTAATCAAAGTTTTCAGCCTTCAGATTTTGCGAAGATTGCATTGATCATTTACATCGCACGTATTTTGTCGATGAAGCAAAGTAAGATCAAGAGCTTCAAAGAAGGGGTGCTACCCATTCTTATTCCAATGGGAATTATATGTCTGCTAATCTTGCCGCAGAACTTCTCAACTGCAGCATTATTATTTGTAATATGCCTTATCATGATGTTTATAGGTCGGGTGGCCATAAAACACATATTGCTGGTAGTAGGAAGTGCTGTAGCAGCTTTTGGCATCATGCTTATGATTGCTTCATACAGCCCCGATTTCTTACCACGTCTCAACGTGTGGAAGAATCGAATCATTGGCTATGAAGATACTGCTAATTCAGACCTTACTTACCAGGCAGATTTAGCGAAGGTGGCCATATATAATGGAGGTTTTTTTGGCAAAGGCCCAAGTAATGGCGATTCTAAAAATATTCTCCCACAAGCTTCATCCGACTTTGTATATGCTTCTTTTATAGAAGAGTACGGGTCTATCTTGGGTGGGTTGGGGTTAATGCTCCTTTATCTTATTTTTCTATTCCGGTCAATACGCATCGGGATGCGGTGCGAAAAAAGTTTCGGCTCTTTTCTAGTGCTTGGGCTAAGTTTAATGATTGTGTTTCAAGCCATGATAAATATGGCTGTTTCTTCCAATGTGATTCCCGTTACTGGGCAGCCAATGCCTTTGGTAAGTATGGGAGGAACATCTACTTTATTCACATGCCTTTCTATAGGAATAATTTTAAGTGTAAGCAGATCGGTTTATGCTGATAAAGTGGAAAAAACATCCAATACAAAAGGAGAAAAGGAGGTGGCCATTGCTTAAAGTAATTGTTAGCGGAGGAGGAACCGGTGGGCATATTTTCCCTGCCATTGCCATTGCTAATGCATTAAAAGCACACAACAAAGAAATTGATGTGTTGTTTATAGGTGCAAAAGGGCGAATGGAAATGGAAAAGGTGCCGGCTGCAGGGTATAAAATCGAGGGGTTGTGGATCAGTGGATTTCAAAGAAAAATCACGTTTAAAAATATGATGTTTCCATTCAAACTTATTTCAAGTTTGATGAAGGCAAAACGAATTGTAAAAAGGTTTAACCCCGATGTGGTAGTAGGTGTAGGAGGTTATGCTAGTGGGCCAACGTTGCAGGTGTCGGCCAAAATGGGAATCCCCACACTTATTCAAGAACAGAACTCTTTTCCAGGCATTACTAATCGACTCCTGGCAAAAAAGGTGAAAAAGATTTGTGTGGCTTATGACGGCATGGATCGATTTTTCCCAAAAGAGAAAATCATTCTTACCGGAAACCCTGTACGGCAGGAAGTAGTTCAGTTGGAAGGAAAAAGAGATCGTGCAATTGAGCATTTTGGACTCGACCCCGGCAAAAAAACATTGCTAGTAATAGGAGGAAGTTTAGGGGCAAGAACTATTAACCATAGCATTATTGCTGGATTAAAGCAATTTGAAGAAGAAGGTGTGCAGGTGCTCTGGCAAACAGGAAAGTTTTACTACGAAGAAGCCAAAGAAGCATTGAAAGAGGTGAGTTACAAAGGGATCATAGCAAAAGATTTTATCATGAAAATGGACTATGCTTATGCTGTAGCAGATGTGGTGGTATCAAGGGCTGGAGCCATCTCAGTATCGGAATTGTGCCTAGTAAAGAAACCATCTATCCTGGTACCCTCTCCAAATGTAGCAGAAGATCATCAAACAAAAAATGCCATGGCATTGGTGAATCATAATGCCGCAGTATTGGTGAAAGATATAGATGCTGTGGAACAATTATCAACATCAGCAATTAAGTTACTTAATAATAAAGAGCAACAAGAAAAATTGGAAAGCAGCATAGCAGGATTGGGGTTTGAAAACTCTGCCGATGCTATTGCAAATGAAGTCATGAGTTTAGTCAATCAATAATAGTGCAGTTAGATCAATTACATACCGTTTATTTTATTGGCATTGGAGGCATTGGGATGAGTGCTCTGGCGCGCTACTTTAATGTTCGCGGGTGCCATGTTTATGGGTATGATAAAACCCCTACTGCACTTACAGCAAAATTACAGGAAGAAGGTATCAACATTCATTTCAACGACGATGTAAATGAGGTTCCAGAAATGACAATAGAAAAAGCATTGGTCGTTTATACTCCTGCTATTCCTAACGATCATGCCGAATTAAATGACTTACTTGAGAGAGGGTTTAAAGTAATGAAACGCTCAGAGGTATTGGGGCTTATTTCTGCTCAAACAGATACTGTGGCAGTAGCAGGAACACATGGTAAAACAACCACCTCAACTATGATTGCCCACATATTAGAGCATGCAGCATATAAGCACAATGCTTTTCTGGGGGGCATTGCTACCAACTACGAAACGAATGTATTGTTGTCCGAAAATGCACAAACTACTGTAGTAGAGGCTGATGAATACGATCGTTCCTTTTTGACCCTATACCCAAAAATTGCAGTGGTAACATCAATGGATGCTGATCATTTAGACATCTATGGAAACGAGGGTCATTTGGAAGAATCTTTTCGCTTGTTTGTTAGTCAAATAAAGCCAGGAGGAAAATTGATTCATAAAAAAGGACTGTCATTAGAAAATGGCATAACATACGCTATTAAAGAAGAAGCCGATTATTATGCGTCAAGCATAACCATTGAGGGTGGTACGTATATGGTTGACGTTGTTATGCCACAAGGAATGATCAAAAACATGGCGCTAGGGTTAGCAGGATGGCATAATGTGGAGAATGCAGTGGCTGCATTAGCTGTAGCTCGCGAATTGGGTATTGGACTAGACGATATAAAAAGTGCATTGGGCAACTTTAGAGGAGTGAAACGAAGATTTGAATACCATGTCAAAACGGAAGAGCTGATTTATATTGATGATTATGCACATCATCCTGAAGAACTAAGGGCGAGCATAGGTTCGGTGAGAGAGCTTTATCCGGGCAAAAAAATAACAGGCGTTTTTCAACCCCATCTTTACAGCCGAACCAAAGACTTTGCAAGTGAATTTGCCGCTAGTTTGGAAGCTTTAGATGAATTGATATTATTGGAAATATATCCAGCAAGAGAAGAGCCTATTCCTGGCGTAAGTTCATCGATGTTATTGCATCAGGTTAACTTAAAAAACAAGTGGGTATTTACCAAGAAAGAATTGGTAGAGGCTATGAAAGATCGTGAGTTGGAAGTGTTGCTTACACTTGGAGCAGGAGATATCGATCAGTTGGTAGAGCCCATTAAAGAAGTTTTGTTAAATAAACTAGCAGCGCAACCTTGATTAAGAAAATAGCAAACATATCAGTCTGGGTGCTTTTATTATCAGGCATAATTGTGCTTGTTGGCTTCGTAGATCGTACACAAAACACCATGGTTGGCCAGGAATTGATGATTGACATTGATACTGATGAAGGCCTGTTCTTTGTGGAAGAAGTAGATATTGCTGAAAGAATAAATGATCAAGGTGACTCTATTATCCATCAGCCATTGGTTTCTATTAACACAGAAAAAGTAGAGCGATTAGTTACTACAATGCCTGCTGTTGAAGAAGCGGAAGTATACAAAACCATTGACGGTGTGGTTAAGGTAAAAGCAAAGCAACGTCGTCCTATCGTGAGAATAATAAATCAGCATATGGTCGACACATCAGTTACAAACAATGACACAGAAGCAGCCAGTTGCTACATTGATGATAAGGGGCAGCTAATGCCATTGTCTGATAAGTTCTCTGCGCGCGTGTTGTTGGTGACGGGGAGCCTAAATGAGCCACTCACATCTAACATTACCATTGCCCAAATTGAAGACTCGGATAGCTTGCAACAAGCATTGTTGTTGGATGATATATACAAACTAGCTCAATATATAGATGGTCATGAGTTTTGGAAAAAGCAAATTCAACATGTGCATGTCAATTCAAGAGGAGAATTTGAATTTATTCCTAGAGTAGGCAATCATCGCGTAATGTTTGGGAAAGTTGAGCAAGTACGTGAGAAGTTTAACAAACTCATGATTTTTTACAAAAAAGGATTGTCGAATACAGGGTGGAATCGATACGATACCATCAGTTTAAAATATAAGAATCAAATCGTTTGCAATAAAAGATAGTATTATGGAATCATCAGAAATTGTTGTAGGTCTTGATATTGGTACCACTAAAATAGCTTGCCTTGTAGGGCGAAAAACAGAACACGGTAAGATTGAGATATTGGGCATGGGCAAATCTGACTCTGTTGGGGTAACCAGGGGTGTGGTTTCAAACATTGAAAAAACAGTGCAGTCGATTCGTGCAGCTGTGGAAGAAGCAGAAGAGAAATCAGGAGTAGATATCAATGTAGTAAACGTAGGAATTGCAGGGCAACATATCAAAAGCTTACAACATAGGGGCATGCGCACCCGAAACAGTTTGGACGATGAAATTGGTCAGGTAGATATCGATGCATTGATTGATGACATGTATAAATTGGTGATGCTTCCCGGAGAAGAAATTATTCATGTGTTGCCGCAAGAATACATTGTTGATAATGAGCAAGGGATTAAGGATCCAATTGGAATGTCAGGCATTCGCTTGGAGGCTAACTTTCATATTATCACAGGTCAAATTGCTGCGGCAAAAAACATCAATAAATGCGTTCATAAAGCCGGATTAGAGGTGGCAGAATTAATTCTTGAACCCCTGGCTTCTGCAGAAGCAGTATTAAGTGATGAGGAGAAAGAAGCAGGCGTGGTGTTAGTAGACATTGGTGGTGGTACTACTGATATTGCTATTTTCCAGGATGGAATAATTCGCCATACAGCCGTTATTCCGTTTGGAGGAAATGTGATTACCGAAGACATTAAAGAAGGCTGCACAATCATCAAGAATCAAGCAGAATTATTGAAGATTAAATTCGGCTCAGCATTAGCCAATGAAAGCCAGGAAAATGAGATAGTTTGTATTCCTGGTTTGAGAGGAAGAGAGCCCAAAGAGATATCCATAAAAAACCTTGCGAGTATCATTCAGGCACGCATGGAGGAGATCATAGAGCACATTTACTATGAAATCAAAAACTCAGGTTACGAAAAGAAGTTAATCGGTGGAATTGTGGTTACTGGTGGTGGATCACAATTGAAGCACATTACACAGCTTATCGAATACATTACGGGAATGGATACAAGGATTGGCTACCCGAATGAGCATATTGCACAGGGAACAGTAGAAGATGTAACCAGCCCATTATTTGCAACTGGTGTTGGTTTGGTTATTAAAGGGTTCGAGCAGTTTGAAAAACAACGGGTACAAAACACAACCATCAAAACCCATTCTGAGAAAACTAAGGGAAGCTTTTTTGAGAAGATAGTAGCCAAAGGAAAACAATGGTTTGAAGAAGAAGAGTAAACAAGAACAAACAAACGGTAAAAACCGGAAAACATAACAAATACTAACTAAAAATTAATTATCATGATGCAGTTTGATTTGCCAAAAGAACAATCATCTATCATAAAAGTGATAGGGGTTGGTGGTGGAGGTAGCAATGCCGTTAACCACATGTTTAACCAGGGCATCAAAGGTGTTGACTTTATTGTGTGCAACACCGATCATCAAGCCCTTGATATTAGCCCTGTTCCTGTAAAAATTCAATTGGGAGCAAGCCTTACCGAAGGAAGAGGTGCAGGCTCCATTCCAGAGGTGGGTAGGAATGCCGCTATTGAAAACATAGATGAAATACAAGACATCTTAGAAAACAATACCAAAATGGTATTCGTAACAGCCGGAATGGGTGGTGGTACTGGTACTGGTGCAGCACCTATTATAGCACAAACAGCTAGGGAGTTGGGTGTGCTTACAGTAGGCATTGTTACCATTCCTTTTTCGTTTGAAGGAAAGAAAAGAAAAAAACAAGCAGAAGAGGGCATAGAAGCCATGCGCAACAGTGTAGATACATTGTTGGTAATTTGCAACGATCGGTTGCGGGAAATGTATGGCAATCTTACCCTTGTGAATGCTTTTGAACAAGCAGATAATGTATTAACAACGGCTGCACGTGGTATTGCTGAAGTGATTACCGTTACGGGGAAAATTAATGTCGACTTTGAAGATGTTAGAACTGTAATGAAAGAGAGCGGAGTAGCCATCATGGGATCAGCAGCTTGTGAAGGAGAAGATCGTGCTGTTAAAGCAGTAGAGCAAGCATTATCATCACCATTGCTAAACGATAATGACATTGCTGGAGCAAAATATGTCTTACTCAACATCACTTATGGTGATAAGGAAGTATTGATGGATGAAATATCTGAAATCACGGACTATATTCAAGATGAAGCTGGTTCAACTGCTGATGTAATTTGGGGGCATGGTCATGACGATTCATTAGGAGATCAATTGAGTGTTACCATTATTGCTACAGGCTTTAATTCAAATCCTGGGTTAGGTGTAGAAGGTCAATTTGAAGCGAAAAAGAAATACGTTTCGCTTGATGCGGATGTGCCTACTATGATTACACAACCCATTGAAACGCCAACACAAAAAACAGAAACTCCTGCTCCAAAAATAGAAGCGGACGAGGTGAAACAGGAAAATAACTGGTGGAGTGAAAAGCAAGTAGAGAAAACAGAAACCCCTGAGGTTACTGAAACCCCTATTGCAGAAGAAGAATCCAACGCCTTTGAACCTTACTTGAAGCAAACGGTAGAGCAAGAAGAGCAACAGGTGAGCATCGAGTTTGAATTGAATAAAGCACCTGAGACTAAGGTGGAAGAGCAAGAAGATGTAACAGAAAATACCGCTGAGCCAACAGATGGTATTAAACGTTATTACCTTGATGATTCGTTGGAGGATGTTGCTACGGATGGAGACAAGGAAGAGTTTGTACAGCAAATATCTCCCGAAGAACAGCAGAAGAAAGCTTCTGAGCGAATTACTCGAATCAAAGAATTGAGCATGAAGCTTAAAACTCCTTCAGGAATTGCAGATCTGGAGAGTGAACCAGCATACAAGCGAAGAAATGTTCAATTAGAAGATGTAGAACACTCTTCAGAGTCCAAAATGTCAAAGTATACTTTGAGTGAGGAAACGGATGAGAATGGTGAAAAAAAGACGGAGATTAAACCAAATAATTCGTTTTTACACGATAATGTAGATTAAAGAAAACGCGACCAAGTAAAGGAGTCCAAGAAACTTAATAACTTTGTCGCCTTACTATTGAATTGTAATCATGAGTTTGACGGAACAAATCAACCAGGATATTAAGGCTGCTATGCTGGCAAAAGATAAGCAGAAGCTAGCCGCTTTACGTGCAGTGAAATCAGCTTTGCTATTAGCTGCTACTGAAAAAGGTGATAAGACTGTAGATGAAGCTACCGAGCTGAAAATATTGCAGAAATTATTGAAGCAACGAAAGGAATCAGCTGAATTATACAAAAGCCAAAATAGGGAAGACCTTATGGCAGAAGAACTCACGCAAGCTCAAGTGCTGGAGGTATATATGCCAAAGCAAATGAGCAGTGAAGAGTTAGAAACTGCTGTTTCAGCCATAATTGCTGAATTAGGAGCTTCATCCATGGCAGACATGGGAAAGGTGATGGGAGTAGCATCCAAAAAAATGGCAGGCAAAGCTGATGGCAAAGTGGTTGCTGATTTGGTGAAACGTCTTTTAGCCTAGAAAACTTAGTTAGTATTGTTTGTTGAATAGAAGCCTTCCAACAATGGAAGGCTTTTGTTCGTATTTGAATTACTAAAAGAACAAATCATTTGGAAGCTAAGCCTTAATTTTACTTTACATTGAAACTAACCAATTTCAAAGAGTGAAACGCTGTTTAACGATCTTAATCATCCTTACCATGACCTTTATTACCGATGCGGCAGTTAGTCAGTCAGTCGACGACAGAGGCTACATTGTTAAAGTGGGAGATCATGTTCCTAATATTGAGTTTACCTTGATTGATGGAACTACTACCTCCGTAGCGAAACTTAAAGGAAAAGTTATTGTTTTGCAATTTACCGCCAGTTGGTGTGGTGTTTGCCGTAAAGAAATGCCACACATTGAAAAAGACATTTGGCAAGCTTATAAAGACAAAGGAGTGGTAGTAATTGGTGTTGATCGAGATGAACCACTTGAAAAAGTGAAAAGTTTTGCGAAACAAGTGAGTGTGACTTATCCTATGGCACTTGATCCAGATGCAGCTATTTTTGCCAATTTTGCTTCGAAACAATCTGGAGTAACACGCAATGTGGTCATTGATCAAAGTGGAAAGATTGCCTTCCTAACCAGGCTATTCGATTTGGAAGAGTTTGGGGCGATGAAAGATAAGATTGCCGAATTAATAGAAGGAACAGCCCACTCTAGTGACAACTAAATCTCTTCTTTTACTGTAGTTTCATAGCATACGACCTTCTTTGGGTGAATGGTTAATGCAAAAAGTTGTATTTTCCAACACCAATTGATTTCGAATGCGTAGATGTGTTATCATATTATGGCTGGGATTGGTGTGTATTGCTTTAGGACACACCTGCTGTGCACAAGAACTAGTGTATAAGGGTATTGGCCAATCCGATTATTTTAAGAACGATAATGAAAAACACCTGGCTCAAAACCAGGCTTTATTACGTGCGCAAAGAAATGCCTTGTTTGCATACGGTGGTACAATGCAAACATATACCACCTTGAGTGTGAATGATGCAAACAAAAAAAGCAATAAACGGAAATTTGTGAATGAAAGTGAACACGACTCCTTCTTTTCTGAAATTTCAAGGCAATCTGTAAATGCACTTATTGTTACCCTGGGCAATCCGTCTTATGAGGTGAAAAAGGATGGTAAATACAAATATGTGGAGGCAAAAGGAGAGTTTAAGGTAGACCCTAACAAGTTTGATAATCTTATTGATGAATTTGTATCAACAACAGTTAGTAGAATTAAGTTAGTAATGAAGTCGGATGCACAGGGGAAGAAATACATGTTTTCTTATTTGCAGGAGTACTTCAATGACAGTGACGATAAGTTCCTTTTCCTATCAGACTCTCTACAAAGTCAAACAGATTTTGTGTTAGGATATGAATTAAACAACATCAAAAATTATTATAAAACAATCTCGTATCAAGTACAATTCTATTTGTACTATAAGGAGGAGAAAAAGCACTTTAAAAATTTTAATGTACACATAGAACGAACCAAGGAGTTCGACTCTCAGGATCATTTGCAGTTGGCAAAGGAGATATTAAAAACTGATCTCCCGAAAAGAATGAAAGAGAGTATTTATAGAGAGTACCTTTTGATGCAATGGAAAAAAGAGTGATGTTTAGTCTATCTCTAGTTTAAACCCTACCCCATGTACATTAGTGATTTTGATACTAGGATCTTCTTTGAGGTATTTCCTTAATTTAGTGATGAACACATCCAGGCTTCTACCAACAAAGTAATCATCATTACCCCAAACCATGTTAGCCACTAATTCACGTTGTAATACCCGATCCTGATGTTGGCATAAGAGTTTTAATATTTCTGCTTCTTTTTTGGTTAGTGTTTTGGCTTGATCACCGATGTTCAAATTAAAATTGGAATAGTCATAAGTGTATTTCCCAATTTCAAAAACATCATTGCTAGGCTTCTTTTCACCCACACTACGTTTTAATATTGCTTCAATTCTCAGCAGAAATTCTTCATTGCTAAATGGTTTGGTAATGTAGTCATCAGCACCAATTTTCAGCCCTTTTATTTTGTCTTCAGTCATTGATTTGGCTGTAAGGAATACAATCGGGATATCATCATCCATTTTTCTAACATCCTCGGCTAAGCTGAACCCATCTTTTTTAGGGAGCATTACATCAAAAACACAGAGGTCATACAACTTGTCATTAAACGCATTTAACCCTTCCTTACCATCTTTACATAGTGTAACAGCATATCCTTGCGACTTGAGGGTGTCTTGAATTACAAAACCCAAATTGAAGTCGTCTTCTACTAATAGAATTCTGATTTTTTTTTCTTCTTCCATGGTACATTTATTTATGTGGGAGCCAAACCTTAAAGCTGCTTCCTTTCCCTGGTTCACTATTCACGGTTATTTTCCCACTATGTGCTTCAACCATAACTTTAACATAATACAGCCCAAGGCCGAAACCTTTTACATCATGAACATTTCCTGTTGGAACCCTGAAAAACTTATCAAAAACATGCTTTAGAGCATCTTTGCTTATGCCGACCCCATTATCAGATACCGTAATCGAAATTCCATTCTTATCATCGGCTGTAGTTACCGATATTTTTGGAGAGTCAGGGCTGTATTTACTGGCATTATCTATTAAATTGTAGATGATGTTGGTAATGTGTACTTCATCTCCATCTATGATAAACTTTGTAGCCAATAAGTTGCTTTGAATTATTCCATCTTTCTCTTTGACTGCATGTTGTGAGTTTTCGATAGAAGTACGGATAATTTTATGAATGTCGATCTCTCCCCGTTTGAGGTTGATCGTCCCTTTTTCAAGCTTTGCTAATTGTAACACTCGTTCTACTTGACTTTTTAGTCGTGCATTTTCATCGAAAATTATTTGTGCAAACTGTTTGATACGCTCAGGGTCATTCTCTACCCCTGGTTTCAAAAGAACTTCGCTCGAAAGTGATATGGTAGATATAGGGGTTTTTAATTCATGTGTCATGTTATTGATGAAGTCGGTTTTTATTTCCGACAATTTCTTTTGTTGAAGGATAACATAAATGGAATAGGCATAAAATATAAGAATAATGAATATGATTAATGAGGAGAATACCCAGCCTCCTATGCTTGTTTTTGGAATAGCGATACTGTAGCTTTCTCGGTTAGGAAAAAATATGCCAAAGTAATGCCCATCCTTATCCCATTTAATTTGCGGGGGGGCAATGGCTCCAGTGGTATCGGTATTTACAGCAACATAGTTTCCATACACAATGGAATCAGTGAAGCAGTCGTAAATTCCATACTCGAAATTTTCGTCAATGTTTCTTCGCTTAAACTCACGTTTTAGCATGGCCTCTAGCAAGTAAGGGTGTAAGGTGTCGTTAATACTTACAACAAAGTAATTGGATCGAATTTGCTTTACTGCTTCATACAAATCCGCAGGGTCGTTATTAATGGTTAAAATCTCTTCAGCTACATTAGTAAGGGCAATTGAAACTCGATCGTTAAATTCTTTTTCTTGAATATCGATCTGAGTCTTTTGGAGGTTTATTTGAGCTTCTTGTGTTTCTTGTACACTAGTGATCCAAAAGATTTGTGTTACAATAATCCCTATAAGGGAAATTGTTGCCAATACTATAACCGTTCTAATGGTTCTACTTCTCACTGAAATAAAGGTAGATAATTCAACGTGTCTGAATTTCTAAATTAACAAAAGATTAACAGAAGCATTAAAAAACCCCCTACGGCAATGCCATAGGGGGTATAATTATTAAGGTCAATTACGATTACATCATACCTGGCATTCCTCCTCCCATTCCGCCTCCTGGCATAGGCATTGGAACTTCTTCTTCCTCATCAGCTACTACACATTCTGTAGTGAGCAACATTCCTGCAATTGAAGCAGCATTTTCTAAAGCAACACGTGTTACTTTGGTTGGATCAATTACACCAGCTTCATACAAGTTTTCATAAGTCTCAGTACGTGCATTGTAACCAAAGTCGTCTTTACCTTCTCTTACTTTTTGCACAACAACAGAACCTTCGCCACCTGCATTGCCAACAATTTGCCTTAAAGGCTCTTCAATGGCACGTTTTACAATAGCAACACCTGTTGTTTCATCTTCATTTTCACCAATAAGATTTTCCAATGCTTCTATGGCTCGAATGTAGGCAACCCCACCACCAGGTACGATTCCTTCTTCAACAGCCGCTCTAGTGGCATGCAAAGCATCGTCTACACGATCTTTCTTTTCTTTCATCTCTACCTCAGTAGCTGCACCTACATATAATACAGCAACGCCACCACTTAATTTTGCCAGTCGCTCTTGCAACTTTTCTTTATCATAATCAGAAGTTGTGGCTTCAATTTGTGCTTTAATTTGGTTCACACGTGCTTCAATGTCTTCTTTACCTCCAGAACCATTTACAATGGTGGTGTTGTCTTTGTCAACAGTAATCTTTTCGGCAGTCCCCAAATCATTGATGGTCGCATTTTCTAATTTGTAACCTCTTTCTTCCGAAATTACAGTGCCCCCAGTAAGAATGGCAATGTCTTCTAGCATGGCTTTTCTTCTATCACCAAAACCAGGAGCTTTTACGGCAGCTACTTTAAGAGAACCTCGTATACGGTTTACAACCAGTGTGGCCAAAGCTTCGCCATCAATGTCTTCCGAAATGATCAATAAAGGTCTTCCTGATTGGGCAGTTTGCTCTAAAACAGGAAGTAAATCCTTCATGCTAGAGATTTTTTTGTCATGAATTAAAACGTAAGGGTTTTCCAACTCTGCTTCCATTTTTTCAGTATTGGTTACAAAGTATGGAGAGAGGTAGCCACGATCAAACTGCATTCCTTCTACCACTTCTACAGTAGTATCGGTGCTTTTAGCTTCTTCAACAGTAATTACCCCTTCTTTTTTTACGCGCTCCATGGCTTCGGCAATTAATTTTCCGATTGCGCTATCATTGTTGGCTGAAATAGTTCCAACTTGTTCAATTTTATTGGTATCATCCCCTACTTGTTGAGAAGTGCCTTGTAAGTACGATACAACGGCTTTTACAGCCTTATCAATCCCTCTTTTTAAGTCCATTGGATTGGCACCAGCAGTTACGTTCTTCAATCCTGCAGTAACAATTGCCTGAGCCAATACAGTTGCAGTAGTGGTACCATCACCAGCTACATCATTTGTTTTAGAGGCGACCTCTTTTACCATTTGAGCACCCATGTTTTCAATGGGGTCTTTGAGCTCTATTTCTTTGGCAACAGAAACACCATCTTTTGTTATTGATGGGGCACCAAATTTTTTATCGATAACAACGTTTCTTCCTTTAGGACCCAACGTTACTTTTACAGCATCGGCAAGGGCATCTACCCCTTTTTTAAGTTTTTCCCGGGCTTCGGTGTTAAATACAATTTCTTTTGACATTGTTCTATGTTTTGAATAAAACTATGGTTAAAACTTCATTAATTAAGAATGGCAAAGATGTCTGACTCGCGCATGATTAGATACTCACCACCGTCGATTTTGATCTCTGTGCCAGCGTATTGACCATACATTACGGTATCGCCTACTTTCACAGTTAAAGGCTCATCTTTTTTTCCATTTCCTACCGCTACAATGGTTCCTCGTTTAGGTTTTTCCTTAGCGGTATCAGGTATAATGATTCCACCTGCGGTGGTTTCTTCGGCTGGGGCTGCTTCGACCAGCACTCGATCAGCTAATGGTTGAACGTTTACTGACATATTAATTCATTTTTTGTGTTTGACAATCAAGTTGATTTGTTCTGTCTGCCTTTTTCAGAATTCGTGCCAAATGCAATCAGGCGTTAAAAAGGGACAATTTTGCAGGATTTTAAACTAAAAAATGTCAGTATGGATGACATACTGACATTTTATATAAAGTTAATGCTTTAATTACTATACGTTATTGACCTTCAGCTGGAGTCGGTGTGCCTTCGGTTCCACCACCTGGTAATGGAAAGCTTTCAGGAGAAGGAATATTATTAGGCACTGCAGTAGCTGCTTTGTCCATGGTTTTAGAGGAATTGTCTTCAATCACTCCGCCCCGCTGAACAAACCCTGCTGATACTAAACTCAATACAACTAACCCGATGGCTAAAGTCCAGGTGGCCTTCTCAAGGAAATCAGTTGTTTTTCTAACACCTCCAATTTGATTGGCAGAGGAAAGTCCAGAGGATAAACCACCACCCTTGGGGTTTTGCACAAGTATAATAAGGACCAATAAGATGCAAACAATCGCTATCAACACCGAAATTACAGTTCCCATAATTATCGTTTCTTTTTATTAATTAATTCCTCCAAATTTTGGATTTGGCTTGCAAAGTAACTGCTTTTTTCTGGATATTTCAAGCTTAAGTTTTGGTAGGCCCTTATCGCTTTTTCATAGTTCCCTTGATTTACATAAATTTTTGCAAGTGTTTCCGATACAAATGTCTCATCTTCTACAATGCTTAGCTTAGCCATATTTACAGGCGAAAAGAACTCTTTTTTTTGAGGTTCAATTCTTGGCTCGTCTTGAATGAACTTAGCAATTAGCATTTCCTTGTTCTGTTTATCTTGCTGTTGATTGGAGGAAGATTCAGATATAACTGCCCCTTTATTGAGCCATTGCGAAAAGGTTAATTTTCCAGTAACCTGAGGCAGAGTATTAAGGGGTTGTTCTAAGGCTTCTTCCGCTTCATCTTCAAATGTGTATTCACTTACCTCAAGCTGAATGGAGGAGTTGATAGCTTCATTAAGAATTTCTTGCTCTAATTCAATCATTCGTTCATCAGTCAACTTTTCTGTGCTAAAAGTATCTTCTGATGTTTCACGCACTTCACTTTCGTTAATATCTTGCTCTATTTGAGTGATCTTTCTATTTAGAGCTTGTTGCATCAGCAATTCATACAATGCCTTCCTATCAGTTACTCTAACAGCGGCAATCTTTAATTGTTGATCGTAGTGAATGTTGTTGAATAAGCGTAAGCTTTTTGTGTAAAGCAGTTGTGCGGTTTGACAATAAGGGAATTCATCAACAATTGCTTTCAGCGGGCTAATGTCGCTTTCTAAAATGATTGAAGTATCACCTATATATGAAATGAAAGTATCCTTATTCATCACCAGTTGCTGAGTGATTTATTAAAAATATCTTGTGTCAACTGGTCATTAATTTCCTTGATCAGTTCTTCTTCAATACTACTGAAATTTTCTTCTGCACCATAGTCTGCAAAACGAGAAAAGGTCGTTTCAAAATTTTTCGTTTCATCAAGTGAATTAACATACTTTACCTGAACAGAAATGGTTAAACGGTTAGAGGCGGCAGTTTCATTGCTTTGAACTGCTACTGGTTGAATAACATAGCCTGTAATAGAACCTTCATAATGGAGGTCTCCATTATCGCGAATCAGGTCAAGATTTGTTTGTGCAAGAAATACATCCCGCAGAGCTTCGGTGAAACTTTGGCTTAACGTAGGAGACGCTTGTGAGGCATAGTTGGGAAATAGCTTAACTGAAATAGTTTTTGCTTCAGCTGGAATATCTGCTCCTGTGAATGAGTAATTCAATTTGCACCCCACCAGTAAGCAAATCGCGGCTATATATACAAGGTATTTCATTAATTTACTTGATGCTATGTTCCTTAATTTTTCGATATAGGGTTCTTTCAGAAATGCCTAACTCTTTTGCTGCATATTTCCGCTTGTTTTTATGTTTCTGCAAAGCTTTTTTAATGAGTTCTATTTCTTTTTCTTCCAATGAGAGGGACTCTTCTATCTCCTCGTGTTCATGGATGTGTTCTGTATGGTGAATACTTGGAGTAGTACTGGCAGGAAGAGAAAAGTGAGCCACCTCATTTTCTCCAGGTAAAGGATTGATATCCTGGTGTAATTTCTTAATGAAAGCTTCGTTGTTCTCAGTATAGTTAATGTCTCCATCCTTGCTATTTAACATTTCCAAAACTAATGACTTAAGGTCATTCATGTCGTTTTTCATATCGAACAGCACTTTGTATAAAATTTCCCTTTCAGAAAAATCACTACCTTCATTTTCACTGTTTACCAAAACAGGAAGGTTTCTGGCAGATTCTTGGGGAAGGTATTTTAACAATACATCTGCGCTTATTAATCTTTCACTTTCAATTACCGATAATTGCTCTGTAATGTTTTTTAGTTGTCGAATATTTCCAGGCCAACGATAATTGGCTAGTAGAGCTACAGCACTTTCATCTATTTTTAAAACAGGCATGCGATATTTTTCTGCAAAATCAGCAGCAAATTTTCTAAAGATCAAGTGGATGTCTTCTTTTCGTTCTCTTAATGGTGGAATGTAAATGGGTACTGTATTTAAGCGATAGTAAAGGTCTTCTCTGAATTTCCCCTTTTTGATAGCTTCCGGTATATTAACATTGGTAGCTGCAACAATTCGAACATTTGTTTTAATCACCTTTGAAGACCCAACTTTGATGAATTCTCCTGTTTCCAGTACACGTAATAATCGTACTTGTGTTTGTAATGGAAGCTCAGCTACTTCGTCTAAAAAAATGGTGCCACCATTTGCTACCTCAAAATAGCCTTTTCGAGACTCATGGGCTCCAGTGAATGAGCCTTTTTCATGACCAAAAAGTTCTGAATCAATAGTGCCCTCTGGTATGGCTCCACAGTTAACAGCAATGTAAGGCGCATGTTTGCGTGCGCTGAGTTGGTGGATGATTTGTGGCATTACTTCCTTACCAGTTCCACTTTCTCCTGTAATTAAAACGGAAATATCGGTGGGGGCAACTTGTGTAGCCACGTCAATCGCTCTATTAAGCAAAGGGGAATTCCCAATAATTGAAAAACGTTGCTTAATTTGCTGTGCATTCATGCTTTTTTCTATTTATTCCTTAGATAAGAACAATTTAAGTGTTGTTCTATTGTTCAACTACTTCGCCAATTAATGTTGCAGCAGTGCATTTGCTTACTTTGACATTGACGTATTGTCCTGGTTTATATTGCTTTTTTGGAAAAACAACAACAGTGTTTTGGCTGTTTCTACCGAATAATTGATCCTCCGATTTCTTGGAAATCCCTTCAATCAATACCCTATATGTGTTGTCAACAGCTTTTTGGTTGCTTTCGAGTGAATGCGATTGTTGCAAATCGATAATTTCTCTTAATCGACTCGATTTGTCTTCTTCTGGCACGTCGTCTTCGTACTTACGTTGTGCAAGTGTTTTAGGGCGTTCTGAATATTTAAACATGTATGCAAAATCGTATTTCACCTCTTGCATAAGGCTGATGGTTTCTGCATGTTGTTCTTGTGTTTCAGAGCAAAATCCAGCAATGATATCGGTTGAAATGCCACAATCGGGAATGATTGCTCTTATAGCCTTGATACGATCGAGATACCACTCTCTAGTATAGCCACGATTCATTTTTTTTAGTACATCACTATTTCCAGATTGAACCGGTAAGTGAATATAATTACAAATGTTTTCGTATTTCGCCATTATGTGTAACACTTCATCTGTCATATCTTTGGGATGAGAAGTAGAAAAGCGAATCCTAAGATTAGGATGTACTTGTGCCACTTTTTCCATCAACTGGGCAAAGTTGACCGTTTCCTGGTTGGGGTCTTTGATTTCACCTTTACTGGTCATATTCCATCGATAAGAATCAACGTTTTGACCCAATAAGGTAACTTCCCTGTATCCATTTTCATACAAGTACCTGGCCTCGTGTACAATCGTTTCTGGATTTCTACTGCGTTCACGTCCTCTTGTAAATGGAACTACACAGAAAGAGCACATATTATCACACCCTCTGGTAATAGAAATGAAGGCTGTAACACCGTTGCTATTCAGGCGCATCGGACTTATTTCGGCATACGTTTCTTCACGAGACAATAAAACATTTACTGCTTTATGTCCATCTTCAACCTGGTTAATTAATGTAGGAAGATCACGATATGCATCTGGCCCAACTACAAGGTCAACTAGCTTCTCTTCATCTAACAATTGCGATTTTAATCGCTCTGCCATACAACCTAAGATACCAACGACTAATTCAGGCTTCTTTTTCTTTGAAGTATTAAAATGTTGTAGCCTATTCCTTACTCTTTGCTCAGCGTTTTCTCTAATAGAACATGTATTTAGAAGCACTACGTCTGCTTCATCGGCATTGCGGGTAGTAGCATACCCTTCTTTCGTTAATATAGAAGCAACGATTTCACTGTCGGAGAAGTTCATTTGACAGCCATAACTTTCAAGGTATAGCTTTCTTCCATTATTGTTGATTGCTGGAAGTGTAATTGCTTCACCTTGCCTGCCTTCGTCAATTTCCTTGTTTTCTGCTTCAACTTGCATAATGATTCATTAAATGGAATGCAAAGGTATTTAAAAATTAGAAAGCTGACAATATGACATACTAAGGTTTGAAGTACCTATTTCAAAAAGAATATATACTATGTATATATAGGATAAACATGTTCTTTAAAAACAAAAAAAGATTTGGTTTTAAGACCCTGAATTATATTTCTTTGCAAAAAATTACCCTTACCATCTAGCCCTGTTTAAATAAGGAATTAATCACTTAAAGAAGTATTTATGGCAAAGAATCTCGTGATTGTTGAGTCGCCAGCTAAGGCAAAAACAATAGAAGGGTTTTTAGGAACGGAATTTCTTGTGAAATCCAGTTACGGTCATGTGCGCGACCTACCACAAAAAGGATTATCTGTTGATGTAGAAAATAACTTTGCACCGACCTATGAAGTTTCGCCCGACAAGAAACAAGTGATCAAGGAATTGAAAAAATTAGCTGACGAGGCAGAGATGGTTTGGTTAGCAACGGATGAGGATCGAGAGGGAGAGGCTATTTCCTGGCACTTGCAAGAGGCGTTGGATCTGGAGCAAGCCAAAACAAAGCGAATCACCTTTAACGAGATTACAAAGCCAGCAATTAAAGCGGCTATTGAACAACCCAGAGAAATAGACCTTAACCTGGTCAATGCGCAACAAGCAAGAAGGGTGCTGGATCGATTGGTAGGGTTTGAACTATCGCCAGTATTGTGGAAAAAAGTGAAACCTTCATTGTCAGCAGGAAGAGTACAGTCAGTAGCAGTTCGGATTATTGTTGAAAGAGAGCGAGCCATTATTGATTTTAAAAGCAAGGCATCTTTTAGAGTTTCAGCTGTTTTTATAGTAGGAGGAAAGGCTCTTTTAAAAGCTGATTTACCTAAGCGATTTGATACAGATCAAGAGGCACTAGCTTTTCTGAATAAGTGTAAGGATGCAAATTTTACAATTGCAAAGTTAGAAACAAGACCTGGAAAAAAATCTCCTGCGGCACCATTTACCACTTCAACCTTACAGCAGGAAGCAAGTAGAAAACTGGGTTTTTCGGTAGCGCAAACCATGACTGTTGCTCAACGCTTATATGAAGCGGGAAAGATTACCTATATGAGAACTGACTCGGTGAATCTTTCCGATACAGCTATCAATGCAGCTAAAGACGCTATCATCAATACTTATGGTTCGGAGTATGCAAACCCTAAAAAGTATAGAACGAAAGCTAAAGGAGCGCAGGAGGCTCATGAGGCCATCCGGCCAACATATTTGCAAAACCCTACAGTAGATGGGGAACGTAATGAACAGCGCCTTTATGAATTAATTTGGAAAAGGACGATAGCTTCGCAAATGGCAGATGCGATGCTGGAAAAAACTACCGCAACAGTTGACATTTCTACAGCCGAAGAAAATTTTGTTGCGCATGGTGAAGTTTTAAAGTTTGAAGGGTTCCTAAAGGTTTATTTGGAGTCGACTGACGATGAGGAAGAAGAAAAAGATCAAGGAATGTTACCTCCAATGAACGTTGGAGAAGAGCTTGGGTTGAAGGAGATCGTGTCGAGAGAACGGTTTACCCAACACCCTCCTCGTTTCACGGAAGCAAGTTTGGTTAAGCGTTTGGAAGAACAGGGCATTGGACGTCCTTCTACCTACGCTCCAACCATCTCAACTATTCAAAAAAGGGGGTATGTTGAGAAAAAAGATCGTGAAGGAGTGGAAAGAAAATATAAGCTAATTACTTTGAAAGAAGGAAACATTGTTGAAGAGGAGAAAACAGAGATTACAGGTACAGAGAAGGCTAAACTGTTTCCTACAGACATTGGCATGGTAGTGAATGATTTTTTAGTAGATCATTTCAAGAATATTCTTGACTATAATTTTACTGCTTCGGTAGAAAAAGAGTTTGATGAAATTGCTCATGGAATGATGCAATGGAATGAGATGATTGGTAAATTCTATTCTCCATTCCACAAAGAAGTAGAGGATACATTAGAGCATTCACAGAAAGCAACTGGTGAGCGAGAATTGGGCAAAGATCCAGAGACTGGAAAACCTGTTTATGCAAGAATTGGGAGATTTGGCCCTATGGTTCAGATAGGAGATCAAAGCGATGAGGAAAAGCCAAGATTTGCTTCTTTGCGAAAGGATCAAAGCATTAATACCATTACTTATGAGGAGGCCATGGACTTGTTTAAACTTCCTCGACAATTGGGGGAGTATGAAGATAAGGAGGTGAGCGTTGCTATAGGAAAGTATGGTCCTTATGTTAGGCATGGTAGTATGTTTGTGTCGATTAAGGAAGATGACCCATTAACGATTGAGATGCCAAGAGCTATTGAATTGATTGAAGAGAAGAAAAAACAGGAGAGTGAGCGAATTATTCAACAGTTTGAACACGATCCTATGGTGGAAGTGTTGAATGGAAGGTATGGTCCTTATATTTCGATGGGAAGAAAGAACTTCCGCATTCCTAAAGACAAAGATCCAAAAGCATTAACACTGGAAGAATGCCTGGCCATCATTGAGGCAGCACCTAAAACCAGAAAAGGAAGAAAGAAGTAATAAATGGATTTATCGATCTATTTTGAATCGTTAGACCAGGAAAAAACACTTGGACAATATGTGCTCCCGAACACTCTAGGGCACGAAGTATCTTTTCACTTTCAAGATCAATTCCCTGATTGGGAAAATGCCAGCATTGCCATTATTGGCGTGAAAGAGGATCGCAATGCAATTCACAATAAGGGATGTGCTCAAGCACCTGACGCTGTTCGTAAATACCTTTATCAATTATATGCTCCAGGTAAATTGGATGTTGTTGATTTGGGCAATATTAACGCAGGGCATACTGTTGAAGACACTTACTTTGCTGTGAGTTCTGTGATCACTGAATTGAACAAGCGAAAAGTGTTCCCCATCATTATCGGTGGAGGTCAGGACATTACTTATGCCAATTACCTGGCTTACGAACGATTAGAGCAAACTGTAAACATTGTTTCTGTGGATCGGGGATTTGATTTGGGTGATGTAGAAGATGATTTAGATTCCCGTTCATACCTAAGTAAAATCATTCTTCATCAACCTAACTTCTTATTCAATTATAGCAATATTGGTTATCAGACTTATTTTGTTGACCCCAAAATTTTAGACTTAGTTGCTAAACTGTTTTTTGATGCATATAGGTTAGGTGAAATACAAAGTAACATCCAATTGGCAGAACCTATTGTTCGGAATGCAGATGTGCTCACGTTTGATATATCAGCCATTCGTCAATCAGATGCACCAGGCAATTCTAATGCAACTCCCAATGGATTGTATGGCGAGGAAGCATGCCAAATATGTAGATATGCCGGTATGAGCGATAAGTTATCTTCCATCGGGTTTTACGAGCTTAATCCATTGTTAGATAATCATGGACAAACCTCTCACCTGGTAGCTCAAATGATATGGTACGTTATGGAAGGGTTTGTTAACCGAAAAAAAGATTTCCCCATTGGAGATAAGTCTGGGTACACAAAATATCGGGTAAGCATAAAAGATTATGATCACGAGATTATCTTCTATAAAAGCAATAAGAGTGAGCGTTGGTGGATGGATGTTCCATACCCACCTAACAAGAGGATTAAATTTGAACGACATCACCTTGTACCTTGCGCTTACTCCGATTATCAAACTGCTTGTAGAGATGAGATGCCTGACAAGTGGTGGAAGACATTTCAAAAACTTTCTTGACAGGCCGGAAGACTACTAATGTTGGTTGATTGCAATAAGTGTTGAAAAGTTGATCTGATTGTTAAAAAAAATTTTTGTGGAAATTAATTTTTAACTATTTTAGCAACCGATTGAATTGTTGTTTACAAAAGATATAGAGCAGTTTCTACAATAATTAATGGAAACTGACTTTATGTTTCTAAGTTTATTTTAAACGAACATAACTGCAGGTAAGTATGAAAAAAGTTCTACTCGCTACGGCGTTGCTTTTTATAGGAATAGTAGGGTACGGACAGCAAGATCCGCAATTTACTCACTTCATGTTTGACCGTCTGTCTATCAATCCAGGTGTTGCTGGTATTGGTAATCAGATTTGTGCGACTGCCATTTATAGGCAGCAATGGTCAGGCTTTGATGGTGCTCCTCAAACATTTTTGTTTAATGCACATGGCCCTGTAAATGCATTGCATGGTGGGTTGGGCTTAACTGTTTTTAACGACCAATTAGGTTTTGAAAACAATACGCTTGCCCGATTGGCCTATTCTTATCACACTACCCTTGGAGGCCCTGGTACTTTAGGTATTGGTGTTTCAGGTGGTATGGTAAGTAAGTCGATTAGTGGCACATGGATTGCTCCTGATGGAACAAATGGTGCTACAGATGTTGTTATTCCACAAGGAGGTACAAGTCAGGCTACTTACGATTTGGGCTTTGGTGTTTACTATAAGACTCCCGATTTGTATGTTGGCCTTTCAACAACCCACATTACAGAAACTGATCTGAAAGATGTGAATGTTGATATGGCAAGACACTACTATGTAATCGGTGGTTATAACTATCGGATCAATGGAGACTTCACTTTGAAACCTGGAGTTTTTGTTAAATCTGATGCAGCGTCAACACAAATTGACCTGAATGTAAGCGTATTGTACAATAATATGGTTTGGTTGGGCGTTACCTACAGGATGGCTGATGCCATTGCGCCCATGCTTGGTTATCAACACGACTTTGGACAGAGTATGTTGAAGATCGGGTACTCATACGATGTTACTACTTCACAGCTTAAAAATTACAGCAGTGGTAGCCATGAAATCATGGTGAATTACTGCTTTACTTTGGAGAAACCTGATAGAATCCAGAAGTACAAGAACGTAAGGTTTTTATAAAAAAATTGGTTTTTTTGAAACCATTGTTGCTCGCGCTCCGTTAAAAGCAACCCTGCCGGGATTGTTTTTAGCCGCGGCTAATGATGATCTCGTTACCAGTCAAACGGAGTTAAAAAGGAGGTAGCATGAAAAAGTTACTAATTATTGGATTAGCAATAATCACTGTATTGTCGGGATGTAATTCCGGTAGTAATGGTGAATTGGTTGGTGTTCTCGGAAGACGCCAATTCGAGCAACCAGATCCCTATGGAATGGTATACATAGGACCTGGAAGCTATAACATGGGAGCCAGCAATCAGGATGTACCCTGGTCGCATACTACGCGCTCTAAAACAGTTTCTGTACAAGCCTTTTACATGGACAATACAGAAATTACCAACAATGAATACCGTCAGTTTGTGTATTATGTTAGAGATTCAATTGCTCACCGTATCTTGGGTGAGGAAGTAGATGAAGAGCATATCATTGAGGAAGATTACTACGGTGAGCCTATTGATCCTCCTACCATTGATTGGTCGGTTCGTATTCGTTGGGATGAGGAAGAGGAACGTGAGGCACTGACCGACATGTTCTTGCCTGAGCACGAACGTTTCTATCGAAGGAGAGAAATTGATACTCGGAAATTAATGTTTGAGTATTACTGGATCAACTTAAAAGATGCGGCAAGAAAAGCAGGTAAGGATTTGGATCTTTCTTATACCAATACCTTAGGACACAACAATGCCATCAAAGGGCATGTTGATCGCTCTAAGTTTATCATCAAGGAAGTAATCAACGTTTACCCTGATACATTGACCTGGGTGCATGATTATACTTATGCATTTCATGAGCCAATGACCAACATGTATTTCTGGCACCCATCTTTTGATGATTACCCAGTAGTTGGTATTACCTGGACTCAAGCAAAAGCTTTCTCTGTATGGAGAACTCAATTGTTGAATAGCTATTTGTATAGTAATGGGGAGTCGTTTGTTCAAGATTTCCGTTTGCCGACAGAAGCGGAATGGGAATACGCAGCAAGGGGTAGTAGAGCTTTAGCTGCTTATCCTTGGGGTAGCCCCTACATCAGAAACTCGAAAGGTTGTTTCCTTGGGAACTTTAAGCCTATGAGAGGAAGATATTACGAGGACGGTGGTTTCCATACAGTACGTGTTGATTCTTATTGGCCAAATGATTATGGATTATTCTGTATGGCTGGTAATGTTGCTGAATGGACAAGTACTGCATACGATGAATCAGTGTATGAATTCTCGCACGATATGAACCCTGAGTACACTTATCTTGCATTGGCTAACGACCCACCGTCGTTGAAACGCAAGGTAATTAGAGGTGGTTCCTGGAAAGATATTGGTTTCTACCTGCAAACCGGTTCCAGAACATATGAGTATCAAGATACAGCTAAATGTTACATCGGCTTTAGATGTGTTATGACTTATCTTGGTAGAGCGAAGGATGAAGGTGCTCCAGGATTTAAGTATTAGAAATTCTATTAGTCTCTAGTTAATTATAGTTTATTGTTTAAATTATCAGGTAATTTATTGTAAAACCCATAAAAGCAAGGAATAATTATGAAACCAGGAAGTAAAGCGTGGAAAAAGTTTATGGCGAAACTTTACGGCATTGGAGCATCTGTCGTAATTGTTGGAGCATTGTTTAAAATTCAGCACTGGCCCGGAGCAGGACCAATGCTTATTGCAGGTTTGGGAACAGAAGCAGTGATCTTCTTTTTCTCGGCCTTTGAACCTATTCACGAAGATCCAGATTGGACATTGGTGTATCCTGAACTTGCCCTAGGACATGCCGAAGATGGACATGCCGAAGTTGAGCAAATCGAGGATAAAGGTTCTATAACAGAACAATTGGATACTATGTTGGAAGATGCTAAGATCGAACCTGAACTAATTGAAAGTTTAGGAACAGGTTTAAGATCTTTGAGTGATCAGGCCAATAAATTGAGTAGCATGTCAGATGCTTCTGTTGCTACTAATGATTACGTAAATAGTCTAAAAGGAGCTTCTGAAAGAGTGTCTAATCTTTCAGAGACATATGAAAAAGCATCTAATGCTTTAACAGGAATGACTGCAGATGCTGGCGACGGTGGATCGTTTGGCGAGCAACTACAGGAAGTTTCTACTAAACTTGCTGCACTTAATAATGTGTACGAATTGCAGTTACAAGGTTCACAACAACACCTTGAAACTACGAACCAAATGTATGAAGGCATCAGTGAAATGATGCAAAACTTGCATGCATCTCTTGATGATACCAAGCGTTATAAAGACACTATGGGAGAACTCTCTAAAAATCTTGAAGCGCTTAATACCGTTTACGGCAATATGCTGTCAGCGATGGGTAGAAACCAAGGGTAATTCACCATTATTAATTCACCGATTCTAAAACCTATTATATCGGAATACTATGGCAGGAGGTAAAGAAACCCCGCGGCAAAAAATGATCGGTATGATGTACTTGGTACTGACAGCCCTATTGGCGCTGAACGTATCGAAGTCTATCCTTGACGCATTTGTTGCTGTAAACGAAAGTTTAGAAACTACGACGGGTGCTTTCACAGAAAAGAACTCGACAACATACGTTGACTTTAAAGCTTCGTATGAAGAAAATAAAGCAAAAACCGAAAAGTGGTATAATCAAGCATTAGAAGTACAAAAAGCATCTAACGACCTTTATGACTTTGTGAACAAGATGAAGGCCAAGATGCTTGGTAAGACCGAAGGTGTTGAAGATTATGAATCGTTAATTGCACCAGGCCCATTAGGTGTTGATACTGTTTGGAGTGTTAAGTATGCAAATGGTAAAGATAACTATGATGTGCCAGGACAATGTATTGGGTTAGCAGATCCAAGTGCAGTTAAAGACATGCCTGACGGTATTGATGCTAAAAACCTAAGAGCGAATATTGAAGGTTATAGAGAGAAATTGTTGACTATGTTGCCTGAAGGGCACCTTGTAGCAAACTCTATCAAAGAAGTATTTGCTATGGAAAGTAGAATGGAGCACGATCTTGAAGTATCTTGGGAAGTAGGAAACTTCTACCATGCACCATTGGCAGCTTGTATCACACACTTATCTAAGTTACAGGCAGATATTCGCAATGCCGAGGCAGACATGGTGAAGTACTTTTACTCTCAGGTAGATGCAGCTTCATTTAAATTCAATAAACTAGAGCCAGCAGTTATTGCTAACTCGAGTTATATCTTACAGGGTGACACTTTCAGATGTAAAGTTTTCCTTGCGGCATTTGATACTACCCAACAGCCATCAATTACTTTCGCACCAACTTATAAAGATTCTTCGGATGCGGGAGTAACTTTTGGAGAAGATACTATTCCAGTTAACATTAGCAATGGTATGGGGGTTATTAATATGCCCGCTTCTTCTGAAGGATTATTCTCTTTAAAGGGAGTAATTAAGCTAAAAGGCCCTGATGGAGGAATGATGGACTTTCCGGTGCAAACAGCTTATCAAGTTGCACGTCCAAGCTTAACTGTGTCAGCTACCAAAATGAACGTATTCTATAAAGGGGTAGATAACCCGGTTAGTATTTCTGTTCCTGGTATGCCTGCAGACAAAGTTCGCCCAAGCATTAGCAATGGATCAATTTCAAAAGGAAAAGATGGTTATGTTGTTAGGGTGAAAAGTGGAAACAAAGCTACGGTTAGTGTGTCAGGTACTTTGCCTGATGGAACTAGTAAAGCGATGGGTAAAGTTGAATTTCGTGTGAAATCAGTACCCGATCCCAAGCCATACTTTGGTGGTAAGTCTACTGCAGATGAAACCATTCAAAAGAAGCAATTAACAGCTGCACAAGGTGTAATTGCTAAAATGGAAAACTTCGATTTCGATTTGAAATTTACTGTGGTTGGATTCAAGTTAACCATGATTGTAGGTGGAGCTCCAATTGAGAAAAAATCTACCAGCAACAGGTTAACTGGTGATATGAAAACCATGTTGAAGAAAGCTAAACCAGGACAAAAAGTTTACATTGAAGGCATTAAGGCCAGAGGCCCTGATGGAACTGTGAGAAAGCTAGGTGGTCTTGCCTTTAAAGTGAAGTAATACGTCCTTTTAAAATAGGTGATTATGAAAAATCTGATGAAATACGCTCTGGTTGCGTTATTGTTAGCTCCGATTAGCAATGCTTTCAGCCAAACCGTGTTGGATGGTGCCTACATTAAAGAGCACACTCCAACAAGGAAGGTGATTCAGTACACGCACTTGCGTGAAGCTGATGTGATGTGGAGCAAGCGGATTTGGAGAGTAATTGATCTCAGAGAAAAGATTAATCTGCCTTTGTATTATCCAATTGAAGAGATCAATGATCGAAAAAGCCTTTTTGATGTTATCAAGCAGGCCTTATTGGTTGATGGCTCCATTACGGCATATGACCCAGGACCACTGTTGGATGATGATGAGTTTAAAGTGCCTTTATTGCCTTCTGAGATTAAAGGGATGTTTTCATCAGTAGATACCAGTTACACCGAAGACCTTGATACCGGTGACATGATTCCGGTAGTTCAAGTGATCGAATTGGAATCTAGGGATATCAAAATGTACAAAATCAAGGAAGACTGGTTCTTCGATCGTCAACGTTCAGTATTGGATGTTAGAATTATCGGAATCGCACCCATGCAAGAGAAAAGAGGTGAAGATGGCGAAGTTAGGGGTTACGCTGAAATGTTTTGGTTGTATTTCCCAGAGTGTCGTTATGTATTTGCCAACTGGGACGTATTTAACCGACAAAACGATTCTGAAAGAAGAACATTTGAAGATATTTTCTGGAAGAGAATGTTCAGCAGCTACATCGTAAAAGAATCTAACGTATACGATAGACCCATTTACGAATATAAGCAAGGCATTAATGCATTGTTAGAGTCTGACAAGATCAAGCAACAAATGTTTGTGATTGAACACGATCTCTGGCATTTTTAGGAGTATAGAACACCATTATATGAAAGCGCTTCTTTAGGAAGCGCTTTTTTTTATGTCTTATCTTTTAAATTGGCTTGATAGACATCGTTAACAAAGGCATGTCGTTACAATGCCAACACATTGCATAAAGCAATTTTGGATTGGTTTAAAAAACGGCTAACCATATGGCAAACAAGATTTCTTGTTTGCCATATGGTGATGTTTTATTGGGTTTTGTTAATGACGAACCACTGGAGTAGCACCAAATCGTTCAATGAGTATGTCGTCGTAATGATCTGCTTTTTGGAAGAGGTCCTGAAACAATTTGACACCTGTTTCCTCGGTTAAATCGTGGTCGTATATTAGAAGACTCAGCATAATGTCTTGCTTGGTAGTACTAAATACGACTCCTTCCAGGTTATAATTTTCTCGTAGTAAGAATTCATACATCTCACCAATGTTTTCTCTGGGAATTTTACACAAATGCGCATCGCCATATATGAATCCATTTTTAGTATTGTAATCGATTTTTATTAGCGCACTACCTTCTTCAACATCCCATGCATTTTGACCTACTCGGGCAATTCGCACGTCAACTCCAATTTTTTCAAGAATTGATTCAATTACTTTGCTATGTCCAGCGGCTTCATATGCACGTGGTTTAAATTCACTTTCATCCACTTTGTTTCCACAGTTAGGGCAGTAGCCACTCTCTACGGTGTTTTCTGTTACCAGAATGGAGCAAGAGCTACATTTAATAGCCATAGTGCCGTGGTGTGATCTGTACTCCTCTAGAATGCCACGTAAGTAGTTAATGGGTAAGGCAAATCCAAGGCTCTCACTGTCGCGCATAATGAACGTGTTTACACCAACAAGTTCTCCATTCTCATTGATTAATGGCCCCCCACTATTTCCAGGGTTTATGGCTGCATCTACTTGTACATAATTGATGCCATTGAATTGTCGCTCTGCTTTTGATACAATGCCCTGGGTGGCTGTAAACTTTAATCCTAGCGGATGGCCAATGGCCATAATGGTTTCCCCTGCTTGAAGTGCGCGGTCACTAAGCTCTACGCGTGGTAGTTCCCAACTATCTGGTAGTCGCAAAAAAGCCAGATCGTGCGTAGCATCGGCATACATTACCTCTGTAATTACCTTTTTATAGTTCTCTCCACTTACTGCTACTTCCGTACAGCCTTGAATTACATGCCTGTTGGTAACAATTAAATTGGAGTCGGCCACATAAAACCCACTGCCCGAACCGTAGGGTGTATTAATTTGAATTACTACATCTTTATATTGTTCGATAACTTCTTTCATCGTATTGTGTATTAATTTTTTTGTTCCTACTCATTGCTAAAGTTCATGTAATCAATTTCTTTCATGAAACTGATTGCAAAATCTTGCATGCTGCTGTAATTGAGGTATTGTACAGAGTATGCTAGCTTCGGAAACTCTTTTTTTCCGCGATTAATAATGGCGTTAATTTCTGCTTCAATTTCTGTTTTTACAGGCTTTCCATTGGCATCTACATAATTCTGGCCGTATCCCAACTCTTTGAAAAAATCCTGATTCATGATGTGCATGAACATATGGAACAACTCAATAGAAGCCTGGTACATACCATAATTGAAGAAGCAGTACCCAGCCATGTACTCGTAAATGGCTAGAACAACTTCATTATAGCCATTGTCAATATACCACTTGGCGTTGTTACTTTCGTTGTATACTAAGTCTGCTACTTGTTTTTGTGTAGATGGCTTTACAATGCCAAACGTGGCCTTTACCCGGTAAAAACTACTTACAATATCCTCTTTTGGTTTGGCTAAAATATTGCGATATCCTTCTTCCATTATCCTATTTTTTTCAATAGGAGATTTGTCATCTTTGGCAAAGTAGGTTCGTTGCATTTTTTCCAGTTCGTTGGTAAGGGCACCTTCTGGAGCTAGAAGGTAATCGATCTTGTAAGCTAGAGATAGGTACAAGAATGTAATTGCTCCATTGAATTTATCGGGATCGAAAGTCGATGCTTTATTTAGTGTTGATTCAATCCATTGTTGCAAATACTTGTACTTAATTTCCCGTTCTTGTTCATTGAGCTTAATGATGCTTTCTGTATCAATTGACTCTAATGAAGAAAACTCATCAACCAGGATGTCATCCTGTTTATCAGCGTTGGTGGCTAACTCTTTTAGGGCATAGTAGAGTTTAGAAGGGTTACAGTCGACAGCACTTGAGTTAAATGTCATGCAAAACACATTTTCGTTGATGGCAAATTTGGAATACTTGAGGGTGTAATTGATGTTCATCAACTTGCGCATAACGGGTACACTTGGTTTATTGGGGAAGCGTACCACATTGGCTTCAGCTGTTACAGATTGATTGTTTGCCTTTCCTTTTACGACTTTAGAGCCTTGAGTAATTTCGAATGTCACTTCTCCATTCTCAAAGGAATAATTTACGTTGTTCAACTCATCGTCTTTGATGTAATCCATCAATGTGTGGTAGCATTCGGCATATTTGCCTTCAGTAAATAAGTTTTTAGCAGTGGTCCAATTTTGTCGCTTGGCTGGTGTTTTATTGGCATCGGTGTACCTTCCAAAGGTAATGCCGGAATTGTTGCTTGAACTTCCGGTATTGGCACCTGATGAGGCTACGGTAGTATCGGTGCCATCATCTTTGCTAAAGATTTTCTTAAAAATAGACATAGTTCTTATTGGTTTTAATCGTCAAAACTTCTTTTCAAAAATTGGTTCATTGGGTACATGGCTTTGTACACTTTTTTACAACTTTCAACAGCATCACTTGCCAGTAGCTGTTTATCGTCAATATAATGTGAAACGATGAAGCTCTTATTGCGAAGCAAATCAATGGCCGAATGATCTTTGGGATAGTTTTGTGGAGCGGTTTTTAACCGATCACCATCCCATAATTCACCAAAATAATTGTTGAAAGTTTTGTGCGCTAGAATGTTTCGAAACTCATCTTCGTTGTAGTCAATCTCTTGCCGAACTTTATGCAATAAATGTGCTTCAGGGTGGTATAACCCTCCTGCGAGGAAAGAATTGCCCGGCTCGACATGTAAGTAATAGCAAGGTAAAGTAGATTTCCTACCTCCAGGAGCGATGCTTGCGCCCATGTTTGGTTTATAAGGTGACTTATCCTTAGAGAATCGTACGTCGCGATAGATACGGAATAAACATGTTTTAGCTTCAACATTATTCAGTCCGGTATCAAACTGAGCAATTGCATTGATTAATGCCTGGGTGAACTCATTGAAGTTGGCTTTAGCATTATCGTATTGTCCTTTGTTTGCTTTAAACCAATCTCGATTGTTGTTTTTCTTGAGGGCCTTTAAAAATTTTAATGTTGATTTTTCGAGCATAACTTCATGAGAAAAGGATCATAAAGTTAAGTCATTTTTGTTTAGATGAAAAACGTTTTTTGGCATTTATATTGCCAAAATTAGTCGACCAATGACGTTTTTTTGTATTTCACAAAGAAATTGATCCAGATGAGGCGGGACAGACGATAATTTAACGGCATTAAAATTACAATGGCTCCAACAATTGCGGCAAGATACACTTCTGCAGAAAGGTCATTGAACAAAACAGATAATGCTACAAAAATTGCAACTCCTAATGCTACGGAAAGCCCATAACTGACATATGCAGCACCGAAATAAAACCCAGGTTCAGGAACAAAGTTCTTCCCACATTTTGGGCATCGTTGATGCATTTGTGTTAATTGTTTCAACCGGTAAGGGTTGCTTTCGTGAAACATTTCAGCCTCCTGGCATTGGGGGCATTTGTTCTTGAAAATGCTATAAAGCTTGGTTCCTTTTTTTAGCATAACGTAGTATATTACTGCAAAGATAACTAAAATGCAACCGGCAAGGTTGGCTTGATGTCGAAAATAATGGTAGGGTGCCGACATATTATTATTTTTGCATCATTATGGTTTCAATTCATGGATTATCGGTTCATTTTGCCTCGAACTTTTTGTTCAATAACATCTCTTTTCAAATCACGGAGAAGGATAGAATAGGTTTAGTAGGGAAGAACGGTGCAGGGAAATCTACCTTGTTAAAGGTTATTGCTGGAGAGCAATCTTCAGACGAAGGAAAAGTGGCCATTCCGAAAGATTTCACCATTGGCTATTTACCACAGGAAATGCAGCACAATGAAGACGCAACGATTATGGATGAAGCGGCTTCAGCATTTGAAGAAGTCAATTTGCTTCAAGCACGTATCGATGAGATTACAGAAGAAATGATGAATCGCACCGATTACGAATCGGAAGCGTATGGAAAGTTGGTGACTGAAATGAATGATGCTACTGAGCGTTTAACCATGATTGGTGGCTATAACATTCAGGAGAATATTGAGAAGGTACTACAAGGGCTGGGTTTTGAACAAGGCGATTTTGAGCGGAAGATGAGTGAGTTTAGTGGAGGGTGGAAAATGCGTGTAGAGCTGGCCAAAATACTGTTAATGACTCCCAATTTACTTTTGTTGGATGAGCCCACTAATCACCTGGATATAGAGTCGATACAATGGCTGGAAGACTTTTTAAAGGGACACGATGGTGCCATTGTACTAATTTCGCACGATAGGGCTTTTCTGGATAACATCACTAAGCGAACTATTGAAATTTCGAATGGGAAGATTTACGATTACAAGTCACCGTATTCGAAGTACCTGGTGCTGCGTGCAGAAGAGCGCGAACGACAGGAACAGGCCTATAAAAACCAGCAAAAACATATAGAACATACCGAGCAGCTCATCAATAAATTTAGGGCTAAGAAGAATAAGGCGGCCTTTGCGCAAACATTGATTCGTAAGCTCGATAAAATGGAACGGATAGAGGTTGATAACGAGGATAAAACCAAGATGCGGGTAAAGTTTCCTCCAGCACCCCGGTCGGGAAAGATTGTAGTAGAAGGAAAAAAATTGGGGAAGAGCTATGGGGAGAAACAAGTGTTAAATGACCTTGATATTACTGTAACGCGGGGCGATAAAATTGCATTGGTTGGTAAAAATGGTGTAGGGAAAACTACATTGATCAAACTTATTGTAGGGGAGTCGAATCATACCGGAGACTTGGAAATAGGCCATAATGTGGCAATGGGATACTATGCTCAAAACCAGGCGGAACTATTAGACGGTAACAAAACTGTGTACCAAACCATTGAAGATGAATTGACATTGGATGTGGAAGTGAACATCCGTAGTTTGTTAGGTGGCTTTTTATTTAGTGGTGATGATGTAGACAAAAAAGTAAAGGTACTTTCGGGAGGAGAAAAAGGGCGGTTGGCTTTGTGTAAATTGTTGCTTACACCACGCAATTTATTGGTGCTTGATGAGCCTACTAATCACCTTGATATTCGATCAAAAGAAGTGTTGAAATCTGCCCTTGAGCAATACGATGGCACCCTGGTGCTTGTATCGCATGATCGTGACTTTTTACACGGATTAACCGATCATATTTATGAAGTGCAAAATGGAGAAGTGAAGTTGCACTATGACGACATTTACGATTTCCTAAAGAAGAAAAAGTCGGAAACCATTCGCGAATTTGAGCAGGTGCAGCAAGAGAAAGCGAACAAAGAGAAAAAAACTTCTTCGAATAAGTTAGATTACGAGCAGCGTAAGCAACGCGACCGGGACATTCGCAAGGCAAAAAATGCCATTAATAAGTGTGAAAAGGGCATTGAGAAAGTAGAGGAAGAAATGAAACAACTAGATGCCAAAATGGCTGGGGGCGAAGTGGTGACCAAAGAAGACTCTGATGCGTTTTACCAGCGTTATTTTGAGTTGAATAAACAGCAAGAACAACTAATGGAAGACTGGGAGAAGCAACAAGAATTGCTCGCATCTTTAGATGCAATGGAGTAGTTGTCAACCACCTGACACTTTACCCGGGGAATCTGTTATACCTTTCTAGTACCTTAAGTTATGTGATAGAATAGAATGCTAGAGATTATCTATTCGACAGATCCTCCGTTATCGATACGATGCGGGGCTTCTTTTATTCTGTAAAGGGAAGCACTTCTTCTAATGCTCCGTTTTTATACATTGCCCGGTAAGTAACTTTGCCATTTTCATCCCAGGTTTTGTATTCTCCTTCTTGCATGTTATTTTCAAACGTCTGCTCCGAGGCTTGTTGTCCATTCGAGTGCCAGGTGTTCAACACACCATTCACCATTCCATCAACATATATGCGCTGCTCTTTTAACTGTTGGTTTTTATAAAAAGTTTGACATATGCCCGAATACTTCAATTCGTTGTTGGTATTGTAAAACATGCGGTTGTACTTTTCATCGTACACCAGGTCATCGCAATTGCAAGTATCAGGATTGCTTTCTTCCACCACTGGTTCGGTAGGAGTGCTGGTACAGCCAAGGGTGGTTAAAGCTGCCAGGGCCAACAATGTTGTTTTCATGGTACAAATTTAATTAAAAGACGGGCAATGCACAATGTGAAGAAAAGAGCGCAAGCAAAACTTACGGTGCTTCCTCATGATAAAGAGCATTATACAGGTTAATGCCAATTCATTCGGTTTTCACGAATTTCTTAAATTTGTGTTGTGCAACTGAAAAGAACAGTCATAGCATTGTGTTTACTGCTGGCGTATTCGGCTGGCTTTGCACACGACCTTATCCCTCATTGCCATCATGAAGATGGAAGTGATGCGGCTCACACGGAAGTTCACGAAACACACAATCACAATCATCATGCTCATCACGACCACCAACATGAGCAAGAAGACCATGAACACATTCAGCATGAAGATCATGTCGACGATGGGCTGCTAGATTTTATTATTTGTGTTTTCAGTGCATCGGAACACCATGATGCTGAAAGTGAGCATTGCTATTATCTCCCCGCAAAAACAAGTGATGGCGTTACCAGTTGGCTGTTGAAGATGCCAGTAGCCTCATTGCTTTCTTTCGATGCATTACCTGATGGGGAATGTGTGTTCAACTTTGTGTCAAAACAGGTTGTTTTATACGACGTCCCCTTTTTAGCAAACCTTTCCACAAGAGGCCCTCCCTCTGTTTCCTGTTAAATAATTAAGTAAAAATGCGCTTGTGCATGCCCTTCCATACAGGATAGGGTTAAGGTATTTATATACAGGAAATTTATTTATAATGATTGATCAACTTATTCAATTTTCCATAAGGAATAAACTGGTGATTGGGTTGTATGTAATTGCGCTCATTGGCTGGGGTGCATATTCATTTAAGCAAATCCCAATTGATGCGGTGCCTGACATCACCACGAACCAGGTGCAGGTTATCACACAATCACCTACTCTTGCGGCACAAGAAGTGGAGCAATTTGTAACATTTCCTATCGAAATAGCGAT
The DNA here is from genome assembly GCA_963669295.1 of Flavobacteriales bacterium. Lineage (GTDB taxonomy): Bacteria > Bacteroidota > Bacteroidia > Flavobacteriales_D > CALLUQ01. The sequence continues at coordinate 2,746,679 of OY769938.1, forward strand.
TGCCAATTTACCAGATGTGGTTGAAATTCGTTCCATTTCGCGGTTTGGAATTTCTGTAGTTACGGTGGTGTTTGAAGAGGATGTAAACATTTATCGTGCAAGACAGCTTATTTCGGAGCAATTAAAAATTGCAGAAAGTGAAATTCCAACAGGTTTTGGTAGCCCTGAATTAGGACCAATTAGCACCGGCCTGGGCGAAGTATATCAGTATGTATTGCATACAGAACCTGGTTACGATTCGGTGTATTCCGATATGGATTTACGCACCATTAACGATTGGATTGTAAAACGTCAATTGGCAGGAACTCCAGGGGTTATTGAAGTTAGTGGCTGGGGAGGACACCTCAAGCAATATGAGGTGGCTGTTAACCCAGAGCAACTCAATAGCATGAATATTAGCATTACTGAAGTATTTGATGCTCTACAGGCCAATAATGAGAATACGGGGGGAAGCTATATTGAAAAGCGTTACAATACCTATTTCATTCGGGGCGAAGGGCTGGTGAAGTCGTTGGCTGATATCGAAAAAATTGTGGTAAAATCTGTGCATGGCACTCCAGTGCTTGTTCGTGATCTTGCAAAAGTAGGTTATGGTAGTGCTCCGCGCTATGGGGCGATTACCTGGAATGGGCATGGCGAAGTGGTAGGAGGCCAGGCTTTGATGCTGAAAGGAGAGAATTCATATGAGGTTATCAATGCCATTAAAGATCGGGTGGAAACCATTAAGAAGTCGTTGCCAAAAGGGGTATCCTTAAAACCTTTTATTGACCGTTCAGAACTTATTGATCGCGCTATAGGAACGGTTACTACCAATTTGGTAGAAGGAGGGTTAATTGTAATCCTCATTTTAGTACTGCTGCTTGGTAACTTTAGAGGTGGGCTTATTGTAGCTTCGGTTATCCCGCTATCGATGTTGTTTGCCATGGGGATGATGCACATTTTTGGTGTGTCGGCTAACCTGATGTCGCTAGGAGCGATTGACTTTGGTTTGGTGGTAGATGGTTCAGTGATTATTGTAGAGGCGATTTTGTTTCGACTCACCTCGAAATTTCAGGGACAACTGCTTACCACCGAACAGATGGATAAAGAGGTGCAGGTAGCAGCCTCGCGCATTCGAGGATCGGCTGCTTTTGGTGAGATCATTATCCTTATTGTATATCTCCCCATTTTAGCATTGGTAGGCATTGAGGGAAAAATGTTTAAGCCGATGGCGCAAACGGTAGGCTTCGCCATTTTTGGTGCGCTTATCCTTTCTATGACTTATGTGCCCATGATGAGTGCTTTGTGTTTGAAGAAACGTATTGCACATAAGAAAAGCATTTCCGATCGCATAATTGCGCGACTACAACAATGGTATGAGCCGGCACTTCATGTAGTGCTAAGACAACGTGTGCTGGTGATTGTGTTGGCACTGGGCATGTTTGTGATGAGTTTGTTTACGTTTCAGCGCCTAGGTGGGGAATTTATTCCGGTACTGGAAGAGGGTGATTTTGCTCTGCATCAAATTCTTCCTCCCGGTAGTTCGCTGCAACAAAGTGTGGAGGTTTCGGAAAAGATACAGCGTACACTGCTGGACTCGTTTCCTGAGGTGAAGGATGTGATCAGTAAGATTGGAACGGCTGAGATTCCTACCGATCCTATGCCTATAGAGGTAGGAGATATTATGGTGCGAATGAAGCCAAAAGATGAATGGGTGAGTGCTGATTCCAAGGAAGCAATGTTTGAGCGAATGGAAGAAGTGTTGTTGCAAATTCCAGGAGTAGAATACGAGTTTACCCAACCCATTCAAATGCGATTCAACGAGTTAATTGCTGGTGTACGTGAAGACATTGCTATTAAGATTTTTGGTGAAAACCCAGAGGTGTTGTTTGAAAAAGCACGTCAGGCCGAGCAAATTATTAATGGCATTGTTGGTGTAGGCGACTTGCGAGTAGAGCAGACACAAGGATTACCACAGATGATGGTGGTATACGAACGCAATAAAATTGCCCAGTACGGGCTCAATATTCGAGAATTGAATGCCGTGTTACGCACTGCCTTTGCGGGAGAAACAGCAGGAGTGGTGTTTGAAGAGGAGCGACGATTTGATTTGGTGGTGCGGTTAGAAGAAGGGTACCGCAAAGACCTTGAAAGTATTCGTAACCTTTATGTGCCTTTGCCTACTGGCCATCAAATTCCATTGAAAGAAGTGGCAAAGATTGAAATGAAAGCGGGCCCTATGCAAATTTCGCGAGAGGATGCAAAGCGAAAAATTGTAATTGGCGTAAATGCGCGGAACCGCGATACAGAAAGTCTTGTAAAAGAGATAAAAATGCAATTGGAGGCGCAATTGGATTTGCCCCCTGGTTATTACATTGACTACGGAGGTCAATTTGAAAACCTTGTTGCGGCTAAAAAACGGTTGATGATTGCGGTGCCTGTGGCGCTATTACTCATCTTTATTTTGCTGTTTTTCACCTTTGTAAGCATTAAGCAAGCCTTATTAATTTTTACTGCTATTCCCCTTTCTGCTATTGGCGGGGTGTATGCCTTGTGGTTGCGCGATATGCCTTTTAGCATTTCGGCGGGAGTAGGCTTCATTGCATTGTTTGGAGTAGCAGTACTCAATGGCATTGTGCTCATTGCCTATTTCAACCAACTTAAAAAGGAAGGGGTTACCGATATGAAAGAACGTATACTAAAGGGAACACAAGTGCGTTTGCGCCCGGTGCTTATGACGGCTGCTGTAGCGGCATTGGGTTTTCTTCCAATGGCATTGTCTACTTCGGCGGGTGCTGAGGTACAGCGACCATTGGCCACTGTAGTTATTGGTGGGTTGATTACCGCTACACTATTAACGTTGTTGGTACTTCCGGCTTTGTACAGTTTGTTTGAAGGAGTTCGGTTATCGGCTAAAGGAGGAAAAGCAGCTATGGTAGTGGCGTTGGTAGCAAGCACAACGTTGCCTGCTTTCGAGGGGGTAGCGCAATCGGGTGATCTTACGCTGGAACAAGCGATTGCCTTAGCGCAGAAAAACCACCCTTCGTTAGTTGCAGCTCAATGGAAAGTGGAGGAGCAACAAAAGCTCAAGAAGTCGGCTTTTGATTTAGGGTCCACTAGCGTTAATTATACCAATGGGCAATTGAATGCTTCAGTTATTGACTACCAGTGGCAGGTCACTCAGCAATTTAAGTTTCCAGCTATTTACATATCGGAATCTAAGCTACAGCAGGAAAAAGTGGTGTTGCGCGAAAAGGAAATGGCGCTGGTAGAATTGCAATTGGAACGCGAAGTACGTAGTGCCTGGTGGCAATTGGTTTACGGATTACAGCAAGAACAATTGCTTGCGGAATTGCTAAGTGTTCATAAGCAATTTGTTACTGCTGCTGCCCAGCGTTATGCTGTAGGGGAAACCACATTGCTGGAAAAAACCCGTGCTACAGGACAATATCAAAAGTTGTTGTTACAGCATCAACAGGCTACTGCGGATGTTCGCATTTATCGGCAGCAGTTGCAGCAATGGTTGGGCAGTGATTCGCTCCCTGCCATTGAATTTTCCATGCAAAATTCGCTACAAGTGCAACATGGATTACAGCAAATTGCCCTCGCCAATACTAATCAAACATTGATGCTATTACAACAGAATATCAGGGTGACTGAACAAGCATTTAAAACCGAGAAGGCGAAATTCTTACCGGGCTTTAATGTTGGATATATCAACCAACAAATAGAAGGGGTTGAGGGGTTAAGTAGTGTGCAGTTTGGGGTTAACATTCCATTGTTTTTTTGGGCGCAGCAAGGTAGGGTACAAGCAGCAAAGGCTGGTAGAGAAGCTGCCAATGCCAACTATGAAAGCGAATTGCTGGCGTATGCTGCCAAACACAATGCCAAACAGCAGGAAACCAATAAGCTGTTGCAACAGGTGGAGTGGTATGAGCAGCAAGGGTTGAACATGGCCAACGAACTCCTTCGCTTTGCCAATACGGGATACCATTCGGGGGAAATTGGTTATATCGAATACATCAACGCTACCAATGAGGCTACGGAGTTAAAGCTAGGTCATTTGAAAGCCCTTCATCAATACAATCAATCGGTTACCAATCTAAATTATCTAAGCGGAAGCTTTAAACAATAAAGTTATGAATCAACGCTATAAATTAATTATTGGGGCATTGCTGCTGTGCTTTGGCTGCGGCCAACCAACCACAGAAGATGCCCATGCACATGAGGATGCTCATGATCATGCTCCTGCAAACGAAGAAGAGGTGCACCTGGTACAGCAGCAGATGGATGTCATGGACATTCAGTTGGGGAAGTTCCAATCACTGAATTTGTCGACTACAGTAAAATCGAATGGTCAGTTAGAATTGCCGCCACAAAATAAAGCCAGTTTGAGTACTGTTATGGGAGGGCGTGTAAAGGCCATTCAAGTACTGGAAGGCGATTACGTGTCGAAGGGACAAACATTGGCGTTAATAGAACATCCCAACTTTGTAGAGTTGCAAGAGCAGTATATGACAGCGAAAAGCAAGTTGGTGTTTTTGGAGCAAGACTATGAACGTAAGAAAACCTTGCATGCCGATAGTATCAGCGCTGCCAAAACCTTTCAGCAAGCTGAAGCTGGTTATCGTTCTGCATTGGCAAATGTCAATGGATTGAAAGCTAAGCTACAGTTGTTAAACATCAACCTGGAAAAGGTAGAGCAGGGTGAATTTCTCTCGGCCATCCCGGTGCGATCGCCCATCAATGGATATGTGCGGTTGGTAGAAGTAAACATTGGTAAGTATGTACAGCCCGAGCAAGAGATGTTTGAGATTGTTGACAACGAGCACATTCATATCGATCTTCGAGTTTACGAAAAAGACATGGGTAAGGTAAAGCACGGACAAAAAGTAATTTTTTCATTGCCCAACAACCCCGACTCGGTATTTCAGGGAAGTATTTTTGCTGTGGGCAAGGCTTTTGAGCAGGAACCCAAAGCGGTTTCGGTGCATGCCGAAATTGAAAATAAAACCGGTGGATTGTTGCCTGGCATGTATGTAGATGCGCGTATTGTTACTAACGAACAGCAAGTGCAAGCATTGCCTAACGATGCAATTGTAAACGATGGTGGGCTAAATTACATTTTTGTGCTTAAGCCCAGATCGGTGCAAGACCATGCCCATGAAGATGGGGCAACTCACGACAATGAATTTGTTTTTCGTAAAATAGAAGTGAACCTTGGGGCTACCGACATCGGATTTACAGAGGTAGTACCTGCTTACAACCTGCCCGACCATGTGCAAATTGTAACGAAAGGAGCTTTTTATCTGTTGGCTGAGATGAAGAAGGGGCAAGGCGGCCATGGCCATCATCATTAACTGTATATTCACTTATAAAAATAAATCGATGAATAAAATTGTATTAACCTTAGTTACTGTCTTATTGTTGATGGTGGGAAGTGTAAGTTTTACTGGCTGTGGTGGAGAAGCACCACAAGAGGAGGCAACGCACCAGCACGATGAAGACAACCATGATCATGCGGCAGTATATCAATGCCCAATGCAATGCGAGGGCGATAAAACATATGCGGAAGCGGGAAAGTGCCCTTCGTGTGGTATGGCACTGGAAGAAGTGGGCGACCACGGACATGACCATGATGACGGCCATAGCCACGACCATGGCGAAGGGGGGCATGAACATTAAGCAAAAGGCAATTGCCCTTTTCGATGTTGTTAAATCGCAGTATAAATAACATGTCTTGCTAAAAAAGTAATGAGCACAGGGCTACTGCATGTTTGTTTTTTTGCGTCTACTGATGTAAGTACCTGAATGCAAGCAGGCATGAGTATCCATCCTAAGCTGATGCCAAACTTTTTTAAATGTTTATGTTAACCACTGTTGAACGGGGAGTTACTTCTTTGCTGGTTTTATTGTTGCATATCCACCTGGCATGCGCACAACAAACTGCGTTCAAGAATTATTCGGTAAACAATGGCCTCCCCAGCAATGAGGTATATCAAACTTTTCAAGATTCGAAAGGCTATATTTGGATTGCTTCCGACAAAGGGGTATCAAGATTTAATGGAAGGGAGTTTACTAACTATTCCTCTTCTAATGGCTTGCCAGATAATACGGTGTTTGAGTTTTATGAAGATCATCATCATCGCATTTGGTTTCACTCATATTTAGGGAAGATTTCCTATTTTTTTGAAGACTCGATTTACGCTGATTTTCCCTCTGTGGAAGGAGGTATAGAGTCTATTTTTGTGGACGAAAATGATACCATATGGATAGGTAGTACTGTAGCGGAATATCAAATGTTTCAAGATGAAAAGAATAAGTATCAACTTGTTCCAACCATTGAACAGTATGCTATTCGAACCTTTAACGACACCGATTGGATATATTCTGGAGCTAGATTTTATCTGAATGAGTCGGAAGAGTACACTTGTTTGCGTTTTCTAATTAAAGGAGAGGAAATAGTTCATCACAATGGGCAGCGTTTGTATAACGTGCCCGATTCTGCCTTAAGAATTCATGTGGGGAGCACACTAACCAATATGGAAAGGGTTAGCGATACTTCTTTTTACTATTTCACATCACCCGGAATTTTCAAGATCACTCCCTCTAAATCGACGTTGCTTATTCCTCATAAAAAAAGGCTTAAGGGAGGCACATTAGGAGTGTTTGATAGCGAAAAAGACCTTTGGATTTTTGGCAAAGAGTTTCACTCAAAATACAATGGTGCCAAGCTAGAAAATCCTTCGAGGTACTATTTTCTGAATGATCAAAAACTTACTTATGTCATGGTTGACAATGAGGGAGGACATTGGTTTAGCACCCATGAGAATGGCGTTTTTTATGCCCCTTTCTTAGAACTATTGAGTTATCCAGCCTCCAAAATATTTAACCTGCCTGTTGCTCAAATTGCCAATAATGACAAGAATATTTTTGTGTCTACTTATACGAGAGATATTTTTGAACTAAAGGGCAATAAATTTACCATGCCCGATAATCCTATATACCAGAACCTGGGTGTTTATGGCCTGGAAGCGCATGAAGGGGCGTTGTATATTCCTAACCAACGCGGGGTGTATAAACAAATTGGAAACGCAGGGCATTGGGTGGGTCACAGAGAGGAAGAATTTGCTCGCTGGGCTGGTGATGAAATTGCATTTGGAGAGGAGAATGCCTTGTTTGTTACATCAGCTACTCATGTGTCGTATTTCCGTAACGACTCCTTGGTTTACGATGATCAAATTCACACAAAAGATAATATTCGTGTTCGCAGCAGCTGGGTGTTGAATAAAGAGGAACTACTTATAGGAACAAATAGAGGGTTAAAGCGGTACAATTATGAGAAGAAGTTTTTTGATGTTAAATGCCAACATCCTTTGCTTAATGCTCGAGTAGATGACATTGAACAAGATGCGCAAGGGCTGTTTTGGATAGCGACTCGTTCGGAAGGAGTGTACACTTATGATGGGGATACCATTGTACACCATTTCACTTCTGAAGATGGTTTAGCTGGAGATATTTGCAATCGTATTCACATTGCTGAAGATGCTGTATGGGTAGCCACACAAAATGGATTAAGCCGTATAGATCTTAATACGCCTTTTGAAATTAGGAACATCGATATTAACGATGGATTGATTTCCAATCAAATCAATGACATACATACCTTTAGAGACACGGTATGGGTGGCTACCGATCAGGGTGTTTCTGTCATTCCACTCAATTTCGAAAAGAAACCCTATCGTCCTAAAGTATATCTCAAGAGCTTTTTTGTGAATGACAGGGTAAAACCGAAGGCAACTCATTTTGAATTAAGCCATTTGGAAAATATCATTCGCATTGAATACGAAGGGGTCGCGTTTCGTGCAGGAAACAACTTACGCTATAAATATCGATTGCTTGGGCTCGATTCTGTTTGGAGCACCAGTAATTCCTCAAGTATTCAATATACCACTTTGCCTCCGGGTGATTACCAGTTTCAGGTGATGGCACTTAATTCCGATCGAATTCCGAGCGATGTGTCTTCCTTACAATTTGTCATTCAACGCCCTTTTTGGAGTACCGTTTGGTTCATTGTGTTGTGTATTGGTATGGCGTTGGTGCTTTTATACCTGGTGGTAAGGATTCGACTATCACAGTTGCGTCGTAAAGAGGGGGTGCGGAGAAGATTGGTGGAAACAGAGCTAAAAGCTTTGCGCGCACAAATCAATCCGCATTTCACGTTCAATGCTATGAATTCGATTCAGAATTTTATCCGAAAAAGCGATTCAGAAACAGCGTTGCACTACATTGCTAAATTTGCCCGACTGATGCGAATGATTTTAGATCACACCTCCGAGGAACTCATTACAATTGTGCGAGAATTGGAAGCGTTGGCTGTATACATGGAGCTGGAGGCATTGCGATTTGAGGGAAAGTTTAGGTATGTCATTGAAGTGGAAGAAGGAGTAGATGTTGAATACCACAAGATTCCACCGATGACGCTTCAACCACTTGTAGAGAACGCCATTTGGCATGGTGTTATGCACAAGGCATCGGGAGGAGGCTTGGTACAGGTGAAAGTTACCCAAACCGATACCCATATTATTTGCTCTGTAACAGATAATGGCATTGGGAGAGCACAATCGAGGTTGATGAAAGGAAAGCATCTATCCAAACACCAATCGTTTGGCATTCGTATGATTGAAGACCGTTTCATGCTGGTAAACCAGGAGTTTAACCAGCAGGTGTCAATGCATGTTACAGATTTGAAAGATCATGAAAATAAACCGCTTGGTACGCAGGTAGAAATACACTTATTAATTGCTTAGGTATGCATTGGAAAACAGTTGTTATTGACGATGAAAGTAATGCCAGAGAAACGATGGAAGCTCTGGTCAGCGATTATTCCCAACAATTGGAGTGGGTAGGAAGTGCAGGTTCGGTAGCAGATGCATTGCAGCTGATTGAACGAACCAATCCCGATCTTTTATTGTTGGACGTTGAAATGCCCGGAGGCAATGGGTTTGATTTATTGCGCGAACTCCCCGATCGTGATGTGGAGGTGATTTTTATTACAGCCTATGGAAATTATGCGGTGGATGCACTTCGGTTTGCAGCATTAGATTACCTTCAAAAGCCCATTGACCGAGAAGAGTTTGAGCAAGCCATACAACGATTTGTAATGCGCAAAAATGTACAAGCCAAAGGAGCTTTCGATAAAATAAATACGCTATTAAGTAATGTAGGTCATCCACAACAGGTTAACTCTAAGCTAATCATTCCAGAGATTTCGGGTTTTACGGTGGTGGATGTACAAGACATTTTATATTTACAATCGGAAAAAAACTATACCGATTTTTATCTATTAAACGATGAAAGAATTACCTCTTCCAAACCCATTCGATATTACGAGGAGATGCTTCCCTCAAAAGAATTTTATCGGATCAATCAATCCTACATCGTAAAATTGGCAGCAATTCGGCAATACCGCAAAGGAGAAGGAGGAACAGTGGTGATGGAAGATGGGTTTGAGATTGATGTGCCGCGAAGAAAAAAGCAAGAGTTCTTGCGTTTATTCTCCTAACTACCAAATTGTTTTAAATCCCTACCAAATATAGTATTGGTCAAGAATGGATGGTTTATCACATCTACCTTTACATTCTAACTCGCTTAGGTAAGACCAGGCAAAACCAAACTACTACAACTATGAAAAAGACCTTTTTATGCCAACTAATGGCATTGTGGGGGGTATTGGCTTATGGGCAAAGCCTTCCTCAACTTGCTACTACCTCGTGTAATGCAACTAACGTTTCCCTTCAACAATCGCTTACTGCTACTCCTTCTCCGGGTGCCTCGGAGTATGAGTTTGAGGTGTTAAAATGCGATAGCATTGGTGGTGGCGAAGTAGATACTTTATTTTTTGAACGACTTCAACGACCAGTGCCGAACTTCAAATTGGAAATGCTTGTGAACCGTGTACAGGGAGATCAGCAATACGATGTGAAAGTAAGGGCAAAAACAGGCAATTCCTTTGGGAGTTTTGGGCCTGCTTGTGAGATCACCACTTCCAGTCAACACATGGTACAACTGGTACCTGGAAGTTGTGGAGAAATTATTACTGCAAATCAGGTGTTAATTTCCGAGGTAGAGCCTGGTGCTACGCAATATACGTTTGAGGTGCGTTATCCAAACTTTAACAACATTCTTGGAAGTGTTACCAATACCACCAATTCGTTTACGCTTTCGCAGTTGGGCATCCCTCTTCAAGATGGAGCCAAATACTGGATTGCAGTATACGTTACGGTAGGGGGCGTGGAGTACATGTTGGGCGGTTTTTGTCCGGTGGTATTGGAATATAATAACTCCAATTGTGTTTTTCCTACCACGTGTAATTTTGTAGATAATGGTGATTTTGAAACGTTTACCAATTTACCCGGTGATGGCTTTGGTACGGGTATTGAATTGGCTTGCCCCTGGATGGATAATTCCCGAAGGAGTTTTGCAAGAAATGGTAATTATATTCATGCGCAATCGCCCAACCTTAATACACAAGCACCAGACCCTATTAACCGACGAAATTGTGGTTCGCTCCCTCCATACAATGGCGAAGCCTATATTAAAAAGTGGCAGGGAGCCCATGTATGGCAACAGCTGAATCGCCCCATGACCAATGGGTGTAGGTATTATGCTTCGATGCAGGTAAGTACAGGGTGTACCAATAATGTAAATTTTTCTGATAACATTGGTATGGTTTTTACCGAAGGCCTGGAAGTACCTGAGTTTCGTGATTTTTACCCACAGGCGCAAGTGAGGCGTACGGGCAATAACCCAGTTCTTGCTGCTGGCTGGACAAGGGTTAGTGGTGTGTTTACTGCCAATGGAAATTTCGATTATGTAATGCTAGCCCCATTCCATGGTTCGTTTACCTTCGCAAAGCTTTTTTACATAGATGATATCATTGCCGTTGAGCTACCAAAAATTCAAGAAGATTTATTCAGCAGTTGTGCAGGGCAGTCTGTACAGATGGATGCTACGGGGTGTGCTCCCGATGCTTTTGTGTCGTACCATTGGACCGATGGTGCCAATGACTTCCCAGGATTGACCCCTACCATGAATCCATTGGTGAGTACGCAGTATACCTTAATCATGGTGGTAGATGGAGAAGAAGTAACCGTGGGCACTGCCATGGTTAATGTAATTCCTGTGGCGCAAGTATCGATCAATGCTAGTGAAACATGTGTTCAAGAGAACCCTATTCAGTTGTGTGCATCCTTTGACCAGGTGGTTCCGCCCAATGCCAACATTGTGTGGACCAATGAACTGGATGTTGAGGTGGGCACAGGAGTGTGTTACGATGTTACTACCCCAGGAACATACACCGTTACTTATACCAGTCCTAATGGCTGTTTTTCTACCGATGTGTTGGAGGTACCGTCGTGCTGTGCCGATGAGGAAGACATTAGTGTGTACCCAGCGCAAAGCTATATTTACGTTAACAACAGTAATTCAAAACTGCTTCTTGTGGTGGAGAATAATAGCTTGCAAGATTTGGTTGATTTTGTGGTTCAAACGGATATTCCAGCAATAAATTTTGTTACAGCAACAGCCTCGATTAATTCAGTTCCAACGGCCATCACCATTAATGGACAAGACATAACAGTACCCTTAATTCCTGCAGGGGCTGTTGTACTAATCAGCATCCGTGTAGATTACGACTCGCCAGGGTTTTCTCATACTGTGCATTTCGATTGGGAGGTGAGCGGCTGCTTTTCGGGCACCACTCAACGAACATTTAAAGTGCTTATTGGTTGCCCGGGCGATCTGTCGGAAGTAGAAGTGATATGTACCGATGGCACTCCAACGGCTGCCAACCAAACAACCACTTATTACATCCATAATGCGGTGCCAAATGTTACTTCAATGTCGCTTGACTTGTCGTATGACCCTGCGGTGGTTGATTTTCAGCAGGCGATACTCAATACGTTGGTTAATTTCTCTGGTGCTCCAGGAACTGTAGCGAATATTGTAAACAATACTGCGACTGGTGATTTATCATTTACCATCCACTACAGTACCCCACAATTGATGCAAAACACGCCATTTAGCCTCAATTTCGATGTAATTGGAATGCCATCAGAAGGCTGTTTGTCGTCTATTAGCGTTACCAATGCATTTTATGTGCAAAGCGGAGGGTTAATGATTCCAGCTCCAAGTGATCCGGCCATTATTTCTTTTATTGGTGCTGCCTGCAATTGCGACAATGCATCGTTGAATGCCGATTTTACAATGACTCCTAACCCAGCCTTGTTTAATACCATTGTAAACATTGCAGCTGTGGAAACCAATCCAGCGGCATATCATAACTGGAAAATTGGTGGGGCATTAGGGCAGTTGCTAGGAAACACAAGTGCTTTCCCAACGCATATATTTAATATTCCTGGTACCTACGAAGTAGAGCATACTATTTTCCTCAATGGCATGTCGAAAACAGCGATAGATACTATTGAAGTGGTGTGTGATACCACAGCTACTTCTTGCCAATATGGATTTACCTGGGAGGTAATAGACACCTGCAATGCTGTAGTTCAGTTTTATGGTCAGTTTTCTACCAATGCCATGGAATGGAATTGGGATTTTGGCAATGGCCTGATATTAGAATCCATTAATAATGAAGGTATACATGGCCCTACCGATCCTGTTGTTGGTAGTGCTACTATGGGAGGATTAATTGGAGGAACTTATCAAAATCCTGTGGTGGCTTATGATAACAACTTCCCTTTGCCAGCAGGCGCTTATGGCATAAATGTATCAATTGTTGGATTGTGTTGTGATAGTACCGGGTCGGGCACGCAGGCAAGCGACTTGCATTTTGGTCCTGCAGGTCATGTAGCCATCACCTCATTGAGCGATCCAGGTCAAATGTATTGCACAGGAACCTTCCTGGAGTTTACTGCTTCAGCCAGCAACATTACTGCGTACGATACTTTCAATTGGACTACCGATTTGGGTATTATTGTTTCAGGCAATGGTACCAATCACATTACCGTTGAGGTTACCAATCCATTGGGAGGGCAAGTATGTGCTGAAACTGTAGACGGATGCACGACCTCTACTTGTATTGTTATTCAAACTGAGGAATGTTGTGCCAATGAAGGACTGTATGGTTTGAGTACTTACAATAACATTTCCGTGTCGTACCGACACATCAATAAAAACAACTTTGCATTGCCGCTAGCCGATATCGGGGTAGCAGGCGAGAATATGGCTGGTGCTCCAACTAACATCGATTATTCGGCAATGGACAATGAAGGTGCTTATTATTATTTGGAAGGCACTACTTTGTATTTGCTCGATAAATTTCAATCGACGCTTAATAGTCGTACGATTAATGGCAATCCTAAGGAACCTGAAATTGATAATACCACCAACTCATTGTGGTTGATCAATAATGGTCAGCTTGAGCGTTATGATAAACCTGTAGGTGTTGGGTTAGGGGCAACAGTACCGTTAACTTCTCATTCATTGAATGGTTATGAGGCTGCTCCGGGCACCAGTACTATTGATGAGTTGGGAGGTAAATATTATTTTTTAATAGCCAATGGTAGTGCATCTTCCAATACTATTGCTGAGGTAGACCTTACCACTGGAAACATCAATACGATTCAGGTAAATGACATTGATGGTGCCAATGCACAACAAGCTGGGAATGATTATCAAGACCCTGAAATATATGCACTTGAATTTAACTCGGGGGCACAAAACCCAGGCAGTGCATTGATTGCTATCATGAGGCATACCAAAGAAGATCGACGTACCATTGAACAAGGTGGCCCTGGTGATGTGTTGAATCCGGGCGGTCCTGGTGAAATTATTCCGGGTGGAAACGGTAACAATAATGGTGGCACCCAGAGCGATGATGTGTTGAACCCTGGGGGTAACCCTAATCCGCCTTCCTATTACATTGGTGAGGACGTGGTACGCATCAATTCGAATAGCGGTGCAGCGCATGTAGTGGTAGAAAATGTAATGCGCGATGCCTTTACTTCTTCTACTATTGATGCCAGCACGCAATACTACTATTTTACAGCGAATGGTGGGCAACTCTTGTATACTATTGATGTAGTGAATGCCACGAAAGTCATTCAGAGCAGTGGTTTGCCTAACGATCCGAAAGAAGGGGATGCTTATTATGAGATAGAATACCTGGGTTGTGTTTTGGAAAATAGAATGGCCATTCAAGAAGGTGCTTTGCATGTAATTGACGCTGAGACAATGATGTTGAGCATTTATCCCAACCCCACTAGTGGCGAATTCACTGTAGTTTGGGAATCATCTTACCCTCAAACTGTAGTAGAGGTAATTGATTTGTTTGGAAAGCAGGTGTTGATACAACAAACAAGTGCCAATAAAATGGAACTAGATTTATCCTCTTTTGCCAAAGGCGTATACCTGGTGCGTATACTTCGTGGCAATCAGGTAAGCATGGAAAAAGTGATTGTAGAATGATAGAGGTTATCTTGTAGAGAGTCGGCGTAGCATTTTTTGTTTCATTCTGCCCCATGGGTGAGCAAAGGGTGCTGCGCTTTTTTAAGGAATGCATAACAGGCCTGAACCAACTTGGTTCGGGCTTTTTGTCTCTTATACGATTCTCAACAGATTAGATAAATAGGGCTTAATATTTTGTTGTTATCCATTTGTAGATGGCGATAATGTTGTTTTTATATTGATACAACACTACAAAGCAAAGACTACCTATTGCATCTAAAGGTTGATAATTAATCAGGTGATTAGATGTTAGTATGGGGGTGGAGAAGAACGATAATAATAGTTATACAGTGGAGCACCGTCAATACCAGCATCTTTGGTGTGCAAAGAATAATAACCAACCTGTTGGATAATTTCTTGAGTGGTGAAATACCCAGGGTTTTTATAGGTAAATTCCATAGTGGTATCGTTGCTATGAAGAAACCAACAATTATCATATGTGGCTACGTGGTTAAACTCCTGGTAATGCAACCACATTTCTCCCTCGCCACAATCTACATCCGTTAGTGTAAAGTGGTAGTATTTGAAAAAAGTTGAGTCCCAATAGGGATGATACTCTATTGTATCCTGGTTGTTTTCATCTCTAATTAAATCAAGCCGCCACCAAGTACGAGTAAGAGCTTCTATTGGGGTTAGTTCGGGCAATACTATCTCTGGACCATGAGCAACACAACAATTGTCAACAACTGGCTCATCTTTTTTGCACGATAGTAAAGAAAGCGTAATGAAAGAGATAAGAGAGAGCTGCTTCATGAGTGTTTATGCAAAGGTATACAATAACACCAGATCAAACCAATTAATCCATACTCTATGTAAAGTACAACTCAGTCCGTGAAAAGACCAAATACGAGCCTCAAACCTCCAGCCTTTAATGTTGAACATAATTTTCAACCCTCTTAAATAACCGAAACTAGCATTTCGCACTTAAATAATAGCAATAGAATAATTCATTGTGCTGAAACAACTTAAACTCCTAGTTTGCCAAAAAACTTAAACAATACTTTCATGGCAATTTTTAGATATTGCGCAATGCTGCTGTTGCTATTTTCTGGTAATTTATTTGCAGCAACGCGAACGGTTACCAGTTCGGGTAATGGAACAGGTGCAGGTACCCTTAGAGGAGAGATCCTTGCTTCCTCCAATGGAGATGTCATTGTGTTTGACCCCTCCGTAACACTCATCACGTTATCGGGTAGTGATATTGACATCACTACTGGTATTACGATTACCGGAAACGGAGCAAATGCTACGACCATTTCGGGTGGCGGAACTGTTGGAATTTTCAATATAACCGCTAATGCTCAAGTAGTGATCAATGACTTATCACTGATTAATGGTCGGGGGGGAGTACCTTCCTGGATAAATGGTGGATACACTTTCCAGGGCGGAGGAGCTATTTTTTACGATGCCAACTCTTCGCTAACCATCAATGATTGTGAATTTTCCAATAATAATTCAAGTGCCGGTAATGGGATAACGTCGTTTGATTATGGTGGTGCAGTTTTTCTCACCGGGTTCGGTACTGTTAATATCCATAACTGCACTTTCGAAAGCAATAGCATTAGTGGCGGAGCGGGAATCAGTGGTGGAGCGATACACACATTTGAATCTCCCACAGTATTTGTTTCCAACTGTACTTTCTTTAATAATACCTCTCCGAATGAGGGTGGAGGAATTGTGATGGATTCATATCCTGCTGGTTCTTCTCCTTCATTGTCGGTAACCAACTGTACTTTCTTTAATAGCAATGCTTCTGGAAGTTCAAATTTCGGTGCTGATATTCATGCATTGGGAAATGGAAAAACGATGACGTTGCAGAACAATGTTTTTGATCGTAGTACTCTTTCTCCTCTGAAATCAGTGGCCTGGTTTGGTTCAGGAACACAACTTTCAAGAGGAGGAAACATTTACTGGGATATACCAGGGTTTACTTTAGTAGCTGGAGATGCCACAAGCCAGGGCATGGGCGGTGCTGGCCTTGCAGGTGCGTTGGCCAACAATGGAGGAACAACACGTACCATGGCCATTTCAGGGTTGGCAAGTCTTGCGCTTGACCATGGTGTAACAGGGTTTTTGGCACCACCTACTGACCAACGCGGCATTAGTCGCTCTGGAATTCCTGATGCAGGTTCGTTTGAGTTTGCTTGCGTCGAAGATCAAACTGTATCGGCAGCTCAAACTACCGTATGTAATAATGGCTCCACCACAATAAATTTAGGATCGACCCAAATTGGGGTCAATTATTATTTACGCAATGATGCGAACGATGCAGTTGTAACGGGCCCAGTACCAGGAACAGGTAGCGGAATTGCTTTAAATACAGGGACTCTTACCTCTACTACCACCTTTAATGTATATGGATCTAGTGCAGCCGACTCCGCAAACTGTAATGCGGAAATGGCAACATTAGTTACTGTAACGGTGCTACCACCTCTAACAGGTAGTGTGACCACAACCATTTGTAATGAAGGCAGTGTAGTAGTAAACGGTACGACTTACGATGCAGGCAATCCTACGGGCACGGAAGTATTCACCAACGTAGGGCCTAATGGATGCGACAGCACCGTAACCATTAACTTGAACGTCTTGCCAGCCTTAACAGGCAGCGTCACTACTACCATTTGTAATGAAGGCAGTGTAGTAGTGAATGGCACTGTTTATAATGCCGGCAACCCTACGGGCACGGAAGTATTCACCAATGTAGGGCCTAATGGATGCGACAGCACCGTAACCATTAACTTGAACGTCTTGCCAGCCTTAACAGGCAGCGTCACTACTACCATTTGTAATGAAGGCAGTGTAGTAGTAAACGGTACGACTTACGATGCAGGCAATCCTACGGGTACGGAAGTATTTACCAATGTAGGGCCTAATGGATGCGACAGCACCGTAACCATTAACTTGAACGTCTTGCCAGCCTTGACAGGCAGCGTCACTACTACTATTTGTAATGAAGGCAGTGTAGTAGTAAACGGTACGACTTACGATGCAGGCAATCCTACGGGTACAGAAGTATTTACCAATGTAGGGCCTAACGGCTGCGACAGTACAGTAACGGTTAACTTGAACGTACTCCCGGCCAAGACAGGTAGCGAAACATCTACGATTTGTAACGAAGGCAGTGTAGTGGTCAACGGAACTACTTACAATGCTGGCAACCCTACGGGTACGGAAGTATTTACCAATATAGGCCCATTTGGTTGCGACAGCACCGTAACCATTAACTTGAATGTGTTGCCTGCTAAATCTGGTAGCGAAACATCTACGATTTGTAACGAAGGCAGTATAGTAGTAAACGGTACGACTTACAATGCCGGCAACCCCACCGGCACAGAAGTATTTACCAACGTAGGCCCCTTTGGTTGCGACAGTACCGTAACGATTAACCTGAACGTGTTGCCCGCCTTAACGGGAAGTGTTACCAGTACCATATGTCATGGAGATAGCGTGGTGGTGAATGGCACTACTTACAATGCTTCTAACCCTACAGGTACGGAAGTGTTTACCAATGTAGGAACCAATGGATGTGACAGTACGGTAACCATTAACTTAACCGTTCAAAATGCGATCGATACTTCGGTTACTCAAGCGAGTAACACCCTTACTTCCAATGAAGCTGGAGCTACCTATCAATGGATTGATTGTGGGAATGGCAATGTAGCAATTTCAGGAGCTACCAATCAATCGTATACAGCCACTGCCAATGGCGATTATGCTGTAGTGGTTACTGTAAACGGGTGTACCGATACTTCAGCTTGTCATACAGTAACAGGTGTTGGAATTTGGGAAAGCAACTTTGCAAGTGCATTGCAGGTTTATCCGAACCCGACTAGAGGCAACTTCACGATTGATTTGGGAGCGACCTATTCGAGGGTATCCATTTCGATTACCGATATCAGTGGGCGCTTAATCAGCTCTGCTGAATACCGTCAACATCAGGTATTGAACTTCAGTCTCAACGAACCTGCAGGCGTTTATTTGTTGGTGGTGGAAGACCTGACTAGAGGACAGGCAGGCAAGCGTGCTGTAATGAGGCTGGTAAAACAAGACTAAAGCAATAAGTTGTTGCTTTGAAGGCATAGATTAAAGAGTCGAAGTTCTTTTAAGTAGCAAACAAAAGCCTCTCCAAACGGAGGGGCTTTTGTTTTGGGATTTTTTGATTTTCTTAGTTGCGGATATGGTTTTGGTAGCTATCAATATGATCTACCACCTTTCAAGTTGTCTGGATGTATGTTTTTATTTAAATAACCGAAACTAGCATTTCACACTCAAATACTAGCAATAGGATAATTCAACCTGCTGAGACAACTTAAACTCCTAGTTTGCCAAAAAACTTAAACAATACTTTCATGGCAATTTTTAGATATTGCGCAGTACTGCTGTTGCTATTTTCTGGTAATTTATTTGCAGCAACGCGAACGGTTACCAGTTCGGGTAATGGAACAGGTGCAGGTACCCTTAGAGGAGAGATCCTTGCTTCCTCCAATGGAGATGTCATTGTGTTTGACCCCTCCGTAACACTCATCACGTTATCGGGTAGTGATATTGACATCACTACTGGTATTACGATTACCGGAAACGGAGCAAATGCTACGACCATTTCGGGTGGCGGAACTGTTGGAATTTTCAATATAACCGCTAATTCTCAAGTAGTGATCAATGACTTATCACTGATTAATGGTCGGGGGGGAGTACCTTCCTGGGTAAATGGTGGGTTCACTTTCCAGGGCGGAGGAGCTATTTTTTACGATGCCAACTCTTCGCTAACCATCAACGATTGCGAATTCGTTAACAACAACTCCAGTGCTGGAAACGGTTCAACCTCATTTGATTATGGTGGTGCAGTTTTTCTCACCGGGTTTGGTACTGTTAATATCCATAACTGCACTTTCGAAAGCAATAGCATTAGTGGCGGAGCGGGAATTAGTGGTGGAGCGATACACACATTTGAATCTCCCACAGTATTTGTTTCCAACTGTACTTTCTTTAATAATACCTCTCCGAATGAGGGTGGAGGAATTGTAATGGATTCATATCCTGCTGGTTCTTCTCCTTCATTGTCGGTAACCAACTGTACTTTCTTTAATAGCAATGCTTCTGGAAGTTCAAATTTCGGTGCTGATATTCATGCATTGGGAAATGGAAAAACGATGACGTTGCAGAACAATGTTTTTGATCGTAGTACTGCTTCCCCTATGAAATCAGTGGCCTGGTTTGGTTCAGGAACACAACTTTCAAGAGGAGGAAACATTTACTGGGATATACCAGGGTTTACTTTAGTAGCTGGAGATGCCACAAGCCAGGGCATGGGCGGTGCTGGCCTTGCAGGTGCGTTGGCCAACAATGGAGGAACAACACGTACCATGGCCATTTCAGGGTTGGCAAGTCTTGCGCTTGACCATGGTGTAACAGGGTTTTTGGCACCACCTACTGACCAACGCGGCATTAGTCGCTCTGGAATTCCTGATGCAGGTTCGTTTGAGTTTGCTTGCGTCGAAGATCAAACTGTATCGGCAGCTCAAACTACCGTATGTAATAATGGCTCCACCACAATAAATTTAGGATCGACCCAAATTGGGGTCAATTATTATTTACGCAATGATGCGAACGATGCAGTTGTAACGGGCCCAGTACCAGGAACAGGTAGCGGAATTGCTTTAAATACAGGGACTCTTACCTCTACTACCACCTTTAATGTATATGGAGCCAGTGCTGCCGACCCAGCCAATTGCAATGCGGAAATGGCAACACTGGTAACGGTAACGGTATTACCCGCGAAGACTGGTAGCGAAACATCTACGATTTGTAATGAAGGCAGCGTAGTGGTGAATGGCACTGTTTATAATGCTGGCAACCCCACGGGTACGGAAGTGTTTACCAATGTAGGGCCATTTGGTTGTGATAGTACGGTCACCATTAACTTGAACGTGTTGCCTGCTAAGACTGGTAGCGAAACATCTACGATTTGTAACGAAGGCAGTGTAGTGGTGAACGGTACTGTATACAATGCTGGCAACCCTACGGGTACGGAAGTGTTTACCAACGTAGGCCCCTTTGGTTGCGACAGTACGGTCACCATTAACTTGAACGTGTTGCCTGCCAAGACTGGTAGCGAAACATCTACGATTTGTAACGAAGGCAGTGTGGTAGTGAACGGTACTGTGTATAATGCCGGCAATCCTACAGGTACAGAAGTATTTACCAATGTAGGGCCTAACGGCTGCGATAGTACGGTCACCATTAACTTGAATGTGTTGCCTGCTAAGACAGGTAGTGAAACATCTACGATTTGTAACGAAGGCAGTGTAGTGGTGAATGGTACTGTATACAATGCTGGCAACCCTACGGGTACGGAAGTGTTTACCAACGTAGGCCCCTTTGGTTGCGACAGTACAGTCACCATTAACTTGAACGTGTTGCCTGCTAAGACTGGTAGCGAAACAAGCACGATTTGTAACGAAGGCAGTGTAGTGGTGAACGGTACTGTATACAATGCTGGCAACCCTACGGGTACGGAAGTGTTTACCAACGTAGGCCCCTTTGGTTGCGACAGTACGGTCACCATTAACTTGAACGTGTTGCCTGCTAAGACAGGTAGTGAAACATCTACGATTTGTAACGAAGGCAGTGTGGTAGTGAACGGTACTGTGTATAATGCCGGCAATCCTACAGGTACAGAAGTATTTACCAATGTAGGCCCCTTTGGTTGCGATAGTACAGTCACCATTAACTTGAATGTGTTGCCTGCTAAATCTGGTAGCGAAACATCTACGATTTGTAACGAAGGCAGTGTAGTGGTGAATGGTACGGTGTATAATGCAAGCAATCCCACGGGAACGGAAGTATTTACCAATGTAGGCCCCTTTGGTTGCGACAGTACAGTAACGATCAACTTGAATGTATTGCCTGCCAAGACAGGTAGCGAAACATCTACGATTTGTAACGAAGGCAGTGTAGTGGTGAATGGTACGGTGTATAATGCAAGCAATCCCACGGGAACGGAAGTATTTACCAATGTAGGCTCCTTTGGTTGCGACAGTACAGTAACGATCAACTTGAATGTATTGCCTGCCAAGACTGGTAGCGAAACATCTACGATTTGTAACGAAGGCAGTGTAGTAGTGAATGGTACGGTTTATAATGCTGGCAATCCTACAGGAACGGAAGTATTCACCAATGTAGGGCCTAATGGTTGCGATAGTACCGTAACGGTTAACTTAAATGTGCTGCCTGCCAAGACGGGTAGTGAAACAAGCACGATTTGTAACGAAGGCAGTGTGGTAGTGAACGGTACGGTGTATAATGCCGGCAATCCTACAGGTACAGAAGTATTTACCAATGTAGGGCCTAACGGCTGCGATAGTACGGTCACCATTAACTTGAATGTGTTGCCTGCTAAGACAGGTAGTGAAACATCTACGATTTGTAACGAAGGCAGTGTAGTGGTGAATGGTACTGTATACAATGCTGGCAACCCTACGGGTACGGAAGTGTTTACCAACGTAGGCCCCTTTGGTTGCGACAGTACAGTCACCATTAACTTAAATGTGTTGCCTGCCAAGATGGGTAGCGAAACATCTACGATTTGTAACGAGGGTAGCGTAGTAGTAAATGGTACGGTATACGATGCCGGTAATCCCACCGGCACGGAAGTATTTACCAATGTAGGCCCCTTTGGTTGCGACAGTACGGTAACGGTTAACTTGAACGTGTTGCCTGCCAAGACTGGTAGCGAAACATCTACGATTTGTAACGAAGGCAGTGTAGTAGTAAATGGTACGACTTACGACGCAGGTAACCCTACGGGTACAGAAGTATTTACCAATGTAGGCCCCTTTGGTTGTGATAGTACGGTCACCATTAACTTAAATGTATTGCCTGCCAAGACAGGTAGTGAAACATCTACGATTTGTAACGAAGGCAGTGTAGTGGTGAATGGCACTGTTTATAATGCTGGCAACCCTACGGGAACGGAAGTATTTACCAATGTAGGCCCATTTGGTTGCGACAGTACGGTAACAGTTAACCTGACCGTGTTGCCTGCCAAGACAGGTAGTGAAACATCTACGATTTGTAACGAGGGTAGCGTAGTAGTAAATGGTACGGTATACGATGCCGGTAATCCCACTGGCACGGAAGTATTTACCAATGTAGGCCCCTTTGGTTGCGATAGTACAGTAACGGTTAACTTGAACGTGTTGCCTGCCAAGACTGGTAGCGAAACATCTACGATTTGTAACGAGGGTAGCGTAGTAGTAAATGGTACGGTATACGATGCCGGTAATCCCACCGGCACGGAAGTATTTACCAATGTAGGCCCCTTTGGTTGCGACAGTACAGTAACGGTTAACTTGAACGTGTTGCCTGCCAAGACTGGTAGCGAAACATCTACGATTTGTAGCGAGGGTAGCGTAGTAGTAAATGGTACGGTATACGATGCCGGTAATCCTACAGGAACGGAAGTATTTACCAATGTAGGCCCCTTTGGTTGCGATAGTACGGTAACGGTTAACCTGACCGTGTTGCCTGCCTTAATAGGCAGTGTTACCAGTACCATATGTCATGAAGATAGTGTAGTAGTAAATGGTACGACTTACGACGCAGGTAACCCTACGGGTACAGAAGTATTTACCAATGTAGGCCCATTTGGTTGCGACAGTACGGTAACGGTTAACCTGACCGTGTTGCCTGCTTTAATAGGCAGTGTTACCAGTACCATATGTCATGAAGATAGTGTAGTAGTGAATGGTACCACCTACAATGCTTCCAACCCCACCGGTACAGAGGTGTTTACCAATGTAGGAACTAATGGGTGTGACAGTACCGTAACGGTTAACTTGAACGTATTGCCAGCACTAACAGGAAGTGTAACCACCTTATGTCATGGAGATAGTGTGGTGGTGAATGGCACTACTTATAATGCTTCTAACCCTACAGGTACAGAAGTGTTTACCAATGTAGGCCCTAATGGATGTGACAGTACGGTAACCATTAACTTAACCGTTCAAAACCCGATTGATACTTCAGTGACGCAAACCGGTAGTACGCTTACTTCTAATGAAGCCGGTGCTGACTACCAATGGATAGATTGCGGAAATGGCAATGTAGCAATTTCAGGAGCTACCAATCAATCGTATACAGCCACTGCCAATGGCGATTATGCAGTAGTGGTTACTGTAAACGGGTGTACTGATACTTCAGCTTGTCATACAGTAACAGGTGTTGGAATTTGGGAAAGTAACTTTGCAAGTGCATTGCAGGTTTACCCGAACCCGACTAGAGGCAACTTCACGATTGATTTGGGAGCGACCTATTCGAGGGTATCCATTTCGATTACCGATATCAGTGGAAGATTAATCAGCTCGGCTGAATACCGTCAACATCAGGTATTGAACTTCAGCCTCAACGAACCTGCAGGCGTTTATTTGTTGGTGGTGGAAGATCTGACTATAGGACAGGCAGGCAAGCGTGCTGTAATGAGGCTGGTAAAACAAGACTAAAGCGATAAGTTGTTGCTTTGAAGGCATAGATTAAAGAGTCGAAGTTCTTTTAAGTAGCAAACAAAAGCCTCTCCAAACGGAGGGGCTTTTGTTTTGGAATTTTTGTGCCTGTTGAAGAATAAAAAGTAAGAGCCCTTTGACTTTGCTTAGTTGCGGGGATCCCGATAGCTATCGGGAAACCTGCGAGCACTATTATTTAGGATAAAGCTCTTACAGTGTAAGCAAAACAAAAAAAGTGCGAACCTTTCGATTCGCACTTTACTTAGTTGCGGGGACAGCCCCGATGACTATCGGGAAACCTGCGAGTACTATTATTTAGGATAAAGTTCTTACAGTGTAAGCAAAACAAAAAAAGTGCGAACCTTTCGATTCGCACTTTGCTTAGTTGCGGGGACAGGACTTGAACCTGCGACCTTCGGGTTATGAGCCCGACGAGCTACCAACTGCTCCACCCCGCGATGTTGGGTGCAAATATATATTTTGTTTCTTTGTTGGCAAAGAAAATTCCAATAAAATGGCGCACAAGGCCGGATTTGTTAATATCATCGGAAGTCCCAACGTAGGGAAGTCTACACTGATGAACCAATTGGTGGGCGAACGCCTGTCGATCATTACCTCGAAAGCACAAACCACCCGCCACCGTATTTTAGGGATGGTAAATGGCGATGACTTTCAAATTGTGTATTCCGATACGCCTGGGGTATTGAACCCCAACTACAAGCTGCAAGAAAGCATGATGAAATTCGTGCGTACTGCCTTGCAGGACGCGGATATCATCCTTTTTGTTACCGATATTTTTGAGGATGAAATGAACCATGTAGAAACCCTCGAAAAAATTCAAAAGACCAACATTCCGGTGTTGTTGCTGGTGAATAAAATCGACCTGGGCGACCAGCAAAAAGTGGAAGAACGGCTTACCTATTGGCAAGAAAAAGTACCCAATGCAAAAGTGGTGGCCCTATCGGCATTGCACCGTTTTAATGTAGAACCCATCTTCCATAAAATATTGGAATTGCTGCCCGAAGGCCCTCCTTTTTTCCCAAAAGATGAGCTGACCGATAAACCCATGCGGTTTTTTATATCGGAAATTATTCGCGAAAAGATACTGTTGGGCTATAACAAAGAAGTGCCCTACTCGTGTGAGGTGATGGTAGAGGAGTACAAAGACAACCCAGAGCAGGTAGACATCAAAGCAGTGATTGTAGTGGTGCGCGATTCGCAGAAAGGAATTCTTATTGGCCACCAGGGCAAGCGCTTGAAGTGGGTAGGCACCGAAGCGCGTAAAGACATTCAGGAATTTGTTGGGAAGAAGGTGTACCTGGAACTGTTTGTGAAGGTGGATAAAGACTGGCGAAACAAAGAAACCAAGCTCCGCAAGTACGGTTATCGTTAATATTACGATATTTGCACCCAAATTCATGCCATGGGAAACATTGTTGCCATTGTAGGACGCCCCAACGTGGGGAAATCAACCCTTTTTAATCGGTTGACAGAAAGCCGTCGCGCCATTGTGGAAGCCGCCAGCGGAGTAACCCGCGATCGCCATTATGGAACGGCAGAGTGGAACGGCCATGAATTTTCGGTGATCGATACCGGTGGTTATGTGGTAGGCTCTGACGATGTGTTTGAAGAAGAAATCCGCAAGCAAGTGCTCATTGCCATCGAAGAAGCCACCATCATTCTCTTTATGGCCGATGTAATGACTGGCATTACCGACCTCGACATGGCGGTAGCAGAGATTTTACGCAAAACCAACAAGCCGGTATTTTTGGCAGCCAATAAGGTAGATAACAACGAACGCATTGCCCTGGGGGCTGAGTTTTACAGCCTTGGGCTGGGTGAAGTATACAACGTATCGGCCACCAATGGCAGTGGCACTGGCGAACTGCTGGATGCCATGGTAGAAGCATTTCCTACCCGCAAAGAAGATCAAAACGACGACGAAGGCCTGCCCCGGTTTGCCATTGTAGGAAAACCCAACGTAGGAAAATCGTCGTTGGTTAACGCCCTTATTGGTGAGGAACGCAACATTGTTACTCCCATTTCTGGCACTACGCGCGACTCCATCAATACCCGCTACAATGCTTACGGGTTTGATTTTAACCTGGTAGATACAGCAGGCATTCGGAAGCGGCAAAAGGTACACGAAAGCATTGAGTTTTATTCGGTGCTTCGCTCCATCCGTACCATCGAAAATAGTGATGTATGCCTGTTTTTGGTGGATGCACAAGATGGCATTCAAAAGCAAGACCTCAACATCTTTTACGTGATTGAGCACAATCGCAAAGGGGTAGTGGTGCTGGTCAATAAATGGGACCTTATTGAGAAAGACAATGCTACTACTAAGAAGTTTGAAGATGAGATCAGGGAACGGTTGGCACCATTTACCGATGTGCCCATCATCTTTACCTCTGCCCTTACCAAGCAACGCATTCATAAAGCCTTAGAAAAGGCGGTAGAGGTGCACGAAAACCGCACCAAGAAAATATCTACTTCCAAGCTCAATGATGTGATGTTGGAAGTTATTGCCACCAATCCACCTCCGGCAGTGAAGGGCAAGTACATCAAAATTAAGTACGTAACGCAGTTGCCCACCCACGCTCCAGCGTTCGCTTTCTTCTGCAACCTGCCCCAATACATCCGCGACCCGTACAAGCGTTTTCTTGAAAACAAATTGCGCGAGCATTTCGACTTTACCGGCGTGCCCATCCGCATCTTTATCCGCAAAAAATAACGGTAGCATTCCTGCACACAGTCGCGTTTACGACAACATTTAGGCGCGATTTTCGTATATTATACCGTGATGTTTACCCGATTGTTAACGCTCTTTTGTTGCTTGTTCATTGGCTTTGCCAATGCTCAAGACTTCCGGTTTCGGAAAAACAATCACCAATGGGAAGACCCTGCACCAATCCCTTTGCCGGTAAAAAAACAATTTGAACACGAAGATGCAGTAGTGCTGAAAGAAGCAAACAAAGTCAACATCAGCTGGGTAAAGTCGCAATTTGTACACCTGTACTACGAAAAAAAAATACGCATCAAACTGCAAACAAAAGAAGGCGTAGAACGCTGTTCAAGAGTTACTATTCCCGAGTCGTTCGATCCCCTTTACGATTACAGCAGTGTACCCAACGATAAAAAAAACGAAGTAGACCGTCCGAGCTATTTCAATGTGCGCATCATTGAGTTTGAAGCCCGTGTTATTAAGCCTGATGGCACGGTAAAACCCGTTCGCGATGCCCTTGAAATAGGCCGACGACGGGTGCGGGTAGATCAGGCCTTACGCTATTACAATGCCTTGTCGTACACCTTTGTGCTGCGCCACCTGGAACCAGGCGATGAGCTGGAGCTGTATTACCAGTACGAGGTGCCTTATCGCGACAACTGGTTTTACTATACCAATGCACGGCTCTTTTTTCATAGCGACCTGCCCAAGCAAGATTACCACCTCATTGTAAAGTATCACCCCATGCTGGGCACCAGCATTGCCAACCACCCAGCCGACAGTGTGGTACGCACCAAAAAACGCATCATCCACCATTGGCATAAAACCGATTTACCTGGCTGCCTTTTTGAACGCGGTGCGCGTCCACATTTTGATTTGCCCCACCTGGTGTACCAGGTGAACCCCAACGACCGATTGTACTATCAAAGCGACCCTGCGGCCTTGTATGTCGATTCGGTGCCTTACTGGCGTTATGTAATGCGGTTGCGCGAACAGCGAGCCATTTGGCTCCAAAGGGTAGCGCAAAAACGCATTCCCGACAAGCAAAACAAGCTGGTATACGAATTTGTAGCATCGGCCAGTAGGAGCGATACCACCACTTTGCGCAAAGCCATGAGTGCCCACAATGCCATTGCCAAAAACTTTGAGTACCAAAACGACAATGCCTACTTTGCCGGGTTGGATGGAGGACTGGAACGGATGGGCACCTATACCGATAAAAGAATTATACGAGAAATCAGCAGGTACAACCTATACGCTAAAATTTTCTACCACCTGGAGCTGCCCTACTACACCGCTTACCTGGTAGATAACAGGGTGGCGAGTGTAAATAAAACCTATACCTCACCGCTGCTGTACAACGAATTTGCCTTTGCCATTCCGGTGGGCAATACGTTTGTATACATGCATCCCAAGAAAAATAAGTTTGGCTATTATGCCGATGAGTTGCCCTTTTACTGGGAAAATTCCAACGCGGTACTCGGCTCGGTATACCGTTTGTTTGGAGAAATGCGCCCTAAGTTGGAGTTTATACGCACCCACGGCAGCGATGCAGCGGTGAACTACCGCAACACCAATGTAAGTGCGAAAATCGATTTGGAACAACAGCACATCAATTTTGAGGCGCGGGTAGCACTTTCAGGCCAATTTTCTACCATGACCCGCGGTAAGTATTTGAATGCCTATGTCGACTCATCGGTAAACCCCCGCTATGCACAGCGGTTGTTTGAAATTGGCCATGTACAGGTGACTGAAAACAAAATGACCTACCATGCTACCGACTATCCTTTTAAAACGGAGTTGCGCCTAAAGTATAAAGCCGGCAACAAGGTAAAAGATGAAGGCAATGGGGTATATGCCATCGATTTGCGCAACTGGTTCAACTACATCTACCTCGAAAAGTTTGATGCCGATCAACGGCAATTGCCTTTTTACACCGACTTTGTAGGGCAAGACCACTTTAAGTATTACCTGGAATTTGACAAGGGGGTAGAAGTGGTGAACAAGGAAGAACTATTGGCAGAGCTCAACAATACGCTGGGTCACTTTTCGGTGGCCATTACCGATGCCCCGGGCGGCATTATGTTAGAAGTACAATTGAAAGTGAACAGTCATCGTATTCCGACCCATTCAGTAAACGACGTAGCCACCATTTACCAACAAATGGAGCAGCTCAACAAGGCAGTGTTAAGGGTAAAGGTAACGGCAGACTAACCTATCCTTTGGCAAACTTTTTTATGCCTTCCACCAACAAGTCCAATTCTTTTTTAGTGGTGTATACATGTGGGGTAATGCGCACGCCATTCAATCCTTCCATTTTAATGGGTGAGGTATGAATTTTAAAAGTGTTGAACAAGGCCAGGTCTAAATCAGAGGCGTTGTAACTTCCTACGTTTACATGCGCCAATGCTCCCGAAAATTGCGGGTTAAGCGAAGTGTTTAGCTGTACTCCTTCTATGTCTTTCACCTGGTTGGCCCAGTAGTCTTTTAAATGGCGCAGCCGTTTTTCTTTGCGCGCTATGCCAATCATTTGATGAAAATCGATGGCATGGCCAATGGCCAATTCAATGGCACTGGAATGCGTGCCCAACTGCTCAAACTTTTTGATGTTGTCGCTCAGTGGATTGTCGCTGGGTAGTAATGGCCAAATACTACTGATTTTTTCTTTCCGCACATACAACATGCCTGACCCAAAAGGGGCGCATAACCACTTGTGCAAACTGGTGGCAAAGAAATCGCAATCGAGGTCGGAAATTTTAAAGTCGAGGTGGGCAAAGCTATGCGCACCATCTACAATGGTGGTGATGCCCCGGGCTTTCGCAGCAGCACAAATCTTTTTTACCGGTAAAATCTGTCCGGTCCAGTTAATGACATGGGTAATGTTAACCACCCTGGTTTTGGAGGTGAACTGATCGGTAAACAATTTTACCATCTCGTCTTCATCTTCCATCGGTTGGGGCAGGTCAATCCACTTGAGTTTGAGTCCCAACCGTTGCTCTTGCTGTTTCCACGCTACCTTAACACGCGAGTAATCCATTTTGGTGAGCACTACTTCATCGCCTTTCTTTAGGTCCATGCCCATGATGACATTGATGATGCCCTCGGTAGTGTTGCGGTTGATGGCAATTTCTTCGGGCGAGCAACCCGCCACTTCGGCCAGGTTCCTTCTCACCGAGGGCTTTTGCTTATCGAGGATGCGCCACATGTAGTAGGAGGGAGCTTCGTTGGATATCCGGTTGTAATGCTCTACAGCTTCCTGTACCACTTTGGGTTGCGGGCTTACCCCTCCGTTGTTCAGGTTAATCACATTGCGTGAGGTGGTGTAGGCCTGCCTAATGCGTAACCACAACTCATCGTCGGCAACAGCACTGTCCAGATCCATTTGATTCAACGAGGCAATGCTATCGTATACATCTTCTGCCACAGCATGGTTGGCCAGGGAGGTGAGCGATAACGCACCCGTAATACCAGCCAGTTGCTGCATAAATTTTCTTCTGTTGGCCATGATTCAGTTATTGATGTGTGCTGTCTTCCGCTTCGGGAGTGAGTGTATCGTGTGTTACTGGCAACACCTTTCCAACATCTTCAGTATACTCGGTGGGATCGTTCGGGTCGGGAACAATGCCTACAGGACCTTCATGCTCGTTGCTATCGCAGCTGGTGGCAGTCATGAAGAGGGCTCCGAAAAGCAAGCTACAGGCAACACGCGCAAATTTAAACGGATGGTTTTTATACTTACGAATGGCATGGAGCTTTGTAGGTTGTGGCAATGGTTTTACACGTCCGCATACACGACTTCCATCATGGTTGTTCCAAAAGTCGATGACCTCTTGTTGGTTCATGGAGGCAAAGTCGATAATGGTAGTATTACAGGTATGGCACAGCCTGCTTTTTTTACCGTTCACGGTCATGTCTCCCCATTTTTCTTTACAGGGGTCGGGTACTTTTAATTGAAGATTCTTCATGGTTGAAAAGAGTTAAAGCAGCATTTTCTTGTTCTTAAATATAACAATAAATCAACGGCCCTGTAAACCTGCATAAAAAAGGCCCCTCCACTGCTTTGCAGGAAGGGGCCAATGAAGAGGAGTGTGCAAACTAATCACAGAAGGTGCCGCCTTCGGGGCACTCTCCTTCTTTAATGCTCTTTACATCGAGCCATGCCGTTACCCCACATCCAGGGTCAGCATCTTCCCATTGCGCAGTAACACAGTAGGTATTGCCGTTGGCATTGGCACTATAATCACCACCAAGCACATATACCACTCCAGTACACTGATCGGTGATGGTAGAGCATCCCAATGCATTTTGACCAATGGTGCCTGAAATACGAATGGTTTTGTTGGTGTTGTTCGATTGTGCGGCAGCTTCTTGCATGCCAAATAAACTCAACATGGCAATGGCCATGAACAGCGTCATCATTTTTTTCATTGTAGTTGGTTGTAGTTTGTGAATCAGTTAGTTACTCACAAATTTGAGAAAAATACACAGCAAAATCATCAGTAAATTTACTGATATTGAGTGGATTACAACTGTTTTAGTGCTTGCTCCAAATCCGCTATCAATAGGTCGGGGTCTTCCAATCCTATGTAAATGCGAACAAGGTTCCACGGCAGGTCGGGGTTGTCGTAATTTTGCGAATCGTAAAGGGCACAAACAGGAAACAGCAGCGATTCGTAGCCTCCCCACGAGCAGGCCAGTAAAAAGCATTCTAGCGCATTGCAAAAGGCTTCTGCCTTTTTAATCTCGTTGGTATTGAGCAGCATTGAAAACAGTCCGCTGCCGGCCTTCATTTGCTGTTGTGCCAGCTCGTATTGCGGGTGTTGTGGCGAAAAAGGATAGTTGATTTGACTTACCCCAGGGTGTTGTGTTAAAAAGGCCACTACCTTTTCTGCCGATTCGGTAGAGCGTTTTACACGGATGTCTAAGGTGCGCAATCCGCGCATCATGAGCCAGGCGTCGTTGGGTGAAATAATGCCTCCCAAAGTCATTAGCTCCGAGGCAAAAATGGCATCTACCCGTTTCTTAGTACTGCACAATACGCCTGCCACCACATCACCGTGTCCGTTGAGGTATTTACTGGCCGAGTGCACCACAATATCTACGCCCAATGCAATGGGCTGTTGGTGCAGTGGGGTAGCATAACTGTTGTCGCAAATGGTGGCGATGCCTTTGGCACGAGCCATAGTGGCTACAGCTTTTAAATCTTGCAGTTCAAAGGTAAGCGAGTTCGGACTTTCCAGGTAAATGAGGGCGGTGTTATCGCGAATAGCAGCTTCAAAATTGTTCACATCGGTGCCGTCTACCATCGTAGTGGTTACCCCATAGCGCGACAGCATATTGAGCAACAACTTATGGGTCCAACTGTAAGGTTTTTGTACGCATACCACATGGTCGCCTCCTTGCACACACGAAAGTACTGCGGCTGCAATGACCGCGCTACCACTGCCAAAAACCAGGGCATCTTCACTGCCCTCTAAAGCGGCTATTTTTTTGCGCAGGGTGGCTACACCAGGATTGTACCCACGGGTGTAAAAAGGGGTTTCAAATTCTTTGGTCAATCCCTCGCGCATCTGTTGCACATTGTTGAAGCAAAAATTGCTGGTTTGCATGATGGGGGGCGCAACAGCATTGAAATAGTTTTCGCGCTCCTCACCCAGGTGGGTCAATATCTCTGAAAGTTCCATGTTCTAAAAGTAAAAAAGGGCTTTGTGTATTCAAAGCCCTTTCCCTTTCGATTTGTATGCCCCCTACATGGCTTGCGCCAGTTGGGTATTTTGTCCCATCAAATAGTTCAAGAGTTGGCCTTCGGTGCTGCGGGCATCATTTTTTAAATGCTCTAAATACATCAGCACATAAAACAAAGGCTTTTCGCTAAAGTTGGCCTTTTCCCAGGTATCGCTTTGATCAAAATTGGCTTTCATTTCACCGATATACAACCCAATGTTTTGCGCCAACGAGCGATCTTGCTCTGTATAACTGCTACGAACAAAGGCATTGTATGCTTCAATTTTGGTTTTGAGGTTGGCAGCAGAAATGTCGCCATCGCCCAACATAATAGCATCAATGCGGTGATTTTGTTTGGTCCACTCTATTTCTGCCAACACCTTTACCGATGCTGCGCGTTCTTTGCTAATCCCTTGCGTGGCGGCAATCAATTCGTAGCGCACTTCATCCAGGTAATTGCACAGCTCGTTGGTAGCTGAGGTAACCGCTTGAACTTTTGGTCCAATCACCTCGGTGCCTAGCAATTGCGATGAAATGGTGGCGTTAACCTCAGCTTTTTCAATGGGTGCATTCAGGATGCGATCTTCTGTTAAATACAAGCCATTGCTGGTAAAGTAACTGGTGTGTACACGGGTAAGGCCAAAAATCATGGTAGCCCCTGCAAAGATCACAAATACCAACGACGACTTAAACAGCTTGTTTTCGGCCTGTTGGTACGAACGGATAAAGTAGAGGGGCATGAACAATAAGCCCAGTAAGCCCATACCTGCCAACATCAAAGCCCCAGCCCCTGGCCAGTGCATAATTTTAAAAGCTGAACCTACCACCAGCACAATGGCAGAAAAGAGCCCTGCGATATACGTAAATTTACCAGCACCAGAAGTGCTCTTCAGTTGAATAATTAATAAAAGCGGTAGGTAAAATAAGGCCACAATGCCCAGCCCTGAAAGCAATGCAATGCCCGCTCCTGGCCAATGCATTAGCTTAAATATGGTTCCTACCAGGGTTAACAAACCTCCAATGATGCCTAATATGGATGCCAGTTTCTTCATTTTTCTTAATTTTAAGGTTAGGAAATAAATTGTTGTTTCTTGGGTCCGCTCGATGCCTTGCGGACCAAACTCATGAATGGATTGCGAAAGGGCCTTCTTAAACTCCCAGCCGTGGTCCATTCTTTGTTCTATAGCACAGCAGATGTGATCCAGCAACTCGAGCCGTAAGGGCTCGTAGTGCACGCCTTTATCCACCAAAAAATCGTGGATAGAGTTGATTTGCTTAACCGATAGCACTTCCATATCCAGGGTTCTGTGTGTTCAAAACCAGTTTCATGGTAGCCATGAAATCAATGAATTCGTCAATCAATTGATTGGCTGTGGAGTTGCCCTGCTCGGTAAGCGAATAGTACTTGCGTACGCGCTTCCCAATTTGAACTGTTTCGGTAGAAAGCAACTGCTCTGCCTGCAATTTGTGCAACAGCGGATACAATGCTCCCTCCGTAATCACAATCTTACCGTCGGTCATTTCTTTTACCTTTTGGGTAATTTCATAACCATACATTTTATCGTGCTCCGACAATAGCTTTAACACGATAGGTTTTAAGGTACCTTTTATGAGCTCTTTTGAATACATAAGACAAATATACATAAATATCTTATGTATCAAACGTAGAGGTATTGATTTTTATTTTGTGCTGGTGTTAAACAATGTATTGAAAGAGCAAAAAATGCTCTTGCCATTTCTTTCGTTTTTTAAGGGGTTGAGCTGGGTTGTGTCCCGTATAAATCGGGATAGTTAAAAACTCCGATGTTGCAGTTAATTACTGCAGCGTTGGTGTTTGGAAGTGTAGCGCTAGAGTGTAGAACACCAACATCGAAGTTTTGTACTGCTTACGTGGTGGTAGAACCTCCAGCCTTGCAGTTGGGGGCAGCGGTGGTAAAGTGTTGACCAGGGAGGTTGAAGTGTAACACTGCATGCGTGGTGGTTACACCTCGTTTCTCGAAGTTGGGAAGTGCTGTGGCGAAGCTTTAAGCAGCTGCTTTAAAGTACAGGACTGTGCAAACGGTGGTACGATCTCCAACGTTGAAGCACTCAGGTGTAGGTGCGTTGCTTTGACCTTTGGGGGGGAAGTTTCGAACATGGGTTGAGCACGGTTAAGCACCATTGCGGCATAAAAAAAGGCCGCCTTTTCAGACAGCCTTCTATATAAGAATGTATTTAACTTAGTTCAATCCGAAACTTGCTTTCACCTTGTCTACATAATCCAACTTCTCCCAGGTAAAGGTTTCAACCTCTTTACTTACTTCCTGCCCGTTGCTTTTAAAGGTTACGGTTTTTACTTCTGGCGTACGGCCCATGTGTCCGTAGGCAGCCGTTTCAGAGTAAATAGGATCTTTTAGCTTCAATCGGTTAATGATGGCTGCCGGACGCATGTCGAAAATCTCTTCTACTTTTGCGGCAATTTCACCATCGGTCATGTTCACTTTGCCAGTGCCGTAGGTGTTTACATAAATGCCCATAGGCTTGGCTACACCAATGGCGTACGATACTTGTACCAATACTTCATCGCAAACCCCTGAGGCTACTAAGTTTTTGGCCACATGGCGGGTAGCGTAAGCTGCTGAGCGGTCTACTTTAGAGGGGTCTTTTCCCGAAAAAGCACCACCACCATGAGCACCTTTACCGCCATAGGTATCTACAATAATTTTTCTTCCGGTCAATCCGGTATCACCGTGTGGACCACCGATTACAAATTTACCGGTAGGGTTAACGTGGTAAACAATATCGTCGCCAAACAAAGCTTGATTTTCGGCATCTAATTTTGCTTTTACACGAGGCACCAATACGTTGATTACATCTTGCTTGATGGTTTCAAGCATGGCTGCTTCTTCATTAAAATCGTCGTGTTGTGTAGAAATAACAATGGTATCTACTTTAAGGGGGCGGTTGTTGTCGTCGTACTCAATGGTTACCTGCGATTTTGAATCGGGGCGGAGGTACGATACTGTTTTACCTTCGCGGTTGGTATAGGTCATTACCTTACCTTCTCTACGAATATCGGCCAACTCTTGCAACAACATGTGCGACAGTTGCAACGACAGCGGCATATAGGTTTCCGTTTCGTTGGTAGCATAACCGAACATCATGCCCTGGTCGCCTGCACCTTGCTCATCGTGCAATCCTTTGCCGGCTTCAACACCCTGGTTGATGTCGGGTGATTGCTCGTGAATGGCAGAAATTACGCCACAAGAATCGGCATCGAACATGTACTCCGACTTGTTGTAACCAATTCTTTTAATCACATCGCGTGCAATTTGTTGCACATCCAAATAAGCGGTCGATTTTACCTCGCCACTTAAAACAGTTAATCCGGTGGTTACCAGGGTTTCGCACGCTACTTTCGAGTCGTGATCGAAGGCCAAAAAGTGATCGATCAAGGCGTCAGAGATTTGATCGGCAACTTTATCGGGATGTCCTTCCGAAACGGACTCAGATGTAAATAAATATGACATAATAGTATTGCTTTTATTTTGGGGGTGCTAAAATAGATATTTTCAGCGAAATAAAAGTGATGGTAATGGGAATAAAATGCGAAGGTTATTGCTTTTCCTTGCTTTTATTGGTGAGCTTCTTGAAGGCTTGCTCCAGGCTTTGCTCTTCTTTTTGCATGGTAAGTACCGAAATGTTGTTGTTGACAGCAAACTGGAAAACGTCGCTGCGAACATCTACATTGCTTTTGCTGGTGATGCGCCACACATTTTCTTTCACGTTTTTTGCATCGCGCACACCGGTGATGGTCATCAGTTTGTTGTGGGCAACTTCCTGATCGAATTCTACCAAAACAGCGGTTTCCTTGCCCGTGTCTTTTTGAATTTTCTCGGCCGAGTTGTCGGCCACAATTTTTCCGCGATTTACAATAACAATTCGATCGCATACCGCTTCCACCTCTTGCATAATGTGGGTGGAGAGCATCACTGTTTTCTGACGACCAATTTGCTTGATAAGGCTACGGATGTCTTCCAATTGGTTGGGGTCGAGCCCACTGGTAGGTTCATCCAAAATCAATACGTTGGGGTTGTGAATCATGGCCTGGGCCAATCCTACCCGTTGGCGGTACCCTTTCGATAATGCCCCTATTTTTTTGTGTTGCTCCAACCCGAGTCCCACCATGTCAATCATTTCACTGACCCGCTTTTTGATGCCCGACACTTTATGTAAACTGGCTACAAAACGAAGGTATTCCTTCACATACATGTCTAAGTAGAGGGGGTTGTGTTCGGGAAGGTAGCCTACATTTCTACGCACGTCAATCGATTGTTCGCTAATATCAAAACCACATACCGATACGGTGCCTGAAGTAGGGGGGATGAAACAAGTAATGATTTTCATCATGGTGGATTTCCCTGCTCCGTTGGGGCCTAACAGTCCTACAATTTCGCCAGTGCCGATTTCAAACGACACACTGTCTAGTGCTTTTTGCGCTCCGTAGTTCTTGGTAATGTTGTTAACGATAATCGACACAGTATGTTCTATTGTTGTGAGCCCGAATTTACAAAAATTATCCGCTGTAAAATGAATCTTATTTATCCTTAATTTTGGGGCTTGTGCTAACAATTAAACCCAATTATTAATAAATTATTTTGTGGATAGAGGCCTGGTATTAAAATCAACCGGAAGCTGGTACGAAGTACGACGTGCAGATGGCAGTATGGTGGAGTGCCGTATTAAAGGGAAATTTCGCACCAAAGGCATTGATACTACCAACCCGGTATCGGTAGGCGATTGGGTGCAGTTTGCCCTGGAAGAAGATGGTACGGGAGTAATTGATACGATTGAGGAGCGGAAGAATTACATCATTCGTAAATCGGTGAACCTTTCGAAGCGGGCACACATCATTGCTTCCAACATCGACCAGGCATTTTTATTGGTTACCCTGGCCGATCCGGTCACTTCCACTGGCTTCATCGATCGTTTTTTAATCACGGCCGAAGCCTACCACATTCCGGTAAAAATTGTATTCAACAAGGTCGACATCTACGATGAAGCCACGCAGGAACAGTTGGAAGAGTTGATGGCCATTTACACCATGGTGGGGTACGACTGTTACTGCACCTCCCTCGTGGAAAACGAGGGCGTGGAAGTGATCAGAACATTAATGCAAAACAAGGTAAGCCTGGTATCGGGCCATTCAGGGGTGGGCAAATCTACCCTCATCAACCTGCTTGATGCCAACCTCGACATTCGCGTGGGAGAAGTATCGGAAGCACATCATAAAGGCAAACATACCACCACCTTTGCCGAAATGCACGAGCTGGCATTTGGAGGGTTCATCATCGATACTCCAGGCATCAAAGGATTTGGCATCATCGATTTGGAAAAGGAAGAACTGTCGCATTACTTCCTCGAAATGCGGGAGCTGTTGCACGAGTGTAAGTTCAACAACTGCGTACACATCAACGAGCCTAAATGTGCGGTAAAAGCAGCAGTAGAAGAAGGAGAGGTGGCCGAATCGCGCTACATCAATTATTTGAGTATTTATTATAACGACGAAAACGAAGCCTACCGATAATGCGTGTGATCATTCAACGAGTTAGTGAAGCTGCGGTAACCATTGATGGTACAGTAAATGGTGCCATTGAACGCGGACTACTTATTTTACTGGGCATTGAAGATGCTGATGGCACAGAAGACATCAACTGGCTGTGCCGGAAAATTGTGAATTTGCGCATCTTTAACGATAACGATGGGTTGATGAACCTGTCGTTGCAGGAGGTGAAAGGTGATGCCCTGGTGGTGAGTCAGTTTACCCTACATGCCAGCACTAAAAAGGGCAATCGCCCATCGTACATCAAAGCGGCCAAACCAGCTGTTGCCATTCCATTGTACGAGGCCTTTGTACAGCAATTAGAGCAGGAGCTGGGAAAACCGGTAGCCACTGGTATATTTGGTGCCGACATGAAAGTACAATTGCTTAACGATGGGCCGGTAACCATTAGCATCGACACAAAAAACAAAGAATAAATGACCTTACAAGAAGCACAAAAAGCAGTAGATCAATGGATCAACGAACATGGGGTGCGCTATTTCAATGAGCTTACCAACATGGCCATGCTTACCGAGGAAGTGGGGGAGGTGGCCCGCATCATTGCTCGCGAATATGGGGAGCAATCGTTCAAAGCTTCCGATAAAGACAAACGCCTCGACGATGAATTGGCCGATGTGTTGTTTGTGTTGATTTGTTTGGCCAACCAAACAGGCATTGATCTAACTGCCGCTTTAGAGCGCAATCTGGCCAAGAAAACACAGCGCGATAGCACCCGCCATAAGGAAAACGATAAACTGTAACATTTTACCTCAATGGTGGTATAAAAGGTAATATTTCAGTAACTTACTACAAAATTGTGTCTATGAAACAAGTCTTTACCCTCTTACTGCTATGTTTAACCACCACCATATTTGCACAAAATAATAGTGCGCCCAACCAATTGATCTTTTATAAAGACGCTGCTGGCGATCTGGAAGTGGCTACCGACAATGTAGACCGAAGGACAGTGGTGTTGAAAGACAATTATTACATGGACCCGGTCATCAACTATTCAATACCGGGAGAAGCGCCAAAGCTGCCACAGCCGACGATGAAACGGATGAACTTGCGCGGTGGTGCCGATACTTGTGGGGTAGATACCGTGATGTACCCATTGGATGGCAAAGCAACAGGCATTAATGCCTATACCATGAATATCCCCAGCGAATTTTATGGATATGGTCAAAATTACGACGCCCCTCAGCCCATTGTGGTAGAAGGGTTTTGCTTTTACGGTTGGGTGAATGGTGCAGCTACCGATACGGCAATAGTGCACTGTTCTATTTGGACCGCAGCGGCCGACTCTACACCAATGACCATGTTGGCCACTACCGATGTGGTAGTAGACAACAGCTATGATGCCAACGATTTAGAAGTACTGAAATACTGCGTTACCTTTCCATCACCGGTTACGGTAACCTCGCAATACATCATTACCATTCAAACAGAAACCACCCAACCGCTGGGCATCATCTCCAATGATGCGAACAGCAACGATGGTGCTGGTGAAAAGCTTTCTTACTGGCGGTGGACAGGAGACTCTACCTGGTATCAAAACGATGATTTCTTTGCCTGGGATTGCGACTGGTTGTTGCACCCTATTGTGAAGTACGAATACATGGCCAATTACACTGCAAATGCCGATAGTCTTTGTGTGGGAGATACGTTGGTAGTGACCAACAACTCTTCTCCCATTTTGCAACACCGCATGTACAACAAAGCAGCTAACAACGGTGTAGCCAATCAATCGTACGACTGGGATTTTGGCGATGGCAATACAGTTAGCGATGTGATGGACACCAGCCATGTGTATACCACTGGAGGAGATTTTACGGTAACACTTACCGATTCGTTGATAGGATGGACCATCGTTTGTGCGGATGCCTATTCTATGACGGTACATGTAGATTCGATGCCTGCTGCTGCATTTGCAGTAAGCACCAACATTGCTGATGCCATGTTTACAGACAACTCTGCCTACCCAGATACCTGGTTGTGGGAATTTGGCGATGGCAATGTTTCCAGCATGCAAAACCCTACCCATACCTATGCTGCTGATGGCGTGTATACCGTACAGCTTATTGTGACCAACAACTGTGGAGCAGATACGGTGACTCAGCAAGTCACCATATTTGGGGTAGGGGTAACAGAAAACACCTTAACCGATGCCAACATCAGTGTATTTCCCAACCCTACCAGTGGAGCCTTTAATGTGGGCAATGCCTCTGGTCAGGACTTGGTACTGAAAGTATACAATCCCATTGGCGAATTGGTGCGCGACATCCAAATCAATACGCAGCAAACGGTAGTAGACCTGCCTGAGTTAAGCGATGGCATTTACATGTTGCACTTCATGGCCAACAACGGTACGTTGGTGAAAAAATTAAAGGTAGTGCGCTAGCACCCTAACGATATACATTGAACCTCCAGTTTGTTATCCTCAGGATCTAGCTGGAGGTTTTTTTATGCGTAAAATTCGATGGGTATGGATAAGGTGATTAGTAGCCTTACTATTCAATTGCCCCACATACGAATGCTGGTAGCGCCAAAAAAGGAGGGAAACATATAGAAGATAAAAAAGAAAAGGAGAGCATTTGCTCTCCTTTTCCAATATATTAGTGTGCAGGTTTGTTTACTCAGCTAAAATGATCACTTTGTTGTTCAATACTTCAATCACTCCGCCTTTTACATCAAAAAGTTGCTCTTTTCCCGCATCGTCGGTCACCTTAACCTTGCCTTCTTTGAGGGCAGAAATCAAAGGAGCGTGATTATCTAGCACACCAAAGCTACCACCAATACCTGGCAGTTTAACGGCTTTGGCTTCGCCTGAGAATACACTTTTTTCCGGAGTTATAATCTCTAATTGCATAAGTGAATTTATTTTTCAGCTTCCGCTAACATTTTCTTACCGGCCTCAATGGCTTCTTCAATGGTTCCTTTCAAGTTGAACGCTGCTTCAGGATATTCATCCACTTCACCGTTCATGATCATTCTAAACCCTTTGATGGTTTCCTCGATGGGTACCAATACCCCTGGGATTCCGGTAAATTGCTCTGCTACGTGGAATGGTTGTGATAAGAAACGTTGTACCCTTCTTGCGCGGTGTACGACCAACTTATCTTCTTCCGACAATTCATCCATACCAAGGATGGCGATAATGTCTTGCAGTTCTTTATAGCGTTGCAAAATTTCTTTTACATCTTGTGCACAAGAGTAGTGCTCTTCACCAACGATGTCTATCGTCAAAATTCTTGAAGTAGAATCCAATGGATCTACCGCAGGATAGATACCCAA
Organism: Flavobacteriales bacterium; assembly: GCA_963669295.1. Classification (GTDB taxonomy): domain Bacteria; phylum Bacteroidota; class Bacteroidia; order Flavobacteriales_D; family CALLUQ01. Next base: position 2,788,008 of record OY769938.1, read on the forward strand.
CTCAGCAATTTTACGAGAAAGTACTGTGGTGGCATCAAGGTGAGCAAACGTTGTTGCAGGAGCAGGGTCAGTCAAGTCATCTGCAGGTACGTATACCGCTTGTACCGAAGTAATAGACCCCTTCTTGGTAGAGGTAATACGCTCTTGCATTGCACCCATTTCAGTAGCCAACGTAGGTTGGTAACCTACCGCTGATGGCATACGACCTAGCAGTGCAGATACCTCTGAACCAGCTTGTGTAAAACGGAAGATGTTATCGATAAAGAATAGGATATCACGTCCTCCTGATTGCTCATCACCATCGCGGAAGTATTCTGCCATGGTTAATCCTGAAAGAGCCACACGAGCACGTGCACCTGGAGGCTCATTCATCTGACCGAATACCAGGGTAGCTTGCGATTGAATCAACTCATCTTTGTCCACCTTGCTCAAATCCCATCCACCGGCTTCCATCGATTCTTCGAATTCCTTGCCGTACTTAATTACGCCCGATTCAATCATCTCACGCAACAAGTCATTTCCTTCACGAGTTCTTTCACCAACGCCAGCGAAAACAGACAACCCAGAGTACCCTTTGGCAATGTTGTTGATCAATTCCATGATCAATACAGTTTTACCAACACCAGCACCACCGAACAATCCAATTTTACCACCTTTAGAGTAAGGCTCAATCAAATCAATTACTTTAATTCCGGTAAAGAGTACTTCTGTAGAGGTAGAAAGATCTTCAAACTTAGGCGCTTCCCTGTGGATGGGCACCCCGTTTTCTTTAGATACCTGACCAATGCCATCAATGGCTTCGCCAACTACGTTAAACAAACGACCTTTTACCTGGTCGCCAGAAGGCATGGAAATAGGAGCACCTGTAGCAATAGCTTCAAGGCCTCTTTTTAGTCCGTCTGTAGAATCCATCGAGATGGTTCGTACGGTGTCTTCACCAATGTGTTGCTGGCATTCGAGGATCAGTTTCTGACCATCTTCTTTCGTAATTTCAATAGCATCAAGAATGTTGGGCAACTTAGCCTCGTTCTCAAAGCTAATGTCTACTACAGGACCAATAACCTGTGTTACTTTTCCGATGTTATTAGACATTTTTTCGTATTTTGATTAAGTGAATGTTTGCAATTCAAAAATTTCGTCGCGAAGTTACTATAATTAATCTTGATAAAGCAAAGATTGTTAATAATATTATTTCCTTAATTTTGGCCTTCATTTCAAGAGAAAAATTAGGAGAAGATTTTACACGGTTAGGCGTTAAAAACCAGCCGGTTATCGAAAATGTAAATTGAGTTGAAGGTCTACACAAATATTCAGGATTTTAAGAATGTTAATAACCCCATTGTTACCACCGGAACTTTTGACGGGGTACACATTGGGCATCGACGCATTATTAACCGCATTTCGGAGATTGCAAAAGCAGAGCATGGTGAAACGGTAATCCTTACTTTTTTCCCCCATCCACGCATGGTATTGTTTCCCGACGACAACGACTTGCGGCTCATCAATTCGCAAAAGGAAAAGATCATGCTGCTGGAAGATGCAGGCGTAGATCACTTGATCATTTACCCGTTTACTCGCGAGTTTTCGAGGCTAACAGCGGTAGAATATGTACGCGATATTTTGGTAAACCAAATTGGGGTGAAGAAACTGGTGATTGGTTACGATCACCATTTCGGCCGTAATCGAGAAGGCGATTTAGAGCAATTGAAAGAGTTTGCCCCATTGTACGATTTTGAAGTGGAAGAAATTCCTGCGCAAGACATCGACGATGTTCGAGTAAGCTCTACCAAGGTGCGCCATGCCTTGTTGGAAGGCGATATGAAAACCGCAAATAAGTATTTACAATACGAGTTTTTACTAAATGGAATAGTTATTGAAGGGAGTAAGGTGGGAAGGTCGATTGGCTTCCCTACGGCCAACCTTCATGTGGTGGAAGATTATAAGCTCATTCCGGCAGATGGAGTATACGTGGTGAAGGTAAGGGTGAAAGAGCAGTGGCATTATGGCATGATCAACATTGGTTATCGGCCTACCATAAATGGCGATGAAGCAAAGAAAAGCATTGAGGTGCATATTTTTAACTTCAACGAAGAAATTTATGGAGAAGTAATTACGTTATCATTCTTGCAACGCTTGCGAGACGAAGAAAAATTTGAAAGCGTAGAAGCCTTGCAACGGCAATTGGCCAACGACAAAGAAAAAGCACAACAGCTAGTAGCTGTATACGAATCGTGAAACGTTTTGTAACACATATCATGATAGTAGTAGGCATTGCCCTGGTGGGAAATGCCCATGCCCAATTGTTGGATACGCTGGCGTTGGATACTGCCAAAACCTACTTTAGCCTGGAGGCAGCATTGAAAAACCCCGATCGGGTATACAAGCTCAAGCTCAACAAAAAGAAACTCACCGAATTTCCGCAAGAAATTCTCCAATTAAAAAACCTCAACTACCTCGAGGTAGAGAAGAATAAAATCAAGGAAATTCCCAACGAAATTGGCCAGCTGCAATACTTGCAGCATGTGAGTTTCTCGAAAAATAAAATCGCCACTTTTCCCAAAGGACTGTGCGAGCTAAAACACTTGAAAAACCTGATTCTTAATCAAAACGAGATTGATGGATTGCCCAAAGAAATAGGCCAGTTAACCGCCTTGGAACGGCTGGACATGTGGAGCAACGATTTGGGTGATTTCCCCGATGAGTTAGGCGAATTGAAAGAAACCCTTAAATGGATGGATTTGCGTGTTATTCTCATCAGCTTCGACGAGCAAAAACGCATCCATGAGCTGCTACCAAAAAGCAAGATCTACATCGATCCGGCTTGTAATTGCAATTTTTAGTATTGTTCCATTTCCGGGTCGATGTTAGCGGCCCAATCATGAATTCCCCCAATCAAATTGTATAAGTTGTTAAACCCATACTCTTGTTGTAGGGTAGTAATGGCAGCAGCACTGCGCATGCCATGGTGGCAATACACCACAACGGGTACATTTCTGGGAATATCGGCCACCCGGTTGGAAATGGTGCTGAGGGGCATCAATTCAGCATCTAAATGGCAAATCTCATACTCAAAAGGCTCTCGTACATCAAGCAATTGTATGTCGTCTCCCTGTTCCAATCGCTCGGCCAGTTCCTGGGAAGTCATTTCTTGCATGGTTTCGTGAAAAGGAGTGTTGAGCCCACAAAAATCTTCGTAATCAATCAATTCAGTAATTTGGGCATTGTTGGCGTTGCGAGCCACCGCAAACAAGTTGGTCTCCATGGTTAACGCATCCATTATCAACAATTTCCCCGACAGGGGTTCGCCAATGCCTGTAATGAGCTTAATGACCTCGTTGGCTTGTATAGTACCAATTAAGCCGGGCAACACCCCAATAACTCCTATTTGTGCACAATTGGGCACTGAGCCCGGATCGGGCGGGGCAGGAAAGAGGCAACGGTAGGTGGGACCATCGTTGTAATTGAACACAGCCACCTGTCCGTCGAACTTAAAAATAGAACCAAACACCAGGGGTTTGCCCGTTATAACACAAGCGTCGTTAGTGAGGTAGCGGGTGGGGAAATTATCCGAGCCATCCACTACAATATCATATTGCTCAAAAAGTGCCAATGCATTGCTGCTGGTAAGCTTTTCCTGGTGTACATTGAATTGTACAAAAGGGTTTTGTGCCGATAGTTTTTTGCGGGCCACTTCTGCCTTGGGGTGGCCAATGTCGTTCACATCAAATAAAATTTGTCGCTGTAAATTGCTGTGGTCCACCACATCAAAATCAACAATGCCAATAGTGCCTACCCCAGCTGCAGTAAGGTACTGTAACACTGGACACCCCAGACCCCCGGTGCCAATCACCAGTACTTTTGCCATCTTCAGCTTTTCCTGCCCGGCTTTGCCTACCTCTTCTAATATAATATGGCGGTTGTATCGTTTAAGTTCTTCTGTTGAAAGCATAGCTACATAACTTTATCCCAATCTTTCCACACCGGTTCATACCCCTGTGCGCGTATCATTTGTGCCACCTCTTGTGGCGAGCGGTCGTCCGAAATTTCAAATTGCTCCAGCGCTTCAATGCCTGCAGCATATCCTCCAGGGTCGGTTTTAGAACCAGCACTAACAGAGGTAATCCCCAATTTAATGACATTGTTTCTAAATTGTTCCGACTCTCGCGTAGAAAGCGACAGCTCTACTTCTTCATTAAAGATACGATAAGCACAAATCAATTGTACCAATTGCTTGTCGGTAATGTTCGACTTTAAGGTTACTCCACCAGCACACGGGCGCAGCCGGGGAAAGGAAATGGTGTACTTGGTTTGCCAGTAAGTGCGCTCTAAATATTGAAGATGCAACGCACAAAAGAAACTGTCGGTGCGCCAGTCTTCCAATCCCAAAAGAGCGCCAATACCAATTTTATGGATGCCGGCACGTCCCAAACGGTCGGGCGTTTCCAGGCGGTAGTTAAAGTTCGATTTTTTTCCTTTTGGGTGGTGTTGTTTGTAGGTGGCTTTGCGGTACGTTTCCTGATACACCAACACGGTATTCAACCCTTCCGAAATCAATGCTTCGTAGTCTTCCTGTGTTAGTGGTTGTACCTCCATAGAGAGGTGCGAGAAATGGGGGCGCACCAATGCCAACGCACGTTTAAAATAATCTACCCCAACGGTTTTATTGGCTTCGCCAGTAACCAACAATATGTGGTCGTAGCCGTATGATTTTACCACCTCCACTTCTCGAAGTATTTGTGCATCATTTAGGGTGGTACGCTTTATCGGCACATCAAGGCTAAAGCCACAGTAAGTGCATATGTTCTGGCACTCGTTGCTGAGGTATACCGGCACATACATTTGTATGGTTTTGCCAAACCGTTGCTGGGTAATGCGGTGTGCCAGTTGAGCCATGGGTTCTACATAGGCTTCAGCTGCCGGAGAAATCAAAGCCATAAAGTCGTCGAGATGGCGTTGCGATTGGTGCAATGCTCGCTCCACATCTGCTGCTGTTTTGCTGGCAATGCGTTCACTGACTTCTTCCCAGTGGTAACGTTCAAACATGGATTGAAACGATGTCATTCGAGAAAACTGGTTAGCGGGCTACTGGCTTCAGCAGCTTTCAATGGAGGTGCCAATTGCGCTTCGTAAGCTGTGCGCCCTGCTTCAACTCCCATTTTAAAGGCCCTGGCCATGGCTACGGGGTGGGGCGATACGGCAATGGCGGTATTCACCAACACGGCATCGGCACCTAATTCCATGGCATGTGCGGCATGCGAGGGAGCACCAATACCAGCATCTACCACCACAGGTACATTGCTTTGCTCAATAATAATCTTTAAAAAAGCTTCGGTTTGCAATCCGCTGTTGCTGCCAATGGGCGAACCCAAAGGCATTACCGCAGCGGTACCTACCTCTTCCAGCCGTTTGCACAGCACCGGATCGGCATGTACATAAGGCAATACAATAAACCCATCCTTTACCAGCTCTTTTGCGGCTTTTAATGTTTCCACCGGATCGGGCATCAAATACTTAGGATCGGGATGAATCTCTAGCTTGAGCCAATTGGTGCCCAACGCCTCACGGGCCAATTGTGCAGCAAAAACAGCTTCTTTGGCCGTTCTAACCCCCGATGTGTTGGGCAATAAGTTAAACTGGTTGTGGTTCAAATGACTTAAAATATCGTCGGTATTGCGTTGCACATCTACACGCTTTAGCGCCACGGTTACCAACTCCGAACCCGAAGCCAACAAAGCCTCTTCCATAAGCGCTGACGAGCTGAATTTTCCGGTGCCAGTGAACAGGCGGGAGTGAAATGTTTTATCGGCAATAACTAGCGGTTCCATATTAATTTAAGATTAGATCAATTGATTTGGTATTGATGGCAGCAATGTATTGTTGTACTGCGGCAGCTGGGTTATTACTGGCAGCAATGCCTGATGCCACGGCAATGCCATGCACACCGGTACGCATAATGCTGCCCACATCTTCAATAGCAATGCCTCCAATAGCAATTACTGGAATGGCTATGCCGGCATCGTTGCATTTTGCCATCAATTGCAAATAGCCTTCCATGCCCAACACGGGGCTAAGCTTTTCCTTTGTAGAGGTAAATTGGTAAGGACCCAGTCCAATGTAATCGGCCCCCTCCTGGTGCAGTGTTTTTATCTGTTCAAACGTATTGGCAGTACCACCAATAATGGCTGTTTCACCCAATATGGCACGGGCCTTTGCAAGCGGCATGTCTTGCTGCCCCAGGTGCACGCCATCGGCTTGCACGCGCCAGGCTACCTCCACATTATCGTTTACAATAAAGGTGGCTCCGTAATGATGACATACGGCCTTTACCTGTTTTGCAATGTGGCAATAGGTGTCGTTGTCTACATTTTTTACCCGCAGTTGTACCCATGGTGCTCCCCCTTTGCATGCGGTTTCTGCCAATTGCACATGGCTCACCCCCTCCATGTGTTGGGTAATGTAATGCAAAGCGCTGATGTTTTTTTGAGGAGCTTGCTGTGCAGTATGATGATACCCCAGTAATGTGCTGTTGCTGGCAATGAGGTTGGAGGTATATCGTTTGGCCATCCAGCAGGCTGTTTCCAGCTCCACACCTTTGGTTAAATGGGCGGTAATTGCTGCCGAAAGAACACAGCCGCTGCCGTGTTTCCCCACCGAATCAATTTTACGGCCATACAGCGGCGTGGGCACACCGTTTACTACAAGGTGATCTGTAATGGTATCGGCTGTTTCGGTGCCCGTCATCAATACATGGCAATACTCACTTAGCGCCAATGCACCATCCATGGCATTGCCATTGTACAATTGTTGCATTTCGTCTACGTTGGGAGTTATCAAAAACAATTGATCACAAATGCGCTTTAGTTGTTGCCATGCCACTTGCGAATGAAAGGTAAACCCGGCACTTGCAGCAAGGATAGGGTCCCAAATAATTTTTACCCCAGGCCGAAGGGTGGTCAAATGACCAACCACTTGCTCCAACACATCCAGCCCTTCAATTAATCCGATTTTTACATAATCCCATTGCCACTTGCGGGCCAATACATCAATTTGTTCAATAATAACAGCCGGCTTTACCCAATCCAATCGGTCGAATTCCGAATCGTTTTGGATGGTATTGGCCGTAGCAACAGCAAGGCCATATACTTCCAGTTGTTCAAATGTTTTGGTGTCGGCAAGCACGCCGGCACCACCGCTCGGATCAAATCCGGCAATGCTTAAGGTATAAGGGCGTGTGTGCATTGTTCTTGTATTGCGTGAAACTGTTTGATGGCTTGTTGTTGTTGACCTGCTACTGCTGGCTCCCAAATAGCACCCAACACGGCCACACCATCGAAGCCCCAGGAGGCTACATCATTGACATGAGTGGAGGTGACTCCACCCAGTGCAAAAACCCTGGTGGTATGGGTAGTTTTAAATGCAGTAAGGCTGGAAGCAAGTGCTTTCCGGTCGGTAAATTGAGCAGCATAACCTTGCTTAGAAATGCTGTTGAATACAGGGCTCAGAAAAACATAGCTTAAATCACCGGGTGCAGCATGCAGTGCTTCTACACCATGCAGGGAAGCACTTTTTTGAAGTGGGGTGTGTTGGTAAGGCGAGTGCTGGTTAAAATGCAATCCTTTTACGCCCCATGCTTCCGCCCGGTGGTGTTGGGAGTGAAGCACTGTTTTAGCGCGCATTGAAGGGGTGAGTTGATCGATAAAAGCTTGCACTTCAGTTTCCGACCAACCGGGTTTCCTTAAATGAAACAGTTCCAGTCCCGCTTCAAAGAAATGGTGCAGGAGTTGGAATTCTCCCGGCACAAATGTTGGATATGACAATAACGCCAGTTGCACTAGAGATAGATTTCACTGCCTTTTTCAGAAAATTCTTTCGACTTCTCCTCCAGCCCTTTTTTCAAGGCGTCCTCTTCGTTAATGCCTTGCTCTTTAGCATAGTCGCGTACGTCCTGGGTAATTTTCATGGAACAAAAGTGAGGGCCACACATAGAGCAAAAATGAGCCACCTTGGCGCTGTCTTTAGGCAATGTTTCATCGTGAAACTCACGGGCAGTGTCAGGGTCGAGCGACAGGTTGAATTGATCTTCCCAGCGAAACTCGAAACGGGCCTTGCTCAGGGCGTTGTCGCGATGTTGAGCACCGGGGTGCCCTTTGGCCAAATCAGCAGCATGCGCCGCCAGTTTGTAAGTGATCACCCCATCTTTTACATCTTTTTTATTGGGTAAGCCAAGGTGTTCTTTAGGTGTAACATAACACAGCATGGCCGTGCCAAACCACCCTATCATGGCAGCGCCAATGGCTGAGGTAATGTGGTCGTAGCCAGGGGCAATGTCGGTGGTTAATGGACCAAGGGTATAAAAAGGCGCCTCATGGCATTCCTTCAATTGCTTGTCCATGTTTTCCTTAATCATATGCATGGGCACATGGCCAGGCCCTTCAATCATTACCTGCACATCGTGTTTCCAGGCAATTTTGGTGAGCTCACCAAGTGTTTCCAACTCGCCGAATTGAGCCGCATCATTGGCATCTGCAATAGAACCAGGACGCAAGCCATCGCCCAACGAAAAGGCAACATCATAGGCTTTCATGATCTCACAAATTTCTTCGAAATGAGTATACAGGAAATTTTCTTTGTGGTGGGCCAAACACCATTTGGCCATAATAGAACCTCCGCGCGATACTATACCAGTAACACGGTTGGCGGTAAGCGGCACATAACGCAACAATACCCCAGCATGGATGGTAAAATAATCCACCCCTTGCTCGGCTTGTTCAATCAAGGTATCTCTAAAAATTTCCCAGGTCAAATCTTCTGCTTTGCCCTTCACCTTTTCCAATGCCTGGTAAATAGGCACAGTACCAATGGGTACCGGTGAGTTGCGAATAATCCATTCGCGTGTTTCATGAATATTTTTCCCGGTAGAAAGGTCCATAATGGTATCGGCACCCCAGCGGCATGCCCACACCGCTTTTTCTACCTCTTCCTCAATGCTGGAAGTAACGGCAGAGTTACCAATATTGGCATTGATCTTTACCAAAAAATTACGCCCAATAATCATGGGTTCGCTTTCGGGGTGATTGATATTATTAGGAATAATGGCCCGCCCCGCAGCAATTTCATCGCGTACAAATTCAGGAGTGATTTTACCCTTTGGGGTGTTGGCACCAAAACTATAACCTTCGTGTTGCTGTTGGTCGTTTAAAGCCTCAATGCGTTGGTTTTCTCGAATAGCAATGTATTCCATCTCAGGAGTAATGATGCCTTTTTTGGCATAGTACATCTGACTAACATTGGCTCCCTTTTTAGCACGCAAAGGTTTTTTAATGTGTTCAAATCGCAAATGATCAAGATCACTATTGTACAAACGCTCTTTGCCAAATGCCGAAGTAATTTCTTCCAATTGCTCCACATCATCACGTTCCAATATCCATTGTTCGCGCAACCGTGGAAGCCCTTGCTTCACATCAATGGTTATATTGGGGTCGGTGTAGGGTCCACTAGTGTCGTATACGGTTACCGAAGGATTCTTTTCTTTTACAAATGCACCATCGGTAAACTGTGGAGCAGAATCGTTGAGCTCGATTTCACGCATAGCCACATGAATATCGTGGATGGTTCCCGGAACATAAATCTTTTTCGATGCCGGAAATGGAGCACGTGTAATGGATTTTTCAGTAGGCAATAGTTCTTGCTTCATAATTGATGTGTCGTTAGCCACCCTGGGTGGCGGTAATGATTAATACCTTGTCGTTTTCATTCAATGCACAATTGTTCCAATGACCTTTAGCAATAATGGTGGCATTAACAGCCACTGCAATGCCCGGCTTTTCGCTCAGCGAAACCTGTTGTAGCAACTCCTGCAAGTTGGTGCCTTCATCAATGGTTTGGGGTGCATCGTTCACAAATACCTTCATACAGGCTGTATTATATTATGAACAATAGGGGAGTGTGTACTTTTCCCTGCGCCAGTATTAACTGTATCAGGTTCAAAGGGTATTTCTCAGCCTCCAAAGGAAGCACCCCTAAAGTTCGAAGTAAAGTTAAAAATTTTAATCCTGAGAAGTGGCAAAGAGTTGTTAACAAAAATGCCAGACCGGTTAATAACTAATGAGCAAGCGATAGCGTTTCAGCAGAGGCATATTCTTTTGCCAACACATCCCCTTCCATAAGTTGCTGCGCCTGTTTAAATTTATCCAACTGATTGCCTTCGCGGTTCCATAAAGCACCAAGCAAAGCAGCGCCATTAAAGCCCAACGATTTTACTTGTTCAATGTTTTGTAGGTCTATCCCACCCATGGCAATTACCTCATGGTTACAGGTTTGTAAAGTAGATTGCAACGAGCGCTTATTGAACCCTCCCGAATGGCTTTTTTTAGAAATGCCTTCAAATACAGGGCTCAAGAAAACGTATTTGTAACGAAATTGATCTTCCAACAGGTCGGTAAGCTTGTAGCAAGAACGAGTAATGGCAAGGTTGGGCTTTTTTAATTGAAGTATCATGCGTTGCAAGAAGTTCTTCAACGTTTTTTTTCGATGTTTTTTGGTGAGGTGAATGCCCTTTAAGCCATGCTTTATCGCCAACGAATAATGAGAATGAATAATGATGCGTTTGCGGTAACGCTTAGGAATTTGTTCGATATAAGCTTCTAGCTTTTGCTTGGTGAAAGAAGGTTTTCGTAGATGAAAATTGGTGAGTCCTGCTTTGAACAATTGGATCACCGGGCCAATTTCCGCGTCGGTTTTATCCGGACTGGAGACAACAATAATTCGCATAGAGGGTTAGGTTTACAGCGCGTTGGTTAAAGATGCTAATTCATAGATAAAGTTTGGGTTTTCTTCGGTGGCATTACCCACCACAATTATATCCGCTCCAGCAGAAAGTACTTCTTTAGCACCTGCTGCTGTGCGTATGCCACCACCAACAATCAATGGCACGGAAAGCTGAGCTTTAACTTTCCGAATCATAGCGGCTGAAATGGTGTTTTGAGCACCACTACCTCCATCCATATAGATCAACCGAAGCCCCAACATTTCACCTGCTATGGCAGTGCTCATAGCAATGTCGGCTTTGTCGTGTGGAATAGGGGTGGTATTGCTCATATAGGAAGCGGTAGTTTGTCTACCGCTGTCAATAAGCATGTATCCTGTTGGAAGTGTTTCTACTCCCAGTGCTTTTAATTTGGGGGCAGCAATCACATGGTGCCCTATCAATGCCTCAGGATTCCTACCGGAAATGAGCGACAGGAATAAAATGGCATCTGCACGATCGCTAATTTGCAACGGACTTCCGGGGAAAATAACAACCGGAATTTCAGTGTTGCTTTTGATGGTATCGATGCAATGGTTAAAAGCAGTGCTGACCAATAAACTTCCTCCTACAAACAAATAATCAACTCCGGCATCATTAGCAATACGCACCGTTTTTTCAATTTGCTCATCACTTTGTAGTCGATCAGGGTCAAGCAAGATGGCAACTTGCTTTTGTTGCTGATTAGAGGCTGTTATGATACGTTCAAGTACGGTCAAAGAAGTGAAGTTTGTACACAACAAAGATTTACTTAATCAATTACATATACAAGCATGTAGTCATTTAGTTTTTCACAGCCCAACGTGTATTTTTCGTTGATGTACTGGTATTCAATGGTTCCCTCCAGAAAGTTGTTTTCAGAGTTGAAATCTTGCACAAACAAGTGTTCTTTAAAGAAGATAAGCCGATTGCCATGGATTTTATACAGCGCTTCTTTTGCGCACCAAATACGGTGCAAATATTCCAGCCCGTTGCCGGATTGTTGATAACACTCCTGTTCCTTCGAATTCAAAAAACGATCTTTGATCTTTAAGATTTTATCAGCAATCAATTGAATGTCAATTCCCACTGCTTTTTCGTGGTGAAGCAAAATGGCTACATAATCGTGCGAGTGGCTGATAGAAATAAAAGGAAATCCATGCTCCAGGTAAGGCTTGCCACTTTCGTGATGATGAATAGTGGTAGTGTTTGCGAGGTTTTTTAAAAGCAAGCGAGTAGCCAACCATTGGCGTTTCCGTTGCGTTGACTTGAAACTGTTAACGGTTGTTAACTCATTTGGAGTCAACGATAAAGCATTGAGCAAGGCTGTTTCGCTTTCCGTGATTTGCCATACGCCCAGTAAGCCGTTCTTGCCGATATTCTTTTTTGTATAAATTGCCATGCTAGTGCGCGAGTTTGGCACAAAATTTATGGGTTTAACCAATACGTATGTAAAATTAATTTTTTTACTTTAGTGTTTGATTTTAAAACTAGATAAATGAGATTAATCAAAAGGCTGACAGCAAGCATATTCTTCTTGACTTTTCTCCTAAGCAGCATTCACGTTTTTGCGCAAGACCTTTATCCTGTTTCGGTGAGCCGAAAGGAAGGTTATATCAACAAAAGCGGGAAAATGATTATTCAACCGCAGTTTGATAAAGCATTTTATTTTTCTGAAGGAAGAGCAAAGGTGAAGAAGGCAGGTAAGTTTGGCTTTATTGATGAAAGTGGGAAAGAAGTGATCCCCGCCAAGTACGACCGTGCCACTCAATTTGTAGATGGCCTGGCTGCAGTATTGTTAGGCAAGCAATGGATGTACATCGATAAAAGTGGTGCCGAAAAAATTAAAGTGCAATGCCATTATGCCTATGCCTTTAAAGAAGGATTGGCGAGAATACAAGTTGGCAGCCAACTAGGGTACATCGATAAATCAGGCAAATTTGTGGTAAAGGTGCAATTTGATGGAGCATACGACTTTAGCGAAGGGTTGGCTCGTGTAAAAAAAGGATCAAAATGGGGCTTTATTGATAAAACCGGCAATGCTGTAGTAGAACCTACTTACGATTATGCCTTTGATTTTAATGAAGGTATGGCCAATGTGAGAAAAGGCGATGAAAAAACCGGAAAATGGGGCTTCATTGATAAAACCGGAAAAATGGCCATCTCTCCGCAGTTTGATCGTGCCTTCTTCTTTTCAGATGGAAGAGCATTGGTGCGTGTAGGAGGATTCAAAGACGGTAAGTTCGGTTACATCGATAAAACTGGAAAAATGGTCATCAACCCTACCTTTGATGGCGGCTTTAACTTTAACAATGGCCTGGCCAATGTAGCGCTGGGTGCTGGTAAAGATGCCAAATGGGGATACATCGACAAAACAGGAAAAATTGTGATTGCCCGACAGTTTTCCCGCCCTTCTGATTTTAAAAACGGCTTGGCCTTTGTATTGCTAGGCGACTTTAAAACCGGAACAGAAGGCTACATCGATAAGAAAGGAAACTTCATCTGGGAGAAGAAATAAACACATTCTATATAGTAAAAAGAAAAGGCGGGAATTTCCCGCCTTTTCTTTTTGTGGATGCCTGATGTTTGAGAAGTAGGGGCGATTTCATAACTTTGCCGTCCAAAAAATAACACAACGTATATTATAATGAGTACAAACATGGAAAATCAAACACTCCCATATAAAGTAAAGGACATTAGTTTGGCCAGCTGGGGTAGAAAAGAAATCAACCTTGCCGAGGCAGAAATGCCAGGGCTAATGGCTTTGAGAGAAGAATATCGCAATGAGAAGCCTTTGAAGGGTGCGCGCATTGCAGGATGTTTACACATGACCATTCAAACAGCGGTATTGATCGAAACCCTGGTAGACCTTGGTGCAGAAGTAACCTGGTCGTCATGCAACATTTTTTCTACACAAGATCATGCGGCAGCAGCCATTGCTGATGCTGGAGTACCTGTGTATGCCTGGAAAGGAATGTCGGACGAAGAATTTTGGTGGTGCATCGAGCAAACCTTGTTTGGCTTCGAAGGAGGACAACCATTAAACATGATTTTGGATGATGGAGGAGACCTTACCAATGTAGTATTGGATAAATACCCTGAGTTGGTAGATGGCATCAAAGGATTGTCGGAAGAAACAACAACAGGGGTACATCGCTTATACGAAAGAGAGCGCAACGGCACATTAACCATGCCCGCCATCAACGTAAACGATTCGGTAACCAAGTCGAAATTCGATAACAAATACGGTTGTAAAGAATCATTGGTAGATGCCATCAGAAGGGCTACCGATATTATGATGGCTGGTAAAGTAGCTGTAGTTGCTGGGTATGGTGATGTAGGAAAAGGTTCAGCAGCCTCATTAAGAGGAGCAGGTTGCCGTGTAATTGTAACCGAAATTGATCCTATCTGTGCTTTACAAGCTGCCATGGACGGTTTTGAAGTGAAGAAAATGATTGATGCCATTAAGCGTGCTGACATCATTGTAACCGCTACAGGAAACAAAGACATTATCTCTGGCCCACACTTTAAAGCCATGAACGATAAAGCCATTGTATGTAACATTGGCCACTTCGATAATGAGATTGACATGGCATGGTTGAATGATAACTATGGCGACTCGAAAGATGTAATTAAACCACAAGTAGATAAATACGTGGTAGATGGAAAAGACATCATTGTATTGGCTGAAGGCCGATTGGTGAACCTTGGATGTGCCACTGGACACCCATCGTTTGTAATGTCGAACTCATTCACCAACCAAACGTTGGCGCAAATCGAATTGTGGAACAATACCGACAGCTACGAAAATAAGGTATACACCTTGCCAAAGCATTTGGATGAGAAAGTGGCGCGATTGCACCTGGCAAAAATCGGAGTGGAGTTGGAAGAATTGACACAAGATCAAGCAGAATACATCGGTGTTACTGTAGAAGGGCCATACAAGCCTGAGTTTTATCGGTATTAATAGCATTACAATATCAAGTAAAAGGGCGGTGAATATTCACCGCCCTTTTTTATGATTATTGCTAAAAAAATAGTTAAGGCTAATTGTATACATATAAGGTAGTACCGTCAAACGAAGTTTCGTACTGCCTCAAGGGCGCTGAAGCCGGTCCATTTTCTACTCCACCATTAATGATGGAATAACGAGAACCACAGCAGCCAAAATCGGTAATTTGAGTGGTACCGGTATCTACCAACATCTGACAGCCTTCCGATACCTGATAAGTACAGTGCCGGTCGTAAGCCATAATAGCATCCTGTGTTTTCCGATACAGTATAATGCCGCGCGAACCACCAGTAACATAAACATACCCTCCCACTACATTAAGATTAACGTAGCTGGGTAAAGAAAGATTGGCTTGAATATTTACTGGTACATACGGTACTACATCGTCGTCTTGCTCTTTCTTACAACTGCCTACAAAAAGGAGAAGTACCCCTATCAAAAATGCAAATGCTATGTAATGTGGTTTACGCATCAATCTGTTAAATTTGTGTAAATTTATTAAATATTAGTCAGTCGTTAAAAAACACTAACCTTGATATAATGAAGTTATTGGTGAAAATATTGCTCTTGGCCGCTATTTTTCTAACGCCTCAACTTGCCGATGCACAATCCAAGGTGCAGCAACCCAAGTCTACCAAGAAACAGTTAAAACAACAGGCTAAACAAGAAAAGAAGAATAAAAAAGATGGCGAGAAATTGCAAAATGAACTTGCTCGAAGGCATGAACGCATTCAAACAAAAGAAGTGCGTAAACGCATGAAAAAGAACAAGAAAAAGGCCAAAAGAATCAATGACAATAAACGAGAAGGGTTTTTCAAAAGACTGTTCCGAAAAAAGTAACACGGTTTAGACTTGTATATTTTTAATAAAATTTAGGTCGCATTTTCTTTTATAATAGCCACTATAAGGTTACCTTTGAACTTGCTGTAAAAAGCATTTGTGGAATTTGCATTTTAGTAGCATCACCTTGTTGATGTATCTAGGAATAATAGATTAGTAGTAATTTGAATTTTAAAGCTAGATTCTTATTGAATCCAGTTATTAAAAAATTCTATATATTTACGCACTTTTGTTGCGAATAGGTTAAATAATGTAAAACTTAGGATATGTTGAGGAAAGCATACTTTTTTCTTGTATTTACTTTTGTTTCTGTCGTTTCGGCTTACGGACAGGTTGGAGAAGGTAGCCTTAAAGGAACCATTAAAGACAGCCAATCCGGGGAAACACTTCCCTTTGTGAATGTTGTCATTGAGGCGAACGGAGTACAAAAGGGTGGAGGCGCCACAGATATTGATGGTAAATTCTTTATCAAGCCCATTTCCCCAGGTACTTACGATGTGAAAGTTTCATCGGTAGGGTACCGCCCCAAGAAAATTACTGGTGTAGTAGTAAAAGGAAGTATCATTACTTTCCTTGATATTGATGTTCAATCCAGCGAAATTAAACTGGAAGAATTTGAGGTGGTAGAATACAGCGTTCCTCTTATCGATAAAGATGGTGGAGCTTCTGGTGGAACCATTACTCGCGATGACATTGCAAAAATGCCTGGCCGTTCAGCGTCTTCAATTGCTGCCACTGTTGGTGGTGTTGGAACCAACGCTGATGGAGCCATTACCTCGGTACGTGGTTCAAGGGGCGATGCAACGTTCTACTACATTGATGGTATTAAAGTGCGTGGTTCCACGAACTTGCCTAAGTCGGCCATTCAGGAAGTATCAGTACTTACTGGTGGTCTTCCAGCGAACTACGGTGATGCAACAGGTGGTATTATTAGTATTACCACTCGTGGTGCTTCCAGCAAATACTTTGGTGGTATCGAATACTTAACTTCAGGTTGGAAAACCGGAGACACGAAAGTAATTGGATTGGATAACTACGGTTACAACCTGATTGAAGGTAACATTTCAGGACCCATCTTAAGAAAGAAAGATGCTGAAGGAAACAGAACAGAGCCACTCATCGGTTTCTTTAGTGCAATTACTTATCGTTCTATTTTAGATCCTCGCCCATCGGCTGTTCCTATATATAAGGTAAAAGACGATGTAAAAGAAGATTTGATTGCAGAGCCACTTCGTCCTAGTGGATTAGGTCAAGGGGTATTCTATAACACCGATTTCTTAGATGAAGATTCTTTTGAAGAAATTAAGTACAGAAGAAACGCCAATTCTAAAAACGTATTCGGTCAAACAAAAATCGACATCAACACCACGCCATCAGTTACCTTAACTTTTGGTGGGTCGTTAGACTGGAATCAAAACCATATTTATAACTACAACGGTTCGTTGTTCAACTGGAACAACAACGGATTGTCTACCGGTTTGGCCTGGAGAGCTTATGGTAAATTTACCCAACGCTTTTTACCACCAGAAGGAGAAGAGCAAAAGTCGTCCATCAAAAACGCTTACTATACCGTAATGGTGGATTACTCGAAAAACCAGGGTAAACTGGAAAATGAGCAACACGGTGACAACCTATTTGGCTATGGTTACTTAGGTAAATTTACTACCTACCGTACCCCAACCTATGGTTACAACTCTGATTTAAATGCATTTGTTCACAACGGATTCCGCGATACCTTAATCACATTTGCACCTTCTGATGTGAACCCTGATGCAGCGGCAATCACTACTCAATACTATGACATTTACGATGATCCGGTAGGAAACTACCAAACCTTTACTGAAATTCAGCAAGGTAATGCATTGAGAAATGGTGATGCGCCAGCAAGTGTATACAACTTGTGGACCAACATTGGTACTACTTACGGTACTTACCAGGAATCAGATGCAACACAGTTTAGAATTACCACTGCTGGTTCTGCCGATATTGGCGATCACGCAGTATCACTAGGTTTCGAATACGAGCAACGTTCCGACAGAGTATTCTCGGTAGGACCGCGAGGCTTATGGAACCACATGCGTCAGTTAACCAACTTCCACATTCGTGAGTTGGATACTACACAAGCTACTGTTGATTACGTCGGTACCTTCCCATACATTACTTATGAGCGTTTGATAGGTAACGATCAGTTTACTTTTGACAGAAACTTAAGAGACAAAATTGGTGCTGGTGCAACTGATTTTATTGATGTAGATGCTTTGGACCCTTCAACCTTCTCACTCGACATGTTTAGTGCCGATGAATTGTTGAACGATGGTAATAGCTTTGTATTCTACTACGGTTACGATCACACTGGTCAGAAACTAGACAACAAGCCTAGCTTTGATGACTTCTTTACTGCGCAAGATGAAAATGGAGACTTCACCAGACCAATTGGTGCTTTTGAACCCATTTACGTAGCAGGTTATGTAATGGATAAATTTGCTTTCGACGACATCATCTTTAACGTTGGTGTTCGTGTAGATCGTTTCGATGCAAACCAACCCGTAT
This sequence comes from Flavobacteriales bacterium, assembly GCA_963669295.1. Taxonomy (GTDB): domain Bacteria; phylum Bacteroidota; class Bacteroidia; order Flavobacteriales_D; family CALLUQ01. Next base: position 2,806,193 of record OY769938.1, read on the forward strand.
TGAAAGATCCATACTTATTGTATGAAGCATATACTGCTGGCGAAACAGCAAGTGGTCCATTGGCATTAGGAGCACACCCTGAAAACATTGGTGACGATTACGTAGTTTATGTAAACGACATCAACAACCCAACAGGCATCGTAGGTTATCGTGATGGCGACCGTTGGTTCAACGCTGATGGTGAAGAAATCAATGACCCTACCACGTTAAGAACTGCCAGTGGTATTGCACCTTACCTGGTAGATCCTGATCAAGAAGAAATTAGTTCAAGTGCATTTAAAGATTACGATCCTCAAGTAATAGTAATGCCTCGTATCTCGTTCTCTTTCCCGATTTCGGATGAAGCATTATTCTTTGCACACTACGATGTATTGTCAAAACGACCTACTACAGGTAACCGTTTGAATCCACTGGATTACTTCTACATCGAAAACAGAAACGTTACCGTAAACAATCCTGACTTGAAGCCTGAGAAAACCATTGATTACGAGCTTGGTTTCCAACAGGTACTTTCAAAAAGTTCATCCATCAAAATCTCAGCATTCTATCGTGAATTAAGAGACATGGTACAGTTGGTGAACTTCCAGGAAGCTTATCCTTCTACATATGTATCGTACAGCAACATCGACTTTGGTACTGTAAAAGGAACCACCATCTCTTTCGACTTAAGAAGAACTGGAAACATTTGGATGAGAGCAGCATATACCTTACAGTTTGCTGAAGGTACTGGTTCTGCTGCATCTTCTGCTTCAACATTGGTAAACACAGGACAACCTAACTTAAGAACAATCAACCCGTTTGATTATGACCAACGTCACGCCATTGTAGCTACTGTTGATTATCGCTACGGTGATGGTAAAGACTACAACGGTCCGGTTTGGTTTGGTAAGCAAGTATTCTCAAACACTGGTTTGAACTTTACTTCAAACTTAGGTTCAGGAACTCCTTATAGTGCACAATCTAACATCACTGCTGATGCAGCTGGTGGTGGAGGCGGTAGAACGTTGGAAGGTCAAATCAACGGTTCTAGAAAGCCTGGTACTTTCAGAATTGATGCACAGTTGGATAAAAACATCACCTTGAAATTTGGTGGTAGCGAAGATTCTAAGAAAACAGCAAACTTGAATGTATACCTACAGGTAAACAACTTGCTGAACACTCAAAACATCTTGAACGTTTACCGTGCTACTGGTAACGCTGATGATGATGGTTATTTGAATGCAGCGGAGCACCAGGCTTCTATTGAGCAACAAAACAATGAAGCTGCATTTCGTTACTACTACGGGTTGAAATTGAACAACCCAGGTAACTTTAGCTTACCAAGAACCATTAGATTGGGTGTAAGATTAGATTTCTAATCGAATTTCAAGAACGAATAAACGAACGAACACAGACACTATATAGTTATGAAAGGAATAAACAGAATAGCAATTTTAACGGCTACTTTAACCTTCCTGGCTGGTGGAGCAAGTGCGGTAAAAACGCTCACCAACGCCAACAGTAACCAACAACATCCAAGTAGCTATTTGCAACCTAGAGCCGCAGGTTGTTCTCCTGCAACCTCATCTCAAGAGTTGGATTTGAACAACGTTAGAGCTTTAGTAAATTCTGGTGGTGACGTTTGGTACGACCAAATTAGTGCCCGTTATGAAGTGCCAGCCGAATCAGGACACACAGCAATATATGCTGGTTCATTGTGGCTCGGTGGTACGGATGTAAACGGCCAATTGAAATGTGCCGCTCTTCGATTCCGTCAGGGAAATGACTATTGGACAGGCCCATTAACCACTACTGGTGATGCGGAAGTTGATCCTGAAACATGTACGAAGTGGGATACTCACTTTAGAATTACACGTCAGGAAGTAGAAACATTTAGAGCCTGGTATTTAGCTGGTGTAGCTGATGCTCAAAATGGAACCAACACTCAAACGGAAGACTTCCCCGATTACCAGGTGCCACAAATTATTGTGAACTGGCCTGCTCATGGTGATGTGTCAAAAAATCAAGATTTCTACATGGCGCCCTTTAAGGATGCAAACGGCAATGGCGTTTACGATCCTTTAACGGGTGGTGATTATCCATGGTACGACTTAGATAACGAAATTGATTGTAAAACCGACCGTACAGTAACACTTTTTGGTGACCTTACTTTATGGTGGATTTAACGATAAAGGAAACATCCACACCGAAACCGGTGCCGATGCCATTGGTATGGAAATTAGAGCACAAGCCTTTGCTTTTGCTACCAACGATGAGATCAACAACATGACCTTTTATAACTACGAGCTCATCAACCGTGGTACTCAAACATTACAAGACACTTACTTCGGACAGTGGGTAGATAGTGACCTTGGAAACGCTTTTGATGATTATGTAGGTTGTGATGTAGGACGTGGATTGGGTTATTCTTACAACGGTGATGCTGTAGATGAAGACAATCAAGGTGCCATTGGATATGGAGCTAACCCTCCTGCAATTGGTGTTGACTTCTTTGAAGGTCCTTATCAAGATAACGATGGTATTGACAATGCCATTGGAATTGGCCCTAACGAAGCTGTAAAAGGTAATGGGATTGGATACGGTGATTTGATTGTAGACAACGAGCGTTTTGGAATGCGTAAATTCTTATACCACAACAACGTTGGTGGTGGTGGTAACCCAGCACAAACCGACCCACAAAACGGTATTGATTACTACAACTACTTAAGAGGTATTTGGTTAGATGGTACTCCTTTCTACTATGGAGGTAGTGCACACATCTCTGATTCTGAAGCCGATCAAAACTTACCATGTGACTTTATGTTCCCTGGCGATTCAGATCCTTTGAACTGGGGTACTGGTGGAACAGCTGTTCCTGACTGGACGGAAGTAACAGCAGGTAATGCACCTTTCGATCGTCGATTTATGCAGTCGGCCGGACCATTTACCCTGGTACCTGGTGCGGTGAACAACATTACTGTTGGAGTGGTATATGCAAGAGCTACTACTGGCGATCCTTTCGCTTCTGTAGAGGCGGTGCGTATTGCTGATGATAAAGCACAATCGTTGTTCGAAAACTGTTTCCGTGTGTTGAACGGTCCTGATGCACCAGATGTAAGCATCCAGGAGTTAGATAGAGAATTGATTCTTTACCTTTCAAACAATCAAGGAAATAACGTGGATGAGGATTACATTGAATTGGATCCATTCATTCCCGAAGACATTACTACCACTACTGTAAACTATGTATTGGATACAGCTACTGGACAGTACGATCAAGTAGTTACTACTGAAACAATTATCCCAGACCGTTACTACCGATTCCAGGGATATCAAATCTACCAATTGAAAGATGAGAATGTAAGTCCATCTGAATTGCAAGACGAAGACTTATCCCGTTTGGTAGCACAGTGTGACATTAAAGATGGTGTTGGTCAAATTGTGAACTTCAACTTTAACGAAACTGTAAACGCAAGTGAGCCGGTAGAAATGGTAGCCGATGGAGAAACCACCGATGAAGGAATTGTACACTCCTTCCGTTTTACCGACGACCAGTTTGCTACAGGCGACAGAAGGTTGATCAACCACAAAACTTACTATTACATGGCCATTGCTTATGGCTATAACAACTACAAAGATTACGACCCTAACGATCCTACCAAATTGGATGGACAAACCAAGCCATACAAGGCAGGACGTAAAGCGGGTACAGGAGCCATTAGAGCTTATACCGGTATACCTCACATCCCCAACCCTGAGAATGGTGGAACCATTGCCAACTCATCGTATGGCGACGGTCCTGAAATCACCAGGATTGAAGGAGAAGGAAACGGAAGCAATGTATTGAACTTAACAGCTGCTTCAGAAGCGAGCATTGTTGCCAACGGTTCAATGGCCTTCCCAACCTATACTGGCAATGCAGGCCCCATTAGCGTAAAAGTAATCGACCCACTTAATGTAGTAGATGCCAGCTTTAGAATTCGTTTCTACCCCGATAGCATGGGCGGATTGGATTCAGCAGGATGGGTCATTTACAACTTGAACACAGGCGACAGTGTGATGTCCGATCAAACGATCAACATCGAAAACGAACAGTTGTTCCCAGAGTGGGGTATTTCTGTAAGCGTTAACCAATACGAATACACCAACACAGGAGGTCCTGAGTTTTTCACCGACATGTTGGCAGCGAGCATCTCTTACGAAGATTCATCGCGTCAATGGTTACAAGGTGTGGCAGATGCAGAAGGGTTGTTTGAGCAAAACTGGATTCGTAGTGGAACCTCAAGTGAGGAAAGCGATCCCAACCAAACACCAGACCCAGCGATTTACAACGATTATGTTGGTATTGATGATGGTGAAGCCTTTGAAGGCATTTTGGGAGGAACGATTGCCCCTTACCGTTTGGTATCGAAAACAGATGCAGGTCCTGTATCAAGTACCTATGGAGCTACTGTTGGAATGTTGAAGTTGAACGACCTTCAAAGCATCGACTTGGTATTCACCAACGACAAGAGCAAATGGACACGTTGTCCTGTGATTGAAATGCAGGTGAACGACGACCTTTCAGAAGGCAATACAGCGAAGCAAGAACAACGTTCAGGCCAGTCGGTAGATCACTTTGGTAACCCAGCACCAGTAGGTTCGGGGCCAAGTACCAACCCCAACGATCCGAACTATATTTCTGAAACAGGAATGGGTTGGTTCCCTGGTTATGCGATTGATGTAGAAAGTGGTGAGCGTTTGAACATGGCTTTTGGAGAAGATTCGTGGTTGGCAGGAGAGAATGGTCGTGATATGATGTTTAACCCCACCGAGCGATACTACTCATTTACTGGCGAAGAATTGTTTGGCGGTAAGCACTACATCTATGTGTTTAAAGAACAAGAGAGTGAATTTGGCCCCAGCCGTATGCCGAACTACGATCCGGCTTATATGGATAGCATGATGGGTCTTGCCTTCTCGCAAAAGTTGAAGGTATGGCGTTCATGTATTTGGGTGGGTATGCCAACGATTACTCCAGGCGAAACGTTGTTGAGCAACGATGCTAAGATTAAGATTCGTGTGGCCAAGCGTTACGAGCGTTATGTAACACCTTACCGCAGGAACCCAACCACTCCATTGATTGACTGGATGGATGACAGTACTCACTTGAGTCAAAACAACTGGTACCCCATGTACGAGTTTAACACCACCGATTTGGCCACCACTACAGAAGATGCGGTAACGGCCGAAGATGCATTGGACTTGATCAATGTGGTGCCAAACCCTTACTATGCTTACTCGGCTTATGAAACCAGCCGATTGGACAACAGGATTAAGATTGTGAACCTGCCACAGCAGGCCACTATTAAGATCTTTAATGTAAGCGGTACATTGGTGCGTACCTTAACCAAAGACAGTCCACAAACGTATGTAGATTGGGACTTGAAGAACCATGTAAACATCCCGATATCGGGTGGTGTATACATCATTCATGTAGAAGTTCCAGGAGTAGGAGAGAAGGTGTTGAAATGGTTTGGTGCAATGCGACCTGTTGATTTAGAGAACTTCTAATCACAGATCAAATAGACAAAGTAAGAAGCGACGATAAATTATAAACTATGAATCTCAGAAGGAAAGCAATTAGTGTTTTAGCAGTAACCGGCCTGTTACTATGTTCATCCGTTTCATTTGCTGGAAACGAAGATCGAGCTGGGTCGGCAGGAGCAACGGAACTGTTAATTAACCCATGGGCGCAAAGCTCTGGTTGGGCAGATGCCGGAGTATCCGCATCCGTAGGATTGGAAGCATTGCATACCAATGTGGCAGGACTGGCTTTTACCAAGAAAACTGAAGTATTGTTTACCAGAACCAACTGGTTGTCAGGATCAGGAATCAATATCAATGCCATTGGATTTTCTCAAAAAGTGGGAGAGTCTGGAGTAATTGGTTTGGGATTCATGTCTATGGATTTCGGTGACATCGAAATTACTACCACTGAACTTCCTGAAGGAGGAGTAGGTAACTTCTCACCACAGTACTTCAACATGGGATTAGCTTATGCGAAAGAGTTCTCAAACAGTATCTATGGTGGTATCAACATGAAGATTATTTCAGAAGGTATCGCTGATGTTAGAGCGCAAGGCGTTGCTTTCGATGCTGGTATTCGCTATGTAACTGGTGAAAGAGATCAAATTAAATTTGGAATCGCATTGAAAAATGTAGGGCCTCCCATTAGCTTCGAAGGCGATGGTTTATCAGTAAGAGCTGATCTGGAAACAGAAGCAAACCTTACTGTAGAACAACGTTCAGCAGGCTATGAGTTGCCTTCATTGATTAACATCGGAGCTTCTTACGATTTTACATTCAGTGAATTGCACGAATTAACATTAGCAGCATCCTTTACCTCTAACTCTTTTACGAGAGATCAATTTAGAGGAGGATTAGAATATCGCTTAAATGCGAAAAAAGCACACTTCATGCTAAGAGGTGGTTACGTTTTCGAAAAAGATGTAACCGATGCCATCGAAAGAGCTACAGCATTAACTGGCCCTACTGCTGGTATTAGCATCGAAGTTCCTGTTAGTGAAAGTGGTACCACCATCGGAGTAGATTACTCTTACAGAGCGACCAATCCATTTGATGGATCGCACAGCATTGGTGCCCGCATTAACATGAAGTAGACGAAAGACGAATTACCGAAATAAACGTTTTAAACGTATAGGAGAACCTCAATGAGGTTCTCTTGTGCGTTTTTGTAGTATTAAATAAAATTAGAGATTATGTCGCAACTAACTTATTACACTGAAGAGGGGTTGAAGAAGTTGAAGGACGAGTTGCATCAACTGGAATCAGTAGAACGACCAAAGATTTCCCAACAAATTGCTGAAGCAAGAGATAAGGGAGACTTGTCGGAAAATGCAGAATATGATGCCGCTAAAGAGGCACAAGGCCTGATGGAATTAAAGATATCCAAGATGAAGGAGTTGATCGCCAATGCACGGGTTATTGACGAATCGCAGGTAGACAGTTCGAGGGTATTTATTCTATCGAAAGTGAAAATCAAGAACGTGGCTAATGGCATGGAAATGCAGTACACTCTTGTAGCAGAAAATGAAGCTGATTTAAAATCAGGTAAAATTTCAATCGACTCTCCTATCGGAAAAGGATTGGTAGGGAAAGAAGTGGGAGACATTGCAGAGATTCAAGTGCCTTCTGGATTAATGAAATTTGAAATCCTAGATATCTCCAGGTAAGCATGGCAAGCATCTTCACTCGAATTGTTAAAGGGGAAATCCCTTGCCACAAAATTGCTGAATCAGAGCATTACTTAGCATTTCTCGATATAAGTCCTTTAGCTAAAGGCCATACATTGGTCATCCCAAAAGAAGAAGTGGATTATATCTTCGACCTCGATGACGATGTGTTGGCCGGACTGCAAGTATTTGCAAAAAAAGTGGCCAGGGCCATTGAAACAGCTGTTCCTTGCGAACGCATTGGTGTGGCTGTTATTGGGTTAGAAGTGCCGCATGCACACGTACACCTTGTTCCCATAAACAATGTACAAGACATCAACTTTGCAAGGCCTAAACTGGAAATGACAGCTGAGGAGCTAGCTGAAGTAGCAGAGCAAATTAAGGCAGCACTATAGCTTAAAGCTTCCGTTTCGGATTGTCGGCCAAAAATGCTTTCCAACCTGTATACGACTTTTTAGTACTGGTATTGCCTTTTTGAAAGTAATGACACACGGCAGCAGCCAACCCATCGGTTGCATCAAGGTGTTTGGGAAGTTCTGTAATACTCAGCAAAGTTTGTAGCATACCGGCCACTTGTTCTTTAGAAGCATTTCCACTGCCTGTAATCGATTGTTTTATTTTTTTTGGGGAATATTCAACGAAAGGGATATCGCGATGCAGAGCAGCAGCTATGGCTACCCCTTGCGCACGACCAAGCTTGAGCATCGACTGAACATTCTTGCCATAAAAAGGAGCTTCGATGGCTAAATCATCTGGCTTATACTCTTCAATAAGCTGAAGCGTTCGTTCAAAAATGCGTTGCAACTTTACCCCATGATCGTTGTACTTGGCCAGGTGCAGCACTCCCATAGTAATTAATTCTAGCTGTTTCCCCTTCACGTGCACCAACCCATAGCCCATAATTGTGGTGCCCGGGTCTATTCCTAATATTATTCTATCTTCGGTCAAAAGCGTAACTTTGTTTGATCATCCCCAATGGCTTCGAAGAAAACCCCATATCAACTATTGGTAATTGCCTTAAAACTGTTGATTTTTTCGCTGGCCATTGTCTTTATCTACCTTGAGGTTTTTCAAAATAAAGATACAAACAAATTAAGAACCCAATTGGTGGAGGCGTTTGTAACATGGCCTCAATCATTATGGTTGTTGCTGGTAGTTGTTTTGATGCTGGTAAATTGGAGTATTGAGGCCGTGAAATGGAAGGCCCTACTAAAGAACATGGTAACAATTCCATACAGGAAAGCTTTTGCCGCAACATTGTCGGGAACTACCATCAGCCTCATCACCCCCAATAAAATGGGAGGTTTTTTAGGGCGTATTATTTATTTAAACCCAAACCAACGTGTTGCTGCTACCTTTTCCTCTTTCTATGGCAATTACAGTCAATTACTGGTAACTGTTCTATTGGGCATAACCAGCCTTTTTTACGCGATTGGAACCAACCATTCCTTCAAAGAATTTGGCACAATACACCTTTGGTGGCTTACCGCATGCCTCGTTCCGGTGCTTATCATTATGCTCTATTTCTATTTCAATGTAGCCAAGCTTTCAAGGGTAGTAAGAAAGTTTCCTTTCCTTAAAAAGTACACCGATAAAACAGCGGTATGGGAAGCTTATCGCCAAAGCGAACAATGGAACTTTTTGTGGCTAAGTGCTGCAAGGTACTTCGTGTTTACCATGCAATTCTACTTGTTATTGATTGTGTTTGGAGTAGAACTGGAAGTGCTACAAGGGATGATGTTGGTAGCATTGATTTACCTCGTTATTACAATTATTCCCACGTCGGTATTGGGAAAGCTCGGGGTGCGCGAATCCATTGCATTGATGGTAATTGGAGCAATAAGTAGTAATCAAAATGGCATTTTGTTAGCCTCTTTTTTATTGTGGGTGATCAATTTAGTAGTACCGGCTATAATAGGGAGTTTACTTATCTTACGTGCCAAAATCCAATTATCATCCAGGAAGTAAATGGCAGTTTTCCTAACCATATTGGAGTGGACAATACTCTCTATTTCTATCATTTATTTTGTGCTGATTCTTTGGTTTCTGATGGGGTGGCTAAAATTAGGGAAGCAACCTCCACTTGTTCGAAGGAAACACTTTTCTACCCAGGTTACAATTGTGTTACCAGTAAGAAACGAATCTGCGCAAATTGGAAATTGCATACAGCAGCTTTTAGCACAAGATTACCCAAAGCACCTATATGAAATTATTGTGGTCAACGACCATTCTGAAGACAATACTTTAGCACAGGCGAAAACTTATGCGAACACCTTACTAAAGGTACTTGACTTGAAAGAAGAACAAGGCAAAAAAGCGGCATTGAACCATGGCATCACTCAGGCAAAAGGCGCTTTAATAGTAACTACCGATGCAGATTGCGTGATGGATGAAAATTGGCTGAGTCATCTTGTAGGTTATTACGAACAATACCGCCCTAAACTCATCACTATGCCGGTGTTGTACAAAGAAAACAACACGCTATTTGGTCAAATTCAGTCATTGGAATTCTTGTCGCTTATTGGCATCTCGTTGGCAGCAGTAGAAAACAAAACAGCCATGTTATGCAACGGAGCCAACCTAGCTTTCGAAAAAGAAGCTTTTATGGCCGTGGGAGGGTATGCCAACAACAATAACATTGCTTCTGGCGATGACGTGTTTCTTTTGCACAAAATGAAAAAACAATTTCCCAATGAGATAAAGGCATTGAGGCATAAAGAAGTTGCTGTATATACCCACCCTCAGCCTACGCTAAAGAGTTTTATGGAGCAACGAGTTAGGTGGGGAGGAAAAGCAAAGCACTATCGTGATGGTTTTACGATAATTACTTCTGCTATTGTACTAACCTTTAATCTATGCCTGTTCATTGGTCTGCTATTCTATCCTTTTTATCTAAAAATAGGAATGGCTTTGTTGGTTTCATTTTCGTTAAAATGTATAATTGATTTTTTGTTCTTATTTTTGGTTGCTTCATACTATGGTAAATCACGGCTGCTAAGCCTATTTCTGGTAGAAGAACTGTTGTATACCTTTTATGTGATACTGGTGGCACTAAAAGGATTATTGACAACCAACCGGTGGAAAGGTAGAATTATTGGTTGAGCAGTACGCAAGGAATGGCAAACAAAAAGAAAAAAGAACCTCGGCATTATTCCAATTCACTTTCAGCAATGGCCTGGAAGAAATTGCGACGCAATAAACTGGCCATGTTTGGTCTGGGAATGATCTTGTTTGCCCTTTTAGTGGCTGCTCTTGGGTCGTTAATACGTCCCGACAATACCAAAGACGCTGACCAGCAAACCCTTCAAATTGCCACTCAAAAACCAGGCTTTACAGCAAAATTCATAAAAGTTCGTAAAAACAAAGAAATAGAAGACCAACACTTTTGGAACCTAATGTTTTTTGGCGGGCAAGAAAATGCTTTTCGCATGATTCCAATCACGGAATACGAGTTTAAGGGAAGCGACATTGTGGTGAAAGAATATACCGGCAGCGAAAAAATAAAAGGGGAAGAGATTCCTGTAAATATGGCAGACGTGCTTTATGCTATTGATACCGACCATCAATACATCGAAGATGGACAAGGAAACATTACGTTTCATGTGCTGAATGAAGAGAAAAAAACAATGTCGTTGAAGGAGTTGGAGCAAGAGGTGATGGCAAGCAACATTGTTGAGAAAACCTATTACCTGGGCACCGATAACCATGGTCGTGATTTGCTGAGTCGTTTAATGTCGGGTACCATTGTTTCATTGTCAGTAGGATTCATTTCAGTATTTATCTCCTTGCTAATAGGCATAACCCTTGGAGCCTTTGCCGGGTATTATCGCGGCTGGGTAGATAACTTCATCATGTGGTTAATCAATGTGGTATGGTCAATACCCACTATTTTATTGGTAATTGTGATGACCCTGGCAATTGGAAAAGGATTTGCTACGGTATTTATTGCCATAGGTTTAACCATGTGGGTGGAAGTAGCAAGGGTAGTACGTGGTCAGGTATTGGGAGTGCGTGAGCAAGAATTTATTGAAGCAGGAAAAGCATTGGGCTTTACCTCTGTACGATTAATTCTTCGCCATGTTATTCCAAACATCATGGGCCCCGTAATCGTAATTTCTGCGGCAAATTTTGCTTCGGCCATCCTGATTGAAGCAGGATTGAGCTTTCTCGGAATTGGAGCGCAACCACCCATGGCATCATGGGGAAGCATGGTAAACGAGTTCCGTGTATACATGACCACCGATATGGCCTTCCTGGCCATTTTACCAGGCATATGCATCATGTTAATGGTATTGGCCTTTATGCTTATCGGTAATGGGCTACGCGATGCATTGGATTCAAAGTCGTTCGACGATATTAATGCAGCGGGGTAAAAACAGCCGGCCGTTGTTGCGTAAAAATAACCTGCAAGGAATGAGAATGGAACATTCTCGTACTCAACTTCACAACAACAAAACAGCCGGCCATTCTAACCAAAAGCCGTTTAACTTAAAGCCCCATTAATGCTAAAATGCTCTTGATTTCATTTAAATTCAAAAGTCCTTTATAGAGTACATAACCTACTCCAAGGCCTAAAACGAGCCGATACCAGTCCCACGACGATAATTTAATCTGCCCCTTAGGGTTTTTATCTGAGTCCTCTTTGTAATTGGTAATTAGTGTACCAATTACCGGTAATGTTTGTAAGGTTTCCCGAATACAATTCGCAATTCTTTTCATGTATTATAGTTTGTGTTTAGCCTAATGCAATGCCGGAAATTCCGGGGTTTGGGGCTAATAAAGGACATACCATATCGGTGTCGGTTAAAACCGATAGTAAAGTGTGTAAAAAGATCACTGGAATTGGCCAGGGGGGCTTATCAAGTTACATGTCCCATTGGGGCTGGGTAACTATAAGATAACGTGATATAGGGCAGTATTATTGCCTGAATAGTGCACTAAACACTAGAAAATTAACAAGCCAACAATGAAAATAGCCGACCCCATTAAGAATAAAATAAGGGTATATGGTAGAATTTCTTTAGCCCGTAATCCAGTAATACCCAATAGTGGAAGTGCCCAAAATGGTTGCAACATATTGGTGACCTGATCGCCATAAGCCAGAGCAAGAATATTTTTAGGTAATAATAATTTTAAATCGCTGGCTGCCTGCACAATGATTGGGCCCTGAACGGCCCATTGTCCGCCACCACTTGGCACAAATATATTGACCAATCCGGCACTCATAAAGGTGAAAATAGGATAGGTGGTTTCGTTAGAGATGCTGACGAAAAATTGCGAAAGTTCTGTCACCATTCCCGAGCTTTTCATTATGCCCATAATGCCAAAATACAATGGAAACTGAATTAAGATGCCTGCGGCACCGGAAATAGCACTATCAACAGCTTTTAGGAAATTGGTGAAACTAAGGTGCAATGCAATTCCTAAGCCTAAGAGCACCAGGTTAATGAAGTTAGGAGTAATGAATTTGAGTGTAATGTCATCGGGTTTGATGAATGCTTTGTAAAAGGCTACCCCCAAAATGAGTACCCCAAATAAAATAGCGAATAGCTTCGAATGATCCAGCCGTTCTGCACCTACAGGCGATACATTCTGTTCAGTGGTTTTCATCATCGATTGGCGAAGCGCTATTTTGCCCGGCTTGCTTTTTTTGCCTAACCAATACATGCCCAACGGGATAAGTACAATGAGGGCCAGCGAAATAATGATGTTCATGGTAGAGAAAACCGTTTGGTCGAAACCAATGCTATTAGGCAATTGTTGAATTTGCTCCTCGCTCATTACCCCTTGCATCAGGCTTTTAATATGACCATCTTCGGCAATTTTTGTAAGGGAGGAGCCTGATATACCTCCATGCCATACCATCAATCCTGAGTAGCCAGCGGCTCCAATAATAGGGTAGTTTAAAGGGATGTTCCTAGCAGCAGCATGTTCAGCTACCTTTCGAGCAAATATGGCTCCGAAAATGAGCCCCAGCCCCCAGTTGAATAAGCTTACCAGTATGGTAAGCAAGGTAACCAATGCCGCAGCATTGGCAGTATTGGTACAAAAACGAGTGCCAGCCTGAATAATTGCGCTAACAGGTTTGGTGAGTGCCAATGCATGCCCTAGCACCAGCATTAGCATCATTTGCAATGCAAAAGTAAGTAAGGGGCTGTTCCATAAACCGTCTTCCCAATATTCTAACAGTTGCAAAGTGTATGCTCCTGCCCCTTGATCTTCGGGTCGGGTAATGAAAAATGCCAGAAGAAACGTAAGCAAGGTAAGCAGCACCGCAATGGTAAAGGGTGCTGGCAATACCCGCTTAAATACATTGGCAAAACGATCCGAGAAACTCATGTAAAACGGTTCGCCTAGAAGGGCAGATCGTCATCTACAGAATCAATGAAGCTATCGGTAGATGCAGCGGTATTGCCCGTAAATGGTTCTTCGCTAACTGGAGGAGGAGTGTTGGCTATTGGAGCTGTGGCCTCCTTTTCAATGCGCCATACATCTAACGAAACAAAGTATTTTACATCACCACTAGGGCTGGTCCATTCACGGCCACGAATGTTAAAGTTCACTTTCAACTCTTCTCCTTCATTGAAACCATCTAGCAAACCACAACGATCCTGGGTTAGCTGAAAAAGAATCTGTTGTGGGTACTGGCTGGAGTTATCGGTAATTACAAATTCTCTCTTTTTGAATTTATCACTTACCTGCTGGGTTTCGTTTTTAACTTTTAAAAGGCCTTTTAATTCGTACATGTTCGTTTATTTTAGCGTTTTTAATTCAATGGATTTAGTGGTTAAAAGCAAGCAATGTCTTCCATGCTTCTTCCACTTTTTGAGTTTGTAACAAGGTGCGTGCATGCTTATGCAGCTCCTCTTCCAATTGCACCTTGTTGTCTTCATGTTCAATAAAAATTTCACTTAATTCCATCAAGCGGTAATCGTTCACATCTGTTTCGTTGGGCAGTGTTTCAATGTTGCCAAGCTGCCCCAGGTCGTTGCCTGTTAAAATGGAGCTGTTGCGAATGTCTGAAGGAATTTGATCAATGCCTATACCACATGTAGTGATTGGTTTAGTAATTTCAAACATGGAGTTTTGATCTGCTCTGCAGTACCAATTGCCTCCCATGCGCGATACCAAATCAATTTTTTGCTGGTCGATCTTACCATCTTCACCAATAAGATTTTCTTGAATGTGGATGCGTTGCACTTCACACACCACCAGGTTTCCTGCCCCACCTTCTTGCCCCAATTCAATGACTTCGTTCACCTTGCATTCAAATTGTACAGGCGATTCTTTCACACGCATTGGAGCGATAGTTTCAGAGGGAACTGGAGTAAATCCGGCTTTTTCAAATTCGTTAACATCAGCAGCATAAGGCGAACTGGCCAACGACATTTGATGCACCATATCGTAATTCACGATGTTGATCACTACTTCAGGCACCTCTTTCACATTGTTGTAAGTGTCTTTGGTGGTATTTGTTCTACCGCTTCTTGCTGGCGAAAATATCATGATAGGAGGGTTGGCGCTGAACACATTAAAAAAGCTAAAAGGAGCTAAATTATGATGGCCGTCCTGATCGATCGTACTGGCAAAAGCAATGGGTCTTGGCGCTACTGCTCCAAGTAAATAACCGTGTAATTTCGGTGTAGGGATTTCTTTTGGATCAATGGAAATCATAAGTGCTTATTTACTGCAGCAAAGTTAAAATATTAGTACACCTTTTTTCGTTGATATAGATAGAATTAATTAACAATTGTTGATAAGTGAAACCAATGATTTTATGGCGTTTATTTTTTGATGAAAAAGTTTTCGATTATCAAAAAATAAATATCTTTGCAATCCCTTTTGCGGATGCCGTAAAAACCTACCTTGGTAGCGTAACATAAATCGAGCATCAACAATAAGCGGATGTGGTGAAATTGGTAGACACGCTAGACTTAGGATCTAGTGCCGCGAGGCGTGGGGGTTCGAGTCCCTCCATCCGCACCAAATGGCATAAGTGAGCGGCCCCTGTTGATGACTGTTCCTTGTGCCTTTTTTATTTTAAGACGATTACAAACAGTTAGATCAATGAATATTACTCAAGAACAGGTAGACGACCTCAATGCGGTTTTGAAAATTACCTTAACTCCTGGCGATTACGAAGAAAACTATAGTAATGCGCTGAAGACCACTCGCAAGCAAATCAAAATGCCTGGCTTTCGTCCTGGAAATGTACCCATGGGTATGGTGAAGAAAATGCACGGAAAAGCCATTCTTGCAGAAGAGATCAATAAGATATTGAATAACTCCATTCACGAATATATTGCTGAAAACAAACTGGATATCTTAGGCAACCCATTGCCAAAAGTAGAAGGCGAAACAGGCGACTGGGACAACCCAGGAGATTTTGAATTCGCATTTGAAATTGGATTGGCTCCAAGTTTTGATGTAAACATTAGCAACAAAGACAAATTTGCCTACCACGTAATTAAAGTAGACGATGCTTTGTTGGATAAAAACATCAGTGACCTGGCAAAAAGATACGGCAAGTTATCGGCTCCTGAAGCAGCAGGAGAAACCGACATGTTGATGGGAAGCTTTGTGCAATTGGATGAAAACGATGCTATTTTGGAAGGTGGAATCATGCACGATTCTACTGTTTCTTTAGAATTCGTAGAAGATAAGGGTGCGGCAAAAGCATTGGTGGGCAAAAAAGTAGGTGATGTAGTAGTAGTAGATCCTTTCAAAGTATCGAAAGGTGGTGCTGATACTGCTGCCATGCTAGGCATTGATCAAGGAGCTTTAGAATCGATAACCACAAACTTTAACTTCAAGATCAACGACATTAAACGAATGGAGCCTGCGGCCATAGACCAGGACTTGTTTGATAAGCTCTTTGGGAAAGACAATGTGACTTCTGAAGAAGACTTTAGGGCAAGAATTAAGGAAGATTTGGAGCGTATGTTCAGCAACGACAGTGACCGTGTTTTTCAACGCGATGCTTCTGAGCAGCTGTTGGATAAGATGAACCTTAACCTTCCAGATGAATTTTTGAAGAAGTGGATCATGGCCAGCAACGACAAACCAATTACGCCAGAGCAATTGGATTTGGAGTACGGACAATATGCGAAAAGCTTGAGATGGCAGCTGATTGAAAATAAGCTCATCAAAGAGAATGAAATTAAGGTAGAGAACGAAGAGGTGATGGCCTATGTAAAAGGTGCTTTGGTAAATCAGTATGCACAATACGGCATGATGGCTCCTGAAGATGCAGAATTGGAAGAAAATGCTAAGAAAGTATTGAGCAATCAAGACGAAGCCAGAAAAATTTATGATACGCTGTACAACCAGAAGATTACAGGCTTTTTGAAAGAAACAGCAAAAATCGATCACAAGGAAGTTTCTTACGATGATTTTGTTAAATTAGCGTCAAACCACCAGCACTAGTGGGGAAACGACGACGAGAAAACAATATTTTCTCGAATTATTCGTCTGCTATAACAAAGTAAAAAACCAACAACAATTATGATTGATAAAGACGAGTTTAGAAAATATGCCATCAAGCATAAGGGCATTAGTAGTTTACACGTAGACAGCTACATCGAATCTTCGATGACACCTTATATCATTGAAGAACGACAATTGAACGTAGCACAAATGGATGTGTTTTCGCGTTTAATGATGGATCGCATTATCTTTTTAGGTACTGGCATTAACGATCAGATAGCGAATATTATCCAGGCGCAGTTGTTGTTTTTGGAGTCGGTAGATCCGAAGAAAGACATTCAAATTTATTTGAACTCACCTGGAGGTTCGGTATATGCTGGCTTAGGCATATATGATACCATGCAATACATTGCCCCTGATGTGGCCACCATTTGTACAGGAATGGCCGCCTCTATGGGAGCAGTATTGCTTTGTGCAGGTGCAGAGGGCAAACGAACCGCGTTACGACACGCACGTGTAATGATTCACCAGCCTTTAGGTGGGGCACAAGGACAGGCTTCTGACATTGAAATCACCGCAAGAGAGATTCAGAAGTTGAAAAAGGAATTGTACGAAATCATCGCAGAACACTCGAAACAAACCTATGATAAGGTATGGGAAGACAGTGATCGTGATTACTGGATGACCTCTGAAGAAGCCCTTGAATATGGTATGATTGACGAGGTATTGAAGCGCAATGCGCAATAGCAAGTGCTAAATTTTTCGTAACTTACAATAATTAAAGACCGCATGATGTTATAGTTATGCGGTTTTTTTTACCGATTAACGAATTACTATGGACAAGAATGATATCAAATGTTCCTTCTGCGGCAGGGACAAAAAAGATACCAACGTGCTGATTGCGGGTATTACGGGGCATATTTGCGACTATTGCATTTCTCAGGCCAATACTATTGTGAAGGAAGAAGTGGCTCAGAAAGCAAGTCAAAAGCTGGAGTCGAGCTTAACCCTGTTGAAGCCTGCCGAAATAAAAACACACCTTGATAATTATGTGATTGGACAGGACGACGCCAAAAAGGTATTGGCAGTGGCGGTATACAATCACTACAAGCGTTTGCTGCAAAAAGTAGATAAGGAAGATGACATTGAAATTGAAAAATCAAATGTAATCCTGGTAGGAGAAACAGGTACCGGAAAAACCTTATTGGCAAAAACCATAGCGCGCATGTTAAACGTTCCCTTTTGCATTGCAGATGCTACCATATTAACGGAAGCAGGTTATGTAGGAGAGGATGTGGAAAGCATTTTATCGCGCTTATTACAAGCTGCTGATTACGATGTTTCTTCTGCAGAGCGAGGTATCGTATTTATCGATGAAATTGATAAAATCTCCCGAAAAAGCGACAACGCTTCCATTACACGTGATGTTTCAGGCGAAGGAGTACAGCAGGCATTGCTGAAATTATTGGAAGGCTCAGTAGTTAATGTTCCGCCACAAGGAGGAAGAAAACACCCAGAGCAGAAGATGATTCAGGTTAACACCAAGAATGTATTGTTCATTTGTGGTGGTGCATTTGATGGCATTGATAAAATCATTGGCCGTAGAGTGAAAACTCAAACCATTGGATACAGTGCGAGCAAGGAAACCGATGCTATGGAAGGAGAAAACATCCTTAAATACATCAGCCCTACCGACCTCAAATCGTTCGGGTTGATTCCTGAGCTTATCGGCCGTTTTCCGGTATTGACCTACCTCAATCCGCTGGATAGTGAAACCCTAAGACGAATTCTTACGGAACCACAAAATGCTTTGATAAAGCAATACATTAAATTGTTCGACATCGATAGTGTAAAGTTGTCGATGGACAAAGCAGTGTTGGATTTTATCGTTGAAAAGGCAGTAGAGTTTAAACTAGGTGCTCGTGGACTACGTTCTATTTGTGAAGCAATTTTGAACGATGCCATGTTCAACATTCCATCGCAAGAAGGGGTCAAAGAATTAAAAGTAACACTGAACTACGCAAAAGAGCAATTCAGCAAATCAAAGATCAGTAAGCTCAAAGTAGCTTAACACATAACACTTTACTGTGTACTAAGGCTGTCGTTTTCGGTGGCCTTTTTTTCGTCCTGGCTCAACATCCATTTAGCATCAAGGCGCAATTGCTTATCGTAAGGAATATTGTTCTCAGCAGCCTTCTTTTGGATGGAAACCGACCATACCGTGTCTTTGTGAATTTTGAGCATGTATCGGGTAATTTTCTCCTCTTCCTCAAACCAGTGTTCGTCCATCCAATTTAAGCGATTAACCATCCATTCCTTGAGGTACGTTACATTATCGGCATGGGTAGGCCCGGCATAATAGTTGGGCCAAAAGGTGCCATCTTCTGGTAGGGGCCATTTCATATAATTACGTGCCTGTGCATCCTGTAATAACGCTGCTTGTTCGTCGATAAAAGCAGTAATGGCATCGTTGTGCAACGCACCTGCCCGCAGTTCATCCCAGCGGGTGTACAACTGATTTCTAAATGTGGTGTCTTGAGAAAACTTGTTCCACCAAAAAGGAATGTACCACATGCTGTTGTATATCCACCCCTCTGGAGTTTGACCTTCAAATTCATCAATGTTGTCGATATGCTGTGATACACCAAGCGCAAAGTTATAGTCCCAAACGGGTCCCATGTTTAGTGGGCCGCCACGATCTTTGTACATGTAAGTGCTTAAGCGGTAAGCATCCCCATTTTTTGTCACCTCATTCAAAATCAAATAGTCGATAAAGGAGGCTGTGTTAATGAAGTTGCGGTAGCCTGTTTCCGGATCTTTATAATAATCGCTGTACAGTGCTGCTTCAAAGCGGGTAACATATTCTTGTATGTATTGTTTTTGTACAGGCTTGAGTTTGCTCGCTTTAGGGTCGTGGTATTTTAATATGGCTGGCATGGCCTCGTCGTATCGCTTGGGGTATGGCGAATCCCAATGCTCATCATTGCCACGATCGGCTTTAATTACATAACCACCTGTTAATGCTTCTCCCGTAGTATCGTTAGGAGTAAGTTCGGCAATGTTAAGTCTACCGCTGTCTTGCTTTATCTTTTCCATCAAGAGGTATACTCCCTGGTAATTGTTGTTGATCACCAACTCGCAGTATTGGCTTCGAGCAGCATAGTGCCCCATATCGCCCCATAACTTATACACCAAAACATTGCGCATCATGCTTAAGTCGGCATAGGGGGCGTGCAATATCCAATCGTTTTCGGCAGGCATACCCAGTAGAGATACATCCACACGTAAGCCCGCAGTATCAAGTATTTTAAAGCTGTATTGCTTTTTAGAGAATGTTTGCGATGTATACCCTCTAATTTCAATGCCTATTTGCCCTTCGTAATGATTCAATGGGTCACTAAGATGGTTTTGCTGGCCTTCTCCATTGTAAATAATACCCATGTCAACCGTAATCTTAGGTTCATCCAAAATAGATTGGTGGTGGGTGTTGATTACCACAATGGGTAGGTTGGAAGAGGTAAAAGTAGTTTGAGGGTCGAAAGAGGCCGTAGGCCGGTCTTCATCATTTCCATACCTGTTAGAGCTTGTTTTAAGCTCAATGGTAAATGATGTTTTGCTCAAACTCACCTGGTTGAAATCAGGGTTGAGTACCTCAATAGCAATGGTATTTTCACCTTGTTGAATAGCGGTAGCCATAGTAGTTTGGTCTACAAAATAGCTGGCAGGTTGCCAGTACTTGCGTATGCCTATCGCATCCGAACCAATGTTGGGGGTAATGGCACTGCTTATTTCACCCACATCGCGCCGTGCTATTTCTTTGCCATTTAGATAGGCCACAAAGGCTACTTTATAGCCTGTTTGAATAAATCCCTGGCTAACTTCGTCGGTATTTTCTACATTGAAATTGCTTCTGATGAACAACCGGTTTCCAGCAATTCGGGTGCTGTCAAATCCTTTGATGTTAACCAGGTCAATGCCCCAGTTTTCATCGTTAAAATCGGTGTTGTTCCACGTTTCGGGCGGGGTAGGAGCCAACAAGTAACGCCACTCGGAAGTTAGGGCAGTAGCCGTTTCCCAATGCGGGTTGGACTGGCACCCTAACAATACGGCAACAATGACAATGAATAAAGCCCGTTTCATGCGGGCAAATTACGCAAAATTTATTTTAGCGAACGTTATTTTGATTGGGTTTACCCGGTGTTCCGGGAGTATTGGATAGGAGCCAATTTTTTACGGCACCATTGTCGCTAATAGGGTTTGTCAACTCAATGCTTGCTCCGCCTTCTTCTGGTATGGAGGGCCACGATTCATTGTAGCTCACTTCATCTACCAGCTTTCCACCAGCATTGTATAGCATGATCGTTTCGCCCGACGACTTGATGCCAAAGCCTGTATTCCCAACATAGTTGGTAATGTGCGGATAGGTTTTTCTAAATTTTTTCTCGCTTTCGCAAAGCACCAGGTAACCCAGTGGTTGAATAATGGTGCCATGGGGTATGATGAATGTGTTTTTAGCATCGGTATCGGCAAGTTCCCAGCCCGAAAGGTTGATGGGTTGAGCAGTATTGTTATACAGTTCTACCCAGTCGCCCGATTTATGTGTTTCGGAAGAAAGGTAATTGAACTCATTGATCACTACCCTTGAGCCATAAGGGTAGCCGCCAATGCTACCGCCACCGCTACCTTTGCCAACACCGGCACCGTATGCGCTGGTATAAAAGTTGCCGTGCGTCGCATCAATAAATTCGGGGTCGCCTTGAACATTGTTGTTGCCCGGCAATGCTTCTGTATCGCACAACGAGTAGGCAACGCTTAACGATGAGTGCTCATCTACTTGCAATGCTTTTCCTTTTACCCCGGCAATGATGGTATTGGTTACTGTAGCACTTCCTCCAAGGGGGTAGTCGCTACGTTTGCGGTAGCAACGAATGTTTTCGTTATTGTCGTACAAGGTGTTGTGGTCAATAACAGCGGTAGAGCTGTCTTTTACAGCAATGGCCGTGTTACAACGCACAATGAGGTTGTGTTCGATGCGGGTGTTGAAGGTGGCTCCATACTGTTCGGTACCTATTGAAATGCCTTTGTCGGTATTGTCTTGTAGGATGTTACCACGAATTAAAACATCGCGACAACCATTCAGGTCAATGGCATCGTCGGGCGAAAATTCTACAAAGTTATTGAGGATGGCACCATCGTGCACATTGATGTATTCTATAGCATCTGGGGCATTGTAGAAATAGCAATTTTCTACTAAAGCTGAGGCGAAGTTTACATTGATGCCTTCACCATAACCATTGCTCAGCATCGTGCTGTTGGTAAGCTTGAAATTGCCGTGATGCACCCATATAATGCCCGCACGTTTATCGCCATCTACCAGGTTTTTTTGGTCGATGTTGAACCAACAACTATCAATGGTTACATCAGCGTATTTGGAGTTAAGAATGCCTTCTTCAAACCTTACATTGTTAAAGCTGCAGGGTTGATCGGGGTTCATGAGGTAAAGCCATTCCCACGCATTGGCACCGTATTTGGGCATTAATCGAACAGGTTGCGCATGGGTGCCATTGGCAACAATCTGGCCGTGTACCATTATTTTTCCACCCTCGGGCAAGCGTACTTCTACCCCTTTTTCGATAACCAATGAGGCATTGCGCCCTACCAACAATTCTTCACAGTTTACAACGTATGGAGAGGCTGCCGCAGTAAGCACTAGCTTGCCTTCAATTTTACAAGGCAATTCTGTGCCTTGTTTCAGTGTAAATACATTCTTGGTGTTAAACCCGTCTATGGCATGTTCTCCGTCGGTGGCACTTACCTTCCAGTAGTACTTTCCATCTGTTAAAGGAACTTGTAAGTGGTAAGTGGTGTCGGTAATGCCGGTGATGGTTTGAGTAGTTAGACTGTCTTCCAACAAAAAGTCAGGGCCGTAATAAAGGGTATAGGCAATTGATTTCCCCAACGGGCTCTTTGAAGGATGCCATGCAAAGCGAATGTTTTCAGGCACTACCACATCATCCATACGTTCTACACGAAAAGGAGCAGGCAGGTGATCAAATTGAAATTGCAGGTTGGCCATCTGACGTTCGAAGTAACCACGTTCGGTTTTTAGCTGCTCCTGCCACGCTTTAATGTCATTAATTTTGTCGGTGCTGTCTTCTTGAACCGCTGTTAATAACACTGTTTCAAGGCTGTCGATGATGGGAGTGATGTAGGCCTCGTTGCAAATGGTTTGATGCAATTCCTTCAACCGGGCTTTGATATCGTTCATGATGGGTTCGCACATAAAAGCACGTTCTACCATGGGGTTGTCTGACTCCCAGTTGCTGGAAGTACGATGGTAGGCAAAAGGCATCCACTCGTAATACGAAATGCTCTTGTCCATGTCCCATGGAAACATCTCCCACTTTCCAGTACCTCTACTGTCGTGATACATGTAGTAGTTGTGGTAGTAGGTGCTTCCATTGCCCAATAGCATGTTGAGGGCAAGAATGTTGACCATTTTGTCGTAATCAAAAGTGCGTTGTGCGAAGTCGTAATAGGCTTCATCCGAAACATTGTTCAGCGCTGTAATTAAAGCTTCTAAATCGCGAAAACTTTGCTTGGCATTGGTTTTCTTTTCCCATTTGACTTGAATGTCGTCGTGTACGCTAAGGCAGGCACCATCTTTTGTGGCCTTGTATAGGTTGCCTTTGTGGTCGATGTCGCGTGCTTTTAAAAAGTCTTTATTTACATTCTCTACCATAAGGTAAAGCCCAAGGTATTTCCCGTTGAGGTACAGTTTTACATGTTCCGACTGGAAGCACACCTGATTGGCTTCTTGCATTAACCGGCTGGAGAGGTATTGACGAATGTAGCTTTTGTCGGAATACTCAGCATTAAAGTTGAGCACGTCGGCACCATTTTCGAACGCCAGGGAATCGAATTGTACTTTCAACGACTTCTTAGGGTCTTCGCGCGAGGTATCGCCCCGTACCCGCATCCTTGTTTTGGTCCATGTTTGGCCATTGTAGGCAATGGTAATAGGGATGTATTGATTGTCTTCGTAATTTTCATACATCCCGGCAAATGCTTCCGCATCACATTCAATGTAAATAGATTTGATGGTTTTGGACTCGATAGGGTCGTTGCACTGTGCTAACAGCAGCATTGCACTAGCAATGAGTGCGCTAATACTAATAAGGTATGTTATCCGGTAGTGCAAATTACAGATCAATAATATCCGGCAAATATAAAATATTATGCCATGTTTGGAGACAATTGGAAGTGCATTAAACTTGCTTGAAATGTTTAACTTCGCTGCGATGAGCAAAACGCTGGTTAAATATGTGATCTTGTCTTTGTTGTTGCTGGTGTTCGCCCTTCCTGCCATTCAAAAGGAATTGGGCTTCATGCAGCTTAAGCCATTGGGTGGCGATGTGAACTTAAAGAAAGCCCCTACGCCCACCTGGGATAACTGGTTTGAAGGAAAGCTACAGCAGCAATTTGAAGGGTATATTGAGGACCACATCGGTTTTCGCAATTTTTTTGTGCGCTTACACAATCAGCTTGATTACAGCTTGTTTGGAGAGATTCATGCCAATAAGGTGATTGAAGGCAAGGAAGGCTACCTCTTTGAGCGGGGGTATGTAGAAGCCTATCTGGGGTTGAGCTTTATTGGAAGGGAAGTGATTGATGAACGGATGGACAAGCTGGAGTTTTTGCAGCAGAAGTGGGAGGCATCAGGCAAGGAGTTGATTGTGGTGTTTGCCCCGGGTAAGGGTACCTTCTTTCCGGAATACCTTCCGGAGGCTTACGATACGATTCAAAAATCGATGAGCAACTACGACTACTATTTGCAGCAATGTCAGGAACGCGGCATTCGTCACATTGATTTCAATAAGTGGTTTGTGGCCATGAAAGACACTTCTCGTTATCCATTGTACCCAAAAAATGGCATTCATTGGAGCGAATATGGGATGGTGCTGGCAGTAGATTCGCTCATTCACTATGTGGAAGCGTTGAAAGGAATTGATATGCCCGACTTTTCGTGGTGGGGCATGGAAATGTCGGATACTGCCCGATCGGTAGATAACGACATTGAAGAAGGCATGAACCTACTGTTTAGAAAAGAGGCTTACCCATTGGCTTACCCCAAGCTGAAGTACGAAAACGATAGCACCAAAGCACAGCCGGGGTTGTTTGTAGTGGGCGATAGCTATTTTTACCAGGTGCAGCGCCTGGGAGCGATGACACGTGTGTTTGGTAGTAGCGATTTTTGGTTTTACAACCAAACGATTGATCGTACCGACGATTGGCCCATTAAGCCCAATATGGTGTGCTTGCCCGAAGAGGTGGAGGATAAAGACATCATTGTATTGCTGGCTACCGATGCCACCTTATATAAGTTTGCCTATGGCTTTATTGATCGGGCGTATGGCGATTACAAAACAGTAGACGACATTGAACAACGGTTGTTAGGCGATAGCGCATGGGTAGCAACAGTGCGAGCCGATTCGGTGAAAAATGCTAGGTTTGCAACAACACTTCGAAACCGTGCAGTAAGAGAATTCAAAGCGGTTACCCGAAACAGCAAAGAAGATCGATTGCGTTATTTTGAATCAAAAATTCGAGGGAACTCCGATTGGTTTGAAAGTGTAAAGCAGAAAGCAAAAGAACGAGGTGTAACGGTGGATGAAATGGTGCGGAAGGATGCTGAATACCTCTGGAAAAAGGAACTTGAAAAAGGAGCTAGTAACTAAATAATGGTGCTATGACCGAAGAAATTAAGGAAGAGAAAACACAAGAAGAAAAACAAAACGACGAGCGCATCAAACAAAAGATGAGCGTGTTCTTTGGTGTTTGCGGACTCATTGGTAGCATTTCATTGTTGCCTCCTATCTTTAATCGCTACTTTGCTGTTGCTCCTTTATTGGAAAATGAGGTGTCGGGATTGTGGAAGTTTTTCGTTGTTATTTGCGGCATTTCTTTGTACCTGATTCTTTTCAAGAAAAGAGCGAAGTCGGGATTCATCTTGTTGTTTTTTAGTGTGTTGTTGCTGATTGGTGTAGAGCAGTTTGTGCGGTTGTACAACCACTATTTTGCCGACGAGGAAAAGACCGAAAAAATGGCCAAATCTTCGTACGCTACCTACCCCGAATTGATGGCCTACCAGGGGCACCCCTTTTTAGCATTTACAGGAATGCCTTCGGTAGCATTGAAAGGAAATGATGCGCTGGGTGGTTTAAAAGCATTCAACAACTATGGTTTTTTGGGTGGTGACTTTGAGGTGGAAAAACCGAAAGGCACCATTCGTATTGCAACGCTTGGAGGGTCTACCACTGCCAGTGGTTACCCATCGCACATGGAAACCTTTTTGAACGAGCAGTCGAAGGTAGATAGTGTACAGTATCAGGTATACAACTTTGGGGTTACCTATTGGACCACTGCCCATTCGGCAGTAAACTTCATTTTAAACGTACAGGATTTTGATCCCGATTACATTGTAATACACCACGCATGGAATGAGGAAAAAGTGCGCAATACCAAACCCGAGGATTTTCGGGGAGATTATTCGCATGCGTTTAAGTATTGGCACGAGCCCGAAATTCCAGATCGATTGCCCATGCGGATGAGCTTAACCTATCGTTTACTGCAAGAAAACTATGGCAGTGTGCCGGCCTGGCAAATGCTGGAGCCCGCAACTACCATCGACCGCGAAAAAGAACAACCGCCGTTTGAAAATAAGGAGGAGTTAAAACCTTTTGAACGCAACATCAAAACCATACTGGATTTGGCAGAGTTGCGTGGCATTAAAGTAGTACTCACTACCCAACCGCACTCTACCGATCCCAACATTCCTGCTTACTATGGGCATCCGGCCATTGATCAGGGCAACGAAGTGATGCGTCGTATTCGCGAAGAATATCAAGATCGTACGCTATACGTAGACCTGGATAGCATCATGACCGGGCATATGAATGACATGTTCAAAGACCTTGGACATATGATTCCGAAAGGGGTGAAATTTAAAGGACATCAAATTGGAGAAGTGATTTTAAATGATGCAGAAATGATAAAGATGCCGGTAGATACTTTGGTTGTTGATACCATCCAATGAGCAAAAACTATTGCGGTTTCTTGAATTCCTCGTATTTTAGCGCCCCTTATCCTGCATATTTATGAAATTACTGGGAATATCAGCCTTTTATCACGATTCAGCCGCTGCGGTAGTAGTGGATGGAGAAATAGTAGCTGCTGCGCAAGAAGAGCGGTTTACTAGAAAAAAGCACGACGATGGATTTCCTACCCATGCAGTAAAATATTGCCTTGAATATTCGGGGTTGTCGTTGAACGAACTAGACGGCATCGTGTTTTACGATAAGCCTTTGTTGAAGTTTGAGCGATTGTTAGACAGTTACTACGGCTTTGCTCCTAAGGGCATTCAGTCTTTTTTAAAATCGATTCCTGTTTGGTTAAAGGAAAAGATGTTTTTGAAGAAGATGATTCGTGATGAACTGAAAGAGATTGATGCTGACTTTGATAAAGGCAAAGCCAAATTATTGTTTCCCGAACATCACCTTTCGCACGCAGCAAGCGCGTATTATCCTTCGCCCTACGAAGATGCAGCCATTTTAACCATTGATGGAGTAGGAGAGTGGGCCACAGCTTCTTTTTGCCATGGCAAAGGCAACAAGATTACCAACATTAAAGAATTGCACTTTCCACACTCGTTGGGGTTGCTGTATTCGGCATTCACTTATTTTTTAGGGTTCCGCGTTAATTCTGGAGAGTACAAGTTGATGGGACTGGCTCCTTATGGTAATCCCGAATCGGAAGAAGTACAGCGTTTTGTAGAGATCATTAAGAAAGAACTCATTGATATTCATGAAGATGGTTCTATTTGGTTGAACCAGGATTATTTCAACTATGCAGTGGGGTTGCGCATGGCCCGCGATCAAAAGTGGGAGGCCTTATTTGGGTTTCCACGTCGTACGCCAGAAACCGAACTGAGCCAGGAACATTGTAACCTTGGACTGGCCATTCAGCAAATTACCGAAGAGGTAGTGATTAAAATGGCCAAAGAAGCACGTAAAGTAACGGGTTCTCCCAACTTGTGTTTGGCAGGCGGGGTAGCCCTCAACTGTGTGGCCAATGGCAAGTTGATTAAAGCCAATGTGTTCGATAATATTTTTATTCAACCTGCAGCAGGCGATGCTGGTGGGGCATTGGGAGCAGCGTTAGCAGCCTACCACATTTACTACGACCAACCGCGCGAAGTAAACCCCAACGACTCGATGCAGGGCTCTTATCTTGGCCCTGAATATTCTGACATAGATGTGCGTTTGGCAGCCAAGAAGCTTAAAGCCAACTATCAATATTTTGATGAGTTTGGTGCCCTTGCTAACAAGGTGGCCGACCTTATTGCAGCAGGCAATGCCATTGGCTGGTTCCAAGGAAGAATGGAATTTGGCCCCCGAGCATTGGGCAACAGAAGTATTTTGGGCGATGTGCGTAATCCTGAGATGCAAAAGAAGTTGAACTTGAAAATCAAGTACCGCGAGAGCTTTCGCCCTTTTGCGCCTTCGGTATTGGCCGAAGATTGTACCGATTACTTCGACCACGATGGGATTTCGCCCTATATGCTTATTGTACAACCGGTAAGTGATAGTAGAAGAAAACAATTGCCCGACAACTACCACGAGCTGCCTTTGCGTGAAAAATTATACTACCAACGGTCGGATGTGCCTTCCATAACGCACATCGATTTTTCGGCACGTATTCAAACAGTACATAAAGAAACCAACCCTCGTTATTGGGAGCTCATCAACGCTTTTAAGCAAAAAACAGGCTATGCACTGGTAGTGAATACCAGCTTTAACGTAAGAGGAGAACCCATTGTTTGCACCCCGGAAGATGCTTACCGTTGCTTGATGCGTACGGAAATGGATTACCTGGTAGTGGGCAATTACCTGTTTGATAAAAAGGAACAGCCCGAGTGGAAAGAGGAGAAAGACTGGAAAGAAGAGTTTGCGCTCGACTAGCAACTATAATATTTGTATTAAATTTGTAGTAAAATTTATTGAATGGATTTCCTGAAAGACTTATTTAAGTTTCTTACTGCCCGTAAAAAATGGTGGTTGCTCCCGGTAGTCATCGTATTGCTACTCATAGGTGTATTGGTAGTTATTGGCGGTGGCTCTTCTATAGCTCCTTACATTTATTCGATGTTCTAAATGAAGAAGGAGGCCAAAGATCTCGAAACCATCCTGGTGATTGTAGCAGGACTGTTGGTATTTTACTTTTTGTTTAAGCTCGAAGTACTGATTACCATATCGCTTGCTTTGCTGGTATTAAGCCTTGCTTCTAAGTTTTTGCGTCGCCAAATTGCCTGGCTGTGGATGAAGCTCTCGGAAGGGCTAGGATGGATCAATTCGAAGATCTTACTTTCAGTAATTTTTTATGTCTTTCTATTCCCCATTGCAATGTTGTTTAAGCTCTTCAATAAAGACAACCTTATGCTTAAGAAAAATACCGAAACAGGGTATTACAAGGTAAGAGAGCATGAATACACCGCAGAAGATATTGAAAACCCCTGGTAATTCGTTTCCATGAATGGGTTGATTTATTTGGGAGTTTAATTTGAGGTTGTATTAACCGTTTCCGTCCATCGGCAATATCTGGCAATAAATCGAAAAAAACAGTAACTTTAACGAAACAAAAGTCTCGTGCTTACTGTCGACCGTCACATCGATTTCGTAGAAAAAATTGAACTGGCTCGTGCTGAGGTTGGGTTGCGTACCGACGGCATTATGTACTTCCGCATTAACGATGGTGAGATCCTGGAATTGGATGATTCAAAGCAAATTGTTGATGCCATTAAGCGCATTGGAGAAGGCAAGCCTTACCCGAACCTGGTGGTAGTAGGAAAAGATGCATCGGTAGATAGTGAGGCTCGTGCCTTTGCTGCGAGTGAAGAGGGAAACATATACACCGTTGCAGATGCGGTGGTGATCCATTCTTTTGCCCAACAACTGGTGGGTAATTTCTACATTCGCTTCAATAAGCCCATCCGGCCAACCCGGCTCTTTAATTCAGAAGCCCGAGCCATTCAATGGTTGCATAGGCATTACCTGTAATCAAATTATTTCAACCGTACTCACTGTCCTTTTAACTGCTAACGGCTCTATCTCCGTATGCTGTAATTACTCAACGATAATAAGGATGTTCTTTTAAAAGAAAGGGAATACTTTTTCTGGGTTTTAAAGCCTAAAAAGGCAAAGCATGTGCGTAAAACTTGTTTAATGTAGGGTGCGATCGGTTTTGAGGGCATAAAAAAAGCCCCAACCAGATCCTGAAACAAGTTCAGGATGACAGTTGGGGGCTATAAGTATGGTATATGCGTTTATGGCATGTTAATGTTGTAGTCGTAGCCATTGATGGTAACCACGGCATCATCGTCGCATCCACCATTGCCATAGTTAACATAGCGCGTGGCAATGTTTTGTGGTTTAATTTCAAGGGTGCCGCTAACAATCCACCGGCAGCCTAACTCAATACGCAATGGGGAAGTAATTTCTACCTCAAAAGAATTGCCCCTGCGGTTTACCCCGCTGGCGGTGCCATCAATCAAGTATACGTCATCCCAAATGGTGGCGGTGCCGGCTCCTTCAATCCATTCGCGAATGCGGTTGGAGTTCCAGGTAACAAACCAGGTTCCTCCCGGGTCTGTAATTTTAGCATTGGCCACTACTACCGTGTACCATAAATTACCGGAGCCATTAAGGCCTTCGTTGGTTACTGTTTTAGTGCCTTCAACTTTGTAGTCGTTCCAGTAGTAGTTTTGCAACGATACGCTGATTACCGTTCCCGGGTCGCGGTACTTGCCGGTAAAGGTGGCTGTAATAACCCCACGACGGTTATTGCCATCAGCTCCCAGGCAATTGGTGTTGCCAAAATCAATGGTAAGCACCATTGGGTTGCTGGTAGTATCGGCAGTAATGGTAGCACACATCATGCTTTCACGAATGCCGGGTTCATTGGCTGCCGCTTCGTCTACCTGCTCAAAAATATCGGCATAAACTTGTGCCGCAATGGCATTGTCTAATGCCGAAAAAGTGCTGGTGTCATTGTCGCGGTCTGATTTTCTACATCCGCTAACAGTAATGATTACTGCAGCAAGTAGCAATAAAGGAATGTTGAAATGTTTCATCATAAGGGAGCTTTAACCTTAACGTTCAACGAAATTTACTAAAAAAAGTTCGTTTCAGGAACTCTTTTTAAGCAACGTAAAGGTGTAAGCATGTAGATGCCTGTCGTCTTGTGGGTGTGCTTCTCTCCAAACTTCTTTCCATACGCTGCGGTCTATTTCTGGAAAAAACACATCGGCATCAAAGCTTTCGTGTACTTCTGTAATGTACATTTCATCTACCAGGTTAAGGTCGATGGCGTTTTGGTAAATCTGTCCTCCTCCAATAATGAAGGCATTGTCTTCGCCACTGGCTTTTGCTGCGGCCAGTCCTTCTTCAATGGAGTGCACTACTACACATCCTTCGGCAGTGTAATCTTTGTTGCGTGTTACCACCACGTTGGTACGATTGGGTAGCGGACGATATTTTTCGGGGATGGACAAAAAGTTTTTGCGCCCCATAATTACGTGATGCCCTGCTGTAACGTCTTTAAAAAATTTAAGGTCGCGGGGCAGGTACCAAATCAAGTCGTTGTCTTTGCCAATGGCCCTGTTGGCTGCTACTGCTACAATAATAGATACCTTCATCTTACACAGAAACTTCGGCCCGAATAGCAGGGTGTGGATCGTAATGCAACAACTCAAAATCTTCGAACGTAAAGTCGAACAGGTTTTTCACTGCGGCATTTATTTTCATGGTAGGCAGTGGGCGTGGTTCGCGAGTAAGCTGCAATTGCGTTTGCTCCATGTGGTTGTTGTACAAGTGTACATCGCCAAAGGTGTGTACAAAATCGCCTGGCTCCAGGTCGCACACCTGTGCTACCATCATGGTAAGCAAAGCATAAGAAGCAATGTTAAAAGGCACTCCTAAAAAGGTGTCGGCACTGCGTTGATACAGTTGGCACGACAATTTGCCATTGAGTACATAAAATTGAAACAATGAATGGCAAGGGGGAAGCCCTGCTTTTACCATCTCTTCAATTTCGGGTGGGTTCCATGCCGATACAATGAGCCTGCGCGAGTTGGGGTTGCGTTTAATTTCATCGACCACCCATTGCAATTGATCAAAGCCATTGAAATCACGCCATTGCTTGCCATACACTGGCCCTAGTTCGCCCCACTGTTGCGCAAAAGCATCGTCTTGCTTAATGTTGTCAATAAACTCTTGCATCTTGGCAGTCCATTCAGGAGAGTACTTGGGAAAGGCGTCTTCCAGGCCTTGTTCTTTCAAATACTTTTGGAAGGGCCACTCGTTCCAAATTTTCACATTGTTCTCTACCAGGTACTTAATGTTGGTGTCGCCTTTCACAAACCATAACAGTTCATGAATGATGCCCCTTAAGTACACTTTTTTGGTGGTGAGCAACGGAAAACCATCTTGTAGATTAAAGCGCATTTGATAGCCAAAAGAACTCACCGTTCCAGTGCCGGTGCGGTCGCCTTTGGAAACGCCATTGTCTACAAGGTGTTGCAGCAAATCAAGGTATTGTTTCATCGTAATAAACGCATTGAGGGTGAAATGAAAATGCATTTCAAAAGTAAGAAGTACCGCGAAAAAAAAGCCGGCCTTGTTGAAAACTACTGAAAACTATTTGCTAGTTGAGCATGCCTACAATAACGGCAGTGAACAAACAGGCCAGGGTGCCGCCTATCAGTGCACGCATACCCAGTTTAGAGAGCAGCCCTTTGCGTGAAGGTACCAGGGCGCCAATGCCTCCAATTTGAATGCCAATAGAAGCAAAGTTGGCAAAGCCACAAAGGATGTAGGTGGCCATAATAATCGACTTCTCTTCGGTAAAGAGTCCTTGTGCTTTCATATCGCCTAACGATACGTAGGCTACAAATTCGTTGAGCATGGTTTTTTCGCCCAGCAGCTGCCCCACCAGTACAATGTCTTCACTGGCTACTCCCATCATCCATGCAATGGGCGCAAAAATGTAGCCGATAATGAATTGAAAGGTGAGCCCGTCGTAACTGGTAAACTGAAGGATGAGTTCGTTGAAGGTAATGCCATTGTACATCGGAAAGAACCCGGCAATGCTGTTGGGATCCATGTTGGGGCCTACCATGTCTTTTAAAATGTAGTTGCCCATGGCAATAAGCGCGATGAATACGAGCAACATGGCAGCCACATTTACCGCCAATTTTAGCCCATCGGTAGTACCATTGGCAATGGCTTCCAGGGCGTTGGAGCCAATCTTGTCTTTCGACACTTTTAATTCCTGGTTAAATTCTTCGGTTTCGGGTACCAATATTTTGGCGGCTACTACTGCTGCTGGTGCCGACATTACCGATGCGGCCAGGAGGTGTTTGGCAAAAAACAATTGTTCCATGGGATCGTCGCCTCCTAAAAAGCCAATGTAGGCAGCCAATACCCCTCCGGCAATGGTGGCCATGCCTCCCGACATCAAACACATCATTTCCGACTTGGTCATTTTATCGAGGTAGGGACGCACCAATAATGGCGATTCGGTTTGCCCGAGGAAGATGTTGCCCGCTGCGGCAAGACTTTCGGCTCCAGATAGTTTCATCACTTTTTTCATGATCCATGCAAAGCCGTAAACAATTTTTTGCAAGATGCCCCAATAATAAAACAGGCTGGTAAGAGCCGAGAAGAATACAATGGTAGGCAGTACCTGCACCACGAAATTCACTAACGACGATTCTATTTTTCCTGAGATGAAAGAGCTGAATAAGAAGTTGGTGCCTTCTTGTGTAAACGAGATGACGCGTAAAAAGAAAGAGCTGATGGATTCGAAGACCGACTCAATGAAGGGCACTTTTAATACGCAGATGGCAAAGATGATTTGGATGAGTAACCCTTTTCCTACCAGCGACCACGATATGGCTTTGCGGTTGGCGCTAAACAACCATGCAATGGCCAGTAGGGTAAGTATGCCGAGTAATCCGCGAAGAATGGATAGCCATGAAATGCTGGTGTCTTTTACTATGGGTTGGTAGTTCAGCAGGTATTGTGTGCCATTGTTTTGTTGTAAGGTAAGGTGGTTAAAATTGGTAGATACGATGCGCAACGATGAGGTTTGCCGATCTACGGTTACCTCGTTGTTATTGATGGTGGTTACCTTGTTGCCTTCGTGGTAAAAAATGATGGAAGGTGCGTTGTCGAGCACCACAAAAGCGGCAGAGTCGATAGGTGCAATAGAGGCAGGGGCATCGTAGGTGAGCTGGATGGTGCTGTCGGTGATGCTCCATGTACCACGAATGGTATCGTTGCTTTCTGCGCCTACATAGTACTCAAATGCATTGGGAGTTAAGGTGAGGAAGTCTGCCGAATCGGTAGCTAGTATAGCAGTGCCTTCGCTATTGTTGATGGCGTTGAAGCTCCACTTTTTTACCACCGATGTTTCCAATGGCGGTACCTCCCGGCCGCAACCGATAAGCAGGGGTATTACTGCAAGAATAAGTATAAAGCGAAAAAACTTCATGCAGGATTTATTGCTCACCTTGGTCTTCGCTCGATCGCTTTTGGATCTCGTCTCGTATTCTGGAAGCGCGCTCATAATCTTCTTGCGCAATGGCATCGTTCAATTGTTCTTCCAGTTCTTCTATGGTGAGGGGAAAGTTATCAGCGGCTTCGGTGAGTTCATTCAGATCAATATCGAGGTCGTCGCCTTCCTCGCCTTCGGCAGTGATGTCTTCATCCAGGATGATGCCGGCAGTGCTTAAAATGAATTCGTAAGAGTATATGGGGCAATCGAAACGTACCGCCAATGCAATAGCATCGGAGGTGCGCGCATCAATTTCTACGTCGTTATCGCCATTGTTGCACACAATTTTTGCAAAGAAAATGCCTTCTACCAGGTTGTAGATGATTACTTCTTTCACTACAATTTCGAAAGTATCGGCAAAATTCTTGAATAAATCGTGGGTGAGGGGGCGACTGGGCGTCATTTTTTCTAGCTCAATGGCAATGGCTTGTGCTTCAAATCCTCCGATGATGATAGGGAGTCTTCGTTTTCCTTCGGCTTCCCCGAGCACTAAAGCATAGGCTCCGGATTGCGTCTGACTGTACGATAATCCAACTATTTCAAGCTTGATTTTTTCCATTGCAGTAAACAATATGGGAAGCTTGCAAGCTTCCCATTATTGAGCAGTACGAAAATAAAGAAAATAATAATTCTATTTAGCTTTCAGCAGCAAATTTCTTAGCTGCTTCCGTCAACTTTGGCAACACTTCAAAGGCATCTCCTACAATTCCGTAGTCGGCGGCCTTAAAGAATGGTGCTTCAGGGTCGGTATTGATCACTACAATTACCTTGCTGGAATTTACACCAGCTAAGTGTTGGATGGCACCAGATATACCCGCTGCAATGTACAGGTTAGGACGAATGGCAACGCCTGTTTGTCCTACGTGTTCGTGATGAGGTCGCCAACCCATGTCGGCTACCGGGCGCGAACAAGCAGTGGCAGCCCCTAACGATTCGGCCAACTCTTCTACAATGCCCCAGTTTTCAGGCCCTTTTAATCCTCTACCCGCTGAGACTACTAATTCTGCTTCGGGCAACGACAATGCTCCACCTGTTTTCTTCACTTCTTTCACGGTAATGCCAGCGCTTCCGAGGTCGCCAGTATATTCGGCTACTTCAGCACTGCCACTTCCTGCTTCTACCATGATGGAGTTGGGCGTTAAGGCAATTACTTTTTTATCGGTATTGATAGCAACATGGGCAAAGGCTTTGCCCG
This sequence comes from Flavobacteriales bacterium, assembly GCA_963669295.1. Classification (GTDB taxonomy): domain Bacteria; phylum Bacteroidota; class Bacteroidia; order Flavobacteriales_D; family CALLUQ01. Next base: position 2,841,701 of record OY769938.1, read on the forward strand.
AGAATACCGTTTTCTTTACGGTGAACCCGCCATCCATATTGGGAAGATCTACAGCACCTGCTACCATGCCGGCATTTAGTTTAACGGCTACCCGTGGGGCAACGGCTTTTCCGGTAGGATCTTGCGAGATGACTACAATTTCTGCGCCTTCATCGTTGGCTACACCAGCCACTAGCTTTGCCAGTTGTTGTGAGTCAACGTCAGTTACATTTTTGGCCACTATTACCTTGTTGGCACCATAGTTTCCTAAAGCGGCAAGGGCAGCATCATCGTGTGTACCATATGTTACGGCTACCGTGTTGGTGCCTTTTTGCGCAGCTACTTTACTGGCATAAGTAATGGCTTCAAACGCCGATTTGGAGAACTTACCCTGGTAAGCATCGGCAAAAACAACTACAGACATATTAAATTACTTTTGCTTCGTTGTGTAATAGTTCAATTAATTCACCTGCATTTTCAGGGGCTACAAATTTGCATCCTGATTTTTCTTCTGGCAGGCTGTACGATTGTACCGAGGTGTAGGCTTGTGCATCTACTGCAGCTACCACTTGCAATGGCTTGGTACGTGCAGCCATAATGCCTCGCATGTTTGGAATGCGTTGCTCGGCCATGCCTTTTGCGGCACTGAGTACAAATGGAGTGTTTACTTCTACCACTTCAGTTCCTCCTTGCACATCGCGCTCAATGGTAGCAGTGTTGCCACTCATGTCGAGCTTGCTGGCTACAGGAACATAGGCCACATCCATCAATTCGGCAATCATACCGCCAATTTGCGAGCCGTTGTAATCAATGGTTTCTTTGCCACATAAAACCATGTCGAATCCATTGGCTTTGGCATACTCAGCAATTTGTTTGGCCACAAAAAAGGCATCGGTTGGAGCAGCATCTATCCTTACCGCATCATCGGCACCAATGGCCAATGCTTTTCTAATGGTAGGATCGTTGTCGGCTTCTCCAACAGTAATGGTAGTAACGGTTCCGCCATTGGCTTCTTTCAATTCCAAACCACGTACCAGTGCATACCACTCGTCGTATGGGTTTACAATGAACTGAATATTCTCTTCATTGAACTTGGTGTTGTTCTCTACGAAAGAGATTTTAGAAGTTGTATCGGGAACTTTACTGATACAAACTAATATTTTCATTATCGATTGTTTAGCGTTAAACTTACGTCATTTAAGCGTGTGCAAATCTAACTAAATTGGTGGATTTATGAAATGAAAAGAGCGTTTAAAAATGATGCACGCATAATACTATTGCATGGGGCTTTTTGCCTGTTGCTTGCATGGGTTTATTTTATAATTTTGTAGCCTACTAAATTTAACGATCATGAGAGAAGTACAGTTTAGAGACGCCCTTGGAGAAGCGATGAGCGAGGAAATGCGTGCTGATGAGAACGTTTTTCTAATGGGAGAAGAGGTTGCCGAATACAACGGTGCTTATAAAGTAAGCCAGGGCATGTTGGCCGAATTTGGAGAAAAGCGAGTGATTGATACGCCAATTTCTGAATTGGGGTTTGCCGGAATTGCTGTAGGAGCAGCCATGAATGGATTGCGCCCTATTGTAGAATTTATGACCTGGAATTTTGCCATCTTAGCAGCCGATCAAATCATTAATGGTGCTGCAAAAATTTTACAAATGTCGGGTGGACAGTTCAATGTACCCATTGTGTTTCGCGGTGGCAATGGTTCGGCAGGACAGCTGGCAGCAACGCACTCGCAAAGCTTTGAAAGCTTTTACGCACACGTGCCAGGGTTGAAAGTAATTACGCCTTCTAATCCATACGATGCAAAAGGATTACTAAAAGCAGCCATTCGCGATAACGACCCGGTATTGTTCATGGAGTCGGAAAAGATGTATGGTGATAAAGGACAAATTCCTGAAGGAGAATATATTTTACCCATTGGTGTTGCCGACATTAAGCGTGAAGGCACTGATGTAACGATTGTTTCTTTTGGTAAAATTATGAAAGTGGCATTGGCAACGGCTGAAGCGTTGCAACAAGAAGGCATCTCGGCCGAGGTCATTGATTTACGTACCATTCGCCCGATGGATCACGATACCATTTTGAAATCGGTGATGAAAACCAACCGTTGTGTAGTGGTAGAAGAAAGTTGGCCAGTGGCTTCCATTTCATCTGAAATAGCCTATCGCGTGCAAAAGGATGCATTTGATTACCTGGATGCTCCGGTAGCTCGTGTTACCTTACAAGATACTCCATTCCCTTATGCACCTACCTTAATTGATGCCATTTTACCCAACGTAGAGCGTACGGTAAAAGCCATTAAGGAAGTGATGTATGTAGCGAAGTAAATGTACTTTAATAATATGGCTGGCCCCAACCAGATTCTGACCCGCCTGAGGCGGATGGATGACAGTTGGGGTCTTTTTTATGCACTAGAAATGGGACAATCGCTTCAAAATAGCCCCGACCGAAACGGCTATCTCCGCCTCAGGCGGAATAATAGTGGAGGGTGGGATCAGGCCAAACTTCTGGGCACTGCCCTTTCGTTCTACATTACCACCTCAAGCTTTTAAAGGAATATTATGTGCCAAAAGCCGATTTCAAACAATCGCCTACCTCATTTTCCATGGCTTTCATTTTTTTGTGATAGGCAAAAAAGTAAATCAGCAAGGGAATAATTACCCCAAGCAATACAATGCATACTGCAAAAAGCACTTGTGCGCTTGCAGTAGGGAAGTTGCCCACCACAAAGAGCTGTTTTTTGCGCAGTACCACTTGAACACCCACGCTGCTACTTTTTTTAAGCACCAACATTTTTTTTCCGCGTTTGCTGATGGGATAATCGAATTGCGCAGCTAGCTTTTCTTCAATGGTTGCAAGGGTTACGCTGCCTTCGTTGATGAGTATTTTCATACGGGTGTATTTACAATGGTATTGATGGTTAAATATAGAAAAACAGTGGGAATGTATGACTGTGTTAACTGTTGGGTCTTAAAATTTGCACATTAGTGCGGAAACATCTACTTTTGCCGTCCCAAAATTAGAAGCTAATAAAAAGAAAATAAGACATGGAGAATTTAGTTTACATCCTACCTGCTTTCGGTTTAATCGCCTTGTTGTACATGGTGGTATTATCGTCGTGGGTAAATAAACAAGATGCGGGCACCGAAAAAATGCAGAAGTTGGCGAAGTATGTGCGTGAAGGGGCAATGGCCTTTTTGAAAGCAGAATACAAGGTGTTGATGATTTTCGTGGTACTGGCAGGAATCCTGTTGGGCGTGATCTCGCAGATTGTTGAAACTACCCACTGGTTTATTGTGGTGGCCTTCGTTATTGGAGCAGTATTCTCTGCTGTAGCCGGTAACATTGGTATGCGCATTGCTACTGCGGCCAACGTAAGAACTACGCAAGCTGCTCGTACCAGCTTACCCAATGCATTGAAGGTATCTTTTAGAGCCGGTACTGTAATGGGATTAGGGGTAGCCGGGTTGGCAGTGTTTGGTTTAAGTGCATTGTTTGCCTTGTTATTTGTTTGGTTTGCCGGAGGCAGCTGGGCAGGTACCGATAACATGACCTTTATATTAGAAGCTCTGGCTGGATTTTCGCTGGGTGCTGAATCGATTGCATTGTTTGCCCGTGTAGGCGGTGGTATCTATACCAAAGCTGCCGACGTAGGGGCCGACCTTGTAGGTAAAGTAGAAGCAGGTATTCCTGAAGATGATCCTCGTAACCCAGCTACTATTGCTGATAACGTGGGCGATAACGTAGGTGATGTGGCTGGTATGGGTGCTGACCTTTTTGGCTCGTATGTAGCTACTATGTTGGCTGCTATGGTGTTAGGAAACTACGTAATTAGCGATATGGGCGGTTCTATCCAGGATCAATTTGGTGGCATTGGCCCCATTTTGTTGCCCATCCTCATTGCAGGATTAGGCATTATCTTTTCCATCATTGGAACCTTCTTTATTAAAATTAAAGACAACAGTGCTAAAGAATCGAAAGTACAAGGTGCATTGAACCTTGGCAACTGGACTTCTATTATACTTACTGGCATAGCATCTTTCTTTGTGATTAAGTGGATGTTGCCACCCACCATGCAAATGGAGTTCTTTGGCGAAGGCATTGTAAACGTTACTGCACTACAAGTGTTTTATGCCGTACTTATTGGCCTGGCCGTTGGTGGTTTAATCTCTTACCTTACCGAGTACTATACCGGATTGGGCAAAAAGCCAGTAGTAGACATTGTACAAAAATCGGGTACTGGTGCTGCAACCAACATCATTGCTGGTTTGTCGGTAGGGATGATTTCTACCTTTGGTCCTATCATTTTGTTTGCCGGTGCCATTTGGGGCGCGTATGCTTGTGCTGGCTTTTACGGGGTGGCCATTGCCGCTTCGGCCATGATGGCTACCACTGCTATGCAGTTGGCGATTGATGCTTTTGGTCCTATTGCCGATAATGCTGGTGGTATTGCTGAGATGAGCGAATTGCCGGATGAAGTACGTGAACGAACAGATATTTTGGATTCGGTAGGAAACACTACTGCAGCTATTGGAAAAGGATTTGCTATTGCTTCTGCAGCATTAACAGCATTGGCCTTGTTTGCTGCCTACGTTACCTTTACCGGCATCGAAGGCATCAACATCTTTAAAGCACCGGTGTTGGCTTGCTTGTTTATTGGCGGTATGATTCCGGTAGTATTCTCTGCCCTTGCCATGAGTTCGGTAGGTAAAGCAGCCATGGAAATGGTAAAAGAGGTACGTCGCCAATTCAAAGAAATTCCTGGTATTATGGAAGGAAAGGCTGAGCCCGAGTACGGCAAATGTGTAGATATTTCTACCAAAGCAGCCTTGAGAGAAATGATGTTGCCAGGTTCATTGACCATCATCATGCCTTTATTGATCGGTTTCTTGCCTGTAGCTTTTGGCTACGAGTTTAAAGATGCTGCCGAGATGTTAGGTGGATATATGGCAGGTGTAGCAGTATCAGGAGTACTGTGGGCCATCTTCCAAAACAATGCAGGTGGTGCATGGGATAACGCTAAGAAATCGTTTGAAGCAGGGGTTGAGATTGATGGTGAGATGACCTACAAAGGTTCTGAAGCACACAAAGCAGCAGTAACTGGCGATACCGTTGGAGATCCATTTAAAGATACTTCAGGCCCATCAATGAACATCTTGATTAAATTGACCTGTTTGGTAGGATTGGTAATTGCTCCAATTCTTGGTGGACATAGCGGTGATGCTGAGCACTCTGAAGAAGTTCCTGCAGTAGAAGAAACCATTGAAACGGCAGCGATGGAAACCAGCGAAGCTGATTACGTTGTGAATGCCGATCAGTTGAAGTAAGAATATAGTTTACTTAAAATACCCCGGCTACCAGATCCTGAAACAAGTTCAGGATGACGGTAGCCGGTTTTTTTGTGCCTTTCAGTTTGTCTTTCCTACATGTTCCTCAAGGGGCTATTTTGATAGTTGCCGGAGTTGGGAGATAGGGCTTACTAACAAGACACTTGCTTATTTTGCTGCATTTATCTGCCAACGCTTTAAAGTAGCCCCGATCGTAGTGGCATCCTCTCTCGCTTTCGGGAGAGATATAACGAAGAGCGGGACCAAACGCTAGCCAGAACTACTTGCTTTTCGCTTCAAAGTAGCATAGTCACACATTTTCCTCTCTCATTTACTTAGCCCCAACGATTTCCCTTCCTGAAGGTGTTTCTCAAAAAAAAAAGACCCATTTTTTGAACCTTTCTTTTTATGCGTTGTACAGCTTCTTGAAATCAAAACTGAAAAACAAATTCACAATGAAAGCAAAAAAGATATTGGTAGGCGTAGCGTGTTTAAGCGTATTGGCTACTACCACTGAAGTAATCGCACAAGGGGCAAAAGTAGCGCGCGAAATGAGGGAATACATCAATGCTACCGAAGATTACAAAATGGAAGTAATTGAAGAAAAGGTATACGATGTCGAAACCGATTCTTACATGGCTATGCCATCGGTAAAAATAGTTCCGAAAGACGATAAGAAAGAGTACAAGCCACGAGAAATTGGTGGGCAAAAGGTAAATGATGCCAACTCGGTAATTTACAAAGCCTTTCACCAACACCCCGAATGGAAAAATGTGAGCATTGTGGCCGATTGGACTGGCAGTATGTATGCCTATGTGGGTCAGATTATGCGTTGGCACAAGCTGAATATGGACCGTAAACTGGTTAAACACATGGTGTTGTTTAACGATGGCAATGACAACAAGCGCCAAAGCAGTAGAAAGATTGTTGGCAGTACCGGTGGCATTTACTATGCCGATCCGCACGATTTAGACGATTTATTGGCAAAGGTAGAGCAAGCAGTAGACAATGGTGATGGTGGTGATGCTGAAGAAAACGATTTGGAAGCTGTTTTAGCAGCCATTGACCGCTATAATACCAAAGAGGTGGTGTTGATTGCCGACAACACTTCGGTACGCGACATGGAGTTGCTTAGTGGGGTAAATAAGCCGGTACACGTTATTTTGTGCAACGGTGGTTGGGTGCAAGATTACATAGAAATTGCCTACCGCACTGGTGGATCGATTACCACCATTAACGATGAGCTTGACTTTAGCGACAAAAGAGGGATGGATCCAAACAACATTGTATTCAACGGGTTACGCTATAAAATCAAAACCTGGACCCAACAAGGACAGGGCCAAATAGTAGACAAGAGCTAATTCATTCTTACTATCTCCAAACCCCTTCTGTTAGCTCCTGAAACAAGTTCAGGAGCTAACAGAAGGGGTTTTACGTTTTCGCTTTTTTCATACGATGCATACGACGCAAAATGGCTTGTTCATCCAATTGGATGTTGCATTTCATGCGGAGATAGCGTTTGATGGTAGCTAACGTTCGATGTTGCTGCATGCAAATGGCGATAATTTGGTTGACGGTACACTGCATAACAAGTGTGTTGCATCGCCATTAGAAAGGGTAGAGTCCTTTAATAATACGCTAAAAAGCTACAGTTTATTGTAGCCGAAGTAGTGATGGAAAAAAGAAAGGGAATTAAAACAATCCGTGAATTTCGGCATCAATGCTGTTGATGACCTTGCCCAGGTCTTCAGCATCTTCAATGAAGTTGTTGTCGTCTACATCAACAATCAGCAACTTGCCTTTGTCGTAGGTAGAGATCCATGCTTCATAACGCTCGTTCAATCGTTTGAGGTAATCCAAACGAATGGCTTCTTCATAATCGCGTCCTCGTTTTTGAATTTGGTTCACGAGGGTAGGTACGCTGGCACGAAGATAGATGAGCAGGTCGGGTGGATCAATGAACGACTCCATGAGGGTAAACAATGAAAAGTAATTTTCAAAGTCGCGGGTAGTCATTAACCCCATGGCATGGAGGTTAGGAGCAAAGATGTAGGCATCTTCGTAGATGGTACGATCCTGGATGACTTCCTTGCCGCTTTTACGGATATCGAGTACCTGGTTGAAACGACTGTTCAGGAAATAAATTTGCAGGTTAAACGACCAACGTTGCATGTCGTTATAAAAATCGTTCAGGTAGGGGTTGTGTTCTACATCTTCAAAATGCGATTCCCATTTGTAATGTTTGGCCAGAAGAGTAGTTAAAGTAGTTTTTCCTGAGCCGATATTTCCTGCTACAGCTATATGCATTTCCTTCGAAATTTAATAAGGAACTAAAGTACAAATTAATGCTAAAAATAAAAGGGAAATGCCCGAATTTTCTTGCTAATAGGCATAAATAGAAATGCCTGACTTCGATCGTATAAAAATTCGGTCTTTTTCTACCCTTACCCCATCGAATTCTTTAACAGGCAATTCAATTTCCGATTCGGTAAAGGTTTTCATGTTGTAATGCATAAACTTACCGTTGCCACTGTAAAAAAGGTGTTGATCCATAATTTGAAACGATTGCAGCCCTTTGATGGGGATGGTTTTAAGGTAGGTGCCATAAATATCAAACACCAGGATGCCGGTTTCGGGGTTGTTGAGGTATACCCAATTGTTGTGTTCTAACAAGAAGTTGGGGCGAAGGTCGATGTTGAGGATCTGGCTTAAGTTGCCGGTTTGCTCAAAGGCATTGAAGCTCTTGTCTACACGAACCAACTCGAACCCCTGGCGGTTGTATAGCCATAGGTTGTTGTTGTTGGAAGAGCAAATAAGGGTGCTTAATTCGAAGTCGAAGGCCTCTAATGCAATGGGCTCGCCTTGTATGCTCAACGTATTGTCGAGTACAGCTACCTGGTTTAAATCGCGGTAAAAAGCAATGAGGCGCAACGAATTGTAGGCATCAAAGTGTGTGATTTCGCCAAGGTATTTATTGCTGTATTCGTATTGCAGTTGCCCCGAAGGATAGTATTTCTTTAATACATCCTTTTCTACCGTGTAAATATTGCCCAGGTTGTCGGTGGTAAAGAAGGGCGCTGGTGTATCGATGGTAGTCACCAGGCTGTACTTTGTTTCTTCCTGGATGCCTCCAAGGAACAGCAATGCTATGAATAACGACTTAAGCATACGATACAGCTTTATTGGGTACCGACGCCAGGATGTCTTCAATGTATTGACGATCGTTGGCCAATCGTGGTACTTTGTGTTGCCCGCCCAACTTGCCTTTGGTTTTTAGCCAGTTGTAAAACGTGCCCGGTGGCATTATGCGTACAACGGGCATTTGTAAGGTTAAATTGTTGGAACGTTTGGCTTCATAATCAGAATTCAATGATTTAAGGGCATTATCGAATACTTCTGTAAAGAACGACAGTTGGCTGGGGGGCTGGTCGAATTCAATGAGCCATTCGTGTCCTCCGGTACTTTTGTTTCCCATGTATATAGGGCCGGCAGTATAATCTTTAATGGTGGCTCCGGTGCGCTCGCAAGCTACCTGTAACCCCTTTTCTGCATTGTCGATGATGAGTTCTTCACCAAAGGCATTGATGAAATGCCGGGTGCGCCCGGTAACGCGAATACGATAGGGGTGTGTGCTGGTAAACATTACTGTATCGCCAATAACATAACGCCATAGCCCCGCGTTGGTAGATATAACCATGGCGTAGTTTTTTCCTATTTCTACATCTGCCAGCGAAATGGTTTCGGGCTGTGTTTTGTTCACCTCTTCCATTGGAATAAACTCGTAAAAAATGCCGTAATCCAACATCAACAACATTTCGTCTTCTGTGGTGTCTTGAATGCCAAAAAAACCTTCAGAAGCGTTGTAGGTTTCTACATAGTTCATGCTGCCTTTAAGAATGCGATTAAACTGGGGCCGGTAAGGGGCAAAGTTTACCCCTCCATGCATGAAAAGCTCCAGGTTGGGCCAAACATCGTGTATGTTATCCGTTTGTTTCAAACTCAATATTCGTTTCAATAGCACCAATGTCCAGGAAGGCACACCGGCAAGGATGTATACATCTTCTTCCATGGTGGCTCGTGCCATCTTCTCAATTTTTTCTTCCCAACGATCCATCAAGGCAATTTCTTTGTCGGGTGTTCGCCTAAACTCTACCCAAAAGGGCAGGTTGTTGACAATGATGGCCGACAAATCGCCTGAATAAGAGTCGGCAGTGAGTGGGTTAATTTGTGTGCTTCCCCCCACAATGAGGTGTTTGCCTTTATACAGTTTGGTTTTTGGGTGATTGTGATGATAAATACTCAGCAGGTCTTTGCCTCCTTTATAATGACAATCTTCCAGTGCCTCGCGCGTAACAGGAATAAACTTGCTTTTGTTGCTGGTTGTTCCCGACGATTTGGCAAACCACTTCACCTCCGTAGGCCACAGCAAATTCTGTTCCCCTTTTTTCATTCGATCTACATACACCTTTAAATCGTCGTAATGTTGTAGGGGAATGTTGCGCTTAAAATCGTTGAAAGAGGCAATGGCATCGTAATTATAGTTGCGCCCCCACTGGGTGTTTCGAGCGGTTTTGATGAGCTTACGAAACACTTCGTCTTGCACTTCAATAGGGTATTGCTTAAACAGCGCTATTTGGTGAATACGCTTTTTAAACATCCATGATACAATTGAGTTCAATGCCATTTTCCCTTGCCTTTGTGCATACTAAATTAAGTAAATGCAACGAATGATTGGCAAAAAATCATGGGGATTTGCCTTATCTTTAGCTCCAAATAAACAATGCACATGGAAGTAACAGGACAGGTACGAAAGATGCACACACAATTGGATGATGTGGTGCAATATCATTTGCCGCTGGGCGATACGTTGGTGGATATGAATGCCCTAATAGGCCAGCCCATACAATTGTCGTTTGGTGGGCATATTCAATGCATTAATTGCGGGCGGTCAACAAAGTCGTCGTTTGCGCAGGGGTTCTGTTACAAGTGTTTTACCACAGCTCCCGAAAGTTCGGAATGCATTATTCGTCCTGAATTGTGTGAAGGCCACCTTGGAAAAGGACGCGATCCACAGTGGGAACAAAAACACCACGTGCAAGATCACTATGTATATTTTGCCTTATCAAGTGCTGTGAAAGTGGGGGTTACCCGCTCTACACAAATCCCTACCCGTTGGATTGACCAGGGAGCTACGCAAGCCATTAAAGTGGCCCTTACTCCTAACCGTTACCTGGCAGGGTTGATTGAAGTGGCCCTAAAAGATCATATGACCGACAAAACCGATTGGCGCAAGATGCTGCGCAACGAGGTAAAGGAAGGCGTTGATTTGTTGGAGTGGAAAGAAGATTTACTGCTGGAGTTGGATGAAATTTTACAAGATTATGTGGCCGATGATGATGAGGTACTGGACTTGCACTACCCGGTAGAAACCTATCCTACCAAGGTGAAAAGTGTAAGCTTCGATAAGTTGCCTGAAATAGAGGGCGTGCTAAAAGGCATTAAAGGACAATACTTACTGCTGGATGGCGATCGGGTATTGAACATGCGAAAACACAGCGGATACATCATTCGTTTAAACCATTAAAACCATGAAACATCTACTGCTTATATGCTTAATAGTTATGGCTGGTGTGGCCACAGCGCAACCAGCGTGGACCTGGACCGAGTTGGACACCATGCCCAAGCGGGTAGGCAACAATGCCGTGGTGGAAGCTACCGTAAATGGGGTGCCCCATGTGTATTCGTTTTCGGGCATCGATTCTACCAAACTGTATTCAGGCATTCACCTTGAGTCGTTTCGATACAATACGCAAAGTGGTGTATGGGAAACCATTGCTCCGCTGCCCGATACCCTGGGAAAAATTGCAGCAGGTGCCAGCGTGGTCAATAACATCATTTATATCATTGGGGGCTATCATGTGTTTCAAGGAGGCGGTGAAGTATCGTCGAACAAAGTACACCGCTACGACCCCGAAACAAACAGCTATTTAAGCGACGGTACTCCCATTCCTGTACCCATTGACGACCAGGTGCAAGCGGTTTGGCGCGACAGTTTAATTTTTGTGGTAACAGGGTGGAGCAACAATACCAATGTGCCCAACGTACAGATTTATAACCCTTATACCGATACCTGGGCGGCAGGTACGCCTACTACCAATAACAATAATTACAAGGCTTTTGGGGCTTCGGGAATGATTGTGGGCGATACCATTTATTACAATGGAGGCGCTGCTCTTGGGTTTAATTTTCCTGCTCGTGCACATTTGCGCAAAGGAGTCATTGATCCGCAAGACCCTACACAAATCAGTTGGGACATTCCTTCCGATAACCCTGGTGATGCTGGCTACCGCATGGCTGCTGCTGTGCATGGCAACCGCGTGTTTTGGATAGGGGGGAGTGGTGTAACCTACAACTATGATGGCATTGCCTATAACGGCAGTGGTGGGGTAGATCCGCTGGCAAGGATATTAAGTTACGATACTCAAAGCCAAACATGGGATGAGGGGCTGGGTGCTCCTTACCAGGTGATGGACTTGCGTGGTGCGGCTCGTATTGCGCCCACGCAATACATTATTTGTGGAGGCATGTTGCCCGGCCAGGTGGTGAGCAATAAAACGTTCTTGCTGGAGTTCGACCCTATTATTATGGGGGTAAACGAACTGGCGCCTGAGCAGCAGTTAACAGTGTTTCCAAACCCTACCGCTACCACTGTGAATTGGAAATGTGCACCTGGAGCTACTGTACGTATTTTTGATGCTTTGGGGAAAGAGGTGTGGAGTGGAAGCAAAGTACAATCGTTAGATGTATCGAGCTGGCCTGTGGGGAACTATTACATTGCCATAAAGCACAATGTACGTGTAGGGCAGTTTACCGTAGTGCGGTAATCTTTTTACGACCACTAAAAACCAAAATATGCAGGTATTTAAAGTACACCATGCAGGCACCCACGATTTGGGCCCCGACATGGTAAAAATTCCCGGCCTCGTTGTGCAGTTTGAGGTCACAGCAAAAAGTCGTGTCTTCATTACTGGAAGCGTTGGTATTCAACATCGAAAACTACCCATTAAAGGAATAGGTGATGATTATGCCATTGGCATAGGTGCCCGGTTGGAGCACACCGGACCAGATGATGTAGGAAGATGGATCAAAGGGTCGAAATGGGGACCAAACATTGTGAATGGAAAACACCATTACGTAATTATTCCGCTGAGCGGCTACATCGAGGTGGTTCCGGGCAACCATGAAATTTCATTTTGGGCCACTGCGCATACCGATGTAAAAGGGCATTACCCTTACCTTGCCGAAATTCAAGGAGCAGACAATAGCGACGATCCGGGAGGCACCGACGACCCTTACAATCAGATGATTGTAACCGTACTCACAATAGCATAAAAAAGGAAACCCCGTTGGCCGTTCTCCTGTTTGCTTAAGGCGGATCAGGATTTGACCAACGGGGATATGATTGAGGAAGTTTTTGGTCTACTTGAAATCGATCAAATAAGGCAAGCGTGCTTGAATGCCTTTCATGTTGATGATGGATTTGATGTATTGGTATTGCCTGTAAAGCCCGTAGTTATCACCCAATTCTTCTTGAATGGCCTCGGCCTTTACATCGCCCGAAATTTCTTTCACTAACTCTTCAAACGGATCTTTTTGCTTGGGGTAGTTTTTCACCTTGTAGTCGTCTAGTTCTGCCATTTCTGCTGCGTAGCTAATGGCTTCTTCCAATCCTCCAAATTCATCAATCAGCCCAATTTCTTTGGCGTCAATACCACTCCATACACGTCCCTGCCCAATGCTATCTACCTCGGCTTTGGTAAGTCCACGGCCATCAGAAACACGGGTGAGGAATACATCGTAAATTTCTTCTACCCCTCCTTGAATGATGTCGTATTCTTCGGGAGTAAGTGCACGACTGGTAGTGCCCAGGTCGGCATGGTTGCTGGTTTTGGCACGGTCGAAAGTGATGCCCAGGTGGTTTTTAAAGAAGTTTTCAGCATTGGGTAAAATACCAAATACTCCAATAGAACCAGTAATGGTGTTTTCGTTGGCGTAAATTCTATCAGCTGCACAAGAGATGTAATAGCCGCCCGAAGCAGCTACATCACCCATCGATACGACAAATGGTTTTTCTTTTTTGGCCAACAAGGCTTCGCGCCAAATTACATCAGAAGCCAATGCACTACCGCCCGGAGAGTTTACACGAAATACAATGGCCTTTACCGTAGAGTCTTGACGTGCCTCGCGAATGGCTTTTGAAATGCGCTCCGAGCCAATGCTTTGGTCATCGCCTTCACCACCAGCAATATCGCCAATGGCATATACTACTGCAATGCGGTCTTTCTTGTACGAAGATTTTTTCTCCTTGTCCTTGCCTTCTTCTTTTTTCTTAGGTACACGAGCTTTGGTGTATTTGTTGATGGCTACAGTATTGATGTCGTCATCTTCTTCAATTTCCAACTTCTCGCGCAATAGGGCCAATACTTCATCTTTATACATTAAGCGGTCGGCCAACTTGTATTCAACAGCATCTTTTGCATTTCTTACCCACAAGCTGTCGGCAATGGTATACAATTCATCTGCAGGAATGTTCCTGGCCTCCGAAATGCCATGTACCATGTGGCTCCACATCGAACCCATGTATTTCATGGTTTGCTCTCGGTTGGCTTCGCTCATATGATCCAACATCAACGGCTCTACAGCGCTTTTAAATTTGTTGTTTTTTCCGCGAATGATTTGAACATCTACATCCCACTTTTCCAACAGTCCTTTTAAAAACATCAATTCTGCTCCAAAGCCTTTGAACTCTAACACGCCTTCAGGGTAAAGGTATACCTCGTCTGATACCGATGCCAGGTAGTAGGCGTTTTGGGTGTAAATTTCGCTGTAAGAAACAATGAACTTGTCGGTTTCGTCTTTAAACGATAACAATGCATTGCGAATTTCTTCGGTAGTAGCCATTCCGGCAGGCATAGAGGAAATATCGATGTAAATGCCCTTGATGCGATCGTCGGTTTTGGCTTTTTCAATGTTGTCCAGTATGTCGTTAAGCCCCATTTTAGAGCTAGCATCAAAGCCACTGAAATTAAAGTTGAGGTCTTTGCTACCCCTATCGGTAATAGGCGCATTGAATTGAATGTGGAGCAATGAATTGTCTTTTACTTTTGTCACCTTATCGTTGTCGCCAAAAGAAGAGAGTTCAGACAGCGAGCCAACAAGCATCATAAAAAATAAAAAGAGCAAGATTACTCCGGTAATAAGGGTTCCAAAAAAGGAAGCCAATAAGAATTTGAAAAATTGCTTCATTTTTCAATAAGTATTTAATTGTTTAACATAGGTTCTAACTAATATTCAATCAAATATACGTTGAGTACCTTGCGTAGGGTTGGTGTTTTACATAAATGGTGTCATGCCATTATAGAAGGGGTGCTGTGGGTTGAATTATTATCTTTGCCAATATTTGAAGCGATGGCAGCTACATACCTGTTACTGGGCGGAAATATAGGCGATCGACACGCGGTGTTGCGTGCTGCTTTAACTAGCATAGAAGCGCAAGTGGGGAAGGTGGATGAACGGTCAGCCATTTATGAAACAGCCCCCTGGGGGTTTGAACACCCCAATGCTTTCCTCAACCAGGTGGTGTTGGTAACCACGGTGTTACAGCCCATGGAGCTGTTGCATACGCTACAAGCCATAGAAACAGCATTGGGGCGAACAAGAGTGGCAGCAGAAGGGTATGCCGCACGCATTATTGACATCGATATATTGTTTTACAACAACGAAATAGTGAAAACAGAAGCGTTAACCATTCCTCATCCGTTACTGCACCACCGGCTGTTTACCCTCGAACCATTGGCCGAAATAGCTCCCCAATTGGTGCATCCGGTATTGCAACAAACCATTGCACAATTGTTGGAAACATGTAAAACCAGTCAACCAGAATCCTAATGCGTTATCGATCTATTGCTATTGAAGGGAATATTGGAGCTGGAAAAACAACACTGGCCACTAAAATTGCTGAACAGTATGGCGGGCGGTTAATTTTGGAGGAGTTTGCCGACAACCCTTTTTTACCACGGTTTTACGCCAACCCCGAGAAACACGCTTTTCCATTGGAATTGTTTTTCCTGGCCGAGCGTTATCATCAATTGAACAGGGAAGCCACAGCCGACTTGTTTCAACCACTTACCGTTTCGGATTATTACATCTACAAATCGCTCATTTTTGCACGGTCCAATTTGCAAGAAGACGAGTATGCTTTATTTTCAAGATTGTTTCACATCATGTACCCCAACTTATCGAAAATCGATTTATTGGTGTATTTGTATTTAGATGTAGCACAATTGCAAAGCAATATAAAGCGTAGGGGCAGGGAATACGAACAAAAAATACCCGATGATTACCTGCTTGATATTCAGGATAAATACCTCGATTTTTTAAAGAAACAACAAGATCTTCGCATCCTTATTCTCGATACCAATAAGGTGGATTTTGTAAACAACTACAGCGATTACCAAAAAATATTGGAAATTATAGATGCTGATTACGAACTTGGAGTACATCGAATAGTTCTTTAAAGTAGGCGAATTGTTAGGGGTATTTGTTGTCCAAATCTCTTTTATATGTTAAAAACATTAACTATACTTGCACCTTGTAAACCATTAGTACGATACTAAAACTAAACCTAGTAATGGAACGAAAAGATATCAATAAACTTGCTGCCCTGACATTGTCGGGTTTGGTACTGGCAGGTTGTGGTGGATTAGGTAAAATGGCTAAGCACATGGAAGAGCTTAACCTTACCGTAACCCCAAATCCGGTGGAAATGCACGGTGATAGTGTAAAGATTGAATTTACCGGAAAATTCCCACCCAAGTATTTCCACAAAAAAGTTGTAGCTGAAGCAACCCCTGTTTTAGTAAGCTCAACCGGAGAAGAAAAAGCATTCAAAACTGAAATTTTCCAGGGTGAATCTGCTGCCGGAAACGGAACAGTAATTCCTTACGCTAACGGAAAAAGCTTCACTTACACCGATGTAATTCCTTATTCTCCCGACATGGAGGTGGCCGAATTGAAAGTAAAAATTCACGGTACACAAGGAAGCAAAACAAAAGACTTTGACCCTGTAAAGGTAGCCGACGGTACTAAAACCACTCCATTGTTAGTAATGAGTGATGATAAAGTATTGATTGGTGCTGATAAGTTCCAAAGAACGACCTCTCACGAGCAAAACGCAGTGATCCATTACCTGGTGAACTCTTCTGCTGTAAGAAGCGGTGAATTGAGAGATGCCGATATGAAAGAGATGGTAGAATTCATCAAGGGCGCAAAAGAGAATCCTAAGATTCAAATCAAAAGCTCGGATGTTCAAGGATACGCTTCTCCTGAAGGGGAAATTTCATTGAACGAAAACCTTGCAAATGAGCGTGCTGCCTCTGCTAACCTTGCCATTGGCAACATCTTGAAGAAACAAAAGCACGAAGCTTCAGACAGAAACGACCTTTACAAGAACATCGCTAAAGGGGAAGACTGGGCAGGTTTCAAGCAAAAAATGGAAGCTTCAGACATTCAAGACAAAGAATTGATCATTCGCGTATTGGAAATGTACTCTGATGTAACCAAGCGTGAGCAAGAAATCAAGAACTTGTCGAAAACTTACGAAATCATCGCAGAAGATATCCTTCCTCAATTAAGAAGATCGCAAATTGCTGTGAAGTACGATTTAGTAGGAAAGTCTGACGAAGAGATTACTGCTTTAGCAAAAAGCAACCCCGATTCATTGAATGTAGAAGAGTTGTTGTTTGCGGCTACCTTAACCAACGACATGAACGAGCAGATGAACATCTATAAAGCTGCTGAGCGTATCTATCCAAACGATTGGAGAGGTCCTAACAATGTTGGTTACATCCACTTTATGCAAAACAAATTGAATGACGCTGCTACTCAATTCGAGAAAGCAAACGGCATTCAAAAGAACGATGTATCTACCAACAACATGGCAGTATGTACTCGTTTAAGAGGCGATCGTGTAAAAGCGAAGAGCATGTTAGAAAGCGCTACTGGTGCTGGCAAAGAAGTAAACTACAACCTTGGTATTATCAACATCCAGGATGGACACTATGCTGATGCAGTGAGCAACCTTGGTATGATGGGTGAAAAGACCTTTAACCTTGGTTTAGCGAAGTTGTTGAATGGCGACGGTGCTGGTGCTTCTGAAGCAGTAGACGGTGCTGCTGACAAAGACAGCGCATTGGCTTCTTACTTACGCGCAGTTATTGCTGCTCGTGGTGGCGATGAAGCAGGTGTTACCAATAACTTGAAAGCAGCATTTGGTAAAGATGGTTCGTTGAAAGACAAAGCCATGAAAGATGCTGAGTTCTTGAAATGGAAAGATCAAATTGGAGGCATGTAAAAAAACAGCCTTTTAAGATATCGAAAGCCCCTCGCCTAGCGAGGGGCTTTTTTTGTGCCAACAAGTAAGTACCACAATAGGCATTACTTTGCTTGTACACGACTTTAATGCATAGACTTGCCTCCCCGTTACCAGCAATACTTCCTTTGGCATGTAAAGGGCTATTTGTTGCAATGCTGTTGCGTTTTTGCTGTGTTGTAACGATACATAAATGGGTGCATTTCTCCATAACTTCCAGGGGCAAAACCTGCTTGTACCTGAGCAAAAACATAGTTGCATCAGAGCAAAAACATATTTGTATCAGGGCAAAAACATATTTGTATCAGAGCAAAACATATTTGTATCAGGGCAAAAACATATTTGTATCAGAGCAAAACATATTTGTATCAGAGCAAAACATATTTGTATCAGAGCAAAAACATATTTGTATCAGAGCAAAAACATATTTGTATCAGGGCAAAAACATATTTGTATCAGAGCAAAACATATTTGTATCAGGGCAAAAACATATTTGTATCAGAGCAAAACATATTTGTATCAGAGCAAAAACATATTTGTATCAGAGCAAAACATATTTGTATCAGGGCAAAAACATATTTGCATCAGGGCAAAACATATTTGTATCAGAGCAAAACATAGTTGCATCAGGGCAAAACAGTTTCGTTTTCGGTCAAAACAGTTTCTCCCGGGCAAAAGCGTTTGCCTGTTCTCTTTTAAAGGAGTAGCAAGAAATAGGAATAGAAGAAATCGTCTACTTTAAAGCAGATAAATCAACATAAGTAAAGGAAGTGATGGTTAGAAGAATACTTTTGATCGTCTTCTTTTTCTTCCAGGGTGCAAGTTCGATTTGATGCGATAGTATACCTGGAAGGTAAGGAACATATATGCATCCTTATCGGTAGAGTCGCCACGTTGCTGCCCCGCTTTAGTAACCCTCGGAGAAAGCTCTCCTAATGTGGGGTTAGATAAGTAAGCTGCTTGTGGGCCGTAGGCGAAAAGAATCTCCTGGCGGTCGTAATACTCTGTACTTACATCGTCGATATAATCGGTAAATGTTTTGCGATAGCCTCCTTCAAGACCAACAGCCCAGTTTCTATTCAATGAATAGCGTACTCCTAAACCAGCAGGAATGGCAACACTCCAACGGCTATAGTCCTTTGGTCCACCTGGTAGTCCTTGCCCTTCCGTATTGAGTCGATAAAGTTGTACCCAGGTGCCATCTTGTACTTGTGCTTCAGGGTTATAGTGGAAGCCTCCAACACCAAGGAAAGCATACCAACCCCAGCTCCATGCTCTACGGCCGCGCACCCCTTTCCAGCGGTAGCGGTGCCCTTGTTGTGCCTGACCAAACTGGTACTCGTACAACAACGAGAATTCGTAAATTTTAGAACGGAAGTGTAAGTTTCTGTTATGGCGGAAAGTTTCTTCAGTTAGTGCATCATCACCAGATACATTGCCATAAGACATATGAAGACGCAATACTGAAGGTTGGCCAATGTGATAACGATAGCCAAGGTTAAATGCCAATTGAGTTTCTGATAATTCAAGATCATTCACAAAATCAGTACCGATTTGATCTCTACCACCCAGTTCTCCAAGGAAGTTAGAAACCCCGGCACCCGCTGTAAACTCATGGCGATATTGCTTCCATTTACTTTGATAACCAAAGCGTTGGGCTTCAGAGAGTAAAGGGAGTAAAACTACCAGAGCTAATGCTATCAACAACCTATTTCGCAACATATACTCTTTAATAAATGCAAAATTAATGAATTATCACTTAATACACCAGTAATGACGCTAATATAATGGTTTTTAGTTGCCTAAAGCAAGTTGTGCCTTGAATTTAAGGAGAGTTTTTTCTTGCTTTAAAAAAGAAGAAAGGGGGACCTCTGGCAGATCTCCCTTTCTTAGGTTAGCATTACTTACTTAACTACTCTTATGCAAATGCTGTACCGAAGTAACTTTTTTCGGTTGGTGCTTGCAAAACTAATTTTTGAAATGGCTTAAAGTCTGAGCTTGTGGTAATTACAGTGTTGGGAGGTGTTTTATACGCTTACTTTCTGGAATAAATCCCAAATTACCACACCAGCACACACCGATATGTTGAGCGAGTGTTTGGTGCCCCATTGGGGGATTTCAAGGCATTGATCGGCCATGTTTACCACCTCTTGTGTTACGCCATTCACTTCGTTGCCAAGTACTATGGCCAGTTTTTGCCCTTTTGGGGGATGAAATTCATTGAGTGCAATGGTGTTTTCAGCTTGTTCAATGGCAAGGATTTGATAGTCTTTGTTTTTTAGCGCATCCACGGCTTCTTCTGTAGTGCTAAAGTATTGCCAATGAACCGATTCGGTGGCTCCAAGCGCTGTTTTTTGAATGTCGCGATGAGGAGGTTGTGCGGTAATGCCGCAGAGGTAAATGCTTTCTACCAGAAAGGCATCAGCGGTACGGAATACAGATCCTATGTTATTCAAACTGCGAATATTGTCGAGAACCACCACAATAGGGGTTTTATCAGTGGTTTTGAAGTCGGCTATAGAGAGCCGATTGAGTTCCTGATTCTTTAGTTTTCTGTTCATAACTTTTAATAACTATTACCGCCTACAATTCCGCTGCAATTGGCGAAAGTTTATACTTTAGCTATTGCTTTCGAATGCAAATAAAGAACGAAAAAATTGGCCGCCAAAACAAAAAAGAAAAAACCTTCTGAGACGCCACTCATGAAGCAGTATTATGGCATCAAGGCAAAACACCCTGATGCATTGTTGCTGTTTCGCGTAGGCGATTTTTACGAAACATTTGGCGAAGATGCGGTGAAAGCGTCGAACATTCTTGGCATTGTATTAACCAAGCGGCAAAATGGTGCAGCAGCGTATGTCGATTTGGCTGGTTTTCCTCACCACTCGCTCGATACTTACCTGCCAAAGCTAGTGCGTGCAGGCCAGCGGGTGGCCATTTGCGACCAACTGGAAGACCCCAAGCTCACCAAGAAAATTGTAAAACGAGGTGTAACTGAGCTGGTAACTCCGGGAGTGTCGTACAACGACAAGGTGCTCGACCATAAATCCAACAATTTTTTGGCAGCCATTCATTTTGAGAAAAAACAATTTGGAGTGGCCTTTTTGGATGTGTCTACAGGCGAATTTATGGTGGCCGAAGGAAGCAAAGACTACATTGATAAATTGTTGCAAGGGTTTAAGCCAAGTGAGGTGCTTTTCCAAAAGCATAAGAACAAGCAATTCATAGAACACTTTGGCGATAAATTTTATACCTATACCCTCGAAGATTGGGTGTTTACCAACGAGTTTTCGGAAGAGTTATTGCTAAAGCATTTTGGCACTACCTCTCTTAAAGGGTTTGGCATTGATAAAATGCCTGCGGCTATTATTGCAGCAGGGGCAGCACTGCACTACCTCAGCGATACGCAGCACGATAAAGTGGGGCACATTGCCAATATTGCCCGCATTGAGGAAGAACACTACGTATGGCTCGATAAGTTTACCATTCGTAACCTGGAGTTGTTGTATTCCAACAACGACGATGCGACCACCATGTTCGATGTAATTGATGATACAATTTCGCCCATGGGGGCAAGAATGATGAAACGTTGGATGGTACTGCCGTTGAAAGAAAAACAACCCATTGAGGCTCGATTGCAAGTGGTAGAACATTTTGTAAACCACGATGTGCTGATGGAGGAGTTGATGCAACACATTCATCAAATTGGAGATTTAGAACGACTCATTTCCAAGGTGGCTGTGGCACGCATTTCTCCGCGCGAAGTGGTGCAATTAAAGCGCGCCCTTGATGCGTTAATACCCATACAGGCACTGTGCAAAAAATCGGGAGCAGCAGAGCTAAAGAAAATCGCAGAGCAGCTCAACCCTTGCGAAACCATTAAAGAACGCATTGCCACCGAAATACAACCCGACCCGCCAGTGCAGGTGGCTAAAGGAGGGGTAATTGCCGAAGGCATTAACAAAGCATTAGACGATTTGCGGGCCATTGCTTATTCGGGCAAGGATTTTTTACTGCAAATTCAACAACGCGAAAGCGAGCGCACAGGCATTCCTTCTTTAAAAATTGCTTTCAACAACGTATTTGGGTACTACCTGGAAGTGCGGAATGCCCATAAAGACAAAGTGCCTCCCGAGTGGATACGCAAGCAAACGCTTACGCAGGCCGAACGTTATATTACCGAAGAGCTTAAAGAGTACGAAACAAAAATACTGGGAGCCGAAGAAAAGATTGTGGCACTAGAAACACGACTGTACAACGATTTGGTGCTAAGTATGGCCGATTACATCCAGCCGGTGCAGCACAATGCCTCCCTCATTGCCCGGTTAGATTGCTTGTTGTCGTTTGCCAAAATAGCCTTGAAAAACAACTACGTAAAGCCAGCCATCAACAACACTAAGGCCTTAAACATTAAAGATGGTCGCCATCCGGTAATTGAGCAACAACTGCCATTGGGCGAAGAGTATGTGGCCAATGATGTATACCTCGATAACGAAAAACAGCAAATCATTATCATTACCGGCCCCAACATGTCGGGTAAGTCGGCATTGTTACGCCAAACAGCACTGATTGTACTGATGGCTCAAATGGGCAGCTTTGTGCCCGCTAAAAGTGCCGACATTGGCCTGGTGGATAAGATATTTACCCGGGTAGGAGCGTCCGACAATATTTCTTCGGGCGAATCTACATTCATGGTAGAAATGAATGAAACGGCCAGCATTCTCAATAACATTTCCGACCGCAGCTTAATTCTGCTCGATGAAATTGGACGGGGCACCAGCACCTACGATGGCATCTCCATTGCATGGGCCATTGCCGAATACATCCATGAAAACAACAAGGTAAAAGCCAAGACCTTGTTTGCTACCCATTACCACGAACTTAACGAAATGGCCAAAACATTTTCGCGGGTCAAGAATTTTAATGTATCGGTAAAGGAGATCAACAATAAAGTGATTTTTATGCGCAAACTGGTGCCCGGTGGCAGCAATCACAGTTTTGGAATTCATGTGGCCAGGATGGCAGGAATGCCGGTAAAAGTGGTTAGTCGCGCCAATGAAATACTGGCACAACTCGAAAAAGCACACTCCAAAAGCCCTAAGAGAGAGGTGAAAGCTGGTAATGACGTTACCGAAGAATCGGGCATGCAATTGAGTTTCTTCCAGCTCGACGATCCTGTGTTAGAACAAATTCGAGAGGAAATTCAAAACATCGACATCAATACCCTTACCCCTGTAGAAGCCTTAATGAAGCTGAATGAAATTAAGAAGTTAACAGGCGGTTAATGTGCTGGAGTATAACAATCGACTTGATCGAATAGGCTAAACCTTTATACCCAGCCTTGATCTTTGCTGCGTGCACCACATCTTTACCAATAAAATAACGATCGCCTTCCTTCAATACCTTCGTTACCCCATCAATGGTGAGCTTCATTTCGCCTGCTACTACTACACCCTATTGGGCGTTATAGGAATGTGGAGGCACTTCCACATCGTTATAGTTTTTTAGGAAATGCAAAAGCCACGTTACTGCATAGAGCAATGGCGTGGCTTTTCTTATGTAGGTTTAATTTCTTTACATCGGAATGCAAGGCTTTATTTCAATCTTACAACCATCCCACCACCCTAAATGAGGATGATCTTTTAGCAATTCCTTCAATGCATCCATTGAGCTGGCTTGCATAACAGAGTAACCAGTAATTTCGTTCATTGCTGGTGCAAAATTGCCATCGTTGCCGCAAACTTCTCCCGGCATGAAGGGCGAACCAAAATCGATGACGGCATCTCCTGCCTTTTCCTTCCAGGCCATCCAGCCAGCCATGCCTGCTTCTTTTTCTTCTGGAGTAGCGGTTGCTATGCTTTGCATCGCTTCCATTGGAGCATAATAGAGTACTACAAATTTTTCCATGTGTTTGTAATTTAAAGGTTAATAACTCAATTGTTGATGTACATCCAGGCGCAGGATGGCTGCATTTTCAGCACTTCAAAATAAGAACTCTCAAGCAAATTTCAAGGAGAGATGGAAAAATAATTGTTGTACCTACCGGTAAAGCAAATAGTTTTTAGCAATGATGTTGGCGGCAGGTTTGTTTTGTGGCGAGAAAGAAGTGTTGTCGTAGTTTTCAGGGTGGTCGTTGTCGAATCGCCAAACCCACGAAAACCCTCCTACAAACCATGGTTTCCCCCAAACAACATCAAATACCGCCCGATAAGCATTGGCTTGTGCTACCAGGTTTACGTTCGAGCTGCCAACCCCTCCAAATGGCTTTAAAGCACAGAAATCGGCACTTTGGTAACCAAATTCCGAGAATAAAATCTTTTTGCCGGTAGTACTGCTATATTGCTCCAGTTCTGTAGCCAGCTTTTTCCAGCCTTTTCGGCATTTCTCCAGGGTAGGGTGCTTCGAGTTATCGATGGTAAAGTAAGCATCGATGCTCATAAGGTCTACCTTATTCCAAAATGGGAACTCCTGGTAGGCATCAAAGTTGGCGCAAAAGGTAAGCCCTCCATCGTAAATGCTGCGTACCGTATCGATCATGTGCAACCAAAAATCGCTTCTTTGTTGTGGGAAAGTTCCCAACTCAGTGCCCAGGCTAAACAATTCAACCTCCATCGAATCGGCAATATGAGCCAATGAAATCACATATTCCAGGTAGCTTTGCTCAAAGGTTTGCCATTTTTCTTCCGTATCGAGTTTTAAGTTGCCTACCCATACCCCGGGCTTTTTGTACTTAATGATGAGGTGGGGTTTAAGAAAAACACGATAGCCCAATTGATGTAAAATAGCGATGTGCTTGATGGTGCCTTTATACGACGAGCTTTCCCAAATGTCTTCGCGGTTGTATTCTACCCCACTGCTGTCGGTCATTACCACACCATAGGGCTGTATCGAAACCCAGTTGGCATTGGTTTTTTCAACAAAAGCATAATCCTTTGCTTCACGAGGAGTAATGTCGGACCATACGCTGATGCCATTGATTTTATGATGACTTTCTGATTGCCCAAAAGAGAAGACCAACCAATGACTTAAGCAAAAAGCAAGGATGAAGGGCAAACCGGGTTTCATGGCATAAAAGTACTGAACTTATAGGAATGGGTGCTGTTGTTTTAAGGTGCAATACTAACGCAACTTAAACAAAATAGGTGAATTCGTTGTTAATGGATAAAACACCAATGGATGGAGTTGCTATATGATGCCTATGACTGCTTTGTTGAACGCTTTTCTTTTTTTTGCTGCCATGCATACACAAGTAATTGTTGACTTTGATAAAGGTGCTGATCTGGGGAAATGGCAAATAGTGGATGATGTAGTAATGGGAGGCCGGTCGGCAGGGAGCTTTCAACTCAATGCAGATGGATATGCTGTATTTGAAGGAACAGTATCGTTGGCCAATAATGGTGGGTTTTCGTCTGTTCGGCATCGCTTCAAAAAACGAACTGTTCGCCCTTCGGGTTATGTCACCATTCGTTTAAAAGGAGATGGTAAAAACTACCAGTTTCGCATAAAAAACGATCAGCGCAATTATTACACTTACATCTATACCTTTGAGACTTCAGGCGAGTGGCAGGAAATTACGATACCATTCAACA
Organism: Flavobacteriales bacterium; assembly: GCA_963669295.1. Classification (GTDB taxonomy): domain Bacteria; phylum Bacteroidota; class Bacteroidia; order Flavobacteriales_D; family CALLUQ01. The sequence continues at coordinate 2,867,033 of OY769938.1, forward strand.
AAATGGTCCCTTCCTTTAGAGGCGCGCAACTGGATATGCCTTTGTTTTCGCACACCGCTATCGAAGAGTTGTCGTTGTTGATTGCTAATAAAAGAAATGAAAATTTCAAATTGCTAATTGATGTCATCACGGTGCACTGAATTTACTTTATGAAGAATAGTAATCCCTATCGAAATGTCGTTTCACCAGTTTCAAAGAATACAATGCATCCATCAACCTGTTGAGGTGGTATGGGACTTTATTGTGAATCCGTTCAATTTAAAAAAGATCACTCCGAAATACATGGGATTCGATATTGCATCGCAAAACATACCCTCTACCATTTATCCAGGCATGATCATCAGTTACAAAGTGGCTCCTCTTTTGGGCATCAAACTGAACTGGGTGACTGAAATTACCCATGTGCAACCGCAACAAAACTTTGTAGACGAACAACGCATGGGACCTTATAAGCTATGGCATCATCAGCATTTGTTGGAGCCTTGTGAGGAAGGTACAGTAATGACCGACATTGTGAGTTACATTCCTCCTTTTGGTGTTATTGGGCACATGGCCAACAAATTAACCATCCAACAGCAGCTAAAGGAAATTTTCGACTATCGAGCAAAAGCATTGCAACAATTACTGGAACAATAGTAGGTTATGGTACAACGACTCATTTTATTTTTGCTTTTAAACTTTGCAGCACTTGGTTTAGGAGCTTACCTTATGGATAGTGGCCCTGTTACCGAATGGTACCAGGAATTGAATAAGGCTCCGTGGACCCCTCCTGGATGGTTCTTAGGCCTGGCCTGGACCACCATCATGATTTGCTTTGCCATATACATGGCTGCATTGTGGGGCAAAACGGCATTCAAAAAAACACTTGCTTTAGAGTTTGCCTTGCAATGGGTACTCAATGTGTTGTGGAACCCTGTGTTTTTTAAATTCCATCATCCGCAGGCAGGACTAATTGTTATCATTGCCTTAACCCTGTTAATGGGGTATATGTTGTTGAAGTACCGACCTCAACAATGGCTACAGTCATTGCTTATATGGCCTTATTTATTGTGGTTGTGTGTGGCTACTTCACTAAATGCTTACATCGTATGGTGTAATTAATACTACGCATCTGGCCTTTCAAGGAAGTAATGGTGTTAGCAATTGCATTAAGGATGAAAATTTGCTGCAATGGTTGCATTAAAGCCACAATGCATTCCTTGTAGCATAGGATTTGCCCTTGTACAGCGTTCTGGTAAAATGGAGATAAAACAATTGAATACAGCAATTGATGCTTCTTACCAACAGTTATAACACCACAATCCTTACGCCATACCGTCCGGTATTGCGAAAAGAATCGTCTTTTTCTTCAAAAAGAATCACAGAAACATTAATGGCGCGCAACCCCAGGTAGCCCTCCATTCTTTTAGAGGCATTCCAAACATACATCTTCTCCTCCGAGTCGTATTTTCTGGCTGTTTCGGTAAACGTCCATCCCTCTTCATCTTTTACGCATTTTTTAACCAATTCTGCCCAATATTCAGCAACTTTCCGTTCATCTTTTAAGGTGTATGTGGTAGAATAGTCAATGCGGTAGGTCCAGGTATCAAGGTCACCGGGATAATCGTCGTTTACAATGGTAGCAGGAACACCCGGAATGAGGTCTTGTGTTGTTTGATAAATACGTGTCCAGGTTACCCCATCATCATACGAGGCGGATGTTTCAGAAACCAGGTCTCCGCGAATCTTTTGAAAGCTTTCTGTAAACCCCACCTCATCGATAATTTTAGGGAGGTTGGTACAAAAATCTTGTGCGTATGAGCTGCTGCTCCACATGCAACTAATAAGTAATAGCGTGTACAAGCGTTTCATATACTACTTAAATTTAATTTAAGGTAGGAAAAATTGGATAGGGTTGCGTTACAATGACATTTCCAAACCAACCAACTACAAATAATCAGCAGCTATTCCTATCGCTTCAAATTCGCTCAGCACATCGGTTACTTCTTCGTAAAACAAGGTAACTTCTTTTAAGTGGGGAAATTGCCGGGCATCTGCCACCGAAGTGATGTTGAAAACATCGTCTTCGCCATCCCAAAAATTAATCATGTTCATGTACACCTCCTGGCCTCCTTCCTGGTGCAACTCCGTGATTTTTGAAGCAAATTTTTGGTCAACCGGGAGGGCTTCAAAATAGGCCTTCACTTCTGGAATAATGCCGTACCCTTCTTCCTCCAAATCTATTTTCCGTTCCGAATACCAATCCACAAACTCGTGTAGGTCGAACTTTGGTTGGAGTAGTTCTTGTTCGTACATCAACTCTTGTATCACAGCCAGTTTGAAATTGAAATCTTCAAATGCAATGGGAGTTCCATCAATAGGTGTTATGATGTACTTGTTAGGATCTATTTTGGGTGCTGTGGCTTTCTCAAGAGGACTAATGTAAACCACCTGGCTGATGCTATCATCGTCGTTGGTGAGATGGTAAAGGCGGTGTGCACTCAATTCTTCCATTTCCACCAATGTTCGCTCAGTGAAGTCTTGTCCATCAATCAGAAAGTTTCCTTGAAACGTGTTCTCGGGCAGGATATCCATGGTTACCCCTCCCGTTAAATTAACGTTGAAGGACTTAACCGCATCGTGATCATCTAAATGACAAAACAGCCCCAATTGTTCCCATATCCTTACATCGGCATGCTCGCTTTTCCACGACCTATCGGGTGCCCCAATTTCGGCTACAAGCAAGGAAAGCTCAATAGGAAAAGTAAACACCTTGTCGTTAAGGAGGAAATCTGCGTTTCGAATTTCTATTTTCATGGGTTTAAATTACGAAAAAGTAATGATCTTTTTTTCGAGGTAATCATACAGTGATTGAGGCAATGAATTAAGACCGAATCAGTGTATTCATGGTGGCCACAAGGTTTAGTTTTTCATGCAGCGATAGCGACCTTGAGAAATGCTTGAACCTTTCATCCACTAAAGGTTTAAGCCTGTTGAGTTCTTGTTTGCCTGCTGTTGTTATTTTCACCCTCTTGGCGCGCTTATCTTCGCTGTCATCAAACTCTTCGATTAATCCTTTCGAAAGCAGCCTCCTTATCACTTCAATTCCTGTTGGTGCCTCAAGGTTATGCATGGCTATAAGTTCCATTTTTCTGTAAGATTCTTCTGCTTGTTCGAGGTGAAGAAGAAAGCTATAACCATCAAGAGATGATAAAGCCGAATCTGCAATCACCTCCTTCGTTTGTTTCTTAATGGTTTTATTTAGCATGGCAATTTGGAACGCCAACATCAGGTCCAGTTGCTGCCGATGCCCATTGGTATCTTCTGCGTTAAAGTACTTGCCACTTAGCCAAATCACGAATTCTTCTACTGTTCCAGCTTTGTTCGATTGGTCAAATTCATCCAATAAATCAATAAGATCGTGTAGTAATGCTGCTTTCATGGAAAATAAATGTTATTGAACAAATTTAATTCTTTTTGCTATGTATTTGAAATAAATGCATATTTTTGCATCAAAAACATAGTAATAAATAAATAATGCAATGAAAATGAAAGAACCAACGTACACATTTGTCTCTGTATCTACAGCAAAACAGGGAATGTTCGATGAACTTGTTAAGATCGCATCAGCCCCCAGCGAAAAAATGGATGAGCATATTGATGGGCTAATTGCCCGACAAGTAGGCATTGATAGGGAAAGAAATTCGGTAGTGGTGTGGGTCACCTTCGACAGTAAGGAAACATTGTACAACTACCTCGAAACCCAACAGGGAAAAAACGATCATGGTGAGCAGGAAAGCATGGAGAGTATTGCCACTTTTCAAATGTATGATTTGGAACCGGTATCAGGAAGGTTGGTGCCAAAAAGCTGATGGATTGAATGAAAAGCCCTGCAAATATGAGGTTGCGGGGCTTTGTTCGAGCAGCAGGCAAGCATGTTGAAGCGTTCTACCTCTTTTCCGTTTGGGTGTTCATTGGATTTATTGCTCTCATCCTAATTTGGTTACAAACAGCAGTGATTATGAAAACAATGCGCTATTTTTGAAGTAATCTATTGAGGAATAATAATGATTAGAAAAGAACTGGCACAATTGATCCAGGATATGGACAATGAGAATTACCCCGACGACACAGCAGGACTTTCGGAACCTATTCAGTCCATTGGGTGGTATGCTTATAGGAAAGCAGAAGGGTGGGAGGAACCCAGTGATTTTAAACCACTCTTGAATTACTTAGACGAGGTGGCATTGGACGATCAATCAAGGGATAATGTGTATACCATTCTATTATCGTTGGTTGCCAATGCTGATGGACTTGAACTTACCGAAGTATTTTCAAGATTGAAAAAAGAAACCGACACAGACCTGATCGAAAATGTGCTTTCCAGGGTTTACATGAACAATACCTACCCTGAGTTAAACCCCTTGCCCATTAAAAATTCAGATGACATTGATTTTTTACTACAACTATCTTATTCCGATAACTATTTCTTTAGATCAAAAGTATGGCTCGTGCTTAGGTTTGCTACCTCTTCATCAAAAAAAATTGAAAGTAGGCTCATTGAGGGCATGCAAAAGCACGATGATGTTGATGAGTTAGAAGGCATTGTTGAGGTGGTGCAAACGCAGGGTAGTCTTGATTCGATTGCAGCGTTGAAAGCACTTATGCTGCAATACCAAAATAAAGATGTCTTAACCATGGTGGTTAAGGCCATTGATGTCATCAATGGCCCCAAAGAGGTGGATTACCTCATTGAGCAACTTGAAGTGCATAGAAACGGCAATGTAAAAAGTACTATTTGCGATTGCCTGGCACGATTAAATGATGAAAAAGCGATTGATCCATTGATGAATCGGGTGAAGAAAATTTTGAGTAAAAAAAGAAACACGAGCTGGGGTTATCCAGAAGGACAACTGCCTGAACTTTGCGAAATACTCAATTTCTTGCAGCACCATAGGCTTAAAGAAGAAGAGAAAATCAACAAGTTGCTCAAGTGGATAAAGGAGAAAAAGATGGATTTTTTAGACGAACAGGAAAGCGAGTGGGTAGTAAACAATTTAAAACTGTAGCCCCGGTTCCCCTCCCAATTGCTTTAAGTGATGATTCAAGTGCTTCCAGATTAGTTTTTAAATATGACGATTGAAGAACAAAGGGCATTGCGCTCGCTCATTACATCGGGAAAAGCGACCGAAGCTATTGACCAATTGAAGCATATTGATATTGATGCGGATTTAGATGGACGTACGGCCTTGTCGCTTGCCGTTAGCTACGAAAATTTTGAAGTGGCCAAATTTGTATTGGATCATGGTGCCAACCCTAATGTTACGGCAACACATAAAGAATTAACCCCGCTTATGGTAGCAGCAGAACGAGGCGATTTAGAAGTAATCAACTGGTTGATTGAAGCTGGAGCAGACATTAATTTCATGAACTCAAGAAATGTGGTGGCTTTATGGAGTGCTGCTGGTGCCGAAAATGTGGAGGCATGTAAAATGCTTATTGAAGCTGGAGCCGACCCCTTTAAAGCAATAACGCAAGGGTTAAGTATCTATGATATTTGCAAGCAAATGGACCATGAAACAGTAGTCGAATACTTTGATTCAATTCGATAATTGTTGAGCCAGTTCTTGTTCAATTTTTCTGGTGCTCAATGCACCAATCTACAAATGCTGAGAAACTATCGGCAATTACAATAAAATCACATTCATTGACCAGGTAAATTACTTGCCCCACCTTTCCGTTTGGCCCTGGGGCATAGTCGATGGCCATAAAACCAAATCCTTCCTGACTTGCAAAAGGAATTCTTGATGCATGGTAGATCGTGCACCTTATTTTGTCGTCAAAGTGGAATTCATCATAGTATTCTGCGGTGTCTTCTGCATACTCTTGTCCTTCCGTCCATTCTTCAATTATTTCATCACACGAAAGCAGCTTAACTTCATCCAGTAAAAACCAATGCGATTGGGGTTGTTGTCCGTTAATGTGTTGTAGAAATAGTTTAAAATCGTTGGGCAATGCTTGCCCGGTAACTTCTTCTACCTGTTGAATTTGTGCTGCTGTTGCACCAGGGTTAAGTCCCAACTCATTCAATTCCTTTGCCGATTGTTTTAAAGTGGATAGTAGTGCTTGAATCTTTGCTTCCATAAGGTTGAAAATAGCGAAAATTAGCGAACTACATTTCTTAGTTCTGGTGAAGCTTTTGATGCCATTAGTGTGTGCATGTTTGAACCAATTTAAGTTGTGGAAGCATCCTTTTGAGCCACATAAAACCCATTTTAGAGCAGCAATAAGTACCGAACTGATTAATGGTTAGTTTAATGCTACAATCCCCTCTTCTCGTAATATTCTCAAGCTTTCCAATTCACTTTTTAGGTGTTTGTTTTTTAGCGTAGGCACTACAATAATGGTGTCTTTATTTTGGCTTACGTCAAATGCAATTTGATGTACACCTTCTATTCCTTTCAGCCCCTTTATTTTTGCTATGTCAATGTTTTCCCGGTAAGCGATGGCCTGGAGTTCGGGGTTTCTTTTCACTTTTTTAGCAGGAATCGAAGAGGAGATGTCGAATTCCTGGAATTCAGCTTGACTGATGTCAAGTACCCAATCCACCTCTTTATAATAATCGATTGCATCGAGGTTAATTTGCTGTTGCTCTTCTTCCGAGAGCATTCTATGAGCGTTCCAACCCACTGCACTTTCAATGGCATGAGAGCCTAACCCTATCCTACCACATTTGCCCGTAAATGTGGTTGCTTTAAACAAACTACCGGTAAAAAAAACACCCCACTTGTCTTTAGGTTATGAAACAATACATGCTCAAAAACACCATACCCGATCGCATTATTTTTATTGATCAAGCATCGATCGAAATGAACATTTCGAATTACCGAAGCCTGGCTTCGATGGCTAATTCTTGAAGAAAAATCATTTGATTCAAACTTGCACCTTTCAAACCAAACATTTTCAATAATTGATTTGTCTTCCGGGAGAACAGCAAAGAATTCTTTCTTTAAGGTGTGCTTGAGGTGATCAGATAATAGCATAATTCAAATATATAGAAGAAATGTCGAACCATTTATTTCCAACACTTGAGTGATAGATCAACCTTGTTTGCTAAAAGTTCTTTGCCCAGCTGCATGTAACATTTATGCATAAACCTGGAGAGTTCAATGTACTTGTCGATTAAGAACGACTCCTGGAAGATGGAATGAGCGATGAATAAGGCCGTACCGAAGTACGATTGTTCAAACGCTGTTTTAGCGAGTGCAAATAAGTCATTCCAATTATTATTGTTGGCAATTTCCGGGTGGTTAAGCGCACTGTTGAAGGTCGATGTTTCTGCCAAAACCCCAACACCATTGTTGGTGGAAAAATAGCTCCAACCCTCAGGAATTGATGCAGGAATGTACCTTCGTTTAAGCCGGGCATATTGATCAATTTCTGGGTGATCTCTATTGGGTGTAATGCCATAATGCGAACATAAAAATTGCTTTTTTTCGTTTTGATCAAACACTTCCAACCCTTTCACATTATTTCTGTGAATCGACTTGAATTTAGCCGTAAGCAAGCTCTCAACCCCTTCTTTCGTATTGTTCCCAAGCCAGGTAACGCCAAAATCATCTGTTGGAGCATAAGAAACCATTGGCAAATCTTTTGGTTGAAGTTCGGGAGCAAGAATTAGATAACCATATTCCAGCCCACCTCCTCCTTGCGACCCAACAGGGAAAAATTCGAAAGGGGTTCCATGATAAATGTGAACTTCGGGTTCAACGTCTAATGTTTTAGCACCGTCGATGAAAGGCATGTTATAGTGCTTACAAAATGGAATGGTCATCCCCCTATTAAAATCAAATTGGAGGATGTTGTCGTAATAAGTGACTAACTCCAATTCGGAAAACGTGTCTTCATCTTTTCGGGCATATTCAAGAATGGCCATTAGTGCCTCTGGAATTTCGAAGCCGTAAATGTGATTTACAAGTGCCATTTTATAAAAATACAGAACATTTGTTGAACCAGATTGACGTTGAGGTTAACCCCTTCTGACGGATGAACTTAGGCCAACTGCATTTTCATTCCTTCGTGCGATGCCACAAACCCTAATTCATGGTAAAATTTTATGGCTTCGGGTCTTTGCTTATCGGTGGTTAACTGAAGAAGGTGAGCGCCCTTTTCCTGGGCTCTGTTGATGGCCCATTGGAACATTTTAGCTCCTAATCCTTGACCACGAAAGTCTTTATGAATTCTCACGGCTTCAATTTGTGCTCTTATTCCTCCCTGGTAGGTAAGGTATTGGATAAAGCTCAATTGTAAGGTGCCAATCACCCTTCCATTTTCACTTTCAACTACCACCAACTCCTGATTTTCATCTGACGAGATATTCTTAAATGCGGTGTAATATTTTTCTGGAAGAGGAACTTTGTAATCTTCTCGCTTTGCCCCTAACTTGTCGTGAGCAATCATCTGTACAATAGATGGAACGTCTTTTTCTGTGGCCTTTCTAAAATTCATATAGCAAAGATAATGAGGATAATGTAGCACCTCTTGTATTTATAAAGTTTACAGGAACTGCAATGATTGCATTACTGAACCAGGTTTTTTAACTTTACATTGTTATGAAATCTTAATAACATACATCAAAGCCTTATACTCGAGGCAGCGGTTACCCACTGACTAACTTGACGAGTCAGGTAACTATACTTTCAACATATTTTTTAATCATGTGCAGTTGAATTGTATCCAATTGCATTAATTTTTATACGATGAAGTTATTAGATATTATAAATAACTCATGTCGACCTGAATTGTACGAAAAAGGAACAAATTTCATGTGGACAAATGAGCATATTTCAAAACAGTTATTAGGCATTCATTTAAATCCACACGTGGATTTAGCCAGTAGAAAAAAATCAACCATCAATAAAACAGTAGCGTGGATTTTACAGCAAGTTGATACAGATAGAGCATTGAAGATTTTGGATTTAGGTTGTGGCCCTGGGCTCTATTCTAAAATGATGGCCAGGCAAGGCCATAGTGTTACAGGAATTGATATTTCTAAAACATCCATCCATTACGCCAAAGAACAGGCAAACCTTGATGATTTAAATGTTACATACCATCGCAACAATTATCTCGAAGTTGATTTTGAACCAGGAAAATATGATTTAGTGATACTTATTTACGCTGATTTTAGCGTGTTAACACCAGGTGAAAGAAAAACACTTTTGGAATCAATTTTTAAGACGCTAAAAAAGGGAGGAAAACTAATACTAGATGTGTTTAGCGATGAGAACATCGACCAAAAGGCAACTCCAAAGTCGTGGGAAGCAGTAGAAAACGGTTTTTGGAAGAACAGTCCTTATTTAGTCTTATCCGAATCATTCATTTACGATCAGGAAAAGGTAATACTGTATCAACACCTCGTAATTGATGACCATTCAACGGAGATTTACAGGTTCTGGACACATTTTTTTTCAGAACGAAAACTCCGGGAATTGTTCCGTGAGTTTGACTTTGAAAAGATAGCATTTAGTAGAGATGTTATTCCTGGAGAAGGCGAATGGAGTGGCAATAATGTCATCTTTTCAATTCTTACAAAGTAGTGATTGTTGAACCGTTTTCGGCAAGCATAAAATCAAAAAGCCTCGCGTCGCTTATGATGCGGGGCTTTTTTTATTTGTACTTGGAGCGAGAATTTCTGCTAAAAATGGAGCGTCCTGCAATGTCATTGTCGAACCAGATTAACAAGGCATAGCAGGGGGCATTTTCTTTCGATCACTAATCATTACCTTTGTACTCAATGATCATTGACCATAAAATAATTGAGTATCAAGGTGATGTTATCTTTGAATCGATCGTTTCCGATAAACCTCAAAGGTTCAATTATCATGCGTTTAACGAAGCTTGCTTCATCCATGTAGAAAAAGGGTCAAACGTAACCTATTCTTCTCAGGATACCACGAAAACTGACGAAGGCAATTTTACGCTTTCGAGCTCTGGAAACTTGATTGTAAACACCATGCCCGATAAGGGAACTGGACTGCATCATGCAACGATTATCCATTTTCCAAAAGAACTCATCACGAAGTCGTTTTCTAATGAACTGCCTAAATACCTTCATGTGAATCAAGCACCTGGTGGTAATGAGGTGATTACAGCTGAACCCTGTGTGATTCTAAGGAACTACATCAAGGGTGTTAATTTATTCCTGGACAACCAGCACCGGATGAATGATGAAGTGATGTACGTAAAGATTAAAGAAATTCTGCTGTTGCTCTTACAATCCAAAAAAGGCAAGGAAGTTTCGAACCTTCTTGTAAACCTATTCTCCAATAGAACAGTGTCTTTTAAGGCAACAGTGGAGTCGCACCTGTATAGTGGAATTGCATTAGAAGAGCTGGCTCATTTATGCAACATGAGCCTCTCCACCTTTAAGAGAAAGTTCAAAGAAATCTACAGTGATACTCCAGCCAATTACATTGTGTCAAGAAGATTGAAGAAAGCTAAAGACTTACTGGCGACATCCGACTTATCTATCATTGAAATTGCTGATGCAACTGGATTTAAATCAATTCAATTATTGTCGAAAAAGTTCAAGGAAATATTCGGGAAATCACCTTCAAAGTATAGGTTGACCCTGACAGTTAAATAGTTGACCCCTATAGTTAAATCCTTCACTTATTGCCTCCATAACTTTGTGTTAGATATTAATCACAAAAAAAATAGTTATGGAACAGAACAAGCCATTATTGGTAATAAGTGCAATTGTCAACAAACAGAGCATGGGAGAACTTCAGGAGTACCTGGGAAGTGTTATGCAAATATTTGGTAAGCATGGCGGTAAGCCGGTAGGTCGGTATAAAACCATGGAACAACTATCGGGTGAAGACACTCCGGAGATGATGGCCATGATCGAATTCTCCGATGCTCAAACCATCAAGGAGATGATTGCTGGGGAAGATTTTCAAGGGCTGGCCGAGATGCGAGCAAGAGTGTTTAGCAAACTTAACATGATGATTTGTGGAGCAATGTAGAAGGTATTATGAAAACAGTTTCAAAAATAGTTGTCGCCTTCCTTATAACGCTATTCTTTAGCAACACTTCTATTGCCCAGGAAAAGTCGGAAGGAAATATCCTCATCATTAATGCAGTGATAAACAAGGAGAACAAAGCTAAAATCCCAGAATATCTTGGAAAGATGAATGAGGTATTCAAGGATTTTCAGGGTAATCCGGTTGGAAAATATAAACGCGTTCAGCGTATTAGCGGAGAGGGCATTCCAGAGATGGTGGCGATTATTCGTTTCCCCAATCAGGAAACAATTACAAATATGATAGAGAGCAAGAGTTATGAAGACTTGTCAGCGTTAAGGAAGGCAGTGTTCACCGAACTCAAACTTGCCATCTACGCTGAAAAGCATTAAATTATTACCTATGGCAGTAAATGAAGAATTCAAGAATTTTATCCTGGACCAACTTCAAGGTCTTGGCGAATACGAAATGAAAAATATGTTTGGTGGTACTGCCCTTCTGAAGAATGGTACTGCTTTTGCCAAAATCAAACACGATAAGGTTTGGTTGAAAGTGGATGATAGCAATGTTGAATCATTTACCAATCGAGGCATGCAACAGTACACCTATGGGAAGGATAATTCTCGAAAGTTAAATTTTTATGAAACGCCTATCGAAGTAATTGAAGACAGCGATAAGCTTGTAGAATGGGCTGAAAAGTCCATTGAAATTGCACGGAAATAGACAACTACCGAACCCTGAGGTGACGAAAATTTTGTCTTTTCATTAAAGCCAGCCTCAGCAGCAGTTTGCCTACTAACAATCAGAGTGATGAGCGTTGATTGATGCAATTTCGGCATTACCTAAGAGCAGCACAGATAATCGATCTACTAAGAATATAGTTGTGTAACTATTTGTTTAGTTGTATCTTTGATTTTTCTCTCCTTTCAAACTTACAACGAAATGAAAAACACTTGTTTAGTAACACCAAATGCGTTCAAGCTCTTCGCAATTGTCGTGCTGTTTTTTTGTACCACTCAGTGCTGCCTGGCGTCGGGTTTAACCATGAGTAAGCCCATGCTTTATAATGAAAATGGCAAGGCCTTTGCTGTGTTCAATATAAGTTGGGAACATGCATGGAACAATGGTAAGAATCACGACGCGGTTTGGGTGTTCTTTAAATCGATAGCCCCAGGGCATGGGTACGAACACATTAATGTGGCAAAAGAAGGCCATGAAGTGGTCACCGTTTTTTCTCCAGGATTGGAACTGGAAGTGAGCGTTCCCGAAGACGGGGTTGGATGCTATGTGTATCCTGGTTCAACCTATCGTGGCAATGTGCAGGCTACACTCCGCATTGCTTTTGCTCAGGGAAGTTTTAGAGATGTAGACCCACGTGGATGGGATTTTTCTGTTTACGGCACAGAAATGGTTCACATACCACAAGGTGGGTTCACAGTGGGTGCTCCTGACACAACAGCACTTTTTTACGGTGCATTTTTTCAACCTGAAAATCAAGGAAAATACGGTGGTGCAATCAGCCTAAACAAAGAAACCCAGGTACTGAAGGTAGCCGAAAATGGAGAGTTGTATTACCGGGTGTCTTCACACAATTATGAAGGTGATCAAAAAGGAATTATTCCAGCTACATACCCAAAAGGAGTCAACTCTTTCTACATGATGAAGTACGAACCTACCGAAGGCGAATACGTGGCATTTCTGAATACTCTATCTCAAGTTCAATTGGAGCGCAGAACAATCATCAATGAACCCAATTACTACGAACAAGGAGGCTCAATAAAGCAGGTAGATGGGGAGTTTGTGAGCGAATTTCCAAACAAACCATGCCTGTTTTTGGGCTGGGATGATGGAATGGCCTATGCCGACTGGGCTGGCCTCAGGCCCATGACTGAATTTGAATTTACCAAGGCTGCACGTGGTCCCGATGAACCAACGGCAGGAGCATTTCCCTGGGGTTCCAACAACAAGTCTAAAATTCAGCGGTTACCCAACTCAAGCCGCTGCCTGGTACAAGTAAACGAATGGGATGAGTCGAAAATGTCTGAAGAAAACAAAGCCTATTTTGGTGCTTCTTACTATTGGGTTTTCGATCTGGCAGGTAGCTTATGGGAGCGTGTGATTACCGTTGGTCATCCTGTAGGTAGATCTTTTGAAGGCATTCATGGCGATGGAATACTTTCAGAAACTGGTATGACTACCATCGATAACTGGCCGCAAGGGATTGAGAACACCGGAGGAATCGGTTTCCGTGGTGGAGGGTTTTACGGATATGATCGTGAGTATCATGAGTATAACCCATACAGTCCGGTTACCTACAGGCGTTATGGTGGATGGCATGGGCCAGCGCGAAATAATGCATACGGTATGCGCTTTGTTCGAAGCGACAAGAAATGAGTTGAACAGATGACTCGCTGAACTGGTCCGCCCATCTATGGTGCAGTGCTTTTACTTATTAGTACATTGGTTGGGTGAAATATTGAACTTTTTGGTGGGGGATGTGGAACTTACATTAATGCTCAATCAAACTATTACATAGACAGTAACACAATTTCATTTTAATAATACCTATTTTACTTTAAATAGTTAAAAAAAAGAAAGAGATGGATGCAGCTATGAAGTACGAAGAATTGCTATGTCAATTGTTCAAATGCAGTCAGGATGAAGATCCCCTTAAATATGCAAGTGCAACAGTTTATGATTCAAGTATTATGGAAATTGAGGATGGAAAGGGGTTCGAATTGAGGGCAGGTCTTTTTTCCGCCCTAAGAAAATTTCAACTAACACATGTTGAAGGTAAGCATGATAATATAGCTGATTTTGTATCCTTTTGGGAGGAAATTGATTATTGGATAGAACTTTGTTTCACAACTAAAAAACAAGAAGATATTAATAGAATTGTAAGCGTTCTTGACAACTTACTTTTTGAAATTAATCGAAAGCAATAGAGTATTTACTATTCTTGTATTTTGAAGAAAATAAAAATGGAATAAACCAAAAATTTAATGGTTTGCCCTATTGCGTACTCGGGGCGGGAATTTCCTCCTTTTAGTCGGAGAGTCCCGCAACGTCATTGTCAAAGAAAAATGCCAAATCCACTGCATGTCTTTGATTTTTTGTTTGCCCATCTTCTCTTTTGAGCAAGCTCAATCGAAGCTGCCCAAATAAAAAAAGCCTGAACATACGTTCAGGCTTTTTTCTTATCGGTACTCGGGATGGGTGAAATATCGAACTTTTTGAGGAGAGATATTGGTCTTTTATTATCACTTGCCCAAAGTACTTTTAGTCCTTCCCTATGAATTAAAACTCTATCGGTATTTTATAAAGAAAACGGAATAACGGTTTGGCTAAACTGCGTTTTAAAACAACTTGGATTTTGTTGTAGCACATTTTCAATGTTGGAAAAGACCATTAATTACTGGATTGCTCTTATTCGAACGATCATTTATGACTCCGTCCATCATTATTGGGTATGAGCATTCATCTAGAAGTGCCTGACTTGTTCTTGTTACGTTCTGTTTCCCTTGATAAGAGTATTTGAAATCCCACCCTAATACCATAACTCTTGTTCCAAGTCCATTAAGTTTCCGAATTAGTGGCACATAATCTGTGTCCCCAGCAACCAAAGCAAGAACATCAAATTTCTTTAATACCGCAAGCTCAAAAGCTTCGAGCGCAAGCCAAACATCTATTCCCTTTTCCTGAGCCTTTCCTGATCTATGGTCATATTGTAATGGGTATACATGTTGCACTATTCCATTATACATGAATAAATCATTCCGTATTCTCTCACTTGTCATCTGTTTCAGCCTTTGGGCATCATCAGGTGTTGATTGCTCCATTTGCTGTGTACTAAATCTACCCCTAAACCAGTGAGCCTCCACAATCTGGCAGTATCTTTTATCTATTTGTTCTTGCTTAGAAACCTCTTCTCTGATATACTCCGATAAACCACCAAATTGAATGTAATTTTTTCGATCATGATGAAACTTATAGTAGTTGGATACTATCATGAAGAAATTACCATCAATAAAAGTGGCTATTTTGGTCATTTTGTTATTCATAATGCAGTTTTTATGTGCTACAACGTCTGTATAACTTTAACAAAGTTAATGTTACTTATACCGTTATGCCAATGTACACAAAATCTTCAATTGAGTATACACTTACATTCGTTATAAGTGGTGTGATTTAAAAATAGCTTTGGGAAAAGCCAATCCACCTGGCCTTTTATGAGTTGGAAAGTGAAGGAAGAATAAAAAACAGCGTGAGATTCCTCGCACTCGCGACTCACACTGTTTTTGTACTCGGGGCGGGAATTTCTGAGAGGACTCCTTCAAAAAAACAGTAATTATACGGATTTATTAAAAATAACGATTACCTTTACAATACTCAAGTCGTTAATTGTTTCATCGTTACAAAATAGTCTGCTATTTTAAAAGATGAGCATTTGTACAAAACGAAGATTTGTTCAGGTATGAATCGCTTGATAACTAGGAACAATTTTAATACTTAGGATGGATTTGAAGATAATTAAAATAAAGCTTTATGTATAGATGTCATATGTTGACTATTAGAGAAAGACAAAAGGCATGGAAGAAAATTTCATAGAAAAGGCAACAAACCAATTACTTGAAAAAAGATTTTCAGGCAATAAAAATAAAATGCTGCAAGCATTACAAGGGCTAGAAGTATACTCAGGAGTAAAATATTGGGAGTATATTAACGTCGATGCTTTGATTGGATTACAACATCCAAAAACAAGCTTACCTGATGAAATGACGTTTATAGTTTATCACCAAATCTGTGAGCTATACTTCAAACTAATTATTCACGAAATTTCCTTGATTCAAAAGTCATATATAGAATACAATGCTATTGTTCAACAAGAGTGGGTTAAAAGAATAAAGAGAATATCAAGGTATTATGAATTGTTATCAAATTCTTTTAAAGAAGTTTTGTCAGTTAGCAATTTGGATACAGAGGAGTTTTTTCAGTTTAGAATGATACTTGTCCCAGCAAGTGGGTTTCAAACAGTTCAGTTTAGAAAAATTGAGTTGATGTTAACCTCTCTTGATAATTTGACATTTGGTAATCAACTCATGGGAAAATTAGGTATAACTTTAACGACTACCGAGCTGAAATCGGCTTATGAAAGAGTGTATTGGAAACTAGGTGCAAGAGATAAAGATACTAAGGAAAAAACCCAACTTTTAACTGATTTTGAAGAAAAATACGACTATGAATTAATCAACTTGTCCAAATCTCAAAAAGAGATAAATCTAAATTCAATTGTTTCGAGAGTTGGTGGGATTAATGACAAATTAAGACAATTATTGTTGCAGTTAAATCAAGATATTGTTGCATGGAAAAAAACGCATTATGAAGTTCTTGCCCCTCATTTTGAAGATTTTAAGTCTCTAAATCAGAAATACAATTGGCAAGTAGATGAATCAAAAGGAACGGGAGGTACTAATTTTCATAAATTTTTGAAAGCTTCTCAAGAAATCAGTTATTTTAAGTTATAAACACTTACAAATGAAAAAAAGGGTACTATCTTGTATACAACCTACAGGTGAGATGCATCTTGGTAACTATTTTGGTGCCATAAAAAATTGGGTGAAACTTCAAGAAGATTATGATTGCATATACGGTGTGGTTGACTTGCACTCAATGACTATGCCTTACAAAGCTAAGGAGCTAAAAAGCAACACGTTGCAAATGGCAATTGAGCTGCTTGCTTGTGGAATTGACCCAGAAAAATCAACTTTGTTTATCCAATCTTTAGTACCTCAACATACTGAGCTTAATTGGGTGCTAAATTGTGTTACCTCTTATGGAGAGCTTTCCCGAATGACACAATTTAAAGACAAGTCAAGTCAGTTAGAAGATGTCACAGGAACTGGTTTTGTTTCAGCAGGGCTTTTTAATTATCCTGTGCTTCAGGCTGCTGATATATTGATTTACCGAGCGGAATTAGTTCCAGTTGGCAAAGACCAGGAACAACATTTAGAGTTGTCAAGGAACATTGCCGCAAGGTTTAACAATCAATTTGGAGAGTATTTCCCTGAACCACAACCACTTTTTACTGAGATTCCGAAATTACTAAGTTTAGCAGATCCTACTAAGAAAATGAGTAAAAGCCTTGGAGATAAGCACTATATAGGATTGTTTGAAGATGAGGTGAATATAAGGAAAAAGGTAAATAAAGCGGTTACGGATTCCGGCAATGAGGGAGAAGGCGAAATGAGTGCTGGAGTTCAAAACCTCTTTAATCTTCTTAAAGCAGCAGAGAATTTTTCTGATTACGATTCTTTAATGAGTGATTATGATAAAGGTTCTTTACAATATGGTAGATTAAAAGCTGTTGTTGGAGATACGTTAGTAAACCTAACGAATCAATTTAAAGATAGAAAAGCAGAGCTTGAAAAAGATACAGGCTCCGTTAACAAGATTCTTCAAGAATTATCCGAACGAGCAAGGGAAATTGCAAGTGAAACTATTATAGAAGTTCGCAGATTGGCTGGACTACCATTAATAAAGTAGTATGATTGGAAATGAAATAATTGAGGCATACAATAAGCTATCTTCTTCTGAATACTTAGGTGTTAAAGGGGTACATTGTTTTGGACAAAAAGACAAAGGTAGGACGGTTGGAATTGGAATAATGACTCATGGGAATGAGCCAACTGGTTTAGCTGCTTACAAATATTTTTTAGACAATGATATCATTCCTGAGTCCGGAAGAGTAATTTTTATTCTTAACAATTTAAAGGCAGCAGAAAAGTACTTCAATAGTATTAATTCTTCGATCGAAAAAAAACGAAGTTTTAGGTGGGTTGATATTAATATGAACCGCTTGCCTATCGATTGTTTAGAAATAGAAGCTAATCAATATGAAATTGAGCGTATTAAAGAGTTAGTACCAGTATATGAAACCCTTGACTATGGTATTGATATCCATAGTGCCGAAAGTGACCCTAAAGGAACAATAATAAATATAAGCGATGATTTAGAACATGGATTGTTTAAAGGCTTTCCTAAAGAAATGATTGATGTTATTGCAAATATGGTTAATGTGCAAAAAGGAATTCCTGCCTGTTGGCTTTTTGGGGGGAAAGAGAGGGAAATTCCAATACTAGGGATAGAGTCTGGCACACATGAAGATGTTGAATCTTTTGAAACAAGTATAAAATGTGTTATTGAGTTTTGTAAAAATTGTGGCGTTTTAAAACGAGAATCAATAGTGTCTCCAAGGAAGTTTAATGTTTATAAAGTTTTAACTTCAGTTTTTTACCCCAAGAAGGACTATTTCATTCCAAAGAAGTTTTTGGCATTTGAAGAATTAACCAGAAATCAAGTGCTTGGTGTAAATATGCATAGTGATCCGGTATTATGCCCATTTGACTGCTTAACATTATTTGGGCGGAAAAAACTACAACAACCGAAAGATATATCTGATGAAGTATTTTTTCTTGTTGATTTTCCCAAAACCCTTGAAATATGATGAGGTACATCTGCCTAGATAAGCTTGAAGCTAAAAAGGCAATTATTGAGGATTCCGAGAACTTCTTTTTTAACCACTTAACAATCTGCGATATAGAGTTGCGAATGAAAGAAAGCTTGGGCTATCTTTCTCTTAATGAGGTAAAAGAAAAATACAGGCAATTCATACAAACGGCCGTTGTGGAAGCAGATCAATATCAAAAAGGACTTATTGAAAAAGCTTTTACGGAAATAAATGAGATGTTAAGGTTGAGGCATATAACCTTTAAACCTGAGCAAATTCGACTAGTCATAACCAATGGTAATGAAGAATTTGGAAAAGGATATACCCGGAATAACACAATTTTTACTCCGATAAGCTATTTTGAAAGAGAGTACTTCCAATTGTTAGCGTATTTTTCTCACGAGATCTTTCATATATACTCACGCTATAATCCCCTAACTCGCCTTGCGTTATATAAGTTAATAGGGTTTTGGCATATTCCTGACATAGCTGTATCTAATGAACTAGCAGAAAGAAAAATAAACAATCCTGATGCAACTGACTATAGATATGCAATCAGGATTGATGATAAAATATATGTTCCTTATGTATCTGTTGACAATTACAGCTTTCCATTAGAGAAGGATAGTTTTAAATACATTAATGCAAAGTACCATATTCTCAAATCTAACAAACTTAACAATGTTGACTTTGACATCATAGAATCAATCACTGGAGTCTATGAGCTTAACGTTGAGAAAGAAGTTTTTAATGAGTATAAACACAGGCTTTATGATCATATAAGCTTCAATACGGGATATATTATTCATCCAGAGGAGATTATTGCGGATAACTTTTCCCTTCTCTTGCTTTCAAGCAAGTATGAATTTGTTTACAAACATATAACCAAACAGGGAAAAAAACTTCAACAAGAGATAAATGAAAAATTATCGCACGATAAAAACGAAAACTAATAAAAGAGATGATGTATTAGGATTTCGTTATCCTTACACCACAAAAGATTTACTACCTTAGCCCCATGAACGTCCGCCTGACAGAAGACCAAAAAATACACATCCTTAACTCGGATGATCTGTATCCCATCATGCGGGAAATCCTGTTGCGTGAGAACAAGATCGGGCGGGAGAAAGAACACATGTGGACAGTCTCACTAAGTTCCGCCAACCAAATCATTAACATTGAGCTTTCTGCATTGGGTTCTGTAAAACAGGTGAATGTAGAACCAATGGACATTTTCCGGCTAGCCCTGATTAAAGGAGCAGCACAGGTTATTTTGGTACACAACCACCCTTCCGGCAATACCAAACCTTCCGAAGCCGATTTAGACATTACTGATCGCATGTTTCAGGTGGGACAATTGGTTGGAGTTACGGTGTTAGACCACCTCATCATTACTGAAAATGACTTTTTAAGTTTCGCTGGTGCAGGATTGATGGACAAGGTGGCACTCAGCAAAAAGTTTCAGGTGCATGACGATGCTGCGGTGAGAGCTATTCAAACGGAATTGAAACACGAGCAATGGAAGGCCGAAAAGAAAAAGACCCGCGAACAGGCCAAACAAATGAAAGCCGATGGCCTTTCCGATGAACTTATCGCCAAATACACCGGCCTCACCCCTTCTCAAATCAAAAAGTTGTAGTTGCTTTAATTCGGGCTTGCTACAATACCCATCTTCTTTTCCACGTTGCTTTCCTGTAAAGCATTGGTTATGTCTCATTCCTTTCAACGCCATGCTTTGAACCAATAAAACCTGCCCCATGAGAAAAGATGAAATCATTACTGTTGCCCATTTGGAACAATTCAAGCAAGAACTGCTGGATAGTCTTCGGGAAATGTTACAGGTAAAAGAACTGCCTGCGTTTCTTACCCCAAAAGAATTCGCCGAAGAAACAGGCCTGAAATATTCCACAGTAGTCTATTACTGCTCCATTGGAAAACTGGCTGCTACCCAATCTACGAAAGGTGGAAAGCTACTTATTCCAGGTTCGGAGTTGGTACGCCTCAAAGAAGAAGCCCTGAACAACATGGAACGCTATCCATAATCACACAAGAGATGCCCTGTTTATGGCTTAAACAGGGTCTAAAACAGGTTTGCATACAGTCTGATTACAGTATAAAACAGTTTGAAACAGTATAGAACAGTACTCAGCGGTACTGAACCGTACCCGACCGTACTGAGCAGTACTCAACCGTACTGAACAGGATATAACATGCAATTTCCGTACTCAACCGTACTGGACGAAATGAAATCCAAAAATCCTCCTCAACTTTGTAATAAAGGCGGCTAGTATATGCAGTTTGCAGACAGTTCAAATACAGTTTGATTCCAGTCTGAAACAGTACAAAACAGTTTGAAAACACACTGAGACACACTCAAGCACACTCTGACTCACTGGAACACACTCAGACCCACTGCGTATGCTTTTAACAACAATTTACACACTCTACTACACTTTGCGAGGTGAAATTGGAAAAACCGCCTCAACTTTGTAGTAAGGGGCAGGTGATAGACAAAACATAGTCTAAAAAGGGTCAAAATACAGTTTGAGTACAGTCCAAAATAGTATAAAACAATTTGGTACAGTTTGAATAGGGCTGAACAGGGCCGAAAAGGACTCAAAAAGGCTAAACAGGGCAATTTACGGCTCAACAAGGCAATGCCGCAAAATAAAAGTAAAGGCTTTGGTAACTTTAAAGTAAATGGCAGGGTGATGGTTAAATGATAGTTCAAATACAGTCTGTGGACAGTTTGGATACGGTCTAAAACAGTCTGAAACAGTTTAAAACGGTTTGAATCGTGCGAAACCGGTTCAAATGATGCCAAACCGGTTCATATCGTGCAATTTCGTGTTGAATCGTGTCCTGTCAAAATGAATCTGCTCCCTGTGCGGTAACTTTGAAGTAGGAAGCAAATGGAAGAAGCTCCCAACAAATAATACCACATCATCCGCTCCTGTTAAAAAAAATGATTAAATTAACTCTAAATCTGTTTAGTAGATGAAAAAGGCACGAATATTGAAGCTAAAAATTCAAGCATTAAAAGAAGCAAAGCAACAACAACTGCAAGAATATACTCCCGAATGGTTGAGGAAATTTAAGGGGCTGGAACAGGTAAGTGACGAGGTTGCCCATTACATCATCGAGAGTTTGCAGCGATGTGCTGAAACCATTGTCAGGCACATTTTCAACATAAACAACGAAAAGCATGAAAAACAACGATCCATTTTCAGCGTTTGCAAAGTGCAAAACAGCACCAACAGGAGCCGTCAACCATAAGGCAGTCATCTATACCCGCGTATCCACCAAAGAACAGGCAGAAAACAATGCCAGCCTCGATACGCAACTGAAATACTGCCAAACCTATGCTTTGCAGAAAGGCTTGCAGGTAGTGCAATACTTTGGCGGCACTCACGAATCCGCCAAAAGCGATGAGCGCAAGGAGTTCCAAAAGATGTTGCAGTATGTCAAGCGGCACAAAATCGGCAACATTGTCGTGTTCTCTTACGACCGCTTTTCACGTACCGGTACTCATGCAGCTTACCTTACGGAACAACTCAAGAAAAAGGGAACGCTCATCCTTTCTGCCACACAGGACGTAGACACCACCACGACTGCGGGAGTGTTTCAGCAAGATTTGTATTATGCCTTCTCGCGTATGGACAACGACATCCGGCGCGAAAAATCAGTCACAGGAATGCGGGAAAAGTTATTGCGTGGCGAATGGGTAGGAACTGTGCCTTTTGGGTACACGAACCTCAATCCCGGCAAAGGGAAAAAGCAGCAGATTGTGGTAAATGAAGAAGGGGAGTTGTTACGCAAAGCCTTTTACTGGAAGGCCAACGATAACCTTACCTACGATGAAATTACCCAACGCCTGAAAAAGTACGGTTGGAATAAACCGCCCAAGAAGTTGGGCTATTATTTTCGTAATCCGTTCTATGCCGGAAAAGTCACCAGCAAACACCTGGATGGGCAAATTGTGAACGGCAACCATGAACCGTTAGTTCCTGAAAAGATATGGCTCAAGGTAAATGACATTCTGAATGAACGCGCCAACGGCTATGCTTACAAACGCGATCAGGAGGAACTGCCTTTAAAGCAATTTGTAAAAGCCGATAGTTGCGGCACACCCTATACGGGCTATTTGGTGAAAAAGAAAGGGTTGTACTATTACAAGAATAACCGCAGGGGCAGTAAGGAAAACCGCAGCGCAAAAAAGATGCACGAAGAATTCCTGATACTGCTGACACAATACCAGTTGACCGAAAAGGCATACATCCCACCGTTCAGGGAAATCATTTACCACACCATTGTTGCCCAACAGGAAGATCGGTTAAACAATGCTCACCTGATGGAACGTCGGTTAAATGAATTAACCCGAAAAGCGGAAGCCGTTGAGGAACGCTACGTGACTGGTGAAATAGACCGTGACCTATTCGACAAGTATCGGGGTAAGTTTGATACTGAAATTCTACAACTGGAAGAAGAATTGAACCGAGACGGTTTGGATTTATCGAACCTCGAAAATGCGGTTGATCTTGCGCTGCAATACAGCGTGAACCTCCCTGATTTATGGGCTTCCAGCGATTTGGACACCAAACGAAGTATTCAATGGGCGGTGTTTCCTGAAGGAGTACGCTATGATTTCGCAAACACCACTTATCGAACTCCAAGAGTAAATGGGCTGTTCTTCCCTATACCGCAATTAATAAAGGCTTTTGAAGAAAATAAAAATGGGACAAACCAAAAATTTGATGGTTTGTCCCATTCTGTACTCGGGGCGGGAATTTCCTCCTTTTAGTCGGAGAGTCCCGCAACGTCATTGTCAAAGAAAAATGCCAAATCCACTGCATGTCTTTGATTTTTTGTTTGCCCATCTTCTCTTTTGAGCAAGCTCAATCGAAGCTGCCCAAATAAAAAAAGCCTGAACATACGTTCAGGCTTTTTTCTTATCGGTACTCGGGGCGGGACTTGAACCCGCACGGACGCAATGTCCATTGGATTTTAAGTCCAACGTGTCTACCAATTCCACCACCCGAGCATTGATCCGCCTTCACTGACGGATCCTCACAAAAAACCCCTTCTTTCAAAGGGGTCTGTGGTTTGGCGAGCGAAAGACGGGATTCGAACCCGCGACCCCGACCTTGGCAAGGTCGTGCTCTACCAGCTGAGCTACTTTCGCTTATAAAGAACTTTCCCGTTTGGGGGTGACAAATTTAAACATTCTTCTGAAACAACCATACATCTGTACAAAATTTTTCATCATCTTTTTCGGAAGTGCATTGCAATGAAAAAGGCCGCTCCCCATAATGAACGACCTTCTCTGCGGTAAGTAAACCTGAGAATTATTGAATGACTACTTTTTTTACGGTGTTCTCCACTTTCAAAAAGTAAATCCCTTGCTTCAATACGTTGATGTTGAGTTGAGTGCTTTTGCTGCTGGTTGTTTTACGCATTACTAATGCCCCCAATGCATTGTACAACATGATAGTGGTGTTGTTTTTCGCCCTTGAAAGAGTAACGGTAAGCTGCTTGGTCGCTGGGTTTGGGTACACGTCAAATTGAATAAAACTTTTGCTTTCGTCAATGCCAGTAACCGGGCAATAGTCACCGTTAGGCAAAACCGTTGGCAGTTGGTATTGAGGATCGGTCATTAACGCATAACCCAATACATCTCCCGATTGTACCAGGGCGTTGGTGTTGAGATCCCATTCATTATCAATCTCCTGCAGCCTTCCGGGATAATCTTGTGCGCCAAGGATAGAGGTAAGCGCCCAATAAAAATATTCGGTCGACATGCATGAGTAATCACAAGTTTGATCGTCGTAAGTATACCATGCACCAGCAGGGTAGGGGTTAGGAATGCTGGTAAAATAACCGCCACGTGCCGTATCCATGGCATTGCACAGCAAGGTACCTTGCCAATCGCCAAAAGCATTGGGATATACTTGTACATAGCCGGCATTAGTAATCAGGTGTAATACCTCTTCTAAAGTAGCATCAAACCCATCTTGCAACGACGAACCTTGCGGGTGCACCTCATCGCCATATAAGTCTTGTAAAATTTCGTTGCCATTGTAGTTGTTAAAAAACGTGTTTTGCGAAGCTTCACCGTCTGTATTCCACATCACCATAGCGGCTCCCTCATTAACCATGGCCGTCACCACTGGAGGGTCATCAATGTTCCCATCTTCATCGTTGTCCAAATATTCGTACATTATTGCTGCAGTGTGCTTTACATCATCGTCTGAAACAGTAGAAGTAGCAAATATTCGCACACCAAATACTTCCACGTACTTGCTAAATACTCCAAAGGCTGGATCGCTCGATAATGGGTTGGGTTGAATTTGAATGCAGTTGTTTTGTGAGCTACCGCATAGTGGGGTAAACAATACCGCCAGGCCGATGATGAAAGTGAGTTTTTGCATAATGTGTTGGTTTGATGTTGCACAATGTACATCAAACAAAAACGGTACAAGAAAACAATCTACTTACCCGAAGTTTTTACCGACGAAGGGGTGTTTTTTATCGAACCGTTGCACTACCCTTGTTTCACTTGTATAATGTTTACTGGGCATAGCTTTGCAGCTTTTACACTTTCTTCCCACTCTTCATCGCCTACTTTTACCGTATAAAAACCTCGCTTGTTTACACCACCTACCAGGGTGCACTTTCCATCTTTTTTCGACATGCGCCATCGGTGGTAAGCCAGCTCTACGCAGTAGTTGCAACCAATGCATTTTTCTCGGTAATGGGTAATGATGACCATGAACTACACCAATTTGTAGAGCTTATCCGAAGGGCGAATAGGAACAGCTACTGGAAACGTGCATTCCTCTCCTTTTTGTGCTACTTCAACCGCTTGGTCTTCTACCCTTAAAGCATCTACCACCATCTCCACTGCACCTGTGGTAGGGCCGGTAACAAGTATTCTATCGCCTATGGATAACTGACGGGCATCAATTTTAAAATGGCCAATACCTGCCTTTTTAAAGTAGTGGATACCTTTCCCCAGAAATACTTTCTGTTGGGTGGCTTTCGAGCCACTGGCATCGGTCCATTCTCCCAATTCCTGCCCCAGGTAATAGCCGCCCCAAAAGCCACGATTGTATACCGCATGCAATTCTTCCATCCACCTGGCAATCTTTTCGGTAGTATAGGAACCTTCGTAATAAGCGTCAATGGCTTCCCGGTAGCAACGAGTGGTGGTCGCCACATATTCCGGGGCTTTACCACGCCCTTCAATTTTTAGTACATCAATACCGGTGGCAATAAGCTGATCTAGAAAATCAATGGTGCATAAATCTTTGGGCGACATGATGTACTCATTGTCAATTTCCAATTCAACGTCATCCTCCAGGTCAATTACTTTGTACTTTCTACGGCAATTTTGCACACATGCTCCTCTGTTGGCCGAAGCATTTTGATGGTGTAGACTCAAATAACATTTGCCCGAAACAGCCATGCACAACGCACCATGTCCAAACACTTCAATTTTTACCAATTGATGATTAGGCCCCTTTATTTCTTTTAACTTGATGTCGTCGCAAATCGATTTAATCTGTCGCAAACTCAATTCGCGCGATAACACCATCAAGTTGGCAAAATGAGCATAAAACTTTACGATCTCAATATTGGTAATGTTCAGTTGGGTAGAAATATGCACATCCATACCTACCGAATGGGCATAACCTATTACCGCCTGATCGGAGGCAATAATGGCATGAATACCTGCTTCTTTTGCAGCTGTGATAACGTGCTTTACCACCGATAAATCGTGGTCGTAAATGATGGTGTTAAGGGTGAGGTAGGTGCGTACATTATTTGTGGCACACCGTTGTGCAATCTGTTCTAAATCATCAAGAGTGAAATTCATGGTGGCACGTGCACGCATGTTCAATTGATCTACGCCAAAATAAACAGCATCGGCTCCATTGTCGATGGCTGCTTGTAATGCTTCCCATCCACCGGCAGGAGCCATTAGCTCTAATCGCTTTTGCTGTTCCATAGTGCAAAGGTAAAAATGCATCAAGTGGTAAAAACTGACAAGTATCATGTTTCAACACGGGTGCATGTCATTGTTGTAAGGATAAACGACACATAATTTTGCGCGTATGTTACAGCAATAACTCACATTTATACCACCCAACTATGCCGAGATATCACACCCTGGGGAAAATACCCCACAAGAGACATACGACCTTTCGTAAAGAAGATGGATCACTGTATCAAGAAGAATTGTTTGGAACAGCAGGCTTTGCTGGCATGTCTTCCTTGCTTTACCACCATTACCCACCCACCTGCGTAAAGGAATTTGGTGAGCCGGTAAATGTACGCCCTAAGATAGCCATAGAAGACAACATGAAAGCGCTGAGCTTTAAAGGGTTTGAGCTTACACCAGAAGCAGACTATTTAGACAGCCGCAAAACACTGTTTGTCAACAACGATTTGCACATTGGTCTGGCCGCCCCGCAAAGTTTTTCCAACGCATATTTTTATAAAAATGCTGATGCCGATGAAATGCTTTTTGTGCATCAGGGTTCTGGAAAACTACGTACCATGTATGGAAGCCTCGATTTTAAGTATGGCGATTACCTGATAATACCTCGAGGTACCATTTATCAAATGGATTTTGATACTACCGAAAACAGGTTGCTTTACATCGAAAGCTTCAGCCCAATTCTAACCCCTAAAGGCTATCGAAACTACTTTGGGCAAATGTTGGAACACTCTCCCTTTTGCGAACGCGATTTTAAGCTGCCTCAAAACCTGGAGACCCACAATGAGTTAGGAGAATTTAAAGTTTATATCAAGAAGAAAGGAATCATGTACTCCTATGTGTATGAAAACCATCCTTTCGATGTAGTAGGCTGGGATGGATTTAATTACCCCTATGCCATTTCGATTTTCGATTTCGAACCACTTACCGGGCGCATTCATATGCCTCCTCCCATTCATCAACAATTTGAAGGAAACAACTTTGTTATCTGCTCCTTTGTTCCTCGTTTATACGATTATCATCCCGAAGCAATTCCGGCACCTTACCACCATAGTAATGTAGATGCCGATGAGCTGCTGTACTATGTGGATGGCGATTTTATGAGTAGGAATAACATTCAAAAAGGGCAAATTACCTTGCATCCCGGAGGCATCCCCCACGGACCACACCCTGGAGCTATTGAACGTAGCATAGGTCAAAAAGAAACGGGCGAGTTGGCTGTAATGATCGACCCGTTTAACCCAGTAGCCATCACAGAAGAAGCACTCAAATTAGAAGTATCAGGATACTACCAATCCTGGATAAGTAAATAAGACGCACTATGGAAGATTTAAAAAACATCGAAAACTATTCGTACACCCTGGAAAAGATTTTCCCTGAAGCAGAAGATTTTCTCCCCATTTTAGGAACCGACTACGTAGAGTACTATGTAGGCAATGCCAAACAAGCAGCACACTTTTATAAAACAGCTTTGGGTTTTCAATCATTGGCTTATGCCGGGCTGGAAACCGGAGTGAAAGATCGCACCTCCTATGCGGTAAAGCAAGGCAAGATAAAACTCGTTTTTACCACTCCAATGCCAAATGCTGAGAACAAAGAATTGTTTGAGCACATCGAAAAACATGGCGATGGAGTAAAAGTAATTGCACTTTGGGTAGATGATGCCACCTATGCCTGGGAGGTAACCACTAAACGGGGAGCAAAATCATGCTTTGCCCCGAAAACGGAAAGCGATGCCAACGGGGAAGTAGTTCGATCAGCAATACATACTTATGGCGATACCATCCATGTTTTTGTAGAACGCAAAGCATATAAAGGAGTGTTCTTACCTGGGTTTGAAGCGTGGGAATCGCATTACAACCCAACCGATTGTGGGTTAAAGTATATCGACCACATGGTAGGCAATGTAGAGTGGGGGCAAATGAATACCTGGGCTGCTTTTTACCAGGATGTGATGGGCTTTGCCAACCTAATTACTTTCGACGATAAAGACATTTCTACGCAATACACCGCGTTGATGAGTAAGGTAATGACCAATGGCAATGGTCGCATCAAATTTCCCATCAATGAACCAGCTGAAGGCCTTAAAAAGTCGCAAATTGAAGAATACATCGATTTTTATGGAGGAGCCGGTTGCCAGCATATTGCTGTGGCTACTGATGATATCGTATTTACGGTAAGTGAGATGCGAAAAAGAGGCATTGAATTCCTTTATGTACCTGGGTCATACTATGACACCGTGCAGGAAAGGGTAGGGGAGATTGCCGAAGATATGGCCATTTTAAAGGAACATGGCATTATGGTAGATAGAGACGACGAAGGGTACTTGCTTCAAATTTTCACCAAGCCACTCACCGACCGCCCTACGTTGTTCTTTGAAATTATTCAACGCAAAGGTGCACAATCGTTTGGTAAAGGAAACTTCAAGGCCTTATTCGAGTCTATTGAAGCAGAACAAGCTAAACGCGGTACGCTTTAATCAATTGCTGTGTAGTGCTTGTGCCTTACAACCTAAATGAAGAACTATGATACCACCCATTAATTTTAAGCAATGGATTGATGAGCATCGTCATCTATTGAAACCACCGGTAGGAAACCAGGTGGTGTATAAAGACACGGAGTTTATCATTATGGTGGTGGGTGGTCCAAATGCGCGTAAAGACTTTCATTACAATGAAGGCGAAGAGTTCTTTTATCAGTTGGAAGGAGACATGCAATTGCCCATCATCGAAAATGGAAAGAGAAGGGTGATTGATATCAAGGAAGGAGAGGTATTTTTACTGCCTCCGAAAGTGCCCCATTCTCCACAGCGAGGCCCCAATACTGTTGGCCTGGTGGTAGAACGTGCCAGGGCGGCAAATGAAGTGGATGCTTGCATGTGGTTTTGCGAAAACTGCGATCATCAACTGCACAGGGCCAATTTTCAGTTAAGCGATATTGTAGAGCAGCTTTCTGCGTTATTGGATGAGTTTTATGCAGATAAAGCATTGACCACTTGTTCGAAATGTGGAACAACAATGGAAAAGCCAACACTGAAAGAATCGAAGGAAGCATAGCGTATACAGATAGGCATAAAAAAAAGTCCGTTGCTCTCTTGTAACGGACTTTTTTTACGAATAAACCCGGTTGCCTACGCTGCTTAACGGCCACCGCATTTACATAAACGGTTGAGGTTAGGTACCGTTTAATGTTTTATAACTTCAGCACCTTGGCCACTTTCATTTCACGATCGTTTTGTACGCGAATAAAGTAGGTACCTTTACGCAATGCTTGCATGTCTAGTGTTACCTCCCCGGCATTGTAATAGGTACGCGCTACATGTGTTTTCCCAACACAATCGGTAACATGAACGGTAAGTGGGTATTCGAACCCAGCAGGAATGCTGATGTTTACTGTATTGTAAGTTGGGTTGGGAGCAATGAGTAACACACCACTATTTCCTGTACATTCTACCGCTTTAATGTTTGAATAGGAATAAGCTTCATTATCATCTACTTGCTTTAAACGATAATACGCCATTTGATTGGAAGGATTCATGTCTTTCCATTGATAATTCAACAGCGAATTGCTATTGCCTGCACCATCTAACTCTCCAATTTTTTCGAAGTGAATACCATCTGTACTGCGCTCAATTTCGAAGCGCTTGTTGTTGGTTTCAGAGGCGGTAGACCAGGTGGTCCAAACTTCGGTGTTGTTGCAATGCACTTCCCACGATAACAACTCAATGGGCAATGGCTGAAACGCTGCGGCAAGGCATGCTCCCTGTTCATTGTTCAATCCCCCTGTAGAGCCTGTAAAACCGAAAAACGGATAATTGGTGCCGAAGAGGGTAGAAGGATCAACAGGGCTATAACTTACCGTTCCATAGGTTGTTACAGCAGCTCCATCGAGTACTGTAGCAGTAAGTGTTTGCGTTCCCGAGTTATAGCTAATACGGAAGGTATGGTCCAGGCCATTTTCTATGTTATAGGCACTGCCTCCATTGGTTAATTCAACCGCATTGGCAATTACTCTGGCACCTGGAGATCCCGGACAGGAAAACCCAGAAGGGTTTACGTTGCCATTGGTCCAGATGTCCATATGGTCAGGATCGGGACCACCTGAGCAAGTTACAGAAGGCATTCCATCATCGCGATCTTCGGTGTTTAAGTAAGTATCTACTTCAATAATAAGTGAATTGCTAATGCCCATAGCACCCATTCCTCCTCCTGAGCCACCAGTAGTGGTGGTGCCATTAGGGTCGTTATGAATTACAAAGCAAATGCCATCTGCTCCACCATCGTTATTGCCCAGGTTAATGGTAAAGTCATGACTCCAGTCTGTAGTAAAGTCCATGCGATCATTTGCATCCCAAATAGAGCCTAACTCATCGTTTACCGCATCGGTCAAATCAGCGCATCCACTTCCTAAATCTGTGGCATCGCCATTCACACAAAATCCGGTCTGTGGATCGGCACATTGTAGGATGAAGTTTCCAGTTTCATCATCGTTCTTATCCCATAAGCGAATGTAGAGGGTTTGACCTGGAGTAAGGCCAGTGAGTTGAATGGTAGGCATATTGCCCAATCCGCTGGCATCATCGCACTGCAGTTCTGTAAAGGTGCCGCTACACCCTCCTGAATTGGAATACACACTCATGCCCATATCGGTTAACCCCAATTCAATGGCATCCCATTCTACAGTTCCTGTGGCCGGAACAACTGTGGTGAACCAGGCATCACTTCCTGCATAGCTGGCACAGCTAGGGGCTGCTACTGAGGAGTTGGTTAAACTGGCATTGCTCACAGTAAGAATATTTCCAGTACAAGCGGCGCTAATAGGGCCGGCAGTACATGGGGCATCGTAATCAATGCAATTTCCCATACTTACACCAGTAACCCAATTGGAACTGGACCCGGTTAACGAACTATTGATGAGGGTGCCATTGCTGGTTCCCATTTCGTCTGTTACAGTGGTTAAGCCTGGGTTGGGGCCACCAGCAGTCCCCTGGTTAAATTTGTAATAAGCCACCAACCCGGTTTCTGTTCCACACAGTTCGTTGTTCATGCCTGCTGTAATCTGACTTGCATTTCGGGTAACATTCCAAATCCTAACTTCCTCTACTCGTCCAGGGAAATTACGTCCGGGAAAGCCAGGTGAATCTCCCAGGTATAGGTTGGTACTGGGGTTGAGAATCGAAAATGAAGAAGTAGATGTGGCTACTTCCACACCGTCTACATAAAGTCGTTGGGTAGTGCCATCGTAAGTGCCGGCAATGTGGTGCCACGTGTTTAATGAAACAGCACCAAAAGAGGAATTGATTTCATTCCATCCTCCCGATCCCAAATTAAAGTTCACGGTTCCTCCGTTGCCTACCCTTAGCATATAACCAGCATCAGGGCCAGTGCCGTCCTTAGTCACTACACACCCCTCCCAAACGTTGGGTTTGAAGGAAGTGGGATAGATCCATGCTTCGAGGGTAATAGCAGTTCCGGTAATTTGAATGGCAGCATTGTTGCCACAGTTTATATAATCGTTACTGCCATCCAGGTGAATGGAATTTTGTTGTGAGTATGTATTCGGGTTCAACAACCCTAAGCATGCTATCAACAAGAAAACACGGCTTTTAAGATTACGGGTGGTAATACCAGGAAATAGGGTGTTCAATTTCCGTGGAAATTGGTTTTTCATGGTTGGAGAGTTTTTCATTTTTTTCTTTACTTAATCGATTTAGGAAAGTGGTTAAAAAAAAGCCATTATTCCACCATCACAAATACAGCGATGTTGTACAAGGTGAGGATAACATTAGAAATAGAGCTTAATTTCCTTTCAATGCTAATCCGTTATCTCTCGCTGATAACTTTTGCCTGTACTGAATTAGGGTGATCCGCCTCCCTAAAACGGTTTAGATCGCAACTAAAAAATATATCCCACTGGGATATAGTCACTTATAAGACGTGTAAGTTATGAAAAGGTTGCTTTAAAAGAAAATATTTTCCCCATTAATTAAGTTTGAACCCAAATAATATTCGTGTATATCCTACAACATCAATACTTTATAGTTTCGTTATTGGATGCAATTTTGAAAATGGGAATATGTATAGTATCTTCAAAACACACTAAAAACAAACCACTATGTCTTCTAATAAAAAAACCTTTAAACAATTTCATAAAGATTTTGATGCCTATCTGTTAAGAACACCGAATTCGGGTTATATGATAGGTTATTTTGCAGAGCAGAAGAACCGCTTCTTTCTTGATATTGATGAGAAAAACATCATTGGCGACTTAGGTTTTAGTGATGCCGATTGGAGGAAGTACCAGGAGTACTTGAGAAATAAGCCCTATCGTGATGCCAATTTTCCTGTGGTTAGCATGGAACGTGAGTTTATAGGCGACCTTGGATTGAACATTCCAGGGCATGTGAATCAGGCTGGACTGGGAATCAATACGTCGAAAATTGTGGGTTATCAATTTGGAAATGTAAAAGCCAGGGTTCTTGATGATACCCTTGATTTGAGAATGCGTACGATTATAGAGGATGCTATTGAAGACCGGAAAGGAAAGGAACGTAGAGAGTTGAAAAAGGAAGTAGGAAACCTTAAGCGTACTACCATCATCAGCACATTATATTATGCCGATGAGGTGAGCATTACCGTTGAAAAAGAAAATAAATTGAATGCGGAGGCAGAGGCAAAATTGATGGAGATGGATGGAGTGAAAATGAGTGTGAGTGTCGATTCACAAAGCAAATATTCTTATTCGTTTACCGGAAATGCCAGTGTGCCTTTTGCGGCCAATATCATGATGTTAAAAGACCTTTAATACACTGCTTTAATGGCTATTTTTCGTCCATTAAAAGTGCAAGTATCACCTTGTGTCAACCCTTTTAATTGTAAACCAATAGGTGAGGTTGGGCTAATGGCAAAATAAGTGGTTCCATCTACCACCAATTTCCCAGCACCAATAGCCACGAAAAAGTTACCATTGGAGGTATGTATCACGCTTCCAAAAGTAATGGTAGTATGTACCTCGTCAGGGCGAATTTGCTGAAGTGCTTTTTTCAGTTTTAGTGTTTCAGCCATCTGTTGTAGGTTCTTCTCTTTTTCCAATTGTGCCATGGCTCGCCCGGTTTCATGTTTATCGCCAGCACTGCTTTTTGATTCATTGTTGGCAGCTTCCTGAGCAGCATCAATAGCCTCTTGCGAACGTTGTATGCGTTCTGCTACATAGGCTTTGCATTGTTTGTACAATTGGTGCTTGATGCTCATGAAGTAGGGTTTCTAAAATTGATTGTTATGTTTTCTTACTGGAAATCAGTTGGCCATCTTCATAGATGTCTTCACGTAAAAACTGCCCGTCAATATCAAAGTATTCCCACTTGCCATGTTTTAAGCCCCAACGTGTTTTTCCTCGCGCTTTTACGCTGCCATTATAGTGGTATTCGGTTGTTTCTTTTACGGTTCCGTACTTGTGGTTCTGGTAAAGTTTATGGCGTTTGTTAAAGTAACGAAAGGTAGCTAGCGCAAAACCTATAGTGGCTAACCCCGATAATTTAGGCGCCAGGTTTTTATTGATGTCGGCAAGCACCATTACTGCCGCTGCTCCAACCAATACAATGGCTCCACCAACCAGGGGCACCATGTATTTTAGTATCCCCGCATATTTGTCGATGCCTTTTACCTGTTGTGCTTTCCTTCTTCGAGCCTTCTCCTTTTCTTTTTGTTCTGTAGCTTGTGCTTTTCGATCCTGTTCTTTTTGCTCGTGCCTGGCTTGTATGGTCTTCCTTAATTCATCGAGTTCGTTCGTTGTGCCTTCTTGCTTCACTACGGTTTCTATGGCCAGCAAAATCAATGCTTCTGGGTATTTGTCGGCATGGTTATATACCATGTCTTTCAATTCATGCAGATTCTTTTCCTTGATAATATCTTCATTGCTTTTCGCCATGCTTAAGGTGCTTTTCGAGGTGCTGCATGATTTTTTGGGTGGCTCCTTTATTGCTCTTAATGTATTGCCCACTTGCTTGAGCAGCAGTGGTATACTGTGCTTTGTTGCTTAGTAAGGTAGTTACAATTTGCTGAAACTCATTGGTGTTATTAATGCTAAACGCCCCTCCCAAATCAATCAACTCTTTGGCTTCTCTAAAGCGACTGTAATGCGGGCCAAAAATTACAGGAAGTTCGTAGGTAGCTGCTTCTAAAATGTTGTGTAGTCCCTTGCCAAATGCTCCACCAATGTACGCTACATCACCATATTGATAAAGGTTGGAAAGCATGCCAATGTTATCGATAATCAATACATCTGCTTCTTTAATTTTTTCTACCGTGGCTTCTGAGTATCGAATGGTTTTTAAAGAAAGTCGTTGGATGACCTGGTCTATGTGGGAAGCATGAATTTCGTGTGGGGCAATGATGTATTTCATCTGATTGCCTGTGGTATTGATGAATGGGGCAAGTACCTTTTCATCTTCTTGCCAGGTGCTTCCGGCAATCAACAATTGTTTGTTGTTTTTAAACTCCTCAATGATGGGGATGGAGTGCGCGTGTTGGTTCAGGGTCGATACTCGATCGAAACGGGTGTCGCCACTTACCGAATGGTTTGTTAAATCAATGTTATTGAGCAGTTGGGCAGACGCTTCGTTTTGCAAAAACAAGTGGTTGATGTTACCCAGTAATTTTCTGAACCATCCCCCATACCATTTAAAGAATCGTTGCTCTTTTCTGAAGTTGGCCGACACCACATAGGTAGGAATTTGTTGTTGGTGGAGTGTGTTGAGGTAGTGGTGCCAAAACTCATACTTTACAAAAATAGCCAGCGTTGGTTGTATGGTTTGAATGAAGAATTTGGCATTGCTTCGAGTATCAATGGGTAGGTACCATACATGGTTGGCGTGACTATAGTCTTTCCTTACTTCATAACCCGAGGGAGAAAAGAAAGTGAGTACGATTTGCTTGGTAGGGTGTTGTTTGCGAATGGCTTCAATTAGAGGCCTTCCTTGCTCAAACTCGCCCAACGATGCGCAATGAAACCAAATGGTTTCTTTAGAAGCATCGATGGCTTGTTGCATTTGCGTACGCCAATTGTTTCGTCCTTTGATCCACTTTTTTGCTTTGGGATTAAAAAGAGAGGCTATCCTAATTCCAAGTAGGTAGGCACCTATGGAAATGTTGTAAAAGAAAACCATTAATACACGTAAAAGTCGCTGGGTGCTCTTTTATAAATGGGTAAAATCCATCCTGCACGTATCCCCATAAGGATATCCAACCGCTGCGAGTCGTCTTTGCTCATGGTATCGAAATTAAAACTTCTACGGCTTTTAGTAAAGCCTTCCATGAATTCAAAACCGACAAAAAAGTTGGCCAATCGACTATTGCTCAAATGCTGGTAGCCAATGAATTGCTTCAGCATTAACCCGCTACTTAATCGATCGTATCCTTTCAGGTAATCGCCTTCCAATTGTGGAATGGGATCGTTTTTATGTTCAATTCTAATTTTGTGTTGCATGTATCCCAAACCACCTTTTAGCAGGATGCCTGAGTTGGGGTTAGGCCCAATTTTATTGATCACTTTGCCGAAGTTAAGGGATAGTGTAAACCCACGTTCAAAGAGGAGCACTGTAGCGTATCCGCCATTGGCATTGATGATGGCTCCTCGTTCTGTTTTCAGGTTGTCTAACATGTTTTCTTCTTCCACCTGGCTCCCAAACAAAAACGACCCTTCTAAACTGTAAGTAAAATTGTTTTTGTCTTTGAGCAAAAAATTCACCCCTACATTCGAATTAAAGCCAAACCGATCGCTTAAGTCGCCAGCGGGTAACTGACCAGCATAACCAGCTTGAAATAAAAACATATTAATGGTGGAGTCGGTAATGCTGGCTTGCGCATTACTGGCTTTGGGCAAAAGCCCCGTCAAAGCAAGGATCAATAAAGAAATAAATACTCTCATTCCTGCAACAAAGATACATTTTTAAACGTTAACCTTCGGCAATAATTGTGCGCGCTTCGGTTATCTGAAAATTGACTATATTCGCGTACTTATTTTCAGTGTACAATGAAGAAAATTCAGATGGTTGACCTATTGGGTCAATACGCCGGGATAAAAGATCAAGTTGACAAGGCGATTTTAGATGTAGTAGGTTCTTCTGCTTACATCAACGGACCCGAGGTAAAAGCATTCCAAAAAGACATGGAAGATTACCTCGACGTAAAGCATGTTATTCCTTGTGCCAATGGCACTGATGCATTGCAAGTTGCAATGATGGCATTGGACCTAAAGCCAGGCGATGAGGTGATAACTTCCAACTTTACTTTTGTAGCTACGGTGGAGGTGATTGCATTGTTGGGATTAACTCCGGTGTTGGTAGATGTAGAAGAGGATTCTTTTAACATCGACCCGGAAGCTATTCGCAAGGCCATTACTCCAAATACAAAGGCCATTGTTCCTGTGC
This sequence comes from Flavobacteriales bacterium, assembly GCA_963669295.1. Lineage (GTDB taxonomy): Bacteria > Bacteroidota > Bacteroidia > Flavobacteriales_D > CALLUQ01. The sequence continues at coordinate 2,903,971 of OY769938.1, forward strand.
ATGTTTTTGGGCAGTGCAGTAACATGGATGCGGTGATGGAGATTGCTAAAGCACATAACCTTTACGTAATTGAAGACAATGCACAAGCCATTGGTGCGGATTACACCTCAAAAGATGGTACGGTAAAAAAGGGAGGTACTATTGGCGACTTTGGTTGCACTTCTTTCTTTCCTTCAAAAAACCTGGGTTGTTATGGCGACGGTGGTGCAATATTTACCAACGACGATGCCCTTGCAGCCAGAGCACGCATTGTAACCAACCATGGTATGGAAGTACGCTACTACCACGATTCTATAGGAGTAAACTCACGGTTGGATAGCATTCAAGCAGCCATTTTACGTGTAAAGCTGGCTCGGCTGGATGAATATGCTGCTGCCCGCAACAAAGCAGCAACCTATTACGATGAAGCATTTAAAGATGTGGAGGAATTAACTACCCCGCATCGTTCCGATTTTTCTACGCATGTATTTCATCAATATACATTGGTAACAAAGAACATCGATCGCTTTGGATTGCAAGAGTATTTGGGTACCAAAGGCATTCCGGCCATGGTATACTATCCGGTGCCATTGCATTTGCAAAAAGCGTATCGCGATGAACGTTACAAGGAAGGTGATTTCCCTATTACCGAAGCTCTGTGCGAATCGGTTATTTCATTGCCCATGCATACCGAATTGGATGAGGAGCAATTGAAATTCATCACCGAATCAGTTAAAGAATACATTCAAAAGCATAAATAGTTGATCATGAACATTGCCGTTGTTGGAACAGGTTATGTAGGCCTGGTAACCGGGACTTGTTTTGCTGAAACAGGAAACGATGTTATCTGTGTTGACATTGATGAGGCGAAAGTAGCCCAAATGAAAGCGGGCGAAGTGCCCATTTACGAGCCGCATTTGGATGTGTTGTTTGAACGCAATATTCGCCAGGGCAGGTTACGATTTACCACAGAACTAAAAGAAGCGATAGATCATGCTTCAGTAGTGTTTTTAGCCCTGCCTACTCCTCCGGGCGAAGATGGATCTGCGGATCTTTCTTATGTGCTCAATGTGGCCGAAGAGTTGGGCAACATTATGACCGACTATAAAGTAATTGTAGATAAAAGCACTGTGCCAGTAGGCACGGCCGATAAGGTAACTGCTACCGTTGCAAAAACGGCTTCAGTGGAATTTGATGTAGTATCGAATCCCGAATTCTTGCGTGAAGGATTCGCGGTAGATGATTTTTTAAAGCCCGATCGTGTGGTGATTGGCACCAGTTCTGAACGTGCTCAAAAAATTATGGGTGAGTTGTACAAGCCATTTGTTCGGCAAGGCAACCCCATCATTTTTATGGATGAAAAGTCGGCTGAACTAACCAAGTATGCTGCCAACTCTTTCTTAGCTACTAAGATTACGTTCATGAATGAAATTGCCAACTTTTGCGAAAAGGTAGGTGCTGATGTGGATATGGTTCGCATTGGTATTGGTTCCGACAACAGGATAGGCAAGCGGTTTTTATTTCCCGGCATTGGTTATGGCGGCAGCTGTTTCCCTAAAGATGTGCAAGCATTGGTGAAATCGGGCAATGAGCACAACTACGAGTTTAAGATCATTAATTCGGTGTTGGATGTCAACGATCGCCAAAAGTTGGTGCTGGTAGATAAGGTGAAGTCGCGTTACGGTGCTGACCTTAGTGGAAAGAAATTTGGGTTGTGGGGATTGGCTTTTAAACCCGATACGGATGATATTAGAGAGGCTCCCGCCTTGTACATGATAGAAGAGTTGGTGAACTGCGGAGCAACAATTACCGCATTCGACCCGGAAGCGATGGAAAATGTGAAAAAGGTGGTGGGCGATAAAATTACTTTTGTAGACAATCAGTATGCCGCTATTGAAGGTGCGGATGCTTTATTGATTGCTACCGAATGGCAAGTGTTTAGAACCCCTGATTTTGATCGGGTAGGACAACTTTTAAATGATAAAGTGATCTTCGACGGTAGAAACTTATACGAATTGGACCGTATGCAGGAATTGGGTTTCCATTATGAAAGCATCGGTAGAAAAACCGTGGAGGCAAAAAGCTAAGCAGCAATGAAAAGGGTATTAATTACCGGGGCAGCAGGTTTTTTGGGGTCGCATTTATGCGACCGTTTCGTTAAAGAAGGGTGTTATGTTATTGGCATGGACAACCTGATTACAGGCAGCCTGAAAAACATTGAACACCTCTTTAGCCATAAGGATTTTGAGTTTTGCCACCACGACGTATCAAAGTTTGTACACGTACCTGGCGACCTGGATTACATCTTACATTTTGCTTCACCTGCCAGCCCAATTGACTACTTAAAAATTCCTATTCAAACCCTCAAAGTAGGGTCGTTAGGAACTCACAATTTGTTGGGATTGGCCAAAGCAAAAAATGCGGTGATTTTAGTGGCTTCCACTTCCGAAGTATATGGCGACCCGCTGGTACACCCACAAACAGAAGGTTATTGGGGCAATGTTAATCCCATTGGCCCTCGCGGGGTATACGATGAAGCCAAGCGTTTTCAGGAAGCGATGACCATGGCATACCACCGTTATCATGGGGTTGAAACACGCATTGTAAGGATATTTAATACATACGGACCGCGCATGCGACTGAATGATGGGAGGGTATTGCCCGCCTTCATTGGGCAGGCTTTGCGTGGTGAAGATCTGACGGTTTTTGGTGATGGTTCGCAAACGCGTTCTTTTTGCTTTGTGGATGACCTGGTGGAAGGGATTTACCGGTTGTTATTGAGCAATCATGTAGAACCGGTAAACATTGGCAATCCTGATGAAATTACCATTGGCGAGTTTGCGGAAGAGATCATTAAGTTAACGGGTACAGATCAGAAAGTGGTGTACAAAGCACTGCCTGAAAATGATCCTAAGCAGCGGCAACCTGATATTAGCAAGGCAAAAGCCATCTTAAATTGGGAACCACAAGTGAACAGGGCAGAAGGGTTGAAACTCACCTACGAGTATTTTCAATCATTGCCCGAAGATGAATTGTATAAGAAAGAACACAATACCTTTGAAGGATATATTCGAAAGTAATGGATTATTTTGCGCACGAAACGGCAGTGATTGATGAGGGATGTACCATTGGTGCAGGCACTAAGATTTGGCATTTTTCTCATGTCATGCCCAATTGCGAAATTGGCGAGCAGTGCAATATCGGCCAAAATGTGGTGGTATCGCCAGGAGTGGTGTTGGGGAGCAATGTGAAGGTACAGAATAACGTATCGATATACACCGGTGTAATTTGTGAGGATGATGTGTTTTTAGGTCCTTCGATGGTGTTTACCAATGTAATTAACCCAAGAAGTGCGGTGAACAGAAGAGGTCAGTATGCGGTTACACGGGTAAAAAAAGGGGCATCCATTGGTGCCAACGCCACCATTGTTTGTGGCAACGATATAGGTGAGTTTGCGCTTATTGGTGCAGGGGCTGTTGTTACAAAAGATGTGGCACCCTATGCATTGGTGGTGGGCAATCCATCGAAACAAATCGGCTGGATCAGCGAATATGGACATCGCCTTGAATTTGGTGAGGATGGAACAGCCGAATGTCCGGAAAGTAAAGAAAAATACAAGCTCGAAATGGGCGAAGTATATAAGATGAAGTAACTATGGTGGAAGCAAACAAGAAAATTAGATTTGCGGTAGTAGGATGTGGTCACATAGGCAAGCGCCATGCAGAAATGGTGTTGCGCAACGACGAGTCGGAGCTGGTGGCCATGTGTGATACCAATCCCAAAGAATCGTTGGGCCTTGAAGCTTACGATGTGCCTTTCTTTAATTCTATTGAAGCCTTACTCGATGCCGACCTCGACATTGATGTAGTGAATATATGTACCCCCAATGGATTGCATTCGCAGCAGGCAACGATGGTATTGGATCGACAAATGCACGTGGTATGCGAAAAGCCAATGGGGCTTTCAAAAGCCCGATGCGAGGAAGTGATTTTTAAAGCTTTGCAAGTATCGAGGCATGTGTTTTGTGTGATGCAAAACCGTTATTCGCCACCTTCAGCATGGATCAAAGAGGTGATGGATCAACAACTGTTGGGCGACACCTTTATGGTACAGCTTAATTGCTATTGGAATCGCGACGATCGCTATTACAAAAAAGGAGGTTGGAAAGGCACGCAAGAGCTAGATGGTGGCACACTGTTTACTCAATTCTCGCACTTTATCGACATCATGTATTGGTTGTTTGGCGACATCGAAAATATCCAGGGAAGGTTTGAAGATTTTACCCATGCAGCGTCAACCGACTTTGAAGATTCAGGCTTTGTAACCTTCGATTTTGTGAATGGAGGAATGGGATGCCTGAATTATTCTACTGCTGTTTGGAACGCTAATTTAGAAAGTAGCATGACCATTATTGGTTCTAAGGGAAGCGTAAAAATTGGTGGACAGTACATGAACGAAGTAGAGGTATGCAACATCGATGGCTATGAAATGCCTGAGTTAGATGAGGCAAGCCCTGCCAACGATTATGGCCCTTACAAAGGTTCAGCTGCCAACCATCACTTTATTATCCAAAATGTTGTGGATACCCTCAAGGGAAGAACAACGGCTACCACCAATGCGCTGGAAGGCTTAAAAGTGGTAGACATCATCGAAAGAATTTATGCATTAAGAAACAATCAGAATTAAGATATGTACGATCAATTAATCAACAAAGAAGCAAAGCTAGCTGTTATAGGTTTGGGATACGTAGGTCTTCCCATTGCGCTTGAGTTTGCCAGAAAGATATCGGTTGTTGGCTTCGACATTAATGAAGAACGCGTTGAAATGATGCGGAACAACATTGATCCGAGCAATGAGTTGGAGGCGTCAGATTTTGAAGGATGCGACATTCACTTTACCGCATCGTTAGAAGATTTAAGGGATGCTCAATTCTATATTGTAGCAGTTCCTACGCCTATTAACGAAAGCAATCTGCCTGACTTACGTCCGTTAATTGGGGCGTCTACCACTGTTGGTAAAGTATTGAAGAAAGGCGACTATGTAGTGTATGAGTCTACCGTATACCCAGGTTGTACCGAAGAAGATTGTATTCCAATATTAGAACAAGAATCGGGATTGAAATTTTTGGAAGACTTTAAAGTAGGGTATTCGCCAGAACGCATTAACCCGGGCGATAAGGTGCATACCTTAAGCTCTATCATGAAGGTAGCGGCAGGGTGTGACGACGAGTCGTTGGAAAACATTGCTAAAACCTACGAGTTGGTAGTGGCAGCTGGAGTGCATCGTGCACCATCGATGAAAGTGGCTGAAGCCGCTAAAATTATTGAAAATACGCAGCGCGATGTGAACATTGCATTGATCAATGAATTATCGATCATCTTCGATCGTATCGGCATCAATACCTATGATGTATTAGAGGCTGCCGGCACCAAGTGGAACTTTTTACCCTTTACTCCAGGGTTGGTAGGCGGGCACTGTATTGGTGTAGATCCTTACTACCTTACCCACAAGGCAAAACAAAAAGGATATCACGCTAAAATCATCAACTCAGGTCGTTATATCAACGATTCTATGGGCTTTTACATCGGCAAACAAACCGTGAAAAAGATTCTTGCTCAAGGCAAAAACATCATGGACTCTAAAGTATTGTTGATGGGGGCTACCTTTAAGGAAGATGTGAGCGATATCCGTAACTCTAAGGTATCGGATGTAGTGAAAGAATTGGAGTCGTTTGCCGTAAATGTGGATGTGGTTGATCCGCATGCCTCAAAGGAAGAAGTAGCTCACGAGTATGGTTATCAATTGGCCGATGACATTGGAAAAGATTACGATGCTGTTATTGTGGCAGTAAACCATAAAGAGTACCTGGAGTTGGATGAGGCTTACTTCAAATCCATTATGCGCGATGGTCATGGGGTGTTTGTAGATATTAAAGGCATCTATAAAGACAAGATTAACGACCTCGAATACTGGAGCTTATAGTGGAGTTTCAACGCAATATATTGGTAACGGGAGGAGCCGGATTTATCGGTTCGCATGTGGTGCGCTTGCTGGTAAATAAGTATCCGCAGTACCGCATCATTAACTTCGATAAGCTCACTTATGCGGGCAACCTTGAGAACCTTACAGATGTTGAAGGCAAGCCCAACTATGTGTTTGAACTGGGCGACATCGTTGATACTGAAACGGTGTATCACTTGTTTACCAAATACAACATTGATGGGGTTGTTCACCTGGCTGCGGAGTCGCATGTAGATCGGTCTATTGAAAACCCGTTGGAGTTTGTGCAAACCAACATCATTGGTACCGTCAACTTATTGAACGGAGCCCTTAACTACTGGCACCACGATTTTACCGATAAGCTGTTTTACCACATCTCTACCGATGAGGTATATGGTTCGTTGGGAGAAACAGGGCTGTTTTTAGAAACAACTGCCTACGATCCTCGCAGTCCTTATTCGGCATCAAAAGCCAGCTCCGATCACCTGGTACGTGCTTTTTATCATACCTACAACCTGCCCATTGTTATTTCTAATTGTTCTAACAATTACGGGGCAAATCAATTTCCTGAAAAGCTGATTCCCTTGTTCATCAATAACATCAGGCAAAACAAAGCATTGCCGGTGTATGGCGATGGCAAGTACACCCGCGATTGGTTGTGGGTAGAAGATCATGCTGGTGCGATTGATGAGATTTTTCATCGGGGAAAGGTGGGGGAAACCTACAACATCGGTGGCCATAACGAGTGGAAAAACATTGATTTGATTCGGTTGCTTTGCACCATTATGGATCAAAAGCTGTCGCGTGCCCCTGGCACTTCAGAACAATTGATTACTTATGTAAAAGATCGTGCCGGGCACGACCGTAGATACGCCATAGATGCTACCAAACTGCAAGAAGAATTGGGATGGAAACCTTCCATTACTTTTGAAGTGGGACTTGAAAAAACAGTAGATTGGTACCTCCACAATGCCGAATGGTTGGCACGCGTTACTTCTGGCGAATACCAACAATACTACGAGCAGCAATACGCCAACCGATAGGAGATGTATAACACAAAATTTCAGGAGGAAGAGTTGGGGCAATATTCGTTTTTAGTAACGGGTGGTGCTGGCTTTATTGGGGCCAATATTGTAGAGTACCTGGTGCAGCACGGAGCAAAAAAGGTGCGCATACTCGACAACCTCGCTACAGGTTTTTATCACAACATCGAACCTTTTGTTGCCCTTCCAAACGTAGAGTTTGTAGAAGGCGACATCACGGATTACAATACTTGTCTTCAAGCTTGCGAAGGCATTGACTTTGTATCGCAGCAAGCTGCATTGGGCTCTGTGCCACGTTCCATCAATAATCCGTTGGCCACCAACAAGGCCAACGTAACAGGGTTTTTGAATGTAATTACCGCTGCGAAAGAGCAAGGGGTGAAACGATTGGTGTTTGCCAGTTCATCGTCGGTGTACGGCGATAGTACTGTTTTACCCAAGGTGGAGCACCAGATCGGCAAGCCTTTATCTCCTTATGCAGTATCTAAACTGGTGAACGAGCAATATGCCGAAATCTTTGTGAAAACTTACGGAGTGGAACTTATTGGGCTGCGCTACTTCAATATATATGGCCCGAAACAAAGCCCTGAAGGAGCTTATGCAGCAGCCATTCCTTTATTCATTGAGGCGCTGCAAAAGAACGAAGCCCCCAGGGTAAATGGCGATGGGTTACAAACACGCGACTTTACGTTTGTAGAAAATGCAGTGCAGGCCAATATTAAGGCGTTGTTTACACCAAACAATGATGCCGTTGGTAAAGTGTTTAATATTGCCGTTGGCGAACGCGTTTCTCTGCTTGAGTTGATTGATCAGCTCAAAACCATTTTAGGTGCAACAGTAGCTCCTATGCATCGGGAAGAGCGGGTAGGGGATGTGCGCGATTCGTTGGCCGATGTAAGCAATGCCAAAACATATTTAGGATACGAACCGTTGGTAAAACTTCCAGAAGGATTGCAGAAAACAGTAGCGTGGTTCCAACAAAATCAGTAGTTTTACCTTCATGGGTTTTTTCAAAAAGCTTTTCTCTTCCGAACCCAAACTTCCACCGGTAGATTTATCGTTGATTGGTACGGATGTGCATTCGCACTTTATTCCAGGTATCGACGATGGAGCAAAAACCATCGAAGAGTCTGTGGCCCTGGTCAAAGCATTTGAAGCCATGGGGTATAAAAAGGTAATTACCACCCCGCATGTAATGAGCGATTATTACCGCAATACTCCTGAAATTATTTTGGGAGGATTGGAAAAGGTGCGTGCTGCACTGGTGGAGGAAGGTGTAACGTGCGAGATTGAGGCGGCAGCAGAGTACTATCTCGACATTGAGTTTGAAGATAAAATAGAGGCTAAGGAGCTGCTTACTTTTGGCGATAACTATGTGTTGTTTGAATTGCCTTTTATCAGCGAGCCCCCCATGCTATCGAGTGCTATTTTTAACATGCAAACAGCAGGTTATAAGCCTGTGTTGGCTCATGTAGAACGTTATACCTTTTGGCACAACGATTACCAGAAGTACGAAGAGTTGTTCGACAAAGGGGTGGTGATGCAACTCAACATCAATTCGCTTACAGGCATGTATTCGCCACAGGTAAAGAAAATCGCTGAACGCCTTGTTGAAGACAATTACATTACCATGATTGGTAGCGATTGCCATAACCTACGCCATGTAGACATGATGCAATCGTGCCTTACCAATAAGCACCTTCACCAATTGGCAAACAAAGAAGATTTAGTGAATAAACAACTGTAGTTATTCGCTTACTGCCAATGCAGCACTCGAAGTTGCCAACTGCCGATCTACTTTCTTAAATAGCCCTTGCAATACTCTTCCCGGACCTACTTCTACAATTTCAGTAGCACCACCAGCAATCATGTTTTGCATGGTTTGTGTCCACCGAACAGGAGCAGTTAATTGGGCCACAAGGTTTTCTTTAATGGTTTCAGGGTTGGTTACTGCACTGGCTGTTACATTCTGATAGATGGGGCAGTTAGGGGTGTTGAATGTAGTGTTGTTAATGGCTTCTTCCAGCTCGGCACGAGCAGGCTCCATTAAAGGAGAGTGAAAAGCACCACCTACGGGTAGTACCAGGGCTCTTTTGGCACCTGCCTCTTTTAATTGTTCGCAAGCTTCGTTAATGGCATCTACCGCCCCTGAAATAACCAATTGACCCGGGCAGTTGTAGTTGGCTGCAACCACAACACCATCAATGTTGTTGCATACTTCTTCCACCACATGATCTTCTAATGCTAAGATGGCTGCCATGGTAGAGGGTTCTGCCTCACAAGCTTTTTGCATGGCCATGGCTCTTTTCGATACCAATGTTAATCCGTCTTCAAACTGCAAGGTGCCATTGGCTACTAATGCCGAAAGCTCTCCCAACGAGTGTCCTGCTACCATGTCGGGGGCAAAATCCTCGCCCAGTACTTTGGCCAAAATAACAGAATGCAAAAAGATGGCCGGTTGGGTTACTTTGGTTTGCTTCAACTCCTCATCGGTGCCATCAAACATGATGTCGGTAATGCGAAATCCTAAGATGGTATTGGCTTGTTCAAACAGGTCCCTGGCAACGGGTGAACTGTCGTATAAATCTTTACCCATTCCTACAAATTGAGAACCTTGTCCTGGAAAAACGTATGCTTTCATGTGTGTGTGGTTTAGTATATGGGTGCAAAAATAAAAAAAGAAGCGTTTGCGATCGCAAACGCTTCTTCAATTATCACAGTTTTGTGTTTAATCTCTACCACCAAAAAGGCGAAGCAGGAATAAGAATAAGTTGATGAAATCGAGGTAGAGGCTTACAGCACCCATAATGGCCAGCTTGCTGGCGGCTTGTGTGCCATATTCTACTCCTGTTCCAATGCGTTTTAGCTTTTGTACATCGTAGGCGGTTAACCCGGTAAAGATGAGCACTCCAATGATGCTGATGAGGTAATCCATGGTAGAGCTGTTCATGAACCAGTTTACCACCATGGCGATGATTAGCCCGATGAGTGCCATGTATAAGATACCCCCAAATTTAGTGAGGTCGGTTTTGGTGGTATACCCCAAAACGGCCATGGCTCCAAAGGTGGCAGAAGTAACGCCAAACGTAAGGTAAATGGTGCCGATGTCGTACACCCAAAAGATGAAGCTTAAACTCATGCCCATCAGTATGGAGTATACAATGTACAACACAAGCATTACTGGCGACGACAGGCGATGAAATCCCATCGACATGAGTATTACCAGTCCTATGGGGGCAATCATCACTACCCAGCCCAATGCGGTAAATCCTCCTGTTTCCATATTTACCAGGTATTGAACCAGGCTTAAATCGGTGCCAAACAAGTAGGCTACAACTCCGGTAATGGCCAGCGCGGCAAACATGTAGGAGAACACGTTGGCCATAAATGTTTTCGACATCGCATGCGCTTGAGGTGGTGTAGCCTGTGGCGGTGTGGTGTTAAAAATGTTTTGATTCATGGCAATTTGGTATTAAGTTAATTTTGCAGATATCAGGTTAATAAATTCTTCGCGTGTAGGTTTGTTCATGAACTCGCCAGTGAACGCAGAGGTAGTGGTTACCGAGTTTTGCTTTTGCACGCCACGCATTTGCATGCACATGTGCTGCGCTTCAATTACTACAGCCACACCTAAAGGGTTTAACGTTTCCATGATACAATCTCGTATCTCGGTAGTTAATCTTTCTTGCACTTGCAGCCTTCGGGCATAGGCATCTACTACTCTTGGTATTTTGCTCAAGCCTACTATGTGTCCGTTAGGAATATAGGCTACATGCGCTTTCCCAAAAAAGGGCAGCATATGGTGCTCGCACAACGAATACACTTCAATGTCTTTTACAATAACCATTTGCTGATACTCTTCAGCAAACATGGCTGTGCGCAAAATCTCACTGGGATCAAGGTCGTAACCGTGCGTGAGGTATTGCAGGGCCTTGGCTACCCTTACCGGGGTTTTCGCCAGCCCTTCTCGTTCCGGATCTTCTCCTAACTCAGTAATCAGCTCCTGGTACTTCGCAGCCATCGAATCGATGGTGGCCTGGTTGTACTGGTCTACTCTTTCATAGCCATCAACATCTTCATCATCAATGACTTTAAAATCTTCGTTACTCATAGTATCTCATTCTCCACCGTAATACTCGGCGTAATTGTTTTCTGTTTCATGCAGTTTCACACAGTGTAGCTTACATCCCAGGGCATTTACCGGTGTTTCTAATTGCTCCCAAATAGCTACAATCAGGTTTTCGGTAGAAGCCAACTTTCCAGCCATAAAAGGCACATCTAAATTGATGTTTTTATGATCCAGTGGCTCGGTTACGTACGTTTTAATAATGCCGCTAAGGTCTTTCAAGTCGGTGACATAACCGGTGTCTTCACTGGGAGTGCCTTTTACCGTCACATAAATTACATAGTTATGACCATGCCAGTTGGGGTTGGCGCATTTGCCAAACACTTCCTTGTTCTTTTCTTCCGACCATTCAGCATTCCACAATTTGTGGGCAGCGTTAAAATGCTCTCTTCTTGTAACGTACACTGTTTTCATGCGCTCCTGCTTAGGGCAAATATACAATCTATTCAAAGGATTGCCCAAAATCAATATCTTTGATGGTGCATTGTACCATCATTGTTGAAGGTACAACAAAAAACCCACCAAAGATGGGAATAATGACAAAGTGTCACGAATTGGCAAAAGTTGAATAATAAATAGCATAAATACCCGGATAACTATGATTGTGGTAACAGGAGCAGCAGGATTTATTGGCAGTTGTTTGGTAGGCCGATTGAATGCCGAAGGGCATACCAATTTGGTGGTTGTCGACGATTTTTCGCATGCCGATAAGAACAAAAATTTGGTCGGTAAACAATTTGCGGAGCAGGTAGATCGGATGGCCTTTTTCGATTGGCTTGCTGCACATGGAACAGCAGTGGACTTTATTTTCCACATCGGAGCACGCACCGATACTACCGAGTTTGATGTAGCCATTTTTGATCGCTTGAACCTCAATTACACCAAACAACTATGGCAGCTGTGTCATCAGTTCAATATTCCATTGGTGTATGCTTCTTCGGCAGCTACTTATGGTATGGGAGAGTTGGGCTATAACGATTCGCACGATGTGGTAGAGCAATTGAAACCCTTGAACCCTTATGGGGAATCGAAAAACGATTTTGATGCCTGGGCATTGAAGCAAGAACAGCAACCGCCTTTTTGGGCAGGACTGAAATTCTTTAATGTATATGGCCCTAATGAATACCATAAAGGACGGATGGCTTCTGTAATTTTTCATACCTACAATCAAATTGAGGCCACAGGCAAAATGAACCTGTTTCAATCGCATCATCCCGATTATAAGCACGGAGAACAACAACGTGATTTTGTGTATGTGAAAGATGTGGTGGAAGTATGTTTGTTCTTACAAGGGCATCAGCAAGATTCGGGATTGTACAACCTGGGAACGGGCACGGCACGTACCTTTTTAGATTTGGCTACAGGCACGTTTAATGCCTTGAATCTAGCTCCTAACATTGGTTTTATTCCTACTCCGGAAGACATTCGCGACAAGTACCAGTATTTTACCGAAGCCAACATGAGTAAATTGCTTGCTATTGGGTACAACAAACCTTTTCATACCCTCGAAGAAGGGGTGACCGACTACGTACAAAACTACCTTGCTGTAGCGAAGTACTATTAAGTTACAGCGATTCTTTTAGCTCCAACAAGAAGGCGCGAATGTGTTGTAGCTTCTTTACCACTTCGTGGTTGTTTTCTATGTCTTCTTTGTTGCCTTTAAGCTTGTGCTTGGCACCTTGAAGGGTATAGCCACGTTCTTTCACCAGGTGAAAAATAAGGTGGAAATTGTCTACATCTTGCTGGGTAAACAGGCGGTTGCCTTTTTTGTTTTTCTTCGGTTTAATGATGTCAAACTCCTTTTCCCAAAACCGAATAAGCGAAGCATTTACCTCAAACATTTCCGCCACTTCTCCGATGGAGTAATACAATTTGGTAGTGGGTTTTTCTTTATAAGGCATACTTCAAGTTGTGTTACGAAGTTACGGCAACAAATTCATTGAAAGGTAAAAAATAATGGGGATTAATCAAACGACTGATTAGCATTCGACGACAATTTCAGCATTTGCTCAAATTGTGCTGGAGTGAGGTCGTTGTAGTAATAGTTGGCGGGGTTTACTTTATTGCCATCTTTAATGACTTCATAGTGCAAGTGAGGAGCAGTTGATTTTCCGGTGCTTCCTACAAAACCGATTAAATCGCCTCGCTTCACTTTTTGTCCTTTCTTCACATTGAACTTAATCAGGTGGGCATACATGGTTTTGTAGCCGTAGCCATGATCAATAACCACATGTTTACCATATCCCCACTTTTTCACTTCCACCGATTCTACCACTCCATTTCCGGTAGCATATACGTCGGTGCCAGTGTCGGCAGTAAAATCCATGCCGGTGTGCATCTTTTGGGTTTTATAAATGGGGTCGATACGATACCCAAATCCTGAGGCAGTACGTTTCAAATCTTTGTTGGCTACCGGCATTACTGCAGGAATAGAAGCCAACATTTTCTCTTTCTTCTTTGCCATTTCAATGACCTCGTCAAACGACTTGGATTGAATGTATACTTGCTTGGCAATTTTATCGAGTCGTTTGTTGGTTTCTACCACCAAATCAGAATACTCAAAACCATCCAGGTTTTTGTAGCGGTTGCTTCCCCCAATACCCGCTTTACGAATGTTGTCGGGGATAGGCTCTGCTTCGAAAATGGTGCGGTAAATGTTATCGTCGCGCTTTTGGATGTCGGTCAGTACCAAATCCAAATGATTCATACGATCTTTCAGCTTGTTGTATTGCGAAGTCAGCATTTCAATTTCCCGTTGTTGCCTGCGCTCTTTTGGCGAGTCGAACAATACGTTGTACACCACCACAATGGCCACCGCAAATACGAGTCCTGCACCAACAAACGACAACAGTTTAAGCACCCTGTCTTTGAGGGTTATTTCTACCTCGTCGTAGTTGAGGGTTTCGGGGTTATATCTATACTTAACTTTAGACACGGTTCAAAATACTTGAAACATGAGGGCGCAAAGTTACTGAAATAATCTAAATTTGCAATCGATTTTCCTTGTAGAGAGGGCGATTTAACACTAATTAACAGTTATGAATTCGAGCACGATTAGACAGACGTTTTTTGATTTTTTCAAGGGCAAGACACACGATATTGTGGCTTCAGCACCAATGGTGATAAAGGATGATCCTACGTTGATGTTTACCAACGCAGGGATGAATCAATTCAAGGATATTTTCCTGGGCAATAAGCCTGCTAAATCGCCACGGGCAGCCAATACACAAAAATGTTTGAGGGTGTCGGGCAAGCACAACGACTTGGAAGAAGTAGGGGTAGATACTTATCACCACACCATGTTTGAAATGCTGGGCAACTGGTCGTTTGGCGATTACTTTAAAGAAGAGGCCATTGCCTGGGCGTGGGAGCTGTTAACAGAAGTGTATAAGATTGAAAAAGACCGTTTGTACATCACCGTGTTTGAGGGCGATGCTGATGATGGATTGGATAAAGACCAGGAAGCCATTGACTTTTGGAAGACGTGGGTACCTGAAGATCGCATTTTGCTGTTTGACCGAAAAGACAATTTTTGGGAAATGGGTGAGGTAGGTCCCTGTGGCCCTTGCTCGGAAATTCATATTGATTTGCGGAATGACGACGAGCGGGAAGCTCTTGATGGAGCTCAGTTGGTGAATAAAGATCATCCACAAGTGGTGGAGATTTGGAACCTGGTATTCATGCAATACAACCGCATGGCCAACCGTGAGTTGAAAGATTTGCCACACAAGCATGTGGATACAGGTATGGGTTTTGAGCGTTTGGCGATGGTATTGCAACACAAACAATCGAACTACGATACCGATGTTTTTGCACCACTTATTGCTCGTTTGCAAGATGCGGTGCAGCAACAAACAGGCCAACGCATAAAATATGGTGAAGAGGGACAAACAGACATTGCTTTTCGGGTAATTGTTGACCATGTGCGGGCCATTACTTTTGCCATTGCTGATGGACAAATTCCATCCAATACCGGGGCGGGTTATGTGATTCGCAGAATCTTGCGTCGTGCAGTGCGTTATGGCTACTCCTTTTTCGGGTTGAAGTCGCCTTTCTTATGTGTGTTGGCTAAAGTGGTGGCCACCGAGTTCAGGGGGGTGTTTCCTGAAGTGGAGAACCAACATTCGCTCATTGCAGCCGTAATTGAAGAAGAGGAGAAAGGATTTTTGCGTACACTCGATAAGGGCATTGCCCGCATCAATGATATTTTGAAAAACAATGATGCAAAAGTGATTGATGGCAAGCAGGTGTTTGAGTTGTACGATACCTATGGGTTTCCTGTGGACCTTACCGCATTGATCTTGCGTGAGAACGGAAGGCAAATCGATGAGGAAGGATTCAACAACTACTTGCAACAACAAAAAGACCGTTCGCGTGCTGCTACTACCATGAATACCGACGATTGGGTAGAGTTGTTGGAGGATGATGTGGAAGAGTTTGTAGGCTATGATCGTTTAGAAGCAGAAGTGCGTATTACGCGTTACCGCAAGGTAACCGTGAAAGATAAAGACCGCTACCAATTGGTGTTTAACATCACCCCATTTTATGCTGAAGGTGGTGGGCAGGTAGGCGATACGGGTTACATTGAAGCCAATGGCGAAAAGGTATCGATTAAAACAACGAAGAAAGAGAACAACCTTATCATCCACTTTACCGATGCTTTGCCTTCCGATCCGAAAGCGAAGTTTAAGGCAGTGGTGAATGCCGGGAAACGCTATGCTACGACCAATAACCACACTGCTACCCACTTGTTGCACGAAGCATTGCGCGAAGTGCTGGGCGATCATGTAGAGCAAAAGGGTTCGTTGGTGCATCCCGACTATTTGCGTTTCGACTTTTCGCACTTTTCTAAAGTGGGCGACGAAGAATTGGCAAAGGTAGAGCAGTTGGTGAACCAACGGGTAAGGGCCAATTTTGCATTGGAAGAAAAACGTGCCGTACCTATGGATGAGGCCGTAGCGATGGGAGCCATGGCCCTGTTTGGCGAGAAGTATGGCGACCTGGTACGGGTCATTAAGTTTGGCGACTCGGTAGAATTGTGTGGAGGAACACACGTACAGGCTACCGGGCAATTGGGCTACTTTAAAATTACCACAGAAACAGCAGTGGCTGCTGGGATTAGAAGAATAGAAGCCATTACTGGCGATCAATCGCAAGCCTGGCTGAACGATCAATTGACCTTATTGGAGGAGTTGAAGGCCCTGTTAAAGAACCCGGCAGATGTGACCAAAGCCTTGCAAGATTTGATGCAGCAAAATGCCCAATTGAGCAAGCAAATGGAAGCCTTGAATAAGCAAAAGGCCAAAGCCATCAAAGAGGAATTGGTACAAAAGGTGCGCGAGGTGAATGGAGTACAATTTTTGGCCGAGAAAGTGAGCCTTGATGCTGCTTCTGTAAAGGATGTGGTGTTTCAGTTAAAAGGGCAAATCAACGATTTGTTTGCAGTGCTTGGCGCAGAAAGCGATGGCAAAGCCACCCTTACGGTAATTATTTCTGACAACCTGGTAGAAGAACGCGAGTTGCATGCCGGAAACATTGTGAAGGAGTTGGCAAAAGAGATAAAAGGAGGTGGCGGTGGCCAAAAATTTTTCGCCACCGCCGGGGGTAGAAACCTGCAAGGAATAGAAACCGCACTTAAGAAAGCCGAGGCTTTCCTAAGCTAGTTGGGGGGAGCCGTGATGTCCTTTCACGGCCTTTTCTTTTAGTAGCCCGTAAACCGGACCTTTATATTGAATGTCGTACGACAATCCTAAGTGCAATACATAGAAACCATTGAAGAGCACTATAAGGATGTAATCAATAAGCTTATTTTGTCCGAAGGCATTACACAATTCAATGTATACCTTCACAATGAAGTAAATGTTGTATACCGGCACTAAGAAGTAGACAATATGCCATGCCGGTCGTCCTACGATTTTAAGAAAGGAAGTGACATTCCATACCGGCACCAAACATGCGTAGCCGGGTAATCCGCTCTTTTCGTACAACTTCCATTGCGCCACAATGCCCACAAAGGCAAAAAGGCCTAGCAAGATGAAAATGCCGGGTCCGAACGTTTCGTAGAAAAAGTTGAAAACAGATGCTAAAAATTCCATAACGATCAAGTTTTATAGTTAGACAAACACACCCAGAGTAAGTTAAATTCTTATGGTTCGGCCGGTAATTTTTAAAGAACTAACTCTATAATAAAGACGATGGAATGTTGGGAAAAGTTGTGTTATTCAACGGTTAATTTGGTGCGACTTACTCAACGGGGGTACTTAGTGAGTGAACGGGGGTATGTAGCGATTGAACAGTGTGAAGGGGAAATATACTAAATGGCAATATTTTCCATTGAAACAGGAATGTTGTGGTAGTCGATCATGTCTACAATGATTTGATAGGTGTCTTCCATCTTTTCCTTCTCAGTGGTTTCTTGCAGCAGTTGTTGCAGTTTTTCGGTGTACTGCTTGCGCGAAGTGCTGATCCACTGTGCAGCATAATAAAAGGCTTTGAAAGAAATGAGGTTCTCTTCATTGCGTGCTTTGTTGGCTGTAAGCTTCTCGTATCGCTTAAAGGTATCTTGCACAGCAGAGTAATCGCCCAACGAGAAATAACCAATCATGAGCGTCACAAAGATGGAGTCGTAAAGTTTTTGAAAGGAAATTTGCTGATAGTTAATCAGCATGCTTTCAATGATTTTAATGGCTTGCTTAATGTTGTCGGGCCCTTGCAACAATAAAAAAGTGCAATAGATATTGCTGAGGTTGAGGTAACGCACAAAAAAGCCTTCATCCCACTTGGTGTTTTCCAGCATTTCCTTGCAAGTATGGCTCAGGTATTTAATCTGTTCGCGTGCATCTTTGGGAATGAGCTCCTCATAATTTTCTTTGTAGGTAACGCAGTATCGGGTGATGTAAAAGCTGGCCTGAATGCTCAGTGAAATGATTTGAGGGGTATTGGTATAGTTTTTCCAGAACCGCCTCGATTTCCACTTTTTTATCAACTCAATACTTTCCTTTTGCAGTTGGTTGTGATTGAGCTTTAGTCGAATGTGTTTTAAGTACAGGTAGTCGATGTTGAGCTGGATGTCGGAAGAAAATGGAATGATCAGGTAGCTCTGTTTTTCCAGCTCCTTGATGAGTGCCTTGATCTCGTCAAATGTTTCGTCGCTGTAAAACCTTGAGTCTTCCAGGTAGTTCAAGGTATAGCAAGAGGCATACCTGCTCAACAACTGCACCGTAACCGAGGGGTGTTGATGGTAGCGCCCATAAAACTCCAGGTGCTTCTCAGGATCAGGATCGGTAATGCTCTTTTTATTTTTGAAGTTGAAGTTGGCCCGTAAGTAGGTGTATACTTCATTGATGGTTTGCATGTTATCAATGGCATCTCCCAGCTTTTTATGATAGCGTTCGGTATCGGCACGGTGTTCCAGTACAAAAGCTTGCTGGCTCAAGAAATTCAATACTGCCACTTGCGTTTGGTAGTCCTCAATTTTTTCGGAGATGTCCAATAAAATATCAGCATAAAAGTTGGCCTCCTCAACACCATCCTCATTAATAAGATGCTCTATGCGGGTAAGGTTATGGTTGAGGTAGTAGGGATAATTTCTATTGATGTAAGAAGTAAGTTTAAACGTATGGTGGGCCAACTGGAAAAACTTCCGCTTCGATTTGGCGTCCATATCTCCATACACCATTTCACACAATTGATCCGAGCTTTTTTGCGAGCGACCACTTTTCTCAATGGAACTCACAAGCTTTAATGAAAGGTTATGATTGTTCTCTTTTAAGTACTGCTTAAAAGTATTGAGCTTGGGTTGCTCTAACAGTAACACAATCTTTTGAATGGACAGCATGGCATTAAAGTTAATTAAAAATCAATAATGGTATGCGTGCAGAGTTCTTTAAATTTTACATGAAATGGCGTAAAGTGTTTTGTGTGCTGGGAATTGTACGGTATTCTGTGAGGAAGGTAGGTGTGTTTTTTAATGAAATTTTTATGCAGCCCATCGAGGGTGGATGGATTTTAAACGGGGCTCTTTTTGCTTGAAATAGAGGGGAATAGCTGTTATTTTAGCAACTATTCTGTTAAGAAATTAACAAATCATAACGATTTATCTGATATTGATGCCCTAACCGGAGTTTTTTTAATTGCGACGAATTTCCTATCTTTGAGGTACCCTAAAGTTGATTGTTTAAATTTAGGTTTAAGTAAGTAGTAGTTTGTAGAGAGAAAGAGGTTTAATCAGAGATTAGGCCTCTTTCTTATTTTACTCCCCTTGGTTATTGTACTACTTTACGCGCTTGGGTTGGCGTACAATTTCACATCTTTTCCGCTAATGGTTTTATCGCATAGAATGATGAGGCGCTCTACCACATTTCTCAATTCGCGAATGTTACCGGTCCAATTCACCTTTTGAAGCTCCTGGATGGCGTCGTCGGCAAATGTTTTGGCAGGCATGCCATGTTCTTCACAAATTTGCTGCAAGAAATGGTTGGCAAGCAATGGAATATCGTCTTTACGTTCATTGAGGGAAGGCACATGAATAAGAATAACACTCAAGCGGTGGTACAGGTCTTCACGAAAGTTATTGTCGTTAATTTCCTGGCGCAAATCTTTGTTGGTAGCGGCCAATACACGCACGTTTACTTTAATGTCTTTATCGCCACCCACACGGGTAATTTTATTTTCTTGTAGTGCTCGCAACACCTTGGCTTGTGCCGATAGGCTCATGTCGCCAATTTCATCCATAAACAGGGTGCCGCCATCGGCTTGTTCAAACTTCCCTTTACGTTGTTTAATGGCAGAGGTGAAAGCACCTTTTTCATGACCAAACAATTCGCTTTCAATCAATTCAGCAGGGATGGCTGCACAGTTCACTTCCACAAATGGAGCACTGCTGCGTTCGCTTTGCTGGTGCAATTGCCGGGCCACCAATTCTTTTCCCGATCCATTGCCACCGGTAATCAATACCCTGGCATCGGTAGGGGCTACCCGCTCAATCATGCTTTTAATTTCCTGGATAGGGGCCGATTCACCAATAATGTCGCTCGACTTGGCTTTGTTAATTTTGCGCTTCAATACCTTGGTTTCTTCTACCAGGGTAGATTGATCCATGGCATTGCGTAAGGTTACCAGGATACGGTTCAGGTCCAATGGCTTTTGAATGAAGTCGTAAGCTCCTTTTTTAAGGGCTTCAACAGCCGTTTCAATATTGCCATGCCCCGATATCATAATGATGGGCACATCGCTGCCAGCACTTTGTAGTTTTTCTAATACTTCCAGCCCATCCATTTTCGGCATTTTAATGTCACAAAAAACAATGTCGTATTTGTTTTTTGCAATCATTTCCAAACCGGCCGGACCATCTTCCGCTTCATCTACTTTATAGTCTTCGTATTCAAGAATATCTTTTAGGGTTCTTCGAATGCTTCGCTCGTCGTCAATCACTAATATGCTCGCCATAATTATTGAAGTTTCTGTTAATGATTTGTTTTCGTTGCAATCAAATTTAACAATATTTAGACCAAACTGTTATTGCTGTTACATTAATTCGTTCAATGCCCCTTCTTTCAATGCAAAGGTAGATCGGTAAAGGTTTTTGATGTGGAATGATTGAAGCACAAAATGAGTGAGCAGGGTGCCCATAACAATCATTTCGGCACGATACGCTGCCACTCCGGGCATGGCCAACCGTTCTTCGAGCGAAGACTGTACCAATTGGTGGTGAATGGTTTGATAGGCATCCAGGTCGAATTGGTAGGCCTGCCCTTCAGGCAATTGCCCTCCATGAAACTGGTGGGCAATGCATGCTACAAAAGTATCGAACGAGCCCGAGCACCCGCATAGGGTAGTGGTAGGCCATTGTTGCATGGCATCGAACAAAGGGGTGAGTTCGGTTTTGAATAAGGCATTGAGTTGTGTAATCTCTGCTGCGGTAATGGGGTCGGAAGGTGGGCAACGTTCCAGGAGGCGGGCAGCCCCTAACGGAAAGCTTTGTTTCCAGTAGAGCTGCTCATCATCGGCAATAATAAATTCGGTGCTTCCACCACCAATGTCAATAATAAGCATGCGCTCACGAAAGGGGAGTGCCAGTTGCACCCCTCTCCAAATCAACGCTGCTTCACGGTCGCCATCAATTACCTGAATATGGATACCAGTGGTACGCTTTACTTCAGCTACAAAAGCATTTCCATTGGTAGCCGAGCGTATGGCAGAGGTAGCAAAAGCATGTACCTCATCGCAGGCATGGGTGGTTATTTGGGTGTTGAACTGTTGCAAGGCTTCCATGCCGCGCTGCATGGCATCGGGCTGTAACCTGTTATTGGTCATGCCTCCCTTGCCCAGTTTTACCGGAAGCTTGGTTTTATAAATAACACGATAACGACTACCGGTTACCTCAACAATCAGCAGGTGGAAGGTGTTGGTGCCCAGGTCGATAATGGCTGCACGCATGTTACCCCTTATAAAACAGCCATTTCCATAGCTCTTTGTAGGTTACTTTTTTGCCGTACATCAATATGCCTGTGCGGTATATTTTTCCTGCCAGCCAGGTGGTGAACAAAAATCCAGCAATAAGCAGCCCCATCGAAAGAAACAATTGCCATACGGTGTCACTGTCAAAGCCCATAGCTACCCGAACCATCATTACTACCGGTGAGGTAAATGGAATGATGGAGAACCAGAATGCAGACGGGCCTTCGGGGTTTTGTAGGGCAAATTGAGCCACCAAAAAGCCAAACACCAACGGAATGGTAATGGGCAGCATAAACTGCTGCGTATCGGCCTCACTGTCTACCGCAGCGCCAACTGCTGCAAAGAGCGAAGCATATAACAAATAGCCGCCTAAAAAGTAAAAGAGGAACATGCCAATGAGGAGCCCCCAATTCACACGGTGCAGGATAAGTTCGGAAAAGTAGTTCAGTTCTTCCTGCCCTTTTTCGGCTTGTATTTCCGCCAGTACATCGGGTGCCAATTGTGCATTGGTTTCAATCAGTGCTACCGGGTCGAGGTTGTCGGGCAATAACAAAGGTTGAATCACAGCAGTAAGGGCCATGGTGAGGATGATCCACAAGGCAAATTGGGTAAGCCCTACCAGGGCAATGCCCACAATTTTTCCCATCATCAACTGAAATGGCTTTACCGAAGAGATGATGACTTCTACAATGCGGTTGGTTTTTTCTTCAATTACTCCACGCATCACTTGTACCCCATATAGAAAGATGAACATGTAAATAAGAATAGCAAAGCCAAAGCCTATGGCTGCTATTTCCTGGTTATGCGATTTTTGTGAGGTATCTTGTATGTCGTACAAATCGAGGGTGATGTGCGGTTTTATTTTATAATAATCGTCGGGGGTCATGCCGGCATCATCGATGTTTTTTCGTTCTATTATTTTTTCGAGTTGCGACTTCACATAGCCTTGTACATTAATGCTTGGCGTTTTCTTAAAGAACAAGGAGTAGGCCTTGTTGGTAAGCACTTTCTCGTTGAGGCGAAGCAGTAGCGTATAACTGCTTTCCTCAAAGCCCTCGTTGGTAATGTCTTTGTTGGTGTATTCAAAGCTAATGCGGCTGGTATTTTCCAATTCGTTGGTAAACAATCCCATGACCTCCTCGGTACCGGTTTCGTCTACCACCAGTATTTTGTGTTTGGTGCTGTCGGATAGTCCCATCCAAATGGCCAAACCAATTAAGCCAGTAATAAGAATAGGCCCCAAAATCGTCATGATGATGAACGATTTTTTCTTGACCCTCGAGGCATACTCTCGTCTAATGATCAGTGCTATCTTGTTCATCGGTTGGGTTTTGTTCGTTAACGGCTGAAATAAATATATCGTTCATGCTGGGAATAATCTCGTGCACCGATTCAATGGCCACATGAGGCAATACGGTTTCGAGCAAATTGTTCAAGGTATTGTTGTGCAACAAACGCACCTTTGCGGTGTTGGTGCCTTCGTTTTCAGAAGATTCAAGCAATTCGAACCCGGTCCACAGGGCATTGGTAAAGCCAATGACATTGCCTTTAAATTTAAGCTCATAGGTATAGGAGCGGTATTTTTCTTTCACCGCATTCATCGGGCCATCAAGCACTTTTTTCGACTTGTTGATGAGTGCTATATGGTCGCATATTTCTTCTACCGAACCCATGTTGTGAGTAGAGAGTAGAATGGTAGCACCTTCGTCGCGCAGCTTTAAAATTTCGCTTTTTACCAGGTTGGTGTTGATGGGGTCGAAGCCGCTAAATGGTTCATCGAGAATCAGCAACTTAGGGCGGTGCAGTACCGTGGTGATAAACTGAATTTTTTGTGCCATCCCTTTAGAAAGCTCTTCTACTTTCTTGCCCCACCAGGCATCGATTTCAAATTTTTCGAACCACGCTTTGAGCTCTTTTTTTGCCTCGCGCTTGTTCATGCCCTTCAACTGGGCCAGGTACATGGCCTGCTCGCCCACTTTCATTTTTTTATACAACCCACGCTCTTCGGGCAGGTAGCCAATTTGTTCTACATGGTGAGGTTGTAGTGGTTCACCATCAAATGTAATAATGCCTTCGTCGGGCGCGGTGATTTGGTTAAGGATGCGAATCAATGAAGTTTTTCCAGCTCCATTGGGCCCTAACAAACCAAAAACACTTTGCCGTGGCACCTCCACCGATACTTGATCGAGGGCGGTATGGGCAGCATAGCGTTTTACAATGTTCTCTGCACTAAAAATGCTCATCAGCGATAGTTTGTTGCTAAGTTAATGATTCGGCGCAAAAATAAGCGTAGGGCATGAAAAAGAGCAATTTTTTTACACCATTGGTTGATGTAATGGATGGGTGATGAAAATGGAGGATAGGTGATGAAGAAAGAGGAATTCATTGTGCAAGTTCTTGTAAAAATGGGCGATGGAGTTTTGATGAGCGTTTTTCCCTTAAAAATAAGTAAATAATTGATTTTTAATACCGTATAATCTGCTGTAGGGTAAACATTGACTTTTCAATGTTTACCCATGAACGTTGATGGTTGACCCATGGGCTTTCAATGTTTACCCATGACCACATGATGTTTTACCCATGACTATGTGATGTTCTACCCACGACCATGCCATGCTTTACCCACGACTATGCCATGTTCTACCCACGACTATGCCATGCTTTACCCACGACTATGCCATGCTTTACCCACGACCATGCCATGTTCTACCCACGACCATGCCATGTTCTACCCATGACCATGCCATGTTCTACCCATGACCATGCCATAGTTTACCCACGACTATGCCATGTTCTACCCACGACCATGCCATGCTTTACCCACGGCTATGCCATGTTCTACCCATGACCATGCCATGCTTTACCCACGGCTATGCCATGTTCTACCCTTGATCATGCCATGCTTTACCCACGGCTATGCCATGTTCTACCCACGGCTTTCACTCCTGCGTAGGCTCCTGATGGCTATCGGGGCACCAGCAACGACGTGTATCTTAATGCATACTCCTGTATACTCACTACTACATACTCCCTCCTCGCATCACTCACGCTCGGTCTTCCCTGTCTGCCGACAGGCAGGGATACTTTTTGTGTTCACGCTGTTCACCCAAAACACTCAGACACTCGCTTCTCACTAACTTCTGTATACTCCCTTCTGCATGCTCCCTCCTCACATCACTCCTGCTCGGTCTTCCCTGTCTGACGACAGGCAGGGATACTTTTTGTGTTCACGCTGTTCACCCAAAACACTCAGACACTCGCTTCTCACTAACTTCTGTATACTCCCTTCTGCATGCTCCCTCCTCACATCACTCACGCTCGGTCTTCGATACTTTTTGTGTTCACGCTGTTCACCCAAAACACTCAGACACTCGCTCTTCACTAACTCCTGTATACTCACTACTACATACTCACTCTCACGTTCCCCACACTCTAACACCTCCTTATGTCAGGCTACATGATCGCTGTAACCACATTTCGATGAACTCAGTGTGAACAGATTAAAGGTAGGAGCGCACTGGTGAGGAGCATAGGCCTATACCAAATGCTATTCCACGTGTGGCATAATGCGGGAATATAACTTTAATGAAATTCGGGAGTAGTTTACCCGGTAAAGTGTTCCTTCATTTTTTGGAACCAGCTTTTGTCCTTAGCCGATGGATCGGGTTTAAAGTTTTCGGAGTCGCGGAAATCTTCCAGGATTTTCCGCTCATCTTTCGACAAGGTTTGTGGCGTCCACACATTGATGTGAACCATTAAATCGCCTTTGCGATAGCCATTGATGTCGGGAAGTCCTTTACCGCGCAACCGCAATATTTTTCCACTTTGGGTGCCGGCATCAATTTTAATCTTCGCCTTGCCCGATACCAGGGGAATTTCTGCGCTCGAGCCCAATACAGCATCTACAAAGCTAATGTAATGGTTATAGTGTAGGTAAATGCCATCGCGTTTCAAGTCGGGGTGTTCTACTTCTTCTACCACAATCAACAAATCGCCAGGAACACCACCTCGTGGGCCTGCATTTCCTTTGCCGGTCATGGTAAGCTGCATGCCTTCTTCTACCCCTGCCGGAATATTCATGGTAATCACTTCTTCATCGCGCACAATGCCATCGCCAAAACAGGTTTTACATTTGTCTTGTATGGTTTGCCCTTCACCATTACACGAAGGACAGGTAGAAGTGGTTTGCATTTGTCCTAATATGGTATTGCTTACCCGGGTTACATGGCCGCTGCCATTACAGGTAGAGCAACGGCTAAAGGCACTGCCACCTTTAGCACCGGTACCGCTACAAGTATTGCAATTGATGAACTTATTTACCTTCACCTTTTTCTCTACCCCTTCAGCAATTTCTTCGAGGGTGAGCTTTACTTTTATGCGTAGGTTAGAACCTCGGTTTACCCGACGGCCTCTACGGCCACCGCCACCACCAAAGCCGCCAAATGCACCGCCAAAGATGTCGCCAAACTGGCTGAAGATGTCGTCCATGCTCATGCCACCGCCGCCACCGCCGCCAAAGCCGCTGGCACCGCCCATACCGGCATGACCAAACTGATCGTACCGCGCTTTCTTTTGCGGGTCGCTCAACACCTCATACGCCTCTGCCGCTTCCTTGAACTTCGCCTCCGCAGTTTTATCATCAGGATTTTTATCGGGGTGGAACTTCAACGCCATCTTCCGATAAGCCTTCTTAATCTCGGTCTCGGAGGCCCCTTTCGACACTCCCAATATTTCGTAATAATCCCTTTTCGACATAATTGTTTATTTACCTACCACAACTTTTGCATACCGAAGCACCTTGTCATTCAAAAAGTACCCTTTCTCTACAGCATCTACTACCTTGCCCTTCATGTCTTCCGAGGGTGCAGGAATTTCGGTAATGGCTTCGTGATGGTCGGTGTTGAATGGCTCGCCAATAGAGTTCATGGGTTTCAACCCTTTTTGCTCCATCAGGCTGCTAAATTTATTGTGGATCAATTGAAATCCTTCTTTTACAGCGTCAATGTCTTCGCTGGTTTCGTTCGACTTCATGGCCCGCTCAAAATCGTCGAGGATGGGCAATAGTAACCCAATTACATCGGCACTGGCCGTTTTGATGATGTCAATCTTTTCGCGGCTGGTTCTTTTTCTGAAATTATCAAACTCAGAGTAAAGCCGTACATATTTTTCTTGCCAATCTTCCTCCACAGGAGCCTCTTCCTGTGCCTCCTCAGCTGCTGCTGTGGTTTCTTCCGTGGCTTCCGTTGTCTCTTCCGTGGCTTCAGCCGAAGTTTCTGCGGTGTTTGCAGTTTCCTGGTTATCGTCCAAATCTTCTGTCTTCTTGTTACTCATTTTTCAGAATTTTTATTGCTGTCATCAATCGATCAAATAGCCTGCCAACGCTGGTTTTGCAGTCAATTTGTCATAGAATGATGGAAAAGGTGCCAAAGGTATGTCATTTTGTTCGGAATTACGCGGTAATCAGCCACTTTTTCACCCCGATATGTCATTAAAAAAGGCCGACCAATTGGGTCGACCTTTTTGCGATATTGAATGCGAATTATTTACAGTTCTTTCACCAACTTATCGATGGCAGTATGCAGGTTTTGCCCGCGTAGGTTTTTTGCCACAATAATGCCGTCGGCATCAATCAAAAAGTTGGTAGGGATAGAGCGTACGCCATAATCTGCTGCCGCTGCCGATTGCCATCCTTTTAAGTCACTTACATGGTTTTTCCAGTCGAGCTTATCTTGTGTAATGGCTTGTTCCCAGCGCTCTTTCTTAAAATCGAGCGATACATTGTAGATCTCAAATCCTTTGGCATCTTTAAACTTGGCCGATTTGTACTTTTCATAAGCAGCAACCACATTGGGATTTTCTTTTCTACACGGCCCACACCACGATGCCCAAAAGTCGACCAGCACTACCTTGCCTTTTAGCGAGGATAACTTAATCACTTTTCCATCGGGATTGGTCAATGCAATGTCGGGGGCCTTATTGCCTATTTGTGTACCTACTTTTGCATCACCTTTTCCTCCGGTAAACCCGAAAGCGATAAAGGCCATAGCAAAAAGAGGAAGGATGTATTTGATCTTTTTCATGACGTTTTGGTTTGCTTGGTCTCAATAAATTTAACACTCTTTAAATAACTTAACGAACTTAAGTTAGCAAAGATTGTTCCAAATCGTATAATCCTGATTTAGGAAATCCTTTTAATGTCTGCTCCGAGACTTTTAAGGCGGGTGTCAATGTTTTGATAACCGCGATCGATTTGGGTAATGTTGTGAATGGTGCTTTTCCCTTCTGCCGAAAGGGCTGCAATCAGCAACGATACCCCAGCACGGATGTCTGGAGAAGTCATGTTAATACCGCGTAATGGGTACTTGCGATCCAATCCAATAACAGTAGCTCTATGCGGGTCGCACAAGATGATTTGTGCCCCCATGTCAATTAATTTATCGGTAAAGAACAAGCGACTTTCAAACATTTTTTGATGAATGAGTACACTGCCTCTTGCCTGGGTAGCTACCACCAATACAATGCTCAACAAATCTGGAGTAAATCCAGGCCATGGTGCATCTGCAATGGTCATAATCGACCCATCGATGTATGAATCGATTTGATAATATTCTTGTTCGGGAATGTAAATGTCGTCGCCTTTACGCTGTAAGTTGATGCCCAGTTTTTTGAACACATCAGGAATTACTCCTAACTGATCGTAGGCCACATCTTTAATGGTAATTTCCGATTGTGTCATGGCAGCTAATCCAATGAAACTACCAATTTCAATCATGTCGGGCAAAATGCGATGCTCGCAGCCACCAAGGTATTCTACTCCTTCAATGGTAATGAGGTTCGATCCTACTCCCGATATTTTGGCTCCCATGCTGTTGAGCATACGGCAAAGCTGCTGCAAATAAGGCTCGCAAGCAGCATTGTAAATGGTGGTGGTGCCTTTGGCCATTACTGCCGCCAGAATAATGTTGGCTGTACCGGTTACTGAGGCTTCATCCAGCAACATATAACAACCGTGCAATTGCTCGGCTTCTACTTTGTAAAAGCTTGCTTTCGCATCATAGGTAAAACGGGCTCCGAGGTTTTGAAATCCAATAAAGTGGGTATCCAATCGCCTACGGCCAATTTTATCGCCCCCTGGTTTGGGAATGTAGCCTTTGCCAAAACGTGCCAATAGAGGCCCTACAATCATGATAGAACCACGCAAGCTACCGCCTTTTTTGCGAAACTCAGCAGAGTTCAAGTACTCAATGTCGATGTTGTCGGCCTTGAATTTGTAATCCGACTCGTTGAGTTGCTCTACCGATACTCCGAGGTCGCGAAGCAGGTCGATGAGTTTGTTAACATCAACGATGTTAGGAACGTTGGTAATTGTAATTTCTTCGGGAGTGAGTAATATGGCGCAAAGAATTTGGAGGGCTTCGTTTTTGGCGCCTTGGGGGATAAGCTCTCCTTTCAACTTATTCCCGCCATAGATCTCAAAAGTACTCATTACTTAGTGACGTTTCTTATGCTTTTTATGCTTGTTTTTAGAGTTGCTACTGTTGTTGTTTTTCTTCTTGAGCTTCAGCAATTCCTGTGTTGGAGTAATCAACGAAGGATCTTTTACCATTAGCTTGCCATTCGACAAGCGATCCAACTGCTCAATAATTACCTCGTCGTTTACGCTATCGCGGTTCCACATGAGGTACGACTTTTTCATGAGGTTGGCAATGGTGAGTACCAATGCATCTTTTTCGCCACCATCTTCATAAGTAATGGCTTTTTCAATCAACAACTGCACAGTTTTGCCGTAATGACCATAGCGGATGTTATTTTCAGGATAAGGCACCTGATCGGGCTTTTCCTTTCGGCTATCTTCCATGGTTACCGGATATGGGCAATCCACATCCAGTTTATATCCCGACATCAGGAACAAGTGCGCCCAAAGCTTGGGTTTAAATTCTTCAATATCACGCAAATGAGGGTTTAGTTGCCCCATAACTTTAATAATGGCACGTGCCACTTTGTTACGCTCTTCGCGTTCTTCAACACTAACAGCAAAGTCCACCATTTTCTGAATATTCCTTCCATACTCAGGAATAATCATCTTCGGACGCTGGCTGTTGTATTCCATTTCTAACATGAACAATAAATTTTAGTGAAACATTTCATGGTGGGTCATCACTCACACAGGAAAGTGCTCAAAATTAAACATTTTGTTGTGAAGCGCAAACAAAAAACAAGGTTATCAATTAACCGAGAATTTTGAGTTTGGCAAACTTCAACAGCAGTTGCTTTTCACCAACAGTTTGAAATTGAACCGTTGCTTTTTGGTCTTCCAAATGCAGTACTTTTCCTTTGCCAAAACGCTGGTGCTCTACCTGCATGCCCACCTGTATCTTACTAACATCATCTCCTGCAAAATTATTGCCTCCTTGCTGATTGGGTTTAATCAATCGACGTCGGGTAGTGGCAGGGTTGCTAAAGCCGGTTTTTTTGGTGGTAGTATAGCTCGACTCTTGTTCGTAGCCGCTAAACAGGCCACTGTCGGCAGGCATTTCGATGTACTTAGCATCTATTTCTTCGATAAACCGACTGGGTTCACAACTGATAAGGTTGCCCCAACGGTATCGGTTTTCGGCATACGATAAAGTGGTTTTCTTTTCGGCACGGGTAAGGGCTACATAAAACAAACGACGTTCTTCTTCCAATTCGTTGCGCGAGTTCAACGACAACTGCGAAGGGAATAAGTTTTCTTCCATGCCTACTACATATACATAGGGAAACTCCAATCCTTTGGCAGCATGAATGGTCATTAACGATACGCGATCATTGTCGTCCTCATCTTCCGAATCGGCATCGGTGAGCAAGGCCACATCCTGCAAAAACTCGCCCAAACCTCTTGGCCCGGTTTGCCCTTCAGGAACGTTTTCCGAAAATTCTTTCATCCCATTCAACAACTCCTGGATGTTTTCGTAACGGCTTACCCCTTCTACCGACTTGTCGGCATACAGCTCTTTTAGCACACCCGAAGAGGAAGCAATGTGGTGGCCTAATTCATAGGCACCTTTATTTTGCAGCATGGTGTTGAAGCTTTTAATCATGCCTACAAACTCAGTGATTTTGGTGCGGGTGCCGCTGTTGATTTTGATGTTAAAGTCGTTGAGCTGTTCGATGACAGTCCACAGGGAAACATCTTGCTGATTGGCAGCTACAACAATGCGTTCCATGCTGGTTTTGCCAATGCCTCGTGCCGGGTAGTTGATCACCCTTTTCAACGCTTCTTCGTCGTTATGATTAACCGTAAGCCTGAAATAGGCTAACATGTCTTTGATTTCTTTACGCTGGTAAAACGACAATCCACCATAGATGCGATACTTGATGTCGAGCTTGCGCAAGGCTTCTTCCATCGCTCTCGATTGGGCGTTGGTGCGGTAAAGGATGGCGAAATCCTTGTTGAACGCCTGCTGGGTCATCTTGGTTTCAAAGATCGACTGTGCCACGGTTTTACCTTCCGCATTGTCGGAAACAGTACGGTGTATTCTTATCTTTTCACCTTCTTCATTGTCGGTCCAAACCTCTTTCTGAATCTGGTCTTTGTTTTGAGCAATAATGCTGTTGGCAGCATTCACAATGGTTTTCGTAGAGCGGTAATTTTGCTCCAGCTTATACAATCCGTAATCGGGATAGTCGCGCTTAAAGTTGAGGATGTTTTGGATGTTAGCGCCCCGAAATGCGTAGATGCTTTGTGCATCGTCGCCCACTACACAAAGGTTTTCGTTGAGTGCCGCCAGTTTCTTTACAATTAAATATTGCGAGTAGTTGGTATCCTGGTACTCATCCACTAAAATGAACTTGAACTTATGCTGGTATTTGTGCAACACATCTGTGTGGTCGCGCAATAAAATGTTTGTATTGAACAGCAAGTCGTCGAAATCCATGGCACCGGCCTTGAAGCACCTGCGTTGGTATACCTTGTAAATTTCTCCCAGGCGGGGCTTGCCACTCATGCGGTCGTCGGCCACCAGGTTGGTGTCGTTCATATAAGCTTGTGGCGATACCAGGTTGTTTTTGGCAGAAGAGATGCGATTGTATACCAACCCTGGCTTGTACACTTTTTCATCCAACCCCATTTCCTTTACAATGTCTTTCAACAAGCTTTTAGAGTCGGCAGTATCGTAGATGGTAAAATCGGAAGGGTAGCCAATTTTTTCGGATTCAATACGCAAAATACGCGCAAAAATAGAGTGGAAGGTGCCCATCCATACATTGCGCGCTTCCGAGCTGCCCAGGATCTTTTCCATCCGCTCTTTCATTTCACGTGCTGCCTTGTTGGTAAAAGTAAGGGCCAGGATGTTAAACGGATCTACCCCTAAATTAATAAGATGCACGATGCGGTAGGTGAGCACCCTTGTTTTTCCGGAACCCGCTCCGGCAATTACCATCATAGCGCCTTCAACATGTTCTACGGCCTTGCGCTGCGCTTCATTGAGTTCTTCGAGGTAGGTCATCTTGCAAAATTAATCAAAATACACTAATTTTTCACCCGAAATGAGGCAACTTAACCACAAGTTGTTTCGTCTATATAAAAACTCAAAAAAAGGCTCTCTACCATGAAAAGAACGATGCTACTTTTCATTGCTGCTATAGGTGTAAGCTATGCCCAGGCGCAATCATTCACAGAAGTTTCCATTTCCTGTGGGATCAATTCGGTATTCGATTTTGGCGATTTCCACTTTGGTGGCGGTGCTGCGGTTATCGATTACAACAACGACGGTTGGGAAGATTTGTATGTAGTAGGTGGGGTCAACCCCGATGCACTTTACCACAACAATGGCGACGGTACCTTTACCGATGTCATTGCTTCGGCCAACATGGAACAAACCGATTCGGTACTTACCATGGGGGCCATTGCGGGCGACTTCGATAACGATGGGTATACCGATTTATACCTCACCACCCGCTGCTGGGCACACGACTTAAATGCCTGGGCGCCCAACCTATTGTATAAAAACAATGGCGATGGTACTTTTACCGATGTATCGGTAGCCTCACTCACGGCCAACGATACCTCTTTCAGCACTTCTGCCGCTTTTGGCGATTACAACAACGACGGGTTGCTCGATATTTATGTGTTGAACTTTTTAGGGGTGCCCGTATACGATATTCTTGATTCTGCCACTACTGCTGGCATTGGTAACGTTAGGCCCGGATCTCCCAGCTTTTTGTACAAAAACAATGGCGACGGTACCTTTACCGATGTGGCAGTGCAAACGGCAGTAGTAGACTCTGGCTGCGGTTGGGCCACCGTATTCACCGACTTTGATCTCGACAACGACTTAGACATTTATGTGGCGAACGACTTTGGCAAGCAAACGCGCCCTAATGCGTTGTATCAAAACGAATTTCCTGCCGATACCTTTGCCGACATCAGCATTCCTTCGCTCACCGATGCTAAAATTAATGCCATGGGTATTGCAGTAGGCGATTACAATGAAGATGGCTGGTTGGATTATTACGTCACCGACTTAGATACCAACATCATGTATAAAAACAATGGTGATGGCACCTTTGAAAACACTACGATAAGTAGTGGCACCATCGATTCGGGTTGGGAAATTCCAGTGCATAAAGCTTCGGTAGGTTGGGGAGCCAACTTTTTCGATTTTGATCACGATACCTACCTCGACTTATTTGTGTGCAATGGCTCCCTCAACCCCATGATTACCATGCATGATCAGGTAGATACCTTCTTGAATAAAAACACCATGTTTCGCAACAACGGGAATGGCACCTTCAACGACGTTTCAGCCATGACTGGCTTAGACGATCCGCAGCGGGGTCGAGGATCGGTGATGTTTGATTTCGACAACGACGGAGACATGGACCTGGTGGTCATCAATCAAGTACATTACCCAGGGTACGGCATCAACGAAAACCCCAAGGTGCAACTTTACCGCAATGATGAGGTGAACAGCAACAACTGGTTTAAAGTAAAGCTACAAGGTACGCTTAGCAACTTCAACGGCATCGGTTCGAGGGTGCGCATTGTAATCGGCACACGCAGCTTGATTCGAGAAATTAATGCGGGTTCGAGTCACCTGTCGAGCGATAGCCCCATTGCCCATTTTGGATTGGGCGGACATACTTTAATAGATACCATGGAAGTAACCTGGCCGGGAGGCACCGTAGAAACATTCACCAACGTATCGGTGAACCAAACGGTAACCATCATCGAAGGACTTACAGTGGCGCAAAACGATTTGAGCAATACCTATCAAATCAATGTATATCCCAATCCGTTTGAAGAAGCCATGGTGCTGGAAGTGCCTGCCACTTTATTGGGGCAACAAGTATCGTTTGTATTGACCGATGTAGCGGGAAGAAAAGTATATGAGGCCAACAACATTCAAACCACGCGGTTAACCATACAGCGCGAACAATGGCAAAGTGGCATCTACTTGTACCAATTGCGAACGGAAAATGGGATAGTTGAATCGGGGAAATTGATTGCTCGATAAGCTGTTCTGTCTTCCTACTGACGTCTTACATCGCTTAATTTTTGTACTTTCAGCACATCAATGTGTCGTGAATGAACGCTTGCATCAAAGCCATTAGTATTTACCTGCCCGAGCAACAGCTTACCAACACGCAGCTGTGCGAAATTTTTCCCGAGCTGGAAGAGGATACCATCTATCAACGTACGGGCATTAAAACACGTCGTATTTCGGCACCACTCGAAATAGGATCGGATGTAGGGTACAGCGCTGCCGAGCGTTTTTTTGAGGAACATCCGGTAGCAAAAGAAGACATCGACTTCTTGTTTTTTTGCACCGAAGGGCTCGACTATAAAGCACCTACTACAGCATGTGTATTGCAAAATCGCATTGGGCTGCCCAAAACCTGTGGGGCCATGGACATTCCTATGGGGTGCACCGGATTTGTGTATGGACTAAGCCTGGCCAAAGCCATGGTTGAAACAGGGCTGGCAAAAAATGTATTGCTTATCACCTCTGATGTGCCTTCCAAAGTGATTCATCCGGAAGACCATGAATTGCGGATGTTGTTTGGCGATGCGGGAGCAGCGACATTAATTGGAAGAAGTGAAGACGGAGCCAATATTGGCGATTTTGTGTTTGGAACCGATGGCAGTGGTTTCGAAAAACTTATTGTGAATTACTCGGGGGCACGTGAACCCATGACCAAAGAATGGTTGACCCAATACGAGTCGGCAGACGGCATGAAGTGGGGAAAGATGTACATGAATGGGGTGGATATTTTTGTGTTTGCCATCAAGATTGTTCCTCCATTGGTAAATGAAATTTTGGAAAAGGCCAATTTGACGAAAGAAGACATCGACCTGTTCATTTTTCATCAGGCCAACGGCTACTTGCTCAACATTTTAAGAAAGAAATTAAAGATTGCCGAAGAAAAGTTTTTTCTTTACATGGAAGATACCGGCAATACGGTTTCGGCAACCATTCCCATTGCTTTGCAAGAGGCCATGCGCGTGGGGAAAGCCAAAAAAGGAGACCGTATTTTGCTGGCTGGATTTGGCATCGGCTACTCGTGGTCGGGAACAATAATAACACTATAAAACAGTACGAATGAACATTGAGGAGTTTATCGAAAAACTGGAAGAAGAATTTGATGAGTTGGAGCCCGGTACATTGAAGCCGGAAACCAGTTTTAGGGATTTGGATGAATGGAGTTCCATGCATGCCCTCATCATTATTGCACTCATTGATACAGAATACGATGTAACCTTAAATGGCGACGATTTGCGTGCGGCCAGTACGGTAGAAGACATCTTTAACATTGTAAAAACAAGGGTGGCATAATGGCTT
This sequence comes from Flavobacteriales bacterium, assembly GCA_963669295.1. Classification (GTDB taxonomy): domain Bacteria; phylum Bacteroidota; class Bacteroidia; order Flavobacteriales_D; family CALLUQ01. The sequence continues at coordinate 2,939,400 of OY769938.1, forward strand.
GCTTTTCGATTCCCAACATACGCATTAAAGGCATTGCTGCTGCAGTACCGCAGCAGGAAGTGTCGAATTGGGATTACGAAAAACTAACAGAGAAAGAACGTCGTATGCTGGTGAAAACCACTGGCGTTGAAAAAAGGCGTGTAGCACCAAAAGGCATGGCCACTTCCGACCTTTGTTTTGAAGCGGCAGAGCAATTGCTGGAAAAGCTTGAATGGCAAAAAGAAGACATTCAAATCCTCATCTTCCTTTCTCAATCGCGCGACTATTATTTGCCTGCAACCTCCATTATATTGCAAGACCGGCTGGGGCTTTCTAAGAGTTGCCTGGCATTCGATATTGGCCTTGGGTGTTCGGGTTATGTATACGGGCTTTCAGTGATTGGTAGCATGATGGCTACCACCGGTTTAAAAAAAGGCTTGTTGATGATGGGCGATATCTCTTCGGCCACTTGCTCGCCCGACGATAAAAGCACTTACCCGCTGTTTGGTGATGCCGGCACAGTATCGGCCATTGAATTGGATGCTGATGCCCCTCCGATGCACTTTAACCTCAAGAGCGATGGCTCGGGGTATGAAGCCATCATTATTCCTGATGGAGGCATCCGCAACCTGGTATCGGAACAATCGTTTGAAGTCAAACAAATTGCTGATGGCATTGAGCGGTGCAACCTCAACCTGGCCCTCGACGGTGTAGATGTGTTTAATTTCTCCATCACTCAGGTACACCCATCCATTCGCGAATTGTATGAATTTGCGAATACCAATACCGAACATTATGATTACTTCTTGATGCATCAGGCCAATAAGTTGATGAATGAAACCATTCGGAAGAAGCTCAAATTTGAGCCTGAGAAAGTGCCTTATTCCATTGCCAAATATGGCAATACCAGTTCGGCCTCCATTCCGTTGACCATCGTTTCAGAATTGAGTGATGAAGTTTCCTCAAAACCATTATCTTTACTCCTTTCAGGCTTTGGCGTAGGACTGTCGTGGGGAGCAGTGTCGATAGAAACAGCCCCCATTGTTTGCCTGCCTGTTATAGAGGTATAAAACATGAACCCTTTCTCGCTGCACAAAAAAAACATCTTAGTTACCGGAGGCTCTTCAGGCATAGGGCGACAAACGGCCATTACCCTGGCCGAAGCAGGAGCTACTGTCATCATCTCTGCCCGCAGAGAAGAAGAGCTGAACCGTACGTTGGGCATGATGAGCGGTAACCACCATAAAATAGTAGCCGACCTTACTAACGAATCGCAAATAGATGCCCTGGTAGCTGCTATAGAACAGGTGGATGGCATTGTACATAGCGCAGGCATTGTACGCCCTTTTCCGGTGAAATTCATTGGTAAAAAACAGGTCGACGAAATGTTTGGTATCAACTACCTGGGGCCGGTACTGCTTACCAGCAAGCTGTTCAAGAAAAAGAAAGTGGCCAAAGGAGCCTCTATTGTTTTCATGTCGTCGATTTCCAGCCAATTCCCCCATAAGGGAGGGGCGTTGTACTCAGGCAGCAAAGCGGCATTGAATACCTACAGCAAAACCATTGCGCTGGAATATGCGCCACAAAAAATACGATCCAACGTCATCAGTGCGGCCATGGTTAAAACTCCTTTGTTCGACGATGCCGAAAAGGCAGTGACCAAAGAAATGATGGACAAGCATGGAGAGGGTTACCCGCTCGGTTTTGGTGAACCCGAAGATGTGGCTAATACCACCTTGTTTTTACTTTCCGATGCTTCCAAATGGATTACTGGTACCAGCATTGTGATGGATGGAGGACTTACAGCAGGGCAATGAGCGATCAACTTGATATATCGGTAGTGATTCCTGTATTTAACAGCGAGCAATCGTTGAACGAATTGGCGCAACGCCTAACCGATGTACTCACCGGTGAAGGCTTGTTGTACGAACTGATTTTTGTAGAAGACTATTCGAGCGACGGCAGTTGGAAGGTGTTGAAGCAAGTGAAAGAGCAACACCAAAAAGTAAAGCTCATTCGGTTGGCCAAAAACTATGGACAACACAATGCCACCCTCTGTGGATTCCGTCATGCCAAAGGCAATTTAATTCTTACCATCGATGATGACCTTCAACACCAGCCTGAAGACATTCCGCAACTGTTGGAAAAAATGCGGGGAGAAGATGTAGATATTGTATATGCCATTTCTAAAGACTACACCCATAAAAAAGGCTATCGAAAGGCAGGAAGTAAAATATGGAAGTTTGGCACTAAAAATTTCGATGAAGCATTGGGTGAAGGCTCTTCATTTCGACTTATTCAGCGCGAAGTGGTAGAGAAAGTATGCGAGCACCGGCAACACTTTATTTTTATTGATGAGATGTTGCACTGGTACACCGAACACATTGCGATCATCAAAGTGAAATTCTTACCACGTGCAAAAGGGCAATCGGGTTATTCGGGCATCAAACTGTTTTTGATGGGCATAAACCTGGCCGTGTTTTATTCTTCGGTGCCCCTTAAAATTATGACCTATGGCGGGCTGTTGATGTCGCTGGTTACCTTTGCTGTTGGGGTATATTTTATTGCCAAAAAAATGATTTGGGGTACTCCCGTACAAGGGTATACTTCGCTGATTGTTGCCATCATGTTTTCTACCAGTTTAATGCTGATTTGTTTTGGTGTTATTGGCCAATACCTTGGTAAAATATATACTGTGTTGAACAATAAGCCTACTTATTCCATTAAAGAAAAACACTTATGATCATTCGAAAGTATGGCATCGTTTTACGGCGGTTGAAGCAGGAGCATATAGAGATGGTGCGGGTAAAACGAAATACAGATGCCATTCGTGAGCACATGTTCTTTCAAGAGATCATTACCCCCGAGATGCAGCAGGCATGGTTCGATTCTATTTATAACATTCATCACTATTACTTCATCATTGAATACAACAACAAGCAAATAGGAATGATCAATGGGAAGAAGGTAGATTACAAGGCCAAAACATCAGAAGGAGGTATCTTTATTTGGGATGAAAATTATTGGAACTCCTTTGTGCCGGTCATCGCGTCGGTATGCATGGCCGATGTTACTTTCAATGCTTTTGGGTTTGAAAAAACCTTTGCTGAGGTGCAAAAAAGCAATACACAACAGGTGAGTTACAACCAACAAATGGGCTACGAACTGGTACAAAATGAAGACAGCGAACGTCAGTTGTATGTGCTTACCCGGGACCGCTTTTTTAACAAAGGCCAAAAAATTCGTGAAGCAGTGATGAAGATCAGCAAAGATCATTCAGAAGTAAGCTGGAACGACTTCGATTTTAGCGACGTTACTCCGCACGAAATTGAGCACTTGTACTCAGGTTTGCCGCCTGCCATCCAACAAGAGGTGGATCAGCGGTTGCCTTGATAACTTCAACATATGTCTGTGAAAAGCGACACATTAAAGGCATTGGTTCCCTACATCATTATGTTGTTCGCCTATGCTGTGTTGCACACCATCATCACTAAAATTGCTTACGAAGGGTTTCCCACTTTCTTTGACCAACTGCACCGGTTTGTGTTACAACAATTCGATGCCGATTGGTCGGTGCTGCAAGAAGTGCCTTACCACTCGCCCGTAATGCTGGTGGGAGCTTTGTCGCATCCCATATACGTGTTGGGGTTTGTGGTGCTGTGTGTCCCATTGTTTTTCTTTTACCGTCGCAATGGGTGGACTACCATCAATCATCATCGCTACTTGCGGATATTCATCATGGTAGTAGCATTGGTATTGGTGTGGGACCTTACCACCTATCAGTTGAATTACTACGTGAACGAGGCACATTACTTCGATCGGTTGTTGCTATTGGCATTCTTCGTATTGCTGTGGTGGCATCCTGCATTCATCGCTCCCTTTTTGTTTATGGCTTACCTGCTGTGGTCGCAATTTGCCTACCCGCTTCCCTTTGGGGTAACCACTGTAGATAAGAGCTTGTTGTTCGACCTGCTGGTGTTGTTTTATGTTTTTGTGGTAGTACGCATCATTTTTAACATTAAAACCATGCATTTGGTGGCATTGCTGGTATGCCTGGTAGCATCGAATTACTTCATTCCCGGAGTGGGCAAGCTGTTGGTAAGCCCACACGGTTACGAATGGGTGTTTGCTCAAGAGCTTGAAACCATGGTGGTGAATGCGCAGTTAAAAGGTTGGCTGTTGTCGTGGGATCAAAGTACCATAGATGGACTGGTGCAATTGGTGCGCCAATGGAGGGTACCCATGTTGGTGGGGCTGATGCTGGTGGAGTTGGGGTCTGTCTTTATCTTTTACCGACGACGTGTGGCGCTTTACCTGCTGCTGGGTTATGTATTACTGCATGTGGGGATATATACCCTCAGTGGTATCTTTTTTTGGAAGTGGATGGCAGTAGACCTGCTCTTGCTGTGGTTGATTTATAAATTGCCAACGGCACTCATCAGCGAACTGTTTTCCAAAAGGCAGTGGCTTATTTCACTGTGCATCATTTTATTTTCCTGGCTTTATTTCCATCCACACAGGTTATCGTGGTTTGGTACACGCATGCAGTACATTATGGAATATACCGTTGAAGGGGAAAGCGGCCAATGGTATACCATGGAACGAAACAACATGGCACCGTTCGACATGCTATTTCAAACCGAAAAGCTACACTTTTTATTTGATGCTCCCTTGCTTAAAATATCAGGTTTGGCTTATACCTTTAACTATCAATTGGTACAAGAACTGGAGCAAATAGACGCCACACAGGCATTGGCGTATGAAAAGAAGGTGGGGGTAAACAGGGCCATCCCCGAAAAAGAAGCTGCTTTTGTGCAATTTCTTCAAACCTATTTCCAACACCGCAACCAACAAATGGAAGGCACTGTACTCAACAAAATGGCACCTCCAAGGCATTTCAATAACAGTGCTAAATCACCTTATTTTCGACAAGAACAAGTGAAAACATTTAAGATCACCTTGAAAAAAATATACACCGAAAATGGTAATGTTGAGGTATTGGATGCCTTAACCTGGCAAACCCCATTATGAAATCATGGTATCACTTAACCTTATCATAAAATCATGCATCACCTAACCCCATAATGAAACCACCGCATCACCTAACCTTATTATAAAATCATGCATCACCTAACCCCATTATGAAATCATGGCATCACCTAACCTTATTATGAAACCACCACATCACCTAACCTTATTATAAAATCATGCATCACCTAACCCCATTATGAAATCATGGCATCACCTAGCCTTATTATGAAATCACCACATCACCTAACCCCATCATGAAATCATAGCATTACCTAACCTTGTTATGAAGTCATGCATCACCTAACCACATCATGAAATCATCGCATCACCGATTAAAAATTCACCCCATGGCACGAGGAGCACTGTTGCTCATGGTGGTGTTTATGGTATTGCACTTTTGCTATTTTACTTGTTTTTATTGGGGGTTTTTAGGAACGTTTGAAAAACTGCAAGGAATATTGGCCAGTAAGCTGGGGCTCAACTGGGGTGCCCTTTCCAACCACCCTTATCACACATTTTCCATCACCGTTGGAAGTTTTAAAAACCCCTTGTTCATCGGTGGCTTTCTGGTGTTGGTAGTGCCCTTGCTGAAATCGTATCGCACCATGGCCTGGCACACGTTTGAGCATCGCCATTGGGTAAGGCTACTGGTGCTAATACCTGCACTAATGCTTGCGTGGGAGTTAACCACTTACGATTACAATCATTACCTCGACCAGGGGTTTTATGTCGATCGGTTGTTGCTCCTCATCCTGTTGGTGCTGATGTATGTTCACCCGGTATTTGTTCCTCTGTTTTTAATGGTGGCGCTGTTGTATCGGTCACAATTCAATTACCCCATTGGTGGTTTCCCCCTCTACGATAAACGCATGCTGTTTGATGTGCTCATTTTATTTACTGCTTTTTTGTGGGTGAAGGTGAAATACCAGTTAAACAGCCTGCACTTCATCTTTATGCTGTTGTGCCTGGTGGCCGGCAATTACTTTGCCACCGGAGTAGCCAAATTGCTTGTAAGCCCGCACGGCTACGAATGGGCACTGTACAACGAGTTACACAACCTGCCCATCAATGCGGTAGAGCGCGGATGGAAAGTGTCTCCTGGGCTGATCAACTTTACCAAACAATGGGGTACCGTATTGCAGGTGCTTACACTCTTGCTGGAAGTAGGCGCCATTTTATTGCTTTTTAAGCGAAGGCTCACCGTGTTATTATTGTTGGGGTTTACTTTCATGCACCTCATCATTTTCATCAATGGAAGCATGCTGTTTTGGAAGTGGATGGCAGTTGATCTGCTTTTGGTGGTTGTGGTGTATCGGTTGTCGAAAAAAGGAGTGGTGCTGTTTCACCGTGCCCATTTTAAATGGTCGTTAGCAATCATTGCGCTGTCGTTTGTTTGGCTACAGCCCTTTCGTATAGGATGGCATGAAACAAGGTTCAATCAGTTTTACTCTTATGAAGTAGTAGGGGAGAGTGGTACCGTATATCAGTTCGAAAAAAACGATTTTAACCCTTACCATCAGCTCTTTCATTACGACGACTTTGGTTACCTGCTCAACGAAAAGCTGCTGCGAGTTTCGGGCTTTGGATACACCTTTCATCATGTATTGGCGCAACAAATTGTAACAGTAGGTAGTGAAGGTATTCCGGCCCTGGCCATGAAGGAAGGCAAAAATAAATGGGAAGCACAGAAGGCAATTGCCTTTGACGAATTCATCCAAACATTCTTTCAGCACCGCAATGAACGCTTACATCCTTCGTGGTATACCCACCTAAAAGCACCCCACCACATTTATAACTGTATGAAAAACAGCAAGTACGAGGGGCAGGAAAAGGTGATTTTAGTCAAGGTTTATTTCAAACAGACTTACATTCAGCACGATAGCGTGGTGGTTTTGAGAAACGATGTAATTCGCGAAATACCAATCCAAAAATCGTTATCTTTACATTGATTGCTAAGCGTTACATGCAAACTTTTCGAAAAAACATAAAATTTGGCCAGCGGTTTCAATACGGCTACTACCAGTTTATGGACCACTTCTTGGGCCGTCCGCGTTCGTTTAAAATGCACGAAAAAGGGCGTAGGAAATTTTACAAACGGCTGCACAAAACGTTAAAAGATAGTGGAGAGGGAGGCATTGTGCCCATTGAGCGAAGGAAAGATTTAAGCCTGAAGGAATTCAAGCAAACCTATATGCGCTATGGTGTGCCAGTGGTACTGGAAGGAGCTGCAAAAGATTGGCCATGCGTAAAAAACTGGTCACTTCAATATTTCAAAGACCTGCATGGCGACGATGAAATTGTGATGGTGGATCAGGAGTACATGGAAAATGCTTACGAGAAGTTGACGTTGGCCGATGTGATTGATGGCATTCGCGAAGGCAATGGCAAGTACTACCGTTTCTACCCTTTGCTGGAGCGTCACCCTGAACACTTGCTTGACTTCGACTACAAGTGGTTGTTGGAACGACGCAATCCTATGACATGGTTTGAAGCCTTCCAGGTATTTATTGGTGGCGACGGCACTGTTACTCCGCTACACAACGCCAATCAGTGCAACCTATTTACGCAAGTACATGGAGAAAAACAGTGGGTGCTGTACTCACATTACTACAGCTCGGTTATCGATCCCGACCCTGTACGCAATGTATACCGCGGTGCTCCTTACAAAACGGAAGAAGGACCATTTGATCCTTTTAACCCCAACTTCGAAACCCCCTATACCTTGTATAAATACATCGATGGTTTTTCAGTGCATTTGCGTCCTGGTGATGTGTTGTGGAATCCCCCGTTTTACTGGCATGCCGTTAAAAATGTAGGCGACTCTATAGGGGTAGGTTACCGGTGGCTGCCACCCATGTATGCGTACAAAACATCGTTCTTGTACTCGTTTTTAGACATGTGTGCTAAAAATCCACCCATTTGGAAGGCATACAAACTGTACAAGAAAGACATTAACCTTATTCACCTGGCCGAATACGGCAGGTTAGAAGAGTACCTGAAAGACAAAGACTCAAAGTCATTAGCGACCGGGTAAAAGCGAGTCCATGGAAATCAAAAAGATCTTTAAAACTTCTGAACGACTCCAATACGGGTACTATCAATTCATGGATCATTTTTTTACCCGCGAACGTGTGTTCCGATGGCACTACAAATCGAGGCGTAAGTTGTATGCAAATTTGCACCAACGGCTCAAAGAAAAAGGAGAAGAAGGCAAGCTTGTGCCCATTGATCGGAGAAAAGACTTGAGCATTGACGAATTCAAACGTGAATACATCAACAAAGGGTTGCCAGTGGTGCTGGAAGGGGCGGCAAACGATTGGGCTTGCGTTAAAAACTGGAGCCTCGACTACTTCAAAGAACTTTATGGCGAAGAAGAAATACTGTTGGTAGACCATGAAGCCATTGAAAGCGAATACGAGAAACTAAAATTGGCAGAAGTGCTGGATGGCATTCGAGAAGGTAAAGGGAAGTACTACCGATTTTACCCCCTGTTACAACGCCACCCCGAACACATCAAGGATTTCGATTACGAATGGATCTTGAAAAGTCGCCACAAGATGACCTATGGCGAAAATTTCCAGGTATTCATTGGCGGAGCTGGAACTGCAACGCCACTGCACAATGCCTTCAGTTGCAACATCTTTACACAGGTGTATGGGGAAAAGAAATGGGTGCTGTATCCGCCTTACTATAGCATGGTGCTCGACCCCGATCCAGCGAATAACATTTATCGTAACGCCTCTTACCGCAACGGTGGGGTATTCGACCCCTTTAACCCTACGTACGAAAAGCACCCCTTGTACAAATACATCAATGGCATGACTGTGCATCTAAAACCGGGAGATGTGTTTTACAATCCACCCTACTGGTGGCATGCCGTGAGCAACCCCACAGATTCTATTGGAGTAGGATACCGTTGGTTACCACCGTTGCATTGCTATCGCATGTCGCCCCTGTATTTTTTCCTCGACCTTTGTGCGGTTAACCCTTCCCTATGGAAAGCCATGCGTTTGGCCAAAACCGACATCAACCTCATTCAGTTGGCACAAACCGATCGCCTCGACGACTTTTTGAAAGCAGAAGCCGACAAAAAGCATTCGCGCTACAAAACGGTATAAGTAAAATCATTTTTTCCTTGCAATAAATTCCCTTACTTTGAAACGATGAGTTATCGCAAGGTATTTTCATTTGGTCAACGGCTGCAGTATGGCTACTACCAATTCATGGACCACTTCCTGGGGCGCCCGCGCTCGTTTAAAATGCATGAAAAAAGCCGACGTAAGTTTTACCAAAAAATTCACCATACCCTTAAAGCAAAAGGCGAAGGAAGAATTATCGACATCGATCGGGTAAAAGACATCGACCTTAAAACTTTTAAGCGCAAGTACGTGCGAAAAGGCATTCCGGTAATTTTAGATGGTGCCGCCAAAGAATGGGCCTGTTGCAAAGAATGGAGCCTCGATTATTTCAAAGCGTTGCATGGCGACGATGAAATAGTAATGGTAGACAACGAATCGATTGAAAACCCTTATGAGCAACTTACCCTGGCCGATGTGATTGACGATATACGAGGTGGTGGCTCTAAATATTATCGCTTTTACCCTTTGTTGGTGCGTCATCCCGAACACCTGAAAGATTTTGATATTGGCTGGTTGCGCTCGCACCGTCACAGTTGGAGCTTTGCCGAAGCCTTCCAGGTATTTATTGGTGGCAAAGGAGGGCATACCCCCATACATAATGCCTTTAGCAACAATCTTTTTGTGCAAGCACACGGCGAAAAAGAATGGATGATTCACCCGGTACATTATACCATTGTGGTAGATCCAGAGCCGGCACGTAACCTGTACCGAAGTGCCCCCTTTAAAACCGAAGCAGGAGCGTTTGATCCCTTTAACCCCAACTATGAAACACCATATACCCTGTTTAAATATGTAGACACTTACAGGGCACACTTAAAAGAAGGTGATGTGCTTTTTAACCCGCCTTATTATTGGCATGCAGTGAGAAATACGACCGACTCAATAGGTGTGGGATACCGTTGGGTGCCACCGCACTACTGTTTTAAAACAGCGCCCCTATACGCCTTCCTCGACCTGTTTACCTTCAACCCTCCCATTTGGAAATCGTGGAAACTTTCTAAGAAAGACTTTAACCTGGTGCAATTGGCCGAAACGGGACGGTTGGATGAATACCTTGAAGCACAAAAGAAAAGCAAATAGAACCGCTACTTCTGTTGCCGGGCTTTGGCCTCCTGCCAAAATTTGAAATTAGGGGCAATAAATCGTTTGAAAAAAGCAAATCGCCACCCCAGTGGCAGGGCATCCATAAACTTCAAGAAAGGAAAGTACAAACGGCCATACAACAGTCCAAACACACAAGAAAGCATGGTGCCAACTCCTGCCTTTTTTCCTTCAGGATTGTAGCCCAATGTTTGCCCAAAATCGCCCGTAATGGCATGGATAATGCTCACCTCCTTTTCACTCAGTCCATCGTGCCACGCATCGTTTACACCAGCAGTAATATCGGCGGTTAAATGTTGGTGATGTTCCTTCACCAATTGGGGGTTGGTAGCTACTGTAGTGCTTCTTTTTTCCAGCATACCGGCATCATAATCAACGTCAAGAAATGTACATATCCGCTGTAGAACAGCAGGAGTGTCGGCCACCAAATCTTCGTGCTTGATGTGCAATACCTGCGTTGGGTGCTGCTGTGCAAATTGCTGAATGGTGCGGTTATACCGTTTCCAACGGTAAGCCAACGAACTCACCACCTTTTTCTCAAAATTTACACGCAGCATCGAGTTAACTTGTGCATAAGGATTGCGGCTTACCCAAATGAATTTAGCATGGGGAAAAGTGCTGCTCAACTCTTTGCAAAACAAAGAGTATTGCGGGTTCTTATCGCCCATCATCTTGGGAGCCTTGCCCTGCTCAATGGCATATTGATGGTATACTGCTTTACAACAATCGGAAAACGATTGGCAGGCTGGCAATGCAGCTTTTAACGCCTCGCGATCAATGTGCCAGGTAGAGAAATACGGTTCGCGAAGCAAATCATGGTAAAATGCCATTCCACGCTGAGCATCAAATGAGCCTCGTCGATACCGCGAGTACAACCACTTAATGAAAGGCGACTCTTCGGGCACTACCAGGTGCGAGTGGCTGTTCAGTAAACTTTGCAACAACGTAGTTCCTGAGCGCTCGCGCCCCACAATAAAAAAGAGGGATGGGTTGTTGCAATTCACCTTAAAATGATTCGTGTCAGTATTCGAAAGTAAAATAAATTTTACTTTTGGTAGGCAATGCGCTCACATGAGTACAACAACAACCCATAAAAATGTAAAAACCTGGTACTCCTCTATTGGAGGACAACAAGAGGAAGGATTAGGGTTTTACAACAATGAAGACTTTGATTGGGTGCCCAATATAGAGGCCAATTGGGAAGTAATAAAAGGGGAGGTAGATGCCTTCATGCAAAAGCACGATGAGCGTATCAAACCTTATTTCAATAAAAAATTGGTTTCCGGCCCTAAAAAGTGGAAGGCATTTGCTTTTCGGTTTTGGGGATGGAAAGTAGGGAAGAATGCTAAAGAGTGCCCAGAAACAGTAAAGCTGTTGGAGGGAATTCCCAACCTGGTTTCCTATTCAATCAGCATCCTTGAACCCGACACACAAATTCACATGCACAAAGGCGACACCAATGCCATTTGCAGGTGCCATCTAGCCTTGTCGGTACCAGCACCATTGCCTACCTGTGGTTTCGAATCGGGTGGTGAACAACGCAGCTGGGAAGAAGGAAAGATTTTCGTTTTTAACGATGCATCCGACCATCAAGCCTGGAACAATAGCAATGAACGACGTTATGTCATGCTATTTGATGTAATACGGCCGGAGTTTGTTTACAAGAAGTATCGAATATGTGCAGTGGTACTGGCAGCATTACTCATGCAGTTGTTCGCACAAAAAACAGTATTGGTACGTAAGGCTCCGAGAGTATTGCAAGGCATGATGTTGTTTTGGATGGCAGGTTGGCTATGGCTTTTCTTGCGCATCAGAAATGGACTGTCACTTTAAGTGCTTCTTGTCGAAAAACTTACTCACCACCACAAAGAAAGTACGTCGCATCCAAAATGGCCCGAGGTAAAACCATCGCACCATCTTTCTCCACATCCGGTACTGCAATCCAGTAATGCTGGCTTTAAAATTGTGTTGGCGCTGATGAGGTTCAGTAGTACAGTCATACCCTCTTGAAGCACCGTATTCACCTGCAATTTGTTCAATCAATTCCACTTCGGCCGTAGAAAGCTCTTTTTGCCATTTCTTTAAAGCATCCTGGTTCAAGGGGTTCAATACATTGTGATGATGGCGTCTGAAGTAAGCCGGTTTTTGGGTGTTCATCTTTTCAGCCACCAGGTGATGCTCCATCAATGAAGGGTGGAAATCGATCTCAAGAAAGGCGCACAACTCGCGCACGGTCGATTCAGGGGCTTCAATCAAGTCTTCATAACGAAGGGTAAGTACCTGCTTAGGATGCGCCTTTTTGAATGCTTCGAGTGAAAGGTTATGATCCAACCATTTGTGCGCCAGGTACCCCACATTACCAATTTTGAATGTTTTTTTATGCGATGCCACATTCGCACGATAATCGCGTACCATGTGAATGTATTTAGAGCGGGGGAATAAGGGGTAGATTTCGGGGGTGAAAATCGAATACACAGGATTCTTATCTACAACAAGGGTACTGGTATCTTGTTTACCAGTATTGCTCATCTTTATTACCTCAACACAAACTTGCTGAAAAGTAGCTTTTGATCCCAATGCCATGATTCTTTCTTTAAGGAGTGCTCGATCTGGTTTCCAAAAAAGCCTGAATCGTCGGTCGGTATGAATGTCTTTAATAAAACGATCCACCTGTTTTTCATCCCAGTGGGTAACCTGCTTGTACCTGCTTTGTAAATAAAGAATAAAAGGCGATTCAATGGGGGCAATAATATCGGGGTGGGCGTTGAAGATCATTTGCAACAAGGTAGTGCCCGACCGGCCTTTGGCCAACACAAAAGCGATATTTGTGCTACTACTCATTGATCAATGATTGTTGCATGCGTTTCACCCGAAAAGAAAAGGGCATCCAATTGTAAAATACACGCACTTTATAATACCATTTCCAATAACGAAAGGCATTGGTGAAACGGGACAAACCACTTCCTTTCGCACCAGGAAGGGTAGGGGTGTAGCCAAATGCTTTACCACTTTCGCTGCAATAAAATTCAGCCGTTTCAATGTTGTCGGCTCCAAAGCTTTGTTGCCACCGGTTTGCTGTAGCAGGGTCGATGGGCTTTTTGAGGTTGGCGTGAAACTTTGATGCCAGTCGATGCTTCAACTGCTCGTTGTTGGGATCGATTTGATCAAACTCCCGGGCAATTTGCTGGTGGTAGTTGATCATCGCATCGGAATAAGGCATTTGTAAGAAACTGCAAATGCGTTGAAGCTCCTGCTCAGGAGCTTGTAACAATGTTTCAAACGATACAGCGAGGTAATTGTTGCGGGTTGCAAAAGCTGCCTTTATGGTGTTGTTAATGTTTACCCAGCGCAGGGCCAATTCACCTAACGTTTTGTTTTTTGCAGTGCGCAAGTGCGAGTTGAGGTTGCCCCGGTAATCGCGAATTAAATGAATGAATTTGGCTTCGGGAAACAACAACTGCAACTCCTCAATAAATAAGCTGTTCACAGGGTTTTTATCTCCTACCATTTGAATGCCCTCCTTTTTAAAAGGAGAAGCAAAATGGAGGTAAACCAATTTGCACGCTTCACTGAACGAAGTGATGGTGCATTCCATCAAGGCGCGTTCAAATTTCGCTTGATCAATGCCCCAAAAGAAACGCAATTTAGGGTCAGTGAAAATGGCCTGAGCAAAGGTGCGTTTTGTGGCTTCATCCCAACGGGTTATTCGAGCATATTTCTTGCGTAAATGAATGATGAAACGCGACTCCCATGGCACCATCATATTGGGGTGAGCATCTAGCATCGTTTGTAGCAATGTAGTGCCCGACCTACCCTTGCCGACAATGAAGAAAATGGGTAATTTATTCAGTTCCTCGTTGGAATACATCCAATTATTTGTGTATGTTCGTAGAGCAGTTACCACCCCAAAGTAAGAAATAAATTAAGATATGCCGAGAACGCACATTGCAGGGTTAGAAAAGAAGGTGTTTCGCAAATGGTCGTTGATCATTTTAGTAGCAACTTTTGTGTTATACGGCAACTCTATTGGAAACGAATATGCCCTCGACGACGAGATTGTAACGGTAACTAACCCCGATAACCCCGACCATCCGAATCACCCCAGGGTAGCGAAAGGGTTTGCCGGACTGGGTGAAATATTTACCACGCACTATGCTAAAAGTAATAAAGCTAGCTATGGCTACCGGCCATTGGTGTTGGCTTCGTATGCCATAGAATACCAGTTTTTTGGTGCTAATCCACATGTCAGCCATTTCTTCAATGTATTGCTGTATGCCCTTACTTGCATTTTGCTTTTTTACCTGTTGTTAAAACTATTCAGGGATCGGAAGTTTCACATGATCTTTCCCTTGTTCATCACCTTCCTATTCCTAGCTCATCCACTACATACCGAAATTGTCAATAACATTAAGAGTAGGGATGAACTCTTGTTCTTCCTTTTTGGTTTGTTGGCTATAGTAATGTATGTGCGCTTTATGGATGCGCAAAAGATGTCGAAGATGGTTATGTACCTGTTATTAGGGGTGTTTTGCATTTTCCTGGCAGCATTGGCGAAGAAAACAACAGTTGCATTTTTAGGAGTCATTCCATTTACGTTGTACTTTTTCCGAACCACCAATTGGAAAAAAATAGGCATTGCAACGCTATCCATTGCCAGTGTGTTTGCCACCTTCGTTTTGATTAAAAAAGGATTGGTGAAAGGCGATCATTTGCGGGAGATCCTTTACTTCGAAAACCCACTGGTAGAAGGCAGCTCTTTAGTAGATCGTATTCCCGTGGCATTGTATACCTATGCCTATTACCTCAAGCTAATGGTGTTGCCACATCCCTTGTCTTTTTACTATGGATACAACTATGTGCCCATTGCTGGTTGGGACAACATTTGGGTGTGGATATCTGTGGTCATTCATCTGCCCATGTGGGGATATGCCATAATGAAACTAAAGTCGAAACATGTGCTGGCTTATTGCATCATTATATATACTGGTGTGCTGTTTGGCTTTTCCAACCTGCCGTTGCCAATCGTAGGCATTGTAGGCGAGCGTTTTGCTTATATCCCCACGCTTGGATTTTGTATTGCTGTTGGGTGGTTCTTGTTAAAAGCATTTAAAGTGCCTTTTGATGACGAAAAGGTGAAAACCTTGAAAATACCCAACGGACTAAAGGCCGCACTTACCATTTTACTTTTGTTATACTCGGGCAGAGTAATTGTTCGAAACATGGATTGGGAAAACCACTTGTCGCTTTACCGCCACGATATTCAACACCTTGAAAATTCTACCAAAGCACATTCTTTGTTGGCTGGTACTGTAGCGCCTTTAATCATTAAGGAACCCAGCATTACTCTGCGCAAGCAAATGACGGAAGAAGCCAAGTACCATTTTCGAAGGGCATTGGAGATTTACCCCAATTACACTACGTGCTACAACAACCTGGGTACCATCATTTACTCATTTGATCAAGACTATAGAACGGCAAAACCGTTGTTCTTAACAGCAATAAAACAAGACTCTGCCTATGTAGAAGGACACTTCAATGCTGGCATGAGCTACGATAAACTGGGCATGTTAGATAGCTCCATGTATCATTATCAAAAGGCGGTGTTTTTTGGCAATCAACACCCCGAGCGAGTAACGGGTATTTTAAAGCGTGCCTACTCTAACCTCAGCATGGCTTATGTAAAACGAAGCATGGTGCAAGAAGCAACCAAGCTCAACCTCGATGCCATTGACCTGTTTCCCGATGCTCCGGAATACTATTTGAACCTGGGTAACCTTTATGCTGCCGAGTACGATACCATTGTAGCCTTAAGTTATTATGAAAAAGGATTCACTATGGTACCCAATAACTACCGGTTGTGTGTGCACATTGGTCAATTGTATGCAGCAATTGGAAACCAGCAAAAAGCGGGCGAATACTTCCAAAAAGCCCAATTTATGCAACAATCGCAACAGCAGCAATAACCCTTATAAATCAAGGAGAAGCCATTCTTCTGGCATTTTATTGCAATTTTTTTTTCGAGGCCATGCAACCTTTTCTAAAAAATTTCGTCTTACTGTCGGACTTTATTGGATGAATTGCAGTTTTTTCCAGATGAAATAAGTGTCTACATCTGAGTTCAAGTAAAATATTGAACTTTTTTTTGTGAGGCATGCCTACTAATTTTGATGGGGTTAAATTGCGAAAACAAAACACATGATTCGACTGCGTCTTTATTCTCTGGCATTTGCCATTGCCTTTTTAGGAAGTGCTGCATTTGCACATGCCCAATCTGAACTCACCTTAATTATTGCCAACTCGCAAACCGATGTGGTGAAACAACAAGATGGAAGCAAGGTCATTCAATGTAAAATTGAAGGGCTAAACACAGCGCAAGAAGTACAGCAGTTCATTGCCCAACTGGAGCAGGTAGAAGGAATTGAAGATGTAACAGTTGGTGCGTTAAACGGAGCTCAACGACCAGGAAGTTTAACATTTAATAAACCCGTTACTGGAAAAACAATGCCAACGCATTTAAAAAATGCGAATGTAATGAAGGTGGAAGTGGAAGGTGTTGAAGCTGAGGTTGAAAACTATTGGAAAGTTGTTCGAGCCATGCAAGCAAAGGCAGCTTCACAAAAATAATTTGTCGGAGAAAAACAGGTGTTTATCCGATGTAATAAGTAGTTAATCTTGTTAATAATGTTATTAATCGCTATTTTTGCGTGATTTTACTAATCAATGCTAACCGACATGATCAAAAATTTACTAACCTTAGTGGTTGTCGTATGTATCAGTGCAGCTGCTGTTGCACAAACAAACGACAATACTCCTTCGCCCTCGAAGAAGGAGGTAAGTCTCAAAGCTACTAGCACTCCAGTAGCAAAAATCAATCCCAACGCCAATGCTCCTGTAAGCGAATACAAGAGCTATGAGAAAAAAATTCTCAAAGTGGTAAAAGGCGATAAAATACCTGCCGATTTCCCAAAGTACAACAGCGCCTGGACAGAGGAGCAATATGTACAAAAAATGAAGGAATGGGTAAAAAACAACAAAGATCAGGTGAATCCAGAATACATGGATAAGTTGAAGTAATAGTTGCCTGCTAACCTTGTTGCTCTTTTTATAACTGTTCCGAACATGAAATTTCCTACACTTAAGATTATGAAAACATCGCTGCTTTCTAAATCGCTGCTCTTGCTGTGCAGCATCTTTACATTGGGGGCTTATGCTCAAGGCCCTACCTGTGCAACGGCCGATCCATTTTGTACAGGAACCCCCATTACCTTTCCTGCGGGTACTAATTCAGGTACCGGGGAAGCTGGCCCCGATTACGGGTGCTTACTTACCCAGCCCAACCCGGCATGGTACTACATGGAGATTGCTACTGGTGGTGCATTAGAGATTACCATCAGCAACTCCAACAACGAAGACATTGATTTTATCGTTTGGGGGCCTTTTGTAGATGCAACCTCCCCTTGTACTGCGCTTTTAACAGCAGGAAATACAGTAGATTGTAGCTATTCTACCACTGCAACGGAAGTGGCATTCATTAATCCTACCAATGCAGGAGAGTTTTACCTGATGATGGTGACCAACTTCTCCAATAATGCTACCGACATTAGCTTTCAAGAAACCGGACCTACTACGGCTACTACTAACTGTGCCATTGTTTGTCCTCCGGTAGAATATGGCGTATTCAATTCAGGAACAGGTCAAATTGACCAACCACCTGCAACCATGGCTTGTAACGATCCTGCTGTAGCTTTTTATGCTGATCAGGATGGGTTCAACGCGTCCGAGGCGATCACACCATGTTATGTAGTGCAGGTATTCCCTACCAATGGCATAGGCACTAATTCTATGGAGTTTTTTGAAGATGGTGCATCCCTGGGAGGGTTTGGAACTGTAGGAACAGACTCTAATGGTAACCCATGGGTCACCAGCATTGGAGCCAACACGAATTTCTCGGGATATGTATCGTACGTATCACCATCATCCAATACACCAGGGCATCAGGTAGTGTTGTGTAACAATACTGCAGGTGCTAACATGACCTATGAGGTATACGATTGTCATAGTGGAACATTGCTGGCTTCAGGCACCTGGAATGGTGCAGTAGGGTGTCAAACCATTTTGGTATCGCCCCCTCCAACATTATCAGGGCTGGCTACCTGGAGTTCAACCTGTGCAGGCTCATTGCCGGTCATCACCGATTGGGGTGCTGCGGTATTCGACCCGTCGGCAGTAGCACCAGGAACAACGTGTGATGTTACCTATGATTGGGATGCGCAAAATGGTGACTGTGCCGGGTCGGCAACCCATTCCATTACCATTACTAACCCCTATTCATTTACCAGCTTATCTTATTCTTCTCCTGTATGTCAGGCAGCTGGTGGAACACTTAACCCTACCTTAACGGGTACGGCTGGTGGAACATATACTTCTTCACCGGCAGGACTTTCACTCAACGGTACTACTGGAGCCATTAACGTAGCGGCCAGTACACCGGGAACTTATACGGTCAGTTATTTTGTGGGTACCGCATTGCCTTCGGCATGTAATGCCTCAGGAACAGCTTCCATTACTATACTACCAGATGTAGATCCAGCATGGAGCAACCCATCGCCCATTTGTGAAACGGGGGGGTCTATCAACTTAAATACATTAATCACTGGAACGGCAGGAGGTACCTGGAGTGGAACCGGAGTTTCAGGAAACACCTTTAATCCTTCAGGCCTTTCAGGCAGCATTGCAGTAACTTATACCGTAGGTACTGCGCCTTGTGCTGAAAACTCTACTTTAAACATCACTGTAGAGCCAGATGTTGATCCATCATGGACTTCGCCTGGCACCATTTGTGCCAATGCGGGTAGCATCAACTTGAATACTACCATCACCGGAACAACAGGTGGTACCTGGAGTGGAACTGGAGTAACCGGCAATACTTTCAATCCGAGTGGTTTGTCAGGAAACATTAGTGTTACCTATACAGTAGGTAATGCACCATGTGCTGAAAATTCTACGCAAAACATTACGGTAGAACCAGATGTTGATCCGGCCTGGACCGACCCAAGCCCTGTTTGTGAAACAGGAGGATCTATTAACTTGAATACCTTAATAACCGGAACAACCGGTGGTACCTGGAGTGGAACAGGCGTAAGTGGTAATACGTTCGATCCTACAGGGTTATCGGGTAGCATTGCTGTAACCTACACGGTAGGAAATGCACCATGTGCCGAAAACTCAACCATCAATATCACTGTTGAGCCAGATGTTGATCCTTCATGGACTACCCCTGGAACTATTTGTGCGAATGCAGGTAGCATTAATTTAAATACTACCATTACCGGAACAACAGGTGGCACCTGGAGTGGAACCGGAGTTTCTGGAAATACATTTGATCCTTCAGGCCTTTCTGGAAACATCAGTGTTACGTATACAGTAGGTAATGCTCCATGTTCAGAGGCTTCTACACAAACTATTACGGTAGAGCCGGATGTTGATCCTGCCTGGACCGATCCGAGCCCTGTTTGTGAAACAGGAGGTTCCATCAACTTAAACACCTTAATAACCGGAACAACCGGTGGTACCTGGAGTGGAACGGGTGTAAGCGGTAATACGTTCGATCCTACAGGGTTATCGGGCAGCATAGCCGTAACCTATACGGTAGGAAATGCACCATGTGCCGAGAACTCTACCATTAACATCACTGTTGAGCCAGATGTTGATCCTACATGGACTGATCCAAGCCCTGTATGTGCAAATGGTGGTACCATTAACTTGAATACTTTAATTACCGGAACAACCGGTGGTACCTGGAGCGGAACTGGTGTAAGCGGTAACACGTTCGACCCTTCTGGATTGTCGGGCAGCATTGCCGTAACCTATACGGTAGGAAATGCACCATGTGCCGAGAACTCAACCATCAATATTAATGTTGAGCCAGATGTTGATCCTGCATGGACCGATCCAAGTCCGGTATGTGCTACAGGCGGCACGATTGACCTAAATACTTTAATTACAGGAACTACCGGTGGCAGCTGGAGTGGTACTGGAGTAAGTGGTAACACATTCGATCCTTCCGGGTTATCGGGTAGCATTGCTGTAACCTATACAGTAGGAAATGCACCATGTGCCGAGAACTCAACCATCAATATTAATGTTGAGCCCGATGTTGATCCTACATGGATCGACCCAAGTCCTGTATGTGCTACAGGTGGTACGATCGATCTAAGTACATTAATTACAGGAACCACTGGCGGTAGCTGGAGTGGTACCGGAGTAAGTGGAACTACATTCGATCCTTCTGGATTATCGGGTAGCATTGCCATTACCTATACAGTGGGTAATGCACCATGTGCTGAGAATTCTACCATTAATGTTAATGTAGAGCCCGATGTAGATCCAACATGGTCGCAACCTGCTGCCTTGTGTGAATCTGACGCAGCCATCGATCTAAATACATTCATTACCGGAACGGGTGGAGGTACGTGGAGCGGACCTGGTGTAACCGGCAACATGTTCGATCCTGCAGGTCAGGCACCATCAGCCATGGTAACTTATACGGTTGGAAACAACCCGTGTGATGAAGCATCGACACTTACCATTACCGTGAACCCTGATGATGATCCATCATTCAGCTATCCTCAAGGAACGTATTGTTTAACCGGTACTGATCCGGTAGCAACAATTACTGGTTTAGGTGGAGGAACCTTCACAGGATCTGGTGCATTGGTGATTAATGGTGGTGATGGTACCATCGATTTGGATGCCAGCGGTGTAGGTACCTATACTGTAACGTATACTACCAATGGCCCATGTCCACAAACCAGCCAGGTAACCATTGACATTACTACAGCTCCGGATGCTACATTTAACTACCCTGGATCGCCTTATTGTCAAAGTGATGCCAACCCATTTCCAACTTTCCCTCCAGGTTCAAGCGCAGGTACATTCTCTGCTACTCCAGCAGGTTTAGTATTTGTAAACAATGGAACGGGTGAAGTTGATTTGGCAGGAAGTACTCCGGGAATTTATACGGTTACTAACAACATCCCGGCAGGTGGTGGTTGTGCTGAGGCAAATGCTACAGCAACCATTGAAATTATAGCTGATGACGTAGCGACATTTGATTATGCACAATTGGTATACTGCCAGGGCGATACCGACCCGTTGGCCAACATTACTGGTACAACTGGTGGAACCTTCTCAGAAGGTACTGGCGATGTGGTATTCCTCGACAACAGTACAGGTGAAATTGATTTGAGTGCCAGTGTACCTGGTGCTACCTACACCATTACTTATACTACTACCGGACAATGTCCTGCTTCAGGCACATTCGACATTACTATTGAAGCAGAAGACGATCCTACATTTACATACCCACAAGCCAGCTACTGCGAAAGTGAGCCGAACCCAACACCTACCGTTACTGGTACTGCGGGTGGTACTTTCTCGGAAGGAACAGGCAATGTGGTGTTTGTAGATCAAAATACTGGTGAGATCGATTTATTGGGTAGTACACCAGGTTCGTACTACATATTATACACTACTGGTGGCGTTTGTGCTAATGTAGATTCGGTAGCATTAGACATTTTACCGGATGATGATCCATCTTTCAGCTATTCGAATTCTACTTACTGTCAAACAGGTACTGATCCAACACCAACCATTACAGGATTGGCTGGAGGTACTTTCAGTGAAGGTACTGGTAACCTCGTTATCGACACCAATTCAGGATTGGTAGATTTGGATGCTTCACCATTGGGCACCTATACCGTGGAGTATGCAACAAATGGCCCATGTCCTCAAACAGGTACTTTTGTAATAACCATTACTGATGCACCAGATGCTACATTCGATTATCCTGGTACTCCGTTCTGTAACAATGATGTGAATCAACTGCCTACTTTCCCTCCGGGATCGAGTGCAGGTGTATTCTCTGCTACACCAGCGGGACTCACATTTGTAGATGTGAATACAGGAGAAATTGACATTGCAGGAAGTACACCAGGCATTTATGTGATTACCAACGACATTGCTGCTGGTGGTGGTTGTGCCGCTGCTTCAGCTACCGATACCATTGAGATTTTACCAATGGATGATCCCACATTTGATTATGCCAGCAATACCTATTGTAGTACCGATGCCAACCCATTTCCTAACATTACAGGATTGACTGGTGGTACCTTTAGTGAAGGCACTGGCGATTTAGTGGTAGATCCTGTTACAGGAGAAATTGATTTGGCAGGAAGCTTAATTGGTGGACCATATACCATTACTTATGTCACCAACGGGCCATGCCCTGATAGTACTACGTTCGATATCACTATTACCAACCAATTGAGTGCAGTAATTGATGCTGCAGGACCTTTCTGCGAATCTGATGCTGCAGTTAACTTAACTGCTGCCGATGCAGGAGGTACCTGGTCAGGAAATGGAATTACCGATGCCAATGCTGGAACATTCGATCCAGCAACAGCAGGCCCAGGTACACATACCATTACCTACTCAATTCCTGGAGGGTGTGGCGATACACAAACAGAAGACATCACCGTGAACCCTGACGACAATGCTGGATTTACTTATGCTTCTGCTAACTATTGTAATACAGATGCCAACCCAACACCTACCATCACTGGTACTGCTGGCGGCACCTTCTCAGAAGGATCAGGCAATGTAGTGTTTGTAGATGCCAATACCGGAGAAGTTGATTTAACCAACAGTACACCTGGTGGCCCCTATACCATTACCTACACCACCAATGGTTCATGCCCGGCATCTTCTACATTCGATATTACTATTGGAGTAACACAAGATGCAACAATTACGCAAGTTGGCCCATTCTGTGATACCGATCCAGCAGTGTTCTTAACAGCTGTTGATGGTGGTGGTACCTGGTCTGGAAATGGTGTTGACCCGAATACCGGTGAATTTGATCCAGCTGCTGCTGGCCCTGGAAGCCATGTCATCACTTATACCATTGGTGGCCTTTGTGGCGATGTGCAATCCATTACTATTGATGTTGGTGGACCTGTAGCTTCATTTACAGCCAACCCAACCACTGGATTTATTCCATTGGATGTAGACTTTACCAATACTAGTACAGGAGCAACCGCTTATGCATGGGACTTTGGTGATGGCAATAACAGTACAGCCACTGATCCAACCAACACTTATACCGACTTTGGCAATTTTACAGTAACACTTGTGGCCACTGATGCTTTTGGTTGTGTATCTACTGCCACAGCAGTGATTGATGTTGATGCTGAATCAACCATCCTAATTCCAAATGTATTCTCGCCCAATGGCGATCAAACCAACGATATTTTTGCAGTATTCGGTACTAACTTGAAAGAAGTAACCGGAACCATTATGAACCGTTGGGGAGAAGTATTGTACGAATGGGATTCAACCAAAGGAGGTTGGGATGGTAGAACGACAGCAGGAGTCATTGTACCAGACGGAACTTATTACTACATCATTAAAGTAATAGGTGCCGACGATAAATTGATTGAGCAACAAGGTTCAGTAACCTTGATAAGATAATCATCAACAAACAAAGAAAAAGCACTTCGAAAGAAGTGCTTTTTTTGTTTCATCTATAGGGTTAAATATTTAACACAAAGTGCTAAACCTGTTAAAAAATGGGGAAAAATTCAATTCAGAACTCCTCTGTATTAGTTTTGTATCACATTTATTTAAAGAAAATTTTCACCTCCATGCAACCATTGGGTACATTTGTACGTCTATAAGGTAAATTCAAACGAACCAACATCATGAAAAAGTACATTAACTCTACAGTTAAGGCGATATTCAGCCTGTTTTTGCTCTCCTTTTTTACAACGGGAGCATTTGCTCAATCCGACGATTGGCAGGTGCTAACACAAAAGGATGGAGTAGAAATTAAATACAAATATTCCGATTGCGACCTTGAAAGAGGGTTCGATCAGGAATGGGTTTTACTTCAATTTAATAACACTACAGCCACGAAGAAAACATTGATTTGGGACCTGGAGTTGTATTTCAACAACGATTGTAAGACATGTGGTAGCGATGAGTATCATCTGGTACAAGAGCTAAAGCCAAATGAATCGATGGAAGGTATTTGTTCCGTAAATACGAATACCAACCTTAGAATCTTTTCAAAATTCCTGAACAGGGAAAACAGAACCGAATTAACCGATTTTAAATTGGCAAACCTACAAGTAGTAAGCGCTAAGTAGTTGCTGCTTTTGTCTAATTATTAAAACTTTGAAAATGTTACTCTATACTATAAATAAGATAAAGAAACTGGCAGCCCTTTCTGTTTTGTCGCTAGGGGCAGTTGGTTATGCAAATGCACAATGCTCCGTAAACATTGTGCCCAGTACCGATACCATTTCTTGTGGTGGTACGGTAGATTTAGATGCACAAGGAAGCGGTGGTACTTTTGGAGTACTGGTAACCGATTTCGATAACCAAACGCCAGGTAACGGATGGGCGGTATCGCCAGCAGCAGATTTTACCAATCCTTGTGGCCCAGGCCCAAATGGCTTCCACATGTGGATGGGTAGTACAACCGCAGCTCCACGTGAGTTGATTTCTTACCCCCTTGATTTATCATGTGGTGCGGACATCTGTTTTGAGTTGCGCTTTGCTGAGCAAGGTGACCCTTCTCCATGTGAGGGGCCAGATTTAACCAATGAAGGAGTTTATCTAGAGTGGTCTATTAATAATGGAACCACCTGGAATACGGTTTTTTATTTTGAGCCCAATAGTACAGGTTCGTTGAATGCAGCATGTAATGGTTGTGGCGATTACACCGCTTGGACCAACTACTGTTTTACATTGCCTCCGGGAGCATGGTCGCCAGCCACTCAAATTCGTTTCTGGCAAGATGGTAGTAGTGGTAATGGTTTTGACCACTGGGGTATTGATAACGTGCAGGTATTGGCAGTAAACTGTGCCAGCTATTACTACGATTGGGCACACATTCCAGGAAGCCCTGACACTAACTTGATTACTGAAAACCTTGGAACAACAACGTCTTACGATGTATTGTATACCAACGGAATAGACGATACTTGTTATGCATCCATCACAATTGTAGTTGACACCTTGATGAATGCTGAATTCAATTACAATTCTCCAGTATGCCAGGGAGACTCCATTGCATTGCCTAACTTTAGTGCAGGCATTGCAGGAGTATTTACTTCTACCAATGGTTTGATATTGGATAGCTTAACGGGAGAAATTGACTTGTTGGGCAGTACGCCTGGAACCTATACCGTGCAAAATTTTGTGGCGGCCTTGCCAGGGTGTGTAGCTGATACGCATTGGGTAGACATTACCATTAATCCTGAAGACGACCCAGGCTTCACCTATTCCGATACCATATATTGTCAGGATGGAGGAAATCAATTGCCCAATATCACAGGAATGATGGGTGGAACCTTCTTCGAAAGCAGTGGTAATCTTTCCATCAATACCGCCACTGGTGAAATTAATGCAGCCGGAAGTTTTGATGGTGGCCCTTATACAGTAGAATATACGACCAACGGGCCATGTCCTCAAACTGCCACTTTTGATGTGTACATCGAAGCTACAGACGATCCAACATTCAATTATACGTCACAAACCTATTGTACCAACGATGCAAATCAGTTGCCTATTGTAACTGGAGAAACAGGTGGATCATGGGCATCATCATCTCCTGACCTAGTGATTGATGGCGCAACTGGAGAAATTACGGTTTCATCGAGTATTATTGGAGGACCGTATACTGTTACTTATACTACGCCAGGCATTTGTCCTGCCAGTCAAACATTCGACATTACAATTCTTCCCATGGACGATGCGTCGTTCAACTATCCTGCGGCAGTATATTGCGAGAGTGATGTAAACCCATCACCAAGCATTAGTGGCCTGTCTGGAGGGGTGTTCTCTGAGTCGAGTGGAAACGTAACTGTAGATCCATTGACAGGAGTCATTAGCTTACCTCTAAGTAATGTTGGTGGTCCTTATACCATTGAATATACCACAACGGGTCCTTGTCCCAGTACAGAAACATTTGAGGTAACCATTGAGCCTACTCCTGCTGCTCCGGTAGTTGGAAATCAAACCGGTTGTGCTGGCGAATCATATACCTTTAATGCTACAGGGGGCTCAGGAACATTTAACTGGTATTCAGATGCTGGTGGAACCGATTTAGTGCATACAGGATCATCCATCAGTATTGCTGATACGCTGTTGCCTGGTAACTATACCTGGTATGTGAGCGAAACTTTAGGAAATTGTGTTGGGCCATTAACTCCGGTTACATTAACATTAACCGGTCCGGTTGCCTTCTTTGTGCCAACTCCTGATAGCGGTGAGGTTCCCCTTGATGTTGATTTCGCTGATTTCAGTACTGGTGGTACCAACTGGTTGTGGGACTTTGGTGACGGTGCTACCAGTAGTGCTGTAAACCCATCGCATACTTACGAAGAGTTTGGTACCTATACGGTAACATTAACCGTAACCGATGCTCAGGGGTGTGCTTCAACCTACATCTATACCTTTATTCAGGTGGGTGGCCCTTCAAGTATTTTGGTACCTAATGTATTCTCACCTGATGGCAACGGAGTAAACGATATATTTTATGTGACCTACGAGAATATTGCAAGCTTTACTTGTGAGATTTACAACAGGTGGGGAACAAAAATTTATGAATACGATAATATCAATGATGGCTGGGATGGAATTACCAAGGGTGGAAACGCTGCTCCTGACGGTACGTACTATTATATCATCAAGGCGACGGGTTCTGATGATCTTGTACACGAACACGCAGGAAGCTTCCAGTTAGTGCGATAGAGAGCATTTAAAACACCTTATATCAGTTGGAATTGCGCATGATTTTCATGCGCAATTCTTTTTTCAACAAGGATATGTGAAAAAACTTCAATTAAATCGAAATCGGTGTTGCATTATAAAAATATTCTCGTATTTTTGCAGCCCGAAATTTAGAATATTGGGATAATATAATATACAGAATATGCCAACGATACAGCAATTAGTAAGAAAAGGAAGACTGAAAATAAATAAGAAAAGTAAGTCGGCTGCTTTGGACTCATGTCCACAACGTAGAGGGGTGTGTGTAAGGGTATATACCACTACACCAAAAAAACCAAATTCTGCGATGCGTAAAGTAGCCAGGGTAAGGCTTACTAACGGTAACGAGGTGAACGCTTACATTCCGGGTGAAGGACATAATTTGCAGGAGCACTCGATTGTATTGGTAAGAGGGGGAAGAGTAAAAGACCTTCCGGGTGTAAGGTATCACATTGTTCGTGGAGCATTAGATACTGCCGGTGTAGAAGGTAGAACACAAAGAAGATCAAAGTACGGCACTAAAAGGCCTAAGAAATAATAACATCATTTAATTATGAGAAGAAGGAAAGCCAAAAAGATAATCATCTTGCCAGACCCTAAGTTTGGTGACACGCTTGTAACAAAGTTTGTAAACAACTTAATGTTAAGTGGTAAGAAAAATGTTGCTTACAAGATTTTCTACGATGCCATCGATATTGTAGATGCTAAAGTAGAAGAAAGTGGATTGGAAACTTTCAAGAAGGCATTGAGCAACGTTACTCCGGCAGTAGAAGTAAGAAGTAGAAGAGTTGGCGGAGCTACCTTTCAAATTCCTCAAGAGGTTCGTCAAGGTAGAAAGCTTTCCTTGGCAATGAAGTGGTTAATTCGTTATGCTCGTTTGAGAAATGAAAAATCAATGAGCCACAAGCTAGCCGCAGAAATTTTAGCAGCTTCTAAGGAAGAAGGTGCTGCTTACAAGAAAAAAGAAGATACACATAGAATGGCAGAAGCAAACAAAGCCTTCTCTCATTTTAGATTTTAACAACAAATACTCTATTACGTAAGAACAATGGCTAGGGATTTAACATACACCAGAAACATCGGTATCGCAGCACACATTGATGCCGGTAAAACAACCACCACAGAGCGTATTTTGTATTACGGTGGTGTGAGCCATAAAATTGGTGAGGTACACGATGGTGCAGCTACCATGGATTGGATGGAGCAGGAGCAAGAAAGAGGTATTACCATTACTTCAGCTGCTACTACATTAGATTGGAACTATCGCGATCAGAAGTATCATGTAAACATCATTGATACTCCAGGTCACGTTGACTTTACTGTGGAAGTAAACCGATCGTTACGTGTATTGGATGGTTTGGTGTTTTTGTTTAGTGCTGTTGATGGTGTTGAACCACAATCAGAAACAAACTGGAGATTGGCCAACAACTACAACGTATCAAGAATTGGTTTTGTAAACAAGATGGATCGTCAGGGTTCTGACTTCTTGAATGTATGTCGCCAGGTAAAAGATATGTTGGGCAGCGAAGCTGTTGCTTTACAGTTGCCAATCGGTTCTGAAGAAAATTTCAAAGGAGTAGTTGATCTAATCAACTTCCGTGGCATTGTTTGGAACGAAGAAGACATGGGGATGACTTTTGAAGAAGTGCCCATTCCTGAAGATATGATGGAAGAAGCTGAGGAGTATCGTGAGAAATTGTTAGAAGCCGTTGCTGAGTTTGATGATACTTTGATGGAGAAATACTTCGAAGATCCAAGCTCTATTAGCGAAAGAGAAATATTGGATGCATTGAGAGAAGCTACCATCGCAATGAAAATTGTCCCGATGATGTGCGGCTCTGCATTTAAAAATAAAGGAGTACAAGCCATGTTAGACATGGTGATGGAATTGTTGCCATCGCCATTGGATCAAGAAGCCATTGTTGGTACTGATCCAAGAACTGATGAAGAGGTAAGCAGAAAGCCATCTTTCGACGAGCCTTTCTCTTCTTTGGCATTTAAAATTGCTACCGACCCATTTGTAGGCCGTTTGTGTTTTACACGTGCTTACTCTGGGAAATTGAATTCTGGTTCTTACGTGTACAACTCAAGAACTGGTAAGAAAGAAAGAATCTCAAGAATCTTCCAAATGCACGCCAACAAGCAAAATCAAATTGATGCTTTGCATGCTGGTGATATTGCTGCATTGATTGGTTTTAAAGACATCAAGACTGGAGATTCATTGTGCGACGAGAATGCACCGATCGTATTGGAATCAATGGAATTCCCCGATCCTGTAATTGGTATTGCCATTGAGCCTAAAACACAGGCTGATGTGGATAAATTAGGTGTTGCATTGGCCAAGTTGTCTGAAGAAGATCCAACATTGACCATTCATACCGACGAAGATTCAGGACAAACGGTATTGAGTGGTATGGGTGAGCTTCACCTTGATATTATTCTTGATCGTTTGAAGAGAGAATTTAAAGTAGAATGTAACCAGGGTGCACCTCAAGTATCATACAAAGAAGCAATTACAGGTACTTTCGATCACAGGGAAGTTTACAAGAAACAAACAGGTGGTCGTGGTAAGTTTGCTGATATTCAGGTAACTGTAAGCCCGGTTGATGATCCAGAAAAAGATCAGGGCTTGATCTTCGTGAATGAAATCAAAGGGGGTAACATTCCTAAAGAATTCATTCCTTCGGTAGAGAAAGGATTTAAAGAAGCCATGAAGAATGGTGTATTGGCCGGTTTCCAAATGGATCAATTGAAGGTAACCTTACGCGATGGTTCTTTCCACGCTGTGGATTCTGATCAATTATCGTTTGAGCTTTGTGCCAAGATGGCTTACCGTGAAGCAATTCCTAAGTGTTCTCCAGTGTTGTTAGAGCCAATTATGAAATTGGAAGTAGTAACGCCAGAGGAAAATATGGGTGACATTGTTGGTGACTTGAACAGAAGAAGAGGAATGGTAAATGGCATGGATGATAGAGCTGGTTCGAAAGTAGTGAAAGCCAATGTGCCACTTTCTGAAATGTTTGGTTATGTTACTTCTTTGAGAACAATTTCTTCTGGTAGAGCAACCTCTACTATGGAATTCTCACACTTCGATGAGTGTCCTAAGAACATCGCAGAAGAGGTAATTGCAAAAGTTAAAGGAAAAGTAGAAGCTTAATAATACATCATTTAAGATGAGCCAAAAGATTAGAATAAAGTTAAAGTCTTACGATCACAATTTGGTAGACAAGTCTGCTGAGAAGATTGTAAAAACCGTGAAGTCTACTGGTGCGGTGGTTAGTGGGCCAATTCCATTGCCAACACACAAAAGAATTTACACGGTGTTGAAATCTCCTCACGTAAACAAGAAGTCGAGAGAGCAATTTCAATTGTGCTCTTACAAAAGACTTCTAGACATCTACAGTTCTTCTTCAAAAACTGTTGATGCCTTGATGAAGTTGGAGTTGCCAAGTGGTGTAGACGTAGAAATTAAAGTATAATCAATAACAACTAGAGAAATGCCAGGGTTAATTGGAAAAAAACTTGGAATGACTAGCATTTACAGTGCCGAGGGTAAAAACATACCATGCACGCTAATCGAAGCTGGTCCTTGCGTTGTTACGCAAGTGAAAACCTTGGAAAAGGACGGGTATGAATCTGTGCAGTTAGGTTACGGAGAGCGTAAAGAGAAGAATACCCCGGCGGCGCTTAAAGGTCATTTCAAAAAAGCAAAAACTACCCCTAAAAGTGAGGTAGTAGAGTTCGAAAACAATTTCGAAGGAGAACTAAGCTTAGGAGACTCAGTAACTACAGAAATCTTTGCAGAAGGAGAATATGTAGATGTTGTGGGAACTTCTAAAGGTAAAGGTTTTCAAGGCGTTGTAAAACGTCATAACTTCTCCGGAGTTGGTGGAAGAACACACGGTCAACACAACAGGGAAAGAGCACCCGGATCAATTGGTGCTGCTTCTACACCTGCTCGTGTATTTAAAGGACAAAGAATGGCCGGTAGAATGGGAGGCAAAAGAGTAACCACATCCAACCTTCAAGTGTTGAAAGTGATTGCCGATAAAAACCTTCTTGTAGTTAAAGGGTCAATACCAGGGCCTAAAGGTTCAACTGTAATTGTGAAGAAATAAAATACTGGAGGCTGACACATGGAATTACCAGTACACGATATTAGCGGAAAAAAGACGAGCAAGAAAGTAAAGCTTAACGATGCCATTTATGGTGTTGAGCCTAACGATCATGCTATCTACCTTGATGCCAAACAGTACATGGCAAACAAAAGACAAGGTACCGCAAAGTCAAAAGAAAGAGCTGAAATCAGCGGTAGCACCAGAAAAATCAAAAAACAAAAGGGAACAGGTACTGCTCGTGCGGGTAGCATCAAGAGTCCTTTGTTTAGAGGTGGTGGAACTGTATTTGGACCCCGTCCAAGAGATTATAGCTTCAAGCTGAACAAGAAAGTAAAGAAGCTTGCTCGTAAATCGGCATTGACTTATAAAGCAAAAGAAGAAGGCATTCTTGTTGTTGAGAATTTTAAGATGGATGAGGCAAAGACTAAAAAGTACCTCGATATCTTGAACAACTTGAAGGTGGCCGAAGGCAAAACCCTAATGGTGGTAGCTGAGCTTGATAACAATACAGTTCTTTCTTCAAGGAATGTGAAGAACACTAAAGTTGTTGTAGCTAACGAAATCAATACCTACGATGTATTGAATGCCAACAATGTGATTTTGCAGGAAGGCGCTGTGGAACAAATTGAAACCATTTTAAAATAACCGGTGATGAGCAACATTTTAATCAAGCCTATTGTAACGGAAAAAATGACTGCCCAGGGCGAAGCATTTAATCGCTACGGTTTTGTGGTAGATCCTAAAGCCAATAAGATTGAAATCAAAAAGGCAGTAGAGAAAATGTATGGTGTTTCTGTTGACTCTGTAAGAACAATGAATTACATGGGTAAAAGAAAAACCAGGTATACAAAGAGCGGTGTTGTAAATGGCATCACCAATTCTTACAAAAAAGCGATTGTGACTTTAGCCGATGGCGATGCAATCGATTTTTACAGTAACATTTAAGGAATAAGACCATGTCTGTTAAGAAATTAAAACCAAATACTCCGGGTCAGCGTCATAAGATCATCTCTTCTTTTGATGAGATTACATCTGGAACACCGGAAAAGAGTTTGTTGGCCTCTAAGAAGAAGTCAGGAGGACGTAATAACGACGGTAAAATGACCATGCGTAATTTAGGTGGTGGTCATAAGCAACGTTATCGTGTAATTGATTTCAAAAGAGATAAGCACGGTGTACCGGCTACCGTAAAGAGCATTGAATACGATCCCAACAGAACTGCACGCATTGCATTGTTGTATTACGCTGATGGTGAGAAACGATACATCATTGCTCCAGAAGGATTAAAGGTTGGTGATAAGTTGGAGTCTGGCGAAGGTGCAGCCCCTGAAGTAGGGAATGCATTGTTCTTGAAAGAAGTGCCATTGGGAACCATCATTCACAACATTGAGTTAAAGCCTGGTAAAGGTGGATCATTGGCGAGAAGTGCTGGTTCGTACGCCCAATTGAATGCAAGAGATGGTAAATATGCCATCGTTAAATTGCCTTCTGGTGAAACAAGAATGATCTTAACCACTTGTTTAGCTACTATTGGTTCGGTATCGAACTCGGAGCACAACCTTGAGCGTTATGGTAAAGCAGGGAAATCACGATGGATGGGTAGAAGACCAAGAGTTCGTGGTGTAGCGATGAACCCGGTTGATCACCCAATGGGTGGTGGTGAAGGTAAATCTTCAGGAGGGCACCCACGTTCTAGAAACGGCATGCCTGCTAAAGGATTTAAGACCAGAGCCAAGAAGAAGTATTCTGATAAGTATATCATTGAGAAAAGAAAAAAATAATTAAGAAGTCATGAGTCGTTCGTTAAAGAAACCACCTTACGTACATTACAAGTTGCAAAGGAAAGTAGATGCAGCTCAAGGTTCAGGAAAGAAATCTGTTATTAAAACCTGGGCACGTGCTTCTACCATTACTCCTGACTTTGTAGGGTTAACCATTGCTGTACATAATGGAAACAAGTTTATTCCTGTGTATGTTACTGAAAACATGGTTGGCCATAAACTGGGAGAATTTTCTCCTACCAGAACCTATAGAGGACACGCTGGAAACAAAAAAGATAAAGGGAAAAGATAATTTGTTTGGTGCCATTCACCGAACCCATAATAAGAAAATAACATGGGCGCTAGAAAAAAGAACAGAGCGGAGCAAATTAAAGAAGCAAAGAAGACAATCAGCTTTGCTAAACTGAACAATTGCCCCACCTCTCCACGCAAAATGCGATTGGTTGCCGACATGGTTAGAGGAAAAGATGTATTTCAAGCATTGAGCTTATTACAGTTCTCTCCAAAAGAAGCAGCAAAAAGAATGGAGAAGCTATTGCGATCCGCTATTGCAAACTGGGAAGCTAAAAACGAAGGTCAACGACCAGAGGATGCCGGTTTGATTGTAAAAGAAGTATTTGTGGACAGTGGTAGAATGTTAAAAAGAATTCAGCCAGCTCCTCAAGGACGTGCACACAGGATCAGAAAAAGATCCAATCACGTGACATTGATAATTGATAGCATAAACTAATAATAGATATGGGACAGAAGACGAACCCAATTGGACTTAGGTTAGGATACATCAAAGGATGGGAATCGAACTGGTTTGGTGGTAAAGATTATACAGCCAAGTTGGTAGAAGATGACAAGATCAGGAAATACATCATGGCTCGTTTAACCAAGGCCAGCATTTCCAGAATTGTAATCGAGCGAACATTGAAACTGGTTACTGTAACCATCAATACTGCCCGCCCAGGTGTAATCATTGGTAAAGGAGGACAAGAAGTAGATAAGCTGAAAGAAGAGTTGAAGAAGCTGACCTCTAAAGATGTTCAAATCAACATCTTTGAAATCAAGCGACCTGAGTTAGATGCACGTTTGGTAGCCGATAGCATTGCTCGTCAGATTGAGGCTAGAATCTCATTTAGAAGAGCGATTAAAATGGCTGTTGCCTCTACCATGCGAATGGGAGCTGAAGGAATCAAAGTGTCAATAGCTGGCCGATTGAACGGTGCTGAAATGGCAAGAACAGAAAGCTATAAAGACGGAAGAATTCCTTTGCACACGTTTAGAGCCGATATCGATTACCACATAGCAGAAGCACATACTACCTACGGACGATTGGGAATTAAAGTATGGATCTGTAAAGGAGAAGTATTTGGAAAAAGAGACTTGTCACCGAACTTCAACAAAGGAGGAAACAAAGGTGGTAAGGGTAAATTCAGAGGAAAGAAAAGAAAATAATAAAGCAGTAAGCACAAGCTTACCCCAAAAAGAATAGAACGATGTTACAGCCGAAAAGGACCAAGTTCAGAAGACAGCAGAAAGGCCGCATCAAGGGTATTTCGCAAAGAGGACACCAAATTGCTTTTGGATCATTTGCCCTTAAAACATTGGATGAAGGATTCATCACCTCAAGGCAAATTGAAGCTGCTCGTATTGCAGTTACCCGTTACATGAAAAGGGAAGGAAAAGTTTGGATTCGTATTTTTCCAGACAAGCCTATCACTAAAAAGCCTGCTGAAGTAAGAATGGGTAAGGGTAAAGGAGCCCCCGATCATTGGGTAGCACCAGTGCGACCTGGAAGAATTATGTTTGAGGCAGATGGTGTACCTTTGGAAATTGCACAAGAAGCAATGCGTTTGGCAGCACAAAAATTGCCTGTAAGAACGAAGTTTATTATTAGAGCAGATTACGTAGAATAATCAGAATACTCAGGATAAGATGAAAATGTCTGAAATAAATGAGTTGACCACCGATGAGGTGATGGAGCACCTAGAGGAGTTTCAAAACAAATTGGTGAACATGAAGATCAACCATACGGTTTCTCCATTAGAGAACCCACACCTCATCAAGGATACTAGAAGAGTTGTGGCAAGGTTGAAAACCGAGTTAAGAAAACGAGAACTAGAAGCAAAAAAATAAGGAGCCATGGCGGACCGTAACTTACGTAAAGAGCGAATCGGTATAGTGACCAGCAACAAGATGGAGAAATCTATTGTTGTCTCTGTAGAGCGAAAGGTGAAACACCCTATCTATGGAAAGTTCGTAAAGAAAACCAAGAAGTTCACTGCACACGACGAAAACAATGATTGCAATCCCGGTGATACGGTAAAGATCATGGAGACACGTCCAATCAGTAAGAACAAATGTTGGAGATTAGTAGAAATTTTAGAAAGAGCTAAATAGTATTTTGTCATGATACAACAAGAGTCAAGACTCGGAGTGGCAGATAACAGCGGAGCAAAGGAAGTACTTTGTATTCGAGTGTTGGGTGGAACCAAAAGAAGATATGCTTCAATTGGCGACCAGATTGTCGTTTCCGTAAAACAAGCACTCCCCTCAGGTAATGTTAAAAAAGGACAGGTTTCCAGAGCGGTAGTGGTAAGAACTAAGAAAGAAGTTAGGAGACAAGACGGTTCGTACATTCGTTTCGACGATAATGCAGTGGTATTGTTGAATGCTACCGGTGAAATGAGAGGTACACGTATCTTCGGCCCCGTGGCAAGAGAGTTGAGAGAGAAGCAATTTATGAAGATCGTTTCATTGGCTCCTGAAGTAATTTAGAAAAGCTAAAAGCATTAGTCATGCAAAAGAAATTACACATCAAAAAAGGCGACGAAGTAATTGTAATTGCCGGTGAGTCGAAAGGCCAAAAAGGGACCGTGTTGACAGTAAATCGCGATAAGTATAGAGCGATTGTTGAGGGGGTGAATATGGTGTCGAAGCACGAAAAGCCTAACGCAGCTAATCCTCAAGGAGGAATCGTGAAGAAAGAAGCTGCGATTCACATTTCCAACCTTATGGTAGTGGATCCAAAAACTGGAGAAGCCACTAGAATTGGAAGAAAATTGGATGAAAAAACAGGAAAATTAGTACGCTACGCTAAAAAATCAGGGGAGGTACTGTCATGAGTTATAGACCAAGATTAAAAGATACCTATGCTAACGAAGTAGCACCTGCTTTGCAAAAGCAGTTCAACTACAAGAGTAGCATGCAGGTACCTAAAATAGAGAAGATTTGTTTGAACCAGGGTATTGGAGATGCTGTTGCTGACAAGCGTTTGATTGAGTCGGCAGTTGAAGAAATGACTTTGATTGCAGGTCAAAAGGCTGTTCCAACTTACTCTAAGAAAGACATCTCTAACTTTAAATTAAGAAAAGGAATGCCGATTGGAGCAAGGGTAACCTTGAGAGGCGAGAGAATGTATGAATTCCTTGATCGATTGATTTCGGTATCGATTCCTAGAACAAGAGACTTTAGAGGTATTAGTGCCAAAGGATTTGATGGAAGAGGAAACTTTACCATGGGTGTTAAAGAGCAAATCATCTTTCCGGAGATTGATATCGATAAAGTGAATCGAATCAGTGGTATGGACATTACTTTTGTAACTTCCGCTCAAACTGATGAAGAAGCAAAAGCATTATTAACCGAATTTGGATTCCCATTTGTAAAATAAATAGACATGGCTAAAGAATCAATGAAAGCTAGGGAGAGAAAGCGTGCCAAAATGGTAGCTAAGTATGCTGAGAAAAGAGCAGCATTAAAAGCTGCTGGCGATTACGATGCGCTACAAAAACTTCCTAAAAACGCCTCACCAGTACGTATGCACAACAGATGTCAACTTACTGGTCGACCAAAAGGATATATGCGTCAATTTGGAATTTCTCGTGTTACTTTCAGGGAAATGGCATTGGCAGGGAAGATCCCAGGTGTAACAAAAGCCAGTTGGTAAGAAAAAGAATTTTAAGATTAAAGAGGATATAAAATGGTTACCGATCCGATAGCAGATTACTTGACCAGAGTCAGGAACGCCATTATGGCAAATCATAAAGTTGTAGAGATCCCCGCTTCAAATATGAAGAAAGAGATCACCAAAATTCTTTATGATAAAGGATACATCTTGAATTATAAATTCGAAGATGATAATAAGCAAGGTACAATCAAAATTGCCTTGAAATATCATCCAAGAACCAAGATTCCAGCCATCAAAAAAATGGAAAGAGTGAGTAAGCCAGGTTTAAGAACCTATGCTAACTCAAAAGAATTGCCACGCGTGTTGAACGGATTGGGAATTGCCATTCTTTCTACTTCTAAAGGTGTAATGACCAACAAAGAAGCAAAAACAGAAAATGTAGGTGGCGAAGTATTGTGCTACGTCTACTAAATAAATTTGGAGGAATTAGATTATGTCACGAGTAGGAAAAGCCCCCATCACCATTCCAGCAGGCGTTGAAGTTAGCGTTAACGCTGAGAACTTAGTAACGGTGAAAGGCTCAAAAGGTGAGCTTACTCAGCAAGTGGATCCTGCCATTTCGTTGAAACAAGAAGATGGCGTTATTACGCTTGAAAGAGCTAGCGAGCAAAAAGATCATAAAGCAAAACACGGATTGTTTCGTGCTTTGTTAAACAATATGGTTGTTGGCGTATCAGAAGGATACAAAAAACAAATGGAGTTGGTAGGGGTAGGTTACAGAGCGCAAGCAAAAGGCCAGCGTCTGGAAATGACACTAGGATTTTCTCATCCTATTGCTTTCGAATTGCCAGCCGAAGTGAAAGTGTCTGTAGAAACCCAAAAAGGGCAGCCACCAGTAGTTACTTTAGAATCGCACGATAAGCAATTGATCGGACAGGTAGCTGCAAAGATTAGGTCGTTCAGAAAACCTGAACCATACAAAGGAAAAGGAATCAAGTTTGTTGGAGAACAAATTAGAAGAAAAGCAGGTAAAGCCGCTGGATAATAAGATAAGAAAATGGCACTATCAAAAGAACAAAGAAGGCTAAGGATCAAAAAAAGGATCAGAAAGACCATTACTGGTACTTCAAACAGGCCAAGGTTAACCGTTTTCAGAAGCAACAAGCAAATTTATGCTCAGTTGATTGATGATGTAGCTGGCACCACATTAGCATCGGCTTCTTCTTTGAAGAACAAAGATGCACAGAGTGTTGCTAAGATCGATCAAGCGAAACTGGTGGGCAAAGAAATTGCTGAAAAGGCTAAGAAAGCAGGCGTTGAAAATGTGATCTTTGATCGTAACGGTTACCTCTATCACGGAAGAGTTAAATCATTAGCAGATGCAGCAAGAGAAGCTGGTCTTAAATTTTAATAACAATGGCAGAATCTAATATCAGAAGAATCAAGTCGAGCGATATCGAATTAAAAGATAGGCTCGTTGCCATCAACAGGGTAACCAAAGTTACCAAAGGGGGTAGAACATTCGGATTTTCGGCCATCGTTGTTGTTGGAAATGAAAGTGGAATCGTTGGACACGGATTGGGTAAAGCAAAAGAAGTGACCGAAGCAATTGCTAAGGGAATTGATGATGCTAAGAAGAATCTAATCAAAGTTCCAATCGTGAAAGGCACTGTTCCTCATGCCCAGTATGGTAAGTATGGTGGAGCTAAAATTTACTTGAAGCCTGCTTCAAGTGGTACCGGGGTAATTGCCGGTGGTGCGATGCGTGCGGTATTGGAGAGTGTTGGAATAAAAGACGTATTGGCAAAATCATTGGGCTCATCCAACCCTCACAATGTAGTGAAGGCTACTATGGATGCATTGAAGCACATGAGAAGTGCCAGAACCGTTGCTCAGCACAGAGGAGTTAGCGTTGATAAAGTATTTAACGGATAAAACAAAAGAAAATGGCTAAGGTCAGAATTACACAGATCAACAGCGCAATCAACAGACCAAAACGTCAGAAAGATACTTTGGTGGCTTTGGGATTGACTAAGTTGAACAGACCTGTGGAAAAGGAAGCAACACCGCAAATTCTTGGTATGATCAAGAAGGTAGAGCACCTTGTAAAAGTTGAAGAGATTTAAGCGATTAACGCATTAACAATACAGCAATGGACTTAAGTAATTTAAAACCCGCAAAAGGATCAACCAAGTCGAAGAAGCGAATTGGTAGAGGTGAAGGATCAGGAAAAGGCGGTACCTCCACAAGAGGACATAAAGGTGCCAAGTCAAGATCAGGATACTCTAAGAAGATCGGATTTGAAGGTGGACAAATGCCACTGCAAAGAAGGGTTCCCAAATATGGGTTTAAGAACTTTAACAGAAAAGAATACAGAGGCATTAATCTCGATATGATTCAATCGTTGGTTGACAATAAAAAGGTAACCAGCATCGATCAAGAAGTATTAGTAGCCAATGGTTTGGCCTCTAAAAACGACTTGGTAAAAATATTGGGACGTGGTGAATTGAGTGCCAAGATTGAAGTAAAGGCACATGCGTTTTCAAAGGCTGCAAAAGAAGCCATTGAAGCAAAAGGAGGAGAAGCAGTAACTATTTAGAATTAGTTGAATGAAAGGTTTTTTTACGACATTAAGAAACATCTGGAAGATTGAGGATCTACGTGCTAGAATCCTCACTACTTTAGGACTTATACTCATTTATAGGGTAGGGTCTTATGTAGTATTACCAGGTGTTGATTCCGATGCCCTGGCACAGGCAGCCGCTCAAGATGGCGGAGGTGGATTGGCAGACTTGTTAAGTATGTTTACCGGAGGTGCTTTTTCGAGGGCATCTATTTTTGCATTGGGAATCATGCCTTACATTTCCGCATCCATTATCATGCAGTTGTTGGGAATTGCTGTTCCTGCAATACAAAAGATGCAGCGAGAAGGCGAAAGCGGTCGTAAGAAAATTAATCAATGGACACGTTTTCTAACCATAGCCATTACAGGTTTTCAAGCACCAAGTTACCTTGGCGCTACAGTGGTGAATCAGCCAGGTGCTGTTCCAGACCCTACTGCAATGTGGTGGATTACTTCTATTGTAATCCTTGTTTCAGGAACCATGTTTGTAATGTGGTTAGGAGAAAGAATTACCGACAAAGGCATTGGCAATGGTATTTCATTGTTGATCATGATTGGTATTATTGCTTCCCTGCCTGCAGCATTCATTCAGGAAATGGTAACCCGATTGGATAAAGGAGGTATGGTAATCTTGCTGGTAGAAATGGTATTCCTGCTGCTGGTTATTCTTGCTACCATTCTGTTGGTACAGGGCACTAGAAGAATACCCGTTCAGTTTGCAAAGCGTGTAGTAGGCAACAAACAATATGGAGGTGTACGTCAGTACATTCCATTGAAAGTGAATTCAGCTGGGGTAATGCCCATCATCTTTGCACAAGCTATTATGTTTGTGCCCTTGTACTTCGCATCTGATGCCGGTGGGTTTTGGAATGAATTGGCCAACTTCCAGGGATTTTGGTATAACTTCATTTTTGCCATTATGATCATCCTGTTTACCTATTTCTATACAGCGATCATGGTAAACCCCAACCAAATTGCGGATGATATGAAGCGTAATGGCGGATTTATTCCAGGCATCAAACCAGGAAGAAAAACTGCCGATTTTATTGATAGCTTGTTATCGCGTATTACATTGCCCGGTTCCATCTTTTTGGCCATCATAGCCATTTTGCCAGCTTTTGCTATGCAGTTTGGTGTAAAGCAATCGTTCGCTCAGTTTTATGGAGGAACCTCATTGTTAATTATGGTGGGTGTGGTATTGGATACGCTACAACAGATAGAAAGCCACTTGTTAAGCCGTCATTACGATGGATTAATGAAAGGTGGTAAAATCAAAGGAAGAGGAGGCTCTGCATTTGGTATGGCAGGGTAGCACGTTCGGACTATGATATACTATAAGACGGACGAGGAGATAGAAACATTAAGAGAGAGTTCTTTACTTGTTGGAAAAACTTTAGCAGAAGTTGCTAAACTAATTAAGCCAGGTGTCACTACACTTGACCTGGATAAGGTAGCCGAGGAGTTCATTAGAGACCATGCTGCTGAACCTGGGTTTAAGGGATACAACGGTTTTCCTAATTCACTTTGCACCTCGGTCAACGAGCAAGTGGTACACGGAATTCCAAACGATGTTCCCTTAAAGGATGGAGACATTGTTTCGGTAGATTGTGGCGTATTGAAAAATGGATTTTATGGTGATTCAGCTTATACGTTTCAGGTAGGAGAAGTAAGCGATGAAGTGAAGAAACTACTTGAAGTAACCAAAGCATCATTGAACAAAGCCATTGAAGTATCCATTACCGGAAAACGTTTAGGAGACATTGGTTATGCTGTTCAAGAACATGCCGAAAGTCACGGTTATGGTGTAGTAAGAGAATTGGTAGGGCACGGCTTGGGAAGAAACCTTCATGAAAAACCAGAAGTACCTAATTACGGTAGAAGAGGAGTTGGCATGAAGTTGAAAGACGGATTGGTGTTGGCCATTGAGCCTATGATTAACCTGGGAGTAAAAGAAGTAAAGCAACTGAATGATGGATGGACCATTGTGACTGCCGACGGAAAGCCTTCGGCACACTTTGAACACGATGTGGCCATCAGAAAAGGGAAAGCTGAAGTATTGTCCACTTTCAAGTACATAGAAGAAGTATTGAATAATTAGAATTAGATAAAACAAAGGATAGAGATAGTATGGCTAAAACACCTTCAATAGAGCAAGATGGGATCATCAAAGAAGCATTGTCGAATGCAATGTTTAGAGTTGAATTAGAAAATGGTCACATCATTACAGCTCACATTTCAGGAAAAATGAGAATGCACTACATTAAAATTTTGCCTGGAGATAAAGTGAAGGTTGAAATGTCGCCATACGACTTGACCAAAGGAAGAATAACATTTA
This sequence comes from Flavobacteriales bacterium, assembly GCA_963669295.1. Lineage (GTDB taxonomy): Bacteria > Bacteroidota > Bacteroidia > Flavobacteriales_D > CALLUQ01. Next base: position 2,981,238 of record OY769938.1, read on the forward strand.
GGTATAAATAAAATACCGATTTAAAATAAGCGACATGAAAGTTAGAGCATCAATAAAAAAACGTTCGGCAGATTGCAAAATCGTAAGGAGAAAAGGACGTTTGTATGTGATTAACAAAAAGAACCCTAAGTTCAAGCAACGTCAGGGGTAATTTAGAAATTAAGAACAATCAATAATTAAGATATGGCAAGGATTGCAGGTATCGACTTACCAAAGAATAAAAGAGGAGAAATAGGATTAACCTATATTTTCGGCATTGGCAATAGCACGGCTAGAAAGATTTTAACTGAAGCAGGTGTAGATTGGAACATCAAAGTAGCTGATTGGAATGATGATCAGTTGGCCGCTATTCGCACTATCTTGAACGACAATTTTAAAGTAGAAGGTGCATTGCGTTCTGAAGTTCAAACCAACATCAAACGATTGATGGATATTGGTTGTTACAGAGGCGTAAGACATCGTGTAGGATTGCCTTTGAGAGGTCAGAAAACCAAAAACAACTCCCGAACAAGAAAAGGGAAGAGAAAAACTGTTGCTAATAAGAAAAAAGCTACTAAATAATAAGTAGTTCTAATAACGTAAGTTATGGCAAAGAGTACTAAAAAGAAGAAGAAAGTAAAAGTAGATGCGGTTGGACAAGCGCACATTCACGCTTCATTCAACAACATCATCATTTCATTGTGTAACAATCAAGGACAGGTTATTTCCTGGTCTTCAGCCGGTAAGCAAGGCTTTAGAGGCTCGAAGAAAAACACACCTTATGCAGCACAAGTAGCTGCTGAAGAGTGTACCAAGGAAGCTTACGAATACGGCTTGAGAAAAGTAAAGGTATTTGTTAAAGGACCTGGTTCTGGTAGAGAGTCAGCAATTCGTACCATTCACAACAATGGTGTGGAGGTAATGGAGATCATGGATGTTACTCCAATTCCTCACAACGGCTGTCGTCCTCCGAAAAGAAGAAGAGTATAATCAATAATTACATGGGTGCGACTATAGGATCGCATTCCAATAAAGACTAAGATATGGCTAGATACAGAGGTCCAAAATCGAAGATCGCCAGGAAATTTAGGGAGCCACTTTTTGGCCCCGATAAGGCCTTGGAAAAGAAGAATTATCCTCCTGGACAACACGGTCCAAACAAAAGGAGAAAAAAGCAATCTGAATACGCTATTCAGTTGCAAGAGAAGCAAAAGGCGAAATACATCTATGGTATTTTGGAACGCCAGTTTGCAAACTTGTTTGATAAGGCTTCCAGAAAAAAAGGTATTACTGGTGAGAACTTATTGCAATTGTGTGAATCACGATTGGATAACACTGTTTTCCGTTTAGGTATTGGTCCATCAAGAAGGGCTGCCCGACAGTTGGTAGGTCATAGACACATTACTGTAAATGGACAGATTGTAAATATTCCTTCTTATGCCCTCAAACCTGGGGATGTAATTGGAGTAAGAGAAAAATCCAAGTCGTTGGAAATAATTTCCAACTCATTGGCATCTCACAGCCATCAATACGATTGGTTGGATTGGAACGCTACCGATATGGTGGGTACATTTGTTACTGTACCAGAGCGAGAGCAAATCCCTGAGAACATCAAAGAACAACTGATTGTAGAATTGTATTCTAAATAATCCTGAATTATGGCAATTTTAGATTTTCAAAGACCAGATAAGGTAATAATGATCGAATCAGATGACCAGGTAGGTCAATTTGAATTCCGTCCATTAGAGCCCGGTTATGGCATTACTGTTGGAAACGCTCTTCGCAGAATCTTACTTTCATCGTTAGAAGGTTTTGCTATTACTTCTGTGAAAGTAGAAGGAGTAGAGCACGAGTTTTCAACAATCAAAGGTGTAGTTGAGGATGTGACTGAGATTATCTTGAACTTGAAACAAGTACGTTTCAAGCAACAAATAGATGGAACAAACAACGAAAAGGTAATGATCTCTGTTAACGGTCAAGATCAGTTGACTGCCGGAGACATTGGCAATTTCACTTCTGCTTTTCAGGTATTGAACCCTGATTTGGTGATTTGTAACATGGAATCTTCTGTGAAGCTAGACATGGAAATCACCATTGATAAAGGAAGAGGATACCGTCCTGCAGAGGAAAATAAAACCAATGCTGCAATTGGAGTAATTGCTACAGATTCGATTTTTACACCAATTAAAAACGTAAAGTACAGCATTGAAAACTTTAGGGTAGAGCAAAAAACGGATTACGAGAAGTTGGTTTTTGAAATTACTACCGATGGTTCTATCACCCCTAAAGAGGCATTGAAAGAAGCCGCTAAGATTTTGATTCACCACTTCATGTTGTTCTCTGATGAGCGCATTACATTGGATAGTGAAGAAAAATCGGAAACCGAAGAATTTGATGAGACATCATTGCACATGCGCCAATTGTTAAAAACCAAGTTGGTAGACATGGATCTTTCTGTAAGAGCATTGAATTGCTTGAAAGCGGCCGATGTTGAAACATTGGGTGATTTGGTATCTTATAATAAGAACGACTTGTTGAAGTTTAGAAACTTTGGAAAGAAATCATTAACTGAGTTGGAAGATTTGATTGAATCAAAAGGCCTTTCATTCGGTATGAGTGTTGAAAAATACAAGTTGGATAAAGACTAGTTGAGAAATTGATTAACGGAAGCCGGACTAAAGGATTCGGTTTCACATTACAAGCGTCATGAGACACGGGAAGAAATTTAATCACTTGGGCAGGAAAAGTGCTCACCGTAAGGCAATGTTGGCGAATATGGCTTGTTCATTGATAGAGCATAAGCGCATTAATACTACTGTAGCCAAAGCAAAGGCCTTGAAAAAGTACGTAGAGCCTTTAATCACCAAGTCAAAATCAGATTCTACTCATTCACGAAGGGTAGTGTTTAGCTACTTGAAGAATAAAACAGCTACCGCTGAATTGTTCAGAGAAATTGCACCAAAAGTGGCAGAAAGAGCTGGAGGTTATACCAGAATTCTGAAAACAGGAAACCGTTTGGGCGATAATGCTGAAATGTGTTTCATCGAATTGGTGGATTACAATGAGAACATGTTGGTAGATACTTCTACTAAGAAGAAGTCACGTAGAAGAAGAGGTGGTGCTAAGAAAACTTCTGAAGGAGCAGCTACTGCAGCAACTGAAGAAACAACAGAAACTACAGCAATTGCGGAAGATGCAGAAGTGATCGAAGAAACTAATGAGGCAGCAGCAGAAACTACTACTGAAGCAGTAGAAGAAGCACCAGCAGAGGAAGCAAAAGAAGAGGCTCCAGTGGCAGAAGCAGCTACTGAAGCTGAGGCACCGGCAGAAGAAGAAGCACCAGCTGAGGCTCCGGCAGAGGAGCCAGCAGCAGAAGCTTCTGAGGCGAAAGATGAAGAAGAGGGTGATGAAGATGCTGAAGAAAAGAAAGAAGAGTAATGAAACGTTACTACTGAAATAAAAAAAGGGATGATTAATCATCCCTTTTTTTGTGCCCTGGGAGTACTAATTAACAATGAAATTGTTTTTTGTTCATATCTAATAAACCAAGATTGAATAATTTTTTTTTGATTCAATTATCTTTGCCAACATGAAATACCAGCCCAAATCCCCAGCAGTTTTATTATTAGAAGATGGAACTGTTTTTCACGGAAAAGCAGCGGGAATAATTGGTACCGCTACAGGAGAAATTTGTTTTAACACCGGAATGACCGGTTATCAAGAGATCTTTACCGACCCTTCTTACTTCGGCCAGATACTGGTTACAGCAACCACCCATATTGGGAACTATGGTGTGCACGAAGAAGAGATTGAATCGGAATCCATTAAGATAGCCGGTTTAGTGTGTAAGAAATTCTCAGAGACCTATTCGCGCCCTTCGGGTGTATCATCCATTCAAGAGTATTTTGAACGCGATAGTATGGTAGGAATTTGTGAAGTAGATACAAGAGCCATTGTGCGTCATATTCGAGACAAAGGAGCCATGAATGCGATCATTTCTTCTGAAGAACTTGATATCGATGTATTGAAAGGCAAATTATCGGAAGTACCCTCAATGGAAGGGCTTGAACTATCGTCGAAAGTAACTACAAACGAAGCATACGAAGTTGGAGAAGGAGCCCATAAAGTAGCAGTACTTGATTTAGGGGTAAAGAAAAACATCGTAAGATGTCTGGTAGAAAGAGGTTGCCATGTGAAAGTATTTCCTATGCAGACTTCTTTTGAAGAAATTAAAGCCTGGGAGCCCGATGGAGTTATGTTCTCTAACGGCCCTGGCGACCCATCAGCAATGAGTGCTGTGGTGGCTACAGTAAAACAAATTATTGATGCCGATTACCCTGCCTTTGGTATATGCTTAGGCCATCAGGTAATGGCGTTGAGCCAGGGATTATCTACTCATAAAATGCACAATGGCCACCGTGGAATTAATCACCCGATTAAAAACCTTGTGACTGGAAAAGGGGAGGTTACCTCTCAGAACCATGGATTTGTGGTGAGTATGGATAGTGCCGAAGCTGATGATAACATTGAAATCACGCATGTACATTTGAACGACAATACCTTAGCAGGATTGCGTATCAAAGACAAAAAAGCATTCAGTGTACAGTATCATCCTGAAGCATCACCAGGACCACATGATTCCCGGTACTTGTTTGACGATTTTGTGAAGAACATTGTCGCTGCAAAAAACACTGTTTTGCAGTAATGGTGCAACTAGAAAAAATCACCAATCATACTTACAAATAACAACTCCATGAGTTTTATTGCAAAAATTGAAGCCAGGCAAATCCTTGATTCAAGAGGAAACCCTACTGTAGAAGTAGATGTGTTAACTGATCGAGGTATTCTTGGAAGAGCAGCGGTACCTTCTGGTGCCTCAACAGGTATTCACGAAGCCGTTGAACTTAGAGATGGAGATAAAGGAATTTATCTCGGTAAAGGCGTACAAAAGGCCGTTGAAAATGTAAACGTTACTTTAAACGAGCAGCTTAACGGAGCATATATTTTTGAGCAGAACTTAATTGATCGCTCTATGCTTGAGATAGATGGTACGGATAACAAGTCCAACCTGGGTGCCAATGCCATTTTAGGAGTGTCTCTTGCAGTAGCAAAAGCCGCAGCATTGGAGTCAGGGCAACAGTTGTATCGTTACGTTGGAGGGGTAAGTGCCAACACCCTACCTATTCCAATGATGAATATCCTGAATGGAGGCTCACATGCCGATAACAAAATCGATATCCAGGAATTCATGGTCATGCCAATAGGTGCTCAGTCGTTTAGCGAAGGACTCAGAATGGGAACCGAAGTGTTTCATCACCTAAAGGCGGTATTGAAGTCGAAAGGAATGAGCACAAATGTAGGTGATGAGGGAGGTTTTGCTCCTAACCTTGGCTCTAACCAGGAAGCCATAGAAGTAGTATTGCAAGCCATTGAGAAAGCAGGCTACAAACCTGGAGATGACATTAGCATTGCACTTGATGCTGCTTCATCCGAGTTTTTTGATGAGCAGAAAAAACGATACGTTTTCGAATCTACTGGAGATGAGATGACTTCAACCGAAATGGCTGGTTTTTGGAAAGATTGGGCAAGCAGGTATCCCATTGTTTCTATTGAGGATGGTTTGGCTGAAGATGATTGGGACGGCTGGAAGGCAGTTACAGAAGCTATTGGAGATAAAGTGCAATTGGTTGGCGACGATTTGTTTGTTACCAATGTGAAACGCTTACAACGAGGTGTTGAACAAGGAATTGCAAATTCCATCTTAATAAAGGTTAATCAGATAGGAACATTAACAGAAACGATTGATGCAGTAAATCTCGCTACACGAAATCAATACACGTCTGTGATGAGTCATCGATCAGGAGAAACAGAAGATACAACCATAGCTGATTTGGCAGTGGCGTTGAATACAGGGCAAATCAAAACCGGTTCGGCCTCCAGATCAGATAGAATTGCCAAGTACAATCAGTTGCTTCGTATTGAGGATGATTTAGGAGCAATGGCTTATTATCCTGGTAAGGATTTCAAATTCGCTTAACAAAATACAACCCTGATAAGAAAGCCTCTCGAGTATCGGGGGGCTTTTACTTTTCTATAACTACTTTCCCGGAAGAAATGAATTTATTGCGTTGCGTGATGGCAATGATGTACGTACCGCTTGCCCATCTTGATGTATCAAGCTTTAAGAGACCATTCGTAACCTTCTCAGCATGTATGGTCTTACCATTGATGTCGGATATCGTAATGGCATAAGATTCTTGCGCTAACGCAGTTAAATCTAGTGTTACTTCGTTGCCAGCTGGATTAGGAAATACAGCAATAGGCGATGAGGTTTCGTGAGATTCTCCTATACCGATATTATTCACCCGCATTGCAAACGTATACTCTCCTAACCATAAAGAATCTACCGTAATGCTGCCTTGCTTGTCAGTATTTGGCCCGGCAGTACTCAAGGTATAATATGGAAATTCTTCCCAATCGCTGGAAGTATTGGGACGATACAATAATACGATGCTGTCTTCCACCTCACCATTCCCAACGTCTACCAATAATTCATTGTCGAGGTTTCCGTTGGCTACATCACGGCCATTGAAGTTGAATTTTGCTGTAGCATGAAATCCTGAATTCACCAATCCAACTATTTTCCAATAACGATTAGGGGAGAGGTTGTAGGCATTGGCATTGTTGGTTTTGGGGTCTGGTGCTGTCCAGTTGTGTTCGGCACGAATATATACCGAATCGGTTACCGATTGCGGATAGATGGTAATATAGGCATGCCCCAGGTTTTGTGTGCTGGAATTGGCATCAATGGTAACGCTTTCACCGGTAATGGCATCGCTGATTTTTTCATTCACATCCAGCATTACCAATGTTGGTGCTATTGGTGTAGTAAATTGAAATGTAGCCAGAGGACCAGACATGATAATTTGCTCGTAATGTTCAGTCCAGTTTTGATCTTTGAAGGTAACCTGTAGAGGCACATCGGTATAATAATTAGGTGCTGCAGTCAACTTCTGTTTTACATATACAGTAACATCATAAGGTCCGGAGCCATTCACCTCAAAAGAATCGACGGAAAAGTGAGGGAAACCAGGGGCAAATACCCAGTTGTCGAAAAAAGCGGTTACATCAACGCCTGCAATACCATTTAAATGATCTCTAAAGTCGTACGCATCTACATCTGTAAAAGGGTTGGCGGCCAAAAAAGAGGTAGTGCCAGCAAAAAATAAAGAATCGCCCATATAGCTGCGCAACGTGTGTGCTACATCGGCTCCTTTGTTGTACGAATGGTCGCCATAGGTAAAGGCATGCGGAATGCCTGAGATGGCCCTATAACCTTCATCGCTAATGTGTGCATTGTGCAATACATCCCGGTGGTTTTCTCGCACTTCATCTTTGTAGGCTTGTGGTCCATACAATTCCTCCAAAAATATTTTTTCACAATAGGATGCCATTCCTTCATTGATCCACATGTCTTCCTGTGTTCTGCAAGTAACCAGGTCGCCCCACCAATGATGAGAAAGCTCATGTGCCATCAAGGTTTCGAACGACAATGAGCCATTGGCAGCCACTGCTGGATAAGCAATGTTAGTAGCGTGCTCCATTGCCCCAGAAGAAAATGGTACTAAACAAAAGCCCACTCTGTTCCACAAGAAAGGACCAAAGGCATTTTCAAAAGCGGCCATGCTATTGCCCAGGTTCACAAACGATGCAACCATATTGGATTGTTGGGTTGATCTCGATGTTAAGAACATTGGAATGGTATCGTTTGTAATGCTAATATAGGTTTGCTCAGTATGGGTATAATCAGATACTGCTACTGAAGCCAGGTAGGTAGGAATTTCATCATCCATTTGCCAGGTTCGTATCAACGTATCACCCATGGTTACCTCGTTATCGATATAACCATTGCAATAAGAAGTTCTACCATTGTTGGTGAGGACAGTAATGGTGTATGTAGCGCGTTCTACAAAATTGTCGAAGCAGGGATGCCATACCCGACCATAATTGTGAGGGTTTGCACCGAAGCCAACACCAAGATTATATGCGTAACCACTTTGGAAATACCATCCACCCCACCCGGCAGGATCACCTTGTGGACTGCCGTTGTAGTACACCGTTACCGATGAAGTATCAGTGGTATTAAGGGAAGCAGGTAGGTCTATTAATAATAATGTGTCGTTATAGGTATAGGTTAGTATTCCACCCGAAACTATTGAGTCGATGTTGAGTTGCAGTAAATCGAGGGGCAGTTGCTGAATGCCATTCACCTTTGGAGTGAAAGTTACTTCACAATTCCCGGCAATGATGCTGTTTCCGAAATCAGTGATATCGAGGTAGATGTTATAATTCAACACGTCAATGCTGTCACTAATGCTATTTTCGGCACGGTTAAATTTATGATAGGCACCATGGTGTTGGCATTGCTTTTTATGTTGACAGGCTTGAGCGTTTACCACTGTAGAAAAAAGCAGTGCAGATATAACCATCAAAATTGTTCTCATGTTCTTTTATTTAATAACAGCTATTTTCTTTACAATTCTTCCTTTCGGAGTATTGATGCTCACGAAGTACATTCCGTTTGCAAATGTATTGAGACCGATTTGTACTTTATGCGTTCCTGCAAGGTACCGCTTTTTGCCCAACTCTTCCAGCACCTTTCCTTGCATATCTAGCAAAGCAAACGATATATTTTCTTCGTTTTCCAGAACAAAGTCAATACTAATTGTTTCTCTTGCCGGGTTAGGGTACAGGGCAAGTGTAGCGAAGGTTGCATGTGCATCTACCTGACCCAAAAAGTCTTGTAGCTGCAATTCAACATAAGATGGTTGGTTGCTATTGAAGTAAACGGTGTTTTGTGCGATCAAAGTATCGCCAGCAACGTACATATCGCCACCGTTATTTAGGTTTACGTCCCATCTGCGTGCATTGGAAGAGGTAATGTCGATGCGAATTTTATGACCGGCCAGAAAGGTGTATGCCAGTGTAGGTAATTCAATTTCTACTTCGTAGATCTGTCCGCCAGTCATTGCTGTTCCTACAGTATCAGAAGCGGTATAGCCGTTTCTGAAACGCATGCGTTGAATACCATCGGTTAATAACATCGATCGGTTGTCGGGGTATACATCAGTGAGTCTTATTGCAAAGTCGGTATCGGGTAGGTTGGATGATACATATAAGTGAACCTTGCTATTGCCTTTCATAACTACATTCTGGCTTAACGCTACGGAAGAAAAAGTGAGCACATCGTTTCTCGATTCAACCAGTGGTGCCTGGTCGTATGAACCCTGGTCAAGTGTGCTGTGTAGTGTTGGTCCTCCAATAGTAGGGGAGGGGGCTCTGGGGTCGTAGTTGTAACCGGAAGACCCTGAACTGTTGGAGGGTAGCATTCCCAGTAAAAGGTTATTGGGGTGTAAGTAAAGTTGATGTGTACTGACATCGGTTGGCGGCCAAACGTTGTTATCGTTCCATACATTTTCTCCTATTTGAAAGTACTTTACGTTGGGGAAGTTGTTCCAGTTATTGCTAATTCCACGCATGTAATAATCGAAGAAATCGAGTGCAAGGGAATCGCTCCAGAACTCAGCTTCAGGAAAGGTTAACTCGCCTTGTGTGCTGGAACCTACGTACGCAGCCCCTGTACCACCATGCACCCACGGTCCCATCAAAAGCTTATGTTGATCGCGTACTGCCAGTGGTGAACTTTGTTTCATGGCATTGAAAAATTCCAGCATGCCTTCTACATTATGGTCATACCACCCACCAATCATTAAAAAGGGAATTTCCATGTCGGCAGGATAAAAACTACCAGACTCAGAAAATTGCCACAAAAAATTATAGGTTTGATTGGATAGTATTAAAGGTGATAGCCCATACCCTAAAGCATCGAGTTGTTCCAATCGAGATGCTTCCAACACGCCACCATAGTAATAATCTTCGTAGTTAAATTGTGGGCCTGCCACTTGCGGAACAGCACATACATGGTTGGGGTGCTTTTCACGAGCCGTTTGAAATTGTACTACTCCAAGTGCAGAAGGCCCCCACGTGCCTACCTGCCCATCAGACCACGATTGGTTGGATATCCAATCCACCACATCATACCCATCTTCACCACGATCAGCATTTGCATCAAATGCAGCTGTTGAACCATAGAAACCTCTCCAATCTACAATGGCAAAATTGTAATTACTATTGTTGAGGTTTAGCCCTATTCCCAGGGGTAACGACCAACGGTACAATAATCTATTGTAAGGAGTTTGAATTAGAATAGTAGGACATTGTGAGCATCCTGAAGGCACATAAATATCTACGGCAAGTTTTTTTCCATCCCTCATAGGAATAGAATCAACCATTGGTGAAAGTTGAGCAAGCGTAGAGGTTGAGAGCACCAATAGAACAAAATGAAGGAGTAATTGTTTTTTGTTCATAATGTAAGCCTAATGACATTTTTGCAATACCAAATTTACTTAATTAGTAAGGATGAATCAATTGATTTCATCGAATTGGATTGCTAACTCAACGATTTACTGTTGTTAATGTCTTATATATTTGATAATATTGAAGGTTGTAAGCACAAATCACTTCAAATAATTGAACTCCTATGAAACCCTCTACAGAGTTGTTTGAGTTAATCAAATCGCTTAGTAAATCTGAGAAAAGATTTTTTAAGTTGTCGTCTTCTCTACAATCCGGTGAGAAGAATTACCTCAAGATATTTGATTCGATTGACCGGCAGAAAGAATACGATGAAGAGAGCATCAAAAGTCAATTTGCCAAGGAAACGTTTATCAAGCATTTTCCGTCGGAAAAGAATCATTTGTACAAACTGATTTTAAAAAGCCTGAGGGCTTATCATTCTGATAACTCTACCAGCTCTATTTTAAAACAAGAGCTGAAGAATATTGAGATTCTTTATAAGAAAGCATTGTATAAAGAATGCAATAAGTTCTTGCATAGGGCGAAGAAGATGGCCAAGGAACACGAGAAATTCTATTATTGGTTTGAATTGATTAGCTGGGAAAAACAATTGCTTGAGGAAGCTTACGAGTCGGGAAACTTTGGAAAGGACCTGGACGAGTTGATCAATGAAGAACAGGAGGTCATTGAAAAGTTGAGGAACCTTGCCGCCTATCAAATTTTGTATTCACGCATCAATTATATTTTCAGAAGTGGTGGGTTTGCACGGAATGAGGAAGAAAAGAAGATGGTGGATGAAATTGCCAACCATCCTTTAATTAAGGGCAAGAATACTGCATTATCTCGTCGTGCAGCAACCATTTGTTATTACGTTCAAGGGTTATGTGCTTCTACCAATCGCGATTATGGAACCAGTTTTGTGAAATTTTTGAAGGTGAAGTCTATTTTGGATGATAACCCATTGATTAAGCGTGATTTGGCAAAACGTTATGTACGTACACTCAGCAATTTGCTCTATTGTTACCTTAACCATGGCGATTATCAAGCGGCTTTTGAAACTATTGGAGTATTGCGCGATTTATCAAAAGAAAAAGGATTTGGAAGCCTGGATGTAAAGGTGAAAATTTTTACTGCTAGTTATATTGCTGAGTTATTGATTTACGACCGATTAGGCGATTACGATAAAGGCATAGAAATTATTGAAGATATTGTTAAGGGCATTGAAAGCTATGGCGATAAAATCAATAAAGAGCAGGAGATCGTATTCTTTTACAACATTGCATACATCTATTTTGGAGCTGGTAAATACAATAAGGCACTGTTCTGGATCAATAAGGTGCTGAATGATAATGAGCAGGTATTGAGGCAGGATATTTATAGCTTTTCAAGGTTGTTCAACCTGGTTATTCACTACGAGTTGGGCAATAACGATTTGTTAGAATACATCATTAAGTCTACCTATCGTTATTTGAATAAACGTCAAAAAGACTATCAAATTGAAACGGTGTTGTTGAAACACTTAAAGAAGCTGGCTAAGTTGACGCATGAAGATGAATTGAAGGATATGTTTGTGAAGATGAAGGAGGAAACCGACGAGCTCTTCAAGCGCGAAGAAGAACGAGTGGTGCTTGATTATTTCGACTTCAGAGCCTGGTTGGTGAGCAAGATTGATGGAATTGATTTTTCAGATGCTGTAAAGCAGCAGAATAAAGCGGACTTAAAGGCTTAAATTTTCTCCATTAGTTCAATTCGATTGTTGAAGGGATCGAATATAGAATACCTTTTTACTCCAGGAATGGCCTGGTCTTCTTTTATGCGCACATCATTTTCTAACAAGTAGGCTTTAACACGATCCAACTCGTCTATTTCAAAAGCGGGATGACGCTTTGAGGTGTTTTCTACCGTTTCTACGCCAATGTGTAATTGCACGTTTGCAATTTCAAACCACATACCTCCATTGGGTTTTAATGCGTCCGGCTTTTCAACTTCTTTTAGTCCGAGCACCTTACCATAAAATTGCCTAGCTTCTTCTTCTTTCCCAGGAGGAATACATACTTGAACATGATCAATTCTCTTAAAAGGTATTTTCATTATTCTGAAGCTAAACCAAGGATGATTAAAAAGATGACAAACACCACAATTAAACCGTTAATAACGATTCCGAGGATTGGGAATATGCGTTTACGTGTTCTTTTACTTAGTCCTATGATGGATAAAATAATTCCTACTCCACTGAGTAACATCCCAACCATCATCACCACTCCAACAGCTACCAATCTTGGGTCGCTTTCGGAAATGTAATAAGATTGGCTAAGGATCCCAATAATGTATACAAAAACAATGGTTAGAATAACCAGCACTACCAGTCCTATAATGAATGAGGCGATGCCAAGACCAGAGTGTTTTACAGGGTCGCGATCGTGTACAAAAATGTTTTCTTCTTCCATGATATTGCAATCATTGAAAGATAAAAATTTATTTAATTCAATTTAATGCGAGGTCTTTTTTTTGTAGAAGTCGAATGAATCGTATGCCTGACATGATGTTTGGGAGTGAACGAGCCTTAGAAAAATAATGGTGAAATTATGTATCTTTTTTTGGTAAAATACGTATAAACACTTAGGAAATTTGCGTAAATATACGCTGTTTTATAACCAAAACACCTCGTACTTTTGAAGCACCTTTTCTAAGGCATTTTTTTATGAGTAATGAACACCCCGACATTAATTGCGATGACCATCATTATGATGCAATGGATATGATTGACATTATTAGTTGGGGGGGGATGTTTGTAAGTGTGGAGGAGTTGAAAAATATTGCTGAGAACGATAAAGCTCCTTTGAACGAAAGGTCGGAAGAAAAGACAGATTAAGATTTAGCCAACTCAAGTACTACAATAAAAGTGAAAAGCCCCCTCGAATATTCGAGGGGGCTTTTCGGCGTTTACTGTTTGTTGCAAGTAAGAATGAAAAGATATATTGCGTGAAAAAGTTATTCGTCTTATTTGTTTTCAGCTACTAGCGAGTTGTTAATCAATTGTAAGTGCAATTGCTCTACTCTTGTTAACTGTGCCAGGTAAGCATGAATGTTTCCTTTTTGCATTAATTTCAATGCTCTGTTTTTGGCGTCTAAATATTTTGCTTTTAAATCTAACATGGTCATTTGTTTTCTGGTTTGATTAGGTAAACTCAAACACTGTGCCAAAAATATTTCAGCACCACGTTATAATTGTGAAAAAATGTTAAAATGCTAGTTATTTAGCCTGTTTGGGCGATTTGAACTTACGGTCGCACTTTATGCATTGTTGTTTGGAAGGGTAGAGGAATTGAGCCTGATGGCAAAACGGACAACCAACACTAATCGCACTGCATTTTTGACAGGCTCCTATTATTCCTTCAGGAGGTGATGAAATTTGTAATGACTTTTTATGAGCTTGTTTTAAGGCAGAGAAGGTATGAGAAGCCTTGCACGCCCAACAACTTCCTTTAAGTGTAAATTGCCTCATGGAACAAATGTAACAAAGGAAATCGACCAATCATGGTGGGCTTTCGATGAATGCATTGGAGTAACGTTGTGGTTTGCTTAACTTTACTTAATACGCCTACAGGTTGAAACATTTCTTTTGCATCATACTGCTTATCGCGATAAGTGCCTCAGGCATTGCACAAAGTAATCGCTTCTACCTTTCGCCAGCCATTGGCACTATTTATTATGTGGGTGATTTGAAAGATCATGCGTTACCCTCACCCAAGTACTTGAATCTTTTTGCCGGATTATGGGTGAAATACAAATACAACAATTTTGGGTATGTGGCTATAGGGGCATTTACCGGAAGGCTAAAAGGGGCAGATGCGTGGGGAGAGAGAAATGCTCATCGCGATTTTAGGTTTCGAAGTCATGTACATGATTTTAACATCATGGCCAAGCTTAATGTTTGGAATTGGAAACAAACATTTTGGGGCTCTCCCGGGTTGTTGTTAGGGGTAGGCTATTTTAATTTTAATCCTCAGTTGCCAGGGCCGGGAGGATGGATTGATGCGCAACCACTTGGTACCGAAGGACAAAATATTGGAGGCAGTTATCCTGCGCCCTATGAGTTATGGCAATGGAATGTGAAGTATGGAGTTGAGCTTACCTTTCACCTCAACGAGCAGTGGGATATGGCTCTCTTTGCTTTTTATAACAATACCTTTACTGATTACATTGATGATGTAAGTGGTGTATATCCCGATTACAACGAATTGGTTGCAGCACCGAATGGCGAACTTGCAGCACAATATACTTATCGTTTAACCTCTGGTGGAATTGTTCCCGCCGGCCAACCTCGCGGAAACCCGAATTTAAAAGATGGGTACATGAATATTGGCGTTAGCTTTAGTCGACGCATCTTTAACAATAAGAATAAAATTGCCCGAATGACCTGCCCTGCTTACAAGATGTAGTATTACAGTACTTTTTCCATCAATACCGTGGGATTTCCTTTATAAGTAACCCGATGGATGGGCTGCCAGCCACAGCGGAGGTAAAGTGCTTCGGCAGTATCTGTGTATAAGTAAATCTTACTTAGCTTGTGAGTTTTGGCTTTGTCTTCTATTTGTTGTAGCAAATGTGTGCCTAAACCTCTATTTCGGTATGTAACTGTAGTATACAATAAAGTTACCCATGGTCCGTAACAATCGTATTGTGGGTATTCCTTCAACAAGCCTACTTGATGGCCAAGTCCTCCGGTAGCCACTACTTCATTGTTTATGCTTAACACTAACTGAAACAACACATCGTCTTCCGATGGATGGGTTAGTCGTTGTACCGTACGTTCTAATGGGGTTTGCCACTGTTGATAGTACCAGGTTGCAATTTGATTGATCAGTAGCTGGTTAGAAGGATTTAATTGTTGCACAGCAATGTTTGAGGCCATAAACGGAGCGTTAGTTGCCGCTTATTTGCTGAGCTCTTTCAGTGAGTTCTTCGCGGGCTGTGGCTACTTTGCTTTTGTAGGCCTCTAACGTTTTTTGAAGTGCCGTAGCCAATCGTTCTTTTTCAGAAGAAGCCAGATAAAACATAGGAATCTTTAAAGGCGATTCGCCTTTTCGGTGTAAAATAAGATGCTTGCCGCCTGTATATTCTATGGTGGTAACATTGGAGAAATGAACGTTGCGAATTCGCATGATATTTTCCTTGATAAGAATGTCGTTCTGCCCAAGTTCAATGAAGGGATTGTTCATTTGCCACACAAACATAAACAAGGCGAATACGGCAATAGGCAATTCCAAAAACATTTTATTCGACCCCATTTCATACAGCAGGTAGGTGAAATAGCCAAAACAGGCAGCAATGATAAAGAAAGCCAACTTGACCCACATGTTTCGTTCGAACTCTTCTTTTTGTTCGAGTGCTTCTTTAGAATGTTGTAGCCCGTATTTCATGGTAGTTGTTTCGGTGCAAATTTACTGTTTTCATCCAAGGTTTGGCTGCCCCGTACCGAATTGTTGCATTAATTGTTTAAACTTTTCCCTGTCTTCATGATGCATGCCACTAAGTCTGATTTTATGCCTTTTGCCATCTGCTGTAGCAATAATTACTTTTTTGTTTTCAACAGTTACTCCATTAATTCCAGCACAAGGAATTACTATGCTCCGCAGTAAACTGAGGTTAATATTGATAGCATGTGAGGTAACAATAACGTAAGCACTATTCACTGCCCATATGGCAGCAGCTGTAAACATAATGGCCAGGATAACCTTGAACATGGCCATGGGGGCAGCGATGGTAAACATTATAGCGGTCATGATCCAAAAAGCAACGGCAGCAATACTGAAAATAACTGGTGTTACCGGGCTGTGTCGAAACCTGTGCTGGTTCATTCGTTGGCAGAAATGGTAATGATGGCCTTTACTTTTTCGAACGGTGCTTCAGGGTCTCCAGCAATTTCAATTTCTACTTCTTCCCACGTTACAGTAACCCATTGGTTCACCAATGCATCAGCATTTACAAAATCTTCATCTTTGGTGCAAATGAACACATCTTTTTGCCCGGTGCTGTCTTCTAACAGGTAATAGAAATTGTCGTAATCGGAGTTAAACTCAAGTACTTTTCCAACGGTTTCTCCTTTAAAGAATACTTCATCTCCTTCACGTCGGGTAGCAGGATTCATCAATCTTTCCATTTCTTCCACTACTTTACTTACCGGCATATCCCAGGCACCAGCCTCCCCAGTGTCAAAGGCTGTTTTCCAATCGTTGTATCCATCTGCTATGCCTATTTCTACCTCTTCCTGTATATAGGTAAGACTGGCAACAAGAGGGTCTTTGAAAAAAGGTAAGTGGCCAATGTCTTCTGAAATCCCACCATCCACGTTTTCGTTTTTTACGTGTAGCCCATCCAATGAAACATGTACAATGATGGCTCCATCCTTTACCGTATCAATTTTAAATATGGTAACGGTAGATTCCTCTTCTCCCGATCGGGTGTTGTATTTCCATACCTGCCCCGGGGCAATGGCCGAAGGCGATTCAGGAGAGTTGGATGTTGCATCAGGTTCGCCTCCACAACCCATAAGCAATGGTAGGCTCAACATTAAACAAAAGATTGAAAAGTGTTTCATGGTTATCGTTCTTTTACTGTTGGATAGGTATATACGGCAGGGTCATCAACATAAAAGGCTCCTTTGCCGGTATTCCAAATGTATACTTTTATTTGATCGTTGGCTTCTAATATTTCTGGCAATTCACGAGCGAGGAATATTTTCCCCCATTGGTGTTGTTCGGGAATGAATTCTGTCATTTTTGATGATCGCCAGAATATGGAAGAATCGTTGCGTGTAATGTCGAGCACTAGTTCGGCACTAGCACCCGGTTCCCACTTTGCGGTTATGGCTGCAGCAATCGTTGTTAAGGTATCTATTTTTAAATCACTGACCAGGCAGGTGAAGTTACTGCCATAAGGGCGGTTGGTATCGAACTTGATGCTGTTTTTCCCTGAAACAGCATTGGTGGTGTCTATATCATTGGGCTTAATGTTCCAATATTGAGCAGGACTTTCAAGGTTGGTGGTACTGTAGAAGTTGTAGGTGCGCTTTCCTTTGCTAAAAAGGGTAATGCGTGAATTAAAGTGAATATCGTCTTCCACAATAACAGGATACTTGTTGCGTACTACTTCATAGTTTTCGATGGGGTTGCTGATGTTGGCCCATCCATAGATGAAATAAGGAGTGTTGCTTTGTGCCACAGCATGGATGAGTTGAGCCATTTCTTTAGGCTTTTGCGTGCGGTATACCTCAAATTTTGTATCGTGTTTTAGGTGCTCAAGGTAATAGTGAATGTAATAAGGATCGAATACGCTAATGGCATTGGTAACGTTGGTTGCCCCGAGCTCTTGTTCCCAGCGAATAACCGATTCGGCAATGGGTTTAAATACTCCAAAGTGCTCGGTGTGGTGGTATTGTTTTTCTACTACAGTAGAAAACGTACCGGTACTAAAGATGGCAAATACAATGAACAATGCTGGGCCCAGTCGTCCTTTACCGGTCATTAAAGATGCCAGTATCATAATAAAGTATGGAAAACCAAATATGAGGATAGAGTACTGTAGTATGGGGTTCACATGTCGCGAATAGTAAAAGCCAATGTAAAATGGGATGAGGAACCAGGCCAGTGCTACCAGGTACAGCTTATATTGTTTCAATTGCTTGAAATTAACTAATAAACCCAAGCCCGTGAGAATTCCAACCACACTAATAAGAATGGTAGAGTCGTTAAAGCAGTAATATAGGTATCCCCAAAACCAGCCATCTTTGGGTGGACCCAGCCAGCCATCTGGGCCTCCAATACCTCCAATGCTCATTTGGTAGTGCAAAATGCTGAGGTGAGGGAGGTACAATAACAGAATGGCGATGCCAGAAATGATGTAGGGTTTCCAATTGTTTTTATTGAGAAAGAACAGCCCGGTAAAACAAACGATGCCAACAAATAGAAAACAGTAGTAGTGGGTATACATGCAAGCACTTACCGATAAAACAAACCAGAGATAGGTGCTTTTTCGCACAGGTTTATCGCCAATGAATATTTGGGTCCAAAACCAAACGGCAAGCAATGAAAACAAAATTCCAGGACTGTATGGGCGTGCAATTTGGCTGTATAAAATGGTGTATTCCAATACACAAATAAAGGCTGCGGTAACCAGTCCTGCCGATTTGGTAAACCAGCTTGAGGCAATGCGGTAACTGACATAAATGGAGGCCAATCCGCACAAAATAAAAGGCAGGCGAACAACAAATGCGCCATTGCCAAAGACACCGGTCCAGAGGTACAAAAAGATTTGAACGCCTGCTGGATGCATGTCGTTTTGCTTTACGCCCAATTCTAACATATCGCTGAAGCTATCGAACCGTAATCGGGTTAATGCACTTAGCTCATCATTAGAAAGAGAAAATCCGGAAAGGTTGTAGAACCGCAATAGTGCACCAATGGCAATAATTCCAAGAAGAATTATAGTTTCGGTGTGCTGCTTCACAAATTCTTTCATTGCAGTGAAATGCGATTCGGATAAAACGTAGGTTTGTATATTGTGATAAAATTATCATAAATATTGTGGATTGTTGACTGCTCTGGGGAAAATATTCATTAAGCATTGCTGTGAAACCATCTTGTTGGTTTGTCTTATTGCCTTTTTCTGCACCAAGCATACCTACGAAGAAGACGATCGGGTAATTGTTGGCGATGGAAAAGGATACTATGCCTACCTGCCTGCAGTATTCATTTATGGTGATTTGGAATATCAATTTGTCGATAGCATGGAGCAACAGTATTATCCAGCTGATGGTTCCACTTACAAGAATTTCAAATACGAATACAAAGGAGAAAGCGTTAATAAAACATTCAGTGGTATTTCGTTGTTGTGGCTTCCCTTTTTTCTACTGGCTCATTTCCTTAGTTTTTTACTCGGCTATCCCACCGACGGGTATTCTCTATTGTATCAATATGCAATAGGGGTTGCGGCTATTTTTTATTTATGGTGGGGGTGCCGACTGTTGCGTCAACTGTTGTTGAAATTTAAGGCATCGGATGCGTTGGCAGCATGGGTATTGTACGCGTTGGTGTTTGGAACCAATTTGCTGTTTTATACCCTGTGGGATCCTTCGCTGACGCATGTATATAACTTCTTTCTCATTGCGGCCTTTTTATTCCTCGCACACCGTGTATTTGAACGCTACCGACGAAAGAATGCGGTATTGGCTTCTTTTGTATTGGGAGCCATTGTTGCTACCCGGCCCCAGGATGGGTTGATTGTGTTTGCCTTGCCTTTTATTGCTGGTAGCTTTTCAAAGCTGATTGGCGGGTTTACTCAATGGCTAAAGGATTGGAGGGGAGTGCTGATGAGCTTGGTGGCTGGAGGTGCGGTATTGATGATCCCTGTACTTTTTTGGTATGCACAAACCGGATATTTGGTGGTGTATTCGTATGGAGAAGAAGGGTTTAACTTTTCCGACCCCCATTGGATTGATGTGTTGTTCAGCTATCGCAAAGGGTGGTTTGTATATACTCCTCTGGCTTTTTTCGCCATGCTGGGTTTTGTAACGTTGCTTCTGCAAAATCGTTTTCGCTTTTTTTCGCTAGGGTTGTTCTTTTTTCTGGTGCTGTTTGTGTTGTCGAGCTGGTGGTGTTGGTGGTATGGTGCATGTTTTGGACAACGGGCTTTCATCGATTTTTATGCACTCATTGCTATTTTACTGGTGTTGGCGTATCGTTTATTGCAAAAGGTGCGCTTGTTGCAGTACCTGTTTACTTTACTTTTGTTGTTGTGCATAGGGTTGAATGTAGTGCAAAGCTACCAACACCGGGCATGGATTTTACCTAGCGACCAGGTGAACAAAGAAGCCTACTGGGGTACTTTTTTAGTATTGGAACGTAAGTCTCGAATTTGGATTCATGAAGCGGATGTATTGCAACGTGTTACCTTTTTTAACGATCTGGAAAAGTATGTGAACGATGCTCCACCGGATACAGTGCATTGGATCAATATCAATCATTGGAGCACTGATATTGCTTTTTCTGGCCAGCTGTCGTCAAAAATTAATGAAGACACTGCTTATAGCATTGGCATGAAAGAACCCATTGCTCCTTACCTGCACTCCGATAGTGCGGTGGTAAAGGTAAGTGCCATGGTATGGCAAAGTTCTGATACCACCGATACCCGGTTGGTGATTGAATTTTGGCCAGAAGATGCTCCTGGGGTGCAATCTTACCAGTATGAACCGCATCATATTCGCGAGTTTTATAAAAAAGAGGAATGGGTGCGTTTAGAGTATGTGGCACGTGTGCCTCAATTGCAATCAGAGCAAGATGTATTGGGCGTATATTTTTGGAACCCCGACCATAAGGATTCGGTGTATGTAGATGATTTGAAAGTAGAAGTAATTTCGTACAAGTAGCTTACTTGCTGAACCATCCATACTTAATGATACAGTACATGGCACGTACCCCATCAGTCCATCCAATTTTTTTACCCTGTTCGTGTTGTCGGGCTTTAAAGGTGATGGGTACTTCTTTGAATTTTGTGTCTTTCAACTTTGCCAGTTTGGCGGTAATTTCTGGCTCAAACCCAAATCGTTGTTCTTTTAAGCGAATGTTTTTAATGGTTTCGGTAGGGATGAGTTTGTAGCATGTTTCCATGTCGGTAATCTTAATGCCAAAAACCACATTCGACAATCCGGTAAGGAACTTGTTGGCCATTTTTTGTAGGGCCGTACTGTTGTCGTTTTGTTTATTCAAAAATCGCGACCCGTATACCACATTGGCTTCACCGTCTAAAATTGGTTGAAGCAGGCGGTTATATTCTTCCGGGTTCAACTCCAAATCAGCATCTTGCATGATGACATAATCGCCAGTGGCCAGTCGCAACCCGGTATGAATGGCTGCACCTTTTCCCTGGTTAATGGCATGGGTTTCTACCACTGCTTCCACTTCGGGAAACCGCGCTACCACTTCTTCAATCTTTTGCAAGCTGTTGTCGCTAGAGCGATCGTTGATGACGATGATTTCCTTGCTGATGTTGTTCACCAAAGCTACATTCACTACCCGTTCAAACACCTCTTGAATGGTGCTCTCTTCGTTGTAAACAGGAATAATGATCGATAGTTTTGTAATCATCAAATGCTCAAGTCTCGTTGTCGTACCAACTCGTACAAGATGACTCCGGTAGCTACAGAAACGTTGAATGACGCAATGTGACCTCTCATTGGGATTTTAGCACAAACTGTACTTCTTTTGATGTACTCGCCAGATATCCCGTCTTCTTCCGAACCCATAATGATGAGTGTTGGCAGGGCAAAGTTAACATTGTAAATGACATTATCCGTTTTTTCGGTACAGGCCACTATTTGTAGTCCACATTCAGTGAGGTACTCAATGGTGTTTTTCAGGTTGTGTGCCCTACATACTGGAATTCGGTGCAGTGCCCCTGCCGATGTTTTTACCGCGTCGGAGGTGATGAGTGCACTTCCTTTTTCAGGAATAATGATGGCATCTATGCCCATGCATTCGGCTGTTCGTGCAATGGCTCCAAAATTACGCACATCAGTAATTCGGTCGAGCATCAACAGGGCAGGTGTTTTTCCAGCTTCGTAAATGGTGGGCAACAGTTGCTCTATCGTATGGTAAGTTACGGGCGAAAGAAAGCAAACCACTCCCTGGTGATTTTTCCGAGTAACACGGTTCAATTTTTCAATGGGAACAAATTGGTAGGGAATGTCATTGGCTTTTAGCAACGAGTGCAATTCTTTCCAAAGATCACCTTGCAATCCCTTTTGTACCATTAGCTTATTTACTTCTTTGCCAGAGTCAATAGCTTCTATTACGGCACGAATGCCAAATATGAAATCTTTATCTGTCATATCAATTGGTGGAGAATACCCGTCCCTGTCGCCAACTTTCTACCGCCCGGTACCAATTGGATTTATAGATCTGGTTGCGCGAAAGCGCATAATCGTTATCAGTAAAAGGGTTTTTTACCTTGCGAAAATTAAAGGTAATAGACATCATGTTGTTTTCTTCGCCATATACCCATGTTTCGTTGGTCTTGGTTTTGTAGATGGCATTGGGAGTGCCATAAATAATGTAAATCAATCCCCTGTCGGTTTTCCAGCCTTCAAGGTAGGAAGTAAAGTATGTGTTGGCATCTTGCACCCTGTTGTAAAAGCTGCGAATTACCTCACGAGCACGCTCCTTGCTACCGGCCCTATCCAGCCAAAACTCATCCAATGCCTTTTTCATGTCTTCTTCCGAAGTGATGCCGCTGTATTCTTTCTCAGAGGTAAGGTAGCGCATGGGGGGCAACATGGTTTCAATGCGATTAATTTTAGGGTATTCGCCACTAAAACTAAAGAGGGTAAGCCCTTCTTTGTTACTGGTGTCTAACTGCAAGTGTACGAATCCCTGGTAGGGCACCTCAAGTTCAATTGACCCAATAGGGTTTTGCACTTCAAAAAGGCTATCGGCTTCGTAGTTAAATGGCTTGCTGTTTTGCGTAGAAAATGGAGGTGCCGCCAGTGGAAATTCACGGTTGTAATAGCGCCCAAACACTTTGGTGCCAGGCTTATTGGTTTCGATAAGCACAGGTCCTTGCTGATTGTTCAGTACATTGTTGAATAAAGGCAATCCACTTTCTCGGTCTTTCACTAAAAAGTTTTGACGGGAGTTGGGAGTGGTCTTATCTACATTGACATACGCAACACTGGTTTGTTGTCGATTGATATCAACAGCTTTAATTTGTACAGTGTATTCTGCCTTTGACTTTAGTGGAATACTCACTTTACCAATCAAGTTTTTCTGTACCTGTTGATTATCGGTGTCAATAACTACCGTGGAGGAACTATCGATGAGGGCATCGGAATCGATGGAAGAATATATTTGATAGCTAATTTTTACTGCGGCAGAAAAAGGTTTGGCCTTGCTTTCGCGTACGTATAACAATTCGCCAGTATTGATTTTGAAATAGAGTTGCGAACTGTCGGGCGATTCGTGGTAAACCATGAACTCAGGATGCAACGTAAAGGCACGCTTGTCGTATAGGTACGAAAAGTTATTGTTGGTGCCCCGGTAGGTAGTACAACCCATCACTGCTAAAAACAGCGCTAAACAAAACCATATGCCCATGCGTTGTTTCATTCTTCAGGTGATTGGGGTGTTGTATCAATAATTTCACCGCTTTCGTTTGCCGACCTTTCTACTAACGTAGCATTAATAGATTTAGTGGTTTTGGCTCCAAGTTTCTTAATGTCTTCTGCTCTTTTTACCAGGTTGCCTTTTCCTGTTGAAAGTTTATTCATGGCACCTTCGTAATGTTTCTTGGCGGAGTCCATTCGCTTGCCTACTTCAATCAAATCATCTACAAAGCCGCTAAACTTATCGTACAAGGCGCCACTTTGTCGGGCAATTTCAAGTACATTTTTCTTTTGATCCTCTTGTCGCCATATGGAAGATACCGTACTCATAGTGGCCAATAGGGTAGAGGTGGTTACCATCACAATGTTTTTGTCTAACGCATCAAGGTATAGCTTTTCATCGTGTTGCAGGGCTAAAGAGAACGCTGGCTCAATAGGAATGTACATCAATACATAGTCAGGAGTATTGATGTCGTATAGGTTGTGGTACTTTTTTTCGCCCAGTTCTTTGATGTGCTTTTTGATGCTGAGCAAATGATTTTTTAAGTGCACCTGTTGCTCTTCCTCCTCTTCACTTCTATAAAATGCTTCGTAGGCAGTGAGCGATACTTTTGAGTCGATGACCAGGTTCTTATTGTCGGGAAGTTTGATGATAAAGTCGGGGCGTTGTAAGTTGCCGTCTTCGTCTTTAAAGGTTTGTTGCGTGGCGTAGTGAATGTCTTTCTGCAACCCGGCCTTTTCTAAGATAAGCTCCAACCGTTGCTCGCCCCAGTCGCCTTGCACCTTGCTGTCGCCTTTAAGAGCGCGGGTAAGGTTCAGGGCTTCTTCACTCATTTGCTTGTTCAGCTCAGCCAGCCCTTTAATTTGTTGAATCAAGGCCGAGCGCCCTTCGGTTTCCTTGAGGTATTTTTCTTCTACTTGTTTTTCAAAGCTGGTAATCTTTTCTTTCAGCGGGTTGAGGAGCACGTCGAGGTTAGCTTTGTTTTGCTGTGTGAATTTCTCTGAGTTTTTTTCCAGGATTTCGTTGGCGAGATTCTTGAATTCTGCCTTGAATTGTTGTTGCATGGTAGCCCACTCTTGTTGCTGTTCCTCCAATTTTTCTTGTAAGCTTTGATGCCTGGTTTTCCAGGAGGCCAGGTCGGCAATAAGTGTTTTGTTTTCTTCTACCAGGCCGCTATTGTCCTCAGTAGGAAGCACCGGTGTGCTTTTTTTACGCCAGTAAGAAAGGGCCACGAAGTATCCCAACGCACCTCCCACAGCAATTCCAATGATTAAATAAACAAATGGCTCCATTCAACTATTGTCTAAGGGTAAAATTATTAAATAATTTTAGGTGAATGGGAGGAATTGCATTAATTGTTGAGAATGACCACATACATTCCTTCTTGTACTGCTTCATACAGGTCGGCTACTTCTGTATTTTTCATTCGAATACAACCATGTGATGCAGGAGTCCCCAACAAGCCTTCTTCGGGGGTGCCATGAATGTATATGCACCGGCTTTTGGAGTCGTTGCGGCCTCCTCTGTTCAATCCTGATTCCATGCCCTTTAACCACAAAATTCGGGTCGTAACATCATCAGTATTGGTGCTTGTAGGTGCTGTAACAATAGTAGCAACTCGTCCTGTGTTTCTGCGTTCTTTGAAGATGGTGCCTATGGGTGCTCCATCACCAATTTTGGTATCAATGGTGTGGAGGCCAATAGGTGTTTTTTCGCTGCCACTTTCGCAGCCAATGCCATATTTAGAAGTAGAGATATTAAAGGTACCTACGATGCGGTGGTTTTTAACGTGAAACAATTGTTGACGCTGTACAGCCACATACAGGAATTCGTTGAAGGTTTTATTGGCGTATTTAATGGAGAGGTAATCGAGCAAAAACTCTACAAGTCCGCTTTTATCTGAGGTGTTGGGCGAACGAAATCCAGTGCATAGCAGCAGCAATAAAAGACCGGTAATTATGGTATTTTTTCGAACATTCATGCAGCAAACGAATGTAGCGGTTTAGAAGAAATTAACAAAGCCAAAGTGAATTTTCGCGGCCCTAAACAGGATAGGATTATCAAATTGCTTGCCCAGGGCATAATTGATGGAGAAGATGCCGGCCTTTGTTTCAAAACTAATGCCAGTTCCAAAGCCAATTGGGGTATCAGTAATGAGTGTTTCTACACTTCTGTTTTCGTAATAGGCGCCATCTACAAATAAATATAAGTTAGAATTTTGTTCAAGCAAAAAGCGGTATTCAAGTGTGCCGATGTAATACGACGATGCAGTGATGGATTCTTCATCGAAACCTCGTAAAGTTTTGATGCCTCCAATGCGATACATTTCATTGATGAACAGGTTTTCGTTGAACATATACGCAGCATTAAGTCCAACGTTTACAGTACTCCGGTTGCCAAGTGGCAAAAAAACATCGCCAATAAAGTCGGCATGATACTGGGTAGATTTAAGGTCTACCCCATCGTAAATGTTCGGATTGGCTTCTTCCAAATCAGGGTTTTTTCGAATGACTTTGCTGCCCACACCACCATTGAAAGTAACGGAAAACCCACGCCTCGGATTGAGCCGGTAATCGAGTTGCTCTTGCTTCAAACCAAAGCCATAGGTATTGGTAGATACATCGGCAAATGGAGGTAGTGTAGAGGAGAGCAGCAGGGTGGAGGTGCTGAGTAAGTTGGAGGTTTGGCTGTGTAAGAATATTTGGTAGTAATTGCCTCCTGAGAGCAGGTATTGCAATCCTACATCGCGATTGAGCTCCAAAAAGGTGGTATCGCGCTTATACAATTTAAAGTTGAGGTCGATGCCAAAAGGACTATTGAACACAAAAGGATAGTTGAACTGAATTTTTAAGTCTTGTGTGTTGGTTTGCAACTTGCGCCAATTGAAATCGATGAGTTCTCCTCTTTTCAAGGCATTCTTTAATTTTAGTTTGGCATCACCGGTAAGGGTAATTTTCCCTGTTTCATCATCTGGCAATACCCCCAGTATACCATTGAATTGGCTGGCCTTTTTGCCTTCAAGGTAAAGGTAGAGGTCGG
The DNA here is from genome assembly GCA_963669295.1 of Flavobacteriales bacterium. Lineage (GTDB taxonomy): Bacteria > Bacteroidota > Bacteroidia > Flavobacteriales_D > CALLUQ01. The sequence continues at coordinate 3,007,829 of OY769938.1, forward strand.
CTTTTTTTGGGGTGAAAACCACTTCGCCTGGCCGCACTTCTCGTATAAAGGGCAATTCCTTCAAGCGGGTGCTTACCTGTTTAATGGTGGTTTCATTGTACAGCATGCCAGCTTTAATGCCCAGGTAATTGTAAATGTAGATGGGGGCAATCTTTGCTTCTCCCTTCATAATAATGCTGTCGATGGTAAGCAGCATGTTTTTTTCGAGGTGCAAAGCACCACTGAGTGTATTGTCTTGAAATTCAATGCTATCGAGTCGTACGGTAGCAAAGGGATACCCCCTATTTTCGTAATGGGCAATGAGCTTGCTGTAAAGCTTTTGTAATGCTGCCGGGCTCAATGCTTTGTTGTTGTACAGCTTATCGCGAAACCCAATTTCTGAAAGAATGCCTTCGTCTACATTGCCCTTGCTGAGCCGAGCCCATTTATATTGCTGTCCTACATGAACGAAGGCTGTGAGCAATTTTCCACTGTCTTGAATGCTATCGACAGACGCTGATAAAAAACCACTTTGGTAGAGGTCGGATAGGACGTTGGTTAATTCAGATTGGCGTTGCTTTTGGTCGTTGAACTTTTTTTTGTAGTCAACAAATTCAGGCAATGGTTCACCGGTAGCATGGAGGGCAAGTTGCCACTCTTTTTGTGCACCAACATGCAAAGAGAGGCCGCACAACAGCAATATTATTAAACCGGTTTTCACGCTTGTTTTTTGCATCAACGTTATCCATGGCGCACTTATTCTAATGCCCAGTTAATTTCTTCTTTGCCCATTTGGCGCAACAGTGCATTGGCTTTTGAGAAATGCTTACACCCAAAGAACCCATATCGTGCGGAAAAGGGGGATGGATGAGGTGCTTTCAATACGTGGTGTTTGCTACCATCTACCAGTTCAGCCTTGGCTTGAGCAAATTTACCCCAAAGTAAGAAAATCAATCCGGTGTGCTGATCTGAAAGCTTTCGAATGATGCTGTCGGTAAAGGTTTCCCAACCTTGTTTTTGGTGCGATCCTGCCTGTGATTTGCGTACGGTAAGGGTGGCGTTGAGGAGAAGCACCCCCTGGTCGGCCCACTTCTCAAGGTTACCGGAAGTAGGGTATGGCATGCCTATGTCGGCATTCAATTCTTTAAAAATATTGACCAGCGATGGGGGGTGTTTAATGCCATCGGCTACCGAGAAGCAAAGTCCATTGGCCTGCCCAGGGCCATGGTAGGGATCTTGCCCAATAATAACCACTTTTACAGCGTGAAATGGGGTGTGGTCGAATGCCGCAAAAATGCGCGATCCTGGAGGGTACAGAATGTGCTGTTGCTTTTCGCGTTGTAAGAATAACTTTAGGGCTTTAAAATAGTCGGCATTGAACTGATCGATTAACTGCTCTTTCCAGCTTTCTTCAATGGTTGGGTTGATTTGTTCGGCCATGTTTTTTGGTCTTTTTTTACCTCCAGCAAAATTAATAAACTCTTCCACACAATAATTTCTAAAATAATTTGGTTTAAATCTTAAATTACATATTTTTGTAGCTAAAGCATAGGTGATTAAACAAATACCGCTGTGTTGCCTAAGCTCTGGCGAATTTTATAAACCTGTATTGAATGAAACGAGTATTTGTTATTATCGCATCTTTGCTATTTGTGGGTGCTTTACTTTCCTCTTGCAGTAAACATTCTAACTGCAATGCGTATTCGGTAAAGCCACCTGTGAAGCAAACCAAGAACATCTAAAGTAAATAGGGATGAAAAAAATTCTAGTGACACTTGCACTGATGGCTTTTGTAGCAGCCATCTTCTCTTCATGTAAAGGTCATGAGCGTTGTCCGGCCTATGGTAAGGTAGATAAAGGACAAACGGAAAAGAATGTTTAAGCTTTTTTCATCGTCATCAAGCATTGATTGGCGCCCCCTCGATTCTCCGAATTTATTGCAAGAAATTAATGAAGCTTCTCAATCCAATGGATTGAAGGGAGTAGCTATTTTTAAGCACAGCACCCGTTGCTCGGTGAGCTTTGCGGCTAAAAGACAGCTTGAAAAAGAGTGGGATTTTGACGATGCTACGTTGCCCATTTACTTTTTAGACCTGTTGGCTTTTCGGGCCATTTCCAATCAAATTGCTGAAGATTATGGGGTGATGCACCAATCGCCTCAGCTGCTGGTCATTAAAAACAAGCAATGTGTATACGCAGCGTCTCACCACAGCATTAGTGTAGATGATATCAAGAAAGTAGTTTAGTGGTAGTGGAAGGAAACGGTTTGTTTCAAGGCACTACTTAAGCTTTTAGCTACCGGACAATTGATTGCGGCATCTTCCAGTACTGCCTTTTCATCGTTCGAATAATTTCCCATTACTTTGATGGCTACCATTACTTCTCCTACCCGTCGTGGGTTCGATTCCATGATCTTAGTAATATCGGCTGTAGCTTCGGTAAATGCAATGTTGTGCTGGTTGGCGCGAATGCCCATGATGGTGAGCATACAACACCCCAGCGAAGTAGCCAGCAGGTCGGTAGGTGAAAATGCCTCTCCTTTGCCATGATTGTCGGTAGGGGCATCGGTAATGATTTGATTTCCCGATTTTAAGTGAATGGATTGGGTTCTTAAATTCCCCTCATAAGATATTTTTGCTGTCGCCATAAAATTTTTCAGGATTTTAACGTTAATATTAGTAAATTTGTACTTAAACGAGCCTACAAAATAATGATTAAAAAGCTAGGCATATTCATCACCCTTGCACTCTTGCTCCCCTTTGTTTCTATCGCTCAGGAGAAAACCGACGATGGTGGCCTTGTGGGTACTGATGATACACAAGTAATTTACTCCAAAGAACGCATGGGAGGAATTATTTTCCATTCCAGCGGTTGGGGACTGAATTTTAAGTGGGGTAAAAACAAAGGGGCTTTAAAGAAACGGTTGATAGGTTTGGAGTTGGTAGGGATGAAGCACCCTAAAGAGTACAAGAGTTTTAACCCTTACTACGAAGATTCTAAGGGGTATTTCTACGGCAAGCAAAATGCATTTTACATTTTTCGACCCACCTTTGGGCAACGCCATGTGTTGTTTGAAAAAATTCGTAAGCGTGGCGTAGAAGTAAACTATGTATGGGCATTGGGACCTTCCGTAGGTTTAACCAAGCCGGTATACCTCGAAATTGGCCACCCAGCCATTCCTTACGAGTACATTTCTGTAGAAAAATACGATTCGAACGAGCATTACATCGATAACATCTTTGGCAAAGCACCTGTTACAAGAGGGTTGGGAGAGTTAAAGATGCACCCAGGCATTCATGCCAAGTTTGGATTTAACTTTGAGTATTCCCCAAAAAACAGGGGTATTAAAGCCATTGAAACAGGCATGACCTTCGACGCCTATGCTGAAGAGGTACCTATCATGGCGCTGGTGGATAACCAACAATTTTTCTTTGCATTTTACATCAATCTACTATACGGCAAGAAATATTTTAGATAATGGGAGAAGTGGTTGAGGGAACAACATCCCGGGTGAAGAAACCCAAATGGCTAAGAGTTAAATTGCCTACCGGGGAAAGCTACAAGAAAGTTCGCGGGCTGGTAGAAAAGCACCAATTGCATACCATTTGCGAGAGTGGTAACTGCCCTAACATGGGAGAATGTTGGGGGGCAGGCACTGCTACCTTTATGATTTTGGGAAACATTTGTACCCGATCGTGTGGTTTTTGTGCTGTGGCTACCGGCCGACCTGATGCTGTTGACCCTTTTGAACCGGCACGTGTAGCACAATCGGTGAAGCTGATGGAAGTGAAGCATTGTGTAATCACTTCCGTAGATCGTGATGATTTAAAAGATGGCGGGGCAACAATATGGGCACAAACCGTACGTGCCATTCGACGCAAGTCGCCTGAAACCACTTTGGAAACATTGATCCCCGACTTTCAAGGCAACTGGGATAACCTTCAACACATCATTGATGTGAAGCCTGAAATTGTTTCGCACAATTTGGAAACGGTTCGTAGGCTTACCAGACAGGTTAGGATTCAAGCCAAGTACAACCGTAGTTTAGAAGTGTTGCGTCGACTCAAACAAGGGGGGATGAAAACCAAGTCGGGCATCATGCTTGGCCTTGGAGAAACCGAGGAAGAAGTGCTGGAAACTATGGACGATTTGCGCAGTGTTGATGTAGACATTATTACGCTGGGTCAATACCTGCAACCAACTCCCAAGCATTTACCCGTGGCAGAGTTCATCACCCCAGAGCAATTTCAGGTATACAAAACCGTTGGGTTGGAAAAGGGATTTCGCTTTGTGGAAAGCGGGCCGTTGGTACGTTCTTCGTACCATGCAGAACAGCATTTGTTCTGAATTTAGACATGTATAAAATTCCAATTTTTTTATCTCTTTTATTTCATCGTATTCATTTATTATTTGTATTTTGGGCCACTCTTTGGATGACGTCTAATTTAGAATGTAAAAAGAATATTGTATGAAACATAAGAGACTCTTAATCAGTGGGACATCTGCAATGTTGATTGCAGCCGCTTTTATGTTGACCTCTTCGTCGGATACCGGTGAAGGTCAATATACCCCTAGAACCCAACGTGCGCAAGGGTATACTGGCGCTTTGGAGTACTACCATGAGCTGCATGCGAACGAGAATGGAGAAGTCTTAACTTCGGAAATTTTAAGAGCCAGAAAAGAAGCTGAAAAAATGCCACGCGCAAAGGGCGGGGGATTGAATTTACAGTGGACAGAGATGGGGCCTGACAACGTAGGTGGCCGTACTCGTGCCATTTTGGTGATTGATGAAAGCCCTAATATTGTATTTGCTGGTGGTGTAACTGGAGGTTTGTGGAAAACAACCAACAGCGGTAATTACTGGCAAAAAGTAACCAGCTTCCCTACGTATTCTGTGTCTTGTATGGCACGTACCGGCAACGGACGTATCTATGTGGGTACTGGTTCAAGCTTTGACGGTGCTTCTTCTTCAGGAGGAAGTGGTTCGATTGGAGATGGTCTATGGTACTCAGACGATATGGGAGTTACCTGGGCACGTGTGCCTGGTACTGACCCTGCTGATGCACAGTATACAAATGGTACTGGTGTTGATTGGACCCTTATCAATGAAATTGCAGCAGATCCTAATGATCCTAACAAGATATGGATTGCCAAGCCTAATGGCCCTATTTTAACCTACGACGGAAACAACATGACTCCGGTAACAGGCATTTCAGGAACCATTGGTTACGACATTAACATTTCTACGGATGGTCAGGTGATTGTATTGGGAACCTTACAATTCCCATTCTATAAAACCTGGGTTTCGAACGATGGTGGTGCCACCTTCTTCGATGCTACCGATACTGGTTTAAGCAATCCAATTCCAAGAACAAACATTAGCCGTATTGAATACGCCATTTCTCCAGATGATCCGAACTACATTTACGCAGTACTTGCAAACAGTGGTGAGACATTGGGTGGTGTGTGGTTGTCGACCGATAAAGGAAACAGCTGGTACGAAATTGGCCCTGGTGGAACAGCTGGTTTTACCCCGTTAACTTCCGCAGGTGGTCAAGGGTTCTACGATTTAGGTATTACTGTAGTACCAGGCAAACCATGGAAATGTATCTTTGGTGGTGTAACTCTTTGGAAGTGGGAACAAGCAGTATTCGATCCGAATGCACCATTTGGTCAGTTTGAGCAAATTGCAGCTAATTTTGCTCCTGGCTCTAGTTCAATATACGTACACTCCGATTTACATGAGTTCGAATGGACTCCAGGTGGTGCTTTGTACATTGGTACTGATGGTGGTATCTTTAAAACCTTTGATGAAGGCCTTTCTTATAGCTCTTACAATCATGGTTATAATGTTACCCAATTCTACGGCATTGGTGTAGGTCCTGGCGACCAGGTAATTGGTGGAACGCAAGACAACGGAACACAATACATCGACCACACCGGGTTTACCTGGAATGAGGCGAGACGCGTTAATGGTGGTGATGGTTTCGACTGTGCCATTTCTAACTTATTCCCGAATGTGTTGTTTTCTTCCATCTATTTTGGCGACTTGCAACGTTCGGACGATAATGGCGATAATTTCGCATCATTTTACAATGGAAGAATCTTGTCTTTCGGAACTCCTGGTAATATAGGCGGTGGTTTAGGCAGCTTTTTTACCAACTTTGGATTGTACGAAAACCCCAACGATATAAATACACAAGACTTGTTGTTGGTGGCTCCATTAACTACCATGTATCCTGGCGATACCTTATGGTATACCAGCATGTCGCAGCAAACAGATTTGTTTGTTGAATTGACCGATACATTAGTAAACACGGTGGATACTTTGTACCCAGACATGTTTGTGGTAGATTCAATCATCGTGAATGGCATTACTGGTGATACCATTGATGTAGATACCTTGAACTATATTGTAATTGGAGTAGATAGCCTACAAGATTTAAATACCAACGATACGATTCACATTACGTATTTAGATTTGAATACTACCTACTTTACTGTGTACAACCACGAAATCTTAGTAAACTGTGTAGCTACTGCAGCCATTGACACTGTTTACTTCCCAACCCTTAACGATACTGTATTTAGAGATCACATCGATACTATTTGTGCGCCTGATCCTATCTCATCAATATTGGCCGTTGGATTTTCTGGCGATGCAGGGGTTTGGATTACTCGAAACTCATTGCGTTTTGCTGCCGCACAAGATTGGTGGAAAGTTATTGACCCTTCTGTAGCAGGATGGGGTACAAATACTACCTCTAGATTCATCGAATTTGATAAAACAGGCGACCACATGTATGTGGGTGCCTCGGGTGGTAAGGTATTTAGAGTATCGGGCTTGAACAGCGCTTATACTATTGATGAAGCTGATATTGAAAACGGTACCAACTTCCAGTTAACTGTGACTCAAATCTTCGAAGGTCCGTTGACGGTTACTGGTTTGGATGTAGATCCTCAGAACTCTAACCACGTGGTGATTACGATGGGTGGTTTCTCTGGTGTATCACATGTGTACGAAACATTTAACGCTGTTTCAGCACCTCAATCTACGAACACATCGAACTTTACATCTATCAGCAGCAACCTACCAGGCATGCCTGTGTACGATGTGATCATCGATCGTGAAGATCCAAACGTTATTGTATTGGGTACTGAGCTAGGAGTTTATGCTACTGAAGATGGTGGTACTTCATGGACCAACCAAAACAATGGCATGGAAAAAGTTCCTGTATACGAAGTAATTCAGCAATGGAGAGACTGGGGTGATGGTGTTAACAGCCCTGGTGTAACCAACCCTGGTACCATTTACCTTGGTACCCATGGTAGAGGTTTCTGGAAAACCGGAACATTGATCGGCATCAACGATCCCGACAATACATTGGTGAACAACAAATACATTGCAGGCTTGAAGGTTTATCCAAACCCAATGAGCAGCAATGGTGCTGTTGAATTCAACTTGAATGAAACGACAGATGTACAATTGTATGTATTCGACATCCACGGACGTCAGGTAGAATACATTAGCCGTCCACGATTGGCTGCAGGTCAGCACACCTTGCAATTGGATGTAGATGAGTATGCTACAGGAACCTACATGGTGAACCTGATAGCAGGAGATGAGAGTGAAGTTTCTAAATTTGTAGTGTACAAATAGAATTCCATCATACGATAAAAAAAAGCCGCTCAATATTGAGCGGCTTTTTTGTTTTTAGTTCGTAATTTTACTTTCGAATCAAAAGAAAGCAAGATGTCAAAAATCAGGGTAGCCATTAATGGGTTTGGAAGAATAGGACGCATAACCACACGTGCCTTACTTCAAAGCGATCAGGTAGAAGTAGTGGCCATTAACGACCTTACCGATACCAATACCCTGGCCCACTTGTTCAAATACGACTCGGTGCATGGGGTGTACCCGGGAGAAGTAGTGGCCAGTGAAAACTCAATTACCATCAACGATCAGTTGATCTACGTATATGCCTGCAAAGACCCTTTTAGGCTCCCCTGGAAGGATTTGGAGGTAGATGTAGTGGTAGAGGCCACTGGTTTCTTTAGAACCAAAGACGCGGCTTCTGGTCACCTCGAAGCAGGTGCCAAAAAGGTCATCATCTCAGCTCCCGCTAAAGGGGGGAATGTAAAAACAGTGGTGCTGGGCATCAACGATAACATTTTAGAAGGCGATGAACGCATTGTTTCCAATGCTTCGTGTACTACCAACTGTGCTGCTCCAATGGTAAAGATCGTGGATGAGTTGTGCGGCATTGAAAGCGGATACATTACTACCGTACATTCGTATACTGGTGATCAACGCTTGCACGATGCTCCTCATAAAGACCTACGCAGGGCCAGGGCTGCTGCCATGTCTATCATTCCAACCACTACCGGTGCTGCCAAGGCCATTACTAAGATTTTTACTCATCTGGATGGTAAAATGGGAGGCTGTGGCATTCGAGTACCAGTACCCGATGGGTCGTTGACCGACATTACCTGTGTAGTGAAGAACCCTACCTCGGTAGAAGCATTGAATGCGGCTTTCAAAGCGCAAGCCGAAGGGCCCATGAAAGGTATTTTGGAATATACCGAAGATCCCATTGTTTCGGTAGATATCGTAGGGAATTCACACTCTTGTATTTTCGATGCGGAACTCACCTCTGTAATTGGAAACATGGTAAAGGTGGTAGGCTGGTACGACAATGAAAGTGGTTATTCGTACCGGTTGGCAGATTTAATCTTAAAGATGGCGGCCAAATAAGTTGTATATTGGCAACCATTCCCTATTTGTTTCGTCTAATTTATTGTAGAACAATAAATTACTTCGGAATTTCCCGCTGCTATTTTGGTGTTCTTGAAGTGTATTAGTTACAACTGAGTTAGCTCCTTAGTTTAATGAATGCAGGTATAAACTTTAATTTAGAAGTGTAAATAAATTCACACTCCCACTTTTGCTGCATGCGGGTGTTTGATAAATTTATATTGCGGAAATGTGGCTTCGTAAGAAATATCTCTACTTTACTCTCTTTCTAACGGGCTTGTTGGCAATGGTTTCACTGCGCTCCAATGCGCAATGTACCACTGTAGTAGCATCATTCACCACTTCTGTGGTAGAGGTGTGTGGTACCGGACCGGTTACGGTTAATTTCACCAACACGAGTACTGGGGCAGTGGCACCTTCAGCATTGTATCGTTGGTACCTCAATGGTACTCAGTTCGATGCTGGAACGGGCTTAGGAGCTCCAAATTCATCTACCATTTCTGGGGCAGGGACTTATACCTACATGTTGGTTGGAATCGATAATTTCAACAATTGCATTGATACCGCTTATGTAGATGTGATTTTACACCCAGTGCCCAATGCAGCCTTTACTTTTGCTCCTAACCACCAGTGTGCCAACGTACCCATTAACTTCACCAACAACTCTACAGGAGCCGATGCCTATACCACTTACCAGTGGGATTTTGGCGATGGTGGTAGCTCTGTGCTGGCGAATCCCGGACATCAATATGCTGCTGGGGGCACCTATACGGTGACATTAACCATGACCAATGGCCCTGGATGTACTTCTACCACCACCGCTACAGTAACCACCCTGCCCATACCTGTCATCAATATCTCGGGCGATGATGGCGATGGTGATTTGATCAACTGCTTATTGCCAGCCGACCCTACCACTTCCGAAACGGTAACCTTTTTCAATACCACTACCGGAGCCGTAAGCTATACCTGGGATTTTGGCGATGGCTCGCCACCAGTAACGACAGCTTCTACAGCCCCTTTAACACATACCTATACCACTTTTGGCACCTTTACAGTAACCATGACCGCTACCCATGCCAATGGGTGTACAGAAACAGCTACACTAACCGTAGTGTTCGAAAAGTACGTGTCGGCTTCACTTACCCTCGACATATTGGAATACAGTGGGTGTGCCCCACATACTTTAACCACTTTACAAAACCTGGCTGTGAATGCCAATACGTATGTGTGGGATTTTGGCGACGGCTCGCCACCCATTACTACTACATCGCCTGTTCCTCCTACCCACACCTATACTACAGGAGGTACTTATACCATTACCCTTACCGCTTCGAACAGCTGTAATACCGCGCAAGCTACCATTAGTCCTATTGTTATTGTAGATGGCCCTACTGCCAACTTTACCACCAGTTTACCGGGCAACCTGGGCTGTGCACCGCAACTCACCAATTTCTTCAACAATTCTACCAACGTACAACCGGCCAATAATTACTATTGGGACATGGGCAATGGCAATACCTACAGCAATGTGGTAACCCCTCCGGGCCAAACCTATTCGCAAGGCACGTGGACCATTATGATGGTGGCTGGAAACGCCTGCGGCAACGATACTGTGTACCAAATCATTCAAATAGATACCTTACCAGTAGTTGACCTGGTGGTAACCCCCGATACAGGGTGTACACCACTTACCGTTACCAGCACCAACAATTCTACCGGAGTAGGACTGTCTTATGCCTGGTACATCGATGGCATTTATTCGTACAATACGGCTACCATACCCAACCAAACGTTTACTGCACCTCCCGGCAATGCAGCGGTGAACCACACCATTAGGTTGGTGGTATCAAACCATTGTGGCACCGACGATACTACAGTAACCATTGTAGTGCATCCAGCGGTGCAAGCCATTTTTACACCTACTAACCCTTCGATATGCGAAGGAGGAGACATCACCTTTACCGAAAGCTCGTTGGGCGATAGCCTTACCTGGGTATGGGATTTTGGCAATGGGCAAACCGCCAATACTGCGGGGCCACATACCATCAACTATCCTACTGCTGGCACCTATACGGTAGAACTCATTGTAAATGGCTATTGCGGAGCCGATACCATGACCACCACGGTTACCGTAAACCCTATACCTGTGGCCGATATTGTTCCCGATGTGTTATCGGGTTGCGAAGATTTGGTGGTGAACTTTACCAACAATTCTACTCCAGGAGGTACCTACAATTGGAATTTTGGGCCTGAAGCCACGCCTGGTACTTCCACCTTGTATACACCACCGGCAGTTACTTTCCTCGATTCAGGATTACAAATGGTAATATTAAACATAGACCTATTAGGATGTACGAACTCCGATACAGCATACATCGATGTATTTCCCTTGCCATTGCCTTCATTTACTGCCACACCGGTGGTAGGATGCTCGCCTTTAGATGTGGCCTTCACCAATACCAGCCCTGGCAATCCGGGTGATGTTTATGCGTGGAATTTTGGCAACGGCAACACATCTGCACAGCAAAACCCACCCAACGAAATATACACCACTACCATTACACCTGCCACTTTCGACGTGTGGCTTACCATGATCACCCCTGATGGGTGTACAGACAGTGTGATGACACAGGTTACGGTAAACCCTAATCCGGTGGCCGACTTTACCCCGTTTCCCGATACTGCATGTGCTTTAGAAACGGTAGCTTTCCTCAACAACTCTACAGGAGCTACCTCTTACCAATGGGATTTTGGCGACGGCAATACTAGTGCTACAGCCAGCCCTACCCATGCTTATGCCGGTTATGGCATCTATACAGTGCAGTTGATTGCTTCTTCTGGTTCGGGGTGTAACGATACCATTACAGGCGTAGTGGTGGTAGATTCAATACCGAATGCTGATTTCAATTTTTCCATCGAATGTGTGGGTGATTCTACCGCTTTCACCGACTTATCGACCGGGGGTATTGTGGCATGGGATTGGGCATTTGGCGATGGTACTCCCAACAGCAGTTTGCAGCACCCAAACCACTTGTATGCCACTGCTGGCACTTATAACGTTACTCTTACTGTTACCAATGCAGCGGGGTGCGATCATGTGATGACACAAGCAGTAACAGTAAACGATGTGCCTGTTGCTGCATTTACAAATACCAGCACTTGTTTAGGGGCGGCAACACAATTTACCGACCTCACCTCTGGAGTGCCCATTAGCTGGCAATGGGATTTTGGCGATGGCAGTCCTGTTGATAACACCCAACACCCAACACATACTTATGGCAGTGTGGGCACTTTTAATGTTACCCTCATTGTGGGGGGCGGTAGTGGTTGTTCCGATACCATTGCGCAAACCATTACGGTAGATTCCATCCCTACTTCTGATTTTACCTTTACTTCAGTATGTACCGACGACACTACTTTTTTTACCAGCACCTCGCAGGGAAGCCCCGATACCTATTACTGGGATTTTGGTGACGGCACTACCGACAATACTAACAATGCCACCCCCAACCATGTGTATAATACTTCAGGCACCTATAATGTAATGTTGGTAACCGGTTATTCATTGAGTGGCTGTACCGATACCATTGTGTTAGCAGTCGATGCTTTTCCGCGTACTAACCCAGGGTTTACCAACAACACCCCTTGTTTGGGCGCTGCTACTTTGTTTACAGATACCACTACCAATGCCCCCACACTATGGACCTGGGATTTTGGTGATGGTAGCCCGGTTGACAATACCCAAAATCCATCGCACGCTTATGGTGCCGGTGGCAATTATAACGTAATGCTCATTACAGAAAATACCTTTGGTTGTGTAGATACCACACAGGTAGGAGTAATTGTATACCCACTGCCTGTGGCTGGGTTTACTTTTGATACGGTATGTACTGGTTTTGCCACTTCATTTACCGATAACGCCCAGTTTGCAGTGGCGTGGGAGTGGGATTTTGGTGATGGCAGTCCGTTGGATAACAATGCCTCACCACAGCATACTTATGCAGCAGCAGGACAGTACAATGTGCAGCAGGTGGTTACAAATATCGACGGTTGCACCGATACAATGATGTTGGTGGTTGATGTATGGCCCAACCCGGTGGCCGACTTTACTGCAACTACTGCTTGTTTAACTTACCCTACCACCTTTACCGACAACTCTACTGCAGCAGTAGCCTGGGAGTGGGACTTTGGCGACGGTAGTCCGTTGAATAGCCAATCATCGCCCATATATACTTACGCGGCAGATGGAACCTACAATGTACAACTGGTTGTTACCAATAGTTATGGCTGTACCGATACCATTATGCAGGCTGTTACAGTATTGCCCCAACCACAAGCCGGATTTGAAAATACTACGGTATGCGCCCGTGATGTGGTGCAGTTTACCGACACTACCATTGGCGCGGTGAATTATTGGGAATGGGATTTTGGCGATGGTAGCCCCATTGATTACATCCAACACCCTACTCATACTTACCAGCTGGGGGGCACCTATAACATCACCTTTATTGCCGGGAACTCTTCGGGATGTTTAGATACGTTGTACACCACCATTGATGTGTTTACGAACCCTACCCCCGATTTTATGGCCGATACGGTATGTTTATTCAACATCACCAACTTTACCGACTTGTCTACCGACTCGGTGGCCATCAACAATTTTTATTGGGACTTTGGCGACGGCAATAACTCGTTTGCCCAACACCCTACCTACATTTATCAATCGCCTGGCACTTATTCGGTAAGCCTTACAGTAACCAATGTAAACGGCTGCGATAGCACCATTACGCAAGACGTGGTGGTGACCGATATTCCTGTGGCCGACTTTATCTTCGATACCGTATGTGTGGGAAGTCCCACCACATTCCTCGATAATTCTACTGGCACTCCTACCAGTTGGATTTGGGATTTTGGTGATGGCAATACCGATAATTCGAGCCCCATTGTAACCCATACCTATGCCAGTGCAGGTACTTATTTAGCTTCTCTCATTGTATCGAGTGGCGCAGGGTGTACCGATCAGGTATTTTATGTGGTAACGGTAAGTGATGTAGTGCAGGCAGGCATTACTGCTCCTCCAGGTGTTTGCGATGGAGAACTGTTCCAGTTGTTCGACAATTCTACCATTAATGGTGGGGTGATTACCGGGTACAATTGGGATTTTGGCGATGGCAATACTTCTACCGACCAGGATCCATGGCATACGTACAATGGAGTAGGTAACTACACCATTACCCTAAGCGTAACAGCGAACAATGGATGTACCAGTACTACCACGCAGCTCATTAATGTAGAACCATTGCCAGTAGCAGGATTTATGGCTACCACAGCTTGTTCGAACCAGGAAACCATGTTTACCGATACTTCTACGCTTAACAGTGGTGCAGGCACCATTACCAATTGGGATTGGGATTTTGGCGATGGCAATACTTCTACCGACCAGAACCCTACCCATCAGTATGGCGCATCGGGCACCTATACGGTTACCCTAATTGTTACCTCATCGGCAGGATGTACCGATACCATTGTAGGATCAGTAATTGTGCACCCTCAGCCTGTGGCTGACTTTAGCAGTACGTTGGAATGCTTTTTCGACTCCACAAATTTTACAGACCTCAGTACCATTGGTGGCGGCGGAGTGATTACCAGTTGGACCTGGGATTTTGATGATGGTACAAGCAGTACGGTACAACATCCCACCCATTTATTTGCACAATACAACGACAGCTTTAACGTATCGCTAATTGTGGAAACCAACTTTGGTTGCATCGACACCGTTACCCATTTGGTGACTACCCATCCCTTGGTGGAATTTGATTACGGACCGGTGTTTGCCAGCGGTTGCGCACCGTTTACGGCCGATTTTGTTGACAATTCTACCATCGCCTCAGGCAGTATTACCAGTTGGTTATGGGATTTTGACGACAACAATTTCTCCTTTGCGCAAAACCCCAGCAATACCTATGCGCTGGATGGCAGCTACTATGTATCGCTTACAGTAATGACTTCGCAAGGTTGTACGTTTACCGACACCTTGAGTTATCCGGTAGTAGTATACCCACAACCGGTAGCTGGATTTTACGCCAGCAACAACACCGTTACCATGAATCAGCCGGAAGTAACTTTTACCGACGATTCGCAAGGAGCCTTGTATTGGGAATGGGACTTTGGCGACTTCTTTGGAAGTAACGAACAACACCCCACCCACGAATATGCTGATACCGGCCAATACGTGGTGACCCAGGTGGTGATGAATGGCTTTGGTTGTACCGATACTGCCATTACAGTGATTGATGTAAACGGTGAATTTGCCTTTTATGCCCCCAACGCCTTTACCCCCGATGGCGATGGCCGTAATGACTTCTTTTACGGTACAGGCTTTGGCATTAAACCGGGCGAATACAACATGTATATCTTCGACCGCTGGGGGAACCTTATTTTTGAAACCGACGACATGAATGTGGCGTGGGGTGGTAAGGTGAAAGGTACCCAGGTAGACGCACAGCAAGATGTATACGTGTGGAAGGTGGTGCTAAAAGACATCTTTGACGAACAGCACGAGTTTGTTGGTCACGTTACACTATTGCGGTAAGTACCCTTTATCGATTCATCCATGTAATGTACTTGATCTACAAGGCATCTCAACACAATGGGTAGATGATCCTCTTGAATAGGTCGAACGATCTCCTTGTAATGCTTCAGAATACTCCCTACAATGGTCGGAATTACGCCGATAGATGGTCTGACTTGTGTAGGTCAATGGTCTAACCTATGTGTATCGATGGTTCGACTTATGCAGGTCAATGGCCTAACCTATGTGTATCGATGGTTCGACTTGTGTAGGTCAATGGTCTAACCTATGTGTATCGATGGTTCGACTTATGCAGGTCAATGGTCTAACCTATGTGTATCGATGGTTCGACTTATGTAGGTCAATGGTCTAACCTATGTGTATCGGTGGTTCGACTTGTGTAGGTCAATGGTCTAACCTATTTGTATCGATGGTTCGACTTATGTAGGCCAATAGTCTAACCTATGTGCGTCAATGGTTCGACTTACCTGGTGCAATAGTTGGACTTACCCCAGGCATAGGTTAGACCTACTCCAGGAGATAGTCTGACCTACTCCTGTTAATACGGTATTGAATGTGTGTTTTTGGTTGATTTTTAGGTAAAAATTGGGGGTGAAAACTGCTGTTTTTGAAAAGGCGCATCTCGTAGGGCATTTTAGGGTGATTTGACGGATTTTTTGGCAAATCCTACCCCTCATATGTTTTCAACTCCAGCTTTTCTCCATCAAAAGCGGCATAGGTGAAGTGACCAATCCAATCGCCCAGGTTGATGTAATGGCTGTTGTCGTTGAGTCGAATGTTAAGTGGCATATGGCGGTGGCCAAATACAAAGTAGTCGAAGTGTTCTTTTTCCAGCACTTCTTTGCAGAAAATAACGAGCCATTCTTTGTCTTCGCCTAAAAATACTTCATCTTTCTCGCGATTTACCTTTCTGCTTTTGCCCGACCAGTAATTGGCCATGCCTACTCCAAAATTGGGGTGGAGGCGGGCAAACAACCATTGGCAAACCTTGCTGGCAAATACCTTTTTGATGAATTTATAGCCTTTATCGCCAGGACCCAGGCCATCACCATGGCCAATGTAAAATTTCTTTCCGTTGTATTCGCGTTGAATGGGTTCGCGGTAAAGGGTCGCACCAATTTCTTTGGGCAGGTAGTCGAAAATCCACATGTCGTGGTTGCCGGTAAAAATATGCAAGGGGATACCGCTATCACTTATTTCAGCCATTTTTCCCAGCAGTCGCACAAAACCGCGAGGCACCACTGTTTTATATTCAAACCAAAAGTCGAAAATATCGCCTACCAGGTAAATCTCGGCAGCATCGTGTTTCACCTCATCGAGCCAGCGCACAATTTTTTTCTCCCGCTCCAGGCTGGTCGCATGGGTAGGTACGCCCAAATGAAAGTCGGAGGCAAAATATATTTTCTTTCCGGGTTCCACTAAAAGTCGATGTTTCTTATTGCTTCAATTGGGTTAAGGCGATACAAATTGAGTGTAAATCTAATAGTTTCCCCAAAACTAATGGCATTGGCATCCAATTCGGTACGTATATCTTTCGAATATAAGAACGGGAAATAGATGTTAACCATGCCTTTGGCCAGGTGCAGGTATACTCCGCCATCGTAGTTCGAACGTGTTTCTTCTATTTGATTGCCGGTGTTGGCACTTATAATGGTAACTGGATTCACTCCAACATCATAAAAGAAACCAATAGGAAGGGGGAAGGGCGGCTCCACCTTAATGTTAAGTGCTGTAATCCAGTCGTTGCTTTGCCCATTGGCAGTAGGTACTTTAAAGGCACCGTGATTTTCTACAAATTGTTGGGCCAATAGATTTTTATCGCCCAGGGGTTCATACCTTCCCAAAAAGTTACCGTCGTAGGTATAATCATAATACCCGCGTTGCCCATCCATGCGCCAATTGTATAGGCTATAAGTTTTGTTGCGAATAAATTTACCCGCAAAAAACCGCAGCTTAATGGCATCGGTTACATCGTCGATACGCAGGTAGTAATTGACGGTAAGCGAGGCTTTTTCAAAATTCTTTCCCTGCTGCACTTGTACCTTAAAATTGAAAGGACTTAGGGTGCGGTTGTTAACAAATCGGTAATTGATTTCATTGAAGTTTTGAGTGGCGGTTATGATAGAATACCCTTCGGAGCAGGGCCCCAACAAGCATCGCGATTTTAGCCGCTGCTCGATGTTGATGCTGCGCAACTGCAAGGAGCTTTGCCTGGTACTGCGCAAATTTTTCTTTTTGAAGTTAAAGGTAATTTCGGGAGTTACCTTGGTGAAAACACCATTGCTAAATTCATCGTTGCTATAATTGAATCGCTTTACATTTATGGTGGGCTCTATGCTTTGAAAAGTACGTCCTTTGTTGCTTGATAAAAACCAACTGAGTTGCCCAAACCCAACCAGCTGCTCAGCACTAAAGCTATACATAGGAGTTAATGCATATTCAAATGTTTTACGAGGCACGGTAACGTTGTGCAACAATGCTCCACCCATAAAGTGGTTGTAATTGTTCCAACCCATTATAGGGGCATAATACAAGGTGCTGCGATCAGGGTTTTCTAACCCACCAAGAAATTGCAGGCGAATGGGTTCCATGCGTTTTAAAGGCCCCTTGAGCTTTAATGTATTGTTTTTGCGATTGCTTTCAGGAAGATCCAGTTGTGCATCAATACGAATACGGTCGAAATTGCCAGGAAAATCAATGGTTTTACTGCCAGTATGACCTTCATACCAAATGGTAGTTGTTGCAGAGTCGCCTTGCATGCCCGACAGGGAATAAGGGCCGCTAATATCACCAACATTACTTACAGTAACAGCATGGTGCCCTTTACCTGGTTTTATTTTGTAGTCTAATTTTTTAGTAGTGCCAATAAGATCGTTGAAGAACCAATCTAAATTCTTACTGGTTTTCTCTTCAAAAATTTTCCGCAGGTCGTTGGGTTGCGGGTGCTTAAACTTCCATGTATTAAAGTAATGTTGCATAATGCCGTCTAACTGCTGTTCACCCAAATAGGCCATCATATAATCGAATGCGATAGCAGTTTTGAAGTATACAATACCTCCATAGTTAAAAGGCGTGTAGTTGGCACTATGGTATTCAATGGGTTGGTCGATGTTGCGTCGGGCATTGAGCCAGTAGCCAAATTCGTATTGCGATTTGTGCTTGAATTCATCAATGCCAAATAGCTTTAAGCCACTGGGAGTTTTTTCGCCTAATATATTTACATCGGGATGTTTGGTTTCGATGTAGCGGTTTTCGTTAAAGGAGTTGAGTCCTTCGTCCATCCAGGGGTGGTCGCGCTCGTTGCTGCCCAGTATGCCGTAAAACCAATTGTGTCCCACCTCGTGCATGATTACTGTTTCCAGGTTGAAAGCAGTGCCCGATGGCCCAATTACCGTTACATTAGGGTATTCCATGCCTCCACCAGCACTGAGGGCGCCATCAACCGCAGTCATATGGTTGTAAGGATAATCACCATTCCATAACGAGTAATAATAGATGGCATCGTTTACATAAGGGATGGCATCGTTCCACAGTGTTGCTTCGTTGTTGGTGTACATGATCCAGGTGGTTACCTTTCTATTGCTGTGAGGAAGCGCTACCTCTCCTTTTTTTACATGGTAACGTTTGTCGGCAAACCACCCAAAGTCGTGTACGTTGCTTTGCTGATAGTGCAATGTTTTCAGCGTGTCGTTCGATGGAGGAAACGACATGTCGTTGGAGTAGGTGGTTGGAGTTTGTGCTGCTTTTTCTTCCAGCCATTGCAATTCTGCTTCACCATCTACCAAATCACCAGTAGCCCCTACCACATAGTTTTTTGGTAGGGTAATCGATACGTTGAACGTGCCAAATTCCGAATAAAACTCCCCCTGGCTAAGGTAGGGCATAGGGTGCCAACCGTTGTTGTCGTATACTGCTGGTTTTGGGTACCATTGTGTAATTTGATACGATTGTTCGATATGCCCCAGCCGCGAGAAGATGCCTTTAGGGAGCTTTACATAAAAAGGAGTGGTAATGGTAATTTGCTCGCCTGGTTGTAGCGGCTTTTCCAGGTATACTTTACAGATATCGATGTTCGATACATCGTATTTCCATTGCAAAGTGTTGCCTGCTGCTTTAAAATTGAGGGAGTCGATATATCCTCTAATTTCGTCAGGAGCAAGAAAAAAAGTAAGGTCACCATCTTCTACCAGTTGCTTAGCCATGGCAGTGCCATCCGTTTTATAGGCATTGGGCCATAAATGAAAGTAGATGAATTCCAACGTGTCGGGAGAGTTGTTGGTGTATTCGAAAGAGGCAAAGGCACTTAAGGCATGCTTTTTGTCGTTGAGGGTAACATCAATGTGGTAGTTTACTTCTTGCTGAAAGTAGGTTTGAGCCCACAGTTGAGAAACAGTAAAAAGAAGAAAACAAACAAATGTAAAGCGCATGAGGCTAGAAAATTTCTTTCAGCTTTTCTTCAAGTGCAGCCCCACGTAAGTTTTTAGCAATTATTTTACCTTCTTCATCAATTAATACTGTAAATGGAATACTACGTACGCCATACAGTTGAGCAGCTGCTGAATTCCAAAAGCCAAGGTCGCTGACATGGGTCCATGCAAGGCCATCTTGTTCAATGGCTTGTACCCAACGGTCCTGGGTACGGTCTAACGATACGCTATAAATTTCAAATCCTTTGGTGCGGTACTGATTGTATACTCGTACTAAGTTAGGACTCTCAGCACGGCATGGTTTGCACCACGATGCCCAAAAGTCGATCAATACAGTTTTACCGCGCAGTGAGCTTAACGCCACTTCATTGCCATTGGGATCGGCCATTTTTATTTCTGGAGCCACAGTACCTACGGCTAATTTCTTATCCATGGCTGCTTGTTGTTCGGCCATTAGCCGCTGTTGCTCCATTTGTTGCTCCACCATTTTTACCTGGGCGGTAAGTTGATTCACATAAATGGAGTGTCCCATTTTCGCTTTCAGGCTTTCTTGCACCTTTTTGAAATAGTCGAAATCTTGTTGGATGTTGAGGTGCGACAGTGCCGAAAGACAGGCAGGCGACCCTACATTTTGATCGATAAAGTTTTTGTTGTACTGGTAAAATTCAGCTTGCCGTTGTTGGAAATAGGCAATTAGCGAATCCCTTTCCGGAGTGGGCTCAAGCGGCATGTTGTTGAATAGTGTTTGCATCGAGTCTTTTAACGAAGCAAATTGATCGGCCTGGATGTAAAATTGCTTCAATACCTTTGAGTCGCTGGAGCCTTCTACCTCATAGCTGCGCAACATATTACCAGCGGTAGCATTTACTGCCACCTCTTTGGTTTGGGTAGAGTCTAAAATCAGCACTGCAAAATCTTCATTGCTCAGCGATATGCGGTAAAAATCAGTAACCGGGTGGTTGGTGTAAATGGCGTAGCTGCCATCGGTACCAATCGTAGCAGAGTCTACTTTGTTGGGTTGGTTGTTGACAAAGTTCTCGAAGTATATGGTTTTGCTGGCGCCTCCATCTATGGTGCCTTTAATCACGGTTTTGTTGGCGGGTGCTTCTGCGGTATCATTTGCACCACCACAAGCAGCTAATGCTGTAGCAATTGCCAGGTATCCATACTTTTTAATGCCATTCATAGTTATACGTTTTCTTCTTCCAACATTTTACGCACCAGTTGGTTGGCGGCTTTAGGGTCGGCACTGCCTCGCGAAAGTTTCATTACCTGCCCCATGAAAAAGCCAATAAGATTTTTGCTGCCCTCTTTGTACCGTTGTACCTCTTCAGGATTTTCGGCCATCACTTGTTTCACCAAATCGCCAATAGAATCTTCATCGCTGTTTTGAATCCAGTTGTTCGATTCAGCAATAGAAAGAGGCGATTGATCAGGTGCTTCAATCATGGCAGGAAATACCTTTTGCGACGCTACCGACTTGCTGATCTTTCCTTCGTCGGTAAGGGCAATGAGTTCTGCCAGTTGCTTAGCGGCTACCGGAAACGATTCAATGCCTACCGCATGTTGGTTGAGGTACGATTTTACATCGCCCATCACCATGTTGGCAGCAGCTTTATAATTGTTGGTATGTGCAATCAATGCTTCAAAATACAATGCAATGGGCTTGCTGTCGGTCAGCACCCGTGCATCATATTCGTTGAGTTGCAACTCACTGGTATATTTCTTAATCAAATCGTTGGGCAGGGGAGGAAGGTTGTTTTCTACCTCGTCGATGTATTCCTGCGAAACGAAGATGGGCTGTAAATCGGGTTCTGGAAAGTAGCGGTAATCGTGTGCTGCCTCTTTCGAACGCATGGAGGCCGTACTGCCTGTTACCGCGTCGAAAGTACGAGTATCCTGGTCAACGGTGCCACCAGCCTCAATGAGCTCTACCTGTCGTTTAATTTCGTGTTCAATGGCACGTTGCACATTGCGAATGGAGTTCATGTTTTTCACCTCCACGCGGTCGCCAAACTTTTCCGCTCCTTTTAACATCACCGAAATGTTGGCATCACAACGCATGCTGCCTTCTTCCATGTTGCCATCACAAATTTCAAGGTAACGCACCAACTTACGCACTTCGGTAAGGTAGTCGTAAGCTTCTTGCGAAGAACGGATGTCGGGCTCCGAAACAATTTCCAGTAATGGAACACCGGCTCGGTTCAAATCTACCAACGTATCGTATGGATCTTGATCGTGAATGCTTTTTCCAGCATCTTCTTCAATATGAATACGGGTAATGCCAATGGTTTTTCCACCATCGTCGGTTTTAATGTCAATTTTCCCGCCTACGCAAATGGGTGTTTTATCTTGTGTAATTTGGTATCCTTTCGGGAGGTCGGCATAAAAATAGTTTTTGCGCGCAAAATTCATTTCCCGGGTAATCTCCGACTGGCAAGCCAGTCCCAACTTAACGGCAAATTCTATGACCTTTTTGTTCAACATTGGCAAGGTGCCCGGATGTCCCAACGAAATAGCACTTACATGCGTATTGGGTACGCCACCATATTCATTTCTATCAGCACAAAATACCTTGCTGTTGGTGAGTAACTGCGCGTGTACTTCCAGTCCAATAACCGGTTGATATTTTGAAAGGATGTCTTCCATCGATCTTAGTTAACTTTAATCAGTTTCTCTACGTATTGTGTATTGTCGTATTGCATGCGCACAAAGTAAATGCCTGTAGGCAACGATTCGGGGGTGCGAATGATGTGCTCTTGCAGGCCACCAAGTGTTACGTTTTCTGAATACAATACCTGCCCTGAAATGTTCGTCAGTTCAATGGTATAGTTCGCTTGTTGTAACAACAAATGACGCAAGTGAATTTGATCGGTAAACGGATTAGGGAAAGTGCGTGCCGGTTGTTGTATGGCAACTTCTTCCATGCCTACAGCATTTTGTATGTCGAAAACAAAGAGGCCTTCCTGCATATCGGAGGCCAATAAAATACCAGAAGGCAAGAACGGATAAATGCCCCAATTGCCTCTGTAATCTAACGACCCATGTGTTTCCGTAGATGTGTCGTAATAACCTGCTACAAACATGTTGGCAGGATCGGAAGCGTCAAAAATATAGGTGCCGTCTTTGTAATAGCTTACATACAAGTAATTGCCTTTGTAAATCAAGTTGTGAGGAATGGATAATGGGTGGATATCTACGCCAATGGTATCGATCAATTGCATGTCGGTAAGGTCGCTTACATCCAATATTTTGATGTCCATGCCGTGTGTTTCATCAGCCAGGGCATAGGTGGTACCATCGTCGTGCAACCATCCGCTGTGGTTATATCCCGACTGTACGTAGTTGGTTAGCGATCCCAGCAATACCGGACTGGTAGTGTTGGTAAAGTCTACTACATATAACCCATCTTCAGCGTTACACCAGGCAGTATCGTTGCGCACGTAAATGTCGTGTACATACCCTACAGAGTTGTTCCAAAAAGGAACAAAAAGCTCACAATTCACCAATAAAGTAGGGTTTTCCGGGTTGGCCAACGAATACACACTGAGTTGGCCATTGCCTCCACATACATACAGCTTGGCAGTAGTAGAGTCGATAAAAATGTTGTGCGATCGGTGAAACAAGCTGTTTGAATCGTATACTACTGGAGCAGAGTCGGGCAAAAACGATAGGTCAGCAATTTGCAATGTGCTTGGCCCTTCGTCGCATACCATGTACAAATATCCTGCATAATCGTGGTAGTCGCGGTGCACAATTTGCGACCCCTGTACTTCACCAGCAATAAACTCTACCTGTGAACTGTTTACAGGATCGGTTACATCAAAGATGTGGGTGCCTGCCGAGGTGCCAATGATGGCATATTCCTCACCGTTTTTGGTATATCCCCATATTTCATTGTAGGCATTATTGTGAAAAGCAGATGGGATTAACGTAGTGTCTTCCCAGTGGTACAGCAGCGACATGTTCATTGAACCTTGTGCAGCTGCTAGAGTAGTGATGGATGGTAAAAGAAGCGTAAGGATTAATTTTCTCATAGCGTTCTTTTTAAGTTATATCGACGCGATTAATTCGGTCATGATTTGCGTCATTTTGGGTTCGGCTACGGATGCAACTTGTTGTACATCTTCGTGCGTTACCTCTACAATTTTTCCGGGTACGCCAAGGTCGGTCACAATGGAAATGGCAAAACATGGAATGTCCATGTGGCGTGCAACAATTACTTCCGGCACGGTAGACATGCCTACGGCATCGGCACCAATGATGCGAACATAGCTATATTCAGCCGGAGTTTCGAGGCATGGCCCGCTTAGGCCAGCATACACTCCTTCGGCCACTTTAATATTGTTGTTGGCAGCAATGGCTTTGGCTTTACTAACCAATTCCTTGCTATAGGCTTCACTCATGTCGGGGAACCGTGGTCCCAGCTCATCGTAGTTTTTTCCAATCAAAGGATTGGTAGGGAAGAGGTTGATGTGATCGTTGATGATCATGATTTCACCAATCTCAAAATCGGGATTCACCCCTCCCGAGGCGTTGGAAACAAATAAATTGGTAATGCCCAAAAACTTCATCACCCGCACAGGAAAGGTAGCTTCCTGCATGGTATAGCCTTCATAGTAGTGAAAACGACCTTGCATGGCCACCACTGTTTTGCCTCCCAACGTGCCAAAAATTAATTGACCCGAATGGCCTTCAACAGTAGATACAGGGAAGTTGGGAATCTCTTCATAAGGAATGGCGTGGTCAATGGTAATCTCTTTCACTAACCCACCCAATCCGGTTCCCAAAATAATACCGATGCTGGGTTCCATTCCGGTTCTTTGCTTCAGGAAATCAGTCGTCTCCTTTATTTTCTCTAACATAGTCAACTATTTGTTGTTCAAACACCGCACCATTGCCGTGGAACTGTACTTCAATATCAATGAAGTAAACCGGTAAGTTTAACAAGGGGTTATCCTTTCCGGGAGGCAGCAACCGCATTGCATCTTTTTCTGTCGTCACAATAATTTTGTTGCTGCTTGCAAAATTATCAAATATTTTCCTAACCCTGACTAAATCCTGCTCCGAAAACGCGCGGTGATCGGAAAAGGCAAGATGCTCGGTTTTACAGCCTTTTGCAGCCAAAAAATCAACCAATGGGCTGGCATTGGCAATGCCGGTAAACAATACTACCGATAATTGGTCGTCTAAAGTAGGAATAGCCAATGTTTTATCCCACAATGGGGTAAGGGAGCCGTACCGAATGTAGGAGAAGAAAATTTGCTGGTGGGGTAATGGCTGCAACTGGTTGGTAATGTGTTGTTGTTCTTCTTCCGAAAATTGCTCAGGGGTTTTGGTTACCACAATAATATTGGCCCTTTTAGCACCCACACGCCATTCGCGTAAATCGCCCATGGGTACAATGTAATCGTTGGTGTACAATTGCTTGTAGTCGGTAAGCAAAATCATAAGTCCTGGTTGCACTGCCCGATGTTGAAACACATCGTCGAGCAATATGGCGTCTAAATCAGGATGATGATCGATTAATCCTATGATACCGCGTACACGAATGCTATCTACCGCCACCGGAATGTTAAACTTCTGCTTGAATTGCAAGGGCTCGTCACCTACATCGTGGTAGGTGGAAGAGGTGGTGGCTTCGTAATAACCTACTGTTTTTCGCTTGTAACCCCGGCTCAGGGTAGCTACTTTGAAGCGATCTTGCAGCAAGCGAATCAGGTATTCGATGTGGGGTGTTTTTCCCGTTCCTCCCATCGATAAATTGCCTACCCCAATTAAAGGGAGGTCGAATTGAGAGGATTTGAATACTTTTGCATTGTACAGGGCGTTGCGCAATGCAACAATGGCTCCGTAAACCAAAGCAAAAGGAAAGAGCAACACCCGGAATAATTTCATGGCTCAAAAATAGCAAAATTTAGGGCCTACGGATTTAAAACAATAAGCATGAAGGTGAAAGACATTACTGGCTACCTGGAATCACTGGCTCCATTGGCCTACCAGGAGTCGTACGACAACTCTGGATTAATTGTAGGAGACCCGCAGCAAAAAGTAAAGAAAGCCCTGATTTGCCTCGACAGCATTGAGGAAGTAATGGATGAAGCCATTCGCAAAAAGTGCGACATGGTCATTGCGCATCACCCAATTGTTTTTAGTGGGCTGAAGCGTTTTAATGGGCGTACCTATATTGAACGGGTAGTGATGAAGGCGATTAAAAACAACATTGCCATTTATGCCATACACACCAATTTAGACAATGTAACTGGTGGGGTAAATACCATGATTGCTAAAAAATTGGGGTTGGAAAATGTACGTATTCTTGCCCCTAAAAAAGAGTTGCTGCGTAAATTGGTAGTGTTTTGCCCTGTAAAGGATGCGGCAAAAGTGCGCCAAGCTATTTTTGATGCCGGAGCAGGAGTGATTGGCGATTACGACCAATGCAGCTTTAATGTGGAAGGCACAGGCACTTTTCGAGCTTCTGATGCTGCCAACCCATATGTTGGAGAAAAAAATGAACTTCACCACGAAGAAGAAGTGCGCATTGAAACCATTTATCCGACACACATCGAGTCACAATTGTTGCGCGCCATGATGGCAGCTCACCCTTACGAAGAAGTGGCTTACGACAGCTATCCGCTCAACAATAAGCACGGTGGTGTAGGGTCGGGTATGGTGGGCGAGCTGCCGAAAGCAAAAAAAACCTTGAGCTTTTTAAAAGAGCTGAAAAAGAAAATGAAAGCCGACGCGGTACGGTATACCAATCCGGTAAGTGAAGAGGTGAAAACCATTGCTATATGTGGTGGTTCAGGCAGTTTTTTACTGCCACAGGCCATGGCTGCAGGAGCCGATGTTTTTGTTACGGCAGACTATAAATACCATCAGTTTTTTGATGCAGAAGGCAAAATTGTGATCGCAGATATTGGACATTATGAAAGTGAGCAATTTACGATTGAGTTGCTTGGAGATTTATTAATGAAAAAATTTCCTAAATTTGCGGTTCATTTAACGGAAATAAATACTAATCCCATTAATTATATATAAATGGCTAAAGCAAAAACCGATGCTACGGTAGAAGAAAAGCTAAGGGCATTATACGACCTTCAGCAAATTGATTCTCAGATCGATAAAATTCGTACAGTGCGTGGAGAGCTTCCATTGGAAGTGCAGGATTTAGAAGATGAGATTGAAGGGCTGGAGACAAGAATCAACAAGCAGAAAGACGAGCTGAAAGAACTTGAAGGTTCTGTTTCAGAAAAGAAAAATGCAATCAAAGATTCGCAAGCTGCCATCAAGAAGTACGAAGAGCAGCAAGGTAAAGTAAGAAACAACCGCGAGTACGATTCGATTACCAAGGAAATTGAGTTCCAAAACCTTGAGATTCAATTGAGCGAAAAAAGAATCAAGGAATTCAAAGCTACCATTGCTGGAAAGTCGGAAGTAATGGACGAAGCGCAAAATCAATTGGATGAGCGTAAGAAAGATTTGGATGCCAAAAAACAAGAGTTGGGTGAGATTGTTGGAGAAACGGAGAAAGAAGAGAAAGACCTGGTAAAGAAATCGGAGAAAGCCGAGAAGATCATTGAAGATCGATTGTTGGCAGCTTACAAGCGTGTACGTACCAACGCCCGTAATGGGTTGGCGGTAGTAACCGTAGAGCGTGATGCTTGTGGTGGATGTTTCAACAAAATACCACCACAACGTCAGTTAGACATTAAAACACACAAGAAGATTATTGTGTGTGAGCACTGTGGAAGAATTTTGGTAGATGCTGCCATTAACGAGCCTGCAGAAGCTTAAGAAAACATAGCTATAATGAAAACGCCCTTTCCAACGAAAGGGCGTTTTTTTATGCTGTAATAGTAAAAGTCTATTTAAAATCTAAATCCAATGGTTGCTGACACCTGACTTAAACTGGTATTGACTGAAGCTGCAGGAATAAGCACGGGATCGTACAGGTAATAATCTTCCGACCATTGCGTAAGCGAGTAGGCCAAATCAATGAAGTATTCGCTGTTGCGGTAACCTACACCAAAGGTATACATGGTTCTGCTGGCATCGTTATCTACCAAATCCTTATTAGGGTCGAACGGACTTTCGTACAGGGCAACACCTCCTCTAATGGTAAAAGGTTGTAACCTAATTTCACCACCAATGCGCAGGTTGTTGGTAGCCGTGTATTGATTTTTGATTTCTAAATTTTCATTCACAAAGCTATAGCTGTCGCTAAATTCCCCATTGCCCGATTTCAGTTTGGCAGTAGTATAATCTACAAATTCATATTCTGCGCTCAGCAAGCCGTACTTGCCAATAATAAATGCTACACTACCCATTACCCTGGCTGGGGTATGCAGGCGGTAGCCGTATTGTCCAAGGGGAGAGGCGTCTTCGTAGTTGCTGCCATCGTCGAAACGCGATTCTACTACAGTAGTATATTCATCGGTAAGCGAGAACCAGCTGGGGGAGTGGAAGGTAGCGCCAACGCGCATCCAGTCTGATACTTTGCCAATTACGCCAAACTTAAAGTTTACCCCTAAGCCTCGTGTTTCCAGGTCTTGCTTGTATTCGAAACGCTCTAAACTCACCAGCGAGTCGTTCAACACATCTTCGGCATGTACCGATTGTTCGTTGAACCGTATGCTAGGAAAACCAATGGTAAAACCAAGGTACAAACGATCGTCGTAGTTGCCACCGAAAGTAATTACGGTTTCTCCCATGCGCCCTTTGCGATACACCGATTTGGTTTGTGTAACACCATAAGTGGTTAGCGCATGTACGTATGTGTTTTCTGGCACCAACGTGTCGGGATCAGGATCTAATAAATAAGCCTGGTAGGCCAGTGCTGAAGTAAAAGAAGGAAGTTCCTCGGGAGCTACTCCATTGGCGCGACTCAAGAATACATCGAGCAAGGAGTTTTTCTGGTTCTCACCTCGAATTACAATGTCGTTGTGAAAATTGTTGATGCGGTTATAGGCAAATCCAAAATGGGCTTTTTTCCAATTGCCTGCATCTTCGTCTTCCAAATCAATGGTACCTACCCATCCAATGTTATTGATGTTCACATTGTACTTGTTGTCTTCCATGGTATTGCCATAGTAGTTAGCATCGGCATTGCTCAAAGAGTAGCCGGGGGTAAATGTGAATTCTGATTTCCGATAAACGGCAATGCCAGCAGGGTTGGTGCTGAGGGTAGAAATATCGGCTCCAAGGGCGCCAAAGGCCCCGGCCATGCTATTGAATCGTGCAGTTCCACCATAGTTCAACATGGAGTAACGCAAAGCATCTATTTCATTTTGGGTGCTGGCACTTGTATATACCAATCCCATGGCCAGTATTAAACAAAGTCTTTTCATGTGCGCGTAATGTGTGTTGAACTACCGTGGTCTTCTTCCTGATGAGCCTGACGATTTAGAACCGCTACTGCTCTTAGAGCGTGAGCCTGAGCTTGGACGACTTCCCGAAGAACGGCTGCCTGAGTTGTTGTAACTCCTGGGTTTGCTGCTGCCAGAACTGCGTGAATTGTTGTAGCTTCTCGGCTTAGTGCTTTCCCGGGGCTTGGTGTTACCCGAAGGCTTGTAACCGCCAGTAGGCTTAAACCCACCCGAAGAGTTGTTGTTGCGACCACCTACATTGTTACCGCGTGAGTTGTTGCCCCTACTGTTGGTAGTATTGGGCTTGCGAGTATTGGTGTTTGGTGTGCGAATGGTAGTGTTGGTATTGGTGTTGGGGTTTTTGCCCACATTACCACCATTGTTGCGCGTTCCCGTAGTGCCTAACGAACCACCATTGGTAGTTGTAGTAGAAGGGTTGCGGTATATTTCACCACCATTGGTACCTGTAGTGCCATTGTTAGGCTTGCGGGTATTGGTGGTAGAGTTCGGATGTGTAGTATTAAAAGCACCACTGTTGCCATGGCCTGTAGTGGTGGCCGGACGTGTTACAGCAATTTCTTTACCGGCCGAATTAACAATCGATCCGTTGGCACGAGAAAAGCGTCGGCCATCGATAATGTCGTTAGGATATCCTGAGCCGCTACCATACCCCGAAGAAGAGTTGCTATTGGCAGAAAGGTTGCCACGAGGGCCATAATGACGGTTGCTGTTCCAGTTATCGCCAAAGGTACCAGCGTACCATCCGTTCACAAATCCATTGTTATAGCCGTTCCAGTAGCCGCCATTCCATCCGCCCCAGCCATTGTTCCAACCCCAGCCGTTGTTCCAACCCCAGCCATAGCCATAACCACCCCAGCAATAATTCCATGGGTTGTAAGGACGATAGCCGTAACTCCATCCCCATCCAGGGCGCCATCCCCAGCTCCATCCCCAGTTAGGACGCCCCCAGCCTGAACCGTAGCCCAGGTAGATACTAGTGCCATAAAAGTAAGGGTCGTAATCATACCAATACATATTGGTGTAATAAGGGTCGTAATAATTAGAGTAGCCTACCGCACCGTTAAAACGTCTGATGCGCGAAGAATAGGCATAATCGTAATAATCGTCGTATTCGAAATTGTCGCGATAATAGTTGTTCGTAATGTACGTATCACCATTACCGTCTTCTTCCACAAACCGTTCAGTAATTGGTCCCGACTCATAATAATCATCGGTGCCTGATGTCTCCGAATCGGAAATGTATTCGTCGTAGTTCCCCGTGCTGGTTGATTGCGCTGATTCATAGGCAATGTCTTCCGAGGTCACATAAATGTCATCATATTCACTGTTGGATGCTGTGTTGAGTGAGGAGCATGAGGTAAGGCCTGCAATGATGCCAATACCCAGTAAATACTTCAATTGCTTCATGGTGTGTGTGTTTGGTGTGTCTTCCTTTTTTATTGTTTTAAAAGGTTTAAACAAGGTACAAAATTTCTCTGACTTTTATTATTTGTTAAATTTGCTTCGCGTTGAATTTTAACAGAAAATTAACAAAAACCATACCATAACACACGAAAATGGGAAAACAGTTAACATCGAGAGAAGAAAATTACTCGAATTGGTACAATGAAATCGTTGCGAAGGCCGATTTGGCGGAGCATTCGGATGTACGAGGGTGCATGGTAATTAAGCCTTATGGTTATGCCATTTGGGAAAAAATGCAAGCAGCACTCGATAAGATGTTTAAAGATACCGGGCATTCCAATGCCTATTTCCCGTTGTTGATCCCGAAATCGTACCTCAGTAAAGAAGCCGATCATGTAGAAGGGTTTGCAAAAGAATGTGCTGTAGTTACACACTACCGGCTCAAGAATGCCGAAGATGGTTCGGGGGTTGTGGTTGATCCTGATGCACGGTTGGAAGAAGAACTCATTATCCGACCTACGTCGGAAACAATTATATGGAACACGTATAAGGATTGGATACAATCGTACCGCGACCTTCCTATTTTGGTGAATCAATGGGCCAATGTAATGCGTTGGGAAATGCGTACCCGCTTGTTTTTGCGTACTGCTGAATTTTTGTGGCAGGAAGGGCACACCGCCCACGCTACGAAAGAAGAAGCCATTGCCGAAACAAAGCAAATGCTGGATGTATATGCCGACTTTGCTGAAAACTGGATGGGGGTATCGGTGCTCAAAGGTTCAAAAACGGAAAGCGAGCGGTTTGCTGGTGCGTTAGATACCTTGTGCATCGAAGCCATGATGCAAGATACAAAGGCATTGCAGGCAGGAACTTCCCACTTTTTAGGGCAAAACTTTGCGAAAGCTTTTGATGTAAAGTATGCCAATGAAAATGGGGAACTCGACTACGTGTGGGCTACCTCGTGGGGAGTATCTACCCGTTTGATGGGCGCTTTGGTGATGACCCACTCCGACGACGAAGGATTGGTATTGCCTCCTAAACTGGCTCCTATTCAAGTGGTGATTGTTCCTATATACAAAGGAGAAGAACAATTGGCTATGATCTCCGAAAAAGTAGCTGGAATTAAAGAAGGGCTGGAGGCCAAAGGCATTTCTGTGAAATTCGATAACTCCGACAAACAACGTCCAGGATGGAAATTTGCTCAGTACGAAATGAAAGGGGTGCCTGTGCGGGTAGCCATTGGACCTCGTGACGTAGAAAGTGGTACGTTGGAAGTGGCAAGGAGAGACCTCAAAACCAAAGAAGTAGTGCAGCAAGATGGTGTAGTAGATTACATCGATGCATTGTTGAAAGAGATACAAGACAACCTTTATCAACGCTCTAAGTCGTTTCGCGAGGCCAATACCCATACGGTGAGCACCTACGATGAGTTTAAGGAAGTATTGAATAGTAAGGGCGGGTTTATATATGCCCATTGGGATGGTACTGCCGAAACAGAACAGCGCGTGAAACAAGAAACCAAGGCCACCATTCGCTGTATCCCATTTAATGGAGACAAGGAAGAAGGAACGTGTATGGTTACTGGAAAACCTTCGGTACAAAAAGTGGTGTTTGCCAGGGCCTATTAATAACAACTATGGATACATCTGAATCGAAAGCGATTATCGTAAAAATGTTGAAGGAAAAATCTTGCATGAAGCAGGATGTGTTCCACCATACCATCAACGTTTTTGAACAATTAAAAACCATTGTACAAGCACGTGCTGAAGAACTGAACGAGGAAATTTCGTGTGAAGATGATCGCGTAAATGTGACCTACAAAGAAAAAAGCCAGCACGATATAGAGTTGGCCATAGCAGGTGATGTATTGATTTTTCACGTGCATACCAATGTGTTTAAACTCGACGACTCCAGCAGTTTGTGGAAAACCTCTTACTTAAAAGAAGATCCGTTGCGGGGTTATTGTGGGGTCATCAATGTATACAACTTCCTGGCCGACTCTTTTCGGTACAACCGGGTCAATGACCTGGGCTACCTCATTGCTCGCATCTTTATCAATAAAGACAATCATTTCTTTGTGCAAGGAAAACGACAAATGGGATTCCTGTACAACGATTTCCCCAATGCTACGTTGGAAGAGGAAACCTTAAAAAAAGTAGTGGATTCTACCATCATCTATACCCTTGATTTCGACTTGTTAACACCGCCTTACGACCATGTAAAACAAGCATCGGTTTATGAGATGAAAACATTGAGCGATAATGTTGAACTCAAAACGGGCAAGCGATTGGGCTTTAAATTTCAGGCCGATACGGATGATTTTGAGTAGCGTAAAAAAAGTGAATATTTTTTGTGATAATTTAAATTTATTTTACATTTGCACTCCCTTTCAAATTAGGGTAAAAATTTGGCCCGTTCGTCTAGTGGTTAGGACGCAAGGTTTTCATCCTTGAAACAGGGGTTCGATTCCCCTACGGGCTGCAAAAATTAATAAGCTATGGCAAACCATAAGTCAGCATTAAAAAGAATTAGGTCGAACGAAAAAAGGCGACTAAGAAACAAGTATTACCACAAGACAGCACGTAATGCGGTAAGAGCTTTAAGAGACACTACTTCTAAGAAAGAAGCAGAAGAGATGTTGCCTAAAGTTTCTGGCATGTTGGATAAGTTGGCAAAGCGCAACGTGATCCACAAGAACAAAGCCGCTAACTTAAAGTCGAAGCTGAACAAGCACGTAGCTGGTTTATAAGGATTTTTTTATTCCATCGAAATAAAAGGTCTTCCGTTTGGAAGACCTTTTTTGTTTTATAACTTTGATTGATGGACAATTATTCCGCTAAAACAAGCATAAAACAATGGGCTAAAGACGATCGTCCTCGCGAGAAATTACGCGATAAAGGAAGATCGATATTGACCGATGCGGAATTGATTGCCATCCTCATCAGATCGGGCAACAGCAAAGATTCGGCCGTTGAATTGGCCCGCCAAATACTAAACTTTACCAATAACAGTTTAAATGAATTGGGAAAGCTAACGGTAAACGACTTGATGAAATTCAATGGCATTGGCGAGGCGAAAGCCATCAGTATTGTAGCAGCACTGGAATTGGGGAGAAGAAGGAGGGAAGAAAACCCACTGGAAAAGCAAAAAATAACATCCAGCAAAGACGTATACGAACATTTTTATGCCCATGTAGCCGACTTGCCCCACGAAGAATTTTGGGTAATGCTGCTCAATCGAGCTAACAAAGTAATCGATAAAATATTGATTAGCAGAGGAGGGGTAAGTGGTACTGTAGCTGATACCAAGGTAATTTTTAAGGTAGCAGTAGAGCGATTGGCTTCTTCCATTATCTTGTGCCACAACCACCCTTCGGGGAACCTAAAACCAAGCAATGCTGATTTAAAGCTTACCAATAAACTGAAAGAGGCGGGCAAAATCATGGACGTGCCCATCCTCGACCATCTGATTATTTCCGATACTGGATACTACAGCTTTGCCGATGAAGGAATCATCTGACATATTGGTATACACTTCGCACCTCACCAACCGGGTGCGCTACACATTTAAGCTGATGTGTACCAACCTGCTGGGGCTTAACGTAATCTTTACCGACGATAAAGAAGAGTTGGCAGTACACGATGGAGCGGCATTGAATTATTCGCATAAGCAACAAGGCAACGAGTTGTTTTTTAAGGCGCATGGCCTGTTGGCCAAATCGGGCATTGAAGAGCACGATATACAAGTATTTGAATGGGAAGGTGTTCCCTGTTTCTTTGGTGGTACAACAGCAGCTGCAGTTCCTTTCGACCCCTTTGCGGCAGCCTTTTACCTGGTATCGCGCTACGAAGAATACCTGCCCCACATTAGAGATCATTACGGACGATACGAGGCCAAAGAAAGCTTAGCTTATCGTAACAATTTTTTGCGCAAGCCAGTGGTCAACATTTGGGCTGCTATTGTTGGAGAAAAAATTAAAGCGCACTACCCAAACATCACCTTGAAAGCACCGAGCTTTCAATACATTTCTACCATCGATATCGACAATGCATATGCCTTTAAGGAAAAAGGACTCATGCGTACTGTTGGTGCCTATGCCCGCTCGTTGATGAAGTTGGATTTCAAAGAAACCATGCGAAGAACAGGGGTGCTGCTGGGCAGTCAGCAAGACCCTTACGATACCTACGATTATCAATTGGAACTACAGCGCAAGTACAATTTAAAAACCATCTACTTCTTTCTGCTGGCCGATTATGGATTAAACGATAAAAATGTGCCGGTTTCCAGCACCCGGTTTCAGTCGCTCATCAAATCGTTGGCGGATTATGCCGATGTTGGAATCCACCCTTCATTTGGATCTAATTTCAATGCCGATAAGCTGCCAAAGGAAATCAAAAGACTGGCCAACATTACCAAAAAAGAAGTGACCCGCAGTCGCCAGCATTTTTTAATGCTTAGCCTGCCAGAAACATACCGCAAGCTGATCGATAACGACATTACCGACGACTATACGATGGGGTATGCTTCTGAAGTAGGGTTTAGAGCAGGCATTTGTGTGCCTTACCAACATTACGATTTAGATATGGACACTCCTACACCACTGAGGATACATCCTTTTGCTGTAATGGAAGGTACACTGAATGAATACATGCAGGTGTCGGTAGAAGAGGCCATTGACATTGTAAAGGAGTTGATGGATGAGGTAAAGGCGGTTAACGGCACCTTTATCAGTTTGTGGCACAACGAAACCATGAACGATGAAAAGAAATGGGAAGGCTGGAGAGTGGTGTATGAAAAAACCATTGAAATGGCGTGTAGCTAGTTCGTTATGGGAGCAGTAAGAGATACCATACGGAGCTTAACCCCTGCCTTTTTGTTGCGCCTGTTTAGAAGCCACAAGAAAAAACAGGTGCGCAAGCAACTGGAACAAAAAAAACAATCGGGCAAGGCCATCACTTGCGAGCAGTTAATCAACGACCTTAAAACCATGGGCATTGCCCCAGGCGATACGGTATTGGTGCACAGCAGCATGAGTAAGATAGGCTATTTAGAAGCAGGTCCTAAAACAGTGGTAGATGCGTTGATGCAGGCGATTGGAGGAGGAAACCTGTTAATGCCTTCATCGCCTAATGCTTCCTTGCAAAAAGAATACATCGAAACGTTGGAAGCGTTTGACCTGCTGAATTCACCTTCCCGGTTAGGAGCCATTACCGAATACTTTCGTACCATGGAAGGGGTGCAACGCAGCTTTCATCCTACAGAACCTGTGTGCGCCATGGGGCCTGATGCCGAATACCTGGTAGGCAGCCATTTTGGAGAATTGACCCCCTACACACAACGTTCGCCATTTTACCGGGTATCGGAAAAAGAAGGGAAAATATTATACATAGGAGTTACGCTCGACAATGCCGGTACCAACCTGCATACCATGGAAGATGCAGTAGCATTTAAATATCCGGTGTATGCAGATAAAGTATATGAAGTGCAAATGATTGATGCCAATGGCGAAACAAAACAAATGAAAACCAGGGTACACAACCCCGACTTTTCACGACGCAGGAAATGCGATCAATTGTTGCCCATGTTCGAACAGCAAGGAGCCATGAAAACGGCTACCTTTGGAGAGGCAAAGTGCCTGGTATTTGATGCCAAAAAAATGTTTGAGGTAATGGTAGCACAATACCAACAACACGGCATTACCATGTATACGCCCAATGGAGAAGAAATTACCTACTAGCCATGGACATCTTTCTAACACTGGATTACGAAATATACTTTGGCGAGCAACATGGCAGCGTAGAAAAGTGCATCATTACTCCCACCAACGAATTGATGAAAATCAGTGAAGCCACAGGAGCAAAAATGACCTTCTTCGTTGATGTTGGCTTCATCATCAAACTGGAAGAATTTAAAAGCGAATACCCCGTACTGGAGCAAGACTACCAGGCCATTGTTGGTCAAATCAAGCAATTGGTAGCTACAGGGCACGATTGCCAATTACACATCCACCCCCATTGGGAAGATAGCCATTACAATGGCCATCGGTGGGTAATTAATGTCGATCGCTATAAATTAGCCGATTTTGAAGCACAAGACATCCATCGCATTGTAAGCACCTATAAAGAGAAGCTAGGAGCCATTACGCAACAACCGGTTACTGTTTATCGTGCAGGAGGATGGTGCCTTCAACCTTTTGAAAAAGTGAGGAAAGCATTTCTCGACAATGGGCTAAAGCTCGACTCCACCGTATTTAAGGGAGGGCATTATGAAACCAAGCACTATTACTACGATTTTAGAAATTGCCCTGAAGGCACCCAATGGCGTTTCAGTACCCACCTTTGTGAAAGCGATCCGGAGGGAGAGTTTTTAGAAGTGCCCATTGCCAATATGAAGGTAGGGCCATTGTTTTTTTGGCAGCTGTTTGGGTGGGGAAGGTTAAACCCTTCACAACATAAACCCATTGGCGATGGCTATCCCATTCCGTCGCCCGGAACGCGAAAAAAGTTTTTGACACAATACACCAACAATGCCGTTTCGCTCGATGGATATTTTGCTACCTTGCTCAACAGGGCAGTGAAACAACAACAGCACAAAGGCAACGAACTGGTGGTAATAGGACACCCTAAAGCTTGCACCTGGTATTCGTTAAAGCAATTGCAAAAGTTCATTATGCGTCAACGCCATCAACATTCGTTTAAAGTATTGTCAGATATGCTGGAAGCATGATTCAATTTGTAGAAGCGGCACATATTGATCGTAAAAAGTGGGATGCTTGCATCGCACAATCGCCTGCGGAAGTAAAACTTTTCAATTATTCGTGGTACCTCGATGCCACTTGCCCTTATTGGTGTGCGTTGGTAGAAGGAGATTACGAAAAAGTATTTCCCTTGCCCACTAAAAAGCAGTTGGGGGCGGCCATCGTGTATCAACCCTTTTTCTCACGCCAGTTGGGAGTGTATGGTGAAGACGACATCAACCCGCAAGAAATAGCCAACTTCTTTCAGGCCATTCCCGATCAATACAAATACCTTCAAATTGGATTTGAACCGATAGATCCTGCGGCATTGCCTACCGACATTACAGTAGAGCAGTTCCCTTATCAAGCCCTGGATTTAAATCATCCCTACGAAACATTACGGGCCAATTATTCGAAGAATGCCAAGCGCAGCATCAACAAGGCCGGGAAATCTGGATTTACCATTCAACCACTTAGCGACCCGCAAGTAATTGTTGATCTGTTTCAAACCACAAAAGGGGGAACATTAAAGGTATTTAAGGAAGAAGACTACCAACGACTGGTACAGCTCATGCATGCTTGTATTACCCATCGTAAAGGAGAAGCATTGGGCGTGTTTTTGGGAGATCAATTGCAAGCCTGCGGGTTTTACATGTACGACGATAGGCGGGTTGTTTACTTAAAGGGAGCGGCAAATGAGGCAGGAAAGAAAGCTGGAGCCATGTACTTGTTGTTCGATCATGTCATCAAACAGCATGCGCAAACAGGAAAAGTGCTCGATTTTGGTGGGTCGAAAGTAGCTTCGGTAGCAGAATTTTACAAAAAATTCGGGGCGATTGACGCATTCTATTTATTTTTGACGCAAGATCACCTACCGGGATTGGTAGCATTCTTAAAAAAATACAAAAACAAGCTCTTGAAGTCGTTCCAATAGCATGGATTCAAACTCGAAAAACATTCTCTTAATAGGAGCATCCGGAGGGGTGGGAAGCAACATTGCTGTTGACCTGGCAAAGGCCGGACATCGATTGGCACTGCACTATCATTCAGGAGCAGAACAGGTGCAACAATTGGCAGATACTGTTGCGGCAAATGGAGGCTTTTGTAAAACTTACAAGGCCGACATTACCAACGAAACGGAAGTGCAGGAAATGATGCAGCAGGTGGCAGTAGATTTTGAGTCGATTGATGTATTGGTAAACAATGCCGGAATTACTAAAAGTGGCATGAGCTGGAAGATGGAGTTGGCCGATTG
The DNA here is from genome assembly GCA_963669295.1 of Flavobacteriales bacterium. Taxonomy (GTDB): domain Bacteria; phylum Bacteroidota; class Bacteroidia; order Flavobacteriales_D; family CALLUQ01. The sequence continues at coordinate 3,046,369 of OY769938.1, forward strand.
GCAACAAACCATCGACATCAACCTTACTGGGGTCTTTTTGTGCATTAAACATGCATTGCCTGTCATGCGCAATAACAATTGGGGCCGTATCGTCAACATCACTTCTGTAGTAGGGCAAGCCGGATTTCCGGGTACAGTGGCTTATGCCGCATCAAAAGCCGGATTAATAGGACTCACCAAAACAGTAGCCAAAGAAGTGGCCGAAAAAAACATAACAGTAAACTCTATTGCCCTCGGCTACTTTGAAGCAGGAATGTTGTACAAAGTACCTGAACCCATTAGAGAACAAATTAAAACCACCATACCCCAAAAGGCATTTGGTGATACAGCTGAGATCAGCAATTGCATTTTATACTTGTGCAATGCTTCATATTTAACCGGTCAAACCATCAACCTCAATGGAGGTTTACACTAACTCGTAATTCATGATACCAGTACACAACCTTAGTACCAACAACTCCATTTTTAACACCTTCATCTCTGAACTTAGAGACACCACCATTCATAACGATAGAATGCGGTTTCGACGAAACCTTGAGCGCATAGGTGAAGTGATGGCTTATGAACTCAGTAAAAACCTGGAATATGAAACCAGGGAGGTGATTACTCCACTGGGAGTGGCGCACATGTCGGAGATGGTAGAACAACCTGTTATTGCTACCATACTAAGAGCTGGTTTGCCTTTACACCAAGGTTTTTTGAATTACTTTGACAGAGCGGAAAATGCCTTTGTATCGGCCTATAGAAAACATACCAAGAACGACGATAGCTTTGAAGTTGAAGTGGAGTACCTTTCCAGCCCTTCTATTGAAGGGAAGGTATTGATTTTAACAGATCCTATGCTGGCCACAGGCTCTTCCATGGTATTGGTATACAAAGCACTTTTACAACGTGGTAAACCAAAACATATCCACATTGCTACTACCATTGCAAGCACCGAAGGCATTGAGTTTACCCGAAAAAACCTTCCGCCAAATGCTACCATTTGGGCAGGGGCCATTGACGATGAGCTTACCGCACAAGCATACATTGTTCCCGGGTTGGGAGATGCTGGAGACCTGGCGTATGGAGAGAAAGGGTAAGGCCGATGCTTGAAGTATGGGAAATCATTAGTATTGTTGTTACTGCTGCTACCAAGTTTTTGTTTTCAGCACCGCTATCATTAGGGTTAGGCTATTCAGTGGTAGAAACCATTCTTATCATTACCCTGGGAGGCTGGTTTGGTGTAGTACTCTTTTATTACTTTGGAGGATGGGTCACCGATCAAATCATTCGACTGGTGAAGAAACTGGTGAAGAATAAAAAAGAAAAGGAGAAGAAAACCTTTACCCGTCGTAATCGAATGATTGCTAAAATAAAAGGCACTTATGGTCTTATTGGTATTTCCATCATTACTCCATGCATGGTTTCGATTCCAATTGGCTGTATCATTGCTTCACGGTATTTTAGGAATGATCGTAAAACAGTGCCATTCCTCATGCTCTCTGTGTTTTTATGGGCATGTATTTTAACAGGAATGTTCTCCTTTATTGCCGACTGATGAAAACATACCGACACCTCTTTTTTGACTTGGACCGCACCCTTTGGGACTTCGAGAAAAATGCACATGAAACGTTAACGGAGCTGTTCGACAAGCACCAATTGAAGGAGCGAGGTATTGCCGATGTCAACACTTTCATTACAACATATAAGCGCATTAATGAGATGCATTGGGCTGAATATAGGGGAGGAAAAATCACAAAAGAATACTTGCGTACCATCCGTTTTCAAAGCACTTTCGAGCATTTCTCAATTCAAGATGAAGCCCTGGCTCACCAGGTAGGAGAGGAGTACATTGCTATTTGTCCGGTAAAAAGCCATGTGTTTCCTCACACCTACGAAACATTGGATTACCTGGCAGGCCGTTATGAACTACACATCATTACCAATGGGTTTGAAGAGGTGCAAGACATTAAGATGAGGCACAGTGGATTGGAAAGGTATTTTGATGTGATTGTTACTTCGGAGAAGGTAGGCCATAAAAAACCAGATGCCCGGGTTTTTCAGTATGCCCTGCAAGCAACGGGGGCTGTACCCGGTGAGAGCTTAATGATTGGTGATGATGCTCCGGTTGATTTGGTTGGAGCCAGGAATGTGGGAATAGACCAGGTGTATTTTAATCCAGAACGATTGCCAAACAGCGAATCGTTTACCTTCGAAATTCATTCGTTGGCAACCCTACAGGAGTTATTGTGACAAAAAAAGCCCTTCGCTAGAAGGGCTTCCAATATCGTGCTAGAAAAACTAGTTTTCTTTCTTTTCAGCAGTGTCTTCGCTGGCTTTCTTACCAGTACAAGCAGCTTTTGATTTAGTGCAAGATTTGCCATTTGCAGCAGTTTTTCCTGAGCAAGCAGCAGCTTTTGCCTTTGAACATGATGTGGCATTGGCAGCAGTTTTACCACTGGCACAGCAAGATTTTTTTGCGCCTTTTTTCTTCTTGTCTTTCTTGTCGTCGCCTTTTTTATCATCGCCTTTATCGGCCAACTCAATTTTGTCAGTTGTTGTATCAGCAGCAACAGCTGTTTTGGTAGTGGTGGTAGCAACAAACGCAACCAACGCTAAAAGTAAAAGTATCTTTTTCATTGTGGAAAAATTAGATGTTACAAATTTGATTCTGCTAAATATAGTCAATAAACTGGCTTGAATCAAAACCGAAAAGCGCAGTTTCTACAATTGCTAAACCTTAAAAAGAAGCAATTATTGTATTGCAGCCAGTAACTTTTTGATTCAATTCCACCTCAATTTTTGCATCCAGGGGCAGAAACACATCAATTCTAGACCCAAATTTAATGAAGCCAAACTCAGTGCCTTGCTGTGCTGGTTCGTTTTCTTTGCTGTAATAGATAATGCGTCGAGCCACAGCACCAGCAATCTGACGAAACAGGATTTCCTTTTTGTTTTCGTGCTCTATTACAATGGTAGTGCGTTCGTTTTCGGTAGAAGACTTAGGGTGCCATGCTACCAAAAACTTACCGGGGTGGTATTTAGCATATTTTACAGTGCCACTTATAGGGTTCCAATTGGCATGTACGTTGAGTGGCGACATAAAAACGGAAACCTGTATGCGCCTATCCTTAAAGTATTCTGTTTCCTCTACTTCTTCAATAACCACCACCTTGCCATCGGCCGGACAAAGAATTTGATTTGCTGTAGCCGGAGAAACACGTTTGGGGACAATGAAAAAATTAACAATCAACAAAAAGAAGATGAATGCAGCACTTACGAGGGGCAATGCAATGAACAAAGGCAAGAACCAATAAATGGCAAAACTCACTCCTCCAAGTAGGAGCAGGGCCATTAAGATGATAAGATGTCCTTCTTTATGTATGCGCATAAACTGGCGGTAAAGTTAACAAGAATTGTGTGATGATCAATTAGCTTAGGTACTGAATGAATAGGATGTAAGCCAATACCAATGGCACCGAAAGAAATACCCCATCAAATCGATCGAGAATGCCACCATGACCAGGGAGAATGGTTCCAGAATCTTTTACATTGATGCTTCGCTTAAACATAGATTCTACCAAATCGCCCAACGTTCCAAAGACGACCACAATGAGGGCAATAACCATCCAGTGCATTACTGGCAATGTGGTGAAATAAATGGACAGCACGTAGGCAACACCAACGCTTAACACTGCGCCACCGGCCCATCCTTCCCATGTTTTTTTTGGCGATATGCGTTCAAACAACTTGTGTTTACCAAAAGAACTCCCTGCCAAATAGGCACCAGTATCGCTGGTCCAAAGCAAAATAAAGTAACCGAGCAACAGTTGATAGGTGTGTGGAGTGGCATAAGGCTCAATTATCAACGAATTGAGCATGGAGAACGGCACTGCGATGTACAAGATACCCAGCACGGTATAGCCAATATTAAGCATAGGAGCGGTTTTATTTCTAAACAGCTCTATCACAAACATTAAAACCAATAAGGGAACAATAGCCAACAGAGTAATGGAAGGTACCCAACTCAGATGAATGCTGGTAAGCAATGCATATATACCACTTCCGGCCATTACTCCCAGCCATTTTTGAGGAGCATGTCCTGCAGATTCGAGCAACCGATAAAACTCAGCTAACCCTAGTGCTGTGACGAGTAAAAACAATCCTGCACTAGCAAAAGGGTGCCCCACAATTGCCCCCACAATAACCGCCACGAAAACGAGGCCGGTAATGGCTCTGGTTAGCAAGTTGCTCACTAGAGTTGAGATTTATTGATGATTTGCAACGCCTGTACTACATTCTCACGATGTACATACAGTTCGGCTTCTCCAATTACCGGGTAGGTAGAATCTTGTTGGTTAAGAATAATGGCATTAATACCATGCTCTTCCAGAATAGTGCGCAGCAACTCAATGCTATGCGGAAGGTTAGAGCTATGTACTTTTTCCCAATTCTTATCCATCGGGACTTTTTTCTATTGATTTTCCTTGTTGTGTTCCGGCTCTTCTGTACTGCTGTCAGCTGGAGTTTCGGTAGTGGTATCTGTTGGTGCAGCCTCCGTTACGGGAGTGGCATCGGTCGTTGCTTCACCCGTTTCCGTCACAGCTTCTGGTACTTCTACCGCTGGAATATCATCCAATTGAGGCGGCTTTAGCGACTCTTCAATTGGAGTAGTGGCTTCTTGCACTGGGTCAGCAGGTTTGCCATTGGCTTGCTGCTTCTCAGCAAAAGGACGCTTGCCAAAAATTGCTTCAAGGTCTTCCTTAAACATAACTTCTTTTTCCAGTAGCAATTCAGCCAACTTTATGAGTTTCTCCTTATTGTCGTGCAACAGCTTTTTGGCCCTGTCGTATTGATCTTCAATAATTTTACTCACCTCTTCATCAATCACCTGTGCCGTTTTTTCGCTGAATGGCTTCTGAAACGAATATTCACTGCCTCCGTTAGAATCGTAGTAGCTAATGTTACCGATTTTATCATTAAGGCCATATACGGTAACCATGGCATGTGCTTGTTTGGTTACCTTTTCAAGATCGCTTAATGCTCCGGTTGAAATTTTGCTGAAAATGGTTTCTTCTGCTGCTCTTCCTCCCAACGCGGCACACATTTCATCTAGTATCTGCTCGGTAGTGGTAATTTGTCGTTCTTCGGGCAGGTACCAGGCGGCACCAAGAGAACGTCCACGAGGTACGATGGTCACCTTTACCAGTGGGGAAGCGTGTTCCAGAAGCCAGCTTACCGTAGCATGCCCTGCTTCGTGGAAGGCGATTACCTTTTTCTCTTCCTGGGTAATGATCTTATTTTTCTTTTCCAGCCCACCAATAATTCGATCAACAGCATCGAGGAAATCTTGTTTGCCCACGTTGCTCTTTTTCTTACGTGCTGCAATAAGAGCAGCCTCGTTACAAATGTTGGCAATATCTGCTCCAGAGAAACCTGGTGTTTGCTTGGCCAGGAAGTCGATGTCTACCGAATCATCTATTTTAATAGGCTTTAAATGCACCTGGAATATTTCTTTACGCTCTAATAAGTCGGGCATGTCAACATAAATCTGACGGTCGAAACGACCTGCACGCAATAAGGCGCGATCCAGAATGTCTGCCCGGTTGGTAGCACCAAGGATAATAACCCCACTGTTGGTGCCAAAACCATCCATTTCAGTCAACAACTGATTCAAAGTGTTTTCGCGCTCATCGTTGGCACCCATGTTCGGACTTTTTCCACGCGCTCTTCCAATCGCATCAATCTCATCGATGAAAATGATGGACGGTGCTTTTTCTTTGGCTTGCTTGAATAAGTCGCGCACACGAGAAGCACCTACCCCAACAAACATCTCTACAAAGTCGGAACCCGAGAGGGAGAAGAAAGGTACTTTAGCTTCACCTGCAACGGCTTTCGCGAGCAATGTTTTACCAGTACCCGGAGGGCCTACCAATAAAGCACCTTTAGGAATTTTTGCTCCCAGTTGAGTGTATTTTTTTGGGTTTTTTAAGAAGTCTACAATTTCTTGTACTTCCTCTTTAGCGCCCTCTAACCCAGCAACATCACCGAAGGTTACATTGGTGCTTTTTTCCTTATCAAAAATTTGCGCCTTCGATTTACCAATGTTGAAGATTTGCCCACCAGGGCCGCTGCCACCACCACTAATCCGACGCATGATAAAGATCCATAAGCCAATCATAATGGCAATAGGAATAAGCCAACCCAGAAGGTCGCGTCCCCAGGTATCTCTTGTTTTAAAGCTGAATTTAAGGCCATGCTCCTCATTCATCTTCTTGAGGTCGGCATTGATGGTTTCTTTCCATGCACCAACTTCAAATGAATAATGTGGCCCCTTGCTTTTGGCACCCGATAATAACGATCGTCCAACCTTTGTTTTGTGCGATTCTTTTTCCAGTGCTTCACTACTCAGGTAAACCTCAGCAGTATGCGGATTGCCATTAAGACTGTATACAATTACTTTATTTACATCACCATCAGCTACCATCTGCTCAAACTCAATGGTAGAAATCTCATGCGTCCCACTATTCCAGTTGAAAAGGTTGATCGAAATTAAAATAACCCCTATGATCGCATAGATCCAGTAAAAATTAAATGGTTTCTTTTTATTTGGGGTGGATGCCATGTTTTAAAATTTGCTTGATTGTTTTATCCGTTTTATTTGTCTGCAATTACCTATAAAGACGTTCGGTACGGGTAAATATTTTATACGGCATACTTTATCTGCCTGGTTTTTGCGTCGGCCCACAAGTTTTCGAGACTGTAAAACTCACGAGCATCTTTATGAAAGACATGCACTACCACATCAACGTAATCCAGTAGTATCCACTCTGCATTCTCAAACCCCTCCTTATGCCAGGGTTTTTCTCTGAGTGCCTTCAGTGTTTCTTCTATCACCGAGTCGGCAATAGCTTCTACTTGAGTGTTAGAGTCACCATGACAGATAATGAAAAAATCACAAACAGCATTGTGAATTTCTCGAAGGTCCATGCACACAATGTCATGCCCTTTTTTCTCCTGGATTCCCTTTACTACAACATCCGCCAGTTGCGATGACTCTTCGGTTGATTTTCCTTTACTCATTCGCGGTTTACCTTTAAATGACAAAAGTAATTAAATTAATCCACAAAATAGCGTTAATTTCACCAGTCTTTAAAGCCCTTTATTTTCAATGAACACCTTGTTTGTAGGCCAGAATTTGATCAAACTCAACCGGGTTGATTCCACCAATACTTATGCCATTCATTTGATGTCGAATGAAAGTACACCAGAAGGTACAGTAATATGGGCACTCGATCAGTTTGAAGGGCGTGGGCAAAGAAGCAATACCTGGACAAGCAAAGCAGGCGAAAACTTGATATTTAGCCTTGTGCTTAAACCGTCGTTTTTGCCCATCAATAGCCAATTCGGATTGAGCATGATGACTTCTTTAGCATTAGTTGATTGCCTCGATAATTGGTTGGGTAAAGAACAGCTGTTTATCAAGTGGCCCAACGATATTTATGTGATGAACAAAAAAATTGCGGGCATTTTGATTGAAAACATGGTGAATCAACAAAGACTAACAAGTGCTGTTATTGGCATAGGGCTGAATGTGAATCAAGTGGGGTTTGAACAATTGCCCAATGCGACATCACTTAAATTAGAAAGCAATCAATCGTTTAACCTACCAGAAATATTAGAACAGTTGTGCGGTAGATTGGAAGCTCGCTATTTGCAATTGAAAAGTGCCAACGGGTTAACGCAATTGCAAAGTGAATACATGAAACGCTTGTATCTACTCAACACATGGTCTACTTATTTATACCAGAAAGAAGAAATACTGGCACGAATCATTGATGTGAATGATGCAGGAAAACTAATGCTGGAGCAAAAGAATGGAGCAATGCTTTCGTGCGATTTTAAAGCAATACAATTTGTGGATTAGCGCGTAAGTCCTCGTGTTATTACACTACGTAACTTACGATTTCACCGCAACCAGTTGGTCGGCAATGTAATTGAACAGGTTGCTCAACGGCTTTTCAATCATCATTTTTAGAAAAGGGTTGACCTCAGCATCACATATCATATAAGCACGCGTAGCAGCATCGGTAGCTTCCAGGTAAATGTTGAGGGTAAAAGGAAATGGGGATTTGTCGCCCGATACAATGTTGATTTCTTTTGATGGAGTAGCTCCTTTTTGAACCAACGCAATAGTAGCAGTATTTTGCACCTTAAAAGAACATTCTTTTTCGCTCGAAGTCCAATTGGAAATTTTGTCTTGTGGCAACAACTCCTTAAAGTTGTTCATGTCCAAAAGATATTCAAATACTTCGCTGTCGGGGCAATTTACCACAACCTTTTTACTTTCTATCCTGGTCATTTGCTTGTTATTGGCCCCACACTGCGGGGTTTTCTCTCCATTCTTTTAAGGAAGAGAGGTCTTTTTCCGTGATGTATTCTGACTTTAATGCTTGCTTAATCAATGTTTCGTAATCGGTAAGGGTAATCAAGTTGCACTTTGCCGCTTCAAAGTTTTCTTGCGCAGCCTGAAATCCATAACTAAAAATGGCGGCCATCCCTTTTACGTCACAACCAAGGTTGCGCAATGCTTCAACGGCAGCTAAACTGCTTTTTCCGGTCGATACAAGGTCTTCAATAACCACTACCGATTGGCCGGATTCTACCACACCTTCTACCATGTTTTGCAGCCCATGTGCTTTTCGCGATGAGCGGACGTAAACAAAAGGAATCCCCAATTCCTGAGCTACCAACACCCCTTGAGCAATGGCCCCAGTGGCTACACCAGCAATTACATCAGGCTTCCCGTAGTTCTTAACAACTTCTTCTACAAACTGCTGGCGCACATAGGTGCGTACATTGGGAAACGAAAGTGTTTTCCGATTGTCGCAATAAATAGGAGACTTCCACCCCGATGCCCAGGTGAAAGGATCACCAGGCTGCAATTGTATGGCTTTGATTTGGAGTAAAAATTCCGCTACTTTTAACGCCGATTCATCGTTCAAAATCATAGTTGCAAATGTATAAAGTTTTTATTGACAATAGGCCTATTTTTTTCATAGATAAATCAACACCTTTTTCCCCCGGAATTGGAGCCCTGAATAGGGCCATAGGTACGGCTCAAGAGTTGCAAAAGGCCATAAAGCAATTTGAAGAAGATAAGTTGCTGGAAAAGATGTATTTAAGTGTAGATGATGTGCCAAAAATGTGGGGGGTATTTAAAGGATTATATACCTATATTGAAGCAGCTGGCGGCCTGGTAAAGAATGAAGAAGGGAATGCGTTGTTTATTTTTCGGAATGGTAAATGGGATTTACCCAAAGGGAAATTGGAATTGGGTGAGTTGGTGGAAGAAGGTGCCATGCGTGAAGTAGAGGAGGAGTGTGGAGTGGTCAACCTCACCATTGTTGAGCCATTGCCTTCTACCTATCATACCTATGTAATGAAAGGGAAGTCGGTGCTGAAAAGAACCCATTGGTTTTTAATGGCCACACAGCATCAAAACAACTTAATACCGCAGGAAGAAGAAGGGATAACGCAGGTAATTTGGGCAGGGGCGGAAAAGCAAGAAGAGTTGTTAAAGAATACTTACCCCTCTATCATTGATGTAATCAATGCTAATCGTCCCACACCTTGAGTTTTTTTCGTGGGTGCAAGGCAAGGTGAATGTCATAAAATGCCTTTTCAACTGTTTGTCCCGGACGCTCAATAGGAGAACTGGGGGGCAACGCTGGCGATTGTAGCAAATTTCCCTCGGGATCAATCAAAAAATAGCTGGGCACCGATCGGATGTTGTAATCGCTTCGAATGTCTTTATGGTTGCCAAAGTGCAAGAAAGTCCATTCGTACTCAGGGTGTTGGTTTAAGAAACCTACCATCGATTTCTGGTGAGGGTCAATGGAAATGCTAACAAATTCAATGTCTTCCCCATACTTTTTGTACAAATCGGTCATTACAGTCATTTCAGTGAGGCATGGCTTGCACCAGGTAGCCCAAAAATCGAGGTAAACATACTTTCCTTTAAAATCGTCGAGGGTCACCAATTCGTTGTATTGATTGTACAACGAAAAATCGGGGGCAGGCGAGCCTTCACGCAACTTTGTAAGGTGCGCATAAACATTGTTGGCCACTACGCTGTTATCTGGAAATTGGCTTTGCGTGCGAATAGAATCTAACACTACCAATACGCTTTCTTCGGCATATTCTTTATTGTAAAAAAGTTCTCCAAGGCCTCTAATCATCACCAACTCCCTCAATTGCTCTCCTTCCAAAAAAGGATCATTGCTTAGAAATGCATTCAGCAAAGTAGGACTTTGTAGTTTGTTGATGATACGTGTGATGGCAGCGCCTTTTTGCGAAAATGAAGCCATGAGTAAGTGATTGGCATAAAATTCATTGAAGAAAGCCATGTACTCTGTATTCCGATAGCGAACAGGCTGTTCGCGCAAATAGGTTTCATAAAATGTTTTCTTCTTCGGCAAAGCACTGAGCTTTAAAGAGGCAATGGCATATTGTACATAGGCATGAAAATAAGCATTGTCTATGGTGGCGTACCTCTTTTGTAAACGGTTGGTGAGTCGGTTCACCAAATCGTCAAAGGTTTGCCGTTCGTTTTTTGGCTTGATGCCAGGTGCGGGTTGTTCCTTTCCTTTTTCCTTCTCATTTTCTCCACCATCTTCTGGATGATAGAGGTTGCGCTTTGTTTCTTCTTCTTTCTTATAGCTGGAATTGCCCGGCCGTTTCATGCGTGCAATCTCATCGTAATATTCGCTAAAGAACCCTTCGTACTGCAAGTTGAAGTCCGTAATCAAGTAGTTAATATCAGTGGTGTCAAGCTGCTCAAACACCAATTCCACAAATGTGGTGCGATTAATAGTGGTGGCTTGCTCCTTTGATGCTTTGGGGAATTCAAACCGGTAATTTGATTCAGGCTGTACAAACAAGTGGGCATTGATGTCTTCAATTTTTATTACTGCTAAAAAAGTAGCTGCTACTTCTACCTCAAATTGAAAGGTGCCTTCGTCGCTTACCACTGTTTCGTGAAGTGTTTCCAACGACTTTGTAATATGATCGGCATATTGGTGTAAGTATACTTTCTTGCCCTTAAACTCAGGTGCCTTGCCCTTTATGGAAGTAGGGGCACCGTAGCTAAACAGCGATAAAAGAAAAACACCTATCGTGATCAAGTACTTCATTTTGCTATGCTAATTCCTTTTGGAATGAATTGGCTTACATCGCCATGGTTTCTTATAATGTCACGTACAATTGACGAATTTATTGCCGCATGCTCTGGATTTGTGATTAAAAAAATGGTTTCAACAACTGCATCCATGGCCTGATTCATTTGGGCTATATTGCGCTCAAACGCAAAGTCAGTCTCGTTTCTCAAGCCCCTTAATATGTAATTAGCGCCAACTGTTTTACAAAAGTTAACCGTAAGCCCTTCATACGTAGCTACCTTGACTTTTGGTTCGTTTTCGAACGTTTTTTTTATCCAGGAGGTGCGTTGCTCAAGCGAAAACATATAGTTTTTACCGGCATTAATACCAATAGCAACAACAATTTCATCGAAAAGAGGCAATGCTCTTTTTACCAATGTTTCATGTCCTCGGGTAATGGGGTCGAAAGAACCCGGAAATACTGCAATCTTGGTCATAATGCAACAAATTATCCCTGGAAGAAGCTAAAGTTTACTTTTCCGTATGCACGCCTTTCGGTAAAAAAAACATTTCTCGAAAGCACTACTTCTTCAGGATGTTCAATAATCAATAAGCCATTTTCGTTCAAAAGCTTATTCTCAAAAACTAAGTTAGGAATATTCTCAGTGTTTTCCAGTCCATAGGGAGGGTCCGCAAATATTAGGTCAACAGGTTGGGTAGATTTTCTCAAGAAACGAAACGCATCACTTTTAATCACTTTGAAAGCTTCAAACTCCAATTCCCTGGCTGTTTTTTGAATGAATCGATGGCTTACCATGCTGATATCAACAGCCGTTACTTGTGCTGCTCCCCGCGAAGCAAACTCAAATGCAATGTTTCCTGTTCCCGAAAATAAATCCAATACCGTAATGGCTTCAATGTCGATGCGGTTTTGAAGAATGTTAAACAACCCTTCTTTGGCAAAGTCGGTGGTAGGGCGTGCATTGATGTTTTTAGGGGCAACAATTCGCTTTCCTTTATACCTGCCGCTTATGATGCGCATAAGAGCTGATTTAATAAGGAATAATAGGTGTGAAAGGGCATGTCGTTCATAGCAGAAGTGTAGGAGAAATTGTTGTTGCGTGTTTCAAAATCAACCTTTCCTACATATTTCGTAATCAATGCATAAGGGTCAGAATTTTGATCAATTTCTCCGGTAAGTGTCAACGACAATTGCTTTGGGGTAATTTGTAATTGCTCACAAACATAAAGCAAATAGTAAGCAAGATCCTCACTGGTTTGGTACTCGAAAGAGTTGTAATAATGCAAGGCTTGCTGTTGGGCAATGATAAGCTCAAACCGACCATTGCTAACATTGAGATGAGTAATGGGATCATCGTGGAATTTGCTTTTTCGCAATATGGCCTCAATGAGTGTAGTGCCATAATGCAATACTTGTATGTTGGGATAGTATTGCAGTATCGCTTGTATCACAGCTTCCGGGCGGTAATATATGTTGTGAAAGTTACTGCTGAACAATCTGTCGCTACCTACTTCGGTGGTCTTTAAATCATTGAAATTAAAGTTGAGGTAGTCGTTTTTTTTACGTTCCTCGTACAAGGCTGCGGGAATAAGAGTGCTGTACGCCCCTACCCAGGCTAGAGAAGAGGAGGCATACTCTTCTTTCAAAAAAGCAGACTGGCTAATAACTTCTGGTAATAAGCCGATAAGTTCCTGATCGGTGTTCACCCGCTCAAACAAGAAATTTTCGAGCGCCACATACTGATTGTTGTCTTTATTCAATGCACAACAAGAAAGACCATGATGACCCAACTGAATGGATAAATGATAAGTGGTGTTGGCCTTCGATGAAAAAGCAGGGTCAATAAAATGAGCAGTTTTACGACTACTCGCTACCCCAACTACCATTCGTGTTGGTTTCTTGTAAAGAACCGAAGAACAAGGTGTCAGTAGGATCAAATGGACGCGAATCCTGAACTTTGATAACTGGACGTTTTACCCCTGATACATCGATCATATCTGTAGCCAGGGTGAATTTTGATTTGCCGTTTGAGAAAGGCACAATAGCCAGTGAATCCAAAATAAAAGGCAAATTGTTTACTCGCTCAGCCAAGGCCATACTGTCGTTGGGGAATAAATCGGTCATTACAGGAATGTACGAAGTGTCGCGAATAACTAATCCAGAAGCTTTTATTTCTTCGTCAGATAGTCCTCTCAAGGAGTCGGGCATGCTAATCATTACACCTAGATGGATGGCTTCTGCATCTGTATCAATAGTATCAGGACGCATGCCGTAAGATTTAATCTTCGGAATAGAATCGCTTGTAATAAAGTTCACCAAACGATCGTAATCAGAAGTGTATTCACCGTACTTGTTTTTATATGCCTTTTCAGCAGTACGAATATCTTTCAATCGTTGAATTACATCGGCATAAATGATGGCTTTCTTTTCGCGGTACTCAATGGTTTCACTAATAGAGCGTACATCAATGTATGCAAATACTGCTGACGCTCCTAAAAAGACAACCATCAGGATAAGTGCAATGGTTTTATTAATAAAGTCAAGTACAAATACCAATGAAACTAATCCAATTCCAAGAATGGCAACACCACCAATTTTGAAGAGTCCGTTCTGACCTCCAGAAATGATGAGAATAATGGAACCAATCAAGATTAATAATCCAGAAAACAGGTATTTCCCTATGACTTGCTTTATTTTATCAAAAATGTCGTCATTCATGGTCTCAAAAGTATTTAGTTTACTAGGGATACAAATCTACAATTTTTTTTAAATCGCTAATAGAAATTATCTTTATCAATATATGAATGTTTTTCGCATCAAATTTCCATAAACTTTATTGTCGACATGTCTATAGACGAGGTAGAATTGTTATTGCAGTCGCATTTAGGGTTTGAACCAACCAGCGATCAAAAGGTATTGATGCGGAAACTTTCGGCTTTTGTATTGAGTCCCCGGCCCAATTGTTTGTTTGTTTTAAAGGGATATGCGGGTACAGGAAAAACATCAATGGTCAGTGCATTGGTAAAGGCATTACCCCTTATTCGCCAACAATCGGTATTGCTGGCTCCTACCGGTAGAGCGGCAAAAGTTATTGCAAATTATTCAGGGCAGTCGGCCTTTACGATTCATAAAAAAATATACCATCAGAAAGTTTCCAGGGATGGTTATGCCTATTTCGAACGTTCGCCCAACTTACATAAGAACACCGTTTTTGTGGTCGATGAAGCTTCGATGATCTCTACCAACAGCGGCATCTCTTCATCCATGTTTAGTCATCGCGATTTGTTGGAAGACTTATTGAACTACGTATTCAATAAGAAAGGATGTAAGCTAATTTTAGTGGGCGATACTGCCCAACTTCCTCCTGTACACATGGAGGTAAGTCCGGCATTGGATGTATCTCATTTGCGCGATACATACCCATTGGCCATCGGGTCGATTGAATTGAAAGAAGTAGTGCGTCAATCTGCTGCTTCAGGAATTTTGCACAACGCCACCAGGTTGCGCGAGCAATTGCGGTTGGAAGACATTACTTACCCGCGCTTTGAATTGGATGCCTTTCCTGATTGTATACGAATAACAGGGTATGAATTGCAAGACGAACTAGACAATGCTTATAGTACCTATGGCGATGAAGAGGTGATGGTAGTATGCCGTTCTAACAAACAGGCGAATGGTTATAACCAGCAAATTCGAGGTAGAGTAAGGTGGTTAGAAGATGAAGTTTCAGCGGGCGATTACATGATGGTAGTGAAAAACAACTACCATTGGCTGCCAGACGATTCGAAAGCGGGTTTTATTGCCAATGGAGATATCATTGAAGTGTTGAAGGTGGTGAATACCGTTGAAATGTATGGTTGTCGCTATGCCAATGTAATTGCGCGACTTATCGATTACCCCGACGAGCCTGAGTTAGAAACCAAAATCCTTCTGGATACCATTACTGTAGATGCCCCTTCATTAACTGGTGAAGCCATGAAACGGTTGTATTATGCCATAGAAGAAGATTACTTTGACATTGATGACATCAAAAAAAGAAGAAAAAAAGTAATGGAAGATAGCTGGTTCAATGCATTGCAAGTGAAATTTGCATATGCTGTTACCTGCCATAAAGCACAAGGGGGGCAATGGAAAGCAGTATTTGTTGATCAGGGATATTTAACCGAAGAAATGGTCAATAAAGAATTTCTCCGGTGGTTGTACACCGCCATTACCCGAACAACGGAAAAATTGTACCTGGTTAATTTTAATGACCGATTCTTCGAAGAGAATTAGTTGGTCTCCTTATTGAAATACACCGTGTAGAAGTACATTTCTTTATCCGAATCATAGCCTTTCTCAATGAATTTATTGCCAGAATCCTGGTCGTTAAAATTCAGTTTGATTTGGATATTGGTGTCAAGGTTAATGACACTTTTAATCTTACGCTTGGCCGTTTTTACCGCTGGTTGAGAGATCTCAAATTGTTCTGGTGTGTCAATTTCATGTTTCTCTTCAAACAGTTCCTTGTAGTTTTTGAACTCTTCTGCATACTCCTCGTTAGGAATCACTTCCTGGGTAAACTCTTCTAAATCAAAGGTATCTTGCTTGGCAAAGTAATCTACCGATTTGTTAAGAAACACCACCTGTTCTTTCCGGTCTTCTTGTTTGGCTACAACATCGTTAGAGAACTCCCGGCACATGTCGAGGTAATTCTTCGTGAGGAAATTCTCGTTTTGGTCTACCTCAATGGTGAGGAAGTCTTCTTTCCAATATTGAGCATCGTAGTTGTTATTATCAACGCTGAATACACGATAGCCACTATCTTTTTCGGTATCAAACACCAGGCACCCCTTGTCTAACTTCTTGATGTCGATGCCTTGTTCAGGGTTCACGGTAATGCCATCCAATTGTTGCTTAAACTTCAAGAAGGTATCTTTTTGTTCCGACTTAAAGATACCAATGGCATTCATTAACTCTCCTTCGAGAATAACATCCTCAAAATGCACTACGTACAATTCTCCACTCTTTATGTGGGGGTGTGATGATTGCTCGTAAAGGTGTTTCAGAATATTGATAGAGCGCAAGTACAACGTGTTTTCATCTCCAAAAATGTCGGAGCAATAAGAAAACACCTCATTCATTTGCAGGTCGGAAAGGTGCTTGAATTTATAAGAATCTTCTACATTCTTGAACGACTTAAAAAAGTACTTTTTTAAGATGGTTTCCAATTCATCATCAAGCGGATAAAGTGCATTGGAAATGACCATTCCTTCATCTTTCGATTGGTTCCCCACCTTGTGGATAATCATGGAAGATATACGCGCTTCAATAAATTCAATCATGAAGAGTAATTTTGAAATTAGGAATGTAAAATTAGCATTTAATTTGGTTGATGCAGAAGGAAATAGAATTATTCGTATCGCGACCTAAACAGGGAAGAGTAATCTTGATAGTGCAGGTGCTTTTTGCCAATTCTCACCTTGCTGCTTTGCAATTTTTCTTGCAGTGATTCTTCCATTTGCTCTACCGCTGGCTGAGGTAATACTTCCTTCCCAAGGCTTACAATTTTTTGAGTGAGGGCCTCCATGATGTTGAACGAGCGGAGGGCACTAAGCACATCGTTATCAGTAATGGCGGTATCTGTGGTAAATTGTTCGATCAATGAACGGTGAAGCCCCACTTTTTCGGAGAGGTTCGACCTTACCGGATCAGTAAATGAGGCAATTTCAATGTGCAGTTGTTCTTCGGCTTTGATTTTTACTGCAGAAAAGCGTAGGGTTTTAAACTCATTGCTTTGCTTGGCAGTTTCACGCTCTTTTTGTGTATTGCCAGGATAATCTACCATTTCGTGCTTGCCCCGGATAGTATCTTTATAGATCCTGCCGTCGTTGAGCACCCCTTTTCCAAACCCAAAGAGTTGTAGATCGAGTTGAAAGTTGCTGGTACTCCATTGTGCTATGAGTTGCTTTAACGATGCTTCAATGTTGGTTGAAACATCGAGTTGAGGCAGGTGAAATTGATCGGGATCAAACACATCATTAAGCCCTATTTCAATGGTTTCTATCGGAGGAGTTTTTGTTGTTTCAACTTCAATAGGAGCAGCTTCCGCAACATTTACATAAAGTTGTACCTCATCTACCGATGCGCTTTCGGGTCTTCTTCCAATGGCAATGAGCCGTACGCTAAAAGTATCTTGATGCTGAGTTGTGGCAAATTGAAAATCTTGCGTGGCAGGGTCGAATATAGCTCCATCTTCAAATTGATAAAGGCCATCAATGATTTTATAGTTCAATACATTGTTCCCTACCTTGCTTTGCATAACACGCAGTTTGCGTTGCATTTGTTCCAATTCTAGTTGCAGTGCCTCTTGCTTTTCAATGCAGTTGTTTAATCGGGCCTCAACCCCTACAAGTGCTTCTTGTAGGTGATTCAGCTTGCGCTGCTGAGAGGCAAGCTCCTTTTGATAGTTTTTTTTGTCGGGGTTAAGCGCATTTATCAGCGCCTGCCTGCGGTCAATTTCTTGTAATTTTTCTTCTTTTTTAATGGTGTAGCTATTTACATCCGCTTTAATGCCTTCAACACCATTTATTTTTTCTTGAATGCGAGCTATATTCTTGTGCTCAAACGTATGGATGTGATCGAGAAAAGTTTTGCCCCTGCCGTAGGTAGAGTCGGGCCATAGTTTTTTGGTGGTGGCCGATGCAAACAAGAGGTAGGAGTTTTGAGAAGTGCTGATAACAACAGTGGATTGTAGCGAAGAATTAAATCCCCAAATACTGAAGTGGACGTTGGTGGTTTTGCCATCGCCAATGGTGAAAAACTCTTTAATGGGATGTTTATTAATGATAACATGCTCCCCATTTAAACTGTTTTCAATGCCCAATTCGTAAGTAAAAAGCCCAACTCCTTTGGCCGGGCCTTGCTCGGGAATACCATTAGCATCGGGTTCTTTTTCGTTTAAAAGACCATTGGTGCCACTGCCTTCCCCGGCAGCAAGTAAAATGCTTTGAAAAGTACTACTAACACCGCCCAATTGTTGAAACAACTGATAGGCCGTGGTTTCTACATAATCAATAATTGCTTTATTGCTGGCGGATAGTAATTGTAATTGCTCGGTTGCATTTAATGATGCACTGTTGGCCAAAGCAATTTTTTCATTCATGGTAATGTTTGGATGTAGCAGTGGAGTGAGACTGGGAAGCAATTGTTGTTGTCTGCGCCTGGTTCTTAATGCATTAGAAGGAGCTGCATCGATGAGCTGTTGCATTAAATGTTGGTAAATAAGCGTTTGTTCCTGGGCATTTCCCTGCCCCAGTTTCAACTCTTTGTATAACCGCCATAGAGCTATCTTGGTAGCTACTTCAGCCAATAAACCCGGTGATGCTGATGCTATACCGTCGAAATTAATGTCGAGTAAGGTAGAGTCTTGTAAGATTTGCTGTTCAATGGCATCGTAGTCGATTTTGTTGTACTGTTTTGTTACTTCACCCGAATACGAAAGGTAGGGGCCAAGGTTTTGATCCAATACCGGGCTTTTAACAATAACACGGTGCAAGTAAGCACGCTCCAATGCAGTAAGGCCATTTTGTGCATGCACCATACCGCATTGTGCCACCAGAAGCACAAAAACAACTTGTTTCAAGAAATGCGCAACCAATTTCATGGAGTGATAAACTTAAACTATTTTCCTTACTTCTATAGGGAAAAAATAAGCGCTAGTTCATAAGATGGCCATAGTAAGTTTTTATGGAACGTTTTTTGCTAAAGCCTAATCGATATAGAAAGATATATTATCTTTAAAGATGAATAACCTAATAAATCGAAGCATGAACCGAAGTGCTACAACAATAAAACGATCAATATTGATTCTTGGTGTATTGGCCACCATTCCAACCATAGGATTTTCTCAAACTGAGGAGGAATTGCGCAAGATGGAAGAAGAGCAACGAAAGTGGATGGAAGACCGTGAAAAAGACTTCCGCGACTTTGTAGAGCAGCGCGATAAAGAGTATGCCGACTTATTGAAGAAACAGTGGGAGGAAATGCAACAAATGACGGCGCTTAAATCTCCAGATAAAAAGCCAAAACCGGTACAGCCCCCAGTAGTAGCAGAAGAAAAGCCAGAAAAATTGCCAGCGGTAAAGGTGCCAGTGCTTAAACCAGATGCACTAACTACCAACATACCTCAACATGAAGCCATGCCCAACGTGCCCGAATTGGAAGAGCCCGACGATGTGCACGAAGAAAAACCCGAATTGGATTTAACCACCACTGTTGATTTTTATGGGATGTCATTTGAAGTTCCTTACAACAATGCCCTGGTAGTTGATATCGACAAGGTAGACAACAAAACGATAGGAGAACATTGGCTGAAGTTAAGTGCAGCGAACTATCACCCGTTTTTAGAAACCATGCTGCGCAAGAAAAAAGACATGCAGTTGAACGATTGGGGATATTACATGCTCTTAAACAGCGAAGCCCAGAGGATTTATGCAAAAGATCAATCGAATGAGGTGAAGCTATTTGTTTGGTTCATGCTCAACAAAACGGGTTATCGGGCAAAGGTAGGATATGCCGAAAATACCGTTTACCTACTATTGCCTTTTAAAGGGCGGGTATATTCAAAGCCTTATTACAAAATAGATGGTATCAATTACTTTCAAATGGAGAAGGTGGAAGGTAAGTTGAAATTGAAAGTGCATAAAGGCGATTACCCAAAGGCAGATATGCTATTCGACCTCAACGTATACAAACCGATGATTCTTGGTGATGAAAGCAATGAAGTTAGGAACCTGGAATTTAATTATGGTGGCGAAAAGCACCTCATACCAATGGTATACAATACCAAGTTAATGGAGTATTATGATGCCGTACCACATACCGATTTAGAAGTGTATTTCGGTGCTGCGGTATCGCATGAAGTGCGAGAAGGTATTGCAGAACACCTGGCGCCATTGGTGGAAGGGAAATCGGAGTTGGAAGCGGTTAACTTGCTCTTAAATTTTGTGCAAACAAGTTTCGAGTACCAAACCGATGGCGAACAATTTGGCAAAGAGAAATACTTTTACCCCGAAGAACTTTTTTACTACAAGTATTGCGATTGCGAAGACCGGTCGGTATTGTTTGCCTACCTGGTAAGAGAACTGTTGGGGTTAAAAGTAGTAGGACTTGACTATCCCGGACACATTGCTACTGCTGTACAATTCAACGAAGAAGTAGAAGGCGATTACATAGAATTGGAGGAGGGCAAGTACATCATTAGCGACCCCACTTATATCAATGCTCCGGTAGGAATGTGTATGCCCAATTATAAAGGTGAGGCAGCAAAAATTATTACACTTAACTAGTTGATGGTTGCAATAATTGCAGCCCCAAAGCAATAGCGTTTTGCCAGGCTGGAGTGTGTAGCACTTCACTTAATAATATAGGAGGCGAAGGAGGAACATCGTGTTTTAGTGGTAACTCCCACCAGCTTACATCTTGCCACTTACCTCCCTTAAACCCTACCTGATGATAGGTGCCCACCAGTTGAAACCCAATGTTTTGATGAAAAGCAATACTGGCGGGGTTGGGAAGTGCAATGCCTGCAAAAGCAGTTTGAAACCCTTGCAACTTTACCATTTCAATTAATGCTGTATACAATGCCCGGGCAACTCCTTTTTTTTGGTGATTCGGATGAACGTATGCTGAAAGTTCAGTAGCCCATTGATAGGCTTTCCGATCACGATGATTACCTGCATAAGCATATCCTATAACAGCATCGTTGTAAGTGGCAACAATCCATGGTTTGGTAAGGAGCAATGATGCGATGCGTTCCTCAAATTGTGGCAAAGTAGGAACTTCCAACTCAAACGATATGGCAGTAGACTCAACAATAGGAGCATAAATGGCGAGCATGGATGGCGCATCATCAGTGGTGGCAATGCGGATGTTATACATCGGTTTTATATTTTCGGTTAAACTGAATCCATAAACTGGCTGCCCTGATGATCATCCATACCACAAATGCGCTCCAAATGGCATACAATCCCCAGTTCGCATAATCAAGGAGGTAAATTACGGGAACAAAGCCAACAAAGGTGCCCATGAGTAGCACATTACGTAAGTACTTTGTTTCACCAAGCCCCTTAAATATGCCATCGAACGTAAAAGCAATGGCATTGATGGGTTGCGAAATAATGACGATCCAAAAGAACGATTCAAACAACTCAATTACTTCAACATCGTTGCTGTAAATGGTCCCCATAATAGGGTAGGAGGCCAGGTAAACCAATGATAACCCGGAAGAGATGATCAAATTAATTTTAATAAGATCTTTACCCAGTAAGGAAAGCTTTTTGTAATCTGCCTGCCCCAACAACTTCCCCGACATGGCATTGCCGGCATTGGAATACCCATCGATAAAAAAAGCCGAGAACAGCCAAATGTTTACACCAATGGTATAGGCCGCCAATTCGCTGGTACCATAATCGTTGGCAAACCGATAGGCAAGAAAAAAAGCAAAGTTAAGTGCAAAAGTTCTGATCACCATGTTGATGGCCATCATGGTCATATTGCCCAATTCGGGATTGGGTTTAAAAGACAATTTGAAGTGAAAAGGGGTTTTCTTTAGCATGGTTAGCAATGCCAGGGCAAGCATAACTATCTGTGCAATTAAGCTGGCCAATGCAGCACCTTTCACTCCCATGGCAGGAACAATGCCATCGATGCCGTATACCAGGAGCAAATCGAGCAAAAGGTTTAGCCCGCCACCAATCAAGCTAATACGCATGGCCCATGCCGTATTTTGCCATCCTCTAAACACACCAAATACACAGGCAATCAGCAATGCAATGGGTAGGCCAATGGAGCGAATGGAATAATAATCGGTAGCAAATTGCAACGTAAGAGGACTATCGGCCTTGGTTTTATAAAGGTGCTGAAAGATGTCTTCGGCAAAGAAAGAAGTGCCTGCCCAAAAGAGCAGTCCTAAGATCATGCTAATAGCAAAGGCCTGGGGAATGAGCGACTTGATTTCGTCGATTTTATTCATGCCCAGGTATTTAGAAACCAGGGCAGAAACAGCGGTTCTAATTTGGGCAAGCCCCCACACCAATAGTAGGAAAAATGAAGAAGCCATGCCCGCTGCTCCAATCGCTTCGGTAGCATGTTCATTCATGTTGCCAATGATGGCGGTATCTGCCAAAGAAATTAAAGGCTCGGCAATCCCGGCAAGGATAGCTGGCAATGCTAATTTGTTAATTTCCTTGAGTGATATTTTTTGCATGCTACAAAGGTAACTTTGTGCCATAAAAAAAGGTGGCCAAACGGCCACCTTTATATGAACAATTGTTTTTTGTTATGCAGTGGCCACGTGTTCCATTCTTGATTTAAGTTCGGAATTTAAGGCTTCTAAAAATTCCTCCGTGGTTACATAATGCTCTTCTGTCATATCTTTTCCGTGAATGCAAAGGGCAAGGTCTTTGGTCATGGTGCCACTTTCTACTGTGTCAACACATACCTTTTCCAATGTTTTACAGAAATCAATCAACTCCTGGTTGCCATCAAGCTTACCACGATGCTCCAGGCCGCGTGTCCATGCGAAAATGGAAGCAATTGGGTTAGTAGAGGTCTTTTTACCTTGCTGATGTTGACGGTAGTGACGTGTTACCGTTCCGTGTGCTGCTTCTGCTTCCATGGTTTTTCCATCTGGTGTTACCAGGGTAGAAGTCATCAAGCCAAGAGAACCAAACCCTTGTGCTACGGTATCCGATTGTACATCGCCATCGTAGTTTTTACAGGCCCATACAAAAGCACCGTTCCACTTAAGCGCAGCGGCTACCATGTCGTCGATTAAACGGTGTTCGTAAATCAATCCTTTGGCATCAAATTCTTGCTTGAATTCGTTTTCATACACTTCCTGAAAGATGTCTTTAAAACGACCATCATAAGCTTTCAAAATGGTGTTTTTGGTAGAAAGGTACAATGGCCATCCCTTGGTAAGGGCACGGTTAAAGCAAGAACGTGCAAAGCCATAAATCGACTCATCGGTATTGTACATGCTCATAGCAACACCACCACCCTGAAAGTCGTACACTTCCCAGGTTTGCTCTTCACCACCTTCTTCAGGAGTAAAGGTCATTGTTAATTTCCCTTTTCCTTTAATTACGGTATCAGTAGCCTTATACTGGTCGCCGTGTGCATGACGTCCGATGCAAATAGGTTTGGTCCAGTTAGGTACCAATCGTGGAACGTTCTTACATAAAATAGGCTCTCTGAAAACAGTACCTCCAACAATGTTTCTAATGGTACCGTTTGGTGAACGCCACATTTTTTTCAAACCAAATTCTTCCACCCTTGCCTCATCAGGGGTAATGGTTGCACATTTAATCCCAACGTGATATTGCTTGATAGCTTCAGCGGCATCAATGGTAATTTGATCATCGGTTTCGTCCCTTTTCATTACTCCTAAATCGTAATACTTGATATCTAAATCGAGGTAAGGGAAGATCAATTGATCTTTGATAAACTTCCAAATAATCCTGGTCATTTCATCTCCATCGAGCTCCACTACAGGATTTTCAACTTTAATCTTTGCCATAGTACTGTGCTATTATTTAATTCAACTTGTGTTTAATATCCAAATATTTGTTCTAACGTTAATTCCTGGTATTCACCAAGCGACTTTAATACTTCGGTGTCTACCAACTCTTTGTTACCAATAACAAGGAAACTATAATTTCTACCCTTGATATTGCTTTCAAAGAATGCTTTTACATCCGCCATGGTGATGTTTTGAATTTCATTGTAAATCTCTTTTCTGCTATCCTGGCTTAAACCACGTTTTTTAGCAGTTTCGTAACTCCAGAAGATAGAAGTTTTGGTGGTTCTACTTGTTTCAATTTGCTTCAACGCAGCTTCCTTTGCAGCTTCAAACTGCATTTCCGCTTCAGGCATGTCGTTCATCAACTCCAGGATAGCTGCTGTGGCATCTTCTAATTTATCTACTTGAGAGCCCACATAAGCTTGTACATAGTGCGAATCTTCCTTTTTACCAGGTGTTGAAAAATAAGAGTAAGCAGAGTAAGCCAATGCTTTAGATTCTCGAATTTCCTGGAATACGATAGAAGAAAGCCCTGAGCCAAAGTACTGGTTGAAAATATTTGATTTTGCCATTAAGCCTTTGTCGAAAGGTTGTGCTTTTGAAATCATTAACATTTCTGCTTGTACCATGTCGTAATTCACAAAATAAACCTTGTTGGCGGTCATTTCTTGTTCTACGTAGGTTTTGGCTTCAGGGTAGTCGGCCAATTGTTCGGGTACCTTGTGGTATTGATCTAGCAGTGCAATAACATCTGCTTCATTTTTTCGGCCATAGTAAAATACACGGTGCTTAAACCCAGTAATGGATTTAATTTTTTCAACCAGGCTGGCCGGTGTTATTGCATCCATATCCGTTTTGGAGAGAATGTTTTTCAAGGGAGAATCATCGCCATACTTGGCAAAGTCCATCATGGCTCTCCTGTGAATTCTTGACTTGTTGAGCTTAGCATCAGCACGTTTTTTCATAATGCCATCAACAAAATCGGTATAAGCTTGCTCATCAGGAGTTACATCACTAAGTACTTCTTCAAAGAGTGCAATGCCTTGCTCTAATGATTCTTCTAAACCGCTTAAAGTAACGTAAACACGGTCACGAGAAGAGAAAACATCAAAACTTACTCCTAGCTTAAAGAACTCTTTCTGTAAATCTTCAGCGCTGTATTTGCTGGTTCCGAGATAAGGCAGGTATTTTACAGCCAATGCCATTTCTTTGTCATTGTCTGACCCCATATCAAGGATGTAATACAGTTCAAAAACTTCATTGGTAGTGTTTTCGATGTAGCTGAAAGGAATACCACTAGCAGTAGCTTTATTCGAAATGGCCGATTCGTAATCGATGAATACTGGCTCAAGGCGCGAAGATTGAACGGAGTCAAACTCAGTCATGAAAGCCGATTGCTCTTCACGCTCAATTTGAATTGGGGTGATTTCAGGCTTTTCGATTTTGAAAACGTTGGGCTCTCCAGTTCTTTTGTTAACCACCACATAGTTGTCGCCAAAAGCAGCATTAGCAAAAGCAACTACCTCTTCCTTGGTAATTTTTGCCATGCGGTCTTTTTCGCTCACCATGTCGGCCCAATCTCTTTTATGAATGAAAGCATCAGTCATTACACTAGCACGAGCCCAGTTGTTTTCAAATTGACGCGTTTCGCTTAGCTTTAAATCTTTTACAACAGCATCCATCAACCAATCTTCAAACGCTCCTTGCTTTACCAATTCAATTTGCTCTAACAAAAGATCGCGTGCTTCTTCTAACGATTGCCCTTCTCTTGGAGTGGCACTTAAAAACATGATGGAATAATCTTTATTGATGTATGGACCGGATGAAGCGCGCAAAACTTTTTGTTTTTGCACCAGGTTAAGGTCAATTAAGCCGGCTTGTCCGTTCGACAAGATGCCATCAACCAATTGCAACTTCAATGCATCCTCAGAAGCAGCTCCACCAATGCGGTAAGCAATTTCTACAAATTCAGCATTCGTACCTTCAATGTCCACTTCAATAGGCGCTGTAATTTCATCTTCAGGTTCAAAGGTAAATTCTTCTACTTCTTTGCGCTCCATTCCACCAAAGTATTGCTCTACCAGCTCTACTGTTTTGTCAGGGTCTAAATCGCCCGCCAAAATAATGGCCATGTTATTAGGAACGTAGTACTTATCAAAGTAAGCATGGATTTTTTCCATGGAAGGGTTTTTTAAATGTTCCCCTTTTCCAATGGTAGTTTGTGTGCCATACGAGTGTTTTTTGAACAGATTTCGCATAATGGCGAAGTACGCTTGTTGTCCGTCTGAATCCTGTCCGCGATTAAACTCTTCGTATACCGCTTCTAGCTCTGTGTGAAACAAGCGAAGAACTAATTCGCTGAAACGCTCCGATTCCAATTTTAACCATTTTTCAAGTTCATTGGAAGGAATATCGTTGATGTATACTGTTTGTTCTAACGAGGTATATGCATTGGTTCCTTTGGCGCCTAGTGACGCTACCATCTTGTCGTATTCGTTGGCAATGGCATACCCCGAGGCTACATTAGAGATACTATCAATTTGATGATAGATAGCTTTTCTTTCCACAGCATCGGTAGTGTTGCGATGCTGTTCGTATAAATCGGAAATTTGCTGAAGCAATTTACTTTCTTCTTCCCAATTGGAAGTGCCAATTCTTGAGGTGCCTTTAAAAAGCATGTGCTCCAGGTAGTGTGCTAAACCTGTTGCATCAGCAGGGTCTTGTTTGCTACCAGTGTTTACGGCAATATTGGTTTGAACACGTGGCTCATCTTTATTGATCGACATGTATAATTTCAACCCATTGTCGAGCGTATAGATCATGGTGTTCAAAGGGTCGCCTTCAACTGTTTCGTAGTCGTATTTGTATCTGGTCGATTCAGGGGTGTCTGGTGTTTCTTCACTACTACATGAAGCGAAGAACAAGGTCAATGAAAGCGTGCCTACTAGAAAGTGATTTAATTTTTTCATGCTTTTGGTTTTAATAGTCAACATCAAGATCAAGTTGTTCATACAGTTTGATCAAACTGGGATTGCTTTGAGCCATTTCTTTAAATTGCTCTTTGGGTGTTTTATGTTCTACCGTTACTTTTTCAGCGAGGGTAGTTTGTAGTTGTATGCCATAATTGTTGAGCTTCTGACGAATAAATGCTACCAGGTCTGATTTCTCCCGGTCAAAGTCTTTTTCTTGTACAGCATTGGCAATGGTAAGCTCAACCAAAAAATCTTCTTTCAGTACCGGTTGTGTAAGGGTTAAAGTAGAGTGAAAACTCTTTTTCCCCTGCTCCTTAATGATGGTAGCGTACTCGTCCCATGTAGCTTTTAGTTGCTCAGGGGTAAATGGAGTACGTGGCTTATTGCTTAAGTCTTCTTCCAATTCTGCATCAGCAGCTTCTTTTTCTTTTGCTACCTCATTGATGGATAAGATCGTAGTGTTGTACTGGCTTAAAGGGTCTCCTTTTAAAATGGTTTTAGGAGGATTTTCTTTCGCTACTACACCATTGTTTTGTGGTGGAATATGTTTTACGGGTTGCGGCTGTTGTTCTACTACTTTTTCTACCGGAGGTTGCTCAGGAACAACAGTGTTTTCAATAGGTACTTTTGCTGGTGCTGCTGCCTCTTGCGCTGGTGTTGCCATTTCTTGTGCCGGTTCAGGGGCACTCGTGGGGGGTGCTGGAGAAGTAGTAGGTGCTTGTGTAGTAGGCTTTGTTTCAGTTTGTTGTTGGGGCTTTGCAGCAGATTTTACTGGTTCGGCAGCCTTAATTACGACGGGTGTGTCATTTTTTTTTTCCTGCAACGAATTGATAGAACAAAGTTGCATGACTGTCAATTCAACCAGTAATCGCGGGTTTTTACTCGCCTTGTACTGCACATCACATTTACTAATGAGCGAAAGCCCTTTTAACAAATAACCTTGCTCGCAAACATTAGATTGTTCGGCATACTTCTTTTTGATGTTATCGCCTACTTCTAACAATTTGATGGTAGAAGCATCTTTACATACCAGGAGGTTCCTAAAATGCTCTCCCAACCCGTTGATGAAATTATGCCCATCAAAACCTTTGTTGAGTATTTCATTGAAAATCAGCAAACCTGAAGGGATATCTCCACTTACCAGGGCATCTGTTACTTTAAAATAGTAATCGTAATCAAGTATGTTGAGGTTGTCGATGACTGCCTGATAAGTAATATTGTTGCCCGAGAAACTGACAATTTGATCGAAAATTGACAAAGCATCTCGAAGCGCGCCATCAGCCTTTTGTGCAATGATGTGCAAAGCATCTGGTTCGGCATTGATCTGTTCCAGCTGAGCAATTTTTACCAGGTGGCCAGAAATGTCGGGAATTTGTATGCGGTTGAAGTCAAAAATTTGACAACGAGAAAGTATCGTGGGTATAATTTTATGTTTCTCAGTAGTAGCAAGAATGAAAATGGCATGAGCTGGGGGCTCTTCCAGTGTTTTTAGAAATGCATTAAAGGCAGCTTGCGACAACATGTGAACCTCATCAATGATGTACACCTTGTGGGTGCCCAACTGGGGTGCTAACCTCACCTGATCGATCAAGTTGCGAATATCGTCTACCGAATTGTTTGAGGCAGCATCCAACTCATAGATGTTGAGCGAGTGCCCTTCATTGAATGAAAGACAAGAGTCGCATTCATTACAAGCTTCGATACTTTCCGAACGGTTAAAGCAATTGATGGTTTTTGCGAGTATTCGGGCACATGTTGTTTTACCTACTCCCCGGGGGCCACAAAACAAAAATGCCTGAGCCAAATGTTCGTTTTTAATGGCATTTTTTAGGGTGGCAGTAATGGATGTTTGGCCTACTACCGTATCAAATGTGGTAGGTCTGTATTTTCTGGCCGAAACAATAAAGTTATCCATCAAAAAAGTGTTGTTAACAGGGGGGAACAAATATACTTTAAATCTGACAGATTTTTTTGGATTTGGTGTGAAAATTTGGGTGCTTTTTTACGAGCGGATTAAAATGCAATTTTCAAGGGGTCAAATTGATTGATTTCAAAGGAGAAAACGACAATTTCATAATTGAAAAATAGTTCGTACATTTGCCGTCCATTTTTGGAAAAATTAAACTGTAAAAATTAAAATTATGACGAATCGTTATGAGACTGTTTTCATCATGACTCCCGTTTTGTCTGAAGATCAGGCAAAGGAAACAGTCGGAAAATTCAAAAAGATTCTCAAGGATGGTGGCTGCAAAGTACACCACGAAGAGGATTGGGGGTTAAGAAAATTGGCCTACCCTATTCAAAAGAAGTCAACTGGTTTTTACCATTTGATTGAATTTGAATCAGACGGAACAGCTATCGCTAAGTTGGAAACTGCTTATAAAAGGGATGAACGCATCATTCGTTTTTTAACCATGAGAATGGATAAGCATGCATTAGCCTACGCTGAAAAGAAAAGAGCCAAGGCAAAAAGTGAAGAAGTAGCTTAACCTTTAAAATTGTATAATCATGTCAGAATCTAAATCAGAAATCAGATACCTTACTCCGATTAACATTGAGGTTAAGAAGGAAAAGTACTGTCGTTTTCGCAAAAGCGGAATCAAATACGTTGATTACAAAGATCCTAAGTTCTTGATTAAGTTCGTAAACGAGCAAGGCAAAATTTTGCCAAGAAGAATTACAGGAACCTCTGTAAAATATCAAAGAAAAGTATCCACAGCCATTAAAAGAGCTCGTCACCTGGCCTTGATGCCATACGTAGGTGATATGCTAAAATAAGGAGGACACTATCATGGAAGTTATATTAAAAGAAGATATCGATAAGTTGGGTTATAAAGATGATGTCGTAAACGTTAAAGACGGTTACGGAAGAAACTACCTTATTCCCAATGGCAAGGCTATTCTAGCAACTGTTTCTGCAAAGAAAATGTTGGAAGAAACGTTGCGTCAAAGATCACACAAAGAGCAAAAGGTGAAAGACGAAGCTCAAAAGGTTGCTGAGCAATTGAAGGGCACCGTATTGAAAATTGGTGCTAAGGTGGGTGAAAATGGAAAAATCTTTGGTTCCATTAACACCATTCAATTGGCTGAAGCCATCAAGAAACTCGGACAGGATGTGGACCGTAAAAACATCACCATCAAAAACGAGCCTATCAAATTGGTTGGTAAGTATGAGGCTGAGATTCGATTCCACAAAGAGATCGTTGAAACCATTGAGTTTGAAGTGGTAGAAGAGTAATTTAGAATACCATATAAGCAAAAGGCCATTCGCATCGAATGGCCTTTTTTTATGTCTTATTCGTAACGCAAGGCATCAATAGGGTCGAGGTTAGCGGCCTTGTTGGCAGGATAAATCCCTGAAAACACCCCAACGATGAAGCATAACACAACACCAAAAAAGATCCAGTTCCAGGGCACAATAAAGCCCCCTCCAACCAGTACCGATACAAGGTTGCCGATAATTATTCCGAGAATAATTCCGAAGAAACCACCCAGTTGACCAATAATAATGGCTTCGATGAGAAACTGCACTTTAATGGTGTTGGCACTGGCTCCAATGGCTTTTCTGGTACCAATTTCCCGGGTGCGTTCTGTAACAGATACCAGCATAATATTCATTAATCCAATGGCTGCTCCTAGCAATGTAATGATACCTATGATGGTAGCAGCTACCGTAATGAACTCTATCTGATCGATCAATACATTGGCCAGGTTATCGCTTTTTACAATCTCAAAAGAACTTTGTTGCCCCAACGGCACTTTTCGAATGATCCTAAACGTACCTGTTGCTTCGCTAATTGCAGGTTCTAAATCCTGTGGCGAATCGGTAAGTACGCTAATGGTAAACGACATGTTGGGCCTGGAATAATATTGACGAACATTTGACAGGGGAATGATGCATTGGTTGTCGCTGCTAAACCCCATGCTATTTCCTTTTTCTTCCAATACTCCAATAATGCGGTACTTTCCTCCGCCAATCGATATCTCCTTGTCGATAGGGTCTTCTCCATCCTTAAAAAGGGTGCTCACGATTTTTTGCCCTACAATAACAACGTGATTGCCTTTTTGAATTTCATTGACCGAAAAATTTCTGCCGTTGGCCACCACATATCCAGAAGTGAAAATGTAATTTTCATCGCCACCAATAACAGGAATGTTAGGGTTGGTTTTTTCCGACTTGTGCTTTACAGTAGCAATTTGTGTAGCATTGGCTGAAATGGAACAAGTAGATGGAAATTCAAATTTATCTTTGAAAGCGAGTGCCTCGTCGTAAGTAATAGCAGGGTAGCGTTTAGGTTTCTTTCCCCCCTGGTTGGAATTGATGAACATGCCACGATTACGAATGGTAAAGGTGTTGGCTCCCATGCTCGAAAAGTCATCGTTAATCTTGTACTTAATGGCATCAATGGCGGTTAATATGCCCACAAGTGCAGTAATGCCCACAGCAATAATCAGCACGGTTAATGTGGTTCTTAAAACCTGGCTTCTAATGGCTTTTATAGCCACTTTTATGTTTTCTCTTGCTACCCTGGTTTTCGACATGAATGCCTCTTGTTTTTTAGCCATCTAAAGGTACAAAAAAAGCCGTTCAGCGGCTTTTAATCCTCCCTTTAATTTGTTAATTTCGCCAACCTCTAACGAGAGCTTGAGATATATTTAATAACCTTTCTATTCCTAAATGACTATGGCGTTCGACATTGAAATGATCAAAAAAGTTTACGAAAGACTTCCTGAACGAATTGCGGCAGCAAAAAGCGTGGTAAATCGTCCGTTAACCCTAACGGAAAAGATTTTGTATTCGCATTTATTTGCTGGTGCAGCTGGTGCAGCTTATGAGCGAGGCAAATCATACGTTGATTTTGCACCCGACCGTGTAGCGATGCAAGATGCTACTGCACAAATGGCATTGTTGCAATTCATGCAAGCTGGCAAGCAAAAGGCTGCTGTTCCATCTACTGTTCATTGCGATCATTTAATTCAAGCTAAAGTTGGCGCAGGACTGGATTTAGAGGTAGCGGTAGGTGCCAACAAAGAAGTGTACGATTTCCTTTCTTCGGTATCTAACAAGTATGGCATTGGATTTTGGAAGCCCGGTGCTGGAATCATCCACCAGGTGGTATTGGAAAACTATGCTTTCCCGGGAGGTATGATGATAGGAACCGATTCGCATACAGTTAACGCAGGCGGTTTGGGGATGATAGCCATTGGTGTTGGTGGAGCCGATGCTGTTGATGTTATGGCTGGAATGCCCTGGGAATTGAAGTTCCCTAAGTTGATTGGAGTGAAACTTACAGGCCAAATGAATGGCTGGACATCTGCTAAAGATGTGATCTTGAAGGTGGCAGGAATCTTGACTGTAAAAGGAGGAACTGGTTGTGTAGTAGAATATTTTGGTGAAGGAGCGAAAAGCTTATCCTGTACAGGAAAAGGAACCATTTGTAACATGGGAGCTGAAATTGGTGCGACCACTTCAACGTTTGGTTACGACGAGTCGATGGAGCGATACTTACGTGCTACCAGTAGAGCAGAAGTGGCCGACATGGCCAATGCAGTAAAAGAACATTTAACAGCAGATGCAGAAGTATATGCTAACCCTGAGCAGTATTTTGATCAGGTGATTGAAATTAACCTGTCTGACTTAGAGCCCCACTTAAATGGACCATTTTCTCCAGACATTGCAACTCCTATTTCTCAAATGGCAGCGAAAGCCGCAGAAAACGGTTGGCCAACAAAGGTAGAAGTAGGGTTGATAGGTTCTTGTACGAACTCTTCTTACGAAGATATTTCTAGAGCTGCTTCTTTAGCAAAACAGGCAGCGGATAACAACCTAAAAACGAAAGCTGAGTTTACCATTACTCCAGGTTCGGAGCTGGTACGCTATACCATTGAACGCGATGGGTACATCGATACGTTCAACGAAATTGGAGCAAGTGTATTTGCCAATGCTTGTGGTCCTTGCATTGGACAATGGGCCAGAGAAGGGGCAGATAAAAAAGAGAAAAACACCATCGTGCATTCGTTTAACCGGAACTTTGCCAAGCGAGCTGATGGCAACCCCAATACCCATGCATTTGTGGGCTCTCCTGAGTTGGTTACAGCGTTAGCCATTGCTGGAGACCTTACTTTTAACCCAATGACGGATAAATTGGTGAATGAAAATGGAGAAGAGGTGATGTTAACCCCTCCATCAGGATTTGAATTGCCTTCTAATGGGTTTGATGTAGAAGATGCGGGTTACCAGGCGCCAGCAGAAGACGGTAGCAATGTAGAAGTGGTGGTTAGTCCTACTTCTGAACGCCTGGAGTTATTGACTCCATTTGCACCATGGAATGGAGAAAACATTACCGGAATGAAATTGCTCATCAAAGCAAAAGGCAAATGCACCACCGATCACATTTCTATGGCAGGCCCATGGTTAAGGTTTAGGGGCCACCTCGATAACATTTCGAACAACATGCTTACAGGTGCAGTAAATGCCTATAACGATGCAACAGACTCGGTTAAAAATCAATTGTCTGGCGAATACGATAGCGTTCCTAATGTACAACGTGCCTATAAAGCAGCAGGAATTCCTACCATAGTAGTAGGCGATCACAATTATGGAGAGGGATCTTCGAGAGAGCATGCTGCAATGGAACCAAGGCATTTAGGAGTTATTGCAGTATTGGTAAAATCGTTTGCCCGTATCCATGAAACCAACCTGAAAAAACAAGGGATGTTAGGGTTAACCTTTGCCAATGAAGCCGATTACGACAAAATTCAAGAAAATGATAGCATTGATTTCTTAGACTTGAACGAATTTGCGTCTGGAAAGCAATTAACCCTCATGTTTAAGCACGAGGATGGCTCTTCAGATGAAATCAAGGTTAACCACACCTATAATCAAGGACAAATAGATTGGTTTAAGGCAGGATCGGCATTAAATTTAATTCGTGCACAGCAATAAAATAGTATCCCCTCAATAGCAAAAGCCCTTCAATTTGAAGGGCTTTTTTTATGAAACCATTCGTTGGTTAAAAACAACCATTTGTACTTGAAAACGACCCACTGGCTAATTTTAGTTGAAATAGATCTTTTTTGAATGAAATTAATCTCAAAGAAGTAATTACCTTAGGAGGGATAATTTGGCACGAGATTTGTTAAAAAATGTTAAATGTAACTTTCTGATGGCAATCACGTACGACAGAAAATAATTTTGAAACAGCCACCATTAAGCGAACCGTAGGATTATCGATAGAATTTTCTAACTTAGAATTACATAACAGGATTAATTAACTATTTATATTACCAAAACTAGATCTTATGAAAAAAGTTACTACTTTACTTGTTGCCTTGTTTGTAGCGACTTTGTTTGTTGGAAAAGCAAACAATGCGACTGCTCAAGATAACGTAGTGAAAATTAACCCAGCCGGTGCTATTATCGGAAACTTGTCTTTGGCTTATGAAAGAGTATTGAACGATAAATCTACTGTTCAATTAGGACTTTCTTACCTGTCGAAAACATACAAAACTGATTTTGGCTTTGGTCTTGGTAGCTATGAAACCAAGTACTCAGGCTTCGGTATTACTCCAGAATATCGTTACTACTTAACCAACGATAGCAAAGATGTTCCTCGCGGATTTTACGCAGGTGCATTTGCACGTTACTTCACCTTTAAAGCTGAAACCATTTGGGATGATGCTACGATCACTGGTTCTGAAGTTACTTACACCACTGTTGGTGGTGGTATTAGCTTAGGTCACCAATGGTTGTTTGGCGATGTATTTGCTTTAGACCTGGGTATTGGCCCATGGTTCCGTTCTGTAAGCTCAGATGTTGACAGCGATGGCGATGATGACACAGAGCCAGATTTCTCATTTGCGAATGACGGTGTTGGTTTTAGATTTGTATTTGCCCTTGGGGTAGCATTCTAGACCTACAACATACTTTAAAAGAAGCGGTTCAATTTTGTTGAACCGCTTTTTTGTTTTCATAACTTTGAACAATAATTATAAACCATTAATAAATCGGATCATTATGAAAAAACATGTCATTTTTATTATGGTATTCATGGTTTGCATTACTGGGGTTATTATTGCAAAATCCATTGATACACAACAACCGGTGCCTACAGAAAATACTGCTGTAGCTCCTATAGCAACTGCTAAATATGCCATGGTGATTGTAAGTCAGTATCGTGGAAGTTCCAAAAAGAAAATTGTGTTGAACTTTGGCGATGGCAAAGCAAACCCCTGGGACGACAATAGAATTAAAGGGAAAGATGAGGAGAAGATTGCAGTGTTGTATGATGATGTGCAAGCCTTGAACTATATGGCTGAGCGAGGTTATGTATACATAGACTTTGCTTGTTATGAAATAAAGGATCAGTTGTTCAAACAATACATTCTAGAAAAGAAAAACTAATACTTGAGATGGAAGTGATGCTTAAAAACGAATTGATATTGCAAGCGGCAAGAGGTGAAGAAGTAGCACGCACACCTGTTTGGTTAATGCGACAAGCCGGACGTATTTTAAAGGAGTACAGGGAGGTAAGGGGGCGTTTGAGTGGTTTTAAAGAGCTGGTTGAAACGCCTGAGTTGGCAGCAGAGGTTACCATTCAGCCGGTAGATTTATTGGGAGTGGATGCCGCCATTATTTTTTCAGATATTTTGGTGATACCCGAAGCGATGGGACTCTCTTATCAAATGATAGAAAAAAAAGGCCCCTGGTTCGAAAATACGATTGCGACCTCCGAAGACCTGAAAAAAATTCGTGTGGCCGACCCAGAGTCGGATTTAGCATATGTGTTGGAAGCCATTAAGATTACAAAAAAGGAATTGGACGGTAGGGTGCCTCTCATTGGGTTTGCAGGTGCGCCATGGACCATCTTCTCCTACATGGTGGAAGGGCAGGGGTCTAAAACATTTGCCAAAGCCAGGAAACTGTTATACACCAACCCTGAACTTTCGCATCAACTGCTGGATCAAATTACCACCTCTACCATTCATTACTTAAAAGCACAAGCTAAGGCTGGTGCAGACCTGGTGCAACTGTTCGATTCATGGGCCGGAATCCTAAGCCCGTCGCTGTATAGAGAGTTTGGCCTGAAATATGTAAATAGAATATGTGAGGCGATTGACGAAGTTCCTCTAACAGTATTTGCAAAAGGAGCTTATTTCATGCGTCAGGAATTGGGACAGCTTTCATGCAATACCATTGGTTTAGATTGGAACATGGACATTGCCACATCGAGAAGATTGATAGGAGAGGAAAAAACATTACAGGGAAATTTAGACCCGGCAGTGCTCTATGCTGATTATGATACGATCCGCATGGAAACAAGAAAAATGTTGAAAAGTTTTGGTGCCCGAAAGCATATTGCTAATTTAGGGCACGGAGTTTATCCCGATATTTCGCCAGAAAAGGTAAAATGTTTTATTGAAACTGTTAAGGAATATAAATTTGAATAATATGAAAAATACTGTGCTATTAACCCTTGGATTGTTTGTAGTTTCATTGGTAGGATACTCCCAGGATGCAAACAATTTGGTTCCCGACCCAAGTTTCGAAGACCTTGAAGGAAGATTGCGAAAGCCTGGCCAAATGGAAATCATGCAACACTGGAAACCGGCTACCGGATCTGGTGCTGATATCTTTGAAAAAGGGCATAAGAAAGTAGAGATAAGCATCCCCGATAACATGTATGGAAGAGAAAAGCCCATCACAGGTAAGCGATATGCAGGTTTGGTGTATTACAGCTACAACAATCGTGAGCCAAGAAACTACATGATTACCGAATTGGCAAATCCATTGAAAGCCGGTGCTAACTATTGCATTAAGTACAATGTGAGCTTGTCTGATCTTTCAAAATATGCGGTAAACAATGTAGGAGCTTATGTTTCTAAGAAGAAAATTTCTAAAGAAAGCGAAGCCAGTTTGCTATTCCCTGCCCAGGTAACACATAGCAAGAACAAGGTGATTGATGAGCAATACACCTGGACAGAAATTTGCGGTGTGTTTCAAGCAAAAGGTGGTGAAAAGTATTTAACCTTAGGAAATTTCGCTTCTAACGAGAATACAGAATATAAAAAGATGAAGCGCCCTAAAGGGTTCAATAAACCTCAGAAAGCCAATGCATATTACTATGTAGAAGACATTTCTGTTGTTCAAATTATTGATGGCGACATGTCTGAATGTCAATGCGAAAAAGAAACTGAGGAACGCAAGAAGATGATTTATAGTAAGCAAATCATTAGCGATAAAGCGTTATCCATTGATGATAAGATTGAGTACAGTACCGTATACTTCGATTTCTTAAGCAAAGATTTGGAAGGTGCTGCACACAGAGATTTAGATTCTTTAGCTGTTTTGTTAAAAGCCAACACCGATATTCAATTGGAGGTAGTAGGGCATATGGATAAAGAAGAAATGACCAAGGCAAAAGAAACCACCAACTCGTTGAGTAAATTCGATAAACTTGCTGAAAATCGAGTGAACGCTGTGATCAACTACTTGAAAACAAAAGGCGTTGCATCAGCACGATTAACAGCGAAGTGGGTAGACGACCAAGAGCCAGCCGACACTGCTCTTAACGACATTGCTAAGGCAAAAAATAGAAGGGTGGAGTTCATTAAGAAATAAACCCAAAGCATATTAAGCATAAAGGGAGCTATTACAGCTCCCTTTTTTATGTGCTATGATTGTGTTTTTGGTGCGATTTCTGTATTATAATGATAGAGCAGTAGACCATTACTCTGAAAGAAACTGAAAAAAAAAGAATCTTTTTGGAGAAAGTGCCGTTAAATGAAATTTTGAAAGGATGTCTTTCTGCAATTATTAAACGAATAGTTACGTTAGTATAGCAAGGCATTAACAGTGCTGCAACCTGCAAATTGAAACCATGCCTCTGATGGCAATTCGAAAACATATCGTACAAGCCGTTATTAGCCTTGTTGTGCTATTACCCGTTTTTGCACAAGCCCAAAACCTTGTGCTGAACCACAGCTTTGAATCGTACAACTATTGCCCGATAGGTTTCAATAACAAAGAATTGCAACTCATTAAAAACTGGGAGCAACCTACCTACGGTACGGTTGATTATTACAATGTATGCAGCGAGAAAATGGGCGTGCCCAGCAATATTTTTGGGGCGCAAGATGCATTGGCAGGTTCGGGCTATGTTGGCTTAATCACTTTTGCTCCTAGCGAAAGAAATTACCGGGAATACATTCAAGGGAAGTTACTATACCCGCTTAAAGCAGGGCAACAATACTGTGTGAAATTCTATGTTTCGCTGGCCGATGATGCTACTTATGTAAACGACGGCATGGGAGTACTTTTTTCACGAGAAGAAGTAAAGAATGCTTCTCGTAAAATATTGGAGGCTACCCCTCAAATCATGAACCCAACCGGGCATGTGCTACGCAATGATAGTGCCTGGATAGAATTGTCGGGAGCTTTTACAGCAGAAGGAGGTGAGGAATACATTACTGTTGGGAACTTCACGCCAGATGTAAACCTTGCAGTAGAGCGAAGGAAATTGAAGATACCAAGCGATGAGGTGGTATGGGAATACTCCTACCTGTTTTTAGATGATATTTCTGTAGCAGCAATTAACGATACCTCTGAATGTTCGTGTTCCATCAACGATATTGCTGAACATATCAATGACCCTGAATACATTTTTAAGTATGCGGTGCTGCGTCAGGTGGAATTAAAATCGGTGCATTTCGACTTCGATAAGTACCATCTAAAAAAGAAAGCCATCAACACCCTTAACAACACGGTGGAGATCATGAAAGAGCACGACAATTACTATGTAGAGGTAATTGGCCACACCGATATCATAGGTCCGGATGATTATAACGTGGATTTGTCGAAAGAACGTGCGCAAGCAGTACTTAACTACCTGGTGAAGAAAGGCGTGCCCAAAGAACGTTTGCAAATTAACTTCTTTGGCAGCACCAAACCCATTACTTCTAACGAAACGGATAGGGGGAGGGCACAAAACCGTAGGGTGGATTTTGTGATCCTTGAAAAATAACGCTAAAGCCCCTTAGGTGCTTTTCCTTTAATAGGTTCAATAGTAAAAAGACTATCAAACCCTTCTACCTTGTATATTACTTGTTCAGGCGATTTCTTTAAAGTAACCATACCTTCGGAAGGGAAACCTTCATAGTTATAGGCCGAAATAGAGATGGGAGTATCCAGCATTTTAGCAATTCCTTTTTTCTCATAACCAACAACTTCTATTGCTTTATGATGAAAGTTATGCACGGTAACATAATGCTGTCCTTTGGTGATCTTTTCTGCATAACCCTTTATCGATATTCCTGAAATGGGGTGAGATCGCTTGCGATAGTGCGCCCTTGTTTGTGCTGGGATGGCATAGGTAGCTTCTTGCTTTTTTCGTGCCATCATGGTTTCTTCAGTTGTAAACAAGAAAGTATTTCGTATTACTTTAGCGTTATTGCGCACAATGGTATCGCTATAAAGATAATCGTATTCGATGCGGAGTTGCTTTTCGTAAGTTTTTATCGCATTGTTATACTTGTTGAAAAAGGCATTCAGAAAATCTTCTGATGAGTAATGCTGTAGGTAATTAAGATACAGTTGGTAAACCTTTTCATCGTGCAATAAATAATGCAAATGTGGATGATTGTGTTGATCGTTGTACCCTACAAATGGCGATGCTGAAAATTGAATGCCTCCACCGTGCGAATGACCATCATACCCTACTAGTTCCAATTGATTGGTAGAAGGGTTGAAGTAAAATCGTTGGTTGTGCCAAATCATACCGTGGTAAGAGCGCATCACATCCATAATGGCCAGAAATCGAGCAGTCTTGTCGGCATCAAATACTTCTGAAGACATGCCCTGGCCGAATTGATATTGGTACAACAAGTTTTTGGCAGTATCGAGTTGAGCCAATAAATGGGGTGTTTTGTGAATGTGTTTTTCGGAAAATACCCCAAGGTCGCTAGCCAACATAATGGGTACACTGCCTTCAGAATCGTATTTTAAATCGTTGTTGAGGCGCAGTTGCCAAAGGGCATCTTCCTCAAATTTCAATAAAATCCCCTCTTCCCGTTGATTAGAGGTCATAAGTTCTTTGCTGAAATGTTCCTCCAGGGCATAAATGCCCAGGTGCTTGCCGTTGAGTTTTACAAAAGCAAAATCGTAGCGGGTGGTTAGTAGCCCTTCGTCTAGTAGTATTTGGTGCAACAGCCATTCTTTCAGAAATTGCCTCGATTCAGGACGTTGAATTGAAAATACGCGCATGCCGCGATACAACAAAGAATCTTCCTTAAGCTTAATGCGGAACGACCATTTCTTACCTAAAATATGATCGGTCCAATCGCCTTTAAAGCGAATTTTTGCATCGTAGTAACGATCGTTTTCATCCAATGTAGCTTCTACCCAACTGTCGCTTTCCGATACAATAAGCCCTCTTTGTAGTGCCCTTGTTCGTAGTGCTTGGAGTTGCTGCATGGAAGCATCGTCTACAGTAAGGTTTAGGGTAGGAATGGTATCGGGAATTTCAGGGTGAGGATAGTCGCTATCGGTAGTAACATTAATGCTCAAATCGTCGAAAAAGGCAACTTGATCTGCTTCCGGCATCCAGGTAAACACCTTTACCTGCCCACTATCTATATTGCCCCTAATAACGGTGCGCAGTACCAGTTTTTCCCAACCGTCTTTTGTGTCTACTACTTTTTTGGTTTGTTGGTAGTATCCCCAGGCTGCTTGTATACAAAGTACTCCATTTTCCGAATCATCTTTACGCCATACTTCTGCTTCAATAATATCTCCGGGCTTTAAGTGCTTAAAAGTGTACCCCATGCCATAGGGGTAAGTAGCATCTGTTTTACTGGAAAATGAACCTGTGAATGCGGCTTCATCGCTTTGTGTTTGCCCGTTTGTAAAAGAGTGTTGATGCGATTGGAAATAGGTAATGCCATCTTCCTGTTTCGTTTGCTCACCAGTGCATAAGTAATCAAATTTACGCTCGGTCTCGGTAGATAATTGTTCTCCTCCACAACCCAAAACAACGAATAATGTAGCAGCAATTAAGGGCGAAATCTGTAAAAGTTGGCCATTCATCATGGCAATAAAGCTACGCATTTTGCATCAATGAAAGCCTGTTGCTTGCATGGGTTTTGCTGGTTTGATTTGTTAAACATTAACAGTACCTTGCAAGTGTCATGTTGGAAAAAGGGAATAAGAAAATTATTAATGCATGGGCTTTTTACGATTGGGCCAATTCTGTATATCCACTAGTAATTACTTCGGCCATTTTTCCCATTTTTTACGAAAATGTTACTTCGGCCGATGGATCGCCAATGGTAACGTTGTTTGGAAGGGAATTCATCAACACTGAAATTTATTCCTATGCCATTTCGTTATCGTTTGTGCTGGTGGCCATACTTTCTCCAATACTTTCGGGCGTGGCAGATTATACCGGGAACAAAAAACGTTTTCTGCAATTCTTTTGCTACCTCGGTGCTGGCTCTTGTGCTGCATTGTATTTTTTCGACCCCAATCATTTAGCACTTGGTTTACTAACCATTATACTGGCCAGTGTAGGGTTTTGGGGAAGTCTGGTATTTTACAACGCTTACCTTCCTGAAATAGCGGAGCCGAAAGACCACGATCGAATCAGTGCAAAAGGCTTTTCGTTGGGGTACATTGGTGGTGCGATCTTGTTGATTTTAAACCTGGTGATGATTATGGTATTTGATATTCCTGCCGAGTATAGTTTCATCACAGTAGGAGTTTGGTGGGTGGCATTTGCACAAGTAACTTATCGTCGGCTACCCAATAATGTTTATAACCGAAAACCAGAAGGCAATGTGTTGAAAAAAGGGTTCGGAGAGTTGTTTGGAGTAATGCGCGAGCTGATGAAAACCAAGCGTTTAAAACGCTACTTGTGGGCCTTTTTTGTGTCGAGCATGGGAGTGCAAACGGTAATGCTGATGGCTGTGCTCTTTGGTACCAAGGAAATTGAAGGCATGCAAGACACCGACTTGATTATTAGCATATTGATTATTCAATTTGTAGCGGTAGCTGGTGCCTACTTGTTTGCCCGCATGTCAGATAAATTAGGAAACATCCGTTCCTTAATCATAGTAAATGCCATTTGGGTGGTTATTTGTGCCGGAGCATTTTTTGTGTACACACCCACTCAATTTTATATCATTGCCGGTGTAGTAGGATTGGTAATGGGAGGCATTCAGTCGCTATCTCGTTCTACCTACTCTAAGTTTCTTCCAGAAACAAAAGACCATGCATCGTATTTTAGTTTGTACGATTTTCTCGAAAAGGTAGGCATCATCATTGGTACCTTCTCTTATGGGTTAATAGAAGGCTTAACAGGAAGTATGCGTAATTCTATTGCGGTACTCATGGTGTTTTTTGTGGTAGGACTGGCCTTGTTGCTCCTGGTACCAAAACAAGAAGTACCCTTAAACCAGGAAGACTAAGCCTTGTTTGTACGTTAAGCCAACAACTTTTCATAACTTCGCCTCGAATTTCAAAAGCACCCACTTTGGAAGAATCAATGTATGATGTAACAATTGTAGGTGGTGGCATTGTTGGAGCGGCTACCATGTACAAATTGCAAATGCGTTTCCCGCATCTTAAAATCCTGCTCATTGAGAAGGAACAAGCCCTGGCCGATCACCAAACAGGGAACAATTCAGGAGTAATACACTCAGGCTTATATTACAAACCAGGTTCGCTTAAAGCGAAGAACTGTGTGAGTGGCCGAAAAGAATTGGTGAAATTTGCTCAAGAACATGGCATTGCTCACGATGTTTGTGGCAAGGTGGTGGTAGCAACCGACCAGGCTGAGCTGCCTCATATGGACCGTATTTTCAATACCGGCTTGGAAAATGAGATAGAAGGAATTGAAAAAATTAGTGGCGAGCAAATTAAAGACATTGAACCTCATTGCGTAGGCATTGGTGGCATATGGGTACCTTGCACAGGCATCATTGATTTTAGAGGGGCTACCGAAAAGATGGTGGAAATAGCACTACAGCTTCAAACGGCCTCTAAGCTGGCATTAGGGGAAGAATTAGTAGGCATGGAAAAAGGAGGAGATGCAACAACGGTAATTACCAGTAAGCATGCCTACAAAACAAAGAAAATGATTTTTTGTGGCGGGCTACAAGCCGACCGACTGGCAAAAAGCGATGGTGTAAAGTTGAAAGAGAAAGTGGTGGGATTTAGAGGCGATTACTACGAATTGACGGAGCAGGCCAAGCACAAAGTAAACAATCTTATATATCCTGTGCCCAATCCTGATTTTCCGTTTTTAGGGGTGCATTTTACACGTATGGTGGATGGGGAGATTGAATGTGGTCCCAATGCTGTGTTTACCTTTAAACGTGAAGGCTACGGAAAAACCGATTTTAATTTTCGCGATACCATTGATGCCTTGACCTATGGAGGTACCTGGAAATTGTTTTTCAAAAACATGAGCTTTGGCATTAACGAGTACCGTCGTGCATTTTCAAAAAAGCTCTTTTTAAAGACCTTGCAGCGCATGATCCCGTCGTTAACAATGGATGACATTAAACCAGGACGTTCGGGAGTGAGAGCACTACTTTTACGTGCTGATGGCGATACGCGCGATGACTTCCGTATTGAATACAAAGACAACAGCATTCATGTACTCAATGCCCCATCTCCGGCAGCAACAGCAGCATTGGCTATTGGCGGACAAATTGCTGATATGGCTGAAAAGCAGTTTACTTTAACTAACCTGGAGCAAGTATAAACAGAAACGTTTGGAGACTAGTTGCCCATTAGGCAACTAGCAACTAATAACAACAAATTAGGTCAACCAATAACCTTATATTTGTCGAGGAAATTTTCCCAATCCCATAAGAAGAAGTTCATGATGTCGTCCAATCTTTTCAAAAAGATTGGGTTGGGAGTGTTCATGTCTTTGAAGTACTTTTCCTGAAAAGAGTTGAGGTCGTACTTGTAAAAAACGGCTTTCGACATGGCGTATAGCGTATTTTTTGAAGGGTGGTTCACCCGCGCCATGAATGTTTTATAATCTGCAATAAGTTTGGAGAAATCTATGACATCAATGTCATAAACCTTGCTGAATTTTTCTATAATCAGCTGTTCCATTCGTTTGCCTTGATCGTTCTCAAAATGGTAGGATAATTGTTTAAGGTTCCCCACCAAAACAATCATCATTAATTTATCGGAATCGTCTTTCTTCAGTTGTGGGGGGAGTACAAATTCTGGGTCTTCATTAATCAGCCCGGCCACGTCGGCAAACCCTTGCTCCACAATGTCGATCAAAGAATTGACAAATATATTTGCCAATTTATCTTCGGTTACTCGCTTCTTCCCGAATAGTGTAGTTAGCATAAAAATTCAGTTGATTGCTGGTGCAATACCCATGTATAATAGAGCAAAAATAAAGATTAAACAACCCTTTATCGGGATACGTTTACGCAGGGTTTTCAACAAAGTTATTAACGTGAATGTTTTTTTTGCTCCGTATAAAGTCGGTGTGTTTTAAGCCATCACTGGCTTTACTTCATCGTATTTTCCCAATGTTCGAAGCATTTTGCTGTGGTTAAGCAAGGCTT
The DNA here is from genome assembly GCA_963669295.1 of Flavobacteriales bacterium. GTDB lineage: Bacteria > Bacteroidota > Bacteroidia > Flavobacteriales_D > CALLUQ01. The sequence goes on from OY769938.1 coordinate 3,090,664, forward strand.
TTACAAAATTGGGTTGCGAGTTGTAGGGCAGCCCGAATTCTTGTGCCGTTTCTTTTACAATATTAGAGATGCTTTTGTAATGAATATGGCAAATGTTGGGGAATAGGTGATGTTCAATTTGATAGTTTAACCCACCAATATACCAGGAGAATATTTTACTGGATGGCGAGAAATTGGTAGTGGTTAACAATTGATGAATGGCCCAATTGTTTTCGAGGTTGCCTTTTTGATCGGGTAAAGGATATTCCGAAGTAGGCATTACATGAGCCGATTGAAATATGCAAGCCAATACAAAGCCAGCAACAAAATGCATGGTAATGAAACAAATAACAGTGAGCCACCATGGTGTAGGCAGTAAGATAATGGGCAGTGCTATAGTATAAGCGTAATAAAAAACCTTGGTCAATAACAATTCAGCAATGAGTGCTCCAAAAGTATTTTTATTCTTACCATTGATCAATCCCATTTTCCGGTATCGAAACAATTGGCGAAAATCTTTGCTGAAAGCCCAACTTAATGTCATTACTCCATAAAAGAACCAGGCATATAAATGTTGCACTCGATGCAGTTTGTACCTTCTTTGGTGTGGTGAAAATCGCATGATGATGCCCGGAGCAATGTCTTCATCCATGCCTTCTACGTTCGTGAAGGAATGATGCAATACGTTGTGTTGAATTTTCCAGTTGGTAGCACTTCCCCCAATAATATTGGCCAGGTAGCCCAACAAACGATTTACACCAGCTTTTCTAGAGTACGCGCTGTGGTTGGCATCGTGCATTACCGATAAGCCAATGCCTGCCATGCCGAGCCCCATTAACACCCACATCACAAAAATAACTCCAGTATGAGTAACCACCCCAGTCATCATTAAAGTGTACGGGATGAAGTACAACAATAGCATTACAACGGTTTTCAATACCATTCGAACATCGCCATACCTGGAGATGTTGTTGGACTTGAAGTGTTCAGAAACCCTATTTCGCAAGGTAACGATGAAATCGGAATCCCTGTTTTTAGGAAACTTTATATCCTTTAGCATTGTTGGTGGTGTTACGTCTGTTATTCTTACTTCACAACATTTGCGCTACAAAATTACCATTTTTCCTCGTTTGCCGCTCATGTTTTAGACGAGCGCATCAATTAGTACGTATCAATAGCAACTGAGGTAAAGGCAGTTTTAGTATTGCCAATAGGCAAAATTACAATAGAAACCGCTTATAAAAGCGTTTTGTTGGTATAGTTTTACACAAAATGAATGGGATAAAGCACCGAAAAGCACTTTCCTTTTACAAATTTAGTTTCGGTAAACCAACCAATCCTTCACCTTCATGAGGAAATAGGAGGCAACGAAAAAGAAAATCACAATGGCGTTTAACCAAAAAACAAACTTGAAAAACCAGGGAATACTACCACCTTCACTTTTCCTGGCACTTACAGCAGGGGTGATGGTAGTAATAGCGGCATTAACTGGCTTAAATCCATTTTGGCCACCATGTTGCTGGCCATTGTTGGTTTTCATAGCATTCTGTTGCCCATTGTTTACTGTTGCTACCTCCTCTCCATTAGCCATAGAAGCAAAAGGAATTGCCAACAAAAACAAGACGAAAATGAGGGGTAATTTTAGGTGATTAGCATTAAAAAATCTTACTGGACTGCATGCAATACATCCGTTCATGGAGCTCATAGTTTATGGGTTGAGTTTTTCTGGTAATACACACAACGCCTTTATTTTAAGATTGGTATGTGCAATGATGAGAAATTTTACGCGCAATTATTGGAAGGCTAATTTTGTGTTTTAGAGAGGTTGATGAGTTTTTTTTGATAAATAATTAAGGATTTGAGTGTAAGGATCGAGAGTAAAAGTAGGTTGAATTATTTGAATGCTAAAAAATAGCGTGAAAAATAATTATGATGTTGCCAACAATAAATTGCAAAACAGCAACAATAAGTGCCAAAATGTGGTGTAACTTTTGTTAAAATAGAGGTTCATTTTAGGAAAACAGAACTTTGGATGAGTAAACCATGGCCCTGTTAACGTATACCAGAGCTGGCACAAGCATATCTAAAGCTGCTGAACACTCTCGTGAAACACATTACCACTACTTAGTAAGCCATGGATATCATATTGTTGCTCAATCATCAAACGTTCTACCTTTAGCGCCAACCTTCTTTCTTCAAGGATCAATCATGCTTACTCAGTTGCTCAACTTTTGTGTTCAGTGGTTAGCGTTTCCTCTTCAAGTATTAACCGCTGCTCTCCTGTACTTGAATGCCAGACTCCTATTTATAACGTGTATTCTTCTGGTGGAGGTATAGTAAGCTCTAAATGATGAATAACGGAAGCTCCATTCGCAGGGGAGACCTCTGTTTAAATGATTCTGAAGTTGCGGTATTCACCAATATGCCACCCGGTATGTTTAGCGATGAACTGCAACATTTTTACCTTAAAAGAGAGCTTTCTTTGTGTAGGATCGAAGGAAAAAGACCAATTTACGGCATTGATTCGTTCTTGCATTACTTTAGGGTGTGTACCGTTAAACTTTGTGACCGAATCGATGGTGCCATAGTCAAACTCATCCAGTTGTTCGACATTTTTTTCTACCCATCCATCGCTATGCCACAGCTTGTTAAAACTCAATTGTTTGGCTTGCTGGTATTTAGGGTGCTTCACCCAGCCATAGTGGTGTACGTAGGCATTTACAGGCTTTACCTTTAGCGGGCGGCCATCTTTTTGAAAGCCCTGGGCATCTCGAAAAGAATAAATGGAAGGATCGTTTTTTATAATCCTTACTTCCCTGCGGTACCACCTTCTCGAATCGCCAATGTAGTCGTACGAGCCATAGAAATGACGATAGTTGAATACCAGGCCTTCTACACGTTCATCATTGCACCATTGTTGCATGGTGTTTTTTATGGCTTCGAGGTAATCTTCGTGCATTACCTCATCGCCCTGAATGTAAAAGGCCCAATCGGCTTCTGGATCAATGGCCTTAAGTGCCTTGTTGGTTTCTTCGGCCAACACTCTTCCACCTTCGCGCAAAGAGTCGTCCCAAACGGTTTCAACGATTTTTATTTTGTCCGATTCAATCGATTGGATCAATGCTAAAGTGCCATCTTCCGATTGGCCCACAGCTACTACCACTTCATCGCAAACAGGCAGTATCGATTGAATGGCCTCTACAATTGGGTAATCGTATTGAATGGCATTTCGAACAAATGTAAAACCACTGACTTTCATCTAAAACAAGTCTACTCCAGTATAGTTATCTGGAGTGATTTTTTTCAGCTTCGCTTTTGTGGCTTCCGAGGTATCGAGTGTTTCTATAAAATTGGCAATAGATGCCTGGTTAATCACATCATTGGTACGCGTAAGGGCCTTTAATGCTTCATAAGGGTTGGGGTAACCTTCGCTACGCAATACGGTTTGTATGGCTTCGGCCACTACAGCCCAATTGTCTTCCAGGTCTTGCTGTAAGGCTTTTTCGTTTAGCAATAGCTTGTTCAGCCCTTTCAACAACGAACGCAAAGCAATGGCAGTATGCGCAATGGGTACGCCAATGTTACGCAACACAGTGGAATCAGTTAAATCGCGTTGCAATCGAGAAATAGGAAGCTTTGCTGCCAGGTGCTCGAAAATAGCATTGGCAACGCCCAGGTTTCCTTCCGAATTTTCAAAATCAATAGGATTTACTTTATGAGGCATCGCTGATGAACCAATCTCTCCCTCTTTAATTTTTTGTTTGAAGTACTCCATAGAGATATACGTCCAAAAATCGCGATTGAGGTCGATGTAAATATTGTTGATGCGCTTGATATTATCAAACAAAGCGGCAATGTTATCGTAGTGTTCAATTTGAGTGGTTACCTGCGAACGATGCAGTCCAAGAATGTTGTTCACATAGTTATTGCCAAATGTTACCCAGTCAATATCGGGAAAAGCAATGTTATGAGCATTAAAGTTACCGGTAGCTCCTCCAAACTTAGATGAATAAGGAATGGATTTTAGCTGTGTAAGTTGTGTTTTCAATCGTTCTACAAAAACATACACTTCCTTTCCAAGCCTGGTGGGTGAGGCCGGTTGCCCATGCGTACGGGCCAACATCGATACGTGTTTCCAGTCTTTGGCAAATTGCTCAAGCAAGCCAATCGCTTCTTCCATTAAAGGAATCAACACCTCCTCCATAGCATCTTTTAGCGAATAGGGTACTGCAGTATTGTTGATGTCTTGAGAAGTAAGCCCAAAATGGATGAATTCTTTATAGGCACTGATGTTGAGCGCATCAAACTTCTCTTTAATGAAGTACTCTACCGCTTTCACATCGTGGTTGGTTACTTTTTCAATGTCTTTGATGGCTTGTGCATCTTCTAACGAGAACTGCTGGTACATTTCGCGAAGAGCACCATAAAGCGTTTTGTCGAAATCGGCCAATTGTGGCAACGGAATTTCACATAGTGCAATAAAGTATTCTACTTCTACCAGCACTCTGTACTTAATCAATGCTGCTTCCGAAAAATAATCGGCCAGGTTATCGGTGGCTCTTCTATATCGACCATCAACGGGCGAAATTGCTGTAAGTGGGCTTAAATCCATGGTTGTCTAAATTATGAGGCAAAATTAGCAAAATGTCAATACTATGTTTCATTGTTTTTGTAACTTCATCACCAATTCAACAATTAATGGAGTATGTCTTTCGGAAAAGACTTCGGATTAGGGTTCAGTACCTACTTTAAAGCAGTAGAATTCATTTTTAAAAATGGCCTTTGGTACTACTTTGTTTTTCCGGTGTTGCTGGTGTTAATGCTTACCTATGGAGGGTATGAACTATGGCAGGCTAGCATGGACTGGATACAGGGAGTGGTAGAAGAATGGCTGGGTGTAGCTTCAACCGAAGGAGGGGAAGAGTTATCGACCTGGGGGGCTATTTGGGAAGGCATTAAGGGTTTTTTTAGCACTGCTGCTAAAAGCCTGATCAGCATCATCTTGAGTGTGTTGTTTGCACTTATCTACTACGTTTCCATCAAATACATTGTATTGATTCTTTTATCTCCTGTATTGGCTTTCCTCTCGGAAAAAACGGAGAAAATTTTAACCGGGAACGACTATCCATTTAATTTCGAATACTTTGCAAAAGATGTGATGCGTGGAGTGCTGGTGGCATTGCGCAACATGACTTTCGAGTTCATGTACATCTTCCTTTGCTTCATACTTACTTGGTTCGTGCCTATTTTGGGGTTCATTACCCCTATATTCTTATTTGTAATCGCTTCTTACTTTTATGGGTTTGCCTTTATGGATTATGCAGTAGAGCGTAGGCGACTAAGCATTGGAGAAGGGGCAAGGTTAATAAGAAAACACAAAGGCATTGCTATTGCTAATGGTAGTCTTTATACCATCGTATTCTGGATTCCAGTATTTGGCTTAATCTTTGCTCCAATCGTTGGAGTAGTAGGAGCAACCATCGCGCTTCACGAACGCATTGACCTTGGAACAAATACCTATGCAAAGAAGGAAGAACCGGTTCCTCCTAAACTTAAGGCCTAGACCGCATGAAGTTTTTCAAGAACTTTTACATTGGCATTGCCAGTTATTTCAAAACACCTCAATTCATTTTTAAGTATGGATTGTGGTTTTACTTTTTGTTTCCACTCATCTTATTGCTGGCAATTGTTTTTGGAGGCGATTTCCTGGAAGAAGAATTGAAAAAAGTGAATTTTTCGATGTTGGAGGAAGAAAACATTGATTACTACAAGGTGTTGTTCATTGGCATTAAAGCCATTTTAGTGTTTGTGGCAGTAAAGCTCTACAAGTACATTGTACTTATTCTTTTGTCTCCGGTATTGAGCGTATTGTCGTCCGTTACCGAAAAAAAATTAACCGGCAATCGCTATAAATTTAGCTTCAAGCAATTTTGGCGCGATATAGAAAGAGGCATAAAGATTGCATTGCGTAATATGTTGATCGAAATTGTGTTGATCGTTATATGGTTTGTTTTGGCCATGTTCATTGAAGTACTCAACCCATATACTACCTATTTTGTATTGGTAGTAGGGTTCTTCTTTTACGGATTTTCGTTGGTGGATTACACCAATGAACGCAGGCGGTTAAGCATTGAAGAAAGCGTTCGATTTGTGCGTAAACATCGTGGATTGGTGATTGCCACTGGTAGCATTTTTTCATTGCTGTTCTTAATTCCATATGCTGGAGCAGTACTGGCTCCAATTCTTGGAATTGTAGCTGCCACCATAGGGATGCACGAAGTGGTTGATTTGAGTCAAAACGAACATGCCGTAAAAACGGAAAAAACAACATAAAATTCATCTGATTTTTCAGTTATTGCTAACTTGTTGAATTGAGCGATAATTGACTATATTTGTTAATAAACCTTACTTGGAAATACCTAATATGAAACAGATTACACGGTTCACCTATTTGCTTGTAGCCAGCTTCATGTTGTTTTCATACAGCAGTGCTATTGCAATTCATGTATCGGAACCTGATAGTTCTCAGAATCTGGTAGATAAAGCGAAGATTCAGTTGAAGATGCAGACAGCCAAGCATAAGTTTTATGAGCAAGATATTCGCGGGGCACTTAATTTGTATCGGGAAATTATTGCTGATTTTCCCGAGCATGCACCAGCGTTATATCGTATTGGCGAATGCCACACTTCACTTAAGAATTTTGATTTAGCATTGGAGTACCTCGATAAAGCTACAGCGATCCAGAAAGATGTAAACAAAGAATCTGACTTGCTTTATGGTAAGGTATATCATCGCTTAGGAAAATTAGATGAAGCCATTGAAGCATTTGAACGCTTTAAACAAACCATCAAAAGCGAGAAACAGCTGGAAGAATACAATGTAGTGGCTTATATCAATCAATGTAAGTACGCTAAGGAAATGATGGAAAAGCCCGTTGATGTTAAAATCAACAACATGGGGAGAAATGTCAATTCGCGTTATGGCGATTATGCACCATCATTCACCACCGATATGAAGCAAATGATTTTTACATCACGTCGCCCCGATACTAAGGGAGGTGGAACAGATGTGTTGGGAGATCATAAGTATTATGAAGATATTTATTACACCACCTGGGATGCCGAAAACAACGAATGGGCATTGGCAGAACCTATTCAGGGAAAAATCAATACCGAATTTCATGATGCCAGCTTGAGCATTTCTCCTGACGGTACATTTATATACATCTATTACAACATATATGGTGCTACTAAAAGTGGCGACATATACGTTTCTAAGTTAAGCAGCTCAGGCAAGTGGAGTAAACCTAAACCCATGGAGAAAACCATTAACTCCAGCTATTGGGAAAGTTCGGCTAGCGTTACCGCTGATGGGAATACGATGTATTTTGTTAGTGAACGCTCAGGAGGACAGGGCAGTGCCGATATCTATGAAGTGAAAAAGATTTCTAAGAGAGAATGGGGAGAGCCTGTTAACCTGGGAGCAGTTGTAAATACTCCTGAAGATGAAAATACAGTATATGTACACCCCAGTGGTAAAGTATTGTTCTTTAGTTCTAAAGGGCACAACTCTATGGGAGGGTACGATGTATTCAAAAGTGAGAAAATTAACGGAAAGTGGTCAAAACCGGTTAACCTGGGATACCCCATCAATACCGTAGACGATGACCTGCACTTTGTAGTTTCTACCGATGCTAAAACGGGTTATTATTCTGCATTTAAATCAACAGGTTTAGGCGAAAGAGACATCTACACGGTAGACTTGAGTAACTATCCGGTATTGAGTCCTGACTTTATGAACAGAACAGAAGGCACCCTTTCGGGTACTGTAATGGATAAAGCTTCTGGAAAGTCGGTTGATTGTATGGTAGAAGTATATGATGTAGCTACTGGCAGTAAGGTAGGAGAGGCGAAGCTAGATGCCAATGGAAAATATAGCATTAACCTGCCTTTAAATAAGAAATATGAAATTAAAGCAAAACCCGAAGGATACAAACAAGCATCTGATACGGTAAACTTTAAAGCCGCTGAGCGAGGTGCCACCGAAGAGGTGCGACACTTGGTGGTTGAAAAAGAATAACGAAATCTACATAAATAAAATCCCACTGTTATGCAGTGGGATTTTTTTGTAGATTTAGGTCAGATAACAGCTTAAAAATCAAAATACTAATTCAACAATTGAGATCATGAAAAAAATCATTTACTATGGTGCCATAGCATTCTTTTCTACCGCATTTGTTGCTTGTGGAGGCAGTGAAGAGGCCGACAATGAAGTAGTACGTGCAGGAGAAGAAGATGGCGACAACGATAAAGACAATGACAATCCATTTCAGGCATTGGCCGACCTGGCCGAAGACCTGGATAAAATGCAAAACGGAGATGGTGAAATGCGTCAGGCACTTCATTTCAAGCAACTCAACGCATTTCTTCCGGAAGAAATTGAAGGGTATTCGCTCGAAAAAGGCCCTAGCGGGCAATCGATGTCGCAAATGGGACTGTCTTTTTCAGCCAGTGAAGCTGAGTACAAAAACGCAGATGGCGACTGGATTAAAATTGCGTTGGTAGATTATACTGCAGCTTCTTCGCTTTATACCCTGGCTACAGCCATGTGGGGAAACATGAGCTTTGAAAACGAGAACGAAAAAGGTGGAGGAATAAAAATTGGTGATCATGGCAGAGGCTGGGAAGTATTTAAAAAGAACACAGGCGATGCTAATGTATCGTTAGGTGTTGGAGGAAGAATTCTGTTGAACATTGAAGCCAATAACCAGGAGAATACTGATTTTGTAGTAGGCATTGCCAAGTCGATGGACTTAGATGCCCTAGCCAGTGCTGAGTATGAAGCAGCTGAATAAGAACAAGAAATGCATGGAAATGAAAAGGCTGCCAGTGGCAGCCTTTTTTTGAAATTATTTTTGCTCCTCTAAAGGAGTCCAGGTGGTATTGTTGAACAACCCATCCAGGTACTTTTCATAATCGTACAGGCTTTTTGGACCGCCTCTTCTGTTTTTTATCCGCTTTGTTTTGCCATCTATACTCAACGTAGTAATGGTAGAAGGGACGTCAGTAATAGGGCTATCATATTCATCTTGCAACCCGAAGTAATTTATGGCCATTGCATGTGCTGCAATGCTATCGAGCACCGCTTGCTCTACATTGGTGTAAAACAAGCCCTCATGGTCTACAAATTGCTTGCCGTTGTAAGTTACATAGCCATTCTTGTATACGCTCAATACATAAATGGGACATTTGCCAAAACACGCAGTACGCTCAATGCTGGCGAAGATCTCGTCGCCTTGCTTAGCGGGTTTGTTAACAGATTTTTGGTTGCTACAGCTCGCTGCAATGGCAATAACACCTGCTAACAAAAGTTGTTTCATCCTAGTGTGATTTATCTTCTTCGCGCTTTTTGCTTTTGCGCTTTTTGCATGTCTTCTAACTTCTGTTGGAAGCGCGACTTCTTTTGCGGCTTCTTCTTGTTGGTTTGAATCTGTAACCTGATCTTGTCTTCATCAATGAAGTATCTTTTAATCAGATACATTTGACCAATTGAAGTAAGGTTGGCTGCAAAATAGTAGTAGCTTAATGCTGCAGAGAAGTTATTGAAGAAGAACAGCATCATGATGGGGAACAAGTACATCATGGTCTTCATCATAGGCATGCTGTTGTTGGTAGGCATGCTGGCACTGTTCAACCTGGTATACAACATGGTTGATATGGCCATCAACAAAGTGAATAAACTGATGTGATCACCATAGATGGGGATGGTAAAACCTAAGTCAACGATAGAATCGTAAGAAGACAGATCATCTGCCCAGAAGAACCCTTGTTGCCTCAACTCGATGGAAGAAGGGAAAAACCTAAACATGGCATACAAAATGGGCATCTGAATCAGCATGGGCAAACATCCAGCCATCGGGTTTACCCCTGTTTTTTTATACAGAGCCATGGTGGCCTGCTGCTTCTTCATGGGCTCATCATTCTTATGCTTTTCAGTAATGGCTTCTATTTCTGGCTTCAATACCCGCATCTTTGCACTCGACTTGTAGTTCTTGTACATCAAGGGAAGCAAGATGATTTTAATGATCAGAGTAAGTAAAAGAATGATTAAGCCATATCCCATTCCGGTGCCATCCAGCACGTTAAAAATAGGAATCACCACAAACCGGTTTACCCAACCAAAAATTCCCCAGCCCAGGTCAATAATACGTTCCATACCAATGTCGTACGACTTTAGTGTACTAAAGTGATTTGGACCAAAGAAGAATTGCATCTTGTGAGATGCATTGGTAGTTTCAGGCATCGATACGGTGAGCTTTGCCCCGTATTCTTTAAGGTAAATGTCTGAAGTAATGACATCAGCACGCAATTCTGAGCGTTCTTTACTAAACCCATCTTGCTCGTTCGAAATCAATACAGCCGAGAAAAAGTGTTGTTTGAAAGCTACCCAATGGAGGTTGGCTTCCAGGTTCACCTTATCGCTCGACATAGCCGATAGGTAATCGCGATCTTCATTGAAATATTTGAATTGCAACTCCGATGTTCTGCGTTCCGTATCAATGCTCTTTTCTTTAGAAGGGGCACGAATTACCCATTCCATATCAAACTGCCCGGCATTGTCGCGCAGCATGTTTTGCAAGCCAACTACGTTGAGGGTAAGTCCCACATCATACTGATCGCCTTTAAACGAATAGAGGTATTCAATGTACTTGCCGTCACCAGCATCCATGCGCAGGGCAATGTCTTTGGTTTTGCCACCTGTTACATCAATAACTCCGCCTGGGGTAATGCCTTCAGGCACAAAGTAAAGTGTATCGGTAGCAAGGTATTCACGGCCATACTTAAACTCAAACCCAAATGATGATGAATCTTCATCAAACAACATTACAGGATCTTTTTCTCCTAATGCAAAAGCTTGATACGAATCGTATTCCTTTAAGCGAACTTCAACAATACGCCCACCTCTACTTGCAATCTTAGCAATGATTTTATCCGTTTCTACAGTATAGTAGGTATCTTCTCCTTCTATGGCATTTACAAACCCACCATACTTGCCAACCAATGCATTTTTTTGTTGCAGCATTTGTGCATTGCGTATCGAATCGAGGTAAGTTGAATCAATCACCACGTTTTCGTCTACAATTATAGCAGCAGTATCGCTTAACGCTAATGTAGTATCAGTAGCTGAAATGGTAGGCGTTTCCGGTTGCTCTTCAACCGTTATCTTTTGTTCCAGGTTGGCAAGGCTATCAGCAGCGCGTTGGGCTGCTTCAATTTCTTCCTGACTGGGTTGGTTAAACAGGGAATAACCAATGAGAATCCCTGCTATTAGTATTAATCCTATGACGGAATTTCTGTCCATGAATACAATAATCGCTTAGTAAAGGGGGCAAAGATACCTTTTCTACTTGAGAAAACAGAAAGATGAAAACAGAAAATATGAGGCGTAGTGCTGATTTAGAACAAATTGATCTTTGCCAGCTTATTTTACCAACTCCGTTACTTTTACCGCGGCATTTACAAAGTTCACAAATAAAGGGTGAGGATTCACTACCGTACTCTTGTATTCAGGGTGGAATTGAACCCCAACAAACCATGGATGATCAGGAATTTCCACCATTTCTACCAGCCCTCCTTCAGGGTTAATGCCCGAAGCAATCATGCCTGCAGCTTCAAAGTCGGCAAGGTATTCGTTGTTGAACTCAAAACGATGGCGGTGTCGTTCAAAAATATCTTCTTGCTTATAGACATCATAAGCAGTAGTGTTCTTTGTAATCCGGCAAGGGTATGCTCCCAATCGCATGGTGCCTCCCTTATCAGTAACTTCCTTTTGCTCCTCCATCAAGTTGATCACTGGATTAGAGGTGGTCTCATTCATCTCTGTAGAGTCAGCATCTTTTAAGCCAAGTACATTGCGTGCATATTCAATCACAGCGCACTGCATACCAAGGCATATACCGAAGAATGGAACATTGTTTTCCCGGGCAAATTTTATAGCAGCAATTTTCCCATCAATGCCACGCGAACCAAATCCTGGAGCCACCAATATGCCCTTTAAATGTTGTAACTTTTCTTGAACGTTTTCTTCGTTCAATTCTTCAGAGTGAATCCATTCGATTTTCACCTTGCATTCATTCGCTGCACCAGCATGATTAAATGCCTCAGCAATCGACTTGTATGAATCTTTTAACTCGATGTACTTGCCAATCAATCCAATCTTCACTTCCCATTTTGGGTTTTTATAGCGCGAAAGGAAACTCTTCCAGTTGGTAAGTACAGGTTCACTGTCGTAAGGAATATTCAGTTTGTTCAATACCACCTCATCCAATCGCTCTTCCATCATCATCAATGGCACATCATAGATGGTATCGGCATCTTTCGATTCGATTACTGCCTCAGTTGCAACATTACAGAATTTGGCAATTTTATTCTTTAAATCAGCCCCCAGGTGGTGTTCGGTACGGCACACTAAAATATCTGGCTGTACACCTAATTCCAATAGTGCTTTTACGGAGTGTTGAGTAGGCTTTGTTTTTAATTCACCGGCAGCCGAAAGGTAGGGTACAAGGGTGAGGTGTATCACCAAACAATCCTGTCCTAACTCCCATTTCATCTGTCGTACAGCTTCAACATAGGGCAACGACTCAATATCGCCTACAGTACCACCAATTTCAGTAATCACTACTTCGTAGGTGCCTTTGTCGCCTAATAAACGTACACAACGCTTAATTTCATCAGTAATGTGCGGAATTACCTGTACGGTTTTGCCCAGGTATTCGCCCTTACGTTCTTTATTAATAACCGATTGGTAAATACGACCGGTGGTGATGTTATTGGCCTGTGAAGTAGGAACATTTAAAAAGCGTTCATAGTGTCCCAAATCCAAATCTGTTTCCGCACCATCATCCGTTACATAACATTCACCATGTTCGTATGGATTTAAAGTGCCAGGATCAACATTGATGTAGGGATCGAGTTTTTGGATGGTTACCGAGTGTCCTCTTTCTTGTAAAAGTTTTGCCAGAGAGGCTGAGATAATTCCCTTTCCAAGAGAAGAAGTAACGCCGCCGGTTACAAATATATACTTCGCTGTATTCGACATTAAATAAGACTTTTGGGTCGTTTGTAACTACGGCATACAAAGTTATAAAATAAAAGTCCTCCTCTAACATAATTTAAAGGAGTTATGAACAAAAGGCGGTTGTTTATCAACCGCCTTTCTAAAATGACAATATGCAATTCGAAAACTAAAAGCTCCAGTACAGCCCTAAGCTCGGCATAATAGGCAATTGGTTTACACGCTCATGCTCTACACGGTCGAAGTAAAACACATTTTCGCGATTGTAGACATTGGTAACGCCTAAACTGGCTTCTAACGAAGAACGCTCACTAATTTCGAAATCTCGGGTGAGGTTAAAGTCAAGTCGGTGATAGAAGGGAAGCCTTCCACCATTTAAGTCGCCATAAACAATACTCACATCGTCGGCATTGCTAGTGGTATAATCTCCACCAATACCCAACTGCGAGAAGTCTACGCCTTGGTAATATCCTTGTGTTTGGGTAAATGGTAAACCTGATCCCATGTTCCAACGGGCATCAACTTTCCATTCCCTGTCTTCGCCAAAGGTATACGAACCTACAAGGTTTACGTTATGACGACGGTCAAATACAGGACTGTATTCCATAACACCATCCCAGCGATTCACTTTACCGATGGAATAAACCGCCCATAAGTAAAGTTTTTTCGATTGGTATTTCAACACAAAATCAATTCCCATGGCATCCCCTGTTTCCACTACAAAATCTTTCTTCAGCACATCAGGCTTATCAAAGTTATCAGGATTATCTTCAAAAATCTTGTTGCGGTTCAAGTTAGTTACCTGAGTGAAATCTTTAATATATCCTTCTACGTTGATGTTGATTTTATCAGTAATGTCGTACTCAAAACCAGCGATATAATGGTTGGCTTTTTGTAGCTTATGTGTTAGCTCTTTTTCTGAGCCATCAGGCAGGGTAAGCGATTGCTGCAAGTTGTCGGGTCCTGAAAGGAAACCGTAGAAAAGGTTCACTACATCGCGATCTGAATTAGCGCTGATGAGGTTTTGAGAATAAATCCCTCCAGCTACCTTAAATCGCAAATTTTCATTGGCGTTGAACTTAATTCCTAAACGAGGTTCTGGAGAAAAAGTAGACAAGGAGGCATAATATTGTACCCTAAAACCAGGGTCAATAACAAACAATCCTTTTACAATCTTGTAATTCAGGTAACCCGAAAGTTCGGTGGTGTTTTGCTCTTGTGTAATGTTTTTGCCCAACGAGTTAAAGAATTGAAAATTGGTTTTGAAACCTTGCACTTCAATACCGTACTTAATTTCGTTATCGTAAGGGAAGTATTTAAAGTCGATGCCTAAATTAAATCCGCTGATATCGCTTGATCGCGTGGGCAAGGTGTCTTCTGTGAGCGATAAGGCATAATCAGAATAGGCAACATGACCTTCAACCAGTACAGGCGACCCTGGAGGAACTAATATAAAATTAGACCCTACACCAAAGGCATCCCAATTTAAATCTGAAACAGCCTGGTACTTTACTTGATCAGTGAAGTTGAATCCAAAAAGATTAAACTTACTTCCATTTTCTCCATTGAATGAAATCTTGCCATACAAGTCCATGAAGTTAAAAGGAAGTCCTCCCGAATCGATATAAGTGTATAATGCTTTAGAACTTTGCTCTAAGTAAGAGGCCTTTCCGGAAAACAAGAATGAAGAGCTTGCTCCACCAGGTTTTTCAGGCTTTTTAAGGGGACCTTCTATCAATGCTTTTGCTAAAAACGGACTCGCGCCTACTTTTCCTGCGATTCTATTTTTATTGCCATCGCGAGTGGTGATGTCCATTACAGAAGAAATTCTTCCGCCATGCTCAGCACCAAAGCCACCGGTATAGATATCGGCATTGCGAATGATATCTGTATCAAACACCGAAAAGAAACCAATAGAGTGGAATGGATTGTAAATTAACATGCCATCTAACAACACTTTATTTTGGATGGGTGAGCCACCACGTATATACAATTGCCCACCTTGATCGCCGGTAAATACCACACCTGGTAGGGTTTGCATGTATGTAGCAATATCTGCTTCACCGCCAATAGTAGGCACATGACCAATATCGATAGGTGTTGCTTTTACCACCGAGATTTTTACATTGGTTTTGGCTTCCTGCTTTTCGGCTGAAACTTCGAACTCTTTTAAGTTAATCTGCGATTTTTTTAGCGTGAGTTTCTTATTAACGATTCTACCACCTTCAACAGTAATTGATTCAGAAATTGTTTCAAACCCAAGGCTTTTTACAGTCAGTTTATAATCGCCAGGAGGGATCTTGGTAATGGAATAATAACCGTTTACATCGGTAGCCGAACCAAAGGTGGTACCCTCCAGGTAAACGTTGGTGAAAATTTCCGGTTCACCGGTCTCCTCATTATAAATAAACCCTTTTACAGTACCTGTTTTTTGAGCTATAGCCGATGTTGCACTAATTGTTAAAATCAGTGCAAGAATAATCCGAATGTGCGCGTTCACCATTATTGCATTTTTAATAGGATGCCAAAAATACGAATTATGCACAAAGTGGATGGACATTTTCGTTAAAAGTAGGCTTGTTATTGCAGTGCTAATTCGCTGAAGAATTCAATTCTTCATTGTTTATCTCGCGTCAAAAGTAGATTTATTTTAACGATAGCCGAAACATGGCGCGAAAAAAAATGAAGATTTTTATACATGTCTATGCAGCAGAAATAGACACGAAGGGTTAATGCAGTATTTTATAGATTAACTCCTTTGTTAATTCACCATCACTTGCGGAAGCATTGTTCACACCTTTCGATTTTAAGTCGTATTCGCGGAGGTAAGAAATAATTCGTGCAACCTTACCTGGAGAATAATGCGCGGCCGCAATTTTATAATCTTTCACAAAGAAAGGGTGCACTTTTAAAGCAGCAGCAACACTTCGCTCATTCTTATCTTTTAGATAATGAAACTGCATGATTTTACTAAAATAGGTGTACAAACTACTAATGGTTAGTACAAAAGGGTGCGCCTTGGTGTTGCTGGTAAAGTAGTTAATGATTTGATTGGCTTTATAAACATCCTTTTTACCCAAAGCATTTTGCAATTCAAACACATTAAAATCTTTGCTAATGCCAATGTTGCTCTCAATGATTTGTGGGGTAATTTCTGTTTGCCGATCTACCAAAATCATGAGCTTGTCCAACTCATTAGAAATTTTATTCAAATCGTTACCAAGGTATTCGCTGAGCAGCTTGGTAGCAGCTGGCCCAATCTTGTATTGCCGATCTTTCAAATAACCACTAATCCAATCAGGAATTTGATAATCACGCATTTTTTGGGAAGTGAACACAACTGCTTTCTTTCCCAGGTTTTTGGTAAAGGCTTTGCGTTTATCAAGCGTCTTGTACTTGTAGCAAAACACCAATAAGGTAGAGTTTACGGGCTGGTTAACATAGCTTTCGAGGTCCTCAATTTTTTTGAGGTGCTGTGCTTCCTTAACAATAACCACCTGATGGTTGGCCATCATAGGAAACCGTTTTGCCATGGAAATAACATCCATTACGTTGGTGTCGCGGCCATACACTACTGTTTGATTAAACTCTTTCTCAGCTTCATCTAGCACCTGTGCATCAATATAATTGGTGATTTGATCAATAAAATAAGACTCCTCACCCATGAGGAAATAAATAGGATGATACACCTTGTTTTTTAGGTCGCGTATAATTTCTTCGTACTTCATGCTACTCGAACCGGAGGTGTTTTACCGACTTACCATTATTGATTAACTCGTTCAGCGAATCAATTCCGATTTTAATATGCTTTTCTACAAATTGAGATGATACAATTTGATCGCTCTCTTCTGTTTTTACCCCCTCAGGAATCATAGGCTGATCTGATACCAATAATAAAGCTCCAGTGGGAATTTGGTTGGCAAAACCAGTAATAAAGATGGTGGCCGTTTCCATATCAATAGCCATGCATCGGAGGGTTCGCAAGTAGGCTTTAAAATCACTGTCGTGCTCCCATACCCTACGGTTGGTAGTATATACTGTACCAGTCCAATAGTCGAGCCCATATTCTCGTACGGTGTGCGAAACGGCACGCTGTAAATTAAAAGAAGGCAATGCGGGTACTTCAGGAGGAAAATAATCGCTCGAAGTACCATCGCCACGTATAGCAGCAATAGGCAGTACCACGTCACCAATTTTGTTTTTCTTTTTTAACCCACCGCACTTGCCTAAAAATAACACCGCTTTTGGATTGATGGCACTAAGAAGATCCATGATGGTAGCCGCATTGGGACTGCCCATTCCGAAATTGATAATGCTAATGTTTCCAGCAGTAGCATTAGGCATGGCTTTATTCTTTCCATGCACAGGAACATTGTTGATTTCTGCAAAAATATTGACGTAGTTGTTGAAATTGGTCAACAAAATGTGAGTGCCGAAATCTTCCAGTTCTGTGCCTGTGTATCGAGGCAACCAATTGGAAACTATCTCCTCTTTTTCTTTCATACAATTTACCTCCAGGTTTAGGGCATGCTGGTTAATGTACTATCTTCGTGTTGCATGCAAGCACTTAACTTACCTGCATATCAGTTCAAAATTAAGCGCGATGGTCAAAGAACGCAAATTTTTGATGCCATTCGCAAAAAATATCTGGTACTTACTCCCGAAGAATGGGTAAGGCAACATTTTGTACGCTACTTAATAGAAGAGAAAGGATTTCCAGCATCGCTCATTGCTATTGAAATGGGCTTGAAATTAAATGGACTCCAAAAAAGAGGCGATATCGTTGCATATCAGGCATCGGGCGATCCCTTGTTGATTGTTGAGTGCAAAGCACCTTCAGTAAAAATTTCCCAGGGAACTTTTGATCAAATTGCGCGTTACAATATGGTATTGAAAGTGAATTACCTGGTAGTGACCAACGGACTGGATCATTATTGTTGCATTATTGATCACCTACAAGGCAGCTATCACTTTCTTAAAGAAGTCCCTAATTACGAGGAAATTACTTCTGCATAATTGGATTTTTCACTAAATTGCCTCTATGAAAACGTTGTCTTTATTGCTCTCTACCTTTTTTTGCGTTTTGATGTTTTCGGCAACTGCACAGTCGCCTGAAAAACTCAATTTTTACCTGAAGAGCTATTTGCAACAACATGAACTTACCAGCCCCAATAAGTCTACTCCTTTATTTGTAAAAGGAGATGCAGCAGCCATTAAACGATATGCCAATGCAAATGGAGGACTGGTGAAAGGCACGGTGCAAGGCATGGTATCTATTGCTTTGCCAGTAAGTGCAGTGCGAAATTTGGCACAACAACCTTATGTAGATTACATAGAATTTACCCTCGCCAAAGGGCAACCCATGAACGATACGATGCTAGTGCGCAACAATGTGATACCGGTACACCAGGGGATAGCACCGCTTGCACAAGCTTATAGTGGTGAAGACGTAGTAGTAGGTTTTATTGATACCGGCATTGAAGTAGCTCATGGCGATTTTATTGACAGTTTGGGGAACACAAGGATCATGTACATTTGGGATCAAACCGAATCAGACGATACAGCGCGTATTCCTGCACAATACGGTTATGGTAAATTATGGGACAGTACCGACATTAACTTAGGCATTTGTACCCACCTCGATGAATCAGCACATGGTTCAACAGTTACCGGTTCAGCGGTTAGCAATGCCGGGCAGGTGGGGGCGTATCTTGGGGTAGCACCTAAAGCAGACATCATTGCCGTAGAATCGGATTTTAATGCACCCAACTGGACCAGTACGGTAGCCGATGCAGTGGATTTTATTTTTGCGATGGCCGACTCGTTGGGGAAACCATGTGTGATCAATGCCAGCATTGGTACCTATTCAGGCTCGCACGATGGGAGAGATGCCGCTGCAAAATTTATCGATAGCCTTATTTTAGCCAAGCGAGGAAGAGTATTGGTAAGCGCAGGAGGGAATTCTGGTGGTTTTGTATATCACTTAGGACACGATGTGACTACCGATACCTCTTTTACATGGTTTCAATACAATTCCAATTCCGGATTGGGGTATGGAGCAGTATTTTTTGAAGCATGGGCTGATACCAGCGATTTGAACAATGTAAGCTATGCAGTAGGAGCAGATAAAGTATCAGGAGGCTATAGCTTTCGGGGTCTAACAGATTTTGTTGACGTTGCTGCTAACGCAGGGAATCTAATTACCGATACCATTGAAAATAGCAATGGAGATATTATAGGTATTGTTGATTTTTATGCAGAATTGCAAGGCGACCTATACCTCCTGCAAGTGCATATGGCTCAACCCGATTCCAATGCCTATAACTTTAGGTTCATGACCACAGGTGCCGGGCATTTCGATGTTTGGTCAGCCAGTTGGTTGGGTACTTCGAACATGATAAGTAGCGGGCTGCCTACAGCAGCGCAATTGCCAGAAATCGTATACTACAAGTTGCCTGACGACTTACAAACCATAGTAAGCTCATGGAACTGCTCACCGCATGTAATTGCAGTAGCTAACTATTACAATAGGGTAGATTACCTTGATATTGATAGTGTGTTACAAACAGTACCGGGTATACCAGGAACCATTGTGGCTACTTCTAGTGAGGGGCCAACACGCGATAACCGAATTAAACCAGACATAGCTGCTACAGGGAACATTGCAATCAGTACATGCAGCATTTATCGTAGGGACTGGTTTTTGGCAAACAACCAACGCTTTAAAGTAGGTATTGGAGGATGGCATGCTCGCAATGGAGGTACGTCTATGGCATCTCCTGTGGTAGCAGGAATAGCTGCTTTATATCTCGATAAATGCCCAACGGCCAGCAATGCTGAAATTATGGAGGCTGTTACAGCTACTGCCAATCAGGATGGCAATACTGGTGCTACGCCCAATAATACCTGGGGATATGGAAAGGTAAATGGACACAACACAGTGAGTTATGCAGTATTTGAACCCCTGTTGATGGGCGATACTACTTTTTGTGATGGCGATAGCATTATGATAACAGCACCAGCAGGTTATGCTAGTTATACATGGTCTTCGGGCGATTCATTACCCTTTACTTACCTGCATCAAACCGATAGTGTGTTGGTGGTGGCAGTAGATTCTGCTGGATGCATAGGTACCTCCGGATATCATCATGCAGTAGAAAACCCTAACCCGGCTACGCCCATTGTCGGCCAGGTAGCGGATACACTAACATCATCACCCGAAAACAATTATCAATGGTATTTAAATGGTGCCCCAATTGGTGGAGCCACTGGTCAAACACATGTCGCCACTCAATCAGGGAGCTATTTTGTGGAGGTTACCAACGTCTTTGGTTGTACTGCTGTTTCTGATACCCTGTATCACAGTATTACGGATATGCATGAATCGCTGAAAGGTCAATTAAGTATTTACCCAAACCCCAGTAGTGGATTGCTATACATTGGAAGTGAGCAAGCATTGCCCAATACCACCATCACAATTATGAATATGGTTGGAGAAACGGTTTTGATACAACATATTAATATAACAGCTGGAAATAGCCTTTCGATTGATCTTAGTAGTTATGCTGGAGGGGTGTATTTAGTTCATTTACAAAACGAAACCTACAAAGGGAAACATTTAGTGGTGCTTGAGTAGTGAATTCATACGCCATTTCTGCTTATTTTCTTACATTTGCTCTCCTTTTATTAAAACTTATTGAATGGATTTATCAGGTATTATCTCAATTTCTGGAAAGCCCGGATTGTATAAAGTAATTGCGCACGCAAAAAACGGGTTGGTAGTAGAGTCGCTATTGGATGGTAAACGTATGAATGCGCATGTTACCCATCGAATTAGTGCATTAGAAGACATTAGCATTTATACATATGATGATGATGTGCCTCTGGGCGATGTTTACCAGAGTATTTTTGAAAAAGAAGATGGTGGTGCTGCCATAAACCATAAAGCATCGGCTAATGAACTTAAGGAATATTTAACCGAGGTACTGCCAAATTTTGATGAAGATAGAGTGTATCATTCCGATTTGAAAAAATTATTTCAATGGTACAACCTATTGCAAAGCAACGATCTCTTAAAGCAAAAAGAAGAGTCAGATGAAGAACCAGCTGAAGAATCGGAAGCGCAAACACCTGTAGCTACTACAGCCGATGTTTCAGCTGACGAAGAAAAGGATGCCGAAGAAGCATAATACTTTCCACCATGAATACGTCTCAATTAACCATCCCAACAAAAAAATCTCGCCATTTTTTACCAAACGATCTGGTAATTGATGCATGGGAAGTATTGGAACCTTATTTTAAAGATTTATTGGGGCGTAACATCGACTCAGTAGAAGAGTTAGATGCCTGGCTCATGGATCGTAGCGAATTGGATGCAGTGTTGGAAGAAGATGCTGCATGGCGATACATTAAAATGACGATTGATACGACTGATGAAAGTTTGGTGGAATCGTACAACTTTTTTGTAAGCCGCATCCAACCTATGATTTCTCCTTATAACAATGAGTTCCATAAGAAAATGATGGACTCCCCTTATTTGAAAGACCTGGATCAGGAGAAATATGCCATCTACCTTAGGGGAGTGAAGCAGGAGTTGGAGATTTATCGTGATGAAAATGTAGAATTATTGGCTGAAATCGCAAAAGAATCGCAAAAGTTTGGAGCCATCAGTGGTGCCATGACCATTGAATACAAGGGAGAGGAAATGACCATGCAAAAGGCCAATACCTTTCTTAAAAGTACTGACCGTAAAGAGCGAGAAGAAGTTTTTCGACTGGCTGCTGAACGAAGAATACAAGATTCGGAAAAGCTAGACGATCTTTTTAATAAACTGGTACAACTTCGAAATACCGTGGCGAAAAATGCGGGGTTTGATAACTATCGCGATTATATGTTTAGTGCCTTGGGGAGGTTTGACTATACCCCCCAAGATTGCTTCGATTTCCATGAAGGAATTGCCAGTGAAATTCTACCCATAGTAAAACAATTTCAGGAAGAGCGTAAAGCAGCACTTCATCTTGATGTATTGCGGCCGTGGGATACAGATGTTGACATTACCGGAAAACCTCCACTCAAGCCATTTGAAACCGGGGCTGAATTGATTGATAAATCTATTGAAACCTTTAATAAAGTAGCTCCCTACTTCGGAGAGTGCCTTGCCGTTATGCGCGAAATGGGGTACCTCGACTTAGAATCAAAAAATGGCAAAGCTCCGGGTGGATATAATTACCCATTGTATGAGATCGGGGTGCCATTCATTTTTATGAATGCGGTAGGGTCGCATACCGACCTCATCACTATGATGCACGAAGGAGGACATGCGATACACTCCTTTTTAACCCGTAACCTCGACTTTACTGCATTCAAAAGCTTGCCCTCAGAAGTTGCTGAATTGGCATCCATGAGTATGGAATTAATTTCAATGGATCATTGGGATGTTTTTCTATCTAACGAAGAAGAACTGCGACGTGCCAAACGAGAGCAACTGGAGAAAATACTAAGTATCCTTCCCTGGATTGCTACCATCGACCGGTTTCAACATTGGCTGTATGAGAATCCTACCCATACAGTAGAAGAGCGTACAGCCGCCTGGTTAGAAATTAGAAACTTTTTGGGTACTAATTTGGTGGATTGGTCGGAACATGAAAGAGCACTGGAAACAGGGTGGCAACGTCAAATGCACTTGTACGAAGTGCCCTTTTATTACATCGAATATGCCATGGCTCAACTAGGGGCAATTGCTATTTGGAGGAATTACAAACAAAACCCCGAAAAAGCATTGTTGCAATATACAGCTGCTTTGAAATTGGGTTATACCAAATCCATTGGTGAAATATATGAGACAGCAGGCATTGAGTTTAATTTCTCGCAAGCATATATTCGCGAGCTAGCCGATTTTATTAAAGGGGAACTGCAAAAAATTTAATTACCTCTTTTTAAATATGGCCCTTATACGGGCATCTTTGTTAGGTGTGTACGTGAGTTCGCTTTCTTTGCCTTCAACACCTTCCCATCTATCGAATACATATCCGTTATTGGGTACAGCCATCATCGTTACTGGTATGTGCTTAAAATAAGTGCCTTCAAAGGGAGTGTTAAGAGTCAGTGAGTTGAGTTGCACTGTCCCTCCTTCGCCTGGAACAACAGTTAATGTGGTAGTGCCTTTCAATTGAAAGTTCTGTGCAAGAAAGTAGCGCATGGTATCAGGGCGTTCTTCTGCGAATTGCACCAGCTTGTTGATGTTTTTTTGCCACTCCTTCATGGATCGAATGCCCTTGTTCTTTCCCCATCTACCAATATGTTGAGGCATCTCAGGAGTAAGGGCAGCCTCCATTGCTCGAATAGTGCTCACTACTTTTTCTTCTTTGAAAGTAGTGTTAAGCATATCTGCAAAACGATTGATGAATTGAGCTTTAAAGGTGGGGTTCTTAATTAAAGCTTGCAGTAAGTATGTAGATGCTTGAAGGGATTTTGTAAGGTGAGGGAGGTGGCAATTGTTAATACCTAATGCATAATCAATAGAATTTAAGTGCCCCGGACACCTTGCTTTGTCACTTTCAAAAGCCAAATCGGTGTCAAACAAAATCCATCGCCATTTACCGTCTTCGTGCTTTGGTCGCCAAAATTTCATGTTGGCCATGGGCCAATCGGTATTGGCATAAAAGATCTCGGCAATTTGATAATCGATGAAGTTGTTCACATCAATCATTTGGAGCACAGAATCATAATTGCTAGCGTTACTTAGGTCGTGATGCTGTACAAAGGTTTTTAGTTGTTGTAAGTGAGTGTCGTCACCCTGAATGGGCATTGAGCCGTACTCAAACATGTCAATACTGCCTGCGTTGGGGTGGTTGTTTTTAATGTAGTGCTGACAAATTTTTTCTCGCAAATTGTGAATGCCCCAATAAATACCATTGATGTACACCACCACAGGTCTATATGCTTGATAATCAATATTGGTTTGGGTAACAAGCGTATGCATGAGTGCATCTTTTAGTAAGGTGTTGGGCCAGTCGTTTCCCGAGTTCCGCAATAAAAAAGCCTGATAGCTTTGAGCAGGCTTGCCTGGAAATAAAGGGTAGTTGATATCGCTATGTCCAAACATACTACGGGCATGCATTGAAATTGATTTTTGAGGGTAATTACGAATAGCTTTGCCCACCAGGCGCAATCCTGCATTGAGTTCAAATGCTTGTTGATGGTCCTTTTCGAACAGCGATACATATGCTGGTGATTCATTATAAATATTCAATTTAGGATCGGTATTCACAAAAATCTTGTAGTTGTCAATGGCAATGGAAACTACTGGCAGTTGATGGGTAACTCCAATGAAATAGCTATTGCTGGTAATTGTTCCTGGCAATTTTCCCTCTTCTATCACCATGGCACGAACTATGGTCGTGGTGTCAATAGAAAGTGGAGTATTGTACACATTTCCAGTAGTAGTAGGATGGCTGCCGTCTAGCGTGTAGTATATCGTAGCACCTTTTGGGGCGTTGATTTTTACTTGTACCTTATTGGGATAAAATCCTCCCTCTTTTGTAAATGTTGGGGCAGCGGAGAATCCTTCTTTGCCATTTCTCGTATTGGGTTGATTATAGCTTGGAGTGGTAAAGTATACCCACTTGCTCCCGCCATCAATAGCTCGGCCGTATGAAATGTTCTTCCGCTGTACTCCAAAAGTAACACTGTCTATAACAACACCCTCAGTTGTATACAGTCCTACTTGTTCGCCACCAACGCTAAGCTTCAGGTTAATGTGTTCTGAAGCGTATTGTCTGCTGCCTTTGTCGAACCAAAATACCTTATGCCCTTTGGCAGGTATAGTAGTAAGCGAAGGATATTTAGAGAGAATTTGAACCTTTTTAGGCTCAGAAAGATTGTCAGTGAAATACATGCCGCCCACGTTCACTGCAGTATCTTCATCATTGTATAACTCTACCCAGTCATCGTATTCACGAAAGCGATCTTGCACATTGGTATTGTGAGCCACCAACTCATTAATAAATACTTTTGGCACTTGTGCAAAACCATGAACAGTGCAAAGAAAAGCCAATATAAAGAGTCCGCGTTGCATGCGTTTTTTATCGAATACAAACTTACTGAATCCTTTTTTACCGTATGTTGCAACAACAACTAGGTAATTTTACTTATGTTTTAGTTCTATGAAAATAAATACCTTTAGGCAACCACAGAAATTACTGCTAACCATGAAGAATCATTATACCCTTTTACTTGTACTTGCATTTTTAGTGCCAATAAGTGTGTTGGCACAAAACGATTTGGAAGTTACTGTGTTGCAGCCAACAGGAACACCTACTACTGTTGGTACTTTCGAGAAGGTAGAGCTGGGGTTGCAATTAACTGCAACTATCGATGCCGATGTGCAAAAGTATTTCAACGGTGAAAAAGGATTGAACCCTTTTAACCCCAATCACATTGATGTAGAGGCAGTACTTACGGGGCCTTCTGGAGTAACTCGTATAGTACATGGGTTTTATTACAGGGATTTTAAGATTAATGATGAAGTGTGGGAAGAAGTACCTACTGATCATCATTGGAGGGTGCGATTTGCGCTCAATCAACCCGGAGCCTGGGAGGTGAATGTTCGTGTAACAGCCAAAGGCCACCCAGTGCTGAAAACGAAAACGGTGAAGGTAATTGGTGAGAATAGGGGTAATAATGGTTACGTAATTAAAGGGAAAGCAGGCAATAATACTGATAGGTACCTGCGATTCAGCGGATCGAACAAAACATTTTTTGCTGTGGGTGAAAACCTGGCATGGGTATCGGAGTTTAAGCTTAAGCCAAATGATTTAGGAACGTTCACCCAATGGATGAAAGAACTATCTGACAATGGAGGGAACTTCTTCCGGTTGGGAATGGTGCCATGGGGAATGGGGATAGAGTGGGAAAAGTTAGGCGATTATAACAATCGTATGCCACATGCATGGCAATTGGATCAAGTAGTGAACCAGGCTGAAGACATGGGACTGTACATGAATTTTGTCATCGATTGGCACGATATCTTCACTCCTGGTTGGCCCTCTGATTGGGCTAAAAACCCTTATTTATTAGGAATAGATGGCGTGAAAGAGCCCATCGACTTCTTTAGAAATACTACTGCCCACGATTTTTATCAAAGACGCTTGCGTTATGTGGTAGCCCGTTGGGGATACTCTACCAGCCTTGGTGTGATAGAACTATTGAATGAAATGGATCATGCTGTTCATGGTTATAATGATGGGGGAGTAAATACTCAAATTGCCAACAAGTGGTTCAAAACGATGAGTGCCTACCTTAAAACAGAGTTGGGCATGCAAGAACGCCCTGTAGGAGTTAGTCTGGCAGGGAAAACACGCAAAATGATTGATAAGAAAGTGTTCCCCTATGCAGATATTTCTTTGTTGCATGACTATGGCGATCAAAGCCAGCAAAACTATGAGAAGCGCTACATAAAAATACGGAAACTATTGGGCGATAAAAGCACCTATAATCATCCTATTGTATACAATGAAGTTGGGGCAGGAATTTTTCCAACACTCGACTATTGCAGTGATATCACCTTACACAATGCCATTTGGTCTACAGCTATGATGGGATGTTTCGGTACAGGAATGAACTGGTGGTGGGAAAATGCTGTTCATCCACAAGGCTATTATACCAATTATAAAGCAGTGAATGCCTTTATGAAGGATGAACAACTTTCGCAGCACCCCTATAACGCTCAGGAATGGTCGGGTAAGGGGTATTCGAAATATGATCAGGCTAATTTTGAAACCTTTTCCCTGGTGCGAGATGATAAGGAGCGAGCCATTGGTTGGGCACACAATGTTTCCTATTTCTGGGGAAACATGGGAGAAATAAATTCTTGTTTGCAACAAGTAATACGAGGTAAAAATGGCAAGCATGTAGATGCTAAAGACAATACCGATTATACCAAAAATATTAAAGTAGGTAAAGTAAAACCATTGAGCGGTGAAATATTTAAGCTCAAAGGATTACATGGAGGTTTTTTTAGTAAGCACAAGTACAAAATTACCTGGCATGCTACTCGTGGCGATGGAGGTCATTTGTCGCAATACGATGAGGTGAAAAAAACCAATTGTTGGGGTACTGCTAAGTTTACAGTGCCTCCTACTAACGATCAGCATCCAGACTATGGGTTTAAAGTGGAGAAAATAAAGTAGCTACAAGATATTTACTTCGCGCTCTAACGTAACGCCAAATTTTTCAGCTACCGATTGCCTAATGTCTGAAGAGAGTTGGAAAATGTCTTTACCAGCAGCACCACCATAGTTGACCAATACCAATGCTTGTTTTTTGTGTACTCCGTAATTGTTGAAGGTTTTCCCTTTCCATCCTGCTTGTTCAATAAGCCATCCCGCAGCAATTTTCATTTTCCCCTCTCCAGCTGGATATGCAGCAACGTCAGGAAATGCTGCTTGTACTTTCTTAAACAGGTTGGCATCAACCACTGGATTCTTGAAGAAGCTACCTGAATTGCCAATTTTGTTGGGGTCCGGTAGCTTACTGGAGCGAATATTGATAACTGCCTGGCTAATGTTGCGGATGGAAAGTTCTGTTACCCCCATGTTTTCTAACTCCTGCTCGATAGCGCCATAAGATGTGTTAAATTGAGGAGTTTTATGGAGTTGGAGTGTAACAGAAGTGATGATGTATTGCCCCTTTAGTTGGCGTTTAAATACACTTTCTCGATAGCCAAATTCACAATCGCAACGATGAAAAGTTTCTACTTCTCCTGTATGCATGTTTAAGGCCTCTAAAGCAACAAACACATCCTTAATTTCCACGCCATAAGCACCGATGTTTTGCATAGGGCTGGCGCCAACATTGCCTGGAATAAGCGAAAGATTTTCTATGCCGGCATAACCATGATCAATACAGTGCATTACCAGTTGATGCCAATTTTCACCAGCTCCTGCTCTTACATGGTATACATCATCATCTTCATGTACTACATGAATGCCCTTTATGTTATTTTTTAGTACAACACCTTCAAAATTTTTTGTGAGTAAGATGTTGCTTCCGCCTCCCAGGATAAATTTTTCAAGCTTCTGATAGTTCGAAAGGCGAAGAAATTCTGCCATCTGCTCGGTACTGTTTAACGCAACAAAATAGCGCGCCATAGCATCAATACCAAAGGTGTTGTAAGGTTGAAGTGAGTAATTTTCCTGAATCTCCATAATAATCGGACTCAAAGCCAGTTAACAAAAGTAAATGAATGGATCGTTCGTGTGTGGGAACGCTGCTAAAATAATTAACAAAGAATCTAACAACAAGGAAATAAACGGGCTAGAGCCAAATTTTATAAATTCGCAACCAAACTTGATGGCTTGAAACATGTTTTGGTATCTGTAATTAATGACTTGTCTACTGACCAGAGGGTACACAAGGTTTGCCTTTCATTGCAAAAAATGGGCTTTCAGGTAACCCTGGTTGGTCGGCGACAGCGGAAAAGCATGCCTCTTGAAGAAAGGCCTTATGCTACCAAACGAATGTTTCTTCTGTTCGAAAAAGGGCCGCTATTCTATGCAGAATTTAATCTCCGTTTGTTTTTATTCTTGTTATTCAAAAAGGCTGATGTACTGGTGGCCAACGACCTTGATACGTTGTTGGCAAACCACTGGGCCAGGAAGTTCAAGAAGGCTGAGTTGATTTATGACAGTCATGAGTATTTTACCGAGGTGCCTGAATTGGTGGCACGGCCAAAAGTACAACGGTTCTGGAAAAAAATAGAAAGAGCCATCTTTCCGCGGTTAAAATACGTCTATACTGTAAATGCCTCTATTGCCGAATTGTACAAGAATGAATATGGAAAGGATATTCGTGTGGTGCGTAATATTCCTATTGCCAAACCGCAAGTCGTAGCATCACGTAAGGAGCTGGGGTTACCTGAAGATCGCAAAATCATTGTGTTACAAGGTGCTGGAATTAACATTGATCGAGGGACTGAAGAAGCGGTAGAGGCCATGCAATATGTAGAAGGAGCTTTGTTCTTAATTATTGGTGGGGGAGATGTGATTGACCAACTAAAAGCACGAGTGGATGATTTGCAGCTCAGCGATAAGGTGCAATTTCTTGGAAAAAAGCCCTATGAAGTATTGATGCAATATACTGCTGTAGCTGATTTAGGGTTGACATTAGATAAAGACACAAACATTAATTACCGTTACAGTTTGCCCAATAAACTGTTTGATTATATTCACGCTGGAATTCCGGTATTGGCGAGCAATTTAGTTGAGGTAAGAAATATCGTGAAACACTATGATGTAGGTGATATTGCTCTAGATCATGACCCTGTTGTGTTGGCCAAAAAAATAACTATGATGTTGAGCGATGAGGATACCACTAAACGTTGGAAGAACAATGCCAAAAAAGCAGCAAGGGAATTAACCTGGGAAAACGAAGAAAAAGAATTGATAAAAATATATAGCAAGTTTGGGTAAACAGCACCTCCATATTATTGCTTTTGATGTGCCATGTCCGGCCAATTATGGTGGGGTAATAGATGTGTATTATAAAGTGAAGGCATTGGCACGAATGGGGGTGAGCATACATTTACATTGCTTTCATTATGGACGACAACCGTCGGAAAAGTTGGAGCAATGTGTGAGCAAGTGTATTACTATCCACGCAAGTGCTATAAAACATATTTATTGGGCAAGTTACCCTACATCGTATTGAGCAGGCAAAGCGAAGATATGATGAAAAACTTGCTGAAAGATGATGCGCCAATATTGTTTGAAGGGTTGCATGGCTGCTATTATTTAACCGATGAGAGGTTGAAAAACCGTTTTAAATTAGTACGTACACACAACATTGAGCATGACTACTACACAGCATTAGCACAAGTAGAACGTCATATGTTTAAGAAGATGTATTTTGAGGCTGAGGCACGTAAACTGAAACGGTTTGAGCAAGTATTGCATCACGCTGATCGAATTTTGGCCATTTCTCCCAATGATTGTAACTACCTCTCACAACAGTATAGCAATGTGTCGCATGTTACTGCTTTTCATTCCAATGAAGTAGTAGAAATCATTGATGAGGCAGCACCTTATGCGTTGTATCATGGCAACCTTACTGTAGGCGAAAACAATGAGGCATGTTTGTACCTCATCCGTGAAATTTTTGACGATACCGAGCTGCCTTTGGTGATTGCTGGTAGTAACCCTTCGCTGGAGTTGAGGCAAGAGGTACAAAAACGAGGGAATGTAACGTTAAAAGCCAATGTTTCTTTTGATGAGATTCAAGCCATGATTAAAAAGGCGCAAGTAAATATATTACCCACGTTTCAACCCACTGGAATAAAGCTAAAACTACTGGCAGCGTTGTACAATGGGAAACATTGCCTGGTTAATCTGCATATGGTCAATAATACCGGATTGGAAGATCTTTGTGTGGTGGCTGATGAAGTAAATGAGGTAAAGCAGGCATTGACTCGCTTAATGGAAACTCCTTTCACTGTCAACGACAAGCAACAACGAGAGAAAGTGTTGATGGAGCATTTCTCAAATGATAAAAACGCTAAGCACTTGTTGCAGTTGATACCACTTCCTTTAGTGTAGCATCCATACAACGAATGGTTCTTGAAGGGAACTGCTGTAAAATGGTATAATCGTGTGTGGCCATTAAAATGGCTTTGCCACTCTGACAAATCTTGAACAGCAATGTCATAATTTCTTCCGTAGTTTCTGGGTCAAGGTTTCCAGTAGGTTCATCGGCTAAAATAATGGTAGGATCGTTAACCAATGCACGTGCAATAGCAATGCGTTGCTGTTCTCCACCTGATAATTCATGAGGCATTTTAAAGCCCTTGGTGCCTAGCCCAACGCTTTCCAATACGTCTTGAATGCGTGTTTTAATCTTGCTTTTATCTTTCCAGCCAGTGGCTTTCATCACAAATTTTAAATTCTCTTCAACAGTACGATCAGTGAGCAATTGAAAATCTTGAAAAACGATGCCTAATTCTCTTCTCAAGTAAGGAATTTTACTGCGTTTTAGTGTTTTTAAGTCAAAACCGGCCACCGTTCCCTGGCCTTCTATAAGTGCGAGTTCGCCATATAAAGTCTTCAGTAAACTGCTTTTTCCACTGCCTGTTTTTCCAATTAAATAAACGAATTCACCCTTGTGGATATGCAGGTTCACATCACTGAGTACCAATGCGTCGCGTTGCGAGATTTTAGCTGCCTTAAGTTCAATGATACTTTCTTTCAACGGATCTTCCATAGCAATGACTTAATCATGTAAAGATGGTGAAAATAATTGTCTTAAAGCACATTAAGAAAATGAGTGCTAATAAAATAATTTCAACACTATCGCGTTGAAAACTTATCACTCCTTGCAAAATTTACTGAAGTCTTCGGTGTTAATTTTATCAGCTACACTACGTGTATTATGGTCTATTGTAAAATCAACTTCAAAGGCATTATTGCCGCAGTTTTATTGTTTACGGGAGTTTGTGGTTACGCACAGCGCAGTGCTGTGTATACGCACAACGATCACGATTATGCCGAGGCATTAGAGCTTTACGACAAAGAAAAGTACGGATCTGCGCAAAAGAAGTTCGATGGCGTAATGGAACGTATTGGAAACCCTACCAGCGAAATATACATCAATGCGGAGTACTATGCAGCAGTGTGTGCGTTAGAGCTGTTCAACAAAGATGCGGAGTATTTGCTAGGGAATTTCATTAAGAATCACCCTGAAAGTCCATGGGTTAAAATAGCTTATTTCCAATTGGGGAAATACAATTACCAACGAAAAAAATACGGCAAGGCCATTGCCTGGTTCGAAAAGGTAGATATCTATGACCTCAGTAGCGATGAATTGGCAGAATACTATTTTAAGCTGGGATACAGTCATTTCAAAGAAGGAAACAATGCCAAAGCCAACAGTGCTTTTTATGAGGTGAAGGCTACGGAATCGGAGTACAAAGCACCAGCCACATACTACAATGCGCACATTGAGTATGTAAATGGCAATTACCAAACGGCATTGGAAGGGTTTAAAACCCTTGAAACACATGAGAGCTTTGGTGCGGTAGTGCCTTATTACATTACACAGATTTATTATCTGCAACGCAAATACGATGAGGTATTGGCTTATGCCCCAGCGTTGCTCGATTCATCGCGTGCTAAGCGGGCACACGAAATTGCTCGTTTAATAGGCGAATCGTATTACCGTACTGAACGTTATGCAGAAGCGGTACCTTACCTGGAGCAATATCAACAACGTGGAAACCCCACTCGCTCCGATCATTATCAGTTGGGGTATGCTTTGTATCGCAGCAGCAACCCTGAAAAAGCACTGATTAGCTTTAAGCGAGTAACTCAATTGCCAGAGCCCGATAGCTTATCACAAGTAACCTATTACCACTCGGCCGATTGTTATGTGAAGCTGGAACAAAAAGAGTACGCACGGAGTGCTTTCCGATTGGCTTCAATGTTATCGTTCGATGCAGAAATTAAAGAAGATGCACTGTTCAATTACGCTAAGTTGGCGTATGAACTATCCTACAACCCATTTAATGAAGCAGTAAAAGCATTTACGCAATACATTAATGATTATCCGAACTCACCGCGTACTCAAGATGCTAAAGAATACCTCATTAGTGTGTATATGACCACACGCAACTATGATGCAGCGCTCATATCATTAGAACAAATTGCCGACAAAGGTCCTCGTATGGAGACGGCATACCAGATGATTGCATTTAATCGTGGGGTAGAACAATTTCATGGTAAAATGTACGACGATGCCATCAAGAGCTTTAAAAAAGTTAAAGTATATCCGGTAGATCGTGAATTAAACTCTGAAAGCATCTATTGGATTGCGGAGTCGAATTATCAGATGAAACGTTACGAAGACGCAATTGTTGATTATCAACGATTTCAAGGAGAACCAGGGGCATTTGTATCCGACCTTCATAACAAAGCCAACTATAGCATTGGCTATGCTTATTATAAAAAGAAAGACTATCCTAAGGCTACCACATGGTTCAGGAAGTTTGTGGGCAAGTACAACGAAGCCGATGAACGAAAGCTGAACGATGCTTACCTGCGTATAGGAGACAGTTATTTGATGAACCGGGAGTATAGCAACGCCATTGACTATTACGATAGAGCCATCAAGATTAACCTTACTGGTACCGATTATGCGTTGTTTCAAAAAGGCATTAGCAGGAAACTGCAACAGCGGTATGAAGCTGAAGCAACCACGCTTGAAAAGTTATTGAAAGACCATCCGCATTCTACCTATTTGGTGCATGCTAAGTTTGAACTTGGGTTGGCCTACCAGCGGATCAACAACAACGATAAAGCATTGCGGTACTATAATGAGGTGGTAACTGAATTTCCTACCAGCACCCGGGTTAAGAAAGCATTGCTGCAAATAGGACTAATTTATTTCCAGAAAGGACAAACGGCCAATGCACTGGAAGTGTTTAAAGAAATAGTATCGAAATACCCTACGCTGGAGGATTCGCGAGAAGCCTTGGCTACCATCAAGGAAATATACATTGCCCAGGGCAATATCGAAGAATACAATGCTTATGTAGAATCGCTGACCTTCTTTAAAGTTCCTACGGCTCAATTGGATTCTACCAACTATATGGCAGCCGAAAACAGGTACTTAGATGGTGATTGTGAAAGAGCATCAGAAGATTTTGAGCGATACATCAATAAGTTTAATCCCGCCATTTTTGCCAACAATGCCTATTTCTATAAGGCAGAGTGTGACTATCGGGCCAATCGTTTACAGGAAGCATTACGTGGGTACAATTATGTGATTTCACAAAGTGTCAACAAATTTACAGAATCGGCATTGTTGGCTGCTGCCACCATCAACTACCAACTGCAGGATTATGCAGCAGCATTAGGAAATTACAGTTCGCTCGAAAATGTAGCTGAGTTTTCTACCAGTGGGTTAGAAGCACAAATTGGACAAATGCGTTGCTTCTTCCATTTGGGGAATTATGAGTACGCAATGGAATATGCCAAGAAAGTTGTGATCAATACCGAAACACCAGCAGGTATTTTGGAGGAAGCCAATTTTACCATTGGAAAGTCGCTAAAAGCCCTAGAAATGTATGATATGGCTTTGGAAGAACTCACAAAATTGGCTGCTACCTCACAAAGTGTATTCGGTGCTGAAGCGAAGTACTTAATTGCTGAGATTTATTACATAAAAGATGAGTATAAAACATCGGAACAGCACATTTTTGAGTTGGTACAACGTGTGCCTCGTTACGAGAAATGGCTAGGTATGGGCTTTGTATTATTGGCTGATAACTATGTGAAACTTGGTGAAGTAGAACAGGCCAAACATACCCTGGAAAGCCTTATTGAAAAGCATACCGATACTGATGTGGTGGTGTTGGCACAGGAGAAACTGGATGCCATTTTAGCCATGGAGGCAAAGCAGGAGGAACGGAAGAAAATGGAAGAGATAGAGATTGGTTTTGGAGAAGAATACGACGAACTTTTTGAAGAAGAAGAACCCGAGGAAGAGCCCGATCGGAAGCAGCGAAAAAAAGAACGAAAAGCCAATAAAGAGCAGTTGAAAGATAAAGAAGGAGCTACCGGTAGTGGTGAAGAGGGAAATGAAGAAAAAGAGGAAGGAGATAACAATGAATAAGTCGATATACCTGCTCGGATGCTTGTTGTTGAGTACAACAACAGTGCTGGCTCAGCCCGGTTCTAACAACAATATCAGTGAAGATATTGTAGTGGAAAGCGATAAAGACCTCAATATTGCGAACCCTTTTAAGTTGATTGAATCGCCTCAGTTTCGAGATTCGGTAGTGCCACCACCTAATTTTAATTACGGTTTGGTACCCAAACGTATGGAAACCGAATTTAAGATTGACACCATCAAAGCAGCAAAACTAAAAGGTCCTGGAGGCCCGCTTGATCGATTGTACAAAGGTTATGTAAAAGCAGGAGTAGGTACCAGTACCACGCCATTGTTTGACCTTTATTACAATAGCTTAAGGTCGCGAAAGCAATCCATTGGAGCACACGCAAAGCATTTTTCTACCCGTGGGGGTATTCCTGATGTTGGTTTTAGTGGTTTTAGTGAAAACGAGATCAATCTGTGGGGCAAACAATTCATGCGTGAACATTCCATTAAGGTAGCCATTGACTATAACCGAATAGGGGTACATCACTATGGCTTTTTGGAAGCCGATACTGTAATTGATAAAAAAGACATCAAGCAACGTTTTAACTCTTTTGGCATTGGTGGTGAAGTATCGAGCTATTTCAAAGATTCTTCACGCATTAATCATAATGTGAAGTTGTACTACAACAATTACAGCGATATTAACAGTTCTAAAGAACACAACATGTTGTTAGATGCTGATTTTAGAACCTTTTTTAATAGTGAGCAGTTCATTCTCGAAACAGCGTTGGATTATAACAGTTACCAACGCTACTTTACGCCTTTGATCGATACCGACCCTTCGGAAGAAACAACGATTAACAATGGAATCTTAAAATTGACCCCTAAGATTGCTACCAGTGGCGATAACTGGATGGTGAGGGTTGGCCTGGGAGTTTATGCCAATATGAGTCGTTCGGCCACCTTTCATTTTTATCCCGATGCAGAAGCAAAGTACAGCTTATTCGACGATATTTTCATTCCTTATGCAGGGGTGACGGGAGGAATTAAGCGCAACTCATTCCGGTCGTTGAGTACTACCAATCCATTTGTGTTGTCGAAAGTGAATTTGCTTAATACCAATCAAAAATACGAACTGTATGGCGGTATTCGAGGAACGATTAGCTCAACTACTTCATTCAATGTTAAAGTGGCTAGTAGCACCCTTAGAGATCGGCCTTATTTTGTGAATGATACCACTTATAGCATCGAAAACCAGTTTGAAGTAAGGTACGATACGGTGAATATTACTGCTATTAGTGGTGAGATATCATACCATAAGTCGGAAAAATTGACATTCTATCTTCGTGGCGACTTTTACGATTATAAACCAAAAACCGATGATTTTGCCTGGGATTTGCCCGACTACCAATTTACCCTTTCAACAGTGTACGACCTTGAAGATAAATTGCTGGCACGTTTAGATGTGTTTATGGTAGGCGAACGCGTTGGAAAAACCCTTACCGGTTTACAAGGCAATACTCCAATTGGTGGGGAATTTCCTGTAACACTGGATAGTTATGTAGATGTGAATTTCGGACTGGAATATCGCTATACCAAAAGGCTTTCCGCATTTATTAATTTTAATAATATTGCCGCTAAACGGTATCAAAAATGGAATAAATACCCAGTGCAAGGCTTCAATGCATTGGGCGGCATAACCTACTCATTCTAAGGTATAAAACAACCGTGGTAAACCCTCTTGGGAATGGCAGCGTCGTTCCGACGGTTTTTTAGAGGCTGTTTTGTTAATTAAATGTTGATAAATCCCTTGGTTTTATTGGGATTATCGCGAGGCTAAGCCTTGGGCAATGCTTATATTTGTATACCAATGAAAAAAGTGTAAAAAAAGACAATATGAGTGAGAATTCAGAAAACAAAAACCAGTACTCAGCCGATAGTATACAGGCACTGGAAGGGATGGAACACGTACGGATGCGTCCGTCTATGTACATCGGTGATGTTGGAGTAAGAGGGTTGCACCATTTGGTGTACGAGGTGGTAGATAACTCCATCGATGAGGCACTGGCAGGATATTGTGATGAAATTGGTGTTTGGATCAACGAAGATAACTCGATCACTGTTCGTGATAACGGACGGGGTATTCCGGTTGGGGTACATAAGAAAGAGGGTGTTTCGGCACTTGAAGTTGTTATGACCAAGATTGGTGCAGGGGGTAAGTTTGATAAAGATTCCTATAAAGTATCTGGTGGTTTGCACGGGGTAGGGGTATCTTGTGTTAACGCACTGTCGGAAAGCTTGCATGCCACAGTATGGAGAGAAGGGAAAACCTGGGAACAAGAGTATGTACGTGGTAAAGCTCAATATGCCGTAAAAGAAACTGGAAGTACTGAAGATCAAGGTACCATGGTTCACTTTAGGCCCGACCATGAAATTTTTGATGAGCGGGAGTACAACTACGAAACATTAGCTTCCAGAATGCGTGAGCTATCGTTCTTGAACAAGGGGATAAGAATTACCATTACCGATAAGCGTGTTCTTGATGAAGAAGGCAATGTATTGAGTGAGGAGTTTTTCTCGGAAGAGGGATTGAAAGAATTTGTTACTCACCTTGATGGTACCCGCGAATCGTTGATTGAAGACGTTATTTGCATGGAAGGAGAAAAGAGCGGTGTTCCGGTAGAGGTAGCGATGGTTTACAATACATCGTACTCAGAAAACATTCACTCTTACGTAAATAACATTAACACTCATGAGGGTGGAACCCACCTTTCTGGCTTCCGTCGTGGTTTAACCAATACGCTAAAGAAGTATGCAGAAACATCAGGCATGCTCGATAAGCTTAAGTTTGAAATATCAGGTGATGATTTCCGCGAAGGACTAACCGCAGTAGTATCGGTAAAGGTAATGGAGCCGCAATTTGAAGGGCAAACCAAAACCAAACTGGGCAACCGTGAAGTAACAGCTCCAGTAAGCCAGGCGGTTACTGAAATGCTTACCAACTACCTTGAAGAACATCCCAACGATGCCAAGTCCATTGTACAAAAGGTAATATTAGCGGCACAAGCACGCCATGCAGCACGTAAAGCTCGTGAAATGGTGCAGCGTAAAAATGTACTTACCGGTAGCGGCTTGCCTGGGAAATTGTCTGATTGTTCAGAGAAAGATCCTTCCATTTGCGAACTGTACCTTGTTGAGGGAGATTCGGCAGGTGGTACGGCCAAACAAGGACGTGATCGTAATTTTCAGGCCATCATGCCTTTGCGTGGTAAGATCCTCAATGTGGAGAAAGCCATGCAGCACAAAATCTTTGAGAATGAAGAAATCAAGAACATTTATACTGCCCTTGGAGTAAAAGTAGGAACAGAAGAAGACAGTAAAGCACTGGATTTAACCAACCTACGCTACCACAAAGTCATCATCATGTGTGATGCCGATGTTGATGGTAGCCACATTGAAACGTTGATTCTTACTTTCTTCTTCCGCCACATGAAAGAAATGATCGAAAACGGTTATGTATATATTGCTACTCCACCACTTTACCTGGTGAAAAAAGGTAGGGATGCACGCTATTGCTGGAACGACGAAGAAAGAGATGCTGCTATTCAGGATATGAAAGGTGCAGGGAAAGAAAGTAGTGTTGGAGTACAGCGTTACAAAGGTTTGGGGGAGATGAATGCCGATCAGTTATGGGAAACCACCATGTCGCCTGAAAACAGAACCCTGCGTAAAGTAACCATAGAAAATGCAGCATCAGCAGATATGGTCTTTTCAATGCTTATGGGCGACGATGTGCCTCCTCGACGAGAGTTTATAGAGAAGAACGCTAAATATGCGAATATAGATGCTTAAAATAGCTTAGATGCCATTTTAAAGCCCGTTTGTTACATCAACAAACGGGTTTTTTGTTTTAAAAGGTTTCCCCTTGATGCGTATCCCGTATTCTATTTCCTCATGCATTACTATGTGTGATTTCTCGCTACATGAGGTATGAGTTGTTGTACCGTACTCCATCAAAGTAAGAGGGAGTAGAGAAAGTGAAATTTGTAGTGTATAAAAAGTAAAAGGCCGATTACATTATGCAATCGGCCTTTTGGGGAAGTAGAGAATTATCTTAATAAGGTAACATGACCTACAAAACTGTGTTGTTCGTTAGTAGAAGCATCCTTTACAATTAATCGCCATACATATACATCTTGCTTAGCAATACCTTGTCCTTTTACGGTGCCTCCCCAATGCAATTCTGGGTGATGCGATTCGAAAATCAGCTCGCCCCAACGGTCGAAGATCAAAAATTCGTACTCCAACGGATCAATGCCATTTACTACAGGGTAGAAAAAGTCGTTTGTTCCATCACCATCTGGAGTAAAGGCGTTAGGGACATATACAATGAATTCATCGTCAATAACTACGGTGTAGCAAGTGGTATCTGTACAATTATTGGCATTCGTTGCTACCAAACAAACATTGTACGAACCGGGTGCATCATTCGGAAACGTAAATGTGGGGTTTGTTGCTGTAGATGATCCAAGGTCATCAAAAATCCATTCGTAGCTCACTGCTCCACTCGACATGTTGGTGAAACCGATAGTTGGGTTCAACACATTAGTAGGTTGTGGACCAAACACAAAGTCTGCGGTTGGATAATCATACACACATACCAATTGTGTGAAAGTAGTATCGCCTACACAACCATCGGGCGAAGTTACTGTTAAGGTAACGTCATAACACCCTGGTAACGTGTAAGTATGTGTAGGGTCGCAAGTATTTGAGGTATTGCCATCACCAAAATCCCAGAAACAAGTGCCGGTCATCAGCGGATCGGTTAAGTTATTAAAGTTGACGGTAACGGGTAAACACCCTGAAAGGTTGTCTGCTACAAAGTTAACTGTAGGTACTGTGTTCACTGTAATGGTTACCTGATCGGTGGTGGTTACCGAACCACAGTTATCGCTT
The DNA here is from genome assembly GCA_963669295.1 of Flavobacteriales bacterium. Taxonomy (GTDB): domain Bacteria; phylum Bacteroidota; class Bacteroidia; order Flavobacteriales_D; family CALLUQ01. Next base: position 3,130,322 of record OY769938.1, read on the forward strand.
ACAGTAACGGTATACGTGGTAGTAGTGGTTGGTGAAACACTAATGCTACCTCCTGTAGCAGTCCAACCTGAACCATCGTCGTTGGTCCAGTCGTAAGTATATGGGCCGCCATTGCCACCACCTCCGTTGGCAGTTAGTGTGGCCGATTCTCCAGGACAAATGGCTTGATCAGATTGAGCAGTTACTGTTAATGGTGGATTCACCGAAACAGTAACACTAGCTTGTGTTGTACAACCATTAGCATCGGTTATGGTTACTGTATAGGTGCCAGCAGTATTGATGTTGAGGGCATTGCCAGCAGTAGCATTGGGATCGTCCCAAACATATGTGTAATTCGGAGTGCCACCTACTCCGTTACTTATGAGTGAAGCAGTTCCACCGTCGCAGATGGTAGTGTCGTTGCTAATGTTTGCAGTAAGTACTGGTGGCGAAAGAACGCTCACGCCCATAGTTGCAGAACAACCATTGGCATCTTCAACTACAATGTCATAATTGCCAGCGCATAATCCATTGAATACATTGGAAGCCTGGAAAGTAACGCCACCATCAATACTAAAAGAAGTAGCTGTGGGTGCATCAACATCAATCGATCCATTGCAATCGCCATTACAAAGTTCATCAGTAATGGTAACATTATCTATGGTAACTGCAGGTGGCCCTATAATAGGGAAGGCGATAGTGTCAACAGTACAACCATTGGCATCTGTTACAGTAAGGTCGAAATTGCCTGCACACAAGTTATTTTCAGTAGGACTGTTGTTGGCACTGCTCGACCAGGTGTAGTCATAAGGTGTAATGCCACCGCCTGGAATTACAATAGCAAAACCATCGCAAGCACCAGCACAAGTTTCATCAAATGCCGAGAAGGTGATGGTAAGTTGTGTAGGTTCGTTGAGTGTTTCCGTTCCAGTCACGGTACATCCATTGCCATCTTGTACCACAATGTCGTAGTTGCCAGCTGCCAGTCCATTGAATATATTGCCTGCCTGCCAGGTAACGCCATTATCGATCGAATATTGATAAGGGCCTCCGTCGCCACCTTGTGCATTGATCTCGATTGCACCCGTTCCATCCTGGAAACAGGTTAAGTCTGTAAGTACCGCAGCGTATGACATAACAGGCGGTTCTGTTAAGGTCACCTGATCCAATACCTGGCATCCATTAGCGTCTTCTACTACGATGTCGTAGGTACCATCGCAAATGCCATTGAAAGCATTCCCAGCCTGGAAGGTAACCCCATTATCAATGCTGTATTGCAATGGTGAAACACCTCCATTGGCAGTAATGGTAATGGTGCCATCACATGCACCGTTACACAATGGGTCGGTGAAAGCAGTATTGGTAATGGTAGGTGCCGCCTGGTTGTTAACCGATACGTTTAACGTAGCTGTACATCCGTTGGCATCTTGCACCACTACATCGTAGTTGCCTGCTGCCAACCCGTTCAATACATTTGAAGCCTGGAAGGTAGCTCCATTATCGCTGCTGTACTGGTAAGGCGATACGCCCGCAGTTACGTTTACAGTAATGCTGCCATCTGCATTGCCACAAGTAGCATCTACTACAGTAGTGTTGAAGGCAACAGCTGGAGGATCGGTAAGTACCACAGTAGCTGTAGTTTGACATCCGTTTGCATCTTCTACTACTATATCGTAGCTGCTAGCTGCCAGTCCGTTAAAGGTGTTTGACGCCTGGAAGGTAGCCCCGTTATCGTTGCTGTATTGGTAAGGAGTTGTTCCTCCGTTGGCATTTACCACAATGCTACCATCGGTATCGCCATTACAAGTAGGGTCTGTAGGGGTGGTATTGAAGGCGAGTGCAGTTGGTTCGTTTACCTGTACCTGTAGAGTAGCCTGGCACCCATTGGCATCTTCTACTACAAGGTCGTAAGTACCTGCGGTTAATCCGTTAAAGGTGTTTGACGCCTGGAAAGTAGCTCCATTGTCGTTGCTGTATTGGAGCGGGGTTGTTCCTCCGGAGGCGGTAATGGTAATGCTACCATCGTTTCCACCGTTACATGATACATCCACAATGATGGTGTTGTCGATGGTAGGACCAGGCGTGTCGGTAAGCACCACTTGTGTAGTGGCCTGGCATCCATTGGCATCTTCTACCACCATGTCGTAAGTGCCTGCTGGCAATCCATTGAATACATTGCCAGCCTGGAAGGTAGCTCCGTTGTCGTTGCTATATTGTAGGGGAGGTGTTCCTCCTGATGCTGTTACATCAATAGAGCCATTGCTGTTGCCACAAGTAGGATCAACAGTGGCGGTATTGGTAATGGTAGGTGCCGCCTGGTTGTTAACCGATACGTTTAACGTAGCTGTACATCCGTTGGCATCTTGCACCACTACATCGTAGTTGCCTGCTGCCAACCCGTTCAATACATTTGAAGCCTGGAAGGTAGCTCCATTATCGCTGCTGTACTGGTAAGGCGATACGCCCGCAGTTACGTTTACAGTAATGCTGCCATCTGCATTGCCACAAGTAGCATCTACTACAGTAGTGTTGAAGGCAACAGCTGGAGGATCGGTAAGTACCACAGTAGCTGTAGTTTGACATCCGTTTGCATCTTCTACTACTATATCGTAGCTGCCAGCTGCCAGTCCGTTAAAGGTGTTTGACGCCTGGAAGGTAGCCCCGTTATCGTTGCTGTATTGGTAAGGAGTTGTTCCTCCGTTGGCATTTACCACAATGCTACCATCGGTATCGCCATTACAAGTAGGGTCTGTAGGGGTGGTATTGAAGGCGAGTGCAGTTGGTTCGTTTACCTGTACCTGTAGAGTAGCCTGGCACCCATTGGCATCTTCTACTACAAGGTCGTAAGTACCTGCGGTTAATCCGTTAAAGGTGTTTGACGCCTGGAAAGTAGCTCCATTGTCGTTGCTGTATTGGAGCGGGGTTGTTCCTCCGGAGGCGGTAATGGTAATGCTACCATCGTTTCCACCGTTACATGATACATCCACAATGATGGTGTTGTCGATGGTAGGACCAGGCGTGTCGGTAAGCACCACTTGTGTAGTGGCCTGGCATCCATTGGCATCTTCTACCACCATGTCGTAAGTGCCTGCTGGCAATCCATTGAATACATTGCCAGCCTGGAAGGTAGCTCCGTTGTCGTTGCTATATTGTAGGGGAGGTGTTCCTCCTGATGCTGTTACATCAATAGAGCCATTGCTGTTGCCACAAGTAGGATCAACAGTGGCGGTATTGGTAATGGTAGGTGCCGCCTGGTTGTTAACCGTTACATTCAATGTAGCTGTACATCCGTTGGCATCTTGCACCACTACATCGTAGTTGCCGGCAACTAATCCATTAAGAATGTTCGACGCCTGGAAGGTAGCTCCATTATCGCTGCTGTACTGGTAAGGCGATACGCCCGCAGTTACGTTTACAGTAATGCTGCCATCTGCATTGCCACAAGTAGCATCTACTACAGTAGTGTTGAAGGCAACAGCTGGAGGATCGGTAAGTACCACAGTAGCTGTAGTTTGACATCCGTTTGCATCTTCTACTACTATATCGTAGCTGCCAGCTGCCAGTCCGTTAAAGGTGTTTGACGCCTGGAAGGTAGCCCCGTTATCGTTGCTGTATTGGTAAGGAGTTGTTCCTCCGTTGGCATTTACCACAATGCTACCATCGGTATCGCCATTACAAGTAGGGTCTGTAGGGGTGGTATTGAAGGCGAGTGCAGTTGGTTCGTTTACCTGTACCTGTAGAGTAGCCTGGCACCCATTGGCATCTTCTACTACAAGGTCGTAAGTACCTGCGGTTAATCCATTAAAGGTGTTTGACGCCTGGAAAGTAGCTCCATTGTCGTTGCTGTATTGGAGCGGGGTTGTTCCTCCGGAGGCGGTAATGGTAATGCTACCATCGTTTCCACCGTTACATGATACATCCACAATGATGGTGTTGTCGATGGTAGGACCAGGCGTGTCGGTAAGCACCACTTGTGTAGTGGCCTGGCATCCATTGGCATCTTCTACCACCATGTCGTAAGTGCCTGCTGGCAATCCATTGAATACATTGCCAGCCTGGAAGGTAGCTCCGTTGTTGTTGCTGTATTGTAAAGGCGGAGTTCCTCCCGATGCAGTAATGGTAATAGAACCGTCGCTACCCCCACAACTGGGATCGATAAAAGCTGTGTTGGTAATGTTTGGCCCAGCAGTATTGTTTAAGGTAACTTGTACAGTAGCTTGACATCCGTTGGCGTCTTCAACTACAATATCGTAGGTGCCAGCTGGTAAACCGTTGAATACATTACCAGCCTGGAAGGTGGCTCCATTATCGTCGCTATATTGTAAAGGAGCTGTACCACCGGTAGCGGTTACTGTAATGCTGCCATCGCTAGCACCACAGCTGGGGTCTACTGGTGTAGTGCCGGTGATGTTTGGCCCTGGCTGATCCACTACGTTAACAGTGGCAGTAGCAGTACATCCATCGGCATCTTGAACTACAATGTCGTAGCTTCCCGGTGCTAGGCCATTAAAAACATTGGCTCCCTGGAAAGTACCACCATTATCGTTGCTGTATTGATAAGGAGAAACACCAGCGGTTACGTTTACAGTAATTGAGCCGTTGTTATTGCCGCAAGTGGCATCTACTACCGTAGTATTGAAAGCTACTGCGGGGGGATCGGTGAGCACTACGGTTGCAGTGGTTTGACATCCGTTGGCATCTTCTACTACTATGTCGTAGCTGCCTGCTCCCAGCCCGTTAAACGTGTTGCCAGCCTGAAATGTAGCGCCGTTGTCATTACTATACTGGTAAGGGGTAGTACCTCCGCTGGCATTGACTACAATGCTACCGTCTGTGCCGCCATTACAAGTGGGGTTGGTGGGGGTTGTATTGAAGTTAAGTGCAGGAGGTTCGTTTACCGTAACCTGTATATTGTCCTGGCAGCCACTAGCATCTTGTACTACAATATCGTATGTGCCAGCTGATAAGCCATTAAAAACATTTGATCCCTGGAAAGTGGCTCCGTTGTTATTGCTGTACTGAATAGGAGGAGTACCTCCTGTAACGGTAATGGTGATGCTACCATCGTTACCGCCATTACAGGTTACATCAACTACTACATTGCCGGTAATGGAGGGCATTAGAATTGGCCCACCACTAAAGGTGGCAGTACACCCGTTGGCATCGGTTACTGAAATGGAGTAGTTATCGCCATTGTTAAGTCCGGTAATGGTAATGGTTCCGCCATGTGATACCGGTGTTCCGGTGACGGTACCAGCGCCTGTGTTGGTTACCGTGTAGTTTCCACCTGTGAATTCAGGTAAACCACCATTTATAGTAATGTCAACACTTCCGTTGGCACAATCTTCTGACGAAGTAAATGTAATTGGATTCATGAAATTCACCTCAATGGGAGGCCCCATGTCAAAACATCCATCGCCATCTTGATCCCAGTTAATAACTCCATTGGGATTGCCATTGTTATCGCCATCATCGGCAGTAATTGGAACAAAGTACACGGTAGGGCCTAATCCAGCTCCCAGCAGGATACTGCCTGCATTGTTACAATCTGAAAAATCTTCACCGGTCCATAGCAATCCTGTATAGCATGCGTCGGCATTGGGGTCTGGGTCGGTAGGGGCACAACTGTATAAGGCATACATCAATTCCGAATCTTCTCCCGAAGTTGGAGTAGGCAATACGTAGTCGTCGTTAGAAATGATATCGATGCATTCGCCCCAACATAAGAAAACAGGGCTTGTTGCTGGCGTACCATCTACCGTTACGGTTTGTGTGCCTGCGTCGGCTCCACATCCACCTGGAGGGCAGATATTTACATCCCAGGTACAATTATCGCCTGCATCACCATCCACCACAATGTAATAGCTTTGCCCAGCTACTGCGGGGAATGAAAGGGGAGGAGGAGGGTTTCCGTTTACACAATTACCTACTGGTGTGTATGGGCCACCACAAGGGCCGGTAAATACACCCAATTGCACTCCAAATCCACTGTTGCAGCTGATGTTGGTGAAATTCACATCCACAGTGCCGTTGGCAGTGGCAGTGTATTCATACCAAACCGTATTTTCCAGTGATGCAGCACAGATGTCTGCAGCAGCATAGGAATCGTCGCCACCAGAGGTGCTGGCAGTGGCTCCAATATTGGTTCCATTGGTAACAGTACAATCTAATGTGGTTGCATTGGCGCAATCATCATTGGGGGGTTGTGCATAAGTCAAAATTGAGAGTAAGAGACTTATGAACAGAGATAGCAGCTTCATGTTCATAATATAGGGTTGCAGCGATTATATTTAATAGACGTAGCTTCGTTGAAATGGTTGCCATTGAAGCATAAAAAAAGAGCCCGAAGAGGCTCTTTTTTTATTATTTATGGTTGTTTTTTACTAACGTAATAATGTCACATGTCCAATGAACTCATGTTGCTCGCCTTTAATGCCGTCTGTTACAATAAGTTTCCATACATATACATCTTGTTTAGCGGCATCTGAATTTCCTTTTACGGATCCTCCCCATTGGAGTTCAGGATGTCTTGATTCAAAGATGAGCTCACCCCATCTGTCGTAGATCAAGAATTGATAGGATAGTGGTTCAATTCCGCTTACCACGGGGAAGAAATAATCGTTATCCCCATCTCCATCCGGAGTAAAGGCATTGGGTACATATACCAGGAATAAATCATCGATGATTACCCTGTAGCATATGGTGTCAACACAATCGTTGGCGCTAGTGGCTACTAAACATACATCATATCCACCCGGCCCATCATCGGGGAAGGTAAATGAAGGATGCTCTTCGTTTGATCCTCCCAGGTTATCGAATATCCATTCGTAAGAGATTGCACCAGTAGATGTGTTGGCAAAGTTGATGGTTGGGTTCAATACATTGGTTGGTTGAGGCCCAAACAAGAAGTCTGCTTGCGGGTATGCATACACACAAATCATTTGTGTAAAGGTGGTGTCACTCACACAGTTGTCGGGCGAGTACACGGTAAGTGTTACATCGTAACAGCCAGGAATGGTGTATGTATGTGTAGGGTTACAATCAGTAGAGAAGTTACCATCTCCAAAGTCCCAGTAGCAGGTACCCGTCATAAGGGGATCTGTGAGGTTGGTAAATGTCGTAGTTACCGGAGTACATCCAGCCAGGTTATCGGCCGAGAAGTTCACCACTGGTTCTTGATTTACAGTAATTGTAATTTGATCGGTGGTGGTGGTTGATCCACAGTTATCGCTTACGGTAACGGTATAGGTAGTTGTTACTGTAGGAGCCACTGTTTGGAATTGTCCTGATGCAGTCCATCCCGAACCATCATCGTTGGTCCAATCGTAGTTGTATGGTCCACCGTCTCCACCACCACCAATGGCACTGATGGTGACCTGATCTCCAGGGCAAATGCTTTGGCTGGTAAGTGCGGTAACAGTTAAAGGAGGAGCTATAGCAACAGTAACAGTAGCTTGAGCGGTACATCCGTTGTCATCAGTTACGGTAACGTTAAAGGTTCCAGCAACAGTGGTAGTAATGGTAGCAGTGGTGCTGGCATTAGGGTCATCCCACAAGTAAGTGTAAGGAGTAGTTCCTCCGAGCCCACCGGCAGTAAGGGTAGCAGTGCCACCAGTACAAATGGTAGTGTCGTTGCTTACTGTGGCACTTAATGGTGCTGGTGAATTTACTATGGCAGTAGTAGTAGCAGGGCACCCATTGGCATCTTGTACCACAATGTCGTAGTTACCGGCACAAAGTCCGTTGAATGTATTGGAGGCCTGGAAGGTTGTTCCATTGTCAATACTAAATTGTGTAGCTGCAGGAGCATCAATGGTAATTGTACCATCGCAGTTGCCATTGCATAATTCATCAGTTGCAGTAACGTTGTTAATAGCAACTGGTACGGGTTCATTGATGGGGAAGCTTAATGTATCTACTGTACAAAGGCTATCGTCGGTTACAATGAGGTCGTAAGTGCCTGCACACAAGTTGTTTTCTGTTGGTGTATTGTTGGCGCTGCTCGACCAGGTATAGGTATAGGGCGAAACGCCTCCTGCTGGAATTACAATAGCATATCCATCACAAATACCATTACAGGTAGCATCAAAAGAGGAGAAGGTGATGGTAAGTTCTGTAGGTTCTATGATGGTTTCCTGTCCGGTTACGGTACATCCGTTGCCATCTTGTACTACAATGTCGTAGGTGCCTGCAGCCAGCCCATTGAATAAGCCAGATGCCTGGAAGGTCGCTCCGTTGTCAATAGAATATTGATATGGCCCACCATCACCACCACCACCTGTGATATCAATACTGCCGCTTCCATCCTGGTAGCAAGTCAGATTGCTCAGTATGGCAGTGTACGTTACTACAGGAGGGTCAGTAAGCGTGACTTGTGTAGTAGAAACACATCCATTGGCATCGCGTACTACAATGTCGTATACACCTGCACATAGTCCATTAAAAAAGTTGTTGTTGGTTTGGAACGTTCCACCACCATCAATGCTATAATCATGTGGCGAGGTGCCTCCCGTGATGTTGATCGTAATGTCGCCATCACAGACACCGTTACAGCTTGGGTCGTTAATTGGGGTACTGTCTATGGTAGCACCACCCTGGTCGGTAAGTACTACATTAACGGTAGCCACACAACCACTATCGTCTTGAATTACGATGTCGTAACTGCCCTGACCAAGGTTGTTGAATACGTTGGAAGCCTGAAAGGTAGCTCCGTTGTCGTTACTGTATTGGATGTTGCCAATACCTCCACCAGCATTTACTGTAATGTCACCGTCGGTGTTGCCACAGGTAGGGTCTGTAAAGTTGGTAGCCAAGGTTAGGTCAGAGAATGCAATGGTAACATCATCGGCACTAATACATCCTCCAGTATTGTCTTCGGTCCATGTAAAGGTATAAGTACCAGGGGCAGCTACGGTTACCGTAGCATTGGGAGTATTTGCATTAGGAGCAAAGTTACCGGGGCCGGTCCATGTGCCTGTACCAACACTGGGAATAGCATTTAAGTTATAGCTCAATGTACACGAGAAGTCGTCAACACCTGCATTGGCATTAGGCAAACCAACAAATGGTCCCCCAGCAAATGTCATCGGACATCCGTTGTCGTCGGTGATGGTAAACGAATACATGTCGCCATCTACCAACCCAGTAATGGTTACTGTACCACCGCTAAAGGTTACCTGGTTAGCACTCAATGTTCCGGCACCTGTGTTTACTAAGTTGTAATTGTTGCCTGGGTACATTTCAGGATATCCTCCTGTAATGGTTACGGTAACGGTGCCTGTTTGACAGTCGGCTACGGAGTTGGTAACGATAGGTTCGAGGTACGTAACTTCTGTTGGTACTCCCACATTTACACAGTTAAGGTCGTAGGTAAGTGTACCACTGTCGATCAATGTTAATGGCGAAAACCATAGCGTATTGTTGGTAATAGGGTTGCCTGGATTTCCCTGATTGGCAATCAACCAGGCCAATAAACCACCGCTCGAACCGCCTACATTTTGATCAGTCATATCGGCCAACGTACCTGTTACAAATCCCACAAAGCATGGGTCTGTAGCCGGGTCGATATACCCTGTGGTAGGAGGGCAGGAGTAAATGGCATAAGTAATATCTGCATTAGCACCATGTAATGAGGTATCACCATTGGTGAAAATTTCAATGATGTCACCATCACAAAGAATGTAGTTGTTGGTGCCACTACCATTGAGGTTAGCGGTTACTGTACCTCCCTGGTCAGAGCAACAAGTATATGGGCCACCTTGTACTGTAATGGTACACCCATTGGCATCGGTTACATCAAACGTAAAGGTTTCGCCAAAATTTAACCCTGTTACTGATACTGTGCCGCCATTGGCAACAGAAGTAGTGCTTAATGCAGCACCAGGATTGTTGGGAGTAGTGACCAGGTTGCTGATGGTGAAGTTACCCCCATACATATCGGGATAACCACCATTGATAACAATATCCCATGTGCCATTTGCACAATTTTCAGTAGCTACATAGGTAATGGGTTCTAAATATTGTACTTGTGTTGGAGCTCCAATGTGTACACAATTAAGGTCGTAAGTTAACGTGCCGGTATCAATTAAGGTCATTGGAGCAAACCATAGCTCGTTATTGGTAATGGGGTTCCCCGGGTTGGTTTGGTTGGCAATTAACCAGGCCAATAAACCACCACCTGAGCCACCAACATTTTGGTCACTCATGTCATCAAGGGTGCCTGTTACAAACCCTACAAAGCATGGGTCTGTAGCTGGATCAATGTATCCAGTTGTTGGAGGACATGAGTAGATCGCATAAGTAAGTCCTGAAGTGGCACCATTGTGCAAGGATGTATCGCCATTCGTCGCAATGTCGATGATGTCGCCATCGCATAAAATAAAGTTGTTGTTACCCTGCCCATTCATTGAAGCAGTAACCGTACCGGCATCGTCAGTACAAGCACACGAAGGAGGTGCATTGTAGTTTAAGCCAATAGTACAAGTCGGATCATCCGTAAATGTAGCGGTTACATCGCAAGCAATGCCATCGGCCGGTAGGTTAGGAATGTTGTAGTTGATGGGACTGGTAAAGGGTGCGTTAAATACATCTGTATTGCCATGGCAGTCGGTGACGATCAACTGCCCTGTAGTGGGTGGGTCGGTAAATGTTATCGTGCCCGAATTGGAATAGGTATCTGTTAAAAAGTCGCATGCCGATATGGTGACGTTGAGGGAGGTCATGAAACAAGGCGTAACAATGCTACAATCTGTGGCCCCCGTTCCACCTGTTTGGTTCGCAGATATATCTGTGGCTACCCCCGAGAAATTGGTAATCATAACAATGTAAACCTCGCCTACCTGAGCATTGGGAATGTTAATGGTCTCTACCGCTGCAGTGGAAAAACTACAGTCTACAATTGCTCCCGCATTCAACCCAGCATTACAAGGTGAATTTTGATCGGGGAATGGCCCCCAGCAGATAAAATCAATGTCTACGGCATTGGAGTTGGTTAACGTAATGTCGAGGTTTCCTGCCTGTGAAATTTGCAAGTAATACCATGCGGGATTGGGCTGAGACCCTAAACACCCGTAATCCGGTCCTGCACCGGCACTGGTGTTGGTAGAAGCAGGAAATGTGGCACCACTGTTGGTACAAAATGGATCTGCAGAGAAACAATCAGCTCCCTGGCTATAGCCCGAAAGCACAAAAGTGCAGCCCAGAAGCAGTACTAAGAACGATTTCAATAGATTAGACATGGTTAGGTAGGTTAGGCGTCAGAAGTTTAGGTTACTTACTTTTCAGTTTTCTTTTTAATGAGAGTGGCTCTTTCCTTTTTCAGTTGTTTTAGTCGATCTTCGGTTTTCTTTAGCCACCCACTGTCAGTGGCTTTTTGCAATTCCACCGGGTCTTGCTTTACCTGACTAAGTTTTGTTTCAATGTTGGTGATTTGCCGGTCGTAGTATTGCTCCCCTTTTTTAGCAGGTTCAACACTTTTCACACTATTTGTGGCAGTGTGTTTTTGCACCCCAGGCTTGGCGGTGCTTGAAGCATTCAATGGCTTTGCCTTTACTACCTGATAGGTGGTAGCATTGGTTGTTTGCTTTGTGGTGGTAGTGCTTTGCGCACTTTTCAATTGTACAGGTTTTCTGATTTCCTGTTTTTGAGCATATCCGGTTACGGCAAATGCCGTAAAAGCCAGAACGGTTAGCGATTTGGTTAGGTTCATGACAACTAATTCTTAAAAAATTCTTTTTAAGTTTTTATATAAGACGTTGTAATAGTAGAAAGGTTGTGTGTGAATATACGAAAAATTAACCGCTATCTGCTTAGTTGTTAAGAATTTAACAATCGCAATTGTGATGCATGCCTACTTTTTTCAGTATTGTTCAATAAAAAAAACCGGATGGAAACTTGTTCTCATCCGGTTTTTACGTTTCGGAACGGCGCAAAAATTATCGAAGCAGTGTTACATGACCAATCATTTCATGTTGTTTACCATTTACTGCATCAGTTACAATAAGTTTCCATACATATACATCTTGTTTAGCGGCATCTGAATTTCCTTTTACGGATCCTCCCCATTGGAGTTCAGGATGTCTTGATTCAAAGATGAGCTCACCCCATCTGTCGTAGATCAAGAATTGATAGGATAGTGGTTCAATTCCGCTTACCACGGGGAAGAAATAATCGTTATCCCCATCTCCATCCGGAGTAAAGGCATTGGGTACATATACCAGGAACAAGTCATCGATGATTACCCTGTAGCATATGGTGTCAACACAATCGTTAGCACTGGTGGCTACTAAACATACATCATATCCACCCGGTCCATCATCGGGGAAGGTAAATGAAGGATGTTCTTCGTTCGATCCTCCCAGGTTATCGAATATCCATTCGTAAGAGATTGCACCAGTAGATGTGTTGGCAAAGTTGATGGTTGGGTTCAATACATTGGTTGGTTGAGGCCCAAACAAGAAGTCTGCTTGCGGGTATGCATACACACAAATCATTTGTGTAAAGGTGGTGTCACTCACACAGTTGTCGGGCGAGTACACGGTAAGTGTTACATCGTAACAGCCAGGAATGGTGTATGTATGTGTAGGGTTACAATCAGTAGAGAAGTTACCATCTCCAAAGTCCCAGTAGCAGGTACCCGTCATAAGGGGATCTGTGAGGTTGGTAAATGTCGTAGTTACCGGAGTACATCCAGCCAGGTTATCGGCCGAGAAGTTCACCACTGGTTCTTGATTTACAGTAATTGTAATTTGATCGGTGGTGGTGGTTGATCCACAGTTATCGCTTACGGTAACGGTATAGGTAGTTGTTACTGTAGGAGCCACTGTTTGGAATTGTCCTGATGCAGTCCATCCCGAACCATCATCGTTGGTCCAATCGTAGTTGTATGGTCCACCGTCTCCACCACCACCAATGGCACTGATGGTGACCTGATCTCCAGGGCAAATGCTTTGGCTGGTAAGTGCGGTAACAGTTAAAGGAGGAGCTATAGCAACAGTAACAGTAGCTTGAGCGGTACATCCGTTGTCATCAGTTACGGTAACGTTAAAGGTTCCAGCAACAGTGGTAGTAATGGTAGCAGTGGTGCTGGCATTAGGGTCATCCCACAAGTAAGTGTAAGGAGTAGTTCCTCCGAGCCCACCGGCAGTAAGGGTAGCAGTGCCACCAGTACAAATGGTAGTGTCGTTGCTTACTGTGGCACTTAATGGTGCTGGTGAATTTACTATGGCAGTAGTAGTAGCAGGGCACCCATTGGCATCTTGTACCACAATGTCGTAGTTACCGGCACAAAGTCCGTTGAATGTATTGGAGGCCTGGAAGGTTGTTCCATTGTCAATACTAAATTGTGTGGCTAGCGGGGCATCAATGGTAATGCTGCCATCACAACTGCCATTGCACGACTCATCAACAATAGTGGTGGTGTTGATGACAATAGGTGCGGGGCCACCAATAGGGAAGTTGAGGGTGTCTACCGTACATCCATTGGCGTCGGTCACCGTTAAGTCGTAGGTGCCTACACAAAGGTTATTTTCATTAGGGCTGTTATTGGCACTGCTCGACCAGGTGTAACTATAGGTAGTTACTCCACCATTTGGAATAACGATAGCAAATCCGTCACAGGCACCAGCACAAGTTTCATCAAATGCAGAGAAGGTGATGGTAAGTTCTGTAGGCTCTGTTAACGTTTCCTGTCCGGTTACAGTACATCCGTTGCCATCTTGTACTACAATGTCGTAAGTGCCTGCTGCTAACCCGTTGAATACATTAGAAGCCTGGAAGGTTGCTCCATTGTCAATAGAGTATTGATATGGCCCACCATCGCCACCACCTCCTGTAATATCGATGCTACCTGTGCCATCCTGGAAACAAGTTAAATCAACCAATGCAGCAGTATAGGTCATTGCTGGAGGATCGGTAAGGGTAACTTGTGATGTGGCAATGCAACCATTGATATCGGTAATTGTGATGATATAAACGCCAGCGCATAAATTGGTGAAAACACCTGTGTTATTGTTGGTGAATCCATTGTCGTACGTAAAAGGTGATGTTCCGCCTGTAACAGTTACTGTAAAGTCACCATCACAACTACCATTACACAATGGATCGTTGAACACGATGGGGTTAACGGTGGGGGCACCAATGTTACTTACGTTTACAATGGCGGTAGCTGAGCAATTGTTGCCATCAAATACATCGATGGTATATGCTCCGGCAGCTACACCGTTGAAGACATTAGATGCTTGCAAAGGCCCTCCATCAATGCTGTATTGGTAGTTGCCATCTCCACCTGAGGCAGTAATGGTAATGGAACCGTCTGCATTTCCACAAGTGGCATCTACTACAGCGTCGGTAAAAGTAACTGCTGGTGGATCAGTAAGTGTTACTTGTGCAGTGGCCTGGCATCCATTGGCATCTTCTACCACTACATCGTAAGCACCTGCAATCAATCCGTTGAAATTATTCGATGCCTGGAAGGTCGTTCCATTGTCTATGCTGTATTGATAGGGCGTTGTTCCACCACTACCGGTAAGCGTAATCGTCCCGTCGGCACTTCCGTTACATAACGGATCTGTAAATGCAGTGGCAATAGTTACCACAGTAGGTTCGTTTACAACTACCTGTACTGCGTCCTGACATCCATTGGCGTCTTCTACTACAATATCGTAGGTGCCTGCTGCTAATCCATTGAATGTATTGGAGGCCTGGAAGGTAGCGCCATTGTCGTTGCTGTATTGGTAAGGAGTTACTCCTCCACTAACATTTACAGTAATGCTTCCATCGGTTCCACCATTACATGATGCATCTACAATAACAGTACCATTAATGGTTGGTCCGGCAGTATTGTTTACAACCACATTGGCAGTTGCTGTACACCCGTTGGCATCTTGTACTACCACATCGTAGTTACCTGCGAGCAAGCCATTCAATACATTGGAGGCCTGGAAGGTAGCACCATTATCGCTGCTGTACTGGTAAGGCGATACACCGGTAGTTACGGTCACCGTTATTGTTCCGTCGGGGTTGCCACAGGTGGCATCCGTGGTGGTGGTGGTGAATGCTACAGCGGGCGGGTCGGTAAGTATTACTTGTGCAGTAATCTGACACCCATTGGCATCTTCAATAACAATGTCGTAAGTGCCTGCAGCCAATCCGTTGAATACATTGGATGCCTGGAAAGTAGTTCCATTGTCGTTGCTGTATTGATAGCCTGGGGTGCCGCCACCTGCGGTTACTGTTATGCTACCATCGGTATAGCCATTACATGTAGGGTCAACTGGTACATTGGCAATGGTAAGTGCTGGTGGTTCGCTAATGGTTACCTGTAAGGTGACCTGACAAGCATCGCCATCCTCCACTACAATATCGTAAGTGCCTGCTGCCAGTCCGTTGAATACGTTGGACGCCTGAAAGGTGGTTCCATTGTCGTTGCTGTATTGTACGGGGGGCACCCCTCCATTTTCAGTAATGGTAATGGTGCCGTCAGTACCACCGTTGCACGAAACATCCGTAAAGGCATCGGTAGCGGTAAGGGTACAGCAAATAGGACCTGGGTTAATGATGATATTGGCAGTGCTTATACAGCCATTGTTATCGATTACCGTAACCGTGTAGTTGCCGGGAGCTAATCCATTGAAAGTGCCACTTGCTTGTTGTGCTCCACCAATATCGTATAGGTATGGAGAGGCTCCGCCACTGGCCGTTGCATTGATGATGCCATCATTGTCACCATCGCAAGTTTCGTCGGTGATGGTGATGTTAAGTGTGGGGCCACCGATGCTTCCAATAACAACACTGTCTACTGCTGTACAGCCATTCACATCTACAATATTGAGCACATAAGTTCCCGGGCACAGCCCTGTAATGTTAGGGGTGCCCTGCCCACCGCCAGGAGCGGGAGACCAGGTATAGGTTATGGGGGCAGTAGCGTTGTTAACGGTAGCCGATGCTGTTCCGTCGCAAGCGCCACAGTTTTCATCGGTTTGCGTAAAGCTGATGTCTGCACCATCTACAATGGTAATGTCAAGCGTATCGTAAACCGATACACCACATACAACCCATTCCACCACAATTTGTGCGGTTTCAGTACCTTCTGCAATTCCATCATTGATTGCGGGCACGGTAAAGCCCATAGTACCCACTCCGTTAGGGAATGTAGCTCCCCCCGGGAGGGTATAGTCAGCCCCATTGGTGGCTGTGCCACCAGTAATGAAGTTGACGTTTAAGGTTCCGGTAGAATCTGTTCTTTGTATGATGAACTCAGCATCAATACACCCTTCTACTGCTTGTGTTACAATACCAGTAATGGTCACATCTTGATTGGGACATTGCAATCCTTCAAAATCAAGAAATACGCCTGAATCATAAATGCCATCACCTGCATCGGCAATGGCTAATTTCATATGGTAGGTAGCGCAAGGCGTTACAGGTGCCCATGCTTCTAAAACGGTGGTAAACCCATCATATTCAATGGTAGTGCCAGCTGTATTGTCAACATAATAAGAAGCGTTGGAGCCGCTGTTTACATTGTCGATGGTTACCGGTGTGGCGGTACCAGGAATAACAGCAATGTTTTGGTTTACATAGTTGCCTCCCATGGGGTTGGGGCCACTTAAAAAGAATCCAAATGCATCGTTCACCCCGGCATTTACAAACTCAGGATATTCGTCAGAGCCAAATACATACGATAAGCGCAAGGTGTCGCACAAAGGAATGATATCAAATTCAAGAATGCATGGGTCGAAGGTGGCCAATGGTTCAATGGTAGTGAGTTGTGGGTCACCAAAATTGACCAGGTTATCGGTTCCTGTGCTTCCCAAAGCATTAGGACCTATAGCATTAGTTGCCTGCCCTGTGGTGAGAATGATACCATTGTCCAATCCGATGTTGGTAGTGTTACCATTCGAAAAGGTACCAGATGCCCCTCCAGGGCAATTTAAAGTAGCGTTGGTAATGATTACTCCCGGCCCTGAAATGGCATTGGTTAGGATGCCGGCAGTCATACCGGTGCCATTCACAGTAAGTTGGGCAAAAGAGGAAAGTGAACTTACAACTGTAGAGAGTATAAGTAAGAACTTTACCGTAATTTTCATTTTACTTTAGTGTTGGATAGCTAGCGTATAAATTTAATGTAGAATTAGCAGCACTTAAAACCTCAAAATTAGCAGTCACTGAAAGTCTAAGCGTTGACTTTTAGACGACAAAAAAATAGAAAGGTTGTCTTTGGGATGCTATAAAAATTTAACAGACTGTTAAAATAGGGTGGGCAATAGTTAAATAATCGTTGCTAAGAGCATGTAAATGGGAAAAGACTCGGCATGAATGGCCATAAAAAAAGGGGCAAGAATTCTTGCCCCTTTTATGTTGTTTCATGGTAATTACCTGACTACCGTAACATGGCCCACATATTCGTGTTGTTGTTTTCTGTGGTCCATGGTAACGATTTTCCAAACGTACACTTCAATTTCTACCGGGAACCCTTTATAGGTACCGTCCCACGGAACGTTTGGCGAATGAGCCTCAAAGATGAGTTCACCCCATCGATCGAAGATGTACATGGTGAAGTTTTCAGGGTCTATTCCTACTCCTTGTGCATAGAAGAAGTCGTTGATGCCATCTCCATCTGGTGTAAATGCGTTCGGCACATAAATGGCATAGTCACCTTCGATGGTTACCACATAGGTAATTTGATCCGAGCATCCCCACTGGTTGGTGATGGTTAATGTCACCACATAGACGCCACTATCGGCATACGTATGCGATGGGTTCTCATACCATCCTGTGGTGAGTCCTCCATTGGAAGCAGAATCAGGAATTGCTCCTGCCTGTCCTGTTAGTGTGTTTCCATCGCCAAAGTCCCAGTGATAGGTGTCAGCCCCCACACTTTGATCGGTGAATGTAATCACCGGGTTTAAGATGGTTGTTGTTGGAGGATCAAAAGTAAAGTCAGCCACCGGAACAGAGTATACTTCTACAAATGCTGCTTCGGTTACAGTAATCGAACAGCCATCTGCCGAGGTGATGGTTACACACACATCGTATACTCCCGGGTTGTTGTACACCCACGAAGGAGCATCATCGGTACCACTATAGTCAATCACTCCATCACAATCGAAGTCCCAATCGTAGGTTACCCCAATGTCGGTGTTTGAGCTGAACTGTGCTGTAAATGGTGCACATCCATTCGGATCGATGATGTTTACAAATCCTATTGGCAATGGGTTTACTGTTACTTCCACCGAGTCTACCACCGGTATGGTACAACCATCATCAAGGATGACATAGTACCAGGTAGTGGTATTTGGGCTTACTGTAATAGACGAAGTACTTCCCACGGTGTTTGCTGCCACCAGGTTTCCATTGATTGCCCCTTCATGCCACTCGAAGTTATAAGGGTCTCCATTTCCACCGGAAGCATTGGCTGTTAGCGTGGTTGATTCACCATCACAAATGCTCAAGTCAGGAGTAAGGTCCAGGCTCAATGCTGGTGTTACCGAAATGGTGACACACCCTTGAGCTGATATACATCCATTGGCATCTGTTACTGTAAAGCAGTAATCGGTGGTTACTGTAGGATTGACCGTATGTGGTCCTGCGCCTACAAAACCACCACCTGTCCAGTTGATGGTATATGGAGGAGTACCTCCTTGTGCGTTGCCCCATATTTGGGTAGAGTCTCCATAACAAATGGTGCGGTCCAAATCGGGTACAGGAACCAACTGGTTCGGTTCTGTCACATTTACACATTGTGATACTGTACATCCGTTGGCATCTGTTACTGTTACACAATAGGTTCCTGCTCCCAGTGCCACTGCCGTTTGGGCTACCTGGTTGTTGGCATTGGCATCCCACTGGTAGGTGTATGGTGCAGTTCCTCCGGAGTGGAATACAGTAGCACTTCCTGTTTGTGTACCAAAGCAAGCAGGAGCAATAAAGGTGATGCTGTCGATGACCGCTCCCGGAGTGTCAAACACATCGATGGTGATCACTTCAGTACAACCATTGTTATCGGTAACAGTAACGGTATGTGTGCCCAAACAAAGTCCTGTAGCTGTTTGGGTGGTTTGTCCATCTCCCCATAGGTAAGTGTATGGAGCAGTACCTCCAGCAGGGTTCACCGTAGCGGTACCGTTACACTGTGTACAGGTAGAGTTCACAGATGTTCCCGACAGGGTCAACAGAGGCGGCTCATTGACGGTGATGGTCAGTGTAGCAGTACATCCATGGGCGTCTGTTACATCCACGATGTATGATCCAGCACTCAAGTTGGTTACTGTAGGTCCGTTGCCCACGTTAGGAGTCCAGGTATACAGGTATGGTGGTGTTCCACCAGTAACATTCACATCAATTATTCCATCGGCCCCACCAAAGCAACTCACATCAATTACTGTGTCGATGGTGATCACCAGCAATGCAGGTTCATCAATGGTAACATTCGAGGTAGAGGTACACCCGTTGGCATCGGTTACTGTAACCGTGTAGGTGCCTGCACTCAATCCTGTGTTGGCAGAATCGTTGGGGTTGTTACCACCATTCCACTGGTAGGTGTATGGCATTGTTCCACCGTTTGCTGCTGCAGTAGCAGTACCATCGCTTGCTAAGAAGCAGCTGGCATCGGTAGATGCGGTGATGGCCGAGGCCAGCCCTTGTGGCTCGTTGATGCATTCTGTTAATGAGAAGGTACATCCTGCATCATCTACCACGGTGATGGTGTAGCATCCACCGGCCAGGTTAGTACCTGTTGTAAGTCCATCCAACCCGGGGATTGGTGTACCATTGATTTGCCATGTGATGCTTTGATAAGGCAGGGTGCCCCCTGTAATGTTAAAGTCTAAACCACCATCTGATGCTCCTGCACAGCTTACATCGGTTACACTGTTTAAGGTGATGGATGGCCCTAAGATGTCGTTGATACAAATCAAACTATCCAGGGTACATCCGTTGGCATCGGTTAGGGTGATGGTGTAACATCCAGAGAACAACGAGTCGGCACACGATGATGTTTGTGTGTTAGGATCGTTCCACTGGTAGGTGTATGGCGCGTTGCCTCCTACTGCTGTTACACAAATCTCTCCATTGTCCTGTCCACAGTTGGCATCGGTCACACTGATATTAACATCCAACAATGTAGGTTCTGTAATGGTGACCGAAGCGGTGATGATACAACCGTTCAGGTCGGTAATGGTTACATTGTAGGTTCCTGCACACAGGTTATCGATCGTAGGAGTGGTAGGGAACCCGGGAGCATCCCACAGGTAGCTGTAAGGAGGAGTACCTCCTGATACGATGGCCGAAGCCTCCCCATTACAAGCCTGGTAGCAATCTACATCGGTGGTGTTGGTAATTACCGACAGTGCTGTAGGCTCAGTGATGGTGACCTGTGCTGTGGCAGTACATCCATTGGCATCGGTTACGGTAACATCGTAAATGCCGGCACACAGGTTAGAGTATACCTGGCTGATGCCACCACCGGTCCAGTTGTATAAATATGGAGGTGTTCCGCCAGCCACATCTACCTGGGCAAAACCATCGCAAGCACCATTACAACTTACATGTCCAAAAGTGTTGATGGCTGCTGTTAACAATGGTGGTTCTCCTACGGTAGCTGTTACCGTGGTGAAACATCCATTGGCATCGGTAATGGTGCAAGAGTAGGTGCCGGGGCACAAGCCAGTGGCCAGGGCCGTAGTTTGGTTGCCCGCATTCGCATCCCATTGGTAAGAGAAAGGAGCAATACCCACATTACCAGTAGCGGTAGCAGTTCCGTCGCATACACCAAAGCAACTTACATCAGTTGCGCTTGCTGTACCGGTTACTTGTGCCGGGTCTGTTAAGGTATAGTTAATGATTTCAGTACATCCATTGGCATCTGTTAAGATCAGGGTATAATCTCCTGCACACAGGTTGCTAACCGTATCGTTGTTAATGTTCAACGGGTTGTTCAGGTCATCTCTCCAGTCGTAGCTATAAGGAGGTGTTCCTCCCACAGCAGCAATCCATGCCACCCCATCACAGTATCCAAAACAAGTAGGGTCTACCCAGTTGGGGATGAATGTAATTGGTGTAGGCTCGTTGATGGTTACCGAAGCCGAAGCGGTACATCCAATAGAATCCTGGATGTTCACCGAGTATACTCCTGCTGCCAGGTTCACAGCTGTAGGAGTGGTTTGGTTGCCTGCATTGGCATCCCATTGTACGGTAAACCAACCGTTTCCACCAATCATGTCTACAGTTGCTGAACCATCGTTTCCACCGTTACAGCTCACATCTACTGATCCTACAATGGCTGCTGTAGGACCACTGTTGTCGCCAATCTCAATACAGATTATTTCGCTACAAAGGTTAGCATCGGTTACTGTTACACAGTATGTTCCTGCTGGCAACCCTACTTCACAAGAGTTGGTTTGACCACCAGGCCATGCATAAGTATAAGGTGCAGTACCTCCTGATGCAATCACACATGCCTGTCCGTCGCTTAATCCACAGTTGGCATTAACCACTGTAGAATCCAGTACCAGTAGTGGTGGTTCCTCAACAATGGCCTGGCCATTGATGATACAACCGTTGGCATCGGTCACTACTACATTGTAGGTGCCCGCACACAGGTTGATGGCTGTGGGAGTGATTTGGTTCAATCCATCGTCCCACTGGTAAGTAAAGGGCGAAGTGCCTCCGGTTATAATGGCGGTAGCTTCACCGGTACAATCATCTTTACACGATGCATCCAATACTGTAGTAGTAATGGCCAGTGCTGGTGGTTCGTTGATGGTGGCCGTATTTGAAGTAGACTGGCACCCGTTAGCATCGGTTACTACCACGTAGTAGTCTCCAGCACACAGGTTGGTTCCTGTAATGCTATCGGTAGCTACCGGCACATTGCCCGCAGTATACCACTGGTAGGCATAAGGAGGTGTTCCTGTGCCGCTCATCGAAACAGTCATGGTACCATCGCACAAGCCATTACAGCTCACATCGGTAGTTCCTGAAATAGTGGCCACCCCTTCAGGGATATTGCCCACCACCGCTTGTGCAGTAGCAGTACATCCATTCATATCAGTAACCAAAATATCATATGTTCCCGGGGTCAATCCAATGGCCGTTTGCGACGACTGGTTGCCCGGTGTCCACAGGTAGGTAAATGGCGACACCCCATTGGTGATGTTCACCGTAGCACTTCCCGATCCTGTGTTACAGAAAGCATCTATGGTTGATGTGGTTAAGGTAATTTGAGCAGGCTCACCAATGGTGACCTGTAAAGTAGTATCACACCCATTGCCATCGGTAACAATCACACTGTAAGTGCCCGGGCAAAGGCCGGTGGCTGTTGGTGTTGACTGGGTGGCAGGGTCGCTCCACAAGTAAGTGTATGGAGTGGTTCCTCCCGAAGCAACTACTGTTGCCTGTCCATCGCAATCACCAAAACAGGTTACATCGGTAAAAGTAGTGATGGCAGCATTCAACTGGGTAGGCTCACCAATGGTCACACTTACTGTTGCCTGGCAACCATTGGCATCAATCATCTCACCAGTATAGGTGCCTGCACATAAGTTAAAGGCACTGGCAGTGGTTTGTCCAATAGGGTTGTTTTGATCATCGTACCAGGTGTAGTTGTATGGTGATGTTCCACCGGTTACCTGTATTTGTGCAAAGCCATCACAGCTGCCAAAACAAGTGGCATCGGTTTGTGTTAAGATGCTTACCGTTGGTGCACCAAGGTCAATTACACATACATTCACCGTTTGAGAACATCCATTGCCATCAGTAACCGTTACATCGTAACAACCTGCTCCAAGGGTGGTAGCTGTTGCGGTGGTTTGGTTGGCTGCATTAGCATCCCACTGGTAGGTATAAGGAGGGTCTCCACTTACTACCGTTACCGTAGCATCACCATCGGCCTGTCCACAGTTCGACCCGTTCGAAGAGGTGGTCAATACCAACTGGCTGGGTTCGTTAATGGTGGCTGTTTGTGTTACCGAACACCCGTTGGCATCGGTTACTACTACCGTGTAGGTGCCCGCACATTGCCCTGTAATGCCTGGGGTAGTGCTTAAGCCGGGATCATCCCACTGGTAAGTATAAGGGGTAGTGCCACCAGTAACACTGGAGGTAACACTACCATCACACACCCCAAAGCACGAAGCATCGGTTACCGTTACCGCGTTCACCAGCGGTGCCGGTTCTGTTAAGGTAACACTTACAGTGGTTTGACATCCATTGGCATCGGTCACTTCTACATCGTAAGTGCCTGCACAAAGGTTGGTCGCTATCTGGGTGAACTGCCCAAGGCTGTTTCCTGCCTGGAACCATTCATAAGTATAAGGAGAAGTGCCTCCTGCCGCAGTAACATCAGCACTGCCATCGCACACACCAAAGCAGCTCACATCCTGTCCGTTGTAGTTGGATACTACACTGGTGGTGGCCGTCAATAATGGTGGCTCGTTCACTACATAAGCACTGCTGGTTACTGTAATGCCATTGGCATCGGTAACATCTACTGTGTAGCTGCCCGCACAAAGGCCGGTAGCAGTTGTTGTTGTTTGACCATCGCTCCACAGGTAAGTGTAAGGGCTTACACCACCACTTACCAGTACACTGGCCGTTCCATCACATACCCCAAAACAAGTAGCATCAGTTCCCGATAATACAGGAATAATGGCATTGGGCTCTAAGATGGTAACACATACATTGGCCACACAACCGTTGGCATCAATCACATCTACGCAGTAAGTGCCTGCACAAAGGCCGGTGGCTGTGGCTGTAGTTTGGTTGGCTGCATTGGCATCCCACTGGTAGGTGTAAGGCGAAGTACCGCCCGAACCAGCTACCGTAGCCGATCCATCGCAAAGGCCATTGCCTGTTACATCAACACTACCGGTAATGGTGGCCACCACTGGGGTAGGCTCATTAATGGTTACTACAATATTATCGGTACATCCGTTGGCATCGGTAATGTTTACCGTGTAGGTACCCGCACAAAGGCTGGTTTCCGTGTCGGTAGTACCACCACTGCTCCACGAGTAAGTGTAAGGGGTTGTTCCACCGGTAGCACTCACCTGGGCTGTGCCATCGCATGCGCCATTACACAAAGCATCGGTTTGGTTGACAATGGTTAAGGCAGGTCCCGCCTGGTCGCCTACCGCTACCGTAGCAGTAGCAGTACAACCAGTAGCATCGGTTACTGTTACCGTGTACGATCCGGCAGGAACGTTGTTGGCACATACCGTGGTTTGGGCATTGCCATCATCCCACAGGTAGGTGTAAGGGCTTACACCACCCGAAGCAGTAACACAGGCCTGGCCGTCTGACTGCCCACAGTTGGCATCCACAAAACTGGTGGTTAAGGTTACTGCCGTAGGTTCTGAAATGGTAACATTAGCCGTGGCCACACATCCGTTGGCATCGGTGACTGTTACGGTATAGGTGCCGGCACAAAGACCGGTTTCATTGATTGCTGTTCCGCCACTGCTCCATGCATAGGTGTAAGGAGTAGTGCCTCCACCGGCCGTTACAGTAGCATCGCCATCGCATACCCCGTTGCAACTTACATCATTGCCCGTAGTACTGGCTGTAAGTACTGCTGGCTCGGTGATGGTAACACTCGTAGAGGCCACACATCCATTGGCATCGGTAACATCTACCGTGTAGGTGCCAGCACAAAGGCCGGTTTCAGTAGCTCCTGTGCCACCGCTGCTCCACAAGTAAGTGTAAGGAGTAGTGCCACCGGTCATCGTTACAGTAGCCTGCCCATCGCATACTCCATTACAACTGGCGTTGTTGTCTACTGCTGCTGTAGCAGTGCCTCCTCCTAAGTCGTTGATGGTGATGGTAGCAGTTTCAATACATCCATTGGCATCGGTCACCGTTACGGTGTAGGAACCGGCTGTAACACTGTTGGCACAAGCAGTGGTTTGAGCACTGCCATCATCCCACAGGTAAGTATAAGGGGTAGTACCACCACTTACTGCTACACAAACCTGTCCGTCGGCCTGGCCACAGTTGGCATCAGTACCAGAGGTGGTCAGTACCAGTGCTGGTGGTTCTGTTAATACAAGGTTGGTAACTACCTGGCAACCGTTGGCATCGGTTACTGTTACAGTATGTGCACCATCGCAGATGCCCGTTTCAGTAACACCCGTTCCACCGGTGCTCCACAGGTAAGTATAAGGGGGAACTCCTCCTACCGCTCCAATGGTAGCATCGCCATCGCAGATGCCTGCACAAGTGGGGTTGTTAAAGCTGGTTAACCCGGCATTGAGTAATGGAGGTTCGGTAATGGTCACTGTTTGGTAAACGCTACATCCATTGGCATCGGTAATGGTAACTCCATAGTTACCAGCACACAATACTCCTGTTAGGTCTTCAGCCGTAGGACCGTGATCCCAGGCAAAGGTGTAAGGGGTAGTACCGCCATTTACTGTAACATCAGCGCTGCCATCACATACCCCGTTACAGCTAACATCAGTGCCTGCAACACTGGCAGTAACAGTGGTAGGTTCGGTGATGGTTACCGTAGCAGAGGCCACACATCCGTTGGCATCGGTAACATCTACTGTATGAGTGCCCGCGCAAAGGCCGGTTTCAGTGGCTCCTGTGCCACCAGTGCTCCACAAGTAAGTGAAGGGTGATGTACCACCAGTCATTGTAACGGTAGCCTGCCCGTCGCAAACCCCCGCACAAGAAGCATTGTTGTCTACCGCTGCAGTAGCTGTACCGCCTGCCTGGTTGTTCACCGTAAAGCTGGCTGTGGCCACACATCCGTTGGCATCGGTAACTGTTACATTGTATACCCCGGCCGCTACGTTGTCGGCACAGGCAGTGGTTTGAGCACCGCCATCATCCCACAAGTAAGTGTAAGGGGTCGTTCCGCCTGTTACCGCTACACAAGCCTGGCCGTTGGCCTGGCCACAAGTGGCATCGCTACCCGATGGGGTAAGTACAAGGGCTGCGGGCTCGTTAATGGTTACACTCGCAGTGGCTGTACATCCGTTCGCATCGGTGACAGTAACATTATAGGTTCCGGCACAAAGGCCTGATAAGTCTTCTGAAGTGGAAGCATTGTCCCACGCATAGCTGTAAGGAGTAGTGCCTCCGGTTACCGTTAAGTTGGCTGAACCATCGCATACCCCATTACACAAAGCATCAACGCCTGTAACATTGGCCGTTAAAACCGGCGGATCTACAAGGGTGGCCGTCAGTAAGATGGCACAACCGTTGGCATCAGTAATGGTAACATTGGTGTTGCCAGCACAAAGGCCTGTTTCATTGGCAGTAGTGCCACCACTGGCCCAGGCATAAGTATAAGGAGTAACTCCACCGGTTACGGTAACGCCTGCTGTACCATCGCATACTCCCGCACAAAGTGGGTCGGTAGTAGAGGTGACTGAGCCGGTTAACAAGGGAGGCTCAGTGATGGTGACACTGGCTGTAGCAATACAGCCCCCGGCATCGGTGACTGTTACCGTGTAGGTGCCGGCAGTAAGGCCGCTAGCCGTAGCTGCAGTGCCGCCAAAAGGAGACCAGGCATAAGTATAAGGGGTAGTACCACCGGTAGCGGTTACTGTAGCACTACCATTGTTGCCGCCATTACACGATACATTCGTGCTGGCAGTGATCGTTGCTGTTGGTGCTCCACCATCGTTAATTGTGGCTGTAGCCGTTTGAACACAGCCATTGGCATCGGTTACCGTTACGGTATAGCCGCCTGCTCCAATAGCATTGGCACAAGCTGTGGTTTGAGCACTGCCATCATCCCAAAGGTAGGTGTATGGAAAGGTGCCGCCCGTTACTGCTACACAAGCCTGGCCATCGGGAAGCCCGCAGCTGGCATCGGTAGAGGTAATGGTTAATACCATTGGGGCTGGTTCGGTAACCGTATAGCTGGCCGTAGTAGTACATCCGTTGGCATCGGTAATGGTAACCGTCCATGTACCTGCACAAAGGCCGGTAGCTCCTGCTGTTGTTTGGAAGCCAGGGTCATCCCACAGGTAAGTGTAAGGGGTGGTGCCTCCGCTGGCAGTAACCGTAGCTGTACCATCGCATACCCCATTACAGGATGCGTTGGTGCCTACAGCATTGGCGGTCAGCGCTGCCGGCTCGGTAACCGTATAAGAGGCAGTGGCAGTACAGCCATTGGCATCGGTAACAGTTACTGTATAGGTATTGGCACAAAGTCCGTTCGCGGTAGCATTGCTGCCAGCTCCATTGTCCCAGTTGTAAGTATAAGGAGCTGTGCCGCCAGATGCATTCGAAGATACGCTGCCATCGCATACCCCATTACAGGTAGCGTTGGTGCCTGTTGCACTAACCGTTAATAACGGGGGCTCCGTTACTGTAGCACTGGCGGTAGCAGTACAGCCATTGGCATCGGTAATGGTAATCGTATAGGTACCGGCACATACATTCGTTGGGTTTTGACTTGTGCCTAAACCGCCATCCCAACTGTAGGTGTAAGGAGTAGTACCACCAGCACCAGAAGAGCTTAAGGTGCCATCGCATACCCCATTACAGGTAGCATCGGTAGCACTGGCACTGGCCGTTAAGGCAGGGGGCTCGGTTACAGTAGCATTTGCTGTAGCAGTACACCCGTTCGCATCGGTTACCGTTACTGTATAGGAGCCCGCACATACATTCGTTTGGTTTTGTCCTGCTCCTAAACCACCATCCCAGGCATAGCTGTATGGAGGGGTGCCGCCAGAAGCAGTAGAAGAAACACTGCCATCGCAAACCCCAAAACAACTCGCATCAGTAGCATTGGCACTAATGGTTAGCAATGGGGGTTCGGTAATGGTGGTTTGATCTGTGGCCTGGCAGTTGTTTACATCACTCACCGTAACGGTATAAGTGCCAGGACATACGTTCGTTTGGTTTTGATTGCCAGGGGCAGGACCACCATCCCAGGTGTAGCTGAATCCACCGGATCCTCCTGAACCAGTTGCAGATAAGGTGCCATCGCAAGCACCATTACACAACACATTGGTGCTGCTCGCTGTTACGGTAGGGTCGGGGTAAACAGTAACATTTTGTTGGTAGGTGTCTGTACATGGACCATTGGTAACTGTTAACGTTACCGTATAAGTGCCCGCAGCACCATAGCTGTGGGTGGGGTTTTGGCTGGTAGAAGTGTTACCATCGCCAAAGTTCCAACTCCAGCTGGTAGCATTTGTAGAGTTATCGGTAAAGCTAAAACTGTTCGCTCCGTTGGCATAACACTGGTTTGCTATTGGGTTGAAGTTGGCCGTGATGACCAGGCCGGGAGCTATGGTAGTACTTGCTGTAGCAATACATCCATTGGCATCGGTTACGGTTACGGTGTAGGTACCGTCGCAAATGCCGTTTTGGTTTTGTCCATTTCCTACACCGCCATCCCACGAATAGCTGTAAGGTGGTGTACCTCCACCAGCACTTGATGAAAGCGTACCATCACAAGCACCATCACATGTTTCATCGGTAGATGATGCAGATGCTGTAAGTAGGGGAGGGGCATTTACGGTAGCAGTAGCAGTAGCGGTACATCCGTTCGCATCGGTTACCGTGAGGGTATAGGTACCGGCACATACGCCTGTTTGGTTTTGCCCAGCGCCCAGACCGCCATCCCACGAATAGGAATATCCCGGAACACCACCTGTAGCCGAACCGCTTAAGGTACCATTACATGGGGTACCAAAACAAAGGCTGTTGGTAGCTGTTGCTGTAGGGAATATCTGTGGCGGAGCACTTACCGTTATATCAATAATTTCTACACAGTTGTTCCCATCACGTACCGTAACGGTGTAGGTGCCGGCACATAAGCCGGTAATGGTATGCGAACCGTTAACGTTATTGACGGAAGTAATGGTGTTTCCTCCCGAGTCTTCCCAGGTGTAATCCCAGGGGCCGGTACCAGTACCACCCGCATCGCCATCAGCGGTGGCTGTTCCATCACACGCTCCAAAGCATGTTTCGGGGGTAGAAGAAGTATCGGGTAAAGGACAACAAGTAAGGGAGGCACTAAAAATATAAGGGGGGTCATTTTCGCAGGCAATGTCTGTCCATGAGCCTGTTTCTCCATCGGCATAATTATAAATATTAATGCCCAGGTCATCGCCTTCACTACCTGGAGGACAGTCTTCAGCGGTGATGCTCCAACACCATGTCCAAGAGCATGCCGCTCCTCCACAGTTGTCTCCAAAGTTATCGGTAGGGGTTGGCCCACCTGTTGAGTTGTAAAAGAACCCATCTACATTCCCCAAATCAGGAGTGTTAATGTTGTTGTACCAGGCCCATGCTCCACCTCCATCTTCCGAAGCGGCAGGGGTAGTGGTTAAGGTACTCACATCCCAACCATTGCCAAAAACAGGTACAATACCGTGAATCCAGTTGGTGTTTTCTTGCGAATAATCTTCTACTGAATAGCAGAAAGTTACCGTGGTTCCCGCCAGGTAAGTTCCATTTACTGGTGCTGGGTTTACAGTAAGATCATCCGATAATATACAATCGTCGCAACTGTTGTCGTTGTACATGGTAATGTCGAAATTACCAAGGTCGTTGACATCGCCACCACTTACCTGGATGTACACAGTGCTGCCCACCGTAACATTGGTAAAGTTGGCAGAAAGGGAACCGTTGCCAGAGGCACATCCCAATGCAGTGAGGTTACCACAAGCTCCTGTCCATACCCCGATGTTTGGATTGGTCAATCCATTGACATCAACAAAAAGTTCATTGGCTGTAATGTCTACTGCAAACCAAACGTCTACCGCAGGACTGGCTTGATCGCCACCTGTTTGACAGTTCAGAATGGATTGGTAGGGGTTGGGTGAAGTGCCAGCGGTATTGCTGGACGACCAGGTGTAAGAATCAATGCCTCCCGGGTTGTTACAGTTACAAGGGGCATTCAATGCACCAAGATAGGTAGCACTCTGGCAGTCATCGCCAGCAGTTACGTTGCCCTGGTTGGTAGCATTGTTGACAGTACACCCGCCACCGCCACCGCCGCCAGGCATGGCCAGGGCAGATTGACTTAGGCTTAAGGCTATAAAAACAAGTAAAAGGCTGGAAAGCCTTGAGAAGCTTTTACTGTTTAGGTTCTTAAAGATCCTCATGTGATGTGGGTTAGTAGGTTTTGGTTTGCGTTAGTTGTCCTTTGCTTTTTGATGAATGGCTCGTTTACTGTTAGCCAACTGTACTTCGATCAACTGGCCGGTAGGAGCAACCTTAAATGTTGAACGATGTAATACAGGCGTATCGGCCGGAGCCAATTTCTGCAGATTAACAGTAATACCTTTAGCGGTTAATTCGTTGGCAGATAATAGCTCTACCTCAACACCTGAAACAAATGTCAATACCCTTCGTTTATCGAGTAAACGGTATTGATCCAGGTTAGCACCATCAAGCGCTACAGTGTAGGAGTTGATATTATTTACATTGGCATTTTTAGTGATTACGTAAGTGCTTTCTTGTTGACCAAATGCAACTGAAGCGAGAAGCAAAAGAGTAAAGGCAAATAAAGCTCGTAATTTCATAGTAGTTGTGTTAGATAGCATAAAGTTAAAAACTTAACCAAAAAAAAAATTCAGTTAAATTTTTAACATGTAAGTTTGTAGCTGATCCCTATAGCCTTTATACTGGCTATTGTTTTTGATCTATTTTTTCTTTAATTAGCTGATTTTGTGTTAGTTAATTGTTTATTTAGTGTTTAAGCTGTAGAGTTCTGTTATTACAGACGTCGGAATTTTAATAGGTTGCCTGTATTTCCAGAAAAAAAACTGCTTTGCTACATCTACATTGACGAAGGTGGGGTTAAAAAGGGTTGTCTACGAAATGAATAAATCGCGATTACTTATTAACAATTTATAGTGTTATTGTTAATAATTTCACAAATGAAAAGGGAAGAATTATTTAAAAGCGCTCAAATTGTCTTTTAAAAAATTCTTGGTGTAGTACTTGTTCACTGTTTTTCTCCATTCAACGGCTGCTTCCAGGTACATTTTTTCCAACTCTGGTTTATTGTCGGTTAAAAGCACAGCATCACTCATATTTAGCGTAGCGGGATCGATGAAATAGGGTTCAATATCGGTCAACACTGGAAGCTCCTTTTCGCGGTACCGAAGGTTGTTGTATCTTTTTTCATCCAGGCTGGCCAAAAGAATGAGGTTCCTGTTTTGCTCTTCTCCTGGTGTAGCAAATATTTTGGTGGAGAATCCTGCTTCGGTGAGGGTTTTGTACAACGACCGTGATGCTTTTCCTTTATTGCCCGACACGTATCCATAAAAGTTAATCATGATCATGCCTCCAGGTTTGAGGATCTTTTTGGTGGCTTCAAAACTTTCGAGAGAGAGCACATGCGCTGGTGGTGTTTCGCTCAAAAAAAGATCGAGGGTAACAATGTCGTACTTTTTAGTGGTGGTGTTAATGTAATGGCGGGCATCGTCCACTACAATATTGGTAGCAGGGTCTACAAAAAAATACTCGATGGCTACATCCCGAATTCGGTGATCAATTTCTACTACATCTACGTTAAAGTTCAACCGGTTGAATTGTTTGAGCAATACTCCTCCACCCAGTCCAAGCAATAGGGCATCACTGTTTTCGGGCAGTACACTTGCTGCAGTGGGGAAGTAGTACGACCAATCCCATAAAGAATAGTCGGGATCATTCACGTCCAAAATGGTTTGCCCGGTGTTGTTGACAAACAGCATACGTGCTTTTTTCTGTCCCCTGGTATAGGTAGAAAAGTTTTGGTCAATGACTTTCAGTTGCCCTAAAATACCTTCTGATTCATAGCGTACCTGGTAGCGCGCTGAGTTGTTGTTTTCCCTTGGTTTTACAAATCCCAGGCAGGCTCCTACTGCTACAATAACGATGAGGGCAGCGATGTTCTTTTTCATCACAAGTGCCACTGCTGCTGCTGCAACAAGTATGGCTCCATAAATGAGGGCTGGCGTTTTAATGCCAAATTCAGGCATCAGGTAAAAGCCAAGTAAGAAGGTAGAGATAATGCCTCCCAGGGTGGAGATGGCATAAACTGACCCGGCACTCTTTCCGGTAGTGTCAATGCTATCGTTGATGCTGTTGATGATCATGGGCGAGGTCATGCCCATAAAAAGCAAAGGAGGGAACATGAAAACGAGCAACGATACAGTAGTGCCCCATTGTATGCTCATATCAATGGTAGCTGTCATTACCGCCTTACTGAGGTAGGGCATAATCACCAATAAAAAACCTGCTACAATCAACGCGATGTTGATCATATTTTTCTTGTTGTATTTGTTAGACACGTATCCTCCAAGGTAATAGCCACTCATGAGTGCACCGAGGGTAACGCCTAGCACAGCGGCCCATACGTACAGCGAACTGCCAAAAAATGGGGTCACCATTTTTGCGCCTAACAGCTCGCATGCCATTACTGCTCCTCCCTCTAAAAAGGCCAGGGTGAAAAGGTATCTTTTCTGTTGTTTAGCGTTTGTCATAAGCAGCGTTAAGGTTGTTGAACAGCATTTACGGTTCGTTGTTCATTGTTAGCGGTGAAAAATACAACTTTTTCAATGGTTTCGTTCAGTACAACAAAGCGAGAGCTTTGACCGAGGTAGCCTTCGCCATAATACAATTCTTTGCGTTGCGAGGTGCCATCTTTAAATTGAACAATCGCATGTGTTTCCATATTGGTGGCCTTCGCTATGGTTTGTTGTTGAGCAACGAAAGTTTGTGTGCTTTCATCGTTGTTGACTACCGCAAGAAGGTAGCTGTTGGTAGCGGCAATTGCGGCCATGCTTCGGGCATCATGAGGCGTATAAAACCCACTTTGTTGCATGCGAATGGGTGAAAAATCACCTTTGCTATTGCCATAAAGCACCAGGCCTATAGCGGCATCATTGCGTCCGGTTTCAACTTCTGCCGGGTAGAAATTACCTGTCAACACAACATCTGTGTGGCCATCGTTATTCACATCGTTGATGTGGATGCCATGTACCGGAGCAAATTGTGCTTCGAGTGGCAGTGTATGCATAACGAATTGACCGTTACCAAGGTTTTCGATGTAGGAGGTTTCAAATCGCTGTACCTCATAATGCAAGGCCTCCTTAAGGTTATTGGCACCTAAAATGCCATCCAGGCTGGCATCGGCAAATGCGTTGTAGGTTGGGAATTTGTTTTTGATTTCGGGGATTTGTTCAGAGGTACATTCCCTCCCGCGTATGGGAAGTTGCCGGTTGTTTTCTTCCTTACTCAAGATGATGTCATGCACACCATCGCCATCAAAATCGTGGCAATATACATGAAAGGGGTGTGCAGGAGAGGCATGGTATTTTGTGTTGGTGCCATGGTTGCCAACAATGTAATCGATGTCGCCATCGCGATCAAAATCACCACCATTGATGCTGTTCCACCAGCCAGCCATTTTAGACAATCCTGTTTGTTCGGTAATGTTGGTGAAGGAGCCTCCGTTGTTTTTGAAAAAAGTAATGGGCATCCACTCACCTACTACCATCAAGTCGATGGTTCCATTGTTATCAAAATCGGTCCACAAAGCAGCCGTAGCCATGCCCAGTTGCTCCAGCTCGGGGGCAACAGTGGAAGTAACATTGCTAAAGGTGCCTCCGTTATTTTGTAAGAGGGTACTTTTTGCGGGATAGGGGTATTGCCCTGGGGTTAAGCGCCCTCCAACAAAGAGGTCGAGGTCGCCATCCTTATCATAATCGGCAGCGTGCACACTGCCACCACTTGTTGTTATGGCGGGAAGTGCATTGTTCGACTTTACAAAGTTGCCTTTGCCATTGTTGGTATAAAGCCGATCTTGCAAGTTAGGGTCTCCAACTACAAATTCATTGCCTCCACTTACTACATATAAATCAAGGTCGTTGTCATTGTCGGCATCAAAAAACAAGCATCCCATGTCTTCGCAGTTTTTGTCTGCTTTCCAGGGTTGCGAGGCGCTCAACGAGAAGTTGCCATTGCTTTGTTGCAAGTGCAGTTGACCGCCAGTACCTGCGGCATTGCCTAGGTATATATCATCAAGCCCATCGCCATTTACATCGCCAACGGCTATGCCCGATCCATTTTGAGATTGTTTGTGAGGGAGCAGGCCTTCTTTTTCAAAATCATTGTATTCGTTTTCACGGTGTTGAAAGGTTAGTTGCCCGGTGGTTTCGGTAAAAAGAGAGGGAGGAGGTGGAGGTGTTGCTTGTGGTGGTTGTGCATTGCTGTAATCCAGCTCGTGTGTGGCATTGGTGTTCAGGTTGGCCATTACCTGTACGTGGCCATCTGGCCAGGTTACAGTAGCTTCTACTGCACCTGCGTTACCTGTACCAAAAACCAGTTGTGCATCTACTGCAGAAAGGTAACCCCGGGTGGGTTGCTGTTCTTGTGTTTGCACCATGTTATTGGCTTTTATTTGAACCGTTGCGCCTATGCCTCCTTTGTTACCAGGGGCTCCTTTTAAACGGAATTTAATGTAGTTGCCTACAGCATAATCGGAGGTGGTATTGCGATAAATGAATGCTTTGTCGTTGATGTTGTTGACGACCAGGTCGAGGTCGCCATCATTGTCGAGGTCGCCATAGCCCGATCCGTTAGAGAAAGAGGCTTGCACAATGCCCCAATCGGTGGTTTTCTTCTCGAACTGAAGGTGCCCTTTGTTTTTAAAGACATAGTTTTTCAGCTTGGTAGACCCAAGTAAGCTCAGGGCCTGTATAATGTCCATGTCTACCTTGCCGCCACCTTGCTGGGCCAACTGATTGGTTTTTACATTGAAGTCGCGGTCGGTAACATCCCTCAATATGCCATTGGTTACAAAGAGGTCTTTATGGCCATCGTTGTCGAAGTCGGCAAGCAGGGGAGCCCAACTCCAATCGGTTTTGTCGATGCCGGCCAGTTGGGCTATTTCACTAAATGTACCATTGCCGTTGTTGAGTTGCAAAGAGTTGCGCATGTATTGGTAGTGGTATCCCTTTTCTACCGACTCCCAAAACAATTCGGGGTTCATGGCGCCCATCATTACTTTCGATCTTTTGTAGTCTTCGGCCAACATATCAAGCACCACAATGTCGTTTTTACCATCGTTGTTAAGGTCGGCCACATCGCATCCCATACCGTAGTTGGAAATGTGTTTGGTCGCGGTTTTAATCGACTCGGTAAATGTTCCATCGCCATTGTTGAAATACAAAAAGTCGGTTTCAATGTAATCGTTGGTAACATAAATATCGAGCCAATCGTCTTCGTTGAGCTGCCCTATGCTAACGCCCAGCCCAAACCCATAGTTGCTAATGCCTGCTTGTTCCGAAACATCGGTAAAGGTGTTGTTGCCATTGTTGCGATACAGTCGGTCGCTGGTATACTTGTCAATCACCTTTTCCTTTACGGTGGTGTTGGCATGGAGGCGAACAAAGTCTACGGGATGATTCACCACGTAAGCGTCGAGGTCGCCATCTTTATCGTAATCAAAAAAAGCAGTTTGGGTAGAATACCCCATGTCGTTAAGACCGTATTGAGCAGCGCTTTCGGTAAAGGTGAGGTTGCCGTTGTTGATGAAAAGGTGGTTTTTTCGCATTTCAGGAATGGTATAGCCTCCCGAACGGGCAACGTAAATGTCTAACCATCCATCGTTGTTGATGTCGACCATGGTAACACCGGTCGACCATCCATTGCCACCACCTACACCTGCCGATGCTGTGATGTTGGTAAAGCTCAGGTTGCCGTTATTGAGGTAAAGCTCATCGGGCACCATGTTGCCCGTGAAAAATAGCTCGGGAAGTCCATCGTTGTTGAGGTCGCCAATGGCTACACCGCCACCATTGTAAAAGTATTCGTAGTTGTATACGTTGCGGGCATAGTCTTCTACAATGGTGTTGTTGAAATGTACACCTGTTTGTGGAGGGGCTACAAGTGCAAATACCGGTTGTGTTGTGGCAACTGTATCGGGAACATGAGTTACTTGCTCGGGTGTTTCTTCGTTGGTACAGCTCCAGCAAAATAACGTGATTAGGAGTAGGAATATCCCAGGTTTTATTGGCATGTAAGTAGGTTTATATCTGAGAAAAATAAACATTATTCCTTAAGAATGAAAACTGATTTTCGGCAAAACAAAACGGGCCTCATCAAAAGATGAAGCCCGCTTTGGGAAGTTGGTCGATTCTTATTCAAGTAGGGTGATGGTTCCCTTGTGGGTGTCTTGGAAACCGAAGTTGTCTTTTATGACAACCACCCAAACATATGTACCCGGAACGGCCATGTTTCCTGTGCCCAGGACTCTTCCATCCCATGGGCGACTTTTTTCATTCGTATCGTAAATCAATTGACCATCTTTGTTGTAGATGTTCATTTGAAAGTTGACATCCATTACCTTCAATGCTTCTGGCAGGAAGTCGTCGTTTAACCCGTCTCCGTTTGGCGTAAATCCTGTGGCAGCCAATAGGTTGAGGTCGTTGTTAATTCTTACCGGCTTTACAATGGTATCGTAGCAGTTGTAAATATTGCTTACAATCAATTCTACATTGTAAATTCCTTTCTTGCGGAACAAGTGAGTAGGGGCTTTGCTAAACGACTTGTGTCCGTCGTTGAAGTTCCATTTCCACTCGATGGCATTCGCTTTGTTTTGGAATTCCACCATGGGAATGATGTTGTTTTCAGAGAACTCCCAATCGAAATCAGCTTCAGGGCGTTCGTATACTGTAATCATATCTTCGATGGTACGGGTATATACTTCGCCATCGTTTCCTTGTACAGTAAGGCTAACATCGTAACCATTGTCGGCTTCGGTATACGTGTGCACCGGACTTACTTCTTTCGAGTAGGTGCCGTCACCAAAGTTCCACAAGTAGTTGCCTTTAATTTCATTAGAGTTAGCAAAGAAGCGCACTTTCACACCTCCACAACCTTCCATCACATCCGAATTGAATACCAGTGTTGGTTTCACCGCATTCACAGCATGTGGCGTTTGTTGAGGCTGATGATTGGGCTCTTCATTGTTGGTAACCTGTGGCGTATTGTTATGCACAGGCTCTTCAGCTTCCGTATTGTTGGTCTTGTTATTATCGTTCACATTGTCAACAATAATTTCGGCATTGTCGTTAGCGCCTTCTTCGGCAGCTTCTTCAGCGTTGTTTGCTTCGTTGTTGCCATCGTGTTGAACCACAGCAGGTGCTGTTTCGTTAGCATTCGATGGCTTCACGTTAAACGGTTGATCGGTGGTGTCTTCGTGGTACACCAATTCGTTGGCAGTAAGTGTGCTTTCCGAATCGATGGATTGGTAGATAAAGACACCCGAAACAATAATTCCGGCAGCAATTAATGCAGCATACAGGGTAGAGGTAGAGAAGGTGCTGGGCTTAGCAAGGCTATCCAGCGATTGATTCATCTCATCCCAATGGGAAGCATCATAAGGTACCTCGTGATTTTCAAGAGATTCCTTGATCAACTTTTCAAAACTATTTAGGTCATTCCCCATTATTGCGTATAAAATCTTGTTCTAATATTTTCTTTAAATTCTGTTTGGCTTTAGCAAGGTTCGATTTTGAAGTTCCTGTGCTTATGCCAAGTATTTCAGCGATCTCTTTGTGCGAATAATTTTCAACGACATACAAGTTAAAAACTGTTCGGTATGCCGGAGAAAGCTGTTGCATCGCCTGCACTACATTTTCGGTTTTTAAACCGCCAAATGGTTTTTCATCCTCCTCTTCTTCCGGCTCATTTTGCAAGTTGTCGATGGTGTTATCGTCTTCACTTAACAAATAGGAATTTCTATTTTTCCTAAAACTGTCGATCGCAGTGTTAACGATGATCCTTCGTATCCAACCTTCAAAAGAACCTGCGCTGTTGTACTTTTTTATGTTGGTGAAAACTTTAATGAATCCATCTTGAAGAATATCTTTCGCCTCGTCTCGGTCTCTGGCGTATCGAAAACATACGGCCATCATTTTACCATAGTAGGCTTCATATACCTTCTGCTGAGACTTTCTATCTCCCTTAATGCAGCCTTTTATGACTTCTTCTTGCTCTCGCTCAGACAGATTCATCTGAATTTTCGTTGGTAAGACGTTTGGTTTGTTGAATGGTTGCCTAATTATTTTCCCGAAAATGGATAATTTTCTCCAATTAAACGATTTTTTGTGATAAACAAAGGGCTTTCTTCGATGAAAATATTTTTTCCCATATTTCTTTCTGCTTCAATTGATGGGGGAAGGGAGGGTTTTTTAATACCAGTGCGTGGTTGGTAACTATCTCCGGTACAATTTATTGGGATATTGGGTGAATCTTTCTATTTTCGTGCTCCCTATTTAACGAAGTCAAAAACTTATAAATTAAGCAAAATGAAAGTAACTGTTGTAGGTGCCGGTAATGTAGGTGCTACCTGTGCCGACGCGATCGCACACAAAAGAATTGCCAGCGAAGTGGTATTGTTAGATATCAAAGAAAACTTTGCTGAAGGTAAGGCATTAGATATGATGCAAACTGCAACTACTCTTGGTTTTAACACCAGGATATCGGGCAGCACAAACGATTACACTAAAACTGCTGGTAGCGATGTGGTGGTCATCACTTCTGGAATTCCTCGTAAGCCAGGTATGACGCGTGAAGAGTTGATTGGTGTGAATGCCGGCATTGTAAAAACAGTTACAGAAAATATATTGAAGCACTCGCCAGAAGCCATCATCGTTATTGTATCTAACCCAATGGATACGATGACTTACTTGTGCTTGAAAGAAAGCGGATTGCCTAAGAACAGAATCATTGGTATGGGTGGTGCGCTCGATAGCTCACGCTTTAAGTGCTACTTATCGATGGCATTGAACAAGCCAGCGAACGACATTCAAGGCATGGTGATTGGCGGACATGGTGATACTACCATGATTCCATTAACCCGATTGGCTTCATACAACGGCACTCCTGTTGCTCAACACCTTGATGCTACTACATTAGAGAAAGTTGCTGCCGATACCATGGTAGGAGGTAAAACACTTACCGGCATGCTGGGCACTTCGGCCTGGTACGCTCCAGGGGCTGCTGTAGCTTATTTGGTAGATAGCATTTTGAACGATCAACAACGTATGATTCCTTGCTCGGTTTATTTAGAAGGCGAGTATGGCGAAAACGACATTTGCATTGGTGTTCCTTGTATTATTGGTCGCAACGGTGTTGAATCGATTGTTGATGTGAACCTGAACGATGAAGAAAAAGCATTGTTTACCAAAAGTGCTGAAGCAGTGCGCAACATGAATGGCGCATTAGACGGTATTTTAGCATAATAAACACATTTATTAATAAGCCATAAAGGGCATTCATCTCGAATGCCCTTTTTTACTGCCTTGCTTTATGAAAACAACTGTGCCTTTCCAGCTTTTCGAAATCAAAGATCAAGGATATCACATCGCCATTGATGTGGAAGTGAATGGCATTGTGGTGCGTATGATTGTGGATACCGGGGCTTCTAAAACCGTATTCGATTTAGATTGGGCCAGGCAGCAGGCAGCCATTACGGTAGAGCGTAACGAAGAGCTTTCTACCGGTTTGGGTACCAACAGCATGGAGAGCTTCCACTTTACCGCTGCTTCCATACAGTTGGGCGAACTGGGTTTGCAGGCGTTAGAGGTGTTGGCCATCGACCTTTCGCATGTAAACGATACCTACGAACAGTTGGACTTGCCAACAATTGCTGGCGTATTGGGAAGCGATCTGCTAAGCGAATACAAGGCTGTAATCGATTACGGAACGGCCACCCTTACCCTACACTTTTAGCCTTTTTGCCTCAGGCGCGAGGGCTTTAGCATCTCGCCCGAACCTCATCAGCATCTCGTTCGAACCTACAGAGGTTCGCGGTAGAACCTTATTTGCATTGCGGCCAATGCAAGAAGCATCTCCTTCCTACCCCGGTAGCAACGCTGGCATACCTCATAGAATGTGGCTTGAACCTGGTAAGCATCTCCCGCAATGCTGTGAAGCATCTCTGGCATACCTCCAAAGCATCTCCATCGTACCTCGATGGCATTGGTGTTGATGCTCCTGGGGTAAGATGCCAATGCTTTTAGGATAACCGTTAAGGCAAAATGCATCGTGGCCGAGCCTTTTTGCCTCACGCCTGAACCATGGAGGGTGGCCGTTGATGCTCAAAGGCATTAGGCCATACCTACAGGCATCTCCATCGTACCTCAGAGGCCCCTCGTTTTATACGGGGTGGTGGCGGTTGATTTCCCTGGTGTTAAGGCAATTACCGGATAAGCGTTTTTTGCTTTTTCGCTGTTAGCGAATTGCTGTGAATGAATTGGTTTTCGTTGTGCTTAACACATCCATTATAGGTTGGAGCACCGTGCTATAAGTTAAGAACACCACTGTTGTAGTGCTGCACTGCGGCAGCAAAGTAAAGCACTCAAAAGCTCGTGGTTTGGGCAGCGACCTTGCAGTACCTCACCTTGCCAATGAAGTTCAACACTGGAACATCGCAGGGGAAAGCTGTTTCACCGAACCTTTCAACTGCAACAGCGCAGTACATGGCTGTGCTGCTGCTCTTATCAACAGCACTTTCGATGGTTTGAACATGAAGGAAGAAGTTCATGACTGTACCCTTGCAGTTTGGCACTGGAAGCTCGAAGTTGAGCGCTGCAAAGCCGAAGTTTTAACCTCCAAAGTTGGAGTTTAGAGCTATCCCGTAAAATACGGTTTTTCTTTCGTTGTTTTTATTGATTTTTAAAGCAATAGCAAATGAGCGTTTTTTGCTTTTGCTACGCTAGCGAATCACCATAAATTTATTGGTTTTCGATGCGTTGCCTGCCTGCACAGTGCAAAAGTATATGCCGCTCGATAATTTCGAAATGTCCAATGTGGTATTGGCTCCGTTGCGTTGCAGTTGCATCATGGTTTCACCAATTACATTGGTTACCATAATGGTATAATCGTTCACCAACGAGTTGTTGAATTGTATTTGAATGCTGCTGCTGGCAGGATTCGGAAATACATTGAATTCAATTTCTGCCGATGTGATGTTTGCTACGCTATTGTCGAAACTGCCCGAATAATAAGACAATCCACCGCGGTAGTTGCCTACAATCATATCGAGGTAGCCATCGTTGTTCAAGTCGGCAATGGCAGGAGCAGAGCGAGGCCCTACATTAATGTTGGCAAAGGTGGTATCCATGTATGGAAACACATCGTTGATGCCCAGGTAATTTTCTACATCGTCAAAATAGTGTACATACCCCGACTTCGATCCTACTAGCAAACGGTAAGAACCGCTGTCTTCAAATACTACCGGAATGCTGTAACCTACAATGTCCCACCATTCGGCAGTAGAATGTTCGCCCAACGAGTCTTCTTTTAATTTAAATGCTGGGGTAGTGGCATCGCCAATGTTTTCGAAATAGTTGATGTTGCCATTGCGTTCTCCCACCAACAAATCGAGGTCAAGATCGCGGTCGATGTCGGCCATAAACGGGGTGGCAAACTGTCCTACATCAATGGTAGTACCTCCATTGTCCTGGTAGTTCGATTGCGATAAGATAAAGCTGGCGGTATTGCCTGCACCGGCAGTATTTTCAAAGTAATGGATCTTCCCTCCCAGATCGCCCACAAACATGTCTTCATCGTTGTCGCCATCCAAATCGCCAAAGGTGAGGTAAAGGCTTTCGCCCATGCCCACTTGCGAAAGGTTTTGATAGTCTCTGGTCACCAATTCGAATTCAGGGTTGTTGGCAGAGCCTACATTTTCAAACAAAGCCACCTGCCCATCGTAACTACCGCTGTTGAAATAGCCGTAATTCGATACAACTACATCAAGCAATCCGTCGGCATTGTGATCAAACAATACTGGCATGGCACCTTCTCCTAATTCAATCATTTCATCCTGCAACATGTTTTCTTTCTGGTAGGTAAACAGAGGCACATCGTCGGTACCGTTGTTTTTATAATACCAAACACTGTTGTAGTTTTCCGAAATGCTAACACTGTTAGGGCTAACAATCAAATCTCGTACGTTGTCGTTATCTACATCAAGGTAATACCCCCCCGGAAAAATAGACATGTCTACCGGAATGGTATTGGATGGAAAGTTCACATCTTGTGCATTCATAGCGGTGTTGGTATTCACCACGGTGCCGCTGTTGGTGAGTAAGGTCATGTTGTTAAACGATACATCACTCAACACCAGTTCTTTTACCCCATTGCCATCCATGTCTAATGCCAGTAAAGCCGAGCCAACATGTTTTTGTCGGTTGCTAAAATTGTGTGGTCCCCTGTCGCTTCTGCGCTCTTGTTCCAGCTTTGCAATGGCTTCTTCCATCAATACGGGCAGTTCAGGGTTATTGATTAAGTCGTTAGTACAAGTGTCGTATAGTGCAACTGAATTAGAAACACTGCTTTCAATGAAAAGTCCCCAGCACTTGTTGCGCAACTCAAAGTCGAGGCTGTCGCAGGTGCCATAGTTTTCCATCGAGTAGTTGCGGTGGTATTCTACCCTATTGCCCCAAATGCCAAAAGTAAGTACGTCCAGGTCGCCATCGTTATCGATGTCTACAATGGCAGGAATATCAACAGAACTAACAAATAAGTTGAGGTCGTTGGGCGGTTGGTACGAGTACAATAATGGAGTGATTAACTCAAATTGCAAGCCATCTTGTATGGTAGAGGTGTTTTTATACACTGCCATTCCACCGCTCGAGTAGGTGAAAATATCTTCTTTGCCATCGCAGTTGTAATCGGCCAGCAAAGCCCAATCGTGAATGTCGGGGAATTTGCTTTCGTATTGTGGGGCATAAGTAAAATCTACTGCATTGGCAGTACCATTATTAATATAGGTAATGATTTTCCCAGCCGCACCGGTAACACGATCGAAGATGAAAAGATCTTTTGTTCCATCCTGATCAAGGTCTATTCTCGAAAACTGGCCAAAGTTAATGCCACCTGTCCAGGGATTTAAAAAGCCATTGCCAGCTTCTTCTACCGGAATGGTAAGGTTGCGTTCGAAATGGTACTGTGCGTTTACGGTTAAAAATGATAGTAGAAGGATGGTAGAAAGAAGTGCGGTAGAAAAGTGTTTCATCAAAGCGAATTTGGTTCGTTTTTATGCAGCGTATAACATCGTTGAAATAGCCATGCATCACAAAAATATCAAAAGATTCTGTCTTATAAAAAGGAAAGTACTACCACATTATTGTTTGAGGGGGAAAATTAAGTTGGTAAATAATAATTGTTATTCTATCTTTGCGCGTTCAAATTTCAATCTAATTAAGAGATGCAGAATAAAAGTGCAATCTGGGTATTTACAATTTTGCTGGCGTTAGCTTGCTTGTACCAGATATCATTTTCGTGGGTAACATCAGGAGTAGAGGATGAAGCTGCAGAGCAGGGGCAATATAGCCTTGACTCGGTACGTTCAAGCATTCTTCCTGAAACGTTGACCTTTTTTGAAGAGGATTCGGTATTGCAGTATTACACCAACAAGTACCTCAAAACTCAGGAGCAGGTAGAAGTTTATCCCATCTTTGGATACACCTATCAGGAATGTAAAGAGAAGGAGATTAATTTAGGGTTGGACTTACAAGGGGGAATGAATGTTACCCTTGAAGTTTCTATTCCTGAACTAATCGCCAACCTTGCAGCCAATCAAGATAACGCAGAATTTAACGCAGCCATTGCAGAAGCAAGAACGCGTCAACGCGATAGCGACCAGGATTTCATTTCCTTGTTTGAAGAGGTATGGAATGAAAAGTACGCTTCAAAAAAGTTGGCAGCAATCTTCCACAGTCGCGATACCAAGGAGAAATTCCCTCGCGATGCTTCCAACGAGCAAATCATCAATACGCTGCGTCAAGACGCCCAGGATGCCATCGATAACACGGAGAAAATTCTTCGTACCCGTATCGATAAGTTTGGGGTAACCCAACCTACCATTCAGAAATTGCAATACAGCGGTAGAATTTCTATCGAATTGCCTGGTGTTAAAGACAAAGATCGTGTAAGACGAGTATTGCAAAGTACAGCTCAATTGGAGTTTTGGGAAACCTACAACAACTTTGAGTTGGCAGCCAATTTGGAAGAAGCAAACACCATGTTGCGCGATATCCTTTACCCCGGATTGCTTGATTCGTTGGAGAACGGCTTGAGCAGCGGAGGCATTCCAGCAGATACGGCTGGAGTAATTGGAGACGACAATGCAGTACAAGATTTGTTTGCGCAAGACGATCCTACCGGGCCACTTCCCGATTCAGTAGCGGTGGAAGGAAACCCACTTGATAGTAGTGATGTAGCGGAAACGCCAGCCGACACGAACGACATTGGAGTAGAAGATTTGTTTGGTACCACCGATTCTGCTGGTGGCAACGATAGCTTAGCAACCGACTTGTCGAACCTAAGCGATGAAGATCGTAGAAAAGCCAACCCATTGTACAGCATATTCCAGCCTGCAGTATTCCAGGATCCACAAACCAGCCAATTGCGT
This sequence comes from Flavobacteriales bacterium, assembly GCA_963669295.1. Lineage (GTDB taxonomy): Bacteria > Bacteroidota > Bacteroidia > Flavobacteriales_D > CALLUQ01. Next base: position 3,174,690 of record OY769938.1, read on the forward strand.
TGGGAAGAAGGATGCCGCTTAGGGTATTGCCTTACTTCAGATACTGCCGTGGTAAACAAGTACCTCAACATGCCCGAGATCAAGGAAATTTTCCCTGCTCGCGACATGAAATTGTTGTGGTCTTCTAAAGCCAACGGTGGCGTAATGTCGTTGTATGCCATTAAGGTGACCACCAACGATGGTTCGCCAGTATTAGATGGTGAAGTAATTGTAGATGCCCGTCAGGACTTTGCTCCTTTTACCGGTCAGGTAGAAGTGGTGATGCAAATGAATTCTGATGGTGCTGATAGCTGGGCCAGGGTAACCGAAAACAATGTGGGCAATGCAGTAGCCATTGTACTTGACAACTACGTGCAGTCGGCTCCTATTGTAAACGGTAAAATTCCTAACGGTCGCTCATCCATTAGCATGGGCTCTGGACCAAGAAACGAACAAATTAGAGAAGCAGAAGATTTATCTACCGTATTAAAAGCCGGTTCATTGCCTGCTCCTGCTGATATTGTTGACGAAGCAGTAGTAGGGCCTTCTTTAGGACAAAAGAACATCGACTCAGGGTTGATGTCGTTCCTTATTGCTTTGGGAATGGTGTTGTTATACATGATCTTCTACTACGCTAAAGCAGGAATTATTTCCAACATAGCGTTGTTGGCCAACATGTTCTTCATCATTGGTGCTTTGGCATCATTACAGGCATCGTTAACCCTTCCAGGTATTGCTGGTATCGTGTTAACCATTGGTATGTCGGTAGATGCGAACGTACTTATTTACGAAAGGATTCGAGAAGAAATTAGGGCAGGCAAAGGAATGCGCCTGGCCATTACCGATGGATATAAGCGTGCTTACGCAGCCATTATCGATGCCAACTTAACTACCTTATTAACAGGTATCGTATTGGCGATATTTGGTACAGGACCTATTAAAGGTTTCGCCACCACCTTAATCATTGGTATCTTCACCTCACTGTTCTCAGCCATCTTCATTACCCGACTCATCTTTACCTGGCAGTTGGAGCGCAAGAAGAAAATTTCTTTTGCGTCGAAAATGACCGAGAATGCCTTTACAAAAATCAACATCGGATTCATCAAGAAAAGATTCATGTACTACATCATCTCAGGGGTGATTGTAGTTGCTGGTATCGTTTCTTTCACCACTCGTGGTTTGAACTATGGTGTTGACTTTACTGGAGGACGTACGTATGTAGTGCAGTTCGAAAGTGTAGAAGCTGATGTAGAAGCCATTAAAAATGGATTGTCGTCGGTATTTATTTCTGAAGACGGAAAAGATGTATCTACCGAAGTGAAAACTTACGGGAATTCTGGTCAGGTGAAAATCACTACCAACTACATGATCGACAACGATGGTAGAGAAATTGACGGAGTAATTGAAAGTAAGTTATCAGAAGGATTAACCGTATTCAATCCCGACTTTATGATTACCGAGTCGAGAAAGGTAGATCCCACCATTTCCGACGACATTAAAATTTCGGCCATCTGGTCGGTAGTATTCGCATTGATCATCATCTTCCTTTACATTGTATTGCGATTTAGAAGATGGCAATTTGGTCTTGGAGCCCTATTGGCCATGGCACACGATGTATTGGTAGTGCTATCGTTATTCTCTTTGCTATATGGCATCTTGCCATTCTCGTTAGAGATCGATCAAGCCTTTATTGCGGCAGTACTTACAGTAGTAGGTTACTCCATCAACGATACGGTGGTTGTATTCGACCGTATTCGTGAATACCTTGGCTTGCACAAAAAGAAAGATCCAAAAGAGGTGATCAACAATGCACTGAACAGCACGTTGAGCCGAACCATCAATACATCATTAAGTACCTTTATTGTATTGTTGATGATCTTTATCCTTGGTGGCGATTCCATTAAAGGTTTTGTATTTGCCTTAATGGTAGGGGTAGTAGTAGGAACCTACTCATCCTTGTGTATTGCAACACCATCCATGGTTGATTTATCGAAAAAGCTGCTCGGAAGAGAAGCTCAAAAATAATTGCATCGAACAATCGATGAAAAGCCTTCTCAATCGAAATTGAGAAGGCTTTTTTTTATAATTTTGGCAAACCAAAAAACGGACTATGATTCACGCCGTGTTACTATTTCTCAATATGAGTGGAGGGGAAATCTTCTTAATCCTCTTTTTTGTATTGATGTTTTTTGGTTCCAAAGGCATTCCTAAAATTGCTCGTACCATGGGGCGCACCATCCGGCAGTTTAAAGATGCTGCCAATGATGTAAAGCAAGAAATTAGAGACAGTGCCAATGATGTGTCTGATAATGTAGACATCAACAAACACCTCGAAGACTAAGCATGGAAAATGCGTTGTGGTTAATAGCGGGCCTGGTGGTACTTATTGCTGGTGGCGAGTTCTTGGTTTCTGCAGCAGTAGATGTAGCTAAAAAATTCAAGGTATCTACCCTGGTAATAGGAATGACAGTGGTGTCGTTTGGCACCTCTGCTCCCGAGCTGTTGGTAAGCTTAAAAGCAGCATTGGCCGATCCTCCACACCATCAAATTTCTATTGGCAATATCATTGGTTCCAACATTTCCAACATAGCGCTGGTGCTGGGGCTTACCGTATTGATTTTTCCGTTGGTGGTCGATAGGAACTCCATTCGTATTGATTGGCCGATGATGATGTTGGCCTCTGTCTTGTTTTTTGTATTCATCCTCGATCAACAATTGGTATTTTGGGAAGGAGCAGTTCTTTTTGCATTGGTGGTGGCATTTGTCATCTTCCTCATAAAAAAATCGCGCAAGGAACACCAGGAAGAAGAAGAGGATGAAAAGGAACGACCGTTTTACATGTCGATGGCCTACCTGGTGGCAGGGCTTGTAGGGCTGTACTTTGGAGCAGAGTGGTTGGTAAAAGGGGCAGTAGGCATTGCTCGTAGCCTTGAAATAGAAGAACATGTAATTGCAGTAACTGTAGTTGCCTTTGGAACATCCGTTCCCGAATTGGTGACTTCTGGTGTAGCGGCTTACCGCAAACAAACCGACATATCGGTGGGCAACCTTATTGGTTCCAACATTTTCAACATTATGGTAGTGCTGGGCGTTACCAGTATGGTAGAAGACATTAACGTTACGGCCAACGTACTCACTACCGACATCTATTGGATGCTAGGTATTTCTTTCCTCGTACTGCCATTAATGCTTTACAAAAGAAGAATAGGCAGAATTCAAGGCGCTATTCTATTGGCATCTTATGTAGCCTATGTTTACATCATTTGGCCCTCTTAAAGTAATAAAATCACTTTTTTCTAAGGATATCCTCAAAATTTAGGGGGTGGAGTGCAAAAAAAGATACTTTTTTTATAGATGTTAACAAAATTTGAGGGGGTGTTGATAAAATAATTGTGTTTTTTCGGTGTTGGCATATCAAAAAAGCTACTTTTGCATCGAAAATTATTTGTTCAACCGTTTCAAATACCTAAAACACCATGTTATCTTTTCGTTTCAGAGCCCTTGAAGACTCCTTGCTTCGAACTCCTAAAGAAGTTACTCCACCATCGGTAAAAATATCCGACTTTTTTGGTGCCAATGTGTTCAATAAAGATGCGATGAGAGAATACCTTCCTGAAGAAGCGTATGAAAGTGTAATGCAAGCAGTGATTGAAGGCAGCCGTATTGATCGTAAAATTGCCGATCAAGTAGCATCGTCGATGAAAGAGTGGGCTACCCGTAAAGGTGCTACCCACTATACCCACTGGTTTCAACCATTAACCGGTACCAGTGCAGAAAAGCACGATGCATTTTTTGAGCCTATTGAAGGTGGCCGTGCCATCGAAAAATTCGACGGCAGCCTATTGGTACAACAAGAACCCGATGCTTCCAGCTTTCCGAATGGTGGCATTAGAAATACATTTGAAGCGAGAGGATATACCGCCTGGGATCCTTCATCTCCGGCATTTATCATTGGCAAAACGCTGTGCATCCCTACCATCTTTATTGCCTATACAGGCGAGGCGTTAGACTATAAAATGCCTTTGTTGAAAGCATTGCATGCCATCGATCAGGCAGCGGTAGATGTGTGCCAGTACTTCGATAAAAACGTTACCAAGGTAAATGCTACGTTGGGATGGGAACAAGAATACTTTTTGATTGATAAAGCATTGTTCAATGCCCGCCCTGATTTAATGTTAACAGGAAGAGCATTGTTCGGACATACTCCTGCTAAAGGACAACAATTAGACGATCACTACTTTGGTTCTATTCCTGAGCGTGCTACCGCTTTTATGCGTGATTTTGAAACGGAAGCACTGAAGCTGGGAATTCCGGTGAAAACCCGTCACAATGAAGTAGCACCCAACCAGTTTGAATGTGCTCCGGTATTTGAAGAAGCCAACGTGGCGGTGGATCACAATACCTTGTTGATGGACCTGTTGGAAAAGGTAGCCAGGAAGCACGACTTTAGAGTGTTATTGCACGAAAAACCATTTGCCGGACTAAACGGATCGGGAAAACACAACAACTGGTCGTTGGCCACCAACACTGGCGTTAACTTATTGAAGCCAGGGAAAACGCCAAAGTCGAACATGAAGTTTTTGACCTTCTTCGTTAACACCATTAAGGCCATTTACGACAATGCCGACATCTTGCGTGCGAGCATCGCATCGGCCAGCAACGACCACCGTTTGGGAGCCAACGAAGCACCACCAGCCATCATCTCGGTATTCATTGGCGAGCAACTTACACGAGTGCTCGACGATTTGGAAAAAAGCGTGAAGGCAGGGAAAATGACCCCTGAAGACAAAACAGAGTTGAAGCTGGAAATTGGTAAGATCCCTCAAATTTTACTGGACAACACCGATCGTAACCGTACATCACCCTTTGCCTTTACCGGAAATAAATTCGAATTCCGTGCAGTAGGCTCATCGGCCAACTGTGGCTCGGCCATGATTGCATTGAACACCATTATGGCCAATCAGCTCATCATCTTTAAAAAGGATGTGGATGCACTCATTAAAAAAGGAGTGAAAAAAGATGAAGCCATCTTGAAGATATTGCAAAAGTACATTGTAGAGTCGAAAGACATCCGCTTTGAAGGTGATGGCTATAGCGACGATTGGGTGAAGGAAGCTAAAAAACGTGGACTATCGAACTTAAAAGATACGCCAAGAGCATTGGAAGCCTTTGTATCTGATAACACCAAGAAAATATTCGCTGACTTGAATGTATTAACAGATCGCGAATTGGAAGCACGCCATGAAATTGAGTTGGAAAGCTACACCATGAAAATTCAAATCGAATCGCGATTGGTGGGCGACATCGCACAAAACCATGTGATACCTGCGGCAGTACGTTACCAAAACATCCTTATCGAAAACCTGAAAGGACTAACAGATATATTTGGAAAGGCAGAAACCAAGAAACTGGGCGTTACTCAGTTGGCTTTGTTGAAAGACATCTCCAACCACCTTGAAAAGGTGAAAACCTATGCCGATATTATGTTGGAAGAGCGCAAAAAGGCCAATAAAATTACCGATCCAAAGAAAAAGGCATATGCCTACTGCGATAAAGTAAGGCCACATTTCGATAAAATCAGGTACCATGTAGACAAGTTGGAAACCCTGGTTGACGATGAAATTTGGGCGCTACCAAAATTAAGAGAACTGTTGTTCACCAGATAGAACAAATAACACCTTGTAAAAAGCCGGTTCAGCAACGAACCGGCTTTTTTTGTGTAACGTTTTTTAGCACTTGTATTATGCAGGTAACAAAAAGGATTGCTTTAGCGCTGAAGCAGCCTTTACACTAAAACGTAACAATTATGAGAACAATACAAGTGATAGCATGCCTCTTTTTAATAGGGGTATCTACAGTGGCTTTTGCGCAAAAGAATTACACCAAAACCGCTGACAAAATGTTTAACAGCGAAGCGTATTACGATGCTACCGACTGGTATAAAAAGGCCTACTCGCAAACCAATAATCCAGCCGAAAAAGCGCGCATTATTTATCAAATAGCTACGTGCTACCGACACATGCATCAATTAGACCAGGCGGCATTGTGGTATGCCAAAGCCATTAAAGCAAAATACCCCGATCAGGAAGCCTATTTGCAATTGGCCACCATGCAAAAGCAATTGGGCAATTACGCTGATGCGGTAGTGCAGTACAACAAATACAAAGAAAAAGTACCTGCAGCAAGTGTAGATCATTACATCGAATCGTGCAAACAGGCGCAAGAGTGGATCGATAACCCCACTCGTTATACCGTATACCCCGAAATCTTATTGAACTCGCCACAATTTGATTTCTCTCCTACCATTGGCCCTAAAAACAACATGGTAGTACTTACCTCATCGCGAGAAGGCTCTACCGGCGATAAAATGGATTGGCACTTTGGCGAAAGCTTTCAAGACCTTTACATCGCCACCCGCGATAAAAAAGGGAAGTGGAGCGAACCGGTGCTGCTGAATAGTACCATCAATACCGAACACAATGAAGGAGCAGCATGCTTTAACAGCAAACGAAATACCCTTTATTTTACCCGTTGCATGAACATCAAAGACCGCAACATGGGCTGCGACATATACATGGCACCCAAGCGAGGAAACAATTGGGGCGATGCGGTATTAATTCGTACCAAACCCGACATGGGAGGCGATGAAGACTCCATTATGGTAGGACACCCTGCACTAACGCCAAACGATGAATGGATGGTATTTGCTTCTAACATGCCAGGAGGTTATGGGGGAAAAGACCTGTGGAAGATGAAATACGATAAGCGAACAAAAACATGGTCGAAACCCGAAAACCTTGGAGCAGCCATCAATACAGCAGGAGACGAAGCCTTTCCTCACATCGCATCAACAGGCCAACTCTTCTTTGCTTCCGACGGTATACCAGGCATGGGAGGGCTTGATGTATACAAAGCCTCTGCTACCGGAGAAGCAACATGGGGAGAACCCACCAATATGATGTCGCCCATTAATTCTTCATCCGACGACTTTGGGATAGTATTTGAGCGGGGAGAAGACAAAGGCTATTTTTCTTCCAACAGACCAGGAGGAAAAGGGCAGGACGACATCTACCACTTTAGTTACCAACCCTTGTTGGTAAAACTCATTTGCAATGTATACGATAAAGATACCAAGGCTCCTATTCCTTATGCCAACATCAATGTAGCTGGTACCGATAACTCCCTTTATGAAGTAAAGACCAATGAAAATGGGCAGTTTGAATTTGATGCATTGCGCGACGAACGATACATCAACCCTGGTTATACCTATACCATTCGGGTAGATAAAGAAGATTACCTGGTGGCGAACGACAAAATTACTACGGTAGGATTGGAAGAATCCACCACGTTCATCAAAGAATTTTATATCCAGGTTACCGATACGGTCATCTCGCTCCCGGAGGTGCGTTATGCACTTGATGAATGGGAACTGTTGGTCAATAACGAAGTCAGCTCTACCGACTCGCTTGATTTTTTATACCAGGTGCTAATTGATAACCCCACCATTGTGATAGAATTACAAGCACATACCGACCACCAGGGGAAAGCTATTTACAACAAACGGTTGTCGCAAAAAAGGGCACAAGCTTGCGTAGCCTACCTTACGCAAAAAGGCATTCCTGCCGAACGTATGGTTCCTAAAGGATATGGGGAAGAACGGTTGAAAATTTCAGAAACCACGATCCGTAAAATGAAAACAAAAGAAGAACGTGATAAAGCACATCAGGTGAATCGCAGAACAGAGTTTAAAGTACTCAGTTTCGACTATGTGCCGAAATCTGTCAATAAAAATGAACAATAATTTGGCTTGGAAAATTAGTGTGGAGGCTGCTCAAATATGGGGAGCTTCCTTTACTTGTTAAGGATATCGGAAAGAGGGAGTTACCTTTTTTTATGTTAATAAAACCGTGAAATAGAAGTAGTTTGTTTTGTATTTGTAATAAATATTTGCTTAATTTCGCACTTATTATTGTCGAATAGGTAAATTTAATAGATAAATTATGAAAATGCTTAGATTAATTACTTGTTTATCAGTGGTTTTGCTATTGGCGGTGAGCGCTAATGCACAGAAGAATCACGCTAAAGAAGCTAATAATGCATTTAACAACGAAGCCTATTTCAATGCGATAGACCTTTATAAAAAGGCCTACTCGGTAACGAATAAAGCTTCTGACAAGGCGCGCATCATCTTTCAGATTGCAGAATGCTATCGTTTGATGACCAATGCCAGTCAGGCTGAAGTTTGGTACGGAAAAGCAGTGAAGGCGAAGTATCCTGATCCAATTGCCGTTTTGCACTTAGCAGATCAAATGAAATTGCAAGCTAAGTATGCAGAGGCATTGAAAGAATACAAAAAGTATCAGGAGAAAGTGCCCGGTGATAAAAGAGGAGAAGATGGAGCCAAGTCTTGCGAGTTGGCACAAGAGTGGAGAGACAACCCTACGCGCTATGAAGTAAACATGGAAATCTTGTTGAACACTGCTCAATACGATTTCTCTCCAACATTTGCCGATAAGCGTAACAACCAATTGATCTTTACCTCTTCAAGAGAAGGATCTACAGGTTCTGGTATCGACGAGCGTACTGGTGAAAACTTCCAGGATTTATACACCTCTACAAGAGACAAGAAAGGAAAGTGGAGTGAGCCAACCGTGCTTGGTGCACCAGTAAACACTGAACACAATGAAGGAAGCGCTTGCTTGAACAAAAAGAGAAGCGAGATTTTCTACACCTTGTGTATGAATGAAAAGAACAAAAACTTAGGATGTAAGATCATGACTGCCAAGAAAGCCGGTAAAGGCTATGGCGAGCCAACCATGGTCATTGGTGGTGCTGATTACGGAGACACTACTAACTTCGGTCATCCTTCTGTTTCTGATGATGGAACTACTTTATTCTTTGCTTCCGACATGGACGGTGGTAAAGGTGGTAAAGACATCTGGTACATCAAGTACGATAAGAAAGCAAAAACATGGGGACAACCCATCAACGTTGAATCCATCAACACTGCTGGTAACGAATTGTTCCCATACATCCACAAAAATGGTAACCTTTACTTCTCATCTGATATGCACATCGGTATGGGTGGTTTAGACATCTTCATGGCAGAGAAGTCTGGAGAAGACCAGTGGGGCAATGTTCAAAACATGAAGTCGCCTATCAACTCTGAGGCCGATGATTACGGCATCATCTTCGATGGCGACGAAGACAGAGGTTTCTTCACTTCTAACCGTTCAGGTGGAAAAGGAAACGACGACATCTTGAACTTTAGAATGCCACCAATGCTATTCGCATTGCAGTGTGCTGTTTACGACAAAGACACCAAAGCACCCGTTCCTGGTGCACGTATTAAGGTAATCGGTACCGATAACACTTCTTACGAAATTAACACAGATGAAAATGGAGGCTTTAACTTTGAAGAAAATGGCGACGATCGCTACATCAAAGGTGAAGTAACTTACTCTATTCAAGTAGACAAGCAAGACTACCTGGTAGCTAAAGATCAAATCACTACAGTAGGTTTGGAAGAATCTACCACCTTCATCAAAGAATTCTACATCCAGTACACCAGTCCTGATGTAGCCATCGAATTCCCGGAAGTACGTTACGCTTTGGATAAGTGGGAATTGCAAGTGAATGAAGAAGTGAACTCACCAGATTCATTGGACTACCTGTTTAAAACATTGACCGACAACCCAACGATTGTAATTGAATTGCAAGCCCACACCGATTCACGTGGTAGTGCTAGTTACAACCAGCGCCTGTCGCAAAAACGTGCACAGTCTTGTGTAGACTACCTGGTATCTAAAGGCATTCCATCAGAGCGTATGGTGCCAAAAGGATACGGTGAGTCTAAAGTGAGAATCACTGATGCTGAGATCAAGAAATTGAAAACCAAGCAAGAGCAGGAAGCTGCTCACCAGAAAAACCGTCGTACGGAGTTTGCAGTATTGAACTTCGATTACGTGCCTAAAGCTGAAGGCGGAAGCGACGGAAGCTCTGATGCTGGCGGAGAATAGCTTAAATAAAGTATAGATATAAAAGCGTCCTGGGGAACTGGGATGCTTTTTTTTATAATACAAAACGTGGAAACAAGATACAGTCAACGAGGAGTATCTGCATCGAAAGAAGATGTACACGATGCCATCAAAAACATCGATAAAGGACTATTTCCAAAAGCATTCTGCAAAATAGTACCCGACTACCTGGGGAACGATAACGATTACTGTGTAGTTATGCATGCCGATGGGGCAGGCACCAAATCATCGTTGGCTTACCTGTACTGGAAAGAAACAGGCGACCTGTCGGTATGGAAAGGCATTGCGCAGGACGCGTTGATCATGAACATCGACGACTTACTATGTGTGGGTGCTACCGATAACATCTTGATATCATCTACCATTGGTAGAAATAAAAACCTCATTCCTGGAGAAGTCATCACTGCTATCATTAACGGCACGGAAGAGCTGTTAGAAGAATTGCGCGAGGCAGGAGTAACAGCCTACTCTACAGGAGGCGAAACAGCCGATGTAGGCGATTTGGTACGTACCATCATTGTTGACTCTACTGTGGTGTGCAGAATGAAGCGCAGTGATGTGATTTCGAACCACAACATACAAGCAGGAGATGTTATTGTTGGGTTGTCTTCCTACGGGCAGGCTACCTACGAACGTGAATACAACGGAGGAATGGGCAGCAATGGATTAACCTCGGCACGACACGATGTTTTTGGAAAAAACATTGCCAACAAATACCCCGAAAGCTTTGACCCCAGTGTGCCCGCTGAATTGGTATATTCGGGCAACTACGGGTTAACCGATACCATTGACAAGGTTCCCATTAACGTGGGTAAATTGGTATTATCTCCCACACGTACCTATGCGCCTGTTATTAAAAAGGTGTTGGAGCAGCATCAGTCGCAAATTCATGGAATGGTTCACTGCAGTGGTGGTGCACAAACCAAGGTGCTCCACTTTGTAGATGGAGTACATGTAATTAAAGACAACCTATTTGATGTACCTCCATTGTTCGAAATCATTCAACAAGAATCGGGTACCGATTGGAAAGAAATGTACAAGGTGTTTAACATGGGGCACCGCATGGAAATATATTTGCCAGAAGCACATGCTCAAAGCATTATCGACATCGCTGCAAGCTTCAACATTGAAGCAAAAGTGGTTGGACGATGCGAGCCAGCTGAAGGAAAAAAACTCACCATTAAAAGTGAGTATGGTGAATTTGTATACGAATAAATCGTAAGATGAGTAATTACCTGGGGAAACTTCAAGCCATTAACGACCGCTGGGAAGATGTGGGCAATCAGATCGTTGATCCTGATGTGATCGCTGATATGGATAAGTATGTAAAGCTCAACAAAGAATACAAAGAGCTTGAACCCATTGTAATTGCCTACAAAGAATACAAAAACGTATTAGATAATATAGCCTCCTCGAAAGAGATCCTTGAAAATGAGCAAGACGAAGAATTCAAGGAAATGGCAAAAATGGAGCTCGACGAATTGGTGGAGCGAAAGGAAGTAATGGATGAGGAAATCAAAATGCTCCTTATTCCAAAAGATCCGGAAGACTCTAAAGATGTGATCGTGGAAATTCGTGCCGGTACTGGTGGTGATGAAGCGAGCATTTTTGCAGGCGATTTGTATCGCATGTATACCAAGTACCTCGACGGAAGAGGGTGGAAGCACGAATTGGTGAGTTTGAATGAAGGCACTGCGGGCGGTTTTAAAGAGGTGTGCTTCAACGTATCGGGCGAAAACGTATACGGTACCCTGAAATTTGAATCAGGCGTACACCGCGTACAACGGGTGCCTGCTACAGAATCGCAAGGCAGGGTACATACCTCAGCAGCTACAGTAGCTGTATTGCCTGAGGCCGACGAAGTAGATGTAGAACTCAACATGGAAGATGTGAAAGTAGACACCTACAGAGCATCGGGAGCAGGAGGGCAGCACGTGAACAAAACAGAATCGGCAGTGCGTTTAACACACATCCCTACTGGGGTAGTGGTAGAATGCCAGGATGGTCGTTCGCAGCACCAAAATAAAGACAAAGCCATTCGTGTATTGCGCTCACGCCTATACGAAGCCGAAGTCATTAAAAAAGAACAGGAACGTGCCCAGGAAAGAAAGTCGCAAGTATCTACTGGCGACCGTTCGGCTAAAATTAGAACCTACAACTTTCCTCAAGGCCGCTGTACCGATCACCGCATTGGTTTAACATTGTACAGCCTGGATGCCATTATGGGGGGCGATATACAAGAAGTGATTGATGCCTTGAAGATGGCAGAAAATGCTGAGAAACTCAAAGCAGGTACCGAAGAAGGATAGTCATGACCAGGAAAGAATTATTCGAGCAGATTCAGGCAAAACAATCATTTTTGTGCATCGGATTGGATACCGATCCAGCCAAAATCCCTGCTCACCTGCTAGAATGTGAAGACCCGATTTACGAGTTCAATAAGCAAATTATTGAAGCTACACACGACCTTTGTGTAGCGTATAAACCCAACATTGCTTTTTACGAATGCCACGGCCCAAAAGGGTGGGAAAGCCTACGAAAAACCATGGCACTGATTCCCGATAACATCTTTACCATAGCCGATGCAAAACGGGGCGATATTGGCAATACTTCGCGCTACTACGCGCAAACCTTTTTCGATCAATACGACTTTAACTCTATTACCGTAGCACCCTACATGGGGCACGATTCGGTAACACCATTTTACACGCACAACAACAAATGGGTCATCTTGCTGGCCCTCACTTCCAACCAGGGAGCGCTCGATTTTCAGGCATTGTCGGTAAAAGAAACCGGTAGGCAACTGTTTGAAGAGGTGCTCACTAAATCGCAAGAGTGGGGCACTGCCGAAAACATGATGTATGTGGTAGGAGCCACCAAGGCCGATAGGTTAATGCAGGTAAGGAAAATTGTACCCGATCATTTCTTGTTGGTGCCTGGGGTAGGTGCGCAAGGTGGTAGTTTAGAAGAAGTGGCTCGCTATGGCATGAATAGCCAGTGTGGTTTATTGGTGAACTCATCGCGCGGAATTATTTACGCAGGCAATGGCGAAGACTTTGCTGCGCAAGCACGTGCAGCAGCATTAACGTTGCAACAAGAAATGGAAACACTGTTACAAGCACACCTGGTATCCGCATAACAGCTATTTACATCCTTTAATCTTCTATTCGAATATCCTTTTTGGGAGCAATCACCGCTTCTTGTACATTGAACGTAATTGTACGGATATGAGAGAAGAATTTTTACACTATGTATGGAAATTCAAGCGGTTCGAAGGGAAGCAATTAGCCACCACCAAAGGAGCACCGGTTTCCATCATCAATTTTGGGCAGCACAATTACAATGCTGGCCCCGATTTTTTAAATGCCAGGGTCAAAATTGGCGACACCCTTTGGGCAGGAAACATTGAAATACATGTCAACGCTTCAGATTGGAGTAAACACAACCATCAAAACGACGATGCTTACAACAATGTGATTTTGCATGTGGTATACAGTGCCGACGAAGAAGCATATACCAACAGTGGAGCTCAACTGCCAGTATTGGAACTTCAGAAAAGAATCGATTCGAGCCTCTATTCGAACTACAAAAAGTTTCTGAGAAGCAAGCATTGGGTACCTTGCCAGCAACAAGTAGAGCAACTCGGTCGATTCATCGTAAACAGTTGGTTAGATCGACTCACCATTGAACGATTGGAGCGAAAAACAACTACAATTACAGCCATGCTGGCCTCCACGAAATGCGACTGGAATGAGGTGTTTTATAGAGTGCTGGCCAGGAATTTCGGGTTCAAGATCAATGCCCATCAATTTGAAATGCTGGCTGCCGCGTTGCCCCTCAAGTACCTCCAAAAGCAAAAAAACAGCTTGTTATGCCTGGAGGCATTGTTATTTGGTCAGGCAGGAATGTTGAGCGATCAACACAAAGATGCCTACCCCGTTAGACTGGCAAAGGAATACCAATTTTTACAACAAAAATACCAACTCACCCCCATCAACAAAAGTACCTGGAAGTTTTTGCGCTTACGTCCCAACAACTTCCCAACAATACGCATTGCACAATTGGCAAAATTGCTTTACAATTCAACGGGTTTGTTTGCTCAAGTCATGGAAATTAGCCATATAGAGAACCTTTTTCACTTATTTAACGTAGAAGCCAATGATTATTGGGAAACGCACTTCACTTTTGGGAAACCCTCGAAGCGCAAGTTGAAACAATTGGGAAGGGCAGCGATAGAAAACATTATTATCAACACCATTGTGCCCTTTTTATTCGTTTATGGCAAAGAAAAGCGAAGGGATGAGTATTGTGAACGAGCCATTCACCTGCTAGAACAACTGGCTGCCGAAAAGAACAATATTGTTGCTCGATGGAGTGAATTGGGAGTAAGAGCAGAAAACGCTTTTCAATCGCAAGCATTAATTGAATTGAAAAACGAGTATTGCTCTCGAAAAAAATGTTTAAATTGTAACATTGGAATTTTTCTGTTAAAACACTAATCGTATGATCCAGCAGATTCTTGATTTTTTTGAAAGACAGGCTTTTGGCGTATGCTCATGGTGGGGAGGTAAATTGGGCATAAAATCTCAAAGAATCAGGTTGGCATTCATTTACCTTTCTTTCATTACATTCGGCTCACCGTTGATCATTTATCTTGTCATGGCATTTATGTTGGAGAACAAAGAATTCTTTAAATTTAGCAGCAAGAGAAAAACAATCTGGGAACTGTAACTGTAGAAATCGGTGTTATTTAATTTTAGGCTCTTTTCGAAGGTATATTATGCCATAAGCTTATTGGCATTAATTATCTTAATTGGTACTGTTGGCTTTATGCTGGTAGAAGGGTATACCCTTTCCGAAGCCTTTTACATGACCATCCTAACTGTTTCTACTGTTGGTTTTAACGAAGTACACCCTTTATCTGAATTTGGTCGTATATTTACCTCCTTTCTTATTATTACAAGTTTTGGTACTTTTGCTTATGCTATTACTGCAATAACTACTTACCTTGTGGGGGGCGAATACAAGAAATATTTCAAAGAATACAAATTGCATAGAGAAGTAGAAAAAATATCGGGCCACGTAATTATATGTGGATATGGTAGAGTAGGACGGCAGGCAGTTGCCGATTTATCCTTTCACAACAAATCATTTGTTATTCTTGAACAAAAGGAAAGCATCATTCATGAGTTGAGTGTAAAGAAACGGTTCTTATACCTTGATGGTGATGCAACGCTGGATGAAAACTTAAAGAAAGCAGGCATCAAGCGAGCAACTGCATTGATTACAACACTTCCCAAAGATTCAGACAACTTGTTTGTGGTGCTTACTGCACGCGAAATCAACCCACACCTTACCATCATTAGCCGGGCATCGCAATCGCCTACTGTAAAAAAGTTAAAGATTGCCGGAGCCGACAATGTTATCATGCCCGATAAAGTAGGAGGATCGCACATGGCTTCGTTGGTAGTTACTCCCGATGTGGTGGAGTTCCTGGATCATATGTCTTTTCAAGGAAGTGCGGATATTAACCTGGAAGAAATTTCCTTCAACGAGCTTCCCGAAGATTTCAAGAACAAAACAATTGGCGAGCTCAATGCAAGGCAGCAAACAGGTTGCAACATCATCGGCTTTAGAGCAGCCAACGGAGAATACATCATCAACCCTTCTGCCGACGTGGAAGTGGTTCCAAATTCAAAGCTTTTTGTGTTGGGAGATCCCAGCCAAATCAATAAACTCAACGAACTCTTAGGATTGGGTAGCCATTAAATCGCATGCAAAGGAAAATTCTTATCACCGGTTCCAATGGCCTTTTGGGGCAAAAACTAGTGTATGCACTCCTTCCATCATCCAATACAACATTAATTGCCACCTCAAAAGGAGAGAACCGACTGCTACAGCAATCGGGATATACCTACGCTCAGCTCGATATTACCAATAAAGAAGAAGTACAAACTGTCATGCAACGCTTTCAACCCGATGTGGTCATTAATACGGCAGCCATGACCAATGTAGATGCTTGCGAAGCAGCAAAAGAACAATGCAGAGCGTTGAATGTAGATGCAGTAAAGTACTTGATTGAAGCGTGTAAAGTGCAAAATACCCACCTCATCCACCTGTCTACCGACTTTGTTTTTGATGGAGAAGATGGCCCCTATAGTGAGGACGACCAACCAGCACCATTGAGTTATTATGGATGGTCGAAATACGATGCAGAACAATTGATGCAGAACAGTGCATTGCAGCAATGGACCATTGTGCGTACCATCATCGTGTATGGTATTGTAGACAACATGAGCCGTTCTAATGTGGTGTTGTGGGCAAAAGGAGCATTGGAGAAAGGAGAACCCATCAATGTGGTTGACGACCAGTTTAGGTCGCCTACACTCGCAGAAGATTTGGCGTTGGCTTGCATTGCAATTGCTGAAAAAGGAGCTACAGGCATCTATCATATTTCTGGTGGAGAAACCATGAGCATATTAGAACTCGTGCATAAAGTGGCCAATTATTACCAGTTGGATGCTTCCATTGTTAAACCTATCAAGTCGGAAACATTAGGGCAGGCAGCAAAAAGACCTCCCCGTACAGGGTTTATATTAGACAAAGCCAGGGCCGATTTGAACTACCAACCAAGGAGCTTTGAAGAAGGGCTGGCCTTATTAACCGAACAGTTAGAGGCACACCGGGTAAGAAATTAAGTTCGCTCAAATTCCAAAACTTACTATCTTTGAAACTTAACTGACAAAAATCACCGATTCATGAAAAGAATTTTATTGCTGAGTGCTGTGCTGTTATTGCCATTATTTTCAATGGCACAAGAAGCAGAAAAGACACTGGATGTAAAAATTAATGAAGCAATGCAGCCGGTAACGGATGCAGTGAGTAGTGTGATTTTTGCTCCTATTTACTCCAACGACGATGGGCTTTCTGTTCCTTTTGTCCTGGTGTGGCTATTGGCAGGCGCCTTGTTCTTTACCCTTTTCATGCGCTTCATCAACTTTCGTGGATTCAAACACTCCATCAATATTGTACGAGGGAAATACACCAACCCCGATGATAAAGGGGAAGTATCCCACTTTCAGGCACTCACCGCAGCGCTTTCTGCGACCGTAGGTTTAGGAAACATTGCCGGAGTAGCCATTGCCATCTCTATAGGTGGTCCTGGAGCTACCTTTTGGATGATCATTGCCGGTTTGTTGGGAATGTCAACCAAGTTCGTAGAATGTACGTTAGGGGTGAAATACAGGAAAATTAACGACGACGGTTCTATTTCTGGTGGTCCGATGTACTACTTGAGCCGCGGACTTGGTAAACGAGGTGGCCCCTGGAAAACCATCGGATTGGCCCTGGGTGGATTTTTTGCAGTAATGTGTATCGGTGGTTCATTTGGAGGAGGCAACATGTTCCAAATCAACCAGGCCACTACACAGCTCATTGAAGTAACTGGAGGTGAGCAAAGCTTTTTGTATGGCAAAGGATGGTTGTTTGGTGTAATCATGGCCGGATTAGTAGCCATTGTAATCATCGGAGGCATTAAAAGTATCGCCCGTGTAACAGATAAGATTGTACCAGCCATGTGTGGTATTTATGTGCTGGCAGCATTGATCGTAATTTTTGGAAGCATTTCTGAAGTACCTGCTGCATTCAAAGCCATATTCAACGGAGCATTTGCACCTGCAGCCATCACCGGTGGATTTGTTGGAGTACTGATTCAAGGATTTAAACGAGCCGCCTTCTCCAATGAAGCAGGTGTCGGATCTGCGGCCATTGCTCACTCTGCTGTAAAAACCAACGAACCCGTATCAGAAGGGCTGGTAGCCTTGCTTGAGCCATTCATCGATACGGTAGTAGTATGTACCATGACTGCATTGGTCATCGTTATCACAGGAGAATACCACAACTTTACTGGCGATACCAGTACAGAAGCAGGCATCAAACTTACTTCAGCCGCATTCTCATCAGTCATCACCTGGTTCCCATATGTGCTTACCGTAGCCGTAATGCTATTCGCATTTTCTACCATGGTATCGTGGTCGTACTACGGATTGAAAGCCTGGACCTTCTTGTTTGGCGATAGTAGAATAGCCGACATTAGCTATAAAGTATTGTTCTGTGGATTCGTAGTATTAGGCGCGTCCATGAGCCTGGGAAGTGTGACCGATTTCTCAGATGCAATGATATTTGCCATGTGTTTCCCCAACATCTTTGGACTATTGATGATGTCGGGAGAAGTACGACGCGATCTGAAATCTTACTTGAGTCGTATCAAGTCGGGTGAGATCAAGGCATACAAGTAAAAACAACCACTATTTCACCAAAAGAGCCGTAGCACCCTACGGCTCTTTTGGGCTACATACCAAATGAAAACCAATCGGGTTAAAGACTATTTCACCTTCAATAGGCGTGAGCGAAATGGAGTATTCGTACTCCTCACCATCATCGTTGGACTTACCGTATACATCAACATCGATCATCACTTTGCTACGCCTGAAGTAATAGACTTTTCGGCCTACGAAAAAGAAATCAAAGAATTTATAGCAGCGCAAGAAGCAGCAGCAAACACTGAAATTCCTGAAGGATATGCAGAAGCAGGAATGCTGCCACCGTTGAAAGAAGAAAAAGAAGTTACTGTAAACTACTTTAACTTCAACCCAAATGGGCTTTCGAAAGAAAAGTGGCAACAGTTAGGGTTAAAAGAATGGCAGGTAACCATGATTCACAACTACGAGGCAAAAGGAGGAAGCTTTCGAAAAAAAGAAGACCTCCAAAAAATGTATTCCATCGATGAAGCCACCTATGAGCGTTTAGCACCATACATCGATATTCCTATTGACACTGCCGAAAAGCAATGGAATGAATACCAACCGGTGGAGAAAATAACGATCGAACTCAACAAGGCGGATACCACACAACTTCAAACGCTATACGGCATTGGCCCGGTGTTTTCACGACGCATTGTTAAGTATCGCGATAAATTGGGAGGTTTTATTGCAAAACAACAACTGGCAGAAGTTTACGGGTTGGAGCAGAAGGTCATCGATGGATTCTACCACCAATTAGTGGTAGATACAACGTTAATTCAACGCATAAATATCAATACTGCTACGGTAGATGACTTAAAAGCACACCCTTACATCAGTTGGAATATAGCCAATTCTATAGCAAGCATTAGAGATGTGCATGGCGCTTACGAAACACTAGGGCAAATTAAAAAATCCGACTTGATAAATGAAGAATTATATCTTAAACTTGCACCCTATTTAACAATTGAGTAAATGGCTATTGAAGAGCGGATTAGAGCGGCCATCAGAGACGTTCCGGATTTCCCAAAACCAGGAATACTATTTAAAGACATTACCCCCATCATGGAGGATCCAATGCTATCCAATAGCATTGTGGATGAATTCGTAAAACGATTGGAACACCAACAGGTAGATGCCATCGTTGGCGTAGAAAGTAGGGGTTTTTTGTTCGGTATGCCTGTAGCACTTAAAATGGGCATTCCTTTCATCACGGTTAGGAAGAAAGGAAAGCTACCCTATAAAACGATATCCTACAGTTACGACCTGGAATATGGAAGTGCTGAAGTAGAAGTGCATGAAGGAGCTATTCAGCCGGGGTGGAACGTACTGGTACACGACGATCTTCTGGCCACAGGAGGAACTGCTACTGCAGCTGCAGAATTGATTAGAATGCAGCAAGCAGAAGTAAGTGGCTTTTCTTTTTTGGTGGAGTTGGAAGCATTGGGAGGAAGCGAAAAGCTAAAGCAGTACTCGAACAATATCGTTAATTTAGTGTCTTATTAAATAACCTAAACCATTAGCAGCAGCCATGGACTTTGCATTAAACGAAAATCAGCAGATGATCACCCAAATGATTAGAGATTTTGGGGACAAGGAAATTCGACCTAAAATGATGGAATGGGATGAATCTCAGGAATTTCCTGTAGAGGTATTCAAGAAATTAGGAGAATTGGGCTTGATGGGTGTTTTGGTACCGCAAGAGTATGGAGGATCGGGACTGGGGTATTTCGAATACATTACTGTAATATCAGAAATAGGAAGAATATGTGGGTCAATAGGCCTATCGGTCGCAGCACACAACTCGTTGTGTACAGGACATATCTTATCGCAAGGAACCGAAGAGCAAAAAAAGAAATACTTACCTAAGCTAGCTACAGCAGAATGGATTGGTGCATGGGGCTTAACCGAAACCAATACTGGTTCCGATGCTGGAGGCATGATGACCACAGCTGTTCAAGATGGCGACCATTGGGTATTAAATGGCTCGAAAAACTTCATCACACATGGCAAATCAGGTGATGTAGCTGTAGTGATTGTAAGAACAGGCGAAAAAGGAGACTCTCATGGAATGACTGCCTTTATCGTTGAAAAAGGAACACCGGGCTTTTCAGCCGGTAAAAAAGAAGACAAGTTAGGCATGCGTGCATCGGAAACCACTGAGCTGATCTTCGATAACTGTAGAGTACATAAAGACAATATTGTTGGAGGAGAAAGCCAGGTAGGTGAGGGGTTTGTACAAGCCATGAAAGTATTGGATGGTGGAAGAATATCCATTGGTGCGTTAGGCCTGGGCATTGCCAAAGGAGCCTTAGATGCATCCATCAAGTATTCGAAAGAAAGACACCAGTTTGGTAAGCCTATTTCGGCCTTCCAGGGAATTTCCTTTAAGTTGGCCGATATGGCCACCGAGATTGAAGCAGCTGAACTGTTGTTATACCATGCAGCAGATTTGAAGAACAAAGGCAAGAAGATGACCAAAGAATCTGCCATTGCTAAATACTACGCCTCAGAAGTAGGGGTGAGGGTATCTACAGAGGCAGTACAAATATTTGGAGGATACGGTTACACCAAAGAGTTCCCGGTAGAGAAGTTTTACCGCGACTCCAAGCTGTGCACCATTGGCGAAGGAACCTCTGAAATCCAAAAACTGGTGATTGCTAGAAATATTTTAAGGTAATTTTGCGCAATTTCAATTTATTACTACCTTTGCCGTCCATTTAGAATTAAAAGAAGATAAAGATGATCATTATCCCTGTAAAAGAAGGCGAGAGCATTGATAGAGCCTTGAAGAAGTTCAAAAAGAAATTTGAAAGAACAGGCGTTATCAAAGAGCTTAGAGCTAGACAACACTTTGTTAAGCCTTCAGTAAAGAATAGAGAAAGATTGCTGAAAGCGCAGTACAGAGAGAAGATTAAGCTAGAGCAAGAAGGTTAAGCCTTTCAAAATATTCCTTATTATTAGGGAGAGGAACTGGTTGTTAAACTAAGTTTTTCTCCCTAATTTTATTTTATGCCGCAGGAAAAGTTTATTGAATACCTCCAATACGAAAAAAGATACTCTGCGCACACCATCAACTCCTATCAAACCGACCTCAGGCAATTCCTGGATTATACGCTCGAACACTACGATACCAACGATGTGAACGACATCGATCATCAGTTAGTGCGCTCCTGGACGGTTCACCTGATGGAAAAAGGATTGTCTACCCGTTCCATTAACAGGAAAATTTCAACATTAAAAACCTGGTTCAAATTCTTAAAGCGCGAAGGATTAGTACAACACAATCCAATGCAAAAAGTAATTGCGCCCAAAGTATCCAAACGACTCCCCGTATTTGTAGAAGAAAGCAAGATGGAAATGCTGTTCAATACAGTAGAATTTGAAGATGGTTTCGTGGGACTACGCGATAAACTCATCTTAGAGCTCTTCTATGCCACTGGAATTAGATTGTCGGAATTGATCAATTTGGAAACCATCAATGTAGATTTCTACAAGTCAACCATAAAAGTATTGGGGAAAAGAAATAAAGAGCGCATTATTCCCGTTTCTAATCATATAGTTGACCTCATTAAAACATATATCCATTTGAAAAGCAAGGATTTAAATGAGTATAACGAGGAGTTTTTGCTAGTTACCAACGCAGGTAAAAAGCTCTATCCTAAATTTGTTTATCAATTGGTAAATAATTATCTTAGTAAGGTAACCACAATCAGCAAAAAAAGCCCCCACGTGTTAAGACACACTTTTGCCACACATATGCTGAACAACGGTGCCGATCTCAATTCAATCAAAGAGATTCTAGGGCACGCTAACCTGTCCGCTACACAGGTTTATACCCACAATACCATAGAAAAATTAAAGAACATTCATAAACAAGCCCATCCCAAGGGCTAAAAAATGGAGGAATTATTATGCAAGTTAAAGTTCAATCAATCCACTTCGATGCAGACAAAAAATTAGTAGACTTTATTCAAACCAAAGTCAATAAACTCGACTTGTTTTTTGATCATATCATTGATGGGGAAGTATACCTAAGGTTGGATAAAAGCCAGAAAATGGAAAATAAGGTTGCTGAGATAAAACTTTCCATACCCGGAAAAGAGCTTTTTGCTAAAAAGCAATGCAAATCTTTTGAAGAAGCCACCGATAGCGCTGTGGAAGCATTGCGAAAACAAGTGAAAAGATATAAGGGTAAAATGAAAAGTGTACAATAAAAACCGATGTCAATTTACTTTCATCATCAACAAACTTTAATCGTTGAAATAGCTTAGAAAAAAAGAGAAATATTTTTTGCATAAACTTAAATGTTTTATACATTTGCAGACCTTTTTGAGAGAAGGTCTGCTTTTGTTTTATATAAAGGCAGTTAAAATCGTTCTGAAAGTATTGAAAACACTGCCGGTGTAGCTCAGTTGGCTAGAGCAGCTGATTTGTAATCAGCAGGTCGGGGGTTCGAGCCCCTCCACCGGCTCAAAGTGTAAATTATTTGGGGAGATACTCAAGCGGTCAACGAGGACAGACTGTAAATCTGTTGCCATAGGCTTCGTAGGTTCGAATCCTGCTCTCCCCACATGTTAAAAGGAATAGGCGGGAGTAGCTCAGTTGGTAGAGCATCAGCCTTCCAAGCTGAGGGTCGCGGGTTCGAGTCTCGTCTCCCGCTCTTATTTACCTTTGAGAAAGCCGATGTAGCTCAGGGGTAGAGCACTTCCTTGGTAAGGAAGAGGTCATGGGTTCAAATCCCATCATTGGCTCTAGTTTTGAAAAGAACTTTAAGTAATAAAATAAATAAGTAAACTATAACTAAACAATAAGGAATCATGGCTAAAGAAACTTTCGATCGTTCCAAGCCACACGTAAACATTGGAACTATCGGTCACGTAGACCACGGTAAAACTACTTTAACTGCTGCCATTACCACCGTTTTAGCTAATGCTGGTACAGCAGAGAAGATGGAATTTGATGCAATTGATAATGCTCCTGAAGAAAAAGAGCGTGGTATCACCATCAACACTTCACACGTTGAGTACGAAACATCAAATCGTCACTATGCACACGTTGACTGTCCTGGTCACGCTGACTATGTAAAGAACATGGTTACTGGTGCTGCACAAATGGACGGCGCCATTTTGGTAGTTGCTTCTACCGATGGTCCTATGCCACAAACTCGTGAGCACATCCTTTTAGGTCGTCAGGTTGGTGTACCTAGAATGGTTGTTTTCATGAACAAAGTTGATATGGTTGATGATGAAGAGTTGTTGGAATTGGTTGAGATGGAAATCAGAGAGCTATTAAGCTTTTACGATTATGATGGCGACAACACTCCTATCGTAGCTGGTTCTGCTTTAGGTGCTTTGAATGGTGAAGACAAGTGGGTTGCTACTGTAACTGAATTGATGGATGCAGTAGATAACTGGATTGAAATTCCACCTAGAGATGTTGAAAAAGATTTCTTGATGTCTGTAGAAGATGTATTCTCGATTACTGGTCGTGGTACTGTTGCTACTGGTCGTATCGAAACTGGTGTTGTAAACACTGGCGATGCTGTTGACATCCTTGGAATGCAAGAAGAGAAATTGACTTCTACTGTTACTGGTGTTGAAATGTTCCGTAAGATTTTGGATCGTGGAGAAGCTGGTGATAACGTAGGTCTTTTGTTAAGAGGTATTGAAAAAACCGATATCAAAAGAGGAATGGTAATTGCCAAGCCTGGTTCTATTACTCCTCACACTAAATTCAAAGCTGAAATTTACGTGTTGAAGAAAGAAGAAGGTGGACGTCACACTCCATTCCACAACAAATACCGTCCTCAATTCTACTTCAGAACTACTGATGTAACTGGAGAAATTATTTTGGAACAAGGAAGAGAGATGGTAATGCCTGGTGATAACGTAACCATCGAAGTACACTTGATTGTACCAGTAGCGATGGATCAAGGATTGCGTTTTGCAATTCGTGAAGGTGGCCGTACCGTAGGTGCAGGTCAGGTTACTCAGATCATCGAGTAAGGCTCGTTCTTTAAAATAAAAGTGATAAGGTAAGGGTTTCTGGGAACAGAAACCTTTACCTGTCATATAATATACGGGTGTAGCTCAATTGGTAGAGTAGCGGTCTCCAAAACCGTTGGCTGGGAGTTCGAGTCTCTCCACCCGTGCTAAAAAAAGATAAAGTGGCAAATATCGTAACATACATTGAAGAGACTGTTCATGAGTTGGTACACAAGGTTTCTTGGCCAACATGGGGTGAATTGCAAAGCAGTTCAGTAGTTGTTTTGGTGGCATCAGTCATCATTGCATTATCCATCTTCCTCATGGATTTCTTTTTTGGCATCAACAGTGATTCATGGTGGAAAGGAGTATTAGGATATTTCTATAGCTTCTTCGAATAGTTTCAATTTTAGGAAAAGACTTATACAATGAGCCAGGATATAGTTAGGAAGTGGTACGTAGTTCGTGCGGTAAGTGGTAAGGAAAAAAAGGTGAAAGAATACATCGAGCATGAAATTAGCCATCTCGGTCTTTCAGATTATGTTTCCCAGGTGCTGATCCCTACCGAAAAAGTATACCAAATCAGAAACGGAAAAAAAGTAAGTAAGGAAAGAAACTTTTATCCGGGGTATGTTTTGATTGAAGCCTGCTTAGTAGGTGAAGTACCACACGTTATCAAAAACATTACAAATGTAATAGGCTTCCTTGGTGCTAAAAAAGGAGGTGAGCCACTTCCTTTAAGAACAAATGAAGTAAACAGAATATTAGGAAAAGTAGACGAACTTGCTGAAAGTGATGAGGAGTTGAACATTCCATTTGTTGTTGGTGAGTCGGTGAAAGTAATCGATGGCCCATTCAATAACTTCAATGGAATCATTGAAGAAATCAATGAAGAGAAGAAAAAGCTGAAAGTAATGGTGAAAATTTTCGGAAGAAAAACGCCATTGGAACTAAGCTATATGCAAGTAGAAAAAGAAAGTTAAGCAAACATTAAGTAGGTACACCTTGTTTTACAAGCTTCCCTTTGTGTAACCGCTTAATACTATAAACACAAACAAAATGGCAAAAGAAGTAGCTGGATTAATCAAGTTGCAGATTAGAGGTGGCGGAGCTAATCCTTCACCCCCGGTGGGCCCTGCATTGGGTGCTAAGGGTGTGAATATTATGGACTTCTGCAAGCAATTTAATGCAAGAACTCAGGATAGAGCAGGAAAAGTATTGCCCGTTGTAATTACAGTTTTTGGCGACAAATCATTTGAATTTGTTATCAAAACTCCTCCAGCGGCAGTACAATTGAAAGAGGCGGCAAAACTTAAATCAGGATCCGCTGAATCCAACCGTTTGAAAGTTGGTTCAGTAACCTGGGATCAGGTGAAAGTGATAGCCGAAGATAAAATGCCTGATTTAAATTGCTTCACTGTAGAATCTGCAATGAAAATGGTAGCCGGAACGGCTAGAAGTATGGGTATAAACGTAAAGGGGAAAGCTCCCTTCTAAATGATTCTAGCAATGGCAAAATTGACTAAAAAGAAAAAAGAAGCGCTTTCCAAATACGACCGGGATAAAGCTTACTCTTTAACCGAAGCCGCTCAAATTTTGAAGGAAATTTCAACTTCTAACTTTGATGCATCGGTTGATCTAAGCGTTAATCTTGGGGTAGACCCACGGAAAGCTAACCAAATGGTTAGAGGTACTGTATCTCTCCCGCATGGTATTGGTAAAGATGTGAATGTTTTGGTGCTTTGTACTCCCGATAAGGAGGCCGAAGCAAAAGAAGCAGGCGCAGACCATGTTGGACTGGATGAGTACGTCGAGAAAATTAAAGGTGGTTGGACCGATGTTGATGTCATCATTACCATGCCTTCTGTAATGGGTAAAGTTGGTGCTTTAGGACGTATTTTAGGCCCTAGAGGATTAATGCCTAACCCGAAAACAGGTACGGTAACTATGGACATTGGCAAAGCGGTGAAGGAAGTGAAGGCCGGTAAAATCGACTTTAAAGTGGATAAATACGGAATCATTCACACCTCAGTAGGAAAAGCATCATTCGAAAGCGATAAAATTGCAGACAATGCAAATGAATTGCTTCAAACGTTGCTAAAACTGAAGCCTTCCTCGGCAAAAGGAGCTTACATTAAAAGCATCCACATGTCGAGCACGATGAGTCCAAGCATTAAAGTAGAACCAAAGTCAGTATCGGCATAGTCTGACGGATTAAATTCCTGAATAATATGAACAAGGAAGAAAAAAATAATGCGATCAATGCGTTGGCTGAACAATTGAGCGACGCAAATGTCTTTTACCTTGCCGATACTTCAGAGCTTACGGTAGAAAATACCAATACGCTCAGAAGAAATTGCTTCAAAAGCGAAGTGTCTTTAGCAGTAGTTAAAAACACCTTGCTTAAAAAAGCAATGGAGAAAGTAGAAGGAAAAGATTTCTCTGAATTCTACGATCTTTTAAAAGGTCCTACTTCAATTATGTTCTCAGAAGCGGGCAATGCTCCTGCTAAAGTGATTAAAAACTTTAGAAAGAAGCACGATAAGCCTGTTCTTAAAGGAGCATATGTAGAAGAAATGGCCTACATCGGTGACGATCAAATAGACGCACTCGTTGCAATCAAATCGAAAGATGAACTGCTTGCAGAAATTGTTGCCTTGCTTCAATCTCCTGCGAAGAATGTTGTTTCAGCATTACAGTCAGGTGGTAGCACAATCTCTGGTTTAGTAAAAGCACTTTCGGAAAGAGAGTAACAAACAAATAACTTAAAATCAAGTAACGAACTTTTTCAAAAACAAATAAAAATGGCAGATTTAAAAACGTTAGCAGAAGAGCTAGTAAACCTTTCAGTTAAGGATGTAAACGAACTAGCTGCAATTCTAAAAGATGAATACGGTATCGAGCCTGCTGCAGCTGCAGTAGCTGTTGCTGGTCCTGCTGCTGGTGGCGGTGGAGAAGCTGGTGGCGATGAGCAAACCGAATTCGACGTAATTCTTAAAGCAGCCGGAGGATCTAAATTAGCTGTTGTGAAGCTAGTGAAAGAATTGACCGGTTTGGGACTTAAAGAAGCTAAAGAATTGGTAGATGGAGCTCCAAAACCATTGAAAGAAGGCATTGCTAAAGATGAAGCAGAAGCCCTTAAATCACAATTGGAAGAAGCAGGAGCAGAAGTTGAGATTAAATAAGGATTATCATTTTAAATGTCAAGGTTTAGGCCATACCGCAAGGTATTGTGCCTAAACCCTTTTGGCATTTTAGTACTTTATTAATTAGTCTTTAGTTTCCACCTTTAATACCCAACGACCTTGGCAACTTCAAATAAATTAGAGCGGAAAGATTTCGCAGAAAGTAAAGCACTATACGATTACCCCGATTTCCTGGAAATTCAGTTGAAATCCTTCATGGAATTCTTTCAACTAGAAACAACCCCTGAAAACAGGAAACAAGAGGGACTCTACAAAGTATTCAGTGAGAATTTTCCTATTACCGATACAAGAAACCAATTTGTATTGGAATTTTTGGACTATTTCATTGATCCCCCACGATACACCATCGAAGAATGCATTGAAAGAGGATTGACCTACAGTGTGCCTTTAAAAGCAAAATTAAAACTGTATTGTACCGATCCTGAGCACGAAGACTTCGAAACCATCGTGCAAGACGTGTACCTGGGAACCATTCCTTACATGACGCCAAAAGGATCATTTGTGATCAATGGCGCTGAAAGGGTGATTGTTTCTCAATTGCACCGTTCTCCTGGTGTATTCTTTGGACAAAGCAGACACGCCAACGGAACCAAATTGTACTCGGCTAGAGTAATTCCTTTTAAAGGTTCCTGGATCGAATTTGCTACCGACATCAACTCGGTAATGTATGCCTACATCGATCGTAAGAAGAAGTTACCTGTAACTACCTTGTTGCGTGCAATAGGGTTTGAAGGAGACAAAGACATTCTTGAAATATTCAATCTGGCTGATGAAGTAAAAGTTTCGAAAAGCGGATTGAAAAAAGTGTTGGGTAGAAAACTAGCTGCCAGGGTATTGAAATCTTGGATTGAAGATTTCGTAGATGAAGATACTGGTGAAGTGGTTTCTATCGAACGTAATGAAGTGATCATTGATCGTGAAACAATTCTTGAAGAAGAACACATGGAAGCGATCATTGAATCAGGTGCCAAAACCATCATTCTTCACCGTGAAGATTTGAACACCGCTGATTTCACGATCATTTACAATACCTTACAAAAAGATACCTCCAACTCAGAAAAAGAAGCGATTGAGCACATCTATCGCCAGTTGAGAAATGCCGAACCACCCGACATGGAAACGGCTCGTGGAGTCATTGATAAACTGTTCTTCTCAGAAACCCGTTACGACCTGGGTGAGGTAGGACGTTATCGATTGAACAAAAAATTGGGATTGGATGTTACAGAAGATACCAAAACCCTTACTAAGGGCGACATTATCCTAATCATCAAATACTTGATTGAGTTGATCAACTCGAAAGCTGATGTGGATGATATTGATCACTTAAGTAACAGAAGGGTAAGAACAGTTGGAGAGCAATTGTATAGCCAATTTGGCGTAGGTTTAGCAAGGATGGCAAGAACCATTCGCGAGCGAATGAACGTACGTGATAATGAGGTGTTTACTCCAACCGATTTGATCAATGCCAAGACCTTGTCATCAGTGATCAACTCGTTCTTTGGTACCAACCAACTTTCTCAGTTCATGGATCAAACCAATCCGTTGGCTGAAATTACGCACAAACGAAGAATGTCTGCCTTAGGGCCTGGAGGTCTTTCTCGTGAAAGAGCAGGGTTTGAGGTGCGTGACGTTCACTACACACACTATGGTCGTTTATGTACCATTGAAACACCAGAAGGACCAAACATTGGTTTGATTTCTTCACTGTGTGTATACGCAAAAGTAAATCGCTTAGGCTTTATCGAAACACCATACCGTAAGGTAGAAGTAGGGAAAGTAGACCTGAAAAGCGAAGTAATTTACCTCAGTGCAGAAGAAGAAGATAACATGGTAATTGCGCAAGCAAATGCTTCTATCGACGAAAAAGGTAAATTCCAAACAGATAAAGTAAAAGCTCGTTTTGAGGGCGACTTCCCGGTAGTAGACCCGGAAGAGTTGAACCTGATGGACGTTGCGCCAAACCAGATTGCATCAATCGCAGCATCACTTATTCCATTCCTGGAGCATGATGATGCCAACCGTGCCTTGATGGGATCAAACATGCAGCGTCAGGCAGTGCCATTGTTGAGACCTGAATCTCCTATTGTAGGAACAGGTTTAGAAGGCCGCGTAGCCAGAGACTCGCGTGTATTGATCAACGCTGAGAAAGATGGTGTAGTAGAATACGTAGATGCCAACGAGATTGTAATCAAGTACAAGCAATCGGATAGCGATAAAATAGTTGACTTCCAGGGTGATATTAAAACATATCGCTTAATAAAATTCCAAAAAACCAACCAGGGTACTTCCATCAACTTGAAGCCTATCGTTAAGAAAGGTGAAAAAGTATCGAAAGGCCAGGTGCTTTGTGAAGGATATGCTACACAAGATGGTGAATTGGCATTGGGAAGAAACTTGAAAGTGGCATTTATGCCCTGGAAAGGATACAACTTTGAGGATGCGATTGTAATCTCTGAGAAAGTGGTGAAAGACGACATCTTTACCTCTATTCATATCGACGAATATTCACTGGAAGTACGTGACACCAAGCGTGGCCTGGAAGAGCTTACTCCCGACATCCCGAATGTAAGTGAAGAAGCGACCAAAGATTTGGATGAGAATGGGTTGATTCGTGTTGGTGCTGAAGTAAAAGAAGGTGATATCCTTATCGGTAAAATTACTCCTAAAGGAGAAACCGATCCTTCTCCAGAAGAGAAGTTATTGAGAGCAATCTTCGGTGATAAAGCCGGTGATGTAAAAGATGCTTCGTTGAAAGTGCCCCCATCAGTAAGCGGTGTGGTCATTAACAAGAAGTTATTCTCAAGAGCTTTTAAAGACAGAAAGTCGAAAGCACAGGATAAGCCATTGCTAGAAAAAATCGAAAAAGATTACGAAGGCGAATTGGCTGCATTGAAAGATGTATTGGTAACTAAATTGTTACAACTGGTAGAAGGTAAAACTTGCCAGGGAGTTACCACGCACTTTAAAGAAGAAGTCATTAAAAAAGGAGTGAAATTCAGTAAGAAGGTGTTGCAAAACATCGACTTTGCTGACATCAATCCTTCTAAATGGACTACCGATAAAGGCATCAATGAATTGATTGAGCGTTTGTTGCACAACTACAACATTAAGCTCAACGATATTGTTGGCGCATACAAGCGACAAAAATTCCAGGTATCTGTAGGAGATGAATTGCCTGCTGGTATTGTACAATTAGCAAAAGTTTACATCGCTAAGAAGCGTAAGCTTAAAGTAGGTGATAAAATGGCAGGACGTCACGGTAACAAAGGTATTGTTGCACGTATCGTTCGTCAGGAAGACATGCCATTCCTTGAAGATGGAACACCAGTTGACATTGTACTGAATCCATTGGGTGTACCTTCAAGGATGAACCTTGGCCAGATTTACGAAACAGTATTGGGTTGGGCAGGATTAGAGCTTGGACTTAAATTCTCGACCCCAATTTTCGATGGTGCTTCGTTGGCAGACATTGATAGATACACAGCTGAAGCAGGTGTGCCAAACTATGGTAAAACCTACTTGTTTGATGGTGGAACCGGAGAGCGTTTTGACCAGCCAGCTACCGTAGGTGTGATCTACATGCTGAAACTGGCACACATGGTAGACGATAAGATGCACGCCCGTTCAATTGGACCATACTCATTAATTACGCAACAGCCACTTGGTGGTAAAGCCCAGTTTGGTGGACAGCGTTTTGGTGAAATGGAAGTATGGGCACTGGAGGCATTTGGTGCAGCCAACATCCTACAAGAAATCCTTACCGTGAAGTCGGATGATGTAGTAGGTAGAGCGAAAGCTTACGAAGCAATCGTTAAAGGTGAAAACCTACCTACACCGGGTATTCCGGAATCGTTCAACGTATTGCTTCATGAATTGAAGGGATTAGGATTGAACATCACATTAGACTAAAATTAACCGCTGTGGCTACGGTCACAGCGGTTAAATAAATAAAGGAAATTTTCAACCACTCAATATAAAGAGTTATGGCTTTTAGAAAAAGAGACAACAAACAACAAAGTAACTTCCAGAAAATTACCATCAGTTTGGCTTCTCCCGAAATGATCCTTGAACGTTCATCAGGTGAAGTTTTAAAGCCAGAAACCATTAACTATAGAACCTATAAGCCGGAGCGTGACGGATTGTTTTGTGAGCGAATTTTTGGCCCGGTAAAAGATTGGGAATGCCATTGTGGTAAATACAAAAGAATAAGATACAAAGGAATTGTTTGTGATCGATGTGGTGTTGAAGTAACAGAGAAGAAAGTTCGAAGAGAGCGCATGGGACACATTTCTTTGGTAGTGCCTGTAGCACACATCTGGTACTTCAAATCGCTTCCCAACAAAATTGGTTACTTGTTAGGGTTGCCTACCAAGAAATTGGATCAAATTATTTATTACGAACGATATGCTGTAATTCAACCAGGTATTGCTACCAATAAAGAAGGCGAACCATTACAGTACCTCGAATTCCTAACAGAAGAAGAATACCTCGATATATTGGATACCCTACCCAAGGAAAACCAATACCTCGATGATACCGATCCAAACAAATTCGTAGCTCGAATGGGAGCCGATGCGTTGCACGATTTATTGCGACGATTGGATTTGGATACTCTTTCTTACGAATTGCGTCATAAAGCCAACACGGAAACGTCGCAACAAAGAAAGAATGAAGCATTAAAACGTTTGCAAGTAGTAGAGGCCTTTAGAGGTTCTACCGGCCGTATTGAAAACAATCCCGAATGGATGATTATTAAGGTGGTACCTGTTATCCCACCCGAATTGCGTCCGTTGGTGCCGTTAGATGGTGGCCGATTTGCTACTTCCGATTTGAACGATTTATACAGAAGAGTTATTATTCGTAACAACCGATTGAAGCGATTGATTGAGATCAAAGCACCAGAGGTGATTTTGAGAAACGAGAAAAGGATGTTGCAAGAAGCAGTTGACTCACTGTTCGATAACTCAAGAAAAGCAAGTGCCGTTAAAACAGAATCAAACCGTCCGTTAAAATCACTCAGCGATAGCTTGAAAGGTAAGCAAGGGCGTTTCCGTCAAAACCTATTGGGTAAGAGGGTTGATTATTCTGCACGTTCGGTAATTGTTGTTGGTCCTGAATTAAAGCTGCACGAATGTGGATTGCCTAAAGGCATGGCAGCAGAGCTGTTTAAGCCATTCATCATCCGCAAGATGATTGAAAGGGGAATCGTAAAAACAGTAAAATCGGCCAAGAAAATTGTAGATAAAAAAGAGCCTGTAGTTTGGGATATTCTTGAAAACGTATTGAAAGGACATCCGGTACTACTTAACCGTGCACCAACATTGCACCGTTTGGGTATTCAATCGTTTCAACCTAAGTTAATTGAAGGTAAAGCGATTCAGCTACACCCGCTGGTATGTACTGCATTCAACGCGGATTTTGATGGTGACCAAATGGCGGTACACGTTCCATTGGGCAATGCCGCAATTTTGGAAGCGCAACTATTAATGTTGGCATCGCACAACATTCTTAACCCGGCCAACGGTGCTCCAATTGCTGTACCTTCTCAGGATATGGTATTAGGATTGTACTACATTACCAAAGGACGTAGAAGCGACGACAACATCACTGTTAAAGGGGAAGGCATGACCTTCTACTCAGCAGAAGAAGTAACCATCGCTTACAACGAAAAAGAACTCGACTTGCACGCGTACATCAAAGTACGTATTGAAGTAAAAGATGGCGATGAGGTGAAGCATGAGATCATTGAAACCACAGCTGGTAAGGTGATCTTTAATGAGTTCGTTCCTGAAGAAATGGGTTACATCAATGCATTGTTGACCAAGAAAGCATTGCGAGACATCATTGGTGACATTATGAAGAAAACAGGAATTGCCCGTACAGCGCAGTTCCTTGATGATATCAAGCACCTGGGCTACTACCATGCATTCAAAGGTGGATTGTCTTTTAACCTGGAAGATGTAATCATTCCAGAAGAAAAAGAAACCATGGTACAAGAAGCAGGTAGCAAGGTAGATGAGGTAATGATGAACTATAACATGGGATTGATTACCAACAACGAACGTTACAACCAGATTATTGATATTTGGACGCATACCAACTCAAGGTTAACACATACCTTGATGAACCGCTTGAAAAACGATAACCAGGGATTCAACTCTATTTACATGATGTTTGACTCTGGAGCGAGGGGATCGAAAGAACAAATTCGTCAGCTATCTGGAATGAGGGGACTGATGGCCAAGCCGCAAAAATCAGGTGCTTCGACACAAGAGATTATTGAAAACCCAATTTTGTCGAACTTTAAAGAAGGACTGACAATTTTGGAATACTTTATCTCTACTCACGGTGCTCGTAAAGGTTTGGCAGATACCGCCCTTAAAACGGCAGATGCTGGTTACCTTACACGTCGTTTGGTTGATGTAGCACAAGATGTGATCATCACTGATCAAGACTGTGGTACCCTTAGAGGATTGGTAGCAACAGCGTTGAAGAAAAATGAAGATGTAGTTGAATCATTGTACGACCGAATCTTGGGTAGAACCACTGTGCACGATATCTATCACCCGCAAACAGGTGACTTGATCATTAGCTCAGGGGAAGAGATTACCGAAGAAGTAGCTGCTACCATCGAAGAATCTCCGGTAGAAGAAGTGGAAATCAGATCGGTATTGACCTGTGAAATGAAGCGTGGTGTTTGTGCCAAGTGTTATGGTAGAAGCTTAGCATCAGGCCGAATGGTTCAAAAAGGTGAGGCAGTAGGTGTAATTGCTGCTCAATCGATTGGGGAACCAGGTACTCAGCTTACATTGAGAACATTCCACGTGGGTGGTACTGCATCTAACATTGCTGATGAATCAGACATTAGAGCTAAATACGAAGGTAAACTCGAAATCGATGAGTTGAGAACTGTAACTAAGGTGAACGATGAAGGAGAGAAAGTAGAAGTAGTGATTGGTCGTTCGGCAGAGATGAAAATCATTGATAAGAATACCGGAATTGTATTGACCACCAATAACATCCCTTACGGTGCACACTTGTTTATGAAGAACAATGCTAAAGTCAAGAAGAATGATTTGATTTGTAGCTGGGATCCATACAACGCTGTGATCTTATCGGATGAAAAAGGGAAGTTGGCATTTGAGAACATTGAAGAAGGCATTACTTTCCGTGAAGAAGTGGATGAGCAAACAGGATTTAAGGAGAAGGTGATTATTGAAAGTAGGGACAAGAAGAAAAACCCTGCGATTAAAATCATCAACTCGAAGAAAGAAGAACTACGTAACTTCAACATTCCTGTGGGCGCACACATTGTTGTAAATGAAGGCGACGCCATTGAGCCTGGTAGTATTTTGGTGAAAATCCCAAGGGTTGCAGGTAAATCAGGTGATATTACTGGTGGTCTGCCAAGGGTAACCGAGCTGTTTGAAGCACGTAACCCATCTAACCCAGCGGTAGTAACCGAAATTGATGGAATTGTTTCATTCGGAAAAATCAAGCGTGGTAACCGTGAGGTCATTGTAGAATCGAAAACTGGCCAAACAAAGAAATACCTTGCTTCATTATCGAAGCATATTCTGGTACAGGAAAACGATTACGTGAAAGCGGGTCAACCATTAACCGATGGTGCAATTACGCCAGCTGATATCCTTGCAATTCAAGGACCAACTAAGGTACAGGAATACCTTGTAAATGAGATTCAAGAAGTATATCGTTTGCAAGGGGTGAAAATCAACGACAAGCACTTTGAAGTGATTGTTCGCCAGATGATGCGTAAGGTTGAAATTGAAGACCCAGGAGACACTAAGTTCCTCGAAAAACAAGGAGTGAACAAGGTTGACTTTATGACTGAAAACGATGAGATTTTCGGCATGAAGGTAGTGGTTGAACCAGGTGATTCAGAAAACTTGAAAGCAGGACAGATCATCAGTGCAAGAAAACTACGTGATGAGAACTCTGTTCTAAAGCGTAAAGATAAAACACCGGTAGAGTCGAGAGAAGCCGTTGCGGCAACATCAAGACCGATGCTTCAAGGTATTACCAGAGCATCGCTGCAAACCGATAGCTTTATCTCAGCAGCTTCATTCCAGGAAACGACTAAAGTATTGAACGAAGCCGCTGTAAGTGGTAAGGTTGATGCTCTACTAGGATTGAAAGAGAACGTTATTGTAGGACACTTAATTCCGGCTGGAACCGGTATCAGAGAATACGACAAGCTTGTGGTAGGATCGCAAGAAGAATACGATGCGTTGCTGGAAGCTAAAGAGCTTGAAAAAGTTGAAATCGAAGACTAACAAAAAGCCCCTTGAACATTCAAGGGGCTTTTTTTTTAACCAATAATTATGGAAGAAGAAAATAACAATTCCAACCAATTAAACATTGAACTAACGGAAGACGTTGCCGAAGGAATTTATTCCAACCTGGCAGTGATTACCCATTCTAATTCCGAATTCGTAGCTGACTTTATTCGCATTATGCCTGGCGTGCCTAAGGCAAAGGTGAAGTCGAGGATTGTTTTAACACCTCAACATGCCAAACGATTAATGAAAGCACTAGCAGATAATATTTCGAAATATGAAGCTGCTCATGGCACCATTGCCGATACTGAGTTGCCTGGAGCTGGCGGTGCTTACCCATTAAGTTTTGGAGGACCAACAGCACAAGCATAGTAGCATCAAACATATTACATCAAAAAGCCATTCGTTAACGAGTGGCTTTTTTTGTTTAATCAAGTGCTTTTTTGTTGAATAAAATATACCCGAAATGAATAAGAAAGCTGTAAGGATCCTCTTTGTTAAAGTCGTAATAATTTAAACTAAGACTTAAAGGCCCTAATGGGCTGTGGTATACCGTAGCCAATGTACCAATGTAGTAACGTTGTTCAAACTCTACCCCGTAATAGGCTTTGAAATCAGAGTCTCCTCTAACAATTGTATTGGCAGGTTGAAAAACATATCCCTCCAAACGAACATCGAAGTTTTTCTTGAAATTGTAAACGGTTCTTAACCCACCAGCAGCATATTTATGCGCCCTAAATTGTTCTTGAAACAATGTTTTGCTTTCTGGAATAGGCTGAAAGGCGGGTGCGGCCAAAATAGAGGCAGAATAATTGCTGAAAAAAGGTTGCGTGGAGTATACCCCTTCAGTGTGGAATCCAAACTCTACTTTGCCAAGGCGTTTAAAATAATTGCTGTATTCAAACTTAAACTGTAACCAGGTGTGTTGGGTCTTGAAAATCCTTACCAACCGCGCATCGGCTTCAGGTGCTGTTGAGCCAGGCACCGATTCTTCGTCGCCTTGAACGTAACGGCCACGTAAAGACAAATAGGTGCCTTCGCTGGCATATTGCTTACGATTTAATGTACTGCGCTCGTAAGTAATTCCGGCAGTATATACTTTCACCTTAGTTTGATCAGCAGTATCAATAGACGAAAAATTATCGGTTTGATAATATTCGTTGTTCAAATAAGCATATTTAATATCGGTGGTTAATCGCCCCTTATTGCGTACTGGCATGCCAATGTTTAACCCAGCATATTGCTCATTTTTTACCAGGAAAGATGGTTTAACGTCTTCAAAGAATGTAGCAAAACTCTTGAAATAATCCCATCGATTTAATGTGAACACCGGTTCGATGTAAAAGGGTTGTTTTACAGGGAAATCAAGGCGGGCTTTTAGCTGTGCCGACCCATAAAACTTACCAAAGTAGGAATTGGCACTAACACTTAAGCCTGACTTCCCGAGATGATTGTATCGCAACTCAATGAAACCAGTATTGATAGGGCGTGAGGAAAAGTTACCTCCGAAGTTGGTGATGATATTATTTTCCTTTTTCACCTTCATTTGAAGGGTATAAAAGCCGGTTTCTTCTTTGTACTCCGCTTTGGGGTAGGTGAACTTGATCTTGTCGTCTGAAAACACCCTGAAATAGCGAGGCTTTAAATCTTCTAAAGAGAAAGTATCTTCCCTGGTTTGAAGAATCTTTCTTACATACAATGTTTGTTTTTTATTCAGTCCATCAATGGTAATGGTATCAAACACAATAGGAGGCTGAGATGCTCTGAATAAGGCTCGTCGTTCATTGAGTAACTTACGGTCTTCACGTCGCTCTATAGAGGCCTTAATCTCGTCCATTTGAGCCATGGCGGCTTCATAACCGGCACGTATAGTTTCTTTTGGGTTAGAGAAGTCGAAAGTACCTGCATCGGATTTTGGTTCGATAATAATCCCGTTTTCACAAATGGCGGAATAATCGGTGCGGTAAATCAACATGTTTTTTATCTGCGAAATAATATCATCTTCATTGGGAGGGTCAACCTGGCTGGATACATTGCTTCCAATAATAATGTCGGGAAAGAATTCATTGTACATTACATCAGTAGGGAAGTTGTTATACAGCCCTCCATCAAACAACAATTTCCCGTTTACGGTAATGGGTTTGAGGTAAAAGGGGTAAGACATCGAAGCGCGTACCGCTTCATTCAAATGCCCACTTTTAAATATAACTTGTTTTTTGTCTTGAATATCTGCAGCTACACAACGAAAAGGAATGAATAAACTATCAAAGTTGTAATTGGCTGCTGCCGAAGCGCCCGACAATCCTTCCATCAAGTCGAAATCCATCGCCGTAGGCGTAATGATATTGGTTGGTATGGAAGTTTGTAAAATGGAGTCGGTCAAAAATTTAATGCTGATCCATGAGGCATCTTCTTCTTTTTGTTTAAAAAAGTAGATGTATTGGTCTTCAATTTTCCCTTGTGTAAGTATTTGAAATTTTTCGGTGGATACGAGTCCTTCAATTTGTTCGGGTGAATACCCAGAAGCATACATGCCAGCTATAGAGGCTCCCATAGAGGTGCCTGCAATGTAATCGATGGGAATGTTGTTTTCTTCCAGCGCTTTTAATACGCCAATATGGGATAAGGCAGTTCCTCCCCCTCCGCTTAATACCACACCCACCTTTTGTGCAAGTGAAGTAAAAGCAAGGAATGTTAGGAGCGTTGAGAGTATAATATGTTTTTGCCTGTTCCCTATTGTATCACACTTTTCCCTTGTAACAAAATTACTAAAGTTTTGTTACTTGTTCGATTACGCTAATACAACGAAAATTTAGTGAAATGGTTTGGAAAAAGCACAAATACTTTATTCACTACTAAAATTACCTGTTTGAATCTGCTCAATGATTTGTGCAAAGTAGGAGGGAGCGTACTGCAATCTTGAACCGTACCAGGAAAAATATTCCCCATCAACCACAAGCACTTTAGAGGAAGGAAACAGCTCTTGAAACTCTTGAAGGTGTTTGGTTTTAAAAGGATATGGCTCGGATGAAAGCATGATAATATCTAATGCCATTTTCTGGAGGTTTTCTGGCGTTACTTCAGGATAGCGAGGTAGAGCAATCGCATTTTTCCACCCGCACCGCTCTATAATATGGTGAATAAAAGTTTCATCTCCAGCTACCATGTATGGGTCTTTCCAAATGAAATAAGCCACTTTTAAAGGTGGTTGGCTGGAACTTACTGGCATATTGGCAAAGGCAGTGGTGATTTTTTTAGTCAATGCCTGTGCTTCTGTCGCTTTTCCAGTGATTTTACCTACAGCTTGTATCATATCAAGAGCTGCGGGAACGGTTTCAATATCACTCATCCACACGTTGTACTGCTCCATTAACCGTTGGATTTGTGATTGCTCGTTTTCTTCCTTGTTGCCAATGATAAGGTCGGGTTGAAGCGCTGCTATTCGTTCAAAATTAACCGTTTTAGTACCACCAACCCTCGGCTTACTACGAAACATTGATTCGGGGTGTACGCAAAATTTTGTAATACCAACCACCTCTTTTTCTAATCCCAGGTCGAACAACAATTCGGTTTGTGAGGGAACAAGAGAAACAATCCGTTGAGGTACCTTTGGCAAGATAATGCTACGCCCCAACTGATCCGTAAATGTGGCCATACTAGCTTATCGCTCCAATAATGTCGTGTTTGGTTACAATGTGCATGTCGTTGCCATCGTATTGAACCATCAATGCATTTACTTCCTGATTTAGCTTTTTGGAGATGCTTTCAATACTTTCTTCTCCTTTTACTATTGGAAATGGATCTTGCATAATAGATGCAATGGTGGCATCTTTCATTTCAGGAGTTTCCAACAATCGGGCAAATAACACATTGTCGTTCAATGAACCTACAAAGGCACCGTTATCCTTAATAGGGATTTGAGAGATGTTATGACGTGTCATTGTTTCAACTGCTAATGTAATAGGATCGTTTACATTGAGGGTAACCAGGGGGAGGCTTCCGCGTTTCAATACCAGGTCCTTTGCAGTAATTTTCTCCTCTTCTAAGAAACCACGATCACGCATCCAATCGTCGTTAAACATTTTCCCTACGTATCGGCTTCCATGGTCATGAAAAAGCACCACCACTACATCGTCTTCGGTAAAATGCTCTTGCAGCTGCAATACCCCTTTAATGGCAGAACCTGCAGAGTTGCCTACAAAAATGCCTTCTTCCAAAGCCAACTTTCGGGTGTAAATGGCGGCATCTTTATCGGTCACTTTTTCAAAGTGATCAATGATATCAAAATCTACATTTTCTGGTAAAATATCTTCCCCAATTCCTTCTGTGATGTAAGGATAGATCTCATTTTCGTCAAATATCCCAGTTTCGTGATACTTTTTAAATACCGATCCATAGGTATCGATGCCCCAAACCTTAATGTTGGGATTTTTTTCCTTTAGGTATTTCCCAACACCAGATACAGTACCACCGGTACCAACACCAACAACAAAGTGTGTTATTTTGCCTTCCGTTTGTTCCCAAATTTCAGGACCAGTGCTCAAGTAATGTGCTTTTCTATTGGAGAGGTTGTTGTATTGATTAATGTAAAACGAATTGGGGGTTTCTTCGCTCAATCGCTTGGCTACCGAGTAATACGATCTAGGATCATCTGGTGTAACATTAGTGGGACATACAATAACTTCTGCTCCAACAGCACGTAAAATATCCATCTTCTCTTGCGATTGCTTGTCGCTCAGGGTGCAGATCAATTTATACCCTTTAATAATACAGGCCAATGCAAGTCCCATTCCGGTATTTCCAGAAGTACCTTCTATAATGGTGCCTCCTGGTTTTATTTTGCCTTCCTTCTCAGCATCTTCAATCATTTGAAGTGCCATTCGATCTTTTACGGAATTGCCTGGGTTAGTAGTTTCTACTTTAGCCAATACTGTGGCTTTCATGCCGGCAGTGAGCTTGTTGATTTTTACCAATGGAGTATTGCCAATGGTTTCCAGGATGTTGTTGTAATATTGCATGGTTAACTGTTAAAATTTGCCGTAAAGTTACCAAACTTAGTTGAATCGAATGGCTTTAATAGGAGATATTTTGGTGACCAGATAAGAAGGTAAAATCAACACAATTGAACAAATCAACAAGGTGCCGACGTTGAGGTATAGCAAATGATAAAAATTAAGATTGATGGGTACTATTGAAACGTAATAATTCTCTTGTGGCAATGTAATGACCCCAAACTTATATTGAATGAAACAAAGTAACAAACCGATAATGTTACCATAAATAAGCCCTTTACCAATAAGGTAGGTAGCGTTGTAAAGAAAGATTTTTCTTATGCTCCAATTAGGAGCTCCTAAGGCTTTGAGTACACCAATCATGTTGGTGCGCTCCAATATTAAGGTAAGTAGGGCAGCTGTCATGTTAATCAGTGCCACCCCAATCATTAAAATGATGATTACATATACATTAATATCAATCATCTCTAACCAACCAAAAATTTCAGGGTACTCATTAAGAATAGTGGTAGAGTTAAGGTTAAAGCCAATATTTTGGTAAATGATTTCGTCCATTCGAGACAAGTCATCATACTCATCAATCAATACTTCAAACCCTCCGGTGTAATACTTCCCGCTCCCACCACTGGTTACCTCCCTGGTTTCAAGCATGCCATCTACACTATTCCAATAGAGCAATGCAGTATCGGGAATGGTTTCAAGGCTATCACTTACATACGATACGTCAGAAACAATAAGCTGTACCATCGAATCTGCAGAAGCACTTATTTTGTGAGGTCCTTTTCCTCTTAATCCTTTAATGCTCCATTGGTAGTCGAGGTTTGGAGTGTTGCTATAGGCTATTCCTTCAATTTCCAGCGAATCACCAGTTTCATCGTTCACTAAGATATGGGCTTCAATTCCCCATTTATTGAGCTTTTGGATGTGTTGGATGTCAGCCAATATGACGCGTTTGTCAATTTCTTCCATCCCCGTTTCGTAAATGCCACCAATATAGAATGGCCTTACCTTGTACGATTGAACAGTAACAGGTGCTTCCTTTAACAGACGAGCTGTAACCCTACTATTGATGTTCAAAGGATAACCGATGGCGTTAGAGGAAGCAAAGAAGACACTGTCCTTACCATTGGTTAATGTGAGCATTGATGCGTTCCAATCTTGCAACTGCTTTTCTTGTATGTCACCAATGGTAAAAGGCCTACTTTCGTAAAAAGCTTGTGTTTCGCTCGAAGCGTCTGATTCGAGGAAAAGACGCGTTGTGAGCTTATCGCTAATGTTGAGTTGCAGTGTG
Organism: Flavobacteriales bacterium; assembly: GCA_963669295.1. GTDB lineage: Bacteria > Bacteroidota > Bacteroidia > Flavobacteriales_D > CALLUQ01. The sequence goes on from OY769938.1 coordinate 3,216,799, forward strand.
GTGGCAACAGCTTTAGAAACCACCATACTATCCGACCTGGATTTGTTGATCAATAAGATTACTTGTTGATCGGATTGCTCATTGCCTATTGATAAGGTGGACGCTTTGCTGGTAATTTGTGACCCGGGTTTGTTTTGCGCAACGCCAAAAAAGTAGGTATTGAGTTTGTCGCCAAGCTTAAGCTTTAACTTTTGCGCAATTCTTTTGGAAACAAGAATACTGTCGTTCTTGGTAGAGTCGTTTAATTGCAGCAATTTTCCATCAACAATCTTATCCTCAAAAAACGACCAATCGAAATCGCTACCAATGCCTTTAACTACAACGCCTTGAATATCTTCTTTGGTTTCAACGATTCCGGCTTTTGTGGCATAAATTTGGATGTGTCTTACACCATCGGCCTCGTTTAATCCGGGGTAAAACGATTGATTTTTAAGTACTGGAGCCGATTCATAGGCACCACTATTGGCATAATGAGTAATTTGAATATGAGCGCCAAAACCGATAACTTTATCGCGTATTTGGGACTGAAAACCATTTACAATGGCAAGGGAAAGAATCATTACGGCTACACCAAGCGTAATGCCTAAAATTGAAATACGAACAATTGGGCGCGATATGTTCCCGCTACTCTTCCCTCCAATAATGCGCTTTGCAATAAACAGTTCGGTGTTCAAAATGATTGATCAATGTTGAGACGACTAAAATACGCAATGGGATTTGGTAAAGAAAGAAAAACAGTGCTTTTGGCATTCCTGCTTGCATTGAATGTTATGGCGCAAGAACATAGGCCATACGAAGCACATGCGTTTAAAACAACGATTGAGGTTGGTGCTGAAAATGTCGCAGCCTACCTGCCGCTGTTGGAGGGGAAATCGGTAGGGGTTATTGCCAACCAAACCTCCATGCTTAATGATGTTCATTTGGTAGATACGCTACTTGCCCTTAATGTAAATGTAAAACGCGTTTTTTCTCCAGAGCATGGATTTAGAGGAAAAGCTGATGCAGGTGAAAAAGTGAAAAGTGGGATAGATGCGAAAACCGGGTTGCCGGTAGCATCGCTTTATGGAAAGAATAAGAAGCCAAAGCCCGAGGTATTGGAAGATTTGGATGTTCTTGTATTCGACTTGCAAGATGTGGGGGTACGCTTTTACACATACATTTCTACCATGCATTACATTATGGAGGCTGCAGCAGAAAACGGTGTGGAAGTGATTGTGTTGGACCGCCCTAACCCTAACGGGTTTTATGTAGATGGCCCGGTGTTGGAGTTAAAACATAAGTCTTTTGTAGGAATGCATCCTGTGCCTATTGTTCATGGAATGACGGTAGGAGAGTATGCACAAATGATAAACGGAGAAGGTTGGTTAGCCGAAGGGAAAACGTGTAGCCTTACGGTAATTCCATGTAAAGATTATGGGCATAACGACTTTTATCGTTTGCCCATTAAACCATCTCCAAATTTGCCTAACATGGAGGCCGTGTACTTGTATCCGTCATTGTGTTTGTTCGAAGGTACGGTGGTAAGCATTGGAAGGGGAACCGATAGCCCTTTTCAGGTTGTAGGCCATCCTGATTTATCGAAAAAGAGGTTTAGCTTTACACCTACCAGCAGAGAGGGGGCAAAAAAACCGAAACATCAAGACCAACTTTGCTATGGCTACGACCTTACTACTTTTGGGCAGGTATACATGCGCAATGTTAAAGAACTGTATTTGTTCTGGGTTATTGGGATGTATGAAGATCTGGAAGATAAAGAGGATTTCTTTTTGCCTAATAAGTTCTTCAACTTACTCGCAGGCAATAGTACATTAATGCAGCAAATTAAAGATGAGGTAAGCGTTGAGCAAATTCGGGCAAGTTGGGAACCGAAATTGAGTCAATTTAAAACCATGCGCAAAAAGTATCTGCTGTACCCCGATTTTGAATAGTTAAAGGTTTCGATCCATCCAGATCACCTCAGATTGATTGAATGATGCCTTTTTGAACAATGCACGTGATGCATCGTTTTCTAAATCGCGAACACTACATACATAAACACACCCCTGTTTCTTCGACCAATCTAGCACCATTTGCAACAGTTGCAATCCATGCCCTTTGCCTCGATATGTTTCCGAGATGTATATGCCATTAATCCATAGGTAATCGCCCCCACCAGGAATACCGCTTCCAAGATTGCAATAGCACATTCCTACAGCAGTATCATTTACCAATGCCAAAAAAGCATGCCCCCCTTTATTGGAAGTCATCATGTTTTCCAGTGCATCAGCAATAAGATCCTTAGCAATTGTTTTGCCCAACGATTGGCAAAATTGAAGCAGTAGCTCAGTCAATTCGGCTTGTTGCTGAGGAGGGCTGTTTTTGGTGATGGAAAGCAATTCCATTAGTTTGCCATTGTAGCTGCTTTATTGATGATTTTTCCAGGGTATACTCTTAAAGCTTCCTCCAGGCATTTTACAGCATTTTGAAGCGCTTCTTTGTTGAGCACATAGGCAATACGCACTTCTTGTTCTCCTAAGCCCTTTGTAGCATAAAACCCAGTAGCAGGAGCAAGCATTACTGTTTGATTTTCGTACTCGAAGTGTTCTAACAACCACTGGCAAAACTTATCAGCATTGTCTATAGGAAGTTTAGCAATGGCATAAAAAGCTCCTTTGGGTTTGGGGCAGGTAACTCCTTCAATTTTGTTAAGCCCTTCGATTAAAATGTTTCGTCGATCTACATATTCAGCAATTACATCAGTAAAGTACTGCTGTGGAGTATCTAAGGCTGTTTCACCAGCTATTTGTCCAAAAGTAGGTGGGCTTAAACGGGCTTGTCCAAACTTTAAAGCTGTTTGAATCAACTCTTTGTTTTTTGAAATAAGTGCACCTACACGTGCACCACACATGCTATAACGTTTCGATACGGAATCTACCAGCACCACATTGTCTTCAATACCTTCCAGGTTCATGGCAGAAAAGTGAGTAGCACCATCATAGCAAAACTCGCGATACACTTCGTCGGCAAATAAAAAGAGGTCGTGTTTTTTTACGATGTCTCGAAGCGTCATCAATTCTTCCTTCGAATAGAGGTAGCCAGTGGGGTTTCCGGGGTTGCAAATTAGAATCCCCTTGGTTTTATCGGTAATAAGTTTTTCGAATTCTGAAATGGGTGGCAGGGCAAATCCATTTTCAATGCTAGCAGTAACCGGCACTACTTTTACCCCAGAGGTTACCGAAAACCCGTTGTAGTTAGCATAAAAAGGCTCTGGAATGATGATTTCATCGCCTGCATTAAAGCAGGTCATCATTCCAAAGATCAATGCCTCAGAACCGCCTGTGGTAATGATGATATCATTGTGATCAATATGAATGTCGTATTGGGCGTAGTATTTGGCCAATCCTTTTCGGTACGATTCGAAACCGGCTGAATGGCTGTATTCTACCACTTTTAAATCGAGGTTATTCATCTTATCCAACACCACTTGTGGGGTTTCAATATCGGGCTGGCCGATGTTGAGGTGGTAAACAGTACGTCCCTGGCGCTTGGCTTCTTCTGCAAATGGTACCAGCTTTCTAATAGGAGAAGCTGGCATTTGATTTCCCTTATCTGATATCTGTGGCATAACTACTATATTGATTGATTCCTTTGTTGGAACCGGCCACAAAATTCATAAAATTTTTGCAAAAAAATGGGGAGGATGGAGGATTATTTCCGCTCCTTTTTATTATCGACCATTACCTTGAACCTAATTTTGGTGGGCGATTTAATGGCGTTGGAGTGAATTTCCAGTATTCTATCCTGGTAACCGATTTTACCTTGAGTATCGAACGATACTTTAATTGTTCCTTTTTTTCCGGGAAGAATTGGAGTTTTGGGGAATTGGAATTTGGTGCAGGTACATGAAACTTTGATGTCTTGAATAATGAGTGGAGCATCACCCGTGTTTTCAAAAACATAATCATGTTGCAAAAGTGCACCTTCGAGGGTTTTAGGGAATTTGTGCACCTTGCCTTCAAACTTAAACTCCGCACCTTGTGCAAAGACAAGGGCGGAGTTTACAAATATGATTAAGATGAATGCTAATCTCATCTTGTAGGCTTAGTTGCCACCACCAGAAACCGGCGCTCCGTTAGGAGTTTCTTTTACTGGCATGGTTTGCTCTTTTGGAGCAGCTTTAACAGTACCTTTAATACGAATTACTTTCGTTGGTGAGTTCACCGCGTTAGAGGTAATGGTTACTGACTTGTTGATAGGCCCAACTCTTTTGGTATCATACTTTACCTTGATGGTTTCAGAAGCACCAGGAGCAATAGGCTCTCTTGGCCAAACAGGCACAGTACATCCACAAGAACCTTTTGCTTGCGAAATAATTAAAGCCTCAGTACCGGTGTTGGTAAACTTAAACTCACATGCACCATTGCCATGTTGATCGATGGTACCATAGTCATGGATTTCTTTTTCAAATTCGATGGTAGCACCTTGCGCCACTTTCACATCCTCTTGTGCGTTTACCGCGAAAGCAGTAGCCAACATTAATCCAAATGATAGAATTGCCTTTTTCATTGTTTTATAGTTTTAAATCAATTTTCAATTTCTCTCTAACAAATATAGCCATTAAAAACCATGCCAAAACGAATTTAACAAATCGTTAACAGATCATCATTTTACGGATTATATCCTAGTTTTTCTCGTAGGGAATACCGGACGAACCTGACTTTACAGGAGTTGTATTTGCAGGCACAACAATAGTACCTTTAATTCGAAGTGGTACATGTGCTGTATTGGCATTTGAAATCACTTTGATTTCTTTGTTAAATGGCCCCACTCTTCTCGAATCGTATTTCACCTGAATAACTTCGCTTTCGCCAGGTTGTATAGGTTCTTTGGGCCATTTTGGTGTAGTACAACCACATACCCTTTTAACCTCAGAAATGATGAGGGGAGTGTTGCCGGTGTTGGTGAGTTTGAAATCAAACACCGTGGGCTCATTTTGCGTCACAGTTCCAAAATCGTGTTGGGTTTTTTCGAACGAAATTTCGGCGCTTTGTAACAATTGCACTTCTTGTTGTGCGTTTGCGCTGTTTAATGTAGCTGCGGCTACAAACAGTAAGAATAACTTTTTCATCGCTTATGAATATTTAGTGAAACATTTATTCTTGAAAGTAGCACCAGCATTGGTATTGCATCCTTTATTTAACAACGCTTTAACAGGGTTAACAAATTGATAACTGATTTAACAAAATACTAACAGTTTTTTGCATAAAATTTTGTGCAGATATCCGCGAAATAACTGATGAGTAATTGCTAAATTTGCCAACTTAAAATAGTTAAGCATGGAAATACCCAAGAAATACGAATCCAAAGCAGCGGAAGAAAAATGGTACCAGCATTGGATGACCAATGAATTCTTTAAATCGGTACCCGATGAAAGAGAATCATATACCATTGTAATCCCTCCGCCCAATGTTACTGGGATTTTGCATATGGGGCATATGCTTAACAACACCATTCAGGATGTACTGATAAGACGGGCAAGAATGTTGGGGTACAATGCATGTTGGGTGCCGGGCACAGACCATGCTTCAATCGCAACAGAAGCCAAGGTAGTAAAGAAGCTGCGAGATGAAGGCATCAAAAAATCGGATTTAAGTCGGGAAGCATTTTTAGAGCATGCCTGGGAGTGGACCCACAAGCATGGTGGGATTATCCTGGAGCAATTGAAAAAACTTGGTGCTTCTTGCGATTGGGACCGCACGCGGTTTACCATGGACGACAAGTATTACGACAGTGTGATTGAATTGTTCATTGACCTGTATGAGAAAGGAAAGATCTACCGTGGTCAGCGTATGATTAATTGGGATCCAGAGGCAAAAACGGCTCTTTCTGATGAAGAGGTAGAATACAAAGAAGTAAACTCTAAGCTATTTTACGTACGCTATAAAATTGAGCACAGTAGCGATGAGTGGCTTACCATAGCCACCACACGCCCCGAAACCATACTGGGCGATACTGCTATTTGTGTGAACCCCAACGACGATCGTTACCGACATTTAAAAGGCGAGCGCGCCATTGTGCCATTGGTAAATCGAAGCATCCCAATTATTTTCGATGATTACGTAGACATGGAATTTGGTACCGGATGTTTAAAGGTAACACCGGCACACGATTTAAATGACTACGGTTTAGGAGAAAAGCATAACCTGGAAGTCATTGATATTTTAAATGATGATGGTACCTTGAGTGACGCTGCCCAGCACTATGTGGGAGAAGATCGCTTCGAAGTGCGTAAGAAGATTGCAGACGACCTGGAGCAAATGGGGTACCTGGTGAAAACAGAGGATCACATTAATAAGGTAGGATTTTCAGAACGTACCAATGCCATCATTGAACCAAAGCTTTCGTTGCAGTGGTTTTGTAGCATGAAAGAGCTATCGGAGCCGGCATTGGAAAATGTAATGAACGATAACATTCAGTTTTATCCTTCCAAGTTTAAAAATACTTACCGCCACTGGATGGAGAACATCAAAGATTGGTGTATCTCTCGTCAATTGTGGTGGGGACATCAAATTCCGGCCTGGTACTATGGCAATGGAGATGATGATTTTGTAGTCGCCAAAACGTTAGAGGAAGCCGTTGTAAAGGCACAAGAAAAATCGGGAAATTCCGCCCTTTCGGAAGCCGACATCAAGCAAGACGAAGATGTATTGGATACATGGTTCTCTTCGTGGTTGTGGCCCATTTCGGTGTTCGACGGCTTTAAAGATGACAACAACAGCGAGTTAGATTATTACTACCCAACCAAAGATTTGGTGACCGCCCCTGAAATCATGTTTTTTTGGGTGGCACGTATGATTGTGGCTGGCTACGAATACAAAGATCAAAAGCCATTTGACAATGTTTACTTCACAGGCATTGTGCGCGATAAGCTGGGACGAAAAATGTCGAAGCAACTGGGGAACTCGCCTGATCCTATTGAATTGATGGAGAAATACGGTGCTGATGGCGTACGTGTAGGGATGTTGTTGAGCTCTCCTGCAGGCAATGATTTGTTGTTTGACAGCATGTTGTGCGAACAGGGACGTAATTTCTGCAATAAGATGTGGAATGCTTTCCGATTGGTAAACAGCTGGAACGTGGCAGAAATTGAACAACCAGACTCGAGTAAAATTGCCATTCAGTGGTTTGAAACGAAGCTGAATGAAAGCATCAAGGTGATTGATGATCATTATAGCAAATTCAGAATGTCTGACGCTTTAATGGCTACCTATAAGTTGGTATGGGATGAATTTTGCTCGTGGTACCTGGAAATGATAAAGCCCGGTTACGAGCAGCCCATCGACCAACAAACGTTAACGGCTACCATTGGATTTTTTGAGCAATTGCTACGATTGGTACACCCCTTTACCCCTTTCATTGCGGAAGAATTATGGCATTTGATTAAAGAGCGCGATACGAAAGATTGTGTGATGTTAGCAGATTGGCCTAAAGCAGGGAATGTTGATGCAGATTTGCTAAAACATTTTGACCTGGCAGCGGAGGTTATTTCTAACATTCGAACCATTCGAAAAGACAACAACATTGCCAACAAGGTGATGATTGAGTTAGAAGTAAAAGAAAATGAAGCAATCAACAAGGCGCTTGATGCAGTAATTAGTAAGATGTGTAACATCAGTCAGCTGACTTATGTGTCTGAAAAAACAGCCAATGCCTTCTCGTTCATTGTGAAATCGAACGAGTATTTTGTGCCCATGGGCGAAAGCATTGATGTGGAAGCTGAAAAAGAGAAGCTTGCTGAAGAATTGAAGTATCAGCAAGGCTTTTTGATTTCGGTAGAGAAGAAGTTGAGCAATGAAAGGTTTGTGAACAACGCCCCTGAAAACGTGGTGGCACTTGAACGCACTAAGCAAGCTGATGCCCAGGCCAAGATTAAGATTTTAGAAGAAAAGTTGATGAATCTGAGCAACTAATTTCCAATCCTTGTTTCGAGATTTAAATCGATAGTTTTAAATTCGTGACTTAGCATTAATTCGTTGAAGCTAGCCGCAATAGATATTGGTTCTAATGCCATCCGCCTGCTGATTGCAGAGGTGTTGGATTTTGATCGGAACATTACCGTTAAAAAACTTTCGCTTACCCGTGTTGCTGTTCGATTGGGTGAAGATGTATTTACCAAGGGGAAGATTTCGGACGAGAAGGTGAAAAAACTGGTGAAAACCATGAAGGCGTTTCGGCACCTTATGGAAGTATACGAGGTAGAGGATTTTAGGGCTACAGCTACTTCTGCTATGCGTGAAGCAAAAAACGGGAAGGAAGTGGTAGCAACCATTAAAGAGCAAGCCCGGGTTAAAATTGACATCATTGACGGAAAAACCGAGGCTTCTTATATCTTCCATACGTTTTTTACGCAACCTATTGATCGCAATGCCGCTTACCTTTATATTGATGTAGGAGGAGGAAGTACTGAAGTGACCTTGCTGGAAGGAGGAAAGCCCATTCAGTCGAAGTCATTTAAAATAGGTACGATTCGAATACTTAAAGACAAGGTTCGAAAAGAAGACTGGAAGGAAATGAAAGAGTGGGTGAGGTCATTAAAAATTGATGGATCGTTGATGGCAATTGGCACTGGTGGAAACATCAATAAATTGATTAAGCTCTGCAATGTTAAAGATACCAACATCGTTGCTTACGAAAAATTGGCTACTACCAGCAATTGGGTGTCTTCTTTTTCTATGAAGGAACGCATGAACCTCTTGAACCTTCGCTACGATCGTGCTGATGTAATTGTTCCAGCGTCTCAAATCTACTTGACCATCATGCGCATAGCAGGCGTAAATAAAATAATGGTGCCTAAGTTAGGGCTGGCAGATGGCGTGGTGTACAGTCTTTATTATGAACGCCAGCAGCCACTTTCAAAATAAATCTTTTCATTTCGTGCAACCTTTTCATTTTTCCTTGTCTTTTTAAAAAACGGCAAAGCAAACCCTTTGCTTGTAAGAAAACTAAAGAGAAATAAAATGAAAAAGATGTTTATTGGGTTGTTGGTAGCATGTACTACTTACACCTATGCTCAAGAAGCAAATGTTCAACAAGATCGCGAAATGCAAACCTTAATCAAGGAAGGGGCTAAAGTTGGAGGGTTCCTTGCGTTTGAAATGAAAGGTACCGAAATCAATGATCAAACTGCTTTGTTTACTGGGGGGCGTTTGTCGATGGTTGCAGGGCACAAAATTAATATCGGTTTTGGAGGGTATGGCTTAGTTTCTGATGTAAATAGCAATTACCTGGATGATGAAGGGGAACGATACCTTTATGAAATGGGGTACGGAGGATTGATTATAGAGCCGGTAGCCATGCCTTATAATGTGGTGCATGTAACATTTCCGGTGTTGTTAGGAGCAGGAGGTATTGGTGTGCACGAGCAACGGTTTTTCGATTACAACAGTGGCAATACTTCTCAATCAGAATCTTTTGAGTTTAGAGATTCCGATTTCTTTTTGGTGGTTGAGCCTGGCATTAATGCAGAAATGAACATTGCACGAATACTGAGGTTTGGAGTTGGAGCTTCGTATCGACTTACCAGCGATACTGAATTACTCAACCAACCCAATACGAGTTTAGATGGAATGAGTGTAAATTTGGCCATTAAAATAGGTTGGTTTTAGCGATTTTTGCAAAAGCATTTATTCAAGTTTACATGTTGCAGCCCAATTATAAAGACATTCATCAAGACATTGTTGCGCAGTGCAGAGCGGGGAATAGGCATGCACAGTACCAACTGTACCAATTATATGCAAAACCAATGCTAAATGTATCGATGCGAATATTGAACAACCAGCAAGAAGCAGAAGATGTGCTGCAAGATGCATTTGTAGATGTGTTTACACGACTACAAGAGTTTAGAGGCGATGCTACATTTGGAGCATGGTTAAAACGCATCGTTGTCAATAAGTCGATCAATGCGTGGAAGAAGAAGAAATTGAGTGTAGCCCCCCTGGAAGGACAGGTAATGGAACAACCCGAGGTGTTGGATGAGGTACAAGAGTTTCCTTTTACCATTCAGCAAGTACAGGAAGCGTTAGAAGAATTGCCGGAGGGTTACCGGTTAGTGTTTAACCTTTATTTATTTGAAGGGTATGGACACAAGGAAATTGCAAATGAACTGGGCATTTCCGAATCTACTTCGAAATCGCAGTACAATCGGTCAAAAAAGAAAATTAGAACTATTCTGAACACAAAATATCCTCATTATGAAAACACATAAAGATCCGTTAGAGGAGTTGGTGGAAAAAAATAAAGAAGCGTTCGATCAATACGAACCGTCTGAAGGGCTGTGGGAAAAAATAGACCAACGTGTACATCCTAAACAAGAAAAAACAGTTCCATTAAAATGGGTGCTTCGCGTTGCTGCAGTACTGGTTGTTGCAGTAGGAGTAGCATTAGCGTTTTGGCGTAAAGAAGAAACTGAAATTCCCGTGGAAATTGTGCAGGAGGTCATCACCCTTGAAGACATATCGCCAGATTTAGCGGAGGCAGATAGTTACTATTCGATGGAAATTAACCATCGGATGGAAGAATTGGAAAGCATGGGGATTGATCAGGAAATCATGGAAGAAATAGCCATGTTAGATGAAGAATATCAACAGTTGTTGGCAGAGGCTGAAGGCAATTTAAACAACGAAAAAGTGATTGAGGCATTGATTCAAAATTACCGGCTGAAGCTGGAAATTTTGGAAGATGTACTTGAAGAAATAAAACACCAGGAATCAGATGAGAACCATAATACTAGTAACGATGAAATTGAAGCGTAGATCTCTACTACTAATCGTATTAGGAAGTATGTTAACGCTTCCAATGTCTGCAAAAACCAACGAACGCGATAAGCACGATGAAACCGTGAAAAAAACACGGCAAATCAAAAGATCGTTTGCGGCTACATCCAACACTTCGGTGGAGTTGGTAAACAAGTATGGCAATATTCATATTAACACCTGGGAAAAAGATAGCATTAGATTAGAGATAGATGTAACCGCTATTGGAAAAAAAGCAAACGACGTAGATGGCTTGATGGAATTTGTAGAGTTTGACATCATGGGGAGCTCGTCGTATGTGATTGCGAAAAGTATTTTCGGCAAAAAGGTAAGCCCGATTACCAAAAATTTTGTGCAAATGAAAAGTGCTTTTAAGAAGAACTTTAAGCTGGAAGTAGAATATACTTTGTACATGCCACAAGGCTGCGACATTAGCTTGAAAAATAAGTTCGGTGATATTTACCTTCCAGATGTAACGGGCGACCTGGATGTGGATTTATCGCATGGAGACTTGCGTGCTAAAGAAGTAGGCAAGGTGAAACTGTTGAAGGTACAATACGGAAAGGTTAACATCGATAAGATAGCACAAGGTAATTTACAGTTGGGTTTTGCCGAATTGGATGTAGAAAGCACGGGTGAACTGTTGATTAAAAGCCGATCTTCTGAATACCACATCGCTTCTGCAACCATGCTAAACCTGGAATCTAAGCACGATAAATTTTATATCGAATCTGTAGAGCGGGTAGTGGGCGAGGTAGTATTTTCCGACCTTAACATCAAAAAGTTAAAGTACATCCTTGATGTTACCACCAAGTACGGAGATGTTAATGTGAGCAACATCAATAGCAGCTTTTCAAACATCAGCCTTACAGGAAGTTTTACCGATTATTCGCTGTTGTTTGATAAAGGCACCAACTTCGATTTCGATGTTACCATGGATGCTGGAAAAAGCTTTAGTTACCCATCTTCCACTTCCATCACTTCAGATCAAACCATTGAAAAGAAGCGGATGGTAAATGGCAGCTTTGGCACTCAAAACAGCGGCCGTAACGTACGCATTAATGCTAAGAGCAGCTACATTAAAATGAATTAGTATTCAGTGTCTGCGGTTATGTTTACCGTTACTATTTCATTGGCTTTGCGTTTGCTCAATCGCTTTTTGTACACCCTAATCCATACTACAATAAGTGGCACCCCCAATACTGTGGGCCATAACCATTGCACCAGCCCGGGTAAAAAATGAAAATTAACGGCAGAAAAGGCCGATACCGTGGCAATGTACCCACCAATCATAGCACCTATATGATTGTACAGCCAAAAGTTCTTATCGGTGGGGCGTTTGATGTAAAGTTTCCAATCGCCAGCAACGGTAAATATGCCAATAGCACCAAAAACAATTCCGAGGTACCCCACCTGGTTATGAGGAGTAATGTTTATAATTCCCCAAACTACCAGCCCAATGTTAAACAAGGTGGCAACTGCAGTAATGATCCAATCGATGATTGCTACTTTTTGACCGGATGCCAACTGTTTTTGATAGAGTACCCTGTATCCCCTGGCAATCGAATAAAAGCTGAATATGGCCAGCATCAATAAAAAAGGAATGGGGCGGTACATGGCAATAATAATGGCCGTTAGGGTAACCAAACTCATCCCCCAAAAGTAGGTTTTGCCCCATAGGCGATGTTGTTTCCCCCCTTTTTTCACCACCATAGCAATGGGGGCTACTATTAACGAAAGCATGCCTGAAGCAATGTGTAAGTACAAACAGATGTCAATGAATAATTCCATGGTTCAAGTATTTGGTTGCAACAAACGTAAGGCGTCCAAAAAGGTGTTGCAATTAATTGTGGTCAACAGCATTATTTTGTGCTCAAATGCAAAAATATGGGACGAATTGCATAGGTGCAGGGCTAAGTTGCATCCTGCATCAATGCCTTAAAAGCTTTTGATTGACCTCGTGAAACAGGGATTTGTTTTTCTACCCCTTCAAACAATACGAGATAACCTTGCGAATTGCCACTTACCGAGTGCACCTGCTGAATATTAATAAGGTATTTTCGATGACAACGAAACAAGTAGGGGAGGTGTGCCAACGCTTGTTGAGCATTGGTAAGCGTATTGCGTTGCAATTGCGATTGTTGAGTGCCCTCTTTCATAAAGTAGAATTCAATGTAATTGCCTTCGGCCTCAATCCATAGCAGTTGGTCGGGCATGAAGGTGAAAGCATCTTTCCCATTTTCTGCGGTTAAGGTAATGGTAGCTGCAGGAACTTTATGTGGAGTATCGTGCGACTGAATATGTACGTTCAGTTCTTGTGCTTTCTTGAGGTTCTTTTGCAATAAAATGACCTGGTTGGTTAATACCGATATGATGGCAGGAAGAAGACCAATAACCAGGGTGTTGAATTGAAATAACAAAAATTGCATCAGGCTGTATTCGGTATTGCTCAGGTAAGCATGATAGCAAAAATTAGCTGTGCCAATGGTGAGAAAATGGAACAAAATCCACAATATATCTTTCCATACCACCCATTTCTCTTCCACAAACCATCGAGGAATAAGCCGGGGAATGGCAATAATGTTAAACGCCAATATCGCGAATGTAATTAACCCGTAATGCATGGTGATTTTCGACTTCACTTCATCGTTCAACCGGTCAATGCCAAATGGCTCAAAGAATCCCAGGAAGAGAAAAATAAATAAACCAAAGGCAAGCGCAAACAAGAAGTTGGGCAACAACTTCTTGTTCAAGGGGTAGGGTTGCTTTAATATTCTGAGCATGCGTTTACCTTCTTTTCAGTACCACGAATTTAATATTATAAATTTGCGTTTGCATGATTGGAAAGTATCTATCGACTATAATAGTAATACTGTGTTGCGGCTTTTTGGCCCGGGGGCAAATCGTGAACATTGAAAGTAAACGATTTGAAGATGATATGGATGGATGGTTTGGTAGTGTAGACTTTAACCTGAACTATACCAAAAATACGAAAGAAGTTTGGCAAGGAGGTAACCGGGTTCGGGTACAACGCAACAAAAGCCATCATTCCTTTTTAATACTCAGCGATTTAAGCCTGGTAAGGGTGAATAGCGATTTTTTTCTCAACAGGGGTTTTGCCCACTTTCGTTTCGATCAGTCGTTCAACGAAAAAGAGCGGTTTTGGCTAGAGGCATTCCAACAAGGGATGTATAATCAGATACAACGTATGAAATTTAGGTCGCTAACCGGAATAGGGGCACGCTACGAAATATTCGACAACGATTCGTTAGACTTGAGCATTGGGGTTGCTGGGATGTACGAATATGAAGAAATTACCGACCCTGAAAACTTAGAAACGCCCACTTCTCAGTTGTTGCGGTTAAGCAGTTATTTGGCGTTTGATGTGAACGTAGGGAAGGTTATGCGTTTCAATACCATTGTATATTACCAGCCTGCTGCTGCCGATTTTTCCGACTATCGGATATCGAACGAATCCACTTTATTTTTTCACATTTCCAACCATTTGTCGTTTAAAGTCATCTACTCTATGGTGTATGATGCAAAACCTCCGATAAATGTTCATCACCTAAACTCCAGTTTAAAGAACGCTTTGAGTTTTAATTTCTAACGTTTTTTGACTGTGGTTGTAGTCATTTATTGGCTAAATTCGTCTTACCGGTAAGGTGAGGTAAAACAATTGAATGGGACATTGAAAATGAGGTATTTCTTAATTCCTTTATTGGTGTGGTATTGCGGAACAGCATGGGCACAAAACACTACCATAAGTGGTAATGTTAAGGATGAAGCCAATGGTGAGGCCATGATATTTGCTACGGTATATGTGAATGGTACTACACAAGGAACTACCACCAACGAGTATGGTTTTTATTCCATTACAGTAAGCAATGAGCATGCTAAAAACGACTCGCTGGAAATCGTATTCTCTTTTATTGGTTATACGCCTAAAATAAAGCGGGTAAGCATTCAGCAGTCCGAGCACCAATTGAATGCTTCTATTGATGTTACTGCACAAGAGTTAAAAACATTTGAGGTAGTGGCTTCCAAAAGCAAGCAGCAAGAAGAACTCAATTCTACCCAAATGAGCATTATACGTATGCCCATTTCTGAAGTGGCTTACATTCCAACCCTGGGAGGGGAAACGGATGTAATAAAAGTAATGCAGTTGATGCCGGGGGTGGCACAGGGAGGAGAAGGAGGAACAGGCATGTTTGTGCGTGGGGGAGATGCCGATCAAAATTTAGTGCTGCTCGATGAAGCAACGGTATACAACATTGGGCACCTTTTTGGATTTTTCTCGGTATTCAATCCCGATGCCATCAAAGACATGACCATGATAAAAGGAGCCTTTCCCTCTAATTATGGCGGCCGACTTTCGTCTATCCTAGACATTAGGATGAAGGAAGGGCACGACAAGAAAATACATGGGCAAGGGGGCATTGGGTTGTTGTCATCTCGCGCTACTATAGAAGGCCCCATCACAAATAAATCATCGTTTTTACTTTCAGGCCGACGTACATACATTGATAAAGTGTTTAAAACCGTCAATATTTTCATCCCCTACTATTTTTACGATGTTAATGCCAAGGTAAACTATAAGTTTTCCGACCGCGACCGACTCTATGTAAGTACCTACATTGGCGATGATGTATTGAAGTTTACTGGCGATGATATTGAAGAGGACAGTTCTGAATTAGGGTTTGGCTTTAACCTGGGCAATATTACCAATACCATTCGTTGGAATAGGGTATATAACCCTAAACTATTCTCCAACATTTCCTTCATTCATACGAGGTTCAAATACGACATACGTGGTAAGTTCGATCAAAACAATGTATTGATTCGTTCGAATGTGCGAGACCTGGGTGTAAAAGCTGCGTTCGATTACTACAAATCGTCGAGCAACCATATACGCTTTGGTTTCGAAGCGATTAACCACAACTTCAAGCCAAACGTAGTAAGCACCGCTGGAGAGATTACCGACTTTTTAGCCAGTTCGGAAGGGGAGAAGCTGCTTACCCAGGAGTTGGCGTTGTACGGACAATCTGATTTCAATGCAGTAGGAGAAGTGTTGAAGGTGAATACCGGGTTGCGGTTGTCGGGCGCCAATGTAAAAGGAGAATTTTACATGGGTTTAGAACCACGTGTTTCGGCACGTTATTCACTGTCGGAGTTTGATGCGTTAAAGTTGAGTTATTCGGTAATGCGGCAATACATGCACCGTGTATCAAGCTCTTCGGTAGCGTTGCCTACCGATCTTTGGTACCCGGTAACCAATGGTGTAAAGCCCCAAACATCTAACCAGGTGGCGTTAGGATATCATCGTGTATTTGATCGCGTAAAAACATCACTTTCGGTAGAGGGGTATTATAAAACCATGACCAACCTTACCGAGTACAAGGAAGGGGCTAATTTAATTTTGAACGACAACTTTGAAGAAGAGCTTTTGCAAGGCAAAGGAGAATCGTATGGAGCAGAGGTGTTGTTGCGAAAAGAAGATGGAAAATTTACCGGATGGATAGGCTATACCTTATCGTGGACCACCCGACAGTTTGATGAACTCAATAAGGGCAAAACCTATTTTGCGAAATACGATCGCAGGCATAACATTTCGTTGGTAGCTACCTATAAGCTCAGCAAACGGTGGACGGTATCTACCGTATGGGTGTATGCTACTGGTTCGCGTTTTACGGCACAAGTAGGACAGTATTTTGTGCCCAATGCATCGCTTACCGGGGTAGAAACCATTCCTATTTATACCGAGCGCAACGCAGTAGCCATGTCGCCCTCGCATCGCTGGGACATCAATTTTATTTTGGGACCAAAGAAAGAACGGAAATTCAGAAGCGAGTGGCATTTTGGAGGCTATAACCTGTACAACCGATCCACCCCCTACCGGGTAGAAGTAGTGCCTCGCGATGAAGCAGTAGGGTATAAATACCAACAACCGGGCTTGTTTGGATTCATTCCTTCTATAGCGTATAACTTTAAATTTTAACGTATGAAGTCGTTCTCACTTATGCTTACAATTACCGCCATTTTTACGCTGTTATTGATGGCTTGCACACCAAAACCGTTAGACATTCAGTTGGACGACGTAGCACCAAAATTGGTAGTGGCTTCACAAGTAATTCCCAATCAAATTATGATTGTTACGCTGTCTAAAAGTTTCAGTGCGTTGGAGTTTAGCCAGGACGACTCCGACAGTATTCCCGATGAGTTACTGGATCAGTTATTGGTTACTGATGGCACCGTAACCATTTCTTATTTAGGGCAAACCGATACCTTGTACATGGTGGTGCCTGGTTTGTATGCCAGCATTACCACTCCACAATACGATAACATTGATTATACTCTGGAGGCTTACGACCCTTATACCGGTCTTTCGGTTACTTCAACTACTCGCATGCTGCCTTTTGTAGCTTTTGATACGGTATACCTTTCGCGCGAAACGGTAGGTGGTTTTGAAACCATTCGGGTAGATTATGCCTTGAACGACCCTACTGGAGATAATTGGTACATGATTAATTTTTACTCGGGCTACAACGACCCTAACGATCTCTCTTCGCCTTTCCAGGAAAATAACGACGGATTGGCAGAAACAGAGTTGCTGAGCGATCAAACATTTGGCAGCAGTTACCATACCGGGCATTACCATCTTTTTGATGTAGACGAAGAAGAAATAGATACGCTATTCATTACCTTGTCGAACATCAGCGAAGAGTATTACGATTACCTGGCACTGCGAGAACGAGGAGGGAATTTATTTTCGCAAGTGGTTAGTGAACCCATTAACTACCCGAGCAACGTAGTGGGTGGTTATGGTTTTTTCAATACACACCATCCCAACATTCACATTTTCGATTTAGACAGTTTACCCGAGTAACAAGCTGCTTTGGGTGTTCGATAAAACAACTACTGGACTATTAATTGCTTACTTACCCTGCTGGTTGCAGTAGTTAATTGTAACAGGTAAATGCCTTTGTTCCATGTTGCGGTATGAATTACAGCGTTGTTGCCATTGTAACGCTGTTGATGCACCAATTGCCCATTGTAATTATAAACATCGAGTTGCCCGACATGTGGCGATCGAATAAAAATACGTTCGGTAGCTGGATTAGGGAAAATAGATAATGCCATAGATGCCGGAGTAGGTGCCATTCCTACTGTACTTTGTTTTTCGCCAATCACAATTACTTCCATATCGGGGCTGCTGTTGCCGCTATGGGCAATGGCGTACCCTTTGTCGTTGGCATCAAGTAGCATGTGTGCATTGTAAGTTGCACCATCGGCTATCAAAGCATTACTATTCCAACTGCCACCTGCATTGGTGGCATGGTATACATTTCCGGTATAGAAATTTCCGCTTACTTCATTAATAAGGCAATGTACATTGCCTTGTTGATCGATAGCAAACTCATAAACCTCACCGGCTGCTGAGGTATTGATTTGTGAAGGCCCTGACCAATTGCCTCCTGCAGGTTTGTCGTAGTAATAAGCATTCCACGGGCACCCCCAACAACCGTTTCCGGCTACCATAAGGTGCATGGTGTTGTTGGGGCCAATTTGAAGTTGATTGATGTAATCTTCGCCATTAGGGCTTGCAAAAACATTGTAGCTCCAATTGGCGCTTCCCAAATCGTCGTTGTTGGCAATGTGAATTTTGTATGTGCCAAAATTTCCTCCCCGGTAAGCAATATAAGCGGCTCCGGTATCGGAACAAGTAATGTAAGGCGCTGCACCACTGCCAAAAGGCCCGGGGTCGCTACCTGTAAGCACTTGCGTTGCAAAACTACCCGACTCGTCGGTAGCATAAGCAATTTTGTACACGTTGGCACTGTCTTCGGTAATCCATGCTACGTGAACATTGCTTAAAAGATCAATAGTTATTGTAGCGCTGCTATTGCTATTAGCAGGCATAGAAACAGCTTGTTTGGTCCATGTTCCCATTGCGTTTTTGGCTACCATTAAGAGGCTGTTGCCGTTGTTTGCCTCAAATGCAATACATACTTCATCGGTATTGGGGTCGATGGCTATGGCTGGCGAAAAGGCCATGTTGGCTGAATCATTGATCATTACCTCAGGGCTCCACATGGCCGTAAGGGCATCGCGTTCCCGGTAGTAAATGTCCCAACCACCTCCACCGCGTGCACGCTGATATACTGCGTGTAAGTTTCCATTGTTTCCCATTACCAACGATTGGTTATAATCTATCTGGTCGCGATCGGCGTTGATGGTGATGGAATCGATGGTTGCGTTGGCCCATTGTGCATAGGAGGTAACACCATTAACAAAAAAGAGTGTGATGCAAAGTAAACGTTGTAACATAGCGATATGGATTAGGTGATAGATTACAAATTACAAAAAAGTTATGCAGTATACATCGTATTGATGATAGAGATGTTGCATCCCCGGCATAAATTTTGCAATGCTTAATGCATGAAGTACTCTCTTGCTGCATTACTCTTGCTTTTGGCAACCCTTTCCAGTTGCGATATTATGAAGTCGTTAACGATCGAAAATAATACGAAGGAAGCGGTGCGCCTCACCATTGTATCGAACGACACTCAGTTTTTCGAATCCGATACTACTTCTTTTAAGTTAACGGCCACAGGCTTAACCAAACGTACCGATATTGTTTATCACTTAGGCAATTGGAGTAAAAGCGATTTGGCTCAATTTAAAGCGTCCATCCAGTCGGTGGTAATTGCCCAGGCATCGGGCGCTGTACGCTTGAATGATGCCGAACAAATTTTTTCATCTTTAAGTGTAAAACGCAAAGGGTTATTGAACCACCGCATTAAGGTGCGCATTCGTCCGCTTTTGCCATCCAACTTCACTGTAACGAAATAAAAAAAAATGTCCCACACAAAGTGCAGGACGCTTTATTTAAATGCCGATAGCAGTTATCGGTTTAACACAAGTTTCCGTGTAATAACTCCTTCTTCAGAATAAAGGTTAAGCATATAAATGCCATTGCTTTGAGTAGTCAAATCAATGATATACTTGCCTACTTCTGTGTTGTTTAGTTCTTCAAAAATAACACGTTGTCCAATATAGTTGGTCACCTCAATTTGTACATCTTGTACACGAGGGAAGCGATAGTCAACGTTAAAGATGTTTTTTGAGGGGTTGGGGGCTACGTTGAAAATGGTAAAGCTGTTTTCATCTTCAATGCCAGTTATTTGAATACAACCGCCTTCAATCATGGTAACTGTTTGCTCGTAGTCTTTGTTTACAATATCGATGATGGTATCCAAACAAATTTCATTGGCGGTAATGTTGCTGTAGTAGATGCGGCACAATGGCTCGTACACAAAGTTTTTGTCGATGGTAGAGTCTTCATACGATAAACCAATTACCTCACCCATGCCAAAAGCATACTCAGGAGTAATTGGGTATTCTTGAGGAGGACTTAAATTTTGCACCGTTGAAATTTCGATGCCGCTCATTTCAAATTGATACGCTACCACTCGGGTAGTAGGGTTTAAAATGCTGATGTCGATGTATTGGTTAACCAGGTCTACATTGGTGATGCTTAGGGTAACCGTATCGTTAATGTTCCGCAATCCATCGGGGAAATTGCAATGGTTATGACTGCCTTGCCCCTGGTGCGAGTGGCTGCTGCCATAATTGATGCATCCAGCCATTAAGGCGGCATCATACACAGTGATATAACCATCGGCATTAAGGTCGTTACAGGTGGTAGGCGAAATGTCGTCGCCCAAAATATCAGTAACGTACTGATGCGCATCAATCATCGATTGTGCAAGGTCACTGTCAATATCGCCCATCAAAGCTGTTCCGCCACAGGTGCCCTGGCAATCTTCCACGGCATTGCCATAAGGAACGCCCATACAATCAATTAAAGGAGGGCAGTTGGGCAATACGGTGAATGAAGGTGTGCCAAATTGATCACGATCCAATTGGATACACACTTGCGCCCAATTGTTGAGCGAATCGGTTTCGTAGTGCCCCAAAGCATCAGGAGCATGGTCCCAGTTGGTTCTTACCACCAGCGTATACTGCCCGGTATCTACATCAGTAATGTCAATCCACTGGCAGGTAAGCGAGGCGTCGTAAATATCGCCACACCCATGAGAAATACCCATGGTACTACAGCCATACTGTGCGGTGCCACCACCACTGCATTCAAGATCCATTACACAAAACCCATTTTTAAAACCAATGGGTAGTGGTTGCGAATTGCTGTCGAATAAAATGTACTCGGCATAACCATCGTAATGGTTGTGATTATGGCAATTGTCGTAGGTAAACTGATCGGGATTGTTGTTGGGATCGCCAATGTAGTAATCCATGTCGCCAATGTTCTGAATGTGGGTCGTAAAACGCAATATGTCGCGGTTGCCATAACCTTGTAAACATCCTTCATTAATGGCGCAGTTATCGGCATTGTTCAATATATCCAGGTAAAGCGAACTTTCTAATACATCCTCGCGCAACAACAAGTCGGGGCCGCTGGGACAATCGGGGCTGCCGAGGTAGTAACACGTGTCGGGTACTTGTGCTAACGGGTTGAAGTTACACGCAGTAGGATCCATACAACCCATCGCAGGGCCATTCCAACTGATGGACCAATCGATGGTGCCACTACAGTCGCCATTGGCAGTGCCAATACGAATCCAATAAGTTTCAGCGGTATCAAGCAACGCATTTACTTGCGCCAACATGCCGCAACCACCCTGGTTATCGTCGTAATAAATGGTAGCAATATTGGTGTTGTCGAATACCAATCCCTGGCAATAATCGTATACCCAAATTTTGGTGTCGCAATTGTTCATGCCACAAGTAGTAATGTTATACATGCCCACCGAGTCGGGCGAAAATTCGTACCACGTATCGGCATTGGGGGCAGTAAAAGTGCCTTCACCAATTAGTATTGGATTTTCGCAATTGGAGCCAGGAGGACAATTGAACGATACCGATTCCTGGTTGGTGTATTGGCCTCCGGTAGCAATGGAAGTGCCGTCAACAATAATCTCATAAGAACCATTGCCATAACCACAACAAATACCATCACCATACGAATCGTAAATGGTAAACGTATGACATTCGTTATCATTAATACAAACGGTGGCGCCATTGGAAGTGCCGTTTAAAATGATGATCCCCTGACTGTTTTTAAGCTCCCAACTGATTTCATTGGGGTAATTGTCGGGAACCAACACGAGTTCAAATTCAATTTGCCCCGGAGGACATTGTGCAGCACTTGTTAATGAAATTAATGCAAATGCAAAGACGGTTAGAAGCAAGGTAGCAACTGTCTTCATAAGTGTAGAGTTTTGATGGTGTAGGCCTTTAAGATAAAAAAATACCGTGGAAACAGCTGTTATAAATAGGAAAAACTAAGGGCATTATTGAAACCCTGATTAGTTGTTGATGATAACGCGTGGTTTTTTCTTTTTTTGTTCCACCATCTCAGGATTCAAAACAAAACCAAGAATATAAGTAATGCATCCCATTTCTGTGCCGGCCGGCACATCGTATACAATGGCCATCTTTTTGCTGGGGTTAACCACCCTATGGGTATAGGTTTTGTAGCGGGTAAGGTTATCGTTTTTTGAATTGTAAATTTCTTTGCGCACCCCCTTTTTACCCAGCTCAAATAATTTAATGGTTACCCCTTTAGGCATGTCAGATGCATCAAACACAAAATTGTAGATAGAGGCATTAAAAAGCCGTACCTTAAACTCTTGCGTTTGCGCTCTGTTATAGGTGTATATGTCTGAAATTCGCGATGAGTCGTAGTAATAATTGCCCAGGAGTTTCTTGATTTCCTGGGTGTCTTTTTCTTCGCATTGTCCTTGAACTACCCCTGTAGCAAGAATCAGTAGAGCAACTATGAGGGAACCGATCTTGTTCATGGTGCTACTATTGATGTGCGCATGGCGATGATACGTTCTGTTAAAGCGTTGATTTGTGCTGTGGTTACAACCACTTCATCACCATCAATGCCTTCTATGGCATTAAATACCTCGTCAATACCGCTGAGTTGGGCAATAAGGTTAGGAAGATCGTCTTTTAATAAACCATCTTCAACGTTCGATAATGCGGCAATAAGGTCGCGCAAAATGTCGGCCTGTTCCAATAAACTGCCAATGGCACCGCCATCTTCAGCATCTTTTAGCGAAGCACCGAAATACATGCTTTCTACCCATGCTCCTGTAAAAATGATGTACGCCTTTTCATGCTCATCGTTGTGGTTCACATAATGATCGGCATGCATCTGTAAATTGGAGATAAAGGTTAACATCGAATCAAGATCGTCAATGCTCTGTTCAAATTTCTCGAGGTTATTGTCGTGATGGTACACTTCACCAAAACCAGTTTGCTCGGCCAGTAACTCCAGGGGTTTCAGGTATTGTTTGGCCGCTGCTTGTTGCTCGTTCAATACACAGTAAGTAAGATCGGCACTGTATACTCCAAGGTTAAGCAAGGCTTTGAAATTATTGTCGTAGCCATTTGCCTTTTCAGGGGCATTAACAACTTGCTCGGAATATGGAAGTCCTGCCGATTGAAATAACATGGCAATTTGTAGAGGAGATGGAAGTGGGTTAGCATGAAAAGCAGCCACTGTTTCAACACTGTCTACAGCCATGGTATCTATCAGCACCTCATCAATATCTTCTACTTCGGTTTCACCAGCGCATGAGATGAGCCCCGTACTACCAATAATAAAGTAAAGCAAAAATAAGCGACGCATTTGTTGGAGTTGTTCGCTTAAAGTTAGTGAAACGATTTCGAATAATACAAATAAAGTAGTGCATGGCTGTTTGAATTGCCAGTTGTTAATGGCGGGTTAATGAGGAAGTTGCAACCCTTTTGAGCTTTCTGTTAACAACATTTTACCGATAGGGCATTCTGCCACAAAAAGATTACAAAAAAAGCAGTGGATTGCGTATATTTGTACGGCCTGAAAAAGGCATTAAATCCACAAGGAATATGGAAAAAATAGCCCCTTATACCCCTCGGCATAAAGTGCGAATTGTAACTGCAGCGTCGTTGTTCGACGGGCATGATGCAGCAATTAATATCATGCGTCGCATCATTCAGTCAACTGGCTGTGAAGTCATTCATTTGGGCCACGATCGAAGTGTAGAAGAAGTAGTGAATTGTGCCATTGAAGAAGATGCACAGGCCATTGCAATGACTTCTTACCAGGGCGGGCACATGGAATACTTTAAGTACATGTACGATTTGTTGAAGGAAAAGGGCGCACCGCACATCAAGATTTTTGGTGGTGGTGGTGGCACCATCTTGCCAGAAGAAATTAAAGAGTTGCACGACTATGGCATTACCCGCATATACCATCCCGACGATGGACGTGAAATGGGATTGCAGGGCATGATCAATGATTTGGTGCAACAAAGCGATTTCCCCACGGGCGCTAACCTAAATGGAGAAGTAAAGCACTTGCAAGAAAAAGATGTGAAGTCTATTGCCAAACTGATATCAGCAGCAGAAAACTTTCCGGAAGATTCAGCCAATGATTTGGATGAAGTACATCAATTGTCGGCAAAAGTATCGACCCCTATTTTAGGAATTACCGGTACAGGAGGGGCAGGTAAGTCGTCGTTGGTAGATGAATTGGTGCGAAGGTTTCTCATCGATTTCCCGGAAAAAAATATCGCCATCGTATCTGTAGATCCTTCCAAAAGGAAAACGGGCGGTGCGTTATTGGGCGACCGCATTCGAATGAACTCCATTCGCAACGAACGGGTGTACATGCGCTCATTGGCTACACGTCAATCGAATTTAGCGTTAAGCAAACACGTGAATGAAGCGCTAGAAATACTTAAGGCAGCGGCATACGATTTAATCATACTGGAAACTTCGGGCATTGGTCAGTCTGATACCGAAATCATTGAGCATTCAGATACCAGCTTGTATGTAATGACCCCAGAATATGGGGCAGCAACACAATTGGAAAAAATCGACATGTTGGATTTTGCCGACATGATTGCCATCAATAAGTTCGATAAGCGGGGAGCGCTGGATGCTTTGCGCGATGTGAAAAAGCAATACAAGCGCAACCACCAATTGTGGGAAGTGGCCGATGATGACATCCCGGTATTTGGCACCATCGCATCGCAGTTCAACGATCCGGGCACCAATAAGCTCTACAAGATGCTGATGGATAAGCTGGTGGAAAAGACTGGAGCCGACTTACAATCTACGTTTGAAATTACCGACGAGATGTCGGAAAAAATATTTGTAATTCCACCCAACCGCACACGCTACCTTTCCGAGATATCGGAAAACAATCGTGCTTACGATAAATGGGCGAAAGAACAGGTAGAAGTAGCACAAAAACTCTATGGACTTAAACAGTCGATGGAAGCCTTAGCAACTTCTTCTATTGATGATAAAGACAGGCTAATAAAAGGGTTGCAGGAAGCTTTTGAACAGGTGAAACTCGACCTTGATCCACACAATTGGCAGCTCATAGAAGGTTGGGAAACAAAAGTAAAACGATACAAAGATCCGGTATTCACCTTTAAGGTACGCGATAAAGAACTGTCGATTCAAACCCATACCGAGAGCCTTTCGCATACACAAATACCAAAGGTATCGTTGCCGCGCTACAAAGCCTGGGGTGATTTACTGGCCTGGAACCTACAAGAAAATGTACCGGGAGAATTCCCTTACACCTCTGGCTTATTTCCATTCAAACGCGAAGGAGAAGACCCCACCCGCATGTTTGCTGGTGAAGGTGGACCTGAACGTACCAATAAACGGTTTCATTACGTAAGCCTGGGCATGCCTGCAAAACGATTGTCTACCGCCTTTGATTCAGTAACACTGTATGGGAACGATCCCGACCACCGCCCCGATATTTATGGGAAAATTGGCAATGCAGGCGTATCTATTTGTTGTTTGGATGATGCCAAAAAACTGTATTCCGGATTCGATTTGTCGAACCCAAAAACATCGGTGTCGATGACGATCAACGGGCCTGCACCAATGTTGTTAGGCTTTTTTATGAATGCAGCGGTTGATCAGCAATGCGAGCGTTACATCAAGGAGCATGGTTTGGAAAAAGAAGTGGAGCAGAAGCTGAAAGCCATGTATGAAGATAAAGGCCTTGAGCGACCGCGTTACCAGGGCGAAATTCCAGAAGGCAATGATGGCCTGGGCTTAATGCTGTTAGGCATTACTGGCGATCAGGTGTTGCCAGCAGATGTGTATGCAGAAATTAAAGCCGCCACCTTATCGAAAGTGCGAGGCACAGTACAAGCCGATATTTTAAAAGAAGATCAAGCACAAAACACGTGTATTTTTTCTACCGAGTTTGCGTTGCGACTGATGGGAGATGTACAAGAGTATTTCATCGATCATAACATTCGTAACTTTTATTCGGTTTCTATTTCAGGCTACCACATTGCAGAAGCAGGAGCCAACCCCATTACTCAATTGGCTTTTACCTTAGCCAATGGCTTTACTTATGTAGAATACTACCTCAGTAGGGGTATGGACATCAACAAATTTGGTCCCAACTTATCGTTTTTCTTTTCCAATGGTATCGACCCTGAGTATGCTGTTATTGGCAGGGTAGCTCGAAGAATTTGGTCGAAAGCACTAAAGCATAAGTACGAAGGCAATGCCCGGGCACAGATGCTAAAATACCATATTCAAACCTCGGGCCGTTCGTTGCATGCCCAGGAAATTGATTTCAACGATATTCGCACCACCCTTCAAGCATTGTATGCCATTTACGACAATTGCAACTCTTTGCATACCAATGCCTACGATGAAGCCATTACTACGCCCACCGAAGAATCGGTACGCAGGGCCATGGCCATTCAATTGATCATTAACCGCGAGCTAGGGTTGGCAAAAAATGAAAACCCCATCCAGGGATCTTTCATCATCGAAGAACTAACCGATTTGGTAGAAGAAGCCGTGCTTTTTGAGTTCGATCGCATTACCGAACGTGGGGGAGTATTGGGAGCCATGGAAACCATGTATCAACGCAGCAAAATACAAGAAGAAAGCTTGTATTATGAAACGCTGAAACATACGGGCGAATTCCCAATTATTGGAGTAAACACTTTCTTAAGTTCTAAAGGATCGCCTACCATTATTCCACAAGAGGTAATTAGAGCCACGGAAGAAGAAAAGCAGTATCAAATTAGTATGCTAGAGCAATTGCATGCGGCCAAAAAAGATGGAGCAAACGATCAATTGCGCAAAGTGCAGCAAGCTGCCATTCAAAATCAAAATGTGTTTGAAGCACTTATGGAGGCGGCCAAATACTGCTCGTTGGGACAAATTACCAATGCACTGTTTGAAGTAGGCGGGCAGTATCGTCGCAACATGTAAGCACTGTTATAGCACTTAAAATACAGGCGTTGCATGATTTGCCTCAGCATGTTATTCATTATCTTTATAGCAATACCTAACCTACATACCTATGAACTACTTTAAATTACTATTGGCTGTCTTCTTTTTTCTATCATTTGCCATACATGCTGATGCCCAGGGAAAAGGAAATGGTAAAGGCAATGGCAAAGGCCATGGCAAGAAAGAACACGTAAAAAAGGAGAAAACGAATGGCCCTCCTGCATGGGCTCCTGCACACGGATATCGCAAACGCCATATCTTCTTTCCTGAACATAATGTGTATTACGACAGCCAAAAACAGGTTTACATTGCGAAAGAAGAGCCTGCAAAAGAACAGCCTACAAAAGAACCTTCCAAAGAAAAGCAGCCCACTGCTAAAGAAATTTGGAACATCACAAAGGAGCTTCCTGAAAAACTAAAGGACATTGACTTGAAAAAAGCAAAGCAAGTAGAGCTCGACCTCGATGGTATTGATGATCCGCAGAAGCTGTTTGATAAACACCTCAAAGAATTTGGTTTTAAGAAGTGATGCCCCTGGCCAAAGCCACTACTAAAATACAATACCCCATAGTGGTATTACTGCTCAATGTGGGGTGGGTTTACGGTGGTGTGGTATACATGATTGAAAAAGAACCTACTACCTGGTGGATTGTAGAGGGAGTGGTTATTCTTTTTTTAATGATTGTTTTCTTGTTGTTCCGTACCGTAAAGGTGTACGAAGATCGATTGGAAATTAAACTGTTGTATGGCACCAAATCGTACAAGTGGGAAGAATTAATGGGCTATTACGAGCAAGGGTACATTCACGAAGGAGCGCATGAACGACTGCCAGTGAAAGAATTCATCGTGCAGAAAAAAGAGGGCAACCCTATTTACCTATCAGATCAGTTACTCAATGGTATGGCAGGAGTAAGAAAAGTATTGCGCGAAAAGCTGCCCGAGGTAGAAAAGGCCATTGAAATGTAGGCTAAAACAAAAAATCTTTGAAAAGCAGTACAGCAATGGCTGCCAAAGCCAATAAGCTGAAGATAAAAGTACGCCAAAAAAAGAACCCTTGCTTCTTGTAATAGCGTGCTACAAGAAAAGCAACAATCATCATGCCGCTGCCTAGCAACGCATATTCCCACCATTCCATAGGGCAAAAATAAGCACAAAACCATTTGTACCACGAAGTAGTATGCATCAATGTCGTTTACCAGACATAAAAAAGGGGATGCAAGAATTTAGGTGTTTTTAATTGAATTAGACGTCAGCGCAAATATGTTTTTGCACTCAAACGAAACTGTTTTGCACTCAAACGAAACTGTTTTGTACTCAAACGAAACTGTTTTGTACTCAAACGAAACTGTTTTGCACCCAAACGAAACTGTTTAACCCGAAAACGAAACTGTTCCAAAGCACGAAGCAGTGCGAATTGCCAATAAAATGAGCAAAACCAAACGATTTAACCCTATCTTTATAGCAAACGCATATACATGAAACTTTTTTTGGCATTTATTGTTGTATTGTTCACCTCTTGTACCGTTACCGACTGTGTTAATGGTGAAGGAAAACAGGTAGAAGATACTCGTAAAACAACTGATTTTACAAAGATTGAGTTGGATTGCTCGGCCGATGTTTTTATTAAACAAGTTGCCAACGAGCCAGCTGCTATTACCGTAGTGGCACCAGAAAATTTGTTGAACCACATCACCACTGTTGTTACTGATGATAAATTAGTGATAGATACCAAAGGATGTATCAATTACGATAAGAGCATAGAGGTACACCTTACGTTGCAAGATCTGGATAAGTTAATTATTGATGGTTCAGGAGATGTGAAATCCGAGTCTACAATAACCACTTCTGAATTGGAACTTGTGATAGATGGTTCGGGGAATATGACGATGGATGTAGTAACCGATGATTTGCGTACCACTATTGATGGGTCGGGCGACGTAATACTTTATGGGAATACGAAAAAACATAAAGTATTGATTGATGGTTCAGGAAATGTAGAGGCCTTTAAGTTGGAGTCGGATGTTACTAAAGTAACGGTTGACGGCTCTGGTGATGTGGAAGTAACCGTGTATGAAAAGTTGAAAGCCATTGTAGAAGGCAGTGGCGATATCGATTATAAAAAAGGAGATGCTACTGTAGAAGTTGACATTGAAAATGATGGCAGTGGCGATGTGAAGGAGGTAAAATAATTGATCTTAAAGCCTGCGTATAAGCAGTTCTTGAGTAGTTGATCCATTAAATAACGCTTCACTACAATAATTAACACGTTTGCAGCGTTGTGTTTATAGTTGCTGCCATTTGCTTTGCTCATCCCACTGTTAACCATTCTATACAGTAAAAGAATATTTATTTTTTCAGTTTAGACTTAGGTCTAATCAACACATCTGCTTCACCATCCTGCTAACTTAAAGGTGTGTAATATCATGAAAAAATCTCGCTCGCTCATGGTGTTGTTCATAGGCTGTTGTGCCTGCAATACCACTCCTCCACAACTTAATTCTTTGGTCGATGTAGTGCCCAATTCCGATACCCTTGTGGTAATAGAAGAGGAGGTGGAATCACTGCTGGTTCAACAAGGAATTCCCTGTAAACTGGTACTTCCAAAAGAAGTTTCAACGCTTCAATTTGATCATACCTATTTCTTAGCTACCAATGTGGTGGGCGAAGAGGCATTGGCACATAACAATGAATCGAGGTATTATTGGACCGCTGTAGGAGAAAAACAAGGCATTGTATTGTACCAAACAGTAATCAATGAAATTAAGCAACGAACAAAATACCAGGAAGCCATTTGGCACAGTAGAAAGGAGTTGCGTGGCGAACGCCAAACGAAGTACAATGAATTGTTGCATGCAGATGCACAAAAATTGCAAGTTATTGGTGGAGAATGGTTGGTGCTAAAAGAAGGTTTCCAGTCTAACGGGTTATCGCCAGTATGGTTATGCATTTGTGCTCAAAATATACATGGAGATATTTATTTTAAAGAACAGTTTAACCTCAATACATTTCCAAGAAAACATTGGCGAGCCATTCGACTTCCCGATCTTATTTCATTCAACGATAACGTGTTGGTATACCTTCAAAACGATCATGGCATAGCGTACCAATACCAGGCCGAGCAAGCCATATTTCACAAGTCAATTGCTGATGGACTTTATGCAGAAAGGATATTGCCCCAACAACTATTGGGCAATATGCAAAGTGCACCACCTTTAATTACATGGGTATACAGCCCTGGTATTACTTCAACGGCATTGGAACAATAAAGCATTCAAGAGGTAGAGCTGTTATAAAAGTGTGGTTGCGTTCAGCTTTTATAACATGAAAGGCAGTGTTGGCACACTGCCTTTTGCTATTTACTGTAATTCTTGTGTAATTGCTTTTGCAGCGAAATAAACATTTATTCATTTTTTCCGAACTAAATAAGGAGTTGCTCGTATAAAGATGGACTACTGCTAAAAACCGAATACCGTAAGAACGTATTTAGCAAAGGAATGAAAAAGATGATTATTGAAGGCTCCGAACGATCGCCATACGTTCATTTTGATAGTGAGCGTGGTGTATTGGAAATTAAAGGGAAATCAATTCCGGAAAACCCAACAGGTTTTTACCAACAATTGCTCGACTGGGTCGACAATTACATTCAACACCCACAGCCACAAACGTATGTTTACATTGCGTTGGAGTATTTTAATACCAGTTCTGCCAAATCAATTCTCGACTTGTTTAAAAAGTTAGATCAGGTACACAGTGCTGGTAAATCGGCTGTGGATACCCATTGGGTATACGAATCAGACGATATTGATATGTTGGAAGCTGGACAGGATTATCAACGTATGCTTGATTTACCCATGCAATTGAAAGCCATCGAGCGTTTTGATTTTAGCTGAGCAAGGCCTGGGGAAATTATCAACCTTTTCGATCACGGTATTTAACAACAATTAATGTGAACTTGTCGAAAGACCACAAGAAAATTAGTATCTTGTAGTTGGTTTTTCTTTATTTGGTACTTGAATAATAACACCTCTGGCAGTGGATAAATACTACCTTGCACCAACGGAATGGACACCTGAGATTCTGCTCGATTACGATGCAGGATTTTTAGAAATTAAAGGACGGTCTGTTCCAGAAAATGCCGACATCATCTTTAAAGAGATGTTAGATTGGGTAGATCGTTATACCGAAAATCCTGCACCTACCACCAGGGTATCTTTAGCCGTAGAATACATCAATTCGGCCACCACCCGTACTCTAATTGATTTTTTCAAGAAGTTAAAAGCATTGAACAAGGCCGAAAAAACAAAGATGACGGTAGAGTGGATGTATGAAGAGGATGATACCGATATGCTTGATCTGGGAAAAGACTTTCAAGAATTGCTTGATATTCCTACTGATTTCATTGCAGTAGAACGTCTTAATTCTTTCAAGTAAAAATCAAAATTGTTCCTACCAAAACAATGGATACAATGATCAATACCATTTCCACAATAATTTGTTGTTTGTTTCGCATAACCAGTAGTAGTAACCTCTATTAAAATTTACGGGTTTGTAGAACGTGTGGGGGTCATTTTTTTTTGAACCATCGTTTTTCGTTGACCAATAATTCAATTTTCTTGATAAAGTTGAAACACGTGGTTGAAATAGAGTGAAATTCTCTGTAGCTTCAACACATTAATGGCAACTCAGCACCGTATAGCACTTTGGTCCGGACCGCGCAATGTATCTACTGCATTGATGTATTCTTTTGCGCAACGAACAGATACCAGGGTGGTGGATGAGCCGTTGTTTGGTTATTTCCTAAAGCACACCGGAGCCGAGCGTCCTTCAAGGGAGGAAGTATTAGCTACCATGCCAACCGACCCGGAAGTCATCATAAAAAGCCTGCAAGCCAACCACGGCAAAGAAGTGTTGTTTATGAAACACATTGCCAATCATTTGGTAGGATTAGATTGGCAGGTGCTAAGCAACTTCAGCAATGTGATTCTTACACGCGATCCTACGCAAATGCTCCCTTCTTACGCGGTGCATGTTAACCAACCCACATTACTGGATACAGCCTACGAAATTCAAGTACAATTGCTTCGTTACTTGTTAACCAATGGCATTGCCCCTGTGGTAGTTGATGCCAAACAAATACTGCTCCACCCAAGCAACACATTAAGCAAGTTGTGCCAACGGTTAAACATTCCTTTTCAAAACGAGATGTTGCAATGGGAAAAAGGCCCTTTGAAAGAAGATGGAATATGGGCTAAATATTGGTACCATGGCGTACATCAAAGTACTGGTTTTGCGCCATACCGTGAAAAAACAACCCCTTTTCCCGATCATTTAAAGCCATTGCTAGAACAATGCCAACCTTTGTATGAAGAACTATTGAACCATGCCCTTTAAAAAATGAACTTATGAGCAAATACAATCAACCCAACCCTAAAAACGATGCTACCTATGTACATGTAGGTGGCGCCCTTGTTAAAAGAAGTGAAGCCAAAGTTTCGGTACTCGATAGTGTAGTGCAAGGAGGCGATGCTGTTTGGGAAGGCCTACGGGTATACGATGGCACGATCTTTCAATTAGAGGAGCACTTAAACCGATTATTCGATTCGGCAAAGGCCATGCATTTTGCTCATGTTCCTACGCGCGATGAAGTAAAAAAAGCCATCTTCGAAACATTGAAAGCCAACAACATGCGCGATGGAGTGCACATTCGGCTAACCTTAACACGAGGCATGAAAGGAACTTCTGGCATGAACCCACAACTCAATACCTTTGGTTCTTGCCTTATTGTATTGGCCGAATGGAAGCCACCTGTATATGGGGTAGAGGGCACCCGGTTAATTACCTCTTCAATACGACGAAACCCACCGGAGTGTGTAGACTCGAAAATACACCACAACAACCTGATCAATAACATCATGGCAAAAATAGAAGCCAATGTATCGGGGGTAGACGATGCCATTATGCTCGATATTTATGGGTATGTATCCGAAACCAATGCCACCAACATTTTTATGGTAAAGAATAACATACTTCTTACGCCACATGCCGATAGCTGTTTGCCCGGGCTTACCCGTGCCAAGGTGATGGAAATTGCAACAAAGCATGGCATTCCTTTAGAAGTACGAAGAATATCGCCCGCAGAAGTTTACATGGCTGATGAGGTGTTTACTACCGGCACCATGGGAGGGCTAAGTCCTGTAGTTGAAGTAGATGGACGAAAAATTGGTGAAGGAACCATTGGTCCACTTACTGTACGATTGCGAGAACTGTATGCCGAATCCACCAAAGGAACAGGAGTACCCATTCCTGAATAGATGAAAGGGAAAAGATGGATAGCAGTGGTGCCATTGTTGATGGAATTGCTATTGATAGGAGCACTGATGGGGTGGGTATTTCAAGCCGCAAAACCGCCATCATCAGAATGGTTAAATGATTTGCCAGAATGCCCATGCACAGCTCCCACGATGAATGATCTTAATGATGGATGGGCAAAAGACAGGGGCAATACCGGGTACTACCATGCTGGTGCTACACTATGTTTTCGATCTTACCCAACCGTTCATACTTCCGAAGGACAATCGGGGCAGCAATGCTGTTACGACGAAAATGGTAAGCTAATTACACAAGGCCCCGGAGCAGGTACTCCCGATCGGGCGGGCACATGCCTGGGAGAAAACGAACACGGTGAAATGGTAATAAAGTATTCAGGGTTGTTGTTGCATCTGCTATACGATGTGAGGCCTTTCGAAAAAGAAGGATGGGAAGAATACAACAAACATTGGGCACCGAGCAAGGGAAACAATTGCGAAGAAAATGTAGTAGCCCAATAATTACTCCCCACCAGTGTTGGTTACCCATGCGTGTTCGGTAATGCTGTGTCCGTTTTTAAAATACATGGTTCCCCACCTGGCAATAATTTTGCTGTACTCATCCACCTTAGGCCCTTGCACTACTGTACGTTTAATAATGGTTTTATTGTTTTCCGAGTACTTTTCTTCTGTAATGCTAACCCCATAATCGGCTTTGTTAAAAGCAAAA
This sequence comes from Flavobacteriales bacterium, assembly GCA_963669295.1. Classification (GTDB taxonomy): domain Bacteria; phylum Bacteroidota; class Bacteroidia; order Flavobacteriales_D; family CALLUQ01. The sequence goes on from OY769938.1 coordinate 3,250,989, forward strand.
CTATTGTCGTACTTTTTAAGCCCTTCTTTGGCAGCCTCTCGATTGGCTTCTGAATTGTTGCTCAAGCGGTCGAGGTTCTTGTTGTAGTTAGCTTTAAATTGGGCCAATTGAGCATACCGTTCGTTTACGCTTAGCGTTCTGTTTTCTACCGCATACTTTTCGGGGTTGATGCGTTGCCGGTTATACTCTTTTAAAGCCATGTCTGTTTCGTTCAGCGAGGCCTTAGTGGCGGTTCGTTGTTGCGATGCCTGATGAATGCGCTCGGAGTTACCATTGGTAATATTGGCTTTGGTCTCCATCACTCGCTTGTACTTTTCATCGGTACTTAATGTTCGATCCTTTACCGCATACTGTTCATGATTCACCCGGTTGGGGTTAGGAGGTGTGGTTTGTTTGTATTGATCTTTTATGGTGGTTGAGGCTTCGTTGCGCTTTTGCGAGGCGTTGTTGGCCAGGCTGGCTTTATTGCTGTGGTGCTGATTTTTCTGATCGAGAATTTGCTGGTACTTATCGGCTCTACTTGGCGTACGGTCTACAATTTGTTGGTACTCAGGAACCCCTTTGGTTGTTTTTACCACTGTTTTGGTATCGTCTTTTTTCATACGATTCAATGCAATCAATCGGTTGGCTTCAGCAATTTGATTGGTAGGGTAACTGCTTCCAGGCTTCAACCCCAGGGCCTTTTTATACAACACTTTAGCATTGCCATAGTCACCTTGCTTAAAAAAGCCATCGGCTTTGGTAACGTATCCATTGTATTTCTTGTCGAGCACTTCCTGCCCTTTATCCACTTTGGTAGAGGCAAGTAGCCGGTCAATTTCAGCCATGCGAATTTTAGGATGACGTTCATCCGGCTTTACTCCAGAGGCTTCTTCATACTTCTTTCGTGCTTGCTGGTATTGCTTTTCGCCAAACAATGCATTGGCCTCAGTAATCAGTTGTTTGTATTGCGTATCAGTTGCTTTTGTTCCGTCTTGAATCTTTGCCAATGCCAATAAACGATCGCATTCTGCGATACGATCAGTTGGGTAACGCTGCCCCTGCTTTATTCCCAGTGCGTTTTGATATTGCTTCCGGGCATCGGCATATTTCTTGTTGTCAAAAAGCCCATTGGCCTTGCTGATATAGGTGTTGTATTCGCGATCTACAGCATCCTTATCTTGCTTTATTTTTGCCCCAGCAATAAGGCGCTCAGCTTCGTTGATGCGTTGGCGGGGATAGGGCTCAATCTTAATTTCCAGTGCTTTATTGTACAAGTCAATGGCCTTTTGATATTGTTGTCCATCAAAAGCTTGATCAGCTTTAGCTATCCAATCTTTATAAGCCGCATCTTGCTGGTCTTTATCCTGCTGCAACTTAGCAGCATCAATCAAGCGCTGTGCTTCTGCAATGCGTTTGGTAGGGTAGGCTTCTCCAGGTTTTACCCCCAATGCTTTGTTGTAAATTTCAATAGAACCCTTGTAATTTTTTTGGTCAAACATATTGTCGGCTGCGGTAATAAACCCGCGATACCTGGCCTCCAATTCCTGCCCATTTCTCATGGCATCCCACTTTTGCTTTGCCTGCCGGTGCTTTTCAATGGCGGCTTCATCTTTCGGAAATAAAGTCAGTGCCTTTTCAAATGTTTTAACGGCCGATTCGTAGTTCTTGCCATTGTATTCACCATCGCCTTTTTTTACCAGGGCGTTGAACTCTTTTAAACGAGCTTCCTGCTCTCGTTTTTTCTTTTCATAATCTGCCATCAATGCATTTACAGCGTCTTGTATACCCCGGGTGTAAGCATCATCGTGTAAAATATCATTTTCGTTGGGGTTGTACTTGTATTTGCCAATGGGCTGCTTCAATACATCAATTTTTAACCCTTCAATTTCTTTGAACAAGGTCATCTGTACCGGGATCTTAAATCCTCCGATCTGCTGCTCCTCAGGTGGAACCCCCTTGGTGTTAATGCTTAATCGTTTAGAAACATAACCAGGTTTAGAATAAATGAGGGTATAGCTTTGGTTGAATTCAAGGTCGAAAGCATATTCTCCCCGGGCATTTGTAGTAGCCGTTTTGTAAGCAGCACCATTTCGTAACAACGCCACTTTTACCCCGGCAAACTTACGTTTGGTATCATGATCTTTTACTACGCCATCGGTTCTAACATATTGGGCATGCCCTACAATGGTGCACAACAATATACCGATGGAAAAGAAGATACTTTTCCACTGAGTGTTATAAAAAGTGGCGACGATATGCGGGCGTTCAAAGAACACAATCCCTGGTTAAGCAAATTAGCGTATCGTTCCTTGTACGTAAATAAGCGGGATAAGTTACTTGAAACAAGCTGTTTAAAGGGACGGGGTAGGAGGAATGAAAAAAGCACCTCGATTATTTCGAGGCGCTTTTTGAATGGAGTAGTTAATCGTTGTAACTGTTTTTCTCGTTGGGAAGTTCAGACAGGTATTGCACAAATTCATATTGATTGCCGTCGCTGTCGTTAAAGTAATCGCGAATTCGATATTGCTGTACTTGCTTGGGGTAACTGCGTTCGTAACCGGCAGCGCTTAGACGTTTTGCGATGTGTTCAACATCGTCTACCACAAAACCAATGTGGTTCACACCAAGCAGGCTGTAATCGCTAACAACCGCCTGGGCATTGGCCCTTTGGTTCAAAGCAATGTAAGTATCCTGGGTGCCTACATGTACCCAGGCAACACCATCGTTTTCACCACCTCCGCGCACTTCAAATTCGGGGAAAGCGGTTTGAAAAAAATGTACGCCATTATCAATGTTTTTAACAGTAATGTTGGCATGTTCCATGTAAAGTTTGCGAGTATTTTGCGTATTCATAGCGTAAAAATTTAAAGGTTAATATTGAGTTGATTGGGGTACCATTCCCGCCCGGAAATGGTGCCTTTGGAAGCAAGCATCGATAATTCAATCATGGTGAGTACCTTGCTGGGAATCATGTGGTTACTTCCTATTTTTGAGTTGTTGTTGCGTTTCATAATTGTTGTGTTAAGTAATTATTGCATTGTTGATACAAAGCTATTTCCTTTTGCACGAACAAGAGGCATCAATCCAATTGATAGTTTTTATCATTACATAGATTATATCTATATTTGAAGCAATGACTTTAACTCAACTTACCTATGTGTTGGCGGTAGATACTTATCGTCATTTTGGCATGGCTGCTGAAAAATGCTTTGTCACACAGCCTACTTTAAGCATGCAAATACAAAAGTTGGAAGAAGAGTTGGATGTGCTCATTTTTGATCGCAGCAAACAACCGGTTGTTCCTACAGAAATAGGGCAGCAAATTATTGCTCAGGCACGCACCATTGTGCGTGAAGCCGATCGAATGGCTGAAGTAATTCAGGCGGGCAAAGAAGAAATTGCAGGAACCTTTGTGCTTGGTATTATCCCAACAGTAGCCACTTCCTTGCTTCCGTTGTTTTTAAAATCGTTTGCAAAAGCCTATCCAAAAGTGCAGTTAACAGTAGAGGAATTGCAAACGCATGAAATTATTGAACGACTCAAAAATGATCGTTTGGATGCTGCAATACTGGCTACTCCTCTAGAAGATAAAGGCATTATTGAACGCCCCCTTTACTACGAGCCATTTATGGCCTATGTACCAGAAGACCATCGTTTGGCCAAAGAAGCATTTGTTTTACGGTCGGAATTGCAGTTGGATGATTTGCTCTTATTAAACCAGGGGCATTGTTTTAGAAATAGCGTGATTAACCTTTGCCGATCTGCTTTTAAGGGCAATGAACAAACAGCGGGCATCCACCTCGAAAGTGGAAGTTTTGAAACATTGATTAGCCTCGCCAGGCAGGGCTTGGGAATGACCCTGGTGCCCTATTTGAAAGCATTGGAGCTCAAAAAACAAAAAGACAAGCTGTTGCTTAAGTCGTTCGAACACCCTCAACCTACACGAGAAATTAGTGTGGTGTATAACCGCTCTCAACTAAAACAACAGCTCATTGAAGGACTGAGCCATATCATTCAAAAATCAATCCCCTCCAGGTTATTGCAACAACCCGAAGGCGATGTCATTAGCCCATTAACTTCATGAAGGTAACACTGTCGTTAAAAGAGGCACAACGCCTTGCATTACACTGCCAGGGATTGACCCAACAATCTCCTTTTGGAAAAGGAAAGAAGGGAGTATTAAAAGCATTAGAACAACTCAGCTACATACAGATAGACACCATATCGGTGGTGAATAGGGCTCACCATCATACCCTATGGTCGAGGGTAAGCGATTACCGCGAAGCATGGCTGGGACAACTGCAAAAAGAACGAAAAGCATTTGAGTATTGGGCACATGCAGCATCTTTTTTGCCCATGCGCGATTTTAGGTACAGCCTACCGCTAAAGGAAACCTACCTGAATGGGGATTTCCATTGGTTTAAAGATGTAACAAAAGCCACTCGAACATTGGTGCTCGACCGAATTAAGGCAGAGGGAGCATTGCAATCGAAAGATTTTGAAGTAAAAGCAAAACGAGGGATATGGTACGATTGGAAGCCTACTAAAAAAGCATTGGAGCAGTTGTACATGGAAGGGATATTGATGGTTGATCACCGCAAAGGATTTCAAAAGGTATACGACCTTACGGAACGTATATTACCATCTGGAGTAGATACCACCCTCCCTTCTCAGGAGGAATATGCACATTATCTAATTGATAGGGCCCTGGGGGCTCATGGGTTCATGTCGATCAAAGAAATAGGCTATTTGCGAAAAGGAATGGGGGCTGTTTTGAGGCAGGTGGCGAACCATATGCTGGAAGCAGGGGAGTTGGTAGAAGTAGTGGTGAGAGGGGTGGATGAAACGTATTATGCCCGTCCTCATACCCTGGAAGAAGACATGGGGAGATGGACCAGAAAAATGGCATTGCTTTCTCCTTTTGATAACATGATTATTCAACGAAAACGATTGGCAGCGTTATTCAATTATCATTACCTGATAGAGTGTTATGTGCCGGCAAAAAAGCGAAAGTATGGGTATTTTTGCCTTCCCATTTTACACCAGGGGCAATTCATAGGTCGCCTTGACCCTAAGGCCGATCGGAAAACAGGCACTTTTTATGTGCGAAGTCTATTGCTGGAAGAAGGAACAAAAGGAGAGCGGTACTTACCAGAACTTGCGCATGCCATTCGCAATTTTGCAAGTAGCCATCAATGCGATAAAGTGGTTATAGCGCATACCTCTCCGTCGAATTTAAAGCCTGTTTTGCAGCAATTGGTCAATCAATGACATGGCTTTATCACCGATTCTCCCAATTTCACATCAAATCAAGTGCTGTTCATCAAATTCAATCGCGTAAAAGGCTTGTTTTTAGTACTTTAGAGTTAGCTAAACCATGATTATGAAAAAGATATTGGCATGTTTGCTACTTGTGCTACCTGTTTTTGCCATTGCACAAGAAAAAAACAAGGCGGAGAAACCACAATTCATCTACGAAGAGGTAGATGGCGACATTGAAATAAGAACAGTTGACAAAGTTTTTGCTCGTAACTACAATGCAGGCATAGCGCATTATAATAAGGGCGTAGAGCTCATCCAGCAAATGAATGCTGATGCTGGCACAGAACAGCACATAAAACAGCAAGATGAGGTGATCAAAGCTTTTGAAAGGAGCTTACTCTTTTTGCAGCAATGTTACGAGATCGACGATCAGCATAAAAATACATTGGTAGCACTTTCGGGCATCTACTTTGCACTCAATGAAGTAGAAAAATCCAAAGAGCTACAGGCGAAGATTGAAGCACTAAAAGAGTAAAAAGCAAGGGGTACGGTAATTTGACGGGAGCTATTGATGCGCGTTGAATTTTGAAATGTCAAAAAAAAACTGTACTTTAATATCATAAAATACTAACTATCAACGTTCTATTGGTACTGGGCAGGAATTCTGGGAAATAACGAACCTGTAATGAAGTAAGGAAACCAGGAAGTTTATTATTAACCTAACACCTGTTACCATGAAAAAAGAAGACCGATACGTCGTCGTTGTAGTGAGCCTTATTGTGGCGGCTTCTATTTTGGCAAGCATCTTTTTCTAAAAAGAGCACCTTATAGAAGTAACTAGTAGCGACTTTATCTTTATTTACTGTAGATGATTTGAACCCTCATCTTTAGGAATTATTTGCAGTAATCATCACGTTTTTGCCCTCTCTTAAAAAGTTTTGGCATAGATATTGACCCTGTCGTGGTATAAACCATAAAATTCGACGGGATGAAAAAACTATGTATGACATTAGTAGTGCTGATAGCCGCGATAGCTGGTTATGGGCAAACATTTACTTTAGGCCCCAAAGTGGGAATCAATTATTCTAAAGTTGCCATTGATGAGAATTTTAATAGCAATGGCATCAATTTCGATTACATCACCAAAGATGCTAAAGTGGGTTTTGTAGCTGGAGGTTTTATGCGATTGAATTTTGATCGTATAAACATTCAACCAGAAGTCTTGCTTTCGCAAGAAACATCTACGGTTGAATTATCTTCCAATGCAATTGATGAGGTGCAAACCATTCGCTACACCAAATTTGATGTGCCCCTATTAATGGGCTACAACATTGGCGAATCGTTTCGAGTGCAGGCAGGTCCTGTACGTACCAAGGTGATCAATGCCACAGTAAAAGACGATGATTTTTGGACAGCAGTAGATGAAAGCGATAAGGCCACCTGGGGAGCACAGTTCGGTGTTGGATTCGATATTGATAGAGTAGGAGTAGACTTGCGTTACGAAACCAATTTAAGCCGCTTTGGCTCTGAGTTTCAAGTGGGCAACCAAACCATGGAATTCGATCAACGAAGAAACATTTTTCAAATTACTATAGGATACAAGATATTCGATTAATAAGAACTCCCCGCATGGGGAGTTTTTTTATGGGCTAAAGGAATCGTTTTAATGCTGTTTTCATCCCAACCATATACAGCCCTATGCCCAACAAACTCCCAATGCTATCGGCCACGAAGTCGTAGGGGTCTCCCATACGCATAGGTACCCAATTGGCTTGAATAACCTCAATCAACCCACCATATAGGGCGCTCCATATAAAAGCCACGGCAAAGGCATTTCGATGCAGGAATTTCCAACGCTTTTGTCGCCGAAACCCCCAGGCATAACTGGCAGATAAAGGAAAGAAAGCGATGATGTGCGCCACTTTATCATTCATGCTCACATTCATCTCCATTTGATCCAACGGAGTAACGCATAACACCATAATGGCGGTAGATAACAATAAGGCTGGTACTAAGTACTTCATAAAGACCAAATAACGATGCAAAGATTGGAAATTATAAGGAGGAGAGAAAGAAAGTGAAATGCTTTTAATTATTAATTTTGAGCAAAAGAAGGGTTTGAAGTTTTATTGGTTGTATACAAGTTTAGCGCTCACCTTTTTGGCATGTGGCGATGCTGAAGTGGCCGAAACTACTTCCGTTATCCCTGAAACAACAGTGGTGGATACTGTTCCTGAAGTAGAAGAGGACCCTTATCCGCGCCTTACAAGCCGTAATGCAGTAGATTTTATCCGCCAATTTGGTAAAGAGCACCTCGAAACCAGGGTGCTGATTCGTACCACGTTGGGCGATATGAAGGTGAAACTGTATGAAGGCACCCCTTTGCATCGCGCCAATTTCATTATGCTCATTAAACGAGGCTACTTTAACAACACGTTCTTTTACCGGGTAGTGAAAGAATTTATGATACAGGGAGGAAATACAGATGACGAAGAAACACGCTTTAAACGCGATATGATAGGGGCTTACGATCTTCCCCATGAAATCAACGAAAAGTATTTCCACAAACGTGGCGCATTGGCACTGTCAAGAGATTACGACAACAACCCATTGAAGCTTTCTGATCCCTATAACTTTTACATTGTACAGGGAAAGAAATTTACCAGCGGTGAGCTGCACATCCTGGAAGTCGATTATGAAAAGCAATTTACATCCATTCAAAAGAACACCTACACCACCCTGGGAGGCGCACCACATTTAGATGGAGAGCACACCGTTTTTGGCGAGGTATATGAAGGCTTTGAGGTAATTGATAAAATTGCTGAAGTGGAAACAGATGGCATCAATTGGCCCATCAAAGACATCGTTATTAACATGGAAATTATTGAATAACAAAAATGAATAAACTCCTTTGTATAATCGCTATTGTTTTTGTCGCCTGTAATAGCGAACCTTCTCCCGAAACTACTATTGAAGTCGTAGATAGCCTGTCGTTTGGACTCGATACAGCAAGCACAAAGCATGAGCTTACCAATGAAGACATTGCTTTGCTACAAACGCTACAAGATAATTTTGGTTACCTGGAATACCGGGAAGAAGCAAACGACTATGTGTACAAAGAACCCTGCGGACTTTGGGATGCGAGTGTTGCCATTTATCATGAAGAAAACGTAGAGTACAGCGGGTACTACCTGAATATTGCGGGCTATCGAAATGAAAATTATGTGATATTGGAAGCGACAAAAAACAACGAAGAAATTGTGCTAAAGGTGGTGGATAGCAATTACCTGTACGAAGAGAATGAAGAAGAATTACATCAGTTTTATATCCTTGAACGATTGGATTCAAGCGTTTGGAAAATGTATCAAGATCGCATTGAATATGCCAACTACCTTACGCCACAACATTTGTTGGAAACCTTTGAATTAATACCATGTAGCGATTACGAGATGATTATGCGTGATTTTCCTGATGAATGGATCGATTTAACCAAAGATGAATCGGGAAACCTGGTCATTTACGAAGAATGTTATTACGGGCCTGGAGGTTTGTTATTTGGGCCACCACCACCTACTGATTGTGATACTTGCAGGCCTTACTTTTCCAATTATGGGGGAGGCGATGAGCATAGCAATACCATTGACAGAATAAGAAAAGAAAATGATGTCTTGTACATTGAATACACCAGTTGGGGAGAAAAGAAAGAGTTGGTAGTAGATTATCATGTAGCAGCTCAATACGCAAGCATCACCTATCGCAGTAATGGTGAAAACTATACGGGTTATGCGGTACCGGAAGATGATGCTGCGCAGTTTGAAACGGTAAAAGAAGAATGCGATGAGTAGCCATTGATTGGCACTTGCCGGTAAAATAGAAACCGGTGAGTATCAACACATTTTTGTTGAAATCATCTTCACAATTATTTAATAGAGCGCAGCATTTCAATTAAATTTTGCTTAATTTTAATTCGGATAAACTAATATTAAGTTAAGATGAGGTTTCTACACCAGCGCTTAAAATTGAAGAGAAAGCAAATGATTAAGGTACACTTTAGTGAACCCACCAATGTGAAATTGCTTTCTGCTCCTGAATTCAAAAAATACAAGCTAGGAAAAACGCATACCTATTACGGTGGTGCGCACACCAACTCACCAGCTTCCTTCGAAATTCCTTACGATGGGATATGGCATGCTGTTATTGAAAAAGGCACTTACAACAACCCCATTGATGTAACAGGCAACGTTGAATTGGATGGCATGGCTAAGAAGTCTAAAAAGGCATCGAAACCTGCGGAAGAGCCTGCAGCAGTGGTAGAAGCCGCAGCAGCAGAAGAAGCGCTGGATGCAGGAGAAAACACTGAAGACACCGAAGATACTGCGAACACTACAGCCACAGCAGTTGATGAAGAGGAAACGGAAGAAGGTGTTGAGAAAACCGTTGACGCTGAAGATTAGATAAAACTGATATAAAACCTAACCTGTGCCGGGCTTTTGCTCGGCATTATTTTCTAACCGTACGTAACATTTACAACCATGAAGCGCAGTATAATTTCTTGCATTGCTTTGGCTACCTTATTGATAGCAGGCAATACCACCGCAGCTCCTATAACCTCCGAGTACACCGTAAAAAAAGACAATGATGTGATTTTCTCTGTGAAGGTCACCAATGGAGAAAAACCATTAAAAAGTGTGCCTGTAAAAGTAGAGCAAGAAGGACGTTTAATTGCAGCTTCGGTAACTGGCCCCAGTGGTAAGGCCTTATTTAACATCAAAGGCTATAACAATGGTGCAGTAAACATTGTAGTTGAGTTTTCGGGTTACGAAAAAGAGTCGCTTACGAAATCTTCTTTGAGCGATGGGCAGGTATTTGAAGTAACCATGCGACGATTGGCAGGTACTGACGCCGAATCGATGGCTACTGCCAAAGTGAATGAAATGCAAGAGAAAAGCGATGCCGTTATTGCTAAAGAGGCCGAAAAGAAGGAAAGCCTGGCTACTAAGGCAGAACGCGATAAAGAAGCTGCTGAAAAGATGCGTGAGGAAACCGAGGCCATGAAGACGAAAAACGAAGAGCGCATGACCGAGGCCACAGAAAAAAGTGATGAAGCAGCGGAAAGAGCAAAAGAATCAGCAGAGCGGGCAGAAGCTGCAAGAAAAGCAGCAGAAGAAGCTCGAATAGCTAGAGATCAGGAAGCTAGTGAACGAGCTGCCGCTGCTCGAGAGCGAGAAAGAAGCGCAAAAGAGCAAGAAGAAGCACGTGCTGCCGCTGCTGCTTTAGCTGCACAAAAAGACCTGGAAGCAGCAGAGAAGAAAGCTGAGCAGGCTGCAAAAAAAGATGCCAAGACAGAGGAAAAAGAAGCGAAGAAAATGGCCGATGAAGAAAAGGAAAAGATGAAGGAGGCAGAAGAAAAAGCAAAAGAAGAACGCAAAGAGGCGAAAGAAGCTGCTGAGGCTGCAAAAGAAGAAAAGAAAGAAGCCAAAGAAGAGAAAAAAGAATTGAAAGAAGAAAGCAAAGAAGCTAAAGAGTTAGAAAAAGAAGCGAAAGAAACAGAAAAGGCAGTAAAGGCAGAAGACGCTTTTGCCAAAGATCAAGAAAAGCTCAACGAGCGATTCTCTAAACTGGACGACCGCCAAAGAAAGCTGAACGAAGACCAAAAGAAACTGGATAAAGACCGCAAGAAAGATAAGAAGGGAAAGCACACTGAGAAACATGCTAAAGACCAGGAGAAAATTGATAAAGACCAGCAAAAACTGGATGAGGATCGCAAGAAGTTAGAAGAAGACCAGAAGAAGCTGGACAAAAAGCGAAAAAAGAACAAGAAGAATATGTAAGCACATAAAGTGCTACAAAAAACCCGCTTTGATAGGAGCGGGTTTTTTTATGAAAACTACACTAATTGTCAGGCACTTGACAGCTCGTTTGGTAGATGTATACTAATTTTAGAGGAACAGGTATTCTATGAGGTGGTTTTTTTACATAGCAGTAGTAGCACTAATTAGCAGCTGCAAGAAAAGTGAAGTGCAGGGAGATGCACGCTTAGGAGAATGGCTTGTACCTAAGGAAGATATTTTAAATGGTGGCCCTGGCATAGATGGAATTCCAGCGTTGTTGAATCCTACCTTTGTAGCTCCCGGTGCCACTGGAACAGCCTACTTAAGACCCGACGATTTGGTGATCGGCTATGTAAATGGCAATGATGCACGAGCTTACCCCCATAAAATTTTAGACTGGCACGAAATTGTAAACGATGACGTAAGTGGCGATCTTATTTCCGTCATTTACTGTCCACTTACCGGAACTGGGGTGATTTGGAACCGCAACATATTAGGAACCACCACTACCTTTGGTGTTTCCGGGTTGTTGTACCAATCCAATTTGTTGCCCTACGACCGCCTTACGGGTAGCAACTGGTCGCAACTTACCATGCAGAGCATAAATGGACGATTAATTGGCACTACCGCTACCACTGTTATGCCGGTAGAAACCACCTGGGAAACATGGCAGGAAATGTATCCCAATACCAGGGTTATCTCAAGCAATACAGGCTACGATCGCGACTACGAATCCTATCCCTACCGCAACTACAAGGAAGGTGATTTTTTGCTTTACCCTGTACATCACCTCGACGAACGACTCTTCATTAAAGAGCGGGTGCATGGCATACTTACAGGAGGAAAGTCAAAAACATACCGATTGCCTTCGTTTCAGGGAGGAAATACAGTGATTCACGATGAGGTTGAAGGAGAGCTGATGGTAGTTGTTGGCAACGAAAGCAAAAACTTTGTGACCTCTTTCCATCGCAATTTGCCCGATCAAACCCAACTCACATTCACTGCCGTACAAGACTCATTGCCCATTGTAATGAAAGATCAGGAAGGAACCTATTGGAACGTGTTTGGCTATGGTGTAAGCGGTCCGCGTGCTGGCGAGCGACTCCCTGTTACTCAGTCGTTCATGGGGTACTGGTTTTCCTGGGGTGCCTTTTACCCTGTTCCCGAAATCTATTGATTTTCAAAACCATTTACAGGTAAGTTTCGTATCTTTATATACGTATACTTCAATGGTGGAAACAACAGAAGAACAATATCCCGATAAGCCGGTTTCAGTCATCCGGGAAAAAGACAATGTAATGATCCGTTCGGTCATTAGCATCTTCTTGTTCATTGGATTGTTTTACCTGGTGTTCGACATGAGTTTAGAGTACATCATGTTATTGGTATTGGTCATCTTTATCCACGAAATGGGCCACTTAATTGCCATGAAGCGTTTTGGCTATCATGATTTGAAGATGTTTTTTGTACCGCTAATAGGAGCGTTGGTAAGTGGGAAGAAGAGAGACATTTCGCAACGACAAAAAGCCATCATTAGCTTGGCAGGCCCTGTACCAGGAATCATTATTGGTGCAGTATTACTTTTCCTTGCCGTACCCGTTGGAGATCAAAAGATGATCGTGGCTGGAAACATGTTTTTGTTCCTCAATGCATTTAACCTTTTACCCATCGATCCGCTGGATGGAGGAAAGCTGATAGAAAACCTGTTTTTTGCTTCTAACAAGGTGATACAAATTGTTTTTCTTGGACTGTCTATTGCTGCTTCGGTAGTAATAGGGGTGTTTTTCAATGCCTATGCCTTTGCATTCATCGCGTTCTTTTTGATTTTGCGAATACGCAACTTAACCAAGGTAAATGCCATTCGTACTCATCTAATGGCCATTGGAGTTAACTACCGCAAATCGTTTGAAGAATTAACCAACAAAGAATATTGGTTGGCACGCAAAGTCATCATCAACAATACGCCTGTGTTTCAACAAATCAACCCCAACGAATACAAGGTGTCGAAGTTTGAAGAACAGTTAATTACTCGTGTAAAGAGCGTACTCCACATTCAGCCGGTGGCAGATCTTTCCGTATTGGGAAAAGTATTCTTGATGTTGGTTTGGGCTACTTTTTTGTTTGGGTCGGTATATACCTTCTACCTGCTTTACGCAGGTTAACAGTAATTATTTCAGTACAGTTTCTTGATCCCAAACTCGCTGAGGTGTAGAAATGCCATTCTTGAAGTAGAAAACCCCACCCCACTTGTGGGTCACTTTTTTGTATTGATTGCCTTTACCCGATTGCACCACAATGCGTTCAATTACAGTAGCATTACCTTCTTTATAAGTGCTTTCGGTTACTCCATCTTTATACTGTTTGGCCAACTCCGTTTGAAATTCTTCTTTGCTCATCTTTAACGGGTCGAGCTTGGGAGTTGTTTCCTTCACTTCCTCTTTCACCACTGCTGGTTTTACTTCCTTGCGTTCTTCTTTCACTTCGGCCACCACCTTCTCTTTGGTAACTTCCGGCTTAGTCTCCTCCTTCACTTCCTCTTTCACCGCTACTGGTTTTTCTTCCTTACGCTCCTCTTTCACTTCGGCCACCACCTCTTCTTTGATAACTTCGGGCTTAGTCTCCTCCTTCACTTCCTCTTTCACCGCTACTGGTTTTTCTTCCTTACGCTCCTCTTTCACTTCGGCCACCACCTCTTCTTTGATAACTTCGGGCTTTGCCTCTTCCTTTACTTCAGCTACTGTTTCTTCTTTTGTGGTATTGTTGGCCAATGTAGCATTATGGGCATCTCCTTTAGCGGCTCGCTCCCAAGCCAGGCGTTCTTGCGCACGTTTAATGCGTTCCTGACGCTTTTTTTCGGCCATGGCTTCGGCCTCTTTTTGCTTGGCAGCTTCATCAAATTGTACCACATCACCAGTCGCTTCCGGCTTTTGCTTTTCTCGCATCTCACGAATTCGTCGTGCTCGTGCTGCCAGGTCATCTTCTTCGGTAGGCTCCACCTCTTCTTCTACAAATGGCTTGCCCATCTCCAATTGGATGTCGTAAATAATAACCGAAGGATAAACATTTTGTGGACGTAGCTTACTGGCCTCTTCGTACTTCGCAATGGCTTGTTCATACGACTGGCTTTCAAACAATTGATGGGCTTCGTCCATAGCTTTTAAGAAAGCAGGATCATTTTTGGCCTCTTCCAATTCTTTGGCAGCCAACTCGGCCTTTTCAATGGGCGATAAACGTGGTTGTGCAAAGCTGGTTAAACCGCTGGCCAACAACAAAGTAATGATTAGTGTTTTCTTCAACATCTGTAATTAGGTACAATTGGTTCAACGAATGGTTCATAATTCGTGCCATTCTTTTCCTCCCACTAACGCAAAAGTATAAATAATTGTTATCTGAAAACCCGGTACGGGGAGGAAGAAGCCAACTGCAAACTGTTAAAAAAGATTAAAACCCCTTTGAAGCTAAAATAAATGAGGTGATGCTTCGGTTTATTCGTAAAGGTGATAGGCCTTGTGAAATTCTTTCTTACATTCGTTTTACCATTAACAAAACTCAATACGCCATGAAACGTTACTTCATCTTGTTATTAATCGCTCCTCTTTTATTTGCCTGTGGTGCAGAAGAAACCAATCAGCCCGATCCTGCCCTGGAAAAGCTAAAAGACGAAAACCTACGGTTACTTACAGCGGCCACTGAAAAAGATTCTAGCATCAACGCTTTTGTACGCTCGTTGAATGAGATTGAAGAAAACCTGGCCATGATTAAGGAAAAAGAGCGCATTGTATCTACCCATTCGCAAAATGAGGTGGAATTTGGACAAACCGTGCAAGACAATATCATTAACGACATTCAGTTGATCAATGATTTGATGGAGAAGAATAAGGGGTTAATCGCTTCGTTGAAAAAACAGTTGGGTAATGCGAATTTGCAAATAGGTGAATTCGAAAAACTGGTAGAACGACTAACGGTTCAAATTCAAGAAAAGGATGCGGAAATTGCCACCTTGAAAGAAGATTTGGCACAGATGAACATCGCTATGGAGCTGTTGAGTACTGAATACAGCGAACGGGTAGAAGAAGTGGCTCAAAAGGAAGATGAATTAAACAAGGCCTTTTACGCATTTGGCACGAAGAAAGAACTTACCGATGCAGGGGTAATTACCAAAGAAGGTGGTTTTATTGGCATTGGTAGGGCCGATAAATTGCGAGAAGACTTCAATAAAGAATACTTCACTGAAATCGACGTTCGGGAAACGACTTCTATTCCCTTGTTGAGTAAAAAAGCGAAAATCATTACCACACACCCCTCTAGTGCTTACAGCATTGAAGGTGAAGACAGGGCAGATAAGCTCACCATTAGCAATACAGAAGAGTTTTGGAGTGCATCGAAATACCTGGTGGTGGTAGTAGATAACTAGTCATTAACAGTATTCATTCCTGAAACCGGGCCGCAGGAGATATTGAAGTATTGACACAAGCGGCACCATGAAAGGCTATTGGAACCCTACCTGCGACAAGGCGTTTATTTGAAAAAATCGTGCCTAAACAGATCAGCAGAAACAAAAGAAATCACGTCCTTGTGTTAAGCCCCACTGGCTCAATTGCACTTTGATGGTATATTGATCTTCGGGATTAGCTACCGTTACGATTACCTGTGGTTGTTGAAGCGAAGGGATGACCTCTGGGGCTTGCATGAGTTGGTGGTGGATGTGCTTGCCAATCTTATTGACGTTGTTACACACCCAGGTAAAAGGAATTTGCTTTTCTACCAGTTTTGCAGCAAGTTGCTTCCCTTTTTTGCCTGCTCCCCATATTGCCAACGGACGTTCCGAAACACGATCGAGTTGAAGCCAGTACTTCAACTTTAAATCAAGGAAGTATTGGTTTTGGTAGTGCTCGCTGGTGCGTGAAGTGCGCCAATCGTAATCGCGCCAACGATGAAGGATTGGAACATCTGATACCACGGTTAATCGATGCTCATAGAAGCGAAAACATAAATCGTAATCTTCTGGGTAAATGTTGGGCGAAAAACCTTTGCAACGTTCAAAATCGCTGCGGTACACCATCCAGCATGGAGAGGGAATCACACATTCTTTGTAGAGCTCTACGAAATTGCTGCCCGTTGCAGTTAAAGTGTTCAGCCATTGTTGGTAGTTGAAGTACCCTTCGCCCAGCGTTTCAGCCGAAAAGTATTGTACCTGTCCTACAGCCAGGTGCCCTTTGCCATGTTGTATCAATAACGACTTAAGCACTGCCAGCTTTTCTGGTAGCATAACATCGTCTGAATCCATGCGGGTAATGAAGTTGCCCCGGCAAGCGCTATATCCTGTTTGTAAGGCTGCTATAATGCCGTGTCCCTCGTTGTTGATCACCGTTATACGAGGATCGTTATAAGATTGTAGTATGACCAACGAGGCATCGGTAGAATGATCATTCACGGCAATAAGTTCCCAGCATTGTTCGGTTTGTTGTACGATGGAATTCAAGCACTCATCCAGGAAAGGTGCTGTATTTTTTACTGGCATTATAATGCTGATGAGATCAGGCTCCATGCATCGAAAATAGGCATTTAATTTTTCCGATGCGAGAGCAGAAGGTATACCAGTGCTGCTGCCGAAAATATGGCACCCATGCTAAAGGTAATAGGAAACATGGAAGCATCGTTGTCGTACACCATTCCTGAAATGAATGACCCTAAAATAATGCCCAGCTCCAGGGCAATGAACATGGTCGACATTCCTCTGCCACGGTGTGCTTCATCACTTAAATCGGCCGTCCACGCAAACAAGGTGGGGGAGTTGATGCCTGTAGAAATGCCATAAATGCCAGCGGCTACCAACAAAAAGGTAGTGCTATCAGAAAACCCTATCAACAACATGCTTACCGTAAGTACAGCGGTACCTACTTTCATGGCTGCTGCCCGGCCGTACTTGTCGGAGGCTTTGCCAGCTACAAACCTGGTGAGTACAGAAGTAAGCAGGAAGGCGGTAAAAACAATGCCTTTGTTTTCAAACCCCAGGTGTTTACTTAAATCGGGCAGTACGGTAACCACAATACCAAACGAAAAGGTGGTGAGTGCCATCACAATAGAAGGATGCATCACCCGTGGTTCATACACATCGTTTACAGATGGTTTAAACAAAGAAGCTTTGAACTTCACCCTATTTTCTAGCGATTCTTTCATGCCAATAACCACCAGAGCCGACAACAACGCTACTGCCGAGGAGCAGTAAAACATCACATCGAGCGAATAAGCGTTGGCAATGGCACTACCAATGGGTGGTCCCATGGCCATACCAGCACTGCCTGCCATTCCCAGCACTCCCATGGCTTCTCCTCTGCGGTGGGGTACCACAATATCGGCAAGGTAGGTGGTGGTTCCTGTAGGCTTAAACCCAGTGGAGAACCCGTGCACAAAGCGCAGTAATAAAAATCCCCAAACAGTACCCACCATGGGGTAGAGAAAACCGCACACTACACACACCAATGTGCCAATAATCATTACCGGTATGCGGCCTACGGTATCGGTAAGCTTACCACTAAAAGGACGCGATAATAGCGCCATGGTGGCAAACAAGGAAATGATCAACCCTTTGTAATCCTCTCCACCCAATTGGGTAAGGTAGTCTGGCAATTCGGGCACAATCATATTGAAGCTGCCCATGAACAGCACGGAACTTAAACAAAGCAGAAGAAACTGGGGGGTATAAACTTTATCGGTATTCGACATTGTTGGTGCAAAGGAACGACTAATTGTTTGAAATGCCTATTGCTAAAAAAACTATTCGAAAGTGTTTGCCCTGCTCAATGCCAAACTGTGGAGCGAAGTTTGCACAACAAATCATTGGGAATTAAGTTTTTATTCGCAAAGTGTATATCATTTATTCCGATATTTGTTTAGCATGAACAACCGAGAATATCCACCTAAAATATTAATCGCCTGGGGCGAAGCCATCAGTGGTAACAAAAAAATCAGGGATTGGCTCATTCAAAATGGCTATAAAGAATTGGGGATATTTGTATATGCCTTACACAATAAAAACGATGCCAGACAATGGCTGCTCGACAATGGCTTTCCTCACTTAATGGCACTTATCAACGGTGCCGAAGGCAATGACCAGGCCATTTCATGGTTGCAGCAATATGGGTATGATACTCTGGCCAAAATGGCCATGACAGGCGATGGAAGTGAAGAGGCCTACAACTGGCTGAAAGAAAACGACAAGATTTTTGCGGTGATCGCACATAAAATATACATCGTTAAAGATTGGATTGATCGTGACAATAACGACATACACAAGATAAGTCCTGAATAACCTAACCCCATTAACATGAAAAAAACAGGAATTTTTATAGCCCTTATCATGCTGTTTACTACAGCGAGTTGGGCACAAAGTTGTGAGCCTTATTTCCCAATGAATGAAGGCACCGAATTTGAAATTACCAATTACGACGCCAAAGGCAAAACCACTGGTAAAAGTAAACACCTGGTAGAAAAGGTAAATGGCAGTGGCGATAACATCAGCGCGGAGGTGAAGGTAATTACTTACGACAAGAAGGATAAAGAAGTAGCCACCAATACCCTGGTAATGGAATGCAAGAATGGAGTGTTTATGGTAGACATGAATACCTACATCAACCAGGAATCGATGAAGGCATACGAAAACATGGAGATGACTGTGGATGCTTCTAACCTTGAACTGCCATCGGGAATGAGTGCCGGGCAAAAGCTGAAAGATGCCAAAATAAAGATATCTATGGGAGCAGCGGGTGGCATGACCTTCATGAACATGTTTGTCAACATCAGTAACCGAAAGGTAGAAGCTGTAGAAGACATCACCACTTCGGCAGGTACTTTTAACTGCATAAAAATTACCCAGGATGTAGAGGCGAAAGTAGGCATTAAGGTAACGAGTAAAGTGACCGAATGGTACGCCAAAGATGTTGGGATGGTTCGCTCAGAATCTTACAACAAAAAAGGAAAGTTAATGGGCACCAGCGAGTTGACTTCCCTTAAGAAATAGGAAACATTGCTTAGCAATGCTGATGCGGCCTTCGGGTCGCATTTTTTTTTTGCGTTCATTTTGCGTCTTTTTTTCATTTACTCCGTCTACAAGGGTAAAACAATGTATCATTTAAACAACAGTGTTATGAGTACTTCAAACAATACCAATTGCACATGCAACTGCGAGTGCAACTGTAACTGCCAATGCAATTGCACCTGCAAGTGTAATGATGGTCAGTGCGAATGTTAAACGAATAACCGTGCCCCAACAAATAACCGTAACTTTGTAGGGGTACGGTTTTTAACCATTAGCGTATGGAGAATACATTATCGGTTTGGAACAGGTTTTCGGAACACCTCAAAGCATTCATTGCCCGTAGAGTAGGGCAGAGTAGCGATGTAGACGATTTGTTGCAAGAGGTGTTTTTGAAAATTCATTTGAAGCTAACATCGCTGAAAGATGAACGAAAGCTGCAATCGTGGGTATTTCAAATAGCACGTAATGTGTTGAACGACTATTACCGCAGCAGTACCAACAGCACAAAAGAAAGAGAGGCGGCAGGTTGGTGGAATTCGGAAGCGGGCAACTCTTTTGAAGAACTGCAAGGGTGCTTGCTGCCCTTTATCGAGCAATTGCCTCCTAAGTATAAAGAAGCACTAACGTTAAGCGAATTGCAAGGGCTGAAGCAAACGGAAGTAGCGACCATGCTGGGCATCTCTTATTCAGGAGCCAAATCACGCATACAACGAGGCAGGGAATTACTGAAGCAAAAATTCATGGATTGTTGTCACTTTACCCTCGACGATGAGGGTAGGTTGGTAGGTGATTTTCGATCGCGAAGCAAGTGTTCTTCTTGTTGAAAACCTTCTGATATCTTTTTGAGAATCACCACATTCGATGTTTTTTATCGTTTAATTTTGTAATGCGTTCCTCTATGGAACGTGTCGCGGAAGGAACCAATAGTAGCATTACAAAAAGACGTTTATCATGACGAGCCCCAATTCGTTCAATCGTTTTTTGAGCAATGTCCGTTATTATATCTACGAACGGATGCAAGAAGAACGTGCCGCTGAAGAAGTGATCAACGAGTTCTACCTCCGCATTCACCTCGAACTTCCTGCTTTAAAGCAAACGCAAAAGCTAGAAAACTGGCTGGTTCAACTGCTCAATGGCATTGCTGTTGAGTACCATCAACAAAACAACCAACAGTACAATGTAACTGATTGCCCTGAGTTGGGTAATGAGGCAGTAGTGGCTATACGCAATTGTATGATACCGTTGGTAGAAGAAGTGGGCAATACCAATGAAGAGGAACTCCAGGCGCTTTTTAAGCAGTACTGTACCCAAAACTCCGATGCTTGCGGAAAACCATACCATACAGGAAACTGGATGAGTGATGTTGAGCGTTGGTTGGAATAAGCTGGGCGAAGTCCTACCTTTGTAAACGATGCGCTGGCTAAGTTTTATATTGCTGTTATGTTGCTTTGCTGCTTGTGAGGTAGATCCTAAGGTATTGGAAGAATGCCGCCCCGACTTTACCCCTTATGTTTCATCAACTTCAGAAGCATTGCATGTGATGGCTTTGGGCGATGCTGGTACAGGCACAGCAGGTCAGCAAGAGGTGGCCGATGCCATGGGCGATTACGCCAAAAACAACCCAGTTGATTTTGTGCTGTACCTGGGCGATAACTTTTATGAAGATGGAGTAAGCTCTACTTCCGATCCGTTGTGGCAAACACACTTCGAAGAGGTATATAACCCCACTACCTTAAACATGAATTTTTATGCGGTATTGGGAAACCACGACCACCATGGCAATGCACAGGCGCAAGTAGATTATACTCCATTAAGCCCCCGATGGGAAATG
Source organism: Flavobacteriales bacterium (assembly GCA_963669295.1). Lineage (GTDB taxonomy): Bacteria > Bacteroidota > Bacteroidia > Flavobacteriales_D > CALLUQ01. The sequence goes on from OY769938.1 coordinate 3,271,933, forward strand.
CCCGGTCGTTATTATACCTATGCGCGTACGCTGCTTGATAGTACTACCATTCGTTTTATAGGCATCGATACCGAATCCATTGTTTGGGGTCACGCCAATAAGCCAGCGCAATTAACCTGGTTGGAGGCGGTGCTCGATACGTGTACTGCCGATTGGAAAGTGGTGTTTGGACATCACCCTATATACAGCAATGGGTGGCACGGCAACAACCAAACTATGATTACAGAAGTGGAGCCGTTGCTTACCGACCATGAGGTGGATGTTTATTTGTCAGGGCACGACCACGATTTACAGGTGCTCAAACCGGTGAATACAACACATTTTGTGGTGAGTGGCTCGGGTGCACGACCCCGCCAAACCGATTGCGATATCAACACGACTTATGCCGCTGGAGAATTGGGTTTTGTGATGTTGCACCTTTCCAAACAACAATTGGTATGTACAGTGCATCTTACCGATGGCACCATCGACTACTCTACCGTGCTTAAAACGCACTAGGCATCTGAAGCTTGCTCTTCTTCTTTTAGCATTTCAATGAGTTTTTGAAATGTTTCGTCCATAAACTCAAACGACTGATACCCGTAAGCGATGTCGTAAAGCTTAGCTTCTTTAACGCCCATTACATAAGGAAAGCCAGGAACTTGCATGATGTTTTTCATGACGAAGTCGTTGTTCGTCTTTTCTTTCATAGCATCATGCTCAAAGTATTGAACAAACTGTGTTTCATCTACCCCCAGCCCTTCTAGCAAGGGAAGAAAGGTATTGACATCGTTCATGTCTTTGTTGTCTACATAAAAGGCATGATGGATGCGTTGTAATAGTTCAAATTCACTTCCTGGAGTCAATTCGCGTGCGGTAACAATAGCCCTCGATGGCGGTTCGGTATCGTACACCATATCAGCAGTAAGTCCTTCGAAAGTGAAAGGCCTACCGGTACGTTCGTTAACCGCTTCCCAATGATGAAGGATTTCTTTTTGTAACGCTTCTCCCAGGGGTTCGGTGGTGCCTGGCCGTAGGCCGCCCATCAACAGCTTGAAATTGAATTGATCGCTGTACTTTTCTCTGATTTGAGTGATGACTGGCGAAAAGCCGTAACACCACGAGCACATCGGATCAGAAATATACATAATGTCCATACCACACAAATTATTTGCCCTAAAAGTACGGATTATCTGTATTAGTGACTTTATTTATTTTGTTAGGGGCTACCTTGTGCAACAATGTATCTGCTGGGGTCTACCCGGGTGAAATTACCGGTACAGTAAAACAGTACTGATTGCACTTCACTTTCCTCTTCTTCTTCCAGCTCTTTGGCAAGACAGGGCACGGTACGCTTAATTTTTTGAAAGAGTTTTGGGTTGTGTTTCTTAAGGTTATCTGCAGTAAGAAAATCGGAGCTATACTGCTTTAAGGAGCAACCAAAAGCGTTGAAGCTATAACTTTTCGACCGCATGATGCGATCATGCCCCGGCGAATTTTTCCATTGCTCAATGGCTTGCTGTGCTGCTTCTCTATAGGTGGTTCGGCCTAAAGCAATGTGGGTATACAAACAAATTTCAGCAGCTTGTTGGTATACTTTTTTGTAGTGCTTTTGCTCGTTTTCTTTTCCCGGAATGTCTTTTGTTTCTCCATGCTCCAAATCGTCTATGTATGCTTGATAGTAGCTATGATGACTTGATGCTTTATGCGTGGTTTCGTTCCATGTAGTAACAGGAATGCGCAACGATTTACGGTACTTGTTGCACTCTTCCCACACCAACTTATCTAACAACTCGTAATTGAGGTTTTCTTTGGTAATTACATCCGTTGCGCGTTGAGCTTTGCGTTTGGTGCCAACAATAAGAATCCGTTGGTTCATCGGAATTTTATGCGGCTCATCAATCTTCCCTTTTTTGCCATCTACTTTGTAGCGTACAATGTAGTTGCCATCATTTACAGAAGTGGAGTAGCGGTGTTCGTGTAAGGTAACTTGTGCAAAGGCATTCGTAGCAATGGCTATGCCTATCAGTGCTATGCAGTACTTGATTTGTTTTTTCATGCTTGCAGGTATTGGTTTCAAGTACAGGTATTAACATAGGCATTGAGTGTATGGTTGTATAGGTATAACGCAAAATTTTTGAAAAGGAACATGTAGAAAGAAAAACAGTTTGGTTGCACTGAAGTTTTGCATCCAATTGCTGCTTGCAGTTACTTTCGCTTAGTGCATGATCGTTTCCACAACACTGTGTGTTGGTTTTGATTGGAGGTAAAAGCAACGCTCCACTCGAAACCGTTATGGGTAATGTTTTCAAAAACTGTTTCCAGGGTACCTGTGTTGGGTTGTGCATTGGGAGCAGGGGTAAGCACCATTCGATACCCATCTTGTTTCCCGACCCATTCGGCAGGGGTATTGTTAGGCATCCTAAAAAAGTTGATGCGCCACTCGTCGGTATTTTCATCGTAAATGCGCATGCTGGTGCCAGCAAATTCGTTGTTCCAAAATTTGTCCTGTATGGCCATGCCGTTAAGAGCGTAAGTACCCGTCCACACCATTTTACCCGTTTTCCATTCGCCTTTTTGTAGCACTTGCTCTACACAATCGCAGGTGCCCACCAAAAACTCAAACTGCTGCAAAGCTTTTGGTGCTTTGGGATTGGCCTTGCCATAAGGGTTAATGCTGCTGGGCTCGTACAGGGCCGTTACTTCTTTTTGTTGTGCCATTGCTGTTCCGCCAAGTAGCACTAGCAATAAAAGGGCATAGCGTTTCATACGTTCAAAATTAGGTAGAGCATACTGCAATAAAAATGCCACAATTACCAGGGGTTGGTGGCCCACACGGTTAATTCAGGAATCATACCACGGTCATCCATTTCCAGTGTGGCTTTAATGGCGTGTGCAATTTCTTCGCCACGCAGCTTGTTGGGTTCCTCTGGCCGCTCGGTTCTGTCGGGGTTGGCAAAAGCTGTTTTTACTTCACTGGGGTTCACTAACATTACCCGTACGTTAAACTTACGCAACTCGGCTTGCCAACATTGGGTCATACCGCGCAGTGCAAACTTAGAGGCAGCATATACGGTACCTCGCTCAAACCCCTTGGTGCCAGCAGTAGAAGCTATGTTAATGATGTTGCCATAGTTTTGAGCCTTAAACACCTTCGCAACTTCCTGTGCCATCAGTGCGGCACCAAACACATTGATGCCAAATACGGTTTCAAACTGCTCCAGCGTAAGCTCATCCAACAAATCGAATGCGCCAATACCTGCATTGTTAATCAATACATTGAGCCCTCCCATGTATTCTTGCGCTTCGCTTACCGTTCGTTTAATGTCGACAGTATTGGCCACATCCATGGCAATGCCACGTACTCCTAATTCGTTGGCAGCCGCCTGCAGCCGCACTTCATTACGTCCTGTAATCACCACTTGTGCTCCTGCTTCTTTCAGCTTTTTTGCGGTAGCTTTTCCAATGCCTAAGCTGCCTCCTGTTACCAATACTTTTGCGTTATTAAGGTTCATCTATTTATGTGTTTTTTGAGTGAATTTTAAAGATAATGATTTCGCGCAAAAAATAATTTCACCCTCAAACAACCTTTTCAGTCTTTTTTTCGTCTTTGTATAGCAGGACACCGTTACACAGGTCCTTTTAACAATCAATTTTTACTACATGAAAAAATTTTTGCTTCTCCTTGCTTTGCTTCCATCCCTCTGCTTTGCACAAAAAGAAGCCAATATCTGGTACTTTGGTGCTGGTGCGGGCTTAGACTTTAATGGCGGTGCCCCGGTGCCCCTCACCAACGGACAGCTCAACACTACTGAGGGTTGTGCGTCTATTGCCGACCGCAATACCGGCCAGTTGCTATTTTATACCGATGGCATTACTGTGTGGGATGCCAACCACAACATCATGCCTAATGGCACTGGACTCACTGGCAACCCTTCCTCTACTCAATCGGGCATTATTGTGCCAGCACCAGGCAACCCCGATTTGTATTACATCTTTACGGTACCTGTTGGCGCAGTTCCTACCGGGTTACAATATTCGGAGGTAGACATGACCCTAAACGGAGGGCTGGGCGATGTGAACGCCAATAAAAACATTTACATTACCGACCCTGTTACCGAAAAGGTAACGGCAGCACGTCATGCCAATGGCACCGACATTTGGGTGTTGACCCACATGTGGAACAGCGATGCGTTTCATGCCTACCTCGTAACATCTGGTGGAGTAACCATGACCCCTGTTATTTCTAACGTAGGATCGCAACATACAGGTGGTACGGCCAATACCATTGGGTATTTAAAAACATCGCCAGATGGCAGTAAGGTAGCGGTAGCGTTAGATCATGGTGGCGACTTTGTAGAAGTGTTCGATTTCAACAATGCCACAGGAGTCATTACCAGCCCCATTACCTTTTACATGGACAACCCTTATGGGGTAGAATTTTCGCCCGACAATACCAAGTTGTATGTGGGCACCGAGTTAAGCCCCCATTTTTTATATCAATACGACCTATCAGCAGGCACTCCTGCCGATGTTATTGCTTCTGAAACTATCATTAGCAACAACAGCGACTTTTTAGGTGCTCTGCAACTGGGGCCAGATGGCAAGATGTACATTACGCGCTACACGTCGGGCTTTTTAGCGGTCATTAACAATCCCAACGGGTTGGGTGCTGCTTGCAACTATGTGCAAGATGGGTTTAACCTGGGCGGCCCCACTGGCTTGTTAGGATTGCCCAACTTCATTACCACCTTCTTAAATGTAGATACTGCTTCGTTTAGTAGCAGCGGCTTTTGTGTGGGCGATAGTACCTACTTTACCAATACTTCCAGTGGCAACTTCATTTCGTCCTCCTGGGATTTTGGCGACCCCGGTTCGGGAGTGAACAACACCTCGTCGTTGACTGATCCAGCACACTTGTTTACTGCTCCGGGCACGTACGATGTCACCTTGATTATTACCGACACTTTATCGTCTGATACCATTGTCAACACCATCACCATTAACCCATTGCCCATAGTAGATTTGGGCAACGATACTACCATTTGTGCGGGTGATGTGGTGGTGCTGGATGCCGGACCTTTCAGCAGCTTTACCTGGTCTACCGGCGATAGCACACAAACCATCAATGCCGATGCTATAGGCCAATATTGGGTACAGGTTACCGATGCTAATGGTTGTGTGGGTACCGATACGGTAAACATTACTCCTGGTGCGCTCGACATTGATTTGGGCACCGATTTTACCTACTGCACGGCCGATAACCCAGTGTTGGATGCAGGCACGGGTGTTGCGTATACCTACCTGTGGTCGACCAATGCCACCAGCCAAACCATTAACGTAACTACTCCTGGCGATTACTGGGTGGAAGTAAGCGATGGTATTTGTGTGGGTGGCGATACGGTGAATGCAGCCCCCGGTGTGCTGAACATCAACTTAGGCCTTGACCAGCTGTTGTGCGACACGGCCACTATTACGTTGGATGCTAGTGCTGGCGTGGCGTATGTGTACGATTGGTCGACCAATGCCACTACCCAAACCATTGGGGTGAATACTTCGGGTACCTACTGGGTGGAAGTGAATGATGGCGTTTGTACGGGTAACGATACGGTAAGTGTGTTGTACGATATTCCAGCAGTGGAATTGGGCAATGGCATTAGCAGTTGTGTAGAAGTAGTATTAAACGCACAAAACCCCGGAGCCAGCTACTTGTGGTCTACCGGAGCCATAACGCAAACCATCAACGTGCTTACCGATGGCATTTACTGGGTAGAGGTCACCAACGGCAGCGGCTGTGTGGCTACCGATACGGTAGAAGTGTTGATTGATGCTAGTGCTTTCGATCAAACCATTCCCAATGTATTTACGCCCAATGGCGATGGCATCAACGACTTTTTGGTGTATACCATTGCTGGTGTTGAAACATTCGACCTGCAAATTTACAATCGATGGGGAGCGTTGATGTTTGAATCGAGCGATGCAGCACAAGTATGGAACGGACAAAACGAGGCTGGCAATGCTGCTCCTGATGGCACTTATTTTTGGGTGTTAACTTACACATCTACTTGTGGTGATGGCGAGCAACAAACGGTTACCGGTACGGTGTCGTTGATGCGGTAGTCATGAATTGATTTTACAAAGCCCTTGTTCGCCTGGAATAAGGGCTTTTTTTATGCTGCTACCCTTTGCCCTGGTTCGATCGGGGTGGAGTGAGGGCATATGCCAAAAGTGCTTGTGCGTAATTGTTGATGTTTGTTGGATAGGAGTTGCCGTTAATGGCTGTATAGTTATGCAGCAAAGGTGCTGTGCTGATGCTGGTTTCTATACTCTACCTGCTGCTAACATTTTTTTGCTGTAAAATAATTCCCGCCAATGTCTCCCTTTTTTATTATCTTGTTATTGATATACAGAACTCAGTTGCTAGGTTCTTTCATCAATTGCCTAAATGAAAAAACTTATGCATCATGAAAAAACTTTTACTCCTCTTTGCTTTTCTCCCATCCCTTTGTTTTGCTCAAAAAGAAGCCAACATCTGGTACTTTCATAGTATTGCTGGTATGGATTTTAATGGTGGTGCTCCAGTGCCTCTTACCGATGGGATGTTGGGTCCTGCTCTCGAAGGTTGTACTTCCATCGCTGACCGCAATACCGGGCAGGTGTTGTTTTATACCGATGGCTCAGAAGTATGGGATGCCAGTCACAACATCATGCCCAACGGCTATGGGATTGAGGGGGGAGCGTCTTCCACTCAAACGGCCCTTATCGTACCGGCGCCTGGCAACCCCAATTTGTATTATCTCTTTACCGTAGATGAGGAGGGAGACCCTGAAGGGTTGCAATATTCGGAGGTAGACATGACCCTGAATGGAGGGTTGGGCGATATAAATGCCAACAAAAACATTTACATTACCGATCCTGTAACTGAAAAATTAACGGCAGTACATCATGCCAATGGCACCGACATTTGGGTATTGGCTCATTTATGGAACAGCGATGAATTTCACGCCTACCTGGTTACGGCTAATGGTGTTACTACGACTCCGGTAATTTCTAACATCGGTATGCCACATCTTGGGTCAGGGTTGGGGACTATTGGTTATATGAAAACCTCGCCCGATGGCAGTAGGCTGGCGGCAGCAGTAACTTTTAGCAACTTTGTAGAGGTATTCGATTTTGATAACGCTACGGGGGTGATTACCAATCCCATTACTTTATACGTGGACTACCCTTATGGCATAGAGTTTTCGCCTGACAATACCAAGCTGTATGTAGGAGGGGCGGAATCGGATCCTCACTTTTTGTACCAGTACGACCTTGCTGCAGGTACCCCTGCTGACATCATTGCTTCTGAAACCATCATCAGCAACAACAGCGACGAATTAGGAGCATTGCAGCTGGGGCCTGATTGTAAGATTTACGCTGCTCGGTATGGTTCGACCATTTTGGCAGTAATCAACGACCCCAATGCATTGGGAACGGCGTGTAACTATGTGCAAGATGGGTTTAGCCTTGGCTGGGCTCCATGCATGTATGGGTTGCCCAATTTCGTTACTTCCTTTCTGGATAAAGACACGGTTTCGTTCAGTAGCATTGGCTTTTGCTTTGGCGACAGTACTTATTTTACCAACATTTCTACGGGCAACTTTACTTCCTCCTCCTGGGATTTTGGCGACCCCGGCTCGGGGGTGAACAACACATCGTCGTTGACCAACCCGGCGCATTTGTTTACAGCTCCTGGAAACTACCATGTAACGTTGGTCATTACCGACAACTTGTCGTCCGATACCATTGTTAACACCATTACCATCAATCCGCCGCCTACAGTAGATTTGGGTAACGATACCACTATTTGCGCGGGCGATGTAGTGGTGGTGGATGCACAAAACCCTGGAGCCACCTATTTGTGGTCTATAGGTTCTACCACGCCAACCATCAATGCCAATGCTGTTGGTGAATATTGGGTACGGGTTACCAATGCCAATGGTTGTGTGGGTACCGATACGATAAACATTACTCCTGGGGTGCTTGACATTGATTTAGGTGCTGATTTTACCTATTGCCCGCCCGACAATCCAGTGTTGGATGCAGGCACAGGTGTTGTGTATACTTACCTGTGGTCGACCAGTGCTACCAGTCAAACCATTAACGTAACTACCCCTGGTGATTACTGGGTGGAAGTAAGTGATGGCCTTTGTGTAGGTAGCGATACGGTAAATGCGTTGTACGATATTCCAGTGGTAGCATTGGACAATAGCATGAGCGGTTGTGAGGTGGTGCTGAGTGCGCAAAACCCTGGTGCCACCTATTTGTGGTCTACCGGAGCTACTACCCCAAGCATTAACGTGCTTACCGATGGCGTTTACTGGGTAGAGGTAACCAATAGCAGTGGTTGTGTGGCTACCGATACGGTAGAGGTGTTGATTGATGCTAGTGCTTTAGGTCAAACCATTCCCAACGTATTTACGCCCAATGGCGATGGCATCAACGACTTTTTGACGCACACCATTGCTGAGGTTGAAACGTTCGATTTGCAAATCTATAACCGCTGGGGCGAGTTGATGTTTGAATCGAACAATGAGGAGCAGGTGTGGGATGGGCAAAACGAGGCTGGAAATGCCGCGCCCGATGGTACTTATTTTTGGGTGTTAACTTATATTGCTACCTGTGGTGATGGCGAACAACAAACGGTTACCGGAACCGTATCGGTAATGCGTTAATTAACAAATTGATTTTAAATGCAAAGCCCTTATTCACTTGGAATAAGGGCTTTTTTACATTAATAGCTTTTACTCCATTTACTCCAACGTGTTTTTACTCCAAAATAACTTTACTTCGAGTACTCTTTTTATATCTTTGCTTTAGATATATGGAACTCAGTTGCTAGGTTCTTTCATCAATTGCCTAAATGAAAAAACTTATGCATCATGAAAAAACTGATATTTCTCCTCATTTTTCTCCCATCCCTTTGCTTTGCTCAAAAAGAAGCCAACATATGGTACTTCGGTAACGGTGCGGGCTTAGATTTTAATGGTGGTGCTCCGGTGCCTCTTATCGATGGTCAACTCAGCACTCTTGAGGGATGTGCCTCTATTGCCGACCGCAATACCGGCCAGTTGTTGTTTTACACCGATGGCATTACTGTATGGGATGCCAACCATAACATGATGCCTAACGGCAACTGGCTTGGGGGAAACCCGTCTTCCACCCAATCGGGCATTATTGTGCCGGCACCGGGCAACCCCGACTTATATTACATCTTTACCATACCTGTTACGGCATCGCCTGTAGGGATGCAATATTCGGAAGTAGACATGACTCTGAATGGAGGACTGGGCGATATAAATGCCAACAAAAGCATATTCATTACTGCTTCGGTGACCGAAAAATTAACAGCAGTGCGTCATGCCAATGGCACCGATATATGGGTGCTCACCCACATGTGGAACAGCGATGCGTTTCACGCTTACCTGGTTACCTCGGGTGGGGTAACCATGACGCCAGTTATTTCTAACGTAGGATCGCAACATACCGGAGGAGTATTCAACACCATTGGCTATTTAAAAACCTCGCCTGATGGTAGTAAGATAGCCTTAGCGGTAGATCATGATGGCGATTTTGCAGAGGTGTTCGATTTCGATAACGCTACAGGTGTCGTTACCAATCCCATTACCTTTTACATGGACAATCCTTATGGGGTAGAGTTTTCGCCCGACAATACTAAGCTGTATGTGAGCACTGAGTCAAGCCCTCACTTTTTGTACCAGTATGACCTTTCAGCAGGTACTCCTGCTGATGTTATTGCTTCCGAAACCGTTATTAGCAATGGTATCGACTTTTTAGGTGCGTTGCAATTGGGACCTGATGGCAAGATGTACATTTCCCGCAATAGTAACAGCTTTTTAGCAGTAATCAACAACCCTAACGGGTTGGGTGCAGCGTGCAACTATGTACAAAATGGGGTCAATCTGAGTGGGCGTGTAGGCTGGTTGGGGCTGCCCAATTTTGTCACTACCTTCTTAAATGTAGATACGGTTTCGTTCAGCAGCAGTGGCTTTTGTTTTGGCGACAGTACTTACTTTACCAATACTTCTAGTGGCAACTTCAATTCATCCTCCTGGGACTTTAATGACCCTGGTTCGGGGGGTAACAATACGTCATCGCTAACCGACCCAGTGCATTTGTTTACCGCTCCCGGAACATACGATGTAACGTTGGTCATTACCGACAACCTATCGTCTGATACCATTGTTAACACCATTACCATTAACCCATCGCCTACGGTAGATTTGGGTAACGATACCACCATTTGTGCGGGCAATGTGGTGGTGTTGGATGCGCAAAACCCTGGGGGCACCTATTCGTGGTCTACTGGCGCTACCACGCCAACCATTAATGTTAATGCTATTGGCCAATATTGGGTACAGGTAACCGACACCAATGGCTGTGTGGGTACCGATACAATAAACATTACCCCTGGTGCCCTCGACATTGATTTAGGTGCCGACTTTACCTATTGTACAGCCGATAATCCATTGCTTGATGCAGGTGCGGGTATTTCGTATACCTATCTGTGGTCGACCAATGCTACCAGTCAAACCATTAACGTAACTACTCCTGGCGATTACTGGGTGGAGGTAAGCGATGGCATTTGCGTGGGTGGGGATACAATAAGTGCAACTCCCGGTGCGTTGAACATTGATTTGGGTACCGATTTCACCTATTGTACGGCCGATAATCCAGTGCTTGATGCTGGTGCAGGTACTGCTTACACTTACTTGTGGTCGACCAATGCTACCAGCCAAACCATTAACGTAGTTACTCCTGGTGATTATTGGGTGGAAGTAAGTGATGGCGTATGTATAGGTAGCGATACGGTGAATGCATCCCCCGGTGTGCTAAACATCGACTTAGGGCCCGATCAGTTGTTGTGTGATATGGCCGCCATTACCCTGGATGCCAGTGCTGGCGTAGCGTATGTGTACGACTGGTCGACTAACGCTACCATGCAAACCATTGGAGTGGATACTTCAGGAACCTATTGGGTGGAAGTAAATGATGGTGTGTGTACGGGCACCGATACGGTAAGTGTGTTGTACGATATTGTAACGGTGGAATTGGACAACGATACTACTCTTTGTGCGGGCGATGTGGTGATGTTGGATGCACAAAACCCTGGAGCTACCTATTTGTGGTCTATTGGAGCTATTACGCAAACTATCAATGTGCTTACTGATGGTATTTATTGGGTAGAGGTGACCAATGCCAATGGCTGTATAGGTACCGATACGGTAAACGTTACTCCAGGTACCCTCGACATTGATTTGGGCACCGATTTTATCTATTGTACGGCCGATAATCCAGTGCTTGATGCTGGTGCAGGTGCTGCTTATACCTACTTGTGGTCGACCAATGCTACCAGCCAAACCATTAACGTAACTACTCCTGGCGATTACTGGGTGGAAGTAAGTGATGGCATTTGTGTGGGTAGCGATACGGTGAATGCATCCCCTGGTGTGCTAAACATCGACTTAGGTTCCGACCAATTGTTGTGCGATACGGCTACCATTACCCTGGATGCTGGTGCTGGCGTAGCGTATGTGTACGATTGGTCGACCAACGCTACCACGCAAACCATTGGAGTAAATACCTCGGGTACTTATTGGGTGGAAGTAAATGATGGGGTATGCACGGGCACCGATACGGTAAGTGTGTTGTACGATATTCCTGTTGTAGATTTGGGCAATGATACCACCATTTGTGCTGGTGATGTGGTGGTGTTGGATGCAGGGCCTTTCAATTCCTATACTTGGTCTACTGGTGCTACTACGCAAACCATCAATGCCAATATCATTGGTCAATATTGGGTACAGGTTGCCGATACCAATGGCTGTGTGGTTACTGATACGGTGAACATTACTCCTGATGTTCTCGACCTTGATTTAGGGGCTGATTTTACCTACTGTACGGCCGACAACCCGCTACTCGATGCAGGTACTGGTGTTTCATATACCTACCTGTGGTCGACCAATGCTACCAGTCAAACCATTAACGTAACTACTCCTGGCGATTACTGGGTGGAAGTAAGTGATGGCATTTGTGTGGGTAGCGATACGGTGAATGCATCCCCTGGTGTGCTAAACATCGACTTAGGACTCGACCAATTGTTGTGCGATACGGCCACCATTACCCTGGATGCAGGTGCTGGTGTAGCGTATGTGTACGACTGGTCGACCAACGCTACCACGCAAACCATTGGAGTAAACACCTCGGGTACTTATTGGGTGGAAGTGAATGATGGCGTATGTATGGGCACCGATACGGTAAGTGTCTCGTACGGTGTTCTTACGATATATTTGGGCAACGACACTACCATTTGTGCGGGCGACGTGGTGGTGCTGGATGCCGGGCCTTTCAATTCCTATACTTGGTCTACTGGTGCTACTACGCCAACCATTAGTGTCAATGCTGTTGGCGAATATTGGGTACAGGTTACCAATGTCAACGGCTGCGCGGGCACTGATACCATCACCATTAACCCTGGAGCACTCGACATTGATTTGGGTGCCGATTTCACCTATTGTACAGTTGATAACCCGGTGCTTGATGCAGGAACAGGAGTGGCTTATACCTACCTGTGGTCGACCAATGCCACCAGCCAAACCATTAACGTAACTACTCCTGGCGAATACTGGGTAGCGGTAAGCGATGGCATTTGTGTGGGTGGCGATACGGTGAATGCAACTCCTGGAACACTGAATATCGACTTAGGACTCGATCGGATACTGTGCGATACAGCTGGCATTACCCTTGATGCTGGTCCTGGCTTAGCTTATACGTATAACTGGTCCACCACGGCTGCTACGCAGACCATTAACGTTACTACCTCTGGCGATTACTGGGTAGCAGTAAACGATGGCGTATGTACCGGCAACGATACGGTAAGTGTGTTATACGATATTCCTGTAGTAGAATTGGGCGATGGTGTAAGTAATTGTGCGGAAGTGGCGTTAAACGCGCAAAACCCTGGAGCTACCTATTTGTGGTCTACCGGAGCCATTACCCCAACCATTAATGTGCTTACCGATGGCATTTATTGGGTAGAGGTCACCAGCGGCAGCGGCTGTGTAGCTACTGATACTGTGGAGGTACTTATTGATGGCAATGCCCTTGATCAAACGATTCCCAACGTATTTACGCCCAATGGCGATGGCATCAACGACTTTTTGACGTACACCATTGCTGAGGTTGAAACGTTCGATTTGCAAATCTATAACCGCTGGGGCGAGTTGATGTTTGAATCGAACAATGAGGAGCAGGTGTGGGATGGGCAAAACGAGGCTGGAAATGCCGCGCCCGATGGTACTTATTTTTGGGTGTTAACTTACATTTCTACTTGTGGTGAGGGTGAGCAGCAAACGGTTACTGGCACCGTATCGGTAATGCGTTAACAGTAATAGTAAATTGATTTTGCAAAGCCTTTGTTCATCCAGAACAAAGGCTTTTTTTATGCTGCTACCCTTTGCCCTGGTTCGATCGGGATGGAGTGAGGGCATATGCCAAAAGTGCTTGTGCGTAATTGTTGATGTTTGTTGGATAGGAGTTGCCGTTAATGGCTGTATAGTTATGCAGCAAAGGTGCTGTGCTGATGCTGGTTTCTATACTCTACCTGCTGCTAACATTTTTTTGCTGTAAAATAATTCCCGCCAATGTCTCCCTTTTTTATTATCTTGTTACTGATATACAGAACTCAGTTGCTAGGTTCTTTCATCAATTGCCTAAATGAAAAAACTTAAGCATCATGAAAAAATTATTAATTCTTTTTGCTTTCCTTCCATCCCTTTGTTTTGCCCAAAAAGAAGCCAACATTTGGTATTTTACTACTGTTGCTGGCATGGATTTTAATGGTGGTGCTCCGGTGCCTCTCACCGATGGGAAGTTGTACGATAATTGGGAAGGATCTGCCTCCATTGCCGATCGCAATACCGGGCAGGTGTTGTTTTATACCGATGGCGTTACCGTATGGGATGCCAATCACGACACTATTCTCAACGGCGACGGGCTCATGGGTGGCTTGTCTTCCTCCCAATCGGCCCTTATCGTACCAGCGCCTGGCAACCTCAATTTGTATTACCTCTTTACCGTAGCTCAAATAGCAGGTTCTGAAGGGTTACAATATTCGGAGGTAGACATGACCCTGAATGGAGGGCTGGGCGGTATAAATGCCAACAAAAACATTTACATTACCGGTCCTGTTACCGAAAAGTTAACGGCAGTACACCATGCCAATGGCACCGACATCTGGGTGTTGACCCATATGATGAACAGCGATGCATTTCATGCTTACCTGGTTACTACTAATGGTGTTACCACGACCCCGGTAATTTCAAACGTAGGGTCGCAGCATACTGGTGGTGGTATGGGGACCATCGGTTGTTTAAAAATCTCGCCCGATGGCAGTAGGGTAGCGGCAGCTGCAACTTTTAGCAACTTTGTAGAGGTGTTCGATTTCGATAACGCTACGGGAGTGATTACCAATCCCATTACTATATACGTGGACCACCCTTATGGCATAGAGTTTTCGCCCGACAATACCAAGCTGTATGTAGGAGGGGCGGAATCGGATCCTCACTTTTTATACCAGTACGACCTTGCTGCAGGCACCCCTGCTGACATCATTGCTTCTGAAACCATCATCAGTAACAACAGCGATAGATTAGGTACATTGCAGCTGGGGCCTGATTGTAAGATCTACGCTGCACGGTTTAATTCGCCCTTTTTGGGAGTAATCAATAACCCCAATGCATTGGGAGCAGCATGCGATCATGTGCAAAATGGGTATCAGATTGGTTATGGTGTAACTATTTATGGGTTGCCCAATTTCGTTACTAGTTTCCTTAATAAAGACACGGTTTCGTTCATTAGCAGTGACTTTTGCTTTGGCGACAGTACTTATTTTACCAACATTTCCACGGGCAACTTTACTTCCTCCTCCTGGGATTTTGGCGACCCCGGCTCGGGGGTGAACAACACATCGTCGTTGACCAACCCGGCGCATTTGTTTACAGCTCCTGGAAACTACCATGTAACGTTGGTCATTACCGACAACTTATCGTCCGATACCATTGTTAAGATGATTACCATTTACCCGTCGCCTACGGTAGATTTGGGCAGCGACACTACTATATGTATGGGCGATTCGGTGGTGTTGGATGCGCAAAACCCTGGAGCCACCTATTTGTGGTCTATAGGTTCTACCACACCAGCCATTAATGCTTATGCTCCTGGTGAATATTGGGTGCGGGTTACCAATGCCAATGGTTGTGTGGGTACCGATACGATAAACATTACTCCTGGGGTGCTTGACATTGACTTAGGTGCTGATTTTACCTACTGCACGGCCGACAACCCTGTGCTTGATGCGGGTGCAAATTTTTTGTATGCCTACCTGTGGTCCACTAATGCCACCAGCCAAACCATTAACGTCACCACGCCTGGCGATTACTGGGTGGAAGTAAGTGATGGCATTTGTATAGGTAGCGATACGGTAAATGTAGCTCTCGGCACGCTGAACATTGATTTAGGCACCGATTTTACCTACTGTACGCCCGACAACCCAGTGTTGGATGCAGGCACGGGTGTTGCGTATACTTATCTGTGGTCGACCAATGCTACCAGTCAAACCATTAACGTAACTACTCCTGGCGATTATTGGGTGGAAGTAAGTGATGGCCTTTGTATAGGTAGCGATACGGTAAATGCAGCTCCCGGTGTGTTGAACATTGATTTAGGGGCAGATTTTACCTATTGCCCGACCGACAATCCATTGCTTGATGCAGGCACAGGTGTTGCGTATACTTACCTGTGGTCGACCAGTGCTACCAGTCAAACCATTAACGTAACTACCCCTGGTGATTACTGGGTGGAAGTAAGTGATGGCCTTTGTGTAGGTAGCGATACGGTAAATGCGTTGTACGATATTCCAGTGGTAGCATTAGACAATAGCATGAGCGGTTGTGAGGTGGTGCTGAGTGCGCAAAACCCTGGTGCCACCTATTTGTGGTCTACCGGAGCTACTACCCCAAGCATTAACGTGCTTACCGATGGCGTTTACTGGGTAGAGGTAACCAATAGCAGTGGCTGTGTGGCTACCGATACGGTAGAGGTGTTGATTGATGCTAGTGCTTTAGGTCAAACCATCCCCAATGTATTTACTCCTAATGGCGATGGCATCAACGACTTTTTGATGTACACCATTGCTGAGATTGAAACGTTCGACTTGCAAATTTACAACCGCTGGGGCGAGTTGATGTTCGAATCAAGCGACACATCACAGGTATGGAACGGACAAAACGAGGCCGGCAATGCCGCTCCTGATGGCACTTATTTTTGGGTGTTAACTTACACATCTACTTGTGGTGATGGCGAGCAACAAACGGTTACCGGAACCGTATCGGTAATGCGATAACTACTCTTATATACTGCTAAGCCCTGTGAAGTGCGAGCAAGTATTAGCGCAGGGCTTTTTTTATGCCTTTAATTTGAAAACTTAAGGAGGTGCGCATGACATGCGCAATGCGTTACTGCTTAATCAGTCGTTGTGAATACAGCTTATTGCCCGCCTGAAAGCGTACTACGTAAATGCCTTTGGGCAGGTTGCTAATGTTTACCCAACGCTTGTAGGTGCCTTTTACGCTGCCGCGGTGAATGGTTTTTACTTTTGCGCCTAGCAAGTTGAGAATCACAATTTCGGCATTGGTACGGTGGTGTAAGTATAAATCTACCACAAATTCTTCGCCTACCTTGTTGGGGTAAATGTCGAAACGGGTATCGTCGGGGTCAAGTTCTTGTACTTCGGTAGAGCTGTTTACTACAAAGGTGCCCACCATACCTCCCAGGGCGTGGGGGGTACATTCGTATTCGTAGGTACCTACCACAGTGGGTACTACATCGTACTGGTCGCCTGTAGTCACCAGGGGAGCATCCCACGGAGTGGCTCCTACAGGAATGCTGGTAGAAGTGGTGGTGTGTGGGTAGCCGGTTTCATAAATAAAACGCACGGTATCGCCGGCATCTACTTCAAGGTAATCAGGCACAAATTCGGTGCCTGATTGGCCACCGGCCAATATAATGTGTGTTTGCTGTGCCACAGCAAAACAAGTCAATCCGATAAATATGGAGGAGAGTAAAAGTTTACGCATACCCTACAGTTTAGTAATAATTCTTCAATTCGCTATGGTAAAGATAAGCAATAGAACGGTTGGTTATGTGGGGGTGCCGTTAATTTTTGTTAACGATTGTTAATAGCAGGTAGCAGTGCAATTGAAACCGCAAGAAGGCGCAAATACGAAGTTACAGGTTGAAAGGATGTAGAAGGGTGTTGCGTTGCTGCCCAGTAACGTCAGGCTATTCGCTTCTATTCCGCCTGAGGCGGAGATATCCGCTACCGTCCTTAACACAAAGGGTATAAAAAAAACAACCCCGACATTTCGGTCGGGGTTGTTTACAACAGGGATTTAAGCAGTTAAATTAATTCAAAGTAACTATTTAGTAACAATGAACTTTTTAGCGATTTTTTCACGATCGCTTCTCAATACGGCATAGTACATTCCATTTGAAAATTTGGAGATGTTTAGCCGTTCCAAGGTCTTACCGGCAGTGTATTGGCGGTTGGCGTTGTATACGCGCTTGCCCACTGCGTTATATATTTCAATATTTATTTGGCTGTTTTCTACAAGGTTAAACCCAATGTTAATGAAGTTGTTGGCTGTGGTAGGGTATACCTTTACATCGTTCAATCCGGCAGTTTCTTCATCAATGCCTACTCCTACAGAGGTGGTAGAAGTGCTACCAGCATTGTAAATGTTTTTGTTGATGGAGTTTTGTACCCAGGCCACTACTTCAAGGTTGTTAATGTCTATTTCATTAGGGTCAACGGTATAGTTAAATTGTACGTTTTCCACATCGTTGGCAAATTGCTTGCCAATGGTGGTTCCTGCTTCGTTAGGAAACATTTTACGCATGACCCAATAAAAATCGGTTTCACCGTTGGTGCCAGGAGCAGTAGCGTAGTCTACATCTTTTTCGATGAGGGCTACGTAGATGCGTGTTTGGTTGTCTATACCACCTTGGTAATCTTGCAAGGCGGTGGCGCTAACGTCAATGCTAACGTCGTTGCCATTAATGCTTTTGGTTACTGCTAATTTAAAGGTAGCAGGGTCGGCATTGGCATTATCAAGCGTGCCCTGGCTAACACCAGCAGGTGCTCCTACATCGGTTCCGTTAATCCATACATTGGGAAACCACGTTACACCATAGTTGTTTACAATTCGGCCATCTACCTCGGTAGGATTGAAATCCCACATGGGGTCGATATAGCCACCACCACCACGTTGATATTTCACCACAACAATCTCGTTGTTAGTGACATTGGGCGTCAACAAGTTGCGGAAGGCAGGGTTTTGCGAAGCACAAGGGCCGCAAGAAGCACTGGTTACCTGTTCAACAAGGGTTACTCGTTGTGTGGTGGTTTGTGCGTTAATGCTGGTAAAGGCAACAGCAAAAAAGCCTGCTAAAGCAAGTGATTTAATGGTACTGAATTGCATGTAAAACTTTATTTGATTGTACGTTGATATAAATATACGATAAAATGAAAGGGAAGTCAATGAATTTCGACGAATGCCCTCGAAAAATCCGTTGAACTCTTGGGTTGCTATGGAAGCGGCCTTCTGCTGGTGTAAAGTGGAAGGTGGGGGCGGTGTTAAATTTTGTGGCAACATAAGTATTTTGTTTAGGAGTATGTACGAAAATTAATAGCGACTGGATGTTGGAGATACGATGAATAAGAAAAAGCGGCTAAAAGGCAGACCATTCAACGGTGGTGGAGAAGGTGGGGAGTACATTCAACGTAGGCATGCATAATAA
This sequence comes from Flavobacteriales bacterium, assembly GCA_963669295.1. Lineage (GTDB taxonomy): Bacteria > Bacteroidota > Bacteroidia > Flavobacteriales_D > CALLUQ01. Next base: position 3,290,833 of record OY769938.1, read on the forward strand.
TTCGTAAAAAGCGTTCGTTAGTTTAACTATTAATAACCCTTTCGTTTTGACTGTTCCCCGATCATTGTTTGTTCACCAATGGCCGGGGAATTTTTTTGGGCGGGTATGAATGCTATTTTTGTACAAAGCCGAAGCATGATTGCAGTAACTTGTGCCATTATTGAACATAAAGGCAAGGTATTGGTAGCCCAACGCAGTACCGCTATGGATTTGCCTTTGCAATGGGAATTCCCTGGGGGCAAGCTACAAGAGGGAGAAACAGAAGAAGCATGTGTTGTGCGCGAAATAAAAGAAGAGTTGCAGCTTCGCATTGCAGTAACCCATCGTTTGCCCGATTGTATTTATGCCTATCCTACCAAAACCATTCGGCTCATTCCTTTTGTATGCCAACTGTTAGAAGGGCATTTGCACCTGGCCGAACATGCGCAAGTACAATGGCTGTCGCCCCATCAATTGCCTCCGTTAAATTGGTGTGAGGCCGATGTGGAGGTGGTGGAGCACTACCTTCAATTTGTACGGTAATTTACCAATCGATTTTCGAATAATTTGAGGTGATTTTCGAATGAGGTCTTGTTGTTATTCCCAATACCTTGTTGCCTTTAATACACATGAAATATGGCAACTCATAATACATCATCAGATGCAGCAAATACAGCCGTTAGAGCATTTCTAACAGAAGTTGGGAAATTGTATTTAGGGCATGCATTTAATATTCGCTCTGGGAAAACCAAAGAGATTTGGAGGCAAATTAAAGAAGACGAATTTAAAGAGACATGTGCATATTGTGGTATAGCATCAAAACAACTGCAAATGGAGCATTTGTTGATGTTCAATAAATATGAAATTGGATTACACCACCCTGGAAATATTGTTCCATGTTGTAAAAAATGTAATAAAAGAGAGCGCAAGGAAAAAGGTTCTGGCTTTGTTGGTTGGGAAGAACATTTGAAAGTGAAATGTATGGAGAACGAAAGCACAGCTAGCTTTCAAGCAAGAAGAAGTAAGATCAATAGGCACATGAAAAAATGGGATTATCCAAAATTCTCTATAGAAGAAGAGCAGGCTATACATGTGATTGCAAATAGTTTATTTGAAAATGTAAAAACAGAATTTGAAAAGGCACATAACTTATATATAAAGTTGCATAACACTTTTGTTGAAAATAATAAAGAAGGGAAGGCAGTTGAAAAGAGGTAAGGGTTAAATTATTCCAAACCTATCTGCTAGTATTTCTCCCCCCACACTCCCCACACTGCCTTTCCAAAGCCCTCAACTCCACTACAAGAAGCCTGCAAACCTATTCCACACCTCCACACTCCTCTACCAAAACTCACAACTCCTTCTCCAGAAGCCCGTAACCCTCCACCACACCTCAATATCCCTCCACCAGAAGTCTACAAACCCATTCTACACCTCACAACTCCACTACCACACCTCCCACACTCCTTACTCACTCTCCACACTGCTCTTCCATACCCCGCTCGTCCTGTTCCTGGAGCCATCGGGGTGTAGAAGAACTCACACTCCTCACCACCATGCCTCTCGCACACCATTGCATTCCTCTACTTCAGCACCAACCTCTTACCACTTTGCCCTGTTGTCAGCCCTTTCCGCATGCACTTCCCTTGTTGCAGCATTTTCTTCTTCTGTTTCCGCATTTACTTCCTCTATTTCAGCATAACAGTCAGCTGGTTCAGCACACTTGTCAGCTATTTCGACACAAAAAGGCTGAAAACACAAGACCACCTTCCGTCTTTTCAGCACCAACCACCAAAAAATCATCCTCCATGCAACCGTTGCCCCCTTTTTTACGTCTTGATATAAACTAGAAATTATGCTGCGTTACGATTTTAAAAGCATCTTCAAAGCCCGGGGCATCGAAAAGCCTTATTCGTGGTTGCTGAAAAGAGGGTTTAAACGACACATGGCCTATAGCATTGCCAACAATCGGGTCAATACGTTAAAACTGTCGCTGGCCGAAAAACTGTGCAAGCACTTTGGGTGTACTCCCAACGATTTGCTGGTATGGATTCCTGAAAAGGATGAAGACACCAACATCCCACTAAAAAAATTGCATCGAAAACATGCACCCTTCAGCAGTAAAGAGAGCCTGGATCAACTGTCGTTAGAGGAAATGAAACAATTGGAAGCACTCTTGAAAGAACACCTCGGATAGCTACTGCATTGCTTCCCAGCTTTCAACAAACTTACGCTCTTGCTCGGTTTCAGTGGTATTGCGTGAGGCAATAACCAATTGATACAAGCGATTGTTCATGGTAATGATTTTAAATCGGTGACGAATAGGACCGGTATACATCACATAATCTCGCCCCTCGGCATCACCTACCTTAAAGAATTCAATTTCCTTCACTTCCGAATTGGCCTTTTGAATATAATTGTTGGCCATCAACTCTGTAATTTGTGCAGGCGTAAACTCGTAGTTCGACTTCGAAAAGTCGGTTACCTCTGCTTTGTACAAAAACTGGCTTTCCTTATCGTAGGTATAAGCATACGATACGTTGCCATCTTTATCGGTGCTTTTGGTTTCTTTGGGCGGGCCAGGAAATAAGGCAATCAGTCGTGCAATGTTCGAATGCAATCGATACCAATCGCGTTTTTTCTTGTCTACCCGCTCCAGCGTAGCCCCCGATTCTACATGCGGGGCATCTAATACAGCGGCAGTATCAGTAGCAACGGCCACTGCTTCGGCTCCCGTAACGCTATACAGTTCTATGCGTTGGCCATAGCCGCCTATGGCCAGTTGCTTGCCATTGGGGTGAAACGCTATGTCGTATGCATAATAGCACTTGCTTTCTATCTTCGCTACCTCCTCTCCTGTAACGGCATCCCACGCATAGTAAAAGTACTTTTTATCGCGGCCGCCACCTACCAGGTAATTGCCATCAGCCGAAAAAGCCACTGCCAGCCCCATGCCCGTCAACCCGTCAAAAGTCATCAATTGTTCGCCATCGGTATTCCATGTTACCATGGTATTATCGCCACATGCCCCAGCAATGGTTGTGCCATTGGGGTGGTAAGCAATGTTGTTTACATCAGCATCGTGCGTAATGTGTTTTACCAATGCACCAGTAGCCGTTTCCCAAATCATAATACCGCGCATTTCATTGGCTATACCAGTGGCTACGTATTGCCCATCAGCACTAAATTGCGGTGCCATGGGCACCATTTCTCCGGCATCTTTTTGAATAAAAGTGCGTAGCAGTTCGCCCGATTCAGCATCCCACAACTTAAGAGCATATTGCCCATCGTTGTCGTTGCCCGCAGTAAGCAGTTGCATATCAACCGGACTAAAACAAATGTGTTCCACCCCATAGCCATGGGCTTTGATGCGTTTTACCTCCATGCCCGATTCGGCCTCCCAAATAATTATATGGCCTTCGCCACCAAAGCCACCTGCGGCCAGCCACTTGTTATCGTGGCTAAAATCAACGGCCTTTATAGGGACTTCAAAATCCAATAAACTGTGCATCAAGTCACCAGTGCTGGCATCCCATACCATCACCATTTCGTTTTGGTTGGCACTGGCCACCCATTGTCCGTTTGGGCTGTAAGCAATGGCATTGATGTTGTTGGTAGGGTCCAGCAGTTCGTGCTGTAGTGCTAAAGAAAAATTTTGTGCTTTTACCCAGGTAGAGGCAAGTAAAAACAAGGCAAAAAGTGTGGTGCGCAACATGATTTGTTTTTTACGAAAGTAATGCTTTTTTCATATTGCCTAAGGCCTATCAATGATCGCGCCAATCTTTAATGCCAACACGAAAAAAACTATCTTTAACCCATGCGCACATTATTTTTTGTATTGCTAATAGCATTGGCTGGTTGCAAAGGACAGCAAGCAACCGTGAAACCTACCTTCAAGCACTTTATTATAGGGCAGGGGGGAGGCTTTACCGGCAAGTACACCGAGTTTAAGTTGCACCAAAACGGTACTGTAGAGCAAAAGAATTTTGGAGCTGGTATCTACGAACCCTATGCTACCATGGAGAAGGAAGCCGTAACATCGTTTTTTAATGAATTGGCGCAATTGCAATTGACCAATTACACCTTCAACCATCCGGGCAACATGACATGGTACCTCGAAATGCCACACAACGATGAATTACACACCGTAAAATGGGGCGATCACAACCATCCTGTTCGTGCCGATGTGAAAGCGTTTTACGACAAAGTGAATTTATACGTACGAGGATTGAAACAATAATGGCATACCGCTTCCTCAAGCATTAATAGTGCACTCCATTATTCCACCACCATGCGTTCTACCACTACATTGCGATCGGTTTGCAGTTGTACCAGGTAAACGCCTTTGGCTCCTTCTAATGCATAGGTGCGTTGGTGCACACCTACTGGCAATTGCAACTGCTCTTGCAATACAGTTTTGCCCAGCATATCGGTTACGGTAAGGGTAACAGCACTGCCTTCCGTAGCAGCATACTCAATGGTAAACTCCCCACGGTTGGGGTTGGGGTACAGTTGCATGCCCACTTGTTGGTACTCCTCTACCCCCAACAACGGATCGTTGAGCACAAAAATATTGTCGAGGTATGAGTTGTCGCCAGGGCTGCCGAAAATAGGATCTTCCTCGCGACGCATGAAGTGCTTGCCTTCAAAACACAACTCAAATTGACTGCCCGCCCACGCATCGAGGTTCATGTAATGGGTAAGGTATGGATCGGCATTGTTGGTAATGGGGTGAAACTGGTTGCCCATCTGCACACCATCAACCATTACCCGTAAGCTGCTTACAAAGTTGGGAAGCTCAAGCCCTAAAAATTGCTCATAAAACAACGAGTGGGTTTGCTTCAGGTCGAAACTCAGCCGTGCATTGCTCCATCCGGTAGCATCCACACAAAAACAAAGACTGGCTCCATACTGAGGATTCAATATAAAGTTGTCGGCTTCGGTTTGTGGGAAGTCGATGCTGAGGGTAGCCTCCTGTCCTGTAATTAAAAAACCGCGCGATCCGGTGTTGGCAGCCAATGGAGAAATTACCGCCCGCGAGTCGGTATTGGTAATGACAAAAAAGGAATCGGTAACGTTGTTTTGGTCTTCAAACGTAATCACTTCGTTGCTGTTCAACTCCAGTGTTTTGGTAACCTCGTAGCCAAAAATAGTATCGTTCGTACGGAAATCGTCGTTTTCATAGCTGGTCCAAAAATCAATTTGGTACGAGCCAGGGGTAGAAAAATCTTCGGTAGTGCTGAATGTGTGTATCAGCGAATCGCCACCATTTAAAGTGTTGGCAAGAAAAATGGTATCGAGCACGGCTGCACCGCCATTAATGCGATAGCCAATAGGAATGGTATCGCCAACATTCAACACATCGCCACAGCCCGAGCGGTGGTACTTGAATTGAAAGGTGAGCTGCTCTGTTCCCAACGAACAGGTAGAAACGGGTGCCAATACTTCCAACAGTTCTACATCTTGTGTAACTGTATCGGCACCAACACCTACGGCATACCAGGCGTGAATGGTTTGCAACACTTCAAATGAGCAAGAACCATAAAGGTCTTCTGCACTTTGAATGGCTCCTTGACGGGCATCAAAATAATTGGAAGAAGGGGTGAGGTATACCGATAGGTTACGGTAAGCAATAGCTGCTGCTTTGTCCATGCCCAGCCCGGTTACGTTAAACACATCGCCAAGGTCGTTGGTATCGTTGCCCCCTACAGTAAGTAGGTAAAACCAATGGTTTTGCACCCCGCTGTTGGTATGTACCCCTCCGTTATCACCTACGGAAGTCCACCAGTGGGCACCAAAATAAGTGTCAGGATCGCCAAAACTATTGGGATCCGACATATCACGCAATGTAAAGTTTTGTGTACCTACCAGCCAGTTGCCGTTGCCCTGCCCATAAAATTCTATGGCAGTGCCAAAAATATCGCTAAACGATTCGTTGAGCGCCCCCGATTCGTTTTGATAAATCAACCCAGCAGAGTTGCCGGTAACACCATGGGTAAGTTCGTGCCCCACCACATCAATAGAGGTAAGTGGGTTGTTGGTGCCGTCGCCATATTCCATCCACTGGCCGGTCCACCGTGCGTTAAACCAGTTTATCCCTTTGTGAATATAGCTGATAATGGTGGAGCCGTTATCGTCGTAACTGTTTCGGCCATGCTCATTCAAATAATAATCGTAGGCCACCTGGCTGCCCCAGTGGGCATCGTAAGCAGCATTGTCGTTTTGGGCATTGGCCACATTCCAGTAATTATCCAGGTCCAAAAAATCCACTGCATCAGAAATGCTATCGCTTTGGTTGAGGTCGAATGTTTCTACGCCACCACCACGGGTATAATCGCGCAAGCGGTATAGGTTGGTGATGGTATCGAAATCGGTTTGAAAAGTTTGAGTGCCGCTGTAACGCGTTTCTGCAGTTCCGGTGGCTGCTGTGCTGTGGCACTGATCCAGGGTGTATAAGATGGCACCCGTTTGTGCATCAACATACACCAATTGCCGGGCATGTTCGCCTTTGGTAAAAATGTCCATCTTCCACGCCAGCCGATAGTCTTGTCCATTTTTGCTGTAATGCTCGCTGGCGATTACCAGCTCAGGGCTGGGGTAGAAAGTGGCGTTATCGTCGTTTTTAATGCGTTTGATTTGTGCTTCCATGTAGGTGTCATTCCATAGGTAGGGTACATCGCCAAAATGTTGTAAAGCTACGTCGATGGCCATAGCAGCATCTAGTTGTGGGGTGGTGCTTAGTGCAATGTTACGCACAATCTTACCATTGGAAGTGGCAGCACGGCCATGCTTTTCGTGCACCACATAAATGGCTCCTTCTACTGGAATGTTTTGATAGTGTTGCTGGTAGCGGTAATGCGTATGCCCCAAAGCATCGGTAGTGGTTTTTACCACCTGCATGGCATCGTTGCTACGAAGTCCGAAAGCACTGGCATGTTGGGTAAACACCGTGTTGGCTTTAACGTTTGATGCCGGAGCAAAACGCACCCAGTCGGTGCCGTTGGTAAATGATGCAAAGGGTTGGGCAGCAGCAGTAGCAGCAATGGCCACCAGCAAAAGAAGCGAAGTAATTTTCATAAGGCGCTATTTATGTTCTAAAATTACAGAAATAAATTCAGTGATCTGTCAGGCTACCGACCAATGCCTAAATTTGGAGTAGCCATGGCACTGATAATGTCATTTTTACCTGCAAAAGTGTATGCCAAAAGAACCAATAACTTACCACTTGATGAAAGCTTTGAGAGTACCTGGCATTACTCCTTTTTTGCAATACTTTAGCTGGGTGAGCTCGCAGCAACTACTAATTTTTTATATTTAGCCGTGCGTCTTAAAATTCTGGTGAACATAGCCGCGCTGCTTTTACTCTGGTATAATGCTGGTGCACAATGGTATGGTACCACCTTTAACATTGTAAACTACGGGGTAACCGATTACAATTCCCACAACCAAAACTGGGACATTGTACAGGACGACCGGGGCATTCTTTACTTTGCCAACGGCGATGGTGTAATGCAATACGATGGTGTGCAGTGGTCAAAAATTCTTACTTCGCGTGCTACCACAGTACTTTCGCTTGCCATCAACCAACAACAAGAAATTTATGTGGGGGGCATCAACGAAATAGGCTACCTTGCCATCGATTCTACAGGGTACGAATACCACGTGTCTTTATCAGAAAGCCTGCCAGAAGAACAACAAAATTTCACCAATGTGTGGGAAACCCATGTAGATGGCAACCGTACCTTGTTCAGAACACTTACCCGCTTATTTGTTTGTAGCAATAAGCAAATCACCACCATGGAGCCGCAAGAAGAGTTCATCGGTTTCTTTAAAGTAGGGGATCGATTTATGGTGCGCGATGGGCAAGATCGTTTTGCCTGGATAGAGGGGGAAGCACTGGTTCCATTACCCAACACCGATTTTTTTGTCGATAAAAGTATCATCGATATTGTACCTGGTCCTGGCGATACCTTGCTGTTTTTTACCCAAACCCATGGTGCCTACAAATACATGGCTGGCGACACTGTTAGGGCATTTGGTGAAATTGATTGGGCAGGCACGGTAATGCGGGCGCAGTGTGCTACAAAGTTGCGCAATGGTAACATTGCTGTAGGCTCGGCTGGTGGAGTGTTTATTCTTTCTCCTGAAGGTAAGCTACGTGCGGCAATTGGACAAAAAGAAGGGTTGAAGCACGGAAGAATTGCTGACTTATTTGAAGACCGTGAAGGCAACTTGTGGTGCGCCCACGGCAAGGGCATTGCCAAAATTATACTCCATGAGCCGCTCACCATTATGCCGGAAGGCAAAGCATATACAGGCATCATCAACTCCATGTGTTTGTTCGAAGATCAATTGTACCTGGGCACTTCTGATGGCGTTTTTAGGGTAAATGAAACCACACAAACCACCACTAAGATAGAGGGAATGGGGGAGCAAATATTTGATTTGCTGCCGCTGAAAGATGGTATACTGGCTGGCTCTACCGATGGGTTGTATTGGATACAAAACAATGCAGTAACTTTAATTACACGCAATTTTGCCCGTGCCATTGCCCCTTTTAATAATAACCCCAATCGTTATTTAATTGGTGGGCGGGAAGAAGCACACATCATCGAGCGCAATGGCAACCAATGGAAAGTAATATTCACCATCAGCCCTTTTCCCGATGAGGTACTCAACATTATTGGAGAAAAAAACGCAACAGGCGATCAATTGTTTTGGATGGGGTTGTTTAGCAATGGAGTAGCTAAACTCACCTTTGTAGATACGCTTACCAATTATACGGTAGATGTATATGGCAAAGAGCAGGGCATCAAAGACGGCTACCTCATTCCGTATGCCACCAATTTTGGTACCCGGTTTTGTAGCAAGTTTGATGAAGTATTTTACTACGACCCCAACGAAAATGCGATGAAAATTGATCAAAGCATTTCACAATTCATTACCGAAGAAGCCAGCTCCTACCTTCTGGCACAAGGCAAGGGAGGAGAAATGTACCTCGAAGTATCGGGACCCATTTACTTGCTACAACAATCGGAAGGTGGTTTTATTGCCAATAAGGCACCCTTTAGTCGGTTGGATATAGGCTATGTGAACGACATTGTTTTTGACCGCAACAACATTTGTTTGTTAGGTGCTGAAGCTGGTTTGGCGCGGTTCGACCCCTACGTAGAAAAAAACTACCAATTGCCTTTTTCGGCTACCATACGCAAGGTAATAAGCGGACAGGATTCGTTGGTGTTTAGTGGAACGTATCACAACGAAGGACAAAAATCTACCACCCAGCCAGCAGCATTTGTGCCCACCTTCCGTTACAAAAACAACGAATTGGTATTTCATTATGCAGCTCCCTTTTATGGAGCAGATAAGGTAAGGTACAGCTACTTACTCGAAGGGTACAGCGAAGACTGGTCGAATTGGAGTTTGGAACCTAAAGCGGTATTCACCAACCTCGACGAAGGAACCTATACCTTTAACGTAAAAGCACGTAACCTTTATGGGGTAGAAAGTACAGAGGCGGCCTATTCGTTTGTCATACTATCGCCCTGGTACCGCACCTTTTGGGCATACATTTTATATGTAGTTATAGGCATGCTCTTGTTGTATGGTATTATTTCGATGTATGTGAAACGGTTGAAACAAGCCAACTTGAGGTTGGAAAATATCATTAGAGACCGTACCGCTGAAATCAGGGAACAAAAAGAGCAAATAGAAGAAAAAAGCAACGAAATACTCGACTCTATTCAATACGCTAAAAGGTTGCAAAAAGCCATGTTTCCGGCCGTGCGATTGGTAAAGCAATTGTTGCCCGATTCCTTTGTGTTTTTTAAACCTAAAGACATTGTTTCAGGCGATTTTTACTGGCTGGAACAAAAGGGCAACAAGGTTTACTTTGCAGCGGTAGACTGTACCGGACATGGGGTTCCTGGTGCTATGGTGAGCATCATTGGCCACAACGGGTTAACCCGATGCATCAATGAGTTCGATATTGATCAACCAGCAGCTATTCTTGATCAACTCGATACCCTGGTTATCGAAAAGTTTAGCAGCAACGAAAGCCAGGTAAACGATGGCATGGACATCGCATTGTGTAGCTTCGATACCCAAACCCTGGAACTGCAATACGCTGGGGCACACAATGCCTTGTACTACATTCAAAACAATGAGTTGAAAGTCATTAAAGCCGACCGCCAACCCATTGGTGGAAGAATAAAAAAATCGAAATTCACCAATCATACGGTACAATTGCAACCCTCCGACCTGGTGTACATTTTTTCCGATGGCTTTGCCGATCAATTTGGTGGGCCGAAAGGAAAGAAATTCATGTATGGTCAATTCAAAAAACTACTTCTTTCTATCCATCAACAACCCATGGAAGAACAGCAAATCATTTTACGCGATACCTTCGAAAACTGGCGCGGCTCCCTCGAACAGGTGGATGATGTATGCGTTTTCGGAGTGAGGGTACGAACGTAGAAAATGCTTGCCCGCCTATGGTGGGCTGCTTGCCCTGAGTTAACTCAGGATTTCCTTTCACCCCCTTTTCTCACTCCTGCTCAGGCAGGAATCTACCTCTATACTGATAGTTGCCGAGGTGTTGAAGGAAATACCCTCTTGTTTCACTCCTGCGTAGGCAGGAGTCCAGTTTTTCTTGCGCCATTTGTATGATCCATTTAACCATGATTCCCCAACCTTCACCAGGCAGGCCTACTTCACTCTTTTTGTCACCCCAGGCTTGCCTTTCTGCAGGTAGCTTAGGATTTCCTTTCACCCCCCTTTTTCACTCCTGCGCAGGCAGGAACCTATCTCTGTACTGATAGTTGCCGAGGTGTTGAAGGAAATACCCCTTGTTTCACTCTTGCGCAGGCAGGAGTCCAGTTTTTCTTACGCCATTTATATGATCCATTTAACCATAATTCCCCAACCTTTACCAGGCAAGCTTACTTCACTCTTTTTGTCACCCCAGGCTTGCCTTTCTGCAGGTAGCTTAGGATTTCCTTTCACCCCCCTTTTTCACTCCTGCGCAGGCAGGAACCTATCTCTGTACTGATAGTTGCCAGGGTGTTGAAGGAAATACCCCTTGTTTCACTCCTGCGCAGGCAGGAGTCCAGTTTTTCTTACGCCATTTATATGATCCATTTAACCATAATTTCCCAACCTTCACTAGGCAGGCCTACTTCACTCTTTTCTCAAAGCTCATTTCCTCACTAAAAACCACCTTTTGTCTTGCCCGTTACTTTACTTATGATTACCATTCAATAAGTTAGCCTTACCATTCAATCAATCATACTGATTGTGAAACGCATAAATATTATCTTAACATTGTTGCTAAAACCTATACCCATGATGCAAAGAAGCTCCTTGTTTGGAATCTTCTTTAACCTCCTCCTGTTGCCTTGTTTTGCTTTACAAGGATATGCCACTGGCAACCTTGACTTCATTGAAAACAAACGCCAATGGAACGATCGTGTTCATTTTCGTGTTAACATTCCCGGGGGAAGTATATGGCTGGAAGAACAAGGGTTTACCTATTTGTTTTACGATGGCAATGCCATGGATCAAGTACACGATAAACGCCATCCACAAACGAAAGAGGTAGATGGAACAATTGTCATGATGCGCGAGGAGGTAATGGGCAAGGCTCATGCTTACCGCATGCAATTTGTAAATGCACAACCCACAGCCATAAAAGGCCAACACGAAAGGCGCAAATACCACAACTACTTCATAGGAAACAATCGTTCCAAATGGGCAGGAAACGTACCGCTATACGAAGCGGTTACTTATCGCAACCTATACCCCAATGTACACCTCAATACCTATAGCAAGGAACAACAATTTAAATACGATTTGATGATTGACCCCGGAGGAGATGTAGCCCACATAAAAATGGAATATAGCGGCATGCCTCAAATGCACATCAATGGCCAGGGCGATTTGATATTAACAACCGCTGTAGGAGAGGTGGTAGAGCAACAACCTTATGCATATCAAGTAATAGAAGGGAAAGAACAAAAGGTGCCTTGCTATTATATATTGGAAGGCAATACAGTGCGCTTTGCGTTGCCACAAGGATACAATCAGCAATACCCATTAATCATAGATCCGGTAGTAGTGGCAGCCACCTATTCGGGCTCGGTAGAAACCAATTTTGGCCATTGCGCCACCTACGATGAAGCAGGCAATATCTATACTGCCGCTTACAGCCTCGGACAAGGTTACCCCACTACCGAGGGAGCCTTTGATCTCGATTACAACGGAGGACAAAGCGATATCGTGGTCAGCAAACTCAATCCTGATGGAAGTGCCATGATATACTCCACCTACATTGGAGGCATAGGCACTGGAGGACCTGTTTTTCCAGATGCTTCAGGGTACGATTGGCCCATCAGCATCATCGTAAACCAACAACAAGAATTGTACTTGCTGGCCTATGTCAATGCACCAGGATACCCGGTAACACCCACTGCTTACGACACCACCTTAAATGGAGGCACCGACATTGCCATTACACGTTTCAACAATATGGGCAGTGCACTCATTGGGTCTACCTATATTGGAGGAAATACCCACGATGGGCATAACATTGTAGAAGAAAATTTTGGCGACCACTACCGGGGTGAAATCATGCTGGATGATGCGGGCAACTGCTATGTGGTAACTTCTACCCGTTCCGATGACTTTCCTACCACTGCTGGGGTAGTGCAAGATACACTTACCGGTGATCAGGACGTGGTGGTATTTAAAATGAATGCCAACCTTACTACCCTGGAATGGAGTACTTACCTGGGCAGTTCCAACCACGATAGCGGTTATGGCATACGCATAGATACCAATGGCGATATCTACATTGCTGGTGGTACTGGAGGAGCCGACTTTCCTACGACCCCAGGCACGGTAAGCCCGGCATTTAATGGAGGCGATGCCGATGGTTTTATTGCCCACCTGAGTAGCGATGCCAGTAGCTTATTGCACGCCACCTTTTGGGGAGCCGATAACATGGAGCAAAACTTCTTGCTCGACATCGATGCCGCCAACAACGTTTACGTGTTTGGCCAAACAAAAGGAGGAAATATGCCCGAAACTCCTGGTACCTATTCGTTGTCGAACACCCGGCAATTCATCTCAAAATTCACCCCAGCGTTAAACGATACCATCTTCTCCATGATGTTTGGTTCACCAGCACCAGGTAGCAACGGTTACGACCTTTACCCTTCCGCCTTTTTGGTCGACGATTGTGAAAATATTTACATCACAGGCTATGGCGGATTGTCGTCTGGAGGAAGCTTTGGTACCAACAACGGCATACCAACAAGTGTAGATGCACTACAAACGTTGGGCGGTTTTTATTTAATGGTATTGGCTCCCAATGCTGCCAATATGATTTATGGCACCTACTTTGGCTCTGATCAAGACCATGTGGATGGAGGCACCTGTCGTTTTGATAAACGCGGAGCAGTATACCAGGGGGTATGTAATTGCGATGGCAATTTTCCCACGGTAGCACATGCATGGGAAACTACTTCCAGCTCGCCCTCGTGCGATAATGTGGCGTTCAAGGTCAACCTGGAAGCCACTGTAACGTTGGCGCAGGCCGATGCCCTGCAAGATATATCGGGGCCGGTGTGTGCCCCTTATGCGGTTGACTTCTTGAGCCTCGACAATGCTCCCAGTCATTTTTGGGATTTTGGAGATGGCAGCACCTCTACACAAGATAACCCCAGTCATTTGTACAGCAGCCAGGGAGATTATACCATTACCTACGTGGCCATCGATCCTTCCAAATGCATTACCACCGATACAGTAACATTTATACTTGAAGTTCGAGAGCCTTTTGGAATACAAGCCGAAATGTTTTATTCGCAAGGAGAACTATGCCGCGACTCGTTGGAAGTATTGTTTCAGTTCGAAGGCATCAATACCGACTCAGTAGCATGGGATTTTGGCGATGGAACAGGGGCGACAGGAACTACTATTCAACACGAGTTCATTGCCCCCGATCTATATACCGTAACCATGACAGCCTACGACCTGGCTTGCAACGAACAGGTGAGTGTAACTCAAAACATACTGCACAATGGCAAAGAAAACTTTGCTGTTATTGAATCGCCCAACGTAATAACCCCCAATAGCGATGGCATCAACGATACCTTCCGCATCTTTTTTAAAGACCAACCAGAAGTAGACATGCTAAGCAGCCTCGATGAATTTAAACTGACTGTTTATAGCAGGTGGGGAAACAAGGTGTTTGAATCTTCCAGCAAGTTATGGGAAGGCAATACCAATGGGGGAGAAGCGGTGGATGCTGGCACCTATTTTTATGTGTTGGAATACCGCAATGGTTGTGGAGAAGAGGCACCGCTACAAGCCAAACGAGGGTTTGTAACAGTGTTGCGCTAATACGAAGTTGAACCACACCTTCAAGAATGTTTCTGGCCTTATTCTTGCAAGAGGATTTTTCCATTAATCAACTATCTTTGAACCATGCGTTGGCTTATTTTCTTATTGCTTCCATTCGGTGCTCAAGCGCAAATTGACTGCGATACGATAGAGTTGGCTAAAAACCTGAATGTACCGTGGAGCATGCAGTGGGTAGGAGAGGGGGCTATTTACTTTACTGAACGTGAAGGCACCATCAAATCGTTGAATATAGAAAATGGAGCCATCAACTTACTGTACACCGTACCTGATGTGGCAGTAGAAATACAATCGGGATTGCTTGGACTGGCGTTGCACCCTGACTTTTATGATACCTTTTACTTTTACGCCACTTGTACCCGCTACACCAACGATTATAGTATCTATATGCAAGTGTTGCGCTTTCGCCTTAATCAGTTGGAAGGAAAACTTGATTCTATGACAGTGATCGTTGACAGTATTCCTTCGGGCAACACCAATATTGGAGGACGATTATTAACCGTTGGCAATTACATGTATGTTACTGTAGGAGATGGAGGAACAGGACTGCCCGCAGCTGATACAACATCGTTGCGAGGTAAAATTTTACGGTATCACCTGGATGGAACCATCCCCAACGATAACCCCTTCCCAGATAGCCCGGTGTGGAGTATGGGGCATCGCAATCCACAAGGACTGGTGCTTTTTCAAGGAGGGATAGTGAGTACCGAACATGGAGCATTGAATAACGACGAGTTGAATTCCATTTTGAAAGGAGTTAACTATGGCTGGCCAGGGGTGGTAGGGAGGCAACGCAAGCCAAACCATGCAACACCAGAAATGGTATGGGAAAGTGCAGTAGCACCCAGCGGCATTGCAGCAAAAGGCGACACTTTATTGATCGCGTGCCTTAAAGGGCAAAAACTGGAATTTGTTCGAAAAGAAAAAGATGCCTTCCACCATCAAAAAGATGTTTATAGCGTGATGGAAAATGCACCTGTGCTTCCTTCAATGGGAAGAATACGCGATGTATTGGTTAACCCGGATGGGAGAGTGTTTATTTGTACTTCTAACCGCGACATGATGGGAAAACCAACGGAAAATGACGATAAAATAATAGAACTACTGCTGGATGATTAGGGGAAGGTATATGATTGTTGTTGTAGCCTTGTTGGTTGCGCAAACCGTTCGCGGACAGTATGAAGTAGACCCCACTATGTTGGAAGTGAATGTAGTAGCTGAAAACCTTACCATACCCTGGGACCTGGTATGGGACGATGGAAAGATATGGTTCACCGAGAAACAAGGTAACATCAAAGTGCTCGACCCTGAAACAGGCAGCATTCAACACATCCATAAGGTAGAAGGGGTATTTGTTTCTACGGTGGAAAATTCAGGGTTACATGCCCTTGCTTTGCATCCCAATTGGCCCGATTCATCCTACCTCTTTTGTCACTACAGTTACGACTCGCTGGCCTCCCGACTCACACGTTTTCGTTACCACCCTACTACGCAAACCCTTAGCAACCCTCATCACATCATTCCACACCTGGAAGGTGCCCGCTCGCACAATGGATCGAGATTGGTAGTAGCACCCGACAACACCCTGTTTTTTTGTACTGGCGATGCTTATCTGTTTGATCCAGCCCAGGATGTGAACAGCCTTAATGGAAAGGTATTGCGATTCAACCCCGATGGTACGGTACCAGCCGATAACCCTTATCCCAATAGCCTGGTATGGAGCATTGGCCATCGTAACCCGCAGGGCCTAACCCTGGGGCCTAACGGACAACTGTACAACTCAGAACATGGACCGTCTAACGACGATGAATTGAACCACGTAGTAAAAGGAGGAAATTATGGTTGGCCAAAAGTAAACGGAAAGTGCGACCTGCCTTCAGAACAAAAGTTTTGTATCGCCAACAATGTGGTAGAGCCATTGCATGCATGGACCCCAACCGAAGCACCATCAGGCCTTCACTATTATGCACACGAAGCCATTCCCGAATGGAACAACTGCTTGCTACAAGCATTCTTAAAAGCACGTAAAATTGGTGCATTGCAATTGAGTGAAGACGGCACTAAAATGCTGGGGCAAAAAGACTATTTTGAAGTAGACTATTACCGATTTCGCGATGTATTGGTTACCCCTGATGGAAGGGTGTTTGCTTGTACTTCTAACAAAGAAGTAGCCAACCCGCCCCAACGCGACAATGATGATAAAATTATTGAAATACGCAACTACGACTACCACCACGAGCAACAGAAATTTCGCAATAAAAAGGGCATTGAGATTACTGCACGCGATAGCACCATCACCATTCAAGTCAACAAAAAAATGCCTGGCGCTACTGTGGCTCTAACCCATTACTGGGGTGGCGTAATTGAAGCCATCGATATTCGCCCCAACCAAAGCACCTATACCATCACCCATGCTCCGCAGCCGGGAGTTTACTTTGTTAAAGTAAAATGGGATGCCAAAGTATTGGTGAGAAGGTTAACGTATCGCTAACCAGCAGGCCACCATCAAAATAGGTTTACTGTGCTGATCGGATGGATTGAAGTACTTGTGCTTTGCTGTGAAAAAGTGTTCGCTCAACTTCAACCAAATAAGCCTTGTAGTCTGCCACTTCCTTCACCACCCTGTAATGCGAATGGTAGTAATAGCATACATCATCGAAATAATCATCGAACGAGCGATCGGTTTTGTAGCGTGCCATCATCCATTTAATGCCATTGAAAACATAGGCCAGCACCAACAATAGCAACAATAAACTGGCAAGAAAATTAATGATCGACGAAAAAGGCGTAAGCAATATCCCGGCAAGGCATGCTCCTACCAAAAATAAAGTACCAACCACAGCCTTTTTGTCGAATGTAAGTTGTGCTTTAGCTTGTGCCTGCTGTTCGCGTAGCAACTGCTCCGTTTCACGCATGAATTGATTGAAATCGACATTCATGTGCTCAAACTCTATCTCGTTAATAGGCTCTTTAATGCCCTTCTCGTGATGAAAAGTTAGGTACTCATAAGCAAGTTTAATGGCCATGGTATAATGCTTGAATAAATATGATTTATGGCAATTTATACCTACAACAATGGTACGCTTATTGCAGTGTGTTTCAACATTTTGTACATTTAAACACCAATCTAAACAAAAAGAATGCATATGGAAAAATTTTTACACCTTTCATTAACAGGACTTACAAGTATAGCATTGGTCGCTGCATCACTCTCTGCATCTGCGCAAACCATTGCGTCGGTTACCAACGGCAATGCGACCAACCCATTAACATGGGATTGTACCTGTATCCCTCTTCCAGGGATGGACGTCACCGTGAACCATGACGTTACCCTGGACAACGACTGGGGGTATACCACCGGCTCGTTAACCATTGGAGCCAATGGCTCTTTAACTGGAGATGTACCTAATCGCGGTTTAGCGGTTGGAGGCGGCACCTTTACCAATGATGGCATTGTTGATATTGGCAATGTGGCGGTAACTGGTGGTACCTTTAGCAACAACAACGAATTTACCATGGTAGCACTGCTCGTAGCAGGAGGAACGTTTACCAACACGGGAGATTTGTTGGGCTTGGACAGCCTTGCTAACGATGCTGCATTTACCAACAGTTCAACAGGCTTTGTAGAAGCCAATCAGCTGTTGAATGGGGCTAACGGTACCTTTACAAACGAAGGAGAAATTAACAGCGTTAACCTGGGCGACCTCGGAGTGTTTAACAATCTGAGTGGTGCATTTATTGATATTACCAATGACTTCGGCACAGGGAATGAATTTCACAACCACGCTGAAATTAGTGTAGGCAACGATTTTGGAAATGCCGGCTCGTTCATGAACTATGCAGGTGCGTTGCTTGATGTAGCAATAGACTGGGCCAACAACGACTCGGTAGGGGGTACGGCTACATTTGATAACGATGGAATGGTAATTGTTGGTGTCGACTGGTGGAATGACGATATCATTACTGGAAGTGGTCAGTTTTGCATTGGTAATGCCACCGGCAACTCTGGCGATATGCAAGAAGACTTTGACTTTTGCGATAACTCCGGTGGTGCCATCGATTGGAATACCGGAACCATCAGTGCAAGCATTACTTATTGTTCAGGCAATCCTTGTGCTGTAGGAGTAGAGGAAGCCCTGGCAACCTCTACCAGCATTGAAGTATACCCAAATCCGTTTAGCACTACCGCCACGGTTACCGTAAATGGTAACTTGAGCAGTGCGCAATTGAAAGACTTGCGTTTGGAGTTGTACGACCTTACCGGTAGAAAAGTACAAACCCTCCAAAATGCACGAAACAATCAATTTCAACTCAATGCCAACCAATTGAAGGAAGGACTCTACCTGTATCGTGTTGCAGTTAACAATGAGTTGATTGGAGCGGGCAAGGTTGTAGTAGAATAAACAAACTAGCATAAAATAAAAAGGGGCCATCAAATGATGGCCCCTTTTGTTTATGCGATAACGGAATTACTGCCGCTCTTTTTTCAATAACTCAATGATTTCTTGCTTGTCGTGCAGTTGCTGTGTCAATACCTCATTCACTTGCTCCAGGTATTTAATCTTTTCGCGCAACACTGCAAGGTCTTTAGAATGCAACTTATAGTTTTCATTCAAGTCATTCACACCATCAGAACTGAAATCGCGCTCCTTGTGAAAAGCGATGATGGCATATACATCCATTTCAAACACTTGAGCCACTTCTTCAATCATCTGAAAATCGATCTTTTTACCTCCGTTTTCAAAACGACCATATTTCGATTGGGTAATGCCCAACTCATCAGCAATGGATTCCTGACTGTAACCTTTTAACTCTCTGATGGCTTTTATGTTCATCAACACTTGATGCATAAAACAAAGGTAGGTGGCAATCATGCGAAATGATAACTCGAAATATGTGGTAAATGAATTGAAAAGTGGGTTAATTATTTGCTTTTAATTCGATAACCGATTAAATTGCCGTGTAATCACGATCCGCTTAGTCGATTATTTCATTATTGATTGAAAAACAACTAATGTCCAGAACCGGAAGACCATACTTAATTTGGCTAACAAGCTTTGAAATTGAGGCGGCCGCTTTTATACTGTCGACCATGCAGCTTGATGATGAAAATTCGAATTCCGGTGAAGATGTAGTCGAAAACCGATTTAATAAGGCTTATCAAGCCTTTGGCCAACTGATGGAAAAGCTGAGTGCACTCCAGCAATATCGAAAAGCAGCTGCCAGTTCAAAAACTACTGAATACAAGCACCTTCAAATGAAAAAGGCATTGGAAAAGGTTATACATCATTACCTGGTAGAAAAAGGAACAACAAAAAGTGAAGAAGCTACCAAAAGTTCCCTTTCCGGACTATTAGTGAAGGATTTGCAACAATGGTACGAGGAGTATTTCGAAGAGCCGCCATTTAGAAAAAAAAGCCCTGAAGAAATACAACGATTCCACGATCGTATGTTGGGAATCTAATGCACGGTTAGCAGATGTAAACTCCGGAAGCGGAAGGCATCACTGGAATAAGCCCCCAAACCCAACCAGTGAAGCAAAAAAGCCCTCTCAATTGAGAGGGCTTTCTAATATGGTGTTCCCGTAGGTAAGCGACTGTTTAGATTAACGAATTATTAGTGGTTATAGGGTTTGGTGTGTTGCGTCTCAAAGAAAATGCTAAACTAAAAACTTCTATCAATTATGAAGAGAAGTATAAGGTGTCGCTTACCATACGGGGAACATTTTCTTTCTATACAAAGCTACTTATTTTTTTCCATAAAATCTAATGCTACCGAATTTATACAATATCTTAAACCAGTTGGCTGTGGCCCATCGTCGAAAACATGTCCGAGATGAGCGTCACATCTGCCGCAGGTTACCTCGTCTCTAATCATGCCATGTGTATAATCTTTATGCACTGTTACTTTATTTTTATCAATGATGTCGTAAAAACTCGGCCATCCGGTACCCGATTTAAACTTGGTGTTGGCATCAAACAACTCATTCTCACAACAAACACAAATAAACGTTCCCTTTCCTTTAAAATCCACGTATTTTCCGGTGAAGGGGCGCTCGGTACCGCTTTCTCTTGTTACATAGTACTGTTCAGGGGTAAGTAATGCCTTCCATTCCTGGTCAGTCTTTACTACTTTAGTAACGTTTGTAGCAGTAGTTTTAGTATCCGATTCCTGTGAACTCCCATTCATTGTGGTACCTTGTCCACATGCAGTAAAAATGGAGAGAAAGGCAATGGCAGCAAAAAGTGTATTCTTCATATCAGTGCTTTTATGGTTCTGATCACATTTACGAAAATAACAACAAACCGGGTGTTTTGTTTTCCATACTATTGCTAAATAAGAAGAAATGTTAGTTGTACGACAATTCTTAGGCGCCTGTAATATGAAGCAACATTATTTAAATCCTTTATCTTTATCAACTACTAACAGTATGCTATGAAACGAACCACCTACCTTCTTGCTTTAGCAGCCCTTTTATTCAGTACGTTGGCTATAGCGCAAACCCCGGCAATTACCTGGTCTACTCCCATTGTAGTTGCCGATGGCATTCAATACGGTAATATCAGGCCTCGAATTGCTTTAAATAGCAACAACCACCCCATCATTATTTGGGGGCAAACCTCTGGGGGAGCCAAAGTGAATGTATCTTACTGGAATGGCAATGCATTTACAACTCCTTCGCGCATTAACCCAGCCAATGTTGAGCCACGAACAGCCACTTCTGATGGCCCTGAAATGGCAGTAGCTGGCGATACCATATTCGTGGTTTATTCTACCGTTCCAGCAAATACAGGGAAGGTGTATGTGCAACGGTCATTAGATGGTGGAGTTACCTTTGGTGATACGGTAAGGGTAAGTAAGATGACTACCGACATTCCCGAATTGCCCAATGTGGAGATTATGGCAGGAGGCCACCCCGTTGTAGCCTACATCAAAGCCGATAACAATTGGAACAACCCTCAACAAGTAGTGTCAGCATCTACCGATGGTGGTGCTACCTTTGGCCCGTTGGTAGATGGAAGTGCCAACTCGCCTGGAGACCCCTGTGAGTGTTGCCCATCCTCAAGCCTTATTAATGGCAATCAGCATTTCCTTTTGTTTCGTAACAACGATAATAATATTCGCGATGTATTTGTAGCCACTTCCACCGATGGTGGTGCCAGTTATGCCACTGCTACCGATATCGACAATGCCAGTTGGAACATCCCTACCTGCCCATCTTCAGGTCCTGTAGGGCATATTGCCAACGATTCGTTGGTAGCAGTATGGATGACAGAAAATTCTGATGGTTACAATAAGATTATGGTGGGAACCATGAATACCAACAACCAACAAGTAGGCTTCAATGCCGAATTGGATGATTATGGTGGAACGCAACCTCAAAATTATCCAGCAATTGCTGGAAGTAGTGATACCATTGGGGTAGTATGGCAAGACAATAGAAATGGTAACCTCGATTGTTACTTCTCAGCATCGATAAGTGGTGCTTCAGGATTTGTGCCAGGCGAATTGCTTAACCCTACCACCAATGGCACACAAGCTACTCCTCATATTGCATACGCCAATGGGGTATTTCATATGGTATATCAGAGCCAAATTCCAAGCCAGCTGATCTATCGCACGGCTACCCTTACCGGTACGGTTGGGGTAAATGCGTTGGCACAGAAAAACAAGGTTAGCATCTATCCTAACCCAATACAAAATAAGGCTACAATCACCCTCGAAATGGAAGTCACTCAAACGGTAACCATTGAGCTATTTAGCATTACAGGGCAATCGGTATTGCAAATGCAAACTAGTAAATCAACGGTGGAATTGCACAAGAGCAAGCTCGATACAGGAATCTACCTAATGCAAGTACGCAATGCGAATGGCGCTACAATTGCTCAAGAAAAAGTAGTAGTGCTTTAGTTGCGGGGAATAATTATAATGTGATCTTCCTTATCGTTGGTGAGTTTGTATAGCAATACTACATCCACCATAAAATGGGCAGCCATGGCACTTACAATGCCCCAATGTTTACTCATATATCCAATGCCAACAATTGCCAGAGTCATAAAAGCGCCATAAATACTCATACGCCAATTGGTAGGGTTAAGATAACCGTGTAATGCTACAAACAATACTGCGGTAAACCATACGCCCAGCATCGGTTGTAAGGCTCCTCTAAACAATACCTCTTCACCAACGCCAGCACAAAAGGAAATAAATAGGATGGAAAATGCGTTAAGATTTAAGGAGCGAATCAAACGCGAATAAGCGGTTCGGGTAGTTTGTAATACAGGCAACTTTATGACCTGCCACCCAATAAGCGCAGCCAAAAAACCATAAATCAACCCCACTGGAATCTGTTGCCATATAGGCCAACCATGCTCAAAGATGATGGTAAACCGATTCTCAAATAAAAACACAATAATAAGATACCCTATAGCAGAAAAACCTATTAAAGTTAATGCGGCCAACCAATGTATGCTTCGTTTTCCTCTCATCGATTCGATGAAGATAACGATCATTTTTAACTTTTAACAAGAGAAACGTTGTTGGTCTAATGATGATTTTTTGCGGTAAACCAAAACAAAAATACTATTTTTGGTGCTGCTTATAAGGCTGGTAACCTTGACGTTAACTTTTTGGAAATAAAAGAATACATGTTTAGAACATTAATTGCTTTACTGGTAGTGCTATTTGCGATGCAAACCTTGCATGCACAAGAGAAATCGTTCAAAGAAAAGTTTGACGAGGCGCAGGGTTATTTAAAGAACGAAAACTTTGAAGAAGCACTTCCCATTCTTCTGGAGTTGTACAAAGCCGATGAAAACAATGCCAACCTGGCATATCGTGTGGGGTATTGTTATTTACAGTCGCCAACCGAAAAATCGAAGGCAGCTGAATACCTCGAAAAGTCGGAAAAAGCAGTGACGCTTACTTACGACGATGAAAGCCATAAAGAAACAGGAGTACCTCCTTATGTGTATTCCGATTTGGCAGATGCCTACCATTACAATTATAGGTTTGATGAAGCCATTGCCTTGTATAAGAAGTACAGGGAAATGTTGTACGAAGACAATGCCGAAGAATTAAACCTTATCGATAGGAAGTTGGAAATTTGTGACAACGCCATCTTGTTGATGAACACCCCTGTTAGGGTAACCATCGATAATGTTGGAGCAGATGTTAACACCCAATACCCAGAATATGCGCCAGTAGTAACTGCCGATGAGCAAACAATGATCTTTACTTCGAGGCGTGAAGGAAGTACAGGAGATCAAAAAACCATTGATGGAAAATACTTTGAAGACATCTACATCACCAAAAAAGTAGGAGGACAATGGGGAACACCAGTCAATCTGGGAGAACCTATCAATACTGCGGATCATGAAGCTACCATTGGACTGTCGGTAGATGGACAGCGATTGATTATTTATCGGTATGCAGATGGTGAAGGAGGATTGTATGAATCGTACCTTGATGGAGAAATATGGACTGAGCCAAAGAAACTGGGCTCCGACATTAATGATGGTGGATGGAATTCACATGGTACATTAAATGCGATGGGCGATATGCTTTGCTTTACCAGCGATCGTCCTGAGGGATTTGGTGGACGCGACATCTACTTTGCAAAGCGACTCCCTAATGGAGAATGGGGATTGGTACAAAACTTTGGACCGAACATCAATACCATTTACGATGAGGGAAGCCCTTACCTACACCCTGATGGAAGAACATTGTTCTTTAGCTCTAAAGGACACAATACCATGGGTGGGCACGATATTTTCATGAGCGTATTGGATGAAAATGGAGAATGGGGCAAGCCTACCAATATAGGTTATCCAGTAAACACTACGGGCGACGATGTGTTTTACATTCCTTCTGCTGATGGAAAAAGAGCATACTATTCTTCGTTTAAAGATGGTGGCCAGGGAGAGCAAGATGTATACTTACTTACCTTCCCCGAGGCAGAGGAAAAAGGATTGACCGTATTGAAAGGATCTGTAACCAATACACGTGGCGAAATTCCACAAGGAGTAATCATCACAGTATTTGATCCCAAAACAGGAGACATTGTAGGTGAATATGCCCCAAACTCTTCTACAGGAGATTACTTGTTTATTTTACCTCCGGGCATGGATTTCGATGTGGATTACGAAGCTGATGGACACCTGTTTCATAGTTTACATTTAGATGTTCCAAAGGGTACCGCTTACAACGAAATTCATCGTGCGGTAACCATGCATCCCCTCATCATTGGCTCGGTGTTGGTGTTGAACAATTTATACTTTGAATACGATAAAGATGTGTTGCTACCCGAGTCGGCAATAGAACTCGAAAAGGTATATCACGTATTAAACGATAACCCTGAAATTAAGGTAGAAATAGGGGGGCATACCGATTCAAAAGGTAGGGATGCATACAATATGAAGCTGTCGCAAAAACGTGCTGATGCAGTGGTGCGTGCCCTGGTAGAAAAGGGAATTGCAGCGGATCGTATGACGGCACAAGGGTATGGTGAAACCAAGCACATTGCTCCTAACGAGCACCCTGATGGAACGGATAACCCGGAAGGACGTCAAAAAAATCGCCGTACAGAATTAATCATTACCGAGGTAAGTCCGATTAAGCCAGAGCCTGCCAAACCCAAAGAAACACCCCGTCCAATAGAGGAACAGCCGGATGGTGGTGATGGGGAATAGTCTTATTACATATTAAAAAAGACTGGTTTGTTGCGATGCCGGGTCTATGTATGGGCGTGGAGGTGTTATTTGCACCCCATCAATCTGATTCAAGGTGTTGGCTAGATGAATAGCAATTTCAACATTTAAATGCTCTTCGGGCTGATGCAGGAAAAAATAAACCTCTTTCAGTCCCTTGCCCATCCAGTCTTCTAACTGCTTACCCCAGGCATCTAAACGCTCAAAATCAGTAGGGTGATGCCGATTGCCTACAAAACGAATAATTACAGTATCGGAAGTAAGGCGTTGATGCAATACATCGCGCCTGCCAGCAACATCGGTAATGATGCTAACAATATTATAATGTTCAAACAAAGCGAACAATTTATGCTTCCATTCGGGCTTAAACCATTCTTTGTTGCGTACTTCTATCGATAACCTGGTATCGGAAGGGAATTGAGCTACATACTGCATTAAATCACCAAAGCGAACCGGGGTGAAATTTTGAGGTAGTAAGAGAAAAGCAGGCCCAAGGTTGTGGCCAAAAATAGCAATGTCTTCACAAAAGCTTTTGGTGGCAAATTCAGCGCCAATCAAATACCTGAAGTGACTGATATCTTTAGGAACCTTTGGGCAAAATTTGAACTCAGGCGGCACCATTTTCGACCATTTTAGCAAGGAGGCACGATTTACCCCATAGAAGGTGGTGTTTAACTCAATGGCATTGAATTGCCTGGAATAATGGTGTAAAAAATCAGAAGCTTTGGTGTTTTTTGGATATAATTTTCCTTCAAACCCACTCCATTGAGGGCAGGCGAGGTAAATATTTACTGGTTTAGAGGAGGCTATTCGTTGCAACATCACCTCATTTTCAGGAGGGGAAAGCGGAAGTGTAAAATCTACCGCATCAACACGATCTACTTTACCAAATTTCATACTGTATCAAGCAATATTTAGCTCAAATTTGGTGAATCAATGCATTTAGTTTAGCTCATCATCGTCGTAGTCAAAATCATTGTCCATCGAAAACACAGAATTGAGCAAATCTTTAAAGTTTAAACCAGTTTCCAGGATGTTTTTACTAATGATAGAATATTCTGCCAAACCGTGCAACACAAATTCCATCCATAGCTGTTGTTCTGTACTGTTTTTCTTATACCTGTTTACCAACAACTGTAAACCATCAATTTTTTGAAGTGCCTGCTGATAATCGTGACCTGAAGCATTATTGGGTAAGTCAATTTCATTGGTGTTGAACCAATTAATGATGGGTTCGTAAGGGTTATGCTCCTTACTGCGTTTCATGGTTTCTGGATCGGGAAAATGAATGGCGAATTGCGACCGAATGGCTTTGCCAATCAAATGATGGGCCACGCCAATAGCTCCTTCTTGCTCGCCTTCATATACCAATTCCACTTTGCCAGTAATGGCAGGAATAACACCAAATAAATCGCTTAACCGTACCTGGGTAGTACTTTCATTATTGATTAATGCCCTGCGTTCGGCAGCACTTACAAGGTTTTCATATGCAGTAATGGTGAGTCGGGCTGATACCCCACTTTTAGGATCAATGTATTCGCTATTACGAGCCTCAAATGCTACTTGTTCTATCAAATCTTCTAACAGTTCAGGAACAGTTACTCGTTCGTTTTGTGCGGCATTGATATCAGCCTCTTGCCGTGTAATTTGTTTAGAAATTTCGATAGACTTTGGATAATGTGTAATTACCTGACTTTGAATACGATCTTTCAAAGGAGTAATAATAGAGCCCCGGTTGGTATAATCTTCAGGGTTGGCAGTAAACACAAATTGAAGGTCGAGAGGCAATCGTAATTTAAAGCCTCTTATCTGGATGTCTCCTTCTTGTAAAATGTTGAACAACGATACCTGTATTCTGGGTTGCAAGTCGGGCAATTCGTTGATTACAAAAATACCGCGATTGGCTCGGGGGACCAATCCGAAATGAATCACTCGTTCATCAGCATAATCAAGTTTTAGGTTAGCCGCTTTAATAGGATCTGTGTCGCCAATAAGGTCGGCTACGGTAACATCTGGGGTAGCCAATTTTTCGGTATATCGTTCAGACCGGTGCCACCAGCTAATAGGGGTGTTATCACCTTCCTTTTCAATTAAATCAATAGCATACCTGGAAATAGGACGAAATGGATCATCATTTAATTCGGCTCCTTTTACTACTGGAATGTATTCGTCCAATAAAGATACCATCTGTCGCGCTATTCGTGTTTTTGCTTGCCCTCGCAATCCTAATAAGTTGATGTTATGGCGTGATAATATGGCACGCTCAATGTCGGGAATGACAGAATCTTCGTAGCCCAATATCCCTTCAAACACCTTTTGGCCATCGCGTAGGCGAGCCATTAAATTATCTCTTAACTCCTCTTTGATGGTTTTGGGAGTATATCCTTCCTTTTTTAGTTCGCCTAATGTTTTAGCGGCAGTCTTCATCTTCATATTAACGCATTTTCTTTCTTCGGTTGCTTTCGTAATCTTCAAAAATATAATCGCCCAAACCCTTTAAACTGGTATAAAAAGCCCGTCCATTGTTGGCCTCGGTAAAATCTTCAACAAATCGTTGCAGATAAGGATCGCGGGCAATCATAAAAGTGGTAATGGGGATTTTTATTTTGCGGCATTGCGCAGCAAGATTCAATGTTTTATTCACAATGGTTGGATCGAGTCCAAAACTGTTCATATAATACTCACCATTTGGTTGTTTAATACAAGATGGTTTGCCATCCGTAATCATGAAAATTTGCTTATTCGAATGTTTCTTACGACGTAAAATGTCCATGGCAAGCTCCAGCCCTGCAACAGTATTGGTATGGTAAGGCCCCACTTTTAAATAGGGCAAATCTTTAATGCTTACCTGCCAGGCATCATTGCCAAATACTACAATGTCTAAGGTGTCTTTAGGGTACTTGGTAGTAATAAGCTCAGCCAATGCCATGGCTACTTTTTTGGCAGGAGTAATGCGATCCTCTCCGTATAAAATCATGGAGTGCGAAATGTCGATCATTAACACCGTAGCGCTGTAGGTTTTGTGCTCTTGCTCTACAATTTCCAAATCATCCTCTGTAAGATGAAAATTTCCAATGCCATGATTTACCTGTGCGTTTTTAATCGATTCGGTATAATCGATTTGATCCAACCCATCTCCAAATTGAAATTTTCTACGATCGGATGTTGCTTCATCGCCAAGACCGGTAAATGTGGTTTTATGGTTGCCCTTCCCACCGCGTTTTAGTTTGCCGAATATCTGATCCAATGATCGCTTGCGAATCACTTGTTCGGTTTTTCCAGTCATCTTCCTTCCACCGCCTTGCCCTGCATCATCACCAATGTATCCTTTCTTTTTAAGGTCTTCAATAAAGTCGTCCACGGTATAGTTGTCGTCGGTAAGGTTGTGCGCATCATCTACCTCTCTTAGCCAGTCCAATGCTTCATCCACATCGCCAGAAGTATATACCAACATCTCCAAAAAAATCTCCAGCAACTTATCAAAAGGGTGCTGCCATTTTTTTTGCGCTATGTATTTTGTGAATCGATGGCCAATCATTATTTACAAGGTAAGGAATATACCTCATTTAATGAACAGGCAGAAAGACAGAAAGTTCATTTGTTTGGCGAAAGTGTTGAAAAGCTAATTGCTTGTTGTAAGGTAGTTGCCTCAGGCCTACAATTGCTCTTTATGGCATAAGGTGTATAATGGCACTGTTTTCTTTGCTACTTTTGTTGTAGAAAACAATGGCATGCAAGTAGACGGTACCATCGCGGAAACGGAAAATGAAATGGCGGAGTGGCTTACCAATTGGCTCATCACCGATATGGGTGTGGCCGAAGACACCGCTACTTACCTCAAGTTATTTATATTGCTGGGAGCATTAATAATTGTTTGTGCCATCGTATGGTTTTTGGCTCGATTAATTATGGTGAAGCTGATTTCGAGGGTGGTGTCAAAAACCAAAACCAAGTGGGATGATTACATGTTGCAGCGGAAAGTATTCAAGAAGCTGGCACATATCTTCCCTGCGGTTATTTTTGAAGCTTCCATTCCAGTAGTATTTGCCGATTTCGAATGGTTGATCCCTGTGGCTTTTGCCTTCACTTACATATACATGGTGGTGGTAGTAATGATGGTAGTGAATGCCATGTTGAATGCCATTATTGATATTCTACTCGATAAGCCAAGGTTGAAAGATAAGCCTATTCAAAGTTATATACAGCTGGCTAAAATCTTTAACTTCTTCATTTGTGGGGTACTTATCATCTCTATAGCATTAGATAAATCGCCCATCTACTTTTTCAGCGCATTGGGAGCAATGACAGCTGTAATTTTGCTCATTTTTAAAGACACCATTTTAGGGTTTGTAGCAAGCATTCAGTTGGCAGTAAACGATATGGTGCGCATTGGAGATTGGGTTACTATGCCCAAATACGGAGCTGATGGCGATATTATGGAAATCAACCTTACTACGGTAAAGGTGCGTAACTTTGATCGTACGGTAACCACTATTCCTACTTATGCTTTTATTTCAGATTCGTTTAAGAATTGGCGGGGAATGGAAGAGTCAGATGGTCGTCGCATTAAGCGTTCTATCAATGTAACTATTAGTAGCATAAGGTTTTGTTCACCAGAAATGATGGGGCGGTTTTCTAAGTTTCAACTCATTGCTGATTATGTAAAGGAACGAAAGGAAGAAATAGAGGTGTATAACAAGGAAAATGACATTGATACCACCCAATTAATTAATGGACGAAACATGACCAATATAGGCGTGTTTAGAAAGTATATTGAAGCATACTTACGAAACAATCAACACATCAATAAGAACATGACGTGTATGGTACGTCAACTAACACCTACTGAAACCGGGTTGCCAATGGAAATCTATGCATTTAGCTCAGATAAAAATTGGGTGAATTACGAAGGCATTATGGCCGATATTTTTGACCATATCTTTGCTGCTGCTCCTGAGTTTGATCTTGAAATTTTCCAAAGCCCCACTGGAGTTGACTTCAATCAATTGGCTCGATAGGGTACAGTTGTTTTTGTGGAGGAAAATATTAATTTTGATTGACCAACAAAACGAACCACCATGGAAGATAAGAAAACGATTGCAATTGTAAGTTACCTCACCCTCATAGGTTGGGTAGTAGCTTTAGTCATGCATCAGAATAATAAATCAAGTCTTGGCGCATTTCATCTCCGACAGGCATTAGGGTTATTCCTAACATGGATTGCACTTTGGATTGTTGGGCTTATGCTGGCCATCATTCCTTTTATTGGATGGCTAATTATGGTGATTATCTTACCGTTGGGAGGAATAGGCATTTTAATTTTCCTTATCCTAGGCATTATTTCTGCTGCGAATGAGGAGGAAAAGCCACTTCCGATAGTGGGTGATTTTTACCAGAAACTACTTAAAGGAATCAATTAATTTATTTCACGGCTTTCAGTCCGTACTTATCGATCAGATAAACGAGTGTTGCCATAGAAGCAGCACCCAGTTCCAATTCTCTTTTGTTTACTGATTCAAATACATCAGTAGGGGCATGGTGGTAATCAAAGTAGCGTTGCGAATCGGGTACCAGACCTGCCAAAATTCCAGTGCCATTAGCCTTTAGAGGAGAAATGTCAACACCACCATAACCTTTTTCAAGAATGTGCAATTTATAAGGCTCAAGCAACTCGCCCCACTGCTGCATTTGTTCTAGTTTTACGTCATCTTCGGTATCAAATGTAAAACCACGAGGAGCAAATCCACCGCGATCACTTTCAATTGCCGCCAGGTGATATTCTTTGTTTTCAGCAGCTAATCGGGCATATGTCTTCCCACCGTTGTTGCCATTCTCTTCATTGATGAACAATACAGCACGTAAAGTCCGTTTGGGCTGAATACCAAGATTCTTGAATAAGTGTAATACCTCCATCGATTGTACCACGCCTGCACCATCATCATGTGCTCCTTCACCCGTGTCCCACGAGTCGAGGTGTCCACCTACCAGAATAATTTCTTCAGGATGTGTACTGCCTTTGATCTCGCCAACAACATTGTATTGTTTTTTGTCGGGCAGCAGCTCGCAATTCATTTTTAGCCGAACAGTAATGCGTTTCTCTTTTTTTAGTGTAGCACTTAGCAGGTCAGCATCAGCTGTGCCAATTGCGCAAGCTGGAATTTTCTTCACACCATCCTCATAACGCATCGCTCCAGTATGTGGTTGCTGATCGTTTTTATGACTCATAGAGCGTACAATAGTAGCAAGGGCACCAAATTTTGAGGCCTCTACTGCACCACTCGAACGTTGGTCCACACAGCCACCATAGGCATGGAAAGTATCAATATGCCTTGGCTCCATCGGGCGATTATAAAACACAATTTTGCCTTCAACATTTTCGCGCCCCAACTTTTTTAAATCACTCAAGTGATGTACCTCAATAATCTCTGCTTCCAAATAACCCTTTGTACCAATTGAACCGCCCAAAGCACATACATTCATGGGTTTTTTGCCAAGAATAGATGATTGAGTAACGAGTAATTCTTCTTTATCTCCACGTACCCAATGAGGAACCATTACTTCCTGCAAAAAAACACGATCCAAATCATAGCCATCCATCACGCGTTTTCCCCACTCAATGGCTTTGTCAGCCTCGGGCGATCCACTCAGTCTTCCGCCAATTTGTTTGCACAAGTGCCGAAGGTTTTCATAACATTCGCCATTGGTTAGTGCCTGATCAAATATGCGTCGAATAGCCAACGAATCATTGGGCTGGGAAAAACCAATAACAACAGAAAGTATAAGTAATAGGGTAATGGTAGCTTTCTTCATGAGTTAACATTTAACTACCTAAAATTACAAATAAATGGGTGAAGGATAATGGAAATCAGTGAAATGTTAGATGGATGTAGCATAATAGGTGACGGATTATACAAGAGGAGTGATGGTTGAGCACAGGAAGCCATCCTTTGATTCCATACATAGTATATGTTCGACAGCTTTTTGGAATAGTTTTTGCACATTAAAATGCGCACACACACAATTGCTTCATGAGAAACCTCCTGCTTATTCCATTTATTGGATTGATGCTCCTTTGTATACAATCGTACGCACAATTTGGTGGTGAGAGTTTCCTTTCAGTGGAGCAAGAGTTCCTTACCTTCAAGGGTGGAGAAGAAATGCACGCTACAGGTTTGCGCTTTGATCACTTTGTGAGTGATGATGTTAGTATTAACTGGAGCTTATCGGTAGGCCGTAGAGAAGATGGGGATGCATGGCATATCCATAGTCCAGCTGGAGTAGTTGTTGGTCCTCCATTGTTTGTAGTAGGGTTAGTGCGCAGCATAGTAGGAACTGATGAGTACGAATATGAATACGCTTGCGATACTTTGAGCGATCCTGGATGTTACAATACCTATGTAGTAGACAGCAGCAGAATAAAAAGATTTGACCCTTTAATGTTAGTAGGTATTATTGCTACAGTAATGCCAGAAGGTGTAGCATTGCATTTAAAGCCAACAGATTGGCTAAGTGTATCACCATATGTTGACCCATTAGGCTTAGATTACGTGAACTCGAAAACAAGCGATGAACGTGGCTTACACTATAGCATTTCAGCAGGTGCCCGACTCAATATTTATGTTAACGAAACAGTTACATTTGCAGGGTTTGCAGAATTTAAAAATATTAGCGGTGTAGGAATGGGAACCGCCTGGGGAATAAGCATTGGCGTTCCGTTAAACTAAAAACACAAATCAACGAAGATGAAATTTCACCTACTCTTATTGGCCTTTGGACTGATGGCTTGTACAGCTACAGAACAAGAAAATGAAGCATTAACAACGGCAAAAGAAACACAAGAAGCACCTCAGCCTGAGTTAACGAAATATCCAATAAGTACCGAAAACAGTAAAGTGGATTGGGAACGATACAAAAAAGTAAAGAATGCCAACTCGTCGTTTAAAATTGGTAAAAGCAACATCAACTTTTCGGTAAGCAATGCGGAGCTTACAACCAATGGTACATTCTTGCTTAAAGAGGGATGGTGGCTGTGTGAGGGCGATCAATTATTGAGTGGTGTATTTGAAGTAGATCTTGCTAATGCCGTGGCTTTACAAGTAAGTGATGAAACAGAGAAGTTGGAGCTTACCAGCCCACAATACCTTGATGTAAGCCAATACCCTACTGCGCGTATTGAAGTGTTGTCCATCACCAAAAATGCATCAGATAGCTGTATGGTTGAAGCCAATTTAAGCATAAAAGATACCACTGGAGCCATTTCCTTCCCCGCTCAGGTGATGTGGGAAAAACATGTTCCATATGCTCTTAATGGGCAGTTTATGATTAATGGAGAAGCATGGCACTTGCTAAACCCTAAAGCAGATCAGGAAATTGTAGCAGATGAATTGACGTTTTCGTTGTCGGTATCGCTAGAATAAAAAATCCCCATCCTTTTATGTAGAGTAATAGAGGATGGGGAGATGTGTTGTAGAAAGTGGGCTACTGCACGGTTAGCTTTTCCGTTTGAGCCTGCCCGCCTACTTCCATACGAATAAGGTAAATGCCCTTCTTCAGATCATTAACGTTAATCGTAGTGGTGTAATCACCGGTGCTTTGTGTTTGATTCACCATAGTTTGCACTTCTTGTCCAAGTGTATTGTAGAGCGAAATACGAACGTTACCACCATCTTTCAGTGCATACCGTACATTGGCAGTAGTGGTTGCTGGATTGGGAAATACCTGCATATGAAACAACTCATGAGGGGTGTAACCTTCAACACCAACATGCAATTGATCGATGTAATAACCGTATTGTGTAATAGTAGGTGCTCCACCAGTAGAGCTGCTGAAGCTACTCATCTGTAATAGTGGATTGTTTATTCCTGGTAAGTACCAATAAGTATTCACCACGTCGTATTCCACAAAGAGAGGAATTCCTGGGTTGTATTCGTCTATGAAATCACTGGTAACGGTAACCCTTAACACATTATTGAAGGTGCCATAAGGGAGTATTAATGTGCCATAACCGTCGGCTACCCCTATATTACTTCCCGACCGGTAAAAGGTATACCCTCCAGAAACATAGGTAGATGCGAGGTTGTCACTCCAGGTGTCACTATAAGTCAAAGGGAATTCAAGAATGGTTTCTGGGTCGTTGTAATTAATAATAATTCCATTGTTGTCAATGCCTTTTGTCTCATACTTCGAAGAAGAAGTTTGCACGTACACAAAGTTATTGGGGCTGGATTCATAACTCACCGTAGCTCCAGAAAAATCTGTTCCATTGGGTGTAGTTGATGGGTCAACCCAGGAATAAGTAGAGGTTCCTCCTGAAACTAACCCTGAGAAATCCCAGGTAGCATTTGCACCGCCACTCCCAGGAGCAGCGTATGCAACATTATGTGTTGTAAAAGTGTTGCCTACTTGAGGCGCACAATTGCCCTGTGTTAGTGTGGGTTGGGCGTGTAAAGAGGTAGAAACAATCATGGTAGCAGCGAACAATAACATTTTGTAATGTTTGTTCATGATTACTAGTTTTTAATTGATGATTGATTTGTTCTAGCATTAGTTGTTGATTATATCTACATGATGCTTTACAACAAGAAAGGTAGTGAATAGTAGGGCAATAAAGCAAGTTATATGATAAAAGGTAAATGAAAAGGATGGTTGGTGGAGAGACAAAACAGCTTGTAACAGCAAAAAGTAATGCAAAAAAAAGCCCCAGCTTATAAGGCTGGGGCGATAAAAAGTAGGGGTGATTATTGTACCGTTAGTTTTTGTGTTTGAACCTGTCCGTCAACTTCCATCCGAATGATATAGATGCCTTTGCCCAGGTCATCAACGTTAATCGTTGTGGTGTAATCACCAGTAGTCTGCGATTGATTTACAACAGTCTGCACTTCTTGTCCCAATGTGTTATACAATGCAATAAAAACATTACCACCATCTTTTAATGTATAGTACAAGTTGCTGCTACTGCTTGTTGGGTTAGGGAATACGTGCATTGCGAACAATTGGTTGGGCGTGTAGTTTTCGATGCCAACACTTGTTTGATCAAGGTAGAATCCATACTCCGCAGTAGTGGGCTGCCCAAAAGAAGTCGTTGTTAACGAACTCAATTGCAATAAAGCACTATGTGTTCCTGGCAAATACCAATAAGTGTTTACCGCATCATATTCAACGGTAGCTGGAACTCCAATGTCATAATCGTCTTGATAATCCTGGGTAACAGTTACGCGCAATACATTGTTAAAGGTACCATAAGGTAAAATCAATGTTCCATACCCATCAGCCACGCCTGTATTGCCTCCTGTGCGAACAAAAGTAATTCCGTTAGAAACAAATGTGCAAGCCATGTTATCCGACCAACTCCCATTGTGTGTAATGGGATATTCCACTACTGTTTCAGGGTCGCTATAATTAAGAATGGTACCACTGTTATCAAAACCACCCACTTCTTGTCTTGCTGAAGATGATTTGATGTAATAATAATTGCCCTGCCCGGTTTCATAACTTGCGCTAGCACCAGGAAAACTACCTCCGTTGGGAGTGCTGCCCGGAGTTATCCAGTTAACATTAGAGGTACCATTGGAGGTAAGGTTAGAAAAGTCCCAGGTAACATTAGCTCCTCCATTACCAGGAGAAGTATAATCGATGCTATGGATAACAAAGTTCTCTCCTACTTGAGGAACATTGTTTGCCTGAGTAAGAGTAGGCTGGGCGATGGCTGAACTTGCAACCAATGCGCTCGAACATAATACAATAGCGTAAAGTTTGTTCATAATGAATGATTTGGGTTATTAATTAGTGAATTGATTTGAAAATTTTAATAGGATATACACAACCATTTTGTGAGCAATTTTCCGGAAGTTAATAAATGCTGGTGTTGTTTTTTTATGAACTTAGCAAAAGGCCTCTTTTTTTGATTAATTGGTAACTTTCAGTAAACATAATGCAATGACCACAACAAACAGATTGTTGGTTAGTGGATGCTTATTGTTGTTAGTTTCCATAATTTCTACAGGTAAATTATGGGGACAACCATCTGCACCTAAAGTAATTTGGCAAACAGACTTTCTAGACAAAGCTCAACAATTACAATCGAAGTACGGTAAGAACAAAGTCTTGCCGCATGGCTATGAATTACAATGCTTGATAGCATTGTCATATTACCCCGAACTCAAGAATACTTCTATTGAGTTTGTAAAGAAAAACATAGATGCTACCATGGCTGCACGCCCTAAAATGTGGAGTACTTTACAAGGAAGGAAAAACAGGAAGTATCGGATATTTATTAATACCAATGCAGATCGTGATGGCTTGTTGTTGAGTGAAGTGAGCTTTAATGCTCAAGTAGGCATATTAGCGCATGAGTTGGCTCACATTCTTTACTACACTAATAAAAGTAGTTGGTCTATTGTAGGAAACGGTGTAGCTTATGTATCTAAAAAATTTAGAACAAAGTTTGAAAGAGCTACTGATGAACGAACCATTCAACATGGGCTTGGATGGCAATTGCATGAGTTTACCAGCACCACACTTAATAGCAAGCACGTTCCTGAAGATTATAAGGCCTATAAGAAAAGGGTATATTTAACTCCCGAAGAAATTAGGCAGCAAATGATGGAACTAGAAACACAAAAATAATGGCACTAACACCTACCGAACAAATTCCTCTGGGCTTTAAAGCTCCTGATTTTGAATTGCCCGACGCAGTATCAGGTAACAACTTAACGCTACAAGAATTGAGCGAAGGCAAACAGGCAACCGTGGTGATGTTTATTTGCAATCATTGCCCTTTTGTGGTTCATGTAAGAGAAGAGCTGGTGCGATTGGCCAACGATTATTTACCCAAGCAAATAGCCTTTATTGCTATAAGCTCAAATGATGTAAAAAACTATCCGGATGATGCTCCCGATAAAATGAAAGCATTAGCGGAAGAGATGAATTTCCCTTTTCCTTATTTATACGATGAGTCGCAAGCTGTAGCCAGGGCTTATAGTGCTGCTTGTACACCTGATTTTAGCATATTTGATGCTCAGTTAAAATGTGTTTACAGAGGGCAACTAGATGATTCGAGGCCTAATAGTGGAATACCCGTAACAGGAAAAGACATGCGAACAGCATTGGATGCTATTTTAAATGGGGAAGAGGTAAGCGAAAACCAGCGACCGAGCATAGGCTGTAATATCAAATGGAAGCCATAAAAAAGCCGCTTTCAAAGAAGAAAGCGGCCAGTTATTAGCAATGATTTTAATCTATTGAATCGGGAAGTAGATAAATGTTCTAACTTTTTCCGGGACTACGGTAGTTGGGTCATCCACATACTCTTCCCAGGGTAATCCTGCTTCTTCTAATCCGTTATCCTTCATGTATCGACCCAGTTCTTCGTAAGAAGCTTCCATAGTGCTATAATCCCCAAGATGAGTTCCCTTTACCACTTTCCCAGCATACGATTCTTCCGCTACAATCATGTCGCTTCCTTCCATCGCCTCAGTAACAGGAATAGCAGCCTTAAACCAATACCATCCACTTTCAGGTTCCCATTTTAAAATCATTGAAATAGGCATGCCAGCCACTGTTCCACCATTTTCTCCGACATAACCCATTATGGCTCCAAAGTTAGTAGCATAGTGAGCACTGATGCTATCACTCACCAATTCGCACGAATCAGAAATGGTGAGTATAGGGCGAGCAGTTACTTCTTCTTGTATAATTTCTATACCATACTCTGGGGCAGGTGGAGTCAGTTGCAATAAGCTATCAATTTTGAATAATCCACGTTCAAAATCAGGGCCTGCCATTCCATCCATCATTAGACCAAAATACTTGCCAATAATAGGCATGCCAGACATATCGGCATCCATGGCCCAGGTTACAGTTGTACCGCTATCACCAGAAGCAATGGTCCAAGTGCCTTGCGAAGGTTCCATGCCATCAAATTCAATCTTTGTTGTCATTCCGGTAAACGGGGTGGCGCTTTCAATGGTTAGGGTACCATCTCCATCTGCACCACTCCAGGAGTATGATGCTCCTTCTCCCATGGTTTTTTCACCATAGGTGAATTTCATATTTGGATCTCTTTCAATCCATGCCATCCATTCTGGCCATCTTTCAAGATCGGCAACCATGTCATACACTTGTTCTGCCGATGCATTCATAGTTAAAGAGCGTTCTACATGCACCTTAGCAGGTAAAAAGAAAGACACAATTATCAATATGACAATAATGACTAATAGTCCGATTCCTAGTTTCTTAAATGCTTTCATAGTTGAGTTATGTTTAGTGTAAATCTTTATTTTAACTTATACTGTTGTAGCCATTTCGAAGCTTCCGTTTCAGAGGCGAATACTTTAGCAGGTGTTTTAGGGCGA
The DNA here is from genome assembly GCA_963669295.1 of Flavobacteriales bacterium. Classification (GTDB taxonomy): domain Bacteria; phylum Bacteroidota; class Bacteroidia; order Flavobacteriales_D; family CALLUQ01. The sequence continues at coordinate 3,329,291 of OY769938.1, forward strand.
TGAAACTGTACGTAAAAATTGGCTAAAAACCGGTGATAAACAGTAGTGGTAACATAGGCTTCAGCAGTGCGTACTTCATTCAATTCACGAGCAGAATACTCACGAGCGGCGTAATTAGCCGTTGAGTTTTTACCTGTGTTAATCAATGTAGGGTAAGCAACTCCTTGTGTTACTTCTTTTATTTTCTCGCCTAACTCTACCACATCATCACGATTAATCTCAATGCTGTGCTTAAAGTCGATTTGTAAAATACCATCTTCACGTAAAAATAAATTAGCGATACGGGTTGTGTTGATATTTCCTCCGTTAAAACTCATAAAAAACGTGATGAATCGAACGAATTTATAGATTAAACTTTTAAAAACGAAATTTATCACCTTTGTTGAAAGCATAAGCATTGTTTGCTTTAATTTTGTATCGGAAAGCATTGATCATGAAATATAATTTAAGCGAGATTACCGAGGTAATTCAAAACAGGAGAACCATTTATCCTGAAACATTTACTAACCGCGTTGTGCATCGGGAAATTATTGAGCATGTACTCAACAATGCAATATGGGCTCCCACACATGGAATGACACAGCCATGGCGATTTAAAGTATTTATAAATGAAGGCCTGGAAAGGCTGGGAAACTTCATGGCAGCTCATTACAAAGCAACAACAACGCCCGAAAAATTTCTACAATCTAAATTCGACAAATACTTGAACCGGGCAAAGAATGGCTCGGTGGTGATTGCTATATGTATGGAGCGACAAAAGAGTGAGCGAATCCCTGAAGTGGAAGAGGTTGCGGCAGTTGCTTGTGCTGTTCAAAACATGTACCTTACTTGTACAGCTTATGGCCTGGGTGCACTTTGGAGTACAGGCGGAGGAACCTATAGTGAGGAGATGAAACAATTTTTACAGCTCGGAGAGAAAGATCGGTGTTTGGGTTTTTTCTTCATTGGATACCCTGAAAAAGAATGGCCAAAAGGGCAACGTCAACCCATTGAATACAAAACCGAATGGATCGAAAAATAGCACCGAAAGATCCACAAGAAATGGAAGGATTGTTACGTGTTAACAACTTCAAACCACACCCTTCCAATCCATCTTACATGGTCTTTTTCTTTAAGGAAAGTGCTCCAGCCAATTATTTCGAAATGCTACTGGTTGAGAACAAGGTAGATTATGAGCGAGCAAACCCAGAAGAAGGGGAGAACATGTATCTCTTTGCAATTAAGAAGAGTGACTTTACTTTAAGCCGTCGATTGAATAACCTTACCAAAGGGAAATACCGAAACCGCTTTATTGCTAATAAAACATTTGGAATTGCTATTGTGATCATAACCATAGCTGTACTATTGTTTGCCTTTATAGGTTATATTTCTGCACAATGAGATTAATGTTTTTTGGCTGAATCCTTTTCCTGTAGAGGAATGTCTTGCTTTTGTCTCTTCGAAATTTTGTATCTTATGCCTCCTTTGCGCAAAACCTTTTAAGGATTTTTGCGTAAGAAATTGCGCGAGAGGAAAAATTTGAAACCAGTTTATGTTGAAGAGAACTGCCCAATCGGTTGTTGCTTTACTATTGCTATTATTTCTGCCTGCATCATTGGCATTGGCCAAAGGAGGGGGAAACGATAAGTCTAAATCATCAAGCAAGAAAGATACGGTACGCGCTGTTGTAATGTATGGCGACAATTACCTTTTTACAAAGGCAGAGCATTTAACAGATGTACATTTAAACCATGTGCTAGATTCACTTACGTGCCTCGATTCTATTCCACACGGGCTAATTAATGAAATTAAGATATACCAGCGTGTAAAAGATAAAACGGAGGGGCAAATCATCCATATGATTGATTCATTGTTTGAGTTGGACACTGTGCCGTATGCATTGATCAATGAAATTAATCTATATGTGTCAACCTTGCCTTTGAGGAATGCAAATTACAATGATTACTTCCTCATGCCAATTGATACGTCATGCTACCCAGCCAACTACTATTACAAAAGTTGGAATACCAGGCGACCATTTCCTTATTCGGGCGATTTGAGTGTGAGTGATTCTACATTGATGCTATTGTTACAAGATAGCATGCAACATTGTAATTATCACCACCCTTTGGATGGAGAAAGTAAGATTACTTCCCGTTTTGGTTGGAGAGAAGGGAGGAACCATAATGGGATTGATATGGATTTACATGTTTGGGATCCTGTATATTCAGCTTTCCCTGGTATGGTACGCATGGCACGTTATTACGAAGGATATGGCAGGGTAGTGGTAGTACGTCATTACAATGGGTTAGAAACATTGTATGCACATTTGCATAGAATAAAGGTGAAACCGGGGCAAATTATTGAAGCTGGAGAGGTGGTAGGATTAGGAGGCAGTTCAGGCCAGTCAACAGGAAGTCACTTGCATTTCGAGGTTCGATTTAAGGGAGTTCCTATAGATCCATGTCATATTATTTCGTTTAAAGAAAATAGATTAATCGGAGATACGTTAGTTTTGCAGAAAGCTAGAAGAAATTATACGGTTTATCCGAAGGGAACCATTTTTCATACGGTACAACGTGGCGACTACTTGCAAAAAATTGCAGATAGCTACCAGGTTGACATTGCCAAATTGTGTGAATTAAATGGAATGAGTAGACGAACAAGACTTAGGGTAGGCCGTAAGGTTAGAGTTAACTCGAATTATTGATGCAAAAAAAGTGTAAAGCTGGTTTATTGATGATAGCACTATTGCTATCGTTGTCATCATTTACCCAATCCAATATTGTTACTGTTGGGTTTCAGTACAAGCCTATTATACCAAGTGGGTTTTTCGGTGCTGGAGAATTTAAAGGCAGTGAAGAGTTTCTTGATTTTACAGTAACACCTACCCTGGGTTATAACTATGGAATGGTAATTCGTAGAGGAATAACGGATCGCTTGTCTTTAGAGTCTGGAATCAGTTATATACGACGAAACTATGAGTTGGAAATCATTGACAATGACAGCAATTTTACTTCTAAGTCTGATTTTGGAATGGTTGGATACGAAATACCTGTACAAGGATTATTATATGTGAGATTGGGTGAAAACATGTACATGAATAATGCTTTTGGGATGTCGTTTGACTTTTATGCTTCTGACATCGAAACATTCCCCGAATATTTTAGAAATAATACTTTCCGACACGATTGGTTCCGACTTGCTTTAACTGCAAATGTGGGATTTGAGTACCGAACAGAAAAAAGTGGATTCTTTTACCTGGGAGGTTCCTTTCACCAGCCATTGCAAGACATTGCCACTTCCCTGGTACGAGCATATAAAGGAGTTGGTGCTCCTGTTGGTGCTACAACAGATCTTACAGGTACTTATTTAACCATCGATTTGCGCTATTTCTTTCATGAAGATCCTGAAAAAAGAACCGGAAAGAAAAAGAAGAAGGAAAAGAAAGACCGAGCTGGAGGAGTAGATAAGAGCTAAAAAAACAAAGCCCTTCAAGTGAAGGGCTTTGTCATATAATGATTATTATTTCGAATTGGCGATCAACATAAAGTTGATGTCTACATCATCACTGATGGCTTTATCCCCAAGGTCATCAAATACTGAACCCGATCCGTACTTAATTCCCCATTTTGTTCGATCAAACGACATCTTTGCAGCAATAGCCATTTTTTCGCCTTTCACCACGATAGCCACAGGAAATGTAATTTCATTGGTGACTCCTTTGATGGTAAGGTTAGCAGTTACATTGTAGTTAGGGTCTCCTTCTTTAGCATTAGGAATTGCCACGAATTTTGTTGCCACAACAGTGGCTGTAGGATGCTTATCTACACCAAAGAAATCGTCTGAACTCAGGTGTCCAATTAAGTTACTGGCCTTTTTCCCTTCTAAATCAGTACAGGCAAGAGAGGTCATGTCAATAACAATGTTTGCACCTACAGGATTTCCGTGATTAATTCCCACAGTGCCATTAGCTATTGATACAGTTCCTGCATGTTGTCCTCCTACTTTTTTCCCTACCCACTGCATAGAGCTTTTTGACGAATCTACATTGTAAGTAGTGGTATGACTTCCTGTAGAAAAAGAAACAAGTGCTAAGCTAAATACACTTATTATTCCTGATAGAATTAATTTTTTCATAATCGATTATTAAATGAAATGTGTCAGTTTATTTTATTGATATCTATATTCGGTTGGTTACTAAAAGATGCCAGACTTTACATGAAATTTTATCCCCTGAGTTTGTCCATAATACGATTTAACTCTCTGGCCTCATCTTCTGTAACATTGTTGGTATGATCATTAAGGTCGTTCATGCTGGTATCTAATTCTTCGAGTAGTGCCAACCCTTTGTCGGTAATAATTACATCTACTTGCCTGCGGTCTGATATACATTGCTTGCGCTCTACTAATCCCTTTTGTTTTAGTTTTTCTACCAGGCGAGAGGCGTTCGACATTTTATCAAGCATTCGATCAATTAACAAATTAACTGATGCAGGATTGGGATACTGACCTCTTAGAATGCGTAAAATATTGTACTGTTGTGGGGAAATGTTGTGCGGCTTTAATATTTTCAAAGAGATTGTATTCAACCAGTTATTGGTGAAAAGAACATTGACCACCATTTTATGACGTTCACTTTTAAATTTCTTTTGCTTTATCTCGTCCTCTAGTTTCATATACGATGTGTCTGCTAAATCAAATGTATACAAAAGTAATTAATGTACCTACATTTATTTGCAATATTTTGGCATAAAATGTGTTATACCTTTTACATAGTGCGGCTAAATCTTGCTGCATTGGTTAGTAACTCTGGTAAGTTGAGCAGCCTCGTAAGAGGCTGCTTTTTTTATTGAAGGAAATTCACAAAGAATTGAAAATCCCACCATTTTTCTTGTGATATTTGTCTTGTCAATGGAAGACCTGGTAACAGTATATCAAAACAGGGTTGTTCAATTCTCTCAAGCAGCCAAAGAATTGAGGAAGCAAACAAATTGGGTAGTGCTATTGCGAACCATGGTTTTTTTGCTTGGAGCTACTGGTGCATTCTTTGCATTTAAAGCAGGAGTGCAATGGGGAATTTTAACACTAGTTCTATTTCTAGGGACTTTTTTATGGATGGTGCGTTTCCATCTTTCATTAAAAAAGCGGTACAATCATATGCAGCAATTGGTGCAAATTAATAAGGCTGAATTAGCGGCTTTGCAAGGCGATGTAAGTGCATATAGAAATGGAGATGTGTATAGAGATGTGGATCATCCCTTTTTACACGATCTCGACATTTTTGGCGATGAATCCATTTTTCAAACGCTGAACCGTACAGGCACATTAGTAGGAGAAAAACAACTTGCTGCCTGGTTAACCATACTCGAAAGAGATGATGAAACCATATTAAGCAGGCAAGCTGCAGTGAGGGAATTAAAAAAGTTACTGGATTGGAGGCAAGATTTTCAAGCATATGGTGAGGCCTCAGCAGAAATAGAAGGTGATAGCCAGAAAGTGATTGATTGGGTAAATACTCCAATAGACATATTGCCTACTTCCATTGGTAAGGTTTTGCTCTATATTTTGCCATTGTTTTCTTTTGCCAGTTTGGCACTTACCATTTTTGGCGTAATAACTGAGATGCAACTCTTGTTAGCATTGCTACTCCCGTTAATCATAGTAGGGCTGTTTGTTAAACGTGTCAATAAACAGCAAGCTGTGGTAAGTAATATGCAAGCCATTATACAGAAATATGCTCGCTTATTGATGATGATTGAAGAGCAGAAGTTTGAGGAGCAATACCTGATAACACTACAAGAAAGTGTAAAAACTGAAGGAAAAACAGCGGGTGAAAGCATACGTAAGCTAGGGGGAATCATTAACGCTTTAGAAAATAGGGCGAATGTTTTTGTTGGGCTTGGGCTTAATGCATTTTTAGTATGGGATTTATGGTGTATTCATCGACTACAGAACTGGCAAAAGGAATTTAAAGGAGACTTGCACCGTTGGTTCGATGCAATTGCCGAGGTGGATGCTGTATGTAGTTTAGCGGCATTTCATTTTAATCATCCCGGTTTTGTTTTTCCTGTTCCTAATGATCAATCTCCAGTGCTTACAGGCGTAGCTATTGGCCACCCTTTACTGGTCGAGAAAGGTCGTGTAGACAATGACTTTCAATTGCAGGAACAAGGGTGCTTTACCATAATAACCGGAGCCAATATGGCAGGTAAAAGTACTTTTTTGCGGGCCATAGGTGTTAACATGGTGTTGGCAATGGCAGGGGCACCTGTGGCTGCGAAGAAATTTGAATTTCGCCCTGTGCAATTATATACCAGCATGAGAACTACTGATTCTCTGCAGAAGAATGAATCTTATTTCCACAGTGAATTAATTCGGCTAAAAGCCATTGTTAAACAACTGGAAAAAGGGGAGAGTACTTTTATTATTCTCGATGAAATATTGAAGGGCACTAATTCGAAAGATAAAGCTACTGGCTCAAAAGCCTTTGTTAAAAAGATTATTGGCATGCAAGCAGCAGGCATTATTGCAACGCACGACTTAAGCTTGTGCGAATTAGCAAGCGAGTTTGAAGGAAACATACGAAATCAATGTTTTGAAGTTACTCTTACCAGCAACGATGTATTGTTTGATTATTTATTGAAAGATGGTGTGTGCAAGAATATGAATGCTACCTTTCTTATGAAAAAGATGGGCATTACCACTTAGCACAAGTTTTATACACCTTCACTTATGCAATGGAAGAGAAGAGATACACACTAATTACAGGAGCAAGTACAGGAATAGGTAGGGCATTGGTAGATGAGTGCGCAAGCCGGGGAATGCACCTGATTCTGGTTTCATTGCCCAATGAAAACCTTGCTTCGGTGGCAACGAAGGTAAAAGAGCAATGGAAAGTAGAAGCACTTTACTATGAAACCGATTTGGCGCACAAAGCATCTCCACAGCAATTGTTTGATTGGTGTAAGGAGCAACAGTTGGCAGTAAATGTTTTAATCAATAACGCGGGCATTGGTGGCGGTGGCGCTTTTGAAGAAACTACCTATAAGGAAGATTGTTTGATGGTGAATGTTAATGTGCAAGCGGTAATGCTGCTAACAAAAGTATTTTTACCAGAGTTGAAAAGACACCCCAGGGCATATTTGATGAATGTAGGAAGTAGGGCAGGGTTTCATCCTATTCCATATAAAAGTTTGTATGCTGCTTCTAAATCATTCGTATACTTTTTTACCCGGGCATTGCGCGAAGAACTAATTGATACTAACGTGCGGGTAAGTACTCTTTGCCCTGGAGCTGTTCCTACAAATGAAAATGTAAAACAGCGAATCAATAGTTTGGGACCCAAAGGAAAATTCATTACAATGGAATCTACGGTGCTTGCCCGTTTAGCCATTACAAAAATGCTGAAAGGGAAAGCAGTAATTGTTCCCGGATGGAGCATTAAGGTTAGTTTATTGCTGGCCAAGAGCCTTCCTACGGCAATTCAGCAAAAATTAATTGCCAGGTCGCTTAAAAGTAAATAAACTGACTCTATTGAGTAATTGTTACGATGGGTAAATGCATGAGGAAAATACTAGCGACATTGGTTATTGTACTAACCGTCCAACTGAGCATAGCTCAGGAAGATTCAAATGCAACAATGCACGATACAATTTATTCGTTTGTTGAAGAAATGCCACAATTTCCAGGGGGTGATACAGCAATGATGGGGTATATTGCTAACAACTTACATTGTGATAGTGACAATCAGATGGGGAAGCGAATTCTGGTAGCTTTTGTAATTACTAAAACAGGAAGCATTAGCGATGTTAAGGTAATGAAAGGCATTGAAAATGGATGTTGTGAAGCAGTACTTACTTTGATACGAAGAATGCCCGCTTGGACACCTGGCAAGCACTTGGGGACTGCGGTAGACGTGCAACAGTTCCTGCCCATTCAACTTGAGCCCAGGTAGTTGTTTCATCATTATTTTTGTTAAAAAACTAAATAAATAGTTGTTTAACTATAAATTTAGTTATACATTTGTGTTGTAAGTTTAAAAAAATGATGAAAGAACTCACAAAAGCAGAAGAACAAGTCATGCAGGTGCTTTGGAAATTGGAAAAAGCATTCGTAAAGGAGATCATCGAGGAACTTCCCGAGCCAAAGCCAGCCTACAATACCATATCTACTATTGTTCGAATATTAGAAACAAAAGAAGTTGTTGGACATGAGGCATTTGGCAAAACACATCAATACTATCCATTGGTTACCAAGGAGGAGTATTCTAATTTCACCATGAATAAAATGGTGAAAAATTATTTTGGAGGATCGTTCGAAAAGATGGTTTCTTTCTTCGTAAAAGAAAACGATGTGTCTTTGCAAGATATGGAGGAGCTAATGAAAGTAATCAAAAAGGGTAAAAAAGATTAATCATGGAATCTGTCGTTATATATTTATTTCAAGCCAACTTATTCCTGGTATTGTTTTACGTGTTGTACAGAATGGTGATGCGTAATGAAACCATGTTTAATGTGAATCGATTTTACTTGCTCTTTTCAGGTGTTTTAGCACTCATATTGCCCCTGGTAAAGATGGATGCTATTGCCAGTAGCGATGTTTTCGGAGTAACGCTTCCAGCCTTTGTTTTTTCAGGAACTCAAAGTGTTGAGGCAGCAACAGCCACTTTTTCGTGGAGCCACCTTCTTTTGGCAATTTATGGCATAGGAGCAATCTTTTTCCTGGCAAGATTCCTGATGGGACTTAACCGCATTAGACAGCTGTTAAAACAAAGTAATGTTCAACCGCAACAAGGATATAAGTTGGTATTGCTGAAAGAAGGCAACCCCTCTTTTTCTTTTTTCAACTACTTATTTTTGGGCGCTCAAGAAGATCAGCAAGAAGAACAAGCCATTGTTCAACATGAGGAAGTTCACATTCGTCAGGCACATTCGGTTGATATTGTGTTTTGGGAGTTGATAGGAATTGTTTTCTGGTACAACCCTATTTGGATAGGGTATAAAACATCCTTACAAGAATTACATGAGTTTATTGCCGATGAGGTGGTGGTAAGCGAACAATACAATAGAGAAGAGTATTCACAAATATTATTTAACCAAATATTCGGGCTTAGCCCGGTGAGATTTACCAACAATTTTTTTAATCAATCACTTTTAAAAAGGAGAATCATTATGATGAACAAAAGTAAATCGAACCGTTGGGCTGGACTGAAGTATACCTTAGTACTGCCTTTGATAGGGGCAATGGTATTTATTGCTTCATGCACAAAAGAAGAAGCTGCAGGAGTAGCTGCTACTGGGGTAACCGGCAGTGAAAAGGTATACGATAAAGTTGATAATATGCCTGAATTTAATGGCGGAAAAGAAGGGTTGATGAATTACTTGATGAATGAAATTAAGTACCCAAAATCCGCTAAAGAACAAAATGAACAAGGAAGAGTGATGATCTCGTTTGTAATTGCTGAAACGGGAGCTGTAGAAGATGTAGAAGTTGTTAAAAGTGTTTCTCCCGCTTTGGATGCTGAAGCTTTACGCGTAATAACAGCAATGCCTGCCTGGACACCTGGAAAGAAAAATGGAGCAACAGTAAAAGTGAAGATGAACCTTCCGATTGCATTTGTGTTGTCTGATGATGAATTGAAAGGAAGTGATCAGGGAAACAATACCACTCCTTCTGACGATAAAACAAATGAGGTGATAAGCACCGAATCAGTTACTCGAATACCGCCATCCACCAGTACTAGTACTCGCGGCACAAATTAGAATTGGTAAATCTCACGTCCTTGAGTACAGGCAAAACCTACCGGACGCGGTGGGATTTTGCTATTTCATACCATCCTTGTTTCGTTTGCACAAAAATGCTTACATTGAAGAGTCTATAGAGCAGGCTGTTCATGCACATTCCCTTTTTTATATATCTTTTATTGTTAACTGTTGGAATCGTTTTCCATCAGTTTAACTTGCCGGGTAGCCTGGGCATACTTACCATTATTCATCCTGTTTTTGCATTTCTATACCTGGGCAGGGGTATTGTTGATTTATTGCTAAAGGAAAGCAGCAAGTTGACGCTAATAAGTTCATTTGCCTTAACCCTGGTATTTTTAGGCATTGCTTTAAAGATAGGGTATGTGGCCTATGCCAACCTGCTGTTAATGTTTTTAGTGAGTGGGATGCTGGTGTTGCTGGTTACCTTACGCGTGGCTGAAGTAAGAAAAGTGTTGAGCAAGAGCGAGTCGATGAAGGCATACATAGCCCTGGTACCTACATTGGCTATATCCGTTGGATTGCTGTGGATTGGCGACGAAGCCATTTTCCATTACAAGAATAAAAACCTCACTTCCTGGAAGGCATCCGATCGTTTGGTATGGAATGATTTTATGATGAAGCCGGTGCAAAACAGCAAGTATGATGCATCCATTTATTCGGAGATAAAGTATCAGTACAAAATTGAATTTGGACAGTTGAAATACATGGTAGAAGCATATTTCCATCAAGATAAATCATGGCGATCCATTGAATCAGATGGATTGCTGGAGCATGAACAAATGCATTTTGACATTACCGAAGTATATGCCCGTCAACTCAGGGCATATTTTAGCACAATTTCGGCCCATGTGTCAATACATCATGGTGATGTGAGAAAGAAGGTGCAGAAAATCATTGCTGATTGGGACCAGGCTCAAAATGACTACGATCACGAAACCAACCATGGATTGGTGGTAGCAGAGCAAATACTTTGGCAAGAGAAAGTAGATAGTTTATTAAACGTATATGAAGAGAGGTCGTTAAACTTACATCGATATACCGGATATAATAATACCTGGGCTGGTTATAATGTTGGAGGTGAGGAGAACGAAGCCTTTGTGGAGATTATAGGAGATGGCTATACAAAAACAGAGCAGCAGTTGTATACTGATGTGGACGTAATGCCCAGATTTGATGGAGGAGCCGCAGCGCTGCAAAATTACTTGAAAGACAACATTAATTATCCAACATCTGCTGAAATTCATCGAATACAGGGAGTTGTATACATCACTTTTGTTATTGATAAGGAAGGCGTTGTAAAAGATGCCAATGTATTGAAAGGGATTGATGAAGCATGTGACGAAGAAGCCTTAAGGGTAGTGCTTGGTATGCCTCGCTGGTCGCCAGGTTTGCTGAATGGATTAAAAGTGGATGTGCGCTACAATCTTCCTATTCGTTTTAAGCTGGAGTAAGGCGATAGCATCACAAGAGTACACCTATGCTCTTTTGTTTTATTCGAATTCTACTCTTAACTTTAGAGGGATTAATCCCCTAACCTTAGAATGAATGAAAAGCATAGCAACCACCTCTCTACTACTTGCTATTGTATTAACTTTTAACATTTCCTGGGCACAACAACGCAACGATCTTCCTAAAGGGTTTGCACCTCACGAGTGGGACTTGCTTTCGGATTACAACACAGCACGCGCAGGTGGACAGCGTGGCATCACATCTCCACCATCATTTTCGGTGCGTACGATGGCAGAATGGGAAGAAATTCAATCGTTAGTAATTACCTGGACCAGCTATCAAGATGTGTTGACTGAAATTGTACGTCATGCTAAATTGGAGTGTGAGGTAATTATTATTTGTAGCGATTCTAACCAGGTAAAAAGCCATTTGAATTCGAATGGTATAAATAGTATAAACGTATCTTTTATTGAAGATGGCTACGACAGTGTTTGGATGCGAGACTATGGTGGAAATACTATTTATAAGGATGATGTTGATTCAGTAATGTTGGTGGATTGGATATACAATCGCCCTCGCCCTGATGATGATGTGATTCCGGAGGGAGTGGCAGCACTAAAAAACATACCCATTTACTCTACTACCAGTGCTCCTACCGATTTGGTAAATACAGGAGGTAATTGGATGGTTGATGGTTTTGGAACTGCCTTTGCTTCAAAGTTAATTTTAGAAGAGAACGAACCTGGCAACCCTTACAATGTAACAGCTAAAACAGAGGCTGAAATCGATCAAATTGTAGGCGATTTTATGGGCATTGATCGTTACATTAAAATGGAAACACTTCCTTACGACAACATCCACCACATCGACATGCACATGAAGTTGTTAGATGAGGAAACATTATTGATAGGGGAGTATCCACCCGGTGTTGCTGATGGCCCGCAAATTGAAGCCAATATTCAGTATGTGCTTAGTAATTATAATTCAATGTTTGGCACTCCGTACGACGTAGTACGCATTGAGATGCCGCCTGAAAATGGCAACTACCCTGATGAACAGCCCTGGTGGAATGCAGGTGCGTACCGTACCTATACCAACAATGTATTTGTAAATGGAACGGTGTTAGTGCCTATTTATGAAGAGGAGTTTGATACAACTGCTTTGCGTATTCTGAGGGAAAACCTTCCCGGATATAAAGTAGTGGGTATAGATTGCAATCAGATTATTCAGGCAAGTGGCGCTATTCATTGTATTACTAAAGCAGTAGGTGCCAGCAATCCGTTATTGATATCGCATCAACCACTAGACGATACTTACGATACTCAGAATGATTATCAGGTAGATGCATTTATGAAACATAAATCGGGTATTGCAACGGCTACATTGTATTATACTACTGATACAACGCAAGGTTATCAAACGGCTCCAATGACATTTACAGGAACTGATACCTGGACAGGCTATATTCCGGCACAGCCTTCAGGAACAGAGGTTTTTTACTATGTACATGGAGAAGCTAATTCGGGAAAACAGCAAGTTCGCCCAATCGTTGCTCCTGATGGCTACTGGAAGTTTAGGGTGCTTGGTTCGGTAGGAATCGTAGAAGACCAACAGGTAGAGTTTCAAAATATTTACCCGAATCCTGCCGGAGCTATTACTGTTATACCAATAGCAATGCCTATAAGCGAAAGAGGGTCGTTAAAGCTGTATGATGTGTTGGGAAAAGAGGTTGCTACCATTTATGAAGGGAATTTGCCTCAAGGACAAACCAATTACTTTATTGATGCATCTACATTGGAGGCTGGTGCTTACATGGTAGTGCTCACTACCGAAAAACAACGCATTACGCAAGAGTTAATGGTGAAATAAACCTGGGTGGAGTTTTTACTGGTTTTGGAAACTTCCTTTGCAAGTTTCCCGTATACTAAAAACAGAGCCCACCAATAAATCATTTTCTCATCGCCATTGAGAAAGTAAGAAGCCCTCGGATATTCGGGGGCTTTAACTTTTTTTAACATACTTTAATAATTTCTGTCAAGTTTTGGCACTTTACTTGTGTGTGTTTGTGCAAATACTTTTTTATGAAACACACACAACTATCCCTTGCATTTGCATCTTGTTTATTCATAGGCAATGCATTTGCACAAAACTTTCAAAGCTTCAGCAATGAAGATGAACAAGTGGCGCAGGTTCAAACGGTAAATTTCAATAACATTCAAGTACGAGGTAATGTGTTTGAGCAAGCCAATAATCCACAAGTGCCACAAGTACAACAAGTTTCGCAAGTTCCACGGCAGAATAAAGTAAATGCCAACCCGGCTATGAGTAACATTCTCAATAATCAAACGGCATTTGTTCCGCAAATACCTGCTCGGCAGCGCCAGCGCAATAACGTTCGAGTACAACGGCAGCGGGTTCAACAAAATAGGAGTAGGGTAGAACGGGTGCAAATGCAGAGCATGAATGCCATTGCATCTGTAGAGGTTAATCTCGTTAGCGAGAATGTTAGCGATGGATTGGGAGTTCAGTTGCCAAAGGTGAACATGAACATAAAAACACCATCGCTTGGGCTTAAATCGGGAGTATCTAAATCACACGGTAAGTTTTCCAAAAATGCGGGTTACAAGTCAAAGCGTAGATATAAATCACGTAAGGTTACTTTTTCACGTTCAATGCAAAAGTGGTTTCGCAAGAATTTTAAAGGGAGTAAGCGTGCAAAAGCGAAGTACAGTTGCTTTAAGTTTTAGACTTAATAATTGAGTTGGTAGTAAGCAGTGTCGCCCACACCACAAAAAACAGAGTCTCGATAAGGAAAAGTAGCACCTGCTTTTGTTACGTACCATTCAAACTTAATCCACCTGTTGCCATAAAGCATGTCGGTAATGGTCGAGTCAACATTGGTACCTTCCAGAGAAATTAAAAGATCGTAGGTGCATTCTTCGCAAGCCAATGTTTGATACAAAATGCGATCGTCAGCATCATAAGGTGCGGCATTTTTGATGTTTACTTGAAACCATGCCTGCGGGTAGAAGTTGTAAGTGGCATTGTAGGTATTATCAGTACTCAAATCTTCTGGATTAATGCTTACAGTACTACCAAAGTAGCCCGATTTTGTAATTTCCACTCGATAGTCTACCGCATTTCTATGATCAAAAGTAAAAGAAAATTCGCCTCCACTTCCGCTAGTGGTAGTACCCAATGTGTTGTAGTTTGAAGACCAGGTTCCAGAACTTACTTCTTGCACACTCAATTTCACTGAGGCACCCGAAACACTTGACCCGATTTGAGGGTCATACACCGTTCCTGTCATGGTAATGGTAAGGTTCTCTTCTTTCTTTTTACAGCCAGTGATAACGGCAAGTAGTAATGTGAAAATGATAAATTGCTTCATACACCTGTAGTATTGATCTTCTCTATAATTATAAGTGGATGGGCAGGTATTGCTTATAAAAATACGAAAAATATCGCGTGATATTTTACCATTGATCACTTAAAGCGCTTAAATACCAGGTAGAATAATGAAAATAAATGATCTCGACGATTAAAATTTAATCATCAAGAAGGAGCAGTTAATTAGGAGGTAAAAGAAGTTGCGAGCAGCACTAAAGAAGGTTGCAGAGTTTTATCGAGCAGCTTGTTTCAATTGATTGATGCATTCGATGTAAGCATCTTTCATACCCTGATACTGGGTTTCTTTTCCGTAGTTTTTACTTGTTTTTGCTTCCTTAATAATGGTGTTCACAAATTCTAGTTTGAGGTCGAGCCATTTGTTCAATTCGTCTAGTTGTTTTTTATACATAACATTAGGGATTGGTTAAAGAATAACTTTTTTATAGTGTTCGTACCTGTTCAGTACTTCTTTTACATAGTTAAAAGGTTCCTGTCCCCTACAATAGCCATACTTCACTACCGGGTCGTTATAGTATTTTGCTTTTGATTTTAATAAGATACATTCAGCCACATTTCCATCCCATTTGCTTACATCCAGGCCTTGTTTTTCTGCAAGGGCACATGCGTCTTGAATGTGTCCCAATCCAGCATTGTAAGAAGCTAAAATAAACTTAAGCTGTTCTGTTTCGTCTTCAATTAGTGCCCCCCAATGTTCGGTTAAACGACGCAGCTTATCGGTACCTGCATAAATGTTTTCTTCAGGGGTAGCGGTAGAGTCAATGCCGTAGCGTTCGGCCGAGCTGGGCATTAATTGCATCAAGCCAAATGCTCCTGCCCACGATCGTTCGTTGGGCTTGAACTTTGATTCCTGATAGATGAGGGAGGCAAGGAGGCGCCAATCCCAATTTATTTTTTGACTGTATTTTTGGATGAGTTCATCGTACGAAGAGATTTTCCCTCCTGAAAGAGAGGAGTAATCGCTAATAACACGTTCTTTTTGTGCCTTACTCGATTTGAAATACCGACGATAAATGGCGTTGAATGTGCTGGTATTTTTGTGTTTAAGAATCCACCAATTGATCTCTTTCATAAGATCTGGAGCATTTTTACGGGCGGCCCATGAGATTTTTTGAGGAAAGCTAACAGGCATATCTACATCAATGTTTTGATAGTAAGTTTTGTTGATCAATGCTACATTTTCATCGGCAATGGTATACATGATTTTTCCACTCGAAACAGATTGAATTAACTCTTCGGTATCTGTTTCTCCTGGCACTTCAATGACATCAATTTTACCTCCAATTTCATCAGACAAACTTTTCAAGCGGCTGTAGAAAGAAGAGTTCTTTCGTACGTGTACTTTCTTGTTTACAAGTTCTATGGGATCGTTTAACATCAATTGTTTACGTTCTTTTTTACTCATTTGATGCCACATGTCGGGCATTTTTTGCACCAGTACCTGCCTGGTGTTTAAATAGGGTTCGGAAAAACTCACTTTTTCCGAGCGTTCTTTAGTGGCTGTAATGTTGCATGCAATTAAATCGCCTTCGCCATTTTTCAGCATATCGAAAATCGAATCCATGTCTTGCACTAACTTGATTTCCAGGTCTACTTCAAGATGTTCAGCAAACATACTTACCAATTCGTATTCAAAACCCATGGGACGCCCACGGTAAATAAAGTAACTGGTAGAACTGTTTTCAGTTAGTACAACTAGCTTACCTCGCTGCTTGATGCTTTCGAGATCTAAGTAATACGGTTGGTTTGTAGGTTTGGTCTGGTGTTCATTGTTGTTGCTACAATTCACCAGTAAAAGTGATGATACAAAAAATGCAACAAAAAAAGCTATTGCTTGCAAACGACGATATTTACAACTTACATGCATTCCTTCACACTGTTACAATCCCATCGCCTGTATTATCCTATACGTGGCTAGTGATTATTTTGTTTCCAGTTGGGGGGAATAAAAAAGCCCGGCTTAAATAAACCGGGCTACGTATTATTAACGTAAAAAAGCGTTTTTTATTTCAATTTAAGTTCTTCGGTTGAGTTATCGTAGCTCAAGTAATAGTTATCTTTCTCGAGGTTCGAAACATCCGCATAAGAGCCAAATCCTTTTTTAGTGATTTGACCAAACTTATCGTAGAACTCATAAGCAGTTTCTGAAGAAAATTCTATTTGTTTCTTCTTCTTGTTGTATACAAAACTCAATTTAGGAGTGTTCGAATTGATGGTAGCTTCTTGTGAAATTCTAGCCTTTCCTTTCTGATTTTTTTGAACTACCCTAAACTTATTCTCTCCGTGGGTGAGCACAGTTTTAAATGAGTAATCATGCTCTCCAGGAGAACCAATTCCATTCACTTCACCAACAGTTACCCATTTGTTCCACTTATACTGCTGAACGAAATAAGGTAAGGTACCTTGTTCACCAGTTGTTTTCCAAACTAACATTCCGTTAGATTCCACCTTGATTTCTTTTGTGTCGAAAGTGGGTTGAGGACGTAAAACACCAGGGTTCAGTACTTTAGGGGCACATCCTTCCTTGTAAAAAATCTTTATGGTAACAGGTGTTCCAAAATCAAACTGATAGTGTCCTAAATCTATTTCAAAAGCACTGGAATTCCATTCATCACTAGTAATTTCTCCATTCACCGTTACTTCAGTAGTACAAAAACCTACACCAGAACTGGAGATACTATTGGCCACGTATATATTCTTGCTCTGATACTTTCCTTCTATCACCAAAACACCGGCAAAAGAAAAGCCCGCAAATAGCATGAGGGTAGTAAAGAGAAATAACTTTTTCATGACATAAATACCATTTAGAAAGTACAAATATAATACAATCCGTATGTTAAAATACAAAATTTATTAGGAAAATATCAACATTCGTCGAAACTAATGCTTAAATCGAACAAACAATCTTCCGAAGTTTTTACTGTCTTTATCAATGCGGTGGTATAGCTTTTTAATATGCTTCTGTTGTAAAAACCGTATTACCTTTTTCTTCAATTGCCCACTGCCTTTACCCGGGATGATTTCTACGATGTCAATTTTGCGCTCTACCGCTTCATGGATAACATCGTTCAATGCTTCATCAATTTTGCGTCCTTTATTATAGATGTCGTGTAAGTCTAACTTAAGTTTGCTCATGAGTTATTCACTGTTTGTTGATTGTTAAGCCATTGCTGATATTGAGTAGCAGATTCAATGACTACTTCCATTTTCATACTATAATGTCCTTTCCCACAAATTTTATTGCACATCATCTCATAGTTAAACGCTACATCTCCTGGTTTTATTTTTATGGCATCGGTTGTTATTTCTGCTACAAACGTAGCCTGGGTAGTCATGCCAGGTACTGCATTTACTTGTATTCCAAATTGCGGGAGGTAAACACAATGAATTACATCTTGCGAACGCACAAACATTTTTATTTCCTGGTTTACTGGTAAATGAAAACTGCGATCAACCACGATGTCATCGTAGGCGAATTTGCTGGTCGAATCAACCTTCATTTGTGCTAAACGTTGCTGCATTCTTTCTAACTTATCTAAGTCGTTTGGTGCAGCATCTTGTATCAACTGTGTTACTTCATCTTGTTTTTGTTGAAGGAATTCTGCAGTGAGTAATCCAACTGGATTCTCGTTACTAACCAACAAGTGATGGGTGGGGCCAAGCTGACCATCTTCTCCCGGATAACGTACTGCCCATTCGAATTGTTTGCCATACACTTCGATGGTTAAGGCATTGTTTGCAGGTGCTTCGGTTAACGTAGCAGGAAAGTCGCA
This sequence comes from Flavobacteriales bacterium, assembly GCA_963669295.1. Taxonomy (GTDB): domain Bacteria; phylum Bacteroidota; class Bacteroidia; order Flavobacteriales_D; family CALLUQ01. The sequence goes on from OY769938.1 coordinate 3,347,667, forward strand.
ACCTGCAAGCAATAAAAGTACCATGCTACAGAAGTTACGCATGTTGTAATTTATCGTTTGCAAAAGTCACAAGCTCTGGAAAGAATCGCTCAAACTCTTGTTGATATAATTGGTAATCTTCTCGTAATGCTTGAGATGCATGTTCCATGCCCGAATCAAAGCTTGTTCTTTGCGACATGCCAGTTAAGGCCTGATGAATGCCTTCTACATGCGCATAGCTTTTTAGCCAGTTATGCCGAATCATATGGGGGAGCATGTACTGCGACTTTTGAGGCAGTACATCAAAGTTTTTTTGCAACATGGCATAGGCATCGTTAATGAAATCGTCTAATTGCGTGGCGGAGTATTGATGCCAAAGTGCTGCCAGGTAATGGTCGTAAAACATATCGACAATAACACCAGCATACTTTCGATATTTTTGACGTAATCGTTGTTTGCTTTCCTCAACAATTGGATGTTGATCAGTAAAAGTGTCTATTGCCCTGTGTAGTTCAATACCTTTAATAATGTCGGCCTCGTAATGCATGTATTGCTTGCCTTTAACAGCGTCGCCAATAAAGTTTCCAATTTTTATTTTGTCGGAATTGCCTGAAAGATAAAGGTGTGCCAAAAAGTTCATGCCGGGTGTTAGTTAGTGGTTCTAAATTACCCATTTATATTTTAAAACCGCCATTCGTGTAAAAAGCAGGTGGTGTATCGCTCGAAATCCCTTACTTTTATTCGCAGAATGGACAACAAAAAGCTGTTTTACTGGAGTGCCCAGGTATCGGGTTGGGGACTGCTAATATTTTTAGCAGGCATCATCAATTATACCAGTGGTACCTTCGACTTTGGATTGGTATTTTACTTGCTGTCTATTTTTACGTTCGGAATTTTACTCACTCATTTTTACCGATACCTTATCATTCGATTGGATTGGTTGCGGTTAAGCATCTTAAAGCTACTTCCACGTGCAGTTATTGTGGCTATTATTTTTGGGGTAGTCTTTTTCTTCTTCGAAACCATTCTTATTCGAGAAATCATTTTAGGCACAACTAACATTAGCCTATTATCGGTGTGGAATTCGTTTAATATATTCTTGAACTGGGCAGGGATTTGCACGTTGTGGTCGCTCTTTTATTTTGCCTTTACTCTCTCGGAAAATTACCGGAAAGAAGAGATTAAAAACCTGAAGTTTGAAGCCTCAAAGACAGAGATTGAACTGAACAACTTAAAATCGCAGCTGAACCCCCATTTCATGTTCAACTCCATGAATAGTATTAGAGCTTTAGTGGATGAAAACCCTAAACAAGCTAAAAACTCGATAACGCAATTGTCGAATTTATTGCGCAATACATTGTTGATTGGTCGCAAGAAATTTATTCCGTTGGAAGAGGAGATGAATGTTATTAAAGATTATTTACAGTTAGAAGGGATTCGATATGAGGAACGTTTAAATGTTGCTTATAACATTGAACCCGAAGCATTGCAATGCCAAATTCCTCCGTTGATGTTACAAACCATTGTGGAAAATGGGATTAAACATGGCATTTCTAAGTTAACCAAAGGAGGAACCCTGAGGGTGGTGGCAAAATTGCAAGACGACCACCTTAATTTAAGGGTAGAGAATTCAGGGGTTTACGATGCCACTGCTACTTCTGATACCAGCATAGGACTTAACAACACTAGAAAACGACTGGCACTTATTTTTGGTAACGATGCCAGCTTTAGCATTTATAACGAAAACAACATGGTGATCGCCAACATCATCTTACCAAAACAGTATGACAATGAAAGCAATTCTCGTAGACGATGAACGCCTGGCCAGACAGGAACTAAGAAATCTTCTTAAAAAATACAGTCAAATTGAGGTGATTGACGAATGTGCCAATGCCGAAGAGGCTATCGCCAGTATCGATAAACACGATCCTGATTTGTTGTTTTTAGACATTCAGATGCCTGAAAAGAATGGATTTGATTTGCTGGAAGACCTGGACAAGGCACCGCAGGTTATTTTTGTAACTGCTTACGATGAGTATGCAATTAACGCGTTCGAGGTAAATGCACTCGACTACCTCTTAAAGCCTGTTGATCCTGATCGGTTGGACGATGCCGTTAACAAGTTGCTTGCGGCACCTGAAGAAACTACTCCCAGGAAAACTTCAGAAACAAAAGAGCGTTTATCGGAAGACGATCAAATCTTCTTGAAAGATGGAGAGAAATGTTGGTTTGTTACATTAAAAGATGTAAGCATGTTTGAGTCGGAAGGCAATTACGTTCGTGTTTTCTTTGATGGTAATAAGCCCCTTATTTTAAAATCGCTCAACAACCTTGAATTGCGTTTGGATGGTCGTTCTTTTTTCCGGGCTAACCGAAAATTCATCATTAACCTAAAGTGGGTAGAGGGCATTGAAAATTGGTTCAATGGCGGACTTTTAGTGAAATTGAGGAATGGGGAGAAAATCGAAATTTCCCGTCGGCAAGCGGCCAAATTCAAAGACATTATGAGCTTATAAACAAGTAGGCATGCATAAGTATTGGGCTAATCTTACATTACACTCGGTTAATCTTTAATATCTTTATATTGGTAGAATTTTTACCGCTGTCAAGAACTATTTTTAGGATATTTAGATTATAGGAACTCAAGGAAAGTAATAAACCTGTGTATGAAAGCACTTACCATTGATGCCACAGACCGGACTCCGTTCGTAAATTTTGATCCCGATAACAATCGATTCGAAATAAGCGGTAAATCTATTCCAAAAGATGCAGAGTCGTTTTACGAGCCTGTTTTAGAGTGGCTGGATGAATATACCAACCATCCGAATACCAACACAGAGTTTGTTTTTAATCTTGAGTTTTTCAACATCGCATCCTCCAAACGTATCTTGTTTATTTTGTACAAGCTCAACGAAATGGTAGAAAGTCAATACACCGTTAATGTAAAATGGTGTTTTTCGGCCAACGATGATGATATGTATGAAGTTGGTCAGGACTATGCCTTTATGGTAAAGGTGCCGTTTGAGTTCGTGAAGTGCGCTGAAGAGCCGATGCTATCTTATGCGTAAGGCCATTGGTCTGGTACAATTATCCACCTTTCATTATTTTCCTGATTTTTCAACATTAAAGGTCTACACTTGTTGTTCACCTGATCAATAATGTTATTGCGTGTAGAAGCAACACCCTTGCCCCCAAGCCAATTTGTTTTTGGCAATACCTGCCAAAGCTCATCATTGGTTTGCGCAAACGCTGATACGGTTGTCCAATGCCCCCTTAAATGATCGCTTGAAGCAAAGTTGGGGGGAAGAACTCCTCCTTTGGGGTAAAAGAAATATCCTTTGCAAAACAGTTTTGAGGTAACTTCCTGTATTCCTTTACTTGCTAGTAGTGCTTTTGCGCTAGAGGCATGTGCGAGTGGCAATTGTTGATGCAAAGCCTTGTTTAACTTTTTATCTAGTGTATCGTTGGCATTTGGGCCTATCCAGCTTTGCCATTCGCCAGTTGCAGGTATTGTTCCAAGATAAAACTTCACTGTGATTTCCCAATGGAAATACTTTTGGCTGGAGAGGTCTAGAAAAACCACATCCAATTCTCCAAGTGTTTGCCTGTTTTCTATAATTTGGGTGTTATGGATTAAAAGTTCGAGGAACGGACTCTGTTGCAACCAAAATATAAGGAGTTGTTCGAAGTATTTCCCCAATAAGTTAAAAGGATGTTGTGCAAGAAAATGAATGAGGGGAGAAGGATTGGCATCCAATGCTGTTAGCCATGAATAGTGCTGTTGAAATTGCCTTGTACACCATTGCGAGGAAACCACTTCAGCACCGGGCAGTGCAGGTGCCATTAATGAAGGACTGGCAATAACCCAGGCCAGGTCATTTACTTGTGGTGTTTGGAAGATTTGCTTCATGGAATAGCGAAGATGATGAATATTTCACTTAATTGCAGCTAAAAGTAAAGGTGTTGCTTAGCTGGAAGGAATACATACGCCATAAACCACTCTTGTGGGAGTTGTTGATTAGCGCTATGGTGTTGATTGTTGTTGCAATTGCGTTTTCTTTTTTTTTAGCGTGGGCAGAGGTGCGAGAGGGGTTTCTATTTGATGATCCCATTTTGCAAAGCATTACCCCCCACGATTATTCCACCATTACATTTGGAATTACTTATGGGGCTTTGCTATTGATGCTAGGACTATCAGTACGATTTCCGCAGCAGGTAGTGCAGTTAATGCAGGCATATACCTTGTTGTTGTTGTTGCGAACAATTACCATTTACCTGGTGCCCTTATTACCTCCGGTACATATTATACCGCTAAAAGATCCTTTTTTGGATGGGTTTATTTACCAGGGAGGAGTCAACTTACGCGACCTCTTTTTTTCGGGGCATGTAGCTACATTGGTGTTGTTTGCACTCATTGTAAGACCTGCTTTCTTAAAAGTGGGCTTTTTCATTGCTGCGCTTGCAGTAAGCATCTTTATTTTACTACAGCATGTACATTATAGTATTGATGTAATGGCAGCCCCTTTGTTTGCCTTTATCATCTTCCGATTGCATCAATGGGGAAGTAAGCGTTGGCTCAAACGTGACTTAAATCGATAATTCTTCTACATTTGCATCAAGTTTGCTGCGGCAAAATAAATTGATCGTTAAATCATTAGATCCATGACACAAAAAGTATCGCTAGGCTTCAACGTTGTTTTACTTGTAGCCGTAATTTATTTGTTTTATGCCCATTTCTCAGGTCAATCTACTGTAGTAGAGGAAAGCCCGGTAGAAGATGTAGTGGCCGATTCGGTGCAAACAGATTTGCCCGATGTAGGCCCCAATGCAAAGATTGCTTATGTTAACATTGACTCGCTGAATGCCAACTACGAGTTCTTAACCGACATGCAGAACGATTTGATTGCGGAACAAACAAAGATGGAAGGCCGTGTGGCAGCTCGTGCTAAGGAGGTGCAAGAAAAACTATTGGCATTGCAACAGCGACAGTACACTTCGCAACAAGAAGTGCAAGCAGCAGAAATGGAAGCACAAAACATGCAGATTGAGTTGGAAAACTATCGTGCACGTTTGGCCAATGAGTTGATGGACAAAGAGGTAGAGCACCAAAAAAAGCTTTATGAAAACGTGCGTATGTTTATTGAGCGATACAATGAAGAGCACGACTTTGATTATGTATTAAACTACTCTAAGATAGGAGGGGCTATTTTATTTACCAACGAGAGCCTCGACATTACGAATGATGTAATTGCCGGCCTTAACGAAGAGTATAAGAAACAACAAGAAACTCCTGAAGCACCCGCTGAATAAGATGTTAATTGCCCAACAAAAAAAGGAGGAAAACATTGCCGAGTACGTGTTGTACATGTGGCAATTAGAAGATTTGTTGCGTGCCCACCAGTTTAATTTGGAAGGCATTAAAGCAGCCTATATCGATCCGTTGGATGTAGATGATAACACCAAGATTGAAATTGAAGCCTGGTATGAAGGATTGGTGAAAAAAATGCGTTCGCAAAGGGTAGAGAAAAAAGGGCACATAGAAGAGGTAAAAGAAGTGATGTTAGAACTGTTTTACCTACACAACACCTTGCTGTCTATTATTCAAGACAATAAGTATAAAGAACTGCTTGAAAAAGCAGCACCTTACATCAACGAATTTCAAAAACGTGGTAGCGATACCATTGCTAATGAAATAGAAGTTTGCCTTACCGCCCTTTATGCGAAGCTATTGCTACGCCTTCAACAAAAAGAAATCAGTGAAGCTACTGAAACAGCGATGGTTTCATTTACGAATATTCTTGCTTATCTTGCCCACCAGTATAAGAAAATGAAAAAAGGCGAATTGAACTTTCAAATGAATTAAATGTTTAACAATCAATACGCTGTAAAGTACCTTAATTGCTGCTACCTATAGTTGCGTGCAATACAATCGAACAACCAAACGATTGTTTGCTTTTTTAATCTAACCAATATTTTTTGTAACTTATAACTGAGGTTATCTTAACTGGAGGTTGGAATATTGTATGAAAATCCAGTGTGTTTCTTTAGAAGAGAAATAGGCACAATGTGCTGTTTTGTCTAATGAAATGCCATTTTCGTCCGTGAAAAGTAGAATTTTATCAATTCTTACTAACCCCCCATTCAAATAACCGTAATACTACAGACGAGGGATAAACTTGCTTATCATGAAAAAGAACAGCTTTACTTTATTAATGGGAGGTTTACTGTTAATGTTATTGAGCTTTGCTCCACCTCCTCCAACCAATTACTACTCTATTTCCGATGGTGATTTTACTACCAATGGCAATTGGTCTGGTACAGGGCATTCTGATGCTAGTTGTGGATGCAACCCCGGGTGTGCAGTAGGCAACAATGAAAATGTATACATTGAACATGCGATGACTTCGAGTTGCGATCCGCTGGATGTTAGTGGAACAGGAACATTAACGGTACGCAATGGCGGCTCGTTGGTGATTAGCGGTGATGGCGGGCTTACTGGTAATGGCACTTTTGTTATTGAAACTGGTAGTTCTGTTACTGTAAATGGAGATTTAGATATTTCGGGCAATGGTACCCTTACTGTAGATGGAACGATTACAGTTAATGGCGACATTAACATGTCGGGAAGCGCAGAAGTTTGTGGCACTGGAACTGTTAGTGTTACAGGAACCATTACTGGTAGTGGACCTTGCCCAACGGTTACTGTATTGCCAGTTGAGTTGTTGTATTTTGATGCAGCAGCGAGTGGCAATAAAGTGATTTTAACCTGGGCTACAGCAAGCGAATTGCACAACGATTATTTTACCATAGAACGAAGTGCGAATGGGTTAACCTTCGAATCCATTGCTGAAATACCAGGAGCTGGAACAAGCAATCAAACTATTGAATATAGGCATGAAGATATGCAACCCCTGTTAGGGACTACCTATTACCGCTTAAAGCAAACAGATTTCAATGGAGCGTATGAGTATTTTAACATTGTTGCGGTAAACATTTCCTTGTCGGCAAAAGAAGATTGTATTTTAAAAGTATACCCCAACCCATGTGTAGGCAATTGCATGGTAACTCTATCGAAATGCTCACAAAGTTATAACGCTCAAATACTGGTAGAATTAGTAGATGCCAGTGGTGCAATTGTGTATTCGAAAATACCCAATAGGAATTTCGATGGCTCATTTGATTTTTATGTGGATAAAAGTAATAACTTAAAGCCCGGAATTTACTTTGTTCGAGCTACTTCTAACGATGAAGCATACTCCGACAAAGTGATCGTAAAGTAATCTGCTATTCTGGCTTGCATGAAAAAACCACTTGTTGCTATTGTGTGTTTGTTTGTTTTAATGGCCTGCTCTTCTACAGAGCAGCATGCTGATGAAGTTGAATTGGATCAGATCGATTCGATTGATCAGCAGGAAGACACCATGAACACTGCTGTACGTATGTTTACCCTGCCTGCTCCGTTGCAGGTAGCTACCACGCTTAAATTAGTTGAAGCTCCTTATAAAGAAGAGTTGTTGCTTAACCCTAACAGGGCTGAACAAATTTTTGAGCAACCACAGGTTGCAGTTACCCTGGGCATGTATATTATCGATTTAGGGTATGCATCAATGCATGAGCATCCTCAAACCGGGTTAGACATGCTGAATGCTATTCGAACGCTTTCCGAGCAATTGAACATTACAGGGAGCTTTAATGCAAACATGATTGAACGATTTGAGGCCAATCAAAACAACATAGACTCACTTTCATACATTATACTGGAAGGGTACGAGCAGGCCAATCAATACTTTAAAGACAATGAAAATGGCCGATTGGGACTGATTATTTTAACAGGAAGCCTGGTGGAAGGCATTTACCTGGCTACTGCTCATAGCGAAAAAGCCGACGATCAACAGTTCTTTGCATTGGTGGCACAACAAAAAGCATTCATTGGCAACTTACAATTGTTGTTGCAACCGTTTGCCTCTAATCAAGCTGTGCAAACCATCGTTCAACAATTAAAAGAATTGGATTCAGCATTTGAGGGGCTTTCACAAGTTACAGGCAATGCGATAACAATCCCCAATGATTTCCCAGCGATACTGGCCAACATTCACAAGCAAGCTGGCGAAACTCGAACAGCACTGTTAAACCTTAAGTAAGGTAACTGAAATCGTGCCCGTTTTTAATGTTTTTCAACGATTCTAAGATCAATCGCACCACATTTTCAGCATCATCGCGATGTGCCATTTCTACTGTGGTATGCATGTAGCGTAGTGGCAGTGAAATTAATGCAGAGGCAACTCCATTCGAAGAATAGGCAAAAGCATCGGTATCGGTACCTGTAGCTCTTGAGGCAGTTTGTCGTTGAAATGGAATTTTCTTTTTCTCGGCAGTATCAATAATCAACTGCAACAAGTTGTTATGTACAGCAGGGCCATAGGTAAGCACCGGGCCTTTGCCTGAATGCAAGTCGCCTTGTTGAATTTTATTGATTAATGGCGTTTGGGTATCGTGGCACACATCAGTAACAATGGCCACATCAGGGGCAATGGTTCTCGAAATCATTTCGGCCCCACGTAACCCAACTTCTTCTTGTACAGCATTGGTAATGTAAAGCCCATAAGGCAATTTGGTTTTGCTCTCTTTTAGCAAGCGCGCTACCTCTGCAATTACAAAGCCGCCCAATCTGTTATCCAATGCACGACCTACCAAACGGTTCTTATTCAACATCATAAACTCGTCTTCATAAGTAACCACGCAACCTACATGCACTCCCAGTTCTTCCACTTCTTCTTTCGAAGAACAGCCACAATCAAGGAAAATGGTTTTCAAGGTAGGGGGATGATCTTTTTCTCGTCGTGTATGGATAGCAGGCCAGCCGAATACCGCTTTTACAATGCCCCCTGGCGTATGGATGTTTACGCGTTTCGAAGGAGCAATTTGATGGTCGGAACCACCATTTCTTCGCAAGTATATAAACCCTTCCTTGCTGATGTAATGTACAAACCACGAGATTTCATCGGCATGTGCTTCAATCACCACCTTGTATTTTGCCTTGGGGTTAATTACCCCAACTGCCGAACCATAAGTGTCAACAAAGTAATCGTCGATGTATGGTTTCAAATATTCCAACCAAAGTTTTTGGCCTTCAGCTTCGAAGCCAGTGGGGGATGGGTTGTTAATATAGCGTTCTAAAAAGTTAAGAGACTTGGTGGTGAAAACTCGTTTTTTGGCCATGATCATTTTTTTTATGGGGACGTGAAAGTAGTGATATTTAACGAGAAATGTGAAATTTATTCGCTAAAGAGATCATTATTAAACATGAATCCTATTAATTCAAAAATGCGTATATTTCCTTTTCAAAAACCTGTTCAACAATATGAAGCGAATCCTAACCATCACCACCTTACTTTGGCTATTCTCTTTCATGGGATATGCTCAAAATAAGGATTCCCTTATTATTGCTAAAATCGACTCGCTGGCAGCATTAGACTCCATCACCTACATCGATCCCGAGTCGGAAATACAATACAACAAGGGCATTACGGCATACGAAACCAAACAGTACGACCAGGCCATTATCCACTTCGACTCAGCACTGGCCATTACCCCTAATTTCGAGAAAGCCTTGTTTAACAGAGGCCTGGTGAAATACGAAAAGAAAACCTATGCCGATGCCATGACCGATTTTCAGAAAGTATTGGAAGTCAACCCTGAGGCCGACAATGCCTATTATCAAATGGCAAAGATAAAATACGATGAAGGCGATAAGGCAGGTGCTAAGCAATACTACACCGACGCCATTGCTAAAAACAATAAAGATGCACGGTACTATTACAACCGGGGAGTCATTAAATTTCTGGAAGAAGATTATGAAGGAGCAAAAGGCGACTTTTCTGCTGCCCTGGTTATCGATCCTAAGCATGCCTATGCCTATAACGATCGGGCCAGCTCTAAGCGCAAGCTGGGCGATAACAAAGGAGCCATTAAAGATTATGAAAAGGCCATCAAGAACAACCCATCATTAACCTTTTCGTTCAACAACCTTGGTTCTGCCAAACGCAACGAAGGCGATTATGCTGGAGCAGTATTGGAATACACACAGGCCATTCGGTTAAAGCCCGATTATTATTTGGCCTATAACAACCGTGGCAGTGCCTATGTAGAACAAAAGAAATACCAGGAAGCCATTGCCGATTTTAACAAAGCCATTGAGTTGAAATCGGATTATGCCTATGCCTACAATAACCGCGCAGCGGCATACATTAAAATGGAAGAGTGGGACAAGGCTATTGCCGATTGCGACAAGGCCATTCAACTCGATCCTAACTACGGATTTGCTTACCTGAACAGGGGCATTGCCAAAGAAATGAAACGCCTGTTAGACGATGCCTGCTCCGATTGGAACAAGGCCACTGAATTGGGTATAAAAACGGCAAAAACCTATCACGATAACACCTGTAATTTCTAGCACTATGAGCAAGTTAAAAACCATCATCATCGGTGCAATTATGGGTGCTTTTGTAAGCAGCGGTTTTGCACAAAACGTGGAGTTCGAAAAAGACAATTTTAAAGACCGCAAGCAGGAATTTAAAGAAGCCATGAAAGAGATTAAGGCGGGCGACGAATATTGGGAAGAAGGCCCGTGGCGATACGTATTGGCGATTCCTCATTATGAAAAAGCCTACAAATTTAATCCCAACAGTGCCATGCTTAACTTTAAGCTGGGCAATTGCTACCTCAACTCGGTTTCGAAATACAAAGCACAAGAATATTTCTTGAAAGCTTATAAGCTAAACCCTACTGTGCATCGTACCATTCACTTTTGCATTGCACAAGGCTATCACCTCAATTACGAATGGGACAAGGCGGTATACGAATTTGAATTGTACCGCAAAACGTTGAGCCAAAAAGATGACATTGATGAAATCTTTTTGGTGAATAAGAAAATAGAAGAATGCAAAACAGGAAAGCGATTGATGCAAAAGCCTGAACGGGTATGGATCGATAACCTCGGCCCTGAGGTCAATTCCAAATATGCAGAATATAGTCCATTGATTACGGCCGACGAATCGGTGATCATGTTTACCGCCCGTAGAGACAATACGGTAGGAGAAGGCATTGATGAGGGCGATTCTAAATACTTTGAAGACATCTACCTCGCTACCAAGAAAGATGGCAAGTGGGAAGCGTCGAAAAACATTGGTAAGCCCATTAACAGCGAAAACCACGACGCTACCGCAGGACTATCGCCCGATGGACAAACCCTTTACATTTTTTACGGACGCAAAAAAGGGGGCGACATTTATGTGTCGAAATTAGAAAACGGCATCTGGACCAAGCCCGAAGCATTGGGTAAAAACATCAATACCGATTATCACGAATCTACTGCATGTTTATCGTACGACGGCAAACAACTGTACTTTGTAACCGATAAGCCCGGAGGTTTTGGAGGTAGAGATGTATACATCAGTACATGGGATGAAGAAAAAGAAAAATGGGGCCCGGGCGAAAACATTGGACCGGCCATCAACACCAAGTACGATGAAGCTGGTGTATTTATTCACCCCGACGGACAAACCATGTACTTTGCCTCTAAAGGCCATGAAACCATGGGAGGGTACGATATTTTTTATACCAAGTTTAAGGAAGGGAAATGGACCAAGCCTATCAACATAGGTTACCCCATCAATACTCCCGACGACGATGTACACTTTGTAGTATCGGCCAGTGGTCGGCATGGTTATTACTCTTCTTTTAGAAAAGATGGAGTAGGAGAGAAAGACCTTTACCTGGTGACTTTCCTCGGCCCTGAAAAGCAACCGTTAATGAACAACGAAGACAACCTCATGGCGAGCCTGGCACAACCGGTAAAAGAAAAAGCTATGGAACCTAAAGTGGAGGTGCGTGCCAGCAGGTTAGCTATTTTGAAAGGGATGATTCGCAATGCGAAGACATTGGAACCCATTGAGGCGAAGATTGAATTGATTGATAACGATAAAAATGCATTGGTGAGTGGATTTAAGTCGGATGCTAAATCAGGAAAGTACCTGGTATCGCTGCCAGCGGGTAAAAACTATGGCATTGCAGTAAAAGCAGATGGTTACCTGTTCCACTCCGAGAACTTCAACATTCCCGATTCTGCCGGGTATCGCGAATACGAAAAGAACATCGACCTGAAACAAATAGAAGTGGGCAATACCATTGTGTTGCGGAACATCTTTTTCGACACCGATAAGTACAGTTTGCGTAAAGCCTCTACCAATGAGTTGGAACGCTTAACCAAGTTGCTGAAAGACAACCCTACCATTCGCATTGAAATTTCGGGACATACCGATAGCCAGGGCTCCGACGAACACAATGAAACACTGTCGCACAATCGCGCCAAAACGGTGGTAGAGTACCTCACTAAAAATGGCATTGCCGGTGGTAGGTTAGAGTATAAAGGCTATGGTGAAAAACAACCCATTGCTTCCAACAAAACTGCCGAGGGCCGTCAGGAAAATCGTAGAACAGAATTTAAGATCTTAAGCAAGTAAATGGATTCGCTCACCCAAATTGTATTGGGTGCTTCGGTTGGTGAGGCAGTACTGGGAAAGAAAGTAGGGAACAAAGCCATACTTTGGGGGGCCATAGCTGGTACCATTCCCGATTTGGATGTGTTTGTTGGACGGTTCTTCTCGGAAGTAGATAACTTGCTTATTCATCGCGGTTTTTCCCATTCCATTGCTTTTAGCATTTTATGTGCCCCGGTGCTGGCATGGATCATTCATAAAATTCATAAAAAATCAGCTGCTACTTATAAAGACTGGGTAAAGCTGGCTTTTCTAGGATTGTTGACCCATCCGTTGTTGGATTGCTTTACCACGTGGGGCACCCAACTGTTTTGGCCATTCGATTACCGGGTGGCACTTAACAACATCTTTGTGGTTGATCCTTTGTACACACTGCCGTTTCTAATCTTTGTGGTTTGGTCGATGTTTAAAAGACGCGATACGCGTATGCGACGACGATTGAATTACATTGGCCTTACCATTAGCTCGTTGTACCTGGTGTTTTCGTTAATAGCAAAATTTACAGCCATAGGGGTATTTGATAAGGCATTGAGCCAACAGCAAATTTCGCCTAAACATTACGATACCAAGCCCATGCCTTTCAGTACCATTTTATGGACCGCCAATGCGGTGACTGAAAAAGAAGTATATGTGGGTTATTACTCGTTGTTAGATAGCCATGAAAACATCCGATTCGAACGCTTTGAACGAAACCTACACTTGTTAGATAAATACCACATTAGAGAGCATGAAGACATTCAAAAGCTCATCTTTATTTCCAAAGGATTTTATGCCCTAACCAAAACCAAAGAAGGGGTGCAATTCCACGATTTACGCTTTGGCATTGCAGGGTTTAACAACACTACATTACAGGCAGTATTTGCGTATCAAATAGACATTTTGGGCAGTGGCGAGCAGCGTATCATCAACATTTATCCCAAACGGTTTACCGGCGATTTAGATTTTACCCCCATGTGGGAGCGCATGAAAGGCATTTAGTTGTTAAAGTGATAGTCAATTAAGATGCGCTTGCGGTTGCTTTGCTCCAATTGCACTACCCCAATATCTTCCTGAAACCACACCTTATTGTGCGCCTCATCTTCTTTTACCACCAAATTGGTAAAAGTACCTGCTGCAGTAACGATGGTATCGGGTACATGATACAGCCAATACGATGTAGCAATTTCACCATCAACAATGATGTTTTGTAAAATGGTATCGCTCATAGTACCCGGAACGTAAAACGACAATTGCTTTACCTTACAATCACCAGTTTGTCCGTTGCCTGATAAAGCGAATAAGTTATTGCCCGAAATGTGTTGCGAAGGGCCTTGCGCATCATACTCCCACCACAAGTCGCTTTGAATAAACAGCGACCGGGTAATGGTATTGGTATCAATCATGGTGGCTATGATGTTAGCATTGCTGTCCCATAGCGTATCGGCATACACCCAAAAGTTGCCCACCTTCAACGGAATCAATACATCGTTTTGCGTAGAAGTATCGGCATTGGTAACTACTGAATTGTTGTAAGTACAAGGCGCATTCGGATCGTTTTCCGGATCGTCGTCTTTACAAGCGAATAACGTTAGGGTGAGGAGAAGCAATGGAATATAAGTCCTAATCATATTGCAAAGTTAGGGAATAAAAAGGCACCATGCCACCCATGTGCCTTTACTACTTATGCACATGGGTGGTGGTATAACCTTATTTTTAGCTGTGTTTTGGCCTATCGCTTGATGAGCTTTGTGGTATATACACCACTTTTAGTGTTTACCCTAACCACGTACAATCCGTTGGGTTGGCCGGCCATATCTACTTCCATTTTTGATGTGTTGGCGCTATACTGTTGCGATTGCACTTGTTGTCCTACCGCATTGTATATTTCTACCGCTCCGGCTTCGTGGTGCTCAAATACGAGCGTAAACCGATCGTTAAACGGGTTGGGAAAGGCCTGTAAATCCTCTGGTTCTTTCCAACTGGCAACATGGTCGGTAAAATCATCGTAGAGGTTGAGGTTATCGAGGTACATAGTATTGCCCCACCCCGAAGCATTTTCTATGATAATTTGAACAGATGCCTCACCAATAAGGGTGTCGAGGTTTACTCGTTCGTTTCGCCATTCGTTGGTGTCGGGACTAAAGTAATTGGGATCGATGGAAACAGTGGTTAATCCAAACCCATAACCTTCCCAAACCTTCGTTTTCGTTTGCCCACAATCTAAGGTGTAATAGATGCTTAACGTATCGGAGTAGAAGGGGCTGGACTTGGCATAAGCTACATCAAACGACAGTCGTACATAGGTACGGGTAGTGTCTGACAGGTCCATTGCCGGGCTAATCAATTGATCGATTTGCCCTTGTGTACCGTTATTAAAATTATCGATAACCATGGAGGCGCTGCTAGTACCGAAAGCACCAGCGAATGCATTGCGCTGCCAGGTGTTGTTGTTGTCGGGGTTTTCTACTTTCCAATCTATTGGGGGGAAGGTAGCATTTTCAAACCCTTCTTGTATGGCCAATGGAATGGTAGCAGGCGATGCCACTGTGATGTATAATGTTTGGGTAATGGAGTCGCTGCCATTGGCATTGGTCACTACCAGTGAAGCATCGTAAGTGCCCACTGTAGGATAAATTACTGTAGGGTTTTGGTCGGTGGAGGTAGCAGGGGTGCCTCCAGGAAAATACCAGGTCCACCCTGGGGCATGATCAATAGACTGATCATAAAACCGTACTTCCTGTCCAGGACATATGGTGGTGTTGCTGGATGTAAATTGTGCAATGGGTGGAGTAGTAGGAGGGGTATACACATCCGATTCCCAAATGCCGCGACCAAAAGTGGCTGCTCTAATTTTCCCCGACCCATAATGGATTTCAAATTCATTGACTTGTACCTTGGGCAGGTTATCCATAAACGGTTGCCAACCTGCCAAACTGCTGTCGCGGTAATAAATACCCATATCTGTACCTACGTATAGCCCACCATTGCTTCCATCCTGGTGGGTAACACAGTTTACTGGAATGTTGGGGAGGTTGTCGGTGTAATTGGTCCAGTTGTTTCCACCATCAGTAGTAACGTATATTTTTTCGCCATCCTCGAAACCAGAAAATGTGACCCATACAATTTCCGGGTCGTTGGGATGTACGGTGATGTAGGAGATGGATGCATTGGGAAAATTGTTGCTTACAATGCTCCAGTTAAGGCCACCATCACTGGTCATGCGCATGGTGCTATAGGTGGCCGCATAAATATAATCGGAATTAGAAGGTGCTACAGTCAACGAGCGCAATGAGCTGTTTCCCCAGCTGGAAATAGGATTGAAGCTATTGCCCCCATTGGTGGATTTCCATACATTCAGAAACCCGGCATAAATGGTGTTGTTGTCGTTGGGGTCTAACAGAAAAGGGGTTACCCATGCACCATTTTCATTGATGGTGCCTGTAATGCCAGAAAAGCTTTGCCCACGGTTGGTAGATTTGCGTAAACCACCATTTTGAGAACTGGAATACATCACATTGGTATTGGTGGGGTCGATGGCTGCTTCCATGCCATCAGCACCATATACATGCAACCACGTACCGGCATCCAATAAGTTACTGCCATTGTCTTGTGTTCCGCCAATGAGTACGCCAGCATCTTGCTGCGTACCTCCAAAGCGATAAAACTGGGTAATTTCCAATCCTTCCGAAAGGTCGCTCCATACCAGCCCATGGTTAGCGGAGCGAAACAGCCCCCCATCGCTACCGCAATACAAGCGATTGCCATAATATTCTAAGGTGTGAATGTCGGCATGTACATACCCTACATTGGCTGGATATACCCAATGGGTGTTGATGTTCCAACTGGCACCACCGTTGGTAGATTTCCATACGTTAATGCCTCCCAGCAATACCGTGTTGGGGTTGGTGGGGGAAACCGCCAGGGCAATGTCGTACCAACTTTGTCCTCCCGATCCGCTACCATCTTCGGGGTAGCTAAACATGTTGGGGCTATCGGCGCGTAATGCAAAAGTAGTGCCCCCATCGGTAGAACGATAGATGCCCAGAAAACTGGCATCAACTTGATTGCCTACCAGGGCATAAATAATGTTTTCATCGGCAGGAGTTACGGCAATTTCCATGCGGTTAACATCGCTTGGATTAGGTAGCCCTGCTGCGAAGCTCGTAAAGTTTTCACCGCCATCAATAGATTTAAAGAATGCATCGGAGCTGGCATACATTTCGTCGGGGTTGCTCGTGTTGAGCTCAATGTCGCGGATCGAACCATTCAATACATGTTGCCACGAATCGCCAGCATCACTAGTTTTATACAACCCATTATTGGTAGCTACCCACAGCACATTGTTATTGGTGGGGTGCATTAGCATTTTATGACATTGGCGGTTGGCCGAAGTGCTCCACTCCAATCCAGTGGAGTTCCAGGTATTACCACCATCAGTTGATTTTACCACTCCTATACTATAGCTTGAGCTTCCATCGCGGTCGCCAGTACCTACATAAATAACATCGGGATTGGTATGATCAATGGCAATGGCCGACATGCCCATGGTTTCCAGTTGATCTGATAAGGGGAGCCATGTAGCACCATCATCTACCGATTTCCATAAGCCTCCTGACGGGGTGCCAGCGTAAAGGGTACTGCTATTGGTAGGGTCTACTACTACTACATTTATCCTGCCATTGCCTGGGTTGTACGATACACTTTGCCATGTAGCAGGCCCGAGGGGGCT
Source organism: Flavobacteriales bacterium (assembly GCA_963669295.1). Classification (GTDB taxonomy): domain Bacteria; phylum Bacteroidota; class Bacteroidia; order Flavobacteriales_D; family CALLUQ01. The sequence continues at coordinate 3,364,911 of OY769938.1, forward strand.
CCAGTTGCCAGTAGATCGGTTATTGCTTTGGCCACGGTACCGTGCCATAAAGCGATTGAATTCATCCGCTACTTTGGTAGGGCTAAAGCGCTTTCCGGTAGGATATACGCGGGGCTCCATAAAGTGCTCCCAACGTTTGTATTGCTTCCACCCCTGGCCGCGTTCGTATCCACGTCCCTGCCAATGGCTGTTAAAGGATTGTTGCACATCATAGAAATTGGCATCGGGGTTTTCCATCAGCTCTACCCATTGTTGTGCGTGACTTAACTGGACGGTTAAAGCAGCAACAAAGGCAATCATCAAATTTTTCATGTCTTAGGCGCAATTTAGAAATGCAAAAATAGGGCTTTATGCAACGTTGAAAGAAACTTTTCGACGAATATTATGGTAATGTTACCACTACCCTTTAATGAAATGATAGGTGAGCCGTAATTCGTGAGAGGGGCCAAGTGCCACACCATTCACATCAACAATCGAACGATCAAACGAATAGGTAATTTGGAAGTTGCTGGCAATGAATCCGGCAATGATGTTGATGGACTTGCCCACCAGCTCATCTTCCGAACCATCGTTGGCCGATTCGTCGAAATCGCTGCTATTGCCCATGCGGTAAAAACCACCAAGAATCAATTTTTGGTTCAATATAAAATTGCTACCGGCTTGTATTTCGGTATTGGAGGCCGATGTTTTGGTAAAAATGATGGGAGCCACTGTGGTTTGGTCATTGGCTTCAATGTTGAATCCCAGTGTAAAGAAATATTGCCGTTCGGTGTTAATAGAACCGTTGTTCCCAAAATCAAAGGCAGGTTCAACCACATGCGTAGAGGAAGCTCCCAATTGCACGGTGCTGGTGTGGTAGTATACTCCGGCACTCATATCGAAGTTCGATACGGTGGTAGAGCTATTGTCGTTGGGGGCTGCGGCTGGCGTAGCATTGGGCAGGTTTTTGTTGTGCAACCCCAGGTCAACTCCTGCACGCAATTCGCCATTGCCTAACTCCAAATGATTGGCATAGGCCACCTTTACTTGTAAGGTATTCAACGAGCCTTCCCGTCCGGCAGCAGCGGTAAGCCCAAGGCCACCTATTCCTTCAAACCGTCCGTCGATGGCAAAAACACCATTCACCGGGTTGAAAGCAAAATTGGTCCACTGGTTGCGATACACCACTGTAGAGCGTACCATGGTGGAGTCTGACCCGGCATAGGCAGGGTTGTAGTACAAGGGGTTGAACATGAATTGCGAAAAAGTAGGGTCTTGCGCCTGAGCGGTGCTCAGCATGAGTATGAATAATAGGAAAACCCCTGTTCTTTTTAGCATGATGCAAAGATAAGGAGTATTTGCTACACAGGGCAGGCCACTATGCTCTTCATTCGCTCGAACTTCGATATTCTTGCTTGCACTGCGTTGCGGCAATCACTCAGCCACTCGCTGTTTTCCCTTTCCATCATCCATTTTCTTACCTTTGCAAGGTGAACGATCACCGCCATATCATCACTACTTCCGACGGTTCGCATACCTTGTATCATCAACAATTAGATGAACACTACCATTCTACTCATGGAGCCATTCAAGAAGCCAAACATGTGTTTATTCAGGCAGGGTTGGAACATGTGAAACAACGGCTACAGCATATCCGTATTTTGGAGATGGGCTTTGGCACAGGGCTCAACGCATTCATCACCTATCAGCATCAAAAAGATCAATCACAAGTCATCGATTATACAGGGCTCGAGGCTTTTCCATTGGCATTGGAGCTGGTCAATCAACTCAATTACCTGGAGCTGCTCAAGGCCGGTGCACTTCAAAATGTATTCCAACAAATGCATACCAGTAGCTGGAACACGCCAGTTGCCATCAACGAAAAATTTCAGTTGTTGAAGCTACACGATCAAATTCAAACGGCATCGTTTGCGCACCTGTTCGACCTGGTGTATTTCGATGCTTTTGGCCCCAGGGTGCAGCCAGAATGTTGGACCCACGAAGTGTTTGAGCGGGTTTATGCCACCATGGCATCCGAAGGAGTATTGGTAACCTACTGCGCTAAAGGTGTGGTGAAACGCACATTGAAAGCGGTAGGGTTTGAGCTGGAAGCATTGGAAGGGCCTCCAGGAAAACGTGAAATGACAAGAGCAACTAAACCATGAAACGATTCAATGTAAGGGTATGTGGGTTGTTGATCAACCAACAGCAAGAAATACTGTTGAGTGATGAGTACCGTTTTGGGAGGCATTTTACCAAATTTCCTGGTGGTGGATTGGAGTTTGGCGAAGGTACGGTACAATGCATTGAGCGCGAAGCCATTGAAGAGTTAGGACAGGAGGTGGAAGTGTTGGAACACTTTTATACCACCGATTTTTTCCAGCAGTCGGCTTTTAACCCCAACGATCAGGTGTTGATGATTTACTACAAAGTGGCCTTAAAAGCACCAGCGCGGTTTGCAGTGACAACGCAAGCATTTGCATTCGATGCTGTGGAAGATGCGCAGGCTTTTCGATGGGTGAAACTGGCTGCATTAACGGAAGATGACCTTACCTTTCCGATCGATAAAAAGGTAGTGCGTTTATTGAAAAGCTAGGCCGGAGCACCAAGGCGTTTTTGTACGTACCCCTCAATTTTTTGAAAAAGCTGAATGGGCCGGTAAGTGCGCCATTCCATCTCATTTAAATCGCCCCCCATTACAAAGTAATAGTCGATGTTTACCGCTTCAAACTCTTCTTTTACATGTTCGCGAAAATTGAGTGTTGCAATCCAACCATCCTGATCTTCTACCTCTTCCCACCACTCTTCGTAATAGCAATCGTCAGAAGGGTGGAAGTTGAGCACATTTTCGCCAATCAAAATGAATTTGCTGATGCCAGCATACATCATATCTTCCACAATATCGCGCTTCAACGTCATGATGTCGTTGTTGATGCAGTCGTTCCATTCGCCTATCATTTCAATGATGGCATACCCTTCGTCGTAATCGGCATATAAAATTTTTATGAAGAGGGTAGGCGACCCCATATTGTCCCACTGTGGGTGGATGTAATAGTTGTAAATTTTGTCGGTAAAACTAAACTCGCTGTATTCCCGTCCGAAAAACGGTGAATTCTCGTCCTCGCTTGCCACGTACAGGTTTCTCCAGTTGTAGTATGGCTCAATGTGATGCATACGTTGAAATTAAAATAGTATCTTTAATGCTCTATTCATTTTAACGCAAAAGTACATGAAAAGGATATTGTTTTTGGGAATTATTTTTTTGGGAAGTTGGACCGCAAATGCACAAAACGATGAGTACAAGTTGTGCAACGAGGCAAAAGTGTATACGTTAGATCACCATATGCTAACACGCGAATACAAGAAAAAGCCTTTAGTGGCTACTACCCCTCCCAAATGGCCCAAAGGACAAGATAGCTTGCAGCAGTGGTTTGATGTAAACCTGCGTTTTCATGTGCCTAAGGAGCAGCCCATACAACGTGTTATTATGGCGTTAACGGTTGATTGCAATGGCAATCCTGGCGACTTCCGCATTGTGAACAAAAACAAATGGCCCATTGAAGAAGAGATGGTGAAAACCTGCATCAAATCGATGGGGAAATGGATTCCTGCTACGCTTAAAGGAAAGCCAGTAGATGCCCATACCATCATTTTCTTTTCCGTAGCCAACAGCAAGGTAACGGTAAAGTATAAAGAGTAAATAACAGACCTTATTTCATTGTCCATGAAAAACATCATCAATTGGCACCTTTGTGTGCTGTTATTGTTTGCCGCTACTGCGGGATACGCCCAAAAAAAAGGCAAGAAAGGCAAGAAGCCAGCTCAAAAAGCAGTGCCCGTTTTTAAGGATGGGGAAGCACAAATAGTAGATGCGTTTAAAGATTCGGAGCAATGGATCAGGCACGACCTTTGGGTGGAAACCGAATTTGATACCGATGGCGACGATAAACCCGACAGGATGCACGTATCGGTTACCCGGCCACAGCAAACCAAAACAGAAGGGTTAAAGCTTCCGGTTATTTATGTAACCAGCCCTTACTTTGCTGGTGTAGCCCCCGATGTAGATGGCGCCATGTGGGATGTAAAACACGAATTGGGGGAAATGGCTGGAGAACGCGTACACCCTCCGGTAGTACGTTTGGGTAAAAGGCCCATCATCTCTAATTCACACCTCCAAAAATGGGTGCCACGCGGATACATTGTGGTGCACTCTTCATCGCCTGGAACAGGGTTGTCGGACGGTGCTCCAACGGTAGGAGGCGAAAACGAATCGTTGGCGCCCAAAGCCGTGATTGATTGGTTGTGTGGCCGTATTTCCGGCTATACCGAGCGCGAAGGAGGCGAAAAAGTAGAAGCATTTTGGAGCACAGGCAAAGTAGGCATGACGGGCACCTCGTATAATGGAACATTGCCATTGGCAGCAGCTACCACAGGAGTAGAAGGGCTGGAAGCCATCATTCCTATTGCGCCCAATACTTCATACTATCATTACTACCGTGCCAATGGGTTGGTGCGTCATCCCGGAGGTTACCTGGGCGAAGACATTGATGTATTGTACGACTTCATCCACAGTGGCGATGAGGCCAAACGACCTTACAACAACAAAACTGTACGCGATACGGAGATGAAAAATGGCATGGACCGAAGAACAGGCGATTACAACGACTTTTGGGCCAAACGCGATTACCTGAACCACATGGATGGCATGAAGGCTGCCCTATTAATGTCGCACGGTTTTAACGATTGGAACGTAATGCCAGAGCACAGCTACCGGATTTATGATGCGGCTCGCGCTAAAGGATTGCCGGTTCAAATTTACTACCACCAAAAAGGACATGGAGGGCCACCACCCATCACACTGATGAATAGATGGTTTACCCGCTACCTTCACGGGGTAGAAAATGGGGTAGAGAACGACCCCAAAGCATGGGTGGTGCGCGAAAGAGATAAAGAACCCACTTCGTACAAAGATTATCCCAACCCCGATGCGGCACCAGTAATGTTGTACCCAGCCCCTGGAGCACCTGCGCACGGAACATTAAGCACTAAAGCTACTACGGGCAAAGAAACGCTGGTAGACAACTTTTCGTTCTCTGGTAAAGTGCTGGCACAAGCCGAGTCGACAAACCATCGATTGATTTATACCACACCAGTATTGAAAGAAGCATTGCACCTTTCGGGGGTGCCTAAGGTTACGGTTAAGCTGGCATGCAATAAGCCTGCGGCCAACCTTTCGGTATGGCTGGTATCGTTGCCCTGGAACGAAGGCAGAAAAACCAAAATAACCGACAACATTATTACACGCGGTTGGGCCGACCCTCAAAACCACAGTTCCCTTACCAAAGGCGAACCCCTTACACCAGGACAGTTTTACGAAGTAACCTTCGATTTAATGCCCGACGATCAAATCATTGCAAAAGGACAACAAATAGGATTGATGGTGTTCTCTAGCGATCGTGATTTTACTTTATGGCCAAAACCAGGTACTGAACTCACCATCGATTTGGCAGGCACTACCCTTACCTTGCCGGTAGTGGGGGGAACCGCTGCTTTTGAGCAGGCAACGGGACAAAAATAAGGAGCTACTACGGGTTATTATTGAGAAGCTAAGAGTGTTTTTCATCTGTTTTTTTTGCTAAATCCCTTTGCTGTAGAGGGATGGTGTGTTATTATGATTTAAAGTCTGTGATGTCGTAAACAGTTTCGTTTGAGTGCAAAACAGTTTCGTTTGAGTGCAAAACAGTTTCGTTTGGGTACAAAACAGTTTCGTTTGAGTGCAAAACAGTTTCGTTTGAGTGCAAAACAGTTTCGTTTGGGTACAAAACAGTTTCGTTTGAGTGCAAAACAGTTTCGTTTAAGTACAAAACAGTTTCGTTTGGGTACAAAACAGTTTTGTTTGAGTGCAAAACAGTTTCGTTTTCGATCAAAACAGTTTCTTCCAGCATCAAAAACAACTATGGTAATAGTGTTAACGGTAATGCAACCGTCTTGTACAAAGGCATGAAACAAAAAAAGCAGCACCTTGCGATGCTGCCTTTTAAGGGAATGAAAGTGGTGATTATTGATTCACCACAAACGTTTGGGTATGTTTCACCCCATTGGTGCCCACCAATTCAATCATGTAAACGCCATCGAGTTCTGTAGTGTTAATTTGAGTAGATCGGGTAAAAGTTCCGGCATCCATTACAGCACCCAGTACATTGAGAATGCGATAGGTGTATAATTGATCATCTTCTACATTGATATTCACCATCCGATGGGCTGGGTTAGGGTAGAGACTGAAAGACGATGCTTGATCGTTATTGGTGCCTGGGTTGGTGAAGATATTTTTTGAAACATGATGGCTTCTATTGCCATTACTGGCTGCTTTAATGGCTTTTGATACTTGTATGCGGTGCACACTTTCCGTTTCAACAGCCAGCACTTCATTGTCGATCGAGATGGCATTCCACGAACCGTCGGTAGTATCTTTTACCAATCCTACATCCGAAATATCGCTAAACCCTAATCGCGTAAGTACCTTGTCTTCCACCTGAAAAGGGGCATTGGCATTTTGAAATGCATTTCTAACGTTAAGGGCTACATGCGAAGGTTGCCCATTGCCACCACCGGGGGTGTTGGTACCTGGAGCGGTAACGCAATCGGTACACGAGTTGGTAGCAATGCATGTAGAGTAGCTGGTCATTACCAATGGAATGTTGTTGCCATGGTTGGGTTTGGCAATACAATCGGTATTGGTTTTGATGCGGTAATCGTTAGAGGTAAGCGTACCTGAAGGCGTGCCCCAAAAGTTGCCCAACGCATTGATTTGTGTAGGTGCTACCGATACATCAGTGTAGCAAACATCGAAGGCATAAGTGAGGTTGTCGTTAAAGCGATTGGGGAAAACCGAGTTAGGACTACCCCGGTCAATGGCATGTTGTTCGGCATCGATGTTTAAAATTACATCGTGGCCATGCACTCCAACACCATTGCTAAAGATTGATGCACAGGCGATGTCGCCCACAGTAAGCATGGAGGTATAGTTGGCCAGGTTGTAATCGTATCGACCAAACAATTCAACACCAACGGTATTTTGATCTACCTCGGTGCCCGAGCGTAAGAATACCAACGCATCGTTGCCCGAAATACCAGTGGTATTGTAGTGCAACTTGGAGTTTACAAAATATGCACCTACTACAGCATCCAATTGTGCTCCGTTTTGGAAGCCGATGATTTCGCTGTTGGTAACGCGAATAATACCACTATTAACTGCATGTACCCCATTGAGGTTCCCCGATAAGGTACTGCCAGCAATTTGTGCCTTTTTTACATTGTTTACATAAACCGATGTGTTGTTGTTGTTATAGGTATTGGCCAGTAACAAAAGGCTGGGTTCTGCATTACGAACACTTATTGCACGATTGAAATATTGTAAATCGCATTGAAGCACCACCAACAACAATGGATTTTCAATGTCGAGCGCTATGCTTGCAGGGCTGCTCGAAAGCTGCCCGTTGAATGCGACATTAGTGCCCCTAAAGCTGGCTTGGTTGTACATTTGTACAGAGGAGTTAAAACCGTAATGTACCAGGGCATCCGACCATTCAATAAGGTTGCCATTGAAGTGGAGTACTGCACCACTTTGCAATTCTAAATGTTTCACCGTTTTACCCAGTCCTTTAATTTTTACAGGAACCGAAGCAGGGAGGTTGAGCACATGGTTGCCAAAGAAGTTGTAGAAGCCCGAGTTGCGGTGATCCCAAATGGCATTGGGAGCAAACTCCAACGTACCAATTACCTGCACTTCTGCCTGGTTGTTGGTTACTGTATTGTCGCCTACAATAAGTCCGGTGCCTACAGTAGTGTTGTTGATGGTAAGCTTGCCTTCTAAGTCAACAATGAGTTTAGCACCATCGTGTAAAATCAGTTCAGCGCCATCTTCTACAATCAGCTCTCCCTGATAGATGAGTAGCGTGCCCCCACTTTGTATTTCCAGCTTGCTACCACTTTGCAGTGTCATGGTGCTGTTTTCTGCAATGCCTAAGGTAGCATTGCTTTCCACATTCATGTTGGCTCCTGTTTGTACGGTGAAATGGGTAGGGTCGGTAAACAGCCTTTCACCATTAATGGTAATGGGGTTGTTTACCCTGGTAGGAACATGGCCTTGTACCAGCACAAGGGCGTTTCCTTGTGTAAGGTTGAGTGAGTACCCATTGCTACCAGCAACAGGAGGCAGTTGAATGTCGTTGGCCGCCCATCGTACATTATTATTGATGTCGGTTTGATCGAATTTAACTTTTACCTCAATGCTGCCGTTAGCCATCTCGTTTACAATTTCTATGGAGATGCCGTTTATTCGAACAGCCCTGTTGTCGGTATTGCTAGCAAGGTTGCCATTGGTGTAGTGCTCCTGGTTTACCATGGAGTTGGAAGAGGGGTTGGTGCCAACACCAACCATGTGCTTACCACTGCCCAGGTTGTAGGAGTGTCTTTTTTGCCCAAACACAGGAAGATCGTGTTCGTAAATGTTGCCAATTTTCTCGGTAAAAAAGTAGCGTTGATCTCCTTTTTCAAGCACGTTGTCGTTGTCTAAATCGTAAGCAGGTTGTTCCTGGTCTTGCCACCCAGTTAAAGGGTTAGCGGCTTTTTTCTCAAAAGCCGGGATTTTAGCACCGCCTACAACACAGCCGGGGTTGATAACAGAATCGTTTTCAAATGCTATTTCGTACATACCATCTGCCGATAAGTGTCGGATGTAATGGCCACGTTGGCTGTTGTAGATGCCTCCGATTTTGTTTTCTTTTCCCGCTTGTATGTACATAAATAAACCCGGCTCAGGCGTTTCAGTACAGGGATGAGTAGCATTCCAGTAGTACTGATCGAATTCGCTGTTGTTGTTGTCTTTCCCCTGGTGGTTTTCTACCCATAGGTATTGTTGTTTTTCTCCAGCAGGAATAAAGGGCAGCTTGATGCGTAGTACATCTCCGGTGGTGGCAAAGTCGCGCAAAATATAGGTGCCTGCGTGGGCAGGGTTGGTGGCATCCAAATCGGTATTGACTTCTACATTATTTTGATCAAACGTACTGATGTTGAATGTTGTTCCAGGAGCGCGCCAATCAAATCGATTGCGATCCCACCCGTTGCAGGTGAGAAAGGAAGAAGAACTGCCACCCAGCATGCTCCAGCCTCCTTGATCGCCTACAAAGGTTCTTCCTCCAGCAGAGTGCGAACCACCATTATGGTAGTCGTTGCCGCCAAACAACAGGTGATCAAATTCGTGACGTACAATGCTGAATGGATGGCTCTTGCCACCATTAAACACAGAATGGGTATTGGCCTGGTAGCTCAATAGAGTACCAAAAGAGCCTGAGCTGGCATATCCTGAAAGTGGAGAGTTTTGATGATTGTTCCGTACAATAAACATAACATGGTCGTACATGTGAGGTGCATCAGGGGCATTTACTCCAGGTTGTCCAATGCCTTTTTCCTGCCAATGGTCGAGGTCGCTAAAGGTGCTGCCTCCATGGGTGTTTAGCACGCCCATGGCATTAATTTGAGCCACTGCATTGTTAACTACAGCGCCAAAGCTTACGGAGCCCACCGTACTTTCATCAACTGTTATAACGGCATTGAAGTAATCGCCCAGTACCCGGTAGTTGCCAAAAGAACATTCGTCGTAATAACGGGTCATCTTTTGTTGTGGAGTTCCGGTCCAATTCAAGTCAAACATGTTGTCTTTGTAAGTAGGAAGCTGCCCTACAGGCCAGGCAGCAGTGCCATTTGGGAAACGGTCCAGTTGAGGGTTAACATCGTAATTCACTTCCGCGTAAATCACCAATATTCTAATCTCCCCGGCAGTAGGAAGGGAGTAGCCATTTTTTGCTTCTATCACGGCTTCCGTTCCAGGCGTAGGCACAAGCACTTCAGTGAAAAGGCATGCATCTTCCTGCCCAAACGTGTGAGACAGCGTGAATAGAAATAATGTAATTGCAATAATGTGTTTCATAGTCTTAGGTTTTTAATAGAGAACAACACGAACTTATGACACATTAAAGGGAGATGCTGCCCTAATGCAAATTCGGTTGCAACTATTGCTTAATTGGTGGAATTTTCAACGAATTCGGAAAGGGTGCATCCACGCTGGATGCCCGAATAATGAGCAGAAGAACAAAAAGAACCTTTTACAACTATCGTTTGGTGACCTTTTGTGTGGCAAAGTACTTGCCGTCAACTACCAGGGTAATATAAAGCAGTTGAGGCGATACCTTAGGGGCAATAGATAGGGTAGCAGTGTTGGTGCCGGTCTGTTGACCGGGAAGTCCTCCTTCGTCAATCAATCGACCATTTGCATCAACAATGTAGTACCTTACGAGGGCGGGTTGGTTCAGTGCGTAACTGATCTGCACCTGTCCTTCGGTAGGGTTGGGGTATGCGGTGAAATGGAAGGGATTTTTACCATCAATTTCTTGCGATCCTACCCCAGTACTACGTATCAGCCACACCTCGTAAATGGCATCGTCGGCATTGGTATTGGAGGTTTGATTGCTGCTAAAAGGATTCAACATAGAGCTTGATATACCGCCATATATATGCCCCAGCAATGTGGTGTCTTGAACAAGTGCATGCAGTTTCACAACTTCATTGCTGTAATGAGGCAGGGCATGATTGGGAATAAACTCGGCTCCTGCTCCTTTTAACCCAGGCATTTCAACAGGCAATTGAAATTCTTGCAAGGTGCTGTCGGCCCTACGAGATACCCGACTAATGGTTTTTACAAAGGGCACCAAATTGTCTTGCACCAGGTTGCCGTTTTGATAATAGTATTGACTCATGCCTCCAAAAAATAAAGTGTGCATGTTGTTGGCAGTACTGTCGTATAACCCCACTTTTGCACTGTGGTAGTTGCTCAAGTATTGATTGAAATTGGTGATGGGAGAGTAGCCGTTGGCAGTAATGTCGACCGGATACAAGAAAGGAAGGTCCAAATTCAATTGAAAAACACCCGAAGAGATGGTATACCCTGGTGTACCATCCGGGAAAATTTGTGGAACAAGGTTGTAATCCCTACGCCTTAAATGTACCGGGTCTGTAATGGCAGTAAGGTTTGCAAAGCTGAGTTGCCCTCCACTATTATCAATCGTAAACTTTCTGATTTGATGGGTATATGATTGGGTGTAAGTAGGATTGCCCATTGGGTTGTATCTGCCATCAAAACGCTGGCCACCAACGAGGTAAAAGGTGTTGCCTATTTTACCCAACTGCCCTCCGGTAACAGCAAATGTGGTGTCGGAAATTTGCTGGAAGAAATTATCAAAAGGAGCGTTGTTTACTACCGCATCAATCACCTCGCTCACCTGTATGGTGGTGAGGTTAGGGAAGGTAATGTGGTCGTTGGCAGTAGCGGAGTATGCATAGCCTCCAATCACATACAATGTGTCTTCATCCTGGTAAAAATTCATGTTGGTAGATTGCAATTGCTCTTGCATACTACTGGGGAGTGTACTCAGTGGTGCAGTCCAAAATTGAGTGGTATTCACATCAATCACATACAGGTCAGTATTGTTCTGCGATTCGGGAAATGCATTGAAAGGTTGTCGGGCATGTAGGCCATCTTTACGTCCTCCAACAACGAGCCATTTTCCTCCACTTTGAGCAAAAGCATACGAATGAAGCCCTGGTAAATTGGTGATGTTAACGGGGGTGATTTGTACGGTGTAGTCAAATGCATTTTGGCCGAAACCAATGGCGTAAAGTGCAAGAAAGGATAACAAAGAGGAAAGGGCTTTTTTCATGGCGTTGAGAGTTGTTGGTACAAAGCTATTGAAGTTATTCCCTCTAGTCAGTGATGCGAGTCACATTGCAATACCAGAGGGATGGAGAGAGAGGTAGTGGTTGTATTTTCGAATGACATATTGCCTTGCTCTTTCCGTGCGCTATAACCCTGAGGAAACGATAACAAAATGCCCCGAAAAAACGTTTTTTTTTCTGATCGTACCTTTTTACAAATATTCAATGGAGTACCACAGTTATTAATGTAATCCCCTTAATTGGTAATCTTGCCAAACATTTCCATTTTTCTTTTTTATTTTTAGATGAAAAATAATTTATCAAAATCATTAATTCATACTTTAAACCTTTCCATTGCTTTATTGTTCATCTAACCATAATGGTATCGTCTACCAGTAAAGCATATATTATAGCTAATCGATAACGAACGAACGCTTACCAATGCCGCTGGAAATACGATTGATAAAAGATTCGGAATACGAAGCGGTCAACGACTTTTTTAACAGGCCCGATAACCTTCAGCGAAACAAATTGTTAGCAGAAAGGAGTTACAACGATTTCAGTTGGGAATTTATTAAGCGCCCCAATGGAAAAGCGATATACGCTATTGCCATTGACGTTGAAGAAGGAAAAGAACCCGCAATAGTTGGCATTCAATGTGTCATTCCTTTTAAAATGACTTCTTCAACCGGGCAACGATTCCTTGCAGGAAAAGGGGAAGATACGCTCATCGACCTTAGGGCCTCCATCAAATATAAGAACATCGATATTCTCAAAGAATTATCCTCTTTACTGGATGAAAGTTGCAAGAAAAATGGTTTCGAGTTTCTGTGGGGCTTCAACAATCTTCCAGCAACCAACAAACGCCTTGGGTATGAAAACCCATTTAAAACTACCGATGCCGTACTTATTCTAAATCCGATTCAAGCATTTAAACATACAATAGTCATAAAAGCAGGGCTTTCCTTTTTCGGGAAACTTAGAACAGCTATACTTACAGGAGGGGCATACCTGTATTCATTAAAAAGAATATTGGTTTTTTGTGGAAAAAGCAGTTACAAAATCAATTTTAACCTGGATGAAAATGAAGACCTCTTCCGAAGAATTGATTATCAGGACGAAATCTATTTCTCTTTGCAGGATGATGCTTATCTAAAATGGAGAATAGCCGAAAACCCATATCCGGTTAGTTACAAATCATATCAACTCATTGACCAGGAAGGCATCATGAAAGCACAGGTAATTTGCAGCATCAATAAAAATGTGGCTTTCATCGATCAGTTGTTGATTGATAAAAAATTAAGCTCGAAAACGGTACACTACCTTTTAAGAAAAGTTATTCGATCATTGAAAAGTGAAGGAGCCTGCCTTGTGCGATACATTGGCTTCCAAAATAACGCACTTAAAGTCAAAGAAATAAACAAGTTGAAAAAAAGTGGCTTTGTATTTACTGGGAAAGGGGAACAATTTACCTTTAAGAAACTTGTGGATGATTCGCTTATCACCCCTGAAAACATTTATCTTTCACGTATGTACAAACAAGGTGTAAACTAAATAAATGACTAATACTGCTAAATACGATCAGGCATTCATAACGTCTCTTAACGTGAAAAAAAATCAGCTTAAAGAGTTAACTTATCAAAGCATTGACACGTGGGATTCGTTGGGGCACATGGGATTAATGGCCTCATTGGAAGAGGCTTTTGATATCATGCTGAAAATGGAGGACATTATAGACTTTAGCTCTTATGCAAAAGGACGTGAGATATTGACCAATTATGGCATCGAATTTTAAATTATAATCCTGTAGTGCTTTTTGCAAAGCTAAGTTGGGCAGAACAAACCAGGTGATTCGTAAAGACAAATGATTGAAATAGAAAACATAAACAATGCGATAGCAAGATGCCAAACTGCGGCCAATAGAATGCGCATCAATACTTTGAAATTGTCTTATATGGCCAGCTCAAATGGAGCTCATGCTGGAAGTTCTTTATCAATAGTTGAAATCCTGGCTGTTGTTTACTGCGGAGTTATGTACGCCAAAACAGATCAACAGAATTGGGCTGCAAGAGATCGGTTTATACTGAGTAAGGGCCATGGTACAATAGCACAATATGCAGCGCTGGAGGCTGCAAAAATAATCACCGAAGACCAACTTTTTACCTTCAATCAAAATGGTGGATTGCTAGGGCCTACTTCTAAATTCAACCCGGATTGGGGGATAGAATTTGCAAATGGCAGCCTGGGCATGGGGTTATCGTATGCAGTAGGGTTGGCACTGGCCTCTATCAAATCGGCAACCCCGTACCATGTATATGCTTTATTAGGAGATGGTGAATGCAATGAAGGGTCAGTATGGGAAGCAGCGATGTCGGCACAGCATTTCAAATTAACAAACCTTACCGCAATCATTGACCTAAACTCCATGCAGTCTGATGGTGCTTCCAGCGATGTTTTAGACATTCAACTTACTGAAATGTGGAAAGGCTACGGTTGGGAGGTAATTACAGTTTCTGATGGTCATGATGTTTCGCAACTTTATTCTGCACTTAATTCACCAAAGGGTAATGGCCCACGAGTAATCGTGGCACATACGGTAAAGGGAAAAGGTGTTTCTTTTATGGAAAACAACAAAGAATGGCACCATAAGCAGCTTACTAAAGAAATGTTTGATGCAGCGATGCAAGAAATTATTGGAAAGGAGCCACTGCTATGATAGCCATCAATTCTAGAAATTCCAGAATGTGGTCTTTGCTGGGACCCAGTGGAACTTTCGGTAGCACAATGGTAGAGTTGGCCAAAGAAAATGAGAAAATAGTTGTGATTGCCGGCGATATGGTTAAAACTGCAGGCCTTGAACGTTTTGGAAAAACCTTTCCGAATAAACTGATTAATGTAGGTATTGCTGAACAGAATATGGTTGGAATGGCCGCTGCATTTGCGAACGAAAATTTTATTCCATTTGCTGTTTCTTTTGCCAATTTTTCCGTGTTAAGGGCATGCGAGCCGGTAAGGCATTTTTTGGGGTACATGAAAAGAAATGTGAAATTGATAGGAGTTGGTGCTGGCTTTGCAACTGGCATGTTTGGGCCTACGCATTATGGCACACAAGACATGTCTGTAATAAGAGCCATACCGGGCATTACCATTTTATCTCCGGCTGATTGCACTGAACTTGTAAAAGCGTTGGAGGCTGCTGCAAATTTGAATGGTTCTGTATATGTAAGACTCACGGGAGTAATGAATAACCCCATCGTTTACAAGGAAAATTACGCTTTTGAAATAGGAAAAGCAATAACGCTTAGACAAGGAACAGCAATTACAATTATTGCTACAGGTGCACTGGTATATAATGCGTTAAAAGCTTCCGATATACTTGAAACACAAGGAATTTCGGTTACCGTAATTGATATGCATACCATTAAGCCATTGGATACAACAACAATTGACCGTGAATTGGGTTCATCTAAGTTAATCGTATCAGTAGAGGAGCACGGCAAGATTGGAGGCCTCGGAGGAGCAATTGCCGAGCACATGAGTTCAGTTAAACATAACGCTGTGCTATTAAAACTTGGCATTGAAGATAAATTTCAAGATGCTGGAGAGTACCGTTTTATGCTCGAGCAAAACAAATTACTACCAGAACAATTAGCACATAGCATCGGGCAAAAATACAGAGCCATTATATAATCATACAGTGAAACATGCTACCCTTTAAAGCCTCACCTGTTAAGCATAAAGTTGCCATTATCACCGATAGTGGATTACAGGTGACCTATGGTGAAATCAATGATTTCTCCATATCCCTTTCGCATGTAATTCAACATCGCTGCCTTGTGTTTTGCCTGACTCAAAATACACCAGGCTCATTAATAGGCTACCTTTCTTTTGTTGCCAACAACGTTGTTCCTGCTCTACTGGATTCAAAAATGGATGAACGATTCCTTGCAGAGTTAATTCAATTGTATCAACCTCAATACATTTGGTTGCCCAATCACCGTATGCATGAGTTCGGCCATTTTCAAACTGTTTTTACAAAGTATGATTACTCCTTAATAAAGCTTGGAACAAAAAGTTGTGCCTTACATCAAGACCTGGCGGTGCTCCTAACCACGTCGGGAAGCACAGGTAGTTCAAAATTTGTTCGCATCAATTATGAAGCATTGGAGGAGAATGCTACAGCTATTGCTACGTATTTATCACTCGACGACAAAGAACGACCCATCACAACCCTGCCTATGAGCTATGCCTTTGGCCTATCTGTTATCAATAGCCATGTGTTAAAAGAGGCAACGATTCTTCTAACTTCAAAAACATTGATGGAAAAAGCGTTTTGGAATTTCTTGAAAAATCAAAAAGCCACCTCAATATCAGGAGTGCCCTACACATTTGAAATGCTGATTAAACTTCAATTTTTGCAAATGGATTTGCCAGCGTTAAAAACCCTAACCCAGGCAGGCGGAAAAATGGCTATTGAAGCAAATAAAGCCATTGTTGAGTATTGTAATCGTACAGGCAAACAATTTTTTGCCATGTACGGACAAACCGAGGCAACCGCTCGAATAAGTTACCTGCCCCCACAGCATGCTTTAAAAAAGTTAGGAAGCATCGGAACAGCTATTCCGGGAGGAGAATTGAGTTTGGTTGATGACACGGGAGTAGCCATTCTGGAAAGTGATGTGGTAGGGCAGTTGGTTTATAAGGGTAAAAATGTTGCTATGGGTTATTCCACTTGCGGTGATGATTTGAAAAAGGGAGACGAAAACCGGGGGAAATTGTTTACCGGAGACCTGGCCCGAAGAGACAGTGATAACTTCTATTTTATAGAGGGAAGAAAAAAAAGGATAATTAAAATATATGGAAACAGAATCAATCTGGATGAAGTAGAGTATTTGTTGCAAGAAATTGCTTCGGGTTGTGCATGCACAGGCAAAGATGATTACCTGATAGCATATGTTACGGATCAAACAAGTATTCCTGAAGTAGAGGAATACATTTCAAAGAAAATGAGAATTCATCCCCTTGCCTTTTCAGTTCGATACAGCATGGAAATTCCTAAAAACGAAGCGGGCAAAACCATCTATCATCAAATGGAGCAGTCATGAATATGGTAGAAATTTTCCAGATGGAGCCCTACTCCTTGCATAAAACAGAGAAGGAAGAACTCATGAGTAGTTGCCTGACAAAGCTGTCGAAACATCATTATTTGAATTGTGAGGCCTACAAGAAAATTGTGGATGGTGCTGGCTTTGATTTGGAAAAAGTACATCATCCCGGTACGATACCATTTCTTCCTGTTCAATTGTTCAAAAATTTAGAGTTATACAGTGTCCCTAAGAAAGAAATAGTAAAAACCCTTACCTCCTCAGGAACTTCAGGACAGAAAGTGTCACAAATTTTTCTGGACAAAGGCACGGCCGTGAATCAAACAAAGGTTCTTTGCAAAATAGCCACCTCCTTTATTGGAGATCAGCGCCTACCCATGATCATTCTGGACACAGAAAGCACAGTTGAAATCGGACGAAATATAGCTGCACGTGCAGCAGGAATTTTAGGGTTTTCCTTATTCGGATCGGAGCGAATGTATGCTTTGGATGAACAGATGGAATTAAATATTGAGCAGTTACAAGCGTTTCTAAAAAAGCATCAAGGGGAGCGTATTCTGCTATTTGGTTTCACCTATATCGTATACATGCATTTTTACAAAGCATTGGTGAAATCGGGTGTTCAGTTGGATTTATCCAACGCAGTTTTAATTCATGGTGGAGGGTGGAAAAAATTAGCACATGAATCCATATTGCCTCAAGAATTTCGATACCAATTAAATGTAGCATTCGGAATTCAGCATATTCATGATTACTATGGCATGGCAGAACAAACAGGATCGATTGCTATGGAATGTGAGTTCGGGTACTACCACACCTCTATTTTTTCTGAAATCATCATTCGTCGTGCGCAAGATTTCTCGATAGCGCACTTCGGTGAAGAAGGAATAATACAAACGCTTTCAATATTACCACAAAGCTATCCAGGGCATTCATTGCTAACCACAGATAACGGGATTATGATAGGGGAAGATGACTGTGCCTGTGGGCGGTTAGGAAAATATTTCAAGATTACAGGAAGGATGAAAAATGTAGAAATAAGAGGTTGCAGCGATACTTATGAGCAAAGATTTAGATAATATAGAATACCATTTCCCAAAGGAACCTCACTTAGATAATTTCATTCAACTATCTCCGGATGAAGTATTTTCAGATCAGGCCATCGCCTTTTTAGATGCACTATCTGTTGCACTTAATAAAGACCTGGAAACAAAAGAACACCCTGATGTAGCCACATTTGCATTTTTTTGTAGAAGGGCCAACCTAACGCAACTAAAGAAAGATTATACACAAACAGACAATGGGAGACTGGGCAAAGGGTTAGTGTTTCACGTTGCCCCATCTAATGTTCCGGTAAACTTTGCCTATTCTATGGTTTGTGGAATTCTTGCCGGAAACATTAATGTGGTTAAAGTCCCTTCAAAACAAACAAAGCAGGCCACTATTATTTTTAAGGCAATTTTAACGCTTAGTCGGGAACCACAATACCAACAATATACCTCCCGACTAATTCTGCTTAGCTATCATCGAAAAAATTCAGCAACCGCATACTTTTCTTCCCTTTGCGATGCTAGAGTAATTTGGGGAAGTGATGCTACAATTCACGAAATTAGAAAACAGGGCTTACCTGCTCATGGGGTCGACATCGCTTTTGGTGACAGGTATTCACTTTGTGTTATTAATGCAGATGCCTACATGAATGAAGGATCACCAGAAAACATTGCAACCAGGTTTTACAACGACACTTATCTTTTTGATCAGAATGCCTGCACATCACCACACCTTGTAGTATGGGTAGGAAGCGATAAAAACATTGAAATTGCCAAAGACATGTTTTGGGGAAATCTTCACCGATTGGTAAAAGCCAAATACAAACTAGCACCTGCAGTTGCCGTGGGTAAATTAGCCGCTTTTTATGAACAGGCTACTCACCTCGAAGGGGTAAGAAAAATAGCCATGCCCGACAACCTGATTTGGCGGATAAAATTGAGCCATTTACCAAAAGACATTGACCAGTACCAATGCGCTGGCGGATATTTTGCAGAATACGATGCTGCCTCTATTTTTGAACTGGTTTCAATTATCAATTCGAAATACCAAACACTCACTTATTACGGAATTCAAAAAGAAGATTTGACAAAACTCACCACAGCAATAAAATCATCAGGGGTAGACCGAATGGTGCCGATCGGGCAATCCAGCAACTTTTCACTAACTTGGGATGGGTACAATATGATTGATGAACTATCTAGAAAAAGAGTGTTGATTTAAGTTTGATTGTAGGGGTGAAAACTCCCTAATAATTTCAATAATGTCAAAAAAGATCAATAAAATACTCTTTCTGCCCAAGTGGTATCCTGATAAATACGATAAACAGTTTGGTATATTTTTTCAGAACCATGCCAAGGCTGTTGCTATGTATGCTTCAGTAGCTTCACTTTATGTAACGCCAAACAGCGATCAGAAAGTGAAGTATGAAATTGAAGCAACCAATGAAAACGGATTCCTTGAAGTTAGAATATACTATAGGAAGAATAATTCGTCTAATACATTCGTACGTAAGCTCATCAACGGCATCCGCTATGTACGTGGCAATTTTAAAGGACTCAAAGTTGTAAAAAAACAATTTGGTAAGCCAAGCATTAATCATGTAAATGTGCTGTCGAGACCTGGTGCGATAGCTCTCTGGTTAAAATGGACTACGAGTACCCCTTACGTAATTACTGAGCAATGGACAGGTTATGCAAACAATAACTTTACACATAAAGCCAAATGGGAGCAAATAGGTTCCAGGTATATAGGCAAAGAGGCAGCAGGAATCCTTACCGTTTCAAACAGCCTTAAAAGTCATATGCAAAGGCATGGGTTTAACAACAATTTCTATGTTGTAGGGAATATCATTGAAACAATAAAACCAGAATTCAACCCCAAACCAAGCAATGGTGTGGTAAAAATGATGGCCATTGCAGTGCTCAATGATTTTAACAAGAATGTGAGCGGCCTTATCCGAACCTTTGCTAAGGTAGCCTGCGAGACCCCGAACATTGAGCTGCATATCATTGGTGGAGGGCCAGATGAATCCATGTTAAGAGAACTGGCCAAAGAAACGGGATTGTACGAAACAAAGATCATCATGTACGGCCGAACGATCAATGAGTTTGTATATGAGAAACTGCCCGAAATGGATTTTGTTGTTACCAATAGTAATTTCGAAACGTTTTCTATATCGACTGCTGAAGCACTGGTTAATGGGAAACCCGTGATCGTTACCCGATGTGGTGGCCCTGAAGAATTTGTAACCGAAGAAGTTGGGATGATCATTGATGCAGCTGCAGATGATCAATTAGAAAAAGCAATGCATCACATGATTAAAAATTACCACACTTATTCTCCAAGAACGCTTTACGAATATGCCCATAGCAATTTCAGCTATGAGAAGGTAGGGAAACATTTCATAGAAATCTATAATACGATCCTACAAAGTCAATAGATATACACATTATGTTACTCATTTCCCTACGATGTCTGTTACATCATGGGCAACTTGATTGTTTTGGCACTCCTTTCGGTTCGCCAGGATTCAAAAACGGGTCATAATGAATGTTTATGCAGAGTGAAAAAAGATAAAGCTTACGGTCACTTATTTAACACCCCTTAAAGATCCTTCAACAGCTTTTTGTTTTCCAACGCCCATTTTACCAGGCTGTTGTTTTCGGGAGGGAGGTTGAGTTTGCGTGCAATGCGCGAGCGGTAATTTTCTACCGTTTTGGGAGAGAGAAAAAGCTTGTCGGCAATCTCCTTGCTCGAGTTGTTTTCGGCCACCAGCTTTAGTGTTTTCATCTCTGCTTTGGTAAGGGAAGCAAAGTAGGTGGCAATTTCTTTTTTCTTTTTGAGGTACGACTGATGTTCTTGCAGCTTTTCGTGCAACCCTTTGCCAATGAATTGTTGGCCTGCAACTACTTGCTGTATGCATTCCACCAATTCACCGCCCGATTGGTCTTTCAATAAAAAACCATGGGCACCTAAGGTTAAGGCTTTGTGAAAAATATCACTGTCTTTAAACATGGTAAGAAAAATGACCCGGGTAGGGATGTTTTTTTCCTGAATGGCTTCGCAGGCCTCCAGCCCACTAAGCACAGGCATGTCTACATCTAAAATGCACACATCTACAACAATGGTTTCTAACTGCTCCAGCACTTGTGCTCCATTTTCCACTTCTACAATGTCGCAATCCAATTGCGAATGTAGGATTTCAATGAGTCCTTTTCTAAAGATCGGGTGATCGTCGGCGACCAGTATACGAATCATTCAACTTGTTTTATACGCACCCGCATCGAGAACCCTTTCGAGCTTCCCAATTCCAGGGTGCCATTCATGATACGAATACGCTCGGCAATGCTCATCATGCCCATGCCTTGCAGTTTCTTTTTCGAGCTAATGCCCACACCATTGTCTTTGTACTCCATCACAATTTCCGAGCCGTAGGCCTGCAATTGCAACTTAATGGCGGTGGCTTTGGCATGCTTCACCGTATTGTTGATGCACTCCTGTATGATGCGGTACAGGTGCAGCTTTTGGTCGTCGTTAATGTGAGGATCGATGGAGCTGATTTCTGAACTACACACCAAATCGGTGTTTTGTTCGGTGCGCTCCATGAGTCGCTCAAGGGCTTCGGAAGTGCTTAATTTTTTTAAGAAGGTGGGGTAAAGCGATTGCGAGATTTGTCGGGTGCTTTCAATCACATTGCCCAATGCTTCGTTCAGTTGTTCGTAATCGGTAGCTTCGCTATTGGTTTTGTGCAACTCAATCTTGTTGCGAATCATAGAAAGGGTTTGTCCCAAATCGTCGTGTAGTTCTCGTGCAATTTTGTTGCGTTCGGCCTCAATGTTTTGCAGTTGCTTTTGTGAGTACAATTCTTGTTCGCGCTTCGAAATGCGTACCTGCCGCAAATACATTAAAATTAAGATGGTGAGTATGGCTGCCACTGCCAATACAATAATTACATTCATGCGCCACTGGCTCAGTGCCTGCTCTTTTTCCAGCAGCTGGTTTTCAGCTTCGGTCTGGGCCAACTCAAATTCCTTTTCCTTTACGTCGTAGCGAGTTTCCATTTCCGCTACCGAGTTGGCGAAGGTGAGTTCTTTCAAGCTGTCGCTCAAATCGTTTACAATGCGGTAATGTTCAAGTGCCGTTGCTGCATTGCCCAGGCTATCGTAGGCCCGCGATAAGATGATTTGTGCCAGGAGTTCGTCTTGCAACAATTGCCGCTCCTTTGCCATCGCCAGCGTACTATCGGCCAACTGTATGGCTAAATTGTAGTCGCCCACTGCTACGCGCACCCGAGCCATCGACCCCAGGGTGCGCGGTACGTACAAAGGGTTTTCGGCCGTTACAAAAGCAGTCATGGCCGAGTCGTAATAAGCAATGCTCTCTTCGTATTTTTCTTCCTGGTAGTATACTCCCCCAATGTTGAGGTACCCCATGCCTACCTGTATGATGGCTCCTGCCGCTTTGGAGTCGCTTAAGAAAAGGCCAAAGTATTTGCGCGAGGCTTCGTAGTCTTTATTGCGCAGGTAAGACAAGCCAAGGTTGTTGGCAATGTGGGCACGCAGGCGCGCATTGTTGGTGCGTAGGCAGTATTCATATCCTTCTGTAAAATGCTCCAATGCCCCATCGTATTCTTCCAAATCGAATTTAAACAAGCCAATGTTGTTGAGTAAGTAGGCATGTTGATAATCAAGCCCTTGTTCACGCGCAATCCCAATGGCCTTGGTGTAATAAAACAAGGTGCTGTCCATTTGATACCGTCCCTCCTTGGTTTGGGCATAAATGTTCAGTCCATCCACCAGGTTGGCGTAGTCTTCGTTTTCTTCCAGCACAGGAAGGTAGCCGCGTAAAATTTCTTCCGCTTCTTTGTTTTGCCCTCGCTCGCCCATGATGGCGGCACGCCTTATTTTCGCTTTGTATTCGAGAACGCTGTTATCAGCTTCCAACGCCAGGGTAATGACCTGTTGAAACACGGAGTCGGCCCGCACATAATCGCCCATGTAATAGTAAAGGTTGCCATACTCAAGGTGTACCTGCCCTAGCATGTTAGGGTCTTCTCCTGCCATTTCCAACGCCTGCTCCGCCTCGCGTTGCATGAGTTCAGGATTGGTAGAAGCATGCAGTTTGATTTGTTCTATCAACGCCTCAAACCCTTCCGATTGCGCAGTCGAAGGAAGGCATGCAATGGCAAGCAAGAGGAGCGAGTAAAGGTATTTCATGGTACAGGCAGCTTAGCGGCAGCAAGTTAGTAGCGTGCCTTAAATGTACAAAAACATTGCGGGATGGCATCCTTTTCGGCACTTAGGAAGTGCAGCAAAGCATAAATAAGCCAAATGAAAGGAGGTATGTTAAGAACAATAAAAAACCCGAAAATTGCCGTTTTGGCCTTTAAATTCAAAGGAGAGAAGAATTTTATGATCAATGCTTTGGATTCAATGTCAGCTAGTTATGGTAGGTGTTTGTTGCTGAAAGTAGGGGAGATAGATTAAATACGTATTAATACCTATATGATTTGTTGAGCCCTTTGCGTAAGTTTAATCCGTAATGCTTCAAGCAAATGAGTTGTAACTACCCGATTTACAAAGAACTGGTTAAGCATATTACAAGTGCCGTAAAATGATAAATAAGCTGGAAAGCTTTTAAGAAGGTTTACCTTGAAAAAATTATCCCATCAACCCATTACTTCACATGCCAATGCCAACCATGTGGCGACTGCTTCTAATGCTGCTCGTACAACAGTTGCAACGCACCCCAACATCATTCAACGGGCCATTGGCAATGGAGCGGTGGTAAACGACCGGGTGGTGCTAAAAAGCAATTATGAAACCTACACTGTTACTCAAGTCAACGGAGGAGAACCGCTATATAAAATAAAGTTGGATCAACAAGGCGGTATGGAAGTAGAACCTGTTGATGTGCGATCGGATGATGATGCCTATGAGCTGTATAAAAAAAGCAACAGACCCAGGCCGGAAAATGCAACCATGATCGGATTAATGGCCAAATTTATGACGGCCAAAAGTCGGCTCGACCATTTTGCAGCCCATTCTGCTTACAGGATTCAAGGAGGGGTAAACCGGTTCAAAGATCCGGATGCTACTGATCCGTACGAAAACTCTTCTTCTGCCCCATTTTCAAAAGATCACTATGAAACTTTTTGGCACGATCACATTCAGGCAATTGCCAATCAAGACATTAGCGACAAAGTAGAAAGCACGGGAGATGGAAGAATCAGAACCCGAACGCTTGCAGGCTGGAATAACCATACGGTATGGAACGACCGAACGGCAGTAGCAAATAAAGGACGGATGCTGTCGGTAAACTCCAGCAGGGGGCAAAGCTATGTGTTGTTGAGCGAGGCCGATAGTACTTCCAACAGTGAAGACTATGTGATTGATACCCAGGATGCAGCAGGTAAAAACCCTTCTCAATCATTAAGCACAGCCTTTGGGAAAATTCAGAAGGGTAACTCTCATGCCGACATCATGCACCTGATGAAGACGCTTGCTGCCGGAGGGAAAGTAGATGATATTGATACTGCTGAACTCAATACCTTGATTCAACAAACGCCCTACAACCAAACCTGGCTGGCCAGTAAATTTCGTTTTCAGGGCAAGCACGAGTGGGTGCCATCCAACATGGTATACAACGTAATTAAAAAAGCGGAAGATGACGGTCAAAATGCCAGTTGGATTGATTTGCAAGACAAGCTGGCTTCCGATACAGGTGATTTAATTTTTAAACCCAATAAAGCAAAACCCGAGGCGGAAGTAGATGGAACAACCAACTCACTACAGGGGCACAGTGGTGCCATTTATGGCCAACGAGCAGGGAAGAGCAATAAGCCACTTACACAAGGGCAAGCTAATTTTCATGATGAACTGCGTCAGCGTTTCATGGCTGCTGCTACCCCTAAAAATTGCGTTGATGCGCTAAAAATAGTGGCCACCAATTGGATATGGAACAACGAACAGGCACCTTTTCACAACAAACATTCAAGGGGCGGAGGCAATACGGGTACTACAGATACAGCTACCTTAAAAGCTGAACAACCAGCAGCATACACCCGGGTAATGGATAAGTTTGACAACGTAAAAGCTCAACTCTAACAACCTGGGCTTGCCCCCTTATATAGCTGACAGTTGTATGGGTGGTTCATCTAACTAAAGACCAGGCTGCAATTGAATAGTAATGTGTACTCAAGCATGAACAACTATTTATCATTCAGCCCTTTACTTATGTTTTCTTCACACGAATGTTCTTGATGAAGAGCATCATACCCAATAAGTACATTCAAAACACTTCTTCATCATTGTTTACCCACTACAATTGAGGAGTATCACTCTTGCATGGCCAAAAAATGATCGCTGAAACGCGAGGTCGTACAAATACTGAATGGATTTAGTAGGCATTCCTAACAAAAATTGGGGGGCTGCCCCCCTTGAAAGGAGAAAATGGATGGTATTTCTTTGAGCTACCAAACTTAACCTCTACCTCATTAACGCTAACTATAATGAGTGCTTTGCTAAAAACGACCCGAAAACTCTCCTGCCTTGCTATGGCCATACTTCCCATTTCTTTATGGGCACAAAGTTGGCAAGCCGACTTAGGCGAACACAAAGGATTTATTAAAAACGAAGGCCAATTTGAAGTGCATGGCCCCGAATACCGCGAACAGCCGGTAGTATATGCTTACGATGGTGTAGGCGAAGACTACTTATTTACAGCAGCAGGGGTGATCCTTGAATTCAGCGACATCAAAAAGGCCAGGAAAAGCGAGGCTGAAAAGAAGGCCCGTGCCGAACGAAAAAAGCAAGGGTTCAACACCCTGAAAGAGTGGCAGGATTTTGAGCGTGCGGGTACACGGCTCGACATCACCTACGATCAATTGCAAGTGCAATGGATAGGAGCCAACCCCAATGCCCTCATTGTTCCCGGCAAAAAACAATTAAACCACCACAGTTATTCCTATGAAAACAATGCCGGTAAAGAGGTGAATGTCAATAACATTCCAGCCTACGAAATGCTTACCTATAAGAACCTATATCCCAACATTGATGTGGTGTATGAATTTCACCCTGATGGAGGGTTTAAGTACTCGGTAATTGTACACCCCGGTGGCGATGTGTCGCAAGTGCAATTGCGCTACTCAAAAACGGGAGTGTTGGAAAACAATGGTGCCATTACCACTGCCACCAACTTTGGCCCGGTAGTAGACCACGCACCGTTTACCTTTTATGAGGGCAACCAACAACGCATCATCACCTCACGCTACCTGTTGAGTGGCAATACCATTAGCTTTGAGGTAGGGCAGTACGATAACAGCGAAACCATTGTCATCGATCCGTGGACCCAAACACCATCATTTAATACCAACTGGGACTGTATTTGGGAGTGCGAGCGCGATGCGGCGGGCAATGTATATGTTATTGGAGGGGTAATGCCCTTGCAATTGCTGAAATACAATGCTGGTGGGGTGCTGCAATGGACCTACAACACTCCTTACGATACCACCGCATGGCTGGGCGTTTTTGCTACCGACGATGCTGGGAACTCATATGTAACCAATGGCTCTACTGCCCAAATTCAAATGGTTAATACAGGTGGTGGTGTGGTGTGGAACAACCCTTCTCCCGGAGGGCTGTTTAGCAGCACTGAATTTTGGAACATAGCGTTTAACTGCGACCAAACCCGACTGGTTATTGGTGGTACTGGTGGAATACTTCCTCCCGAGCCTTATATCTACGATATCGACATGGCTACGGGCAATGTGCTGAGCAGTGTGAAGGTCACCGAATCGACCATTGCCGGACTACCACCCAACACACAAGAAGTGCGTTCTATCACGGCGACCGAAAATGAAAAATATTATTTCCTTACCCACGACTCCATTGGCTATGTAGAGCAAGGGCTTACCTTATGCCCTGGCCAAAATGCGCCTTTTCATGTAGAAAATGGCGGCTATGATTTGGGGTATAAATGCGAGAATTGGCGGTACAACAACACTGGAGTTGAAGCCATTGCTTACTATGGCGGTTTCATCTTTGTGAACCGTGGCGACCGATTGGACAAGCGCGACTTTAACACCGCCAACATCATTGCTTCAGCCGCCATTCCTGGAGGGGTATTTACCAATGTATTTTTAGGAGGCAACCAGCTGGAGAACAGCGGCATTGAAATTGACGATTGCGGTAACATCTTTGTTGGTGCCAGCAATGGCGTGGTGCAGTTCGATCAAAATCTCAATGTTACTGCCACCTTTCCAACCACCTTTAATGTATACGATGTAGCAGTTACCTCTACTGGTGAAGTGGCGGCAGCAGGATCTACTGGCGATGCCAATTCAAACAGCCGAACAGGAACCGTTCAAACCTTTGCAGCAGGGGCATGCGCCCCACAAGCTACGGTATGTTGCAACCCTTCGGTATGTCCGGTAGAGCCATTGTGTACTTCTGATGCGCCAGTTACCTTCACCACCTACACCCCTGGAGGCACATGGAGCACCGGCCCTGGTTTCGATCCCAATACGGGGACCTTCGATCCCGGAGCTGCAGGAGCAGGAACCTATACCTTTTATTATACCATTACGTGTGGCACCGATTCGGTAACTGTTGTGGTGAGCGATTGCAACCCTATGTCTATTTGCGTAGAAACCAATGGCGACCTCACCGTATCTGGTGGCACCGGCCCTTTCAACTGGCTGGAGCCTACCACCACGCAAGATTGTAGCGCCTGCCTTGTTGGGTGTATCATTCCAGCAGGCTGTGCAGTAAATGTATTGTCGTGGTCGTCTTTTGCTACCGGCACTACCGTTACTCCTTATGCTGGAGCCGATTCGGTAGCTGTAGTAGATGCCATGGGCGATACCTTGTTTGTATACGACATTACTACCCTGCCACCATGTGGCGCGATATGCGATGCCACCATCGACCCGGCAGGCCCTTATTGTGTGAACGATGCACCTGTAAATTTAACCGCTGCCGATCCGGGAGGCACCTGGTCAGGTACTGGCATTACTGATGCCGTGAATGGTACCTTCGATCCCGCTACCGCTGGTGCAGGTACACACACCATCACCTATACGCTGGGGTGTGGCAGCTCCGATACGGAAACCATTACGGTAAACCCGCTCGACGATGCCACCTTTAGCTACGCACAAGCGTCGTATTGTTTAACTGATCCCAATCCAACGCCAACCGTTACCGGATTGGGAGGAGGTAGTTTTGCTATTGATAATGGAGGAACCATCAACACCACCACTGGCGAGATTGACCTGGCCGGTAGTGGTGCGGGTTCTTACGTGGTGACCTATACCACCAATGGCACCTGCCCCAACAGCAGTACGTTTAACATTACCATTACTGCCGGTGCTGATGCCACCATCGATCCTGCCGGCCCATTTTGTGAAAATGCTGCGGCCACCAACCTCACGGCAGCCGATCCGGGAGGTACCTGGTCGGGTACTGGCATTACCGATGCTGTGAACGGCACGTTCGACCCTGCTACAGCAGGGGTAGGGAGTCATGTAATTACTTATACCATTGCTGGTGCTTGTGGCGACACCGACACCGAAACCATCGTAGTAAACGCATTGGATGATGCGATATTCATTTTTGCCCAGGGTTCGTACTGTTTGAGCGATCCCAATCCTACCCCCACCATATCGGGTCTTGGTGGGGGTAGTTTTTCCATCGATAATGGAGGCATCATCAACACCTCAACAGGTGAAATAGACCTTGCAGGCAGTGGAGTAGGTACCTATACCATTACCTACACTACCAACGGGCCATGTCCTAATACGGCTACTTTTAATGTAACCATCACCACTGGTGCCGATGCTACCATCGATCCTGCCGGTCCGTTTTGCGAAAACGACCCAGCCATCAACCTTACGGCAGCCGACCCTGGCGGTACCTGGTCGGGCACCGGCATTACCGATGCAGTTAACGGTACGTTCGATCCCGCTACAGCAGGAGTAGGTACCCACACCATTACCTATACCATTGCAGGTGGCTGTGGCGACACCGATACGGAAACCATTACGGTGAACGCAGTTGATGATCCATCGTTTACCTATGCGCAAGCCTTGTACTGTTTGAGCGATCCCAACCCAACGCCCAACATTACCGGGGTGGCTGGTGGCACCTTCACCATCGACAATGGAGGCACCATCAATGCCGGAACGGGAGAAATTGATTTAACCGCAAGCGGTGCAGGTGCTTATGTCGTCACGTACATCACCAACGGTCCTTGCCCTGATACAGCTACATTTAACCTTACCATTACCCTTACTGCCGATGCTACCATTGATGCAGCTGGCCCGTTTTGTGAAAACGACCCAGCCATCAACCTTACGGCAGCCGACCCTGGCGGTACCTGGTCGGGCACCGGCATTACAGATGCAGTTAACGGTACGTTCGATCCTGCAACAGCAGGAGTGGGCACCCACACCATTACCTATACCATTACTGGAAGCTGTGGCGCTACCGATACAGAAACCATTACAGTGAACGCAGTTGACGATCCATCGTTTACCTATGCGCAAGCTTTGTACTGTTTGAGCGATCCCAACCCAACGCCCAACATTACCGGGGTGGCTGGTGGCACCTTCACCATCGACAATGGAGGCATCATCAATGCCGGAACGGGAGAAATTGATTTAACCGCAAGCGGTGCAGGTGCTTATGTCATCACGTACATCACCAACGGTCCTTGCCCTGATACAGCTACATTTAACCTTACCATTACCCTTACTGCCGATGCTACCATTGATGCAGCCGGGCCGTTTTGTGAAAACGATCCTGCCATTAACCTTACGGCAGCCAATACAGGCGGTACCTGGTCGGGCACCGGCATTACCGATGCAGTTAACGGTACGTTCGATCCTGCAACAGCAGGAGTGGGCACCCACACCATTACCTATACCATTACTGGAAGCTGTGGCGCTACCGATACAGAAACCATTACAGTGAACGCAGTTGACGATCCATCGTTTACCTATGCGCAAGCTTTGTACTGTTTGAGCGATCCCAACCCCACGCCTAACATTACCGGGGTGGCTGGTGGAACTTTCACCATCGACAATGGAGGCACCATCAATGCCGGAACGGGAGAAATTGATTTAACCGCAAGCGGTGCAGGTGCTTATGTCATCACGTACATCACCAATGGTCCTTGCCCTGATACAGCTGCATTTAACCTTACCATTACCCTTACTGCCGACGCTACCATTGATGCAGCCGGGCCGTTTTGTGAAAACGATCCTGCCATTAACCTTACGGCAGCCAATACAGGCGGTACCTGGTCGGGCACCGGCATTACAGATGCAGTTAACGGTACGTTCGATCCTGCAACAGCAGGAGTGGGCACCCACACCATTACCTATACCATTACCGGAAGCTGTGGCGCTACCGATACAGAAACCATTATAGTGAATGCGGCCGACGATGCTTCGTTCACTTATACGTCAACCAACTATTGCATTGCTGACCCCGACCCGGTGGCTACCATAACGGGGACACCGGGCGGGACCTTCTCCATGACTGGGGGAAGCATCAATGCAGCCGATGGTACCATTGATTTGGCAGGCACTGGAGCGGGAACATACACTGTTTATTACAGCACTACCGGAGCCTGTCCCGACATCGATTCGATCACTGTGGTCATCAACGATCAGTTGGATGCCACCATAACACCTGCAGGTCCATTTTGCGTAAACGACTCGCTCTTTACCTTTACTGCCAACGACCCTGGTGGTACCTGGTCGGGGCCGGGCATGACTGGTGGAGTGTTTAACCCTGCTGCGGCAGGTGTAGGCACCTGGGACATCATTTATACCATCGGTGGTGCGTGTGGCGATAGCGATACCATACAGGTAACAGTAAACCCACTGCCCACCGCTTATGCAGGTGCCGATACCACTATATTTATAGGAGGTACAGCAACACTCTTAGGCACAGGAGGAGGAACTTACTTTTGGACACCACCTACCGGCTTGAGTTGTACCACCTGCCAATCGCCATTAGCAAGCCCACTCGATACCACCACCTACATTTTATTGGTGACCTCTATTGATGGTTGTTCAAGCACCGATACTGTTACGGTATTTGTGATTGAAGACGAAAGCGAAATTTTTGTGCCCAACATCTTCTCACCCAATGGCGATGGCAACAACGATGTGTTTAAAGTAGAAGGAGCAGGGCTCAATAACTTTAACCTACGCATCTATAACCGATGGGGGGAACTGGTGTTCGAGTCGAGCGACCAATCGCAAGGTTGGGACGGCACCCAACGGGGAAAAGAAATGAATACTGCTGTGTTTGTATATGTCATTACCTATGCCGATGCCGATTTGTTGCCGCAAACGCTTTCGGGCAATGTAACCTTAATTCGATAAGCCATGAGAACACTAACATTCATCATACTATTATTGGTTGGCGTGAACGTGGCGGCACAAGACGTACACTTCTCGCAGTTTTGGAACAACCCCATTCACGTAAACCCGGCATTAACGGGTGTTATTCCTGCCGACTTGCGGTTGGCTACCACGTACCGCAACCAGTGGGCCAGCGTAGCATCGCCCTACAAAACCTTTGCCTTTTCAGGCGATTATCGTTTCAAGTCGAAAGGAGCTACTGCCATTGGCACCGGACTGCATGTACACCGCGATTTGGCAGGCGATGTTAACCTAAGCACCACCAACGTTCAAGTGGCCATTTCCAGCATTGTAGATGTAGGCGATCACAGCGAAATATCGCTGGGCTTAAAAGGAGGTTTTTTACAAAAAAGCATCAATACAGGCAACATGCGGTGGGGCAGCCAGTACCAGGCAGGCAGCTACAACGCCAACATCGACCCCAACGAGAACGGGTTCAACTTTACCCCTTCAATGAAAGCCGATGTCTCTGCCGGAATTGCATGGATCTATCACAGCAGCGACAGGTACATTACCGCCAACGATAACTTTAATGCGCAGGTGGGGTTGGCCTTTAACCACATCAATCGTCCTAAAACAGCGTGGACAGAAGGAACCACCGATACCTTGTACAGCAACTTCACTTTTTATTCGCATTTGCAGATCGGTATTCCCAACTCTAACATGAGCATTGTGCCAGGCATGCTTGGTATGTTTCAGGGACCTTCGCGCGAAATAAGTGCTGGAGCACTGTTGAAAGTAGAAATGCAAAACGCATCAAAAATTACCGGGTTCATTAAAGGAGCCTACATTTCGTTTGGAGCATACGCACGGTTTGGCGATGCCATTATTCCTGCCACCGTATTGGAGTTCGATCAGTATTCTATTGGCGTATCGTACGACTTCAACACATCGGGTTTGCAGGAAGCATCAGAAATGAAGGGGGGCATGGAGGTGTCGTTGAAGTTCAGAACACCCAACCCTTATGTGCGTAAAGGCCATAAAACCAAACCCGGAAAACCAAGTTTGTAAGAGTAGTAACCCATATATAGTACAGTAACCATGAAACCAATAATTGTTAACATCGTTTTTTGATGATTGTAAGAACAAAGTACGGTAAGTAGAGAGACCATACGATTAGTTCCAAAAACCCCTTAGCCAGGTCCTGAAACAAGTTCAGGATGACGGCTAAGGGGTTTCTTAATGGATGTAACAGTTGCGTACTAGGTCAAATCTTGTTGAATGGTTACACACATGGCAGTATGCCCATTTTTTTGTGCATTGTCTCCTTTGGAGCCGAGGCGGCTGTACAATTCGTACCCTTTAAAATTAGTGGTGTGGTGGATGGCATTGTGGTTGTACATTTCTCTGAACAGCTCTTTCTTGGCGTCTTTGCTATCCAACGAACTCAATTGATCTACCCCTTGAATCCAGGTGCGGTTGTTGTTGCTATAAGGACAGGCACCAATGGTGGCTACGGTCAACGACTGATCTTCGGTATGCAGTAAGAATATTCCTTCGGCACCGTAAAAACCAAACTTCTTTTCCATGAAGAAGCCACCGCACCAGATGATGGAATCTTCCAACTCATCTTCAAAAATATAGCTGTACGGAATGGCCAGGTTCTTGTCGTAATCGGGCGGATAATACCCTGTCATATAGCTGGTCATCTTTCCGCAGTTCATCCAAACATCAGAAACCCCATCAGCAGAGTTTCCTTCCCAATTTCGGGTGTAAAGGTCTTCTTCAGTAGCATTGGCCACCATGCCCAACACTTGTTTAGTATTGCCCATAGCCAACCATAAAATAAACGAGGCCAGAATTAAGGCAATCATGATGTAGATGTTTTTTCTTCCTGCTTTTTTGATGCCCTTTTTGATGGCTTTTAACAACAGTTTGTTGGGCTTTTTTCCGGATAATTTACCCGATTTTTGTGCTTCTTCCATCAGGATAACATATTCTTCAGACGCTGCTTTTCCATCCAACATGCCGATGCCAAGAATGTGGTTTTTTTCCATTTCCACTGCCATGATGGTATCGTCGTCGGCCTTGGAAATTTGATCCATGGTGCGGGTTTGAATTTCTACAAACTCTACCAGCTCCTTGCCGCTTACTTTTTTCATTTGGGCATATACATCCCAAAGTACTGCCCATGGTGGCCAGGGACCTTCAGCCACATCGGCATACTTTAAACTGGCTTCTTTGCGGGCGTTTTCAACCGTAGTAGTGGCGCCAACACTATTGTCGTAGCGCATGATGGCATCTGCCACCAGGGCATTGGCGAGCCACTTTTTGGCCTGATGTTCATCCTTATCAAGTTGATTTTCCAATCCGCTTAACAAATTGGTGCCCAATCGTTGACCAATTTCGTTCAAGAGGGCAATGGCTGTTTTGTTTTCAATTTTAAACATAATGGTTGTGTTTAAGGGTTAAATATGAATGAATTGTGTGCTGCAGCTGAGGTAAACTTACTGCACTTAACCAGGCCATTTTGGAAAGATGACATTGGTGGTTAAGGCAGTGTCATAAGTGGTGTTATGATTGTCATCAGTGGTGCGTGCGAAAGTGAAACAAATTTGTATCTTCGATCATAACCACTAAACCCATCAACTATGGAAAATCAAAAACTTGCTGCGGGTGATTTTACCCTGGTAGAAAATTACACCAAGCAGTACCTTGGGCCAGTGCCGGCCGCCTCAGAAACAGGGGTGAACACCTTACAAGATTTACTCGATACAACGGAAGGCATTTATACCAACTGGCTGTTTCTTGACCCTGCCACCACACCTCGAGTCGATACGGTGGAAGTGATTTTTATTTCGTGCGAAACCAATGCCAATAAGATTAAGCTGTACCTGGGGCCAGCCGATGGATTGGAAGTAGGCGAGGTAGAACATTACTACATTAAATCTCCTTCTAACAACGTGGCCAATGCCGGCTTTTGGTACATTTCTTTTGAGCCAGACCTTTCTGCTACCGGGCTCCCCGATTTGGTGAAAACCACGGTGGTACACGACAGCGACCTGGAAACTGAAGAAGCGGAGAAAAAGCGAAAAGCCAAGTCGGCTCCGGTAGCTGCACTTGGTGGTGGCGAACACACGACCTAGTTGATCGTGAAGCATAGCATCATAGTACTTTATTGGTTGCTGACTGCTACTATGGTATGCGGTCAGCAATCGCTTTCCATCTCGGAGCGTGCCCGGCAATATTGCGCTGTATGCAATGGCGGTAGTGTAAACGATACGGTACAACTGTTTCACCATTTGCATACCACCAGCAAGGCGCAACAATTTTCGCCATTGCATACAGAACTCACGCAAGCATTGGGTACTGGTATTTTTCAGCCATACGATACCTTGCAGTACTATTCGGAGTTGATGTTGGGCAAAACCTTGTATGCCCTCAAGTTGCCACGCGAGTCGATTGAAGCCTATGAAAAAGTATTGGAGAAATGGGAGGGCTTTCAACCGGTGGAGCAACCGTTTATTTGGAGTGAGATTGCTTCGGCCTACCTCTTTCTGCAAGATTATGCACAAGCCATGAAGTACTACCAACAGGTGGTACAGTCGGCTGCTTTTTCCTCCACCCCTTTGTTGCAAGATGGAGTGTATGTAGGCATAGGATTGTGTTTTCAAAATAGGAAAAACGATGAACCCGACAGTGCCATTTTGTACTATACCAAAGCCATGGAGGTGCAAATAGCATTGAACGACAGCGTGGATTTAGCACGCTCGTACCTCAACCTCGGTGGCGTACATTACGAGCAATACCGCGATGCAGCAGCCATGGAGCATTGGAAAATGGCCCTTCAAATTGCAGAGGCACATCACATTACCGATATCCTTGGCGATGTGCATTACAACCTTGCACAACTGTACGAAGAAATGGGGGAGTTGGCACCTGCATTGAACCACTACCAACAGTACATCAATTACCAGGATAGTTTGTGGAACAGGGATAAGCTGTGGGAGTTGGCCCAACAAAAAGAAGCGTTTGAAGTACAATTAAGGGAAGATGAAATTTTGCTGCTGGAAAAAGATGCTGCCTTGCAAGAGGTGAACCTGGCGCAGCGAGAAACAGAGCGCAATACCCTCATCGGTATTGCTGGCGGACTGGTAGCGATCTTGTTGTTAATTGTGCTGTTGTACCGTACCACTGCGAAAAAGAATAAAATCATAGAAGCGCAACGGCAACACCTCGATCAATTGAATACCACCAAAAATCAGTTGTTTTCTATTGTTGCACACGATTTAAGGGCACCAGTACAGTCGCTGGGAAGTGCCAACAAGCTATTGCACCAACAAGTAAGTGCCTTGAACGACCCGCAATTGGAAGCCCTGTTGCAGCGCAACCAGGAAGGCATTGAAGGCACCTATCGCTTGCTCGATAATTTGCTGCACTGGTCGTTGAGCCAGTCGGAGAACTTGTTTTTGCAGCGCGAGCAATTGGCACTGCATGCCATCATTGAACAGGTGCTTTATGATGTTAAGCCCTTGTTACAACAACGTGCCATTCGGGCGCAAAATGAGGTGCCCAACAAACAACAGGTGGTGGCCGATAGCAGTACGCTAAAAATTGTGCTGCGCAATGTATTAGACAATGCCATTAAGTTTACCCCTGATGGAGGAATCATTGTTTTTCAGTTGGAGGAGGCTACTGCTGCTGAAGTGCAGTTTTCCATTACCGATTCGGGTAGGGGCATTGCGCCTGAGTTGGTGGCAACAGTATTTGAAATGCCAGCAAAAAAAGAGCGTGCTGTGGCTGTTTCGGGCAAAACGAGTTCAGGATTGGGGCTTTATTTATGCAAAGAGCTGATGGCCCTTAACGAAGGCGCCATTGAGGTGGACGCTCAACAGCGGGAAGGCGCAAAATTTATTATGCGATTAAAAGCTACGTTATGACGAACATAGAAGTATTGTTGGTAGAAGACGATGCAGTAGAGGCTACCATTACAAAACAAGCCCTTACCGACCTGCATTACCAGGTGGTGCTGGCCACTACATTAAGCGATGCGCTGGAGTGCTATGCCAACCACGCTCCCGATTTGGTATTGCTCGACATTATATTGCACGGTCAAAAAGATGGCATTACTATAGCACAAAAAATCAATGAAGAGGCTCACCCTCCCCCCATCATCTTTTTAACCAGCGCTTCCGATAAAGCCACCTTTGATGCAGCAAAGCTTACCCGACCCTACAGCTATTTGCTGAAGCCGTTTAATCCGTTAGAGTTGGCCTATGCCATTGAATTGGCGGTAGAAAAAGCGGGAGGAGAACCCGGTGTGCTCAACGAAAGCAATGCCGTGCCGGGGCAGGGCTGCTTTTTTGTGAAGAAGCAAGGAGCCATGTTTAAGATGCTGCCCGAAAACATCGATTACATCAAGGTGGAAGAACGTTACTGCGAACTTTGGATGGAGCAAGAAAAATTTTTGGTGCAATCGTCGTTGAAGGAAATGAGCGAGCGATTGTCGTCGGCCAACTTTATTCGCATTCACCGCAACTGCCTGGTAAACTTTGAACGGCTCACCTCTATTTCAGCAAGCGATAGCGTGGCCATACTTCAGGATGGAACCCAGTTAACCATCAGCAGGCGCTACCTGGATGAGATCAAGCGAAAGTATCCCATGCTATAGCACGACTTTTTTTACATTGAAATCGACGTTGCACAACGTCGATCAACCCAAACGGTTTGGGTTAAATGGCGTTCGAAACGAGGCGGGTAGGGCTTTTTAGGGCGGTGGCTGTTTTTGTTGCTCGGCCACAAATTTCCAGGTATTTGCAGATATATTATGAACATTACTGAGGAGGCAGGACGACATATCGTGTGGAAAGGGTAAAGGTATGGGTGGAGGTGATGAAGGTAGAGGACTGGCTTGTTTTCATTGGCCGCTCCGTTTGGAGCGCATCACGCTTTCAACCGATAGGTTTCTTCAAACTCTTGCTTTGCGATGCGATACACTTCTGTAAGCTGGTTGATGTTGGGGCATACCAATAGATCGCCTTGTTTGCATACCATGGGCTCGCCCCAGGGGGCTGTAAAATAAAACTCCGATGCTACCTTTAGCTGTTGCAACAACTGTGTGGTGGCTACTATGGCCTTGCACTTGCCTTTGGCTTTAAACACTTCCCATGTTTGGTTGGTGATGCCGGTGGTGGCATAACGCTGCTCAAACTTATAGCTGGAAACAATGTATTGTTCCTGGGCGGTAGTGTTGTTTTGCACCACCCAATCGCCCGCTTCGGCATAATTCACTGTTTCCCGACCATCGCTGGTAATCGATACTACTTTTTCGCCAATAAGGGCCGGACGGGCATTTACTTGTTGGTACTTTTCGTAGATGGGGGCGGTTTCAAATGCCTCCTGAAGTGCAGCGATTAATGTTTCCTGGTTGTATGTGGGAGTGGTGGTCATTTAGTGTTTTCCCGCTTCAATGGCTTTGCGCACACTGCCGTGTGTTTTTAAGAGCTCGTTGGCAGCCTCATAAGAAATGTCGAGCCCTTTCATTACCATCTTTGTGCCGCGGTCTACAAGCTTGTTGTTGCTCAATTGCATGTCTACCATCTTGTTGCCCTTCACGCGGCCCAGGCGAATCATTACTGAGGTGGTGAGCATGTTGAGCACCAGCTTTTGGGCGGTACCCGATTTCATGCGGGTGCTTCCGGTTACAAATTCGGGGCCTACCACCGCTTCAATAGGGTACTGCGCTGTAACGGCCAATGGACTGCCAGCATTGCAGGTAATGGCACCTGTAGTGATGTTGTTGGCATTGCATTGTTGGAGGGCACCTACCACGTACGGTGTGGTTCCCGAAGCGGCAATGCCTACCACCACATCGTCGGCACCTACCTCGTGCTCTTGCAAGTCGTTCCAGCCACCATCAACATCATCTTCAGCAAATTCTACGGCCTTGCGAATGGCACTATCGCCCCCCGCAATCAGTCCTATCACCAACCCGTGCGGCACCCCGTAAGTGGGCGGACACTCCGAAGCATCTACTATGCCCAATCTGCCGCTCGTACCCGCACCGAGGTAAAAAAGCCGGCCTCCTTGCTGCATTTTTTCTACCACTACATTTACCAATGCTTCAATTTGTGGAATCACCTTTTCCACCGCATGAGGCACTGTTTTGTCTTCTTTATTGATGTTGTGCAATAACTCTTGCACACTCATTTGCTCCAGGTGGTCGTAATGCGAATCGTTTTCGGTTGTTCTGTTCATGCACCTAATGTTGATGTTCTTCTTCTTGCTGTGTTTTTTTGTCTTCTTTCTTAAGAGGGGCAGCTACCGCACCGCCCTCCACCAGGTTGCCAAAAAATAGGGCATTGAGGAATACCTTGTTGGTGCCGTACCAAAAGGCCCTGAAGTTGGGATTGTCGGCAAAGCATGTTACCCTTCCACGTCCCTGTCCGCTAACCACTACGGTAGCAGAGCTTTTCAGTTGCTCGATGTTTTTATCGGAAATGTAGCCGCTAACAAGCGGATTGCTAGTGTATCGAATAGGCGTGGCATAGTTGTTTTTGGCCGGTTTCATAAAGGAGGTGCCCCTTCTAAAAAAAGGCAGTTCTTTGTGGTGATAGCCATAGAGTAGGGGGTGGGTTAAATCTGCACTGGTATTGACAATGGCACCACCAATGACTTGTGCCCCATAGTTGTTGCCAAGATTGGCATAAGCTTTTGGAGCCGAAGAGGTGTCTTTATCGGCTTTTTTGTATTCTACATGTGCCAGCCCTTTGCCCTTTAGCCATTGCACGGCACCTTTAATGGCCACCAGGTTGCCGCCATCGTTGAGCCACGTTTTTAGCTTGCTCAATCCCGAACTGTTGATGCCACCATAGCTGCCATCGGCCATAATGATGGTGGTATACTTGTGCAGTTTAGCGTAGTTAAAGGTGTTGATGTCTACTACCGCTACATCAATGTCGAAACGATGATCGAGCAGGTGCCAAATTTCTCCGGCATCGTAGCTGCGTACTCCGTTGCCAGCCAGCAGCATAATTTTTTGTCGTTTTACCTTGCGGAAGCTGGAGCTGCCCAGGTCGGCAAACCCATCGGTAAGGCCGGTGGCTTTGTGTGCTTCACTTCCCACTTGCGCTTCATTTTCGTTGCTCAAGCCGGTGCTTACCCCAAAAATATCGATGCCCTCGCGCGCAGCCAGTTTTTGCAGGTACCCCCCAAGCTTACTGCTGCTCACCGGTTGATTTTGTGCCGGAATAAAAATGCTGCCCCTGCCCAATGCAAATGTTGGATGCTCGTTCAAGTAGTTGCTAGGTACAGCCTTATTGCTCACTGGCTTAGTGGCTACCTTGGCGATCAAGCCTTTTTTCAAAATGGCATTCAACACACGCGGAGCTTCATAAGGGTTCCAATTGAACAGGTACCCAATTTTGCTGGTGCCCCCAATTAAGCGCCCTTGCTTTGCAGGAACACTGGTCACCACTTCATGGTTGTTGCGATAGGCTTTTTTGCTGATGGGGTGCAGGGCTACATTAAAAGCACGATCCAATGTCCAGGCTGAAACATCGTAAAACAAGCTGTCTAAAAATTCAGTGCGACGCTCAAACATGGCTTTAATTAAATGGTATTGCGGCTGTTGCAGCTCAACGAGGTAAGTATGGTCTTTCAACAACACCTGGTTGCCTGCCTTCACATCTTGCTTCGGGCGTTTCACCTGGATGTTGTGTTGCAACAATACTTCTACCAAATGGTTGACGCGCGAGGGGTCGTGGTTGTCGTTCAATGCATAGGCAGCCACAGGATCGCCATTGG
This sequence comes from Flavobacteriales bacterium, assembly GCA_963669295.1. Taxonomy (GTDB): domain Bacteria; phylum Bacteroidota; class Bacteroidia; order Flavobacteriales_D; family CALLUQ01. The sequence goes on from OY769938.1 coordinate 3,404,991, forward strand.
CGGCCTTGATGGCATCGGCATAAAAGTCGCGTTGGTAGTTCAACAACTCTTCGCGCAATTCGCGTGCTGCCTGTAAAGTAGAAAGCGAAGTAACGAACTGGTTGCGAATGGTAAAAGCAAAAGGCAGTTTTCCGTTTTCTGTATGTTGCAAATGTCCGCGCGAGCTGGCTTGTTCAAATAAAATGCCTACACAGCCATTCACATCAGGGTAGGTAGAACCTTTGCCATAATAGTAGTCGTCAAACGATTCTTTGGTGTAATACAACGACCCAATGCGGTCGAGTGCCGCAGCATGGTAGGTGGCTATTTTTCCAGTAAGCTCCTGGTTGGTACGTGGGGTATTGGGGTTGGTACGTGCCGGGATACCCGGTTGAAAGAAGTAGGTGGAGTTGCCTCCCATTTCGTGGTGATCGGTCAGTACATTGGGTTTCCATTGGTGGAATTGCGCAATGCGGGCCTGACTTTCGGGATGTTGCACGGGCAACCAATCGCGGTTCAGGTCAAACCAGTAGTGGTTGGTACGCCCTCGTGGCCACGCTTCATTGTGCTCGCGGGTATTGCCATCGCCACTGGGGGTTTTGCTGCGGTGGGTATTCACCCAGGAAGCAAAACGATTCAACCCATCGGGGTTAAGACAGGGATCGAGCAAAACAATGGTTTCGTTCAACAAACTATCCACAGCAGGACCTTGCGCTGCAGCAAGGTAGTAAGCCAGTACTACGGCTGCATTGCTACCACTCGATTCGTTGCCGTGCACACTGTACCCCTGGTATACCACAACAGGAAGGTTGCTTACATCCAATTCACTTGATTTATTGGGGTCGCTCAATTGTGCATGTGCAGCTTGCAACCGTTTCATTACCTTTTGGTTTTCAGGAGATGAAATGGTGAGCAGCAACAACGGACGATCTTCATGGGTTTTTCCAGTTACTTCTAGCGTAATTCGGTCAGAAGCATTGGCCACCATACGCATGTAATACACCAATTGGTCGTGACTTACATGCCACTTGCCTACTTCGTAACCCAAAATAGCTTCAGGGGTAGGAATATTTTTGTTGTACGTAACGTTTTTGGGCAGGTAATAGTCCAATGGCTTTTGCGCCATGCTTACCTGCATTGTAAGCAACAATGCCAAAGCAGCCAATAATCTCATGTGGTTCGTTTAATGCGTGAGAAATTTACGGTTTTTTAGTAAGCATAAAAAACCATTGACACGCAGTTTCTCGAATGGGATTATAGCTTCACCAGCCGGTGCGTGTAAATCCGGTTATCGACCATGAGTTGCACCAGGTAGATGCCGCTTTCTGTGGCATCAAACAGGTAGCGATGATTTCCCGCAGCCTGCATGCCATCTGCCAATTGTGCAAGGGTTCTTCCTTGCATATCGAGCACCCTTAGTGTAACGCGGCTGTTGGTGTTGAGTTGATAGCTGATGTTGGTAGTGCCATTAAACGGGTTGGGAAAGCTTGTGAGTGCCACATCGTTTTGGAACAGCTCTCCTACAGCAACAGAAAAATCCAATGTATCGCACCAGGTGGCATCGCAACCATTTTCGCTCACGGTAAGGCAGGCAATGTAGCTGCCATTGGTATAGGTATGAGTAGGGTTGGTTTGGGTAGAAGTGTTGCCATCGCCAAAATCCCAAAAATAGGTAGCCGTACCACTTTGGTGATTGGCCGTAAAGGAGGCATCGTTACCATTTTGAACCGTGCTAAAGGTGGCATCGGTTTCGGGGTGCACGGTAATGGTAAACGAACAAACAGCGATGTTGCCCGCTACGTCGGTTACGGTATATTCTTGTGTGGTAGTGCCTACAGGGAAAGCGTCGCCCGAGCTGTAGCCACTGCCATCACTTTGCATTGTGATGGCGCCTGAGCAGTTGTCGACACCCACAGGTAATGTATATACCACCAACGAATCGCAAATGGAAACGTCTGGTGGACATACAATGGTTGGAGCAATGGTATCTAACACCGTTACGGTGGCGGTACAGGTGGTAGTGTTGCTGAAATCGCTGGCAGTTAAGGTCACAGTGTTTGCTCCAATATCGGCACAGCTGAAGGTAGTAGTACTCACACTAAGGGTAGGTGCGCCACAGTTGTCGGTTGACCCATTATCGATGTCGGCTTCGGTAATGGATGCATTGCCATTGACGTCGAGGTAAACGGTGAGGTTGTTGCATTGCGCTACTGGTGCTATGGTATCTAACACAGTTACGGTAGCATTGCAGGTACTGCTGTTGCCATTGGCATCTTCTACGGTTAAAGTTACCGTATTGATGCCAAGGTCGTTGCACGTAAACGAAGTTTGACTGAGCTGAAGTGTTGGAGTACCGCAGTTATCAGTTGATCCATTGTCGATGGCTGCAGCAGTAATGGTGGCCATGCCATTGCCATCGAGGTAAGCAGTAATGTTTTGGCAGTTGGCAATGGGGGGAACAAGATCGGCAATGGTGATGGTAGTGGTGCTTGAATCGGGGCAAGGACCAGCAGTGGTGTAAGTAATGGTGTAGGTGCCTTGTTGACTGGAAGCGAGGTCTATTTCACCAGTACTGCCATCGATAACAAGACCAACAGGAGTGGCAGCAAAAGCACCACCTTGTGTACCGGTAATGGTAGGAGTAGGATTGGCATCGTTCGGACAATAATCGTTGGCACCATACCCAAACGAAGGATTGTCGATGGTATTTACCTGGATGGTAATGCTATCGCACACTCCGGTAAGTTCGTCAACACACCCGGTGCCATCTTCACCACGAATGTAGTAGGTGGTGCTGGGCAGGGTAGGGGTAACCACCAATGTGTTACTGGCTGTACTATCAATAAGGGTGCCTCCACACGATCCGCTGTATACATGCCATTGGGTGGCGTCGTTTAGGTTGGCGCCCGTCCAATCGAGGGTAACTGTATCGCCATCACACACGGTAGTAGGGGTAGCAGTAATTACTGGTACATCGGGGTCGTTGCAGGGGAGTGATCCTTGCACCAAAATATCGTCGATGGCAAATTCTTCGTGCGCTCCTTGCGAACCAAAGTAGATGCGTAGCCGCAGGTTGCTTCCAGTGCCTGAAAGCGATTCCAAAAATACCTGGGAGTTTTGGTTGGTAGGCACATCGTCGCCACTGCCGGTAATGCCATTGTCTAAGGCATCGTAGTAGCACCTGCCATTGTTGCTCCCACCAAAAAAGTGAGCTTGTTGCCATGGCGTAGCATCAATGCGATATTCAACGCGTACAAAATCACTGGATTCGTAAATGAAACCATCGCTGCCCCTGGGTGCTGCAAAGCGAATGCTAAGGGTAAGGTTGGTATAGCCTGCAATGCTAAAAAGGTCGGTTTGAAGGTAGGGGATGCCAAACACCCCAGCACCGTCGTAATCTTCGCAAGCCACAATGTTGCCACTAAACCCGGTGGTGGTATTGCCAAAAGGAAAACCTCCAGGGGTTCCTTTAGCAATGTAGTCGGTAGCAATGGGAGTAAAAGCAATGGGGTTGGCCGCACCATCGTACAACTGATAAGTATCGAAATCGGTGCCTTCAAAATCTTGTGAGTAAAGTGTGGCTTGTGCAAAGGTGGCCATTGGAAGAACAGCGACTAGCAGGAGGGAAAGTAAATTTATTTTCATAGTGGAGCAGATGAATAACGTTATTTAATATAGTAATTTTTGGGTATAACAGCACCATTTTTTGTTTGAGGCACTTGTTTCTAGGGTAAAGTGCCTATTTGTTGTGATGAATGCATAGCACCTGGTAATAGCTGCCATAAAAAACGCCCCTTGATGACCATCAAGGGGCGATGTAGAGGAAGTTAGTTTAGTTAGTAGTAAATGCTTCCTCAGCAGTTTATATTTTTATTCCGCTCCTGTTTCATCAGGATCTTCTGTTGTTGCTTCAGGAGTTTCTGGTGCTCGTTCAATTTCAGTGGCCGTCACTTCATGGTGGTCTTCCTGCGGGTTGAAATTATCGGGCATCAATTCCTGCTGTTGCGCTTGCTTTTCTTGCGCTTGTTGCATGCGCTTGATCCATGCCGATAGCTCAGAGCCCAAAATGGTTTCGGTTTGTTCCACCAGGTTATCAATGTTTTCATGGTGTTGCTTTTCGTCAGCCGTTAAGGCATCCCACCAGAATAAAATGTTCTCCAAATCGGAAGCGGTTTGATTGTAGGTCATCAAGTTGGTTTCCGTTTGCTGGTATTCGAGGTACGATACAATGGCAGCACTTACAGCAGTAGTGAAGGCGATCCATAAATCGAGCCCCACAGCAGCCAATAAGGTACTTAAACCCCCAATGCCAATGGTAATCCAATTCAGTCGTTTTAACTTCCTTTCCAGCGTATTGGTTTTGCCTACAAAATAATTCAGCTGATCGCCAATACGAATCAATACATAGACTTCAGCAGTCATCGGACTAAACCCATCGTCTTTTTCGCTAGCACCATACATGTTATTAGGAATGGGGCCTTCGTAAGGCTTTAATGCCGATTCGTTGACATCGCTTTTCATTACCTGGCTGCTGATGGCTTTTAATTGCTCGGCCAGTTTTAAGCTACGCGATTGCTCTTTTGTTTGCTCATCGCTGTAGATGCCCGATTGCATTCGGTACGAATAAATCTCACGCTTAATAGCTTCTGCTCCAGGACGCAAGGTCAGCCACTTGGTACTGTACTTAAATTTATTGGTCGCTGCCAGCATCACTGAAATTACAATAGGAGCAACAATAATGATCTTATCAAGAATTTGATAGGTGATGTACCAGCTGATGTTTTCTAGCCGTTCGGCCAGGTTTTCATCCAACATCTTGCTAAAGGCTTCTTCCCGTACTTCATCCGCACTTTCAGGAGTAGTTGCACTGGTAGCACTTCCCTCAGAGGGGTCGTCGCCCATGTCTTCCAAAAAGCTCAAGTCCACATCTTCGGGAAACAATTGGGTTTTAATAAGGGCCAATAGGGTGATGAGTACCCCAATGAAGATGATCCAGTTTTGTAGTTTAAAGTAGCGTTTTTGCTGTCTGCCAGCATTGGTATCGTAAAGGGCTAAAAGTTTCCATGCTTGAAACAATACCCTGTCGGCAATGTGTTGGTTGATCTTGGTTTTTAATCGCTCTACTTTTTCGTTTAAACCAAATACTTCAAAGGTGCCATCATCGATGATTTCATTGAAGATGCGGTCGGAGGAAGTTTTTACTAGAGCAGGCTTTTTAGCCACAAAAATCTTTTTGATTTTATCGATGATGCGAAAGAAGCGTTTTTTGCGCTTGACCTTTTTGGCAGCAAGATGCTTAGCAATTTGATCGGCCAATCCTCCACTGCCTGCTATCAATACAATGGGCCATCCTTTGCGTACACTTTCTACTACTTCCAACTTTGTTTGCTCATCGCCGCCAGCCAATACGGTAACTACCGAAGCACCTTTTGCTAAATGCTCCGCGAGTTGAAACGTTAATTTTACCTCGTTCCAATTGGGATCGCTGGTAGCTACAAAATGGGTATGGTTAGGGTTGAGTGTTTCGGTGCTGTTGGAAATGCCAATTAAATTGGTTTGATGTGAGCGGTCGGCAACGCCATCGCCCATCAACTGCATGATGCCTTGCTGATCGCCATTGCCAATGATGTTGGCATTGCCAGCTATGGCCGCAGGAGCAATGGCACGACTGAAGATTTCAGACAGGTCTTTTTCGCCAGTGGTTCCGCACACTACTATTACCGATTGCTGTACAGTCAATTGAAGTGATGCAATGATTTGTTGTGGGTCGCTATGTGCTGGTGGTTCTACTAGCTGGGCAGTACGACCATTGGGGAAATTCAATTCCCTTACATCAAATGCAGTATTTCCGGTTTCCTCTGGCATTGGAACCATTTATACTAAGGATTGTTGAAAAGGTTACTAATTTTTTTGTGGTTACTACCGTTTTGAAGGGTGAAATGGTTGGTTTTTAATGGTTTACAGTTGTTGTACGGAGGGTTTAATCCGGCCTTTTACGGGTAAATTCAGACCGTGTAGCCTTGTATTTAATAGTCAATTGATAGGGGGTGAGTTGCTCAATGAGGTAGTGTTCGGCAATGCTATCGCCATATTGCAACAGCAAGCTGTCGTTTCCAAACAATTGGTAAGAGCCCTGAAAGGTAGCAGTGTCTAACACATCATCTTCCAGGTAGTAGGTGAGGGCAAAGGTGTGATCTTTTCGGATTTCCAATACACCTTTGTCTCCTTGCTCAAGGTGATTGAGGTACCACAGACCCAAAATATTTTTGGAGGGATTACACCGTTGTACACACAACGCGCATGCGAAAACTGCGATGAACGCTGCTTTCATCCACTAATAAATTCTTGGATACTCCTCCGGATCGAATTCATTCATGATGCTATAAATGGCATCAAAAATATCTTCAATGCTTGGTTTCGAAAAGTAATCGCCATCCGAACCATAAGCAGGACGGTGGTCTTTGGCCGTTAATGTTTTCGGTTCAGAATCGAGGTAGTAGTAGCCTCCTTGCTCTTCCAATACCTTGTTCATCATATAGGCCGTTGCACCGCCAGGAACATCTTCATCGACGAAGATTACCCTGTTGGTTTTTTTCAACGATTCAACGATGGTATGATTCACATCAAAAGGCAAGAGGGTTTGTACGTCGATCAGCTCTGCCGAAATGCCTACCTCAGCCAATTGCTGTGCAGCTGCCTGGCATAAGTTAAAGGTAGAACCATAAGATACTACGGTAACGTCGGTGCCTTCGCGCACGACTTCCGGCACGCCCAACGGTTCTTTAAACTCACCAAGGTTGGAAGGTAGTTTTTCTTTGGTACGGTAGCCGTTCAATGGTTCTATAATCAATGCGGGGTCGTCGGAAGCCAATAAAGTGTTGAAGAATCCAGCGGCCCTGGTCATGTTGCGTGGAACGCAAACATAAATGCCCCGGATAGAATGAATGATCATTCCCATGGGCGATCCTGAGTGCCAAATGCCTTCCAAACGATGCCCTCTTGTACGAATGATAAGAGGAGCTTTTTGCATGCCTTTGGTACGGTAGTGTACAGTAGCAAGGTCGTCGCTCATTACTTGTAGGGCATACAATAAATAATCGAGGTATTGTATTTCAGCAATAGGACGTAAGCCACGCATGGCCAACCCAATGCCTTGTCCTACAATGGTGTTTTCTCGAATGCCAGTATCGCTTACACGCAATTCACCAAACTTAGCTTGCATGCCTTCCATGCTTTGGTTTACACCGCCAATTTTCCCTACATCCTCACCAAAAGTGAGTATTTCAGGGTGGTTGGTAAACAACGTGTCGAAGTTATTTCTTAGCACCAAACGACCATCTACCATTTCAGCATCATCGGCATACTGAGGTGGGATGGCCTTCACATTCATGGCGCTGGTATTGGAGTGCGAATGCAAATAAGCACTGTAGCGATCGTGGTTGGCAATGTTGGATTCGTTTAACCAGTCGATGAGTTGTTGCTTGGCTGGCATGTTTTCGTAACGTACATGGCGCAACGCCCTTTTTGCGGCAGAAAGAATTTCCTTGCGCAATGGGTCCATAGCAGCTTTCAATTCATCTACAATCTTTTGAATGAAAGTAGCATTGCTGCTTTCTGCAGCCAGGGCACTTACCAATGCAATGACCGTATTTAACTCTTCCTTAATGGGTTTGCCAAAATCGGCCCATGCTTCTTTTTGCTCGGTGCGCACCTGCTTTTTAGCATCTTTTTGAATGGCGTTTAACTCTTCTTCAGTGGCTATTTTCTTGCCATCGGGATGTGTATAGTCTAATATCCACGATTTGAACTTGGCAATGCAATCGTATTCTTTGGCCCATTCGAGGCGTTCTTTTGATTTATAGCGTTCGTGAGAACCAGAGGTGGAGTGCCCTTGCGGTTGTGTCACCTCTTCTACGTGAATCAGTACTGGCACATGCTCTTCTCTACATACCTTGATGGCTTTTTCGTAAGTGGTACACAGTGCGGCATAATCCCACCCTTTTACCGTATACATTTCATAGCCATTGGTATCTTTTTCACGCTGGAACCCTTTTAGGGCTTCAGAAATGCTTCCCTTGGTGGTTTGATAGTCTTTTGACACGGAAATGCCATAACCATCATCCCAAACAGAAACAGCCATTGGGATTTGCAGTACGCCTGCGGCATTAACCGCTTCCCAAAATACCCCTTCCGAAGTACTGGCATCGCCAATGGTACCAAAGGCTACTTCATTGCCATTTACCGAAAATGGGTTGTCTTGAGGAATGTCTTTGTTTTCGCGATATACTTTAGATGCCAGTGCCAACCCTACCAATCGCGACATTTGACCGGCAGTAGGAGAAATATCGGCAGAGGTGTTTTTCATATCTTTCAACACTTTCCAGCTACCATCTTCATTTAAACTGTGGGTAGCAAAGTGTCCTCCCATTTGCCTGCCAGCCGACATGGGGTCGGCCTCCAAATCGGTATGGGCATACAATCCGGCAAAGTATTGTTTCACACTGAGTGCGCCAATGGCCATCATAAATGTTTGGTCGCGGTAATACCCAGAACGGAAGTCACCATTTTCAAACTGTTTTGCCATGGCTATTTGTGCCACTTCTTTACCATCTCCGAAAATGCCAAACTTGGCTTTTCCTGTCAACACTTCCCGTCGCCCCAATAAAGAAGCTTCACGGCTAATGTTGGCCAGTTTAAAATCGTTTAATACCTCTTGTTTGAAATCGTCGAAACTAATGGTGTCTTGTGCTACAGCGCCTTCTTTCTCCTGTGACATATCGTGTTTGTCCTCCTATTTTTTTTCGTCACGCGAATATAGCAAAATTTAAGGAGGAAAAGAAGAAAAAAGCGGGGCAAATATTGCCCCGCCTGCCCTATGAAATAACACTTTAGTAGATGCTCACTATCTTGCTGTTTTATGGCAAAGACAGTGATGGATGGTTATGTTCAGGCCCTGTGTAAAATCATCCCTGAAAAGGCGATTTTAAAATAGCGCACCGACTTGCGGTAAAACTGCGCCCATTGTTGTTTCCTTTTTCGATTCATCTCGTATAGGTTAAAGGTCACAATCAATACATTCGAGTCCTTTGTCGGTCATGGTCCAGGTTTTTCCAGTCATGCGTCGATCGCGGGTACGGGTTACATTTCCAATGTCGTAAATAATTCGGTCCATGCGATCACTCAAGTGCACCGCCTTGCCTTCAGGTACTCGCACAATAATTTCGATGTGCTGCCCCCTGAATTTTTCATCGTTGTCGATGGAAAAGAAAGGAGAGAAGGTGAGCAACGAATCACTCTGGTTCCAATCGTACCGGATGTTTTCAGCGCGATTGATTGCTTCCTTTTGTGTTCTGCCGTGCGACATGCGTCGTACCTCAATGGTAAATACACTGTCTGAGGGTTGCTCGCGTATATCCAGGAAAGGAAAACCAAAGTGAGTTTCTTTACGTTCAATTTTAGTCAATTCAATAAAGTACTCGTGGTGATTCCTAAAGTGGTTCGAAAAATGAACGTCGTCCATGATATCCAACATCAGGGTGTCGCCTACAGGCTGCTCAATGGCAAGTACCTCTGTTACCTCAGCATCGTTGGTAAATTCTTTGCCCAACTGAATGCCTACCGTGCCACAAAGTACCAGTCCACCAATCCACAACACAAACAAGGCAATGCCTACCATGCGTAAGTTGGTTTTGATATCGAGCAACAACTTAATGCCTGCCAGGAAAAGCGATACAATAGGAATGCCTACAGCAGTAATGATGCCGATGAGTGCCATGGTTTCTTGCTCGCTCGAAGCAAAGATGAGAGAAGCATACTCGCTGTACGAGAACAGTTGTAGCCCATGGTCGGTAACGGCAATGATGGCATCGTTGCCCATGAATAGGTTGATGAGGATAAAGATGGCAAAGGCTCCAGCAGCAATAAAGGCTACCCCAATGAGCTTACCAAATACTTGGAAAAAGGCTGTGATGAACTTCTTGAAGTAATCGAAAATTTGCTCAATGGCATTCTTCGCCTTATCGGTGGCTTGTTTGGTATCAATGTCGGTAGCATCTTCAAAACGCTCCTTTACATTCTTGCGGATGTTGTCAACATTCACCGGCTCCCCACGCATCTTTAATTTGTCGGCAGTGGTTTTGGCCTCTGGAATGATGATCCATAAAATAATGTAAAGCAATACCCCTGTACCAAAAAAGAAGAAGAGAATCACAAAAAGTAAGCGAAGCCACAATGGATCAAACCCAAAATACTGACTTACTCCAGAACAAACACCACCAAGGATGTTGCTGTCAGGATCTCGGAATATCTGCTTGGATTCACCCGATGAGGTTGTGGAATGTGCCTCTTTGTTGCGGTTTGATGAGTCCTGTTGTTCGGTGGCCTCCTCGTCAAGATATTCTTCGGGCTGACCCATTATGGCGATCACTTCTTCTACGTCGGCAAGTGTAATTACCTGCTTGTTGTCACTTACGCGTTCTTGAAACAGCTCTGCGATGCGTGCTTCAATGTCGATCATTATTTCATCACCACCCTCAGAGTTTTTGAAATACCCTTTGATGGTATTTAGGTATTGACCTAGCTTTTCGTAAGCCAACTCTTCAATGTTGAAAATGATTCCGCTAATATTTGCTGCGACTGTTTTATTCATCGGTTTATTATTTTTTTGCTGTCGTTGTGTTTACTGCATTCACGAGTTCTTCCCAGGTGAGGTCCAACTCTTTTAAAAACTTTTCTCCCACTTCCGTGAGCTTGTAATACTTCCTCGGAGGCCCCGATTTCGATTCTTCCCATCGATAACCCAATAGCCCCGCATTCTTTAGTCGGGTAAGGAGTGGATATAAGGTGCCTTCCACCACAATGAGCTTGGCATCTTTTAACTGGGCGATGATGTCCGAAGGGTAAGCTTCCTGTCGGGCCAGTATAGAGAGGATGCAATACTCTAACACTCCTTTCCGCATCTGTGCTTTCGTGTTCTCTATATTCATACGATAAGTCGTCGTTTAATCATTTATAGTACTTTGACATTACAAAGATATATATAAAAAAAGGTATTATGCAATACATAGTACCATATTATTTTTATAACTGCAGGTGAAATAAGCTTGAATCCCTTTGTGGGTGTGGGGTTTGTGGAAGTGTTAAAAAATGCAAATATTTTTCATGCTTGCCAGAAATGCCCGTTTTTGAGCATGTTGGTGCGCATAAGAAGCACATAAAATCACCCAACTATGTGAGTTGGGGACAGCATAAAAGTGCGTGCTATTGCTTGATCAACTGCTTGCTGTGCAATATCTCCTTGCCATTGGTAATGGTAAGCAAGTAGGTACCGGGGGTGAGGTAGGTGTTAGAAAATGAAATTTCGTTTTGTCCTTTTTTCGCCCAACCATCGAGCAGTGTACGTACCAATTGCCCTTGAAGGTTGTACAGTTGAATTTGCACCCGCTCGGTTTTTTCGAGGGTAAACTGCATAGTTACCTGGTGGGTAGAAGGGTTAGGGAACAGGTTATTGACCAAAGCTACTGACAGAGGTTCGGGCGTACTTACATGAATTACTGAATCGTTGCGCAATTCCGTAATCCAGGTGCCGTTGCGTTTTGCAGTAGTGCCAAAAGAACCAGCACACCATACCGTTCCAGGTTGATTATAGCGTCGCTGCGTGCCGGAGTAATCGCCCCAACGTTCGTAAATGCCAGTAATAGCATCCACGTAGTTGAATCCTTTTTTCAATACAGTACGGTTAGAGTAAACACCATTGTTATCAAAATACATGGCCGAACATCCAGAAGTATCTACAGGGGAAGAATGATTGAAAGTAATGATGCTTTCGGTATCACCTGGGTTAAGGCCGGAGTATGAGATGTTGGGAAATCCATAGTCTACTATGGTGTCGGTAATGAGGTTGGCAGTGATGGTGGGGTTGTTGTCGGGATTGTCGATAAACCCATGGTAAATCGCTGCAGTACCTGTAGCAGTGTCCAATGTACTTTGTACGAATTGTATTTTATCGTCTTCCATAAACCCGCCAAGAATACGCGAATCATTGGTGTCGAAGGTGTGCCCGTTGGGCTGCTGCGACTCGGGAGGGAGGAAGTAATTGCTGTTCGATTCGGCAATGGTTACTTGCAATTGCGCATTGCCACTGGCCACACTGTTGGTGACTTTCATGATGAAAACGGTATCGTTTTCCATGGCCAAATTACGGTTCGACAACAGGTACATGTGTGGGCCGTAGGTATTGCTACCTCCTTGAATAGGACAGATGTTAAAGATGCTGTCGAGCCCGGTACCTCCAAGGATGTTCGAATAGTAGTTGGTGGCCAACGTGGTGTCGCCATTGTACCCTCCATCCAGGTCGATTTGCCAAAAGCACGATTCTACGAAGCCCGAGTTGTTTTGCGAGCCGTTGTAAAAGGTATTGATGCCAATGTATAAATCGTCGGTAGAGATGCCTACCACTGGATAGTCGGACCAGCTGTCGTTGTTTAAAGGGTTGCCCGTAAGCTTGTACATGTGCCATGGGTCGAGTGGGTTGCCACTGGATGAGAAGCATACAATGACTTTGCTGGTTTGATAGTTATTGCCATTCAAGAACACCAAAATGAAACGATCGGTACGTGGATCGTAAACCATTTTAGGGTCGAACTTACTTTGTTGAATGTTGAGTGGCAGGGTAAATGCTCCAAGTGAAGCATCAAACAGCAGTACATCAGCTTCTACATCATACATGTAAATGGTTGAATTGATCACCGAAACAAGGATGCCACTGTTGGAAATAGCCAAATCATTGTCATTAGGTACCCGGTTATCGTAAGGGTTACCTTCAAATTGTCGGTTCACATATAAGCAGGGCAAGCCACCGGTAGTGTCGGCGGCTTTGGCAATGCCTGGCATACTTTTTCGGGGGTACTTTTTTTGCATTTCATCTTTACGGGCTTTCAGCATGGCACGAATCGATTCTCCCCCGGGTTTAGGCATCTCCAGGTTTTGAAGGTTCACATTCCAATCTTCCGTAATGTCTTTAGGATCTACCGTAGCCGATTTCTCTATTTGAAAGCGATGACTGTCGTATGTAAATTCTTGTGCTGTGCCAAAAGCAACCATGAACAAGAGGAAAAAAGTACAAAGTAACGTGTTTTTCATGCCTGTAAATATTTGGTTAAAGATAAGGCTTTATCGCCAAATCTACACGCGGATGGTTACAGGGTCGCCAAGAAACTTGGGACTTTTGTTAAGAAGGTATAGGTCTAATACTGCTTTGAACTTGGCCAGGTATTCTCGCCAACGTGTTTTTTTACCCTTCTCAGCACTGAGGTCTTTTGCATTGTATGCCACAGCATCGATGTTGTAATGGTCGCAAATGAATAAGGCCCGTTGGTTATGAAATTCTTGCGATACGATGGTGAGCCTGGTTTGGCCAAATACTTTTTTGCTTCGAACCACCGAATCAAGTGTTCTGAACCCGGCATAGTCGAGCGTAATTTTTGAGGCAGGAACGCCCAACTGCATGAGGTAGCTGCGCATGTCGGAAGCTTCATCATAGCTTTTTACGTGGTTGTCGCCACTCACCAGCAAGTGTTTTACTTTCCCTGCATGGTACAGCCGGGCTGCAGCTTCCATGCGGTATTTAAAATAAGGATTGATTCTTCCCCCACTTAAGTACTTGCTGGCTCCCAAAACAAGGGCTACATCGTTGGTAGGCACGGCTTCAATGGTGGTGTAAATGCGATCTTTGGTACTACTAATGATCCATTGGTTAGAGAGGTATACCGATAAGGTAAGGAGTAGTGCAAAAAAGAAACACCACTTCAGAAACCGTTTACTGAAGAAGAAACGAAAGCTTTTTTTCAACCACCTTACCATCTTTTTAGTTAACTCTGAACGGCTTCAATTATTTTAAGGGCAATGAAATAAACACTAAATCCACACAAAAAAACAATGCCTATCCAGCTCAATACCTTTAACAATAAGCCGGGTCGAGCTGCCTCGGGCACGTCTTTTCCATTGATTACCATGTAATTCAAAATGGCCAAAACCGGTGCTGTGAGGAAGGATATGATGGTGGCAATGTTCACCATGGTTTGCATGTCTTTTAAAAAGAAAAGTAAGAGGGTCATGGCGCCTACCACGGTAAATAAAATCCAAAACCAATACAAGCCACGGTGGCTTTCTTCTTGTGGAGCCGAAGGGATAACCAGTTGAGTGGTTCGTCGCAATACGCGTGGAAAGGCATCGAGGCAGGTAAGGGTAGTGCTGAACATGGTGGTAAAGGCAGCAATGGCAATAATCCAATAAGCCCAATTGCCCAGACTACTGGTGTAAATGTTAATCACTTCTTTAGAAAAGGCTGCGCCACCAGTTGGTAGTGTTTTATTGGTGCCATATATTACCAGGGCACCTAACGATAAAAAGCACAAGGCTAAAATGGTGGTGCCCCAATAGCCAATTTTAAAGTCGAGCAACGATGCTTTCAATGTGGGTTTGATGCCCGTGTCTTTTTGCTTGGCCAACGACCATACCGAATGCCAAACGGAAATATCGATAGGGGCAGGCATCCATCCCAGCAAAGCAATTAGAAAGAAGATGTGTGTTTCATCGCTCCATGAAAAGGAAGTGCTGAACTCCACCGACTTTTCGAAGTTTCCGGTAAAGGCAGCAACCAGGGCCACCACGGTGGTTACCGACAATACAACGATGATTACCTTCATCAACCGGTCGAGTACTTTGTACCTGCCTACACCCAATATGCCCAGGCAGATGAGCAATAAAATGCCGCTCCACAACGCACCACTGCTTTCACCAAGGTTGATGCCAGTAATGTACTCGGCCAGTCCGGCAGTAACAATGGTAACGGCAGCCTGGATGGTAAACATGGTGCCGATGGTCATGATGATGAAAAGAATGACAGCCCATAGCCCCAGGTTTTTATAGCCTTCCAACAAGCTTTTCCCGGTGCTGGTGGCATAGCGAGGCCCATATTCGAAAAAGGGATATTTTAAGATGTTGGCAAGCAATACGGCCCATACCAACACAAACCCAAATTTGGCACCTGCTCCGGTAGATTGTACCAGGTGCGATACCCCTACTGCTGCTCCGGCATACAGCAAGCCAGGACCAAGTATTTTCAATAACCGGTTAGAATTGCTCATAACGTGCAACGAAAATAAGCATAAACATTTTCATTTTCTCACATCGGGTTTTGTATCTTACTCCAAAACAAAAGTCATGAAAAATAGTGTATGGGTAGTGTTGATGAGTGGAGCATTGATGGCCTCGTGTGCAGCGCCTACTGAAACCGAGCAAGAAAATATACCTGCAACCATCGAAGAAGTGGACGTGAACCCTGCGGCCGAAGGGTTTAACCTGGAAAATTCAGACCCGGAAGCCATTGCCCTGGCGGATGCAGTGATGGAAGCGATGGGGGGCAGGGCCAATTGGGACGATACTCACTACCTTTCCTGGAACTTTTTGGGGTACCGGCAACATTACTGGAACAAGCATACTGGTGATGTACGCATCGAGTCGTTGCATAGCGATTTTAATGTGTTGATGAACATTTATACCATGGAAGGAAAAGTGGTAATGGACAGTGTGGAAATAACGCATCCCGACTCATTGGTGAAGTACCTTGATATTGGTAAGCAAATGTGGGTCAACGACTCGTATTGGTTGGTGATGCCTTTTAAGTTGAAAGATTCCGGGGTTACCTTAACGCATGTGGGGCAGCACCAGTTGACTGATAGCACAAACACCATTTGCGATGTGCTGGAGCTTACCTTCAACGCAGTAGGATATACTCCTGAAAATAAATATTGGGTGTACATCGATCCCGAAGATCAGTTGGTGAAACAATGGGATTTTTATTCCACCGTTCAACAAGATTCGGCCGACATTTCTTCGCCCTGGCGCGATTATCAACAACACGGTTCTATTTTACTGGCGCACGACAGAGGACGGTTTAACCTTACCAACATTACAGTACACGATACATTACCCCCTTCGGTATTTGAGTCGTTTCAACCGGTAGAATTGCACGAATAATACTAGAAAATAAACGAAAAATTACTCGTGCCTACGCTGCGGTTTTAGGAGTATTTTTCGATATTTGTTCCACTTGACCTAATACTAAAAACACACAACAATGTCAGACGATAAAAAGGTAATATTTTCGATGGTGAACGTGAGCAAGACGACACCACAAGGAAAACAAATATTAAAAGACATTTACCTCTCTTTTTACTATGGAGCTAAAATAGGCATCCTGGGTTTGAATGGTGCTGGTAAATCAACCGTGATGCGCATCATTGCTGGCGAGGAAAAGTCGTACCAGGGTGAGGTGGTTTTTTCGCCTGGGTATAGCGTAGGTTACCTGCCGCAGGAACCGAAGTTGGATGATAACAAAACGGTAAAAGAAATTGTAGAAGAAGGGGTGCAAGAAACGGTGGACCTGTTGAAAGAATACGAAGAAATCAACAACAGTTTCATGGATGAAGCGGTGATGAACGACCCTGATAAGATGGAGAAGTTGATTGCTCGCCAGGGAGAGGTGCAAGATAAAATAGATGCGGCCGATGCCTGGGAGTTGGACAACAAGTTGGATCGTGCGATGGATGCTTTGAGAACACCACCGGCCGATACACCTATCAAGAACCTTTCGGGTGGAGAACGCAGAAGGGTAGCCTTGTGCAGGTTGTTGTTGAAAAACCCCGACATTTTATTGCTCGATGAGCCTACCAACCACCTTGATGCCGAATCGGTACAATGGTTGGAGCAGCACTTGCAACAATATAAAGGAACGGTGATTGCTGTAACGCACGACCGTTATTTCTTAGACAATGTGGCCGGCTGGATTTTGGAATTGGACCGTGGAGAAGGCATTCCATGGAAAGGCAACTACTCTTCGTGGCTGGACCAAAAGTCGAAGCGATTGGCGCAAGAGGAAAAACAAGAGAGCAAGCGTCGTAAAGCATTAGAGCGAGAGCTCGATTGGGTAAGAAAAGGCCCCAAAGGCCGTCAGGCAAAATCGAAAGCACGTTTGAGCAACTACGATAAGATGCTGAGTACAGAGACCAAGGAAAGGGAAGCAGTATTGGAAATTCCTATTCCCAACGGGCAGCGATTGGGGAATGAAGTGATTGATGCCAATGGTGTGTCGAAAGCGTTTGGCGACAAGTTGCTATTTGAAAACCTGGAGTTCAAATTACCTCCAGCAGGTATTGTAGGAGTAATTGGCCCTAACGGTGCAGGTAAAACCACCTTGTTCCGTATGATTATGGGCGAAGAAACACCAGATGCAGGTGAATTTAAGGTGGGGGAAACCGTTCAAATAGGGTATGTAGATCAAACCCATAAAGACATCGACCCCGAAAAGTCGGTGTACGACGTGATTTCCGGTGGTCATGAGGTGATTGAAGTAGGGGGCAAAACCATTAATTCTCGTGCGTATGTATCGAGGTTTAACTTCAATGGTTCCGACCAGCAAAAGAAGGTAGGTGTACTTTCGGGTGGGGAACGCAACCGATTGCACCTGGCCATGACTTTAAAAACGGAGGCCAACGTGTTGTTGCTCGATGAGCCTACCAACGATATTGATGTAAACACGTTGCGTGCACTGGAAGAAGGCATTGAAAACTTTGCCGGTTGTGCGGTAGTGATTTCTCACGACAGATGGTTCTTAGACCGTATTTGTACACATATCCTTGCCTTTGAAGGCAACTCAACGGTATACTATTTTGAAGGAGGATATTCCGAATACGAAGAGAACCGCAAGAAACGTTTGGGCGATGAAGGACCAAAACGCATTCGCTACAAGAAGTTGGTGAAAGACTAAAAAGACCTTGAAATAATGAGTAAACCGAGTATTCCAAAAGGAACACGCGACTTCCTGCCCGTACAAATGGTACGGAGGAACTACCTTTTTGAAACCATCCGTTCGGCCTTTCAAAAGTACGGTTACCTCCCCATTGAAACGCCTGCCATGGAAAAGATGAGCACGCTGATGGGGAAGTATGGAGAGGAAGGCGATCGTTTGATATTTAAGATACTGAATAGTGGCGATTATCTGACGAAAGCCAATGAAGCTGCCTGGGCAGCTAAAAACTCCAACCAGTTTACTTCATCTGTTTCGGAAAAAGCCTTGCGCTACGACTTAACGGTGCCTTTTGCCCGTTTTGTGGTACAGCACCAAAACGAACTGGCTTTTCCATTCAAACGGTATCAGATACAACCGGTATGGCGTGCCGACCGGCCACAAAAAGGAAGGTACCGCGAATTTTTTCAGTGCGATGCCGATGTGGTGGGCAGCGATTCGTTGCTGTATGAAGTGGAGTTGGTGCAACTGTTTGATGAGGTGCTTACCAACCTGCGCATTCCCGATGTTACCATCAAGATCAATAATCGCAAGATACTTACAGGCATTGCCGAGATTACTGGAGAAGCAGATAAGATTGTAGACATGACTGTGGCCATTGATAAGCTGGATAAGATTGGAGAAGAAGGGGTAGTAGGCGAATTGCAAGAGCGAGGCATTGGGGCTACAGCCATCGAAAAAATTAAGCCGCTGTTTACGCTCACTGGTTCTAACGAGTCGATTGTAGCATCGATGAACGTTATGTTGGCCGAATCGGAAACAGGGTTGAAAGGGGTAGAAGAGTTGAAGTTTGTTTTTGATGCCATCGAAAAATTAGGATTGAAGCAAGCGAAATTGCAGTTTGATGTGACGTTAGCACGAGGGCTGAACTATTATACCGGAGCCATTTTTGAAGTGGTGACTTCTCATTTCAGGGGAAGCATTTGTGGGGGAGGCCGCTACGATGACCTGACTGGTATTTTTGGATTGAAAAACTTATCGGGGGTAGGCATCTCTTTTGGTGCCGATCGTATTTACGATGTGCTGAACGATTTGGAGCTTTATCCCGATTTTTCTTCCATTACCACACAAGTGCTATTTGTGAATTTTGGCGATCAGGAGGCAGCCTATTGTTTAGGATTATTGCAGCAAACCCGCAATGCAGGCATTAACTCAGAAATTTACCCGTCGAATGCCAAAATGAAAAAGCAGATGAAGTATGCCGATGATAAAGGAATACCGTTTGTAGTGTTGGTGGGCGATAACGAGATGGCTACGGGAGAGCTTACCGTAAAAAACATGACTACTGGTGAGCAAAGTAACATGACCATTACTACATTGATTGAAAACCTAACCAACGAATGAGTGTGCATTATATTACCGACGATCGGCTTACAGTTCAAGCAATAGAAACGCTTGTAAGTGGTGAAGCTACCCTGGCATTATCAGAAGAAGCAAAAGCACGCATTCAAAAATGCCGCGACTACCTCGACCAAAAAATGGCCAATCACCATGGGCCTATTTATGGCATCAATACCGGGTTTGGCTCGCTGTGCGATACTTCTATTTCTAACGATGACTTAGAGCAATTGCAACAAAATTTGGTGATGTCGCATGCATGTGGCACAGGCGATGAGGTGCCACAAGAAGTGGTTCGACTCATGTTATTGCTCAAAGTACAGGGTTTATCGTATGGCCATTCGGGAGTACAGTTGGTGACTGTTGAACGACTCATTGAATTTTACAATCATAACATTACCCCTATTGTTTTTGAACAGGGATCGCTTGGCGCATCGGGCGATTTGGCGCCTTTGGCACACATGTCGTTGGCATTGTTGGGAATGGGGGAAGTATACTACAAGGGGCAAAAGCAACCGGCCGATGCTGTGTTAAAAACCTTTGGTTGGGAACCCATCAGTTTGCAATCGAAAGAAGGGTTGGCGCTGTTGAATGGGACACAGTTCATGAGTGCTTATGGCATTTGGTGTTTGATGAAGATGCGAAGGTTAAACCGGTTGGCCGATTTGTTAGGAGCCATTTCTATTGATGCTTTTAACGGTCGTATTTCTCCGTTTCATCACCTCATTCATGAGGTGCGGTCGCATCAAGGACAAATAGATACAGCGGCCAACATCAGACAGTTGTTGGAAGGCAGTGAATTGATGGCGCAACCTAAAGTGCATGTACAAGATCCTTATTCGTTTCGCTGTATTCCGCAGGTGCATGGTGCTACCAAAGATGCGACCCAATACGTGCAAAACGTATTTGAAACGGAAATCAATTCGGTGACCGATAACCCCACTGTTTTTCCTGAGGAGGACCTCATCATTTCGGCAGGGAATTTTCATGGTCAGCCATTAGCACTGGCACTGGATCAACTGGCTATTGCAGCAGCAGAGCTGGGCAACATCTCCGAGCGCAGGGTTTATCAATTAATTTCAGGCGAACGCGAGTTGCCCCCCTTCCTGGTGGCTAACCCAGGGTTGAATTCAGGATTTATGATTCCTCAATACACGGCAGCATCCATTGTTAGTCAAAACAAGCAATTGGCCACTCCGGCTTCGGTAGATTCTATTGAATCGTCGAACGGGCAGGAGGATCATGTGAGCATGGGAGCCAATGCGGCCACCAAAGCCATGCGAGTGGTTAACAATGTGGAACGTGTGTTGGCCATAGAGTTGTTTAATGCTTCTCAGGCACTGGAGTTTAGAAGGCCATTACAATCGTCTCCAACCATCGAGGCATTTGTAAAAGATTACCGCAGCACAGTGCCATTTGTGGAAGATGATAAGGTATTGCACGAGGAGATCAAAAAAACGATTAACTTTATTCAAAACCATCCACTGTAATCATGGAAGATCAGAATACCCCTCAGCACCCCCAACAACCGCAACAGCCTCAGCAAAACCCTAACATGCAGCAGGCTCCGCAACAACCTTATCCTCAAGGGCACTATCAACCACCAAAGAAGAAACGTCCTACTTTCTTATTGGTATTGTGTATCCTTAGTTTCATTGGAGGTGGTTTAGGTGTATTGGGTGGCTTGTATACGGTATTGACTTACGATTTTACCATGTCGCAAATGGAAGCTTCGATGAATGCGTTTGAAGACCTTGAAGATATGGGAGGAATTATGGGAGACATGGCTAACATCGATTTTGAGTCTATGATGGAGGCCTCTTATTACAACAGCATGGCCAACCTCTTAATGTCTATCATTAGTTTGATTGGGGTATACATGATGCTGAAATTACGCAAAGTAGGGTTTTACTTATACACTTTTGCCCAGATTGCCATCTTGGGTGCTGGCATTTATTTCTCCCTTGGAATGGCCAGTGGCATGGGAGGATTCTTTGGAATGGCGGCTACCTTTGGTGTAGTATTTGGCGCTATTTTCTCCATAGGGTTTATCGTTATGTACGGAGTGAACCTCAAGCACATGGAATAGCATGGAGCAACCGCCTCCCATACCAAACGCACCACAAGGATATAAAATCAACCCCCATACCGGGAAGATTGTTCGCCCAAACTTCCTGCATGTTTTATGTATTCTTAGCTACATAGGTGGTTCATTAGGACTGTTCGGTAGTTTGTTAAACCTCTTGTTGCACGACATGCACATCAGCACCTATGGCTATCGTGGTTTTATGAGAGAGTACATGAAATACTCTAAAGAATTGATGGAATATGCTATACCGTTAGGCGTTATTGGTGTTATTTTTTACACCATTAGTATTGTTGGGGTAAACATGATGCACAAGCAAAAGAAAATGGGCTTTTACCTTTATACCATTGTACAAATTGTATTGATATTCATTCCCCACGTATTTGTAGGTTTTCCAGGAGTATCGTTGGTGTTCCTGGTTTGGTATGGTGGCTGGACCACCGCTTTCATCCTCATGTATCGCAAAAACCTTTATGCGATGTATTAAGCCTGCTTTAAGGCAAAAACGGGTGTTTCATTCCTGTTTTTATTTTACAATAGACACATGACCGGTAAGGTCGTGAAAACCACCCAACTCATCTTTTAACCTCACCTTATATACGTATACATCAATCTGTGCAATTTCACTGCCTCCTCGTGCTCTGCCATCCCATTGTTGATAGAGGCTGTTAGACTGAAAAATGTTATTTCCCCACCGGTCAAATATCAATAGCTCAAACCCCTCATCTACTAACCCTTCGCCTTGAACAAAAAAGTAATCGTTGGTGCCATCTCCGTTAGGTGTAAAGGCGTTGGGAATGTATACACTAACACCAGGGTCGATGATAATGGGTTTTTCCACTTCGCCAATGCAACCAAAATTGTTGGCTACTGTAAGCACTACGTTGTATGTTCCTGGGGCATCGTAAAAATGTCCGGGGTTAGGATCGGTAGCACCGTTGCCATCTCCAAAATCCCAGGTGTGGCTGTTGCCGCCATACGATGCATCGTAAAACATGATTTCTGGATCAAGAATAGAGGCGCGATAGCGGTTGGCATCAAAGTTGGCTACTGGCTTTGGAAACACTTGCACAATTCCATTCACGTTGGAAGTGTTGATGCAGCCATTTGATGAAGTTACCGTTAAGCCAACCTGGTAAGTTCTGCTGGTGGTGTAAGTATAGGTAGGAGTGCTATCTGTGGAGGTAACACCATTGTCAAAATCCCATAAAAAGGATACCACGCTCGAGTCGTATTGGGCATTGTTTTGAAAATCAACAGTTAAGGGAGGGCATCCTTGTGCAATAAAAGGCGATAAGCTTACCGAAGGCAAAGGATATACTTCTACCGTGGTGGTGTCGCTTACTGTTTGTCCGCAAATATCGGTGGCGGTTAAGATGTAAGAAGTGGTGGCCTGGGGCGATATTGCAAAGGGCCCCAATCCTATTCCAAGATTGTTGTTCCAGCTGTAACTAACCACATTGGTGTTGTTATCTGTTCCAAAAATGTAGGCGGTATCTCCGATGCAAATGTTGTTGGAAGCGGTGGTAATGGCATCGAGGTTTAATAGCTGAACCGCTATTGCGATGCTGTCGGGAATGCTGGAGCAGCCATTGGCATCAAAAGCAGTTACTGTATAGGTAGTATTAACTTGTGGTGCAACGGTTTGACTTTGCCCGTTGCCCAACCCTTGCCATTGATAAGAATAATTGCCACTACCTCCTGAAGCAACAGCTCCGATGAGGGTGGGAGTACCTGGGCAAATGGTGTCGGGTGCGTTTGCTATTACCATTACCGGAGATGGTTCGTTTACGGCAATACTATCGCCAATGGCGCAGTTGTTATTGTCGGTAACAGTTACCGAATAAGTATTGCTGTTGATGCCAACAATTTGTGGTGTAGTTGCTCCAGTATTCCATAGGTAGTTGTAAGGCGGAGTGCCCCCCTGAACATTTACAACAGCGCTTCCTGAGCTGCCGCCATAGCATAAAACATCTGCAGCATTCATGGTAATGGTAAGAGGGGTGGGTGCCGAAATATTAATGCCTTCATAAACAATGCATCCATTGGCATCGGTAATGGTAGCAGTGTAGGTGCCCTGGCTCAATCCATTGGCCATTGCGGTGTATTGAACAGGGATAGTATTCCATTGGTAGTTATAAGGAGGAGTACCTCCTATTACTTCTGCCATGGCATAACCATCGTTGCCACCAAAACAACTTACATGGCCAATGTTGGTAATGCCCGACGAAAGCGGAGAAGGCTCGGCAATGGTAAATGAAACAGTCGTGTCGCATCCATTGCCATTAACAATAGTAACGCTATAATTACCAGGAGCCAATCCGGTGGCTAAAGCTCCTGTTTGAGGCGGGTTGGTATTCCAGCTAATGTTAAAGGGAGCAGTACCGCCTGTTAAGGTAACCATGGCTGTTCCATTACCATAGCCATTACAGGTAACATCAGCGGTGGTTAAATCTATGAGGGCATCAAAGTCGGTAAATACAATGTGCACAGTGTCTATTGCTGCCGGGCATCCATTGTTGCCTGTAGTGGTGAGGAATAATGTAACGCCGCCTCCAGCTATTTCTTGTGCTGTAGGAAGGTAGGTGGTGTTTAAAGAATCGTTGTGGGGTGCAAAGGTGCCATTGCCCCCCGACCAGGTACCGCCTGTTGCTGCAGTGATGCTGCCTGAAAGAACAACGGGGTCGTCCAGGCACAACAATTGATCGTTACCAGCATTGGCCGTAATGGGTTGCGAAAAAGCAGTTACTGTAATGGTGTCGGAGGTGGGAGGACATCCAGAAGTATCGCTAACCGTAAGTATATAGGTGCCAGTGTTAACAAAAATAGATGATGTGGTATCGCCAGTGCTCCATGAATAAGAATAGGGGGGAGTGCCTCCTCCTCCGTAACCGGTGAGTGTAATGCCGGAAGCGCCATAACAAATCACAGGATTCACAGGCAAGATGGTAGCACTAAGGGTGGAATTGAAATATACCCTTACCGTATCGCAGTGCAACGTAGAATCGCATCCTCCCAGGGGGTAGCCGCACACCTGGTAATCCACATAAGGGGGATATCCCGGTTGGGCATTTACATATACTGTATCGCAGTTGAGGCAGTTGAGGTAGCTATCATAAGCACCAGCAGTACCCGGTTGTATCGAAGTCCAAACAATGGAGGCAGGGTCGTAGCCAAATGCGTAAATCATTCCATTGCAACCGTCGTTAATCGTAATATCGTCCGAAACACCGGGCTCAGCAATAGAGGTAATGATGTATTCGTTGTTGTTGTTGCCCGGCTTGCAAAAGGTTACAATGTGTGGGCCTGGGCCATTTAAACAAAGCGGATCACCCACTTGTGTTGGTGGCCCACAGTTTACCTGGTAAAACAACGCACCAGGGGGAATAGCGCCAGAAAAAATATCGAAAATAATGCCTTCCGCATCTGGGTGTAATGTAATCACAAACTCTATGCATTTATCCGGATTGGTAGTGTTACAACAATTGCCATCCCTATTTACATTCGGGCTGATCCAATTGGCATTGGGGTCGTAGGAAAGGTCTACCATGAAAGTGGGAGTAATGGAATCACAAAGCTGAGCAAAAGCAGTGTGTGGAGGTGCACAAAACAGGAGAACAAGTAAGTTAAAGAGAGCGAGCGGTTTTGTGATGGACGGAGTAGAACATTTTTTCATAGGCGTGTGGGTCTATATATAGTTTACGGAAAAGAATAATATTTTGTTTTGGTTATTTTTCAACATGAAAACAGAATAAAATTCTACAAAACTAGCTTGAAATCGATTTTTGTTTCATCGATTAAAACACCTTGTTGGTCTATCACTTAAACCGTTTAGCTGATGCTTAAAGCCTGTGGTAGCATTTGCTGGAGAAAATCAGAAAGAAATGGGAAATGGGAATTTATCAACAAATACAACCCAAACGAGGCAAATCAACGTCTACGCGCGCACGCGAGATTAAAATTCATCGTCAATTAATGCGGGGCGTTGGGTAAGTTCGTGGTAGCAAATCACGTCTTTTGCATAGTAATGAATGGCCATGCTTTTTCGAGTACTGTCTTTGCGCGTAACTGGGTTGCCTCCGTGCAATATGTTGGCATGCCAAATCAGTACATCGCCAGGGTTAGCGTAGAAGTTTTCTTTTACCAGTTGGTTGGTATCGATAACTTCTTGTACTTTTTCTTCATAGTTTTTATAAGCATCATCGCCCAGCCTAAAGAAGTTGCCGCCATGATTAAAATCCTCGTTGAGGATGTAGGGGAGCTTATGACTTCCGGGGTAGTAAAACAAAGCGCCATTTCCTTCATCTGTTGGTTCCAATGCAATCCATGCTGCAGTGAGGTAACCCAATGGGTGAGTGGTCATGTGAATAGAATCGGAGTGAGCTCGCTGTTGCGATCCGTTGATGAAGTTGAGGCTTTGAAAGGGGATGATTGATTTACCGAGTAAGAATTCCATGACCTGAATTAAGGTAGAAGCCGTCATGGCATCTTTCAACACCTTAGAGTGTTTGTGGGCAAATAACAGCCGCTTGCTTTGAGAAGTGAATTCCACTTTCTGTTCTTTAATGAGCCGGTCAACGTCGTTGTTAATGGCATTGACCTCTTCCTGGCTGAAAAAATCTTTCAGAATAATGTACCCTTGCTCCGGCCATTTTAAAATTTGTTCCTGAATGTTGGCAGGAAAAGCATCAAACCCAGGTTTGTTGCGAATGTCTTCCGCTGTTACTCCCTGATCCATCCAGGGCATTACTCCAGGATGATCTTTTAAGTCGGCATTCACGATGGGGCTTACAATGGATTTTCCCACCTTATAGCTTTTGTACAAGTCTTTGTTGTGCTTCAGCTTTTTAAGGTGAAACAAATTGTTGACCATGTAAATGAACTTGAACGACTTGATCGAACCAAGATATTTCTTCAATGAAGACATGTCTGCAATTTACTAATAATCGAATACCAGTTTGAATTCTTCCGGTTCTTTTCGGTTATGATTTATGGCAGGTTTCCAGGTAGGCATGGTTCGAAGCACCTGCTTTAATGCTTCATTGAATTTAGGGTTGATGCCTTGCACCACATTAATGTGCTTTGCCTTTCCTTGTGGGGTAACTTCAAACAGTACAATGATTTGGTGAAATCCGCCATCGGCTAATCCTTGCGATAAATGCTCTTTTACATAAGCATTGAGGGCCGTAATGCCTCCGGGGAAACTGGCTTTGCTGTTGGCGAGGGGTTGTGCTACCTTGCCCCCTTTTTCATTCCAATAGGTGGCTTTTTTTAGTGCCCCACCTTTGTACACTTCCTTGGCGCTTATTCCTCCGTTGCTATGGTACCACTTCCATTCTTTTTCCCTTTGGCCATTTACATAGCTGCCTTCATAACTGAGGTTGCGATTGGCATGCCATCCTTTCCAGGTGCCGTGCTGTGCTCCACTCGTTAATGTGCCTTTTTCCATTACATTGCCTTTCTTATCCCACCACGTGCGTTCTCCTTGTTTATGGCCATTAACATAATGGACTTCACTTTTCTTTTCACCCGTTTTGTACCACCAGGTAAATTTTCCATTTTTCACTTCTGGAAGTAGCGAAGAGTAGGTACCCTCCATTTGCAACTCTCCTGTAGCATAAAAATCTTTGGCAATAACACTACCCTTTTTACTGGGGTGGTCTTCCACGGTTCGATAATAGCAGGCTTTATCGGCAGTGGTGGTATTCCAATTACAATCGTAATACACCGAAGCCTTGCGTTGCGCAATGCTGATGCTACAAATGAATAGTGCTATGGCGATGATGAAGTAGCGCATGGAGACAAAGTTACCAATTTACTTTTGTACGATCTTAAATTCTACTCTTCTATTGGTTGCCCTACCTTCTTCTGTAAGGTTGGAAGCAATGGGCACTTCACTTCCGTACCCAATGCATTTAATTCTTTTCTGGTCGATGCCTTGTTCAGTAAGGTAACGCCCTACACTTACAGCTCTTTTCAACGAAAGGTTTTGGTTGTAGGCCTCCTGTCCAAGGTCGTCGGTATGCCCGTGAATAGAGATGTCAGCAGTAGGGTGTTTTTTCAAATAGGCTGCCAATTCATTGAGTTCACCAAATGAAGATGGTAACAGGGTAGCTTTGTTGTATTCGAAGTTTACATGGTTCAATACCATGTTTTGCCCTACTTCATAAGTGGTAGTAGAGTCGATGGTTGTTATGGGTTGCTCCTCCACTTCATCGGGCAACTGTTCTACCACCACATTGTCGATGTAATAGTAAGCGCGAATGTCTTTGTTTTGGTTGCGGGGAAACATGCTTTGCCGTTTCAGCTTTACATTTTTGTGGAAGCATCCGATGATGATATGAGTTTCACCCCCTTTGGCGGTAAACACCCCTTCAATGGGCATCCAACGTTCTTTGTTCATCAGTAGTTCTTCGCCCGAATCGATATAGGGCTCTACATAAATTCGGGTGTTGTTGTTTTGCTCTATTTTCCTGCGCGAAAAAAATACACCGAGGTGATTAATGGCTTTACCACTATCGTCAGAAAGGTTGGCATAAAACATTACGCGATAGCGTTTATTTTTCACCAACGGTTGTAACAATTGCGATTGAATGTATTCGCGATACTGCCCATAACTATCGTCTTGAAAAGCAATGATGCCTGCATATCCGTCGCCAGATTGTGCTTCTTGCTTTCCTTTGTTGTTTTGAGGAACACCTACTACCTTTTTACTGCAACGGTGAAAATAGTCGGCCGTACCATTGTTGGGATTGTCCCATCCACTGGCATATTTAATAAGGTCGAACCCTTTGGGGCATTTGTTTTGTTGCTCAAAGTCGGGGTTGCTCACCAGGTTTTGAGCGAATACCATGCAAGGGGTACACATTAACGCTATGAGCCAATGCCATTTCAACTATTCTACAACTTTAAATTCTACCCTTCTGTTTTGTTGTCGGCCGTAAGATGATTTGTTGGAGGCAATGGGTTGCTCACTGCCATACCCTTTGTGCGATAACCTTTTGCCGTCGATGCCTTTTGAAGTAAGGTAGGCTACTACAGCTTTTGCCCTATTTTCGGAAAGCGGTTGGTTGTGTGCTTCGTTGCCATTGTTATCGGTATGCCCTCCAATTTCAATGTTGAGTTTAGGTTTGCTTTGCATCAGCGCCACCAGCTTGTCTAACTCTTCATACGATTGTGGAAACAGTTGATGGCTGTCGTGGGCAAATAATACGTTTTCCAAAATAAAGCCGGTACCCGATTTTGTAGGTACGTTGTTATCGAACGGATTGCCACAGGTAAGTTCATTTTCGATGGGTACTACCGATACATCGTCTACATAGTAATGTACATCTTTGATGCCCAAACGGTGAAAGCAACCAATGGTCATAGATTGTTCACCTCCCTTAGCGGTATAGGTGTTGGATAACCTTACCCAATTCGTGGTGTCTCGATGCCCTTCTTTATTGCGAAAAAACACCTGGGGTTTGGTTTGGGTGGTGCGCACTATTTTTTTGTCGGGAGGGGCAGGAGAAAAGTAAACTCCCAGGGTACTTGCCTGGTCTACCGAACGGTCGCCACGACTGATGAACAATTGAATACAGTATTGTTTTCCAGCTTCTAAGGGCTGTGTAAGCACAGTGTGTAGAAATTCAGGGGCAGTGCCTTTGGTGATGCAAAAGCCAGCATAGGCTTCACCTGAGTGGGCTTTTTGATAGCCCAGTCTGTTGTATGGAATGGAAGCGTCTACTGCCGCTTTTTGATGGAAAAAGTCGGCTGGGCCGTAGGCGGTCCAATGGTTGCCCACTGTAGCACCAAATATGCCTGTGGTGGTAGGCAACGAATCGTATTGCTCGAAGCCAGGGTTGGAAACGAGGTTTTGAGCCAGCAGGGTGCTTCCGGTGTACAGGCACAGTAAAGCAAGTAGGTATTTCATCATGGTTATTGTTCTGGTGCTTCTCCCATTAAAGCTACCTGAACGATGTTGGCACCCATTTTGAGGGCTTTTCTTCGGTTTTCTTCAGAGTCGTTATGTACCTCTTGATCTTCCCAGCCATCGCCTAAGTCTGATTCATAGGAGTAAAAGCATACCAACCTACCTTCATGAATTATGCCAAAACCTTGCGAAGGGTTGTCGTCGTGCTCATGAATTTTAGGGAGCCCGTTGGCAAAGTCGTATTTCTGGTGGTAAATTGGGTGGTTGAAGGGCAACTCTATGAACTTCAGCCCATCTGCTGCAAATACCTTTTCCATTTGCGGGCGGATGAATTTATCCATGCCATAGTTGTCGTCGATGTGCAGGAATCCACCACTAAGGAGATAGTTGCGTAGGTTTTCTGCTTCTTGCGCAGAAAACACCACATTGCCATGGCCGGTCATGTGTACAAAAGGATAATTGAACAACTCCGGGCTTCCTATTTCTACTACAGCCGTTTCCTTATTGATGTTCATGTTAAGGTTTTTGTTGCAGTATTCCACCAGGTTGGGCAAGGAGGTGGGGTTGGCATACCAATCGCCACCGCCATTATATTTCATCACAGCAAATTGGTAGGACGCTTGTTGGGCCTGTAATGCCCCACTTAAAAGGATGAGTATAAGTGCCAGGTATTTCATTCGTTCAATAAATTAATGGTATGGCAGGCCACCAGGGCCGCGGTTTCAGTTCTTAAACGGCTATTTCCCAAACTTATTGGTTGAAAGCTATGTGCAATTGCCATTTCAATTTCTTCCGGACTGAAATCACCTTCGGGGCCGATCAAAACAAGTGCATTGGTAGCAGGAATATACGCTTCCTTGAGGGCATGCCGTTCTTCTTCTATACAATGGGCAATAAACTTCTGACCATCAAAGTCTTGTTGTACAAAATGATTAAAGCTGGTCATTTCCTTTAGCGTAGGCAAATAGGCTTTTACCGACTGTTTCATGGCAGCAACAATAATTTTGTTCAGCCGTTCGGGTTTCACTACTTTTCGCTCCGAGCGTTGGCACAGCAATGGGGTAATGGCATCCATTCCTATTTCGGTGGCTTTTTCCAGGAAATACTCAAAGCGATCAATGTTTTTGGTGGGCGCCACTGCCAGGTGTAGCTCAAAATTCCGTTGGCCAAACTTTTCTTGTTGTTTTACCACTTCCAGCAAACACCGCTTGGGGTGGTTGTCCAACACTTTAGCGTCGCAGAATGTTCCTTTGCCATCTACCAATTGTACTACATCTCCTTGCTGTAATCGTAAAACACGTACAGCGTGCTTTGATTCTTCTTCAGACAATTGAATGTGCGAAGCCAGTTGTGGAACGTAAAACAGTTGCATGCAATAAATGTACTAAAAAAGCCCTGATGCTCTAAGAGAACCAGGGCTTGATAAATATTTTGAGAAATTTTAGTGGGCGTTCTCCGAAACTTTTGGAGCTGCAGCTAAAATTTCATCATTGGCGTTATCGGCAAATTGCTCAAAGTTGTTGACAAAAGCTTCAGCCAAATGATTGGCTTTTGCATCGTAAGCATCTTTATCGGCCCAGGTATTTTTTGGGTTGAGCAATTCATCGGGTACATTCGGACAAGAGGTTGGCATCGCTAAGCCAAAAACATCATGCGTTTCGTATGTTACATCATCCAACTCTCCATTTAGGGCAGCTGTAATCATGGCCCTGGTGTACTTCAACTTCATGCGTTCACCTGTTCCATAAGCACCTCCCGACCATCCGGTGTTGATGAGCCAAACCCTTACATTGTTTTCGGTCATTTTGGTGCCTAACATTTCTGCATACTTGGTGGGATGCAACGGCAAGAAAGGAGCGCCAAAACATGCTGAGAAAGCTGTTTGTGGCTCAGTAATGCCTGCTTCTGTACCAGCTACTTTAGCGGTATATCCTGAAATGAAATGGTACATGGCCTGTCCTGCATTCAATTTTGAAATAGGAGGCAATACACCATAAGCATCACAAGTAAGGAAGAAGATGTTTTTAGGGGTAGTACCAATAGAAGGGGTAGCAATGTTATCGATGTGATGAATGGGGTAGCTTACCCTGGTATTTTCAGTTTTTGAACTGTTGCTATAGTCTACAGAAGAAGTGCCTTCGTAGAATTCTATGTTTTCAAGAATGGCACCGAATTTTACAGCGTCATAAATTTGAGGCTCTTTTTCTTTGGTAAGGTCAATGCATTTCGCGTAGCATCCACCTTCAAAGTTGAATACGGTGTTGTCGGCCCAACCGTGTTCATCATCACCAATAAGGTTACGATTAGGATCGGCTGATAAAGTAGTTTTCCCAGTGCCCGACAGACCAAAGAAAACAGCGGTGTCGCCATCTTCCCCGATGTTGGCTGAGCAGTGCATTGAAAGGACGTTGCGCTCTTGAGGCAACACGTAATTCAATACAGAGAAGATGCCTTTCTTAATTTCACCAGTGTAACCTGTTCCACCAATTAAGATCATCTTTTTGGTGAAGTTGATGATGGCAAAGTTGTGCTGGCGGGTACCATCCTTTTCAGGATTGGCATAAAAACCTGGAGCACAAATAATGTTCCACTCAGGATCGAAGTTTTCTATTTCTTCAGCGGTAGGACGTAAAAACATGTTGTGTGCAAACATGTTCGACCAGGGGTATTCAGTAACTACTCGTAAGTTCAATCGGTAATTATCATCAGCACAAGCATAAGCATCTCTTACATACACATCGCGGTTCGATAGGTAGGCAGTGATTTGTTGGTGCAATGATTCAAACTTGTCTGCATCAAATTTGATGTTAATATCTCCCCACCAAACGGTGTTTTCAGTTTTTTCATCACAAACAACAAAGCGATCCTTTGGAGATCGCCCGGTAAATTCGCCTGTATCAATTGCAAGAGCACCTGTATCATTCAATACCCCTTGTCCTAAGATAATTGTTTCTTCTACCAATTCGGCTGGAGATAGGTTCCAAAATGCATTGGCTACATTGCCTAATCCTAAGGTTCCAAGGTTAGCGTTTGCTGCTTTTTTACCGAACTCATTCATATCTGTTATGTTAGTTAGACTTTGCGTTTTTTATGAGTAAACCACAAATTTAGACCAATTATCTTAATCTGTAGGGGTTTACCTATGGTAGTTATTCACAGTTTCTGTAAGTTTTGTGGAAAACTTAAGCTATACAGCAACAGTTTGTAAATTGTACAATGCGGTATATTTTTTGCGAGCATAATCCATAAAATACTTAAAGTTTAATTTTTCACCGGTGATTTTTTGACACAACTCTTCAGAGGTGTAGAGCTTCCCATGTTGGTGAATATTTTCGCGCAACCACTGTAAGAGGGGCAGCATATTTCCAGCCCTTATTTCAGCTTCTAATGCCGGGATTTCTATGAGCGCCTGAGCATAAAATTGGGCAGCATAAAAGCTTCCTAATGAATAAGTAGGGAAGTACCCAAAGCTGCCGTGCGACCAGTGAATGTCTTGCAATACCCCTTGGGTATCAGTTGGTACTTCTATGTTAAGGTATTCTTTGTAGCGGGCGTTCCAGTAGGAGGGAAGGTCTTTTACCTCAATGGTTCCTTCCATCAATGCCTTTTCAATTTCAAAGCGAATTAGCACATGAAAATGATAGGTTAACTCATCGGCATTGGTTCGAATTAAAGAAGGCTTTACAATATTCATGGCCTTGTAAAAAGCAGCAAGATCTACCTCTCCCAGGTTTTGAGGAAACAGTTGTTGCAATGTTTTATAGTTGCTTTCCCAATAGGCTCGGCCTCTTCCTACGTTATTTTCCCACAGCCTCGATTGCGATTCATGAATGCTCAAGGAAATGGCTTCACCGGTAGGTAACCCATAATCTTCGGTGGTTAACCCTTGTTCGTATAGTGCATGTCCTCCTTCATGAATGGTGCTCCATATCATTTCGTTGAGGTCGTTTTCGTTGACACGGGTAGTGACTCTTACATCTTTTGGCCCAAAGCTAGTGGTAAACGGATGTGCCGAGAGGTCTTGTCTTCCAGCATCAAAATCGTAATGCATTTGTTGCAACAGTTCAATGCCAAAGTCCCATTGTTGCTGGTGTGCATAATGTTTAAACATTACAGCATCGTTATTTTGAGGCTGCTCAGAAATGGTTTTAACAAAATCCACCAGTTGCTGCTTCACGTCTTGAAACAAAACAGTAAGGTCGGCCGTTTTGCAACCAGGCTCATAATGATCGAGCAAGGCATCGTAAGGATGATCCTCGTAGCCAACCATTTCAGCTTCTTCTCGTTTAAGCTTTACCAGTTGTTCCAGATGAGGAGCAAAAATGCTAAAGTTATTTTCTTCTCTCGCTTGCTGCCAGGCATGAAAGCTCTGCGAAATACACCTACTCTGCTCCTCTACAAATGCTTTGGTGTACTTTTGTTGTTTTTTATAATCGCGCAGCGATTCTTTGATGTTTACTTTTTCCCGTTCAGAAAGGCTGCTGTCTTTAGAAAGTGCTTCCAGCAAATCGCCCAGTTTAGGGTCGGTAGCCAATTCGTGTGCAATGCCAGCTAAAGTGGCCAATTGCCTGGACCGATGTAGGGTGCCTTTTTTCGGAATGTAGGTTTCCTGGTCCCATTGTAACAAGGCAGCGGCATACCTGATGTCTGCTAACTGTTGCAGGTGCGCCTTGTAAGTTTCATACTTCTTCATGCGATGTACTTTTTAATGCTGCTACAAAAAACAATACCCATCCTGTAATGAGTAACAATCCTCCAACAGGAGTGATTGGACCCAATACTTTACTCCATCCTTCAATGCCAAGCACCGATTTTGTAGCAAGCAAGTAAATAGAGCCAGAAAAGAGCAACGTACCAATAATAAAGGCAATGGCCGATGCTTTCATCAAGCGACGATTTAAGTACTGCTTAAGTAGAGAGGCGATAATGATAAGAGCCAATGCATGGTAGATTTGATAACGCACACCGGTTTCAAAGCTTCGTAACTGTTCTGTCGTCACCAATCCTTCCGAACTCAATTGTTGCAACTTATGTGCTCCAAGCGCGCCAAGTATCACAGCAATTGCCATGGAAGCCGATCCAAATAGCAAAAGTTTTTTCTGCATTAGCAATACAAAGATAATAAAAAAAGAGCCTCAAAATTTGAGGCTCTTCTTCGAAATTTATTTGGAATGGAATCTTATCGGTTTTCCAATTTTTCCATCTCTTTGTCGAAAGTGTCTTTAAACTTTTCGTAGTTGTAATCAATTCTCAAACGCTCGTCTTTCGACAGTCGCTCGTTCATTTTGGTAACCAATTTATCTGCCGACAATTCAAGCGCAATGTAGGTTTTGTACTTACCTTCTTTGGTCTTGGTTTGCTTCTCACAGATGGTTTTGATACCAGTCAACTCCTGGTTGATTACTTCACGTGTTAAGCTTTCAAAGTTCTCCAATACTTCTTCAGTGTTATTGAACTCGCTTGATTTTACGTAGTTATCAATGGTACCTTTAATGGTAGTGTTGATTGAACTCGCTAAATCAGCTTTGGCGTTGGCCATTGCTTTTTTCTTAGAAGTAATTTGATCCAAGCTTTCACCAATTGAGTTGGCTCTGAAATATTTCTTATTAGTCCAGTACTCTTCTCCTGAGCAATAAACTTTAATCAATACCTCATCTTCAGGCTTCTTTGGTGTCTTGTCTTTTTTACCACAGCTAGCAATGCTAAAGGCGAATCCACCGATAAAGATTGCGGCTATAATTTTAGATGTAAATTTCATTTTCATAATTGCATGTTTTATCGCATTCAAAAATAGACTAATTTTTATTCTTTCAAAAGGGTTTCATAAACCGTGCCAAAATTGCAAGGTCAATAAAAAAATCATTGCAACGAACGCATCATTGAAGGCATCACTTTTCTTCTCACTTCGCTTACGGCCTTTTTATAAGCCTCATCTCCTGCTTTAGCATAAGTTAGTTGTACTCCTTTTACGTCGTTTTTGGTCTCTTTCAATATTATGGCGTTGCTTTTGGCATTGTATATGGCAATGCTCATATCGAGATAGGCCACATGAAAATTGTTGGCATCATTTCCTTTGCGTGTATTGGCCTTTACCTTTACAATAAGGTCGGCTTTTTTGCGATCTTCAGTAATGACATACCCATTTTTTGTAAACTCACTTTTTACGACATCACCCAATTTGGTATTGCCTGTAGCTTCATTCAGGTTTTGTTCTTCAGACTCTACATAAACAGCAGGCAATTTAATTTTAATAGGAATGTGTCGCTCTGCCGCTGTAAAACTGGCGATGATGGGTTTTACAATGCCTTGCTCGGCATCTGCCCCAATGAGTTTACTAAAATCAACACTTACAACCATGTCTTTTTGACTCATCTTGGTATTGATGTTGGCAATGTGAAAAGATACCAACCCATTGCCATCGGTTAAGACGGTTTTTTCAAAAGTACCCGATTTGGTCAGGTATTGTGCTTTCAATGGAAGCTGTTTAACATTTTGCCCTTTCAACGTTGCTCGAATAGACAGGTCGCTTTGGTAGTTGCTGTTTTGATCCAGCACAATGGTTTTCTTGTCGGGAACCAATTGCATTTCGCGCAGCAGGTTTTGCATGTTGGAGTAAATCTCATTGTCGATAAAAATTTTACCGCCATTGTAATCTACCTCATTCACTTCGTTCCAATGCTCTTTAATGCTCATGAGCGACTTGAAGTAAAAACTGAAGGCACCACTAATATCGTTGTTGCTCTTAGCAGTTTCTGCTTTTCCATAAAGGTCTACTGCCAGGCGCATGGCGTCATCTTTCTTCTTTTGTTTGTCTTCTGCATACTTGGTTTTCGACAAGCGGTAGTATACCCAATATTCTTCATCATTTTCCCAGGTATCAACAATCTCATACCCTTCCAGGTTTTGATTGATGGTAGCTTTGATGTTTGATTTATATTCTTCTTCAAACTTGTATTCACGTTCTAACGACAGCAAAAAAGAGTTGCTATTGATATGAACACTGATCTCGGAAGCCAAATCGTTGAGTGCATTGTTCTTTGCATTCTGAGCATGATCGTTTTCAGGACGATGCTTAGAGGAGATGCCAATACCAATGTAATATGCATTGGTCATAGGGCGACTTTTTACCCAGGTAGGACGATCGTCGACCACAGGCTCTACCACTACAGGCTTGCTTCCACCACACGAAGTGAAGGAAAGGCTACCTACCATCAAGAGTAGAAATAGCACATAATTGTATTTAGTGATTGTTGACAACATATTTTGTTACATCAGCTGATAAGTTCTTAGAAACTGTTTTGTACAAGTCGTTGGCCAAATCAACGGTCGACTTCATTTCTCTCTTTCCACTCAATAAACCATTGATGCTTCTTTTCCCTCCTTTAGAGGTGTCGGCTTTACCATTGAGGTTCTTGAACAGGTTTTTCTTGTTGCCATCATAAGTGGCATAATTCACCCCATCCTTGGCTTCTTTTTCAACAATTTGAGAAAGCAATACCTCTCCTGTTTCCAACGACACCAGTTTGTATTGGATGCTGATGGTTACCTTGTTTGATCCAGTGTACTGGTAGTAACGCACAGACTTGTACTTGGTAACATAGTAGGTTTTATCCTCTTCTTTGTTGTAGCGTTTTTCACGATACGACTCAAAGCCACTTTTGCTTTGCTTCTTCACACTATTCTTGGTTTCTTTGTAGCTAATTACTTTGCCAACTACGGCAGCTTTAGCTCCAATCAAGTCGCCCACTTGTGCGGCCGACGATTCTTCAAAGATACCCGACAAGCTCAGTTCTTGCTCCTCAATGATGCGGTCCATATTTTCACGATCCACAATTTTTACAAAAGGGTCTTTAATGCCCGACAACGAATTGAGCGCATACGCTGAAAACTTTTCTTCAATGTTTTTTATGCCAGAAGCATTTTCAAAGGGAAACAATGCAATGGTATACCTACCAGCTTTTAGCGCTTCTTCTTTGAATTCAAGCGCATCCTTATAGGTTTTGCTGCGCTTTACCACTTTGTCGAAATAATTGTAGGCACTGCGATAGTCTTCTTGCTCAATACTTGCCATTCCCTTTTTATAAAGGGGTTCCATATAGGCCACATTCTTCAACTCATCAGCGTCTTTGAACTCAGGGTTCAGTCGGCCGATTTCCGCAAATACCTTTTCGGCTTTGTCGTATTCTTCGTTTTCCATCAACGATGATCCTTCTTCGTACAACGAATTCAAGTAGATCTCTCGAGAATCTTCATAATCAGTAGTGTAATGCTCTGGAACTTCCAGCTTTACATTCATCCGTCCGATTTTACTTTTATAAGCGTCTGCTTTCTGGTAAGCATATACTGTTTCCTTATGCTTTTCCAGGGCATGGGCCTTAAATACTTCATCCAAATGATCGTTCAATACCTTTTGTCCTGCATTTTTCAATCCGATTCGAGCCTCCACATTGGTACTCTTACGTTGCAATGCATTGTAATAGAACTGGGCAGCAGAAGTATAATCACCAGCAGCCTCTAACTTAGCAGCTTTCTTGGTCATGGCTTTCGAGCCACTGCAAGCATACAGTGTTCCAGCCACCAGGAATAACAGTAAACATCTGATTATGTAGCGATTCTTCATAGAGCAATGATAATTAATTTAATTGAAACAGAGGGGAGAAAACCTCCCCTCTATTCATTGGTTCGGCCTTCAGTCCTATTATCTTGATTCAATGTGTTCGTTTAATTCTTCGATAGACGATTCAAAATCAAATGCATCGTTTACCTTGTAATAATTGCCTTTGTCGTAAGTGTAATCGTAGGCATACTTGGCATAATCCAATCGATCACTTTCAAAGTCAAACAACATTGTAATTTCTTTTACCTGCTTAGCTGTAAGGCAATTGGCTCTGGTAACTTGCTTGGCTACTGTCATCTTCGAATCCGAAAATGTTTTCGACCCAACTGATTTTTTGGCACTGCCAAATTCCGAGTCGTTCATTGGAGCAGCACAACCTACTTCGCCATTGTAACCTTCCACATAAACTACTTCTTCTGTCACATCTACATCTCCATCAACATCTAAATCAGCAGAAGTATGCGTGGTTGTGGTAGTAGTGTGCGTTGTAGTGGTAGTAGTTGAACCACCGCTTCCCATACTTACACTGCCACCATTGTCGCTTGCACTGGCATCAACGCTAAAGTTAACACCGCCAACATTCACATCCATAGAAACATTTTCGCTATTGCCACCTGTACCATCTGTACTTTCAGTGGTCGTTGTAGTGGTAACAGTAGTTGTTTCATGCACTGTAACATCACTGCTCACTTCTGTCGCTGTTTCCTCTACTGTTTCGGTAGGCGTTTCGTGGTAAGCAATTACTTCTTGATTAGATGCAGGAGCAGGAGCTTCTTCTAAAGGGCTTTGGCTAAGCATGCGCATTACAAAAACACCTTTTTTATTTTGTTTCAGCATCACAGTAGTTTCCTGTCCGAAAGCAACAGCCAGTGATTTGTTCATGGTGGGCAACGAACTGTCTTCAAATTCAACCTTGAGCTTGTAAAATTCAGCATTGAGGTCGGTAATGCGTACGTTAGCTTGCGGAGCATCGTTTTGTTTAATTCCGTTCAATATGGCACTGAACTTTTCGCCATGCTCTGTAAATAATACCACATTGGCTTTGTTTTGAGCCAATGAAGTAACCGTTAGCATGAAAGCGGATAATAGTAGAGTAAAATTTTTCATCATTTTTGGTTTTACTGTATTGGTACTATTAAGTTTTTTAGGCACTTAAAATTATACTTTTTATTAGGCTTTACCAATAGCCATGCCAAAAAATGGATCGTGGGAATTCGAGGGTTGTTAAAAATTTGTTAAAACAATTGATCATCGAAAAATGACAATGGAAAGCATAACCATTATATTCGCAATTCTCAACCTAACAATGACAGTTTCATGAAGAACATATTGGTAATCGGGGCAGGAAGATCATCTTCATCATTAATTCGATATTTACTGGATAATTCGCAGCAAGAGGGGTGGCACGTAAAAGTGGGAGATATGAACCTTGAGTTGGCTCAACAAAAAGTAAATGGCAGTGCCAATGCTACAGCTTTTCAATTTGATGCGCTAAACCCCGAAGAACGAAGGAGAGAGATTGAGGCGGCAGATTTTGTTATTTCAATGCTGCCAGCACGTTTCCATATGGAAGTGGCACGCGATTGCATTGAATTTAAGAAAGATGTGATTACCCCATCGTATGTAACCCCTGAAATGAAAGAGCTGGATGCTGCCGCAAAAGAAGCAGGCATCATCATCATGAATGAGATAGGTGTAGACCCTGGTATAGATCATCTATCGGCCAAAAAGGTGCTGGATGAAATTAAGGAGATGGGTGGAGAACTTACCATTTTCGAGTCGTTTACCGGAGGGCTGGTAGCCCCTGAAAGTGATAACAACCCCTGGAACTATAAGTTTACCTGGAATCCTCGTAATGTGGTATTGGCAGGGCAGGGTGGTGCCGCCAAATTTTTTCATGAAGGGAAGTATAAATACATACCGTACAACAAGCTGTTCCGACGCACCGAAATTATTGATGTAGATGGGTTTGGGCAATTTGAAGGCTATGCCAACCGCGATTCGTTAAAGTACAGGGCCATTTATGGGTTGGAAGACATTCCGACCATCTATAGAGGTACGTTAAGAAGGGTAGGTTTTTGCAGGGCCTGGAACGTATTTGTACAACTGGGAGCTACCGACGATAGTTATATTATAGAAGGGTCGGAAGACATGACCTACCGCGAGTTTATCAATTCATTTTTGGCCTATAATCCGCACGATTCGGTAGAGTTAAAATTGCGCTACTACCTCAACATTGAACAAGACGATTACATTTGGCACAAGCTGCAATGGCTAGGAATATTTGAAAACAAACGCATCGGATTAAAAGATGCTACTCCCGCTCAGATCTTACAGAAAATACTGGAAGAAAAATGGACATTGGCTCCTGACGATAAAGACATGATTGTGATGTGGCATAAGTTCGGGTTCAAACTGAACGGTGAAAACAAGGAAATCCAATCGTCGATGGTATACATTGGTGAAGATCAAACCTATACCGCTATGAGCGATACGGTAGGGTTGCCTGTGGCCATTACCAGTAAAATGATTATGAATGGCACCATCAAGGCCAAAGGAGTTCAGTTGCCACTTTCAAAAGAAATTTACGAGCCGGTACTGGAAGAATTGGAAACGTATGGCATTGTGTTCAAGGAAAAGGAAGTCGCTCCAATCTTGTACTAAAAGTTAAGGTAAAACGCACCGGTGAGCTGTTGGTAAGCTTCCGAATATTGATGGCGACCGTTGGCTTCAATCACCAACTGTTCTTCCTCCAGTTTCCCCTTCTTTTTTTCGAATTGCATTAAGTAGCGTTTGGCTGGTTTTTCTGGCGTAGGGTGCACGTAGCAAATTTTGTTGCAATACAAACGCTGTGTACGTGCCATTTGAATGAATTGTTGAGCTTCTTCGGTAGGCAGGACAATGCAAAATTTCCCGTTTTCTTTCAGGTAGTTGTTCGCAGAGAAAATCAATTCAATGAAACCGAGCGAGTCGTTGTGTCGTGCCAGGTTCCTCGACGCATCGTTTGATTTTAACGAGTTTTCGAAAAATGGTGGATTCGATACAATAAGGTCGTACAATTGTTCGGGAATGAACTGCTGAATAGAGGCATGATAAACGATAATGCGGTTGGCCCAGGGCGATTGTGCTACATTGTTTTCAGCTTGTGTCACAGCATCTTCATCAATGTCAATGGCGTCGATGGTAGCGGCTGACCGTTGCGCCATCATCAATGCAATTAACCCGGTTCCAGTACCGATGTCGAGAATGGTTTTGGTGCCTGCAACATCAGCCCATGCTCCTAGCAGTACACCATCGGTACCCACTTTCATGGCGCATTGATCTTGTGTGATGGTAAATTGCTTGAATTGAAATGGGGCAGACATAATTATTCATCAAATTCATGAGACTCATCTCCAAGGTAGAGGTCGATGAGTCCATCTGGAACAGTTACATGAATTGTTTGCTTTGTGCGGTCAACAGATTGGATAACTGCATTGGTAATAGGAATCAATACTTCCTTGTAGTCTTTGGTAATTTGTATGATGGGATTGCCTGGGTAGTCCAGTACCTTATCTACTGTACCCACTGTTCCATAGTTGGTATCTACGACTTCAAACCCTTCTATTTCGTGGTAATAGAATTGATTGTCGCCAAGTTCAGGAAGTTGGTTGAGGGGAAGGTAAAGCGATGATTTTACCAATCTTTTCGCTTGTTCTTCTGAATTCACATCCTCAAACTTAACGTTGGCAAATCCTTTTTGTTTCAGTTGAAATCGTTCCACAAAAAAAGGAATCAGCTGTTGATTAATTTCAACAAATGCTGATTCCAATTCTTTGTATTCTTCAGGAAAATCTACGTCCAGGAAAACAACTACTTCACCTTTTAACCCTTTGGTTTTGGCAATGGAGCCAAGATAGAAGCAATCGTCTTTACGCATAGAACGCTTCGTTCTATTCTTCTTTCTTCTCTTCTCCTTCTTCTGCTGAAGCTTCTGCTTCTGGAGCTGCTTCAGCCTCTGCCGGAGCTTCTTCCTTTGCTTCTGGAGCTGCCTCAGCTTCTGCCGGAGCTTCTTCCTTCGCTTCTGGAGCTGCCTCAGCTTCTGCTGGAGCTTCTTCCTTCGCTTCTGGAGCTGCTTCAGCCTCTGCCGGAGCTTCTTCCTTTGCTTCTGAAGCTGCCTCAGCTTCTGCCGGAGCTTCTTCCTTCGCTTCTGGAGCTGCTTCAGCCTCTGCCGGAGCTTCTTCCTTTGCTTCTGTAGCTGCCTCAGCCTCTGCCGGAGCTTCTTCCTTTGCTTCTGGAGCTGCCTCAGCTTCTGCCGGAGCTTCTTCCTTTGCTTCTGGAGCTGCCTCAGCCTCTGCTGGAGCTTCAGTGGTCGCTTCAGCTTCTGTTGGAGCCTCTACTTCCTCAGCCATTGGAGAATTCTTTTGCTCAATTGCTGCAGCACGAGCGTCACTTACTTCTTTCTCAGCAGCAAGCTTTGCCTTTTTAGCCGCATCTGCATTAGCAGACAATTGATCTTTCTTCGACTGGATTTTTCCTTCTTTTTCTTGTAACCACGCTTCAAATTTTGCATCAGCTTGCTCTTGTGTAAGGGCACCTTTTGCAACTCCTTTTTGCAAGTGGTTTCTCAACAATACACCTTTATAAGAGAGCATCGCACGAACGGTATCGGTAGGAACTGCTCCTTTTTGAATCCAGTTAAATGCCTTTTCGGTATCGATATCGATAACCGCAGGATTAACATTTGGATTGTAAATACCAATCTTTTCGATGAACTTTCCGTCACGAGGTGCACGGCTGTCTGCAATTACAACATGGTAAAAAGGTTTGTTTTTCTTCCCATGTCTTTGAAGTCTAATTTTGGTAGGCATAACAT
The DNA here is from genome assembly GCA_963669295.1 of Flavobacteriales bacterium. Classification (GTDB taxonomy): domain Bacteria; phylum Bacteroidota; class Bacteroidia; order Flavobacteriales_D; family CALLUQ01. Next base: position 3,447,647 of record OY769938.1, read on the forward strand.
TAATAGTTTAAAGGGTCCTAAACCCGGTTAATTAATGGATTTATTAAAAATTAAGGCCGCAAATATCGATAATTATTTAATAATCGGAAAACTTTTCCTTTAACTTTCACATGTTCGCTTCTATATTTGAAAAAAAAAGAGCATGATAAAAGATGGTAACGCGCTGCAACAACGTGCCAGAAGAGTGCCCGGCATTATTCGATATCCTATAATTGCTGTAGCATTTGTTTTTCCCATTTATTGGATGTTTACGGAATCGGGGGTGTATTGGTGGTTGTCGAAACAGCAAGCAGCGCTATTCGATGGCGACTTTTATCCCATCTTATCCTTTTTGCTCAGTATGTTGATCTGTTTAATTCCCGCAGGCGTTATTGTGCATGTACTGGCTACCTTTATGGGGCCTAAAGATCAGGCTTCTACTCAAAACGAACAGCCTTAATTTATTTTCCTTCTTATTTAATACTCTATGAATCAAGCAGCCATCATTGAACGAACCAAAAGCTATGTACGGGAAACGCTAGAAGGTGAAGGAACCGGACACGACTGGTGGCACATTCAACGGGTGTTAAACAATGCGGTGCTGATTGGGGAAAAAGAAGGAGCAGACATGCTGGTGGTGCAATTGGGTGCCTTGCTGCACGATATTGCCGATTTTAAGTTTCATGGTGGCGATGAAACGGTAGGGCCGCGAGTGGCCAAGGAGTGGCTCGAACAGCTGCACGTAACACCGTCCATCATTGAAAGGGTAGTGCATATTGTAAAAGATATTTCTTTTAAAGGAGCCAACGTAGCTACTCCTATGCAAACATTGGAAGGAAAGGTGGTGCAAGATGCCGACCGGCTGGATGCACTAGGAGCCATAGGTATTGCTCGAACGTTTGCTTATGGTGGCTATCGAGGCAATGAGCTTCACAACCCCGAGCAGGCACCAGTGATGCACGATACGTTTGAAGCGTATAAAAACAGCAATGGTACTACCATTAATCATTTTTACGAGAAACTGTTGTTGCTCAAAGAGCTGATGAACACTTCTACCGGCAAAGCGTTGGCAGAAGAACGACACCGCTACATGGAAGAGTTTTTAACGCAATTTTATCGCGAGTGGGGCGATTAAATTCGGGACAAAAATAGTTTTTCACAGCCACAACGCAGTGCCCGTTAGCCTTAGCAAGACTTATCAACACCCCCCTTGAATTAACAGGTGTATTGCGTAATTTTACCTCCTGTGTTCATTACCCCTATCACTTAATTTTTCGTACCTTATACTATGTTCTTAATATTCGATACCGAAACTACTGGTTTACCCAAAGATTGGAATGCTCCCATCACCGATTCAGACAATTGGCCCCGTTTGGTGCAATTGGCATGGCAGCTGCACGATAGTTCGGGGAAACTCATTGCACACCAAAACTACATTGTTAAGCCAGAAGGATTCTCCATTCCTTACAATGCAGAAAAAGTGCACGGTATCTCTACCGAAAGAGCATTAAAAGATGGACACGACTTAGCCTTTGTATTGGGGGAGTTTGCAAAAGACCTGGAACGTACCACTTATAATGTAGGGCACAACATTGAGTTTGACGTCAATGTAGTGGGTGCCGAATACTACCGCGCGCAAATCCCTACTGGTTTAATGGAAATGGCCAGCATCGACACCAAGGATGAATCGGTAGAGTTCTGCGCCATTCCTGGAGGTAAAGGAGGCCGTTTTAAGTGGCCCACACTTACCGAGCTGCACACCAAACTATTTGGAGAAGCATTTGAAGATGCGCACGATGCAGCGTATGACGTAGATGCTACTGCCCGTTGTTTCTTCGGGCTGGTTACTCACCGGGTTATTCAGCGTCCTGAAATTGAAGATGCCGACCTGGTAAAATATGAAGCCCCAAAACTGGAGGCAGCCAATTTTGCTGTGGCGAAAGAAGAGGAACAGCAAACCCATGGAGGGTCAGAAACAACGGCCGAAGTAACAGCCGATTTAAAGGATGTTCCGTTTACGCATTTGCATTGCCACTCTCAGTTTTCTGTATTGCAGGCTACCTCACAAATAGGGGAGATGGTAGAAAAAGCCAAATCGTCGGGGATGTCGGCTATTGCCCTCACCGACCATGGCAACATGATGGCGGCCTACCATTTTGTACGCGATGCGCTGAAAGCAGAGTTGAAACCCATTGTGGGTTGCGAGTTTTACTTGTGCCGCGATCGCACCAACAAATCGCAAAAAAATGATGGCTATCAAACGGTGTTGCTGGCCAAAAACAAAGACGGCTATCACAACCTGGCAAAGCTATCATCCATCGCTTACATCGAAGGGTTTTACTATGTGCCTCGAATAGATAAGGAAGCCTTGCTTGCGCATAAAGAAAACCTCATCGCTACCACCGGAGGACTGTGGGGAGAAATTCCTTTCCTCATCTTAAATGAAGGAGAAGAAAAGGCAGAAGAAGCATTTTTATGGTGGAAAGAGCAATTTGGAGAAGACTTTTATGTGGAGCTGAACCGCCATGGGGTAGAAGAAGAAGACTACGTGAACAAAGTGTTGCTTGGCTTTGCGAAAAAACATGGGGTCAAATACTTTGCTTCCAACAACTCCTACTACACCGATAAGAAAGATGCCCAGGCACACGACATCCTCATTTGTGTGAAAGATGCCGTATCGGTCAACAAGCCCAAAAAGTACATTGGTAAACGAGGACGAGAGTTCCGCTATGGATTCCCCAACGATGAATTTTACATCAAGTCGCCGGAAGAAATGAAAAAGCTGTTTGCCGACCTTCCGGAGGCCATTACCACCACCAATGAAATAGCAGATAAAATAGAACCGTATAAGTTGGCCAGCGACGTGTTGCTGCCCAAGTTTGAGATTCCCGAAGAGTTTAAAGATCCGCAAGATGATGAGGATGGAGGGAAAAGAGGGGAGAATGCCTATTTGAAGCACCTGACCTATGTAGGGGCCGAAAAGCGTTATGGGGAAGTGACAGACGATATTCGCGAGCGACTGGATTTTGAGTTGGCTACCATCGAAAATACCGGGTATCCGGGTTACTTTTTGATTGTACAGGACTTTACCACTGAAGCGCGCAATATGGGCGTGTCGGTAGGGCCGGGTAGGGGCTCGGCAGCAGGTTCAGCAGTAGCCTATTGCATTGGCATTACCAATGTAGACCCTATTAAGTACGACCTCCTGTTTGAGCGTTTCTTGAATCCCGATCGGGTGTCGTTGCCTGATATTGATATTGATTTTGATGATGAAGGACGGGGCCGTGTCATCGACTATGTGATTGATAAATACGGTTCGAGCCAGGTAGCACAAATCATTACCTATGGTACCATGGCAGCCAAGTCTTCCATTCGAGATACAGGCAGGGTACTGGAGTTGCCCTTGCCTGAAACAGACCGCATTGCCAAGTTGGTGCCCGACATCAAGCTCAACAAATTGTTTGGCATGGACGACAAGCAATTGTCGTCTAAACTCAATGCCGACCAGTTGGAGATGGCCAAGCAGTTGAAAGCTATTGCCAAACAAAACAACCTGGAAGGGGAAACCATTAAGCAAGCCACGGTGTTGGAAGGATCGGTGCGCAACACGGGCATCCATGCTTGTGGGGTCATCATTACTCCCAGCGACATTCGCGAACACATTCCTGTTGCCGTTTCCAAAGATTCTAACTTGTGGTGTACCCAATTTGATAACTCGGTAGTAGAAAATGCTGGGTTGTTAAAGATGGATTTCCTCGGATTGAAAACCCTCACCATCATCAAGGATGCCATTAAAATCATTAAAGCCAGGAATGGAGTGGAAATTGATCCCGATAAAATTCCACTCGACGACCAAAAAACCTACGAGCTCTACCAACGCGGTGAAACCAATGGTACGTTTCAGTTTGAGTCGCCAGGCATGCAAAAACACTTGCGGGCATTAAAACCCGATAAGTTTGCCGACCTCATTGCCATGAACGCCTTGTACCGCCCCGGTCCGCTGGAATACATCCCCAACTTTATTGCCCGTAAGCATGGCGATGAAACCATAGCTTACGATTTGGATGCCATGGAAGAATACCTGGCAGAAACGTATGGAATTACCGTGTACCAGGAGCAGGTGATGTTGCTGTCGCAAAAGCTGGCAGGCTTTACCAAGGGTGAGGCGGATGTACTGCGTAAGGCGATGGGGAAAAAGATATTTGCCTTGCTGGAAGAGCTCAAGCCTAAGTTTATTGATGGTGGTACCGAGCGCGGACACGACCCTAAAGTATTGGAAAAGGTATGGAAAGACTGGGAAGCCTTTGCGGCTTATGCCTTTAACAAGTCGCACTCTACCTGTTATTCCGTAGTGGCCTTCCATACGGGATATTTGAAAGCACACTACCCTGCGGAGTATATGGCTTCGGTGCTTACCCACAACATGAACGACATCAAGAAGGTCACTTTCTTTATGGAAGAATGCCGACGCATGGGACTGAAAGTATTGGGGCCGGATGTGAATGAAAGTTATTACAAGTTTGCGGTAAACCCCAAAGGAGAAATTCGCTTTGGATTGGGGGCTGTAAAAGGGGTGGGTGAAGGTGCTGTGGAAGCCATTGTGAACGAGCGCAAGGAAAATGGCAATTACAACAGCATATTTGATTTACTCAAGCGCATTGATTTGAAATCGGCCAATAGAAAAGCCATGGAAAGCCTGGCCCTTTCTGGTGCCCTCGATTCGTTCGATACCATTCACCGCGCTCAATACTTCCAAACCAACGAAACCGGACAAACCTATTTGGAAAAGATTGTGAAGTTTGGCAGTAGCTACCAAAGCAGTTTGGATGCTCCTCCCGACCTTTTTGGCGACACTGCCGCTGTAGAAGTAGTAGAGCCTGCTGTTCCCGAAGCTGAAGAGTGGAGTACGCTCGACAAGTTGAAGCGTGAAAAGGAAGTGGTAGGCATTTACATTTCGGGCCACCCGTTAGATGATCATAAACTGGAAATAGAAAGCTTTTGCAATGCCAACCTGAGCCATTTGAGCGATATGCCTCGGGTGATGGGGCGTGAATTAAAGATTGCCGGCATTGTGACCGAGGTGGCGCATAAAACCACCAAAACAGGCAAGCCTTTTGGTATCTTCACCATCGAAGACTACCACGATACCTTTCAGTTCTTTCTCTTTTCCGACGACTATGTGAAGTTCAAAGACTATCTCATCAAAGACTGGTCGTTGTTCATTACCGGTAAGGTACAAACACGCAGGTACGACGAAAGTAGAATGGAGTTTAAAGTAGTTAAAATTGACTTGTTGGCCGATTTAAGGGATAAACTGGCCAAAACCATTACCATTAACATGGAAGGAGCCAAGGTAACAGACGAGTTTGTGGAGCAGTTGGAGCGTATGGTGAATGAAAATGCAGGGAAATGCCGGTTAAACCTCATTCTTGTTGATCCCAAGAATCAGGTGAAAGTCAACTTGCATTCGCGTACAAAGTCGGTCAATCTGACACCAGGGTTCATCGATCAGTTGGAAGCAATCCAAGATTTGACTTATAAAATAGGGTAAGAGTGACAAAATGTCGTTACATTTACCTTTGGTAGTGTATTTGATTGCGTACCTTTGTAAAGTAACAGTATTAACGAACAAATAAATTAAAAGAAATTATGGCTGTAGAATTCACAGATGCGAACTTTGAAGAGTTGGCACTCAATGCAGACAAACCCGTGGTAGTTGATTTTTGGGCTGAGTGGTGTGGTCCTTGTCGAATGGTTGGTCCAATTGTGGATGAGTTGTATGCCGATTACGATGGAAAAGCAGTGATCGGAAAAGTAAATGTTGATCACAATCCCAACATCTCTATGAAGTTTGGCATTAGGAATATCCCTACTGTGTTGTTCATTAAGAACGGTGAAGTAGTAGATAAGCAAGTAGGTGCTGCTCCTAAAGCTGCTTACGTAGACAAGCTAGAGGCTCAATTATCATAACAGATATTGCAGCAATGCGATTTTAAGTTCTAAGCCCCTCGAGCAATCGAGGGGCTTTACTTTTTGTTACCATCTTATGCTTAAACTTGTTACCTTTCCAATAATTTGCGCAAGCATGCGTTTTGTAAGAAATTGTTACCCGTGAGCATCGACCAGCAACAGTTACAACAGTTTGGCCACCTGGAGTTTTTAGCGAAACAGGTGGTAGAAGGGTTCATTACCGGCCTGCACAAAAGCCCTTTTCATGGGTTTTCGGTAGAGTTTGCTGAACATCGCTTGTACAATACAGGCGAATCTACCCGCCACATCGATTGGAAATTATTTGCCCGTACCGACAAGCTTTTTGTGAAGCGTTACGAAGAAGAAACCAATTTGCGTTGTCAGGTCATCATCGACAATTCTTCTTCGATGCATTACCCCGAAGTAAAAGAAGGAGAAGGATTGAACAAGATGGGGTTTTCGGTATACTGCACTGCCGCTTTAATTCAACTGTTAAAGAAACAACGCGATGCCATTGGGTTGAGCATATTTGGCGAAAAAGTAGAGTTGCATACCAAAGCACGCTCTAGCATTACCCACCATCAACGGCTGTATAGCGAATTGGAAAAATTGCTGAAAACAGAAGAACAAGTAGCCAATAAAAATACGTTTGCCGTAGATGCACTGCATCAAATTGCGGAAAACACACACAAACGGTCGCTGGTAGTCATTTTTAGCGATATGATGGACAATTCAGACAAAGGCGACGAATTGTTTGCAGCGCTTCAGCATTTGCGCCACAACAAGCACGAAGTCATCTTGTTTCATGTGGTGGACAAACAAAAAGAACTCGATTTTAAATTCGAAAATCGGCCTTATACCTTTATTGATGTGGAAACGGGGGAGCAGGTAAAAGTGAACCCGAATCAGGTGAAAGAAACCTACTTAAAATCGATCAACGATTACAAGAAACAGCTTATGTTGAGGTGTTTACAATACCGCATCGACTTTGTGGAAGCCGACATTAATGAGGGGTTCAATAATGTGTTGTTGCAATACCTGATTAAGCGGTCAAAACTCTACTGAAAAAAAATCTTTTTCTTTTTTGCCGATTTCGAAAAATCACTTACTTTTGCTGTCCCTCAATCGCGAGGGAAACAATTTCCACGAAGACCGACTGTTGTCGGTGGTTTTGAAAAAAGCCTGGAAAATTGGTCTGGTAGTTCAGTTGGTTAGAATACCTGCCTGTCACGCAGGGGGTCGCGGGTTCGAGTCCCGTCCAGACCGCAAAGAAGCTCTCCGAGAATCGGAGGGCTTTTTGCGTTTATAGACCGAGGGGGAAGTTCACTTCCACGAGGGAGATAAACGCAAAAAGCAAGTGCACCGGAGGTGTGTAGCTTTTTTGTAGCTCCTTCCCACATTGGCACAAAATGTCAATCCTACTACATGAGCGTGCAATAATTTAGTGCCTTTAATAAACGGAGCTAGGAATTAACAGCCCTATAAGCCTTCCGTAGAAATGTAATTTAACCCCAATTAACATGACCGCAAATATCCCTAAAGAAATTGAAGCATACCTAAATGGTTTAACGGAGGTGCAAAAAGCAATAGTATTGAAAATCAGGGCTGCCGTATTGTCTGCCGACCCTGCTGTGAAAGAAGGAATAAAATGGGGCAGCATTGCCTTTTTTAACAAGGAAAACATTTGTGGGTTCAGGATTGCAAAGGCACATGTTACCCTGCTTTTTATGAAAGGAGCTGAGTTAAAAACGCCCAACATCTTATCGGGCGATGGGGCGAAGGCAAGAACCTATAAAGTGACATCAGCAGCGGAGGTAGATGTAGCAAATATTACGAAGTTGGTGAAAGAATCCATTGCGTTTGGAATGTAAATTCAAATCGATTAATACGTGGTTTGTGTAATAACTTCATTAAAAAACGCCATATTTGGATACCAAGGTAAATTAAAGGGATAGAAGTATGAAGTATTGCAAAGGAGTGGGGCTGGTATTGCTGGTTATCTTTTTTTCAACAACTCAAGCACAACAGTTTACCACCCAACAAAAAATAGAAGACTTTGAATACATGTTCAGTGCCTTTGAGGAGAACTACCCGTATTTTGGAGTGTTGGAGAGAGAACATGAAATTAACTGGCTGGCCAATAAAACCAACTACCTCAACCAGGTAAAGGAATCGAAAAACGATACGGAATTCATTACGGCCATCAAAATTGCATTGAACGACTTGCACAGTGGTCATACCGACTTCATGCCCACCTTTTACCGCAGCTTTTTTCTGGATGCTTATGCCAAAGAAAAAGACGATCCTGTATCGGGCATTACCCGGAAAAGATGGCGAGAGGAATTGGAGAAAGGCGATAACTACTGGGCCGAATTATTTGGCGTTGCTGGCGACCTCAACGATAAAAAACTTACCTACGACAGTACTCTCCTGAGCCTCGAAATTATTGAAGAGGGAAACATAGCAGCATTAAAAATTGCTTCGTTCAGCCAGGTGCAAATGGAGCGCGATTCTGCAAGAATTTACGCTTACTTAAATTCGGTTAAAGACTATCAACACCTCATCATCGACATTCAAGACAATACAGGAGGTGATGCGAGGTATTGGAGAAACAACATCGTTCCCTTGCTGATCGATGAAGAAATAGAGTTCAAAAACTATTTGGCCATTCGAAATGGAAAATTCATTCGACCATTCCTCAAAGAAATCGGGTTTCAAAAAGAATCGTTTAAAATAGCAGCGAATCTGAAGGAGTTGCCTGGTGAGGTTAATGAGCGCGACTTTTACCTGGTGTCTGATGAAGCTAACATCTCGCCCAAAAACAACATAGGGTTCAAGGGAAAAATCCATTTGCTGGTGAACAACAAAGTGTATTCTTCTGCCGAAGGGTTGGCTGTGTTTTGCAAAGCCACCAGGTGGGCCACCGTTGTTGGAGAAACAACAGGCGGAGATGGCATTGGTGTAGACCCCATCATTTTGTGTTTGCCCCACAGTAAAATCCTTATTCGATTTCCCAGCTCCATGGGATTGAACCCTAACGGCAGTTCGAACGAAGAAAAGAATACCGTTCCTGATGTTCAAATGGAGGGAAGGAGCAGCGAGGAAAGGTTGTACAATTTGGCAAAAACACTCAGCCCAAATGTGGAGTATGTCTACCACGATACCCCACCGATCTTAAACGATTGTAAGGCAGATGTAGTGATTTACCCCACCCACGAATCTTCAGACAGCTTAAATACAGCCATTTTGAACCAGGTAAAGTCGGTCAACGATCAGCTCTATAAGTTGCCCGACAGCTTAATCATTCCCGATACTATTGCGCTAGTAAGCAATCTGCAACACAAAAATGTAGTCTGTGTAGGGAGTGTAAATGGCAATTTATGGACAAAGAAAAACCTCGCCAACTTTCCCATTGAAATAACGCCCAACTACATCAAGGCCAAGGCAAAGCACGAAGGAGATAACCTAAGCTTAATTACTTCGTGGTTCAATGGAAAAAGCGAAGCAAAGTACGTGTGCTTTTACACCGCGCAAAAGTCGGAAGGTATTATTCATATCAACTACATATTTCATGGACCTACCAGCTACGTAATTGCTGGCGAAGATCACAAAGCCATAGAAAAAGGCAACTTTAAATTCAACAGACAGTCGAACGAGTACGAAGTGTCTAACTAAGAGTATTGGTCATTTAAATCCGCTCAGATTGAATTGGAATGGAAAATTGGGGCTCATGGTTCAGGCACTTTTGTGGAGTGCCTTATGGATCGGTTGCCACAGCGAAAGCAATGAAGATGCCATTAACATTACCCCCGATAGGCAAGCCTATGTAGGAGTACATGTGGTGGATGTTGCCAGCCCCGAAATGGGTGTTTTGGAGCACATGACTATTGTGGTAAAGGATGGCATTATCCTTGAAATTGGGTCGGCCGATCAGGTGAAAATTGATGCGTATGCTGAAGTGATTGATGTACAAGGGAAATGGGCCATTCCCGGTTTAATAGACATGCATGCCCATGCCACGGTGTTGCCTGTTGACAGCCAACTTGTAGTAATCGAAAAATACGATGAAGCAGCATCGTTCGAAGCGCTAAAAACATTGTTGGCATTTGGAGTGACCACCATTAGAAACCCGGCAGCACCTACGTTGGATGCTGTGAAGTTGAAAACGTTGGTGGAGCACGATAGCATTGTTGGGCCTACCATTTATACTACCGGCTTTGCCTTGAACCGTACCAAAGCTTTTTTCGGGCCGTTTGTGGCACCTGCTACAGAAGAGGAGATCAGGGAAGAAGTACGCCATCAAATTCAAGCGGGCGTAGACTTTATTAAGGTGTATGCCAGCCTAAAGCCAGCACAAATTAGCATAGCCATTGATGAAGCGCACAAGCAGGACAAAAAGGTGATCGGCCATTTGCAAAACACTTCCTGGACCGAAGCCTCAGCATTAGGAATCGACTTCATTACCCATGCTGCGCCATGGCACAAAACATATTTGCCTACCGCTATACAACCTTCCTACAAACCCACTTTTTTGGGACGCTTAACCTGGTTGGAGCAGGTTAACTATGCCGACCAACCCATACAAGAAATGTTGGCTTCTATGGTGGAACACCAGGTTTCGGTAGATCCAACGTTGATTGCTTTTCACACCAAGTTTTGGGGCGATGATGAATACTATACCGCCACAGAAAACCTGAAGTTGGCTCCCGACTTAGTGACCTCCATTTGGAAACAAACCACCTTTACCGACCACTGGTCTCAAGATGATTTTGCCAGGGCAAAAGAGCAATGGAACAAACTGACGCAATTGACGAAGCTAATGCACGACAACGGAATTTTGATTACTGCCGGATCGGATTTCCCCAACCCATGGGTCATCCCTGGCTTGAGCGTTCACCAGGAAATGCAATTGATGGTTGATGCAGGAATAGCGCCCATCGAAGTGATTAAAATTGCTTCTTTGAATGGGGCGATTGCCCTTGATATTGCACAACAAACCGGAAGCATTTCGGTAGGCAAAGAGGCCGATATCTTATTCCTCAATTCCAACCCCCTGGAAAACATCGAACACTCGCAAGACATCTTGTTCATCTTGAACAACGGCAACCAATACTTCCCCACCGAGCTGAACAAACACATGACTAATTTCCTTGAAAAAAATTGATGTCCGCTTTCGGCATTGTTTCCCCAGGCTATTATAAAAAAAAGCCTTCCACCATGCGAAAGGCTTTTGTGGCGATCAATTTCCGAACACAGAAACCTGTCAAGATCGCGAATGTGTTTACGAGCTAACGGATAAAGACAGCTTATGCTTTCGCCAACCTTGATTTCCGATTAAAAGCTCCTACCAGTAGCGCTACTATAAGCCCTTGAATCATAACGGCCATGCTCATCGATCCTGCTACAATCCATGCCATACTGCCATCGGGACGAGGTGCCTCAATTTCAAGGATGCCGTAAAGGTTGGGGTTGATGAATTTGCCATACACGACCATGAAGAAAAACACGATCAATGCCCCAATGATAGCAATGCGTAAGTTATAGGTTAACAATGCGCCAAAGCTGATGTTTTGCGGTACGGCACGAATGAAACGTCTGGTGCCTACAAGGAGTACTGTTACCAGGATGATTTCGGAAATCAAGCCATAAAGTGCCCCCAACTCGCGTACCCCGGTGATGTTGCCAATGACATACTCCATGTACACCCAAAGGCAGGTGAGCACACCCAGCATAATGCCCAGGGCATTCGCTCTTTTTTTGGCCAATATGTAAGTTTCTTTTGCTTTCGAATCGCGTGCATTGCCGGCCAGTTCATCGAGTTCCCGATCGGAATAAGCATGCATTACCTGTTTTAATGCCGCTTTAAAAGAGTGGCCGCGCGCAATTTCATGTTCTATCATGCTGGAGATGTGGTCGAAAAACTCTACCCTGCCCAGTGGATTTTGAATCTTCCTTGCAGTTAATGCCTGCTCTAATGTTTTGATTTGGTGTTTGTCTAAACCTTTCATGCGAGATGGATATTGGGAGTAAGTATTTTGTTAATGGCTGCAGTAAACTTTTGGAATTCTTCCAGTTTTGCACCGGCCAGCTCCTGGCCCTTTTTCGTAAGCGAGTAGTACTTCCGTTTGCGCTTTCCGATATACTCGAAGTGCGCAATAATGGCTTCCTCCTTTTCCAGTTTATGGAGTGCGGGGTATAGCGAGCCTTCCTTGATGGAGATTTCACCGTCGGTTAATTCAGCCACCATTTTAGTGATCTCATAGCCGTACATTTTTCCATGCTCGGCCAGTAGTTTTAAAATCACTGTGCTAAGGGTGCCTTTGAAGAGTTCGTTGTAATGCATAGAACAAATATACATAGAAAAACTATGTATTACAATACATCAATGCCAGAAATTGCTCTGTTGGCTACCTACAATAGCTATGCTATTGTAAAAAAAGGGCGATTCCTACAATGGATGTTCCACTATAGTAACCGCCACCTTTTCATTGTTTAACTACAGGTTGGTTGATGGTTCCTTTAGGTGTTGTAATTCTTATGTAATATATCCCAGGTGCGTAATCAAATGGCAATGTCATGGTGTTGGCAATGGCCATGGTTGTGGTGTACACTACTGCGCCTCTTGCGTCAAGCACTTCGAGTTGTGCATTGGCTATAAGTTGCGGCCCGCTAATGGTGAGGTAGTTGTTGGCTGGGTTAGGGTAAATATCGATGGGTAAATCTAACGGTTGTTGATGCATTCCAACACCAGTACCGTTTTCAAACCAATTGAAACATTCCATCATTTCGGCATTGAACGTAGGGAAGTTAACACTGTGTCCTACCCCTGGAATTTCGTTGTAAAAGTAATCGGCACCATGCGCTATTAAGCTGTCGCGAAACGACTGGTTGTTCCACAGGTTAAAATCGTTCATTCCAATGAAGATGCAGGTAGAGGTAGTGTTGTTATAGTTAAAACTGCCATTGCCCAGGTCGGCATTCGATATGCCAGCATGAATAGGAATGATGCCTTTCCAGTTGTACAGTTGTTGGGTACCGTACTTGGCAGTAACATACCCGTTGCACGAGAATCCGGTTAAGTAAACCAGGTTAGTATCGATGTTGTAGACGCTTCTGGTAGAATCGATGGAGGCCAGGATCATGGTATGATCAGGGGCATCCATCATTCCTGAACCCAGTCCTTCAGGACATACTACAATGGCATTGATGCTATCGGCAAGGAAAGCAATTTGATTCCTGAAAATGAATGCCGGATTGGCTCCACCAGTGCATCCGTGTAACCCAACCACTAAAGGGTATTCATTCACAGGATTGTAACCGATGGGCACAAAGTATTCTAATGTTCTTGGCTGACCATTATGTGTAATGGTAGTTTGAAAGCTTCCGGTTTGTTGCGAAAAGCTGATGCTACTGCATAGCAGTGCAAGTAAGGTGTAAAATAATTTCATGATTCATCTGTAAATAAGTTCGTGCTAGTAAAGCTATGATGACTTATAGTGCAGATGGAAAAAATTATAGGTGGTAAGGTGGTGTTGAGGTGAGTGTGTGATGGTTTAATTTGTTGATAGTGAGTGTGTTGTTTTGTTGGGGCTTAAAAGTTGCTCGAGGTGGTTTGGCAGAAATTCAATGCCTTAATGCACTATAAATTGACCAGCACTGATCGGCCTTCCCTTTTTAGACTTTAGGATGTACAAATAATTGCCAGGAGTGAGTGCACTTACATCTACCTGGCAGCTTCCATGTTGTAGCTCTGTTTCCCCTACGAATCGCCCGTTGATGTCTCGTATGGTCACAAAGGCATTGGGAGCAACATCATTTACAACTTCAAATGTAATCCAATGGCTGGTGGGGTTGGGAAAGACTTTTAAGGTCGTTTGCCTTTGCTCGTTGATGCCTACATGCCATCCCAACTTGTATTCAATTAAACCGATTACATCGCCGGTAAAGCAACTGTGATCAAAACTGTGGTAGTCTGACATTAAGATGGGGAAGGGACTTTTACGTTTGTCGCCCAATTGGAAAATGCGTCTTAGTTTCAGTCCTGCTCCGGTGGTCGTGGCCTCGTAGTAGGCTTCGTACATGTTTTCGTAAGCGGTAAAGGTGGTGGTAATGCCCGAGTATTGTAGCCCGTATTCAGGGTGGTGATTGGGGAATACCATTAGGGGAATGGGCTTGGTGCTGGAATACCCCATCGAATCGAGCAATACTTCATGGGTGAGGGTATCGAAATCGGCATAGCGGTACCCCAGGCTTACCAACGAGTCGTTGTGAAGGTGGGCGTAAGGTAACGTAGTTTGAATGTTGGCCGTATGTCGGTAGCATTGCCATGCCATGATGCAGGCGGTGTCTTCTGGAAACTGGCATATGGGATAGTTTTCTGTAAACCCTCCGGCAGTGCTTCCTATTTCAACCGAAGGCCCACCGTAGCCCCCCAATGCCGAAACACATATTTTATCGAGGTAGGGTTGGTAGGTAGGAAGGTCTTGTTCGAACTTTCGAATCATTTGGTGGAGCATGATTGATCCCTGGGAATGCCCTACCAGTACTACCAACTTGCCATTGTTGTAGTGGGTCATGTAATGCTCAAAGGCAGCAATCACATCGGTGTTGGCGGTGTCTAAGGTATTGGCTTGTTCGGCCATGGTTACTGTGGGCGAAACAAACGTGGCCAAATTGGCCTGGCGATAATAGGGGGCGTATATTCTACCAAACACCCCATAGTGAGAGGCTTGCAATTCTATGAGAGGATGAATGGAATCGGGGACGTTCCAATCGGGGTTTACCCTGGCAGGGCCAAATGCCGCGCTTTTTGGATGGGTGGGGTATACGTAAAAGATGTCGACATTAGAGGTGGTATCGTAGTCGAGGGTTACCACTGTTCTCATGGTAGTATCGGGATGTACAATGGTGTACGAAGGATCGAATGCCATGTATTTGCCCAGGGCGGCATTGGAAGCCCAATTGTTGGGGGCGAAGTAATCGATGGGAGCAATTTGTGTACGTCCCACTAAGGAAGTAAACACCAGTAACAGGGTTAGGATGCGCATACATCAAATGTACGAATTCCTTGAAAACGTGATACTTAAGGCTACTCAATTTTCAATGCCTGGAGCAATGCTGTTTTGTTGGCTTTGGCGATGGGGAGTTCATGTGGTCCCAGGTAGGCTCTGTTGCCTTCAATTTTATCGAGGCAGTGGAGGTTGATTAAAAAAGATTTATGGATTTGAAAGAAACGCAGGTGCGCCAATTGTTCTCGCATGCTGGTCATGGTCATCAAGGTAACCCACTTGCCATCTTTGGCCACAATTTTCAAGTACTTCTGCAACCCCTGGATGTATAAGATGTCAGACAGCTTCACCTTTACCCACGATCGATCTACTTTGATGAACAACTCATCGGAATTTATCTTTGCTGCTGCCCCCCGTTGTGTTTCTTCAAAATGGGCTTTTATTTTATTCGCTGTTTTTTCGAAGCGCGAGGCAGTAATGGGTTTTACGATATAATCGAACACATCCAATTCAAAGGCTTCTACCGCGTATTCTGAGTAGGCGGTGGTAAGCACTATAAGGGGTGGGTGTTGCAACGATTTTATGACATCAATGCCGTTGATGCCGGGCATTTCAACATCCAAAAACAGCACATCAAGCTCAAGGGTGTTCAAAATATCCACTGCTTCCGTAGCATTGTTGAAACGGGCCGCTAGCTCCAATTCGGGAATGGCTTGTACATGCCTCTCAATGAGATCAAGTGCCAATGCCTCATCGTCAACAGCAGCACATTTATAGGGAAGGGTTGTCGACATCAATGGCTAATTTAACGCGAAATAGTTGGTTTTCCTTTTTTGTTTCGAAGGAATACCGGTTGGGATAATGTAAATCCAATTGTTGTTGGATGTTTCGCAGCCCTATTCCACCCTCCTGTTTTTGTGGCATGGTTTGTTCGTTAAAGGTATTGGTAATGGCTACCACCACTTGCTGGTGTTTTTGCTGTATGGCAATGCGTAGTTTTCCTTGCTCGTTGGTAGCAATATCGCCATGGCTGAACGCATTTTCTACCAATGAAATAAGCACCAGCGGAATAATTTTGTACTGGTGCACATGCTCGTCAACTTCCAGAGTAATGTTATGACCGCCTTGTAATTTCTTCATTTTTTGGAGGGCTACAAAGTCAGTGATCATTTTTACTTCCTGTTGCAGCAATACTTTGTCTTGTGTGCCTTCGTAAGTAAGGTAGCGCAACACCTCCGAAAGTTTTTCAACCATGGCGGCAGCACCTTCGGGATTAGACAGGCACAAGGAGTATATGTTGTTGAGCGAGTTGAAGAGGAAGTGAGGGCTTACTTGCGATTTCAAGGCTTTCATTTCTGCCACCAACTTTTCGTTCTCTAGTTTTAAAGCGCGTTGTTGTTCTTTTTGGTATTCTTCTACATACCAATAGAGCAGTGAAAACAGGATGAATACCACATAATTGATGGCAAAAGATATTTTGCTGGCAGTGCTTACTTCTCCCATCAATTCTTCTTCCCAACCAAATAGCGTGTAGCCGGTAAGCAATGCGAAAAGATACAGTACAAGGCTACCGATGTATAGTAGTTTACGATGAACAAACCGGGGGATGAGTACCCACAGGTTAACGTAAGCAGTGAGCAGGTAAATGCCCAGCTCCATGGCCGATAAGCGAAAAGCCAATTCGTAATCTCCTTCTTCCTTGAAGTAGTCGAAAATATAAACGAAGATGAATGCCCAAAACAGGGCTTGTATGATGATTTTCTTTTTCACAATTGGCGAACCTCGTTATGCTCAAAATAAGCAATACTTTTCATGCCGTTAACACGATACGAGTCATTTTATTCCTGAAACAGGTCATTTGGTGGAAATAATTGAACCAACAGGGGCATTCTTCAGTAATTAGAGATAATTATTAAATTGACAAGACCATGAAGTATTTCATAAACGTATTTTTAATGTTGCTAAGTATTGCTGCATACACTCAACCCTTGTATACCATGCCCGATGAGGCAGATTTGCATGAAGGCACCTGGTTGGCCTGGCCGCACGACTATACCTATGGGGCAGGCAATAGATCGTCGTCGGAGCAGGTTTGGATTGACATGACAAAGGAACTGACCCAAGGTGAAATGGTGCACATGATTGCCTACAATGCGAATGAGCGTAACCACATTGAACAGGTGCTACAAGCGGAAAATGTAGACATGAACATGGTGGATTTCTACTTGATTGAAACAGATGATTATTGGATGCGTGACAATGGTCCTATTTTCGCTTACGATGCCAACAACAATTTGGTGATGACCGATTGGGATTTTAACGGTTGGGGGAACAGTGCTCCTTATGCCAAAGACAACCTGGTGCCTGTTGCAATAGAAAACATCACCGGGATGACACGAATAGATGTCAGTGACATGGTGTTGGAAGGTGGTTCTATTGAAATAGATGGCCATGGCTCGGCATTGCTTTGCAGAAGTTCGGTAACCAATACCAACCGCAACCCTAACCTCAGTGAGCAGCAGGTAGAGGATTACTTAACCACGAACCTCGGTATTACCAATTTCATTTGGTTAGATGGAACTCCAGGGCTGGATATTACCGATTTTCATATCGATGGTTTTGCCCGTTTCCTCAACGAAGACACCATTCTTACACTCGATAGTTTAGATTTGTTGGATTGGGGCACTTCTGCCACTGATATCCAAACCTTATACTCCGCTCAAAAACCAGGAGGAGGTAATTATGATTATGTGTTTTTACCACAAACGCAAAACAATGTGTCGAACTACTGGGGGCAAAATTTAGGGTATAAAGGGTCGTACGTGAACTTTTACATCGGCAATGCCTGTGTGTTGGTGCCAACCTATAATGACCCTAATGATCAAGTAGCACTAAACATCATTCAAGGGTTATACCCCAATAGAAATGTGGTGGGCATTGATGTTACCCGCATTTACGAATGGGGGGGCATGATTCATTGCATTACCCAACAACAGCCTGTTGATCTGAATGCCAATGGCATTGAAGAAGCAAGCCAGGTTACATCAACCATGTTTCCCAACCCTGTAGCTACTGTGGCAACTGTTGAATTTGATCGTGTTCTTAAGGGGCAGGCAGTAGTTACTGATATGGCCGGAAAGGTAGTAGGGCAGTATGTATTGAATGGCAATCGATTGAGCATTGATGTGGCAGCATGGCCTTCAGGCGCCTACGTGTTTCAAGCCATTGACTCGAAAGGAATCGCAGTGGCTCAACACGAATTCATTGTACAATAACACCATCATGAAATAAAAAAAGGGCACTGATTTTCAGTGCCCTTTTTGAGGAAAACCATTCTTGTTTATCGTTTAATCAAAGGAATGGTTTGCAGATTGGTAGCATCGTTGAATCTCATGAGGTAATAACCAGCAGGCATTGCAGGTAATTGAACCTGTAAGGTGTTGGCACCAGCCGCTACATTTACAGTTTCTTCCAGCAATACGCGACCATCTACGCTCAATACCTCCATGTTTAGCATGTTGGCTTTGTTGGCGTCGAATTGGATGGTTACTTGATCATCAGCAGGAATAGGGTACAGGGAAACATCGTTTAAAAGATCGATGTCTTCAACACCGGTAGAGATACTTAATTCAATCAAGTTTCCACCGGTAGGAAGCGCCACCCATAATCCGAAGTTCGCACCGTTGTTATTCATGCCAGGATCAACGAACCCAGAGGCCAATACGGTAATCGCATTGTTGGCCAATGGCGTTAAATTAGCATCGTAAGAAAATAATGTCGTGTTGCCGCTCATGTCTCTGATGTCGAGGTCGTAATTAGCAGCAGGCAAATCGAGGTAGCCTTGTGCTTGAGCGTACATAATATCGTCTACAATAGTGCCTGCACCAACTTGTGTTTCTACCACATCTACTGTTGGAGCATCGGTAGCACCGTGCCATACCAATACATCAACATTTCCAGGGGTGGTAGCTGTTTCATGGGCATCGGTAATTACTTCTAACGAAAATGGTGTGGCAGGATTGTACATGCCGCTGCCTACAGTTCCGCTTGCTATTACAATGTAGGTTTGTGCGCTTTCTAAGAGAAAGGTTTGCTTGAACAGTGCTCCTACCGTGTCGGTGCTGTTAGGCAATGCAATCGATACATCGAAGAGCTCTCCTGCTGGAGCATCGATGAACGCTGTAGCTGTTCTAAAGGCAAAATCATCTGCTAAAGGATTGGGGCCATCGTTGAGCCAAACATCTACTGAACCGGCATCGGTAGCTGCACAGTTGTGAATGATTTGTAAGCGAGCAGGGGTAATGCCTTTACCGCCAAGCGGCAATACGGTGCCATCAGGCAATACGGCAAGCAAGCCAAATGGTTCGCTACCTACAGCTGAACCTGGGTCAAGGTAACCAGTGGCCAATACAATCAATGCGTTATCGGCCAATGTAGTAAGATCAGCATCAAATTCTGCAGCTGCAATACCAGCTTGAGTACGTACTTGCACATCGAAATCTGCCGCAGGAAGATCTACATAGCTTCCTACATCTCCACCAAAGTCAAGGTCGGGCACCAATTCGCCTGCAGGTACTTGTACTTCATAAATGTCTACCATAGGAGCATCGTAAGCACCGTGGATCACGTTTAAGCTTACTTCGCCAGCCCCTTGGTTTTGGGCGGCCTCTAATCCGCCATAAGCGCGAAGATCGAATGCCGTATTACCGTTTTCGGCCAGTCCACCACCAGCTACCACTACATAGGTGCCATTGTTAGCAAGGGTGAAACTTTTTCTAAAGATTGCGCCTACCGTATCGGTAGAATTAGGCGCGCAAACAGAAAGGTCGAATGCAATTCCCGCAGGAGCATCAATATATGGCGACGCTTCTTTGTAGTCGAAATTGTCGAGGAGTAATGCATCATTAAGCCACACATCGACTGTCGCAGCTCCCGGATCAGGACAGTTGTGAATGGCCTGCACGCGGGCAGTTTGAGCCCAGCTAACTGCTGATAAAATGGTTAGTAGGGCAGTAATTGTGAATAGCTTTTTCTTCATCGTCATTTGTTTTTGAATGTTTAAGAGGATAACAAGTCAGTGTTATTTTTGTTCAATGTTTGAGTTAAAAAATTAAACAAAACAAAATGCATCTTAGGAAATAATGACTTGAAGCGACTGATTTTAAGTAGGTTGGTCTTGCTGGTGTTTTTTGAACACAACTTAGAAAAATAGTTGCCTTTGTGCATTATGGCATAAAAAAAGCCGCTCAACGAGCGGCTTTAATAGGAAGTATAATTTTTTTACTGTGTCACCATCAATCGACGGGATACAGATTGATGGTTGGTGATTAAGCGATACGTATATGCGCCTGCACTAAGCCCTTGCAAGTCTAATTGAGCAGAATGGGTGCCTATAACTCTTTCTCCCAATGCATTCGACTGCAATAGTTTCCCGGTTACGTCATACAATTCGAGGGTAACGTTAGTGGTAGCATTGATATGGTAATCGATGCGTACCAGGTCTTTTGCCGGGTTGGGATAGGCATTTACCGTAGTAATGGTATTGGCTTGCTCATCGATGTTGGTGGTAAGCGATTGCAGGTTTAAGCGTACCATTGGGCTGCGTGTAGTGTAGTACCAGGTGTTATCGAACCCATCGAGCAAGAAAGCGGTTTGCTCTGGACTGGAATTGGAAGCTCTCCCTACCCATACTTCGTCAGGACCGCCATAGTGACCTGCGCATGCTACATAATCGATGCCTGCAGTTAAAGGTACCGGACTTGAAAACGGGATGGTTATCCATCCTCCAATGTCGTTGGCCAATACATCGTAATCAACTGTTTGATCGATATAGGTAAATCCATTTCTATCGTAAAGCACACCAAATACCAGGGTGTTGGGGTCGGTATTGGTGCCGAGGTAGAAACTGATGGAGGTGGCTACGTCGTTGTTCGGAAATTCAAACATATTGCCGTAGGCAAACGAGTAGGTAAGGCCATTACCATCTTCATCGTTATACCATTGTGAGGCATAATCGTTGTTGTCGCGTGCATATACGGTGTCGGTTACAGCAAAGCTTTCTACCACGCTGTCGTTGCCGGGTACCAGGTCTGTAGCACTTTGGCCAATGGTGTAAAAAATGTTGTAATTATCAATAGCACCAGGGGTATAACTGGTAGTAGTGGTTAAGGTGTCTTCGTGTAATACTGGAAAGGCAATGGGGGCACTGCTGCCATTAAATACCGGTGTTTGTTGCGAGTTTTGCACTTCTACCTCCAATTGTACGTTGCTTTGTGCATTGGCGCCTTCATTAATGGCATAGGCCTGGAAGGTAAGTGGCTGTGTTTGATTGACCGGGTATTGGTAATATTCTATATACGGATCGAACCAGGTGCCATCGATCGAAATATCATCTGCCGGCGCTTCTACCAATTGCATGTCGTCGATCATCCAATAGTAAACACGTGCCGACCATCCAATTTTTATTCTAACATCGGGCTCATTGCCAGCTACTCCTGAAATATTAATGCTTACAGTTTCAGGGTTGGCAGAGGCAGCGTTGTTGATGGCAGTACCTTGCACTGTCCAGTCGGTCCATGTGTTTCCGCCATCGTTGCTTACAGATACCAATAGGTCGACGGAATTGTTGAAACGGAAATACTGCTCGAATTCCAATTTTACAGCTGGCACTCCAGAAAGATTGATTGCATCAGTAATGAAATAGGTGTCGAGGTACTGGTAATTGGAACTGGAGGGCTGACCATAGGTAAAGTGGTTGGCCGAATCGGGGTCGCAAATTAAAAACCCGTTGTTACCAGTGGTAGAGTTGATCGGATTGTCGTAGGTGGTTGCCTGGTTGCCATTGAAATAACCGTGCGATCCATTCATCGACCACTTCCACGGGCAAATTCCCGACTGGTCGTCGATGATCCAACCGCTTGGAAATCCGTTACCAAAATCTTCAGACCACACCACATTACCACCACTTTTTTCGTAGCGTACATCGCTGTGTTGTTTTGCTGTGTTTACCTGGTCTGATTCGGCCAATTGTGGGGCGGCCGATTGCGCCCATAAAAAACTACCTGTAAGGGCTAGAAGCAAGGTAGAGTAAAGCTTTTTCATCTCAATAAGTTTTAAAATGCAAGTTACGAAAGGGGGGGTAATAATGAAAATAATGAATGTTAATTTATCTTAACAGTGGTTGAAAATGGGTTGTTTTTATCATTACTGATTAGTCGATAAATTTCGTGGAGCAGTAGTTGTTCTGTAGCTATCTATCCTTAATTAATAGGACATGCTTGCAATTTTTCGTATCTTCTCAACCGCATCTCCGTACAACGGTGAACCAATACGAGCATAGCTCGAAAGTAAGTAAAGGAACAACTCAAAACTGCAAAGGTGAAGGGAAGGCTGTTGAACAGCGTTTATGCTACTGTGGTCTCATTGCTTCTCCTGTTGGTGGGAAATACAGCTATTGCTCAACAATCGGTGGGCGAGCTGAAAGAAGCACTGACCGGTGATATCTCTGATTCATTACGATTGGCTTATTTACAACGTGTAGCGGTATTGAGCTACAACGATGAGATTGATACTGCCATTGTGTACATGAAAGAGGCTACAGCATTGTCTCGTGTGGTGCAAGACGATCGGATTACCGCAAATACTTTGCGGAATACCGGGGTGTTTTACTATTACAAAAACGATTATCCGCAAGCCATCAAGTATTACGAAAAGGCCATTGAGCAGTTTCACACCATCGATACCATTGCTTCTTTTGCTGAAACCTACCGGACATTGGGAATGTGCCATTACGAGATGGGTGACTACGCCACCTCCATTAAAAAGTATTACGATGCCCTTGATATCTTTGAAAACCTAAACGACTCCATTGGCATTGCTCGTACCTTGAATAGCATTGGCTCCAGTTTGGAGATGATGAACAAACTCAATGAGGCGTTGATCAATTACAACAAATCGATACAAATAAAGAAAGCCATCCAGGATACCAGTGGGGTATCGGTAGGGTTGGTGAATATTGGTAATGTATACCGGAAATCGGGGAAGTTGGATTTGGCGATGGAGCATTACCGCAAGGCATTGGAAATAGGGGAGCAATTGAATGATAATCGTTTGATTGTTGATGCTTTGAACTTGTGGGCTAAAGGATTGGTGGATCAGGGCAATGAAGAGGAGGCTGAGCAATTGTTGAAACGAGCTTTGTCGATTTTTGAAAGCTACCACAACGATTTTCAACTGCTTGAAACATGTAAGGTGTTGTCGGAAATTTATATCAAAGAAGAGCAATACGACAAGGCGCTTCCTATTGTGAATGAAAACCTGGAATTGGCTAACATTATTCAGGCCAATGACGTGTTTAAAGATGTGTACCTCGACTATGCAAAAACATTGCATGGCCTGGGCAGGCATGAAGAAGCGTACGACGCCTTAAACCGGCACATGGTACTGAAGGATTCTATTTTTACCCGCGAAAATGTTCAGGCTGTGGGTGAAATTCAAGCACGTTATGAATCGGAGAAGCAAGAGAAGGAAATTGCAGAGTTGAAGTATCAGAATGAGCTGGAGCATGTAGAGCATCTGGAACAGGAGCAGTTGCGCAATATTTTTATCGCTGGCTTTATTGTTATCTTGGGAATCGTGATTGTATTGTACTGGTTGAACCGTACCCGTAAACGCAACAACCAATTGCTGCGCGAGTCGTTGGGCGAAAAAGAGGTGCTGCTAAAAGAGGTACACCACCGTGTAAAAAATAACTTTCAGTTGATTTCCAGCTTGCTCAACCTGCAATCGGATATGGTGGCCGATAAGGCGGCACAAGAAGCACTATCGCAAGGAAAGAACCGCATTCATTCGATGGCCCTGGTGCACGAAAACCTATACAAAACCAAGAACCTTTCTAAAATTGAGTTGCAGCATTATCTTGGCGAGTTGGTGGAAACCATCATTAAGTCGTTTAGAAAAGATGAACGCGCCATCATACATCACATTGATGTAGGTACAGTGCGGTTTGATGTGGAAACCTCTATTCGACTTGGTTTGATTGTGAATGAGTTGGTGTCTAATTCCATGAAATACGCTTTTGTTGATCGCACCTCTGGCAACATTCGCATTCGCCTTATTCAACAAGAAGACAATGAAGCATATGTGCTTACCATTGCCGATGATGGCATTGGATTGCCAGAAGGTTTTGACCTTGAAAAACTCAACTCTCTCGGGTTGGAGTTGGTGCAGTTGCTGGTAGCACAAATGCGTGGCAAGCTGATTTATACCGTAGAGGGTGGTACCAGCTACACCATTACTTTTTGGAAATCATAGTGTTTTCTTACCTGTTGGCAATTAACCCACCCCTGCATGCTGTACCGGTAGCAGTCGGTACAACAAAACAGGTGTAGGTGTTGAGGTTTGGGACACTCAAGATGCTCTTATCAACAATTTTATGTCTTCAATCATGCGTTCGGCTTCTAGCAAAATGGTACCGTTGTAGATGCCTCTAATTTTGCGCTCTTTGTCTACTAAAATAAAATGCTCGGTGTGTAAGAATTCGGTAGAGTCTTTGTTGAATCCGGGTTCTTCTTCGGCAAAATACGATTGGCGTGCCAGGGCATAAATCTCACTCTTATTGCCAGTTACCAATGCCCACTTATTGGCGTTGAGGTTATAGTGGGTGGCATAGTTTTGTAGTCGGGGCAACGAGTCGATCCATGGGGTTACCGAATGCGAAATGAATTTTACTTCATCGTTGGCCGCAAATGCTGCTTCTACCTTTTTAAGGTTGTCGGTCATTTTAGGACAAATGCTGGGGCAGGAGGTAAAGAAGAAGTTGGCCACGTATATGCTGCCTTCAAAATCTTTTTCCGTTACCGTGTTGCCTTCCTGGTTGGTGAAGGAAAAGGGGGCAATGGTATGCTGCTCTAATTGCTGAAAATCGCTGTCGGTTTTCCAGTGGGGCATAAAGTCGGGAGTAAAGTAATAGGGCAGGGGCGTTTGGGCATTTTTGCCACAACCGATGGCTGCTAATAACAACACGAGCAAGATGGCCTTGAAGGAGAGGAGTATCCCTCGAACGGCCTTTGTGCTAGTTTTCAATTTCATTCCAAACATTGATACAACTTTTAATTCCTGATAATCCATATTTCCGTCCGTTTTTTGCTACGTAGTTGGTGCGAATCCGACCATCTCTTTCCCACGCTTGTTGTAGTCCTTCTTCGTGTCCATTGGTATAATTGAATTTCCGAAAAAGCTCGCCTGTAGGATACCATTCTTTAGCTACCCCTTCATGCACGTCGTTGGCGAAAAAGTATTCGAACTTTTTTTGTCCGTTGGGCCACCAACCCCGGTGTAGGCCTGTTTTGCGGTTTTGTACGTAGTAACGCTGCGAAGCTTTGGTACCATTGTGGTACCATTGACTTGACTGCCCTTGTTGTTTACCGTGTTGATAGGTGGTGCTGGAAAGGGTGTCGCCATTGGGGTGTAGTGCAAACACAATACCGGTATAGGGGTGTTGGTGGTGCCATAATATGCCACCCTGTTGAAGCAATGCGGGATCGTTGGCCTCGGCATACGTCGTGGTGACGATAGGGGCTGCTGAATCGCTGATGGACGTTGAAGCACAGCCGCCCAACATTGCTAACAGGATAACCATTATTGTATTATTGAGATACTGTACCGGGCGTTCCATAAAAACCGTCTCCATTGATGTAAGGATCTTGTGCTGTGATGTGGTAATGGTAGATACCATCCGGGTAATCGGCTGTAGCACTAAAATGCCCGTGATAACTGTCTAAATCATTGTTGGTAATGGCTTCTCCATTTTCGTAGGTGCCATATACAGGAAACCCATCCAACAAAAACCCTAACAACACATTGTTGCCTTGCGTGGCGGTGAGGTATAAAGGTTCCATATGGTAGTGGTATTGTCCGGTTTGTTGTGGATGTCCATTGTATTGATCGAACGAATCGATTTCGGCACCCAGGTCGGTACCTCCGGCAGCGTATTGGTTAAAGAAAGGGATGCCATTCAACGAGATTCCCATGGCTCCCATTGGCGTTGATTCTTTATTGCTTGCCTCTGCCGGGTACAGGGGGATTCGAAAGGTTAAACTGGAGGTAGCGATGCGGTTGGGGTTGAGCACAAAGTTGGAGTTGGTGCCGTTGTATGCTTCGTACATGCTCGACTCCCATTGGGTATCTAAAAAGTAAGGGCTTTTATGATCGGGTACTGCGGTAGAGGTGATGACTACCTCATCGCCATCTACATATACATTGCTGGCACCATATAGTTTTTGATAAATGGCTGGTGCCTCAGTATAACTGTTGTCGGTATCATCGTCTTTTTTACAACTGCTCAAAGCCAATCCTCCGGCAATTACGATGATGGGGAGATACTTGTAACGCATGCCTTTCGAGTTTAGGTGAATACTTGCTTTTAAAAGTTTAGGCGATGCTTGATGTAAAAAACTTGCGGGCAAAATCGTGCGGATATTTGAAATGAGGAGTTAAGGTGATGAAATGAAAAAAGGAGGGGATGAAATAGGGAATGGTATTTGCTGTAGTTTTGTAGCATGCGAGTTTTCACCACCTTTATAGCACTCTGTTTTTTTGTTGTTGCAACGGCACAAACCATTCCGTGGAGGCAAGTAGATGAAGGACTGATGTTGGCCGAAATCACCGCGCCCATCCCATCGGAATTTGGCGATAATAAGATCCTTGTTTTAAGGATTGATCCGGCATTGTATGCCTTTGATTTGGTGAGTGCCAAAGAAAAGGGCGAGCGGGTGCGTACGGCTCCAACATGGGCTAAAGACAAACAATTGTTGGCAGTGATTAATGCTGGTATGTACCAGAGCGATTTTGCTACCAGTGTAGGGTACATGCAAGACGGTGATTTTGTGAACAACAAATATTTGAATGCCGATAATACTATTGTGGCCTTTAACCGCAAAGTAAACACCGTGCCCGAATTTCAAATCATTGATCGTACCTGCCAAAATTGGGACACGTTGAAAACGCAATACCACTCGTTTGTGCAAGGTATTCGCATGGTGGATTGCCACCAAAAAACAAGTGGAGCTTACAGGAAAAGAAATGGAGCATGGCGGTGATTGGAAAAGACAAAGCAGGGCATGCATTATTCATTATGAGCAGAAGCCCTTACCGGGTACACAATTTTGTGAAAATGCTATTGAAACTTCCTTTAAACTTATACAACCTCATGTATTTGGAAGGCGGTCCCGAAGCTTCCTTTTACCTGAATCATAATGGTACGAAGGTGCAACAAATGGGCAGCTACGAAACCGGCTTTAATGAGAACGATGACAACACTCGTTTCTGGCAAATTCCCAACATGATTGGGGTGCGGAAGAAATAGGTTTCTCAAATAATTCTCCTTCCTAAACAAATAATAAACCGTTCGTTGCGGATAATAGTTTTCCTCTATTAATAGGAAAGCAATGTGGTAAACTTGAGCAAGTGTTGAATTAAATACCCCAACGAAAATGCTCAAAAAAATAACCTCTTTTAGCCGCAAGCAATTCAGCAGCCGCAAGCGTACCTTCATTACCTCCGGTGTGTTGTTGGCTGCATTGGCCATTGTATTGGTTTCCGTAATTTCTATCGGCAACAACGGAAAGAAACCACCGGTCATTGATCCGGCTTTTAGCAACTACATTTCTGCCTACACCGCTGGCATTGTTTCTAAACAAAGCACCATTCGTATTCGATTGGCCAACGACTATACTGGTTTTCTTGAAGAGGGGCAGCCGGTAGACATGAGTTTGCTGCGCATTAGCCCATCGGTACAAGGAGCGGCCCATTGGGTAGATGCACGTACCATTGAGTTTGTGCCCGAAGAAATGCTGACTTCAGGTACAGTGTATGATGTAGAGTTTTTTCTGGCGAAAATTATGGAGGTGGCGGAAGAAAAGCTCAGCGTGTTTGCTTTTCAGTTTCGTACCATTAAGCAAAACTTCAATGTGCTGATTGATGGGTTGTACCCGTACGATTTTGAGACCATTGAATGGCAAAAGCTCAAAGGGCGTATCATAACCAGCGACATTGCCGATACGGCTGCTGTACAGCAGATTCTCAGTGCTGTACAGAACAAAGATCACCTCAAGATTCATTGGGAGCATGAAGCGCGTAACATTCATCGTTTTGTGATCGATAGCATTACCCGGGTAGAAACACCAGGAAAGGTAACGGTGGAGTGGGATGGCGACCCATTGGGGGTCGACAATGAAAGCAGTAGGGTAGTGGAGGTGCCAGCGTTGGGTGATTTCAAAATTACCAATGTACGGGTGGTGCATTCGCCCGAGCAATACATCACCCTGCAATTCTCCGACCCCTTGCAGCAAAAACAAAATTTGCGCGGCATTATTCGTATCGAAGATGAGCGCAGCCGCGACCTTTCTTTCCAAATAGAAGGCAATACCATAACCATTTATCCTACTCATCATATTACTGGCACCAAAAAGATTACTGTGTCTACAGGCATCAAGAATTTTAGAGGGTATAAAATGGCCGAAGAAGATTTTCGCGAGGTGCTATTTGAAGAGCTAAAACCCGAAGTGCGATTCATTGGCGATGGTGCCATCATTCCCAACGATGAAAAAGGGGTGTTGCTCCCATTTGAAGCCGTAAGCTTGCGCTCTGTGGATGTGTACATCACACAGATTTATGAAAACAACATCATGCAATTCTTGCAGGTCAACGACCTCAATGGACGTCGTGAAATGAAGCGAGTATCGCGCAAGATTTACCAAAAAACGGTAGACCTACGAGAGCTAGGCAATATGAACCTGCACGAGTGGAACCTATTTTCGCTCGACCTGCGCAAGATTGTAAAGGTAGAGCCCGGAGCCATTTACCAGGTAGAAATCAAGTTCGATAAAGACAATTCCATATACAGTTGTGGTGGCGATAGCATAGACATTAATGCCGACCTGGTGGAGTTGGAACCGGTATTTGAACAAGCATGGAGCGAAGAAGAATGGGGCAGCTACTACGACTATGATTATGAATATTATTACGACGATTATTATTACTACGAAGACGACTACGATCCGTGTGAAGATGAGTATTATTACTATCGTCGCAAAACGGTACGTCGCAACATCATTGCTTCCGACATTGGGTTAATTGCCAAGGTAGGACAAGATCGCACGGTGCATGTAGTGGCCAACGACATTCGTACTACTGCGCCATTAAAAGGAGCAAAGGTGGAGTTTTACGATTACCAGCAGCAACTCATTTCTTCTACCGTAACCGATGGCAGGGGCATGTCGGCCATTCAACTAAACGCCAAGCCATTTATTATGGTAGCGAAGTATGGCAAGCAGCGCGGCTATTTGCGCATGCGTGATGGAGAATCGTTGTCGTTGAGTAAGTTCGATGTGTCGGGCGAAACGGTAGAAGAAGGAGTGAAAGGGTTTGTGTATACCGAACGGGGGGTGCGACGCCCTGGCGACTCGGTGTATGTAGGCTTTTTGTTGGAAGATAAAAATCACCTACTGCCTTCTTCACACCCGGTTACCATGGAACTCATTGATCCACACGGGCAAACGGTGGAAACCATGACCACCACCAAATCTACCAATGGATTGTATGCTTTCCGCACTGCTACCGATGCTGAAGCACCTACCGGCAACTGGCGTGCCGACATCAATGTGGGCAACCGCACTTTTACACAGCGCTTAAAAGTAGAAACGGTAAAACCCAATCGTTTGAAAATTTACCTCGACTTTGGAAAGTCGATCCTTACCACGGGGGATAAGGATCATAAGGCCAACCTCAACGTAAAGTGGTTGCACGGTGCCAGTGCTAAAAACCTCAAAGCTAAGATTGATGTTACGGTGAACCAGGCTACCACCTCGTTTGCAAAGTTCAGGGGGTATATCTTCGACGATCCGCTGGTGCAATTTTATGCAGAGCAGGAAACCGTATTTGAAGGACAGGTAGATGAAAATGGACAGGCTGTTTTTGATGCCGACTTGCAGGTAGGCGATGCATCGCCTGGCATGTTGCGCGCCCATTTTGTGACCAAGGTATTTGAAGAAGGAGGAAACTTCAGCATCGACCGACATTCTATTGCTTACTCTCCTTACGAAAGCTATGTAGGCATTGATGTGCCCGAGGGCGAATTGTATCAAGGAACATTGGTAACCGACAAAGACCATGTGGTGCAAGTGGCTACGGTAGATGCCAGGGGTACCCCCATATCCAGAAAAAAATTAGAGGTAAAAGTCTACAAAATAGAATGGCGCTGGTGGTGGGACAGCTACGATAATGACCTCGCAAGTTATATCGGCAAATCTTCCACGGTGCCTATTCTAGACCAAACCATTAGTACCTACAAAGGCAAGGGCAAATTTAATTTGCGTGTTGATCGCCCTGGATGGGGCAGGTACCTGGTGCACGTTACCGACCCTGAAAGCGGACACTCTACCGGCAAAATTGTTTACATCGATTGGCCGTATTGGGCTCGAGGCAATCGCACCAATAACGAGCATGCCACCATGCTGAGTTTCTCTACCGATAAAGACAAGTACAAGGTGGGAGAGCTGGTGAAGCTATCTTTTCCTTCAGCATCGAACGGCCGGGCATTGGTATGCCTGGAGTCGGGAACGAAGATCATTAAAAAGTATTGGGTGAATACGGTGAAAGGAGAAACCAAGTTTGAATTCCCTACCCTAAAAGAAATGACCCCTAATGTATTTGTGCATGTTAGTTTATTGCAGCCGCATAATGCTACTAAAAACGACTTGCCCATTCGAATGTATGGCGTGGTTCCGATTACTGTAGATGATCCTGCATCACATTTGAACCCATTAATTACGATGCGGAGTGTACTACGGCCGGAAACCACGGCCAGTATTAAAGTGAAGGAAGAGCACGGTAAGGCCATGTCGTATACCCTGGCGGTGGTAGATGAAGGGCTGCTCGACCTTACTGGCTTCAAAACGCCATCGCCCTGGGGGCATTTCAATGCCCGTGAAGCGTTGGGCGTAAAAACATGGGACTTGTACGATCATGTGATGGGTGCCTATGGGGGCGAGCTCAATCGCATCCTCAGCATTGGTGGAGATGGTGAAGGGGGCAATGGCCGTAAGAAAGCGAAAGCCAACCGGTTTAAGCCCATGGTGAAATTTTTGGGTCCTTTTGAGTTGAAAAAAGGCGAAGAGGTCATTCATAAAGTAAAAATTCCAAATTATGTAGGATCGGTACGCGTAATGGTAGTAGCAGGACAGGATAGAGCTTATGGGGAGAGCGAGAAAACTGTACCCGTTCGCAGTCCGTTGATGGTACTGGGAACACTACCACGCGTACTCGGCCCTGCTGAAACGGTGCAATTACCTGTGAATGTATTTGCCATGGAAAAGCATGTGAAAGATGTTACGGTAGAGATTGTTCCGAATGAGATGTTTACGGTGAATGGCACTACCAAACAGCGGTTGAAGTTCGAAAAAACAGGCGATGAGGTGGTGAACTTTGAGTTGGCTGTAGCCGATAAAGTGGGAGTGGGCAAGGTAACGGTAATTGCGCGCAGTGGGAAAGAGAAGGCGGTGTATGAGGTGGAGCTACAGGTGCGTGCGCCTAACCCCGAGGTGGTGGATGTAAAAGAGGTGGTGGTGCAGCCTGGGAAATCGTGGAGCAGCGACTTTGCGTTCAAAGGCATTGAAGGCACCAACAAAGGAACGGTAGAAATTACTACCCTGCCGCCCATTGATTTGGGGCAACGGTTAAAGTACCTCATTCAATACCCACACGGGTGCATTGAGCAAACTACTTCAAGTGTGTTTCCGCAATTGGCATTGCACGAGGTGTTGAACCTCGATCGTAACCACCAACGCGAGATTGCCAAAAACATCAATGCAGGGTTGAAACGACTGTCGTTGTTTCAAACCGACAACGGAGGCTTTTCTTACTGGCCCGGAGGGTATGATGATAGCGAGTGGGGCACCAATTACGCGGGCAACTTTATGCTGGAAGCAGAAAAACGTGGCTACCGGTTGCCCAGTGGCATGAAACAACGGTGGGTAAGCTATCAAAGTGATCGCGCCCGCTCGTGGTCGGGCAACAATGCCAACAATGCCGAGCTAGATCAAGCCTACCGTTTGTACACCCTGGCGTTGGCTGGCAAGCAAGAAATGGGAGCCATGAACCGACTGCGCGAACGTAGCAATTTATCGCTACAGGCCCGCTGGCGATTAGCGGCAGCCTACGAGTTGGTGGGGCAGCACGAAGTAGCGGTAAAACTCATTGAAGGACGTGCCACCACCGTGAAGCCATACAAAGAACTATCGTACACCTTTGGCTCCGATGCCAGAGACGAGGCCATGATTTTGGAAACCTTAAGCTTGATGAACAACAAAGCCAAAGCAGCAACATTGGCTCGAAGATTGGCAAAAAAGATGAGCGACAAAAGCAACTGGATGAGCACACAAACCACTGCCTATTGCCTCATTGCCATGAGCCGTTTCATGGAGAGCAACAGCAGTTCCAATACCATGCAATTTGCCTATAGTGTAGATGGAGGGAAAACAGTGGTGAAAAGAACAACCGTGCCGGTATACCACGTGCAATTGAGCGAAAAACAGGTGCGTGAAGGCGGTAAGCTAGAGCTTACCAACAACGGGAAAGGCATTTTGTATGTGCGCCTCACCACCGAAGGGATACCAGTTACTGGCGATCAGTCGACCGCCAACAGTAATATCTCCATGAACATTCGGTATACCACCATGGAAGGGCGCGAAATTGATCCGGTAACATTGGAGCAAGGCACCGACTTTTTAGCCGAAGTGGAGATCAGCAACCCGGGCACACGAGGACAATTGAAAGAAGTGGCACTGAGCCAGATATTCCCCTCGGGATGGGAAATTCACAATACCCGAATGGATGGGTTTAGTGCTTCTTACAAAGGAGATACTCCTACCTATCAAGACATTCGCGACGATAGGGTGTATACTTATTTCAACATCTCAGCGGGGAGTACCAAAACATTTAAGTTTATGTTGAATGCCACTTACATGGGCAAGTTTTACCTGCCAACAGTGGCCGTAGAGGCCATGTACGACAACACGGTAAATGCCCGACGCCCAGGGAAATGGGTGGAAGTGGTGAAACCAGCACCGCTAACGCAATAGTTTCATGGTCTGCTCAGGTGAGCAGTTCGGGAAGGCGAGCCCAAATGGTCGGCGGCTCGTCTTCCCTTTATTACGCTTTTTAACTCCCGAAAGGGTAGGTTTGGTTTGTACGAAGTCCTGCACCCATGGTGCAGGGCTTTTTATGAGCACATAGGCCTATGACCAACAAATAGCTGGTTTTTGTTTCACTTACTGATCATCTTATGTCAGCGATTGATCATGTTTATGTCAACAGTTGATCATTTTGTATCACCCATTGATCGCCAATCGGCACGACTATTGCGAGATTGGGGTAAGCAGTTATCTTTGTATAGCCGTTTCAAACAGGTGGAAATATGCTTTGTAGGATATATATAGCGTTAGCAGCACTCTTGATGAGTAGCAGCATGGTAGCGCAAGAACAACAATTGTCGGTAGCTCGCGAGTGGGTAGATGGTCTTAACAACGCTATCCGGCAAGATGGGTTTGGTCCTACCATCCATGCGCGCAACATTCATCACATTACCATGGCATTGTACGATGCCTGGGCGGTGTACGACGATAAAGCATCTACCTATTTATTGGGAAAAACGGTGGGCAATTATGCCTGTCCTTTTGATGCTACATTTAGTGTGCCCGATAGCTTGAATAAAGACAGCTTGCGCAACATTGCCATGAATTATGCTGCTTACCGGGTAATTGAAAGTAGGTTTAATGAGTATGGCAGTAAGCACCGTACCATGGAAGATGTGATGCAGCGTTTTAAGCGATTGGGGGGAAAGATAAGCAACCGCAGTGCGGATTACATGAGTGGAACGCCAGAAGCCATGGGGAACTACATTGCCGAACGCATTATTGAATACGGTTTTAGCGATGGCGCCAAAGAAGCTGATTTGTATGAGGCATACAGCTACGAACCGGTAAACCCACCCTTAAGTCCGCACAAACCGGGCATACAGGAGTTGAAGTACAAAAACCGTTGGCAGCCGTTGGCGGTAAAAGATTATGTGCACGACAAAGGGCTGGACCCTAAATTGAAAGGTTGGAACAACTTGTTGATTTTAAATACCGATGTTTTTGTAACACCCGAATGGGGGGAGGTAACGCCCTTTGCGATGACAGCGGAAGACCGAAAAACAGGCACTCGCAGGCATTATAAATTTAACTTGTATATGGATCCAGGTGATCCGCCTTATCTCGATTATACGGTCGACTCGATCTCTTCGGAGCAATACAAATGGAATTTCTTATTGGTGTTGCTATGGTCGGCACAATTAGATCCTGCCGATGGGGTAGAGATCGACATTTCGCCCGGGGTGCATTCGTATGCCGACGGACTGCCAGCAACGTATGCCGATTACCCCGATTACTTCAACCTGATGGAAGGGGATGTGAAAATGAAAAAGCGCAAGGTGAATCCGAAAACAGGTAAACCTTATGCACCCAACAAAGTATTGCGTGGCGACTACACTCGTGTAATTGCTGAATACTGGGTAGATGGCGTGAATACCCCAGGCCCTCCCGGCCATTGGATGGACAATTTAAGTGAGGTGAATTATCACCCTGAGAACGAACGTAAATGGGGCGGAAAGGGCCCACAACTCAGTCAGCTGGAGTGGGATGTGAAAACTTATTTTGCCATGGGGGGCGCGCTACACGATGCAGGCATTGCTGCATGGAGTGTAAAAGGGTGGTACGACTATGTACGCCCCATTACCGCCATTCGCTACATGGGTACTCGCGGGCAATGTACTAGCAAAGATTTGCCCCTTTATCATCCTGAAGGGTTGCCATTGATTGAAGGGTACATTGAGCAGGTGGGTAAGAAAGACCCATTGGTGGGTGCCAACAAAGAACACTTGCACAAGCTTAAGGTAAAAGCATGGCGTGGCCCTGAATACATTGGCGATCCGCTAACCGATGCTGCTGGTGTGGGATGGATACTGGTAGAAAACTGGTGGCCTTACCAACGTTATTCGTTTACTACTCCACCATTTGCAGGGTACGTTTCCGGGCACTCTACCTTCTCTTCGGCTGGTGCCGCAATGATGGAACAGCTGACCAACGATCCTTATTTTCCGGGTGGATTGTGGGAGAAAACATTCAAGAAGAACGAGTTCTTAGAGTTTGAAGAAGGACCCAGCAAAGACATTACCTTACAATGGGCTACTTACCGCGATGCTGCATTTGAAACCTGCCTCTCGCGTATTTGGGGAGGCATTCACCCACCAGCCGACGATATTCCAGGCCGTAAAATTGGCAAAAAGATAGCTGCTAAGGCCTTTGATAAAGCCAGCAAATACTTCAAAGGGAAGTAGCACTTTAAGCAATCGTATTAATGGTATTGAAAGATGATACTATCGCTTTAGCAAGGTGTGTTGAGGAAGGTGGTGCATAAGAATTATTCCTATCTTAAACGCATGAAACAACTGTTGTTGGTAGTGACTTGTTTGGCCTTATGGGCTTGCTCATCGGGCGATGATTTGCCGGTGGATGTAGACACCTCATACGTAGAACACCAGCTCTCCTTCATGGAAATGCAATCGGGTAAACATTGGGTGGAAGTGGAGTATGTGCGCGACATGGATCACCTGTTGATGCTGCACGAAACCTTTAAGAAGGTGGGGTATAAGCACTTGCTCGATTACGAGTATTACCTCGACATGAATCCCTGCTTGTTGTTTGGTTATGTGAATCACTCGCTCGAAAACCTGCTCGACAGCTTAACGCTTACCTATAAGCAAGATAGCATTGATACAAAGTACTACACCGAGTTTTGGCAACGACGCGAGAAAGAAGGAAACGACTTTGCAGTGTACAAGGTGTTGAAAGAGGTAAAGGCCATATATATGGAAGGCAAGGAAGAGCGCATTGCCATTAATATTTCGCAAGTAAACGACACCTTATTGCAGTTGCTTACCATGGAGTATGTAGATGAAATTAATGACGCAACAGCATTACAACATTTCAATTACCTGGTAGCCATAGGACTGCACCAGTCGGCTTACAATTTATTGTACGAACGGGCAGCGTATCAATACATCAACTGGGATCGTGAAGCATTGCGCCAACAGCTTATCGAAAGTGATGAAGGGGAGTGGGTATGGTTTGGCGATAATACCAAGTAAGGTGTATTTCCTACCCCGCTTAAGTTTGTTCTGTTGCACTTATTAAAGCTGTTTTTGCGTTAGGGGTTGTAGCGGCTATCCGGTGTGGCTGGCTGCGTAAAAGCTTGTTGCCAGGATGGGGCGACACCAGGAGCCACGTGATGGTTTACAAGGTGCGCAATCAGCTACAGCGATAATAGCGAAAAACCCGACCCCGAACCGACGATAAGGAGGTGCAGGGGAAACGCCCTACTTATCACTGATAATCCTCTCTCACTTATATTTATTCTGAACTAGCTTGTCATGATGTAGATCGGGGAGGTACGGTAAATAGGCAAGTTCAGAATGTCCGTTAAAGCTGATTTCTTTCTTCCTTCACGTTACTCCTGCCTGCGCAGGAGTCCACTAACAAGTTCCTTGCGTCGGGCTGATACTGCATGCCCGCTGAAAGGAGTCTGGAGTACTACGGATGGGGTTCTTGCATTACTCACAATGCTCCTATCAGTTCCATTACCACATTGCGCTTTCGGGTAGAAACAGGCACTTCGGAGCCATCGCTCATCACCAAATAGCCTCCATCAATTTTTACGTACTCTTTTAAATAGGCAGCATTGATGAGGTGCGATTGGTGTACGCGCACAAACTGATGATCGTTGAGCATGGCATCGAACTCTTTGAGTGTTTTGGTGACCAATAATTTTTTACCGTTGGTAAAGTAAAACATGGTATAATTAACGTTCGATTCGCAACGCACAATATCGGCAATAGGGGTGATGTGAATTTTTTCTTGTGTATTGAGTGCTATGCGCTTGAGGGCAGCAGTGCCTTGTACGCTTTCTTTGAGCAACTCAAGGCTTTGCGGGTGGTTGTTGGATTCGGCTTCCAACTTTTCTACAGCAGCCATCAGCTCATCGGGGTCGATGGGCTTAAGCAAGTAGTCGATGGCAGAAAACTTAAAAGCTTTAATGGCAAAGGCATCGGAAGCGGTGGTGAAGATGATTTTACAAGGCACTTCGCCCAGTATCTCCAGCAGGTCGAAACCACTGCCATCGTTCATTTGAATGTCGAGAAACACCACATCGGGTTTCGCTTGTTTGATGCACTTGGCACCCGATACTACGCCATCGGCCTCGGCTATTACCTCAATGCTGGGGCAATAGGTAGCCAAATCTTCGTTTAACGTTTTACGCGCTCTAGCGACATCGTCTACAATTACTGCTTTGATAACACCCATGGTAAGCAAATTTAATTGTTTTGTGCGATTTTGAAAGGGGAGGGGCAAAGGGGGTGTTTTTGATGCACAGCAATACCCCATTTAGGAACTGTTTTTCGATCGGTTATTCTATCGGAATTCTCAACACCACTTTGGTGCCGGAGGGGGTGCCATTGTTTATTAAATCGATGATCTCCAAACTCTTTTCGGTGCTGCCGTTTTGGTTGAGGATATCTAACCGCTCTTGTGTAACAATAAGGGCGGTGGATTTGTGCCGCTGATCTTGCTGGCTTTTGATGTTGCCTGCTTTTTCGCGGCCAATGCCGTTGTCGGTAATTTCGCAAACCAATCGCTTGCCATGGCGTTGAAATGCCACTTCAATATGCCCTTTTTTGTGGAGGTGTTTCATGCCGTGGATGATGGCATTTTCTACAAAAGGTTGTATCATCATAGGAGGGATGAGTGGCTCCTCCTGATCGATGTTGGGATCGATGTGAAAGGTGTAGTCGAATTGATTGTCGCTGCTGAACTTTTCGAGTGCCAGGTAGTATTCGAGGGTATTCACCTCATCTTCTAAAGTAATGAGCGATTCGCGCGAGTTTTCCAAAATGGCACGCATTAGCTTAGAGAACTTGGCCAATTGGTACCGTGCTGTTTTATGGTCGTTTTCGGTAATGGACCCTTGTATGCTGTTGAGGGCATTGAAAATAAAGTGGGGGTTCATTTGCAAGCGCAAGGCTTTTTGCTCCAATTGGATGAGGTCTTTTTCGAGGGTGAGGCGTTCTTGTTCTTCTTTTACCTTTCGTTTTACCCGTCGTACGCGTGCCATAAATACCAGCACTATGAGCAGTATGCCCAGCCCAATACTTCCGGTTAAAAACCACCATGTTTTCCACCATGGAGGAGTAATGGTAAACGACACCGTTACTGGTTCGCTCCATATCCCGTCTTCGTTGGCCGACCGCACTTTAAACGTGAACTCTCCATGAGGCAGGTTAGAGTAAGTAGCATCGCTTTTTGATGTAGGGGGGCGCCATGTTTCTTCCGACCCTTCGAGCATCCATTGGTAGGTTACTTTTTCGGGGTTTTTGTGGTTGATGCCAATGAAGTCGAAACTCAAATGGTTTTGGTTATGCGGCAGTACCAGCCCAGGCTTGACCACTCCCCATGGCCCTATCCAGCCGTTGTAGTTGGTGCTGGTTAGCGGTTCGTAAAATAAGCTGATATTGGTGATGTTGGTTTTGGGTGCCAGGACATTTTTTACATTGTTGTTGGGGTTGTATTGGGTAAGTCCATTGATGGTGCCAAACCATAAGTTGCCTTCCCGATCGATGCACGAAGCATTTTGGCAGGTTTCGATGCCTACAAACCCTTCGGACTTACCGTAGTGTTTTACTTCCACCACGTTACGTTCCATGTCGAGCAACATTAAATCAACCCCCGATTCGCTGCCTACCCATAGGTTGTGTTGCTGATCGAATTGCAATAAATAAACATTGGTAGAACGCAACCCGTCGGTATGGTCGAACCGGTCGAACCGAATGGTGTCTTCGTAAATATAGGCGCGATTGATGGCACCACCCGCCGAGCCTACCCACAAATTGCCAAAGGCATCTTCTACAATAGAGCGCACATTGTTGTTCGATAACCCGTGGGTATGATCGAAGTTTACAATGATGCTGTCGTTTTCAATGTAGCCAATACCACGCCCGTCGGTAGCATACCATATACGCCCCCACTTATCGAGCGATAGGGCATTGACCCGGTCTTTGGCCAGCCCTTGTTTTTGTCGAATTACCTTGCATTGAAACCGTGTGGTGCCAAGCGTATCAATTACCCTAACCTTGTTAATTCCACCACCAGCAGTAGCTACCCACATATAGCCTTTGCGGTCGGCCAATACATCGCGAATCCAGTTGCCACTTAGGCCATCTTTACGCGATAAAATATTAAAATGGTGCCCGTCGTAAATGCCAATGCCATTGCCTTCTGTGCCAAACCAAAGGCGCCCACGGTGGTCTTCGGCAATCTCTTTTACCTTGATGTTAAGGAAGCCGTTATCGGCATTAAAGTGGGTAAAGGAGGTGTCGTTGTACATCGATACGCCCCGCCCCGAAGCGCCCATCCACAGTCGGTTTTTGCTGTCTTTAAATACCGAGTACACGTAGCGCCCCGACAGGCCACTGCGTTCGTTGTAGTGCACAAATTGTTGTCCGAAATACTTGCTTACTCCGCCACCAGAAGTACCAAACCAATGGTTGCCCCACGAGTCTTCGAGCACCGTGCGGGCGTGGTTGTTGCTCAACCCATCCACTTCTTTTAAATAGGTGAACGAACTGTCGATCGGGTTCCACCGGCAAACCCCATCGTCTTGCATGGCCAGCCAAATTTCTCCATTGCTATCGGCGGTTACCGAATTAATAACCCCATCTACCAACCCGTAATCTTCGCCAATGATTTTAAACGAGGTGCCGTCGTATACATTAACGCCACCACCATAGGTGCCAATCCACAAATGCCCCGCTTTATCTTCTGTCAGCGAGCGCACCCTTCGGTTGTTCAGCCCATCGCTGGTGGTGTAGGTAATGATGGTGTCTTTACCCACTTTGCTCAATCCTTTATCGCTGCCCACCCAAAGCGTGCCTTGTTGATCTTCATGGATACAGCTGATGTGGCTTTTAAAGAAGTTGCGTTTTTCCGAAAAGTGATGGAAGTCTTTGCCATCGAAACGGTATACCCCATAGCTGGTACCTAACCAGTACATGCCTGCTTTGTCTTGCATAATACAGCTGATGGCTACCTCATAATCGCCTTTTTTTAAGGTGATGTTTTCAAAGTCATTGCCATCGTAACGGCTGATGCCGGTATTGGTACCGATCCACAGGTTTTGTTCATCGTCTTCGTACAAGCAAATGATGTAGTTGTCAATCAGCCCATCGGCTACGGTAAAGGTGGTAAACCCAATGCCATCAAAGCGGCTCAATCCACCGCCACGGGTGCCCATCCACAGGTAGCCACGGCTATCTTCGAGTATGGTGTATACTTGCGATTGTGCCAACCCATCGCCTACCGAGTAGGTTTTGAAGTTGAATTGCTGTGCTGTTCCAAACAAAGGAAGCAGCACCAGGAAACACCATATGTAGTACAACACGCGAACCACCGAACAATCAGTTAATCAAAGATAATAAACGAATTTATTAGCAGGTGGCGCAAATAATAAAGTGATAAAAATAAACCAGTTGTTCTCCGTAACATTAGGTTGTAATTAGTACGCACATGTATCGATTGATTCGACTGTTGAAAAAATACAAGTTTATCCTCATTGCTTTGGGGGTATGGTATTGGTGCTGCCTCCCCAACCAGTTGTTTAACGATGCTACCTGTACGGTAATTGAAGATCGCGAAGGCAATTTATTAGGAGCAATTATTGCCGACGATGGGCAGTGGCGTTTTCCGTACAACAATGAGGTGCCTTATAAGTTCAAGCAAGCCATCGTACAATTTGAAGACAGGGATTATTACGATCATATCGGCTTTAGCTTTAAGGCCTTTGCGCGTGCGGTAGAGCAAAATGTGAGTGCCAACAGGGTAGTAAGTGGGGGCAGTACCATTACCATGCAGGTGGTGCGGTTGATGCGTAAAGGGCAAAGCAGAACGTACTACGAAAAGTTGATAGAGGTGATTATGGCCACCCGGTTAGAGTTGGCCTATACCAAGGAGGAGTTGTTGGCGTATTATGCTTCCAATGCTCCTTTTGGCGGAAATGTGGTAGGCCTCGATGCGGCTTCATGGCGTTACTTTGGCCGTTCGGCCAACCAGTTGTCGTGGTCGGAAGCGGCTACGTTGGCGGTGTTGCCGAATGCTCCCGGACTCATTTACCCGGGAAGAAACCAGGACCAATTGCGCGATAAGCGCAACCGCTTGCTCGATCGGTTGTTTGAAGTAGGCGAAATCGATTCTATAGGGCTGCACCTGGCCAAGGCAGAGCCATTGCCCGGTAAACCTCACCCATTGCCTCAATTGACCCCTCACTTATTGTCGCGTGCCATCATCGATGGGCACAAAGGGAAACGACTGGTAACTACCATCGACCGGCCGTTGCAAGAGCATGTCATGAACACGGTAGACATCCACCACCAACACCTGAAAGAAAATGAAATCAACAATGCAGCGGTATTGGTGCTTTCGGTAGAAACGGGAGAAGTGTTGGCTTATGTGGGCAATACCAACAACAATAGCAATGAGCACGGAAGCCAGGTAGATGTAATCAAGGCACCGCGCAGTACAGGGAGTATCCTCAAACCATTTTTATATGCTTCGATGATTGATGCAGGAGAAATTACACCCAACATGCTCATTCCTGATGTGCCAGTGCACCTGGCGGGATATACCCCAAAAAATTACAATCTTACCTACGATGGTGCTGTGCCAGCCAAAAGGGCATTGTCGCGGTCGCTAAATGTTCCGGCAGTATACATGCTTCGGAATTATGGCGTGGCCAACTTTCACCATCAACTCAAGCGCATGGGCATGACCACTTTGCCTTACCCTTCGAGTCATTATGGCCTCACCCTGGTATTGGGGGGTGCTGAGGGATCGTTGTGGGACATTGCCTCTATGTATGCCGAAATGGGGCGTACCCTCAACAGGTATCCCAACATTGAAAAAGGGGTGCGAGGCCGGCCGGGTTATATTCATGCCATCAATACCCACCCTTATTACCCTGAAAACGATGCGGCCAATGAGCCTCCAGTACTGAGTCCTTCGGCAGTATGGAGCACCTTTGAAGCGATGTTAGAAGTGACCCGCCCGGAAGAAGATGCCAACTGGCAGACCTTTTCTTCTTCCAGTAAGATTGCCTGGAAAACGGGTACCAGCTTTGGCTTTCGCGATGCCTGGGCAGTAGGGGTTACTCCTAAATATGTAGTGGCTGTTTGGGTGGGCAATGCCGATGGTGAAGGCCGGCCGGGGCTGGTGGGCATTACTGCTGCAGCGCCACTGCTGTTTGATGTGTTCGATCGCCTACCTAAAACCAATTGGTTTAACCCTCCACACGACGACATGACCACCGTTCGTATATGCAGAACCAGTGGCCACAGGGCTTCTTCTATATGCGAAGTGGTGGATGAAGTGGCCATTCCCAATGCCTCGCTCAACACCACCGCTTGTCCTTACCACCAGTTGGTACACCTCGATGCTACTGAACAGTGGCGGGTAGATAGCGAGTGTGAAGACATTGTGAACTTGCGCAACCGTTCCTGGTTTGTATTGCCCCCGGTAATGGAGTGGTATTATAAATACAACCATCCCAACTACCAATTGTTGCCCCCCTTTCGCGAAGACTGTAAAGGGTTGGTGAATGAAAAGAACATGGCCATTATTTATCCTAAGAAGCCTAGCAAAATATACCTACCTGTAGCTTTAGATGGGAGTACTGGAAAAACGGTGTTTGAAGTTACTCATCGCAACAGGCAAGCTACGGTATACTGGCACCTCGACAACGAATACCTGGGCAGTACAAAAGGCATCCATCAGATGGAGCTGGCGCCTGCTTTGGGCAAGCACTTGCTTACCCTGGTAGATGAAGAAGGCAAAACGGTAAGTCAATCGTTTGAAGTGGTGGGCAAGGGATGACAAAAAAATGCTACGGTGGGGTAGATATTTTTTTTAACTTGTTACGCCTAACCCACAAAAACCACTGGTAAACAATGGCCCTTCAAATATTCATCAGCTATGCCCACGAGGATGAGGCATTTATGCAAGAGTTTGTGAAACACTTATCGAGCCTCAAGCATCGAAAACTGGTGGATGCCTGGCACGATAGGAAGATAAAGATTGGTGAACGTTGGGGCGATGCCATTAGCGAAAACCTGGAAGGAGCGCACATCATTATTCCTTTAATCAGTGCCGATTTTTTGTTTTCAGAATATTGTACCGACATTGAAATGACTCGCGCTGTGGAGCGCGAAACAGCAGGCGATGCCATCATTGCTCCAGTAATGGTAAGGGCGGTAAACATCAAGGGCACTCCTTTCGATCGGATGCAAGTATTTCCTAAAGACCTGAAGGCTGTAAAAAGTTGGAACGATCCTGATGCTGCCTGGGTGCAGGTAGTGAGTGCTTTGGAAGCGGTTTGTGAAGACATGATGCGTCGTGTGTTTACCGACGATGATGTGGTGGAAGGGGAAACGATGGAGTTGAATTCCTCCAGTGCCGATATTGATCGGATTAAATCGATGGCTCATGTAGTTGATACTGCTGGGCCACAAGGTGCTGCTATGCCCGGCAACCAGGAGCATTTGAAGGAAGACCTGGATGAGATTTTGCAGAAACGGAAATCGTTGGAAGAGTTGCAAGACGCCACAGTAAAAGAAATTAAGGTAGGCAACAACAGCATTGCCACCATTGAGGTACTGCTAAAGAAGGCCATGCTGTTGCGCAACGAAGCCGACCAAATGTTTCGCGATTCGATGGATGGGCACAAAGAGATGAACGAGGCGCATTACATCATTAAGCTAA
Source organism: Flavobacteriales bacterium (assembly GCA_963669295.1). Lineage (GTDB taxonomy): Bacteria > Bacteroidota > Bacteroidia > Flavobacteriales_D > CALLUQ01. The sequence continues at coordinate 3,491,559 of OY769938.1, forward strand.
GCGAGGCACATAAATTGTTGCTGGAAGCCAATGCATTAGACCCTACCGATACCGGGGTGCTGTTGGAGATGGCCAAGGTGTTGATTAACCTTACTCCCGACGACCCCAGGGATGAGGAGGAGCTGTTGATGAAAATAGTGACCTTGCTCGATAACCCGAAAGATGAACAAGAGACCTTCAGGCTGGCGCATGCCATTTTCTTGATTGGCACCAGCCGCCACCCTTATAGTGAAGAGCAAATTTTAAGAGCGCGAGGCTTGTTTGAAAAATTGGGGCGTACCGATTGGACCAGCCAGTGCGATTACATCATTGAAAAATATTGCAGAGAAGAGGAAGGGTATGAGGAAGCACCGGTAGAGTTTAATCCTATTGGCGATTGGTATGTGAACCTTGGCGATGCTGTAGGGAGTGTGATGTACCTGTCGATCTACGAACAAGGGAACTTTATTGCTGGCCAGGAAGCAGAAGGAGTACGCATTACCGCCCAGGGCACCTGGAGCTTTACGCCTGCTACCAATACAGTGTTCTTGCAAGGAACCTTAGAAAACATGCAGCCTTTTGTACTCACCTTTGCCGTTGGCGGATTCGAAGAAAACATCTATATCGCCATGGGATCAGATGGTTGTGCTTATTTCATGCAGCGAATGACTTAAGGTACTATGGTATGGGCAATGGAATCGAGTTGCCAGTCAATAACCATTCCTCTACCTACTCCTTCAGCTACTTTTTTGCCGTATAGCAATTCCACTAAATACATGGCAGGATCATACGACTTGGCACCTCCTGCCGAGGTAATGGCTTTGCCGTGGTGTACAAAGCTCACTTTTTCGTGTACTGTTAGGTGGGGAAACATTTCGCGGTAAGCCGTAATGTCGCCTGGGAAAGTAGTAGATTCCAGGCTGTCGAGTAGTCCTGCTTTGGCCAATACAAAAGCGCCATCGCATAGCGAAAGGAGGTATTGCGCTTCTTTTCCTTTTTCAGCAACAAAGCGCATCATGGCTTCATTTTCTAAATCGGTATCCATGCTGTGTTCGGCACTGGGTACTACCAATACATCAATGGCTGGTGCATCGTTAAAAGCGTAATCAGGTATAATGCGGATGCCTTCAAAAGAGGTAATGGCTTCATGAGTTGGAGCTACCGTAAATACTGCCATGCTCGGGTCGGTATGGAAAATAGTGTGGTGAAAAATATCGAATGGTGCCATCAACTCGGAGTTGTAAACGCCATCCACCATTAAAAAGCCCACTTTTAATTGATTGCCATAATTTATTGGGGTTGCCACTGTATCAATGGTTTCGCTTGTTACAGGGGGCGATTCTGGAGAAGGAGCGCAAGCGTAGAGGAAGGCGCAAATGCCGATAAACAGGAAAGCAGCAGAAATCTTCATAACAGTAGTATTGTGGGGTTTTTTTAGGCGATTGAATATACTAAAATGTTAAAATAACTGTTATATAAATAAGGAGAATTGTGTTTGCTCCCATAGTCCCACCGTAATAAAACAGCCCCACTTTTTACGGAATTTTATTTAAATTTCATCCGTGAATGAAACACATTGATGCATGGTGAAGTATGGAAAAATACAACCCATTTGGGAAGGAGGGGCGGCTTACCTCATTGGTGGAGGCCCTTCGCTCAAAGGATTTGACTGGAACAAGTTAAAAGGCAAACGAGTGATTGCCATTAACAGGGCGCACGAGGTGGTGCCCGATGCAGATGTGTTGTATTGGACCGATGCTCAGTTTTATCGCTGGTATCAAAAAGAGATAGAAGCTTTTAAAGGCTTGAAAGTAGCCAGTAAGCCATGTGGTACCGATAAGAGTGATATCATTGTGTTGCGCGGGTTAAATACCAGGAGTATCGACCTGCGTCCTGGTTACATTTGCCACGGCAATAATTCGGGGTATGGAGCTATTAATTTGGCGATGAAGCTCGGTGCCAAACGCATTTATTTACTGGGATACGACATGAGTTCCGATGTGGGTGCTACCCACTGGCACAACGGTTATGCACGCAAACACAACCACAACATATACAAACGTCTCTTTGCTTATTTTGAGGCGTTAAAAAACATGCTTCCGCAATTAGAGGTCGAGGTATGGAATGCCAACCCCGATAGTCGTTTAAACGTGCTGCAAAAATGTACGTTAGAAAGCGCATTGCTCGATCAGCCCCGAACGGTAGCCAATTAGCCCCAAAAACACACTGTCAAATTGCTGCATTAATTTGATAGTTTTCACCCTGATAATCAGTGTATTGCTGGTTGTTTGGTGATAAAACGCGCGTTAATTGTAGGAACAAACTGTCCTTGATTAGCTAGTGAGATTTAGAGAAGTTTAAAGATTTAGACAGGATGAATTACAGGATTGTTTCGTTTTATACCGAAGACACCCCATACGAGCAGGAGGTGCAGAAGTTGATTGCTTCGGTCAATCGGTTTCAATTGCCGTCGCATATTAAGGGGGTGAAAAACCTGGGATCGTGGGAAAAGAACTGCCAATACAAAGCCAATTACATTTTAGATGCGCTCCATGCTTTTGAAGAAAACATTGTTTGGGTAGATGCCGATGCCGTGTTTATGAAAGCACCGGTGCTGTTTGACACCTTGCAATGCGATATTGGCTACCACTATTTACCACACCGGCAAGAGCTGTTGAGCGGCACCTTGTTTGTGCGCAACAACGAGAAGATGAAACAGGTGGTGCAACAATGGATTGAAGTGAATGCTACGAACAACGAATGGGACCAGAAGAACCTACAAGGCATTGTAGAGGCAGATGCTGCTTTGAAGAAAGAGGTGTTGCCCATGGAATATTGCAAAATAGTAAACAACCGCCACCAACCTACCAACAACCCGGTAATTATGCATTACCAGGCATCGCGCAGGTACAAAAGGCGGATTAATGGGGGGAGGAGATGAAAGTGAATGTGAAATTTCCCAGTAAAGCGGGGTTGCTAAAACCAAGTATGTTGCAACGTTATTACAAGGTGTATTATGGTTTTGTGTTGGAGTCGTTGAAGCACATTGATGCCGAAATAGAACTGGTAGGCGATACGGCCATAGACGATGCTAAATACACCATTGAATTTAATGGGAAGCAAATAGCCATTGACTATTCTGATCACTTGCAATTGGCGCGGACACATGCTGATTACGATTACTATTTTAAGTTTCATTGCTCGGAAGGAGAGCATGAACAGTTTGATCATGTATATGCTTTTTCACCCATTAGTTTTTATGATTGGAGGCAATATTTTCAATTGAGTAAATCCATTGAGTACAAAGCTGTGGGCAATACCATCATTAATCGCCAAAAACCACATGGCAATGCATTGCAAAGAAGACGGCAAGTACGTTCGCTTTTGGCTAAGCAATATGGTGATGAAGCCATGTTACAACCCATTGATCAGGTAGGTTTTTGGGAGGAGGTAGGAGATTGTCTAGTGTCGGTGTGTGTACCCGGTAGCCGTAATAACATGCTGGACCGTGGACAATTGCAATACATGGGGTTAGGGTGTTGCACCATTTCTCCATATTTGATTACCACACTGCCTTATGGAAATAAACTTATTCCAGGAGTGCATTACATTGCTTGTAAAGACGACTATTCGGATTTGGTGGATAAGGTTGAGTGGTGTAAGAATAATCGTAATGCATGTGTTGAAATAGGGCGAAATGCCAAAGCATTATTCGCTGCAACATGTATTCCTCAAAAATTATGGGAGTGGGTGCAATTGGTTGTCTCAGGAAAGGAGGTCGTAGCGTGAAAAAACTCTCTATCGTACTCCCTACAGGGAGCAACCATCATGAACGGTTACGCAACTTAAAAGAGAACCTGGCATGCCTTCATCGGCAAACCTTTACCAACTGGGAATTAATTGTGGTGGAGCAAAGTGTAGACGGACGGTTTTATCACGATAAAATCCCTTGCGATACCTATGTGCCAATTCAAGACCCACATGGTAGGGGGTATAACCGCAGTTGGGTAAGAAACGTAGGTGCTAAAAAAGCCACTGGCGACCTCATTGTACTGATGGATGCCGACTATGTGTTTTACGACAACTATTTGGAAACGTTGGCCAATTTTGATGCAGTATTTTTTCAAGGGGCTGATAATTACATTTGGACCGACCGTAGGCAGGTGCAAGAATACATGCAACACAAAGATGTAGATGCGTTACTTCGACCAAACAATGGATTTGTTCCCTTTGTTAGTGGCCAGGGATACGGAGGTATTTTATGTTTCGACACCAACTGGTACCTCGATGTATTCGTTGGTTATATCGAAAATTTTTTCCGATTTGGATGCGAAGATGTGGAAGCCATTGAACGGATTATGAAGCTGTTGGGAACTGATATTAGAGGGTTAAAGATGGTGAAGGATACCAAGATCGCACACCTCTGTCATGGAGGCAAGAATCATAATTTACAGTTTAATGCCCGGCTGAAAGATGCTTATGTGGAGCAAGACTATAAAGAATTGAATCGACAGTTAAAAGAAGCGAATGTGGGCAATCCGGCTGCTCCCGCTTTAATTCGTGAGTATCTATGAAGTACAGCATTAAAAGAACAGGAGGAGCAATTGGCGATCATATGATGGCGGCCTTTTTTGTGCAATTGTTGAATGACAATGGGATTGAGGCAGTTTATGGTACCCATTGCTATCGTGATTTGGTAGCTGTTCCGTTAAGTGAAGAAGGAGAAAGTTATCACGAATACACCTTTTTCTATCATGAAGGAGTATTGCAACGTCCTACATTTCACCCTACTAAAACCATCATAGAGATTGCTACCGAACGATTTCAACAACAGTTCGATATTACACAGTCGTTGGAAGTGAAAACACCTTATGTACCGGTGAAGTTTGTGGAAAACAATGCTATACCTAAGGTAGATGTTGTTTTGTGTACCAAAAGTGGGGTATGGACACGTTATCGAAACTGGCCTTACTTTCCACAATTGAAGCGCAAGTTGGAAGAGCAAGGCATTTCATACGTAGACCTTACGGAGCAAAATATACAAAACAACGATTGTTTAAATTATGTGCATAAAGCTAAACTATACATCGGGCTTGAAACAGGAGTAAGCCATTATGTTTCGCAAGTGGTGAATAGAGCATTGATTCTTCAGAGTGGTTACTCAAGCATCGATTTTTGGTGCCCGTACCACTACGATTACCTGGCAGAAGATGTAGCGTGTAAAAAATGTTTTATCCATTGTAAAACGCGCCCATATCAATGCCAGTATCGGCATCAATGTATGCAAAACATTTCGGTAGATCAGGTGATGCATAAAATACAGGAATGGCTATGAATGTTATTTGTTTAACTACATATAACCGTTTTGAGGTATTGCAGGCATCATTAAACTCATTGATGCATACGCAGTTTTTACCCAACACGCAGTTGATTGTTCAAGACGACGCTTCTACCGACAGAAGGGTAAGGCAGTTATTGCAACAATATCCTTGGCGCATCCCTACTGAAGTAAACATTAATACGTGCAATTTGAGGTGCGACGCTAATGTGCAATCAGTCATTGATAAGGGGTTTGCGCTTGGCGGGGAATGCGTTTTTGTGGTGGATAGCGATGCCCTTTATCACCCCGATTGGATGCAGCAAACGATGGACTTGTACCAACGTTATCCCAAAGCAGGAGTTATTACCACTTTTAATACAGATAAGCATCAAGTGCTTGAAGAACGTGATGATTGTATTGTGAAAAAGTCGATGGGAGGGTTTGCAGTACTGTTAAAAAAGGAAATGTACGCACATGTAAAGAAAACAAGAGGATGGGATTGGGAGATGACCAGGGTGTGTTCCGAAATGGGGTATGAAATGTTGGCTACCAAAAATAGTTACGTAGACCACATCGGATACATTGGTACCCACTCCAATGCACGTACCATTGAGCGGTGTGCTACGGCATTAAATTTTGTAGGAGACAAGGCAATGGTAGCGAATTATAAACAACAAGTATTAAAAAGATGAGTTATCGGTTTTTAATAAAATTTCCAACCAGGGAGCGCCCGAAGCAGTTTTTTCATGCGCTTGATAAATATTACTCTTTGGCATCGGGGAAAAATGAGTTGCACTTCATGATAACGTGTGATGCTAACGATTCAACAATGAATAATACTGAAGTAAAGAACCGGCTGGATAAGTACGATAATCTGACATGTATTTTTGGTGCGAGTAAGTCAAAAGTAGATGCTATTAATCGCGACCTGGATCAATGTGGTGATTTCGATGTTTTACTCTTGGCAAGTGATGATATGGTGCCGGTAGAGCAAGGTTACGATGAAGTTATTGCTGTCAGTTTTCGGCAACATTTTCCTGACCTGGATGGGGTGACCTGGTTCAACGATGGCTTCCAGAAGCAACGCATCAATACGCTATGTATTTTAGGAAAAAAGTATTTCGATCGATTCGGCTACATCTATCATCCATCATATACCTCTTTGTATTGCGATAATGAATTTACAGAGGTGGCTAACCGATTGAATAAGCAAGTATACATTGATCGGGTGATCATTAAACACGAACATTATTTGTGGAACCGAAAAGTACAACGTGACGCATTGTACCAGCGTAATGATAACTTTTATGCGGTAGATAAACGAGTTTTTATGCAAAGAAAGGCGCAAAATTTCACGAAATGAAAGTATTCGGAATAGGTATGTTTAAAACAGGAACTACTTCCTTAGGATATGCTTTAGATATTCTTGGATACAAGACATTACATGGTCCTTGGTGGGGAGCCATTAAGGATAACTGGTATGAGCAACCATCAGAGTGGAAAAAGAAAATAGATGTATTCAAAAAAAAGACACGACATTACAACGCTTTCCAGGACTTTCCTTGGATGTATTTGTATAAAGAGATGGATCAATGCTTTCCAAATTCAAGATTTATACTAACCACTCGCGATGCTGAAAAAGTAGCTGAAAGTGATTTAAATATGTGGAAAAGAAATGGAATAGCTGCTAAAAGCATTCCTGACAAATCTTTGTTCATCAAAAGATATTTAGCTCATAAAGCACAGGTGTTGAATTATTTTAGGAACAAAGATAATTTGCTAGTGGTGAATTGGGAGAATGGAGACGGTTGGAAACAGTTATGTGATTTTTTGGAGAAACCAGTTCCATCTCGCGCTTTTCCACATGTTAATAAGGGAGGGTATGAAAAATGAAAAAGGTAATTAGCTATAGTTTATGGGGGAGCAACCCTATGTACCTAATAGGTGCTTTGAAAAATGCTGAATTGCAACAAAAGTTTTATGAAGGTTGGATTAGCCGATATTATGTAGATGAGAAAGTATCGATACAGATACAACAGCAATTGGTCGACGTTGGAGCTGAAGTGATTATAAGTAAACAGCAGCATAGTTTCGATGGTGCTTTTTGGCGGTTTTTGGCTCTGGCAGACCCAGAGGTTGAAGTGGCAATTTTTAGAGATACAGACTCCAGGTTGGGAGAAAGAGAAAGGGCAGCAGTTGAGGAGTGGTTAAAGTCTGGAAAGGATTTTCATATTATGCGAGACCACCCTTTACATGGAGCAAAAATGCTTGCGGGAATGTGGGGGTGTAGGAGTGATGCTTTAAGAAATATAAATCAGTTGGTAGAAAATTGGAATACATTTGATGATAAGTGGAGTGATCAACATTTTTTGGCAAATGTCGTTTACCCAAAAACTACTGGTAATGTAATGATACATGATGAGTTTTTTAGGTTCAAAGGTGAGTCTATTAAACCTTTTCCTACTCCTCGGAATGATTTTGAGTTTGTTGGGGATGTGTTTGATGAAAATGAACGTCGTACACCGCAATTTAAAAGTAGATTAATTAGGCATTTGAGAAATAGAAGAGGTAGCTAATAATTTGATAAACGACTATAGTTATGAAAGACTTAAATACAAATGATTTTGGAGGAAGTCACATTGATGCGGGGCTTTATCAGTGGGTACTTGATAATATCAAAGTAGGAAGTACAATATTAGAACTCGGTAGTGGCAAGGGGAGTACAAAAAACTTATCCAGCAGTTATCAAATGATTTCGATAGAAGAAGATTCAAAATATGTTGGGCTTTACAATAGTAAGTACATATACGCTCCAATAAAAAAGGGTTGGTACGATGTGGAGGTACTGCAAAAGATAGATGAAGATTATGATTTAATTATTGTTGATGGTCCGGTAGGCGAGGGGAATAGATGGGGGTTTTTGGATCATTTGAACCTTTTCAATACCAATGTGCCTATTATTGTTGATGACATTCATAGGCAGGCTGAACTGGAGTTGTTGCAAAAACTTGCAAAAAGGCTTCAAAGAGACGCCTTTATCCCTAAAGGAGTTAAATACTTTGGAATTATACCATATGGCTAAATATAGAATTATAACAACTACCAATGAATCGTCTACCTATTTGAATTTTTGGCCCTCGGTAGCTCAAATGTGGGAAAAACATCTAGATTGCGAAGTTACATTGGGGTTTATTACTTCTAGAAAAGAAGAAGATGCGTTGGTGAAAGAAATGCAAAGGCATGGGAATGTTGTATTGTTCACTCCGATTCAAGGAATTCATACTGGAAATCAAGCAAAAGTTTCTCGCTTGTACTTATCTACCATATATCCAAATGAATTATGCATTATAGTTGACATTGATATGTATCTACTTAATGGTGAGTTTTTTAAGGAAGAGTGGTTAAAGCATGTTCATGAACATAAATTACTGGCAATTGGTGGTAATGCTTATTATAATTCCAGGGAGGAGGGAAAGTTTCCTATGTGTTATACCATGGGGTATTCTTCTGTTTTTCAACAATTGATAAATCCAATGAAGTTGGCTTATAATGAGTTGATTAATAGTTGGAAAGGTCTCAGGGTTATTGATCAAAAAGAGGCTGTAGATAATAAGCCAGAGCGTTTCTCAGATGAGTCGTTATTGCGAGCATTGATCAAAAAAACAGGGTTTACAAAGATAATTCACCTTGATCGAGAAGATTTTGTGGGCATGTCAGCTACTAGAAGGTTGGATCGGGTTAATTGGAAGATTGATAAACACCGATTAATAACAGGAGATTACATTGATTGTGCGCCAACAAGGCCCGCTAATTACGAACAGTTAACTGAAGTGTGGAAGTATCTTGGACTTGATATGGAACGGGTTAGGTTAAAGCATGAATTATGAAAATCCTCATCATACAAGAGCGGGGCAGGCATGAAAAAAACAGGGAGTTTAGAGAGGCATTAAACTTCCAACGTGCGTTTAAACACTTTGATGTGGAGGTAGTGGTGTGGGGACTGAATTACGATAATTTCAACACCCCCTTTCAACAGGTAGCAAAGGATGTGGATATTATTTTTCTATTGGAAAACTACGAGTCAGGGCGTTGGGTGCCTGATCTATCCAGGTATAACCAGCTTAAAGTATTTTGGTCCATCGATTCGCATTGTATTTTAAAAAGTCATGTAAACACATGTAGACGTCATGGTATTCACATCTGTTTAAATGCCATCGATTCTCATCAAGGTCATTTTAGTAGTTTTTGCAAGACACATTGGTTCCCCAATGCTTATCCTGATGACCTTATCTTCCCCATGCCTGACATTCAAAAGACAGTGGATGTAGGGTTTTGTGGTAATTTCTTAAATCGGAAAAATTGGGTTGATTTGCTAGGGAAAAAATATGGATTAACCCCTGATGTTATGGTGATAGGAAATGATATGGTGCGTGCTATCAATGGTTACAAAATTCATTTTAATAGGAACATTTCTAACGACATTAATTACCGTACTTTTGAAACGCTAGGGTGCCAAACATTATTGCTGACCAATCATACTGAGAATCTCGAACAACTGTTTACCATCGGAGAAGAATTGATCACTTATACTTCTGAGCAGGATCTTTTGGAAAAAGTAAAATACTACCTTGAACATCAAGAAGAGCGAGAGCGAATTGCCTTGAAGGGGCATCAAAGGGTAAAACAACAGCACACATATAAAGAACGGGCAAAAACATTTTTAGAAATGGTGAAAAACCACTAAAAATCCAACGTCAACTGATACCCTTTGCCTCTTTTTACTTCGGTATTCAGGTTCGAAACACCAACGCCTAGCAATCGTACAGGTTTTGCTACTGGCTCTTGTTGCAACAGCTCTTCCACCACTTTAAAAATTTCATCTTTGCCCTGGGTGAAATGCGGCAATGTTTTGCTGCGGGTTTGTAGCGTGAAATCGTTGTACTTTAACTTTAGCGTAATGGTTTTGCCCATGGTTTCGGTATTTTCCAACCGCTTAATAACCTCCTGGGTAATGCCTTCCAGCTTATTCAACATGATGGGTGCTTCCTCTAAATCGCGGTCAAATGTATTTTCAGCACTGATGGATTTTCGAATGCGGTCAGGACTTACCGGTCGATGGTCTTCGCTGCGTACTATTTTGTAATAAAACCCACCGGCTTTGCCAAAGTTGCGCACCAAATCTACCCGTTCCCATTGCCGCAAGTCGGCTCCAGTATGAATGCCCAACTCCTTCATTTTGGCAGCGGTTACCTTGCCAATACCAAAAAACTTTTCGATGGGCAGCGTATCAATAAAGGCTGCTGCTGCTTCGGGTACAATCACAAACAGCCCGTTGGGCTTGTTTACGTCAGAAGCAATTTTGGCCAAAAACTTGTTGAACGATACTCCGGCCGAAGCGGTGAGTTGTGTTTCCTCCAAAATGCGCTGTTTAATGGCCTGGGCAATGAGCGTGGCGGAGGGCAGGTTCATCTTGTTCTCGGTAACATCCAAATAAGCTTCATCCAACGACAACGGCTCTACCAAATCGGTAAACTCTTTAAAGATCTCCATTACCTGTTTCGATACCGACTTGTATACGTCGAACCTGCGTTGGGTAAAAATAATTTCGGGGCACTTGCGGTAAGCAATGGCAGAAGGCATGGCAGAATGTACCCCGTACTGGCGTGCTTCGTAACTGGCAGCAGCAACTACGCCCCGGTCTTTAGAGCCACCCACAGCCACAGGCTTGCCACGCAACTCGGGAAAATCGCGTTGCTCAATCGACGCAAAAAAAGCGTCCATATCGATGTGAATGATCTTTCGGGTCAAGACCCTTAAAGATAGGCAAACTAGCGCACAACAATGCGGTGCCCTTCGAATTCTATTTCGTCGCCTTTGCGCACTTTATACCGTTTCCTCAGCTCAGTGGTGCCGTTGCACATTACCATCCCTTCACTCACCACCATCTTGGCCTCACCACCACTTCCAACAAGGTTGGTGGCCTTTAACAACTTAATGAGTTCGATGTATTCGGTGTCCAATTCAAATTCAATCATAAGGTAATGCATTAACCCTGTAAACAGGGATGAAATGATTCTGCAAATTTACTTAAGTTTGTAACTTAATTGATGTTTTATAGTTTAATTACTTAACATCAGCAATTTTCTTCGTTTGACAGGTATATTAGAAAAAGTAAAGGCCCATGTTTCTGCAATGATTGTAGAAAAAATGTCGGACGAATATACTTACCACAGCCTGGCCCATACCCTTGAAGTAGTGAAAGACAGTGCCGAAATTGGCAGAGGATGTCAGTTGAGTGAGGAGGAGATGGAAATGCTGGAGATTGCAGCGTGGTTTCACGACTCAGGCTATACCATTACCTATGAAGATCATGAGCGCTTAGGAGCCGATATGGCGCGCGAATTTCTTTCGGCAATGCAATACCCCACTGCAAAAATTCAATTGATTACCGAATGCATTATGGCTACCAGTATTCCGCAAAGCCCGGACCATATTGTAGCCAGCGTGTTGTGTGATGCCGACCTGTGCCACCTGGGGCGAACAGACTATAACGAAAAAGCTTCGTTGTTGCGAAAGGAGTGGGAAATTACACGCGACTGGCAGTATACCGATTCCGAGTGGTACGAGAAAACGGTGGAGTTTTTTAAAAGCCATAATTTCCATACCAACTATGCCCACGAGCATTTCCGCGAGCAAAAGTGGAAGAACATTCGGGAAATGGAAGGGTGGATTTAATCCTTAGTACAAGTATTCCAATAACAATTCGAGGTTGTCTGTTTGAATTACATCAGGATGTTTTTCAATGGCTTCAATGGTACCTACCTGAGAGCGTATGCTAAACAACCCAACTTTAATGCCAGCAGCGTGTGCCGCCTCAACATCGTCTTTATTCAAATCATCATTCTCAGTAATCAACCCTTCATAGCCATTGGCTACTGCTATTTCGATGGCCAGCGAAACAGGCTCTACTTCAATCATTAACCTCACATTGGTATCAAGGGCTTGTATTTTGTTGAGCAGGGTCCTTGAGTTGTTGATCACCACCGTCCATTCGTGGGCACCGTAGCGCTGAATTAATTCTACCACTTTTGCGGCCAGGGTATCTTTGTCGGGAAAGTTGCTTTCGTCGCAATTGTTCACTGTGCGCAAGTCGAGGTAAATGATGGGGGTAGGGGTATAGTTGGCATAGGTTTGCATTACCTGCTCCAGTGTTACCAGGTATTCATCGTCGTGAATGTTGGAGCCAATGTTTTGATTGTACTTGCATTGCAACAAATCGGCAGCATAGGTTTCATTGATGCAGCCAAAACAATTGGTGCTGCTTTGCAATTCTTCGTTGTGGTATAAAAACAACACGTTGTCTTTGCTCAACTGAACATCTACCTCTACACCATCGGCATTGTAACCGTCGATGGCCAGGCTAATGGAACTCATGCTATTGGTAGGGTAGGGGTTGGTATACGATTGAAACCCGGCACCCCCATGTCCTATGGCTTCTATTCGTCCACCATTAAGGTTATTGATGTTGTCTACATTTACCTTTTTACATCCGGCAAATACCAACAACATCGCTATGTATATCCATGTTTTCATCGGTTAAATAGGTGGTAAACGCTTAAACGAAACACGGTATTATAGCCCCCAAAGTTCTCGCGTACATTGAGGTAATGGTTGTACAGGTTCCTGTTGTAAAGCCCCAGGTTAATGGAATTGGCAATGTGAATCTTTTCAGATGTTTTCCAAAGCAGCCCATAGCCTGCACTGTATTCGTGCGTGTAGGCGGTTTTTTCTTCGCAACTGGCAAACCTACAATCCGGAGAAGATAATTGCAGTTGATAGTCGAGGTTAATAAAACCGTTCCACCGCTGTTCCTTTCCGGTGGGGAAATAGCGAAAATTGGTAGCGACTCCAGATGCTCCTTCGGCCGGCAATGCCGATTGCGTAAGCGATAATTTAGGGCCAAGAAATAATGTCCACTTAGGATGATGGATACCAACACCAAGGGCAATGTTAAAGCCGGTGTATGATAACGAGCTGGCAAATGCAACGCTTTTTGTGATAGGCTTCTTTTCAACCACTTCCTGGGCAGTAGCTGAAAGGATGCACAACAGCAATAGAATAGATGTTAACAGGCGTTTCATATTGCGAAAATGGCTGCTGCAAAGCTAACCATTACTAATCATTAAAAGAAGCAATAAAAAATGGATGCTTAATTGAAGTGATGGAAAATGCACCAATCGAAGGGAGCCCAAAGCGCTGTTTTTACACCAGCTGTTTTTAACCCGTTGTTGGCCCATACGTTACAAGTCTTAAGCAGGTAATAACTGCCCTTTCCTTCGTAAAAATTATCATTCATGTTGTAATAGCCAGCATTTTCAATGAGCATAGCCTTGCCTTGTGTGGTGGTAAAGCCACTTTTAATGTATTGCACCAGTCGGGTGTATTGTGCCACACTAATTCGAATTGATTTCACCGACTCGCTTGCTTTAGGTGTGCGCAGCAAATAACTGACGTGCATGGCTGTAGGGCTTTCTAAAAACATGGCCTTTACAGCGGTAGAAGCCTTTAGGTCCGCCCAGGTTGGAGTGTCTAGGTAAAACCCTTTGTCGCCCCATCCAAAAGCAATGTATGGTGCACGGTTGGAGTTGGGGGCAAAGTCGTTGGGGTCGATGAAACCCGACCAATCCATCACAGCTGTTTTGGTAGGAACACACAAATCGGTATGCACTCCATTGGTCATCACCAATAAATCAATGCCTTCTTCGCTTGACGCGAAATCGGTGTTTACCGGAATCATCGCCAACACAAATGCCAGAGCGAGGTAGCCGATGATAAGCGCAATGAATAACTCAATGCTAAACAGGACCGCGAATGTTATTTTTTTAAGTGCCTTCAATGCGTTTTAAGGTATGAAAGTACAATAAATCCATCGCTATTAATACGCCCCTTTTGGTGAGTGATGAACCAATTGCGATGAAAGTACTTCCGTGTTAATTGGATGTCGTTGAGGTACGATTCAATAACATTGGCTCCTTTTACCAGTAAAATCCCTTCTTCATTGGGAGGCAATTCCTCGTCTAAATTTTCAGGGTTTACGGCTTTAACAGCTACACCGGGCAATGGCCTGCCCACCGTATGTGCTTCTGTACCGGGTTGGGTAATTGATTTGCCTGCCACATCTTTGCCCACAAAATCAGGAGTGTTTACCGCAATGATAGGAGCGCATTCGGGAAGTCCAAAGCTTTCGCGAATGGTAATGCCCAACTCCGATTGAATGGTGGCTTTAAACGCTGCATCAGCTTGTTCTTCGCCTGTGATGATGTGGGCTACCTCTTTCCAGGTTTCAGTAGGCAATTGGGCATGCAGTTGTTTGATCAAATCAATCTTTCCCAACACAATATTGATAGGATGCTGCTGCATGGTGGTAGCAATGTTTTCCATGGTATTGCTGTTGGGAAAAACCACTTGCATGCCTACTAAAATAGGCAACCAAAGGTCGAGGGTATACCCATAGGCATGGTAAAAAGGCATCAGCCCCAGCATCGATTGTTGCGATTCAAGATGATATACCTGTCGCAATCCGGCAATGTTGGCCAGGATGTTTTGATGGGTGATGGGGATGCCCTTAAAGAACCCATCCGAACCTCGTTCAAATACAATGGTAGCAATGTCGTTTTTGGTAAGAATTCTACCATCAGGCAAAGCGTTGGCGTTGTTGGGGTTGACGTGGTATTGTTTGCTGTCGCTCAACTCCGCAAATAAAGTAGCGGTTAGCAGTGTGCGGTTAACATGGTTAAGGATGTAGGTGTTGTTGAGTTCATTGGTGGTAATGATGGTATTCAATTGAGCCTTGTTCACCACAAAGAAATGTTCTTCATTGGTGAACGCAGGATCGATGTTTACAGTGGTCTTGCCCAGCAGTATCAGTGCCAGGTTCACCACCACGTTCTCGACGGATTTGGGAAGCATTACCCCTACATGTTGTTCGTGCAAGATGTCTTCCTGTAACCTGCCGGCCAACAGCTTGGCTTGCTTCAATACTTGTCGGTACGTTTTGCTGCCTTGCGCATCGCTTACAAAAGCACGCTGACTGTGTTTTTTGGTGGCGGCAATGAAGTGTCGTCCAAGGGTGTCGTTTTCTTTTATTCGATGTTCGAATGCATTGGCATTCAATTCTTGAACACGTTGCCTGATGGTAAATGCACTGCTGTTTGCAGGAGAAGGTTTTCCTATGCTGATGGTGACTCGTTTGCGCAATGCTTTTAAGTTGAACTTTACATTGCCTCTGCCTACCACGTAGGTGAATGGAGTGCCTAATACCCCATCCATGTGCAACGGAATGATGGGGGCGTCAATGCCTTTGGCAATGTGTTCAATGCCCTTCTTAAATTCTAGCAAATGTCCATTTCTACTGATTTGCCCTTCTGCAAAGATGCATACCAAATGGCCGTTGTTAATCTCGCGCTGGCACGCTTCATTGAATCGATCCAATCCTTGCTTGCCCTCTCGTGGAGAAATGGGAATCATGTTCAACCGCTTCATCAACCAATGCAATAAGGGGTGTTCGTATACCTCTTTTAGCATCACAAAACGTACCTGGCGTGGTACGCTGGCTACGATGAGAAAAGAGTCCATAAACGACAAGTGGTTGGCCACCAGTAAAGCTCCCGTTTTTTGAGGGATATGGTGCCCATCTACTACTTTGATTTTATAGATGAACCGTGCAATGGAATAAAAGATGAACCGCAGCAACATGGCCGGGATGTTGAACAGGGTGATGAAAGTAGCTATCCATGCCATGCAAGCAATTACTGTAAAGCCAGTTTTCCAACTTCCAGCAGTGGTGAAGAATGCAAAGCACCCTGATGAAATAACAATGAATACAATGGCCAGCAAGGCTTCTTTTACATCAATAATGTTGTTGAAGCGATGCCCATTGATGCGTGCTTTGAACCAGGCCATAATAGGTACCGCAAACACGCTGCATAAAAAGCCTGCAGGAATGGCCCAGCCAATAATGCCGGCAGTAGATAGGTCGGCAAATGCTAAAACAGTGGTGCAAATGCTGAGTCCGAGCCCGCCAATAGGCGCCATGCCCAATTCAATGCGCTTACGTGCAGTACGACGGGTCAACACAACACCAAGGCCTATGGCAGCAGCAATAGACAATGTAATGCCTGTAGCTACCGCACCAGTTACTTGCAATACAGTAAAACAATACAATGCTGTAGTAAACAACAACATTGAGGCGATGAGCCAAAAGGCTGCAATGCCCAACAAAGAGTAGGCGATGCCTTTGATTGCTTTAGGACGATGTTTCTTTCCCATGATTACGCGGGTTTCTTGTTAGCAGTACAAACATAGAACCATTGTAGCACTGCTTCAAGCAAAAAACCAGGATATGCGGACTTTATAATATTGTTTTATATGCTTGAATTGCTCTTGAAATATAAAATTACTAAATTGAACACGTACTTTTATAGCTGCATAATGGATAACCTAAAAGCGATTATTACCACCTTAACAGAGGAAGATAAAAAGGAATTTCGAATTTTCATCAATCGCCAAAAGAGGAAGCGCAACCGCAAAGACCTCGACCTCTTTGAAATTTTGAATGAGGAGGAAGACTACAGGCCTACAGAAATTATCCTTAAACTTTACAATAAGTACAACAGGGAGGCTTACCATGCATTGCGTAAAAGATTGATTCGCCACCTCATGGATTTTGTGGTGTTGAAACGCATGGATGATGATACCACCACGGCATCATCGCTGATGGGGATGCTTTCGCTTTCCCGGTATTTGTTTGATAAAGCCAGCGACCGGTTGGGGTGGATGTTCTTAAAAAAGGCAGAGGTGCTGGCGGTGGCCAACGAGCAATACGATTTGTTGAATGCGGTGTATAACTTACAAATAGAAAAAGCCAACAGCGAATTTGCCAATCCTTTGGATGAAATCATTGAAAAGCGCAATGCCAATAAGCAGTTGGCAGATGAGGAGGAGCGAGGCACCATTGCTACCAGCATCATTAAGTTAAAGCTGGAAGAGGTGCGTTTGAGTGGGGAAGAAATAGGGTTTGATGGCATCATACAACGGGTATTGAAGGAGTACGATTTATCGGAAACCATGGCCAAACGCCCTAAGCTGTTGTATAACATTATGTCGATTACCCGTAGTGCGATGTTGGCCAAGAAAGATTTTTATTCGTTCGAGCCTTACATCATCAAGCAATACCACCATGTAAACAAGCAATACGGGTTTTCGAAAGCCAACCATTATTACAAATTGAGCTTGTTGTACATGATTGCCCACGTGCTTTATCGCAACAGGAAATTTGAAAAGTGCATTGAGTACCTCGATGAGTTGTTGGTTGATATCATGGCCCATAACCGTTCGCACTACCTCACCTTTTACCCCAAATACATTGCGCTGCTGGCCGCAGTAAAAAGCTACCAGGGCAATAACCATGAAGCGGTAGAGATTATTGAAATGGCATTGGGCGAAAAGGAGGTAAAGCTCAGCACCTACGATGATTTGAATGCACGACTTAACCTGAGTGTGTACTACTTCCAGCAAGAAGATTTTTCGAAGGCGGTAAAAGCATTGCTAAGCATTCATCATACTGATAAGTGGTGCGAAAAGAAGATGGGAAGAGAGTGGGTGTTAAAGAAGAACATGATTGAGTTGATCATTCAATACGAATTGGGCAACGACGACATTGCCATTAACCGCATACGTTCCATCGAACGGTCGTTTGGCGATTTCTTTGAACAGCCCATTCATCAGCGGCAACGTGCGCGTCAGTTCATTGGGTTCATGAAGCGCTTCATTAACGACCCTCATTGGGTACGAAGCGATGAGTATAAGAACAATGTAGACCTTATGTTAAAAAGTATTCCTGAAGAGCAGGAAGACATCCAGGCCATGGCCTTTTACAGTTGGTTGAAGTCGAAAATGTTGAACCGAAATTACTACGAGGTATTGCTCGAAACGGTGCATCGCGACTAGCGGCTTAGGATAACAAATTCTACCCTTCGATTTTGTTCGCGTCCTTCGGCCGTGTCGTTGGTGGCCACCGGTACTTTACTTCCAAACCCTTTTGATGTGAGTCGGTTGGCAGCAATGCCTTGTTCAATTAAATAGTTGACCACTGCTTGTGCCCTGTTTTCAGACAATGCCTGGTTGTCGTCGTCATTGCCCTGGTTGTCGGTGTGTCCGTTTACTTGAATCACTGCTTCGGGTTGTTGTTGCAACAGTTGCAGCAGTTTTTCCAATTCTTCGAAAGAGGCGGGCAGGAGTGCCGATTTGGCTGTTTCAAAGAAGATGTTGTTCAGTACAATCGTTTCGCCCACTGCATAGGTCTCAGTAGCATCGTCTACTGTTTCGCCAGGAGGAGAGCAGTCGCAAGTGCCTTCGCTGGTGAGTGGTGCCAGGCACAAGGCATCAAAATAAAAACGCACCCTAAACAGGTCTTTGTACCGCTCTTTAAGGTATTCGCGCTGCTGCTTACGGAACTGTGCATTTTCTTTTTCTTGTTTCTTTTTGCTCTTTTTTTTCTTGTTGCTAAAGTCGGGATAAAAGCTTGGGGCAGGGGCAGTAGGTTTCGTCTGGTCGAGGTTGCGAAACCCCATCTTTTCGTTGAAGTAGCCGATCAGCAAAAAAACTTCGTTGCCCGAAGCGGTGTAGTTCGTTTCCATAGCAGTCCATGAAAACATGCCTGTATCTGGCAATGGAAAAACCACCCGGTGTTCGAGTTGGGTGGGCGATAGTTCTTGCAAGGTACGGTCTTCCTTGTTGTTGGAGAAGTACCAGTGTATGGCATCCATGTTATCGGGGTTCTTGTTGCTGCTTACCCGTTCGCGTACCATCATCTTCAGCCGGTACTTTTGGCCTGCTACCAATGGCTCATGTAATCGAACAATGAGGCGTTCATTGATGTCTCCACCTTCCTGGTAATTGGCAATGCACAATCCATTATAGCATTCGCCATTGTGGGCACCTCCGTCGGTGCGGGCATCTACAGTAAAATGGTAGTAGGGGGGATTGGGCTGCCCCCATTCGGTTACCCGCCCTTCTACATGTTCCTCGAAGTTAGGATTGGGAATTAAGTTTTGCCCCACCGCAGTAAGTGGCAGCAATAATATGGCAGTAAGTATGCGATTCATGGTTTTCCTTGCTTGTTGTATAACGATGAAACAAGCAAAAATGATACAGCAGATCTGGTAATATTTAAAACAGCAATTGCAATTACCTCGTGTTTAAGGCATTAGCTTACCAGTTGGAATTGGTGTACAACATCAATTCAATTTCGCCCGAAAGCGATGGCTCATGCGTTTTTTCTTGTGGTGGAATGTGGATATGATTCAGCACCTGCTTCAGCACCTCGGGGTTTCTGATAATGCGGTTGTGTCCAAGCTCTTTGCTCCAATAATGCGTGGCATTAGGCATTACTTCTAACAAGGCTTCGGCATGATAAATGGGAGCCTCCATGTCGTTTTCATCGTGTATGATGAGAGGCGACGGAGGAGTAATGCGTTGTGCAATGTACTCGGCCGAAAGCGACTTGAAGTTGAGGTTGAATTGCTGCTGAATGTAATCGGCAATGTATTGCCCTTGTTGGTCTTTGGCGTTTAAGCGCGATAAAAACTCGCGCAGGATGCCATCGCTTACTGCTGGGGTGCTGATGGTGATGGTATGGTTGGTTTGTAGGCCCAGCTCCAACGCCAACAAGGTAGCAGCTCCGCCCAGCGAATGGCCAATAATAGCATGAACATTGCCTACTGCATCGCCAAGTGCTTTTAATGCTTTGGCAAAATGCAATAAATGCGTGCGTTTTCCTGGCGATTTTCCATGGGCAGGAGCGTCGAGGGCTACTACCTGGTAGCCAGCTTCCGTAAGTGGAACGACCCACTCGCTGATTTGTGTTCCTCTGCCCGCCCAGCCGTGCATGAATAAAACAACAGGACCTTTCCCCCAACTGTATGCTTGAAGCGAAGTTCCATTGTACTGAAAAGAAAAGGTTTTGGCTGCTGCCAATGCTGTTGCTTCTCGTTCCGGCAATGGGAAGCGCATAGGGGTAAAGAATAATCGAATTGCCCACCGGTGTGCCAACCCCGGAAAAAGGGTTTCCAGCTTAGGGAACGACCATCGAATAAAACGAAACAATGGAGGAATTTTGTACGGTTGTTTTTGTGCCATTTCGTTATATTTAAAGACCAATCGGTCTTTTTTTTAGTTAAAAAAATTTACGCAAGTAGCGTCGTGTCAATGTATTGCTCTAAAAAGCGAGCTGCAGTTTGCATGTATTGATCTTCTTTGTTGATGCGCGACATGACTATGGCTCCCTTTAGGGTAGATAAAATAAGGGTGGCTACTTCTTCGCTATTCACTGGTTTAAACTCTCCATTGGCAATGCCTTCATCGATCTTAATGGTTACATAGGTGTGCAATGTTTTAATGCCTTCAATCGATCGTTGCGTGAGTTCTGGATGCGAATCGGTAGCATCTACAGCAGTGTTCACTACCGGGCATCCTCCTTTTATTACCGGTTGGTACAAAAAGCTTTTGTAAACGGCAATGATGGATTTTAGCTTATCGCTGGAGGTTTTGTCCTGGTCGAGTCGTTCGCGAAACCGTTTCAATATTTTTTGGAAGGAGTAGTCGTAGGCTGCCAGTGCAATTTCATCCTTGTTTTTGAAATGGTTGTAAATGCCTCCCTTCTTTAGCCCAGTGGCTTTCATGATATCGCTTAACGAGCAACCATGGTAGCCGTAAACATTAAAAAGTTCTGCCGACTTTGCTACAATTAATTCTCTTGTATTTGCGCCTTTTGACATAATTTAAGACCAATCGGTCTCAAAGGTACGGAAAATTATGAAACTTCAAAACCCAATAAAATGTATTAACTTTAAGTTGGAGTTTTTTTTCGATAGACATGATACCGGAAGTGAAGGCAGCACAAACTGATACAAGTGTAGCCAGCGATGCTGTGAAGGCATTGCTGTATTTCGACATCTTTAACTATCCGTTAAAGCTGGATGAGATTAGGCAAAGCAGTCAATTGAATGGCACGTCGGATGAGGCACTGGTGAACGAATTAAAGGCATTAGAGGAGCAAGGGTGTTTGTACCGTTTTGGGGCTTATTATGCTATGCAAAACGATGCTGCGTTGGTGCAAAAACGGGAGTTAGGAAATGTTCGTGCAGATCAACTGATGCGAAAAGCATACAAAATGTCGCGTTTCATTGCTCGTTTCCCTTATGTGCGTGGGGTATTGTTGTCGGGATCCATCTCCAAAGGTTATATCGATGATGATGGCGATATTGATTACTTCATCATTACCGAACCCGGGCGATTGTGGTTGGCCCGTACCTGTTTGATTGCTTTTAAGAAAATTTTCTTGTTCAATTCCCGCAAGTACTTTTGCGTTAATTATTTTGTGGATACCAACCACCTGGATATTGAGGAAAAGAACTTGTTTACTGCCATGGAGCTGGTAACGTTAATGCCTACTTATGGCAAGGATTATTACGAGCAGTTTTACCACTGCAACCAATGGGCCAAAGCATACTACCCCAACTTTCCGATGCGCGATGCTAACGATGTGCAGGTACACAAAGCAGGTATTATCAAGCGTTTTCAGGAGTGGATGCTAAACAATAAATTGGGGAATGCGTTGGACCGTTATTTCATGAAGGTAACTGTGAACCATTGGAAGCGAAAATTTGAAAGCTTTGATGCCTCGCAATTTGACGTGGCCATGAAGTCGCGTCGTTATGTGTCTAAGCACCACCCTCAAAACTTTCAGAAGAAGGTCATCGACCGTTACCAGGAAAAAATTGATGCTTTTGAAGCAAAACACAATATTTCGTTAAGTTAATGGCATGAGTAAAATCCTGTTCACCCATTCTTACTTTTACCGGTTTGATGCCAAGCAGTGGAACAACCATCAGCCTTATCCTCCTTTAGGTACCATTTATGCGGCAGCATACATGCGCGAGCAAGGTCATGAGGTAGCATTGTTTGATGTTAACTTAATAGAAAGCGAGCAGGCCATTGCACCAGTATTGGAAGAACAACAGCCCGATTACCTGGTGATTTACGACGATGGGTTTAACTACCTTACCAAGATGTGTTTAACCACCATGCGTGAAGCCGCTTTTCGCATGTCGATGATGGCCAAAGCACAAGGGTGTAAAGTAATTGTTTGCAGTTCTGATTCTACCGATCATTTTGAAAAGTACCTCGACAATGGAGCCGACTTCATTATTTTGGGAGAAGGGGAGTTGACGTTGAAGGAACTGGTAGCACATTTGGAACAGGGCGCTACCAACCACGATGCGGTAGGAGGAATTACCTTTCGCAAGGATGCTGAAACCATCAAAACACCGCGACGTAGCATTTTAAAAGAGCTGGACCTATTGCCCATGGCTGCATGGGACCTGGTGGATGTAGAGCAGTATAAGTCGATTTGGATGGAGCACCATGGTTATTTTGCCATGAACATTGCCACCACTCGTGGTTGTCCTTTTAAGTGTAACTGGTGCGCAAAACCCATTTACGGAAACCGTTACAATTCGCGTTCTCCACAAAGGGTAGTAGAAGAAATCGCATACCTGATTGACCATTACGGCCCTACCGATTTTTGGATGTGCGACGATATTTTTGGGTTGAAGCCAGGTTGGGTACAGGAGTTTCGCGACTTGCTGAAAGAACGTTCCTTATCGTTTCGTTATAAAATACAATCGCGGGTAGATTTGTTGTTGCAGGAAGATACCATTGATGCGTTGGCCGAGTCGGGGTTATATGAAGTGTGGGTAGGTGCTGAATCGGGTTCGCAAAAAATATTGGATGCCATGGATAAGGGCACCCAGTTGGAGCAAATTTATGAGGCTACCCGTTTGCTGAAAAAGAAGGGGGTGCGTGTGGCGTTCTTCCTACAATTTGGCTACCTGGGTGAAACGAAAGAAGACATTGACCTCACCATTAAAATGTTGTTGGAGTTGATGCCCGACGACATTGGTATTTCTGTTTCGTACCCGTTGCCTGGTACCGGGTTTTATGAAAAGGTAAAAGAAGATTTGAAAGAAAAAGCCAATTGGACCGATTCCGACGATTTGGACATGATGTTTCAAGGTACTTATAATCGCGAGTATTATAAACGACTGCACCGCTATGTGCATAAAACATACCGCAAGCACCAGGGCTACCAAAACATCAAACGCTTTTTTAAGCGGCCTTTTAAGAGCAATGCAGGGCAACTGCAATCGGCCATGTCTACGTTGTACTATGTGCCCACCGCTTACATCGATTCCATTAAGTTAAAGCACCTTGAATCGGCCTAATGGAAAGTGCCTTCGACAATGCTGCCATCACTTACGATGATGAATTCACTCATGGCGAGATAGGGCGTCGTCAGCGCGCTATTGTATGGCAATACTTGCAAGCGCATTTGCCCTCAACACCTCTTCGTATTTTGGAATTGAATTGTGGTACAGGAGAAGATGCCGTTTGGTTGGCTGAGCAGGGGCATGAGGTGGTAGCTACCGATGCTTCTTTACAAATGGTGCAGCAAACGAAAGCAAAAGCAGCAGCGCGAGGGGCAACCATTGAAGCATTCCAAATGCCTTTTGAAGCCATTGCCAGTACTTCTTTTCAACAGGGATTCGACCTTGTGTTTTCCAACTTTGGAGGGCTCAACTGCATCGATTCATTGGCACTTAAATCCATGGGGCAGTCGCTTAAGAGTGTGTTACAGCCTGGCGGTCGATTCATTGCGGTAGTGATGCCTTCTTTTTGCTGGATGGAAAGCAATTATTTCTTTTTCAAGCTACAGTGGGGAAAGGTGTTTCGAAGGGCTGGGGGGAAGCCAGTGGTGGTGCATGTGAATGGTACCGATGTGCATACGTGGTATTACTCGCCACGTGCATTTAAACAGGCGATGTTGCCGTCTTTTCGATGTCGTAAACAACGGCCTGTGGGCCTTTTTATTCCGCCTTCTTACCTGGAGCCTTATTTTAAAAAGCGCCTTAAACTCCTTAACTTTCTCGAAAAATGTGAACGATCGATGGGGGCTTCGTTTATGGCGGGGAATGCCGACCATTATTTGATTGACCTGGAAGTAGTTTCCAATTAAAAGTGTATGAGATGAAACAGTTATTAAGTGTATTGTTGTTGCTGGTAAGTATGGGCGTGTTGGCGCAGGAGTCGACGTTGGTGGGGAAGTGGAAGATGCTAGCCATGCAGATGGATGATGAGGTGGTGTTTGACCTCGACGATCGAGAGGGGTTTATAGCGAGTACCATTGCCCGTAGAAAAGAGCATCTAAAAACCACAGCACTTGCAAAAGAAGACAGCTTACAGCTGGTAAAGACGGCACACGAAAAATTGGATGGATTGGAAAACGTTTACCTGGAGTTTTTTGAAGATGGTACTTATGCAAATACCCGATTAGTGGGAGCAGGGCAAGGAGATGTAGAGCAAGGGCATTATGAATACGATGCTGCTACAGGGCGTTTGGTACAAACAGATGGTACCCGTGCCAGCGAGCTTATGGTGGCCATCAAGGAAAATAGATTGGTATTGACGATGCAGCAAAATGCTACGATGATCCTTACCTACCAAAAGAACGAGAAAGAATAGTTGCGGCTTGAAAGTACTGCTAACACATGGTTATTTTTTGCACGAAGATCCTAAGGAACAGGAGATCATGCGGCCTTACCCGCCCCTGGGTATCTTGTGCGTTTCTGCATGGCTCGAAGAGCAAGGCATTACCAACGAGGTATTCGACAGCACTTTCTCTACCAGGGAAGCACTAGAACAGTACTTGCTCATCCATCGGCCTCCGTATGTAGCGTTTTATGTTAACCTCATGACCCGGGTAAATATATTGCAGCTCATCACGTTTATCCGCGCTAAGAAGGAGTTGCAGCATACCACCATTATTTTGGGTGGCCCTGAGGTGCGTTACAATGCAGATGATTTGTTGCAACACGGAGCCAATTACCTGGTGATTGGTGAAGGAGAGCAAACCATTACAGCACTGATTACCACATTGGATGCAGGAGAGCAAGAACGGTTGTCGGAAGTGCAAGGCATTGGGTATTTGAATGCACAGGGCGAGCCAGTGTATACAGCAGAGCGCACCAAGCTGCGAAGCATTAACGAGTTGCCTTTCCCCAACCGAAAGAAGATTGACCTCCAACAATACCTTACCACCTGGAAGCAGCGTCATGGATTGAATGCCATTTCGGTGAGTACCATGCGTGGATGCCCGTATACCTGCAAATGGTGTAGCAGGGCAGTATATGGCTTGAGCTACCGACGTCGTTCGCCAGAGAAGGTGGTGGATGAGTTGGAATACATTCAACAAACGTATAACCCCGATACGTTGTGGTTTGTGGATGATGTGTTTACGGTAAGTCATAAGTGGTTGCAGGCGTTTAATGAAGAATTAAAAAGGCGCAATGTTACCATTGCTTACGAGTGCATCACCCGTGCTGACCGTATGAATGAGGAGGTGATTCGAATGATGAAGGAGTCGGGTTGTTTCAGGGTGTGGATTGGTGCAGAGAGTGGTTCGCAGAAAATCATTGACTTGATGGACCGCAGGGTAAGTGTGGAAGAGGTACGCACCATGATTCAAATGGCACAGCAACATGGCATTCAGGCTGGTACTTTTATTATGCTGGGCTATCCTGGAGAAACGGAACAAGACATTTATGAAACCATTCATCACCTCAAAGTATCGAACCCCGATTACTTTACCATAACAGTAGCCTACCCCATTAAAGGCACGGAGTTGTTTGAAGAGGTAGAAGCCATTCAAACCAATGCCTTTAACTGGCAAATGCAAAACGATCGCGACCGCGATTTTCAACGTACCTACCACCGCAGGTATTACGATTATGCTGTGCGACGTGTGGTGAATGAGGTGAATTTCAACAAGAAAAAGTTAAACAATCAAACCCTTACTCCATCGGCTGTTAACCTTAAGCTGCGCTCTTTTGTAGCCAAAATGGGCATGTGGTGGTACCGTCAAAAATCATCGGCATAAATGGCTATTTCTTACCTACAATCTTTTACCCCTCAAAATGGGGTGTACTTCTTCACAGAAGAGCAGCCTTTCGAAGAGATTTACCTGGAAGTGAGAGAGAAAGAGGGGAGGGTATATAGCGATCAGGAGGTGCAACACCTGCCTCACTGTACAGCGCAAAACACACGCTTTGACGAATGGCAATTGCGTGTGGCTACAGCCAATAATTTCAACACCTACCTTCAAGAAAAAGGAGCAGTGGATGTGCTTGATTTGGGGTGTGGCAATGGGTGGTTCTCCAACTTCATGGCCAAAGCAACAAAGGGTACCGTGGTAGGGGTCGACATCAATCGTTTGGAATTGGAGCAAGCGGCCCGTGTATTTCCCAAACCCAATTTGCATTTTGTTTACGCCAATATTTTTACAGCAAACTTTCCTTTAAAAACGTACGATATCATTACACTGAACGGCAGTGTGCAATACTTTCCAGACCTTGTTGCATTGATTGAACGGTTGTTGACTTTGCTTAAGCCTGGGGGCGAGCTCCATTTTTTAGACAGCCCTTTTTACAAGGCACATGAAATTGAAGGGGCGCAAGAACGATCGCTTGATTATTACCAACACCTTGGGTACGAATCGATGGCCGATCATTATTTTCACCACCCCATTGATGTGGTAAAGCAATACGATTATACGTTGTTGTATAAACCACGGTCGGTAGCTTCAAGGTGGTTGAAGTTGCAAGGCTCGGCCCGGTATTCACCATTCCCATGGATTCGGATAAGGAAAACGAAATGACCTAAAAAAACAAGAGACGCAATGCGTCTCCTGTTCCTCTCTACTTTGCTACTAAAGCGTCATTGAAAAAGCTCTACCTGCTAGCTAATTTCGGCTCTAGATTTTTAAAAAAATTATCACCAACAATTAAGTTGGTTTCCTCTACTGCTACAAATGTAGAGGCTTCGAGAAGAGTGTAGAAATCAATTATTTAAAAAAATAAGGTTTTAAAGGGGTGTTTTTATTGGTGTTTGCTTCAACGAAAGGCTATTTTCGACTGGTGTTGGTGTGGTTTTTAATGGAGTGGCGTGTTTTTATTGAAAGTAAGGGTTTTAACGATGGCTATTGATGAGGGTTTTCTAAAGTTTTCTTTTGTTTTAAGGGGAATTGTGTCATATTTATGCAGCTGTTTATTATGTTTTAAACCGTTATGAAACAAACTGAGTACTTACATCAATTAATACAGTCGCTTACCAAAACGGAGAAACGGTATTTCAAAATGTTTTCTTCCGTCAATAGCCGCGATAAAAACTACATCCGGTTGTTTGATTTAATGAACAAACAAGAGGTATACAACGAACAGGAAGTGATTGAAAAACTGAACGATCCTAAGGCCACCAAACATTTCCCGGTTTTAAAGAAGTATTTGTCGGATCAGGTATTGCGTTCGTTGCGTAACTTCAATAGTGGTGAGTCCATCGATATTCAGGTGCAATCGCAATTGATTGACATTGAAGTGTTGTTTAGGAAAGGGCTGGTACGCCAGTGTTCGAAGCTTATCCGCAAGGCGCGTGAATTGGCCGTGAAGCATGAGCGGTTTGGGTTGGCGTTGGCTGCCATCAGTTGGGAAAGAAAGCTGTTTATTTTTCACAACGACCAGCTGCGCAGCGAGGAGGAAATTACCCGGGAAGAGGAGCGAATCATCGAACAAAATCAAAATGTATTGCAGTACCACCGTTTGTTTTCTCAAAGCTGGGCACTGTTCGAAAAAACGGGTTATATCCAAACCGAACCTGGAGTTCAGGAAGCAAAGAAATTGTTGAAGTCATCGCTGCTGAAATCGAGGGAGCATGCTTTTACCCTGAAGTCGAGCATTTACTTCGAGTTGATTCATGCCAATTGTTACAAAACCATAGGCGATTATAAGAAGGCCTACATACACAGCAAAAAGGCCACCGAATATCCTACACACACCCTCAACGAGTATGAGTTTTATGCCATGTACCTCACTCATTTGGAGGCGTGTAGCGACCTTGCTAAGCTGGATGAATGTTTGCATTGTATAGAGGTGCTAAAGTATTCCAGCACATCAAAAATCCTCGACCGGGTACGCATCATTGAACGCGATTTAAACATTAACCTGATGACCATTGAGCAGTTGGTGTATGTTGATACCGGAAGGTTGGAAGAACTAAAGCAATGGGCCGATAACATTGAAGCCACCTTTGAAGAAATGGCCATTTCGCAATCGACGGGGAAATTGCATGCGCTGCGCTATTCCTTATTGCAGGCCTGGTTTCACCTGGGCAACGACCGTAAAGCCTTGAAGTGGGCCAACGAAATCCTCAATTCATCGGTGAAAGAACAACGCCTCGATTTGCAGGAAAATGTGCGCATTATGTATGTGCTTTTGCAAGCTGGTAGGCGCAATTACGAGTTGTTGAATTCCACCCTTAAATCTACCATTCGGTTTGTGAACGCTCACCAACTGATGGGGCCGTTGGAACAGTGTATGTTCGACTTCTTTAAGGAACTGGTAAAAACCAATGACCCTAAAGCTGAAAAAGCATTGTTCCGCCAAATACACCAGGATTTATTGAAAATACAGGAGTCGATTGAGGAAGGTAGAAGCTCCGTAAAACTCTTCTTTTTATTGTCGTGGGTAGAGTCGCAATTGCAGGAAGTTACCTTTCATGAGCGTTATCGGGCCAACTTTAAAACATTCTTTACCGAAAGCGAATTTTAACATGATGTTTCGACCTTGCATAAATTTTAGCCAATTTCACCGACGTTACTAAATGGCTAATGCTCCACATATTGTTATTCTAACACCAGGTTTTGCCGATGGGGAGGAAGATACTGCTTGTATTCCACCGTTACAGGTGTATTTGAAGCACCTCCAGTTGATGCAGCCAGCATTGCGCATATCTGTTATTGCTTTTCAATATCCTTACCAACAAGGGGAGTATACCTGGCATGGCCTTACTGTTTATAGCAGTGGTGGAGGGAACCGAAAATTTCCAGCTCGATTGTTGTCGTGGAACAGGGCCATGCGCAAGTTCAAGCAGTTGCACCAGCAATGGCCGGTTACCATGATCCATAGTTTTTGGCTGAGCGAATGTGCTTACATCGGCACCCGCTTGGCCAAACAATTTCGATTGCCGCATTGTGTTACCCTTATGGGGCAGGATGTAAAGCCTTCTAATAAGTACCTGAAAAAGGTGAGCTTATCAGACCTTACTACAGTAGCGGTTTCGGAATACCAAAAAGAATTGTTTGAAGCCACCACAGGCAGTGCTGCCAACCACCTTATTCCGTGGGGCATGGAGCCTTTTGATGTGGCCAGTGAGGCGCGTACCATTGATGTGTTGGGCGTAGGGTCATTGATTCAATTGAAGCAATTTGATCGTTGGGTTGCCATGGTGGCTGCCTTAAAAGAACGGCATCCTCTGCGGGCATGCCTTATTGGCGATGGCCCACAAGCAGCAGCCTTGCAATCGAAAGCAGCAGCATTAGGGGTAGAAGATTGCATTGAATTTACCGGGCAACTTCCTCGCGATGAGGTGTTGCAATACATGGCAAAAAGCAAGGTGTTGCTCCACCCGTCGGAATACGAGTCGTTTGGTTTTGTGTTTGCTGAGGCGCTGCAATCGGGAATGTATGTGGTATCGCATCCGGTAGGAGCAGCGCAACCATCAGAAAAGTGGAAAGTGGCTGCCACAGAAGAGGGGCTGCTTGAGGCCCTGGAGGCTGTATTGCCCCAACAACATTACGAACCGATTTCGCTATACCCTATTGCTTCAACGGTAGCAGCTTATTTAACGATTTATGACTGCTAAAAAGCTCCAGCGCATACAAACGGTGGCGGTGAATTCCATGCGCAACCTGGTCGTTCCGGGGGTGAATGTGGTGGTGTCGTTTCTGGTAGTGCTTTGGGCTTCCGATGCGTTATGGGGAACCTTCGTTACTCACTTAATCTTCATTACCCTGGCCACCCATGTATTGTCGTGGGGCAACAAAGAATACTTGCTGCGGGCATTTAGTCAACAGCCGTCATCCATCGCGGCATTGTGGCAACAAACCTTAGTGGTGCGTAGCATGGGGCTGGTAGTGGGGGTGCTGCTGTTGGTAGTGCTCAACTACGAACCACAACAATTGGTTTGGATGAGTGTGTGGCTGTTGGGGGCATTTTTATACCAATCGTTTGATGTGGTGGTGGTGTATACCCGACGATTTGGCGGAGCCATTGTAGCAGAACTGGCTGGGTTTGCGTTTATCGCTGCCATGATGTACAGCCAGCAAACGCACCTCAATGAATTGTACCTGATACAATTGTACGCCATAGGCACCATGATTAAGGTGCTGCTGTTGGCCATCACGTTTGTGAAAGACCTGGTGCGAAAAGTGAAGTTGGAGGTAAAGCTGAGTTTTTTCATGGCCTGTTTACCCTTCTTTTTAATAGGGTTTAGTGGCATGTTGCAATCGAAAGCGGATTTGTATTTGGTGACCTATTTTTTGAACGACCAGGAGGTGGGGCAGTACCAGGTAATGATCAATTTGTTCATTTACATCCAGGCGGTAGCGGGGTTTGTGTTGATGCCTTTTGCCAAAAATTTATACCGGGTAAGCGATCGGGTAAGCGAGAAGATCATGTGGAAATTGGTGCTCCTTGGCATAGGAGTGCTGGCGCTTGGTATTCCTACAGCCTGGGGGCTCTTGCATTACGCTTTTCATTTCGATTTTTCGTGGGATTACTACCTTTATGGGGCATTGTACGTGTTGCCCATATTTTACTACCTGCCTTTAATTTACCGTCTTTTTAAGCAGGGCAAGGAACGGCAGGTGATGTACATCAACTTTTTAGGAGCGGGCGTTAATTTAGTGCTTACCGCTGTGTTGTTGCACTACCTGCAAGGCAAGGGCGCATTAATAGGAAGTATGCTGGCACAATGGGCCATGCTGGGGTGTTATGTGTACCATCGTTATCAAAAAAACAACCTATGATTCAACTGTTGTGTCCACAATGTAAAGCACCGCTCCACCGCGAAACAGCTGCCTGTACCTCAGGCCATCAGTTTGTATTGGAAGATGGTGTGCACCACCTGATACACGGAACGGTGGAGGAGCAGTTGGATGCCTTTTTATCGGCTTTCAACGATTTTAGGGCAGAGGACTATCTATTGCTGAACGACCCAACGTATTACGACCAACTGCCATTTGTGGAGGTGGATAAGGCCGTGTGGAAACTCCGGCAGTACGATGTGCAACTGCTGGATGAGCTGATGGAAAAGCGCACTCCACAAACGGTGCTCGACTTTGGGGCATGGAACTGCTGGCTGAGTCATCACCTCGCTAAACAAGGACATGAAGTACTGGCCATCGATTATTTCATCCACCCTTTCGATGGACTAAGGGCAAAGCAACATTACAGCTTTAACGATTGGTGGGCGGTGCAAATGGATTTGGAGGATGTATCGATCATCGATGCTTCTTTTGATGTGATTGTGCTGAACCGTAACTTTTCATATTTCACCGATCCGTTGCGCAGCCTACAACAAGTAAAGGCCATGCTAAAGCCAGGTGGGTTGCTGGTGCTTACCGGGCTCAATATTTTTCACAACACCACCAGCATTGCTCAGCACTATGAAAAATTGAAAAAGGATTTTCAACAACGCTATGGCATTCCTTTTTTGTTTAAACCATTTAAAGGGTACCTGGATGCTGAGGATCAACAACAGTTGGAGCAGGCAGGAGTAAAGATACACGCCTACGCTCAGCTTTGGAAAGGAAACCTCAAAGCAAAGCTTGTACCGCAACAACCCCGCTACTACTATGGCATTTATCGCAACCAGCAGTAGCTATTCAACTGCCGTTCCCTATAGAGCGCAACTTCAACATGCCTTGAACGCTTCATCGAATAGAGGTTGTTCATCCTGAGAAAAAATGGTTAATTTTACCCCAGTTAGCCCGGAGGTTTTTCATGAATAAAGTCATTCTCTTTAACCCGCGTAGTGCCAATGCTAAGCACCGCATCCCCAATACCATCTTACAGGTGGGAGCTTCCATCTACAACAAGTACGAATTTGTATTTGTAGACGGTAACCTGGAACGCGACCCATGGGTGAAAATTGAAGCTTACCTGAAAACGGGTGAATACAAGTACTTTGGCACCACGGTAATGCCTGGTCCTCAGTTGAAGCAAGCCATTCCTTACTCAAGAAAAATAAGAGAACAGTACCCTAACATCACTACCATTTGGGGCGGTTACTTTGCTTCCAATCAGTACAAGTCGGTCATTACCTCCTCGTTTGTTGATTATGTAGTAAATGGCCCGGGCGATGAAGCATTTCCGCAGCTGCTCGACGCACTGGAGCAAGGTACCCCACTAAACGACATCAAGAACCTGATCTTTTTAAAAGAGGGAGAAATTGTTAAAACGGCCAAGGCACACTTGTTCAATCAAGACGAACTGCCTCAATTGCCCTACGATTACCTCAATCGGTTTTACCCGGTGGAACGTTACTTTGGAAAAACATTTATGGGCAGCAAAACCATTTCTTACCATTCGAGTTTTGGGTGTCCTTTTACCTGTTCGTTTTGTGCTGTAGTGCCCATTTACAATGCGGCATGGAAAGGGAAATCGGCAGAAAATATTTACCGCGATGTGAAGTACCTCAAAGAAACCTATGGGGGCGATTCGGTAGAGTTTCACGACAACAACTTCTTTACTTCTCGCAAGCGTGTGGTGGAGTTTGCAAAGCTCATGAAAGATGAAGGCATGCAATGGTGGGGAGAAGGGCGCATTGACACGCTCGATAAATATACCGACGACGATTTGGCCTTGATGCGGGAAGCAGGATGCAGGATGATTTTCTTTGGTGCTGAAACGGGCAACGACGACATCTTGAAGCAGATGGATAAAGGAGGCAAGCAAACAGCAGCACAAATCAAGTCGTTTGCAGCGCGGTTGCGCAAGTTCGACATCGTTCCCGAATACTCGTTTGTATTGGGCATGCCGGCCGATACGCCTGAACAGGTGATGCGGCAAATCGACGACGACATTCGTTTCATCAAGGAAATAAAAGCCGTTAATCCCGATACGGAAATCATCATTTACCTCTATAGCCCCGTGCCTACGGAAGGATCGGAGTTGTACGACCAAATCATCAAAGCGGGCTTCAGCTTTCCCGAGCAATTGGAAGATTGGCTCGACCCTTCGTGGGAAAACTTCGACTTGCGCAAAAATCCTTTAACCCCATGGCTTACCCCAGCGATGGTAGACAAGGTGAAGAACTTCGAAACAGTATTGAATGCCTATTACCCTACGGTATCCGATTTTAAACTGTCGAAATTTCAACGGGGAGTAATGCGCATGGCCTCCTCCATCCGGTACAAAAACAACTGGTATGGTTTTCCATACGACCTGAAAGCGTTGCAAAAGCTATGGCGCTACCGACAACCCGAAGTAGAAGGGTTTTACATGGAGTAATATGGCATTGAGAAAGGCAGCAAAAAGAATCATTCACCCCATCTTAAAACCGGTGGCTTCGTGGTACTTCTCCAAAGAGCGGTCGTATCGGTACAAAAACATTCGCATTACAGTGCTGCCCGGTGTGTTTCATCCGCAATTGATTATAAGCACGCGCTTGTTGCTCCAGTTTTTGGAAGGAGAAGCATTGGAAGGATGTACCTTCTTAGAATTGGGCTGTGGCAGTGGCATCTTATCGGTGATGGCCGCACAAAAAGGGGCGTTTGTTACTGCTTCCGACATTAGTGAAAAGGCGGTGGAAAACGCATTGAAAAATGCGGCTAAAAATGAGGTGGAAGTACAAGGCGTACATTCTAACCTGTTTGAAGAATTACAGCTGACCTTCGATTACATTTTAGTGAACCCTCCCTACTACCCGAAACAACCCCAACAAGAAAGTGAGTACGCGTGGTACTGTGGCGAAGAGTTTGAATATTTCCATCAGTTGTTTGCGCAATTGCCCGACCGTTTAGGGATAGATGCCAAAGTAATCATGATCCTTTCTGAAGATTGCGACCTAACTGGTATTCAAAACATTGCAGCAACCCACAATTTCGAATTCGAATTGCTGCAAGAGAAAAAAGTAGCAGGAGAACGCAATTTTATCTTCCGTATTAATAAGGTGGGTTAAGGCTGTAGGCCTTACAGCAAGCGAGGTTTTTGAAAACTCGTTAATAATTAAAAAGCGATTGTTGAAAAGTAATGGTTGTTCCGTCTCAACACGGGGGGTAAGATTCCTAATTTTAAACCTCTTAAACTTAATGCGTTACCCAACCTATAATGAGATTATTGAAACCACTTATAGCAACCGTATTTGCAATAGCCATTGGTGTGTCGGCATTTGCACAAGGTTTTGAAGACCTGGAAGAGTTGTACCAGAAAGAAAAATACGCTCGATTAGAGTTCAAGGCCTACAACTATTCGGTAAAGGAAAACACCAAGCGCGAACCATTGCCTTATTTGTACATGGCGATGGCCAATCTCGAAATTTATAAGAGTCCTGAATACGAAACCAAGCACATGGAAATTTATCCTCGTGCATTTAAAGATGCGATGCGCAATGCGGGCAAGTTTCGTAAGAAAGACAAGAAAAACTTGCACAGCGATGCACACCCTGAGTTCTTTGTTGAACTGAAGGAAATGATGATTGCTGATGCAGAGCAGCATTATGCCAATAAGAAATACAGCAAGGCCTTGTACAATTACAAGCAAATGACTGTTTTTGATAAAGACAATCAAGTGGCCTGGTTGATGAAGGCGGTTTGTGAAATGCAGTTAAAGCGCGATACCGAAGCGCAGCGTACTTTTCAAACAGCCATGTCGAAACCCAATGCCATGGAGTTTTTTAACCAATTGCCACAAAGCCAGCAAGACATCTTAAGAGAAGGATTGCTGTCGTATTCTACCACCTTGATTGAAAGTGGGCTGAAAGATTCGGCCATGAGTACCATTGATGTGGGCATTGTGTATTTTGAAAATGATGAAGATTTTCAGGCACGAGCCGAGGAAGCAAGAGGGTTGGAAGAAACACAAGAACAACCGTAAATATTTTCTGCTATCGTTATAAAGAGAGCCGTTCTGCAGGGGTGCAACGGCTCTTTTTTTTTGAAATGTTATGAAGAAGATCAATTGGAAAAACCACCTTATTGAGGTGTTGGTCGTCATCATTGGGGTATCCATTGCCTTTGCACTCAACAATTGGAAAGAGCAAGGCGACCAGGAGGAGCAAGAACGGATCTATCTCGAAAGTTTGCGTTCCGACATCGAATCAGACATTGAACAATTGGATAGTTTGATGAGCAATTGTAAACGGATAAGTGCCTCGCATGCGCGGTTGCTGTACTTCCTAAAAAACGAACCTGCTTCCCCCGATTCATTGTTTACGCACACCATTATGCTGTTTGCCCTGCCCGACTTCCAGGCCAATGTGGTAACCTACGATGCGTTAAAGAGCTCTGGCGACTTGCGTTTGATCAATTCTTTTGGCTTGAAAAAAGCAATTTTTGAAACCTACCAACGCTATGGCACCATCGAGCAGTTGGAGCAAATATTGCTCGACAACATGCACCAGGTATCAGCTCCTTACTTATTGGATCATTTCGATTACGATGTATTTCAGTTTACCGGGGTTGCTGATGCTGCGGTGAAGGCAGAGGTAATGGCATTTTTGATGAATGATCGGAAATTTAAAAACCTCGTGTATGCGAACAATGGTTTTATCTATTCCATTACCGCCCATTACAACAAGGCGAAACAACGGTGCATTGCACTAAAGGCAACACTGGATGCTGAAATAGCGAAGAAATAGCTATTCGGGTGCGCGGATGTGATCGTAACAAGCTGCTCCATTCATTTGCTGAACTTAACCTTTTCAATCAACCAATCAATTCCCAGGGCACCAGGAAATAAAGTGAATGATAATTCCTTTGTGAAACATATTGACTGTGATTGCTGAACATGGCTTTATCAGTTGGTTGTTTAGTGTGATTCATATGGAAACTAGTTGATTTTCAGTATTTAAAAGCGCTCTTTTTTAGGTTTTCGATCAACCCAAGTGAAACTCAATTTTTATTATTTCGTTCAATAATGTAACCGTATAAAGTCGGTAATAGTAAGTGGGGGGTAATTCAAGGTTTTTAAATGTGTACCAATACTTCGTTAGCAGGAGGTAAGCCACGAATGTCTTTTTAACGAAACAATAAAGGCTTTAAAGCTCTCTAAGCCAGATGGACGACTGTTCTACGCTTTTTCATGTCTTAACAAACGAAGACTGTTTTTTAACATCAAATTATTTTGACTTGCCAATTTCTTGTGCGTAATAATACGGGTTTTAGTTGTTGCGATCTTAATCAATTTGCTAAAAGAAATGTAGTGAACGACTGCTAATTTGACTTCACTATTAATAATTACTAAAACAATAACTATGAAAACAGATAATCTACTTAGGAAATTAGCAGCCCTCTTAATGACATTTTTATTCTTAACGGTCCTTTCCATTCCTATTCTCGGCCAAAACAATGATAATTCCCTACCCCAAACCGGAAATGTTGGCGTTGGAACAACCACGCCAAGTTGTAAACTACAGGTAGCTGGAGCATCAGAGTTTGATTCTACTGCTATTTTTAAAGATTCTGTGAAGATTGAAAGCGATTTGATGATTAAAGAGAATGTTCATCTTTTTGGCAATTTCTATTACGAGTTGTTTAGCGCAACAATAGGTAAATATCGATTGTTGCACATTGATGATAATGGCAAAGTAGATGTTGCCCCAAACCTATACACAAGCCCGAACTATGCCTTGGAGATTGACGGTAACCTGTTGGTAAATGGAAATCTTGACTATAATGTATTAAGAGCTAACCGTCTTGCTCCCATTGATAGTATTCTTGCTCTTGGTGATAGTACAGTTTTTTTCAATGCTAACTACAATCGTTTTTATGCAGACCTTAATGGAGTATTTAAAGGTATTGGCATAGGTGAGAATACTATTGCAAGGGGGAATAATTCAACTGCAATTGGCAATCAAAGTATAGTAGATCAATATGCAGATGACGCTCATGTAATGGGTAAGTTCGTAAGGGCTGAAGGAACCGCAGATAACAGTTATACCTTTGGTTCAGGAGTGAATTATGGTATCCCATTATCTAATCCTTACGCCAATTCATTTTATGTGGGTTTTGAGAATGAAATAGCTTTTGTTTCCAGAAAAACGAACAACGGAGATATTCGTTTCGGGATAGGTACAGCAGACCCCATTACAAAATTACATGTTGATGGTAATGTAGCAATGGGCAAATTAGGATTAAACTTCCGAATGGGATGTGATTCTACCAATGGAGTTATTGACCTATTTTCTCCAAATAGATTAGACAACATTTTAATTTCATACTACGACCCACATGATGTACATATTGGAAATCCTGCCCCACAGGGCAAAGCCAACCTTAAGGTCAATGGTAAAGTTGGGATCAATACTGATACTCCTTTGTCTATGCAGGACCACATTTTAGAGATAGGTTCTGCAGGGTCACAAAAGGCCATAGTTATTCGAAACACGTTGGACAATGGAACTGAAAATTTTGCCATCACCGGAACGGGAACAGTATACATACGTGAGATGTATGCCAAAACAGGTACTTTTCCTGATTATGTTTTTGAGGATGATTACAGTCTTTTTTCCCTATCTGAATTAGAGTTGTATATAAACGAGCATGGGCACCTTCCAGGTATTCCGACTCAAGCTGAAGTAAGAGCTAATGAAGATCGATTTAATGTTGGTCAAGTGGTAATTAAGCAACTGGAAAAGATTGAAGAATTAACCTTGTACACTATTGAACAAGATAAACAGATCAAAGAACTTCAAGGACAGTTAGAGCAATTACAAAATATAGTTGGACAATTAAACAATAAGTAAGATGAAAAGCATGAGATACACGGCATTTTTAGTCGTTGCAATGCTTTTTCATTGTTTAACGGTTAATGCTCAATGGGTACAACTTCCCTGTACAGAAGTAACCCCACAGCTTACGGCAAGTCCCATAGCCGTGGTAGGTGGTTACAATTGCATTGAAGCTCCAAAAAACGGAAGCATGATTACTATTGATGCTTCACACACCCTTGATTATGTAGCGGAGAAATATATCCACATTAAAGAAGGATTTTCGGTAGAACGTAAAAATGGATTTAATCAATTCCATGTTTATCTGCGTGATAATGATTACGACATTGTACAATATTATCCTCTGGCTACTCCTGGACAGGTCGATCAATTTGACCTATTAGAATTGGGGTTTTCGTTTGGAGATAGTATTAATCAATTGTTTCAGGATTTCATTAATGGAGATGGGGGATTAAACCCGTTTGATACTGCTGATATTGATATAACAACTACAGTAACAGCACCTGATGGTTCGCAACGATATATTTACGGATTCTATTATGAGCCATATGTCAGAGGCAATAGCAATTGGACAAAGGATACCACAAGTCACAATTTTAGGCTGCGCTTTGCGCCTGATCAGGTTGGTCATTACAAATTTGACGTAGCTGTTACAATAGATGCAAATACAACTTTATATGCCAACCCTTTTGTAATTGAAAGTCTTGAATCAAGCAATGATGGATTCGTGTTATTTGAGGATGGCGTTGGCGATGGTAAATACTTTCATTTTCTTGGAAGTGGCAAGACATTTTTCCCAGTTGGAGAAAATATGGCATGGTCAACCGAAAACAATTTAACACCATCAAACATGCAACAATTACATCATTGGATGCAACAGCTAGCTTCGGAGAAAGGAAATTTTATACGGTTAGGTATGACTCCTGGTTTCTTAGGGTTGGAGTGGGAAGAACTAGGAAATTATGCAACAGTAGTTCCTGCCGGAGGTGTTGGCCCTGCTCATTCTCGCATGGCAAAGGCATGGGAAATGGATAATACAGTCAATATAGCCAAGGATTTAGGTATATATATTAATCTAACAATGGATTGGCATGATATATATACTACAGGACAATGGCCTGCTTCATGGAATGATAACCCATATAAAACTTTACCTTCAGTTTTTGAACCAATTGACGTTTTCAGGGATGGGAGTACCAGGGAGTACTATAAGAGAAGATTTCGATATATTGAAGCCCGATGGGGATATTCAACACAAATCGTAGCTTACGATTTCATGAATGAAGTAGATAATGCCTTGACGGATTATAATGATAACAATAATAGTCAAAGCCGAGGAGTATTCAACAATTGGATGGAAGACATGAAAAGTTATCTACGTGAATGGATAAGAGAACCTTATCACCTTGTTACAGTTAGTTTGGGAGAAGGGGAAGGCAATCAAATTCAAAATAAAGCTTTTACTGTGGCTGAAGCTCCTGTTATTCACCAATACGGGCGAGAACTTGAGGAGAATTATGGTAGAAGATGGCGAAAAACAAGGCGATTGCGTAATCATAATGTGACACAGGATAAACCTATAATGTACCAAGAATTTGGAATGAATACCAATCCATTAGGCGATGCATGTAACCCCATTCAATTTCATAATTCAATATGGTCAACCGCGTTGAGTGGTAATGCAGGGTGTGCCCAAGTATGGTGGTGGGATAATGCAATTCATCAACAAGGGTACTTTTTTGAATTTAGGCCATTAGCTGTATTTTTTGAGAATGAGCAAATGCACAATTTGGAATGGGATGTGAAACGCTGGACAGATGGCTTTTTTATGCCTTGGGATGCATTTTGGTTCAGTGATTATGAAGCATATTATTTACGTGAAGGTCAAGATCGAGTATTGGGATTTGTTCATAATTTATCACAGTTTTGGGCAAACTATTATGACACAGATCCATGTCTTCAAAATTTGATGGACAATGATTCGGAGTATGCTTACTCAACATATTATAAAAGGCAGCCGCAATCCCTCTCAGGTGATAAGATAAGAATAACTGGATTACGGAGTAGCGGAATTTTCAATCAACGTAATTATCGAATAGAGTGGTACAACACAAATTATCCCGGTGGCCATGTTCCGATGTATGATGCTTCAGATAATGCTAGTTTTACAGGAGTTTGTCGCTTTACAATACCACCAACTAACTCTACTCATACTGATTGGGCGTTTAAAATATACTATAACGGCACACGAAGTTTGACACAGAATCAAGAAGGTGAATCCATCCAAATTGAAGAACAAGAGCAAAAAGTAACTTATATCCTTTACCCTAATCCTAATAATGGACAGTTTACTTTGAAAGTTGATGGAAAGCTAGAAAATGAACTGACGATTGAAGTTTACGACATTATGGGTAAATTGGTGTTTTTTAAGGAACATATTGTCAATGTATCCACGCTTATCAATCTAACGGAAAATAAAAGTGGTATGTATCTTGTTAGAATTGTAGATGGAGACTTGATAACCACTAAAAAGGTCATTTTGAAATGATCGATAAAAAAACCATAGTATTTATAGTAACTTATCTGTTATCTATTCAGGTAATCCATTCGCAAGATCGATTTGGACTGCCTGAATTGGGTATTCCCTTTGAGTTAGCCCTCATGAAAAGTGATATTACTGGTGAATACTATTCATTAGGGATGGGGACACAGTTTAGAAAACATCTACTTTATGGTGGTATAAAAGGCCGATTGGGTGCTGAACCTTATAATGGTAGTTTTATATCATATTCGGAGGAAGACCCGCCAAGCATGTTTGGCTATTATATAGGATACAAGTTCTTCCTCATTAAGGCAGGGAGATTTAAACCTTATTTAGGAGGAGAGATGAGTCGTCTAAATGCTCCATATCTTACGAACGTATCTAAGAATTCAACGCCTTACTTTCGTCCTTTAAACAATGCTATAATAGAAACCTATTACATGGTGGGTGTTCGAGGGCAGGTTACTAATGATATACACGGTTTCGTAGAGTTTGGAAATGGGGGCTATTCATTTACAAGGGATTTTAACAGGCCACCTGGTGGCAATTCCTTTTTTTTTAGAATCGGTGTAGGCTACAACCTCAGCCTTTATGAATAAATTATGAGACTTTGGACGACCTTAATATTGATAGTTGTAGTCCATCATTCGGAGGCACAATTTGATATTTGGCAAATCTATGATACCACTAACACTTCTATGCATTCAAATGCTATAGAAACAGTTGAAATATTTAATAATTCAGTTTGGTTTGTGGATTATACAGGCCGATTGAATAAGTTAAACAATGGAATTGTGCAATCATGGCCAATTGTTCCATTTACTATTGCGCCAGATATGGCCATTGATGCTCAAGGAGTAGTATGGCTTGCTACTACAGTAGGGCTAATAAAGTTTCAGAATAATACTTTTATTACAGTTACTATGCCTTTGGGTGTAAGTGCCATTAAATCCATTGCTATAGATGGTAATGGTGATATTTGGGTTGGTGCTTCTGGTGGGCAAGCTTTTTACCAATATGATGGGACTTCATGGCAAATACACAGTTATCCAGCGATATTAGGAGTTAATACATATTCTATTGCAGTTGATATCGATGGAAGCTTGTGGGTTGGTGTGGGAAGCAAAGTTGGACACTTTTTCAATAATACTTGGGAAGTTTTTACAGAACTAGATGGTTATTTGTCAGGTTGGTTGGTGCAAAAAATCCATGTAGATGCTATTGGCAATAAGTGGATTGGTGTGTCAAATGCTCTCATAACTGATAACTATGGTAGACTTATTAAGATAGATACTACTGGCAGTTGGACTGTTTTTGATTCAACAAATTGCTCAAAGTTTTGGCTTGGAGTAGAAAATATTGCTTCAAAGGATGATACGATATATACAGCTCCTTGGAATGTAGGAGGGTTTTGTTCATTTAATGAGCAAAATTGTGACACAATTTCCACATTTAATTCTCCTTTGCCAACTGACAAAATTCATGATATGGATGCTGATCAATGGGGTAATTTAGCCATTGCCACTAATGGAGGAGGTTTGGTATTGTTTAATGAGAAAGGATTGAACTTTAATCCTATAGCTCCTACAGATAGCAGTTACTTTTTTGGTGTTGATATTTACCCTAACCCCACACGATCTAATTTCACCTTATCGATCAATTTACCTGAAGTAAGTTCCTTACAATGGAGCATTATAAATACTCAGGGCAAATTGATCGATAAAGTAAGTTACGGTTCTCTGCCGAAGGGAAATACTGTTGTGCAATTTAATTCTGAACACCTAAACGTAGGAGTTTATATTATTGAAGTATTAACAAATGATTATATCAATGTACAAAAACTGATGATTCAAAGGTAAGCTAATTGTAAAATTATAGGCATGAAAAGGATCAATAGCATATTGCTTGTTTTTTCTGCATTGTGCATATTCGCACAATGCAGAAAAGATAATCCTGAGCCTAAACCAAGTAGCATTGCACTAAAGGCAGCACTGGATGCTGAAATAGCGAAGAAATAGCTATTCGGGTGCGCGGATGTGATCGTAACTCAACTCATACAAATAAACCTTCCACCCCTGGTCGCCATAAGGAAGCTCTTTGCCAGGAAATACCGATAAAAATTGTTCCAATTCTCCAGCAGGAGGCGAGGGCCTAAGTGTAGCAACGTAGTTGGCTCCTTCTTCCATCAGCCGGTAAATGAGTTGGGGGGTGAGGTCGCGTTCGGTAATCGACCACCCATTGCGTCGGGCGCGGTACAAGAGGTGTGGACTGCGGCAGTCGAACCCTCCGAAAGAAACCACGATCAAATCATCGGGTTGGGTATGTGCCCCAATTTGTTCCCCCGCCCATACCTGATCCATAAGCGGACGGTAGTAGGTAGTTTCGGTATAGTAAATGTTGGTGCCTACCACGCTTCCTGTGAGTACAACTGCTGCGGCATAGCCGGCCATAGCATGCTTGTTTTTGAGCCAGTTGAAAAGGCGCACAATGGCGATGGCAATGAAAAGGGCAGCCGGTGCCAGCAAAGGAATTTGGTAGTAGTTGTGAATGACGTTGAGGTTGAAAAAAATGAGCACATAGGCCACCACACCAACCAGCCACAGTACCGCAAAAATGGTGGCCTTCTTCGTGGTACGCCATACCAACCCTACCAGCATCAACACCAACCCGGGAATGCCCACCACTTCAAACACCAACCGATCGCGTAAGGTGATCCAATGCGGTATTTCAAAACGTTGCCCCCAATAACCAAAGTACCACCCCGAATTGTCGGTAAACTTGCGGTAGCCCGGAATAAATTCCCAATCGGGAGCAGCGGCATTTACCTGTTGGGTATGCCAGGCCCACCATACCAATGTGAGTACCGGCAACGCAAAAAGCGGCAATGCCTTTACAAAGAACCGCCAGCGTTGATGTGTAAAGATCCAGTAGAGGAGAGGCAGGGCAAAAAAGAACGCATAAGGGGCTTTGGTAGCAAAAGCCAACACGCCAAAAATGCTGCCCCAAACTACTTTTTTGAAGCTGGCCTGTGCAATGCCTTGCAAGTAGTAATACAACATGGCATGGGCAAAAAATACGGCCGAAAAATCGATGTGTATGGCGCGCGAATAAAAGATGCTTAACGGCAAAGCCATGTAAATAACTGTGGCCACCCGCGCTACCTCCACATTCACCAATTGCTTTACCACCAGGTAGAGGTAGCGCACGGCTCCTAAAAAGAAAAGGGTAAATACAATGCGCGCCCAAATAAGGTCGGGACTAAAGAGTTGGTAAAAAATGGCTACCACGGCTTCGGGCAGTGGAAATTCGAGGATGAGTGTTTTGTGGCCGCCCATCCAACATACTGAAGGAGCGAGTAAATTGATGCCGTCCTGGTAAAACGCCCAAATGTAATTGGCGGTGTCGCATTGCCGCCAGGTATGTGGCCCATCGATGTATGCATCGAAGTGGAAACAGCGCAATGCTATTAACCCGATGATGGTGATGGTAAACCAAAGGGGTGTGCTGTATTGTTGGAGGCGGTGCATGGGTTAAAAGGTATCTAAATCGCCAAAGTTGGTGCTCCATTGGTGGATGGGCACTTCGTTGAACATTAAATACCCGACCAGCCACGATTCAAACCCTTCGTAGTGTTTGCTGAGTACTTGCTCCAATGCGCTGTCCACATGCGTTTGAAACAGCAATTCAGTACACCCGGCTTTTTTGGCCAGTTGTTGCAACGCTTTCAGTCCATTTAAAAAGCCTTCTTCCGTTTCAAAGCTCACGTCGCCCACACACATGGCTCCCGCCACTTTTACCCAAAAAGTAGCACCATCCAACGGTAAAATAAAGTTGGGGGTAAAGCTTTTATAGTTGAAAAATTCAGGGGTGTATGCTACACACATGCGGCCGTGGCGCTGGTGCGAGTTTTCAAACACCTTGCTCTGGGCAGCGTGTGGCCCAAGAATCTTGTTCAACCGCTTGTTGAGCGATTGATCCATGCCCAACTTGGGGTAAATTTTGGCATGTGGAATGCCTCCCGTTTTG
Organism: Flavobacteriales bacterium; assembly: GCA_963669295.1. Lineage (GTDB taxonomy): Bacteria > Bacteroidota > Bacteroidia > Flavobacteriales_D > CALLUQ01. The sequence goes on from OY769938.1 coordinate 3,536,384, forward strand.
ATGTAAAACCCTTTCATGTGCTGGTACTCCTGCCACCCCAGCTTTTTGCAGCTGTGGTAAGTGGCTTCGCTGTGGAAGGCGTATACGAATTGAATGCCGTTTTCTTGCATCAGCTTATACGCCATCTCCGCCAGGTGTTGGTGCAACCCTTGCCGTTGGTAGTTGGGGTGTACAAACGAATCGCAGGTATGTACGCCTAAAAAAGTGTCGTTGCCATGTTGAAATTGTTGTGGAATGGCACCGTAAAAACCAATGGGCACATCGCCATCGTAGGCGAGGTAGGTGAGGTGCTTAACGCCTGTATGGGCAGTGTTGTACTTCTGTTGCAGGTAATCTACTCCTACCTTCTTATTGAATGCCACACGAAAGAGGGTTTGCACATCTTCCATGCGTGCATCACTCAAGCGTTCGTATCGGTATTGCAAACTCACGGGTGCAAAATACGAAAATCAAGACAAGCAAAATAAGCCCACTGCCTCGCTACGAATACAGTGGGCTGACGTTGAAGTCCGAGATGGAAAGCAACGAGTTATGCTGGTTAGTAAGAAGGATGCTGTGCGCCAAACAGTTGTTTCCGGTAAATGAGGGCCACGGAAAGGGCAATGCAACCAAACATTAAGAAAGCCGGCAAAGCATTGCTTTGCTCTTGCTGCTCATGTACTGCTGCAGCGCTGTGCAGCGTTTTGCGTTGACTTTGCTGCTGCAACACAAATAACTTGTCGATGCCCGGCAGTCGATCTTTGCGTAAGCCAATTACTTCACCTTCGGGTGTGGCTACATATACAGCGGTATTGGTGCTGTACAAATAGGTAGCATCAAGGCCTTGCCCATGTGCATCAGCATGCCAGGTATGCATCGGTTTACAACAGTCGTAAAACTGTCCTTCAACAACGGCTTGCACGTTGATGCCAGAGGCGATAAACAATACGGTTAGGAGGCTGGTGATGATGCTTTTTTTGGTCATAATGCGTTGGTGTTTATACTATTACAACGCGCGGTGCTGAAAAAGATTTGTCGAATATGACGAAATGGGGCGCCCGGTGGATGAATACGGGAATTAATGATGTAAAGCAAATTTTGATGGCTTGTTTAGGAGCACTTTTTAGCACTTTATGCCTACCACTATTACAAGCTCAAAAAAGGGGTTTTTAAGGCGATTTTCATTTTTAAAAGTCCGTATTTTAATTGTTTGTTTGCTGATAATGAGTGTGTTGTGAGATTTTTTGAAAATGAAAACAGGTACATGTCTGAACATCTCCTCACCATGGTCTGAACATCTCCGGCAATGGTTGGAACATCTCCTTATGATGGTTGGAACATCTCCTCACCATGGTCTGAACATCTCCTTATGATGATCGGAACATCTCCCTATGATGGTCAGAACATCTCCTTATGATGATCGGAACATCTCCTTATGATGATCGGAACATCTCCCCATGATGGTTGGAACATCTCCCTATGGTGGTCGGAACATCTCCCTATGGCGGTCGGAACATCTTCCTATGATGGTTGGAACATCTCCTTATGATGGTTGGAACATCCCCTTGTCATGGTTGGAACATCCCCTTGTCATGGTTGGAACATCCCCTTGTCATGGTTGGAACATCTTCTGCCATGGTTGAACCATCCTTTTACCATGATTCAAGTGTGTTTTTCGCGCATCATCTGTACCGATTGAGCCATCGATTCTTCCAGCACCGCCATGTCAACATCGGTGAGTTTATTGATGTACAAGCACGATTTTCCTGTTTTTTTTGTACTCTTTTCGATAGTAGGCGCGACGTACAGGTAATGGTTATTTAATTTCAATGTTGGTCTTTAAAAAGTCAAAATACTTTTGATCTTGTTCTTTAAAGATGCTTTCTCCTTCAAGCATATAGGCGCTGGCAAACGAGTTGGCTGCGTGGTCCATTTCATTCAATTCAAAATGGCATTTTCCTTTGTTGAAATGAACTGTTGGGTGATCTAACTGCTGATTCAAGCAATCGTAGAGCAGCGACAATGCGTATGGATAATTGTTCTTTTCAATCTCCTCCAAGGCCACATTTAACATTTCGTCGAAATCGGTGGGGCGTACATGTTCTTTTGCATGTGCTTTAAAAAACTGATAGTTCGCCTGGTCATCTTCATCACTGCCAAATACCCTTCCGTTCGATTTTTGATTGGCGACAATAAAATGTTGTATGGCCAGCTCTTCACGGTTGCGTTTTAGGGCAATTTTTCCAGCCAAATATTCGCTTTCTCCAAACCCTCTGACATTGAAATCACTTTCGATAAATGCGCTTAACCAATGCTCGCTTTCATCAACCAACCCAGCTCTAAAGTAGCCAATAGCAATGTACTTAAGTAAGTTAAAACTCTCCGAATACATCGTTCTGGGAGCAGGAATTTTATGATACGCTTCAATCAATAAGTCAATACCCGGTTGAGGGTTTTCCAGGTCAAATACTTCAAAGGCTTCAGAGGTAAGTCTTTCAATCTCTTGCTTAATAGGTGCTGCTACGTCCAGTACTTTCATGTTTTTTTGAGTTGTGAGGTGGCACTTACTTTTCAAGCAGAAATATACTTAATTATAACGCTCCCTTAGCAGGGTGTTTTATTTCATGCACAGGGCTACGAGCTTTTTTGCCTTTTCAGTATTTCAGCAATTCTATCGTTGATGATTTCCGACAGGTTCCAATTGTACAACTCAGGGTCAGTGGTACTGTAAAACGCAACAACAACAGCGTCGAGGTCTTTGTAATATTTGGCAAAACTTTGGTACCCTGGTACCCAACCCGAATGCTCATACTCATAAATGGAGGCATAAGTTTCTTGTTCTCCCGGTTCAAATAACGACCCATCGTTCAATGCCCTCAAGAAAGTACCCACGTCTTCTGCTGTGGCTAACATGCCGTGGTCATCTGCTTTTAAATCAAGAGGGTGCCCTACATGATAACCACTCATCACATCCTCTATATTCACTTCTTTAAGCGAACCAAAGGTATGGTTGAGGTGGAGGGGCATTAGTATTTTTTTCCGAATGAATTGGAAGTTATCGTACCCCAGCACATCGTCCATGATCTTATTGATTAAAAGGTAATTCGTATTGCAATACTCATAGTCTTCACCGGGTTTAAAGTGGGCCGGTTGGTCTAAAATCAATGCAATACTTTCTTCGTATGTTGCTGTTGGAGCTCCCCAAAAGTTGGGAGCATCCGTAAAATTAGGAATGCCACTTTTATGCTGTACCATTAACCGCAACGTTATTTGGTCTGCATGTTCAATTCTTCCCACCAGTTCAGGCAAATAATCGGCAATGGTTTTATCCAGAGAAAGCTTGCCACTACTGACCAATTTGGTAATTGCCACAGCATCATACAGCTTGCTAATGCTGGCCAACTTAAACAGTGCATGAGGTTGAGCAGGAAGTTTAGCTGCTCGATCATGCCAACCGGCAGCATAGTATTGAGGTGGTTGACCAGCCTGGTCTACATACACAATCATTCCGTCAAACCCATGACCAATGGCTTCTTCTACCTGTTCCTGAATGGTATCCGGTAGCGGAAGCATCCATGCCTTTACCAATAGCCATGGCACAAAGTATAAAGAGGATATGGAGGCAACAATAAGCACTACCCTCAACATTCGTTTTGTTTTTTTTGCAGCCATTACACTTCGAGAGATAAATTTTTTAATTGCTCACAACAGTGAGTAGGTGAAACCCAGCACCCAGTTGGGGGGCATAATTTCATAACTAGTGTTAGCTATTTATTGCATGATTTGATTCAGATGATGCTCCAAATGATCCACATAATCTTTCATTAAGAACCGTAAGTCCGAGATATCACCGTTGGTCAATTCAATGTTATACTGCAGTGTTTCTTCAGTTTGCAATTCCATGACATGCTTTATCCGATGATTGAGGGATAGCCATAATGCTACAATTTCATTGGTATTAGCATTTTGGTAGTCATTTACTTTAACCAACTCGTTTTGCTTATACTTTCTTATGGTATAGGGTTGGTCTTCAAATTGTATCTCCGTAAATCGTTGAAGATTATGAATTCCAGAGTCGATTAAATGCCCTAAAATTTCTTTTTTCGACCACTTTTCAGCCGCTACTTTATGGCTCATTTCCGATTCAGGAGCTTGCGATAAATATTCCAACCCACTTTTTAATAATTGTTCAAGTTGATTAATCGTTGCTGTCATTTTATTTATTCTTCTATTGATTTCATGGTTGTTGTCAGTTTCATTTTTTATTGCTCTACCACCATTATACCAATACAATGTAGTGATTTCATTAACATCATTCATTGCATTCAATTGATTATTGAAATGCCATCAAGTAAAATGGTGCAGTTGGTTGATATGACGATAAACCTGAAGCATGTTGTTCATTACCGCCCTTCTTTTATGGGATGAAGTTATGATAATAAATGCACTGGGATATATCGTATTTATTCTGTATATTATGATAACTAACCACGTTGCTTCGGCAACCTAAAAACCAACTACTATGTCATTAGGCGATCATATCTTGGCCCTTGCTCCCGAAGCGGCCAATATCATTAAAGCAGAATTGGGCATTGGCGACCCTGAAATTTCAGCACTCACTGGCGATGATAGCATTCCCTTTCAAGGGCCGGATGCACAACTAGAGCAAATGGTGAGCGTTACCGAACAAGGCGATAGCAGTGTATTGCCCAAAGAACAAATCAGAGAAATATGGATTGGCGAACACCCCGATTTGGGGGATTTAAAAGCACGCCTACCGGTGTGGGATCCCGCCTACGATCGGTTGCAAATGCGAAGGGTGGCACACGCCCTGGTACCTGAATTTGCCGATGCCATAACAGAACACGTTCCCGGCATGGGGCCTAAGGTAACCCACCGTGGAGAACTTAGTACAGCCGATGCATACCCCAAAGGACATTTGTGGGAACGGTCGTTGCAGGAATACAACGGACTTGCCTGGAAAGATACCGGAGCAGCTGGCGAAGGCTTTTTTACGAAGGTATGCGAATTGGCAGTAGCCACCTTGTACCATCATTCCGACATTGCCATACTGAGTGGTGGTGCCGTGCAATGCGACATTAACGAGGCCTTTATTCGCGACCTTATAGATGGCAATTTATCGAAGCGCATTAAAGTAACAGATGGTAGCGATGGGGGGTGTTCTAGCACAGCCTGGGATTGGCGGTTACACCTGTTGCCCTTGCCAGCTCCTGCCAGATCGGAACAAGTAGTAGTAGACCGCGACCCTTCATGGTCGGGCTCAAGAGGAGCCAACATGTCGAGCGGGGGTGGAGTAATAAAAATATGCGGCTCCATGGTAAAGCGATGTGCCAAGGTAGATTACCATACGTGGTGGGCTTGCCAGTTGTATTGGAGGGCAAAAGATACCGGTTCCATTTGGTACATGTTCATGGCCATCATGTGCATGCGTGCAGCCACCTCAGACATTGTACGCATTGCGGCAGTGATATTGCATGAAATGGGACATTCTTCAGGAGCAGGAAGGCATTGCGATAATGGGTGCTGTCATGATCGTGCAGAATTGTTTTTCCAACATGCCCTTTGGGCAAAGTATGGCTTGCCGAAAAGCTCAGGAGGAGCAGATCGTTTTAGCAGCGAAGAATGGAGTGGCAGCGCATCGGGTTCTACCAGTTGTGGGTCTGCCGTATTCGAGGTAAACACTACCCATTGCGCTTTGTTAAAACTGGAGCATGCTGTGGTACAAGAGGTAGAGCTAGACAGCAGTTGTAATGGTGGAACGCCTACTTCAAGCCCATTCGAACGGTACGAATTTTTTACCCCTACTGCATCATTTCCCGAGCTGGTTGGAACAGCATCAGCGTGTGTGTAACACGCTAACGCACCACGGTAACGTGGCCATGTTGAGTAACGATGGCCTCATTAAAGCGATTGCTGTAGTGAACTACATAGGCATAAACGCCTGGCGGTACTGCCTTGTTTTGATAGGTGCCATCCCATCCATGATCAGGAACATCGGAAGTGAACAATAAGTTGCCCCACCGGTCGAATACCATTAACTGGTAATGGTTAAATAAACAGTCGAAAAGGGGAGTGAAATGATCGTTGTAGCCATCGTTGTTGGGGGTAAATGCATTGGGAAGGTATACGTAGCATTCGCACACTTCATCTTGCACATACAAGGTGTCGGAAACAGTGCCACAACGGTGGGCAACCGTTACATGGTACTGTCCGCCCGTGTGTACCTGAAAGGTACTACTGGTAGTACCATCTTGCCATAAATAGGTGGCGTTGGGTGCGCTTGCGTTCAGCAATAAGTATTGTCCCTGGCACAGGGTAGTATCGTGGCCCAAATCAACAGTGGGCAGCGTAGCATAATCCAACACAATAGTGTCGCTAGCAATACAGCCATTGTCGTTTACCGTAACCCAATAGGTGCCTGCACCGCTTGCCAAAAAGGTAGAGTTGGTAGAGCCATCCTGCCACAAGTAGGTAGCACCAGGAGTGGTAGCATCCAACAACAAGGTAGCTCCGCTGCATAAGGTGGTGTCGTTACCCAGGTGGATGTTGCAATGTTGCAATTCAAAATGATCTACTTGTGTCCAGTCGCCTCCGTTGTTTGCTCCATTGCATCGTACGGTAAGGTACATGGCATTGGTGGGGGCTACAAAAGTGGCGGTGCGTTGTGTCCAGCCTACATTTTGAACCGGCACGGGGGCTGTATATACCGAAGTGCCAAACAGGTCATTGCTATTAGAAACGCCAATTTCTATGGGTTGCCCTTGAGGGAAGTCTGAACAGGTACGATCGTAAAAGGTAAGGGTATAGCTGTTGCCAGCAACAAGTGGTGCAGAAAGCTCCAACGAAAAGGCATCGGTACCTCCACCTGTAAGGGCCACAAACCAGTCGCCACTTTGTGCAAAACCGCACATATTACCCACATCAATAATGTCTAAATTGCCACCACCAGGGCCGCCACCGTTCCAGTCGCCAAAGCCAGTAGAGTTGGCCATATAGCTGTTGTAATCGGAGTTCAACAGATTGATCTGCGTGCTGCCCGCAGTGTTAATTTCAAAATCACCATTGAGAATGGTTTGTCCAATGGCAGGATGTAATGTTAGCAGAGCGTTAGTTCCTAGTATTAATAATAATGTTCGGAACATCACGAGTAATGTTTAGCGTTATATGAATAAGACGGCCGTAAAAATAAAGGTTGCTTAATAAAGCGCAATTTTAAACAAAGAGCATGCTGATCGCAGTGCGGTAACACCTATCAATACCGCCCTTTTAAGATGCAGTGCAGCTGATTGTTCCACGAAATAAAAGGGTTAATGCCCAACCGTTCGCGCATGGTAGGGTCTTGTTGATCCTGGGGGTAATGGAACTCCACCGCCAATTGCCGGGTAAACCCAATGCTTGTAGCATGCTTCGCCAATGCGCGGGTGTATGAGCCGTTGGGCCAGGCCAGTGCCGTAACCGGTTGTTCAATCACTTGCTCAAGAAATTGCTTCACCTGCTGCAACTCTTCACACGCCATAAAATGATCGATTTGACCAAGGTTGGTATGGAAATAACCATGTGCCCCCACCGTAGCCCAGGGCGATTGTGCCAATTGATGAATTTCTTCCACCGTCATTTGCTGCCAATAATCGCTTAAAGCTTCATCATTTTTCCACCGCATGGTGTAAGGAAAGGCATCGCGCATTTTAAGGTGGTACACCACATCTTCGGCATTGCATCGTGCTTTGAGTGTTTGGCCGTTAGCAGCATATTCGCCTTTGCTATTTTTGCGATACACCTCCTTATCGATGGTGATGTCATCATTAATTTCGGCAGTAGAAAGGTCTAAAAAGTCGGGCCACAACACATCATACCCTGCATCGCGAATGCCAGTAACAAAAAAGGTGGCTGGCACTTCGTATTGCTCTAAAAGAGGAAGCACATACTTGTAATTGTTGGCATAGCCATCGTCGAAAGTAAGGGCTACCGTTAATCGGTCAGAAGCAAAATTTCCCAGGTAGTATTCTTCCAGCGATACAACATTGAAATGTTGCTTGAAATAGGCAATTTGTTGTTCCAAATAGGCAACACTAATAAAGCGGGTGTTTAAATCTGTTCGGCCGGTGGTATCAATGCCATGATAAATTAAAATGCGTCCGCCACCACGATTGCGGTGCAGTCCTTTTCCCATACCAAGGGCAAACAACATGTCGTTGATTTTCCAACTCAACCGCTGCCTTATTTTTTTGCTTGTGGTGTATTGCATCCGTTAGCGTGTTATGCGTTGCAACAACAACCTACCAATAGTAGCATTGCCATTGGCGTTGAGGTGAGGATCGTTGGCATAATATTGCCGTTGCCCTTCCCGGTCTGCTGCACGCAAGGCCACTAAGGTATTGATTATTTCAACCTGTGGGCGATCACTGTAATGTTCGGCCAATTCTTTTACCATCGGGTAGTTGGTGGTGCGATAAATACCTGGAGCACTAAAAATGGCACGCATCTCCACATAATGCTGGTAATAATAATCGTTTACCTGAGCGCAATGAGGAATCACCGGAATCAATACCTTACAAGAATCAGGCAGGTGCTCCAGCATAGCATCCAACCGCTTTAGGAGTACCTCAAAATCTTCGCGCCTACCGTTAACTAAAAAGGCGGAGTTTTCATACACCTGCCCTTCGGCCTTGATGTAAAGTTTGGTGCGTTGCGCATAGCGGTCGATGTTAAACGTATCGGTTAGTGTAGGAGAAACATCGGCCACATCGTCGCCTACATTTGCACTGAATTGCCCCATCCTGTAATTGAGAAAACTCAAGGAGCGAAATTGATCGCTCAATGCCCAGTAGCAGTTGCGCAAGAACCCTACTTCCCCCCAGTTGGTAGGCTTACTAATATCGATTAAATCGTTGCCCACATACATTTGGTAAATGAATACTTCGGGCGTGTAATCGGTTATGCGGCCGGGGGCAATAAGAGAGGCTTCAACAATTCCAGTACCGGGAATGGCTGCGTTCACCACTCCGTATTGTGGCAAGCTGTCTTTAAGGTGTTTTACATACCCCAGCGGGTGGGCCGAAAAAGAATCGCCCATCACCAAAACAGTACGCTCTTTTTGCAACGTTTCTTTTGTATTCAAAGCTTCCAGCTCGCTGCTGTAAAAGTCGATGAACTGATAGCGGTATACCCATTCAAACAAGCACAGCGATACAAAAAACAGGACAAGGCAAAAGAAGAGTTTTTGCCCCCATTTTTTTAAGGTATGGAGTACGCCAGCCTTTTTCACATTACGAAAGTTTGGGGGAAGGCTTCAGGGTTTCGATGATGAATTTTTCTACCGGAAATTTGTAGTAGTCTTTTTTGCAGCGCCATTGTGCCAGCTTTTGTACCGGGAGGGCAAACCAGCGGGGCTTTGCCCAGGCTACTTTGTTGTAAAACTTAAACAGTTCAATGAATTGAAATTTTTCGTCACTCACCCAGGGACCAGACGAGCCGATGTAGTCGAACTCTCCCCATTCTTCAATGGTTTGCGGCAGTTGGTAGCCGTTGGCGGTTACTTCTTGCGTAATTTGCGAACCGGGGTAGGGCTTGAAGTAAAAAATGGGAGTAGTAAAGTTGGGGTCCATAGCACTCAACTCTTTCACCATATTTACCGTAGCGCGAATGCTTTCGTCGGTTTCTTTTGGGAACCCTACAATGAATGGGAAAATCACAGCAATGCCATGCCGTTTGCACCGTTCGGCACATTCGTAAACATATTCTATCTTAATGTCTTTCCGCAGCCAGTCCATCATTTCTTGCGACCCCGATTCTACACCAATCAGTACCCTGCGCAACCCCGATTGTGCACACAGCTTAAAATCTTCTTCGCTCAACCGATGTCCCTGGTCGGCACGCATGGTGCCTGCCCAACTGGCATTGATGTTCCGGTCAATGAATTGTTGGGCAATGCCAATCACCCTTTTGCGATAGGTAAAGAAGGTTTCGTCTTGAAAGTTTACATCATCGAACCGGTATTTTTGGTAATGCTGCTCCAGTTCTTCGCCCATGCGCTCGGGTTCGATGGCCGTGAAGTTGCGGCCAAACACAAACGGATCGGCACAAAAGGTGCAACGAAAATAACAACCCGTAGAAGAGATGTAATCGAATTGCCTGCGTCCTTTTAGTTTAAAGTAGGCTTCTACATCAATAAGGTCGTAGTTCATGGCAGGCAGGTCGTTCATATCTTCCAACAGCCTGCCAGGATTTTTCACCACCTGGCCTTCTTTGCGGTAACAAATGCCTTTCACATCGTTCATCGGTTGCTGGTGGGTAAGGCACGCTACAATTTCTTTGAACGTAAGTTCTCCCTGCCCCTGTACGGTAATGTCGATAGAGGCTTCATCTTCCAGCGTTTCGGTGGGGAAGAGAGACGTGTGCCACCCGCCCCAAACAATAGGGATGGTAGTATGCAACTGCCGCACTGCACGCGTTACTTTCAATGCATCGTGGGTGGGGCTTCCGGTAAGGGCAGTTACCCCAAAGCAAAGGGCATCGTTGAGGTGTTGTTGTATTTCCGGCAAAGGGTCGGCATGCAAGCGCCCATCGATGATGATGACTTCATATTGTTTGGGGTCGAGGGATGACCCGATGGCTACCAGCGCCAAAGGCATGTCGAAAAACACTGCTTTTGGATTGTACAATATGATCTTGTGCCGCATGGCTTAAAAATAGTTAATCTTTTATTGCTTTTCGAGGAATGTGGTGTACTTCTAACGCTACCAACACCGCCATACTACCAAATACCAGGATGGCCATCTTGTCTTGGTCGATGAAGGAGTTGACCAGCCCGTGCAAGAAAAAGGTAGCCAGCCCTAAAAAGGCAGCCAGCCCCAGCTTGCGTGTTATACGGTCGCGTGCCCGGTATATAACACGAAACCCAGTAGCAAAAGTGGCCAGAATTAGCAAGCAAAAACTAACCAGTCCCGGCAGCCCAGCCTCCGAAAGGTAAGTGAGGTACTCCGAATGGGCATTGCCCTTATTGCCATGAAAAGTACTGATATAGGTAGTGCTGTATACCGTTTGAAACTGCCCGTATTCAAATTGGTAAGTGCCCGGGCCAAAGCCAGTAATGGGGCGTTCCTCAAACATACGGATGGCGCACACCCAACGGTTGATGCGCTCCAGGTTAGAAGCATCGGTTTGGATGTTGGTGACCGATTGAAAGTGTTCGCCAAAATTGCCTCTGTTGCTCAATGCTTCATTTTGCTTCACAGAATCGAGCAACTGATCGCTAAAGAAATACACGCCACCACTGAGCACGGCAAGGATGCCAATTAACCCCCATAACTTGATGTGGGCACGAATGAGCCAGTAAAACAATACGATGGCCATTAAGCTCAACCATGCAGCACGTGAGTAAGAAAATATTTCACCGATCACCAATAGAGTAAGCAAAAAACCAAGCAACAGCTTTTGCCCGTTGGTAAACTTAATTTCTTTGAAATTGAAGAAGCGAATGAAAAAGAAAGGAATCAAGAAGGCAATGCATGCACCGTAAATGGTATGGTCGGAATAAAAAGGCGCTGAAATATTGAACGATACTTGCGAGATAAACCCATAACGCGCATGCCCCTTTAAGGTAATCCAAATAACAATGGCCAATCCTATGGCATAAAGCATAAAGAACCGTGGAATGTTTTTGCGGTCTTTGAACCAGGTGGTAAACAGCAAGTAAAACACCAGGATAAAACAAATGCGCACAATTACCCGCTTAGCCGAAATATCGGGCATGGTGCTGAAAAAGGAGGCCGCAATGAGCCACAGCGTATCGATCAGTAAGAAAATGGAAATGGGGTGGGTCAATACCTTTTTATCGATGGTGGGGTTCATCAAGGCCTTCACCAAAAAGATAATGGCAAACAGTCCGATGAGTATTTCTGAAGGAAGGCCTATGGCGATGCCAGTACCACCAATTTCCGTTTTCACCGAAAGGGGAATCAATGCAACACACGCAAACAACAATTGCTTTTTGTTGAACAACACCCAGTTAGAAAAAAGCATCACGGCCGATACTACAAAGCTGGCTAAAATAAGCTCGTACCTGCTGTTGTAAATGGCATAATGGACCACGGCAATAAATGCCAGGATAGCCAGGTAAGGTACCAGCGGGAAAAGCTTTCCTGCCAGCTGCTTCATGCTTTTACAATTTGAGCTCTAACGTGTTTAAACTTATCCCACAACACCAAAAAGATAATGGTAAATACAAAGGTGCTGCTTACTCCAATCAACACATTGAATGTATAAGAAGGAGAGATTTTTTTATACGATGGTTTGGCCCTGTCGATGATGTAAACTCCCGGAAATGGGCTGTCGTATTTCTTCTTGGCCTCTTCGTAGTTGCGCTTCATTTCATTCAGCCGTGCCTGTTCGTATTCGTAAATGTCGATCAAACGATTCAAACGAATACTACTTACCTCCGACTCATAAGAATTGAGTAATGTTTCGTGCTCTACCTGCAAACTGCTGAGCTGCAATGTGGCGTTTTCAAGTTGCTGGTTGATGTTGCTGTAGCTTTGCTGCAAGACGCCCAGTCGGTTCAACTCTTTCTCGCAATATTCTGCATTCAAGCGGGCACCATCAATCCTGGCCTTTAGGTTCACCATTAAGGTGTCGGTGGTTTTAAAGGTTTCTTTAAGGGTGTTGTACTTGCCTTCTTGCTCAATCACAAACGCGTTCGAGTTCGAGTATTTTTGATTGAGCATCTCAATTTCTGCCCCCAGGTTGTAAAAGCTATTTTCTTTGCGCATGCCACTCAATTGACGTTGGTATTCGGACACAATGCTTTGCTTGTGCTTTATACGCTGATACAACAACGAAGCCGATTCGCTGGTATTGGCACTGCGCAACTGGTAAATGCTATCCACCAATTGATCGACATAGGTTTGCTTATTGAAGTATTCTTCTTCAATGGTAACAAGAGCCTGGTACGAGTTTTCTTCAAAAATGCGTTCGCGCAGCCCATCCAAAATATCGATGATGGAGTTGGCGATGCTGGCCGAGAGCTTGGGCTGTTTGGTGGTAACGGCAATTACTACCGACATGTACTTGGTGCGGTAAAAAGAAACATCTCTGATGAAACGAATATCAAGCTGATGCTTCCAATCCAGTCGGGTGGTATCTACCTCGTAATATGCAATGAGGTCGTACAACTCTACAATGCTATCACGCATCAATTCCGACTCCAACAATTGCATCAAACGGTCTGCATCCAGGTCGTAACCAAACTGTGGGTTATCGAGTATTGCAGCCGAAGAATTGGTATTGGTAGGAAAAATGATGGCGAAAGAATAAAACCTGGGCGACATCAATGAAGTCACCAAAATAGAGAGCCCTAGCGACAATATGATGGCACCAATTACAATGCCTTTCTTCTTGTAAAGCAGTCGCAAAAATTCTACCGTACTGGCCTTCTCATTCTCAAATACTTCCATAAGGTCGATTGAATTTTATGCTAAAATAATAAAATATGGGTGTGGCGTTGTTTGTTCATTCTTTCAGGGCATGCTCCTCCAACTTTCCCAACCCATCAATGTTGTTGCCATTCAATGCAATCAACCGCAAGTCAACGTTACCATCCTCATCTACCGCCACAAAAATAAAGTTGTCGCGTTCTTCACCTCCCATACCACTGGTAATAAGGGTAATGTTGTCGTAGCGGTGGTAAAAGAATTCTCTGCCATTGGCAAACGCCCCTACATCACCCGCAAAAAAGTACACGGGGTTGGGCAGGGTATCAAACAAAGGAGCCACCTCCGTTTCGAAGTTGGGTTCAGGGTGTCGGTGCTCTTTTGAGTTGGGCCAAGCGGTGCGGTACTTGCCATTTTCTTCCCACCACATTACATGGTGCACATACACAAACACATTGCCCCCTTCGGCATATCCGGCCAGCTCTTTTTTCAACCATTCCAATTGCTCACCAATAATGTTCCAGCCCCCAAGGTTGGAGTTCAATACCAGGTGCAAATCGTTGTTTTTGCGAAAAGAGTAATAAGTAGCCCCATAGCGCGATTGAAAAAGCTCCTTATGTCCTTCATCGTGATTGCCTACTGCAAAATGCACGGGCACCCCCAGGGCTTTTACATCAGCATCAATCTCATCCCAGTTTTTGGCAGTACTTTTGATAACAATATCACCTGTGAAAACACCAAAAGCAAGCGTAGTATCGTTGCGCAAAAAGTTGAATTGTGCTTTAAAAGGAGGGTGTACCCCCGGGTTATTGACCCCCGGTTTACCATACACATGCCCGGCCACAAAAAAAGCATACGGTGATTGCTTTTCTGTAGTAGGCTGCATGCCACATGAAAGGAGCAACGTTAAAAACAACCCTATAACTGTTAGGTGCATGGCGTCAAAGATATTGAAATCTATCAAGTGCCTTGTTGTGCAAGCAACGAAGAATAGTAATTTTACATGCATGAGTCGAACACGAATGCGTTGGCTATTGAGCTGTTTGCTTTGGTCTTTGATGGTACAAACCGCTTCGTCGCTGCCCGATACTTTGCGGCTGCATATTGATGAAGAGGGGATGGCAAAGCTCAGTACACTTCGCAGCGAAGCACTGGCAGAAGGGTTGTTGGTAAATCGAGGCGACTGGGTAAAAGCTGTTGTAGGCGATAGCATTCAGGCAGAAGTAAGACTTAAAGGCGATTGGCCTACACACCTGGAAGGAGAAAAGTGGTCGTTGCGCATCAAAACCAATAAGCAGTACCGTTGGCATGGGTTGCGCTCGTTTTCTGTGCATCGCCCCGAAGCCCGACATTTTTTAAGCGAATGGGTATACCACCGTTGGCTGCAAAAAGAAGGTGTACTTACCACACGTTATGAATTCATTACCCTAATACTCAATGGAAGAAACCTGGGTGTTTATGCCTTAGAAGAGCATTTCGATCGCGAATTGCTATTGGCACAAGGCAGGGAAGAGGCCCCCATCCTTAAATTCGATGAAAGCAGTTTTTGGGAGGTGCAACACTACCAACTGAAAAACGATACCAACATCAACAAAGTAGTGGCCGATTATGAAGCAGCTACCATCACGCCCTTTAAGAAGAACCGCACATTAAAAGATGAATGGCTGAAGCAGCAATTTGAAAAAGGAAAGGCCTTGATGCATCAATACCAATACAGCTTAACCGATGCTGCTAACCTGTTTGATGTAGAGCTGTTGGCAAAATATTATGCCATGGCCGACATTGCCCAGGCCTATCATGCACTTGTATGGCACAACCAACGCTTTTACTACAATGTTTCCTCCAAAAAACTGGAGCCCATAGCCTACGATTGTTATACAGAAGAAGGAGTGTATAAATGGTTCTCCAAGCCCTACCTGGGGTATTGGAACGATACCCAATACGACTCGCTGTACTTTCGAAACGAGTACGTGGTGTTTCATCCGCTCAACGATTCGGCAGTATTTCAATGCTACCACCATTACCTGAAAAAGTATAGCAATACCGCCTACCTTCAAGCATTGATGAAGGAGCTGATGCCTGCAATAAAAGAGTATACAGCATTGATGCAAAAAGAGTATCCCAACTACCAGTATACCAATCAATACGCAGCAAGGGCCAAAGAGCTGGAGGAAACGGTTGCTCAACAACACCCGAAAGGCCTGGTGCATCAAACATTTGGATTCAAACCGTTTTGGTATTACAAGGGGTGTGCATTGCAAGAGCCGCTAAAACACCTGGCAGTAAAAGCCTATGTAGAATCAACCTCCGACAGTACAATGCAACTTGCCCTGCATAATTTTCATTGCGAAGCAGTAATCATTTATGGAGGAGTTGAAGGAAGAGATGAGCTGAGCGAGGCATTGGCCATACTGCCCGCATACAATAACGATAAGTTGACAAGCAAGCACTTGCTAACGGTAAAAAAAGGACAACATTTGTGGTTTACCCTAAACGACCATGTTCCCTACAGATCTGATGTGTTGTTGATTCCCTGGAAAAGTCCTTATTAAAGTCGGCCGAAATGCGCTTTATGAGCAAGTGCCAACATGGGCTTGTCGCTTTTGCTATCGCCATAGGCATAGATGTACTCATAATCGTTGAGCGGAATGGCGGCTTGAATGCGTTGTACTTTCTCTTCCCCCCTACAATTTTTTCCCTGGTATTTGCCAGTAATTTTTCCATGCTGCACTTCCAACTCCGTAGCAATAAGTTCGAGCTGGTTGGCAGCACACCATGCCTTTAGCCATACCGATGCCGAGGCAGTAACAATTACAATACGATGGCCTTGTTCTTGGTGCCATTTCAGCCACTCGTTGCCATTTGCACTAATGATGGTGGGCACAACTTCAGTAGCAAATTGATCGCCAAAAGCAGTCATGCGATCCACATCCCACCCTTTGTAAAAGTAGCGCAGCAACATCTGCTTGGCTTTGTCGTTCGATACAATGCCTATGGTAAACAATACCAACATCGGAGAAAGCACCATCAAGGCCAGGTAAAACTTAGCACTACCATGGGTATACTTAATGTACTCCAACATGGAATCTTTGGGAGTAAGGGTACCGTCGAAATCGAAAAGGGCCAGTTGCATCAAAGGTTCTTTTTCTTAAACATAAACTCCGGAATGTTGCGAATGATCCACATAATGAGCCGCCATTTGCTGTTCACATACAAGGTGTTTTTTTTACTGCGATAAGCTTTGTAAATAGCATTGGCTACTTGCTGTGGGCTGGCGGTTAGTGGTGCTGGGGTGTCCATATCGCCCAACATCTTAGTTCGCACAAACCCCGGCTTCACCGTAACTACATGTGCTCCGGCACTAAAAAGGCGGTTGCGCATGCCATCGAGGTAGGTGCTGAAAGCTGCTTTGGCACTGCCGTAAATGTAGTTGCTTTGCCGGCCACGCTCACCGGCTACTGAAGAAATGCCAATAATGGTGCCTTGTTTTCGCGATTCAAAATCGTTGGCTACCACATTCAAAATAGATACAGCACCCTTGTAGTTGGTGTCCATAATCAAGGAGGCCTCCTCAAAATTGTTGAGGGCAATAGCTTGCTCACCAAGGTAACCAAAAGCACATACCACTACATCAGGAGTGGTAACATTGGCGTAAAAAGAAGCGTGACTGTCGTAATCCAACGCATCAAAATGATGCAGCGCAACGTTCACCTCATGCTTAATTTCCAAATCGCTTTTCAGGGGCTGCAACAACTCCGTATTGCGGGCAGCAAGCGATAAATTAAACCCTTGTTTTGCAAAGGCATAAGCAATGGCCTTTGCCATATCCGAATTTGCACCAAGTACTAGTAATTCCATGCAGTAGCATTATCAATGCTACAAATTTAGCAATATTAAGGAGGGAGCCATCAGGTAAGTTTCAACCGGTTCGATTGTACCGATTGAAAAGTGCTGCCGTTCAATGCTTTGATGCGCTCTTTAAAGTATTGCAGCTTGGGATAAGCGTCCATCATGTGGGGTTGCATGCGTGCATCTTTGGCCAAATACAAACGCCCTCCATGTTCCAAAACTACCCGGTCGAGGTCGTTGAGCAATTCAAATACCCCTTTTTGAATTTTGAAATCGAGGGCAAGGGTATAGCCTTCCATAGGAAAAGACATGACTGCGTTGGGATTGGATTTACCCAACAGCTTCAACACCGTTAAGAACGATCCCTTGCCACTGTCGGCAATCTTATCGATAATTTTTTCCAGCCCTGCCTTACTTTCAGCACGTGGCAATACAAATTGGTATTGGGTAAAGCCAGCTTTGCCATAGATGTTGTTCCAGTTGTGAATGGCATCTAGCGGATAAAAGAAGGCATTGTAATCTACAAACGACTCTGAAATGTGCTTTTGCTGCTTGTTGTAATACAGTAAGTTGAATGCCTTTACCGACAAGGTGTTCAACAAGAATCCGGGAAAGAGCCCCGGCACATTTTTATTCGATTTATTGCGGATGCTCAACGGGTCTCCTTTTTCATTGCCCAATGCTTCGCGGGTAGCAAAGTTGCCACCGGTAAAAATGGCACGCCCTTTTTCGTTGCCCTTCGAAAGGCAGTCGATCCATGCCACAGAATTATTCCACTGGTCAGAAGTTTCGAACAGCTCAATCAACTCCTCTAAATTTCGAGTCTTGATGCTCGATTGTTGGATGTAAGCCGTTTCAATGGGTTGCAGTTGTAAAGTGGCATTGAGTACAATGCCCGTAAGCCCCATGCCGCCACAGGTGAGCCAAAAGAGTTCTTCGTTTTCAGTTTTGCTGCAAGTGCGTACAGTGCCATCGGCCATGAGTAGGTCGAATGCCAGCACAAACTCCGAGAAGTTGCCATTTTTATGGTGATTTTTTCCATGAATATCGGCAGCAATGGCACCACCTACCGTAATGAATTTAGTACCCGGGGTTACCGAAAGGAAAAAACCTTTGGCTACCACCACTTCCAGAATTTCCGAAAGCAAAGTACCGGCCTGGCATTGAAGAATGCCGTGTGCAGCATCAAACTGCAAGATTTTGTTGTGCTGCAACGTAGAAAAAACATGCTCGCCCAACGAAGCATCACCATAACAACGACCATTGCCTCGTGGAATCAATTGCGTTTGTTGTGTGATGAAAGAAGTGATGTCGTTGGCGTGCTCCAACTCCGTAACAAGGCTTTCTACCACAGGGTATTTCCCCCAATTGGTGATGTGCTGTTTACGAGGCATACAAGAGAATTCCAAAAGTTGCAAACCAGCCCACTACGATGAGTTGTAACAATACATCGCTGTAAATAACCTGGGTGGGAGAGCTGCTCTGTGTTTTTACAATGGTTATTTGCAAGTAGCGCAACAACCCTACGATAACAAAGAAAGAAGTGAGGTATACCAGGTCGTTGCCAATGCGTTGTACCACCTCTTCCGAAACGGTATACATGATGTAGGTAACCACAATAATAGAAGCCATAAACACCAGCGATACATTGATGAACTCAATGCTGTAATGCTTGATGGAAGAGCGCATTTCCTTTCCCGTTTGGTTGAACAACACCAGGTCGTCGCGACGCTTGGCAAGCCCGAGGAACAGCGCAAGCAAGAAGGTCATCAACACCAGCCACTTCGATACCACCACATCGGCAATAAAAGCACCGCCAAATACCCTGAGCAAAAAGCCCGAAGCAATAATGATGATGTCGACAATGGCAATGTTTTTTAAGAAAAAAGAATAGGCAATGTTCAATACAAAATAACCGCCAATGATGTACAAGAAGTACAGGTTGATGAAGAAAGCAAGGCCTAAGGCTGTAGCCAGCAGCACCCCCATAAGCACAAAAGCTGCGGTGGGCGAAATGGCTCCCGAAGCCAATGGACGCTTACACTTTTCAGGGTGTTTTCGGTCGTTCTCCCGGTCGGCATAATCGTTGATGATGTACACGGTGCTCGAAATCAATGAAAAAGAGAGCATGCCCAACAGCACAGGAATCAATACCGGCTGCTCGAACAGTGTTTCGGCAAAGAATGCAGGGATCGCTACAAAGAAGTTTTTCACCCATTGCTTCACCCTTATTAATTGGATGTACTGTAGCATCATTGCATCAAAAATAGCAATGTCGGCCCATAGTTTTGTAAAAAGGAGACAAATCTTGCTAAATTTGATGGTGCCATTGGATAAAAAGAAACGACTCGACCTCTATCTCTACGCATTATTTTTGAGCCTGGCTGTACTCTTATGTATTGCCGATCGTGCCCCTATGCACCTCGATAAAAAAATGAATGCACAGCTTCTGGAACAAGGGTATAACGATTATTATGATGGCGTGTTTTATGGTAAATTGGGTGGGCCATATGTGTACCGTATACTGGTACCCTATACCGTAAGAGCGGTTCATAATTTTGTGCCGGGAGTGAAGCCCATGCACATCGATTTATTTTTTCAGTTTTTGTTTTTATTTGGTTGTCAGCTAGTGATGTATCACTATTTAAGACTGTTTGTGTCGCGCATGATGGCCTTGGGTGGCGTATTGCTATTTGTAGTCTTAATGGGGTATATGCTGGGGCAAATGGTAGGACTTACCTCTATTGAAACATCAGATACATTAAATGTATTGGTGCTCTTACTGGCCTTGTACTTCTTGTACAAAAACAAGCTGTTGAAACTGTTAATTGTACTTTTTATAGGGATGTTTAATCGGGAAACCCCCATGGTATTGTTGCCAGTGCTCTTGTATTACGAATGGACCCATGGCAGGCCGAAAATAAATTTGTTGTGGATCACCCTGGTGGTATTTATTCCGTACGTGGCATTGCGTTTTTGGTGGGACGGCAATGCTGTATCTTTTGAAGGCATTACCAGCAACATTCCTTTCCTTGATGGTGCAAAAACCGTTGATGCCCTTAAAGCCAATGTATATGTATTTGTATTGCTGGCACCGCTATTGCTCATTGCAGCTTTCCGTTTTCGAGAACTGCCTACATTGGTGAGGTTTGCTGCAGCCCTCACCATACCATTTATTGTGCTGCATTATATTGTAGGCACTGTGATTGAAGCACGACTATGGATGCCGTTATTGGTATTGTTAGTTCCCGCAGTAACATGTAATCTCCATTGGCTGTTTCGAAATACCGACTCGAAATAACAAAAATACCCCTACCTTCTTTTATTTAATTGTCGCAAGTTTATTGGTGTTAATCCCTTGATAATAAAGGGGTTTTACCGAATAAATAGTGTTGGTATTTTTACCGTTGCTACTTTAGTTGTCCAAGCCTAAGTTCATTTGTCCTGTAACTACCCCATTGCATACGTTACCTTCACAGGTGTAACCTGTGAAGGAGAGGTAAACAAAAGAAAGAACCATGAAAACGAAGTTTCATATCCCATTGTTAGTTATTAGCTACGTGCTGCTATCGTTGCTAATGGATATGACCAATAAACAAGGGAGTTATTTTTATACTTCGGCTGGTGCGCAAGATTTGGCAGCAGCTGTGGAGGGGGAGATCGATGTTGATCAATTAAAGAATGGTTACCTCGAAGGGTTTGTGAAGCAGTTGAAAGACTTCATCATTGGCAACCGCAGGAAAAACGACATGCAGGCGGCCAAAGAAGCAGCCTCTTACCGCCATCGTTCTACCCATGCTCATCATGCAGGTCATTTTGCAAAGGGCCAGGTGAATACAGAAGCCGAATGGGATTCTATCCAGGGAGTACAGGCATTGGCACCACTCGATTCGAATGCCGTAATTACCTTAACAGAGCTCGATACCATCAAACTGATGCCCGACAAGCAAGTATTTGGCTGGCACCCTTATTGGATGGGATCTGCGTATCAACACTACCATTATAATTTATTGTCGGTAGTATCTTATTTCTCGTACGAACTCGACCCAAAAACAGGAGGGTATAAAACCATCCACAATTGGCGCGAAACAGGACTGGTAGATTCGGCACACAGTGCCAACCCCGATTGTAAAGTATTGCTCACAGTAAGCAATTTCGGAGCCACCAACAATGCTGAATTTTTAAGCAACTCCAAAGCACAGGCCACCTTTATGGATACCCTGGTGTCGTTGCTAAAGTTAAAAGGAGCAGATGGGGTAAACATCGACTTCGAAAATGTACCGAAACGACAACGCGATGACCTTACCAACTTCATCGACGACCTGGAACAGCGGTTGCATAAAGAGAATGAAGATTACATGGTAACATTAGCGGTATATGCTGTTGATGTAAACGAGGTATTTGATATTCAACACCTCAACCCGGTAGTCGATTTGTTTGTCATCATGGGTTACGACTTTCATGGATCGTGGGGCAATGCCGGACCGGTAGCACCACTAGAAAGTGGAAAAATCTGGTGGAAGTACAACCTGGAAACAGCAGTAAGCCACTACCTTGATAGAGGAGCACCAAAAAAGAAACTATTGTTGGGCCTTCCTTATTATGGAGGCCAATGGATTACCCCGGATCTTACCATTCCTTCAACAGGAAAAGACCAGTACCAGGGAGCTGTCACTTATCGCAAACTACGAGAAGATAGCCTTACCTACGCATTAAAGCAGCTCGATACCATCAGTAAAAGTGGTTATGCTGCATACCTCGATGCAGTGACTTACCGCCAATATTGGTTTGAAGACGATACCAGCTTATCCATTAAGTACGATTATGTGTTAGAACAAGGCATTGGTGGTATTGGTGTTTGGGCCCTGGGGTACGATCACGGTTACGACGATTTATGGATGCTCATGGCAGAGAAATTTGCGGGTGAACCCTCAGAAGAAGAAGCCCCCGAAGAAGCCCCTGCAGCCGAAGAAGAGGAAGCCCCAGCCGAATGGGATGTAGCTCAAATGCTTGATGATGCTCTGGAATTTCGAAGGGTAATCGTATTGGTATTGTGCATCCTCATAGGGTTTTGCCTGGTAGGGTTCTTAATTGCTTTTTCCGATTACGAAGTACGCAGCACCTTGATGTCGAAACGGGCATTCTTTTACTATGCCGTCTTCATCATACTGGGCTTAATTGTTGCCCTGCTAAGAGTATACAATATATTGAATACAGAAACAATGCTCATTCTAGGCGTGGTGCTTGGATTTGCTGCTTCAAAACTCAGCAAATGGTTTGCTCCGAACAAGGAAGAACTGCCATAGCAAAATGTAAAAACTATGCTTGACTTTTTAAAAGGCCTTTGGGAGAAAATACAATCGTTTGGCGCACAAGAAATTTTGTGGGGACTGCTTTATATTGTTATTGCAGTGCCCATTGCCATCTTTTTATTTGCTGGCCTGGTTAAGTTTTTCCCCGACCTTTATGCACTGCTGGTTGCCGACCCACCCTTAACCGATGGAGAATTCTTTGCAGTACTTTATGGTACTAGCTTAGCCGGCATCTATGCAGCCCGCTTCATAAAAGGCACAGTAAAAACAGCATTCTCCAAAAAAGAAGAAGAGAAAGCCTAGTGAAGCTCCATAGTGAGAAGCATGGGAGCCGCACACAAAATGGTAAGTTGAACTAACCTTTTTATCGTTTTAACCCTTTTTCGTATTTATACTTTTACAGCCAGTTGTGCCCACTTACTATGCACAACAGATTGTTGCAAAAGCCTTACCTTTGAACAGAATACGGTAAGATAATGCGTCTTTTACCACGTATTTTAGTTTTAGCAAAAATGCAATGTGGAGCCACCTTCACATCAACAGCACCTATTGATAAATAATTGACACTTTTAATTGTCTTTCACTGCTGCTGGTTAAAAGGTTGTTTATTAGTGTGTTATGCGTGTTGTTTTACTTTATTTTAAGGTTTCATTGTCCAATTCGAAGCACTTTTTTCCTGTTTTTTCTTCTTTGTAACGGTTAACTTCATTGAAATTTTATATCAAAATTTTAATGAAAAATACTAGCATTAAATTTTCACAAATGATTGATAATCAGTTGTTAATATGATATATTTGAAGTGGCCGTAAGGAATGAGAGCCCAAACACTACAACGGTTACAGAATCAATCTTGATCGCAAAAGGAAGATAGATAAGAAGCGTATGATTAAAGATGCCTTAACATTCATTACTTCAGAACTGAACGACTTTCTAAAAGTGCGCTCTGCTATTGGAAGTGAAGACATGGTGATTCTATCAAACATCATTAACCAGGATGGGGGAGTAGCCATTAAGGAAGACAACAAGATCATCCTTTCTTTGATCAACATTGAAGAAGAGATCAATCGCCGGTCGATGGCCAGTTACATTAAAACGGAAAATGGGAATGCCGCACACGTAAACCCTTCTGTACAATTGAATTTGTATGTGATGTTTTCAGCGTACTTCACCAATGGCAACTACCCCGATTCGTTGAAGTTTATTTCTGATGTCATTGCTTTCTTTCAGGCCAAGCGGGTATTTACGCCACAAAACTCACCACGACTCAACGATAAAATCGATAAGCTCATCTTTGAATTGATCAAATTGAGTTACCAGGAGTTGAGTCATTTGTGGGGAATGGTAGGAGCAAAGTACCTGCCATCAGCCATTTATAAAGTACGAATGTTAACCATACAAGAAGGTGTCATCACCGATGATTTGCCGACCATCAGTGGTCCCGATTCATCCAATACACCATTGTCATCATGAGTTGGTCGTATCAAAAACTGTTTAAAGTTAACTTTCAGCACAATTACTATGCTGATGGGAAGTGTGGTGATTTTACCGTGGTTCCTACGGCCGATTGTGCCAGGTTGATGCAAAACTATCAGTTGCTAATTCGTACCACCAACGATGGGTTTACGGTATTGTGCCAGGCAAAGCAAGAAGGAAACGACTGGAAAGTGGCACGAACGCTTGACCCTAATTTTAGGTTATCTTTTTTCCTGATCAACAACAACCTGTACTTTTCCAACTTTACCGACCTGCCATTTGTGGTAGAGAGTAAAGTATACTGCTTCAGCAACCTTGTACACAATGTGCAAAATCAACAACAATTACTACATGCCAACACCGAAGTATCGGAAGCAGAAGCAGTAACCATTAAACCACAAGTATTTGCATACGATATCAGTGCATTAACAGCACCGGTAGCCATAAAAATTACCAATACCAAAGGAGAAGTGGTGGTAAAAGAAACAGTAGAGGACCTGGAGGCGGGCTACAAAGTAGACCTGTCGTTAGAACCCGAGTCGCGCTACCAGCTGGATGCGAATGGTGAAATTTTTGATTTTTACACCTACAACTTCGCCACCATGAAAAGCATTTGGGGAGCCATTGAAATTTACAACGACCCTTCGGCATCCAATGCCGACAAGATGGTAGATGATAATGATGTGCTTGCCCCTCAAGATTATAAGTTGGTGTTTAAAACACGCAATACCATTTGGAAATATTTTTTGTTGAACAAGAGCAACCACACCTTCAACGATTTGGCCATTACCAACGGCAAAAAAGTAGCTGAATTTGATGGCCCTGAAGAGGCAGAATTGAGTACTGGCGATACCGTCAAAGTATTTCAGTCGATGGAAGAACTGCCTTTAAAGCAGGTGCCAGAACAGGTGTTTCAGCTCAAAAGAAATTACGATCCTTCTACGAAAACCGGCACTACAGTGGTGGAGCATTTACCCACTCCATCGGTACAGGTGGTAAAGCCTACAGTAGTGAATAACGTAGAAAATGTTTACTCAGAAATCTTTGTTTATTTATAAATCATAACCACTAAAAACCATAAACTATGGCACAAATGAAAACACCAGGCGTTTATATTGTCGAGAAAAACGCCTTCCCCAATTCGGTGGTGCAGGTTCCTACGGCCGTACCAGCCTTCATTGGCTACACCGAGCGGGCATCGTTCAAAGGGAAGTCCCTGACGAACAAGCCGACCAAAATCACCTCGATGGCAGAGTACCTTAGCATGTACGGAGAAGGGCCGAGATCTACCTTCGCCATTGCCGAGAATACTACCCCCGACACGGTAGAAAGTGATTTTTCGGTGAACGGCAAGGAATATACCCTTACGCAAGATGGTGGCAACTTTCTGTTGTACAACAGCATCCGCTTGTTTTTTGCTAACGGTGGTGGCCCATGCTACATCATCTCTGTAGGTGATTACTCCGGATCAGTAGACCCAGCAGCGTTAACAAAAGCAATTGACTTGTTGGTACGTGAACAAGAACCTACCATGTTGGTGATTCCTGATGCAGTATTGGCAAGCGACAAAAACGATTGCTACTCGTTGCAAGATGCCATGGTAAAACACTGTGGTGAAATGCAAAGTAGAATTGCTATTCTTGACATCTACGATGGTTATAAAGCCATTGATCCAGCAGCCAATCCAATTGCAGATTTCAGAAATGGAACAGGGACCAACTATGTGGACTATTCATGTGCTTATTACCCATGGTTGGAAACCACCATCGTACCAGAAAATGAAATCAGCTTCCAAAATGTATCGAGCATTGGCGAGTTGCAAACCGTTTTAAGAGACGAGTTGGGCGATGGCACTACACCACTTCCTGATGCTCCTGATGGGCAACAAGACGACTTGATTAATGCAGTAAACGAGTTGGCTACAGCAACAAGCGACGAAGACGTAGCTAAATTGAACAAAACGTTGATCGCGGTGAGCCCGGTATTCAATGTAGTATTGAAAGAAGTAAGGTCCAAAATGAACCTACTTCCTCCTGCCGCTGCAATGGCTGGAATTTATACCATGGTAGATAACACCAGAGGGGTACACAAAGCACCTGCAAACGTGAGTGTATCTTCGGTAATTTCTCCAGCAGTAAACATTACCCACTACGACCAGCAAGACTTGAACGTAACATTGGCAGGTAAGTCTGTAAATGCCATTCGTTCATTCATCGGTCAGGGCACCCTGGTTTGGGGAGCTAGAACATTGGATGGCAATAGCCAGGATTGGCGTTACATCAACGTTCGTAGAACCATGATCATGATCGAGCAATCCATCAAGTCGGCGGCTAAAGCTTATGTATTTGAGCCCAACGATGCCAACACCTGGGTGTCGGTGAAATCGATGATCTATAATTTCCTTACCAGCCAATGGAAATCAGGCGCGTTGGTAGGTGCTTCACCCGACGATGCATTTTCGGTATCGGTAGGATTAGGTAGCACCATGACTGCAAATGATATCCTTGATGGCATTATGAGAGTTACTGTATTAGTAGCGGTATCTCGTCCTGCTGAGTTCATCGAAATCACGTTCCAGCAGCAAATGCAAAAATCATAATTAACCACTAATTAAAAACCTATTTAAAACCATATAGTTATGGCAGGAGAAGTTCAAGATCATAATTGGCCCCTACCCAAGTTTTACTTTTCAGTAGACTGGGGCGATCAAAAAGATATCGCATTTCAGGAAGTATCAGGATTAGATACAGAAGCACAACCTGTAGAATACCGACACGGCAACAGCCCTAAATTTTCAACCATTAAAATGCCGGGCATCACCAAGTCGAGCAATGTTACCATGAAACGTGGAACATTTGTAAACGACAATGGTTTCTGGGATTGGTACGCAAAAATTAAGATGAATACCATCGAGCGTATTCCCGTTACCATTAAGTTGTTAGACGAGTCGGGTGCGCCCACCATGACCTGGGTGTTAGAAAATGCGTGGCCTACCAAAATTACTGGTACTGATTTGAAATCAGACGGTAATGAAGTAGCAGTAGAAACCATTGAAATTGCCCATGAAGGGTTGACCATTTCTAACGGTTAATAATGCTCAGCTACCTGAATGACTATTACCCACCGGTAAGCTTTTATTTTATCGTGGGTATTAGTGGCATTATTCATCCCAATGATTTTGCATTTCAGGAAGTATCAGGTCTTTCGCAAGAAATTACCACTAAAGATCAAGCGGAAGGTGGGGAGAATCGGTTTAAACACCAACTCCCCATCGCTTCCGGATCTAAAAACAAGCTGGTATTAAAGCGAGGCTTGATCTCCTTGAATTCACAGTTGGGATATTGGGTGAGGCAAACAACGGAATCAGATTTTTCGAAAGCCATTGAACCCAAAGACATGCTGGTATCATTACTGGATGAATATGGTTTGCCCAAACGAACATGGAACATTGTGAACGCATGGCCGACCAAGTGGGAAGTATCGAGTTTCGACTCGATGAAAAATGAAGCTGCTATAGAAACCATGGAGTTCAACTACAACTATTTCGTACGCGTGCTTTAAGCACACAAAAACAGATGCCATGCCTTTAGAGGTAAGAGAACTGGTAATACGAGCCAACGTATTGGATGAGAATGCCCAAAAAAAAGGGCAGCAAATCAGCAGTACCGACCTGGCCAACTTGAAGAAGGACATTGTTGACGAATGTGTTGACAAGATGAAGGATATGTTGAACAAAAAGGATAGAAGATAATGTCATCGTTAAGCCCGGGAAAACTGGAGAAGATGAAAATCACGGCCTACGAAAAGCCCAACTATACCGGGCAGTATGGTCAACCTTATTCGGTGCACCTCAACCCCGAAGATTACTCGATGGATTACACCATCGACTTTAATCGTGATACAGGGATTGGGTCGGCAGGAACATCGGCAAGCTTTTCGAAGGTATCGCCCGAAAAAGTGAGCTTCAAATTTATATTTGATGCTACCGGCGTTATTCCAGGAGCAAGCACCGACCTCATGGGGGAGTTGAAGAAATTCAAAGACCTCGTGTACGATTACAATGGCAACATTCATAGCCCAAACTACCTTAAGTTGAGTTGGGGTGCTTTTTTATTTAAAGGCAGGCTTACCAACCTTTCGATCAAATACGTGTTGTTCAAGCCCGATGGTACTCCCATTCGTGCTGAAGTAGATACCACTTTCGAAGAGTTTGCAGACCCAGCCACCACGGCAAAAGAAGCAGGTAAATCATCGCCCGATCTTACCCACGTAAGAACCGTAAGAGCAGGCGATACCCTTCCACTCATGTGCTATCAAATTTATGGCGATAGCGCTTATTACATGGAAGTGGCTGAAAGCAATAACCTGGCCGATTTTAGAAATTTAAAACCTGGCGATCAGGTTTATTTTCCACCGTTAAAAGATCAATAGATGGCAGCACCTTCTCCCGTAACAAAAGATACTGACCTGGTTTCTTTTAAGGTATTGGTAAAAGGTAAAGAACTGGATGCCGAATGCCAGGTGTATTCTATTGAGGTAGAAAAAGAAGTCAATAAAATCCCCATGGCTAAAGTGGTCATTGTGGATGGCGTACCTGCTAAGGCTGACTTCCCCATTAGCAATAAGGCCAGCTTTGCGCCGGGCACAGAAGTAGAGATCAAAGCGGGATACCATTCGAAAGACAAAACCATCTTTAAAGGCATCATTGTTAAACACAGCATTAAAGCCCGCAAAGAAAAATCATACCTCACTATTGAGTGTAAAGACAAAGCGGTAAAAGCCACCGTAGATCGCAAAAATATGTATTATGGCGACGCCAAAAAAGGGGTGAAAGACAGCGATGTAATCGGCAAAATTATCGGCACCTATGGTTTGTCGAAAGACGTAGAAGCCACCAAGTCGAAACAAAAAGAAATTTACCAGTACTATGCTACCGATTGGGACTTTATTCTGCTCCGAGCTGAAGTAAACGGACAAATCGTAATTGTAGACGACGGTAAAGTAACCGTTAAAAAACCAGAAGTGACCGGCAGTGCTGTATTGTCGGTAAGCTACGGTGATGACCTGATTGAATTTGATGCCGATCTCGATTCAGAAACACAACTGCCTGCATCATCGGTACAAACCAGTGCCTGGGACATGAAAACCCAGAAGCTGAAAAAGAAAACGAGCTCTAAACCAAAAGTAAACAAGCAAGGCGACCTCGATTCTGCCAAACTCTCTAAAGTAATGGGAGTGAAAAAATATGACTTGCACTCTACTGTGCCCATGGACGATACCTCGCTCAAGGATTGGGCAGATGCTCAAATTCAAAAATCGTGGCTGTCGCGCATTCGAGGAACAGCAAAATTCCAGGGCAGCGACCTGGCTAAGCCGGGAAAAGTAATAGAAGTAGGTGGAGTAGGGAAGCGCTTTAACGGCAACGTGTTTGTATCAGGAATACGCCACGAAATAGGCGAAGGAAACTGGTTTACTGAAATCACCTTTGGACTCTCCGACGAATGGTTTTCCAGCAATCGTAAGATTGAAGCACCACTCAATGCCGGACAACTTCCCGGCATCCAGGGGCTGCAAAATGCAGTGGTTAAACAAATTGACAAAGACCCGGATGGAGAAACACGAATACTGGTTACCACCCCGGTAATGCAAGACGATAGCAAAGGCATTTGGGCACGACTGGCAAGCATATACGCCTCCAAAGAATTTGGTGTTTACTTCATTCCCGAAGTAGGGGATGAGGTGGTCATTGGCTACCTCAACGACGACCCGCGCTATCCGGTAATTCTTGGTTCGTTGTACAGCAGCAATGCCAAACATAAACCACCTTATACACCTGATAAAAAGAATACGTACAAGGCCATTGTTACAAAAACAAAAATGAAAATTGAGTTCAACGATGTCGACAAGATCATTGACATATGGACACCGGCCAAAAATCAAATTATTATCAGCGACAAAGGCAAGTCGATTACCATTAATGATCAAACAAAAAACAAAATAGTACTGGACACCAAGGGCATTACCATGGACAGTCCGAAAGACATAAAAATTAATGCCAAGGGCAAGATTGACATGACTGCCGTTGGTGCCATTACCGTTTCATCGAAGCAAGATGTGAAGGTGGATGGCTTGAACGTGCAAAACACAGCAAAAGTAGGATTTACCGCTAAAGGAAATGCTACTGCTGAGTTATCTGCTTCGGGTCAAACCACTGTAAAAGGTGCCATGGTAATGATTAATTAACGCATTAAATAACTAGAAAGATGCCACCAGCAGCACGATTAACAGACATGCACACCTGCCCCATGGTAACAGGGGTAGTGCCTCATGTAGGAGGACCAATAGCAGGACCATGTGTGCCTACCGTATTGATCGGTAAAATGCCTGCCGCAGTAATTGGCGACACCTGTGTTTGTGTAGGACCACCCGATTCCATTGCCAAAGGCTCGGCCACGGTAATGATTGGAGGAAAACCTGCCGCACGCATGGGCGATACCTGTGCACATGGTGGCGCAATAGTATTGGGACTCCCCACTGTAATGATAGGAGGTTAATAAGTTAAGTATGGCAAACAAATCATTTCTTGGTAAAGGTTGGGCTTTCCCTCCCGAATTCGAAGAATCTTCGTGCGAAGTAAGCATGGTAGAAGAAGACAACGATATTCAGGAAAGCTTAAACATCTTATTGGGAACAGTACCTGGTGAGCGCATTATGGTGCCGGAGTACGGTTGCGATTTGAACAAGTACATCTTTGAAGAGTTGGACAATACATTAACCACTTTCATCAAAGATTTGATCACCACAGCGATATTGAACTATGAACCACGCATTACTCTTAACAAAGTAAAAATAGAAGGAACAGAAGCGCTGGAAGGAATCATGTACATCACCATTGACTACACCATTATCATTACCAATACAAGAAGTAACATCGTATATCCTTTCTACTTACAAGAAGGAACCAATATTCCTGATATATCACGGCAATAAATGAGCGTTAGCGATACTAAAATACAGCGTAATTTCAACGATGGCGCAAGTCAATCCCGACGCCTATTGCCAGCGTTGCATCCCGACTTTGTGAAAGTAGACGAACGCAACTTTAACGATGCTGTTGTATTTGCCTTTCAGTTTGCTGAACTCATTAACTACTACAATGCCGATAACCAACCGGTAATTGGTAAATGGGTCGACTTTTTTGCGAAAGATGAAAGTGTATTGTTGGTGCTCATCAATGAAACCAGCATCGATGATATTACCGCCACCTACAACGCCATTAGTACCGCATTTTTTAAAGGAAACAACGAAACAAAAATAGCGCAACTCAAAGCATTCGATGCCCTTATTCGGAAAGCTGCAGGTGATGTGGATTTTTGGTATACCCATTCGCCAAAGAACAATAAGAATGCCTCCACCTTATTCAAAGAGTTGTTCAATGCCATTACCACTCGATTGCGTGAGGCATTGCAAAAGCAAAAGGCCTATGCATTGGGCTTTGAAGATTATTATCCCGACATCTTACAGCAAGATTACGACCATTTCAATAGCATTTGGCAATTGGAAGATGTACAACCCATTCCTATTCTCACCGGAGATACGGAATTCGATCGACTGATCAGTGCTTTTTATAAAGTGCGTGGAACTTACTTTGCGTTTTTAGACACCCTTTCATTCATTGTAGATGCTTCTTCGGTACACCTGGAAGAGTCGCTTACTGAGCGTCAGGATCATCCGGCTCATGTGGCATTGTACATGGCATTTATTAAGCTGTTCAGGCATTCTCAAAACCACCTTAATACCCTTACACAAAGGCACCTCGAATATTACTATCAGAAGGTGTTGAAGCAGCAACCCAAGGCGCCGGTAGCCGATCAGGTATACCTTACCTTTGAGTTGGTAGAAGGATTTGAAAATCATCTGGTGCCAGCGGGTTCAAGCTTGTTGGGGGGAAAAGATGAAGCAGGGGAAGACCTGGCTTACATCACCGAGCACGACCTGGTGGTGAACCAGGCACGCATTGCCAATTTAAGAACAGTTTTTTCGGCACGAAACAAATTGGTATACCCCAACGAGGTATTCAATTATGTCACCAACATATACGCTTCGTCGGAAGCTGATATAGATGGTACCACCACTCAAGTGAATAAGGGATGGCCAACGTTTGGTGAAGATCAATTCGAGATAGGCGATAGTGAGCGTACCATGCGCGATGCAGCTGTAGGGTTTGCAATTACCTCTCCGGTATTGCAGTTGTCGGAAGGCGATCGTACCATTGATGTAGTGTTCGAAGTGAACAACAAGGACTTCGATCTTTTGCTGGGACAGTTGCAAGACATTGCAAAAGAAGAGCATCGCTCATTTGGGAATGTATTGTATACCACTTTTTCAGAAGCCTTTAACATCAACATTACTGCTGCTGAAGGTTGGATGGAAATGACCCATTATGCCGTTCGTTTAGACCGTAGTACAAAAGCCATTCACCTCACCTTCCAGCTCGAAAATACCGACCCTGCTTTTGTGCCCTACTCGGTTGATTTGCATGGCACCAACTACGAAACGAAATGGCCGGTATTGCAAATGATACTCAACCCGCATGCTCGCATGTTTGTGTATTCATTGCTCGAATATCAACGCATTGAGAAAGTATTGATTGATGTAGAGGTAGAAGGCATGAAAGACCTGGTGCTATACAGTAATGTTGGTAAACTCGATCCTTCACAACCATTTCAGCCATTTGGGCCGATACCTACCATGGGATCGTACATGCTGGTAGGCAGCGAAGAAGTCTTTCAGAAAGAACTGTCGTCGCTGCAATTTAACATTGAATGGCAGGACTTGCCTGGTGTGGAAAATGGATTTGAGGCCTATTATGAGGCTTACAACATGGGCATTACCAACGATTCTTTTGAGGTGAAGCTAAGTACCTTGAACCGGGGGAAATGGAAACCCTCTACAGCCAATCAACAAATGTTCAAGCTGTTTAACACCTCTACCAATACAGAGGAAAAGCGTTACAATGTATTGGATGCCGAAAAGACAATAACAGGCATTGACCTGAAAAAAATTAGGAAGCCGATCAATTACTACGTGCCTTCCGAAGAGCCATTGGAGTTTGGCCCTGCCACAAAGACAGGGTTCATGAAGATGGAACTCTCTAATCCTTCGGTGGCATTTGGCCACAACGAGTACCCACAACTGCTGTCTGATTCCATCATAAAGAATACAGAGATTATAGCCAGGAAATCTAAGGAAGATCCTGTACCTACACCCAATTCGCCCTATACGCCAACCATCAAAGAGTTTACCCTCAATTATTCGGCCAGCGTAGTGATGGATATTGCTACCCGCGACGATGAGCAGAAAAAAATTGAAGTAGGAGAATTCATTCATATACATCCTTTTGGACACCGCGAAGTATACCCTAAATCTACCCTGGTAGATAAACGACTATTGCCTCAATACGATGAAGAAGGCAACTTATACATTGGGCTAGAAAACCTAAATGCGCCTGAAACATTAACCATGTTGTTCCACCTTTCAGAAGGATCGGGCAAAAACGATCAGCAGATAGAACCTGCGGTAGAGTGGAGCTATTTAGTAGACAACAATTGGGTGACCTTTAAAAGCGACAACATTTTAAAAGATACTACCGGGCGCTTCATCAAATCGGGGATCATTACCCTCGAAATTCCTGGCGATATTTCAAAGAACAATACCATTATGTCGGCCGACCTGTATTGGATAAAAGCCATGGTGCCCAGTGGTGCAAAGTTGGCATCGAGAATCATTGATGTGAAAACGCAGGCGGTAACAGCAAAATGGAAAAACAATGGGAATAACGATTACAGCCATTTGGTTAACCCATTGCCGGCCGGTTCAATCAGCAGTTTCATCGACGATGTACCTCAAATCGCTACCGTTACCCAACCGTTAGAGTCGTTTTCGGGGCGCGGCAAAGAATCTTCTGTGCGCATGTATGCACGCATCAGCGAACGCTTACGACATAAAAAGAGGGGCATTGTAGGATGGGATTACGAACGTCTTGTATTGGAAAAGTTCCCTTCCATCTATAAAGTAAAATGCCTTACTCCAAATAGCGAAGAAAAATCCATTGCTCCAGGAACAGTAGTATTGGTAGTCATCCCGGATGTAACGAATAAAGATTCCATCGACCGTTTGGAGCCTAAAGCACCAACCACCACGCTATCTGCCATTCGCGATTACATGAAACAGTTTGTTTCTCCTTTCGTGAAGGTTACCGTGCGCAATCCATTCTACGAACAAATTAAAGTGATTTGTAAAGTGCGCTTTATACAAGGTGCTAACAATGGATATTACATTCAAAAACTTAGCGACGACATTAAACGTTACTTGTCGCCCTGGTTGTTTGATGATGTGAATGATGTGAAGCTGGGAGCAAGTGTGCGTCGTTCAGACTTGTTAGGCTTTGTAGAAAGCCAGGATTATGTGGAATTCATTACCGGGTTCTCGGTGTTAAAAATTACTGAGGTGGATCGTCTTTACTCATTAACCGATACAGCATGGACGGTGAATGAAGACGATGAACTGGTAAAGCACCAGGAAGACCTTGAATTGAAGGCTGGGCATGCCTGGTCGGTATTGGTGTCAACCCCTCATCACGACATTGAGATTTTGGAAGAGGAAGAAGAATTGGCTCCTGAGCCTCGAAGAATTGAAAACATGCTGATAGGAGAAGATTTAATTGTACAGAAAAAAGAAAAGATTCGTAACGTAGGGTCGATAATGACCCGCGCTACAGCTGGTGGCATCACCAAAAAATAACATGTAAAACAAATGCATCATGGCAGAAGAGCAAAACGATATTCAAACATCGCATCCGCTGAATAGGGGAACGTTGAAGAACCTCTTCAGCAATGGCAACCGACCCACCGAGGGGAGTTTTGCTAAATTGATTGATTCTACTGTTAACAAGGTAGAAGATGGCTTTTCAAAAGACGAGTCCAATGGGTTAATGTTATCGCCAGAAGGTACCTCCATTAAGCTTGCCAGTTTTTACAAGAGTATTGCCGATAATCCGCTGTGGTCGATACAGTTGGGAAAGGAAGAGAAAAAACAAGGGCTGAACTTTACGGAGCCGGGAGAGGAAAGCGATGAAACAAGGCTATACATACAGGCTGGTGGAAATGTTGGTATTGGCACCAACGACCCACAACATAAACTGCATGTAAACGGATACCTTGGGGTTGATGGTCGTATTGGTACCTTTCTCACCGGAGAAGTACCCGCCAACGGACAATGGCAAACCATTATTCCTGACCTCAGTGGTTGCAATGCTTTCGAGCTTATTGCCAAGGCGGGAAAGAAAGGTGAGGGAATGTATGGGCTTACCTATGCTACTGCAGTCAACACCTTTGGAAAAAAGCAGTGTCGATCCATTCGAAAAACGCAGTCGCGTTTTGGCGCATGGCGCAATAAAATTACTGTACGCTGGCAAGGTTCTACTTACGATTACAGTTTACAGGTACGCACCAAAAGGAATTATGGAGATGGTGTAAACATTCAATTCTATGTAAGTAAACTATGGAGTGATGAAGATTTTGGCATTCCAGTAAAACATAAAGAAAGCGATGAGTGATACCAAAGAACTACAACTAACCCTCACTATTGATGAGGTAAACACCATACTTCAAGCACTAGGACGAATGCCTTTTTCGGAAGTATACGAAGTGATAGGTAAAATTAATCGACAGGCGAACGAACAGTTATCGTCGAGTGAAAACCTATTAAAAAACATGAATAACGAGGGCAAAGATGCCTAATAACAATGGCTGATCCGATTACCATATCGAAAAAAGAGCAAGAATTTCCTACGCTCGACTTTGATCGTTTGCGCAAGGAAGGGGTGGCTTATGTGCAAGAATTGGCAGGCGATGTATGGACCGATTACAATGAGCACGATCCAGGGGTAACCATTCTGGAGCAGTTGTGCTATGCCATGACCGATTTGGGGTACCGTACCGAGAACGAGTTACAAAACATACTTTGGACGGATGAAGAAGTGGATGAACGCGATACCACTTTATACACTCCAGGGCAAATTTTACCCTGCCATCCGGTAACCATTATGGATTACCGAAAACTGATCATCGATGCTTCGGGAAAAGACATCAAAAATGCATGGGTAGAACCATTGCGTCCGCTCGATGAAATGGGCGATGATGAAGTCAATGGGTTGTACCAGGTGGAGTTGGAATTGAGTGATGACATTCAACGTTTAAAAGGAGCCGACAAGGAAAAGAAAATTGTTAAGGTGATTGAAAACACCCGGAAGGTGTTGAACGGCCACCGGAACCTCTGCGAAGATTTTCATGTCATCAAAGCCCTTGACACGGTAGAGTTGGACATTGTTGCTGAGATTGAAATTCACGACGATGCGAATGTAGATACCGTGATGGCATACATGCTGTTTGAATTGGAAAATTACTTTTCGCGGCCCATCAATTTTTATTCCCTCAAACACATGATGGATGAAGGGGTACCCATCAATTATATTTTTGAAGGCCCCGAATTGAGCAACGGATTCATTAAAAACGATGAGCTGCGCGATAAACCCGATAAGATTTATGAATCCAAACTCATCAAAATTATTTTGGACATTGATGGGGTAGAGAGTGTGCGTCAGTTTTCTCTTAGCCCTGATATCAACAATGCCAAAGAATTTAAGATTCCAAAAATCAAGCGATCGTTAGATGAAGCCAACCAGGTGAAGTTCTACAAAGGAAACATTCGCCACTCCCTTAACTTCGATAAAACCAAGCAAAAGTTTTTTGGATTACGCACCCAGTATAAAACAGCGGAGTTTCAAAAAAACTACCGCAAGTCGCTGGCCCGGTTTAACGACGTGGTGCCAGAGAAAGGTGCAAACAAACAATTGGAGACCTATTACTCAATTCAAAATGGTTTTCCAAGAGTATATGGCATTGGTCCCGTAGGAATTCCTCAAATTGGCAGTAACAGAAGAAAAGCACAAGCCAGGCAACTGAAAGGTTATTTATTGTTTTTCGAACAAGTACTGGCCAATTATTTATCGCAATTGGCACATGCGAAAGATTTGTTTTCCACAGTAAAAACCATCGATCGCACGTATTTTTATCAGCCGTTATATTCGGTTCCCGATGTTAATCCATTGTTCAAAAACATCCAGGAACTAACGCCTACGCTTAACCCTGCTATGCTTTACTCCATTGGAGGAGAATACCAGCCATTTGATAAGGGCACTGCCATTGCTATGACTGGTGTTGATATAGCACGGCTGTTGAAAGGGGAAGGCTATCGCGATGTGAATTACGATAAAGTACGCGAAACCGATAAATGGAAAAATTACCGCGACGACGACCGCAACAGCTATTTCGAAGGACTGGGGAAAATCATGAGGACTCAGGATGATTATGCGGAGCGTCGACACCGTTTCTTAGATCATCTGTTGGCACGATTTAGCGAGCGTGTACCTCGTTATACCCTGTCTCGATTCAATAAGTATTATACCGATCGGGAATTCTCTCACCAACTCCTCAACAACAAAATGGAGTTTCTTCGCACCAACGATCAGTTGAGTAGACTAAGAGGACATGCATTCGATTATTCTGCCGAATCGTGGAATACCGAGAATGTATCTGGCCTGGCACGAAGGGTGAGCATCTTGCTCGATATTAATGATTATACCAAAACCTACAAAGTGCGTCGGAAATCGTTGGCCGATGTAGTGTACAACGAAAACATCCATTTAAAGAAAAACAGCGCAGTAAATGAAGGGGGCGGATATGTAAGTCCATTGTTCTCGGAATTGAGCGACGATGAAATAGACAACAGCTTTGGGGTAGTGCTCGACATTGGGAGAACCGACATTGCCGAAGATGAATGCGACCATAATTTGATTGCAAACATTGTTATCGACGAAGACCTACTAGAAGGAGGATTTGATAAATACAATTATAAAGTGGGGTTAAACCCTAACGACCCTTGTGAATACCTTGTAGTATATCGACCGGATGGACAACAAAATTGGCGAAAGATTGGTGGGTATGCTTCGGAAGAAGAGGCCAAAGACATTGTGCGGCAATTGGTACCCCACATCAAACGGTTGAACATTGAAAGTGAAGGCTTCCACATCATTGAACATGTATTGCTTCGTCCCGACCGCAAAACAGAAAAGCGCGGCTTTAAGTTTTTAGACAGCAATTACGAATTGTGTTTGATGAGTATTGATGTGTATGATCCCGGAGATATGCAAGCGGTAATTCATCGTGTTAAATGCATCGCGGTAGCTCCCGAGTATTACCATTATGAAATGGAACCTGAAAAAGGGTACTACCTGGTGCTGTGCGATAATGGTAAACCACTGGCAAAAAGCATGCACTACTTTGGTTCACCAGAAAGCCCGGAGGCCAAAGCAGAATTGGATCGGTTGATTCATTTCTTTGAGCATTTTGAAGCATTGGAGAATGAGCAATTGGCCGAGTTGGATTACTTTCCGGCATACTATAAAGACAATAACTTCTACACCTTCAAGGCCAGTGTAATCTTACCTGCGTGGCCCGCACGCTTCAAAGACAATGCATTTAAAAAAATGGTAGAGCATGTTTTTCGGGCGAATGCAGCAGCACATATACATCTCAGCTTTATTTGGTTGAATGTATTTGAGATGAAAGACTTTGAAGAGTTATACAAGAAGTGGCTGAGTGTAAAAACTTCGCCTGATTACAACCCTGATCAACTCAATGGATTATCGTATGCCCTGGCTGATGAATTGATGACCTATCGGTTTATGCAGCAAAACAACATGAAGCCCGAAGTGCTTGACGATAATGACTGATCAACAACATATCATTCAACGCCAGGTATTCGATCTACACTTTAACTCTTCCAAAGGATATGAGCTGCAAAATAAAATCAGCAGCATTTACAACAACCGACTCATGCGTGAGATGGAAGCATTGTTTTCCGACCTTATCAGCGAAGAAGAAGTGGTGCAATTGGGTACCCTTGAAATTGATGTTGGTGATGTGCGTTACAACTACCTCGAAGACGACCTGGTAGAAAAGGTGACAGAGCAATTAATAGAAACACTTAAACAACGGCTACGCCGAATACAAGATCACCCCGATACCAACAACCGTAAGGTACCCTTGCAGCAATCGCAATTAGAGTTGTTGCGTCAATACCTGTTAACAGGCACCCTGCCCTGGAAAGCACAACGCGATAGCCAATTTTCGTTGGAACAGTTGTTTGAACACTTAATTCGTACAGCTGCCCGGGAGGTCAATACCATGATTCGAAACATTGGTAAAAATGCAGCAGTACGTCAACGCATTGTTTATCAGTTTCAAGAAAGCTTAATCATTGCATTGGTACGTATTCTCGAACCTGAAGAAGCGCAATTCATCATCGATTATGCCGAAGACCTTCAGCAAACACATGAGGAAGAACCCATTGTAACAGCCAGTGCCAGCGATTTCAAAAAGATAAAGTGGGAATTTATCCTTACCTATATCCTCAACGAAAGAGGGTCGTATTTCAATACCAGGTCGTTTGTGAAAAGCACCATAGTGCAAATGGCAGCTCACTACAACATGGCTTATGCTGAGGTGTTAGTGATGCTTGAAGCATCGGTGCATGCATCATCATCCATTGCTTTTAAAAGCTCTTTGCCATCGCTTATTCGAGACTTACGCGAAGAAGAAATAGACCAGCAACGCGCACAACAATACCTGAAAGACGGGAAAGTAATTGCATACGATAAAGAAGGGAGGCCCATTGAGCCGGTGGTGAAGAGCGATGTATTGCTACATTTCTTAACCTATGGAAGCTTTCCGTGGTGGGCAGAACAGTACAGCAAAACGTCTATCCGATTGTTGATGGAAGAGGTGATCAAAGTTTCGAAAGAGGATTTTGCCCTGGCCATTAAAACAATTGGGAAGAAAGCAGTTGTACGAAGAAGAATAGTGCTGCAATTCTCAGAAAAAAACATTCATTCTCTGGTGCGTTTACTCGAACCTGCCAATGCCGAGTTTGTAATAGAGTATGTCACCAACGTAAAAAAAGTGCATCGCAAACAGCCGTTGGTAAAAGCCGGCCAGGAAGAGTTTAAACAGGCCATGTGGGAATTCGTGCTTACCTATTTGTTGGTAGAGAAAGGTTCGTATTTCAATACCAAGGCCTTTGTAGCAAGCTCGTTGCGCCAATTGGCAGCACGCTACAACCTTGTCTATATAGAAGTATTGCACTATTTCGGAACGGTTGCTAAACAGCTGACAGTTGCTAAAAGTGCCACCACTAACTTGCCAACCATCATCAAAGAATTAGAAGAAGAGGAGGAAGGTGATTCGCCAGCAAAAGAGATCACTGTTGAAGAAGAACTGATGGAAGTGGAGGAAGATGAAGCTACCCACGTATCGCAAAAAGATGTGTTGGCCTTCTTCCTTGAATTTGGAAGTGTTCCATGGTGGGCAGGTCGCAGCTACGAGCATGAAAGCATGGAGCAATTGTTGCTCACTCTGTTGCAGGAAGCTCCGGATGATGTGGCAATTATGGTTCGTCGAATTGGCGGTCAGCGAAAAGTGTTGTTGCGCATTGTGAAGCAGTTTGCTACCACTACCTTGCAGCAATTGGTAAAACTCCTTTTGCCTGCTTCCACAACTGCTGTAACCACCGTAACATGGTTTGTAAGTGGATGGAAAAAAGTACAAGAACAACACACATTTGCAGCTTCTGAACAAGCATTTGAAAAAGCACTATACGATGCAATGTTGTCCTACCTTTTAGGAGAGAAAACGCCATTTCAATGGCCGGCATTACTGGGAAGCACCCTAACTCAGTTGGCCACAAAATACAAAGTGTCGTTGGCTACTTTACGCACTTACCTCGAAACGGTAGTGGCCACTTTACCAACTGCTGAACAACAGCAATTCGAGCAGTTGTTTGAAGCGTTGGGTAAGCAAGAAAACACCACTGGAACCAATAAAATTGCCAGCGTACTGCAAGATGCATCGGCTGTGCTGAATGATCCGGTAGCAGCAGATGAAAAAGAAGACGCTGCTGCCAAAGAAACTACTACTGCCAAAGAAACTACTACTGCCAAAGACACAGCAACACCATCGGCACCAACACCGGAAGCCACCGATATTGAGACACCAGAAGAGTTGATGATTGAG
The DNA here is from genome assembly GCA_963669295.1 of Flavobacteriales bacterium. Classification (GTDB taxonomy): domain Bacteria; phylum Bacteroidota; class Bacteroidia; order Flavobacteriales_D; family CALLUQ01. Next base: position 3,577,637 of record OY769938.1, read on the forward strand.
GAAAAATCAGACATCGATTTATTGCTCCAATTCTTGTATTATGGCCAGCTGCCCGATTGGACTAAACTTACCAATGAAGACATGGATGCCCTGGTATTGCAATTGCTGGAGCAGCAACCGGGCGATATAAAAGCTTTGATGCAACAGGTAGGAACCTACGACTCCATTCGAAAAAGAATGGTTTACCAGTTAGAAAGCACTACCGTTAATCGGGTGATTTCTACCTTGATGGAACAATCGCATGCCTACCTTCCATCACTGATGGCCGATATATGGGTATTGTTTGAACGCTTATTTGGTGCACGATTCCCCAAAATACTTCGATACGTACAAGAATACCTCTTGCAATTTTTGGTCAACCCCAAAGAGCGATTCAGTAAGCCCATTGAATTCTTGAAAGGGTTATTAGGGTTTCTAGCCGCTCGCGAGGCTACCTTGTATCAATTGTTGGTACACAATGCCCTGGAAACGCTAAAAGATGTTTCCAAAGAGTTGCGCTCTGAATTGCCACTACTAATCATTCGGTTGCAAAAAGAAATTGGTGCACAAGAAGAAAAAGCAACCAGCAAGAAATCGCAGCAAGACCGTATCTCCGACACCTTAAAAGATGCGGCACCATCTGCCACAGAAAAAAGCAATTGGAAATTTGATGAGGAAGAAGTGCCCGAAGTGCAAAAAGAACCTATTTATGTACACAATGCCGGAATCATTTTGATCTGGCCCTTTTTAACCCGTTACTTCCAACAGTTGGAATTGGTGCAAGGCAATCGTTTTGTGAACGAAAAAGCCGCTTACCGGGCAGTTCATTTGTTGCAATACCTGGCTACTGGGAACTCCACCGCGCCCGAATACCACCTGGTACTCAACAAGGCATTGTGCGGTGTGCAACAAGCCAAACCGTTGGAATTGGGCATCACCTTAACTGATCAAGAAAAAGAAGTGTCGGAAAGCCTTTTGAAAGGAGTGATCCAAAATTGGGAGGTAATAAAGAACTCTACTGTAGAAGGGTTTCGCCAATCGTGGTTGCAACGCGATGGCAAACTCATTGATACAGAAGAGGCATGGCAACTTCAAGTTGAACAAAAGTCGTTCGACATGTTAATGGACAAGCTCCCCTGGGGGATCACTACCATTAAGATGGCATGGATGGCAAAAACAATGTTTGTAGAATGGCGATAGATCCACTAACAACCAATGCCACCACGCTGGAGCGTGAATTGAGCTGGTTTACCATGGTTATAGACGTACGGTTGAAAATATACTTCGGCCAGGAATGCGAATTCGAAGATGTAATGGATGTTACTCCTCCGCCTTTGCAGGAAGATGATTCGGTTTATGCCAGCATTGTGAACCACTATCGTATGAATTTTATGGAACGCGTGATGCTGGTATTGGCATTGGCTCCTCATATTCGCCCTCAGTTGCTGGATGTGTTTTTTACCAAAAACACCAATTACGACAGGGGGTTTACTGAATTTGGAGGCATCAAGGGCAACCAACACGGTGGGTTTTTACCTACTGGAGAAACCGTAATGTTCATCCTTGGAGGCACCGACCTTGACAAGCGGTTTTCGCTGTTATACCTTACCGACAGCGATCATTTCTTTTTTAAGCATAACATCTTAAAAATGGAATCGGGCAGTAGCGACGAACCTTTCTTAAGTGGAGCCCTTACCGTTACCAAGGAATACCTGAGTTACTTCACCACCGGAGCTACCCATAAGCCCGATTATAGTATGAATTTTCCGGCCAAGCGCATCACTACCCAAATGGAGTGGGACGACCTGGTATTTGAAGAACGGGTGATGGATGAAATAGGAGAGGTGAGGGCATGGATACAGCACGGCAGAACATTGATGGAAGATTGGGGATTGGGCAGTAAGATTAAGCCGGGCTACCGTTGCTTATTTTACGGCCCTCCGGGTACTGGAAAAACACTAACGGCCTGTTTGCTGGGCAAGGCAACAGGGTTGGATGTGTATCGCATCGACCTTTCAATGGTGGTGTCGAAATACATTGGTGAAACAGAAAAGAACCTGGCAGGAGTGTTTGATCAGGCTGAGAATAAAAACTGGATCTTATTTTTCGACGAGGCCGATGCCCTGTTTGGCAAACGTACTGCTACCAAAGATGCACACGACAGGTATGCCAACCAGGAAGTGGCGTACTTGCTGCAACGCATTGAAGACTTTCCTGGGGTCATTATTTTGGCCACCAACTTGCGGGGCAACCTTGATGAAGCATTTGCACGAAGATTTCAGTCGATGATCTTTATGCCAGCACCAGGGGCAGAGCAGCGACTGAAGCTATGGGAAAATGCGTTCTCCGACAAAAGCGTATTGGAAAAAGGCATTAACCTGGAAGAAATAGCACAAGAATATAAACTTACAGGTGGTGCTATTATTAACGTGCTGCGTTATTGCTCGCTCATGGCATTGCGTAAAGGCACCAACATCATTACCCACGAAAACATTAAAATCGGCATTCAAAAAGAATACCGCAAAGAAGGTAAGCCTGTTTAGTAACTCGCTAAATCATCGATAGGAATAGCGTTGAAAATGGCCTTGAGGTTTTCAATACCTTGTTGCTCCAATCCTAGCATTTTTAACATAAAGCGACCATCAACAAGCACATCTAAATTGGTAGAGCCACCGTTGTTGTAGTATTTCACATAGCCTCGATGGTTGCTACCCGTTAAGGCTTCCCAAATGCCTTCCTGATCGTCGGGATTGTTGTTGGCCGGAATGTAGTTTTCTACGCCTTCATTGTTGATGGAATAATCTTTAATGGTCACTTTAATTTTTCCCCCATCAGCATCGTAATAGGTACGTGAGCAAAAGGGGATTTCGGTGTCGTCGGTTGATCCCATGAATTTGCAGGTACCTTCGCCCCTATAGGTAAAACCCTCAACATCTGGGAAAAACTGACTCAACACTTCCTGGTCGTTGTTAAAGCTACTGGCGCTGCTGGTTGGGGCAGCTGTTTCGGTTGGGGTGGGTGCAGCCTGGCTTGTTTCAGGTGTTTCGTTTCCTCCACAACTCCATAGCAGCAGGCAAAAGGCTGCAATGATTAAGTGTTTCATTATGTTGATTTTACATCAGAAAAGTACAACGAAAAAAGCCTTCATCAAAAAAAGATAAAGGCTTTTCTATGGGTTGGTTTTTAAGGCAGTGGTGTTCCTCCGGTTCCTCCTGTTCCACCAACATTCCCTGCGTTACCGCCTCCGTCATCTCCGCTATCGGGTGTAGCACTGGTGTCGGTATACCCACTGCTAAACTGGTTGCTCGGTGTTTGTGGTGCCGGCTCCGGTTTCGGTTCTGGCTTATTGCTCTGAAAATCATACGCACTGTCCTTAAATGGATTGTCGGCAGTGGGTAATAAGTCGTTCATCATATTTTGCATTTGGGTAATTACTTCTGGCGATGCGCCTGAGCTGGTAAGTTGTTGGTTCATGTCGGCCAACTTGGTAGCAATATCAATGCGGTTTTGTGCATCTTGCTCAGCAAATTTTGCTTGTGTTTCACGTTGGTTGGCAGCAATGGCACCTTTGGCTTTGTCGCGCACCAACGATTCTACCGTTTCTACCAACATATTGAGGATACGATATACCGCTGTTGCTGAGAAGCCTCCAAGAATGGCCATCAATGGTTTGAATAAATCTTCTTGCATAAACCCGCCAGCTTCTCCATTTTTGAGCGCCTGTTCGGGAATAGGAAGCAATTCGGCCATTAAAATTCCTGCAACGAGTCCTAAAACCAATCGCGCCCAATACGAGGCTTGATACTTAGGATCAAAAGTGCCATCAGCCACATAGTCGTTGGCTTTATACAAGGCAGAGAAAGAAGCACCAACACCGGCTGCAGAAAGGAGGAACAATAAGTTTAACAGCAAGCTCCACCCCTGGTTCTTCAACAACCCTTTGTGTAGCGTTTCGGCATCTACCTGTGGAAATATACTCAGGCAAATCAACGCCACCATCGAGAAAATGGCGGCCAACACCAATTGTCGAATCAAGGGAACCGGTCCCAGGAAGCTCCAAAAACCACTGTTTTGTTTGGTGCGCTCCATAATCAATAGCGTTCTGGGTTTGGCGGGAGCCACAATACCCGACAGTACATTGTGTACTTCAGCCATTGTTTGCACATCTTCGGCAGTGATGTTTTCCTGTTCTTTTTCAGCAATTATTTCAAATGCCATTACCGCTTTAGCGGGAACCTTTTTTCCACCCGAAAGGGCATGCTTAAGCATGGCATTGCATTCTTCTAGCAATTCGATCTTAAGCGTTGCAGCATAGTTTTTAGCCATAATTTGCAGTTTGGTTTTTAGTGGGATGTTACAGGGGATACGTGCTATTTTTAGCAGGAGATGTGCTATTATTAATAACGTTTTTTTCCTCCATTTCGCATGCCTGCACCATCTGCAATCTAAATATACAAGGCCAGCATTGAAAGTTTAAGGATAAAAAAGGGCAAAATGTGACAGTTGAAAGTAGAATAAGGAGCTTGTTTATCAGATTAATGCCTTGATTAATAGTGAATTATTGTCGTTTTTATACGGGGTTTGGTAACAATAGATAGCAGTGCAAGAGTGCTTAATTGAAACGATTTTTCTACCGCTTATCATAATTCGACCATTGATGATGGGGGTAATGCTATCTTTGTAGGTGTATTAGTGTGATCGATTCAGGGACTATGATCAAGGTAAACAACATTCATAAGTATTACCATGTGGGTAAGAACGACCTGCATGTGCTCAAAGGAGTGGATTTGGAGATCAAGGAAGGCGAGCTGGTTTCCATTATGGGATCGTCTGGGTCAGGAAAATCTACCCTGCTCAACATCCTTGGTATTCTCGATAATTACGATGAAGGAGAATATTGGCTCAACGGCACGTTGATTAAAGATTTGAGCGAAACAAAAGCAGCACAATACCGCAATAAATTTCTCGGGTTTGTTTTCCAATCGTTTAACCTGGTATCGTTTAAAAATGCCCAGGAAAATGTAGCCCTGCCACTGTATTATCAAAAAATAAGCAGAAGGAAGCGCAATAAGCTGGCCCTGGAATACCTGGATAAGGTAGGGTTGGCCGATTGGGCGGATCATATGCCCAACGAACTTTCGGGTGGGCAAAAGCAACGAGTAGCCATTGCAAGAGCTTTAATATCGCAGCCCAAGGTAATTTTAGCCGATGAACCTACCGGGGCTCTTGATACAGAAACATCGTACGATGTAATGAAGCTGTTGAAAGAAATCAACGACCTGGGCATTACAGTGATCATTGTTACCCACGAGCACGACATTGCCGATATGACCGATCGGGTAATCCGATTGAAAGACGGTGTGATTGAATCAGCCAACTGGGTTAAAGCAGGAGCCGATGTTTGACATTGATAAATGGACCGAAATATACAACACCATCAGGAACAATAAGTTGCGTACCATCCTGACGGGGTTCAGTGTAGCATGGGGTATATTTATGTTGATACTGCTCCTGGGAGCAAGCAATGGTTTAGAAAGTTATATGCAAAGTGCCTTCAACGACGATGCCATCAATAGCATCTGGATTCATTCTGGCCAAACAGCGATGCCTTACAAAGGATTACAACCCGGACGACGCATACAAATGCGCAATGCCGATTACGATTACCTCTCCGAAGAAGTAGCAGGAGTAGAGTACATCACCGCACGGCATACCCTATGGTCGGGCGTAGTGAACTATGGCATAAATGGAGGCACCTTTACCATACGTGGGGCGCACCCCGATCATCAATACCTCGAAAATACCATCATCACCGAGGGGCGTTTTCTCAATCCGTTGGATTTGGAAAACAGGCGTAAGGTCATTGTAATTGGAGGGCTGGTAGAGCAAGAGTTGTTTAAAGATGGAGGACAGGTATTGGGGCAATATGTAAAAGTAAACGGCATTCCGTTTAAGGTAGTGGGCGTATTTAAAGATGAAGGTAGCGAGGGAGAGGAAAAAACGGTTTATGTGCCCATCAGTACTGCGCAAATGGTATTTAATGGTGCCGATCGTATCGACCGTTTGATGTTTACCGTAGGCGACATGTCGGTAGATCAAAGCTCGATGCTGGCCGAAAAAGTACACGGCATCATGTCGGACCGCCATACCTTTCACCCGGCTGATGAACGTGCTATGCGGGTAAGAAACAACAGCGAAGAATTTGCGCGATTCACCAATGTGATTGGCGCCATGCGTTTATTCTCATGGATCATGGGCATCATGACCATTGTGGCAGGCATTGTTGGTGTAAGCAATATTATGTTGATTGTAGTGAAAGAACGCACCAAAGAAATAGGCATCCGTAAAGCATTAGGCGCCACTCCTTTTTCTATTGTAAGTTTGGTAATGATGGAATCGATTTTAATTACCGGAGTAGCAGGATATTTAGGGATGGTTACCGGTGTAGGGTTGTTGGAGGGCGTTTCAGGATCACTGGAAAATGAGGCATTTCAAAACCCTACGGTAAATATTGGTATTGCTGTTTCTGCTACAGTATTGTTGGTAGTAGCAGGCACGTTTGCAGGGCTGGTACCAGCAGTACGTGCCGCACGCATTCGTCCTATTGTAGCACTAAGAGAAGAATAGCATGTTTGACATCGACAGTTGGAACGAAATATACGCTACGCTCAGAAAGAATTTGCTGAGAACCCTACTCACTGCTTTTGGAGTAGGGTGGGGGGTATTAATGCTCATCATTATGTTGGGTGCAGGCTCGGGTATGGAAAATGGAGTGCGTCAACAATTTGCGGGTTTTGCAGCCAATTCAGCATTCATGTGGACACAGTCTACCTCCATGCCATACAAAGGGTTTAAACGCGGCCGACGATTTGAATTGAACAATAGTGATGTAGTTGCTATCGAACAGCAAGTGGCTGGCATTGAAGCACTGAGCCCCCGCAATCAACTGGGAGGATATAGGGGCGGCAACAACGTTAACCGCAAAAGCAAAGCCGGGGCATTTAGCGTGATGGGCGATTACCCCGCCATTCAAAAAATTCAGTTGTACAAAACCCTACAAGGACGCTTCATCAATCAATTCGACCTCGAAGAAAGTCGTAAAATATGTGTGCTGGGCGAATCGGCTAAACGCATTCTTTTCGAAGAAGGGGAAGACCCCATTGGCGACCACATCAAAATCAATGGTGTGTACTTTAAAGTGGTAGGCGTATTTGGCTCCAATAAAAGTGGCGAGATGCGCGAGCGCGATGAGCAAACCATCATCATTCCCCTCACCACCTACCAAAATGCATTCAACGACCACAACCACATCCATTGGTTTGCCCTGCTAATTGACCCCAAACACAAAGCCTCCGAAGTACAGGCCGAAGCGCTCAAAGTATTGGCCGAACGGCACAGTGTACACCCCGACGATCCTCGTGCTTTTGGAAGCTTCAACGGAGAAGAAGAATTTCATGAAGTGAACATGGTGTTCAGCGGCATCAATTTCATTTCCTGGTTTGTGGGCATCATGACCCTCATTGCCGGGGTTATTGGAGTATCGAACATTATGCTGGTGGTGGTGAAAGAACGCACCAAAGAAATTGGCATTCGACGAGCCATTGGCGCCAGCCCGTGGACGGTAAAAGGACAAATAATATTGGAATCCATCACGCTTACTTTACTGGCCGGAATCACCGGAATGGTAGTGGGAGTATGGATCATTGAAGGATTAAACTCTTTGGGGATGGATGGCGAATTTTTTGCCAACCCTACTGTTGAACTAAGTGTAATACTCACTGCCATTGTGGTGTTGGTGGTTAGTGGTGCCATGGCCGGATTAATTCCTGCCAACCGTGCTACCGCCATAAGCACTGTTGATGCGTTGCGAAGTGAATGATTAAAAGGAAAAAGAAATGAAAACTGTACTGAAGGTTGTATTGTTTGGAGGATTGTTGGTGTTGTTTGTATATACCCTATTTTTCTTGTGGTCGAAAGACCAGGAAGCACCGGTAATTTATACTACCGAAACGCCCTTCCGAACCGACATCATTAAGAAAACGGTGGCCACCGGCTCGGTAGTGCCGAGGAAAGAAATTGAAATCAAGCCACAAGTATCGGGCATTGTGCAAGAAATTTATGTGGAGGCAGGCGATGTGGTGAAAAAAGGAGACCTCATTGCCAAGGTGAAGATCATTCCCGATATGGTGACCTTGAACAATGCGGAAAACCGTATGAATCGCGCTAGAATAGCCTATGAAAATGCAGAGCGAGACTATAAGCGCAATAAAAACCTGAAAGATCAAGGAGTAATTGCTGACGTAGACTTTCAACAATTTGAACTGGCATTGCGCAATGCCGAAGAAGAATTGGAATCGGCAGAAGCCAACTTGCAGCTGATCAAAGAAGGTGTGACAAAACGTTCGGGAAAATCTACCAATACCCTCATTCGATCTACCATTGATGGCATGGTGCTAAACGTAGCCATAAAAGAAGGCAACTCGGTGATTGAAAGCAATACCTTTAACGACGGTACCAGCATTGCTACTGTAGCCGATATGAACGACATGATTTTTGAAGGAAATGTGGATGAATCGGAGGTGGGAAAAATTCGCCAGGGCATGGCACTCATCCTTAAAATTGGTGCCATAGAAAGCAAAACATACGATGCTACGCTCGAATACATTTCTCCTAAAGGAGTAGCAGTAGATGGCGCCATTCAGTTCGAAATTCGCGCAGCGCTTGCCATGAACGACACTACTGAGTTCATTCGTGCAGGATACAGCGCCAATGCCGATATTGTATTAGAGCGTAAAGACGATGTGCTTTCTATACATGAAAGTTTGTTGCTTTTTGAAGGCGACTCTGTTTTTGTTGAAGTAGAAACCAGTGCTCAACAATTTAAAAAGCAGCAAGTAAAAGTAGGCCTTTCCGATGGCATCAACATCGAAGTGCTTTCGGGCGTTGATGAAAATGTACAAATCAAATCGGGAGTGCAGATGGAAGAAATGGGGCCTGGGGCACAATAATCCATTATCCCTTCTTTTACATCACTACAGCTAAAAAGAAACCTTTTTGGGGTAGCATACGTACCCACATGCTACACACGATGAATTCATATCCGGTTGCTGCAATTACTTAGTTTTTAAAGAGATGCAACCATTTTAAGAGAATTGTCGTAAACGAATTGAAAGAAATTACTGAAAGGAATGTACCGTAAGGTGCAAACAAAAGCATCTATTCCTCGTGTTGTGGAGTAGTAACTTTGAAACCAATCCTTTCCGTTTGTTAGTCGGAACCCTCTTAGTCTACTGACAAACTTTAATCCCGACCTTATTGGCAACAATAGGTGTCGGGATTGCTTTTTAAGCCATAAAACTATTTGTCGATGTTTTGGAAGTTGATATTGTAAGCCACCCCTTTTCCCTCGGGCAATTCCAGGGTTCCGTCCAATTGATCGACCAAAGTCTTGATCAATTCAATGCCCAGCGTTTCAGAATGCTCTAACGAGAAATCGGCATCAAACCCTTTGCCGTTATCGCTAATTTGTAGTTGATATTGCTTTTCTCCAACCGCTTTTAGCGTTACATCAATATTCCCTTCGGCTACTCCGTTGAAGGCGTGTTTCAATGAGTTAGAGATGATTTCGTTAACCACCAGTCCAACAGGTATTAGGGTATCTACCCCCAGGGTAGTAATGGTGATGTTGGTGTTGAGGTTGATCTTTGTGTTTACTGAATAGGTATCTACCAACCCACGAATGAGTGTAGTGAGGTAGTTGTCCACATTTACATTGGCGAGGTCTTTTGTTTGGTACAACTCCTCGTGCAATAGTGCCATCGACTTTACACGGTTTTGACACTCCTGAAACAACTCCATCACCTTCGCATCATCATCAACCTTGGTCGATTGCAACCGTATCAAACTATTAATCACTTGCAGGTTGTTCTTCACCCGATGGTGAATCTCCTTCAACATCACCTCTTTCTCTTCCTTGCTGATAAGCGTTTCTTGTAGTTCTTTATTTTTTTCTTCTAACTCTACCTTACTCTTGCGTGCAAAACGCATGCTGCGGTATAAGATAATGACCACAATGAGTACCAGGAAAAAGCTGATGACAAGAGAATTTCTAATGGTAGCGTTGCGTTCAGCTTCCGATTCTTTCAGCTCCTTGTCTTTTTTCAATAGTAAGATTTCACGCTGTTGACTCTCGTTGTTATACTTGGCTTGCATTTCTGCAATGGCACGACTGTTCTCTTCATTTACAATCGAGTCTTTCACCGAAGCATACTGGAGGGTATACTCATTGGCCTTCTTATAATCGCCAATGGTCATGTACAATTGCCCCAGGTCTTGATAAATGTTTAACGTGTACTCCTTAGCACCAATCTCTTCTGCGATCACCAACCCTTCGAGGTAGTAATTTTCGGCAGTCGATACATCTCCCCAGTCTTTATGCACTTCGGCAATGTTAATGTGTGCAGATACCAATCCAAACTTATCGCCAATGTCTGTTTTAATCTTCAACGACTTGAAGTAATATTCTAGTGCAGTTTCGAAATCGCCCTGGTGCTTGTGAATAAGGCCAATGTTGTTCAATGTGAATGATGCATTTCGCTTATCGCCCATCTCATTGCGTATGGCCAATGCCTTTTCAAAATAGGCCAGTGCTTCTTCGTATTTCTTTTGATACCGATATACCACCCCTATATTGTTATAAGAACCAGCAATGCCACTGCGGTCGTTCACAGCTTCTCTGATCTTTAACGACTCAAAGTAGAACTCCAATGCTTGTACTGCGTCGCCTTGTATTTTATGCACCACCCCAATGTTATTGAGTGTTCCTGCAATGCCCTTTTCATCGTTAATGGCCTTCCTAATTTTTAACGCTTTGAAATAATAGTCAAGGGCCGCTGCAAACTCTCCGAGGTTCTTGTGTACAATGCCCATTTCATTTTGCACTTCAGCGGTACCTTTCTTGTCTTTTAACTCCTTACGCAGTTGCAAGGCTTTGCCAAAGTATTGCAGGCTGGGGTAAAAATCACCCTGCTTGCGTTTGATGGTTCCCATGGCATGAAAGGCGGTAGCCAGGGAAGTTTTATTTTTTAAAGAGGTCCAAATCTCTATGGCGTTCAGCGCTTGTTCTTCGGCTTGCTTGTAGTGATCTTGCAGTAAGTAATAACGCGAAAGATTGTCGAAAGCCAGGGCGATGCATTGTTTGTTTTCAGAAGTGTGTGCTAACTCCAATGCTTTTTGCCCGTATGCACGCGCTTCATTGGCTTTGCCATGTGCTACCGACAATTCAATCATCAAGTCCACCCGACTCGAATCATTGGGAGCATTTGCCAATACGGCTTCAAGGCTGTCGATGATTTCTTCTCCGGCAGTTGTTTGTCCGAATAACGGTACGCTGGAAAAAAAGAATAGCACAGTGATTAACCGACTATATTTTAGAATGTTGGTACACAAACCGATATAAATGGCTTTTTGTGGTGTTCTTTCTGCACTAAAAGTAAGTTAAAAAGTTGATACTTAACCCATAATTGTATTTTCCCTCAAATTTGCATTCGTTTGTGGGGAGAAAACAGCTTTCCAATTGTTTGAAAAACGGAATGCACTTTTTCGCTGTTTGCTTAAGAGAAACAATTATCTTACCCCTTGTTACAATGCTCCACCTGATGATTCGCGCTATAATCGTTACATGTTTATTCCTATTTACAGTGGCTCCCCTTTGGGCGCAACAAACTGTTTACCCTCTTTTATTTAAAAGTGGAGTTCAATACCCCACAGCCAATTTTGAAGCCTTTCTGCACAAACAAGTAGAGCAGCAAGAAGTGGTAGCAGGACGTTACTACCGGTTGGTACAATTCGATAAAATACCTGATGCTGTTACCCGAAAAACATTGGAACAACAGGGCATGCGATTATTGCAATACATGCCTCATCGCGCTTATTTTGCTTCTATTGATGTTCATGCCGATAAAACGGCATGGCAGGGACATGGAATAACAAGTGTATGGCCGCTTACCACCACACATAAATTATCAGAAGCATTGCACCAAAAGCAATACCCGGCCTGGGCAATGGAGGGTACACGGTGGATGACCCTTAACGTAAAGTATTTTAGTGATGTAGCTGTGGCTGATGTTCAAGCAGATTTACAAAAAGCAAAGGCCACATTGGTATCGCATTACAAATTCTCTAACCGATTACGCATTAAAGTTCCGATCAATAACATCAACGATATAGCAGTCTTGCCATGGGTACGTTATGTAGAACCCATTGATCCGCCCGCTACTCCTGAAAATTTAGTAGGCAACACTAATCACCGTTCTAATGCCATCGCTACTGGCTATGCCATGGGGCGTCATTACGATGGCACGGGGGTCAACATTGCCATGGGCGACGATGGCATCATTGGGCCGCACATCGATTACCAGGGACGTGCTGATCAGAGCAACGTATCAAACAATAATGGCGACCATGGCGACCATGTGGCGGGCACCATCATGGGAGCTGGTAACCTCGATCCAACAAAAAAAGGCATGGCCTTCGGTGCTGATTTATACGTGTATAGCGTATGGAACGCTGTTGACAATACACCAACTACCTATGTGAACCCTGGAATTCGGTTGACCTCTACCTCTTACGGCAATGGTTGCAATGCAGGATACACCGATTTTGCACAGTCGGCCGACAGGCAAATCAGGCAAATGCCTTCGTTGATGCACGTGTTTTCGGCAGGCAATTCCGGAGCCGACGATTGTGGCTATGGTGCCGGAACAAACTGGGGCAATGTTACCGGAGGGATAAAGATTGGTAAGAATGTAATTGCAGTGGCGAACCTCAGTTTTATCGATGGGCTGGCCAGTTCCAGCAGTCGTGGCCCAGCGCACGATGGGCGCATCAAGCCCGACATCAGTGCGGTAGGTACCAATGTATCGTCTACCGTAGATGAGCATACTTATGAAGTAAAATCAGGCACCTCCATGTCGTGCCCCGGAGTAACAGGCACACTGGCACAACTGTACCAGGCCTATAAGGAAATGAATGGAGGCATTGAACCCGAATCGGGATTGATAAAGGCCATTGCACTCAATACAGCTGATGATTTGGGCAATGTTGGCCCTGACTTTAAATTTGGATGGGGACGCATCAATGCTTTACGAGCAGTACAAACGCTCGAAAACAACCACTATCAAATAGGTACCACCGACCAGGGCAATACCAACAGCCACACCATCGATGTGCCAGTGGGCACACAACAAGTAAAGGTAATGGTATACTGGACCGATTATGAAGGAGCAGAAAATGCCACGGTGGCGTTGGTCAACGATTTAAACATTACGGTGGTTGATCCTTCCAACACCACTTTCAATCCATGGGTATTAGACCCTACACCCAACCCTGCCAACCTCGATGCCCCTGCCACCCATGGCACCGATAGCTTGAACAACATGGAGCAGGTGGTGATTGACTTGCCGATGGCAGGAACACATACGGTAAATGTAGAAGGATTTCAGGTACCGCAAGGCCCACAAACGTATTACGTAGTATATGAATTTATTAGCGATGCCATTGCAGTTACTTATCCTATTGGTGGAGAGGCCTTTGTGCCGGGTACTGCCGAAGTATTGCGCTGGGATGCACATGGCGTAACCGATGTATTTGTCATTGAATATTCGGCCGATAGCGGTGCCAATTGGGATACCATTCACGCTTCGGTAGCGCCCCATTTAAGGCATTACACCTGGCCTGTGCCCGATACCTTAACCGGAATGGCCATGGTGCGCATTTCGCGCGATATGGTAAGCGATACTAGCGATGCTGGTTTTTCCATCATTGGAGTGCCGCAAAACCTTCATGTAGATTGGGCCTGCCCCGACTCCATGCAGTTGAGTTGGGATACCGTACCCGGAGCCACTGCTTATGAAGTAAGCATGCTTGGCAACAAATACATGGATTCAGTGGCTACAACAGCAGCCGATTCGGTGGTGCTGCACAACATAGTACCCAATGCCGAATACTGGTTAAGTGTAAAGCCCCTGGGACCTAATGCTGCTGTTGGGCGCAGGGCGATTGCCATCAATAAAACCCCCGGAACATGGAACTGTCCGGTACCAGTTGATGTAGCCGTAAATCGTATCCTATCGCCTGCACCGGGTACGATCTTCGATTGTCACGACCTAACAGCTGTAGCGGTAACCATAGAACTGCAAAACACCGGGCTTACCCCAATCACCAACATTCCGCTTTATTTTGAAGACGATGGAGGCACCGTGTACAACGATACGTTTACCGATACCATACCGCCTGACAGCACCGCTGTATTTACCTTTAGTACCTTGCTCAACTATGCCACGCCCAACGCCTACGACTTAACTGTGTGGAATGAAATGCCTGGCGATGGGAATTGGTACAACGATAGCCTGGAAACCATTACAGGTAGTGGTACCTCTACCACTTACACTGTACCATGGTTCGAAGATTTTGAATCCTTCCCCGCCTGCTCGGAAGACAATGACTGCGAAAGTATTTTCTGCACCCTTTACAACGGCTGGACCAATGAAACAAGCGGACAGTTTGACGACATTGACTGGCGTACCGATGAAGATGGTACCCCCACTTCCTCTACCGGCCCTTACCAGGATCATAACCCTGGAACTACCACCGGGAACTACCTTTACCTTGAAGCTTCAGGAGGATGTACTGAACGTATGGGAGTAGCCATTTCTCCATGCATTGATTTAAATAATACCACCGATCCGGAATTGAGCTTTTGGTACCACATGCTGGGAGTAAACATGGGTGAATTGCATGTCGACATCATCACCAATAGCGGTGTATATGAAGATGTGATTACACCAATAGCCAACAACCAGGGCAACCCATGGCGACAGGGAAAGGTGAGTTTAGTGCCTTACATCGATGAAATCATTAACATTCGTTTCAGAGGCATTACCGGTGATGGCAGCAGAAGCGATATGGCCATCGACGACCTGGCCGTATACGATCTGGTGGGCATCGATGAGGCAAGCAACAATTGGAACATCACCGCTTATCCCAACCCCAACAACGGACTGTTGTACTTTACCCTGCAAGGAATCATTGCCAACCGTGCTGATTTGTCGATTACCGACTTGCAAGGAAGAACAGTGGCAAAAGAGCAGTTAATCCTGCAGCAAGGAAGCACCCAATGCGACCTTTCCACACTTTCGAATGGCATTTACCTGGCCACTATCCTGGTGGATGGAAAGCAACAAACCATAAAACTGGTGTTGTCGAAATAATCAACTCTTATCAGAATCTTATTTGGAAAATTTAATTCCTACACAATAATATTTTATTATTAATGTTATTGTAGTGGTAGAAGGAAAATAAACTGCGTTCCAACCTCCTGTGCCCCCTAACGTATTAAAACCAGGAAGCAATGAAGAAAATCGTTGTAAGCATGGCCTTATTGGCTGTTGTTCAATTGGCCGTCGGACAAGATGTAGACCCACGGTTTGCCAAGCTGGAAAAGCTGTATCAAAAAGGAAAATATGAGAAATGCGCTAAGCTGGCGGATAAGTTGCGCCAGAAAATGCGCAATGAAGCTGCTCCATATGTATACCTTTCCATGATACAATTTCAAAAATTTGATGATTCGCATAGCACGGGCATTAAAACCACAGCGTTAAAAAAAACGCTGAAACATGCAGAAAAAGCAAAGCGCAACGAACGAAACAATAACCTGCAACCATACCTTGCCTACTTTGAAACCCTACGCAAGGAAACGGAATCGTTTGGAACATTTCTGTTGGAAGAAAACAAGCAACGCAATGCGGAAGTTTGTTTTGAATACATCGCTACGCTGTATGGCGATACCATTGACGCTTATCGGGCATTGCTGCTGCCGGTAGTTGAAGTGGAGGAAGTAGTAGAAGATATTCCAACAACGCCATCAACGGCACCGTTAACTATTGAAGAAGGGGAGGTGATATCGAATCTCCCCGGCTTCAATCGTGTGGCTATGATAGGGTTTGCCGATGAGTTGGTAGGCATTCCGTATGTGTATGGAGGGGAAACCACCAAAGGGTTTGATTGCTCGGGTTTTACCAAGTATGTATATGCACACATGGGAGTAGACTTGCCACACAATGCGCATCGCCAATCGAAATTAGGACGTAAAGTAGCTGCTGCTGAGGCACAGGCTGGCGACTTGATCTTTTTTGGGAGTCGTTCAGGTAACTCTTATCGTACGGTACATGCGGGATTGGTGCATGCCAACGACAATGGCCAGCTGGAAGTTATTCATTGTGTATCGGGCGGTGTATCCATCGATGGTTCCGACTCTACCAGTTGGACTCATTATTGGAAAGACCGTATGTTGTTTGTAAAACGGTTGGTGGAATAACTATTCTTTGTGCACCGATACCCAGGCATCTTTAATGCCGCTTCTTCGGGTATCAATCATCTTGTCGATGGCTTCGGTACGGTTGCCGTGCTTGCTCAGTGCAATTTGATGCCAGCGGCTGCCTTGCTTGCGGGTAATGAATATAGTATAACCCTTTTCCTGCCATTTTTCTACGCCACGTGCAGCTCCGCTCGCGGTGGCCTGGCATTCAATCACCACATAATAACCGCGACCACCTTCTTCTTTAACAGGAGTGGTTTCGTTGGCAGGAAGCACAGGCAAACTTTCCACCTCTACTTCAGTCATGGGTTTGAATCGGTATACGTGCTTGCTAATTTCAATGGCTTTGTACACCTTTTCCCCAGCGTTGTTTACGATGAATATTTCGGGCTCGGGGTAGGTGTCATCGGTTTTTAATCGATACTCTTTGTCCAACGCAAGCTCTTGCAGGTCAAACTTTCCAAAGCGGTCGGTAATCACTACATCTACCTCGTTACCGTCGGGGTCTACCAGTTGTATCTTTTGCTGATCGCGGGGCAGGTTCTTGAATTCAAACAAGCCGTGCATGTTCACCGTGGCATCGTCGTTGGCCAACACCGGCATAATGTTGGTTTGATCTGGAGAAAGTGCAGTGAATTTAAATGCGTTTTCACCAATCTTAGTAGCCTTTTGCACCTTTTCGCCATTGCTGTTCACGAGAAACAACTCAGCATCTTCGTAATCGTCGCCTACCATAAAGATGCGGTAGTCCTTATCGGTGGCCAACTCTTCAAATTGGAACCTACCATTGCTATCAGTAGTAATGATCTTCAATTCATTGTCTTCAGCATCCACCAGTTTCAGTTGTTGCCCTTCTTTGGGCAGTTCTTTGAATTCAAAGATGCCATTCACAATGGTAACAGGGGTGGTGTCAGGTTCATCAAACAAATCGAAATCGTCAAACAAGTCATTCAACTCATCCAGCTTGTTGGCAGTACTGTCTTCTTGCAGGTCGTTCTCCATTTCTTCCAATGGATCTTTTTCCTTTTTTCGCGCCAGATGGATGCCCAACTGTATTTCGTGCGAGCCGTTGCTGAAAGAGGCGATGCCGCTGCTCGAAAATTCGTAGGAGTAAGCCACACTAAACTGATCAGCTATTTTTACCCCAAAAGAAGGAGCTATTCCGGCTTGTCGGTAGGTCATCCCTGCCCATAGTATGTTCTTCCAATAAAGGTGGGCATTTACATCCACTTGTTGATCGCCACCAGGCACCATGCGCAACAAGGTCGATGGTTTTACGCCCCATCGTCCTTCAGCAAAATTGATGCGGTAACCGGCGTAAGCCAATACATGGCGGGTAAGCTCAAACGACCCCACATCGTACTTTACCTGGGGTTGAAACACATTGGGTACGGCCACATTAATGTCGAGCTCCTTACGGCTAAAGCGAATGCCAAAATCGGTGGTAAAGGAAGTTTTGCTCAATGAAGAATTGCTCAACAATTGATCCGTTAAGTCATCAACACGAACACCCGAAAGGTCGAGCTTATTATGATAAAAACCGGGGGCAAGGGCCACCGTTAATTTCGACTCATTGCTTAAACGGGCCATAAAGGCATAGGTAAAAGTGCCTGAAATTCGCTCCAACAAATCACTGCGATCGCTAATGATGTTGGCGCCAATACCAATCTTACGCCAGATGCGCTTATGGATGCTCAACGAATTGGTAACCGGTGCCCCGTCAATGCCAGTCCACTGCTGTCGATGGGTTAAAAAACCTTCCATGTAACCGTTTTTTCCAGCACCAGCAGGATTGTAAAAAAACAGGTTTTGATCGTATAGGTTGGTAGTGGGCATTTGCTGTCCATAGCTTCCCAACGATAGTAATAGTCCCACCATACAGCACCAATATGTTATCCATCGCATCATTTCAGTCGCAGTAGAGTAATGGGACCTGTAATGGGCTCGCCATCGCCACATTGAATCACATAATAATAAGTGGCTTCAGGTAGTGGTTCACCATTGTAGATGCCATCCCAGTCGTTTTGATATCCTCTGGCACTGTATACTTCTGTTCCCCAGCGATTGTAAATGTTTACATCGCAATTTCGATATACATTGAGGTTGATGGTCCAATAATCGTTGGCACCATCGCCATTTGGCGTAAACAGGTTGTTGATCTCTTCACCATCGGGTGGGGGAGGAGGCAATACCACAACCGTAACACTGTCGGAAGCTACACATCCATCTGCACTGGTTACCACAACGGTATAGGTGGTAGTGGTGGTAGGTGAGGCGACAGGGTCAAATACCGTAGCATTGTCTAAACTGCCTGCTGGGCTCCACAAATAAGTGGCGGCATTGTTGGCAAAAACACTTAGCTGGGCACTGGCTCCTTCAAAAATACTATCGTCTACCATCGGAGCAATCCATGGCAATGGAAGTACAGTAACAATGGTAGAGTCTACATTGCTGGCACAACCGTTTCCATCATACGCTTGTGCATAATAGATAGTGGTTTGCCAGGGGTTGGCTTGTGGATTGGTAATGTTATTGGCGCTCAGGTTACAATCCTGAAAATTACAAACCCATGAATACGAATAACCACCGGTTCCACCACTGGCTGAAACACTGAGGTTGGCAAAATCACCATCACAAATCGAAACATCGTTGCCAGCTGTTACAATAACTGCTGAAGGTTCATTGATGGTGACAGTGTCAGTAGCCGAAATTCCATTGTTATCGGTAACAGTCACCATGTAAAGTCCGGCAGTTAAATTACTCACGTCTTCGGTAATAGGGCCATGCGACCACGAAAAAGTAAATGGAGGCATTCCCGAAGTAGTGGTAAGGTCGATGGCACCGTTGAACCCACCATGGCAGGTAACATGAGTGGGGGCAAGTGTAAAATTAACTTGTGCCCGTGCATGTACTGCTAATAAACACAGCACTCCTACCAGGTATGTGGCAAATCGTTGCATGAAAAGCAAAAATACTAAACTTCAAGGGATGCATTATGGTATAGGAAGGGAAATGTTTGTTGAGAATGAAAAACAAAAGGTGTTTTTTGTTGATTTAAAAGGGTTTCATTGAAGTTTTATACCGTATAATCTGCTGTACCCCTGAACATGACTTTTGATGTTCCGAACATGGCTTTTGATGTGCTGAACATGACCATGTGATGTGCTGAACATGACCATATGATGTGTTGAACATGACCATATGATGTGTTGAACATGACCATATGATGTGCTGAACATGACCATATGATGTGCTGAACGTGACGATATGATGTGTTGAACATGACCATATGATGTGTTGAACGTGACCATATGATGTGTTGAACATGACCATATGATGTGCTGAACATGACCATATGATGTGCTGAACATAACCACATGATGTATTGAACGTGACCATATGATGTGTTGAACGTGACCATATGATGTGCTGAACATAACCACATGATGTGTTGAACATGACCACATGATGTGTTGAACATGACTACATGATGTGCTGAACATGACGATACGATGTGCTGAACATGACTATGTGATGTTTTACCCATGGCAGGAACTCTCCTGAATCAGTTTGCCCCGAGCCCCTGATGTTCTAACCGATCAATGAGAGTGTTAGATTGTATCCCTGCCCTGTGCCTGAGTGTCCGCTTCAGGCGGATGTATCCCTGCCCGACGGCAGGCGGGGAAGATCGGGCAGACGGGGAAGGGTGAAGGGAACACATTCCTCATGTCACCTTATCCCTTTGCTGTAAGAGGGCTCCTTCTTCACAACCAGGCTAAAACGAATACCATTAAAAAACCCCGCTCAAACTGAGCGGGGTTTTATGAGGAAGGAGTTATCTCCTATTTCAATTCAATCATTCTCAACATGTATACCTGATCGTCAACTACTAATTGAACAAGGTATACGCCAGCTTCTTTGTGGTAGTCGGCTGCGTTGAATTGGTACTTGTACTCCCCAGCGGCTTGAGCTCCATTCACCAGTTGAGTAACTTCTCTTCCGTTGATGTCGAGTACTCTCAACATCACCTGGCTGTTGTTCTCCAACTCATAAGTAATGTTGGTGAACGCACGGAATGGGTTAGGGAACACCCCGAAGTTGACATTGTTTTGCACCAACTCTTCGAGCGAAACAGTAATGTCCAGGGTATCGCACCAGGTGGCAGAACAACCGTTGTTAAACACGGTTAAACAAACCACATAGCTTCCGTTGGTATCGTACAACTTCGAAGGATTAATATCGGTCGATGAAGTAGCATCACCAAAGTCCCAGCTATAGCTTTCCGCTCCCTGGTCGTTGGCCACAAAGTCTACCAGGCCTGTACCGTTTTGAGTGTAGGTGAAGGTAGCATCTAAGTTGGCATTCACCGTTACGTTGAAGGAACAAACAGCAGTGTTTCCAGCGCCATCAGTAACCGTATACTCCAGGGTGGTAGTTCCCACCGGGAAGGTAGACCCAGAAGTAAGTCCTGTACCATCTGTTTGTGCAGTGGTAGCTCCTGTACAGTTATCCGTACCTACCGGAACAGTGTACACCACAACAGGGTCGCATGTTACAATGTCGGTAGGACAACTGATGGTTGGGTCAATGGTATCGTTCACCGTTACATTCACCACACAAGTAGCCGTGTTGCCATCGGCATCGGTAGCAGTAAGGGTTACCGTAGTGTTGCCACTGGCAGTGCTTCCTGCTGCTGGCGATTGTGTTACTACTGGTGCAGCATCACAGTTATCAGTAACTGTAGCCAGTGCAGCGTAATCGGCCACGGTAAACTCACAGTTGGCATTTACGTTCACTGTTTCGTCAGGCGGGCAGGTAAGTGTTGGTGCAGTGCTGTCAGACAACAATACATCAAAGGTACATACTGCCACATTGCCGTCAGCATCGGTAGCTGTAATGGTTACTGTAGTTGAAGTGCCAGAACCACTCAAGGTAGTACCCGCAGCTGGTGATTGTACCACAGTTGGGTTGGCATCACAATTATCGGTAACACCGGCAGTATAATCTCCCAGTATGCTTTCACAGTTACCGTCAGCGTATACCGTATCGTTGGCACAAGTGATTACCGGAGCAGTGCTATCGGCCAGTACCACATCAAAAGTACAGCTAGCCACATTGCCATTGGCATCGGTAGCGGTCATGGTGATGGTAGTTACTGTTCCTGAACCACTGATGGTGGTTCCTGCTGCTGGTGATTGTACCACTGTTGGGTTGGCATCACAATTATCAGTTACGGTAACCATGCCGGTATAATCGGCCAATACACTTTCACAGTTGGCATCAGCCACTATCGTATCGTTTAGCGGACAGGTAATTACCGGAGCAGTGCTATCGGCTACCGTTACGGTAAACGAGCAGCTGTCTACATTGGCTGAAGCGTCGGTAGCATACAACCATACGGTGGTGGTACCTGTAATGGTAGTACCTACTGCTGGCGATTGAGTAATGGTTGGGTTGGCATCACATACATCTGCAGCCGTTGCCATACCGGTATAGTCGCCCAGCAATGCTTCACAGTTCACATCAGCCAGTACCGTGTCGTTGGCCGGGCAGGTTATTGTTGGGGCAATGGTATCGAGTACTGTTACCACAGCCACACAAGTGGCGGTGTTCACACCATCGTCTGCCGTTAGGGTGACGTTATTGGCACCAAGCTCAGCACAAGTAAAGGCACTGATATCGATGCTCAATGTTGGTGTACCACAGTTATCGGTTGAACCACCATCTACATCAGCCGCAGTAATGGTTGCATTGCCTAATCCATCAAGGTAAATAGTGATGTTTTGACACACTGCTACTGGCGGTGTGGCATCATTAGGAATCACATCAAAGGTACAGGTCGAAGTGTTGCCGTTGCCATCATCAGCCGTCATGGTGATGGTAGCATTGCCAGAAATCACAGTTCCTGCAGCTGGCGATTGTGTTACTGTTGGTGTACCACCACAGTTATCGGTAGCTGTTACCAGTGAAGTATAATCAGGTAATGTAAACTGGCAGTTCACATCAAAGTTTTCGATTTGGTTGCCAGGGCAGGTGGCTACTGGTGAGATGGTATCCATCACAGTAACTACTGCCACACAAGTAGCGGTATTGCCATTGCCATCGTCTACCGTTAAGGTCACGTTGTTGGCACCTAAGTCGGCACAAGTGAACGCTGTTTGACCAGCAGTAAAGTTCACAGTACCACAGTTATCGGTAGAACCGCCATCAAGGTCGGCATCGTTAATGGTAACGTTGCCCGATCCATCTACATAGGCAGTGATGTTTTGACATACTGCTGTTGGTGAAACGGTATCGCTTACGGTCACTATAGCCGTACAAGTAGCCGTATTGCCATTGCCATCATCGGCGGTTAAAGTCACAGTATTGGCACCAAGCTCAGCACAAGTAAAGGCACTGATGTCTACACTCAACGTTGGTGTTGGGTTACAGTTATCGGTGGTGCCGCCATCTACATCGGCTGCAGTAATGGTAGCGTTGCCACTGCCATCTAAGAACACAGTAACGTTAGTACAAGAAACCACTGGCGAAACGGTATCCTGTACCGTTACTACTGCCACACAAGTGGAAGAGTTGCCGTTGCCATCATCTACTGTTAAGGTCACGTTGTTGGCACCTAATTCAGCACAAGTAAAGGTGCTTGGCGATACACTAAGGTTGGTAGTACCACAATTATCGGTAGAACCACCATCTACATCTGCTCCTGTAATGGTAACGTTTCCGCTGCCATCAAGGTAAGCAGTGATGTTGGCACAGTTGGCCACTGGAGAAATGGTATCGATTACAGTAACCACTGCTGTACAGTTATCGGTATTACTGTTGCCATCAGTTACTGTTAAGGTAACGTTGTTAGGCCCTAAGTCAGCACAGGTAAAGGTGGTTTGTGAAGCGCTGAAGGTTAAGGTAGCACAGTTGTCGGTGGAGCCACCATCCAAATCAGCAGCATTGATGGTTACAGTTCCAGCACCATCCAAATAAGCATTGATGTTTTGACATACAGCTGTTGGGTTGGTGTTATCTACTAAGATCACATCAAAGGTGCAGCTTCCTGCATTTCCACTTTCATCAGCAGTACTCATAATAATGGTAGTGGTACCACTAATTACAGTTCCCGGTGCAGGCGATTGAGTAATGGTCAGTGAAGCGGTACAGTTATCAGTAGCACCAGCCAAAGCAGTGTAATCGGGTAAAGTGAATACACAACCAGGACCTGGCGTTTCTGTTTGGTTACCAGGGCAGGTCACTACTGGTGAAATAGTATCGAGTACCGATACATTAGCAATACAAGTTGAAGTATTGCCATTGCCATCGTCTACAGTAAGGGTTACCTGTGAAGCACCACCACTCTTGGTGAAAGTACCAATAGGAACTGGAGTTGCTGCAGTAGCATTAGAAGTTTCTAAATCCAGTGCATTGATGCCACTAAAGGTCCAGTTGCCTATTGTAAAGGTAGTGCCATCAGGGCCGGTGTCGCTTACACGGTAAGCCCAGCCATCCAGGTATTCCCATGGTTGACCGGTTCCATCTACATTAATGTCTCCAAAAACATCGATCTCATTGGTTTGGTAGAACAATTCTACGGCATCATCACCATTGATGAGCATAGAACCTGTAGTGTAATCGGGAGCGAACCCAAACCAGTTGGTGAATTCAATAGCTTCACTGGCTACGTAAATGTATTGTCCGGCAGTGGCCGATACAACAGGGAAGGTAAATTCTTCACCATCACTTCCACCTCCGTTATTAGCTGAGCCTAATCCATACTGGCTCAAGTCAGCGATGTCGTTCACTACATACAATTCAACGCCTTTAGGTGTTCCACCAGAAAGTGGACCGTCATAAACACCGCTAATGATCAAGTCATTGGCAGGAGGAGGTCCTGATCCGATGTCAGCACAGTTAAACGCGGTTTGCGAAGCGCTAAGCGTTACTGTACCACAGTTGTCAGTCGATCCTCCATCAATATCTGCTGCTGTAATAGTAGCACTACCGGCACCATCCAGGTAAACGGTAATGTCTTGACAAACTGCAGTTGGTGAAACCGTATCTTGTACAGTTACCACAGCTACACACGTCGAAGTGTTGCCGTTGCCATCATCTACCGTTAAGGTCACGTTATTGGCACCAAGGTCAGCACATGTAAAGGCGTTTGGTGCAACGCTTAAGTTGGTAGTACCACAGTTGTCGGTCGAACCGCCATCTATATCTGTTCCAGTGATGGTAGCATTGCCCGCACCATCTAAGAACACACTGATGTTGGCACAAACAGCTACTGGCGATACAGTGTCTTGCACTGTTACGGTAGCCGTACAGGTGCTGCTGTTGCCATTCACATCATTTACCGTTAAGGTAACGGTGTTGGCACCAAGGTCGGCACATGTAAAGGCACTTGGTGAAACACTCAAGCCTCCAATAGCACAGTTATCGCTAGAGCCACCGTCGACATCACCGGCAGTAATGGTAGCATTGCCTGCACCATCTAAGAATACAGTGATGTTCTGACAAACAGCTACTGGTGATACAGTATCTTGTACCGTTACGGTAGCTGTACAGTTATCGGTATTGCTGTTGCCATCGGTTGCGGTTAAGGTAACACTATTGGTACCAATGTTAGCACAAGTAAATGCTGTTGGTGTGGCACTTAATGTTACTGCTCCACAGTTATCGGTAGAGCCGCCATCTACATCCGCTGCAGTAATGGTAGCATTGCCTGCACCATCTAAGTATACAGTGATGTTTTGACAAACGGCTGTTGGATTGGTGTTATCATTTAAGATCACATCAAAGGTACAGGTCGAAGTGTTGCCATTGCCATCATCAGCAGTCATGGTGATGGTGGTATTGCCAGAGATTACAGTTCCTGACACCGGTGATTGTGTTACCGTTGGTGTGCCACCACAGTTATCAGTAGCTGTTACCGAACCGGTGTAATCAGGCAGTGTAAAGGTACAACCAGGACCTGGATTTTCTGTTTGATTGCCAGGGCAGGTAACCACTGGTGATATGGTATCTTGTACCGTTACGGTAGCCGTACAGTTATCGGTATTGCTATTGCCATCAGTAACCGTTAAAGTCACGTTGTTGGTACCAATGTTAGCACAAGTAAATGCTGTTGGAGTGGCACTCAAGGTTAAACCGGGGCAATTATCGGTTGAACCACCATCTACATCAGCTGCAGTAATGGTGGCGTTACCACTACCATCTAAGAATACAGTAATGTTTTGGCATACTGCCGTTGGGTTGGTATTGTCGCTTACCACCACATCGAAGTTACAGTTGGCGGTATTTCCGGCACCATCAGTTACTGTTAATACAACATTGGTAGTTCCTGCACCTACATTCGTTCCAGGTGCTGGTACTTGTGTTACCGTTTCTCCCGGGCAGTTATCGGCTGCTGTGGCCAATGAAGTATAATCAGGCAAGCTGAAGTTACAACTGGCATCTACACTACCCACTTGATTGCCAGGGCAGGTGATGGTAGGGTTGGTATTGTCGCTTACCACCACATCAAAGTTACAGTTGGCGGTATTTCCAGCACCATCGGTAACTGTTAATACAATATTGGTAGTACCTATACCTACATTAGTTCCAGGTGCTGGTACTTGTGTTACCGTTTCTCCCGGGCAGTTATCAGCTGCTGTAGCCAATGAAGTATAATCAGGTAAAGAGAAATTACATGAAGCATCTACACTACCCACCTGGTTACCAGGGCAGGTGATGGTAGGGTTGGTATTGTCGCTTACCACCACATCAAAGTTACAGTTGGCGGTATTTCCAGCACCATCAGTTACTGTTAATACAATATTGGTAGTACCTATGCCTACATTAGTTCCAGGTGCTGGTACTTGTGTTACTGTTTCTCCCGGGCAGTTATCGGCTGCTGTAGCCAATGAGGTATAATCAGGTAAAGAGAAATTACATGAAGCATCTACACTACCCACCTGGTTGCCAGGGCAGGTGATGGTAGGGTTGGTATTGTCGCTTACCACCACATCAAAGTTACAGTTGGCGGTATTTCCAGCACCATCAGTTACTGTTAATACAATATTGGTAGTTCCTGCACCTACATTAGTTCCTGGTGCTGGTACTTGTGTTACCGTTTCTCCTGGGCAGTTATCGGCTGCTGTGGCCAATGAAGTATAATCAGGCAAGCTGAAGTTACAACTGGCATCTACACTACCCACCTGGTTACCAGGGCAGGTGATGGTAGGGTTGGTATTGTCGCTTACCACCACATCAAAGTTACAGTTGGCGGTATTTCCAGCACCATCGGTAACTGTTAATACAATATTGGTAGTACCTATACCTACATTAGTTCCAGGTGCTGGTACTTGTGTTACCGTTTCTCCCGGGCAGTTATCAGCTGCTGTAGCCAATGAAGTATAATCAGGTAAAGAGAAATTACATGAAGCATCTACACTACCCACCTGGTTACCAGGGCAGGTGATGGTAGGGTTGGTATTGTCGCTTACCACCACATCAAAGTTACAGTTGGCGGTATTTCCAGCACCATCAGTTACTGTTAATACAATATTGGTAGTACCTATGCCTACATTAGTTCCAGGTGCTGGTACTTGTGTTACTGTTTCTCCCGGGCAGTTATCGGCTGCTGTAGCCAATGAGGTATAATCAGGTAAAGAGAAATTACATGAAGCATCTACACTACCCACCTGGTTGCCAGGGCAGGTAATGGTAGGGTTGGTATTGTCGCTTACCACCACATCAAAGTTACAGTTGGCGGTATTTCCAGCACCATCGGTAACTGTTAATACAATATTGGTAGTTCCTGCACCTACATTAGTTCCAGGTGCTGGCACTTGTGTTACCGTTTCTCCCGGGCAGTTATCGGCTGCTGTAGCCAATGAAGTATAATCAGGCAAGCTGAAGTTACAACTGGCATCTACACTACCCACTTGATTGCCAGGGCAGGTGATGGTAGGGTTGGTATTGTCGCTTACCACCACATTAAAGTTACAGTTGGCGGTATTTCCGGCACCATCGGTAACTGTTAATACAATATTGGTAGTACCTATGCCTACATTCGTTCCAGGTGCTGGTACTTGTGTTACCGTTTCTCCCGGGCAGTTATCGGCTGCTGTAGCCAATGAGGTATAATCAGGTAAAGAGAAATTACATGAAGCATCTACACTACCCACCTGGTTACCAGGGCAGGTGATGGTAGGGTTGGTATTGTCGCTTACCACCACATTAAAGTTACAGTTGGCGGTATTTCCAGCACCATCGGTAACTGTTAATACAATATTGGTAGTACCTACGCCTACATTCGTTCCAGGTGCTGGTACTTGTGTTACTGTTTCTCCCGGGCAGTTATCGGCTGCTGTGGCCAATGAAGTATAATTAGGTAATGAGAAATTACACGAAGCATCTACATTGCCGGTTTGATTGCCGGGGCAGGTAATGGTGGGGTTCACTGCATCAGCTACCGTTAGCGTAGCGCTGGTAGAATTGGCAGAAGAAACAGGGGAACACCCATAAATTACAGCGAAATACTGATTGCCATTCATTCCGACTGTTGTCGGGTTTATGGTGAGTGAAGTAGTGGTTGTTCCGGAATAAGGCGGGACATCACTTAACATCGTACCCGGAGCCAGGAACCATCGAATACTATCAACCGTACCGCCGCCACCAACGGTATCCATGGTGAAAACCGCTGTTGCTCCGGGGCAAACGGACTGATTGACGGGGTTAAGAGTTATGGAACCCAGTGAACATGAAGCTGCACACGATACCAATGTCATGAATGTAGGAATGTTGTTGGCATATGCACCACAAGGAGCCTGGCTCACCTGGAAATCATAGCTGCCATTAGCCGGACAAACAAAATCGATTTGAGGGTCATCCCCACAAGTATTGTCATCGTAAGCTAATGCAACAGTTGAACCATTTGCAAAAATGGTCATGTCTGCATCAATAATTGCTCCACAAGCATCAATACGATAAGTACAGCCAGCCTGCATGTTATTGGCTGTTTGGTACTCATTTCCCCAGGTGGTAGTAGCAATTTGCGTACGAACACCTAGTGTGAGTGTACTGGCATCAAAGTCGGGTTCAAAATCCGCAGTACCTTTAGGACATTGTGCACTGGCAGTGTTTGCCGACAATAGAGAAAGCAATGCAACAATCAGAAAAATTCCAAATGACCGTTGCTTCGAAAAAAGTTTCGGGCGTGTTTTCATAGTTTGTGTAATTACTGGCAATAGTGTTTAAGACAATTCACTAAAAATTAATGAACCCCAAAAATAAGATAAAAACCAATACCATGCACGTGTTAATACATTATTAATGCAGTTGTTGTTTGTGCTTGATAATCAGGGGTTTTTCGGGTAGCTGAGCAAGAAGGACTTTAAGAAGGTTTTTTTTTCGTTCAGAAAAAACGGCTAAAGTTGATTGAAGAGTTATAGTTTTATGGTGGAATGAGAGTTTTTACAATGCATCATTATTTGCTCCAAATGTGGAATAAGCGGTTGTTGTGTGCTGTATTAGCAATTGTAGGAATGGGATGTGGGGAAGAGGAAGCAGTAGTACCGGATGCTCCAGCAACTACGCAAGCAACAGCACAACCGTTATTTGAAACGGTGCCTTCAAGCCAGAGTGGCATTCATTTTACGAACATCATTCAAGAAAATTCCCGACTGAGTTATTACAACTACATGCACCTCTACATTGGAGGGGGAGTAGCCATTGGTGATTTAGACAACGACAACTTGCCCGATCTTTACTTTTCAGGCAACCTGGTGAGCAACAAGCTGTACCGAAATACGGGTGGCATGACTTTTCAAGACATCACCCATGCCAGTGGTACAGGCGCTGGAGCTGGATTTTACCTCGGCACCACCATGGCCGATGTGAATGGCGACGGCTGGCTCGATATCTACGTATGTCGTTCTGGTCCGGCAGGCGATACCCATCAGCCCAATTTATTATACATCAACAATGGCAACCTTACCTTTACAGAAAGTGCTGCTGCCTACGGATTGGATGATGCTGGCCATTCTACGCAAGCATGTTTCTTTGATTACGACCTCGACGGTGATTTAGATGCATATGTGGTGAATACCCCCATCGACTTTTCGATGACTTACACCATTATGAATATCGATGAAATTGCTGATTTAGCCAATATTGATGCCCTGGGAGCATCCGACAAATTGTACCGCAATGATGGCAGCACGTTTACCGATGTAACGGAAGATGCGGGCATCCCAAAAGATATTTTCTTCGGACTCAATGCTTCGGTAGGCGATATCAACAACGACCGCTGGCCCGACATTTATGTGTGTAACGACTTTGCAGGCCCTGATCGGTTTTACCTGAACAATGGTAACGGTACCTTTACCGAACAAATTGAAACCACCTTTGGGCATACCAGCTTTTTTAGCATGGGTTCGGAGATGGCCGACATGAACAACGACGGTTATTTAGACTTGATGGTGATGGAAATGCTGCCCGAAGATTATAAGCGTTCCAAAACCTCCATGACCATGATCGACCGTTACCAGGTGCGCGACATGGTAGCGGCAGGATACCATTGGCAATACATGCACAACATGTATCAGAAGAACAATGGATACTTTGAAAAAGGAACCCCATGGTTCAGTGAAATCAGTCAGTATGCAGGGCTCGATAAAACCGATTGGAGTTGGTCGTGTACTGCTGGTGATTTTGACCACAATGGCTATCAAGATTTGTATGTTACCAATGGTATTTTGCGCGAAGTGACCAATGTGGATGCCATTCAGCAACATACCGCGGCATTGGCGCAACTTACGGAAGCGGACTTTAATGACCACAACATTCAGCAGTTGCGGGAGTTGTTTCCTTCGGTAAAAATCAAAAACTACGTGTTCAGCAATGAAGATGGGCTACGATTCAGTAATAACAGTGATGCCTGGCTTACTGCTCCCGAAAGTTTTAGCAATGGTGCTGCCACAGCAGATTTGGATGGGGATGGCGACCTGGACTTGATTTGCAGTAACATCAACGACGAGGCCTTTGTGTTGGAAAATACCACCAACCAATCTGCTCCCTTTTTCAAAGTAAAACTACAAGGCAATACCCTTAACACGTTTGGTGTTGGTGCGCGGGTATACCTTTATGCCAATGGTCAACGTATGATGCGTGAAGTAGCAGTAAACAGGGGCTACCTATCAGCCTCCGATCAGGTATTGCATTTTGGACTGGCGGATGCGCAGCAAGTAGATTCATTACGCGTAATATGGCCTGATGGTAAAACACAAGCCATGGCCAACCTGGCCAACAACCAGTTTTTGATACTGGAACAGGCACAAGCTATCACTGTGTTTAATCCAGCATTACCCCAAACAACCGTTTTTAAAGCAGCACCCAACCTGTTGCAATCGAATACAACCCACCTGGAAGTACCTTTTGATGATTATACCAAACAGGTATTGTTGCCTCATCGTTTGTCGGCAGAAGGACCTTGCCTGGCCACTGCCGATGTAAATGGAGATGGGTTGGAAGATTTTATCGTAGGAGGAGCACATCAACAAGCCGCTACCTTATATATACAAGCTACTGATGGCACTTTTAGCCGTAGGGCTGTGGCTGCTTTTCAACAAGACCGGCAGTACGAAGATGTGGATGCTGCCTTTTTTGATGCCGATGGCGATGGCGATCAAGACCTTTACCTGATGAGTGGCAGCTATGAGTTTGATGAAGGGGATGCCAACTTGCAGGACCGACTTTACCTAAATGATGGCAGTGGGCAATTTACGCGTGCTGCGAAAGCGATTCCTGTACTTCAACATGTAGGAGGAAGTGTGGTACCCTTTGATGTTGATGGTGATGGCGATCAGGATCTTTTTGTGGGCAATAGGGTGATTCCTGGCAGGTATCCTTTTGCACCCAAAAGCTATTTACTCATTAACGAGCAAGGAATATTTAGCGACCAAACACAGCAATTGGCGCCGGCATTACAAACAGTGGGGATGATTACCGATGCCATTGCTTCTGATTACGATAGCGATGGTGATGCTGATTTGGTGATTGTTGGCGAGTGGATGCCCCTTACTTTTTTTGAAAATAACAATGGCCAATTCACCAATGTTACTGCCCACCTTGAACTGGAAACCACCAGCGGTTGGTGGAACACCATTGTTGAAGCCGACCTGAACAGCGATGGAAAGCCCGACTATGTAGCAGGTAATTTAGGATTGAACTATAAGCATCACGCCAGTAAGGAAAAACCATTGCACGTATATGCCAGCGATTTCGACAACAATACCACTTGCGACATTATGTTGGCCAAAGATGTTGCAGGGCGTGAAGTGCCTGTGCGGGGTAAAATGTGCACCACTGAGCAGATGCCCTTTGTAGGAGAGAAATTCCCCACATTTGAAGGATTTGCCAATACCGACATTTCAGGCATCCTGGGTTCCGATTTACAACATGCGTTGCACTTACAAGCTTATTGTTTCGAACACAGCATCATCATGAACAAGGGCGATGGTTTTGCTGTTACCGCACTTCCGGCAACCACACAGCTATCAGTAGTCAATGCCATCGTATGGAAAGATTTTGATGGGGATCACATCAACGACCTCTTACTTGCGGGCAATAAATATGGATCGGAAGTAGAAACGAGTCGGGCTGATGCAGGAGTAGGTATCTTTTTGAAAGGAACAGCCCAGGGCGATTTTCTACCGACCACCATTACTGAAAGTGGCTTCTTTGCGCCAGGTGATGTGAAATCATTAGTAGCATTGCCCGTAGCATCGGGGTGGGCTATTATTGTTGGGGCAAACAATGGGGTGTTAAAGGGGTATCGTACCGTGCCAGCGATGTAGGTTAAACACACAAGTAAGGGTTGGTCCACCCGTGCTTTTGCGTGTCTGCTAATTGTGTTAGCCGTGCTTCTAACCCTTCACCTTCTTCCAATTGTTGTACTTCTTTAAGTTGAAGTATTCCTTCATTGGATACCACTTCTAGCAAATAATGATCAGTGATTGTGCGTTGTGTTGTTGCATCCATTTTTAAAGTACCCCGAGGCGAATTTATGGCAACAGTTGCAAGCGCACTGCTGAAAGCTTTGGGTTTAAATTTTTCAAGTCCGGCATCTCGATAGGCTTGATGCAACAGCAAGGCAGCTTCATAACCCAACAGCGAAAAAGCAGAAGGAAGATCTTCAAACTCATCGTCGTACTGTGTTACAAACTGTTGGTTGGCAGCCAACGAAAGTCCCGAATACCAGGAAGTACTGGTTAAGGTACCTACAGCAGCAACATTGAGTTGGGGCAATAAATCTTCTGCCACACTGTAAAAAGAAGCAGCTACGGTAGCATTTTCATTCAACTGATGTTGGGCACAACGCTCAAAAAACTCCAGGGCATGCTGCCCCGAGTAAGCGGCCTGTATTACTTTTGGTTGCAATTCTTTTACAAAGTTTACCAGGGTCATTTCATCGCCAGGAAGTGGATTAAAGGTTTTGATGTAATTGGCTAGTGGGGTGGCTTCTCCTACCAGTTTTAGTCCCTCTTGAAAGGCCATGGTGAAATCGTAGCCCCCTTCATAATACTCAGAAGCTACCAGGTATTGATCACCTACTTGTTGCCCCACATATTTCCCAAGGAGCCACATCGATTGCCATTGATCCAGCCCATTAAAGAAAAGAAAGGGGGATGGTTCAATGCCTACCGGTAATTTTCCGCCGATGTTGGTAACGATAAGTGGCAAACGGTTTTCCTCCGTGAATGTGGCCATGTCATCTAGCGCAGGTGTTTCTGCAAATCCAACGATGGCATCCACCTGGTGTTGCAATTGCATGGCATGGCAAACATCTTTAAAACCATCGCGGAATTGCCCGGAGGCAAGTGTTTGTATTACGATTTCAATAGTGCGATTTGGAAAAGTAGCATCTCCAAAACGAAAGCCATTAACAAAGTCTTTGCCCAATCTGGGGTATAGCTTGGATTGAGGCACCAGCACACCTACTTTCATTGTTGTGGTAGTTTAATATGAAACGAACAGTAAAAAGGAAAAGGGGAAACAAATTGCTTCCCCTTTAATATGTATAGTATATAACTATTAGTTGCGTGATGGGAATACCCCTTGCATGCAAATGATGTAGTTAACACCCAACCATGGTTGCATGTTGTTAACGCTTTGGCCACCACCAGTGTTGCCTACGGTAACAGTAACACCATCGGCTGCTCCGAAGTCATTTTGGCTGGCACTCCAACCATTTGCAGCTACGGTTCCACCGGCACCACCACCACTGGTAACACGTCCGTTGGCAAGTGCGGCATAGTTACTCTTTGGATCAGAGCTATCTGCGGGGTTGGTATTGACCTTTAATTTACCTACAGCACTGTGGTTGTGCGAAGGTATTTGCGTAACATTTAGGGTATTGGTTTCACTACCGCCTTTTTGGCCTAGCCTTCTGCTGGATAA
Source organism: Flavobacteriales bacterium (assembly GCA_963669295.1). Lineage (GTDB taxonomy): Bacteria > Bacteroidota > Bacteroidia > Flavobacteriales_D > CALLUQ01. Next base: position 3,611,421 of record OY769938.1, read on the forward strand.
CCCTGGGCCGTTGCCTGGGTGTACCATTACGCGGCCTCTTAAATCAGGCAATGCAAAAGTGGTTCTTCCGTCGCCACCGTAAATGGTACCGATAATTGAGAATAAGGCTGTGTTTGACGAAATGGGTAATAATTGACCATCGCAAAAAGCCCATGCGCGTGGTGCAAAGTTGCCTGCAAATCCACGCACTTCTCCGATCATTCCTTCCATAATAATATAGTTTTAAATGTGTTAGTTCAAATAATTAATTAAGGTCTTGAAGGGAATAGCCCTTGCAAGCAAATGATGTAGTTGATGCCCAACCACGGTTGCATGTTGTTAACGCTTTGGTTGCCACCAGTGTTACCGAAAGTAACAGTAGCACCGTCGTTTGCTCCGAAGTCATTATGACTGGCACTCCATCCATTGATGGCTACAGTTCCACCAGCACCAGTACCAGAGGTAACACGCCCGTTAGCAAGTGCAGGATAGTTACTTTTTGGATCAGCACTATCGGCTGCATTGGTATTGATCTTTAATTTACCTACAGCACTGTGACTGTGCGAAGGCAGTTGCGTGGTATTCAGAATGTTGGTTTGAGAACCGCCTTTTTGTCCTAATCGTCTTGGAGTAAGACCCGGTCCGTTACCAGGGTGAACCTGGGTGCGGCCTCGCAATTCTGGCAAGCCAAAAGTGGTTCGACCATCACCACCAAACGTGGTGCCCAAAAGTGAGAATAATGCCTGGTTTTGAGCAATGGGTAACAATTGCCCATCGCAATACGCCCACGCACGTGGTGGGAAGTTACCGGCAAAACCTCTAACTTCTGCAAGTGTTGGTTCCATAAAATTTGGGTTTATAGGGTTAGTAATTCATTTAATTACCCCTATTAAAAATGGAAGTGTTCTTTGCATGCGCAAAGGCCTTGGTTTTTAGTGGCTATAAACACCCTATTTTTTTAGGGACAGTTAAAGTAGGTAAAATAGAACGAACAAACAAATTTCTGCAATGAAACAAGAAGCCCGTATTAGTGTTGCCCCTAGCAATACTGTATGTCGTGTGAAACCAAATGCACACGCTTTCAAAGGATTATCGAAATTCATACATCGTTACATCATATATTATTTATCGTTCGTTCATGATTTTTTGATGTAAAACTCCAACTATTTCTATGCAATGAGTAGGCAATAGACTTGTATAATATTGCCTCATTTTGGTGGTGAAAACGCGACCTTTATTCCCCTATTGCCCGTATATTGGAAGAAAAACTAAAACTCAATAATCAATGCGCTATCAACATTTTCTACTCTATTTCCTACTCATCATCCAACCCTTTTCAAGCTCTATTTTTGCACAATCATCCTGCTTACAAGCCTCTTCACAAGAAGAACTCGACATCAATAATGTAAGGGCTGTGGTGGGCAATGGCGGCGATTTGTGGTACGACCGCTGTCATAGTACTGCTGGCTATGAAGTGGCACAAGGCGCCAATACCTATACCACCTACGCGGGGTCCATGATATTGGGCGGGCGCGATGTAAACAACAGCCTTAAACTGGCCGGGTTTACCTATCGCGGTGCCAGCGAATTTTGGCCCGGGCCACTGAGCAATACCACTGCTTTAGTAGACGACACTACGTGCAACCTCTACGACCGGCATTGGAAAATAAACCGGTGGCAGGTAGAAGAGTTTGTACAGCGCTTTGGCGACACTACCTACACTATTCCTGAAGTGATTCTCAACTGGCCGGCACATGGCGATATCAGTAAAAATCAAGACTTTTACCTGGCACCATTTCACGATGCCAACAACGATGGGGTATACAACCCTTATGATGGCGATTACCCTGAATTTGATTTGAACAACCAGCTCGGCTGTAACGATAAACTGTTGGGCGACCAATGCATTTGGTGGATCACCAACGACCGGGGGAACTTACACCTTACTACGGGTACCGATCCCATTGGAGTGGAAGTGCAACACATGGCCTATGCCTATTTGTCTAACGACGCACTCAACAATACCACCTATTATCATTTTAAGCTCATTAATCGTTCTACGAATACGTTATTGGATACCTACTTCGGCAACTTCATCGACAGCGACGTAGGCAACGCCTTCGACGACTTCTTAGGATGCGATGTAACGCGCGGCATGGGCTATACCTATAATGGTGATGCCTACGATGAAGACAACCTTGGTGCAACGGGTTACCTCGACCACCCTGCAGCGGTGGGCTATGATTATGTACAAGGCCCACTAGCCAATGCCAATGATGGAGTAGATAACGACCACGACGGCATTATTGATGAAGCCGATGAACAAGTGCACCTTTCAAAATACATGACCTTTAATAATGGTGGAGGGGGCAACCCGGCACAAAGCGCTCCTTATACAGGATTAGATTATTACAACTATTTAAGTGGTCACTGGAAAGACAACACCGATTGGGTGTTTGGGGGCTCTGGCCATGTGAGCGACCCCAATGCCAATCCCAACATTGCTGCTTGCTACTTTCGCCCTGGGTACTCCGATACTACCCACTTTTGGGGTACAGGAGGTACTGATCCCGGGTACATTTGGACCGAAGAAAATGATGGAAATATTCCCGGTGATCGTAGAGCCATTCAATCGGTAGGTCCCTTTACGTTTGCTCCTGGTGATGTAGAAGATATTACCCTCGCTGTAACCTACGGTCGCGATATGAATGGCGACAACTACGATGCGGTAGAGCAATTGCGACTGGCTGACGATATAGCACAACAAGCCTTCGACAATTGCTTTACCAACATCGGGTGTGTTACCCCCATCAACGACTACTATATATTGTATGGGTCAGACAACAATCCGTTGCAATTCAACTTTGGGTATATGATTGATGCCACTTCATTTGCCTGGGACTTTGGCGATGGCACCACCAGTACCGATCGTTTTGTAGGGCATACTTATACCACCTATGGGGTATACGATGTATGTTTAACAGTTACCAGCCCATGTGGAAACCTTACTATATGCGAAACCATCGATATTCCTCCACACCCCTTCTTGCCCAGCCCGGCCATTACACGTATTGAAGGCGATGGCAATGGTGGACTGTCGGTAGAATTGGCCGACTCTACTGTAACGGCCATCTTAAACAGCCCTACCTCTATAGTAGATTACCCGACCTATCAACCCAACCATGGGCCGGTAAAAGTATCGATATACGATAACGACAGCCTCGTAACTGGCACCTATACCATTCAGTTTGATGGGGTAGATTCTACCGCCCACTGGAAGTTATTTTTGCAGGGAGGTACCGACACAGTATATGCCGATACTACCATTGCTTACCTCAACCATCAATACATTCCGCAATGGGGATTGGTGGTAAGCATTCAACAGCACTGGTACGATCAAATGGCCTCTACCTACATTACTACCCCCATTGAATCGTCGATTGACTTTACCAACAACGCACAACCCTGGCTCACAGGGATAGGCGATCGCGACATGTATGGGGATGAAGACTGGATACGTGCGGGAGTGGCGGATATCGACTGCGATCCTTTCAGTTATCCTCCACCCATGGTAGATCCATGCGAGCACAACGACTATATAGGGCAGGACCATAACCAATTGTATGAAACATTGGCAGGAGGCACCTGGGCACCGTATCGATTGATGGGCTATAAGCCGCACGACCCATTGTCTATCACCTATTCCTCTACAGTTGGGATGAATCCGCTCAGCAACCTACAAAGTGTTGACGTGGTGTTTACCAACGATCAAAATTTATGGACACGCTGTGCGGTATTGGAGATGCAAGAAAACTCCAGCTTGTCGGAAGGCAATGTCAATAAAATGGAATTGCGCAGTGCTGCTTCGGTAGATAAGAATGGAACCCCTGATGGTACTGGCAATGGTATGGGATGGTTTCCAGGTTATGCCATTAATGTAGAAACTGGAGAGCGGTTAAACATGGCTTTTGGAGAAGACTCATGGCTTGCCAGTGAAAATGGAAGAGACATGCAGTGGAACCCTACCGCCAATAAATTTACAGGACTGGGAGAGCCATTGTTTGGCGGCAAACACTATGTTTTTGTATTCAACGAGCAACGCACCGATTTTGGCGCCAACCGCATGCCGCGTTACGATGAAGGCAATTACCTCGATTCGATGATGCACCTGGGCTATTCATCGAAAATACAGGTGTGGCGTTCGGCCATGTGGGTAGGATCACCCATGTTGGAAGCAGGAGAAACGTTGCTTTCTAACGATGCTAAAGTACGCTTACGTGTAAAACGTCCGTACGAAACCTTTGCCACCACCACTCCGGTGAACAACGAAAATCCATTGTACAATTTCTCTATTGATACCACTTTATTTGTAGGAGTAGGAGCATTGGAGCAACAAATTGCCACCACATTATACCCTAATCCATTCAAGGAATACACCACCTTGTATTTCACTAACGATAACAACGATCCACACCAACTGGTGGTTTACGATATTGAAGGAAGAGAAGTTCGTAAGTACGCCGGCATCCGGTCGAATCAAATTACCATTTATAAAGAGCAGCTTGAGCGAGGCATGTATTTTTATCGATTGGTAAATGAAGCACAACCGGCTCATGCCAGTGGTAAGCTCATTGTTTACTAGTACACGATTCTTGTTAGCAAGTAAGCCCGGCACTACTGTAGTGCCGGGCTTACTACTTTTACCGTTCCAACCAATTATTTAACCATTCATGTAATACTCGCTTTGGCTGGCATGGTTTTTACGTAGGTTTACATTGAATTATAGCATAAACGTTAAAACCATCATACATGAAAAAGTTAACCGTAGCGCTGGCATTTTTACCCTTGTTTGCCATGGCGGAGAATGGAGAAAATGTGGTCGCGCAAGGAACCAACTATGTGGCTTCGATCGACTTGAATAAAGTAGAAAGCGATAAGATTAAGGTGGATATTGTAGTACCTAAAATAACCAAAGAGGAAGTAGAATACCACATGCCTAAAATAGTACCAGGCACCTATTCCATTTCTGATTTTGGCCGTTTTGTCAACAATTTCAAAGCCTTTGATGTTACCGGCAAAGAACTAGAGGTAAAAAGCCTTAGTGCCAACCGATGGCAAATTAAAGGAGCTACCAGTTTGCACCGCATTGCTTATTGGGTAGACGACACCTTTGACTCTGAACTGGATAATCCCATTTTTGAGCCTGGAGGGACTAACATTGAAGAAGGAAAGAACTTTTTGCTGAACACCTTTGGGGTATTTGGCTATATCGATGGCATGAAAAATCAGCCTTACGAGGTCAACATCACCCGCCCCGATAATTTTTATGGAGCCACTTCTATGATTTTGAAAGCATCGAAAGGCAATACCGATACCTATGTAATCGATAACTATTTCGATTTGGCCGATGCACCCATTATGTATTGTGTACCCGATACCACCACCATGCAGGTGGGAGGCGCAGAAATTTTGGTGTCGGTATACTCGCCCAATAAAAAGTTGTCTTCTTCTTTTGTGATGGACAATGTATCGGAGATTCTTACGGCACAAAAAGAGTATTTAGGCGGCAAATTACCCATTGAAAAATACGCCTTCATCATTTACCTTACCGATGGTACTGGCGTATCGGGGGGCATGGGCGCATTGGAGCACTCATACTCATCGGTATACTACCTGCCAGAAATGGAACCTGCCAACCTTACTCAAACCATTAAAGATGTAGCAGCGCACGAGTTTTTTCACATTGTAACACCACTCAACATTCATTCTGAAGAAATTGGTGACTTCAATTTCATTGAGCCTGAAATGTCGAAGCACCTTTGGTTATACGAAGGATCAACAGAGTATGCGGCACACCACGTACAAGTGAAGCACGGATTGGTTGGGGTAGAGGACTACCTGGAAACCATGAGCGATAAAATGAAATCAGCAGGGTACTACAACGATACCCTTCCGTTTACTGTAATGAGCAGCAAGTGCCTGGACGAGCACGAAAAACAATACGGCAATGTGTACCAAAAAGGCGCACTCATTACCATGTGTTTAGACATTAAATTGCGCCACCTATCGGGTGGTAAGTATGGCACGCAGGAACTCATTAAAGACCTTTCTAAAACGTACGGCAAGCACAAATCGTTTAAGGATGAGGAATTGTTTGATAAGATTGAAGAGTTGACCTACCCTGAAATACGCGAATTTTTAGATAAGTATGTAGCAGGGCCTAATCCATTGCCGTTTCAAGAAGTATTGAACCTGGTAGGCATCGAATACCATGCTGCGTTAAAAACAAAGCGCATTACCATGGGAGGAATTCGCATTGGCTACAACCCCGAAACAAGTAGATTGCTGGTGCAAAACACCCTAAACCTCAATAAATTTGGAAAAGACATGGGGTACAAAGATGGCGACGAATGGGTATTGTACAACGGCCAGGAACTAAATGCGACCAATTACCAAAAAGTATTGGAAGAGTTTAGCCAGGTAAAGCCCGGCAAGAAGGTGAAGATGGTAGTGGCCAGAAAACAATCGGATGGTACCTATAAAAATGTGAAGCTAAAAGCAAAAGCAATGGAGATAGAAGCAGACGAACAGCACGTGATGCAATTGAAAGAAAACGCTACTCCGGAAGAAGTTAATTTAAGAAAGGCCTGGATCGGCCAATAGAGATGAATTGATCCGAAAACGCAAAAGCCCCATTTACAGCAAATGGGGCTTTTTTTAAAGGCTTCCAACAAAATAAATGGCCTAACATTACGTTGGACTTTTCGAAACGTGCAACCTTTTGAAAAAAAGTTGTCTTTAAGAACAAAGTGCAAGTGCTACGAATGAATGCAAGTAATAAAAATGGAAATGGGGTGAGTAGAAAGCTGTCCTTTCGTCAACAATTTGCGCCCATCAGTCAATCTATCTTTACAATAATTATGAAATAGCCTCTATTTGTGCAACCAATAGATAAGGCAAAAAGGTTGTTTTTATAAAACAGCAGTAACAAAAACATGAGTTTAAACGTCACAATGCTAAACAACACATTATGAAAAAAATGATGTGTATGCTTTGCCTGTTATGGGCGGCTGTTGCTACAGCACAGGAAAAGTATACCATAAATGGCCACATCAAGGATTTAAGTTCTGGAGAAGAACTGTTGGGTGCCACCATCCTGGTCAAAGAACTCTCTACCGGTACCACTACCAATTTGTACGGATTTTACTCCTTAACACTGCCCAAAGGCGATTATACGCTGGTATACTCTTTTGTGGGGTATCAGCCCATTACACAATCTGTTGCTTTGTATCAAGACATTAAGTCGAACATCGAATTGCCACCGGGGAGCACGCTACTCACTGAGTTTGAAGTGACCGGAGAAGCAAAAGATGAAAACGTTCAATCGGTAGAGATGAGTACCATTAACATGAAGATGGAAACCATTAAGAAAATACCATCTTTGATGGGTGAGGTGGATGTGATTAAGGCCATACAAATGCTGCCGGGAGTACAAACAGTGGGAGAAGGAAACTCTGGCTTTTATGTGCGGGGAGGGGGAGTAGATCAAAACCTGATACTGCTGGATGAAGCACCAGTATACAATGCCTCTCACTTGTTGGGCTTCTTTTCTGTATTCAACTCCGATGCACTGAAAGACGTGCAGTTGTACAAAGGAGGCATCCCTGCTGAGTACGGAGGTCGGTTATCATCAGTACTCGATATTAGAATGAAAGACGGGAATTCGAAACGATTTGCCGCAACTGGTGGTCTGGGTACCGTATCCAGCCGGCTAACCCTCGAAGGCCCCATTGAAAAAGATAAAAGCTCGTTCATCGTTTCAGGCCGTCGTACTTATGCCGACGTGTTTTTGAAGTTGGCAAAAGACACCAACTTGCGCCAAAACAAACTTTACTTTTACGACCTTAATGCCAAGGCCAATTTTACGTTGAACGACAACAACAAGCTGTACTTATCATCGTATTTCGGACGCGATGTATTTGCCTTTAGCGACCAGTTTCGCATGAGTTGGGGTAATGCTACAGGAACGTTGCGTTGGAACCATATCTACAACAAGAAATTGTTTTCTAACCTCACGTTGTTGTACAGCGATTACGATTACTACCTGGGCGACCTCTCGGGAGCTGATGCTTTTGGGTGGACCTCACGCATTCGCGACTATTCGATGAAAATGGACTTCAACAGTTTTCCCAATCCAAACAATACAGTGAAGTATGGGTTACAAAGTACCTACCATGTATTTGATCCAGGCATTGTAACGGCCGAAAGTTCGGAAGCCATCTTCAACGATTTTAAAATACCGCAAAACAAATCGTTGGAGCATGCCATATACATCAGCAATGAACAACGCATTACCCCGAGGCTTTCAGCCATTTATGGCATCCGTGCTTCAGTATTTCAAAACATTGGTAAAACCACCTATTACCGCTACGACAGCAACTACAATGCTTATGATACAGTAAATGTAGAAGCAGGAAAAGTATTTAACGTCGACCAGGGGTTAGAGCCCCGTTTAGGCATGAAATACTCGTTAACCGAAGAAAAATCAATCAAGTTGAGTTACAACCGCATGGTGCAATACATCCACCTGGCCTCTAACTCTACTTCGGCCTCACCGCTTGATATTTGGTTTCCTTCAAGCCCTAATGTAGCCCCTCAATTGGGCGATCAAATAGCCCTGGGTTATTTCCAGAACTTCAACAACAACACCTACGAATTTTCGGTAGAAGGGTATTACAAGAAGATGAGCAACCAAATCGACTTTAAAGACCATGCTGAACTGTTGTTGAACTCACAGCTGGAAGGAGAATTGCGGTTTGGAGAAGGCTATGCCTATGGCATGGAGTTTTTCTTGAAAAGAAGAGAAGGCCGTTTTACGGGATGGTTGAGCTACACCCTGGCTCGTGCTGAACGTAAAATTAAAGAAATCAATAATGGAGAAGTATACCCCACCAAGTACGATAAAACACACGATATCTCGCTGGTGATGTCGTATACCTTGAACAAGCGTTGGGACTTTTCAGCCAATTGGGTGTTTTCTACAGGATCGGCTGTTACCATGCCTACGGGGCGTTTCGAATTCCAGGGAGTGATTGTACCAGTGTATTCCGACCGCAATGCGGCACGTCTTCCTGCTTATCATCGTATGGACATTTCAGCCACCTTGAAAAACAAACAAAAAGAAGGCAAGAAATGGAAAGGAGAGTGGGTATTTTCGGTGTACAATGCGTACATGAGGAAAAATGCTTTCCAAATCAACTTCCGTCAGGATGAAAACGACCCTACGATAACACATGCTGAAAAGTTGTACCTCTTTAGCATAGTGCCAGCCGTTACTTATAACTTTAAATTTTAATGCACCAACGCATGAAAAATATCATATATATCGCAGCAATTTTATTGGTAGCAGGATGCACCGAAAAAATTCCCCTGGATCTCAACGACGAAGGATTTGATCGTTTAGTAGTAGATGGGTTAATTACTGACAGGATGGAAGCCCACACGGTGAATCTCACCAAAACCACCAGCTACTTCGAAAATCAGGCAGCCCCCAGGGCAACGGGCGCCACCGTAACCATTAGCGATGGTACCACCACCCATGTGTTGAGCGAAACAGCACCCGGGGTATACCAAACATCGCCCAATGTGCAAGGAGAAATTGGTAAAACGTATACCCTAACCATCAATTATGAAGGCGAAGAATACAGGGCCACTTCCCTTTTAGATACTGTACCCCACATTGATTCAGTAGCTACCGAATGGCATGACCCGGGTTTTGGTGACGAGCCACACTACGACCTGTTTATGTGGGTGAATGAACTTGCCGGGGTAGGCAATTACTACATGTTTAAAACCTACCGCAATGGAGAATCGCTGAGCGATACCCTTTTTACTCGCACCTTTGTAACCGACGAATTTGTAGATGGCAACTACATTGCCAATTGGCAATTCGATTACATTGATGCTGAGGTAGGGGATAGCATTGATGTGGAAATTTATTCCATTTCTAAAGAGATGTACGATGTGTTTTTAGCCATCATGCTGGAAACGGAGTGGAGTGGAGGCCTGTTTGATGCACCGCCAGCCAATGTGCCTTCCAACGTTTCTAATGGAGCATTGGGCGTGTTTGGTGCAGCAGCAGTAGACGACTACCAGACGGTAGTTACCCAATAGCAGCACGACGCAAATAGTAAAATTTCACATTTTAGCTCCAATATGTTGAAATTTACTATTTATGTAACATGTCTCTTCATTTTTCGTAAATTGATGAAGACCATATAGTTACTCTCACAAACCCTAACCGTCATGGCTCCTTTAAAGCTGCTATTAAAAGGAATCAAGTGCTCGTTTGTTGTTGCACTTCTTTTCACCTACTCACCCTCATCACTGGCACAAGACGATATTGATGCCGTAAGGGTATACGGAACGATTGAACCCGAAAAGGGCAAATCCGATAAAGTACAAGTCAACCTTTACGAAGAAAACAAACTGGCCGAACAATTGGTAACGCGCAAATCGGGCGATTATGAGTTCACCATGTTGGCCAATCGCTTCTACACCATTGAGGTGATCAAAGAAGGCTACATTACCAAACGCCTTTCGTTCGATACCCATGTTCCCGAAGATTTTGGAGAAACCTCTACCATGGAATTTCCCATCAAGATTTTCAAGGAAACGAAAAACATGGCAAAGGCTGATTTCGACTTCCCTACGGTACTGGTGGTATACGATGAGAAATCGCGTCACTTCGACTACGTGAAATCCTACTCGCGCGACATCTTGAAGGAACAGTCGAAACACCTTGGCTACGAATACAAAGCGAGTAACTATAAGTAACATTCATTTTACCTAAATTTTGCGCTTTCATAATAAGGATTTGTTTAATTTCGCCACGCTTAATTAAACCGATATCCTTTGACAGCTCTAGGACAACACATTTTGGTGGAATTTTACGGCTGCACGCCAGAAATTCTAAACGACGTTTCTACCATCGAAAAAGGCATGGTAGCTGCTGCCAGCGATGCTGGAGCAACGGTCATTAACTCTACCTTTCATCACTTTTCGCCCTACGGCGTTTCTGGAGTGGTAGTAATTCAAGAAAGTCATTTGGCCATTCATACCTGGCCAGAATATGGGTATGCAGCAGTCGACCTGTTTACTTGTGGCGACCAGGTAGATACCTGGTTGGCGTTTGACCACCTCAAAAAAACATTTGAAGCACGCAACTACTCTGCTATGGAGATGCGTAGAGGATCGAAAAGCATGTTGGAGCGTAAAGACTTCAATCCGGCCATGATGCAAACAGCCCATCATGCCAATACCGAAGGGTTTGTGCGCAATGTTTGGTTTACCGATAAAGATGAAAACCAGGCACTATCGCTGCGCTATACGGGTGAAGTGTTGTTTCGCGAGAAAACCCCCTACCAAACCGTACAGGTGTTAGATACTTATGGCTACGGCAAGATGCTTACCATCGACAACATCATTATGTGTACCGAACGCGATGAATTTCACTACCACGAAATGATTGCCCACCCTGCGATGCTGGCACACGGCAACGTAAAACGGGTGCTGGTGATTGGTGGCGGCGATGGTGGTACCGTGCGTGAGGTACTCAAGCACAGCAGTGTAGAAGAAGTAGTAATGGTAGAGATTGACGAGGCGGTAGTACGGGCATGCAAGGAATTTTTACCCTCCATGTCGTCGGAACTCCACCACCCCAAACTCGATTTGCAAATAGGCGATGGCATTCAATATGTAGCCGATGCTGATGAAGGCATGTTCGACTTGATCATAGTAGACGGTTCTGACCCTGTTGGGCCTGCTGAAGGATTGTTTTCAGAAGCATTTTACCACAACTGCTACAAAGCATTGAACAGCAATGGCATTCTGGTAGCACAAGGCGAGTCGCCAAAGTTCAATGAATCTGCCTTTGTGGCCTTGCACCATTGCCTCAACAGCATTTTTGGGAAGGAAAGCACCTTTTGTGCTTTGTACCATGCCACCACTTACCCTACTGGAATGTGGAGCTTTCAATACGGGTCGAAAGGCGATGTACACCTGTTGAACGATTACGATGAAACACGGGTAACTGCCTTCCTGGCAGCGCACGAACTCCAATATTACAACGAGTGGATACACAAAGCTTCGTTTGCTTTGCCTACCTTTGTAAGGAAAATGCTACATGAGTAATACGGTACATACCGATTTTGATCCTGATGGAGTTGGACAGGCAAATGGAAATCTTTTTGGATTGCCCTTTGGTTCTGAATCTAAAATCACCATCGTTCCGGTACCCTGGGATGTGACCACTTCCTATGGCGATGGAACTTCGAATGGGCCGCAAGCCATTTTAGCGGCTTCCCCACAATTGGACTTGTACGACTTTGATGTAGAAGACCCCTGGAAAGAGGGCATCTACATGTTGCCCATCGAAGAGGATATGGTGGAGCAAAACCAGCAGCTGCGCCAACAAGCATCGGCTTACATTCAGTTTTTGGAGCAAGGAGGAGATATCGCCGAAAGTGAGGAGCAGCAGGCAGCACTGGAGGCCATCAATGCAGGTTGTGCCGCACTCAAAGACAGGGTGAAAACACAAACCGCAGCACTGTTGGAAGAAGGGAAGTTGGTAGGATTGTTGGGAGGTGACCACAGCACCCCATTGGGATTTTTGGAAGCACTGGCCGAACGATACGACGACTTTGGCATATTGCAAATCGATGCCCATGCCGATTTGCGCGAAGCCTACGAAGGTTTTGAGTATTCCCATGCTTCCATTTTTCACAAGGCCTTGCAATTGCCACAAATCTCCAGGCTCATCCAGGTGGGGGTACGCGATATAAGCAAGCAGGAGGTAGCAACCATTGAAGCTTCGGAGAAAAGAATTGTGACCTATTACGATCACGACTTAAAAGAAGAACTGTATTGGGGCAACAAGTGGAAAAACCTGTGCGATGAAATGGTGCGCAAACTCCCTTCGCAAGTTTACATCAGTTTCGACATTGATGGGCTCGACCCCAAGCTATGCCCCAACAGCGGTACGCCGGTACCTGGCGGATTGGATTTTCCCGAGGCCATCTACCTCCTCAAACGACTGGCCGAATCGGGACGTACCATTATTGGCTTCGACCTGTGCGAAGTAGCACCAGGCAACAACGATTGGGATGGCAATGTAGGTGCCCGGTTGTTGTATAAGTTGTGTGGGTTTTTGAAAAGCACGAATCAGTAATTATACCCGTTTGTTTTCTTTTTCTGACCGGTTGTCAATTCACCTCTGCCACTTAATAATTGGGTAAGTGAGGTGCGGTATTTTTTGCGTATTTTTTCAGCAAGCTAATACTAACTAAAAATCAAATTTATGAAAACAACAACTTTTATACTGGCAACAGGTATGTTGCTGGCTTCACCAATTGTATTTGGCCAGGGCAATGGCAATGGAAATGGTGGGAATGGTAACAACATTGCTAAGTGGGAAGTAGAAGGCAATGTCGTTAATCCCGGAGAATTTATCGGAAGTGTGAACAATGAGGCACTGATCTTTAAAACCAATGGCGAAGAGTGGATGCGCTTAAACACACAAGGACACCTGGGGCTTGGCATCACCAACCCTACAGTTTCACTGGATGTATTGGGTAAGTTTAGATTGAATAATGGTACGCAAGCTGCTGGCCGTTTTTTAACTACCGATGATTTGGGGTATACCCAATGGGCGGATTTGCCCGACATGAACCATTGGAGTTTGAATGGCAGTAGTGTATATTACGATCAAGGTGGGGTAGGCATTGGTTTAACCAGCCCACAAGAAAAGTTAGACGTTAACGGCAATGGGCTATTTCACGGTTCTGTTCAATTGCAAGGCAGCGGCAATGGCATTACTTTTCCCGATGGTACTACGCAAACCACTGCGGCAGTTACTAACGGTGCTACTTCAATGGAGGTAACGGAATATTTAAAGGTAGGCTCCAATACTCTATTCTTAACAGCCCCTGCAGCAAATATTCCAGGGGTACCTACCAGTAGCGAGCATGAAATTTTTGTAGATAACGATGACTTGTTCTTGATGTCGAATGGAGCATCTGGAAGCTACAACACCATTATGAATGCGAATACCAATGGAGGAAATGTAGGCATTGGCTTGTCAAACCCAACTGCAAAATTGGATTTGCGCATGAACAACAACTATCCTTATACCAATGAATCGGGAGTACGAATTACTTACCCTATTGCTGCATTGATTCAAGGTGTTCCTCCTATCAATACTAGTGTGTTTGAAATTCGTCAGCAGGGCATTTTCCCCGGTACTTACTCCAGAAAGTTTGTGGTGAGATCTGGTGGTAACACATCCATTGGTACTGGCGACCCGGGAAGTACAAGGTTGCATGTAGAAAATGCAGGAGCATCCCCAAATACCAAAATTTTACACCTTGAAGGAGCATTGGATCAAAACATTTTCTTTGTTCCTCGTTTAGGAAGCTCAGGTTATAACTGGCACTCAGCACCCGGTGACATGGGCTTATTCTTTAGCGACAACCATACCGACAATGCGAATGCTGGTTTTGTAATTGCACCACGTAAAGGAAGCTGGGGTGGTATGCGTATGGACAAAGATGGCAACCTTGCTTTAGGAAGAAGAGAAGCCAATGCACGTTTACAAGTTTGGGGCAATGCCATTATTGGTGAGAAATCAATTACTACCGGACCTCATACTGATTTCCAATTGGCGGTTGATGGAAAATTGGTAGCAAAAGAAGTAGTGGTAACGCTTGATAACTGGGCCGATTATGTATTTGAAGATAACTATCAGTTGATGCCAGTGGAAGAGGTAGAAGCATTCATCAATGAGAATGGTCACTTGCCACAAATTCCTTCTGCCTGTGAAGTAGAAGAAAACGGTGTTGAAGTAAGTGAGATGCTCAAGCTACAAATGCAAAAGATTGAAGAATTGACTTTGTACATGATTGAATTAAAAAAGGAGAACGAGCAGCAGCAAAAGTTGATTGAGCAATTAACCAATAACAAGTAATATCATGAAGACGAAATACAGTTATAACCCTCCCTGGTTCAGGCGATGGTATGCAGTATTCGTGGGATGTTGCTTAACGGTTACTGCTATGGCCCAGGTGCCAACCCACTATGCTGAACAACCCATTGTTTCGAAAGCAGGGGTGTACCCTACCTACAATGAGGTGAAAGAGGTACATGTAAATATAAATGCCAACAAATCAGCGTTGGAAGTAGAAGATCTGCAACGACGAAAAGACAACCAACCTTATCGGTTTGCCGTTTCTGGAGCAGTAGATATTGATGCTGCTGATGGAGAGAAGTACATCTCTTCAGGAGGAGAAGTGTGGAAACTAAAAATCACTTCAAAGGAAGCCACATCGTTGAGTTTAATCTTCGATGAATTTGAATTGCCCGAACATGCGGTGATGTACTTATACAACGAAGAACGAACCATGCTGATGGGGCCTATTACTGCTACTGCAAATAACAAAGAAGGCACCTTTGGTACCGATGTTATTCAAGGATCATCCGTTATCATCGAATACTACGATCCTTATGGAAGCATTGAACAAGCAGGTTTTCACATCAGTAAAATTGCACATGGCTATAGAGGATTAGAAGGGATGAACCAGGAGAAAGAATATGGCGATTCCGACGATTGTAACAACGACATTCGTTGTGCAGTGGGAGGTCCCTGGTGTGTAGAAGCTCGTGCTGTGAGCTTGATTTTGTTGAACGATGGTACTGAATGGTGTACAGGAACAATGCTGAACAACACAGCAGAAGACCTTACCCCATTTTTCTTAACAGCCGATCATTGTCTTGGAGGAAACAATACATGGCAATTCAGGTTTCACTACAAAAACCCTACTTGTGGGGCTACTGCATACGCAGGCACCTATTGGACCTTTAACAACTCCATTTTACGGGCCAATAGTGCTGATACCGATTTTGCTTTGCTAGAGCTTACGGGGTACGATCCGTTTAACAATTGGCACCGCCTGGCAGGCCTTCAATATGCTGGATGGAATAGAGGGGCAGCAGCTCCAGCCAATGGTATTGGCATCCATCACCCCAACGGAGATGTGATGAAAATTTCGTTCGAATGGCATTTGGCTACTTCGGCCGGGTGGCCATTTACACCTGCCAATTCGCATTGGGATGTTGATTTTGATGACGGAACGGTAGAACATGGCTCATCAGGCTCACCCCTGTTCGATCAAAACCACCGTGTAGTAGGCCAATTGCATGGCACACAAGATCCCGGGTTTACGGGCGACAATTACTGCGAAAGCCATGATTCTCGCTATGGAAGATTCGATCAATCGTGGACGGGCGAAGGAACAGCTGCCACCCGTTTAAGTAACTGGCTGGATGCTGGAGGAACAGGTGCCATGACTACCAATGCCATTTCACCACTCATCATTTACCACAATCGAGAAGAAAATGGTGCAGAGCATTATACCGCGACCAATAACATGGAATTGGCAGGCAATGTAGGAGGATACCCTGTGATGCCACCGCCACCTTTCCCCCAGTTTTGGTGGTGGCCAATCAATGGCGAACCGTTTGAAGTGTTGCCCGGTGCCGATGTGATTTACCAGGCAGGAACGGAAGTTTCTATTCAGCCTGGAGTACATATTCAGGCTGGGTCTGATTTCCATGCATTTGTTAGCCCTGTAAACTGTGGCGACGGATTGGATTACGGATACTCTGTATTGGAGTCGATGCCTGAAGGTGGTGAAAGCACCTACAGTGAGTTGGAAAAAGAAAACGTTTCAACAACGATAAATGAAGCCATGCCCAACGGCATAGTTTCCATCTATCCTAATCCCAACGCAGGTCAATTTACCATTGCCTTGAATGGGTTGGAAGAAGCTGCCACTGTTGATGTAATGAACATGTTGGGAGCAACTGTTTACACCAAAGGCAATGTACGCAATGCAGCATTGCAGGTAAATATTTCGAATCAACCGAAAGGAGTATACTTTGTAAAGGTCACCTCCAACGGGAAGGTATTCACCGAAAAAATAGTGCATCAATAATTGATACACCTACCTGATAAAAGCCTCCCATTTTCGCAAAGATTGGGAGGCTTTTTTATTTTTACGCGATAACCGTAAAAAACCATGAGTGATTCCTCCTTCATCAACGAGCTAATGCCGCATCAATTTGATGCATTTTTGTGCCATAGCTCTAAAGACAATAGGGTAGTGAATCGCTTGCACAAAAGGTTAGAACGTTACAAGCTGCCTGCTAACCTGGGAAGAAGCCGGAGGAAATTAAAGGTATTTCATTACAAAGGCGATGCCCCGTTGAGTGATTCCTTGAAAGCATCGATGCAACATTTTTTGGAGCACAGCCAACACCTGGTGCTGGCAGCGTCTAACGATGCGGCTGATACCGACATTGTAAATTACGAAATCAACACCTTTTTGCAGCACCATACTGCTGAATACATGCATGTGGTGCTGGCCAACCATGCACCACCAGGCGCATATCCTACTGCTCTTAAACAGGTGCTCACCGATCCTGTATATGCCGATTTGCGCATGGCACGCACAGGATGGCTTTCGTGGTGGTTGGTGCACAAAAGAAAATTTAAACGGGCCACCATTCCATTGTTGGCCGTGTTGTTTGATGTGGAGGTCGATCAATTGATTCAACGCAACAAACGAAGGAAACGACAGCGCTTGTTGGCCATTGCTCTTCCTTTATTAATAGGCCTTGGTATTGGTTTGTTTCAATACGCCAAAACCGAAACGCATGCCTGGATGCCTACCGATGCAGATGCCCATACAAAACCAGTAAGCCAGGTAGCAATACACTACCACAATGGCGTTACCATAAGAACATTGGCAGAATGGGTAGGGGAGACCTTCCCGGACCTACCAGCCAATATTTATGGTGAAGTGATGGAGTTGAATACCAATGGAGAAAAAACAGGGCAATTGAACTATGTATTCGACTCGGGTGGAGAAATGGTATACCTGCCTAACAACAGCAACGTAGAAGTTGGAACACTGGAAGACGAATTGCAAAACATGCGGGTGTACGATGCCGACTTAGACATGGAATACCTCAACGTTGAAGCATTTAAAGCCGATGCCTTTGCTCCGGCCACCCACTCAGAAATTGCCCTGGAAGAAGAAGACCGTGCTGTAGCTGACTCGTTGATTGTAGCCATGTTAACGGCCAACAACATCCAATACAACAGCATTTTTAAAGGAGCATCAGTAGCATTGGATGAGGGTACCATACTGTTTGCAGATATCTATAGCGATAGCTTTTACTATGGCGCTGCAGTGCCTCTGTATCGACCCAATGGTGGTGCATGGCAGTTAGGTGAATTGGTAGAAAACATAGAAGCTTCCAGTTTAGCTGCATTGAGGAACATCAATGAGAAAGGACATCTGCTGGCAGTATTCAAAGGCGACCCGGAAAATGGAATTGATGATGTGATCTTATACTCCACCAACCGGGTCAATTGGGAACGCATTACACCAGGGTCGCCGCAAGTGAATACCAACCGTTGGTTTCAACTGAAAGATGCGGTAATGGCACCCGATAACAAGCAGGTTATTGTAGCAAAGTTTGATGGGTACAATGCAGGCAATGGATCGGTGATTATGCTTACCTTTGATGGAGGAGCACATTGGGAGTTGTTGGAGCATGGCTTACCTGCTAACAGCACCATCGATTTGGTGGGTGTGTTGGCCGATGGAACGGTAGTAGGCCTCATGGGATTTGAGGGGGCAGCCACCAGCAAGCGATTGGTTATTTGGCGCAAACGCACCTTCATGGAACGCATCACCAATGCCTCCGGATTAAGCCGATTGTAACAGATGTCATCGTCATACATACCCAACGAATACGCACAACTTATCCGTCATTTCTTGCAGCCCACGGCACACAAGAAAAGGGTGTATGTAAACCACATTCCTGAAGAAGCACAGCAGAAGGTGCGCGAAAGCACCATGAAACCATGGGGAGGAGAAACGCAGGAAATTGTGGCCATCATCGATACCACCATGTTTGGCTCGCTCATCAACCCGGTAGTGTTGACCCATACCCATTGCTTTACCAAAGATTTTGATGAATACAACGCATTTGAATACAACGACATTGAGTACGTTGATGGGTTTGACGGGTTTGCACAAAGCAACTTGATGGTAAAGCTCAAAGGGTTCAACATATCCAAAGTGCCCTGTGGCAATCAAGATGAATTGATGGAAAAGCTTTTTCACCAAATTGCCACGTTAAGCCCCAACCGAAAAGTAAAATCCGATGCCATTCCCCGTAACCCGATAACGCAACAGCCGGCTGCTGTACCCAGCGAAGTGAAAGGGTGGAACTGGGGTGCCTTTATCCTTGGCTTTTTTTATGGCATATTCAATGGATTGCCATTCATTCCTTTTTTGCATTTAATTCCTGGGGTCAACTTAGTGGTAGCCATCCTTACAGGAATTTATGGACAAGAGTGGTCGTGGAAGAAGAAAAACTGGTCGAGCGTAGATCACTTTTTGCGGGTGCAAAAAAAATGGAACAGGGCTGGTTTGGTGGTGTTTATCATCGTAATCTTGTGGGGCATTGTTGCTGGAATTATCAAAACAATAGACCAAATCTAATCGTCGAAAACCTTACTTTTGACCCATGAAAAAATTGTTGTATTGCCTTCCTTTATTGTGGTGGAGTTGTGCTACCACCCCTGCCGAAGAAGAAGTGCCAGTGGCAGACACTGTAGCAGCGGTGGAAACAGTTTCTATTGAGGTAACGCATGCCAAAGGGTTTCGGGTAAGCTACGCACACGATTGTAAAGTGGTAGAGGTAATCAACCCATGGATGCCCGAACGGGTGTTGGGACGATATGTGCTGGTGCAGCGAGGAATGGAAGTGCCGGAAGCCTTTCGCAACGACATCGTTGTAGAAGTGCCTTTGCAAAGCATTGCCTGCCTTTCTACCACCCACCTTCCTTTATTGGATCAGCTGGGATTGGTAGATCGCCTTACCGGGTTTTCGCACCTGGAGTTTGTAAAAAACGAGGCAGTATTGCAACGCATCGGAGCAGGAAAAATTACCGACATCAATGGGGCTTCTGAAATTGACCTGGAAAAAGTACTGGCACTCAACCCCGACGCTTTAATGATATACCCGGTGCAAGGACAGCAATACGATAAGTACACCGAGGCTGGTATAAAGATGGTATACAATGCTGAATACATGGAGCCTACCCCGTTGGGCAAAGCCGAATGGATCAAATTCATGGCATTGTTTTTTAACGAAGAAGCCAAAGCCAATGCATTGTTTCACACCATCGACTCGGCTTACACTTACTTGAAAATGCTAACCGATACAGTGGCACATCAACCATCGGTTATTGTGGGCAACCAATGGAAAGGCACCTGGTATGCACCGGGAGGGCAGAGCTTTGTAGCGCACTTTATTTACGACAGTGGCGCCGATTATTTGTGGGCTACCGACAGCACCACCGGTTCTGTACAGCTCGACTTTGAGGTGGTGATGGACCAGGGAAGTGAAGCCGATTTTTGGGCTTTTGTGGGGGATGTAGGAGCACGAGCATACGGCAAAGAACAAGTATTGCAAGAAGACCAGCGGTATGGTTTGTTTAAAGCCTACAAAGAAAACAACATCCTTTTTTGCAATACTTCAGTGACCAATTACTTTGAAAATGCGGTGATTGAACCGCACATTGTATTGGCCGATATGGTGAAACATTTCCATCCCCATCTTTTGCCGGAGCATACACCGGTATACTTCAAACGATTGAACTAAGGAAATAACTACCTTTATGGCATGGCTACCGAACTGTTGAATCATCAGTACCGTCGCTGGCCCTTGTTGGTGTTGGCTGTATTGGTGGTACTCTTTTTCCTGCTCGATATCGCTTTTGGTTCGGTAAACATTCCTATAGGCGATGTGGTAACCATTCTTTTTGGAGGCACTCCGGCCCAGGAAAGCTGGGCCAACATTGTGTATTACAAACGACTGCCCGATGCACTTACTGCCTTGTTGGCGGGAGGAGGATTGGCGGTGAGTGGCCTACAGATGCAAACCCTGTTTCGCAATCCACTGGCGGGCCCTTCGGTATTGGGCATTACCTCTGGTGCCAGCTTAGGGGTGGCTCTGGTAATATTGATGTCGGGCGCTTTTGGAGGATGGCTGCTTGGCGAGTTGGGGCTGGCGGGTTCGTTGGCCCTTGTAGTAGCCGCATTTATTGGCTCGGCCATGGTGTTGCTGGTGGTATTAACCATTGCCCGACGGGTACGCGACAATGTGACCTTACTCATTATTGGACTAATGATGGGCTACATTACCTCAGCACTGGTAAGTGTATTGAGTTTTTACAGTCAAAAAGAAGAAATCCAAACGTTTGTGATTTGGGGCTTCGGCAGTTTTTCGGATGTTTCGTGGAGTCAAATGCAGCTGTTTGCTCCGGTAGTGCTGTTGGGGCTGGGGCTCACCATCTTCTTAATTAAACCCATGAATGCCTTGTTGCTGGGCGAGCAGTATGCCACCAGCATGGGGTTGAATGTGAAACGTACACGCATCCTCATCATTGCGTGCACCGGATTGTTGGCTGGAACGGTTACCGCCTTTTGTGGACCCATTGCCTTTTTAGGGCTGGCAGTACCCCACCTTACTCGCAGTTGGCTCAATACCTCGAACCATCGGATGTTGTTGCCGGGAGTGATCTTAACCGGCATGGCACTGGCCATTTCGTGCGACTTAATTTCACGGTTACCAGGGGTGGATGCAGTATTGCCCATCAATGCTGTAACGGCTATGATAGGCGCTCCGGTGGTGATATGGATCATTATACGACAACGCAACCTAAAAGCAGTGATGTAATGGAGCCGGTATTATCCATACAAGAATTGACCATTGGGTACCGCCAAAAAAGGGGCGATGTAGAGGTGATGGCAAACATCAATGCCGAGTTGCCGCAAGGATGCCTGGTAAGCCTTATTGCACCTAATGGTGCTGGCAAATCTACCTTGCTGCGTACATTGGCAGCATTGCACCCTCCTTTGCAGGGAAAAGTAACCATAGCTGGAAAAGCATTGGATGCCATGACCGCAGGGGCATTGGCAAAAAAGGTGAGCGTGGTATTAACCGATAAGGTAGATGTGGGCAACATTACTGTAGCTGCTATGGTGGCTTTGGGGCGCCATCCCTACACCGGCATGATGGGTGGATTGAGCAGGGTAGACAAAGAAAAAGTAATGTGGGCATTGGAAGCTACAGGCACCTTAGATTTTGCATTACGCAGCATGCACGACCTCAGCGATGGCGAACGACAAAAAGTAATGATTGCCCGGGCATTGGCGCAAGACACGCCATTGATTTTGTTAGACGAGCCCACGGCATTTCTCGACCTTCCCAACCGGGTAGAAATTCTACAGTTGTTGAAAACATTGGCTGCTACCACGCAAAAAACCATCTTGCTTTCTACCCACGATCTCGATCTTGCCTTGCAAATTAGTGATACGCTATGGGTCATTAATCGCGAGAAAATATTGCTTACCGGTACGCCAGAAATGCTATCAAGTAACGGCACTATTGCAGCAGTGTTTGCCAACGAGCAGGTGCATTTTGATGTGGCAACAGGCACTTTTAAACTGGTACCATGAGCAAAACGGTAGGCATAGTAGGTTGTGGTTGGCTGGGCATGCCCCTGGCACAACACCTTTTGCAAAAAGGCTATGTTGTAAAGGGCTCTAAAACTACGGTAGAAGGAGTGGCTGCTATGGAAGCCATAGGCATTGAAGGGCATCAGCTTGTACTCAGCCCGGCACTTGAATGCAGTACCATTAACGACTTTTTAAACTGCGACGTGCTGGTGGTAAATTTTCCTCCAAAGCGCAGAGGCGATATTGAAACCTATTACCCCAGGCAAATGGCAGCATTGGTAGCTGCAGTGGAAGCATCACCGGTGCAACATGTCATCTTCATCAGTTCCACCTCAGTATATCCCAACAATAACCGTTTGGTGGAAGAGGAAAACCTGGTGCCTGAAAAACCTTCGGGAAAAGCATTGTTGAAGGCAGAAGCCATTTGGCACAACAATAACCGCTTTACCACTACTACTTTGCGTTTTAGTGGCCTCATTGGTTACGACCGCATGCCTGGCCGTTTTTTGGCGGGTAAAAAGCAATTGAAGAATGGCAATGCCCCAGTGAACCTCATTCATCAAGACGATTGTGTTGCCATTATTCGTGAGGTGATGGAACAAGAAATATGGGGGAAAGTATTCAATGCCTGTGCCGATGCCCATCCGTTGCGCAAAGATTTTTATACAAAAGCAGCTTTGCAAATAGGACTCGAACCACCAGTATTTACTGGTGATGATGATGCATACAAAATCATCAGCTCAAAGCAATTGAAACTGTTCCTGGGGTACACCTTTATTCATCCCGACCCTATGCAGTTGATTGATGCATAACATTGCTAGATCAACACAATGTTTGTACCTTAGAACATATGAAAACAATGCTTACTTCACTACTGTTACTGATGGCATTAACAGTAGGCGCCCAGGTGCCAGAGCTTGAACCTGTGATCCTTCCCCTTGAATTCAGTAAGGAGGGAGAGCAAAAATTTGAAGCTAATGTACAGCGGTGTGGCGAACTGTATCAGATGGTAGGAAGTGATGAAGACTACAAAGAGCTCTCCAAAGCCGATCAGGTGATTTACGACAATTGCGATGAGCTAAATACTGAATATTGGGCCACGATGCCCGATGGGTGCAGTTGGTATTGTGGGGGAGGATCGGAATACATTACAGCTTCCTCAAGTTTGAAAGCGCAGGGAAGCACTACCTACAACGCTGAAAATGCCCATGATGGCAGTTACAAAAACGCCTGGGTGGAAGGGGTAGATGGTTATGGCATTGGCGAATACCTGGAATATCATTTCAATGCTCAAAGCGCACGAATCACCACCATTCATATTGCCAATGGTTATGTAAAAAGTGCTTCGGCATGGAAAAACAATTCTCGGGTAAAAAAACTCAAGCTGCTTTACAACGATGAGCCTTATGCCATTTTGCATTTGGCAGATGTGGTGGGCCGACAAACCTTTACCATCGATCCGGTAGGTTACCCTCCGAACAACAGGGAAGGGAAGCCCGAATGGACGTTGAAGTTCGAAATTATGGAGGTGTATAAGGGAGAGCAATACGACGATGTGGTGATTGCTGAAATCTTTTTCGATGGATTGGATGTACATTGTTTAGCAGAAGGCACTGCCATTACCATGGCGGATGGCAGTACGAAACCTATCGAAGAAATACAAGAGGGCGATGAGGTGATGAGCGTTAGCGTTACCGGTAAACAAGAACCGGCAAAGGTAGAAAAGATGGCACACCCTGTACACGAGCACATGATCCGTATTCGCATGTCGAACGGGAAGGTGTTGGAATGTACAGAAGACCATCCGATACAAACCAGCAGAGGATGGGCTTCTTATGCCCCCGAAAAAACAAAGGAAGCCTACGATTTTCATCAGGTGGTAGAATTGGAGTTGAGAAGCTTGTTGACTACCATTGGCGATCCAGTGGTGATCCTATCTATTGACCGTAAACACGTTTCCACACCAACACATACCATTGTAAAACTCAGTCGCAACCAGCGTTTTATTGCCAACGGGGTAGTGGTAGGTACTGAGCCTTTACGGAAACATACACATGAATAGCTTTCGCACCGAAATACAAGTACCCGCTGCATCGGCTTTAACGCATGCCAACAAGGCGGTGTTTATTGGGTCGTGTTTTACCGAAAACATTGGAGCACGATTGCAGCAACATCATTTTAATGTGGCCATCAATCCGTTTGGTATAGTATATAATCCTGCATCAGTGGCACGTTCGCTGGAGTTGTTGATAGAACGGCAGGAATTTACTCCCGAAGACTTGCATTACCACAACGAGCAGTGGTTCAGCTATTACTACCACAGCAGTTTTTCGCATGCCGATCAATCGGTGGCACTGGCACAAATGAATGCACGCATGGCACAAGGACATGCTCAATTAAAAACAGCCACCCACTTATTCATTACGCTTGGAAGCGCCTGGGTATTTAAACACATACAAAGCAAGCAAGTGGTAAGCAATTGCCATAAAATACCTGCTTTCGAGTTTGAGCGGTACAAGCTGTCGGTAAAGCAATTGTTGCATAACATGACCGATGCATTGGATCAACTCAAAGTGTTTAATCCCGGCTTAAAAGTGGTGTGGACCATCAGTCCGGTAAGGCATTGGAAAGATGGGGCGGTAGACAACCAGTTGAGCAAGGCAACGCTGGTAGTGGCCGTACACGAATTGGTACAACAATATGGCCATACCTACTTTCCTGCTTACGAGTTGATGCTGGACGATTTACGCGATTACCGTTTTTACGAAGCCGATATGTTGCACCCCAACAGCGTGGCTACCGATTACATTTGGGAAAAATTTGGCGATGCCTTTTTTAGTGCATCTACTCAACAGCTCAACCAACAAATTGCACAAGTGGTAAGAGCGGCACAACACCGGCCTTTTAACCCCAACTCGCAAGCGCATCAGCAATTTAAAGCAAAACAATTGGAGCACATTGCGCAATTGGAAAAAGCACATCCAGCACTTGATTTTAGTAAGGAAAAAGCAAGTTTTACTTAGGGCACCAACACGTAGAATTCGCCCGTACCATCAGGAGCCTTGAACCCCACAATGCCTACCCCCATCTTGTAAAACAGGGCTTGATTATTGACAGCATCTTCGAACCCGTATACATCGGTATAGGTTTGGCCGTTGAGGGTGAGGGTACCATAGTAATTAACAGTATGACCACCATAAACACTTGAGGTATTGGTGCCAGGGCCTACAAAGGTATCGCGTATCACATCTACATTGCCCCAATAAAATAAATCGAGGCTCAGGTGACTGCCTGCACCTGCTGTTGCCAACTTAAACCGCCAGGGAATGCCTGGAGAGGTAAATTGGATGATCATGCGTTCGGTGTAGAGGTGTTTATATGAAGGACAATCTTGCGGGTGTTGACAAACACGAAATGTTTCGTCCAACGTATCGTGTACCAATCCTTCTACCGCAATAAATATTAAAGAATCGCCTTGCGAGTCTTCGAACTTTAACTGCTCACTCCCATCATAGGGTTGCCACACCGTAACATCCGGATTGGTAAAGTAGTCATACTCATCTTCAGGGAAACAGTAACAGTCGTCTTCCTCTGCTACCTCTTTCTTTTTACAGGCAGTTAGTGCCAGGCATAGGCCCAGCAAAAAAAGAAAGGTATGGAGGTGTTTGAATGTCATAAGTAGTTTACGCTGCAAGATACAAACTTTTAATGGGGAATGTTTGCCACAGCATCAATTCATGGTAATGGTGGCAATGTTATTGCCTTTCAACCAGTGGTTGAGCACCACGTCGTTGTGCAGTAAATTGCCTACTACAAATAAATTGGAGCCGGTGAGGGCAGTAGATTGCGTAGCCTTTTCGCGTACTACATGCTTGGGTTGGTAATACGAGGCATGAATAAAATCGATGTTTTCGCCATACTTTTCTATGAACCCTACATGGTAATCGAGCCCAAGGATGTAAAGCCCATCGGGTTGGGTGCCGAGGTATTCCATCAGCTGGTCAACATCATTGCCGCCAATGGTTTTTACGCTTCCTTTTTTACACAGGGTTTTAATGATGAGGCTGGCCGGTTGTTGTGCCATTTTTACCCGTTCTACTTTAAACCCGGCATGAAGCAGGGTGGTAGATACAAAGTAGCCACAGGCAATTTTGCCTTCGCGTGGTGTTTGGCTCACCCCATTAAAATCCCAGGTGGTGCCATACCAGTAGGGGAAAATGCTGTCGCACAACATAGTGTTTAAATAGGTACGTGCCTCTTCTGTGGTGCTTAGCGTTGTGCGTTGTTGTTCGATGGTAGCTTTTAGGGCATCGTATTGTTGCTGATGCGCTACCAAATCAATGCTGTTATCCCAATAGGCTTCCTTTACCGTAGGCGCAGGCCCACAGCTCAATAACACAACAAAACAAAAGGAGGCAATGCGTAGCATGGTCGTTTACATATAACCCATTGGAGTGTACACGGCCTTTCTACTTTTTTTCACACATCCGCGTTTGGCGCAACTGGTCATTCCTGCTAAAAACAATAACAAGAGCGCGCCTGCGAGTACAGATTTAAGTTTGATCATAACGGTAAAATTGGACTGGTTTTCTAGTATATAACTGAAAAAGAAGTGGTTTTGTTGCGTGAATGCTAAAAATCAGCGATAAACCATTTAAATTTAAGTAACTTGGGGCATGAAGCGCATGCTGCTGCCTTTATTGATGCTGTTATCTGTCTCGTTAATGGCGCAAAAATTCGACCGACTGGAGTATGAAATCACCGGATTTCGTGCCCAACAGGTACGTTATGCCGTGAATTTCGATACACAGCAAATTGCCGTATGGCTATCCACTACCCGTGCTACTAACCAGTGGGAGCATAAAGATTCTACGCAATTGGGAAAAAAAGAAATGAAGTTGCTTCGCGATTGGTTGGGGGGTATATACTACGAGCAATTTCCTGAAACTACGGCTGCTGGTAAAGACGGAGCCTGGTACCACCTTACCCTTACCCGCAAACAAGAAGTGGTGTTGCAATCAAAAGCGTGGAGTGGCTACCTCAACGAAGAACATGCACAACTGGAACAAACACTGGTGGTGTTTTTTCAACGTCGGTTTGATGATCCTGCCATTAAGGCCTACCTGGGAAAAGCCGCTAAAAAATACCAGTAGTACGGCTACAGCCTACGATAGTGTAAGGTGCTGAATCCTTTTATCCAATGTTTTCCACCATCGTACGACCGATCCATGATCCATTGATAAGAATTGGGAGTAAAGCTGCGGTGGTACGACCGTTCTATGAAAGTACCATAAGGATCGGTTCCTGCTCCTTTTGCTGTACCATCTTTATTCATTATCAATTTAGAAAAGGTATCGGAGTAAGGCATTAACCAATATGTTAATGTGCTGTCTTTGAATGAGGTAGATAAGCTCAGTCCCTTGTACACCACCGTGCCACTGTCGTTAAGTTGTCTGAATTCACTCACAAAAAAGCTGCTGTCGAGCAGGTAGTAATTGTATACTACGGCCTTTCCCTTTTTATAGGTGCGGTCTTCTTGTATGTCGTTGGTAGCGACTTCCCAGCCTCCAAGAAAATAGTGTTGGTGCGGCAGTTGAAGGCTGTCGTTTCCCGATGAGGAAATAGCATTAGGCAGGGGATGGGGGCGGGCCACCAAAATGCCTAAAACAAAACCAACAAGGGAGCCGATAAGGGCTATGCGTTTCATGGAGCATCGGTGTTAAATAGTATGGTTTTGGTATTGTTTCGCCATTCAACCAGCCTGGGGCCAAGGTGCTTCGTCGTATAGCCCACCTCCAACACCACAGGAATGCCTTTGCGAAAGACAATGCCTACCGGGTACCAGGGGTGTTCCGATTGGTAGCATACGATTTTCTTATGGCCTTCGAATTTCCATACACTTCTGCTACCAGTGTTGCAGGCATAAAGGGTGCCGTTGTTGTCTACGGCCATGCCCATAAGAATGTTGGTGTGTGGCTCGGGAAACGGAGGATTGGTGGGGGAAGGAAGAAAGAGCTGGCTGTATGTTTGCACCAACTTTCCGGTACGGAGATCGTATTGGTAAATGCTGCCGTTATTGGCATTATTATCGGAAACATATAAGGAGTTGCCATGAACCATCATGGTGGCCAGTCGTTGAAAAGAATGGGTGGCAAATATTTTAACACTACCCGAAGGTTTTCGAACCACAATGGTTTCACCGCTAACATAGTATAGGTTGTCTTCCTCATCTATGGCAAAGGTGGAACCCCATGATACTTCGGCTTTTGTTTGATGTACTACTTTGTTGCTGTTCGTAGTAAGTTGCCACAGTTTGCTGGAGTAGGTGTTGTTGTAATCTTCCAGTTCACCTACCCATACCTTGCCTTTACTGCCAGCATGAAGGGTGTGTACATGTACGTTTTTTAGCACGGTCACCAATTGCCCTTTTGGCGTGAGTTTCCACACCGACCCATGGTGATGCATTAAATCGGCAACCCAAATGGTGCCATCGGAAGCAATGGCAATGCCCCAGGCCGGGTGGCTTTTTGCTACCATGATATGAAGGGTCAGAAAGAGTGTCAGAAGTATTTTCATAAGGAATGTTTTACCACCCAAAGCGGGGATTAACAATGTTGTTGTGTTTACTGCCAAAAGTGTAGGAAAACCCAACCCGACTGCTGAACCGGAAATTGGTGGCCAACTGCCGTTGCTGCAATAAAATAGCTTCGCTCGAAAAGTCGCCTTTGGGCAACGCAATTTGGTTGCGTATCATGCTTACATTGGCATTCATATCGAGCGTAAGGCCTTTGAACAAGCGCAAGCGCACAAAACCCGACGCACTGAGCTGGTATTTTTCTGGATCGTATAAAAAGCTCACCGCTTCCACATCGGCACCGGCCTCTCCCCATTTTTCTTTCATTTCAAAAGCCAGTAGCAGGTCGAGTACAAAGAACCCTTCTTCAATTTGGTTGAAGATGGTTGTGTCGTTGTATTGGCGATGGTCATACCCTACTTCCGGGGTGATCCTAAATTGCCGACGGTTGGCTTCGGAGTAAGGGAAGAGGTTGTATTCCAACGCCAACCAGTACATGTCTTGAAATTTGATGTTCTCGAAAAAGGAAGATTGCAAAATCACTTCGCCTCCATACGACCAATGGTTGGACATGCTTTTCACCACCAGGTGCGACGAGTAAAATTCTTCGGAGAAGCTTTTCAGCTCCTCCCCATCAATGTCGTAAATATCGGTGCGCTGAAAGTAGCTGGTATACGACCTTATTTTTAAATCTTCTGTAATTCTTCTCACAGAAAGAGAGCTGCTGCCTGTGGTCGATTTAAAAGAAGTTTCCTTGCGAAACCTTGCGTTAGCCCCAATGGTAAATACCCAATTGTTCCACGGGTCGTGCTGCTCTTCTACAGCTTGTTTAGGACGGTAGTTGAACGATACATAGTTGCTCAACGATGATTTTAAGAGGTAACCCAACAACCCCCTTTCGATGTGTTCTACCATCATGTTGTTGCGCGCTACCTGGGGGGTATTGATAGGCACAAGGTAGCTGATGCTATCGTTGATGCCTTCAAAGTTGTTTTGACCATAAAATTGAATGGTAATGGTACGTCCACCCGAGCCGTTGGTTTGACGGGTAAAGAGGGCATATACATTGGCATTGCGCCTGTCGATAGGGTAGTTGATGTAAGGAAGGCTTTGTTTGATGTTGGCGGTGTTGCAAAAGTCGCAATCAACAAACACATCAATGCTTTCTGTTTGCCCTTGTGTAATAAGGGCGAGCAGCAACAACAGGAGGGTACAGGTTGTTTTTGTCATGCTTCAAAAGTAGGCGGGGCAGGTATTAAAAAGTTGTAAAGTAGACCAACAGCCCGTTCGTGTCTACTTTCTACCCGGGCAGGTGCACGATTCAACATTTTTGTTGTTCCTCTACTCAATGGTTGCATTGATCTATTAAGGAGCAGTGATTCCTGCAATTAAACCTACTTTTGTTTTATGCGTGCTACACCACATCGTTGGAAAAAGGTATTGCCTCACATTGGCTTGTGGGGGTTGTACATCGTATCCGAATACCTGGCCAATGTGTTTCATTACCCTCCACATGAGCGGTGGAGCATGTGGCGCAACATTTTAATGGCATTTCCTATTGTGGTGCTGCCTACCTATGTATTGGTGGGGTATTTGGTGCCTACGTTCTTGCAACGCAACAAGCTGTGGCCTTTTTTACTGAGCACATTGCTCCTGGCAGCCCTGGTATTCTTTTTAAGGATAAAGTGGATTGAATTGGTCAACTATTTCGATTCGGGCGAATACCAAAACATGCCGTGGAGCAAAGGGGTGAAGAATACCATGAAAGATTATGCCATTATTGCGTTGGCGGTATGCATTGCTATTATTGATGATTGGCGCAGAAAGAAGTTGGCAAATGAAGTACTGCGGCAGTCGAAAGCCGAAGCAGAAATACAGTTGCTAAAAGGACAACTGCACCCGCATTTTTTGTTCAATACCCTCAACAACATCTACAGCCTTGCCTTGCAACAATCGGATAAAACAGCCGATAGCATTTTGCGCTTAACCGATTTGTTAGACTACCTGGTGTATTGGTCGGACAAGGAAAAAGTAGCGTTGGGGAAAGAGGTAGAATTGATTCGCAATTACCTGGCCATGGAGCAGCTGCGCTATGGCGATCGGTTGTTGCTAACGGTAGATATGGATGAGCCGGCAGATGGGGTAAAAACCTCGCCTTTGTTGTTGTTGCCCTTTGTAGAAAATTGTTTCAAGCATGGGGCTGATGCTGAAGGGAGGTTGTGGATTAAAGTAAAGTTGAAGCAGTACAACGATAAGGTGGTGTTTAGCATTGAAAACAGCAAAGGAGATGTGGCCCCACAAAAAGCAGGTGGGGTAGGGTTGAGTAACATTCGCCAACGGTTGCAATTGATTTACCCCAACCGCCATGAATTGGTGGTTTCCGATAATGATCAGTATTTTAGTGTACGCTTAGTAGTGATGCTTGATGTCCTATAAATGTTACATTATTGACGATGAGCCCCTGGCCATTGATGTGATTGTACAACACCTGTCGCAGTTCGATCAGTTGGAGGTGGTGGGTACTGCTACCAGCCCCACAAAAGGATATGCTGCCATCAACAGCCAACCCATCGATTTGCTGTTTGTCGACATTC
Organism: Flavobacteriales bacterium; assembly: GCA_963669295.1. GTDB lineage: Bacteria > Bacteroidota > Bacteroidia > Flavobacteriales_D > CALLUQ01. Next base: position 3,643,223 of record OY769938.1, read on the forward strand.
AGATGCCCGGCATTACCGGATTGGAACTGCTCGACTCCATGTCGACCAACGCCAAAGTAATCATTACCACCGCCTACCGCGAATATGCCCTGGAAGGGTTTGAGTTGAATGTGTTGGACTACCTGGTAAAGCCCATTGCTTTCCCTAGATTTTTCAAGGCCATCGACAAGTTTTTGCAAGCGGTAGCTCCTCAGGAAGAACAACAAGAAGAGGCGTTTATTTTTGTGCAGGTGGAACGCAAGCAGGTAAAGCTATTGCTGAACGATATTTTGTATGTAGAAGGGGTGAAAGACTACGTGCGCATTGTTACGCCCACTGAGAAACTGTTGACCAAGGCTTCGTTGGGCATCTTTTTGAAACGGCTGCCAGTTGGTCGGTTTATTCGAGTGCACAAATCGTATGTGGTGAACCAATCGCACATTACGGCCTACACCAATTACGATGTGGAGCTGGGGGGCAAAGAAATTCCTATTGGCAGGGCTTATAAAGCGGAATTTATAGCAACGATGCGTGAAAAGTTGTAACTTCTACCCATGAAATGGTGGTGTTTTATCGGACTACTCTTCGTTGCCCCACTGGTAGTAGCACAATGTGAAATCAGCGGACATATTACTTCTTCGGAAGATGGTGGGCCAGCACCGTTTGTTCATGCTGTCTTGTACCAGGATACTATGAAGGTGGTAGGCGTAATGTCGGATTTGGAAGGCAATTTTCGCATGGAAAACTTAAAAGAAGGCACTTATACGTTGGTGTTGAAATATGTGGGCTATGCCGATCTGCGTATGGAGCATGTGCAGGCACAATGTACCCCCTCCACTTTCACTACGTTGCAACTCACCTTTCCACCACCGTGCCCCTATAGCGATAAACGCCCCTCAAAATGCCCCAACGACCATCGTAAAAGCATCATTCCTATTGTATACGGACTTCCTTCCAGTGGGTTGATGAAGGAGGAAAAACAAGGCAAGGTTTAGCTGGGTGGTTGCATCATTTCCGGGTGCGACCCGCAGTGGTATTGCAAAAAGTGCCAGGAGCAGTTTTAGCACATTCCCTTTTCTTTTCTACCTGGTATTCTATTGATATAAGGCCATTGGTCTTTTTTATCCCCCTTTTTACCGATACCAACTCGTGCTTATGGGCGAGGTGATAAATGCATGTTTTGGGGGAAGTTTTTAGCGGTGAATACCCTCAACTTTGAAGGGTTGAAAGTTTAACCATTAAAAACAAAATGTTATGAGCACAGCCGTTAATCGAAAACCAATTACAACTTATCGACTGATATGGAATCCGTGGGCGAATGAAGGTCGGATTTTAGTTGGTGTTAAAGGAAAAGTAAAACCAGTGCCTGTAAGTTCTCCTGCCGAGTTTGCTGCCATTGCAGCAGTATTGAAAGAATCGCCTGTTTTCCTGTACCAAAATGGAACCATTTCTACAGGAAAAGAACCTGTAGAGGAGAGGCACTTGATGTTTCAACAAATTGATATACCTAACGAATAAACCACCACTTATGAAAACGATAAAATTACTCACTATGCTTATGTTATTCGCTCATTTAACGATTGGACAAACAAAGTTTTACGATGCTGAAGGGAAAAAAAAACCAGTTATTGGAGAAGAAACGTTGCTGACCTTTACAGAAGGCACACCAATACCCACAAATACAACAGGTGCAGCGGAAGGATTTCTAGCAACAGGAATAGTGGCAGAGGTACTTCCTTCGTTGATTGATTTAGGGTTTAAAATTTCTTCGAACCTTATAGAAGGTAGAGTGAAAAAATTTACCAATGAGTTCTCAACGCGAAATACCTATATCGGTAATATAGACACGGTACCTGCATTTGAGGTGAAACGTGAGGTAATGCTAAAAGAAGGCAATAAGAAGGAGGATGCATTATTGATGCGGTTTGTTCCTGTTATGGTTGATACTGGCTGGTTGGCTTATCGCATGGATTCACTTATATGCACTTTGAGTGGGGCGAAAGTAAAAAAGAAATACCCCTACAACGACTATGTAGTGGAGTTGAAGGTACGCTATTACGATGGAAAAAAAGAACAGGAGAAAACGATGAGTCCCATTACCGTTTCTTTGGTGAAAATAGGTGGTGAAATGCAAGGGGAATCGGGCAAATACCTCAGCGACCCAATAGCAGTTGGAGCAAATTTTAGGCTGTTGGGAGTAGAAGCTAAAATCGTTGAAACCAATGTGAGTAAAGTGCGTGCAGAGAAAATTAAAGCACTGGCAGAAAATTATGGCGATGATGTGAAGGATCAGGTAAAAACCATTGTCAATTATTACATCGATAAAAACGACAACAACAACAAATAATACTACAAGTCATGAAAACGAATATATGTATAGCATTAATTGGGTGCTTTTTATACTGTAGCTGCCATAATCCTGAAACGGGCGATGAAATTGGAGCATTGGATACAGCAGTGGATTCTTTGAAGGAGCAAGAAAGTGCTGTAGATACCAACATGTACCTCACGTTTGTTGAGATGGATGTGTCAGCCGAAAAAGGACTGGCTGATGGTCATTCCAATTTTGATCTACTTCAAAGTTGGCACGATACAGTAATCATTGAAGGAACCCCCTACTATGTAGTAGAAGGAGATTTGCTGCTTGATGAAGATGAGTTTCAATTCCATTTTGATAGCTCAATAAGTAGTAATGAGTCGTCCAAATTGGTAGGAATATTGTTATCAGGTGATCCCGTGAAAAATCCTAACCCTCAGTGCATTAGCTATTCCATTATTGAAAGCTCTTTTTCGGAAGGTGAATATAAAAAGGTAGTGCAATTCATGAAAGAAGCAACAAGCGATTGGTCGAGGGTTTGTAATGTGAATTTTGTGCATGATTCGTTGAGGGATGCCAGGTTGAGGTTGCATGACAACCCTACTGACTTAACCTTTGTGGTCAAAAAGGTGAATGTAAGAGGGAAGTTCATCGCCAGTGCATTTTTTCCACATTCCCCTAAACAGAAGCGAAAGGTCCTTATTGATCCATCCTTTTTTCGAACAAGTTATAGCCAACCAGGTATTTTAAGGCATGAATTGGGGCATGTTATAGGGTTTAGACATGAACATATTAGATCTGGGGCTCCAGCACTTTGCCCCAACGAAAGTACTCAAGGTGTTGTCAATTTAACCCAATATGACCCTCAATCGGTGATGCACTACTTTTGTGGTGGAGTAGGTACAAAAGAGTTGAGAATCACCAAAACCGACAGTATTGGCGCTTCAATTTATTATCCGTTTTAGGCCCTTACATCAATTTTATCAGGTAAAAAAGCATGGTACTACCATGCTTTTTTTATGCCCATAACAACTGTGATCTTATAATTCCGTACCTTCAATCCGATGAAAATAGCCCTCAGCATTGTTGGAGCCATTGCGGTTATAGCCATAATTATTGGCCTATTATTTAAAGTCATGCACTGGCCTGGGTCGGCCATAATGCTTGTTGCAGGTGCTGGTTTTGCCATTGTTTTTGTGGTGATGTTGGTCGTTCATATCAACACCAACAAGCCAGGAGAACTTACAGGCAATGGCTTTCCTACCGTTGGAAGCAGTTATTGATGGGGAAATGAGCAACACGCTGCTCCGTAGCACACTCGCCCTTTTTTCCTCTTCCAACACCAAAATCAACGGAATCTAAGTGAATTTCAGCGCAACGCCCAGCTTCAGCAAGCGCAACGCTGTGGTGCTGAAGGGCAACATTCGCCTTGTGGTTCCTCAAGTTTGAGCATAGGGAAGCTCAACGTCGAGCATCTTGCTCCTCTATCCACCTTCTGATCTTCAACCTTGAGCATATGCATCTCCAAATTTGAGCTTGTATAAGCTCAAATTTAACGTACGATAACGTGGAAATTCACCTTCCTTATCCTCAACATTACCCTTCGGAGCTGCAATTTTGCTTTAGGATGCTCAACCTTTAGCTTAGGGATGCTCAACGTTGAACTTATACAAGCGCAACGTTGTACTTGTTTTGAGTACTGTTTTACCGTTTTACATTCCTACATCTTCTTGAATTATCCCCCTACAGGAATCCAATGGTAATGCCCCATGAAAAGTGATGTGGGCAGATGGGTAATGTGCAGTTCGTATTGGCGCTACCTCAATATTGTAGGGAGATAGGCCAGGATACAATCACGATCACTTCACTGAAAACAGTTGAAGGGTTAAGGGGCAAGGGTTGACGTTTCAAGGGGTAAAGGTTGAACGTTCAGGGGGTAAAGGTTAACGCTTGATGATATACCTGTTGAAGAGCACCCCTATAGGTTCAACCGTCGTGCCTCCCCCCTTCAACATGGAAGGGGTAAGGGTTGAAAATTGAAGGGGCAGGAGTTGAAATTTCAAGGGGTAAAGGTTGAAAGCTCAAGGGGTAAAGGTTGGCCTTTCAGGGGGTACCAGTGCCACAACCATCCCTCAGTACTGCTCGTTCCATCCCCCTCCTTTGCTCCTTTACACCTTCCCCCCATCAACCGAAGGGATACCCCTTGAAAGTTCAAGGGGTAAGGGTTAAAGTTTCAAGGGTTGGGGGTTGAAATTTCAAGAGTTAGCGGTGCAACATTCAACAGGGCATACTACAACTGCCAATGGGTGAACCTTTAGTGTTGATGCTGTTTTTATGCTCCGTTGCCCATATAGGTTGTAATAGGAATCCTCCTTAGCCTGCCTGTCAACATGAGGTGGGTTGAGGGAACATACATCCCTTTATCAGCAGCAAAGGCACCTCTCTAGAACTTACTTCATCCTCCCTCGGCCTTCCCCGCCTGCCGGTCTTCGATACTATTGTCTACACTACGTTGCGACAATCACTCAGACACTGGCAGGGATACAATCCGCCTGAGGCGGACACTCCGACACTGGGCAGGAACACTCCGACACTTTGGGGTTTCTCGTAATAACGGTTGCTATGATCGGTATACCGTTTAGCATCCTCCTACATACCTCCTCCTACATACCTCCTCCTACATACCTCCTCCTACATATCTCCTCCTACATACCTCCTCCTACATACTTCCTCCTTCATACTTCCTCCTTCATACTCCCTCCTACATACTTCCTCCTACATACTTCCTCCTGCATACTTCCTCCTACATACTTCCTCCTTCATACATCCTCCTTCATACTTCCTCCTACATGCTTCCTCCTTCATGCTTCCTCCTTCATACTTCCTCCTTCATACTCTCTCCTCACATCAAAACTACCCGCCACATTTGGCAGCCATGACACAAACATTTAATTTTAACCCGTTAAGTATTGTATAAAATGAGTTACAGCCAAATGAATTTAACCACCCACCTGGGACGATTGCGCGTATTGGGATTGTTGGAAGGCATCAGTTACTTGCTATTGCTGGGAGTATGCATGCCGCTAAAGTATATGATGAACATGCCTGAGCCTACTTACTACATCGGTATGGCACATGGCATTCTTTTTGTAGCATACTGTTTATGGGTAATGGTGGTAAAGGTGCAGTTGAAATGGAATTTAACCACTACCTTTTGGGCTTTACTGGCCTCGCTATTGCCTTTCGGCACGTTTGTAGCCGATGCAAAAATCTTTAAACACCAGGTAACATGAACGCGATAAAATTTATTACTCCTCTTTTCTTTCTGCTTTTTAGCTGGGCAGCATACAGTCAAACAGGCATACACTATAATTATGGCGATGGCAGCGGCAATGGTTATACCATTAAAGAATACAGCATTGCCTACGACCCCATACAACCCGAAAACAGTTCGAGTGGCACCTATAGTGGTGGCGAAGCCAAAGAAGTTACCATTACTCCAAAACAATTTGCGCAGTTACAACGCAAGTTTGAAAAAGCGCTACTCAGTACCGACGAACATATCAAAACCCGTGAAATGGGTTCGGGAATGCTTTCCAAAAAGGAGGGAGAAACGATCACTACCCGTCACCTGGCACGTACCTCAAAAACACGGCAGGAACTGGAGAAAGTGTTGAAAAAGCTGCTTGAATAGTTGAATTAACGCAAAAACCAGTAAAAATACCCCCTAAATCTACGTAATTTCACCATTGTGGTTATGCGGTGTATTCTTCACCTTTGGAAGAAGCAATACATGCTGCAATGGAAAAAAGAAAAAATATTAGTGCTTCCCGATTTGTGATCGGAGTAATGGTTACCAATGAGCAAGTTAAAATTTCTTAGGGTTAAATTAGTTCATTGATAAGAGGTGTATTGGTTCAATAGCGAACCAATACATCTTTTTGCTCCAACAAGTACAACAGTCTCAGTACATCATCGTATTCCCCCGAATCCAATTCCATGCCACTATCACGCATTATAAATGTGTGTAAGGCAGGGAGTTGGAGTAAGGTTTGTGGCAAGGCCGTAAATAGGTTGCCCGATAAATCCAACTCTTCCAACGCTTGCAACTGCGCAATTTCACCTGGTACTTCTGGCAATCGGTTGTTGTTGAGGTGCAATACCTTTAATGTTTTTAGTTGTATGGCCGTATTAGGAAGAGCAGTAAGTTGGTTGTGATGGGCATACAATTCCCTCAACCCGGTAAGCTGCCCCAAAGCCTCTGGAAGCTCCGTTAAATTATTGTACGCCAAAAAAAGGAGCTCCAGGTGGTTTAACTGGTTCATTTGATCGGGCACTGCCGATAGCTGGTTGTAATAAAAATCGAGTTCAACCAGCCCTTCCATCTCAAACACTTCGAGGGGAATTTCCTGGAAGTTGTTCTTGTACAAGATCAACGTGTTGAGGCTGTCCATGGTTTGAATACTGGCCGGCAAAGTGGTGAGTAAGTTATTGGCCAAATTGAATTTCCTTAGCCGTTGCAATTGACCAATGGTGGGGGGCAATTCGGTGAGCTGGCAATTGATGAATTGCAAGATTTCCAGTTGGCGGATGTAGTTGAAATCTTTGGCACGAAGTGTTACAGGAATGCGGTTCATTTTGAGTTCGCGCAATGGTAATTTCCTAAGTGCTTTGGGCATGCGTGTAATGGCAGTATTGCCATTTAAGATGAGTGTTTTTAGCCCTTTTAACTTCTTGATGCTGCCGGGCAATTTTCGCAACTGGTTGTTGCTTAAATCAAGGTGTTTGATGGAAGTGTTGCGCTTAAACTTTAGTGCTTTATGCGTAAGCAAATTATCGGATAAATCTAACGTTTGGAGCGAGTCGAGTGCATACAATTCGCGGGGCACATTACGCAATTGATTCTTGTGAAGCGACAGGTAGCGCAGTTGATGAAATTGCATTAATTCAGTTGGTACTTCGGCAAGCCGTCCGCGTTGCAACGACCATTCTGTAATGCTATCGGGGTGGGCTGTGGTAAGTGCCTGTTGATACTCCAGCCCACGCAATGAGTCTCGATGTTGCTCCAATGCTCTTTGCACCTGCATGATAGAATCTCTGTTGAGGGTAGCAGGTTCTGTTTGAGCCATCGCCAACACAGGGAAGAGCAGGAAGAATACCAGGTGTTTTAACATGGTACAAAGGTAAGGAGAATCTTACATTGAAATGGTTTTCCCTGTTCTCTGAAGAAAAAAAATGAACAACCACTTCCTGAAGCAATACCATACCTAACAAAGAACATCACCATTACACTTGCTCTCCCAAAAACACGAGCACGCCTTATCCTTCATTTACTATAAAAGTTTGAGTGCTTGTTTTTCCGTCATCAGGCAGTCGTGCCACAGACTTTATTCAGGAGGTGTCATTTCGCCAGTCCTTAGTGCTACTACATTGATGCGTGGGATTGCGATGCTCGGAAGACTTTCTGATGACACGATTTTTCTTTGGTTCGTTTCTTTTCATCTTGGGAAAAGAAATGAACAACTACTTCCATTGAAGCAATACCATACCTAACAAAGAACATCACCACACTTACTCCCCCAAAAACACACTAACGCACCCCACTTTCCAGCAAAGCAATACGCCCGGCAGTAGCATCTACCTCAGCCTCTACCCCAACAGGCAGGGTAAATTTGTTTTTGATGTGCCCAATCATAGCGCCATAAAATGCCGGAATGCCATAAGGCTTGATGTGGTCGGCAAACACTTGTTTTAAGGTTAGGGAACGTTCGGGGTGCTCAGGATCGCACTTGCTGCATTTGCCAAATACAAATCCGCTAATCTGTCCTAAAATACCGGCCAGTTTCAATTGCGTAAGCATGCGATCCATGCGGTACACTTCTTCGCCTGTTTCTTCTAAAAACAAGATCTTATTTTTCCATTGAGGAAGGTATTGTGAACCTACAATGCCACAGAGCACCGAAAGGTTGCCCCCCATCAATCGTCCCTTTGCTACTCCTGGATGAATGGTGTACCAGTCATGGTCGAACGAGGGGTGTTTCAATGTTACAGGCTCGGTTTGCATAACGGTGCGTTGCACCTGCTCCCACGAAAACCCTTCCCAGGTAGAATAGCCGGTGGGGCCGTGAAAGGTAATCAACCCTGTGTTGGTGTATATGGCGAATAGCAGTGCAGTAATGTCGCTGAATCCTATCAATGGCTTGGGGTTGTTGCGAATCACTTTGTAGTCTAACAATGGCAGCATGCGCGCGCAGCCCCAACCTCCCCGCATGGCAATGATCGCATCTACCGATTCGTTGGCGAAGAAAGCATTGAGCTCTTTGGCCCGGTATTCATCAGTTCCCGCAAGGTATCCATAGCGTTGGGTAATGGTGCCTCCCAGCTTGAGCTTGAACCCATAGGCCTTTAGTTGGGCGGTAAATTCTTCTACATAATCGTTGCTAAACACTGCACCGGCTGGTGCTGTGATGGCAATGGTATCGCCTCGTTTTAATGCTTTTGGACGAATAATGGTAGGGGGTTCCTTGGCTTCGTGGTTTACCACCAGGTGAGCAAACGGTGCTGCACAGGCTGCTATTCCTGCCTTGCGCAAAAAATCTCTTCGACTATCATCGCTCATGGTGCCATGGTTTGGTACATGCCGGGCCTATCCTCGGGGCGAGGCTTAAACCCATACGGTTCGTAAAATGCAGCTACCCCTTGTGCTGCCATCAATCCAATAAAAGCATGAGTAGGAGCATGGGTATGCAGGTAGTGCATGATGGCATCCATCAATAACTTTCCACCACCATTGCTCTGGTATTCAGGCAGTACAATTACATCCTGTACATAAAAATACAATCCGCCATCGCCCACCACACGGCCACAGCCAATTACCTCATTGTGGTGAAGCAAACACACTGAATAAAGCGAGCGATCCAATGCTTGTTGCACTGCTTCGTCGCTCAGCATGTCCCAACCGGTAGTGAGGCGAATAGATTGATATTCTGCCACAGTAGGGGAACGGTGTATTACTTGCATAGTTAAAGGTAGCAATTACTATGCTTTATTCCACTGGCTCCAAAACGTTTCATCCACATCGAGCAGTGAATTAAGTTGGGCATCGGCCACAGCAAACTTATGGAGTTGAGAAGATGTACTTTCTGGAATGGCAATGGTAATCATCTTTGCGGCTTTGCCAGCAATAACACCATTTAATGAATCCTCGAATACCAGGCAATGAGATGGCAGAACACCCAGTTGTTGTGCCGCTGTAATAAAAGTACCGGGATGGGGTTTGCCATAGGCTTCAAATTCGGCAGAGTAAACCACTTCAAAATACGAAGCGATTTCAAATTTTTGGAGCACCGCATTGATGATGCGCATGGGCGAGGAAGAGGCTAGTGCCAATCGAATGCCTTTGGAACGAAAGAAGTTGATGCTGTGTTGTACGCCAGGCATGGGGGTGCCACGCTCTATCACCAGGGCGATAAGGCGTTCTACCACATCATTTTCTACTTCCTTAAACGAGCGCCCTTGCCAGGGGTAGCGTTCATGCCAGTAGTGTACCACCTCATCAATGCGAAAGCCCATTACTTCTTCGCACATGGCATCGGTAAGGGGCACACCCAATGCTCCAAATACTTCCTTTTCGGCTTCGCGCCAGAAGGGCTCAGAGTCAATCAGCAACCCATCCATATCGTATACTACAGCTTCAATCATTGTTTGTTCAAGTAAAAATCAATGGCACGATCGTTTCCTTTTTCACGACCGGTAACATGAATGTGTACCGCTGTATCTCCTGTTATTTGGTAATGAATGGATTGAGGGAAATCGTGCAGTGGATTGGTGAAACTTATATCGTGTTGATGGTGCCATTGAAGTTTAAAAGGAATGGTACGGGCTTCATTTTGATCGGGCACGGTAGCCAGGTAAAAAATGCCATCTGCTCGAAGCGCAATGGCCAACGTTTCAGAAAAAGTGGTATCGTTGCCTTGCAAACCATACCCCTTACCGGTATACAACGTATCGTTGTACCGTTGCCAATGTTCGCAAAAACCGTCGCTGCACCAATTGCCTTCAAGCACGGTAAGCTGTTCGAAGTAATCGCGCAGCTGCGCGGAAGTATCTTCAGCTTGTATCAATGTGTCGTTTACCGTGTCAACAGAATCGTTGGCAGGTACATCAGTTGCTGGAGGAGGGCTACATCCCCACCAGAATAGCGGCACTATGAGCAATAACTTTTTCATGGTTAAATCACGCAAATAACCCTGTATTTAGAGTAAAAAATTTGTACCTTGGTAGAAAGATAAGGATAAAAAGATGGACCATACAAATGCATTTTCTTCCCTTTCAGGAATGGGAGGCACCTACGAGGAACCAGCAGCTACAGGGGGCACTCAAAGCACTCCACCCGAGGAACCTGCAACACCTGTTGTGCCCGAGTTGAAAGACGAAGAAGAAGTGCCTACGCCTGTACCCCCGCCAACAGATACAACGCCAGACACAGCACCAGCACCACCTGTTCAGCAAGAACTTAAAGATGATGAAGAGGTGCCGGTAACGCCTGAGCATACACCGGTGGAAACGCCTACTCCTGCGGTGCAGGAAGCGGAAATTTTAGAAGAAACGGTAGAAAGGGTGCACAAAAACACCGTAGTGGCTATTAGCTACCAATTGCGTGTTACCGATGCGTATGGTGCATTGATTGATAAAAGTGAAGGAGCTGACCTGTTTACTTTTTTAGTAGGAGGTGGGCAGATGTTGCCAAAGTTTGAAGAGCATTTGATGGGCAAACAGGTAGGAGAGGAGTTCTCTTTTGTGATCGACCATAAAGATGGTTATGGAGAAACGCAGGAAGATGCGTTGATGGAAGTGGCTAAAAGAGAGTTTGAAGTGAATGGGGTATTGGCCGAAACGATATTGAAAGAAGACGCTTATGTTTCGATGAAAGACCAGGATGGTAACCCTTTAATTGCCCGCATAGATGGGGTAGGAGAAGAAACGGTGACCATCGATCTTAACCATCCCCTGGCTGGTGAAGACCTGTATTTTAAAGGCAACATCGTTAGCATTCGCAATGCCACCTCGCACGAAATGGCATTGAAACAAGTGCTGGCGTAACTAATGATCCAAAAACCGCAGGGGCGGATAATACATCCTGTACAGCATTTCTCGGTTGATGCATTTTAGATTTGGAGAGGCATAATAACGCTGTGGCAATTCGTCTGTAGGCGCTACCTTAATGGGTGCTACCTTCATGATCTCAAAATGAACATGATCGAATTGCCAACCGTGTTGATTCAGTTCTTCGCGATTCATGAAACGGGCAATAGGCTGCATAGGACCTACCTCATCCCCAACTTTTACAACAATACCAGCAATGTGTTCGTACACCGTCCACACCTTATCGTGTTCTACAATAATTTGGGCAAATGGCCCGTCGTTACGTACGCTAACTACCTTGCCCTTGCTGGCGGCATAAATAGGATTGTTGGTGTAGTTGTTGCCCGGCCGTTTGATGTCAACTCCGGCATGCAGGTGAGCTCCCACATCGCGCCTGGCTTTGCGGTACTCGCCAAAGCGACCAATATCGGTTAAAGCAATGGAATACCTGTTGTAGCGATCTTCAGCATCAACGGGCAGTAGCCAATCCTGACCACAAACCGTGAATGGAAGTAACAGCAATACAACTACAAGTCGCAAGGCCTACTTACAATACTTGTCAATCAATCGTTGTACATCAGGGTCGCCCATCGACTTCGCTGTAGCAAAGTCCTGGCAGCCTCCGGCTTTATCGCCACCGTGTACTTTCGATAAACCACGGTTGTAATAAGTATCAACATCGGTGGGGGTAAGCTCCAATACCATGTCGTAATCTTTGATCGACTGATCGTATTTCTCCAATGCGTAATAAGCCAACCCACGGTTGTAGTAAGCCAAATCATAGTCGGGGTTAAACTCCAACGACTTCGTATAATCTTCAATGGCTCCGGTATAATCAGCCAAATCGTCTTTTACAATGCCCCGGTTGTTATAAGCCTTCCAGTATTCGGGGTTCAATTCAATGGCTTTGTCGTAATCGCGCAATGCACGACGGTTTTCTCCCAACTCATAAAGGGCTAATCCACGGTTGTGGTAGGCTAAGCTCGAATAAGGGTTCAACTCCAACGCCTGGTTGTAATCGCTTTTTGCAGCTTCGTAATCGCGTTTGTCGTAATACACATTACCACGGTTGATGTAAGCATCTACATCTTCAGGATCCAACCGAAGGGCATGGTCGAAATCGGCAATGGCTTTGTCGTGCTCACGGAGCTTGCGATAGGCACTTCCACGGTTCACCAGGGCATCCACATCATCGGGGTCCAGCTCAAGAGCAATGTCGTAATCCACCAATGCTTCTTCGTATTCTCCAAGGTTGGCCAGTGCAATGCCTCTGTTGTAATAAGCCGATTCGTAATTGGGGTCCATCTTGATGGCTTGCGAGTAGTCTTCAACAGCGCCTTCATAATCGCCCATATTGTCTTTAGAAACTCCACGGTTGTTATAGGAATTGGCACGATTAGGGTTAATGTCCAATGCCCTGGTATAGTCGGCAATGGCTCCCTTGTAGTTGCCCATATCGTCTTTGCAAATGCCACGACTGTTATAAGCGCTGGCATTTTCGGGCTCCAATTCAATGACTTTATTGTAATCGGCTAATGCACCTTCATAATCACCAACATCCGACTTCGCATCGGCACGGTCGAAGTACAAATCAGCATTTTCAGGATCTTCTTCAATTTGTTGATTCAGCTCATCAATTTCTGGTGAGCTAAAATCAATTTCATCTTCCAGTGCTTCTAATTCATCAGCGAGGTCATTCAGGTTGTTCAGGTCGTTCAATTCGGCTTTCAATGCTTCTAAATCCGATTCAGAAGGGCCACAACTTGTAATGGAAAGGGTGCCAACCAACAGCAATGCGGTTGCGAATGTCAATAAGGATGCTTTTTTCATGGTATTCATTATTTCTTTGAGTGTGTTAAAGGTAGCCAAAAAACCATGTTCACAAAAATTGAAGGAGGGTTTATTAGCAGGGTTCCTTTAAAAGGAAAATAAATATATTTATAGCATGTGTGGTCGCTATGCATTTGCAAAAATTACGGAAGAAGAAAAGCAGTTTATGGTAAGGTACAACCTACCCTTCCCCATTTACAATGCAGCTCCTTCGGTATACCTTCCGGTAATTAGCAACCTGGCGCCAACAAGTTTTGTGGGTTACCGTTGGGGATTGATTCCACATTGGGCCAACGACGAAAAAATTGGGTATAAAACCATCAATGCACGGTCGGAAGCCATCTTTGAAACCGCTTCGTTTAAAATGCCAATTCGCGAGCGTCGTTGCCTGGTGCCAGCCAACTGTTATTACGAATGGAAGAAAGAAGAAGACGGCACCAAAACACCCTACCTCATTTATACAGAAGACCGGCAGTTGTTTACCATGGCGGGGGTATGGGACGAGTGGGTGAACAAAGCAACCGGGGAATTGGTACGTTCGTTCAGCATCATTACCACAGCAGCCAATTCAAGATTGGAAGGCATTCACCATCGTATGCCGGTAATTATTCCGGTGGAAGAACGTCAAAACTGGTTATCGCCAGTGGGTGAGGCAGCGATACAACAGTACTTTAAAGCTTACCCTAATGAGTTGGTGAATGCTTACCCCATTGCCTCAGCAGTGAACAGTCCGGCCAACAATGAGGCCGACATTTTGCAACCGGTAGGGCCGCGAATTGCTTGATGCAAAATGAATTAAAACCTTACATTTATACCATGAGCGAACAAGAGCAACACCGGAAATATTGGCGCATGAATTTGCGTTACCTTGCCATTTTGTTGACGGTTTGGTTCATGGTATCCTACGGCTGCGGAATATTGTTTGTAGACGAACTGGATAAGATTCCGTTAGGAGGGTTCAAGCTCGGTTTTTGGTTTGCACAACAAGGAGCCATTTATGTATTTATTGTACTCATCTTTGTGTACATGTGGTTGATGAATCGACTCGATAAGAGGTTTAATGTGGAGGAAGAGTAATGGACATTCAGGTGTGGACATACATTTTGGTGGGCATCACGTTTGCGTTATACATTGGCATTGCCATTTGGTCGCGTGCCGCTTCTACCAAAGAGTTTTATGTAGCAGGAGGTGGGGTATCTCCCCTGGCCAATGGCATGGCTACGGCTGCTGATTGGATGTCGGCTGCGTCGTTCATTTCCATGGCCGGCATCATCTCGTTCATGGGGCGCGATGGTTCGGTATATCTATTGGGGTGGACCGGAGGCTATGTGTTGTTGGCCCTGTTGTTGGCCCCTTACCTGCGCAAGTTTGGTAAGTTTACAGTGCCCGATTTTGTGGGCGACCGCTATTACTCTAAAACAGCGCGGATAGTAGCCATTTTATGCGCTTTGTTCGTTTCGTTTACCTATGTAGCCGGGCAAATGCGTGGAGTAGGCATTGTGTTTTCACGCTTTTTGGAGGTGGAGATTGAAATAGGGGTGCTTATAGGCATGGCCATAGTGTTTTTTTATGCAGTGCTGGGAGGTATGAAAGGCATTACCTATACGCAGGTGGCGCAGTATTGTGTACTCATCTTTGCCTTTATGGTACCCGCCATTTTTATTTCTATGATGATGACAGGCAACCCCATTCCTCAGCTTGGGTTTGGGAGCGACCTGGTCAATGAACCGGGTGTGTCGTTGCTCGATAAGTTGGATGGATTGAGTGAAGCGTTGGGTTTTAACGCCTATACTTCGGGAAGCAAATCAACCATTGATGTGTTTTTTATTACTGCGGCACTAATGGTAGGTACAGCGGGATTGCCGCATGTTATTGTGCGCTTCTTTACCGTACCCAAAGTGCGCGATGCAAGGAAATCAGCTTTTTATGCTTTGCTCTTTATCGCTATTTTATACACTACTGCTCCAGCCATAGCAGCCTTTGCGCGTACCAACCTCATCCAGTCCATTAGCGAAAAACCCTATGCTGAAGTACCGGCCTGGTTTACCAAGTGGGAAGAAACGGGGCTGATTGCTTATGAAGATAAAAACCAGGATGGGATCATTCAATATGTGGCCGACCCTGCCACCAATGAATTGACCATTGATCGCGACATTATGGTGCTGGCCAATCCGGAGATTGCACAACTGCCCAATTGGGTCATTGCCCTGGTAGCTGCTGGTGGGTTGGCTGCGGCATTGTCTACGGCAGCGGGGCTGTTGTTGGTAATTTCCACCGCTGTATCGCACGATTTGTTGAAGAAAACATTACGCCCCGACATCTCTGAAAAGAAAGAATTGCTGGCCGCCAGAATTGCTGCTGGATGTGCTGTAGTCATTGCCGGTTATTTTGGCATTAACCCACCCGATTATGTAGCAGCGGTGGTGGCTTTTGCTTTTGGATTTGCTGCGGCCACCTTCTTTCCAGCCATCATCATGGGCATATTCTCTAAACGAATGAATAAAGAAGGGGCAATTTCGGGCATGATTGTCGGGCTGTTGTTTACAGCGGCATACATCATTTACTTTAAGTTCATCAACAAAGAGGCCAATACGCCCGAAAATTGGTGGTTTGGTATTTCTCCCGAAGGCATAGGCACCCTTGGCATGTTGCTCAACTTCCTGGTAGCATTAGTCGTATCGCGATTCACCAAACCACCGCCGCAGCCCATTAAAGACATGATTAGCGATATACGCATTCCCAAAAAGCTGAAGTAATGATTTGAAAGGTGGAGGTTACTCTTCTTCTACCTTCATGTTTTTCGACCACTGTTGTACCAACTCGTATTTCGATAGAAATTCTACCGCCATTACACGAACAATGGTATACACAGGAATGGCCAAAATCATACCCGGAATATTAGCCAGCGTGCCGGCAATGAGGATGACAAGGAATACCTCTAGCGGGTGCATCTTAGCGCTGTTGGCAAAAATAAACGGCTGTAGCACAAAATTATCCAGCAGTTGCACGATTAAAAACACCAACGCAATTTGTCCTGCCAATGGCAACATTTCCGTATAAAAATTAAGCTCAAGGTGCGAGGTTAGTCCAAAGAAAATTCCAATAGAAGCACCAATAAGAGGCCCTATATAAGGAATGATGTTGATGACACCGGCAAACAACCCAATAATAAGGGCATTCTTAACACCAATAATCGAAAGCCCTATCGACACCAATGTGGTGACAATAATCACCTGCGCAAGCACCCCTAAGAAATAACGTGTTAACAGCTTCTTACTATTCTTTATAATATGCTTTACGTTGGTAAGGTGCTTTTTAGGTGTAAGCGTAAAGATGATGTTGTAAATCAGTTTCCGATCCTTGAGGAAGAAGAAGGTAATAAAGCCAATGGAAAAAATGGCAATGAAGATATTGCCCAATGCCCCAAACAAGTTTTTAAATACATCAGAAATCTTTACCGTGCTGATCAATCCTCCCAACTTGCTTTTGATGTATTCTTCATTACTTACATCAGGGTTGGAAGAGAGCTGATACTGGTTAAGCCATACTTCTAAATCTTTCAAAGGTTCTTCAAGGCTGCTCGATAATTGTTGCACATCGATGGTGGAGATAATTCGAGCCTCTTCGGCTACTAACGGGGCAAACAAACTTAAAAAGCCACTGAATAGCAATACCATAACAGCCATAGTAAGCAATGCTCCGATGCTGGAAGGAAGCTGTTTCTTTCCTACCTTAATTTTGGTGAACAACCGTACCAGTGGCCTGCCCATTAACGAAAGAATGGCGGCGATAAGGATGTACATGAAAACAGTGCTGAGGTACCACAACAAACAAGCTGCTAAACCTATGGCGAGTATAGCACCGATTACCTGAAGAGTGGTTTTGAACGTACTGTTCATAGAGCCAAGTTACAAATTATTTGAGTTGCCAAATAGAGTCTGCAAAATACTGTTGTGGGTCTACCAGGTGTTTCCTAACCGTAAACCCAGCAGCAGCAGCAAGTTGTTCAATTTCACGAAGGCTGTACTTCTTCGAAATTTCAGTGTGAATGCTTTCCCAGGCATCAAACTCCACAGTAAGGTTAAGTTTATCGATGTGCACTGTTTGTGCTTTAGTACTCATAATATAGCTGCGTGCTTCTCCCGTATGAGGGTCGTAGGTCGGGTAATGCTCAAAAGCACCAACATCAAAGTTAGCGCCCATTTCTTTATTGATACGATGTAGCAAGTTGAGGTTAAATGCCCGCGTTACTCCTTTCGAATCGTTGTAGGCAGCCTTAATTTTTTCAGGGTTCTTCTTCAAATCAAACCCAATCATAATCATATCACCAGACCGCAATTCATGCCTCAATGCACTCAAAAAGTTAATGCTACCATCGTAAGTAAAGTTACCGATGTTAGAACCTAAAAACAGTACTACTTTTCGGTCGTTGTTGGTTGCCAATTCAGAAAGGGCAGTAAAGTAATCATTTTTGATGCCGTTTACTCTCAATTCAGGCATTTCACGAGTAAGGTCGTTGGTAAGGTCTTGTAATGCCTTGCCCGAAATATCAATGGGAGTATAAGTGAAGTTAGCATGACTGGCTAAAAAATGGCGAAGCAATACTTTGGTTTTTAACCCATCACCAGCCCCAAACTCAATGAGATTAAAAGGAGAATCGTCTTCACTGAAGAATTGCAGAATCTCCTGTTTAAGCGAATTAAATACTTCAAACTCAGCATCGGTAAGGTAATATTCTTCTACCTCCATGATTTGCTGAAAAAGACGACTTCCTTCATCATCATAAAAGTATTTCGACGATAAGTGTTTAGGAGAGCTCGTCAGCCCATCACGAACATCATCTTCAAATGTCACAGTTAAAATATTTTATCGTAGTTCTCGGTTTTGTGTTGATGATTTAAGCTCGATTTAGCTTCCAGTATCTCAAACACATTGTCTTTAATGGTATGGGAAATGGTTCCGGTAGGTAGGTCGTTACAATCCAGCCCAAAAGGATCTTCAATTTCTTCGGCCATCAATTCTACACCAATGAAGGCAAAGAAAATAAGCATGACCAATGGAATGGTCCAATAGCCAAATGTTTGCACCATGGCAAAGGGCAATAAGATGCCATATACTGTAATAAAAATTTTAATGTATACAGCATACGAAAAAGGAATGGGAGTTTTCTTAATGCGTTCGCATGCCCCAAGGATGTCGAGCAGTGCCTGGGTATGTGGTTTAAAATTCAGGATGTCTTCTCCGGTAAGGTCGCCCTTTTTATAACTTTCCTGGAGTTTGTTTTTTATTTGGTAGGAGATGTGATTAGGAATATGTCCTTTGGTGCTGTATTCGGCCAACTCCTCCTTACTTACTGAAACCAATTCTTCCAGCTTTACTCCTTTGCGCAAGTGCTCTTTAAAAGCAATGCAAAAGTTAGAGATATGCACCGCCAAATAATGGCGTGTTTCTTTGTCCTCTTTTGGCAGTGTAGCATGAGCCATTACAGCCATGTTACGGCAATGATTCACAAGCGCTCCCCACTGCTTGCGCCCTTCCCACCAACGGTCGTAGGCACTGTTGGTACGAAATACCAATAAGATACTCAATACAATACCGAGCAATGAAAATACACTGCTGTCCATCAATAATTGCTTTTCAAGATCGAAATACAAAATAGGAACGACAGTTGCTGCACTGGTTAATCCGATCAATAATACACCGCGCATAATTTTCACCATGGTCCAACTCTTGGCCAGGTGGGCAATGTCTCCAAAGAAATGCTGATTGGGTTCGTAAACAATCATAGTAGTCTGGTTAGTTTTTTTCTGCTAAACGTATTCCGGTAAACTGCCACCTCAAATGTGGGTGGAAGAAATTTCTATAAGTTGGTCTTACATGATGACTTGGACTGGCAACAGAGCCTCCACGCAATACCATTTGATTAATCATAAACTTGCCGTTGTACTCGCCAATAGCCCCAGGCGCTTTACTAAAGCCAGGGTAGGGGAGGTAGGCGCTGTTGGTCCACTCCCACAAGTCGCCATGCTTCAACTGGGTACTGGCAACTTCCCATTCAAACTCGGTCAGCAATCGCTGCCCTTTCCACGAAGCAAAAGCATCGGCTTCAAAAAAGCTAATGTGCTTTACCGGGGCATTGCCATCTACAGGCTGTAATCCATTTAATTCGTAGTGCTGCCATCCTCCATCTACATTAAACCAGTACATGGGAGCTTGTACGTTATTTCCTTTTACCCAATCCCAGCCCTCAGCCAGCCAGTGGTTGAAATCAGCATAGCCGCCATCCTCCATAAAGGCCATGTATTCGGCATTGGTAATGTAACGGTTCATCACGCTATAGGCATGCAAGAAAACGTTGTGCACACCCAATTCGTTGTCAAAACAAAAGCCATTGCCTTGATGCCCAATTTCATAAATACCTTCAGGAATGTTGACCCATTCATCTGTTGTGTTGATAACAGGTTGTAGGTGCTCAATGGCATCTGAATAAGGAGGGAAAAGAGGATTGTTACCTAGTATATATTTGATATCGGTAACGAGCAGTTCCTGGTGTTGTTGTTCGTGTTGCATACCCAGTTCAAGAGTCTCCCAAAAAGAAGAGGGAAAGTCAATGTCACCCAATAACAGCGCTTCCATGGCTGCGTTAACATGCTTCCGATAAGCATAAATCTCTTCCGTAGTAGGGCGACTAAGGTTACCCCTATCGGTACGCAACACCCGCGCACCTACAGTTTCATAATAACTGTTGAATACATAGTTGTAGTCGGGGTGAAATGCATGATAGTTGGTGGCATGCGGAATTAAAATAAAGGTCTCGAAAAACCAGGTGGTATGCCCCAGGTGCCACTTGGGTGGACTTACATCTACAATGGGTTGTGCCACATAATCTTCGGTGCGCAGTGGCGAACAGATAAGCTCGGTTTGTTGCCGAATAGATGCATATCGTTGCCAATAAGCAGTAGCTGATGTTTTTTCCTTTACTGCTTCCATTTAGGTCTCGGCAAGGTATTGGTGTACAAAGCTAATGGCCATAGCCCCTTCTCCTACAGCAGAGGCTACCCTATTCATGGCTCCTGAACGTACATCTCCGGCAGCAAAAATGCCCGGATTACAGGTTTCTAACATAAAAGGGTCACGCTCTTGCTTCCAAACTTTTTTAAACTCGTCGAAGCCTGGTAGGTCTTTTCCTGTGGCAATGAAACCGCGAGGATCTTTGATGATGCCCAACTCAATCCAATCGGTATAAGGTTTGGCACCAATAAATATGAATAAAGCACCAGCTTCTACTTCCCTGGTAGAGCCACTTGCCATGTCTTCAAGGGTAAGGTGTGTTAATCGATCATCTCCTTTTGCTTTTACCACCTGGGTTTTTGGAATCACTTCAATGTTTTCCTGCCCATCAAGCTGGTCGATGAGGTACGACGACATGGTGCTGGATAAATCTTCTCTGCGGATGAGTATATGTACTTTCTTAGCGAATTGAGCAAGGTACATGGCGGCTTGTCCTGCTGAGTTACCTCCACCTACCACATAAACATCCTTGTTTTTACAAGCTCCAGCTTCAGTGGTGGCAGCACCGTAATATACACCAGCGCCAGTAAAATCTGAAATACCTTCCGCTTCTAATTTGCGGTAATCTACCCCAGTGGTGATCACTACGCTTTTAGCATGAATCTCACTATTGTCACCCAATGTAAGGGTTTTGTAATTGTCTCTTACTGCAATGTTTACTACCTCTTGTGGCGATAAAAATTCAATGCCAAACCGGGTGGCCTGGGTGATGGCCCTGCGCGATAATTCGGCACCGCTCAGCCCTTTTGGGAAGCCAAGGTAGTTTTCAATGCGTGAACTGGTACCCGCCTGTCCACCTGGAGCACGCTTTTCAATGAGCAGGGTTTTGAGTCCTTCGGAGCCACCATATACCGCAGCCGCTAATCCGGCAGGCCCGGCACCAATGATAACCACATCATACATGGTTT
The DNA here is from genome assembly GCA_963669295.1 of Flavobacteriales bacterium. GTDB lineage: Bacteria > Bacteroidota > Bacteroidia > Flavobacteriales_D > CALLUQ01. The sequence goes on from OY769938.1 coordinate 3,664,472, forward strand.
CGGAGGCCTTCGGGTTTAAACCTACCCGTCCTGCAATGTCAATGAGTGAAGGATTAGCTAAGGCACTGCCGTCTTCAAATATTACAGCGGGAAGATCTTTTGTAGCAATGTTGTGAAGGGCTAACAACTCTTGCGCTTTTTCGCTGGTTTCAACATCCAACCATTGATATGGGAATAAGTTACCTGCCAAAAAGTCTTTTACCTCATGCGATTTTGGGGAAAATTGATACCCCAATACTTTAATGCCATCAAAGTCGGGCTTGTAATGTGCCTGCCAATCGTCTAACAATTCATTGATCACCGGGTATAGCTTCTCTCCGGGAGGATCCCATGGCTTCATGAGGTAAAAATCAAGATTGACCTCATTGATGGCCTTAATGGCAGCATCAGTATCAGAGTAGGCGGTGAGCAAAATGCGTTTCGCACTGGGAAAAACATCCTTGGCCTTTTCAAGGTAGTCAACGCCCTGCATCTCTGGCATTTTTTGATCCGATACAAACAAGGCCACCACTTCTCCTTTTTTCTTGAGTTGTGTGAGGGTTTCTAATGCCTCATTGGCCGAATCAGTACTTAAGATGCGGTATTCTTTGCGGTACTCAGACCGTAAATCGCGTACCAATGCCTTGAGTACCTGCAGGTCATCGTCTACCGCGATGATAATTGGTTTCTTCATGGTTGAGTTTGGTTCTGATGTCTAATTTAAACATTAGTTATCGATCGGAAAGCACAAAACGAAATCTGTTTTGCCTGGCTCCGAATGTACCTTAATATCAGCATTGTGTTGTGTAATGATCTTATGTACAATATCCAGCCCAAGGCCAGTGCCTTCACCCAATGCTTTGGTCGTAAAAAATGGATCAAATATTTTATGCACCACATCATCCGGAATGCCGGGGCCATTATCGCTAATGGTTACTTTAACAAAGTCCCCATCTTTTAAGGTGTCAATTGTAAGGGTGCTGTTTTCTGTCGATTGTAAGGCATCAATGGCATTGTCAATAATGTTGGTCCACACCTGGTTTAATTCTCCCGGAAAAGCCATGATTTCTGGTAGGTCATCGTCGAAGTTTTCTACCAACTGTACCTGCGATTTCCTGAATTTGTGTTCCAACATCCGCACGGTGTTGCGAATGCCCTCATGTACATTAACCGCTTGCTTGTCGTGCGATTGATCCATGTGGGTATACGACTTTACCGATTTTACCAAATCAGCAATGCGGATGGAAGCATCCTGAATTTCTTCTACCATTTTTTCGGTGGTAAGGTTATTTCTGATCCATTTTAGCACCGGGTAAAAATGATCTTCTCCAACCTGATCCTGAATATGCTCCAGGTCATCAACACTAAAGTCGAATTCCACCAGGCTGCCTGCCATCTCAAAGCCATCTTCAACACCATTGTCTTCGAGCCAATCCGCAATTTCATCTTCCAGTTCCGTCTTTTCCATCAACGATAAGTTTCCCAGGTCCCGGGAGTTGATTTTCTCAAACATAAAATCGTTAACGGTATCTACTTCTTTTGGGGTGATTTTAACCGACATCACCTTTTTGAAATCATCGGGCAATGCTTGTAAATGTTCCTTGAGTGCTGTAGCACTCCTGGCAATAGCAGATGCAGGATTGTTGAGTTCATGTGCCAACCCAGCCGATAGTTTTCCTAACGACATCAACTTTTCATTTTGCTGTTGCATGGCCGTAAAGTTCCGCACACGCGTGGTCATTAAATGAACCAGTGCCTCCACCAATTCGTGCTGCGTTTTAATCATTGCTGGAAAATGATCGCGATGTGTTCGCATAATAATAGTGGGCTCAGCCACCTCACCATTACCATTTGCCTGTTTTAGGCGCGAGTAAGGAAGTACACCCGATATGGTTCCCTGTTTAAAGGTGCCAACACGTTTGGTTTGGTTATTTTGGGTGAAGTTAACATGTATAACTCCTTCCAATAATATCCACATGTGATCCGCAGGATCTCCTTTCTTAAATACATAATCGCCAGGAGCCAAATTGCTCTGCTCCGAATGATCGATCAGCCATTGCAATTGCGCCTCAGGCACCTTTGCCAATTCATCAATCGATGTTAAAATACTCAATACATCTAATGCCATTGCCGTTGTTTCTATGTCATCACCTGGTTAGCTGCCACAACCAATACAATCGATATGCGAATCGGTAGGTTTTACACCGTTAACCTTCATCTCAAGGTTGTGGATCTTATCCCTTAACTCCATATCTTTCATCATATCGCCAGTTAGTTGGGCTTTTAAAGCTTCAATTTCTTGTACTAATGCTTCAGTAGTAATTGTTTCTTCCATGACTAAGTTTTTATAATGTTACGCTTGATTAATTTCTAGTAAAGTAATTTCAGGAGGCATGCCTACCCTTCCAGGAAAGCCAATATAGCCAAATCCCCGGTTAACGTACAAGTGTTGTTTTCCTTCTTTATACAATCCTCCCCAACGCTTGTATTTCATTTTTACAGGACTCCATTTGATGGAGCCAATTTCTACCCCAAACTGCATGCCGTGGGTATGCCCCGACAAGGTAAGGTCAATGTTTTGTTTGCCCATCACTTCTTCCTCCCAATGGGAGGGGTCATGAGAAAGTAATATTTTAAACGGTTGATGAGCTGTGCCATTCATGGCAGTAGTTAAATTACCGTATTGCTTGAATGGCGGCTTCCCCCAATTCTCTACCCCTATAATCGCAATTTCCTCACCATTGATATTCAAGTGTTCTGCGTTGTTAAGCAGCAACTTAAACCCTATTTTATGGTGGTAGTCTTTCAATTCTTGCAAGTTTTCTTCTTTGGCTAGTACCGATGGAAAATCGCCATAATCACCGTAATCATGATTGCCTAATATGGAGTACTTTCCAATACGGGCTTTTAATTTACTCAAAACAGGAACCCATCCATGCATCTCACTCGCATAGTTATTCACAAGATCACCGGTAAAAAAGATAATGTCGGGTTCCAATTCATTCACCATGGTAATGCCTTTTTCTACAGCCTCATGGTTATCGAAAAAACTGCCAATATGAATGTCGGAAATATGAACAATCTTTAAGCCGTGGAAAGAAGATGGAAGATTAGGGAAGGATAGCGACTCTCGTAATACCCGAAAATCGTAACGACCTTTTAGCATACCATAAGCAATGGAAGTAAAAGGAATGGCAGCAGCAATAAGACCAACCTTGGTCAAAAACTTTCTACGCCCAATTACTTCGCCATCAAACATGCTTTCTGCTACAGCATCTTTTGGAGGAGAGATTTTCTGGAAAAGATTGGTGCCCAAATGCCAAAGGTCTTCGAGTCCATGGAAAACAATGAATACAAGCTTTGGTACGGTAAACAAAATGAGCAACCCAAACATGTAAAAGAAGTACTTGTAGTTTTTTGGATCGCTAAAAGCACTACCACTATTAATCATGATGAATAACCCAACAAGAAGGGCAATATTAATGACCCAATAAGCATAATGAATAACAGTACGGATGGTTGGGTTAGAAAGTCCGGAGGTCAATAATTTCAATCCTTTAAATGTATACAAATCGATCAATACAAATATGATCGTAGCAATAATCAATCCTCCAATTTTCATATTTCGTTCACCATGGTTTAGGCCGGCTTATGGCAAGATGTGAATACAAGCATAGACGATCAACTAGTAGGAATATTGTTGATAGTTCATTTTTTTTAACGTGCCTATGCTAAGAAGCACTAGAAAACAGGTATTGTACTCAAACAATTAGAAAAAAATCAAAGAAAATGAGCTAAATCATAGGACGTTTAGTTTTTAACTGTACAGTTAAATTGTTAATTAAGTGATTTAAGTGGTTGATTTAGAGTTGTTTGGTTGGGTTTTGAATTGTGTATAAGATTGCTGCGTGAATTGTTTTTCATTCGAGGTTGTTTTTTACTTTTATCTTGAATTAATTGCTCCAATGTATTGCTCCAATGTATTGTTCCATCCATAAAGCAGCGCATTTTGATGCGCTAAGAAACGAACTTCGTAAAGTTAATATGGAGTTGATGTTAAACGATGTTACTCCTGCTAAGTATGTTGAAATGCAGGCAGAGCAAATGCGATCTTCTCAGGCATTGGATCAATTGATAACAGAGCATTACACCCTTTCATACGCCAGCTAAGCTTTTTCCTTAACTATCTTCGAAAAAATGATTAGTTATTGTTGTTGGAAGGCAATGGCAACTCCTGTATAAATTCAGGCATTAGTCGTACCTGCGTTTTCGTTTTTCGTAATTGTTTTTACGTTCTTTATTGCTTCGACTCCTCTTCTTATAATCGTCGTCGTTTTTTTCTCGTTTAGAACTCCAGTTGCCTTTTACCAGGCGCAACGACTCTAAAGGAATGGTTTTGGCCAAAGCCAACAGGTGTTTGTCTTGTATTTTCTTGTATGAGCTACGATAGCCAATGAGTGAAGCAGCGATCATAACAATGGTAGTAATGGGTTCAAACGCCAACCACCATATAAAACTATCGTTGAGCAATGTGGGTACTTGTCCCATCGCGCTAAACACATCAATGCCATCTACCCATGTTTGCATGAATGCTATTTTCATATAGGCAGCAAACAAGCAGGAAATGAGCGTAATAAATCCTCCAAGTGCACCAATGCTCCTGGTAACGCCTTTTCCTGTTTTTCGCATGGCATAACCAATGGCAATGGCAGTTATAATGAGTACGGCCATACTACCAAAACTCGACTGGAAAGCAAGGTAACCATACGTTACTGCACCAATAACACCAAACAATAACCCAACTGTTCCACCAGCAAACGACCGTTGGCGCCCTTCAAGGTAACTGATGTACTTTTGCTTTGCAGTAGCACTAAGAGTTTTTGGAGCCTCTGCTTCAATAGTAGTATTTACGTTAACTGGTGGTGGTGTAGCCTCTGGTGCTGTTGTAAAATCGTTGGCAGGAGTTTCTTCAGGTGTTTCAGTTTTTTCCTCCTGGCTCAATGAAGGAATGTCATCAACACTTACTGTAGGCATATTAAAATCCAACCCCGAGGTAGAAATGTCGTAATCAATAGTGGGAGTTTCTGCCGCTACAGGAGGAATTTGAGTGCTTATTTCAGGAACTTCAGCCGATTCGAATGTAATGTCGGGTGTTTCAATAGATTGCTCATTCGGAATAGATTCAATAACAAATGCTGATGCCTCTTCTTCTTGTACTGGAGGTGTAGATACAGGTTCTGGAATATCAATGGCCCCTTCTTTTAATACGGCACCTATTTTGCTAAATGCCTCCAAAACCACTGGTAATGGAATATCAACAAGTACCATGGGAAAAACCATGGGAGTATTATCAACGATAATTTTTGCTTGCTCCTCTTCCATCTTAAAGAACTCCTGGAGCAGTGTAATGGTTTGGGTTTTTGAACCGCTCGACACCAATGTAAGTGCTCCATCATAAGTAATTTGAGGAATGGCAACCTCTGGAGCTTTTTGAGTAGCTTTAGGAATGGGAGGAGGTGCATTCGATTCTTCTACTGGAATTGGGGGTGGGGTAGAAGAAATAGAATCGGATGCTTTTTGCAGTACTGCTCCCAGGTTTTCGAAATCGCGTTGTACCGAACCATAATCACTATCGGGTAAATACACAGTGAAAACAGTAGGAGCATTGTCTGCAATGTCTTTCGATTCAGCTAAACTCAACCCCGTAATTTCTCGAATAAGCTTAATAATAGCAATCTTATTCTCTCCTGCTGAAACGAGTCTTACTTCCATGCTTTTATTGTATCATTTATCCGGTTAGGTTAAAGATACAATTTTAGATGAAGTGAGAAAATGCTGCCCTTAATTCAGGGCAGCAAAGTTTTTCTCCATGGCTTCCATAGTGGTTTTGGCAAGCGATAGCTCTTCAATACCATTCTCTGTAATAACCACTTCTTTGGAGGTGAAGTAAGGTTGGTCATCTTTAATGCTAAAGGCAATTAATGTGGCCCGTTGGCCAACCGGAATATTGCTAAAAACAATCTTTTCTCCACTGTAGTACCCTGGCATAATCGACTTAATATCTTTAAAAATTAACCGTACAGCCGGTTTCATTTTTTTATCTATATCAACAGTCAGATTGCTTTTGTTTTCTACATCGTAAAATCGATCACAATTAATCCATCCAAGCTTGGTACTGTTTAAAACATAACTGTCCATTTTGTTCATGTTCTCAACAGCTTCCTTGTCAATATCTAATCCCCTATCACGGTTAAGATTCCATGCCCGATTGCCCCTGAAATTAAGGTTGTTACGATTTTCGTTCCTTATCCAATTGTTTTGATTGACATTAATTTCTGAAGTGATATTATCTGAAATAGACGCGGTAGCAGTTTCCCAGTCTACCAAACCATCACTTTGTTCCTGCCCTAAAAACAGTTGCATGCCTGGTTTCACTTCTACTGTAGGTAGTTCAATTTGAATGCTTTTACCGGGCTTCAAAAGTACTTCTCTTCCTTCTGAAATAGCTGAGATATGCATCATACCCCCCGTTTCAATCATTCGGCCTTTTGAAGTGGTAATTAAGTTGGCCATCAACATATCAGCCATATGATAGTACTCTTTTAATTCGATGTTTACATTTTCAGTAGCTTCAGTGCCATCGGCAAACATAAAGGCATGATCGGGTATTGTTAAAACAGTGCCTTCTTTCCCTCTAATCACTTGTGGTTGATCCGGGCTGATGGTAAAATCGTTTGCTTTTTTTGGCTTGATGCTGGTAATGTCTGTAAATACTGGTGCTACTTCAGTAACAGGAGCAATTCTTGGAGTTTCCTGCACCGGATCAAGCATAATTTCATCGTCGATGGTAGGCGTTTCATGAATGGCCACTTCAATACGCCAGGTAACAGGGTATTTATCTGTTGAAGGTTTAATGCTTCGCATGGCAATATCTGATTCATTTACACCTTTGGCCAGGAAATAATTGCGAATGGCAGTGGTTCTCTTCTTTCCCAATTCACTGATGTGTTCTACTCCTTTTCTACTGTTTACACGTCCCATCGATTCGATGTACAATGCAGTATTTGGTAGTGAACCCTGATAAGTATTGTCCAGTTGCTGAAATGCAGCTTCGGTAATGGTGTGGTCTTCATAACCAAAATAAACAATGCGTTTTTCGATGTGTTGTGCTGTAGTAGCAATAGTGAAGAAGCATAAGGCAATGAGGGTAAAAATTCTTGTCATGATAACAGGTATTAAATATTAAACTCACCCTACCGTACAACTGTGTTTTCAAATGGTTCAAAAAGAGGATAAAAAAATGGAAATAAAAAAAGGCGTACACATAGCCCCTCATGTATACGCCTTACACAGCAAAGAAATTTAAGCTAGTTATATCTTGGGTCTTCCATGATGTCAAGCTGTTCCATATGGGTAACTTCTATGCTGTAAAAATCAAATTCTTTAACCACGGTTCCTGTTAATTGATAAATGCCTTTTCCACTAAAAGGGTAGGCATTGGCTATTTTAGGAAAGTGAGTGGAATCAAAAAAGTACCCTTCCTTATCAATGAAAGTGGCAAAATTCATTTTATCCCCTTTGGATGTGTTGGTGTTTTTTACATTAACCAGGTAACCAGTTATGCTAATGGTATCATGAAGGTGATGGTGCAAGTCTTTTGCTCCGATGCTACTTTCAGGAGTCTCTTTCAGTAGCTCAAAAGGACTGCATAGAGGGAAGCCCAGGAATTCTATTTCGTCAAATGCATCTTCATGTGGTAGGTAAGTAATTTCAGGAAGTGTTAGCGGTTTGGTGGGAACTTCAAATAAATCATACGACTGTTTGGCTTCTTGTTTTTTGCCAATTTTGAGGTGAGCTTGCCACATCAATTCCTTCTTGTTGTAGCCTGTATACCTAAAGGCACCAACTTTAATTAATATCCTTAATTGTTCGGTAGAGAGGCCTATTCTTCCCGCAAAATCTTCTAAGCTACTGTAGCGACGCTTCTGACGTTCTATGGCAATGCGTTGAGCTATTTTCTCTTCCAACTCCTTAAGATGAATAAAACCGAGGTAAATGTCTTTGCCTTGAATGGTAGTGAGGTATTGGCTGGTATTAACGCATGGGGCATGAATACGAGCACCATACATGCGGGCCTCGTGTACATACAACTCTGTATTGTAAAAACCACCAAAATTATTGATGACGCCAACCAAAAACTCAAGAGGGTAATAAGCTTTGAGGTATAAGCTTTGGTAACTTTCTACTGCGTATGACGCAGAATGCGCTTTGGAGAAAGCGAAACTTGCAAAACTTTCAATTTGTCGCCATAGTTCTTTTGCTACGCTTAAAGCATACCCGCGTTTCAAGCAATTGTTCATGAATTTATCGGCAATTTTCCAATACTCTCCTCCACGTTTTGATCGGAAGGTTTTTGACATTCCCCGACGTAAAACATCAGATTCTTCAAGTGTAAAACCAGCAATGTTATGTGCTACCTTAATCACATCTTCCTGGTATACCATTACACCATATGTTTCTTTCAATAACTCTCCAATGTCAGGGTGTATGTGCTCGAAAGAATCAGGCTGATGAAAGCGTTTGATGTACTCACGCATCATACCAGATTTAGCCACGCCCGGCCGGATAATAGAACTGGCAGCCACTAATGTTTTATAATCCTGGCATCGCAGCTTTGTAAGTAACATACGCATAGCAGGCGATTCAACATAAAAACAACCAATTGTTTTACCGTTTTTTATAAGGTCATTGACCTTTTTATCGTGTTTAAACTTTTCTACATCGTGAATGTCAATAGCCGTTTGCCTATTTTGATAGATGATGCTTAAAGCATCTTTGATATGTCCCAGTCCCCGTTGGCTCAGTAAATCAAACTTGCAAAACCCCATGTCTTCTGCTGTTACCATATCGAAATGAGTGATTGGGAAATCTTTTGGAGGAAGCTCTGTTGCTGTATAGTAATGCAAAGGCTTTTCGGTAATGATAATACCGCTGGCATGAATGCTTAAATGATTCGGAAACCCATCAAGAATAGCACTATAGGTAGAAATCAGTCGGCTTAAATGATCTGACGTTTTCGCATGCTTTCCTCCATTTGCAAGCGAATCAATTTCGTTTTTTGGAAGCCCAAAAACCTTTCCTAATTCTCGAATAGCCTGCTTTTTTCGAAATGAATTATGGGTAGCTAACAATGCGGTATGCTCAACGCCATATTTATCAAAAACATAACGAATGATATCATCCCGGTCTTTCCAGGAAAAATCAATGTCAAAATCAGGAGGAGAGTTTTTTCGATAGGTGTTGATGAACCGCTCAAAGTAGAGATCAAGTTCAATGGGGTCAACATCGGTGATTTGAAGGCAATAGGCCACAATGCTATTGGCACCGCTTCCACGCCCAACATAATAATACCCTTTACTTCGGGCATACTTTACAAGATCCCAGTTGATGAGGAAATAGGCATTGAATTCTAGCTCATCAATTACCTTTAATTCGTTTAACAAGCGTGGCATTGCTTCCGAATAATGATCACCATACCGGTACTTCAGCCCTTTAATGGCTTCCACTTTTAGCAACTCAGCATCCGTACTTTTGCTTCCCGTGTATGTTTTCTTGTTCCTGCTTTTTCCTGTTTCAAAATTGAAACCGCAATTGCAAAGAAGTCGCTGTGTGTTTTTAAGAAGATGAGGGTATTCCCAAAATCGCTTGATCAACTCTTCTGGTTTTAGCATTACTTCATCAACATCAGCCAATTGGGTAGAAGGTAGCTTACTCAATAAAGAGTTGTTGTCAATAGCACGTAATAACCGATGAGTGTTGTAATCAATCTTACCTCTAAAAGTAACGGGATGCAAGATGACTAGCTTTTCCTCGGGATAGGCGGTAGGATTTAATACAAGTTGATGAAGATCGCTATATTTTACACCAATGTATTCATTGTCTTTCAACGAAAAAGAAATGTTCCTATCAAAAGGGTAAATAACGTAAGCATTTTCAAACGTTGGCGCCTGAGTAGGAATGGTCGACTTATTCCATAGGTGCTGTGATAAATAAGCATTGAGTTCCTTAAAACCAGCCTTGTTACGGGCAATCCCTATAAATTGTTGTTGTACCCCATTTCGAAAATCAATGCCTACAATAGGTTTAATATTTTCTTTTCGACACGCATGCATGAAATCAAAGGAAGCCGAAGTATTATTGATGTCAGTAAGGGCAAGCATGTCTACACCCTTTTCTTTTGCTTCGCTAATTAATTTCTTAATATCCAGTGTTCCATACCTTAAACTGAAATAACTATGGCAATTCAAGTACATATTATTTTCCGTTAAATGGGTTAAATTTCCTGTGTTTAAAATCCATCCCTATAGCTCTTTTTACAGCAGAACTGTCCCCAAACCTGTTTTGTATTCGATCCATCACCTGGTATAAGGCAATCATGTCCTGGGTGTCTTCAAAAATGTTGATTTGATAACCACCGTGAACCAGGTGACTTACTTTTAAACCAATGAGTCGAATGCGTAGGCGTTTATTGTATAGTTTGTCGAAGAGTTCTTTTGCTTTATCTATTATTGTATGATCGCAAGAGGTATAAGAAATTCGATTTTGTAGGGTATAAGTGTCAAAGTTGGAGTACCTTATCTTAACCGTGACACAAGAAGTTACTTTTGTTTCACTTCGCAGTTTACGCGAGAGCTTTTCAGCCATAGCAACCAAAATACCCTTGAGCTTTAACACATCAATGGTATCGTGATCAAAAGTGCGTTCAGTCGACATCGATTTCCCTTCCCGATAAGGAACAATGGGAGAGCTATCAATGCCATTTGCCTTTTTCCATAAGCTATGCCCATTTTTACCTAATAAAGGCTCCAATGCGGTAGCTGGAATATCCTGGATGGCTTTAACATACCTTATTCCTACATCCCTCAATACCTGGTAAGTGCGATGACCAACCATCGGTATTTTTTTTGTAATAAGCGGAGCTAAAAAGAGCCTTTCTTGTCCCTCCTTTATATAGAGCTCCCCATAAGGTTTGGCTTCTCCAGTGGCTACCTTGGCAACGGTTTTGTTGGTGGATAATCCGAACGATATGGGGAGTCCAGTTTCTTTTTGAATAGTTTTTCGCAATTCCTTTGCCCACTTATAGCAACCAAAAAAGCGGTCCATTCCCGAAAGATCAAGGTAAAACTCATCAATCGATGATTTTTCATAAAGAGGAGTGTTTTCCGCAATAATTTCAGTAACTGTGTTGGAATAATAACTATAGCGATCGATGTCTCCTTTTATAAAGATGCCATGTGGACATAGTTGACGGGCAAGCTTTGAAGGCATGGCTGATGTAATGCCAAATTTTCTTGCTTCATAGCTACAAGAAGTTACCACGCCACGGTCACTGGTACCTCCAATAATAATTGGTTTTCCATTTAAATTACTGTCCTCCAATCGGGCTACAGAAACAAAAAAGGAATCGAGGTCCATGTGTACAATTGAGTGGTTCTGCATTTGGTTTATATTGAATTAATTAATATATTTGACGAAAATCAAGTCAAAATTATGACGATAATATAATCATAATTAAAAAACTGTCAAACCTTTTAACAAAAAAGTTATTATGTCTTTGTTCGGATCAAACATTAAACTATTGAGAAAGAGAAGAAATCGTTCGCAAGAGGATGTTGCTGGAGCACTTGAAATCAAAAGATCATCTTATAGTGGGTATGAAAATGGGGCAGCTGAGCCCAGTTTCGAGACGTTAATTAAGATGTCGAAATATTTCAATGTAACCATTGATAAATTGCTAAAGCATGATTTGGATGAACTGTCAGAAAGTCAATTGGCAGAAATTGAGCGAGGGTTTGATATTGACATTACAGGAAATCGTTTACGTGTACTGACGACCACCATCGATTCGGAAAACGAAGAAAACATAGAATTAGTTCCTGTGGAAGCAAAAGCAGGTTATACAGCGGGTTATGCTGATCCTGATTTTATTAAGGTGTTGCCTACCTTTCAATTGCCCTTTTTATCCCGGGAGAAGAAATATAGAACATTTCCTATTAATGGAAATTCAATGCCACCCGTTTCAGACGGTTCTTGGGTAACAGGGGAGTATGTTCAAAATTGGAACATGATTAAAAGTGGCTACCCTTACATTATCTTAACCAAAGACGATGGTGTGGTATTCAAAATTGCCTATAACAACATACAAACCAAAGGTTCATTGCAATTGTGCTCCACTAACCCTGATTACGAACCATATGAAATTAGCATTAAGGAAGTAGTAGAGGTGTGGAAATTTGTAAATTATATCAGTGGAGATTTGCCAGAACCTAACCTTACCAGAGACCAATTGGCCGATACGGTATTGAATTTACAAAGAGAAATTAGTCAAATTAAAAATACATTGAAATCATAATAGAAAGGAGGTATTCTTGCATAAATAATTGTTACTGACCTTAAAAACGATTAGGGAAAATAATACGAACTTCGAAACTCATCGAATAACCATTCCTGCCCCAGCTGGTCATCATTTCCAGTTTCCTCATTTGAAAGTCTTTGTGCCCCTCCCTGGAATTTCAAAAGTTTGTATTTCCTTACTTGTAGAGTATAGCGATACCGCTATTCAGAAATTACCGAAAAATCAATAGGAGAAAATTAGAACATTGTGAAGAAATGGATACACATTAACTTGGTTGTGGGAACCATGGTGGGTGTTTTTGGATGGCTGGGATGGGAGCCATTCGCAATAAAAAGCCATCATCCACCAAAATTAGTTACCACAGAAATCGATGAAAATGGATTACTATCATTGAAAAAGGAAGAACAAAACCCAATAAACAACCCTGTTCAAATACAAGAAAACCAACAACGACCACCACTAAAGGTATTATTCGAAACGAAAGAAAAAAGTACACCGATTAGCATTGAAGTTTATGATTTAGCCGGAAAGTTAATTCATAGAGAATCATTGGTTGATATCAAAGTAGGACAGCATCAAAAGCTGATCAACGTAGATGGTTATCAATCAGGAGTATATGCTGTTTGTGTAAATCGAGGAGAGGATAAACGCGTTGATCGTTTTGTGATTTTAGATTAGTTTTAAATAATAATTCTGGAAACTGAAAAAAGTCTTGCAACCTTGCAAGGCTTTTTTCGTATGGGGAGAGGACGAATAAACGAGAAGTTTAGACGAATTGCTTTTTTAGCCCGTGCAACCATTAGAAATTTATTTCGTCTTAGCATAGTATTTAGTATCTTTAGTTCCTTACTACAAACAGAATTTATATGGGCTTTCGCATAAGAAAGATCATAAACGCTTTAGGCATACTTGTTGTGTTATTTTTCCTTGCTGCTCCGACCTTAAAAGCTGCAGTATGGGTGGTTGATGATTTAGCTGATCCTTTACCAGGAACAGGCACGCTTACCTTACGTCAGGCTATAGCCAATGCGGCACCTGGAGATACAATCCATTTCTTTTTACCTTCTTCACCAGCAGTCATATCGCTTACAGCAGGCGAGCTAAACATTGATAAGGACCTTACAATCATCGGTCCTGGAGCAAGACATTTAGCCATAGATGCACAATACGCGAGTAGGGTGTTTTACCTGAATGCGCCAACCATTTACATCAGTGGTTTGAGCATGTTTCAAGGAGCAAACTCTTTTGGTGCAGGTATTTATGTAACTACAGGTACATCAGTGCAAATGGAGCAAGTGGGCATTCGGAGTTGCAATGCTTCAGGAGGTGCTGGAGGTGGTATCTATAATAGAGGTACATTGGCTTTGTACGACAGCGAAATTTATGGAAACTGGGCTGGTTCAGGAGGAGGAGTTCGTTTAGATCAAGGGGTAGCCAATTTCACAAATTGTACTTTTTCAGGAAATTCTGCCAATTCAACAAATGGAGGAGGAATAGAAGCTACCGTTAATGGTCAGGGTAATTTTGAACACTGTACCATCTACTTAAATTCTTCTTCTGGTAATGGAGGGGGAATATATGACAATAATGGAACGCAAGTTTCGGTTGCTCATACTATAATTGCAGGTAATACTTCTATAGGAGGAGGCCCTGATCTTTTTGTAAGCGGGGCAGGTAATATTCTTGGCAATAATAGCTTGTTGCAAAACAATTCTGGAGGAAACCTTACAGGTGTGGGTAATATTGTAGGTGCTCCTCCTAATCTGGGACCCATTCAATTTAATGGAGGCGATACCCGAACCCATGCATTATTGACAGGAAGCCCTTGCATTGATAATGGAGATCCTTCATTTACAGGGCCTCCTGATTTTGATCAACGAGGAGTTCCACGACTTTTAGATGGTGATGAAAGTGGTGGTGGATTTGGTTTTGGATCTGTAATAGATATTGGTGCCTTTGAGTATTCTCCATTTTGTGTAGATAATACCAGTGGCAGCCAAAGCACGCCGGGGTCGTTGCCTTATTGGTTGGATTATATTAATAATGTTACGCTTGCCGATCCCCCTTACTACTTGTGTTTTGCCATTAACGGTGCAGGGCCACATATCATACAGCCCGCTAATACGATGCAAAGGAATTATTGGGGAGAAATAATTATTGATGGATACAGCCAACAAAATGCATATCCAGCTGGAGGAGGACAGGTTGGAGTGATAGAAATTCAAATTGATGGGGTTTTTCTACCTGCCAATAGTTGGGGAATAGCATTTGATTCAGGATCAGAATTGTCTCAGTTGAAAGGCGTTTCCATCATCAATGTTATTGGAGGAACCTCCGATATGGCAGTTGATGTACAAACAGATAACATTGGGATTTATGGTAATTACCTGGGGGTGGATGCACAAGGGAATAACCCAGGACCCAATCAGGCAGGAGTACACATTGACAATGGGGCTAGTACTACCATGGTGGGAACAAGCAGCGAAAGAGATAGAAATGTTATTAGCAATAATAGCGTTGCGCAGGTAGTGATTGCTAATGCTGGTGTAGGCAATCGAATCATAGGAAACTTTATAGGAACAAACCCTATGGGACTTGCGTCGATGGGAGGAGGCTCTACATCAATTGGTATCCACATTTTTGGAGGAACCAATACATTAATAGGTGGCTCAACAGGAATTGGTGGAAATGTGATTAGCGGATTACAAGATGGCATTGTTTACGATAATGCAGGAGTTTATAACGATTTGATCATAGGTAATCTAATCGGTGTAGATACTCGTGGTTCAGGAGTAATTGGAAATACTGGAGATGGCATAAGATTGAACAATGGTACACGCAATGTGGTTATTGGCTCTTCAAACTGGACTGAGCGTAATATTATATCAGGTAATAGTGGTGACGGTGTTCATATAGAAGGGTCATCAACTACTGATAATCAGGTGATAGGTAACTTCATAGGGATTACTTATGATACACTTATAGCATCAAATAACATTGGTGTTTCTATTAACAATGGTGGTGTAAATAACACCATTGGAGGAGCAACTACAGCCCATGGAAATGTGATTTCAGGTAATAATGCTTATGGAATCAACCTGAATATATCTGGTCCCAATAACCAAATAATGAACAACATCATTGGATCAGATCCAACTGGTACACAAACGGGTTTTGGGAACAATGGTCATGGAATTTATATTGGGCCGGGATCGAATCTTACCACCATCGGAGGGAATCAATCGGTGGGTAATATTATCTCTGGTAATGCTCCTGCTACAGGTAGTGGAGTATATATCGCAGGGAGTTATACTACAGTTGCAGGAAACATTATTGGGGCAAATCAATCAGGAACTGGAGCAGTTGCCAACTATGGAGGAATACTTATCCAGGACGGAACAGAAAACGTGATTGGTGGCTCTAATGCCAATGAAGGAAATTTGATTTCAGGTAATACAAATAATGGGATAACCATTTCGGGGACTTCTGCTACTGGGAATAAGGTGTTGGGAAATTACATCGGAACAGAAATAACAGGAATGGCCGGACTGGCCAACGGAGGAACAGGGGTTAGCCTGGTAAATGGAGCTTATTACAATAATATTGGTGGGCCTGGAGCACTTGAACACAATGTCATTTCAAATAATGGGGCGTATGGAGTTATAGTATCTAGTGGTTGTGTCGGGGATACAATTAGAGGAAACTTAATTGGAACCAATCGAACTGGAATCAGTGCAATGGCGAATGCTGGTGATGGCATCAGAATAATAAATTCAAATACTACTGTTATTGGAGGAGGTGCAGCCAACGAGGGAAATTTGATTTCCGGAAATGGCGGTTCGGGCATTGTTATAAATGGTACTGCTTCACTGAGTAATGTAATTCATGGAAATGTAATAGGATTGGATTCTCTAGGGAATATCCTTGGAAATGTCGACGATGGTATCACACTATCAGGTGGGGCTTACAACAATTACATTGGTGGAACAAATGCCTCGGAAAGAAACATCATTTCGGGGAATGGAAATCAAGGCATAGAACTTTCAGGTGCTGGAGACGATAATCAATTGTTCAATAACTTCATCGGAGTTGGATTAACCGGCACCAATGATCGGGGAAATGTTGCGAGTGGCATTTGGATTAATTCTACCAATGGCAGTGCATTAATTGGTGCTGTGGGTGCAGGAAACATCATTTCGGGCAATGATGTGAATGGAATTTACATTGGTACCGACGCTTCTGTGGTGGTGCAAAGCAATTACATTGGCACAGATGCATTGTTTAACAATATCGGCAATTCGTCATCTGGGCTTCAAATTGAGGGAGATGATAACATAATAGGAGGGGCTACCAGTACTCATGGAAATGTAATTGCATTTAATGGTGCTTTTGGCATTAACAACCTGTCTTCCGCCAGTCATAATGCCATTACATTCAATACCATTGCCAACAATGGATCTGATGGAGTATTTATTTTCGACGGAATTAACAACGCCATTCAATACAACAATATTCATGATAATGTAGGGTTAGGAATTGATTTAGATTCAGATGGTGTAGACCCTAACGATGGTTTAGATACCGATAATGGTGCCAATGGCATACAAAATTATCCGGTACTTAATAGCGCTTCATCTTGCAACGGAACGAATACCCTTATCACTGGAACACTAACCAGCATCCCAAGCTCAACGTTTAATATCGACTTTTTTGTGATTCCTGGTGGTAATCAAGATCCGTCAGGTAATGGAGAAGGCGATGCCTACCTTACTTCTATCACGGTAAATACAAATGCAAGTGGTGTAGCAACTATTAATTATAGCCATCCTACCTTATTAACACCAGGTGATTATATAGCAGCTACTGCCACTTATATGAATTCGGGTGTTGCAGAAAACACTTCTGAATTTTCTGCACATGTTGTTATTGCAGCACAATTAACAGCAAGCTCTCCTATTGTAAATGATATTTCTTGTAACGGACTCACTGACGGAAGCATTCAATTAATTGGTAATGATGGTGCACTTCCCCTACAATATAGCATTGATGGAGGAACAACTTTTCAAGCTAGTGCAACTTTTTCAGGGCTCGCTGCAGGTACGTATCCAGCAGTTATTGAAGATGCTAACGGGTGTCAGGTAACAGGTAATGTTACGATTATTGAACCCGCAGCTGTTTCCATTACTAATATTACTGTGGTTGATGTTTCATGCAATGGATTGAGTGATGGTACCGTTACCATTACTGCTGCTGGAGGAACACCAACTTATCAGTACAGTATTGATAATGGTATAACCTTTCAAGGAGGTAGTATATTTACAGGAGTGCCACCAGGTACCTATAATGTGGTGGTAGAAGATGCGAATGCATGTCAGGTAAACCAGGTGGTGACAGTAACCGAACCCCCAGTAGTTACTCACCTGGTAACTGTTGTCGATGAAAATTGTGGGATGGCTGACGGGTCGCTCACCATAACAGCAGCTGGAGGAGATGGTGGCCCGTATCAATTTAGTTTGGATAATGGTGCTACGTTTACTGCGAGCATCAATCCTTATACCTATGTTTCAGGTGCTGGAACGTTTAATGTGATCGTGCAAGATGGTAATGGATGTCAATCTGTAATGTCAACCGAAACCATTAGTAATATTCCTGGGGTTACCCTTAATGGAGCTACGGTAGTAGATGTTTCTTGCAATGGTTTAAGTGATGGCTCAATTACCATATTTGCAACTGGAGGAACAACCCCATATCAATATAGCATTGATGGAGGTGGAACATTTCAAGGATCTAGTGTTTTCTCAGGCCTTACGGCAAACACATACACAGTTGTAGTTGTAGATAACAATGGTTGCACGGCTACGCAGAATTATACAGTGAACGAACCTGCACTCCTAACCACAGGAAGTACTGTTGGAACAGCAACTTGCAATGGTAATTGTGATGGGTTTATTACCTTGAATGGCCTTGGAGGAACCACTCCTTATCAATACAGTATTGATAATGGAGTTACTTTTCAGGCAGGAACCACCTTTAACGGATTATGTGTTGGCTCTTACAACGTTGTTGTAATGGACGCTAATGGATGTTTGTACAATACTGTGCTTACTGTTAATGAACCTCCTGTATTAACTGTTAATATTTCTACCTCTGTCGATCCATCATGTCAAGGTTTTTGTGATGGATTGGCTACTGCCACTGGTAATGGTGGTACTCCCCCATATACTTTCTCCTGGGATGACCCTGGCAATCAATCAACAGCTACTGCTACAGGGTTGTGTGCAGGAACATATACTGTAACCGTATATGATTTTAATGGTTGTGGCCCGGTAACGGCTAACATTACTTTAACCGACCCTCCGGTGGTTACTTATACTGTGTCTGTTGTTGATGAAAATTGCGGTTTGAGTGATGGACAAATTACATTGACTGGAGGTGGTGGAGATGGAGGCCCTTACCAGTATAGTATTGATAATGGGATTACTTTTCAGGCATCGGGAGTGTTTGCGGGTTTAACAGCAGGAGCTTATAGCATAATAGTGGAAGATGGCAGTGGCTGTCAGATTGCTGGCACCGAGAATGTGAATAGTGCATCCGGTGTTACCATTACCAACCTCAATTTTACAGACCCTCTGTGCAATGGCGATGCTAATGGAACCATCACTATTACAGCAGGAGGAGGACTTGCTCCGTATCAATATAGCATTGATAATGGAGTAACTTATCAGGCTTCGAATAGCTTTACCGGACTTTTAGCAGGAAGCTACATTGCAGTAGTGCAAGATTTCAATGGTTGTATATACAATACTCCGGTTACTTTAACCGATCCTCCCGCATTGAGTGGAACTACTGCAAGTGTAGATGCTTCATGCGATGGTAGTTGTAATGGACAGGCTTCTATAACAACTACAGGAGGAATGCCTCCATACTCTTTCCAGTGGTATACCTCAGGAAATTTACCCATTGGAGGAAACAGCGATACTTTGTTCAATGCATGTGCCGATGGCTATTATGTAATTGTAACGGATAACAATGGTTGCACATACACTTCAGGAACTGTAACGGTGAACCAACCTGCTCCATTAATTCCAAATGTTGTAAGCACCGACGTGACTTGTAATGGATTGTGTGATGGAATACTTACTATAACAGCTACTGGCGGTACCACGCCTTATCAATACACAAAAGACAATGGCAATAGTTGGTGGCCTAATGGTAATTTTGTTGGGGTTTGTGCAGCTAATTGGGATGTAATAGTACAAGATGCGAATGGATGTACTGCAGTTTATGGAACAGTTACCATTAATGAGCCACTGGCGGTGAGTTATGTGGACTCTATTGCAGATGAAAACTGTGGACAGGGCGACGGTTATATTGGTTTAACAGGAAGTGGTGGAGATGGTAATTTTCAGTATAGTATTGATAATGGAGGTAGTTACCAACCCTCGGGAGCTTTTCCTGGGTTAACGGCCGGGACTTACGACATAATAGTGCAAGATGGTAATGGTTGTCAGGCTACAGGGCAGATAGTTGTCAGTAATAGTACAGGAGTAGTGCTTAATGGTACCATTGAAAACGATCCTATTTGTAATGGTAGTAGTGATGGCGATATTACAGTTAACGCAACCGGTGGGCTAACGCCCTATCAGTATAGTATAGATGGTGGAGCCACCTGGCAATCAGGCAATGTATTTACAGGACTTGTTGCAGGGAACTACGATGTTATCATTGAGGATGCTAATGGTTGTCAGTCCACATCAACAATTGTAACACTTAACGACCCTGCTTTGGAAGATGCCTCTTTCTCATATACCACAAATACATTTTGCGACAATGATGTTAACCCTGTAGCTACCATTACAGGAGTACAAGGCGGAGTCTTCAGCGAATTTACAGGTGATGTTGCTTTTATCAATGTTACTACTGGTGAGATCTCATTGACGGGAAGTGTACCTGGCCTTTATTATATCGTATATACTACTCCCAATTGCTTCAATGTAGATAGTGTTGCCATTTCAATTGTTGCTTCACCAACTCCAGCCATTACCCCGGTAGGCCCCTATTGTGAGAACGATGCAGCTGTAAACCTCTCAGCTACACCTGGTGGCGGTAGTTGGAGTGGCCCTGGAGTTACCAATTCCAGTCTGGGTGAATTTACTCCTGGTACAGCAGGAGTTGGCACGCATGAAATTGTATATGAAGTTACTGTTAATGGGTGTACAGGAACAGATACAACAATCATTGATGTTTTGGCTACACCTGATGCCACTATAACAGCAACGGGACCTCTTTGCATTGGTCTGGGAGATATAACGCTAACTGCAGCTACTGGAGGCGGAACATGGAGTGGTACAGGCATTGTGAATGGAAATACTGGATTATTCAATACTGGTACTGCAGGAATAGGAACACATGTAATCAGTTATACGGTAACTGTAAATGGATGTACTTCAGTTGATAACGAAGTGATTATCGTTCATCCACTACCAACGGTTAGCTTTAGTGGCCTGTTGGCAAGCTATTGTGCGAACGATCCAGTGGTTACATTGGTAGGAAATCCAGTAGGAGGTACTTACACGGGTGTAGGCATTTCTGGCAACACATTCGACCCTAATGTTGCAGGTGCTGGGGTACATAGTATTAGTTACACGTATACCGACGGTAATGGTTGTACAAATGTAGATGTGCAAGTAGTTACGGTGAACGTAGTACCATTGCCGCCAACAGGTCAAGCTTCTTATTTTTATTGCCCGGGCGACCCTATTGATTCAATTGGTGTTACCGGGGTAGTTGGAACCGTTACCAATTGGTATAGCGATGCTCAGTTGACCAATAATATTGGTACAAGCGATGTCATTTTCCCACCAGGTATTGGTGGACCAGGCGTATATAATTATTTTGCCACCTCTACTTTGCCTTCAGGATGTGAGAGTGACCCATTTCAAGTTACCATTACCGTGGCAACACCTGCTTTTGTGAATGCAGGCGCACCACAATCCATTTGTTTGGGCGACTCTGTGCAACTATTGGCTACTGGTGGGGTAACTTATCAATGGTTTGGCGATACTACCCTCAGCGATCCTAATATTGCTAGTCCATCAGCGATGCCTCAAACAACTACCACTTATTATGTAGCAATTACAACAGCAGGGAATTGCACCTTTGTTGATTCTGTAGTTGTAGTAGTGGATTTTGGAGAAAATTGTGGCTGGGAAATTTATAATGCATTTAGTCCCGATGGCGATGGTGTTAATGATACATGGATCATTGATGGCATTCAACGATTCCCCAACAATAAAGTAATGATATTTAATCGTTGGGGAGACCAATTGATTGGCTTTGAGAATTATGACAACGCTCAAGAAGTATGGAATGGTACCAATGAGGGAGGTGATGTGCTGCCTTCAGGGACTTATTTTTATGTGATTGAAGTAGAGGGCAGTAATAGACAATTTAGTGGTTGGGTGCAATTGTCGAGGTAATTGAACTTATGCAGTTGTAAGATTTAAATTTGAAGGTTGTTTTTTATACAATGAATAAATTGATGCTTCATACGGTAGTAACAGTTGTTTTGCTATTGGGATTATTGTCTCAGGCAAATGCTGGGGTTATTGTTGTGGATGATTTAGGAGATCCTACTCCTGCTACTGGAGGAACTATTTTGCGCGATGCCATTGGAATTGCCAATCCTGGAGATACCATTTTTATATCGGCTTCGGGTACTATTACTTTGGCTGGAGGTAGTGGTGCATTATACATCGATAAAGATCTTACCATTATTGGGCCTGAGCCAGCACACCTTACTATTGATGGTAGCAATGTAACCCGCATGGTAGAGGTGGATAATGCTGGAGGCACATTGCTGTTTTTTTATGGAATGCGTTTTGCCAACATGTCTTCGGGTAACGAATGTTTTTGGATACGAGGTGGTGATACGTATTTTGAGAATTGTGTGTTTACTGCTTTGAACAACATTAGAACAGTTATCCTGAAAGATGCAGGATTTCTGGAATTATTTAATTGCACATTTACTCAAAACTTTGGTTTAATTACCGATGGTGGCGCCTTATACAATACTGCTGATAATTTTGCAGCTGTTAATACCACCTTTGCAACAAACACCTTGTCGGCTGGTCATGGTGGTGCCATATACCATCGTGACGGATTGGGGCAAATGGTGCATTGCACAGTAATTGATAACCATGTTTTAGGTAGCGGACAGCAGGGAGGTGGAATTAATGTGTTTGGCGGTTTAGGAGCTGTTTTGGAAGTGCAAAATACAGTGATAGCCGAAAACTCTGCAGCAGGGCCGGGAAATGATTACTTAGGGAATGTAACCAGCATAGGGTATAACCTTATTCAGGATCCAGCCACAAGTGCTGGTTGGATAGCAACCGATTTGCAAGGGCCGGGATTGCAACATTACCTTGCCAATACTCCTCTTGAAGATGGCTTTGGCATGATGTATTTTCCTATTACTTCACCCAATAGTATTTTGATTGATCAAGTGGGCAACATATTTGCTGGATTGGATGTGGATACAAGAAGAGCGCCACGCAACATGGATGGCAATAGTACTTATGGAGCGGTACCTGACATAGGAGCTGTAGAATACACCTACTATTTGGTAGATAACCTTCAGGGTGGTGCAGGAATTACCAATTCTTTGGCGTATCATTTAACCAATATTAATGCTGGCGTTTCAGCTCCACCATATTTTGTAGCATTCGACGTTCCTGGTGGGCCACCGTTCACCATCAATTTGTTTCCGCAAATGACCATGACCAATGAGGTACACATCGATGGTTATAGTCAGCCAGGTAGTAAAATTGCTGGCCCACCAATTCCTGGAACTTCTACGGCTCGTACACCAGCCAGACCTGAAATCGAATTAAATGGTGCTGGAGTTGGAGGGAATGGTTTTGCCTTTACAGCTGGTTCTGATGGTTCTGTTGTAGATGGGTTAACCATGAATCGCTTTGCCAGTGCCATCAGTATACTGGCGGACGACATACATGTATGGGGATGTCATCTAGGAACAGATGTTATTGCTCAAAGTCCTTTACCTAATAGTGTAGGCATTAATATAGGTCAAAGCAGTGGTGCCGATTTAGGTTTTGATGCAGTGATTGGAGGGGGAGATGAAGAACTATTGCGTAATGTAATTTCTGGTAACACCAACAGGCAAGTTCAATTTAGCCTGGCTTCAGGAGCTAACAATGAAGTTATAGGCAATATCATTGGAACAGATGGCTACGGTGAAGCGGCCGTAGATAATTCGAATAACACAGTTATAGGCATCTACCTGGTGGGGAGCGATACTACGCTAATAGAAGATAATCTCATCAGCGATAACTTACATGGAATCTATTTTAACTTCAATGGTCCTTATGAGGCGAAAATTATAGGAAACTATATTGGTACGAATGTTTGGGGTACTTCGGCATTGCCTAACAGAGGACATGGAATAGGAGTGTATAGTGATGCCAAAAACATAGTTATTGGTGGCGATCATCCTTTGGAAGCAAATGTGATTTCCGGGAATGGCTCAAATGGAATTAATTGTGCAATTTCCAGCGATGTGATTATTGTCGGAAACTTTATTGGAACTTCGCATGACGGGATGAACCGTATCGATAATTTTACCGGAATATCTCTGTCGAGTGGTGCTACTAACATCAATATTGGAGGGCCTAACCCTGGAGAGAGCAACATCATCTCAGGCAACAGCAATTATGGTGTGGAAGTGAATGGAAATACAACAACTGGTAATCTTATTGAAGCAAACTTCATTGGAACCAGCGTTAATGGCAATGCTTCTATTGCAAACAACGCAGGTGGAATTCGTTTGTACAACCAAACACAGGTGAATGCCATTATAGACAATCTCATTTCTGGAAACAACGCTGGTGCTGGTGTTTTAATTGAAGATGCTAATACAAGTTTTAATACTGTTGAAGGCAATAGAATTGGTACCAATGTTGCCGGAAACGCTGCATTAGCTAATGATGAAGGAGTGATCATTCAAAACGCTGCTTCGCAAAACAAAATTGGAGGAAGTATCGCATTAAATGAAGGCAATCAAATTTCTGGTAATACTTCAGTAGGAGTGTTGATAGCAGATGCTAATACTGCTGATAACCTGGTACAAGGCAATAACATTGGACTTAATAACTTAGGTACAGCTGCTTTAGCAAATGGAGAAGGAGTTCGATTAACCACATCATGCATCGATAATACTATTGGAGGAACAGCAGATACACTTGGCAATACAATTTCTGGTAATAATGGCAATGGAGTATTGGTGTCTAATGCCGGAGGAGGAAACAAAATTCAAGGGAATAAAATAGGTGTCAACCCAGCTGGTTTATTTGCACGCCCTAATGGTCAGGATGGTATTTATGTTGCTGGAACCACTTCATTGATTATTGGAGGAGGACCTACTACCATCAATGTAATTTCAGGAAACCTGGATGAGGGAATTGAATTGGCCGGGGCTGATAACAACACCATCAATAATAACATCATTGGCTTAGGGTCAGATTCAATTACTGCGATAGGAAATACCAGCGATGGTATACTTATTACAAGTAATTTAAATGTAATTGGAAGTGCAATTCCTGGCAATGGAAACATTATAGGTGCCAATGGTGGTTCGGGAATATCTATTGGTAGTGGTAACGGAAACGAAATTAGAATCAATGAGATTTTTTCTAATGGAGGATTGGGCATTGATCTTGATGCTGATGGCGCACCAAGCTCGTCGCCAACAACAAACAATGGAAGGCAATACCCGATATTAGTTCCTCCTTCCAATT
Organism: Flavobacteriales bacterium; assembly: GCA_963669295.1. Lineage (GTDB taxonomy): Bacteria > Bacteroidota > Bacteroidia > Flavobacteriales_D > CALLUQ01. Next base: position 3,689,681 of record OY769938.1, read on the forward strand.
GTGGTGCTACTACCAAAGTTACTTATAGCATGCAAGTGGTAAATGGCAGGGCTTATAGTGTGGAGTTTTTTGAAGTGCCCAATGGTAATCAGGACCCAACAGGCTACGGAGAGGGAGATAAATACCTTACTGTAAACAATGTAGTTGGAAGTATCAATGGTTTTGAATCATTTAGCTTTGATTTAGGAATGCTAATAACTCCAGGCAATTATATTACAGCTACTGTTACTGACTTAACAACAAACAGTACTTCTGAGTTTTCTGCATGGCAGGAGGTACAGCCTCAATTGGTAGTGAGTACAAACGAGTTTCAAGCAGTAAGCTGTAATGGTGGTAACAATGGAATTGCAGAAGCGACATATACCGAAGGTACTACTCCCATGACTTATTTATGGAATGATGGAGCTGCACAAACCACTCAACAGGCAACAGGACTTACTGCAGGAACTTACAATGTTTTAGTAACCGATGCCAATGGTTGTGCGATTAATGCTGGGCCTGTAACCATTTCGCAACCCCCAGCATTTTCGGTTTCTACTACTAGTTTAGATGAACAGTGTAATGGTGCTTGCGATGGTTCATTAACTGCAAGTGCAACCGGAGGAACCACTCCTTATACTTACCAGTGGGACAATGGGTTACCGGTAGGAGCAAACCATTTGAATTTATGTCCTGGAACATACAATTTAGTAGTGACCGATGCGAATAGTTGTACTGCCGCAGGTGTAGAAACAATTAATCCTGCTCCAATATTAACATCCTCATTTTCAGTGAACGATACCACACAATGTTTTACTGGAAACAATTTTGTGTTCACCAGCACCGGATTGTATTCGGGAGGGGCTACTTTTCAATGGGATTTTGGTGATTTGTCTGGATCTACTAGCGAAAACCCAGTACATAATTATGCACTCGTGGGAAATTATCAGGTAAGGTTTATTGTAACAGATGGCCTTTGTGCAGACACTAGTTATTTAAATGTTGAAGTATTTGACGAGCCTCAAATCAACTTGAACCCGAACGGCCTTTCATGCAATGGAACCAACGATGGCTGGATATCTTCTAATGTAACAGGGGGAACTACTCCTTATAGCTATAATTGGTTAAACAGTCTTTTAAATCCAATCGGACAGGTTACTGATACGGCATTTGGTTTGGTTTCTGGCACCTATTACCTTCAGGTAACTGATGCCAATGGTTGCTCTATAACTTCGGTGGCCGTAATGGTAAATGAACCTTCGGCAGTAGGAGGGGTAGTGAATAGTACTGACCCTACTTGCAATGGTGTTTGCGATGGTACGATCACTATTACAGCAAGTGGAGGAGTAGCTCCTTACCAGTATACTAAAGATGGAGGGGGTAACTGGTGGCCCAATGGTAACTTTATTGGAGTATGTGATGGCAACTATGACATTATCATCGAGGATGCTAATGGTTGCCAATGGACAACCCCTACACTTACTATTAATGAGCCTTCAGCAGTAACATATACAGCACTCATCAACGATGAAAACTGTAGTATGGGTGATGGGAGTATTACTTTGCTAGCAGGAGGTGGAGCAGGTGGCCCTTATCAATTTAGCATCGATAATGGAAACACATTTCAGGGCACCAACTCGTTTAATAGTTTAAGTGCTAATACTTTTCAAATAGTTATACAAGATATCAACGGATGCCAGGTTACTGGATCAGAAGTGGTGGCAAACGTTCCGGGAGTAATCATTGATAGTGTAGCCACAAGTGACCCTTCTTGTACAGGGTTTTTTGATGGAAGCATTGAAGTATTTGGTGTAGGTGGACAAACACCTTATCAGTTTAGTATCGATAATGGCGGAAATTATCAGGCCGGCAATTCATTTACCGGGCTAAATGCAGGTGCTTATCAAGTAGTTATAATGGATGCCAACAATTGCATTTCAGGGGCGGTACCAATTACTTTAACTGACCCTGCACCTGAAGATGCTACTTTTACTTATCCTGGCACTGTGTTTTGTGATGCTGACAACAACCCAGCTGCTACAATTACCGGAGATCCAGGAGGTGCTTTTTCTGAAAGTGGAGGTACTAATCTTGCCATTAACGCTACTACTGGCGAGATTGATTTGACTTCAACGCCAGTTGGTGGGCCGTATATTGTACAATACGTTACTGCAGGCCCTTGTCCGGATACATCTTACTGGAACATTACTATTGTAGCAACTCCTAACCCAAGCATAACACAAGTAGGTGATTTTTGTGAAAACGATCCAGATACCGCACTTGTAGCAACTCCTCAAGGCGGACTTTGGAGTGGCGATGGGATCATTGATGCTGTAAATGGCGTTTTCAGTCCCTCAGCCGCAGGAATAGGTTTTCATACTATTAAGTACGATGTTACCATAGCAGGTTGTACTGGGGTAGACTCTATCACAATTGTGGTGCATGGTATTCCGGATGCGACCATCTTATCGGATACGATTAATTGCCTTGACTTCATTCAAGATACGTTGCAGGCGCAAACTCCTGGAGGAATCTGGGGTGGAAATGGCATCACCGACACTCAACTTGGAATATTTCAGCCTTTTGTTACTGGAACTTATGAAGTTACTTATACATTAACCAATGGCCCTGGTTGTTCTGATACAGATACCATTTACATAGATGTACTTTCATTACCAACGGTTACTATGAGTAGCCTCGATAGTATTTATTGCGAGAACGATGTACCAGTGCCAGTTACTGGTACACCGGCAGGGGGAGCTTTTTATAGTGTTAATGCAGCAAACTTCTTTTTAAACGCTTACGATCCTTCTATCAGTGGTATTGGCATTGATACCATAGCATACGTTTGGACCGATCAATTTGGATGTACCGGGTTTGACTTTGAAATTGTTACCGTTAATCCAGTGCCTGGACCTCCTGCGGCACAAGTCAATTACTATTATTGTTTCGGAGATGCTATTCAGCCACTTATTGCAACTGCAACAGGCGGAGGTATCATTACCTGGTACTCCGACTCCTTGCTTACCAACCAAATAGGTACAGGTAGCCCATTTACTCCTTCAGGAACAGTGACACCAGGCGTTCATACATTTTATGCAACAGAAGAGTTTGCTTCTGGTTGTGCAAGTGCTGCCACCACTATTAGAGTAGTAATTTATGATGGCTCGTTTATGGATGCTGGTGACCCACAAACTATTTGTTTGGGTGATTCTGCGATCTTGAATGCTACTGCACCTCCAGGAACCGCTTTTCAGTGGAGCAATGATGGTACTATAAGCGATACTTTAATACCCAATCCTACGGTTACTCCTACAGAGAATACCATTTATTACCTGTTGACTTCTACTCCCAATGCTGGATGTATATACATCGATTCGGTTATTGTATATGTTGAGGTAGGCAATGGGTGTGGGATGGACTTTTACAATGCCTTTAGCCCCGATGGTGATGGTGTTAACGATACCTGGGAAATAGATGGCCTTGCGCGGTTTCCAGAAAATAAAGTGATGATTTTTAATCGATGGGGCGACGAATTGAACAGTTTTGAGAATTATAACAATGTTGATGTGGTGTGGGATGGTACCAACAGTAGCAACGAACAGTTGCCGGCAGGTACCTACTTTTATGTGATAGAGATTGAAAGTAATAACAGGCAATTTAGCGGCTGGGTACAACTATCCAGGTAACAAATGATATTATGAAAAAGTACTTCATCTTCCTGGCCATTTTAATAGGTAGTAGCGATGTAATTGCTCAACAAGATGCCATGTACAGCCAGTACATGTTTAATCCTTTTGTAATTAATCCTGGATATGCGGGAAGTAGAGAGTCGATTAGTGCTGTGTTACTCTATCGCGATCAATGGTTGGGGTTAAATGGAGCACCAACTACACAAACATTTAGTATTCATGCTCCATTTAGTGCTAAGAAAATGGCAGTGGGGTTAAGTGTGATAAATGATAAAATCGGTCCAACCAATAGTACTGCGGCTTTTGGCACCTACGCTTATCATTTAAGACTTGGTCCTGGAAAATTGGCATTCGGTTTGAGGGGAGGGTTATACAGTACACGATTAGATAGAGATCAATTGGAATATAAAGACCCTACTGATAAATTCAATGCCATGGGTACAGTAACATCGAGTGTGCCCAGTTTTGATTTTGGAATGTATTATTACACGAAGAAATTTTATACAGGCTTGTCTGCTACCCATTTAAGTCAGGAAAAAATTGGGTTTAATGACTACCCTGAAGAGGCGGAATTGTTTTTACGACGTCATTATATGTTGGCAGTTGGTGGAGCTATTGAATTAAGCGAGAATGTGGTATTTAAACCTTCTATGTTGTTGCGAAGTGTGGAAGCTGCTCCAGCAAGTGTAGATATCAATGCCAGCTTTCTTTTTAGAAAAGTATTTTGGCTGGGAGTGTCTGCGCGTTCGTCTAATGGCATGGTATTAATGACCGAATACAATATTACAGACTACTTGCGTGTAGGTTATGCCTATGACATGGTGTTTAGTCCGTTGAGGAGATTTAATAGCGGATCGCATGAGTTGTTTGTAGGTTTTGATTTTAATATTTCGAAAACACAGATTATTTCTCCGAGGTATTTATAAATTTGTTAGTGCACGGAAAGATTTGAAAAAGTTATTAGCTATACTACTGTTTACCTTAACCACTTTATCGCTACTTGCGGCAATGCAGCCTCAGGGCGATAAGGGAAGTAGCGAGAAGCCTGTAATAGAGGTGACATTTGAGGTAAAACCTATTGCGAACCTGAATTCAAAAAAATCAGATTTCAGCCCTATTTTGTTGAACAACCAATTGTATTTTACTTCCGACAGGGAGAAGGATTTGTTGTTGGTTGGAGAAAACAGATGGAAAAAGAAGTCGTACCTATCGGTGTATGCTACCGAGGTGAAGTCGTCGTTAAACGATACTGTTATACTCGGTAAAATTAAGCATGTAGACCATACACAAGCTACAGACCATAGCGGTCCCATTTGCTTTGCGGCAGGGGGTAAGGAAGTGTATTTTACCCGGGTTGATGTAAAGTCTAAAAAAGGAATTTATAAGCCCAAATTGTATTCGGCAACTGTAGACGAAAAAGGCAAGTGGAATGACATTGCGTTACTTCCATTTGTAAAGGATGAATCGTCATACGGACATCCTACGGTATCGCCAAATGGTCAGCAGTTGGTATTTGCTTCTGATATGGGAGGACAAGGAGGAAAAGACTTATTCGTATCTTCCAAAGAGGGAGATGGCTGGAGCACTCCTGTAAACCTCGGTGCCCAGGTAAACAGCAATGGCGACGAACTCTTTCCTTGCTGGTTCAAGGAAACGTTGTATTTCTCCTCTAACGGAATGGGAGGAGAAGGCAACCTGGATTTGTTTAAGGTATCTAAAGATGAAAACGGGAATTGGGGCGAACCTGAAAACCTGGGGCCTACCATCAATTCAGAAAGCGACGACTTTGGCATTGTATTCAACAAAAACGGAGAAACGGGCTATTTCTCTTCCAACCGTTCTGAAGGCAATGGAAGCGATGACATATACTACTTCCGAAGAATTGAAAATATTATTGTTTCTACCAAAGATTTATTAGGCCAATTCAAGTACCGTACGCTTGGGCGTGATGCTTCAGGGATGAAAGTATTGTTGTTGAACGATGATGGTGAAGTGGTATATACTGCTTATACAGAAAAGGATGGGAAGTTTGCCTTTAAAAACTTACCAATGGATGGTACTTATACCATCCGTTTGGAAAACAACGATGAAGACATTGAACTGACCATCTTTGACGATGAGAATTCGCCCATTGCATTTTACATGCGCAATTCGAATGGCGACTTTGTGTATAGGAAATTAAACTACGATCATGTAAGTACCTTGTCGTTAGTGGATGAAGTAGATATTGATTTAAGTTTAAATACAGCCATGTTATCCGGGCAGTTCATTTATGAAAATCTTCCTCATGATTTTCCGGATAAGATGAAGGTGCATTTGGTGGATGACGATGGGCAAATTGCCTTCAGCACTGCTACTGATAAGTTTGGCAACTTTAACTTCAAAGATCTACCACTAGATAAAAATTACATTTTAAAGGTAGATGATGATTCGGGTGATTTAACCTTGTTGATATACAACCGTTCCAACAACATCACGGCTGAGCTGAAACGCAATGCTAAAGGAGAGTTTGTATATCGTAAGCTTTCTAAAGACTATGCCAACAACCTCAAACTTGTTGAAGGAGATGAAGAGTTATTTCCCAATACTATGATGACAGTTTTTGGTTTGGTTCGCTATAAAGCTACAGGAAAGGAGGTAACGCAGGGCATTACTATACAGGTATTGGATAAGGATGGTAATGTTATTCTTACTACCAAAACCGATCCTAAGGGGTATTTCCGTTTCAAGAATTTGCCGCTTGACGAAAGCTTTGTGCTGAAAGTAGATGAAAACGATCCTGGATTGGATGCAGACATGGAGATTGTTATTCTGAGTCGCGATGGAGAAAAGGTAGCAGTATTGGTGAAGAACAAAAATGGCTTCTTTGTATATAATTTATTGGATGCTGATAAATCTACCGTAGCGAAGATTGAAGAGAAGGACATTGAGTTGGTATTGAAATCGGGTAAACTGCCGAAGATATTTTATGCTTACAACTCTTCTTACCTCGATGAGGAATCGGCAGAGGTGTTAAGGCAAATTGCCGATAAGATGCAAAAAGACAGCCGCTTGAAATTAGAAGTGAACTCACACACCGATGCGCGTGCTTCCGATAAGTATAACCTTGATTTATCGAACCGCAGAACCAATGGGGTAATCAGTTATTTGTTACGAAAGGGCATTGATAGGAAACGACTTAGTGGCAATGGGTTTGGAGAAACTCAATTGGTTAATAAATGTAAGAATGGGGTGAATTGCCCTGATGAATTGCATCGCGAAAACAGAAGAACAGAGTTTAAATTCTTCGAATAGTTTTAATTCGAATCCGGGAAAATTTCTGAAGTTAATGTTAGTGTCTTTGTTTCAGGCACACCATTGGTAATCAAGTCAAAGGTTTTTACAGTCTTTCCTTCCAGCCCGCTGCTGTTAAAGGTGGCTTCTATTTGTACGAGTTCTCCGGGCTTTAGAATGGTAATGGGCAAATCTACTTTGATGCAATTGCATGCGGGCTTTACTTCTTTAATCTCAAGGTTTTGATTGCCGGTATTTTTTAAGGTGAACACATGGCTGATGGTGTCGCCTTGTGTAAGCTTACCAAAGTCATGAATCTCCGTTATAAATGTCATCTCAGCATACGCACTGTCTTTACGTGCCTGATTCACAGAAATGATTTCTATCTTCCGCTCCAATGCCGCGCCTTTGGCATAAATTGATTCTTTCTGCTCGTTGGGATTGTCGCTAATAAACTTGTCGGCAGTGTATTCACCAAAAGGAATTTTTACGAAGCTCAAGCTCCCTCCATTTTCAGCGGTAGCTTCCTTAGTTACGTTGCCTTTATCATCTTTTTCGACGAGGTACTTGTTGTATACACCGCCCTGGTATTCTTTCAAGTAGTTAATCATGCTTGAAATGCGTCGGCCGGTAAGTTTTACGTTGTAATCGGTTTTGGCCAACGGACTGGCAAACCCTTTTACAGTAACTTCAATGTTATACCCCTTGTCTAACTCTTTAAGCAATAGCTCAGTGAAGAGTTTTAAGTCCTTTACTCCTTTATCTACGTAGTCTTTAAAAAAGCCTGAGATGTCGGCTTGTGCTTTTGTCGCTTTTTCTCCACTTAATCCTGAGGCATATTCCTTTTTGTAGGTTTCCTGTAATGCGGTGTATGCATTATAGGTAGTGATGTAGTTGAGGTTGGTAGTGCTTTTTGTAGTTCTCGGATTGGGCTCGTCGTTATGGAAATAGAGGGTTACTGGCAGATGCTCGTTCAGGTCTTTCAATGATAGATAGATGATGGAGTCTACCGGGGTTTCTTCTTCGGGGAATTGCAATACATAGATGTCGTTGCAACAGGTTTCTCCCTTTGTAGTATACGACCCTTTTCGGTTGGAGGTTAAAAACCCTTTGTTTTGCCCTGGGTATATGGTAAAGTAAAAGTCGTTGGTGCTGGTATTTACCGGTTGCTTCATGTTTTCCGGTTCGGAGAAATTGCCTGGCTTCCCTTTGGCCATGAATACATCAAAGCCGCCCAGTCCGTTGTGCCAGGTAGAACTGAAATACAAGGCATTGCCATCGCTGTGATAAAAGGGAGTGATGTCGTTATCGGGCGTGTTTACTTTGTGTCCTGCATTTAATGCGCGGCCATATTTATTGCCGTTGGTTACTTCGCTGTACCAAATGTCGAGTTGGCCTCTACCTCCCGGGCGATCAGATGTAAAGAATAGCAGTTCTTTATCGCCTACCATGGCTGCCATGGGTTGTGTATTGTTTTCGCCCTTGCCATTTATTTCGCTCCCAAGTTTCTTTGGAGTGCCCCACGATCCGTTGTTGTATTCACTTACATAAATGCTGCATTTAAATTCGTTGTTGCATCGGGTAAAGTAAAAGCGTTGTTTGTCGGGGCTGAATGATCCGTTGGCGGCATGAGCCATTACAGAGTTGATGGTAGTATCGAGGGTTTCCATGCCCGACCAGCTGGTATCTGCAGCATCGGCTTTGTATATGCGAATGCGGTAATATTTATCGAGCACTTCTTTTCGGTCGTTCATGTTTTCGGCACGCATGGCCGAGTAATAAAGGGTAGAGTCGAATAAAAAGGCACTAAATTCCGAGCTGGTAGTGTTTACCCCCTTGCCAAGATTACTTACCTGAGTAGAGGTCATTACCTTACTCATTTGCATGGCATATTTACACGATTCCTTTTCTTTTTCTGCTTTGCGGTAGTAATAAGATTTTTTATCTCTCTTGTATTTCCGACTTACAGCTTTCCACGATTTTAGCGACGCTTTATAGTTGCCATTGTATTTTTGCATTTGCGCCAGCCAGTATTGCGTTTCAGGGTAGGTTTTACCTCGATCTTTCTTCAGTAACTTTTCGTAGTAATACTCAGCTTTTTCATATTCGTTGTACATGCGTAAGCATTCTGCGTAGCGGTGCAATACTTCGAGGTTAAACGAGTCTACCTCCATGGCACTTTTGTAGTACAACGAAGCACCGTAGTAATCGCCTTCATCATAAGCTTCATTGCCAAACTTTAGCCAATACTTTACCTTTTGTCCGTTGGCCGTAAAAGCCAACAACAAGCATGCTATCACCAGTAGTCTCCCTTTCATCAAATGTAGTTTGGACAGGCTTTATGTTTTACCCGTACAGGCTTATAGTTCTTTATGATGTATATCACCGATATTTCGAACCCACCACGCCCACGACTTGCAGGGCGCAAATTGCTCAGGTTTAAATCGTAGCTAATGCCTACATTCCATTGGTCGTAGTCCATACCCATCAACAAGTAGCCGGCATCTTTCGTTCGGGCAAAGATGCCACCGTATACTGTTCGGTATTGTCCCAACCCATCGGCCATGATGTACTTGGCTGTTCCTCCCAATAAAAATTCTTTATAAGTGCCTTGCCCACGATAAAGAATGCTGGGCAATACATCTACTTTATCGGCTACAGGAAATTGCACATTGGCATGAATGTCGAATCGGGTATCGAGGGTAATGTCGTCGTTGTCGAAAAAACTTTGCTTGGGTTTGGTAAGGTTGTGTAGGGCCACACCAAAACCTACTGCTTTTCTTCTCTCAATTTGATAGAAGTAACCCACACCAATGTTAAGGTTGAGGTAGGTGCGTCCTTCGTTGGCAAATGTTTCGTTGTGTGCCAACGATGGATCGTAATAATAGCCGTTGTATTGATTGTCGAAGCTCAGTGCATCGTAATTGATGCTGCGCTGGGTAAATCCTGTTTGAATGCCAAAGGAGAGTGATTGCAATGAATCGCTGCTGATGGGTTGCAGGTACGAACCTGCCAGGTTTACTGCAATGGTTCTAAATTGAGAATCGCCAGTTTTATCGTGAAAGATGGATAGGCCGGCTCCAATATTGTCAGAAGGAAAGTTGCGTGCATCGGCAGAAAACGCAATGGTGTTGTAAGGTACCGTTACCGATTTCCATTGCGTACGCTGGTTGCCTACAAAACGATAATCGCCATCAAATTGCCCTGCCAATGCGGGGTTTAGGTTAAGTGGCGACGCATTGAATTGCGAGAAGTGAATGTCTTGCCCTATTGCAATAGAAGCAAACACTACCAGTGCTATGGAAAAAAGATGCTTCAACGAATGAGTGTTATATTTCCTTTCTTAAAGAATGTTTCTTTACCAATGCACGTTGCTTCAAGGTAGTAAACGTATACCGCCGGATCGGCTTCCATGCCTTTAAAAATACCATCCCAACCTATGCTTTGATCGCGTGTTTCGAATACCATTTGTCCCCAACGATTGTATACTGTAAAGTAGAGTTCTTCAATATTATTGCCACGTACGTAAAGCATGTCGTTTTGCCCATCTTTATTAGGCGAGAAGGCATTGGGAACATAAATGTCTGGATCGCCACAAATTTGCTCTATCACATATATTGTTACCGAGTCGGTACGGGTGCACAAGCCACTGGTATCGGTAATAGTAACATAGTAAGTGGTGGTTACTTCCGGAGTAGCCAATGGGTCCTGGCTGGTGGGGTCGTCTAACCCAGTAGGAGGAAACCAAAGGTAGTTGTAGCCATCGGGCAATGCATGTAGGTTGGTGCTACCTCCAACAGGAATGGAGTCGATGTCGGCAAAAGCATCTACCAGCCCACCAAAGTTAACCACATCTACCACTATAGAGTCGTTAATTACACAGCCTAACGAGCTGATGGCTGTAACATAGAAGGTAGTGGTGGTAGAGGGGTTTACTGTAATGGTAGCGGTGCCGTCGCCAGAAATAATTTCTGCATCTGGTGCCCAATCGTAAGTAATAGGGTCGCCAGGGTTGAGGTTGGTGGCCGAAAGGTTAATGACCTGGCCATCGCAAATGGTTTGATTGGGGTCTACTTCAATTTGAGAACTGGCAAAGTCTACCAATACACTGTCTATTAACTGGCAATATTGGTTTTGCACCATTACATAGTACCAGGTGGGTACGGTTGGGTTAACCACAATGGTGCTGTCGGTAATGGGGTTGTTAAGGGTATCAGTAAAGTTGTTATTGCTGCTCCATATATAGGTGCTGGAAGTGCCGTTGGAGTTGGCCCATAGCGGCACAGGTACAGGAGTACATATTACCGTGTCGTTGCTGGTAGTTACCGATACTTCGGGGTGTACGGTAATGGTGTATTGTATGGTATCGCTGCCATTGCAATTGCTGTTGTAGGCAATGAGGTATACCGTATGTGTTCCTTCGGGGAAGATGCGGGTAGGGCTAAATTCAGTAGAGGTAGTATCGTTGTTCCCAAAATCCCATAGATAGTTGGTGGCTCCTGTGTTGTTGTTGGTGAAATCGATGGATAAAGGAGCACACCCTGCCGTGTCAGAGGGAGTCATGCTTGCTGCCAAAGGCTGGTATTCTACCAGCACACTATCAATCATACTACAAAACTGCGTGCCCAAATACACATAATAATAAGTGGGTGTTTGCGATGGAGTAACGGTGAGTACACTATCTGTAATGTTATTGAGGGTATCGGTAAAGTTATTGTTGCTGCTCCACACATAGGTGTCGGTGGTGCCAAAGGTGTTGACCCAAATATCGAGTGGATCTTGCGTACATACAATGGTATCGCCGCTGGTGGCCAATTGTAGTTGTGGGTGTACTGTAATGATTTGTAACGCAGTATCAAGAATGTTGCATACGGTGTCGAGTATGGTCAATGTTACCACGTAGGTGCCTGTATCGGGGAAGATACGGGTAGGACTAAAGTCGATGGAAGTGGTATCACCATTGCCAAAATCCCAGAGGAAAGTGGAGTTGACCAGGCTACTGTTGTTGCTAAAGTTTACAGTGAGGGGTTGACAGCCTTCAATGTTGTTTACGGTAAAGTCGGCCGTGGGTATAATACCAAAGTCGAACTTAAAAATACCGTTGTTGCAATTAGTGCTATTGTTTACCTGCGAATAGGCATTAGGGGTAAAAGGGAAATCATCGTTGCCGCCACAGTTGGCACATACCGATTGGTATACTACGCCATTCTTGTCGAACCTACTGGTACCGCCATCTACGTGTTCCTGGCTGTTGGGGCCACCAAAATAAGAACCGTATAAGAGGCCGGAAGCATCGCGTTCAAATACAGCGAGGTAAAAGTCGAATCCGTTCGGTGGTGATCCCTGGTAAGCATCGCCCGTTACAGGCATGTTACTAAGTGGTGTGGCTTGCAAGATGTTGGCTCCCCAGCCAGTGCAGTATATGTTACCACATAAATCTACCAGGAAAGCAGCGGGAGAGATGTCTACCACCCCAGTACCACTACCAAAAATGGTGGACCAGGTAATGGCTCCAAGGTCTTCGGTAAGTTTGGTGATGTATTGTCCACTGTTGGCATTGGAGTACACGCCACCTACTACTGGGTAGGTAGTAGTACCCAATGTTTGTCCGTATACATAAATGCTGGTGTCGATGCCCAATTCAACAAAGTAGGTTTGGTCGTAATCGGCTGTTCCAATAAAGGTAGAACGAATTAAGCTGGTGCCATCAAAGCTAATTTCAGCCACATAACCATCAGTTTTCCCACCAATATAGCTGGGATTTAATGATCCAGGAGTAGAGGGGAAATCGTTAGAAGTGGTTCCACCCACAACGTATACCGTACCATTTACACCTACTTTAATGCCATAAGCTGCATCCATGTTGCTGCCGCTGAGGTAGGTGCTCCACTCGAGGTTGCTGAGGTCGTCGTTGAACTTAAATACAACACCAGCCTGGCGGCCACCATAGAGGGTGCCAAATCCGTTTACAATAGGAAAATCGTTCGACTTGGTAGAGGAGGCTACATACACTCCATCAGCATTGTCGAGAATAATTTCACCTCTAAACTGATCGCCATAGTTGGTGGTTAGCGAATCGTAAGCGGCTACCGAGTTGTAGATGCCACCACTTACGCTGTAGTTCATGCCATCGTTAGAAGCACCACCAATGTAGGTACATCCAAGTAGTGCTGTGCCATCTTCACTTAGTTTGGCTACGTAAATGTCGGTGCCGTTGTTGAAGTTGGTGCCATTGAAATTGAATATTTGGGTAGTGCCACCGTTAAAGGTGGTATCGTATGCGTTGGGAGTAACCGGAAAATCGAGCGAACTGGTAACACCATAAAGCAGTAAGTCGCCCTGGCTGTTTACAATAAGACTGTGTACGGTTTCACATTCTACCCCACCAAGGTAGGTAGAGTAGATGTGGTTGTTGCCGGCAGTGGTGTCGGTATCGTATTTGGTTAATATCACATCGGTAATGCCAGTTCCGGGGGTACCAGCAAAAGTGGTGTCGTAAGCTCCGGTAGTATAAGGAAACCCATCGTTGTATACCATGCCTCCAGAAATAAGGTTGCCTTCATCATCGTAGGTAGCAGTCATGCCAAAGTTATCGGCAAACGACCCCGACGAACTGGAGAAAATCAAGGTGGGATCAATGATGAGGGTTTTGTTGTCGTTATATCCTTCAGGAAAAACAAATGATACGTTGTTGTCTTCCAAATGAAACTCGCAGGGTACTTCTACTTCCTGGCCATTAATGATTTGGTAGGCATACGGTTTTTGCTCAATAATTTTATTGACTGAGGTTTGAATGTGTAGGCTCCCTCGTTTGATGTAAATTTTATCTACCCCTTCGTAGTTCATCAATATTTCTTCGGCATCGCCATGGGGGTGAACAATAAAGTCGTACTTCAAAAATTCGTCTTTGGTATACAGGCTCAAATCAATGAAGTCGTAAATGCTTTGGTAGGTTGCTTTCTGGTAGCCTTTCACTTTAGAGGCCCATTTGCTTCTATCGCGACCGATGTAGTAGTTGTAATAACCCGCCCCTGGCTGATCTACTTTCATTTCGGGGTGGGGTAGGGCATCTACAAAGTTTACCCGAAAGGCATGGTAACGCACCTTTAGGTCTTCCCATGGGGTAGGCTCTACCGTAGGATTGGCATGTGCGCGCATCAGTGCAGCATTGTCGTAAAAGTTATAGGTAAAGCGGTTTTTTTCAAGAAACATCGATCCGCTTAACAGTTTGGCTTTGTACAATACTTGTTCGGACCACTGTCCTTTGTTTTCGATAAACAGGTAGTTTTTAGACGCATGCATGTCGTGCAGCGCATCGTTAGCTACCTTGTGGTACGGATGTTCTTCGCCTCCGTGTGCGATGGTGTGGTTAAAAGCTGCGAACCCTATAAAAGGGAGTACGATCGCTATGATCTTGTGCAGGAGCTTCATATGATGCCAATTTACAAAATTATTGCAAAGCCTCCTAAGTAGAATGGGCATTCCAACCGGTTCTGTTTAAGTTGGCTTTACGTATAGACTCATTTTTTGACCAAAAGGTTGCATGGGGTATGAAAAAAAGTGGGGTTTGTTGGTGTGTTGATGAAGAGAAAAAGCCTGTAAAGAATGTATATGAGGATATAAAACCCCTTAATTTCAGCTAAAAACACAGCATGAAAAGATGCTGAAAGTATTGTTGCCTGATTGCACTAATGTTGTTAAAAAGCTATTTAGTACAGTATTTATCGATGGATTCTTTTGCACGGGTATAGCCCAGGTTAAGGGCTTTGTACCAATGGTCGCACGCTTCAGTAGTACGGCCCAATACATATTTGGCCGACCCGAGGTTAAAAGTAGCTTGTGGGGGCAGGTGCGGATCGAGTTCCAATGCTTTTTGCAGGTCGCTCAATGCCCCTTCATCGTCAAAGCCGATGGATAGTTTTAAAAATCCCCTGTCGTGATAAATGAGTGCATAGTTGGGGTTTAAGGCAATGGCTTTGTTATAGTCGTTAAGGGCTTGTTGGTGTTTTTCCATTTGGTGGTAAGCGGAGCCCCGATTGTACCAGCCGTAAAAGTGGTTGGGTTCTAATGCAACAACCTTGCTAAAGTCGGCTACTGCCAGCGTGTTTTCTCCTTTAATAAGGTGAATCAATCCTCGCTTGCTGTACGCATCGGCAAAGCCGGGTTTGAGTGCAATGGTTTTATCGAAGTTGGCAATGGCTTTGTCGTATTGCAACAGCCCTTGTTGTGTAATGCCCCGGTTAAAGTAGGCTGCGGCATACCTGGGGGCCAGAGCAATGGTTTTATCAAAATCCTTTAGTGCTACATGATACGATTTGGTGGTGAGGTAAGTAACGCCCCGGTTGTAATATGGTTGATACATGTTTGCATCCAGCTCAATGGCTTTGCCATAAGCTGCAATGGCATCGTTAAATTTACGCAAGGCCTGGTACGATAGGCCCAGGTTGTTGTACCCATCGGCAAAGGGTTTAAGGGCCAGTGCTTTTTTGAAGTCTTTTACCGCATCGTTGTGTTGGTTCAACCCTGCTTTTGCTCTGCCTCTGTAGTCGTATGCTTCAGCAATGTTGGGGTTGAGTTCGATGCACTTGTTGTAGTTGTACACCGCATTTTTATAGTTCCCCTGCCCCAGGTATTGGGTGGCTGTTTTGTAATAGTCGGCTGCTGTTTGGCTGTATGCCATACTGCAGGTACTAATAAGTGCTATGATCAACCATCGGGTCATGCCGCAAGATAATGAAGAATGCTGTAATGCTATTAGCAGCAATTGTGCCATGTTTTTGTAAACGCAGAAAATGATTTTATCGCATATTAGTTGGGCACCCCATGTTCATATGATTTTTACAACTTACCGGAATTTTTTTGTTGAGGAATATGCCTCAATTTTGAACAAGTTTCCTTTATGTACAAGGTATTAAGACGCTAATAATCCCTACTTGTGGGGCATCAAGGAAGTGCTGCAATACATTTAATCACTCCAAACAACAAAACACATGAGAACATTTTTTACGACGCTACTACTACTTGTTGTTCAATTTTGCATGGCTCAATTTCAGGTGGGGCATACTACCATTACGTTTAACGATTCTTTGCGCAGCGGAGGCTTTGGTTCGGGAGGAGGTCCGGGCAGGCAAATTCAGTCAGAAATTTATTATCCAGCTGCTATTGCAGGCGAAGATGTACCGGTAACATCTGGAACGTTTGCGGTAGTGGTTTTTGGGCATGGTTTTGTGATGGCCTGGGATGCTTATCAAAATGTGTGGGAGGAATTGGTGCCTGAAGGATACATTGTAGTGTTTCCTCGTACTGAAGGCAATTTTTCGCCCGATCATAATGAGTTTGCACTGGATTTGGCGCTGTGTGTAAATGCTATGCAAAACGAAAATGTGGATGCCGGTTCGTTGTTCAACAATAGTGTGGATGCTTCATCAGCCATTATGGGCCATTCGATGGGGGGCGGTGCTACTATTCTTGCTGCGCAAAACAATACTACCATTCAGGCCATCATTGGTTTGGCACCAGCAGAAACCAACCCTTCGGCCATTGGTGTTGCCAACCAGGTGCAAGTGCCAGCATTGATTATGTCGGGCAGTTCTGATGGGGTTACTCCACCAGCCGATCATCATATTCCCATTTACAATGGCATTACCACCTGCAAATATTTTGTTAGTGTAACAGGTGGGGCACACTGCTATTTTGCCAATACCAATTTCAACTGCGACTTTGGTGAGGCAACAGCTTCTACGGGCATTTCCGTTACCCGAGCCGACCAGCAACAGGTGATGAACGATTACATGGTAGATTGGTTGGACTATACTTTAAAAGGTGATGTTGGCGCGTTTACTGATTTCGAAAATTTATTGACCACCGATTCGCGCATTACGTATATGGACAGTTGTTCGGTACAAGTAGGGATAGATGATGCAGGTTATACAGGGCCAATAACTGTTTACCCTAATCCTGGCAATGGACTGTTTGAACTGTCGGGCTTTACGAATGGGCAGTGGCAGGTGTTCGACCAGTTGGGGCAGGTAGTACAGTCGGGTGGTTCATCGCACATCGATTTGCAAGGCAAGGCTCCAGGTGTTTATTTCCTGAAGCTACAAATGGCATCGGGCACATATACCCAACAATTGATGCTGCACTGATGGTAATGTTACTGCATGGGTGAAGTAGGTTTTAGTGAGTTATTTAAGGGAAGCAACACTTTGTGCCAACTCTCAAAATAATCTTTACTTTTAAATCGTTGTGATATAAACCTACTGCTGATGACTTTCCGACTATCACTATTGCTCCTTCTCACTCCTTTGGTATTGAATGCCCAATCGACCAAAGAGCTTTTGACACAAGGTGTTGAGTATATGAATGCCGGTAAATACGAAGCGGCTGATGAAGCATTAACCAATGCATTAAAGCAAGATGCTAATTTGTTGGATGCACGGCTGGAGCGGGGCAAGTTGTATGCCATCCATTTGAAAAAGGGAGATGAAGCGGTGCAAGATTTGGTGAAATGTCAAATGGGCTTTCATCGTACACAAGAGGCACATTATTATGCTGGAAAAGCGTTGATGTTGCAGCAAAAGCCAAAGGATGCTGCTTACCATTATGGCATGGCTTTGATGGCCTTGCTACCAGGGCCTATTGATCGTACACAAATTTTGTTTGGCCGTGGCATAGCTTACCTGGAGGCAAAAGATTACAAGATGGCCATTAGCGATTTAGATGGGGTGGTAAAGGCCAGTTCAGGATCGTGGAATGCTTATTACTATCGTGGGCTGGCTAAAAAAGGCAGCAACAACTATAAAGGTGCCGAACAAGATATGACAAAGGCATTGAGTTTGGTACCTAATGATGATTACAAAGCGATGGTGTTGTTGAATAGGGGGGATGTGTACAAGGCACAAGGCAATACTACTGGTGCCTGTAAAGATTATATCGCCTCCGAACAACTGGGCAATTTTATTGCTTCGAACCGTGCTGCAAATTGTGTGGGAAGCAAACGCTATGCAGAGCAGCAGCGTACTGAAAAGTTGCGCAACAGCGGTTCTATTTTTACGGGTAAAGATCATTGCTCGTTTATTCATCAATACATTCAGGCATCGCATACTTATTTTGATGGTTATCGAGGGGCACAGCGACCGGTAATTATGGAAGAGGTGAAGGAGTACGATTTAAAAGGCAGCTTCCCGCAAGCCATTGCTGCTAAGGTGGAAGACTCGTACTACCTGGGGGCCCTGGTGGAGATGGTGTTTTTTCATAAGGCCAAAACGTGGGAGCCTGTTAAAGCCTCATGGAATGATTTGGCGCAAATGGTAGAAAATTGCCTCATCCGAAATGGGTACTCATGGAACGAAAAGAAGGAAGAGTACCAGGAGGAAGAGGATCAAGGTAAGATTACCTGGTACCTTCCGCACCCGGAAGATAGTAGCGGTTGGTATCACATTCGTGTCATCGTAAAATTTGGAAGGGGTTTAAGTAGTGGTTACGACTTATCGTTCATGATTATCAATGGAAAGAAAAGGGAGTAGTTACTCTACCCGTTCTACGGTGCCATGGGCATCAAGGGTATGGTAAAGTACACTTACCAGGTGGAGCATTTGGTCGCGGCCGGTGCGTTGCCCCACGCGTGCTGCCCACCATATGCATGGGATGAGTGCCAATCCCAGTAGCAGCCATACAAATGGCGATTCTTTGCCCATGCTTAATTCTACCAACCCGTACATGCCTCCAAAAAAGGTAACCAGGGCAATGAAACCATAACAGGCAGCAAACAACCCCCATACCGCCTGCCGTGGGCCAATCAAGCATTTTAAAATGGTGGTTTCACTTTGTTCAGTAAACTCATCGTCGTCGATGCGTATTTGTAGCTCGGGCGACCAGTAGTGGGCATCTTTTGCTGGTATTTTTAGAATGGCATAGTGGCTGGTTACCTGTCCACTAACTTCTGTGCTGGTGCTTACTTGTTCTTTAAGGTGTGCAAATACTTCTTCTTGGGTGAGGGAGGTGGATAATCGAAGGCGTGGTCGTATAGTACCGAGTATGTTGTGGTCCAGGCGGTTAAAAGGCATGCAAAAAGATAAGGCTTACTTTTTGGATTTCCGGTTTGTATTGAGCTGATTATTGTCAGGTTTTTAAGATCAAATGAGGGGTGTATTGATAGATCTGGGTGGGTTATCAACTTTTTAGGGTGTTTTTTTTAGCTCCTTTTTTACTGGTATAATTCTTGTTGCAAAAATGCCTAACTTGTACAAACAAACTTAAAACTCAACCAATGAAAAAGTTTTATTCTCTAGTTACCCTGTTGCTTTGTGTGGCATTCGCCTCACAAGTAAATGCTCAAAAAGTATGGTCGGCCGATAGTAAGTACGACGCTGATGTAAAGGTTTATGTGGCCGATAGCAAGTACGATGCTCACCTTACGGTATGTAAAATGGATTCGAAGTACGATGTGGATGACAAAGGCCGCTGGTTTTTTTGCGACTCGAAGTACGATGCGGATAAGAAAATCTTCTTTGTAGATTCGAAGTACGATGCCGACCTTATTATTCATTTTGTAAAGTCGAAGTACGATGCCGGCTGGCGCGATAACAGCAAGCAGCATTTGATGCGTTAGGCAGGTAAAACAGCATTTAAAAGCCCAACCGTTTCCTTTTTGTCGAATAGGCAAAGGATGGGTTGGGCTTTTTTGATTCCGTGGGGCTGAATCTCGCTACATCATTAAAACAACTGATGGAGCGTTTTGTTCGGCCTGCAACTGTAAATTGTTGAGGCACACTGTTCCTCCTTCAAACGCAACGGTGTTCAGCTGATCATTGTGCTGCCTACCCAGCTTTGAGATACTGCCCCGGCATGCCTGATCTGGTTAGGGGGTAGGCTGGTTTTCGTGCCACGAGTGGATGGTGTTTACATTCACTATGGCAGCCCCCAGTGCTCCTCCATAAATAGGGTCGATGATGGCATGGGTCATGTTCATGGGCACTGCTCCTCCCCAGGCCACTATTGCAGCATGGCCTACAGGCACTACTACACGGTGCACACCACCTACAGCAGTCAATCGACTTCCTCCACTGGCCCAGTTGGCATCATTAGCGTATGCTGGCCCTCCAGAACGCGATTTAATGGTATCTACCCGCCAGGCCGACCAGGCATCCTGTCCTGCCCGCCAGTACCTCCAATGGGTCTCCAAATCAACGTCGGGATGGTTGGCACCGTAAGGGTTACCGCCCAGGTTCACTGGATTAGCAACGGCCCTATATTCCACATCATACCCTGGATCTCCAGCATCACCACCGCGTGCTACTGTATTGGCATTGTGCAGTTGGGTTTTCATGCCGCGTTCCACCAAATCAAGGTGGCGGGTGTTGGCCTCAGCTGTAATGGGCACCAGGTTAGAATCTACCGCCAGTCCTCCGGCATTGGCATTGAGCAGGTGTCCTTGTCGCCAAAATCGCAACGGGAATGTTCCCGTTGCCGGGTTGTTCAAGGCATCCATGGCAGGTGCGAGTACGCCCACGGCAGAAGTGGCCGAACCCCTGCGAGGATCGGTACGGTCTAACCTTGCTCGTACCTCAGTACCTACCCACATGGTATTGGCATAGGCACCCATGGCAAAGGGGCCGTAACCAAATCCTTGAAAGTCGCCATAGCGAATGTCGGTAGCAAGCTGGGCAACATTGTCGCTCTTTTGCTGTGCTACGCCTTTCTGGATGCCCTTTTGCTGTTGCGCGGCGTGTTGTTGTTGCACGCTGTTGTTCACCATCTGTTGGATGGCCAACTGTTTTGCAGCTTCAGGGCGATTGTCGGTAAACGAGGCGATGCCTTTGCCTTTTTTCTGGGCAGCTGCCTTTCCTGTTTGATAAGGGCTGTGGCCCTTGTTTCTTCTTTGAGTCACGGCTTCCACCGGGACTTTTGCGTGTTGTACATGCATGTGTTTGATTTTTATGGTTTAGCAGAAGGTAGTGAGGGAAAAAAGGAAAACCGAAAATTGTTGATGAAATGGGAAGTTTAGTGGACGAAGGCGGGTGAGGTGATAGACAATGGCAAATGACAAATGTGAAATGGGATAAGGTGACGTGAGGGGCGTGTTAAAGGAAGTAAGGGTTGTGTTAAGGATAGCTGTGCCTTGCGGCAAAGGGATAGGGAACATGGAGGACGTGTTAAAGGATAAGGGAATAAGGTTCTGGAGGACGTGTTATGGGTGAAAAGGAATAAGGGGGATGAGGTGCCTGACGGTAAATGGCAAATGGAGGATGTGAAATGGAATAAGGTTTGTGTTGGGTAATGAACTGATAGCCATCGAGGTGCCTTTGTAGGAGTGAGTGTTGAGTGGGATAAGTGATACGAATGAGATGCATTAAGAAATGAATGGTGCAAGGAGTAAGTAACTGAATGCTCGAGTAACGGAGTGGCTAGCCTCAGGCGGATTGTATCCCTGCCCAGTGTCTGAGTGTTTTGTTGCGAGTTACGAGCAGCAAAATGTATCGAAGACCGGGCAGATGGGAAAGTTTGAGGGATTGCTATGAAACGTACAATTGCAAATGGATAAGGTTACTTTTGATAAGTACCAGTGGGGCCAAGACAAGGTGCTGGTGCACATAAAAAAGAGGGGAGCTTCCCCTCTTATGCGTTGGTTGGTGTTGTTCTTAGTTTTTTACTAACCTGATGACTTCCCTGGTGTTGTTGTTGCTAAAAATAAACAGGTAAACGCCATTGCTGTATTCTGATAGATCGAGGGAGGTAGGAATGTTGCTCTTAAATTCAACAAGGACTTTGCCCATTATATCTGTTATTTGCAAGTGTTGGTATTGTGTAATTGTTCCTACCATGTTTACGCTATTGTTGGTGGGGTTCGGATACAATGCAACAAATGCAGGGGGTGCTTCATTGTTGGCAGTTGCTTCCAATTGATGCAAGCGAGCTTCATCCTTATGACTCACCAACTGAAATGGCTGATTAAATCCATAAGATGGTGCTGTTAATACTTGTGGATGAATGGTGGTGTCTGTTCCATTTTTATAACTGCCCTCCTGTCCGTCTTCGCAGTAAAAAGGATCGATGTAAAACTCACCCGTGGTATTGGTGAAGGTAAAGCCATCTTGAAACACAATTTCTTCTCCGGCACGTGCTACCAGGTTGGGAGGGGCATCCGATAAGTCGGTTTCAAAATGCAATGAATTAAATGCCATATAAGTATTTCCTCCAACAATGGGCTCATCTACCACCCGATCTACAAGGTTTTCGAATTTGGGCAAAGGTTGTTCGCTATTGAGGTAGTACAGGTTATTGAGGATCATGTAGTCCAACCCATTGAATAAACCTACATGCTTTTCGAAGGGGAAGTGAACGGTATAGTCTTCGGTAACACCAGGAGGAGTGGCTGATGTATTCGACTGGTTGTCGATGTTGTGTGCATCTGTAAATACAAATTCGGGCGGGGCGTAAAATCTAAATTCACTGTTCCACCCATTGCTGCCCATTACATTCTTGTATTGTTGCAAGTTGCTGCCTGGTACCACTAAATCTCCGAAATGATCGTAATTGGTACCATAAAGAACGGTGCCTGTACTAAACAATCCATTCACGTCTACATGAATGTCAAATCCATTAGCGGTATTGTAGGGTCCCCAGCAGGGAGCTTCTGCCAGCATTTGTTGGGCATCGCTTAACGCACTGGAGGTAAATGAGCTGCCATGCAGGTAGGCATGTAACAAACCATAAAATCCCTGCCACTTCCATGCACCACTGCCAGAGTTAACAGCGTTTTCGATTTGAAATTGAGTGAGTCCTCCTTTGTTCGATAATGCTACTAAAATGTAAGTCATGGCGGCATTATCGCGGGTGCAGGTTCCTTCTTCAATATCGTCTGGACACAAAAAAGTTACCCTACTGTTCCACAAGGGGTCGTTCAGCAGTACTGGGGTAAAGTGCGTTTCAAATGTTTCTCCCGGCCTAACATCATTGTTGGTGGTAAATAGGTAGTCTTTCCAAATGGTTTTCATGGTGTTTCGCTCCATGAGACCAGATGTGCTTCCGAGGTCTACGGCTAACCCATGAGGTGTTTTAATGGTCCAATCGTTGATGCCAGGATTGTCGATGTCCGATAGCGCAGTGTAATAAAGAATGTTGGTCATTAGCCGTTTAATGTTTTCCACAAAGTTGTAGGCAATGGTGGTGCCATCATTGAGTTGTACACTTTGCGAGGTGTTGGGTACACATTGGGTAATGAGCACAGCACCCATCATAAGGTTAATGGTTTGATCTTTACTCATGTCGTACAACATCATGCCCCTGTTGCCGTCTAATCCATCATTATCGCAGTCGCCATCAAAGTGTAACACTTCTTTGGGCAGGGGGTAAACCCCACAATTGGCCTGGTCGGTATTGGTGGTGCCTACTGGTGCCGGGTTGGTGTGGGTTTGATATCCTGAATGTACTTTCCAAACCGGGGTGGAGTTGGCTGGTAGGGTGCGGTAATCATTCAATAGGTGCATGCTGGCAGGCACATTGTTTGGAAATTGCCAGGCAGCATAGTAAGCATTCCACTGATCGTTGGTTAAAAGGTCAGCGGGTACATCGTCGCGTACAAAAAAGCCATCCACTCTATTGGGAAGCGGTGTTCCACCCAGTCCATTGGCTCCTCCTGTACCCGGAACAGCATAAAAGCTGTTGCTTACATCATCCAGTCGCTCCAGCGCTTTAATGGCGTAGTACAATTCTGTTTTGTTGTGTTCCAAATCCTCCCACCGTTCGTTGTTTTCCAATAGTTTATATTCAGTAGCCAACATGGCCAGGTAGCGTCCGTGCCAAATAGTGCCGTCGCCCCAGGTAATGTCGGCAATGCCCCGTCTGTTGGCTACCATGCTTTTGCCCGGCCCATCACCAACAATAACAAAGTTTTGATTTAAACGCCATCGGTAAAACCAATACCGTGGCAACTGGCCATCCATGGCGGTGGGTTGACAAAATGTGGTGCCAATACTTCCCACCAGGAGCGCCATTACTAGCAAATAGTTTTTCATGGCTGTTATTTTTTCAGTTGCTCAAGGGTTGATTTCAATGCGTTTTGCTCTTTTTCCATAGCAATGAGGTGCAAGGTGAGTTCTTCAATTTTACGCAGTAAAATGCTGTTCATTGCTGCCAGGTCGATGCCGTTTTTGGTTACTTCTGCTTCGCTGGGTACGTGGGGTAAATGATGATGCTCGGCAATATAGTTTTCCACTTCCGTTAAGGAGAGTAATTGGTAATCATCATCAAATACATAGTCGGCCCAACCGGCATTGGCTGCTATATCTACCTTTACCCGTTCGGTACGTATGCCGTCGAGTACAAACAAGCGGTAATCATTGCAGTCGGCACATCCCGCTAAATCAAGTCCTTCCCCCATCAATATTTTACCGCCACTAATTTGCAATGCATCTCCTTTGGCACTGTTTACAATAAGCTTATTTCCTTCAGCACTGTGGTTGTTATAAGCTGTAATGCTCCAATTGTTGATCCCGTTGTGGTCTAAAAAGTTGAGGTGTGCATTGGAATTGTTGGTAGTAGGTTTAATGGCAATGCCCTGGGCATTGGCCGCTTCTATATGCACGACATCCAATGGGTTGTTGGTTCCTACTCCTATGCGATGATCGGTGCCAAACCTTCCAACAAACAAGCCGGTTTTGCCAGGATGAAAACCAACCGCTAACGAGTAGTTTTTATTGTTTTCGAAGTAAGAGAAACCTCCCAATCCATAACCAATGGCAAAGGAGTAGGTGCCCGTTGTTTTAGTATACCGACCGATGGCCAGCGAATAATTGCCCAATGCCTGGTTGCCGTATCCAATGGAGGTGGCGCAATAGCCTTGCGAAGCGTTGTACCTTCCAATGGCTGTTGTGTAACTGTTGGAAAGGGTGTTGTTAGCGCCCAGGCTTGAACTGAAATTGGCAGGTACCGGGAAGTTGGCAAAGGTAGTGTTTACCGGTGAGGCAGGGTTATCGTAATAGTAATTGCTGCCTGCTTTATTAATTTGCGCATTAAGGGCCACTACAAATAGGAGCGTACCCAAAAGGGTTAGCATTGGTTTTTTCATGATGTGTTTTTTGGTTACTTACCCTACAAAGCAACGGATGGATGTGGATGCAATCAACGATCTAACGCTCCTTTGAGTAAGTGGTAGCTATGGCATGGAAGGTGGTATGGTTGAAAGGGTAGGTGGTTAAATGCCCATTCGTTGTAAAAAGTCTTGCTTTCGTCTTCTAGAAATTTCTAATTGGGTACCATTGGTTAAGATTACTTTACTATCCTTTTTTTGAATGGTTGCTATGTAGTTTAGGTTAAGCAAGAAGGAGTAGTGTATTCGAAAAAAATGAGCTTTTGGCAATAACTCTTCGTATTCTTTTAGCGGTTTAGATACGACTACTCGCGTATGTTGCTGAAGGTGAAAGATGCTGTAGTTGTTGTCAGATTCAATGTAAATGATGTCGTTGATGTCGATAATGTGGTATTGATTTTGTGCTGGCAGCACCAGCCGTTCGGGAGCTTCGTTTTGTTGGTAACGCTCGATGTGACGAAGGTGTACATCGGTATTAATGGGTACTTCGCTCAGCCGGTTTACTGCTTCTTTCAATTCAATGGGGTTAATGGGTTTTAACAGGTAATCGATGGCATTCCAACGAAAAGCTCTAATGGCATAGGCATTATAAGCAGTGGTGAAGATCACCCGAAAGGAAGGGTTTTTACAGGTTTTTAAAAGGTCGAATCCAGTGCCATCGCCCATCTTTATGTCGAGAAAAAGTACGGTGGGTTGTTTTTTTTCGATGAGGTAGAGTGCTTGTTGTACTCCTTCAGCAAAACCAATTACTTCAATGGTTTCTGGGCAGTGGCGTGCTAAAAAGTTAGCGAGAGTTACCCGGGCGTCTTGTTCATCATCAACAATCAGTGCTTTGTGTTTCATCTTATTGCAACTTAATTGGGAGTAAGAGCACAATGCTGGTGCCTTCCTGGTTCGTTTTTTCAATGGTTAAGCCAGCTTGGGGATGTAGCAATTGCAAACGTTCATTAATTGATTTCATGCCCAACGATTGATGTTTTTCGTATTGATTTTTTTTGGTGCTACGTATTCCCATACCATTATCAATTACTTTGCATTGCAGCAACGAATTGCTATGCATGGAGACATAGATGTGAATTTCCCCTCCTTCATTTTTTGGCGATAGGGCGTGGATAACAGCATTTTCTACAATGGGTTGTATGGAAAAGGCTGGGATGGTAACTTCTTGTTCCAGAAGTAATGGGTCAACTTGAATATGCCATTGAATTTTTTCTTTGAATCGAAGTTGTTCAATTTCTAAGGTTTGTTCTATCAACGCTATTTCTTCTTCAAGCAGCACAAACGATTTGGCCGAATTTTCCATGATTTGGCGGATTAAGTGGGCAAATTTAGCAAGGTAGATGGCCGAAGAGTCAGCATCATTTTCAGAAATAAAGCGTTGAATGGAATTGAGGGCGTTGAAGATGAAGTGAGGATTCATTTGGGCGCGCAATGCTTTGTGTTCAAGTTCTTTGAGCTGTTGTTGTGTTTTGCGTCGGGCTAACCTTTGTCGGAAATATCGCCTGCTCAACCACCAGGTGATGAGTACTAGTAATAGCACTATTCCAGTGTAAAACCACCAACTGGCCCAGTAGGGTTGAGCGATAATAAAGCGACTGGTAAAAGCGGGCGTCCAATCGCCATATTCCGAACGAACTTCTACGTTAAGCTGATGATTTCCCCAGGGCAGGTGGCGCAGTTCAGCTTTTGGGTCACTGGTATATACCCACGATTGCTGGGGCATAAGTTGGTATCGAAATGAAGGGGTGCCATGTTCTGGATAAGTAGTGGTTTCCCATTGTACCAGTAAGTTGTTTTGTTGGTAGTTGAGGTGGTGCGATTGACGATTTTCTACTTGGTGGGTATGCCCATCAATGAGCAATTTAGGGTGCACCCTAATTTGTTCCTGATTTTCCCATAAATTGTTGAGTGGCAAACAAGAAATGCCTTTGGACGTGCTTGCCCATAAGGTGTCGTTAACAATGAAGAAGTTCAATACTTCGCGGGTGGGCAAGTGATTGGAAAAATGATGCGCTTTAATGCTATCGTTTTGTTGTACTACACAGTCAATGCCTCCTTTTGAGGCTACCCAAATGCGGTGATGGTGTACTTGAATTTTGTCGAGTTGGTTTACGGTTAGACCTTCTTGTTTTCCAATGGTTTTTACGGTTCCAGTTTCAGGATGGTAAATTAAGATGCCGTTACCACGAGTAGCAAGGTATAATTGTTCGTTGTGTTCGGTAATGTCGGCTATTCGAATGTTTAATGCAGGAATTTGCTCAAATACATTTACAATTTTTTCTTGCACGAGTTTTTGAAGCCCTGAACTAGACCCTATCCAAACATTCCCCTGGCTGTCTCTATACACACACTGCCCCCGGTGCTGTAACTTTATTTTTTTCTTGTAGGTTGGGATACTGGGGTTGTTGCCTGCAATAATTTGTAGGTTGTAGTCTTCAATAAGCCAAAGGGTATCGCTATGTATAGCTACATCGTCGTAATGTTTTCGTAAGTACACTTCGTTGAGTTCAACCATGCAGTTGTTGGTAACATCATAATATTGAGCAAAATTTCCGCTAAGTAGCAACCCGTTGTTGTACAAGGGGAGTATGCGATGTGCCCAGTTGTTTACCAGCAGTTGTTGTAGCCTTGTTACTTGTAACCCCACAATTTTGTGCAGCATCCCTTCTTCTATAAAGTACACCTTTTTATCGGTGCTCAGTGCCATGCTGATGAATGGATCTTTTGTGGCATAATTGAATACGCTGGTAGGAGGAAAATAGTACACCCCTTTAAATGTGGTGCACCAAATGCCTCCATGTTGATCTTGCATGGTGTGAATGGTGGTGATGGAAGGAAGTAACGAAGTTGTTTTCCCTGTTGTTCGGTGGAAGATATAAACGCCCGAAATGGTATTGATGGCGATGCGTTCTTCATCCAATTGACATACCCTAATAATGTTGTGTGGAGCTGTAAATATGAGCCGTATGGTCAGATCGTCTTCGATGGCATATACCTGGTGGGAGTTAAAAAGGTGATTGCTTTTGCCGTTATAAAAGGCAGGCTTAAGTGAAGGAGAGGTTTGGCTGGGTAGGGCAACTTTAGTTGTTTTTTGACTACCGTTTGGCCATTGCCAGGTAAGCATCATTTGTTGCATGGAAGCACTATCGGGTAGGTGTTTTTGTCGAAGCAAAACGAGCGAGTCGAGCATGAGGTAGCGCCAACTTTCTTTTTTGCTATCAAAGTGTTGGTAGGTAACTTGCCCTTGTGGCGATATAAGGCAACATTCATCCAAACGTTGGTTAAGCAGCACGGTGTTGTTGGGCAGTACTTGAAACGATTCAATTACATTAGGTTCGTAGGCATTTTCAATCAGGTGGTTGTAATTGTATAAATGTATTTTGCCTTGTTGGTAATAGGCCAATTGCTTGTTGATGGTGTAAAACCATACCCTGTTCTGATGGTCTAAAAAAAGACGCAGTACCACCGGGTTGGGCAATCCATCATCCATATCGTATACATGAAACGATTGACCATCGAAACGCACAGCACCACGGTCGGTGGCCAACCACCAAAAACCCAACGAATCTTGTACAATATCATGCACTTCAGAACTGGGCAACCCATCGTCGATGGTGAAGTGCATTACAGCTGGGGCAAATTGTTGTGCGCTGCTATGCCGGGCAAAGCACCAACAGATAAGTAGGATTAAAAAGGCTGTTTTATAGCTAAACCACATGACTTACTTCATGGGGTGAAGTTAAGCATTAGAAAACAGTGAACGGCATTGGGCAGGTAGCGTTGGGTAAGTGGTTGATTTTTGATGGAAAGTGGTAAGGGATGGGGAATGGAAGGTGGGTGATGCAAAATGGGATAAGGTGACGTGAGGGGGCGTGTTAAAGGAAGTAAGGGTTGTGTTACGTAAAATGACAAAGGGTAAGTGTATTATGGCAAATGTGAAATTGGGGTGCTTGTGTAGGAGTGATGAGAGGGGTATGTTAACTAGATTAAGTGATATGGACGAGGAGTGGTGTGAGAAACGATTTTTAGTCACTTGGCGCGAAGAGGTATTCTTTTTAAAATTGTAGCCTCAAGACAACAATTTGCTTGAGGCTACAATTCATGCCATTAACCGGTTAGGGTTAGTTGGTAATAAGTGTACGATTCATGTATCTTTTTCCATTGGCACATGTTGCAACAATGATGTGTACCCCACTTTTAGGTTGGAGCAGTTTGATGCGCGCCATGTTCTCTTTTGAGGCAAGCACTTCATGTGCTACTGCTCTACCAGTTACATCCACTATAGCAATGGTTTGGATAGCACAATTTGAAGGGATTTCTATGGCAAATTCTCCTTGATTGGGGTTGGGTTTAATCAATAGGGTTCTTTGCATAAAATCTGAATTTTCTTCTTCTTGAAATTGCATGGAGCGATTGCCATTGTTTGGTGCTGTAGGAATTTCGTAATCAATGTCATCGCACAGGCCTTCATAAAAGCAAAGAACGTTTCTTGCCTGCCTGGCTGCTTTACCCTCGAAATTGCTGGCCATGTATTCTAACTCACTTATTTCCAACGGTTGTAATGCCTTCACAATGCCTGTATTTCCAGTAATGCTAAGCATATACCTCTTAAAGAATACAAAGTCTTCCAATTCGGCTTTAACCCGATCCATTTCAAAACTACCCAATTGTAGTTCTAATAGGTCTAATTCGTCGTTACATCGATTAATTTCTAACCGGCTCATATGATAATCAATTAACTGCCTACGGCATTCAATATGATCTCGATCAATGATTAACTGGCGTATGTAGTTCCAGTCGATTTCATCCTCTCCGGCCATTGCATTTGAAATCAACAGGTTGATGATGACTTCCCGCTCATCGTTCAAGGCCAATATTTCCAATTCCTTTTCGCCCCTTTCCGTGAATTCGCGGAATCGATCGTCTTTAATTTGACTGTACATGCCTGTGGGCATCGGATAAGGTTTATTGGATAAGAAATCCATAAAACTCTCGTCTCTCGCTACTTCAATGTTGGCGTTGATGACCTCCCGGTACCAACTGTGCGGAAATAAACTGGGTTGCTTCAGTCCTAATTCTTCCAACAAATTTTTTGATAGGTATGGGCTCTCCTGTAGCAGTGTGGCCTTTACCGAATGCTTGTTGGAGTTGTTGAGGTTAGTGACCAATGCATGCAACGATGAAGCATCGCCGGCTTGCAAAAGGGCATCCAGTTCAGTGGTTTTTAACCTTACTTTTTCATCAATTTCATCCAATCGCGTTTCCAGTGCTGCCAGTGCTGTGGCATTGATGAAGTTGCCACTGCTTATCGCAATGGTGGTGGCAAAGCTGGATGGGCATTGATTGGGGGGGGCTTCTGACAACGCTACAGGTCCTGTAATTTCCGTAGGCATTTCATTGGACTGTGTACTGTAAAAGTAGACCATCCAATCCTGGTCGTCATGGTATAAGTGTTGACCTGGTGGGGTTATGGTAGGCGAAAATGTATTTCCCGCTGCTTTGTCCATGTCCCCTTGTAGCAATCGTACGCCTTCACCATTTAAAGTAGGATCATAAAATGGGATGTCGTTCAATAGGTCGTAATATCCATTTAGATTCTCGTTACACAACCATTGCAACCCTGTAGCGTTTTGCGTGCTCGACAGGTCGTTGGAGTTGAAACCGCGTGCCCAGTTGCCCACATTTACGCCTTCGTACTTGTTTCGAAAAACCTCGTTGGCTTGCGGCCCTGAATTTTCTACCAGGGTTCCGGCAGCTCCCCATGGGTTCGAAAATTTGTTGAATGTGTTGCCTTCTACTTTATATCCACTACATTCTCTTAACGACAATTCAAACATCGAATTCATCGCTGCGGGAGCCATGTTGTTAAACTCAAACCAGTTTCGGGTAATGATGGCATCGTCTATTGCATCGAGCAATATGCCGTAACTGTTGTTTTCAAATCTACTTTGATCTATCAGCACCGAATAGGAGGTGTTGTTATTCATGGCTTGTATGCCGTATTTCAAGTCTTTGAAGTAGGAATGTTGATAGTCTGTTTGTAACTCATCGTACCAATGCAACGGAGTAGTAGGAAATGGGTTGGGTGCTCCTAAATACTTGCCCCTTACTTTAAACCCGGCATCCAACGTAAAGATTCCAGTGGCTTTTTCACTGGCCGGAACGCTACGTTCATCCATGAAATCGCATCCAGCAATTTGCACCCCATTTACATGGTACATGGTAATGGCAGGTGCTGGATTGGGCTCCAAAAATTCATCGTCCCAAATAAAATCACAATCAACAAAACGCCCTTGATTGGGAATTTCTACATTGGCTAAAAACGGGTGTTGTGCATGGTAATAAAGGTAGGCACAAGAATTCCAGTTGTTGCGAAAGGTGGTGTTGGTGCATTTAATAATGCCTCCGGTTTTCGACCAAATCCAACCGCTGTTCACCCCTTTTATGGTGGTAATGGCGCGGCGGGCATTTTCGATTATGGCCTCATTTTTTGTTTCTACTACGCCCTGGTTCAGTGGGTTTTGGGTGAGGTTGGCATTGCCCCATAGTTCGATGCCTCCCCAATAAGGGCACTCGCTGGTAATGGTTCCTCCGTCCACCGTTAAACGCGATCCATCTTCTACTATAATTTCGTCGTAGTTCGACATTTCCAGGTGGCAACTCAGTGTTAAATTCGCACCATTGGTGACTTGAACGGGGTTGTACAATTTAATATTGAAGTCCCATTGCTCGTCGGTATCCACAACAATAGGGTCGGCATCAAAAGGCTCGCACTTCACGTACTTGCGAATGGATTTTAAAGAAAGTGCCCGATGCATTCTTGCAATTTGCATGGGCGAGAAATAACATGAATACTTGGTGCCGCCCATCATGTTGTTAGTACAGGTATTCGAAGAGCTGTACACATCGCAACACCAGCCTGATTCATGTGGACAAGGACCATAGTTAAACACATCTGCCAGGTAATCGGGTGAGGTTTCATTGCAGTTGGCACCGCCATATGTATGACGTAAATCCAGGGTATGTCCTAGCTCGTGGGCTAAATGACCTGCCCATGCATAATCAGCACCGGGGTTTGCTTCGTTGTTAAAAGTAACCACGTATTGATGGTAAGCAATGTTGGTACTTGGGTATGTGGCGAGCCCCCATGCGCCTGGATAAACGCCACCATTTACATGAATGTTCAGTTGATTGAGTCGTTCGGGATCGATAGCAGCAACAGCAGCATTCAGTGTTGAGCCACTGGTGGTGCTCCACACCGCCGAGTTTTGATAGAAATAATACTTGGCCTCGAAACGAATTTTTGTGTCGTTCAAAAAGGGCACCCCCGCTATGGGATCAGATGGTGGGCAGTTGCTGTCGTAGTACCCATTCAGCCAGGCAACAATTTGATCGAGCCGTGCAATACTGGCCGGGGTGTTTTGCCAGTTGCCCGATCCATCATCTTGTTGCCAAAAGTTGATGTTAATGGGGATGGTAACCACCGGGTGCTTGTCGTAATTATCAAGGTAAAACTGATAACGATTGTACTTGTCATCATAATCGTCGCCCTGGGAACAGTCTACACTGTTGTTGATTGCAATTTCGATTGCATCGTTGTTGTGTTCTACCTCAAATGGAGGGAACCAATTGGATTGTCCTATACTCCAGGAAGTAAAGCACAAAAACATCGTAATGGTTAGGATTTGTTTTAACATAATTCTTTGATTTTTGCAGTTAAACTTCAATTTAATTTGTTGCAATTCACTATAAAATGTAGCACGCATTTCCGAAAGGTTTATAGGGTTTGAGTAGGTTTGTGACGAAGCAATGCGAAATAGTGTTGGAATGAAATTTTAAAAATGAAGCAGGGATGAAGTGACGAACATTTACTCCCATTTTTTTCATCACAAAAAAGGGGCATTTCGTCACAGGTGAGGAGGATGGTAAATGGAGGATGTGAAATGGACTCCTGCCTTCGCAGGAGTGTGGTAAAGGGACAGTGTTTGGAAGTGGAATAACTTTTAACAAATAGCACCAAAGAATATGCTAAAGGGTTCAAAACAAAGGGGTGGTATGCATGGCATTGTGTTGAAGTATTGGCTTATGGTATTTATACGTTGTTTTTTTGTATTTTGTAAAGTACATAACACCATTCGTAATGACTTCACCGAAAAAACCAAAAAACTGGCCCAGTAAGAAAAAAGGGAAACCATCAGGAGGAGGAAGAGATAATAACACTCCAAAAAAAACTGTGACTTCAAAAGAACCAAAAAAAAATAGTGCAGCATTGACGGTTGCCATACAGCATGCAAGTATTTTATTCGTAGCGTTGGTGTTGTTCATGTTTTCCTGTACAACACCTATGCATTATGCTAAAGTAATAGGTACTGTAGATGCTACTGGTTCAACCATTATTGATGCTGCGCAGTTACAACAGCAATGGGAAACCTGGCTCAATTCGAATGGGGTATCTATAAAACTGGAAAGCATAACATTGATGAAGGAAAACGATGATTATGCTCTTGTTGCTACCAATACCGATAGCAGCACTGTGGTAGCCATAGAATTGGTATTGGATGGCGACCAACTCTACGAATCGGCTGCTTCGGGTGGCTCCATTACTGTTTCTTGTAGCGGTTGCACGGCCGGTTGTACGCCCCGTAAGGAACATGGGCTGTGGATATGCAAATACCCTTGCAAAGCCTGTACCAAAACCGAAACGGTAACCGATGATGGTAAGGCCATTTTTCAACCGTAATTCCAACATTTTTCATTACCTTAAACACGCATTGAAGGCTGGCAACGCGGCCTACGGGTTCGAATCCCGCTCTGCCTCCAGCCGTTAAAGCCAAAATGCCTCTGGGCACATTGAACAACTAGTGCAGCAACCTTGCTGGCCGTTTCTTGAAATGTATAACCGCAAGTTTTTCTTGCCACAAAACACGGAAAGGATTCAATATGAATGCTAACATTAAGCTTCGAACGAAGCGAAACAAACAGAGTAACAGGCAGGCATGGTTAAAAATAGCACAGCTATTTTCGCGGGTCGCAGGACATTGAAGGAGGGCATTGCCCTCCTTTTTGTTTCCGTTATTTTATTCCTTCTAAAAACCGTGTAACATCTTGTACCCCTTGTTCGGTAAACCCGGGCAGGTGAGTGGTTTCGGGGTATACTTTGTGTTGCGCTCCAGGCAGTAAGGGCAACAACTGTTGGCCATACCAATTGGGGGTCCAGGGGTCGAGCTTCCCGGATAAGATGTAGGTGGGTTGTGCAAAAGAAGCTGTGGGCCAAACGGTGTTTTCGTACACCGATTGCACCGGCCAGTAACTGGCCGTACGGTACGATACATCGTTAATGGCATAGCCTTCCAGCCATGGGTGTTGAGCGGCTTCGCGCAGCGTATTTTCTTTATTTTCTTCGGGCAACTCTTCGGCCATCCACACCGAGTAGCGCATGCCCAGTGCCTGCCCCGACGGTTCGAGGTGGTATTGCACCGCAGTAGCTGTTGCACTGTAATCGCCTTCCATAAAACGTTGCAATGTTGCAGGCACCTCGGCCAGGGTGTTGTGATCGCTCATTTGGGTAAGCAGCACATCCACCAACGCATCGCTGGTGCAGGTGTAGGGGTGCCCTTCCACGGTAACGGTAAAAGTGGTGTCTTTCACTGTCATAAAGTAGGCTTTCCAGTCTTCGTACAGTTGACTGGAACCCGTATAGTGATGTACCAATCGGTGCAAGGTGCTGTCTACATTGTGGTACATGTCTTCGCTGTAGTTGGCCTGATGGGGCAGGGGCGAGTCGAGCACCATGGCGGCTAAGTGTTGTGGGTAGGTTTGTGCGTAGGCCATCATGAGGTTGCAGCTGTACGACATGCCGTACAATACCCACTGGTCGATGTCCAATGCTTTGCGCAAGACTTCCAAATCTTCTACGCTGGCCAGCGTATGGTAGTGGTTTAAATCGTGCTGTGCTGCCAGTCGTTGGTAGGCCAGTTGACTGGCCACCGCTTTTAAGCTATCGAGTTGCTGGCCATACATGCCTTGTTGTATGCCCGATATACGCAGCGAATCTATTTCGGGGCAAAGCAGTGCAGGTTGCGCATGTGGTGTGCCGCGCTGTTCAAATACAATTACGTCGTGCTGCTCGCCCCAGGGGGTGTATATCAGTCCGTTGGCCATGTTGAGCGAGGAGTTGCCCGGCCCACCCGACATGATGAGGATAGGGATGTTGCTGCGCTTTACGCTGTCGGCCGCCACCGATACAATAAAGGGCAGGGCAATGCTATCGGAGTGCACATCGCTGTAATTTTCGAGCGTTACCAACCACCCTTCCTGCCATTGGCGATCGGTATTGTTGGCAATGGGTACAGCTTCGTGGCGAAGGTGTGGTGTAAAAGAAACAGCGGTATTTTTAGTCGTATTTTCGGAAGAGGTACATGCGAGGAACAAAGCCACTAAGGCAACAACAAATGGTTTCATAGGCAACAATTATAGGGCAATGTTAGGGCGTTGTTGTGGCTTATGCATTCACATATGTGAAGAAATTCAACCATGTTTTAGGTGCTCCTTGATGCGGCTCAAACTTTGGGGTGCTACACCAAGGTAGGAAGCGATGTGTTTTTGAGGCACCTGCTGAAACAGCCCGGGGTTTTTGTTGATGAGGTTGAGGTAGCGCATTTTCAAGTCTTTGATTTGAAACTCTTTGAGCCGTTCTACCATTTGCAAATAGGCATCTTCGGCCAGTATGCGCCCCAGCCGCTCCAGCTCATGGTGTTGGTGAAACAGGGCTTCCAACGCGCTTTTTTGAAATTCGTATACCGTTACTTCGGTTAATGCAGTAAGGTGTAACTCGCAAGGGGTGCCGGTAAGGTAGCTTTGATAGTCGGTGCCAAACCAATTTTCGGGGTAAAAGTGGTGGGTAATTTCCAGCCCATCTACCAGCCGGTAGCCGCGCAATAGCCCTTGTTCAATAAAAAACATCTTGCTTACCGGTTTGTGCAGGGGCAATAGCAATTCGTTTTTGGCATAGGTGCGCCATTGTCCGGCAGCTTTTAAGTGTTGGTAAGCCTCATCAGAAAGGGGGAGGTATTGTGCAATGCCGTTTCGCATGTTACAAAGTTAGGAGAATGGATGGGTTCCATCAATGGAAAAACAGTATTATCTTGCCTTCATGCATCGCTTAAAGTACTTGTTGTTCTTATTGCTTGCCCTTATTGCGGCAGGGGGTGTTACCTACGGGTTCATTCATACCCATATCGATTGGTGGTGGGCTGTGTTTTTCAACCAGCACGATGTTTGGGTGGCGGCAGCGGTGCCGTTTGTGTTGGCAGGCATGGTGGTGCCGGTGGGTATTCCTGCTTTTTACTATTGGCGTTACAAACGTTCTAAACAGCAGTGTTACCGCGATTTGTTTCAGCGCACCCTGGGTGCTTTTATTACTGGGTATGTGTTGATGACGGTGTTGAAGGTGTTCACCAATCGATTAGACATGGAGCCGTTTGAGCCGATAGGTACCGAAAATTTTAGTGGTGAGTTTCGCTTTGGGTTTATGAACAGCAATTCGTGGTGGGAGTCGTTTTCGGAAGGGTGGCCCAGTGGGCATACACTCATTGCATTGGCCATGGCCATCACCGTGTGGCCGCATGTGGCTAAAAAATGGGGGAGGTTGCATTTATTGTACGCCATATTGGTGGCACTGAGTGTATCTACCGCTTTTCATTGGATTTCCGATGTGATATCTGGAGCATTGCTGGGCGTTGTGGTAGGACTGTATTTTGGAGGAAGCCAGGGTACTAAAAAATAAGGGCGGTACTCGCCAGCACCGCCCTTCGATCTAACGCATGATCGCATTAAGTTGCGATCTTCGAAACAGGTTCGCTAAATGGACCATGGCCTGCAGCACCTACAGCCGCTACCCTAATCCAGTATAAACTTCCCCGGTTCAAGCCTTCTTCGTCTATCGAAATCCCATTAATGTGAGCGCGTGTACCACTGCTTACCCATACCGTGCGAAACTGGTGTTCTTCCAGTCCTTCGCCACTGATTTGAATGAGGTAGCTTTTGGCACCTTCCACCGGTTTCCAACGCAGGGCAAACCCACCACCATCGTGGTGCTTTACTGCCAGGTTGTTCACCTTGGTTAATTCATGCACAGGACTTGCCGATTCCTCGCTATTGAGGGGCATGCCTGTGCCGGCAATTTTAGCTCGGTTGCCTTCACTTTCTACCAGCACCAGATTTTCGATGCGCTCCAACCGCTTGCGCAATACCGCTGTGCGCTCGTCGCGTAATTCACGAGCTTTAGTAAGGTCAACGGCTATCCCTTCAATTGCATCCAGGGATTCGTTTACCAGTTCCAGCTCGGTGGTTAAATCACTCACCTCTTGCGAGGTTTCCGGAAAATCGGAATTGTTGTCTAGTTTTTCCGCTATCACTTCAGCGTACTTTACCATCTGTTCGCTGTTCATTTCGTACAGCTTTTGCAAAATAATTTTCATAACGCTTAAATTTTATGGTTCGGCATGTTGCCATGCAAAACCGTTAAACAATAATTAAATGTTGCGTTATAGACCGAGCAAATACAGATGGTAGGCTCTACGTTGGTCTCGAGTTAGCATACACCACGTAGCATCGTTTTGCATTATACATGACTCATTTTTTGCTAAAAAGGTTGCTTGGGAAATGAAAAAAAAATGCACTTTTTTTGTAAGTGCCTGATTTTCAGTGGTTGGTCAAAAAACAAAAATGCACAAAAAAATTTTGCAGGGGCCATTGCCAATTTTTGGAGGAGCACATTTGCATCGCAAAAGTGGACTTCCGCGTTTCAAAAACGCACTTTTGCGTTTCAAAAGTGGGCTTCCGCGTTTCAAAAATGGACTTCCGCGTTTCAAAAATGGACTTCTGCGTTTCAAAAGTGGACTTTTGCGTTTCAAAAATGGACTTCTGCGTTTCAAAAATGGACTTCTGCGTTTCAAAAATGGACTTCTGCGTTTCAAAAGTGGACTTCCGCGTTTCAAAAGTGAACTTCCGCGTTTCAAAAGTGGACTTCCGCGTTTCAAAAGTGGACTTCCGCGTTTCAAAACTGCACCTCCGCGTTTCAAAACTGCACCTCCGCGTTTCAAAAATGTACACCTGCATTTCAAAAGCGAGCCGTCATGGCGAGGCAATACGCTAGTATTGGCGAAGCCATCTCCCAATGCACACGTGCCTGCCCATCGGGAACTTATTCATACACACTTAAGCGTATTGGGGACTCGCTTTTATTCCAAAGAAACGCTTTGCGCTTGTAAACTTGTTTCTTCTTGCAGCAGTTGGTCAATAAGTGTTGTTATTCGAGGCATGAAAGTGCGTTGCATCACCGCACCAAACCCTTTCATTACCCATTGCACCCGACCTTCCTGATCGATAACAATGGTTTGTGGGGCAGCCTTGAGTTGAAGATAACGGACAATGGCAGTATCACGATCGTAGAGGTAAAGCAGGTTGGAGTTGGTGGACTGCACAAAGTCAACAAATTCATCATGATTATCGGCGATGCCATTGTTTACGGCCAACACTTGCACCTGCGGGTACATTTGTTGGAGTTCTTCCATGTAAGGGAATTGGGTTTTGCAATAGCCACAAAAGATGTTCCAGGTTTCAATGATGGTGATTTTACCTTTTAATGCCCCGTCAAATACAGGGGTGTTGTTTACATCTACCAGTGTTACTTCACAAAACTGTTGATCGCTTACCGTGATGGAAGCCCGGGCATAAGCAAAATGGTTAATGCCTACATACAATGCTGGAAGGGTGGCCATAACAATGGTAGTTCCTGTTAACAATGCGATGGCTTTACGGCGATGAAACAATTGACGTACCATTACTCCGGGCACAAAGCTAACAAGTGCAGCTCCCACCAACAGGTCTACCATTAGCAGGTGTTTAATAAAAATGGTGAGTAAGGTAAAATGCACTACAATACCCGCTACCAACAACAATTGTACTTTGCGCTTTTTTCTACCGCTCCATATCCCCATCCCGAAGTAGAGCAAAAAGGCCATGCTAAACGTGAGGTGATCGTCTTGAAACGAAAAACTGAAATTCAGGAAAAAGGCCACCACGTACCCAACAACGAATAATCCGATATGTTTTAGCGTGTTCATGTTTTTCTAAGCCAGTTACCGGGGGCCTTGAGGTTGGCAGTCGCCATTGCAGGCAGCGAGCCAAAACCAGCCGCAACCACGTTCTGAATCTAAGCCACAATCGCCCGAGCAGGTAATGCCTGCATTCTGGAAGGTGTCGCACCAATCGTCTACCGAATTGCAATCGCAGCTTACCAGGCTAATGTCGCCATTGGCTGCCCGCAAAAAAGTGTCGTCCAGTAAACTGGCCATAAGTTTGGCCTCGTAGTACTCAAACAAGTTAAGGGCTCGTGCTTTTGCTTCAATGAGTACATTCCTCATCTCTTGCGTAATGGTACCATTGTACAAGTCTTCCGTAATCAAATTACGTAGAAATTTAATAAATTCTAAGGATTCTCCACCGTATTTTCCCGAGTTTATGAGTGCCTCAAATTTTTGTTGCCACACCTCTGCTTTTGTACGGTTAGGAATAGCACGGAAAATCTCTCGTTGGGTGTCCCTGCTTTCGAACGCCAAAATTTCTTCGCGAGTCACCTCATGCAGCCGGTGGTTGTTTTGCGCCAACCAGTCGTTGAAGCTCATGTCGGGAAGAACAGTTATATCTGGGCGGTGGGCTTGCACTTCGTTTTGTAGGTGTGTACTTAGGGGAAGGTTATGGGCCAATACTTCTTCTACCAGTGTTTTGGGGAGGTGAGGGTTGTTTTTCCGCACCAACTCTTTCAGTACAGGATCTGTAAGGGGCGAATGATACACCAATGCTACTTGCAAGTCAGTAGGATGAATAGTGCGGTAAGGATTATCAATGAGTTTTTTTAATAGGCTGTTGCACGAGGTTTCCAATTCAATAACTGCTTGTACAATTTCCTGGTCTGTAACATTGGGATCGCTAAGCATGGGGAAGATGGTTTGTGCTGCTTGCGAACAGCCTCCGTTAGACCGGTTGACATCCGTATGTTGTACAGGTGTTGGGGCAGGAGTAGCTTCTTTTTTGCAGCTGGTATTTGCCAACACTAGAAGGGCCAAAAGTAAGGCGGTGTATAGGTGAGTTGATTGCATAATGGATTATTTTTGTATAGTAAATATACGGGCGTTTAGAAGTTAGCGCAACTCTCTTGTCGCTTACCTTAATCGCATGCTGCTTAATGGTTTTTGCTGCAACGATTGGTGCAGCAGCTATGCAGGGTAATGGTTAAGGAATGGTTGATTAATGGGGATGGGATGGGTGAATAAAATGGGGCTATGCCGATCTTTTGATGGATAGAAAATGCTAATGGAAAGATGACTTCGATCGCTAAAACCGTGTGTTGTCATTCTGATGCCATCTCAAAGTCATATCAAAGTGCCTGCATTTCAAAAGCGAGCGGTCATGGCGAAGCCACCGGCAGGTGGGTGAAGCCATCCTCCGATGCAGACTTACTGCCTATCGGGGGTGTTCATCTACAAGTAAGTGCATCGGGAGATCGCTTTGCAGCCAAGGGCGGTTCGCGATGACGGCTTTGGTTGAGCATTGGTGTGTGATTAGCATCGTTATGGCATTGCCGTATTATTTGGTTATCTTCTATTCATGAAAATAGGAGGTGCAGTATACATCGTAACCAATAAGCACAATACTGTGCTCTATACCGGTGTAACCAGCAACCTCATGCGGCGAATGAACCAACACCGCAATGGCTTTCACCCCAACAGCTTTACTAAAAGGTATAACCTTTATAAACTTGTGTATTACGAAATAATTTGGGGAATGGACGCAGCCATTGCTCGCGAAAAGCAAATAAAGGCAGGAAGCAGAAGAAAAAAGATTGAATTGATTGAAAGCACGAACCCAAATTGGGACGACCTCTATGATGGACTTTCACCTACGCGGCCACTCATTTAAACACCCCCTCACTCCACCACCACACCATTCAAGGTTACCACATAGGTGGTATCGGTGCTTACCTCAAAGCGGTAGCCGTATTCGCAGTAGCATTCGCACACTTCGCCATCCCGACGTTGGTAATACAGGTGCAAAGTATCGGCAGTAAACTGCCTACGGCCGGTAAAGTGGCCGCAGCATTCGTCGATGAATCGAAATTCTAGCGTGTACAAGCTGTCGCTGCTCGCAACATCCAGGTTAAAAGGAGTGCGTTTGCCGTATTGGCCCATGTTTTCTTGCGAAGCTCCTTTGGTACTACAATCATCGGTACACTCGAACAAAAAATGTTGGCGTTTAAGCTCGTCCAGCAATTGCTGGGTCTTATCATCGGCCAGCAATGCTTCGGCCTTTGCTATTTCGGCATCCACCTCGTTAATGAGGTTTTCCAACTCGGGGTCGAACCCGGTTTCTGGATCGTACTTAGTTTCTGGCTCACCACAGGCAGCCAGCACAACAAGCAAAAGTAAGGGGAGGTAACGCATGGGGTAAAGATAACAGATGTGTTGGCTCCTTGCAATAGCATGCTTGCATTGCAAAATAGCCCCGGGCGTAGTGGCATCCTCTTCCGGCTATTCTGAGCTTGTTGAAGGGTAGCCGGGAGAGATATAACGGAGCACGGGAATAGCGTTGCTTCGAAGCCCGATCGCTTCGCTTCTTACCATCATGCATCAATCATCTCAATGCCATGTTCGATAAGGTGCTAATAGGTTTGACACAAATAAAAGTTATGATCGTTGCACCAATTTAAAGGCCATGTTACGTCCCATGCCTTGCATTATGGCGAGGTTAATCCAGCTCAGGGCAAACTGTTCGAGCAAGGCAACTTTATCGTTGTCTCCAAAGTTGTGGCATGCTCCAAAGCCGGCATCGAGCGCCAACTGTTGGGCTACCATTTTGGCTTGCTCCGAATTGCCTGCCATAAATACATCAATGCCTTCGCCATTGTATATGGGGTTTTGCATGTTTTCAAATCCGGTGGTGTTGAAGCACTTTACCAGCTCGGCACCAGTGGCCAGGGTTTGCAGGGCTTCAAACGAGTTGTGGTACCCTTCGGGTCGGGTGCGGATGGAGTTCATGGCATCGATTACAACCTTGCCGCTTACATCGCCTATTTGTGCTACAATGCTTGCAGTAAATTGTGGCGCAGCGGCAATCAGCACCACTTCGGCCTGGGCTACTGCTTCGCCAATAGGGTGAGCACTAACGTTGTGGTGTTCTAGCAAGTGCTGTCCTTTAAAGTTGTTGGTGTTGCGCACTCCTAAAAAAATGCGGTGGTGCGGTGCCCAACGCCCGGCCAGCGCACCGCCCACATTGCCTGTTCCAATAATAGCTATGTTCATATCAATTGAATGTTTTGCGTAAAAAAATACCGTAATTTTCGAACACCTCCCAGTCGTTCCCCGTTTCGGTAAGGTTGGCTGCCAACCCAAATTGCCATTGTTGGTAGCCTGCTCCCAGCCGGGCACGCTGCACGCTTATTAAATGGCCATCGTTACCCACCAGGTTAAACAACTCTAATGCCGCATAGCCTTTCCACTTTTCGGAAATAGGAGGGGTGTAGCGGGCAATGCTGAACCAACTGAAGTTGGGAGGATCGTCCACCTCCATCGCCACTAAAATAAACAGGCTGAACCGATCGGAGTGCTTGAAGTAATTTACCCCTGCACCATAACCGCCACCATTGTTGGTGCTGATGCTGCCTACCACACTGCCGCCCAACCCGCTGTTGGAGGTGTAACTAAAGTAGCCTGCTTGAAACAGGTTGGCGTTGTTGTAATCGAGCGTAGAGCGGGTGCGACTAAAGAGGGTCCAATGCCGATTGTTGGGCACTACTGGCTCAATGAATTGCACATCGGTAAATACACGCTCGGTGCCCGGCATCACTTCAACACTTTGCGAAAAAGCGGGCCATGTCAGCAATACGATGAGGAAAGACAACAGTGTTCTCATGGTGCAAAAAAGGGGAGAGGGCATGCCCTCTCCCGGTGAATTCGAATGGTAATTTATTGCAATGATGCGATCACCAACTGTGCCGCCTCGGCACCTGAATTTTGTTGCTGGCCGGTAATTAAATTGCCGTCTTTAATGGCGTAAGGAGTAAAAGGAGCTTTTACTTTAAAAGTGGTGTTTTCCATTTTTCGAGCTTCGCTTTCGATGCGGAAGGGTTGAATTTTTTGCCCCACAGCGTTGTCGGCAAAATCTTCTTCGCTATCGGCAAAGCCGGTCCATGTTTTGTTGGCCACCAGGTAGCTGCCATCCGATAATTTGGTGTCGAGCAAGATGCAGGTAGAATGGCATACCGCTGCCGTAGGTTTACCGCTTTCGTAAAAGTTGGCTACAAACTGCATGAGTGCTTCATTGTTTTTAAAAGTGTACATGGGCGATTGCCCCCCTACCAAAAAGATGGCGTCGTACTGAGTGGCATCTACCTCCGACAATTGGGGGGTATTTTCGGTGAGTGCCATCAAGTTAGGGGTGTTGATGAACCCCATGCTGATAAAGTCGGAAGCCGAATAGCCACTGGCATCGCGTGGGTCGCTGTAACCGTCGAATTCAATTTTACCGCCTTCGGGACTGGCCAAATCTACGTGGTAACCCGCTTTGGTAAATTCGAGGTAAGGGTGAGTAAGCTCAGCTGCCCAGCAGCCGATGGGCCACCCCGTTTGTGCCGATACCGAAGGGTTGGCGGCAATCATCAATACTTTTCCTTTGGGCTCGGCACCTGCGTGTTCACCAGCGTTACCTATCAGTTCGGTAATGCCAGCTTTTTCTGGTGTTTGAATAGTGTT
The DNA here is from genome assembly GCA_963669295.1 of Flavobacteriales bacterium. Taxonomy (GTDB): domain Bacteria; phylum Bacteroidota; class Bacteroidia; order Flavobacteriales_D; family CALLUQ01. The sequence continues at coordinate 3,733,522 of OY769938.1, forward strand.
CATTGTTTCATGTTGTGGTTCAACCATGGATGCATTGGTTGCGGTGGGTGCTTCGCCACAGCTCATTAAAGCGAGGGGGAGTAGCAGCAACCCAAGTGCTAATTTTTTCATGTTGTTGCGTTTAAAAACTTTCATGCCACAAAGTTGATGCGATACCATCATTAATCCATGTAATACACTTTTTTGTACGATACATACTTTTTGGAAAGTATTAGTAAAATCAATACTTTCATGCCATGCCAGATTTTATTTACAATGGAAAAACCTATTACAATCCGGTAGAGTTTGCCATGGATCGTATTGGGGGCACCTGGAAGATGCCCATCTTGTGGCGATTGCAAAATCGCATCATGCGGTACAGCGAATTACGACGCGATATTCCTCACATTACCGATAAGATGCTGACCACCCAATTGCGGGCATTGGAGGCCGATGGGTTTATTCATAGAGAGGTGTATGCAGTGGTGCCGCCCAAAACAGAGTATAGCTTAACACCAAAGGGCGAACGCTCTATTGAGATAATCAACTACATCAGGGAGTATGGATTGGAGTTGATGGAAGATGCGGGTGTAGGAGAAAAGTAACTATTGCCGCTTTTTCAATATCCGATCAATCACTTCTTGAGTATCTTCAATGGCAGTGGCACGCGCTTTTTCCAACGCAGCTTCCACCGGATAGGGGGCAGTGCTTAGTGCTTCCACGATAAAAGTAGCCAGCCGCCATTGCTCATCGGCCATGTCGCCAGCATCGTCTTCCATAAAATCATCGTCAAACACGTTCAACGCCTCCATCATGGTAGCAATGTGGGCATCGTTAAGCAAAGGGTGGAGCATGGGAATTTTTTCGCGAGGAATGTGCTCCCAGCCACAATCTTTACGTATTTCTTGCCACAGTGCTTGAAATGCCATGGGTTAAAGGTAATGAAATCGCTTGCTATTTGTGAGGATCCCCTGTTAGTCAGGTTGAGCTTGTCGGTCACACTGTCCCGATAGCTACCGGGGTGTCGAAGTGTGAAGCGCGGGCTGTTTCCTTCACTATGCTTCCCAGCCTGGTCTTCGATACAATTTTCTCGCCCGATGGTTAAGAAAACCACTCAGACACTGGCAGGGATACTATTTGCCATCCGCTATGCTCATGGTGAATCACTCAGCCACTCACTCTTGTCTTGAATTAGCTTGCCCTGAGTCCCTGAGTGATCCGACTAAAAGGAGGATAGTATCGAAGGGTGAAGGGCAGGTTTGGTCTTTCCCCGCCTGGTCTTTCCCCGCCTGCTCCAAAAGAATCCGGCTTCCTTCGTACCGTCGGGTAGGGATACAATTTTCTCGCCCGATGGTTAAGAAAACCACTCAGACACTGGCAGGGATACTATTTGCCATCCGCTATGCTCATGGTGAATCACTCAGCCACTCACTCTTGTCTTGAATTAGCTTGCCCTGAGTCCCTGAGTGATCCGACTAAAAGGAGGATAGTATCGAAGGGTGAAGGGCAGGTTTGGTCTTTCCCCGCCTGGTCTTTCCCCGCCTGCTCCAAAAGAATCCGGCTTCCTTCGTACCGTCGGGTAGGGATACAATTTTCTCGCCCGATGGTTAAGAAAACCACTCAGACACTGGCAGGGATACTATTTGCCATCCGCTATGCTCATGGTGAATCACTCAGCCACTCACTCTTGTCTTGAATTAGCTTGCCCTGAGTCCCTGAGTGATCCGACTAAAAGGAGGATAGTATCGAAGGGTGAAGGGCAGGTTTGGTCTTTCCCCGCCTGGTCTTTCCCCGCCTGCTCCAAAAGAATCCGGCTTCCTTCGTACCGTCGGGTAGGGATACAATTTTCTCGCCCGATGGTTGAGAAAACCACTCAGACACTGGCAGGGATACTATTTGCCATCCGCTATGCTCATGGTGAATCACTCAGCCATTCGCTCTTGCCTTGAATTAGCTTGCCCTGAGTCCCTGAGTGATCCGACTAAAAAGAGGATTGTATCGAAGGGTGAAGGGCAGGATGTTCCCCTCACTACTCACTTTCCTAATTCACACACTCTTCCTACCATTCTCCCGCATACAGCAGGTTTTCGTTGGTTTGCGCTTGTAGCCACTGGTGCTTTAACCGCATAATTTGGCGGATGTGGAGGTGGTCGTGTGCCAGCCAGTTGCACAAAAATAACTTGGCCGTCATAGGACCAAAATGGGCATGCTGAAAGGTGTTGTTCCAATTGGGGTTGTGGAGCGATCGTAGCCATGCAATGCTATGGTCGCGTTCGCGCATAAGGTTGGCCATTACAATGGCATATTGCTGGCCGTTGTAATCGCGATCGGTTACCCAGGCCACTGGATCGATGGGAGGCAGGGGTTGGGTAGGGTCTTCTAATACACATTTTACGCGTGTTCTAAAATCTTCCCGCTCTTCATCGTGCAGGTGGCCTACTACTTCTAACAAGTTCCATTTTTCGGGTGCTGGCCGCCAGCGGTATTGTGCTTCGGGCACTGTGGCCAGCAGGCTGCTGAACACGGCTTTGTTGTGTTCTAATTCATTGATGATGGGGGTGGGGTCGAATGCCATAGCAGTGGTTTTAATGCTAAAGTTATCATTTCTTCACAACTTTTAGCACTGCCGATTCGCCCGTGTGGGTGGTTACCTTTAGAAAGTACAATCCGTTGCTTCCTTCGATGGTAAAAGGGATGCTGCGAACATTGGTGTATTGCTGGCGAACCACCAATTGCCCGGTTACATCCACCACCTCAATGTTCACCACGTTGTACATTTGAGAGAGGTGTATTTGTAACTGCCCATCAGTAGGGTTAGGAAATACCTGTGGTGGCAAAGCAAAATTGCTGGCAATGGCTACATCGGTTACCGCATAACATGAAGAGGTGTCGGTACATCCGTTTTCTGTAACGATAACGGCATAGTTACCGTTGGCAGTTACTACCAGGCTTTGTGCCGTTTCGCCCACCAGGGGAGTGTAGTTGTTGTTGCAATCTACCCATTGATAAGTGGCACCAGCCGCGTTGGCAGTAAGTATAGCACCACCATCGTTAACAGCCGTATCTACTGCATTGATGGTGAGGTTAATGGTAATCACACTGTCGCAACCCACCGCATTTTGCAAGGTGGCCATGTATTGTCCACTGCTGGTATATACCTGCCCATCGGGAGCGGTATAGCTGTTGCAATGGGTTTCGGATAAGGTGTTGGTAGAGCTGTTGTCGATGGTAAGATGAATGGTAATGGTGCTATCGCATCCTTGCTGGGTAGGGATGATGGCCGTGTATTGCCCGGTGTTGGTATGCACTTGCCCATCGGGAGCCGTATAGCTATCGCAAACGGTAGGGGCAATGGTAGCCTGATCGTTGTTATTGATGGTGAGGTTGATGGTGATGGTGCTGTCGCAACCATCGACATTGGGAATTACTGCTACATATTGCCCGCTATTGGTATAGGTTTGTCCATCGGGTGCAGTATAGGTTTCGCAAGCGGCAGTGGTAAGGGTATGACTCGATGGGGTACAAACCAATTTGGCCCTAAAAATGTCGCCATGATCGCCACAAGCATATACATACTGGCCTTCAAATACAAAGTCCCACAGCTCCATGTTGTTCAATCGAGGCACAACGATGGTCCACGAGTTGCCGCCATCCACAGTCATTTGTACTACTCCTGTGGCAGTAAGGGCATAGCCCGAATCGGGCTTGGCAGGATCGGGGAAATGCAGGTCGCGCCCAAATTCGTTGAAAGCAATGGGCGACCACGTAGCCCCATAATCGGTGGTTTTTCTACCAGCAGTCCAATCGCCCAGGGTATAGCCTACACTGTCGTTAGCAAAGGCTACGGTTTGCATGCTAAAGGTGGCACTTAAAGGCAGGTCTACCCAGCTTAACCCACCGTCAATAGTTTTGCGTACTCGCCCACCATCGGTAGCGGCATAGCCGGTATCTTGATCCAAAAAGAAAAAATGGTTGGTGGCCGGGCAATTGTCTACTTGTGTCCAGTTGTTGCCGCCATCGGTAGAGCGATAAATGCCATTGTCATCGGCTACCAGTCCGGTATTGATATCAAAAAAGTGAACAGCGGTAAAGTAGCCGGTTTCGTTGAGGTAGCTCCAGTTGCTGGTACTTCCATCGTCGGTGTAGCGTATGGTGTTGTAAGCCGAGGCAAAGCCGTTGGTGGGGTCTACAAATGATACATCGGTAATGTCGGTGCTGGAGCTGGTAGATTGAAAAACGGTGGTCCATACCCGCCCGGCATCAGTCGATTTTAAAATGGCACTGCGAGGGTTACCTCCCGAAGCATTTCTACCCACAGCATGTACTTCGTTGGTGGTGGTAAATACCATGCGCATCAATTGCGATTCGGGCACCCCATCAAAACGAATGCTCCAGTTGGCACCAAAGTCGTTGGTATGCAGTACCACTTCATCGCCTACTGCAAAAACATTGCTGTCGTCGAAAGCAAAAATGGCCGCCAGGTCATCGTTTACTGGCGTAGGCATGATGTTAAACGTTAACCCGCCATCGAACGAGCGTAGCGTAGTGCCATGAAGTCCGTTAACCAACACGGTGGTGGCATTGAGAAAGTGGATGCCCCACAGTCGGCTGCCCGTTCCGGTAGAGATGTCGGTCCAGGTGGCTCCGCCATCCGTGGTACGCAATACGGTGCCTGCCAGTCCTACGGCCAGCCCTAAGTTTTCATCGTAAAATTCGATGTGGCCCAACTCGTTGGTGTTGCCCGTAATAATGGTGTTCCACGTGTCGCCCCCATCTGTAGTGGTAAGGATGTTGCCATCGCGCGCTGCAATGAACCCGGTGGTGCTGGTAGTGAAACAAAAATCGTACAGCCTTACGCTAGCTCCTGAAGTAATGGGGTTCCAGGTAGCACCGGCATCGGTAGTTTTAAAGATTTGACCAAACTCGCCACACACAAAACCGGTGTCAGCACTGGTAAAGTAGGTGTCGTAAAAGTGAGAACCAGCATTCAAGAAAATTTGACTCCACGAAGCACTGGCGTCGGTAGTTTTATAAATTCTTCCAGCATCGTCGGCAATGTAGCCGGTGCTGAGGTCGGTAAAGTGCATGCCCCAAATGCCTCCATTAATAGGATAGCCAGTTACGTCTTGCATCTGCGCCCAGGTATTGCCTGCATCGGTGGTTTTGAGTAAGGCACCAAACCAACCGCCAATGTAGCCGGTGGTATCATCAATCACAAACCCACATTTTAGGTGGTCGGTATTTTTTACTGGGGTAAGGTGCTCCCACGATTGGGCCATGGTAGAGGAGCAAAGTAAGGTGAGTGCTAAAACAATGAGGTGCTTCATGAGAACTGTTTTTTCAAAGCTACGGAATTCTCCATTTTAGCACACGAGCAAAATGGCCGTTGGTGAACAAAACCTGCCCACTTATAAAGAAGTGCTACAAAATAGAATGCCCTAAACGTCGTGCAGCACCAATAAAGGCAGGTGAATGTGCATGGCCATCTTTTTGGTCATGCTGCGGTTAAACAGGTGCCAGAAAAAAGGATGTTGGTGCGCTACCATGGTAAGCAGGTTGATGTGTTGTGTTTCGGCAAATTGCTCGATGCCATGCGCCACATCATCGTCGGTAGCATACGAAAAGTTGTGGGTTACCGATTCCAGGTCGTGGTGCAACTGAATACCTTGTGCTGCTTCGGTAACTGTCAGTGTTGGCGTTTCACTTTTTTGCACATGAAAAACCAATACTTCCGATTTAAAACGTTGTGCCAACTCTACCATGGGCAACAACACCTCGCTGTTTTTAAAAGGGTGGTAATCGGTGGCCAGGGCAATGCGCTGTAAATCGCTCAATGGAGCATCTTCGGGGATGGCCAGTACAGGCGATTGTACTTCAGCAATAACAGCAGCAGTATTGCTGCCCATCAACACTTCTTTTACACCACTGGCCCCTTTGGTGCCCATAATCACCAGGTCGATGCGCTCAGGCTTTTCAATTTTACTGATCACAGTAGACAGGCTGCCGTACTCCACCAGTTTTTCGAGCTCAATGGCATCGCCATATTCGGCCATTAATTCGTTGTACAAACGGTTAATCGATTTGTTGGTTTCGTTCAACATCATGTCTTTTACCGAAACCACCAGGCTGGCACCGGCCTGCAATTCTTTATATGTGCTCAGCAAAATAAATTTGCAGGGCTGCCCCTTAAAAAGGTGGTACGCATAATTGATGGCATGACGTGCATTGGAAGAAAAGTCAGTGGGGAGCAAAATGGTTTTCATGGCGGTGGTTCGTTTGGGGCTTCTATATACAAAAGTAGTGAAGTATGTCCCTACGGCAAAAGATAGCGTGTTAAATTTATTTTAAATCTGATGGGGGAAACTATGCTTCTATTTGAGCCAGTAAAAGCGCAATTTGCTGTTCGTTGGCATTGCGTGCTGCTGCTTCGTATTGCTGCAACCAATCGCGTGCAGCGGTGGAGGCATCATTGGGCAATTCTATTGCCTTGAGTACCTTAAGTACAGCACTGATTTTGTAATAGGGAATGGTTTTTAGGGTAGTTGCGATGGGGGTGAGGAAAGCTTTATCGTTGGCAGTAAATGCTGCTTTTTGCGGTTCGGGGGTGGTGGATGGCACCGGTGCAGTTAATTGTTGTTCGGCCAGTGGCAGCAATAACCAAAAACTGGAGCCCTCGCCAAAAGTGCTGTTTACGCCTATGCTTCCACCGTGTGCTTCTACTGCCATTTTACAAAAGGTAAGCCCCAGCCCGGTAGAGCGAATACCGCCCGAACTTTTGATGTTGGTTTGTTCGAACTTGTTGAATACTTTTTCGAGGTGCTCTTCTTTAATGCCAGGGCCTTCGTCTTGCACTTCCAGCCGTCCCCCTTCAGCAGTAACCAGGCCTTTTATGGTTACTGCAGCTCCTCCCGGGGTAAACTTAATAGCATTGGTAAGCAGGTTCACCAACACCCTTAATAAAATGGGTTGGTCACCAACTACGGTAATGTTATCGGTGAGTTGGGTGCGGATGGTGATGCTTTTTTGTTGGGTAAGAAACTGCACTTCCTGCTGCGCATGGTGTACCAGCTGTTGCAGCAACACTGGAGCTTTGTCTACCGTCATTTCAGTATTTTCATACTTGTATACATCGAGGATGTCGAGCACCATGTTCAGCATTTGTCGCCCCGATTCTTTAATGCGTTCCAATTGTTGGGCATCACTGTGTTCGGCAGATACGTTAAGGATGGCATTTAACGGATTTTTAAGATCGTGTACAATCATGGAGGTCATGCCTTCCTTAAATAAATCGAGTTCTACCAGTTGCGCGTTGGCAGTTTTAAGCCGCTCGGCTTGCACTTCGATGGCTGCTTTTTGCCTGCGCACCTCTTCGGTACGTTGGGTCACTATGTTTTCCAGCTTTTCTTTTTCGCGCTTAAGCCGGAATTGACTGAGACGAACAACCACCCAAATGAATAAGGAAAATGCTACCAGGTAACCGATGTATGCCCATGTGGTGCGGTACCATGGGGCGGTGATAGAGAAACGGTAGGCCGCCACCTCACTGATGGTACCATATACGTTGCGGGCACGTACGTTGAAGGTGTATTGGCCTTCGTACAAGCCTTCGTATTCTTTCCAGGTATTGCTGCTCCATGCGCTCCAACTGGTATCGTGTCCGGCCAATATGTAGCTGTATTGCAATTGCTCGGGGGCGGTAAAGTAGGGCGCGGTGTAGCTAAAGTACAGGTTGTTTTGGGCATAGGGTAGGGTGCGCACATAAGTGTCGGGTTGTGCGATGACTGGTGCACCACTGGTATCGGAATAATGGCCGTAAAACAAGGGCACATCGTTGGCCGTTACCTTGTTGATGATGGTATGGTAGGGCTGGCGGTAGTTGAAAGGGATGTTGGGGTCGTAGCGAACAATGGCACCGGTAGCGCAAAACCACATGGTACGGTCGATGTCTTCGTAAATATCCCAAACGTCGGGGAGTTTTACGCGGCTAAGTGGGAGTGTATCAAACAAGTAACTGCCATCGCTTTGCTTTCTTAAAAGCCCTGTTTTTAGGTTGGAGTTGATCCAAACATCGCCATTCTCTGTTTCGGTAATGCTGGAGGCATTTCGTGATCCGTTAGAGAACTCGATGCCGAAGGTAGTGTCGGGTATTAATTGTTGGGTAACATGATCGAATCGATAGATGCCAAGATCGGTACCAAATACTACACGATTACCGACAGAAGATGCTTCTATAATGCCCATTTCGGAAACTAACCCATTTGTGCTATCGAGTGTTAGAATAATTGGATTCGAAATCCCTTTGGATAAATCGATAAAAGTAGCTCCATTATGGGTGGCCCATAAATTCCCTTCTTGTGCTTCGACAAGGTAATAGATAGAGTGTGGTAATTCAATAATGCTATCCAATAATATGAAGTTGGATGGTTCATTTTTTTGATAAAATGAGAGCACCATACTATTGGCCACATAAAGTAGTTCTGGTTTTGCTAAGGATTGTTTTACAGCGGTACAATTGCTCTTACTCGATATTGAAAAATTACTTCCATCTTCAAAAATAACTTGTGTTCCCTTTTCAAACCCAACTACTAATTGTTCTCCTGATTTTGTAATATCATGAATGGCTGGAATTTGGGCATTGAGTTGGGTGAGTATTGCTGATTTTGATTGATTAGTAAGCCACATAGCTTGACCAATTGAGCCAACAAGTAATCGACTTCCTATTCGCATAATGGAAGAGGGTATAGCATCTAAGCCATTCGTTTCAGTATAGGAAGACAAAGGACTTGGGTACTCAATACTACTGAATCCATTATGTTGAGCTACCCAAAGTAAGTTTTGGTTGGAGTAATAAGGAAAGATAACCTGATTGTTTTGAAGACCAGATTTTTTATCAATGGTTTTAATTAATTGCCCTTGCTGATTAATGACGACAACACCTCGAGTTTGAGTGGCTAAAGCAATTTGTCCGTGTTGCAATTCGCATCCGTTAAGCACATCCATTGAGTCCAATGAACTTGCTATGTGCTGAAGGTTTCCATTGTATAATTTGAAGAGGCCATTTCTTCGAGAAACTACCATTAAAGTATCAGTATTAAAATTCCATGGGAATACACCTCTTAGATTAATCCTTTCAGCACTTTGCGATTGCCAAATTGAGATTAAGGAATCGTTTTTGTATTGGTAAAAGGCTTTTTTTTCTGATACAAATAATCCAGCCTTACTACTAACTAATTTTATATAAGGTATATCGTTTTCCCATACTTTGAAATTGTTGTTGGACCATTTGAAAATATGATGCTTTGATTTAAAAAATATGCTTCCATTATTAGATACTACATTAACTATACGTCCAAAATTCTGATGCTCTTTTGGTAGATGTTTTAAGAGAGAAATGAAATGGATGTTTCCTAATGAATCAGCTTTAAAATAACCTAGCTCATCAATACCACCTGTAAAAATACGTCCTAGTGTATCTTGAGCAAATTTGAAAAACCATAACTCTTCTGTACCTGCTACCATTTCCCAGGTCAAACCATCATATACTAATACGCCTGATGTGTTTGCTATGTATATCGACCCATTTAAACTTTGGGAAATTCCCCAGTTCTGAGGGCTTGAACTATACTTTGAAGAAGTATAGTTATCAGGGGGATAAGTTGTAATAAAAGGATGACCTTCTTGTGCTTGTGCACTGGCAATTACAAATAGCCACCATAGCAGCAACAAGAATAATCGACAGTTATGAAGCCATAGCAGCATATTGGTACGTAGTGGTTAATGCAGTGAATATACTTAAAAAACACCCCTTGCCAAACCGCCATAGGTTTATTATATTTAGCAAAGCACTAATCTACTAACCCTAAAAATCAATCAATTATGCCAGGCAATGGAACACTAATCACAGCAACAGATGGACAGGACAACTGTTCGTTGTATGTGAGCAACAACGATGGCTCATCGTATTATGTAAGTGGCCGCGAATACAATGCGGTCAACAAAACCGGTGCTGCCCTTTCAGAAGGAGAAGTGGTGGAAGTAGAATGGAGCGTAAAAAAAGGAGAACTGCAAGTAACTGCTACGGCTACCAAAGCGGTAGGTTCAATTGATGCAGCCGGGGGCACCTTTACGGTAGCCGATGGTGGCAACACCAGCCTTTCGGGCAGCGTAAGTATTTCTTCTACCCACGGAGACAACGAAGGGTGGGGTGGTGCTTCTAACGTATACTGCGGTAACGTAGATGGCGAAGCCGCTTACCTCTGCGAATAATTTACCAACAACATTAATTGCCCCGGAAACCTTGCGTTTTCGGGGCTTTTGCTAACCGTTCACCATGAGCAAGGAGAAATTTCATGAAAAAGCCCAAAAAGCCAGGGAAAAGGCCAAAGCTGTAATTGAAGAAAAAAAACAAGAAGGCAAACTGCCGTTGCGGGTAGCAGTGGCGGGCATCGATTTTCAATACGACAATACCGATCACACCAACAGCACATTGCCTGTATACCCGCTCAATACCTCGTGGCAGGCAGAGCACATTTCGTATGCCGCCTACTCCATGGCCGATACCAGGGAAGCAGTGGCCAACAACCAGCTAAAGGTGTGGGTGCGGTTCATGAAAACACGGCCGGGCGATTACATTCAAGTACGCACCATCAACAAAATGCCCAAGGTAACCGATGTGTTTAGTGGCAAGGTGTTTAAGATGTATCCAGGTAAAAAAGCGATGGGCCATGTAGCACCTACGCGTGTATATTTTGGTAAAACCGGGCAATCGATACACCGGGGTAAGCACAGCATGGTGCCCCTGCCGCTTACCGATGTGAAATTTCATGAATTGGGTGTAGGCATTTACGATGTTAACTGGGGATGGGAGTATCGTGTGTTGAGCAAAACATCGACCAAAGAAGAAGAAATTTGGGAAGAACGATGGCGCCCTATATGCACTACCCGCCACCGCATTTTTGTAACGCTTAACACGCCACAATTTCCGTGGATGCCCTACATTATGCCCAATTACAACGACGACCCACCATATCCTATGCCCTTGTGGGCAGAGGCCCTTACGGTGGCTTGCTTATGGGCTGAAGGCAGTACCACCATTAAAGAGGCAGGGAAAAAAATTGCCGATCGCTTGTACAACAGTGGAAAGTTTACTTACAACCCCAATTCGTCGTACAACAAAGAAAAACACGAAAAAATTCCAGGCAAACACGGAGGCAGTGCCGATGGAAATGATCGGGTATTTTTGCATCTTTTTTACTTTTCGAAAGTGCTGGAACGTTTAAAAGGAGGCAACGGGTTGGGCGACAAGGTAAATTGCCTCGATTGTGCCCTTATTGTAGCTACACTCACCAACACTTTAGGAGGCAACTTGCAAGTAGGGAAGTTTCAAAATTCTAACAGTGTGGATTATAGCGATCCGGAGATTTTTGAGAAGAACTGTTTTGAAATTAATGCCATTAAAGCCATTGGCCATCCAGATGTGCCCACCACCATGAAAGGGCTGAAACTGGAGGATAGACATTATTTCAGCTACCATTCTATTGCCTGGCAACCGGCAGCAGAAGGGGCTACTTTTAACAACCCCAACAACACCATTTACGATGCCTGTGTGCACTTTGTAAAAGCAGGCAACGAAGAGGAGCTGGAAACGGCATCGGGCAGGAAAGCTGGCGATGGCAGCGACCCCAACAGTTACCGCAACAAGTTGGCCGCTCCTACCGATAAAGGGCTAATCCGTTGCAATGCTCCACAAGAAACAGTGATTAAGTTTCAGTTGCGTTAGTGGCATTTTCTGCCACCATGCTTGCCGTAACTTTGTTCATGCGTTGCACCTTAGCCTTAAAATCGCCTGTAATGTTATGGCGAATTTGGTGGAGGTTGTTTAACAAATCTTGTGTGTTGTTGGGCAGTGCTGTCTCAAAATACTCGCGAAACCGTTTGGCCAATGTGGGCGATTTGCCATTGGTGGAAATGGCTATTTTTAAATCGCCCTTTTGCACGGTAGCGCTGAGGTAAAAGTCGCACTGAACCGGAGTGTCGGCTACATTCACTAAAATATTGTGTGCTTTTGCTGCTGTGGCTACGGCAGCATTGAAAGCACGATTACCAGTGCCAACAATTACCAGTTGTACGCCCTCTAAATGGGTGTTGTTAAAAGGCTCTTCCAACAGCGTAACGGTATGGCCTTTTGCCAATGCCCGCACTTCGTTGCCGATGGTGGTGGCTACCAGGCGCACTTGTGCATTCGGACTGTTTTTTAATACTGCGCCTAATTTTTCGGCGCCTATGGCTCCGCCCCCAACAATTAAGGTAAGGCACTGATCGAGCTTTAAGAAGACAGGAAACAAGGTGTTGCCTAAATGATTCCGATCCATATTTTTTTCGCTTTCATGGTTCATTGCGTTAGGGGTGTAGCGGCTATCCGTTGGTGCACCATGGGCACAAGGCTTGTGTGCAAGCGGGGCGCCCCTGGAAGCCACCGCTTGCACCTATCAAGGCTCGCCATGGGGCTGCAACGATAATAGCGAAGACCCGGCCGGCTGTAAGCCAGGCAACGCCCATTACTTGATCCCAAAAGGTGTTTTACTTTTTACTTTTCTTTTTTGCTTTTACTGATGATGCCACTTCGTTTTGCGACATGCGCAAAGTGATGGCTAAAAACAATTTTTGATCTGCTGCTGATACTAACATGATGATAGATTTTAAGGTGAATACTTAGTTTTTGGCAATATTGCTTTGCAAATAGTTTTTATCGATGAGGTGGTAATCCAACTCGGGATGCTCTTTTACCACATCGCCAATAACAATAATGGCAGGGGCACCGAGTTGCTCTTCGGCAACCACTTCAACAATGTTGTTGACCGTGCCAAAGCCAATGTTTTCGGTAGGTAACGATCCGTTTTGGATGATGGCTACCGGGGCATTGGACTTGCCATGCTCGCTAAACACTTGCGTAATTTCTTCCAACTTGCGCATGCCCATTAGAATAATGATGGTGGCCGACGATTGTGCGGCCAACGCAATGTCTTTCGAAATGGCTCCGTTTTTAGTGGTGCCGGTAATTACCCAAAAGCTTTCGTTAACTCCACGCTTGGTAATGGGTATTTTTTGCAATTCAGGCACGGAGATGGCACTGGTGATGCCCGGCACAATTGCAACTTCAATGCCCAACGCTTCTACATACGATAACTCTTCATGCCCGCGTCCAAACACAAAGGGGTCGCCCCCTTTTAAGCGCACCACATGCCCGTGATTCAAGGCGTTTTCGGCAATGAGCTTGTTGATTTCATCCTGACTGTAGCGGTGGTTGTTGGCCCGCTTGCCCACATAAATTTTCTTTGTTTCGAGGGGGGCGTACTTGAGCAGCTCACGGTTTACCAGCGCATCGTATAGTACTACATCGGCTGCGGTAAGTGCACGCAAGCCTTTTACGCTAATTAAATCAGGATCGCCAGAGCCAGCGCCTACTAAGGTTACTTTGGGTTGTATCTTTTTGCTCATGGTTTTAATTGTTAAGGGTTACTGTTGCTCGTCCCAACAACTGTTGGGAGTTGATTTGATGGAAAAAGCTGCGCGCTTCTTCCAGGTAGCTTTGGGCAAAGCTTTTAGCTGGAGTATGGTGCTTGATTTGATACACCAATGCTGCAAAGCTTTGCCCGTTGAACAGCACTTTGCCTGTTTGTACAAAGTGTGTATCAAAATCACTAACAATGCCTGCCTGTGTATTGGTTTTTACCTGCTGGTTTACCAACAATGCTTTGGCACCCGTTACCAATACGCTGTAGCTGTAATAGATGGCATCGGCCCAGGCTTTTGCTGCCAAAGCTCCTTCGGCATGGTGGAGCTTTTCTTCGGTTTCGAAGAGCAGCGTAGCCACCAAATCGATGGTTACTCCAGCACATTCGCCCACGCCTATTAGCGGCTTAAAATGTGCTTCATGCCCCCAGTCGATGAAATCGGTAGGGGCAAGGTTATTGGTTGCTGCCAGCGGTTTTAGCAGTTCGTAGAAATACGCTTTGCCTTGCCGTTGGTAATAGGCATTGAAGTATTCTCCATCGTTGGCATGTGCTTCGTAATCGTTGAGCAAGGTCCGCAATACTTCCGGCCCGCGCTTGCTGGGTGCTTTCAGTATTTTATCGGCAATAACGCCTTCGCCATTGCCCAGCACTCCGCCACCCAGTAGCACTTGCAATGCCGGGGCAACAAGGCCATCAACTTTTAAGGTGCTGCCATGAAAACCAATGTTGGCAATGGCGTGCTGCCCGCACGAGTTCATACACCCACTGATTTTTATTTTGAGGTCGTTGTTGTAAATCAAATCGGGGTATTCGTCGCTAATTACCTGCTCCAACACACGGGTGATGCCCGTACTGCTGGAAATGCCCAGGTTGCACGTATCGGTGCCGGGGCAGGAGGTAATGTCGTTGGTGCTGTTGAAGCCCGGTTCGGCCAGTCCCAATGCATGAAGTTGCGTATACAGGTATTCCACATATTCCAGCCGTACAAACTTTAGCAACAACCCCTGGTTGATGGTTACCCGAATGTCGTTGGCGGCATATTGCGCTACCAACGCTGCCAATTGCCGTGCGGTGCTGGAATGGATATCGCCCGTAGATAATCGAATGGCAATGGAAAAATAGCCCCGTTGTTTTTGGGCTTTCACATTGGTTTTTAGCCAACGCTCGTAATGGTATTTGTTTTCGAGTACGTACTCGGGCACCCTACGGTGCTTTGGCAGTGCCACTGCTGCTGGAGTACCATCAATAGCATAGGTTTGCTGGCGCAAGGCCTTGCTTTCTTCTTTTACCAATTGTAACAATGCCTCTAATCCAATGGCTTTTACCAGGTATTTGAGCCGTGCTTTGAGTCGTCTGCTGCGTTCACCATGCCGGTCGAAAATGCGGATGAGCCCTTCGGTAAAGGGGATGATTTCATCGGCAGGAAGAAACTCGTAAGCGGTTTGCGCTAAAAAAGGTTGGGCGCCCAACCCACCACCTACCAGTACTTTAAACCCGCGTACTTCCTGCCCGTTTACCTGCTGTACCTTCGGAATAAACCCGATGTCGTGCATAAAAGTATAGGCCGAATCGGCAGTGGAGGAGGAGAAAGCAATTTTGATTTTACGCCCCAACTCCTGCCCGATAGGGTTGCGCAAAAAATATTCGAAAAAGGCATGGGCATAAGGCGTTACATCAAACGTCTCTTGCGGGTCGATGCCAGCATAGGGCGAGGCAGTGATGTTGCGCACCGTATTGCCACATGCTTCGCGCAAGGTGATGGCATCGCGTTCTAACTCGGCCCATAATTCAGGTGTGCGATCTAAGCTTACATAGTGCAATTGAATGTCTTGCCGCGTGGTGGTGTGTAAGTTGCCCGTAGCATATTCGTCGCTTACATCGGCAATGCGCAGCAATTGGGCGGTGGTAAGCTTGCCATAAGGCAATTTAATACGAATCATTTGTACACCCTGCTGTCGTTGCCCGTATACTCCTCGCGCTAAACGCAGGCTCCTGAATTTTTCTTCGTCAACAGTACCATCCTTAAACTGCTTGATCTTTTGTTCCAGTTCAATGATGTCGCGTTCAACAATGGGGTTTTCTATTTCTGTTCTAAAACTTTGCATAATGAATGAAGGTTAATGGTCAAAAAAAAGGCCTTTCCGTTGGTTGGAAAGGCCTTTCTGCTTTACTACTACTTACTGCTCAGCATCGCATACAATGGTCCTTTCCGGGTGGTTGCTTACAACACATAAAATACCCTTTCCACATGGTGGTTGGACAATACATTGTTGCGATGTTTTTCTTCATGACGTTAAAAATTAACCGTTATTAATTAATGTTTTGTTCAACAAAAAAGCCTTCCGGTGGGGGAAGGCTTTCAATTATATTGAGGTGTAATTTACAGTTTTACTCAGCCTTCCATTAGGGTATACCACGGCATGGTACAATACATATTGCACTTACAAAAATTCGTGGTATGGCTGTTTAAATTGGTCATTGCTTGCGCTTTGATGGTTCAAATGTAACGAAGAAGTTTTTCGCTTTCCAAATAAAAATGAAGCAATGGCTTAAAGTCTAAGGGGGCAATAACCCGTGGTGAAGTGTGCTGTAACTAAAGGTATTTGGCGACTTGGTAGTAAATAAGTAATAGGGCAAATAAAAATTAAGTTCGAAGTTTATTCAATTCTTTTGTACCTTAAAAGCAATTGCGACTCATGAAACAACTTGTGCTAATCATCGTGCTGTGTTGGGGCTATTCCCTCTTTGCCCAGGAAAAGCAATCGGTGTATTTCGAGTACAAGCGAGCAGCATTAACGGTAACATCGAAAACCACATTGGACAGTTTGGTACGAGTACTCGATCCTAAAAAGTCGTACAATGTTAAGGTGGTTGGGCATACCGATTCTCAGGGCAGTGATGCCTATAACATGGAGCTATCGAAACGAAGGGCCAACAGCGTGTATGCTTATTTAGTAGCACATGGTATTCATAAAAGCAGACTGAATGTGGTGTGGAAAGGAGAGGCAGAACCAATGGTAAAAAATAAGTTGAATGGTGCTGATAACCCCAATGGTCGGCAGCAGAACAGAAGGGTAGAGGTGCTGTTTTACAAGCCTATAGTGGAAGATCGGGTATACCTTAGAGCACCTAAAGAAGTACAAACAGTAACGGCTTCTTCGGGAGGAAGCTATAGTGTAGAACAATACAATACTTCTACCAGCATGTTGGCCAACAATGTAACGGCACTTTCATCGGATGGGGGAGTACTGCAGTCGGGAGGAATGGTCACCGTTTGCAGAGAATCGGAAGAAAATTTAGATCAACCCGATACCATACGCATAAGCTTACCCACATGCTCTTTTAATCCCGACATGACGGTGTGGACACCGGTAGAGGGCAGCGATGGTTTAACACGATGGGAAGACACTGGTCAACCGGCTTTGTACGACCCTGTAGCGGGTGCTTATTATGTAACAAGAATAATACCTCCTGAAAGTAGGTGCACTAAAATAAACTTCGACCTTAAACTACCTCCTCAACAAACGCTGTATGTCATTACCACGCCTGGAGAATACGAAAAGTTTGACCTTGATTTGGGAGAACAATGCCAATACCAAACCACATTTGCTGGTAAAGTAAACGATACGTTGTATGCCTTCGCTTTGCCTCATGCTGAAGACTCGCTCGATTGGAAAAGCATGATGATTACAGCTACAGCTT
The DNA here is from genome assembly GCA_963669295.1 of Flavobacteriales bacterium. Classification (GTDB taxonomy): domain Bacteria; phylum Bacteroidota; class Bacteroidia; order Flavobacteriales_D; family CALLUQ01. The sequence continues at coordinate 3,750,717 of OY769938.1, forward strand.
CTATCAACGATGAAGCTTATTATGTGAATGAACGCTTAATGAAGTTCAGGTCGTGGTTTGGTGCCGATGTATACCACCAAAAAGGAATGGCGAGGTACGTGCAATTGCAAATGCAATTGAAACAGCGCAAAACGGTGCTGTATGGCGATAGCATACTGACCCTTCGCCTGCCTAAATTTTCGGATCAAACCATTGTGATGAAGTTGCCCGAATTTGGAGAAGAGGTGAAACCCATGGAGGAAGAGGGGCGTGTGTTAACGTTTCGTCTGCCCCGCAATACCATTGCTTTGCTGGTCATTACTTCCAGCAAAGGGAAGAAAGCGTATAGCTTGAATCAAAACATGGAAGCATTGTCGGGTGAACTACAAACCGAAAATCATATTTTTGCCAAATTGCGGAAGAAGGATTTTGAACGTACAGATCGATGAAACCCACCCTGATTTTTGTATACAATGCCAACAGCGGAATGCTTAATGGCATGTGGCATTCGGCCCATAAACTGTTGTCGCCCTCCACTTATGAGTGCAGCCTATGTGCCATTACCCACGGCAATTTTGGCCCTCACAAAGCATGGTCGGAGTTTTTAGAACAGCTCGATTATCCCATGGAATTTTTGCACAAGGATGAGTTGAAGGAGCAATATAATTACGAAGTGGCTTTGCCGGCCATCTTGCAATCCAACAATCAACAACTTACTCCATTCATCACTGCCGAAACATTGAACGCAGTGAAAACGTTGGAGGAGTTGCAAGCCTTACTCACCGAGAAATTGGATGAGCAGTAGTTAATTTTTTGTTGGCTGTTTCCTTGTTTATTGGTCATCAAGCAGTCGTGCCATAGGCGTTCATCCAGGTACACCATCGCGCTAGTCCTTAGTGGCATTTCCGTCAATTAGGGTGATGGATTGCTCGGAAGACCTTTTGATGACTAGCGTTTTCTTTGGTTCGTTTCTTTTGGGCAATGCAAAAGAAATGAACGACCACTATCGCTTAACTTAGCACATGCTTCAATGAGGGGAGTAGCTGTTACTGAAAGCACAACAACCCTTGCTCACCGAAAAGTCAGATTGGCTATAGTTATTAACTTAATGTCAGTTAAATGGATGTAATTAATTGGTTTTTAAGGCGTTGTGTTGATTGGGGGAGTGGGTCATTAAAAAAACTTTTTGCAAAACTGAAAATTAATTCCCTACCTTTGTTGCCAACAACGAACACGTATGAACTATCAATTGCATCATCATTTTCATTCAACACTCCACCGAGTGAATGGAAGCGGTATGATGTAATTTAAACGATATACAATTCATAAAAGGGCTTGCCATTCGGCAAGCCCTTTTTTTGTTTACACACTTTAACAACCATGAAAAAATTAAAAATTGCAGTACAGAAATCAGGTCGACTCAACGAAGGGTCGTTGAAGCTCTTGAAAGAATGTGGCATTGCAATCGATAACGGGAAAAATCAATTGAAGGCACAAGCTTCTAACTTTCCGGTAGAGGTGCTTTACCTACGCAACTCCGACATTCCTCAATACGTAGAAGATGGGGTGGCCGACATTGCCATTCTGGGCGAAAATGTGGTGGTAGAAAAGCAAAAAAACATCAACGTTATTGAACCGCTGGGCTTTGCGAAATGCAGGCTATCGTTGGCCATTCCTAAAAACGAAACCTATACCGGATTGAACTGGTTCAACAATAAAAAAATTGCTACTTCTTATCCCAACACGCTCAACAACTTCTTACAAAGTCAAGGCATTGATGCCGAAATTCACAACATTAGCGGCTCGGTAGAGATTGCTCCAGGCATTGGGCTGGCCGATGCGGTGTGCGACCTGGTAAGTTCGGGCAGCACCTTGTTTACCAACGGATTGGAAGAGGTAGAAGAAGTGTTGCGCTCGCAATCAGTATTGGTGGCCAACCCCAACATAACAGCATCCGTTCAACAAATCCTCGATAAGCTATTGTTTCGCATTCGCGCGGTCAACAAAGCACGACAAAACCGCTACATCCTGCTCAACGCTCCCAACGAAAAAGTGGAGGCCATCTCTAGCATCCTTCCCGGCATGAAAAGCCCCACAGTGCTGCCGTTGCGCGATGAAGGGTGGAGCTCTATCCACTCGGTAATTGGCGAAAACCAGTTTTGGGAAATCATTGATCAACTGAAAGAGGAAGGGGCACAAGGCATTTTAGTAGTGCCCATCGAAAAAATGGTCGTATAACGGTTCAACATTAAAACCATGAAACAATACAACAACCCCGAAAAAAGTACCTGGCCATCATTGCTACAGCGGCCGGTACAAGCCATGAAACAACTAGAAGCTACGGTTGCCATGGTATTGGAAGAAGTACGTAGCTCAGGCGATAAGGCGGTAAAGAAATACACCAAACACTTTGATCGGGTAACGGTGGATAACCTGTTGGTAACGCAGGAAGAATTAGAAAAGGCAGGAGATCAAGTGAGTAATGACTTGAAGCAAGCCATTGCCGTTGCCAAAAACAACATCGAAAAGTTTCACGCAGCACAGCAAGAGTCAGAGCTGCGCATTGAAATCAGCAAAGGAGTGGAATGCTGGCGCAAAAGTGTGCCCATCGAAAAGGTTGGGCTATACATTCCAGGGGGAACAGCTCCGTTGTTTTCTACCGTGCTTATGCTTGGGGTGCCTGCACAATTGGCGGGTTGCGATGAAATTGTTTTGTGCACCCCTCCCGGTAAAGATGGAAAGGTAAACCCCGTAATTTTATATGCAGCACAGCTTGTGGGCATTAGCAAAGTGGTAAAAGCTGGAGGCATACAAGCCATTGGAGCGATGGCTTACGGCACAGCATCAGTGCCACAGGTGTATAAAATTTTTGGTCCGGGCAACCAGTATGTTACTGCAGCCAAGCAGCTCATCAACAAAGAAGGAATTGCCATCGATATGCCTGCCGGACCATCGGAAGTAATGGTGTGGGCCGATGCTACGGCCGATCCTGAATTCATAGCGGCCGACCTGCTGTCGCAAGCAGAACACGGAGGCGATAGCCAGGTGATTTTAGTGACCACCGAAGCGCAACTGGTAACCACTGTAAATGAAGCGGTAGCCGAACAGTTGGATGCATTGCCACGCAAAGCCATTGCCCAACGAGCGTTGGAAAACAGCAAGGCTTTTGTATTGGAAAGCAATGGGTTGGTGTTAGACATGATCAACGCTTATGCGCCCGAACACCTCATTGTAGCGGTAAGCAATGCAGAGCAATATGTTGATGCCATCAAAAATGCGGGTTCCGTATTTTTGGGCAACTATACACCAGAGTCGGCTGGCGACTATGCCTCGGGCACTAACCACACTTTACCTACCAATGGTTTTGCAAAAGCATACAGTGGTGTATCTTTAGACAGCTATTTGAAAAAAATCACCTTTCAAAAAATCAGCCGTGAAGGACTGTTGGACTTAGGCCCGGTGATTGAACAGATGGCGGAAGCAGAACAACTGATGGCGCACAAAAATGCAGTGAGTATTCGGTTGCAAAAACTAACAGCTTTATAACAACAACATGGAAGCATTTGATCTCAACCAATTAGTACGACCCAACATCCTTGAAATGGAAGCCTACGCATCGGCACGCGATGAGTTTAGTGGAGAAGCCAACATCTTTTTAGATGCCAACGAAAGCCCATTCAATACCGGGCTCAATCGCTATCCCGATCCTTACCAAAAAGCATTGAAGACGGCCATTGCTGAGCTGCGAGGTATTCCTGAAGAAAGCATCTTTTTAGGCAATGGAAGCGACGAAGCCATCGACTTGATCTTTCGTATTTTTTGTGAGCCAGGGAAAGACAAAGCCATGTTGTTGCCCCCCACCTATGGCATGTTTAAAGTAAGTGCTGCCATCAACAATGTAGCCACCATCGAAGTGCCTTTGAAAGAAGATTTTCAACCCGATACCGCAGGCATTTTTGAAAACGATGTGGTAGGGTGTAAGCTTCTTTTTATTTGCTCGCCCAACAACCCTACTGGCAATAGCATTAGCCCGGTAAAGTTGGAGTTTTTATTGGAAAACTTCGAAGGCATTGTGGTGGTGGATGAGGCTTATGCCGACTTTTCGAACAAGCCCAAAGCCTCATCTTTGTTGAGTCAGTACCCTAACCTCATTGTACTCAATACCTTTTCGAAAGCGTGGGGCTTGGCTGCCTTGCGATTGGGAGCGGCTTTTGCATCGCCCGAAATTGTGGCGCTGCTCAACAAAGTAAAACCACCTTACAACATCAATGGCATTACACAGCGCATTGCGCTAGAAGCCATCAACAACAACGAGCAAAAAAACGATTGGGTGAAACTTATTCTTGAGCAACGAGCGTTGGTAGAAGAACTGTTGCTTACTTGTCCGGTGGTAGAAAAAATATACCCATCAGATGCCAACTTCTTGTTGGTGAAAGTAGCTGGAGCAAAAAAGGTGTACAACAATTTGATGGAACAGAAAATCATTGTGCGCGATCGTTCTAATGTAGTACTGTGCGATAATTGCTTGCGCATTACCATTGGCACGCTCGAAGAAAACATGGAACTCATTACCGCTTTAAAGGGAATACAATGAAAAAGGTATTGTTCATAGATCGCGATGGAACGCTGGTGGTAGAACCTCCCATCGACTACCAACTCGACTCGTTGGAAAAGCTCGAATTTATTCCGGGAGTATTCCGATACTTATCTGCTATTGCAGAAGAGTTGGACTACGAATTGGTTATGGTTACCAACCAGGATGGCTTGGGCACCGAATCTTTTCCTGAAGACACTTTTTGGCCTGCCCACATTAAGGTATTGCAAGCCTTTAAAAATGAAGGGGTAGAATTCAGCGAAGTATTGGTGGATCGATCTTTTCCAGCCGATAACTCCCCCAACCGAAAGCCCGGCATAGGAATGATGGGAGCATACCTTAGTAGCAATTACGACCTGGCCAACTCCTTTGTGATTGGCGACCGGTATACCGACCTTCAGTTTGCGAAAAACCTGGGAGCAAAAGGCATCCTTATTAATGGAGGAACAACACCTTTGGATGCAGAGTTAGAAACTACATGCGTATTGGAAACCGACAATTGGAAATCCATTTACCAATTGTTAAAACAATCGGATCGCACCGCTTCGGTACAGCGCACCACCAAAGAAACCGATATAAATATTAGCTTGAATTTGGATGGAGAAGGCAAGGCTGAGGTCGATACTGGCATTAAGTTTTTCGATCACATGATCGATCAAATTGCACGGCACTCGGGGGTAAACCTTGCTGTGCGTGTGGTAGGCGATTTAGAAGTAGACGAACACCACACCATTGAAGATACAGCCATTGCTTTGGGAGAAGTGTTTGCTGAAGCGTTGGGCAATAAGTTGGGCATTGAACGCTATGGGTTTTGTTTGCCCATGGACGATTGTTTGGCACAAGTGGCCATCGATTTTGGCGGAAGAAACTGGATAGAATGGGAGGCAGAGTTTAACCGTGAAATGGTAGGGAAAATGCCTACTGAAATGTTCTTCCATTTCTTCAAATCATTTACTGATGCAGCGCGTTGCAATTTGAACATAAAGGCCGAAGGGGTAAACGAACATCACAAGATCGAAGCCATCTTTAAAGCATTTGCCAAAGCCATTAAAATGGCCATAAAACGAGAAGTGGGCAACAATCAATTGCCCTCTACCAAAGGAGTATTATGAACATTGCTATTGTAGATTATAAGCGCGGCAATATTCAGTCGGTAACCTATGCACTTAATCGGTTGGGGGTAACCCCTGTGCTTACCAGCAACAAAGAAGAAATTGCTGCTGCCGATAAAGTATTGATGCCCGGTGTTGGTGAAGCAGGTTCGGCTATGCGATGCTTGCAAGAGTTGGAGCTGGATCAATTTATTCCCACGTTGCAGCAACCGGTGTTGGGCATTTGCTTAGGCATGCAGTTGATGTGCAGCTCGTCGGAAGAAGGGCAAACACCTTGCCTGAGCATATTTGATACCGAGGTAAAGAAATTCCCAGGAAACGAATTAAAAGTGCCCCACGTAGGATGGAACAGTATTGATCAATACAAAGGACGTTTATGGGAAGGATTGAACAACAATGCCTATGTGTACTTTGTGCATGGCTACTACGTAGCACTGCACGAAACTACCGCAAGTGTTTGCAACTACATGGCACCTTTTAGTGCTGCTCTTGAAAAAGATAACTTTTATGCCGTTCAATTTCACCCAGAGAAAAGTGGGGAAGTGGGCGAGCGTATATTACAAAATTTTCTAACCCTATAACCATGGAAATACGACCAGCAATAGACATTATAGAAGGCAGGTGTGTGCGTTTAAAACACGGTGATTACAGCCAAAAAAAGATTTATGATGAGAATCCAATAGAAGTAGCTAAACGCTTTGAAGGAGAGGGCATGACGCACCTGCACTTGGTGGACCTTGACGGAGCCATTGCCAATCACATTGTCAATTATCAGGTGATTGAGGGCATTGCCAATGCCACCAACCTCACCATCGACTTTGGGGGCGGATTAAAATCTACCGCTGATGTGGAAGTAGCGTTTAACAGTGGGGTGAGCCAAATAACCGGAGGTAGCATTGCTGTAAAAGATGACCTGTTGTTTTTTGAGTGGCTGGAACGTTGGGGAGCTGATAAAATCATTTTAGGTGCCGATGCTTTGAACGACTACGTAGCCATTAATGGTTGGAAAGAAAATACCGCCCTCAACCTTTACGAATTGATCGAGGAATATACCGGTAGAGGAGTGCAACATGTAATCAGCACTGATATCTCCAAAGACGGTGCCCTGGAAGGCCCTGCCTTTGCCATGTACGAAAACATATTGAAACGTACGCCCAATATTCACCTCATTGCGAGTGGGGGGGTAACTACCATGGAAGATGTAGAGCGGTTGGAAGCAATTGGTTGTGCAGGAGTCATTATTGGGAAAGCCATTTATGAAGGCAACATCAATTTAGAAGAACTTGCTAAAAAATATGTAGCATGCTAACCCGACGTATTATTCCTTGCTTAGACATCAAAGATGGCCGCACGGTTAAAGGAGTCAACTTTGTAAACCTTCGCGATGCTGGTGACCCGGTTGAGTTGGGTAAACTGTACGCGGAGCAAGGAGCAGATGAGCTGGTGTTTTTAGACATTACTGCTACCAACGAAAAACGCAAAACACTGGTAGCATTGGTACAACGTATTGCACAAAACTTAAACATTCCGTTTACTGTGGGCGGAGGCATAGGCTCGGTAGAAGATGTGCGTTTGCTGTTGGGGTCTGGTGCCGATAAAATTTCCATCAACTCAGCCGCTGTAAAGCGCCCCGAGCTCATCACTGAAATTGCAGAGCAGTTTGGCAGCCAGTGTGTAGTAGTGGCCATTGATGCAAAAAACATTAAAGGTACCTGGAAAGTTCACCTGAATGGTGGCAGAGTACCCACCGACATTAATTTGATGGACTGGGCGGTAGAAGTAGCTCAACGTGGAGCAGGGGAAATCCTGTTCACCTCCATGGATCACGATGGTACAAAAAACGGATTTGCCAATGAAGCCCTCGCGCAAGTGTCGGAAGCAGTAAACATTCCTGTCATTGCCTCGGGTGGTGCAGGAACTGTGGAGCATTTCAAAGACACTTTTACTGCCGGAAAAGCTGATGCTGCATTGGCTGCTAGCATCTTTCACTTTAAAGAGATCGAAATAAAAACACTAAAAGCGTATCTAAGCGAACAAAATATTCCTGTAAGATGACACCTGATTTCGCCAAAGGCGATGGCCTTGTGCCAGCCATTATACAAGACAATACCACCAACAAAGTATTGATGTTGGGGTACATGAATGAAGCAGCATGGAAACAAACGAATACAGAGGGCAAAGTAACTTTCTACAGCCGGTCAAAACAACGACTGTGGACCAAGGGAGAAACATCGGGCAACTTTTTGCAGGTGGTTAACATCAGCAACGATTGCGACAATGATGCATTACTCATTAAGGTAAACCCTACCGGGCCGGTTTGCCATACCGGTACCGATACTTGCTGGGGAGAGGTAAATGAAGGGGGTAATTTTTTAACGCACCTGCAGCAGGTCATTCAACAACGAAAAGATCAACCCACAAAGGCATCGTATACCTCACAACTGTTCGCAAAGGGCATCAATAAGGTGGCACAGAAAGTAGGGGAAGAAGCAGTAGAATTAGTGATTGAAGCCAAAGACAATAATGAAAACTTGTTTTTAAACGAAGCAGCCGACCTGATGTACCACTACCTGGTATTGCTTGCCGCCAAAGGATATGCACTAAAAGATGTGGAACGGATTTTGAAGGAAAGACATCAATAATTCATTACATTGAAAAATGAATCACTTTGTAAAATACTTATCGTTGGCGCTCATCTTGTGGCTACCTCTTATATCAAGTGCTCAATTTGAAAAGAAAAATTTCGTGCTTTCTGCCACCGGAGCGCAAATAGAATACGACAGTTTTACTCCCAGGAATGCTTATGGGTTGGACTTGCAATACTTTGTTTCTGATCATGTAAGCTTGAACTACAACCTTAAATTTGGTGAACGTTATGTGCACCTGCCCGCTGGGGCACCAGTAGCTGTAGTGGCCCTAGTTATGGCGGTGGCATCAGCAAACGATGGCAGTGGTGGATTATTTGTAGCAGGAGGTTTACTGGCAGCGTTGCTTCCAGAAGGAGTAAGCTTTCATGCCAACGTCAATCAAAACGTAGTGATTTCTCCTTACATCAACCCTTTGGGCTTTGAATGGATTAAAAATGCCAATGCAGGTGGCCGCGATACCTGGTTAACAGGGAGTGCAGGAACCAAAGTCAACTTTTTGTTAGGCGATTTTGTAATAGCCCCTTATGGGGAGTACAAAATGCTCTATGGCAATTACGATAATCCAGGCATTGGAGTTGGTGTATCTGCCGGCTACCGCTTTCATTAACAAAAAGCTATGTATACTACATCAATAAAGATGTGGGGTTAATTTCGGGCAAAACCATCAATAATTTATATCTTGAAGTATGAATCAAAAAGCACTTGTTACAATGGCAGTGGTGGCCATGTTATTGGCCATAACAAGCTTGTACTATACCTTCCATACCCAACAAAAGCTAGAGGCCATGATTAACAATGCCATGGTATCGGTACCCATTACGGTTGATCTTCCTGAGGCAAAAACATCGCAAGAACAAAGCACTGTAGAATTGATCGTTACAAAAGACCTGACCTGGCACCTCAATGGCGAAGAATTATTGGAAGAAGAACTGGAAGACCAGTTAATCAAAGCAACCAATGAAAATACATTGATAAAACTGAAAGCAGACCGAACAGTACCTGTGGAGAAAGTGACACTGGCCATGACGATTGCCAAAGAGCATCACTTGAAAATTGCATTGGTAACCGAATGAAGCACCTCTCAACAACCATAATATTGCTTTTTGTTATGTGGTGTCCGTTTACATCAATAGCGCAATTTGAACAAGGCGATTTTGTACTTTCTGCTACTGCTGCCGAAACCAATTACAACGACTTCGCATTGAAAACCAGCTATGGGTTAGACATGCAATATTTTGTAGACGACAATGTGAGTCTTAACTACAGTTTTAGATTGGGCGAACGTTATGCTCATGTTCCTGCTGCGGCACCGGCTTCTGCCATTATGCTGTTCATTGCTTTTACTACAGCCAATAATGGTGATACAGAAGTAGAAAACAAGCTAACCGGATGGGGTATCATTTCTGGCATTGCATTAGCCCTGGTACCCGAAGGAGTAAGCTTTCACCTTCGGGTAAACGATCACTTGGCGGTATCACCATACATCAATCCGCTGGGGCTGGAATGGATAAGAGAAGAAGGGGTGGGTGGTCGTGATACCTGGCTGGGGGGAAGTGCAGGAGCTAAGGGCAACTTAATTCTAGGCGATTTTGTAGTAGCCCCTTACGGAGAATATAAAAAGCTATATGGTAGAAAAGGCAATTGGGGTACCGGTGCCGGCATTGCTATAGGTTATCGTTTTCAATGAATTATGTTGCTTCCATTAAAACACGCTTTAGGGCACATGCCAATGCTTCCAACGCAATGGGTATGAAAGCCTACATGAAACATCATTTTGAGTTTTTAGGCATTAAGTCACCAGAGCGCAAGGTGTTGAGCAAAGAAGCATTGAATAAAATCAACCTCCCTGCAATGAATGAATGTGAAGCCATTGTAAAAAAACTATGGGAACTGCCGGAGCGCGAATTTCAATACTTCGCCATGGATTTATTGGAGAAGAGAAAACGGCAAATGGAGCGGCACCATATACATCTGCTCGAACATTTAATCGTAAATAAATCGTGGTGGGATACGGTCGACCTGCTGGCTTCCAAGCTTGTGGGGCACTACTTTCAACAATTTCCATCACAAATTGAATCAATTACCAATCGATGGATGGCTTCTGGCAATATGTGGTTGCAACGCAGCTGCATTTTGTTTCAACTGAAATACAAGGCCGATACCAATACCAAATTACTAACACGCTTCATCCTACAATGCCATACCTCTTCCGAATTCTTTTTGCAGAAAGCTATTGGTTGGGCACTGCGCGAATATGCCAAAACCAACCCGCAATATGTCATCAATTTTGTTGCGAAACATGCATTGGCACCACTTAGTAAAAGAGAAGCATTGAAACACATTCAATCATAGGAATGTTCCACTAGTGGAAAGATACTGTTCAACCATCGTTTTTTTTGGAACTATTCCATTCTAATTCCGTAATTTATATCTTGCACCAGAGGTTTGAACCAATGATATTTAAAAGGATTGCCGGTATACTACTGGGTCTTGTTTTTTGGTATTCTTCCTTTGCAGGAAAAGGAACTGAAGAAAGAAAAGTACAGCGACAAGCTGAAAACCACTTTCAAAAGGAAGAATACACTAAGGCATTGCCATTATATCTACAATTGGATAGTGTAGATCAAAACCCCATGATCGATTATCGAATTGGGGTATGTTATTACCATTTGGCCGATCGACGTGAGGATGGTATTGATTACCTGGAGCGTTGTTTGCAACAAGCCGATACCCTTAATGAAGCCCGTTACTACCTGGCACAACTCTACCACTTAAAATATGATTTCGACCGCGCTATTGAAGAATACCACCGTTTCAAGGAAGGAGTAATACATGATAACATTCAAGACCAACAATTGTTGGCAACATTAACCAGCGCCATCGATTACGAAATTGAGCGTTGTAGCTATGGAAAAATAATGCTGGAGAACCCCAGGGAAGTCATCATCGAAAACCTGGGTGAAGAAATCAACACCGAATTTGCAGAATATGCTCCGGTTATTTCAGTAGATGAAAAAGAATTGATATACACTGGCCGAAAACCTGGTGTTAAAGGCAATAAAATATCGCCTGATGGTGATTATTATGAAGACATATATCGAGCAAGATTACTGGAAGGAAGCATCTTTGACCCAAGTCGTTTTGATACCGCATCTAATCGTGCAGGCTTTTTTTCATTAGTAACCCCATTCCAATACTCAATGCCTAAACCCATGGGAGAAAATATTAATTCCAGTGGGCATGAAGGCGCTATTCAACTTTCTCCCGATGGAGAACACCTTTACTTTTATCATGACTTTGATGTTTGGAAATCGAAACGAGAAGATACTACCTGGAGCAAAGCCGAACGATTGGGTAAAGAAGTTAATTCTAAAGCCTACGAGCCCAGTGTAGCCATTTCATTAGACGAACAAGTTATGTTTATCGTAAGCGATAAGGAAGGTGGTTTTGGAGGGCTTGATTTATACCGTTCTGAAAGATTACCCGATGGCACATGGTCGTCTATGGAAAACCTTGGGCCAAGCGTAAATACCCCTTACGATGAAGATGCCCCTTACGTCGACCCTAATGGCAAAACACTTTATTTTTCCTCAAAAGGGCATTCGAGCATGGGCGGATACGATGTGTTTAAAACGCATTTCGAAAATGGAAAATGGCATGCTCCCATGAATATGGGGTTCCCGGTAAACACACCAGCCGATGATATCTTTTTTGTGATGACCCCTCGATACAATCGAGCCTATTATTCGTCAGACAACCTGGATGGTTATGGAGGCATGGACCTGTATCGACTTACTTTTGCCAATGAACGTAACCCGTTGGCTGAAATCAAAGGCCTTGTATTGGAGGGCGATTCTTTAGTGCCAGCTTATTCGCAAATCACCTTGCTCAATGCCAAAAGCATTGCCCTGGCCGAGCATGAATCAGATTCGGTTACTGGCGACTACTTGTTGTTGGTGGCACATGGAAAGGAATATGATATGTTGGTGGAGACATCAGGCTTTTTGCCCTATCGGAAGAAATTCACTATTCCTGAGCAGCGGACCTACTTTCAACTTTATCAGGAAATCCACCATGTTTACCTGTACGATGCTGAAGGAAATATCATCGGTCAGCAAATTACGGTACACAATGCCTTTTTCGATGTTGAAGGAGAAATGGCAGCTGACACATTGAAAATGCTTTACGATAAAAACCACCCTTACTCAGAATACTTGAAAAACCTGGAGGAGCATCAAAACTATGAAAAGATGACTGACGTCAAGTTCTACATCACTGAGGATTCGTTAGCATTATTGATGAGCACTGATTCAACTTTGCGATTCGATTTTCCTCCCAATGCTACCATTTCCTACTTGAAAGATGGAAAAATAGTAACGGCTTCTCTTGCTGAAGGAGAGCTTTTAGAACGCAGCAAATTTTCTAACGTGAAAGATGTGGTGCTGAACAACATTGAGAACGAAAAAGAGATCGAAAGAATTGTTAATGTTACCACTCACAATGATTCTATTCCCAGCTTGGTATTGTTGTTTGATTTTAATGGGAGCTCTATTCTTAACAGCTTTAAACAAGAGTTAGATGCTTTTAGCAACTTCTTAAAAAATAACCAACAATACCATACAGAAGTTATTGGTCATACTGATGGGAAGGGGGAGCAGAGGTATAACTTGAATCTATCTAAGCGACGAGCAAAAACAGTAATGGAATACTTAAAGGGTAAAGGAATAGCCCATGAACGCATCACTATGCTGGGACTCGGTGAATCTGATCCTGTAGCCCCTAATCAACTTGAAAACGGTAGCGATAACCCTGAAGGTCGTCGTTTGAATAGAAGGGTAGAGTTTAAGCTTATACGTAATTAATTGTTCAGGAATTGAGTGATTAAAGCGGTCATTTGCTCAAACTCAATCAAAAAGCCATCATGGCCATAGGGTGAATCCATTTCGTAATACGTAGCATTGGCCAAATGTTGTGCTAAATGTTTTTGTTCGGCCGTAGGGCATAAAATATCGCTGGTAATGCCTAGTACTAAAGCACGAGCAGTAATGCTTTCAAGCAACGCTTCAATGGTAGAGTTCCTATTGCGGGCAATGTTATGACTATCCATGGCTTTGGTCAATAGCCAATAGGCATAAGCATGAAAGCGATCGGCTAATTTCTCCCCCTGGTATTGTAAATAAGAAGAAGCACTAAAGTGATCGATGCGATCGTCGTGATCGGTTTGAGTATTTACAAAAGTAGCATAGTTGCGATAGGTAAGCATACCAATACCCCTACAGGCAATCAACCCTTCTCTGCCAGCATTTGGTGAAGGATCTTTCCAGGTAGCATCGGTTTCAATGGCCTTACGCTGGGTAGTATGTATAGCAATGCTCCAGGCCGATTCTTTGGCACTGGTAACGGGCAATACAATATGCTCAAACAATTCAGGAGCCTTCAACGTCCATTCCAACAATTGATAACCACCCATTGAACCCCCAATACCCAGGTAGATGGAAGTGATGCCCAGGTGCTGTTGCAACAATGCATGGGCTTGTACCATGTCGCGAATCGTAACCTGAGGAAAACTGGCAAAATAAGGTTCACCTGTTTTGGGGTTGATGGATAACGGTCCTGAACTACCATAGCACGAACCCAGGATATTGGCACAAACAATGAAATACGTTGAAGGGTCTAATAATTTGCCTTCTCCTACTAACCCGCTCCACCAATCTGCTGCATCTGCACTTGCAGTGAGAGCATGAAATACCCATACTACATTATTTTTCTCAGCATTCAATGCTCCATAGGTATGGTAAGCGATTTCCAGTTCAGGAAGCTCGCCACCCAATTCTAACGCAAAAGGGGCGGGTAAACGATATGTTTGAAGCGATGACATTGGTACTTTATCGTGCGGCAAAACTAAGAAAATTTAAAGCTGTTGGGCAGCTCAATAACTACTCTGTGATGAGAAAGATTCTATCTTTGCCCTAGTGCTTTAACCCAAAAAAGATTCCTATGAAAGTAGCATTAAAACAGTTGAACAATGCGTATCATTTTGAGGCAGTGAACCAAGACGGCAATACCGTACAAATGGATGCAGCACCATCCATCGGTGGCGAAAATAAGGGAGTTCGCCCGATGCAAATGCTACTCATGGCGCTAGGAGGATGTAGTGGTATCGACATTGTTTTAATATTAAAACGCCAACGACAAGAGGTGGAAGACATCAGCATGGAAATTGAGGGAGACCGGCAGGAAGGGCACGAGCCCAATCTGTTTGAAAAGATTAAAGTACACTTTAAGATTGATGGTGCCGCATTAAATCGGGCAAAAGTAGAAAGGGCAGTTAGCCTTTCGATGGACAAATACTGCTCGGTAGCCAAAACGCTTGAAAAAACAGCGACCATCGATTATACCATCACCCTGAACGGAGAACAGTTATGAGCAAGCAATTTGAAACAGAAGCGATTAGAACGCAAGCTGAAACCACACAGCACAAAGAACATGCAGTACCTATGTACCTCACCTCCAGTTTTGTATTCGACGATGCTGAGGAAATGCGTGCAGCTTTTGCCGATGAGGTAGAACGCAACATATACAGCCGCTTCACCAACCCCAACTCCAATGAGTTCATCGATAAGCTGTGCAAAATGGAAGGGGCAGAAGCAGGTTATGCTACCGCTTCAGGTATGGCGGCAGTATTTGCCACCTTTGGTGCACTGCTGAAAAGTGGCGACCATATTCTTTCTTGCCGATCTATCTTTGGTTCTACCCATACTGTGCTTACGAAAATTTTGCCCAAATGGAACATTACTCATACCTATGCTGATTTAAATGATACCAGTTCGTGGAAGACATTGGTGCAAGAAAACACCAGGCTCTTGTACGTTGAAACTCCAACCAATCCCGGTGTTGATCTGGTAGATTTGGAATGGCTTGGTGCATTTGCAAAAGAGCATCACTTAATATTGGTGGTCGATAATTGTTTTGCTACCCCATACCTACAGCAACCCATTCGGTTTGGTGCCGATCTTGTAGTGCATTCGGCTACTAAATACATCGATGGACAAGGACGTGTATTGGGAGGAGCAGTTGTAGGGAAGAAAGCGTTGATAAAAGAGGTGTATGGCTTTTCGCGCAGTACAGGCCCAGCATTGTCGCCTTTTAATGCATGGGTGCTTTCTAAAAGCCTGGAAACGCTAGCGGTACGCATGGATCGTCATTCCGAAAATGCATTGCAACTGGCTCAATTTTTAGCTAACCACCAACAGGTGGAATCAGTAAAATATCCCTTTCTCCCTTCACACCCTCAATATGCTATTGCGCAAAAACAAATGCGTGCAGGTGGAGGCATTGTTACTTTTGAAATAAAAGGAGGATTGGAAAAAGGCCGCGACTTCTTAAACCGCATCGAGATGTGTTCGCTTACTGCTAACCTTGGTGATGTGCGTACCATTGTTACGCACCCGGCCTCTACTACACATGCTAAACTTACAGAAGAAGAGCGACTGGCTTCGGGCATCACTCCTGGGTTAATCCGTGTTTCGGTAGGGCTGGAACATATTGCCGATATCCAAAGTGATATTGCTCAAGCCTTGTTGTAAAACTTGTAAGGCAGTGAATCCCTTCTTTTTTACAACTTACTAAATGGCATAGAATTAATTTTCTTAAGTAATAATTATTGCCTAAATTATTCAAGGAATAGAATCAACAACACAACAATCAATTGCTTTCCAAACTTGTAATTGATTGAGGAAGGTCACTCTCGAATGAAGTATATTATCATTGCAATACTGCTATTTGGCAGCTCAATGGGGTATGCGCAAAAAGGATTTAATAAAGCGCAAAAAGCTACCTGGGCCAATGCCAATCTTGCACTCGAACAGGGCGATTACTTAATGGCAACTCAACTGTACCAGGAGTTGTATACCATCAAACCTGAGTGGGGAGAGCTTAATTATAAGTTAGGGCTTTGCTACCTGCATTTGCCTGGTGCTACCGATCGTGCCATCAATTACCTAAACCTGGCAAAAGTTAACGAGCATGTAGAAGCCCTTTTTTACCTGGGACGAGCCTACCATGAACAAATGAACTTCAAGAAAGCATCGTTGCATTATCGCTTGTACAAAGATCATCCCGAAAAGCAAAAAACAGTAGAAGAAGTAGATTGGTACATGTCGATGACACACAATGCAAAAGAAGCCATTGGCACACCGCACCAGGTAAATATTAGTAATCTTGGTCAGTACATCAATACTCGTGGCAACGAATTGCATCCTATCATTGTTGGCGATCGCAGTCATCTTTATTTTTCTTCCCGAACCCCTTATGCAGAAAGGCGTGATTTAGACATCTTTTTTGCATACGATTTAGATGGCGATTGGAGTCCACCTCAGGCATTGTATGGTGGAATCAATACACCTCAAAATGAAGTGGTGGTAGGAGTTACTTTTGATGGCCATTCAATGTTGTTTAATCGCAGTGCCTCAGGCATAGAAATGGGCGATTTATACATTGTGAATTATGACTCCAAGGGTTGGGGGACACCACAAAAATTGAGCGATCAAGTCAATTCAGAACATGCGGAATCAGGAGCTGGCATTAGTGCAGCAGGTGGAGTAATTTATTTTTCCTCGAACCGCCCGGGAGGAATAGGGGGGAAGGACCTTTGGCGTATCATTAAAATGGGCAATGGTGAATGGTCGTTGCCTCAAAATATTGGAGGGCCAATCAATACCGAATACGATGAAGATGCTCCATTCTTAAGCCCATATGGCAATGAGTTGTATTTCTCTTCCAATGGCCATCAATCAATTGGCGGAACAGACATTTTTAAAAGCACTATTACTAAAACAGGCACCTGGGATGAACCGGTTTCACTGGGGTACCCCATTAACTCTACCCGCAACGATCGTAGTTTTACCATTAACGAAGAAGGAACCATTGGTTATTTCGATGCCGTAAAAAAAGATACAGAAGGTGGAACTGATTTATACCAGGTAGATCTTCGTTCACACGACGATTTGTTGACTCCTGTAAAGGTGGTGTACAACGATTCAACTGCTGCCAAAAATTATAAAGGAGTAGTGTATTTATGCGACAATGCTACTGGCGATATTTATGGAAAATACCGCCCCAATAAAAATGGTGAATTTTTACTCATCATTAGTCCTGATATCATCTATTCCATTGAGTTTAAAAACGATGATGACATCAAACATCAAGATCATTTGAGTATCGATCGAAAAGAGGCCGGACATTCATTATTGAAGCGGCAATATTTTATCAAACCGGAAAAAATGTAAATAAACTGTTTCTGTTGTGTTCCTTTTTTGCTCTTTTGCATTACATTGGTAGCACAAACAAAGTTCGATATTGGAGAGCGGTAAATCATCTCGACTAAAAGAAGAAGCACAGCAAATAGAGGCTGCTAAAAGCAACCCCGAACGCTTTGCACCGCTGTACGATAAATATTACAAACCCATTTTCATTTTCATCTTTAAACGAGTATCTGACAAGGAGTTAACCGCTGATATTACATCAAAGGTGTTTTTGAAGGCATTGTTGAACCTTGATAAGTATAAGTTTCAAGGCTTTCCATTTTCTTCATGGCTTTATCGCATTGCAGTAAATGAAGTCAATATGCACTACCGCAAAGCAAAAAAGGTAGTAGAGGTACGGATTACCGAGCATAACTTCAATCTGTTAGCAGATGAGATAGAGGAGCAACCGGATGAAAGCAGCCAACAATTACTATTGGAGGCCATGAATGAATTAACCCTTGAACAATCACAATTGGTAGAATTACGCTTTTTCGAAAAATATTCATTCAAGGAGATTGGAGAAATACTTGAAATTACTGAGGCGAATGCCAAGGTAAGACTGTATCGTGTGCTCGACAAACTGAAAAAAAGTATTACATTAAAGCGCAGTAAAACCCAATGAGGGAGTATAAAATACATAAAGCCCCAGTTGAGGAACAGTTGACGGATCAAGACATCAATCAGCACAAAGACTTTGGTAAACTTACGGCCAATTACGACCGTATAACAAAGCCACCTACCAAACCTTTGTACAAAGATCCCAAAGCTTTCTTAGGGTTGGTATTAATCCTCATCATCGTGTATTTATTGATGATGGCTGAAGCTGAAGAACAGCAGCAAAACAATACCAACACCAATCCCACTGAGCAAGTGCAGGAATAATTTCCGGCATTGCTGTTTCTTTTTCGATTTCCTGCATTATAGTAGTAGAAACCAGTTGCGGAACGGCTTCTTTTAGACAGTTAGGTGCCTGCCCTGGATTTATAGCAAGGGATCTATGGGCGGGCGCTTAACGCACCAAGCAACAAACATAAAAGTATGTGTAATGAATTCGAATGTACTCGAACAGGCATTGCTATACCCAAATACAAACCTAAAATAACACGACATGGCAGGAGCAAAATTATCACCCAGGCAAAAGATGATCGGCATGATGTATCTAGTGCTTACCGCATTATTGGCCCTTAACGTTTCTAAGGATATTTTAGAAGCATTTGTGCTAGTAAATAACGGATTAGAGCGCACCATCGAAAACTTCAATGACAAGAACGAAGCCCTTTATACCAGCTTTGATCAAGCCAAAAGTGTAGACCCTGAAAAGGTAACTCCTTTCTGGAATAAAGCGCAAGAGGCAAGACAACATGCTAAGGAACTGGTAGAATATATCGAAGACATTAAAGTAAAACTTATCATGGAAACCGATGGGTTAGAACCTACAGTTGCTGACACCATTGGATTGGAGTATGTGAGCAAGAAAGACGATTACGATACTCCTACCAACATTATGATTGGAGACTCGGAAGACGGATCGGCAGGCTTGTCACGTGAGTTGAAGGAAAAACTGCATGAATATAAAGGGAAGCTCACCAATTTATTGGATGAAGAAGATCGCTACATTCTTGATTTTGAATTGCTAACCGAAGGGGCAGTGGTAGATGATGTAGTTATGAATTGGGAGATGAATAACTTTTACCATACTCCACTGGCTGCATCAGTAGTATTGTTGTCGAAACTGCAAAATGATGTGAAAAATGTAGAATACGATGTGGTGAGTAGACTTTTTAAGTCGTTTAAGAAAAAGGAAATTCCTTTCGATACGGTAGTGGCCAAAGTAGTAGCACCATCCAACTACATCATGTTGGGTGAAGAGTATAAAGCAGAAGTTTTTTTGGCGGCATACAGCCGAACACAAGTTCCACAAATCATGCTGGGAGATGTAGGAGCAAACAATGAAGTAAATAATGTAACAGGTACAATACCAGTAGAAGAAGGTATGGGGCAGTATGTGGTAAAAACCGACCGTGAAGGCATTCATGAGTACAGCGGTACCATCAACTTAACATTGCCTACCGGAGAAGTAGAGCGACATCCATTCAAATCAGAATATATTGTAGCACGACCAGCTGCAACGGTATCGGCTACGAAAATGAATGTATTGTACAAAGGCATTAAAAATCCCATTTCAGTTTCAGTTCCCGGAGTGCCCGAAAGTAGGGTTAAGGTAAGCATGACTGGAGGAAGCTTAAGAAGAACAGGCAATGGTACCTACGATGCTACGGTATCTAACAGCACTCGAGGAAGGGTAAAAGTGGTGGTAAGTGCCACCATGCAAGATGGTACTACCAGACGTATGGGAGAAATGGAATACCGCATTAAAAATTTACCTAAGCCATTTGCTTCTACCAATAATGGATTGGCAGGGTCGGCAAAGAGTAAGAAGAACAGCCTGGCGCAAATTATGCGCGTACAGGCTACCTATGGCAAAGACTTCTTGTTTGAATTGCCTGCGCCAAGAATCGTATCGTGTAGCATTGGTTTTCAAAAAGGAGGTAGGCCAATGCCAGATCGAAAAATTAGAGGAGGGAATGTGCAAGAAATCATTTCACACGTGCGCAAAAAATTGAAGCCCGGGGATAAAATATACCTGACCGAAATAAAAGGAAAAGGAGCCGATGGCATCGTACATCCGCTGGGACCAATTATTATCACTGTTACCAATTAAATACAACAGGCGCTCCGGGTCGATAGGCTCTGAAAACCCATCTTGTTAATGATTAAGGTGGGTTTTTTATGGGAAATATTTTATGGCCGCTTAAAATACTTCCCCTAAAGGGGAAGGGAAAACTTAGCATAAAAATTTAGGATAAACGCTTGCACGTTCGCTTGAAAATAAATTACATTTGTAGTCGTTATACTATTACATGAGAACAACAACATTCAATACAAATTGGTGGTGGCACAACAAGAACCTCGTAACTTGTTGTAAGATGCGCTATTGATTAAATGTTGACCAAAATATCAAAGCGGCTTGTCGAACGACAAGCCGCTTTTTTTTGTCCAAAAATTTTAGAAACACCACAAAAAATGAAACAATATCAACTTAAAACAACTTACCAAAAAGTACTGGCTGATACCCATACACCGGTGAGTATTTACCTCAAGATACGCGACCGTTTTCCCAACAGCATTTTGCTCGAAAGTTCTGATTACCATGGGCAGGAGAATAGTTTTTCCTACATCTGTTTTAATCCAATTGCCAGCATAAAAGTAGAAAACGAACAAATCCAAACGACCTATCCCGATGGGAGGGAAGTAGTAGAAGCTATTGATGATCAGGCACAAGTAGCACAAGCTGTATCGAATTTTGCGGCATGTTTCATCACCGAACCCAATCCTTTTGAGTTTATTCATAATGGATTATTTGGCTATATCGGTTACGATGCGGTGCGTTATTTCGAAGACATTACCATCACCCAAAAAACAGACGACCTGCAAATACCTGAGTTGCTGTATTCGGTGTTCAGCAATATCATTGCCATTAACCACTTTAAGAATGAAGCTTTTTTGTTTTCCTATGTGTATGATAATGCGCATAATCTAGATGAAGTAGCAGCAATCATCAATACACGTGCTTATGCTTCTTATCACTTTCAAGCAGGGAATGATGAAACTTCCAATTTTACCGATGAGGAATTTATGGAGGGCATCGATTTGGCAAAACAGCATTGCTACCGGGGCGATGTGTTTCAAATGGTGCTCTCCCGCCGGTTTTCTCAATCCTTTAAAGGCGATGAGTTTAATGTGTATCGTTCGTTACGTTCCATTAATCCATCGCCTTATTTGTTCTACTTCGATTATGGCAGCTTTAAAATTTTTGGTTCATCTCCCGAAGCTCAATTAGTGGTCAAGGATAATCAGGCAACCATCCATCCTATTGCAGGTACTTTTAGGCGTACCGGAAATGATCAGGCTGATGCAGTTTTGGCAGAGAAACTCACAAACGACCCGAAAGAAAATGCAGAGCATGTGATGCTGGTAGACCTGGCGCGTAACGATTTAAGTCGGCATGGCGAAAATGTAAAAGTAGCTACTTACAAAGAAGTACAATATTATTCGCACGTCATCCACCTGGTGTCTAAAGTTACTGCCCAAAAAGAAGTTGCCACACCAACCATGAACCTGGTAGGAGCTACTTTTCCTGCAGGTACATTGAGTGGAGCACCCAAGCACAAGGCCATGCAATTGATTGACCGCTACGAAAAAGAAAACCGCTCGTTTTATGGGGGATGCATTGGTTTCATGGATTTTAATGGAGACTTCAATAATGCCATTATCATTCGGTCATTCTTGAGCAAAGACAATCGATTGCATTACCAGGCGGGGGCAGGTATTGTGGCCGAATCGAATACTGAAAACGAATTACAAGAAGTATATAACAAGTTGGAAGCCTTGCAAAAAGCATTGGAAATGGCCAACAATATCCAATAAATCATGAGAGTATTAGTCATCGATAACTACGATTCCTTTACCTACAATTTGGTGCACTTGCTAAAAGAATTGGGTGCCGAAGTAACGGTGAGGCGCAACGATAAAGTTACGTTAGAAGAAGTAGCAGCTTTTGAGAAAGTGATGTTGTCGCCCGGCCCTGGTATTCCAGTAGAGGCAGGAAACCTATTGGCCATTATAGAGGCTTATGCATCAACCAAAAGCATTCTTGGTATTTGCCTGGGGCATCAGGCCATTGCTGAGGTGTTTGGTGGCGAACTAACAAACCTGAGTAAGGTATTTCACGGTGTGGCTACCAACATTCAATTAACGAATGAAGAACAGTTGTTTAATGGCTTACCCGAAAATGTTGCTGTTGGACGATATCATTCGTGGAATGTAACGAACAACTTGCCCGATTGTCTGGAAGCTACAGCCTTTGATGAAGTTGGGAATGTAATGGCCATACGCCACAAAGAATACGACGTTGCAGGGTTCCAATTTCACCCGGAATCCATTCTTACCCCTGATGGAAGAACAATGTTGAGCAATTGGGTGAATGATTAGGATAAATAAGTGATTATGAAAGAAATTTTAACCCGATTAACAGCCCATCAACACCTCAGTAAAGAAGAGGCTAAAACAGTGTTAATGAACATTGCAAAGGGCGAATATAATCAAAGTCAAATAGCGGCTTTTCTTACCGTATACATGATGCGAACGGTAGCTGTTACTGAACTGGAGGGCTTTAGAGATGCATTGTTGGAATTGTGCCTGCCTGTTGATTTGTCGGCATACGACCCCATTGATTTATGTGGTACCGGAGGAGATGGCAAAAACACCTTTAATATTTCTACCCTTGCTTCATTTGTTACAGCAGGTGCGGGCATTAAGGTGGCCAAGCATGGCAATTATGGAGTATCTTCTACCTGCGGTTCTTCCAACGTGTTAGAATACCTCGGGGTAAACTTTACAACCGATCAATCGGAATTAGAACGCCACATCGAAGAGGCTGGCATTTGCTTTTTACATGCCCCGCTGTTTCATCCGGCACTTAAAAATGTAGGCCCTATCCGAAAGGAGTTAGGGATGCGTACTTTTTTTAACATGTTAGGTCCAATGGTCAACCCTTCATTCCCCCAAAAGCAGCTGGTAGGGGTATTTAACCTCGAGTTGGCACGGTTGTATCATTACCTCTATCAACAGACGGATAAACAATTTGTGATTTTACATGCGTTGGATGGTTACGATGAAGTATCGCTTACCGGTGAAGTTAAACTATTTTCTAACCAAACAGAAAAGCTTACCCGACCGGCTGATTTTGGTGTTTCTATGGTGAAACAGGAAGAGATTGTTGGAGGAAGTGACATTAAATCATCGGCTAAAATATTCACCAAAATTCTTGAAGGCAAAGGCACTCGTGTACAAAACAATGTGGTGTGTGCCAATGCAGCCATGGCGATCCATTGCATGTATCCAGAACTTAACATTGAAGATGGATTTAAAATTGCACGAGAGTCGCTTGAGTCGAAAAAAGCCCTGGAAGTATTGAACAAATTGGTAAAACAACGCGCATGAATATACTCGACAAAATAGTAATGCATAAACAGAAAGAAGTGGTATTGCAACAACAACAGCTTACCACAATACAGTTGGAGCAACAACCATTGTTTAGTGTACCTACCATTTCATTGAAACAACAATTAGAGGCAGTGCCGGGTGTTATTGCAGAGTTTAAGCGAAAGTCTCCTTCTCGGCAAAACATCAATTTAAAAGCACAGGTTAACGATGTTGCTCGAGGCTATGCTACTGCTGGCGCTGCTGGCATGTCGGTGCTTACCGATCAGTATTTCTTTGGAGGGGGAGTTGCCGATTTTTCACAAGCACGTGCTACGGTTCAACTGCCTTTGCTGCGGAAGGAGTTTATTATTAACGAATACCAGGTGGTAGCCACAAAAGCCATGGGGGCAGATGTTTTGTTGTTGATAGCAGCCATACTTTCTCCCACAGAAGTCAAACAGTTAGCTGCGTTAGCAAAATCGTTGGGGCTGGAAGTGTTGTTGGAGGTGCGAGAAGAAAGGGAGTTGCAGCAATCGCTCAATTCATATATTGATATGGTAGGAGTCAACAATCGAAACTTAAAAACATTCGAGGTTAATATTGATCAATCGTTGTTGCTAGCAGATCTTATTCCAACCGATTGTGTGAAAATTTCGGAAAGTGGTCTTAGTGATCCTGAGGCTATACGTCAATTGCAACAAGCAGGCTATAGAGGTTTTCTAATTGGAGAAACGTTTATGAAAACCAATGACCCTGGATTGGCTTGTCAACAACTAGTGTCAACCATCAATCATTCAAAAAGCATCGCATGAAAGTTAAAGTATGTGGCATGAAAGAAGCGGCAAACATTGTTGCTATTAATGCATTGGAACCGGATTATATGGGATTTATTTTTCACCCTAAATCACCGCGTTTTGTTATTGAACTACCTGCCGTACCGGCAGCAAGAAACACTAAAAAAGTAGGCGTTTTTGTGAACGCAGATGAGGCATTGATAGCACAGAAAAAAGTAACATTTGAATTGGATTATTTGCAATTGCACGGCAATGAAAGCCCTGAATTTTGTGCTCGGTTAAAGGAACAAGGGCATCACTTAATCAAAGTGTTTTCTGTTTCCGACCGATTTGAATTCAGCATTACTGAACACTATGCTCCGTTTTGCGATTTCTTCTTATTCGATACCAAAGGTAAAAACCCAGGAGGCAATGGGCATGTGTTTGATTGGCGCTTGCTCAAGAAATACCAAAGCAACACTCCATTCTTTTTAAGTGGCGGCATAACGTTACGCCATCTTGAAACAGTTAAAGCCATTGCCAATGATTTTAACATTCATGGATTGGATGTAAACAGTGGCTTCGAGGTAAGCCCGGGAATAAAAGATGTAGATAAAATAGCACAACTGATAGAGGTACTATGAAATATCAAGTGAACGAAAAAGGATTTTATGGCGACTTTGGTGGAGCATTCATTCCTGAAATGTTGTATCACAATGTGAAGGAATTGGAGGAGAAATACCACACCATAATCAATGCACCTGATTTCCAGCGAGAGTTAAAAGAACTGCTTAAAGATTATGTAGGACGCCCTACTCCGTTGTTTTTAGCACAGCGGTTGTCGGCACATTATAACACCACCATTTTTTTGAAGCGCGAAGATTTAAACCATACAGGAGCGCATAAAATCAATAACACATTAGGGCAAATACTGCTGGCAAAAAAGCTGGGAAAAAAGCGCATCATTGCAGAAACTGGGGCAGGACAACATGGGGTAGCTACTGCTACTGTATGTGCCTTAATGGGAATGGAATGTGTAGTTTATATGGGAAAGGTAGATATAGAACGACAAGCCCCTAATGTGGCACGGATGAAAATGTTGGGAGCTACTGTGGTGGCTGCTACTTGTGGCAGTCAAACATTAAAAGATGCTACTAACGAAGCCATTCGCGATTGGATCAATCACCCTGAAGATACCCATTACATTATTGGCTCAGTAGTTGGTCCACATCCATACCCAGATATGGTTACACAGTTTCAAGCGGTTATTAGCGAAGAGATAAAGGCACAGCTGCTTGAAAAAACAGGGAGCGATCAGCCCGATCGGGTGGTAGCATGTGTTGGAGGAGGGAGTAATGCTGCTGGTGCTTTTTATCATTACCTCGACAATGAAGTGCAATTGGTAGCCGTGGAAGCTGCAGGCAAAGGCATCAATTCAGGCCATTCGGCAGCTACCAGTAAACTTGGAAAACCAGGGATTATCCACGGCAGCAGCACCTTGCTGATGCAAACTGATGATGGACAAATTGTTGAGCCCTATTCTATTTCTGCTGGATTGGATTATCCCGGAGTAGGCCCACAACATGCCCATTTATTTGCTACCAGACGTGCTCAATTTCTTAGTGTTACTGATGCGCAGGCGCTGCAAGCTGCGCTTATGCTTACTCAATTGGAGGGCATTATTCCTGCGCTTGAGTCGGCTCATGCTATTGCTGGATTAGCGCAGCTCCAATTGCAGCCCAATGAAGTTACTGTAGTGAACCTTTCGGGTAGGGGCGATAAAGACATGCAAACCTACCTTAAACACATGAATGATGAATAGGATTAAGCATTTGTTTGAAACCAAAAAGGAGGTATTGTCCATTTACTTTACAGCCGGATACCCAACGTTAAACGATACGGCAACCATTATCGAGCACCTCGAAAACAATGGAGCTGATCTAATCGAAATAGGCCTGCCCTTTTCCGACCCACTGGCTGATGGCCCTACGATACAGCAAAGCAGTGAAGTAGCACTCAACAACGGCATGACCACTGCCTTGTTATTCGAACAGCTACAAGACATAAGAAAAAAGGTGAAGCTCCCTCTCATTATCATGGGATACCTTAACCCAATTCTACAATATGGTGTGGAAGCATTTTGTGAAAAATGCAAAGAGGTAGGCATTGATGGGGTAATTTTGCCCGACCTACCCATCGCTATTTACGAAACTCATTATCAAGCTGTTTTTAAATCTTACGGGTTAGAAAATATTTTCCTCATTACCCCACAAACGGCCAGGGAGCGTATTCAAAAAATAGATGTATTGTCCAATGGGTTTATATACATGGTAAGTGCTTCAAGTACCACAGGAGCAAAAAAAGGATTTGATCAAGAACAAATGGCCTATTTCAACCGTATCAAAGCCATGCAGCTCAACAATCCAACGGTCATTGGTTTTGGTATTGCTAACCATACCACCTATCAACAAGCATGTACATCGGCTAACGGAGCAATCATTGGCAGCGCTTTCATTAACGCACTAAAAGCGGGCGATTTGGAAAATAGTATTCAGCAATTTATGCAAAACATGCTACAACCAGTTAGCCATATATATTGAAGCTGGTTAAGGTTTCTTTTCCATCAGGTAGTTTTCTATCACCAGCACATCCAGAGCTGTTTCTTCCAGCAATGCTAAGACTTCTTTTGGATGCTCTACTATTGGCGCCCGCAGCATCGTTACCACCATCTTTTAATAATACGGGAGAACCATTATGCGATAACCCTGCACCAGGTGCATAGATTGGAGACATGATCAAATATAGAAATATGCCGGATGATAGTGATGGTTACGGTGGAAGCGGCATGAATTTTTAATGTGCAAAAAGGAAAAAGCAATGCATAAAAAATCCCGGCCTTTCAAGGCCGGGATTTCATAACAGGGATCAATTGATCTATTTAATAATCATCTTTTGCGAAATCGATTCGCCGTTGATGGTGGTATTTAAGATATAAATGCCGCTGGTAAGCTTTTCATTAAAATTCATCATTACACTCATCGCACTACCTCTATTCACCACCGACTCGCCATATACTTGTTTGCCGTATATGTCATAAACGTCTATCTGAATGGTAGAATATTCATTTTTAATGCGATCTATTTTGAGCAACACGTTATTCCCATCACTTGGGTTAGGAGCCAAAGTAATGGAGGTAGGGATAGCATCATTATTGCTATCTACCAAATTTTTATGTGCCGACTCTTCACCTTGTTCCCAGAAGTTTTGTGTAGGGGTGGTGATGGTACATACCGGGCCAAAGCTGCCCCATACGCTGCCAATTTGTGCACGAACCCTTACGTCGTAAGTAGTACCGTAATCCCAGTTGGTTAACAAGGTAATCAGCATACTTTGATAAGGGTTGTTTTTCACATACGTTTCTTGTGCTAATGTACCTTGATCGGTGAACTCAAATTCGTAGTTGTTGGCACCAGTTATCTTTTGGGCATAAAACACTTGTGAAGGAGTACTGAGTGTAGTATTACAATCAGCCGAACGCAACTGCGTGGTAGGGAAGGCTGGAGTAGATAGCTGACAAATAATGTCGAACTGTCCCCATATACCACCTACCTGTGCACGTACAGCCACATCATACGTTTTGCCATACGAAGTACCAGGAATATTGGTCATACGTGCTGAGTTATTCACCGTATTGATGTAAGTATACACTTGAAAGTCATCCTGGTCTACCAATTGGAATTCATAAGCCGTAGCCCCTGTAATTGGATCGCAATAGAAATAACGGTCGAAGGTAGATAGGGTAGAGTTGCAATCAAAGTTTCTTAGCTTGGTATTCTGCACAGTCGCTGCTGGTGTAGATAAGAAGCACATTACGCCATAGCTTCCCCATACACCGCCTACCCGTGCTCGTACCCTTACTTCGTAAGTTTTGCCGTAAGTAGTGCCTGAGAATAAACTCATATAAGCCGAATGATTTACGGTATTGATATAGGTGTATACCGATTGATCATCTGTATCGGTCAATTCCCATTCATACGCAGTGGCATCCGTTACCTTGTCGGCATAAAAATACTTGTCGAAGGTAGGTAGGGTAGAACCACAATCAAATGCTCTTAGTTTTGTGCCAGGAATGCAATTGTAGTTCACCGTAACATTGGTTTGATTAAAGCAGCCGCTTACATCGATTACAGTAACGGTATAGGTGCCTGCTGCCAGTCCTGTGGCAGTAGCATTGGTTTGTACTGGGATGGTATTCCACGAATAGCTGTAAGGTGAAGTACCGCCACTTGGTGTTACTGTTGCAGTTCCATCATTCAAAGCACATGTTTCATCAGTAGAACTGGTATTGGTTAAGTCGATGGCTGCAGGCTCAGTAATGGTAAACCCAGCCATGGCCTGACAAGTGTTGGCATCGGTTACCGTTACATTGTAAGTGCCCGCTACTAATCCAGTAACATCTTCTGTGGTAGGGCCGTGTGCCCATGAGAAAGTATAAGGCGAAGTGCCACCAGTTACGGTAAGGTCGATGCTGCCATCGCTCGCACCATTGCAACTTGCATTAATTTGACTGGCGGAAGTATTGGGAGCATCATGCACAGTGATGTAGCCTATTTTTGTTTCTGTATCGTTGCCACTGCCATTGGTAGCAGTTAATTCAATAGTATAAGTACCTGCGGTGTTGAAAACAATGCCGCCAGGGTTTTGGTCGGAAGATGAATTGGGGGTGCCGCCATTAAATGTCCAACTCCACGAAGTAGGGGTGTTGGTGCTCAAGTCGGTAAAGTTGATGCTTCCCCCTTCACAAATGGTGGTGCTAGAAGCAGAAAAATCGGCTACGGGAGCACTGCCACAATTGTATGTGCTTAAAGCAGTTTCACCACATACTGTAGTGGTAGTACTTCTGGTTTGCACGTCATTACCTCCTGCAATATCATTTACTCCAAGCGTACGGTTAGAAGAACCATTGCCAATGGCAAAGTGCATAATAGCACCAGGATTAATGACATGACCCAATTGATGGCCATGACCCAATTCGTGTACAGCTACCGTTTCAAAATCATATTCGGTAAGCCCTGGCAATGTGGGGCCATATTGCCAATTGGTGCCGTCATCAAACACAATGTCTAACTCTTCCACATACCAATCTACGGTGCCACCACCGCCAAAGCATCCACTCCAGCGGCTGGTACAACGGCCTAAAACACCACCGGGCAATTCTCCACCATTATCATGACGAATGATATTGATGTCGTCATTCGCCACTATATCGGTAGTTGTTGTGGCTCCAATCTCCCAATAAATGCCTGTGGTACAGCGCCAGCTTTCAAAGGCACGGTTAAACGATTCTTTGGCAGCAGTATTGGCGTCAAAATCAGTAAACATTTGCCATACATAACCGCCGTTGCCATTGCGATCGATGTGTTGGGTTGGCCAGGCTTCATCGCCCGAACCTTGATCGAAAATGGCATTCAATTCGGCATAAGAAATAGTGAGTGTAGCACCACTTGTAGCAGTACCTCCTTGAACAACCTGAATGGTTCCAGTACCTGCATCCTGAGTCACTTCTACAACGATTTGGTTATCGCTCCATGAAACATACTCTGTTGCCAGTGGCTCAACGTTTGTTGCGCCTCCGTCATCGGCATTGGCAAAACGTACCACGCCACCGCCTTGTGTAGACCCAAAGTTACTTCCATTGATGGTGATTTGGGTTTGTGTTCCGGCAGTAACCGTGGTTGGCGAAAAATTGGTAATATTTGGTGTACCACCACGCTGGGTATTTTGCTTTTGTAGGTATTCTTGTTCAAAACTGTAGGGCTGCAATACATTTGCTGATGTACCGAGTGCATTGGTAATGCGCTGGTGCAAATCGTTTTCCACATCGGTGTATTCATGAAACGGATCTTTGGCCGTTCCACTGTTAAAGTCGTACTTCACAAAGCCCTGAACACTGGCCAGTGGTTCTAATTGTAAGCTTGTGGTAAATGGAATACTGTTCAGGCTTACCTGGTTATTCCTAAAAAAGAATACCCCTTTTTGACCAGCTTCTAACTCCAAACTGGGTTCTACCACTTCTTTGTGCAACCCAACAGTGCCACCAGGAGTAATTACTTCTATGTATTGAGAAGTAACATTGCCTTTAAACACTCGATATACCTCTATTTTAGTAGCGGTGTAAATGTTGTGTTGCAAATCGTCCCAAAACGATTTTTGAGCCACCACATTTCCTTCCACAATAACAGTAGCCTGATTAATGCGGTTGTTTAATGGAACTTCATAAAGAGAACATTGGCCATAGCCTAAGGAGACAGCAAGTACTGAGAGTACGAGCAACGTAAAAAAATTTTTCATAGAGCAATAATGATTAAGCAATTTGATACAATAATGTACTCATTATTCTCGTTATTCGTTGAGATTTTTTGATTAAATGAGCAAATCATAAGATGAATGTACCGTAAGAAGACATAAATTTTATACTCCAATTACAGTTGGATGGTTTGTAAATATTTTTTTTTATATTTACTTTGTATTTCAAAGTACTTTTAATCCTACGTTATGACCAATCAGGAAGAACACCTCAAAAACCTTTCGGAAATTCGCTCGTTGATGGAGCGTTCCTCCAGGTTCATTTCACTCAGCGGATTATCGGGCGTATTTGCCGGTTTATTCGCATTAGCGGGAGCAGTTGCTGCCTTTGTGTATTTTAATTTAGGGGTGTTTTCGGATGTGCGTTACTACGAATATGCCGATGGACGTACCACTGGTTTACCACTTGATTTTTATACGTTCTTTTTCCTCGATGCATTCAGCGTTTTATTCCTTTCGCTGTTGGTAGGCTTTATTTTAACACGGAAAAAAGCGCGGAAGGCGGGGTTGAAAATGTGGGATAAAACAGCACAACGCTTACTCATTAACTTATTCATCCCACTGGCTACTGGTGGGATTTTTTGTTTGATCTTATTGAAGCATGGAGGCATTGCTTTTGTGGCACCAGCTACTCTGGTATTTTATGGATTGGCTTTGCTCAATGCAAGCAAGTATACATTTAACGACATTCGTTACCTGGGCATTTCTGAGATTGTTTTAGGACTTATCTCCCTTTATTTCGTGGACTATGGGTTGTTATTTTGGGCCATGGGATTTGGGGTGTTGCACATTGTTTATGGCACCATGATGTACTTTAAATATGAGCGATGAATATTCATCAACTAAATAAAGTTTTTGAGAGTAGGGTAAGGCTGGGGGTCATGTCTATTCTGATGGTCGACGACTGGGTGGATTATTCTACCTTAAAAGAACGGCTCGAGCTGACCGATGGTAATCTTGCCAGCCATATTGCTGCGTTGGAAAAAAATGAATACATAGAAATTCGAAAACAATTTGTGGGGAAGAAACCCAATACCTCTTATGCCGCTACAAAAAAGGGCAAGAAAGCGTTTAGCGATCATCTGGATGCGCTTGAGAAGTTGCTGAGAGGAAGAGGATAAAATTTTTTTACATAATCACTTTGTAACTCAAAGTACTTTTAAATATAACTAAGTCATGAATGATAAATGGGAAAACATTTGGTTGAAAGCAGTAGGGGGGTGGATGATCGTAACAATGGTGTTATTTACAGCGATCTACGTGTATGGTATAGGAGCGATAGTATCCATGTTTTGGCTGTTTTTTGGAGGATAAACGATGGAAGCAACACAACGATTACAACGGAAAATTAGGACGTGGATTACTTTGTTCATGATCCTCTTATTGCTAAGCGGCATTACAGCATTTCCGCTCGAGTGGGAGTTGGAACTACTGCGTACCTGGGCCGATTCGTGGAGCGATGGTTGGATGAAAACCTGGATTGTTATGGTACATACTGCCATTGCGGAGGTATCAGAGCAATACCCATTTATGGCTTATGGTACCGATTGGTTGGCCTTTGCCCATATTGTTATTGCTACAGCCTTTATAGGCCCATGGCGCGATCCTGTGCGTAACATTTGGGTCATTCAATTTGGTATGATCGCCTGTATCATGGTATTTCCTTTAGCACTTATTGCTGGCCCAATACGTGGCATTCCCTTTTTATGGCAGCTCATCGATTGTTCGTTTGGCGTATTCGGATTCATCCCACTTTGGGTGACTTACAAGGACATCAAAAAACTAGCAACATTAACCAAAACACATAATACCAATAAAACACAATTCGTATGAAAAAGAACGATTGGATCTTAGTAATAGGAGTAGCCTTATACTCTTTCCTTTTTTATCAGCAGTCGGCAGGCATTAATTTCTTGCTGTTCAATCTGGCAGCTATACTTTTATTGTACCTCAAACAGCCTGAACGACTCAAGTCAAAAACCTGGGTAGCTGCAGCAGTGGGAAGCACATTCACTGCAGCATGCATTGTATGGTATGGTAACAACCTTACCTTTATCGCCAATTTATTATCGCTGGCACTGCTTTCGTGCGTAAGTACCACCCCGCGTTCGTCGGTATTTGTGGGCATACTCTTTTCCCTTTTTTCTCTTCTTTCTTCCTTCATATTTATGATTTTAGATATGGTGGAGCGCACCAGCAAACGACCGCAGCAGGAGGGAGAGGCACCAGCCATGCAAAAAGGAAAGTCGTTTGGAAAAACGTTGCTGTTGATTCTTATTCCCTTGCTAGTAGTTACCTTATTTTTCTTGCTTTACAAAGCATCCAATCCTGTGTTTGATGAGCTTACGAAAGAAATTAACCTGGATTTTATTACCGTAGGTTGGGTGTTCTTCACTTTCACTGGCTTGCTGGTGATGTATGGATTCTTGTACCACCGTAACATCCCTTACTTCTCAGAAAAGGACACAAACGCTTCTAACAACCTTCGACTCAAGGAACCTACCCTGATGGATAAATGGATGAGTATGGCCAACGAAAACAAGTCGGGAATCATCTTATTCTCCTTATTGAATTTACTCATTCTTGGATTGAATGTGGTGGATGTTAACTACCTGTTTTTGGGGGCAGGTTTGCCCGAAGGAATGACCTATGCTGATTTGGTGCATCAGGGAGTGGGAGCACTCATTTTTTCTATCATTATTGCTATTGGGGTAATTCTCTATTATTTCAGGGGAAGGGTGAATTTTTACCCTAAAAACAAGGCCCTTAAAGTATTGGCTTACATCTGGATTTTACAAAATGTGTTTTTGGTAGTGGCCACTGCTTATCGCAATCAATTGTACATCGATGAGTTCAGCTTAACCCATAAACGCATTGGGGTGTATGTATACTTATCACTCACCTTAATTGGATTGGCCATTACATTGATAAAGATTGCTAAACTAAAAACCAACTGGTTCCTTATCCGCACTGCTGGTTGGAGTTTTTATGCGGTGTTGGTATTGAGCTGTGCCATGAATTGGAACATGTTGATTACCAATTTCAACATTCAACAAGCAGTGGCTAAAAATAAAGTGTTGGATACTGATTATTTGATGGAGTTGAACGATACTAACCTGCCCAACCTAGTGCGTTTGTATGAGCAAAACCAATTGACTCAAGACACCTATAGCTATTATGGTTCGCGTTACAACCTCGAATACCGATTGGCTCGATTCATTAATGAGTGGGAAGCCAGTGGTTGGAAATCGTGGTGTTACGACAAGCAACGGGTGTATGATGAGTTGATGGAGATGAAGATCAGGGGAGGGCTAAGCGACTTCGACCTTTCAAAAGAATATTACAACGACTTTTTCAGCGAACTCTCATACCGTTAATCATGCGCAAGCTTCATAAAATTATTGTTGCCCTTATTTTTATCACAGCCTTGCTGTTTAAGTATTATCCAGAGAATTACTTGCTCATGTTGGTGAAGTCATTTGCCTTTCAAATCATGTGTGCTTTTGGATTGCTTACAATGTGGTATGCTTTAAAGCGTAAGTGGGTAGCTTCGGTAATAGGCATTGTCAGTGTATTGATCATCAACACCATGATGCCCCCCGTGTTAACGCTTAACGAAGGAGATATTACCGGATACGAGGGCATAAAAGTGGCGCATTTCAATGTGTTGAAATACAACAGGGATCACGCTTCTACTGTTGAGAAAGCCCTGGAATGTGATGCGGATTTACTCTCTTTTCAAGAGGTAGACCCGCTGTGGGCCGAAACGCTTACTACTTCACTACAGCACCAATATCCTTACTTCAAGGTGGTAAGTCAAACCAATTGTTACGGGTTGGCAGTGTTTTCTAAACACCCATTCCATGAAGTGGAAGCATTTTATGCTGGTGAAGTCCCCAACATAGGTGGCAGCATTGAAGTGCATGGTGTGCGGTTTAACTTTATTTCAAGCCATACTCGCTCACCTGGGTCAGTAGAGCGCTACCGGCAACGCAATCATCACATTGCAGCGTTGGCGAACTACTTACAAGAAAGAGAGGGGCCGAAGTTGGCCATAGGCGATTACAATTCAGTGCCCTGGGATCGACACATCATTAAATTCAAGGGCGATACCAACATGTACGACAGTCGTAAATCGTTAGCAGCTACCTACCCATCGTTCATGAAGATAGCTCAAATTCCCATCGATTACATTTTTCATTCTTCGGAGTTCGAGTGTCTTGGCTTCCAAACCATTAAAGGCACCTCTTCTGATCATTTAGGCATTATGGGCGTTTACCAATTCAAGCAATTAAATCCACATAACTCTTAAAACTAAATATTATGAATGCTTTTGAAACAACCACTAAAAACAAACCAGCATTAATAGGACTGGGACTGATGTTAATCCCCTTATTTTTTTGGGTAGCTGCATTGCTCGATATCTTTTTTGGAATGACCTTGTTTTCTGATGTGTTTGGGCGCTTTGATCAAGCCTCTTCCTTGTTTACTATTGCCCTCATTTTTGTGCTTCCTATGATTGCTCTTCTCATCAACCTGGCACACATTTTTAACTTCAATATTAAGAAAGAAGGCCAGGAGATTACAGGAACTTTAAGGCTTCGTTTAGCCACGGTAAACATGGGGATCATTATGATGGCTGCCTTTCATTTAGGCATTGTGGCTCTCTATGCTTTTGTAGAAAACTTTGCAGTGGTACCTACCCACTTTTAAACCATATTCATGAATCGGTCTACTTTAAAAAAACTCATCTGGTTAGCTATTTTTAGCGTGGCAATGGCCTTTTTAGAAACGGCTGTGGTAGTGTATTTGCGCAAGCTATACTACCCCGAAGGATTTGCTTTTCCGTTGGTGCCTATAGGAAAGGACATTGCCACCGTTGAGTTTTTTCGCGAAGTGGCTACCATCATTATGTTGCTGGGAGCGGGAATAATTGCTGGCAAACGGTTGGCTGAGCGGTTTGCCTATTTCATTTTCTGCTTTGGCATTTGGGACATCTTTTACTATGTGTTCCTGAAAGTACTATTGGGCTGGCCCGAATCGTGGTTTACCTGGGACATATTGTTCCTGGTACCCGTGCCTTGGGTAGGCCCTGTAATTGCCCCTGTAATTGTAGCTGTTGGCCTGGTGTTGTTGGCGGTGCTTATCGTTCGCATCCATCATAAAGGAGAACAGGTTTTGGTTAATCGATCGGAATGGCTGTGGCTCATTGCAGGGGCAATCATCATTATCTTGTCATTTATGTGGGATTACTGCAACTATGTGTTACAGGATCATTCGTTGACCGAATTGTTTACACTGGGAAGCGAACGTGAGCTGTTTGCAGCTGCCGATGCTTATGTGCCTACCCGTTTTAACTGGTGGATCTTTTGGGCAGGAGAATTGGTATGCACCGTGGGCATTCTATCTATGATAAAGAGAACTCACATCTTAAAATCTTGATCATGCTGAACTTTGAAATTTGGGAAGCCTATTACCAATACAACAAAACCCATTTACTTCCTATTCATTGGGAAAGCGGTTACCAGCTCACACCCGAAGAAAGGGCACTTGTTACCACTTCATTGCAGCAATTTCAACGTGGAGAAAGCTCGGAGGCAAAAAACCTGGTGCGCAATGCGCAACTCTTTTTGAAAGACAAAGAGGATCAGAGTTATTATCGTGCCTTATTACTATTTATTAGCGAAGAGCACCGCCATGCACGCGACTTGAAACGATTTATGCAACAACAGCAAATACCACCCATTGGCAGGCATTGGGTAGATGGCGTTTTTCGGTGGATGCGCAGGCGGGTAAAGCTAGAGGGATCGGTGGTTATTTTGCTGACCGCTGAAATTATTGCTGCGGTATATTACCATGCTTTGCGCGATGCTACAAAGGCCCCTGTATTGCAACAACTATGTCGCCAGATATTGCGCGATGAAGATCAACACATTGCTTTTCAAGCAGCTTTGCTCAAGTACTTTTACCAACAACGATCGTGGTGGAGTAATCAGTGGGTTGCGGCAGTTTGGCGCATGTTACTTGTTGGTACCATAGTAGTGGTTTGGAACGATCATCGCAAGGTGCTTAAAGCTGGTGGGTTTCGTTTTGCCTCTTTTTGGAGAAGTACCTGGAAGCAGTATCGAAAAGCCAGGGCTTTGATGAAAGAGAAAGTGGTCATTCCTGAAGTAGCAGTATCGGGAAGTTGGGGGTAAAATCAGCCAATAATTCGCACAACCGCACCTGTTATAGTATATTCGCATTTTAAGCGAACATGTTGAAACAGTATTCCATTTTCTTTTTTCTTGCTGTGCTGGCATTGATCTCGTGCAATGGCGAAAGCACAGATACAGTTGATCCTGACCCAATAACCATGACTTGTGCCATTACTGCACCCAGTAATGGAGCGGGATTTGTAATAGGAGAGAACGTAGTGTTTTCGGTAGTTGCTACCGATGCTGATAGCAGCTTGAAGTCGATTGAATTATTCATCGATGGCAAGTCGATGCACACTACTGCCGACCTACAATTTGATTTTGACTGGAGCACGGTAGAAGCGCTTGGTGGTACGCATACCATCAGTGCAGTAGCGGAAGACAATAAGGGAAGAAAAATATCGAGTGGGGTATCTATTCGGGTAGTTTCGGACCAGGCTCCCATTAAGTACACTAAAAACGTTGTAAACACTTATCCGCACAACCCGGCAGCATTTACACAAGGACTGGTTTACGAAGATGGAGTGTTATTTGAAGGAACAGGATTAAATGGGCAATCGGCTCTTCGCAAGGTAGAGCTGGCTACAGGCAAGTCGTTGCAAGAAGTACCTTTGGCGCAAGAGTATTTTGGAGAAGGCATTACCATTTTTAACAACAAGATTTACCAACTTACCTATACCACCAACATTGGCTTTATTTACGATAAGTCAACCTTTGAAAAAATTGGTGAGTTCAACTATTCAGGTGAAGGATGGGGACTTACTCACGATAGCACCCACCTTATTATGAGCGATGGTTCATCTACCATTCGCTTCATCGATCCCGAAACATTCAACGAAGTGCGACGCATTGTGGCGTTCGATAACTTTGGGCATGTTACCAAACTCAACGAGTTAGAATACATTAACGGTGAAATTTACGCCAACATTTGGGAGAAGGAAGAAATTGTGAAAATAGATCCTGCTACGGGAAAAGTGTTGGGCGTTATTGATATGTCGAAAATGTTGGCTCCAAGCGATATTCACAGCCGATTGGATGTGCTCAATGGCATTGCTTACGACCGCGATAAGAACCTGTTGCTGGTGACCGGGAAGAACTGGCCTAAATTGTTTGCCATTCAATTGCAACCACAATAAAACAGGAATAATTTCCGTATCATTAAGAAACCTGCATTTTATGAAACCATTCCTATTACTCCTCAGTGCTGTGGCACTGATTAGCCTCGCTGGTAAAAATAAGCATGATGTTGTACGCAAAAAACAAGTAGGCCCTCCAGGAACCCTATTGCTCCATGGTAATCTTTATATGGATGAGACTGAGATTACCAATTTTTCGTGGTTGGAATACCTTTATTGGCTCAAGCGGGCACCTGGCGAAAATAGCATGAAAACTTACGAAAAGGCCCTTCCCGATACTTCGGTTTGGGGCGAAACAACAACATTGGAACAGCAATACCTGAGGCATCCAGTGTATCGAAATTACCCAGTGGTAGGGGTAAGCCAGCAGCAAGCCCAGGACTATTGTGCCTGGCGTACTGATCGAGTTAAAGAGCTTTTTGCTATTCAGGATAGCATTGGCAAAAAAAATCGAGGTGCCTACCGTAGGTTTGCCAACTTTACATATCGACTTCCTACCGAAAAAGAATGGGAAATGGCAGCCCTGGCTGGGTTAGATTCTACCCAATTTTCTTATGGTTTTGAGTCGTTAACCACAAAAAAGGGAGGGAACATTCTTAACACACACGACAAAGCAGGGCACGGTGATGCTGATGCTTCGGCAGACCGAACTTATGATACTTATTTTGGGAAGCCCAACAAGTATGGTTATTACAACATGATAGGCAATGTGGCCGAAATGGTGGAAGAAGAAGGCATTGCCAAGGGGGGAAGTTGGAGCCACCAGACCAACGAGAGTGAAGTAGTGCAACAAATTAATTATACAGCCCCAAAAAACTGGTTGGGCTTTCGTTGTATTTGTGAAATCATTGAAGAATAAACATGTACGTTCCAAAGCATTTTTCGGTTGATCATTTGCCTGCCATTCAACAATTCATGCGCGACCATGCTTTTGCTACCCTGGTGAATTGTGATGAAGGCGCACCAGTGGCTACCCACATCCCGTTAGAATTGCAGGTGAAGGATGATAGCAGCAGCACCTTAGTTGGTCATATTTCCAGGGCCAACCCGCAATGGAAAACCATTGCTACTAATAACAAGGCCATGGCCATCTTTACTGGCCCTCATGCTTATGTGTCATCGTCGTGGTACAACCACGAAAATGTACCCACCTGGAATTACATTGCCATTCATGTATCGGGAAGTTTACGCATTATTGAAGGCGAAGAGTTGAAACAACGGATGGGTGAGCTGATGGCAAAATACGAGGCTGGTGTAGAAAACCCACAATCGTTTTACGACATGTCGGAAGAGAAGATCGCTCGTAAGCTGCGGGGCATTGTAGGATTAGAATTGCAGGTAGAAAAGGTGGAGGCCAACTACAAGCTGAGCCAGAACCGCAACGATGAAGATTATCAAAACATCATCAAGGAACTCG
This sequence comes from Flavobacteriales bacterium, assembly GCA_963669295.1. Classification (GTDB taxonomy): domain Bacteria; phylum Bacteroidota; class Bacteroidia; order Flavobacteriales_D; family CALLUQ01. The sequence continues at coordinate 3,790,289 of OY769938.1, forward strand.
AGCAACTCAACGATTACAATGCTGCCGAAATTGCCAAAGAAATGGCGAAGTTGCGTTAGCATCGTACCAGCGGTTTTACATTTCCCTAAAAATGTACGACCTTTAAAACATGGAGGAAAAGGAGATCGTTATTCCACATCGCATCAAGATGGGGGGAAACCTCATTCATGTGAGTATTATTCTTAATGTACTCAGTGCTTTTGTGTTGGAGTACACTACCGACTTACCTACTTTCGTAACCAGCCAGGAAGGGCTATTTGCTGCTATCATTACATTGGGCTTGTTGGCTTTTTTAGCCTTTCAAATAGGCAAAGGCAAAAACTGGGCGCGCATTGTATTCCTTGTCATCTTTGCCCTCGAATCGTATACTTCTACCCTGGTTATTCTTGAATTATTTACCCTTAGTGTGCCGTGTGGCATATTGGCTGCTTTGCAGGAGTTGCTGCAAATAACCGCTTTAATTTTGTTGTTTACAGGCGAATCGGCAGTGTGGTATCGCGAGCAGGCGGCTAAAAAAACACTTTGATTCATGAAAGGTATTTCCATCAACCAACTCTATATCCTTACCATTGTTTACATCATTGGGGCGTTCACCAACAGCTATTTTGTAGTGGAACAAAGCAAGGAATACAATCGGTTGAAAGTGGAGTATGCCGAAAAACTCAATTGGGAAGATCGCTTGTTGAACCTCAGTGAGTTGATTTTTGATACGGAAGAGAAAAAACGGTTGCGGCAGGCACGTGCTATTTTGGAAGATGCAGAAGAACATTACGATACTGCCATGAACCATATTTGGTATTTTCTGGCCTTTACTGCTGCCTACTTACTTATGGCCTTTGTATTGTTTAGGGGAGGAGCTGTGTTTTATAAATCGGGCAGCATTGCCATTACTGCGGTAGCATTGGTCTGCTTGCTCATGGGCATCTTTATTCCGGTTATGGAATTGGCATTTTTGAAGGCCGACCTGATTTTGCCCATTGAGTTTACTGTACCCATTATCGATTATCCGGTAGACATTGAAAAGCATTACGATGGGGAGACCTACTTCTTTTATCAGAATAAGTCTATCATGGGACTGGTAGGGTTTTTAATGACCAATAACAACATTGTAGTAGGGTTGGCCATTTTGTTGTTCAGTGTGTTGGTACCGATCACCAAGTTAGTGATGTCGATCGCCATTTTGTTGAACCCTCATTCAAAAGGCAGCGAACGCATGGAATGGATCATCAATAAAATTGGTAAATGGTCGATGGCGGATGTATTTGTTGCAGGGGTACTGCTGGCTTATTTATCGCTCAATAGCATGAATGTAGGAGTAGAAGCCAGTACACGCGCATTGCCTGGGCTTTATTTCTTCCTGGCATACTGTATTCTTTCGCTCATTTCTACTCATTTCATCAATGCTGCGGTAAAGCATGAGCGATCAGCCAAAGCATAATTATTTTTATTTATTGCCGCTACTGGTAGCAACGGTAATTTTTTACCTGATCATCAATAGTACGGTAGATTATACCAGTGGCGACAGCCGGTTGAATTTGCTTACCTCTCAGGCCATACTCGAAGATGGCACCATTCAATTGAATGCACAATTAGAAGACCACAATATCAACGAGATTCTTCGCGGGCAGTGGATGTTAACGGAGCGTGGGGGGAAGTACTATAATTTTTATCCGCTAGGCCCTTCGGTAGTGGCCCTTCCTTTTGTTTGGCTGGCCAACCGTTCGGGAATGGATATGGCCAACCTTGAACACGATCGGTCGTTGCAAAAAATACTGGCTGGCATTGCCATTGCCCTGGTGTTTTTGCTGCTGTATTTTATTGCCCGCTTGTATTTAAACCGTGTGGTGGCCCTGGTATTGGCCACTCTTTTCGTGTTGGGAACTTCCCTCATCAGCACGTTGGGTACCGCCTTATGGACCCATAACTATGCGGTGCTCTTTGTGCTTTGGAGCTTGTATTTATTGCTGCGCTCGGAACAGGGGCGTTCTTTGAATTATTGGGGGGTAGGCGTATTGCTGTTTTTTGCGGCCTGGTGTAGGCCAACAGCGGCAGTATATGTGTTGGTAGTTGGGGTGTATTTGTTTTTGTATCACCGCAAACATTGCTGGAAAACCATTGTTGCAGCAGCTTCCCTCGCAGGGTTGCTGGTATGGTTTTACATGGCAGAAATTGGTCAGGCGTTGCCCGACTATTATTTTTCTCACAGCCATGGTGTGAGTATGGATCGCGATTTTTTCAAAGCATTGGAAGGACACTTATTTAGTGCAGGGCGCGGACTGTTTGCCTTTTCGCCATTGCTGCTGTTAACACTGGCTACCTTTTTGCATCGCAGCATCAGAAAACATCGTTGGTTTTGGTTGCTATGGGGGTGGACAATTGCACACTTGTGTTTGATAAGTGCTTACCCCATGTGGTGGGGAGGATGGGCTTTTGGTGCTCGATTAACCATTGAACTGCTTCCTGCGCTTTTTGTATTGCTGGCATTGCTGGTAAAAGCAAATGGAGGTTTGTTGCTAACAGGGTTACGACAACAATTGCAAACGGGGGTGCTGTTGGTATTGGGACTTGCTGGTACCTGGGTACATGCTCACCAGGGATTGTATAACATCGATACTTATTTCTGGAACGGAGCTCCATCTATCGACCATTATCCACAGTACACTATTTTTCATTGCAATTACCCACAATACTTGGCTACAGCTTCTTCTAATGCTGCCAAGCAGCTAGAGTTTGAAACACTCATGAAGTTGTCGGCAGTCAACTACTTAAAAGAACAAGAAGATTTGCCGGTGCTGATGCAACTGGATGGCATAACAAAGAGCTTTCAGCAAACGTTGGAACAATACAAGTATCCTGGCCGCGAATCATTTTATTACCACCTGGAAGAGGTGGAAGCGCCAGCGTTTTATTTTCATGAGTCTATGTATGCAGCGGTGGAAGCTACCAACAAGTATTCCATTACCCCAGTCAATGAGCCTTTAACACTGGGTGAATTCTTATTCAAGCACAGCGATAACATTGTATTGCTAGCGGTACGCGATGAAGCTGCACAAGCCCTTTCCGATACTACAAAAAGTTATTTAAACACCTTGGGGGGAAGCCTTCCCACACTCGATTACCGGGGCAGTTATGCCGCCATTATTTGGAGAGGAACATTGCTAAAAGACCAGGTGAACAACCATGGGGGAGCAGTGCTCGATACTACTATTGCCCGTCAGCATTATCACCTGGAATCGGGGGGGGGTGATTTTGGTAATAAAGCCGCTATTCAACTCAATTATATCAACTATGCCCCCAACAGCCGTGGCATCAATGTAGTGGTGTTAGACCCCAATGCCGATTTGCTCTATTACACCGTGTTTGATACTCATGTTAAGGACCGGGAAAAGGGCGTGTTTTTGAAGGCCACCCTTAAGGAATAGTATACCCCACAGCCCACTCACTTCTTTTAATTGCTCGTTGAACTTTCCTGCCATCCGCTTGTACAGGCTGTTGTAATTATTCATTTAAACACACACTTATGAAACAGTTTATGCTGATTGTTGGGGCGTTCATTCTATCGCTTACTACCAATGCCCAGGAATTGGGCAATATTGCTTATGCCGAAGGCAACCATGTATATGGCAATAAAAACTACTCGTACAACTTTTTGCCTACCACGGGGCAACGAAAAGTATACCTTTCGGATTCAACCTTACTCATTGAAGCTCGGGTGTTGATGAATAGCTTTGCCGAAGACTATGTGGCTATGTTTGGCGTAAGTCAGGAAGGCAAAACGGTGAAGGAGTGCAATGAAAAGATCAATGCACGCATCAATGCTTTTGTACAAAGCCTCCAGCAATTGGGCATCCCTAAAGAATCGATTTACATCGATTGGGTAACTCAAAACCGTGTTTACGATTATGCTATCGACGGTACCAAGGCAGAGCAATACTCGCCTGGGTTTGAGCTGAAGAAAAACGTCATCATCCATTACACCGAAAAGCAATTGGTGGATCAAATGACGGTATTGGCTTCAGAGCAAGAGATTTTTGACCTCATTAAGGTAGATTATATTGTGAAGGACTTTGAGGCTGTTTACGATCGATTGTTTGACGAGGCCAGCAAAATTATTAAGAACAGGAAAGACAAATATGTGGGACTCACCAATGTAAAATTGATGCCTACTTCGAAGGTGTATGCCGAAAACTTTGAAAGCAAGTACCCTTCAGAGCTGTACAAGAGTTACCAGGCTTTTGAGGCCAGCAATGTAACTTATCGGGGCAACTACAACAACTCTCATTGGCAAAAAGACAAGCGAAAGGCCAATACCTTTTACTACAACAAAGTGGGTTACGGTAAATTCGATAAGGTGATAGAGCCTGTGTTTACCGAGCCGGCAGTGCAATTTGTGTATGTATTGCAGGTAGTGTATGAAATTGAAGGAGCAAAGAAAAAAACAAAACCTGTTGACGCAGCGAAAAAGAAACAAGACAAGTAAAATATAGGGGTGGTGTATCTTTTTTGCGTCACCCCGTTATATTGCTGTAAGGAAGGCAGCACTGCCTGAGGAAGATTGCTAATAGCGAAACCGATTTTTTAAGAACCATTAAAACCAGAAACAATGAAAAATCGAGTTTTTGCACAAGGACTAACGGTACTATTAACGATAGTAGCGATGTTCGTACTTACCCAATACACTCCCGATCTATTTTTCGATATCGACTTGCATAAGTACGATGGCGATAAAGATGGCCTCACTGAGTGGGAAGAAATAGAGTTAGGCACCGACCGAAAGAATCCTGACACCGATGGCGATGGCATTAATGATGGCGATGAGGTAGAGGGAGGTACCGACCCCAATAAAGCTGACAGTGATGGGGATGGATTAAGTGATAAAGAGGAAAGAGAAAAAGGCACCGACCCAAATAAGAGTGATACTGATGGCGATGGAATTGCTGACAAGGAAGAGAAAAAGATAGGTACCGACCCTACCAAATCCGATACCGATGGTGATGGGGTAAATGATGGCGATGAAGATAATGATGGCGATGGACTCAGCAATGCCGATGAGATGAATAAAGTTGGTACTGATCCCAATAAAACGGACTCTGATGGAGATGGCACTTCCGACAAAGACGATGATGATGATGGCGATAGCATAACCAATGGCGATGAGGTTGCTTTGGGTACCAGCCCTAATAAAGCTGATACCGATGGCGATGGCATTAATGACGGTGATGAAGCACCGTTAGGTACCAACCCTACCGATCCTGATAGTGACCACGATGGACTGGATGATGGGCAGGAGAAAAAGCTGGGTACCGACCCTACCAACGAAGATACCGATGGTGATGGGATAAAAGATGATGATGAAGACACGGATGGTGACGGATTAACGGATGGCGAGGAAATAAAAGAGACCCATACCGACCCCAAAAAGGCCGATACCGATGGTGATGGAGTACCCGATGGCGATGAAGACCCTGATGGCGATGGACTGCCCAACGATGATGAGGTGAAAGAAGGCACCCACCCTCTGGATGAAGATAGCGATAACGATGGTATATGGGATAAGGACGAACTGGATGCGGGAACTGATCCGTTGGATCCTGATACCGATGGCGATGGCATAAATGATGGTGATGAGTGGGGGAAAGGAACGGACCCGCGTAGAAGCGATACCGATGGTGATGGCATTAAAGATGGAGATGAGTTGAAACAAGGACTTCACCCGTTAGATCCAGATAGTGATGGCGATGGAGTAGGGGACCGGGAAGACAATTGTCCGAAAATACCCAATCCAAAGCAAGAGGATGCCGATGGGGATGGCAAAGGCGATGCTTGTGACGATACGCCTGGAAACTAATCATAAAAAAGCGGCCGTCATCCTGAAACATTCAGATAGCTATTGGAACAGGATGATGGTCGCTTCTCTTATCATAGTGTATTGATTTAACGTGTTTTTACGGATAATTGATTACATTTAGTTAGCCACTAACTACATGACCGATACTACTACACTTAAAGAAGCACTTGATAAATCTTCGAACATTAACCGTGTATTGGGATTGTCGTTTGCGTTATTCCTTTTTTACGTGCTCAATAATGTAGCATCCACCACCGATTTGATGTTATTAATTCCAGACAGCAGTTTTAAGCTGCCGTTGTTAAACATTGAATTGCCATTGTTTGAATTTTATCTGGTAACCCCACTTTTAATTCTTGTTTTTCATTTCAATTTACTGTTCAATTTGCAGCAACATGTTATTAAGTTGAAGTCTTGGGTTTCCTTAGTCGATGAGAAGGAGGTGAAATTGTTATTGTTCCCATTCCTCTTCAACAATACAGCAGTAAGGCACAAGTTTGTGCAAAAAACAGTGTTGAAGTTAGTGGTTCGATTGTTTATTTTCTTACTTCCGTTATCATCTCTTATAATCATTCAAATTCGATTTTCTGATTATCAATCGTGGGCAGTTACTTCGTGGCATGGTTTGGCGGTACTTCTGGATTATTTGTTGATTATTTTTTATAGCGGACAATTGCTTAATGATGGGCATAATAGCAGAAGAAGCATTCGGAATTGGTTTGGATTCGATGTTAGAAGTAAGCTGAGATTTATAGAGATTCCAATTCAATTGGTGCGAAGCATGCCTTTATTTATCGTATTAATCACAACAGCATTTTTTAGTACGCTTATGCTATGTGTTCTTAGGCCTGATAAGCTGATTTTGTTGATTGTTAGGAGCTTGTTTAATAAAAAAGCATCCGTTCTCTCTTTTCTTCGACTTAATTTTTTGTACGCTTTTAATGTGAGCCATCGATTTAGGTTGGAGCTGCTTGGAGTGATGATTGCAGTAGGTAGTTTTGTGCTGTTTGCATTGACGTTACAAGGAAGTTTTAGTAGAGATTATGTACACCAGCGAGGATATATCATGCCTTGTCTAGATGTGCAGGAAGAGAAAATAGTGAAGAATGAGCCGTTGAGTGACATTATCAAGTTGGATTTGGCAGGAAAGGAAGAAGAAATCAGGGAGTTACGCCTTAAGTTTTCGGAAGGATACGATTTACGCAATAGAAACTTTTTATACGCTGATTTTTCAAAATCTGATTTTACCAATGCAGACTTTCGAAATTCAAACTTTGATTATTGTTTAATGCATAAAACTACTCTAGATGGAGGGAAGATGAAAAATGGCAGCTTGAATTATGCTGATTTTAGAGATGCAAATTTGTTTAAGGTAACCGTGCAGTTTTGTGAAGCAAAACACATGAATTTTAATTCTGCCAAACTGAGTTTGGCTCACTTTAGTGATACCGATATGCGCAATTGTAATTTCACGAATGCAGATATTAGAGAGGCATCATTTTTTGATAGTGATTTAATGTATGGTGACTTTACAACTTCCTCTGCTCAAGGAGTGGGATTTGATAATAGCAACTTATCAAATTCTTATTTCGCCTATACACAACTTATTGGCGCCCATTTCACTTTGGTTACATTACGAGGAGCTATATTTGAGAAGGCTCGTATGGTAGGAACAATAAGTTGGCATTCGGATTTTTCAGGGGCAAGCTTTGCTTATGTAAATTTTTCAGGGGCGAATTTTGTGGGAAGTGAATTAGATGGAGTTCAGCTTTATCATGTAGATTTTATTGGATCAACGTTAGATGATGTTAGTTTTAATGGTGCCATTTTGAATCAAGTGGATTTTAGAAAAACTATTTTAAAGGATAGTTCTTCATACATGGTTTATAAAGAAGGAGAGCGGTTTAAAACTAACGTTGATTCACTTTTTTCAGAAGAAAATATTAAGCGTTATGCAGAAAGAATTGTTTTCCCGGTTGGCCAGGAAAGATTTATTGCGCGACTACGGAATGTTGGAGAGGGATTAAAAGATCGGACGAATGATATCGGGGGAAATGAATTTGAAGTTATTTCTAGAAAAGATAATCATGCTTTTCTATTGCTAAGAAGAGAAGTTGCATCAAAACATTCAGGTATCGCTGCAGGAATGATTTTCCCTTTTGTAAAGTATGAGGAAGGCCAAATGCTACTGACAGATACTTTAGGTGCAGATCTTTACCATTTCATTCAAAACAATCCTAATTATCCTGTCGAAACTCTGCAGAAAAAACTTGAAACACTGCGTGAAATTGGAGGAGAATGGAAAAGCATCGATGAACTTCCTGTTCCAACAAGCGGACCATTCTATTAGTATATTCAATACCTATTTCATATTCACATACTGCAACGGCACTCCAAAATCGCCTTGCTTACACATGGCAATAACCCGTTGCAATTCGTCTAACTTCTTGCCCGTTACTCGCACCTGGTCGTCCATGATCGAAGGTTGTACTTTTAACTTCATGTCTTTGATGGCCTTCACAATTTTCTTGGCCGTATCGCGCTCAATGCCTTCTTTCACCTTAATGTCTTTCTTCACCATCTTGCCGGCAGCATATTGCTCCTTGCCAAAATCCAACGACTTGGGGTCGAGCTTTTGCTTTACCAACCGACCAATGATTACCTTTTCAATGTTATCCATGCGCATCTCATCTTCGGTGAGTACATGAATGTTGTAGGTTTTTTTGTCGAGTTCAATGGTGCTGTTAGAACCGCGAAAGTCGTAGCGTGTTTCTATTTCCCTCCTGGCCGAGTTGATGGCATTGTCGAGGGTTTGCAGGTCTACTTTGCTTACAATATCAAAAGATGCCATAGTGGTACGTGTTAATGTGAGGGATGAAGGTAAGGCTTTTGATGGAATTTTAGGAGCGAAATGTAGGGAAACACGACTCCATAATAGTGGAAGAAGGCTCGTTGCAACAGGTATAGGAGTTAAGAGGAGAGGTAGGAGACTCTACACTACTTGTTAGAGCGTTTAAAGCCCTGAAAGGGAGCACTGGACGACTGGTGGTGAACTCCCTTTCTTATTCAGGTAGCTTCAAACAACCGATGAGGAATACTATACCGTTATCAAGTAGTTCACCACCTGTTATAGGGAGCTCTTTACTTCTTGAACGCAGCTTTACGTCAGGAATGCGAAGCCTTAGTGGAGGGCTTACCAGTCTTGTACCTGCTTTCCATGCTTTTATACATGGAGTTCATACTCTCGTTTCTGATCGGGCGACCTTCGAATGCTAATCAACAACTTTGTTGCTCTGGTCATTGACCTCAATAATGCGATTATTGACTTCGATTATTCGAATTTTGAAGTCGATTTGGAAGAATGGAGGATGAAAATTTATAAAAGGGAGGAAAGTAACAGCCGGTTACTTCAAAAGCAACCGGCTGTATTATTGTTAATCGCAAATGGAGTTGGAACCAACTACATTGCCCTGGTCGTCGAATTCTACGTTGCCGATCGAAATGCAAGGGCGACGTGAGCAAAGATCGTTCGGGTTGTTTGGATTGCATGTAGGACATGCCACGAGTGTTACCAAATAAGCTACCGGACAGGGCTGTGTAAAACAATCTACTATAGCAATGTACCCATCAATGGTGTAGTCAGGCCCCTGGTATTGTGCCATACATGTGGCCAATTCCCCCTTGGCTTTACCAATAAGGTTGTTGTTGCTTTGTGCAGTAACGGTAGTGCTTAACAAGCCAAATAGGGCTACAAGCGTTACCACGCCTAAAAGTTGTTTTAAGTTTTTCATACGAGTAGTTTTAAATGAATTGTTTACTGGTTATAACAGTTGATTAGTACAATATTGCCATCTGCATCAAAGAACACTTCGGCAATTTGAATGGATGGCGCCAAAGGACAAATTTGATTGCCCGGGCACTTGCGGTTGGCGTAAAAAGATACCGAGTACGCATGTGGACAAGGCTCAGTAACACAGTTGATGGTAGCAAAGCTAGAAATGATGTCGTAGCTTGCCTGAAAAGGAGTAATGCACGAAGAAGCTGCGGCAGTGGCCTGTCCGATGGCCTGGCCTTCATTAACTTGTGCTTGAGTAGTGGTGGAAATTAGCATACCTACCATTAAGGTACATGCTGCAAATAGCAGTTGAATTGATTTCATAGTTTGTGGTTTTAGTGATTAAAAAAATGAAGAAAATATACTTCATTCGACTAAATTAATAAATTGTTTGTATTTGATTCAGGTGTTTTTGTATTTTGCTGATGTTTAAATGATTAACTAACTACTTAAAACCAAACAATCATGAAAAAATTACTTTTTTCGGCTGTATTAACACTGGCGGTATTTTGCTGGTGCAGCCTTGGTGCTTCGGCACAAGCGCAAAGTGGTGGGCAAGGTCAGGGATTGATCGGGCAGGCCATAGGCGCATTTCATTCTAATTGCGGACCGGCACAATTGCCTTTGCAAGGTTTTGTTAACGAACCCATTGGTGGTTGCGAGGGCAACGAAACCATTCGGGTATACCTTGTGTGGAAGCCCAATTGCAACCAGGTGCCTTGCGAATTAATATTGTTAGGGCCTGTAGGGTATGTAGATTTCGACTGCGATGGCAATGTGCTCTCAGTTACCTGCTACAATTAATAGCACTTCAATGAAATGCAACGGCTCCCAATGGAGCCGTTTTTTTATGCCTTTTTAGGAAGGTGAATGCCCGCCATCATACACCTGGCGCTTCCTCCACCTACTGCTTCAATGGTCGGAATTGGAATGTACAGCAACCTGGTGTGAGCCTCCAATACTTCACGTTGCTGTTGATCAAAAGCACGATAAGCACTTTCCGACATTATTAAATAAGGAGTTCCTTCAGTATTACGTACTTGTAGTAGGTTGCCGGCAAATCGATTCATTTGTTGGCGGCTAATGCCAATTACTTCCAACCCCGTTTGTTGCATTTTCTTTACTACCAACGATCGTTCTAAAATATCATCGATACTTTCAGCACAAAACACGGCAAAGCCTTCGCCAATGGTCAGTAAAACATTGGTGTGGTAAATGTCATTGCCATTTACGTCAGTAGCTTTAAAGCTCACTGGCTCATACCCCAATTGTGCACAGGTTTCGTTGAACAAGGCAATGTTGGTGCGTTCCGATTCATTGGCATAGCCAATGCGATTTACATGGTCAAACACCATGCTACCAGTACCTTCCAAAATTTTTCCTTCCAGTTCGTTGGGCGATAAATCCACAATATCGCTTACGTTGAAAGTAGTGCGAACAGTGTCAATAAGGTCGAACCGTCGCTCTTGCCGCCTCAATGCTGATAGCATAGGGTAGAGCACTACGGTACCATTGTGGTGAAAAGAAATCCAGTTGTTGGGAAACACCGCATCGGGGGTGCGTGGGGTGTCGGTATCTTCCACTACCATTACTGCTATGTGGTGTGCCCTCAACTGTGTCACCATGGCATCGAACTCGGCCAATGCTTGTTGGCTTACTTGAGCAGTATCTGCAGGCGGTTGCTGAAATACATTGGAAGAAGCTGTTTCGGCATTGAAACCAAAGTGGTGTGGACGAACCATCAAAATGGCGGAAGGTGATTGTTGCATCATACCGGGTTTGGTGTAAAGGTAATGATTGCTGAACCTTTTTTCATTTCCTGCGTAAAATTGCTTCGTTTATTCGGTATGAAGAACTGGTTATATAGCATCATGGCATTGGTACTGTTGGCTTGCTCTACAGCAAGCGAACCCTTACCCGTAGTAGAGGATGAAGATACTATAGTAGTAGAACAACTCGATACGGTACAGGTAGATACGGTTGTGGTGGCCAAAGATACCACGAGGCCACTTGCACCACTCAAAGAAGGAGCTTTAGCCAGCCTTCAGGCCGACGATATGAGTGCGATGGAACAACAACTTATTGAGGCAGGTTTAGTGAATGTGAGCGCACTGGATTCTACCATTGTTGTTGATTTGAAGTACTCTACTACCGATAATTTTCTGAATACAGACGTGTATGGCGAATTTGATGCATGCTACTTGCAAAAAGAAGTGGCGGATAAACTGGTGCTGGCACAATTGTTTTTAAAAAGCAAATACCCTTCTTATAGCATTAAAGTATTCGATGCAGTACGTCCTACCAGTGTGCAATGGAAGATGTGGAAGGCGGTGGACTTGCCGTTGGAAGAAAAGGTGAAGTTTTTATCCAACCCTGCTAACGGATCGTTGCACAACTACGGTGCTGCAGTAGATGTTAGCATTGTTGATCAATACGGAGAAGAGTTGGATATGGCAACTCCCTTCGATTATGTAGGGGTATTGGCACATCCTGAAAGAGAAGAAGAACTGCTGGAGCAAGGGCTCATTACAGAGGAACAGATCAATAATCGGAAGTTACTACGCGGAGTGATGTACAAAGCAGGTTTTTTCAACATTCAAACCGAATGGTGGCATTTCAACTCCTGTCGTCGAAATGTGGCCAAAGAACGTTACGAGTTGGTGAACTAATCGTCAAAAAAAGATTTCCTGAGCCAGTCGGTAAGTATTGGCATGTGCTTCTACAATATGGGTAATGTGTTCGGAGTACCCTCCACCCATGCTACAAGCCACAGGTATTTGATGTTGCTTACACAATTGTAGTACCATTCGGTCTCGTTGTTTGCACCCCTCTAATGTAAGTCCCAAGCGTCCCAATTTATCGGTGGCAAGTACATCTACTCCCGATTGATAAAAAATGAAATCAGGCATTTGCTCGTCAACAAGACGAGGTAAGGTGTTTTGCAATAATTCCAGGTAAGGGGCATCGGTAATGCCGTCGGGTACTGGTAGGTCCAAATCCGATTGTTCTTTGTGCAATGGATAGTTTTTGGCTCCATGCATGCTGAATGTAAATACATGCGGGTTGTGCCGAAATATGGAAGCGGTGCCATTGCCCTGGTGTACATCTAAATCAACCACTAAAATTTTATGGGCAAGTTGGTGTTGCAACAAATGGTGTGCTCCCATGGCAATGTCGTTGAGCAGGCAAAACCCTTCGCCACGGTTGGCATAAGCATGGTGCGTGCCACCGGCACTGTTCATGGCAATGCCGTACTTCAATGCATACGCAGCAGCATCAATAGTGCCTTGCATAATAACGCGCTCGCGATGAACCAATGAAGCAGAATGTGGAAACCCCGTTTTCCGCTCTTCAGCACGGGTAAGTTGCAAGCCCTTCAGCCGTTGCCAGTACTCCTCCTCATGTGTGCTAATAATCGCTACCTCGGTAGCTGGATGGGGCGAAAACAAATGTGCCTCGGTAATGGTGCCTTCATACAGCAATTGCTCAGGCAGCAAATCGTACTTTGCCATCGGAAAACGATGCCCTTCGGGCAATGGGTGGGTATACGATGCGTTCCAGGCTACCTTTAGCATGGTACAAAAATAAAAAAGCCCGCTAATTGATATTAGCGGGCTTTAAGCGGTTAGGTATTAGCTCACTTACTGTTTCACCAAACGTTCTACAGTAATAGGCTTCGAATCAGCATCAAGGGCTTTAAACATGTAAACACCATTGGCAAACTTTTCAGTTGAGATGTTTACTTTGGTATTGCCCTTGCTTACGTCAATGTTTTGTCGATATACCGCCCTTCCAGTAAGGTCAGTAATTTCAAAGTATAAAATGTCGTCTTCCAACGAATTTACCGATACAGTAATCTCATTGTTAGCTGGGTTCGGATAAATTTCAGAAATGGTCAATTGGTTACCTAGGTGCTCCAATGCTACAATGTCAGAATACTCATAGTTTTGATTGAAGTCTACTTGTTTCAATCGGTAGTAGTTAACACCCAATAGTGGGTTGTAATCGTTGAACGAGTACGATAAGATGGTGTTGCTGGTTCCAGCACCATCAACAGTGCCCAATGGCTCGAAGTTGATGGCATCTTCCGAGCGTTCCAATACAAAGTAGTCGTTGTTGGTTTCGCTTGCAGTTTTCCATTCCAATAAGTGATGGTCAACCATCTTGGTGCCGGTAAAGCTCAACAACTCAATGGGCAATGGGTTGGTTGATTGCGCAGTAGCAAACAAGGAGAACCCACTCATGCTATTCCGTTGTACCACTGCAGCAGTACTGGCAGCACAAGTGCCATCCAATCCCCACGAACCACCATTCTTAGTTACAGTCCAGCCGCTGGCAGGAATGTGATTGCTGTAGTTGGTGTTGTACAAGGTGGTGTTGTAGGTTCCTGTATTGGCGTTGGCATTGGCATTGATGGTCCAATAACCGTTGTTCAATTCATCGAGGTCGTAGGTTACCGAACATTCGGTAAGTCCTAACGGGCCGGGGTTGGCTCCCCAGGGGTCAAAGCGCGCATCGAGGTAGCCAATGCTGGTGGCTGCAGTAAACTCAATGGTAGCACGTTGGTAACCTTGTGTGGCATGTCCTACTGGCAATTCAAAAACTCCGGTAGGCGATAAGAATCTACGCAGGTTACCTTGCACATAGCTTCCTGCATTTCCTGCCGGTACCGATGCTGGGGTAGTGTTGTTGGCAATAACCCGGTTGGCATTGGTAATGATGACCCCATTGGTAAGGGTAAGCGTACCAGAGGTACCCATAATTAAGTTGGCATTGGCAGTAACGCCCGTGCTGGTATGATTCATTACCACATCATTAAGGGTTAGCGTGCCTCCAGGGTTATAGGCTTGTGCTGCTGTACCGTTAAACTCAAGTGTTCCAGTAGTGCCCACATTGGTAAAAGTAGTGGCCGCATTAAAGTTGTTGAAATCACCACCAAGGGTAATGTACATGCCATTGGAGTTAAAAATACTGGTGCCATTTACGGTGTTGAAGTCACCAACAATTTCAATGTTTTGATTCAGCGACACGGTACCCGATGCTTTGTTGACATCGAAATGGCCAAAGGCACTGACTCCAATGAGGTTTCCATCTACATTTTGTGTGCCGGTGCCTACAAACTCTACGGTTGAGGTAGGATCGGCAGTAAGTGTTCCATCGTTGCGATAGTTGCCACATACCGATAAGGTAAATCCTGCATTAATGCTCAGCTCAGCCCCAGGGTCGATGGTAACATCTTTACACGTGGCGCCAGCAGCGTTAATGACTGGTTGGTTAAGCGAAGAAGGAGAAATAATCACATCTGTTCCACAATCCGGTATGCCACAACTTCCCCAGTTTTCGGGGTTAAACCAATCGCTGTCCAAAGCCCCGGTCCATGTCATGGTAGTGGGGGTAGTTACATAATCGATGGGCGACGAAAAGAAATCGATGGCAAATCCTGAGGTACTGTTGGAGTAGTTACTGATGACCAGTAAATAGGTTTCACCTGCTAATACGGGCAAGCTGGTTTCGTATCCACTGCTAAAGCTATAAGCAGCTCCAGGAGAGTCCCAAAGGCCAGTAACTCCATCAGAGCTATAGTTGCAACGAACATCAGCAACAGCACCGCTGGAAATGTCGGGGCAATAGTTGCTCAATCCGGTAACATCCCAAACAGCAAAGTCGTAATCGGTGTGCGATCCTGATGCAGAAACGAAATCGTTAGGAACGATATTAAATTCTAAAGTGCCATTGGCATCAATGTCGAACGTATACCATACCGATCCTCTTTCTCCAGCGCTAAGGCAGGAGGTAGATGTGGTTCCAAAGTCACAATAGTTTCCTACAGCTTGATACCCAGGATCGCCAATGGTAATTACCTGGTTACATACCGGGTTGGGTTGCTGGCAATCTTGTGCGGTAGGCGATAGGCCTACTGTACCATCTACCACCTGGATATTAAAGGTACCCATGGCATCGCCTTCTCCATCTACACGAATAAGATAGGTATCGCCAGGGGTCAATCCGGTAAGGTTGAGGTAGGAATTGTTGTAGGTGGTGCTACCACAAGCGGGAGCATCTTCATTACATCCTACGGCACTTCCGGAAGTACAGGTGCCTGAGAACACTTGAATTTGTGTGCCATTAATGGTGCCTTCAGTGGTGCTGATGATGACTTCGCCAGAAGCTGGTGCTACGAAGCTGAACCATACGGAGTTTACAGTGCCTGTAGACCAACATGCAGGGGCACTGGCTTCACCAGTACTGCCTGAACAAACATTATGGCTGCCATAGTTAACGCCAATGCCTAAAGGTACTGCGTCGCAGGCCAAATCGTTGGGAGCACCAGAACCAAACGATGTAACATCAATATTATAAGTGGTGCTGGCTGGTGCCGACCAGGTATCTATAATGATGTAGTAAGTACCTGCACCAGGCAGTGATGCAATGCCAGAAAGTGCCCCCCCTGTACCACCACCAAAGTTGGCAACACAACTGGTACCACCTGCGTCAGGGCATCCATCATATACTTGAAATCCAATATTGTCGGTGCTGGCTGCTGTTAACGATACTTCAATACATTCGGGACCGGTAGCAACATATTCATACACAAAATCTTCTCCCGATTCGTAGGATGAAGCGCACGACCCAGGGCTGGTATTGTCGTAATCGTTGACCATACAAGCCGTGTTTTCTCCTGATTGAGAATAAGGAAGTGCAGCAATGAGCGAAGGGTTGGCACAGGTAGCACCAGCACCAGGCCCTGGGTTAGGGGTTGCCACACAGTTAATGGTCGCATCCCATCCCGAATTTTCTACAGAACCATCGGAAATAAATTCAAAAGTTACACAACCCGAAGCGTCTGAAGACCAGGCGTCGCAAGGCAAAGAAGTTCCTGTGAAGGTGCCCAGCACTGGTGAACCAGTGTTGGGGCCGTTATAGATAATAAGGCCGTCGCAACAGCTTTCCAGGTTAATGTCGTTCCAACTGATGGAAATATACTGTCCTGCTACATCCGGACAGAAAGTCATTACGCTATTTTCACTAGAAGAATAATCACCGGTACTTCCTCCAGAGTCAAAGTAAGAACCGCCACAAGTATTTACAGTGGTAGTGCTTTGAGTATAACATCCTCCTCCTGTGGTAAACGACCATATCGAACATCCGGTGGCACTGCCTACTCCGTTGTAGGGCACAATTTGCCAGTAATAAGTGGTATTGTTGGCTAAAACTCCAGGGTTATAGCTGGTTACATTACCGAGATCCGTTCCGTTTTCAATGTTTGTTGGAGGGGTATTGGTACCAAAATAAATATAGTAACCAGTAGGAGTACCTCCCGAACTGGGAGCGTTCCAATCTAATGTTGTTCCAGTATTACACACATCTGTTGCACCATCAGAAGGAGTTGAAACGCTGGCGCAACCCGGCACCGCTGGAGTAACACATGAAATGTTCAAAGTGAAAGTGCCAGTAGCACCACTAAATCCATGTACATAAATGTAATAATCGGTACCTGCTGTGGTGGCAAACGTAATGTAAGGGTCGTTGCCTCCACAATTCACATTGTCGTCGTCTTCCCCATCAATACAGGTGAGCGAACCGCAAGAACCCGAATAAATGCTCATTTTCGAGTCGTAAGGTGCACCACAAATATCGGCAGTAACAACGTCGCCATTACCAGCAAAATGATACCAAACACCTGCTGCGTCAGTGGTGGTAACACATGTTCCAGGCTCTCCTGTAGTACTGGCACCTGATGTAGTGCCATTAGTAGAAGAACCGCACGTTACTGTAATGGCATTGGCGCAAAGGTCGTTTGATGGCCCCGATGGAGGCGCTGGAGTGTTGCTGAAAAGAAGACGAACGAAATTGATGAAGCCTACATCTCCACAAGCATCATCCGTTACACACAATTGCCATGTACCGTCGGCATTTTGACCGTTGTTTACATCTCCAAGATCACCTTCTGGAAGATAAGTGGCTGTAAATGGTGCTGTACCAGCGGTAATGTTAGTGCCGGCAGTCATATCGAATACCGTGTATGGCGCAGCATTGTTGTTGGTGCCGCTACCATAATCGTTGCCGCTACCACCATTGTCAGTACTGAGCTCAACACGCGTGCCATCAGGCGCTACCAGGTAAATGTCGAGATCGCCATCATAATCGTGGTTAATTTTTATGCTAACCCGTTCTAAACCAAAGGTACCATCAATGGTGCCTATTCCTGTAACAGCTATATTAGTACAAGTTTCTACCCCGCAATCAGGGATGTTAATGTTAGTGCCGGTTTGAAAACTTTGTCCCATTGCGAAAGGAGCAATGAGGCTAAAGGGCAGCAGGAGTAAAAGTTTTTTTCGTAAAGACAAATTCATTTGGAGAGCGTTAGTAAATAATGATCATAGTTGGAGACAGCTGTAGAGAGACAATCTTTCAATCCACTATTTCAAACTCGTCAGGGTGCGCATCAATGTATTGTTGCTTATCCTGACTGGCATTGTTGTAATCGGCCTGGGTTACTTTTTCGCGTTCCGGCTTATCATCCATTTTTCGATAAGCTGTTGGATTGTTTTTTACCCATTCTTTTTTTGCCGCTTCATAGCGTTTGGCATCGGCTTTCTTATTGCCGGTGTTCACATAAACAGGGTAATTTTTCGGAGTGTGTTTAGTGCGAATGCCTTTTAGCTTTCGATAGCGATCGGGGTATTGTGCAACCCAATCGTGTTTAGCTTGCTCGTAACGTGCTTTATCGGCTTCATTGTTGCCCGTATTGACATACTGAGGATAATCTCTCATTAAATTGGCTTCCACTGTTTTCAGTGCAACAAACGATTGCAGCACATAACCTTTCTTTTCCAACTTAGCAGCGATCACATTTTGTGTGAGCGGTTGTTTGGAATTGATGTGGAAAATACCTTCTTCTTCAATGAAGTAAAATGCATGGGGGTTCTTCACTTCTTGAAGTAGAGACGTGATTTGATCGGATTGCTCTAGGCTTGCAATCCCTTCGATGCTTATTTGGTAAGCGTTGTTCTGGGCAAAAGAAACAATACCTATACCAATCAAGCATACAGTTAAAAGTGTCCTCATCGCAGCGTAATTTCGAGGGTTTAACGTATACTAAATAAAGTACAATGCTCAAATTTCTCCTTCAGCAAGAAATGGTTCAAGAAATATAAGTAGGTTGTAGCATTACGAATATAGTAAAATAATTGAATTTTACAACGATAAAAATGCTGTATTCGTCGACTTAAATGATGAATTCATCGGATATTAAGATAAAAAAGAGTCAAATGAAGCACGTTGAGCGTGAAAATTTAACGCAATAAAGAGTTCAAAGTTAAATATTTAACAAAATGTTAATTATCCGCCTTCTTTTTCACTTCACTCATCATTTTCAACGACATATAGCCTAATAATAAGGCTACGGCTCCAATAACAATCCAAATTACAGTAGGGTCTTCAAACAACGGGATAACATTACCCTCTTCAGTTGCTTCATCTTCTTGTATAATTTGTGCCACCTTAGCAGTAGTAATTACTGGGGCATCTTCGGGCACTTGATCTTTAAAGTAAACGATGTCGTATTGTGGGGCAAGCAAGGTATCGTTGCCAAATTTAATGGTGTAAGGCTGATCTTTTTTGAGTTTGGCTACCAGGTATTGTTTCAGTTGCAAGCAATCAACCGTATTTACTTTAAGTGGTTGATCGTCGTTGTTGTATATCACCAGCTTCAGCTCTTTGCAGGCTTGTTGATGAAAAAACACCTCATTTAATCGGGTAGAGGAAACCCAAAACCGTTTTATGGAGTTGTATCGAAAAGTAGTGTCATTGAGCCATATCTTTTCAAACAATTCGGCTTCCCGGTGATAGTTGTCGTCGTAATCGATGTCTATTTTCATTTTATCGATGTACTGAGGCGAGGGAAAATTGAGGTATACCTGGGTTTCCTTTTTTTCGATACTGTCGATTTGTTGAAACTCTGGGTAAGGGTTTGCAATGAAGCTGCCTTTTTCATAGTCTTTAACAAAGTAGCCTGCTTCCATCAGGTTAACCGGATCATCGTGTCGGTAGTCGTCTACTTCAATCTTGTAGTATTCGTAGTTGCTCATGGGAAACTTCAGCACCATGAGCGACGAAGAAGCGGTATCGCTGTATACTCCGTGCAATAAGTAACCATCTTTGATGGAGAACCACTGGTGGCCATCATCGCTACCACTGAGTCGTGCGTACTTCCTGTCCTGGAAATTGCGAAACCGTAAAATGATATGGTTGATGTCGGTTTTGGCTTCGTTTTTTATCACAAACATCGATTCCCAGTCCCACCGTTTGTTGTAGTCTTTTGTAACAATAGTATAGTTCTCAAATCCCACAATTTTAGTGCGATGCTCTTCACCTGTAAGGAAATAGGGCACTTCTTTTTGCTCGTGGTTATAGATGCGTATGTCGGAGAAATTGTATTGCAGATGACCAGCTACTACGGGTGCCAACAATATTTTGTGGAAGCCATCATTTTGTGGTGTTTCTACGTCGGCTTTCCAATCAAAATTTTGAGTGTAGCCACTCACCGTTGCAGTGGCCATAGCGATGATTAAAACAAGTTGTTTCATGACTGTGGTTCGTTTAATGTGGTGGGTGTTTCTTCCGTGGTTTCGTCGGCATCCAACAACAGTTTCTTTAGTTTTTGATACATAAAGGCAATCACCAATAAGATGATACCAAGTGAGATACAGGCAATGATTTTACCGAAATCAGACATGCCCCAGAGGTCGATTGATATTTTGGTTACGGTAATTAATATCAAGGCCAGTGAAGCAATGCGCAATTGCTGCAACTTCTTTTTGAGGCCCAGGTACATCAGGGTAAATGCCACCAATCCCCAAACAATAGGATATCCTGTTTTATGAGAGTGTATGATCGCTGCCTGAATGCCTTCCCAGGTGCCTGAGGAGTTCATGGCCATGAAGTGATCCAACTCGGCTCCAAACAAGAGGAGCAATACAGGCATTGCAAACCACACAAAATACTTTTGTATTCCTTGTAACCATGAGGTGGTTTTAAACTGTTTGCTCATTAAGTATACCAGGGCAATGATGCCAATGGTACACACATAGTGGAAGTAATACCACGAATTGCTCACTTCTGCAATCATCAGGCTTTCGTTACGCAATTCTATGGTATTGAAATGCGCGGTGGTGAAATAGCTGAAGATGGCCAGGAAGTTGGTCATTAGTGCAGCGATGCTAACACTCAAGTTCTTGTTGCGTTGTGTTAACAAATAGATGGCAACAACAAATACAATGCTATAACTGCTAATGGCCAATGCATGGAAATCGTGGATGACATCACGAGCATTAAGCTGGTAAATAATTTCTATTAACCCACCAAAGTAGGCAACGAGCATGGTGAGCAGCGGAAACATTTTGCTGTACCCAGCCGTGCTGAACAGGTTGCCGCCAAAAAACTGGAATTTACTGCCTTCTTCTTCCCTGGTCAACAACCAGCGCACACCCACCAACGAGAGTACCGAAACAAAGCTGCCAATGAAAACTTTGTTGAGCAGTACCGACATCGGAACAAATTGCTCGTCGTATACATGAACAAAAGATACATCGGCAATCATGCTCCAATCGATGATTAGGCTCAAGAGCATACAAAAGGTAACCACGATAGAACCGGTTTTCATAATGCCGATGTTGGAGCGTTGTCCTAACCATAGCAAGAGTACGGCTTCACACGCCCAGAAAAGGGTGATGTAGTTGCCTTCCAATTGAATGGGAGCAGCCATGGTAAGGAAAGTGAGTACCAAACCAATAAGGGTGTATACCACATTGCGATCTACGCCTTCTCTGCGGTATAGCATGAAGGCAAAAACAAAGTGAAACAAGGCTACCGATCCAGTAAATACACCATTGTACAACCCTTCATGATACTGATCAACAATATACAGTCCCGCAGCAAAGTAGGCGAATGAATTCATCAGTATTATGATGTATTCGATGGCCCTGAATTTTTCCTTTTTGGTGAGGTTATAAATGATGTTCATCAAGAAGAAAATCACAAAGAATGCGGTGGCGAATACCAATGCACCTTGTTTAGGAAGCGTACCATCAAAGGTTTCGGCAGTCATCCACGAACCAAATACCAGTACCGTTAAGAAAAAGGCAAGGATATGTAAGATCTTCCAGTTTTTAAAGTAGGAGAGTATGGTCATGCCTACATTAAGGATAAGCAGGTAGGTAAACAATGCAATGTAATTGCCCGATCCATCGCTGGCCAATACCGGAGTAGCAAATCCACCCAGTAGCGCAAGGATGGCTACTTCTTTACGATTGTAGAGCAATGAAAACCCTACCGTAAAGGCGGTGATGACCACCATTATGCTAAATGCAATCATGGAAGCATTGGAACCCGGAGGGCCAAAAATTCGGTAGACATGGTGGGCATATGCAATGGTGAAGTAAAGCGTGGCAATGCCACCACCAATAAGGATGGAGCTAAAGGTACGGTATCCTTTTCGCAACCAATGGGCAATGCCAATTAGCAATCCACCAGCAGCAATACCAATGCCTACACGGCCTGTTTCACCGATGTAATCTTTTTCAATGGCCCAGCTTACCAGGAAGCCAATGCCAATAACAAACACCAAAATTCCAATGAATGGAATCAGTTTTTCACCCACCAGTTTTTCGAGGTCGGGATGACGTTCAAAGAAAGATTTTTTCACTTTCGGAGGCTTGGGCGGCTGTACCGGTGGAGGTGTGCCCATGCTTGGTGGCTGATACGGTTGACGCGACTGTACCGGAGGCACAGGCGTTGCTTCAGGAGTTACCGTTTCCTTCGCCTGGGGAGGGAAGGGGGGAGGAACCACTGCAGTTACTTCAGGCGTTACCGGTGGGGTGCTAATTGCTGGTGGCTCAGGCACCTGTATGGCTTCTGCGGTGATGGAAGTGTCTGGAGCAGACGAACTTTCAATCTCCTTTTTTAAATCGTTCAGCTCGGTGTTGAATTCATCGAGCTTGCCAATAAGGCCTTCGATTTGTTTGAGCAGTTTATCGGTATTTTTCATAGTTTCCGTTTTGTACTGCCAGTGGCTCTAAAGCACACCAACAGGTGATACAAACTTAAGGGCGCTGGGGTGTTGGAACAAACCAGTATCCTTAAAAAACAGACTTTTAAAATTTCAATCTATGCTAATAATATTCAATTACAAGGCAATTTCTTTATTTAATTGCGTACTTTTAAAATTGAATCATTCGGTTTGCTGCGTTGATTTAATCCACTGATTAATGCGTTCTTCAAAGATTTGCAGAGGCACCCCACCCGACCGCAAAAAGATGTCGTGAAAGGCACGAACGTCAAATTGATCGCCCAATGCTGTTTTGGCCTTTTCACGCAGTTCTAAAATTTTCAACATGCCTACTTTGTAAGCAGTAGCCTGTCCGGGCATTACAATATAACGTTCAATGGCTTTGGTACACGAACTTTCCGTATTGGGGGTATTGTCGAGTAAGAATTGTATGGCTTCTTCACGGGTCCACCTTTTTTCGTGAATTCCCACATCTACCACCAGTCTGCAAGCACGCCATAGCTCCATAGAGAGTCGCCCGAAGTCGGAATAAGGATCGGCGTAAAATCCCATTTCTTTTGGGAAATACTCACAATAAAGCCCCCAACCTTCAGAGTAGGCCGTGTAGCCACTGTATTTTCTGAATTGTGGTATTTCGGTGAGTTCTTGTGCAATGCTTCCTTGCATGTGATGCCCGGGAATGCCTTCATGGTAAGCCAAAGCTTCCATTTCGTAGGTAGGCATGTCTTTCATTTTGTAAAGGTTGGCATAAAAGGTGCCCGGCCTTGAGCCATCTTGTGCCGGGCGTTGGTAAAATGCTTTCCCTGCCGACTTTTCCCGGAAAGG
Source organism: Flavobacteriales bacterium (assembly GCA_963669295.1). Classification (GTDB taxonomy): domain Bacteria; phylum Bacteroidota; class Bacteroidia; order Flavobacteriales_D; family CALLUQ01. The sequence continues at coordinate 3,813,866 of OY769938.1, forward strand.
TTCTACGGCCTTTACCTGCATACGTGCCTTGGGCCTGGTATAAAACACTTCATCCAACCTACTTTCCATGCTGTCTACAATGCTCTGGTAGCCGGCCAGCAATTGCTGACGGCCTTCATCGGTAGCAGGGTAATAAAACTGTGGGTCGTTTTGCATGAAAGTAAAGAAGGCTTTGAGGTCGCCTTTAAACCCTACCTTTTGCATAATGGCTTCCATTTCATTGTGAATGCGCGCCACTTCTGCCTTGCCAGTTTCAAAAATTTCATCGGCAGTCATGTTGGTAGTAGTAATTTTTTCAAGCCGGTATTTGTAAAAGTTTGAGCCGTCATCAAATTTCCACACCCCATCGTCGGTAGTGGCCTTTTGTTCCAACGTTTGCAAGTAATTCAACAGATGTTGATAGGCAGGTACCACAGCACTGTCTACAGCCAGCATAGCATCATTCAGTAAGGCTTCTTGTCGTTCGGGATGAATGTTCGACAGTTCCGCTAGTTTTTCGCGTAGGTCTTTTACGAAGAGGTTTTCAGAGGTGGGGTTGCCTGCATTGATGATGTTGTTGCAATCGTTGTAGAGGTGCGGAAACACAAATTTTGGGGGGACAATGCCTTTGGCTTCTCTTATTTTTAGGTTATCGACCACCTGGTTGAATTTGGTAGTGAACGCATTTAACCTGCTGATGTAGGCCAATGCATCTTCTTCATCGCCTACCTGATGCATGCCCAACATAAAGGCAGGCAGCTCCGCTTGAATGCCATGCATTTGATTGACGGGGTAATTGTAATGCCGGTATTTTTCGTACTTGATTTTTTGCTCCAGTTCCATTTTTTTTAAGCGGTACGAGAGCAGGGTTTGTTCGTCGAGTAATGTGGTGTCAAACCCTTGTAGTTCTTCCATGTCCTGTTTAGCCCATTCCAGCTTTTTCAAGGCGTGTTCTTCCGACTCATCAGTAAGTTCGTGTTGCCGATCTTTAAGGCCAATGTAAGTTTGCATCTCAGGGTTTGCACCAATATTACGATCGAATTTGTCCTGAAACCATTGGTTCAAACGGCTTGATTCTTCTTCGGTGGTAACGGTAGTAGCAGGAGGAGCTTCAGTAGTGGTTTCTCCACAAGCGTGGAGCAGCATACACCCTATAATGGTAGACAGTAAAAGCAGCTTGTTCATGGTAAACAAAACTACTATAATTTGCGAGATGGCAAAGTATTTTAACCCGTATACCGATTACATGGATACCCACTGCATGAGTATGGCACATACAATGGCGCCAAAGGTTCCGATGGCGTATCCAAACACAGCCAATAACACTCCTACAGGCGCCAATGCCGGACTAAAGGCAGAAGCTACAATGGGTGCCGAAGCTGCGCCACCAACGTTGGCCTGACTGCCTACCGCCACAAAAAAGAAGGGGGCCTTGATGAGTTTAGCAATGAGTAGTAAGATGCCCACATGAATAACCATCCATACCAACCCAACGGTAATGAGGTATTTGAAAATGCCCCAATCGCGAATGAGTTCACCGATGTCCATCTTCATGCCAATGGTGGCTACCAAAATGTATAAGAAGATACTTCCTACTTTCGATGCGCCAACACCTTCAAGTTTGCGCGCTTTGGTAAACGATAGCACCAGCCCGATGGTGGTGGCCAATACTACCAACCAGAAAAATTTAGACCCAAATGAAGTAATGAGTTGTATGTTGGAATCGGGGTTGATTTCCAATACGGCTTCAATGGCTGCACCTATAGAAGGGGCAATAAGATCGGCACCAAAATGTGAAACGCCTACCGCACCAAAAGCTACTCCCAACATAATCGACAGGTCTTTGAAGGTAGGCACTTTAGCGATGCTTTTTTGATAGTTTTCAATTTTATCTTTCAACGATACGATGGCAGAGTCGTCGGCTTTAAACCAACCATCTACCTTCTTAGAGATGCCTGCGCCAAAGAGTAAGAAGGCCATCCAAATGTTGGCTACAAATACATCTACTACAATCATGGCAGAGAAGAGCTTATCGCTCGATCCGTATATTTCTTTCATGGCGGTTTGGTTGGCACCTCCTCCAATCCAGCTACCAGCTACAGTAGCCAGACCACGCCATATTTCTTCCGGCCCTTCGCCTCCCAGTACTTCGGGGGCAAACAACGATACTAAATACAAGGCTACTGGTCCGCCAATTATGATACCTACAGTAGCGGTAAGGAACATGATGATGGCTTTAGGGCCAAGTTTTAGCACTCCTTTTAAATCGATGCTGATGCACAAAAGAATTAAACTGGCGGGCAGTAAAAAACGTGAGGCTACATAGTACAAGCTCGATTGTTCGCCCGATACGATGCCCAGCGAATTGAAGATGGCCGGAACAAAGTAACAAAGCAATAAGGCGGGGACATACTTGTAAAATTTTTGAAATCCTGGTAGGGTATTGGTCCAAAAAATAAGCGCAAGAATCACCACCAATAATCCAAAAACCACTGCGTCGTTGGTAATCATGGGAGGGCTTGGAGGTTGCTCTGCATAGTTGAATGCAATGCTGCTGTTGGAGGTAGGAAATGCAATGCTTTCTCCTTGACTATCAATCAGGTCGAAAGCGATGTTTATCTCTCCGGGGTCGAGTCCTGTAAGGAAAAAAGGAGCAAGTGCCTCTAGCTCAAATGTTGTTTTGTTTACCGTAATTTTTACCCGATCTACAAAGGCATCAGGCATATCGGTCCACTGGAAATCGATGAGAAAACGATGGACTTCGTTTTGGTAATAGGTTTCTTCGTGCGTGTCGAAATTGATACGTGCTGTGTTGCTGAGGTTCAATGTTTGACGGGCAGCAGGGTCAATAGTTTCTAAGGTAATGCTGTCGTTGGTAATGGTAATGGCATGGCCCTGTATCAACAAGAGCAGCATAGAAAATAGCAGTACAAATCGTTTCATGCAGTGTTTTTTAGTGGTGAGTGGTACACCTCAGTCATAAACAGGTTCAAATATAGGTGAATCTATGAGAAGAAATGCAAAGGAGCCTCGACATCGAGGCTCCTTCTTTAGCAGTTGTTGATCCCTGTTATGAAAAACACTGCTACTCAATAATGATTTTACCCATGGCTACAGTAGCATTGTTTTGCAAGAGGTAAAAGAAGTAGTGGCCGGGGTCGAACCGAGTGCGCTCAATTGTAATTTGGTGGTCAGTAATGTGCGTTTTGGTCCATACTTTTTTGCCTACCATGTTATAAAATTCAAGGGCATAGTCGTGTTGCTCTTCTCGCTGAAAGCTTACGGTGAAGTCGCTATTGGCAGGATTGGGAAAAGCCCGAAGGTTAATGTTGGTAGGCGGAACAATTGTAGGAGTTGCTTGAGGGACATATTCCCTGGAAAACAACGCTTTCATTTTGTCTTCTACATGAATGTTTTGCGCCTCCATTTGTTGTTGTCCCAATGCTGTGAGGGTGGCCAGCATCAATGTAAATAGTAAAAGTAGTTGCATACCTTATTGTTTTTTGCAGTACAAAAGTGATGGGGCAATGGGGGAGCGTTTACTTATAGGGTGCAAGCACAAAGAAATTCCATAAAACCAGGTGCGGAAAATGGACTAATAAGGACCCAATAGGCAGGCCAATAGCTCCATGGTGAGGTCGCCATTGTCAACTATGGTATACAAAAGGTCGAAAGAAAAGGTGGAGTCGCCTTTGTAGATTTTTCCGTTGTGGTAAGTGAACAGGCAATCGAAAGAGAAGGTGGAATTGCCTTTGTATACTTTGTTGTTTTGTATCGTATACACCTGATCGCTACTGAACCGTGAGTTGCCCCGGTATATTTCGTTGTCGTAAATGGTAAAAATGAGGTCGGTACTAAAAGTGGAGTTGCCCTGGTAAAATTTTTCCATATCGTAGCGAAACACCACGTCTAACGAGAAGTTGGAATCGCCTTTGTATACTTTACCATTATGTACGGTATAAACGCAATCGCTAAAAAACTCGGAGTCGCCCTGGTAAATCTTCGATTGGCCATGCGCTATGCTTAGCCAGAGTGTCAATACCAATAAACCGATCCACTTTTGCATAACTAAAATTCTTTTTCGTCGCGTTTGCAATAGCGGTGTGGATCACAGTCGGAAATTACGCATCCTCCCAGCTTTACTTCGCCTTTTTCAGCTTTTTTGAACAAGCCTTCGCTGGGATAGCCATAAACGATTGGGATGATTTGGTCGCTTTTATTGCAGTAGGGGCAGGTACTGCTGTATAGGTATTCGTTGTATTCACAGATGGGGAATGCAAATTCGATGGTGGTTTCTTCTCCAGCCTTTACTTCTACGTTTCTAAGAACGCTTTTACCCATAGAAGGTTCGTAAGCAGTAAGGTGGTAGATGCCCGGGTCGAGCGAAAACTTAAACGCCCCAAACCGGCTGGTACTGAATGATTGCTTCATTCCTTCAATGGAGATGGTGGTAAAACCAATTTTGGTGCCATCGGTGGTATTCATCACCGCACCTACAACCGTGCCTTGTTGTGCCATGGTTGTCATGGCTACACACATCACAAATAGGGTGGTAAACAGTGTTTTCATTGCTTTGGTATTAACGCAGTGTTTAATGTTGTATTGTATGCTACAAAAAATGCGCCACGTTTTACATGACTGTCTTTTTGATGCGATTGATTTGCTTGACATGATGTTGTAAGTGGTAATGCATGAAATTTAGCATCTGATACACATTTAAATGCCCGGCATAGGGGTGTTTAAACAAGGTGTGCTTTAGCAATTCATTGGGAATGGCGTTCAGTGTTTTTTCTAAATTGGTGCGGGTGAGGTTCCACAACGCTACCATTTCATCGTAGGTGTATTCTTCTTCAAATTTGCTTACCAGTCCTGGTGCTTTCCATTTGAAAGGCGACCACAGTACGGTGTTCAATGCACGAGAGCGAAAGGCATTGGGAAGTCCTGTTTTTTTGGCTTTAGAAGGGTCGTCCAATTGTCGTTCGATGTAGCGAAACGATAGGTATTCGGAACGGTTAATGTGTTGTATTACCTCAACGATCGACCATTGATTGGGGCCGGGTGATTGTTCAAGTTGTGGAGCAGTACATGCTTTTAACCCGGCAAGCAAACGTACTTTGTCGTGTTGCAATCGGTCGAATTTTTTTTGGAGGCTTGTTTCCATAATTAGTTGGCACAATGTACACAACGGTTGCTTTGAGGCATAAGCAGCAATCGTGCTGGTGGAATAGGGTTTTTGCAACGTACGCAAAGCCCATAACCAGGTTCGTCTACCTTTGTGAGGGCATATTTCAATTTTTTCAGCTTCTCTTCGGCATTGCGGAGGGCAGCCTCATTTACACTTTTGTTGTTAATGGCATCCATACGACTTACTCTTCCAATAGCATTTTCAGGAGCAATAGGTTGGGTCAGTTCTTTCAACGCAGCAATGTCTTGTTCGGTAGCAACAATGCTTTCCTCCATTTTTGCTTTTAATGCAATGCGTTCTTCTTCGGTCATGAAATGCGTGTATAAGGTAAATGTAGCAATTTACTTCGAATCCATGTTTTCTACCGAATGCAGTTGAAGGGTGTCGAGATTAAGGGCTGCTAAAAACCCCATTTCTTCTTTGTGGATGTGTGCACATCCGGCATCGATACTAACAACGAGTAGGGGATCAGCCTGTAGCGATTGCCAGATGTCGATGATGGGAGTAGGGGTGTGGCCATGCACAATGGTACGGTTACCGGTAAATAGTTTGTTGGGTTCAAAGTTTCTTACCCACATCATGGCGTGTACATCTTTAAACGGGTCGATGACTTCAAAGTTAAATCCAGCATGTACCAACAAGTAATCGTCAAGCTTAACAAAGAAGTCGAGTTGCCTAAAAAAGTCGACATATTTTTCGGGCAATTCGGTAACGTCCTCTACACCAAAACTCTCCAGTGTAGTGTTTCCTCCAAAGTTGATCCAAAACTCATTGTCGCGCTCACTGATAAAGGCGTTGAGCAGCATGTCTTCATGATTGCCCCGTAAGGGATGTACCTGGTAACCTTCTTCTTTTAACTGCATAATGTGGTCGATCACCTTTTTGCTGTCGGGCCCACGATCAATGTAATCGCCCAATAGGTATAGCTCATCGTTGTACTGGAGCTTTATTTCTTGCTCAAGCAGATGCACAAAGGTGTTATAGCACCCATGAATGTCGCTAATAGCATATCGGTAACCTTTTGCAGACATAGGGATAAATTAAATAAAAAGCCGATCGATTTTCAAGTACATCGGATTAAAATCGTTAGATTCAACCTTTCTCTTTAATAACGAAAAGTACTATGAATTCAATATCAATTGTCCGGTTTTTTTGTTGGTGCCTGCCCCTGGTACTGATGGCTTGTGGTGAGGGGGAATCAACGGCCAATGTTAACGAACAAGAAGAACACAAAGTTTGGCTGGAAAATGAGATTTATGTGAATGAAGAATTGATTGTTTGGCTCATGGCAAGTGAGGATTCTTGTACACAGGTAATTGAACATTGCGACAGCGCAATTGTTGCTAAGCAGGCAGAAATTGTGGAGGTAGAGCACATGCAATACCCCGGCCTGGATTCGCTGAAGGAGGAGTTAAAGGCATTGCTCGAACAAAAAACCGCTACCGAAATAGAAAACTCGTTGAACAAAGCCATGGTGCTTGATCTTGCTGCCAAAAACGATTCGATGCAAATCTTGTTGAAAGACTATGAATAATAGATGGAATAAGGCTTACACCGCTCATCACAAATCATACCGTAGTAGCGAATTATTTCATAGTTTTATACCTTAATACATAGCTAAAAAAGACATGATCAAACGAATTCTACTCTTACTGGTAGCAGCATGCTGCTTAACAATGACCACCCGTGCTGACGAAGGCATGTGGATTCCGATGCTACTCAAACAATTGAATGAATCGGAAATGCAGGCCAATGGATTGAAATTAACGGCAGAAGATATCTACTCCATCAATCGTTCGAGCTTAAAAGATGCTGTGGTACATTTTGGAGGCGGTTGTACTGGCGAAGTCATTTCTAACCAGGGGCTGATTTTAACCAATCACCACTGTGGATACAGTCAAATTCAAGCGCATAGCTCGGTAGAAAACGATTATTTGAAAGATGGTTTTTGGGCCAAATCGCTGAAAGATGAACTGGCCAACCCCGGCCTTTTTGTGACGTTTATTGTTCGGATGGATGATGTGACCGATATGGTGTTGAAAGGTACGGAAGATATGAACGTAGTGGAACGCACCCTGGCCATACAAAAAAACATGAAGGAGATACAAGACGAGGCGGTAAAAGGAACGCATTACAAAGCATTCATCAGGCCGTTCTTTTATGGCAATGAGTATTACATGTTTGTTACTGAAACATTTACCGACATTCGTTTGGTAGGAGCACCACCTTCATCTATTGGTAAGTTTGGTTACGATGAAGACAACTGGATGTGGCCACGTCATACAGGCGATTTTTCGGTGTTTAGAATTTATGCTGGTCCTGATAACAAGCCGGCCGATTATTCGGAGGCGAATGTGCCTTACAAGCCTAAGCATTTTTTCCCCATTTCTATGGAAGGCATTGAGGATGGTGACTTTACCATGGTATATGGCTTCCCGGGGCGTACCCAGCAATACCTTACTTCTGATGCCGTAGATTATGTATACCACATCTCAAACCCCGCAAAAATTGCGATGCGCAAGAAGAGTTTGAGCATCATCGATGCTGCCATGGGGTCGAGCGATAAGATTCGTATTCAATATGCTGCCAAGCAATCGCGCATTAGTAATTCCTACAAAAAGTGGATTGGTGAGAACCGTGGGTTAAAAAAGTTAGATGCCATTGAAAAGAAGAAAGCTTTTGAAGCTGAGTTTACCAAATTGGCGAACCAAAAGCCTCCTTACATTGAGCAGTATAGTAAAGTATTGCCTCAGCTTAAGGCCAATTATAGCGGATTAGAAAAGTATGCGCTGGCACGCGATTATTTTATTGAGGTGTGGTATTATGGTCCCGAAGTAATTCGCTTTGCGAATGGTTATAAAAACCTGGTAGAGAATTATGCGTCGTTGGAAAAAAATGGAAAGCTGTCGAAAGAATTAGAGAAACGCATGAACAGTGTAAAGGGGTATTTCAAGAACTACCACATGCCTACCGATAAAAAGGTGTTTGTAGCCTTGATGGAGATGTATTACAACAACGTAGATCACAGCTTGTTGTCGGAAACTTTTGTTACCTATATCAGTTCGAAATACCGCGGCAACTTCACAGCACTGGCCAACGATGTGTATGAAAAATCGGTGTTTGTTTCTAAAGAGCGGATGAATGCTATGCTTAGCAATTTTTCGAAGTCTACCCCTAAGAAATTGGAGAAAGACCCCGCTTACGTATTGATGAATGAGTTGTATAACGGATATTACGGCAAGGTGCGCAGCGAGTACGGGCGGTTGAATGGAGAGATTGATGCGTTGATGAAAGATTATGTACAAGGCATTCGAGATATGATGCCTGATAAACGCTACTGGTCGGATGCCAACAGTACCTTGCGGGTAGCTTATGGAAAAGTAGAAGGTTCGGTGCCTCGCGATGGGATGCAATATACCTACCTTACTACTATTGACGGAGTAATGGAAAAATATGTGCCCGGTGATCGCGACTTTGATGTGTCGCCAAAATTAATTGAGTTATGGAAAAAGAAAGACTACGGTCCTTATACCCAAAATGGTACAGTGCCCGTATGCTTCACCGCTTCTAACCATACCACTGGAGGAAACTCAGGTAGTCCTGTACTAAATGGTGAAGGGCACTTGATAGGCATTAACTTCGACCGCAGCTGGGAAAGCACGATGAGTGACCTTATGTACGATCCTGAGCGTTGTCGAAACATTGTGGTAGACATTCGCTATGTGTTGTTTGTAATCGATAAGTTTGCTGGCGCATCGCACCTGGTAGAAGAGATGAAGCTGGTAACTGCTGAATCGAGGGCTTGGGAAGAAGAGAAAGCGGCAAAGGCGAAGGTGGCAGACCTTGCGAATGCGATTAAGAAGAGCGACCGTAAAGATGCTAACTTATTTTACCAACGCGGTGTGGTATTGGAAAGCATGGGATTGGAAAAAGCGGCCATGGACGACTACAATTCAGCATTAAAGTTAAATGCCAAACATACAGAAGCATTGTCGGCAAGAGCCGGGTTGTATGCCCAACTTAAACAATACAAAGAAGCGCTGGCTGATTATAACATGTTAGCAAAAGCCAATGCTACCAACGAGCTGTATTTTGAGCGTGGGTTGGTGTATGCCGATATGGGGCAATACAGCAGTGCCATTGGCGATTTTTCCAAGGCCATTCAGTCCGATCCTTCTTTTCATAAGGCCTATTACAACCGAGGGGTGTGTTACAACCTTACAGGAAAAAGTGATTTGGCGTGTAAAGACCTTAATGTGGCCAAGAAGATTGGACGCAAAGAAGGATGGATTTACCGCACTTTATGCGAAGAGTAATGTGGGAAGAAGCAAATAACGAGTTGGTAAGGACTTTTCAATTCAAGGACTTTAAAGCTGCTTTTGGGTTCATGACAAAGGTGGCATTGGCTGCCGAACAAATGAATCATCATCCCCATTGGGAGAATGTTTACAATACGGTAACCATTCGTTTAAGTACCCACGATGCGGGAGGTGTTGTTACTGATCAAGATCGGCAACTGGCAGCTGTTATCGACGAATTGGTTTAGTCTTTTCCTTTCTTGATGCGTTGCGCCACTTTGGAAGTGATTTTAGCGCATGTTCTTCTACCGCATTTGGTAGATAAGGTCATGAAGATGTTTTCGCTCAAACTTTTTAAGCGGTAGTCTTTATTGTCTTTATTGGTGCCAAAAACGTAATCGCCAAAGTTGCGGTTGTTGGTCACTTTCTCTTCTTTATCGGCACTAATGGTCCAGTCTTCAATTTTCGAAATGCGGATGCCTTTGTACAAGATCATGCGTGCTTCTACCCAGCACATGGCTCGCTGGTATACAGTACCATGATATTCGGATGATTCATCGTCAACGGTTTCCTCATCGATGGTTTCCTTAATCATGAGTTGCGACACGTTGAGGGTATAGTTGGGGTTTTGATCGTCGGCAGCAGCTACCTTCATGTTGTTGGCGGCAAGATTTTCTTTTAACCCTGAAATAAAGGCCTGCGTGTATTCTTCTTTGGTGTGGTTGTTCATGTAATACGGGTCTTCAGTGCCAGTAATAAACACTTCCATGTTGTCTAGTTCCAACCGTATGGTTTTGGTGGTTTCGAGGTTTTTGCTCATGTAGCAGCTGTTGCACAAAATGGCAATGGCTCCGAATAGTATGATGTTGGCTCTCATGGGGTAAAGTTAGTTTTTTTTAGGGGTTACTTTCAATCCCTCAGCATCTTTTAAGTATACCCTTATGGCGCCCACCAGGATATCGGACTCAATGTAAATGGGTAATTTGTTTTCGTCGTCGGTTACCCAAACTACCATGTGTTCCCCTCCTTTAAAGATGGTGCCTTCAATGAGTGCTGGCTTAAACTTGATGCAGTTGAATTCACCGCTTTTTGTTTTAAATACGTCTTTTCCTTCATAGCGTACGTAGGTGTTAAATACTTCGTTGTCGAGGAGCAGTTTTAAAGGAATGGAACTGCCTTGTTCAAAAGCGTTGAAGTTGAGGCTTCGGCAATAATAAATGGCGGAGAGCACATCGAACGTACAGTCGGTAAAGGGGATGGTATCGAGTGTTGTTGCTTTATTTTTCTTGTTGGCCGAAGTGATGGAGTAGGCTTCTTTTTTGTGGTAATCGAATGCGTATTGGCGATACAAAAAAGCCGGTTGGTGTTTTACATGCCTTGAAAACTGGTAGGGCAATAGGGTAGTGGTGTTTACATTCGATTGATAATGGTCTCGTACCTTAAAGATCCAATCGTATTTTTTGAGTGTGCCTCCGGCACCTACGAAATGGTAAGTAGGTTGTCCATCGAGTGTTTCTTCACTTACGCTGAAGGTTACTTCTCCGGCAGCCACCCAAATGTTGTTCAGGTGGTAAAATACGCTGTAGGTAAGCGATTCGCCAGGGGTAAAAGGTAAATCATCGCCCAGGTGGCACTGTGCAGGAGTGCGTGTTGCTGCAAAAAGCAGGAGAAAAATAAGGGCGAACCGAATCATTATTGCTATTTACGCAGCAACGCGAAAATGGTTTAGCGTTTCTTGAGTTTGCTGTCTAACGAATATTTGCCACCACCGGTAAAAGCAAGGGCCAACGACCCGAAGATATACAGTGCTAACAGCTCAATGGCCCAGCCCCCGTATTTGCCAAGAGCAAAAATGTCGCCAGCATGTGCCAACAGCAAGGCTACTACACAGTTGAATGCAAATACTGCAGCCGATAGTCTTGTTTTAAACCCTACAATGAGTAGGAGGGGGGCAACTATTTCACCTATATATACTCCGTAGCCAATAAAGCCGGGGAGCCCATGTTCGCCCAACATATGCTCAATGCCACCAATGCCGCCAGTAATTTTGGCGATGCCATGGAGTAGCATGGTAAACCCTAGGATAAGACGAAAGATGAGTAAGCCGAGGTCGATGTTCTGTTTCATGCTGTAAGGGTAAAAAAAAAGCCCGAAATCCTTTTCTTGATAGGATCGTCGGGCTTTTGAATGCGTTATTGGTAAATTAAGATCCTTCTTCCTCTACAAAAGCACTGATGGTTAAGATGGTTTGTGCGGGCTCGGTATTGGCCGTTACAGTTACCGTTTTGTTTTGTTGTGCTTTTTGAGTTCCAGGACGGTAGGTTACCTCAATTTCTCCAATGCCTCCCGGAGGAATAGGCTCTTTAGGATAGTTGGGTACTGTACAACCGCAAGATCCTTTTGCATCAGCAATGATCATGTCTTCCGTACCGGTATTGGTGAATTTAAATACTTTGGTGTTTTCGGAATTCTGCTTGATGTTCCCGAAATCGTGCTTGTAGTTTTCAAACTTTACAGAAGTGCTGGGGCCGGCAGGTTGAGCAGGCTGTGTAATGGGTGGCGTTAATTGATTATTCGCCTGTGGGTTGGGTTGGTTGGTGATTGGGTTAGCAATCGGGTTAACCTGTCCTTGTTGCACGGGTGAATTACTGGTAACCACATTACTTTGAGGTACCTCTGAAGGTGGAATGAAATTTGATTTACCACCTGATGATTGCAAGTAGGTGTTTACAATCAACGTTAGGGCAATTACTCCTAACAAAGCTACTTTTATCTTTTCCATGTTCATGACTCAATGTATTTTCCACAAATTTAAAAATAAAATCAAATCACCGATTGATCAATTTTCGGCCAGTTTCATTTTTTCAAATGTGTCGTCTTCCAACACTTCCAATGCACGTTGTAAACTTTCATTGATGTCGTTAATCACTACATAAAAGGCACCTCTTTCCAGGAAGTTTTGTCCAATCAACGCTTTTAAGCGCAGTCGGATGGCATATTCCGAGCGTGCGTATTCTTCTTCATTCATTTCTATGCCTTCTTCTTCGGCCTGGGCTAAAAAGTCTTTCATCATGCTATCAGACACTTCAAAGTTGGCTTTGAAGTCGAGGGCATTTTTGTATTTCGATTTCAACTTTTTGCGGTTCTTGTCTACGTAAGTAAGGCTGTACGTATTGGTAATCCCTTTACGAATAAGTGCGCTAAAATATTTTGAAGTGTGCGAAGTGTCTAACGGTACGAATACATCAGGCATAATGCCGCCACCACCATATACAATACGTTCGTTGTTGGTAAAGTACTTCAAAGAGTCGGGCAGGTCAATGCTGTCGGCATGCATCAATTCGCCTGATGCTAAACGGGCATATTTTTCTGCGTGGTAGGCATCTTTTCCTTCTTCATACGGTTTTTGAATGCATCTGCCGGATGGGGTGTAATAGCGCGAAATGGTTAATCGTACTGCCGAACCATCGGGAAGGGTAATGGGGCGTTGCACCAATCCTTTTCCAAACGATCGTCGTCCTACAATCAATCCCCGGTCCCAATCTTGTATGGCACCCGAAACAATTTCACTGGCCGAAGCAGAGCTTTGATCTACGAGTACTACCAGCTTTCCTTTTTCGAAAGATCCTTCTTTGCGGGCATAGGTTTCATCTTTGGCATAGGCACGTCCTTCAGTATATACAATAAGTTTGTTGCCACTCAAAAATTCATCGCTTAAGTTGATGGCTGTTTTTAAGTAACCACCGCCATTGCCTTGCAAGTCTAAGATGAGGTTTTCCATGCCCTGCATTTGTAGGTCGCTCATAGCCTGGTGAAATTCATCCATGGTGGTTGCTGAAAACCGGTTGATTTTGATGTAGCCTGTTTCCGGGGCAATCATGTACGAGGCATCGAGGCTATAGATGGGTATTTTGTTGCGCACAATTTCGTATTGCAATAAATCGTCTTCACCTCTGCGCAAGATGCTTACATTTACCCTGGTGCCTTTTTTTCCGCGCAAGCGTTCGCCCACTCCTGAATTGGTGATGCCAATGCCAGCTACGGTTTCATCTTCTACCTTAATGATTTTATCACCGGCACGAATGCCCAGCTTTTCTGATGGGCCACCAGGAATGGGGTTCACCACAAAAATGGTGTCTTTCAATATGTTGAAACGAATGCCAATACCTTCAAAGTTGCCTTTAAGTGGCTCGTTCATTTTTTTCAATTCTTTAGCAGGAATGTATACGGAGTGCGGGTCTAGCTCTTCCAACATTGATACGATGGCACGCTCTACAATCTTTTCACCATCTACCGAATCTACATACAGTCGACTGATATAGCGAAAGAGGGATTCAAATTTTTCGGTGGTGGCTTTTGTAGGGTCTTGTGCTTCGGGTTGAGCCATTGCTACCGTGGGGAAGATCAATAGCGCAAAGAAAGCTGATCGCATCCAGTTGTTCCTTTTCATAAGATTGTCATTATAAGATTAAAGCGGTAGTTCGATCCGCTGAATTAATAACCATGATGTTACACAAAGTATTGTACAACCCGGGGCCAAAAACGTTCAAAACCGAACTTCATTATCAAATATACGGTTCGGCCAATGGATTTGTTATACCGTTCATCACATTTAACACTTTTTGGCATAATGTTCGTGGCTTAAAAGAGGTGCCCCAATAAAAGTTCGTGTTATGAGAGTATATTTGTTATCAGCCATTGTATTGCTTTCCACTTTATTTATTAATGGAAGAATTGTGAATTTTAAAGAAGAGCAGAAAAAACATTCGAGGGTTAAGAATGCTTACGCTGAAAAGGGAGATAGCCTTTCCAAAGAATTGGAGCGCAAAGGCATTGATATGGCTTCTATGGAAATATACTTGCGTGCGTTTAAAATGGAGAAAACGTTGGAAGTGTATGCCCGCGATAAAAATCGCACTACTTTTCGCTACATCAAAAGCTATCGTTTTTGTGCGCTTTCAGGTAAATTGGGTCCTAAGCAACAACAGGGCGACTTACAAGTGCCTGAAGGATTTTACCACATCGATCGTTTCAATCCCTGGAGCAGCTATCACCTTTCTCTAGGCATCAACTACCCCAATGATGCTGATCGCATCTTGAGTCCGCATAAAAACCTTGGGGGCGATATCTTTATTCATGGCGATTGCGTTACCATTGGCTGTATTCCATTAACCGACGATAAGATCAAGGAAATGTACGTGTTGTCGGTGGAAGCACGCAACAATGGGCAACGACAAATTCCGGTGCATATTTTTCCTATGAAGATGAATGCGCAAGGCATGAAATACTTGAATGCAATTTACTCCGGTGAGGAAAAGAAGATGCAGTTTTGGAATAACCTAAAAGAAGGGTACGACCATTTTGAGACTACTGCTCAATTGCCTGCTTTTGAGGTAAATACCGAAGGGAGATATGTTTTTAAGTAGTTGTTAAAATCCTTATATAATCGAAATATTGATTTTATTTATTTAGTTCTTTTTCAGTGGTTTAGTTGTTGGTTTTTGCATGATATGGCATTCCAAGAATGCTGATTATGTGAATAACTTTTGTAGGCATTTTTGTTGTTTTTATCTAAATTAGAGGGCTGCCTCTACGCAAGATAGAATCAATACTAACCAAAATTACTTCCATGAAAAAGAACGTAACCCTTCTGGTGCTTTCCTTTTTCCTTTGTTTCGGTATCCACACTTTCGCCCAGGTAAGCCAGGGTGGAGAACCATTCAGTTTTAAAGGAAAGCTCCCTACTTTTTTCGATGACAACAGCGTAAACACCGCTGTAATGCCTACGCTCAATATGAAGCAAATTGAAGCGGAGGATGACCTTGATGCCACCAATGGCGATTTGCGTAGGATTTCGCGCTACCATAATGTTGCTCTTAACATTGCGAATTCCGGAACCTGGGAAACTCTTCCCAATGGCGATCGTGTTTGGCGTTTACGAATTGTATCGGCAGGTGCATTAGCGATGCACTTGAATTTCGATGAATTTTTTATGCCTGCTGGCGCAAGAATGTTTGTTTATAATGGCGATCGTACCCATTACCTTGGGTCGTTTACCAGCTTTAATAACAAATCGTGGGGTGGATTTGCTACCGGTGTTACCGAAGGCGATGTATGTATTGTAGAATACTACGAGCCCAACGCTGTAGCCGGGCAAGGACGTATCAGCATCAACCAGGTGGCACACGCTTATCGCGACATTCATCCTGAGAACAATACTCAACGTGGTGGCGACCCGTGCCAGGTAGACATCAATTGTGTGCCTGAGGGCGACAACTGGCAAGACGAGAAAAAAGGTGCTTGTCGTATCCTTGTACAAAGCGGACAGGGTTCCGGATGGTGTTCAGGATCGTTGATTAATAACACTGATCAAGATTGTAAGGCCTACGTGTTAACCGCATTTCACTGTGGTGAAAACTCCACCACAACACATTTTAATAACTACGTATTTTATTGGAACTACGAAGCTGCTGTTTGTGGTGGTAGTGCTACTGCGAACCAATCGATTACCGGTTGCGTGAAACGTGCCGATAGTAATGATGGTGGTGGTAATAGTGGTTCTGATTTCTTATTGGTAGAAATGGACGGTGCTACCGACGTTCAAACATTGAACGGCTGGGGTGCCTACTGGAACGGCTGGGACGCTAACAATTCGGCCTCTCCCAATGGTGTGAGTATCCACCACCCTGCTGGTGCCAAGAAAAAAGTTTCTACCTATACTTCTTCATTATCTTCTACTACCTGGGGGGGTACTCCTAATACCCACTGGTTGGTATATTGGGCAGCTACTGCCAACGGCCATGGGGTAACAGAGGGTGGTTCATCAGGGTCGCCCATCTTTACTTCTACCGGATTGATTTGTGGTCAGTTAACGGGGGGTGCTTCTTATTGTACTGCTACAGGTAACCCCGATCGTTATGGAAAAATGTCGTACAACTGGCAGAGTAACCCTACTACCACGCACTTGAAAGATTGGTTGGATCCAGGGAACACCGGATTACTGACCTTGCAGGGTACCTACTATCCTTGTACACCAGCTGTTTCTGATGATGCTGGTATTACGGTAATTGTTGATCCGGCAGACGGAAGTAATTTGTGTAATGCCACTTCCATTACCCCTGTAGTTACTTTGAGAAACTGGGGATCAAATACACTCACATCAGTTACCATTAATTACAGTTTGGATGGAGGCCCCAACCAAACCTTTGCGTGGACAGGTAGTTTAGCCTCTGGTGCTACTACCAACGTTACCCTGCCTTCGATGGCGGTGGGTGCAGGAGCGCATACTTTTGATGCTTCTACCTCTAATCCCAACGGAAATACAGATGGTAATACAGGTAACGATGCCGCATCGCAAACGAGCTTTACGGTGGCTTCCGGAGCATTGGCAGTACTTACCATCAATACCGATTGTTGGGGGTATGAAACGTATTGGGAAATTTTGAACCAGGGTACTGCTACTGTTGTGGCTTCTGGTGGTAACACTTCGGGTATCCCTCCTGGAGGTGGACAGGGTGCTCAAGATACTGACCCCGGTGCATATGGCAACGAAGCTACCATTACCGAAAACCTTTGTTTGGCGGTAGGTTGCTACGACTTTGTGATTTACGATGATTATGGCGATGGCATGTACGGTTCGCAATATGGTACCTGTACCACAGATGGTAGCTATACCATTGAAGATGACCAGGCCAATGTGTTGGCATCAATTCAGGCTGCCAACTCCGACTTTGGCAATTCAGAAACCAACCAATTCTGTTTAACAGCAGGCTGCCCTACGATAACAGCGAATGCTTCTTCTACCAATGCCTCTTGTAATGGGGTGTGTGATGGTAGTGTTACTGCTTCTGCTTCAGGCGGACAAGCCCCTTACACTTACTCGTGGGATGGCGGTTTGGGTGGCGGTGGTACCCACAACAATGTTTGTGCTGGCACCTATACTGTAACCATTACCGACGATAATGGTTGTACTGGAACGGGTACTGTTACTGTTACTGAACCTGCTGCAATAAATGTGAACACTTCTTCTACCAATGCTTCGTGTAATGGGGTGTGTGATGGTAGTGTTACGGTTACTGCCAGTGGTGGTACTGCTCCTTATACTTACTCGTGGAGTGGTGGCTTAGGTGGTGGTGCTACGCATAACAACGTTTGTGCGGGTAGCTATACGGTAACCATTACCGATGCCAATGGATGTACTGCTACAGGTAGTGCAACTGTTACTGAACCTGCAGCGTTATCGGGTTCAGCTTCAAGCACCGATGCCTCTTGTAACGGTTCTTGTGATGGTAGTGTATCGGCAACTGCCAGTGGCGGTACTGCCCCTTACACTTACTCGTGGACTGGTGGTTTAGGTGGTGGTGGTACGCACAACAATGTTTGTACGGGCAGCTATACAGTAACCATTACTGATGCCAATGGATGTACTGCTACTGCTAGTGCTACAGTAAATGAACCTACTGCATTATCGGCCAGTGCTGCTAGCACCGATGCTACTTGTAATGGTGTTTGTGATGGCAGCGTAACCGGTACTGCTACCGGTGGTACTGCTCCATATGCTTATAACTGGAGTGGTGGCTTAGGCGGTGGTGCTTCTCACAACAATGTTTGTGCAGGCACTTATACCTTAACTGTAACCGATGTGAATGGATGTACTGCTACAGCCAACGTAACTGTGAGTGAGCCTGCGGGCATGACCTTAACCACATCGGGAACCGATGCTACTTGTGGCAATGCCGATGGTGAAGCTTGTGTTACTGTATCAGGTGGCAACCCACCATATACTTATTTGTGGAGCCCTGGTGGAGCAACTACTGCTTGTGCTTCCAACATTGCAGCCGGTTCGTATACCGTAACCGTAACTGATGCCAATGGATGTACCGATCAGGCCACCGTAAATGTGAGTAACATTGGCGGACCTAGTGTAACAGGTACCACTACCGATGAAATTTTCGGTAACGATGGTTCAGTTGACATTACTGTAACTGGTGGTACCTCTCCATATACTTACTTGTGGAGTCCTGGCGGAGCAACCACGGAAGATATCAGTGGCTTACAAACCGGTTCGTACAGTGTTACTGTAACCGATGCCAACGGATGCTCAACCAGCGAAACATTCTTCGTAGGAACACAAGTAGGCATTAGCAGCAACAACATCGATGAAGTTATTAACGTTTATCCGAATCCTACCAGCGGTATGCTTACTGTTGAGTTCAGTGCTACTGATTTGAAGGATGTTCGCGTAGATGTATACAACACCATCGGTGAGTTGGTAAACAGGGTAACTCCAGTTGATGGAACTACCCGCTTAGAAATGGATTTAACTTCAAAAGCAGAAGGCCTCTACTATGTAAATATTTATGTAAAAGAAGCCATGACCACGAAGATTATCTCAGTGGTGAGATAAGAATCAAAGGTTAATAAAAAGAAAGAACGGGTGTTAAGAAACTAACACCCGTTTTTTATTATCTTTATGGGGCTAATTAGGACGTGTAACTTATAAACTTATTTGTATGAAGAAACTTATACCCTTCGTATGCTTTGCCCTATTTTTTATCAGCACTGTGTCAATCGCTCAAAAGAGCGTGAAGTTAGAACCGTATACTTTTAACCATGCGGTAGAACTGACCGATGCTGACATTGCGGTAGCAAATATGCCAGCATTAGACATGGAGCGCATTGCATTAGAAAATGAGCAAGATGAATTGAATGGAAAGCTACGTAAAATCGGAAAAAACCATCAGGTAAACCTTAACCTCGACAATTCAGGAACCTGGGAATACCTACCCAATGGCGACCGTTTGTGGCGTTTGAGAATTGAATCAAATGATGCATTGGCCATCATTTTGTATTACAATAGCTTTTACCTTCCAGATGGTGCTACCATGCACGTATATAACGAAGATAGAAGTATGACCATTGGTGCTTTTACCAGCATCAACAATGCCGATCATGGATTATTTGCTACCGAGTTGGTAACAGGAGATGTTTCCATTGTAGAATACTACGAGCCTTTTGAAGTAGCTGGTGAAGGAATCATCAACATTTCGGAAGTAGGACATGCTTATAGAGACATTCAGCCAATGACTGAAGTAGCGAACAATGAGCGTGGTGGTGACCCTTGTGAAGTAGACGTTATTTGCTCAGAAGGCGATAACTGGAGAGATCAAATTGATGGAGTGGTAAAAATCTCAGTGAAAGATGGCGCCAACTTTGGATGGTGTTCAGGTTCGGTAGTAAACAATACCAACCTCGATTGTAAGCCTTACGTACTAACAGCCTACCACTGTGGTATTGGAGTAAGTTCTAGCGACCATAACCAATGGGTATACTATTTCAAAAATCAAGGAATCATTTGCGGTGGTTTGCCTGCGCAAGCTTCAGTTACTGAAACCGGTGGTACCATGCGTGCTAATAGCAACGACAATGGTGGCAACAACGGTTCAGACTTTTTATTGGTAGAATTGAACAACGACATTGCATGGGCAGCGAATGCTTACTACAATGGATGGGATGCTACCAATAGCAATGTTCCTAATGGAGTGAGTGTTCACCATCCTTCTGGTGGTAAGAAGAGCATCTCTACCTTTACCAATAGCTTGCTTACTTCGGGCTGGGGCGTTGCCAATACACATTGGCGCGTATCCTGGGTAGCTACTGCCAACGGGCATGGAGTTACCGAAGGTGGTTCTTCAGGGTCACCGATCTTTAATGGCAACAACGGTTTAATCGTTGGTCAGCTAACAGGTGGTGGTTCTTTCTGTACTTCACCTAACAGCCCCGATTTTTATGGTAAAATGTCGTGGAACTGGACCAATAACCCTAACTCTTCAGGCCAAAAATTAAAAGTATGGTTAGATCCTGCTAACACAGGTGCTACCACTTTAAACGGCATGCGTCCTCCATGTGCTACAGCGGTGGAAGATCAATTGTCGGAAGAGTACTTGATCAACGTTTACCCTAACCCAAGTACAGGGCAGGTAACGGTTGAGTTAGATCGCATCAAATCAGCAAGAGTAGAAGTGTATGATGCTCTTGGTGCAAAAATAACATCAATCCGGAACGACGGAGTTTCGAAAATGAACCTTGACCTCTCTGGACATGCCGATGGCATTTATTATGTCAATGTGTATGTGGAGGACAAAGTAATCACTAAGCGTGTAGCCATTATGCGCTAGTAATAATCCGTTTAACCCATAAACAAGGAGGGCGCACCATTTGGTTGCGCCCTCCTTGTTTTATGTAATAAAAATTTGAAAATATCGTATTTATACCATGGGTTAGTGTTGTGGTAATTTCACTCGTAATGGAAAATAACAAGAAAAAAGGCGGTAAAAAGAAACCGTTAAAAGTAATGGAACCATTTGAAGAGTATGCTCGTGGAAAATCTGACGTGAGCCTTGTTGGTTTTGGCTCTTTTAAGGCTCGTACAAGAACTGCTACCGCAAATCGAGCTAAAGATCAGCTTAACCAGGATTACCTCAGTTTGTACTTTAGCCTCAACGAATACAACGCTGAAGAAATTTCAGATATTATCAGCCACCTTTCCGATGTATACCATTCCATCGGTGGCGATCACCTTGTAATAAAGGGCATGCAGCAACTTACTCCACAAAATGCCATGCAACCTATCGCGTAGCATGTCTGATGCTCCCCATGATGAAAAGTACCTTAAAGTTGACCTGGCTGGTCAGTCGGAGTAATTGTGGAAAAGCTGTTAGCTAAATCAAGTACTGAAACAAATCCGGGCGATCATTCAAATACTCCCCAAAGTAATTGAGTGCCTGCATGCGTTGCAACAATGGTTCAAAGTCGGCAGGCGACTGCAATTCAATGCCCACTACTGCAGGGCCTTTTTCTCGACTGTTTTTTTTCGAGTATTCAAAGTGAGTAATGTCGTCGTTGGAACCCAATACTTTCGTTAAGAATTCGCGCAACGCTCCCGACCGTTGTGGAAAGCGTACAATAAAGTAATGCTTGATGCCTTCGTATAGCAGCGAGCGTTCTTTGATTTCTTCAGTACGTGTAATGTCGTTGTTACTGCCGCTGAGTACACACACTATTTTTTTGCCTTTTATACGGTCTTGTAGTTGCTCCAGTGCGGCAATGGTTAATGCTCCGGCTGGTTCAGCTACGATGGCATCTTTGTTGTACAACTGTAAAATGGTAGAGCATATTTTTCCTTCGGGCACAGTTACTACTTCGTCGAGCAGTTCTTTGCAAATGCCAAACGTGTAATCGCCCACCCGTTTTACTGCTGCTCCATCTACAAATTTATCGATGGTGTTGAGTGTGGTGTTTTCTCCTCGTTCAATCGACGTTTTCATGGCTGCTGCCCCAGCAGGTTCTACACCAATGATGCGGGTGGTTGGGCTTAGCGTTTTTAATACGCTGCTTATCCCGGCAGCGAGTCCACCACCACCAACGGGCACCAATACGTAATCGATGTTGGCAGTTGCTTCCAACAATTCCAACCCTACAGTGCCCTGCCCTTCTATAATGGCCGGATCGTTGAAGGGATGAATGAAGGTAAGTTGTTTTTCCTCGCATTCTTTTATGGCCTCAGCATAGGCGTCGTTGAAGGTATCGCCTACCAATACAATTTCTACTTGTGCTTTGCCAAACATTTGTACCTGTTGCACTTTCTGACTGGGAGTAGTGGCCGGCATGTATATTTTGCCTCGAATGCCTAACAAGTGGCAGGTATAAGCTACCCCCTGGGCATGGTTGCCGGCACTGGCACATACAATGCCTCGTTGTTTTTCCATGGAAGCAAGGGTACTCATTTTGTTGTAGGCCCCTCGAATTTTATACGAGCGTACCACCTGCAAGTCTTCTCGTTTAAGAAGGATGATGGCTCCATGAGTTTCACTCAGATGGAGGTTGGCCATCAAGGGGGTGTTTATTACCACCCCCTTCATGTTTTGATGGGCCATTTTTACATCGCTTACCGATGGAAAGTATTGGGTAAGGGTTGTCATTGCTATGCTGTTTCGGGGCGTAGCTTGCGCACTTGTGCTCCAGCTTGCCACAATTCCGATTCTCGTATTTCCTTCAACTCTTTTTCCAGTTGCTCGCGGTAGTCGTCTTTTTGTCCTGAAGCAATAACGATGGCGGCTTCTTTACCAGTGGCTACGCTATTGTACAATTCGTCGAATACTGGTTCGGTGGCTTTCCTGAATTTGTGCCGCCAGTCGAGCGCACCCCGTTGGGCGGTTACCGAAGTGTTGGCATACATCCAATCCATGCCGTTTTCAGCCACCAGGGGCATAAGGCTTTGGGTCAATTCTTCTACCGTTTCGTTGAAGGCTTCAGAAGGAGAGTGCCCATTTTTGCGCAATACATTGTACTGGGCTTCAAACAGTCCGGCCAATGCACCCATTAAAATACCACGCTCTCCGGTAAGGTCGGAGTATACTTCTTTTTTAAAGTCGGTTTCAAAGAGGTAGCCCGATCCTACGCCAATGCCCAATGCTTTTACACGGTTATGGGCATTGCCAGTGGCATCCTGGTATACGGCATAGCTGGAGTTGATGCCTTTACCAGCTACAAACAACCGTCGCAAGGAGGTTCCCGACCCTTTAGGGGCTACCAGTATTACATCTACCTCGGCAGGAGGAATGATGCCTGTTTGTTCGTTAAAGGTAACACCAAATCCATGCGAGAAGTAAAGGGCCTTGCCTGGGGTAAGGTGTTTTTTGATGGTAGGCCACTGATCGATTTGCCCGGCATCAGAAAGGAGGTACTGGATGATGGTGCCTTTCTCGCAAGCGGTTTCAATGTCGAATAGGTTGTTGCCTTCTTCCCAGCCATCGGCCACCGCACGGTGCCAACTTTTGGAGTTTTTACGTTGCCCAACAATAACGTTGAACCCGTTGTCTTTAAGGTTCAACGATTGTCCCGGCCCCTGCACACCATAGCCAATTACGGCAATGGTTTCGTTGCTAAGGGTTGCTTGTGCTTTGCTTAGTGGAAACTCTTTTCGTGTTACCACTGTTTCTTCTACATTTCCAAATGTTATTGTTGCCATTGTGATTTTATTTTAGCGTTTCATGTTTATTTGAGTTAATGCCATGCCAACTGGGCTTCTTCCAGTTCTTGCAAATAGGCCGATAGTGCTTTCATTGGTTTGGTGATGGCAATGCTGCCCGAACGTACAAATTCAAGTACTCCATAGGGTTGTAGGGTATCGAACAGTTGCTGTGTTTCTTCGGGATGCCCCGTTTTTTCAATCACCAAATATTCGGGTTCGATGGCCAGTACGCGGATGTTGCTATCGCGTACCAACACTTCTACCTTGTTGTGTTGCAATGCGGTTACAGGAATTTTGTACAGTGCAATTTCCTGGTGTACCAGCGATTCGGTATCGTGTACAAATGCTTTGAGCACTTCTACTTGTTTTTCGATCTGCTTCACCATCTTTACAGCTTGCTCCATGGTGGCTTCTACCACAATGGTAAACCGGTGCACTCCCTTAATTTCCGATTCGGAAACGGTGAGGCTTTCGATGTTGAGCTTGCGTCGGGTAAAGATGACGGTAATGCGGTGCAAAAGCCCGATTTTATTTTCTGTAAATACCGATACAGTGAGTGGTTGTTTCATGGTGCACAGAGTTTTACTTGATCTACCGATGCTCCGGTAGGGATCATTGGAAATACATTGTCTTCTTTTTCTACCACTACTTCAAGCAGGTAGCTGCCATTATGGGCCAACATGGTAGCAACGGCTTCATCGAGCATGGTTCGATCTTCTATCCGTTGTGCAGGGATGTGATAGCCTTTGGCAATGGTAACAAAGTCGGGATTGGTCATTTCGGTGGAGGAGTACCGTTGATCGAAGAACAGTTGTTGCCACTGCCTTACCATGCCCAAAAAGCTGTTGTTGAGCACCACTATTTTTACTGCGGCTTGTGTTTGGAAGATGGTGCCCAATTCTTGTAGGGTCATTTGAAACCCTCCATCACCAATAACAGCCACCACTTCTTGTTGTGGGCGGGCCAATTTGGCACCCAGTGCTGCGGGAAGTGCGAAGCCCATAGTACCCAGTCCACCAGAAGTAACGTTGGTGCGTGGGGTGTTGAATTGATAGTAGCGCGAAGCAATCATTTGGTGCTGTCCGACATCGGTAACCAGCACTGCGTTACCTTTTGTTTTTTCGGAGATATGGCGTACTACTTCTCCCATTTTTAGCCCGTTGGTAGTAGGGTAGAGGTCGTGCTGCATTACCTGCTCGTATTCCACTGCTTCGCATTGCTTGAACGATTGTATCCATGCCTGATGTTGAGCGGGTTGAACCTGACTTGTAAGCGCCTCTAACGCGGCTTTTGCATCGGCATTGATGGCTACGGTAGTGGTCACGTTTTTATCGATTTCTGCCGGGTCGATTTCAATGTGAATGACCTTGGCTTGTTTGGCGTAGGTGGCTAAATCGCCTGTTACGCGGTCGTCGAAACGCATGCCTACAGCAATGAGTACATCGCATGCGTTGGTGTTTACATTGGGGCCATAGTTGCCGTGCATGCCTACCATGCCCATGTAAAGAGGATGATTGGTGGGCATGGCTGATAGTCCTAACAAAGTGCTGGCCACGGGGATGTTGGCTTTTTCAGCCAATTGCGCAAGTGCTTCTTGTGCTTGCGATAAGAGCACCCCTTGTCCTACGATGAGGTAAGGTTTTTTGGCGTTGTTGATGAGTGCAGCAGCATCAGCTACATCAGCATGGTGAAGTGCTGGTTGTGGCAGGTAACTTCTTATTTTTTTGCATGGCTCGTAGTAAAATTCCATGACCTCGAATTGCGCGTTTTTAGTGATGTCGATAAGTACTGGCCCCGGCCTACCGGTACGGGCAATGTAAAATGCTTTGGCCATGATTTCGGGTATTTCTTCGGCCCGAGTTACCTGGTAGTTCCACTTGGTTATAGGCATGGAGATGCCTACTACATCAGTTTCCTGGAAAGCATCGGTGCCCAGTAGGTGAGCACCTACCTGACCGGTGATGCATACCAATGGGGTGGAGTCGATTTGTGCATCGGCAATGCCAGTGATGAGGTTGGTGGCTCCAGGGCCTGAAGTGGCTATGCAAACGCCTGTTTTTCCCGATACACGAGCATAGCCTTGTGCAGCGTGGGTAGCTCCTTGTTCGTGCCTTACCAATACATGTTTGAGTTGTTGCTGGTAATCGTATAACGCATCGTATACCGGCATAATGGCTCCTCCGGGGTAGCCAAACAAAGTGTCTACTTGCTCCTCTAATAGCGAGAGCACTACAGCTTCGGCTCCGGTAACGGTGGTGCCTACTTTGTTGGTAAGTGTGCGATGGGTAGTGGTTAAGGTTTCCATGTTAAAACTGATCGGTTACACAGCCTTCGGAAGCTGAGGCTACCGAGCGTGCGTATTTGTACAACATTCCTCCCGTTGCTTTAAGTGGGGGAGTTTGCCACTTTGCTTTTCGCGCTGCTATTTCGTTGTCGAACAGCAGTACTTCAATGGTGTTGTTGGTAGCATCAATAACAATGTTGTCGCCATCTTCCAGGAGGGCGATGAGGCCACCTTCTTGTGCTTCGGGGGTGATGTGTCCTACTACAAAGCCATGGCTACCACCCGAAAATCGACCATCGGTAATGAGGGCTACATCGTTGCCCAGTCCGGCTCCCATGAGGGCAGCAGTAGGTTTGAGCATTTCTGGCATGCCCGGCCCGCCTTTAGGGCCTTCGTAGCGAATCACCACTACATTGCCTTTTTTTACTTCTCCTTTTTTGATGCCTTCGTTGGCCTCCTGCTCGCTGTTGTACACTTTGGCAGTGCCTTCAAAACGTTCGCCTTCCTTGCCAGTAATTTTGGCAACTGCTCCTTGTTCAGCGAGGTTGCCGTACAGTATTTGCAAATGCCCTGATGGTTTAAGCGGTGCTGTTACCGGGCGAATGACTTCCTGATCCGTTGGCAGTTCAGGAACTTCTTCAAGGTTTTCGGCCACTGTTTTTCCGGTTACCGTCATGCAATGGCCATGCAACAGCCCAGCGTTGAGCAAGCGTTTCATTACGGCAGGCACTCCACCTATGGCATGTACATCTTCCATGAGGTATTGTCCGCTGGGCTTTAAATCTCCGAGGTAAGGAGTACGGTCGCTGATGCGCTGAAAGTCGTTGAGGGTGAGGGGCACTTTGGCCGATTGAGCGATGGCCAGCAGGTGCAACACTGCATTGGTAGATCCTCCCAATGCCATAACTACCGTTAGTGCATTTTCAAACGATTGTTGGGTGAGGATGTCGCGTGGCTTTAAGTCGTGTGCCAACAAGTGGTGCATGGCTGCTCCTGCGGCAATGCATTCTTTTTGCTTTGCTGCTCCAACTGCTGGGTTGGAAGCGCTGTAGGGCAGGCTCATGCCCAACGCTTCTATGGCCGACGACATGGTGTTGGCGGTGTACATGCCTCCACATGCTCCAGCTCCCGGACAGGCATTTTTCACTACCCCTTTAAAGTCTTCGGCAGAGATTTTACCTGCATATTTTTCGCCCAGTGCTTCAAAGGCTGAAACAATGTTGAGCTTTTTGCCCTTATGGCATCCTGAGCCAATAGACCCACCATATACCAGGATGGCTGGGCGGTTGAGGCGGCACATGGCCATCATGGCGCCAGGCATGTTTTTATCGCAGCCTACTACTGCTACCACCCCGTCGTAATTCATGCCGTGAATTACTGTTTCGATGGAGTCGGCAATGATGTCGCGCGAGGGAAGCGAGTAGCGCATGCCGGGAGTACCCATGGAAATGCCATCGCTTACCCCAATGGTATTAAAAATAAGTCCTACCAGGTCTTTTTGTTGAGTGCCTTGCTTTACCTCTTTTGCCAGGTCGTTGAGGTGCATGTTGCACGGGTTGCCTTCGTAGCCAGTGCTTACGATGCCTACCTGCGGTTTTTTTAGGTCGTCTTCCGTTAACCCGATGGCATGTAGCATGGCTTGTGCTGCGGGTTGTGTTTCATCCTGGGTGATTCGCTTGCTGTATTTGTTGAGTTCCATTGGTTGTTAAATTTTATTCGAAACTAGTGGAGGCGTTATTGGCCTGCCAATTAAAGTTGGTTGGTTTTACAATGTTCAAATGCGGTTTGTATTTGTTGTTTTTTCACGCTATTCAAGGAATTGCCAGTAGGGTGTTTTACAATGCTCAACTTACACCAGCGCAAAATCTTGATACTCATTATGGGCCACCCGCTGTCGGTATTTTCGAGCCAGTTGATGCCCCATCGTATCTTCCCAGTCGAGTTGAAAAGGAGTACCATTTAACGATTTTATGCCGGCAACTTCAGCAGCTGTTCCGGTGAAAAAAGCACCATCGGCATGTTGTAATTCTTCGGGAGTGAAGAGTGTTTCATGCAGTTCAAACCCTAACTCTTCAGCCAATTCAAATAGGGTAGCGCGGGTGATGCCGGGTAAGATATTGCCCAATTTTGGTGTGTAAAGCACGCCTTTCTTCTCGTAAAAGAAATTGGCACCCGACCCTTCGGCAACGTAGCCATTGGCATCGAGCAATAAGGCTTCGTCGTACCCCTTGCTTTTGGCTTCCCTGGTGGCCAAAATAGAGTTCACATAATGGCCCGTTACCTTGGCTTCAACATGGCACGAAAGTGGGTTGGGGCGTTGGTAAGTGCTTACCATAACATCCAACAACTGATGGCCAAGGTACAAGCCCCATTCCCAGGCACAAAGCAATACATGGGTGGTTTCAGTGGGTTGTAAAGACATGTTGGTGTCTGAATATACCAGCGGACGGATGTAAGCATTTTCCAGGTTGTTTTTTTCCAGCAGTTGATAGGTTAATGCGGTGAGCTCTTCTACAGTGTAGGGCAGTGCCAAATGCATCTTTTGTGCCGAGTAATGGAGCCGCTCGTAGTGCTCGCGGGCCTTAAATATGCGAGTGCCGCCATCGGTTTTGTAGGCCCGTATGCCTTCAAATACACCGCTGCCATAATGCAGGGTTTGATTGTACAGGCTGGTGTGTGCATCTTTTGCAAGAAGCCAGTTGCCATCGAGAAATAAGGTGGTGTGTTCGTTGAAATACATGGTGTTTGTTTTAGCTGTTTTGTTTTTGTGCATAAAAAAAAGCCCTTCGGTGAGAAGGGCTTTTTGTTTTCTAAATCGAAATTGTAGCTACCATTCTCACTCCCGCTGTGTGATAATAATCACGACGCTGCTAATAATGGGGGTGATAATGACTTGATTCAATTTCATGGTATAACGCTCTACTAATGTCAACAAATGTAAGGCAGCAATGTGTGCCATCAGTACCAAAAAAAAGCTTGTTTTAAAAGCTCTGATTGCTATTGCTGTTGGTTGATTTGTTGATTTCATTGGTTTTTTCTGTTTAAATTTTAAAAGTCAAAACAACTATATGTGTATGGTAACGGCCAAAAAAAAAGCCCTTCTGGTGAGAAGGGCTTTCGTTGTATCGTTAGCACATGCATCTCACCACCGTGGTTCGTTTCCGACCACGACTGCAATAATTGAGATAATGTGAATGTTTCGCATAGTTGTTTTGTTGGTACAAAGTTAAGGCAATAAAAAAATGACTTCCAAGCAAAAAGTTGAACTTTTTTTCTACCCTACTACGTAGGGTATTTGAAGGAGGCGTTGGGTGTTGTTCAGTTGAATATTGACGAAAAAATTGTCATTTGGTGCCAAAATGCCCTACGAGATGTGTTCTTTCAAAAAGAGTAATTTTCACTCCTTATTTTTCCCTAAAAATCAACAAATAATAGCAAATCAATACCGTATTTGCAGGAGGTGCTCCGAGCATCACTGGTATACACTCGAACTATTGCCAGGGGATGTTCCAACCATTGATGGTATACACTCGAACTATTGCCAGGGGATGTTCCGACCATTGATGGTATACACTCCACCCATTGCCAGGGGATGTTCCGACCATTGATGGTATACACTCCACCCATTGCCAGGGGATGTTCCGACCATTGATGGTATACACTCCACCCATTGCCAGGGGATGTTCCGACCATTGATGGTACACACTCCACCCATTGCCAGGGGATGTTCCGACCATTGATGGTATACACTCCACCCATTGCCAGGGGATGTTCCGACCATTGATGGTACACACTCCACCCATTGCCAGGAGATGTTCCGACCATTGATGGTACACACTCCACCTATTGCCAGGGGATGTTTGGACCATTGATGGGGTGCACTCCACCCATTGCCAGGGGATGTTTGGACCATTGATGGGGTGCGCTTAGACTATTAACAAGGGATGTGCTGACTATTGTAAGCCATCAATCTACCCTTTAAAAATAAGCCATCCCCTTTTCAAATTTTTCTCGAATGACTGCCTGTACTGGCCTTCCTTCAATCTTGCTTTCCAGCCAGGAAGTGATGTCAAGGTACAGGTAGGGGCGCTTTTCAAACGGGTTTTCAGAATGCTTGACCAGGCGTTCTTTTAGCTTTACAAATTCTCCTTTCAATTCGTGTGGATTGATTTGGCCGAGCTTGCGGAGAAAATGAAGGATTTCTTGTTGTACCAGGTGTAAATCGTCCATCTTTCCTAAAAACCGGTACACCGATTTTATTTGATATTCTACCAAATCATCATTGCCCAATTCGTAATGTGCAATGAGGTTAAGAATGCGGCTGAAACAATGGATGTCTTCGCGCAAATTGGTGTCTTTGAAGTTGATGATTTTATTGAGGTAGCGAATGGCATTTTTATTGTCGCCACTGCCAAAATAAAGGCTGGCAATCTTGTAGTAAAATACCAAAATACGATGGGGGTCGAGCTTATATCCCAGCCGGTCGATTTGCTTTTCAATCTCAGGAATGAGTTGAAGCCCTTCGGTAAAGGTGCCTTCTAAAAAGTGTTTGTTAATGCGGTTGGTATACTTGTACAAGAACACCATCAATTGGGTGTTTTCGTTGAAGGATGCTCCATGTTCCAATTCAAATTGTTCCAACCGTTGGAGGGTGCTTACAAACTTATCGAACCGACGTACATTGAACAATGCTGCCAGCAAGTTGTGCAACCCTTTGGTGTACAGGTCGGGTTGTTTTAATTGCATTTCAGGGTTGGCATCAAACAAGTCAATCCACCGTTGTGCGTAACGGTAACACATTAAAAAATCTTGTACAATGTAGTTGTACCACACGTGTGCTTGAAAGAGGTAAAGCTTTTCATAAAAACTCAGGGCTTCTACATCGTATGCTGGAAGGTTGGCCGTAAAAAACTCCTTCACCATGATGTAGTCTTTCTCAGTACGGATGTATCCTACCTTAAGGTACAAGCCGTACAGCCGGATGGCGAGGTTCGAAAATTCGTTGGCTCGTTTTACAATGCCTGTAATTTGATCGGCTTCGCTGGTAATTTCTTCTGCACGTGTATTGATACTGCGCGTGATGTATTGCGATTCAATGAGTTTTTCAAATTCAATGATTTCGAGGTGCAGCACGTTTTGCTTTTCTGCAATGGCATTGCCCCGTGCCTTTTCCAACAGCTTTAAGCTTTGCTTATACAACCCTTTGTTGTAAAGCAATTTGGCATAGTCGATGCTTTCCCGAATTTGGATGTCGGCATTGTCGTTGATGTGATTCAAGCGCAAGCTGATGAGCAGTTGCTTGTATAAATGCGCCTTGAGGTTCGATAATTGGGTTCGCTTAATGGAAGGAACTTTCTTGAGAATAATGGCCTCATCGTATTCCTCCATTTTACTGAGCACATCAAACAGCTGAATGAATTTGGTTTCCTCGCTGTTGTTGATGCGATTTACATACAGCTTGAAGTTGCGCTTTTCCGACTTGGTGAGCGATTTTATGAGCTGCACTAAATGGTCTGTTTGCAAGTTAGGCATTGTAATTCGGTGTTCTGTTAATTTGAATTAACTGTTTTGTAATCAGTTGGTTATGATTTTTGTTTTGTTGTTTGACCGTCGTAATACACCCGAGAATTGGTTTTAATGAGGTGCGTTTACGCGATACTTTTACAACGTGAAAATTAACAGACAGTTAATAGCATCGAGGTGAAGCAAATGTAGGAATTAAAATCAAATGGCAAAAAGCAGGGTATATATTTTCGACACCACGCTTCGCGATGGCGAGCAGGTGCCAGGATGTCAGCTCAATACTACTGAAAAGGTAGAAATAGCCATGAACCTGGAAGAGTTGGGGGTAGACGTTATCGAGGCGGGTTTTCCCATTTCCAGTCCGGGTGATTTTGATTCGGTAGTGGCCCTTTCCAAAGCGGTAAAGGCGCCTACCATTTGTGCCTTATCGCGTGCGGTAGCTAAAGATATTGAGGTAGCTGCCGAGGCGTTGCAATATGCAAAGCATCCGCGCATTCATACGGGCATTGGTACTTCCGATATTCATGTTAAAAGCAAGCTTAACCTTACCCGCGATCAAGTGATTGAGCGTGCAGTAGGGGCAGTAACACACGCCAAAAAGCTGGTGGAAGATGTGGAGTTTTATGCGGAAGATGCCGGCCGTACCGACAATGTGTTTTTAGCGCAGGTAGTAGAGGCGGTGATTAAAGCCGGGGCTACAGTGGTGAACATTCCCGATACTACCGGGTATTGTTTGCCCGAAGAGTATGGCCGAAAGATTCGCTTCTTAAAAGAGCATGTGAAAGGCATTGATAAGGCCATTATTGCTACCCATTGCCACAACGATTTGGGATTGGCTACAGCCAATTCTATTGCTGGTGTGCAAAATGGCGCACGGCAGGTAGAGTGTACCATTAACGGCATTGGCGAACGTGCAGGCAACACCTCGCTGGAAGAAGTGATTATGATTTTGCGCCAGCACTATGGGGCAGCATACACTACAGGTGTAAATACCAAAATGCTGTGTCCTACCAGTCAGTTGGTATCCGATTTAATGAGCATGCCAGTACAACCGAACAAGGCCATTGTTGGTGCCAATGCTTTTGCACATTCGTCGGGCATTCATCAAGATGGGGTAATTAAGAACCGTGAGAATTATGAAATCATCAACCCGCACGATGTGGGGGTAGCGGAATCGTCGATTGTATTAACGGCCCGCAGTGGTAGGGCAGCGCTGAAGTACCGCGCCAAAAAGCTGGGATACGAATTGAGCTTGAAAGCGTTGGACGTGGTATACAAAACTTTTTTAACCATTGCCGACCAGCAAAAAGAAGTGAACGACAACGATTTAAAGAAAATATTGCGCGTAGCGCTACAAAAAGTTAGTTAGTTGTGGATAGCCATGGCACAAAATCGTAGTAGGTTTTTGGAAACACTCCCGACACTCATTTGAAATGAGGTCGGGAGGGCCTGGCCCTTTAGCATGATGAAAACATTATTTGATAAAATATGGGAACGCCATGTGGTGAAACAAGTCGATGAGCAAACGGATGTGTTGTACATCGACCGCCATTTCATTCACGAGGTAACCAGTCCGCAAGCCTTTGAGGGATTGAAACGGAGGGGAGTACCGGTGTTTCGCCCAGAGCAAGTGGTGGCTACTGCCGACCACAATGTGCCGACACAAAACCAGCATTTACCCATTAAAGACCTGTTGTCGCGTACACAGGTCAACCAGTTGGTGGCCAATTGCGAGGAACACGGCATCGAGCTGTACGGATTAGGACACCCTTACCAGGGCATTGTACATGTAATAGGCCCCGAATTGGGCATTACCCAACCGGGCATGACCATTGTTTGTGGCGACAGTCATACTTCTACCCACGGTGCATTTGGTGCCATTGCTTTTGGCAT
This sequence comes from Flavobacteriales bacterium, assembly GCA_963669295.1. Classification (GTDB taxonomy): domain Bacteria; phylum Bacteroidota; class Bacteroidia; order Flavobacteriales_D; family CALLUQ01. The sequence goes on from OY769938.1 coordinate 3,847,060, forward strand.
TGGCACCAGCGAAGTGGAGGCAGTGTTGGCTACACAGTGCTTGTTACAAACACGCCCTAAGCGCATGCGCATTACGGTAGATGGAGTACTGGGCAAAGGAGTAAGCGCTAAAGATTTGGTGTTGTACCTTATTGCTCAATTGTCGGCCAGTGGAGGCACCGGCTATTTCATTGAGTTCGCCGGATCGGCCATTCGCAGCTTATCGATGGAAGCTCGCATGACAGTGTGTAATATGAGCATTGAAATGGGGGCAAGGGGAGGCTTGATCGCTCCTGATGCTACCACATTCGAATACCTGAAAGGCAGAGCATTTGCACCAGAAATGGAAGATGCCATGGCCAATTGGAGCGACCTGTATACCGATGAGGGTGCGACTTTCGATCAGGAATATTGGTTTGATGGCTACGACATTGAGCCGATGATTACTTATGGCACCAATCCTGGTATGGGGATAGGCATAACTGGAATTGTGCCTACCAGTACCGATGAAGGAGCTGTCCGTGCATTGGAGTACATGGGATTGAAAGAAGGGGAACCGTTGTTGGGCAAGCCAGTGAATTATGTGTTCATAGGCAGTTGTACCAATGCTCGTATCGAAGATTTGCGCATGGTTGCTTCGGTGGTGAAAGGAAAACAAAAAGCCGATAACGTTACCGCCTACATTGTTCCCGGGTCGCAGCAAGTGGCAAAGCAAGCGGAAGAAGAAGGGTTGGTAAAAGTACTGGAGGCGGCAGGTTTTGAATTGAGGCAGCCCGGATGTTCGGCTTGTTTGGCCATGAATGAAGATAAAATACCGGAAGGAGAATATTGTGTGTCGACCTCCAATCGCAATTTTGAAGGCAGGCAGGGCAAGGGCGCCAGAACATTGTTGGCCAGTCCCTTAACTGCTGCTGCTACTGCCATAACCGGGAAGGTTACGGACGTACGAACGATGATACAAAAACGGTTGTCGTTGTACTGTTTATAACACGATGAACACAACTAAATAAAATAATACCATGGAAAAGTTTAAAGAAGTAGTATCTACCGCTGTGCCACTGAAGATTGATGATGTGGATACCGATCAAATCATTCCAGCCAGGTTTTTAAAATCGACGGTAAAGGAAGGGTTTGGTGCTCATTTGTTTAGCGATTGGCGCTACGATGAATCGGGGGCTGTGAAGGCCGATTTCCCACTAAATAAATCGGAATACAGTGGCAGCATATTGGTGGCTGGAAGCAACTTTGGTTGTGGGTCGAGCCGCGAGCATGCCGCATGGGCATTGGCCGACTACGGTTTTAAGGTGGTGGTTTCTTCCTTTTTTGCCGACATTTTTAAAAACAATGCACTGAACAACGGTTTGTTGCCGGTACAGGTTAGCGAGTCGTTTTTGAACTGTCTTTTTGCAGCCATTGATGCTGATCCTGATGTAGCCATTAAGGTAGATTTAGGGGTGCAGAAGATTACAATTACCACCACGGGGGAAGAAGAGCAATTCATTGTTAACCCTCATAAGAAAACGTGTTTACTTAACGGTTACGACGATGTAGATTATTTGCTGAGCATACAATCCGACATCGAAGCGTACGAATTGATGTTTGGATGAGTAAAACCATTGCCATATTGCCAGGCGACGGCATTGGCCCTGAAGTGATGGCGCAAGCCGTGAATGTGCTTGAAGCAGTAACAGAACGGTTTGATTACACCTTTGAGTTGCGCTATGCCGATATAGGTGCTGTAGCCATCGATAAAACAGGCACTCCGTTGCCAGAAGCCACATTAACCCATTGTTTGGAAGCTGATGCGGTGCTGTTGGGTGCTATTGGCGACCCGAAGTACGACCTCGATCCTTCTGCCAGGGTGCGGCCTGAGCAAGGATTACTGCAATTGCGTAAAGCATTGGGTTTGTATGCCAATGTACGCCCGGTTTACGCTTACGAGTCGTTGTATGCACTTTCGCCACTGCGTGAAGAGCGTATTGCCAATGTAGATTTTGTAGTGTATCGCGAATTAACGGGTGGCATTTACTTTGGCGAAAAAGGTCGAAAAGCCGATGGTACTGCTTACGATCATTGCGAGTACTCGGTAGCAGAAATTGAGCGCATTGCCACGATGGCATTTGAAGCTGCTATGCACAGGCGCAAGCACCTTACCTTAGTAGATAAGGCCAATGTACTGGAAACCTCCAGGCTTTGGCGCGCCACCGTAACAGAGTTGGCAAAGCAATACCCAGAGGTGAGTTTGGAGCTGATGTTTGTAGACAATGCTGCGATGCAGCTTATTCAAAACCCTGGGCAATTTGATGTGGTATTGACGGAAAATATGTTTGGTGATATCCTTACCGATGAAGCCAGTGTGATTACCGGTTCTCTGGGATTGTTGCCCTCTGCATCGCTGGGCAATAAGGCTTTATTTGAACCCATTCATGGCTCCTACCCACAGGCGGCAGGGAAGGGTATTGCCAACCCTATTGCTACCATTTTATCGGTGGCGATGATGCTAGAGCATTTTGCTATGCACGATGCTGCGCAAGCAGTGCACGATGCTGTGGTACGTACACTCGAAGAAGGTATTGTAACGCCTGATTTACATCGCGAGCGGAACTTTGGCACTTCAGTAGTAGGTAACCTGGTGGCGGAATACGTGGCCAGCCAACAAGGATCATTCAATGAAGAGAATGTGCTGGCAGCCACCAGCACGATCATATAAAAGAAGTAGTAAGTTAACCCTTTACTGTGCCCTTTCCAGGGTCTTGTTCGCCTCAAGCGAGCAAGAACTGGAAAGGGTTTCTTTTTGCAATTAATCCCATTAGATCTTGATCGATCCTGATAGATCCTGAAACAAGTTCAGGATGACATATCAGGATCGATCAGAATGATAATCCACATTTCGTGTTTTGGAGGCAATGCTATTTAGCAAAGCAATCAATTGGGGGAAACATTTGTGGCTATTTTTCATGTTACCATCCTAACCTTGTTTTAGGGTATGCATCATTGACCACCATTGCTCCAAGCTGTCATCCTGAACTTGCTTTAGGGTATGCATCATTGATCACCATTACCCAAGCTGTCATCCTGAACTTGCTTTAGGGTATGCATCATTGACCACCATTGCCCCAAGCTGTCATCCTGAACTTGCTTTAGGGTATGCATCATTGATCACCATTACCCAAGCTGTCATCCTGAACTTGCTTTAGGGTATGCATCATTGTCCACCATTGCCCAAGCTGTCATCCTGAACTTGCTTTAGGGTATGCATCATTGACCACCATTGCCCCAAGCTGTCATCCTGAACTTGCTTTAGGGTATGCATCATTGACTACCATTGCCCAAGCTGTCATCCTGAACTTGTTTCAGGATCTAGCTTGGGTGTGCCCCGTTTTTTTACTATACTTCATAGTGAAGCATGGCATCGTATACATCCTTAGTAACTCGAAAAGAACGGTCTTGTACATTGGCGTAACGAGTAACATCGAGCGTAGAATATTAGAACACAAAAGTGGAGTAGGGGCCAGGTTTACCTCAAAGTATTGCGTAACTGATTTAATGTATAGCGAACGGGTAATAGGGATGGCCAATGCCATTGCGCGAGAGAAGCAACTCAAAAATTGGCACCGCAACTGGAAGTGGAATTTAATTAAGGAAGAGAATCCTCAATTACTTGATTTGGCAGCTGATTGGTATACAGAGGAAGAAATAGAATTGTGTCGGAAAAGGCATGGGAGTTAAGCCTTATCCTGATAGATCCTGATAGATCCTGAAACAAGTTCAGGATGACATATCAGGACCTATCAGAATGATAATCCACATTTCGTGTTTTGGAGGCAATGCTATTTAGCAAAGCAATCAATTGGAGGGAAACATTTGTGGCTATTTTTCATGTTACCATCCTAACCCGATCGCTACCGGGGCAGGATGCTAGTAGGCATGCTTAGAACCGTTAACATTACATCAGCAAGTTAGCTCTGCGCATGGTAATAAGGCGGCTTTGTTGCTGCGGCTTTGCGTGCTCTTCTTTTCTTTCTCCATCTTCTCAATAAAAACAAGAGCACAATCAATAGCAATACAAAAGGCCATAGGTATACAATGCCTACCAGCACCATCAAAAAACCTTCCCAGCCACCGCCAAAAGCATCGCCCATTTTATCGCCAAAGTCGGGCGAGTAAGGGGTAGAGGCATAATCGTATGTTTGATATACTGTAAGGTGAATGGTACTGTACTTTACCCGCTCATCAAGGTATTTTAATCGTCCTTCAATCGACTCCAACTCCTCGCGAATTACGCGCAAATGATCTTCCACTTCTAAAATCTCATCGATGGTTTTGGCTTGCTGCAATATTTCAACATAGCGCTGCTCCACCGCTCGCTTGGTTTTAATACGTGCCTGTATGTCTACAAATTCTTCGGTAACATCGTCGGCATTTACGCGCTTGTAGTCTACCTTATCGCCCAATGCAGTAAGTTCGTTCAATGCTTCCTCAAAGCGATCGTTCAGTACTTTGATCACCAAACTGTTGCTGGTGCGATAATGGTTATTTTCTTCATCTTCGTTGGCAATGTAGCCTTCATATTTTTCGATCACAGCCTTTACTTGCACCATTACCGCAGCGTATTCGCCTACTTCGATGCTGGCATTTCCTTCTTTGATGATTTTGCTGGGAATTTTGGCGGTAGCAACATTTTTTGTGTTTTCGTACGATCCTGCGTCATCGTAATCGGCTTCGTCGTATTCTTCCAGTTGCTCTTCGGCTTTGCTCATTATTTCTGAAACCAGCATGTCTTCCATGCCCGGTGCCATGTCGGCATTCATACCTTCGAAATTGCCACCGCACCCTGTTAAGGCAATTAAACATGCGGCAAGTATTGCTGTGATCTGTTTCATGGTTGTTGGTTTTGAGTTATTGGCGTATTTGTTTGTTATTTACCGATTCGTTGATATGTTTCCCCATCCCTAAAGCCTCCTTGCTTTAAAAAAGCTTTGAATTCCTTTTTTGTAGGATGGATGATGTATTCTCGCACTTTACCTCCTTTACCGGTAATTTCTTCTACTTCAGTAAGCGATTGCAGTGTGGCTACTTCGTCTAATTCAATGGCACCAATGGTTAGTAAATCATCGGTAAGTGCCATGCGTTGTACTTCCCAGTAGTCGCCCCGCCCATAGTTCAAGAAATATTGCCCCTTGAAGTGCTTGAGTTGGTGTTGTTCATTCACTTCAAACACATTTGTTTCCGGCTCCCATTTGCAGTACACCGAATCTTCGGTTTGGTTCAAAATAGTAACTGTTTGCATGTGTTGTTGCTCGGCAGTTTTAATGCTGTCGAATTCGGCGGTAGTTACAGCAAAGGCATATTGCTCTTTGCGGATAATGCGTTGCGCTTCAACAATAAGGGTACTGCTATCGGTAACGCTTTGATACTGTCCGATGTATTGTTGCTTAAAGGCATCGGTAGTACTTACGTTGGTCGGTTGCGTTTCGGTAAAGTTGATTTGTGGAGCCTGGTTGCAGGCAAATAGGCATACTATTCCCAGCAACATCAATACAATGCTGTGCTTTTTCATTGAAGTATGGTTTAACGGTTATTCGTAATGGTAGTAGGAGTAGCGGGGCTCTTCTTCTACCAATTCAATGGCTTGCTCAATCATTTTCACAAAGTCTACCCGGTAGCCTTTATGGTCCCAACCAATGGCATCTTCGGCCATGGCAAGTGTGCTTTCCCACGTGGCGGCACCTTTGTGTTGCGATCCTTTTAATAACATGCCAAACGAAGCAACAGATGCGGAAAACCGAAATTCATTGCTGGTTTGTGCCAATGGAACATGTTTGTCCATTACCACCTTTGCAATTTCTTTGCTGGTAGTGCCTTTAGGAGCTTTGTAGCGGAATTTTACCGATAACAATTCGTTGCTATGGTAGGCTTTATCATTAATTTGATGGTTATCTTGATACCGCAAGTTGCGCTTGTTGCCTATCGGTACTATTTCGTACAATGCAGTAACACTATGGCCTGCGCCCAACTCACCGGCATCTTTGCGATCGTTCTCGAAATCTTGCTCGGCCATCACCCTGTTTTCGTAACCGATTAACCGGTACGACTCTACTTTTGCAGGGTTAAATTCTACCTGGATCTTTACGTCTTTGGCAATGGTAAGTAAGGTGCCAGCCAGGTTATCGACCAACACTTTTTTGGCCTCGCCAAAGTCATCGATGTAGAAATAGTTGCCATTGCCATTATTAGCGATGGCTTCCATTTTCGAGTCTTTGTAGTTGCCCATGCCAAATCCTAATACTGTAAGGTCGATGCCTTCGTTTCTTTTTTCCTCAATAAGATGAATCAAGGCCTGATCGGAAGACGGCCCTACATTGAAATCGCCATCGGTAGCCAAAATGATGCGGTTGTTGCCGCGTGGTTTGAAATTGTCTTTAGCAATGCGATAGGCCAACTCAATGCCTTCAGCACCAGCAGTAGAACCCCCAGCCTGCAAGCGATCAAAGGCTTCAATAATAGCATTGTCGCGGTTCCCGGGAGTAGAAGGCAATACTACTCCCGAGCTGCCAGCATATACTACAATAGCCACATTGTCTTTTTCGTCTAATTTGCGGGTTAACAACTTAAACGCTTTTTTCAACAAGGGCAATTTATTGTCATCACCCATCGACCCCGAAACATCAATTAAGAAAACAAGGTTGGTAGCAGGCAAATCATCGGTAGGGATGTCTACTCCTTGCAGCCCAATGTGTACCAAACGGTTGTCTTCATTCCACGGACAATCCGATACCTCTGCATATAAACTGAACGGCTCTTTTCCTCGTGGTTGTTCATAGTCGTAATCAAAATAATTGATCATTTCTTCAATACGAATAGCATCGCGCGGAGGCAGTTGCCCTTCGTTGAGGAAGCGACGAACATTAGCATAACTGGCATTGTCTACATCAATAGAAAAGGTAGACAATGGGTTGTTAATGGCGTTGAGGAAATTGTTTTCTGGTATATAGGCATACGATTCTGAATTGGTAGGTTCGTTGTCGTAATAGTAGGGCTCTTCGGTGTATTCGTAACCGCCATCGTATACTTCACTTTCTACCGCATCGGTCATCGGCTCTTCATACCTATAGTCGTTGGTTTCATGATGTGATCCTCCGCAAGCCATTAATAGAAGGGCAAAGGCCATTACAGGTACATATTTCACAAAGGTCGTTTTCATGGTTCTGGAGTTTAAGGGTTAATGAGGGCAAAAACCGATCTTACTCCTGATCGGCTTCGGTTACTTCAACAGCATCTGCAGTAGTAGAGTCCATGGGTTGATCCATGTCTATATCTGAAGCAGTAGTGTCGGTATCAATCATTGTAGTGTCGTTCAATACATCGTCTAAAGCATTCAATAAAGAATCTGCAGTGGCATCGGCATTGTTAGTTACTGTGGTTTCTCCACATGCAACCATCATTAATGATAAACTTGCTGCGGCTAATGTTACTTTTAAAACTTTCATGATTTTGAGTGTTATGTCCCTGAGGACCGGTTAAAAATTTGATCTTTGGTGGTTAATACAAGAAAGAGGGGAGAGGTAACCCAAAAAAAAATAATTTAATAAATTGGGTTACCTTTTGGTGTAGCGTTGTATTAACTCATGGATAATTGCATGGAGGAAATTGGAAATATGTCGGATGAAGAATTAGTAGCCGGAATAAAGGTGGGGAATCATCAGGCATTGAAAGTGCTTTATAAAACGCATTATCCGATGGTGCAAAGTTTTGTACTTAACAACAGCGGCTCTATTGATGAGGCCAAAGACATTTACCAGGAAACGGTCATTGTTTTTTATGAAAAGGTGCGTTCGGAAGGCTTTGAGTTGACGAGTAAGATTAAAACCTTTTTGTATGCGGTAAGCAGGCGGTTGTGGTTGAAGCAGTTGAATGTAAAAGGAAGAAAAGTAGGGGAAGTAAGGGATGATGTGCATTACGAAGTACCAGCTGAATTGGATGGGATGGAAGAACGGGAGCAACGGTTACGGTTGCTAAAGAAAAGCATGGATGCGTTGGGAGAACCGTGTAAGACCATTTTAACGGATTTCTTTTACCGACAATTAACCATGGTGGAGATTGCAGAAAAGATGGGGTATACCAATGCAGCGAATGCAAAGAACCAAAAGTATAAATGTTTCAACCGGTTTAAAAAGCTGGTGATTGTAAACAGCAGAATTGACCATTAGATCAATGACAAAAAAAGAAGAATTATCGGAATTGATTGAACGCTACCTCGATGGCGACATGACGGAGGCTGAAAGGCAGGCTTTTGAAGCTCGCATGGAAGCTGACCCGGCCATTATGGTAGAGTTGGTACATCACAAAGAAATCAGAGCAGGCATTGCCACCATTGGTGAGCGTGCAGATCTGAAAGCTACGCTTGATGATATCCATGCAGAGATGCAAGAAGAGCAGCTGCCGGCTCAAAACAGTGCAGCAGGAAAAGTAATTCCCATGCGCTCCAGGTTTTATCGTTTTACTGCGGTAGCTGCTACCATTTCAATCATTATATCAGTAAGTGCGGTGTTGTTTTACCACCAAACTTTCAATCAGCAACAAGAAAGTACTTCTTACGAACAATTGATGAGTGCCATGTCGGAACTCGACGAGAAGCTCGAAGGTTGGGATGACCGACCGGCAGAAACTGCTACACCGGTGCCTACCTATTTTGGAACTGGCTTTGCAGTGAGCAAAGAAGGGTATTTGGTTACCAATTACCATGTTGTGAAAAATGCCCGACGTAAAATCTCTGTAGTCATCGATAACGATTCGTTGGTAGCCTATAAAGCATCATTAATTGCCAAAGATGAACGGTTGGATTTGGCATTGCTTAAAATTGAAGACGATCGTTTTGAAGCATTTCCTAAAGTACCTTTTACTTTCAGTAAGAAAGGGGTAGTATTGGGAGAGGAAGTGTATACCCTTGGTTATCCGCGTATGGATGTGGTTTATGGCGAAGGCGCTATCAGTGCCATGACAGGTTTTGAAGGTGATACATCGGCCTACCAGGTTTCTATTCCTCTTAATAGTGGTAACAGCGGCGCGCCCATTTTAAATGATAAAGGAGAAGTAGTGGCCATAGCTACCGCCAAAAACAGGGAGCAAGATGGTGCTTCTTATGCTACACGTTCTACCCATTTCATGGAGTTCATTGAAACGGTTAACAACGATTCAATTACCGAACAGCCCATTCAACTGCCTACGCGCAATAGCATTAAGCGCAAGAAGCGTACCGAGCAATTGGATGTGTTAAAAGATTTCGTGTATATCGTTCGGGTACGGTAATCACTCTAGTTTAATTACTTCAACATTGCGGGAGGAGAGTTTTTCTACCAATCGATTCCTATCGTTGGTGGCTTCTTCCTTACTGCTGAAATGCAACACCTCAAACTTTCCATACACATTAATGTTGTGCCCTGCCTTGCTCATGTCTTTTCCAAATTGAGCAATCGATACTTCACGGGCCGATTCGCAAGTGATGCTGTATACCGGTGATACGGCCTTAAAGTCTGGACCACGACGCATGTTGTCGGCAATCACATACTTGAAACAAGGAGTACCAATTTCTTCAGGCGCTGGTGGTGGCGGAGGAGGAGGAGGTGGTGGCACTGGCGAGTCAACAGTTGCTGCTACTTTGTTGTTTGTTTCGGCAGTAGTACTTTTTGTAGTACTACAGCTCACCAGAAAAGTAACAATGGCAACAAACAGGAGGTGTTGGAGTTTCATGAGTGACTTTTTATAAAAGTAGGAAAAATAAAAACCCTGCTCATAACGAGCAGGGTTTTACCATATGATTGAACAACCTATTTCGGTTTTTTCTCTTTGCCTTTGTTGTCTTCTTCGTTTTGAAGTCCTTCGTCATCAATAGAAATATTGCTCGATCCTCTTCCTCCAGCACCCGATTGGTACTTCTTAGAACTTTCTCGCTCTTTCGGTTCCTGTAAAGAAGGCATGACCACCTCTTCAACTTCTTCAGCCTCTTCTTTAGCCTCAGTAGCTTCTACAGGCTTCAAATCGTGCTTAATTTTACTGGGGTCAGCTTGTTTTATCTGATCACGACCTTTTTCCTGGTTGTCATCATTATTGTCGAAATTAATGCCCGTTTCTTTCTCCATCTTTTCCTTGAAGGCTTCCTTCTCTTTTTCCTGGGCATATCCTGTAGCACCAATGCATAAAGCTACAGTAAGCAGTAGAGCAACTTTGTATAATTGTTTCATAGTTGGTAAGTTTTGATCCGAAAGCTACAAAATTTGTGCCAATTACTCCTGATCTTGCAATAACTTCAAGGCTTCCTCAGAGCTGATGTAAGTGCCATTGAAATCGCCTACCACAAATGCATCGGGAATTCCTTTGGAGGCAATGTCTTGCTGGGCTTTTAATGCTTCTTCATACGTGTCGTAACGTCCTACAAAGTAGCGCATCACATCGCCCGACTTGCTGGGCTCTACATTGCCAATTTGCAAGAAGGTATCCAATACATCAGTAGGTACTTCGCGGGTGTAAGCTCCTACTTGTACCCTGAATTTAATCAGTTCTTTGTTGATTTTATTCGGAGTAGAATTGTCGTTAATCTTATCGTCGCGCGGAGAAATGGTGGCGCCTACCTTGCTTAAAGGAATGCGCTTACCACTCTGGTAGGCTACAATAAAGGCATCTTCAAAGCCTTTCAGCATAATGTCTACCTTGTGCGTTGCTGCTGCATCAATGTTATCGAACGAACCGGAGAAGTAGCGGTACAACCCATCGTCGCCTTTAAAGTGAATAACATTAGGTACTCCTCTAAAGATTTCGTCGGACAATTCGCGGCTAAAGGCGCCAATTTGAACCCGAATTACAGCAGGGCCACTGGCCACAGTGTGTTCCACATTGGTGTCAGTCATCGTGGTTTTCACGCTGTCGGTAATGTCTCTTGTACTGCCGTCCTGGTTTACTTTAACCAGCGTAGGATCTGTTACTCCTTTATCGGCTACATTCAGCATCGATACAAAAGCAGAGTCGAGGTTGTCGTGCTCTGAGAAAATGTAGATGTCGTTGCCATTTTCGTCTTTTTCAATGCGCAAGTCGGGCAAACTCAATACCATTGGAATCATGTCTGAAGGCACTTCGCTTTTTTGTACCCGGTAGGTTTTTCTGCGTGGTGTAATAACCAACGGTCGTCCACCATCAGCACTTTCTGATGAGCCTCTTACTTCTTTGTACGTTACAAACTCACCTGTAGAGTCTACAAACATGCGGTATTGCAGTTCAAAGTATTCATCGGTAAGGGTAACTCCCATTTTATCTACTTCTGCTCCTTCAGCCGTGTTCAATTCATCATCACGATAATCAGGTACCCCATCTTTATCACCATCCAACGGACACCCTCTTTCATCTACCTCAACACCTGCAGGGGTATCAGGGCAATCGTCGGGAAAGTCGGTAATGCCATCTTGATCGGTATCGGTAGTATCAAATGCCCATAAATCCGAATCATCACCAAATTTCTCAAACGGATCAATCAATTCGTCTTCTTTCGGACGGTATAGGTCGTAGTGTAGCGAAACATTGGTAAACAAAAATTTATCGTTGCCATTGGTACCGTTTCTAACTCCTTCACCACTGCCCGTAAGGTTATCTACCAAATCGGTCATGGTAAAGTGCATGGAGGTCCCTACTTTAAAAGTCCAGCGATCGTTTAATAGCATGTTGGCCCCAAAAGTAATAGGAACTGCCCACGAGCGTTCGGGGTATTTTCCAAGACTATCGAGGTTTTGTTCCCTTAAATCGGTTTCGTAAGTATAGTCTCTATATATGAGAATGGCTTGCCCGGCATTAGGGTCATCTTCAGGTAAATTGCGAATGGTGCCATCCGACCAGTAGTTGTATTCATTGCCATAGGCATCGTACTTATCGGTTTTCGATAAAAACTCGAACGATTCAAAGCCAATGCCTAAATAGGGTTCTACCACACGGTCTCTGCGTAAGATGTGATCAAAGTTATAGGTAAGCATGGCACCACCAGTAGTAATTTTCGATTCGAAGTTGAAATTGCGTTCTAGTGAACGTTCATTGGTGCCTATTTTTCCCCACAACACATAAAAACTAAGATCGAGGTACTTAGTTAGCGGATTGGTAATGCTTAAATCGTACCCCACTCTACTTACAGTTGGATGGTAGCTGTCGTGGTTGTTAGATACATCACCATAAAAAGTAAACATACCTACCCCTAATCCAAAAGTGGGTTTTAATTCAAATTCTAATGGAGGAAGGGGTTCTTTTTTGGCCGTATCGCTCTTGGTAGTGTCTTTCGATACTACAAATAAATGTTCTGCTGAGTTCGAGAAGGCAACGCTTGAAATCAGGAGCAGTAGTAATACAAATAAACGCCTCTTCAACATACTTTTTCTATAACGCTTACGCAACTATAACCATGGCCTTATACGAGCAATATAATATTTTGTTCGCAAAAAAACGAAATTCACTACAGGTACCTATTGTACCCACTTCTGATTGGAAATCATTAATGCTTCTTGTACGGTAATCCTTGTGCCGTCATTATAGGCGGTTACAAAAGGTCCCTGGAAGTTAAATCCATTGGTAACATCCTCACGCTTGTCGCGTGCTTGTCGGTACTTCTTAAACGATCCTACCGTGTATTTGATCCATCCTTCATGATTTTCTACCAACACATTTTCGTTAAAGCTTTTATGTCGCGCAAAATAGTTGGAAGAAACAGCAGCATGTCCTGCTGAGATTTGAACACGATAAGTTACTCCTGTTTCTGGAGCTGGCACACCCGTAACGTCTGAAGCACTATCAGTATTATCAGATGTGTCGCTATTGTCTGAGTTATCGTTGTTATCAGCGGTGTCTGTATTGTCATTGTTGTCCGAATTGTCGGTAGTGCTATCCACATCGGTAGCATCGTTGTTGTCGACGTTATCGGTAGTATTGTTATTGTTGCTGCTGTCAGTGTTATCTGTATTGGTGTCGGTATTATCAGCAACCACAGCTGCTTCTACATTGAAACCTGTAGCAAGGATAGCTGTTTTTTGTGTTTCATTGTTTACCAGGTAGGAGAAGTCGCCGCTTACATCAAAAGTACCACTTACCCCTTCGTTGGGCGTAATGACATAGCTAACGGTTAGGATTTCTTTGGCAGGAAGACTCATCCAAACAAATTTCACCTTTTGTCCATCGGTGCTGAATCCTGCGGTTTGTGTTTCTCCGCTTATGGCTGTAAACCCTTCGGGCATGTACTCCTGCAGTTTTGCAAATCCTTCGATGTTGCCTTTGTTAATGGTTACTGCTACCAGGTAGTTGCTGCCTTGTGCAGTAATTGTTCGACTGCAAACAGCTTCTTGCACCACATCGGTACTGTTGTCTGTATCGGTTGAAGTATCGGTGGTAGCATCAACATCGGTAGTATTGTCTGTATCGTTGTTGGTGCTGTTATCAGCAGTCGTTTCGGTATCTGTATCCGAAGAAGTGTCTGTATCAGTAGTATTATCCGTGTTCTCATCGGTAGTACTCGTATCGCTGTTGTCTGCTACTGCTTCACCTTCAATAGTACTTTGTCCACTAATTTCAGCTTTTTGTGTTTCGTCGTTTAATAAGTAGGAAAACAGTCCTGAAATTTCGTAGCTCCCACCAGTGGCATCCCCTTGTTCCAATTGATAGCTCACAGTAACTTCGTTAGAAGCAGGGAGGCTCATCCAAACAAACTTGGCCTTTTGATCTACGTTGGTGAATACTGCTGATTGCGTTTCTAAAGAGGTGGCTGTGAATCCTGCAGGAATCATTTCCTGCAGTTTAGCAAACCCCGTAATGCCTTCTTTGTTAATGCTTACTTCTACTTTGTATTTCCCATCTCCCAATGAGGTAATGGTTCGGGTACCACTGGCATTAGCTGCAGCGACATTTGTTTCATCAGTACCGGTATCAGTAGCCGTATCCGTATCAGTGCCACTATCGGCCGTTGCACCGGCACTTACCTCAAAGGTGGCTGCATCAAGATCGTAGGTTTTTCGCTCGTTATCGGCAATGTAAGAGAACTTACCAGTGATGGTTTGTGCACCGGTAACATCATCGCCTACAACAAGGTTGTATTTAAGTGTTATGGGCGAATCGCCTGGGAGCGACATCCAGATGAATTTGGCTTTTTGGTCTTTAAAAGTAAATGATGCTCCACTGTTTTCTACCGAAGAGATGCTTATCCCTGAAGGAACCTCGAATTGCAACTTGGCAAACCCAGCTACATCACCTTTGTGAATGGTTACCACTACTTCTTGCTCCGAACCTGGTGCAAGGGATGTTGGGATGTTTTGAGTAATCTCAATGTTATCGGACAGGAACAAGTTGAAGAACAGTAGACCAATTACGTTGATAGAAAGGATGGAAGCTTTTATCATTGGTTTTTACTTGTTGGTTTGCGGAAAAAGTACTTTTATCCGAAACAAATCTAATTTTTATTAGGGTTGCAAGTATAGGAGTAATTCCTGAATTACAAACAGATAAATGTTAATAACAGCCGTAGTTATCCGCGGTTTTTGAATAAAAAAAGGGAACAACTGAGTTGCTCCCTTTTCTATAGAGTATAAATGAGTTATTGTTCAAAGAAATAATCAATCAATCCATGCAAATCTTCTACCGTCATATTGGTAGTGCCTTCAAAGAAAGCGTCAATCGCACTGGTGATTTCATCAGAAGAAATAACACCGTTGTTGTCAAGATCGGCTTCAACATACTTTTCAGGCAAAGCATTACCTCCAGCATTTCCTCCATCCGATTTTCCTTCTTTTACCTGCTTGTCAATATTACGCAAGGTGTTTAATGTAGGGCTATTGGCAAAATGCTGCGAACGAACAGTAGCTACCGAATCACGTTTGGTAGACGACATTTCTGCCAGCATGGCGTCGGTTAATGTACGTCCTTCGCTATCTACAGCTACTCCTTTTGCTGAATTGGGTTCTTTATCCATGTAATCGGGTACGCCATCTTTATCGGCATCCGCAGGGCATCCTTTGCCATTTACCTTAACGTCTTTTGGTGTACCCGGGCATTCGTCGTTGATGTCTTTAACACCATCACCATCAGTGTCTCCTTTATCCAACGAATCAAAGTCAACATCGGCATAATGTTTTTCAATGGCTCTACGAGCACTGGCCGATTGTTTCCCAAAGATGTAATACATCGAAATACCAGTGTAAAGGAATTTGTCGTTGTCGCCTTCGTATTTGTAATTGTCAATCCAATCGGATTGAGTAAGGTTATAGGTGGCAGAAATTCTTCCTTGCAATGCATCCGAGAATTTCCACTTGATACCAAAAGTTAAAGGGATGGCAAATGTGTTGCGATCGTAGTTTTCTACACTGTCTTTTAATTGTGTTTCGTAATCGTAGTCTCGGTACAATATGGAAGAAGCCATGGAAGAAGTGTCGTTTTCCGGCAAATCTCTGATGGTACCATCTGTCCAATAGTAGTAATCGTTGCCATTGGCATCTTTTAAGTCACCATAAGGATCGAATTGCAGGTAGCTAAAACCCACAGCGATGTAGGGTGAAAAAGGCGATTTCCTGTTGATCACATGATCGTTGTCGAAATGTGCCGCAACGTTTAATCCTACTTGTAGTATTGAAGATTCAAAGTTGCGGTTATTGGCAGGAACACTCGAACGACTCAAGTGAGCTACTTCGCCATACAATGCATCTAACGACACACCGATAACACTACCGAACCGCTTTTCGGCACCAAAAGTAAAGCCTGTACGAATGTTGGTGAGGGCAGTAAGCTTTTCCTCTTTTCCAAGGTCGCCCATAAACGACACAAATCCGGCACCTAATCCGATGCCTACTTTACCATTATCAGGTTTTGTGGAGGTTACGACCAATCCATCACCGCCATCGGCTTCTTGAGCCCATGCAGGAGAAAAGGCAAGCGTCAAAACAATGACCAGGAGCGTAAAATGCTTCATAAGGGTGATTTTGGTTAAGTTTAGCAAAAACGTAGACTAATGCCCACAAAATTACGATAAAAATAATGGGAATTGCTAATGCAATAGCAATTTATTCCCATTACATTCACCGCAATGAATGGCAAAAACTCTTTAAAACCAATGGATTTAAAGCAATTACGCAAACTTGGTTGGTATCAACCTGAAAATCAGTTAGAAGTTTGGTTTTAGCGTGTATTTACCGTAGAATCGGTTGATTTCAGCTACTGCTTCATCGGCAGTGTCTACTACCATAAATAAATCAAGGTCTTTTTCACTGATGTTGTTTTCTTCCTCCAACAACACCTTCTTTACCCAATCAATCAACCCTTCCCAAAAGCTTTTGCCTACCATAATAATAGGGAATCGCCCAATTTTATGGGTTTGAATCAAGGTAATGGCCTCAAACAATTCGTCGAGCGTACCAAAACCACCGGGCAATACAATAAATCCTTGTGCATATTTTACAAACATTACTTTGCGCACAAAGAAGTAGTCGAAATTCAACAATTTATCGGGATCGATGTATGGGTTAGCTTCTTGCTCAAAAGGCAGATCGATGTTTAGTCCTACAGAAAGCCCCTGGCCACGATTGGCACCTTTGTTACCGGCTTCCATAATACCAGGGCCACCACCTGTAATAACGCCATACCCGTTTTGGGTAAGCTTGTAAGCAACCTCTTCTGCTAAGATGTAGTACTTATCGTCGGGTTTCGTGCGTGCCGACCCAAATATGGAAACGCATGGTTTGATTCTCGAAAGTTTTTCGAACCCTTCCACAAATTCCGACATAATTTTGAAAATAGCCCAGCTATCGTTCGTCTTGGTCTCGTTCCAGTCTTTGTTGTTAAACGCCTTCCTAATTAAATCCTCGTTCGTCATCTTCAAAAAAATTAATGGTTCATAAATACTTAAAGAGGATTATACGTAGATTTCCTCTTTTAGATACTTCACTGTATGACTAACGTTATTTTCGAGAATTTCTTCTGGCGAACCAGCACAAATTATCGTACCACCCCTGGCACCACCTTCTGGCCCAAGGTCAATGATATGATCGGCCACCTTAATGATGTCCATGTTGTGTTCAATAACTAAAATGGTATTGCCATTGTCTACCAACTTATTCAACACTTCGAGCAATATGCGGATGTCTTCAAAATGCAAGCCTGTAGTAGGTTCATCGAGGATGTAAAAAGTGCTGCCGGTATCTTTTTTCGACAATTCAGTGGCCAGCTTTACCCGTTGTGCTTCTCCACCAGATAGAGTGGTAGATTGTTGGCCAAGCGTGATATAGCCCAATCCTACTTCTTGCAATGTTTTTATTTTCTTGGCAATGGATGGGATGTGTTCAAAGAACTCTACTGCTGCATCGATGGTCATGTTCAACACATCGCTAATGGATTTCCCTTTGTAGCGTACTTCTAGCGTTTCACGGTTGTAGCGTTTGCCCTGGCAGGTTTCACAATCCACATAAACATCGGGTAAGAAATTCATTTCAATGGTTCTTAACCCAGCTCCCTGGCAGGTTTCGCAACGCCCTCCTTTTACATTAAACGAAAACCGTCCTGGCTTATACCCCCTAATTTTTGCTTCTGGCAATTGGGTAAATAAGGTGCGAATGTCGGTAAACACCCCGGTGTAAGTAGCTGGATTTGAACGGGGAGTACGTCCAATAGGACTTTGGTCGATTTCAATGACCTTATCGAGGTACTTCAACCCATTGATTTTATCGTAAGGCAAGGGTTTCTTTACTCCACGGTAAAAATGTTGGTTTAAGATGGGGTAAAGGGTTTGGTTAATCAGGGTAGATTTTCCACTGCCCGAAACACCAGTAACACAAATGAATTTGCCAAGGGGGAAGGTAGCAGTTACCTCTTTAAGGTTGTTGCCGCGAGCTCCTTTTAGCGTCAGTTTTTTGCCATTGCCCTTCCGTCGTTTCTTTGGCACGGCGATTTCTTTGGTGCCCTCAAGATATTGGGCGGTCAACGAGTTTGATGATGCAATGGTTTCGGGCGATCCCTCTGCAATGATTTTTCCTCCATGAATGCCTGCACCCGGGCCAATGTCAATGACATGATCGGCCGATTGAATCATTTCTTTATCGTGCTCTACTACCAATACCGAGTTACCTGTATCGCGCAATTCTTTCAAGGAGTTAATCAAGCGGGTATTGTCGCGTTGGTGCAAACCAATGCTTGGTTCATCGAGAATATAAAGTACTCCCACCAATTGCGAGCCAATTTGAGTAGCCAGCCGTATGCGTTGCGCTTCGCCACCAGAAAGTGTTCTGGCACTGCGGTCGAGGGTGAGGTACTCTAACCCTACATTTAAAAGGAATTGGGTGCGCGAACGTACTTCCTTCAATACTTCTCTGGCAATGGCATTTTGCTTTTCGCTCAATCGTTCCTCAATGCCTTCAAACCACTGGCGCAATTGAATCAAATCCATTTGTGCGAGTTCGGCAATATTTTTCCCATCTACCTTGAAATAAAGGGCTTGTTTTTTCAAACGAGCACCTTCACATTCAGGGCAAAGGACTTTGTTCATGAAGCTTTGTGCCCATCGTTGTATGGTACGCGAAGGGTTTTCTTCCTGGTGTCGATTAATGAAATTGATGATGCCTTCGAAGTTAACAGAGTATTCTGACCCCACCGCACTAGCAATCTTTACTACTTCGTCGGTACCAAACAGCAGTTTGTGTACAACGTTGTCGGCAATTTCACTTAAAGGCGTATTCAGGTCGTGGCCATGCTTTTCTAAGATGGCTTCTACCTGCTTAAAGATCCATGTGTTTTTATAAGAGCCCAGTGGGGCAATGCCTCCCTTTTTAACACTGAGCTTGGTGTCGGGAATGATTTTGTTGAGGTCGACTTCCGAAACAATACCCAGTCCGTTGCAATTGTTACAAGCGCCATAAGGAGAGTTGAACGAAAAGAGATTGGGAGCAGGTTCGTCGTAAGAAATGCCCGTGGTGGGACACATAAGGTACCGACTAAAATGGCGTACCTCACCACTTTCATGGTCTTGTACCATCAAAATGCCCTTGCCATGCTTCATGGCTGTACGCACCGATTCGGTAATCCGTTGACGCGCATCTTTACTCACTGCCACACGGTCTACCACAATCTCAATGTCGTGTGTTTTATAACGGTCGAGTTGTAGCTTATCGGGCAATTCAACAATTTCCTCGTCTATTCGCGCTCGAATAAAACCTTGCCGTTTAATTTGCTCAAACAATTCGCGGTAATGTCCTTTTCTTCCTTTTACAATAGGGGCCAGAAAAATGGCTTTTTTACCATCGTAATCGCTTAAAATAAGGTCAATGATTTGTTGATCGGAATAGCGTACCATCTTTTCTCCAGTAGCATACGAAAAGGCTTCGGAACCGCGGGCAAATAATAAACGAAGGAAATCGTAAATTTCTGTAATGGTGCCTACCGTAGAGCGCGGGTTTTTACTCACGGTTTTTTGTTCAATAGAAATTACCGGACTTAGCCCGGTAATTTTGTCCACATCGGGCCGTTCCATAGAGCCGAGAAACTGACGGGCGTATGCTGAGAACGTTTCAATGTATCTGCGTTGCCCCTCAGCGTATATGGTATCGAATGCCAACGAGGATTTTCCACTTCCACTCAAACCAGTGATGACCACCAGGTGGTTACGTGGTATGGTTACACTAATGTCTCTGAGGTTGTGGGCACGAGCCCCCATTACTTCAATAACTTCCCCAGCTTCAACAGTCTCCTCCATTTACAATGTATCTCCTTTTGCTGTGTCGATAGGTTCAGGTGCTAGAAAGTCATGAAACCCTTCTGCCGGAATTTTAATGCGATATTCCGTACTGTCGACATTGGTTAATGATTGTTGCCTCAACCATGGGTTGAGCAATTTCAATGTTTTATAGCTGATGTTTTGGCTAATGGCAAAATCTACAAGATTGTTGATGGTAGTGTCTACTACCACTTCCTTGGTTTTGTAAGTGGGGTACATGTCTTGCTTACGGACATTAAACCCGTATTGCTCCGAATGGGTTAAAATTTCTTTGATGGCCAATATACGGTAGACATAACGGGCCGTTTCTTCGTTCAACAACAAATCGTAGTAATTGTCGGCTTGCTGTTCATTTAAACGACTGTTTAGGCCACCTTTTCCCATGTTGTAGGAGGCTGCTGCAAGAGTCCAGCTTCCAAATTTATCGTAGGCAATTTGCAGGTATTGGCAAGCCGCTGCCGTTGATTTTTCAACATGGTAACGCTCGTCTACTTCATCGGTAATTTCGAGTTGGTAGCTTTTACCAGTGCCTTTCATGAATTGCCAAAAACCAGTTGCACCGGCAGGTGAGACCACATTTTGGAACCCACTTTCAATAAGTGCGAGGTATTTAAAATCGTCGGGCAGTCCATTTGCTTTTAAGATGGGTTCTATTACCGGAAACCAACGGTGGGCACGCTTATGGAAAAGCAAGGTCTGCGATTGCCAATAAGTGTTTACCAACAACTCGCGGTCCAATCGTTCGCGTACATCAACATCTTCGAGTGGTACTATTTCTCCACAAAAGTCGAGGTGTTTTGGGGTAGGCAAGGAGTAAATGTTGTAATCGCTTTCAATGTGTTCAACATATTGTTCTTCTTGCTGTTGTTCGTCTACCGAATAGTTGAAAGTTTTGCTTAAGATGACTGCTCCGGCCAATACCAGTACGGCCAATGTTATTTTTCCTATTGCTCCTCTTAATGCTGCTTTCATTGATCTTCTTTGTCTTTCTGTTTAATTTTTGTGATGTAGAACAAGATACCAAATACCAGTAGAAAATATCCGATGAACAATAAGGTAAGTAACAGGCTCCAATGAGGAATGAACTTAAAGATGGCAAATACGAGGAAGAAGGATAAGATGGATAAACCAATGAAAACCATTGCCACCTGGCTGTCGGTAAGCCCGAGATACGACAAATGATGTGTGGTATGATCTTTTCCTCCAACAAAGGGCGATTGCCCCTTAAACAGCCGGTTGATGACCACGGTAGTGGTATCAACAATAGGCAACAAGAATACCAGAATGGCTGTAATGACTTGCTTTGCGGGAATGGTAGATCCATCAATGCCTTTTGAATTCCAGAAGTAATTGATGCCTATGGTGGCAAGGAAAATGCCCAGGAATTGGCTGCCGGTATCGCCCATATACATTTTTGAGGGATGCCAGTTGAAAAACAAAAAACCAATAAGGGAGGCCAGTACACCGATTAAAATGATGAACTCCATGTTATTGGAAAGCCCCTGAAGGTACATGTATACCAATGCCGAAATAATGATAAAAATAGAGACCACCGAAGTAATGGCATCCATGTTATCGAGCATGTTGATGGAATTCATCAATGCAACAACCCAAAAAACGGTGATGCCATAATTCATCCACACGTTTTCGAATACCTGAATGTAGGTGCCGGTAGCAATAAGAATAACACTACACGCAATTTGCACAAACAGTTTAAGTAATGGGCGGGTATTGTAGGCATCATCAGCCAATCCCATTAAAAAAGCCAACGAGGTGGCGGCCAACAGTCCAAGGGCTTGCTTGTTATGGAGCAATGCTGCCTGCTCAAAAAAGATAGAGTGTACCGCTGCTGCAATAAGAAAAACGATGAAGAATGTAATGCCCCCTAACGCTGGTTTGGAAACACTGCTCCATCGAATAACGGTTTGTTCTGTATCTCTGATTCCCAGTGTTTTTGCAAATCGCAAGAAGATGGAATTTATCAACAGCGAGAACATGGTTGCAAAGAAGAAGAAGACCGAATAAATCGCAAATGTATACTCAGAACTTTCCATCTTGAAAATTGATTTGCAAAGGTAGATTTTTAGAATGAGCTTACAAATTCTCCAAAAGGCCTTGCTTCCTGATCTTTTTCTGATACCAACGGATGGTCAGTGCCCCAATTGATGTTCAACTCTGGCGAGTTCCAATGAATGGCATCTTCCGATGCTTTGTGGTAGTAATTGCTGCACTTATAAGAAAAAATAGTATTGTCATACAAGGTTAAAAAACCATGAGCAAACCCGGGAGGAATCCAAAGCATCGTTTTGTTATCTCCTGTCAATTCAATAGAATAATGCTGGCCATACGTTGGTGAACTTTTGCGTATATCTACAGCAACGTCGAGTACTGCTCCCGAAATTACACTCACCAATTTCCCTTGCGCATGGGGAGGGTTTTGAAAGTGAAGCCCCCGCAATACCCCCTTTTTCGAACACGATTGGTTGTCTTGCATAAATGCATATCCTTCACCTATCAATAGGTTAAAAGCTCGTTGATTGAATGATTCAAAGAAATAACCTCTGTCATCAACAAATACATTAGGCTGTAATACGTAGAGGTCTTGTAAAGGAGTGTCTTTTTTCTCCATTATTTGCGTTTCAGTATCCTTTTAATCCACGATGGGTTATTGCTACCGGAATCTTCATAATAACCATATCCGTAACCGTAGCCGTAGCCATACCCGTAGCCATAGCCATAGCCCTGGCCGTAACTTCCGGAATGTACGTCAACACCGTTTAAGATGACTGAAAGTTTGTGAATTTTATTCTCATTTACAAGTCTGTCAACGTTTTGTATGAAAGGTTTTTTCGAGTAGTTGGCGCGGAAGATGTAAATGGGGTAATCTGCTTTTTGGATGATTGAAAGGCCGTCGGTAACCAAACCAATTGGCGGGTTATCAATGATGATGAGGTCGTAAATGCCTTTGAGGTATTCCAATATTTCATCCATTTTCTTCGAAATGATAAGCTCCGATGGATTGGGAGGAATAGGTCCCGCAGTAATGAAATCAAGGTTATCGAGGTTACTTTGACGAACGCAATCGTCAATGTTGTCTTTGTCAATCAACAAGGTACTCATGCCCTTCACATTGTCTACACCAAACCCAAGGTGAATTTTGGGCTTACGCATATCAAGGTCGAGAACAATTACCTTTTTTCCCGAAAAGGCAATGATACCGGCCAGGTTAATTGCCACAAATGTTTTTCCTTCTCCTGAAACGGTAGAAGTTACTGCCAGGAGTTTGGCATCAGGATCGTTAGAAATGAACTCCAGGTTAGTACGTATGGCTCGAAACGACTCTGCAATCAACGATTTTGGGTTCTTATCGATGAGCAATTGCGATATTGGAATTTCTTTCTTGTACTTTGGTACAATGCCTAAAATGCTAATCGAAGCGTTGGTAAAACGGTTAATCTCATTGAGGGAGGTAATGTCGTTGTGTAAGAAATAGCGAATTACAACGAGCAACAAGCACAAAATAAAACAAGCCAGCCCGGCAGTGAGGTAAGTAATGTTTCTCCTGGGGTAAATAGGGGTGCTTTGTACTTTAGCATCTTCTAGTATCTGGTTGTCGGGAACAAAACCAGCAGTAGCAATTGAATACTCTGTGCGTTTTTCAAGCAACAAGGTGTAGTACTTCTCGTTAATTTGAAACAACCGCTGATGACGGGCATATTCCAGCTCTTTTGTAGGCAACTCGTAAAAGCTGTACTCAAATTCTTGCAACTTGGCTTTAATGTTTTTAATACGGCTCTCTAACCGCTCGTTCATGGCATTAATGGTGTTGAGAGTCAACTTTTTCTGAATGTCTATTTGGTGTTCTAATTCTTTTACACCAACATTTTCGTTGGTGGCATCAAACATGGTCCTTTCTTTGGTAATCAAAAGTTCATTTAAACGTTGCAATAACCCACTAACACCCGTTTCCAGGCCAGTTCCGGTAAGTAGCGGAATAAGATTGTAGATGTCGATTTGGGCAGCATCTTTAGAAATGGTTTTATCAATTTCATTCAAAATGCTGTGTTCCAGTTCAAGTGAAATCAATTCGGTTTCAAACTCATTGATGCGGTTGAGATAAATGCCCGATACCTGCTCTACATTGGTAGATACCTTATTCTCTTTCTTGAAGTTTTGAAGGTTAAGCTCCGAACTTCTTAACTTTTGGAATACCGTATCGAGTTGACTATCAATGAAGTTGAGGATGCTCTTTGAGCTTTCTTGCTTCCGTTCCAGGTCGTATTTTATAAATACATTCGCATGAGCCATGGAAAGGTCGTATGCAATGTATGGGTTGTTATCTTTTACCGAAATCTGGATGGTTTTGGCCTCCTTGTTAACGACTCGTACAGAGAGGTTCCTACGATACTTGCTGGCCAGGTTACCCAGTTTGTTGAACTTGAAGTAAAATTTGTTCTCCGGTTGTTTCGACTGGATGGCCTGGAAGTCGTTGATGTACATTTGTCCCTTAAAATGAGGGGTTTCAATGCTCATTAAGTTGTTGAAGGTTTTGTTCACCTGCTTCCCTCTTACTTTGTACGAAAGGGTCACCGAATTCTGGTTGGGGAAATTGACAAACACTGTGGTGCCCAATATGGACGAGTCGGTAATGCTTAACTGTTCCAATTGATAGGGAGAACTGGTATAATGTTCAGCAGTTAAGATGTTTCCTTCTGCAAAATAGCTGATGCTAAGTGGTAAGGTTCCGATTGATCGCTTCAATAATAACTTAGACCGGAGCAATTCAAGTGAGGCAGAGATGTTATTGTCATTTAAACCAAACCTGCTTACATCCAATACTTTCTGTGCGTCATCTTTCCCGGCCAGTTGTACCGTTACAATCGATTCATATACAGGAGCCGTATAGCGTATGTACAACATGGCAAAGGCAGCAGCTGCAATAACAAAAATGATGATCCATACCAACGACCTGCGCGTGATGCGCAAGAATAATCCCAGGTCGAACTCATTACTGAAATTAGTAATGCGGTCGCGATAAGCCTGGAAGCCCTGTTGGTTAGGATCCAATGGATTGTTTGCAGACATTAATGCAGTTTATTGAAGGTTGGTCAATGTAGCGTATACGAGTAAGGCTGAAGTCATTAAAGAAATGAGCGGGGTAATGTCTCGCAACAGTTCTCGAGCCAATTCGGGCACAGGCTCTACATAAATAATGTCGTTGGCTTGAACCACAATATCGCCATAAGGCAGTCCCTCAATTTTAGAGAGGTCCAATAAATAGGTTTTGCGTTCGTTGCCTACAGTGCGAATAAGCTTGATTTCTTTGGCTTTACCACGTTGTGCTAATCCACCCGCTTGCGCAATAGCCTCCATCAAAGTAGTGTTATTATTGCCCAAAGTAATGACCTGTGCAGCACCAGCATTGCCCGGAAATATGATCACCCGTTTATTGGTAACATTCAACATTACAAAAGGACGTTTGTAATAGGCCTGGTATGCCTCTTCAAGCATCGTTTCTGCTTCTCTAATAGTGAGGCCTTCCAACTTTATCTTCCCCAAAATGGGCAGTTTAACAAATCCGTCGTGTTCTACCAGGTAAGTGAAATTGTTTCGTGCATTGAATATATTGTTGTTGCCTTTACTGTTGTCAAGCGATGTAAGGTCAATCAGCTTAAACCCATCATTGGTAAACAAACGAAACTGTACCAGGTCGTTAGACGAGATCTTGTATTGCACCACTTCGTTCAACGGAGGGGGATCAAATTGATAATCTCTAGGGGTTTTAAGCATGATGCTGTTGTTGATGCTACAGCCTGTGAGCACCGATACAGCGATGAGCAAATAGATAAGCTTCCGCATTGCTGAGAATAAATTTGGCGTAAAAGTATTAAAATTTAACATACGTAAAATTAAAAGTACTTTGAAATACAAAGTAATGGCATTTATTTTCATTTTCCAAATCTATTCTTGCTACGGGTAGGGGAAAGAAGAAGGGGAGAGCTAGTGCTGGTTCAGCAGATGATGGTATAACTGAGCCATGTCGTTCACCAGCCGTTGGTAATGAAATTTCTCTTTTACATGGTTCCAGCTATTGGCCGCCATTTGCTGGCGTTGTTCGTCGTTTTCAATTAACTGCAACAGGTTTTGTGCAAAGGCATGGGCATCTTCATTGGGGGAGAGCAGGGCTGTTTCGTTAGGGATGACTACATTTTCAATACCCCCAACATTAGTAGATACAATGGGCTTGTTGGCAGCTTGAGCTTCGATAAGGCTTACAGGAGTGCCTTCATTTTTAGAAGTTAATGCTACAAGGTCTACACCTGCATTTACCCGATCAACATCTTTAATCCAGGAAGTAAAAGTAAGCAATGCCTTGCGTGGATCTTCAGGAGTGGCGAAATCGAGTTGCAAGGTTTTGGCAATTGTTTCGAGCCGTTGTCGTTCTTCTCCATCGCCTACAATGAAAGCGCGAATCTTTCGAGAGGTTTTACCAGCCACCTCTTGCAGTGCGTTTAAAAATAGTTCGTGGTTCTTGATAGGAACCAGTCGGCCAATAATGGCGATGGCAATTTCATCGTCTTCCAATTGATAAGCATGGCGAAACTGAGTTCTCTTGTCCTCCATGTTTTCCCTAAACCGGCTGAGGTCAAATCCCAGGGGTACCACCACTACCTTTTCAGGGGCACAAATCTTGTGTTCGTTAACCAGTTCTTGTTTTTGCAAGTCGCTAATGGCGATAATACGAGAAGACCTTGCAGCGAGGTAACGCTCGGTTTTTTTATAGAAGGTGGTTTTTGCTTTACTGAAGTAGGAGTGGAACACATGCCCGTGAAACGTATGAAGGATAACGGGTACTTTTAATTCAGCTGCTGCCAATCGTCCTAATGCTCCTGCTTTTGATGCGTGGGTATGAACAATGTCGGGTTTGAATTCTTTCATCAAAGCTTTTACCTTCTTATAAGCTTTGCGATCGGTTTTTAGGTGCACCTCGCGTCGCATTTCAGGAATAATAGTGGGAGTGATGCCCAGATTGTTGAGAATGAATTCTGAACTGTCTTCCGAAGCATCTTTCATTCCACCTACCAATAAGGTTTCGAATTCGGAAGGAAGATAACGGGTAAGGTAGGCGGCATTAAACGTTGGGCCGCCAAGGTTGAATCGGTTAATTAATCTGAATACCCTTGGCATATTTTTAGTAAAGCGCGAATATATTAATAAGTAACGACTAGGCGATGTATTTTTTCCACCATGTTTGAAATACAATCAATGCCCAGATGGTGGCATGTGCATCACCAGGGTTGTTGGAGTGCAACCTTGCCTTTAATTGTTCAACAGCAGTTGGGTTAAACAATCCTTGTTCCATCACAAAATCTGGATGCAGCAAATCGTTGTTGATTCGGTCGTTCAGTGCTGTTCGAAGCCAGGAAAGCAACGGAACTTCAAACCCTTGCTTTTTACGTTGATACAGTTGTTCAGGCAGTTGGTTTCGAAACGCATCTTGTACAATGCGCTTCCGCATCTTAGCGTTTATCTTATAGGAAGGAGGGATGGAGAAAGCAAATTCTACAATGCGGTGGTCGAGGAAAGGGGTACGCACTTCTAAACTATTGGCCATACTCATAAGATCTACCTTGGTAAGCATGTCGTTGGGCAATACCATTTTCACATCGGCAAGCAGTACATCGTTAAAGTCGGATGAGTTTACCAAAGGACTGATCAATGGGCTTTTTAGTGCCTCAAAACGGCTGTGGTCGATGGGGTTGGCAAGCAACTGTTGCGCTGCTGTTTCGCTTAAAAAGGTAGCCCAGCGCCAGTAGCGATCTTCGGGAGTAAGATTTAATCCTTCTGCATAGCGGTTAAGTTTTCGCCCTAAATTTCCAGTTTTGGTGTGCCTGGATTGGGGCATGCTTTTCCACAATGGTTGCCCCAGTTTTACCGTGGTATTTACCAGCGATTTGCTGCGTACCTTCAATTCGGCAGCATGTTTGTTGTAGCCCGAAAACAATTCATCTGCGCCATCGCCAGATAAGGTCACGGTAACCTGTTTGCGTGTTAACTTGCTGAGCAGGTATACAGCAATGGCAGAGGAATCGGCAAAAGGTTCGTCAATGTAATCGAGCAAGGCATCCAAATGCTCGAAAAGATCGTTGTTGGTGAGAGAAAATACCGTGTGTTCGGTGCCTATCTTTTTGGCTACAGCACGGGCATAGTCTGTTTCATCAAAGAAAGGTTCGTCGCTATACCCAATCGAAAAAGTATTGAGGTGTGGTGTATGTTGGGCAGCTATGGTAGCGATGATGGAAGAATCGGTACCACCACTAAGGAATGAGCCAAGAGGAACATCACTTACCATACGATCGGCAACTGATTGTTCGAGCAGTGTAACCAGTTGTTGTTGCGCTGCTTCATAGCTCAGTGGGGTGTATTCTTTCGAATAAGGGATGTTGTAATAAGCCCACGAACGAATTTGCTGTTGTTGAATGTGAAGGCAATGTCCGGGAGGAAGTTTTTTGACCCCTTCTAACGCGGTAGCTGGTGCTGGAATGTAATTGAGTTGTAAGTAGGCATAAAGCGAGGTCATATCAACATTTCGTGGAATGTTGTAGGCCAACAGGCTTTTCATTTCTGAGCCAAAAACAAATTGATGCTCGTCGTTATAATACAGCAAAGGCTTAATGCCCATGCGGTCGCGTGCAAGAAATAGCGATGCTTCTTGCTGGTCGTAAAAGGCAAAAGCAAAAAATCCATTGAGCTGATGAAGGGCGTCGTGTCCTTCATGAATCAATAGGTTCAGGAGCACTTCCGTATCGCTGGTGGTATGAAATACAATGCCTTTTTGTTCCAATGTTTTCCGCAGTTGGCGGTAGTTGTAAATTTCACCGTTAAACACCAGCGAGTAACGCCCCGTAGGGTCGGTAAACGGCTGGTGAGCCGCTTCGGAAGTATCGATGATGGAAAGGCGTGCATGTCCCAGGGCTACAGGTGGGTGTAGTAAGACAGCATGGTGATCTGGCCCCCTTTTTGATAGAGTAGCTACGGCAGCATTGACCTGGTTTAAATGAACTTGTGCGGAAGTAGTAAAGGTGTAGATGCCGGTGATGCCACACATAAAGTTGAATTTTGGCTAAAATACAATCCTTTTTGAATAGAGCCGATAAACGTAACGGATTATTCTTAGTTTTGATTTTAATTCAATTGGCATGAAAAGACTTAGCGTCAGCTTCTTCTTGTGGATATTTGTTTTGGGAGTAGTGGCACAAATTCCACGACCTACTACTGTAGTTGTTCCCAACAGCATAGAGATTGCCATGAAACGGTTGCTGAAAGACGCTGACCTTCAAAATGCATCCTTCGGTTTTTATGTCATCGACTTAAAAACCAAGGAGGTGTTGGCCGAGCACGACCCCAACTTGAGTTTGGTGCCCGCATCCACACAAAAGTTGGTGACTACAGCCACTGCATTAGAAATATTGGGAGCCAACAGGCGTTTCAAAACTTTATTGCAATACGACGGACAACTGGACACCTCCTATGTAAGTACTACTATAGTAGATTCTACAGGAACCAAAGAGGTGAACGATACGGTGATTGTATTGCGTGGCAACATTTACATCAAAGGAGGAGGAGACCCCGCCCTGGGCTCTTCCATTACGCATAAATCGGGAACGGAAGCAGCATTTTTAGAGAAATGGGTAGCTTCGATTAAAGCCATGGGCATCGATTCTATAAAAGGACGTGTTATTGGTGATGCTCAAATTTTTAGCACTGAAATGATTCCCACTACATGGATTTGGGGCGATATGGGAAATTATTACGGAGCAGGTCCTTGTGGTTTAACGGTATATGATAACATGTGTAGAGTAGAATTTGCGTCTGGCTCTAATGCAGGCGATTCAACACAAATCGTTTGTGTAAAACCCTATATGCCCGAATTGCGCTTTTCTAACCATGTAGTGGCTTCAAATACCAATAAAGACAATGCCTACATTTATGGGGCGCCATATACTGATTTACGCTATGTAAAAGGGTCTATTCCTAAGCGAAAAGAATCATTTGAGGTGCGTGGCACCATTGCTGATCCGGCCTACCTGATTGCCTTCGAATTGGAGCATGCGCTATTTCAAAACGGCATTAACATTGCTCAACCTGCTAGTACCATCCGAAGGTTGATGCTGGAAGGCCCGGTAGAAAAACAAGAACGTACTACCATCAGTAGCACTCGCTCACCAAGCGTTTCTCAAATCGTATACCATACCAACATGCGCAGCGTAAACTTGTTTGCCGAACACTTGTTGAACCACATTGGTATTGCGAGGTATAAAAGTGGCAGTACTATTTCGGGTACCAATGCGGTATTGAAATTTTGGGAAGAAAAAGGACTTGATGTGCGAGGAATGTATGTGAACGATGGTAGCGGTCTTTCTCGATTTGATGCCATTACAGCGAAGCAGCAGGTGGGCATTTTACAATACATGACCACCAGTAAAAACTATGCAACCTTCAACAAATCGTTACCAGTAGCTGGTAAAACAGGTACGTTGAAATCGGTTTGTCGTAAAACCTCAGCACAAGGAAACCTCAGGGCCAAAAGCGGTTACATGAGCAGGGTGCGTAGTTATGCCGGATATGTTACTACCAAATCGAAACGGAAATTGGCCTTTTCCATGATTTTGAATAATTACAATTGTACGCCTACTGAGGCCAAGAAAAAACTGGAAAAGCTGATGGTGGCCATGGCCGACTATGCAAAGTAGCTAGGAAGCGAAAAACAAGATAATAGCTACAATTAAAACCAATAAAAAGAAAAGAGGAATAGCAATTACCAGAATATCTCCTGTGCTCTTTTTCTCGTTTTTTGGATCTTCCATGGCGGCAAGTTACACAATCTTTTTCAACGGCAGGTAGGACGGTAAGGGGTGTTAGGGAAATAAAGATTCCACTCTTCTAGCGTTAAGTTTCTACCCACAATGTTGCACCCTTCACTAATTTGCTGATCCTGATCCAAAATTAATCGCCTGGGCTCGCCATAGAGATCATAGCTTACAAGGGTATTGGTAGCGCTATCCAATGTTAAGGATTTGAAGGCAGTATTATACAATGTCATCGGTGTTCCAAGCATATTGCCAGTATAACGATCCCAAACAATTAACTTGCCATCCCTTGTGCCTCCATACAAGATACTTTCGTCTTTATTGAAACAGAAGTGTGTTACCATACTCGACTGCCCTTCCATTTTTATCTGTTTTTTCGAGGCAATATCAAAAACATATTCTTGATAGCCATTATCTGAAGCCGCGAGCAAATTCCCACTCGAGCTAAAAACCATATCGTCAATAAATTCTTCGCTAATTTTGAAAGGCAAGGTATCCAATGTATGCTGCTCCAGATTCCACCGAATGAGACCCACTTCAGATTCAAAACCAGTAATCACCTTGCCACCTTGCCTGAATTTAAAATAGCCGAGAAAAGGGGAAGAGGCAATGCTTTGCTCCTGCAAAATTTCCTCCGATTCAAGGTCGAGTATTAGTATTTTGCTTCCTGCTTCATCAAACACATAAACAAAGGCCTTTTCACCTTTGGGCCCTACCTTAATCACTGCTTCTTCGTTAAAATAGTTGGTTAGCGATTGGTGCAGTTCAAAGCTGCTGCCAACTTTCCTGGTGCGGAAAAACTTTTGATCAACGTAATCAGGAGATTGTTCTACCACTATGCCATTTGGGTAATACTCAATGTTATCGAGAGACCCATTAAAAAAGAAACGATCAATGATTTGATCAGTGGCCACTTCTTTAAGGATGAGTGTAGAGTCGAATAGCGATTGAATGAAAACAAACTCACGCTCAGCAGTAAACTTGAAACGGGCTGTTAATGGGGCGATTAAGTTGGGAGCATGAACAACCATGGCGTTTTTACCCGGATTGCAAACAACAATGTATTTTCCATCACCGCTGAAATGAATGTCGGCTACTCTTTGGTTTTGCCATAACTTAAGGTTAGTTGCTAAATAATTAGTACCAGGCTTGCTGAGGTGTACATTGCCATTGGCATCCCCTTCCAAAAAGAGGTTGTTTTTTGGGAAATAAGCCACCTTAATGCTGTTAAACTTCTCCTTCACAAAAGCCACTTTCATAGGCTCAATTTTTAAAGAATCAAGGTGTACCAGTGCCAGGTTGCGGTCTTCGTTAAAAACCCCCATGTACAGAGGGTTAGATAATTCGTTAACAATGGTTCTAACTTCGTGTTCGGGCCAGCTTAGCGTCACTTCGTCAACAATGCTGTCGTTTACCGGATCAATGAGATACACCTTGTCAGTAAAAGCAGTAACAAGTTGTCCTTTGCTGTTAAAACCAATAAAACTCTTTCGCGACCCTTCACGAATACTGTGAATGGTATCCAATACCTTCTGTTGCGTATCCCATACATAGAGTTGGTCGCCATCGTCGATGGCAATGAGCTGATCTTGTTGGCCGAAACAAGTGTAGTGGATGTATTTGCTGAAAGGAATGGTTGAAGTAATGTCGAAGCTTTTGGGGTCGATGGTTTGTAGTGCCCAGTAGGTAGTGTCTGTTTCAGTAGCGTCAATTGTTCCAAATGCGACAATTGCTCCGGTACTTCCTACTTCAATGGATTCGTAATCGCCTGGAATGGAGTCAAGTGGTGGCCCACCATTAGTACTCCAAAGCTTTAACCCTTCCAACGAGGTATTGGTTACAAAAGTGCTATCTGTAATAAACCTTACCCCTGATATGCCCCATTCCTGAACAATGCGATGAATGTTTTTGAAGTGCACCAATCGATCCAGCAATGCTACCTGCGCATCGCCAGTATTATAAGCTTGTAACGCTTCGATGGCCAATAACAAGGACAGCTGAGGTTGATCTGTTTCAAGATTGGCTGATTGCATGGCCAATTGTCGTGAGGTGGCAATGTTGGCGCGCTCTTCTGCCAATACGCGTTGTTCTTCGGCCACCTGTTGTTGAAGCAAAGCATAAATTCCCAAACCAATTGATACCAACAACGCCAATGTAACACCACCTATTAAAAGCCGCAACCTTCGCGATGATGAAGCTCTGCTGGCACTGATGTACATGGAATGCAAGGCTGCAGGCTCTGGGTCTTTATCACCAGAAGATTGAAGCCAGGCCTCCGCTTCTTTTAGGCTTTGCCCACGCATGAGTAGGGAAGTGTTTTTGTTGGCCTTTTCCCATGCAATAGCATCATTCAGTATTTCAGTATGTTGCTTGATATAGCTCACATCGGTTTCGACCACCTCTACCAAATCTTTGGCCATTTGTTCGAACCCCTCCTTATTGAGTATCCAGTTGATGGCTGCCAGTTTTTTATGCACCTGGCTGGTGGGGGTGTCTGCCACAAGAATAGGTACGATACGCTTGTGATGCTTAATGGCATGCTCTATTTCCATTCTGCATATTTCGGAAGCACAAGAATCGGGACTGATGAGGAAAATGAAGTTTTCTGATTTTTCAATGCCATCATAAATTTCATCCAAAAAATCTACTCCAAGCGGAATGTCATTTTCGTCAATCCATGGCGATTTATTATGGGTAACAAGGTAATCTTTAAACTGATTCGCGAGGGTTTTGTCTTTTCGCGAATAGCTGATGAATGCATCAAAGTGTCCCTCAGTATTCATATGTAGATAAGGTTAGTTGAGGTACTTGCTGCGCAATACATTCATGTGGTGAATCTCATGGCCTACAATGATAAAGCCTAACGCAAGAACAGTATTGGAAACACCACTGCCTTTACCAGCACGGTTCAATTCTTCTTCAGAAAAGGTGCTGAATAAAGCAATAGTGGATGCGCGTACTACAGCAAATTCAATGGCAATCTCCGCTACGCTACGCGAAGCAACATTGGCTACTTGTGCATATTCATTATGATCGTATCCTGGTAAGTCAGTACTGTCGTTACGGGCAAAACGCAAGGCACGGTAGTTGAAAACCCGCTCTGCATCTAATAGATGCACTAACAATTGCTTGATGGTCCACTTTCCTTCGGCATAGGCATAATTGCCTTTTTCTTCCGGTATGGAGGCCAGCAACTCCATCGTACTGGCATGTACTTGCTCTAGCTGACTCAAAAAGTCATTGCCTTCTACATAGGCAATGTATGTTTTGTAATAATCGGCTGATTCGTGTGGTTCGGGTCTTCTCATGTTAGCGGTTTAGCGGAAAGTTATCCAATATTTGTGAAATAAAAAAGCCCCGGGTTATCCTGAATTTGTTCAGAACTCCGGGGCTTTTTTTTAAGTCTTTATCGTACTACATATGAATCACTTCACCGTAAGCTGCTGCTGCTGCTTCCATAATGGCTTCACTCATGGTAGGGTGTGGGTGTACCGTTTTAATGAGTTCGTGGCCAGTAGTTTCTAGTTTTCTTATGGCTACAATTTCAGCAATCATTTCGGTAACATTGGCGCCAATCATATGGGCTCCCAACAACTCGCCATACTTAGCATCGAAAACCAGCTTAATGAATCCATCACTATGGCCGGCAGCTTTAGCTTTACCTGATGCAGAGAATGGAAATTTTCCAATTTTTAATTCATAACCAGCCTCTTTTGCTGCTGCTTCAGTGTAACCTACTGAAGCTACTTCCGGAGAGCAGTAAGTACATCCAGGAATGTTGTTGTAATCCAATGGCTCTACATCCTGACCTGCAATTTTTTCAACGGCAATAATTCCTTCGGCCGAACCAACGTGGGCCAATGCCGGACCTGGAATACAATCGCCAATCGAGTAGTAACCAGGAATATTGGTTTGATAATAATCGTTTACTAAGATTTTACCTTTGTCAGTAGCAATACCCACTTCCTCCAGGCCAATGTTCTCAATGTTAGCTTCAATACCAACTGCCGAAAGCACTACATCACATTCCAATACTTCTTCACCTTTCTTAGTTTTTACTTTTACCTTACAGCCTTTGCCTGAAGTATCTACTTCCTCTACAGAAGAATTGGTCATTATTTTCATGCCTGCTTTCTTGAAAGAACGCTCTAATTGTTTAGACACTTCCGCATCTTCTACCGGAACAATGCGAGGCATGTATTCAACGATGGTAACTTCAACGCCAATAGCATTATAGAAATAAGCAAACTCAACGCCAATGGCTCCTGAACCCACAACCACCATTTTCTTAGGCAAGGTAGATAGGGTCAAAGCTTCCCGATAACCAATAATTTTCTTACCGTCTTGTGGTAAATTAGGCAGTTGGCGCGAACGAGCTCCAGTAGCAATAATAATATGCTGGGCATCGTAGGTAGTCGTTTTACCATCTTTATCGGTAACATCTACCTTTTTTCCGGGTTTTACTTTACCAGTACCATTAATAACATCAATGTTGTTTTTCTTCATTAAAAACTGAATGCCATTGCTCATACTGTTAGCTACATCACGGCTACGAGAAATCATACCTTTGAAATCTACCTTAGCATCTCCAATAGTGATGCCGTAATCGGCAGCATGATTCATGTATTCAAAAACGTTAGCACTTTTTAATAAAGCTTTGGTAGGAATACACCCCCAATTCAAGCAAATGCCACCTAGCGATTCTCTTTCCACTACAGCGGTTTTAAATCCCAATTGTGAGGCACGAATAGCAGCCACATATCCTGCAGGGCCACTTCCAACAACTATAATGTCATAACTCATCGTATCTGTTTTAAGTTCATTAAGCGACTGCGAATTTAAGAAAAAAACTCGCTTTTGATTCACTGTTGATAGGTGAGTTAAGGATTAATTTTGAATTGCTACATTTGGTACAATCCTAATAACAATTGCATGAAATATATTGTATCGTATCAACACCCGCATCAGCATTACATTGATTTAGAATTTGTTGTTGAACAGCACCACGCATCGGTGTTAGAGGTGCAACTGCCTGCCTGGCGTCCTGGCCGTTATGAATTGGGGAACTTTGCTAAAAATGTACAGCAATGGGCAGCATTTGATGCCAATGGCAAAGCACTTGCGTTCGAAAAGGTGACTAAAGATCGATGGCAAATTCAAACTGAAGGGATAGATACCGTACATATTAGATATAACTATTACGCCAACGAACTGAATGCGGGTTCTACTTATTTAGATGAGTTGCAATTGTACATCAACCCGGTCAATTGCTTTTTATATGTGCCTGACCGGGAAGAAGAGCCTTGTGAAGTAACATTGCAATTGCCAGGCGATTATGTTATTGCTTGTGGGTTAGAAGAAAAAGCCCGGCATGTACTGGTGGCCAATGATTTTCAACAATTGGCCGATAGCCCTTTTATTGCCAGTAATAGCATTCAACATCAAACCTTTGAGTGTTCGAGCGTATTGTTCCACCTTTGGTTTCAAGGAGAATGTCAGCCCGATTGGGAAAAAATCATGAACGATTTCAAAGCTTATACTGAAGAACAAATACGTGCTTTTGGAGAATTTCCGGTGAAGGAATACCATTATTTATTTCAAATAACGCCATACAAAACTTATCATGGGGTAGAGCATCAAAACTCTACAGTGATTGCGCTCGGTCCTTCATACGCCATCATGAAAGAGATGTACAAAGACTTTCTCGGAGTAAGTTCTCATGAGTTATACCATACCTGGAACATCAAAGCCATTCGGCCTGAAGAAATGTTGCCCTATGATTTCTCAAAAGAAAACTACTCACGGCTGGGATATGTAGCAGAAGGAGTAACGACCTATTATGGAGATTTGATGTTGTTTCGCTCAGAAGTGTTTTCAAACGAACAGTATTACAAAGAACTGAACAAACAGTTGCAACGTCATTTCGATAATTTTGGAAGGCTCAACATGTCGGTAGCAGACTCTTCATTTGATACGTGGTTGGATGGTTACGCGGCTGGGGTGCCTAATCGAAAAGTATCGATCTATACGGAAGGATGTTTGTTAGCGTTTGCAACAGATGTATTGATTTTACAGCATACCAACAACGAAAAATCATTGGATGATGTCATGCATTACCTCTATCATACCTATGCCAAATCTAAAAAAGGGTATACAGAAACAGGTTATAAAGCAGCTGTTGAACAAGTTGCTGGAGCATCGTTTGATACTTTGTTTTCCGACTATTTTTACGGAACAACCAACTACGAAGAACTCTTGGCCCGGTGTCTCGACTACATTGGTTGCCAACTTGAGCAAGTGCCCAGTGCTACCCATTATGAACGCAAACTGGGGTATAAAGCAGATAAAGAAGCAGTAGTGCAAAGTATTTACCCGAATGCTATAGCAGATAAAGCAGGATTAAGCATTAATGATAAGGTACTGGCTGTGAATGGTTATGCAGTGCATGGCGATTTAGATCGATGGAGTAACTACTTTTCAGAAAAGGCACAACAATATACCATTGAACGCAAAGGAAGAATTTTACAGCTCACTTTACAAGAAGGAGATGCATTGTACTACCACAAATATAAGGTATCGGAGCAAAGCCAGTTGAGCAACGAGCAAAAAGAGGCATTTGGGGCGTGGAAGAATCGATTGCGTTGAAGTTATTAAGAAGTAAAAACGATACTGCTAAAGGTTTTTAGTGAATTGTATTACAAAACCTTACCTCTTTCGACGGAAAGTAATAAACGTCGGATTGTTAATAAAAAAATGTCGATAGAATTTTGAAATTTAAATAAAAAGTCGTTGGTTTACTTCGCAAAACTAATCTCAAATTAAACGGATTATTAACCAAAACTAAACAATATGAACGAAACTCCAGACACAACTAACAAAAGACCAACTTTTCTAACGGTACTTTGTATTTTGAGTTTTATTGCCGCAGGTATCTCAATCGTGATGTCTGTACTAGGATTTATGGCTATGAACGCTGCTTCTGGCTACATGGATGCTGCTACTGATATTGCAACTGATGAAATGGGAGAGCTTGGAGGTATGATGGGTGACATGATGGGTGACATGATGAAGCACGCCAGTACTTTATTGTACGTTGGTATTGCTTTAACTGTACTCAGCTTGATTGGTGTTATCATGATGTGGAAACTGAAAAAAGTTGGTTTCTTCATTTACACTGGTGCAAACATCATCGGTATCATCTTCCCAATCATTTTGATTGGAATGATGGGCTTCAACTTGTTCGGTACTATCATCACAATAGCATTTATAGTGATGTACGGTATGAACATGAAGCATATGAGTTAACGATTTAAACTCAACACATATAAAAGCCCCTCGCCTCAGGCGAGGGGCTTTTTTTATGAATTAGTTCGCTGATTTAATTTTGAATTCTAACCAAAATTTGTTTGTTTAACCACAGAAACAAGGCTTATGAGTGAGAAACAACAACGTCCGATGCTTTTAAAGGTACTGTGTTATGCTACCTTTTTATTTAGTGGTTCATTAACCTTATTAGGATTGCTTGGTTTGGTATGGAGCGATGGAGTTACCGATATGCTTCCCTTCTTTCAAATGTTAGCCATGTTTAAAGTAAACCTCACCATCATTTATCTGGTACTGGCCATTGTGTTTGGTTTATCAAGCCTGGGAGCACTTATGATGTACATGAGGAAGAAAGTTGGTTTCTATATCTATGCAGCAGTAAATGGGCTACTTCTTTTGGTGGCATTGTTTTTCATTACTAACATCCAGCCTAACTTCTGGTACTATGCACACCTCATTTTGAGTACAGCATTCATTGGCGGATATGCCATGAACTTAAAGCACATGAAAAAGAAGATTTAAACGGCAGCAATAACAGAAATTTCTACATTAACACTTTTTGGAAGTTGAGCCACTTCTACACATTCTCGTGCCGGATAATTAGCTGTAAAGTACGTGCCGTAAACCTCATTCACTTTCCCAAAATTGTTCATATCAGACAAGAAGATTGAACACTTAATAACATTAGAGAAATCAGCATTGGCAGCAGTTAAAATGGCTTCAATGTTTTGCATCACCAAATGGGTTTCCTCATCAATGTTGCCGGTAACCAGCTCGCCAGTTTGAGGGTTGATGGCAATTTGCCCACTAATGTATAAAGTTCCATTATGAATGATGGCTTGATTGTATGGCCCAATAGGAGCTGGGGCGTGTTCGGTTTTAATAATCTTTTTCATGAATAATGTAATTCGACATTAAAGTATAATTTTACCTTCAAAAGTAACCATTTGAGTGTATTAATAATAGATAATTACGATTCGTTTACCTACAACTTAGTACACCTTGTAGAGCAGTTTGCCAGGGCGTTTAAAGTAGTGCGTAATGATGAGATAACGATAGAAGAGGTAGATGCCTTCGATAAAATATTGTTATCACCTGGTCCTGGATTGCCTCAAGAGGCTGGAATAATGAATGCGGTAATTCGTACTTATGGTGCTAGAAAAAGCATTTTGGGCATTTGTATGGGGATGCAAGGGATAGCTGAAGTATATGGTGCAGAGTTGTACAATCTAAACGAAGTATTACATGGCGTAGTGTCGCAATGCAAAGTAGTGGAAAAACAAGAACCATTGTTTGAAGGCATTCCATCTACCTTTGAAATAGGACATTACCATTCGTGGGCAGTACGTGAACAGAGCTTGCCTCCCGAATTGATTGTTACGGCTACGAATGAACACCATATTATAATGGCCCTTAGCCACGCTGTACACGATGTGAAAGGGGTACAATTTCATCCCGAATCGGTGATGACCCCACAAGGAAAGCAAATGATTGCTAACTGGTTGAATTACTGAAGGTCATACCAGGCGCGTTTGCGCTGTAGCTTTAAATCCTGAAGTAAAGGAGATTTTACGCTTAACGTTACACCATAACTTTTTCTAAATCCAAACGGAATCCAGTTGAACCGTAATTCCCAGCAGTGTAAGTCACGATATATATTCACCTGGGTATAAGTGAGGTCTTTAGTCTCAAAATCGTAGCCAGAATTCACACCAATTTTCCAATACTTTGTTAGGTTAAAGTCACCGTTAAAGGTAAGCGATTGGGTAATGGTAGTGGTGTCAATGCCGTTGGCAAAACTGCGATTCAAGCGGATGTTGTAGTTAATGTTCAACGACCATGGAATGTTGAAATCAACATAAGCATTTGGGTTAGCATTGATAGCATCCAATTCTTCTTGTGTGCCTTTATTGCTCTCTTTGGTGCCACTCCCCGGGCTTTTTAGCATCCATCCTAAGGCAAAAGTAGAGTTGGTAATGGTACCTAGCTTCTTACTTTGCTTCCACATGGAAGTGTTGATGTTGTTGCCCAGAGAATCAAAAGCATATGGGTTTAAAGTTCCTGTGTAGTTAAGGTTAAGGTTTTTGAAGAGTTTGGTACGGGCATTTAATCGAACATTCGACCAATTCAAAGAGTCTTTAAACAAGTCGTAAGACGATGAGAAGTTGAAATTTTCAATCAACCGTACCTTTTTACTGGCAGAAGCAGTGTCTTTAGGAGTACGCACCTTCATTTCCAGGTTATTGATAAAGTTAAAGGTAACTAACCCGGCTTCGTTAGCATTAGGCTTACCATAAATCCCCTGATCAAAAGGTGAATACGTTCCTACTGTAGGAGCATCAAGCGTAGTGTCGTTAATCGTGTACTCAACTTCACTACTTAAATCAGGGATATAGGTGAACCCCACATTTGGGGTAAAAACGTGCCTGATGGCTTGTATAGGCCCTTTCTTGTACTGGTAGGTCATGTAGTACTTGGTGGTTACATTGGCACTTATGCTATAATCACGAGCTGTTTTAAAGCCGCTCAAGGTATCGGTAATCGTAGTTTGCAATTCATCGTCCCAATTTTTTTCAATGGTTTGTACATACCAACGTTCGGTATAATTGAAAGCAGGGGTGAGTGTAAAGTACTTCAAAAACTTCATGGAAGTATTGGCAGTAGCACTATGCTTTAAGCCATTTCTGAACTTACCTGTTAGGTTCGATAAATTGTTCATGTTAATCAATGTATCGGCAACACTAATCTCATTTTTGAAATTGGTGTTATAGCTTAAGCCTATCTTTTCAAACCACTTTTTACTGCCTACATTTTCCTGGCGTAAAAAAGCCAGGGGGTAGATACGACTAACATTGAATGCCATTTCGGGAAGAGTAGCATTTACAATACGCGACTGTGTATTTTGACTGTGTCGTAAGTTAGTGCTTAGGCTGTAAGGCTTGCCTGCCCACGTTTTGGTATAAGCAATATTCGATTGAAAGGTATTGGTTAAATAGTTATTGGTGGTACTGTTGAAGTTGTTACGAAAGTTGGTATTGGTACCTACATTTACGTTAGCAGAAAATTTACTATTTGGCCGTGCCTTAGGGTCCTGATTGTGCCTCCAGTTAACAAAGAAGTTCTTGATGAGAGAGAAATCAGGAAACTCTGGGTCGCTTTGCTTCAGAATGGAGTAGCTTACATTAACATCACCATTGTATCGGTAAATGTTTTTATACCGCACAAAATTCTTTAATCCCCAACTGCCTCGCGAGTAAAAATCACCTCGTATTTGCATGTCTACCTTATCGCCAATGGGCACGTAATACCCACCATTAATAAGGTAAAAACCTAAAGTGGGTGATTCTCCTGGTTCAGGAATAAGTATGCCCGCAGCCTTGCCTCGCTTGTTAGGAAAATAACCAAAAGGAATAAAAAGGGGAGTGGGCACATCACCTACTACCAGGTAACCTGGCCCTGAAACAATTTTATCATTTGGAATAACAATAGCTTTCGACAACTTGAGGTAAAAGTGCGGGTCTTCATGTTCGCAGGTAGTATACTTGCCATCTTTTACATGCACGTGGTCATTGGCATGTTTTTTAATGGTTTTTCCATGCAAAGTGCCGTCTCCTTCCTGGGTAACCACATCTTTTATCACCCCTTTTTTAGTTTCAAAGTTGTAGTTGATAGAGGAACCTTTAAAGTTTTGACCATCACCAGTGAAATCAGGCTTGCCAATTTCATTGCCTAAACTGTCCTTACCCACTTCTGCAAATACAATTTTGTCTTTAAAACTAAATTCAATGTAGTTGGCTTTAAGGATGTTGTCTTCATACTCTACCATGGCTTCGCCATATAAGTACATTTTCTGCTCGATTAAATCAAAATAGCTGGAATCGGCTGAATTATGGATTACCCGTGCTTTTAGAGGTTTGTCTTTTGGCTGGTCAATTTTAAGCGTATCTACTGCAATGGTATCAGGCGCAGACGTATCAGGAGAGTCGACAGGCAATTGCATCATGGCACAAAAGTTGTCTGAAAAGGTTGAATTAGCTTGGCAGAAACTCACAAGCATTATCAACAAAGTGAAGGGGATAAAAACCTTGATGATTAGCTTTGAATGCAACTTTATAATACTAATTTTGCGATGATGCTGTTTTTTATATGGGTTCAAAGCTAAGTATTTAACAGTAAATAAATGAATTTTTTAGCGTCCCATAGCCACAAAACTGCTTCTGCGAATAAACGCATTATTTTGCTTTTTCTTATTGCAGTTGTTGTTTTGTTATCATCTTTCATGCCAAACACCAATGGCAGCGGGGGTGAACTGCCTTTGCACAATCCTCCGAAAAACCTTGATTTTGCTGGTATCAAAACGGTAGTCATCGATCCCGGACATGGTGGTAAAGACCCCGGTTGTATCGGTGCTTCTTCCAAAGAAAAAGAAGTTTGTCTTTCTATTGGATTAAAATTAGGCGGTTTTATTGAGGCCAATTACCCCGGTATTAAAGTGGTATATACCCGAAAAACAGATGTTTTTGTTGAATTGCACGAGCGTGCAAAAATTGCGAACGATAACAAAGCCGATTTATTCATTTGTATTCACGCAAATTCGGGTCCTTCACATGCACATGGCGCAGAAACGTATGTAATGGGCCTACACCGCTCTGAAGATAATTTAAAGGTGGCACAGCGTGAAAATGCATCGTACCTGTTGGAAGAGGATTACAAAACCAACTATAAAGATTTCGACAATTCGCCAGATGCGATCATTGCCATGTCCATTATGCAGTCGGCTTTTCTGGATCAAAGTTTAATTTTTGCATCCAGCGTACAAAAGCATTTTAAGAGCATGGGGCGTACCGATCGTGGGGTGAAGCAGGCAGGTTTCCTGGTATTGGTACATACTACTATGCCCAGTGTGTTGATTGAAACAGGCTTTTTAACCAATAAAGAAGAAGAAAAGTTCCTGTCGGAAGAAAAAAATCAAGAAAAGATGGCACAAGGAATCTTCAATGCTTTTGAAGATTACAAAAAGGAGATAGACCGCATTAATCAAAGCATTTCAGGCAATGGTGGGAGCAATGAGACTCCCGAAAAAGAGAAGCCAGATACGAATCCTGAAAAAGAGGAATCAAAAGAAAATGTAACAAAAGAGCGGCAAATTGTGTTTAAGGTACAAATTGTAACATCTTCTACTCAAATTGATGTAAAACCCAAAAATTTTAAAGGGTTAACCAATGTTGATGAGTATATTAGCAACGGAATGTATAAATATACAGTAGGAAGTGTACGTACATTACAAGAAGCCAAAGAGATTCAGCAAGGCCTCAAAGAAAAAGGGTATGCTGGAGCTTTTATTGTGGCTTTTGAAAATGGAATACGGTTGGATT
Organism: Flavobacteriales bacterium; assembly: GCA_963669295.1. Lineage (GTDB taxonomy): Bacteria > Bacteroidota > Bacteroidia > Flavobacteriales_D > CALLUQ01. Next base: position 3,890,373 of record OY769938.1, read on the forward strand.
TGCAAAAGGCCATAGAGGCCACCAGGAAATAAACAGGAATAGTTTTGAAGCTATCTAGGGAGTTTAAAGCAGGGGTTGTAGTAGTTTTTGGCATCGCAATTTTAGTGGTGGGGGTATTCTTTCTTAAAGGAGTAAATCTTTTTGGGGAAAATCGTAACTACTATGCGTTATACGACAACGTAGATGGACTGGGTGAAGCCACTCCGGTAATGGTGAAAGGCTACAAAGTAGGTCAGGTCACTGAAATTCGTTTGATACCTGAACGGGGAAACATGATTTTGGTGACCATGTTAATCGATAACCCTGACCTTCAAATTCCGAAAGATGCTAAGGCACGTATATACAGTGCCGACCTTTTTACCAAGGCGATTGAGATTCGAGATGGAACAAGTGAGGTGATGGCGCAACCTGGCGATACCTTGCTATCGGATATTCAAGCATCCATTCAAGAAGAAGTAAACAAACAGGTACTTCCACTAAAAGAGAAGGCAGAAGATCTTATTTCTTCTATCGATTCTATTATGGCAGTAGTACAGGCTGTGTTAGATAAAAATGTTCAAGCAAACCTTACCCAAAGTTTTGAAAGTATACGTCGTTCAATCAATGCTTTGGAGCGTACTTCATTGCGCATCGATACAATGATTGCCAGCGAGAAGGTAAAGGTGTCTAACATCATGTCAAACATCCAGTCGATCACATCTAATATTTCCAAGAACAACGATGAGTTAACGGCTACGATCAAAAACATGAAGATCATTACCGATTCCATTGCTAAGTCTGACCTTACCTCTACCATTAACAATGTGAACAAAACAATGGGACAGGTGGCTGATATTACTACTAAGATTAATAATGGTGAGGGCACTATGGGCATGTTGATTAATAATGATAGTTTGTACAACGCTCTGGTGAATACCAATGCAGAATTACGTAACTTGTTAGAGGATATGCGGGTGAATCCTAACCGCTACTTACACTTCTCAGTGTTTGGACGCAAGGATAAAAACACGGTGAAACTCACCCCACAAGAACTTCGAAACCTAAAGAAACTGTTAAATAAATAACCCCCCATGAGTATCGGAAGTATTGTTTTTATCGTACTGCTGATTGCCGCTGTAGGATTCTTCTCCTTAAACATTCGAAAAATTTCTAAAAACATCAAGCTGGGGCGCGACATTGACCGCAGCGATAATAAGGGTGCTCGATGGAAAACCATGATGATGGTAGCCATGGGGCAATCAAAGATGGTGAAACGGCCAGTAGCGGGCATCTTACACATTATAGTATATGCAGGCTTTATTATCATCAACATTGAGGTGTTGGAGATTGTGATTGATGGCATAACGGGCCAGCATCGTATATTCGGTTTTATGGGAGGGCTGTATAATCTATTGATTGCTGCTTTTGAAGTATTGGCATTGTTGGTATTGGTAGGTTGTTTAGTTTTTTTGATTCGAAGAAATGTGCTTCGCATCAAGCGGTTTCACTATAAGGAAATGACCAGGTGGCCCCGTTCGGATGCCAATATCATCTTGATTTTTGAGGTGCTGTTGATGAGTGCTTTTCTGATTATGAATGCAGCAGATTTAGCATTACAAACCAGTGGTACTTACCATCATGCTGGAGCTTTCCCTATTAGCAGCTACTTGGTAGGGATGTTACCAACAGATACCATTACATTGATTTACATCGAACGTGCTTGCTGGTGGTTTCACATTGTAGGCATTTTTATCTTTTTGAATTACCTTCCTTATTCAAAGCATTTCCACATCATTTTGGCTTTTCCCAACGTGTTCTATTCCAATTTACGTCCAAAAGGGGAATTCAATAACATGGCCAATGTGAAGAAGGAAGTAGAATTGATGATGGATCCTAATGCCGATCCATACGCTGCTCCAGCTGAACCAGCAGAAGGAGAAGATCCTGGCAAGTTTGGAGCAAAAGATGTTACAGACCTTACCTGGAAGAACCTTATGGATGCCTACTCTTGTACAGAGTGCGGGCGTTGTTCGTCGATGTGCCCAGCTAACCAAACAGGTAAATTATTGTCGCCACGAAAAATTATGATGGATACGCGCGACCGTTTGGAAGAGGTAGGTAAAAACGTTGCTAAACATGGCAAAGAGCACAATGATGGGAAGTCGCTATTACATGATTATATCACTGAAGAAGAGTTGAGGGCTTGTACTTCTTGTAACGCATGTACAGAAGCATGTCCGGTAAATATCGATCCGTTGGCGATTATTGTTGACTTACGTCGCTATCTGATTATGGAGGAATCTAAATCGCCAGAGGAGTGGACAGTGATGTTCAACAACATTGAAAACAATGGGGCTCCATGGGCCTTTTCTCAAGCCGACCGTTTAAAATGGGCGGAAGAAGATTAATACAACTATGAGCGAAGAAAAAATAAAAGTACCTACCATGGCCGAATGTTTGGCGGCCGGTGAAGTTCCTGAAGTGTTGTTTTGGGTGGGATGTGCCGGAAGTTTTGACGACAGGGCTAAGAAGATTACCAAAGCCATGGTGAAAATTTTGCATAAGACAGGAATTAAATTTGCTGTGCTAGGCACTGAAGAGGCTTGTACAGGCGACCCTGCTAAACGTGCCGGGAACGAATTCTTGTTTCAAATGCAAGCCATGATGAACATTCAGGTATTGAATGCTTATGAGGTAAAGAAAATAGTTACAGCATGTCCACATTGCTTCAATACCTTAAAAAATGAATACCCCGAATTAGGAGGAAATTATGAAGTGATTCACCATACCCAATTCATCAATGGATTGTTGAAAGAAGGGAAGATGACCATTCAGGGTGGGGGAGACTTCAAAGGCAAGCGCATCACTTTCCACGACCCTTGTTACCTGGGGAGGGGCAATGATGTTTACGAAGCTCCTCGTGAAGTGTTGGAAAAGCTGGATGCAGAGTTGGTGGAGATGCGTCGTTGCAAAGCCAAAGGATTTTGTTGTGGGGCAGGTGGTGCACAAATGTTCAAAGAAGCAGAAAGCGGAAACAAAGAGGTGAACATCGAACGTACTGAGGAAGCGCTAGAGGTAAAACCTAACATCATTGCTACAGGATGTCCGTTTTGCAATACGATGATGACAGATGGCGTAAAGAATTTTGAGCAGGAAGGAAATGTTAAAGTGCTGGATGTAGCCGAGTTAATTGCCCAAGCTGGAGATCTTTAGATTTCTTACCTTTACATTAAAGAAGTTATTTCATGTCATACCTCACTTTACCAAATCATGCCCGGGTATGGGTATATCAAAGCAATCGGGCTTTTACTCCTGAAGAAACAGTTGAAATAAAAGGCAAAGCGCAATTATTTGTGCAGGGCTGGGCCTCTCATGGGGCAGCACTTAAAGCAGCCATTGAAATTTTTTACAACCGTTTCATTGTCATCTTTGTCGATGAACAACAAGCTGCAGCTTCCGGTTGCTCTATCGATACATCTGTAGGGTTTATTCGAGATTTACAATCAGCATATAGCATTAATTTACTCGACCGCATGACCATGGCGTGGAAAGAAGGGGATGAAGTGAAAACTGCTGCCATGAACGAGTTTGAAGCTATGATTGAGGCAGGGACAATCACAGGATCTACCATCGTATTCAATAACCTTGTAGCCGATAAAGGAGAATTTGTTGCTGGTTGGGAAGGACCATTACAAGCCAGTTGGCATGCAAGACTAATGACTCAATAGTAGTTATCCTTTACACTTACGAATTAATTTCCGACGCTTACGAATTCCCCCTTTTTTATTGTTAGTAGTTCAGTTATTTGGCGAAACAAAACTATTAGCGATGAAAAAGATATACTTTTTAACCTTAATGTTTCTTGGCATTGTAGTACACTTATGTGCACAACCAGTTGTAGCAGATTATAATATTCTACTACTCGAATCAGGGTTTGGTTATTCAGATAATGCCAAGCAACATTTTGAAGACATGGGACATACTGTTACTAAAGTAGATGCTTCTGTTTTAAGTGCTGCGTATAATTATTCGCCCTACGATGTAGTGATTTTTGGATTCGATTCTAATGCTCCAACAGGAAGTGCATTAACGCACCTGTTGAACGAAAACCAATCTTGTGGTATAGGCGTCATTATGATGCGCGGAGATAATTCGGTTGCTGCTTTCGATATGGGAGCTTCTGCTACCTATACAAACAGTGATGTAACGATTACTAATAATAGCCATTGGATTACTTCAGCATTTTCAACAGGTATTATGAATATGGGGTTTACCTGGAAAACGAACATGGCTGGAGCCACTTCAAATACTACTGTTTTAGCAACTGCTGGACCTGGTAGTGCTCTGGTGGTACACGATGATTACCAACGTGTTGTTTGCCCATATTACGGACATCAAACCGGATGGCCTTCAACAACTGCGGAATCGCTTATGGATAGAATAATAGCCTGGGCAGCCTGGGATTGCCAAACGGTTGATGTGCCAGTAACAAATAGCAGTGAAGAAGTAGCCTTATACCCCAACCCTGTGGGATTAAGTTTAACATTATCACTTCCTTCAGATGCAAGAGTTCAAGGCAATGTTTTTGATGTAACAGGGAAACAGGTGATGCAATTTACAAGCAAAGGGAATCACACATTAAACGTAACTTCATTAGAGGAAGGAACCTACTTTGTTCGATTGTTGATTGAGGGAGAAGTAGTGATAAAAAAGATGGTTGTTCAGCGATAGAGTTACTCTACCCACTTAAAGATATCTGCTTTGGTAAGAGGACGGTGGTGAAATTCCCAATGAAACCCTTTTAAGAATTGTTCTTCTTGAGCTACTTCATCTTCAGGGTGTAGGATGCCTGAAGGTTGTGTGATAAAAGAGATTCCTTTCAATTCATTGTCTTCTAAGTGAATATACAAGTCGCTGCATTCGGCTTTATAGATGCCTATTTTTTCCTTTTCACCGGTGTCCTTCTCATCCACAGGGTGGTAGATGGTTTCACCATTGCCTTCGACATGAATTTTTACCAAATCGTTGTCTTTAAAATATCCAGTAATCTTTTTGCCTTTAATTTGGTTGTAGCTTAACGAATCTTCTTCTGAAATCATGAACGCAGAATTGTACATGATCAACTGATTAATTTTCCCTTCATGAGCCACAATTTCAATGAATTCACCGTCCAATTGATTTTCTTCCGACCAAAGCACAGGAGTATGGTACATGCGTAAGGTAGAGTCGGACTCCGAATACACCAACGAATCACATTTTCCTTGCATGTCGTGGCGGTAGAATTTTACTCTGTAGTAGGCATGCACTACTTGATCACCAGTAGTGGTGTCTACTGTAATCTTTAAAGTATCAGAGTGTAGAAAGAGGGAGTCTTCTTTATAAATCTGTGTGAGCATAGCCTCTTTGGTAATGATGGATAAGTCGCGCTGCTCGTAATGAATGGCGTAATGCCCGTTCACCAAAAAGTCATTAACCGTATCGGTAATGGTAATGTTATCAAATACTTCTCCAATGCCTTTGTTGCGATCGTAATACATACTATCGCCTTCCAGCTTTTGGTGCTCTTCTGTAATGATATAAGCGTTTTCTTCGAAAGAAGAAACATTGTTTTTAGTATCGTACCAACCATTTTCACAATAAATCAAATTGTCTTTAGAGCGAATTAGCGTTGGACCAAAAAACCATGATACTTCTGAAACGGTGTTATAATGCAAGGTATCACAGTACATATCGTATTCAGGGTTGTGTAATACAACACTGTCTTTAAAATGCAGGGTTTTTGATTCACTGTGATAATATCCTTCTTTACTGGTGAGTTTGTTTTGATTTTGTTGACTAATGATGGTACCACCATTAAAATAACTGCCAATACTGGTTTTTAAATCATAGTTCATGATATTGGTAGTGAGCTGCATGTCCTTATCAATCATGCGTATGTTCTGCCGTAACCTGGCAGTTTTGTCTCCAGCATCATAGCGCAAGGAATCACCATACAAGTGTACTGTGTCTCCCTGGTTGATATGTACACGACCAAATGCTTCTACACTTTTATCGTTGTTGTAGAGGTAGGCGCTGTCGCATGACATCAATGCTCCATCATGCTCAAAAATGACACTACCAATAAGGCGTTGTGCGTTGATGCCAAGTGATTCGTCATACTCCCAGCTTTCTACCTGTTTTACGATAATTTTTTTGGTTTTTTGCCCCCACGATGAAAGAGGTACCAATAGGGTACTTAATACCATTACCAACGATATGAGGGCTTTGTAGTTCATGCCACTCCCTAATAACAAGAATTAGGCCGGTTTATTATGCTAACACCTTATCGCGCAGTAGGGTTTGAGTTCTGTCTGGTCCTACTGAAATAATACTGATGGGCACTTCCAATTCTTTTTCGAGGTATTCGATGTAGTTGACCAATGCTTCAGGTAGTTCATCAATTGAAGTAAGGCCTGTAAGATCTTTATTCCACCCTGATAGTTCTTTATAAACTGGCTTAACCAATTCAGGAGCAATGTCGTATGGGAAGTAATCAATGTGTTCACCTCCTTCAATTTCGTAATGCGTACATACTTTGATAGTGGAAAAGCCACTAAGTACATCGGCCTTAGTCATGGTGAGCTGCGTAACGCCATTGATCATAATAGCATATTTTAATGCTGGTAAATCAATCCACCCGCAGCGGCGTGGGCGGCCAGTAGTAGCACCAAACTCATTGCCAATCTTTCTAAGTTCTTCACCGTCTTCATCGAACAACTCAGTAGGGAAGGGGCCACTACCAACACGGGTACAATAGGCCTTAAAAATGCCAATTACCTCACCAATATTCCCCGGAGCAACACCCAAACCGGTACATGCTCCTGCACATACAGTATTGGAAGAAGTTACAAATGGATAGGAGCCAAAGTCAATGTCCAGTAAACTACCTTGTGCTCCTTCGGCCAAAACGGGGGTATCGGATTTCAAACAGCCATTTACGTGGTGTTCGCTATCTACTATAGGAAGTGTGCGTAGCAGTTCAATGCCTTCAAACCATTGAGGTTCCAGTTCTTCCAGGTTGTATTCATATTGAAAGAATGACAAGATGCGGGCATGTTTTTCTACCAATGCACGATACTTTTCTTCAAAGTTATCGGCAAAGATATCACCAATACGTAACCCGTTTCTTCCCGTTTTATCCATATAAGTGGGGCCTATGCCTTTTAAGGTTGACCCAATTTTTTCTTTGCCTTTTGCTGCTTCCGATGCAGCATCAAGCAAGCGATGGGTAGGCAAAATAAGGTGTGCCTTACGAGATATCACCAGGTTTTTATGTACATCAACCCCCATGCCTTTCAACGCATCAATTTCTTTTTTAAAAATTACAGGGTCGATTACAACACCATTGCCTACCAGGTTGATGGTATCTTCATGGAAAATTCCAGAAGGAATGGTGTGAAGTACATGTTTAATACCATTAAACTCAAGGGTGTGTCCAGCATTAGGACCACCCTGAAATCGAGCAATCAGGTTGTACCTTGGGGTAAGTACATCAACAATTTTTCCTTTTCCCTCATCGCCCCATTGGAGGCCTAACAATACATCTACCTTGGTCATTTAACTTTCTCCTATGGTTTGATTTAACATTTCAGTAGCAGCTTCTACGCTTTCAGCTACTGTAAATACAGTGTTAAGTTTTGTAATTACTAGCAATTGTTGAATCCGTTCGTGCACATTGGCTATCACCACTTCGCCACCACCATTACGTGCCTTGGTTAATATACTCACCAGTGTGTTGAGTCCACTACTGTTCATATATTCCAATTGAGAGAGGTTGATCACAAATTTATTAATGCCATTGCTAATGATGTATTCTACTTCCTCTACCAACTCAATGGCTTCATCTTTATCCATTAGCCGGCCTTCTAACCCAATGGTTTGAATGCCTTTTTGTAATGAGGTGTTAAAACTAAAACTCATGATGGTTAAGCGGTTTTACTGGTTTTTAATGCTTTTGCTTTACAATCGGGGCAAACGCCATAGATGTTAAGCGAGTGGTGCAGGATGTCGAATTTCATTACCTCTTGCACGGTTGATTTGATGTTTTGAATCCTTGGGTCACAGAATTCAAGAACCTGGTTGCATTCCGTACAAATGATATGATCGTGCTGTTTGTATTCATGCGAACGTTCGAACTGAGCAATGTTTTTGCCAAATTGATGTTTGCGAACAAGGTTACAGGCCAATAGCAACTCAATGGTATTGTACAGCGTAGCACGACTTACGCGGTACTTTTTATTTTTCATGTTAATGTAGAGCGATTCTATGTCAAAATGACCACTGTAGTTGTAAATTTCATTTAGTATGGCAAAGCGCTCCGGAGTTTTTCGATGTTTATTGGCCTCCAGGTAATCAGAAAATATTTGCCTTACTTCTTCCTTAGCTTCAGGACTTGACATGCTTCCTTATTAAGAGGCTAAAATTAATAAAATAAATTGCGAATACTGCTACAGAAATTCATTGATTTATCAACACTTTTTAGACGGTGGTGAAAAGCGAAGAAATTAATTCGTGTCAATGCGCTCTACTTCTAAAACACCCTTTACTTTGCGTAATTTGTTGATAAGCCTTTCCAGGTGATTGGTATCATGCACATAAGCCATTACTTTTCCTTCAAACATACCGTCGTAGCTTTCAAAACTAATGGAACGCATATTTACATTCAATTCACTTGAAATAATGCCGGTGATATTGTTGACCAATCCAACATCATCGATGCCAGTAAATTTAATGCCTGCTAAGAATTCAATCAATTCCTGGTTGGTCCAACGGGCTTTAACAATACGATACCCATAGTTCGACATGAGTTGAATAGCATTGGGGCAGTTTACCCGGTGTATTTTAATGCCTTCACTTACAGTAATAAAACCAAATACATCGTCTCCCGGAATAGCATTACAACACTGGGCCAACGTGTAATCGATTTTCTCCATGTTGTCGCCAATGATGAGCATATCACTTTTGCCTCGTACATTAGTAACCAGTTGATCTAGCGAATCTTTTTTCGACTTTCGAGGAGCCTTTACTTTAAGATTTTTGCCTTTAACAACCAGATTTTTAATTTTCGATAAATCCAGGTTTCCCTTAGCAATGCGGTAATACAACTCAGTAGCAGAATCGAGCTTGTAAAAAGTGAGCAACTCAGTAATGTTCTCACTGGTGAAGTTGACCTTTAGATGTGAGAACTTACGTTGTAAGATCTCCTTTCCATCTGTTGCGATTTTTTTACGCTCCTCTTTAAGAGATGTTTTTATTTTCGATTTGGCTTTTGCGGTAACTACAAAATTAAGCCAATCTTCCTTGGGACGTTGCTTGTTGGAGGTGATAATCTCTACCTGATCGCCACTTTTTAACTTATGGCTTAAGGGCATTAGCTTATGATTTACCTTAGCACCAATGCATTTTTCACCTACCTGAGTATGGATATCAAAAGCAAAATCGAGTGCAGTAGAGCTGCTAGGTAAAGTACGAAGATCACCATTGGGAGTAAACACAAAGATTTCTTCCGAAAACAGATTTAACTTGAAGTCGTCAATGAAATCCAATGCATCGGACTCTGGATTTTCCATTAATTCCCGAATGCTTGACAGCCAAACATCCAGTCCACTTTCACTTTCCTTGCTCCCATCTTTGTACTTCCAATGAGCAGCATACCCTTTTTCTGCAATTTCATCCATACGACGGGTGCGAATCTGAACTTCTACCCATTTCCCGGTCGGGCTCATTACTGTAGTATGCAACGATTCATAACCATTGCCTTTCGGAGTTGAAATCCAGTCGCGTAAACGGTCGGGGTTGGGTTGGTAAAAATCAGTAACTATAGAATAAACTTTCCAGCAATCTGCTTTTTCATTTTCCGTGTCGGTGTCTACAATGATGCGTATGGCAAATACATCATATACTTCCTCAAATGGAATGTTTTTCTTTTGAATCTTATTCCAAATAGAAAAGATGGACTTGGTACGTCCTTTAATTTCAAATTTATAGCCCTGGGCTTCTAACTCTCGCTTAATGGGAAGACCAAATCGGTGCACAAAGCGATTTCGTACTGCTTGTGTCTTCTTTAATTTGTGCGTAATTTCTTGAAATACACTGGGTTCTTTATATTTCAATGAAAGATCTTCCAACTCACTTTTTATGGCATACAAGCCCAACCGATGAGCTAACGGTGCATAAAGGTATGAGGTTTCTGAAGCGATTTTTAGTTGCTTTTCACGCTTCATAGAATCGAGCGTGCGCATGTTGTGCAATCGATCAGATATCTTAATTAAAATAACCCTAACATCATCGGATAGGGTAAGCAGCATCTTCCTGAAATTTTCTGCCTGAATGGAAGAAGTCTGGTCAAATACCCCCGATATTTTGGTTAATCCATCAATGATACGTCGGTATTTTTCGCCAAACAAAGTTTCAACGTCTTCCAACGTAATATCGGTATCTTCAACGGTATCGTGCATCAATGCACAAACAATAGAAGTAGTCCCCAACCCAATTTCCTCAGCAGCAATACGGGCTACAGCAATGGGGTGGTAGATGTAGGGTTCTCCCGACTTGCGTCGCATGTCTTTGTGGGCATCAAGTGCAACGTTAAAGGCTTTACGAATGAGTGCGGTGTCCTTTTTATCGCGCGAACGACGAGAAGCCCTTAGTAATCCACGGTAAGCGTTTAGTATTTCTCTTTTCTCCTTCTCAGGGTCTATCTTGGGCATAGGCAATTACTTCCCAACAAAGTTATAAAATAAGCCAATTACTTAGAAGCATATATGAGCAAATTAGATGCAAAGGTAAAGGGTAGCCCCTTGAAACTTCAGGGGAGAGGGGTTGACGCTTGTAGTTAGAGATGTTGAAACCAACATGCATCGTTCTATTGTTCAAGGGGAATGCATTGACCTGTCATGTATATTCTCATGGCCTTATGAATGGTGTACTCCTGAAAGTTGAAGTGGTAAGTGTTGAATGTTCAATGGGTGAGCATTGAATTTTAAAGAGGTACCTATTGAATGATGATGCTAAAGTAGTAAAAGCTTCAGAGGATGATGTTGATGTCAACATGTAGGCCTTCGGTTGTCAACACTTACCCTATCAACGCTGAATGGTAATCTATTGGCGATTGATGACTTTTATAACGAGCCTCCAGAGGGATAATCTTTGAAGCAGAAAGGAATGCCGTTCAGGGTTCAACATGTTACTGTTGAACCTTGAATGGGTTTACACCATAAGAAATGGGAAAAGTCACTAATCCTCGTGTATCGCTATAAAGCAATACATAGGTTTTAGAGCATAATACAGTTTAACTGGTAGTTGGCTTATTTTGCGGGTAACACTTTAGTGCTTACCTCTCCAAATCCTACACGTACGCCATCTTTTTGAGCATAACCACGCATAATAACGGTGTCGTGATCGTTAATGAACTTACGCTCACTACCATCGGGCATAGAAATGGGCTTGGTGCCGCGCCATGCCAGCTCTAACATCGACCCATAGCTATCAGGAGTAGGACCACTAATTGTGCCAGAAGCCATCATGTCGCCAGCATTAATGTTACAACCGTTAACAGCATGGTGAGCCAATTGCTGGCACATGTTCCAGTACATGTGTTTGTAGTTAGAGGTACATACCTTATGTGCTTTTCCGGCATTGGGTTGAATAAACACTTCGAGGTTGATGTCAATATTTTTATCGCCCTCATATTCGAGGTAGGGTAGTACCTTCGGGTCTTGGACTTCGCCTGGCACCTTAAATGGTTCCAACGCATCAAGAGTTACTACCCATGGAGAGATAGAAGAGGCAAAGTTTTTGGCCAAAAACGGACCAAGAGGAATGTATTCCCATTTCTGGATATCGCGTGCCGACCAGTCGTTAAAAATGACCATACCAAAGATGTAGTCATCTGCTTCAGCAGTACTAATCGTATCACCTAATGGTTTCCCTTGATAAGTAATAAAGGCCATCTCCAATTCGAAGTCCAATAATTTACATGGGCCATATACTGGTGGTTGATCTTCATTAGGCTTTTGTTGTCCTTTAGGGCGATGAATGGCTTCCCCTGATAAGATAATGGAAGAGGCGCGTCCATGATAGCCTACGGGAATATGTTTCCAGTTGGGCAACAAGGCATTGTCAGGATCACGAAACATGGTGCCAACATTAGTTGCGTGGTCTTTACTGGAGTAAAAATCAGTATAGTCGCCTACTTTTACAGGCATTTGCATGATCACATTGCTCATAGCGTGTAGCACTTGCTCTCTGTTATCAGCACTTAGCTCATTATTTTCTACATTCAATAAGTCTGATACGCGATTTCGTATGTTTCGAGAGGCTTGTTTACCTCCCATCATCATGTCGTTTAGGTAGTTACTCGAGAACACAGAGGCATCTACGCCAAGGTCATTGAGTAATCCTAATTCGGCAACAGCGGCCAAATCAAGTACATATTCGCCAATGGCTACTCCTACGCGTGGAGCTAGTGTTTGTGTTTTAAAGATGCCAAAGGGCAGGTTTTGCATCGAGAAGTCGCTATTGGGGGCTACTGTTACCCAAGATTGTAGTGCAGGGTTATTCGCTTTGATCATATTCGTAAAATTTTGCTCAAAAATACATTTATATTTTGAAGGAAGTAGCGATAGGGTAGATAGTTTTTGTTGGAGGAAATAATCCTTATTTTGCATGCTAACTGCTTGCACTGAATGAAAAAATGGTCACAAATACTTACTGCATTAGCCCTGTTTTTTTTACTGGGACACTTTGCGGCTACTATAGTGTACACCAGTCCCAGGGGTACTTTCCCTAAATCATTGCATCAACGAGCAGATCAATATATGATTCCATTGTTTCACCAAAACTGGAATTTGTTTGCCCCCGAGCCACCAAAGGTAAGCAGGGCATTGTTCTTTCGTTGCGAAACTGCTGAAGGGTGGAGCGAGTGGATCAATCCTGCAACAACGTTTATGGAAGGACATTACAGTTATCGAGTAAGTTATCATGGTAAGTTGTTGCAGGCCAATACTAATTTGCTTCACTACCTTATGGTAGATTACTACCGGTATTATCTTTTGGCGGAAGAAAAGCAGGAAACAGAACAGGAAAAGGAAGAGTTCATTTTTGAAGCCATGGAAAAGTCTAAACAATACAAGGCTATCATACACTACTTGCAACAATACCTAGCCTGGAAGATGCCCGAACAAGAGTGGCAATCCATTGAATTTTATTGTGAAGTTACCATTCCGCCTCCTTATAAAGAGCGAACCACCGCTTCACCTGAGTTACAACGCATCAAATTTCCGATTTACTCTGCAAGCAATAACTAACATATGGCAGCATACTGTGGCTTATTTTACTGAGCCACCTAGACATTCTGACACCATCAGGTTGTTTAGAAAACTAATGTACCTATTTGTTTTGTTCAATACCTTATACCTGTTGCCCATAGCTGCACAAATTTGGGGGCCTGATGCATTGATGCCAGTATGGAGTTACAAGCCTTCTATACTTGGTAAAGGATTGAATTTACTATTCATGGACGCAGTGAAACCTTATTTCTGGTGGTTCATTGCGGCTCAATTGGTGTTTTTATTGTTAGGTATATTGGGGCGTTTGCCGCGTATTGCCGCATTGGTCATTTACTTTACTACCGCCAACTTGTTGAACAGTGCTTATCCCATGTTTAATGGAGGTATAAACTTGTTGGAAATCTTGTTGTTGTACCTGGTATTTATGAATGAAGATACGGGCTTACAACCTACATTGAAAAATACCATTTGGCATACCCTTACCAATACTTTCTTTACCCTTGCTCGCTTACAAATTGCTTACCTGTACTTTGTTGCTACAGTTTATAAGTTAGCGGGCAATGCCTGGCTGGATGGTGAAGCACTTTATTATGTGTTGAGTATCGATGAGTTTAGTCATCCGTGGTTACAGGCAAGTTTGTTAAAGGTAGATTGGTTGTTAGTAATAGGCACTTATCTGGCATTGGCATACCAACTGTTGTTTCCCTTATTAGTGTGGTTCAATAAAACCCGAAAGCCTTTGCTCATTGTGGGGGTAGTATTCCACCTTTTTATTGCCTTTGGTGTTGGCTTATTTGATTTTGGCATCATCATGATTCTTTCATACAGTGTTTACTTGTCTAACGATCAAAGCAGGCATTGGTTAAACCGATGGAGTAGGGGAAAACGTATACAAAAGAAAACGACCCCAGAATAGTGGGGTCGTTTGTATTTCATTTGAAACAACGTTAAAGCTGTTGCTCAACAGATAAATTAAACCAATTCGGTAGTAGCAAACAGTGGATACTTGCTCATCAATGCGTTCACTTCATTTCGAACTTCATCAATTATTGCATCATTATCAATGTTCATCAACACTTTGTCGATCAATTCTACAATGGTTGGGATCTCATTTTCTTTCACTCCACGGGTAGTGATGGCAGGAGTTCCTACCCTTAACCCTGAAGTAACAAATGGTGATTTATCGTCGAAAGGAACCATGTTCTTGTTTACTGTTATATCAGCCTTAATCAATGCGTTTTCAGCATCTTTTCCAGTTAATCCTTTTGAACGAAGATCGATGAGCATACAATGGTTGTCAGTACCTCCAGAGATAACATCGTAACCCTTAGTTACAAAAGACTCAGCCATTGCTGCAGCGTTTGTCATCACTTGTTTTGTATAAACCTTAAATTCATCGGTCAATGCTTCGCCAAATGCAACAGCTTTAGCTGCGATAACATGCTCTAAAGGTCCACCTTGTGTTCCAGGGAATACTCCTGAATCAAGTAAAGAAGACATTTTGCGTACAGTACCTTTTGGTGTAGTAATGCCCCATGGGTTATCAAAATCTTCTCCCATCATAATTACCCCACCTCTTGGTCCTCGAAGGGTTTTATGTGTGGTAGTAGTTACAATATGACAATGGGGTAGAGGGTTATTTAAATGCCCTGCTGCAATGAGGCCTGCAGGGTGAGATACATCGGCCAGCAATAATGCCCCTACTTTGTCAGCAATGGCCCTAAATCGAGCATAGTCCCAATCTCTTGAATAGGCAGAGGCACCACAAATAATAAGTTTAGGCTGCTCAGCAATTGCAGTAGCTTCTAACTTGTCGTAATCTATTGTGCCTGTTTCTTTTTCTACGCCATAAAAAGAAGGTTGGTATAATTTTCCTGAGAAGTTAACAGTTGAACCATGAGTAAGGTGTCCACCATGTGAAAGATCGAACCCAAGAATTTTATCGCCTGGCTTCAACACTGCCAACATTACAGCAGCGTTGGCTTGTGCTCCAGAGTGGGGTTGTACATTTGCCCAGGCAGCCCCAAACAACTCTTTCAATCGGTCTATGGCCAATTGTTCAACTTGATCCACTACTTCACAACCGCCATAATAACGCTTTCGAGGTAATCCTTCAGCATATTTATTGGTTAATACGGAGCCCATGGCTTCCATTACCTGGTTGCTTACAAAGTTTTCAGATGCGATCAGCTCGATCCCATGCAATTGACGTTCTTTTTCTTTGTCTATTAGGTCGAAAATGGAGTTGTCTCTAGTCATTGTTTTCCTTCTTTAAATGGGAAAAACAAAGGTATAATAAATGCAATAAAAGCAACAGCTAGTTATTGTTTTTTTATCAAGGAAAATGCAGGGATAAGTACCATTAACGGAATGGGAGATTGCACAATACCCATGAATACTCTTGCCAGTTTATATCCACGGGTAGGGTTGCCAAAAGCATATCCCAGGCCATAAAATATGGCAGCAACTGTTACCATTGCTCCAAATAAGTACAAGATCCACTTTAGCCATTGTCGTTTACGATAGATAAGTTGTATGCTTAACGAAGTTAGTACCAGGTAAAGTAAGGTAAAAAGTGCTGTTAAAGCGAATTTGCCATAGTACAATTGTTGATAGGAGTAATCGCTAAGAAAAGCAAAGAAAGAATGTGCATAGGTATGCTCAGTTTGGTAATAAAGATGTTGTAATTGATAATTGATGTTAACAAAGATAAAGTCACGGAGAAACCCTAGCATCACTACTGCTAAAATACTTAACCCAATTATTATTTTTCGTGCCAGAGGATGGGAAAGCATTAGTGGGGCTTTTTGGAAAGTTTATTGGCCCAAAGATGCCACAGAAAAAAAACAAAGCCATACACCACTATAGTAAAAGTATAGGTGTGGTTAAACTCCAGGTATTCAGGCGATTTCTTGACAATAATAATAAGTACTGTAATGCGAATAATATTGATAAGGTGAATGGTTGCCAGCCCGAGTGGTATGTACCATAATTTTTTGCGAATTGGACCGGGATAGGCTATTACAAAAATGGCAAATAGGGCAAACAAAGTAAGACCATTACAAGGATCACCCACCCAAACGCCATGAGTGCCATCGATGCCCAGGGTACGAATGTCTTCGCCAAAGCTACCATCAGAGAAGGTAGTATAGCCTAACATTTGTAGTGCGAAGGCACTAAAATAAATTAGGTTTTCGATAATAAGGTTGTCTACACGGGTATGCGGAATAAGTACAAACTCATATAGGAGGTACCAACCGACATACAAGCCAAAGGCAATGACTAAAAAACGGAGTAGGGGATTTTTATTGAACGAGGAGAACATGCTACTATAAAAAGAAAGTTGAGTAGGTTACTCAACTTCTTTTATTTGTTTTTTTAGATCGTATGCTTTTTTTCCTCCAAGGGCTATGCCTGCGGCAATTAAAAACCCAACACCACCATCAATTGGAATACAAGGAGGAGGCCAACAAGGAGGATCACCAGCAGCAGGAGGTCCCGGAGGGCCACCACCAGGCGGTTGAGCTGCCACATCTTGCAAAAGAAATGGAGCCACTAACAAACTGCCAATGATAAGTATCTTCTTAGGGTTAATCTGTTTTACCATGCATTTAACCTATTGGGTTGCGAGCAAATTTAAAAATTAATACTAAAAGTCAACAATAAACTTTGACAGACAGCTTGTAGTAAATGATGATGCTCCCTTAATTCTTGATTAATTTTTTAGTAATTCTTTCACCAGGCAAATCAATTACCAATAGGTACACACCTTTAAATTGATCGGGGGTGTTCAATTGTATTGTTTCTGTTTGCGTGGTTAAGTTCAAGGTTTCTGCCATGTCTTGCCCTAATAGGTTTATCATAGATACCTTAACCCGTGTTTGTGCTTCAAAGTTGAAGGTAATGTTAGCTCCGTTTTGGTTGCCAAAGATAATTACTTCTTCAGCAGCGATAGGATCGGTAGCATTTACCAATAGCTTTTCACAATCGTTGTCTTTGTTTAAATGTAAGATCAAGCGTGTATCATCATTGTGTAGCTCATTCACCTGAAAAACATAGTTTTTTTCCGTGCGTAAGTCAATAAACTCACCCGTTAGCAGGTCTTCAACCAAAACACAATCATAACTGTCAAATTGCTCGAGGTTGTCAGAAGATAATTTGTATTCACCAGCAATACCAACATTTACAATGAATGGAATTTGAACTTCATCATCCAATTCATCAAGATAATTTTTACGCAAATGCTTGTTTTCAGGAGAAACCATTACTAATGCGGGAGCAGTAGGTTCGGGAGAAGCAAGGTGTGGAATATCTACACGTTCATACCTTCTATGGAAATTGTTATCGAACCACAGCTCCGAATTGCCAGTAAATGGAGTTAATTTAGAGCTTAGCTGAAAGCGCAAGATATTATCTGCTAATGCAGCATCACCAGCTTTCTTATTCACCAATGCAACAGGACCTGCTACTTTAGATGTTTGGCTAAAAGATAACCGTCCGGTTCCTCCATCGTTTACTACCCAGAATCCTTGACCCAATGCAATTCGGCCACTGGCATCAACTGTTCCACTGGATGATGGACCAGTGCCATCGTAGTATTCAAAACCACCTGTGGTAGGATCAAAAATGTAGAAGAAATTGCCTAAACGTCTTGTCTTAATGTTATTATACAATACATCCCAATCGATAGGAGAGCAATAAGGGTTGCCCATCAAGTTCCAGTCACCGTCACCACCTAATAGATCAATGTCCATGTTTGGAGGAGTATTAACAGTTCCAGTAACTGTAACAGTTGTATCATTCATTGCTGTCAGGTCGGTACCCAGCCATACATGATAGCCCCTCCAATTAGACAGAGCTTCAGTAATACTACTCATGTCAATATATCCTCCAAGGGTAGGATTATATTTTTTTACTGAAACATAACAGCTTCCACCATTCCAGGCATCTCCATCATCTCCGCCAACACAACTCATGTAGATGTCGTCGTCCCATTCGCCTAACGTAACAGAAGTTCCAGAGCAAGGGTTAGACATGTTGCGATAGGCAGCATTGCCAGAAGGTGTATCAAAGTATCGCTCTACGTTAACCAACCCAGTAATGGAAGATCCTGAGCGCATACCCGCAATTCGAGCAGTACCAGCAGCATTAGAACGCAGGGTAAAAGATACTGCTCCTCCAATATCAAACGCAGCATCGGTTTCCATGTGCAAAGAATCCAATAAAATATACGTGCCGGTGAGCACCGAAACAGTGCCTAATCCATTGCTATCAACAACATTGTTTAGCACAATGGTGCCAGTGCCATCAACACTTTGCGCACCTGTTCCATTGAAAGTAAGGGTGCCATCTCCATGGGTAAAAGCGCCGTTGATGTCGAAGTCACCATTTACAGTAAGGTTCATGCCCGGATCAAAGTCAAGAGTCCCATCTACAGTAAGGTCGTTAATACTGCTATATGCATCAACAGTAACTGTATGTCCTACATCTACAGTGGCATCATCCGAACCAATTGGAATACAATTGCAATTCCAGGTAAGTGGATCGTTCCATATCCCTGTTGTAATGCTAACAATTCCACCGCCTGGATGGCCTATGGTAAAATAATCACCATCAGAGAAGTCAACGTCGGTAAAACTGAGCACATTGGTGCCAGCATCGTAACTCCTTCCTGTGGTATGTATTGTAGCACCACTGGCAAATACGCCATCGGCATCAATGAGTAATTCATAATCTGTAAATGAGCCAAAGCCAATACCATCCAAATCAATGCTAAATGATACAGTGCCAACACCATCGCCACCACCACCATCGGTCTCGTCTACACGCCAAACACGGGTCATTCTACGTCCAGTGGCACCATAAGTGCCAGGGATGTCTGTGGTGTTAACACCTGTAGTGGCATTGTCGTCTCCCCAAAGGAGATAGTCGCCTGCACTTAATGCACTTGCAGTATTCATGCGCACCAGGCTGGTACCTTGTGCGTCGGTATTCGAGTTGCCACCTTCCATACCAATTCCAGCTAAGTGGAAACCATGAGTGCCATCGTATGCAAAACGATCTAAGGCACCAGGAATGCTTATGGCATACTTACTTGAAATATAGTTTTGTACAATGGTGCGTTCTGCAACACCAAGGTTAGTATTGTATACGATCACTTCGGCTACCCTTCCATTGAAATAGGCGTTGGTAGTAATTGTATTTGCTCCTATGCGTAAATGGGTATGATTTGAAGGGGTGGTCGTTACTGTTCCAGGGTCGGAGCCAATCAATGTGCCATTTTTGTAGGCATCAAGCTGCGCACTGCCATCTACTACAGTAGTATAAGAGTTATAACCAGCTGTGTATGGAATAGGGTCAACAATCATTGCGCTTGACGTATTTTCTCTGAAATACGTTAAAAATGCATTGGTATTGGTAGTGATGTAAGTATTCCACCATGATTTATTGGCACTGCTACCCGAGTATGCACAGCGCAATAAAATGCCAGTATGGGTATTGTTATTTGCACTGGCCACAATAAACCAACTCATATCAGCACTTTCTAGTGCAGGTACTGCCCCTATTTGTACATAATCATTAGCACCATCAAAATTAAGAGCAGGTAATCCGTTTACTGCACCAGTAACGTAACGAGGCTGTCTTGAACTGGAACCTTGCGTGGCATTATTGCTGTTTCCCGACTCATCTGTCCAGGTAGGTACCAAATCAAGGTTAGAAAGTCCAGTGAGCTGGTTCGCATCTAACCATATTTGATTGGTGGTAGAACCTCCAACTCCTCCAGGCCCTGTTTGAGCACTGGCATATAAAGAAATACAAAGAATAGAGAGTAGGGTAGCTGTTTTTCTCATAGTTGACGTTTAATATCGGAAGATAACTATGTTAATATACGATTTTATTGTGCATTGAATACGGAACTTTGACGAATCCAATAATTATTATGACGAATATGATAATAAACTGGTTGAATTTAAAGAAAATCAGGTGTAATTTTTTTCTTTTTCAAACCGGTTTATGGTTTATAATATAAGTGTTGACCGCATATATTCGGTGTTGTTTTTTTTAGCTTAACACCTCAATCTACAATGCATGGAGTTCAATATGTTATTGTACTATACAAAGCTGAACAGCACAACAATAAAAATTCAATAGAAACCATTACTTACTATTTTATAAGACGAGTATTTGAGTGTACATCGTTGTCCAAGCTCTAATTAAGAGTACTTGCCTTTAGTTCGAAATAGTGGTATTAGTTATTGGTTGAATGTCCATAAACCAAAGACTTTATGTTTCAAAGGGAACATTGACATTATCACATTCATCGAATATTTGAAACCTTTCGAGAGCATTTACGTTGTTTGGTTAATCAATTGCAACAACTTCGTCTCAAAAAAAGAAGTATGTTTGTAGCGCAAGTAAAACCTGCAATAATAGTACATGCCAAAGTCTAAGGACAACTCTATTATTGATATAAAAGACCTGACCCTTATTTTTAGGGTGATCCGTAAGAACATTGTTCTTATAGTGTCTTTGCCATTAATTTTTGGTGCGGTAGGTTATTTCTATACCTATAAGCTGCCCGATATTTATGGAGCTACCAATCAAATTCTTATTAAAGCAGCAGAAACTTACGACTATCAGGAAAAAATCTTCAAAACAGTAGGTTACTATGGTTCTTACGAAGATATTTCTAACCAAATGCGGGTATTGAAATCGAGAGATTTAATTGATAAAACGTTAGACCGACTCAATTTCAATATTAGTTATTTCATTGTAGGACGAGTAAAGACCACAGAGCTTTATAAAGGGATGCCTTTTATTGTTAGGGCCAGTGTTACCAAACCCTCCATTCATGGACAGGAGATACACATTTCCATTCTTAATGAAAATCAATATAAGCTGAACTATAATCTGGGGCAGCAATCAGTTGAAGAAACACACCCTTTTAACGAAGAGGTAGTAAGTACAGGTATGGTACTTACAGTTACCAAAACACTTGATTTAAAAAAGGAAAGTTTCAACAACAACTACTTCTTTAAAATACATAGTGATGGAGCGTTGGTAGGTAAATATTTGCGTAGTCTGGCGGTAGAAAACATTCCATATACCAGTATTTTAAAACTTGAAGTGGAAGATGAGATTCCTTCAAGAGCAGTAACATTCCTTGATACTTTATCGGTGGTTTATATCGATTATACAATGGACTCAAAGATCAGGATTAATGAAAAAACTATTGAGTACATCGATAAACAATTAACAGAGGTCATCGATATATTAAACGGCATCGAAGATACTCTAGAGCGATACAAGTCGAGTAAGTCTATTCTTAACCTTACTAAAGAAGAATCAGAATATTTTGAAAAGTATGTGAATTACGATAATCAGCGCAGAGGATACCGCATTCGTTTGAAAGACTTTGAGGCTTTGGAAGAATATGTGATTAGTGTAAATACCGTGGATGAGAAGCTATTGCCTTCATCGTTTTATGTGTATCAAAATGACGATTTCTTACAAAGCACCATTGCTGATTTGTATAATTTCCAATTACAAAGAAATGCTGCACTGGCAGATGCAACACTTGGCAACCCTGCCATCGACCTGATTGACGAAAAGATTGACTTGTTGAAGAACAACCTGTTGCAATACATTGTAAATAGTAAGAATGCGATAAAGGGAAGAATTGAAGGGTTAACAGCAGAAATTGATTCTTATGAGAGTATCATCAAACGCATTCCCAAAACACAACGCGATTTGTTGAGCATTACTAGAAGAATGCAAGTCAACGAAAAATTGTATTTACACCTACTTGAGAAGCGTGCCAATACGGTTATTGCTCGTGCAGGTATTATTCCAGAAACGAAGGTGATTGAGTCTGCCAGATCAATTGGTGTGGTAAAGCCGAATAAAGGTAAATACATCTTGATGACTACCGGTGCAGGACTGTTGCTCAGCATGCTTGTTCTTTTCATTCGTGTATTGTATTACAACCGCATTGAAAGCCTGGCTGAACTTTCAGAAGTATCGGATTTACCCATTTTAGGGCAGGTGTACAAGTCAGATGCTCCAGCAAAAGAAGATTATCTGATTGCAGCTGAAGAGGCGAAATCGCATATCACAGAATCGTTGCGGTCAGTACGTACCAACTTACAGTATTTTGCTGCTAATGTGAATTCGAAGGTGATATTGATTACTTCGGTTGGAGTTGGGGAAGGTAAAACATTCTGTTCGGTTAATTTAGCGGCCATTTTTGCAAAGGCTAACAAAAAAGTACTACTCATTGAGTTGGACTTACATAAACCAAAAGTATACAAGGCTTTGTCGCTTAAAGTAGAGCGTGGATTAAGTTCTTATTTAATCAATAAAGCGGAGTATAAAGATGTAATCATGAGCAGTGGGTTTGAGAATTTGGATGTGGCTCTATGCGGACCAATTCCCCCTAACCCTTCAGAATTGATCTTGAGTGATCGGATGGCAGATTTAATAAGGCAAGCACAAGGCGATTACGATTACGTAATTATTGATACACCACCTACTGGTATTATTTCAGATGCATTGGCACTGATGAAGCATAGCGATGTTAACATTTTTGTATTCAACACAAAGTTTGCTCGTCGGCAAGAAGTGAATTTTGTAGAAGAATTGGTAGAGCGACACGAAATACCCAATGCAGGCATTATTTTGAATGGAGTTCGACGTAAAAAATGGAAATACTATTACGATAAATATGGTTATGGTAGGTATGGCTATGGTTACGGTTATGGCTACGGTTATGGCTACGGTTATGGCCAGGGTAGCGAAAAATCATAACTCACAGGCGTTGTAAGATTATGAGTGAAAAAAAATCCTGGGATGTAGTTATTAAGCCGAAGAAGCGATTGCTTCGATTCGACTATAAGGAACTTTGGAGGTACAAAGATCTTATCTTACTTTTTGTACGCAGGGATTTTGTGTCGGTATACAAGCAAACCGTATTGGGACCATTATGGTTCATCATCCAACCTGTGTTGATGACCATTACATTTACCATTGTATTTTCTCTTATCGCCAAGCTATCTACCAATAACTTGCCACCAGTGGCCTTTTATATGTCGGGCATTGTACCATGGATGTATTTTTCAGGCTGTTTGTTGA
The DNA here is from genome assembly GCA_963669295.1 of Flavobacteriales bacterium. GTDB lineage: Bacteria > Bacteroidota > Bacteroidia > Flavobacteriales_D > CALLUQ01. The sequence goes on from OY769938.1 coordinate 3,913,811, forward strand.
AAACCTCCAATACCTTTATTGCCAACATCGCTATTTTTGGGAAAGTTTACTTTCCTCGGTTAACAGTACCCATATCAACAGTTATTTCAACTTTTATCTCATTTGGCATACAAATGATGTTGATTTTATTAATGCTGTTGTATTATACTGTTTTCTCGGAAGAGTACGCTCCCGAGCCCAATTGGTACATGCTCTTTATTCCAGTACTGGTAGTTATGATGGCATTGCTAGGCTTAGGAGCTGGAATCATCATTTCTGCGATGACGACTAAGTACCGCGACTTGAAATTTTTAGTGGGATTTGGTACGCAATTATTGATGTATGCCAGTACTGTTATCTTTCCCCTGTCTTCTGTAGATGGCAAGTTAAAGTACATTATCCTTGCCAACCCCATGTCATCCATTATTGAAGCTTTTCGATATGCCTTATTTGGTGGAGCAGCTGGTGAAATCAACTTTTGGCACCTGGGCTATTCGTTTGGAGTCATCCTCCTCATTTTATTCATAGGGATCATTATGTTTAACCGGGTTGAAAAATCGTTTGCTGATACCGTATAATGGAACAAGAAACAGTCATACAGGTTAGTGAGTTGGGAAAAAGATACCGTTTGGGGGTATTGGGCGGGAGAACGCTTTCCGATGACTTAAAAGTTTGGTGGGCGAAATTGAGGGGCAAGCCCAATCCGTTGGCAATGGTTGATGATAAAAACAGCCAGCTGGAAGAAGGAACCCTTTTTTGGGCGTTAAAAGACATCAGTTTTGAAGTGAAAAAGGGGGAGATTTTGGGCATCATCGGAAAAAATGGTGCAGGAAAGTCGACCTTGCTCAAGTTACTTTCTCAAATCACATCGCCTACGGAAGGTGATATAAAGATGAAAGGGAAAGTGGCTAGTTTGCTTGAAGTGGGTACTGGTTTTCATCCAGAGCTTACAGGAAGAGAAAATATTTACCTTAATGGAGCCATTCTTGGCATGACGAAAGGGGAGATCAATAAAAAGATTGATGACATCATTGATTTCTCAGGCATTAAATACCATATTGATACGCCGGTAAAGCGCTATTCTTCAGGAATGAAAGTAAGATTAGGTTTTGCTGTTGCAGCACATCTTGAGCCGGAAATCCTGATTATTGATGAGGTATTGGCTGTTGGCGATGCCGAGTTTCAAAAGAAGTGCCTGGGGAAAATGAAAGATGTTACAAGCGAAGGAAGAACTGTGCTGTTTGTGAGTCATAATATGACCTCTATCAATTCATTATGCGACCGTTGTTTGTATCTTAAGAATGGGAAAGTATTTGCATCTGGTGATACCAGCGACATTGTTAACCTTTACTTGAGTACAGAGAATACGTTTGTAACGGAGGTTACTTTTGAAGAAGATAAAAGACCTGGGAACGAAGTGGCAGTGTTGCATTCGGCAAGGGTTATTGACGAGCAAAAGAACATCATGTCGAGTGCGAGTGTTAATCAATCGATTGGCATTGAAATGGAATATGAGGTGCTTGTTGAGGGGTACTTACCTGTTCCGAACATTCATATGTTTACCATTAAAAGTGAGCATGTGTTTGTAAGTTCAGAAACAAGTAAGCAAGAGTTAGGAAATGTAGGGATGCATAAGTCGATTATGTGGATTCCCGCTAATTTATTGAACCAGGGAACTTATATTTTTAACATCGCTTTGTCTGATTTTACTCCGGTTAAAAATCACTTTAATGTAAAAGAAGCATTGTCGTTAGAAGTAATTGAAGATATTGGCGAACGCGACACTGATTTTGTAAAAACCATACCCGGAATTATTCGCCCCAAATTAAAATGGGATTCCGTAACTACGAATTAAACTGTTATGAAGGTAGTCATCTTTGCCGGCGGCTTTGGAACAAGAATATCAGAAGAGTCTCATCTTCGGCCTAAGCCGATGGTTGAAATAGGCGGTAAACCCATCCTATGGCATATTATGAAAATGTATGAAGTTCATGGCATCAATGAGTTTGTAATTTGCCTTGGCTACAAAGGTTATATGATCAAGGAGTATTTTATGAATTACTTCATGCATAATTCTGATGTTACACTCGATCTGGAAACCAACCAGGTAGAAGTGCATGAGTCTAAGGGAGAAAAATTCAAGGTAACACTTATCGATACAGGTTTACATACTAGTACTGCCGGGCGGTTACAGCGTGTGAAAAAGCACGTAGAAAACAGCACCTTTATGCTTACCTATGGCGATGGTGTTTCCGACATCAACTTGAAAGAGTTGTTGACCCTGCATCAATCGCATGGAAAAATAGCTACAGTTACTTCAGTTCAACCAGCTGGGAAGTTTGGTTCACTCGATATTCAAGAAGATGGGAAGGTTAATAGTTTTATTGAGAAGCCGAAAGGAGATGGTTATTGGATCAATGGAGGCTTTTTTATATTGGAGCCAGAAGTATTCAACTACTTGCCCGAAAATGCGGATGATACCATGTGGGAGCAAAGCCCATTGGTAAATCTGGCAAAGGATGGGGAACTATATGCACACAAGCATTTTGGATTTTGGAAGTGTATGGATGCATTGAGAGATAAAGTAGAATTGGAGGAAATCTGGAAATCTGGAAACGCTCCCTGGAAATTGTGGTAATGGTTGAGCTTTTCAATGGAACATACTGCAATAAAAAAGTACTAATTACCGGAAATACTGGTTTTAAAGGTAGTTGGCTTGCCCTTTGGTTGCAGCAGATGGGAGCCAATGTTACCGGGCTATCTAATGAAGAGTATCCCAATACAAAGCATTTTGATGCGCTGCAACTCGATTACCCCACCCTGAACATCGATATTAACGAGCAACAAAAGGTGATTGAGGCAGTACAAGAGGTACAACCCGATATTATTTTTCATCTGGCAGCACAATCGTTGGTGCGCGAATCTTACAGAGACCCATTAACTACATATAGTACCAACATCATTGGCACACTCAATGTGTTTGAAGCGGCTCGGCATGCCAGTAGTGTAAAAGCCATTGTAAATGTTACCACTGATAAGGTATATGAAAATAAAGAGCAAGATATTGCTTACGTTGAAGGCGATGAGTTGGGTGGGTTTGATCTGTATAGTTCCTCCAAGGCTTGTGTAGAAATCTTAACGAACTCCTATAAGCGAGCTTTCTTTGAAGGCGATCGTAAGGTGCTGGTAGCAGCGGTTAGGGCAGGTAATGTTATTGGGGGAGGTGATGATGCAGCTGATCGGTTGATTCCAGATATTATCCGTGCTACGGTAAAAGAAGAAATCGTATTTATTCGCAATCCATACTCGGTGCGACCATGGCAGCATGTGCTAGAACCTTTATCTGGCTATTTATTGGTGGGGCAAAAACTCTTGAATGAACGTGCTGATTGTGCTACACCCTGGAATTTTGGACCGGAAGATAGCAGTTGCATAGAAGTTCAACAGGTTACTCAGCTTATTCACGAAGGTTGGAACAGTGTAAAGTTTGAACTCAATAAAGAAGAGAAAACAACTTTTCACGAAGCTAAACTGCTTAAACTTAATAGTAACAAGGCCAAAAATGAATTGCAATGGACACCTGTTTGGTCGATTCAAGAAACATTAGCCAAAACCATTGGTTGGTATAAAGACTTTGAGTTAAATGCGAAAATTAATTCCTTTGACGACCTAAATGGATTTGTTGCAGATGCCAGTGCCAAAAATGCGCCATGGTGTTAACCGTTAAAACATGATATTCGAACCATCAACACTGCCCGGAGCCTATACCATTTCGTTAGAGCCATTTGCCGACGACAGAGGATGGTTTTCCAGGTATTTTTGTAAAAGAGAGTTCGAAAGCATAGGACATACTGATGAATTTGTGCAGTTCAACCATTCTTTTAATGCGGTTAAGGGAACCATACGAGGCATGCATTATCAACACCCACCACATACTGAAGTGAAATTAATTCGTTGCGTCAGTGGGGCTGTTTATGATGTAATTGTAGACATTCGCCAAAATTCTCCAACATTTATGCAATGGTTTGGTGTAAAATTGTCGGAAGAAAACAAAAAAATGATTTATGTACCGGCAGGATTTGCACATGGGTTTCAAACCCTAACCGATGGTGCTCAATTGTTGTATCATCATACTGAGTTTTATGTGCCGGGTCATGAAGGAGCCATCCGGTATAATGATGCCCTGCTTAATATTGAGTGGCCCTTAGAAGCAACGGTGATTTCAGATAAAGACAATAATTACGCAGATTTAACCAACGAATTTAAAGGGGTAGCTGTATGAAGTGTAGGTTTTGTAGCCATGAGTTAAGTGTAGAATTCATTGATCTCAATGATGCTCCACCATCCAATTCTTTCTTAAGTAAAGAAGGATTGGATCGTGATGAGGCATATTATCCATTGAAGTTATATGTGTGCGATCAATGTTTTTTGGTTCAAGTAGATGAATACAAATTAGCTACCGAGATCTTTGATGAAGAGTATGTGTACTTTTCTTCGTATTCTAAAAGCTGGCTGGCACATTCTAAAGCATACTGTAATATGATGGTAGAGCGCTTTGGGTTTAACGAAGATTCATTGGTTACTGAAATAGCTTCTAATGACGGTTATCTGCTACAGTACTTCCAGGAGAAGAGTATCCCGGTATTGGGCATTGAACCTACATTAAGTACAGCAAAAGTATCGCGCGAGAAAGGCATTGAGAATTTAGTAGCGTTTTTTGGCGTTGAGTTGGCACAACAGTTGGCTGATGAAGGCAGGAAAACCGACCTGCTATTAGGCAATAATGTGTTAGCTCATGTTCCTAATATCAACGACTTTGTAGGTGGATTTAAGGTGGTGTTGAAAGAAAGAGGAGTTGTTACCATGGAATTTCCCCACCTGATGCAACTCATTCAGCACAACCAATTTGATACCATCTACCACGAACATTTTTCATATTTGTCGCTGACTACCGTATGCAATATCTTTCATCAGCATGGATTAGAGTTATTTGATGTAGAAGAATTGCCTACGCATGGAGGCTCGTTACGCATTTTTGGGAAGCATGTTGAAGATGAAACCAAGCCGGTTACAGAACGATTGGAAAAGCTACTGCAAAAGGAAAGAGAAGAAGGACTTACTACCGTTGAGTATTATAAAGGGTTTGCAGAAAAAGCTGAACTGGTAAAAATGCAGATGCTTCAGTTTTTAGAAGAACAGAAGGCAGCTGGAACGAAGGTGGCAGCGTATGGTGCCGCTGCTAAGGGCAATACCTTACTTAATTATTGTGAGGTGAAAGATGATGTGATTAAATTTGTGGTAGATGCTTCCCCACACAAGCAAGGAAAGTACTTGCCTGGAAGTCATATTCCCGTGGTGGAAGAGGCCGAAATAAGAAAATACAAACCTAACTATATCATAATTCTGCCCTGGAACATTCAACAGGAAATTATGGAACAGTTGGATTACATCAAGGAGTGGGGAGGTAAATTTGTTATACCCATTCCTCAATTAGCAATTGTATAATATGAAGCGAATAAACATTACTCGCCCCTCTATTACCGATTTGGAAATTGGTTATGTGCAAGATGCCATTGCTAATGGCTGGGGCGATCAATGTTATGAATACATCAAGCGATTTGAACAATCATTTCCCGCCTACCTTGGTGCTAACCATGGATTAGCTACCTCCAGTTGTACCGGTGCCATTCACCTGGCGCTAATGGCATTAGGAGTAAAGGCTGGCGATGAAGTAATTGTACCTGAAACCACCTGGATTGCCAGTGTAGAACCTGTATTGTACATTGGCGCTAAACCAATATTTGTAGACGTGCTGGAAGATACCTGGTGTATCGACCCTGTAAAGGTAGAAGCAGCCATTACTGAGAAAACCAAAGCCATAATAGTGGTACACCTTTATGGTAATTTGGTAGAAATGGATGAAATTATGGCCATTGCTAAGAAGCACGATATTAAGGTGTTAGAAGATGCTGCCGAAGGGTTAGGTTCTGAATACAAAGGACAAAAAGTTGGCAGCATTGCCGATGCTGGTGTATTTTCATTTCACGGCACCAAAACAATGTCTACTGGTGAAGGGGGGATTGTGGTGACCAATAGCAAAGAAACCCTGGAGCGTGCCAGCATTTTAAACGATCATGGTCGTGATCCAAAGGTGGGGAAAACTTTTTGGATGGAAGATTATGGGTATAAATATAAAATGTCGAACCTTCAGGCTGCTATGGGGTGTGCTCAAGTTGAACGATTGGAGGAGTTGGTCGCGAAGAAGCGACTGATTTTCGAATGGTACAAAGAAGGGTTTGCCGAAAGAGATGATATTGCTATCAATGCAGAGCAAGCATATGCTAAAAATAGTTGTTGGATGCCCACGGCTCTATTTGATAAAGCATTGAATGTAGATCGCGATGGATTGATAGCACACTTAAAAGCAAACAACATTGATAGCCGTCCTTTCTTTTATCCTCTTTCTTCATTGCCCATGTTTGAAAAGGTAAAAGAAAATAGGGTAGCTTACAGTATTTTTGATCGGGCCATTAATTTGCCCAGTCATCACGAACTAGAAAAAGAAGACATCGACACTGTATGTCGTAAAGTAATAGAATACATTAGTTAGTTATGAGTTTCGAACAAACAAAAGCATTTTGGGACCAACAGGCAGAAACCTACGGTACCTCAGCACAAGCTACTACCAACGATTTTTACATGCGCCAAATTGAAATCCGCTGTCTCGATGAATTGATCGGGAAATTGGCAGGTGAAGGCGCCACCATTGCCGATATAGGCTGTGGCAATGGCTATTCTACCATGGCATTGGCCAAAAAGTACAATAATCACACCTTTTATGGTTGTGATTACTCTGAAGGAATGATTGATTCGGCCAAAGTTACGCTGGCAAATGAAGGGTTGAACAACACCAACTTTGGAGTGTTTGATTTGACCCAGGATACATTGAACGACACATATGACATTGCCTATACCATGCGTTGCTTGATTAACCTACCTACCTGGGAAGCGCAAAAAACAGCGTTCGACAAAATTCATAGTGCATTGAGCAATGGTGGTCATTACATCATGATTGAAAATTTTATGGATGGCCAAAACAATTTCAATGCTTTGCGTCGCCAGTTTGGTTTATCGGAGATTAATGTACGCCACCACAACCTTTTCTTCGAAAAAGAAGCCATGCTCGATTATATCAGTGATAAATTTGAAGTGGTAGAGCATCACAATATCAGTAGCCAATACTACCTGGTAAGTCGTATTGTTTATTCTAGCATTTGTATTGAAAATGGAGAGTCGCCCGATTACCACGATATCCACCACAAGTTAGGAAGCATGCTGCCTTTTCAGGGTAACAATGGTCCTATCCAGCTTTATCATCTTAAAAAGAAATAGCATGAGCGAAATCAAAAAGTTTGAACAACAGCGGGACGAGAACATCAAAAACATTGGTGCCTCTAACGACCTTAGAGATTTGGGCATAAAATTCGTGGAAGAAAGCTCAAAGAAAAATTACTCTTACAACTTTAGTTGGATGGGGCGTCCCGTGATTCAGTTCCCACAAGATATGATTGCCATGCAAGAAATATTGTGGGAGGTGCAACCTGACCTCATCATTGAAACAGGCATTGCTCATGGAGGTTCATTGGTATACTATGCCTCATTAATGGAATTGATCGGCAAAGGAGAAGTATTGGGCATCGACATCGATATTCGTGAGCATAACCGTGAAGCCATTAAAAATCATCCTATGTATAAACGCATCAGCATGATTGAAGGCTCGGCTATTGATCAAGGTATTGTGGATCAGGTAGCGGCACATGCTGAAGGCAAGGAAACGGTGTTGGTAGTACTCGATTCTAATCATACACACGAACATGTAGCAGAAGAGTTAAGGATGTACTCTCCTTTTGTTACTCCAAATAGTTATTTGGTGGTATTTGATACCATTGTGGAAGACCTGCCTGACGATTTTTTCCCTAACCGGCCGTGGGGCAAGGGCGACAATCCTAAAACAGCGGTATGGGACTTTTTAAAAGCAAATGATGCCTTTGAAATAGATCATCACGTAAATGATAAACTGTTGGTAACGGTAGCCCCGGATGGTTATCTAAAAAGAGTGAAGTAAAAAATGTTAGATCAACTAACACTTTTAATTCCTACCCATAACAGGCATCGGTATTTAAACAGATTACTCGATTATTACAACGAAACACCTTTCAATATTGTAGTGTGCGATTCTACGGAAGTTCCTTTCGATAAAATTGCTGACTATCCTAATGTAATCTATCATCATTACCCCGCTACCGATTATATGGTAAAGATGAACGATGTGTTATCGAAAATTAATACCCAGCGGTTACTTTTATGTGCTGATGACGATTTTATCGTTCCGGAAGCAATTTATCAATGCCTTGATTTTTTAGAAAAACACCCTGACTATTCTACAGTTTTGGGAAATTATATCTCCTTTAAGAATGAAGGAGGAAATATTAGAACCAGGCTTATGTATACCCATGTATGCGATGTGGACATTTGTCATGAGAAGGCCTCTGAGCGTATTGAAGCAGTGTACAATAATTATTTTCAAACGTTTTACTCCATTCATTTTACCAGCACTGTGAAAATGTTATTCAAGCTCTGTGCTGAGAACGCCATACAAGTAAAGCTGAACGAGAAGTTGTTTTCCATGTTGGCCATCATCAATGGGAAAATACGAATCCTCCCTATCTTTTATTCGGTGCGTGAAGCCATTGAAGATAGTGGTAGTACACGTTATGTAGATTTGGATGTAATTTGTAGGAATGAAGCGTACGAGCAAGATTACCAAACATTTATAACGCTTAGTGGAAATTACCTTGCCGAAAAAGAAGGCATTGATGTAGAACATGCTAAAGCCATGGTGTTTAATGCATTTGATGCACATATAGAAGAGCTAATACACAAAAGGAAAAAAGCACAAGCAACTCCAACGGCTGTGATAAATAAAGGCTGGAAAGAAAAGGTGAAAACCAATAAGTTGGTATCAGGCATTTATCGCAACCTATTAATACGTGGAAAGATAAAGGAAGAAAAAAAAGCGTATGAAAACAGGCATTTGAAATATGGCGTGAAATATAAAGAGGGTGGAAAATTATATTTCACAAACCATGAGGAAGATCAGCAATTAGAAAGGGTGAAAACGTTTATTTTGAAGCACAACATTTAGCAGTTGTGTTTATCTTGTCTCAACCGTAACTTTAATCGCTGTTGTGAATGGATAGGGCAACTATTCCAACCCATGGAAGGCCATTCACTTGAAGCATTAACAATCGGAATAATTACGTACGAGCGTCATCATTACCTGGAGAGGGCATTGGATTATTATGCTGCTTTTGGGGTAAATGTAGTTGTGGCGGATTCTAGCAAGGAGTATTTTAAAAAGAAGCTGCCACAACATATCACTTATTTACATGTGCCTGAAATGGAGTATTTCCAAAAGATCAGGCATTTGCTGACCCAGGTAACCACAACGTTCATCATTTACTTGCCCGACGATGACTATGTAACTCATCAGGGGATGACAACTTGCTATCGTTACATGGAACATCATACTGAATGTGTTGTGGCAAAAGGACAAAATATAGCTTTCAGTGTTGAACAAGGCCAAATAAAATTTACACTTAAAAATTCCTATCAGTACTTGTTATGGCAAGAGCTGGGCTTTATTAAAGAGCGTTTATCAAGGGTGAAAAAAATTCTTCAACCCTATAGTCAACTGGTATACTGTTTGCATCGAACGGATGTGCTTCGAGATTTTTATTCGTTGGATTTTAGCTGGTTGAAGAGCGTAGGATTTTTTGAAAGAACACTCAACATATACATGGCAATAAGAGGTGAAGTGGCTTACTTAAATACTTTTTTTGGGGCAAGGGAAGTGGGAAATAGCAGGCAGCATGAAGGTTACAACTATTCCCTTCATCATGAAGTACTGCATTCTGAAAAAAAGGAAGATCAGGAAGAGGTAGCGGCTATGAAACGCTTATTAACGAATGAATTGCTTCAACATGAAAATATTGCTAAAGAGGCAGCTACTAGCATTATCACCGAATCGTTAGAGGCATTTTGCCAACATACCATGAATCGCGATCCTAATTTACCCCGAAGCCTGGAGGAAGTAAGACAAGCCAAAAAGAGTGCTAATCATTGGAAGGCAAGGTGGATGAAACCTTATGTGGTAGGTAATGATCGTTTCGGAAGGCCTTTTGAGCATCAAAAACTACAATTCCCGGTATACGAAAAAAGATACAGGGAAGCATTGAAACGCATCTATCGTTCCATCAAGAAGTACAAACACATCTACGGTTAATTCATCATTCGAAAAGAGCATTTAAAGGAAAGATCGACCTCAACAATAAAAAAGAGTTGTATTTTGCAGGCGATGACTTTAATCATTCATTTGAAAAGTTGAAAGCGTTTAATTTGAAACAGAATGTATTAGTAAATTTAAACCGTTTCAACCATGGAAAGCGTTTTGTCAAAAATAACTGTCGATAAGTCTACCGAGCAATTAGAGCAAGTACTTCAAGCTACCCTTGAAGAGTATGGCATTGCTGTAATACCTGAATATTACAATGCGGAAGTGGTAGATCAACTCTCCACCGAGTTTCAAACAGTGCTATCGAGTACAACCAATGCTTTCATTGCACCATTTGATTATTCGATGGGCAAGGGGGCAAAAGTATTATGGCACAAGGTGGAAGAGGGACAATTGCCTGCTACCTGCAAAACCTTTGGTGATCCATTTATGAATGATATAGCTAAAACGTACTTAAAAGATGCGTTCAAGTTGAACGAGGAAATATATGTGGTGAAAGATGTGGTAGGTTCAAAACACCATGCCAACGATCTGCATTTTGATATCTCAAGGTCGTTTAAGTTTTTCATCTACCTTAAAGATACTACTTCTACTAACGGAGCATTCGATTGCGTGCCCGGTTCTCATAAAATAACTCTACAGCTACGAGAAAAGTATGGAGCAAACTTATCTTACGAGACGCGTGAGTTGAGTAGAGATTTGCCAGTTAAAGAAGGAGATACTATTGCTATAGAAGGAAAAGCTGGAACATTGATTATTTTTGATACCGATGTGTTTCATCGAGCAGGTACCGTTTCGGAAGGTGAACGCTGGGTAATGCGGGGGCATAATCGAATTGATAAAGACCGTATTGAGGCTTCAGCTGCTAAACCGGTAACTCCTTCGTTTGGAAGTAAAGTAAAAAACAAACTGGGTAAATTATTCAATGGGTAACAAAACCGTTTGCATCATCCCTGCACGTGGAGGGTCGAAAAGAATTCCCCGAAAGAACGTGCTGCCATTAAATGGGGTTCCCTTAATCGCTTATACCATTCGAGCTGCTAAAGAAGCTGCTGTGTTTGATGCTATCATTGTATCAACAGAAGACACGGAAATTGCAGCAGTAGCTTTAAGTGAAGGGGTACAAGTAGATGATCGGCCAGAAGAGATGGCGGGCGACCGGGTAACGAAAGTGCAGGTGGTGAACGAATACATTCGTCGTACCGATGCAGGTAAGCATTTTGATAACGTAGTGGCCATGTTGCCTACCTGTCCGTTTCGTACAGCGGAAGACGTAAAGGATGCCTTTCAGTTGTTTGTAAAATACCCCGAAAAGAACTTTTTAATTGGAGTAGTTGAATACGATTTCCCTATACAATTGGCATTGGAAAAGGAGGAACACCTGGTAACTATGGTGGAGGCAGAGAATTACAAAACTACTCGTAGTCAGAACATTGCTAAACGTTATCACCCTAACGGTTCTATATACATGGCTACCATTGAAGCGTTTTTAAAGCAAGGCACTTTTTTTAATGAAGAGATGCTGGCGTATGAAATGCCGGCAATTCGTTCTTATGATATCGATTACCCATATCAATTTGAAATAGCAGAAATTATTGCTAAGAATATTGCAACACATGAATAAATACATTGATCAAGTTACTGGGCCTGTAATTCCATTGCCTGTACCTTTTCTGGAAAATGAGGAAGTGGCTTATGAGGCACTAGGTAACTATGTGAACTTCCTGATGGAAAATGGCATTAAGAATGTCATGACTACCGTAGGTACCAGTCGTTACAACCTCTTAACACACGAAGAATGTAAGCGCATTAATGAAACAGTAGTGCAAGCAGCGGCAGGCAGAGGGGTTACTATTGTAGCTAACCCTACCACAGGAGGTACAAAACAAGCGGTGGCATTTGCTGAACATGCTGAGCAAATTGGTGCCGATCTGTACCTGGCTTATTACCCTGAGCGTCATTATGGAGAGGAGTACATTCATCAATTCTTTCAGAAGATATCAGATGCTACCGATGTGGGAGTATTGATTCATGAAATGCCTATGCGAAATGGTAGAGGAGGTGGAACCGTACAATATTCGTTGCCATTGTTGCAACAATTGCTGGAGCTTGAAAATGTGGTGGGCTTAAAAGAAGAAGCATTGGATGCTGAATACAGCAATATACTGGTGGAGACCTTACACGACAAAGCATTGATTATTGGTGCTGGAGGAGGAATGAGCAGGTATTTGCTACGCGATCACGACAGAGGGGCAAGGGCTTACCTGGGTGGGATTGGTAATTTCTATCCCCAGTTGGAAATAGATTTTTATGAAGCTATGATAAATGGCGATAAATCAAAAGCAGCAGCCATTGTAAACAACATTGAATTGCCTTACTTCGAAAAAGTAGTGCCTATGGGATGGCACCCTTCACTAAAGGCAGCATTGGCGTTGAAAGGGCTCATGCCTGCTTACGAACGATCGCCCATGAAACAAATAGCAGGAGAAGAATTAACAACATTGGAAAAAATCTTACAAGACAACGGTTGGTTGTAATGCACTTCAATACACACATTAAAACACCACGGGCTACTATTGGCAAAGGACATGCGCCATACATCATTGCTGAAATGGCATGCGCTCATGATGGCGAATTCGAAAAGGTAAAGCAAATCATCGATGCTGCGGTGATGGCCAAAGCCAATGCAGTGCAACTGCAATTTTTTGTGGCCGATCAAACGGTTACACCTCATCATGAGGCCTACAACATTGTAAAATCCATCGAATTTTCGGAAGCTGAGTGGATAGCGCTTTTTCAATATGCACGAGCACAATCTATTGATGTGTTTGTGTGTACCTACGATGTGCCTTCAGTAGCATTGGCAGTAAAGTTAGGAGCCGATGGCATTAAGCTGAACTCAGCCGATTTAATGAATCCGGATGTAATTGTTGCTGTTGCTGAATCAGGCATACCATTTACCTTAGGAACGGGAGCTTCTACCATGGAGGAAGTGGGCAAAGGCCTGGAGTTGGCACGTGCACATGGGGCGCGTCATGTGGTACTAATGCATGGCGTACAAAACTTCCCCACAAAAAATGAAGATTTAAACATTGCTCGCTTGCAGCTACTGCAGCAGCACTTTCCCAACGTGCCGGTAGGGTATGCCGACCATACTGATGGCGACGATCCTTTTGGAAAAATGATAGATCTGGTTGCTATTGGCTTGGGAGCCAATGTCATTGAAAAACACATCACCCTCGATCGTTCTGAAAAAGGCATCGACTACCAGGCAGCATTAGAACCTTCTGAGTATGCACTTTTTGTGAGTAACTTACACAAAGGTTATGAGGCTCTGGGCACAAATGAAGAACAACCCTTTACTGCCAGTGACTTGAAATATCGTAAGTTTCAAAAGAAAAGTGTGGTGGCAGCTACCGATATTGCAGTGGGGCAAATCATTTCTCGCAACAATGTTGCTTTTATACGTAATGTAGAGCCAGGAGTTGCACCTATTAACTTTGCATTGGTGGAAGGAAAAAAAGCCATAAGAGCGATCAAAAAACACGACAATATTTTAACTTCGGATGTTGAGTAATATGCAGTTCAATTCGCACATAACCATTGGCAATTTTTCCATCGGAAAAATGCATCCCACCTACATTATTGCAGAAGCAGGCGTAAACCATGGAGGTGATATCGAGTTGGCCAAACACCTCATCGATATTGCTGTTGAGGCTGGTGCTGATGCTGTTAAGTTTCAAGCTTTTCGCACCGAAAACCTTATTTTAGAGCAAGTAGAGAAAGCACCCTACCAGCAAGAGACTACCGAGAAAACAGAGTCGCAGTACGAGATGCTGAAGAAACTGGAGCTGGCGCAGGAGCAATATACTGTATTGAAGAACTACTGTCAAAGCAAAGGCATTACCTTTCTCATTACCCCTTTTGATGAGGGCAGCTTAACAGAGTTGGAAGAGATCGGTGTAGAGGCGTATAAAATTGCATCTACCGATACTACCAACCTGCCATTCTTAAAAAAGGTAGCCCAAACGGGTAAACCCATTATACTTTCTACTGGCATGTGTTACATGGAAGAAGTAGAAGCAGCTTTGCAGGAAATGCACCCTTACAATAAGGATGTGATTTTGCTACAGTGTACAGCTAATTATCCCATTAAAGATGAGGAAGCTAACCTTAATGTGATTCATACCTTCAAAGAAAAGTTCGACATCATTGTAGGTTATTCCGACCATTCGGTAGGGGTAGGTGCTGCACCTTATGCAGTGCCTATGGGAGCAAGAGTAGTGGAGAAACACTTTACCAACGACAAATCAGCTGAAGGTCCCGATCATTTGGCTTCGCTTGATCCTGAAGAGTTGAAGGCTTTTGTACAACAAGTACGGAAAATAGAGCAATACCTTGGAGGATACGAAAAAATACCAACAGCCTCAGAAAGCAATACCCGCCAGTCGCTGCAAAAATGCCTTGTGGCATCGCAGGCCATTAAAGCAGGTGAGCCATTTACCGAATCAAATATAGTGGCCAAACGTACCGGAGGAAAAGGGATGTCTCCCATTAAGTACAAAGAACTGGTGGGGCAACTGGCAGATAAAGATTATGCTCCTAACGATATCATCCATGGATAAGAAAGTCATTGTAATAGGAGCTGGTGGGCATGCCAGAGCGGCTGTGGCATTACTCGAACACAACGAATATGCTATTCAGGGCATTTACGATGATTCGTACGACGTGGAACATAAAGAAACCATCATGGGACATGCTTTGGTTGGGAGCACCTTTGATGTGCCCAACAATGCAGCGGTATTTCTGGCGGTGGGGAACAACCATTACCGCAAGGAACTGTTGGTTAAATTGGGAGATCAAATAGTAAAAGAAAACATCATTCACCCCAGTGCTGTCATCGAAAAATCAGCCCAATTGGGGCAATTCAACCAGGTGTTGGCACGTGTATATATCAATGCCATGGCTACTGTGGGCAACAACAATTTGCTCAATAGTGGTTGTATCGTCGAGCACGAATGCAAAGTGGGGCATCACAACCACATTTCGGTAGGTTCGGTGCTTACGGGAAGGGTAACGGTAGGCGACCAATGCTTTATAGGTGCCAACGCAGTGGTAAAGAATGGTGTAAATATTTGCAATAATGTTATAGTAGGTGCTGGCGCAGTGGTGATCAACGATATTACTGAACCGGGAACCTATGTAGGTAACCCAGTGAGAAAAGTTAAATGATTTACGTTTCAAGCTCATGTGTGAAAGCCGATACTATTAAAGCATCGGTATTGCAACTGCACCAACAGGGGTATACAAACATCGAATTGTCGGGGGGAACCCAACGGTATGAGGCCCTGGAAGACGATTTGTTGGAGCTAAAAGCAAAACATAACCTCAACTATCTTTGTCACAACTACTTCCCACCGCCTCCAGAGGATTTCGTGTTAAATATCGCATCGCTGGATGAGGAGGTGAGTGAAAAAAGCGTGAACCATATATTGGAAGCACTTGCTTTATCGAGAAAGCTAGGCGCAAAGAAGTATGCTTTTCATGCAGGCTTCCTCATCAATATTCCGGTAAGTGAAATAGGCCAACGAATACAACAACGCCCACTGTTTGATCGTGAAGAAGCCAGGGAGCAATTTTGCAACAACTACATCGAAATAATTAACCAGACCGAGGGGGTAGAATTGTATGTAGAAAACAATGTGCTCTCGCATTCTAATTACGAAAGCTACCAACAAATCAACCCGTTTTTTATTACCGACTTTGAAGGATTTGAGGAATTCAAAGAACTCATCGACATTAAACCGTTGATTGATGTGGCTCACCTGAAAGTGAGTGCGCAAAGTTTAGGGTTAAATGCAGCTGCACAGTTAGATCGTTTCATTGCAGCAACAGACTACATCCATATTAGCGACAATGATGGGTTGCACGATACCAACCAAACCTTTTCGTCGAACAGCGAATTATTTAGTTGGATGAGTAAGCACGATTATAGCGACAAAACAATTACTTTAGAGGTGTATTCAGGGCCGGAAGCGTTGCGTGAAAGCTACGAAGCCACCCAATTGTTGTTAGCACATGAATAATTCCACTTGTATTTTTAATGTAGGCATGCGCAAACTGTTGGAAGCCATTAACCATGCTCCTGCAGGCATTGCATTTATTACGGATGAAAACGAACGGCTGTGTGGTGTAGTAACCGATGGAGACTTCCGACGCATGTTGTTGGCAGGGAAATCGCTGGACGAAAGCTTGAGCAAAGAAGACTTGAACGACTACGTATATGCCATGCAAGGCGAAAAAATGGAAGATTTGCTTAGTAAAACCGATCGCAAGGTGCGGATCATTCCCATTGTGAACGACCATCATAAGATGGTCGATTATTTTCGTTACGAGCATCGGGTACACATGATGCCAGTGGCCGAACCCGATTTGCAGGGCAATGAATACAAGTACCTTTCCGATGCATTTTTATCAACCTGGATATCGAGTAGGGGAAAGTACATCGACGAGTTTGAAAATAACTTTGCTGCCTTCTGTGAAGCAAAACACGGGGTGGCAGTATCTAACGGTACTGTAGCATTGCATTTAGCCATGAAAGCCATGGACATTGGCGAGGGTGATGAGGTGATTGTACCCGACCTTACTTTTGCTGCTTCCATCAATACGGTATTGCATGCTCATGCTACTCCTGTTATTGTAGACATTAAAAAAGACAGTTGGTGCATCGACCCGGAAGCTATTGAAGCAGCCATTACTTCACGCACTAAAGCCATCATGCCTGTGCATGTATATGGCCAGCCGTGCGATATGGATGCTATTATGGCCATTGCTAAGCAGCATAACCTGTATGTAATTGAAGATGCTGCCGAAGCGCATGGGGCTACTTATAAAGGACAGAAAGTAGGATCGATTGGTGATGTGGCATGCTTTTCTTTTTATGGCAATAAGGTCATTACCACTGGTGAAGGAGGGATGTGCACCACCAATTCTGATGCATTGAACGAACGCATGCGTGTTTTGCGCGATCATGGTATGAGTAAACAGCAACGCTATTGGCATGACGAAGTAGGCTTTAACTACCGCATGACCAACTTACAAGCAGCCATTGGTGTAGCACAGCTTGAACGCATTGAGGAAATATTGAAGCAACGAAAAAACGTAGAAGCCCAATATAAAGCAGTATTAAACGATGTGACAGGCATTGAATGGCAGCAAGATTTCCCTGATCGTGAGCGTACCGTTTGGTTGGTATGCGCCACGTTGAATGGTATCAACCGCGATGCTTTGTTTGATCAAATGCGTAGCCATGGGGTAGATACCCGCCCATTCTTTTTTCCATTAAGCACTATGGATATTTACAAAGACTATGTGCACTCTTCGGGCAATAGTCATGAGGTTGCTAAAGTAGGACTCAATCTGCCTACCATTAAAAACATCGATTACGATAAAGTGTTGCAGGCCTTCAATTCCTTGTAAGCATTCATGGAACGATCGCAAAAAGACGTCATCGAAATCATCAACAAGGTGGAAGCGGAATTTCCAGTGCACACCATTACCTATAAAGGCATTAGCGTATGGCCACTCGTACGCCTTTTCTTTACCTCACAATTGTTTAACGACCCCAGGCCTCTTCATTATAAGCTGCCTGAATTTAGCGTTACTGGTACTCGCCATACCATTAAAAAGCGCAAGGCACTCTATGAAAAAGTACGCGATGAAGTGGCCGTAGTGAATTGGGAAAACAATGCCAAACAATTCAACAAGCACTATCCTATCGTTATGCTTTCTGAATCGTCGAGAAGAACAGAAGAAATTAACGGTTACAAGTATCATCGCTTGCTCGATAGCATTGCTGACCATGTTGACAACAAGGAAGATGTGCTTACCATTGAATACTCCGATAATGGAGAACGGATAAAACCAGCCTACCTGCAGCCTCAATACATCGACGATTTGTTTCGCAAGGCAGAGTATGAAGAAGAAAAACGCCATTACAAAAAACGGTTGCTTGGAGGCAAGGTATTGCAACGGGTAAAAAACTACGACCAGTTTACTACATACCTAACAAAAAATGAGATTCCTTTTCAATGCACGGAAGCTTACATGGCTTACCGGATGGAGGAAGTGCTGCGCTACAAAGGAGTGTTCCTGGAAATCATCAAAAAAACGACGCCTAAGGCCTTGTTTTTAGTGTGCTTTTACAGCGCCATCTCTATGGGGGCGGTATTGGCATGTAACCAAATGGGGGTGAGTGCCGTAGAATTACAGCATGGGCAGCAAGGAGATTTTCATCTAATGCATACGCATTGGGTTCATTTCCCTCCTGATGGTTACGAGTTGTTGCCCACACATTTCTGGACCTGGGGCGATTTAAGCTACCAACGCATCAATAAGTGGTGCAGTGCCAGCAAGAGGCATCATGTATTGAATGCAGGCAATGCTTGGGTAAGCTTGTGGAAAAACAACCGCATTCGGCAATTCACCACTGGAAACATTGAAATTGAAGAAAAGCGTAAAGTGTTGTTTTCCTTGCAGCCAATTGATGACCCCATTCCATCGTATGTGCTGGAAGCCATGCAGCAAACCAATGAGTTGTTGATTTGGGCAGTGCGTTTGCATCCGCAGATGTTGAATAGAAGACAGGAAATCATTGATATTCTTGTGAAGGCAGGGTGCAAAAATGTAAATATCGACGATGCTACCAGTTTACCATTGTATCCCCTATTTAATATGGTGGATGTACATGTAACACTTTGGTCAACAACGGCATACGAAGCCCTGGCGTTTGGTGTGCATTCGGTTATTGCTCATCCTATTGGATACGATGCCATGCAGGAATATTGTGATGAAGGGATTTTTGCCTTTGCCGACACCAGTGCAGCCATCATCAAGGCATTGGATGCTGATTATCGTTATGCTTCGGAAAAGAAAAAGTACATGCTGGTGGATGAAACCTTGATTCGACAATACATTAGCCAGTTAATCGATAATGAATCGCGCCCCGGTAATACTGTTCGTATACAATCGCCCTGAGCACACCAGGGAAATGCTTGATTCATTACATGCCAACCAACTCGCCAACGAAACCACCTTATTTGTTTATTGTGATGGACCAAAGTCTAATGCTTCGTTATCGGTCATCCAACGCATTGAAAAGACAAGGGCTGTTGTGAAAGAAAAAACCTGGTGTGGAAAGGTAATTGTCATAGAAAAGAACGATAACAACGGCCCCGGCCATATGGTGATTAGTGGTGTGACAGAGGTATTGCAGCAATACGATAAAGTGATTGTGGTAGAAGATGATCTCCTGTTTTCGCCTTATTTTTTGACTTATATGAATACTGCATTGCTGAAGTATGCCCATGTAAAAAAAGTGATGCAAGTATCGGGTTACAATTTCCCGGTAAAAGCTTTCAAACGCAGCCATAGTGCTATGTTTTTACCGCTTATTAGCTCCTGGGGCTGGGGTACCTGGAAACGTGCGTGGAACCAACTGGATGTGAATGCCATTGGTTACGAAGCCCTGAAGACCAATGGTCGGCTTCGCGATAAATTTAACCTTGATGCATCGTACAATTATGCCGATATGCTTATTGCACAAATGGAAACCACCCATGTTGATGCATGGTGCATTCGATGGTGGTGGAGCGTATTTATGAACAAGGGCATTACGTTGTTTCCCGATCACTCGCTGGTAGAAAATGTAGGATGGGATGGCTCAGGAACACATTGCGGTACCAAAAACAATTTTCCTCAACCTAATTGGGATAAACACTATTCCATCAATACATTTACGAACACCATTCGTGTAAACAATAAGGCCTACCATGCCTTAAAACATTACTTGCGCACTCATACTGTTCCCCCACCGGCAGTCCCAAAAAACTTATGGCAGCGAGCGATATCTTTTTTAAGGAGAAAATTGAATGGGTAACAATGGATTTTTTTTGCTAAAATTGCAACAGTCCATTGAAAAGCGCCCCCATCATACTGTTTGTTTACAACCGTCTGGA
Source organism: Flavobacteriales bacterium (assembly GCA_963669295.1). Classification (GTDB taxonomy): domain Bacteria; phylum Bacteroidota; class Bacteroidia; order Flavobacteriales_D; family CALLUQ01. Next base: position 3,934,160 of record OY769938.1, read on the forward strand.
ACACACTCGGGCAACCTTACAATCGCTGATGGCCAATACCATGGCAGCGGAAAGTACCTTGTATATATATTGCGATGGCCCTAAGGCCGATGCTGACGAAGCTGCATTGGCACAGTTACATGCGGTACGTCAGCTGGTAAAAGAGCACCAATGGTGTGGTACGGTAGAGGTCATCGAAAAATCGCATAACGACGGATTGGCTGCTTCCGTGATTGGCGGAGTAACAGAAGTGATTAATCAACATGGCAAGGCCATTGTAATTGAAGACGATCTGCTGTTTTCTCCTCATTTCTTATCGTTCATGAACGAGGCGTTAACACGCTACGAACAAGATGAGCAGGTGATGCAAGTATCAGGGTATAACTTCCCGGTACCGGCTTATAAAAAAGAAAACGCCACCATGTTTTTACCCCTCACCACTACCTGGGGATGGGGTACCTGGAAGCGAGCCTGGGACTTAATGGATGTAGATGCCAAAGGCTATGAACAGCTGAAGATAAATGGAAAGATGAAAGATCGTTTCAATTTGGATAGCTCATTTAACTATGCCGATATGCTGGTAGCACAAATGGAATCAGATAGGGTTAGCTCGTGGGGCATTCGATGGTGGTGGAGTGTGTTTTTGCATAATGGCCTTGCTTTATTCCCAGACCACAGCCTGGTAAAAAATAATGGTTGGGATGGCTCTGGGGTGCATTGTGGCGATGAAGACCCTTTTGAGGACAAACATTGGCAGGCCGATTATCAGGTCGAATACTTCGTTACCGATATTGAGGTAGAACGAGATAATTACCAACAGCTTAAAAACTACTTGCGAACACAAACCACACCTCCAGCACAAGCACATCAAACGGTAATGCGACGCGGTATTTCCTTCTTAAAGAGGAAACTCGGTAATTAATTGATTATTTTTGTAACATTGCTTCAAAACACACAACTTGCTATCGCGCATCAAACAATTATTCACCGGCTCCCCGCCCAAACCACGGTCTAAAAAAGACCTTTACCTCGAAAAGGGATGGCTAACCATAGGCGCCAATAGCATTACTCAAAATTTAAAAGTAGAATTGCGTACGCCTCAGGGTAATGCGCCTTATGTTACCATTGGCGAAGGCTGTGTAATGGAAGGCAAGTTTGTAGTAGAAACTTCCAATGGCCGCATCAGCGTGGGCAACAACACCTTTATTGGAGGCAGCATGTTTGTGTGTGCTGAAGAGATTGAAATAGGTTCCGACATTATGTTTTCGTGGGGATGTACCATCATCGATACCGATGCTCATTCGTTGAATTGGAAAGACCGGGTAGATGATGTTAAAGATTGGAAAAGAGGGCTGGAAGAAGGGGCACCAGGGAAACACAAGCAATGGAGCAAAGTAGTATCGAAGAAAATTACCATTCAAGACAAGGCATGGATTGGCTTCAATACCATTATTGTGAAAGGAGTAACCATTGGAGAAGGGGCGGTAGTAGCTGCAGGAAGTGTAGTCACAAAAGACGTGGAGCCCTACACCCTGGTAGGAGGTAATCCAGCGAAAATGATAAAAGCATTGGAGCGATGAGCCAAATGACCTGGGAAGAAATCATCATTCAAATACGTACCCAACCCGAATTCAAGGAGCTGGTGGAACAAGCTTATTTTGAGGCTGACTTGCCTTTGAACATTGATCGTTTTAAAAACAGTGAAGAATATGCCGCCACCAAAGCGGTGATGCAGCGCTACGCTGGTAAAGGAGTACTTTCTATTGCCGATATTGGTTCGGGAAATGGCATAAGCGCCGTTTCGTTTGCACTTGATGGGCATGCCGTTACAGCCATAGAGCCCGATACTAGCAATACTATTGGCAGTGGGGCTATTCGGATGTTAAAAGATCATTACCAACTCGATCAACTTACCGTGCTCGATTCTTTTGGTGAAAACCTACCGTTGAACGACAATAGTTTTGATGTAGTATACATTCGTCAAGCGATGCATCATGCAGCTAACTTGCAACAGTTTGTAGCTGAGGCCGCACGCATTTTAAAACCGGGAGGACTATTGCTTACGGTTCGCGACCATGTGGTTTATGATGCAAAAGACAAAGCTTGGTTCCTTGAAACTCACGCCTTGCATAAATTTTATGGTGGTGAAAATGCTTTTACAAGGAAGGAATACCAGGAAGCCATTGTTGCTGCGGGATTATCGGTAAAAGAAGTGTTAGCGCATTACGATTCAGTCATCAATTACGCCCCTATGACCCAACAGGAGTTTGAAGAAAAACAAGCTGCGTTTAAAGCAAAAGTAGGGGAGGGGTTGCGCAAAAAGGTAGGCCCACTGGCCAACATCGGGTGGATAAAAGAAAAGCATTATGAACGTACTACAGCGAAGTATGGCGGTTTTTTCGACGAAACCAAAGTACCTGGAAGGCTGTACACCTTTATCGCCATAAAGCAAGGAGCATGAAAATCATTGTGGTAGGAGCCAAAGGATTTATTGGAGCCAAATGTATGGCCTACTTTGGTGCACTTGGTCATGAAGTGGTGGGAGCCGACATCCATGCTGGCGATGGACGTTATCTACAGGTAGATGCACAAGACCCTGACTTCGAGCCGTTGCTGGAAACCCATAGCGATGCTTTGGTGTGCATTAATGCTTCTGGTTCTGCCCACGTAGGCTTTTCGTTCGAAGAGCCTCATCAAGATTTTAACCTCAATGTGGCCAATGTATGCAAGCTCATCAGTGCCATTAAAAAGTACAGCCCGCAATGTAAATTCATTAACCTCAGCAGTGCTGCAGTGTATGGCAACCCCAACTACCTGCCTGTGGATGAAGCACACCCCATGAACCCGCTTTCGCCCTATGGCTTTCATAAGTTTCAAAGCGAATTGATTTGTAAAGAGTACGCCCAGTACTTTGGAGTAAGCACTTGCAGCCTACGCATCTTTTCGGCCTACGGACCGGGATTGAAGAAGCAATTGTTTTGGGACGTATATCAAAAATCGTTGCGCGGTGCCATCGAACTTTTTGGCACGGGAGAAGAAAGTCGCGACTTTATTTACATCGACGATTTGGTGTATGCCATCGATTGTGTGATACAGCGTTCGGTCTTTAAAGGGGAAACCATCAACATCGCCTCAGGTACAGAAACTACTATTAAAGATGCGACTAACGAATTGGTTGCTTATCTTAGCCCCAATATTGGAGTTACCTTCAACCAACAAGTAAAAGAAGGGGACCCCAAAAACTGGCGGGCCAACATCGATCAACTGAAAGCATTGGGCTTTGTCTCTAACGTAAGTTTTTCCGCCGGCATTAAACAGTATGCGGCATGGGTAAAAGACCTCGAATAGGCATCTTTTTTGTGTTTGACGAAAACTGGGTGGGTGGTTCCTACTACCTCATGAACCTTGTCAATGCCCTCAACCATCTTGATGAAGCGGATCAACCCGATGTGGTGATTTTATCGTGGGAAGAAAAAGACTTTCAGCGCATGCAACAAACAGGGTACCCTCGGTTGTCGTTTTTCGACTTGTCGATGAAACCAGGCATAGGAGGCCGGGCAGTGAACAAGATTCTGCGCCCCTTAACGGGCAAAAATGTGGTGAAACGCACCCATGTGCCTGCCGACCTGGTCGACATGGTATTTCCCTACAACGGCAACGAGAAGTTCGATCTTGTGCCTAAAAAAGTATATTGGGTGCCCGACTTTCAAGAGCACTACTTGCCCCAATTCTTTACCGAAAAAGAATTGAACAAACGCAAAAGCTACCAGGCAGCACTTTCGCAAACCACCCACACCCTGGTGCTGAGTAGTAAAAGCGCGCAAGACGATTATCACCAGTTTTTTCCTGCAGCGAAAAACCGTACTGCAGTACTCAATTTTGCTGTAACACATCCCAGATACGATCAATTAGACATTGCACAATTGCGTGAAAAATTCAATATTACAGCCCCTTACTACATGGTGCCCAACCAGTTTTGGGCACATAAAAATCATTTCTTAGTACTCAAGGCCATTGCAGCCTTAAAGGAACAAGAATTAACCTACCAGGTGGTATTTACTGGTAAGGAGTACGACAACCGTAACCCCGACTATTACGATCAACTGCAAGCATTCATCCAGGCCAACGGCATTGAAAGTTATGTGCGTTTTCTGGGTTTCATTGATCGCGATGAGCAATTGCAATTGATGAACAATGCCATGGCCGTTATTCAACCCTCGTTGTTTGAAGGGTGGAGCACCGTTGTGGAAGACAGCAAGGCCATGGGGCAGTACATTCTGGCTTCTAACTTTAAAGTGCACCTGGAACAGCTGTATGTTAACCATCGTTTTTTCGATCCGGAGTCGGTGGAGGAGTTAAGTGCCTTGATGCAAGAAGGCATTGCCCATGGATTTGATCGAGAAAATTTGGATTACTCCTTGAACGTAAAGAAATTTGCAGCAGACTTTGTAAGCATTGTTCGGAATGAATTGGCCTAAAATAACCATCATTACTCCCAGCTATAACCAGGGAGAGTTCATTGAAGAAACCATTCTTTCCATCATCAACCAAAATTACCCCAACTTAGAATACATCATTATTGATGGTGGTAGCACCGACAATACGGTAGACATCATCAAACAATATGAAGCACATATTGCCTATTGGGTAAGCGAGCCCGACGAAGGACAAAGCCATGCTATTAACAAAGGTCTGGAGCGTGCTACTGGCGATATCATTAACTGGCTCAATAGCGATGATTACTATTACCCTGATGCATTAAAGCGGGTGGCCGAACATTTTGCCGACCCTTCCATTACCTGTGTGGGTGGGCGTACTCGTGTGTTTGGCCCCAATACCGAATTCTTTGTAGAGGGCACCTTTGTAGGGAAAAACCTGCAACAAACCATGTGCTATACCCACATCGAACAACCTGCTACCTTTTTCCGTAAATCGGCTGTAGACAAGATGGGCATGCTATCCAAAGACATTCACTTTGTAATGGACAAAGAATGGTGGTTGAAGTATATCTTTCACTTTGGACTGGATGGAGTAAAAAAGGTGGAAGACATTTATATTAACTTTCGCCATCACGATGACAGCAAGACCATTGCAGCCTCTGATAAGTTCTACATCGATTATGCCACCTTACTGCATTCCATGGCCGAGCAAAAGGAATTGAACGGTTATATGAAGTTGCTGGGCACCAAGCACAAGATCAATGTGAATTTTGAATTTACGTGCACTGCTTTTGATGCCATTGATAAAGCACAGGTAGAACGTATGATCATCACCTACCTCTTAAAGCGTGGCGGCCTCATCTTTACCGAACGCGACTTTAATCATGCCAAACAACTGTTACTACAAGTAGACTTTTCCCGGTTTGAGCTGGATGAAAAAGAGCAGGCCTGGTTGCAAAATATCAAAACACAAGTGAGCGGCAAAACCTGGCTTACTTTTAGGGTAGCCCGCAAAGCTAAGTGGGTGCTGGGAAAAAAATAAGCTCCTTTAACTGCTTTAAGTTATTGTATTTGTGGCCGTGTTTTTTACTTGTTGTTTTCCGAGCAAAGAATTACTTTCATAGCTTAACCACTATCTCTTATTCGATGCGAAACACCATTGGCGTTTTTAAAAGCATGAAAGTACTCGGCATACTTCTCTTATTTTTTCCTCTGGTAACCTTAGGTCAGGAAAAGAAAATCACCGTTACCCTCCATTCCATTAAAGGGTATGATGGGCATGAAGACTTTGCCCAAAAAGCCATTGCTAAATTAGAAGCAGTGCTCAACTCTACCGAGTTTGAACAAAAGGTATTGAAGGGAAAATTCAAGCGTACCAACAAATTGAGCAACCAGGCATTGTACAACACCATTATGCAAGCCAAAGAAGTACAGGGGCCAGGAGGCAAAGATCAGGTGGTAGACTTAAGGGTACGCACCATTACGCTTGAACTGGATGGACAAAAATGGATGAACAACTGCGAATTGGACTCCAACGCAGGTACAATAGGCATTGATGGGAAAGGCGATGGTATTACTGCGATTTGTCCGCAACGCCTCGAATTATGGCATCAGCGTGATAGCATTGGAGACTTAGCCGGCCATTACATGCACGAGTATATGCACATCATTGGTTTTAGCCATAGCTGGTATAAGAAGCGCAAATCAGCCGTATACAAGGTAGGCTATATTGTGCGCGATTTGCTGCGGAGAGACACTCCATTGCACCCCATTACTCCATAAAGCATAATTCGCACAACGCGTAATAGCTAAAATCTATTGCCTCATAAAAACAATCAATTGAGTTTATGATGTGAAGCGCCCATCAACTCCGATCTTTGTGTTAACAAACAACCTAAAACACAAACAAATGAAAAATTTAATCGGAATTGATCGCGAAAAAGCAAACGTGTTAAGTACACAACTCAATACCTTGTTGGCCAACTACCAATTGTTTTATCAAAACTTACGTGGATTGCACTGGAACATTAAAGGCAGGGAGTTTTTTGAGTTGCACCTTAAGTTCGAAGAATTATACAACGATGCCGTCATTAAGGTAGATGAAATTGCAGAGCGCGTGCTTACCCTGGAGGGAGAACCCTTGCATACTTTTTCAGACTATCTCCATACCGCTGAAATAAAAGAAACAAAGGGAATTACGGTAGGCAGTGAAGGCGTAGCCATTGTGATCCAAAACTTTTCGGTACTCATTGCACTCGAACGTGCCATCTTAAGCCTGGCGTCCGATGCCGACGATGAAGGAACGGTAAGCTTAATGAGCGACTACATTTCTGAAACAGAAAAAACCTTGTGGATGCTGAATGCTTATTTGAACGCATAAGCAACTCAGTATTCGATGCACGTATGAGGCATGGGCAATACCTGCTGGGCATTGATGCATGGTAGTCCTAGCACATCAAGGCTGTGTGGCAGCATAGGTTGCCATGGCTCCCGAATGGGGTAAAGCTCGAATTGTTCGTACACCGATTTGCTGGCATAAATACGTACCAACAGTTGTTGCGGACTTACCTCTTTAGCATAAATATTGTCACCGTATTGTTGAATTAAGGGACTAGGTAGTAGGCGGTGAAAAATTTGCAGGTAGGTAGTATTGTCGCTTACTTCTACTACAAAGCTACCGCCAAACTTGCTGTTTAAATACATATAGTGGTTGCTTTCGTTCAATACAAAAGTACCTTGTTGTGCAATTTTATCTTCGGCTTTTAGCATGGTTGCCTCATCATTAAATGCCAATTGGGTATGTGCAATGGGATCCATAAGTTGTTTAAACCAATCGAGAAACGTGCGGTGCTGGAAAAACGCTACCCGACTGAACTCATATTCCTTTTGGGCGTTGGTGGTAAAATGAATGGTACGATCGGTAGGGTTAATGTATAACCATCCTACTTCCTCACCGTTGTGAAGCAAAAAGAATTTGTACCGGGGAAGAGTGCCATACCACGCCATAGTGCCCAGGTGTTTTAGTGTGTTTAGCGAATCGCTTAGCGTTTGCAAAACGTTTGCATCGTTGGTATACAGCGATGGGTAATTGGTAGGAGCCAAATTGGCACGGCCGGACTCTACGCCATACAACTCCCATTTTCCTTCATGGAAATTGTATTGGGGCAGTAGTTGCTGCTGACCAAAGGTATTGGTGGACAGCAAGAGTGTAGTAACGAAGAGTAGGCGAAACATAAATCAAAGGTTGTTTTAAAACGCACAATTATTAGGCCAAAATATGCACAGCTGGCCTCAGCTTTTCATATTGTTTGACTGCTCCATTTACTCTTGCTGCATGTTATGCTTTCCTTAATGAATTTCAATAGAAGCGTACTAACAACACATTAATTGATTGCTAGTACAGCAGCACCATGCAATAAAGCACATTTGCACTTTTTAAATACGAATTAATTTATTATTATTGTGATATCAATACAATATCAATATGAATAATGAAAAACAAATTAGTGCAAGAAGTGGTTACGGGGCATTAGTCATCCTTTTTCTTTTGATAGGAGCGGGGATTACGTTAATCGTTTTAACAAAGATTTTATGGATGGGATTGCTGCTAATGGTGATTAGTTTTTTAACCATAATGGTTGGTTTTTTCGTGGTAAACCCAAACAACTCCAGGGTGATGACCCTTTTTGGTGAATACAAAGGAACCGTAAAAGACAATGGTTTTTTTTGGATTAATCCATTTTATAAGAAGCAAAAGATATCGCTGCGTGCACGGAACTTTGACAGTGAGAAGTTGAAAGTGAACGATAAAATTGGTAACCCTATTTTGATCAGTGTAATCTTAGTTTGGCGGGTAAAAGATACTTACAAAGCTGCTTTTGATGTCAACGATTACGAGCAATTTGTGAAAGTACAAACCGATGCTGCTGTGAGAAAGTTAGCGGGAATGTACCCCTACGATAACTTTGCTGAAGACCAATTGTCGATGGAGTCTAACATTACATTGAGGTCGGGGTTGGATGAGGTGAATGAAGCTTTGGAACATGAGATTGCAGAGCGCCTATCGATTGCAGGCATTGAAGTGATGGAATCGAGGATTGGCTACCTCGCATACGCTCCTGAAATTGCGAATGCCATGCTGAAGCGACAACAAGCAGTGGCAGTGGTGGCAGCGCGGAAAAAAATTGTTGAAGGAGCTGTGGGGATGGTAGAAGATGCATTGGTGAAGTTATCGCAACACGATGTTGTTGAGTTCGATGAAGATAAAAAAGCATCAATGGTCAGCAATTTAATGGTGGTGCTGTGCAGCGATAAAGAAGCGATGCCAGTGATTAATGCGGGGACACTAAACAGTTAACCACCATGGCGAAGAAAAAAACATTCGTATTGAGAATTGACCCGGAAACATTCAAACTCATCGAGCAATGGGCAGATGACGAATTTAGAAGTGTGAATGGTCAACTGGAATGGATGATCAATAAAAGCTTAAAAGACCATCGGCGCATCAAGTCGAAGCGTAAGGTCAACAGGGCTTAATGCCTCAACACTAAAAGGCTGTTGTGTTACTGTTAATGGTGGTGCGTTGCCTGCTCACCGGGTAGTTTCCTTACAAAATGCAGGCCTCATTTCACCTTAAATACAGGCCATTACCCCTTTGCCAATACCGGCACCTCCCTTCGTGTATGTTAAGGAGCCCCTTCATTGATACCAGTCGCACCCCTCGTAGTCATCAATGCCCGCTTGCATCCACATCAATATCTCCCTTCATGGTTGTCAATGTACTTCCTCATCCACATGAATCATCCCCCTCCTTGACATCGGTTAAGGGCAACATGAGACAGAAGGATACCACCTGCACCTCATTTTTTCGATAAAGTGTTCGATCGTTGAAAGAAAGATTTAATGGGTAATCACCAACGGACGAACGCTTACCTGATTGTTCGCCAATACACTTACAAAGTATGCACCTGGTCGGTCGATGTTAAGTGAAGTACGTTGCCCCTTCGGGCTTTCGATGTGTACTACTTGTCCAACGGCATTAATGACGCGAATTTCATCGATGATGGTTTCACTGGCCACATGAATTAACCCATTGCTAGGGTTGGGGTACATCGAAAATTGGGGTGCTTCTTTAGGTGTTTCATCCACCGTAGTACCAATATTCCATTCTACTAAAATGTCGTCTACTACATAGGCAGTGGCTGCTGAGTCATCGAGTACTACGTATGCGGCCATAGGGCTGGGGAAGGTGATGGAAACATATTCAGGGCTGGTACTTACATAGTGATGTATAAGGTTGTCGTTTTCGTCGTATACATCGATAACCATGTAATCGGTTTCTGTGTCGATAGGGTTGTCGAGCTCAATGCGTTGAGCCAGCTGGTATTGTCCGGGATTCATAGGGTCTACCAGGTTGAAACGCAATTCGTTGAACCACGTTTCACTGTGTAATACATTGCCATGTGAACCTGTACCGTAATCGTGGGTGATTGGATCACCCGACCCATTGTGTCCCGTAAAGATAAACCCATTGCTTTGGTATTGATTGGTAACAATAGTAGAGCCGGGTATTCCTTCAAAAGTAATGGTATCGCTTAATTGGGCTTGAGCTGCTCCGATGCATAGCATGAGCAGTAATGAGAGTAAAGCTTTTTTCATAAAAGCAATTTAAACAATAATTGCCACATTTTCAATTACCTTGGAGCATAGGCAATAGGCGAAATTTGTAAAGGTTTGGCTTGTTGTGGTGCTGTAATGGTTTGTTTAAAACCAAGAATTTGTACTTGCAAGAATTGCTGTTCGCCATTTTCCAGCAGTTTGCGGTATTCATAATTTCCCCAATTGTCTAAAATGCGTCGGCCTTGCGGAAACCCTCTCAATACTACATTGTAGTACAACAATTCCCAGGGGTAATCTTTATAGGCTTCAAGCCCTTGTTCATTGGGTTGATAAGATTGTTTTGTTCGCAAATCAATCATGGCATTTTGAGCAGTAACTCCTACTGTTTTAAACCAACCATGTGTAATGCTTGGGTTAGGGCCATAAAACCCCCAATCTTGCCGCAGCAATGTGGTGTGGTACAGTTGTTTCATCCAGCTGGGGTGGGGCAGTGATGCTTGCCATTGTGGTGCTACCACTGCACTTTTCCAAACGATCAATAAGAGAAAAGCTACCAGGAAGGGAGTTGCTAATTTTTGTTGCCATTGCTGCAAAGCACGGGGCATTGATCGGACAGACTTTACAGGCCACTTCCAACGTAAGCGGGGCAATAAGCGGCGGCATAATTCCCAAAAACTGCTCGGAGCAATAAGCAGTACAACCGATGAAATAATAAGAGGGAATAAGGCAAAATCAAGAAAGATGAAGATGGCCCAATGGAATCCCATTAACAACAGCATGACCAACAACCGTGCTTTTTCGTTCCACCAGGGAAAAAAGAGCAAGGGCAAAATGGCATATTCTAAATACACGGTGGCATGCGTAAGAAAATGGCATGCATCAGGATAATTGGCCAACCAATGCGCAGGAGACTTAATCCACAAGTCTTCCATCAAAGCATATGAGAGTGCTTCGCCATTTTCCCAGAGATGTCCTGTTTTCAAAAAGGCCTGAAAGAAATACATCATACCAATAAAAAACAAGGCATAAAAAGAAGCAAAACTCTTGTGTTGCAATTTCATTTCGGGTCTTGAGCGTGTCCATGAAAATCGCTGATCGAGCGGTAAAAATAACCCAACGAATAATAGGTTAATGAGCAACTCATCAGGACCGCTTACCACCATTGGGTTGCGTTGGTGAATACTCCAAAGCAATACAAACGAAAGGATACCAAACCAACGGGTGCGGATGCCCAGGGTAAAACAACTGTAGCAAATCAGGGTAAAAGTAAACACCATTACCACACCTCCTGGCGATTGGATGAAGGATAACAGCCCTAGGTTATACCACCAACGAGTAGGATCATGTTGAATAACGGCATCTACAGTTGCTGGATCGAAGATGCCTTGATTGCTGTAAAACACTTCGTGTACCGGTAGTTTGTAGAATAACAAGTCGAGGATGAGGACTGCCCCTAATACTATGCGAAAAGCACCTAACGAACGAACATCAAGGTAAGGGTTGAAGCAGCGCATGGGCTTAAAGATAATAACTTATTGAAGAGTAGGAAGCGCAAGAAAACCAGCTGACATTACCTTTCCATAGCATGCATTCAACTGCTGTTACTATTCCCCTGTTTTCTTACCTTTACCCCATGCGTGTTACTGTTATCATGCCGGTGTACAACAAAGCCCCTTATTTAAAGGAAGCCATCGACTCGATCTTGGGGCAAACGTATACCGATTTCGAGTTGTTGCTGATCGATGATTGCTCTACCGATGACAGCCTGGGAATTATGCAAGGCTACAACGACCCACGCATACGGTTGGAGCAAAACGAGCAAAACCTGGGGCCGGGAGGCACCATGAACAAAGCCATACAAATGGCACAAGGCGAATACCTTGTGCGGTTGGATGCCGACGACTGGTCGCCTAACAATAGGATTGAAGTGCAGGTAGCTTACATGGATGTTCATCCTGAAGTGGGCGTATGCTCGGGACAGGTGCAATGCTTTGGTGCCGATAACAATGTATGGAATTACCCCCTTACCAACGATGAGGCACAAGCTTCTTTTTTATTTACAGTACCCATTTGCCAGGGCGCATCCATCATTCGTAAATCAGTATTGGTGGATCACAACATCAACTATGGTGATGTAAGCCAATACATTGGCGAAGATCGTGTGTTGTGGTTTAAGTTGCGCACAGTAACGCAATTCGGCAATGTACCAGAAATTGTATTGCATTACCGCAGGGGTGAGCAAAACATTGCTCATGACGAACGATTCAATCGTAAAGAAATACGCGATAATGTATTTCGTTTCTTTTTTAACGAGTTGGGCATTGAAGTGAGCGACGAAGAATTGCAGCTGCACCACTTTGTAACCAAAGACTTTGATTACGGGCTTACTGCTACCAACGTCCAAAAGTTTAAAGTGTGGTTGGAGCGATTGCGCGCCATTAATAGCGAACGCCATTTGTTTCCAACAAAGAACTTTGAGCAATACCTCAACAAGGCGTGGGACAGTTTGTTTTACAAGTTGCCACCATACGGTAGTGCTTTGGTAAATGCCTATTTTAATTGCTCGAAACAAAAGAAGCGTGAGCACGTAACCTATTACCGCAAATACCGGATCAACCGCCTGTTGGGCAGAGCAAAATAATGGTACCTACTTCCCATAAAACCCTTTTCCTCATTACTGTAGCCTATCCGTTTGGGCATGGAGAAGATTGGTTGCAAAAAGAGTTGAAGGCATTGGAGCCTTTGTGTAATGAAATCAAAGTATTTCCATTGGTAAAACCACAAGGAGATCAACGGTGGTTACCTGCCAACGCACAAGTAATGAACGACCTTTGGCAAGCCCCTGCTTCGGTACAAAAAGGGGTGTACCTCAGCAACCTACTCACCATCACCAGCATTTTGCGCGATGAACTTAAACATGCCGGTAACAAGAGCACCATGCGCAAGAAAAAGCGTGAAATCAACAGTATTATTGGTCAAAGTATTTACCGGGCACAGCTGTTGAAAAAGCACATTGAACAGTGCATCAACACACCTATATGTTATGCGGCATGGCAAAACGAAGGGGCACTTATATTTTCGTTGTTGAAACAACAAGGGGTCATCAGTCATTACGACTTTAAATTCCATGGGTTCGATTTGTTCAATGATCGCAGAGATGGTTATGTGCCTTTCAGGTGGTACAACATGAAACATGTGCGCCATGCCTTTCACATTTCTAAGGCAGGTTATAATTATATGATGCAACACGACTTCAAAGAAAAAAATGTGTTGTACTACTCAGGGGTATACGACCAGGGTATCGGGCCTTTTGAAGAGAAAGTGTTTACCATTGCTTCATGTTCCAACATCATTCCCATTAAACGGGTAGAGCGCATGGTGGACATTTTGCAGCACCTTCAATTTCCGGTGCGGTGGATACACATTGGCGATGGAGCAGGCATGGAGGCGTTGCAGGAGCAAGCAGCACAATTGCCCGAGCACATCACTTGCGAGTTTAAGGGAAGGCTCTCCAATGCCGAGGTAATAACGTTGTACCAAACCACTACTATTCATTTGTTCATGCACTTGAGCAGCAGCGAGGGAGGAGCTCCCGTAGCCATTCAGGAAGCGATTAGCTTTGGTATTCCTGCTATGGGTACCGATGCAGGAGGTATTGGAGAAATTGTAAATGAACACACAGGAGTGTTGTTGCCCAACGATTTTAACGATGCCACGGTGGCGCAGCAAATCACCGACTTTAAGCACAGCAATAAAAACACTATGGCCAACCGCCAGCAGGTAAAAACATGGTGGAGTAATCATTTCAATGCTGATGTTAATTTTGCCAAATTTGCCGAAGCACTAACCAGTTAGCCATGCTGTTCAATTCCTTCGAATTTCTGATCTTTTTCCCGGTGGTGGTCATCATGTACTTCCTGCTGCCATTCAGGTTCCGGTGGGTATTGCTATTGGCTGCCAGCTACTTCTTTTACATGTCGTGGAAAATGGAGTATGCCTTATTATTGGCAGGATCTACGCTGGTCGATTATTATGCTGCCTTGCGCATGGAAGCCCTGCTGGAAAGGGCACAACGTAAAAAGTGGCTCATCTTATCGTTGTGCAGTAACCTGGGCATATTGGCGGTGTTTAAATATTCCGATTTCTTTTATAGCAATGTTGTGGATGTGGCCAATGCCATGGGCAGCGACGTTGAATTCAATGCACTCAAACTGTTATTGCCCGTTGGTATCTCGTTCTACACTTTCCAAACCCTTTCCTACTCCATTGATGTATACCGGGGCATGAAAGCGGAGAAACACCTCGGCAAGTTTGCTTTATACGTATCGTTTTTCCCCCAATTGGTGGCGGGACCTATAGAACGGGCCAGTAGATTACTGCCGCAATTCGGTACCGCTTTTCATTTTCACGATGAGCGGGTAAAGGAAGGACTCAAGCAAATGCTGTGGGGGCTGTTTAAGAAAATTGTGATTGCCGACCGGTTGGCGGTTATTGTAAACATGGCATACAACGATACAGGCAGCTATGAAGGCAGTACCTTGTTGCTGGCTACCTATTGTTTTGCCATACAAATTTATTGCGATTTCTCGGGCTATTCCGACATTGCCATTGGTGCCGCCAAGGTGATGGGCTACGACCTGATGGATAACTTTAAGGTACCCTACCTGTCGCGATCCATCCGCGAATTTTGGAGCCGCTGGCACATTTCGCTCTCTACCTGGTTTCGCGACTACCTCTATATTCCGTTAGGGGGCAATAAAGTGGTGCGGTGGCGATGGTATTACAATCTCTTTATTGTATTTGTGGTCAGTGGTTTTTGGCATGGTGCCAATTGGACCTTTATTATTTGGGGGGCACTGCACGGCCTTTACCTGGTTGGGGGCATTTTATTGGGCGACAATAAAGCCCCAAAGAAAGGGCAATGGTGGCGCATTTTACTCACCTTCCACCTGGTATTACTGGCATGGGTGTTTTTTAGGGCCAACCATGTAAGCGATGCCTTTGAAGTGCTGCAAAAAATAGTTGGCGGTGACTGGAATAAGAGCGTGTTAATGGGGCTGGTAAATGAAGTAGGAGCAAGCTACTTTGCCATCTCTATGGGCATACTACTCCTGTTTTTAGTGGCCGACCCGCTCATGGATAAGCTCATAAAAAAGCAATACACCATTCAACGATCGTGGATCAATTACGGACTGTATGCGGTCATCTTTACCATGATTATGTTGTTTGGCCATTTTGGTGAAATTGAATTTATTTATTTCCAATTCTAATATGTTGAAACGATTTTTCATACAGGGAGTAGTATTTGCAACGGTAGCTTTAGCCTTGTACATGGGATCGTTTTGGGTATTGAGTACGGTAGAGCATGGAGGCATTCCCCTTATTTACCGCACCTCAGAAGCTTACCATTGGAAAGGAGGAGCTACCTTCCAAAAATACGAGGAGTTTGATGAAACAGCATCATACGATGTACTTGTACTAGGCTCTTCCCACGCCTACAGAGGGTACGACCCGCGTATTTTTGAAGCCAATGGCTACCGCACTTTTAACCTGGGTACCAGTGCACAATCGTTGCTCAATTCTTATTACCTCGCCAAACAATACGTACATCCTAACAATTGCAAGCTGTTAATTGTCGATGTTTTTGAAATACCAGTAGAAAGCGATGGCATGGAAGCCACTTCCGACCTGGTGCAAAACATTACTTCCAACAGGGCTGCTTTAGACATGACTATGGCCTTAAAAGACATTCGAGCCATAAACATGTATTTATTGCGGATGTTCAGCAAAAACAAACCCCTCTTATACACCGACGATGCCTATGTGGGGCAGGGCTTTTCGGAAAACACCGATTCGTTAGCGACTGTTGTAAAACCCTCTGTCGATACCCTGTTAGAGGCCAACGAGTTACAGGTGTGTTACATGGAAAAGCTGTTTCGATACATCAAAGAAAACGGCATCAATGCTGTGGTCGTTAACCATCCAGCACCATCCACGATCAATGCGCAAAAGCATGCTCAGTTTAATCGGTTGGTAGAAAGGTTGACCCGTAAGTATCATTTGCCCTATAAAGATTACACCCACAATCACTCGTTGAATAATCACGATCATTTTTTCGACCACAACCACTTAAATCAGGCAGGAGTGCATATCTTTAACACCCGATTAATTCAAGAACTACAGCAAGAAAAACTGTTGCCTTAACATGGAAACATTGCTCGTTATAGCTTTTCATTTTCCTCCATACCCTGGTGTTGGATCGAGGCGGTGGACAAAGATGGTGAAGGCGTTGGCTAAAAAAGGATACGACATTCATGTGATTGCTGTCATGAACCCTTTTAAAGAGGAATCGCTGTGGACCAGCGATATTGATCGTCCCAACATCAAGGTGCATTACCTGCGTAACCCTTATCCGAGAGAGGTGCTGATAGGTCCCAAAAACTGGTTGGAGAAGGTGAAATATCGAATGCATATTAAGATGCTGAAAAAGGTATACAAAGGCACCATTTACGACAAAGCCATTTTTTTAGAGCAACCGGTAAAAAAGTTGGCAAACAAGCTGATTCAAGCACACAACATCAACAACGTATTGGCCAATGGTGCTCCTTTTAGCATGCTTTATTACACGGCTCAACTTAAAGAGCAACACCCCAATCTTAATGTAGTTTGCGACCTGCGCGATCCATGGACAGATGGCATTGTATACGGCTATGCCGATTTGGAACCCGAACGCATGGCCTATGAAAAGATGATGGAACGTTATGTAGCAGAGCATGCCGATTATGTAACCACACCAGTAGCACCAATGACCAGTCGTTTGGCTTGTGATTACCAAGATCAACCCGCTTCTAAGTTTATTACGCTGCCCCATGCTTATGATGAAGATAATTACCGCATCATTCGTGCTGAACCAACAGGAAAATTGCAGCTGGTTTTTGGTGGTACTATTGAGTTGGTGGACATTGATACACTGTTTGATCCGCTGCTGGAAGCCTTACAACAATTAAAGCAAGAGCAGCCCGATGCCTATGCGTTGCTCGACTTGGTGTTTTATACCAATGCACCGCGTTTGCAGCAAAAGGTAGCAGAAGCACAAGTAGAGGCCATTCGCTTTGAAGCACCGGTGCCGGTTAACGATTACTTCCGGGCCATGAGCAGTGGTAATGTGTTGATGATCTTTTTACCCGACCATGTGAAAGACTACCACATCACCAAGTTTGCAGAATATATACCCATGCAAAAACCATTGGCTGTATTTTCGCAAGAAGGCCTATTGGGCACCTATGTGGAAGAACACCACATTGGCTATGCCCTAAACCCCAACACATATATAGCCAAACTGTTGGAAATGCTGGAAGCTTTTCAGCAGAAAACACTCGTCTTTGATTCGGAATACAACTACCAGGCTTATGCTTCTGATGCTGTAGCGGATAGGTTAGTGGAATTGTTGAAGAAGTAAGTTTTTTACTCCTACCGGAAAAATTCTGTAGTAAACTTTAAGTACTCAATCTGTAAAAAGTGTTAGCAATGGCTCTAGCAGTGTTCACCCGAAAGGGTGATGGTGTTTACCTTTGTAGCATAATAATTTTACAACCGATTTTGTTATGTCAGACATCCTACGCATAGAGTCGCTCAGCCAAATACATCGCATATTGCAGTGCGAAGAACCCAAACATCCATTGGTAAGTGTTATTGATGTATCGAAAATGACAGTGCCCGAAGAGCTATTGGGCCAGAAAACTACCGGCAACTTTTACCTGATCATGCTCAAAGATGCTGATTGTGGCATGCAATATGGCCGCAATCATTACGACTTTGAAGAAGGGGTGCTCACGTTTGTAGGCCCCAATCAGGTGACCTCTTCCAGCAAGGAAACTCAAACAGCAAATGGGTGGATGTTGTTTTTTCATCCCGATTTAATTCGCCCGTATCAATTGGGAGAAAACATTGGTGGATACCACTTTTTCTCTTACGATGTGCATGAAGCGTTGCACCTTTCGAAAAAGGAAGAAGGCATATTGAACGATTGCATTGAAAAGATACAATACGAGTTGGAACAAAACATTGATGCCCACAGCCAGGGATTACTGGTATCGAACATTGAGTTGTTGTTGAATTACTGCAACCGCTTTTACGAGCGCCAGTTTCATACCCGTGCCCACCACCATAAAGATGTGGTAAGCCATGTAGAACAGCTCATCAAAAGCTATTACGAAGACAATCTTCAATTGGAATCTGGCACGCCTTCTACCGAGTACCTGGCCGATAAGGTGAACCTTTCAGCCAATTACCTGGGTGATTTATTGA
This sequence comes from Flavobacteriales bacterium, assembly GCA_963669295.1. GTDB lineage: Bacteria > Bacteroidota > Bacteroidia > Flavobacteriales_D > CALLUQ01. Next base: position 3,952,504 of record OY769938.1, read on the forward strand.
AAAAGGAAACCGGGAAAAACACCAAGGAGCACATCAATGCATTTGTGGTAGATCGTGCCAAAACCATGCTGTTAAATTCTGAAAGTAATGTCAGTGAAATAGCTTACGATTTAGGATTTAACTACCCCCATTATTTCAGCCGTATGTTTAAACAACAAACTGGGAAATCCCCTCAACAATATAGAGCGTTGAATCTGAATTGAATTCACATAACACCTTGATGGCGAGGTATTTTTAACAATGAAAGGGTTTTTCTTACACATCCGTAAAATGTGTTTTTCATTCGGTAATAGGTGTTTACAAAACATAGAATCAGGCCATTACTTTGTGGCATAGAATTGATCATTAAAAAAACAGTTATGAAAAAAGTAATCTTAATTACAGGAGCCTCTTCAGGGATGGGAAAGGTAACTGCCATACAATTAATAAAAGCGGGGCATATTGTATACGGTGCAGCACGTCGTTTAAAAAAGATGCAGGATCTTGTTGATGCAGGAGGACATGTCATTGCCATGGATGTAACGGATGAGCGGCAAGTTGTTGCTGGAGTGAAGCAAATTGTGGAAGAACAAGGCAGGATAGATGTGTTGGTAAACAACGCTGGTTATGCCGTTTACGGTTCAGTTGAAGATGTCAGCATGGAAAATGCTCGCCGTCAATTTGATGTCAACATCTTTGGGCTGGCACAAATCACCAGGGAAGTACTGCCACATATGCGTGCTCAAAAAAGTGGTAAAATCATTAACATATCTTCTGTAGGTGGAAAAATATACACTCCCCTTGGAGCGTGGTATCATGCCACCAAGCATGCCCTGGAAGGTTGGAGCGATTGCTTGCGAATAGAAGTGCAGCAGTTTGGCATTGATGTGGTTATTGTAGAGCCGGGAGCGATTGTAACTGAATTTGGAGATGTTATGACCCAACCCATGCTCGATCGATCAAAAGGAGGTGCTTATGAAAAAATGGCAACTACCATTGCAAGCAGTACGGATAAGTTTTACGACAACAGCCCTTCTACCTCACCTACCATTATTGCCAATATTATTGCAAAGGCCATTGATAGTAAGCGTCCTAAAACGCGATATGCGGGAGGCAAGATGGCTAAGCCCATGCTGTTTTTAAGGAGATGGTTGAGCGATCGCATGTTTGACAAAATGCTATTCAGTCAATTAAAATAAACACTTTAAAGTATCTGGTTGTGCTTAGCGCAGCCAGGCACAAATTCATGACACCGCACAATGTAATGATATGGTGGGAAACAGCCTCCTTCCACGGTCTTTACATACTACCAACAATAGTACATTCCCCTTCATATCGCTCCTTTCACCCATGCTCACCAACATTTCGTCAAATAAACCATGGGGAACACAACTGAATGATTAAATTTGTTAGGTCTTGAACAGAGCTTGTATGGCGGAGAAAAAAATACTCATCGTTGTGGGCACCCGTCCCAACTTCATTAAAGTAACCCAGTTTAAACGTGCAGCAGCTGCCCATGGTGGGGTAGAAGTAAAGATTGTGCACACCGGCCAGCATTACGACGATAAGATGGCTGACGTATTCTTCCAGCAGTTTAACCTTACACCTGATTTCTTCCTAAACATTTCTAAGAACTCTGCCAACGCACAAATGGCTGAAATCATGTTGGGGTTGGAAAAGGTAATCACTACCTACCAACCCGACTTGTTAATGGTAGTAGGCGATGTGAACTCTACCTTTGCAGCAGCGCTTACTGGCAATAAATTGGGCATTAAGCTGGCTCACCTCGAAAGTGGACTGCGCAGCTTTGATCGTGGTATGCCCGAAGAAATCAACCGCATCCTTACCGATCAAATCACCAACTTGTTTTTTGTGACCGAGCAAAGCGGCTACGACCACTTGATTGCGGAAGGGAAACAAGAAGAGAACATTTACTTTGTGGGCAACACCATGATTGATACCCTGGTAGCCTTTACCAACGACATTGACCGCTCAGACGTATTGCAACGCTATGGAGTAAACAAGGGCGAATATGTGTTGATGACCATGCACCGCCCTGCTACGGTGGATCATAAAGAAGGGTTGGAAAAGTTGCTGGAGCTGATCGATTATGTTACTGCCCACCAAACACTGGTGTTCCCTATCCATCCGCGTACCATGAAGCGGTTTGAGGATTTTGGACTTGAGGGCGCACTCAAGAACAATCCAAAAATTGTACTTACCGAGCCATTGGGTTACTTTGCCTTTCAGCATCTTATTGCGCATTGTAAATTCATCTTAACCGACAGCGGTGGTATACAGGAGGAAAGTACCTTTAGACAGGTGCCTTGCCTTACCTTGCGCCCCAATACCGAACGCCCGGTAACCATTACATTGGGTACCAACGAAATTGTGCCGTTTGATGTAGAGGTGATCAAGAACAAGGTAGCCTCCATCGAAAACAATACCTTTAAACAAGGACAAATCCCTCCTCATTGGGACGGGAAATCGACCGAAAGAATTATAGAGATCCTGCATCGAGTGCTATGATTTACCTGACGTACAACGACTTGCCATCGGGCGTATATTACAGCCAGGTGGCTGATGTATGCAACTACCTAAAGACGTTGGAGGCGGATGTGAAGTTGGTAGCGTTAGTATCGGTACGAGGGTATTTCAAACACCGCAAGTGGATAAAAGCACACTATGCCAATGCCACAGTGCTGCCCATGGTGCCTAAGCACCACAACTGGAAGAAGAATGTATTTTGGTTGAAATGGGCGTTGGGTAAGCACAAAAGTGTGATGGCGCGCGGTCCGTTTGCGACCCATTTGGCGTTGCAATTGAAGCAACAGGGAAAGCTCAATAAAGTACTGATGGATGCCCGTGGGGCCTATGCTGCCGAATTTAAAGAATACCTCAATACAGGCCTGATTCATGAAGACATTAGTGTGGTAGAGCGCGAAGCACTCGCCAACAGCGATTATCGCATTGCGGTATCGCACCAATTGATCAACCATTGGAAACAGGAATATGGGTTAACTCCTAACAATAATTTTGTGATCCCCTGCACGCTGAGCAGTAATAGCCGCAACACATTTTACAGTGCTGAGGAGTTGCAAGAAATACGTGCTGAACAAGGGTATGATCCCAACGACATTGTATTGGTATACTCGGGCTCAGTGGCTGGTTGGCAATCGATGGAAGCGGTAGATCGTTTTTTGTTGGAACAACTGCAGCAAAACGACCGGGTAAAGATGCTGTTTTTAGCACAAGTAGCTTTGGAATCGCTGCAAGCCTACCAGCAGTTTCCCGACCGGGTGAAGAAAGCATGGCTGGCACCCGAGCAGGTACATGGCATGCTGAGCGCTTGCGACTACGGCATTTTGTTGCGCAACAATACCGTAACCAACCAGGTGGCTTCGCCCACCAAATTTGCCGAGTACTTACATGCCGGGCTATCGGTACTCATTTCGCCACACATTGGCGATTATTCAGAATTTGTAAAAAACAATGCTTGCGGTGTGATTATAGAAGTTGATAAAGGAACCGTTGAACTTCATCAAATAGATTACGCGAAAAAGCAAGAATTATTTACCTTAGCCCAAAGCAACTTCACCAAAGAAGCGTTGAAGACAACCTACCAAACTATTGTGAGTAAATTGAGCTAGCCTATGTCAAAGAAGATAGTGATTACAGGAGGGGCAGGATTCATTGGATCGGCAGTAATTAAAGAGCTGCAAGCGCACCAACACGACATTTATGTGATCGACAACCTCTCGTTTGGTAATCGCGACTTTATTGCTATTGACGACGACCACTTCTTTGAAGAAGACATTCGCGATCGGGAAAAGATGATGGAATTGATGGGAGCTATACAGCCCCAGTGGATCATTCATCTGGCAGCCATTCACTTTATCCCTTATTGCAACCAACACCCATTTGAATCGGCCAACATCAATATACAGGGCACCATCAACGTATTGGATGCTGCAAAGCAGGTAACAGGACTCGAGAAAGTGTTTTTTGCTTCTACAGCAGCGGTATATCCTATTTACGACGATGCAGTAACAGAAACACATGCGGTAGGGCCGCTTGACATTTATGGCCTTTCTAAATTGGCAGGCGAACGACTGTCGAATGAGTTTCATTTAGATTCAGGAATATCAACGGTCATCTGCCGGTTCTTCAATGCATTTGGCCCCAACGAAACCAATCCGCACCTCATTCCTGAAATACAAGATCAAATCAATGCGGGGCAGCGCACCATTCATTTAGGGAACCTCACCCCTAAACGCGATTTTATTCATACCTACGACATGGCACGGGCGGTACGTTTGCTAATGGAAAAAGAGACCATCACTAAGGATACGTTTAACCTTGGACGTGGCATTGAATATTCGGTGACAGAAATCGTAGAGGCATTTGAACGGCAGTTGGGCGAAAAGATTACCGTTGAGGTGGACCCTGCTCGTGTACGTAAAACTGATCGCATGCACTTGCTGGCAGATGTAAGTAAGCTGAAAGAAGCCACTGGCTGGCAACCCGAATGGGGCATCGACGAAGGCATCAAAACATTAATCAACATCCATTGAGCGTAAAAGTAGTTTTTTGTACCGATGGCATTTTTCCCCACGCAGTGGGAGGTATGCAACGGCATTCAAGGTTACTGATTGAGGCATTGGCTACACATCATGAGGTGGAGTTGGTGGTGATGCACCCTCATGAAGAAAACGTATTTGATGCTGCATTGGGCATTGAAGAGGTAAAGCTCAAGGGCATCGATGAAAACAACAACTACCTCAAAGAATGCAAGGCTTATTCCCAAAGGATATACGAAGCCTTGCAGCAGTACCCCGAACATTTGATTTATTCGCAAGGACTATCGGTATGGTACAAAGCCGATGCGTTTACCTCAAGATTGATTGTCAACCCTCACGGGCTGGAACCTTTCCAGGCCATGGGCATCAAAGACAAGCTCATAGCACTGCCATTTAAAAAAGTATTTCGGAAAATATTTTCGCAGTCGGCAGCAGTGGTAGCACTTGGTGGCTACCTCACCGATATTTTAAATGCGGAAGTGCGTAACGCTGAAGTAGTGGTATTGCCCAATGCTGTTAATCTGCCTGAAGGGGTGGTGATGAAGCAAAAGCCAGATGCCAACGAGCCCTTAAAACTGTTGTTCGTTTCTCGTTTTGCTTCCAACAAGGGCATCCACATTTTAATAGAGGCCATTCGCCAGTTGAATGAAGAAGGGTACGACCAACTACAATACCACCTTGGTGGAAAAGGACCATTGTTTGAACACTACACCACTAACCACCAATACAACAATGTGCACTACCTGGGTTTTGTATCTGATGAACAGTTGAAAGAACTGTATACCACTTCCGATGCGTTTGTTTTCCCTACCTTGTTTGAAGGTATGCCCACTGTAGTATTAGAAGCTATGAGCCATTACCTGCCCATCATCGTATCTGATACAGGAGCAACATCGGAGTTGGTTGACAAGCAAAACGGTTACCTGATTGATTCAAATAATATAGGGCAATTGAAAGAGGCCATCAAGGCATTGGTAGCATTGCCTGCAATGGAGAAGAACAAGCTGTCAGAACAATCATACCAGCGTGTGGCCGAACGGTTTACCTGGCAAAAGGTGGCAGAGCGACACATGGCGCTATTCGAGCGAATGGCGCAATAAAAGCTCCACCGTATCGGCCTGGAGATTTTTTCCTTTAATGGTACGTTCGCGATCCAACAAGTATAGGGTAGGGGTTTTGCTGATCAAAAAGGTATTGACCTCTTCAGCTTTCCAGCCTTGCACGCTCGATACATTGATCCATTCCAGGTCGTATTCAGCAATGGCGCTTTTCCAGGCAGTAGGGTCATCGTCGAGCGATACCGCATAAATTTCAAACCCTTTGTCTTTATAAGCAGCGTATGTTTTTTTTAGCTCAGGGATGGTGGCCTTGCAAAAAGAACAATGCGACGACCAAAAGAATACAAGCGTAAGTTGATGGTGATAGGCCACCTCACTCAGTGTTTTTATTTGTCCTTTGGCATTAGGAATAGCCATATCGGGGGCAATGCTACCAATGCGCAGTTTGCGGTAGGCCTCTGCATTGAACACAAACGAGGCATCCTGAAAATGCTCAAAGCACGATTCGTTGCGGTAGTAGTTTTCTACAATGTGCTCAAAAATAATCTTTGGCCCCACTTTGTCGAACAGCTCCATAAGGTAGGCCAGGGTAAGGTCGTACACTTCATTGTTGGCACTGGCTTTATTCAAGATAATGTCTATCGCCTGTTTAAACCCAAATTCGTTGTACTGTACATGGCCCTCAAAGTATTTCATATAAATGTTGGGCAGTAGGGTAGTGCGGGTAAGGGCTGGATTGCTAAAGTCAATGGCATCGAAGAAATGCTTTTTAACATATTTATCGCGAGGCATTTCAGCGTGTTGAGTGGCGTAACCGCAATCGTTTTTAACGTGTATGAAAGGACGGGTAGTAGCAGTGAAGTAGGTGTTAGGATGATCTTTAAATACCTTATTGGCATAGGTGTAAAACTCATTGTTTACCACTTCCTTCAGCGCCAGCAAAGCATGGTACAAAGTATCGGTTTCCACTAAAAAAGACAGTTGCACGTCGATGTTACGCAATCGATGGTCTATGTCTTTTTTGTATGCTTTGAAGTTGAACAGCAAACGGTTTTCTTCCGATTGCTCGATGACAATTTCTTTAAGTTTGGTGCCTGTGAGTTGAATTGCAGTAGGCACGTCTGGCGATAGAATAAGGTCTACATAATTGGTGTCGTTAAAGGCCACCCGGTAGTAACCTTCTTCTTGAGGGGTGTAGTAGGTAAATGTACCATTGCGCAACGGTACAGTATCGGTGTGTACGATGTGCATGCCGTAAAACGCATGAACATAAAGCTGAGGAAAATTGCAATCGGGAAGGGTGCCGCGAAGTGTGGTTTGTGCCTGACCATGGCCAACCAACACAAGCGCAATAAGCATCAACCAATACCGCATATTATTTTGAATAACAGCAGCGGAAAGGACGGGCTGCTGTGGTGAAGCTGTCGCCACGAATTTTACAAGTGCCTGCTCCGGCAATGCGTACAATAATGTTAGAGTTGGCAGGAGCATCTACAAACTCATAGTTGTTGGTCATGTTGTTCAGGCCCAGTCCGGTATTTTGACAGGCATGGTACCATTCGCCCCAGGAGCATAATCTAGCATTGCTATCGTGGCAGGAAACCACTGCATTCCAAAACGTATCGGTAGCACGTTCATCAGTTTCAATACAATAATTGGCACTGGCACTTACAAAGCCACTAGGACACCGTTTATTAAGCTGACTCAACAGTTGAAAATTGCTGCCATCATAAATTATACTAATTACCTGGTTGGGATAGATATCCGCAGAGTCGAGGTCGAGCGTAACTTCCTTTTTCAGGGGTACAGCTCCAAGTCCGTTGATGTTTATTTGCATGGCACCAGTATTGCTGTTGGGGCACATGATGTTGAACGACATGCCAGCCTGGTAAGCAGTAACAGGAGGATTGATGTTAACGTTCAAGATGTTGGTACCTGTGGCAGTACCAAAAATCATGGTGCCATATTGCACTGATGAGGCGTTGACAGCATCACCGGCATGATCAGGAGCACGAAGTCCAGTAACTTGCTTGTCGGCATTGGTAGCTCCATTGAACTGGATGGGTTTATCTACCTCCACCTGCGCCATCAGTGGCGTAACAAACAAGCTCAATATGATGGTTAACTGCTTCATTTCTGATAACAACATCTGGCAAATACGTTTGAACCTATGCTTAATATACTTAGCGATTGCTCTTGTTGGCAATTTCCTCCTGCTCCTGCCATAGCAGCGGCATCGGTATGATTTTGTCCAGCATCAATCCATTCCCAATTGTTGGTCATGTTTACCAAACCCAACCCACTTTTTTGGCAGGCGTAATACCATTGTCCCCACGAACACAGTTTGGCATTTTGATCAGCACACCATGCAGCAGCTTCCCAAAAGGTAACCACACTACCATTGTCGTCGGTATTGATGCAATAATCGTCGTTCACACTGGTGAAGCCATTAGGACAGGCTTTTGTTGCCGGATTTTGAAGCTGGAAATTGGCACCGTCGTATACAATGGTAAGCAATTTTCCTGCTCGTATATCCAACGAGTCGAGTGTGTCGGTAGCATGTTTATAGATACCTACCAGTCCCAGTCCGTTCACATTGATATGACCGGCAAGGCTATTGTTTCCTGTACTCGATACAAACAACTTCATTCCTTCTGCATACGCTGTTGGGGCAGGGGTGAAGTTAACAATCAGTGTGTCGTTGCCAGTAGCAGTGGCGTGCACTACTGTGCCATTTTGATAGGTCAGTACATTGATGGCATGGTCCAGTGCCGAGGGGGCGCCTACCTGTTCCAGCTGATTCAGCGAATCAGTGGCCGATTTAAATTGCAATGCATGATCGATGTCGACCTGGGCAACCAACCCCAGGGTACACATACACAATACTATGGTGAACCATTGTTTCATCGTAAATAACAGCAGCGAAACCGCCTTGTCGTATTTTGTGGATGCCCATAGCCACTTTGGTCGCATCCGTAAGTTACTGTTGTAAATTTATAACCGGCTGTTTTGGCCTGTCCTCCCGAGCCGGTAGTGTTGGCGGCCGAGTCTACCCATTCTTCAAAGTTGCCCATATCGGTAGCCCCCAGGTTGGTGGCGTCAAAGCATACATGAATCCATTCCGACCACGAGCATAGCTTTGCTCCCATGTCCTGGCACAACTGGTTGGCATCCCAGTAATTCAGCGAATCGCGTGGGGCACTGTCGATGCAGTAGCGGGCACTTACTTTAATAAATCCGTTGGGGCAGCTTTTGTTTACGGCCGAAAGCAGTTGAAAATTGATGCCGTCGTAAATTACGCTTACCAACTGTCCGGTTCTAATGTCTAACGAGTCAAGGTCTTCCGTTACCGCCTTCTTAATAGAGATAGCACCGAGCCCATTTACATTTAATGTAGTGGCTCCTGAACTGTTGTTGCTGGCTTTGAAGTTAATTACTGTGCCTGCCTGGTACTGGTTGAGGGCAGGGGTAAGTGCTACCGTTAAATTGTTGGTGCCCGTAGCAACGGCATAACTCAATGTACCATCTTGCACAGTAGCTACATTAACCGCTGCAGATGAGTCGACCGGGGTGGCCAATCCGCGTACCTGTCGGTCGGCTGTCGTGTTGCCTGTCATAATTACCTTTTCGGTAGCTTCTACCTGGGCAAGTGCAACAACGCTGCAACACAATAGTGCTATGGTAATAAGTTGTTTCATTCTTCAAAATAACCGGCCCATCGGGTGCCTTCAAATTCTTTTTTTAATGTGGTGTAATTGGTAATTAAATCCGACAGGTGTTCCTTGTTTTGTTTGCGTACCTCCGATTTTAGGGTGGCCCTGTTTAAGCCAATAAAGTCGGTAATTTTATTCATAGTGGCCTGCCTGTCCTTTACCAAATCGTTGTATTGAACATCGAGAATGGGATGGTCGGCAAAAAACTCGTGCACCCACGCTTGCCAGTTTTCGGTAGTCTCAAAGTCTTTGATGCAATCTTCCTTTACCAATTCTACTGCTTTATCTTCTACAGCAGTTTGCGCACCGTTGGCCATCCACTTGTTCGTTTTTGCAGCAATCTTTCTCGATAAATGCACTTTCAACTGATTGTCGCGTTTTAAATGAATGATCTTTAAATCGGGAATGCTTTTAAAGTAATCCCAAACTTTTTCCCATTGATCGGTGCGTGCATGATAGTAGAATATTTTGAATCCTGCCGCTTTAATTCCTTTAGGGTATTTGCGGTAAATGTATTGTTCTACATAATCTACCGGTTGTTGCTCTCTTAATGCAATGGCCGGAGCAGTGCTTCCTTGAAAGCTTCCGCCAATGCCAGAAGTAATGTCGCCAAAGATTTCGGCATAACATACTGCATCGGGGTGTGAGTTGAGCAAGCTTACCAATAAGTTAGAGCCTACCCGCGATCGGCACACAATCATATACCGTTGGTAATTGGTGTCGCCCTTCAACAGATTCATGTCAATGGCCTTATTCACATAATGCTGCTGTAGCTTGTTGAGCTTTCCCGGTATTTTTTTCAGCTTACTCACTGTACCATCAAACGTTGAACGCCACTTTTATTTTTATTCATTACACGAACCATGTACATACCAGGTGCCAGGGCACCTACATTCAGTTGTGTATAGTTTTGTTGATTTACTTGTTGTTCTTGTATCACCTTGCCCTGAAGGTTCATCACCTGTACTACCACCTGGTTCAATCCAAATACTACAGTAACCTGATTGGTAGCAGGATTGGGGTACATGTTAAAATTAATGGTATGAACAAGAGCTTGTATGCCTACTCCGGTAACATTCAATGTATCGGAAATGGTAGAACAGCCGGTTCCAGTATCAAATACTTCTACCTGGTACACGCCATCTTGAATGGCAGTATGGCTTTGGTTGGTAGCTCCACCAATGGGGTTTCCGTTCAAATACCATTGATAGGCATTGCCCATCACGCTTGAAGTAAGAAGGTTGGCATTTTGTATAATGGTTGGAACAGCTGGTCCCTGGTTGATGGTAAATGTACCGAAAGGGGCGGTAGTGCCCGACGGGCTGCTCGAAATAATTTGCAGGGCATAATTGCTGCCTGTTAACAAGCTTTGAGGCAGTACACCACAAAGAAGGGTGTCAGGCAAAGCAATGGTATCAAGATGAGTAGGGTTCGCAAAGCTTCCCGTTTCGTCCGATAGTACCAGAATAAATTCATTGCCCGGATTGAATAAACCATCAATACTAATGCCTACTTTAATGGTATCTCCTGTACAATAAGGGCCTGTGCTTATGATGCTGGGCTCCCACCGGGTAGGGAAGGCCGTGAGAAATAACGCACTGTCGATGTTGCTTGCAGCAATAGTATTGGCAGTAGTGTTGGTAGTGCCGCCATAGTTGAACCAGGTGATGCCGGAGTCGATGCTATGATACAGCATCAGTTCTTGCTCGTATGGGGTGTTTACCTCTGTTTGGTCGTAATGAAAAACAAGGTTGGCATCCATCGCCACCACATTGCCAGTAGCAAAGGTATACCAACGTTCAATGCTTTGTGCCCCTCCATTGTTGGAGGTAAGGTGTCCGCGTCGCACGGTTGAAGTGCCCAGCAAGGCACTGGTAGTAATTTCGAACCCGAGGCCGGCAATGTTTTCAGCAGTAAGCGCACCGGCATACGACCGTGTAGCTTGCTCATAACCATTGCCATCAATGGGGAATCCATTTTGCTCACTTAAGGTAACGGAGTCGCCCAAAATAATAATGCCATCATTAATTACAGTAGCGTTGGCTTCTATTTCAAACAAGTTGCTTGAGGCAGCATTGGCGGTAACTATAGTGTTGTTGTTTACATGCACGGTGGTGCCTCCAACTACCTTTAGTTGTGCCCACAGAGCAGGAGCTGTCAGTAATAAAAGGAATGAGAACAATAACGCTTTGAAGAACTGCATAAATCAACAACGGTTACAGCACATAAATTTACGAAATAAAAGATGGATGCCCGCAAATTTTACACGAAACGGCAGATTTTCTAATCCTTTCTCAGTTGTTGATACACCAATTCCAATCCGCTGCGCAAGCTGGTATTGGGTTTGTAGTTGATGGCTGAAAAAAGCTTGTCGGAATTCCCGAACCTGCGTTTTACCTCATAGTCGTAACGTTTCTTGGGAGCCGCAATGAAGTTGATCTCCGATTGTGAGCCGGTTACTGATAAGATGGTTTCGGCCAATTCAAGGATGGTCGATTCTTCTTCGTTAGCAATGTTGTAGATTTCACAACCAGAGGCTTTCTTTGACAACTCCAAACAAGAATAAATGGTGTCATCGATGTAAGTGAAATCACGCGTTTGCTGGCCATCACCAAAAACAGTAATGGGCTTGTTGTTCATGGCCTGCTCAAAAAAGCGAGGAGTAACCATGCGGTTGTCTTGCGACTTACCATATACATTAAAGAACCGCAGCGAAGTGGATTCCAATCCTTTTTCTTCGTGTAGTGCTGCCAGGTAAATTTCGTTGTAACGCTTGGCAATGGCGTAACTGGTGGTAGGGTCGAGTTGAATGTTTTCCTTAAAACTCTTTTCAATGGCCGAATGCCCGTATACTCCACTGGTAGAAGCATAAATAATTTTTTCTACGCTATGGGTCATGGCTGCATCCGCTATGTTTTGCATGCCAATCACCTCGGTGTCCATGGTCTCCACAGGATTGTCGGCCACCACATCCACTCCAAGCACAGCAGAGAAGTGAAAAATTTGTGAACACCCTTTGCTCAATTTGAGCATCAACTCCCGGTCGCGCACATCGGCTTTGTGGAACTCAATGTTGTTTAAAATATCTTTCTCAATTTTATTGCCGCGCAAAAGAATATCTGCAACAACTACCTCATTGCCTTCTTCCACCAACTTCTTTACCAAATGGCTTCCAATAAAGCCTGCTCCACCTGTAACCAAAATTCGATCCATGTTCACTATTTTTTGAATTGACCCGCAATTTAAGAATATTGGAATAAATAGACCGGTTATCAATGAATTATCACCAATTAGCGAACACAATTGCCATTCTTGCGTATGAGGGTAGAGCAACATTGATTGAATGTTATAAATTTGCCGGTGTTACAAACCATGTAAGTGTTAATTATGAAGGCGATCAAGGCATTTATTGCAGATCAGTTGGCGGGATTCTCAATTTCCGACATCCCTAATTTTTTGGTAGCACTCTTGTTGGCTGCCGTGTTGGCGTTGATATTGAGCAAGCTTTATGTAAAGTTTGGAAGTTCTGATAAAGATAAGCGAAAGTTTGCCCGTACGTTGGTAACGATAGCTGTAAGCGTGGCTTTTATGGTGGCCATTGCCAAAGCATCCATTACCCTTTCTATTATAGTGGTAGGGGTATTGATATTGGCAGGTACGGGTAAGCGACTGAAAGATACCGAGGAGCTATCGTACCTTATGCTTACCCTGGCCATTGGTTTTGGTTGTGGGGTAGGGCATACCATACTTACTGCCATTGCTTTTGTAATAGCGGCACTGCTTATTGTGGTGGTGAGCCGATCGAGTGTCAAACATTTTGCGGCACAGTACAAGGTTGAAATTTCGCTGGATGAGGCACTTCAACTCAAAGAGCTTACAGTAGCATTAAAACAATACAGTCAACGGGTACAGGTATTGCATTACGCAGAAGGATCGGAATACCTCGTTACCTTTTCTATAGATGTAAAAGAATTGGCTACTTTCGATAAAGTGCGTAATGAGGTAAAATCGATACACCCAAAGGCCCTGGTTGTTTTTCACCATAACCCCACCAAATAGTCTCCCTTGCAAGGAAAAAACATATTATTGGTATGTTCCGGTGCATTGTTGCTACTGGCACTTTGGTCGTTTTGGGTGGGTGAAGCATCGCCAACAACGAAAGTGGTAGACGAAACGCTTGCCCCTCCGGTATTTTCGCAAACCAGCGGCAGGTATGAAAACGATTTTGAGTTACAGCTAACCACCAACGATCCCGAAGCTGAAATTTACTACACTTGCGATGGTGCTGTTCCTTCAGCCAGCTCCGATAAATACGAAGATCCCTTTACGATAAGCCACAAAAAGTGTGGGGCATCTCCCTTAATGAACGTCAGCACATCTCCCCGTTGGAAGTCGCCGCTTCAACCTTTTGGGAAAATTAATGTAGTGCGTGCGGTTACTTATAAAAATGGGAAGTACAGCGATGAAACAACACATGTCTATGTGTCCTCAATAGCAACGCGAACCCTTCCGGTGGTATCGTTGGTATTTGATGAAAACGACTTCTTTAGCGACAAAAAGGGCATTTATGTAATAGGGATGGGGCAATTTGATGTAAGTGCCAACTTCAATAAACCCTGGTGGTTTTATCCAGCGAACTACCATCAGCGTGGGGCGGCATGGGAACGTACTGCACAACTGCAATACATTGCTGCTGATGCTACCATGCAAACAGAAGTAGGAGTGCGCATCAATGGCAATGCTACCCGAGCCTTCCCCCAAAAGTCGTTACGACTTTATGCCCGCAACGGGAACTTGATGCAAGGACCGAACAAGCAACACTACAGCCGTATGCTGTTGCGTAATTCAGGAAACGACTGGGACAAAACCATGTTTAGGGATGCATTGATCCATGCCATCGTAAAAGGTAGCGAAGTGGAAACACAAGACTACCAACCGGTAGTGGTGTATTTCAATGGCGAATATTGGGGCATTCACAATTTACGGGAACGCATGGATGCCAATTACTTTTCCGACAAATACAATTACAATAAAAACAAGTTGGCCATCCTTGAAAATAGTGGCGATGTGAATCATGGCAAAGCACGCGACGGAGAAGACTTTAGGAACCTCATGGGTTTTGTAGCCAATAACAACTTGTCTGATTCCAGGGCTTACCAGCGTGTTAAAGATGCGATCGACCTCCAAAGTTTTGCCGATTACATTGCAATTGAAACGTTTTTTTGCAACAGCGACTGGCCCAACAACAACGTAAAGTTTTGGCGTTCGAACCCCAACGGCCAGTGGCGTTGGATCATCAACGACATGGATTATAGCTTTGGCTACAACCCCGGGTCGGAAGATATCGACCTGTTTCAACGGTTAAAAACATCGCCCTCAGCTACTGGTAAGCTGTTTACCGCCTTGATGAAAAACACAGAATTCAAGCAGCTGTTTACAAGTAGGTTAACACAATTGTTGAATGGAACATTGAGCAGTACCACATTGCTTCAACACATCGAACAAGCCAGAAGCAGCTTGTTGGAAGAAATGCCGTTTCATATTGATCGCTGGCGAAAAATAGGATCGATAGAAGCATGGGAAGCAAACATTGAAGCCATGCGCATGTTTGCTCAACAGCGTGGAGCAAAAGTAGAACAACATTTACAGCAATACCTCGAACAGTATCAATGACCTATAGTTGGCAGTACATATTGAAGAAGAACTTCCAGCTTTCGATGCTGTTTTTGACCTGGTTTGTGGTAGGCGTGTATGGCGGTCCTGCCATTTTCCTTTTATTGCCCCTTACCTTGTTGTTGTTAAAATTGAAGAACAAATACTTCGAGATCTTTCTCGGCTTCTTCTTCATATTAATACTGTCTGATAACCTTATTGAAGAATTTACTTTTCCTATAAGAGTATGGGGACCGCTGGTTTGGGCCAAGAGCATCAAGAACATTTACATTGTAATGCTTGCTGCATTCTTTTACATGGATCGGCATAAATTCAAGCCTTTCAACCGCATCTTTGTCAAGTTCATTCCTTTTTTCTTTGTCGCCATCATTGCATTGATGTACTCGCAAACCATTGCCACCAGCGCGCAAAAAACATTGTCGTACATCCTGTTGTTCATTACTGTACCCAACTACGTAACCTTGATTTATCGCGAAAAAGGAGCGTTGTTCTTTAAAGAGTTGGTTTATTTCGTGGTAACCATTATTGCAGGAGGGTATTTATTGTTGATTTTCGACTACGAATATGCGTTCTCACATGGCGATAGGTTGCGGGGCGTATTTGGAAACCCTAATGGGTTAGGGGTATTTCTGATCCTCACCTTTGCACTGTTTCTTATTGTACATAAGCATTACGACAAGCTTTTTAGCAAGTGGGAGGTACGCCTTATTTATGCTATTTTCCTGTTTGCAGCCATTAAGTGTGGATCGCGAAATGCCATCTTGTGTATTGCCATGTTTGTTGGGTTTTCGCGGTTCTTTAAGATGTCGCCATTCATTGGATTCATCGTGTTTGTGGCAGCGGCCATGTTGGCAGAAATCATTACCAACAACTTTATTGAAATCATTATTTTCCTCGGACTGGAAGAGTTCTTTCGGCTGGAAACGTTGGAGCGTGGATCGGGGCGATACATTGCCTGGGCCTTTGCCTGGGAAAACATCCAACACCAATTTTTCCTGGGACGTGGCATTGCCTACGATGAGCACTTGATGCGTAGTAACTACTTCTTTCTTTCCCGTTTAGGGCATCAGGGAGGAGTGCACAATACCTACCTTATATTATGGCTGAACACAGGACTTATCGGCTTGCTGGCCTATTTCCGTTCCTTTTTCTTATTGTTCCTTAAAGGAGCGAAGAATTCGCGCTATGCCATACCGGCTATGATTGTGATAATGTTCTCTGTTATGTTCGAGCCCTGGTTGGCAGCCAGCTTAAACCCCTTTACCATTCTTTTTCTAATCATCATTACACTGTTGTCGGAAGAAGAATTTATTCCTGCGGTGGTAGAAGAAGAGGAAGAAGAAGAAACAACGGCTCCAAAACTACGCTATGAAACGGCTTAAGAAACTCATCATCATATTACTAATATTGGCTGTAGCGGGCGAACTGGCAGGGCGGTTTGTGTTGGGGTTGGGCGACATGCCCATATACATTGAAGACGACGATTACGAATACATCTTTGCCCCCAACCAGGAAGCCACCAGGTTTGGCAATGTTATTCGTACCAATGAATACTCCATGCGCAGTGCTCCTTTGTCTGACAACGATAAGACTCGAGTGCTTAAAATTGGAGATTCCATCATCAATGGAGGCAACCATGTAGACCAGGATAGCCTGGCCACTACCATGATGGAGCAAGATTTACAGGAATGGGCACCGAATACACGAGTATTGAACATCTCTGCTGGCAGCTGGGGTCCCGACAATGCGTTTGCCTATATCAACAAGCATGGCCATTTCGATGCTTCCATGATGGTATTGGTATTCAGTAGCCACGACTTACACGACAACAGGCATTTTAGAAAAGTGGTGGGCAAGCACCCCAGTTGGCCGGGCGAAAAACCAATGTTGGCGCTTACCGATGGTTTTTTTCGCTATGTGTGGCCCAAAATTGCAGGCAGTGAAGATGAATATGCCTACCTCGATGGTTTTGACGATTCGGCAGTAAACCCCGGCTGGGATCAGTTTTACCAATACACCCAACAGCACGACATCGACTTGCTGGTATACCTACATCCCGAGCAGGAAGAGGTAGAAAACGGGAGCTACAATGCTGATGGCCAACAAATCATAGCTACGCTTGAAAGCAATGGAATTAACTACATATTGGGGTTAGAGCATGCATTTGATGCCACCCATTACCGCGATAACATTCACCTTAACGCAGCAGGACAAAAAAAGCTGAAAGAGGCATTGTACCCCTATGTTCATAAACATGTGGAATCGAAATTGAGTGAAGCGGGAGTAGGGCTTAATAATTAACTATTTTTATCCCGTTCAACGGGTTGTTGCATGGCAAATAGATCGAAAAGAAAAAGAAGGATTCGCATCACTTTATTCTTGCTGGTGGCACTACTGGCAGGAGGATACTATGCCGATAAAAAGGTAAAGGAAAAAGGCTACGATGGACTCTTTAGTTTCTTGTTTACTACGGGCTCCAATTATGCCGATAGCGATGCTGAAGCAGCAGAAAGCATTGCCATTCAAATCAGCGATGAAGCGTATCAAAAGTTGGTAGATCGGCGCCAACAAGCATTGGATAGAGGCATCATGACCAATGATGGCGATAACTATGTGAAGGCAGAAATTACCCACAACAACAAAACCATTAAGGCAGAAATAAGGCTTAAAGGGCACATGACCGACCACCTTGAAGGTGAAAAATGGTCGTTTCGGGTAAAGATGAAAAAAGGGCATGGCCTAATGGGCATGTCGCGTGTTTCGTTGCAACACCCTGGTACAAGGAATTACATTCACGAATGGATTTTTCATCAATTGTTAAAGCGCGAAGGGGTGGTAGCCTTGCGTTACCAGTTCATCAACGTTACCCTCAATGGTAACGACCTTGGTATTTATGCCATGGAAGAACACTTTGGGCAGGAGTTGTTGGAAGACAACCAACGCTTGCATGGCCCTATTGTACGGTTTAACCCAGCCATGTATTGGGTACACCGTATTCATGAATTGGATCGTATACGCATCATTGAAGAGTATGCCCGTTACCAATCGGCACACCTCGAGCCCTTTACCAAAGGGGAGGTAGAAAAAGACTCCGTGTTATTGAACCATTTTGTTAATGCCCAGTTGATGATGGATGGGTTTAGGCGTGGAAAGCTAACGGCTAGCGAAGTGTTTGAAGTGGAGAAGATGGCGCGTATGCATGCCATCATCGACCTGGTTGGAGGGCATCATAGCCTCGACTGGAGCGATGTGAAGTTTTACTACAATCCCGTCATTCAGAAGCTGGAGCCAGTGGGGTACGAGAGCTTTGGGGTACATGAAATTGACCGCATTGGAGGAAGTTATAAATACGCGCCAGGAGTACACAGCGACTACCACCGTGCCTTGTTTAGCGACAACGACTTCTTTAGTGCCTATGTGCAATCGTTGGAACGTATAGCTGATAAAGCTTATCTGGATGCATTTTTTCAAGACATTGATACTACATTGCAACATAACCTGTCTATCCTGTACAGCGAGTTTCCGTATAAAGATTACACCAATGCTACCTATTATAAAAACCAGGAGCACATCAATGCCATCCTCGATATTCCTCGTGCCTTTCACGCATTTATGGAAACAGAGGGAGACACCACCATGCTAAAAGTGGGAAGCATTGCTGCATTGCCAGTAGCCATTACTGGAGCAAGCATCAACGATTCGTTGGTGGCACTTTCTCCCATTATTGTAGCGCCCAAATTGCCTGGCACAGCGGTACAACATACTGCCATTCCGCTGCCTGTAGCAGTGCATGAAGGCGATGACATTGCCTTGCATTACCAATTGCCTGGAGGTACACAGCAGCATGCTGTTGAGGTATTCCCTTATCCTTATTTGGAAGAAGACCATTATGCCAACAACTACGCCATCGCTGCTCCCAATATTCAAGAATTTGAATGCCTTTACATCGACGATACTACCCAAACCATTAGGATCAAAGCAGGCGAGTGGGTGATAAATCGCGATATGATCGTTCCGGCAGGGTATACCTTAAAGGCCGAAGCAGGAGTGGTATTGGTGCTCAACGATTCGGCAGCCATCATTTCCCATGCACCCATCCATTGGAAGGGACACGAAGACATTCCTATTGTGGTGACCTCTAGCGATTCTACCGGACAGGGAGTAATGGTGTTGAATACTACTGGTGTGTCGATACTGGAACAGGTGATCTTTCGTCAACTGCAATCGCCTGCCAGAGGTACTTTTGGCTTTAATGCCGCAGTTTCCTTTTACAACTCTCCTTTAAGGATGAACCATTGTAGGTTCGAACATATGGGAGCTGCCATGGCACTGCGTACCCTACAAACAAAAGTGGAGTTGAACAACGTGCTTTTCGAACAACTGGCAGGTACCGCCTGGAAAGGCGATTACATCACCGGCAACGCATCGCAGCTGGTCATTCACCAATGTGGCAACGATGGGGTTAACTTGCGTGGAAGCCATGTAAGCATTGCCAACGCGCAAATAAGCGGGGTAGATAAAGGAGTACTGATTCGCGAAAACGGTACGTTGAAAGGCAATGCCATTGCAGTGCATGGTAGCAACACAGGAGTGGTGAGTAAAGACCATGCCAGTGTAACCATCGATCAACTTACAGTAAAACAAAGCAAAAAAGGATTGCGCGCTTACCGCAAAGGGAAATTGTACGATGGGGCAGTACTGAAGGTAAATGGATTTGAACACGAAGCGGTAGACATGCTATACGATTACGACAAACAATCGCGCATCATCATTGATGGAAAAACCATTGAATCGCAGCAATGATATGAAACGGTTCCTCTACATCATCGCCCTTTGCTATGGCGCAAGCGCAGTAGCGCAGCCCACTTCTCCTTTCAATGGGCTGGCCATTGCACCAGACTCTACCAACAGCTATACCTTTTTTGTAGGCGGGCACTTTTATGGCGGTTCGGCCGACCTTTCGGGCTTCCCTGCCGCTACTTTGCTAGGTAACCTCGATACCATCAACAACAGCGATGCAGCCTTCATGATCTGTTTGGGCGATTTGTTTTTAGACATCAACAAAGAAATTCCTACCTACGAGCGCATTTTGTTTCCTCAATTGGAAATGCCGCTGTTCAATGCGGTGGGCAACCACGATGTATCGGGCACCCTTTACCGCGAAAACTATGGCGATACCTGGATGGCATTTAATTACCATCAAGACCAATTTATTTTGCTCGATACGGAGGAGGACAACGGTGATATTGAAGGCGCTCAATTGGAATTTTTAAAGCAGCAACTCAACGATGCTATCGCTTCGGACCGAAAAAACATCTTTGTATTTGCACACCGCCCGTTATGGACCGAAGCCTACCCGGAGATGGAAAACGTATTTGAAGGCAACACCCAGTCGGCAGTGGGCAATAACTTTGCGACTACGGTATTGCCTTTGTTGGAAGAAGCACAGAGCAAGGCCAACATCTATTGGTTTGGTGGCTCCATGGGAGGAAAGGCACCGGTATCGTTCTTTTACCACAAGGTAGAAGGCACCAACATCCATTACCTGGCTACTGCCATTCGCAACTTAAAGCGCGATGCCATCTTGAAGTTGAAGGTGAGCAATGGAGCAGTTACCATGGAACCTTTTAGCCTTACCGGGCAATCGTTGCAAGCAGTAACCACTTATAACCTCAACTTTTGGACCAGTGGCAAAGCTACTGCTGATGAAGGCATTAATTACAAGCTAATACCCTTGTGGGTATACAATACGGTTACCCATCGTTATTTTTGGTACGGTGTACTATGGTGCATCCTATTGTTGTTGGGGTTCAAGCAAATGAAAAAGCGATTCAAACGAAACAAATCTTAACGGTTGAGTTCGAAAAAGCGCATACTGTTTCTATATACCGAACTAGCAGGCTACTTTTTGGCTTGCGTGGAGCAACTGTTGACAGAAGAGGTAGAAGTTCACATTGTACGTTGGCCAGTGAATAAAGAAGCCCCTTTTCAGTTTGAGTTTACCGACCAGTTGAATATCTATTCTAAAGAAGGTTATACCCTTGAAACATTGCAGCAATTGGTAGCGAACATCAATCCCGATGTGATCTATAGCAGTGGATGGGTGGATAAGGACTACTTAAAAATTTGCAAGCAATACAAAGGCAAGGTGTCCACCATTGTAGGGTTCGACAACCAATGGGAGGGAGGTTTGAAGCAGCAAATGGCCACGTTGTTAAGTCCTTTGCTGGTACGCAAATACTTTTCGCATGCCTGGGTGCCGGGCGCTCCGCAGGTGCCATTTGCGAAGAAGCTGGGGTATGAAGGCAAACACTTGCTTACAGGGTTTTATTCGGCCGATGTT
This sequence comes from Flavobacteriales bacterium, assembly GCA_963669295.1. GTDB lineage: Bacteria > Bacteroidota > Bacteroidia > Flavobacteriales_D > CALLUQ01. The sequence goes on from OY769938.1 coordinate 3,973,850, forward strand.
GATTTGTTTCAACAACACTACGAACAGTACAAGGCCGAAAAAGAGGTTCGTTTCCCGCACCGTTTTATTTATGTAGGGCGTTATGTAGCGTTTAAAGGCATTAAAGACTTGTGGCAGGCATTTATGGCATTGGATCACGATGCCAACGATTGGGAGTTGTGGTGCATTGGAACTGGCGAATTAGAACAAGAAGCACCCCAGCATCCTAAAATAAAGCACCTGGGGTTTGTACAGCCCGAAGACCTGGGGCCTTACATTAAAGACACCGGAGTGTTTGTGTTGCCCAGTCATTTCGAACCCTGGGGAGTTGTGGTGCACGAGTATGCGGCAGCAGGCTTCCCGTTAATTTGTAGCGACAAGGTAGGAGCAGAAACAAAATTTTTGGCGCCCGGTGAAAATGGATATCGCTATGCGGCAGGCAATGTGGAAGCACTGAAAGCTGCAATGACCAACATCATGCAACAATCCGATGAAGCATTGGTGACCATGGGGCAAAAAAGCGTAGCAATAGCAAAAACACTCACCCCACAAACGTGGGTCAACACTTTAATGCAAGTATAATGTGTGGCATTAATGGCATATATGGACTGGAGCAGGTGAACCAACCCAGGGAGATGGTGGAAGCCATGAACAAAGCCCTGGCACACCGGGGTCCTGACGACGAAAATGTGTGGATGGGCGAGAATGTGGTGCTGGGACATAAGCGGTTGTCGATCATCGACTTATCGGCAGCAGGGCAGCAGCCCATTACCAGTGCCGATGGACGATACACCCTCACCTACAACGGTGAATTGTACAACTACCAGTCGATTAAGGCACGACTAACCGATTATCATTTCACCACCAATACCGATACGGAAGTGGTGCTGGCAGCATACCAGCAATGGGGGAGGGCCTGTTTACAAGAATTCAATGGCATGTTTGCCTTTGCTCTGTGGGATGCACAAGAGCGACAGCTGCTTATTGCACGCGATCGGGTGGGCATCAAGCCACTTTATTACTACCACAACAACGATTCGGTGGTCTTTTCTTCCGAATTACGCGCACTATTGAGCAGCGGCATGGTGCCCCGAAAACTAAACCATGAAGGGTTGGTAGACTATTTGCGCTACCAAACTGTGCACGCTCCCAAAACACTGGTAGAAGATGTGTTGATGCTCATGCCGGGGCATTATGTGCTGGTGAGCGACAACGAATTTTTGGTGGAAAAGTACTGGGACATTACCCATTCGGTGCAAAAAGGATTGGACCACGTTCCACCTCAAGACATTAAATCGAACATTCACCGGTTGTTGATGGAATCGGTAGAACGTAGGCTGGTGGCTGATGTGCCCTTTGGAGCGTTCCTCTCAGGAGGCATCGATTCGAGCGTTATTGTAGGACTGATGAGTGAAGTGGCCAGCAAAAAGGTGAATACCTTTTCCGTTACATTTGATGAAGAAGCCTTTAGCGAAGCGCGTTATGCCAATATCATTGCTCAAAAGTTCAATACCGATCATCACGAAATACGCTTAACACCGAACGACTTTTTGGAATTGGTGCCCGATGCGTTGGCTGCCATGGACCATCCGAGTGGAGATGGCCCTAACACCTATGTAGTTTCTAAAGTAACGAAAGCAGCAGGCATCACTATGGCACTGTCGGGATTGGGAGGCGATGAGCTTTTTGCCGGATACGATATCTTTAAACGTTCGGTGAAACTGGAAGAAAAGCGGTGGCTTACCAGCTTTCCGGTACAAGTGCGCAAAATGGGAGGAGGCTTGTTAAAAACCTTCAAACCTTCGGTGGCGTCGGATAAAATTGCTGCTTTGTTGCGGTTAGACTATATGTACATCGATTATACCTATCCGTTGTCGCGGCAGGTATTGATGGACCATGAAATATTGAAAGTATTGAAGCGCAAAACGTTGCCTGAAAACAAGGTGTTTCAAATTGCGCACGAAGCGATGGATGTTGGTGGAAGAGGGTATGGGCTGCCGTTGCTGAGCAAGGTGTCGTTCCTTGAAATCAACACCTACCTGCAAAATGTATTGTTGCGCGATACCGATCAAATGAGCATGGCACATGCGTTAGAGGTACGGGTACCCTTCCTGGATCACGAGTTGATGGAGTATGTATTTGGGGTGTCGGATCAATTGAAATATCCCCATATCCCTAAGCAGTTGTTGTTGGAGTCGACCGGTGATTTAATTCCCAGGGAAGTATACGACCGGCCAAAGATGGGATTCACCTTTCCGTGGAGCAACTGGCTCAAACAAGAATTGCGCGACTTTGCCGAAGCGCATTTACAGGCATTGTCGCAACGCAGTGCATTTAATGCAGCAGAAGTAATGCGGCTGTGGGAGCGGTTCTTAAAAGACGATCCGCGTGTTACATGGTCGCGCATTTGGTACCTCATTGTACTGGAAAACTGGCTAAAACAGCAGCAAATTGAAGACTAAGGTATTGGTGTTTATCGATTGGTATTTACCGGGCTACAAGGCTGGTGGTCCTGTTCGTTCGTGTGCCAACCTGGTGGCGCACCTCAACGATGCGTTAGACTTTTACATCGTAACACGCAATACCGACTACTGTGAAGATCAGCCTTATGAAGGCGTTGAAAGCAATGCATGGAACCAGGTGCATGGTGCACACATCTACTACCTATCGAACGATAAGGTGAACAAAGCGGGGTTGCAAGAACTCATTGCAAATACACCGTTTGATGTGGCCTACATCAATGGCATTTATTCGCCCCTCTTTTCCATACTTCCGTTGCGACTGCTCAAGAAAACTGGCAAACCCATTGTGGTAGCGGCCAGAGGGATGTTTGCTCCTAGTGCCATCAACGTTAAGAAAACCAAGAAGAAATTGTTTTTAGCAGTGGCTCAACTTACCGGACTGTACAAAAACATCACTTTTCATGCTACCAATATTGATGAGGCAGTAGACATTCGCAAGGCGATAGGCCGTGCCCAGGTTAAGGTGGCGCCCAACCTACCCCGAAAATATGACGACATACAGCGTTTTCAACCCAATAAGGAAGCAGGGGCACTGCGACTGGTGAGTATGGCGCGCATAGCACCGGAGAAAAATACCCTTTATGCGTTGGAAGTGTTGAAACACTGCAAAGGCAACATTCAATTTGATTTGTATGGCTCTATATACAGCGAAACGTATTGGAATGAATGTAAGGCTGTGATAGAGCAGTTGCCACAAAACATTGTGGTGCAGTACAAAGGGAGTATTGATAGTAGCCTGGTGGAGGAAACGCTACAGCAGTATCATTTTTTATGGATGCCAACCCGGGGAGAAAACTTTGGCCACATCATCCTGGAGAGCTTCGTAGCTTCTATACCGGTGATCATCAGCGATCAAACGCCATGGACTAACTTAGAGAAAAACAAGTTGGGTTTTGACTTGCCCTTGAATAACAAGCAGCCATTTGCAGCGGCAATAGATCACTGTTGTGCAATGGATCAAACCACCTACGAAACATGGAGCAATGCGGCCTTCATGTTTGGTGCGGCAGTAGCGTTGGCAGAAGAAGCTGTGACCTTGAACAAGCAATTATTTCTAAATGGCTAATTTTACCTCCATGGAGCAACAAAAAACAGACCTGTCGAAATACAACAACTCCTGGTACAACCCAGGCAGTGCGGCAAGCCGTTTTTTCTGGTACTTCACCAATGTATGTTTCTTCCTCAATCCTATGATGCCATTTAGTGGGTTGAAGGTAGGGTTGTTGCGTATGTTTGGTGCTCAAGTGGGGAAGGGGGTGCGCATCAAGCCCCGGGTAAACATTAAATACCCCTGGAAATTGAAAATTGGCGATCATGTGTGGATTGGCGAGCAGGTATGGATTGACAACCTGGGAGATGTGGAGATTGGCGACCATTGTTGTCTTTCTCAAGGAGCCATGCTGCTTTGTGGAAATCACAACTACAAAAAAGAAACCTTCGACCTCATGGTGCAGCACATTACGCTAGAAGAAGGGGTATGGATTGGCGCACATGCAGTGGTATGCCCCGGAGTAGTTTGCCACAGCCATGCTATTTTGTCAGTAAATTCAGTAGCAGTAACCAACCTTGATGCGTATACCATTTACCAGGGCAACCCTGCTACAAAAGCAAGAGACAGGGTAATACAATGAAAGTTTCGATCATTACCATTTGCTACAACAGTGCTGCTACCATTGAAGATACCATTCAATCGGTATTGGCACAAAAGCACCCTGATATCGACTACATCATTGTTGATGGAGGCTCTACCGACGATACGATGCACATTGTAGCACGCTACAAAGAGCGTATTGCTACCATTATTTCCGAAAAAGACAACGGCATTTACGATGCCATGAACAAAGGCATTGCTCAAGCACAAGGAACACTTGTAGGCATATTGAACTCCGACGATTTTTATGCCGACGATCAGGTCATTACAGATGTAATACAGCAATTGGGGGCAGCAGATGCCATTTATGCCGATTTGGTATATGTAGACAAAGATGATCCTGAAAAGGTGACCCGCAGGTGGGAATCGGGCCATTACAAGCCCGGAGCCTTCTTAAAAGGGTGGATGCCTCCCCATCCTACGTTTTTTGTGAAAAAGGCGCTGTACGACACGCTAGGGGTCTATAACACCACCCTGAATACCTCTGCCGACTACGAACTCATGTTGCGGTTCTTACACAAGCATGAAGTGCCTGTGGCTTATTTGCCTCGTGTCATCACTAAGATGAGGGTAGGTGGACAAAGCAATGTATCGTTCAGCAATCGCATTAAGGCCAACAAAGAAGATCGGTTGGCGTGGAAAATGAATGGATTAAAGCCCGGAGCTTTAACCTTTATTCGCAAGCCCTTGTCTAAATTAGGGCAGTTTTTCAAGAAATAAGTTGAATTAGAATTTGGCACGAGAGCGACGGCCTCTTCTTCGTCGGTTGGTTAACCAACCATACTTCTGACGGTAGAAGTTACTGCGTCCTCGAATTACATAGCTGTAGGTGAATACAGTGGTAAGGTAGCTGTCGTTGTGAGTAGGGTCGCCACGCTTTTCGCCTGGTTCGTAGTTAGCCGCATGAGGAATAGCATCCGGATCGCGGTGGTAGGCTTCGTCGTAACGGTTGGCCAATGCTATTGCAATGGGGCCTTCCAATTCACTAGGATCAATATAGCTTGTGCTGGCATCGTCGAGGTAATCGGTGAAGGTAGTACGCCAACCCATTTCCAATCCGATGCGGTGCTTTCTTCTAAAAGTGATGTTGATGCCTAAACCGGCAGGAATAACCATGGTAAGCTTGTTGTAGCTCACTCCCTCAGTTTTTAACGGACGCAAAGCATACCAGGTACTGCCCAATTTTGCTTTGGGATTGTGGTACAATCCACCAATGCCAAAAAAGGCAAACATACGCATGTCGGTACGGTAACGCCCTTTTCCTCCTAAGTCGTTGGTAGAATAGAAATAACCTTCAGCACGTGCTGTAAGTTCAAACATGTCGTTCTTAAAGTGGAGGTTTCTTCCAACACGCCCTCTGTTGGTAGAAAGGCTGTCGGCACCTTGAATGCGGATATAGCTTAGCCCAATGTTAAGGGCTACATAAGGGTTGAAACGATAACGGCCAAAGGCTCCTAAGGTCCAGCGGGTTTGGCTTAACTTCATGTCGGAAATGAAATCCTTACGGGTTTCTTCCTCACCACCAAATTCACCCAAATAGTTGGATGCGCCAATTTTTCCGCCAATATCCCAGTTGTACTGAGCATTTAGCGTTCCACTCATCAGCATGGCCAGAGCTATGTACACAATCTTCTTCACCAGATACAAATATAAAAAATCTTTGTCAATGGGGTTGCAATAATTGATGGAACCTATCAAAAAGATGATAATGACCTCATTTTCTACGATAAAACGCATCAAAAAGTTCGGTTTTTTTAAGCGGTTTAAATCCTTATTTTCGTACCACTCAAACGAACCGGTATGACAAACAGAATTACAACCCTTTTTAACATCGATTATCCCATCATACAAGCCGGCATGATTTGGTGTTCGGGGTGGGAGTTGGCTGCAGCTGTGAGCAATGCAGGTGGACTGGGGATCATTGGCTCAGGGTCGATGTATCCCGATGTATTGAAAGCACAGGTGAAGAAGTGTAAAGCGGCTACCGACAAGCCTTTTGCAGTAAATATTCCATTGTTGTATCCCGACATCGACCAACACGTGCAAACCATCATCGAAGCACAAGTACCCATCGTATTTTCTTCGGCCGGAAACCCTAAAACGTGGACCGGAGTATTGCAAGAGCACGGCATCAAGGTGGTGCATGTAGTATCGAGTGTGAAGTTTGCACTTAAGGCACAGGCAGCAGGGGTAGATGCTGTGGTGGCAGAAGGGTTTGAAGCCGGTGGACATAACGGGAGGGAGGAAACCACTACGTTGTGCCTCATTCCTATGGTGCGTAAAGCCATTGATATCCCTTTAATTGCTGCAGGCGGTATTGGTGATGGTAGCGGTATGTTGGCCGCCATGGCCCTGGGCGCTGATGCTGTGCAAATGGGAAGCCGATTTGTTGCTTCCGAAGAATCGTCGGCACACATCAATTTCAAAAACAAAGTGGTGGAAACACAAGAGGGAGAAACCAGTTTAACATTAAAGGAGCTTACTCCAGTACGACTCATCAAAAACGAATTTTACCAGCAGGTACAAACAGCCTATGCCGGTTGTGCTACCCCCGAGCAGTTGAAAGAGATACTGGGGCGGGGTAGGGCCAAGAAAGGGATGTTTGAAGGCGACCTGGAAGAGGGAGAACTGGAAATCGGCCAAATTTCAGGGCACATTGATGCCATTAAACCTGCCGCACAAATAGTGGCAGAAGTGTTGGACGAATACCGGGCCGCAAGACAACAATTGACAACAGCCAATCAATTTTCATTTTAAACCACGGGCAGGGGCATGATTGATTTCGACAAATTCGAATTGGACAATGGGTTAAAAGTAATGGTACATCGCGATGCATCCACTCCTATTGTAGCAGTGAATTTATTGTACGATGTAGGGGCAAAAGATGAAGATCCGAACCGTACTGGTTTCGCACATTTATTCGAGCATTTGATGTTCGGAGGATCGGTGAATATTCCCAATTACGACACCCCATTGCAACAAGTTGGAGGCGATAATAATGCATTCACAACCAATGATATAACTAATTATTACTCAACATTACCTTTAAGTAACTTAGAAACCGCCTTTTGGCTGGAGTCTGATCGCATGTTGAGCCTTGATTTTAGTGAGCAAAGCCTGTCGGTACAGCGCCAGGTGGTGGTGGAAGAATTCAAGCAGCGTTACCTCAATCAACCCTATGGAGATGTGTGGTTGTTGCTCCGTCCGCTGGCTTATCAGCAACACCCCTATCAATGGGCTACTATCGGAAAAGAAATCGCACACATTGAAGAAGCTACGCTCGAAGACGTGAAGCAATTTTTCTTCAAGCACTACAACCCTTCCAATGCCATACTAAGCATATGTGGGAACGTAGCGCTGGATGAAGTAAAGCGCCTGGCTGAAAAGTGGTTTGGCCCTATAGATCGCAAAACAAAGTACATACGTCAGTTGCCCAGGGAGCCCCGACAAACTACCCCAAGAACGCTTACGGTAGAGCGTGACGTGCCGTTTGATGCCATTTACAAGGTATACCATATGTGCAGCCGTAAAGATCGAAATTACTACGTTGCCGACTTGTTGTCAGACATCCTATCAAGGGGCAATTCGTCGCGATTGCACAACGCGCTGGTAAAGCAAGCCCGGCTGTTTAGCGAGGTCAATGCCTACATAACAGGCGATATGGAAGAAGGATTGTTTGTGGTAACGGGTAAGCTAACCCCAGGCACAACGATGGAAGAAGCAGAAGCAGCCATTGAAGCGCAGTTGATGCAATTGCAAACCACATTGGTAGAAGAGGAGGAGCTGCAAAAAGTGGTCAACAAGGTAGAATCTACCTTGCTGTTTTCGGAAATGAGTGTGTTGAATAAAGCCATGACTTTGGCTCATTTTGAGTTGTTGGGTGGTGCTGAAAAATGCAACGAAGAAATACAAAATTATCAGCAAATTACCAGTGTGGAAATGATGGAGTATGCCCGGGTTTTGTGGGACAAAAACAACAGTTCTACACTGTATTATAAGGCAAAGTAGTGAATCTCTATTTTTGGTTTTAATGAGTTTATTCATTTATCTGGTTATGAGTTTTTTATGATTGATGTATTGGATCGAAAAACACCACCTGAATCGGGTGATTTTGGCGTGGTGCAATTGCCTGAGGTAACCACGCTGCCGCTGGCCAATGGGGTCACCCTGGTAGGCATAAATGCAGGTACACAGGAAGTGGTGAGAATAGAGTGGGTTTTTGATGCGGGCACCTATACGCAAGAGCAACCATTGGTGTCGTTCATTTGCAACCAAATGTTGAACGAGGGGACTTCAAAATTAAGTGCGTTGCAAATAGCAGAGCGAGTGGATTACTACGGTGCATTTTTGCAAACAGATTTCGATAAAGACAGTGCTTCGATAGTGTTGTATTCCATGAAGAAGCACCTGGAACATGTGTTGCCGCTGGTAAAAGAGGTGCTGCTCGATTCAGTGTTTCCTGAAAAAGAGTTGGAAGTGTTGCTGGCCAACGCGCAGCGCAAGTTTGCGCTCAACATGGAAAAAGGTGGCTACCGCGCCAGAAAGCGGTTTACAGAGGTGTTGTTTGGGAGCCATCCGTATGGAATTACCTCCAATGCAGCCGATTACGACAACATTACCAGGGAGGTGATTCAGCGTTTTTATAAAGCGCGATACACCCTTAACGGTTGTACCATTATAGTGGCTGGCAGGGTAGACGACGCAGTATTGCAACTGGTGCAAAAAACCTTTGAAACAGTTGATGCACCGCTTGCTCCACCAGTGCTGAAGGAAAATAACATTGAGCCACACCCTACGCTAAAACACTTTTTGCCCAAGGCCGACGCCTTGCAATCAGCCATTCGTATAGGAAGGCCGTTGTTTACCCGATCAGATCCTGATTTCCCGGGAATGGTGCTGTTAACCACAGTGTTAGGGGGGTATTTTGGATCGCGTTTGATGGCCAATATACGCGAAGACAAAGGGTATACCTATGGGGTAGGGGCGGCCATGGTGTCGCTCAAACATGCTGGTTTTATGGTAATTTCTACCGAAGTAAAAGGCGATGCCAGCGAGGATGCACTGCATGAAATCTACAAGGAAATAGCATTGTTGCGCTCGAAAAGAGTGAGCGAAGAAGAGTTGATGTTGGTGAAAAACTACATGCGTGGTAGCTTTCTGAAAAATATGGATGGCCCTTTTGCCCTGGCAGAACGATACAGAGATGCCAACCTTTCGGGCAACGACCTGGGCTACTATTTAACCTACATGGAAGCGTTGCAAAATACTACGTCCAGTCAATTGCTGGAGCTGGCCAATAAATATTTGACGCCTGAGTCGCTGTACGAAGTGGTGGTAGGTGCTGAAAAATAATATTTCATATTTATTTTATTGGATCTTTGGTTCTTTATTTAATGGTATTTTTTCGATTGATTGGTAATAATTTATTTCTGTAATTTTAATCAGCGATTTTTTCCTCTAAATCAACCTTTTTATTGAATAAAGTACCGTATAATCTGCTGTAGGGTAAACATTGACTTTTCAATGTTTACCCATGAACGTTGATGGTTGACCCATGGGCTTTCAATGTTTACCCATGACCATGTGATGTTCTACCCATGACCATATCATAGTTTACCCACGACCATGCCATGTTTTACCCACGACTATGCCATGGTTGACCCACGACTATGCCATGTTTTACCCACGACTATGCCATGGTTGACCCACGACTATGCCATGTTTTACCCACGGCCATGCCGTGCTTTACCCACGACCATGTGATGTTCTACCCACGACCATGCCATGTTTTACCCACGACTATGCCATGGTTGACCCACGACCATGCCATAGTTTACCCACGACCATGCCATGTTTTACCCACGACTATGCCATGTTTTACCCACGACTATGCCATGTTTTACCCACGACTATGCCATGTTTTACCCATGACTATGCCATAGTTTACCCACGACCGTGCCATGGTTGACCCACGACTTTCACTCCTGCGTAGGCAGGAGTCCATTACCAGCAAAGGCACCTTGGGAGCTTACTTCGTCGTCCGCCTTAGGCGTGACTCCTCGTAATGACGCGTACCTTAATGCATATTTCCTGTATACTTCCTACTATATACTCCCTCCTCACATCACTCCCGCTCGGTCTTCCCCGCCTGCCGTCAGGCAGGGATACATCCGCCTGAGGCGGACACTCAGACACTCGCTTCTCACATCACTCCTGCGCAGGCGCTCCGATCGCTATCGGGGCACCAGCAAAGGCACCTTGGGAGCTTACTTCGTCGTCCGCCTTAGGCGTGACTCCTCGTAATGACGCGTACCTTAATGCATATTTCCTGTATACTTCCTACTATATACTCCCTCCTCACATCACTCCCGCTCGGTCTTCCCCGCCTGCCGTCAGGCAGGGATACATCCGCCTGAGGCGGACACTCAGACACTCGCTCCTCACATCACTCCTGCGCAGGCGCTCCGATCGCTATCGGGGCACCAGCAAAGACGCCTTGGGGGCTTGCTTCCCCCGACGCTCTAAGAGGTCGGGCTCGCAATGACGCGTACCTTAATGCATACTCCTGTATACTCCCTTCTGCATGCTCCCTCCTCACATCACTCCCGCTCGGTCTTCCCCGCCTGCAGTCAGGCAGGGATACATCCGCCTGAGGCGGACACTCAGACACTCGCTCCTCACATCACTCCTGCGCAGGCGCTCCGATCGCTATCGGGGCACCAGCAAAGACGCCTTGGGGGCTTGCTTCCCCCGACGCTCTAAGAGGTCGGGCTCGCAATGACGCGTACCTTAATGCATATTTTCTGGTACTTCATCCACCCCTAACATGCCCTTTGTTAACCAGGGGCAAAGGAAAGGGGCATTTTGTTAAATGTTATTTTATTGATAATGAGTGTTTTATGTGTTCGCCTTGTTTTTTTTTACTACCCCAAGCAACCTTTCGCACGAAAATTTCGTCATTGTTATGCGTTGGTTGTTACCCCCACCTCTTACAACCCTACTGCTAAGGTTTGACTAAGCCTTTCATTTCACTTTTTGACGTATTCGCATAACCGTACCCCTTTGTTGCCGGGCACAAAGGGTTTAGAGATGTTTTTGTAAAACAAAGGTTCCGTGTGCCCGGTCACGGGATCGACTTAAACTTTATCAATTATGATAAAACCAGTAAATGGATTGTTGAGCGACCAGGATCGCGACACAATCGAGCAGCACCTGGAACAGGCAGATCAATTGTTGCCGTTCTTAATCAACCTCAATTCCGACGAACGTCAGACTGGGGTGAAGTTGGGGGAACGAAGTCATCGTTTTGCCCAAAAAATCATGCGTTATGTGTCGAAAAACCCGCAATTGTTGCCGGGATTTATCGACCAAAACAAGTTGGAAGAACGCTACCAATTGTGGGAAAACTTGTATTCCATCAATGTTACCACCTCCCAATTGGCTGAAGGAATTAACGATACCTTGATGGCAGCGGGAAGTGAGTTGTTCGACGACTTGTTAACCATCTATCATCAAGTGAAGTTGGCCAATGGCTACATCCCGGGAATCGATACGGTTCACAATGATTTGGCCCAGCGTTTTGAGCGCAATGGATCAATGGAAGTTGATGAAAAAGGGGAAGGCATCAGGGGCAACGTGGATCACGACGTCGACTCCAACAACTCTGGTGGGGAGTTGGATGACGACCCCGAAGGGCCTGTTGCGGAATCATAACTCCCAAAACAGCAACGCGCAGTTAAAATTGGTCTTATAAAGTGAAAGCTGCGTTAAGGCTCATCGCCCGGTTCCGGTACTGTCCCGATACCCATTGGGGTTCCTCAAATAGGTGAGGGCAGGAGGAACCGGGCTTTTTTATGCTTTTGTTCTGAGTTCTTCACGCTCACCCTCCACATCCTTTTATCACACTCCCCCTCCCGCTCGGTCTTCGATACTTTTTGGGTTCACGTTGTTCACCCAAAACACTCAGACACTCGCTCACATACTATATCTCCCGAGTGGCAGAGTGATCCGCCAGAGGCGGATTGTATCGAAGCCCGAGGGCAGGGATATGCTCTCCTTCATCGACCACACAAACACTCGCCCCTCACAAACACTCCTGCGCAGGCACCCCGATAGCTATCGTGGCACCAGCAAAGGCACCTTGGGAGCTTGCTTCTCCGCCTAAGGCGGATCGCAAAGACGTGTATCTTAATGCATACTCCTGTATACTCCCTTCTGCATACTCCCTCCTCGCATCACTCACGCTCGGTCTTCGATACTTTTTGGGTTCACACTGTTCACTCAAAACACTCAGACACTCGCTTCTCACTAACTCCTGTATACTCACCACTACATACTCCCTCCTAACATCACTCACGCTCGGTCTTCCCCGCCTGCCGTCAGGCAGGGATACATCCGCCTGAGGCGGACACTCAGACACTCGCTCTTCACTACTACATACTCACTCCATCACTCATTTCCTTTATCACTTTATCCCCCTAACACGCCCCTCACATCACCCAATCCCTCTCCACGCTCACTACAAGCCATCTGAACGTAATGAAAGGGGTAAACACGGTTGATAAAGAGAGCCACATCAGACAAATTTTCCTTTGTTTATAAAATAAACAAGCAACTCAAACGCAAAAACAACGTCTTTAACTAAAACATTTTTGAGTTTTTACCGTTAAACGGACGTGATTCGTTAAGAATGATAGTCGCTGGTTCCTGTTGCAAGCGACGCTTATTATGTTGAAAAGACTTTTCATAATCGCATTGTTTTTGTGCAGCTCCATGGCTTACGCATCCCATTGGATGGGGGGCGAAATTACATGGGAGTGCCAGGGTGGTGGCGATTATGTTTTTAAGCTCAAGGTGTACCGCGACTGCAATGGAGTACCCGGACCAAATGCGGCACAACTTTCGGTGTGGAATCACCCGTCTATCAATACCATTGCTTTAACACTCATTTCACAAACCGACATTTCGCCCTCTTGTAATCAAGTAGCAGGAGGCCCTGCAGCCATTACTTGTGGGGTAGGAGGGCCGGGAGCGGTAGAAGAATTTATTTTTGAATCGGCCCCCATCACCATTACAGGAGTGCCACCGGCACAAGGCTGGGCCTTTACATGGGATAACTTTTTTCGCAATGCAGCCATCAACAACCTGGTTGACCCCGATAATTCAGGCATCACATTGCGGGCAGTAATGTATCCTTTTAACGGACAAAATGCCGGGCCTTGTTTTGATTCTTCGCCACAATTTGCCGAAACACCAGTAACCGTAGCCTGTACCGGGTATCCTTTTCGCTACAACCAAAACGCGTACGATCCCGACCTCGATTCACTGGCTTATTCCTGGGGAGACCCTTTGGATAACCTCAATGGAGTGTTTAACCCACCTGTAAACCCTGCTGCCATACAGTGGGAAGCAGGATATAGCATCAACAGCCCATTGCCCGGAACCACACAAAATGCCAACAACATACCAGCCAATATGAACCCTTATACCGGGGAGGTGTCGTTTACCTCATTTACACAAGGCAACTTTGTAACGGTAGTAAAGGTGGAGTCGTGGCGTTGTGGACAAAAAATTGCGGAAGTATATCGCGAAATGCAAACAGTGCTGTTGGGTTGCAGTGGTACCAATAATCCTCCAGTGGTTACGCCCCCCTTTAATGGAGGCACCTCCTTTGCCGATACGGTGTATGCAGGCGATTTGGTGGTGTTTAACTTTAACAGCAGCGACAACGAAACATTGCAAGATGGTAGTCAGCAAACCAATATTTTAACACCTTCTGGAAGCCAGTTTGGAGCCAATTTCAACGATGTCAACAATGGATGTCCCAACCCACCATGTGCCACGCTATCAGACCCTATCCCATTATCAGGGCAAAATGGCATTGCTACCACCTTCAGTTGGCAAACCGACTGTTCGCACGTTTCCAGCAACAACGGATGCAGTGCAGAAAGTACTACACATACGTTTGTATTTAGGGTATCCGACGATTTTTGTCCTGCGCCCGGGGTAAATATGCCCACCATTTCTATTACAGTATTAGGATTGCCACAGGTGGCTGCACCCGATTTGCGTTGCGCCTCGGTAGCACCTAATGGCGATGTTACCTTGAGTTGGGAGCCTACCACAGATCCAATGGGATCGTTTACGAATTACGAAGTATTTGTATCTGGATCGCCTGGAGGGCCTTATTCATCAATAACTACTATTCCCAACATCAACACCACCAGCTATACCCATGTTGGAGCCGATGCTCACCTCGGCTCGGTGTATTACTATGTGGCCACAAACTCGGGTTGTTATGGAGGGCAGGCAACTGCTTCAGATACCTTGCGCACCATCTTCTTAGAAGTAGACAACCCAGCCAATGGAACAGCGGAGCTGAACTGGAACCCCATTGCCAGTCCCAATGTGGCTACTTCCACAGGGTGGTATCACATTTATCAAGAGTATCCAGTACCAGGAGTATGGACTTTAATCGACTCTACCCAATACGGCAATGAAAGTTATATCGATACCATAAGTGTTTGTACCGATACGTTGAATTACCGCGTTGAAATAGCCGATAGCTCTGGCTGCGTGTCGGCATCGTCTATCGATGGCGATTGGTTTTCCGATATTTTGCCCCCTACACCACCACTCATTAACGCTGTAAGTGTAGATACATTAAATGGATTAGCCACCATCGACTGGGATCCCAGCCCGGAGCAAGATACCGAGGGCTACATTGTTTTACAGCTTATTGGTGGTGCCTGGGTGATCATCGATACCGTGTGGGGCATTAACAATAACTTTTATACCCACCTTACTTCCAGTGTCAATGCATTCAGCGAATGTTACGGACTGGCAGCCATAGACAGCTGTTGGTCGGGAGTACCCTCTTCGCCCAATACCAGCCCTATGGGCACACCGCATTGTTCCATGTACCTCACCAACTCACTTGATATTTGTCCGCAAGAGGTAAATTTAGAGTGGAACAGTTATATAAATTGGCCCGCAGGAGTATTGCAATACGAAATATATGCCATTGAAAATGGTGGTACGCCTGTAATGGTGGGAGTTAACACCCCCAACGACACTAATTTTGTGCACACCAACATCAATGCTTATTCCACCTATTGTTATGTGGTAAAAGCCATTTCAAACGATGGGAAAGAGTCGTTGTCGAATAAAAGTTGCCGCTACATTCACAGGCCATTACAGCCCACCTTTAACTACTTATCGGTGGCTACAGTAACGTCTGAAGAGTCTATTGCTGTGCGTATTATTGGCGATCCGGCAGCATCGGTATCGCACTACCGCATTGAGCGTGCAGATGAGCAGTTAGGACCGTATGTGCCAGTAGGTACAGTAGGTTCGGCACCTAACCCTATTCAATACACCGACTTTACACCATTGCCCGGAGAGCAGGAGTACTACTACCAGGTGGTGGTGGTGGATAGTTGTGGCGACGATGCTTTAACCTCTAATTATGCCCGCACCATGCTGCTGCGTGTATATGCCGATCAAAACCGGTTGTTAAACATTGTGCAGTGGAGCTCGTACCGCGGGTGGGATGGAAACATTGTGGCCTATAACATCTATCGAAGCGTAAGCGGTGTGTTTGATCCTACGCCTATTGTTACGGTACCGCCAACCATTCAGTATTACGAAGATGATGTGGCCGACTTGATTACTACAACTGCAGACGGTGAGTTTTGCTACTACATTGAAGCGGTAGAAAGTTTTAACAACTATGGTGTTGCTGAAATCAGTCACTCCAATACAGTATGCGCCTACCAGGAACCCAAGGTATGGATCCCCAATGCGTTCATCATTGGTGGTGTTAATAACACCTTCCAACCGGTAGCGGGTTACATCGACTTTGATGCCTATCGCATGCGTATCTTTAATCGTTGGGGAGAGCTCATCTTCGAAACCACCGACATTGCCGAAGGCTGGGATGGTACCTATAAAGGCGATGTGGTGCAGGAAGGGGCATATGTTTACGAAATCTCTTATCGATCGTCTGAAGGGAAGCCTATTGACCGTAGGGGAACACTTACCCTCTTGCATGGGGGCAGTGGAGAATAGTGTTTAAAACTTCAATTTTAGATGTTATTTCAATGCGTGTATTCCATTTAATTTTCCTATTTTTGCGCAATTTTATTGGTTAATAAACTTCAATTCTAAACGCCACTATGTCATTAGATTCCAACAAATTTGTAGGAGAAGGGTTAACTTACGACGACGTACTTTTAGTACCTGCCTATTCAGAGGTATTACCCCGGAATGTGAACATCAGTTCCAAGTTTACCCGCAACATTACCATTAACGCTCCCATTGTATCAGCAGCAATGGATACCGTAACGGAATCGTCGTTAGCCATTGCCATGGCACAACAAGGCGGTATAGGAGTTATTCATAAGAATCTTACGGTAGAAGATCAAGCTGCAGAGGTACGTAAAGTGAAGCGCTCAGAAAGTGGAATGATTCAAGATCCTGTTACGATGAATAAAGAAGCTACGGTAGGCGATGCATTGGCATTGATGGCCGAGCATAAAATCGGTGGGATTCCAGTAGTAGATGAAGCAAATTACCTGGTAGGCATCGTTACCAATCGCGATTTGAGGTTCGAAAAGCAAATGGGACGCCCGGTAAGCGAAGTGATGACCAGCGAAAATGTGGTTACCACCAATAAATCGTCAGACTTATCGAAAGCAGCAGATATTCTGCAAATGCATAAAATTGAAAAGCTGCCAGTAGTGGATGAAGACAACAAGCTGGTAGGATTAATTACTTATAAAGACATTATTAAGCTGCGCGAGCACCCTAACTCATGCAAAGATGCCTTTGGTCGGTTAAGGGTGGCAGCAGCCATTGGTGTAAACACCATGGATCGTTTGCATGCTCTTGTTGAAGCGGGGGTGGATGCAGTAGTGATTGATACTGCTCATGGCCATTCGAAAGGAGTAATAGAAACATTAAAAGCTACAAAAGAGCTGTACCCAGAGGTAGAAGTGATTGTAGGAAACATTGCTACTGGCGATGCTGCACGAGAATTGGTAGCTGCCGGAGCCGATGCAGTGAAAGTGGGCATTGGCCCGGGATCGATTTGCACCACGCGTGTGATTGCCGGTGTAGGGGTACCGCAACTTACTGCGGTGATGGATGTAGCTGAAGCATTGAAAGATACTGGAGTACCCATGATTGCTGATGGTGGAATTCGTTACACCGGAGACATTGTAAAAGCATTGGCAGCAGGAGCCAATACCGTAATGGTAGGGTCGCTTATTGCTGGAGTTGGAGAATCGCCTGGTGAAACCATCATTTTTGAAGGAAGAAAATTTAAGTCGTACCGTGGAATGGGCTCTATAGGAGCCATGAAAAAAGGATCGAAAGACCGTTATTTCCAGGACGATGAGCATGATGTAAAAAAATTGGTACCCGAAGGTATTGCTGGTCGTGTACCTTATAAAGGACAACTAAAAGAAGTAATGCACCAATTGGTTGGTGGACTTAGAGCAGGTATGGGATATTGTGGTGCCGGTACAGTAGAAGCGTTGCAGAACGAAGCAAAGTTCATTCGCATTACCAGTGCCGGTGTTAAGGAGAGTCATCCACACGATGTAACCATTACGCGGGAGGCCCCCAATTACAGTTTGGTGTAATTATTGAATGAATACAAATAAAGCTTCTACTATTCTAGCAGATTGTATAACTTTTAAACTAGTGAAAATGAGATTGAGTCTATTATTGATTTTTGTTTCGATGTTGGGTTTTTCCCCGGTAATGGGGCAAGGCGATCCGGTGTTAATGACCGTTGATAAAGAGAAAGTGACCAAATCGGAATTTGAAGCGATTTTTAGAAAGAACAAGAAAGGTGATGAAGTTACGAAAGAAGAATTGGACGAATACCTTGACTTGTTTGTTAACTTTAAACTAAAGGTACGTGAGGCAGAAGAGTTGGGGTTAGATACCGTAAGCAAATTTGTAAAAGAGCTTTCGGGCTACCGTAAGCAATTGGAGCGCCCTTACCTGGTAGACAGCGACATGAACGAAGAGCTGTTGAAGGAAGCCTACGAGCGGATGAAACAAGAAGTGCGTGCCAGCCACATTTTGATAAAGGTGGCCGCTGATGCCAGTCCTGAAGATACCTTGGCAGCTTACAAAAAGGCCATGCGTTTACGCACAAGAATTGTGAACGGAGAAGCATTTGAAGCAGTGGCCAAAGGCAAAGGAGGGTCAGATGACTCTTCAGTATCGAAAAACGATGGCGATTTGGGCTACTTTACGGCTTTGCAAATGGTTTACCCATTTGAAAATGCCGCTTTTAACATGAAAGTAGGCGAGTTATCGCAGCCAGTACGTACCCGTTATGGATACCACCTTTTGAAGTTGGTAGATAAACGCGATGCGCGTGGTGAGATTCGTGCAGCACACATTATGGTAAAGTCTGGCGAAAAAGACAATGCTGAAACAAAAGCCAATGCAGAGAAGAAAATCAAAGAGCTGTATGAGAAATTGAAAAGCGGTGAAGATTTTGGCACATTGGCAAAACAACACTCTGACGATAAAGGCTCGGCACAGAAAAATGGCGAATTGCCATGGTTCGGTACCGGCAAAATGGTAGAAGAATTTGAAGACACGGCCTTTAATTTAAAAGAGGATGGCAGCTACTCAGCGCCTTTCCAAACCAAGTACGGATGGCACATTGTAAAACGATTGGAGCACAAGCCGCTACAACCGTTCGCAGAAATTGAGCGATCGTTGAAAGCCAAAGTACAGCGCGATACCCGCTCGCAATTGTCGAAAAACTCTTTCCTGGCAAAGCTGAAAAAGGAGTACAACTACATGGAGTACCCCAAAAACATGAGAAAAATCTACAAAATTGTTGATACTAGCATTTACAGCGCCAACTGGAAATTTGAAGGTGCCGATGCTTATAACAAAGAATTGTTTGTGCTCGATGGTAAAAAATACTTGCAAAAAGATTTCATCAACTACCTGTTAGAAAAACAACGCAAAGGACGTCAGCGTGGCGAGTTGAACAAGTACATCGACGAGCGTTATGCTTACTATGCAGAAGCGGTATTGGTAGACTACGAGCGCAGCAAGTTAGAAACCAAGTACCCTGAATTCAAAGCATTGATGAAAGAGTACAGAGATGGTATCTTGTTGTTTGAATTGACCGATAAGAAGGTATGGTCGAAAGCAGTAAAAGATTCTACTGGATTGGAAGCATATTACGAAGCCAATAAAAACAACTACATGTGGGGGCAGCGTTTGGATGCTAAGGTATACACCTGTGCCAATGCAAAGATTGCCAAGAGCGTGAAGAAAATGTTGAAGAAAAAGAAAAGCGACGAAGAGATTTTGGCAGCCATCAACGAAGATTCGCAGTTGAACTTGAAGATTGAAAGCGACCTTTATGTGAAAAAAGCCAGTGATGTAGTCGATCAGTTTGAGTGGAAAACTGGTGTTTCCGACAACAAAACCATCAACGATCAGGTAGTATTCTTATCGGTAAAAGAAGTAATGGCTCCAGCGCCTAAACTGTTGAAAGAAGCCAAAGGATTGGTTACTGCCGATTATCAAAACCACCTGGAAGCAGAGTGGATCAAGTCGTTGAAAGGTAAATACGCAGTATCGGTAAACAAAGACGTGTTGTACACGATTCAATAATCGTGTAGCGGGTGCGGCCCAACCATTTTACACCAACAATGAAAAAGTCGTTCCCATACTTGTTGTTCGCCATCATTGCTTTGCAGGCTTGCGAGCCGGTAGAGGAAGAGCAAAAGATTGCACGTGTATTTGACCAGGTACTCTATGCTTCCGATTTGGAGGACGTAGTGCCTACACGAGTAAGCAAAACAGATAGTATTGAGATTATACGTACCTATGTGAACAATTGGGTACGCGAAAACTCCTTACTACATCATGCAGAGCTCAACCTGTCGGAAGAGTTGAAGAACGTTGAAAAGCAATTGACCGACTACCGCAACTCGCTCATCATCTATCAGTACGAGAAAGAGCTGATTCAGCAAAAGCTGGATACGGCAGTGGCTATGGAAGAAATTGAGGCGTACTATAAAAACAACAAAGAAAACTTCGAGTTAAAAGATTACATCGTTAAGGTACTCTATATCAAGTTGTATAAAAACACACCCGATCTGGAAACGCCCGAACGACTGTACCGGCTCAAGAACCCTGAAGACCATATTGCCCTGGAAGCTTACTGTAGCCAGTATGCTGCCAACTTCTATTTTGATGAAGATGCATGGCTTTATTTTGATGACTTATTGAAAGAGGTGCCGCTGAAAATTTATGACAAAGAGAACTTTTTACAGAAAAATGATTACATAAAATTCGAAGACGACAATTTTCTGTATTTATTGAACGTTATTGACTACAAATTGAAGGACGGCCTCTCACCCTTGAGCCTCGAGGTGGAAAATATTAGAAACATTATCATAAATCAACGTAAATTAGCACTCATCACCAAAATGAGGGAAGACGTTTACGAAGATGCCCTTGGTAGAAACAACATTGAAATCTATTAGCTGATGAAACTAAATCTACTGTTTACCTTTTTATTAATAGGAGCAGGTGCTACCACCATTGCTCAACCAGAGGGTAAAGTTATTGATGAAATTATTGCTGTTGTTGGTGATAATGTAGTGCTGTTCTCCGACATTGAAGCGCAGAAGGCACAAGCCCGTCAAAATGGGTATTCGCTCGATGAAATGTCGACCTGCATCATCATGGAAGAGTTGTTGTTTCAAAACTTGTTGCTGCACCAGGCACAGGTAGATAGTGTAGAAGTAACTGAGGCACAAATTGAAGGAGAGATTGATAGAAGGATGCGCTATTATTTAAACATCCTCAAGTCGGAAGAGAAATTCAAAGAGCAGTTTGGACGATCGGTAGAAGAATTTAAAGCAGAAATGGTGGAGCCCGTACGAGAGCAGCTTATGGCACAGTCGATGCAGGGCCAGTTAACGTCGGATGTAAAAGCTACCCCTTCGGATGTAAGGGCTTATTTTAACAGCATCCCATCCGACAGTATCCCTACAGTAAGTTCGCAAGTAGAAGTGCTGCATATTGTGAAAAAACCCCTCATTACCCCTGAAGATAAAAAGGATGTACACGACCGGTTGGAGAAATTGCGTCAGGAAATCCTTGGTGGTGCCGATTTTGAAACCAAGGCCATTCTTTATTCGGAAGATCCGGTATCGGCTGCGCGTGGTGGTAAACTGGGGATGGCAGAACGAGGATCGTATGTGCCCGAGTTTGAAGCAGTGATTTGGAACCTTGCCGAAGGCCAGATATCCGAAGTGTTTGAGTCACCTTATGGCTACCACTTTGCACGGGTCAATGAAATTAGAGGCGAAACCATTGATGTAAGCCACATCCTGTTCAAGCATGTTATTAGCCCTAAAGCACTATCAGACTCAAAAGCCTACCTCGATAGCATTTACGATGTATTGAAAAACGACACCTTAACTTTTGAAGAAGCAGCCATCAAGTTTTCGGAAGATGAAGACAGCAAGAATAGTGGGGGAATCATTGTAAACCCGTTCACCAACTCTTCGAAATTCGACATGAGCCAAATCGGACAAATCGACCAGTCGCTGCCCTTTGTATTGAACAAGATGGAAGTAGGAGAGGTATCGAAGCCGGTAGTGATGGAAATGCCTGATGGCACCAAAGCTTACCGTTTAATTAAATTGAAAACACGTACAGAGCCACACAGGGCTAATCTTTCGCAAGACTACCCCATGATTCAAAATGCGGCACTGTCGCTCATGCAACAAGAAGCCTTGAACGAATGGGTGAATAAAACATTGGAAAAAACATTCGTTAGAATAGCCCCGGCATATCAAAGCTGTATCTTCTCCCACGATTGGTTGAAGGAACGCATGAATAATTAGAAGATTATTAGTAATATTAGGTTGTAGCAATAATAGGAAGGAGTACGCATGTCCACAGCAGCAAAATCAGATGTAGAAGCCGTTGATCGCTTTGTAGAACAGTACCAAAAACTCAACAATGAAGTAGCAAAAGTCATTGTGGGGCAGGAAGAGGTGATCAAAAATGTATTGATTGCTGTATTTAGTCGTGGGCATTGTTTGTTAGTTGGGGTTCCCGGACTGGCAAAAACCTTATTGGTAAACACTCTTGCTGATGCATTGGGACTTAGTTTTAACCGAATTCAATTTACTCCCGACTTGATGCCTTCCGACATTATTGGCTCGGAAATTTTAGGCGAAGATCGACAGTTTAAATTCATCAAGGGCCCCTTGTTTGCCAATGTAATTTTGGCGGATGAAATTAACCGTACACCACCAAAAACACAGGCGGCATTGTTGGAAGCCATGCAAGAACGATCGGTGACCGCTGCCGGAACACGCTATGAGTTGGGCAAGCCTTTTTTCGTACTGGCTACCCAAAACCCCATTGAGCAAGAAGGAACCTACCCCTTGCCCGAGGCACAGCTCGACCGTTTTATGTTCAACGTATGGGTAGACTATCCTTCGTTTGAAGAAGAGCTTAACATTGTTAAAAGTACCACTACCGATACCGAACAAAAGTTACAACCGGTCATTACTGCTGAAGAAATTTTGTTCTACCAGGCCTTGATTCGAAAAATCCCTGTGCCCGATAATGTATTGGAATATGCGGTGAAGTTGGCCTCCAAAACAAGGCCTAACACTGCCGAAGCAACCGACATTGTAAACAGTTACCTCTCCTGGGGAGCTGGCCCAAGGGCATCGCAATACCTGGTAGTAGGTGCCAAATGCCATGCCGCTATTCACGGCAAGTATTCGCCCGATATCGAAGATGTACAAGCCGTAGCACTGCCTATTTTACGCCATAGAATTGTGCGTAATTACAAAGCCGAAGCCGAAGGCTACAGCATCGAAAAAATTGTACAGGCACTGCTGTAATCTATTTCTTATTGTTTTATAAATGATTGTGTAGCCCCAGGTGTGGTGAATACATACATGCCTTGAGGCAGTGTGCTTACACTGATGGCAGTCGTTAAACCATTCAATTGCCCTTGCATTACTTGCTGTCCCAGGGCATTCACGATCCGATAGTTTTGATGCATCAATGGCGTTGGTACACGAAGTTGAATGGTGTTGGCAGTAGGGTTGGGGAATAGCCATACCTGGTTGTTATGACTTGCTGTACCAATCGACCCAGCTACATCTACAGAACAGGTAGGGTTGGGGTAGTTGATAGGAAGCAACATATTGGCATTAGCACAATTGCCCAGGGTTTGTTGCAATTGGAATTCGCAGTAGTAAGGTTCGCCAGCTACCGTAGGGGTGCCTACTGCCATAAAGAGGAACTCAATGCCGCCACCTCCAGGGAAATGAAAGGTGTACTGTGGAAAATCACTAAACGACAGCGTATCGCCCGTTGCCAGGGTGCCCTTTTCTTCGGTATAGGCAGCACCAACCGGCCCGCTGTAATTGGTAATGTGTAGTTGTAAATCCACCCCTGTAACATAAGGCAACATATCGGTGCTGGGGTAGATACTAACATCTTCCAGCGGTTCGCAAAACGAAATGCTGTTGTATAGGCCGTTCCACAATGTGTCTTGCACAGGCACACCAACGGTGTATTGAGCAGTAACGGTAAAAGGGATGGAAAGTAATAGCAATGCAAATAACCTTTTCATAGTGTTCGAGTTTTAGGCGGATGGCTACTCGCAAAAGCAAGATAGGAAATTAAGTGCAGGCAGGCAAATGGGGGAAGGGCAAACAAAACCCTTCGATAGCCCCTGATTCACCTCAAACAAACAGGACTTATTGAGGGATGCTTGTTCGTGTGTAAGTAAAAATACTTACGGATTAATACGAATGTTTTATTGCGTATAAATACTGTTTTATATTTGCTGTGTAAACATTAATTTGTTCATGGCTTCTCGTGGCTGCAAACATGGTTTGAGAAGGCGTGGCGAAACCCGAAAAGCCTTTATTAAATAGAGTAGGGATAAAACAAACTACTATGAACGAATTAAACAATTGGTTGTTTGGGGAAAATTGCTGGGTTGACTTCAATGGCGGCCCAATAAGTATGTCTGGAGGATTGCTGCACGAAAATGAAGGTTGCGCGGCCATATCAGATCAGAATGGAGATTTACTTCTATATACGAATGGCATCGTTATTCGGGGGGCTGACCATCAGGTCATTTCAAATGGTTCTGGTTTGCACGGTAGCTTAGAATCAACATCCTCAGCCATTATTGTACCGAACCCTGATAATGCTGACCAGTACTACGTTTTTACAACGGATCATAATCAGGGGAATACCAAGATAAAGTATAGCATGGTGGAATTCAATATGGGTGCCCCTTTAGGGGAGGTGATTTCAAAAAATGTGGAAATGCCACCATTGGATTTTGCTACAGAAAAACTAGCCGTCATCAAAAAACAAAACAGTTGTGAAGGCTACTGGTTGGTAGCCATTTCCAAAATCACTGGTAACAATCCTGAAAGTGAATTTTATGTGTACAGTTTACACCAGGGAGCCAATGCGCCAGTATATATTGCAAAATACACTACTGTAGTACCCACCCGCAATGCAGGCTACATGAACTTTTCTCCCTCGGGAAACATGCTTGCCGTGGCCAACATGAGTGGTTCGCAAAGTAATGTACAATGGTATTCTTTTAACCAGGGATCAGGTGCAATAGCACATGTAGGTGGGATTAATCTGGCTACTGGAGAATTGGTGTATGGGGTAGAATTTTCGCCCGACGAAAACTTGCTGTATTATACTACTATAGGAAGAGACGGCAACAATAATACAGAGGGACACATTTATCAAAAAGAAATGTACAGTCCGAGCCTGGCCATTCCAATATATACTGAGCCAAACGACACCGAGTATTATTGCCTGGGGGCATTAAAGATGGCACCAGATGGCAGTAGGATTTATGTGGCACGTTGCGATAAAAAATGGTTAGGAGCCATTGAAGCCCCCAACGTAGTTGGCACAGGCTGCGATTTTGAACCCAACGAGATCGACCTTGGCAATGGCATTTGTAGGCTGGGGTTGCCCACCACGGTACAAAATGGCAATTGTGAAATCATACCTCCTCATGTACCCACCACTTGCGAAGAGGTAGAAGAAAAGGTAGAGGCTGCATTGCAAGACCGCTGTGAGACCAAAACCAGCGAGTTGAAGGCATGCATTGCCGCAGAACAATGTGATTGTGATCCGGTCAATGAATGTACTTCCGTTGTTGTACCAGAGGTAGAACCTTGCGTAAACATTAAATGGGAAGAGAATTCGTGTGGGGGCATAGGCAGTAATGATTATAAGGTGATGTGCATTTCGGTAACCAATTGCTACGATAATGTAGTATTTGAAGGATTTAAAATAGGGTGCATTGAAGTTTTAGACGAAGAAGGCAACCCCATTGCTACACACCCTGACGGCACTTCACCAATAGAAGCCATTCCCATTGGTCCGCACTGCTTTGGAAACATTGCCCCTTGCTCTACTGTTTCAAGAGAGTTTTCGGTAAAGACCACCATGGCTGGAGAAGGACGCTACCAGGTAAAGCTAGTGGGAGTTTGCTACCACGTTTCTTTTGACTACATAAAAGAAAGGTGTTTTAAGCTAAAGGTTTGTAACGACTAAATACCTTTAGCATTTCAAGCTTTTTAACTTGAGTACCAAAGAAAAACCCCCTCGATACCATCGAGGGGGTTCAATATGCTTGAAAACAGTTTTAGTAATAAATCAACCGGCGTACTTTGGCCACGTACTTGGCCAAACGAATTACTTGTTTGGTGTATCCAAACTCGTTATCGTACCAGGTGTACAACACAATGTTTTTGCCATCGTCTGATGTAATGGTAGCATTGCTGTCGAACACCGCACAACAAACATTGCCAATGATATCGTTCGATACCAATTCGGGGTCGATGTTGTAGTTGATTTGGTTGATCAAATCGCCTTCCAGTGCTGCCTTGCGAATCAAGTCGTTCACTTCATTTTCGTCAGTGGCTTTGTTTACCGACAAACTCATGATGGCCAACGAACCATTAGGGGTAGGTACCCTTACAGCATTGGCGGTAAGTTTGTTTTGCAACGAAGGAATTACCTTGGTTACTGCTTTACCGGCACCGGTAGAAGTAATCACCATGTTAATGGCGGCAGAACGTCCTCTACGGGGCTTCTTATGCATGTTGTCCAACAAGTTTTGGTCGTTGGTATAGGCATGCACCGTTTCAATGTGTCCTTTTTCAATGCCAAAGTTGTCTTCAATCACCTTCAAGATGGGCGAAATGGCATTGGTAGTACATGAAGCGGCAGAGAAAATATTGTCGCCTTCAATGTCGAGTTCTTTATGGTTGATGCCATAAACGATGTTGGGAATCTCTTTGCCAGGAGCAGTAAGGATGACCTTGCTGGCACCTTTCGATTGTAAATGACGCCCTAAAGCGGCCTTGTCTTTGAATACACCAGTATTGTCGATAATCAATGCGTTGTTGATATCGTAAGCGGTGTAATCAATGTCTTCCGGGTTTTTGGCTTCAATCATTTTTATCAACTGACCATTGATGATCAGTTGCTTGTTTTCCAAATCCTCAATCACTGTACCTTTAAAGGCACCGTGAACAGAATCGTTGCGCAACAACGCAGCACGCTTAATAATTTGCTCATCGCTGGTGTTACGGGTTACAATGGCACGCAACCGCAACTGCTGGCCTTTACCTGCTTGCTTAATCAATTCGCGAGCAGCCAAACGACCAATACGTCCAAAACCGTACAGTACTACATCGCGCGGCTCAAACGTGTGTTTGTCCTGGCCAATGAAATCGCCCAACTTCCCATTCAGAAAGTCAGCGATAGAACTGTAACTGGCTTTTTCAGCAAGGTACTCGTTGGTTACCTTACCAATGTCGATCTTCGAAGGCGCAAAGTCCATGTTCAGCATTTCGCGAGCAATGCTTGCTGCGTTGTATACATCGATGGGTTTCTTTACCACCTGATCGGCATAATCAAAAAGTTTAAGGGTTTCCGCAATGCCTAAATCGAGCAAGTGGTTTCTAAAGAATACCAACTCTACTCCTTTGTCGTACATTAACTTACCTACGGAACTGATAAGATCTACTGTGGCTTTTTCCTGGTTAACCCAGTCTTTTAACTCGGCTTCGTATCCTGTTGTCTTAGCCTCCATTACCTCCATAAAATTTTGCTACACTAAGCGTTTAAAGGTGAAACTTAAATGGTGAATTATCCTAAATATGCTTTTAACAATTTGCTTCTTGAAGTATGACGCAAGCGACGAATGGCTTTCTCCTTAATTTGGCGTACTCTTTCACGAGTAAGGTCGAACTTGGCACCAATTTCTTCAAGGGTAAGGCCGTGGTTCATGCCTATGCCAAAGAAATACTTAATAACATCTCTTTCTCTTTCGGTAAGAGTAGACAAAGAACGTTCGATTTCTTTTTGCAGCGACTCGCTCATCAATGTGTTATCGGCATTGGGCGAATCTTTATTAATCAATACGTCGAGTAGGGAGTTATCTTCTCCATCTACGAAAGGAGCGTCCATCGATACGTGACGTCCCGATACACGAAGAGTATCTTTTACTTTTTCTTCAGGCAGGTCCAATACAGTGGCCAACTCATCGGCAGAAGGTGGTCTTTCGAATTCTTGTTCCAACCTCGAAAATGCTTTGTTGATTTTATTCAACGACCCTACCTGGTTCAATGGCAAACGAACAATTCTCGATTGCTCGGCCAATGCTTGTAAAATCGATTGACGAATCCACCACACTGCGTAAGAGATGAATTTAAATCCACGGGTTTCATCAAAACGTTGTGCTGCTTTAATCAATCCAAGGTTTCCTTCGTTAATCAAATCGGGTAACGACAATCCCTGGTTTTGGTATTGCTTGGCCACCGAAACCACAAATCGCAAATTTGCCTTGGTTAACTTTTCCAACGCAATTTGATCGCCTTTTTTTATCCTTCTTGCTAATTCTACCTCTTCTTCTGCTGTAATCAGGTCCTCACGTCCTATCTCCTGAAGGTATTTGTCTAATGATTGGCTTTCTCGATTGGTGATCGATTTGGTGATCTTTAGTTGTCTCATGTTCGCAGGTTTTATGGGTTTCTCAGCAAGGGGAACGACCCCCTTGAATTTTGGCAAAGGTAGTGTAAATAACCCATACGGGTCAAGCCCACTTTTGGCTTAATCGATGAATGGCTGAAAACCATTTATAAATATCAAATTTACAGGGATTTAACAAAAAAATAATGCATAAAAAACCGCCCCCAAATTGGGGGCGGTTGGCACGAAAGTAAGAAACTAAAACTAACGGACTATAAACCAAAACCGTAATAGCCTTTCTTGCCGTTAGGATGAACCCCCTCAATCAAGATTCCGCCACGCTTGCTTTTGAGCAATTTTATCAACTCCTGAGGGGTTTCAATTTTTTCGTGATTTAACTTCGTAATGATAAACCCTTCCTTGATGCCGGCACTTCTTAATTTGCCGCCTTCAATTTTTTCTACTTTCACTCCGCTATCAATCTTCAAGGTTTTCATTTCCGTACTCGATGGCTCTATAAATGCTGCGCCAAAAGCTTCGAAAGAAGAGGTAGCATTTTTAGGAGTGAGTGTGGTGTTGCCTTCTTTGTTGCGCAGTACCACAGCAAACAACCGCTCTTTACCATCGCGTTCGGCCACTACTGTAATTTTATCTCCAGGGCGAAACTTGCCTACTTGCTCTTGCAATTCAGGAACATTTTTTACCGATACATTACCGATCTTGCGAATCACATCACCTTCTTCAATACCTGCTGAAGCGGCAGCACCATCTTCCATCAACCCATTAACATATACCCCCTCTAAATCATTTACACCAATTTGATCGGCCAACGATTGATCGAGGTTACGGATGCTAATGCCAATAAAAGCACGCTGCACCTTTCCATACTCCATCAAATCTTTAATCACCTTTTTTACAATGTTTACCGGTACAGCAAACGAATAGCCTGAGTAAGAACCAGTATTCGAGGCAATGGCTGTATTGATGCCAATTAACTCGCCACTTGAATTCACCAGGGCACCACCACTATTTCCAGGGTTTACAGCGGCATCGGTTTGAATAAATGATTCTAACGGCACAAAGTTTTCTCCGTTTTCAGGCATCAATAAGTTAATGTTACGTGCTTTGGCACTTACAATACCAGCAGTAACTGTAGAATTGAGGTTAAACGGATTGCCTACCGCCAATACCCATTCTCCAATGCGTACCTGGTCCGAATTGCCATAAGCTACAAAGGGCAGTCCTTGCTCGTCAATCTTCAACAAGGCCAAATCCGTTGCAGGATCAGTGCCAATAATTGTAGCAATGTATCGTTTGTTGCTGTTCAAGGTTACTTCCACCTTATCAGCACCATTAATAACATGGTTGTTGGTAACAATGTACCCGTCTTCCGATACAATAACACCAGAGCCCGACGACATGCCTTTTTGTTGGCGTTCGGTTCGGCCATCACCGTAGAAAAATTCCCGGAAAGGATCGTAATCGTATGAAGTGGCTGTAAATTCGTTGCGCACGTGCACCACGGTGTTTACCGACATTTCGGCAGCATACGAAAAATCAATGGTTGCTTCCGGCGAATTTGGCAGGCTTACAAACTTTACATGGTTGGGTTGATTTGTCTCCGCAGTTTCAACAACTACCGGAACGGGTGGCTCCTCCATCAACTTATAAGCCCCCAGTGCCATTGCACCTCCTAAACACCCAATCATTAAAGAGCTTACTAATTTTTTCATCTGTTACAGGTTTTGAGTTGTACGTTCATTTGCTCTAAAAACGTCAATAAATAGGCCAATGTTGCACTTATGGTTGTTAAATTTTGTTAATTTGATTCTTTAAAATCAAGCAGTTGAGTGTGCTGCTATATAGATGTAACGCGAACACCGTAAAAAGTGACAAAGAATCACAATAAGATAGCTGTTTTCCTGGTCGGATTAATTGCCGGCATTCTCATTGGTGGGGTGGCAGTATACTACATCGCGTTGGGTATTTTGGAGCAAGAGCGCAATACCGCATTGGCCGAATATCAACTCAACAATACTGTTGAACCGGAGGTGCCGCTAGTGACGGAAGATCAAACCACTGACACGAACATCAAACCATCGTTTACCAAAAGTGAAAAGGTAGAGCAAGAAATAGTGACCGATACTGCCAGTCCTTTTGTGGATACATTATTGGTGATGGCTGATACACTAGAAGTGCTCGATACTCTTGCTGCTGTGGCAACACTCGATACCGATACTATGGTAGATGGCGATGAAGATATCATCATTAAACGCGATCAGTTGGTAGCAGTAGGCGAGCAACAGGTAGTGTTTCTCAACGATACCCTTCCTGAGCTAAGCACTACCGATTCGTTGTTAGAAGCAGTAACGGAAGTGAAGATGCAGCGTAGAACAACAGTGTATGAAGTAGAATACTGGAAATCGCCCATCAACTTTAAAGGATACAAATTAGGCAAAAACAAACTACTTTTGTACGGCCTTTCCAATCAAGAGCTAAAAGGATTGTATGAAGATGGGGAGGCCCTGTATGTAAAAACTACAGACAATGTGTATCAATTGCACGTTACCAACGAATTTAAGCCCTTTGTTCGGGTAACCGACGAGGCACTATTGAAAACACTGGCGGATGAAAATTGAGTTTTACAAGTACCAGGGAACCGGCAACGATTTTGTGATGATCGATAACAGAACAGGGCAGGTGGCGCACAATGTAGAGATGGTACAGCATTTTTGCGATCGTCGTTTTGGCATTGGTGCCGACGGCTTGATTTTGATAGAAGAACACCCTGAGCTCGACTTCACCATGGTATACTACAATTCGGATGGCAGCCAAAGCTTTTGTGGCAATGGCAGCAGGTGCGCAGTGGCCTTTAGCCAACACCTGGGCATTATCGAAAACAAGGCTCATTTTGAAGCCATTGACGGGGCGCATGAAGCTACCATTGAAAATGGATGGGTAAGCTTAAAGATGCTTGATGTAGCAACAATAGAAGTGGGAGAGGCACATTACTTTATTGATACAGGCTCTCCACACTACATTCAATATGTAGCTGATGTAGCTGCGGTAGATGTGTATGAGCAAGGACGACAGGTACGGTACAGCGATCGGTTCAAGGCAGAAGGCACCAATGTAAACTTTATAGAAGTGCTTAACGATGGCATTAGCGTACGTACTTACGAGCGTGGGGTAGAAGATGAAACCCTTTCGTGTGGTACTGGTGTTACTGCCGCCGCCATTAGCGCACACCACAAGGGGTTGGTGAAAAACGATGTTTGCCCCATTGTTACCAAAGGAGGCAAATTGAGCATTAAGCTCACAAAAAATGGCGTAGGGTATACCAACATTTGGTTGCAAGGGCCAGCCGATATGGTGTTTAAAGGAAGCATAGATGGATAGCTATTGCATAGAACATATTACTGCTGCGCATCCAAATGCGTTGGAAGAAGGAACCTATTTCCTCATCATCAACGCGGGTAAAACACCCCCTCACCTGGGATGGTTGGTAGATGGTCGCTATTACTCCCTTCACGTAAAAGGGAAAAACCTGGCCACACCGTTTAGGAGTTTGTTGAAACCTTTCGAAATGCAGCGCACCCCGTTGTTGCTGTTTCAATTGCAAGGCATCCAACAAGGAGCTTCGGCCATAGAGTTGATATTGGCCCGCTACAGTAAAGTAGGGGAGGGCATTACCTGCTTACACCCCATACGCGACTTTTTTAAAGAACATACACCGGTAGACATTACAGCAGTTCATTTTGTATTTGATTTATTGCCCCGGTTGTACCAACAAAACATGATTGCACAAGTACAGCATTTGTTCATGGAAGCACAAGTACAGGAAGGACAATTTTGTTTGCCCACCTATACCATGAACGATATTGATACCAGAATTGCAGCGTTGAATCAACCGGTAACCACATGATGCGAGGCGATCAAATATACCTGCGAGCATTGGAGCCAGAAGATGTTGAGGTGCTCTATCGTTGGGAAAACAATCCGGCCAATTGGCGGGTGAGCAATACCACAGCGCCCTTTTCTAAGCATACCTTAGAGCGGTATGTAGCCTCTACCGACGATATTTATGCCGCTCGTCAGCTGCGCTTGATGATTTGTACCACCAACCACCAACCGGTGGGTACCATCGATCTGTTTGACTTCGACCCTTTGCACCGCAGGGCAGGGGTGGGGGTGCTGGTAGCGGAGGCTGCGCGCAACAATGGTTATGCTAAAGAAGCGTTGACTTTATTGATCGACCATGCCTGGGAAGGGCTGCAACTACACCAGTTGTACTGCAACATTCTTTCCTCCAACGAAGCAAGTATGCGTTTGTTTCAGGGGTTGGGATTTGAGGTGACAGGCACGAAGAAGCAATGGCATAGCATACCAGAAGGCTGGGAAGATGAACACTTTTTACAATTGATGCAATAAACATGACGAAGAAGAAAAAGCGCGGCTCAAAAGTATTGAAAGTCATTTTAGTACTGTTTGTACTTATAGGAGCCGGTGGAGGCTATTTTGCCTGGGACTATTATAAAATGATTTACTACCCCAACGTTACGTTGGAGGGAAAAGAAACGACTTACTTCTACATCGCCTCAGATGCTACCATGGATGATGTAATCAATGGGTTGTATGAAAAAAACTACATCATTAACAGAAACTCTTTTGAGTGGGTAGCCGAAAAAAAGAACTACCGCAATCATGTACATCCAGGCAGGTATTTGTTGGAGAAAGACATGAGCAACAATGAGCTGGTAGACCTCTTGCGCTCGGGCGAGCAGGAACCAGTAAAAGTGATTTTCAACAACGTACGTACCAAGGCTGAATTGGCAGGCAAAATCAGCAAAAACATTGAAGCCGATTCGCTGGAGGTGATCAACTTTTTAGACCACCCTGATTCTACCGGTCGGTTTGGGTTCAATACCACGACCATCATCACCATGTTCTTGCCCAATACCTACGAAATGTATTGGAACACCACCACCACTGAGCTAATGAACCGCATGGCAAAAGAATACAAAACCTTCTGGAACGAGGAACGCGTTGGCAAAGCCAACACCATCGGGCTGTCGCAATCGGAAGTGGTTACCCTGGCTTCTATTGTACGTACCGAAACCAATAAGGCCGATGAAAGTCCAACCATTGCCGGAGTATACATGAACAGGCTGGATAAGAACATTCCACTACAGGCCGACCCTACTTTGATATGGGCAATGGGCGACTTTTCCATTCGTAGGGTATTGAATGTACACAAGGAAATAGACTCACCTTATAACACTTACAAATACACTGGATTGCCTCCCGGCCCTATTTGTTTACCCCCCATCAGCTACATTGATGCGGTATTGAATTACGAAGAGCACGACTACATCTACTTTTGTGCAAAGCCCGACTTTTCAGGTTACTCTAACTTTGCCAAAACCTACCAACAGCACCTCATCAATGCCAGGGCATACCAGCAGGCATTGAATAAACGAGGCATATACAAGTAATATGAAAAAAGCACTTTGGGCCACCTTACTATTGGCTGCATGCGGTATGGCCGAAGCACCGCAAGAGGAAGTACCAGTTCCTCCGGCAAACGACACCGTTGAAACAGTGGTAGAAGAAGAACCGGTGGTAACCGCCCCCCCAACAGCGTACATCGACATTGAAAGCAAGCCCATTGATACCACGCCATTGCAATTGACCCCACGGCAAATTACTTTGGCAAAGGGCGATACTTTTTACCTCAATGTGCCGGAGCAGTACAACGTGAGCGTGGCAGCAGAAGGGTTGCGTTGGGTGCGTTTCATGGATCAAAGCCCTGATGGACGTATATTCATTGCAGAAATGTACAACCGCAGCGATAGAGAAAAAGGAACGGTAAAAGTATTGAGTGATTACAATGCTGCTACAGGGCGTTACAACTCAGTAACCACCTACTTAACAAAACTGCGCAACCCCAACAGCCTCGCTTTTTATACCGACAAAGCAGGGCAACATTGGTTGTACATTGCATTGACCCATCAACTGGTGCGTTACCCCTACCAACCGGGCGACACCACCCCATCGGGCGAACCAGAGGTGCTGGCTACCTACCCCGATTATGGATTGAGCTACAAGTATGGTGGTTGGCACCTTACCCGTACGGTAGTGATTAAAGAACATAAAGTATATGTAGCGGTAGGAAGCAGTTGCAATGTGTGTGAAGAGAAAGAAGAAATTCGTGCTTCCGTATCGGTGATGAACCCCGATGGTAGCGATCAGCGGATCATTGCTACAGGAGTGCGCAATGCCGTAGGACTGGAATGGGTAGAAGGGAAGTTATACGCCACCAACATGGGAGCAGATCATTTGGGCGACGACCGCCCTGAAGATGTGATTTATGCCATTGAAGAAGGAAAAAACTATGGATGGCCTTACTATTACCAGTACCAGGGACAGATTGTAGAAGACACCACACAAGCGTGGGAGCATAAAACCATTGAAGCCAGCGATGTGCCATTGGCCTATGCAGTGCTGCAGGCACACGATTCGCCACTCGATCTCAAGTATTTCGACCATACTTTTGCCGACAATAGCTTGAAGAATTACTTCTTAACCGCGTTACATGGCTCAGGGTACGTAAGCAAAAACAAAGGACACGCCATTGTACGATTCAAAAAAGGCACTATCCCCGAAGTGTTTGTAGATGGCTTTGTAAACGATGGAGAACGTTATGGCAGGCCATGTGGTTTATTGCGCCTTAACGAACGTACACTACTGTTTACCGACGATCGAGCAGGTGTGGTGTACCGGTTGGATTTGAAATAGGCAGCTACCGTAATATTACTTATCTTGTTGCGTTATTTATTAAAGATAGCAACGATGAGCAGTAACGGAAGTAAGTTAGGGATTAAGCGGCAGGAGGATAATGACACTAACCGCGATTTTCAATACAATAGCATGACAAATGACGCTACTGTAGCTTCAACCCCATCGCTTCAGCTCATGCCAGATCAGCAAGATCAATTGCAATTGATGCCCATCAGTTCTACAGGATCCCAGAAACTACAGCGCGATGTAGACCTCGATAAAATGCGAAAAGAGGCTCGAAAATCGAAGATGGTAAAGAAGATGGAGAAAAAGGCAGGAGTGAACAACAAGACTTTTGGAGAGTTGGTCTCATCAGGGCCTGGAGGAACTGGTACTACGATGGGAAAAAACCCTACGATTAATATCAATGAAAACTCGACGGAAGAAGGCGCTGTTGAAGGGTATGCTCATGAGTTATCGAACATGGTAAATGCGAAAAAAACCTACAAGATTAATAAGGATGCGCGATCGGGTAAAATAACATCTGCCGATGAATATGCAGACAAAATAATGGAGATAGAAACAGAAGCAGTATTGAATAGTGGAATAGCATCGCTTGAGTTAGGCTACAGTCTTGATCATGGTGCTGAGGCAAATGAAATCATTGAACAGCTATTTAATAAGAAATTGTCGTATAAGAAAGCATTTGATAAGATGTATGAATTGCAATCAACAGCTGTAATTACTAGTGGGTCTGATGCAGGAAGAAATGCAAGAGATTATTATAAGTCAATTTTTAATGCTATGCCTAAAAGACCCAAATAATGAGACAATTGTTGAGCATTATCTTTCTTGGAAGCATTGCATTTACTGTGCATGCGCAATCGGATAAGGCATTGTTAACCATTAATAATGACAACATCCAATTTGAGTTTACCCGCATTGCTTCGAAGATGAAAAATGACACGTTGCGGATGCATCCTTATGTAGTGAAAATAACAGCTCCGCAAGAAGCGGTGCTATACGCTAAGCATGAAAAGAATGCTTACCATTTAATCGAACTGTTGAAGCGTGAGAATCAAGATTGGGCAGCGAACGTTCTGCTGTATGCCATAACACAAAGAGATGGGACGTTACTGTTGGAATTTGATTCGAATAAGGCTGAAAGTTGGAGAAGGCACCAGAAAGAAAGTGATGTTGCTTACTGGAAATCTAATGTTTTAATGCCCCCATCTTTATTGAACCACTCCAAATAATAGGCATAAAGCCATATTTCTCCGTCCCTTATAACACCACTTTCATCATTGCCTAACAGCGAATTAACACTTTGCCGCTGTTACTCTCCTTTGAATTTTTTACATTTGTTGCCCTTGAAAAACTAGTGTATGACGAAGATTAAATTTGGAACAGACGGCTGGAGGGCCATTATAGCGAAAGAATTTACCGTTGAGAATGTAGCCCGTGTATCGATGGCTACAGCCAATTGGGTAAAACAAAATTACGACAACCCCAAAATAGTATTGGGCCACGATTGCCGCTTTGCTGGCGAATTGTTTGCCGAAACGGCTGCCAAGGTATTTGCCACCAATGGTATTAAAGTGCTCATGGCAAAAGGCTTTGTATCTACTCCCATGATTTCATTGGGTGCTAGAGATTTTGAAGCATCACTGGGAGTGGTATTAACAGCCAGTCATAATCCACCATCGTACAACGGTTATAAATTAAAGGCACACTACGGTGGCCCTTTGTCGCCCGAAAAAGTACAAGAAATAGAAGACATCATTCCCGAACAAAGTGGGTTTGATGCTGATAGCATTAAGCTGGAAGACCTGGTAGCTGAAGGAACAGTAGAATATGTCGACTTTGAAACACATTATATCAAGGCCATTGAAGCCAATTTCGATTTGGAGGCCATTAAGAACTCAGGGTTGCATTTTGCCTACGATGCCATGTATGGTGCCGGGCAAAATGTGTTGAAACGCGTATTGCCGGAAACCACTTTCCTGCATTGCGATTACAACCCTTCGTTTAAAGGACAGGCACCAGAACCAGTGCGCAAAAACCTGGGAGAGTTCTCTCAACTCATCAAAGATTCTGGCAACATTGCTTGTGGATTGGCTACCGATGGGGATGCCGACCGCATTGGGCTGTTTGATAGTCATGGCGAGTTTGTAGACTCTCACCACATCATTTTGTTGTTGTTACACTATCTCTACAACTACAAAAACATGCGTGGCAAGGTGGCCATTGCTGCTTCTACTACACCGCGTGTTACCAAGTTGGCCGAACATTTTGGGCTGGACCACGAAACAGTAAAAATTGGATTCAAATACATTGCCGGCATTATGGTTACCGAAGATGTGTTGATTGGTGGTGAAGAATCGGGAGGCATTGCCATTAAAGGACATATTCCTGAGCGCGATGGCATTTGGATGGGACTGGTGATTTGGGAATACATGGCCAAGTCGGGCAAAACATTAGAGCAACTCATTGATGAGGTGTATGAATTGGTGGGCAGCTTTAAATACGAACGCAACGATTTGCATTTGGATGAAGCGTTGAAACAACAAATTGTAGCCAACTGCAAGGCCAATAAATACGAAACATTTGGCGACTACAAGGTAGAAAGTGTAAGCACCATTGATGGGTACAAATACTTCTTTGAAAACGACCAATGGCTTATGATTCGTCCTTCGGGCACAGAGCCGGTATTGCGTACCTATGCTGAATCAAGTGATTTGGAAGGTGCTAAGCGTATTTTGGATGCTTGCAAGGCCACGATTTTGAATTAGGCTTAGTGATCCTTTCCGAATAACGCATTGGCATTGGCATAATCTTTTGAGGAAATCAATTTAGCCGATGAAGTGGCACTTCCCGTTAACGGAACACCATCTTTGTAAGGCAAGGTCAATTCATAAAACCAGTAATAGCGCTTGAGTACCACGCCATCTTGTGGCCCGCCTTTACAAACTATTTCTACACGAAAAACGTAACGAATACGGTCGGCAGTGATGTATGCAGGCATTTGTTGTCGACCATCTATCCCATCCATTATACCCATGCCAGCCGGGTCGTAGGTATTGTACTTACCACCTCCGGTACTCACTAATTCTCCTGGGTCTTGAGCCGCCGGATCGGAATCTCCTGGAGGAGGGTCGGGTTCTTCCGTTCCTTTTACATACCCTGGCTTGTAAGCTAAATAGGTAAATTCAGGGCCTGCATCTGTTCGTATAAACCGGTAGGTTTTTCCATAATGTGTTTGAATCATCTTTCTACACGGGTTATCAATGGTCATGTCGAAGTTGACAAAGGTGGAGAGCTTTAATCCACCAAAACTCCAGGTAAATAAACCGTTGCCCAGTTCCTCTTGGAGGGGGGCACCAACATTGTTGATGACGCTTCTAAAAGCAGCTGTGGTTCCTGGCGTGGAAATTTTCACACCGGTTGCTTCCTCCAATGCCTTTTGCTTCAGTTTTTCTGTTCGTTCTTTGTGCTTCTCCATCAAATCATCGGCATAAACCGATGTGCCCAGCAACAGAAAAGCCAACAGCAAAAAGGGAGGAAGGGATTGTTTAAACACTCTTCGTAACACCATCAGCTCAATTTTCTGAAAAGTTAGACATGGGAATTTCTTTACTTTCTCCTTTGCCAGGTACTTCAACAGAAGTATTGTTGGAGTAGTTCTTTTCGCCACCACTACCATCAAAAGTGTCCAGTTGAATGGTGCCAGGTGGGTAGGTTTTTCCTGCAAAAAGTTCACCTAAGGCAACAGGCTCAATCGTTCCATTGTTAACGTTGCGCTTCACCGTCAATACATTGTCGCCCGATTGTAACGTGAGCATTACTGTTTTTACTTCCGAAGGGATGTTCGTAACAAATACTTTTCCATTAACCACCTTTACGCTGCTGCAAGAATACAGGAGCAGCAATAAAGTGCAAGTAAGTGTAGGGATAAAGGTTCTCATTGCGTTGATCTTGAGTTAAATTGCTGATTATCAATGCAATTTAGGGAATTGGGGCAAGCGAGAGTATCGGTAAAAATGCGTATTTACTGCCCGTTTTTAGGCAAAGACATGAAACATTCCGCATTTTAATAGGATGGTAGTTGGTTCAAGGCAGGGTGCTTCCTGCTTCATTGTACACTGATAGAAAGAAGGTTGTTATTCTACTACCAACTTACCTGCTCCCAGCAATTCGTTGTTTTGCATTAGGCGCAAAAAGTAATTGCCAGCCGGTAGTTGACCTCTATTTAGCGTAACCTGATTGGAAGTCGTTTGTACACGACGCAATTCTTTACCCGTAACATCAATTAAAGAAAGAATAACCTGTTGATGACCTGCATTCTCAAATTGAATGGTAGTATGGGTGGTCAATGGATTGGGGAATGCATTTATTGGAGTAAACCATGCTTGTTTGGCAATACCCACATTCACGGTGCTGTTTTCAATGCATAACCCAACCGAGGGCCAGGGCATTGCTCCAATAGGGTTGTATTGATGAAGTATTGTCCCGTTGGCGGCATCAATAGCATAAATGGTATTGATGTGATCTGCATCTTGACCAGCAGCCAAAAACCAGTTGTTATTGATGTCAAAACAAGTGGTGCCAAATTGAGTACCCAGGCTATCACTGGGTAAAATGGCCACTTGAGATTCAATGTTTAGGGCAAGGTCATAAACATTAAAAATATAATTCTGCCCATTCCAATAGCTCGCGTATACGAAACCGGTGAACGCATCGTACTCTAAATGTTGGGTGGTATTGTTATCGCTAAAGTTGGGGGTATGCAAGTTAACTACAGAAGCATTGGTGGCACTAATGCCAAGGATATAACTGTTGATGTTATTTGTTAATTGTACAATGAACCGCTGATTGTCGACATCATAGGTACTGCTTTCTGGCATGAAATAGGGGAAAGCAGTGATTGAACCCACTTGCGAATCGGTTCCACTGGCGAAATCGATCGATCTTAGTTCAAGCACATTCTGGTTATCCCACCCCAGTGCATACAATAAATCATTCGATGAATCGTATTCAATGGCGAAAATTCCCGGGTTGGGTAATGTGTAGGTATAAGCAATGGTGGCATCCTCCACATTGATGGCTTTTACCTTAAAAGTTCCAAGACTATCTATGGCAACAATTAACCGGTTGTGGTTATAATCGTAAGTAGTAACTCCACTAAAATAGTATTCATTTGCTTCTTGAAAAGAAGCAGGCAATGTGCCAACAGTGGTTTCAGTACCGCTGGCCAGGTCTACTTTAATTAAATGAAATGATTGATTGTTGTTTACGATTGTATATGCATAACCTTGTGCATGAACAGTAACGATAGCCAATAAGGCCAAGAGAGTGAATAGCAGTTTTTTCATAAAAAAGGGTCAGTTGAGTACGCATGCGCAAGGTAGTGAAATAATAATTGCTTCACTAAATTGGTGATCACTTATGTAAACAGAGAAAGCATGCAATTACTCATGATGCGGTAATGCTACTTTACTATTAGCTTGCAGGTGGCTATTAACCCACTTTTGTTGCAAATTTCTACCAGCTAACAAGCTTTACCGTAGCGTGGTAGCCCAAAAATGTTGAGTTGCATTTCGGTGCGTTGTTGTACCATTCGCATAATGCGGGCAGTGTTCAACAAGGGTTGTCCCGAGTAGTCGGTTTCCATGAGCTTTAACTCCAACGCCTCATCTGTTGGTTCCAACTCAAAAAACAGTCGCCCGTAATCGGTGTAAGCATGCCCGTACAACTTGCCATGCTGGCTCATGCCATCAAGTGTCATGGGTACTGGGCCATCTAATTCGCCTTCAAAGCGGCAGGCATGTACTTCGTGTAATGCCAAAGTAATGGTACCAAAAGCTCCTTGTGTGGAGTAGATACCCGAATAATTCGAAGCCATAATTCAGTTAGTTTAAGGGGTTACTTATACAACGTACAAAAGCAGAAATGGTGCCAGAAATTACGTTAACCTATATAGGAGCATGACGAATGGTAGTTCCTTGTGGATAAACCAACAATACATTTCCCATGTTACAACAATCAAGCAGTTAATAACAGTAAAGCACCCATTCGTTACATCACTGTTGAATGGCGCAAGAAACAAGGGTAGTTTGCATAATAAGTTTATGTCTAACCCCTAATTCAATTAAAGATGACAAACAAAAACCCAAAAGAATGGACACTGGAAGAAACCCTTGCAGTAGTTCAGGTAATGGCGCACAAAGCGACCGAAGAACAGCAGTTACTGGCACACCGTGCCGTAGGTAGCCTGTTAAAAGAATGTATTAACAAGAACGAATGCACCGCAATTGCAGAATTAATTCATGTTGCAAAGCACAATGGCTCTATCGATGAAACCGGAATGCAGCAAGTAGATGATGAATGGTATAAAGTAGAGGGACTTGAATACAACTATCAAACAGCGCATTTTTCTATCGACTATACTGTTGGTGGTAGCGATGGTGTGACCTATGTAGACATCGGAGCAAAGGCCATATTGGAAAATGATGTTGTAATTGGTGAAGCGGAAGCCGACAACGAAATTCCTGATTTTGTTGAGCTGCTTGGCATTTGGTTGGAATACTACCTGGGGAAATTTCGAGCTTATGGGTTTCCTGATCCTATTCCTGTTGGTAGCAAACAGCAAGTTATTGTGAAAAGCATGGGCTCGCAAACATGGCCAGGTGGTCCCATCATCATTAATAACTACCTGGGGCGACCTTATGGAAGTCATTCTACAGGTTACAACAATTATTATGAAGGCCTTGGAGTAACGCCTGGTCATGAATTGTTTCATCAAGTACAATACCAGTACAATGATCAAATGCTGCAGTTTTTACGCATGTATAAGGAAGGAACGGCTCGCTGGTCGGAAGATACGGTAAACGATGCTTACAACCGATACATCAGGCCGGATGAGATGCAACTTTACCTCAACTACCCCAATACCAATACCTTTGGTGTATTGAACAGGTATGGTTCTGTATTGTTTTGGAAGTACATGACTGAGCAACATACCAATCAAAAACCCACCGACATTAAAGATCAATTAGATCCCAGAGACTCTCTATCAACTCAGCGTACCGCCCCTTTAAATTATGAGCCTTTTGCTGGCATTGATGTGATGCAAGGGTTGTGGAACAATTTAAGGGGAGTGGATACAGAAGAAAATGGGATTCGTGCCATTGATAAAACCATTAAAGATTTTGGAGGAGAAGGGCTTCGAGAAACGTTTGCCAATTTTGCGGTAGCCAATTGGGTAAAGGACCTGGGCGATCCTTACATCGATCCGAAGTACGATTACCTTGAGGATGAGCAAGCCAACAGTTATAGCAAGGCTACTTATGCCAGCGTGAAACCAGTAGGCACTGCCGTATTGGGTGGCGCTGGCGATGAGAGTACCTTTGATTCAACTGCTGACGATGAAGATGGTCTGCAAGCGATTGCACCGTGGGGAGTAAGCTATTTTGACATTGCCATTAAATCAAATGTAGCTACTGCTGTGATTGAAATTGATGCAGCGGATAACTTCGAAACACCTTTTTATCGCATCATTGCCGTTAAAGACAATCGTGCTACCATCTACAAAGGAGAGGGGAAAACATATACGAAAACCCTAACCAACCGCTTGTACTTTAGAGGACTTACTTCTTTTGACCGGGTAATTGTTGTTGTTGGGGCTTATGAAACGGGTGGAGATTATTTGGTGAAGGTGAAAGCCAAGGCCATAGAACCAGAAACGCAAGATGATATTGACATTAAGTTGACTGATATTTTAGATGTGAAGTTTGACCGGGAAGACTGGATAGGGTTGATTGAGTTGCCTGAGCCATTCATTAAAGGCATTGAGCCAGTACAACAGTGGACGCCACCCAATGAAGATGCCATTTATGTGATTGGAACAATGAGTGAGGGAGCATACGACTTGCTGTACGTAGGATATGAGGAGGAGCTATCAGATCCAGCATTTTATCGTTCTCATCCTAAATACAACAATTGGATGAAGCTGGCAGGAAGTGAGGAAAACCTATACATTGGCCATTACGTAATGCCTTCAAAAGGAAACGTAAGGCACAAGCTAAAAAAAGCGTTTTCGCGTAAGTTGATTGCAGCACTCAATTAAACTCAATGAAACGATGCAATAGCCGGCCTTACCTGAGGTCGGCTATTTTGCTAAAACAGCTTTCCCATCTCACTTAAAAACAATACCTTCTTATCGCGTGAAATTTGAAGTTCTGAGCCGTCAGACATATTAACGGAGCCACCATCCAAACGACTGTATTCTACCACATGTTTTAAGTGAATAAAATGCGATTTGTGAATGCGTAAAAACTGGTACCCCATCAGCATTTCCTCGTATTCTTTTAATGTTTTGGTAATGAGGTGCTTTTCTCCAGTACTTCTATAACACCAGGTATAACGCCCCTCCGCTTCGAAGCGAACAATTTCTGGTAAAGGAACAAACAATAACCCTCCACTTGTAGGTAGCGAAATCTTTTTGTCGTGGTCTTGCTGAGCCAGATTACTCATCAGCATTTCGAGGTGGTAATGCTGCTGCTGCTTTTGCTGTCGTTGCAAAGCTTTATTCACAGCGTTCACCAATTCAACTTTATTGATGGGCTTAAGCAGGTAATCGAGGGCACAGAATTTAAAAGCTTGTATGGCGTATTCGTTGTGCGAAGTACTAAAGATAACATCAAATGTTAAAGGCTGTAGTTGCTTCAATACATCAAAACCATTGCCAGGGGGCATATCAATATCCAAAAACACCAGCTCGGGTTGATGACTTTGAATGGCTTTTACCCCAGAACTAACTCCATCAGCTTCGCCCACAATGGATAGGGCAGGGCAATGTTGCTGCAATTGATATCGCAAAATTTCACGGAAATCAGATTCGTCGTCGATGATGAGTGTACGCATAATGTTGAATTAGGTGGGTAAAGAAAAAAAAATGGTGTTCCCATGGCCTGCTTCCAAATCAATGCCAATTGAGCCACGGTGTGCTTCAACCACCATTTTGCAAAAGGTAAGCCCAAGTCCTTTGGAATGCCTTGCTGTTGCTCCTTGTCGCTGCGAGAATTTTTCAAACACCAATTCATGGTCTGTTACTGGTATTCCTTCTCCAGAATCAGTTACCCTTATCGTTAAAGATTTGGTAGTGCTAACTGCTTTAAGCGCAATATTTCCCGCTTCAGGGGTATGTTGAATGGCATTGCTCAGTATGTTGACAAAAACCCGCTCTATGAGGTGTTCATCGAATAAGGCAGTAGCTTGTTCAGGGATATGTTCTGCTATGGTAATGCTTTTCTGGTTTGCTAACGGTTGTAACTGATCAATGGCATTTTGGGCTACATGCTTTATAGAACCTTCTTGTAGGTTCA
The DNA here is from genome assembly GCA_963669295.1 of Flavobacteriales bacterium. Lineage (GTDB taxonomy): Bacteria > Bacteroidota > Bacteroidia > Flavobacteriales_D > CALLUQ01. The sequence continues at coordinate 4,018,225 of OY769938.1, forward strand.
AGACTACTTCAGCATCTTCAAAACGTTGCACATCAAGAATGTTAGAAACCATGTGTAACATGTTATTCGAGGTTTGCCGCACCTTTTGTTGGATGATCTCACTGGGTTCGAATTCGGTATAGCCAATAATACTGCTCAACGGACTTTTTAAGTCGTGCACAATCATACCAGTCATGGTTTGCTTAAATTCTTCCAGTTTACGCATGTTGGAATAGGCATCGATCAATTCCCCATTCATCGCCTCTACTTTTTGTTTTTCCCGATCTGCCCGTTGGTGCTGTAGCTGCAATTCCTGATGCGCTTTTTTCCTCTCCATATTCCTTCGATACAATACATAAGCAAGGATTAAGGCAAGCAAGAACATTCCTACAAATGCGTAGGTAAGTTTGGTTTGTGTGGCTGCTTCTAATTCTTTTTGCTCAAGTTTAGCGGCTTGTGCTATGTCTCTTTTAACTTGCTCCAATGAGTCGACCCGTTGCTGTTGATCGAATTCATGTTGCATTTCCAGTTGAGTGATCTTTCTGGTGTTTTCATGGTTGCTTAGGCTGTCGGCCATGACTTTAAACAACCGTTGCATCTCATAGGCTTTTTTATATTGCCCCAATGCTTCATAGTTGGCGGCAAGGTCTTTATAAATATCGCGGGTTTCCAGCTTCATTTTTAAGCGTGTTGTTATTGCCAACGCTTCATTTAAAGTATGAGTTGCTGCGGCATGATTTCCTTGCATGAATTGTATTTCTCCCAACCCAAGCAATGAAAAGGCAACTTGTCGATGCTCTTTTAACCGTTGTTGTATAGTCAATGCCTTCTGTTGATATGCCTGCGCATCATTAAGTCGGCCTGTCTCCTGGTACAAAAAGCCGAAGTTGTTGTATACCCTTGCCAGTCCAATTTCGTCTTTTAGCTCGATGTAAATAGTTGCTGCTTTCTCAAAATAAGCAACAGCAGCACTATCGTTTCCGTTACTGGAGTAAGAAGCAATGCCCATGTTATTGTAGAGCAATGCCATGCCTCGATAATCTTTGGCTTCCTTCCGCAATTGTAGTGATTGTTCGTAGTAAGGCATTGCATTTTCGTATTGCTCCATGTTGGCATAGTCGTACCCAATATTGAGTAATAGAACAGCAAGGTTTTCTTTTTCTTCCAACGATTCATAAATACTCAATGCCTTAAAGTGAACTTCCAATGCTTTGGTGTAGTTGGCCTGGGCCGAATAAGCATTGCCAAGATTAATGCACAATACTGCAATATCGAGTTGATTGCCTAATTGCTGGTACAATTCCATCGCACGTTGATAGTATTGTAGTGCATTTTTATAGGCTCCTTTGCGTTCTTCGATGATGCCCATGTTGGTAAGGCTCGATGCCATGCCTTCCAGGTGCGTTGCTTGTTCCCACAAGCGTAACGATGACTGGAAGTCGGTCAATGCACTATCGAGTTGGTTGTTGGCCCAATAAGCCAATCCACGGGTATTGAGGGCACGGGCTTCGCCCAGTTGAGCATTTAGCTTTTGTGCAATAACAATTGCCTGGTTTTCCAAAACGATGGCTTCATCAGGGTTGTTGTAATAAATATCCCATGCCAATGTATTAAGGGCATTAAGAACAGCAGTATCGTTATTGTTTTGCACAATAACAGCGCGTAGGCTATCTGCATTGGATACTGGCCACGACTTAGCGGTAAAAAAGCATAGCAAGGTCAGTGTAATTCCGGTGGTTTTTAGTGGTACTAGCATTTCTTCTATTAAAGATAAGTAATTCTAACTTATTGGTTGATATGCAGTTAATTACACGAGAACAACTGTTGATTACAGCATCAACGACGGGGGCTACTTCTGCGTTGCGCACAATGGTTAAAAGGTGGAATTTTGAGGCATTCACTAAAACCAATGATGATGCAAAAATTAACAACAACTTCATGGCAGGAAACAGTACACACGATGTTTCAGGGGAAAGCTCCTGAATACGTTCCTAAAGATCCGCCATTGTATGAAAATTTTAACGAAAACAGGGTGGATTACTTGATGTTTCCATACCAAAGCAACCGCGACGAAGCGGCTGATGTATTAGGCCAACAATTGCTGGAGGCTAACTTGTTAACCACCACTTTTGCCGATGCCGATCACGATCAATTTTTTAAAGAGCACATGGCCTTATACATGGGTGAGCTGTTGGCGGGAGCTTCGTTTGCTCAGGCATTCGTTCAACATCTAGCGGCTGTTCCCTGGGTAGGCATTACCGATCAGTTTGGAGAAAAAATTACTGATAACCCTCCATTTACGCACGAGCATTATGAAGATGCCGCAGGGGTTTCGGGAACTACCCATTTAGAAGTGATTACCACTTACGAGTTACAAGGCATTCCCGCACCAGCATTCATGTTGCCTTTTTATGAACGCTACCTTATTCAACACGAGTTTGGGCATACCATTGATCATCATGCTGCAGTGTTTGAAGCCGATTTAACTTACCCTGAAGGAATTCATGGTTTCCAGACAATGATTGAAAGTTTGTACGCTCAGGCGGAAAGCCGGAAAAAATTCATCAGCTATTATTCGGCAGAAGATGAAGCTGAGTTTTGGGCAGAAGCTACTGCCATTTATTTTTCCCCCATTCCATTGGGTTCTTTTTCTTCTGGAAAAGGAAACAACACCGATGGCACTACAGGAAACTTTTTAACCCCTGAGGCATTGGCCGAATTGATCGAGTTAATGCACCCTGAGTTGTACGAGTTTGTAGAGCAAGTGTATGGACCATCTGCAGCGTTTAAGCTCCGAAAGCCTAATGTATAGGTTAAACAATACACAAAACAGAAACGCCTGCGCAGACACATTCGCAGGCGTTTCTTATGTGGAATGGCATGTTAAGCCATTTGATGAAATCAGACTTACATTCCCCAGGCATAGCTAAAACCATCGCCACTAATATGGCCCGATGAGCCGCTACTGCTAATGGTAGTTCCGGTAATGGAAGAATGATAAAAGTTATTGTGTTGCTGGTTATTGATGAGGCTGTAAAGGTTAATGAGTGGAAGTCCTCCTTCAAAGCCCATGCTACCATGCTTGTCTAAAAAGTAGCGCCCTTGCATAACTACGGGCAATACCTTGCGCAATTCCATCACATCTCTTTGATGCAATTGTCGGCCGTTAATGAATACTCCTGTAGTACCATTTGAGGCATTGGGTTGCAAAGTACCCCCCAGGTTAAGGTTAGGAGTGGTAAAGCCCAATGTAGGCTCTCCTGCCATGCCCCAGGCACCACACCTGGCATCGTACCAGTAAATGCCATCGGGAATTTTAAAATGATATTGTGCTTCGATTTGCTGTAACTGTGCCTCGCTAATAGGTATTTGATTGATAACCACCTTGCGTTGCGGAGGCGACGGTTTTTGTGTGGCAACAGGTTGGCGGCCAAAAGCAATGTTGCGTACAGTGGCAGCAATGCCTTTTCCTTGTGCATCAACTTCCATAAGTTTTACCAACAACCCATTGGCTTGTTGCGTAACCACAAAAGAGAATTTGGTGTCTTGCGCCAATGCGGTGCCTACCAATTCGTTTTGAAGCAACCGGCCGTTTAAGTTAATGGCAATGCCGCCACCTTGAATGCTGCCTTGATAACGTTTTACTCCTTGTGCTACCAGGGTGAGTTGAATGCTGCCAAACTGTCCCTGGGTGTAATATGTTCCCGAAAAATTACTCATGCTACTAAGTTATTTGGGTTTATAATACTAAACGCGAATGCCTGTAAATGAGTTGGGGAGATTATGTCAATAACCAAAGTTTTTTGATGAATAAGGGGTGAGCAGTGACGAAAGGAAATATGTTGGCACCTCCTTGAGTTGTGTTGCGAATCTTGATCAGTTTTCGAGCGTTACCGGTAATTCGGCCTTTTGAGTAGCTTTTTTTAGCCTGGTAGAATTTTCGCGCAACCGGTATACCCATTGGTTGAAGGGCTTTAAAAAACCAGGGATGTCGCTGCGCAAAATGTCGCAAAACAATACTACCCGTACCTCATCGGTTTTGTTCCATACTTCATGCCTGAAATTATCGTCGAACAGCACATCCTTGCCTTCCTCCCAGGAGTATTGCTGTCCACCATTAATGATGTAGCATTCTCCCTCAGGCACTTTTAGTCCAAGGTGGTAGCGCAAGATGCCTTTGTAAAACCCACGATGGGGTGGGATGTGTTTTCTCCCGTCAAGAATGGAAAACATGGCTGTGGTTACTTCGGGCAGTTCTTTGAGCAGTTTAGTGGTTTCGGGCACGAGCGCACAATTGCTTTCCACCCAATTGCCATAGGCCTTTAATACAAATACCCGCCACGGTGTTTCATCGTGATCGGAAATGTACTTCTGGATTTTATCAATTTCATGAAAAGTGGGGATGGCCGCTTTGTGTTCTTGCAGCAGTGCGTCCATTTCTTTGCGAATTGTTAAATGGTTTTCGCGCAGTAGTTTCGATTGCGGAAACCCCTTTTCCATGTCAACAATGGGAGGGTTTTTTACAAACAGCTTCATGATGAAGGAATAGGGCAGGGCAATAAGGCTGGGCTCTAATAAATAAAGCAACAGCACAAACAATGCGATACCCAATATGGTAAATAAGAGGATGTATACTACTGTCATGGTTATGCGTTCACATTGAAAGATAGTTATCTTTGCCATACCAACCAATTTTCTGTGGTCTTTGAATCGTATTGCCTACATAGCACTATTGCTGGTTGTTGTTGCTACACTGCCGGTTCAAGCACAAGAATCTTTGGGTTTTTTTGAACGTCCTGATACCTTGAACAAAAAAAGGCTAAAAGGACTCATTGTATTCGAGTCGGTAGGATATGCAGGAAGCATGTACGGCTTGCATCAAATTTGGTACAAGAACCAACCGCGAACCTCTTTTCACTTTTTTAACGACAATGATGAATGGTTAGGTATGGATAAGGTAGGCCATTCGGTAACCTCTTATTACATTGGCAAGGCAGGCATAGAAATGCTGCGTTGGACCGGAGTAGAAGACGATAAAGCTATTTGGTATGGAGGCAATCTCGGGTTATTGTACCTCACCACCTTAGAGCTGTTTGATGGTTATTCCGAAGGGTGGGGAGCCTCGTTGGGCGATATGATTGCCAATGTTTCTGGTACAGCTTTATTGATTGGGCAGGAATTGGGATGGGGAGAACAACGGCTGCAGCTCAAATTCTCGTCGCACCTCACCGATTTTGCCGATTACCGCCCAGCGGTATTGGGCAGTACCTTTCCCGAACGGATATTGAAAGATTACAATGGACAAACCTATTGGCTCAGTGGTAACGTGCATTCTTTCTTAAACGAATCGTCGCGTTTCCCCCAATGGCTGAATATAGCAGTGGGCTACGGTGCCGATGGGATGACCGGGGGCGATTACAACCCGTTGTTGAATGAAGCAGGAATGGCTATCCCTTCGTTTGACCGCAGGCGGCAGTACTATTTGTCGTTGGATGTTGACCTTACCAAAATACGCACCCGATCGGGGTTCCTAAAGGCCCTGTTTGGAACAGTAAACTTCATAAAAATTCCTGCTCCAGCACTGGAGTTGAACGAAGGAGGCACTGTAAAAGTGTACGGGGTTTATTTTTAATGCTACTTCAATTGTAGTGTTACATAAACGGGCAAATGGTCGGAATACCCTCCATAGTAATTGGGTCCTCCATAAGTTCTACTGGGTTTGGTATCGCCATACTTCGGATCTTTGTACAACATCCAATCTTGCTTAAATACCCGGGCAGCACCTTCTGCCACACGCAACCGCTTTTTACCAGCATTGGCTGCTAATAAAGCGTGCGACACCATGATTTGATCCAGTGCTCCCCAATTGCCTTTGTAGTTGTACGACCCTTCTTTATTGGCATGCATAGCAGCCATCATGTTATACAGGGTACCTTTATTGGTTTGCGCAAAAGTACCTGCTTTCAATATGTCTTGAATGCTGGCATTGTCGGGGTGATCGTTAAAATCGCCCATCAACAGCACCTTGGGTTGCGCTACTGCTTTGCACAATGAATCGTACTTACTGCGTACAATTTTGGCCACATGTATGCGGTTGGGACGCGACTTTTCTTCGCCACCATAACGCGAAGGCCAATGGTTTACAAAGAGGTGTAGGGTATCTTTTTTTACCACTCCTTTAACGTACAACACATCGCGGGTTTGTGGTCGTTCGGGGTTGGGAAGGGTAACGTGGATGAATTCTTTGGATATTACCTTAAAGGTTTTGGCATTGTACAGCAAGGCCACATCAATGCCACGTTGGTCAGGACTGTCTTGATGTACAATTTGATAATTGGCCGTTTTGAGGTGGTTGGTAGCCACCAGGTGTTCTACTACCGTTTTGTTTTCTACCTCGCATAAACCAATGACATCGGGGAGCCTTTCTGTGTTCATCGAACTCAATACTTTTGAAAGGTTCTCCAGCTTTTTATTGTACCGCTCAGCGTTCCATGCTTTCTTTCCTTCGGGGGTAAACTCATCATCGTGCGTGTTGGGGTTGTTGATGGTGTCGAACAGGTTCTCTACGTTGTAGAAGACTACCTGAAATTCCTTGCTCTTTTTCGCAGGGCCTACACTCATTAAGACGATGCCAGTTACGACGGTGATTAACAATAATGATAAATGTCTCATGGTTGTGCAGTTAAGGCTTTGATGGATTGGTCGTAAAAATCAACTTCTTCTTTAAAGCCATAGATATTCCAAAATTCTTTGAGTTGTTGATAGCGGTATGTTTCTCCTACTTCCATGTTCCAGCATACTTTGGGCATGCATTCAGGACAAAGGTAATGGGGTTGGCCATCGGCTTCATAAATGTGGTTGCTACCGGCCATGTTGCATTCGTAAGCAATACAATGCCGCATGGAAAACATATGCCCTACTTCATGCGAAGCTGTTTTTAATGCGCGAGATAGGCATAAATCAAACGCTTCTTTGCTTTCTGTAGGGTCGCCAAAACGGTTGATGGACCATACTCCTACACGCTTCTTTACCGATGCCTGACCAAATACAAAGTTCCAATCGGGGTCGGGGTAAAGGTCTGTAGCCGTTAGTGCTATGAATGCCGCTGCATCTTCTGGTATCCTTGGTTCAAGAATGTTGTACATGATGTACAACGTATGCATTTGCATTTCACCGGTAATATCGTTGATGCGTTTTGATTTGGAAGGGAACTTATCGATAGAAAAAGTTTCCATGATCTCTACCGGTATGTTGTAATAACGATGTAGGTAATCGGCAGTAATACGAATAATGCTGTCTTCTGTGGTGTTGAACTCGCCCAGCAGTTGAATGTATAACTTGTTGCGTGTTTCGGTTAGCGTAGTAGGTTTGCTGTTGATGTATTCTTGAAAAGTTTGTCCGTTTTCTTCGTGTTCGTACAACCATTGTCCGGGTTGCGCTGGTGCTGGTGCCTGGTGCAGCGGCATCAACTTAGCCTGTACGGTTGCAATGTCTTCTTCCCAATTGGTATCCAATACGTTAGCCTCATGCTCATTGCATGCCAGCAGTACTACCAATAACCCTATAATTCCCAGTCGACTCAAAGTTTTCCTTCGCTCATTAATAGTTTGGCTTTCAATACGGCTACCACAGTAAGGCTGTCGGTAATGGTTTTGTCTTCCACCATTTGATAGAGTTCATCAAAGGGGATTTTTCTTACCTCTAATTCCTCATCATCGTCGGGGTTGGCCTCATGAAAGCTCAACCCTTTTGCTGCATAGATGATGCCATACTCGTCGGAGGCCGAGTTGCTAAGGTGTAATGTTTGTATCTCCGTCCACTCTTCTGCCTTTATTCCCGTTTCTTCAAGCAGCTCTCGTTGGGCACTTTCCAACGGATCAACATCGCGGTCGCCACCGCCTTCGGGAATTTCCCAGCTGTAGGCTTTCAAGGGGTAACGATACTGCCCCACAATCCAGGTGTTGTAGTCGTTGTCGAGGGGCAATATGCCAATGGCCAATTTCTTAAAATGTACCGTGCTATAGGTGCTGAGTTGATCGCCTGGATTCACCACATTGTGGTGGGTGACTTTAATCCAGGGAGTATCGAGCACTACATTGCTGGTGAGGGTTTTCCAGGGACCGTGTTCTTCCATGCTTGAAGTTTGGGAATAAAAATACAAAAAGGTGGGTGGTTAGCGGCAGTTTATTTCGGCTTTACTGCTTAAAGGTCGTAACGCTCCTGGATGCTTTTCCTGAAATCGTTGGGCGAAAGTCCTACTTTGTTTTTGAAGAACTTGCTGAAGTGAGAAGGGTCGTCGAAGCTGAGGAAGTAAGCAATTTCTTTGTTGCTTAAATCGGAGTGCATGAACAACCGCTTGGCTTCTAAAATAATTCTGCCTTGTATCATTTCGCTGGCTGTTTTACCCATCGACTTCTTCAACGCATCGTTCAGGTGCTTTTCACTCACAGCCAGCGAAGTAGCGTATTCGCTTACCTTGTGCAGTTTGGTAAAGTTGTTTTCCAATGCTGTTCTAAACTGTTGCAGCAATTGAGTGTTCCCCGAGTCACTATGAGGTTCTTCGTCTTTGAAATTTCGCTTGCTTTCAATCAATAAGATGTTGAGGTAGGAGCGTAAAATTTCCTCTTTCATGGGGTTGTTAGAGTGGTACTCTTCATGAAGCTTGTCTACCGTGCTGATGAAAGAAGCATAGTCGTTTTCGTTGAGTTCCAGGATGGGGCGCGGGTTATTGTTGTTGAGAAAGGGGAGTTCCGATAAAATATTGGTGTTTTGTGCATTGAGGTAGTAAAAGTCGCGCGAAAATAAAATCACATAACCGTACGAATCGAGTTCACGTTTTACCTGGTGTACCTGCCCAGGTGATACATAGTGTACACTGCGCGATTCGATGTTGAACGTTTGGAAGTCGATGTCGTGAATGCCTCCTCCCTTGGTAAAGATGAAGATTTCGTAGTAATTGTGCCGGTGGGGAATGGAGGTGTCATAGCTCGATCGTTTTTCCAATGGAATGATTTTGAAAGAGATGCTGGTGGCATCGTCTACCGTAAAATTGTGTATTGGAATCCCAATTGTGCTCATTGTTTCAAGATACGTAGAAGTGGCTTTTAAGGTTCAACCATTTAGCGGGGCATTCTTGGATTTTTATTGAACATTACGTACCGCATATGATCTTCCCATTGTCCGTTTATTTTCAAGTAGTCTTTCGAGCGGCCTTCCAGCTCAAACCCCACCTTCTCTGCCACTCGAATTGATCCTTTGTTGTGTGGTATAATGTTGGCTTCTACCCGGTGCAACTGCCATTCGTTACCAAAAATTTGCTGTATTCCGGCTTGCAATGCTTCGGTCATCCATCCTTTGCCGTTGTGTTGTGCATCCATTTTATACCCTACATAACACGATTGAAAAGCGCCCCATACAATGTTCGAGAAGTTAACATCCCCAACAACAGTATCGGTAACACGCTCATACACCCAAAACTTAAGTTGTTGCTTGTTTTCCAGCAGTTCGGTATCTTTTTTCAACTGAAAGTCCCAATAGGTTTCGGTTAAGCAATGGGGGTGCCAGGTGGGCATCCACGGCTCAAAGAATGCTTTGTTCCGTTTCATGTATGCCAATACCGCAGTGGCCTCTACATGCTCTGGTGTTTTTAAGCATAGGTGTTCGGTATTAACTAGCATCAGAGGTATTGGTTTGGTTGAGGTCGAGGTTGCCGTAGTATTTTAGGTCGATGTTTTTGAGCAGCTTGGTATGCACGGTAATTTGTCCGGTATGGTACGAACAATGTTCTACTACATGAATTAAGATGCTCATGGTGGTTTCATCAAACCCTTGTACTTTAATGGGGCGGTTCAATTGTTGTGGGGTTAATGCATGCAATACGGGGAGTATGTCGTGCCTTACCTCGCTCAATAGTTCGAGCAGTTTTGCTTTGGGTAAGGCTGGAGCCTCAAATTCGTGTTGCCGTTGTCGTTGATCTTTAGCACCGCCAATGCCTGATACAATGTATTGCCGTGCATTGCCGCAGAGGTGGAGCACTAAATGACCAATGCTGCTGAGCTCTTCGTTGGGCTGCTGCCATACTTCTTCTTCTGTGAGCAACGACAGGCATTTTTCGATGCGTGGAAAAGATTCATCAAACAATCGTCGTTGCACTTCTTTGGTCAATTCGTTCAATATGGCTTGCTCGTTGTGCATGGTTAAATAAAGATAGAAATTCGCAGCACAACAAACATCTTCATAAATGATTTAACTTTGTAGGGTGAAACTGCAAGTAGGAGATAGAGTGGCCTTCCTCAATGAAACAGGAGGAGGGGTGGTGAGCAAGGTGATTGATGCGCATAAGGTGATGGTGGAAACAGAAGACGGGTTTGAATACGAATACCCGTGCACCGAGTTGATTGTGGTGCCCGATGAAGAGGAGCAACACAAGGCGTATGGGATGGATGAAGATCCGCTCGCATTTTTAGACAAGGATCAGAAGAAAATTTTTACGGCCGATTTTGAAGAGGAGTGGCGCTCTAATAAGCCACAGCAAAGAGACAGGAAGGTGTATGAGGTGGATTTACACATTGAGGAGTTGGTGGATAGCAAGCGGGGGTTAACCAATACCGACATTGTACAAATACAACTGGCACATTTTGAGCGGAAGTTGGAAGAAGCCATCAAGAAGAAAAGACCAAAGATTGTATTCATTCATGGTGTAGGGCAGGGCGTATTGAAAAATGAAATAAGAAGTATATTGAACCGCTATTCCAACCTCGAATATTATGATGCTTCGTACCAGCGCTATGGGTATGGAGCCACAGAGGTGAAGTTGTGGTACCGATAATATTGTTCTTTAAGTACAAGTTGTTCTATCGCCTCTTTTTTAAGGGGAGGAAAGTCCGGACAGCACAGAGCGCCATGCTTCCTAACGGGAAGGCTTCACTTCGGTGAAGACAGAAAGTGCCGCAGAAAGTATACCGCCAACCACTTCATGCAAATGAAGCAGGGGTAAGGGTGAAATGGTGAGGTAAGAGCTCACCGGTGCTTCAGGCGACTGAGGTAGCCAGGTAAACCTCATGGGCTGAAAGGCCAAGTAAACCGGGGAAGCACCAATTTCGATTGGTGTGGAAGGGCTGCTCGCTCGATCCCGGAGGGTAGACCGATTGAGGTGTTGGGTGACTGACATCCCAGATAAATGATAGAACGCCTTAGGGCGACAGAATCCGGCTTATAGACTTGTACTTAAAAAATGGCCCCGTTTCGATAACAATCGAAACGGGGCCGCCTTTTATTAGGTAATTGGTACGACTACAACTTGCTGTGCGAACCGTCGCAAAAAGATCCGCCATTGCTGTGCTTGCATCCGCACCACGCCACTTTTTTGGGCGCATCAATCTTTTCAATGGTTGGAGTAATGCCTGTATCCAGTTTGGCATGTGCACCGTCGCAAAACGGTTGGTTTGCACTATGACCACACGCACACCACGCGTAAGTTCCTGGCTCCATGTCCATTACATAAGGCATTTTTTGAGGAGACTTCTTTTCCATAATTCGTTAATTTGTAGGTTGATTACTATTCCTGAACAATATAACGTAAACGGGAAAAAATAGTTCGGTAATTTATGGCCAATTGTTGGCGACTTAAGCAAGCAGTAGTGTGATTAAACCGATAAACATAATTTATTTTCTGGTAGGAACTATCCTTTCCTTTTTGCAACCCGCTATTGCACAGGAAGTGGTAAAGGCAGTGCAATTGGATTCGGTCATTATTGTGGCTTCTAAAGATAGCTTTGAAGTGGCCGATTTTGTAGATCGAGTGCGGCACGATACCAGTTTTTACAAGGCGTTTAAAAATTTACGATACTACCCGCACCAATCGGAAGGGAGCCTGGTGGTGTACAACAAGCACGAGCAGGAAAAAGGAATGTTGTGGAGAAAAGCGCAACAGCATAGGGCAGGAAATAAAATGTGGGTGGTGGTAGCAGAAGAAAAGACCAATGGGAAAATTTATGGTAAAAAAGGGCGGTATAAGTATTACACTGCAGAATTGTTTGATCAAGTATTTTACCCGAAAGATACAGCGGTAGTATCTACAAACATTGGCCAAACATTTAAACAACAGGTAGATAAAAGCTCGAAGGCCGAGAAGCATAAGAGCGAGTTGAAAGTGATGATGTTTAACCCCGGCAGTAAGGTATCGGGTGTACCGGTGGTGGGGAAGAAGATGGCCATTTTTGATGATGTGATGGCACGTTATTACCATTACTACATTTGGTCGGGGAGCTATAATGCGCGTGACTGCTATGTTTTTGGATGCGAGGCTAAACCCGAATACAGTGCTGATAAAACGGTGATTAAGTCGTTGGTTTCATATTTTGACATCGCCACCATGGAAGTGTTGTATCGCGAGTATAAGATGGCGTACTCGTCGTTGCTGTTTGAGTTTGATGTGACCATTAAGGTAGAGATGAAAAAAGTAGATGGGGTATTGGTACCTTCTTTCATTAGCTACAACGGTTTTTGGGATGTGCCCATGCGGAAGATTGAGATGGTGAATTTTGTGTTGGAGAATACTGCGTTTGAAATTGAATGAACCATAAAAAAGCCCCTTACTAGATCCTGAAACGAGTTCAGGATGACAGTAAGGGGCTGGTAAGTTTTAAATAATGGTTACTGTTTCACTATTTTTTCGGTAATGATGTTGTTGCGCGAAGTGCATTTAATTAAGTAAATGCCTCTTGGTTGTTCGTGAATATCAATAGTTGTTTTACTAACGTTTTGATATTGCTGGTAAAACACCTGCTTGCCTTGTACATCGTAAATTTCTACCGCCATTACTTCATCGGCATTTTCCCATTGTAAAGTAAACAACCCGTTGTTAGGGTTGGGTGCAATGGAAAGTGCCATTTCCTTCATGGCACTAGCTACAGGGCTGGTGCTGCGATCGGTGGTGTAATCTTCCACATATTCTTCGTAATCATCATGCGTTTCCCCAATCTTGTAAGTGTTGTCGCAATACTGAGGAATGGCATCAATTTTAGCGTAGAAGGCGCTGCCCTGGGTGGCTATAAACCCTGGAGTAAAAGTGATCTTTTCATGTGCCTTCAACCCAGGAATGTTACAGCTTCCCATTTGCATTCCGGTACTGCTTACAATGGTTTTATGCACAATTTGATCAGGGTCAGGGCAAGCCGAAGGACTACCACCGGCATTGGTAATCACCACGTCGGAAGTGTAATAGGTAGGAGGTGCTCCACCACCATTCACAAACATGATGTTGGCCAATGTTTCTTCCGAGAAGTTGATGATGGCTCCTTCTTCAATGCATAAGTGGCCGGTTTCTTCAACAATGATTAATCCATTGTCGATGAAGTCGAGGGTGGCTCCTGATTTGATGTGCAGCGTTGCGTCGTTTTTGATGCGTAGCACACTGTTGGCAGCCATTTCCATCTTGGTGCCACTTTCAAGCGTAAGCACGGTTGGATCGGCAAACAAATAGCCGCCCGGTATAGGATCGCCATGAGGCTTGGTAGCGGTAGTACCCTGATCCAGGATTACTTCAACGCCATTGCCTACATTAATTTGCGATTGCCTTTCCAACGGATCGTTGTCGTCGTTGAGCAAGCAGATGTTGCCACACCACCGGGTATCTTGTCCTACATAATAGTTGTCGAAACGAACACGAACGGTATAATCGTAACTGTCGGTATTGCCTGCATTGTCTACATCTCCTGTGTAATCGGCTTCTGTAATTTCAATGGCAATGCCATTGAGGTAAATCACCCTGTTGTCGTACGAAGCAGGAGAGGATGGATGATTTTGTAGCGTGCTTCCCGATTTGTAAGAGTATACCGTGGTTGGCGTTGGGTTAGTGCCCATGTTCATGATTTTCCCCGTTTGGGTCCAGGCACTTTTTTGCGAACCATAATAATCCATGGTAAGGGTAATATTGCCTTGACTATCCATACGCTCAAACCATCCCTGGTGCACTTCACCAGTACCATTCCCATAGGTGCCGTCTGCAGTGTTGTCGAACATGGTATGGTCGTTATGGCCGGTAAAAGGGTTGGCAAGACTGGCAGAGTAATTCACTGGTGTTGATCCATTCGTCCATTGGCAGGCACCGGGGTTGTTGTTGGTATAGGCATATTCGTATTTCAGGTCGTAATTGCCCTGGGCACTCAACGGCCACAACCAACTGGCCAGGCCATTAGGTTCGTTAGAAGAAGCATTAAACCGATGTACCAACTGCCCATTGCTATCATAGAAATCATCTACCACGTCCTTTCCAACTTCTACATACATTCTAATGCCTTTCCCGAAGCTGTGGCACCCTTGCCCCTCAAATTGCCCCTTGTCGAAACTGGAAAGCTTTTGATGGTTTTCAATCCACAAGTATTGGTTTTTTACATCACCAATGTTTTCCCAATTAATGTGAGGTAGTTTGATGCGAATGGCATCGCCATACCTTATAAAGTCGCGCAACTTAAAGGTAGCGCCATTGGGATGCGTTTCAATAGAAATGTCGGAGCTGGCTTCTATGCCATTGGCATCAAGAGCACTGATAGACATGGTTTTAGCAAAGGCTTGAATGCCGGCATAAGTAAAGTATTGTCCGCTGGGCGAAAACCACTTTGTGAATTGACGGTCCCAACCACAAGCAACATTGGTTTGCCCTCCCTGGTTGGCCAACCCATAGGCAGCTGTTTTGGTAAAGAAAGAATGTGTTCCTGCACCACTTCCAAGGTGCCAATTGTTGCTGCCGTACATGCCGTGAAAATATTCGGCAATCACAAAATCCATCGCTCCAGTACCACTTGATTTGGCATTGAAATAAGCGCCCATTTTCATGTTGTATCCATCAATAACGTGGTTGGCTCCCCACCAGGATGACACGCCATATCCCGTTTGTCCGCCCCACCATGGAAGGTTTCTAAAAACGATGATGACCACGTCCAATACACCGTTAGGTCCTGGAGTATGAACTGATGTTCCTTCACCACCAAAAGCATCGAAGTAACTTAATGGATAGCCATTTTTTGTAACAAGACTACCTGGGAGGTTATTCAATTGACTGATGACATCAGTTGCTGCCGAAGACACATTGGTAGCGTTATTACAGTCTACCGTAATGATGTCTTCGTAATAATCGCCCACTACTTTATATTCTCCCATCGACATGTCGTAGAAGTATTTGGTAATGTACCCGCCTGGTGCATTGGCTGTGGTAATGTCGGCGACACTGGGGTAAAAATAATCACCAGCATCTGGTGGTACATCGCCTGTGGGCCAACCTGGATGTGGATCATGGCATGCATTGTAAATGTTAGGATTGTTAGGGTCTGGGCTTGCACAAGGAGCGCAGTCCATTTCTGCAAATACCAACAGCACCCTTACTTCTCCTTCTACTGGAAGCTGAACCCCGGTGCCACCATGCGAAAAACCTGCACTGTAGCTACCAAGGCTGAGTACTACTGCTATTAAAAATCGTATGTATTTCATAATAATAAGTTTAGCTGTTCTACTTGTTCTCCAATACTTCCACGCGGTTGCGCAATGCCTCATTTTCTTTATTCATTTCAATGAGGTAAAGGGTCAACTCTTCAATCTTCTTCAAGAGTACAGCGTCCATTTCGCCCAGCTTAATGCCATTTTCGTTTACTTCTGCGGCAGAAGGTACTTCGGGCAAATGGCTGTTGGCAGCAATAAAGGTTTCTACTTCTTGCAATGACTTCAATCGGTAGTCGTTGGCAAATACGTAGTCGGGCCATGCAGTGCTGGTATTTTCTACTTGAATTTCCTTGGCACCAATGGTTCCGTTAACGGCCAATTTGTAGTTGTTAGGGTTGTTATCGAGCGAGGTGCCAATGCCTACATTACCATTGGTTTTCACCATAAACAGGTCGATGAAACCCGTGCCTCCAGAGTTGCTCTTTCTTACTGAAAGAAGGTGAGGAGCTGTAATAGCACCCGGCCCACTGGTAAAGCTGTATGGGGCAGTAACACGAATGCCTGCTTCGGAAGTGTTGGCGGTGATCATGCCTACATCTACCCGTGCACTTGGTGCATTGTTGGAGATTCCAAGGTTGTTTTTAGGGTTAATGATCACATCGCCCATGGGTGAGGTAATGCCAAAATTATCGGCAATGCCATTCCAGGAAATACTGGCTTTAAAGGCATTGTTTTCGAAAAAACTAACGAACGGAAAGGTATTCAATGCCGTAGTTTTGATGGTGATGCCGGCAGCCGGATCTGATACGGTAAGTTTAGCATCTGGATTGTTAGTGCCAATACCTACTCTGGTACCACCAATGTTGCCAATAGTGCCTCCAGGCGTGTAAATTTCTTGTGCAAACGTGTTGCTTGTTGTGGCCACTACTACGAATGCAGCAATGCTTAAGATTACTTTTTTCATTGGTAAAAGTTTAATTATTAATTGATACTTATTAATTCTGCTTCATGAGAGTAAAGCAGTTGGAGGGGCTGGTGTAAAAGTAGTAGTAGTAGGGAGGCGAAACCAGTGAGTTTTGACAACAAGGCAGGTTATTGATGCAGATGGGAGAATTGATTTTGTAAGTGGGAATAACGTAAAAAACCCACCCCGATCAGCATCGAGGTGGGTGGAGAGTAAGTAGGGTTAGCTTATTGTATCACCAGCTTCTTGGTGGTTTTTCCATCGGCCTGAATCAATGACACCAGGTAGATGCCTTTGGGTTGATTGGAAAGGCGAATTGCAATACTGGTGTTGGGTTGGTGTTGTTGCTGGTAAATGGTTTTGCCCAACAAGTCGGTCACCTCAATTTGAAATGCTTCATCGGCATTGGTATTGATATTGAATTGCCCTGTTGATGGGTTGGGGTATACATCAAAGCTCAATCCCTGGGTTCCTACAGTTAATGAACGTTCAGTAGGTGGATCATCTTTCGGATCGTCTTCGTGTGGTTTCCATGGCCCCACTTTCATCAAGTGGTAGTCAGCATCCCATTGCGGTCCTACAGCATGGGTAATCATGTAAAATTTCCCAGGCGTAAACGTAGCATTAAATGGAGGAGCACTAAGAGCATGAATGGCCCAAATATCGCAACCGGTACACCACCACCCCTGGTACAAGGTAGTGCTGGCAGTCCAGGTAAGAGGGTCGAATTCTCTAATGCTTATGTACTGTCGGTCTTCGTGCAGTGAAGCGGTGCCATCTAATAGAATGAAAGGGGTAAAGGATTGCCCCAGGCCGTTCGTGTTTTCGAAGTAGGTATAAGCGCTTTGTCCACCAAAAGCGTTGGGCGTATACTCGGTTCTAAAGCCGGTATAGGCATATATTTTAGAATCTGAGATGGAGGCTTTTATCCGAATGAAGTGGATGTCGTCTGTCCATACGCCATTGCCATGCACGTTAATGCGCACGGCATAATTGTCGCCCGGATCCCAGCTTTGTCCTAAAGCCAATGCAATGGTTTTGATGTCGTGCGTACCCGGGTAACCGGTAAAGCTTTGGCTTACCCATGGCATTCCTATGCCATTGCCCCAGTAATCGCGTGGGTGCAGTGCAATGGTGTAGCCTTCTCCGCAGCTTTCAGAACTGCTGGCATTGAGCATAAAGGCTCCGTTAAATGTTCCATTTTCAATCCAGGTAGCGTTGCTGCCGTTGATGGTCATGCGGGCTACAGGGTCTTTATCAGTCCAGAAATACTTTTCTTCAGTGTAGTATTTTTCGGTAGTAGCACCACTGCCTTTCCATTCGTAGGAAATTCTACATTTAATTCTTCCTGCAGCAACCAAACGATCGTAAAGCATGGCTCCTGGTGCATCGCGCAACTTGTATCTTTCATGTCGCCCGGTAGCATCGTCCCAACGCCCCAGGTAGTCCATGTCCATGTTGGCATAGAGGTAATCTTCATCCAATGGATTTCCGGGGCCTGACCCAAAGTCTCCTACCACAAATTGTGTAATTTCTACATCGTCATGATCTACTGTTGGAGCAAATCCTGCATCGAGCACAAAAATAATGTCGTCGTTGTTGCAGACTTCGGTCGTACCACTGATAGTCCCTCGTTCGCATTGCCCATAATAAATGCCTTGAACGGTTACAGAACCGCCCCCATTGGCCCAGATGCTGAGCCATGAAAATACAGCCAGTAAAGTGGCTGTTAAGCGTGTTAATTTTAAAAAATGTTTCATAAAATAATGTTTAATGGTTACCCTTAGTTATACGCCTAAAGAGGGGGGAGGATTGCTGCACTTACCATGCGGTAACGGTGCCGTGAAATTCGGTGGGGTTGAGCTATTATTCGGGCAGGTAAAAATAGGGCATAAAAAAGCCCTTTACCGCACTGGCAAAGGGCCTTAATATTTTAAGAGAAGAGTATTAGTGAATTCCCTTAGCAGCTAAATAACGTTCTGCATCCAGGGCAGCCATACATCCGGTACCTGCAGCGGTAACGGCCTGGCGGTATTCTTTATCGGCAGCATCGCCCGATACAAATACACCTTCGATGTTGGTTTTACTAGAGCCAGGTTGGTTGATGATGTATCCTACTTCATCCATGTCTAACCACCCCTTAAAGATATCGGTATTGGGTTTGTGTCCGATGGCTACAAAGAATCCGGTGATGTCGAGTACTTTTTCTTCGTTGGTTTTGTTGTTGATCACCTTTGCACCGGTTACTCCTTCATCGCCCAATACTTCAACGGTTTCGTGGTTGAATAAAATTTCAATGTTCTCTAAGTTCTCTACCCGGTGTTGCATGGCTTTAGAAGCGCGCATTTCATCGCGACGCACCAGCATGTATACTTTGTTGCACAGTTTGGCAAGGTACGATGCTTCTTCAGCAGCCGTATCGCCAGCACCAACAATGGCTACATCCTGCCCACGGTAAAAGAATCCGTCGCATACTGCACAGGCAGAAACTCCACCACCTGCATCGCGCAAGCGAATTTCTGATTCCAATCCCAACCATTTGGCAGAGGCACCGGTAGAAATAATTACCGCGTCGGCTGTAATGGTTTTCTTGCCGTTGTCGATTACTACTTTGTGTACAGGGCCAGTAAAGTCTACTTCTGTTACCCAGCCGCTTCGAATATCGGTATTGAAACGCTCGGCTTGTTTTTGGAAGTCGATCATCATTTGTGGGCCATCAATGCCTTCAGGATAACCGGGGTAGTTTTCTACGTCAGTGGTTTCGGTAAGCTGACCGCCTGGCTGTAATCCCTGGTACAATACAGGAGATAAGTCGGCACGAGCAGCATAAATTGCAGCGGTGTATCCCGCAGGGCCTGAACCAATAATCAGGCATTTTACATGTTCTGTTCCTTCGCTCATATTATCGATGATTTTAGAGGGTCAAATATTGCACAAATATAGTTAAGCACAAAGCTAATAAAAGACGGCATTATGACAATCCTAACGTTTGTGTTATAAAGGTGCAATAATGGTGTCGTAGGTTACCCCATAACCGGCCCAAATTCCCAGTCCACCTCCTTGTATATTGGTAGGTATAATAGAGGGCGATCCAAAAGGGTTGCCGTTGTTGAATACTTCGGCATCAAAGGCACGGTAGAAATCGTAAATGTTTTTTTCGATGGTGCAAAATTTCACCACAATGGTATCGCCAACTTTATAAAATCCTGCTTCATCGTTGGTATCGTCTTCATTCACATCGCCTTCGCCACGGTTGTACGCAAATTCGAAGCTGAGTCCGTTAAAGAACCCATCGTCGAAGGCCGAGCCAAATGGGGCAATAAAAGTGGGGTCTTTTTGGGTGCCATCGGAGTAGCTGTTGATGCGCTGTGCAAACCAGCGGTAGGCATTGCCCACAGTATCGGGGTCGGTGAGTTTGGCCCATGCAAAACCCAGGGTGTCGCCAGTACCAGGCCACAATTGAAACCACACACTGTCGAGTGGTACCAATTCAGGAATGCGGGTGCGTGAGGCGAGGCTGTGCCCTTCTGCATTTACGGTAAGGTAATAAGGGGTGCCTACAGTGCCAAACATGATGGGGTCGAGGGTGGTGTATACGCAATAGTCGAAGGCCTGCAATTCTTCGGCCGAAACGCCAATGATGCTTTCTATAAGTGGCAATAAGGAGTCGGGCAACGAGCTGGTACATATTTCCAACAACGATACTTCGTTGGTGCCATTGCTTACCCGTATGTCGGCATTGTGCACAAACATCTCTTGAAAGGCGTTGATGTCGGTAGGTTCAAAATACCCCATGGTACGGGTAAGGATAACAATAGGAGGGAGGCCAGGCTCAATGCGCCCTTCTACCACCAATTTATCTTCCGCATCGGGAATGTCGACTTCAATTTCTTTTTCGCAGCTGGTAGCGAAGAGGAGGAGGGTGATGAGCGGGAGTAGGTAAAGGCGTTTCCAACGGTTCTGGTTAGTAGGTGAGGGAGGAGTAAGGGGGAATAAAGGAATAAGGGACGTACCGTTTTTGGTAGCCTGCGCTCTTGTTGTTGGCATGTTTTGTTTAATTTTTCCCATGTGCTTTTAATTTTAAAACATACTTAATGTTGCCACTAATTGTAATTTTGGCTTTCTCAATTAATTCCACCCCACTATCATGACTTTCTTTTACATTAAATTTTATCCTTAGCCTTTCTAATACCTCCATCAAAAACTAAAATTCCAGGTTACCGATGGCAACACCGGAAACAGTGATACTTGTTTGGCCACTACTTGAAACGAGTTGTTGAAGAAGTCGCCATTGTTGTCGAAATAAATAAAGTATGGGTTGGCCCTGTTATACAGATTGTACACCGCAAAGCTCCAACTCGATTGCAGTCGTTTCGCTACTTTTTCTTCTTCACCAGTATCGGGGTTGATGCGGGTTTTAAATTTTTGCTTGCTGTACGTGGCAGAGATGTCGGCCCGGTGGTAGGGCGACATGCGGAATCCGTTGCGGGCACCATATTCGTTTACGATTTGTCCTTCAATAAAGTAACGGGCCACGGGCAAGGTAATGGTATTGCCAGTAGCGTATACAAAGGCACCTCCAAAGGTCCAGTTTTCATTGAATTCATGGGTAGCTACAATGGAAAGGTCGTGCCGTCGGTCGTACTTGGCAGCAAATTCTTCGCCACCATTGAGAAACTCGAAGGTACGCATGGTTTTCGACCAGGTATAGCCAATCCATCCGGTGGTTTTTCCTGTGCGCTTTTTAAAGAAGAATTCAGCGCCATAAGAGTAGCCATCGCCAAAGGTAAGGGGAGCGTCTACATTGTCGTTTACTCCGTCTTCGGGTTGCGCCCCTTCGGCATATTCTACCAGGTTGTCCATTTCCTTGTAATAGAGTTCTACCGATGTTTCGTAGGTATCGTCTTTAAAGTTTCTGAAGTAGCCAATGTTGTATTGCACCCCGTATTGTGGTTGCACCACGTCGGTACTGGGCAGCCATACATCGGTAGGCAACGATACCGAAGAGATGGAGGCCAGGTGAATGTATTGGTAGTTTTGGGTATAAGCTGCTTTAACGGATGAAGTGGTGTTGAGTTTGTACCGCAGCGAAATGCGTGGCTCCCAACCGGTATAGGTCTCTACTGTTTCTGCACGTCCATACGAAATGGTGTCTACAATGTGGTCAAACCCATCTTTAATGAACCGGTCGAAAGGACCAATTTGATTGAAGAGGGAGAAGCGCATTCCGGCATTGATTTTAAGCTGGTCGGTAATGTCGAAGTTGTCCATCACATAAACGGCTCCTTCGTTGGCATAAAGTTTTTTAATGCCTCCGGTATCGAATTCTACTTCGCCCGAACGCGCAGTGGCGTTGCTCGGAATAAAAGTATGATAGGTGTAGTTATACCCAAATTTAATGTTGTGGCGAATGTTCGGGAAGTAGCTGAAATCACTTTTCAAGTTCCAGTCTTTGATGCCCGAAAACAAACGAAATTCAAACTGACTTTGCTCTGCTGCAAACTCAAAACGGTAGTCGCTATAAATGGCGGTGGTGTTCATAAAGAGTTTGTCGTTGAACAGGTGGTTCCAACGCAACGATCCGGTGGCATTGCCCCACGGAATGTCGATGCGAAACCCCGAGTCTTCGTTGTTGAAGCTGAATTTATCGCGCCCAAAGTAGCCGCTTAAAAACAAGCGGTCTTTGTCGGATATCCGGTAGTTGAATTTGGCGTTGAGGTCGTAAAAGTAATAGCCCGAACCGTTGAAGGCCGATTCTTTATTGATGAAGGGCTTCATGAGCACATCGATGTATGTTCTACGACCCGAGATGATGAAGGAGCTGGTGTCTTTTTTAATGGGACCCTGCACGGTAGCCCGCGAGGAGATAAGGCCGATGCCACCATCTACTTTGTAATCGCGGTAGTTGCCATCGTTCATGGAGATGTTGAGCACCGAGGCCAATCGGCCGCCATAGTTGGCAGGCATGCCTCCTTTAATGAGTTCAATGTTTTTTACCGCATCGGCATTGAATACCGAAAAGAAACCAAAGAGGTGAGAGGCATTGTACACCACTGCTTCATCCAGTAAAATAAGGTTTTGATCAGGGCCACCTCCACGCACATAAAAACCCGAATTGCCTTCGCCAGCCGATTGTACTCCCGGCAAAAATTGAATGGTTTTTAAGATGTCTACTTCCCCTAAAAAAGCAGGCAACGCTTTAATTTTCTCTACTTCCAATTCTACCCGCCCCATGTCAGTGCTTTCCGTATTGCGGTCGGTACGTTCGCCAGTAATTTCTACTTCCTTGGTAAGAATGGCTTTCGACTTCAATCCCATGTTGTGGCGGATGTCTTGTGTAAGCTCAATGGGAAATTCGTAGTCTTGATACCCCAGGTAGGAAACCACCAGTGTGTAGTTGCCCTCTGCTACAGTAATGGAGTAAAAACCGTATGGGTTGGTAGAAGTACCTTTCAACAATTCTTTGATGTATACGTTGGCACCAATCATGCCTTCACCGGTAAGCTCGTCTTTTACATAGCCACTTACCGTGTAGTTGTTTTGTGCTATGGATGGCAACACCAGCGCCATGAAGCAAAGGAGCAAGAGTGTTTTAAAGGGACGCATTGTTTTTTTCGACGTTTTCAACGTTGCAGTATTTTTCAATGAGGTGGTTCTTAATGTCTTTTCCAGGAAAGCGATCGCCTAAAATTAGGTATTGAATGCCAAGCCCATCAAATACAGTGCTCAATACCTTGGCTTCTTCGGCAGGGTTTTGGTGCCCCAGTTTGCGCAAGAGGTCTTCAAAAATGCCAATGAAACCCTCCATCTTCATTTTAACAATGTCTTCCAAAAACTCGAATTTCCCCACTTGCAGGGCCAACGAGATGATGAGGCGCCACAGTTCGTCTTTTTCTCCCAACTTTTGGTAAAACATTTCCAGCAGGTTCTCCAGCATCTGTGCAGGATCGTTGCTGGCTACTTCTTCAAAAATGCTGTCGGCTTCTTGCAACGACATCATTACAATGGAGCGCAGCAAAGCTTCTTTGCTTTCGTAGTAGTTGTAAATAAGGCCTTTAGAAATACCGGCATGCTTGGCTACCGCTCCTACAGAGGTGGCATGGTAGCCGTTAACGGCAAAAAGTTCGAGTGCTGCGTAGAGAATACGATCCTTACTTTTTTCTCTTATTTCCTCAAACTGACCCTCGGTTCTAGGGCTCATGATTGTTGATTTATTGTTAATTGACCAACCGGTCAGTCAAAAGTAAGGATAAATTTAATTTGATGACAAAAATCAGTAAAATATTTTGAGAGGAAGTTATTCTTCCTTGCTTTCACCGCTGTCTTTTCCTTCGCTTACAATGTTGAGTTTGTAGCGTTTACGGTTCTTTTTGTAGATGGGGTTGTAGTATTTAATGAAGTGCAACACAATTTCGTGCGACCCACTGTTGTGGTTCTTGAGGTTGGAAGTGGTAAGGTCGTACGAGTAATAGATGCCCAGGTTGGCATGTGGGTATACGGCAGTGCTCAATACAATGGCATCGCCTGTGCGGTAACCTGCACCAAATTGAAAAATGCCGCCATAGTCGTAATTCAACCGCAGGTCGGCCTGGGTGGGGTTGTTGGGTACCGCATTGATGAGGAACGATGGCTGAATGGATGATTTGTTGGTAAAGTCGAACCACTTGCCTCCCATAAGGTAGTAATGGGGTTCTAATGGAGCTGTGGCCTGGTCAAAAAACTGGAAGTCGGTATGAAACAGGTCGAGGATCGACAGGCCGAAATAATAGTTATCGTTGTGCAGTAAGGTACCAAATGAGCCGGTAAAGGTAGTTTCGCGCGAGTTGATGCTGAGGTCCACCAATTGATCGTCGGGGTCGTGGAGGTTAATTTTTCCACCATCGATGCCTATTTGTGTATAGGCTCCCGAGAGCCCCATGCCCAATTTGGTGTTTTCGTCGAGTGGAATGTGGTAGGCGTACGAGAGGTTGGCTCCCATGGTTTGGATGATGCCGTGGTTGTCGTTAAACAAGTAGCCGCCTACTCCAAAGTTTTTGTTGTCGATAGAGCTGTGCATGCTCAGTATTTGCGTAGAAGGAGCATCGTCGAATCCTGCCCATTGGGTGCGGTGGTGTAGCTTGAAATCCATGTAGGGTTGTGAGCCCGTTACTGCGGGATTGAGCACAAGCTTGTGCACAAAGTAGCCACTGTATTGCGGCAGTTGTTGGGCCAGTGCGGTGCACGATAGCAAACAGAGGGCGGTATGGAAGAGCCACTTTTTCATTCGCGCAATATGGTAACGGTACCGTTTAACAGGTTACCACCATTGTTAAGGTCAACAATATAGTAATAGGTGGTGGCGGGTAGGTTGTCGCCATTCCAGTCGTTGTTGTAGTTGGTGGCCGAGTATACCGAGTTGCCGTTGCGGTTAAATATTTCCACCTTATTGCCGGGGTAGCCATAGATGCCTGGCAGTATCCAGGTATCGTTTTTCCCATCGCCGTTGGGGGTAATGGTATTGGGAATGTCGAGGTTGTTGCCACAGTGTTCTACTACAATGCTTTCGGCAATGCCACATACTCCATTGGTAATGAGCACCTGGTAGGTGCCGGGGGTATTTACTTCAATGGTAGAGGTGGTTTCACCGGTGTTCCATGCATAGGTAAAGCCAGGGTTTTCTGCATCCAGGGTTACGGTGGGCTGGTCGCAGATGTACAGGAGGCTTTCGCTCAATGTGTCGGGAACAGGGTATACGTTAATGGTCACAGTGTCGGTGTCGTAGCAGTTGCCGTTCCACCCTTCCACAATCCAGGTGCCCGAGGTGGTTACCCCAATGGCTTGCACGGTTTCTCCGGTCGACCAACTGTAGCTCGAAGGGCCGGTACCAGCATCAAGCACCACGGTGGTGCCTTCGCACACATTTTGATCGGCTCCCAAATCGATGTTGAATGGGGCATTAAAGGTTACTACAATGGTATCGCATACCGGGCATACGCCATCGTCTACTTCTACCCAGTAAATGCCAGAAGTGGTGGCTGTAATGGTTTGCGAGGTAGCTCCGGTCGACCAGTTGAAGGTGGCACCCGGGTTGCCGGCATCGAGTATTAATCCCTGGCCGGAGCACAGGGTAGTGTCGTTGCCCAAATCAACTTGTGCTACGAGGCTACAAAAGTTATTGCCCTTGCTGCCTGTAGGAATGGAGTTGTTGGTATAGATGTTGCCAAAGTCGCCTGGGGTAGCATTTTGTGCGAGCCCCTGGCAGGGGTTGGTGCTGTTGCCTACCACACCATTAGTGCCTCCCGAAAGGTAGGTGGTAGCTTGTGCGGGGGCACTGCCCTGGTTGAAGGTAATTACTCCTCCTGCGCCTCCGCCTCCTGGGCCAAAGCACCGGTCGGAGGTAAAGCCATCAGAGTCGGCACCATCGCCACCAATGGCTTGTATGTTTACGTTGCCGGTGTAGTTGGTAATTTCCATCACTACGGTACCACCTGCGCCACCACCGCCTGCACCGTCGCCAAAGCCGCTAAGGCCATCGTCGCCATCGGCACGTATGGTAAATCCGTTGCCGTTAAAGTTGTTAACCACCACAAAGGCCAATCCACCGCCATTGCCACCAGAGCTGTTCCACTGACTGTTAGAGTGTCCTGCGCCACCGCCACCGCCCATAAATTTGCGATGGTCTATGGTATAGTCCATGTCTTGCCCGCCAATGCCCGGGTGGTAGCCGTCGCATCCAAAAGAGCTGGGTTCGTCGTTGTCGCCTCCATGGCCACCACGCGAGGCGTTGCCGCCACCACCACCGCCAGAGTTGTGATCGTTGCCACCGCCGCCGCCATTGCCTGCCGGTCCCCGCCCACCATCGGCAGGCAGGTAGTTGGCACTGCCTTCTCCTTTTTCGGCACCAAAGCCCGAAGCTACCGTGTAGCTGTAGTCGTTAAAGTTGTCGAAAAACAAGCATTGGTACAGCGATTCAAAGTGGTTACCCCCTCTAAATCCCATGCCATTTACATTGATGTCGGCATTGAGGGTAAGGGTACCGTCTACCCACACTATGAGTACACCGCCAGTACTGCCATTCCACGGCTGGCAGGTAAGGTCGGCCGTAACTACCGCATCCTGGTAGCGGGGTATGGTTACCAATTGCACGTTGCCGCCTACATCGTAGTCGTGGGCAAAGTATTTCATAAAAGTGATGGCATTGCCATTGATTTCGCAAATGGTATTGTACTCGTGGTCGCCTGCACCATTGTATACCAACACATTGCCATAAGCGGCCGAGTTGGTGGTGTTAATGAGGGCTCCTTGCATTTGAATGAGGAGTACCGTATCTCCCACGTTAAGTCCGGTAGTGTTGCTCACTTGCAAAGTACCGGTAGCATCGTCGATAGAGGTCACGGCTTTGTAATCATTAATAACGCCTGAAATGTTGGCCTGTCCTACGATAGAGGAAATGAGTGTTGTGCAAAACAACAGGAAAAGGAAGCTTACTTTTTTGTAGTCGGGCATGGATGATTAAGTTCTGCGTTTTCAATATACAGAATTGTGGGATGAGGTAGAAGATTTTTTCCTTGAATTTGTGGTTTTAAGTGATGGAAGGGGGGAGGAGGAATGGTGAATGTGAAATGGAAGATGGCAAATGGAGGAATGGCAAATGCTCCGATAGCCATCGGGATGCTTTCGCAGAAGTGTGGTAAATGTAAAATGTAAAATGGTAAATGTAAAATGTAAAATGGGAAATGTAAAATGTAAAATGGTGAATGGGAAATGTAAAATGTGAAATGGGAGATGTGGAATGGTGAATGGGAAATGGACGATGTGAAATGGACGATGTGAAATGGGTATTCCAGCCTTGTCTCTGAGTGATCCGCCTTTGGCGGATTGTATCGAAGAGCAGGCAGGGAAGAGCAGGCTGAGGGAATAAGGTGATAGAGGAATGGTGAATGGTTGATGTGACATGGCAAATGGCAAATGGGAGATGGTTGATGTGGAATGGTAAATGGAGGATGGATAATTTAAAGAGGGTGATGGCAGAGGGAGTATGGGCTAAGACAACGCGAATTTAGTCACACTGAGTTCACCGAAGTGTGGTTAAAGGGATGTACAATGTAAAATGGAAAGGAAGGGGAGGTGTAGGGCGTTCCCCCGCCCCGATCTCGACGCCTTCCTATGGTCGGGTCGGGAAAGCGTCGGGTGGCAGGCTGTACGCTATTATCGTTGTGGCCAACTGCCGAGCCTTGTAAGCCATGGCAGGGGCTTCTGTGGTCGCCCTGCTCTGGCACAAGCCCCAGGGCATTTTTCCCCAACGGATAACCGCTGCCATCCTTAACGCGAAGGGGGCATTCATCACTGCGATACCCTGGTCGCTATCCACCATTTTTTCTCCGATTTTTAACTAACACCCCAAAAACCGACTGAAATGGCTTAAAAAGTGACTTGGAATGAGCAATTCTTTATAAGGTTTTGGTCATTCTTTATAAAGATTCGGGCATTCTTTATAAGGTTTTAGTGATTCTTTATAAAGGTTCGGGCATTCTTTACAAGGTTTTGGCAATTCTTTATAAAGGTTCGGGCATTCTTTATAAGGTTTTAGTGATTCTTTACAAAGGTTTTGGCATTCTTTACAAGGTTTTGGTGATTCTTTATTAAGGTTTGGTAATTCTTTGTATTGATTGGCGCATTCGATGCATTGGTTGAGCTATCCTTTGCGAGAGGCTACTACTCCTTTATTTTTGCCTTTACTCACACTTCTGCGCAGGCAGGAGTTTATTGCTTATTTCGAATGTGCTTATGGTGCTTTACGTACTGTTTTCCCTTTTGCGTTAGGGATGGTAGCGGCTATCCCTTGCTGCACGCTATGCAAGCCCTTGTGGTGTTGAAGGGGCGACAACGGAGCCGCAACAACTCCTTATCAAGGGCCATAGGGTGGAGGAAGGATAATAGCGAACAGCCCGACCCCGACCCGACTGTCGGGAGGTGTAGGGGGAACGCCCATACCTCCTCACTACTCGCTTTCCTGCGAAGGTTCCCCTTTGATCAACAACAAAGTTATTCGGGGGCTTGCTTCTCCCCGCTTTCAGCGAGGCTCGCAATGGCATCACTCATTATCAACATTACCCTTGTTTCCACACTCCTGCGAAGGCACTCCGTTAGCTGGGGCACTTTCACACGTTCCTCGCTCCCACTCATCCCTTATCCCTACCTTTAATCACAATAATTGTTAAAAACCATCGGGTGGCTGTAACATAATCTTCACCTTTGCCGTCGTAACAACACGTGGCCACATTGTATAAATACCTGATTGTAGCACTGGGCATTTTGTGCTGTACTGCCGCCCTGGGGCATCGCCTTTCGGGCAAGGTAACCGATAAAGATGGTGTGCCATTGCCCTATGTAAGTGTGTATGTAGCCAATACCACCTATGGTGTGGCTTCTAACCTAAAGGGCGATTACTACCTGGAATTGGAAAATGGCACGTACGACATTGTGTTTCAAATGGTGGGGTACGAGCGGCAGCAAATTAGCGTTACCATTAAAGGAGGCAATAAAGTACAAGATGTGGTGCTGCAACCGCAAGTGGTAGAAATGGCAGGGGTGGTGATTACCGCTACGGGCAGAGATCCTGCCTTTGGCATTGTAAAGAAAGTGATACAACACAAACGACGTTACCTGGAGCAGTACGAAGGGTTTAGGTGCAGGGCCTATATTAAGGCTTCGCTAGAGGGAGAGCGGTACGAAAAGGTAACCGACTCGGTAACAGGAGTAGATTCGTTGCAACTGGTAAAGGAACGGCTCAATTTTGTAGAATCGTTTTCTACGGTGTCGTTTCGCGCCCCGGGGCAGTGGAAAGAGGTGAAAGATGCTTACCGCGATTTGGCCACTAAAACTTCTAGCGCGGTGCAAGTGGTGTTTGAAGATGATGGAGACGATCCTTATGGACCACCGCCCGAAACCAATCCTTTTTTGTTTTTTCTCGATGTGTCGGATGCCGACTTTAACTTTTACCGCAACAATGTGGTGGTGCCGGAGTTGTCGGAAAAAGCCTATGTATCGCCTTTTAGTAAAACGGCATTGCTTTCGTACAAGTACCGGTTAGACGATACTTTTAAAGAAGGGCCACTTACGGTACATAAAATAGAGGTCATTCCACGACGCAAGGAAGCGTCGTTGTTTAAGGGGTATGTGTATGTGGCCGATAGCTTGTGGGCCATTAAGGCGGTAGATTTGGAGATGAGCCGTAGCGGGTTGCAGTTTTTTCGCTCGTTTAGGGTGATTCAAAACAATACGATGCTGTCCGATAGCACGTGGATAAAATCGCGCGAAGAGTTTTTTTACAATGCCAAACAGGGCAACGGTAAAACTTTGGGGCATACCATTGCGGCCTATTCCGATTATGCATTGAACCCGGTGTTTGAGCGCAGGTTTTTTAACAACGAGTTGCGTGCCATTACCGATGAGGCTTACGATCGCGACTCGACTTACTGGGCTACCCATCGCCCTGTAACGTTGAAGGAGCAAGAGCAGGCTTTTATTCATGAGCAAGACAGCATTATTGCCCATGAGAGCAGCGAGGAATATTTGCGGCAGCGCGACTCGGTGTACAATGCCGTGAGCTTTTGGGACATTACCTTAAACGGCGTAGGGTTTCGGAACCGCTACCTGGGGCGCGAAATATGGTTTAAGGGGTTGATTGAGCAGGTACAGCCATTGGCAGTGGGTGGCTACCGCCATTCCATTGGAGGGTATTACGAAAAGGAGTATCGCGAAGGGTATGAAATGCAGGTGGATTACGATTTGAACTACGGATTCAACAACAAAGATTTGAAGGGGCAGGCAGAGGTAGCTTATTTGTATGCGCCCAAAAAGTTTGGAGAGTTTTATGTGGGTGGGGGCAAAACGTTCGACATGATTAACTCGTACGAATCGATTGCGGCCACCTTTAGCCGAAGCAACTATGTGCAAAACGATTTTTACAACATCGGCCATAAAATAGAAGTGAGCAATGGGGTGTTGTTAGATGTAGAGTTGGGGCATTACGACTTGCAATCGTTGGAAGAGTTTACCCTATCTGATTGGTCGGAAGATTTGTTTGGTAGCCTGAATGCCCCGCAGCCTTTTGAGCGGTACCGCAAATTGTTTTTGGATGTACGGCTGCACATTCGCTTTCAGCAAAAGTATGTGACCGAGCCGTATAAAAAAGTGGTGATTGGTACGGAGTGGCCGCAGTTGTTCATCAACTACAAAAAGGCGGTGCCCACCTTGCTGGGCAGCGATGTTAATTTCAACTACCTCGAAATGATTGTTACCGACAACATGCGGTTGGGCACGTTGGGCGAGTCGAAGTACCGGGTGAATGTGGGTAAGTTTGTTTCGTTTGGTGCTGCGCGGTTCATCGATTATAAGTTTTTCCGTGGTTCCGACCGGTATTTCTTTTCCGATCCGTTGAAATCGTTTCAACTGTTGGGACCAACGCTCAATACCAACAACGCCTTTTTGATGGCCAACTACATCCACCATTTTAATGGCATGGTGATGAACAAAATTCCACTGGTGAACAAGCTGCGCCTGGAGGCTGTAGCAGGGGGTGGTACGTTGGTAATTCCCGATCAAAACGACTTTAGGCACGCTGAGTTGTATGCCGGGTTAGAGAAACAGTTTCGTATTGGCAAACAGTTGTTTAAAATAGGCGGGTACTATGTAGCAGCCGATAGCAACCACAGCGAGTTGCAAGGCACCTGGAAGTTTGGCATCGATTTTTACGATTCGTTTCGCAATAAGTGGAGCTACTAGTATGGCTGTTAAGCCAGAATTAATGACGACACGTCAGTATCCTTTTGCCCGGAGGTATTCATCGAAAGTAGGGTAGGCCTTCCACCCGTTTTGTAGGGGCTCGATGTAATGATTGGGGTGCTCAAAAAGGACAGTAAGCAGGGGAGTGCCTGAGGGAGGTAGCACCTTGTTCAGCAGTACCATCAAGTCGTCTTTACGGTTAAACTCAAAACGGCATTCCCCATCGTCGTGGGTGCTTAAAATACCTATGCCTTCCAGTTCAATGCTAATATCAATGATTACTGTAGCACGATCGTGGTTCAGGTATTCAATCAATTCGCCTACGTGTTCGAGCATGGTTAATTCCATTTCGCCCAACCATTGGGTAGAGGTGCTTGCCTGAATTACCTTTATTGGAGTAGTAGCATCGAAATGTTGGAGCCCTTGCACCGTGGAATATTCCCCAAGGTACAATTCGTGCTTGTTGTTTTGTTCGCGATACAGGTAAAGTGATGGCCACATGGTTTAAAGGTAATAAAGAACGATAAGAAGGGCATCAACGCTCCCAATACACTTCTTTTTCTACCATGCCATTGCTGTATACCTTTAAGTAAAGTACTCCTGGCCGACGTTGGTGAACGGTTCTTCCCAACAGGTCGTAATACCCTATAACAGTAGGTGCTGCGTTGGGCGTGTGAGTAGAGATACCAACAGCAGTACACTGCTGCAGGTTGGTTAAATGAAAAGGGGTACTGCCCAACATGCCCATGCCGTGGTTGACCCAAACCACATAGGTGCCGGTGTCGGCAACAGTAATGGATGGGGTAGTGGCACCATTCGACCACAGGTAGTAGTTGTAGCCTGTAGGTGCCGATAGGGTGGCAGAGGTAGAGTCGTTGCTGATGCAAGTAATTTGCGGTTGGGCTGGTAAACCAGGAAGGGATTGTAAAAAGGCCCGGTAGGTAACTACAGTGTCTTCAAAAAAGATGTCGGCAGCTACATTGTTTAAAGAGTCGATTAAAGAAATGGACGGTGTTGGCCTGCGCACATTGCCCCACCCAATAATGCCATAGCCATTGTTCATTTTGCGATAGCTTCCTAATGAATAGGCATTGATGGGCCAGTAGTAGTCGAACTCATTCACTTTGGTGGCAGTGTGGTTGACATGGTCGAGGGTGTATTCCACCGTGCGACTTCCCCCCGGTGCAAAATGCTGGTTGTCGAAAACCGTAATGTTGCCATTGGGCAATCGTCGTACATCGTGCTGTGCAAAAAAACCGGAGTCGTTTACAAAGGTAAATTCATTGTACTGCCCTCCCAGTCGCCATAGCACATCGCCAGTAACATGGTCTATTTTATACACTGCATTGGCGGTTCTTAGCGAAAGCAGCAAATTCCCATCAACATCATATTCAATGGCGTTGGCGTGGATGAAGTCGAAATTGTTGGGGTTGTAGTTGTAAGGGTCTTGATGGGCATCAGGAGGAATGTGTTCCAATGCATTCCACTGGAATACCAGGTTATGGTTGGTATCGTATTCCCACACCATCATGTTTGCTACATTGGTGGTGGCAGAGCCCGGGCTTCCGTTGAAAGTATAACCACTGAGGTCCATGATACTATCGCGCAAACCGATAAAGCAGTAATTGCCATTTGGGAAAATCATGAATTCGTGGATGTCGCCACCACCAAGTGGCACTTCTAACGAGTCGATGAGCTGGAAATTGTTGTTGAGGAGGTAGTGGCGCACCGTTCCGTTATTTTTTCGGGTAAATGAGTATACGTTGTGGTTGGGATGGTATTTGAAATCAAAGATCTTCCGACTGCTTGCAGTCCACCAAACCAGGTAGCCTTCTTGATCCATGATCATCATCGATTTTGATGGGTCGTTGGTGCCATTGTGCATGTAGGGTGCGCAAATGTAGTAAGCGTTTAAATGGGTGGTGTCGTACCGTTGAAATTCGTATTCAGAAAGCCCGGGGGGAACAGGTCGGTTAAAGTTTTGGGCCGTAAGGGATGCTCCTGGTAGCAGTAAGAAGAGCAGAAAAGTATGTTTAATGTAGAAGCGCATGCAGTGGTAGCAATAAATATATAAAGATAAGCCGAAGAATGCTATTACACCTTCACTCCAATGATGCAGACATCGTCTACTTGTTCCAAATCACCACGCCAATTTTCAAAGGTTTGATCAATGATGGTGCGTTGTATCATCAGCTCTTTTTCTTGTATAGATAGCAGTAAGTTTCTGAGGGCTGCAATTTTAAATTTCTTGCCTTTTTCGCCACCAAATTGATCTACATAGCCATCAGAAAAAATGTAGATGGTATCGCCCTCTTGCAGTTCAATGGTGTGGGTGGTAAACGGTTGAGGTGCTTCTACCTTGCCAATAGGTTGTTTGTCGGCTTTTATTTCGATCAACTCTTGCGGAGCACTTCCCTGCGCGCGCGCCAACCATAGGGGGTTATATGCACCAGCATATTGTAGGGTGTGGCCTTTTAACGTACATAAAGCAATGTCCATGCCGTCGCTTACCTGTTCATCGCTTTTTTCAAATTGTTCTACCACCAGTGTTCGGGTTTTGTCTAAAATGCTCCCAGGGTCGCGTAGGCCAAATTCCCTTACCGCACGGTTCATAGCATTGTGACAAACAACACTTACCATCGCTCCCGGAACACCATGCCCAGTGCAATCGGCAGCAGCAAAAATAGTAGTGTCATCCACCTGTTCCATCCAGTAAAAGTCGCCAGCAACAATATCTTTGGGCTTGTAAAGAATGAAGCTATTGGGCAACCATGCCTTCACCAGTCGGGTAGGGGGAAGGATGGCTTCTTGAATGCGTTTAGCATACGTGATGGAGTCGAGAATTTCATTGTTTTTCTCTTCTACCAATTCTTTTTGCAGTTCAACTTCACGTTTTTGTGCCCCAATAATTTCGTTGTCTTTGCGCTTGCGTTGGTAGCCAATAAAGATCATGCCCCCCAGTAGCAATAGCACCCCAATACCTCCATACAGCACATAGCGTTGTTGTGCTTCTTGTTCCAATTCTGCCTGGTGTTCGATGTGATCCAACTCTTGCTGTTGGGCATAGGCAAGGCTATCGGCCAGGTGTTGTTTGTCGTATTCGTATTGAAATTTATGGCGAATGACTTCTTGCTGGTTTTCATCACTCAAAATGCTGTCTTTTGTAGCAATGTACAACTCATACATTTCCAGTGCCTTTACGTCGTTACCCAATGCCTTTTGTACTGAATAAAGGCCTTTTGCAGCATCCCTAATTTCGTTAACAATACTAATTTCCTGAGCAATGGTTAATGCCCTGGAGTACTGGTTGATGGCCTTGTTGTAATGCTTCCTAAATAACGCTGTGTTTCCTGCTTTTTGAGCCGAGTCGCCCCGCGTTTTATGCATATTGCCTATTGCAATAACAGCGATAGAAATACTATGCAAATCGTTGGTTTCCTCGCTAATGGCCAGGCTGTTGGCATAAAATTGATTCGCGAGGTGGTATTGTGTGGTAGCCCATTTCGTATTTCCTGCTGTGGTGGCCGAATCGCCTTTGCTTTTGTAAATGTGGCCAACATTGTTAGAGGCCATAGCAATGCCCCGTGTATCTTCTAGCGTTTCTGCCAATGCTAAACTTTGCAAGTAGCACTCAAGGGCACTGGCCTCGTTGCCCATATTTACATACGCATTGCCAAGGTTGTTCAATGCGGCAGATTTACCGCTTTTATGATCTATTTCGTCATACAGTACCAATCCTTTCTTGTAGTAGGTGATGGCACTTTCATGATTGCCTTGCTCCATGTATACCAGGGCAATGTTATTGAAGGCATTGGCAATGCTTCTTTTATCGCCTACCTCTTCTTTTAACTTCAAACTGCGCATGTAATAGTGAATGGCATTGGCGTAGTCGCCCCGGATGGCGAACGAAACCCCCTGGGTATTCAATGCAGCGGCCATGTGCTTTTTCAACCCTTTGCTTTTGGCAAATTCATATTCCAGTCCTGCGTAGTAAAAGGCACTGTCGGGTTGAGTATAGAGGTAGCCTTCCCAGGCCAGTTTTCGCATGGCACCGATTCTCTCTAAGTCATCTTGCGATTCGTCGTTCCACACAGCTCTCAAGCTATCGAGATTAGTGCCTGCGTGAGCAATTAACCCGCTAAATACGAGTAAGATGGTAAAGCAATGTTTTTTGTAGAGAATAGAGGTGTGCACAATGAGTGGCTTTTGTGCGTCTAATATACCGAAAGAAATGCAAAAAGTTAAGGTGCAAGCACGGTTCGATCTTGAATGGGATACTGCTCAAAAATTTGCTGTACTGTTTTGTCGATCAACTTTTTCATCTTAGCATCGGGGGTGTTGAGGATGCCATTGGCCGACCCCTGCCAGATGACCTGGTTGGTGGCCAGGTCGGATACGCTGATCACCAGGGTGCCTTCTACATAGTGGTAGGTATTGAGGGTGCACTCGGGCCAGTATTCTTTGTTGGCATATCCACTGCATTGGGTAACGGTAACTTCTCGATCTTCTAACATAATTTGAAACCCCACATGCAAGTCGGGGCTTGCTTCCGACCATGCATAACCGCGTTCATCCATGGCCATGGCAATGGCATTGCTTACATATTCACGGTTTTCAGGACTGTCGTATAAAGGGTGTTCACCATCTACTGTATCTAAATCGTCCATACATACCGTATACGTTTGGTAGCTACTGAAATCGGCCTGTGGATCGTACTCTGATTCGATGGTAGCAGTATTGCAACTGAGCAAGGCCATGAAACCAATAACAGGGAGGATACGAAGTAGTGTCATGTTAAAGAATGTTTGATGGCATAAAATTATTCAGTTCAGGCCCTGCAAACCTTGACGACTGTCATCGCTTGTACTGCGATCTGTCATGGAAGGTTGCCACTATAGCCACTACATTTATAGCAACACCAAAAACTTACACCATGTTGAAATCGAAAACACTCGTGTTGCTTGCTACACTGTTGGTTGCGGTAAGCGGTTGCATTATACCAAGTTTACACCCCATTTTTAACGAAAGCGATTTGATCACCAACGATCAACTGAAAGGCGATTGGTTGGGGCATAAATCCATTTGGACGTTTGAGGAAGGAGACAACAAATCGTATCGATTGTATTACAAAGAGTGCGACGACCCTGTAAACGATCCTTCTAATTATGCTACCTGTACCATGGCAGAGTTTAAATCGCACCTCATTAAGTTGGATGGAGCATACTTTCTCGATTTCTATCCGGTGAATTATAAGAATACCGAAAATCAATTTTTGCGGTTACACCTCCAGCCTTTGCATTCGTTTGCGAAGGTTACCATCGAAAAAGACCACATCGAAGTATCGTTCCTCAATTACCTGTGGTTAAAAGAGTTGCTGGATAAAAACCCGAAGGCGGTGGCTCATACAGAAACACGGCATGGCATTATGCTTACTGCTGATACGGATGAATTGCAACAGTTTATGAAAACCTATGCCGATGAAAAGGCTTATGTAGATCCCGTAGTGTTGCATAAAGCGGCTACGGAGTAGGGGGTTAGTTAAGTTGCATCAACTCATCAGTTTCTATGTATGTTTTTAAATTGCTCAAAATAAAACATCATTGTTCGGCAGCATTACCTTTTGGATTTCATGCCTGCCAGTTTTTTGTAAGCTTTATCATTTACAAACGTTTCGTATTCCATGCTCTCCATCGGATAAAGGGCAATTTTTCCCTGTTCATTGTAGTGGGCGCCAAACCCATAACGCTTAGTCAATGCCGACGCTCGTAAACATGGGTGTCCTTTCGAAAAAAGTTGCTTCCAAAGTTCTTTTCGCTCAGACGTGGTAGCACCTTCAAGCCCTTCTTTTCTCAAGTAAACCTCAAAAACAAGCTCCTCATGGTTAAATTGGTAAGGGTACTCCGTTAAAAGCTCGTATTGAATAAGGTGTGCGGGTTTTTTTGCCCGGTTCGAAACAGGAACTTCGGAGTGATTTACGGGGCAATCAGGAGCAATAGTAATGAATGTTTCTTTGTAGCTCATTTTTTGCTTGCCTTTGGCAGAACAATCCTTAATTGTTGAAGCATGCAATTTAATTAAACAGGATGGTCAGCACACTTTTTTTTCTGATGAAAAGTTAAATGTTGCTGACTGCATTTAATGCTCAAATTCAAGCGGTAGCAGTGAAAAATGGCAATGGGTGTGACTCGGTTTTTAAAAGGCATTGCATACAACACCCGAACAGTATGGCTGTCGGGTGCTGTATAACAACGGTGCGATGAAGCACCTTTTGCCTGGTGTTACTGATTGACGTAAATAACAGGATCGTAATAGTAAGTGGCCACAAGGGTAGGCAAGCCGTTTACAATTTTAATCAGTTGAAAATCGAGGTTATAATACAATTTACCGTTGCGTGGGGCATTGCTCTTTACCTGGGCTACTGTGTAGTCGGTACGCCCCGAAAACATGGCCAGTTCTCCTCCACTGTAATAGGCTTTCATAACCTGTTGAATTTTGGTAACGCAATAGTCGGGAGGGTTGGTGCCGTGTCCATTCATGTAATCGCTCCAATTGGAGGCATCCGAAGGACTATGATTAGGCAAAATATCCTTGATGAGGATGCTGTATTCGGCAGAGGGCAACAAAGGAGTTTCATACCATCGAATTTCATCTCCCGATGAAGCTTTAATTTCCAGGTTGGCAGTAGCTTGTTCGCCTGCTACATCAATATCTACAGCAATCATTTTTACCCGTTTTAATAATTTAGATCCTCCAATGTTAAATCGCCTTGGGTTATTAGAATCTGGTGTTAAACTGGGGTTGCTTGCTTCATACTCATCGATGAATGCTTGTTGGTCTACTGCCACTAAAATGCTTACAATTTTGCTCATAATACGTTGTTTTAAGTAGTGAATATTAAGTAAAATCAGCTGGTGCTTCAAAGCAGTTGTTTTGTAATACAGCTTATGAAGCTAGCAAGGAGAGTAAGGCCTTTTTCCTAATGATTTATAACGTAAATCTACTGGCATTAATAAGGCAAAGGGCAAAAAATGGAAGGAGTGGTAGGTTGAATGTTGCGAGTGGTATAAATACCGTTGTAAGTGTGTGGGCTTTAGTAGCGTGTTTAATGGCTTCTTAGCGGGAGTACTGTACTGAAGAGCTTATAACGTATGCGCACCTATTTTCTACCTGTTTAAAAGAAGAAAACACAGCGCGACTTTAATACTTATTATTTCTGCGTTGTTTTTGTATTCGTTTTATCATTTTTCCCAGGTCTTTGTCCTTCTTTTTTCTCTCCTGGGCGCTCGATTCAAAGTGCATTTTTTCTTTCCTCATTTTAATGAAGTTGGCATAAGCATCAGCATCCAATGTTTCTTGTTCTATGGCCTCCAATACCGCACAGCCAGTTTCATTGGTATGAGTACAGTCGCTAAACTTACAGGCTTGTGCAAGATTGAATATTGCATCGAAAGTCATTTCAAGCCCTTCAGAAGCATTGGTGATGCCAACTTCCCTCATACCGGGGTTATCAATAAGCAACCCGTTTTCCAGTACAACCAACGAACGATAGGTGGTTACGTGTTTTCCTCTATCAATGCTTTCACTAATTTCACCGGTGTTCATCAATTCAGTGCCTGTTAATGTGTTAATAAGCGTTGATTTACCCACTCCAGAAGATCCCAGTAAACAATAGGTTTTGCCTTTGTGTAATATTGACTTAATTGCATCAACTCCCTGTTTAGACAGGTTGCTCATTGCAATTACTGGAACATTTTTGATCCTTTTTTTTACTTGAGCCAACAATTCATTTTGCCGCTCTTCGTCAATCAAATCTACTTTACTTAAAACAATAATTGGTTCAATTTTAGAAGCGTTGCAAATGGCCAGGTAACGCTCTAAACGATTAATGCTATAATCTCTGTTTACGGATTGAACAATGAGCCCAAAGTCAATGTTAGTAGCAATAACTTGAGCCTGGCCTAATTGGCCTACAGCCTTTCTTTCTATCATCGATTTTCTTGGATATACCGCATGAATTAATGCTTTGCTATCATCATACTCAGAAATAGCTACCCAATCTCCCACAGCTGGCAAGTCACTTTTATCCGTTGTTGCAAATCGTAAATTCCCAATAAGCTCGCTATCAAATTCCTGGGATTCAGTTTTTACAGTATACCGGTCTTTGTGTACAGCAATCACTCTTCCAACACCAAAAGCATCCAGTTCATGCGCTATTCGATAGGCAGCTAATGCTTCGGTATATCCTAAATCTTCAAGTTTCATGTTTCATCCTTTTAATGGTATGCAACAAATTAGTCCATCCCAAATTGATTGACCTGGTACTTTCCGGGAGTAAACCAAAATGTTTCATTCATCAAGTTAGGTACTCCAGTAGGTATCCAAAGGTTGGGGGCATGCTCGTTGCCATCAGCAATTGTTACTTTTGTTTGACCAATAGATAAGGTTGTAAATAACGTCATACAGAATACCTTATTGAAATTCGAATGCTTTAAATGCTACCAACAAGCTATTCAGGCTTTCGTCTTTAGCATGTTTCGCTAAAAGCAATTTATTGTTTTGGGTCAAAAAACACTTCCCATAAATTTGCCTAAAATTCTGTGCTACAAAGGTGTCGTAATCTGCTTTCTGATATTCATAAAACGCAAAGCCAGATTTAGTGGCATCTGAAAAGAAATCAATGAAATTGGCCCTAAACGTTTTCTTCGTTGCCTCCCTAAATTTTTCAATAGCCTGATGGCCAAATTGAGAATATGCCTTTAATACGTATAGAAAATTGATTTTATACTGATGGATAAAAAGAGTATCTCTATCAAACAACCGGTTTTCAAAATGAGATGATTTAACCACCTCACCTCTTTGGTCTAATTCGCTATCATCAAAGTTCTTATAATCGTTGATATAACCATACACAAAAAAGTTTGGTGTAATGTTATAACCTTCTGTTAAGTCATCCCTGTAGCGTAAATTATCGGTATAATAAGTGCCTGTGTTGTTCAATAAGTCAATATTGTACTGGATAACATTTTTTGCATAAGTAAACTGTTTGTACTTAGATGTTTTTCCGGCAACATTACCCGATTTATAATACTTCGAATCGCCAATGTAAAAAATGTTACTCGTATCAAGCAACGACTGGTACTCAAAGATATGGTCAATGATTTTTCCATCATCATGGTATTTCAGGTGTTTTAATGCAGTGCCATCTTTTGCCTTATGGTTAACCATTGGAGCAGAAAACAATTTGTCAACCATGTCTTCAAAAACAAGGTTGTAATTGTTCACTGAAATAAATTCATTCTTCTTTTTGTTAATGCTGCTAGTGTCTGTTTTCGAAAAGTAGATTTCGCATAAACGATACATCTTTTTCATGGTATCATTAAAATAACGATGCTTTATCTTCCTTAATATCGATAAGCCATTATTTTGTAGCCACTTGAATTTCGAACCTGTTAAAAGAGAATAACCCCGATCAACCTTCAAATACAAATGATGTTCCTTATTGAAGTGATTTAAAATGGAGAAGAAATAAGTTAAAAGCTCTTCTTCATTGTTTAATGCTTTCTTTTTATTGCTATAAGTAGCATAAATAGGTTGCCCGGTTGTTGTTAATAGAGGAGTCGATTTTCTAATGGTTTTTTCCCAGCCAGGGTTTTTAACCTGTCGTGACTTGAATTCAATTTGCTTAAACAAAACATAATTCTTGTTCTTTTTGTAAAAGTTTACAAAGCTTAAAAGCAAGTCTAAATAAGAATATTCTTTGTCGCTAAGGTTCGTGTTCAAATCGGCTGACAACGAACGTTGGGCAATGGTTGAAAGTTTGTTTCTGCGTTTAAATTCTATAAGACTGTTGTAGAAATAAACAGACATTTGTCGAACCCAATTGTAGGCTTCCTTGTGCTTAAAAGCGGTTGTATTCTTAACATCAAGCAAGCTGTCTTTATGAATTCCAAAGACCGTGTTTTGGTCATCTACCATAAAAACTTTGGGAAGCATGTAAACAAGTTCTCCTGTTGCATAGGAATGGTAATATCCAACAGATAGAATGGTAGCTTCTTGATTTTCTTGACGATAGAATTTTGAGTCATCAAAAATGCCTTTGATGAGTGCTAATGGGTATTTTTCTCCTTCAATTAGGATTTTCACTAAGCTACATTTAGGTCTACCTTTAATACTTCAAGCATTTCTTTTACCCTTTCCAGGCCATTCGATGTTATGGGAAAGAAATCTTCATAAGTGGTGTTATCTTTAAAGATGTTTTGTTCTTCTATTTCATCTTTAAAAACATCATTCCATAGATAAAAGACCACCTTGTTGATGAAGGTTTCAAGGTCAATGACGTCTGATTCGGGTTTGATAAAGTAGTTACCTAAGCATTTATCCATCCCTAAATTGTCGTTTAACTTTATTAGTGTGTTAACAGATTCAATGAACTTTAACCAGGAAAACGATTCGGTTGCTGAAAGGCGAACATTAAATTTTGAAGAACCATTACTTTCGGAGTCCTCGTAATTAATGGGAATATATTCCCAATCCCATCTTCTTTTAAAAGCACTATCCATTGGAAACAGTGATTGATCGGAAGTGTTCATCGTAGCCAAAATGTTGAGGTTTGGAGGAAGCAGTAGTTTGTTGGCATTAATGCTTGTATTTCCCGCCAGTGCGATCTCCAAATACTCTTTTAACTCTTTCGAGGTGGTAACATCATAGTTGTTAGTTCGATCTAACAATTGAAAAATATCGCCAAATATTTCAGCACAATTTCCCCGGTTAATTTCTTCAATCACCAAATAGTAATCATGCTCAAGGTCGTTCCAGGCTTTAGTATAAATAGTAGTGAACGCTTGTGGAACAAACGCATACCTTATATTTTCTCCATCCATGGTAGGCTTATAACCACCAACAAACGAGGCGTAATCGTATTCAGGGTGAAAAGTTACCCTTTCGGTTCTGGCCTCTTTTCCACGAGTAATTTGTTTGACTTTATGAGATTTACCAGTTCCTGGCGCACCGTAGAAGATTTTATTAACAGCGTTCAATGGTACTTGATTTGCTGGTACATCAGATGTAGGGTAAAACGCATCTAAATCAAAATCAGTTAATAAGATAAGTTCTTGAATTTTTGAACTAGAATAGAGCGTTTGTATAAACGGCGCTCTCTTAAGTTCACTAGGGTGACTTGTAATAGTAAAAGGGCTATCAAATGACAATGTATCGTTTTGATTATTGAGCAAGAACCTGGCCTTAAAATCAATCAATATTTCTTCTTCCGGATAGGAAGGGGTTAAAGTTATGGGCTCATCTGTGAATGTTAAATCAAACACATTTTGAAGAACACTTTTGGGAATGTTTAAAGCATTTATGAAATCATTTACCAACTCTTTGCTGCTTATTTGATGGTCAAAATCGGTTGTTTTAAAAAAGAAAATAGCAGCATCTAGTATTTTTGGTTGATGGGCAGGAACATAATCCAATATGGCAGTGTTCCAATTTTTTGATAAACGAAAATACAGCGGGTTGTTGGTGTTAAAAGTTTTATTGTCGTTCCCAAAATAGAAAAGGTGCTGCAAA
The DNA here is from genome assembly GCA_963669295.1 of Flavobacteriales bacterium. Taxonomy (GTDB): domain Bacteria; phylum Bacteroidota; class Bacteroidia; order Flavobacteriales_D; family CALLUQ01. Next base: position 4,060,937 of record OY769938.1, read on the forward strand.
ATTTCGGAGAGCACATCCGACTCAACAACATAAGTTAAATTCCCTTCAATTTCTCGATCGTTTCTTGTAGCTATAAACAGGGAAATTAACCCCCATATTTTATTGTTACTGCTCTCCTTTAAGTTGTAGGTAGCGTTAAGAACGGTTTGTTTGTTTATTTTGCTCATAGGTGTTTTATCATTGCTTTGATGATCAATTCAACTACCGGAACAGATACACTGTTGCCAAGTTGTTTGTAGGCCTGATTATCAGAAACAGGAAAATCGTATTCATCTGGAAATCCCTGGAGCCTTTGAGCTTCAAGCACAGAAAGCTTTCTTCCAATATCCCATAATTTTGGAACCCTGTTTGCAATTATTGTAGGAGCATAACTATCTAAAGTGCAATAGAAAGCTTCTTGTATTTGGGTTTTTGCGTGGTCGCCTACGTGAAAGCGCAAAGAACCATCCTTTTTTTGAAAGGAGAAGATACCATGTTTTCCTTTTTTGGTGTGAGGTTCATATTTTGATGAATCGTGCTCTACACGTTGATAATCTTTAGATACATGCTTGAAATGGTAGTCAATTCTATTCAATTCAAACGTTGGCAGCTTGAGTTTGTCAGAATGCTCATTGGGGTCAATGATACTTCGTAAAGTAACATTGTCTCTGGTCTTTTGAGGAAACTCAAAATTTATCTTTTCCAGCGTACCAACACAATACCATCGTTCTCTCATTTGCGGCAAACCAAAATCAGTACTCTTCAATATGTTCCAATGTAAATCATACCCCAGGTTCGTAAGCGATTCAATGATCGTATTTAGTGTTTTACCGTTATTGTGAGATTTAAGCCCCTTAACATTCTCCAAAAGAAACATTTTGGGTTTTTTATGCTCCAAAATCCGAAGAATGTCAAAGAATAACGTTCCTCTTGTTTTATCTTTAAAGCCTTCATTTCTGCCAGAATAACTAAAAGGCTGGCAAGGAAAACCAGCAAACAAGATATCGTGGTCTGGAATGATGTCAGCCCCTATCTTGGTGATATCTCCAAAAGGAACTTCTCCAAAATTTATTTCGTACGTCTGTTGAGCAAACTTGTCCCACTCAGAGCTAAACACACACTTGCCATTGTGCTTTTGAGCGCTTAAGCGAAAGCCGCCAATTCCGGCAAACAAATCAATAAACTTAAAGGAGGAATTTTCAGGGCTGGGGAAATTAACATCCCATTTTATGGGAAGCAAATGCTTAATGCCAGATTTCTTTGTGATGGCATTTTCGTTATTCAGTATTTCATAAAATGTTTCAGCACGTTTTTTATACATGCTTGAATTAGAATAATCTTGTAAAAAATGAGTGAAGTAAGCAATGTCTTCAGCTCCACCATTGGCGTTTTCCAAATTCAAATGCGTTCTGATTTTGGAGTATTTTACTTGCTCACTCATTGACTTGCTCTTGACTTATTAATAAGGTCTTCACATCTACAGAAAGTATTTCAGCTATTCGATATAAATCTTCAATGCTGGGTTGTCTTCTGTTTTGAACATAAGAATTAACCATGTTATAGCTTTTTCCCAATTGTTTTGCCAGCCAAATCTGCTTAATTCCTTTTTCCTCAAGAATCTCTTTTATTCGGTTCATTTTCGAATTATTTTATTCGACAACTAAAGTAATCAATATTCTTCGTTATCTCATTTAATGAGTATAAAAGTAATCATTACAATTTGGGTGATGATAAGGGAGAGTTTGCCTTTTGCAAAAGAACAAACTAGAGTTACGACGTTATGCTTTGGATGGATGAAAAAGCTAAAGTGTAGTCATAACAAAAAGCAAGATAAAGGCTTAGTTTACTTTTTCAGCTGTTACCTCATAACCAAGCTTTTGCAATTGTTTAATCAACCCACATTGATACATGAAATGACTCAATCCCACAGCAATAAAACAATTGTTGGAGTTAAGGTGTTGTTGTATGGTTTTCATCCACTTATTGTTTCTATCGGTCAACACAAGTGTATTTGTACAAGGTTGATTCAATTGATACTCTATCTCCATTTTACGGTACCAATCGGTTTCAGCACAGGCATTGGTGTTTTTAGATTGGATGGTGGTTATTATTTTTAAGAGCCTTTTCTTATGCACCTTTCCTGGCATTCCTTCTACGTCTTTATTGATAAGTTCAATTTGCTCTTCTGTTGTTTCAAGCCCAATTAATGTGAGGTGCTGTTGGCGCGCTTTTAAACCAATGTAATCGTCAAGTGTAATAGAAGTATCAGCAGTATCCTTAGCCAGGCAAAACTGTTGCTTAAAATACCTGTTGAGGAAAACGTACATTTCTGTAGGGGTCATTTTGTTATAGTCTGTCGGACTTGAAGCAAACAGGTTTTTTACATAAGCCAAATCTTCTTTGCTCAAAAACTTACTCCATGTTGTTGTAGCTGTTCGGCTATTGATAATGTCTTCGGCTAAATGTCCCGGAATGTTTAAATTCTCTTTGATCAATAGGTCGCATTGCGACAAACATTGATTGGCATTGGCCAGGGAGTCAAAAAACAATTTCCCAAAGGCGTGGTGGGTACCAAACAGGTAGGAAGTGTGTGATGATTTGGGGTGCGTTACTTTAAAAAGGATGGTTCGATTCAGCAGCGAGTCACGATTATTTTGACCTGTTGCTATGGTTGCTAGCAGGAGGAAAGAAAGGATCAACAAAGGTCTTATTGCTATCATTATTGCATTACTTATGGTGCATGCATTAGCGAAATTTAATCAAATTACATCATGGGTAGATAAAAAATGGAGGAGAGGTCAGCATCTTATTTGTATGGCAAATTGCTTTTGCCATCCCGACCTTACATTTGCAAAATCCCTATAAAAGAAACCTTCCAACAGTTGGTTGCGGAGTTGCTGGTTTTAGTGAGGTGTGAGGCCATAACGTTCGAATTTTCTTGCTTGTGGGTAAACAAAAGCCCGACCTTATCGCTCTGTTGCCTTAAACTTACCTATCTGTTACCCTGAACTTGCCTGCTCCGAAAGGAGCCCGAAGTTACGGACCGGTAGGCGGAGTTCAGCATCTTGTTGAGGAAGAACAAGCGGAGTATGGTTATCCATCAAACCCTATGGCAGATTTTACTCTCTATTCATTAAACCGTCACCCTGAACTTGCTTGCTTCGGAAAGAGTCCGGAGTTTTACGGACTGATAGGCAGGGTTCAGCATTTTGTTGAGGGTGAACGAGCGAAGTGTGATCATCCATCAAACCCTATAGCAGATTTCACTCTCTATTCATTAAACCGTCACCCTGAACTTGCCTGCTTCGGAGGGAGGCTGGAGTCCTACGGACAGGTAGGCGGGGTTTAGCATCTTGTTGAGGATGAATAAGCGGAGTGTGGTTATCCATCAAACCCTATGGCAGATTTCACTCTCTATTCATTAAACTGTCACCCTGAACTTGTTTCAGGGTCTTGCTGATGTGAGGTGCTAAGCTATTTGATGATTCGGAGTGCTCTTTATTGCTGCCTTAATGTAACAGCAGTCGGGCTTTTTTATGTAGGTGGGAAGGTTGTGAAAGGGGATGAAGTTGATTAGAGTTTTGAATTGGCTAGTGATACATTTGCAAGCACCATATTTATACCGTATTTTTATTTAACACTTTGTACTATGATTTTTGTTTTGAAAAGCAAATTTTCATAACCCTATTTTTTACCCTCAAAAAGTTAAAATCACTTCTGTTTATGAAAAAGGAAAGAGTATTATTATTGTTATCAATAGTTGGAGTTTTAGGCTGTTCAAAAAGATTGAATGCTCAAAGTTGGAATATTCATACTACGGACTATGGTTATATTAATCTTGGTCCGGCAAATAGTAGTTGGGCTCATATATACACGGATCGTCCAAAGTTTATCTTTAATAAAGATGTGTACTCTATTAATGGAGGGTTCAGTTCGTATAATAACAGCAATTTAATTTTAAAAACAGCGGGAGCTCCAAGATTGACTATCCTAAGAACAAATGGGAACGTTGGTATAGGAACTGTTAATCCAATTGATAAATTACATGTAAATGGAGATGGCAGAGTATACGGAAGATTTTTAGTTGAACATATCGTTAATTCTGATTGGAAACATGGATTATCCATATGGGTGAACAGAGATAAAACTAAAGCATTTACTGTAAATATTGCTGGTTCTAACACGAATCTATTTACAATTTGGGGAAACGGAGTAGTTAATGCTAAAAAAATATATGCAGAAGAAGTTGAAGTAAGAGTAGATGCAATGGGTATATACTGGCCTGATTACGTTTTTAAGAAAGACTACGAATTACTTTCATTGTATGAAATAGAGAATTTCGTAAAGTTAAACTACCATTTGCCAGGAGTCCCTTCTGAAAAGAAAGTTCTGGAAGAAGGACTGAATTTGGGGGAAATGGACGCAATTCTTTTAAAAAAGATAGAGGAGCTTACTTTGTATATAATTGAGCAACAAAAAGAAATTGATGGTTTGAAAAAGCTAGTAAGTCAATCCAACTAAAACAACCGGATATAATGAAACATTCTCATGTTAAATTATTGACCTGGCTTCTAGCCATAATTAGCTTTACTTATAATGTACAAGCTCAAAGTGGTGATTATGTTACTTTGCAAGGGCGTCAATTTAAATTGAAAGGACAAGATTTTTACCCTGTTTCCATGAACTATATCATTGATATAGTTCACAACGATCAATATGAGTTTCACATTGCACCACATCATTCATATTTTAACTCCAATTACTATGAATGTGGTAATGAGCAAGACTGCTTCAATGAAATTGTTGATGATTTTAATACAATTAAAAGCCTGGGGTTCAACTCGATTCGATTGGTAGGACTTGAGTTTGGAGCACAAAAACAAAACGGAACTTACACTACATCTCCTGCATTCAAATCAAAAGATAACAACAACACTGAGATGATTACTTTTATTTCATCAAATTATGCCAATATGTTTTCTTTTATTCAAAGGGTTTTAGATGCAGCTGCTTTGGCAGATATTAAGGTTCAGCTCCTTGTAGGGGGGAAAAAAATTGATACTAATTCATTTAGAGGCCCCTATTTGTCATATTTACAGTCAATTGCATTACATTTTTCAGGTAATTCAACCCTGTATTCTTATGATTTCAAAAATGAACCATTATATTTTGATAACAAAAATTATTCTAAAGAAGAAGTTTGTAATCTTGTTGAAGATTGGCACCTTGCTATCAAGAATAATTCTACGTATCACTTAACTACATTAGGTTTAGCTACATCCTCAGAAGTTGCTGAATGGGATCCAGGTGTTTTAAAATTAGATTTCCTTTCTTTTCACCTTTATTCCGACAGCTTAGATATTGTTGAAAGTGAGATTAAATGGATTTCTGAAACAAGCAGACTGCCTTGGATAATAGGTGAAACTAGTTTTGCAGCAAGTATTTCTGATACAGTAGGACAAGGAACTCTTCAAGATCAAAGAGTTTTTGCTAAAGCTACACTTGAAATAACCAGAGATTGTGGAGGGAGTGGTTATTCCTGGTGGATGTATCAAGATGTTGATTGGGGATTCCCGGAAATGGAAGATTATTTTGGGTTAGTAAATCATCAAAACAATCCAAAACCAGCAAGTATGGAGTTTACCTTATTTAACTCGGATATTCAAGGAGGAACGTGTATAGTTCCGTCTAATTATTATAATTTTTATGAGTATAGCAATTATAATATCTCTGGGGTAATAAAAGATCAAAATAACCAGCCAATAAAAAATGCGGTAATTATAGGGTGGGATGCCAATTGGGAAAACATGGCAAAAACATATTCACAATATAACGGTCAATTCACTTTGTATGCTGATACTTCTATTAAAATTGTTCGTGCAACGGCAGTTGGAGCATCTGTATACGTAAATCATAATGCGACGGGTTATCTCAATATTTCACTTAATCAGTTTCAACCGGTGCAAGACATTACTGTCAATAATATTGAAATTCAGTTGGGGGAGAATAAAAATTACGAAGCTTCTAATTCGATTAATTCGTTTAATGTAACTGTCAAAGGGAATGGATCATCAGGAGGGGAGTGCTCAATGAAAGCAACTCAAATTGTTAAGCTAAGCCCTGGGTTTTTAGCTCAAAAAGGGAGTTATTTTCATGCATATAATGAACCTATTTGTGGAGCCTGTAATAATTTCTCAGGTTTCTCAAAAATAGACACTAAAGGAGAACGTCCCCCACGGCCTATCTCCCCTAAGCGAGAAATGCCCAAAGCTCCTATAGACAAGTAATTTAAAGTAAGTGATCACTGCTATATGCTGCTGCGCGAAGTCACTCTATTCCGATAGATAGCTAATCAGGGTTATCGGGGCTTCAGCACTTGAGTCTTGTGAAGCGCAGGATATCCCGATTTTAGTTGGTGTTTCTCTTTGCCTTGATTGTTCATAACAAAAGCTACTGTTATACATCACACCGTCACCATGTCTGCCTCAGTTGGATCAGGGTCTTGCTGATACAGGGCATAAAATTACCTTGTTACCCAAGGTGCTCATTGTTAACGCAACAGTACTCGAACTTTTATATAGTAAAAGGGTGGAACTGCGTAACATAATGATACGCATTAAACTCAATCGGAATACAACCTTTAACTTATTGAAACAGGTTTATGAATCTAATCAACGTCAAATTAATTAAGACATGAAATGGCGATAGCACTATAGTCCGAATCAATTTTTTCATTGTTTTTATAAACGCCCCCTGTAGAACCCAAAATGAAATAGTCTCCATTTGCATTAACAGCAATATCTACAGCATCGTAGCCAGAATCAATTTTTTGACCGTTTTTGTAAACACCACCACTTTTCCCCAGAATGTAGAAATCATCACCATTAACATCTATAGCAATAGCATCGTAGCCTGAATCAATTTTTTGATTGTTTTTATAAACGCCACCTGAGGAACCTAAAATGAAATAATCTCCATTGGTATTAGCTGCAATATCTACAGCGTCATAACCAGAGTCAATTTTTTGACCGTTTTTATAAACACCACCACTTTTTCCAAGGATAAAGTAATTCTCTCCAGAAGCATCTATCGCTACAGCACTGTAGTCTGAATCAATTTTTTCATTGTTTTTGTAAACGCCCCCTGTAGAACCTAAAATGAAATAATCTCCCTTTGCATTAACAGCCATGTCTACAGCATCATAACCAGAATCAATTTTCTGACCATTTTTATAAACACCACCTGATGTGCCTAAAATGTAATAATCCGATACTTTCTGAGCGTAAGAAACGAAACTTACCAGGGTAATTATGACAATAATTAATGTTCGATATAGCTTCATGTTTGGTTTTTTATGTGAAGTTAAAGTAGTTAGCCTGTGAATGATGTTTTAATCTTGAGATCATAACAAATGTAATGTTTATTCTCAATAATATGATTGATAGGATACGGAGTTGCTATTCCGCTCTTTTTGCGAAGGTTTTGAATTTAGCAAGGTTGGAAAAGGGGGGCGTAGGATTAAGATTGACCAACTATTGGTGTGCCAATGGAAGTCAGTTTAAAAGCTCTTTCCTGGATTTTACATTGAGCTTCGAAAAAATGCTATTAACATGAGACTTCACTGTGCTTAATCCAATGTTTAGATGATCAGCAATTTCCTGATTGGTTGCACTTTGCAATAGCAATTCATAAACCTTTCTTTCTTGTACCGATAGCTTTTTTAGTTTCCTGTTTTTACGCAAGCCAAATTTGCCAAGAAAGAAACCAGCAACCCCAAGAATAAGTGCCATTACTACGATGATGACTGCATTGCTATTAGGTGTAGCAGGCAATTCGTTGTTATGCGCAACAGGTAAACGCTTTAAAAAAGCCTTGTAATAAGTGTTGTCCTCATCTTTCCGTTGCTCAATGAAAGATTCGTAATACGCCAGGTTGGATGGGTAGTTAGACTCAAATTTACTCTTGTAAAGTGCGTATAAACTAACCAGTAAATTGCTTGAGGTATCAGCAATAGAGAGCAGGTTGGCATGTAACTGATGTTCGATGAGGGAACGTTTTGAAGCAGAACTCACTGAACCGATGCTATCCGATTGATAAACCATGTTAGTAATGTGTTGTATCGCATTGTTTTGCTTAGAGTGCTTAAACATCACATTCTTAAAAGGGGCGTACGATGAGAGGCCGGTTAATTCCAGGTTGGCCATACCATCGTGGATTAAAAACAGATGATTTTCATCTCTACCCCCAATGATGAGTGTTGCGGGTGTATTGCCGCTCTTCACAGCATGTAACCGATAAAGGTTTTCTGCCTTGGGTAAAAAGTCTAGATTGATGTTGAAATAGCCGAGGCTGTCAATGTTGCCCTCGGCTATGATCATTTTGCTCGACATATAATGCATCTCTTCAAACGTGGAAATATGAGAAAGATAGACAACAGGTTCCCATGTATCATCAATAGGCAGGTACCCTGAAATAGAAGTTGTTTCATTGTGTTGTCCTACAACTGCAGGGCCAATAGCAACTAAGGTAAGCAGTGTTGCAGCAAATATGATGGATGAGAAGCTCATGTTTTGGTTTATTCTATAGCTGCCGACAGTATGCTGATTTTTCCAGTTGCTTCAGATGGAATAATCTTAATTCTCCATGTTCCGGCCTGGGGTTCCACCAGTGTTTTCTTAATGTTGCCTGTGGCCATCTCTTTTTTATCTGAATTCGGCAATGTCTCAACGATGAAGTTCCCTTGTTTAGTGTTTGAAGGGTCATAAACTTCAATGGTAAGCTTGCCATCACTAATGGAGCTGGTAACCAGTAAATTAAATCTCTTAGTACCCGACTTTACTTCTATCGTCACTTCTTCCGACTTAGAATCTTTTTCCAGGAGAAAGTTGCGTTTTAAATCTACGTTGGTTTGCGATTGAGTGGTGATTTGACTTTGACCAACAACGGTAAGCGATGATAGGAAAAGACAAACCATTAAATAAAATGCTTTTGTTTTCATAAGTTCAATTATAAATGTTTAACACTGATTTAGCAAAAGAACGATTGAATGTTGTTGATCGTACAAAATCAGGGTTGGAAAAAAGATGGATTAAGGGTGGAAAAAAGGCTATTGCTTGTTAAAACAGGTTAAAACAGGCCTTTTGTTAGCCAAAATATGGGAGACTGGAAGAGGAGATTATGTACTTCAGTGCTTTTATGGCTCGGGCTACGAAGCATAGAAATGGCTTGGTCGATGTTTAACAACCACTGTTGTGCATTCGTGGTGTACCCTTTAAACAGTTGCTTTGCTCACCCACTTCTCAACATCAGGTGCTTTATACATTTTCATTTTTCCAATCAAATCATCAATGTCGTCACTAACCAAAACCATTTGTCGATTGATGTCTTTCAAAAATCCCTTTTCCACCATCGTATCCAATAAGTTGATGAGTTCATCGTAAAATCCGTTAATATTTAAAATACCAATTGGTTTTGCATGAAGCCCCAGCTGCCCCCAGGTTAGCATTTCAAAAAACTCCTCCATGGTTCCAAACCCACCGGGCAACGAAATGACGCCATCGCATAAGTCATTCATCCTGGTTTTTCGTTCGTGCATGGTGTCGACTAAAATGAGCTGGGTGAGTGCTTCATGAGCAATTTCTCTTGATTGAAGGAAGTGTGGTAAAACGCCTATCACTCCTCCTCCTTCCGACAAGGCTCCATCCGCGACAGCTCCCATCAACCCAATATTGGCTCCACCATAAACCAATTCAATGTTTTCTACAGCTAACTTTATTCCAAGCTCCCTGGCTTTCATTTCAAAAACATCCTCTGTTCCGGAGCTTGAACCACAAAAAACGGTAATTCTTTTCATGCTGTTTTCTTTCATTTCCAGTTGTTTGAAAATTAACTATTCTTTAGGTCTTAGATGCTCTATAACCTGGGCATCTACCCAGAAAATATCTACATTTTCGTAATTGTCTGACCCCATGTTTCTGGAGAAAAAAAGATATTTACCATCAGGTGTTATGCTTGCAGAAGCTTCCCAGGCAGTTGTATTTACTTTGTCGCCCAAATTAATAGCATTGCCCCAAGAGCCATCTTGCTGTTTGAAACTTACATAGATGTCTGAACTACCATGCCCTTCTTCTTTAACAGCATCCCACATTATATAGGATTCATCAGGAGCAATAAAAGGGTGGTTGAAGTTTTTTATTCCAGTGTTAATGGTTTTACCTACTTCTTGAGGCAATTCATGCTTTCCATTCACCAATCGCGAATAACGTATGGGGAAGTCGGGTTTGTTTTCATCATAAGTATCAAAATAATAAGTGCCATTTGCAGAAGCAGAGAGGCGCATGATACGCATGTCATTAAAAGGAGCTTCAAGCTCTTTTACTTCCGACCAACCCGTTTTGGTTCGTTCCATATATCGTTTGCCCAAATGCATTGTCATGCCATCCGGAGAGATAACAGGCTGACCAATCCATTCAGATACAAGAGACTCTTGCCATTCATTGTTGATGTTTTTAAAAACAACCAAAGAAGCTTCTTCATAATTACCACCCTCTCGTATAAAATAGAACTCTTTTAAGTCGGGTGAAAAGGTACTGCTATATTCATAATGCGCTGTAGAAACAATATCGGGTGCAAAAGGTTCAGGCATTAGGCCCGGTGGTTGTTGGCCGAGATATAGATTTTCTATAGTTGGTGGGGCACCATCTTCTGATTTATCCTTCTTGTTGTTGCAAGCATTTAAAAACATAATCATTGCAAGTAACAGAAACACAGTGCAGTATTTTTTTTCAGCGTAAATTATTTTAGAGCCCGGTAGCATAATAACTTTTTAATTCAGGTTAAAATATTGATTCGAATTTTGCTTATCACAAAAGCAATATAACTAATTAGGAAAGACAACGGACTGAGGTCATGTGCTTTTTAGTAAGCAGCAGTAGTTTTAACAAACTTAGTACGAATCGTTTCCCCGAATGAGGAGCCTAATAGATAATAAACCCCAGGGTTTAATAGCCCTACATCGATGAATTCTTTGTTAAACGCACTTTTAACCAGACGACCACTACAATCATAAATTTGCACCTCTTCAAACCTTTTTGAAAATGAAAGGATATTACTCACAGGATTTGGATAGACGTAAACGTCATTTTTAAGTAGCTCATCAACCGACAGATAATCTCCTGTACAGGCATCTGCAATGAGCAGAGAGTCAATGTTTGCACTGAACAATGTATCTACAAACAGAGGATCAACTCCATTTGTGTAGCTGATGGTGAGCACAGAATCAATATAATCGGGTAAAGCCGTTACTTCAATAGGCTGATTGAAAGCAAGACACGGTAAGTCAAACGATTCATCAGTTCGCATAATATGCCCATCAACTGCTCCAATTTGTGTGAATAACGAACCCCAACTGGCAGAATAAATTTGATCTCCTTGTTGATGCAGTTTGACAAAGAAAGACCCATTTCCCTGGCTGGTTCCATAGCCCCTTGTTTGAATGGTATCTAGCGTTGTAGGATCCAGGGTCATAAAAACTGAATTACCTCCGCATACTGCTACAGGTTTTAAAGTTGTAGATATATGTATAAGTCCTGAATTGCCTTCCATGATATCCCATCCATAATCGAAATAATCGGTACCATAGGATTTTCCAATAACGTAATTACCATTCTTATCGAACTTTCGAACCACTACATCTCGATCAGTATTTCCAAATACCCACTCTCTGGCAGTAATGAAATAAAAGCTGCTGTCTGATGCCTGAATTGAACCATAGGGAGTTGTATTGTTTTGTGGTACTACAAAGTGCTTCATAAAGATGACATCACCGAGCATATTGATTTTGATTAAAGAGAGCATGGGAACAGGTTGTCCGGCTCCGCCAACAGTTGCAAAAAGCATGATGTTTCCATCAAGTGTTTCAACCATATCGCGAATAGGTACACTGGAGTTGCCCGGGTAAGAGAGCTCTTTGGTCCAGATAATCGAACCATTTGAATCCATCAAAACGAGTTGTGATGAACCGCTGAGGCTTATTAAAATATTGCCATTATTTAGTACTCGTACATTTCCAAGACTACCGGGCAAATCAGTCGTTTTTCTCCAAATAATGCTCCCTGAATCACTGATCCGTATAATCAACGACCTATAACCCAGTGTATAGTCTTGACTTATTTTTATTAATACGCCACCATCCGGGTGTGGCAACATGAATGCAGGCCCTGCACCGGTAACATGACCAACAACTTTCGACCATTGTATTTCGTAGCTACTGTTGTATTTGGAGATAAAAAACTGCCCCTGGTTATTATTGGTATAGCGATTTCCACAGAAGTACAAGTTTCCGTTTTCGTCTTGATAAGAATCAATTCCAATAATTTCCTGCCCACTTACTCCGATGTTGAGAACTTCGTTCACCTGACCGTATCCCAAGGATAGGCATGTAACAAATAAAATGATGGCTAGATACTTCATAGTAGTAGGTATTGTTTTAGTTGATCGTGTAAAAGTAAGTGTAGTGCATACGGTATTGTGCATAACTGTTGTGTACATGCAATTTAATCAAAATATCAGTATTAAAACTGTATTTTAAGGCTAAATAACTACTTTAAACGTGATGATCTGCATGGTCAGTACGAAACGACCTACAATCCTGAAAACGCTCCCACAAAAAAAGCCTACTCGTTATGAATAGACTTCCCTTCTGGGCTCATTATAGGGCAAAGCACCAAACCAATAACCTGCCTTAAGTACTACTATTATCCCCTGGTGTTATGGCAATTGGATTGGCCCACGACAAACCATCCAACGAAGCGCACACTTCTATCTCGTTGTCTTCATTGAGCCAGGCACTGTAAACATTAACGGCATTGGCACAGTTGGCTGGACTGAACCTGCTTATTTGCGTGCCACCTACATGGATGTTTTTCGACCATGTTTGTCCACGATCATGTGAGGCGATTAAACGCAATTGCCCTTCACCACCACTCGATTCGAATAAACAGAAAATGGTATTGTCTTTTACACAAAGTTTAGGGCTTCCATTGGCTGAGTTTTGCGTGCCATTGCTTGATAAATAGGTTGGAGATCCCCAGGTATTTCCTTCATCAGTGGAGTTCACAAAACGCAATTTTGTGCTAGAGCGTTCAGTGAATACGCAAAAGAGTGTGCTATCAATGAACCACAACGCAGGATGTTGTGCTTTCACTGTAGTTGGAGCAGTTAAGCTTTCCCAACTCTCCGTTTGGGCCGAAAGATCAATAGCAATGGTTTTTAACTGGTAAGCATCTGTGCTGTATACACAGAAAAGCTTTACGCCAATGATACAAATGGATACCCCATTAATTGTTTGTGTTTCGTTGGTGTTGGGCTCAGTAATTCCAATGGTTTCAGGAGTACTCCAATCGCCTGGAGTGTCTGCATGGGCTTTCGACCAGGCAAGTACTTCACTGTCGCCATATTGCTGAATAAACGCACAATAAATGTGTTCCATGGTATACGCCAGTGCAGGTGCCTTTTTAACTACGTTATTCGATGCAATGAAAAATTCATCCCCCCATTTTATGCCACCGTCGTGTGAAATGGTACACCTCAATTGATTTCCTTGCTCAAAAGCACATACTAAGGGGCCTTGTTGATTATCCAGTAATGTGGTGCAAGCACTGGCAGCGGTGGCCACCAGTGCAGGAGGGCCACAATCTGTATCTTTTGCCGAATTAACAATTAAACCATGTGGTGCAGCTTTAACCGGGTTCATTGCAAGGTTGTAAAGCGCGAAATGATCTTGATGGGTGTTCACATTCGATCCAAAAGGAGGAATAAGTTGAACAGTGTCGTACAAATTTAATGCAGACGAATTTCCTACAATGAGATCCCCCGCCAACTGAGCATCTGTTCCAGACAGTGCAAGGTAAGCGGTATAGCTCGATCCGCTACTCAGGTTTTTCGATGGAAATACCAAACACTGGTATGGGCCTACCCGGTTAAACCATCTGAACCGTTGCTCATCATTGATCCAGCGGCCAATTCTTTCTTGTGCAACATAGTAGTTGACCTGATCCCAACCTTCTGAGTCTTCACCCGAAGAAGACTCGAAATCACTTGTTTCAGGCAAAAGCAGGCCTGCGTCCAATCGTTTTGGAAGCGACCGGAGGTGACAAATTTTGATGTCGGCATTTTCAATGGTATCTGCATGATCTTGCTCAGCGGGAAGAATGATCAACACTAGCTGTCCATCTTCAATACCAGGGTAGCAGTGAAGGTACTTTTCCGTTGCTGATGGAGCATGTGTTGGGTGCTCAAAAGTTGTCCAATACCCTGCAATGATGCTGGCAGGGTTAGCGGCAAAATTACGAACGGCTGTTTTAGCGCGATGCAAAATAGAGGTTGTTTGATTTTTCATGATGTTTTTTTTCAAAACTCTATAATTTACAAGTGAAATACGCCATCATAAATACCTGATTGGTACAAACAGGTGTTTTTAGCCATCACTACAACAGGGGTAATTCATCGGGGTTGATAAGGCCATTTTTTACGGCATATAGCACCAATCCTGCCGTATTCTTCACCCCGGTTTTCGACAGCAAGTTGTTTTTATGTCCCTCTACGGTGCTTTGCGAAATGAATAACTTTTCACCGATTTGCTTTGCAGTAAACTGTTGGCAGATGTAGGTCAGCACCTCCATTTCACGATCGCTGAGTTGTTCATCAGGCTTAAATTTGGGTTGAGGAGATCTACTCGAAATTTGCTCAGCCATTACCGATAGCTGATCAGAGGTAAAGTAATGTCCGTGATCCACTACTCGTTCAATAATAGCTACAAGATCTTTGGGCGATAGGTCTTTGGGTATAAAAGCGTTGGCACGAGATTTTAGCATGTAACCCATAAACGAGCGTTGGTAGTACGACGATAATACAATGACTTTCAATTCAGGGTACAACTTTCTGATTTTCTCAAGTACTTCAGTTCCATCCATCTCGGGCATTCGCATGTCCAGTAAAACAACGTCGGGGAGGTGGTGTGTTGTTGACAGGTAATTCAAAAGTGTAGTCCCATCATAACATACCTGAACGACCGAAATTTGTGCCACTTTTTCAATGAATTGACGCAACAGGTCTGCAAACATTTTTTCGTCATCGGCAATGGCCACTTGAATAATTTCCATAGTACATTTTTTAAAGCATTTATAATGGGATAAGTAGGGTGAATTGCATGCCTGAGCTTTGACGCGATCGAAAACGAAACTGTCCATTGAGCAATTGTGCTCGTAGCTCAATGTTTCGAAGCCCCAAACCTTTTGAAGGAGTGTGAACAAAACCAATGCCATCATCAGCTACCAGTAGAACCAGGTATTGGGAAGTAATGCGCAAATCAACAGCAATACTTTGCGCGTTGGCATGCTTTATAATGTTGTTCACCACTTCCTGGAAAACACGAAGTACATGCAGTTTAACGTTTGCTGCTATGTTTAACGGTTCGTATTCACGTACCCAAAACTTAATGTCAAAACTGCTTTCCAACGGTTTAACATGATCGGCCAGCAGCTGATCGAGCATAGTGGCCTCAATTAAAGGAGGGCACAGGTCGTGAGAAATAGAACGCGCAGTTCGAATTGATTGGCCGATTAATTCACGATGAACATCAAGTGTATCGTTGCTATGACTGGCCAACGCCAAAATGGATAATTTACTCAACAGGTCATCATGTAATTCTGCTGCAATTCTATTTCGCTCGCGTTCTTGTATAGTAACACTCGTTTCCAACAATGCTTTCTGATGATGGAGTACTGCGTCGGCCATTGCTTCACGTTCTTTGAGAAGTCGTTGTAAGTAAAGTCGGGTAAGCCATATGATGGACATCACCATTAAAGTCATTGCTGCCAGGGCAATCACAATCCATGTAGCAATGGTTATCGGGTCTTGCCAGTCTGCCATAAATGATAAGTAAGAAAAACATAAAACAAAGGAGTGGCCAGGGCATGTACCATCCACAAGCTAAACACAAGGTTAAGGTGCTGGTTTACCAAAAAGTTAACAGCAATAAACCAAAGGCTGTCAACGGCATAATACGCCAATATGCCAGCACTTAGCCTTAACCAATTCCTTGCATATGCCTGCGGGTTTCGCAATAGGTAACCCAGGCTCAATACACTGAGTAAAACGATTACCAATCCACTGAGCACACGCCCATAGGCATGAAACTGGGTAGGCTGATCCCAATTTGATAAAAACAAATCAAGACAAATAAGCAAAAAGCAACCTGCTACCAACCAAACAACAAAGGGGTGTTTTTTCGATAAAACATAGCGATAGTAGAAGACGGTAAACAACAACAACTCTGCAAGTCCAAACAATGGCACTAAGATGAGGTTGTTGCCATACATGGTGCCGAGGAGCCGGCTTAATAAATCAGTCAGCAAGGCTACCAGAAGATACAGTGCCAGCAGTTGCTGTTCATTCCTTAATTGTTTTCGCCTGATAATAGCAGTGAATACCCCTGCAAATGCCGCGATGGGTGCGAGTAACATCACCACATATGCAATTTCTCGTTGTGTTACGGCTAGTAGCTTAAAGTGCATTTCCATTCGTTTGGCAGTTAACACTACAACTGATGGAAGTTTGTGTTGTTAAGTATGAAAGATATAAAAATTACCCTGAAAACACGTTAAAAAGACGGCTGTTTTGAAAGCACTTGCTGACAGTTGATTTACGAAAGCTACGGTGGCATTGAATGTCCTTTAAAGGCACCGGATAAAAATAGCTGTTTTTATCAATCTCCTAAAAACCATCGTGTTTTTAAAGCCTGGTCTTCAGAGCTTTGTAAAAGCAATCAGTTGAAATCGATGAAGTAGCTACCACCAACACAAGATTGCAAGGCGGAACCCGAAAAGCCTGTATAAACAGAGTAGGAAGTAAAATTTGAAACAATGAAATCATTTTTAGAACTACCCACACTTGGCCCAGGGCCAGTCATTCCAACTGAAGTTATTTGGGAAGGAGTATTTGAGGTGAATGATTATACACTTTTCCTCAAAATCCTGGCTTTAGACGAGCTACCAATTTCCCCTCAAATCTATATGTTTTATGGAGAGGTTGACGATAAAAGCAGGGGAAAGGATTTTATAATTGGCCAGGATGTATCCCTTTATTTTACTTTAACTCCTGCTACCAGTCCCGACTACGTAGCAATAAAGGCGACAATTAGCGATTGGGATGAAGTTTCCTTTCTACTCACCATCGAACTGTACAAAGGTGATTTGGTAGAAACCGTATACAGAAAACGTGAATACTTCCTGGAGCAATAATCAACTCCATACGATGCAGACAAGAGAGGCCATCTCACTTTTGAGATGGTTTCTTTTATTTGTTAAAGTTACTCTAAGACCCTAATCACACCTTAATATAGCTGACTTAACATTACAACGTTCGAACTTTTTGTGGAAGATTTTTGAGGGTGAAGGAGGTTAGGAAGGAAATCCGATAGACAAATACAACACAACGTTTCGTATAAATGGTTGTTTTAATGCTATTTATCCATTATTGGTATTTCGTTCTTTTAGTTTTTCGATGTGGTTTTTCTCCAGGGGTTTGTCAAGAAGTTCCTCCAAATTTCCAGTGATTGAATATACGGGTTGTTGAAACGACGTATCCAGGTCTTCTTGCGGATACACATAGTATTCTTTAATTATTTGAACGTTGTTATCGATTACTAAATCTAACGTTACCAGTTCGATGTACAAATCCCCTTCAATAGCAATAATGCCGTACCGCATAATGGGCTTTTGTTTTTCGTTCAACAACAAAGCGTACGTGTTTGGAATTGAATCGAGCATTCCGTCATACTTATAGCCAATAACTCCAATCAGCGTATGCGTTGCATTTCTCACCTCTATACACGAAGAATAAAGCCCACCTCCTTCAAGCGATTCGTACACATCGGTAGTAGATAAAGTATTGTTGCCGGGTATGGTATTGAAAGGGTATAACTTATATGCTGCATCAGGAAGTTGATGTTTGATGGCTTGTTGGTAGTAATCCAACAGTTCGGGGCTTGTTTCCGATATTAGGGATGCTTCATTACCGTTTTTAATGGATTGAATATGGCCATCCTTTTTTATGTAAATATACTGTCCAACGATTTGGAGATGATCATAGGTGTCATTTCCGGATTCGTCAATTTCAAACCCTTCCTGGTGGAAATGTTTAACAATGATAAGATTGTCTGAAATAAAGTCTGTGGTAAAATCACTGCCATAGGCTCTTGTCCCATAAAGGTTTACATCCAATAAACTTCCGTTCAGATCGAAAGTAACGAAGTAATGATTTTCAACATCAGTGCCAGCATAAAAATGGGTGAGTAAGTAATTGCTTGACGTGTTTAAAATAGCCTGGAAGTCACAAGGGCCTATCTGCTCATACAGTAATTTCAGTTCGACTTTATCTGGCAATGTTAACCCGTATTCATCTTCCCTTACATCCTGAGCCGTATAGTATAATGTTGTATTGCGATCTTCTGAACTTAAAGGATCGTCTATCGCTTCTTGTGGTTCGATTTCTTCTGTTGATTTTTCAGCAACTTCTTCCGTTGCCTTATGTGCTGTGTTTTCATCTCCTGTTTGGCAGGAAATGAAAGAAAACAGTAGAAAAATAGCACCTGCAAGGTATGTTTTATTCATGTTATGAAATTAGTATTCTTAGTGCTGGTAACCAACATTTCTTAGAAGACATTACGTTTATAAATGCTTTTATTTGAGAGAACCTTACAATTGCAGTTAACTATTGTATAAGCGCAATTTAACAAAATGCGAGGGAGTACAGTATTTGCATCAAAAAAAATGATGGCTTGATCTTCACTTGATTTAACGTTCCTTAGGAATTTAACTCCACCCACTCAACAAAACCTACAAATAATTCGAATACCAACCTCTTGAAAACAAAAAAGCGAAGTATAAATTGATACTTCGCTAATTATTCTAATCGGGGCTTGAAGGTCTCAACAAAAGCCCTTGCTATACATTAAACCGTCACCCTGAACTGGATTCAGGGTCTTGTTAATCACCAGGGTTACTCCGTGATCCTTTGTGCCCTTGTTGATGCACAAACGGAGGCCCAACGTGGTTGGGCTACTTTTTTACTCCGCAATTCTTCTGAAAGCAAAGCTTTTCTCGAATTACTTCATAAAAAAAGCCAACTCAAAATGAGTTGGCCTTCGTTTGTCGGGATGAGGGTGAAAATTTCGAACTTTTGAAGAGGGATATTTTGAGTTTGGATGACGCAGAGATTCAGTTCTAACGGTCTCGGCTATGAGTAGTTGCGTGGGTTAGCACTTAACTTTACAAGTACACACCAAGTTGGAAATTCCTGCGGAATTTCCAAAGTAGGCAAGAACCAGCAATTACTTATAGCCATTGTTGTGGTGTCGTTTTTTATTCCGATTCAACGTATTTTTTAAAATTCCCAAGTATCGCTTGCCATCCTGCTCGTTGCTGTTCATCTGAGTTTGTGCCCTCTGCATCAAAGGTTTCGCTTACTTGAATTTCATTTCCGTTTTGAGTGAATTCAATGTCAACTTTTCGTCCATCTGACATCTTGTAAGAAATCAGTTCCTTTTCAATAATTTTTTCATACGTTCCCTCAAAATCAAATCCCATACTTCCGTCTTTAGCTTCCATTCGCCACGAAAATCTTTTATTCGGTTGAAGATTGTTTTCAGCTTTTGGGCAACTCCATTCGTCCGTTGCAAAATTCCAATTCGTAATATGCTCTGGTTTAGTCCAATAATTCCAAACTTTGTCAATGTCAGCTTGAACAGAAGTTTTTACAGTTATTCTATTCATAATTTCTATATTTTTCTTGTATTTCGTTCGTATTCTTAAATGCACCACAACTAGTGTATATACGCAAGTTAACGAAATAACTTATGATATTATACCGAATTAGAATGGTTATTGAAACATTATTGTGGTATATTGTCTATTATGGCAATTGTTGATTTTATCCGAATATTGGAAGTTAAACGTTACAGCTCGAATACAATTAAAACGTATGGCTCTATGCTGAAACAAGCTGAGGGTTATTTCCAAAAACCGTTATCAAAAACTTCTGAGTCAGATTTGTTTGATTACATCTATCATTTGATTCACACGAAAAAATTAGCCTATTCAACTCAAAAACAGTTGATCAGTGCTTTTAAATTGTATTACACAGAAATATTGAATGACCAGATTAACCTCGATAGAATTCTTCCAGCTAATAAGCCATTTAAAACTCCTACTGTTCTTGCTAGAAAAGAGGTACTTAATATGATTGATTCTACGAAAAACCTAAAGCATAAATGTATTTTGGTTGCTCTCTATAGTGGAGGGTTACGAGTAGGAGAATTAATCAATTTGAAAATAGAAGAGATTGACTCGAAACGCATGCTGATTACTATTATTCAAGGAAAGGGAGCAAAAGATAGATTAGTTCCTCTGTCGGTTAACTTCTTGATTTTGCTAAGAGAATATTATAGACAATATCAACCCGTAAAGTATTTGTTTGAAGGACAAAAAGGAAATCAATACTCGGCTACAAGTGTGAATCAAGTAGTAAAAAAAGCAGCAAAAAAGGCAGGCATTTCAAAAAATATATCTTCGCATACGCTCAGACACTGTTACGCAACACACTTATTGGAAAATGGAACTGACATTAGAGTTATTCAAGAATTGTTAGGTCACAGAAGTATAAAAACAACGATGATTTATACACATGTTGCCAAAAAGAATTTGCTTAATGTTACTAGCCCGTTCGATTATACAGGCGACTAAAAAGCTTGCATAGCCTTGCCTCTTGTAGGGATTCGAACTTTTCTTCACTTCACTGCATAAAAAAAGCCTGTCATTTCTAACAGGCTCTTCTCTTGGTCGGGGTGAGAGGATTCGAACCTCCGATCTCGCGCCCCCCAGACGCGCACTTTAACCGGACTAAGCTACACCCCGAGGTGTTGCATGCAATTTTGAGGGAATGCAAATTTAATATTCTAATTGAATATGCAAGCAGGATGGTTTTATTTTCTTACCTGTTAACCCTGGCAGAAGACTGCGAATAACACTGAATGCAATGAGACTTCTCTAAAGCCAACTGACAAAAAAAAATTAGATTGCATTTTACACGAGTTACACTTAACGGTAGCAATAGTCTTAGATAAGCACCATGAAAGTAATTAAACCTCAAACAGGACAAACCTTTTGCATTAAGCAGGGAGAAACCATTAAAATAGTTGACATTGAAGGGAAGCAGGTGGCCGACTTTTGGGCATTTAATTCTAACAACGAACACGAGTTTTTATCTGCTGGTGTTACCATCGATTGCAACGATAAATTGCTCATTTCAACAGGCGATACACTTTATACCAATCATTACAATCCTTTATTTCAAATCATTGAAGATACCTGTGGCGTCCACGATTTGATTCATCCATGCTGTAGACAGGAGATGTACAATCACTTTTATAACAACGGTGAAACACATCCAAGCTGCCTGCAAAACATCAACGATGGCTTACAGCAAGTGGGGAAAGCAACCAGGGAGGAAATTCATCCGTTCAACATCTTTATGAATACCAGCATTCAAGAAGATGGAAGAATTAGGGTGCAAGAACCAACCTCCAAACCAGGAGATTATATGGTGTTAAAGGCACTGATAGGAAATATTACCGTATTAATTGCTGCATGCTCAGTTGATTCGGGAGTTTGTAATGGAGGGCAATGTACTTCTATAGGAGTTGAAATTAAAACCCATTACATGTAAGGATGAATACTATGCTGTGAAAACTCTTGCTAGTTAGTCTTCATGACAAAAACCCTTCACCAACGAAGGGCTTTCGTCATAAAACAATAATGGAGATCAGCTTTAGTGTTGTACTACCCGTTGAAAACCAAACAGATGTGGAGCAAAGGTGGCATCCAACCCCATCCCAATGGCTGCTTGTTGCATTTCTTCAGGCACATCACCACAAAACAAAAAAGGCCCTGGTACTGCTACTTGCAGTAACGATGGAAAGTGTGCTGCGGCTGTAGTGCTTAAATGAAACCCTAGTGCATCTGCATTTTCAAACAGATCCGATACCACCAACTTATTGTTGTTTTCATCGAAATAACATTGTACATCTAAAGCACCCGGCTCACTTTCCTTCATTTGTTTTTCTACTTCATTGTAAATGGCTTTTAATTCATTAGATTTTCCTGGTTGAGCTGTCCAGCTATAAACCACTGTAATTTTTTCGTTGTTCATATCGAATAGTATTAGTGAATTGATTACATCACAAATGTATGGCGCATTGATCTAACTTAAGGTTGTCTTTTGCGACGTATTTAGGGGTTGTTTTCGCCATTTATTGTGGTTATATTTGTCCTGAAAACCAACTTTATGAAGCACGTCAGCATCATTGTTCCCCATGGAGCAGTTATCATCGATACAGTAATTGGCCCCTATAATTTGTTGAAGATGGCGAATAGCCATTTACGGAAACTACAGGGCTTAAACAGCGACCCTTATAAGGTAGAATTGGTGGGACTATCGAATACACCAGTTACTTACCAGGGTAAGTTTCAAGTAACACCGGAAAAAAGCATTGATCAAATTGAAAAAACCAACTTGATCATCATTTCGGCAATAAGCGGAAACTTGGAAGAAGGCATTAAAAAAAACATTGCATTCATTGAATGGATGAAACGCCAGAGGATTGAGCATAGCGCTGAATTGGCGAGTTTATGTAAAGGTGCATTCTTACTGGCAGAATCTGGGCTTGCCAACAAAAAATCATGCGCTACCCATTGGACGGTTCACAACGAGTTCAAAGCCCGTTATCCGGAAGTCAACCTTGTTCCTGAGAAAATCATCTGTGAAGACAATGGCATCTACTCAAGTGGAGGAGCCTATTCCTTCCTAAATTTCATGCTTTATCTCATTGAGAAGTTTTATGGCAGAGAAACAGCCATCTGGTGCTCTAAAGTTGCTGAAATAGAAATGGATCGATTTGAACAAGGTCATTTCATGATTTTCAACGGACAGAAAGATCATCAAGATGAAGCGGTTAAAAAAGCACAATTATACATCGAAGACAACTACGAAAGCAAAATCAATATCAATGAACTTGCAATACAAGTTGGAGTAAGCGGACGAAATTTTTTGAGAAGATTTAAAAAAGCTACATCAAATACACCGAAAGAATACGTTGTAAGGGTTAAAGTGGAAGCAGCAAAGCGAAAGTTTGAATCTACTGTTCTCAACATACAAGAAGTGATGCTTAGTGTAGGATATAACGATGAAAAAGCCTTTAGAAATACCTTCAGAAAATATACAGGTATATTGCCACTGGAATACCGAAACAAGTACAACCGTGAGATGGCATTAGCATGATTTTCTGTGTCAGTTAGTAGTAGATCAGAAGCAAGGAATAAGATTGAAAAAGGAGATTCAAATTTTGCAGGTGCCAATACCGATTGAAAATAAAACAGCATCAAATAAGTGAGCAACTACGAAACAAAATATTTCACGAACAGAAAGCAGTGGAGAAGTTGGTTGGAATCTAATTTCGAGCTGAAAGATGACATCTGGTTAGAGTACCCGCTTAAGAAAACCGGAAAAGAGCGAATCCTATACAATGATGCAGTGGAAGAAGCACTTTGCTTTGGCTGGATCGATAGTACGGTTAAATCGCTGAACGAAACTACCACCATCCAAAGATTCTGTAGAAGAAGAAAAAATTCGAAGTTCTCTCAACCCAATAAAGAAAGGTTAAAATGGCTTTATGAAAAGGGAATGATTCACGACTCAATTAAAAGGGAGATAGAAGCTATTGTGAAAGAAACGTTTGAGTTTCCGAAAGACATCATCAACAAGTTAAAAGTAGATAAGACCGTTTGGAATAATTATGGAAAACTGTCAACATCGTATAAACGTATTCGTATTGCTTATATCGATAGTGCCAGAAAAAGGCCGGAAGAATTTGAAAAGAGATTAAATAACTTCATACTCAAAACAAAGGAAAACAAGTTAATAAAAGGCTATGGAGGGATTGAAAAATACTATTAAGTGCATAGCCTAAAGATCAGGAATGCATCGCACATAGAGCAATAGAATAAGCTCATAAATAACACTATAATTGGTATAAAACGAGAATAGAAAGAATATGAAGAGAGTTGTAATTACTGGAATGGGAGCTCTAACTCCGTTAGGAAATACCGTGGCTGAGTTCTGGAAAAATGCTGTCGCTGGACAAAGCGGGGCAGTTCCTATTACTAAATTTGATACCACACATTTTAAAACCAAATTTGCTTGTGAACTAAAAGGATATCAGCTTGAAAAACGCCTAACGAAAGCAGAAATAAGGCGAAACGACATATTTACACAATACGCACTTTATGCAGCTGCTGAAGCATTTGAGGACAGTGGGCTGAATATAGAAAACATGTCGCCTTTTGATGTAGGAGTAATTTGGGGCTCGGGCCAGGGAGGAATGAACACATTTGAGGATGAAATGAAAGCATTCATAGCCAACAACAACCAGCCAAGGTTTAGTCCTTTTTTTGTTCCTAAGATTATCACAAACATGGCTTCGGGTATGATCTCAATTAAATTTGGGTTAATGGGCATCAATTACACCACAGTATCTGCTTGTGCAACATCCAATTCGGCGATTATGGATGCCTTTAATTACATTCGATTAGGAAAAGCGAAAGCCTTTATTACTGGCGGCTCAGAAGCCCCAATTAGTGAGGCATCTATGGGAGGGTTCAATGCTATGAAAGCCATGTCTACACGTAACGATGAACCACAGTTGGCATCCCGTCCATTTGATGTGCATCGCGACGGATTTGTAATGGGGGAGGGGGCTGGTGCCCTGGTGCTTGAAGAGTTAGAACACGCAAAAAAACGAGGAGCACACATTTATGCAGAAGTAGCAGGTTGTGCAATGACAGCAGATGCTTACCATATTTCTGCAACACACCCTGAAGGAATAGGTGCATCTAAAGGAATGCAATTGGCACTAAAGGAAGCACAGTTATTACCTGAAGAAGTAGACCATTTAAATGCACATGCTACCTCTACACCCGTTGGTGATATAAGCGAAACAAATGCCATAAGTAAAGTATTTGGGGATAAAGCGAAACACCTAAAAGTGAGCGCTACCAAATCAATGACAGGGCATTTGCTAGGTGCTGCTGGTGCTGCTGAAGGAATATTATGCGTTAAATCCATCGAAGAAGGAATCATTCCCCCCACTATTAATACAACAGACATTGAGCCGGAAATAGCTGAACGTATTAGTGTGGTAACAGGAGAGGCATTAGAACATAAAGTAAATGTTGCTATGAGTAATTCTTTTGGGTTTGGAGGGCATAATGCTATTGTTGTTTTTAAACAGATGAAATAAAAAGTGTAGCACAAAGAGTTATTGATGGAAACAAAATTGAACCAAATAAAAGTGGTAGAAGCACAACTGTTAACTGCCATGAAAAATGCAGACATCGAACAGTTAAATGCACTATTGCACGATGATCTACTCTTCAATATACCCGGTGGACAAACCTTTACCAAAAGCATGGACATGGCATCGTATCAATCAGGAGAAATGCAGATTGATGAACTGGTTACTGGCGATGTACAAGTTAGGGATATGGAGAATACCGTGGTGGTGGTAACCACAATCCATATGAAAGGCCAGTATAAGGATTACAAAATCAACGATAATTATCGCTTTTTGCGGGTATGGAAACTATTTGGAACGCAATGGAAAGTAATTGCTGGTAGCAGCAATCCAATAGTTAGTTAATACGTACTTGATGAATGGATATCATCTCATTAAGTTTATGAATATAGTATTACGATATTGTTATGGAACAAAAACACCCTTTCCCCCCTTTTACAGAAGAAACAGCACGGCAAAAAATTCAAATGGCGGAAGATGCCTGGAATTCTAAAGATCCAGAGAAAGTAAGTAAGGCGTATTCTGTTGATAGTGAATGGCGCAATCGTATTGAATTTATTAAAGGACGTGAAGAAATAGTTGCTTTCCTCACCCGTAAGTGGCAAAACGAGCGTAATTACCGATTGAAAAAAAACTATTGGACACATAGTGGTAATCGCATTGCGGTGCGTTTTGAATATGAATTTCAAAATGCTGAAGGACAATGGTTCAGAGCTTATGGCAATGAAAATTGGGAATTTGATGAGAATGGCTTAATGCGAAAACGATTTGCTAGCATTAACGATCTACCTATTGATGCTTCTGAACGTAGGGTTATGTAATGGCAACATGAATGAAGCATTCACTTATCTTGAACAATTTATTGATCACATTGATGTGGTATGTCCTCAATGCGAAGCAAGAGCATGTGTGAAATCCAACCCTAAAAATAGACAACAAACGAAATGCACATGTTTGCATTGTGGATATGCCAAAACCTGGAAAGAAGGCTCTATGCTATTGGGCGAACCTGTAGACTGCTATTTCCAATTGCCATTATGGTTTGTTGACAGGGTAAAAGGACATGCTTTGTTTGCTTATAACTTCGATCACCTTACTTACCTCGAAAACTTTGTGGCCAGTAAACTGCGTGAACGTCGACCGGATGAATTCGGCTGGAGCAATCAAAGTTTGGAAAGTAGAATGCCCAAGTGGTTACAATCAGCAACAAACAGAGCGTTGATTTTAAGGAAACTTGAAGCATTACGCACGAGAGCAAGAGAACATTAATTATACAAAGCTACATTAGTAAAACAATTCAAGCTTAATAAGTTTTTATAGTAACGATTATCTGTTTTTGTGCATAGGCTGATTAAGAATTGGTCAACTTCATTTATGCAGATGTTCTTTTATTCTTGCACTGATTGTGTGTTGGTACGATCATGAGACAATTCAGCCATCCAAACCATTTCCTGGTATCTACCCTTATCTGATAAACATCAGTTTACTGATTGCTATTGGTCATAAGCTAATGCGCTATTGCCCACTAATTTAGTGGTACAATTAATCTACGCATTATGAAAACTATCTTATTACCCACCGATTTTTCTGACAATGCATGGAATGCTACTAAGTACGCATTGTCAATGTTTGACAATCAAACCTGTCATTTTATACTGATGCACAGCTATTACATTGCAGCTTCTGCCACCGATTATGCTTCAGCTGGATTCTACGAATCCATTTTGAGCGAGTCAGAAACATCATTAAAGCAGCTTAAAAAGCGTATTCAAACCGAATTAAACCCTGATAACGCGACTTTTGAAACAGTTTGTGAATATGGTGCTGTTGAACTGGTAGTGCAAAAGATTGTGGAAGAGAAAGGGGTAGACTTGATTGTGATGGGTACTCAAGGAGCTTCTGGAATTACAGAAATTCTATTTGGCAGTAATACAGCAAAGGTCATTAATAATGTGAAGTGTGCAGTGATAACAGTGCCAGGTGAGGTAGTCTTCCAACCTCCAGCTACTATTGTGTTGGCAGCTGATTATAAAGAAGTGGAAGATGATAAAGTATTTCAACCACTACAAGAAATAGCCGGTAGGTTTGACTCTAATGTCATGGTGGTTAATGTACTTAAAGAGGGCGAGGTAACGGTTGGCGTAGAGGAAGCACTACAAGGATGGATATTGTCCGATCAATTGGGCAACGTTTCTCACACTTTCCACACACATAATAACAATGACCCTGAAGAAGGAATAAATGCTTTTGCACACGAAAATAAGGCCGATATGATAGCCATGGTAAAGCGCGACCACCCTTTCTTTGAACGGCTGTTTAGTAGAAGTATTACCAAAAAGATGGCTTACCATACCGATGTTCCATTATTGGTAATGCACGAATAATTTATGGTTAAAATCAACAACATCGATCAATTGATCAAACATCTCGACTATGGACCTGGTTATGAGGGGTACGTAAGTGTTATAAAAGGGATAGAATTTACGACAGAAGCATTAACTCCATATTGCAGTTGGAATGCTCAGCACTACACGCGTAATTGCATTGCACGGAGCAGTTGTTACGAACTATTGGTAATGTGTTGGGAGCCAGGACAACAAACACAAATACATGATTACAATACCAACCTGGGATGGATATTAATCATGCAAGGAGAGTTAACGGAAGCATTGTTTCACAAGCCATCTGGCGAACAACAGCTGGTGTCCCAGGCAAATAATACCATCAAAACCGGACAATTTGTTTACCTTAACGATGGCATTGGGTTGCATCAATTTACAAATACCAGTCATGGGCGTACCATTAGTTTGCACCTATATGCTTATCCAATTACGTCCTGGAATGTGTACAACGAAAAGTTAGGTTTGATGGAATCTCAAAAAGTAGATTGCGATACCGAACATAATCACTGTGGCTGATGCAGATAGGTTTTTATGGCGCGGCTGAAACAGTTACAGGGAGCAAACACTTACTTACACTAAAAAGTGGGAAGAAGATATTGCTTGATGTTGGTTTTTTTCAAGGGAGGGGTAAGGATACCCATGCTAAAAACAAGTACTTTGATTTTGATCCTTCCCAAATTAATTATGTAATACTCTCTCATGCACACATCGATCATGCGGGAAATATTCCAGGGTTGGTGAAAAAGGGGTTTAAGGGCAAGATATATTGCACTGAAGCGACTTATGACCTGTGCGAAATCATGCTCTCCGATAGCGCATACATTCAATTAGCGGATACTAATTACCTCAATAAGCGTCGAGAACGCGAAGGGAAAAAGCCTTTGGAACCATTATACACTCTTGATGATGTTAAACAGGCACTGAAGCAATTTGAAACAATTCCCTATCGAACTCTTACTACAATTGATGATGAAGTTAAATTACTCTTTACGGATGCCGGGCATATTCTTGGTGCTGCAGTAATTAATCTTACCATTAAAGAAGGAAACAAAACTCACCGTTTGTGCTATACCGGGGACGTGGGGCGATACATCAACAAAATACTAAAACATCCAGAACCCTTTCCTCAAGCTGATGTTATTATTTGTGAAAGCACCTATGGAGATAGGTTGCATGAATCCACACATGAAGCCAGAGAGAAATTGATGCAAGCGGTGCGAGAAACCTGTGTGATGAACAAAGGAAAACTAGTCATCCCGGCATTTAGTGTGGGCAAGACACAAGAGTTGATTTATACCCTTGATAAGATGGAACATAAAGGACAATTGCCACCTGTTAAGGTATTTGTCGACAGCCCATTGGCTATTAACGCTACCAATATCATACGTAAGCATACCGAGTGTTATAGCAACGCGATAAAGCACTACATGGAAAAAGATCCGGACCCTTTTGGTTTTAGCAGATTACATTACGTGAGAGATCCGGAGCAGTCGATGGCCATTAATACGTTACAAGAACCATGTATTATCATTTCAGCATCAGGCATGGCTGAAGCTGGCAGAATTAAGCATCACATTATTAATACAATTGGAGATGCAAGAAACGCTATTCTCATTATTGGGTATAGCGAACCTTCGTCATTAGCAGGGAAGTTACTCAGGGGCGACAAGGAAGTAAGCATTTTCGGGAGCCACCACCAGGTATTGGCTAATGTTTACAATATCGATTTTTTTAGCGCGCATGCAGATCAGAATGAATTACTCCAATTTTTAGCTTGTCAAAATAAATCACGCATTAAACGGCTGTTTTTGGTGCATGGGAATAAAACAGCTCTATCTGAGTTTAGTGATAGGTTGTATGAAAAAGGTTATTCTAACATTACCATTCCAAAGTATAAAGAGGTGTATACGATTTAACCTGTGAATGTTCAGTTACTTGTATGATTATTCTCATAGCAATGTGATTTGATGCATTGTACTTTTATAACAATATCAATGATTATGAAAACAATTAAACTACTAATCGTTAGCATCTTATTGCTATTCACAACACTCGCTGTTGCACAAGATAAAGCTACAGCATGGGTAACACTTAAATTCGATCAAATTACATTAGAGCAGTATAATGATATTGCTACTCGGATGGGCAAAGACAACAACAGTAATGTTGAATACTATTGTCTTGAATCTGGGGTGTTGGTAATTAAGCTACAAGAGATTGGAGTGCAGGAGAAAGCCGATGTAAAATTGATTGTAGCACGTAAAGTAAAAAGTAAATTGGTGACTACATATAAGGTTATTGACATTCACTTAAAGAAAAATGCTGGAGTGACCAAGTGTTAATTTGGACACTACGTATGGTTTAGTATGGAGGCGGGTCGATCAGAAATGATCGGCCCGCTTATTTATTCGAAACTTGAATGTTACATGAAGAATCCTTCATAGGTATGGTGTTGGTAAGCCAACAAAGGCACAGAAGTATGCAAGGCCATTTGCCTTGTTAAGCTTTTGTGAAACAATCGATTAAAAACCGAGTTTGAATGTGTAGTCATTGATATTATGTCAATTTCGTTATGCTTAACATAATCGGTAATCCCCAATAAAATGTCTTTCGCTAAAATGGTGGCAGTTGAAATTAACTCGTAGTCAGTTTCGGCAATAAACGCATCCAATCGTTCCCGATGAATATCTTGTCCATGCCCATCATCATTTACATATAAGAAAACCAGTGATGCACCCATTAATTGAGCAAAAGATACCACCTGATTATAAATGGATGTTTCGTCGTGCATTAAATCGGTTGCATACAGTATCCTTTTTATAGGACGATACTTTGCTGCTTTTGGAATTGCAAGTACAGGGCTTTTAGAATGTAGAATCATATGCGAAGTAACACTTCCAAAAAGGCGTCCTATTAGCCCAGTCCGACCTTGTGTTCCCATTACGGTTATCCAAACACTGTCGTCGGCTAGTTTTTCAATTTCTTCTGGAACATTTCCTCCGTGCACTACACATTCATATTGTTCATCTTGTAAACCGTAATGGGTGGCGGTTTGCGAAAGTCGGCTTAAACTTTGCTCTGCTAACTGTTCTTTACTTTTACTAATGGCAATTACATCACTGGTTGCAGTGCCTACAGAAGGAGCCAGCATAGGCTCATCATATATATGTGCCAGTTGTAGTTGTAATCCTTTGCGTATAGCCAGGTCTATGGCATAGGGCAGGGCACTATCGCCATGGTTCGAAAAATCGAGTGGAACCAGGATCTTTTTCATTTGATATGTTTATTGGTTCAGCTTAATTACTATGCTTGATTATAGTAGTTGCGAACATATGCTTTCATTTGATTTTCAGTCATACTATCAGCAGTGTCTACAGCCATTACTTTCTCATGCATTGACGATAATTTCGCCAGTTCTTTTTGCAATCCATTTTTAGCTTCTGCCGGTCCAAAAATATACAATTGTTCTGCAGCCTTAACACGTTCAATAATGCGTTGGTAATAATTGTGCAATTGATGTTTTTTGCGTTCCAATATTTTATGATCTGACGTGGCATCTTGAGGCCCCCATGGGGTAGAAGAACCAGATCCTCCGTGTACATTAAAGTGCTCCACTTCTGAATCAAGACGTTCTATATCAGCCTCATCTCCTTGTAATTCGATGATGAAAGCTTTTTCGGTGTCTAACCATATTCCCGTTTTCATAATAAATAATTTAAGGTGATGTTACAAAGATGCTTTAGCTCCCTGGTAGAAACCATGAAGATGCTCATCATCAACAGTGACTTTTATCAAAGGATGCGGTGAAGTGCATTGCTAATTTTGTAGCATGGAAGCATCACCGTTAAAAAATCTAACACATTACTTGCACCAACTGATTGAAAAAAAATTGTGGGCAAAAGTATTGTTGGCCATGGTACTTGGTGTTGTGGTAGGTGTACTTATAGGACCGGCTGTGGGGTGGGTAAGCTCCGATCATACTGAAACTGTTGGGCAGTGGTTGGCATTGCCTGGAACATTGTTTTTGAAGTTGGTGCAAATGATCATGATCCCTCTCATTTTTGCATCTATTGTAGGTGGTATTACTTCCAGTACACAACAGCAAGTGGGTAAACTGGGAATGGGAGTATTGCTCTACTACCTCACAACCACTGCTATTGCTATTGTATTAGGACTTGCAGTGGTGTATCTGTTGCATCCAGGAACGTATCTTGAAGCAACTGAACCAATTGCTTCATCATTGCCAGTAACTAATGAATTTGGATTGAAAAGTTTACCAAATCAATTGGTGAACATTTTGCCAGAGAATCCATTGGCTTCAATGGTTACTGGTGAAATGCTAAGCATTGTGATCTTTACAGTGATTGTTGGATTAGCCATTAACACCCTTGCACCAACAACTGCCGAACCGGTGATTAAACTGCTAAATTCTGTACAAGAAGTGTGTATGACTATTGTAAAATGGGCCATGCGTTTGGTTCCTTATGCAGTATTTGGATTAATGGCTCAGTTGTGTTCTACCATTGGGGTAGCATCAATTATGGGAATTGGAATGTACGTACTTACCGTGATAGCAGGTTTGTTTGCATTGCTGTTGGTTTATCTAGTGATCATTCGTTTATTAGTTAGAAGCCATCCGGGTCGTTTTATGATGCAAATTAAAGAAGTACAACTGTTGGCTTTTTCTACTACCAGCTCAGCAGCGGTGATGCCTCTTTCATTAAAAACAGCAGAGGAGAAGTTGAATGTTAAGCCAGAAGTAAGCCGGTTTTTGGTGCCTATTGGTACCATAATAAATATGGATGGTACAGCCATGTATCAATGCATATCTACTGTGTTTATTGCTCAGGTATACGGCATCGAATTGAGCATGGCCAACTTATTATTCATTATTCTTACCATAGTGGTGGCATCTATTGGTACACCTGCCATTCCAGGAGGAGGGTTTATTGTCTTGGCCTCTGTATTACAAGGGGTAGGTATTCCAACAGAAGGCATTGTATTAATTATTGGTGTAGAGCGTATATTAGGGATGTTTAGAACCGCAGTTAATGTTACTGGAGATCTCACTGCTTGCATGGTGTTCAATAAGCGCGGTACTGTTATTAAAACTGACAAACGTCAGTAATTGCAGTGATAGTCCTCAATCAGCAGGCATGCTTTTCCCGCTACCTTTGGTTTTGTAATGAACACAACGGTACAAACCACCTGTTACCATTGTGGAGAAGATTGTGACAAGACGTTACACTACCACAATAAGTCCTTTTGCTGTGAAGGATGTAAAACTGTTTACGACATTCTGCACAGTGAGGGATTGGACAGCTACTACACCATTGAAAAAACGCCCGGAACTCGTGTAAATACCCACCAACGCTATGCGTATTTAGAGCATGAAGAAATCCAACAACAGTTATTGGAATTCAATAGCGACGATGTACAAAAAGTAACATTGTTTGTACCTCATATTCATTGTAGTTCTTGTATTTGGCTGTTAGAACAATTACATCGATTACATGAAGGAATCACCCATGCCGAAACCAATTTTGTAAAGAAAGAGGTAAGTATTACTTATTGCCCTAAATCCATTACTCTACGACAAGTAGTGGAGCTGATGGCTACCATTGGTTATGCGCCTGAAATTAATTTAGCTTCGGGCAAAAAAGAAAAGAAGCAATATAAGCGTTTGTACTACCAACTGGGCATTGCAGGTTTCTGCTTTGGCAATATTATGTTGTTGTCGCTACCTGAATACCTGGGAATGGAAGCTGCTTCCGATCCAATATTTACCAGATTCTTTTCTTACCTCAATTTGTTGTTGGCGCTTCCAGTACTTTTATATAGCAGTTCGCATTATTTTGCCTCGGCTGTTAAGAGCTTTCGTCATAAACACATTAGCATTGATGTACCCATTGTGTTAGGCATTACAGCACTTTTTGCAGAAAGTGCCTATCAAATTATTAGTCAAACAGGTCCTGGGTATATGGACTCTTTGGCTGGGCTGGTGTTCTTTTTACTAATAGGAAAATGGTATCAGCAAAAAACATATCAGGCCCTTTCATTCGAACGCGATTACAAGTCCTACTTTCCAATGGCCGTGACCCATTTAAACCAGGAAGGAGAAGAAGAGCTACCACTTGAACATTTACAGGTAGGATACCGCATTTTAATTCGTCATGGCGATTTAATTCCAGCCGACTCGACCCTGGTGAAAGGAGAGGGAAATATCGACTATAGTTTTGTGACTGGTGAGTCTACCCCGGTTATTAAAAAAACAGGAGATTACCTATACTCTGGAGGCAAGCAAGTGGGTGGGCCTATTGAAGTCGTAGTAGAAAAACCTGTAGAACAAAGTTACTTAACCAGGTTGTGGAACAATACTACGCCCATTACCAGCCCTACAGATACATTGGTGAGTAAAGTAAGCAAGTATTTCACCTTAGTTATTCTGGCAGTTGCAGCATTAACGGCACTTTATTGGTGGTGGGCCGATCCTTCTATGATAGTTAAAACCGTTACAGCAGTACTTATTGTAGCATGCCCTTGCGCATTAGCACTTGCAGCACCCTTTACTTTTGGAACTGTTATTCGGGTATTTGGTAACAATGGCCTATACCTGAAGAATAGCCATGTGGTAGAAAAAATGGCAGCAACACAAGCTGTAGTATTTGATAAAACAGGAACCATAACTACAGCTTCTCCCTCGAAGGTAGATTATGTAGGGATTGACTTAAGCGAGCAAGAGTGGAAAATGCTTAAAACAACTGTACGCAATGCTACCCACCCATTAAGTAGAGCCATCTATAAATACATGCAGCACGATAGCGATGCATGCATTTTAAACTTTGAAGAAGTGGTGTCGCGAGGCATAAGGGCAGAGCTTGAAACCGGAGTGGTACAACTTGGCTCGCAGCAATACATTACAGGTAAAAGTAGCACGGGTAATGCTACCCGTGTTTTTTTATCTATTGATGGCGAAGTGAAAGGTTTTTTTGAGTTAATGCATGAGTATAGGAAAGGTTGGGAAGAGGCATTCAATGCGTTACATCATTTTGAATTACACTTGCTATCGGGCGATAATGATAAAGACCGCAAACGTTTGCAGCCTTATTTTCACGAGCGGTTACATTTTGATCAAACACCTGAAAATAAGCTGGAATACATTGCTGCAATGCAACACCAGGGAAAACAAGTGATGATGGTAGGCGATGGGCTAAATGATGCAGGAGCATTGCAACAGAGTAATGTTGGCATAGCACTAGCCGATGATGTTTATCGATTTTCTCCGGCTTGTGATGGGATTTTAGATGCCAAACGATTCGAATTCCTACCTGTATTTATGCAGTTCTCTAAAAAAGGAATGCAGGTTGTCCGTATTAGTTTCATGCTTTCATTTGTATACAATATTATAGGGCTTTCTTTTGCCATTTCAGGACATTTAACTCCTCTTGTGGCAGCAATACTTATGCCAGTGAGTTCTATCACAGTAGTGGCTTTTGTCTCATTTGCAGTGCGTTATCTGGCAAGGAAAAATCGCTTGTAGCATTTCATGACCTTCGTCAGGTTTTAAACTGCGTTCAATCACCTTTTACCATGATTGGAGTCATTACCACCCCCGCTTATTCCCCCTTCATTTGTAGTAGATATTCGCGAAAACTATGAGTGCAATTTTCATATTAATAGGAGTGAGTTTGGTAGTAGCAATTGGTTTTTTAGCCGCCTTTTTTTGGGCTACCAAGAATGGTCAGTTTGATGATGATGTAACTCCTTCTATCCGAATGTTATTCGATCAAG
The DNA here is from genome assembly GCA_963669295.1 of Flavobacteriales bacterium. Lineage (GTDB taxonomy): Bacteria > Bacteroidota > Bacteroidia > Flavobacteriales_D > CALLUQ01. Next base: position 4,096,574 of record OY769938.1, read on the forward strand.
AAAAATCAGATGAACCAACACATAAAGCATGAAAGTATGGAAATAGAAAAATTTTCCTATGACAACCGCATTGTTCGAAATTTTGCCTATGCCACCATTATTTGGGGGCTTATTGGTATGCTAGTGGGGTTGCTAGCAGCTTTGCAACTGGTATTCCCCGCTTTAAATTTCACCGACTTCACCACCTTTGGCAGAATCAGACCATTGCATACCAATGCAGTGATTTTTGCCTTTGTGGGGAATGGCATTTTTGCTGGCGTTTATTATTCGCTTCAACGGTTACTAAAAACCAGGATGTTTAGCGATAAACTAAGTCAAATTAATTTTTGGGGATGGCAAATTATCATCCTTGCAGCGGTACTTACCTTGCCCTTTGGTTACACTACTGGAAAGGAGTACGCTGAGCTAGAGTGGCCCATTGATATTGCCATAACATTGCTTTGGGTAGTGTTTGGTATTAATCTCATGGGAACCATCATCAAAAGAAGGGTGAAACACCTTTATGTAGCCATCTGGTTTTATATCGCAACTTTTGTTACTGTAGCTGTGTTGCATATCGTTAACTCTTTCGAGCTTCCTGTGAGCTTTTTGAAAAGTTATTCTTGGTATGCTGGGGTGCAGGATGCATTGGTGCAATGGTGGTATGGGCATAATGCGGTAGCTTTCTTTCTTACCACTCCATACCTAGGGTTGATGTACTACTTTATTCCAAAAGTGGCCAAACGACCGGTTTATTCATACCGACTTTCTATCATCCACTTCTGGGCCTTGATATTCATATACATCTGGGCAGGGCCACACCACTTGTTGTATACTGCGCTTCCTGATTGGGCACAATCATTAGGAGTGGTATTTTCAATCATGCTAATTGCACCTTCCTGGGGAGGTATGCTGAATGGCTTACTTACTTTACGAGGAGTTTGGGACAAGGTGAAGGAAAGCCCTGTATTGAAGTTTATGGTAGTGGCTGTTACCTGTTATGGTATGGCTACCTTTGAAGGTCCCTTGATGTCGTTAAAAAGTGTAAATGCCATTAGTCACTTTACCGACTGGACAATAGGGCACGTGCATATTGGTGGATTGGGCTGGAATGGTTTCCTCACCTTTGGTATGCTCTATTGGTTGTGGCCTCGTTTATTTGGCAAACCACTCTTTTCAAAACGATTGGCAAACATTCATTTCTGGATTGGAACATTGGGCATCATCTTTTATGCACTTCCTCTTTACTGGGCTGGTTGGACCCAAGCTTCAATGTGGAAACAATTTACTCCAGAAGGTACGCTGTTATACCCTAACTTCCTGGAAACGGTAACGCAACTTATCCCTTTCTATGCCATGCGTGCAATAGGTGGGTTCCTCTATATTATTGGAGCTATCTTAATGACTTACAACTTGTATAAAACAGCAAGAGCAGGGGTCTTTATTCCGGAGGAAGCTGCAGAGGCACCACCACTGCCAAAGAAAACCAAGGCACATGCTGGAGAACACTGGCACCGTTGGATTGAACGCAGGCCTGTGAAAATGCTAGTCGCCAGTTTAATTCTGATTTCTATTGGTGGATTAGTAGAAATGGTTCCAACCTTTTTGGTAGAATCAAATGTGCCTACCATTACAAGCGTGAAACCTTATACGCCACTCGAATTAGAAGGCCGTGATTTATACATCAAGGAGGGCTGCTATAATTGTCACTCACAAATGATCCGACCTTTCCGTTCTGAAACTGAGCGTTATGGAGAATATTCTAAAGCGGGAGAGTTTATCTACGATCACCCATTCCAGTGGGGATCTAAAAGAACAGGCCCTGATTTGCACCGTATTGGTGGAAAGTATCCCGATTCATGGCATTACTATCACATGTTGGATCCGGCTTCAATTTCACCCAATACCATTATGCCGGCATATCCATGGTTGATAGAGGATGATCTGGATTACAGTACGTTAGAAAAGAAAATTGTTGCTATGATGACAATGGGAGTTCCTTACCCTGAGGGGTATGAACAACAAGCTGTAGCAGATCTTCAGCAACAAGCTGATGAGATAGTTGCCAGGCTGAAAGAGCAAGGAGTAACAACTTCAAGTAGTAAAGAGATTGTGGCACTTATTGCCTACTTACAACGGTTGGGTACCGATATAAAAGTAAAAGAACCTGAATTAACGGAAAACAACGAATAACGCTGAAATCATGCTGAAATACATTAAACACCACATGTCAACGATTGATGGAATAGAAGTCTATCCATTGATCTCCCTGGGCATCTTTGTACTTTTCTTTACGTTGTTGGCCATTTGGGTAATTAAAGCCGATCGTGAGCACATTGACGAAATGAAGCAAATGCCTCTCGAGACAAACGAACACTGATAAAAAACCGAGTTAAAAGAACGAATTATGAATCAGTTATCGAAACAAATCAAACGACTTAAGCAAGGGATTGCTTTAACGGTTCTTTTCTTTGCTCCGTTGTGGGCAATGGCAGCAGAAGAGACAGCACAGCCTATCCCATCAAATGCTGTTGATCCATTTGCCTTTTGGATGTTGGTGGCCATTGGAGTAGCCTTATTAATTTTTATACTCATTATGGGAAGCTCTATTAAAAACCTGGTAGGAAGCAGCATTTTTAAAGAAAAGGCTGCTGCAAATAGAGCCACGAAAACAGTAATGGTAGCGCTATTGCTTTTAGGCGCTCAAAATGTACATGCAGCGGCTGAAACTAGCACCTATTTTACCCCAACCACATCTGATCTATGGATGATTATATTCATTGATGTGATTTTGCTTGCTACAGGGCTGTATATGGCCTTGATGCTCAAAAAAGTGATTACGGTAGTTCGTGGAACAGAAGAGGAAGAAGCTTTGGAACAGGCAAAGGAGGCAGTAGCAGCTCAACCAGGATTGATACAACGAATCATTTCGAAACTAACCGACCGAAAGGCCATAGAAGAGGAAGTAGATATTTTGATGGATCATGAGTATGATGGGATACAAGAACTAGACAATAATTTGCCACCATGGTGGAAGTATGGGTTTTATGTGTCTATTATTTTTGCCTTTATTTATTTAATCCACTTTCATATCACTAAAACGGGAGAATTAAGTGCTGCTGAATATCATACCGAAATGGTAACTGCGGCAGAGGAGATAGAGGCTTATTTGCGTGATAAGGCAATGGCAGTTGATGAGCGAACTGTAGTAGCTGTTACCGATGAGGGAAGGTTGAAGAGTGGGCAAAGCAGCTATGAAGAACTTTGCGTTGCTTGCCATGGTATGCAAGGAGAAGGAGGGGTAGGACCAAACCTTACTGATGAATTTTGGATTCATGGAGGAAGTATTCGCGATGTGTTTAAAACCATTAAATATGGAGTAGAGGTAAAGGGGATGAAAAGCTGGAAAAAAGAACTTACTCCTATGCAAATACAAGATGTGGCAAGTTACATCATGTTATTTAAAGGCACGAACCCTCCTAATGGAAAAGAGCCGCAAGGTGAGCGTTGGGTAGAAGAAGTGATATCCGATAGTACCGCAATTGATAGTTTAATGATACAGCCAATTGATAGTTTGCAAGTAGATAGTTTGGTAACAGATACACTCTAACTCAAATAAATGAAAGAGCAGGAGAAGTATGAAGATGAGTCGTTTAGAGATTCCATTTCAACAGTAGACGACAAAGGGAAAAGGGTATGGGTTTACCCAAAAAAACCATCAGGCAAACTTACAAAGTACCGTAACATTGTAAGTATCGTACTGCTCGCTTTTTTATTTGGAGGGCCTTTTATCCGTATAGGAGGAGAACCTCTGCTGCTGATGAATATCATCGAACGCAAGTTCGTAATCTTCGGTCAGGTATTTTGGCCACAGGACTTTGTAATCTTCGGGTTGGGAATGATTACAATGGTAGTATTCATTATCCTTTTTACAGTAGTTTATGGTCGTTTGTTTTGCGGATGGGTATGCCCACAAACGATATTCATGGAGAATGTATTTCGAAAAATTGAATATTGGATTGAAGGCGATTATACTCACCAAAAGAAATTGAATAAAGGACCATGGACCAGGGAAAAAATACTCAAGAAAACGAGTAAACATATCCTGTTTTATCTCATTTCATTCATCATTGCCAATACTTTTTTAGCCTATGTTATTGGAAGCGATGAACTAATTAACATTATCACCGATCCACCTTCAGCACACGTTGCTGGATTAGTTTCAATCATCATTTTTTCACTCATATTTTATTTTATTTTTTCGCGCTTCCGCGAACAGGTATGCACGGTAGTATGCCCTTACGGACGATTACAAGGAGTGCTACTCGACAAAAAGTCGATTGTAGTAGCCTACGATTATATTCGAGGAGAAAAACGGGCGAAATTCAAAAAAAGTGAAGATCGGAAAGGTGTAAGTAAGGGTGATTGTATTGATTGTAACCAATGTGTTGCAGTTTGTCCAACGGGAATTGACATCAGAAATGGCACTCAAATGGAGTGTACCAATTGTACAGCGTGCATCGACGCCTGTAACTTTATGATGGAGAAGGTAGGGTTGGAAAAAGGGTTGATCCGCTACGATTCGGAAGAGGGTATTGCTAAAAAAGAACCTTTCAAGTTCAATACCCGGATTAAAGCCTATTCTGCTGTATTATTGCTATTGTGCACCATTTTGGTGGTCATGTTAACAACAAGAGATGATGTGGAAACTACAATTTTGCGTACTCCAGGAATGGTATATCAAGATCAAGGTGATGGTAACTTTAGTAATCTCTACAATTTTAAAATGATTAACAAAACCAATAATGATTTTTCCATCACACTTCAATTAGAGTCAGACAGTGGCGAAATTAAAATGGTAGGTGCTCCACAGCCACAACTTGAAAAACATGGAGTAGTGGAAGGAACCATGTTTGTTGTCATGCACCAACGAAACATAAAACAACTAAAAATGCCCATTGTGATTGGAGTTTATTCCGAAGGTCAATTAATTGAAACGGTAGAAACTTCTTTCCTTGGGCCAATGCAATAGCTTATGAACTGGGGATATAAAATAACGATTTTCTTTACTGGGTTTGTCATCTTTATTTTGTTTATGGTTTATAAAACCACTACAGTAAAAAGTGAGTTAGTGGCCGAAAATTATTACGAACAGGAGATAGAGTATCAGGATAAAATAGATAAAATCAAAAATGCTAAGTCGCTTGATGTAAGCATTCAAACTGAAGTAACAAATGAAGGTGTATTGGTTACCTTCCCTCAAAAGGAAGTATCGGGAGAACTTTATTTTTTCCGGGCTTCTGATCAACGTCTGGATTATAAAATACCCATTCAAACAGATAGCAGTGGAGTACAATTGGTACAAAGGGAGCATTTGATGCCTGGGTTTTATACCATAAAAGCGGATTGGATGTCTGATCTAGCTTATTACTCAGAGACACCCATTTTTATTCAGCCATGATTTTTTGGACTGCTTTTACGTTAGGCTTATTGGGAAGCTTTCATTGTGTTGGGATGTGTGGGCCTATTGCTTTAGCGCTACCCCTTGGAAAGAATACAGGTTGGGGCAAACGTCTGCTGGGAGGAGTGCTATACAATGTGGGTAGAATACTTACTTACGCTGTAATGGGCGCGTTATTTGGCCTGTTGGGAAAAGGATTGGTAATGGCTGGTATTCAGCAATGGCTATCAATAGTGGTGGGCGTTTTGATGTTGGTAGCAGTTGTATTTATCTACTTTGTGAAAAAAAGATGGAAAGCAACAGGAACAATCTTTAAAGGAGTAGGCTGGATCAAACAACAGTTAGGGCATTTGTTTCATAAGCGTTCGCTATCGGCACTCTTTTTTATTGGTTTATTGAATGGACTGCTTCCTTGTGGATTGGTTTACCTGGCTGTAGCTGGTGCGATAGCTGAAGGAACCATGCATCACGGAGCATTCTATATGATGCTCTTCGGATTGGGGACATTACCAGCAATGTTGTTACTTACACAACTTGGTGCTTTCATTACCGTAAATATGCGAAACAAAATTCGTAAGGCGCTACCTCTTGCGGTTGTTATCATAGCAACGCTTTTTATACTAAGAGGGCTTAATTTGGGGATTCCCTATATAAGTCCTGAGATGAGTATGGAAGAACCTACGGTTAGTAATTGTTGTTCTACAACTACTTGTACTTCTCAATAAAAAAGCGCAAGGCAAATCAATTCAATTTATCGATTCACCTCACGCAATAATGATGTGTGAAAGAAAAGCGTTATGAGGCGCAAATGGCTGCTGTAAGTGGTGTTTCAGTTTGCGCTATGGCATCAATACCTCCATTGATATTTACAAGTTGCTTGAATCCATGTTTACGGAATAGACTGGCAGCGACTACCGATCGATAACCGCTTTTACAGTAAACATAAAGTGTAGCATCAAGATCCAATTCTGCTGGTGGATGCATTAAGTAGTCGAGCGGGTAGTTTTTTGCTCCTTCAACGTGAGCTGCATCAAACTCTGCTGGTCGCCTAACATCCAATAACTGAATCCCATCGGGGGCTTGTTTTAATTCATTCGCATCAATAGTGGGGACGGTAACCATTGGTTTATCTGCTTTTTGCCATGTTGCAATGCCTCCCTCTAAATACCCTATAACCTGGTCATAGCCAACACGAGATAATCGGGTGATAACTTCTTTTATACGTTGGTCTTCTGCTACAATTAGTAAAGGTTGATCAAGTTGTTCTACCAGCGTTCCAACCCACACCGCGAACGATCCATTTAAACCAATGGTGATCGCCCCCGGAATGTATCCCTTTATTACTTCTGACGGTGGACGGGTATCAATAACCAGTCCTCCTTGTTTCATAGCGGCCTCAAATTCTTCAGCATTAAGCCCTTTATGACTACGTTCCATCACCACATCAAATCGTTCGTATCCCGACTTATTGAGTACGGCATTCTTAGGAAAATACTGAGGTGGTGGTAAAATGCCTTCTGTTACTTGTTGTATAAATGCATTTTTCGTTGGAGCTTTGAGTGCGTAGTTAACTTGTTTTTGGTGTCCTAGGGTATCTACGGTTTCAGTACTCAAATTTTTTCCGCATTGAGATCCTGCACCGTGGCCAGGATAGATTACAATATCGTCGCTTAAAGGCATGATCTTTTGATGCAATGAATCATAAAGAAGACCAGCTAAGTCTTCACGACTTAAATCTGACTTTACCGCCAGGTCAGGGCGCCCTACATCTCCAATGAACAAGGTGTCGCCAGTAAATAGAGCATGTTCCTTTCCATCTTCATCAAATAGCAAGAAGCTACTTGATTCCATAGTATGTCCTGGAGTATGTAATAACTTAATGCGGATATCCCCCAGGATGAATACCTCTTCATCTTTCGCTACATGAATGTCAAAATATGCCTGGGCAGTGGGGCCATATACGATGCTTGCCCCTGTTTCATGCGCTAAATCGACATGCCCAGATACAAAGTCGGCATGGAAATGAGTTTCGAAAATGTATTTCAATTGTGCTCCGTTTTGTTGAAGTAATTCCAGGTAGGGAGCTGTTTCTCTCAAAGGGTCAATAATGGCAGCTTCGCCATTTGATTCAATATAGTAGGCAGCCTCTGCAAGGCATGAAGTATATAATTGTTTAATTTTCATCTTAACTCATTAATGAAGGTGATAGGCTTTTTCTTTTTGTTTGATTAATTGTTTTTTGAGCTTACGAGAGACGCTATCTACAGCCGCTTCAAAAGTGGTGGAGCGATCATGAGCAAAAACATCGTTACCAGGAACATGAACGTGCGCTTCAACTATCTTGTTTTCTCTGTGCTCACTATCCTTTTCTACTTTCAAAGTAACTTCTACTGCAGTAATTTGATCCCAATACTCTATTAATCGTCCCATGTGCTCTTGCACAAATTCTTTGAGAGGCTCTTGTGCTTTAAAATGTACTGATTGTATGATAATATTCATGATAAATTAGTTGTTTGGAGGTGATTGCTCTATTCCTTAATTTCTTACAAAGTTGAGAAAGGATTTGAGGGATGAAAATGATGAAAATCAGTTGTATGTTTGATTCGTAACAGGAATGTTCACACCCTTCAACGGTATTTTTGATGCATGAAGTGTTAACACAACAAAATGAACACGCAACTTATTCGAAAATACAATATCCCAGGACCACGATATACCAGTTATCCCACGGTGCCTTATTGGGATAACTCTCCAACACAAAAGGAATGGGCCGATCATGTAAAGCAGGCTTTCGATCATAGTAACGGTTGTAATGGCATTAGCCTATACATTCATTTACCTTTTTGTGAACGCTTATGTACTTATTGTGGTTGCAATACCCGTATTACAGTAAATCATAAAGTTGAAGAGCCATACATTGAAACTTTGCTTAAAGAATGGCAATTGTATTTAACAGCTTTTGAGGCTCCTCCTAACATTAGTGAGATACATCTTGGAGGAGGCACCCCTACTTTTTTTAGTGCTAAAAACCTTAAGCGTTTGATTGACGGAATTACGGATCAGGCAACCTTAATACCAGAGGCCGAATTGAGTATAGAAGGGCATCCTGGAAATACTACTATTGAACACTTACAAATATTATATCAGTTAGGGTTTAGGCGACTTAGCCTGGGGATTCAGGATTTTGATCCCCGCGTGCAAGAAGTGATTAATCGAAAGCAATCATTTGAGGAAGTAAAATTAGTGACTGATAATGCAAGAGACATTGGTTTTACCTCGATTAATTTCGACCTGATTTACGGCTTGCCATTACAAACTAAATCAAGTGTAGCAACTACCATCGAAAAGGTACAAAAGTTAAGGCCCGATCGGATCGCCTTTTACAGTTACGCTCATGTACCATGGCTAAAACCCGCACAACGAGTATTTGAAGAGGGATTACCCGCTGATGAAGAAAAAAGAGCACTTTATGAATTAGGGAAAAACCTTTTCGAAACTGCAGGCTATGCTGAAATAGGAATGGATCATTTTGCCTTACCTTCGGACCCACTTTACAAAGCATTTCAAAGTAAGAAACTACATCGCAATTTCATGGGGTATACGTCTAATTATACCAGGCTTATGGTGGGGCTGGGAGCATCTTCTATCAGTGATTCCTGGACTGGTTTTGTACAAAACATCAAGAAAGTAGAAGATTATACTGCTGCAGTTAATCAGGGGTTATTTCCTTTTTTTAGAGGGCATCAGTTGAATAAAGAAGACCTTGTATTAAGAACACACATATTAAATATTATGTGTCATTTCGAAACCAGTTGGTATGATGATGCTTATCAAACGGAAGCGCTATATAGAGGTATTGATAAACTGTGGGCATTGAAAAATGATGGACTGATAGTATTGAATCCATTTCATCTTGAAGTAACAGAAGGAGGAAAGCCTTTTGTGCGTAACATTTGTATGAGTTTTGATGCACGACTATGGCGCAATAGCCCTGATACTTCAATTTTCAGTCAAACCGTATAAGAATGATTTCATTCATTTCCGGAGTTGATGTTTCTCATGTTTAATGCCTGTAATTCTTAAGAATTTTATGATAACAATTAAATGTAAAACAACATTTTAAAATCATCATCATGAAACAACGAGAGCCTGTATCACACATTATGACTAAAGATTTGTATCAACTTAATCTATCCGATTCTTTACACAAGGCGAAGGAAATGTTTAACAACAATCATATCCGGCACTTACCTGTAGTTTCTGGAGGTAAGTTGGTAGGAATTCTTAGTCTGACTGATATTATGCGATTGAGTTTTGGTAGCAATTTTGGAGATGATCAAAAAGATGTAGATACTGCTATTTTTGACATGCTGGCTATTGGACAGATCATGAAGAACGACCCCAAAACAGTTACTTCTACTACTACGATTAAAGAAACTGCGGAAACTTTGACAAAAGAGGAGTTTCATGCATTGCCAGTCGTAGATGACGGGCAATTGGTAGGAATAGTAACAACAACAGACGTGATTCAATACTTGTTAGATCAATACTAGTTCGATGGATGCATTACAAAACTTATTTTACGGCTTTGGGCATATTGCTTATGCAGTGGCCATGGCTGATGGAATAGTACAGCGAGAAGAACATGAAAAAGTTCATGATCTGGTTAAGGAAGGAATGCAAACGGTTGCTGTAGACTTTGACTATTCAGATATCATATTTCAAGTACTTGAAAAGGAGCACCTGGATGCGGAAACTACTTATAAGTGGGGAATTGATGCTATTACCATGAGCAGTTATAAACTCAACGAAGAACTGATTGAAATGTTTACGAATACCTTGGCTAAAATAGCTGAGGCTTTCCCCCCCACAGAAAAAGTAGAGCAAAACTATATTGAGCAATTTGCACAAGATATAAAGCGATTAAAATGAGTGCTTTACCGGATCTTATGCATTTAACGGGACAACTGGACTATGACCCTGCTAAAGTAGGAAGCAAGCTGGTTATGAAGGTGAACAATGCACGCATTTATCTAATGGCATTGTGCAAAAACCAGAGCATTCCTGCACATACAGTTAGCGACAATGCTTTTTTGATGGCTTTAGAAGGAGAAGCGATCCTTACCATTGGAAAGAACTTGTACGATCTTATTCCTGGCGTTGCTATTGAACTACCAGGAGGAGAACCACATGCCATTAAAGCTTTGTCGAATTTTAAAATGGTAATCATAAGATGATACGTAGGAGCAAAATTAATCACACGGTAGAAATGTTGTTGGTTTACATTATTTGCTTGAGTACAATTACAGAATTGGTATTGTGGGTGTTGTGGGTTTTTTAGTACAATGATAATTCTCAGTGTTGTAGTTGATACTTCTCATTTCCATACCAAAAGGGGACATCTAATTTTAGCCAAAAGATTATTGCATGGAAACATTAGCCATAAAAAACACCGATCAGCTTATTGATGCAATTAACGTTTGCCAAACTGGCTTGTTTGAATATCGTGATGTGATTCATTCCATTGACTTTGGCTTTGAGGATGTGGAAAATCTGGCTCAATGGGATACGGAGAATTTCAATAGGATTACGGTTGCGCATACTGATCGTTACGATCTGCAATTGTGTTGTTGGGAAAAAGGGCATCAAGCGCTTATTGAAGCTACAAGTCACGAACAAATTTGGGTATATGTACTCAAAGGTTTTTTTGGCGTTAATGATGGTAAAACCATTAAGCAATTGGGAGAAGGTGATTGGATGCATACGCATGGGGAGTTGGAGCGGCTGGAGTTCGTTAATATGAGCAATAGATCAGCTACGTTACATCTTACCATTAGAAATTGATTCATTTTGACTAAAACATACCAAATCGATTTTATGGGGACAACAATATTGGATTAGTTGTCTTGAACGGGCGGTTTCCTCAGGTGGTTCAAAGGGTCGCCCGTTCTTCTTTTAAATGTAAAACACACACACTATGATTGCTACCGATAATACTGAATTGATAAGAGAAATTGAGGAGAAGTATGAGGCTCTGGGACAGAATCCACAAGTGTATCTTGAGGGGCTCAAATATAGTAAGTTGATTACTTATTGGGATTATTGTGAGATCGATACATTATTGAGTTTGCAAAAAACACGTACGGTTTTGCCTGATGAGGAGGTCTTTATTGTTTACCACCAAGTAACTGAGTTGACCTTCAAAATGATTCTTTCGGAAATAAAGCAAATAGCACATCACCCGAAGTTGAATCGTAAATTTTTCACTCAACGTGTGAGGAGAATTAATCGTTACTTCAGTATGTTGATTTTTTCCTTTGATATTATGCGTGATGGAATGGAGCCAGAACAGTATATGAAGTTTAGAAATACTCTAACACCAGCTAGTGGTTTTCAAAGTGCTCAATATCGAATGATTGAAATTTGTTGCACGCCATTGATCAATTTGGTGGATAAACGAAAACGAGATACACTTCCATTAATGGAAACGGAAGCTATGTTTCAACATATATACTGGCAAGCAGCAGGCACCGACCCTGTAACTGGAGAAAAATCACTTACCCTAAAACTTTTTGAAGAAAAGTACCTACCCACCTTCACACAGATGTCTAAAGCGTATGAAGACAAAAATTTATGGGAGTGTTTTTATCGACTACCTAAAAAGGAGAAGTCAGAAGAGCTTGTTGATGCACTGAAACAATTAGATCTAAAGGTAAATGTAGAATGGCCTCTGGTTCACTTCCGAACTGCTGAGAAATATCTTGATAGCGGAAAAAGCACGGAAGAAGCTACTGGAGGGAGTGATTGGAAAAAATACATGCACCCTAAGTATCAACGACGTATTTTCTTTCCTGAATTGTGGAGTGAAGAGGAACTTGAAAACTGGGGGCAATGAAAAATAAATTACAAGACCATTGGCGCATTCTCTTCATCTTTCTTGGGGTACTCATTATGAATGCCTTGTTTTATTTCAGTAGTTGGTGGGGATTGGTGGGACTGGCTCCCATTTTTATAGGAGTTTGGGGGCGTTTACCGCATTATAAAATAAGATTACAAACCCATTAAATCATAACGATGGAAGACGAAGAAAAATTGGCAGCGTTCCAACAGCGTATAGATAACGAAGAAAAAATTGAGCCAAAAGATTGGATGCCAGAAGATTATCGGAAGCACCTTATTCGGCAAATTTCACAACACGCTCATTCAGAAGTAATAGGCATGCAGCCAGAAGGAAACTGGGTTACTAGATCACCAAGTTTGCGAAGTAAAAAAGTATTGTTGGCTAAGATACAAGATGAGGGTGGACATGGATTATATCTATATAGTGCAGCTGAAACACTAGGTATTGATCGGTATGAATTACTTCAACAACTGCATACAGGGAAAGCTAAATACTCCAACATTTTTAATTATCCCTCATTAACCTGGGCAGACATTGGAGCCATAGGTTGGTTGGTTGATGGTGCTGCCATTGTGAATCAAGTGTCACTTACCCGTACTTCATATGGGCCTTACTCACGTGCCATGGTTAGAATATGTAAAGAAGAGAGCTTTCATCAGCGGCAAGGCTATGAGATTATGACTACAATGGCACGAGGGACTGTTGAACAAAAAAAGATGGCACAAGATGCACTCAATAGATGGTGGTGGCCATCATTAATGATGTTTGGTCCACATGATACTGATTCACCGCACAGTGCCAATGCCATGCGTTGGAAAATAAAACGTGAAACGAACGATCAATTGCGTCAGAAATTCATTGATAAGACTGTACCGCAAGCAGAATTCATAGGTCTTACGGTTCCAGATCCAGATCTAAAATTGGATGAAGAAACAGGGCATTATGAGTTTGGTGCTATTGATTGGGATGAGTTTTATCAGGTTATACGTGGTAATGGACCTTGCAATAAGGAGCGTATGCGTCATCATATTAAAGCACACGACGATGGTGCCTGGGTGAGGGCCGCTGCTGTGGCTCATCAACAAAAACAAATGCAAAAAGAACTAGCAGTATAATACTAGCACAAAAGATATCATTATGAATCAATCAGATCAAGGCCCACTGTGGGAAGTATTTATCCAAAGTAAAACGGGTTTGCCGTATAAGCATGCAGGAAGTGTTCATGCATACGATGGGGAAATGGCTTTGCAAAATGCCCGTGACCTATACACCCGTCGCCAGGAAGGACGAGCTATATGGGTGGTACGTGCCGATGCTATTGTGTCATCTCTGCCAGAAGATGAATCCTCCTTTTTCGATCCAGCAGATGATAAAATATACCGACACCCTACTTTTTACTCAGTTCCGGAAGGTGTAAAACACATGTAAATCGTTACAAGATGACAACTCAAGAAGCATTATATAAATACTGTTTAAGGTTAGGCGATAACAGTTTAATTCTTAGCCATCGACTTGCCGAATTGTGCAGTTGGGGACCATTTTTGGAGGAAGATATAGCGTTAACCAACATTTCGCTGGATTTAATAGGACAGGCAGAAGCCTTGTTGGGATATGCTGCCACGCTTGAAGGCAATGGGAAAACAGCTGATGATATTGCTTATTTGCGTAGCGAACGCGAATATTATAACCATTGGTTGGTGGAGCAACCCAATATCGATTTTGGTTATGTGATTGTGCGCCAGTTTTTAAACGATGCCTGGGCTTATCACTTATACAGTCAATTGGCATCAAGCGCTGATGAACAATTAGCGGCTATTACTGCAAAAGCTTTAAAAGAAATTCGTTACCATCTGCGGCATAGTGGTGAATGGCTCATTCGCCTGGGGGATGGAACAAAAGAAAGCCATGATCGTGTGCAAGAAGCCCTCAATGAGTTGTGGAAATATACTGGAGAGCTTTTCGAAATGGATGAGGTAGATGCTACTTTAATTACAAAAGGGATTGTACCCGATACCAATGCAATAAAAACTAATTGGAACACTACTGTAAGAGAGGTACTGGATAAAGCGACCCTTACTTTACCTGAAGATGGCTACATGGTTACTGGCAGCCGCGAAGGGATTCATAGCGAACACCTTGGCCACTTACTTTCCAATATGCAATATCTTCAACGTGCCCACCCAGGAGCACAATGGTAACTGAAGATTATATATGGAAGTTATTGAACGAAGTTCCTGATCCGGAAATTCCGGTATTAAGTATTATTGACCTGGGGATTGTTCGACAAGTTGATATAGAGGGTAAGGAGGTGCAAGTAACTATTACCCCAACTTATACAGGATGTCCGGCAATGGCAGCATTTGAAAAAGACATCAAGTCAAAACTTCATCAGAATGGCATTGACGATGTTGCTGTAAAAACAATCTTTCATCCAGCCTGGACCACCGATTGGATCACTAATCAAGGGAAGAAAAAACTTAAAGATTATGGCATTGCCCCTCCCGGATCAGCTGTTTCGAATAAGGAGGTACTCTTTTGTGATGAAGTGAAACCCATTCCTTGTCCAAGGTGTGAAGGGAGCAACACTATTTTACAAAGCCAATTTGGCTCCACAGCTTGTAAAGCACTACATTTCTGTAATGACTGCATAGAACCCTTTGAACATTTTAAGTGTCTGTAGTTGATGAAAATCAACGAACAGATTGACCGTTTTCATTCTCGTTTTTCCATTTGTTCACCACCTTTGATAAAGTAATTAAGTTGAACTAAAAATGGAGGACTAAAAATGTCACTTGTAAAGAAGCATCCAAAAAATCATCCTGCATTTGGAACATTGTTTAGCGAATTGTGGGATGCTGGTCGGTTTTTTGATAACGAATTTTTTCAGAAAGATTGGTTGCCGGCCATTAATGTAAAAAGCAACGATGATCATTACGAAGTTGAAGTAGCAGTTCCCGGGTGGGACAAGGAAGACTTCAATATTTCGCTTGAACATGGTGTGCTAACCATTTCTTCGGAGCAAAAAAATGAAAGTAAAAAGGAGGAGGACAATTACACTCGAAAGGAATTTAGTTATTCTTCTTTTCGCAGATCATTTACACTTCCCGAAGATGCTCATGAAGAGAGTATTAAGGCGAAATATGAGAATGGAATACTTCGGCTAACCATCGAAAGGCTGGCAAAGAAAAATGAAAAAAGCGCCCGGGAAATAGAGATTACCTAGGCTCAGATTGAGGTGAAAGGGCGGGCGTAACTGCCCTTTCATTATTTGTACTACCTTTAAACATAAAACCATGCAAGAACTCTTAATTCCTACCGATTTTTCTCCCAATTCAAATAAAGCGATTGCTTTTGGTGTACAAGTGGCTCAAAAATTAGATGCCAAGGTTTCACTGTTGCATGTATATTCACCAACAAAAATGCAGCAAGAGAGCCTTTATAGTTTAGCAGATGGAGCAGGTAATGCTGTGCAACGTATGGAGTCGGTGGTGAACAAAGATGTACGGGAGAAGGCATTAGAACGCATGAAGGATTTGGCAGCGAATCATGGTATTCTGGAAATGCACCATCGTTTATTTTTACGAGAAGGAGCAGCATCGCACGAAATTAGGCATCTCATGACTGAGCACCCTTTTGACCTGGTGGTCATGGGAACGTTAGGCGACGTAGATAAGGGCAGTATATTTATTGGAAGTACTACTATGAATATAGTGCGTCATTCTAAAGCTCCAGTATTGGCCGTGCCTGAAGGAGCTAAGTACAGGAAGATATCAAAAATTGTATATGCTACGGACTTGCATCACGATGATCATAAATCCATGCTAAAGCTCATTGGTTTTGCCCAACTGTTTGATGCTGAAGTGGTAATGGTGCATGTTACTGACGAAGGGGGGGAAGCGGTTGTTTATGAACAACTCTTGAAGAAGATGGTTGATAAATATGATTACCCAAAATTATCCTACGAATTGGTACATTCCAAGTACGCCTTACTAGGTATCGATGCTTATGTTATCAATCACGATATAGATATGGTAGCAGTAACTACGCATACCAAAAACATATGGGAGCGACTCACTCATCAAAGTGTTACAAAAGAACTCATGACTTTCTTGCAGCGCCCGCTATTGGTGTTTAATTAAGTCAAGATTTTCTTTAATGCACTCGCTGAATGATTTGTTTTCGATTTTTGAATTTAACCAGGCAATGAAGTCAAAGTATTCGAAAGCTCTATTTTCAGGCTGTTCATTTCTGATGTCAACCAATTTACTTTTGGTTGATTGAAACAAACGAACCAGGTCTGCACGAGCATCCATTTTTAAGCTTTCGGAAAAGAAGCTCAAAATAATTTCTTCAAATTCGCTAAGTGCATTTCTTTGCGAAAAATACCTGTAGTTAGATTTAATAAGCGATTCTACCAGGAAGTAGTTTTTAAGTTCGTAGTGTACAATAATGTTTAAAATGCGGGAGTAGCCAATTAAGTCACTTCGTATTTTTATTTTGGTATTTAGAATACGGTTGAGCCATTGTAAGGCTAAACGATATTTTTCTGCACCGAAATAAATAAAAAACACGTAAAACTTAATCAATAGCCTCATTTCACCATCAATTCGACTCCCTAGGTGATCAAGCTCTTTTTCCATTTCAGGAATGAACTCAAGTCCTTTTTCAAAATCGCCAGTACTAACACATAGACGCAATTCGTTGCGCCACGTAGCAATAAACATTCGTACGCGATCTTCAATGGTGCGAGGTTTGATTTTTTTCAATTGTTGAATGACATCAAAACACTCATCAAATCGATTCAAACTTTTTAAACTTAGTATAATATTGTTGTGAAGAATAGCATATGTGCCGAGGTTTTCTTGTAAATAAACATCACTTTCCTCAAATACAGATTTTTGCTGTAACAATGTTTTGTAAGCCATTTCATGTTTCCCCGTAATCAGATAGATCATAGAACGAACGGCATAATAAGAAAGCTTTGATGGTCGTTGTTCTGGAACTTCCCCATCCAATAAAGGTTCACTAAGAAAAGAGGTAAAGTAATTAATTTCTGCTTGTGTTGTTGGAAATCCTTTTTTTCTGTAAGAGTTTACTGCTTGATACTGTAAGTTTCTATGGCGGATAAATTGCTGAATACACTCTAAATAATATAACTCTTCCTGGAGTACATGCTCGAAATAGGTCTTGTCAACATAAATAAATCCAGTAGCATTTTGAATGCGATAGTCCCAATCAAGTGCTGTAAGATAGGCTTGATAATCATCATGGTTTTTAGCCATTTGTTTAGCACTTATCACTAATTCATTACAGTCGCTGTACAATCCCTTATGATAAAGGATACTGATATTACTAAATAATTGATTAAGCTTAATTTCAAGTCTTCTTTCAGCGTGATAGCTTCCAAGGCTTTTTAGGATAAGTTTGTATAAGTAGTTTTTGGTAACTGGTAATTGTTTCGCAAAAGTTTCATTTTTGAATTTCTTCTTTATGCGTTGCTCATCATATTCTTTTTGCTTATCCAATGCATCAAATAAACGCAAGTAATTGTTGGAGGATTTAGTAGAGTGAATAGAGGCAAATTTTTTGAAATACCCTTTCTCATTTCCATCCATCGACTTGATTAAATCAAATAAACTGCTATTCTTCATCTATAAATAGTGCTAAAATGCCTTCCCGACATTTAATCAAATTAAGTTGTAATTGGTTGGTTTTTAGTGTTTTTTGATCGTTCCTCAGTGCTGTCCTTTTAATTTGGCCTTGAAGAAATATTTGAACTCCCACGAAAGTTAGGGTAGTTTTAAGAATCGAAAATCGAATGTCTCAATTCTTACTAGTTTTTCAAGGTATGAAAAAAACTTTAATCAGTTGTGTGTTATTGCTATGGTGTTATTTTTCAATGGCAACTATAGATACACTAAGGCATTATAACACGAATGCTAATATCACAGGGTTGACATGGAATATTTCCCCTTATACTGTAGGTGTGGGAGAAATGGCAAGATTTATTCTGCCTGCACCAGGAGAATTGCAAGAGGTAATTTTTATGGTGGTTGGAAATGCTGGAACTAGTGGAACGGTCGAGATTTTTGGTCAGGAAGCGGGAACTGCTTTTCCCCAGGTATTTGATGCAATACATGTAGAGAACTTTTCAAAAAGCTCTAATGGACTGGAGCAGATTTCTGTATTGTTAAGTAACCCTGTATCGCTCGATAACAATCAATTCTTTGTAAGTATTAAGGGGAATGGCATTCGTTTGGTTACCGATGGCGTTGGTACCACGCCACAATGTACATCAGGAACAGGTGGGGATTATGGCTTTCAATCCATTCATTCCTCCGGAGGAACTTTTGGTTGGGGATCAGGTTTAACACAAGGGTTTGTTGTAGAGGCTATCGTTGATTTCCCTACTAAAACTTCACAGCAATTGTTAGTTGATCGCACAGATGACCTTGGGATTTCGACTACTTTGAGTAGCAATCGAATGGCGGCAGCAGATTACAATGATGATGGATTGGTAGACTTGCTTATTAATGGTGACCTGTATGAGAACAAAGGAAATTTATTTGAGGAAGTAACGGTTGACCGCCTGGGTATAGAACGATCGCCAAAGGCTAATTTGTTGTTTGATATCAACAATGATGGGCATCTCGATATCTTGTTTTTACATGATTCTGATAGCTCTTTCGCATATATGAATGATGGTAATGGGTACTTTTCGGAAGTCTATCTGCCTGAAGTTCCACCGGTAAAAGTGGTGAATAATGTGAGTGTGGCTGATATTAATAATGATGGTTATCCTGACTTCTACCTGGGGCAATTGTGGACGAACAACCCCAATACTTATGGTAGTCCTAATGCTGACCCAAAGTATTTGTTTATAAACGATGGTAATGGCCACTTCGTTAATCAAACCAGCCTTTTGTATGGCCCTGGCGATTATCACGGCAAGTGTAGAGGGTCACAATTTGTAGATTACAACAATGATGGATACCTCGATTTATATGTAGCGAATTATGTGACTACTCTAAGTAGAACTACCAGCCCACGAGATGAGTTATGGGTGAATAATGGCAATGGCACCTTTACCAATGTAATAGCCAGTACAGTAATTGATAATAACAATGGTACTGATTTTTGGAACATGTCAACAGGTTGCCATTGGGCTGATTATGATAATGATGGTGATATGGATTTGTTGGCGCCTACTTTATCGCATCCACATTATATGAATGGAGCGAATGGAGAAGATACCAGGCCGACTACAATTTACGAGAATTCAGGTGCGCCATCCTATGATTTTATTGATTTAGCAGGTACTCATAACATCGCGTTTGAAGAAACACATGCTGGTGCTTGTTGGGGAGATGTAAACAACGATGGATTGCTCGATTTTTTCGTCAATGCATTTTACGGTTGTAGGTATGCAGAAGTTTATGTTCAGCAGCCTGATCATTCCTTTGAAATAGAATCGTTTCATTATGGAATGAGTGAACAGGTGAGTGGAGCAGATGCCTTGTGGTTTGATTACAATAAAGATGGAAAGTTAGACTTGTTGGCAGCCAACGTTAATAAAGCTGCGTTGTATGAAAATCAGAATACAAACATTGGAAATTTTGTGGCCATAAAGCCGATATCTACTACCACCAATCACTTTGCAATTGGTGCTAGAGTACATGTATATGCAGGAGGTCAGGTTTATATTCGAGAAGTAACAGTGGGACGAGGTCAAAAAATGCAAGATCCATATGTGCAGCATGTTGGATTGGGTGCGTTGACAACTATTGATTCTGTGGTGGTGCAATGGCCAGGAGATGTTACCAATACAACAACCTTTACGGGCATTGATGTGAACAATTGCTATCAATTGGTGGAAGATGGAACTGTTGTAATTACTACTGGGGTAGAAAAGCATGAATCATCGGCAACTATGATGATTTATCCTAATCCATTTGAAGATCAAATAAACATCAGTGCCAATTGGTCAGAGCAAACGGATGTTGCCATTCATGTTTATAACATTAGTGGAGATATAGTATGGGGGCAACAACGACAAATGAATGCTGGTCAGAACCAAATGAGCATTGACCTTTCAGAGATGAGTGCCGGAATATATTTAATAACGATGATTGGAGATGAAGGAACGCGAATTTCAAAGAGAATAGTCAAAGAATAACCTATAAAATAGCTCCAAATGAACCGTGTATTACTTGTTTTACTCTTGTCAGTAAGTTGGCTTGTTGCAACTGCACAAGCCAACGAGCCTGGCGCTGGAAACTGTTTGTATTTTGATGGTGTATCGGCCAACACTGGTGTTGATTGTGGCACCAATGCCATACTAAACCCTGGCATAGGCTCTATTACATGTGCTGCTTGGGTAAAGATTGACTCTGTTCCTGACCCTGGTGTTTTTTATCCTGTAATACGCAGGGCAGACGGTCGATTCGATAATGGATATCAGCTAACAGTACGCCCCAATGGTACGGTGCGTTTTCAGGTAGATACTTTAAACGGCCCCAACTTTAATGTAGTCTCTAATCCAGGGGTAATACAAGCCGATAGGTGGCATTACATTGTAGGAGTGCTTGATCGTGCTCAGGATTCTTTGTTGGTATATGTAGATGGTGTATTGGAGGGAAAGGCTGTTGGCCCAGGAGGTGGAATCATTAATCCGAGCAGTCGTTGCGTGATTGGGCATTGGTTAACCAATGGGGGGGTACATAAAAATTTCTATGGACACATCGACGATGTAAGGGTGTGGAATAAAGCCCTTTCTGAAACAGAAATCAGGGAAACCATGTGTTCCAAATTACAGGGCAATGAGCCCAATCTGGTAGGCTATTGGCGTGTAGATGAAGGAACCAATGGCACTTGTGGCGGTGGCGCAGATGTTTGTGATGCCACTGGCAATGGTAACGACGGCGTTATTTTCTAAACTACAATAAGATCAAGATGAAAAAACTAAGCATTTTAATGATGTTCATGGTGAGCTGTGCCTTGAGTTTTGCACAAATCAATAAACCAGGTTCAGGCAATTGCTTGTACTTTGATGGGATTCCGGGTAACAATGGCGTTAACTGTGGAGGCAGTAATGTGCTTAATCCTGGTGCAGGTTCTATTACCTGTGCTGCATGGGTGAAGATTGATAATATTCCCAGTGGAACATTTTATCCTATCATTCGAAAGGCTGATGGCTTGTTTGATAATGGCTATCTCCTGGATATCAGGCCTAATGGTGTGTTACGATTTCAAGTAGATACGCTCAATGGACCTAATTTTGCGGTGGCTTCTACTCCTGGTGTAATGAAAACAGGGCAATGGCAATATGTAGTAGGCATGTTAGACCGAACAGCCAATTTACTAAAGGTATATGTAGATGGTATTGAGGTGGGAAGCACTACCGGGCCTGGTACGGGAAGCATAACACCTTCTGCCAATTGCATCATCGGACATTGGCAAACCAGCAATAATTCTAACAAAAACTTTTTTGGTTCTGTAGATGAAATTCGAGTGTGGAATAAAGCCCTTACTCAAAGTGAAATTCGAGCCACTATGTGCAAAAAGCTAGTTGGTAATGAGCCTAACCTTGTGGGGTATTGGCGCATTGATGAAGGAATAAATGGAACATGTAGTGGTGGTAGTGATGTGTGCGATGCAACAGGTAATGGAAATGACGGTACTATTTTCTAACTAAACACAATCAACATGAAAAAACTGATATGGGTATTTATCATTGGCATTATTGCTTCAAATGTTAGCGCACAAGCCAACGAGCCAGGCTCGGGGAACGCACTTGATTTTGATGGAACCTCCAACTATGTTGGTTTTGGGGATGTATACAATAATTTAACTCTCCCTTTTACGCTTGAAGGATGGGTTTTTGTTGAAAACCTCACAAGTCATTTAGGCATTTTTGCCTCTGATCAAAGCCAACCCGGTACGCCTGCAAATTATGCAGGTGTTTGGGCAAGGGTGAATTCTAATGGCACATTTCATGTGAGTTATGGAGATGGTACAGGTGCTGGCGCTGGTTCTCGTAGAACATGGACAAGCACCACTACTGTTCCTGTTGGAGCATGGGTTCATTTTGCCTGTGTTGTGGAGTCTCCAACACAGGCCTTCATATACTTCAATGGAGTTTCTGTAACTACAAATAATTCAGGATCAGGAGGTGTTATGGCGCATAATGCCAATGAAATGATGGTAGGCTTAAGAACTAACCATCTGGGTATTCCTAATTATTTCGACGGTCAAATAGATGAGGTAAGATTATGGGATGTAGCTCGTACACAAGCTCAAATTCGAACATCTATGTGTAATAAATTAACTGGCATCGAGCCTGGCTTAATAGGTTATTGGCGAATGGATGAAGGAGGTAATGGCACTTGTGGTGGTGGAACGGATGTATGTGATGCTAGTGGAACAGGTATTAATGGAACTTTACAATAAACAACAACATGAAAAAACTACTTCTTCTTTTAACAGCTACTGTTATAGCAACAGGTACCTGGGCTCAAGCCAATGAACCAGGTTCAGGCAATGCACTACAATTTAATGGTGGTTCCGATCACGTTAATTTCGGTGATGTATTGAATAATCTTGACTTCCCAGTGTCAATTTCGGCTTGGGTATATGTAGAACAACAACAGCAAAACCCCATTGTATCTACCGACAATAATTCAGGATTTTACAATGGAATTATTTTTAGAATACTAGGGAATAACAGGGTAGAGTGGCGCCATAGTGATGGCAGTGGATGGATTCATCGAAACATTACTACGACTACGAGCAATACTGTACCGATTCAGCAATGGACACACCTGGCGGTGGTAGCTAATACACCTGATGATATAACGATTTATTTCAATGGTATTGAGGTTGCTGCAAGCTATGGGGGTACTCCTTCACATCCTATGTCGCATGATGCTGATCCATTTCATATTGGACATCAAATTACCACACAAGGAACCCATCACTACTTTGCAGGTAAGGTGGATGAAGTTTGCATGTGGAATGTTGCGCGTACCCAAACTGAGATTAGGGAAGATATGTGCAAAAAACTATTAGGAAATGAACCTGGATTAGTAGGGTATTGGCGTATGGATGAGAATGGGAATGGATTGTGTGGGGGTGCAACAGATGTTTGCGATGCAACAGGAAATGGAATCAATGGAACATTGCAATAATTGTTAAAGTATAACAACATGAAAAAAATAATTACCATGATAGGCTTGTATTCCATGACGCTGACAGCCATGGCACAAGCCAATGAACCCGGATCGGGTAATTGCCTTAATTTTGATGGCTCAAGTTCTGTGAGAGTGTTGCATGATGCTCAGTTTGATATGAGCGCAGGAGACCTTTCGTTAGAAGCCTGGGTGAAGACTACCAGTACGAGCCATGGAAGAATTATCGCCAAAGGTGGAATCTCAGGAACTCCTTTGTACCAAATAGTGAACCATTTGGATGGTCGCGTTGGTTTTCAAATAAGGGATAACAACAGTAATTCTTCGACCGTGTTTTCTACCACAACTGTGAACGATGGTAAATGGCATCACGTAGCGGGCGTAAGAAGTGGCAATACGATCAATATATACATAGATGGAGTATTGAGTAATAGTTTGTCGACAACTGTTGGAAACACCAATAATACGCTCGATTTATACATTGGGCAATGGGGAAACAACAACCTCTATTTTCAGGGAGATATTGATGAAGTAAGGGTGTGGAGTGTTGCAAAGAATGCAACAGAAGTGAGAACGACCATGTGCAGTAAACTAATAGGCAATGAAACCGGCCTGATTGGTTATTGGCGTATGGATGAAGGAGGCAATGGCACTTGTGGTGGTGGAGAAGATGTGTGTGATGCTACTGGTAACGGGCATGAAGGAACCTTACAATAAATGCCATGAAAACTAACGCTTCAACAATCATTATCATTTTTTTACTGCATACATTGGTTGGTATTGCACAACCTACCTGGGTTACCTCAGGTGCTCCTATAGGCGATACCAGTGTATTTGAGTACAATGCCAATTGGGCCACTTTTACGATAGGTTTGGCCGATACAAATACAATAGACAGTGTTGCTATATCGAGCATTACCGGCACACCCGATGGAGTACATTTATACCGGGTAGACGAATCCCCCAATACATTAACGGGTACTAATGGCGTAGGAGGAAATACTCATTATTTTGGTGCTTTTGTGGTTGGTGGAACAACGCCTACTTATACTGTGGAATATCGTTATGATGAAGCAGTACACAATCCTGTACCAGGAACAGAAGTCAATAATATGCTGTTTTATCGAGAGGATAATGCCGTAACAGCATGGGTTGGGTTAGCAACAATTATCAATACTACCACCAACATAATTACTCGAACCAATGAGAGCGAACGTGGGGAATATATTTTAGGCAATAGTGGTGGACCATTGCCCATTGAGTTACTTGAGTTTTCTGCGCGATTGGAAGAGGATGAAAAGGTGAGGTTGTATTGGACAACTGCTACGGAAATTAATAACGACTACTACATCATTGAGAAGAGTTTTGATGGAATAAATTTTGAATTTTTAGCACAGGTGAGCGCTGTTGGTAACAGCAGCACTACACTGAATTATCATACGTATGATTACGAACCTGCATACGGTGTAAATTATTACCGATTAAAGCAAGTAGATGTAGACGAGAGCTACAGTTACTCGCAAATTGAAGCCATTAATCTGGATCACCTTTCCATTACAACGGTATATCCTGTTCCGGCTGTGGATGCTTTTAATTTTATAGTAGCCACACCAACGGATCAATCCATTGTTATCAGTATTGTTGATGCAATAGGACGTACTGTGTATTTCAAAGAGGCCATGGTAATTGAGGGGATTAACAATTTTAGTTTAGATGCCCACTCCTTTGCTTCTGGTACTTATGTTTTAAGGGTTGTTTCAGAAAAACAAGCGCATTCATTTAAAAACTTTGTCATTAAAAAGAGGTAAGATGATCAAAATTACATCAAGGTTACTATTAACGTTTCTGCTATTGCTAAGTGGAATTTATGTGTATGCACAACCTTCGTGGGTTACTTCAGGAGCGCCAATAGGCGACACCAGTACATACATCTATAACGATACTACTGGTTGGGGTGGTTGGACTGGGGTTACCCTAAACCTTAATTCACCCGTGGGAGATATGTTGGAGGTAAGTGAAGTGCTGGATGTAGATAATCCCAATGGGGTGCACATTTATCGGGTAGATGAATTGCCCAGCGATGTTTCAGGATTGCCAGGATGTACTCCTGATTTTTATTATGGTGTTTTTTTAGCTGACACTGCTGATGCATCAGGGAAGAGTTATACGGTAAAGTACCTTTATAATATGTGCAACCAGTGGATAACCCTTGGAAATGAAATTTACCTGGATGTGTATGATCGTTTTGCAAATGATGCTTCTCCATGGAGTAATTTGTTTGCAATACTCGATACTACGACAGATGTACTTGGAAAACAAAACGAGCTATATCGGGGAGAATACATGTTAAGCATTAATGGATTAGAAGTGGAACTCGGCAACGATACTGTACTTTGCCAGGGAGGTCAGGTAAATTTGGATGTGCCCGGGTGTCCTACCAGTATTTTATGGAACAATAGCATTGTGGCACCCAACATTACTACTGATACCACGGGACAATTTTTTGTAGAGATTACAGATCAATGTAACAACGTGGCTTATGATACTATCAATGTAACGATAGAACAATTAGACCCAACCATTACTCCAGTTCAAGCCATTTGTACAAGTGATGATCCAGAGGCATTGATCGCAGCAACTCCTGGAGGAGTATGGACGATTAATGGATCGCCTAACGGGGGAACATTTGATCCAGGTGCTCTGGGGCAGGGAACGCATCAAATCATCTATACATTAACAGGGGTATGTACCCATGCCGATACGTTAGATGTAGTATTGAACCCTCAACCGGATGCTACGATCGACCCAATTGGCCCTTTCTGTAGCCAGGATGTTGCAGTACCACTTACGGCATTTGACCCAGGAGGAACCTGGACCATTGATGGTAGTCCTAATGGAGGAGTATTTGATCCAACCCAATTGGGTACTGGTACATATGAAGTAATTTATACCATTGGTGGAATATGTCCTACTGCTGATACCATGCAAATTACAGTCAATCCTTTGTTCGATCCTACCATTACGCCTATAGGCCCATTTTGTAGTCAAGATGCTGTTGTACCTCTTGTTGGCGTAGATGCAGGAGGAGTATGGACGATCAATGGTACACCCAATGGAGGAACTTTTGACCCTGTACAAGAGGGAGTGGGAGTGCACGAAGTAATTTATACGTTTAATGGAGCTTGTCCCTCAGCTGATACCTTTCAGGTAACGGTAAATCCATTGCCTGATGCTAGCATTACACCCATTGGCCCGTTTTGCGATGATGAAGCTGCTGTAGCTTTAGTAGGGGCAACTCCTGGTGGAGTCTGGACCATTGATGGTCAACCTTCAGCAGGAACCCTTGATCCTGCTCAACTTGGGGCAGGAACATATGAAGTAATTTATACTGTAAATGGTATTTGTGCCAATGCTGATACCATTCAGGTGGTAGTGAATGCTGTGTTTGACCCAGCTATTACACCGATAGGCCCATTTTGTAGCCAAGATGCTGTTGTACCTCTTGTTGGTGTGGATGCAGGGGGAGCATGGACGATCAATGGCACACCCAATGGAGGAACTTTTGACCCTATACAAGAGGGGGTAGGAGTACATGAAGTAATATATACGTTTAGTGGAGCCTGTCCAACGGCAGATACCATTCAAGTAACAGTAAACCCACTGCCTGACGCGAGTATTGCACCCATTGGTCCATTTTGTAACAATGAGGCAGCAGCTGCTTTAACAGGAGTAACTCCTGGTGGAGTTTGGACCATTAATGGTCAACCTTCAGCAGGAACTTTTGATCCGACACAGTTAGGAGCAGGAACGCATGAAGTGATTTACACTGTGACTGGGGTATGCGATAATGCAGATACTATTGAAGTAATTGTGGAGCAATTGATGGATCCTACTATTACCGCTATAGGCCCCTTTTGCTCGGCCGATGCTGAGGTTCCCCTTATAGCGGTAGATGCCGGTGGTGACTGGTACATCAATGGAATTTCTTCAGGAGCTAATTTTAACCCTACTCAATGGGGAGCAGGAATACATGAGGTGATTTATACCTTTTCAGGTGTATGTGCCATCAGCGATACCCTGGAGGTGACAGTGGATTTAACTCCTGATGCTTCCATTGCACCTATTGGCCCATTCTGCGATGTAGATGGAGTAGCGACATTAACAGCGGCTAGTTCGGGTGGCGATTGGACCATTGATAATATGCCCAACTCAGGTACATTTGACCCAGGAGCATGGGGGGCAGGTAGTTTTGAAGTAATCTATACCATTGGTGGTATTTGTCCTAATAGCGATACCATCATGGTGGATGTTGGTGGAACACCTGTATTTGCATTGCCTGCTGATACTACCATTTGTAACAGCTACATTAGTTTGGATGCAGGCAATTTTAGTAGCTACTTATGGCAAGATGGGTCTACCTCAAGTAATTACACCGTGTTTGATGAAGGCACTTATTATGTAACTGTTACGAATAGCGATGGATGTAATGCCACAGATACCATAGTAGTGGTAGAGCAATGTCCATTATCTAACTTATGGATTCCTAATGTGTTTACGCCTAATGGCGATGGTATAAACGATTTCTTTTTTGCTGTAGGCGATCATGTGTTGGATTTCCAAATGGACATTTATAACCGTTGGGGACAGCTGATTTTTGAATCACATGACATTAACATTTATTGGGATGGAACTACCTCCGCAGGTACCATGGTGCCAGATGGGGTGTATGTGTACGTTGTAAAATATTATGGTTATAGCGATGAAGGCAAAGTGGTAGAAGAGGTGTATTACGGACACGTCAGTAAATTGAAATAATGAACAGCTATGCGTATAGAAAGTAAATACATGTTATTACAAGGCGTAAGGCCGGAGAACGGTAATAGTCAAAAGAAACGAAAGAAAGTAACACGATTGAGGTTCACTTTACTGCCTAAGTAAAAGATAAAACCATCCATACAAACCAATATGTAAATGCGATAGATAACACAAATTAATGCAAGTCTCCCCATCAACCAATGGGAAAATAACCTACTTACACTTACCCTTCTAATCTTTTATCTATGACTACTCATTACGTTAAACCACTAAAAACCATTTATCATGAGGTACGAGAACATTACCCCAAAGTTTTTTGCAAAGAACAGAACAAAATTGATCGAATTGATGGAGCCTGACTCCATTGCCATTTTTAATTCAAACTACAGCATGCCTACCAATGGCGATGGCTGTTTTCCTTACAAGCAGAATAGTAATCTCTTTTATTTAAGCGGCATTGAGCAAGAAGATACCATATTGGTGCTTTGCAAGAACAAAAGAGCAATAGAAGAGCACCTTTTCATCAAAGCATCTAATGAAAAAGACAATATCTGGTTGGGTGAGCAATTGGTGAAGGAAGAAGCACAACGGATATCTGGTGTCACTCATATGCATGAGTTACAAGAATTAGAGGCATTTTTTGCGGCCAGGATTCCCGGTTTTAGGCATGTACTTGTAGATATTAATGAGCAATTTAATGTTCATACTGGTGTGAAGTGTAAAGGGTTTACAATGTTGCAAGAACTCAAGGATCGCTTTCCACTAAAAAAATATGGTAGTGCGGCAATATTGTTGACGCAGTTGCGCATGGTAAAAGAGCAGCAAGAAATTGACTTGATTCGCAAGGCTTGTGAGATCACAGGAGAGGCGTTTAAGATTATTCTTGACTTTGTTTGCCCCGGTGTAAAAGAGTATGAAATTGAGGCAGAGGCAAGTAGAAGTATTCTAAAACAAGGAGCCACCCGCTTTGCCTATCCGCCTATTTTTGGTGCGGGAATTAACTCTTGTGTGTTGCATTATTTTCACAATCATAACACCTGTAAGGATGGGGAAATGCTGACGTTAGATGTAGGAGCAGAATATGCCAATTACAGCGCAGACATTTCGCGCTCTATACCCGTGAATGGAAAATTCACAAAACGACAAAGTGAAGTATATGAAGCAGTAGAACGAATACAGCAACGAGCCATTGATGAATTAAGAGTGGGTAAACGCCTTGATGATTACGAAAAAGAAGTGGCTCAGATGATGGAGCAAGAATTGATAGGGCTCGGATTATTGAAGGAAGAGGCCATTGCTCACCAATCTGTTGATGAACCCTTGTATAGAAAGTTTTACATGCACCGAACTGCACATCATATTGGATTAGATACCCACGATGTACACATTAAAGACATGCCTTTGAAAGAGGGCATGGTGTTAACTTGTGAGCCTGGAATTTACATTTGGGAAGAAGCCATTGGTATTCGATTGGAAGATGTTGTTTTGGTAACGAAAAAAGGCCCGGTTGTACTTTCAGCATCTATTCCAAAAGCATTGCATGAGATAGAACAATACATGGCCAGTACTCGTTCTTCTCGTGAAATACTTGCTAGTGTCGAATAATTATCTTGCGCATATTTACATCAATGGGAGAGCGTAATATGAGGAGGTAAACCCCTTCGGGTAAGTGTGCGATATTTATGCGTGTTTTTTCCTTGATTGCTTTCGTGTGTATGACTACCTGGCCAATGCTGTTTTGTAAAAGCAATTCATTTACGCTGTTGTGTATGCTGGTATTAACTACCAGGTAATCTTGAGCGGGGTTGGGAAAAACAATCACCTTATTGTTTGTAGGTATTTCTTCCATGGAAACTGAAAAGAGGGAATCGTAGTTGATAGGAAGGCAAAGCATGTCCCAGCAATTGCAATTGATGTCTTGTATGGTTAAGCATACTTCATGCGTTCCGCCAATGGTTATTACACCGTAAGGATCATTGGCAAAACTGGATTGAGCTGTTCCATTGAGGTTATAGTTCCACAATGTTTGTGTGAAATTACCTGTTGAGGTATTGATTAGGTATAAAGTATCGTTGCTAAAATTATAAGTAAAAGAAGCATCACAGTTGTTGGTGCCATTGACGGTTACCCACTGGCAAAGCGTTTGTGAATCACCTGTTTCAGGTTCGGTAGCAGTAAGGCAAATTTGATAACTACCATCTACAGCATAATCATGAGTGGCTGTTACATTGTTGGAAGTATCAATGTATCCGTCACCAAAATCCCACATCAAATCTAAGCAGGTAAATGGAAAAACAGGAGCGGCCGAAACTTGTACATGTCCGGCACAAATGGATGGTGTTAAGAACCAAAGCAACGAGTCGTTAGGACAAGCACCCCTTGTATATTGTTTAATGCCGGCATTGTGTGCCCGACAAAAATCGCGATAGGTAATGCCATCACAGCCGCATACGGGGCACCAATTATCTGAAATGCATGGAACGGTATTAATCAAATTATTATCGATACAGGCAATGGAGGTATCTGCTACTACAGTGGCACATATAGTATCTGTACAGGTACCGTCCAATAATTCAATAATAACACAAACAGAGTAAGTTCCGGGTTGACCGTATTGGTGTCGAATGTTAAAATATCCGGTATCTGAAACAATGGGAGATCCATCACCAAAATCCCAGGTGTATAACGCTGATGAAGGGGCGGGAGGATTGAGCACCAGATAGGCCTCATTGATTTCGGTATCTACCGAATAAAGGAGGTTAGAGGAGCATTGTGCCTGACAAAATATGGTTGAAGTTGCTAATAAAAAGCATAGTACAAGGAGTTTCATGGTAGTTGTATTAGTGGTTTTGTTAGGAGTCCGGGTCTTACTCATAAGTAAGACCCGGATTGTTTAACTAAATGGTGTGCAAAATGCATTATCAGCTTTTATACCACACCTGTTGAGACACACGGTTTATTTCAAAAGATCGATTCCCTTTTCAAGGGCTTCATCTGTGCCTGATAAAACATCACTTTTTTGATTCAGCACAACAACGTTGGGAGCAAGACCTATTCCTTCGTAGCTTATGCCATTAGCATCTACCCATTGGCCGATGCTTAACGAATATCCCCAGCCGTTAGGCATTTCTCTATTAATTTGATTCGAAAAAGCTCCTGCTGTTGTATCGCCAACAAAGGTGACGTTTGGAATCACTTTCATGGCTAAACAAAATGTTTCTCTAGCACTTATGGTAAATCTATGGGTAAGCACTACAATGGGTTTATTGTATTGAAAATCACCCTCTGGACGTACTAACCATTGCTGGAACGCTGTGAAGTCGTTTTCATCCGGTCCTGCCTTTACTCTAGTTTGCATGTAAGGGATAGCTGTAGTGGTAAACCTGCCAGCCAGGTATTGCCCTGCAATGTCTTCTCCACCATAACCACCCCTAACATCAATAATAATGGCATCGGTATTTTGAAGGGCGGATAATACCTTGTCAAATGGCTTTTCAAGAAATTTAGGCGAGTCACTAAACCCTTCAATATGAATGTAACCAATGTTGTCTGACAGTACTCCATAGGTGAAAAATGGATCTTCAAATTGTGCATTGGATAAATAATGCCTTTTTACTATTTCCAGATCAAAATCGTTGATGGTATCGATTCTTCCCAATATGCCTGATTGATACATAGGTAGGCTGGAGGAGGAAGTTGGCAATAGTGCTACATGGCAATCATTTAACAGGGCCATCATCTCTGTTATCGTGGTGTAAAGCGCAAGATCGCTACTGCGATTAGTGATGGTAGGGCGGTATGCTTGATACACTGAATCCCAATCAATGCGCTTTATTTCGAATAACCCATATTTAGCATCGAATTCGCCCCAAATGGCTTCAAAATTATCTTCAGGGTTGTCTGAAAATTCAGGGTTGAGTAAAAGCTTATCGCAAGCTGTAAATAAGCATACTATGATTAAAAGTGTAAGGTGGATTCGTTTCATGGCTTAAAATTTATAAACTGCAGCAATAGTGTTAGAGTAGGCTTTGAAATTTTCTTTATTGATGTTGCTAATGTTCATCCAGTAGAACCGATAGCTAACTTCCAGTGCTTTCTTTTCGTTGAGTTGGTAGCGAAGATTTAGACGTAGCCTTAACTGTTGAAACTTGTTGATCGACATAAAGGAAGCCCCGGTTTTGAGGTATGCTTTAAAGTAGCTGTTTTCTGGTAAGCTAGGGTCGTATGCATAAGGAGGTTTAACCATGTGTGAAAATACTGGTATCGCAACTTCTGCGTTGAGGCTGGCCTTGTAGTATTCGTAAATCTTAGTTTTGGCAACGGGCATGATGCTGAGTTGATTTAAAAACCAGGTATCTGCCCCTATAGCAGTATAGGTGAATTGGTTGTATAATCTTGCCCCCAAATCGATGTCTCGTTGGGCCTTTTTTAACTTCCACATGCGCGAATATTGAAATGAGGCTTGAAGAAAAGACAGTCCTGGATTGATTTTATAAACAGAAGAATCTCTTGTCCCATTAATGGTATAATGATCGTATGCTATTGCCTCTCTTTTCCCAAATTCTTTCGATTGATTGCTTCCAATAGCAAGTCCTAACCCAATGTCCCAGTGCTTTCCATTCTTCTGTTTTTCAAATGCTCCTTCCAATGTTCCTGCATTGGCTATGTAAATCAATGGCGAGGTGTTTTTGTCTAACATTCTCGTTTTTTGATAGCCAGCTACAATAGACCAGTTTTTAACGTTTAATGTGTCGGTATTGCCATAGGAAAAGGTGGTTAATGCTATGAAGCATAGCAAAAAGGTGGTTTTTGTCATTTTTGTTGAGTTGTATGTTACAGTAATTAATTATTGATGGTTAGTAGCAAATGAAAATGCACTTGATATTAATGGTTGATGGCCTGGTGTTTATGGGTTATTTTAGCTTCACTAGATCGTCGCTAACAATTTTTACTTCTATTCTGCGATTCTTTTGATGCGCTTCTTCCTCACATTCAGTGGTATCGTTGCAGTTATTTATAAGTTTGTTTTCGCCATAACCTTTTCCCTTCAAACGTTGTCGTTCAATTCCAACATCAATAAGGTATTTTACGGCAGCCTTGGCACGTTTATCCGATAGCCTTAAGTTGTAGGCATTCCCTCCTCTTGAATCAGTGTGAGCACTAAGTTCAATAGAGATTTCGGGGTGGTTTTGTAAAAAGAGCTTTACCCGATCCAATACCACTTTTGCTTCGTCGGTAATGTCCCAACGATTGTATTCAAAGTAGATGTTGTTGAAGGTAATCACCTTATTTTCTTCTACTTCGTTTTCAAGTGAGTAAGTAATGTCGTTGTTAAAGTCTTCATCCACAATAGGGCGCGTGTACTTCGAATAGCCATCGGCATCAATACTAATGGAGAGTTGATCTAATACATCATCGGGTTGATCAATGTGTACTGAAAATTTCCCCAGGGCATCGGTAGTAGTGGTATAAAGCAATTGATCGTTGTGGAATATTTTTACTGTGGCATTTTCAATTCCTTTATCCGTTAAGCCATCTTGAGCAATGCCTCGAATGGTTCGAGGCTCAAGACGATATGTTAATGTTGAGTCCAGGTGTTGATCGGTTAACACTTCTTCCAGTGGGATGAATCCCTGGCTGGCCAATTGTACCCGATAATTATCAAGTGATTTGATAGGGTGGAACCGCAATGCGAACAGTCCATTTTCATCACTGTTTGTTGTCGCAATGACCGAGTCATTCAGTAGGAGTTTTACTTGAGCATCTGCTATGGGTTCATCTAACTTATCGCTTAAAGCAATTCCCTTGATGTTGGAGGGGTGTTTTACGAATGCGTAGATGGAATCTTCAAAGCTTCCACGGTTAGAAGAGATAAATCCATTTTTGCCGTTAGGGTGTTGAACAAAGGCAAAATCATCCATAGAAGAGTTGATAGGGAGTCCCAGGTTATTTGGTGTGGACCATTGTAGTTCCTCCCTGGTTGATACGAACACATCTAGGCCACCAAAACCGGTGTGTCCGTTAGAGGCAAAATACAATGCTCCCGTGGCATCAATAAAAGGGAATGTTTCATCGGCATCAGTATTGACCGAATTCCCCAGGTTAATAGGTGGTCCCCAACCATTGTCTTGCCTTTCGCATACGTACAAATCTTTCCCTCCCAATCCGCCAGGCATATTAGAGGAAAAGAAAAGCAAAGAACCATCTGCAGATAATGCAGGATGTGCACAAGAATATTCGTTGCTATTGAATGTCAACGCTTCGATGTCCGTCCATTGTTTCCCTTTTTTTACGGCACGGTATATTTTTAGGTGGTTTTCTCCGGCTTCACTCAGGCCCTTCTTGCTTTGTTTGAACGAAGAGTTTCTGGTAAAGTACAATTCGTTCAATTCGCTGTTGAATGAAATTGCTCCTTCATGAAAAGAGGAAGTGAGTCGTTTAGAAAAAAGCTCGGGCTCACCAATGGCACCAAATTCATCAATGCTTGAACGGTAAAGGTTGAGATAGGGTTTACCGGTAACCGGGTTGAGTTGATCCAATCCGATAAGGTCTTTTTTGGCCATGGATGAATACACAACATCTTCTCCATAATACTGAATGCCAAAAGATTGCCCAGTGGTATGAATAGGTGTTACTTCTAGTGTAAAACGCTGTTGCTTTCTCACCTGATTTTTGGCCCAAACACAAGCCGCAATTTTTTCATCAATTTTTGGAGTGTTGCCTTCTATTTCGGCATAAAACAGGTACCAGTTCCTGGCTTCGGCATAGTTGCCTTTTGTTCTATAAATATCGCCACAGTAGGGGTAGTATTTAATGGGAAGACTGTCTTTTTGGTGCAATTCCAACAAATAGGGTAGTGCTGCATCGTGGGCATTAATGTTGTAATGACATACTGCCAAATTCAGTTTAGCTTTGCTATTGTTTGGTTGTTTGCTTAACCCCTCCTGGTAGTGATGAATGGCCAGGCCATAGGCTTTTTTTTCGAAGTATTCATCGGCCTTTTTAAAGGCATTCTTTTGTGCTAAAGTGAGATGAGATAGCAGCAAGAAAACGATGAAGAGGTGTAGTTGAAATATCTTCATGAATTAAAAGAATCTTGGAGTGAAAGAAGCTTTGAATTGATCGTTCATTGGGAGTGCCATACTCAATCGAATTTCATGCGACCCATTGCTGTAAGTTTTAATATCGGTAGTAGTAAGGTCGTAGGAATAAGTGATTGAATAGCGCGAGTTGTAGATGAACCCGGCATGGGCTGTAAAAGCAGCCCCGCTGCGATAACCTAAGCCTGCCCAAAAGGTTTGTTTGATGAGCACACTACCATTGAGGTCGAATTGTAATGGAGCTCCATATACATTCTTAAAGAGCACTGTAGGTTTAATAATCAAATCTTCTGCCACAGGAAATAAGTACGTACCATATAAGAAGAAATGCGTTTG
Source organism: Flavobacteriales bacterium (assembly GCA_963669295.1). Taxonomy (GTDB): domain Bacteria; phylum Bacteroidota; class Bacteroidia; order Flavobacteriales_D; family CALLUQ01. The sequence continues at coordinate 4,132,352 of OY769938.1, forward strand.
TTGCATGTGCAGTAATTTTGACCGAACAGTAGCGGCAGCATCTTCATAATTAACAGTATTGGTAACCAACCTGGGAATGGTGAGGCCAATCATGTATTTTTTGGTGTTATACATGGTGCCAAACCCAAAATGAGGTAAAAGAACTTTGTTTTGTTGTCCATTGAATTGGGGATCGTTGGCATCAATTAATGTAAGATCACCGTACGATTCCATATAGCGATCGAAGCCTGCTTGTAGTCCAAAAGACAGCATTTTTTTGCCACCGCTTAATCGACTGCGTTTTCTCTTTTTGGAAAAATTCCCTCCGCCCAATTGTATGCGATAGGCATAGGCAGCAGTGACCGACAGTTCGTCGGAAGCACCAATTTTATCTTTAACAACAGAAAGTCCAACCCCCATGTTGTTAAGAATAGGGGCGTGGGCATTAAGGGCAATAGTTACTGGAGCGCCCTCGAAGTTTACCCATTGCGACCGGTGTAGTATAGAAGCACTTAATGCGTCTTTAGAACCGGAATAAGCAGGGTTAATCAACCCTTCGCTGTGCATGTATTGACTGAAGTTGGTTTCGCTTTGTGCAATGCTTAGGGTTGCAACAAGGAAAAGCCCAAAATATAGGGGTATGCGTAGTAAGTTTTGCATGGCTTATTTCTTTAGTACAACATATCCTGTGTTGGCAGGAATGTCAGCGTTATTGATGTCTAGTTGAAGTACGTAGAAGTAGGTGCCGTTGGGAAGAGCATCGCCATATAAAGTCATTTTTCCTGTATTGGCTTGACCATTCCAATCGTTTTGGTAAGGCTGTGCCTGGTATACCAGGTTCCCCCAACGGTTAAAAATTTGCAGTTCATTGTTTGGAAAGCTTTCCAATCCTATAATTTCAAACACATCATTCATGCCATCTCCATTAGGAGAAATACCCCCGGGAATAACGATGGTTCCATCGTCGATGATTTCGATACGTACTACTGCAGAATCGCATTCTTCAGCGCAAAACGCATCATCGCAAATCAAGTAGGTGAATTCATCTTGTCCAAAAAACTGCGCATTTGGAGTATAAATTATGTTGCCATTGTTATCGAGAACAACACTACCATTTGCTGGTGGTGTTATAATAATGATGTTAACGGCTCCGGAGGTGTTGTCGTTGTTCAACACGTCGATGCTTACACTGTTGTTTTCTTGTGTAGATGCTGCATCGTCTTCAGCAATAGGTGAGGGGTAAGTACTTACCACCATGTCATCGCTAGAAACGCATCCCCAGTTATCAGATACTTCTATCGTAATGGTTTGATCTTGATTTGGATCGCCATATACTTCTGTTACTGGAACATTGTCGTTTGAGTTCGACCAATTGTAAGTGGTAAAACCACTATCTACAGCAATGGTGAGCAATGTGCCTCCACAAATCATGGTGTCGTTGGGCAACTGAATTTCCTGGCAATTGATGATGCCAATCCCAAATTCTGAGAAATTCGTTAATCCCAGGCGCAAGGCATAATCATCACTTGCCAATCGACCCAATCCTCCATTAGGGTTTAACCCATTTCCAATGCCACAATTTTCACAATCCCAATCGGCAGCTGTGGTAGAATTATCGGGTCTTTTCAGAATGGCAAACTGATTGTCTTGCAAGTTACATCCTGTGAAGTTTCCAATATAGGTATGGAGGTTATAAAAACCAGCGGTAGGAGGGAGGTTTGGAGTTAATTGCCAAACACCTTCCGTGCACACACTTTGGTAAGCATTACCGTCTTCTATCACTACCATATCATTGTCAATATGGTTGGTTAATGGTTCAAAACGCCCATTGATATGATCAATACCCGTGAGATTGTTGTTCTCCAATTCTGCCAGATAGTAGGTGGTGGCGTTGCCCACCGGGAATGCATAAAGTGCTGTATTGCTTGCCACATCGCGTTTTAGATTCCCATTGATGTAACTTGGGGTAGTGGTACCTTGCACATATCCCTGAATGCTTAGAGGGTCGTTATTGTGCACATGGAGGGTATCGCTACTGGTATGAATTATTCCATCGTACAAGTAAAGGTTGCCCTCTACATAGGCATTGATATTGTTAAGTGTAATGCCATTGGCAGTATTGTTGGCTTCCAGGTGATGAAATGTAGTAGCGTAGCCACCGGTAATGGTTTGATCTTCATTCGAGGCAAACGTTACCGTACCTGTCCCGGTAAGCACATTGCTTGATGCATTGTTGGTCCAGTCTTCTCCTCCTGGAGTGGTGCTATGAAACAATGTCAATTGACCATTGTTCTCAATTTGTGCGTTACCGCTGGAGTGAACCCCTCCAAGCACGGCTACTGAAGCATTGCTACCAATGAACATCTCGCCTTGAACATGTAAGACATCTTGTGCGTTGGCCAGCCCTGCAAGCAACCACAGGAGGATGCAGCTATAAACTTTCATAGTGATGCTTTTAAGGGTTGAACTATCGTTGAGCTGCATTGTCGAAATCTGGGTGCAATGCTTTTAGTGCTGCTTCCAGTCGATCTACTTTTTCAACCACCTTAGTAAGGTTATTGATGGTAGCTTCTTGTGCATTCACTTCTTCCTTGAGCGATTCAATTAACGCATGTTGTTCTTTTAGCGCTTCAATTAGAATAGGAGTGATTTTACTGTAGTCTACCGTTTTGTAGCCGCTGGCATCGGTTTCTACTACCTCTGGATAGAATTGCTCAATTTCTTGTGCAATAACACCCAATTGCTTTTTCTCAGGAAATTCAAGCTCAGGGAATTCATCGGTTTTCCAATCGTAGCTCACCCCTTCCAGTTGCAATACATTTTGTAAGGCATTAGGAATGCGTTGTACGTTTTTCTTGTAGCGAATGTCTGAGCAGGTTAAAATACCACAACTGGCTTGTACACTTCCTGCTACATGTAGTTTTTGAGTAGGGTTGGTGGTACCAATACCTACATTGCCTTGAATGTAGCTTTTAGCGTTGCCTTGTAAATAAAGGTGGTAGTCTCCCGAGCCTGTAAGGTTGTTAGTGGTATACAGGGCAGCTGTTTCAATGCTACCCGCATTGACCCCATGATACCCTAAGCGGGTGGTGTAGTTAGAAATTCCATCTATTTGAATACCTGATTCGTTATGAATACTTAAAGTAGTACTGCTGCGGCCAATATTTACATCTTGCGCCATATCACGGTTATTCACCAGGATAGTAGGAATACTCGATTGACTGGCACTTTCGAAATAGGCGGCACCATGAATACCAGTGCCACCGTATCCATTTCTGAAATAGGCCATGAAACCTTCTGTAGTGGTTTTTGAAGAGTTGGAAGCTATTTGGCAGCCAGCTACCAATAGTCCACCAATATAACCTGTTGGTACACTACAAGTACCTTTTACCAGGGTGAGTTTTGTTTGTGGAGAGAAAGTGCCAATGCTAACGTTTGTACCGTTATCAAAGATTTGGCTGCACCCCAATGTATTGGGGCCTGTAATTTTTGGAACTCTGTTTACTGTAGTACAAGCTATAGTACCAGGGCCAGCAGGTCCTTGTGGGCCAGTAGCGCCAGTTGGTCCTTGAGGTCCTTGAGGGCCTTGAGGGCCTGTAGCACCTGTAGCACCATCAGCTCCCTGGCAATCATTAGCATCCCAATTGCCATCGTTGTTGGTATCTTCCCACCAGTCACGGAATCCGTCACCATCAATGTCCCAACAAGCCAACCCATCATTTCCTTGAGATCCTTGCGGTCCTTGCGGCCCGGTAGCACCAGTTGGTCCTTGTGGTCCTTGCGGCCCTTGTGGTCCGGTAGCGCCAATTGGTCCTTGTGGTCCTTGCGGCCCTTGTGGTCCGGTAGCGCCAATTGGTCCTTGTGGTCCCTGTGGTCCGGCCACACCTTGTACTCCCTGGCAATCGTTGGCATCCCAGTTACCATCGTTATTAATGTCTTCTGCGGCATCTTGTACACCGTCACCATCCAAATCCCAGCAAGCAATTCCGTCACTGCCATTTGTTCCGTTGGTACCAGCAGGTCCTTGCGGCCCTGTAGCACCGACTGGTCCTTGCGGTCCTTGTGGTCCGGCAATACCTTGTGCTCCCTGGCAATCGTTGGCATCCCAGTTACCATCGTTATTAATGTCTTCTGAAGGATCTTGTACACCGTCACCATCTAAATCCCAGCAAGCAATTCCGTCACTGCCATTTGTTCCGTTGGTACCAGCAGGTCCTTGCGGCCCTGTAGCACCGACTGGTCCTTGCGGTCCTGTAGCACCGGTAGGCCCTTGGGGTCCTTGCGGCCCAGTAGCACCAGCAGGTCCTTGTGGTCCCTGTGGTCCGGCCACACCTTGTGCTCCCTGGCAATCGTTGGCATCCCAGCTACCATCGTTATTAATGTCTTCTGAAGGATCTTGTACACCGTCACCATCTAAATCCCAGCAAGCAATTCCGTCACTGCCATTTGTTCCATTGGTACCAGCAGGTCCTTGCGGCCCGGTAGCACCAGCAGGTCCTTGTGGTCCCTGTGGTCCGGCCACACCTTGTGCTCCCTGGCAATCGTTGGCATCCCAGTTACCGTCGTTATTAATATCTTCTGAAGGATCTTGTATTCCATCACCATCCAGGTCCCAACAGTTTAACCCATTGTTTCCAGCAGTACCAAAATCACAAATCCATTGTCCTCCATTCCAAAAGCAAGGGTTGTTAATGGTAATGTCGTATACCATAAGCCCGGTGGCTGGTGCATTGATGGCTAACCGTTGGGCAGTGGTCATTCGAGGTTGTAAGAAGCCACGCTCGGTAGAAGTAAGGTCGAGTAGGGCAGTATTGTGTGGAGTGGTGGTGCCTATGGCTACATTTCCCGAAGCTGCTACACGCATTACTTCATTGTTATTGGCCCTTACTGCAAGATCGTTATTATCGGTGGTGCCAATAAAATTGATGTTAGGATCGGTGCCTGCGTTGCCGGTTAAGGTCCATGCATTGTCGTTGATATAATTCAAGATCAATGAATCGATGCCCATGCCGTTCACCACCAGCGTATCAAAATTCCCATAGTTGGCATAAATAGAGTCGCTATAGATATACGACGCAATTAAGGAATCTGTTAAAATGAAATTACTCAATATAGTATCAATGTTTGCAAAAACCGCAAACAATGAATCTGTTTGAATGTAGCTGGCAAATATGCTATCGATGTTGGCATAACTGGCAAACAACGAATCGGTGTAAATATAGTTGGCAATAATGCTGTCGATGTTGGCATAATGAGCGAAAATAGTATCCGTACTAATGTAGTTGGCAATGATGCTATCGATGTTGGCATAATGAGCAAAAATGGTATCTGTGCTAATATAGCTTGCAATGATGCTATCGATGTTGGCATAATTGGCATAGATGGTATCGGCAGAGAGGGTGGTGATGATCAGCGAGTCGTGTGTGTTTTCGCAAATCGATTTCCAGGCATTTCCCTTATGAAACCAATAACAACTGTCGGTAGTATTGTAAATAATTAAACCATCAGCAGGATTGTTAATGGCTTGCATAGAAGCAGTGTTCATGCGTGGCATTAAGAATCCTTTATCGCTGCTTTCAATATCGAGTGCAGCTGAAGGGTGAGGCGTATTAGTGCCTATCCCTACATTGTCTTGTGCTGATGCATTACAATAAACAATAATGAAGGCAAAGAACAATAAAGACTTTAATAAGTACGAGACAATACTTTGCCAAATTCGCGGAGCAAATAAGTGTAGCATGAGAATTAGTTTAGTTATAGTTAAGAGACATGATTGTATGCAGCAAAAGTATTGCGGGACTGAGCCTGATTCAATTAAATTAAGACTGTCCTGTTGAAGTTAAGATGCTTTTTTAGTTACATAACTAGTTGTTTTTCAGTGTTGTGTGTAATGTTGATGTTAAAGGTTGCTGCACTGCTAAATGGAGCATGCACCTATCTAATGAGTGTAACATGGCCTACCAAATCATGCGTTTTGGTCTTGTTCGTTGCTTCTGCAAATACCAGTTTCCACACATACACATCCTGTTGTACTGGCACTCCCTTTTGAGTACCTCCCCAGGCCAACCCCGGATCGTTACTTTCAAAGATTAACTGCCCCCAACGGTTATAGATATAGAGTTGATAAGTAGATGGGTCGATACCGTTTAAAACTGGAGCGAAAAAATCGTTAATGCCATCACCATCAGGCGTAAAGGCATTTGGGGTATACACAATAAAGTCATCTTCAATATTAATGTAGTAAAGGGTATCATCAACACATCCATTGATGTCGGTAACCATCAGGTGAACCGGATAAACACCACTGTTGGGCGGAAATTCGAAAGATGGATTAGTAGCAGATGAATTCCCCAACGCATTGGTACCAGATGGAGGATAGAATGTCCACCACCAATCGGTAATGTCGTGGTAGGATTGATCGGTAAATGTGGCATTGGGATCTTGTATGGAGATGGGATTTTCATCGATGGTGAAATCTGCCACAGGGTTTTCGTATACAGTAATGAAATCTGTAAATGTTTGTTGAGTAACGCATCCTTCGCTAGAAGTGGCTGTATAATTAATGGTATAAGTGCCTGGTACTTCGTAGATGTAGTCGAAGGGGTTGCAATCTTCCACTGTATTTCCATCGCCCATATCAATGAGGCATTGTGCGCTATTGTTGGGGAAATTACTGAACTGCACCATGAACGGTGCACACCCATCGTTATCGTTTACTGTCAATTGAATTTCAGGATTTGGATGGAAAAAAATGCTGATAGAGGCTGTAGCATCAATAGAACAACCATCGCTTACCGTAGCAGTATAAGTAATGGGTGCGGGGTAAGTATTAGGGATGGTGGTTACGGTATTGCCTGTACCAAGCCCATTGTTCCAGGTAATGGTATAGTTTCCATTGCCCCCATTGGCATTGGCAGTAAGCGTAATTTCCTCGCCTTCACAAATGGTGGTTGCAGTACTGGCAATGTTTACCGAGATAGGAGGCAATACAGTAACACAACTGGTAACCATATTGCTACTGCAATTATTAGCATCTACCACCTGCACGTCGTAGCAGGTATTTTGTGTAGGGTTAACTTGATGTGGCCCTGTGCCAATTAATCCATTGTTCCAGTTGTATGTATATGGACTGGTTCCTCCAGTGGCTTCCGCCAACAATACGGCAGTACCTCCATCGCAAATGGTGGTGTCGTTGCTTGCTGTTAGGATTAAAGGAAGTGGTTCACTCATGGTAGAAGCAAGTACTTCGGTACATCCATGGTCATCTGTAATAACCACTGTGTATAGGTCAGCGCATACACCACTAATGTCTTCTCCGGTAGTTCCGTTGCTCCAGTCGTAGCTGTAGGGGCTCGTGCCACCAGCTACACTAAGGTCGATGACTCCATCACAAAGCCCATTGCATGAAACCGGAGTTATGTTTACTGTAGGTGCTATAGGAGCGGGTTCTGCAACAATAAAGGGAGTATCGATGCTACAGTTATTGGCATCGGTAACGGTAACAGTGTAGTTGCCTGCACACAATTGACTGGCATTGGGTGTGCCCTGGCCATTACCAGGTGCCGGGCTCCAGGTGTAGGTATAAGGAAAGGCACCGCCTACCGCAATAACGTCTGCTGCTCCGTCGCAGGCCCCATTGCATCGAACATCGTCAATATCAAGGGTGGCTATGCTTAAAGGAGTTGGGTTGATAACGGTTACCGATATGGTTTGGGTGCAACCATTGGCATCGGTAATCACGCAGTCGAAGCTGCCAGCGCATAGGTTGTTGGCGGTGGCAGTAGTTTGGTTGCCTGCATTGGCATCCCATTGATAGGTATATGGGGAGGTTCCTCCGGTTACATTTACTGTGCCGTTGCCATCACACCCATTAGAACAATTGGGAGGAGTAGTGGTAGAAGTAATGCTTAATGCAGGTGGTTCGGTAAGTGTAATGCTTTCTGTAATACTGCAACCATTGCCATCGGTAATGGTAACGCTATGATTGACATTAGCCGACAGGTTGGAGGCAGTAGCAGTAATTGCTCCGGTAGACCACAAATAAGTGTATGGTGTTGTTCCTCCATTTACGGTAGCTGTAGCAGTACCGTCATTTCCTCCTGCACAGTTTGGGTCAACTGCACTAAGGGTAGCTGTTAATACGGTAGGTTCAGTAAGTGTAACGGTTGTTGAAGTGGCACAACCATTGAAATCTGTTACGGTGACCGTATGTGTGCCGGCTCCTAAGTCATTGGCTGTGGCGTTGGTATTTCCATTCGACCATAAATAGGTAAAAGGTGGAGTGCCTCCAACGATGGTAACAGTGGCACTTCCATCGGTACTGCCAAAACACAAGGGGTTACTGCTGGATGTGATGGAAACAGTACCGGTAGTATTATTGCCAACAATTGCAATAGCTGTTTGTATACATCCATTGGCATCGGTTACAGTAACGGTATATATTCCTGAAGCTAACCCGGTAACAGTGGCAGCATTTCCTACTACATTGTTTCCGGCATCTTCCCACACATAGGTGTAGGGGCTGGTTCCTCCGGTTACAGTGGCACTTGCCTCACCATTAGGGTTACCACAACTGCCAAAGATACTGGCAACACTGATGTTGATTCCTTGTGGTTCGGTAAGAGTAATGTTTTCGGTAATGCTACAACCATTGGCATCGGTAATGGTAACACTGTAGTTAACATTAGCCAATAAGTTGGAGGCGGTGGCGGTATTTGCTCCGGTAGACCACAGATAGGTATACGGTGTAGTTCCACCACTTGCTGTTGCAGTAGCGGTACCATCATTTCCTCCAAAGCAGTTGGGCGAAACGGCACTGAGTGTTGCCGTTAATGCTGCTGGTTCGGTGAGGGTAACAGTAGCAGAAACTACGCAGCCCAGGGCATCGGTAACCAATACGGTGTGGATGCCTGCTCCCAAATCGTTAGCAGTAGCATTGGTATTGCCATTGGGCCACAAATAAGTATAGGGAGAAGTGCCACCTACTATGGTAACAGTGGCACTTCCATCGGTACTGCCAAAACACAAAGGGTTACTGCTGGATGTGATGGAAGCAGTACCAGCCCCAATATTATTGATGACAACGGTAGCCGTTTGAACACAACCATTGGCATCGGTAACGGTAATGGTATAGGTGCCTGAAGTCAGTCCGGTTACTGTAGCAGTGTTTCCTACCACATTGTTTCCAGTATCTTCCCAAACATAGGTGTAAGGGGTGTTGCCTCCTGTAGCGGTAACACTTACTTCACCATCCGGATTACCACAACTGGTAGGAACAGTGGAGGTGGTAATGCTTAGTCCTAAAGGATCGGAGAGGGGGATGTTTTCGGTAATGCTACAGCCATTGGCATCGGTAATGGTAACACTGTAAAACCCAGCTATTAACCCTGTTTCAGTGCTGCCATTTCCACCACTCGACCAGGCATAGGTATAAGGAGAAGTACCACCGTTTACTGTGGCAGTGATGGTACCGTCGTTTCCTCCCGGGCAGGTAGGAACAACGGCATTGAATGTGGCTGTTAATGCAGCAGGTTCGGTAAGGGTTACAGTTGCAAAACTTACACAACCATTGGCATCGGTTACTTCTACATCATGTGTGCCAGCTCCTAAGTTATTGGCTGTGGCATTGGTATTGCCGTTCGACCACAAATAGGTGAAAGGTGGTGTGCCACCAATCACGGCTACTGTAGCACTTCCATCGGTACTGCCAAAGCAAGAAGGGTTGCTACTGCTTAAAACAACCACATTAATACTTCCCACCCCATTAACAATTACTGTGGCTGTTTGAGGGCAGTTGTTGGCATCGGTAACAGTGATGGTGTAAGTGCCCGGAACCAGGCCGTTAACGCTGGGGGTGTTGCCAACAGGATTGTTGCCTGCATCTACCCATTGGTAAGTGAATGGACTAACTCCTCCTACTACAGTTACACTTACTGTACCATCGGGGTTACCGCAATTCGCATCTGTACTGGAAGCGTTAATGCTAAATGGAGCAGGGTCGATTAGGGTGTATGAAAATGTTTTGCTACAATTGTTGGCATCGGTAATGGTAACATCATAAGTGCCCGCTGCCAATCCTGTTTCAGTGCTGCCATTTCCACCACTCGACCAGGCATAGGTGTACGGAGAATTACCTCCAGCTATGGCTAAAGCAATTTGTCCGTTGTTGTTGCCATTACAAAGGGGGTGAGTAAGGGTAGGGGTAACGGTAAAATCGGGAAAATGATCGATGTTGATGGTATCTGATTTAAAGCAACCAAAAATATCGTAGGCATTTACCCAATAAGTGCCGGGGGTGGTAACGGTAAGGGTTTGATTGGTAGAACCATCCGACCACAAATAAGCATCGTAGTTTGGCCCTGCATCAAGCACAATGGTTTCCCCAGCACATACGGTGGTGTCGTTGCCAAGGAACAATAGCTGAATGGTATTGATAAAGCTGCTGATGAAGCCATCGTAATCGTTGCCCACAGTAGCAATGCTATTGTCGAAATAAGCACCACCACCGGGGTTTAAAGTAGGAAATCCGTTGAATGAATTGGTAGCGCCGCAAATGGTGAAGTCGCCATTGTTATTGGTAATGAGGGCTTGATGATTCCTTCCCAAATCCAATTCGGTACCGCCATAGAACGTGCTCCATTCGAGCTGCCCTTCGTCGGTAAAACGCGAAAGGTAATAGTCGCTAAACCCACCATTGTAGGTAGGGTCAAAATAAGTTCCTCCAGGATTAAAAGGGGTGAGCCCAACATCGTAGGTTGTCATCATGGCATAAAAACCACTTTCATTGGTGGCTATTACCGGGAAACGATCGTCAGCATTGCCTCCATAATAGGTACTCCACACCAGGTTGAGCCCTGGGTCGAATTTAGCAATGAAACAATCGTAATTGTTTTGAGTATCGTCGAAATAGGCACAATTGCCAGGATCTACTAAGGGGATGTCGGGACTTTCGGTAGTGCCATAGATGAAGAGGGTACCGTTGTCTTGTACCGCAAGTCCATAAGCATGATCTTGATTGGAGCCTCCAAAAAAGGTAGCCCATACCCGTTGTCCGGCAGCATTGAATTTTACAATGGTAGCCATTCGGTTGCTGTGCGTGTTGCTATAATATCCAGCACCGGGGTTAAACAAGTTCCAATTGGGGCTATCACTCCACCCCGATAGGTAGAGGTTGCCATTGCTATCCATGTCTGAAACGTTGAGGGCAGATCCAAATCCTCCTGAAACTGTTTGCGAATAAATGGTACCCCAAATCATCTGACAGGTATTGGGATCGAATTGAGTAATGTACCCTTGCCAACCACCTTGATAGTTAAAAGAATTGTATGCACCGAATCTGTTGTAGGTAGGCATATTGGCACTTTTAGTGTTGCCCGTTACAATCACATTACCTGAAGGTTCGAAGTGGATGTCGGTCAATTCATCTGGATTGTCGCCTCCCAAAAAGGTACTCCAAAGCAAGGCGCCAGCAGTATTGAATTTAAGCATAAAAGCATCGGCTTCTGGGTTCACGCCAGTACCATTGTGTGTGTCATCAAAATAAGCCATCCCTCCTGGATCTTGTAAGGGAAAATCGGGGCTGCGAGTAGTACCACAAACAAACAATTCGTTGTTGGCCGGGTTAATCTTAATGCCTAAGGCAACATCACTTTTAGCACCACCAAAGTAAGTGGCCCATACAATGGCATCGTTGGCATCGAACTTAAGAATGGTGGCATCTCCAAAGCCACCATAAGCCCCTTGAAAAAAGTAACTTCCCCCAGGGTCTACCGTTGGAAAGTTATTGGCACCAGCACTTCCGCCAACATAAAGGTTGTTGGCCTGATCGCGAATGATGCAGTTGAATGTTTCGTCGTATGTACCATTGTCGTTGCCGTAAAAGGTAGACCATACCAGTTGTGGATCAATAACCAAGGTTTGTGTACGATCGTAAGATGCTACGTGAAAAGAAATAACATCATCCTTTTGTTGAAGTTGGGTATTGATGATGCGTTGGTTTTCAGAAAGGTAACTATATGGGGCTTCTTCGCTTACAATACCCAATTGAGTGGAAACTTGCAGTTGGTTATCGATGATGGCAACACCATCTGCACCGGTATATTTTAATTGAATGTCGTTGACATTTCCCCCCGGGTGAATGACGAAATCGTACTTCAATCCTTTTTCATTATGTCGATACACCAAATCGATGTTGGGGTAAATGTTGTGGTAGGTAATGGATTGATACCCTCGTACACTAACTCCTTTCGGCACATTGGCATTGTAGTAATTTAATTGAAACGCGGTAGGGTGCTGGGTGGTAATGGTAGGCCGACTGGCCGCGCCAAGTAATTCTACATCAAAACGATGTTTGGAATAATGAATGATGGCTTCTTCTGCTGGTCTTCCATGGGCATCTACTCCATCTCTTTCTTCTGTAACAATGGTATGCTGTTCTTTTACAAAGCTGATGGTGTTATGTTGAAAGTATGCAGACAGCCCATTGCCATGATAATAATACAACACTTCATCAACGGGAGCATGGTGTTGATCTAGTAATTGACCCTTATTGGGAATAATTCCTTGATCAAAAGAAGTGTTTGAGACTGGATTGGGGGCATCATTGCTTGTAGCAATGCCTGTTGTTCCCCAAAGTGCGAGACAAAGTAGGGTAGTTCGGAACACCTTTATAAGTTTTAGTGAATAATTCCCTAAGTTATCCTGTTTACTCCCTATGATTCAATAAAAAAAAGGCCCCTGAATTATGGGGGAGGGGTAATGGTTTTGTTCTTAATTGATTGTTTGTCAGTTGGTTGTGTTGGGTGGTGTTAGGTGTTGCTGTGGTAGAAAAGTAAACACCCCTTATGCGAACACAAGGGGTGCTTGGGTCGTATTAATGGACGACGCAACCCGGAATCGAGGTCTGCATTTTAAGGATAGGGACTTTGCGAGATACTACAGTCATGAATTGAGTTTTCCGGGTAGCTTCTTTGATCGCTTAAATCAAGCAATCCTGCATTGGCGCAGGATTGCTTTTTGCTGTTGATTTGTTGGCTGCTCCCAGCCACAAACTTAAAAACCGAAGGTAAAGCGATGGGTGTATACACCTGTACTGTTATTTGTTTTTTAATTGTAATCGTTGTGGTCCCTTGCTGGGCATTCTTTCAATAAGATGGCGCGCTTCTAAGTCAAGTTTTACAGTAACGATATACCAACCCACTTTTCCATCAAAATGGTTGCTCAATTGTTTTGTTGCCAGTTGAGTTAATTCACCAAATGTAATCGACTCATGTTTGGTGATACAGTCAATGATGAAATCTTTAATGACTTGATACTTGCTTTTTAAAATATTGACTCCTGCTTTTCCTGTTGGATGCAGTGTCATGATTCTTTCTTCCTGCGCCATTTGTTTTGTGTTAGAGGGGAAAAGAAACAGCCTTGTCTCTACCCAAGGCTGTTTTCTAACGCTGCTAACCATGTTGTTACTAACCGTAACCACACTTGATGCAAATGTATGGCGTGGGTACTGACTGGGAAAGTCAGATTTAGGGTTGTGTTAGGTCAATCTTTTTGCAAAGTGAATTTTAACAGATTGATTAGTAGTGTTTTGTAGGGTTTCTGCTTTAAGGGTTGCAGCGGGTTTTTTACAAGTAAAATTTTATGAAAAAGATCAAAAATTGCTGCAATGGGTATGGTTGATACAACTATTCTGTCATTCTATTGAGGTGATTTTATTGGTGTTGAAGGGGATATTTTATCAAAACTACAAGATGTAGGCTGTGCCATTGAATACGAATGTTCAAGGATGTGATACAGCTGATAACCCAAAACCTGTCGCTGGTAATCTGTCTGGCATTTCCATTTTGTGTCCCTGAACTTTGAGTAAAAGCAAATTTCACGTCAAATCATTTAAAACAAACAATCATGAAAAAACAAGGATTTTTATGGGGAGCATTGTTCATTGGTGCTTCTTTTTTTAGCAGTGACCTTACCGCACAAGCAAGTGTTTTTCCTCTCAATGGTGATAATGCAGGTATTGGTACTAACACTCCAGCAGCTGCATTGCATATTAGTAAAGCCAATGCCAATTTGCGGTTTACCGACGAAGGAGGCAATGGCGATGATTACATGTTGATCAATAACGATGGGAGTTCGTCGGTGATGAACTTTGCCATTTTTAACAACACTGATGGCCGTGCTGAATTGGCATTTGATGGCAGTGGCAATATGATTAAAATGAACGGAAAAGTAGGAATTGGAGTGACTGTTCCAGCAGCACATTTACATGTTGAAATGGCAGCCGGTAAAGACAACAAGTCGTTGCAATTGCAGGATGATGCTACCAACCCGCGTCAGGTCTTCTTTGTCAACGACCTCAACGCTTCTGGGTTTAATTGGCAATCGGAAGATGGTGACATGGGGTTGTTTTGGAATGATCATCAAAATGGTACTAAAAATGGCAATGCAGGGTTTGTTTTGGCACCGCAAGCCAATAGTCTTGATGGTGTTCGGATAGCTGCAGATGGTAAAGTATCTATGGGATTAGATCCTACTACAGCCAACCTTCCTACCGGTTATCGTTTGTTCGTGATGGATGGAATTTTAACGGAAAAGGTGAAAGTAGCGGTGAACAATACCGCTGAATGGTCAGATTTTGTTTTTGCTGATGATTATCAATTAAGAAGCCTGGAAGAAGTAGCCAATTTTGTTGAAGCGAATAACCACCTGCCTGATGTGCCTAGTGCAGAGGAAATGGTAAACAATGGATTAGACGTGGCTAAAACAGATGCATTATTGCTACAAAAGATTGAGGAGCTGACATTGTACCTAATTGAGCAAGACAAGGCTATTAAAACATTGCAAAAGGAAAATGAGTTGTTGAAAAATAAAATGAAGTAGTTATGAGATTGGTAATCAATGTTTTTATTCTACTGACTTCATTCTTTCTTCATGCTCATCTTTTCGCTCAAAACACGCTTGAAATTAATGGGCATACTTATCAGGATGAACAAGCTGTAGTTTGTCATCTCAATTGCATTGTTGCTCCTGGCAACCCTCAACAGCCAGTAATAGTTACAGGCAATTCGCAAGTGCAATACAGAGCTGGAAAATGTATAGAACTCAAGCCTGGTTTTAAAACGGAATCGTTTGTTAATACTTCCTTTTTTGAAGCAAAAATAGGGTTGCAAGATTATGAGTTGGCCGTTGTTGAGGCATCTGACATACCCAATAAGCTGGTGGAGAAGCACCGCAAAATTGAGTTTGGAGTTCATTTGCCACAAGATATTCAAGATGACGTGGATTTGTTCCTGTTTGGCCTGGATCAAAACCAGGACGATGATTTTGATGATCCGGGAGATGTGGCACCGTATACGCAGGGGCTTAACCCTTATGATCCTGATCAATTAAAAGTGGATATGGTACTTACTGACCCTAGTGGAGGAACACGCACAATCTACGGTTTTTACTATGAGGAATTTGTGCGTCAGACTCAATTCCCTTCTATAGCCACTGAGCCCTGGTGGATTTATAATTGCACTCGATTTCCGGCCGATGGTCTATTTTGGGGGGATGATCGACAATTAACGGGGTATCATCGTTGGCGGGTACGTTTTTCACCGGCTATTGAAGGAGTATGGATGGGGAGTATGGCGATTGAAGTGAATGGTCAGTCCCGCAATGAACTTTCGTGTATTGGATTTACGTGTACCAGTACCTCAGTGAACAATGGTCATGTTAAAGTAAGTGATATGCACTCAAACTATGGAGATCGTTACTTGCGATGGTCCGATCCTGTGGTGTCTAACCCTACTTTTTTTGCCAATTCTATGAATGCAGTGTGGCCTTTGCAAACTACGGGCATTAACTACGATGGGATTGAAGAACCGTTAACCATAGGGCATCGTTTGGAGTCGGACGACTACCTTGATTACTATGATGGTAATGGAGGAGGGTGGTTGGAAAAAATGGCGAATGGGGGGATAAACACTGTATCAATTGGTATGCTGCATTGGACCTATGGCCTTGAGTGGGATAAGGTAAGCGGTTTTACCAATGATTGTACTCCAAATGAAAGTGGTTTAGGCAATTACCATCTGCGAATGCGTAATGCCTGGGAGTTTGATTATCTGGTCGATAAAATTACTGCGTTAAACATGCAGTTGATCCCTCAAATGGATATTCATGACCAGTATCAGTGGGAAACGAAATACAATCAGGCTGATGGGACTGCTATCTATGGCACAAACGGATGGCCAGAAAACCCCTACCGCTCGCTTCCCGACGTGACTGACCCGATTGACTTTTTTGATTTGTCGACCAGTGCCGGAGACTACTATAAAAGAAAGCTGCGTTACATTGCGGCACGCTGGGGATACTCCAACAACATTTTATTTTGGGAAATGTTGTCAGAGATGAACAATGCAGGACTTACATTTAATCATACGGGTATTGCCGGAAACGACCCTGAAGACAAAGTACATCCATTTCATAACAATTCAACGTTTAGAAATCATGTCAACAATTGGTTCGATGAAATGGCAAGTCATTTCAGAACCATTACAGCACCTTATCGCCCACACTATATGGTGGGAAGTTTTGAGCAAACGGATAGTCGTAATGACCTTGTTGAAGTGTTTAGAAGTTCTGATATAATTTCGTTGCATGATTATGGAGAACCCAAGCGTACAGGGTTATGGGAATACACCTTTGTAAACCATGATAACCGCTGGCCTAAAAGTGAATCAACCCGGTTTCTGGACTTTACTAACTTTTTTCAAAAGCCTCTGTTTTACGATGAAGGGCACAAGCACGAGATTGACCGGTGTCATCTTGGGTTGTACCATAACTCTATTTGGGCTACCAGCTTTATGGGGTGTTTTGGTAATATCACTAGTTGGTATTGGGATGAGTTGGATGTATGGCAACCTAACTATTATGATGAACATCAAGGGTTGGCCAATTTTATGAACCAAATTGATTTGGTAGGAGGTAATTATTCGCCCCGTGTTTGGCAAAGCAAGCCCAAAAACCTGGAGGCGTTTGCATTGGTGGATGAAGATAAGAAACAAGTGTACGGTTGGGTCAATAACATTCGGGTAAAATGGGACGGTCGATTTCAATCCAATGGCCAGGGACTTAATGATTGTTTAGAAGATTTGATTGCTCCACCCGGAGGATATGAGTGGGGACCTGATTGGGGGCCATTAGGCAACTGGTTGTGGATTGAATCGGTACCAGTAGCTACAAAGTTTGAGGTGCATGATTTAATTCCGCAAACACTCAACGCCAACCCAAAATACTTCATTGTATTTGTAGATACCGATGATGGTACAACAACTTCCACTGTTATTGATGAAACGACCAACTTTAGCGGAGTACTTAAAATTCCTCTATTGAATGCTCTCAATTCGGGATATTCCGACGTGGCTTTCATTGCTTGCCATGAAGACATCTACGGCAGCAAATCGATGCCGCAAGATTTGGCAAGAGTGATCAAAGAAACGGTGCCCGATTACAATGGGTTGGCTGTTTTTCCGAACCCTAATAATGGTCGCTTTAGCTTGATGTTAGAGCAGGTACCTGAATCGGGATACAGCATACTGGTTACAGATGCGAGTGGAAGATCGGTGTATCAACGAGAGGGGATTCCATCGATCAAGTGGGATGTTGACCTTTCTGATCATCCTGACGGTATTTATGTGATTCGTGCAGTAGTAGGAGAGCAGGTATACACACAACGTTTCGTGAAACAATAAGACAAACAATTATGAAAAATTTGTTAAGCATTGTTCTTAGCATCTGCTTAACCAGTCCTTTGTATGCACAGAATATGCTCGATAACCCTGATTTTGAAGGGGGGCATCCTAAGCCAACTGACTATTCAGAAGGGTTTGAAGAAATCGATGAATGGGAGTCCAGATATGGTGGCTGTAACCAAAACTGTACCTATCCACATTCTCCAGATTGGTTTTACAATACTTTCGAACACTATGGGATTAATGCTTACAGTGGTTATGGGTATACTGGCTTGCTGGCTTATGAATTAATCCAGCAAGAATTGGATGGGAATGATGTCTGGGTACCAGGACAATCTTACATAGTAGATTTTCATGTTCAGTTGCCTGGGTATGCGCCAAATGGTCAACAATTTCAGCAATCGCATTACGATAATGCTGTAATAAAAGTATATGCTGCTACCAATAAGATTCGTTACAAAGCTGAAGATGACGATGACATATGCCGTGCAGATTATATTGCGTTTAGCCGCCCCATTTGGCAAGACATTGTGGAGCTGGCATCGTTTGATTTACAAGGCATATTGTTCGGAGTCAATGAACCCTGGGTTAATCTACAGCAAGAAATTATTGCTCCAGCCACGAACTATGATTGGTTGGCCATTCAAGTGGAACAAAAATCTCCCAACATCAATACAGGCTTCCAATTTTGTATGGACCCTTATGTGTTATTAGATGAAGTGGTTATTGCAAAAGGTTGCATCAATAATTGCAGTTATACAGATGGGTTTATAGGGGCTCCTGTGTTAGGTACCCTTATCAACGAGGATAATGTGCTTAATATTCATGTGAATGATAACATTAGTAAGGTGCGCATGGAAATCATTCAGCATGTTTCCGGGCAGGATATTGTGATTGTAGATGAAGTACTGGAGTGCCCAAATGGTATTGTACAAGACATGTTTTGGAATGGCAAGTTGGCCAATCAATCGCAGGTAGCATTGGGCTTATATGCCTACCGCATTACTTTGTGGAACGATTGTGGGAGCGAAACTTTTGAAGGCTCGATTCTGAAAGAAGGTCATAATACAACCCCTTCATTTGTAGCTGCTCCTTGTGCAACTGGTAATGTGTTAGAACCTACTCCGTGTTGTACCAGCATTCCAGACTTGTACATAGATAATACCATCATAGGTCAATTCAATGAAGTTGATTTCATTGCTGTAGATGGTATATATGCTTCTACCATTGCAGATCCGGTAGGCATTATTCAAAAGGCCAGGGTGTTTTTTCAAGCGGGAAGGGAAGTGCTACTTGAACCTGGTTTTGAGACACAAATTACTAAGGGTGGACAGTTTTGTGCATTAATCGATCAATGCACAAACTTCACTAAATCTAATGGGTCATCTTCTCATGTTGCTCAGCAAGAAATAGAAGCATCCAATCACAATTCGTTATTGAAAGTTGATGTATATCCAAATCCTTCTTCAGGTTTATTTACACTTCAAATAGATGTAGATGCTGTAGAGCAATATTTAGTGGAAGTTTATGATATGCATGGACGTAGGGTTTTGAATGAACAAAGGCAAAACCTTATTTCAGTCATCGACATTCAAGAGCAACGAGCGGGAGTTTATTTATTGAAAGTACAGTTAAACAATCAAGTGATAACAAAACCTTTAATTATCGAGTAGGGGTAAGAAATAGTGGGAGTTGCTCTTCACTTTTTGGGCAACTCCTTTTTTCAGAGGTTGAATTGTCGCGTAAAACATCCAATATGAAAGCAATCATAACGATCATAAGTGTCATCATCGCATTACATGCGCATGCTCAATTTTTCCGAAAACAATTCGACAAAGCCGATTTGCAACTGCAAGACGATTTAACCGGGGTAATCATTACCAACAACGGAAGTATTTATGATGAAGGGTATACCAACAACTTCGAAAAAAATGCCACAGCTGATTTAACAGACGGTGCAGGAGCTTTAATGAAGGCCTATTTAAACATGTATAGGGCTACTAAAGACAAGTTTTACCTTTATAAGTTTATTGTGCAGTCAAAAAACGTGCAAGACCGTAGGGATGATGAGGTAGGAGTGAATGCAGACATTGATCAAGTGAATGGAACAGTATACTCGGGTAAGACCATAACTACATTCCGACCTAATAAACCTACCTGGAGTTCGGTGCCAACTGCTAATATAGGAGCACCATGGCTGCAAACAATTTATAATGAAGGCAAGATTACTTACCCGATGGCTGATTTCATATACCTGGTAAAGGTAGAAGAGCCTTCACTAAAGATGGAACTACTGCCCACGATGCCTTATACAGATGGTTCTAACCAGTTGAATTTAACCGATTTTGAAGATTATGCCGATTGGTTGTATAACCGCATTAAAGCATCGATCGAATACTATGATACAGCCAGTAATATTCCCAACGTAGCTGCTGTAACCCCCTGGGTGCCTAATGAAGGAGGGTATATGATCCACAATACCACCACTACATTACATGATTGGAATCAGCAAGGAGCATTGGCCAAAACCATGGTGGTATTGTATGAAATGATTGTACAGTCGGGGGACTTTAGTCAGGATGCTACCTACTACCTGGATAAGGTCAGAATCATTGCCGAACCATTTAAAGATGAATTGGATGTTAATGTGGTAAACGACCATTATGCCTGGGATTATAGAGAAAGTGTAGACTATCCAGAAGATATTTCTCATGCTTCGTTAGAAGTTGAGTTTGCCTATTTGTGCCATAAATTTGGGGTGCTTGATCAGAGTTTTAACGAGTTGTTTGATGCACTTGATATTGATCGGTTGATTCGGTCATTGACCGAAAGTGCTTATCAAAGTCCACTCAATGTAAACAATGCGGTAGATGGAAGCAATAAAATTTATGATGATGAAAATGCCGGTCCCAATGAGATGCTTATGGAAGTGGGTGCCTGGTGTTTTTTGAGTCAAACTACCACTGTTCATGGTGGAACAGATTACATTGGAACAGACATTTATAACATTGCTGCTGAGATTTATTGGGATCAGTACATCAAGTACTGGGACATTCAAAGTGCCACTTCCATAGGTGCAGTAGAGCTGTTGTCGCTTTCTTACCTCACCTTGTATGAACAATTGTTCAATCCGGTTGCTGCTAATCGATTTCCTGGAGTAAACTCAGCCTGGGTAGGTGCTGCAGCAGGTGATTTTGACGATGATGGAGTTGAGGAGATGATTACTGTACGTAATGATGATGGGAGGTTTCAACTGTTGCAATATGCGGAGGGGCTACAACGGGTAGATGCTAACGATAACAATATTTACGAACATAATATGGAAACAGTAGATGATTTTCTTTTCTCTGAAACCATTCACAATTGGGTAGATGTTGCTGCAGGTGATTTTAACAACGATGGAGTAGATGAGTTCGTTGCTGTTCGACAACAAGACGGAGATTTCTTCATTCATGATTATGATGGGACGAACTTTAATTTACTGGCCTCTACTAGTAACAACAACGCAAACCTGGGATGGGCAGGTATCGCTGCTGGGGACTTTGACCCTAATTCACCAGGCGATGAATTTGCTGCTATTCGTAACTCTGATGGTCGTTTATACCTGTATCGATTTGATGGAACTAACATACAATTGGTAGCAAATACCACCATATCCCTTTCTACCTTGGAGTGGGCAGGGCTCACGGCCGGTGATTTTGATGGCAATGGCACTGTAGAAATGGCTGCTATTCGTAACTCAGATGGTGATTTGAAAATTTATGAATACAACGGAACGGTTATCCAACAAACGTTAACAAACAATACCCCTTCCAGCAGTTCTGTATGGACCGATATTACGGCCGGTGATTTTGACGCAGATGGACTGGATGAAATTATCGCGTACCGAAAAATTAGTGATGGTTCATTCTTTTTGTACAAATGGGATAATGGAGCCATTGTAGGGAAAGGCAGTGAGACTTTTACTGGTGGACAAGACATACAGGCACTTGGCGCAGGAGCGTTAATACCTGACTCGAAGCTTGAACAGCTCTTTATGTTACGGAATGTAGATGGTGATATGTTGATGTACTCTTTGGAAGGAGTTTGTCCGGGCTTAAATCTTTGTGATGATGACCTTAATCTAATTGCAGATCAACACGATTACCATGTGCCCAACATCTTGCAAATAGGTGGTCAAACGAAAGTAGAAGCAGATTGGGAGGTAGATTTTACAGCAGGGAATGCTATTCTGATGAAGCCTGGATTTGAAGCAGAGTACCAAAGTACGGTATTGGCGCAAATTGATGCTACTGGTGCATTAGCCTGTGGAGCTGATCCTATCATTAAGTTACTTCCATTCGCTCCTGAAAAACCACAAAAAGCTATTGTTACTAACATAATAAAGGTCTATCCCAACCCCAACAACGGCCAGTTTACTCTTAATGTAACAGGAGCCGAAGCTTATGTGGTAGAAGTATACGATGTAATGGGGAAACAAGTGTGGAACGAACAAGTGCAAGGAACACAACAAACGATCGACCTTACCCAACAGCCCAATGGCATATACCTGGTAAAGGTAGTGGTAGGCGATGAAGCATTGGTACAAAGAATTGTGAAACAATAAAATCAAATACGTATGAAAACAATGAAGCTTTTTGGAGCATTGCTCCTGTTTTTGGCCCTCGCCAATTTTGCCAACGCCCAGGGATATTCGGGCGGAGGAAATGGCAATGGAGGAACACCACCGTTTACCGACCTTATTGTGAAAGGCGAAGTGTTGCAAGGCACTGTATTGATGAACAATGCCTTCGACATTCGGGTAAAAACCCCTAAAGGAGAAATCTTTGCCATCAATGGACATGGATTTTACAATGCGGGGAAGGTAACTGTTGGCGATACTGTAACCATAAGAATTACCGATACGGCCAACGAGGATGAATGGGATGGTCCTCCGTGCTATACGTGTACGGTAGCTACCCCTTATCCCAATGCGGCAGGGTTGATACAGCCTTAACATAAAAGCCCCAATATGGTACAATGCCTATGCAGCTCGCTGTGTAGGCATTGTGTCGTTGCCGGGATGTTGTTGCCCGGTTCATTTTTTACTTGAGAAATAAGCAACAAATGGTATAGGAGCATCGCCTGTGCCATATTTGATTAGTATTTTTACTGCCGGATGTTAACATTCGGCATTGACCATATGAAACATTGCTACTTACACACCATCCAAAAGTGGCTTTGCGGGTTGCTGCTATGCATAGTGACCTGTTGCCCTAATACTGTCCGTGCACAATTGGCACAGCCCTACCATCAAATTTGGAATGTGGCCAATGGCAAGTTACCTGTCAATAGCTTTTATCAGGTGTATTTCGACTCCAAAGGCATTGGTTGGTTTGCTGGGCGCGACAATTTGTACAAGTACTTTGAAGGAACATTTGAACGAATAAGTTTGGGAGAGTATACCACCAACAACACGGTGTTTAGAATTCAGGAGGAGTTGCCGGGCAAAATTTGGATAACGAACATGATGAACGAATGTTTCTATACCGATGGCGATTCGGTGGTGCCCTTTTCATTCAACGATTCCATTGCTCAATATATTCCTAAAAATCAATACATCAATTCGCTTGGTGTTACAGAAGAAAAACTGTTTTTGGGGTGCCGAGGTCGTGGATTGTTATGCATTGATAAAAACACAGGTGCTGCGTTCAACTTTATCGAAAAAGTACCCGAACCACTGGATACCATGGCCGGTCATATTTTTATCAAAATACTCGAAAATGGTGTGGCATTGGGCAGTTACTTTCCTCCAAGAAAAACGAATAAAATATCCCGTTACCAACACTACTTCCACCAGTTTGATGCACACAACAATTGGGTGAGCAGCGACACCCTAACACTGCACGTGCCCAGAGGCAGCAACGATGGATACGCCAGAGCGATTCGATTGCACGGTGATACCATCATAGTGGCAAAAGGAGCTACTGTGTTGAAACTGAACAAAGATGGGATCATTGACGCTCATAACTTTGAGGTAGGCATTGCAGGAATTGCTAAAGATCATGATTCAAACCTTTGGATTTCTTCTTATTCAAAAGGTGTTTTATTGTTCCCCAATTACGATATTCAAGCCAACCCATCTGTATACTTTAAAGAACACTACGTACTGTTAAAGGAAAACATTCATGACCATGAAGGGGGTATTTGGTTAGGGTTGGGGTTAGAAGGGGTGGCTTATATTCCCAATGCCGATTTAATGACCTATTCCAGTGCAGAGGATGCCTCAACGTTTCAGTGTTTGGCTGTTGCTGTCGACAACTACCATAATATCTATTATAGCGATCATAGAAAAGGAGTTGTGAAAATACATGCCAACCGTAAAGACTCTACTGTATGGTCATTGTCTCGATTGATGGAAGGTGCTACAAAAATAAGAGCCCTGATATACGACTCCCTTTATCACGAATTATGGGCCATTACTACTGCCGGCACTTATGTGCTAAACGATAATGGTGTTATTACCCATCAGTTTCCTAACGGCATTTCAGGAGCAATGACTACTGATACAATGCTGTGGGTAGGAGGGTACGATCATGTGTTCGGAGTACATCGTAAAACAAAGGTGTTACAGAAAAGCCAGGATGGTTTCAATAGGATAGAACAAGTAGAAGCCATTGGCGATACATTAGTGATCAAAGACAGTGAGGAATTTTATTGGTTGTGTAATAATGAGTTGGAAAAGATCAACCCGAAAGGGGAATTGTGGGAACACACCATATTGTTTGCATTAAATGATACTACGTTGCTACTCATGCCCGGCGGAAATGGATTCTTTACCTTCAAGAACAAGCAATTTGTTCGGCAGCAAGCAACTCCTGAACATTATGAACAACTCAAAAAATGGCGGTTGATCGACATTGGTAAGGATGAACTGATTTCATTTACGAAAAAGGGATTTTTAAAGATCAATACCACTAAAGATCCTTATGCGATAACATTAATACCCCTGCCAGTAAACCTTAGAGGAGCCATTGTAAACCATGCTATCATGCATAAAGACACGTTTTACTTTGCTACGGTAAATGGGTTAATTACTTACCCTAAAGCCAGGATGCCTCAAGCATTTGACGAACTCCCCATTTGGATCTACCAGGTAAATATTGCACAAAAAGATACGGCTATTCTTGCCGCTTACGAGTTGCCCCACCATCAAAATCAAATAGCGATTAAATACGGTGCTCCTTTTTTTAAGTGGGACAGAACAGTGACCTATCGCTATAAAATGGAAGGGGTAAACGATAATTGGATCACCACCAATAAAACCGATATTCAATATACCACTTTACCTCCAGGCGAATATACGTTTACCGTACAACCTCAAAAATGGACCGGAGCGTGGAGCCAACACCAACAAGTCATTCGATTCACCATCCTGCCTCCATTTTGGCACACCTGGTGGTTTTATACCCTGGAGGTATCGTTGGGGGCATTGTTGGGGTATTTCATTATTTTGTATTGGGTAGGGAGGGTAAAGCGTCGGGCGCGCATGCAGCAGCAACTTACGGAAAATGAAATGGAAACCATCAAGGCACAACTTACTGCATTACAAGCACAAATGAATCCGCATTTCATCTTCAATTCACTCATCGCCATCCAAAGTTATATCTACAAAAAAAATGTACGTGAGGCAGGCGATTACCTGTCGCGCTTTGCCAAACTCATGCGCCAGATGCTCGAAAACTCGAAAGGAGATGATGTAACGTTGGAGACGGAGAAAAACATGCTGGAGCACTACTTTGAATTGCAAAAACTGCGGTTTTCCGATAAATTCGATTATATCCTGGAGATCGACGAAACCCTTGACCCTTATGAGACTTTAATTCCTCCATTTTTATCACAACCCTTCATTGAAAATGCCATTGAGCATGGCATCATGCACCTGGAAGGGAAGGGCCACCTTTCCATTCGGTTTTTGAAACAAGATGATCAATTGTTATTTGTGCTGGAAGACAATGGCATTGGCATCGATAAGGCCACAAAAAATCGAGTATCGGAACACGAACCTATGGCCATCGATATCACTAAGAAACGGTTGGATTTACTTAACAGGAAGGTAGAAAAGGAAATTATATTTACGCTCAAAGGTAGAGATGATGAACAGGGCACAAAAGTAACATTCACCATTCCACTTCGCACCCGTTCCTAATCATTCGTTTTACGAATATTCATTCGTTGTATACGAATGATAAAGAATAGCCCTCCTAGGGTAATTCGATGAGAGTAGTGTGCTTTTCGCTGTTAGTTTTATGCCAAACAGTAATAAGCAATTAACTCAACAACCATGAAAAAACAAGTCTTGTGGATGGCCATTGGAGCCATAACTATTGCCATAACGGCCTGCGGAGATGATGCCGCAACTACTACTGATAGTGAAGCGGCAGCAACAACAGCTGATGCTGGTTTTGTACCTACAGCAAGCATGTACGAGCAATTTGCCGGCCCTTCGAGCGGTGCCATGCGCGGCATGGAATTTGGCATGACTCCGGATGAGGTAAAAGCCAAAGAAACAGCTATGCTCGATGAAAAGTATTCGGATGAAAATACCCTTATATACACGATTGCCGACGACGAGAATGTTGAATTTGAATTTGAATATTCTTTTTACGACGGAAAGCTTGATGGGGTGAAGATGGGCATTGGCATAGTAACGGCAGAGGGCAGAAGAAATGCAGCAGAAGAAGAAGCACTGTTCAACGATTTTGTGGCGAAAATCACCACTATTTTGGGAGCCCCTACTCATGTTGAAGAAGGGAAAACCAGTTGGAATACCAAGAATGGAAATGGGAAAGTATATACCCGAAAAAATGTAGGAAAAACCCTCAATATGAACTTGGTAGTGAATACCAATGAAGCGGAAGAATAACCCTTACTTCTCATTGTAGGAGTAACTTTGATTAGTACCTTTAAGGCCGGACGCTTGCGTTCGGCCTCTGTTGCAATATGAATAGGTGTTTACATAGTGGACTGAAGACATTGCTGTTGTTGTTAGTGCTGTTGATTGGTGAGGCTCAAAAGGGAAAAGCACAACTGGCACAACCCTACCATGAAATATGGAGCACAAAAAACAATAAGGCTCCAGACCGAAGTTTCCATCAGATGTACTTCGATACGAAAGGAGTGGGGTGGTTTGCCTCCACCAATAACTTATACAAGTTTTTTGAAGGGGAGTTTCAACGAACCAAATTAGGACGCTGGACTGCTAATAATGTGGTGTTCAGAATTTGTGAAGGATCGCCGTATCGCGTATGGTTCATGAATCAGCTCAACGAACTCTTTTATTACGAAGGAGATACCATACAACCTTTTGCCCATAACGATTCTATTGCTAAGTATGTGCCAATAGGCCAATTCATTAACTCGTTGAAAGCCGATGGTGATGTTCTGTACATGGGATTTCGCCGGCAGGCACTTTTGTCCATCAATATCCACAATGGAAAAGTTACCCACTTAAAAGAATTGGTACCTCAACCATTGGATACTGCTACCGGTCATGTTTTCATTAAGGAATTGGAAAATAGCATAGTTCTGGGACAATGCTTTTTGCCACGTAAAGTAGACAAAACGCCCCGGTATCGCTTCCGTATCCATCGATTTGACGACAACAACAACTGGACAAGAACGGACACGCTTACCTTTCCTAAAGCCCCAAAAGGGAATGACAACCAATTTAGGGGGGTGAAGCTGGAAAATAATATACTGGCAATCAGCAAGGGCAATACATTGGCTCTACTGAACGAGGACGGAGTGTTGGATCATCAACTTTTTGACGCCAATATTGTAGGACTTGCTACAGATGATCGCAACAACCTTTGGGTAGCATTGCAGTCGGGAGGAGTGCATGTATTTGCCAATGGGGATATGCACCAAGCCCCACAGGTATACTTCAAAGAGTTTTACCATCCTTTAAAGGAGCAAATACAAGACCACGAAGGAGGCTACTGGCTATCGGGAACAGATGCCAAAATAGTGTATGTGCCTTATTTAGACATGTTGACTTATGGTAACCCGGAGGCTGCATCGCAAATAAACAGTTTGGCCATTGCCAAAGATCAGCACGATAATATTTATTACGGCGACCGGGCATTAGGGTTGGTGAAAATTCATGCCAACCGTAACGACTCCAGCAGGTGGTCTGTTCCTGCAATACACAACGAATCTCCTCATCTAAATGCCCTTTATTTTGATACATTACGCAATGAGTTGTGGGTTACTACCAATTATTCTACCCTGGTTTTTGACGCACATGGTACCATCATTAACCACCTTCCTGGAGGGTTGGTTAGTACTTCCATGAACGATAGCTTGATGTGGATAGGAGGGCATCATCAATTACACCTCATCCATAAAAACACCAAAGCAGTACAACGCCAATACAACAGTTTTAACCGGCTTCATAGAATGGATTGTTTTGGCGATACGCTGTTCATTGTGGATGGAGATAGTGTATTGCAGTTGATTGATGGAGAGGTGCTCCCTGTGGTATTGCCACATAACAGCTCGTTGGCTTATACGGTGTTTGTTGAAGCAGATAGCAAGACGTTTCTACTGATGCTGGGTGAAGAAGG
This sequence comes from Flavobacteriales bacterium, assembly GCA_963669295.1. Classification (GTDB taxonomy): domain Bacteria; phylum Bacteroidota; class Bacteroidia; order Flavobacteriales_D; family CALLUQ01. Next base: position 4,160,673 of record OY769938.1, read on the forward strand.
GCTATTCAAATACCACAGGGGACAGTTCATTGAGCAAGAAGTAAGTGCTCCCCATTTATTGAAACAGGTAAAAACCAGGGTGATGATGCACGACGGTTACCTATGGGTTATGAGCTTTAAGGGAATGCTGCGCATCAATACCACTACCACCCCCTATGAAATAGAGCAATTTGCTATTCCCAACAACTTTAGAGATGCTAAAGTGGGGAGTTGGGTCATGAGTAGAGATACTTTGTATTGCTCATCCGGTAGAGGGTTTATTGCATTGCCAATGGCTGCTGTAACACGCCAATTTGAAGAATTCCCCATTTGGATATACGATGTGAAAATTACACAAAGAGATACTCAATTGCAGTCGTTTTATGAACTGCCCTATGACCAAAATCAAGTTGCAATTACGTATGGTACTCCCACATTTAAAGTGGATCGTAAAGTAACTTATCGCTACAAAATGGAAGGGGTGAACAACGATTGGATCACGACGACTAAAACCGATATTCAATACACCACACTTCCTCCAGGTACCTACACCTTTACCGTACAATCCAAAAACTGGACTGGGGAATGGAGTAAAAACCAGCAAGTCATTACGTTTGTTATCCTACCTCCGTTTTGGCACACCTGGTGGTTTTATGCATTGGAGGTATTGCTGGGGTTATTATTGGGCTACCTTATTGTACGAATTTGGGGCAATAGGGTGCGACGCAAAGAGCAAGAAAAGGCGTTGATGCAGCAACAACTGGCAGCAAAAGAAATGGAAGCCCTCAAAGGGCAACTTACTGCTTTGCAGGCACAAATGAATCCGCATTTCATCTTCAATTCGCTCATCGCCATTCAAAGCTATATCTACAAACAAAATACCCGCGAGGCAGGCGATTACCTGTCGCGTTTTGCTAAATTAATGCGTCAGATTTTGGAAAACTCGGGAGCAGAAGCGGTAACATTAAGCACAGAAGAAAACATGTTGGAAAACTACCTGGAATTGCAAAAGCTTCGCTTTTCCAATAGGTTTGATTATGCCTTCGAAATTGATGAAAAGCTGGATCCTGAGGCAGTACTGATTCCTCCTTTTTTGGCGCAACCTTTCATTGAAAATGCCATTGAACACGGACTTATGCCGTTGGAAGAGCAGGGCAGGTTAACCATCCGCTTTCAGCAGCAAGGCGATCGGCTGTTGTTTGTATTGGAAGACAACGGCATTGGCATACAAGAAGCGACTAAACAGCGTACATCAACTTACCAACCCATGGCCATTGAGATTACACGCAAACGACTTAACTTACTGAACAGGGATACTCAACACGACATTGTTTTTCGCATCGAAAACAAGGCAGATCAACAGGGCACTAAAGTTACATTTACCATTCCTCTAAAACTCCAACAATAATATGCTTAAAGTAATTATTATCGACGACGAGCAGCCGGCAAGAGAAACCATCAAAGACATCATCCAACAATTTGGTAAGGATGTAAGTGTTATTGCAGAAGCAGGTACGGTTAAAGAAGGCATTGAGGTCATCAATAAATACCAACCCGATGCCGTATTGCTCGACATCAAGCTTACCGATGGTACTGGCTTTGATGTGTTACAAGAAGTCAACACCGATCAGTTCAAAACCATTTTCATCACTGCTTATGAAGAACATGCCATCAAGGCGTTCAAATACTGTGCGCTCGATTACATCTTAAAACCAGTTGATTCTACCGAAGTGATTGAAGCACTGGATCGGGCAAAAGTGAAATCGAACGAAGATGAATTCAAAGAGATGATGGAGCTTTTTTCCAGGAGCTTGAAAGGGGAGAACAAAAAAATAGTGCTTAAAACGGCTGAAAACATCCACCTCATTAACATCCAAAGTATTGTGCGCTGCGAGGCCGATCGCAATTACACCCGTTTTTATTTAAAAGATGCCAAAACCTTGCTCATTTCCAATACGTTGAAAGAATACAATGGCATGCTAGAAGGGTATGGGTTCTTTCGGGCACACCAATCGCACCTGGTGAACCTCAATTGCATTGAACGGTACGAAAAACAAGATGGTGGCTCCATCATCATGGACAATGGCGATCGGGTACCTGTATCGCACCGCAGAAGAGAAACCCTGCTTCGGGTACTCGATGCGTTGTAATGCAAATATTCGTTTAAGATTTGTATTCAATCGTGACTTGTCAGCAGTAGTGGGGTAGCATTTTTTGATGATTGAAAAAAATACAGTGATTTCCTTTTTGATAAAGGGGTTTGGTTGAATTGCATACCGTATAATGTGCTGTAGGGTAAACATTGACTTTTCAATGTTTACCCATGAACGTTGATGGTTGACCCTTGGGCTTTCAATGTTTACCCACGACCACATGATGGTTGCCCCATGACTATGCCATAGTTTACCCATGACCATGTCATGTTCTACCCACGACCATACCATAGTTTACCCCTGGCCATGCCATGCTTTACCCACGACTATGTGATGGTTGACCCATGACTATGCCATAGTTTACCCATGACCATGCCATGTTCTACCCATGACCATGCCATGCTTTACCCACGACCATGCCATGTTCTACCCACGACCATGCCATGTTCTACCCATGACCATGCCATGTTCTACCCATGACCATGCCATGCTTTACCCACGACCATGCCATAGTTTACCCCTGACCATGCCATGTTCTACCCATGACCATGCCATGCTTTACCCACGACCACATGATGGTTGCCCCATGACTATGCCATAGTTTACCCATGACCATGTCATGTTCTACCCACGACTTTCACTCCTGCGTAGGCACCCCGATAGCTATCGGGGCACCAGCAAAGGCACCTTGGGAGCTTGCTTCTCCGCCTAAGGCGGATCGCAAAGACGTGTATCTTAATGCATACTCCTGTATACTCACTACTACATGCTCCCTCCTCACATCACTCCCGCTCGGTCTTCCCCGCCTGCCCGGTCTTCGATACATTTTGCTGCTCGTAACTCGCAGTAAAACACTCAGACACTGGCAGGGATACATCCGCCTGAGGCGGACACTCAGACACTCGCTCCTCACTAACTTCTGTATACTCACTACTACACACTCACCCCCACGTCCCCTCATCACACTCCACTCTCACACTTTTTTTACCCTCCTTTTTAGGTCAAAAATGGGAAAAATAAAAGGGTATAAGTGTTTGATAAATAGGGTTTTGTGATTTTTTTGACGCAAAAAAATAGGTCAAAAATGAAAAATCTGTCCTTGAAGTAAGAACGAGGTTGTTGCAACTTTGAAACAAACAATTAATGCCAACCAAAATGAGAATAAAAGTCTTGAAAGTGTGCTTGCTACTATTGGCCATAACATTAGCCGAATGGGTGAACGCACAAAACATCACTGATGAGAACAACGATCTACTGGCCACGATGAATGGCGACACCATATACGACAGCGCATCATCGATGCTGTTTTACTTTGAGTCGGGTGGAGTCATCAACTATGCCGATGGCATACAAGCGGCCACCATCGAAAGCGATGGAACGGTAAAAGACCTGAACAGCGATACCATCGGATCGGTTGATAGCAATGGCACCGTGAAAGACAATAACAACGATGTATTGGGCACCATTGCAACTGATGGAACGGTAAAAGATGCCAACAACGATACCATTGGTGCTGTGGGAGCATTGGCTCCAACACGGGCGGCCTGGTATTTCTTTTTCAGCAATAACTAAACACAGATAACAACTAAAACAAATAAACATGAAGCAATTGATGATCGTCGTTTTGATGGCCATGTTGGGTCTGGCGACTCAAACCAGTAACGCACAGGGCGTTTCCATTAGTGAAAGTGATACCACTGCGGCTACCTCTTCTATCCTGGATGTAACCTCCACTACCAAAGGAGTATTGGTGCCCCGCTTAACCACCACACAACAAAACAACATTGAAAGCCCTGCTACTGGGTTGGTTGTATACAATACCACCGAAAGCAACTTTTTCTTTTACAACGGCAGTGCCTGGGAAGAAGTAGGCATTGGCAAAAGCAGTAGCACTGCCGAGTTGGAGTTGGAAAGCACTACCAAAGGGTTTTTGCCACCACGCATGACTACCACACAGCGGGATGCCATCAGTTCGCCCGATACCGGACTGGTGATTTACAACACCACAACCAACAAACTGCAATGTTACAACGGCACCAGTTGGAACGACTTATTCTAAGCTAAAACCAATTACAATGACGAAATTAATCTTTCGATACGCCCTGTTTATGGTGGGAATATGCCAGTGCTGCGCTGTTATAGCACAGGACATCTTCCCCGGGGTGAGCGATTACCAAAAGATCAGCGATACGGAGGGCAACTTTACCGGTACCCTAAACAACTCCGACCTCTTTGGTACGGTAACCAGCATTGGTGATCTTAACGACGACGGCATTGGCGATGTAGCCATCGGGGCGTTGAAAGACGACGACGGTGGTGCAGATCGCGGTGCGGTATGGATCATCTTCCTCAACGATACCGGAGCAGTAAAATCGCACCAAAAAATTAGTTCTACCACGGGTGGCTTCACTGGCACACTTAGCAACAGCGACTACTTTGGCTATAGTGTAGCCGGCATTGGCGACCTCGACAAAGATGGGGTGGAAGACATTGCCGTAGGGGCACCACAAGACGATGATGGAGGCGCCAACAAGGGTGCCGTATGGATCCTTTTCCTCAACACCGATGGCACCGTAAAAAGCCACCAAAAAATTAGCGACACCCAGGGTAACTTTACCGGCACCCTTAGCGGTACCGGATGGCTGGGAGCCTACCTCAATGCCATTGGCGACATCAACGACGATGGGGTAACCGACCTGGCAGTGGGCAACTACCGCGACGATGATGGTGGTACAGATCGTGGTGCTGTATGGATCATGATGTTGAACAGTACCGGTACCGTAGCCGACTACCAAAAAATTAGCGACACTCAGGGCAATTTCACTGGCACGCTGGGCAACAGCGATAACTTTGGCAATGCTGTAGCCGGCATTGGCGACGTTAACAACGATGGGGTAGAAGACATTGCTGTAGGTGCTTTCCGCGACGACGACGGAGGTACCGACCGCGGTGCTGTATGGATCCTCATGCTCAATGATACCGGTGCCGTAGCATCGCATCAAAAAATTGCAGAACCCCTTACCGATGTGGGCAATATTCTGGTGAACGAAGACCGTTTTGGTACTTCCATCGCCTGTGTGGGCGATCTCAACAACGATGGGGTAGAAGACCTGCTGATTGGTGCCAACCGCGATAACATTAATGGAGGTACCGACGATGGTGCCGCCTACATGGTGTTCCTCACGGCCGAAGGCACTCACAAAAGCATTACCAAGATCGACGAAAACTACAACTGGAACTTCTCTGGCCTCGATGCTACCGACTTTTTTGGTGGCACTTGTGCCAGCCTGGGCGACCTCGATGGCAACGGCACTGTTGACTTCATTATTGGTGCCGCCAGCGATGGTGATGGAGGAACAGATCGTGGTGCCGCCTACATCTTGTTCATGGACTCCATTGGCGATTATAACCCTGCTCCCGGCACAGTAGGCAATACGGCAGCTAAAATCAGCGATTCGTACGGCAACTTTACCGGCACGCTCGATAACAGCGATAACTTTGGCTATGCCATCTCCAACATTGGCGACCTTGATGGCGATGGCACCAACGACATGGTGGTAAGTGCCCATAAAGACGACGACGGTGGTACCGACCGTGGTGCTGTATGGGTACTCTTCATGAACGACGACCACAGCGTAAGCTCCCACCAAAAAATTAGCGATACCCAGGGTAGCTTCACCGGCACCCTTGCCAACAGCGATTGGTGGGGCAAAAGCGTGGCTCACATTGGCGACCTCAACAACGATGGGGTGGAAGACCTGGCCGTTGGTGCTCCGGGCGATGATACTGGAGGCAGCACTCGTGGTGCCGTATGGATTCTCTTTATGAATGCCAACGGTACTGTAAGCGACTACCAAAAAATTAGCGATACCGATGGCAACTTTGGTGGCACGCTGGCCGATGGCGACCAGTTTGGTGAAGCCGTAGCAGGCATTGGCGACATCAATAAAGATGGTGTGGAAGACATTGCTGTAGGTGCCTTTGGCAGCGACGATGGCAGTAGCGACCGCGGTGCCATTTACATCTTGTTTATGACCGACTCGGGCTATGTAGCTTCCGAACAAAAGATTGGCTACAACAGCGGTGGCTTTACCTATGCCCTTGCCAGCGGTGCCCTCTTTGGTTGCGACATCACCACGTTGGGCGATATCAACAAAGACGGGGTGAACGACATTGCCGTAGGCGCCCGACGACAAAATGAAGGAGCTATCTTCACCTTGCTGCTCAACAACGACGGTACGGTGAGCACGTTTACCCGCATCAGCAGCAACTCCCTGCCCCTGGGCAGTGGTGCAGAATTTGGCATCTCCCTCAGCAACGTAGGCGACCTCAATAGCGATGGTGTAGAAGATGTGGTTGTGGGCGACATGCTCAGCGACGATGCCCTCTCCAACTCAGGTGGGTTGTGGGTGCTCTTGCTCGATAGCGATGGAACACTCAACAACTACCAACGCATCAACCTGGAAGAAGGTAACTACAGCTCCATCCGTACCAACACGGCCGGATATGGGGTGGGGGTAGCCTACCTGGGTGTTGACAACAGCGGTTTCCATAATGTAGTAGTAGGCGACTACCTTTGCGACGATGGCGGTACCGACCGCGGTGCTGTATGGGTATACGACCTCAACAACAAAGACTATACCTGGTTGAAGAATAAAGGCACCAACCTCACTGTAGACAACGGTGTTCAATTGAACATCGACGGCAACCTCATCCACCAAAGCAGCGGTACTGTGCGCAACCATGGTGAAATTGCTTTTACCAATGGATTGGCCAACACCGGTGGTCGCGATGTGTTCTCCAGAAAATCCAGCTCCACCGGACAATACATCATGAATGGTAGTGGCGACCAAAAGGTGCACCTCAAAGCGCAAGACAACAACACGGCTTTTACCAACCTGGTGGTCAACAAACCTTCGGGAACGGTATACTTTACCGCTGGTGGTTGGTTCATCGAAGACACGTTACAACTCATCTCGGGGATATTGTACCCCGATACGGCTGAATTGATGGTAGACACTGCCGGGGTGATTGCAGGAGGCAACGACACTGCCTTTGTAGCTGGACCCATTGACAAGTGGGGCGACAAGGCTTTTTACTTTCCGGTAGGGAAACACCATTCGTTTCACCCTATAGACATTACTGCTCCGCAGCACACCACGGCTGAAATCAGAGCAGAGTACTTTGAATATCAACAGCCCTATGGCGATAGTCTGTATACCGGGTTAGACAGCATCAGCAATGTAGAGTATTGGTTGTTAGAGCACCTTTCGAGCGACACGGATACTGTGAGCATCGGCATTGGCATCGACAGCATTTCTACACCACTCGACAGCATCGACTTACTGGCTGTGGCTTATTGGGACAGCATCTATTGGACCGGTTTAGGAGTAGATAGTGTGTGGGTAAAAGACAGCACACGAGGTTACCTCAAAGGCGCTTTGCAAATCGCATTGCATGGGGCAAAACCCGTTCCTGTGGTATTGGCCAAACCCACCGCCCAAAGAAAAAGGGCCTTTGCACGTTCGCTCAAGCGATTGAATGCAGGCTACTTTCAAACCCTCAACGGACACCTCTACTTCGAGTACAAAGGCGAATACAACACCGGAACACTTACCTATAACGTGTACGATGAACTCAAAAATGTGGTGGCTTCCAACAACGCTACCCCGGGCATACTCAGCCAAATTAACAACACTTCCATTACCACAACGGGCGACAAAGAGCGTGGCGAAAACCGCTTCGACCTCGACCTGTCTTGCTCTGGTGAAGGGCTAATAGCCGGCTACTACATTCTGGAAGTTGTGAACGAAAAAAATGAAGCACTCTACCTGCGTTTTTATCAAGACCGAAGCTATGTGTGCAACTAACATGCGATCTATGAAATATACCTTTTACCTCATGCTGGCCATTCTGTTGGTTGCTTGTGAAAACCAACGTTTGGAACCGGCAGCGTATGTACAATGGGTGGAAGATGAAGCCCATCAACTGTGCAAGAAAAACATACTACAAGGGGTGGAATACCTCTTGCAATACCAACCGCTGGAATACGTGGTGGCCAACGAAGAACGCGACGAACAACTGCCAACGACCACCTTACAACAACGCAAAAAAGAGTTGGAAGGCTTGCAATACTTCAAGCTGAGGATGCAATCGAAACAAGGAGAAGACGTGTTGATGACCAACCTCAGCGATCCTGCAGAATACGACTTGCGGGTAAACTATTACTCCTTCGATTTTAAGCACGACATCTACCTGGTAGAAGGTGCAGACACCCTGCAATGCCGCTTGTTTCACTTTGTACGCAGCCATGGCATTGCGCCTTATGTCGACTTTGTGATGGCTTTTGATCAGGCATCGCAAGCATCCGGAAACAAACAATTGGTGTTGACCGACAGGGCGTTGGCCAACAACCCCATGGAGTTTAACATCTCCAAAGAAGCGATCAATAACATTCCCGAGATAATTACTTACTAAGATGAGAAAGAGAACAACCGTACTGGAAGCCATCAGAACAAAAAAAGTGTTCAAAATACTGGCAGTATACCTGTCGTTGAACCTGATGGTAGACCTATTTTCGCCACTCACTTCACTGGCCCTCACTTCCGGGCCGGCACAAGAAGAATTTGCCAGCTTTGAGCCGGTAGGCACCAGCGACATGGTGAACCTGTATTCTGGCGATTTTACCTACAACATTCCCCTCATGTCTGTTCCCGGGCCCAATGGAGGTTATCCGTTAAACATGGCTTACCACTCTGGCATTGGCATGGACCAGGAAGCCAGCTGGGTAGGGTTGGGGTGGAACCTTAATGTGGGAGCCATCAACCGTCAGTTGCGCGGACTGCCCGACGACTTTAATGGTGCCACCATTCAGCAGGAAATGAACATGAAAGCCAGCAGTACGGTGATGTTGAATATTCCCGAATTCTCGCAAGCACCACCCAACAAGTACAAAGAAGTATTTGGCCTTCCCTCGGCAACGAACAGCGGATCACCCTACACCTGGCAGTTGTACTACAACAATTACAAAGGACTGGGCTACCGGGTGATGACGTCTCTTATTCGTGCCAACCAGGAAAGCGTGGTTTCGGGCAATGTAGGACTCTCATTCGACTCGCAAAATGGCATTGGCATTGAGCCCAAATTATCGGCCAATGGAATCTTTGCTTCCAGTTCATTTACTACCGGAATAACAGCATCGGCTCCTATCAATACCAGGACCGGATCGCAGGGGTTGGCCTTTGCAGGCGATATTGGGGCGATAGGAAAAGTGGATCAAAGAGGAAACATAAAGGGGGGAAGTTTAAGTTCCAACCTCAGCTTTGCCCAAAATCAAACGGTACCTACTGTTTCCATGCCCATGAAAACTACCACCTATCCGTATACCTTACGCATAGGCTCGGCCAATGGATTTGGAAATTTTGCTTCCAACTTCCCATTGAACTGGCTGGGATCGGTCACTACTTCCAAAGTAATTGACGGTGGCGTGGTGAACTCAGCTGGCTATGGCTACCTCCATACCGACAATGCTACTACCACCAGTGGCGACATGGTAGACTTTAACCGCGAGCCGTTGGAATACAGTAAGAAAGTGCCCAACCTGGCACCTTCCAGTTTTACCTACGATATTTTCTCTCACTCGGGGCAGGGAACTGGAGGCATGTTTCGTCCTAACCGAACCGGGGTAAATGCCCTTTCTACCCCCACGCGTGAGGACCTCACCAAAAGTCAACGGTTTAACCTGGAGTTTGGAAACACCGGCAACAACTTCCACGTAGGCGTAGGCTTCACGCAAACCAGTGGATCTACACAATCCGGTGATTGGGAATCGGGCAGCGACGACATCGATACCTGGTTGGCATCGGCGGGTACTTCTGATCCCGACTTTGAGCCCAACTATTTCAAAGCCTATGGCGAACAAACCGGTGAACTGTTGAACGATGAATTTCTCGACGACTGGAAAGGCGACCGTGCCCTTCGGGTAAAGCTCGAAAAAGAAAACGGATGGTTGAACCGGGCTTTCACCGATTCCGACGACTTTGTACGCAGCGAATCGTCGCCAGTATCTGCTACAGGAAATGCAGCCATGCATTTAAAAAAGACCCGCCAGAAAAGAGGGCAGGTGATTGAAGTGCTCACCGACGATGAAGCTGCATTGTATGGCGTGAGCAGAAATGTAACCTACCTGAATTCCTCTGATGTAAGCACTGCAAAATCGTTTACTGCTCATGGAGGCAACGACATTTCAGAAGTATCCATTTTGCAGCAAGATGGCATGCGTTACACCTATGGGTTGCCAGCTTACAACAACAACCGCGTAGAAACCAACATGTCGGTAGATGAAGCCACGGCCGATCATAATACTGTTACCGTAGATGTAGCTGCCAATACCTATGATGGTACGTACAAGGAGTTTTTATCGAAAACCACTACGCCTGAATACGTGCACAGTTGGTTGCTCACCTCTGTAGTATCGCCCGATTACATCGATTTAACCGACGACGGTCCTACAGATGATGACTATGGTTATTGGACCAAATTCAACTACAAACAATTTGAAACCGCCTACAAATGGCGGGTGCCTTACCAGGAAGCCAATTTTGTAGAAGGCAATATTTCCGACGACAAAGACAACAGCGCCTACTATTCGTATGGCGATAAAGAACTCTATTACATCAACAGCGTTGAAACCAAAACCCACATCGCTGTGTTTTATACCAGCGATCGGGAAGATGCATTGGGAGCTTATGGCGAATACGCTGACATAGGGCAGAAAGATGCCAACGACCGCATGCAAAAGCTCGACAGCATTGCCCTCTTTACCAAAAATGCTTATTACGACAACCAGGGCGATCCTGATCCCAATGCTGTACCCATTCAAACCACCCACTTCCGCTATACCTACGACCTGTGTCCTAATGTGCCCAACAACAGTGGGGCCACCATCGATGAAAATGGCTACCTCTCTACCGATCCTGAATACAATGGCACTGATGTGAATGGAAAAGAAGGAAAACTCACCCTTACTAAACTTTACTTTACCTACCAATGGTCGGGCAGGGGAGCGTTGAGCCCTTATGAATTTGGCTATGGCAACATCAATAGCGCCGACGATAACCCCGATTACAACATTCGCAATGTAGACCGTTGGGGCTACTTCAAGGAAAATGTCAACAACGATGGTACGGTGATCGATAATGGCATGTACCCCTACCTACATTTTCCCTACGTGAACCAGCACGACAACCTCGACAACGATACTCCTCCCAACGACAACGCGCCCAAAGTGGCTCATTGGCACATGAAGTCCATTGAACTGCCCACGGGTGGCATCATGAACATTGAATACGAAGCCGACGATTATGGCTATGTGGAAGACCAGCATGCCATGCATATGTTCGACATCAGAAGGGTAGGAGGTGCAAGTCATAGCACCACCTCTCACCGGGGATCAGTGAACATTGAAGAAGGTAACCTAAAGTCACATCATTCCAACGATCACAACCACTTTCGAGTGTACTTCGATTTGGATGAAGCCGTTCCCGATGCACTGGATGGTACCGCAGAATCGAGAGCGCAATACGTGCTGGACAATTATGTCCGCAACATGAGCGACGTATGGTTCAAGGTATCTGTCGATCTTAAAAACAGCGGTTGGGATCATGAATACATTACTGGTTATGCCGACATCATCTACTACACCACCAACCTGGAAGATTACATGGGAGTGGAAGACGATGATACTGATGGTGATTTTGATCGCGGTTACATCACCCTCAAAGGGGTATCGATGAACAAATCGGGCATTGGCCCCAAAATTCATCCGTTCCAAAAAGCGGCGTTGGAGCACCTCAAAGTACAACGCCCCGACATTGCTTATGGCATTACCGAACCCACAGGCTCTGTTGCCTCACAGGTATTGAGCATTGCAGGCAGCTTTTTTACAGCGCTCGACGATGTTGTGGCTGGTATGGTTGGTTTCAATGCATGGGCGTATGCCAAAGGCTGGTGCCAGGACATTGAATTGAATGGCCGTTCGGTGATTCGCCTGTTCGACCACGACAGCAAGAAATATGGTGGAGGGGCACGCGTAAGCCAATTATCGTTAAACGACAACTGGGAAAACTCTGCCAGTACCGACAATGCATTGTACGGTCAGGCTTACGACTATACCATAGAAGAAAATGGGAGTACAGTGAGCAGTGGTGTGGCTTACGAACCTGCCATTGGAGGAGGGGAGAGCCCCTTAACCCAGCCGGTGAAATACACCCATTCCACCTTTTTGGGCAGTACCCGCAACCTGTTTGTAGAAAAACCCATTTTAAAAAGCTACTACCCCGGAGCATCCGTAGGCTATCGCAAAGTTACTGTGCGCAGCATTGCTCCCGACGAGGCCGACGACGATAGCAAAGCCATTGAAAACTCGGTAGCACCGGTAGCGGTACACGAATTTTATACGGCCAAAGACTTTCCGATCATCTTCGACCAAACCGACATGAATGCCGATCCGGCCATTACACGGCCCATCATGATTCCCGGTGTATACTCCAGCTTTAAAAAGCGCATGGCGCGCAGCCAGGGTTACTCCATTGTGATGAACGACATGCCGGGCAAACTGAAGTCGGTAGCGCAATACACGCGGAGGCTTGATGGTACAGCAGGTACCGATGAATTGGGTAGCCTGCTCTCGAAACAAGAGTATATCTACCAAACCAAAGACCCTTACAACAACGATAAGCGCAACCAGCTCGACAACCACGTGCAGGTGCTGAACGATGCCGGCAACTATCAAACGGCAGTATTGGGACAAACGGTAGACGTATTCCTCGACCGCCACGAAAATTTCCAAAGCTCCAAGAGCAGGGGACTGGACCTTAACCTGGAATTAACCATTAGTATTCCACCACTCATCTGGATCATGCCATTGCCGTATTTGGAAGACAATGAAACTAGCGTCAAAACCCTAGTCACTACCAAGGTCATCCACCGTTCGGGGGTGCTGCAAGAAACCATTGTTACCACCGATCAGTCGCAAATAAAAACCGAAAACCTGGCGTACGACATTGAAACGGGCACCCCGTTGCTTACGAAAGTCACCAACGAATTCAGGAACCCGGTATACAGCTACAACTACCCGGCCCACTGGTATTACGACAATACCGGTACGGCCTACCAAAACATTGGCATCGAATTTAATGATGTGGATGTAACAGGTAGCATGGGCGTAATGGAGAACTTCACCCTGCCAGCTGGCAAGGATGTAAGCGACTACTTTATAGAAGGCGATTTTGTATACATCGATTACGATACGGAAACCGATGTACGTGCTACCGTAGTGGAAGTTGATGCTGTAAACAATGAAATTACCTGCATAGAAGCAGATGGCGAATACGTAGTTGCCGATGCGGTGAATCAAGTCACCATCATTCGCTCGGGCCGCAAGAACCTGCTCACCACCAATGTGGGCAACCTGGTAGCCAGGGAACTCACGGGCTTCAATCGCAACCAACACACCTCCGCACAAACCTATGCGCTCGATCAAATTGTTGATGCTTCGGCCATTGAATTGGCTGATGAATGGCAGGTATTTTGCGATACGTATGATAGCCACTATGAATGTGGCGATGATCCTGGTGATGTGGTGAACCCCTATGTGGCAGGCATCAAAGGGCTGTGGCGCCCCGAACACTCGTATGTATTCAACACCAACCGCGAATACCACAACAACATTCAGTTCGATGAGGTGTACGACGAGTTTGTGGCCTTCCCCTGGAGCAACCCTGGAAGCAAAGACGCCAAATGGTTAGCCACCAATACCATTACCAAACATTCGCCCCATGGCTATGAGTTGGAAAACAAGGATGCACTCCATCGTTATTCGGCGGCCCTTTATGGGTATGAAAACACTTTAGCAACAGCGGTAGGAGCCAACACTACCTACAATGAAATGGCCTTTGATGGCTACGAAGATTATACCGACGAATGTACTGATCAACACTTTAAGTTTAACGGTTATAGCAGTTATATTTCTACCGATGAGGCACATACCGGAACACGAAGTTTTAAAATAAACTCAGGAGCCACAAAATCGCTTACGCGAAGATTAGCCGCAAAAGATTGCAGCACCTACCAGTACACCCCCGATCACAGTACGGATTACTACCAGGTTGACTCTTGCGATTGCCTGGGATTCTTCCGACCCGAGGCTGGAGAACGCTATGTGTTGAGTGCCTGGATCAAGGAAGTGCACAGCACCCCTCAGGCAGTTGAATCGTACGACGATGCAAAAATCAAGGTCACTTTCAATGGGGGGGGCACCAGCACCATTACCCTTTCTCCCACAGGTAAAATAGTGGAAGGCTGGCAGCGGGTGTTTGTTAATTTCATCATCCCATCAGGCACCACCGAAATCATTGTGAATTTCGACAATACAGCGGCCGCTACTGCTCCGGCTTATTACGACGACATCCGCTTGCACCCATTCGATGGCAACATGGTATCGTACGTGTACGACCCTGTTACCTTAAAACTGGTGGCCGAATTGGATGCCAACAACTACGCCACCTTCTACATCTACGACGAAGAAGGCAAGCTGGTGAAAGTGAAAAAAGAAACCGTGGAAGGCATCAAAACCATCCAGGAAGGTAGAAACAGCAGCGCCATAGCGCCTTAAAAACAAGCAACCATGATTAAGCAAATTACCCTTTATATCGCCTGTTCCATACTAAGCATTGGGTGGAGCTACGCACAGGATGTTGCTGCCGACCTGATGAAGGTGGCCACTGCCTACCGGGCACACCCGCAATTATCGATGGACATTGAAGTAACCATGTACGAAACAGAAAACAGTGAAGGCACCTTGATGGGGACGGCCAAAGTAAGGAAGTCGAACCAACACTATTTTTCGCAATTCATGAGCGATGAAATGATTGCCAACACCAGGGAAACCATCATCATCGATCACCGCGAAAAAACCATCGACTACTTCGATTATGCGGTAGAACAACCCGTAAACGACCTCACCACCATGAACGTCGACTCGTTGTTGGCAGGGTGCGATACCGTAATGCGTGAAGGGAGCTACAAAGGCCTGCACCGCTATGTGTTTTACAAGGCCGATGCTGTTATCCCCAAAACCGTGCTGCTGGTGGACCCCAACACGTGGTACATCAACCAGGTGGTTTACTTCTACGCTCCCAACAACAAACACGAAAGTTACGACATGCACAAGGTGCACATCAATTACCAGCGCATCAGTACTGGAGCAGTGCCCAAAAAGCACTTTGCCATCACCAAATACCTGAAACGCGAAGGCAATAAAGTAGCCCTAAAATCAGCATACAACCATTACGAATTGACGGTAATTGCTAACAACTCACAACCATGAAACGAATTGCATTACACGAAAAAATGAGCAATAAGATGTACAAACACTTCATATGGATTGCCCTCCTCTTTACAGGGCTGTACGCCAATGCCGGAATTAACGAATACTCTGCCGAATACCACGGCACCCAAATCGATGCTACGGTAACTCCGTTGGTGTTGGAAGACGAGTTTTATGCCTACATGCAAAACAACCCGTTAACCTGGGGCAATGAATTTACCAATCAAGAAGTGGTGAACCGGGTGATTTTAAAGTACACCGGACAGGAGAAAAAGCAATACACCGCTGCCTGGAGCATTACTGTGAATGTAGACATTGAATCGTGGGACGAAGACGGAACAGCATTGACCACTGTTTCGGGCGAAGACCTGGTAATTAATTACGACCCAACGGCCAATTATGTAGACATGGACCTTTATACCTTAACCAATGCACACAAGGTAAAGGTAACCATCAACAGCGTAACCAATACCATGATAGGTGGGGTAGTGCCCAACGACGTGTTTTTGGAAGTGGAAACAAAGGTAGAACGTTACTTCAATATGGACCAAACGTCGGTGCCCAAGGTAACCCACACCCACAACACTACCGATGCCATTGCCGAATTGCAATGGAGTTACATCAAAGGGGCCGAAGAATACGACGTAGAATGGTATTTCTCTTCCAACAAAACGCCCAACCCTGTGTTGCCGGGCGACATTGCCGATGAAGACTTTACCCGCATTACCACCAGCAGTAATAGCTACCAGTTCAACGCCACCTTCGACAATGGCACCATCTACTATCGCGTAAGGGCTGTAGGGCGTTTTGGCACCAATTTCGAACACCGCAAGGAAGGGCAATGGACCAACAACGGCTCGCATAAATTTACCGTTACCAACATCGACGAAGATAAAAACTGGACCTATACTGCCAACTATGCTGAGGAAGGCAAAGTAAGAGATGGGGTTAGTTACTTTGATGGCAGTGGGCGCAACCGCCAAACTGTGGCCAAAAACAACACTGATGGGGTGGCCATCTTTAGCGAAACGCATTACGATTATGAGGGCAGGGGAGCTGTACAAACCATGCCCGCTCCGGAAAAGCTGCGCACTGCCAGCCTCAAATTCTTTTCCGATTATAGCCTCAATTCATCTACCAACCTGTTTAGCAGGGTAGACTTCGATTACGATGTTAACGATTGCGCTGTGGGCGATCCGGGCATGCATCACAACCAGGGCAGCAGCAACTACTACAGCGATCAAAACAGCGAGAAAGATGAAGGCTTTAACGCCTACCTGCCCGACGCTGCCGACTATCCATATTCGCGCACCGTATTTGGGCTTGATGGTAGGGTGAAGGAACAATCGGGGGTAGGCCCCGACCACAAGGTGGGCTTCGACCATTCCACCAAATATTACTATGCTACACCATTCCAGAAAAAACTCGACCGGCTCTTTGGCAACGAAGTGGGTTTTGCCCACCACTACCGCCTCAATGCAGTGAAAGACCCCAACGGGCAAATTGCCATGACCTACCTCGACCTGAGTGGGCGTACCATTGCCACTTCCATTACCGGCAATGCTCCTACCGGCATGAAAAATGTGGCCGATGCCTTAACCCAACAAGCCATCACCATTAACTTCAACAACATTAACTATTACAACCCTCTCGAGGAAGCCTATATCATTAATACCACCATTTTTGTAGAGGTGGCCGATGAACACGACTTTACTTACACCATTACCCCCGAAACCTGGGAATCGCTTTGTGCCGATACCTCGGGCGACTGTGTGTACGACCTCATCATTACCATTTACGACGATTGCGACCGCCCCATTTACAGCGGTGCCGATCCGTTTACAGCACCCACTACCGATCAGGTGATGGGCATTACCCACGAGATTGATGCCACCTTCATTGCCAACGACATTCCCATCACCTTTACGGTTGATTTTCCGTCGGTAGGCACCTATCGCATTGAAAAGAAACTCACCCTCAACCAGGAGGCGCTCGACGATGCGTTGGCGGCCTTTTTAGCAAAACTTCCCGGCGACTGCATTACCCCGCTGGATACCTTGTTAGAAGAATATGGCGATGCCATTGATTGGGACGATTGCATGACCTGCGAAGCATTTTGTGACAGTTTCCCTTCCTTATGTGCTGCCGATGAATGCGAGGCACAAGTGCCCGACGACAGCAACTGCGATGTGCTGCTCGACTTTTTGGAAGCCGACATGAGTCCGGGGGGGCAGTATTTCGACAACCAAACCTATTACAACCCTGGATCGGTAAATAACAATTGGATGAACAATGCCACGAATGTGTGGATTGATGGTGCCCTGTATTGGCAGGATGCCGGATTTACCATTCCCGGGACAAGTACAGTAATTACTACCTGGGCAGGCATGCGTACCCACTGGCAACCAGGATGGGCTACCAGAACATTTGATACCACAGTAGATTTTGGAGGTGGAGATACCTACAATACATTGGTAGAATTCCACCCCGAATATTGCCATTACGAAGATTGCCTCGACATGGAAACCTCCCACCTGTTTGATGCTAAGCTGTACAACATCACCACCTACGATGCGGCCTCAGACTCAGGGTACATTGTGCCCTCCGACATTAACGATCCGAAAGGCACTGACTTGTTGGAAGATGATCCGTTTTTTGCCATCGGAGGCTATGGTGCCTCCAAAAAAACCAACATGGAAACCGAGCTGGCCAGCGATGCGCTGTGGGATGATGCTACTGACCTGGCCGACTCGCTGAATGCGGAGTGCGATACATCGGATTGCGATGAAAAATGGCTCACCTTTAGGGCCTTATACCTGAGTAAGAAAAACGACTTTTTTGAAGCACTGAAAGCAGCGGGTAGCTGCGACTATCTTTGCGACGAAACCTTTCCACCCGACATGGTGGCCGACGACTGTGGTGGGAACCCCAACAATACTCATGGGTTCATCATCCGTCAGCCCGACCTGGACATCATAGTGGATACCCTGGATGAAAACAACATTGAAGACTTTGAAACCAATGTAGAACCACTGGAAGAACCGTGCGACTATGCGTTTCAGTACATGACCATTGAAGTTGATGACTTTACCTGTGCCATGTATATAGGGCTTAACCTATCGGTGAACGATGGCACCAACGATTACTCCATCGTTAACGGGCAGATTTCTACCAGTTTAACCAACGACGACGACATTGCCACCTGGTTGGCTGATCAGATCAATGATTACGTACCGGTGAGCGGCCCTGATTTCACGGCAGTAGCCAATGGAAGTGAAATTGTTATCACAGCAGTTGACCCTGGATTTACGCCCGGCTATACGTTGTATTACTGTTGCAACGCTTCCAGTTGTGGCCCTCTACAAGCCAGCGGCAGTGCGGTTTTTGTGAGTTGCGATAGCAGCCAGGAACTGCCGCATTGCTTTTGTACTGAACTGCAGTTGCAATACGACAGTTGGGAAGCATTTGATAGTAACTTAACGGCTGCTGACATTCACGACACCATTGCCGACGATTACAATGCCCTCTATGGCTTTACGGGAGGTGATGCCCTGGTGGCCGCTGATATTGAAGACATGCTCGACAGCTGCACCAGCGATAACATTGCCTTCCCCACGGCAGCGCCCGAACCCTGGGACACCTTGTATGCTGGCTGTGAATTTCCCAGTGAGCCCCCTTGTGGCGAAGACTCGCAAGACCTGTCGGATTGGTATGCCACCGAAGCTTACAACTGGTTGGTAGACTCTGCCTCGCAAGCCTTCATTGCCGACTACAAGCGCCAATGCTTTTTAATTCCCGATAGCGGAGGAGTATTTGGCGATACCCTTACCATGGAATTCATTGACATGGAACACCAGTTTACCCTTTATTACTATGGGCAGGCCGGTAACCTGGTGCGAACGGTACCGCCCAAAGGCGTTAACCAATTGAGCGACTCCGAATGCGAAGCCGCCGATGCGCATCGCAACGATGCGGATGACTTGACGAAGCCTTTTGTGTACACCGAACACAGCTACATCACCAACTACGAGTACAACAGCCTTAACCAGTTGGTGAAACAAGATATGCCCGATGTCAGTTCTGTATCGTCGTGGAAAACCGATGGCACTACCAACCCCATTTCTGGCAACCCTACCCTTAACGATGTGTTTGCCGTAGGATTGGACGAATATTATGCCGCTGCCGATGCCGGCAAGGTATACCATACCACCGATGGGGGTGCTAACTGGAGTGATGTAAGCCCTGGTGGCGTAACCGATAACCTCAACGCATTGCACTTCAGCGATGCCAACACCGGTTATGTGGTAGGCAATAATGGAGCATTGTACCGCACCACTGACGGGGGGGCGAACTGGACTGACATCTCAGGATTGTTTACCGAGAATTTTGAAGACATTGTGCTTACCAACAGTACCACTGCTTTTGTAGTGGGGGATGATAAACGCATTATCCGTTCTACCGATATTGATGCAGCAACACCCACCTGGACTTCCTACAACTATACGGCCTCATCTACCGCCTTGCACCACATTACCTTTGTTGACGAAGATCATGGTTTTGCCGTAGGAGCAGGCGATGTGATTTTAGAAACCACTAATGGTAGTGCGGCTACACCTACTTTTTCCAGCACCTGCAACACCTGTCCTTCAGGAAGCATTACCTTTTATAGCATAGCTTTTACCGACAACAATACCGGCTATGCTGCTGGTGCCACCACAGTACCCCAACTTTACCAAACCACCGATGGTGGTACCAACTGGACCGACATTACTTCGAACACTGGCATTAGCACTGGCAAGTTTTTCGACGTTTATTTCCACGATGCCAATACCGGTTACATTACCGGTTCGAGCGGCATTGTGATTGAAACCGACGATGGAGGTGCCAACTGGACTGATCGTAGCGTAGCGGGCAGCGACTCGTATGCCGCCATCAGCGGGCCGGGTGCTGATCAGCTTATTCTGGTAGGCAAATCGGGGGTAGTGATGGGCGTAGAAGACGATGCCTATGGCGCTTGCTTTTGGTACAACGATGTGGCCCAACTGGTGGCTTCGCAAAATGCCAAACAAGCAGGTTACGGCACACCGGGCTATAGCTATAGTGCATACGATGGATTAGGCAGGGTAGTTGAAGCAGGCGAGCTAACTTCTAACACCGAGCCTACTGCTTCTGTATTGAATGGATCGAACTATCCTAACAACTGGGAAACCACCCGCAGTGAAGTAGTATATACCCACTACGACGAAGCCATTAACGGTACCATCGATGCTTTGTTTGGGAGCGATGGGCAGGAAAACCTGCGCAGCAGGGTAGCCACTACTGGGTACAAAGATTTAACCACCGACAGCGACTACAAGTTTGCCACCCATTACAGCTACGACATTCACGGCAATGTAAGTACCCTCATCCAGGAAAATGATTTGTTGGCCGAACTGGGCCACCAGTACAAACGCATGGATTATGAATACGACCTGGTAAGCGGTAACGTGAACAAGGTGTGGTACGAAAAAGATTCGTTGGATCAATTCATTCACGAATACTGCTACGATGCCGATAACCGCATTACAGCTGCTTTTACCAGTCGCGATAACCACATTTGGAACAAAGATGCGGCTTACTTCTATCACTTACACGGCCCATTAGCACGAACCGAAGTAGGCGAACACAAAGTACAAGGAATAGACCATGCTTATACCTTACAAGGGTGGCTCAAAGGTGTAAACAGCAACGACCTTGATGAAACCATCGACATGGGCAAAGACGGGCTGGATTATACGGTGAGCGATGATCCGTATTTTACTGCCGAAACAGACATTCACGACAACATTGCCCGCGATGCCTTTGGGTTCTCGTTGGGTTATTACGACACCGATTATACGGCCATCAACGCTAGCTTTGGTAACGACTTTTTGAGCGACATTGCCAGCGTAAACAGCAGCAACCAGGGAGAAGCGTTGTACAACGGCAACATCCAACATATGGCCACTGCGCTCATGAAAACAGATGAAACACTGTTGAATGTACAAGCCACACTGTACCAATACGACCAGTTGAACCGTTTACGACAAATGAATGCCTTTAATGGCAGCACGTATACAGGAGCAACCGACAACACCGACTTTTACACCTATTTAGAATACGATCGCAATGGCAACATCGACAGCCTCAAGCGCAACGGTGAAGGCATCAACCAAAACATGGATAACTTTAACTACCATTACACTGCGGGTACCAATCGGTTAACCCATGTAGAAGATGGAGTAATAGGTAGCCCAATGACCACCGATTTGGAAAGCCAGAGCAGTGGCAATTATGCTTACAATGCGATAGGAGAACTAACACAAGATGCATTGGAGGAAATAGAGGCCATTACCTGGTACATCAATGGGAAGGTAAAAATGATTCAACGCAACAACAGTAGCCACAGCAGTCCAAGCGGAGAAAACGATTTGGAATTTCATTATGACCCTCAGGGCAACCGTGTGATGAAAGTGGTGAAGCCACGTAATGCTGGTGTGCTATCGAACGAAGAGGAATGGAGTTATACCTACTATGTACGCGATGCGAATGGAGAATTGATGGCGACTTACGAACGTTCTTATACCGATAACACTACGAACTACGACGATTACTTGAAGCTGAAAGAGTTGCCGGTGTATGGCAGCAAGCGGTTAGGGATGCATAAGGTGGATGAAACGTTGTACGAGCGGAACTTTACCATAACAGGATACGACAGCCGCAACCAGTTTTTGGAAGATGTGATTACCCCGGCTACAGCGGTCACCGAAGAGGAAGTGGGTTTTTATACCCGCACCCTTGGTGAGCGTAAGTACGAGCTGAGTAATCACCTGGGCAATGTGCTGGCCGTGGTAAGCGACCGCAAAATAGAGGAAGATGCCGACAGTGATGGCACGACCGATTACTACACGGCAGATGTGTTGGCGTATAGCGATTACTATCCTTTCGGAAGTTTGATGCCGGGAAGAAATGGCAATCATGGAAACTATAGGTTTAGTTTCCAGGGGCAGGAGCATGATGATGAAGTGAAAGGGGAAGGTAATTCGGTGAACTATAAGTACCGCATGCATGATCCTCGAACAGGTAGGTTCTTTGCTGTTGATCCATTGGCAGCGGAGTATGCTTATAATTCTCCTTATGCTTTTAGCGAGAATCAAGTCATCGCTTTTGTGGAGTTAGAGGGATTGGAAAAGTCGCAGGCAACTCAACCATATATTCCTGATAATGTTGACGATGACCTTGCTAGAGATATAGCAAAGGATCAAGTCGGGTCAAGATGGGCGGGAATGCCTCCGAATATCAACTTTAATGACCCTGCACAAGTAAAGGTGTTTGAGAAGAGCTGGGAAGTTTCTGAGGTAAATAGAACGTTTGATGCCGCTACAATAGAAATGGTTGGTTTTGGAGTAGGAAGTCTTTCTCCACTTCCAGTTGTTAATAGTATTTCTGGATTCATGAAAACCTACAAGGCTACTGCTAATGCAAGTAAGTTAAATCATGTGTTTAGAGGCACTTCTCAAGGGTTTCCTGGAAATAAGGTACTTCAGGATTTAAAAGTGACGCCAACTTCCATAAATCCCTCTAAGGCTACAGCTTTTGCATTGGAGAGTTCTAGCTATGGAAATGGAACGCTTTTAATTGCTCATACAGATGATCTTGGGGGGGCGACAAAGGCATCTGAAAACTTTTTTGGGAATCTTGAGGAAGCAATTAATATAAATATGTCACCTCTTAAATTTGAGCAATCAGCGGGAATTATGATTAAAGCTACTGATGCACGTGCTATTCTTAAAGAAATGAATGTATCACTTCCGAGTACCATAAGAGGCAAAGCGGCATTAGATGATGTGCTCAAAGGTTTGTCTCCAATGAGCAATGATGCCATTGAAAAATTTGTAAAAGAGGCTCAAAAAGTTAATCTGAAACAGTAACTTTATTGTGTAATTATTGTATCAAATGAGAGGTTCAGAAGATAAATACTTGATGATTTTAGGCAGAGCATCAGGCAAAGCAATGGAGGCTGTTAAAAATGGATTCACCATGCCTAAACCAAAGGATAGTTTATATGTTTTTTTGGGATTCAGCTATGATGATATACCCATAGATTCAAAGTTTAATGTGCTTTTTCAGGAGAAAAACCTTGATGTGCTTTTTGAAGGTGAGTGCATTGTTAGGGATGTCACTCAAGAATTTGGAAAACCCTTAAAGCAGATTCCTAGTGGTTGGAGAACGATAGCATTGCTTCATTTTCCTGATGGAATTCCAAAAGAAATATTGAATTTACCAGAAATTGACAGTTGGAGTTTATCAAAAAAGTCACTTCGATTGACAACTTTAGAACTGTATAATAAAATAAAGAGGAAGATTTAATCTTCCTCTTTATTCCTTTTTGAATAATTCATCAAGGTCTTTATACTTATCATTCGGAACGAAATCGCCAATTATTTTCCCCTCACTATTAACCTTCCATGCACCTAGGATTGCTTCAGAAGGCACTTCTTCTTCATATTCAAAAGCAGCATCTAATGCATAAACCCAGCCATTTGGGTGCTTCAGTGCTTCTCTTTTAGCTGCTTCAGAAGGTTCTTTCGGGTACTTAGAATTATGTTCGTCCTCTTTTTCCTCAGATTTATTTCTTAGGATTGCTAATAGAATAAGTGCTACTGCGGGTATTGCACTCAACACTATGAAATAGTATGGATTCATTAGTAAATCTGTTAATACTACAATATTACGCCTTCAATCAAGATTTCACAAAAGAAAAGCCCACCGCAATGTGGTGGGCTTTTTAGCAACAGGGGCTTCTTAGAGTGAATACTCTAGGATTGCTGCTTCAATTTCGGCTTTCTTTTGCTCCAGCATGATACGCAGGTGCTCGGTAAGGAGGCCGATTAGGTTGGAGTTGAAGGTCGAGAACTCCTTGCCCTCGCTGTCCTTGATGACCAGCTGTGCCGATTCAGACGAAGCGAAAGAAAACGTCTTCAGGTTGTTGAGTGTCTCCACAGTCAACATGCGTTTGCCCGATAAGCCTTTGAGTTCTTCGATGCGCTGCATCTTTTCCTCGATGCTGGTAGGTTCGATACCATTGGGTTGCGGATTAGCTTTCGCTGTGGTAGGGGAACCAGGTTGGGAAGCCTTTGTGTCGGCCGCTTTCCCTTTGCCGTTCGTTTTTGCGGTTGATGTCGCCATAACGATAAAGATTTAAGTGAATAAAAGATGAATTCCCTTCATCCCGCCATGCGGCGAAGCGGAGGCAAGAGCACGTGAGCTCTCGGGTGCTTTTCATCCTGTGGGGGGCAAGGCAAGTATTCAGGTCATTTTCAGAGAAAATGAATGAACAGGATGCACACCTGTGCTTGCGTGGGGTAGGTAAAAGGATACCTTCGCGCCCCGGAGGTCACTTGCTCCTGTGAGAGCCGTAGGGTGGGAGGGGGAACCCGTTTTGTTTCATGAATCGTATTGGCGTGGAAAAGGAAACGGTTCAACGCCAGGAGTGAAAACGAAGTACTGGGAGCAGGACGTAGTGACAACGGAGGCGTTGATCGGTTTCGTGGGAGCGACGACAGGGAGAGAAAAGCACGATCAGCTCATCGGCTGAATGGTCTTTTTGACACCTTGATCGTCGCTAGGGATTGTTGTGGTTAAATTAAGCTGGCCGCCGAGATTTGCTCTTTGATAGCTCCGAGCGAAATGTCAGAATATCTCATTGTTGTGCGAATACATGAGTGCCCCATTGCTTTTTGTACTGCTCTCGGATTCACACCAGAGTTCGCACAAGCGAACCCATAACTATGCCTGAGCATGTGACAGGAGATGTACACACCGGAAATTTCGGAGAGTTTTTGAAAAATGCTGAGCATCATGGATTCCTTCAGTTGTTTCTTTTCGATTACTCCAACGAATAAGTACTCCGAATCAATTCCATGGACCTCTCTGATTTTCAACCATCTGCTCAATATCTTTGGCAACTTGTCAGGAATGGGGACGTATCGAAACTTATCTCCCTTACCACACCTCACAAATATCCATCCTTCGGATAGGTTTGCGTCCTTCACTTTAAGATCACGAATTTCCGCGTTTCTCAGTCCGGTCATAGCAGCCAGGGCTACAATGGTTTCGTTTCGCTCCCCTTCAAATGAATACTTCCAATCATGCCATCGAATGGCACTGAGAACCTGATGGACTTCTTCTTTGGTCAGGTATCGGGGAGCAGGTTTTGGCACCTTCTGTTTTTTGATTCCGCTGACAGGATTATGTTTGATGTATTCGTACTCAATACAGAAATCAAAAAAGGTTTTTAAATACTGCCTCTTATTACTGAAAGTCTTTGCTTTCCAGTTTCTTTGTTCCTGCATTTCGTACAGGTAGGTGCGTACATCAGATTTTGTAACATCTGACAGTTCATCAACATCTAAATATGCCTCAAAGTGCGACACCACTTTTTCTATCACATGATGTGATCGTGGTTTCATCCTGAGTTCGTACAAGCTATAGTGACGAAATTCCGTAAGCAGTTCAGAAATTCTTATGATTAGGTTGGACAGGAAGTGCAACCCTTATAAAAGAAATTCAGTCATTCCAATCATTTTTTTCCAATATGATGGAGGCTTGACAATGCAGATTTCCTATCGTATTCAGTGGAATTTCTGAATAGGTAGAAATCGTGTTAAGGTGCATAGTTATGCACTATTTGGTGGGCGCTGAGGGACTCGAACCCCCAGTGGTGGTTTTTCCTCCTCGCCAAGTGCTATTTATGCCTTGTCTAAGCCTCAAATCAATGATTGGGCCAAATGATTGAGAATTGTAAGATCAGCTATAAGGGTCAACAGAATTCTATGCGAGGAAATTGGCATTGTCAACCAAAAACATTAGCTCACTGCCTGACAGCAGTACTCGAAAAGAGCAAAGGTCTGATAAACCCGGAAGTATTTGGTAATAAGCGCTATTCACAAGCAATTTTTGATAAAGATTTTCGTTATACGTCTACGTTTCGATAAACTTCGTTATCTTTAGAGGAAGAAGAGCCACTATGAGTCACTATGTCGATTTATTTCTTTCTTCTCTTGGCGTAGAAGAAAGGAAAAATGCCCCAAAGAATTTATTCGTTGAGGGGAATGAAGAACTCCTCTGCTACGGCCCAAAAATCTCGGTTGTTGGTTCCCGAAAAGTTTCTGAACATGGAAAGGAAAGAGCACGAATAATTTCTTCGGAGCTTGTAAAAAGAGGTATTACCGTTGTCAGCGGGCTGGCAATGGGCGTAGATACGATTGCCCATACAACTGCTGTTAAAAACGATGGGAAAACAATTGCTGTTTTGGGGACCTCTCTCAGCAAATGCTCACCGGTGTCCAACCGAGAGCTTCTCGATCACATCAAAAAAGAGCATCTCGCTGTTTCACAGTTCGAAGAAGGGTCAAGGGTGTACCCCAGCAATTTTTTGCTGAGAAATAAAACAATGGCCCTGATTTCCGACGGCACAATCATTATTGAAGCATCTGAAAAAAGTGGTACGCAACATCAAGCTTGGGAAGCTCTTCGTCTTGGACGTGCTTTGTTTCTGCTTGAGAATGTAGCAAGCGATCCTGAATTATCCTGGCCCCAACAAATGATCGAGTATGGGGCAGTAGTTCTCACACGCGAGAACTTCGAGCTAATCTTTGATCGAATTTCTGAGGGGCATACCACCTCACCTTGATGTGGGAACTCAAAAAACGATAGATAACTATTCGGTAATCCCGTACCGAAAAAATCTTTGGCCGTTTTTGCGTGAAGTCAAATTTGGGAGGACAACCCAACTGATTGAAGCACTGGATAAGCTCGTTCAAGAAGATTCCTTTCTTGAATTCTTACCGAACAACCCAATCTTTGTTCCTTGTCCACGGAGCTCACCGCTCAAAAAAGACACTGTATGGCCTGCCCTCTCAATCTCTAAGGCACTTTCAAGTTATATTCAGCCATCACAAGTTGAAATGATACTCGAAAGGACCACGGCAGTTAATAAATCTGCTTTCTGTGCTCCCGAAGAGCGACCAACCATCCAAGATCACTTCGATTCTATAGCAGTAGGGCAAAAGAAGATCACCGCACCTGACTCCAACATCGTGTTAGTTGATGATGTTATCACCAAAGGCTCTACAACCATTGCATGCCATGATCGAGTAAAAGACGCTTACCCCGATTCCTCAATCAAGGTCCTGACCCTATTCCGTCACTCAAAAGGATCCAGCACTGATGAAGATTGTAAATATTATCCCTGTAACGGAAGGATTCTTCACTATACATCGGGAAAGAGCTTCGTAGAGCACCAGGAATAATTCTTTTGGATATCGCATTACTCCGTTTCATCCTAAATTTTGGCGTGTTTTCTTTTAGCACTTCTTAAAAAGGTCATGGCATAACCGCCTAGTACTAAAGAAGAATGGGTGGCAAGAGGGGCAAATTAATCTTCAGTGCCAAGACTCATATCAATTTGCAATTTGGTTCGGGATTGAATTCGAGAGGTGAGTTTTCTGATTTGCTCAGGGCTAAAAAAGCTAAAGTAAACCTTGGCTTGAGGATACTTTTCAGATACAACTTTCAACATATAATCTTCGCCTTCAACTGGCAAATATTCGAGGGAATCATTTTTCTTGTTGTTCATGTTCTTGTGGTTTTAGAATCGGTATTGATTCTAGTAGTAAATCTAATTTTACGCAAATGCTTTTAATGAGTTTTACATCAAAAATCTCATTAAATTGGTTAGGTTTCAGGGAATCAAGTGCGACAAAACCTCTTACGATTCTATGTCCATTGTTAAAAGATAAGATCGGCACTGTCAATAGGGAAACATACGGAAGTTTCCATGCCGTTATCCTTTCTTCTTCGTTCATTTCTGCATAATGAGAATGCTTAAAGCCGTAGAGATACTCACAATTACTATCGTAATACTTATCGACTTTCCGAAGATCGTCTTTTAGGTAATAGGAGCGTTTTAAAATTTGACGAGGCCTATTTTTTTGAAGAACTCGACCTTCTTCTCCACATAAGTAGTCAAAGTCTGTGTTTTCTTCTATCGGATAGGTATAATTCTTCTCAATCAAGGAGTTTCTGCTTCCATCTACATAATAGTTCTCTTCACTCTTCCTATCCCGAGCCGCACAATATGGCACCATCGAATTATCTGCAAGAGACCCTTCATTAAGAAATATGGTAACACTTATGCCATTCGAACTTTTTAGCTCTTCAAACAAAGCTTTTATCTGATCACAAAGGTCATGTAACTCTATGCCTATGTTTAAATCTTCCCCTGGGGTAATTGCTACTTTTTGATGCGTTTTAAAAAGTATCTTATCTATTGCCCTTTGATCAAAGCAAAACCCTTCTGTAAATCCTTTATATTTGTCAATACTCGCCTCCATTCTAGCTAACTTCCTTTCATACTGCTCGATGTCTTGCTCCAATTCACCAATAATGCGTTCTGTCTCCACATCGTTTGCTATGATGTCTTCATCATTTACATTAGAACGTTTTTTTTCTTTGTACCGATATACCCAAATGTGGATACTTCCTGTGAAGACTAAAGTTGCGCTGGCAATAAATACTAGGGTGGCTTCTTTCGGTTCAAGATTTTTCCATGCTATAAATCCCATTGGAACCAAGAAGCATGCGGAAAATACTGGTATGTATTTCAGAATTCCCAAAGGCTATACGCATTTACCTATGTTTATATACATATACTTTCGTTAAGGTGAAATTTCATGAGAGTTCTTGTCCTGAGGGAGCAATGTATTAATTCTTATTTTAATACGCAAAAAATACTGTGACCCGAAGCGTAGTGCAGTTAGGCATTATTTGAAATCTCCTCTGCCTCTTTTTTTGTCTAGCTTCGGCAACTCGGATTGCTGTAATTCAGATACCTCTCGAATCCGTTGCTTGATCTCACGTACAGTCTTATCAAGGCTCAGATCATTGATATGTGCCGAAGTGATTGCCAAGGCACCAGTGAAGGAAAATTTACGCTTGCTGTGACGAGGGATTACCCCAACAACTTGCCCTTGACCATCTCGATAAGGCATCAGAAAACCACTGTTCTCAATAAGCTGATCAAAGTGTTCGCGATTATCGGCTTTTTCCATGTAACGCAGTACTGTTTCCCGAACGTCTTGCCTGAGTGTCTTTTTACCAGTACGTCGCTTGAAATGTTTCTCCTGTTTGCTTTCGCGGTTGCGCTTTTTCTTTTGGCTTCGATCCAGTGTGTAGACCTTTGAGAATTGTATTTCGGGATAGGTCGTAAGTTGGTACTCTTCCATTTGGCGAGTTAGCTTGCTGAAATCCCGACCTCCCAGCCTCGTAGCCTTTCTATCACGGCCTCGCGCTTCGTTGACGGATATGAGCATATGTAGGTGAGGTTGCGTATCGGGGGAACAATGTGGGTGCAACAACGCAAGGCAGTTGGATGAACCAGACAACTCTAAAAACTTCTTCCCGATGTCGAGCATTTTTTCGGGCGTGATGTTGGGTGCATCATTCGGATGGAAGGAGATAATGGTGTGTCTGTAAATAATTCCTTTCTTACGTTTCAGGTGGTCGGCGTTCCACATAAACTCCTGTGAGATTTCCTCAGTAGTATCGGTATGGAGCAGGTTATGGAAATAGGTATGCTCAAAACCTCGATCATTCCGCCCACGATCTTCAATAATGTAGTTGACCAAAGCCTTTGCAGGGTTAATGGCCTTCACAGTGCCGAAATCAATCCACATGGCTTAGGAGATTATCAATGTACTGGCGAAGTTCCAGTAAGTCGTTTTGATCGGCATGTGGTAACACATGCTCTTTTATCCCGTGAATGGTAGAGGGGTCACACCGCATAAAATCCGATAGTGCGGCCTCCATGACTACCACTTGCCTCTTCATCTCTTTAAACTCCTCGAACATTGGACTTTCGGGGAAGTAGGTATGCATTTTCTTGGTTGCTTCATTGATGTTGGTGGCGGCATTACGAAGAAGGAACTCCAGCCGTTGAATGGACTCCTCATCACGCAGTTGCAACTGTTCTTTCCCAATGAAGTTGAGGGTGACCATCTTGGCGAAAGCCCCAGGCTTAGAAAAACCATACTCCATTGCTTTCCTATCGACACCGGTGAACTCCGAAGGGGTGACGGAGAATTTCAAAATCTTCTTTTCCTGCCTCAATTTTCGTTGCGCTTCCCGGTTGTACTCCTTCATATAATCTACCCTGGCTTTTTCGATACGTTCGGGTGAAGCACCAATAAGTCCGTGCTTTTCAAGGTACAGCTGAAAGTTTTTTGGTACAGAAGTCATTCGTCAAATTGTTTATGAATACAAGGCTCCGCGCCCAGCGGCAAGGGCTCCAAAGGAGCAGCATCTGATGGCAAAAAATTTGAGCCATCAAATTTTGAAGTCCACAGCAGCGTCCTTGCCCCACATCAAACTACCGATGTGGGCGACAGTTTTACCATATTTTCTTCTTTTTGCTTTCATAAATTTTTGATCGAAGCACTTACATAAATTAAAGACGACAAATACGATCAAAAAGAAAATTTGACATCTCTTTAGTATTGTGATGTAATTCGATTAGCTGTTTGGTTGTATGGCAATGATTGATGCTTTCAATAGCATTTGATCACGCTTAATGCGATATGTCTAGAAAAGGTTGCCTATGGCCAATTTATCACAGTGTAAGCGCTCGAATTGGGCGCTTTTTTTTGAAAAACACGACCGTGTAAATACTAAGGTTATACCCTGTGTCGTCTATATAAGTAAGAAGCGATTTTGCTTCGAAACTAAAATCCACCATTTATGGAAGATTACTTTTCTAGACAAATTCCATCAAATGAGGAGGAAGCGACCCAAAAGAAACTCATCGACCGTTACAGGATCTTTGAGGTTCATGAGTCTAAAATGCTCTTTAAGGCATTTTCCATATTGAAGAATAAGGAGGATGCAGAGGATGTTGTTTCGACTATCAAGTGTCGGTTCCTTGGACTTTCTGATAAAAAGTTTGCTAAAATCAGGAATGTCCAATCCTATTTGGTTGGCGCAGCTGCTAATGGATGTAAGGATCACTTTAAAAAGGAATCCAGAAGAAAACGTCGATTTGCTGTTCACAAAGAACTCTACTTACTGGACTTAGCACCATTTGAATTGAGATTCTAAAACAAGTATAATCGCCAATCCTTCTTTATTAGCTGTGAGGAAGGATTGGTGATTCTTCGGACTACATACAATGATATTGCTCTGAATTATCACAGCTAAAAACTAATAAACTAAATATATACTATTATGGAAAATTTATTAATCGAAGGCAAAGGCCACGGGGGGGGGGAGTTTTCACCATCCCTCCAAAAAAGGATGAGGGAAATTCTTTTTAGGATTTATCGGGCTATTTTTTACGTTCAATCTTTGCCTGATAAAATATTTCGTGCTTCCTACCAACGTGCTGTCGTGATCAGTTTGGAACATTCCGAGCTAGAGGACTATAAATTTGAAGCTCTTAATGGCATTTTGGAAAAGATTTCGGGAAGAAAACGAGTCATTTCTATGGAATTTGAGGAAGAGTGTGGGGCGATAAAAATGGAGGAGCTTTATCAGTTTCACAAGGGTCGTATTGTTGACTTTGATCGCAGGAACTATTTGAAAGGTTTAATTTCAAGAAGTAAAATCCTTTCAGACACCATTAAGAGCATCCGCGGGCTTGAAAAGGATGGGTACTCCGAAAAAGAAATTTTGGAGTTAATAACATACTTTGAAGGCTAAACATTAAAAAAAGCCCGGCGGCAACCAGGCTCTTTGAATACCATTCCCGAAGGAAGGCATCGATTTTTTTAATCTAACGTAAAATTAGCGAAAATATTATTCGCTACCAAAACCTCCCTTCCCTTTTGTTTCATTGAGATCAGTTATGCTGTCGGCATTAATTCAAGAATGTCGAATCAATTTAAGCATGAATCATGGGAATTCTAAAGTCACTCCTTTCACTTTTCCAATCGAAAAAGAAACGAACCTCCCCACCCAAAAGCACCAGTAACAAGCATCAGCGACAACAGGAAGGCTACTCCCACATCGTCTGGCCATCACAGTCCGACCGCATCGACGCGATCAAAGCCGAATCCATCAGGTGGGGTAAACAACAAGCACAGGCACTGGTAGATAACGGCCAACTGGCGCACGACCAAAGCCCCGACCTGCTCCCACAGGAGCTGGCGATCAAGGCGAAATTCAAAGCCTCCCAAGCCCTCAATAACGACATCGCTCATCTCACCTATATAGCCGAACAAAAAAAGTGCGAAAACACGGCTCATGGTGCAGTGGTCGAATACTACCACGACCCCGATATATATAAAGAACGGGAGTACCGCAAGTGCATGGAACGTGAGGCACTGTCGGTACAACATAACAACACTGTTAACGCACGTGAGCTGGCACCACTTCAAAAGGAACTGGAACAAAAGGAGAAAGAGTGTACCATGCACACCGACCTCCGCAACAAGTCGGCCAAAGCATTAGGCATCCATAAGGCATCAGCACCCCAACCCCTGTATGGGTTCCTTTTTGTCGCCTCCTTCATCATATTGGCACTAGGTGAAAGTGTCCTCACGCATGCGGCATTTACCATTTTTGAAGGCGTACCCCTTTTTGAGATCGGGGTTGTAGTGGCGGTTACCATCAGCGTGCTCATCTTCGGAAAGATCGGGGGGCAGTACCACGCCAAAAAGCACCACAAGCGTTACCGCAAACATGCTTTCCTGTTGCTCGGGGTCGGGTGCGTTGTATCGGCCTGTCTTGGGTACATGCGAGCACTCTACATCGACACCCAGCCGCTGATCGAAGGAGAAGCACCGACCCAAAGCCTCGGCATCTTCACCTACCTGGCCTCCATTTTTTTCGGCCTGACCACTTTCCTAAGCACCTATTACATCTCTTTCCATTGGAGCAGACCCGAGTACACCCACAAGAAAAATCATCGACGTGCAACGCGCACGCTCAAGCGCATCAACAAGCGCATACTGGCCTTGACCAAAAAGATCAGCGCCATGCAGATCAAGCACGCCGAAGCTCTCCAACCGATCATGGAGGCGCATTTGAAGGAAAAGCACGAAGTGGACTTTATCGGCCAGAAGCTGGAAGAAGTCTACAACAGGGAGTACGCCGAGTTGCAGAAATTCAAGAACGTCCACAAAGCCTATACCGAGTATGCTCAAGCGGCTTACGAGGAAGCCATTTACACCGCCCGTGCGGTGTACTACAGCGGCGACATATCGGGAGATCGACCACCGCATTGGGAAACACCACTTGGGTATCTATGCGTTGATTCCAAAAATCAAATGGGTTTTCACAAAAGACCTGATGTGGATTTACTAAAAGAAGACGCAGAAGCAATTTATAAATCTTTAAAACAAACATCATGAACATTGCAATCATTCACACGGCCACCGCAGGCATGGCCATCATCGCTCTCCTAATGGGAGCTACTTCCTGCAACCAAAGCACAGCACCCACCACCAAAGAAGTGGTGGTGGCCATCGACAAAACACCATCGGAAGAATCCCCGGTACAACTTACCGCCGATGAACTGATCGACTACCTCGATTTAAACGAGCAAGATGGGGCGACCATTACCATCACCACGCTGACCAGTGTATCGACCACGATTACCAAAAAGACCACCCTTGAATCGGGCAAGGGGTCATTGCTGGAAAACCCACGAAAGCGCAACCGGGCACGAAGTGCCTTTAGCAGTGCGGTCGATACCTACCTGGGCGAGGCATACAGTAGCCCTCCAGCGACTGAAGGGTCATCATTGTATATCCCGATCATTCGCAGTTTAAAAACCCTTTCTGGATCGGAGGCCAACGAAAAGGTTTTCATCGTTCAAAGCGATCTTTTGGAGCATAGCTATATCTACAGCTTTTACGAGGACACCCGAAAAAAACTTTTTGAAAAGAACCCTGAAGCACTACAACAGCAGTTTGAGCAAGCGATGCCCTGTCCTGATTTATCGGGAATCAAGGTGGTGTTTATGCACTTGGCACCAGACATGGAAAGAGATACATGGTGGCAAGCGAGCTCCAAATTTTTTGCCGATTACTTTTCGGCAAAAGGCGCTGAGGTGGTAATAGTAAGTAACCTGTAAATCAGATGGGGACAGCCAGTGGTTGTCCCCTTAATCAACGAGACTATGACCGAAACGCGCCTATTAAACCTGATTGTTCTTTTGATCATCTTCGTGCTGATCTTCCCTCGCACATGGTGGGCGAAGCTCATCCCCAGTGGAGGTGCCGCAAAGAAAGGTGGCGGATGGCTATGGCGTATAATCCGCTGGCTTTTCAAAGCCGCATTTTGGCTCATCAAGTGGCTGGTGTGGAAACCGCTCAAATGGCTTTTTGGTCTTTTGTTCCGTTGGCTCACCACACCAAAGGGCACTCGTGCCCGTTGGATGAGCCTGCTTGAACGACTTTTTTTCATTGGGCGTAGTCGAAGGGGTTTTGTGATTGATACGTTGTGGGGGATGAACCTAAGCCATAAAAAAAGCGCCATGAACATGATGGTTTTGGGGGGTAGCGGAAGTGGAAAGAGCTCCACAGTAGTTTTAGGATTTTTGCTTTCCAGTCTTTGGCGGAGGATAAAAGGACGTTCAGCCATTGTCTTCGATGTATCAGGGGAACTTTGGGAAAAATCCAGTGGCTACCTTTCTAAATATGTAAAGGTGAAGCGCATAGCATTCGATGATGTAATACACAGCTTGCGCATCAATTTTCTGTTGATGACCCCCCCTGAAGGAAAAGCTATTTATAAGCTGGCCGAAACCATCGTTGAGAACGCTTTTCCCAATTCGAAAGAACCCTACTTCAATGGCGGCGGGAAAAGCATCCTCTATGTGGTAATGTATTGTGTGAAAGGGCTGGATGAAGCCTACCAATCCATCAGCCTTGTTCGGCATCTTTTAGGGCAGATCGGGGAGGATGGTAAAAAGTTGCTGGGTTTTGTTCGGGCATACGCCCCCAACAAGCTCATCATCTCGGAATATGAGGCACTGTGTACCAGCAAGAACCTTCAGGACTTTGTATCGACAGCCATACAGGCTACCCGACTTTTTGCCGATGAAGATATAGCGATGTTGTGCAGTGGTACAGAGCATTTAATCAATTGGGAATCTCTACGCACTGAAGAGCAAGTAGTCTTCATCCAAATTCGGGAAACTGAGCAGGAACTCCTCGCCCCATTAACAGGACTGGCCTATACAACCGCTTACCACTCCATTTACCAACCCCCTAAGCGCGGCCAGACCAAATGGAACGATATATACATTGTAGGTGATGAGTGGGCAAACACCTACATTCCAGGCGCTCCGAAGATCATTGCCACTAGCAGGAAGCACTGCGCCCACATGCTCATCATCCAAACGCCAGATCAGTTGAGTCGCTACGGCCATGACGAGGGGAAGGTCATATACAAGAACTGCGCGACAAAAGTATTTATGCCCGGTGGTATTGATCTCGACTTAGGACGGGAAATTGAGCAGATGGCTGGTAAGCGATATGTAACGCGCAAAGATGGGAGAGGCAATAAATCACAGACACTCGAACCACTCATTACCGCCCAACAGGCAAGACAAAGTAAAAAAGCCATTGTATTTCATGGGAATAAGCCGCCCTTGCGCTTACGCATTTGGAAGTACTTCCGCCTATGGTGGCTTAACCGAAGGAGCAAGATAGCACCGCCTATCATCGGACCCTTTGAACGACATGAAGTACCACTGTTTGATTTAGAATAAAAGAAACGATTATGAAATGGAAAAACAGAAAACAGGGGCGCTTACCCATCATCTCATTCGAAAACGAATGGACGAAAATAGGCGCACAAAAGGCATTGTATTTCAAATGTGATGACCTCGAAGTGGGGCATATCATTAAGACCAACAACCTTCTTGGGTTCTGGAAACCCAGTTACATCGCTTACGATGTGAATGGAAAAATGATCACTCGATCAACCAGCCTGAAAAAAGTAAAAGCTCGTATTACGGCTGAACGTACTTCTTTGGTGCGGATGGCCGAAGCCTTAGAAATAGAATCCTCTTTCAAGCAAAGCGAGTTCAAACTTGATCGAAAAGCCCAATCCCTCAAAAAGAAAGAGCAAGAAATACAAGAGAGGATTCGGGAGTACAACGCAACAAGGCAAACGGCACCCAAACCCAAACCCGAACGAAAAAGAGAATAGTAAATGTTTAACCCATAAATACAACAAACAATGAAAACAGAAAACGACAAGACTCCTGAAATGGAGCAGAAAAAACAGCAAGACCCGTTCTATTTGGAATCGGGGAAAGCGATCAGTGTAGCACACAACAAATGGGTACGTCCATTTTATCACAGGGGGGAGGAGGTGGCGTACATGGTGATTACAAGGGAGGTAGAACACGTGGAAGAAAAAGTGTTTTACCAGGCGTTTCGATCAAAAGACGGAAAAGCCCTTTTTGGAAAAACGATTGACGCGCAGATTGCTTACGGAAGGGTACGAAATGTCAGAAGGGAGATCGTACTGGAACAGAAGCCCGAATTGGTGGAAGAGTTGAAGGCAGAGCTAGGTATTGAGAAGCCGAAGAAAAAGGAGCAGACAAAAGAGAAAAAACAGGAGAAGGAACAGGTACAGAAACAGGAGCAAAAGAAGGAGAAGAAAGGACAGGAACGCATCCGGTAGTAACCCCAAGATGCCGACTCAAAAGTACAGGCGTGTCGTGTGCTTTTGATCGGGATGAATCCCTTGGTTATCAACACTTTCAGGTGAATAACGTGTTAATAAATAAAGACGAATAAGATGGTGAGTAAGCCGCTGAAAATCAGTATCTTATAGTAAGAAAATTGATGAAAAACCTGTCACACACATAGTGTGATTTTTAGACAAACAAACAGAAGAAAAAATGAACATCGACGATGCAAATATCGCAGGCATGGAAAACCGAATTGAACATGGTGAGTTGCACCTGACCATCGTGGGGCATTTGTACCCTGAGTTGCTGGCAACATCTTCACCGCGCATAACGATTCGAGTGGAGCATCGAGAAAACAAACGCAGTTTGCGCCAAAGCGTAAGTGTTTGCTGTGGCAAGAACCTTCGGCAACTCATTCAAAAGCTGTCCATACGTTTGGAGATCAGTCACACCGAAGGGGGTGAACTGGTCGAAGCCCTGCGGCACTTTTTACGACGATACTGCCAGCGGTGGAACGTCGAACCAATAAATAGCACCTCATGAAACACTTGACCATTAATACACCGCAATACGAAAGCCTTCTTCAAGGATTCGGTGAGTGGCTCTCAGCATTAGGGTACTGTATCGAGGCCGTGAAAGGATTACCAGTGCATATTCGCGAAATGCTCCATCACTTCGAGCAATGCGATATTACCATTTTACAGGACATAAGCCCAATGGAGATACACCATTATTACAACGAGCTTTGCGAACGCCCAAACCAACGGCAACGTGGCACCGCACTTGGCGTTAATGCGATTAACAAGCACATTCAGGCCATCACTTTGTTCTTCCGGTATGCCCGACAGAATGCCGGATTAGTCATGCCTGAAATCATGCTCCAGCGGGAACAGCCCGATACAAAAGCCATCACCATTTTAACCATAGATGAGGTCAAACGCATGTTTGCCGCAGCAGATATTCAAACCCATCACGAATACGAATCAGTCCATACGATCAGCGATCGTACTTTGCTTTCCATTTTCTATAGCTGTGGCCTTAGAAAAAATGAGGCATGGCATTTAGACGTAGAGGACATCATGCTGGACAAACAACTGGTGCACGTACGCAAGGGGAAAGGGGCAACCGAACGCTTTGTGCCGTTCGGGAAAAAGACCTTACAGAGCTTTTCTGACTACCTCGAACATGCCCGACCGAAGTGGCAGAGGGATGGAAACCCCGAAGCATTTTTCTTAAGCTACCGAGGTCAGCGCATGAGTAAAGAGAGCATGTATGTACGCATCAGGCAACTGGTCAAAAAGGCAGGCATTGAAAAGAACGCTACCCCGCACACCCTTCGGCATTCCATCGCCAGTCACCTTTTAGAAAGCGGCATGGACATCAAGCACATTCGCATCATGCTCGGCCACAAGAGCCTTGACAGTACCCAAATATACACCCACCTAACCACCGATTGAAATGTTAGATTTTTGCGACTACCTCAAATACCAGCACCGCCACAGTAGCCACACCATTGATCTCAATGAAAGAAATGTGCAGCGCTTCCAACGTTGGGCGATGGGTACGGCCATCTCAATGGACGAACCCACCCACCGGGGCATCATGGATTACATTCGCCATCTTGCTAATCGAGGCAACGAGCAATCAAGTATCTACCAGCACCTCAATTCACTGGATCATTATTTCTCTTACCTGATCTTCACGGGTGAGGGTAGGAGTAACCCCATCAAAAACATCAAGGAAAAACTACAAGGCATTCGTCGCGGGGTGCTGCATGATATCATTGCCCTAGAAGACCTC
The DNA here is from genome assembly GCA_963669295.1 of Flavobacteriales bacterium. GTDB lineage: Bacteria > Bacteroidota > Bacteroidia > Flavobacteriales_D > CALLUQ01. The sequence goes on from OY769938.1 coordinate 4,199,716, forward strand.
CACCAGCTTTACCGCGACTATCCAACGGCTACCTCTACCGATATGCTTTATAAGATCATTGTAGGTTTATTGGTCTTCCAGGGCATAACCACGGGCGAAATGGCAAAGATTGAATTGCACCACCTCGATCTTGATCGACTGAGCATCTTTATTCCCTCATGTATGCGTAGTAACAGCCGTGTCTTACCGCTTGACCCCGAACAGATCTACGACCTTCAAACATACCTTTACCAAACTCGTGAGCGCATTTTATTGGAGGCGAACAAAGAGAGCCGATTTTTCATTGTGAGCACTGGGAAATCGGATCATATTCATGGAGTGTTACAATCACTCATGAAGCGGCTAAAGACCATGTACCCCGACCTTACTTATGGCGCGAAGCAAATCAGGGCAAGCGTGATTGCCCATTGGCTGAAAGAATACGATCTACGAAAGACCCAACGCTTGGCTGGTCATAAGTTTTTGTCCAGTACAGAACGGTACGAGGAGATGTATATGACGGACGAATTGAGGGAAGATTTGGAGATGTTTCACCCACTGGGGTAGACGGGGTTATTACGGGTGTCTTTTGTGTTAAAAAAAATCGTACTTTGTCAATACATAACCCCTAAAAAAACAATCATGGCTCACGAAGTGAAATTAGATGTATTTACAATAAGAATAAAGGAAAAAAATAAGAGGGTAAGCAATGAAAGTGCTTATGTTGGTTTTGATGATTTTTTTAAAATTCCCGATGCAGATGATGATGACAACGTACTAGCATTCACGGAATTCTTCAAACGGTACATTCAATCATTTGACGAGATGTTTTATGTTGATGTAAATAGAAATAAAGCTATTGCATTGGATTCTGAACGTGTTGTGTTCGGTTCTGGAAGTAGGACGATTAGTGGTGCAGTAGATGGGGGAGTGACAGGGATCGGGACCATTATAAAAGAAAGAGATAAGATTAAAGATGAAGATGGGTTTCAGGTGCCATTAGATTCAGTACAATCAATACCATATTACTTTTTGTTTTGGATCCCCAGTGATAGCAATGTTGGGCTATTGATTATGCAGAGTTTGGCGTCGAGTAGTGTATCAGATGTTTTTATATCTCACTTGCGAAAATTCGTAGCAGATAACACAGATTACTCGCTGATTGCAGGCAAGCATGTGCCGAAAGAAGCCGAAAAGAAACTGAAAGATGAAGGTATTATTCGAAAAGTAACACTTCGCAGGAGTAGCATTGACAACGATCGTGCAAAGAGTTTTTTGCAGTTAGATTACATGGATGAGCCAATTACAATAGAGGTGCATATAAAAGGACTTAACAAAATACCTGGCTACCGACAAAAATTAAAGGATTACATGTCTGGTGTCACTCCTAGATTGGTAGAACTTGATTTTCTTTCAGATATTGGGATGGATGACAGTACAGAAACATTAGTGGAGTTTGAGCACGCTGGGAAGAAGGCTACCGGCAAGGCTTCTAATAACTTTCAGTTGGCACCGTCGTACTACCTTGATGAAAGGGATGTGTATAGGAATGATTTGGACCACCCAAATCATGAGAAATTGGATGAGTATTGTAGAAGTTTTTTGGACAAAATGAAAATAGAAATAGGATACACCACAAGTTAAAATGTCGTATAAGATAGATGTATCGGAAATTATCAAGGATGCCCGTAAGTCCCTGACCAGTCAGCACACGAATAAGAAGGATTTTACGGATATACTTTCTTTCTATATTCTCCCAATATTAGCTTCTGGTGCACTTTGCTGGTTTTCCAAGTTCATTGAGAAAGACTTGATCGAAGCTTTGATTGCGGCTCTGGCAATTTTCGTCGGGCTCTTTTTTAGCTTGATAGTGGTAGTGGTTGATAAAGCGAAAAAGTACGAAGAAAGTGAGCGGTTTACGGAATTTGCAAAAGAATTTGTCGCACAGATTACCTATTCGATTCTCTTGTGCCTTTTGTCTATTGTTTTGATTTTGGCAACATTAATCAGTGATTGTTGGCTTGTGCAGGTATTAATTCACTTTTTCACTTATTACTTTCTGTTCCTTTTTCTGATGATACTGCTTGTGATTTCGAAAAGGATGTACGAAGTGTTTAAGTTAGAGTTAAATGATATTGGGAAGACAAAGAAAAAGAAGCCACCGAAAGAATCGTCTTAAAAATCTTCCCACCAATTTTTGAGTTTATCCATAAAGATCAGGCACCTGGGGATTAAGAATTTTTCATGATCCAAAGCAAATTCGTCACGATCTTCATACTTAAAATCTTCAACTATGCTAATATCGTAATCGTACGGGTTAGGCTTTTTAATCACCTTATATGGCTTATCAAATCCACCACCAGATTCAAGACCACCGTATTCGTTATACCATTCTTTATGCTCAATATGTCGTGTGGCAATATCGAAATGAATAGCGTGAAGGTTTGCGCCATTACCAGAAGTCCAATAATAGACGCGGCCATAATACATGCGATGAAAAATCTTCTCCATTAACCGAGGACGAAAAAGCTCACCTCCAAATTCTTCTCTTAGCGGAACTACCCAAAGAACTGCACATTTCCTAGCAGAATAGTAGGCTGTCCTTCTTAGGATTTGTTTCACCGTGAGGGTGCTTGCCTGAACTTCAATGGCAATAGCCTTCTTGTTGATTCGTCCACTAATATCAGGTCGCAATTCGGGAATTCCGATTTCAGGTTTTGCTGGTATCGTTCTTTCCGTTTCCCAGTTACCCTCTGGGAAGCTGGCTTGTAGTTCACGACAAATAGCTGTTTTACATTCGTGGTGAAGCTCTGATTCAGACTTTAGGGCAATCGGAGTCACCCTGGCTCTATGATGATGAGCGAAATGATCCTCCTTATCAGCACACTTTTTTATTACGGCATCTGAAAAACAATCCGGGCAGATAAAGGGACCATCTTCTTTGGTGACAGATCGAGCACGGACACTTTTAAAATCACTTTGACGAAGCGCACATCCACCCACCAGACCAGCGCATTCATACCCGAACCGGGCATCATAATAGTATTGTTGAGGGGTGTCCGTTTTGTTACTTATTAGTTAAAGCTAAAATAAGTAAAAAAACGGTGTTTTTCAAGGTTGGGATCAGTTTGCGTATCGGGGAGGAACTCTAACAATATCGATAATGTTCTCTACAAAATAGCCATAAGTATCAGCCATTACCTTTGGCCATTCAGTGGTGCAAGATGTTTTTTTAAATCTAACATAGGGCCTCCCTATGATAATCTCACAGGTTTGGATTTCTGCATAATATGCTTTAGCTACTAATTGGGGGTCACGACCTCTCTTTGGAAAAAAGGCAACAACATTGTTTCCATATTTTAGCCTCTTGATTTCCTCAAATAACTCAAATTCTCGTTCAAACATTTTGGTACTTTACTATAAGACGGCCGTTGAGGTAAAGGGTTGCTAAATAAGTATTCAAATCTCCGATTACTATCCTTTCGGAATGCAGATGGTTGGGAGGAATGGTAGTTCTGAGTTTTATCGATACGGTTTTCAAGGGCAGGAGAAGGATGATGAAGTGAAAGGGCCTGGCAACTCGGTCAACTACAAATACCGCATGCATGATCCGAGGATTGGACGATTTTTTGCGGTGGATCCTTTGGCTCCCAAGTACCCTTCATTGAGTGTTTACCATTTCTCACATAATTCACCAATTGGTACTGTTGAAATAGAAGGATTAGAGGGGCGACGCCCGCCATTGCCACCAAGCAATGTTCCTTTTAGGCGAAATGTTGAGGAATATAAGGTGAATCAAGCACAGGTAGAAGCTGATTTTCGAAGAGAATCGGAACACAAAATTACTTGGGAAGAGGCTGAGCTTGTAAGAACGCGACAAGAAATGTTCCATCGTTTTATGCAGCCGGTTGACCCAGAAAATCCATCAATGAGTCCTTGGGGAACAGGGTCTAGAAGTGGAGAGTTCGCATATCAAGCTACTGAATTAATATCGCAAACAAAGACGTTTCGTGAAATTGAACATCGCATATATACTAGTCCAGATCATGTTTACTCAAAGACAACAGGTATTTATTATGTAGGAGATGGCGTTCCTCAAGTAGGGAGTTTAAGTATTAATGAACTCCAACAACAGTATGAAAAAGAGTATCAGAATATTCTTTTAAGGAATGAGAAGATTCCTTATGCCAATATTACCAAGGAACAGTTTAATGAGTTGTCAACTTTTGAACAAATGTCGAGACATCTTCAGGCAACAATGGAATTAGGACCATCGCCATATAAGGCAGTTGAGATGTACTATAAAGAGTTGATTGATAAGGGAGCAACTGAGGTTGTAAGTGAAAAGATTATAAGTAACCCAACTGTTAATGTTAAGGTGGGTTATTAAACAAGGAAGTTCTTATCTCCATTTAAGTTAAATAAAATGAATAACTTTAAGATGAGTAAAATGGACACAAGATGCGATGGTAAGATTCATCATTGTTATAGCCTTATTATCATTACTGCCAATGAAAGCGGAAAGTCAAAGATTGAGTAACGAAGAACTAAAGGAAATTGATAAGTACATAACAAATGCAGTAGAGATTCCGACTTCTTATTACGATTCGTTGCTTTTAAAGTACCCTGAGGATACTTATTTACAAAGCATGAAGGCAATGAAACTTGTCTTTGATGGTGAACTTGAAAGTGCGAGAAAGGTTTTAAATCAAATTTCTTCTGAGAAAGCTGATGATACGTATGTGTTAACTGCAAATGGAGTTTTAGCTACCGAAGAAGGAAATTGGGCACTTGCAGATAAGTTATATATGAAGGCCTTGAGTCAGGACAATCGAAACAAGTGGCTACAATTAGAGTTATTCAATCATTACAATGAGGTAGATCCTTCACTAGCATGGGAACACCTTGAAGAGGCTATCAGTATAGATCCATATTTCACAGTTGCCTTGCTAACAAAAAGTTATGAATTAGACCAAGTCAAAAACTGTAAGGAAATTATCGAACTACTAGAACCAGTAAGAAAAGAGTCGAATGATTACGAATTATTAATATACTTGGGAGAGGCTTATTATAATTGCCATGACCTTAATGAAGCTGAAAAATGCTTACTGAGATCATGTGGATTAACACCAAATGCAAGAGCTTACTTCACACTAGGACATTTGGAGTACAATGATCGTAAAAGGTATGATAAAGCAATTGACTTTTACGAACAAGGGTTAAAGATTGATGAAAATGACCCTTATATTTTAAATGATCTTGGGTGGCTGTACTTTGACATTAAAAAGTATAAAAAGGCTGAAAAATCATTTAAAAAACTACTCACTGTCGACAATAGCCAAATTCCCTACAACCAATTGATTACTTATTACACTTTGACGAGACAACATACCAGAGCCAAAGAGAAGTTGAAAGAAGCGACAGAAGTCAATGGAGTTAGTCATTTTACAGAAGGGTTTGAGATTGTTTTAGCAGGTACTTTTGATGGAGAGTTAACAGGCTTACAAAGAGAATTGCTAGATTCATATAGAACCAAATACAATGATCAAGCCCTGAATTGGTTGCAAGAAACATTGACAAATATTCAGGAGCGTATTGTTGATGATTAAATTCTACACATAGACAATGGAACGAGGCAAAACTATGTTGAGTTTGAAGTAGATGCTAGTGTAATTGAAGTAGTGAGAAATTCAATTACAAAGTCAATAGAATATGTAATCAAAGGTGATGTGAAATTAGATTTTGAAACTACTAAGTTTGTAAAAAGAAAATAATGGGACAAAATAGTAGTATTCGAGAACGAATAGATCGTGCAGTAAACAATGTTGATGAGAATGAAGCTATAACTGTAAGTTTAAAAGATCTTATGTTCATTTTTAAGACTTTAGAGGAGTTCAATAGCTTCTTTCACCAGCCCTTGAATTACGAAAGCGTAGAAGATGTTAGAAAGTTTCTTGGAGATGTAGATGAAGGAGGTTACCGAGTACTTCATCATGCATACTATCATGTTTTTGATAGGTTGCTTCCAGAAAAAATAAAACAAGAAATTGTGGATGGTAAGTATGAATAAGGCTTTACAATGTTAAACTTTATTCTCAAAGAATTTGGATCAATTTTAAGATACTTGTTCAAGTATTCTTTTGCCTTGGAATAATTTTTCATGCCTATGTGAGTTACAGCAACTAACTAAAAGGAAATCATTCTTCATCTTGAACGGTAGCCATTTCATATTCCTCACAAAATGTATCAAACCTTTCCTCTGTTACTTTGTCCCACATAATTAAACGGTCTTTATTTAACAAGCCGAGAATTTTCTTGTAAGTGCTTTGGGTTTCATTTGTTAATGCAATTATCAAAACACAAGATGTTCTCGTTAGAATTGTATAAATAAATTCAAAAACCTCATTCTCAAATTCTAAAGGTGCCTGTGTTGACCACAGCACACATTCTTTTTCAAGACCTTTTAGGCTTAAGATGGAGTCGGTTTCAACATTAATTTTTTCCTTTAGAATAGCATCATGTAGGTAATTATCTTCCTCAAGAATTGTGATTTTGTTTAAATCGTACAATTTGTACTGTTGAAAAATTGCTAAAACCTTTTGTGTAATTTCTTTATTTGATTCGCCAAAAACAGCAATTGGTCTTGACCCTGGGGGTGCTCCTTTATAGGGATTGATACTTGTTACCCCTTCGTCATTTCCATATCGCTTAACAATAGCTTCTGATAACTTTCTAATACATTCGCTTATTCTTACTGGCAGCCTATATGAACCTTCAAGCCTGTAAAACTGTCTTCTGTCCATTCTCTCGTCCCTTGGGATTTTTGCAACTGTTCCAAGGTGAATAGATTGAGCAAGGTCACCAGCTATCGTAAATTGGTTAGGGTCTTTTATCATCGAATAAAAAATCTCAAAATCAGCATTTGTACAGTCTTGGAACTCATCAACTAATATATAATCGTAGTTGGGTTTGAGCTCTTCTGATTTTAACTTAGCGTGAAGGTACTGTCTTCGCAAAGTAAAGCTTTGGATGTTTTCATTATGCATTCGCTCTGCATATGAAGTAAGGCATTTTAGTACCAACTTTCTTCTAACACTATTTTTTTGCAAAGAAGGATTGTTTCCCCTACCTGTTCGGGTTACAGTTAAATAGTTTTCCTCTCCTTTGGCAATCCCCACGCCTAATCCATATATAACTTTATGATATTCTTCAAACAAGAAATCTGGATTCAAAATATTATCGTATTGATCATTTTGTATACTTTCTTCATGTTTTACTTTGTCAATTATCCCCTTTAAAAGGTCATGATGTTGCCCAACGCTTACAAGCCCATTGTATTTAACCTTACCAAGGTATTTGGGTAGCATGTCAAAATGCAGTAATCTAATGTTAGTGTGTTTTGATCCATTGAAAATGAAGTGACTCGATTTATTGGAATAACCATGATAGTTCAAATCATATTTGATGGTGTATTTATTTTTATCCAATAGATCTATCAACCATTCCGCTAGCTTTTCCAGTAATCCCTTGTTATAAGTGGTTACTAAGATTTTTAAATCCACAGAATAGTCATATTGCTCAACTATATTTTTAACCTTTTCAGTTATCACAATGCTTTTGCCGCAACCTGCTGACCCTACAATAACAGCAGGGCTATCTCCGTTTTGTGCAGCCTGCTTTTGTTTCTCGTTCAATGTAATTTCTCGCCGTACAGTAATTGGAGGGTTAAAAATCTTGAGATGAGAAATCGTTTCACTATCATAAGAAAATGCAAGTTCAGATTGCGGTTTTTGAAGTATTAGCCCAATGTAACTTTTGTCAATCCAAGAAGCTCCTCGTTTTAGGGCAGAAATTCCGAATGATGTTCCCAACTCTTGCCTTATTTTGTTAACTGCCTTGAGGGAATGATCAAAAAGCAAATTTGATTTGCCAATGCTTTGTGCTTCGAACCCTTGCTTCTTGAAAGTGTTTTCAAGTTCTAACAAGAGCTTTATTTTTTCTGACTGATATGCAGTGAGAAGAAGCAAAGTGTTTGGTTTGTATTTTTCCACCAGCCCTTCGAAGTCGTTGGCAATTTCCTCTTTATTGTCTGTAGCCTCAAATAAGTAACTCGCAACTAAAATTGGGTTGGAGGTTTCTAAATCTCTCTTATTATTCCATGAATTGACCTCATACTCAATTATAAAATCATCATCAATTTCAGGATATATCTCCAAAAATTTCCCCCATAAATACTCTTTGTTGTAATGAAGCATGAATGGACTTGTATCAATATTAATGACCGTAATCCGTGGTGGTGTTTTCCCTAAACGCTTTAACCCCACATAAATCAGCCCTAAACTCCATTGAATAGCACCAGTGCCTGCACCTAAATCAAAGACTTCTATGTGTTGTCCTTCATGTGCAAGTATTTTTTCAATAAAGAAGGATAAGAATGTATTTACTCTTCTTGGATGATACCAAAGTGAATAGGCAAGTGCCGTATTGGGTCTATCATAACATAGGTCTTTACCATTTACTAAATTATAGCTTTCAATATGGCATTGTTTCAGATCGTATTGAAAATTAGCATGCCCTTCATGTTTACCATAGTATGCATGTGCTGCATTTGCAATGATTTCATCCAAATGATCCTGTTCATTAATTAACCAGCTTTTTAATTCTTCCTCCATTTAATTAGATAGGTGCAAAACCTTCTTTGCCTTCACCTAGCCAGGGTAATTTTGCTTTGAACAGTTTTACTACTTCATCGTATCTAGATTGATTCCAACCCATTTGCTTAGTTTGTTCTATTGCATCCTTTTTTGTACTTGCAATGAATCTACTTTTATTAGCATGAAATGGCTGTACTATAAATTTTTTCACTCCTGTTTCTAGGAGTTTGTTTATAAATAAATCTTCGTTGTAAACCGGCAGAAGGGGAGTCATTGTGATACAAGTTTGCACTCCTTCATCAGCCACTTCTTTGATCGCTTTAAGCCTCAAATCATTTGAAGGGCACAGTGGCTCGAAAGCTTTTCTCACATTTTCATTATCAGTGGTAATAGTCATATTCACTTGAATTGCATTAAACTGCTTGAATAAATCAATATCTCTTATTACAAGTGGACTTCTTGTTTGGATAACAATCCGTGGTTTGTGATAATGAAGTAATTCAGTGAGGATATCACGTGTTAGCTTAATTTCTTTTTCTATTGGCTGATATGGGTCCGTTACGCTTGAGATATAAATGGTTTTATCTATAAGTGGCTTTTGGCGTTTTTTTATCAAAAGATGCAGAGCATTTTCTTTCACTTTTAGCCAATGACCCCAATTGTTTTTCAAATCAAATGATCTAGCAAAAAAAGCTGCATAGCAATAGTTGCAGCCAAATGAACACCCAGAGTAAGGATTTAAAGTAAAATCGTAAGCTTCCATGAAGCCTTTGGCTTCAGTTAAAATACTAGCAGATTTAATGTATTCAATGTTAGTTTGTCCGATTCTATCTCTTCGGTTTTCTCCCATTAAGAATGTTTGATTGTAGCTTTGTTTTAAGTAAAGGCAAGATAGTAAAAATACGGTTGTTATCTATAGAGCGATTGTTGGATTTTGGTTGTGTTAGGTAAATAAGAGAAGCCGATATAATATATCGGCTTCTCAAAATTAGGGTTAAAGTTTAACCAGTTTAAATGTTGTCACAAATTCCCCCAAATTAACTTCACCCCAATAAATTCCGTGCTTTAACTCAATAATATTCATTGCAATTACTACTTCTTTTTCATCCTTTTCAAACACCTTTGTTTCCATCAATCGCCCCTGCACATCCCAAATCTTAACAACCACCTCTCCCAAAAAATCACTTTCCAAACTCAATGAAAACTCATTAGTAGTAGGGTTGGGATAAATGTTCACTCGCCCAAAACTTTCACTTTCATCAATTCCAGTCACAACAACATAAACAGTATCTGAAACAGCACTACACCCATTCGTGTCAGAAACAACCACGGAGTAGCTACCGGTAGCAACAGCTGTATGCTGCTGCCCATTCGCACCAACAATCGAATCTCCGTCCAACAGCCATTGATACATGTCTCCAGGCGATGAAATCAACAAATTACCCACCACAGTAATTTGAGCGATAGGCAGTGGGTGAATGGTCAACGTTGCCGATTGGGGAGTACTTGTACAACCATTGATACTATCAGTTAAGTAATACACATAAGTACCTACAGCACTTTGCCCTGGAATCAGCGTATCACCTTCATGTAGTAATTGGGTCAATTGCACATCGTCATACCACTTGATGTGTTCACCTTCAGCTACCAATACTATTCCTGTATCTCCAAAGCAATATGAAATGTCATCAGCAATAGGAGGTAGGACAGGAACAGTAATTTTAGCTAAATAAATGTCATGATAACTTGAAGCGATATTGCTGTTGTGCGGCAAGGTGGAAGATCCAATAATCAGCCCGCCAGTAGTAAAACTTCCACAGGTGTAAATGTTTGATTCATGATCTTCCACAACACTTCGAGCTGTCATAACTCCGGTTCCGGTGATGGGGAGAGACCATAACCCATTACCGCTCAAATCATACTTGTCTAAATATCCTCTTCCTCCCAATAAGAAATGATCAGAGGCTTTGGAGCCAATCACTTGTGGACGGTTCAAGGCCATGTTGTAACCTGTGAATGTAGATAGCAAACCTCCAGTTATGGAGGACAATTTTCGTACTTCAGCAGTTAATGGATTGGTAGATACATGGGCAAGCATCAGCAAATTATCATCCTCATCAATGGTGATGCCAACGCCTGCGTAATTCCTATTGTTACTGGTGCTTGTACCATAATGATAAATCCACTGGGTAATTCCAGCAGCATTAAACTTTGCAGTAAACATCTCTGAAACAGCATAACTAATGCCTGAAATAGAGAAGGAAGAATCTCCGATGGAAATAGTAGCAAAATTGGGAATTACATCATACCAACCTGTTAGGTAGGCATTGCCCATATTATCTAAAACCAGGTTGTTACCATTGATCTTTCCACTGCCTCCTTTTGCCCAAAGCACATTGCCTTGCGAATCGTACTTCACAAGAAACATAGATTCGCTCAAACCACCATACAGTTGAATGGTATCAAAAAACAAGTAAGGACCATTCGTAGTAGAACTACGAGTGAAGTTTCCGGCAACATAAATGTTACCAGCAGTATCAGTCGCAACATCATACACTTTAATTGAGCCACCGGCACCTACGTTCCCGTCACTCGCTTTTAATGCCCAAAGTGCATTGCCATTGGTGTCATACTCCACTAAATAAATATCATCATCCCCGCCGTTATTTAGGCTAATCCCATCAAACGATACAGAATTTCTAAAAGTGCCAGCTACAATGATGTTTCCAGAAGCAGTTGGTGCAATGTGAATTTCACCCGTTCCAATTGCCGTCCCTACATCGGGTTTCTTTGCCCAAATAGCATTGCCATTGTTATCATATTTAGTTAGAAACATGGTAGAGGTAATGCCGTTTCTTGCTAGTGTGTGGTTGTCAAAGGAAATAATGCCATTGCCAGAACCATTCCCAAATATTCCGGTCATATACACATACCCTGAATCATCAGTCATTAAATCATAACCAATTTCTTCGTTTTCACTATCGGGATGATCAGCCCACTCAAAGTTTTGGCACTGGGAGAATGTAAAGTGATGAATTGTTAAAAGGAGAAAGAATAAGATAAACCGCGTTGTTTTTTTCATGGTTTTCAGTGTTGCGGTTCAGTTCCAAAACCAGGTAAAACAAAAAAAGTAGCGTGGAACTGTAGCCCATCCAAGTCGAGGTACTGGTATACCTATCCACAAACAGACTAAGCCCACGCTATACGTGAGCGATTAGTCTTTTACCCCTGTGAATTGAAAATTACCAGTTTCCGACTTGGGAATAAAAGCTAACGCTTCTATATTATTATGTCATTTATCGTCGCTCTATAAGCAATCAGTTTTGATTTAATCAAATATACCTAAAATCCATTTTGCCCACTAATTTCTGATGTGCAGGTTTTCGTGTTGAGTGCATGAACTCACCGCAAAGATTACCCTCGCCCGAAAAAAGCAAGGAATTTCCTCCTACCGTCATTCCTCCTTGCTTTTATCTCCCATGCTTCGGGTACATGAGGCGGTGTTTCATTCTTAAACTCAAACACTATGAAAACGACAACATCAAAAAAAGTGTCCAACGCTGACCTTTACAAAGAAGTCACCGCTAAAATCATTTCTTTGCTCGAAACTCACCAAACCCAGTGGAACCGTACCTGGGTAAGCTTGGGTGAAGATGGTCAACCAGCCTACAACGCATTGACCAATCGAAGGTACACCGGGATCAACCAGCTCCTGCTCAGTCTTGAAACCACTGAACGCCGGTATGCGAAAAACGCCTGGCTTACCTTCTTGCAGATCAAGCAACAAGGTGGAGCCATCCAAAAAGGCGAGAAAGCCACCCGCATCTACTTTCACAAAACCCTTTTTGTTGATGAAAAAGGGAAAAAGTATGATCCTGAAATCATCAAGACGATGTCAAAAGAACGCATCAAAAAGTTGGGTATCAAACGCATTCCCATCTTGAAATACTACAACGTATTCAACGTCTTTCAAACTACCGGCCTGCCGGAGAAGTGCTATCACTACGAAACTTCTGTTATACCCACAGCACTGGAAAAAGATGAAAGAGCCGAACGGCTTATTCAAAGCACTGGTGCTACCATCGACTACAAAGCCAACCAACAACCCTGCTACCTTCCAGTAAAAGATGTTATTCAACTGCCTTTGGCTCACCAATTCAAAGGCACAGAACACTTTTACAATACAGCCCTCCATGAATTAGCCCACTGGACCGGTCACCATACCCGGTTAGACCGGGAGATCATCAACACCTTTGGCTCTCCCAAATACGCCCTGGAAGAGCTGGTGGCAGAACTCACCGCAGCTTTCCTTTGCACGCACCTTGGTTTTACCAAAACCATTTCCAACAACACCAGTTACATCCAAAGTTGGCTCCATACCCTTTCCAATGATACCCGCTTTATTTTCAAAGCATCCCGGAAAGCAGAACAAGCTGCTGCCTTTATCATGGAAAAAAATAACCATTGAATTAAACATTCAATGCACACCATCCCACGCACATCGCTATCAAAATCTCTTAGGCTAAGATACCCCTCCCATCCATCCCTACGCAAGTACAAGGCGCTCCGCGTTCATTCACTTTTTTGTACCAAAAAAGATGACCTGAATACTTGCGGGCCAACGCTAGAGGAAATGGGCGGCCTAAGAGATTTTTCTATCTCTTTTTCTATTTCGAGCGAGCCTCGGTGAGCTGGAAATGAATAAACAAAATGTTGAATTCATTAATGTTTAATTATAAACACCAAGTATCATGGCAACAAAAACGAAAGCCAATGGAACAGGGGGAGCCGCAGACACAAAGGCCCCCGCAAGCAAAACAACTTCAACTACCAAAACCCCACCCAAACCAAATGGAGTAGAGGTAAAAGCAACACCCGACATCAACGAACGGATGCAAAAGGTAGAGCAGTTGCGTGGAGTAATCGGTAAAAGGGAAATGGTGGTAGACACCTTGAACAACCTGAAAACCTTTTCCTTCTCCGCTTCTGATAGCTGCCAACTCATCATTCAAGACAGTGAGGAAAAGAAGTTTAGCACCTTCAACTCCAACCTGATCGGGTTACTGTCGGAGCATTTAAGGGGATTGCTTGAAACCAAGAAGGCAGACCTCGACCAGCAAATTTTATCGTTCGAGTTGTAACAAGCCCCTGTTATAACGATGGACTTCCCGAAGGGCTACAATACCCTCCCGGGAAGTTCTTTTTTTCTTTTCGAGGTGCCCCAAAGAAAACAAAGAACCAAAAAAAGAAAAGGCACTGCATTACGAGATTAAAGCGGAAAGCCAACACACGGTTGAAGAGGCCATTGAAATTCACTCCGTTCAGTTTCATGACCACATCAACTTATCCGGGCAAGCGATGGGAACATCCATAAAGCCACGTCCTACTGGACTAAGTTTTATTCCTTTTTCCCATTCCTTGCATGGCACTCCACCATTGAATAGGAGATCTTGTCTAAAAAGTAGGTTTCCAGGGTAGTCATATTCCTTACAATAGCTTTGTCCTTTAACCAATCGGGAATGGTCATTGGGTCTACTGGTTGAAGTGTTCCAGTATTGAGAAGTTGCCCCATTACTTTATAATTTCTCTCCGATAAATCAATTGGATTTAACAGGTAGTCCATGAAAAAATGTTAATGCAAAAACAGGCGACATAGCCGCTGCATCAACTATTAAGGAATACCCTCAACAGAAGGCGAACTATGCCGCCTGTTTTGTGCTCTGTTGAGACCTTTAAGGAGTAAAAGTATTCCATGAAGTAATAGTTGATGCTTCTCTACTTTACCTTATTGAATAGAAGGTGTAAAGCTTTAAACAAGGGCAGGTTCTCACGAATAAATTCACATAAATAGTTCCACTCTAATCTAATCGTGCCTGCCAAATTATTTTCGGGCACTTTTGATGGGGAGAAAAGCCTTATTCCATGCGACAATTCTGGGGTTCGACCAGCTATAATTTCGTAGGTTGGCAATTCCTCAAAAAACATCTGCCATATTTTCTCGGTAAGCCGCATACTCAAGCCACATAGTAGCATTTTATCAGGGTGTTCGACCACTGTTTTGATGTAGGTAATAAAGTCCTCAATTTGAGTTACTTTTAGCTGAGGTGCTTTTTCCTCTTTAGGGATTGCTTCCACTTGTTGCTGTAACGTTTCTATTTGCTCTTCCAACTTACGCTGAACCACCTCAGAACGTACATGAATGATTTTGTCCAGCAGAACCCGTTGCTGTGTTAAAAGCTCTGTCTTTGTTTGTTGAGCAATGTTCTGTCGTTTTTCCATGCTCTCTTGCTTTTCCTCCCAAACATCCCTGATGATTTGATCTATTAATGGCACACGTTTAGGGGTGAGGTGAAAAGATTGACAAAATGATTTCAGCTTTTGATGCATTTCGGCCTGGCGTATACGGACATGCCCTTTCTTGCAATGATAGTAATGGTATTTCTTACCTGTTTTGCCCCTTGAGGCAGAGCCGTGCAGTTGTTTGTTACAGTCTTTGCATTGAACAACATGACGGAATGGATAGGTAGAGTTTTTCATGTCTTTAGAAGCTATTGCGGTGCGACTGATACTAAATGTGCCATCGGCTAATTCTATCACTGTTATTTTACCTCGATTGGCATTGTTAAAAGTGTCAATACTTACCAAGCCTTCAAATGGACACCTTACCGGCTGGTTGTTGGTCCACTTCTCTACTTTTATGCCACAATAAATAGGGTTGCATACATACCGTTGCAACATTTTTGGTGTCAATGGTTTTCCTCCACGGAAACCATTTAATTGCCCCGTTGCCCGGTTACGCACAGGAAACTTTCTTGTACGAAATCCCATCGCATTGACCTCAACACAAATTTCTTTATCGCTTAACAAACCTTCTTCCCTGAGTTGAAAAATGGCTCTGATCCAGGGTGCCTCATCAGGATCAGGAATGTGGATGGTTTTCTTCTTGCCCAATTCATCTTCTACTTTCATGTTTCTGTAACCAATGTTGGCTCCACGTACCACATAACCTTGTTGAGCCAATCTGATTTCCTGGCCGATCATACGTGTTTGCATTGTGGTGATTTCCTCGTAGGCAATTTCAGCCTTTAAATGCTCCGCTAACCTGCTTGGTGATCGAGAAGACCATTCGTATTCAAAACCAAGGTCGGCCAATGTATTTTGCTCAGGCTGAATGATACCAGTAGTATCAATCAGTTGGATACCTAATGCCAAAAGTCTTCGCTTTAACTCCACATAACTGTGTGTTCCTTTACGGGTAAACCGGTCAATAGAGTATACGTAAACCGCATCGATTTCATCTTTATGCTGTTCGAGGTAAGCAAACATTTCTTCCAATACAGGCCGGTAATCTCTTTGCCAACCTGAATACCCTTCTTCGAATACTTTGGTAATGTGGTGGCGATTCCTATCCGAAGCAAGATGAATACGTTGGAGTTGTAGTTCCGTGCTTTCTCCATGTAATTGTTGTTCTGGAGTAGAAACGCGAAGCAATGCCACGGCTCTACTTTTATTAGAAGAAAATGTCATTGTAGTTGGGTTAATGCACAAAACGGACGGCGGTGCTTTACACATCTGCCTGAGCTCGATGTTCCGCCGCCCGTTAAGGGCAACATCTTCCAAAAGAATGAATCAGGCATCAAGTGTAAAGCGAAAGTATTTTACACGAGTGCTAATCTTTGGACAAGTGTTCCTGCCGGTACAACTGGTAACAGATCAAAACAAATTCATACAGCTGGTTGATGGCCCTTTGTAATTCCCTGTCCGACCATCCATTGGCACGCTCACCAAGGATTTCCCGGAACAGAGAAGGAGTGAGGGTTCTTTTCAATGGCGGTCGTTAGGAAATGAAATGGTCGTGTGGGTATTCAGAGTCGAACATCACCTTTGCGTAATTCAATGCTTCAATATCATCTTCGGACATACCGGAAAATCTCATTTCTTCCTTTTTTACTTCACTTAGGTTGTTCAGCACAAATACCTTGGCAAAGGGGAATTGATCGTTGGTAAATACAGCTAAATCATCAATTGGGCCATGATTAAGAATGGTTTGATAGATTTGATGTTGAAGTTTTTCAATCTCTTTCTTATCCAATACCAGGTTAACGGATCGTGTAGGAAGAAACTTTCCGTTAAATACATGTTGCCCTTTTAAGTAAGATGGTTGTAGTTGCCATGCCATAAATAGCGTTGAGTTAGGAGATAAAACGAAAATAGACACCGGCCATTATTGCCGGAAAGCAAGCTGCTCAAAGCAGACCATCACCACAGATTGGTGATTTAATAAAAATTTAAGAATTGGGTTGTTGTTTTGTTTTACTTCCTGGCCAGAAGGAATGCTCCGATCATTTATTACGCATGACCTGACAAAATTGGGCTTGTCATTATATCAGAAAAGTGCAAAAAAGTCAACACAAATTATTGGCCATTGTACGGATAACTGTGATAAGATTATTCTTTTGTTAAAGAATTGAAAAAAGAGGTGTGTTGTGGTATAATAAGAATACTATAACTTTTCCCGAATCTCTTTAATATACTTCAAGTTATAAGAAGATACTACAAGAATGATTACTGTTATAAAACCACCAACAAGAATTGAGTCACTATATCCACGTGCCTGAAATAATAAAAGGACATTTGCTACAAAAGGGAGTGCGTAAATCATTATTCTAGTTATATCCCTGCTAAGAGCATCCTTAAACAAAGGGAGCCAGGGGGTATCTAACGTCATGTCGTCTTCATTTTCCATTTTTGTTCTGACCTGAATGAGATAGGCTAAAAGGTAGGAGACCAATACAAACATAAATATTGGACAGGCATAAAATGCAGCATCGACATAAATTGAGATGCCGAAGAGGCTTAACGACTTATTTTCGGTTTCAATCAACCGTTTAAAGTGGTTTTTGGCTCTGGCAATATTCATATCTTTGATGTCATCCCAAAACATTAAAATACTGGAGAAATACTCTGTCCTTCCTTCATGACGTTGAATAAGTGCCTCATAAGATTCAGGGAAGAATATATCCAGAAAGGACACTGCCATTGAAAATGTATCACGTTTAAAGCAAGTACCTATTTCATAATTGGATCTTAAGTATGTCACATCATTTCCATCAAGACCATATAGGTAGAGAGCCATTGGTGCTTCAATATCATTTGGATGGCCAAGCCTTGTCATTGGTCCGTCAACCACATGAGGTAAATCATCATATTTATGTTCGATACTTTTGGATTTAAATACTCCCTTGATAAGCTTGCTATCATCTTTTAAATAATGTTTAACAAGGCTTGACCTTATAACCTTTGGAATAGTATCCAGTTCAAATGTTTTATTCTTCTGTCGTATTTCTTCAAATGCGTGTTTGACATTAAGGCTATCACATGGGTAGCCCATTATTATTGTGTCAGGCTCTGTATACAACTGAAAAAGCTCCTCAACGGTACTATTCTTTGTTGGCACAAAGTAGTGCGTAGGAAGTACGAAATAGTAGTGTTCTGTAGTATCAAGATAATTGTACCTCCTGAAATACTGTTCAACCTCTCTATATGTTTTGGAAAATTGGCTGGAAAAAGTGGTGCTTTTTTCTGAAACATAAGGCTCTGTTAGCAAATGGTTGTAAACCAGATATTCATAGTGGTGATAGTCAATTGCTTCTAAAGCATTCAACTCGTCCAATACCTTTTGATAAGTAGGCACAGGAGTTATGGCAATAGCAATGGTAATTGCAGAGAGCAATACAATGGAACGTGTTATTGCCCGTAGGTTTTTTATGATCTCATTCACCAATGTCAAAAATATATAAGAGATAAAAATACGTAAAAAACCGTACTTCAAAATTCATAGTGAATGACATGGAAAATCACTTATAAGTAATATTTTAATTATTTTTGTATTGAATTCGATCTTTTAGATCACTATTCAATAGCAAGTACGCATTTGATACGGGAACAATTTTCAAAGAAAAAATTCCCGTAGAACAAATGCCAGCCTCACCATAAATCAAAGTGAGTCTGCTTGCCACGGAAGGGGATGCCCCTTCCTTTGGATTCCTACCCCTAATAACCGGTAAATGACATTAAAAGAATACCTTGCCCACCACCTGCCAGAAAACGCTACCCCCGATGAGGTAGAGCGTTTGAAACGACGGTATCGGAAAATCTACCTCAAAAATTACAAAGCACAGTACAAAGGCAAACGGAAAGAGTTGGTGTTCAGCCCGGAAGAATTCAAACGTCTGGAAAAGCTGGCTGGGCAACACCAGATGAAGCTGGGCTCCTTCATCAAAGCCTGCACCTTTGCTTACATCGACCAGGAATACATACTGCCAGATGACCAACAAGCACTGGCGTTGGAACGGCAGATCAGGGCCATTGGGAACAACATCAACCAAATCACATACAAGCTTAACGCCACTGGCCAGTACAACACTATCGACAGTGAAACCATTTACCATAACCTTTACCAGTTAGAGCAGGCCGTATCTACTGCTTTCAGAGCACCACCTAACTTACTCGACTACCTTAAGGCGGTCATCAAAGAAAATCCTAACCTCAAACACCAAATCCAAAACCTCTTTTACTACGACCTCTAAAGCAATGTTCGTCAAAAATCTCACCGCTAAAAACAAGGGATACGCTGCTAACGTCATCGACTACATCCAAAACAGTAAACACAAAGAAAGCGAAGGACACGTTTGGGAGATTTACCACAACATCTCAACACCGGATACCCAAACAGCCAAACACGAATTTGCCCAGAACAACCGCTTCATCCGCAAGGCTAAAAACTCCGTGTACGTCTACCATGAAGTAGTGGCATTTCATCCCAAAGACACTCCACACTTAAGCATGGATGTCCTGCATCAAATTGCACAGGCTTACATTCGAATCCGTAACCCCAATGCTCTGTGCTTTGCCAAACCGCACATCAACGACTCCATGCACATCCATTTTTGCTTTCACAGCAGAGAATACAACAGCAAAAAATCCTTGCGTATGGACAACACACAGTATTTAAGGGTCAGGCAGGAGATAGAGCGGTGGCAAATGCAGCACTTCCCACAAATACAGCATAGTTTTGTTTACTTAAAAGGACTGGAAAAACAACCTAAAACCCCGGAAGAAATCAACCAACATTTTCAAAAACACAAGGAACACCAACTCCGAAAAAGAACCAAAGCACCGATCAATAAAGACACCGTGAGAGCCAAGATTAACCAATGCCTGCAGCAAAGCAAAGACTCCAAAACATTCTATGCATTGCTTCAACAAGAAGGACTGGAACTATATCGTCGCAATGGAAAGATCTATGGGATCAAATACAAAAAGCACTGTTACCGGTTCAGCACAATGGGTTTTGACCCTGAACGGAAGACGAAAGTGAATCAACGCATACACGAACTGGAAACGCTTCACCTGGAATTGGAAGAAATTTCCAAAAACAAGTCCATCAATTTATAACCTAACCCATCGCCTATGGAAGCACTTGTCGGTTTTGTCATTCTTGTACTGGCGGTCTATTTCGCCAACAGTTGGCTGGAAACCGAATTGGGATTCAATCCCTTAAAAGCATTGTTCAGGATCATTGGCTTTATCCTTAAAGGGCTTTGGTCTATCTTCACCTTCCTGTCCGGCCTGAACTTCGACTGGCTCACCGGCAAAAAAGATGACCTCTACGGTTCGGCAGGTTTTATGGAGAAAAAAGAGCAAAAATCTCTGCTCAGTCCCAACCATGATGGACTAACCATTGATGGCATTAACCGGATTACCGCCAAAATGAGTTTTGAAAACCTGTTGTGTGTAGCACCAGTAGGGAAGGGGAAAACCACCAAACTCATCATCCCTTCCGTCTTTAATTTAAGCAGTTCCGGTATTGTCACCGACCCATCCGGTGAAATTTACAGGGCCACAGCAGGCTACCTTTCCCAAGACTTCAACATCAAAGTCCTCAACCTGCAAGACACCACCAGGTCGTTATGCTACAACCCCTTGCACCGTGCCAACACTCCTACGGAAATCAAGCAACTTTGCGACGTACTAATTCGTTCCAAATTCCCCAACTCTACCAGCGAACAACGCTTTTGGAACACCGGTGCTGCCAACATCCTTAACATCCTGATTACCTGCTTAAAAAACGTTCCTGATTCCGGTTACCATCACCTGGCCAACGTCAAACACCTACTGGATAACTTTGGCACCAACGGCAAACCCCTAAGCCTCTTCTTTGTCAACAATGCCAAACGAAAAATCTTTGCTCAATTGAAAGGATTCATTGCCCAGGATGAAAAAGTAAGGCTTGGGCAGTTAAGCACCGCTAAAGTCGTACTCGACCTCTTTGATGATCCCGAATTAGCAGCCCTATCCTCTCATGACAACATTAACTTCGAAGACCTTCGGCATCAAAAAGGCGTAGTGTACAGCATCGTGCCTGAACACCAGATCAAATACTACGGGCAGTACCTTGCCCTGTTCTATACCCAACTCTTTGAATACGCCCGCCAATCAGCGAACCCTGGCAACGTATTGCCACTCTACTTCCTGTTGGATGAAGCGGGCAACATGCCCATACCGGACTTAGCTTCCAAAATCACCATGCTACGTAAATACGAAGTCAGCATCGTTCCGGTACTACAAGACGAATCCCAATTAGAGCAAGCCTTTGGTAGTGCCGATGCCAAGGCTATTAAACACGGAGGCTGTGCCAGCCACATCTATTACCCAGGGCTTTCGTATGAAACCTGTGCCAAACTCGAACAGGCATTAGGACACCAAACCATTGAAATCAAAGACAACAACTCTAACCGAAAAATGGGTAAACCCCTAATGACTGCCGATGAAATTAGAAGACTTCCCGACGATGAAGCCATCTTCATTCATTCCAACCTACGCCCCGTCAAACTTAAAATGACTCCTTACTTCAAAAACCCGGACTTACTAAGAAAATCAGAAATTCCAGCACCGGTATTGCCTGTTAACCCACACACCAACGTAAAATACCTGTCGCTTTAAATATGTTAAAAATACCGTTGTGTAAAATGCGGTAATTTTCTAGCTTTAGAAAATCATGCCTCAAATAATTAAAGCAACAACCCTGGTGGCAGTCACTATACTGTGGAATGCGTTAGCTGTGGCTCAAAACCAAACAGTTATAGACTCGCTTGAAGCCCGGTTGGGAGCAGAACAAAACGACTCTATAAAAGTCAATATTCTCAATGAGTTGTGCCGTTTACACGTTCGGACCGATTTTGACAAAGCATTCGGGTACATTGAGCAAGCATTAATGCTGGCTGAACACATCAACTATCCAAAGGGTATCAGTGCCTCCAAAGGTAACATGGGAATCATTCATAAGAACAAAGGTGAATACGATAAAGCACTAAGGTTTTACCAGGAATCCATCCAGATCGATAGTACTATTGGAAACATGAATGGCATTGCCACCACTTTGATGAACGTAGGTGAAATACACAGGGAAAAAGGCAACTACAGCCAGGCCATTGAAAATTACCGTACGTCCATTGCCATCTACCAGTCAAGAGAGGATCATCGCGGGATTGGTCGGTGCTTATCCAACATAGGAATCGTTTACGATTACTATGAAGAAGACGCTCCCAAAGCCATTGAACTCTACAATGAAGCACTGAAACACCTTAGAATAGCTGAGGACAGTATAGCAATTGCTGTGGTATTGGGAAACATTGGAGCCGTATATGAGTTGATCAACGAGGACGATTCAGCATTGGTATATAACGAAAAAGCCATGCACGTTCTTCAGCGTCTTAATTTGCAAAAGGACATTGCACGAATCACGCACAACAATGGCTTGATCTATGGAAAACGAAAAGACTACAAACAAGCATTCAAGCATTTATTTGAGGCACTGTCATTATATAAGGGAATTGGAGACCAAAGAGGCACGGCCATTACCTTGAGAACCATTGGAGAAATACATGCAGAGGCGGGAGATATAGATCTGGCCTTAATGATGGAGTTAGAAAGTTTGGAAAAGGCGGAAACTATGGGATTAAAAGACGAACTCAAAAGACTCTATGAAGACATTGCCCTTTACTATGAAGAAAAAGAAGCATATGAAACAGCGTACTCCTACTATAAAAAGTACAGTGCTGTAAAGGATAGTTTATTCCATCTGCAAAGTGATTCCGTACTAAAGGACATCGAAACCAAGTACGAAACAGCAAAAAAGGAACAAACTATCAAGCTACAGCAATCCGAGTTGGAAAAGCAAGCAGCCCTAAACCGTACTTTTTTAATTGGGGGAGGGTTGGCATTGGTTATTGCCTTGTTGGGTTTTGTACTTTATTTCCAACGAAGAAAGTACAGCAATAACTTATTGCAGCAAAACACCATTATTGAAAAGCAGAAAGGTGAGTTAGCCGGTCAACTGGAAACTACGGAGGAAAAACTCCAACAGTCCTTGAATCCTTCTGCCATCATTCCACTTAAAACCTATGGCAAAGTGGTAGCAGCTTCTGATATTCTTTATGTAGAGGCAGCCGGCAACTATGTGAAAATCCAACTACAGGATGAATCTTACCTTGAACGCTCCACTTTTACTGGGTTTGTTGACAAGTTGCCTGAAAGCATCTTTTGCCGGATCAACCGTTCGCATACCGTCAACATTGAGAAAGTAAAAACATTGGGCAGCCTGTCAGTTACGATGGAAAATGGCAAAGAACTCAAGGTAACCCGATCGAGGTGGCAGGATTTGAAACGTTATTTTGAGTGAGTACATTTTCCATCACGGATATTTGTCACCTTATCACAAAAGATTGTACTAACATTCTCCTTCATTTACCTTTCAGCTAGTTTGTCGCTACTTGCTCTACCTGTATAGATATTGCGGTTAACTGTATGAATAATAAACGACCCATTTAAAATGATGATAGTACGGTATTGTGGTTTTATCTTGCGACCGTATTTGCACCACTATAAACCACTGTAATGACTGCTTTTGAGTATACATCTGACAGGCTCTATTTATTGCCACCATTCATTGTAATACCAGATGCTGAAGGAGGACAGTTTGTACAAGTGGCTGATATTACACGCTGCGAAGCAGATGGGAACTATTGCCAGTTTTATATAGTGGGTGATGAAGCAGCAATTATCAGTGCCAGGCCATTACGACACTTTGAAAGTTTGTTGTCCATGTATGGCTTTGTTCGTATTCATGACAGTCACATGGTTAACTTAAACTATGCTGTACGTTATGATACTACTGGAGGTGGGAAATTGAAGATGTACAATGATGAGGTCTTGCCAGTGGCAAACCTTCGAAGAACCCTTTTGATTAGTAAGATGATGGGGTATAGGTAAGTGGACTTGACAACAACAGGAACTATGATATAATACTAATGCTTTAAAATTTAACATTATGTCGATGACTTTACGCAAAACACCGGGATCAGGTGTGGACAATATCAATGAGAACCTTGGAGGTTTCCAACAATTTGATGCTTCAATACTTAGTTATGCTAATAGAGTGGGGAAAACTGATGTTACAAGGGAGGATTTACGGACACTTATGGCTAATGAGATACTTCCAGAACAATTGCACCAGATTGTAATAGAATTCTTTAAAAAACATAAGGATAAGATTATTGCTACATATAAGACTAGTGCTTATCCAGAATTGGTTTATTATGTGATCCCAAAGAATAGGGATGAGTTTTCTGATATAGTGGCTGATTTTCAAATGGATTATGACTGTAATTATGATGGTCATGAAGGCATTCCAATTTTGTTCAATTTCTTTCCGAAAGAATTACAATTTGAACTCGACAAGGCATTACGCCAGATTAATTTAAGTGAGATCACTTCTTAAATGGATCAGTGCGTTGAATCAAGGAGACCACCATTTACTCACTGCAATCAGAAACAATGAATTGCTTTGCCAACTTGTGGCAAGCTTTTCTACTGATTATTTTCGTTGGAAGATAACAGTAGCCTTCTATACAGCCCTTCACCTAATGCACTATAACCTTTATGTGCAAAATTTAAGGTTGTACAATGATTTTCATTGTGAATATCTCCTTGTGAACGGTAAGAGGACTAAGAATAGCAAAAGCCACGGAAAGTTTCATTGCTTGTTAGAAGCCAATCGTGATCGGATAAAAGTTTCCGATAATTGCCTTAAGTTATACCGCAGATTAATGGAGCTTTCTATGTTTGCAAGGTATGAGGTTTACACACCAGAATTACTTCCAGATACATACGCATTGAATAGTGCAGAGAACTTTGAGGAGAGCTATAAGAAGCTACGAAGCCTTCAACAATCCTTAACTGATTATTCGAGAATAGAATTACCATTTCGAACTAAAATTGACAAGGAAACTTTTGAACAAGTAAGGGCTGAGTTGCTTCAGAAGACCATCAATAGACGGTTCAATTAAGAGTGTATAAATTGATCACAGCGTCACAAAGGCCGTAAGGGAATTCTTCCTTGATGGTCTTTTGTGTTTTATCAACCCTCCTTTTTGTCACTTCGTCACAAAAACTTGATTCCAACGGGTACTCCAACCTTATTTGTATTTCAATAACTATCCGGTTAAACAGTGATTTGGCACGTTCACACTGAACATGGGCTATTGAATCAATAGCCCTTTGAACCTATCCAAATTGCACTGGGTCTTCAAT
Source organism: Flavobacteriales bacterium (assembly GCA_963669295.1). Lineage (GTDB taxonomy): Bacteria > Bacteroidota > Bacteroidia > Flavobacteriales_D > CALLUQ01. The sequence continues at coordinate 4,225,002 of OY769938.1, forward strand.
ACTTTTGATCGGTAATAGCACCGTTGTTGAAATGGAAACGCACTCGCAGTTCAGGCATCATATACTACCGCAACAAATTGTTGTTCCCGACAAGAAGGGAGGGCAATTTGTCCAGGTGCAAGATGTGATTAGATGCGAAGCCGAAGGCAACTACACAATGCTTTACCTACAGCAAAAGGCTCGCATACTTTCGACCAAAACGCTGGGGTACTACGAGCATTTGCTATTGAAGTACGGTTTCGTGCGTGTACACAACTCCCATATCATTAACCTTCAGTACGCCTTTCGCTACAATGCAGGTGCTATGGGGACTATTATTATGAAAGATGAGACCATTATCCCCATATCAAAAGCGAGAAAAGCCCTCTTGTTAAGTTGCATGAATGGGTACCGGAACATGAAGATTGAAAACCACTAAAACTACCTACTATGGGAAGTGAAACATACAGTTTGACGGAAGAAGAATACCAGACAATTAAAGCGATCCTTCAACCAACGGATGTGAGGCTTGCAGATTTCACTAAGGATAACCTTTTAAAGTTGTTCAAGAAAGTAAAGCGGTACTGGCACCCAGATACTTGCCCTGAAGGGGCAGAAAAGGCCCATAAGGTATTTATTGAGTTAGAGGAGTTTCAAAAGAAAATTGAATATCATTTGGAGTACGATAAACCCTTTGATCTTAACGTAAGGCACCAAAAGGGGAGTACTGAAAGCAAAGCCTCAGAAGCTAAGACTTCTGGTGAACGACAACAATCGAAAAAAGATAACCCGCCACCGGAGCCTGAACAGCAATCTTCGCAAGAAGACATCGACACTGAAATTATAGCCTTCATGATATGGTACTACTATTACTACCGAGGCACTAAAGACATTGTGGAGGATCGTGAGGAATTGTATGCAGAATTCATCAGTGTTGAACAGCGGTATGAATTATGCATGTTAGCAGCGGCAGATTTCTTTCATTGGTACGTACACAATTATGAAGGCATGCTTCGTTACCCAGAAGATACTGGAGAACTAATCATCCAGTTCATGGAAGAAACAAGGAGAAGAAGACCTCGAAATGAAGAAGAACAAACACCACCTCAAAAAGAACCACCAAAACTGCATGTAACACCAACTTCACTAGACTTTGGAAGAATTAAACTGTACCGAAGTGATAGCAAGGAACTGCAGGTGCATAATCTTGGCGAAGAACCTCTTCATTGGGAAGTAGCCTATTCTCCTGATTGGGCACTAATCAGTCATACAGAAGAATCAATATCTGTTGCCGTAATTGCCAAAGAAATTGGCCAATGGCATGATACACTAACAATCACCAGCAATGGAGGGGAAGTTACCATAAACATTAGTCTTGAGGTGGTGGGCGAATTTAGTTTTAAGTCCCACAAGAAGACAGTTAGAAATGCTATTGGAGTTACCATTGGTATCTTACTGGTTGTCTATGCTATGGTTGGATGGGCTGAGCATGTGAATGATGGACATTATTGGGGGGCAGCTAACAGAGCAAACACTTTAAAGGGGTATGTAAGGTATATGCAACGATATCCCGACGGACGGTTTTTTGATGAAGCGATACATAAGGCAGAAGAAGTTATTTGGAATGAAGCCCAGGAGAAAGACTCGTTTGAAAGCTATTCTTTTTACCTGTCCTTGGGATTGTGCAGCCCGGATGGTATAAAAGAAGCTAAAACGAAAATAGAAGAAAAACTTTGGGGTGAAGTATTGCAGGACAGTACCACGGAAGCTTGTGAAAAATATTTACAGTACACAATAGGGGAATCATTGCATTATGATGAGGTAAGGGCCTTACGACAGGATTTGTATTGGGCAGAAGCATTAGAGAAAGGAGGTCGAATGCACATACAATACTATTTAAGTAGACACGACCTGGGAAGGCATCGAGAAGAAGCAAATGAGCTGCTCAAAAAACTGGAACGGGAGGCCAAGGCAACTCCTAAAGGACCATTCACTATCACCTACAAAGAACTTAAGGTAGGGTTGAAGGAGAGCTTCATCGCTGAAATTGAGAATCATGGGGAGAAACGATGTTACAAAAACGAGCAAGAGAATTGGGATGAATATGAAGGCACCTATAAAGCTCCTAGAGGAAATGCTTTTACCCTATATCTATATATTAACCGTGAAGGTGGATGGTGGGGTATTGATAGTGAAACTGCACACCGAACAGGTACCATATACCCCAATAAACGAAAACCGATTCATCGCTTTGATGGGTGCAAACTATATGCTGACCCACAAAGGAATGTTAGCGATGGATTACGACTTGATTTCAACGAAGGCATGTTTGTCTACATGGCAGGTGATGGCAATACTTTAAAGGAAGGTTTTTTGAGTATCAATAACGCTGGTACGAGGGAGTTTTTTGAGCGAGTGGAGTAGAAGGTTATAGCTCTCTTCCTTTATACAACTCACGGTTTTTGTAATCACTGATGGCCATATCAATGAAGTAAAGCACTTTCTCCCTTTCATCAGGAGGCATCTTGTCGATTTCAGCGGCTCTTTCCAGCAGTTCTTTGCTAACGTCGAGATCTTCCGCTAAACCCACAAGGTGATCCAGTGATACATCCAATGCCTTTGAAATCTTGATGGCTGTTTCAATACTGGGTTGCATCTCTCCGCGTTCCCATTTCCCGACCACTGGACCGCTGGTGCCTACAAGATCACCCAGCTCTCCCTGGCTCATTTTTTTGGCCTTTCTGGCCGCCATTACACGTTGTCCGAAAGTCATATTTCAGTGAGTTTTGAGCATTAAAAGTAACAAACTTCTACGGAAAAGAGCATAAAAGGTTATAAAAACCACGCTTAAAGTTTGTTTAGCGGTGTCCTTTTAATTATATTTATCACTAATAAGTGATTTAAAATCACAAATCAGTCGCTTATTAGGAGTATTTATTAACCGCATAAAAAGAAGATCATGGAAATTATACCTGATGAAGCAAAGGAAGTCCTTGAAAATGGTGGGGGTGTTGGGTTAGGACAAGAAATTTTTGTCACCAAAATCAGTGGGAAGTATCACCTAATTTTATTGAAGTATGGGGAATATCGACGCAAATTCAACACCATCGAGGCGTTAGATGTTTACCTGGCTAAGGTAGGAGGCCCCAATGACATTTACAAAGATGCTTATGGCTTTGGCATTAACCCTAAAGAACTTCGACTCATGTGCCGCCCTGGGCAAGAGCAGATGGTAGAAGAAGAGGTGACAAACTTCTTTAAGTCCGTCATTGAAGAACATAACAAAAACAAGGGATTGGAATTGTAATGGATAGTTCTCAGAAATACAGCATCAAGATTGACACACCTATAGAACTGAGCAAAGCAAAAACCATTTATCCGTTACGGGATGGTCGGGGTGAAGAAGTAGGCTACATCCTATTCAACCGGAAATTGTTGTGGCGAACTCGTTATGAACTCTTTGACAGCAGGGGAGATAAAATGTTCAGTAGTTACCAGTTGGGTGTAGTACAACGGTTCATCAAAAAGCACCAGGCACAATTGGTCATGACCGGTGAATTGGAACGAGAAAGAGTAAAGCACCTTGACAATGAAATTCGGAAGGAGCGGAATTTACCATTGTCGGAGCCGCTAGTATCAAAAAGCAACTCCATTCCAGAGGTAGAAGTAGAAGTGCTGGATCAGAAAACAGAGGCTTATAAAAAGAGCTTGCTGCAGCAGATTAACGAGTTACAAAAGGAACTCTCATCATTGGATAAAGGCCCCGGATTACCCTTTTGATTATCCACATTCTGGCGTGTAAAACACGTTAATAAATAGCAATATCATTTGTCGTTTAACGCGCTGTTTTTCAGTAAATTAATTATTATTCAACCCTATTGAATTGTAAGGCATGGAAATTTATGAAGCACATACTACTCCCCGAACCCACGAATTTCAAAGTGGGGAACTTTATATTGTCGTCGTAGGGCAACTTTACCGCGAATTACTGGCCTTACCTCACGCGAGAATCACCATCAAAATACGTCACACCATTAACCAACGTACGTTGCGGCAAAGCCTTACCCCGGAAGATTCGAGAAGTATTCAAAAACTCGTGGAGAAAATCACCACCCGACTGGAAATCGATTACACCTTAGCACTAAAGGTTATTGAAGACTTGAAGCATTACCTCCAACGCTACCGGGTACGTTGGAACATTGAAGAAAATACAATGCCAGTTAGCAGTGTCCCAACTGGTTTATTAGAAGAATGAAATGAAACACCTCGACATACAAACCCCACTGTATCAAAGCACGTTGGAAGGCTTTGAACGCTGGTTAGCGACACTTGGGTATTGCACCGAAGCAGTCAAAGGCTTGCCCGTACACATTCAGGAAATGCTATACTACTTTGAACAGCAGGGCATCACTGAGTTACAAGCTATCAGTCCTATGGACATCCATTATTACTATGAAGAATTATGCGAACGCCCCAATGAACGTAGGCGAAGCACTGCTTTAGGAGCCAATGCCATCAACAAGCACATTCAGGCCATCCAGCTATTCCTCAAATACGCCCGGCAAAATGCTCAATTGGTCATGCCCCATATTCATTTACAAAGAGAGGAAGCCGATACCAAACCCATCAGCATCCTAACTGTAGCAGAGGCCAAACGGTTATTTCTTGCTGCCGACCAGCAAGAAGACTTACGTTATGCCCATATTCATGCCATCAGCGATAAAGCCTTACTCACTGTCTTTTATTCTTGTGGCCTTCGCAAAAATGAAGTCTACCACATGAACAAAGAAGACATCCTACTCGAAAAACGATTGATTCATGTACGCAAAGGCAAGAACCACAAAGAACGCTTTGTTCCTTTTGGGAACAAAAGCCTGGAGTACTTGATGGATTACTTGCAAAATGCCCGTCCAAAGTGGGAGAGAGGAGCCAACAACCCTGCTTTATTCTTAAGCTATAGAGGCCAACGCATGAGCAAAGAAAGCATGTATGTGCGTGTCAAGCTACTGATCAAAAAGGCCGGGATCAATAAGAACATTACCCCACATGGATTACGTCATTCCATCGCTACCCACTTATTGCAAAGTGGCATGGACATTAAACGCATCCGCACCATGTTAGGCCACAAGAGCCTCGATAGTACCCAAATCTATACCCATTTCACCACCACTTAACGCACCATAACCATGTTAGACTTTTCAGAATACCTTAAATACCAACATCGTCATGCCAGTACCACCATTAAGGGAACAGAAAGTGCTGTGCGACGCTTTTTACGATGGGCTCCTGCTAATGGTGTTTCCACCGAAGATACTTCCCACAAAGAGATCATGAAGTACACCCGTTACCTGGCAGATGCAGGAAACAACCAGCATTCCATTTACAGCAACCTCAATGCCTTAAGCCATTATTTCAGCTACCAAATCTTTTTAGGGGAAGGGAGTATCAATCCCATTAAAGCGATCAAAATACAAGGCATCAAAAGAGAAACCCTGTACGACATCCTTTCGCCAGAAGAATTACGAGAGATGTATCGCTCTTATCCATCAGAAACTCCTATCGACACTCGTAGCAGGGTTATCATCGGCTTGTATGTGTTCCAGGGCATCCATACCGGTGAACTCAACAAGATTGAGGTTCACCATGTAGACCTACAACGCCTAAAGATTCTCATTCCTTCATCCCGGAGAAGCAAGAGCCGCATTTTGAATCTCGACCCTGAGCAGCTTTATGATCTGCAAGAGTACTTGTATAAAGTGCGTGACATCATGTTGCAGGAAACTCAAAAGGAAACACTACAGCTTATTGTTAGCATGGGTTCCAGTCATAACACTAACAACCTATTAGATAAACTGATGAAACGATTAGAGAAGAGGTGTCCACAACTTACCGGTGGAGCTAAGCAAATCCGGGCAAGTGTAATTACGCAATGGCTCAAACAGTACGACCTACGCAAAACCCAACGGTTGGCTGGACACAAGTTCTTATCCAGTACTGAGCGTTATGAGGCTTATACCTATGAGGGGTTAAGGGAGGATTTGGAGGTGTTTCATCCAGTGGGTTAAAAAGTACTTATATGAAATCAAACAATTAACATAAAGACAATGCAGATAATCCTGAAATGTAGATTATATAAACGCGCAATAGGAATTAGGGATGACTGAACGTGAAGTTTGCAAGAAGCATTTTGATAGCAGAAAATAATACTAAGATTTAATATACAGAAAGTAAAAAAACTTCCCCCATATATTCTGGAGCCTATTTGAGGTTAATTGCATTTAAAGATTTTGGATGGTATAAGTAGTGAACACTAACGGTTCTTAAAACTGTTGATGTCATAAGCCAAGAAGGCAAGCTATACGCTTGAATAGAGTCGAATTACCCTTGGCTTTGACATAAATTTTACTTAAAGTTAGTCATGCGACAATTTAGGTTGCCTTTTCATTAGCGTTGACACCACGTATCTGTGCTTTTTATTGATAATTATTAACGCTAAATTAGACTTTGAACGATATTCTTATGCCATTAGAGTATACCCAGCCAGTTATAAAAGAAGGCACATATAAGCCTGTTGCTTTTTCGAATAAGAGTTTCCCGTATGAAGCAATTGGTGACCGAAGATTTGAGGAACTTCTATACTCAATTGGAAAGTTACGCATCGAAAAAGGTGATTGGAATGGGCAATTTGACGAAATCAATCTTTTACAAGGGGTTAGGGAACGTGGGCGAGATTGTAGCTTACATTTAGGCGGTAAATCCATTGGACTAATTCAGTGCAAGCATAGTATCAACAGTACTAAAAGAATTTCAAAGCCGGAATGCGCTAGAGAGATCATAAAGTTTGTGCTGCATTATCTTCTGGATAATCATTTGATTCATGATCCGAAAAACTTTACATATTGGTTTGCCGTTTCCTATGGTTTCAATGAACAAGCGAAAGACTTACTGGATGATTTTAATGTCGAAATTATAAAGCAGAAGGATTTACAAGACTGGACAGAGAAGGTAATTGATGCTAACGAAGAACTAAGGCACCTTAAATATCTTGACATAGAAACTGACCTAAAAGAGGTTTTGAAATTGATAACAGTCAAAAAAATAATCCCTCAAGACTTAGATACACTGCTTAACAGTACCGGTTTTCAATCGATTATAAAGACATTCTTTGAAATTAGGATGGTTGTTGAATCAGAATCAGTTGAAGACCTGGCTGAAGAACTGAAAAAGCGAAATGAATACCAACCTACTTCCATAATCCCGATAGATACAATCTTACAAAAGTTTGATCATGCATCTCACCACTTGGTAGATTATGCAGATACTTTTGAAGGAATTGACGATTCCCATATAGAAAGAAGGGAAACAAATGACATACTAAGGTGGATTAGATCACCGCTAGGAGAGAAAGAAGCTCCCGTTGTTTTACTTGTTGGGGGTGCAGGTTGCGGTAAAACAGTTATTCTGAAGGACGTGTATCTAAAACTTAAAGAAACCGACATTCCCGTAATTGGCCTAAAAGCTGATAGATACTACGCAGAAAGTATCACGGATTTACAAAACAAGATTGACCTTGAAGATTCATTTGAAAAAGTAGTTAGAACTTTAAGTCAAGTAAGTGAAAGGGTGGTTATACTTATAGATCAGATAGATGCCCTTTCTCAATCATTGTCAGCCAAAAGAGAATACTTAGACGCATATAACCTCTTAGTAAGAAAACTCATTACTATTGATCGGGTTAGGGTTATTATTTCCGTAAGGGCTTACGATCTCGATTACGATAGCGAATTGAAGTTTTACAAAAACCAAAAGAGCTTTAAAGTTGGCTTACTTGAACAGGAACAAGTGATGAGTGTATTGGCGAAACTTAAGATAAGAGAAGCAGAGGTGCCAATAGAATTATTCCACCTTTTACGAATTCCACACCATCTAAATGTGTTTTGTAAGATTTATGATGCCCAAACTAACCTCCGTTCAATAACTACTCTACATGATCTTTATGACAGTTTATGGGCGCAGCAGGTCGTCAAAATTCCAAATACATCACGAGCAAGTGTAGAAAAGTGTCAAGACTTGATTTTTGCCGTAGCGGAGCAGATGTATAGGCAACAAAAAATTAGCACCTCGGCCCAGCCTTTTTTGATAGAGTTTACTGATGAAATGGAATATTTGAAAAGCTGCAATATTGTTAGTGTAGTAAACGAGGAGATTCATTTTTTCCATCAAACGTTTTTTGATTTCGCATTTGCAAAACAATTCGTGCAAAATGGAAGGTCAATTACTATCTACTTAAAGGAAAATCATCAAGGGCTTTTTATCCGATCTAGCCTGAAAATGATAATAGGTTTTTTGCGCGAACAGAATCATAAAGCTTACTTAAAATCCTTAGATACTATCTTTTTCTCCAAGCAATATCGTTTCCATATTAAATTGATGTTTCTTAATCTTCTAGGTTTTGAAGAAACCCCAACGAGTGAAGAAATACAGTTAGTTAAATCAAAAATATTACAACATAAGGAGTTAAAGCAACCATTTATGGAATCAGTAAACAGTAGTGGCTGGCTAGATTATCTGATTGAATCAGGTGAGCTGCAAAAGTTATTAACTATTGATAATTACTGGTACGATAAACTCCTTAGTAAAGATTGGTTAGGTGCTAAAAAGGTCAATGCTCTATTTAAGCGATGGATAAAGTATCAGAGTTTGCAGGAAAGATGGGATGAAAAAGTGAATACGCTCTTCCAGATTCTTGTACGGCAACTTCCCAAAAAACGAAAAACGGTTTGCGAGTTTTTACTTTATTGCCCAGAATTTGACGGGAAACAGCGTTTTGTTTTCAGAGTGCTATACCACTTGAAAAAATGGGACATTCAAGAGGCATTTCAACTGTTTGAAAAGTATGAAATTGAAGCTAGACAAGATCGATTTGGATACTATAATACGCTGGAAGATGCCCTTAGTTTTGACGTGGATTGGGTAATCCAGAAATACAAATGTCATTGTTTAGAAAGAATTGAAGCTATTAAAAGTGTCAGCGATAAGCCAAGCTTTGAATATGATGATGAAGAACTGATTAAAAAGATATTTGAGAATGATGGTGAAAAGGGATTTGACTTAGCGTTAACACTAGTTAAAGAGATTTTGGACAAGACTAGTGGGAAAAACAAATCTACCTTATATACTGACTTAGGTTTTTTATGGTTTGATTATGAACGTGGTGGCCATTCACATGGATACAAAGCCATCTACCATTTTCTCGTAGATAAAGTACAAGAAATGGCCAAACAAACTTTGCCACAATTTGATCAATTCTTTTTAGACCATAAAGACAGCAATTCGATCACTATATTGAGGTTGCTTTTTTTCGGATTTTTAGCCAATCCCTCACATTATGTGATGGAGATATTTCAATTCATGAAGATATTCCATAAGAAAGGTGGGCTTGTTGGAGATGGTAAGATTCAATTTCAATTTCGGCAGCTTTTAGAGAAAGTGTATCCATACTTCGATGATGTGCAAAAGTCTTTTATTGACAATGTTATACTTTCATTAAAGCCGGAGTATGAACAGGGCATTTATCAAGACGATTCAGGAAAAAAAAGTTCAAAATTGAAATGGTATGGCAGAACAAAATTCCTATACCTCAATGCGATACCTAGAAGTGAGTTAGACAACCGCCCTTTACTAAAAAAAGTGTTTCAAGAATTGGAACGAAAGTTTCAAACTGTCGTTGATAAAGAACCCTACAAATTTGGCGTACATGGTGTAGGTCCGCCAATGACAAGTTCGGCATATGATAAAATGACATTTGAACAATGGGAATCCTCATTTGAAAAATATAATGCTCAATACACTCCTGATTTTACCTCACCCGAAGGATCAATTTTAGAGCACTCACGTGCATTTCAAGCGGAAGTAAAAAACAGGGCAACGCATTTCTTCCCCTTCATTGAAAAATTGATTGATGAGAATAAAATACCGTATCAATATATAGTCTACGGTTTGAAAGGACTTACTGAAGCAAAGTACATCCCAAATGAAGTTCAACGCATTTACAAAAAAGCACTTCCTATATGCTTTGATCGTGAACATACTCTATACTTTGTCTGGATTGCATCTTACTTTATTGAAACCAAAGTTTTGGATGTTGAGGTCTTGGAATTCCTGGTTAAAACTGCCACCACCCATTCTGATCCTAAAGGTAATACCATTCTCAACGATGTGTTAAATGACGGAGCAAATAACGTAAGAGGAGCTGCAGCTGGAAACATTAGCAGAGTCTACTTCAACCCTGCGTTTGAAAATATCGTTTTCGAAGCTCTTCATAAAATAACCGAAGATTCTAATTTAAGCGTTCGGGTGTCCATAATGCCGCGCCTTGCGATATTGATGCATCTTAATGAGAAAAAAACGTTAGATATCTTTTTGAAATTGGTAAGTACGAATGAACCAGAAATTATGAAGCACTCTATCTGGTCGGTTCAATATTTAGTTAATAACAATTTCGACAAGCTGAGGGATTACTTTTTAAGAGCGATTAGGGCAGAATCCATTCAAGGGCAGATAGGTGTTGTTTTAGGTATCGCTTGGTTAAATGAAATAAAAGGGAGTCAAAAGCTTCTTAGATCTGTTTTGAAACTTAGTGATGAAGCAAAAGCTAAAGTAGTCGATATGGCTGTTAAAAATTTAGGAGACAAAAAAGAAAGCGTACGAAGAAAATGTAAAGAAATTTTCCTTATGTTTCTTAATTCAAGCAATGAAAAGGTAATACATGAATATTCGTGTACATTCCTTGATCTAACTCCAGAAATCTTCCTTGAAGTTTTTCCCCTATTGCAAAAGTATTCTCACTCAAATGTGGCCAAAAGAGGTCCACATTACTATTTTCAATATCTGATCAAATGTGCTAAAAAGCATCCAAAAGAATGCCTTGAATTGCTGCTGCAAGTAAACACCTACGATAAACCAGACATAACACAAGTAGGCCATTACGATAATGAGCCAATTAAAGTATTGATCGGAATTTACAACTCCCTATCCAGTTTGGAAACCAAGGACATGGAGTCCCTAAATAAAAGCATTGAGCTATTTGATGATATGCTCAAAAACCCAAAATTCAGAGGTGCAGCAAACAAAGTGCTAGATCAAGTAGAAAAATAACTAATGTTAAATGCGTCATAGCAAAAAAACTCGAGCCTGATGAATTTTGCATTGCTGCGTATAGTAACCCACATTTTTACCGAGCCCTTCTAAGTGTACAAATCAATTGAAGATATTTGTGTAAATTGTTAGGACAGTATAAATGACACAAAGTTTGTTCATATCCTTAGGCACAAAAGACAAGTAGTAGAAATAGAAAAAATCATGTTCAAGACAGAAGAGATAGACTTTTCCAGAATTAAAGATTGGGAGTTTGAGTTCATTTGCTTTGAATTAGTTCAAAGGAATGGTTTTGAAAAAGTTACTTGGAGAAAAAAAGGTGCAGATAGTGGTAGAGATATAGAAGCTAAACTAAGAATTGTAAACCCTTTAATTGAAGCATTCGAAGAAACTTGGTTTTTCGAATGCAAACACTATTCAGCGGGTGTTCCCCCATCAGAATTAAATTCGAAAATTGCATGGGCGGATGCAGAAAAACCGGAACACTTAGTAATAATAGTTAGCAGTCATTTGACTAATGCTAGTAGAACATGGATTAATCAAATAAAACCCCAAAAAAGCTATAAAATTCATGTTGTAGAAGGTGAAAACCTCAAAAAACTGTTAGAAAAGTATCCTACTTTATTACTAATGTATTTTGCAAGTGGTGGAATAAACCAATTGCTTTTTGATACAAAGAAGAATTGGTTAACATATAAGTTTTACCCGAGTTATGACCAATTAAGGTTGATAATTGTACGAAGCAAATTAGTAGAACTCCCAAAAGAAGATTTAGCTTTTTTGTTTTGTACATACTTTGTCAATTATCAAAAATATAAGGCACACAATCTAATCGAAAAAATAGAAGATGAAAAGATTTTCAAATCGCTGATCCCTTTATTAAGGAAAAAGGGAAGTTATGGCCAATTACTATATGATCCCCATAATGCCCCCCTTTTAAATAAAGTACAAGGTTTTGTGAATGATCTAGATAACTTGGAAGGTGATTTTTTTATTGCTGGTGAAGCATCATTTTCTAAACCAATTTCTATTGAAGATTTTGGCAAGGAAGACAACCAGACAAATGTAGATGTATCAAAAGAAAGTGATTTGCCAAAAGAGGGGGTTTACACTTTTTATAAGATAAGTGAAAGAGAATACATTGAGGTAGTATCTTTTCGAAATAGTTCCTTTGAGACAGAGATTAGAATAATTACCGATATGACAAATTGGAGCTTAATGTTCTTACTTTGGACATTAGGGTATAAAGAAGAATTTGCAACAGAAGTTTTTAATAAACAATTCATCGAGGAGAATAATCAAACAGAATGAAATATGAGTAAACAAATTCCTGTAATTCCTTCCAATGTTTTAGAAAGCATTTGTAAAGTTATTGCTGATACTTCATACGGGTTGACCGGGAGTGAACTAAACAAGGCAATTCTTGATGCACGCATGAAAGATGTAAACCCTGGAATGACCAAATGGAAAAGGCTATACAATTCTTGCGTTGAAGTGCAAAATAGAACTGGATGTTCAAATAACATTCTAACTCTAATCCAAATGTCTTATCATCCTTCTCGTTTTATCAATAATAAGGAAGTATTTGAAGATAGAAGGTCTGAGATAAACACAATATTATCATTTGTTGGGCTGAGACTTAATGAAAACGGGAAATTTAGCTCAGTTGAAAAATCAGAAACAATTTCTGATGCTCAGAAAAGGGCAACTTCACTTCTAAAGAAACTAACAGATAGAAATGTTCACCCAGATGTTTTAGCATTTTGCAAATCAGAGCTATTACAAGACAATTATTTTCATGCTGTATTCGAAGCGACAAAAAGTGTAGCTGATAAAATTAGACAATTAACAGGCCGAACCGATGATGGAAACCCACTTGTTGTATCTGCGTTTAATGTAAACAACCCGATTTTAAAGATCAACGATTTGGGTGATGATACCAAAAGGAGTGAGCAGAAAGGTTTTTCAAATTTACTGACAGGTTTTTTTGGAATGTTTAGGAATACTACTGCTCATGCACCAAGAATACATTGGGTTATTGAAGAATCTGATGCCTTAGATATTATGACAATGGCCTCCATGCTTCACAGAAGGTTAGATAATGCAGAAAGAACATAAGAAAATGCGACTATGAGTAGTATATAGTACTTCGATCAAACGAAAATATAAAGAGCAATTAAATGAACTATGTAGTGCTTGAACATCCCGATTATTGAGGACAAAGAAGAGTTAAGCATAGCATTATATTGTCAAAGTCTTTAAGGAAGAAAATGTGAAGACTTTTGAGGTGAAGTTGTAACGATTTGTCAATTTGAATTACCACCTTTAATTAAGTAAGCATCATTTGGGATGTATTTACTGATTAAGTTAAAAAGCTGCGGTTTTTGCTTCTTTACGTAGTTGAATAACAAGGTATCTTCAATACCTCGATAGTAATCATCATCAACTTCGTAGAAAACACTATTTCCAAACATGGTTAATGCAGCTCCAGGGTTCTCAAGTATTATTGTAGCCCTTGTTCTTAGAAATGTACTATCATAATTTGTGATCAAATGGTCATGTCTTTCAAAAACTATTGGATCCAATGGAGCTGGTATTATACTAGATAGAGAATCAATATAAGAAGAGGGAAATTCTTCGATGTGATTATTAGCCGCATAAAATAATGATAATGGGGGAAAAGTTGAATCACTTGTTGAAATTAACATCGTATCTGGTGTCATATTTTTTTTGAGCGAATCAATTACATGAATAAAGAACCTACCTGTAGTGTCAAACTCTGGATTCCGTATTGGAACGTCATTTGTTTTGAACTCAAGACTATCCCAAAGCACAAGGCCATTAAATGCAAATGCAAAAGATTGTGCAAAAGAAGAATCTGTAAATAAAGTGCTATCAATATTGGAGAAACGAAATATACTACCATTGAATGAAGCAGTATTAAAAACCGAATTGGTAATTGAACTGGATTCAAAATTTGCACCATCAAAGCTTGAATCTATAAAGTCACAATCAACGATATTAGCATGCTTAAAGGAACAACCCACAAAATTCCCCGATTCACTTATGGATTTGACAATGTTAGCTTGCCAAAAGCTAACGCCAATCATAGTTGCGTACTTAAAAGAAGAGTTAAGAATAGCTGTATTGCCGAGGTTAGCTCCAGTCATGTTAGTACCGTGGAGTTTTGTTGAATCAAAAGTTGAATGACTACATTCAGAATACCTAAACTTTGAATATTTTAGGTTTGCCATTGAGAAATCAACGCTGATTAGATCACAAAAATCAAAGATACCACTTCCACTTATGTTTGTGAGGTTGCTATATGAAAGATCGCTATGTGAGAAATTACATTGATTAACATTCGAACCGAAAAATACACTGCCCTGCATATTTGCAAATTGCATGTCTGAATCTTCAAGGTTAGCATTTATTAAGATGCAGCCTTCTAATTCAATGTGTTTAAAATTCCTGTTGGATAAGTCAAGCCCTGCAACACTAGAGTATTGTTGAAATTGTTCTTCTTTGTTTAAGCCTATCCAATCTGTCTCAATTAGTTTTTGTTGTTCGGATAGTTTTACTAGCACCTCTTGGTCTAACGTTATTCTAGGGAAACTGTATTCCAATATTTGCCAGTAACCAGGCAGATTGCCGAAAGAACCTGTAGCTACTAATAAAAACCAAGTGAAGTACAATACACCTAGTGCGCCTAAAAGATTTTCTTTTTGGTACTGCGCAGCGTTTTTTAAATACCCATAAACTTTCGATCCAATTCTCTTTTTGGATAGTTTATTGAGTTGGCTAACAACCCACCAAAGTAGTTTATGGTCAATACTTACTTTATTTGCTTTTAACTGATCGTCTAAATTAAAGACCTTTCGGATACTGGTAGTGTGAGTATATACAAGGTAAAGATCAAGCAATATGCAGCATAAGTGGAAAGAAGAAATTGAAATAGAGTGGTAGTCAGAAAACTGAAAAAGTACATAGCAAAGAACGAGTAGTGGAAGGGTGAAAGCAACGGTTTCAGTTATACCTTTCAATATATTTCTTCGTACTCCTGGCGCTAAAATGATGAGGTAATTGACTAAAAACGGGTTTATACCAAGAAATTGCTCTTTATCATCAGTAAGTTCCCTAATACGAAGCAATTTATTGCAATGTAATTGAAGGTTGATTAACAAGTTATAGTGAAACAATAAAAGTACTATTGGGGTAATAATATAAAACCCCTTCAAGGGTAGATCTATTCCCAAAACCGGTAAAGTTAAGTAGCTATTAGGTAGGAAAAGCATCAAATCTGTAGTAGATGCAATGCTGATAGAAATGTAAAATAGAAAAAGTAAAAAAGAAATACCCAATACGCGGTTGATACTTGTAGAGCCGTTAATTGCTGATACAACTTTTGGAATGATTTCTTCCTTTGCCATTACCCTTATCAAGATTTATTCTGGGCAAGTTAAAAAAATAACCTTGAAACTACGGTGGTGTTGTGTTGTCTGATGTTTATAGAATGAATTAGCCTTAGAGGACAAATTTGTCCCAGAGATTAAAATAGGAGATGTTATTTAGCTGGATCACTTTTCGTATCAAATACCGCTTCAATTCTGATGGTTGTTTCCCCGATTTCATAAATCAACTTAAACCGCCTTTTTACCACCCGGTAATGAAAACTTCGTCCTGAATATTTGGCAATGACATATTCCTTTTGATATTTCAAAGGATAGTTGGGTAATTCCTTAGAAGCATCAATAATCGCCTTACGAACTACCTCCGCATTTTGGGGAGATTGTTGTTTAATAAAATCGTAAATTTCTTTGAGGTCAGATTTAGCCGGAGCAGGCCAAATAACAGTGCGTACTTTCTTTACCAATTTTCAGATTCTTTTTCAAAATCTTCAACCAATGAAAAATCTCCGTCCTTGATGGCCTGATCATTGGCATCAATACGGTCTAACAGGTTGGCTTTGGTGATAGGTGTACCATCGGTTTTATAACCGATAACAGTGGAAAGTTCATTTAAAAGTTCTTCCACCTTTTCTACAGCAGATTCATTTCCAAAAGAAGCCAATCGGCTTGAAATATTCTTTATGCGTTCCTGCAATGTCATACTACAAATATAACGAAAAACCCCGGCAATATGTTGCAGCGTGTTAAAGTTTCCAAGACGTTTATTCACACTACATTCCTTGTAGATAATTCCTGATTACTATCTCCCCGCGCATTCTACGAAACTTTCCACGCTTCTCCTTGTGAATTAAACCACATAGCCTTACACACGAAAATCACTTTTACGAATTGATTATTCGAAAAGTGATTTCATCCCCCCAAATGTAGTTTACTCCACTCGCACACAAAGAATCTTTGTGTTTCCTCCGCACTCCTTACGCGCGGTGCTTTCTGTTGTCCTTTCCAGTAAGTAAACGTAAGTGGTTATTTGTGATTACTATCCTTTCCACTCTTTGATGCTCAGTAAAAATGGAAAATGGGCTACTTATTGCTACGGTGACTACCATACCGAGTCAAATTGAAGGTTGAAATTTGTCTGGGTTTAATTTGGCAATTTCTCAGAGCAAGCTACCGTTACGCATTCTTGCTAAAAGTTGTACTTTGCACAAAATGGCGATGGAGTATTTGTCACCACAAATCAGCAGAAAAATGAATGGAAGTATGAAGTTATTGCTCGTCGCCTTACAGTTATTGGTATTAAGTGCCTTTTCGCAAAACCCTTCACTTGATTGGGCTTTTGCAATGGGAGGTAGTGATAACGATAGAGGCAATGCTATCTGCATCGATGATTTTGGTAACAGCTATGTTACCGGTTATTTTGTTGATACGGTCGATTTTGACCCGGGAGTAGGGGTGCACAATCTCACAACTTCTAATGGGGATCGCGATGTGTTTCTCCAGAAAATTGATGCCAATGGAAACCTGCTTTGGGCTAAATCATTTGGCAATATCGACACCGATGAGGGTGATTTTGTAGGAACAGATGCCGCTGGAAATGTTTATTTGAAAGGAATTTTTAATGATACGGTAGACTTCGATCCGGGCCCAAATGATTATAACCTCTATGCTGCATGGGATGACTTGTTTCTCTTGAAATTGGATGGAAACGGGAATTTTCTTTGGGTCAAAGCATGGAGCTTTCATAAAACGGGTACTTTTACCATTACCGAGTCGGGCAATATCTATCTAACAGGGAGATACAGCGGAACGCGTGATTTTGACCCTGGCCCCGGTGTAAGTACCATGACATCAAATGGTGTTGGTGATGACTTTTATGTATTGAAGCTCGACACAGATGGTAATTTCAATTGGGCAAAAACCATTGATGGAACTGGAGACAGCTTTGGCTCTTCAGCTGCAGCAATGCCACAAACAGAAGATGTTTGTATTGCCGGCTCCTTTCAAGGAACGGCCGATTTTGATCCTGGTGCAGGCCTGTTCAACCTAACAGCAATTGGAGGTTACGATCACTTTGTACTGAAGTTGGACTCGGCAGGCAACTTTATATGGGCGAAAGCCATGCACGGATCAGATAATAACCGGGTCTATCAAATTGGAATGGATGCTGTAGGTAATGTGTATACAACAGGCACCTTTGTTGGAACAGTAGACTTTGATCCGGGGGTAGGGACATTCGACATCAATTCCGGCTACACAAGGCCCTTCCTTCAGAAGCTAGACGAGGATGGCAACTTCGTTTGGGCCAAAGCATGGGTAAACGGAATAATGAGCACAATGCATTTTACGCTGGATGAGCAAGGGAATGTTTATGCCACGGGGCGTTTTACATTTGATGTAGATGTTGACCCGGGGCCAGGAATCCATTACCTGTATGCTAACGCTTATAGTGATACTTATGTGTTAAAGCTGGACGCTTCTGGTAGTTTTTATTGGGCCATAGCGCTGGGTAACACTCCAGGAGGATCAGAATACAGTCATTCAATTGCACGCGATACTTTTGGTAGTATTTACCTTACAGGAGGCTTATCTTCTACCGGAGATTTTGATCCTGGGCCAGGCACATACAACCTTACCAGCTTGGGAGGTGGAGACATCTATGTGGTTAAACTAGAACGAACGATTACCGGGGTGCACGATAAAGCAGCAGCAAACAGTTTGCTCCTCTATCCAAATCCGACTTCCGATGTTTTAACCATTGAGTATGATCAAATGGAGGTAGAAGCCATTCATTTGGTTGATGTAACCGGTAAAATAATCCAATCTTATCCACCCACTACCCGTACCATCAACATGACAGCTTTACCACAAGGCATTTATTACATCAAGACCCTGTGCAAGATGGGTACTATCTCCAGGAAGATCGTAAAGGTGGAATAATAGGCTTGTTTGCCAGCACTCAAGTGGTGGTCTTAATTGTTATGCACAGCCCAGCACAACTACAACGGGAAAACCCCACCCCCTAAACCCGATTGCAGCGGCTACCCCGCAGTGAGCCTTAAGCGAGCGAGGAGTAATAGCGAAAAGCCTGCCTGCCGGTAGGCAGGCGGGGCCAGCCGTAAACAACGGAGGGAAAGCTTTTCTTTCCTTTTCCTTTTCCTCTTCCTCTTCCTCTTCCTTCTTTCTTACCTGCCAGAAAATTTGCTATCCAACCCTATACAGCAAAGATGGTGCGGTATACATTTCTAGCGACCATGAGTAAATGAACGAGTTTCATGGAAGAAATCAACATCTTAATAACTTACTGGAATCTTTTAACAGCCTGCGCGTTACATTTCTTGTACCTTAGTGAAATCAACAATAATTGCGGCAAGGCCAATTGTTGGTGTCTTTAAACTTTTAAACATAGCATAAATACATACCGTATGGCATTTATTGACATAGTATTAAAAACCCCATCTTATGGTTGGGCAGATGAAAATGACCAGCTTATTGTGCCGAGCAGAAAGCAACTCTTTAAAGAGTTTTTCAGCAGGATTAATTTTTTTCAAAACAAGAAGAATTGGATTTCTGCCATCAGTTGGGTAATGGTGCTATGCATGTTGGCCTTTTTCGTTTTTTACATTGCCTACCATGTGAGTGTTGTAACGCTTATTTTTTTCGTCATTTATGCCATGATCATCATGAGCACACACGGAACAATTTGGTTTCATAGGTTCTGTACACATAAAGCATACAAGTTTTCGCATCCCATCTGGAGGATCATCACTCAAAACCTGGTCATTAAAACATTTCCTGAAGAAATCTATGTCATCTCACATCACGTTCATCATGCTAAATCTGACCAGCCTGGCGACCCTTACAATGCGAAAGCAGGGCTTATGTATTGCATGATGTCGGATGTAAACCATCAAAGCATTGCAGAAAATTTGAATGAATCAGATTATAAAAAAGCAACGCATTTCATGAACCATACAGGGGTGCAAATAAGTACCTATAAGCAATACCAGAAATGGGGTTCCGTAGCTACTCCCTTATATACCATTTCACTTTGGCTACTCAACTGGGCCTTTTGGTATGCCTTGTTTTATTTTATTGGAGGACATGCCATGGCTACCGCAGCGTTCAGTGCGGCCATGTTTTGGTTTGTACTGGTGAGGGCCTTTAACTACACAGGCCATGGCAAAGGAAAAGTGGCACACCAGGATGGCGTTGATTTTGATAGAAGTAACCTATCTGTCAATCAATTAAGGCCGGGGTGGTTTTCGGGCGAATGGCACAACAATCACCACCTTTATCCGGCAAGTGCGAGGGCAGGATTCCTTGCGCATCAATTGGATCTCGCTTGGGTCTATATCTATTGCCTGAATAAAATGGGAATGATCTCTACATTCAAAGACCATAAAAGTGATTTTCTCAAAAAATATACTTAAACCATTGAACAAACCCCAGGGGTGCATGAAGTAAACGATAGCATGAGAACAATCATTTTCCAATTGTTAAAAAGAACACCCTGTTTTTCCTTACAATAAAGGGATATGTTGATTTTGTGTACCGTATAATCTGCTGTACCCCTGAACATGACTTTTGATGTTCCGAACATGACTTTTGATGTTCCGAACATGACCCTATGATGTTCCGAACATGACCCTATGATGTTCCGAACATGATCCTATGATGTTCCGAACATGACCCTGTGATGTGCTGAACACGACCTTATGATGTGCTGAACACGACCTTATGATGTGCTGAACATGGCCCTATGATGTGCTGAACACGACCTTATGATGTGCTGAACACGACCTTATGATGTGCTGAACACGACCTTATGATGTGCTGAACACGACCTTATGATGTGCTGAACATGGCCCTATGATGTGCTGAACACGACCTTATGATGTGCTGAACACGACCTTATGATGTGCTGAACATGACCTTATGATGTGCTGAACACGGCCTTATGATGTGCTGAACACGGCCTTATGATGTGCTGAACATGGTGGTATGATGGTTTACCCATGGCTGGTTTACTTCGACCCTTCTCTCATTACTCAAACCCCAGGCATCGCCCGTTTTTTAGCTTCCATTTTTCGTATTCCATTCCTTCTAGCACATCCTCTATGTTCCTTATTGCCTTATCCTTATCAGTACCAGAACATATATTTTACATGTTACTGTATTTATGCTGCTTTTTTGCCTAACTTGTTATTGGTGTAATTGCAGCAATTTCTACCGGTGTTTGTTAACATTTTTCATGAAATCATTAACACATACTACTCCAGCAAAAAACAGCAAAGCTGTTGCCAACAGTTCAACATTGGAGACTGCAAATGCCGCTGCTTTCGAATTTGAAGACCATCGCCCTGAGGCAGTTGCTCAACGGAAATTACAAGAATCGGCCGATGCTTATCTGGCAAGGCAACCTGTGATACCCATTCAACGGCATGCTACTAAAGTCATTCAGCGTGCTATGGATGATGATGAACAGGATGACCTGAAACAGTTTTTGAGGGAATACATCGATGTGCTTAGCGATGAAGCTATTGATGACCTGTGGCTGAGGTTTAGTACAGAATACGATACGATGGATGAAGCCCAGTTCGATTTGGAGCAAACCATTAGCATCTTAAAACATCAAGATCAATCGGCAAAAGCAAAGTTTAAGAAATCATTTTTTGATCAAGTGCCAAAAAGCAGAGAGGCCACCAGGGGGGTATTATACAGCAACTCAATTACCGGGGCATGGGAAGTGCACAGTAAATCTGTAGCAGGCACGCCTGACCCCTATATTTATTATGCTTTTGTAACGCTAACCAATGGCCGAATATATGTGTGGCCGGTAAAGGGCGATAAAGATACCTTTCATAGAGGATTGGCGGAATTTACTTCAGAGGTAATGTATGCCGGGGAAATTATGTTTGATGAAGACGGACAGGTAATTGGGTGGAACAATAAATCGGGGAATTATAAGCCATTGACAGAGAATGCAGGATTAGCTGGATTACCGATAGAGGCATTTGTAGCCCACGAGAAAACAGACCAACACATTAAAGCCTATCTTGAACAAAAAGGACAAACAGCGAAGGCTCCTGAGGGGAATAGAATGGAAGTGGAAGTGAGTGACTGGGATGGTCGCAGTTTGCCTGATGAGGTATATAAAGAATTCATTAAGAGCGGCCAGCGCAGCTTTTTGGTGAATGGCATGATATTGACCATTACTGCTTATAGCAAAAAAGGCGATAACATTCGCTACAGCATCCGGCCAAGAGGAGGGTAATGGTTCACCTTAGACATTGCTTGCTTTTCACCTTCTATTCCACCGAATACCCGCTACGCCCCCTGAGCTTCCTGCTCCGCCACAGCTTTTTCCAACGCTTGTACAGCAGCAACCAATGCCGCTTGCTTTTCAGCATCGGTAAGCACCAACGCAGCTGCATCCATATTGTCGTTGTAATGGGCCAAACTAAATACGCCTTGAACCTGAGCACCCCAACGGGGCAAAAGCTTTTCCAAAAACTCCAGCACCGACTTCCCACCACGACCACCTGGAGCGGCACTCATCAACAGCATCGGCTTGTCTTTAAATACTGGCCGCTCAATGCGCGAAATCCAATCGATTGTATTCTTCAATACCGGAGTAATGGCACTGTTGTACTCAGGACTCGACAAAATAAACCCATCGTACTCCTTGAACATTTCGTTGAGTGTGCGCATGGTTTCCGGAGCACCACTTTCGTTTTCAATATCGATGCTAAACAATGGAGCAGCATAATCGCGTAAATCAATCACGGTAACCTCGCAGTTACTCACCAGTTTGGCAGCACAACGCACCAGGGTAAGGTTAATGGAAGTGCTACTATTACTGCCTGCAAAGGCCAATATCTTTTTCATATCATTGTGTATCAAAACCACCAGTACGTTTAAACCATTGCACCAGCAGTTGTTGTTCTTCGTTCGTTAACTCGGCTTCGCTATGTGTCCACAAGTAGGAGGGAAGGGGCATTTCTTTGCCCTCAACCATCTCATAACTTTCTTTCAATTTGTGGTGGGCTTTCTTAATAGGATAGGTACCCCATTTCGAAAAATTGAGTTCACCTCTTCCATGGCGAATATGCTCTTCAATCCACCACGATATTGGGGCAACATTGGTGTACCACGGATACTTTGTTTCGTTCGAATGGCAATCGTAACAGGCATTGCGCAACAAGGTGGCCACCTCGGCAGGAGGCTGGGTAACGACAATAAAATCTTCGCCTTCTACTACAGGAGGATTGGTTTTATCGATGCGTACAAATTGAATGCCTACCAACACCAACAACAAACCAAGGCCTATTTTACGTCCAATACGTCGTTTTTTTGCCATGGGTTAAAGATAAGAAACATTACGTATGCACCTGTTGGTAAACCCGTAACGAAATGCTTACATTTAACAACATCAACCGCTAAAAACCATGAGTTATCAACTTCCCACACAAACTCCTTTCAGCTACAACATAGGCATGGGCTTTGCCACCAATTGCACCGATTGGTACATCAAAATACTGGATACCGGCAATCGCAACAAACTGGTAGAGTACTCGCAAAACCGATTGGAACAAGTGGTGAAAACATTCAAACTTATTCGCATTTATGCCTTTCTCACTCCAGGGTGGGAGCAAACAGGTACACTCGACCCGGTGGCAGAGGCATTGGTCAACGTTATGAAGGCCGACTCCAGCGTTGAAGCTGCTATTGGTACTTCCAACAGTGTGAGCTGGTTCTTAAAACCCGACAATGTGGTGAAATGGGTAAGCATTCTCAATGCCCAATTGGGAGATGCTGTAAGCCAGGTAAAAACCATTTTGATTGGCAATGAAGTGAATGCCAATGGCTTTACAGCAGCCGATTTAACCACCATACAAGCCAACTTCAAAGCAGCATTGGGCAGTCAATACATTCCAGTAACAGTATCGTTCAACAACCTGCCAGTGCAAAGTGGAAACACCACCCTCGACAACATGGTGAAAGCCATTGTAGATGGATGGGACAACGCCCATTGGAATGGAGGAAACCAGTTTGTATTCATCGATCCATACCCCGATGCCAGTGGCATCAACAATGGAGCAGGAGTGTTTACCTGGCAAAAAAAAGTATACGATTACTACCACGCAAAACACCCTAACCTGCAAATTTTTATTGGCGAAACAGGAGCCGAAGGCTATAGTACCGATAAAACATCTATTCCTGTCATCAACGAAGTATTTACAGCGTTGGAAGGACAATACGACACCAACCATCAAACGGTGCCTACATTTATGTTGGAGGCAGTAGATGAACCCCACAAGCCTGCCACGCCAGATCAACGCAACATGGGACTGTATGCCGATACCCAGGATGCAGGAACAAGTATTGCCTTAAAAACTGGCGTTCATTTACCCTCATGGATGTAGCGTATTTGTACGCAGGGTAGAAGAGTACTTTGCAGGGAACGAGGAGGTTATGGTTCAATAGGTTTTACAACACCGCCACATCACTTACTCAATCATTTTTCGAATAATTTCACGACTAAGTGTTGGTGATTTTAATTTTGTTGGTTACTTTTAACCTCTCACTGTTTCAAACAGTTAAAACAGAACCATTAAAAACCTATAATTGAAACAACACTCATCACATTCGACTCTCATTCCATTTTTCAATACCATTGATGGACACGCAGTGTGGTGCGAAAATATGTAAGTGCTTAGAGGAGCATTGCGTGAGACCGGTTTGCCGGTATTGAATGCAAGGTGACTATCATTGTGACAATCCCGATTCCTTTTCACCCAGGTGGATAGGTTTCGGGATCTTTTATTCCATAATCATTTCATACTTGTCAAGCCCTTCGGCAAAACCATTGGGAATCACCTTTACGGTGCGGTACCCCATTTGCTCATAAAACCCCACCGTATGCTGAGAAGTGGAAACCAATAAATCGTACTGCGAATAATTGCTTTTCAACACCGAAACCCGAAACTGGGTAAGCCTTCGGCCAATGCCCTGCCCTTGAAAATCAGGGTCCACCATGCCCCAGGCCAGGCCAGCAGCATTTTCTGCCGCATTCATATACACCCCGCCACATGCAATGATTTGCCCCACATGTTCGGCAACAAAATACAAGCCATCAACCGGACGGTCGATCCAGGCTGCAAACTCATCGTATTCTTCGGCAGCAAAATACTTAGGCATATTGCGTTTAAATATCGCCAGGCATCTGCTGCGATCTTCAGGGGTATAGGTGCGTATATTCACAGGTGTGTGGTTAGATGGGCAAGTTAAGCATTATGCAATTTTTATGGAAACATTAGATGGCTTTGAATCCAAAACCATTGAGTATGTTGATAACTTCAGAGGCGGGTACATCTGCTGCCCAAACGATCTTGGTATCGTTGTCTTTCCAATCGAAATGCTTGATGCCAACTTTTCCCAATATAAAGTCAATCTTTTCTTTTGTACTAAAATCTAAATTTTCTACCAGAATGGTGACGGATTTTTTAATCGTGCTCTCTTCTGCTTCTTTCTTTATCTTTTTTTCTTTAATCACTTGCTCTTTGGTGATTTTGCGGGGAGCCTTAAAACGCTTCCGCTTTTTAGCACTATTAATGTTACTATTGCCAGGAGTAGTGGTAGTGAATTTTTCCTCTTCTTCTTCTTGCTCTTCACCAATAAGCTCCAGGTGCCATTTCCAAAATTTATTCCTCTCCGATTTACTCTTTGTGGTATACCAATCTTCCAGGGCCGAAGAATAACTTACCATCACATCACCAGTTAATTCTTGCTCCATGGCTTGCAAAAAGGGCTCGCAACTACTTGGGCAGGGAGGGCGTTCAGTATAAATGATAGAAGTAGTTATTCCCCCTTTATTTAAAGCAATGCCGGTTGTTTTTCCCGATGCTCGATCAAATCCATCAATGCTTAAATCAAGCATGGCAGCAACAAGAGCATTACGTTCTGCATGAAAACTGGCGTTATCGCCAATGCTTTGCTTTGTTTTCCTGGCTTCTTTTTGTGTGCCATAGATGCCAACGGTAGCCACATTAAACCCTTTATTGTCTCCATTCCTGCTAGAAATCGCATCCTTTTGTTTTGCTGGATTCGTTGCACTGGCCGAATACTTGAGTTGCACCACTGGTGCGGAGTCAGGAAATTGCTGTTGCAACAGCTGGCGCTGAGCCACCATTCGTGGACTGCTGCTAAAGGCATTGGTTTTAAGCATGCCCTGAATGGTGGCAGTTGCAGCAGAAGTATATGGATGAGCACGAAGTGAATGATAAACTTTCATGGTGCTATAAATATAGCAAATCACAGTATAAGAGACATAATTGGTGTAAAGCTTAAAAAATCGGCTATTACCAAATGATAAATAATAACTACCAGCTATACATTTCAACCAGGCACCAATACCTTTTCGTGATATATTGCAAAAAAATGGATGATATGAAGAAGTTTATTGGCATTATTGTATTGGTAGCAATGCACCTGGTGGTTGGTGCCCAAACCTACAATTGGGGCTTTCCGATGGAAGGCAATACTGTTTCCGACCCCCGAGGCATGGCCATGGACTCATCAGGCAATTTTATTGTAGTAGGAAGCTTTGAAGGCACTGTCGATTTCAACCCTACAGCAGCTAATGTAAGTCGTACCGCTGTAGACGATGAAGACATGTACCTGGCCAAATACGATGCATCCGGACAATTGATATGGGTTAATACCACTGGCGGTACCAACAGAGATCGTTGGACATTTGTGCATACCGATGGCAACAACAACATTGTAGTAGGAGGATCGGTATGGGAAACGGCTGACCTCGATCCTTCGGGCAATACCTACAACGTAACCTCTGGAAATCTTTATGATGCTGTGTTGGCTAAGTACGATAGCCTGGGTAACTTCTTATGGGGCTTTAATTTTTTTAGCAACAATGGATACAGTTCTCCCGAATTAGAAATTGATGCGGTAGGTAATATCTATATCAATGGTTCTACATGGGACGACTCCATCAACTTTAATCCATTAGGCACCCCACACTATATAGGTGCTCCTAACAAGCATTTTTATTACCAGGCCCGCTATACCCCTAATGGGCTGTTAGACTGGATACATGCCACTGAAGTATCGTCGACCTTTGCATACGAGTCGTCTGAATTGTTCAACAATACCATTTATATCCTACGAGGGTATGTAGATACCCTCGACCTCGATCCTTCAGCCAACGATTTTATCATTACCCCTGGTGCATTTGGTACCTATTACCTGGCCCGCTACGACCTCGACGGCAACTTTATTGATGCTGCTGTTATGCCCGATCTATCGTCGGTATATGCAGCAGAACTACAAGCCGACTCCAGCGGAAACCTGTTTATGTATGGGTATTACCAATACTCGGTCGACTTTGACCCATCGCCCAACGACGCCACCATTACACCGGTAGGACAACAAGATGGCTATGTGGCCCATTACAATGCTGATGGAACGTTTAATTGGGTGTTCCAGTTTGGCGGATCATCGTTTGATGGCGTGGTTGGACTTGCTGTAGGCGATAGCGGCCAGTTTTATGTAGGAGGCGTTTTTTCAGGATCGGCAGATGTAGACCCTTCGGCAGGTACCGACATTTTAACGGGAGGATCCTGGCAGCCCTTCATTGCCAAATACGATACTACACAAACCCTGCATTGGAGCGCTCACCTTTCTTCTTCAGGCTTCGTAAATGCACCATCAAGGCTCATCTATCACGAAGGAAAAATTACCACACATGGCTTGTTTTCAGGCACGATCGATTTTGACCCTGCCGCTACCGATACCCTATTCACAGCAGGCAGCTCAGGCGATTGTTTCCTGGCACAGTATAACGACACCATGGTGTTGGGCAACACCGTGGCAGTAAGCAAAACTGCGAGCCACGGCACAGTATTGGTTTACCCCAATCCTACCCATGAAATATTAAACATCAAGGCGAGCCATCAAATAGACATCATCAAGGTAATTGACCTTAGTGGAAAGGTTATTATGAGGGAAGAACCAGATGCCCTAACGCATAGGGTGAACCTGCAAAACTGCGATAAAGGAATTTATGTGTTGGAGCTGATGAGTAACACGCAGATGACCAGGTATAAGGTAGTTGTGCAATAGCGCAAAAGTACTACCTCAATTTCACAATAAACGGGGAAATAGAGCGCTGTTTTTTTCGTTATTTTAGTAGTACTAATCCACTAAAACCAATACGATGAAACGGCAGTTTTTCGACATTCATGTACACCCGGGGTTAAAGGCGTACAACAACCATGGCTACCCACGAGGAGAAGGCAAAACCATTTGGGATTATTTTGAGCTTTATTGTGAACCTTACCAACAACTTACCGGTTCCATACAAAAAGCCATTGAAGAAACAGCCATGAGTTCGCAGGTGAACCTCAATGCTTGCGTTGAAGGCAATATGCCGGCCATGATGGTTACCATGTACCCACTCGAACGGCCATTCTTTGACCCCACACCACAAAAGCCTTTTCAATGGTTGTTCAAGAAAATACTCAAGAAAGAAGAAGGGCATTACGAAATGCTTGGTGCAGCTGTAACAGGCTTTCCCATCGAAAAGGTAAAGAAGATTTTTAGCCGGGTAGATCAAAACATTGGAATAGACTATTTCAATGGAGAGCTCCTGGAAGAAATAGACTTTTACAAAGCGCAAGAGCAAATTCAATCAACGGAGCACCCTGGTTATACCTTTAAAATAGCTTCGAACTACGAAGAATTGCAGGCCTACCTTAGCACTGGCAAAACAATTACAGGAATACTTACAGTAGAAGGAGCACATGCATTGGGGCATTACCAATACCACAGTACCCTTAATAAGTGTTTTAAAAAACTCGATGACGATGAAAAACAGCTGTTGGAAAGCAGTTTTGAACAAAACATTACCACTTTAAAAACTCGCGACGATGGCAGGTATACACCATTTTTCATCACCTTCTGCCACCATTTCAATAACCTGCTGGCAGGGCACGCACGTAGCATGTCGGCCAAATCAAACCTTTTATCGCCATTGCCCTGGCCCAATGCACCGGGAATGCGTCACCTATTTGTGCAAGAACCCGAAATGGAAAAAGGCATTAATGCGTTGGGTAAAAAAGTCATCAACCTCTTGCTAAGCAGAGATAATGGCCGTCGAATTCTGATTGATTGTAAACACATGAGCATTGCAACGCGGCAATATTATCACCAGCTTATACGCACCCTAAGAGAGCAAGGCGATGCCATTCCCATTATCAATAGCCATGCAGCCATCAATGGGTGGAATTCGTTTGCTGAAGCCGACAGATACCCTGAAGAAGAAAAGTTGGATAAAGGAGCTTATTTCAGTCGATGGAAAATCAACCTCAACAACGAGGAAATTCTTGACATATACGATTCGGATGGACTGGTAGGGGTGATTATGCATGATGGAAGAATGCCAGGAGAAAAAGTGAAACGATGGACAAAAAAGTATCGAAAATGGTTCAACGAATACCACTATTACCCTTGTGTTGGAAGTAAGAAAAACGAACAAACACTTAAAGCAAGGCACGATGCGGCTATCGAACATTTACGCCCCATTTATGCGCAATTGTTTTTGAGTAACCTCTTTCATATCGTTAAGGTAATTGCCGATAAAAGAAAAACAGAAGAAGGGACACCAGCCAACGGATGGAAAATTTTAGGATTGGGATCAGACAACGATGGATTGGTAGATCCATTCAATGCTTACTTCACGGTAAAAGAATACCATTTGTTTGCCAACGATTTGGTGCAATACCTAAACAACTTTGTAGAGCAAGGCATTGGGGAAATATACTATGCAGAAGGAGGGAAACACCAGCCCTTTACTCGAACTGAAGTAAAAAAACTCTTATTCGATACCAGCATAGAAACCATCATTGATGGAGTAATGTTTAACCATGTAAATACCTTTCTGTCGAAATACTTCAAGCAAAGCTACCTTACCGGAGAAGGGCAAGCAATAACATGAACCGTGTAAAAAACCGTTGATATCTCTTTTTGAGCCAAACACGAAGAGGGTAGTTTTTTCCTAATTTTGGCACGCTTCCTGTACAATACAGATGCAATGAGGAAATTACTACTAACATTAAGTTGGTGTCTTCCATTACTGGCGATGGCACAACCTAAGAACCTACCTGTGCCCATGGATACGCTGGTAATGAATGGCGATTCCATTGTGGTATATGTAGACAAAAGCTGGGAATTTTTGGATGCGCTGAACTTTGATGGTGTACTCAATACCGAACTGCACCACCTGGTGACCAACGATACCAATTACCTTTACAAACAGGATTGGAACACCGAAATGCCCTATACTTATGAAAACGACCTTTCGGCCATGCCCGACACCTTATGGCTCTGTACGGTAGACTCGGGAGATGGCGGATTTTGCATGCCTTTCGATGGGCAGGTGATGTCTACCTTTAAATATAGAGGTCGAAGGTTTCACCATGGCATCGACATAGATTTGGAAGAAGGGGATACACTACGAGCAGCATTTAAAGGAAGAGTGCGATATGCAAAGTATAACAAAAGTGGGTTTGGAAACCTGGTTATTATTCGACACCAAAACGGACTCGAAACCTATTACGCCCACCTTTCCAAACTCATGGTAACCCCTAACCAGGATGTAGAAGCAGGTGAAGTAATAGGGCTGGGAGGCAAAACCGGACGTGCTACTGGTACCCACCTGCACTTTGAAGTGCGCTTTTATCACAATGCCCTCGACCCGGAAGCCATCATCGACTTTAAAAACAAATGTGTGCACGACGAAAACTTCTTTGTACACAAAGGATTGTTTGATTACAAGGCTGTATCGAGTGGTAAGAAGAGTAGTGGGGGGAGTACCAAACCTGTGGCGAATAAAGATGTGAAATACCACAAAATACGCTCGGGCGATTCACTTTATAGCATCTCCCGTAAATACGGCACTACCATCGATAAACTCTGCGAACTCAACGGAGTTACACGAACCACCATCCTTAAAATAGGGCGGGTATTGCAGGTAAGAGAATAACACTACCTTTCATCGCAACATAGCGCCACCTGTGTAAAAACGCTAAAGCTTACCCGATTATTCGTTACTTTTAGGCAAAATTTAAAAATTACACCAAACACCATGAAGATTAAAAGTCTTGTTATAGGAGCGCTGATGTTGGCCACCACTGTGGCAACAGCACAGTCCAATAAGATCGATTTTGTGGAATACGATCTTAAAAACGGGCTTCACGTTATCTTAAGTGAAGACCACTCAACCCCCATTGTGGCGGTAACGGTACTGTACCATGTGGGATCAAAAAACGAAGACCCTCAACGTACCGGGTTTGCCCACTTCTTTGAGCACTTGTTGTTCGAAGGTTCGGAAAACATTGGCCGTGGAGAATACATGAAGACGGTACAGAATGCAGGTGGTTCATTGAACGCCAACACCTCGTTCGACCGTACATTTTATTTCGAAATTTTACCTTCCAACCAACTGGAATTAGGGTTGTGGCTGGAATCGGAGCGTATGCTCCATGCCAAAATCGACATGGAAGGAGTAGAAACGCAGCGTAGTGTAGTAAAAGAAGAGCTGAAACAACGTAACGAAAACACCCCTTATGGCTCCATCTTAAACGAAACCTATGGGCATGCTTACGAAAAGCACCCTTACCGTTGGACCCCAGGTGGATCGCCTGAATACATCAATCAGGCCAAGTTGGAGGAATTCATCGAATTCTATAAAACATTCTACGTGCCTAACAACGCCACCCTTTCTATTTGTGGAGACATTGACATAGCCTCTACCAAAAAGATGATTCAAAAGTACTTTGGAGGTATTCCTAAAGGCACTAAGGCCATTCCGCGCCCCGATATTGTAGAGCCCGAAAAAACAGCTGAGGTACGCGATACTGTTTACGACAACATTCAGTTGCCCGCAGTAATTCAAGCTTACCACACCCCTGCACAAGGAACCGACGACTACTATGCAGTAAGCATGTTATCGACCATCCTTTCGCAAGGAAAAAGCTCGCGCCTACAAAAGGAAGTGGTAGACAAGCAACAAAAAGCATTGTTTGCTGGAGCATTCCCTATTCCTACTGAAGATCCAGGACTAACCTTGATGTTTGGTATTACTAACATGGGAGTGGCGCCAGATGATTTAGAAAAAGCCATTGATGGTGAAATTGATCGCGTGAAAAAAGAATTGATTAGTGAAGAGGAATTTCAAAAGCTGAAAAACCAAATGGAAAACGGCTTTGTATCTTCTAACGCCACTGTAGCTGGCCGTGCAGAAAGTTTGGCCGACTATCATGTATATTATAAAGATGCCAACCTAATCAATACTGAAATAGATCGGTACATGAAGGTAACACGTGAAGACATTAAGAAAGCGGCGAACAAGTACCTGAGAAAGGAGAACAGGGTAGTATTGTATTACTTACCTAAGCCTCAAAACTAATTGAAATCATGAATCGATTGAAAAATAGGAATAAGATGAAAAAAATTACAGCGCTATTCGCAGCCACCCTATTGGTTGCTTCAGCGAGTGCACAAAAACTGGATCGTAGCATTAAGCCAAAGCCAGGTCCTGCTCCCGAAATAAACCTGGGAGAAATCGAATCATTTGAATTGGAGAACGGATTGAAAGTCTTTGTGGTAGAAAACCATAAAGTACCTCGTGTAGCTTACTCCATTGTATTAGATGTAGACCCTTTTGCAGAAGGGGAAGCCAAAGGATATACCGATGTGGCTGGTGAATTGATGGGACGTGGTACTACTTCTCGTGCAAAAGATAAATTGGATGCCGAGGTAGATTTCATTGGAGCTACTTTAAGCACCTCCTCTTCTGGAGTATACGCTGCCTCATTAACCAAGCACCAGGACAAGTTGCTGGGAATAATGTCGGATGTAGTATTGAACCCTGCATTTAAGCAAGAAGAATTCGATAAAATTATTACCCAAACTAAGAGTGGCTTGCAAACGTCGAAAGACGATCCTGATGCCATCGCTAGCAATGTGGTAAGCGCCCTTAACTTTGGCAAAGACCACCCTTATGGCGAAATCACTACAGAAGGAACGGTAGATAACATTACACTCGATATGTGTAAGAAATATTACCAAACCTATTTTAAGCCCAATGTAGCATACATGGCTGTAGTAGGTGATGTAACGGTGAAGGAAGTGAAGCCAATGATTGAAAAATACTTTGGCAGCTGGGCAAAAGGTGATGTGCCAAAAGCAGATTATCCGCTACCTAAAGGCCCTGGTAAAACAAGAGTAGCTGTTGTAAATAAGCCTGGAGCGGTACAATCAGTCATCAATGTAACCTATCCGGTTGATTTAAAGCCTGGTGCTGATGATGCCATTAAGGCACAAGTATTGAACACCATTCTTGGTGGTGGGTTTACCTCTCGTTTGTTTATGAACCTGCGCGAGAAGCATGGCTTTACTTATGGATCGTACTCCAGCTTGAAGAAAGATGAAATCATGGGACAGTTCAGCGCCTATGCGAAAGTAAGAAATGAAGTAACCGACAGTTCGGTCACCGAAATCATGCGTGAGCTGAACCGTATTCGCGATGAAAAAGTAGCACAAGAGGAATTGGATGGCATCAAAAGCTACCTTACCGGTAACTTTGCCATGTCGTTAGAAAGCCCACAAACCATTGCGAAATTTGCAGTAAACATCGAACGCTACGGGCTGCCTAAAGATTACTACCAAAACTATCTGAAAAACTTGTCGGCAGTATCAGTAGACGATGTGCAAGCCATGGCGAAAAAGTACATTCGCCCTGATGAAGCTTTCATCACAGCTGTAGGGAACAAAGATGAAATTGCCGATAACCTGGCTAAATTTAGCGCCAATAACGAAGTAGAATTCTACGACATTTATGGCGATGTATACAAAGAAAGTATGCGTCCGGCTCCTGAAGGAGTAACAGCTAAATCGGTGATTGATAAATATGTGTTTGCAGTATATGGCAGCAGTGGAAGTGATTTGGAGAAGAAGTTGAAGAAAATTAAAGATGTGAAGCACACCATGAGTGCCTCTATGGCGGGCATGCCGGAAGGAATGTCAATTACCATTGAGCGTTATACCAAAGCTCCTAACAAGATGGCTACTTATGTGAAGATGGGAGAAAATATCTTGCAGAAAGAGCTATTCAACGGTACCGAAGGACGTAGCATTTCGCAGCAAGGCACACAAAAGTTGGAAGGGAAAGACCTGGAAGAGGCAAAATATGAAGCCATGATGGCACTGGAAAGCAAGTATGACGATCTAGGTTTTAAACTTGAGCTGAAAGGCATGGAGAAAGTGGAAGGCAATGATGCTTACGTGATTGAAGTGACTTCGCCCACAGGCAAGGTAACCAGCGAATACTATGATGCTACCTCTGGTTACAAAGTGAAATCGGTAGGTACCGAAGAGTCACCAATGGGTAGCATGACTGTTACTTCACTTATGAGCGATTATAAAACAGTAGAAGGCATTAACTACCCACACAAGTTGTTGGTAGAGCAGGGCCCTCAAAAAATCGACATGACTGTAACCTCTATTGAGGTAAACACCAAGTTAAAAGACGATTTGTTCGAGTAAAACGAATAGCTATACAAAAGAACCCCGTTTGTTGAATAAGCAAACGGGGTTTTTTATACCTATTTGTTGGTAAATGGCTATGTTTGTGGTGCTAAAGTTGAATGAAACGAACATTTTTATACCGTTTACACGTATAATGGAATGATCGTTGCATCACTATTGTTTAAGCTGCGATAAAATCGTGCGTGTCTATGCCTCCATATTACTCCTGTTAGGAGGGGGGTTGCTATGGGTAAATGCCTATCCGCAACAACCCCTGGGAGAGTTGTATTCGGTCATTACCATTAAAGGAGTTGATTATGAGAAGGCAGAGCAACGGTGGTGGCACGAACGTTTAACGCCTTCACAACACCATGCTTTAATTGGTGATGCATTTGAAAGAGTGTATAAAGGTGAACTACAGGTATATGCTCCTACCTATCCTTTTAACAAGGAACTTACAAAAAAAGAACTGGAACGTGTTTGCTTGCACATCGATTCCACCTATACCACTGATAACAAAGGACACCGGGTATTACAAACCACTAAAGAAATTACACAACCACACCACATCAATGCATTGGGTTTTTACGAAGACTGGGCATTCGATACCACCACCTTACAACTGAATCGAGAAGTGAAGGGCATGGTATTTTATCAGTGTTTTGGAAGTGAATGTGATGACCCTATGGTAGTGGGAAAACCCTTGTTTTATTTGCCATTAAAATCCGATGGAGCACCCTGGAAAGATACCGATACCACTCGCTATCGCATCACTGAACTGATTACCGAAGATGTTACCATTGGTAATATCGATAGGACTTCCACAAACGGCCACCAACTCGACCTGGAGGCAAAAAATAGCATCATCGAATACATACTACGCCACATCAAGTCAGGTCAACTTACAGCTTATGTGCCTAAACATCCACACGCAAAAGCACTAACACCTGATCAGGTAGAGCAACTTTTAATAGAGCACGATACCACTTTTTATGAAGATTTTGAAACGGGTGAACTGTTAACAGAAGTGCATACCTTCGAGTATACGGCCGACGACATAAATCACTGTCGAATGTACGAACAATGGTTCTTTGATGCAACGCAACTGCGGTTCGAAAAAAGAGTGCTGGGAATGATGCTTTATAAAGATGCATTAGATGAAATGGAGGATATTTCTCAAACGCCATTATTTTATGTGCCATTAAGTAACCAGGAGCCTTTCAATAAGAACTATTTAGGAAATTATACGATCACCTCTAAAATTATGTATAACCTCAACTTCAATAAGCGTGATGGAGGAAGGTTTTGCGGAACCTCTGCGGCTAATGTGCGGCAGTTCAATGCATTGGTGAGCGACATTCGAAGTGTAGACGATAAAGACCGAAGAATTGATGTTGCGCCTGAGTTTCAAGCGGTGAAAAAGCAGTACTCCTATGCCTATCGTGGAATACAACCGACTGAAATAAATGGCAACAACATTGTGGTACCCCCTAATGATAATGTGTTTAAACCAGGGCTTGTAAGTTCCATTAATTTCGATGAGGAATGGGAATATGATTTTGACAACAATACGTTCAAAAAACAAATCAATGGAGCATGGCTAAACCTGGTAAGGGAAAAGAAAGGTGACATCTGCTACAGCCCGGTTTACATTGGGTTTAACGGGTGGAATAAACCTCCTAAAAAAGACCACTTGTTGATCAAGGAAATCGAATATGAGGTGCCTATAAAACGGGTGCATAAAAACAAAGTGAATTACAGCGATTGGGCTTATAACAACATCGACTTACCACAACGAAACAAGCTCATTCAATACTGGTTAAAACAAACCGTAGATGGGAAAATGAAGGCCTATCGCCCCAATGCTCCATTCGATGAAGAAATAAAAGTGAGTAACGTTAAGTTCAATTACTATGTCATCGATTCTACCATTACCATCGAATACGATGAATGGGGTGAGCCCATAGAGCGAAAAATCGAATTTTCGAGGATACTACGGGCCTCTGAAGTAGGGAAGCTACGATTTCATGAAGCCTGGTATTACAACCCTAAGCAGTTTGCTTTTCACAAAAAAGTGATGGGAGTAGTACTTGTGTACACCAAACACAATAGCAATACGGGTGAGGTGAAAAAAGAAGTGCCGTTGGTTTACCTCAAGTTTGCCGATTAATTACACCAGCGTTTTTTTATTTTTTTTGCATCTTTTCTTCCGCCATCGTATGCTTTGGTAGCATAGTTGCAAATAATTTCACCACTACCTTCTTCTTCGTGTTTTTGATAATTGTAATACAGTGCGTACAAGTAATTTAAATCAGCTTCACTGTAGGTAGAAGCCTGATTTTTGTTGTTTTTGGCACTGTCGATACTGCGAAGAATATCATCGCTATACCCATCTTCTACAGAAGCTAGTGCCCAATAATAATCGAGGTCTGAGTGATCGAAACTCGCAGTAGTATCCTTTTGTACTAAACGTTTGGCATTGTCTAAATATCCTGTTGCATCACCACCTTTGTTCTGCTTTAATAAGGCTACGCCAATGTAGTAGGTGTAATTTACATTATTGGGCGATAATCCATCCGCGTCAACAAAGCTCTCGTAGGCTTTGTTATAGTTTTTAAGTGCGAGGTGCGACAATCCTTGCTTGTAGAAATAATCGGGCTTTGAATTATCAAAACCGATACACTTTGTAAACTCTCTTACAGCAAAATTATACTCTTGCTGTTGGAAATATTCCATCGCTTTATTGTAGGTACTGTTTTCATCCTGGGCATTAACATTCATCAAGAAAAGCCCTGCTATCACCGTAAAAATCAATCTTTTCATACTGCTTGTTTGCACCAAATATAAAAAGATTTGAAGGTTGTTTGCAAAAGAAACGGGGCGATAAAGCCCCGTTCTCCCAGGGAAGTAGGTGTAACGTCATGTTGTAGTTGTTGTTGCAGTGTAATTGGGTTTGGATGCTGCGAGGTTTGAGAGGTTGCTAAAACCTATTTACACTACTTACAATAAGACATTTTTCCCTGTTACTTGCTAAAGTCTGGAAAAACATAATGTTGATCCTAAAGTAAAGATACGACTAAATGAAAGATGGAGATATGGTGAAATTACTTATTTCGATTGCGTATAAATGCTTATTTCATCAAGAAAACATGATGAAAATCAGGAAAACTACAGCGGCTTAAATTTGAACCTGGTATCTACCCTTGCTCCATCCTGATAGCTTTGAGTAAGTCGCAACTGGTAACCATCTATTTCACCAGCATACTTAATTTTTGTGTGAGGAGTTTTTATTGTAAAGTTAACATGACAACCTTTTGCTTTGTACCTGCTTGAGGTAACATTATCATTACCAAGCTTAAACCACTTTTTTACCCCTACCCAATTTTCTTTGCTCAGTGCTTGAATCACTGTGCCATTGTAAAAAAACTGTAGATATTCCGTTTGTTGTGTGCTTTCATCGTACGATAGGTATACCCCATCATATTGTACCTTACAACCGGTTAGTTGAGCATTTGAAAAAAAAAATAAACAGCAGCAAAAAGATGTTAAGAAGAGTTTACACATGAAGCACGTTTCTTCTAAAGTTACGGCTATTTTAGTTGGATGTCAAGCATGCGATTAATTCGGGCAACGGGGTACCGCATGCGTGTTTTTTCGTAATAGGGAGAATGTTGGTAAATAAAATACAGCGGCCCCCATGGGTTATTGGCAAACTCCTGATCGGCTTTCATGCGCTCCTCCAATGCTTGCTTCAATGCTGGTTGTTGCTGAAGTACTTCTTCTGCAAGTTCCTCAAATACATAGGGAGAAAACCACTCTTTTTGCTGTAAGATAGCATCAAAAAAGCCCCAATTGAAGTAGGAGTCTGTGGCTTCGGGTTCTAATGTTTCAACAATGAATCGGTTGCGCGGTTGATTGGTAGAAATAATGTAATCTCCAGCCCGGTATTGAATACGCTGAGTATCTTTACTTACGGTAACACTGTGGTGCAGGTAATGTCCTTCATAAGGTTGCCGCCCAGTGTCGTAATTTTCAATATAATATACCTCCACCTCCAGTGCAGTATCTTCTACCAATTGCTGCATTACAATACCATTCATTTGTAGGCGTTCAATAACTGCCTTCCAGGCTTGTGGAATTACATACATGGCTGGTTTTTGTACGTGCTTTGTGGCTTTGTAAGTGCTGAAATATTTAATGTCTTTAGTCCATGGGGCTTTTCTGTCATAATACAATCGATCCTTTCCACTCACATTGCTGGGCTTGTATTTTGCAGCATACCCATCAAAAGCAAACCATTCGAATTGTGTGGTGTCCAACTCCCATTCAATAGGAAATTTTTGTTGTGTTGTGGTGCCCACATTTGCCTGGGCAATAAGTTGTGCCAGCTCTTCCGAATGCTCTTCTGCATAGCTGATTGCAGCCAATAAAAATTCGTAAGTAGAAAGCACACGCTCTTTGTATGGTTTTAGCATATGTGTTTCAGTAACAAAACCAAAGCTGTTGAATAGGGTACTATACCCAGTAGAGTAGCGTGGTGTTTCCAAATAATCCATAATACCATTATCAGGGATGCCATCTACGGCATGTACATAAGGGCTCATAGGATAGCCATTTTTCTTCATTTGCCGATACAGTGCAGGCACCATTGTGCTTCGCGAATACTGCCCTAAGTCGGGGTGGAGCTTGTTATATTGTGTAGCAATCAGTGTCATTACATATTGGTAATCAGCACCGTTAGAAGTATGGGTGTCAATGAAAATATCGGGCTGCCAGGTTTGGTAAATGGAAGCAAATGCCCTGGCATTCTCAGAATCACACTTTATAAAATCGCGATTTAAATCAAGGTTTTTGGCATTGCCACGAAAGCCATACATGGCTGGCCCGTTTTGGTTGGCCCTACTGCAACACCCCCTGTTTAAAGCTCCTCCAATGTTATACATCGGAATAATGGCGACCACTACATTATTCATCGATTGCAACCGCTTGAATTTAGGATTAAGAAGATCTTGTGCCAATTGTACACTTGCATCTACACCACACGGTTCTCCAGGATGAATGGCATTATTGATGAGTACAACTCGTTTGTTTTTAGCTGCTTCGGGCGTAATGGCCTGGTTGGCAATAACAAAAAGATGCAAAGGTTTACCGATGTCGGTAGTACCATAAGTAAGCAGTTGAGCACGTTCATGCTGCTCATCCAATGCCTTGTAAGCAGCAATGGTTTCTTCGTAAGTAAGCGTTTCGTTGTGCTCGTATTTCTGGGCGCTGACTCCAAGGGCAAAAAGCATTAAGTAACAAAAAGAGAAAAGCTTCATAACAGTGCATTTGTAACAAATATCAGAAACTTCCTTTAATAATTGTTTACTACTATGGTAATGAATAAGAATTGCATGACTTCTAACTTCAACAGAATTGGGAGTTTGTTGAAATCAATAGTTTTTTTATGGAAAAAATAAAGGCGGTGCATCCATCAATAAAACAAGCTTTCATTCACCAAAACCACCGCTATGAAAACACACATTTCTTCTGTACTACTTACCATCCTAATTTGTTGTACAAGCCTTACCACTTTTGCAGGTATTGCTCGCGTTGAAAACGGTACCTTGAGAGGCAGCGTATTTGATAAAGAAACAGGTGAACCCCTTATCGCTGCAAATGTAATACTTAAACAAAACGGCCAATTTGTTTCAGGGGTAGCCACTAATGTTGATGGACTTTATTCAATGAAAGTTCAAGCAGGGGTATACGACCTTGAAGTAGCCTATGTTGGGTATCAAAAGAAAATCATCAATGATGTTGAAATTAAACCCAACCAGGTAACTACATTGAAGTTGTTGGTAGCCCCGGCAACGCAAACCCTTGAATGTGTAGAGATTGTTAGTGAAAAAAGGCAAAGCAAGGTTGCCATGTCCATTCAAAAACTATCACCACGGCAACTCTCAGCGATACCAGGGGTATCGGTAAGGCGCAAGAACAGGCGCAATAAACAAAAGCAAAAGCAGCAAACACCAGTACAAACCAGCGTTACTCCACGTCCTAAACCGGTGCAAAAAGTTCCTACAGTAGGAGGGGAGTCCGACATAGTGAATTACATCTCGCACAACGATGATAATCATGTGGAACCAGCAAGTACCGAACAGTACGATGCCATCGAAGAAAACCCTTTCAAGGAAGTAAAGCATGCGCCACTATCCACGTTCTCTATTGATGTAGATGTAGCGTCTTATGCCAACATGAGGCGGTTCATTAACAATCACCAGCGTCCGCCTAAAGATGCCGTTCGCATCGAAGAAATGGTGAATTATTTTGATTACGATTATCCACAGCCTGATGGGGAACATCCTTTTGCCATTGTTACTGAAATGTCGGAATGCCCATGGAACGACAAAAACCGATTGGTGCATGTTGGCATACAAGGTAAGGAAGTGGAAATAAAAAAACTACCTGCCAACAACCTGGTGTTTTTAGTAGATGTATCGGGCTCAATGAGTAGTCATCATAAGTTACCACTGGTGAAAAATTCGTTAAAAATGTTAGTAAAAAAGATGCGTGCAGAAGATCGAATTGCACTGGTAACCTATGCTGGAAACACTCGTGTAGTATTGGAATCTACTCCTGGCAACCAGAAGCAAAAAATCATTAAGGCAATCAATGATCTGAATTCAGGAGGATCTACTGCAGGAGCAGCAGGCATAGTATTGGCCTACGAACAAGCCATGAAAAATCATCTCAAAGATGGAAATAACAGGGTGATTTTAGCCACTGATGGCGATTTTAACGTAGGGATTACCAACGACAATGATCTGGTGCGTATGATTGAAGAGAAAAGAGAAAATGATGTTTTTCTAACCGTATTGGGATACGGTATGGGCAACTACAAAGATGGTAAAATGGAAAAATTGGCCGATAAAGGCAATGGCAATTATGCCTATATCGATAACATTTCAGAAGCCAAAAAAGTATTGGTAACAGAGATGAGTGGTACACTACTCACCATTGCAAAAGATGTGAAGATTCAAATTGAGTTTAACCCTACAAAAGTAGCATCTTACAAGCTTATAGGCTACGAAAACAGGTTGTTGAACGACGAAGATTTTAATGATGACACCAAGGATGCTGGAGAGTTGGGGTCGGGGCATACCGTTACGGCATTATACGAAGTAGTACCGGCATCAGGAGCGTTAGAAGCGGGCATCAGCAAACCCAATGTAGACCCTTTGCGTTATCAAACCAACCAGTTGAGTGAGGAAGCAACCAGCGATGAAATTATGACAGTGAAGTTTCGCTACAAGGCCCCAAAGGGAAAAGTCAGTAAGCTCATTACCCATTACGTATCGGATCGCCCTGTAGCACACGATGTAACATCTGATAATTTTAAATTTTCGGCAGCTGTAGCAGAGTTTGGGCTGTTGTTAAGAAACTCGAAATACAAAGGAACTGCTAGCTATGATCAGGTGGTACACCTGGCCAAACAAGGCAAAGGAAAAGATGCCAAAGGCTATCGCGCAGAATTCATCCGATTGGTAGAGAAAAGTGAGCTACAATCGGAATAATAAAAGTGGTGTGTTCGATGAAGAGGCAGCAAAAACTTTGCTGCCTCTTTTTATCTAAAACTTTTGCAACTTTATGCCGTAATACAAAGCATGCGAAGAATCCTTGTCATTTTATTGCTGGTATATACTGGAATGCCAATGCGGTCAACAGCCCAAGCGGAATGGTTGGTGATGTACTATATGCCATACGATAACGATCTATCTAAGCTTGGGAAGGAAATCATTTTTAGCATCAAAAAAGGCATTACTTCTAAAGATGTGATGGCTGTGGTGCAGGCCGACTTTGATGATACGCTGGGCATGCAGCGATTTGTATTAACTGCTGATACTATAATTGCGTGGACCATTAACAATGAATATTCTGCAAATGATACCACTTTTTATCAATTCTTGCAGTGGGCAGGCACCCATTACCGGGCTCAACGCTATGGTTTGTTTTTGTTGAACCATGGAGGGCGGTTAGAGGATGTGTGTAGAGATGATGCTCCAGAGCAGAAATATTTAAACATATTGGATGTGCGTAAAGGAATTGAAAAATTCAATGCAATA
Source organism: Flavobacteriales bacterium (assembly GCA_963669295.1). Taxonomy (GTDB): domain Bacteria; phylum Bacteroidota; class Bacteroidia; order Flavobacteriales_D; family CALLUQ01. The sequence continues at coordinate 4,267,258 of OY769938.1, forward strand.
ACCCATAAAAAACTAGAACTGCTTACACTGCAAGTGTGTACCAAAGCATCGTTAGAAGCCCTGTACGAATTTAAAGACATCAGCCATTACACATTGGCATCACAACAATTATTAGGTGCCCCCAACAGTTACTATATCCCTACTTACGAAGCACTTTCGAATCAACCTAAAACAAGCGGTAAAGAGTTGGCAGAGTGGGTAGCAAAAAATGAGGGCAGTGATATGTATTACTCCTATACATGTGTTAACAACAGTTATTTGGATAGCATGGCATTGGCATTGCAACAACTGAAGAAGGTAAAAAAGAAGGCGATAAGCAAAGTAGCAGATAGTACCTTATTGAAAATTGACTACCTCGGAGAAACCTACTGCGATTTGTCATCCATGATGTCGAGAGTGCTTTGCAAAAATGAGGTGCCGCTACCTTTGATTCAAACCCAAAGGGTGCTAAATAAATTGGTGGTGTTCCATCAGGTGAATGCGAACAACAATAAGATGAAACATTATGGAGGAGTATCGTTACTACATCCTGCACAAGGTTTTTACCGTACGCGCTACCGGCACCTTTCATTCTTTAAAACAACATCCCCAAAAGCAATAAGTGCCTGGTATAAAAAGTGTTTCTTTTAACCTATTTTTTTCGTGGTATAGAACGCAGTTTTATATACATGCGCTTAAATAGCGGATGTAAAAGTGTACCGTAAAGAATAATACCACCCCAAAAACACCATTCTATAATATCTTGTGCATTATAGCCATGATAAGGATAGTAATCGTTATAATGGTAATAACCATAGCCTGTAATCTCAACATAAGCAATAGCAACAATGAATGGGAATATAGGCGTTAAGAGATTAAGAATGATCAGGCAAACTGCGTTAAATCCAATGTATTTTGTTTGTGTGGTTGCTATCAGGGTTTGGATGAGTAAAAACAGGTAAATGACAACACACGATCCAAGGAAAAAATTGCCACTACCAAAAGTTCGTCGCCCTAATTCGTCGAAAATCCCCAATAAAATGGGAACAATAATCATAGCAACTATTGCTACTAGAAAAGGCTTCCAATTCACACTTTTAAAGATGGTAAGCAATACGGTAAGGAAGAAGGTTAGTACAAACAAAAAATAGAAAAAACCTTCTTCTCGAAAGAAAAAGTAACGTTGTGTTTTTGCCCGCGAATGATTGTAGATAATGTCTCTAGCATAATCCTTGGTACGCTCAAGATTATAATTGTCCATCAGCAAGTCGATGTTATTGACCCACCGTTTGTAGTTTGATAAAACCTGTTCCGGGCTTACCTCAATACGACCACCATACTTATTGATAATCGCAATAAAATTGGAAATCTCCTCCATACGTTCGAAGTCCGATTTATCTTTTAGGTAATTCGCCAACAACTCCTTTTGCGAAAGCAACCCAGGCGGTTCCTCATCGCTATAGTACCATGGGCTATACGCTCCCAGGTTGGTATTGTATGTTTTGTAATTATCCTCGTAACTTCCATACCTTTCTTTTATTTCCCTTAAATCTTCGTCGATCAAATTATGGTAGCCGTAGTCCAGGTAGTCGTTAATGCTGGAGTAAGTCTTGTAATTCGAAACATAGCTGGGAAAGTAATGATTGCCAATGTTAAGATGATTAATATCTTGAACCAATTCTTCAGAATCAATGAGGTGGTTAACTCTATAGCTAATTACCCCCCCAAGCGTGTAGGAGAAAGAAAAGAATAAAGCAATGCTTACAAAGTACAAATACAACTCAGCCAACGACTGCAAAGGGTTCCTTTTTCCAAATTGCTTCTCTACGCTGTACAATACCACCTTATAAACCCATATGGCAAAAACCACTATCGCAGGAATAAAGGTTAACCCAAAGATGACCTCTACATCGGGTAGGTTATTGATGCTTACTGGGTATACAAATCCAATAAGTGCAGCAAGTAAATTGCCCAAAAAGGCAAAGTAAAGCCAATAGTGAATACGTGTGCTCCATAAAAAAGGACTGTTTTCCAACAGTTGCTGGTTAAGGTTTTTTAATGGCTTTGGACTTAATTTGTGAAACAAACTCATAGTTCCTGGTTAAAGAGTTTTTTGGTAGATGTGCTAATGTCTCTGAAATAGGTGATGCTCAGTTTTTTGGTGAGGAGCAGTTGCAGTAATTGATCATTACTCAATGTAACAGGAGTATGAATAATTAAGGCTGTGCCACTATCTTCAATGCGTATCCCTTCGATATTTTGTAATGTTTTCATCAATAACTCACGATCAAAAGAACCAGCTACCTCAAACGAATTTTCTTTGCGTTCAGTAGCAAAATTCTGTGTCATGCCGTTGTACAATGGGTGGCCATTGCGCAAGAAGATAATATTGTCGGACACGTGCTCGATCTCGTGCAACTGTTGAGAGCTAAGAATAACACCAAGAGGAAATTGCTGCGATTTGGCGATGTACGATAAGTCTTGCAAAAATAACTGCTGTGCATTCAGGTCAAGATTCGCCAAAGGCTCGTCGAGTACCAATAGGGTAGGGCGCCATACCAACATCTTAGCCAATTCAAACCGGAGCTTATAGCCACTCGATAATTGTCCCCATGTTAGGTTACGAAAGTTAGTTAACCCAAGTCGGTGAATTACAAACTCCACCTGTTCGCTATTATCACGTCCTCGAATACCATGAGTGGAAGCAGCAAATTTCAGATTTTCCTCAAGGGTACCATACCAGCGATTCAAGCGTTGAGGGATATAAGCCACATGATGTTTGATGTCGTACCAACTGTTAGAATCAGGTTGGAAATAAGGATAGGCAAAATTACCTTCATCGCAATTCAGTAAACCTGCAACTATTTTGAGTAATGTGGTTTTCCCATTGCCATTTTCGCCAACAACACCCGTAAGCTCTCCCAGCTTAAGATTAAAGTCGATAGGACCAAGTTTAAAATAATGCCCACCATTGTTAAATGTTTTGCTAAGCCCATTACCACTGTATACAATGTTCGATACAGGAATCCCTGTAGGTGCCGAGGCATCTCTAAACGCTGGCCCATCACTGGCATACCCAACAGCCATTTCATCCACAGCAGCAATAAGTTGATGCAGTCGTTCAAGAATGGCTTGTTTCTTATCTCCCGATAACTCTTGCTCACCTAGTTCCTTGAGGCGGTTATAGTCTGCACGCAAATCCATTGCGGAAGTTTTAAGCGAACTGAAGGCTGGAAAGTCTACAAAGAAATCCATCAATCTTCGGGTAGCCCTACTTAAATCGTTCGACTCAATCAGCACTTTGATCTCTTTTAAGCGCTGTTCAAATTGGAGGTTACTCATAGATAATATTTTGATCGATCAATATACAAAATTTAAGTGCTATCCTTTGCTTGCAGTGGCAGTGTGCCAATTGTCGCAAGTGGGTTTGTTTTGTCCGTAAAAGCACTGAGTAATGGTGGTAGTTTTATGTTAATACTTGTAACATATAAAAGGTAACCCAAGTCAAAACATAAACAATGAGTAATAGCGAATACCTGGAAAAAATAGAGGCCCTTCAAGAAGAAGTAGAAGCATTGAAAGCCAGTGCTGGCAAAAAAGACAATTGGGATAAAATCTCTGTTGTTGGATCTTTAGTAATGCCATTTGCAGTACCCCTGGCTGTAGGATGGGCGGGCATCTACTTTTCTGATGCACAAAAAGAAGCTGAAATTGAAAGTGCTTCCATCAACGCCAAAAAAGAGGTGGAAATTAAGGAGATTGAGGACCGACAATACCAATCGCAAGTCATTGCTGAGTTCAAAAAAGATCTTGCTAGCGATGATCCCTTGAAACGGGAAATTGCCATGGAAACCATTTTGTATGCTGCACCTGATGAAGCACCTCGACTCTTGAGTATCATTGCGCAAGATTCTACTCAAAGCGAAAAGATGATAGATGCAGGAACAAAACTACAAGAGCGAGAGCACGAGGTTATTCAGCAAGTGGTAGGACCAGGGTTGTCTGCTTCGAATGTTGATGCCGATAAGGCTGCTGCTAATGTATTGGAAAGTTGGTCGTTTGATGATGGTTTTGTTACCAGGGTATTAGAGGAGGCATTGGAACGAATCGACAATGAAGCTGGTGTGAACAATGTATTACAAATCTTACTGAACTGCGAGTATGAAGTGTTCTACGAAAACAGAAATCTCGTCCAGGAGTATCTGGTGAAGGCATATAAACACTATGGTACTTCCGCTCCAATGGAACAAACGGAGCAACAAGCAGACTTTGAATCACTTTATGAGAAGTTAAAGAGAGTAAAAGGTAGGTTAGAGCAAGTGAAAGCAGGGTTATGAAATGGCCTAAAAGGTAAAACACCCAGAGCTTCGAAAAACCCTGGGTGTCCTCACCATACAACTTACAAAAACAACTGTTAAACCATTTACCATTACCTTTAGTCTTATTGAAAATAGTTAACCAAACTTGTTTCAATTTTTGTTAGACTAAATAACTTTTTTGCAAAGAACTTTTGTAAGCTATACTACCAAAACTAATACCTAACCTACTTACCTAATTTTGGTGATACAATGTTAAATCACCAAATTCATTTGGTAAAATTTTAGTGGATATTAAACGTAATAATTAGTTTATGTTAAATTCTTAACATTCGTGTGAAGTTAGTTCGGAAATTCAAATATTAATGAGGTAAATACGGTATTCAGTTATCGAGTAATCCTTACCATTGATCCAATAAGTCATGTTTTTCACCCGATATTTTTGAATATTGGGCTAATACTTAGGAAAACAACTCGGTATTCCAAATAGATATTGTACCTTTGTAATGTCTTTATTGAAGGAGTCTTAAAGTTTCTAAAAAATTAGAACATTATTGTTCAAAACCGCGTATAACGGTTATATAGAGATATTAAAAACCTTAATTGTTGGTTTTTGTAGTTTGGTTTTTAGTGGTTAGATGCAAGGTGGGGTGGTTCCCACCTTGCGCATTTTTAGACCCTTCATAATTCCACAATTCTATACTAATTTTAAGCAATGGCTGGTGAAATTACGTATTGCGTCGCGTTGCCATATTTCTTACCTTGAGTAAGTAAAACAGAATCATTTTGGCAAAAACAATTGAGGACATAATTGTAAATGCTGGAAGGCAACACAAAACGATTTCTTTCAACTACTCTCAAAAACAGCAAGGGAATCAAAAAGAAAAGGTTAGTGAGATTGAACCATATGGCTTTCGAAGTAAAGGAGGAACCACTTACTTCTATGGTTACGATGTGGTCAATAGTAAAATCACTTCCTTTGAGCTTGAAGCCATGAGCGAAGTTAAAGCAACCATGAATGGTTTCAGGCCCCGGTGGCAGGTTGAGTTTTGAGAAACACCAATAAAGTTGGAGAATGGAAGGCATTGCTTGGATAAAGCAAAAGAGGCATTTATTGCCCCTTTTTTCGTATTCCAGCTTATATATTTATGGTTTTATCATGCAATTTTCTGCCTGGGACAAAAGCTTTTAAATAATATTTGTCACGCGGTAAGTCCTCAACATCAATGGCCACTTCCTGTTCGTTTGAAGTAGGGGAGGGAGGAATTATGATCCAGGCTCTTTTTACACTTACTCCATACTTATTATACAATACTACATGTACCTTCTGACTTTCCAGATTAGTACAATTGATGCTGGCCATAATACTTTTGGGGCGTCCCGAAAACAAACTGTCGGGATGAATGTCTTCGGTATATTCCATGGTATACCAGGGAACTTCAACCCCTTTAAGGTCAGCTACGTATTGAAGTAACCCTCTAATAGAATCCTTATTAGCATGATGGATAGAAGCAACACTTTTATCATCGCTCAATGCCCATACCGCCTTTTGCATAGCACCTACAGGATATTGATTGGTACTAAGGTATTGAGCGAGCGATAGTAAACTGCCATTGGTCATATGCCCTGCTTCATACTGATCAGCAGCGCGGGGCGAACTATTACTGGCCTGGCAACAAAAGCCAAAAACGTCTACTTCTTTCTCGGTTCCTCTATCCACAAAAAACGCTTGTTGCTTTACTACTAAAATATCTTGTTTGCCCTCATCGAACGATACGAGTCGACGACCGGGCTCAATGGCAATTTTCATTTTTGTATCAGTGAGGTTGGTAATGTTCCCACTAATGCAATTGCCTTTATGACCTCCATTACTTAAAAAGTCAGCATTCACCCAGCCTTCTGCTAAAGCAGTTTCGAGTGGAACAGGCATGCGATTAGAAAATAAAGGAGAGGGAGCAGTTCGAAAAGATGCTGAGACGAGCAGTATGATAACAAACCCTATCAACAGCGCAAGCACTTTTGGTTTCATGACAGTACAGGTTTTAAAATGAATGATTGGTTTCCTTTGCAATACTATTCGAACGATTATTCGGAATTATTTATTGTGTTGGAATATTATTCTATTTTATCAGCAATACCTGTTTGTATTTGGAATTATATATCGAAAAGGGGGCTGGGGTCAAAAAAAGCCGAAACCCAACTCCATGGATTTCGGCTCATATCAAGGAAGGATTGAATCATTCAGTCATGGTTTGTTGTTTATAAATGGCCCAGGCTCGAATGCCTATTGTGGTGCCTATTAATCCAACAAAGAGGTACAAAAGCATTTCCCATAACACGTTTGCTCCCCCATTGCCCAACCCATCATTGGGGTTTTGTGGGGTAATGGGGGTAGGAGGAATTAAGTTTCCTTTATCGTGTTTTGGGTCGTTCATGTATTTGGCATATTCATAGATGTAGTACTGGTATTTGTTAGAAGTCCATCCGGCCAGGGCTTCTAGCTCATCAATTTCTGTTTGCCGACGTTGCACCAATGTTTCTAAATAATCCTGTCCGGCATCACAACTAAAATTACCTGAAGCAGGATGGGTGATGATATACCTACCCTGAAAATTCTCTCGATTGGGAGTTACCTGAAACACTAAATCCTGGGGGAATTTAGCTCGGCTATAACGCACATGTAATCGAGTAAAGAAAACATTGCCTCCATTGTTGGCCCAACTTACACCAGCTTGTTTGAAGTCACCAAAAATAGGAGGAGGCCCCACACAAGGGTCACATTTTACCTGTCTACTTTGTGGCGAAACATTCCAGGCATATTCTAAAAATACAGCTTTCTTATTTTCACGTTGATAGGCCTTATTGAATAGGTCTACATAAAATTCACCGAAGTCTTTTTTAATGAATTTAGGAATGTTCCTATTGGTAGGCACCTTCACTGTACGGTAGTTAGTAGCTTCTACACGTCCACTTTTGGTAAACGCATATACAATCATATCCTGGTCGCCATTAGCATTGGCCATGCCTAACCGAATGGGCAACATAAATTTGCGCGATTCAAAAGCAATTTGAATGGGGCGTAGCTCATTGAAACCACTCCTCTTTTGCGCATCAAGATTTACCTTCACCACAAAAAACTTCATATTGTTTCTTATGTATGGTTGTAATACTTCTTCGGCAGTGGATGGAATTTTATAATCATTGTCGGTCAACCATCGCTTGAGCCCGTCCGACTCCTTGGCCGAAAGAATCAAGATGTTGTATTCACCAATAGAGTACTCTGCCTCAATGGTAACCTTGTAGTCTTTTTCACTTGCTTCGGCAAAGTTCTTATTGCGTGCCCCTGCCGATGAAAGTGTAGGAGCTGATAACTGAGTAAAGTTGTCTGCATATTCCTTGTAATGACAAGGGTTTTCATCATAGTATTCTACCATCCTGGGGGCAGAGTAAGCATCGAGTTTATCAAAGATGGAACGATTCACTACCTTAATGTCTTGTTCTTTGAGCACCACAGGAACAGGTACCACCATAGCAAAGTCTTTGACATTGCCACGAAAGTCGTTCGACATCGTAATTACAGATCGGTTACCATCACGCACCAGAATCACCTGCGAAGATTTATTGAATAATTTGGCATCGGCTTTGGCTACATAAAACCCACAGAAAGAAAAGGCGGGTATTATAAAAAGCATAGCCAGTAAGAGAATTACGGTCTTTTTCATAGCGTTATTTTTTCCATTTAAATTGTTCATGTACAAAATGCTTATCGAGTAATACGGTGAGTGGCGAGAGCACAAAAAGCACCCATAATGGAGCAGTATGAACCTGGAACCAATTGGTCATCAAAAAGGTGATGAAGGCAATGCTACAAGCCCAAATAATCCGAGCTTTTGGAGCGTTAGGAGTAGTAACAGGATCAGTAATCATAAAGAACGTAAACAGGAGCAACGATCCATTGGTAACCCGTTCTATCAATACTTCCATTTCCCACCCCTGGTAAGCTACAGTACGGCAGTACTCTAGTAATACGAAGGTGCCAAGAAAAGCAATGCTGGTATCTAAGCGCTGTACACGCAACAGCAATATGAGGGCTAATGCACCAATAAAATAAATTTGCATGGCTTCGTTACTTCCCCATTGACCGGGTGAAAACCAGGCATCATTGGTAAACAATACGGCTATAATGATTCCAAAATTAGCGGGGTTAAACAAGTGTTTGTTGTTGAAACGAAGAGTGAATTTGCTGGCAATGGCTACAAACGAGGCAAAAGCTAATGTGTATTGCGAATTGGCTTTTAAGATCAAACAAAGGCCTAAAGCAGTAATCAGTGCACTTTTTAAAGAGGTGAAGTTTTTAGTAGTGAGCCCAATACATATGGTTTGTGTAGCTAAGCAGGTACCAATAATAATGGCATAATCAGCAACGGCAGCATCCCAACTCAGCATTAAAATGCCGTATACCAGGAACAAGGAGAGGTATACAATTTGAAAGTCTCGAGGATCTTTAATCCACGACTTTTGCTTATTAAATAGTATTCCGTTGATGATGGCAATACTTTGCTTCATTTAATATGTATTGGTATAGGAGAATGGAAAGTCCCATTCTCCCATCAATTGATTACTCATTTATGGTCATAGACTCGAAGTTGCTGAATCCACGATTTTCAGGATAATACATCAGTTGCGCTACTGCTGGGGTAATTTTGAATGTGCCCGGAATTTGTGCTTTCAGTAAGTAAGAATATTGATAGCTTCCAGCTGGCATACTGGTGACTGTCATGGCCAGTTTCGAATCGCGATATTCGCGATGGGCATACCAGCGGTTCCAGTTCCAATAGCCCCAGTAGCGATTGTTCCAGTAGTCGTTTTGACCATCGTAGTTCGCTTCACCCTCAATCATATATCCCTTTGTTTCGCGAATAAATTCGCAGCCAGCAGGAATGGGATCTTCAATCAAAACGTAATCATGTTGACTTTTAGAGGTTACCAACACTTTCACAAAAATGTCGTCGCCCGAGTTAATCTTAGAAAAGTTGATAGGCACTTTGCGATAAGTCAACTTGCCATTATTGGCCGTTTTCTTTTCCAGCTTGTAATAAGTACGTACTACTTTGAAAGCATCGTTTTCTTTGTTTACTCTCGACACTTCATTTGCCCCCTCAAGGAAATAAGTTAGCCGGGTATTAACATAACATGTACCTTTCCCTTTTTGCACCACTTTAATAGTATTGGAACCATTGCGCAATACATTGTATTTGCTGGCATCTCCAATGCCATTTGTACTGGCCATAAAGGTTTGTCCCTTTAAATCAATGGTATGTCCTTTAGCATATACATCGGCTTTGTTAAGAGTAAGTTCCTGGATAAGCATACCGTTGGCATAAATCTCTAATTCAAGGTTAGGGTTAAGTTCCTTTTTAATGATTTCATTTAACCCGAAAATAGTCATTGCTGTTTGACGGGTATTGTACCAGCTTTTTCCACGGCGTTGACGCATAATCCATTGCACGGCTCCGGGCAGTAACGAATGTTCGTTATTGACCATGGCAATGGCACGGATGGCATTGGCGGTTGTTTCTACTTGATCGTTTTGCCAACTGTAGTAAAACTTCTTATCGCCCCACAGCACTTCACTGCCTTCACGGATAGCGCTTTCTTCCAGTTGTGACAGCATTTTTTTGGCCAACTCAGTATCCTTGGCCAGTGTTGCTGCTTGAATCCACAACGATGTTTCATAAGGGCCGGATGTTTTTTTCGGAATGCTTTTTTCATCCCATAAATCGTCCATGCCAAACTCCATGGCTACCATCATTAAGTAGGCATGTGTAGTAGGATCGGGTGCTTTTTGAGAAGCATGCCTACGTAAAGCTGCAGTCGCTCTGTTGTACAACTCTGAATCCACATCATATCCAGCATTTTTGGCCAGGTAAATGCCATTACACACATAAGCTGTCATCCAGGGGTGTGAACGATCATTTTCCCACCAGCCCCAGCCGCCATCGTTATGTTGAAGTTCTTTTAAACGCTTAGTGCCTTGTGCTGTCATTTTACGCAATTCTTGCATATCAATAGTACTTGCATAGTCATTGCCGAGGTGTTGCAAGGTATTGGCTACAATAACGTTGGGCAGAAACCTACTCATGGTTTGCTCAACACAACCATAAGGATAGCCTATCAAGTCATCCATCGATGCCAGGATGGCTGAAGTAATAGATGGTGCTGTACTTACTTGTAGGTTTACAGCATTAAGATCTACTCCTTGAGGAATTTGTACACTGATGTTTTGTCGATCGTTTTGAGTGAGGTACATCGATTGAGCAGTAACCATTTCCAGTCCATGAGGCAATACAGGCACCTCTACTTCCATGGCATCAGATTCTTCATCGGTTAATGCCTCTACGGTGAGCTTGGCATGGTAAGCCCACTTTGAGTTGACTTTCCAATCAATGCGCTGTTCTCCTCTTGGCTCAACACGAATAATTTGTTCAGTGCCCTCAACCTCCAGTCCATCTGCTACCAACTTCACTTTAACATCCTTAGGAGTACTGAGGTAATTGTGAACATTGGTAGCAATCAATAGCTCATCACCAATGGTCATAAAACGGGGCGTTTCCATACGTACCAGTAAGTCTTTTCTTACGATAACTTTGGCAATGGTTTGTCCCACCTTAGTATCGGCAGTTATAACACGCGCTGTAGTACGCCATGTAGTGAGGTTGTCGGGTAACTTAATCTTTACCGTTGCCTCACCCCAGGGGTTGGTCATTACATTCGGATTCCAGTAAATAACATCCTGAAAATCACTTCTGATTTCGGCTTTTTTATAGGCATTGAGTTGTCGACCCATATTTTTGCCCTTTTTACGTTCGTCGCTACCAATCAATTTACTATCGAGCGAAAAATCACCATCAACCACGACTCCATTTTGCACTTCCCCAAGTGCTCCACCTATCGCTCCACCAGAAGCATCATTGCTTCTAGCACTGCTGAAATAAGCAGTGCTTTCAGTTTCTTTAAAGGTCGAAGTTGCTGTTATTTCATCGCTAAGTTCCTCCATATCATCTACCGCTACTTCTTGCATTGTAGCCAGATCCACCACACGAGGATCATGAGCCAACTCAATGGTTTTATCCTTATTCTTTGCAATGGCCACATTTAAGGTGAAATCATTCGAAGTATACAAGGGAATATGCTTCATGATGGTACTGTGCTGTCCATAGCTAAAGGTGATATCAACATGACTCAGCTTAAAACCTTGCAAAGAGTAATAACCTTCTTTATCAGTATGAAACCGTTTGTTACCCACTTTTACGAGTGCACCTTTAATGGGTTTTCCCGAATGGTGATCAATTACATAACCAGAAATAGTAGGAGTATTGTTGTTATTGCTAATGTAATTATAGCGGTACCATTCATTATGGTTGAGGTAAGCATAACGATCAAATATATCACCGATCTTGCTTTTCCTCCAACTAATGCCTTCAGGTTCAATTTGTCGACTGTATGAATAGGTGTTATAGTAGTTTTGATAGGTAACGTTGTTATTATAAACCTGACTTTCATAAAATACCTGGCGAATATCCTTAGTATTGTCGGCATGCATTGCAAAAATACTTTCGTCAACTGTGCCTAACGAAACGCTGGCATTAGGAACAGGACGCCCTTTGGCATCAGTAACCCGAACTTTGGCGTAAGCCATATTTCCAGGTTTGTACTGTGCCTGATCGAATACAATGTCTACGTTGAGGTACTGATCCTTTGGAATAACCGTGATAAACTCCTTACGTTGGTAATAATTGTTATTATGAAGGTAGCCTACAAACAATTCTAACTTACCATAGGCATTTTCATCAATTTCGAACGTGAGTTCGCGGAAAGTACCAGCACTTTGTCCATTGTCTTTATTACGTCCTTCAAATGAATGTACATCGTAATAGGCAAAATGGTTGCTATTAATGGTTACCATGGCATCTGCCTCATGAGGAACGTATACCATAGCTTTGATTTGCTCTCCAGCATTGTAAACTTTTTTATCAGTCATGATTTGGATGGCTCCTGAGTTGTTTTGCCACCAATTGTAGCTATAGTCGTTGGAGCCAAGCACATATGCCCAACAAGTGGTGGTAGTAATCTTTCCTCGAGAATCCCTGGCTTCTACCCGAATGTTATAATAACCGGTATGAGGAGCTTTCAACTGCACTACTGCTTCACCAGTTCTGTCATCGGTGGTAGCAAATGCGGTGGCAAGAGGAGTACCTGAATTGGCGTAGCGATGTTCCAATAGTTGTACTTTCACTTCAGTAACAACAGGTTGTCGTGAATAGTCGTTAGCCGCTACTACAATACTGATATCTTCATCGGGATTAACATAGTACTTTTCCGAGTAGGCCGATAAAGTAAACTCTGTATTGGCTACCACTACGGTTTTACTTCCTGTGATAGTTCTACGACTGGCGTCACGAACATCAGCTATTACAGTGTATTTGTAATTTTTATCGCCTTTGGCACGAGCTGTATTGGTTGGAATGGAAATCTTAAATTGGCCTTCTTCATTCATTTTACCGGTTCCGTTTTGGATCACCTCACGGTTCCAGGTGTAGTTATTGTAATAATCTTCGTACCACCACCAATACCAATACCGGTAATACCATGGAACAAAATACTCTTCACGTACCACCTTATATTCTACCTCTGCATTGGTAACTGGCGATCCAAAGAAATAGGTAGCATCTACTGTTACTTGCATCTCATCGCCCATTAGGTATTGAGCTTTATCTAACGATACAGTAACCTCGTATTCAGGTTTTTTGTATTCTTCGATCTTAAAGCTACAGGTGTTTTTACTGTTGTTGTTGTACCACCAGTTGTTGTTTTGATTAGAAGTACCTTGTATATGAGTATGGATGTAGTACGTACCCAAAGGCATGGTTTTGTCGATATAGATACTGTCTGAAAAGCCACCTGTTTTATCGAGTGCTACCTTCTTATTGGCAACTTCTTTCTGGTTGGCGTCCAATATCTTGTATACTATCGAGTCTTCCGGGATCACATACTTGAATCCTTCATTGAGGCGAAACAACCCTTTAAAGTGAACCACTTGCTCAGGACGATAGACCGAACGGTCGGTAAATACATACGACTTAGATTGGGTGTCCTGTCCATTGTAATAGTTATAAAAATACGATTGCGATACTGCTACCTTACCATCTTTAATTGCAATTACTGGAACATAGTAATAGTAGGCATTGCCCATGCCAGAGAAGTCAAAATGGGCAACACTATTTTTATAACGATCGGGTGTTATCGTTTCATTGTTCACATAAGCATATGTGGTAAACCCTTCCAGAGATTTTCCATTATTGCGGTCGCTCATATAAACCAATAACTCTTTGCCTGCAATTTTGGTAGTCATAGAGTAATTGGAAATAATAATAGGGATTTGTGAAGTCTCCCCACGATATAGTGCTTCTAATACATAAATCCCTTCTTTTAATTGCCCAAGGGTGATTGGACTATTGTAACGTTGGCTTGCTTTTTCCTGCCAATGCTTTCTTACGGGCATTTGTTTCAGTAAACTATCGGGAATGATGGATTGGTAATTTACCATAATCTTATTGGCAAAGAAGCCTTCGGGATCCTTTACCTCATACAATACCATTTGAACCTCCTTATTGTGAATGTTATGTCCGTTGTGGTAGTAATTGTTTAGGTAGGCGATGGCATTGTCGTTTGGTCCAAATACCTGATTGCAGCTCAGGTAAAATGAATTTTGCCCCAGGGTAAAAAAAGAGATGAAGAGTAGTAGTAAAGTCAGTCTAATTTTCATTGGTTTTGGTTTATTGTTCATCTCCCCGTACAACTCATGGCTGATTTGGTTCAAAATGCCCCATAAAATATTTCTGGCATTACTTTTGCTTCATTAGCGCATCGACGAATTATTTGTTTTTATCGATGAAAATGTTTTTTGATTAGATGTGTTTTGATTGTGGAAAGTACGTTAGAATAGCTTGAATCCCTTGATGTGTGTGAGATTCATTGATTTTGTGATGAGCGAAAAAATGACGGGCTAAACGCAATAAATCCAGATAAAACGCGTTAATATTTCGATGAATAGTTAAAAATTGTCGATTAATTTGGAAAATTGAAATTTATGTATAACATTTGTAATGATAATTAGAAACTATGATAGTATTAGGAATCATTATTCTAGCAGTTGTAGGTCTCCTTTATTGGTTGAGTGGAGAAGGGGAAAGCTACGGTGGAAACAATAGGTATTATTACCGCCATAGCAATGAGGTGCGTCGTAATGAGCACCCGAAAATTTAGCATTGTACTTCCAATTTCCTTTATTTGTTACTTACGTTCTTGAAAGCCGGCTTTAATATTAAAGTCGGCTTTTCACATGTATATATAGGAGAAAGCGTTTTTTTTGCTTGCTCTTGCCTCACATTTTGTATAAAACCATATATTCGTAGTTAACCCATTTGAATTAACCAACTAAACCGGAAAGATATGTCTCCACTTGTAATAACAGGGATCATTATTGGTGTTGTTATTCTACTATTTATCTTGATATACAATGGCCTAATTGGCAAGAAGAATCAAGTAGAAAATGCTTTTGCAAGCATTGATACCATGCTTAAAAAACGTTACGACCTTATTCCTAATCTGGTATCGGCAGTAAAAACCTATATGACACATGAAAAGGAAGTGCTGACACAAATCACAGCGTATCGCAGTCAGGCAATGAGTGGGAATTTATCGTCGGAAGAAAAGGTGGAATTAGACAACAAGATTACTAAAACCATGGGAGGTATTATGGTGGCGGTAGAAAACTATCCCGACTTGAAGTCCAATACCAATTTCATACAATTGCAACGTACCTTGAACGAAGTGGAGGAGCAAATATCAGCATCACGTCGTTTTTACAATACTGCTGTAACCGAATATAACAATGCGGTAGAGATGTTTCCCTCAAGCATTATTGCAGGCATGAAAGGCATGACCCGTAAGAAGGTATTTGAAATTCCTGAAGTGGAGCGTGAAAACGTTAAGGTAGGTGATCTATTTAACAGTTAAACCATGAAATCGGAACAAGAGCTAGAAGGGTTTTACAACAGCAAATTGTTGCCCGACCTGGAAGCATTGGAGGTAGAACGAAAAGCTATTGCCAAAAGATTTTGGATGTTATTGCTGTTATTCTTTGTGCTGGCAGGAGCGGGAGCAGCATTTGCCGGATTATGGGAAATGTTTGAAGTAGCTATAGGTTGTGGTATAGCTGCGGTAGTTATGTTGGTGGTAATGTTGATTATGCACCATAGCAAAAAAGGGAAATTTGTACACAAGTTCAAAAATGTTATCGTTAACGATATTGTGAAATTCGTTGGGCCTGAATTGAATTACCACCCAAAAGATGGTATTAATATAGGAGCCTATATGCAAAGTACTATTTATCCCCGACGTCCTGATCGTTATGTAACAGAAGATTTGGTAACAGGAATGTATGGAGATACCCATTTGGCCTTTTCGGAAGTACACTCGCAATACAAAACCACTACAGTTAATCATAAAGGACAAACACGTACTACCTGGCATACCATTTTTGATGGCGTATTTTTTATTGCTGATTTTAATAAGCATTTTAAAGGGCGAACAGTAGTATTGCCCGATACCATGGAGAAAATGTTTGGCCGGTTGGGGAAGTTTTTCCAAAAGATGAACTTCAGCCGTCCTCCATTGGTGAAACTTGAAGATCCGGAGTTTGAAAAGCACTTTGCGGTATATGGAGATGATCAAGTGGAAACCCGCTACATATTATCTACTAGTTTAATGCAGCGAATTGTAGATTTCAGAAGCAAAACCAGTAGTGGAGTTGCGTTGTCATTTGTGGGATCACACGTTTATGTAGCCATTCCTATAACCAAGAACTTGTTTGAGCCAAATTTGTTCAAAACCAACATCAATTTTAACCTCATCAAAGAATATTATTATTACTTGTGGTTAGCCATTGGTATTGTAGAAGATCTAAACCTGAATACACGTATTTGGACCAAAGAATGAACGACCGTTGACAAAACAACGATTTGTTAAATCGATTGCAGGATTATTATTTGGGGTAATCATTTTAGCCTTGCTCGCAGAAATAGTTTTGCGAATAATGGGGTTTACCACTTACCATGAAGCGGAAGCGCAAGTTAAAATTGAACCACAACATTATGGAGTGCCCCATGCTACTTATGGCTTTACAATAGCACCGGGAATCTATGAGGTAATCATTCGCGATTCCATTCATTTTACCGCCACACACAGCAGTGACTCTACACGTATTACGGCCAATAAACCCAATGATGCGGAGGGAGAATTGCATATTTATGGCTGTTCTTTTGCCTATGGATATGGAGTAGAAGATACTGCCACTTTTGCATGGCAATTGCAACAAAGATTACCCCATTACAACGTAGTTAATTATGGTGTAAGTGGCTATGGACTCACTCAGATGTATCTACGGTTAAAAACGAACATAGCACAAGGAAGAATACCAAAAGTGGCTGTAATTGCTTATGCCTCTTTCCAGGACGAACGTACTACTATGATGCGTAATTGGCGTAAGTCAATCGCTGCAAGTGTTCGTCAGGAAGGATATGAAAACGTTCTTTTTCCTTATACATTAGAAGAAGAGGGAACTATAAATGTACAGTTTATGTTGCCCACATATGAGCCATGCTGGGGAGCAAAGTTTTCTGTGTTGATGCATGCCATTGAACAGGCGTATAATTATTACGAGGATTACTTTACGAACAGCCACGATATTGCTAAAAATACCATGAGGAATATTAATGCACTTTGTCAGCAGCATAACATACGGCTATTAGTGGCGGGGGTAGATGATGATTACTATACAGAAAGCATGCTCAAAAGCTGCTATGTGGCAGATATTGAATTTTGTCGCATTAGTGCTGATTTTACCCAATCGGGAAATACCATTGCTCCCGATGATCATCATCCCAATGAAGCAATACATACACTGTATGCTAAACGGCTACAACGCTATTTTCAGAATTATCCAACCAAAAGAGACTTAACAGAATACAGAAACAAGGAATAAGTTAAGGATTCAAAAAATCAATGCTCTTGCAAAAAAGAGCCCTACGCTTCTAAACTAAGTAGAATTACTTATGTAAAATACGTAAAAACACTCTATTTATGCTTGGTGTTTTTACAGACCTTTAACTGCGTTAAACCAACATTGAAGGAATGGAAACAAGCAGTATTCCCTGGCTGTACATCATTATGGGGGTAGCGGTAATTGCAGGTATTGTAGGAGCGATCATCGCTATTCGTAGAAAACCATCATTGCCAGGCGATCCACCATCAGAAGAAGAAACGTTTTACAACATCAACACTTATGTATTCAATGGTGCCGGAGATACCTCGTTATTGGCTGCGGCCGATCCTCCAGTAAACAAAGGAACGGGCATTGCCTTATCGGGTGGAGGGTCGAGAGCGCTTTCCTGTGCCTTGGGGCAACTGCGTGGATTACAAGCGTTAGGGGTATTAAGTCAGGTGAAGTTTATTTCTGCAGTTTCTGGAGGTGCATGGGCTTCAAGCCTATATACTTTCTTGCCTGGTTCTATTACTGATGATGACTTCTTGGGAACAGCTGTGCTTAATCCTGGAGATTTAACCTGGGATGATTATGGGAATATTGCTACCGCGTTAGATCGTTTTACGACTAATAACATGGGGCATGTGCCCACCCGCGTAGGCATTACAGAATTTTTAGAGAAAGCCATCGCGTTGACAGCAGAAGGGGTGCCAGAAGATGAACTATGGATAAGGGCAGTGGGAGAATTGATTTTCACTCCTTACGGGTTATACGACAAACACAACCCAAAGTATTTCAGTTATTCTGAACGCTGGGTAAAAGAAATGATTCAACGCTATAATCCGTCGTTAACTCCCGACCGATTTTACTTGCCTCGCCCGGGAAGACCTTATTTGATTGTTAACTTCAATATCATTCCACAATATGGTAAATACCCATTAATTCCAATGGAAAGTACTCCTATGGTAACAGGCGTCCTACATCAATATCCCAACGCGGGACAAGACAATAGGGATATAGGTGGCGGCTACATTGATTCTTTTGGGTTTGATTCCTCTTATCATGAAGCCATTAATGATACTCGTGTTAAAGTGGATGTACCCCCTTCTGTTTATTCAGTGCATACTATGGCGGGATTGAGTAGTGCAGCTTTCGCGGAGGAATTACAAACGAAGCACTTACCTCCTGTGATTAAAGACATTATTCCGCGTAAAAATTATTGGCCCGTAATGAACCTTAATACTAGCTCATATAACTATCATTATGCAGATGGAGGGAATTTGGAAAACACAGGAGTGGTGGGGTTATTACGACGCGGATTAACGAACATCATTGCTTTTTTAAACGATGCCACTAAATTGGAAATGGACCTCGATAACAATGAAGTAATTGTGGCTCCAGAACTACCTCCATTATTTGGCTATCAGCCCAAAACAAAGAAAGATGGGAAGTGGTTGCCGTATGAAAAATTCACAGCTCCTTTACAAGATTCCAGCTATGCTGTAATGCAGCATTTAAAGGTGTTTAATTACGATGACTTTTGGCCTATGGTAAATGGATTATGGGGAGGTTTTGAAAGCAATGGTACAGCCATGTACTTACAAGAAGGACTGGAAGTCGTAGATCAACCTCAAATGGGGGTGAAAGGATATACTACGAATAAGATATTGTGGATGTATAACAACAAAGTAAATGAGTGGCACGATGCTTTAAATACTGAAGTTAAGGCTGGTATGGATCTTGATCCCATTGCCTATGCAGACTTTCCCCATTACAATACGGTTACACAATTACACCTTAGCACACGGCAAGTGAATTTATTGGCGCACCTTTCTTGTTGGAATGTTATTTCGGAAAGCACCAATGGGCATCCAGGGGTTACCAACAGACAAATTGTTGAAGGAATGTTTTAAAGAAAAGTGCCTTTAGATGAATGCATTGGTACTACTTAGTCAGATTAACATTGTTCGCGTAGGTTAAATTTGTCCTAAGTGTATTATTGGCTTTAAGCACGATTAAAAATCATCTTATGAAAGTTACCATTGTTATTGCTGCCTTGTTATTGGGGCAGGGGGGAATTGCTCAATATGCCAGCTATTTGCCTACATCTACTACCGGTGTTATTGTGGAGCACACCTATTTTACATTATCGTATAGCGAACAACATGAACAACCTGAATGGGTAGCATATTCGATCAGTAAAGCTCGTTTGGCCAAAAAGGTAGATCGTCGTAATAACTTTCGTCCAGATCCGACGATAGCTACTGGAACCCCTGAATATGATGATTACCGAGATTCAAAGCAACACGATGCGGGTCATATGCTGCCTTCCCGGCCAATGCAATTCAACTGCACAGCGATGGACGAAACTTTTTTCACTTCAAACATGTCGCCACAATTATCGCATTTTAATCGTTATAAATGGGCCGAGCTGGAACGACTTATGCGCAATTTTGCCTGGAATAATGGAGAAGTGATGGTGGTAACCGGCCCGGTTTTAAAAGGTGCTGGAAATCCTATTGGAGAAACCAATAAGATAAATGTACCCAGGTTTTATTATAAGGTGGTGCTTGATTTACAACATAAAAAAGCATTGGCTTTTTTATTACCTCATAAGGAGCGAATGAAGAATAAATTGCTGGAATTTGTGGTCACCATTGATGAGGTAGAACAGCGTACGGGGATAGATTTCTTTCCCGCTTTGGAAGATCAACTTGAGAATGAGCTAGAAAGTACTGCCAAACCAGAATTATGGGATTTTAGCAATCCTCAAAACGACTTTGGCACTGATAAGAAAGAAGTGAAAAAATGTAAGTCAGCCGATTTACAGCAGAAACAATAACCTTTTTAATTATTCAATACTCTAAGTTAGATTAGATGAAAGGTTGAAGTACAAGGAACATTCAAATTTTGTCATTGTTTTTGAATCACCACCGATCGTGGTTTGTCACCCATCAACCGCAATACATAGGTTCCATGAGGAAGTTGATGAACGCGTATGGCCAGGTTAGGTTTACCCGACTGTACCACTTTACCGCCTAAGTCATAAAGTTGGTATTGTGTGTAGTTAGCAGTTGTTCGTAGGTGTAATACATTGACAACAGGATTTGGGAAAATAATTAGCTCATCTTGAGAAGTTGACGCGGTGATGCTATTGCCTCCATCAACGGTAAAAGACCCTGTCATTCCAAAGCTTACATGAGGTGTGCATACATAATCATATACACCAGCTACTGTTGGAACGTATTGAAAAAAAGTATCCGCAGGCAATTGCCAAATTACATCAAATGAGGCGGCACCAGCAGGAATGTTTGAGGAAGTAATAGTATGCGACATTGTAGGTGGATCAAGTGGTAACCACTGAATGGTATCACCTAATTGAATGGTAAGACTGGAAGGCAAATATTGATAATAGCCATTCCATACCTTGATTTCGTGGATGGTACCATAGGCTGTTTGTAGGCCAAACAACAATGCCATAAGTATCATTAACTTTTTCATGCAGTAGAGGTGTTTTTGAACACTTCAAAAATACTCAATTGCGTTTGCTTTTGCCATGTATATCTAAGCAATAAATGGGTATAATTGGTCATTGATTGAATTGTGAAATGGGCATTAGAATCGTTAACTTTAACACGTGTATGCTATTGTAGATATTGAAACCACGGGAGGATATGCTTATAAGGAAGCAATTACTGAAATTGGTATCGTATTAACTGATGGCAAGAAAATAGAAAAAACCTTTTCTACACTGGTAAACCCACAACGAGGGATTCCTCCTTACATTGTAGCACTTACAGGCATTACCAACGAAATGGTGATGGATGCGCCCACATTTGCAGAGCTTGCAGAAGAGGTTCATGCATTGCTAAAAGATCGTGTATTTATTGCGCACAATGTGAACTTCGATTACGGGTTCATGAAAAATTCGTTTGAAGAAAGTAGCATTGACTTTCGCCCTAAGCGATTGTGCACTGTACGGCTTAGCAGAAAGGTAATTCCAGGCATGAATTCATACAGTTTAGGAAAGCTCACTCGTCAACTCAACATCACTCACAATAACCCTCACCGTGCATTGGGAGATGCCGAGGCTACAGCAAGTCTTTTTCATTTGTTATTGAAGAAAGACAAAAACGGAGAGATTCCAAAAGCGTTGAAGGGGAATTCACACGAGACGATTTTGCCGGCCAATCTTCCTAAAGAAACCTTTATACAATTGCCACACGCTCCAGGTGTTTATTATTTTCACGATGCCAAGGGGAAAATAATTTACATTGGCAAAGCCCGTAATTTGAAAAAAAGGGTGTCGAGTCATTTCTCAGGCGATAAAGGGAGACGACAAAAACAAGATTTTTATCGAGAGATCTATGACATCACCTTTCAACTAACAGGTTCTGAACTGATAGCTTATTTACTAGAAGATCGGGAAATTAAACATTATTGGCCCCGTTACAATAGGGCGCAGAAAGGAAGGGCACGGCTTTTTGGAGTGTATGCTTATCAAGATCGCAATGGTAATACCCGACTTGGTGTAAATAAAGTACAAAACAATTATCCATCGATTATTACTTTTCCCAACCAATGGGAGGCTCGTACCTGGATGATGAATCAGGTAGAAAAATATGGGTTGAATCCCACCTATTGTGGATTGCCAGAGTTTTATGCAGGAGAAGATGTTGCAAGCCATGAGGCTAATTTAGAGCGTTGCCTGGCAGAAGTGGAAGATGAGCGCCCGTCATTTGCCATTATGGGGCGGGGGCGTGAGCCAGAGGAAGGATCGTTTGTTTTGGTGGAAAAAGGCACTTACAAAGGATATGGTTACTACCCACAAGATGATCAAGTATCTAACATAGAAGAGGCAGCCAACTACCTTATTGCTCAAAAAGAAACGGGAGTAATTAAAGGCATCATTTCTGCCCATCTTGAAAAATCATCTAAGAGTAAGGTGGTTTATTTCAATGCTTAATACATTACTCAAAGCACACTGCTTTTCAATTGACCCACCTGTTTACCAACCGTTCGTTTGACGTTCTAAATTTCCCTTCTCAAACCCCTTCCATTCACCCTACTATTTTACCGTTTATCCGCCCTTTTTAAAATCATTCGTACCAGTGGCTAAATAAAGGGATAAGTGGTGAAACAAAAGGGCTATGAAGTGCGTCAAACCAAATAAATAAACAATGCAGAATATTTTTTTTCGCATCTACACAATAATAAGACAGCAGTGTAGTTTATAGCTGCTTAAAACATGAATAAACAACGTTTCCGAACGCCAATTTAGGTAGATGTTCGAAAGCAAAAACAAAAAAGAAACAAAAACAAACGGAGATGAAATTAACTATTTTAACCATTGCGCTTAGCGCCATCCTTTCTACTGGAGTAGAAGCACACTCTAAAGTGTCGGCTACCGATTTGGTAGAACAATCGAGTGCCAAATTAAGGCAACAAATTTTTCAAAAAGTAGGTGATCCTGAATTGGCCTTGCACGAATTGGAAAGCGGCAAGGTACGGATCAACTTTTCCATTAACGAGGACCGGGAAATTGTACTGCATGAGGTAATGGGGTCTGATCGATACCTTACTGAGTATGTAAAGGCGCAGTTACAAAACACAAAGGTAGATGTCAGTTACTTTACTACTGGCGATGTGTACAACATCCAAATGGCATTTTCACTGCATTAAAGTGATGGCCACTTTAACCATCCCGGGCAAGGCCTAACCAGGGTTGATGTCCTCATTAAAAATACCCCGCTCATCCATTTATATATGGAGGGCGGGGTTTTGTTTTTAGATGGTAGAATTTGACTACCTTAGCAATAACCAATTGCATGTTGTATGAAAAAGATCGTCTTACAGCTGAGTACATTAATCTTTGTGCTTGCTATGGCCTCATGTTCATCACCAACGGAAGGAGATGATGTTGCCCCTACACCTATAGAGGAAGTTACAGAGGAAGCTACAGAAGTGGAAGCAGAAGCCATGGAAGTAGAGGATGACGAAAATAATGACGTTGTGGATGATGACATGGAAGGAGATCTGGAAGAAACCGATTCGGAGGAGGTAGATGACGATGATCAGCCAGTAGAAATGAAGAAAGCAGAAAGCAGTGGCGATATTGGTATCGATGATGAAGGAGTAGACAAATAACCACCTACGCTAAATTCAAGTATATAAGTACGAAACATAAGCTGCTTACCCTCGTACAATTACATTTTGCATTAGAGACAAAACACTTGTTATGAAAACTACACCATTGGTTTTATTTGTGGTAGCATGCATATTGTATATGCCTGTTCTTGCACAAGATGATGCCACAACAACTGTGAAGCGAGGTATTGCCACCACTTATTATATTGGCACTGATCAACCGCATTATGAGGGTAGAATTAAAAATAATCAGCGTGATGGCACCTGGAAATGGTATGCTTACAAAGATGATGGAACCCGGTTGGTGTATCAGTATATGAACTATGAAGAAGGAGTATTGGAAGGCCCTTATAGAAAGATACAGGGCGATACCATAACTATGGGAGTGTACGTGGCTGGGCAAATGCATGGCGTATACGAGCAAATGCGATTTAAGCCAAATGCTGTTGGAGATACTACCAAAGTACCAATGGAGGAAGGGCAGTATGCTGAAGGCAAAAAAACCGGGTATTGGAAAAAGTACAACAAAGGCAAGTTAGCACATGCAGGGTATTACTCTAACAACCAAAAAATAAAAGCCTGGAAAACGTATGGTATTCATACCATCAGCGAAAAACCCGACCTCATGATGGAAACGGAATATGTGGCGGGAAAGAAACAGGGCAAGCAAACGGTGCATTTCGAATATGTGCAGGAAGCTGGGAAACATATAAAAAAAGAAGGTATCAAAACTTATACCTGGTATAACGATGTGTTGAATGGTTCTTATGAGGTAATGGATGAAAATAAGTTTGTGGTAGAAAAGGGAGAATATGTAGATGGGAAGAAAAATGGTGAAATCTACTTCAAGCTGAAAGAAGAAAATATGATTAAAAAATCACACTACCACGATGGGGTGCAAATGGGACCAGCCGTATTTGAGAATAAGGAAGGTAAAGTGCTCATTGAAGGGGGGTATAACAACGATTTAAAGAATGGTACCTGGGTATATTACACGCCAGAAGGATTAAAACAAAAAATGATTACTTATAAGGACGGGGTGTTGGATGGTGATCGGTACACTTATGATGCCGATGGAAAAAAAGCAACTTATCAAAGTATTAAAAATGGTCTTTTGCACGGTATGAGTGTATACGATGCTAATGGTGATTATCTGTTTGAGTTTACAGTGCATGAAAGCTCAAAAGGAGGAGAATGGACATCGGTGCTTGAAACAGCCTGGAAACAAGATACTATGATTGATGCATCTATCGAAGCTAAAATAGCTTATCCAGTAAATCCAGAAACATTTTTGAAAGAGTACGAAGCCTTAAAATTTAAGCAAACTGATTTCTATAAAAATGGCACGCAAGAGAAACGTATTGGCGATCAAATGGAGTTGGTAGAAAGTGGCAACTTCACCAATCATAAGCGGGATGGGTTATGGGAGTTTTTTGAACACCCTACAGTAACCAAACAAATTACTTACCAGGCAGGTAATCCGATTAAAGAGGAGTATCTCGATAAAAAAACTAAGGTTCCTTTTAAAGGAGACTATATAGTGAAATTTCCTGATGGCAAACTTAAATACGAGTTTCGTATTAAAAATGGGTTGAAACATGGCAAGTGCAATACTTATGATGTGGATGGGATGTTGTTGTTGGAAGAAAAGTTTAAAGAAGGAGTACTTGACAACTGAGCATGAAAATTGTTGTTCGATCACCGGTACCTTACGACTACAAGTGGGTATATGAGGCAATGAATCGAGATATGCTTGAATACTTGATGCCATCTAATGTTGAACTATTGCGTTATGATGGCCCGGAAGTAGGGGGGATAGTAAAGGTGCGATTTAAGTTCCCGGTTAAACGTTACTGGACAGTAAAGATTACCGAAGTAAAGCACGAACCCGGGTGCTCGTACTTTGTAGACGAAGGGGTAGAAGTGCCTTTTTCCATTGTTGCCTGGAAGCATCAACACATTGTGGAGCAGGATGGACAGCATGCGGTTATTATAGATGATGTGTATTTTAAGGCTACTAATCCATTATGGGCTGGGGTGTTATACCTGGGCTTTTTCTTTTCGTTTAAAGCACGGAAACGCGGGTATAGAAAATATCTTTTAAAGAAAATGGAGCATGAGCAGGGCAATACAACCGTTTAAAACAGCGTATTAATAAAGAACCTGTTAAACCTGCATTTTATGAGAAACCTAATCACCATAGCATTGCTGACCATTTTTGGCACTACTCAGGCACAAGTAGGAGAAATGTTTCCTACTCTTTCCGGCCAAACACTCGACGATGAAGTTGTTACCATTCCAGAACAAACAACTGGCAAGTATACCATGGTTGGTTTGGCCTGGTCGAAAAAGGCAGAAGAAGACCTTCAAACATGGTTGGAGCCCGTATACCGTACATTTATAGCTCCATCAGGATTTTCAATTGTGGATTATGATGTAAACATCTATTTCATTCCAATGTTTACTGGTGTGAATAAAATGGCACATGGAGCTACTGTAAAAAAGTTGAAGAAGGAGAACCTCACCGAACTTTCTTCTCATGTATTGTTTTACAAAGGAGAACTTAAGCCTTATAAGAAGGGTTTAAGCATGAATTCTGATCACCAACCATATTTCTTTCTTTTGGATAAAATGGGGAAAATTGTGTATTCCACTTCTGGTGCCTATACCGATGAAAAAATGGAAGTATTTGAGGGCATGTTGGGGGAATAAATGTTGAACTTATCGCGGATACCATTACTGTACTGTGTATCCCTAAAGTATTGATGGGTAAATGTTAACACATGTTAAACTTCCAGAAATCCTGTAACAAATCAATTGCAAAAATCGTTCTCATGTCATAACTTTATACCATGTGGTTGAAAAAAGCAATTGTATTCTCACTTACTCTTCTTACAGGAAGTGTTATGGCGCAACAAGTTGATGATTATGCGTTACTACCTGATTCCAATGAATTAGAAATAAAGGAAAAACGTTGGAGTTCTAGTTTTACAGCAGGCACACAGTTTAGCACCTTTAACTTTGGTGGTGAAAAGGTAAGTGCGTTTTCCACGTTTATAGCGCCTCGACTTACCTATAACCTTACCGATCGCTTGATGGTAAGTGGAGGTATTATGGCTGTAAATAGTGGCATCAATGGTTATCAGCCTATTGCTGAAACTAACACTGGAGGCAATTTATACACTACCTACTTGTTTGCACAAGGTGATTACTTACTGAACGATCGAGTTACATTGTTTGGTAGTGCTTTTAAACAGCTTGATGGGAGCAATCCTTTGGCTCCAGGTCTTTACCCTAACGAAAGTTATACTGTTGGATTAGATTACAAGGTAGCTAATGGCATGTACTTTGGAGTACAAGTATCTGCAGGTTCAGGTGGTTATGCTCCCTATGGTTTCCCAGCAGGCCGGAATAGCTTTGGTGGGGGCTTTGGTCCTTTCCGTTAAGCGTTATTCTTCTTTAAAATCAATCGATACCGAATTAACACAATAGCGTAGCCCCGTATCTGTTGGGCCATCGTCGAATACATGTCCTAAATGGCCATTGCAATTGGCACAAACAATTTCCGTTCTAATCATGCCATGGCTCGTATCTTTAATGTAGGTAATGGATCCTTTTGCTGCTTCAGCATCAAAACTTGGCCATCCGCACCCAGCATCGAATTTTGATGCCGAGGTGAATAGGGGAGTACCACAGCCTTTACAGTGATAAGTCCCAGCTTCAAAGTGCATGTTGTATGTTCCACTAAAAGGAGCTTCTGTTCCTTTCTGGCGCAATACTCGATATTCTTCTGGCGATAGTTGGTTTTGCCAATCTGCCTCGCTTTTGTTCTTCAAATCGCTCATGTTGTTTTTGTTGTTATTACAAAATACGTAAAAAAATAAGTGATGGATTTGCAGCACCTTGTAATTTTCTTTGTCCTTATAATACATTGATAACTTCATAAAACAATTCATTCTTTTCTCTTGCATGATTGCTTTTATGTTTGCCACTCCGGTGAGTATTGATGCGATGAGCAATTGTTCTACTGCACACCATGAAATAGTGCAAAAGACAGTACAGACAAGTTGTTGTAAACGCAACAAAGCTTTAACGGTTAAAGTGTAGAAGGTGTATGAATAAAAAGCGGACGAGAAAGCGCAGTAACCATGGCCGGTTAAGAGGAAAACAACTTTGAAGCAAGTTAATTTTAAGAAAAAGCGAGCTGAATTAATTTTTGGCTCGCTTTTTGCATATGTATCATCAAACAACACAAAGTGTTTAATGACACAAGTGATGCAACAAGTATTAAAAATAGGAGCACTTATTATGCTGGTAGCAATGACTGGATGGGCCAACGCTCAAACGTTGGATGGTGAAGCAATTCGTGAAATGACTATTAGCCCTAATCCGGTGGTGAACAGTTTCCAGCTCTCATTCGAGTCGGAGGGGAATAGTGAAGTAAATGTCAAGGTTTTTGATGTTACAGGAAAGGTTATTTACAATCATAACTATAATGATGTAAATGGCAATTACTCGAAGAAATTTAGTGTAAGTGAGTTGAACCTGGTGCCTGGGATGTACCTGGTAAGGGTTCGAAGAGGCAACGAGCATGTTACCAAAAAAATGATAGTAAAAGCGTAAAGCTTTCTAAATAGTATTTAACTTTTATGGGTGAGAAGTTCCGGTGAGAACCGGATTACAAAGGCGGCTTCCAAAGTGGAGTCGCTTTTGTTTTTTATGGATGGGTAGTTAAGCGGCGATAATTTCAGCATTAGGATATTTCTGCAGCCACATCTCCAACGCTGCTTTACTGCGTACAGTGATGGTTGTTTTAAAGTCGATCTTCAACTTAAACATAGGGCGTGCATCTAGCTCCTCTTGCTTTTCTTTTTTGATCTTCTTTTTTCTCATTTTGGTATTAAATTGTTACTACTAGCTATTTACGTAATTAAATTTAAGACGGATTAAAAAAAAATCTTGTCTTTTCTCCGACACTTGCCACATTTCATGTAGCACCGTTCATCCATCTATATAGACGTTCATCCTTAAAAAAAATTGTATCGTCACAAAATTTCATTGTTCGTGTAACTTCTTTCCACCTCTAAGCGTCATACTAATGAATCGATTTTTTACGCACCGGTGCAGCATTTAAAAATTTTAGGTGTCTATTAATACAGAGATGAATTGTAAAACGAAATTCTTTAACCATGAATGCAAGAAATGTAACCTTAAAAATTGCTGCACTCCTTTTAACCATAATGGTAGGTAATGCAGCGAATGCTCAATTTCAAAAAGAAGAGCACGTAATTAAACAACCTACCGCTAACAATGGTAGCAACAGTGTAGGCAATGCAACCTCGCTACGAATATCATCTGCTATGATTAACAACTCAAAGCAGCAAAATGTTCAAATGCATGCTTATGCTACAGCTAACAAGCTTACCGTTCACTTCGAAACAGAAGCCACGGGTGTAGTTAATGTAGCCCTTTTCGACCTTTCAGGAAGACAAGTGTTCTACAGTCAACACATGGAAGAAGCCGGTAAGCATGTGCAAAACATTAACATCGATCGTGTACCCTCAGGCACTTATGTGGTGCGTGTAGGAGCAGGCGATAAGATGCTAACCCAAAAGGTTTTTATCCGATAAAAACCTCAACAGTCTACTAAAGTGCCTTAGCATCCTCGCTAAGATTAGGTTTCCAAACCAACACACCCTCAACAATCCCCCACCGCACTGGGGGATTGTTTTTTTTTGTGCAGTAAATGAACCAGGGAGATATGAAAACCTTGTGAAAGAAGTATTTTGTAATGAGCACTTCAAAATGGTGTTATCTTTGTACCATGTTCAAAAAAGCAACCCTTCTTGCCCTCCTTTTTGTTTTCACACTTCCCCCAGTAATGGCACAGGAAGCGCTTTCTACAAAGAAAGTAGAGAAAAAGGCTAGAACATTTTCCAAAAAACTGATCAAGACCCTTCGCAAAGCAGATGAGGAGCAATTGTTGTTGCTGTTTTATTCGAAAGCAGACCTGGAGCATTTAAAGCAACGGTCGGAAGAAATTACTGGAGGTACAGTACGGGTGAACCTGGATGAGGCATTTAAGTTTTATAGTACCAGTATACGAAGTGAAGCTTCCTTGATGTTTCGTATGGGGGAGCAGAAAGGCATTGTTTGGAAAAAAATCAAGTACGAGAAAACACTGCTTATTGATAAAGACCGCACTTTTGCCTCTATTCCGGAGATGGAAATCAGCACATTTTATACGTACAATGGAAAAAGCTACCAGCTTGATGCCAACCAATGCTTATTGCTTTACAATAAAACCTGGAAGATGGCAGAGTTTTTGAACTACAAGTGGTAATCTTATAACTTTGAACCATGAGATCAGTTTTTACTGCTATTATTTTATGCATAACAGTTTCGTTTGCTTCTGCACAAGCATTTGAAGACCAGAATCAGGGAAGCGCTACCGACGCTCATTTTGAAGAGGTACAAGCTTTAGGAGCTCAATTCTTCAAGGCAATAATGAGTGGCAAGGCTAAAAAAGTGAGTCGCTATTTTTTGTCGCAAAACGATATTGTTTTTATCCGCGAGCAATTTGGGAAAGCAGGAATGTATAGCGGTGAGCTATCGGCAGAAGACATGTACAAAGAATCGCAAGCCAAGTTGAAGCAGTGTATGGAAGCATTTGATGCTGTTCGTTCGAAAGACTGGAAGCAACCTAAGTTTGTGGAAGTGGGCTACGTAAACATGCCCGTTTTTGCTGAGATACAAAATATTCGTGCTGGGGTAAAGTTTGAAATAGAGATCAACGATAAAATCATTACCAGGCACATTAACTTGTTCGATTGTTTGTTGATTGATGGAAAATGGAAAATAGCCGATGGTTTTGAATTGGTAAAATGATGCAGCACTACCTAACACCCACGTATTTTATTGATGCTGATCATCCTGATGTAGTGACTTACGCTAAAGAAACGGTGGGTGCAGCACTTAATTCTCGAGAAAAGGCTGTTGCTTTGTACTTGCGTGTACGCGATGATTTTAAATACAACCCATACCGTATTGATTTGCGCAAACCAGCCTTAAAAGCCAGTAATTTACTGACGCGCGATTATGGTTATTGTGTAGAAAAAGCCAACTTGTTGGCCGCCACAGCAAGGGCAGTAGGCATTCCCAGTAGGCTGGGCTTTGCCAGGGTGAAAAACCATTTGGGTACCTCCAGGCTTGAAACGTTATTGCGCACTGATACGTTGGTGTTTCATGGGTATACCGAATTCTATCTGGATGAGCAATGGGTAAAAGCAACTCCTGCTTTTAACAAAGCTTTATGCGAACGACTTCATGTGCCCCCTTTGGCATTTGACGGAGAGAACGACTCTATTTTTCAGCAACATACGGATGGGGGAGAGCAATACATGGAATACTTGCACGATTATGGCCAGTTTGCTGACTTGCCCTTTGAATTGTATTTGAGTGAATTGGAAAAGCATTACCCTCATATTTTTGCCACGAAGGAATACAAAACCGAAGAATTTTGGTTCATTCGGTAAAACCTAATTTTCATTAACTTTGTTAGCCAATAAAAATTACAGCAATGTTAATCGTTATTTCACCAGCTAAGTCGCTTGATTTTGAAGCGCCGTCCAAAACGGAAACGTATACCACGCCAGAGTTTTTGGAGAACTCGGAGTACCTGATTGGAAAGCTGAAAAAGTTATCGCCCAAAAAGATTGGCGCTTTGATGAGTATAAGCCCTGCTTTGGCCGATTTAAACTTTGAGCGGTATCAAACGTTTAGCACGCCTTTTACTCCTGATAATGCCAAACAATCGTTGTTGGCTTTTCGAGGGGATGTATACCGGGGGTTAGATGCAGAGAGCTACTCGCAAGAAGATTACGATTATGCGCAGCAGCACTTGCGCATCCTTTCAGGGTTGTATGGATTGTTAAAGCCACTCGACCTGATTCAGCCTTATCGGTTAGAAATGGGCACGAAGTTTGCCGTAACCCCTAAAACAAAGAATTTGTATCAATACTGGGGAACTAAAATTGCAGCAGCTGTTAATGAAGCCATTGCTGCTTCAGGCACCAATACATTGGTGAATTTGGCTTCGGCAGAATATTTTAAGGCCGTTCAGCCAAAATTGATAGAGGGCACTATTATTACTCCTCAGTTTAAAGATTTTAAGAATGGTGAATACAAGTCGATCATGACCTTTGCAAAGATTGCACGAGGGTTGATGAGTACTTATATCATAAAAAACAGGCTAACCCAACCCGAAGATATTAAAGGATTTGATGTAGATGGGTATGCGTTTAACGCGCCAATGTCGACAGAAAGCGAATGGGTATTTACGCGCGGTTAGACTAAATAAAACAGGATTAAAAACGTTATTATGAAGCAATTGAAACAATCGAGTTTAATATTATTAATGCTAATCACTATGTTAGGAACAAATGAGGCCCAGAGTGAAGATGGGTTATATGCAGAATTGACGACCTCGAAAGGAAAGATCGTTTTGAAGTTGGAATTTGAAAAAACACCGATGACGGTTGCCAACTTTGTTGGTTTGGCTGAAGGTACGATTGATAATAAACGCAAAGGAAAAGGCGAGCCTTATTACGATGGATTGAAATTCCATCGTGTTATTGCCGATTTTATGATTCAAGGGGGATGCCCTCATGGCAATGGAAGTGGCGATCCCGGGTATAAATTTCCCGATGAAATTCACCCCGACTTGAAACACTCTAGCGGAGGCATTTTGTCGATGGCCAACTCTGGCCCCAATACCAATGGCAGCCAGTTTTTTATTACGCATAAAGAAACGCCCTGGTTGGATGGCAAGCACACTGTTTTTGGAAGTGTAGTGGGAGAAAAGGATCAGGCAGTAGTTAATGCCATTGCGCAAGGCGATGAGTTGACCAGTATTAAGATTATTCGCAAGGGAGCGAAGGCAGAGGGTTTTAATGCTTCTGAAGTGTTTAAGGATAAGGTAGGCAGCTGGTTGGCCGATCAAGAAAAGAAAAAGCAGGAGGCCATTGCAGCTTTTGAATCAAAAGTAAAAGAAAAGTACCCTGATGCTAAAAGCACTGAAAGTGGTTTGCGTTATGTGATGCACCATGAGGGCGAAGGCGATCAGGCTGTGGCAGGAAAAACGGTAGCAGTACACTACACTGGTACTTTGTTTGAGAATGGCAGCAAATTCGATTCTTCTTTGGATCGCGGTCAGCCCATTGAATTCCCTCTTGGTCAGGGACGTGTGATTAAAGGATGGGATGAAGGCATTGCCATGTTGAAAAAAGGAGGCAAAGCAACGTTTATTATTCCTCCCCACCTTGGGTATGGAGAGCGGGGCTATCCGCCTGTAATTCCACAAAATGCCGTGTTGGTATTTGAAGTGGAGTTGGTAGACATTAAGTAAAACATTACTACTCATAATGAGCCCCCTTGCCGATGGTAAGGGGGCTTTTTTATTAGGTATTGATTTTGTTTTAGAATCAAATTCTGTGTGATGTTTGTCACACTTTACCCATGAAAAAAAGTGTACATTTATGCCGCACTGAAGCAATACAACCATGCTGTTAAATACATACTGGGACACCTTTACCAAATCGTTTGGCGAGTATTGGAACTACCTTGTGAGTGATGTTACCAGTCCGGGGTGGCATAGCTATTTTTACTGGTTATTACTCATCTCAGCCTTTTTCTACTTGTTAGAACTGGTGATGCCCTGGCGGAAGGAACAGCCCAAGCTCAGAAAAGATTTCTGGCTTGACTTCTTCTACATGTTTTTCAACTTCTTTTTATTTGGTCTCATTGGCTTTATTGCCATTTCCAATGTGTTTACCCAATGGTTCGATAATCTATTGTTGAGCTTTGGTTGGGAAAACGCAATGGCTAATCACATTCATATGTTGCCCATTTGGGGACAGTTATTGGTGTATTTTATTATACGCGACTTTATTCAATTCAATACCCACCGTATGCTACATCGTGTGCCATTTTTATGGGAATTTCATAAGGTGCATCACTCGGTTGAGCAAATGGGGTTCGCAGCACATTTGCGTTACCATTGGATGGAAAATGTAGTGTATAAAAGCATTCAATACATTCCATTGGGGATGCTAGGGTTGGGGTTAGATGGTTACATGTTATTGCACCTGGTTGCATTAACAATAGGTCATTTTAACCACAGCAACATCAATGTGCCTTTAGGCCCTTTAAAGTACATTTTCAACAATCCGCAAATGCACATTTGGCACCATGCTAAAAAGCTGCCCAATAAGTATGGGGTAAACTTCGGCATTAGTTTAAGCATTTGGGATTACCTGTTTCGTACCAACTACATTCCTAAAAGCGGACGCGATGTTCCATTGGGCTTCGATGGCGATGAAAAATTTCCCTCGTCGTTTATGTGGCAAAGCCTTTTCCCTTTCATCAAGAGGAAATAGCCGGATTACAGCAGAATCAATTTATTCTACACTTTACTCATTGAAGGCTACAGTTGACTCAACCAATTGTTAAAATTTCACGAGTTTGTTTAAATTTATACTGCAAAAAAGTTACGTTCAGGGACATTCATGTTAGAATTTAAGAAAAAGACGAATTTTGAGAATGAAGACATGGTTGTCCCTTTTTCTTTCCCTTATTTTAATCGAATTATTCTGCATGCGTTGTCTTTCCCTACAATGTATTCATTGCAGTAAACATCTTCGGCACATACATTTTGTCCAACAATAAGGTTGCCATTGGCTTTTATATCGTCGCAATCTACCGATCCTTTTACAGTGGTTTCTCCATCAACAATGAGTGCATCACAGCATAAGTCGCCATTGATGGTTATGTTTCCGTTAACTTCTACTTTATTGCTGATGTATACGTTGCCGTAGTTGCGCTCAAGAAGTAATAATGCCATTAAGGATTCTACTTTTTTGAATGCATCGCTAAATTCATCGAAATAGGCATTGGGGTTGGCTGCCTGCAACAGTTGCAAAATGGTGGATTTCATGCTTCTCTTTTTTTAGGTGAAACTAATATTCGATCGCAGGAAATTACTCGAAGCCAACCAGAGACATACGCTATATTAGTATACGTAAAACAAGGCAAAATGTTGCATAAAACTGCTTGTTTTTAGCCTAAAATAAGCGATTTTTTGCTTTTCAAACCCGGAGGGAAATCGTTACTTTTTTGCCCCAATAAAGTGATCGTCTTTTTCCTTGAACAACACATTAAAAGTAGTTAAACTGCCATAGGCTTTTGTGATGTATTGTTGCAAGTGCACTTTTTCTTCATCGTTGAGTTTTGCGTGGCTGTTGATGTTTTGTTCCAGTACTCTCAACCGGTCTCTTACCATTACAATTTTATGAAAAAAGGTTTCGATGGGAATTTCTTTGTTTTGCATGCCTTCTGTGCCGGGGTTTAGGGTAAGGGTGCCTTCTACCCACTTTTCGCCCATCTCAACATCGCTGTTCAATGCACCGTGCTTGTCTAACACATACGTTATTGCTTCTTCTACTTGCGAAAGGCTAAGCTGTGGTTCATCACCTTCTACGGCTGTTACAATGTCTAATTCGTCGCTGCTTTTGGAAATATCCATTTTTCCTCCTCGAGCAAAGTAAATGGTGTAGGTAGACAGGTTTACTTCTCCTACAATGCCTTCGCCATATCGTTCGTGTTCAATTTTGGTTCCACTACCAATTGTTTCCATGTATTAAAATTTAAGATGATTCAATATACTAATAACGTAAATCGGGCAGAAAAATGATGTGGAAAATGCACTTTGACCCGGTTAATTTCCTTAATTTTAAGAACCATAGACTGTTAACCATGAAAAAAATCTTCCTCCTCTTTTGCCTGGGCATGAGTTTGTTCTCTCAGGCGCAAAATCCCACTGTACAAACCATTGTGGATGCGGTAAGCATCGACAGTTTGATTGAATATGCCAACGAAATTACTGGCGAAGTGCCTGTGATGATTAATGGAAACATGGAAACCATTGTATCGAGGCATAAAGACAATCCGGGCAATGCCCTTACGCTCGATTATATTTCTGAAAAGCTCACCAGCTTTGGCCTTACTCCAACTACGATGACTTTTAGTGGCACCGGACAAAATGTTTACGCGGTGCAACCGGGCATGGTGTATCCCGATCGCAGCTACGTGATTTGTGGCCATTTTGATGCAGTGCCTGGGCAGGGGCCAGCTCCGGCAGCTGATGATGATGGTAGTGGAACAGTGGCGGTGATTGAAGCTGCCCGCATTTTATCGCAATACCAGTTTGAGTACACCATTGTGTACGCCTTTTGGGATGAGGAAGAACAAGGGTTGTTGGGAAGTGCTTACTATGCTGCTTTTGCTGCTGCTAACGACGATACGTTGATGGGGGTGTTTAACCTGGATGCCATTGCTTACGATGGGGATGGGGATGATTTGATGCGGGTGCATACACGTCCTGTGGCCAATTCGGAGGAGCTGGCAGATACGGTGGTAAGCATGAATACCACTTACAATATTGGACTCAACATTGCGGTAAACAATCCTGGTGCTACGTATAGCGATCATGCTTCTTTTTGGAATGAAGGTTATGGGGCTGTGCTCATTATCGAAGATTTCGACAATGATGGCAACCCTCATTATCATACACCCACGGATTTGGTGCAGTATTACGACAACGATTATTTTGAGAAGTTGACCAAATTGAGTTTCGCCTCGTTGGCTACCTGCGCTATCCCATACCAGCAAGGAACAGGCATTGCCAGTGGCAGTGCTCCTGCTATCCTCAACAAGGTTTATCCCAACCCATTTCGAACGCAGTGTTTAATTGCCTTTACTCTGCAAGAAGCATCGCAGGTACAGTTGCTGGTGCACAATGCGTTAGGAGAACAAGTAGCATTGCGCGATTGGGGCAAGGTATCGTCAGGCAATCATCAGTTTATTTTTGATGGTACTATGCTTACGCCTGGTATTTATTTTTATGAACTCGTAACCACTAATGCTAATGAACAGCATCGTGAAAGTGGCAAGCTGTTGCGGGTAGAATAGCTATCAATACCCAAAAAAGAAAAACACCCGGTAGGTGCCTTCAGGCAACTCGTAAAGGGGTTGTACTACCTCCTTTAGTAGGCCTACACATTTGAGGTGCTCTTCGTCCTTAAAGAACTGTTCCCATTCTTGCGTTTCAGCGGAGGTGTTGGGCAATTCCGGGTCGAGCAAATCCAATACTTCAATGAATTCGTTAAGCGGTAACCACGGAATGGGGTAATCGTTGTCAAAGCCATAATATTCTGCTGTGTTCCAAATTTCTTCATGCACCCCTTCAGCCACAGGGTGCTGGCGCAATGCGGCCACTTCATCTACCTTTCGCATGGCGCACCATACCTGGGTAACTTGCGTGCTACAATGTTTGCACAATTGCCATCCTTCGGGCGTTTGTTGCTCTACCATTATATGGGTATCAATGGCCATCAGTGAATGCGTTGTTTGTAAAGGTATTTCTTGGTGAAGTTTTCTTTGCGCTTATACAGGTAATAGGCATAATCACCACTTACACGTACCTTTTCTGGAAAGGTTTGTTCTTCTAATTTATAGGTAGCGTCGATCTTGCCGTTATCAAGGTTAAGCTGTTGCAGGTATACAATGCCTCCTCTTATCACGGTGCCATACAAGCGGGTACCTTCTTCGTTCACCACAATGCGGTCTTCCCATCCTTTTTGTTGATGGTGGGTAATGGGAATGCTTCGATGAAGCACAAAGTGTTGGTCGAACACCAGCATGGAGTCGGTAAGGTGGTTGAACAGGTAGAGCGAATCGCGGATGTGCATGAGTGGGCTGTAATGAGGTACTGAAAGCACAGATTTGTACACGAAGGTAGCTTCTCGCATGTCGCGTGCGCTGCCCAGTTGTTTGATGTTTATTTCACCCATAACACCTCCATCGCCATTGTTGCGATTTAAGAACGACCTGTTGTAGTAGTATTGTGCATGATGAAATACCGACTCGTCGAATACCTGGTAAATGAGCTTTTTTTCCTTGGTTTGTGTATGCACCGCGTAATAGGTAATGGCCTGGTTGTGATGCGATAGTTGTTGCAAAATCAAGTAATCGCCTACTTCCAGGATGCACGGTAATACATAGCGTTCAAACAATTCGGGAGTATAGGTTTCCAGGTTAATGACTTTCTCGTCTTGCACAAACAATTGCGTAATAGAATCGAGGGTAATGAGGTGCACATGGCCACCGTAGTCTTTAAACAATGCGGTGGATTCTTTCATCAAGTGTTTTCGTTGTTGCTCGTTTTCAAAAATGGAGGTACTTTCCAATGCATATTGAAAATCGTGTATTTCCCCTTCCATCAGCGTAGTGGAAAACACATCGGCCAACCGCAAAATGGTTTTCTTTTTCTCCTTCAACAGCAGGAGCATGTTGCCGTCTATCAATTCATAATCGAGAATAAAAGCTTCGGGTTTATCGTAAGCCAGTTCTACCTTTTTTCCAGTAACGGAAAATTCGCGAAGAATGGTGGTTTTTGGTGATAGAAATACCTTTAAGGGTTCATTAGCAGTGAGTCTGCGAATGGAGATTTTTCGAGTCTTATATCCTACATAGGAAACATTTAACACAAAAACGGTGTCGGGGACATTCAGTTCAAAGGTACCCTCGGTAGTGGTTGAGGTTCCTTGCGAAGTACCTTCAATCAACACGGTGGCTCCATACAAAGGCTTTTGGGTAACCGCATCAAATACGGTTCCACTCAATTGCTTTTGTCCCAGCAGGGTAACACTATTTAGGAGGATGGCTAAAAGCGTAACAACTTTTAACTTCATTTGGTTAAGATAAAGAAAAGGAGGGAGAACTAAAAGTCTTCATCGAGCATCATCAGTGCTTCCGACAGCTCGTTAAGGGTTTTACGATCGTTTTGTGCTTTGGCCACCAAGCATCCGTTTTTATAAGTGGCAATGGCATTTTCTATGGCGCCATTGGCTTCATAAATTTTGCCCAATTGGTAGTAGGTGCCCAGGTAGTCGGGGTCTTTTTCGGTGAGCTGTTCTAACAATGTAGTGGCACGATCCAGTTCTCCACGTTTTCTCAATTCCAATGCAGCGGCATAGTTCAAAAAAGAATCGTTGGGGTTTTGGGCCAACATGGCTTCAATCATTTGCAGTCGCTCGGCCTTATCCATGGATGATGCGTGGTTTTGAGGTTTGGTAAGCAATGTTAATGGTGCTGCCAGGGGCATGTTGTTGTGGGGCATGCAATACCAACTCTTGATCGTTGATGGTAGCAATAATTTCGTAAGTATTGGCAAAGAAGCAACAGCTTTTAACGGTGCCAGCTACTCCGCCTTGTGCCACAATTTCAAGCTCTTGTGGATAGACTACCATCTGCACTTTTTCTGTATGACCATTTGCGGCAAAGGTTCCGAGTGGGGTTATTAATTGTTCGTTGCTAACAGCACACTCCAACACATTGGCATTGTGCATAAGCTGAGCCACGTAGGGTGTTTTTGGGGTTTCGTAAAGTGCTTCGGGGGTATCCAGTTGTTGGAGTTCACCTTCCTTAATTACTGCAATGCGGTCGGC
Organism: Flavobacteriales bacterium; assembly: GCA_963669295.1. GTDB lineage: Bacteria > Bacteroidota > Bacteroidia > Flavobacteriales_D > CALLUQ01. The sequence goes on from OY769938.1 coordinate 4,306,368, forward strand.
TACAGCCAGGGCATCGTTTACATCGTGTGTTACAAAGATGGCAGTGGTGTTCGATTGTTTAAAAATGGTTTTGATCTCTAACCTTACCTTACGCTTTAGCGATTCATCGAGGTTGCTGAAAGGCTCGTCGAGTAATAATAGGGGAGGGGATGATGCCAGCGCGCGGGCAATGGCAATACGTTGTTGTTGTCCGCCAGATAGTTCGTGAGGGTAGCGCTTTTCATAACCGCTTAATCCCACAAGCTTTAACAGCTCAGCCACCCGTTGTTGTTGTTGCTCTCCAGGCATTTTAGCAAGTCCAAAGGCGATGTTTTTGGCGATGTTGAAGTGAGGAAATAAGGCATAATCTTGAAATACCATGCCGATGTTTCGCTTTTCGGGTGCTACAAATTGTTTTCCAACAACGGTAACAGTACCCACTTCAATGCTACCATTATCGGGGCGCTCAAAGCCTCCAATAACACGCAACAGTGTTGTTTTGCCACTACCACTTTCGCCCAATAGTGCTATAATTTCTCCTTGCTCCACTTGCATTGAAATGTTGTGGAGTGCTCGAACGTTGCCAAACGTTTTAGAGGTATTATGGATGTTTAGCGTTGCCACTTGCGTTGAGTCATCAGTCGATTCAACAAATATATGGGGATTATTCCGGTTGCAATAATAATTAGGGCGGAGTTGGCCGATTCGGCAAGATTTTCATCGCTGGCCAGTTCAAAGGTATAGGTGGCTAACGTATCGAAATTGAAAGGGCGTAAGATGAGGGTGAGGGGCAATTCTTTGAGTACATCTACAAACACCAGGATGGCAGCACCAAACAGGGCGGTTTTTAGCAAGGGGAGGTTCACCTTCAGCAATACACGCCACGAGCTACTTCCTAACGATTGTGCCGACTCGTCGAGGTGTCGTCCCAACTTTTGAAAGCCCCCATCAATAGGGTTGTAGCCTACCGCCAAAAAGCGCACCACATAAGCAAACAACAATGCGGTAACAGTGCCAGTAAGCACCAGTTGCCCTAACGAACGATCGATGAAGGCAAAGGGTACCATTACCCCCACGGCAATAATGGCTCCAGGAATGGCATACCCGATCACTGAGATGCGGGAGAACCAAAAGCCAAGCTTTCCTTTATTGATGCGGTGGGTATAAATAATTAGAATGGCAATGCATACGATGGCCGCTGCTGCTGATAGTGCCAACAAGAAACTGTTGACAGTCATGCCAATGAATTCGCTGTCGATGACTTTGCCTGCAGTGCCTATCGACCAGTTGAGTAGTTGTGCTACGGGAATAAAAAAACCAAAGAGCAATGGCAGTAAGCATACAAAAAAGGCACCCCAGGCTTTGCCACCTGCAAGTGGTTTTCGAGCCAGTGGTTTTGAACGACTTCCTTCGGTGTATTGCGCTTTGCCACGTTGCAAGCGTTCTAGTGCTACAAAGGTAAACACCACCACCAGCAAAATGGCTGCCAGCTTAATGGCTGCACCAATGTCTTGCAGCGAAAACCATGTTTTAAAAATGCCAGTGGTAAAGGTGTTGACGCCAAAGTACTTGGCTGCACCATAATCGTTCAGCACTTCCATAATTACCAGCAGCACACCACCAATAATGGCTGGCCGCGCCAGGGGGAGGGCTACTTTAAAAAAAGCTTTACGTTTACTTACTCCCAACGATTGTGCCGCTTCTATATAGCCTGCCGATTGCATGGCGAAGGCAGCTTTGGCAGCTACGTATACATAAGGGTAGAGCACCAATGCTAACAGCACCGTGAGCCATCCTGGGGTCATGATATCGAAATACAAACTGCGGGCGGTGGCAGTATCGAACAGCGAAAATACCGGCCCCGTAAACTCGAAGATGCCTACATAGGTATAGGCAATGATGTATGAGGGGATGGTGAGCGGCAGAATCAACATCCAGTTGAACCACTTCCGTGCAGGGAAATTATAATTGGCTACCAGCCATGCGGTGCTTACACCAATCAATAGGGTAAGCAAGGCAACGCCTACGACTAGCTTTAAAGAGTTTATGATGTAGTCGGATAAAACCGTATTTACAATATGCTCCCAGGCATCTGTAGAAGGGTTGAAGAGGTTAACGAGAATGAATACCAGCGGAATGGCCACCAGTGCTACCACCAGCCCCGAGCCAATCAACCAGGTTTTGTTCGACATGTGTTACAATTATTTCCAGCCGGCCTCGTCGAACAGCTTTACCGCAGCACTGTTGTTAATGCCCAACAATGATAATGAAATGCTATCGGCTTTGAATTCGCCCCACGATTGCAACAGGCTTGAATATTCTACGCCAGGTTTGACAGGATATTCGTAGTTGGCTTCAGCAAATACACGTTGTGCATCATTGCCCGATAAGAATTCCAATAGCTTAATGGCGTTTTCTTTGTTAGGAGCGTATTTGGTAACTCCTGCACCACTGATGTTGATGTGGGCTCCACGATCGTTTTGGTTGGGGAAGAATATGCCTACACCTTCACCGGCAGCTACTTCTGCTTCATCGTCGGAATTCAATAGCTTGCCGATGTAGTAAGTATTTACAATAGCAATGTCGCCCTGTCCGGCAGCAATGGCTTTTACCTGGTCGCGGTCGTTGCCTTTAGGGGCGCGAGCCATGTTGGCCACTACTTCCTCGGCCCATGCTTTGGCGCGTTCTTCACCGTGGTGTACGATCAACGAAGCCATGAGTGATTGGTTGTAAATGTTTTCCGATGAACGGGTCAACAGTTTGCCTTTCCACTGTGGGTTGGTAAGGTCTTCATAGGTGGTTAGCATTTCAGGCGTTACCCGATCTTTAGCGTATACCACTATTCGAGCCCTAATGGTTTGTCCGTACCAGTAGCCGTCTTCATCGCGTAAGTTTTCAGGAATGTTTTGCTCCAATACATCGCTATGAATGGATTGCAATACCCCTTTTTCTTTGGCTTGCACCAAACGCCCGGCATCTACAGTAACCAACAGGTCGGCAGGAGAGTTTTCGCCTTCTGTTTCTAAGCGCACCATCAATTCATCGGCCTTGGCCTTTACCACGTTTACTTTTATGCCGGTTGTTTCGGTAAACTTATCGAACAACTGTTGGTCGGCATCGTAATGGCGATGGGTATAAACATTCACTTCCTGCTCTTCTACTGTAGCAGTAGTATCGGTCGTGTCAGGAGTGTCGGTAGGAGTATCGTTGCCACCACACGAGAATAGTGCAAATGAGGCAACAAATAAAGCGATGTATTGTAGTTGTTTCATAATTCAGGTTTCATTTGGTGTGCAAATATAACAGATTGCCCTTTTAATGGGTATCCCATGTTTAAGGTATTTTATACGGACGTTGAATTGACCTTAACGAATATTGTTTAATTTGATACAAATGTGAATACAGTAGCAGTTCTGCATCTATTTACTTCGTTATTTTTCATCAGTTTTATATATTGAAGCGAATTATTTACAAATTAAATTGGTGTACAATGGAACTACAAGAAAATGCTAACTATGTACATTACCATGATGCATTGGTAATGACTTCTAAATCGCCTACTACTCGTATTGATGCGTGTGTTGTAAGCACAAAAGACTATGTGTTTTTAGTACCAAAGAAGAGTACGGGTGAATTTATTTTACTGGAAACTACTAAGAAGCACAATTTTTTTAACGGTGTGCCCGTGCAAGATGGTGTGGCAAAAATGGTACAAGGAGCAAGCTCGGTAGAAGAGTTGGAAAACTCGTTCAAAGAGTTGTTGGAAAACGATGATAAGTACGTGCATAAAGTAGCCGACAAAAAGAGCTTTAAGTTTAGAGGCTTTTTGGGCAAGCATACTTTGCGCATGTCTACAGGAGGAATGAACTGGACCTCGGCCATGCCTACAGGCAAAGGGGTGAGTAAAGAGTTTCGTGCTTTCCACGGACAATAGTATTACAATACTTTTTTAGCAAAAGACCGTACCATTGTGGCGGTCTTTTGTTGTTTTTACCCCATCTACTTTTACTGTCTTTAAATTTCTGCTACCTTGTGGTATGCAGTATTTTAAATGGATGTTTACCATTGCATTGACTGCGGTCATGACCTACAGCAATGCGCAAACCACTTCGTTTACTCGAGCCGATTCGTTGCGTGGTTTTTTAAGCCCCGAACGTACTTGCTACGATGTTACTTATTACCATTTAGAGGTAAAAGTTGATGTGGAGCAGCAAAGCCTTGAAGGATCAAACACGGTGTTGTTTGATGTAGTAGAAAGCACCAACCGCATTCAATTGGACTTGTTTCAGGAGCTGGACATCAAGTCGGTGTTGGATGCCGGGGGCAAGCCATTGAAGGTTGAACGAGAACACAACGCTTTTTTCATCACCTTTCCACAACCTTTAGCAAAAGGCAGTCGGCACAGTGTTAAAGTGAATTATGGCGGCAAGCCTCGTGTGGCACCTCGTCCGCCCTGGGATGGAGGGTTGAGCTGGCAAAAAGATGCGGAGGGCAATCCATGGGTGGTGGTAACCTGCCAGGGGTTGGGAGCCAGTGTGTGGTGGCCGAATAAAGATACGCAGGCCGATGAGCCCGACAGCATGCTCATTAGTGTAACGGTGCCCAACGGGTTGATGGATGTATCGAACGGTCGCTTGCGCAAAGTAACACAAGTGAATAAAAAATGGACCCGCTACGATTGGTTTGTAGCCAACCCCATCAATAACTATTCTGTAACATTAAACATCGGTAAGTACACCCACTTTAGCGATACTTATGCCGGTGAAAATGGCAACCTCACCCTCGACTATTATGTAATGCCCTACGATTTAGAGAAAGCCAAAGAGCAGTTTAAACAGGTAAAACCCATGTTGGCTTGTTTCGAGAAAAGTTTTGGTCCATACCCCTTTTACGAAGATGGGTATAAGCTGGTGCAGTCGCCCCACCCAGGCATGGAACACCAGTCGGCCATCGCTTACGGCAACTATTTCAAAAATGGTTATCGCTTGCGTTCCAGTTCTAAAATAGGGTTGTTGTTCGATTTCATCATCATTCATGAAACGGCACACGAGTGGTTTGGCAATAGCATTACTTCTAAAGACATTGCCGACATGTGGGTGCACGAAAGTTTTGGAGCCTATTTGGAAGCGGTGTATGTAGAATGCGAGTTGGGCTATGAGGCGGCCATGGAGTACATGTATGGCAAACGCAACGAGGTACAGTTTGATCGTCCAATTTTAGGAACGTATGGCGTAAATCACCAGGGTTCGGGCGATATGTACCCCAAAGGTGCTTTGCTATTAAACATGCTGCGTCATGCTTGCGATGGTCATGAACAATGGGGAACCATGTTGCGTGATATGGGCGATACATTTCGCCACAAGGTAGTAACGTATGAAGAGGTAACCGGTTTTATGAGCAAGGCATTGAACCGCGATTTCTCGAAAGTGTTTGAGCATTATTTTACCCGGATAGAACTGCCGGTATTAAAGGTCAGCATTAGTGTGGTGGCAGGAAAGCAGCAGTTAACCTATTCGTGGCAATCGGCTATTGAGGGGTTTGATTTGCCCATAGAGGTACTGGTGGGCGATGGAAAATGGCAAAAGATTTATCCTACCTCAACCCCGCAAACCATGACCATACAATTGAGCAACCCCGAAAGCTTTGTGGCTCATCCCAACTATTTTGTGGAGGTAGAAAAACGGGTGAGTTTTCGGTTGGAGTGATTAGCTGAAGTGATTGACTAAATCGGTGATAGGACTACTGATGGATTCGTGTTCCATCTCGAACGACATCACCACTTCAATGGCACTAAAGTGCATGATACAAGTAGCTTCGCCCAGTATGCGGTTAATGAGCTGTGTGCCTATTGCGGCTAAATCTTCCACCTCAAAACCGTGCAACATTCCGGTACAAATGATGAGCCGAAAACCTTCCAACCCTTTCATGGCCACGTAGATCCAATCAGAGGCATCGATGGTTTGCAGTTGCATAAAGCTGTTGTATACTTCCCATTGGTAGGGATCGGTTACCGCAGGTTTGGCAGCGTAAAACTCCCAGCCGGGCAGAGTAGGGGCAGCAGCTACAATGGCAGTGCTCAATGCTAACCGTTCGCGGTCGCCATTGGGAGAGATGGTAAAGGCATGGGGGGCATCTATTCCCTGGCTCAATTCCCAGGCAAACAAACCAAAACTCAATACCTGATCGTTGAGCAGTTCTACCACCTTTTCGGGGTCTTCTACTGCGCTGAATAGCGGCTCGTGGTGTTCGAACCATTGCCAAAAGGCTTCAATTTTTGCTAATGCATCATCATGTTCCACGAGGCTAAAGGTACACATTCATCTTAATCGATGAGTTGTAGGTGACCTTCTGCTACCAATCCATCAATAATGGTTTGTATTTCAGAAATAATGAGTGCCGCCATGGCATTGATGCTTTCGGGTTGTGTGGCGACAGCCATGTTATTGACACGGTCTTGCACAAATGCTTCACCAGCAGCAGTAGGGTAGGGAACGTATTGCCATACGCTGGTATACAGTGCCGCGTAGTTGGGCGATGCATTGGAGTTGGCAGCATTCAGCACGTTGGCTTTCGATTGGGCTACGGCCTTCTTGCCAATTTCCAGGCTATCGGCATTGAGTGAGTCGTCGCCAGAAAGGGTCCAGCTATCTCCTACCGCATTTTCTACTTCTACCATGCGTGCATTCAGTTCGTCGTGGGTGGCTTTGGCATAGGCATTCATAATGAGTGGTCGACCAGTGGTTGCATCTTCGTAAATCCCTTCAAGGAGGCTGGCAAATACGCCCTCGGTTTCGATGTTGCGTCCGTGCCATGCGGTGGATTCGTATTGTGAGCAAAGGGCAACGAGGCCGGGGTTGCTCCATGCTATTGCTGCAATGCCTTCAAACACGGCATCTTCGTTGCCGGGAATCGATCCCTCAGCAAGGGCCATCACATCTTGTTTGTTCACCAGGTGCCCGGCTGCAAAAGCATCGGTTAAGAAGTGGTCGCCAAAGGCATTGGTGGCCAAAGCCCGGTCGCGGTCGCCAGCAATCATCAGGTCGATGGCTTCGCGGTGATAGCGTTCCCACATGTCTTTGTGATTGTCGCTAGTGGTACCTGCCGTGGAGGTAGGGGTAAGCGAAGCATTTTGAGGAGCAAAATGGGCATCGTTGGCAGTGGCAAGGTCGAGATAACGTCCGCCAGTAGCCGCCTGCCATTCGTCGGTGGTTACCGATCCTGGGGCGCTGGCCTCTCGTACCAGCAAGTCTTTCATGGTGCGTAAGTCGCTTGGGCTGGCGGTATACAAATCGTCGGGAGTACCAAAAAAATCGGCAATGGCAATGAGTTCACCATAGGTAAAGTCGACCCCTTGTATGGTAATCACTTCTTGCGGAGCCGACGATGCAGCAGCAGCAGGATCTACCCGCACATTGTTGCTGGGAATAAGGATTTCTTCGTATTTATAAAAGCCAATTTCTTTGCGCCCATCGAAGTCGAATTCGTGCAGTTTATCTTTATTGAGTTCCCGCAGCTCGGCCACATCCACGCCAAACTTTCGAGCAATTACAATTAAGCCCTCCCCGGGTTGAACGATGTAGGGTTGATGGTCGGCTACTAGCATGTTGTCTACCGCCCCAAACTGCGTATGCTCGCCTGTGCCGTAGCGTTGAATTTTAAAGGGAACTGCTGCCCCTTGCTGCACGGTATGGGTAAGCTCGTGGGCTAACAAATGCTTGCCTGCTTTACTAGTAGGGTTGTAATTGCCCTCGTTAAAATAAATGTTGTTGCCATGGGTAAACGCTTTGGCGCCCAACTCCTGGTTCATTTGCACGGCCTTGCTGTCGGTATGAACTTTTACCTGGCTAAAGTCAGCTCCCATCTTTTGTCCCATTTCGTACTGTGTACTGGAGGGTAACGTTTGGCCGTTATTGGGTTGGTGAAGCTGCTGGTCGAGCGTAGGGGAGGCATAGCCTTGTTCATTTCCACCTTCTTTTGGCTGCACCAGCCCTTTCGACATCATCTGTATTTTTTCTTCGTCTTCGGCAATCATTTGTACGGTACTGCTCTTTTCCGTCATCAGTTGCACCTTGCTTTCTTCATCATCGGGCATCATCTGAACGCTGTTGCCAGTAACCTGGTCGGCCACGGCATCGGCCTCTTGTTCTAACGGATCGTTAGCAGCACCTGCCTCCACTTTTGTTTGTACTGGCGTGTGTTGATTGATGTTGGGATTGTTTTGCGGGGTTGAAGTAGTTTTTAAAGTAGTCATTCAATAAAGTTCGTGGCTCTCTATAAGAAATACAAGGACAATTTATACCAGGTTTAACAGGGTGAAATGAAAAGCAAAAACGATTATCGTTTGTAAATCAGGCTTTTACATGGGGTTTGTGGTGTCAGAATTGACAGGGGATAGGTAGGGAGATTCCCCCATTTCAATCCCCCCAATTCCCAGGCAAGCCAACCAAAGCCCAGCACCCAATTGCTCAACAATGCTATTATACGATCAAGCTCTTCACCAGCTATTGCAGAAGGTGTCTGTCAAAAATTTTTGGTGCACATTTGCATCGCAAAAGTGGACTTCCGCGTTTCAAAAGTGGACTTTTGCGTTTCAAAAATGGACTTCCGCGTTTCAAAAGTGGACTTCCGCGTTTCAAAAATGGACTTCCGCGTTTCAAAAGTGGACTTTTGCGTTTCAAAAGTGGACTTTTGCGTTTCAAAAATGGGCTTCTGCGTTTCAAAAGTGGACTTTTGCGTTTCAAAAATGGGCTTCTGCGTTTCAAAAGTGGACTTTTGCGTTTCAAAAGTGGACTTTTGCGTTTCAAAAATGGGCTTCTGCGTTTCAAAAGTGGACTTCCGCGTTTCAAAAGTGGACTTTTACGTTTCAAAAATGGACTTCCGCGTTTCAAAAGTGCCCCCATTTCAAAAAGCGAGCCGTCGTTGCGAGCCTTCCGCTGCAAGCGGAACAGCGAAGCAACCTCCCAATGCCTTTTAAGTTTAAATCGTATGCTGATTAATGTACCGGTAAGAGCTGTTTAGAGTGATGCTGCAATTGGTTAAAGCTCCAGATACCAGGTTCTTGCAGAGCAACCCTTAATTTTTGACTACCTTAAAAGATTGGTTGCCAATGCCATCAACATGCAGCAGGTAAGTACCATTCGAGAGGTTTTCCAATTCAATTACGGTTTTCAACGTTGCAATTTTATTGGACAAAACAGCTCTGCCACGATTATCGTAAATGGTATATGTTGCACCGATCTGCTGAGCATCAACAGTCATGGTAATTTGATCTGTGGTTGGATTAGGGAATACGTCGGGCATCACCTGCTTTAATCCTTCTGCTATCCCTACGTTAAAAGAAAGCTTCACTATCCAATAATCTTTGTCGCCATAGTTGCTAGTTACATCACCATCGTTCGACTGCGAATATCCAGCAATAATATAGCCTCCATCAGCAGTTTCTTTTACAGCGTATGCTTCATCATTTTCACTTCCACCAAGCGATTTTTGCCAATCAAGCAGGCCATTGCTGGTAAGTTTAACCAGCCAATAATCCTGGTTGCCGTGATTGCCTGTTACATCGCCATCATTTGAGGGAGAAGACCCTATAACAATGTACCCAAGATCCGAAGTTTGTTGCATGGCGTAAGCCCTATCGCCATCAGAGCCCCCCAACGATTTTTGCCAGGTAATGGCGCCAATGCTGTCGAGCTTCACAATCCAATAATCAACACGAAAATGGTTCCCTGTTACATCTCCATCAGTAGAGTTAGAATAGCCAGCAACAATGTACCCTCCATCGGTGGTTTGTTCGATGTAATTTGCCCAGTCTATGTCACTTCCCCCCAACGATTTTTCCCATAAAACAGCACCTGTACTATCGAGTTTAACGATCCAGTAATCGTTATCCCCGAGATTAACTGAAACATCCCCATCATTTGATTGAGATTCTCCAGCAACGATATATCCATTGTCGTTGGTTTGTTGAACAAAAAGTGCGACATCGGTGATACTTCCCCCCAATGATTTTTGCCAGGTAAGGTTGCCTATACTATCGAGCTTCACGATCCAGTAGTCGTAACCACCATGGTTGCCTGTTACGTCGCCATCATTAGAATCTGAATATCCTCCCACAATATAGCCACCATCGGTGGTTTGTTGGATGGAATAAAGATACTCATCAATGCTTCCGCCAAAGGATTTTTGCCAGGTAAGGTTACCCGGACCATCAAGTTTTACGATCCAGTAGTCGGCTGCACCATGGTTGCCTGTTACATCGCCATCATTGGAGGAAGAAGATCCACCAACAACACATCCACCGTCGGCAGTTGGTACTACCGACCAGCCAAAATCATTCCATGTACCCCCAAAAGATTTCTGCCAAATAAGGTTACCTCCACCATCAAGCTTTACGATCCAATAATCGGCTCCACCATGATTGCCAGTTACATCACCATCATTGGAGTAAGAAAATCCTGCTACCAGGTATCCGCCATCTGCAGTTGGTTCAATAGAATGGGCTTCGTCAATTAACATTCCACCAAAAGATTTTTGCCATTCAATAGTGGGTTGTGCACTACTTTGGAATGCCAGTAAGCAGAGTGCCAGGAAGGAGAATAAGCACTTCATTTCAAGACTATTTGCAGGCTAAAGTACAACCTTATAGCATATTGTCAAAGCTTATCTATGCGCAGTTCTGTTTCAGCAATACGCGGTTATATTTTAGTATTCCATAAAGCACTGTGGCAAGTACCGATTCAATCTTCAATCAACCCCAGCCGCTCGCGTTTTTCAAAATCGAGGATGAGCAGGTAGTACCAAATTACCCCAATCATATAAAGTCCGGCAGTAATGAGAAAGATGTGCATGTAAGCGATGTTGCTTTCGCGGAGGTATTCGAATACTCCGGCACTTACAAACCAACTGCCATTCCAAATAGCAGCGATGAGGGCACTTACAATTTCCTGGTTTTTCTTGCCTACGTATTTCATGGTCAGGTCGCTGGTCATTGGCCCTGCAAGGTTCATCAAGGGTTGGCGTAGGATGTAGCATAAAATGGCAATGTATACAGCCCATGGCGATAGTTGATACATTTCTGTGGTGGCCAGCCCTATTAACATTAAAATGGCCATAGATTGTGTGGTGGGGATAGCGCGTTTGTATCCCATCTTTTGTTTGATGGCGGGAACAAATACTACCGAGGCAAAGACGACAATGAGTGCTACTGAGCCGATAAGGGAAAACTGGTCGGAGTCGACTCCATGAATTTTAAAGAAAAACAAGCTGATAAAGGGAATGGTAAGTCCGGCACCAATGGCAATGAGTAGGGTAGGCACCATCACTTTAAAAATAAGGGAGTAGTCGTAGTCGCCAAAGGCAAAACGCTTGTTAGGGTCTGTTTCTACGGTTTCTTTTACCTTGATTCGGGCGATGAAAAACAGCGAGCAAAAACCAACGATGGCCAGCAGTTGCAAGATGAGCTTTTCATCGAACAATCCTGGATTGATGTTCCTAAAGCTAAAGATGAGGATACCAGCTATGATGCCGGCAAAGCTCCAGGTGGAATAGCTGAGGGAGATGGCTTCGGTATGGGTGTCTTTACGGGCGTTGCGCAAAATAAAGGGTAGGGCAGTTACCTGCAAACAGGTGAAGGCAACGCCCCAGGTAATTTGAGCCGCATAAATGAGCCAGTCGATGTGTTCGGATACAGCATGAATGATGAGCAATGCCGAAATGGGCACGCCAAACCCGGCAATGTAAAACAGGGGCTTAATTTTTCGGTTGCGAATAAAGATGCCTAGCGGAAAGGAAATGATGAGTACGCTGAGGAATCGGTACTTGATGTATTGGGCACTTTCGTGATCGTGGTAGCCTTCTTTTTCCATGTAAATTAACAGGATAAGCAAGAAGGCAGCATTAATCAGTTGGATAAACACTTCTGCCACAATCATGGCCACGATGTGTTTTTCTAACTTTTTGTACGAGCGTAGTGCTTTAAGCATTCAAATGTTGATTCAAGTACGCCAGCACTGCTTCAAGCTGTGTGGGTTCGAACCATTGGGTGGTTTCATCTTTCCTGAACCAGGTAAGCTGACGTTTGGCAAATCTACGGGTATTTCGTTTAATGGTGGCAATGGCCTCTTCTACTGTAATTTTTTCATCAAATGCTTCAAACAATTCTTTGTACCCTACCGTTTGTAGCGCATTGCATTTTCGGTGGGGGTACATGGCTTTGGCTTCTTCCAGTAATCCAGCTGCTACCATGGCATCTACCCGTTGGTTGATGCGGTTGTACAAAAGTTCGCGATCGGTATTTAACCCAATTTTAATGATGTTGAAAGGGCGTGGCTGCACCTGTTTTTGTAGAAAAGAGGAGTAGGGGCGTTGCGACAGGAGACATACTTCTATGGCGCGCATCAGCCGTTGGGTATTTTGCAAATCGGCCGTGGCATAATACTCGGGGTCGAGTGTTTTTATTTGTGCTTGCAGTGCTTCAATGCCTTCGTTTTCGAATTGATCAATAAGCTGTTGCCTGATTCGTTCGTCTGATTTGGGCAGGTCGTCGATGCCATTGCACACAGCGTTGATGTACAATCCCGATCCTCCTACCATAATGGCTACCGGGTGGCGCGTAAAGATGTTGTGAATGGCGGCCAGTGCATCTTTTTCGAACTTGCCGGCACTGTAGTCGTCTTGAACAGATAAATGATGTAGCAAATGGTGGGGTACCCCTTGTAACTCCTCCTGGGTAGGTGCTGCTGTGCCAATCGACATTTCTTTGTAAAACTGCCTCGAATCGGCCGATACTACTTCGGTATTGAAGTGCTGCGCCAACTGAATGGAAAGTGCGGTTTTGCCAATGGCGGTAGGGCCAAGTACTACAATAAGGGTATGTGGTGTGGTTGCTATCGTTGCAAAGCTTTTAATCCGCCAATAAACATACTTATCCCCAAAATAATGGCACCGTACCAAAGTAAGCCGGCACCTCCATAATTAATGTAGGAAGCTATCGTAACAATGGCTCCTACAAAAAACAGCACTGCTCCAACACCTATAATACTATATGCAGCATAGTTGTTGGTTTGTTTCAACAGGCCCTGTTGCTCCATATCGTCAACGGTTCTAATCACCCTGGCAAGCGTGTTTTCTTCCACCCCTTTTTGAACCATCGTTTCACGCATGGCACTAAAGTCCATGCCCTCCATTCTTTTTTTAGAGAAATGTGCTATCAGCTGGTCGCGGCTCCATGCTTTCATGGTAGCCTATACCAATCCTTCGTAATCGTCGAGGTTTTCGAAGCTCTGGTCGTCAAAGTCGTCTTCAAATTCCTTGAACACATCCTCCACCGATTCGCCTTTGGGCTTTTCAGGAGCTTCTTCTTCAATGCCATCAAATAAATCGGGAATTTCTTTCGATGTTTCAGCAGGAGCATCGCCAAACGATAACATTACAGTAGGGTAGGTGGTGTTGGCATCCACATCAACCAACTCTATCAATTCAATGTAAAAGCACCACATGCGCAAGAAATCGTATACGTACAAAATCTTTTGGTGGTCTTCTTTTACAAATTCAGAAAGCACCGATTTGCTCATTACTGCCGGCCCAAACTCAGGATTGCCAAAACCCATGTCCATCAACCCAATTTCCTGTCCTTTGTCCCACTCTTCATTGCTCATGTAAAAAGAGGCCATTTGATCGCCCATAAAATTAAAGGCCTGGATGATGGCCTTATGAAACACCTCAAATGTTTGGTCGGGCAACAAAACAATATCTCTAAAGATTTCCTGATCGCTGTTGGTATCGATCAATACCCTAAATCTGTATCCTTTCATTCAATCCTTTTATACCGGTTCAAGTCCCAGTTCTTTTCCTTTGCGCAACATAAAGGCATATGCTTCTTCGTAATTATTGGCAATTTCACCATCAAGAATAGCATCTTTAATTGCACTTTTTATGATCCCGATCTTTTTATCGGGTTTCATGTCAAACGTTCGTATAATGACGTCACCAGAGATGGGCGGTTGCCAATTCCTAATGCGGTCATTTTCTTCCACTTCCTTAATTCTTGCCCTCACTTTTTCGAAATTTTTCAAAAAACGTTTCACTTTTGCTTCATTTTTTGACGTAATGTCGGCTTCGCAAAGTGTCATAAGGGCCTCAATGTCATCGCCCGCCTCAAAAATCAATCGTCTTACTGCCGAGTCGGTCGCTTCTTCTTTACTCAGTGCTATAGGGCGTAAATGCAGTGCTACCATTTTCTTTACAAACTTCATCTTTTGATCGAGCGGAAGCCTTAATTGGCGAAAAATACGCGGTACCATTTTAGCGCCACGATCTTCATGCCCGTGAAAGGTCCATCCATGTTCAGGCGAAAAACGTTTGGTTGCCGGTTTTGCAATGTCGTGCAAAATAGCGGCCCACCGTAACCATAAGTCGTTGGTGTGTACAGAAATATTGTCTAACACCTGTAAGGTGTGGTAAAAATTGTCTTTGTGTCGTTTGCCATCAACTACATCTACCCCGTGTAATGCCACCATTTCAGGGAAAAAACGTTCCAGCAACCCTGTTTTAAACAAAAGGCGAAATCCTTTGGAAGGGCGTGGCGATAGAATGATTTTATTCAACTCATCGGTGATTCGTTCTTTCGAAACAATATCGAGGCGCTCTTTATTGCGTTCGATGGCGGCCAACGATTCGGTTTCAATTTGGAAATCGAGTTGCGAAGAAAATCGAATGGCACGCATCATGCGTAACGGATCATCAGAGTAAGTAATATCAGGATCTAAAGGTGTTTTAATCATGCCTTGCTGAAGCCCTTCAATGCCGTTAAACGGATCTACTAACTGTCCAAAATCTTCTCCATTCATAGAAATGGCCATGGCATTGATGGTAAAGTCGCGACGGTTTTGATCGTCTTGCAAGGAGCCATCTTCTACAATGGGCTTGCGCGAATGCCGTTGGTAGGATTCTTTGCGTGCACCAACAAATTCTATTTCATACCCTTCGTAATTGAAGTTGGCCGTACCAAAGTTTTTGAACACTGCAACCTTGAGCCCTCCCAACTTTTCTGCAGCCTTTTCGGCTACTGCCATTCCGCTGCCTACCACTACAAAGTCGATGTCTTTACACGGACGCTCCAACATAAGGTCGCGCACATACCCCCCAATCACATAGGTGCGCAGTCCCATTTCATCCGCTACTTCCGAAACAACTTTGAAAATAGGGTGGGTTAAATGGTCGTGGAGGTGAACGATGTTATTTCCGGATGAATTCAAAAGTTCCATTCAGTTCCAACTTCATTATGGTAGAGGGCCTGGCGAGCGACGTTTCGTCTTGTCTCAAATTTACGACATAATCTACCGCATCCAAAATGCCTTCATCAATTTCGCTAAAGCAAAAGGGCGTTGGTTCGCCACTTACATTGGCCGAGGTAGAAACAAGTGCTTTGTTGAGTCGATGGATCAACTGTTGACAAAAATCGTCTTTCACCACCCGAATGCCTACCGAGCCATCTTCGGCAATTACATTGTTGGCCAGGTTCAATGCTTCGGGGTAAATGATGGTAAGTGGCTTTTCGGTATGTTCTACCAGGTCCCAGGCTACTTCAGGCACCTCTCGCACATAACGGCTCAACTTGGCATCCGTATCAATCAATACAATCAAGCTTTTCGCTTCACTGCGCTGCTTGATGGTAAACACCTTTTGCACTGCTGCGGCATTGGTCGCATCACAGCCTATGCCCCACACAGTGTCGGTAGGGTACAAGATAACACCACCTTGCTTTACAACGTCTAATGCTTCTTTGATTGCTGCTTCCATTTGTATTTACTTTTCCCGCTAAGGGCGTGCAAAAGTATTAAAATAAAATACTAGTGCATAGCACTATAGCGAAATAGTGATGGTGCACGTGCTAAGGCAACAGTTGATCAACATGAATGGTATTGGCACAGTTGAAATGACCTTTTGGACAGGCTTTTAATCCGTGCAGCCCGCAGGGGCGACAATCCAGCTTTTCATTGGTTTGCACTACAGTAGACTGATCAGACAAAGGACCAAAGCCGAATTCGGGAATGGTAGAGCAGAAAACAGTGGTAACCGGTGCATTCATGGCAGAAGCCATGTGCTGTGGGGCAGAATCGTTGACAAAGTTCATGATAGCACCTTGCATCAGTGCTGCCGATTGTAAAAACGATAGTTCTCCGGCCAGGTTCACCACATTCTTGTTGTAGCACCTTCGTTTCAACGAGTCGCAAGCATCATAGTCGCCCGGACCACCCAACAAAAAGGTGCGGTTCGATTCCCCAATTTTATTGATCACCTCTATCCATTGTTCAACCGGAAATTGTTTGGTAAACCAAACCGATGTGGGGGCAATGCAATAATAAGGCTCGTGTTGGTATTGCGCCACCAATTGCCGATCGTTTTCGGAGGGGTACAATACTGGTTTTCCTGGAGTGGCATCGGTAATGGAGGCAATGAGTTCGTGGTTGCGCTCTATTTCGTGTTTCCCATTGCCTATTTCATGTTTAACCTTAAGGGTATAGGTAGTAGCAAAAGGGTTTTTATCAAAGCCAAACTTATGGGTAGCCTTCGAGCGCATTGCCAAAAAACCACTGGCAGCAAATCGCTGTAGGTTAATCACATAATCGTACTTCGTTTTACGAATTTGTTTGGAGAGCTGCAGCAGGTTGCTGTACTTGCCTTGCTGTTTGTTCCAAACCAGCACATGGTTAATTTTTGGATGTCCATCCAACAACCCTTCATTGCCTTTGCGTAATAGAAAGTCGATTTGTGCCTCAGGGAAATGTTCACGCAGCTTTTCTACCACACCGGTGGCCAGGATAACATCGCCAATAAAGGCGGTTTGTATAACGAGTAGTTTGGTCAAAAGCTGTTGTTCTACATTAAAAACGAGGCCATAGCCTCCGGGTTGTTTCGCCTTTATACGGCAACATTGTGCTCGCGCAAAGCATCGTTCAAAGAGGTTTTCTTATCCGTGCTTTCTTTGCGTTTTCCTATAATTAAAGCACATGGCACATTGTACGACCCCGCTGGAAATTCTTTGGTATACGATCCGGGAATGACTACCGAACGCGCAGGAACAATGCCTCTGTACTCTACTGGCTCACTGCCCGATACATCAATAATTTTGGTGGATTTGGTAAGCACCACATTGGCGCCCAATACCGCCTCTTTTTGCACCCTTACACCTTCCACTACAATGCACCTCGATCCAATAAAACAATTGTCCTCAATCACCACTGGTGCTGCTTGCAAGGGCTCTAATACACCTCCTATTCCTACACCACCACTCAGGTGAACATTTTTACCAATTTGAGCACAAGAGCCCACGGTAGCCCAGGTATCTACCATTGATCCGCTGTCTACAAAGCCACCGATATTCACATACGAAGGCATCATAATAACACCCGGTGCCAAATAAGCCCCATAACGAGCAATGGCATGTGGTACTACCCGAACACCCAATGCTTTGTAATCGGTTTTGAGTTCCATTTTATCGTGAAACTCAAAAGGACCCACCTCAATGGTTTTCATCTGCTGAATGGGGAAATACATCACCACAGCTTTCTTTACCCACTCGTTTACCTGCCACTCGTCGCCTACAGGTTCCGCTACACGTAGCTTGCCCTTGTCGAGTTGTTCAATCACCTCGCGGATGGCCATTTGTACTTGTTCTTCTTTTAGCAGCTCGCGGTTCTCCCACGCTTCTTCAATAATTGCTCTCATGCGTTTTTTATGTTTTCAATCTTCGCAAAAATAGATTTATCAACGTTAGTTTACAATACTTGGAACTTCTGCGTTCAAAATATTATCTTTGAAGCCCTGTTTTTGGGGCTTATGGGAAGAATAATGGCCATCGATTATGGCAGCAAGAGAGTGGGGTTGGCAGTAACCGACCCGCTTCAAATGATTGCCAGCGGATTAACCACTGTGCATGCACAGGAAGTGGTGGCATTCATTACAAAGTACATGGAAGAGGAAGAAGTAGAGTGCATTGTGGTAGGAGAACCCAGGCGCTTGAATGCCGAACCAACCCATGCCACTGAAATGATTAACAATTTTGTGCGGCACCTTCATAAAAAGTTTCCGCAGTTGTTAATCGAACGTATGGACGAACGGTTTACCTCAAAAATGGCATTTCAAACCATGATCGACAGTGGCTTGAAAAAGAAAGACAGGAGAAACAAAGAGTTGGTGGATGAAATAAGTGCCACCATTATCTTACAATCGTATTTGGAAAAAAGAAGTTTTACACCATGATTTATCCAATAGTAGCGTATGGCGACCCGGTTTTACGTAAAGAAACCGAAGAGATTGATGAAAACTACCCGAAACTGGGAGAGTTGATTGAAAACATGTTTGAAACCATGTATGAAGCAAGTGGAGTAGGGCTGGCTGCACCACAAATTGGGAAGTCTATTCGACTATTTATTGTAGATGCATCGCCCTTTGCAGAAGATGACGACGATGAAATGGAGGAGGAAGAAAGAACGTTGTTGAAAAACTTTAAAAAGGTATTCATCAACCCCGAGATTATTGATGAGGTAGGCGAAAAGTGGGGTTTTGCCGAAGGGTGTTTAAGCATTCCTAAAATTAGAGAGGAAGTGGTGCGTAACCCTCAAATTAAAATTGAATATTACGACGAGAACTTTAAGTTTCACAGCGAAGAATACGAAGGGTTTGCAGCGCGAATCATTCAACACGAATACGATCATATTGAAGGCATTCTTTTTACCGACCACCTCAACCCGTTGAAACGCAGGTTGCTGAAAAGAAAACTTACCGACATCTCTAAAGGAGCAATAGATGTGAACTATCGCATGAAATTTCCCGTTAAAAAAAGAAAATGATGAAGCAATTGAAATTTTGGGCAGCAGTGGCATTGGCAGCAAGTCTTACCGCCTGCGGAAGTGAAGGAACGAACGATGAAACAACCGACAACGATACCACGGCTACTGCTGCTACAGGCACCACCTTTTCTCGTGAAAGCCTGATCGCAGACATTACCATGGATGAAGAACTGGTGCTGAACCAGGATGTTACCGACACTAAAACAAAAGCCTATGCCAACCGGGTATTGCAAAATTACCTCACCTTCATTGCAGCATACCCTGCCGACACATTGTGCGACGACTATGCGTTTAAAGCAGCAAGCGTGGCCAAAGGGTTGGGGCATCACCATCAAGCCATTCAGTTGTACGAAAAAATTTACAACGAATACCCCGATTTCGACCAGCGGGAGTATTGCCTTTACATGGTAGCATTTACCTACGACTACGATTTAAAAAATGTAGAGAAGGCTAAAGCGGCCTATCAAAAGGTAATCGAAGAAATGCCTGGCCATCAGTTTGCCATCGATGCACAAGTGGCATTGGATAACCTTGGGTTGAGCGATGAAGAACTCATCAAGAAGTTCATGGAGCAAAACAAGGAGGGCAACGGAGGCGCTTAAAGCGCAAACTCCTTCAGCAATACTTTTTCAAGCGCTGCACTATTCATATTGGTAGTAAGGTCGCCATTTTGTGCTACAGCAATGGCGCCCGTTTGCTCGGAAACCACAATGGCTATCGCATCAGTGTTTTCGCTAATGCCCACTGCCGAGCGATGACGCATACCATACTCGCTAGGGAACTTAGTGTTTTCAGTCACCGGCAATACACAACGTGCTTCCTTAATACGGTCGTTGGCAATAATAATGGCACCATCGTGTAGCGGACTGTTTTTAAAGAAAATACTTTCAATCATACGGGCGCTTAATGTGGCATCCAACTTGTCGCCACTAGAACTATAAAAGGAAGGGTCTGATTTTTTTGCCACTACAATTAGGGCACCAGTTTTAGAGGCACTCATACGATCGCACGCTTCTACAATAGCATCAATATTTAGTTCAATGCCTTTTTCCTGCCCCATTATTTTTTTAATAATGCCCTGGTTGTTCTTTTTCGATAAAAATCCTGAAGTACCAATCAACAATAAAAAACGACGCAATTCTTGTTGAAATACAATGAGCAATGCAATTACCCCTACGCCAATGAATTGCCCCAAAATTTCGCCCAACATCTCCATTTGGAAGGCCTCCACCAATTTCCACAGCAGGTAAATGGCCAGGATGCCTACAAAAATTTTAATGGCTACAGTGCCTTTTACAAGGTTGTAAAGCTGAAAAATAAGGAAGGCTACCAGCACAATGTCCACCACATCGAGCCATCGAATGGTGATGAAAGAAATGATGTAATGCAGGTCCATGTGCTAACTGTTGTTCGCGGCAAAGGTATAAATTTTCACTGCTTCCACCGCTTCTTTCACATCGTGTACACGTAGAATGTTGGCCCCTTTCTGTAGCGCCATAGTATTGAGCACGGTAGTGCCGTTCAGCGCTTGTGCTGGAGTGGTGCCCAGCAGTTGGTTAATCATTGATTTGCGCGAGAAGCCTACCAGCACGGGACACCCAAATTGTTGCATCTCGCCCACGGCATTTAACAAGGAGTAATTGTGCTCCAGGGTTTTTCCAAAACCAAAGCCAGGGTCAATAATGATGTCGTTCACCCCAGCAGTTTGCAATTGTTGAATGCGTTCATAAAAGTAGTCGAATACCTCCAGCACCACATCTTTGTATTGAGGTTGGTGCTGCATGGTTCCAGGTTCTCCTTGCATGTGCATCATAATATAAGGCAATTGCAATTCGGCTACAGTGTTAAACATTTTTTTGTCTAAACAGCCAGCAGCAATGTCGTTGATGATAGCAGCACCAGCTCCAGCAGCTTGCCGTGCTACTTCACTGCGGTACGTATCGATAGAAATGATGGACGCTGGAAATTCCTTTTTAATGGCTTTGATGGCCGGAATAACACGCGCCAGCTCTTCTTCCTGTGGCACCGGTGTTGCTCCAGGCCTCGAAGAAGCACCCCCCACATCAATAATGGTTCCTCCTTCTTCCAATATTTGAGTAGCTCGGGCAACAACATGTGGTTCATCCGTATATTTACCACCGTCGAAAAAAGAGTCGTTGGTAACGTTTAATATCCCCATTACAAGGGGTTCGTCTAACAACAGAATTTCCCCGTCGCAATTAAGTGTTCTTTTTTTCCAAAAAAATGTATCTTTCACGTCCATTTTAAAATTGTAACAATACAGCTGTGGCCATGAGCACCACCTCCGAGCAATACGATTCAATAATAAAAAAATGCAAGGATATTTTCGTAAAGAAAACGAAAGATTATGGAACTGCATGGAGAATTCTTAGGGCCAGTTCGCTGACCGATCAAATTTTCATCAAAGCACAACGCATTCGCACCATTCAGGAAAAAGGCGCATCGAAAGTAGATGAAGGCATTCAACCGGAATTTATTGGCATCATCAACTATTGCATCATGGCGTTGGTGCAACTAGAAAAGCACAGTAACGATGCATTAGAACTTCCTGCAGAAGAAGCAGAAGCCTTGTACGATCAAAAAGCTGGAGAAGCCAAAAGCCTGATGGAACGCAAAAATCACGATTACGGTGAGGCATGGCGCGATATGCGAGTAAGCTCACTCACCGACTTGATCTTGATGAAGATTTTACGGGTAAAGCAAATCGAAGATAACAGCGGACAAACCATCATCTCGGAAGGCATTGATGCCAACTATTTCGATATGATGAATTATGCTATTTTTGCCATGATTCATCTGGAAGAAGGTCAATAAGCTGTTAAAGGAGTTAAATAACTGTTAATGTCTCATTGTTAAGGAAGTGGTTTTATAACTTCAATGAAGTGAACCAAAAAGCAGAACAATGAATTTATCGAAACTACTCGGAATATTATACATCGCTGCAGCAGCAGTATTTACTGTATTGGGTTTTACCAATAATCAGTTCGATTTTTTGTACACCTTCTTTGTATGTAGCCTTACTGTGGTAGGAGCCAT
The DNA here is from genome assembly GCA_963669295.1 of Flavobacteriales bacterium. Taxonomy (GTDB): domain Bacteria; phylum Bacteroidota; class Bacteroidia; order Flavobacteriales_D; family CALLUQ01. The sequence continues at coordinate 4,328,255 of OY769938.1, forward strand.
GGTACTATTCATGAAAGACGGCATGAAAAAGTCCGTCTACCTCTCGCGTATTCTTGTAGGAGCGCTGTTTGTAGTGTCGGGCTTAATTAAAGCCAATGACCCGGTAGGTTTCTCCTATAAACTGGAAGAATATTTTGAGCCCAATGCCCTGGGGTGGTCTGTATTTACCCCCTATGCCTTATTCATTGCCATGCTCGTAAGCATTGGCGAAATTATACTGGGGTTTGCCATTTTGCTTGGTGGTAAAGCGCGCCTGGCCTCCTGGCTGCTGGTGGGCATGATTTTGTTTTTTGCCTGGCTTACGTACTATACCGCTACGTGCGACCCACAAGCTACGTATATTGAAATAGTAGAAGGGCAGGAGGTAGAGAAAAGTGTAAACTGTGTAACAGATTGCGGGTGCTTTGGTGATGCTATGAAAGATTCTATTGGGCGTTCGCTTACCCCATGGGAATCGTTCTACAAAGACATTATCTTGTTGGTGTTTGTCATCATCATTTTCATCCAACAAAAAGCCATCAAGCTCAACACCATGAAGGAAGATTTATTCATTCTCCCTACATCGGTAGTGCTCATCGCAGCCTTTGCAGGCGGGTTGTTCGGTTGGTGGTTCCCGGCCATATTTACTGTTATTGCTATTGTGCTGGCCCTGATTGCAAAGAAACTCATTGGTGATAAATTTAAAGAGTGGGCAATGGCATTGGCGGTTACCCTGGTAGCTTCAGGATTTGCAGTATACTGTTACCAATACCTGCCAGTAAAAGACTTTCGGCCATATGCTGTGGGCAAGAACCTTCCCGGGCAAATGACAATTCCCGAAGGAGCCCCCATTGATGTGTATGAAGATGTATGGTACTACAAGGTAAATGGTGTTACCAGCGAATATACCACTGCACAAAAACCGTGGGAAATTGAAGGAGCAGAATTTGTTGACCGGGTAACTACATTGGTAGAAAAAGGTTACGAGCCGCCCATTCACGACTTTAGTTTTGAAAAGCCATCGAGCGAAACACCTGAGGCACTGAAACAAATGCTGTATAGCGATAGTAATTTCGAAAACCTTAGAGTAATTGGCAATCGCACGCACCTTAGTATGGAGGAGTGGCAAAAACTCGAAGGCGACGACATCAGCTACATGCTTGAGCAGGTGGCTACGGTAGATTATACCGATTACTTCATGAATCAGCCAGGATACTTATTTTTACTGATCTCTAAAGATGCTGAGCACGCCAATACAGGAAACATGGAAGCACTTAGCCAATTGGCCAACGAAGCCATGAAAGAAGGGCACGGGTTTATAGGCCTTTCGGTAGGTGGTGAAGCAGTAGAAAATTTCAGGCATGAGCATCAATTGATGTTTGATTTTTATTCGGTAGATTTTACCACATTAAAAACCATTGTGCGTTCTAACCCCGGGTTGCTTTTGCTGAAAGAAGGCAATGTGGTTGGTAAATGGTCGCACAACAGCTTCCCATCTTATCAGGAAGTAAAGGAAGCACATTTAAAATAAGCATAACGCAAGGAAAAAGGAAGCAGGGAATAAGTGACAAAGTTTATTATAAAGCGGATTTTTTACGGTTTTCTCGTACTGTTTGGCTCAGTAACGGTAGTGTTCTTCTTGTTCTTTACAAGAGACATTAACCCGGCCCGTATGGTAGGAGGGCAGCATGCTTCTGAAGAGGTGTTGGCTGCCATCGAAAAAGACCTGGGGCTTGACTTACCACTGCATAAACAATACCTGTTGTACCTCAACGACCTTTCTCCATTTTCCATTCACAACGATACTAACGAAGACAGTTACATCTACCTCAATGATGATAAGTATTCGTACTCTAAACTGTTTTCTGTAGGAGCCAACCGCGTATTGGTGATGAAAACGCCCTACTTACGTCGGTCGTACCAAACCAAGCGAAAAGTATCTGAAATCATCAGCTCCTCCATGCCAGGAACAGTGGTATTGGCGCTTACCGCCATTATCATAGCCACCATTATCGGCATATTTATGGGGGTGATATCAGCCATCAATAAGGGGAGTTTTTTCGATAACTTTTCACTCATCGTTTCGGTATTGGGCATGTCGGGGCCTTCGTTTTACATGGCCATGATCATTTCATGGATTGGAGGATACCTATGGTATGCCGAAACCCTTATTCCAATGGTGCCTGTATTCTTCTTACTAGGTGGACTCGTACTGGGCATTGCCCTTAATAAACTGAAAAACAAAAATCACCTTGGAGGCTTTTCATGGGGGTATATGATAGAGATGATGTTGAAGTCGCTTGGAATAGGCCTTGGTGTATGGCTGTTGGGCATTACGTTAAACGGATTCTTCGAAACCACCATCATTCCTGCCGTCGATTGGCACTTTAGCTTACCTGGTACGGGCTTAAATACCACAGGAAGCTTATACACCTTCGACGATTATGGCGATGGTGAATACCTCGACCTAAGGAATTTGATATTGCCTGCTTTAACACTTGGCATTCGCCCGCTGGCCATCATTGTGCAGCTTACGCGCAGTTCGCTGCTGGATGTATTGTCGCAAGATTACATTCGAACAGCTACAGCAAAAGGGTTGGGCTATTACAAGGTCATTGTAAAGCACGCCTTAAAAAATGCATTGAACCCTGTTATTACAGCCATATCAGGATGGTTTGCTTCCTTATTGGCTGGTGCGGTATTCATTGAAATCGTATTCAACTGGAAAGGGCTCGGGCTGGAAGTATACAACTCATTGATTAAAGAAGACTTTCCCGTAGTTATTGGAACGGCATTGATCATTGCCACCATTTTTGTATTGATTAACATGTTTGTAGACATTATCTACGGTGTATTAGACCCACGAATAAGGGTGAAATAAAGAACTTATGGCAAGGAAAATAGTTGCTGGCAACTGGAAAATGAATAAAACCAAGTTTGAGGCAGAAGCCTTGTTCTCTCAAATTGTGGAGTTCAATGATGAATTTCCGGCAGAAGTAGAAGTCATCATCAGCCCGCCTGCCCTCTACCTTTGGAACTTTTCGAAACGTACGGCCTCTATGGCAAACATTGCGGTGGCAGCACAAAACTGCCACATGGAGCAATCAGGAGCTTTTACTGGTGAAGTATCGCCAGAAATGTTGAAGTCGATAGGCGTAAAGTACTGCATCATTGGACATTCAGAGCGTCGCAACTTGTTTGGAGAAACCAATGAAATGTTGGCACAAAAAGTAAATGCCTGCCTACAATACCAGCTCAACCCTATCTATTGCTGTGGAGAAGTATTAGCAGAGCGCGATGAAAACCGTCATCAAGAAGTGGTGAAAGAACAGTTGGAAAAAGGGTTGTTCTTTATGGATGAAGCAGCTTTTGCCAATGTGGTAATTGCTTACGAACCTGTTTGGGCCATTGGAACCGGGTTAACAGCAACACCAGCTCAGGCACAAGAAATGCATGCTTATATCCGTTCGTTGGTAAACGAAAGGTATGGAGCAGAGGTGGGGGCAGCAACTCCCATTTTGTACGGAGGAAGTTGCAAACCGGAAAACGCCAATGAATTGTTTGCATGCAACGATGTTGATGGTGGTTTAATAGGGGGAGCAGCATTGAAAGTAAATTCCTTTGTGAACATCATTAAAGCGGCCCAATAACTGTGAATTATGTAGAGGTAAGCTTTGCTATTGAGCCACTTTTGCCGGGTAGGGAAGTGCTGATAGCCGAACTCAGTGAAATGGGATTCGAAAGTTTTGTAGAAACCGAAGAAGGACTACAAGCTTATATTCAAGCTCCTGAATTTACCCCAGAAACCTTACAAGAACTGTCGTTCTTACAAGTAGAAAACACCACCATTACCCACTGGGTGAAAGAAATTGAAGATCAAAACTGGAATGCCGTTTGGGAAAGCAACTACCCACCCATTGTGGTGAACGATCAATGCATTGTAAAAGCACCCTTCCATACCAATGAAGCAGCCTATCCTTACGAAATTCTGATTGCTCCTAAAATGTCGTTCGGTACCGGCCATCACGATACCACTTCACTCATGCTCGGCACCTTGTTAACCATGGAATTAGAAGGGCTTTCAGTGTTAGATATGGGATGTGGTACGGGAGTGTTGGCCATATTGGCAGCAAAGAAAGGAGCTGCTCCAATTGAAGCCATCGACATCGATGAATGGGCGTATAACAACACATTAGAGAATATTCGGCTCAATAATTGTGTTGATATTGCTGTTGATAAAGGCGATGTGAATCTGTTGGAAGGCAAAACATTTAATATTATCTTAGCTAACATTAACAAAAATGTGCTTTTAAGCGACATAAAGCACTACGTCGATGCGTTATCTGTGGGAGGGAACCTGCTGATGAGCGGTTTTTTCGACGTTGACATTCCCGCTATTCAAACCAGTGCCGAACATTTGGGGCTGGAACTAACGCATCAAAAAGTACAGAATAGTTGGGCCGTCGTTCGATTTATTAAAAAAAGTACGAGATGAAACGCTTTTTACTTAAGGCGCTCCCCATAAGTATTATACTGCTGTTTTTCTGTTCGTTGAACGTAAATGCTCAAATCAAGAGCTTTACACCTGATTCTATCAAGTTCTTCGAAGAGGTGCAAACCTTTCTGGTAGAAAAACGGAAGAAAGAAGGCAAGGAATTTATCGAACAATTCGAGGTAGTATGGTATTCCGGGCAATTTACCGAATCCCAAAGGCTTCGGGTATATCAAATTGCCAACATCATGTTGAAGAAACGGATGCCTCCGTTTCCAGAGTTTAGGAACTACCTGTTCTCTTTGATGAGCTACGTCAAATCAGGACGTTCTAACGAAAGCTTTAATCAATGGATGGCTACGCTTGAAGTAATCATCAGTAAAAACAAGCGCAAGTTTTCCAAATACCTCGAAACGTGTAACAACCTGTTTACCGACAATACCTTCTATAAATCGGCTTCTACACAATGGCAATCAAGCAGTGCCGATTACCAGTTTGTATACAATGTGGAAGATGGTGATAGCGAACCTAAGATTGTATTCCCCTCGTTGAACCTCCGCTGCTTGGCCAAAGGAGACAGCTCAGTGATATACAATACCAAAGGAGTATACTACCCATTGAAAGAAAAATGGGTAGGTGATGGTGGTAAAGTAAATTGGGTTCGTGCCGGATTGGATGAAAATGAAACCTATGCCGTGATCGATCACGAATATGAGATTAGGGCCAAAAGCTCTACATACATCATCGATTCCATTTGGTTTTACAACGCTTTCTTCCAGGACCCACTGCTAGGAAGAATCACCGAAAAAGTATTGGCTAACGTAACCGCCGATAAAGCTTCATATCCTCGTTTTGAATCGTACGACAAGCGATTGTCTATCGACCAAATTGTAGAGGGAGTTGATTACGAAGGTGGTTTTACCATGAATGGAAACCGTTTATTGGGTTCAGGTACTAAAGAGGAACAAGCCAAACTCACTTTTTATAAAGATGAAGAACCTTTTTTGGTAGTATCTGCCATTAACTTCATCATTAAACCCGATCGTATTGCTTCCGAGCGTGCTAAGGCAGTATTTTATTTAGAACAAGATTCTATTGTGCACCCGGGGTTGCAAATGAAGTTCATTAAGAAAGATAAAATGCTCACCCTTATTCGGGGAGACAAAGGCATTACCAAGAGCCCATACTTCAATACTTTCCATAATGTAGACATGTATTTCGAGGCCTTGTACTGGAAAATAGATGACCCTACTATCGAAATGGGACCTTTATATGGCAGTACCGACCATGCTGCGCGTTTCGAATCGGTTAACTACTATTCGGAAGACCGTTATAGCATGTTGCAAGGAATGGATCGGGTGCATCCACTGGTACGAATTAAAGACCTTACCAAGGAGTTGGAATCGAACGAATTTTATGCTAAACAGCTAGCAACACACATGCGATTGCCTATTTCGCAGATAATTCCATTGCTGATGAACCTGAGTGCCATGGGGTTTGTGTACTACGATGTAGACAACCAGTATTGTGTGGTAAAAGACCGCTTGTACGAATACATTTTGGCACGAGCAGGAAAAACAGACTACGATGTGATTCAATTTAAGTCGAAGGTAGGAGCTAATGTGAAAAATGCCAGCTTAAACCTCCTCAATTATGATTTGCTGCTGCGTGGAGTACAACGAGTATTACTCAGCGACTCGCAAAATGTAGTGGTTTATCCCCTGAAACAAGAACTCATCCTCAAGCAAAATCGAAACTTTACTTTTGCCGGCACAGCTGATGCTGGTCGTACACGCTACTTCGGTAAAGAGTTTTCGTTCGAATACGACGAATTCAGGTTAAACCTTATCAACGTTGATTCACTGCGATTTAGAGTAGAAAGCTTTGAAACAGTTGATGGAGAGTACCGCCCAATTAAACGGGTTACTACTGTTTTAGAAGGTATTCGTGGCAATGTAATGATTGACAACCCCTTCAATAAATCGGGCATACAAGATGGATACCCTGAATATCCTATCCTTAATGTTACCAAGAAATCATACGCCTTCTACGACCGCAAAGGCATACAAGAAGGAGTATATAACCGCGACAAATTTTTCTTCCACCTCGAACCATTTAGGCTCGATAGCTTAGATAACTTTACCAAGGAAGGGTTGCAACTGGAAGGGCGGTTTGTTTCTGCAGGCATCTTCCCCGAATTTGAAGAAAAACTCACGGTACAACGCGATTACTCCCTTGGATTTATTCGCCCTACACCAGAATCAGGCTTCCCGCTGTATGGAGGAAAAGCCAAATTCACCAGCGACATACAACTCAGTCATAACGGACTACAAGGCGATGGAACCATTGATTTCTTGTCGTCAACCACGGTATCCGACTCTACCCAATTCACCTTTTTCCCCGACTCCTTATCGGGAAGGGCAAAAACCTTTGTGAACAAAGAAACGGGAGGCAAGGTGGAGTTTCCTGATGTAGATGCAAAAAACGTTTGGGTGAAATACGATCCCAAAAAAGAATCGTTAGTGGCATCCGAATTAAAAGAACCGTTGAGTTTCTTTAACGATGAAGCACGGTTGAGTGGGCACCTTGATCTACGTCCTAACGGGATGGTTGGTACAGGAGTCATGGACTTTGAAAACGCAGAATTAACCTCCAGGCTTTTCACGTACAAAAAACGAGTCATTGATTCCGATACGGCAGAATTTAAACTGAAAAGCTTTGACCTGCAGGGGCAGATGGCCTTTAACACTAAAAATGTAAATGCGCACATCGACTTCGATGAGCGGGTAGGAGAATTCAAATCGAATGGAGAAGAATCGTTTGTTGATTTCCCGGTAAATCAATACATCTGTTACATGGATCGGTTCAAGTGGTTCATGGATCAAAATGACATTGAGCTGGAAGCGTCTGAAAAACGAGCCGCGGAAGTTATATTGAATACTGATGTGGATTTATCGGGTTCTAACTTCTATTCGGTACACCCAAAACAAGATTCACTCAACTTCATGGCTCCGAAGGCAAGGTACGACCTGGATACGTATACTATTTACTGTACCGAAATTCCTTACATCATTGTAGCAGATGCCAAAATTGTGCCTGATAGTGGCAACGTGGTAATTCGCAAAAAGGCCAAGATGGACCCATTGAGCAATGCGGAAATATATCCGAACTACATCCGTAAGTTCCATAGGGTATACAATGCTACAGTGGATATCTTCGCTAAAAAAGACTACCAGGGTACGGGCGACTATACCTATGTTGATGAAAACAAAATGGAACAGATCATCCATTTTGCCTCGGTAAATGTAGACACCACCTATCAAACCATTGCGAAAGGGCAAGTTACAGAAGAGGCTGGATTTACATTAAGCCCTAACTTCGAATACATTGGTGATGTGCGATTGGAGGCCAATCAAAAATTCTTGCAGTTTACTGGAAGCACACGTATTCTTCATAACTGTACCAGTGTGAAGCGAAACTGGATGAACTTCTCGGCAGAAGTAAATCCGAATGAAATCTACATTCCAGTATCTGGTAATTTAACAGACACTGAAGGGAAACCCATAGGAAATGGGGTAATACTCAACAACGATTCTATTGGGCTGTATTCTACATTCCTATCCAATAAGGCAGATGCTAAGCACCTGGATGTAATTACTGCCGACGGTTTCTTGTTCTTCGATAAAAAAGCCCAGGAATATCAGATATCAAACAAAGATAAACTGAAAGAACGCTCGCTGCCAGGAAACTTCATCAGCTTGAATACCAACACCTGTGAAGTAAATGGTGATGGTAAAATGAACCTTGGTTGCGACCTGGGGCAAATAAAGTTCAATCCGGTAGGAAAGGTAAAACACGATGTAGTAGCCAATGAAGTGACTATAGATGCATCGGTAGCCATCGATTTCTTTATGAACGATAAGGCCATGGAGCAGATGTTAAAAACCATCAACACCTATCCCGACCTGGAACCGGTAGATTTTGGTAAATCTACTTACGAGAAGTCGTTGCGTGAAGAGCTGGGATTGACCAAGGCCGATAAAGTAATTTCAGAACTTAACATTACGGGTAAAATCAAGAAATTCCCCTCCGAACTAATTCATACGTTATATCTAACAGATGTGAAGTTCAAATGGAACCACGACACACGCTCTTATCGATCGGTAGGCCCTATTGGATTGGGAACAGTATTGAAAGGACAAACGTATAAGAAATTAAAAGGACACATTGAGATAACCAAAAAGCGCAGTGGCGATGTAATTGAAATGTACCTGGCTATGGACGAAAACAACTGGTTTTTCTTTAGCTATCAACGCAATTTGATGCAAGCATTGTCGTCTGACGAAGAATTTAATACCATCATAAAGGAAACCAAACAAGACGATCGTAAGTATAAGCATGAAAAAGGGGAGGCCGCATACACTTATATGATCTCCACCAAAACAAAGAAAACGAAGTTTTTAAGGAAATTTGAAAGCGATCCGGAATAATATAGCTAACCATGGAAGGAACATTTTCGGCTTATAATATAGTAGCTATTCTCATAGCCTATCTGCTAGGGTCTATCCCCTCTGCGGTATGGATTGGGAAATGGTTTTTTGGAGTAGATGTAAGAGAGCACGGTAGTAAAAATGCTGGAGCAACAAATACATTTAGAGTATTGGGCAAAAAAGCAGGAATACCCGTATTGATATTCGATGTGTTGAAAGGATGGTTTGCGGTAACCTTGTTGTCGCATTTTTCAATGTTTGAGCATTACTCCAATCAATATGTTAATTTGCAACTGGCGGTAGGTATGGCAGCAGTATTAGGGCATATTTTCCCTGTATATGCCAACTTTAAAGGAGGCAAAGGAATTGCTACATTATTGGGCATTATCATTGCCATTCACTTTAAAGCAGCCATGTTTAGCATGGGCATATTTGTGGTTACTTTTATGATTACGCGGTATGTATCGCTTGGCTCTATGACTGCAGCCATGTGTTTCCCATTTTTGATTATTGTTGTATTTAAGGCACAATCCCCCTCACTTATATATTTCTCCATCGTTATGGCCATAGCAGTGCTATTTACCCATCAAAAAAACATTGAACGTTTATTAAAAAAAGAAGAAAACAAGATGCGCATCAGTTTAAAGTTCAAAAGCAGGAAATAGAACTTTTTTATTGCCCAACTGTACAGCATAATAAGTGAACAACCCGGGAGTTGAATATTATCCTCAAACATATCACCCTCACATTTGTTATTTGCCTTATAGGCCCCTTAATTGGTATGGGGCAGGGCAAGCTAACATCCGAGAGTGACCTGAAGAAAGCGGCGGAAAAACTTTTTGAAGAAGAACAATATGTAGAGGCTATGCCTCTTTTTTCGCAATTAGTAAACCTATATCCGCGTGATGCCAATTACAACTTCAAGTTTGGTGCGTGCCTCATCTATGGTGAAAGTAATAAGGAGACCTCTTTAGGCCACCTTAAGTATGCCTCAGGAAAGTCGGGAGTGGCTCCAGAGGTGTTTTACTTTTTGGCTAAATCGTATCATCTAAACTACCAATTTGCCGATGCCATCAAGTACTACAAAAAATACAAGGTGGTAGGCAACGAAAAAAACATTGCGAAGTACAAAGTAGACCACCAAATAAAAATGTGCAACAATGGTCGGCAATTGCTTAAAAGCATTACCGACATTGTGGTGATTGAGAAAAAGGAAATTCGAAAGGCTGAATTCTATCGTTTGTACAACCTCGATGGCATTGGAGGCAAGATATTGGCCAAGCCCGAGAAGCTACAAAGCCCGTACGACAAAAAACGCAAAGAAAAGTCCATCATTCACTTCCCACAAAACTCAGACATCATCTACTTTTCCAGTTATGGTAAAGACGGTAAACAAGGCAAAGATATTTTTAAAGTAAAACGGTTGCCTGATGGAAGTTGGGCCACCCCTCAAATTGTGAATGGAGGAGTAAATACCCCATTTGATGAGGATTATGCTTTCATGCACCCCGATGGACAAACACTTTACTTTTGCTCGAAAGGACATAATAGCATGGGAGGCTATGATGTATTTAAAAGCACCTACGACCCTGGCATGGATCGCTTTGGGCCTGCTGTTAATCTTGATTTCCCCATCAATACCCCCGATGATGATTTGTTTTACATTGCCGATTCATTAAACGATCAAGCATGGTTTGCTTCTGGAAGAACCAGTATAGATGGCATGTTGCATGCCTATAAAGTAAAGGTAGAAACTTACCCCGTGTTAACGGCTATCATAAAAGGAACCTTTACCTCCGAGATTTCTCCCGACGATTTAACTGCCACCATTACAGTAGAAGATGTGAGAACCAATGAGATCCTGGGGATTTATAATGTAAACTCTACCAATGGCGATTACCTGGTAACCTTGCCGCGGAGCGGTAAAAAATATCGCTTCTTAATTGAAGCAGGTGAAAGTGGCTTAACACACTCAGGTATAGTGGAAATTCCGAAGATGAAGGAGTTACGCCCCCTAAAACAAGAGTTGGCACTAGTAAATAATGGAGGACAGGAGCAATTGATCATCAAGAACCTGTTTGATGAGAAATTCGAAGATGGGCAGTTGTTGGCATTGAACATTATTAAAGACAAGGCCGACCTTGATGTGAACTACAGCGAAGAGTTAATGGCCAGCCTAAAAGGAACCGATGAAAAAACCATTGAAGATGTGGCTTCGGATGCAGGTTTTAACAACTATAGCAATGAAGACATCATTAACCTTGCCTTTGAAGATGCCAATAAGCTGGCGGAGGAAGCCAAAGAATTACATGGCAATGCAGATGTAGCTTTTGTAGTGGCCAACGAAAAAAATGAAGCAGCTCGATTGAAAGCACAACGTGCAGAGGAATTGCTCAACAGTATTCCAGCGATGGAAGACTCTTTTGAGAAAGAGAAAGCACTGTTAGAGGCCAATGAGTTGAAGAAAGAATCGCAAAACCTGGCCAAACAAGCCGTAACGGCCTATAACCTTGGACGTAACCTCGATCAGCGCCAACAACAAAAAGAACAGGAATCAGAGTTTGCATTAGAATATGCTAAGGCGCTGGAAGATGCCATCAACTCAAACTCATACGAGGAAGCCATATCCAAGCTGAACGAGCAAAAGAACCGACTTGAAAATGCTCAAAACCCTGCTTTAAATACCGATTCGTATGATGAAGTGCGCAACAAAGCAAGGGAAGTACAAGGAGAAGCCGATCGATTGTTGGAAGAGATTACAGAAATGCGCAACGATGAATCTTCTTTGAAGAACAGCATCAAGTCGCGTGAACTTGACTTAAACTCAGCTAAGAAAAGCCAAAAGGAGGCCATCCAGGTAGAAATTGATGAATTGAAAAACCAATTGGCTGACTTACAAAGCGATTTAAATAATAAGGTTGCTAAACACAAACAAAAGCAAATAGAAGCCAATGAGTTGAACTCACAATCGGAGCTTTTAGCTTCGTTGATGAACAACAATGGCGATGTAGCTGCGCTCGACGATACGCAAAAACAAAACCTGGGTGCTCAAATTGAAACGGTAGAGGAAGTAAGTAACGCCATTGATATTGATGAAGAAGCTCTGGCAGCAGCGTCAAACAATGTTGATAACAGCTCGGGAAATAATGACGTAGCCACCAGCAGTACAGACAATACAACTGATAACTCAACAGAGAACAGTACTGATAACTCGACGGAGAATAGCACAGAAAACTCCACCGAAAGTACTACCGATAACACTACAAATGCTACTATTAGCGAAGTAACTGATGATGGAGAAGTGGTCATCGGCAATGAAACGCTGGAAAATGTAGTGGATTACAGTGGCTACAATACCTTGATGAATGACATCAATGCCATTGAAGATGAAAAAGACCGGGAAGCTAGAAAAGCAGAACTGAACAAGCAATGGGTAGACGCCATTGACAGTGATTTGGAAGAATTGCGTAATATGGAAGCTACTGCTGGAAGCTTAGAGGATAAGGTTAACTTCTCTTCTGCGATCAACGACCTGGAAGCAATAAAAACAGCGAAGGAATCATCCATTACCGCCAGCGAAGACTTTTTGGCCACTGTAGACAACAGCACTGATGTAGCTACTAATAGCACCGACAATACGACTGACAACACTACGGATAATACTACCGATAACAGTACCGACAATACAAACACAACTGATAACACTGCTGACAACACCTTCACCGCCAGTACAGTAAATGAAGATGGAGCAGTAGAACTGGGCAACAACGAAGTATTAACAGATGCGGTAGACTACAGCGGCTACAACACCTTGATCAGTGACATCAACGACATCGACAATGAAGTAGACCGCGAGAAGCGGAAGGCGGAACTGAACAAGCAATGGGTAGATGCCATCGACAGTGATTTGGAAGACTTACGCACCGCTGAAGCCAATGCTACCGAAGAAGACAAAGCCAACTACACCGCAGCGATCAACGACCTGGAAGCGATAAAAAGTGCTAAAGAAGCATCCATTACCGCCAGCGAAGACTTTTTGGCCACTGCAGACAACAGCACCGATGTAGCTACCAATAGCACCGACAATACGACTGACAACACTACGGATAATACTACCGATAACAGTACCGACAATACAAACACGACTGATAACACTGCTGACAACACCTTCACCGCCAGTACATTAAATGAAGATGGAGCAATAGAACTGGGCAACAACGAAGTATTAACAGATGCAGTAGACTACAGCGGGTACAACACCTTGATCAGCGACATCAACGACATCGACAATGAAGTAGACCGCGAGAAGCGGAAGGCGGAACTGAACAAGCAATGGGTAGATGCCATCGACAGTGATTTGGAAGACTTACGCACTGCCGAAGCCAATGCTACCGAAGAAGACAAGGCCAACTACACCGCAGCGATCAACGACCTGGAAGCGATAAAAACTGCTAAAGAAGCATCCATTACCGCCAGCGAAGACTTTTTGGCCACTGCAGACAACAGCACTGATGTAGCTACCAATAGCACCGACAATACTACAGACAATACGACTGACAACACAACTGATAATACTACCGACAATACAAACACAACAGATAACACTGCTGACAACACCTTCACCGCCAGCACAGTAAACGAAGATGGAGCAATAGAACTGGGCAACAACGAAGTATTAACAGATGCAGTAGACTACAGTGGGTACAACACCTTGATTAGCGACATCAACGACATCGACAATGAAGTAGATCGCGAGAAGCGGAAGGCAGAACTGAACAAACAATGGGTAGATGCCATCGACAATGATTTGGAAGACTTACGCACCGCTGAAGCCAATGCTACCGAAGAAGACAAAGCCAACTACACCGCAGCGATCAACGACCTGGAAGCGATAAAAACAGCGAAGGAATCATCCATTACCGCCAGCGAAGACTTTTTGGCCACTGCAGACAACAGCACTGATGTAGCTACTAATAGCACCGACAACACTACGGATAATACCACCGATAACAGTACCGACAATACAAACACAACAGATAACACTGCTGACAACACCTTCACCGCCAGCACAGTAAACGAAGATGGAGCAATAGAACTAGGCAACAACGAAGTATTAACAGATGCAGTAGACTACAGTGGGTACAACACCTTGATTAGCGACATCAACGACATCGACAATGAAGTAGACCGCGAGAAGCGAAAGGCGGAACTGAACAAACAATGGGTAGATGCCATCGACAGTGATTTGGAAGACTTACGTACCGCTGAAGCCAATGCTACCGAAGAAGACAAGGCCAACTACACCGCAGCGATCAACGACCTGGAAGCGATAAAAACAGCGAAGGAATCATCCATTACCGCCAGCGAAGACTTTTTGGCTACTACAGACAACAGCACCGATGTAGCTACTAATAGCACCGACAACACTACTGACAATACCACTGATAACAGTACCGACAATACAAACACCACTGATAATACCTTCACCACCAGTACAGTAAACGAAGATGGAGCAGTAGAACTGGGTAACAACGAAGTACTGGCAGATGCAGTAGACTACAGCGGCTACAACACCTTGATCAGCGACATCAACGACATCGACAATGAAGTAGACCGCGAGAAGCGAAAGGCGGAACTGAACAAGCAATGGGTAGATGCCATCGACAGTGATTTGGAAGACTTACGCACCGCTGAAGCCAATGCTACCGAAGAAGACAAGGCCAACTACACCGCAGCGATCAACGACCTGGAAGCGATAAAAAGTGCTAAAGAAGCATCCATTACCGCCAGCGAAGACTTTTTGGCCACTGCAGACAACAGCACCGATGTAGCTACCAATAGCACCGAAAATACTACAGACAATACGACTGACAACACGACTGACAACACGACTGACAACACTACAGATAACAGTACCGACAACACGAACACGAGCAATGGCAATAATGCAGGAGTAGTTAACCTGTCGTACACCAAAAAAGTAACTTACAATTCGGCTGATGCAACAAAAGCATACGAAAAGGCTGACAACATCATTGCCAGCATCAACGATTTGGGGGAAGAAATTACAGTACTACAAGGCGATGCCGATGCTTTACCTGAGGGCAAAGCAAAAGACAAGGCCAACAAGAAAATTGAAAAGGTAGCAGCAAAAAAGTTGAAGCAAGAGATTGCATTAGGAGAAGTGCTGGGCAGGTCGAATAAAGTGGAGTACGAGTCAAATAGTGCCTTGTTAGGTGGTATGAGTAATGGGGTAGTGGAAGAAAAAGACGGAGTGGAAGAAAGCGAAATCTTTGCAGAAACAAAGGCATACGAAACCGATGCCGAACAGTACTTTAACACGGCAAAAGAACAACGTGCAAAAGCTGCTCGCACCAATAATGCAGAAGAGAAAGATGCTTTATTAAGACAGGCACACCAAAATGAACAATTGGCTTTCGAGAATCAAAACAATGCTCGTCGCAACTACGAATACATGCAAAGTGAAAACTTTGTGGCCGACAATACCACTACCGATAATACGACTACAATAGCTGAAAATCTATCGGGCAATGAGCGACCATCTACTCGCGAATTTGCAAGGGCAGAAGGACTTAGAAGTGAGGCAATCGTATTGAATCAACGGGCTGCTGCATTAAGAGATAGTGCCCAAGCCGTACGAAAGAAAAAAGATCGTGAGGCCATTGAATTAGAGGCACAACAATTAGAGCAACGTGCTACTACCTTGCAAGAGGATGCCAACACTGCCGAAGACAATGCCGAACGTATGGTAATTGAAGAAGACAAAGCTTTAATTGCTGCTGAAGATGAAAAGGTAGACAATGCTATTGCTGAGGAGTATAATTTGAGTGAAGAGCAAATGAATGAGGTGAAGAACATACCGGAATATCACTTTTATTTCGAACAAAAAGTAAAGGCCAAACAACTCAATAGTGAAGCAAAAGAGGCATACAGCGAAGCTGCTACTATTCGCAACGAAGGGAATGCAGAATTGGGAAGAGTGCAACAAATGTTAGGCGAGATTGCAAGTGCTACTGATGAAGAAGAGAAGCAGCGCATTATGCAAGAAGCCAAGGTGTTGAACATCAGCTCTGGCAACAAGTTAAAGATGGCCGATTCGCTCGAAAACATTGCTAACAACAAAGAACTGCAAGCGGAGGCATTGAACTTATCTGCAGACACCCATCTCGATAAGCTAGAAGACGAGCCAAAAGCTAACCTTCAAGCCATGATGGAAGGAGCCAGTGATAATGTAACCGACAATACTACTAACAATAACACTATTGATAACACTACCGATAACACTACCGATAACACTACCGATAACACCAATGTTACTAACTATTCGGCTAATGTAAGGGTAGTACCACAGGTGTTGGAGGAAGACATTTATGTGCGTGCCGAAACGCCTGTGTATACAGAAGAAAACCCAATTCCGGTAGATGTGAAGTTGCCCAGTGGTTTGATTTATAAAGTGCAGGTGGGAGCCTTCCGACGGCCAATACCACAAGATTTGTTTTCGGAATTTGCACCATTAAATGCCGAAAGCACTCCTATGGGCTTCACCCGGTATACTGCAGGGTTATTTACTTCCTGGGGCTCGGCTAACAATGCTAAGAATGAAATTCGCCAAATGGGATACAGCGATGCATTTATTGTAGCCTTCTGTAATGGTGAACGTGTATCAGTAAGCAGGGCCAGAAGTGGAGCATTGGATTGTGTGGCTGCAGGTATCATTGCTGCTAATGAAGGAAACAACAACAATACCAATAGTACCAATGATAGCAGTGTCGACAATACCACAAACAACACTACTGATAATAGCACCGACAATACAACCGATAACAGTACAGATAATACTGCTGATAATACAACGGACAACACTACAGACAATACAACGGATAATAGCACAAACAATAGCAACAACGCAGCCGATTACTACAACGATGCCAATGCTGCCACAGCTACACAAGTAGAAACAGTAGATGGATTGTTTTACACCGTACAGGTAGGAGTGTATTCCCGCCCGGTAGGTGCGGATAAGTTGTACAACATTCAGCCGCTCAATAGCGAGCAAACCGAAAGCGGCTATATTCGTTATACCACAGGCATGTACACCAGCATTGCAGAAGCATCAGCCCGTAAAGATGCTATTCGCGCCTTAGGCATTTCCGATGCTTTTGTTACTGCTTATTACAATGGAGAACGAATTTCGATTACCCGTGCTCGCCAGTTGGAACAAGAACAAGGAAGTGCTGTATTTGCCAATACCAATGGAACGCGCAACAATGGTGGCACAACTAACAATACTTCTGGCAATGCCACCAATAATACGACTGATAACAGCACTGACAATACGACTGATAATACCACAAGCAATACCACTAATTCGAACAATACATCAGAAACGTCTGATGTGGGATTCAAGGTATTTCTAGGGGAATACGACAATGAAGTTCCGGTAGAAACGGCCGCTGCTTTCTTGCGCATGATTGAGAAAGGCATTGACCGTAAGAAACTGGAAAATGGAAACACCGTGTATACCTCGGGTAACTTTAGAGAGTTGATGTATGCCATTGAGTTGAAAGACCTCTTTATTGAAGCGGGAATGGAAGATCCTGAAGTAATTGCTGAGAAAGATGGTCAACGCATTACTGTAGAAGAGGCGTTGGAATTGCTTAATGAATAATTAATTGGTAATTTTGCACCATGTACGCAACAGATTTCGATACCGAAACGTTAACACTGAAAGAAGTTGAAAAGAAATCGGTCAAAGAACATGACCTGATCTTGTTCAATGATGATGTCAATACGTTTGACTTTGTGATAGACTCGTTGATTAAGGTGTGTGGGCATGAATTGATTCAGGCTGAGCAATGTACCTACCTGGTGCATTTTTCGGGCAAGTGTGCTGTAAAGAGAGGAACTTTCAAGCAGTTAGAACCTTTATGCACAGCCTTACTGGAAAGAAGCCTGACCGCTGAAATTCATTAAGAGATGATTAAAAAAGGTGTTATTGTATTGATGGCTGCAGCAATGCTAGCCGCCTGTTCGAGTGTTCCGGTAACCGGCCGAAAACAACTCAATTTACTTCCTGAAAGTCAGATGATAGGCATGAGCCTTACCGCTTATTCCGATTTTCTTTCGCAAAACCCACCTATGCCTTCAAGCGATAATCAAACGCAGATGGTGCAGCGCATAGGCAATCGTATGGCCAAAGAGGTAGAAGCTTATTTGGCAGATCAAGGTGCCTCAAAGCGGGTAGAAGGGTTCCAATGGGAATTTAATTTAGTAGACGATCCTACGATTAATGCCTGGTGCATGCCTGGAGGTAAAGTGGTGGTGTATACCGGCATTATGAAGGTGGCTGAAGACGAAGAAGGACTGGCTGTAATTATGGGCCATGAAATAGCACATGCCATTGCACGTCATGGCAATGAGCGTATGAGCCAGGGGTTGGCAGTAGCAGCCGGTGGCATTACATTGGCAGTAGCCATGAATGAAAAGCCCGGCTTTACTCGTGACCTGTTTTTACAATCATACGGACTGGCTTCTGGGCTAGGTGTTTTGGCTTTTTCACGCAAGCACGAATCGGAAGCAGATAAAATGGGATTAATCTTTATGGCCATGGCGGGGTATAACCCTGAGGCAGCGCCTAAATTTTGGGAGCGCATGAAAGCCATGAGTGGAGGAGGGGCACCCCCTGAATTCCTCAGCACACACCCCAGCCACGATACCAGGGTAGAAAACCTAACCAAGTGGATTCCCGAGGCTAAAAAGTATTACAAGCCCAGCAATTAATTCGTGCGTAAAAAAACAGCTGAAACATTTTCATTTTACACAATTGCATTATATTTGCAACCCGATTGGCGCTGTAGCTTAACTGGATAGAGCACCTGACTACGGATCAGGAGGTTCGGGGTTCGAATCCCTGCAGCGTCACAAACTAAAAAAGGAGAGCATTCGCTCTCCTTTTTTAGTTTTCGAGGTTGTATCGGAAAGAACTGCTGTTCGAAATGCGAAACGTAGTGTAGCATTCGCGACTAGCATGTGTGCTTGCTAGTGAGAAAGGAGCAATCCGACTGTAAGGAGGTGCACAGGCGGGCAATCCCATCTTTCACACTTCTACAGGCTCAGAGTGACCACCAACGAGTACAAAGAACTACAAAAGTCAATTTTCACTGCAAAGCATAAAATGAAAAATCAGTAAAATTACTAGTTTGATTCCAAGCTTCATCCATGTATATTTATTTGCTGTCAGGCGTATAAATAATTGCTTTCTGATTATACCCTAAACCTGTTCTCTCAGTAAAAAAATGCATCAGGAAATGGGTGGGTTTTCTCATAACGCATAACATATCTATTAACCCTAAAAACCGAAAACTATGAAAATGTATTTTGAACCAATCCCTTCAGAACTAGAGAGTGGACTCAGTTATATTAAGGCGGCGGCCATTGGGTCGCCTACAGTAATCTATGGAATTGGTGTTACTCCCCAGGGGGCTGATAAGTTGGTAAAACTTTCGCAAACCTCTGGAGGAAGCTTTATGTGGAAAGTCGTTGAGGTACCTTCTGATTTAAGACCAAACAGCATGGATCAAATTGATTGTGCAGCAGATGGAACAGTAGTGATTATAGACCAATTCTATAGGCCATGGCAATACGTAAGCTCACTGCAATCATGGTATGAATATGGTTTTTATCCAGGGTCAAATCCCGGCTCGGTGAGCGTTGGTAGTGCCGGAC
Organism: Flavobacteriales bacterium; assembly: GCA_963669295.1. Classification (GTDB taxonomy): domain Bacteria; phylum Bacteroidota; class Bacteroidia; order Flavobacteriales_D; family CALLUQ01. Next base: position 4,347,962 of record OY769938.1, read on the forward strand.
TAATTTATGGGGTATTATCTTCCGATCAGATCTTTCGTTTATGTTCAATTAATGGTAGCACGATCGTTGAAGTTGGAGCAGCCAATCCAGAGGAATCGGGCTACCTGAGAAAAATAACAGTGGCAGAAGATGGTACGGTGCTGGCGTTAGGTGATCTTGATGGAGTCACCCCACTGTTTAGGTATGTGAACGACTTACCCGATGGGCAGAAGGTAATTAACGTAAACAACACCATTTTTCGAAGCATTTCAGCAGCTTCCGCATCGGCCATTTATGGCATTACGCATGATAATAAACTGATGCGTTTGTATTTGCTGGGGCATAGCGAACTAATTGAGCCATATGAATATGTAATTCAGGACGGAGTAATAACAGAACAACCACTCACAGCTAACTTTGGTGTGATTAACTGCGGCACTACAAATCAGATGATGCTGATGGCAGATGCGGGCACCCTTGACGTTACGATTTACTGGTCTATTCCAGCTATTGAGGGAGTAAGTGAGGATGACTGATTCTATGAAATACTACTATGTTAGTAATCCCTGCAGCGTCACGAAAGAAACGGATTATCAGTTTTGTTAGGAAAAACAAACCCAACATCAAGCATGTCTTTTTTTAAGCCTTCATCAATTTGATTGATGAAAATAATGGTGGCACAGATGTTATGGTTATGGGCTGCATCTAACTTGTGGATTCTTTTCTGAATGGTTTTGAACAACTCATTTTGAAGGTCAGCTTTTTCAAATTCAACTCCCTCTTGGTACACATCATTAAACGGATAAAACGCCATGCCTCCAAGATTAAGAGCATGAACAACCTTATTCAACTCACGATTTGATAAGCTATAAATATAATTTCCCGATGGTTCGTAACTGCCTGGTACATTGTAATATTGATCGTTGTTTTGAGGTAAATAGGGTTTGGTGTTTCTACCCAGAAGTTTTCCAATGATTAGGTTGCATGCGCTCTTTACGTATTTTCGTTTATCAACCGCTGGTATTGAAGGCACATCATTTGGTTCAATTAAAATAACAGCTTCGGTTGCTACACGTATCATTTCATACAATCCTATCATGGGGCGGGGAAAGTGGTGAAACGCTTCTTTGCAAAAGACAATGTCGAAAGCATCGTCGTTGAAGCTTAATGCTTCTGTATTTTCAATCCCATACGCTTCGATCATTCCCATCTTTTTACTTTCCTTTAGCATTTCTTCTGAAATGTCTGTTGGAAATACATTTACATTGTATTTTTGATTTAATCTTAGTGCGTCCAGGCCATACCTGCCGTCTCCAACGGTAAGCCATTTTTTTTTGTTATAAAATTGAGCAATGGGAGCAACCGTTGCATACATACGATCGTGTCGCCAAAAATCAATGGTGTTGGTTTCGAGCCACGATTGGCGGAAGTTCGCCATGGCATTGTTGTGTGCGGCATCATTCATGTGCGTTCGTTGCATATCAAAAAACGGGCTTGCTTTTTTCATCATTGTAAGGATTGGTTAGTTATGTACTCTCCTTATAAGTTAACCGAATTAATGCAGTGTTTTGTTGGGAAAATGATGAAAGGAATTAAATGATATACGAGCAGGTGCTATCGTGAGGCGAATTCATTTTAGTTTGAGGCAATATTGTATGTCATTTCGAAATTAGTACTGTTAAAGCACTCTTTTCCAGTTATTCATAGTTTTCCTTCAATAGTTGGAGAACTACAAAACTGATAAGGATAAGAAACAAAGTTTGTTTGCACCCTTACAGAAGTATTGGTGGAAATTAATTAACTTGTATCATTGAAAGGTCATTCAAGCATTCCATTTGTACAAAACGTTAGCTGCAACTATTAGTTCAAATTTTGTTTGACACACTATTAGTTGATTTGGTATAACCTAAATTTCTTTCTATGAAATCTCAGGTGCTAACTGTATTGGTACAGTTTTACTTTCTCTTTATGCTATTGGGGCACCAAAACGCTGTTGGGCAAAGCACCAACCAATTGATCTTTGATGGCAATCAATCGCAGTATTTTGGCGCTGAGAACATCATTACTCTTCAAAAGATGATCTGCCAAATGGAAGATCGCGTTTTACCAATAAGGTTTTCTGATGAATCAACATTTGGTCAAAAGGTGGCTGGAATAGGTTATCGAGGGGCAAAAATTTTGGCCATTGATTTACCAGTTGATTATTTGTCTTTTCTTGTTCAACATGAAGTTTTCGGGCATGGTAGCAGGTACCGTGAAGTGGGGTACAAGGACTTTTATGTTGAATTAAACCTTCCATTTCCTTATGGGCCGGGGAGGGGATTTATTCGTGCATCAGGTTTAGGCGAATCCGTTACTTCCCAAACAGAAGATTTAATGAGCATTGCTGGAGGCATGGAGGGCACTTTATTATTGGCACATCAATTAGAATACCGCTGGTTGCAAGACGATGCCATGCATTATCGCCAATCGTTTTTGTACCTGATTTCTCGTAACGATATTGTCGCTTACATTTGGCGCGATCGATTATTCTCAAATGAAAGATTCGTTGGAGGCGACCCAGCAAACTGGTTGATTGATATTAATGTATTATACGCTTTTAAAGAAGAAAACATAGGCAAGTGGTATACGCACGATCGCATTGAAAAACAAAGCCTTATTGCATTAGCCAACCCTTTTCAATGGTATGCGGCCTATACAGTGGCAAAAACGTACTTAGTTGATGGCGATACTCATTTAGAGCAAATGCCTACTATACACATCGGAAAACTTGAATTTTTACCCGCCCTTGGGTTTAACCTCACACCATTTGGCAGCGAATTTATTTTGAATCAATACATCATTGGTAAGCGTCGACTAACTGATGTTCAGGTAAGTGTTGGCGATCCGTACTTCAATAAATTTTATGCGGCAAGCGTAAATGTACATGATCTTGTAAAGTCAGAAAAATACAGTGTTGGATTGCACATAGGCGCATGGGAGCAGCCTCCCGCATTGCTTGGAGGGGAACGTGTTGAAGAAAGCTCTGGAGGATTAGGCGGGTTTGGCAAAGCACAATTGGCGTATTTTCCATTACAAAACCATGCGAATCTGGGTTTGTATGCTTCTGTAGGCTATAAGACAACGGGGTATTTGATGGGCGAACAGTTGGATAAAGGAGCCATTTATCGGTTTGGTCTTGCTTTTCGAATGGCAGGTGAATAATTGCTATCGATTAATCGATTTTTGCAACGTTACTGTTCCTGGTGATTAAACACAACCATGTTTCAACAAAAAAGGAGAGCAACTGCTCTCCTTTTCATATCCTGTATTAAAAAGACACAAGAACTTTATGGTTAGTTAATCGGTAAGCACCATTCTTTTGGTTTCAATGAGTTTACCATCAACAATAAGGCTGTACAAGTACATACCAGCTTTAAATTCACCACCATGAATAATAGCAGATGCTTTTCCTTTAGCATTGAGGGGAATGACTTTTTTCTGTAGCCCTTGCAGATCATAGACATGTATCGCGGCTTTTTTTGCTCCGTTTGGCACGAAATAATCTATTTTGGTATCTGATTGGAAAGGGTTGGGGATGTTTTGGGCTATGTAAGCTTCTCCAACTTCAAGATCAACATTTTCTCTTGCTTGCAATGCTGATTTAAGCACTTCAATTTCTGCCGATTGCTGATTGACCATTTCCACGAGCAATGGAATGAAGGAAATGTAATCTACCGATAAGTAGCCATCTGTATCTTCTACCACAAGTTCCGGAAACGTTTTTTGAAGGTCCTGAGCAATGAAGCCATAACGCATCCTTTCGCTCGATTTTTCTTCTCCTCCCACCACATCGTTGTTCAAGTTATAAGTTACTGGTTGAAGTGTTTCCAGTAAAAGCGACTTTTCCTTGCAATCGGCAATGTTTTGTTTAAAACGTTTATCTGAAAAGGTATAATAAGCAGTGGCTCTTGCCGTGCCATTGATGTCTAAAGTAAAAGAAGGCTCTCTGAATATACCGATGCGTCCGGCAAATTGCGGAATCCTGATGGCTTCAGCACTACCATAGGTACCAATGCTTAATCCGTAACCAAACTTACTTTTGATATAATGATTGTAGTCGCCCAGGTATAAAACAGCATCGTTGCCTGGAGAAAAGGTACCGTATTTAAGCAAGGTGCTTCCACCATTGTCTACACGTATTTGACCGAATAATGCACTACAAGAAATTAGCGTGAATGTGAGTATAGCAATTAAATTTTTCATTTTGAGTAGGGTTAAAATATTAATAACAAGGGTTGGTTACAGCATTAAAAATGGTGTTTTCGGGTACATTGAATCCTTTTTTCAATTCAATAAAATCGGTGGCTCTGATGGTGGTGTTTGAATTTACCGGAATGGTAGAGCTGCTGATGGTCCACGATTTCTTTACGGCCATGTTTGCAGGATCCAGGAAGTTGTAGTTATCGAAGATGACTACTTCCTCAACATTACAATCCATGCTCAATTCGTGGTACCTGAAATAGTCTACTTCCATGAATTGAGGAAATAGCATATCAGGGTCTACACTGTGATTGGCATCCATTTGTTGATCGATGACTACCGAATGTGGTTGCATTACAATTCCCGGGTGGTTAAGTATTGCTCCATAGGGCACTCCATCGAAATAAAAAATGATTCGATCGGGTAACCATTCTGCTCCATAGGTATGAAAATCAGCAAAAAGGGGATCGGTATGTGTATAACTGTTTCCATGAACTTGTAGGTGATGCAGTTCCCATCTTCATCGTGTACTCCGGCTACATTGGTTTTTGCCGTGGCGTATTGCTCTCCATTAGGCTCCAGGATATCGGTTTCATCATGAATTTGCTTACAACCAGGCACATGCACCGCATAAAAAGTCCAGAATGCAGGCCAAAATCCTTTACCATTGGGCCTCCCGTTGATGTACATGCCTGGCAGTTTTGCTTTAATTTCGAAGTACCCATAAGCATAATTGTACTCCTGCGATTGGATGCCACCGGTATAGTAATTGGACCATGGTTGATCGCATTCACTATCGTAAGCAGTTTTTTCTACTACTTTCAATTTTAGGAGGCCATTTTCCAGGTATACATTTACCGGGTCAAAGCAATGACCATTCCCCCAGGGGTATTGATCTTTAGGAAGTTTTCGCCATAAGTTTAAGTCGAGTGTAGCGGCGTTGAATTCATCGCTCTTGTTGCTATTGATTTTCCAATTGATGTCGTTTTCAGGCCAAACCTGTGCATGACAATACATGGTAAACAGCAACATTGTAATTGAAAACACTGTTTTTCTCATAAGATTAATAATTAAGAGTTGTTGATTAATTTTTTTAAAGCTAGTGATACCACCACCCTTAAATGTCTTCAATGACTAAGTGGTGAGAGTAGCTTACTAAATGGCCGAATACAAGAGTTAATTGGCATAGCCAGAGCATATCAGCTACAGTTTACTGTTACAATATTGCACCAACTAAAAAAGGAGAGCACTTTGCTCTCCTTTTATGATGCATCCAGCCCCTAAAAAATTAAAGGACGATCAATTTTTTATGGCTGAATGCTCCATTGATGGAAACGGTAACAATGTAGGTGCCCTTTTCCAGGGAAATGGGAAGCTGGTAACGTGCTACACCGATATTGGTTTTTGATGCTTCTCTATTGAGCGGAAGGGCTATAGTTAGTGATTTGTATGGTGTCATTAGGAAACATAATTCTTCTACCATTGATTCAATCATTCCATTTACTGAGAACGCCTGATCAGAGGGGTATTAATCCCAACATTTTCTTCTCCTTGATAAATATACGCAGTGTACTTTCAGTAGAAAGAATCACATCGAATATACTGGCTGGCTAAGAGTGCTATTGATTTTAAGTGCATGGTTTTGTGTTTTAGTGATGTTTGATTTCCATTGAAAGTAAGCACAGTTAATGGCAATTGCTAATGCGCTTTAATGAGTGGTAAATACGGTTTATTAAATGGCGCTGCTTAGAAGATAAGTGGTTATAAGAGCAAGTTGTAATAATAGAGATTAATACCTTTAAGAATAGTACAGTTGCCTTGTGTTAGTTGTCATACCATTTGTGGTATACTATTTGGTTAATCATTGAAATAACCATTTGCCATGTTTAAAACAGCATATTTCAGAAATATTCAATGGATGTTCATTCTTTTAGTGATGCTTTCATCCTGCCATTCATTGTTAAACCTGAAACCAATACAATCCTCCAAACTGGTTGGAGCATATACCAGCACTTTTGTGCAAAAAGGAATAGATATTCCGGATCATGTTCAACAAACCACCATCAAATTGAAAGAGGATGCTACGTTTCAGTTGGAGAGCATCAACTCTGGATACCCTATGGATACAAGTACAGGAACATGGGAAGTATCGAACGACACGTTGTTTTTGCACCTAAATACCTTCAATCGTACGCTACACTACAAGGTTAAATCATACCATACCTTACAATCGCTTCCCTATGGCAAAAACAACATTCCCTTTAAAAGGAATGAATAATACTGCCGCTACTTTGTTGTTTTGTGCTTACATTTAAACAAATCATTCTAATCCCTTCATAATGTCTCTTCCCCCTGCAAGAGTGTTTTTTATTGTGGCAAGAGCGGCAAATAAGGCCGTGGTTTTTAGAAGAGGGCCTTCTAAGTGGGTGCAACTGATCCAGTGGAATCTCGATAACGATACATTTGAATGTGGGCAATGGGTGGAGAAAAAGATCCGGCCAAGAAGGTGCGATTTATCTCCTTCTGGTAAGTACCTGATTTACCTTGTTGATAATTTTGAGCACATGCCCAGCCGTACTGTGGTTAGCAGGCCACCTTATTGGACTGCCATTGCAGCATGGGAGCACGAAGGTGCTTTGTATGGGAGTGGAGGAGGATTGTTTCACAATGAAAGTGAGGTGGCCTTGAATGGCATAGTGGATGCGGTGCCTCATAAAAATTGGCCAATTCCTTCGAGAATCACCATTACCACTGTAACTCCTGGTAAGCCTTACAATTTGTGGAAAGGACAGATCAACACTTTATTGAGCCACAGGATGGAGCGCGATGGCTGGAAACTACGAATAGACGATGCCTTTGTGGCAACTGAAACACTAGAGGATGCTGCACGAAGGGTGGATGATGGTTGGGCAGAAGCTTTCCCAGAAAGCAAGCAGCCCATTGTTCCCGAATTGTGGGAAAAGCCAATAACCAATAGCACCTCTTTACTTTTGATCAGTTTTTACCACTCCGAACATGGTAAAAACGTCAATAAATTTTACATCAGCAAGAAGAACAAAAGAACCATGTTAGAAGGTGTTGAATGGGCCGATACCGACCATAAAGGGAGGGTGTTGGCCACCAAAAACGGACAACTTTACGCCTCCAAAACATATAAAGACGGGTCGATTGGGTATAGCGAATTAGAGTTGTTGGTAGATTTGAATAGCAATAAGCCCACACGGGTAATTACTCCCGATGAAATGAAGGGATGGAACTGATGTCTACAACCTATGTCTTAAATGAAGTTGCCCCATGTTCTTATGGGCACTATTTCTTTATCTTTGGCTAACAACTCAATTCGAACCGATGTTAAAGTTTATCAATGTGTTTTTATGGGTCATGTGTTGGTCGTCTTTTACACATGCTCAACAGGTGTTTTCTGATAAAAACAACCCCAGCGACTTTGCAGAAGATCCTGATGACATTGAATTGGTAACCACCGATATTGATTTGTTTTGGAAGTATTACGATCAACAAGTACAAGATACCACAAAGAATTATTTTGAACACTACCTGGAAGAAGGCAGCATAGGTGTGCAAGGCTATATCCCTGAGCGGATTGAAAGTGCTGAAGCATTGAAAGAACTTGTTTTATCAGAAACCAACTATTACGATAACATACGGTCATCTTCGTACAAGGCGCTTGCATTTAAAAAACAAATCAAGGCAGCATGTTATGCGTTGGAGTACTGGTATCCCGAAGCCACGTACCCTCCTGTATATTTCCTGATTGGTAGAACTACTTCGGGAGGTACAGCGAATGAAAATGGGTTGATGATTGCTTTGGAAGTATATGCCGATAGTAACATTAAAACCAACTATGGAAGACCTTCGCTAGACATCGAAATACTTCCTAACGTGGTGGTACACGAGTTGATTCATTTTATTCAGGAGGATGACGAAAATGATCAAACATTGTTGAAAAAATGCATCAGGGAAGGGAGTGCTGATTTTATTGCGGAGTTAATTTCAGGAGAAAAGGTAAAGCTCGCCAATGGCCCTAATGTTTACCCTTATGGTGATGCCCATGAAAAAGAGTTGTGGCTGGAATTTAAGGATGCTTACGATGCTACTGAGCGTGCTCCATGGTTGTACAGTACTACTGAAGATAAGCGGCCGCAAAATCTGGGATATTGGATGGGCTACAAAATTGTTGAAAGCTATTATGAACAAGCCGATGACAAAAAGGAGGCCATCAAGGAGATACTGAGCATCAAAGATTATAAGGCGTTTTTGGTAAAGTCGCGCTACGCTGAGCAATTTAAATAGTGATGCGTTGCTGAGTAAAAGCCACCGTAATGACTTCCTACCTTCCTTATACCACTCAACCCACTTATCTGCTACTCATGGAAAAAACGAAGCAACAGGGAGAAAAATGATTCACCTTTGTAGGGTAAACTTATATTGCATTGTTAACTATGCCCATTATGCCCTCTACTTTTCGCCTGTTAACCCTTGTATTCATCAGCTGTTTTTCTTTTGGCTTTGTTCATGCGCAAACCGGTCAGGTAAGTGGTACCATTACCGATGGTACTGATCCACTGCCTTATGCTACGGTGGTATTAAAAAAGGCCAACGACTCTTCCATGGTAAAAGCAGAAATCACCAACATGGATGGCGCCTATGCGTTTAAGCAAATGCAGTACGACCGCTATTTTGTTGAAGTATCGTATGTAGGTATGACTGCCTATACTTCGGAAGCTTTTGATTTGAACCAGGCAGAGTTTAAGCAGGCACCTGTTGCTATGTCTACAGCGGTAGAGTTGGAGGGGGTAGATGTGGTAGCCATGCGCCCGATGGTAGAAGTGTTGGCCGATAAAACGGTATTTAATGTAGAAAATACGCTTAATGCTACCGGAACCAATGGATTTGAGTTGTTGCGCAAAGCTCCGGGCGTGGTGATCGACAACAATAACAATGTAATTTTAGAAGGAAAAACGGGGGTGCAAGTGTACATCAATGGCAAGCCATCGCCATTGGCAGGCGACGACCTCATCAACTTCTTGCGTTCGCTGCAGTCGTCCGACATCGAATCGATTGAAATCATTACCCAGCCTTCGGCCAAATACGATGCAGCAGGCAATGCGGGGATCATTGACATTAAATTGAAAAAAGACAAAAACCTGGGCACTAATGGTACTGTAGCCGGTGGAGTAGAACGAGGGAGAAATACTCGTTACAACTCTTCCATTTCGTTGAACAACCGCACGAAAAAGGTCAACTTGTATGGCAACTATAGCAACAACCTTGGCGACCGATGGAACGAAATTAACCTGTACCGTACCCAGGAAGGTGTACGCTACGATGCGGAAACCGAAATGATCAACAGCAACGAAGCTCACAATGTACGTGCTGGTATTGACGTATTTCCTCACCGAAACCACACAGTAGGCGTGTTGTTAAATGCCAACATTTTTGATAGCGACATGACGGGAAGCACTATTACGCCCATCACTCCTTTAAGTACCGGGCAGGTGAGCAGCATTTTGGTGGCCAACAACGAAGCAACTAGCGACAACTCTAATATGGCCGGAAACTTCAACTACATGTTTGCCGATACCAGTGGCCACGAATTGGGCATGGATTTCGACTACGGGCAATATGAGCGAGACAACCTCAGCTACCAGCCCAACGAATACCTCGACCCCAATGGAGAGTTGTTGTTGCAATCGAACAACTACCGCATGAAAACGCTTACAGTGATTGATATTGTTACCGCAAAAATCGATTACAGCCAAAACCTGTTTGGTGGTAAGTTTAGCTTTGGTGGCAAGTATTCGAACATTGAAACGGCCAATACGTTTCAGTTTTACGATGTAACCAATAATGGCGATGTGTTGAATGCTGATCGTAGCAACGTGTTTGATTATACCGAAAACATCAATGCCGGGTATGTGAACTTTAACAAGAAAGTGAAGAAGGTAAGTGTACAAGTTGGGGTACGTGCCGAGCAAACCATTTCGGAAGGCATTTTAACCAGTACTCAATCGAGTGTAAACGATCGGGTAAAACGTAACTATTTAGATTGGTTCCCGAGTGGTGGTGTTTCTTATGCGCCTAATTTCAAGCACTCCTGGGCATTGAACTACAGCCGACGAATTCAACGGCCCAACTATCAATCGCTCAACCCATTTGAAAGTCAGTTGACAGAATTGGATTTCAGGCGTGGCAATCCTTTCTTGCAGCCGCAGTACACCAATAATGTAAAGCTGTCGCATACCTTCAAGTATCGTATGACCACCTCTATTGGATACAGTCGTGTAGATGATTTCTTTGCGGAGGTGACCGACACCCTGGGCAATGGGAGCAACTTTATTATGACGCGCAATATTGCCAATCAAGATATATACAGCTTTGGGTTCAGCTACCCGTTTGAAGTGAAGAAATGGTGGAGTGTATACATGAACATCAATGCCTTCCATGCGTCGTATACTGCCAGCGATGAAAAATATCAGGCGGTGGACCAGAGTACGTTCAACTTGTTTGCTCAAAACTCTTTCTTACTGCCGAAGAACTTTAAGTTTGAAGTATCGGGTTGGTACAGTTCGCCTTCGGTATGGGGAGGTACTTACCTTACCAAGAGCATGGGGTCGTTAGACATGGCAGTGCAAAAAACATTGGCCGACGATAAGTTAAATGTTCGATTGGCCGTGGCCGACATCTTTTATACCGCTCCCTGGCGAGCCGAGGGCCGTTTTGGCGACTTGTACATTACTGGCAATGGTGGTTGGGAAAGCAGGGTAGTGCGCTTGAATGTAAGTTACCGTTTTGGTAGCAATGAAGTAAAGAAAACCCGTAACCGCAAAACCGGATTGGAAGAAGAAGGCAGCAGGGTGCAGTAGTGTGGATGATATGATATTGAAAAGGAGAGCTGGTGGCTCTCCTTTTTTTGTTAGGGTAAGGTTTCCTTTCCTTTTTTTTAAGCTCACTTACTTGTTTTCAAAGCATGGCATTTACCATATGTGACAAAATCATTTCGTCACACACTGATGTGTTTTTAAAGCACTGTAGATCACTTTACCCCTTTTTTAATGTGATTCATCACAATTCGTGGTTATTACTGTTTTTGTGTTGATGCTGTTCCTTAGATTGAATAATGGAATTCTAATCACTAAAACTAAACATGCTATGAAGAAAATTGTAATAATGTGTCTATGTCTTTGTTACTTTTTACCCTTTGCAATTGCACAAAGCTCGTCACCCAATAACATTCAAAACATTCCTCAAACTAAATACCTTGGTTTTTTAAACAATAGAGGGGTATCTGTTCGGACAGCAAATATTCCTCGAATGTGGGTAAATCCTAATGGAACTTTATATAATTCTATTCCAACATCTGGTTATATAGGTATTGGAGAAGACCCAACGGATGTGCGTTCACGCCTTACCATAACTGGGGGAAACAATACGCCATTTAGTGGGGGGGGCTATCGTGCCTGGATGAAAACAGGAACTTTTTGCCTTGAAAATTCGGATAATGCTTATTTTGGATTAAAAGAAGAAGGAGTTAATAGAAGTGATGCTGTATTAGCATTTGGAGATGATCCCGCTGGTTTTCCGACACCACGAAACAACTTTCGTATCATGTTTGTTCAAACGGGTAATCCAAACGACAACCACCTTGAATTGGCAAGGTATACTGCAAACGGCAATATAGGTTTTGGCTCAGTATTTGGCGATAATGCTAACATTGTTCCTCATAACCTATTGCATTTAAATCATAATGGAACGCGTCCTACTCACTTGCAAATTTCAAATCAAAATGGTACTGGACAGCAAGCAACAGATGGGCTGAAGTTAGGTGTAGAAGGATTGGCTGGAGGACAGGCAGGACTTTTACAATGGCAAGAAAATACACCATTTGTTATTCGAACTGATTGGAATAATACGGGTGGTGGTACAGCTCAAGGAGAAAGGGTGCGTATTTCGAGCATCTCTTCAACTGGTGTACCGCTTCCAGCATCTCCTCTGGATGGAAACATAACACGTGTAGCTATTAGCCATAGAGGGAGTCAACCTATCACAGAACCCCGTAGTTTATTGCACTTAGGTTACAACACAGGTGGGATAATTCCAGGGACGGCTGATGGATGGCGTGATTGGATGGATGTAGGTACATTTACTTCACAAGCTACAGATAATATGTATGTAGGGTTGAAAAGAGAAGGAGGCTTTTTTGATGATCGCCATGATGCTGTTATTAATTGGGGGGATAATCAAGATGCTTTGGGGCCTTTTGATGTTGGGCCTGATAACTTACGTTTTATTTTCACTTCAACATTGGGCTTTGGTGCTGGAGACCCGGTTTCTCAATCGAATGATGGACTGGAAGTTGGTCGATTTGACCCAACTCAAGACAACAATGGATTGGCCGATTCTTATGGTAAATTTGGAGTAGGAGACTTTTATACTACTGGTATACCTGTTACGCACAAACTTCATGTACGGGGAAACGGCCGTTTTGAATATGTGCCTGATCATGTAGATGCTGAATACCTTATACTTGGAAAAGAACAAGATGCTGGAAATAACCCTGATGATATAGCATTAAGAAAACTGGCTTTTCCGAATGATAATACACAGGTATTGTTGGGTGATGGCACCTGGGGTACTGTTTCTAGCATTACCGATAATCAACAGATTCAATTTTTTGGTGTTGATTGTACTACTAATGAGCTTACCCTTGATCTTGAAAATGGTGGTCCTCCTCAAACAGTCGACTTGTCTTGTATTGCAGGAACAGATGACCAACAGCTACAGGCCGTTGATTATGATTGTACGACCGGACAACTAAGCGTAACGCTTGAAAATGGAGGCACTCAAGTTGCTGACCTATCTTGTATTGATGGCACTGATGACCAACAGATCCAATTTTTTGACATTGATTGTAATACCAATGAACTTACCCTTACGCTTGAAGATGGAGGCACACAAACAGCTGACTTGTCATGCATAAGTGGCACAGATGATCAGGAAATTCAGTTTTTTGATTACGATTGTGACAACGAGATACTTACGCTTACGCTTGAAGATGGAGGCACTCAAGTTGCTGACCTATCTTGTATTGATGGCACTGATGACCAACAGATCCAATTTTTTGACATTAATTGCAATACCAATGAACTTACCCTTACGCTTGAAGATGGAGGTACACAAACAGCTGACTTATCATGCATAGGTGGCACAGATGATCAGGAAATTCAGTTTTTTGATTACGATTGTGACAACGAGTTACTTACGCTTACGCTTGAAGATGGCGGTACTCAAGTTGCTGACCTATCTTGTATTGATGGTACTGATGATCAACAATTGCAATTATTTGATTTTGATTGTGCGACTGGTCAATTAACCATTGCATTAGAAGATGGTGGTACTCAAGTTGCTGATCTATCCTGTCTTGGTGGTGGTGGAGCAGGCCTATTGGATGCACATAATGGCACTTCTGAAAGTAATATTAACCCGGGTTGGGTAGCTTTTGGGCAGGACTTAAATGAATTAGGCGACCCTGGTAGGCTATTGAATAACCGGGAAGTGCCGATGAATAACAATAACATTTATTTTACGGATGATGGTGCCACAAATACAGGTCAAAATAGAATTGGAATGGGAACTACCAGTGCTCAAGGTCGTTTGCACGTAAAAGTGAATGATCAAATTTCAGAAAACCTACCAAAAGGAATTGTTGTAGATAACGATCAAGTGGCTTCCAATGGAGTAACACAAGGGTTGAACATAAACATGTCGGGCGACAACATTTTGAATACCGGAGCATGGTTGGTGATTAATGGAGCAGGAACCAATACAGGTTTGGATACTAGAATTGATGGAGGAGTAACCAGTAACGGTTTATTTGGTAGAGCAACTGATGCTACCAATGGTAACAATGGGGTAGTAGGAGAAGCGGTTTCTTTTAATGTGTTCACTAACGTTAACACTGCCGTACGCGGTGTGGCCAGGTATGGCAGAACAAATTATGGTGGCTTCTTTGAAGGAAGTGGAAATACCAATGGAGCAAGTTCATCGAATTATGGTGTTTATGCCCGTGCCTTAGGTACAGGGGTAAATAATTATGGCATTTATGCCACTGCTCAAGGAGGAACGGTTGAGAATTGGGCAGCTTATTTCAATGGGAGTGGTTTCTTATCGGCATCAATGTGGATGTACTCTGATCAAAGATTGAAGAAGGATGTGAATGACATAGAAAATGCGACGAATATTATTGAGCATTTAAGCCCTAAAACATATGAATTCAAGCATGAAGAATATCCATCAATTGTATTAAGTGAAGGGAAACAGTTTGGGTTGATAGCGCAGGAGGTAGAAAAAGTACTCCCCAACCTGGTAAAACCAGTAGTACATCCTGCTGAATACGATGAGAATGGAAATGAAGTTTCTGCACCAATTGAGTTAAAAGGTATTAACTATGATGGTTTTATCCCCATCCTCATCCAGGGGCATAAAGAACAACAAAATTACATCAAAGAGTTAGAAGCTAAGGTTGAAGCCATGGATGATCGTTTGGCGAAACTGGAAGAGTTATTAACGACAGGAGCTGAGTTAAAAATGGATGATCAGGCACAGTCTGTTACCCTTGAGGATGTAAAGTCGATTGTACTGAACCAAAACGTACCCAACCCTTTTGCAGAAAGAACAACCATTTCTTACACCATTCCTGCTGAAGTAAGCAAGGCGCAAATTCATTTTTACAACGAATTAGGAGCACTTATCAATACGGTGGAGATTGCTGAAAGAGGCGACGGACAGATTAATGTTTATGCGCAAGATCTTAGTGATGGCATATACACCTATTCGTTAGTAGCAGATGGGAAAGTAATTACATCAAAGCGCATGATTAAAAACTAGAAAAGAAATCATATTAAAAAGCCCACTTGAGGATATCAAGTGGGCTTTTTTATTGTAAATAACTCCCCTTACAACCTCACCCGTGCCAATGTGGCGAGATACGTTTGCCCTACCTTAATGATAGTGTTGTTCACAGTAATGGTTTTAGCGCATTTTTGCTCAATGCAATCGGTACGTACAATGTAAGACCGATGCACGCGTACATACATTTCAGGGTCGGGAACCAGCTCCAGAAAGTTGGAAATCTTTTCGCGGGTAACATGGCGGCCGTTTTCCGTATAGATTTCTAAATAGTTGCCCGAAGCCTTGGCATAGAAGATATCAGTCGATTTGATTTTTACATCGTTCCCGTTTTCTCGTATCACCAGGTGGTTTTCTTTGCATTTTAGGTATTCCTGAAATCGTTGCATCAGAGAAGAGCTCACGCCTTTATTGCGTTGCAATGCTTTGTGTTGTAGCACCAACATCACCAATAGCAATGCCACAATGCCGGCCGTTAATTCGAACCAGGTAGATTGGTAAAAAGGGGGGGGAATAACAATGGGAAATTCTGTATGCTCCTCTTTCCAGGTGCCATTGTTGTATGTCTGTATTTTAAGTGTATACTCGCCTGGGGGCAGCTGCTGATATAGTTCCTCTAAATTGGAGATATAATGCCAACCCGGCTCCAGCTCAAAAGCTTCATACCTGTAGGCAACAGCATTTGCTTCAGGGGGTAATGCATTTGTTTTTTGTGCCATTAAACAACAACCATGAAGGCACAGCATGGCCAATAAATACAATCGAGTTATCATCATAATTAGCAATTACATTCCATCAATGGATTGCTACAGTAGATTTACAACTAACGATCATCTCCATAGAGAAGATCTTCAAATAAATGGGGGCGGAATGTACTGCCACGGATAAATGGCAGTTTTCATTCTTGCAGAATGAAGGGGGGCGTTAAAATTTTCAGGTTAGCCGCTGTTTAATCCATTATACATGGAAAAACAGTTTGAGTAGCCTGGTTGGTTTAGTGGTAAGTTCATAGTGTAGGTTATTAGCTTTTCTATTATAACGAGAAAGTTAGTAAAAGGTTGCGTGGTTTATACGTATTTTTGTTAAGCTTTTGGATAATACCCATACATAGCATTATAGTTATTACAACAGAGAGGTTGTTTACCCAACCCTTTCAAGCAAACCACATTGATCCAAAAAGTTGGACAGCGTTAAGCATGGTTGTTATATAGCCAATCAAAGAAATTGGCTTTCCTCAATCGCGACAATTCTAGCTTTTCCCCTGTGGTTAGCTTAACATAGGGTTTCGACGATTTTCTTATGGATTGAATTACAGATCGATTGACGATGTGCGATTTATGAATTCGAAAAAACGATTCGCCACAAATCATTTCTTCGAACTCCTTCAATGTTTTTGCACTTATATAGTGCCGGTCGTGTGTAATTATTTTGGTGTAATTCCGGTCGCCCTGAAGTCGAATGATGTCAGAAAACTTCAATACAAGCTTGGTATCTTCCAGGTTAATAACAAGTTGTTTCGGCTCATCCGTTGTTGTTTCACGATCAGAAAGCAACTGATTGAGCAATTCATGCTGTGCTCTTATGTCTTTGTCTTTTTGAAACTGTGCTTTAAATTTATCGATGATGCTCCATACCTCATTTGGTCCTATTGGTTTAAGAATGTAATCCAACGCAGAAAGCTTAATGGCCTTTATGGCATAATTATCGAAAGCGGTGGTGAACACTACTTTGATGTCGGATAAGTCGGCCTCGTTGTATAACTCCAGTCCATTTTTATGGGGCATATGAATGTCTAAAAAAATAAGGTCTGGTTTTTTTTCAGCAATAGATCGTACTGCTTTATCAATAGTGTCGACTACAACAATGTCGAATGCTTCTTGCTGAACCATTAAAATGGAGATGAGCATTTCGCGAGCGTTAGGCTCATCATCAACGATCAATAACTTATACATCTTGATTCATTTTTAAACTAACTTTTGTTCCAGGGGTTCGTTGTTCAATGGTTAAGCTTAGATTAATGTCGTGCTGCCTGTTGATGAGTTCGATGCGCATTTTAATGATTTCTAGCGCCATAGATTTATGCCCACTTTTACTGTTTTTTTGAGCAGTATAAAAACCAACGCCATTGTCAATAACCTGGCATTCAATAACGCCATCTTCTTTATAGATATTAAATTCAACTTTTCCTCCATTTATTCCATCAATGCCGTGCCATATGGCATTTTCAACAAAAGGTTGAATCATCATTGAAGGAAACAAATCATTGTCGAGATCCACTTCACTTCCTATATTAATGTGGTACTCGAATTTTTTGGCTATTCGAAGGCATTCAATGTCTAAGTATTGTTGAATAAACTTTACTTCGTCTACCAACGCAATGAATTGCATTTCCGAAACACTTAGGTTGGCACGTAAAATTTCCGAGAACTTGTTCATGTACTTTTGGGCTTCTTCGATCCTTCCCGACATAAACAAGTTTTGTATAGCATTCAGGGCATTGAATATAAAATGGGGATTCATTTGCGAACGGAACGCCCGCTGCCTTGATAAAAGGAGTTGGTGCTCTAAATGCCATTTATCGCGCATGCGGTTTCTCCACTTAATGAACCATATTGCCATAAGGAGGGCAAAACACAATGCAATGCATGCCCAAAACGTGCGGGTATAGTACAAAGGCACCATTTGATGAATGGGAATTCGGAGTATGTTGCTTGCGCTGCCATAAGCACTTAACGCCTGGATTTGAATTTCATTTTCTTCTTGCTCTAAGCGATGAAATGCAATGAGGTTGGATTGTGTATATGCCCAATCGTGGTTATTTACTTTGTAGCGATAGGTGATGTTTTTTTGGTCGGAAAGGGCAATGGCCCTATAATAAATCTCTATGCCTTTTGCGTAAGGAACCTCAAAAACATCGGCCTGCGATTTCCTGTAAATTTCGCGACTCTCTGCTTTTATGCGGTCCAAAGTTATTCTTGGTGAAGGAGCAACTGCATCTTTATCTTCTTCAAAATAAAGGCCGTGCTTTGAAGAAATGAGGTAACCACCTTCAGTAGCGATCAATTGATTAAAGCCCTCGTTGATGATTTTTTGTTGAATGGCTAGTGTTATTCGCGACTGTTGTATTGAAACGGAGGCGATGTAAATGATCTTAGGGGTGAAAATAGCCAGTAAGCTATCGTTAATTTTATGCAATGCATTGATTTCTTGTGCCGGAAAATCGATGCGTTTGAGTTGCTTTTCGTTTAAATAATAAATGCCTTCTTTGTTGGTGGAGATAAGCAATTGAGTATTGAATGGCAGAATCGTATTTATTCGTGAAGAAGGCCCCTCAATGCGTTTACCGGGCTCCTCTAGATTGTACAACCCTTGATTGGTTCCAAAATAAAGTTGCTTTTCGTAAGGATAGGCATTTAAAACCCGTCTTCTATATATGTGTTCAGGAGGATGGTGCAGTAAGTTGTTTCTTTTAAATTTTTCGATGCCCTGCGCACCAATGAAATACACCACATCTTCTGTAGCAATAATGTCCTTTACTGCAACAACATTGATTGTTCCTACTATTTCTCCCCCAACAATAAGCATGGCTTGCGTTTCTGTGCTAATGATTAACGAATCAGGATGCAGCGTATAAATGTTAGTGACCAATTCATCAAGAGGCAGCTTGATAGAGTGGAGGGTATCGAGCGTAGCAATGCTTCTGCAATCTATTCGACCTTTATAACCAATCCATACCCGATCTTCTTGTTTTATCATGGTAGAGATGGTAGGGTCTTCTAACTTTTTGTAAGGATATGATGGCGCGTAATAAATGCCACTGCCTAAGGTTGAAACCCATAGTCCTCCTTCAAAATCGTAGACGTAGTCGGAAGGTACATTTTCATAAGTCGTTTGTGTTTCTACCGCAATGGCATTGTCCTCCACTTTAAACCGCCAGAGCTCGTTGCCAACACCAATTGCAAAGGTTTCCTTATCCTCCTCCAGAAGTAGGAAGCTACACGTTTTTTTATGAGTTTCCAGCGCATACACTAATTCAGGCACATTGGTGCTCAAATCGAACAAGCGAATGTTAATGGTTTGTGATCCATCACGAATACCCGATGGAACGATAAGGTGATGATTGAATGACTCAACGCGATCAGTAAATGCCTTCCAGGTAAATAGACTCGACGAGGTAGTGTCTGGTTGTTCCTTGAACCGATATGCTTGTACCTGCTCATTGGCAACAGGGCCAACAAGCAACAAAAACGCATTGTTGAACGGAATGATTCTACAGGGCTTTTTGGGAAAGAAATGATGTACCTTACCTGCTTCCGTAAGTTGATAAAAGCCGTCTCTCCAGGTTTGGAAGAGAAGGTCTCCATTGGCTAACTCCTGGGCTTTATAGAAATAGCTTTCAGATTTTATTTGCGCTAAAATGGGGGTTGAAGTTGCGTTAAAAATAGTGCCATCGAACCAATACGAAAGTTCTCCATTGTAGGTTAAAAACCAGATCCGACCCTTTGAATCGGGAAAAATTTGAAACACTTCATTGTCGCTTAAACCATCATCGATCGAATAATTTTTAAACACCTTGCCATCGTACCTGGATACACCATTGTCTGTACCCAACCACAATTGCCCAAGGCAATCAGGCTGAATGTCATAAATCACATCTGAACATAAGCCATGAGAAGCATTAAAGTTGATGCCATTGCTCTGACAAAAGCAATGAATAGCGATCAATAACCCAAGAATCAATAGCCTTAATCGTAGCATAAGTGCCCGACTTTTTATAAATCTAAAATACGCTAAAAAAACAAGCCATAAATGTCGTTTGATAAATGAAAGTGCATGTAGGTAAGTACTGATGGTATTCCATTGATTTTGCTATCCAAGCCATCTAACTTGTTGAAAGTAAATCTTAAAACGCTATAACAATGAAAAGAAAGACAAAAATTGAATTACTCTCCCTTTTGCTGCTCTTATTCACCGGCCCACTAGCATGGGCACAAACATTGAATGCTCCATTGGTCAATAACCCTGAATATAAAACCGGTTGGAACATGGTATTTCAGGATGAGTTTAATGGAAATACAATAGATCCTGTATGGCACGTAAGAAATGGCTCGTGGGGTACACACCTTGAAAATCCTTTTTTTTATGTGCTCAATCATCCAGATAATGTTGAAGTTTCGGGTGGCACTTTAAAATTGAGAAATCAAGTCAACGAGGCTGTGCGTTCGCATGCCGATGGCAACAATTATACGTTTAGGTACACTGCCGGAATGCTATCGCTCGACCTTGAAAGCAGTGGCATTTATTTTGGCCCTGAAAAATACTATGAAATCAGGTGTAGGTTGCCCTATGGAGATTTACACCATCCGGGGTATTGGACCTGGACATGCGATCCGAATTGGAGCGAGGTTGATTTTTATGAAAATGGATTTTGTGGCGACAGCTATCAAAGGTTAATAGGAACAAATTCACATTATTTTCCTTGTGGCGATCAGGAAGATGCCAACCTTAATGCGGCACACGATATCGCACTCGACCCTTCATTGCCACGCATTACGGATGCGTTTTACACGGTTGGGGTACATTGGACCACCGACCATATTGATTACTATGTGAACAACCACTTTGCAAAAAGGGTAACCATTAATGTGCCTCAAGATCCTGGCGAACTTTGGTTGGGGAATGCGCTTACCTTTTCTTTCGATCCGGACGACCTTTCTACCTACCCCACCTATTATAATAATACGGTAACCAGGCTCCTCGACATGGAAGGCCTGGGGCAGTTTGACGACCCTCACAATGCACTTGAGGTAGATTATGTAAGGGTATACGAAAAAGCCTGTGAGGTAACCGATGCGGTAAGTTATTATGGGGTAGGGCATGGCTATGTCAACCAACAACAAATGCCAAGGGTGGTTGCCGACATCAATGGAGACATGCGGTCTGATGTTGTTGCTTTTGGCAGCAGAGACACCAGGGTGTCGTTGGGCCAGGTAGATGGCACGTTTGCCCCTCCGATGTTTGTTTTTGCCGACTACTCTAATAGGCAGGGTTACCAAACGCAATCGTTGCAACCACGGTTAATTGGCGATGTAGATGGGGATGGCTATAACGACATTGTGGCCTTTGGCTACCAGTACACTACAGTGCGTCCTGGAAATGCTACGGGTACCTTTGATAATAAGGTATATGCCATTGAGAATTACACCATTCAACAAGGCTATAGCAACCAGGAACAACGCCCAAGAATGTTGGCCGATGTGAATGGCGATGGAAGAATGGACATTGTGGCTTTTGCCTGGAATTATACCCTGGTATCGTTGGGGCAGGTTGACCGAACATTTGGTTCGCCTATTTATTCGTTTGCCGATTTTACCATGGAACAGGGGTATGTTAGTCAAAGCACCACCCCCCGGATGGCGGGAGACGTGAATGGAGATGGTTTTGCCGATATCGTTGCTTTTGGCCCCAGTAACACCTATGTGGCACTTGGAACAGGTACCGGGCATTTTAATTTGCCCATGGCTGTTAGCGCAGACTTTACCATAGGGCAGGGCTACAACTCGCAAGAAGACAGGCCCCGTTTACTCGCCGATGTAAATGGCGATGGCAGGGATGACCTGGTGGCCTTCGGTTACCTTTATACGACCATCAACCTGGGTCAACCAACAGGGTATTTTGGCCCTAAAACATACATCTATGAGCAATTTACCAATGAGCAGGGTTGGCATACATTGGATGCCTTTCCAAGAAGGTTGGCCGATGTGAATGGCGATTGCAAAGCAGACATCATTGGGTTTGGAGAAGGAGAAATGAAAGTGGCCATCTCTACCTCAAGTGCCACCACAGCGGCAATGGATGAATATCAAAATGTAATCGATGACTTTACCACAAACGATGGGTGGACCCAACAAAACACCTACCCAAGAATGATTGCAGATGTAACAGGGGATGGGTTTAACGATCTTGTTGCTTTTGGTTATGGCCAGGTGTATACTTTGAACTGCTTGAACACCAGCTTGAATACCTGCACCGGTGCAGCCATCTACAACACAAGAAATGCGCCCGAAGAAGGAGATGTTCCGGCATTGGTAGAGGATGTATTGATTTACCCCAACCCTTCTGGTGGAACGTTTACCATTGAAGGAATAGCAGTGGAACAGTACAACCGGATGGATATTTACAATGCTTTAGGGGCTTTGGTATACACCACGAATGATTTAAACGAAGTGCAACACATTAGCTTGAAAGAAAAGGGGATATACATGATTAGTTTAATCGGGGTAAATAGCATAAAAACCGAAAAACTGGTGATTAAGTAACCCTACTGCATAAGGTGTTATAAATCATTGAAAATGACAAAGAGGAAAATCCTGTCAATGTTATTGGCAGGATTTTTTTTGCCCATCAGGCACCAGGGGTTGGAAAGCACTTTGTAGATGTGCAAGCAGTATCCACAAAATCATTAACTTGCCCATCATGGGCTGGAAAATTGTAGCACGAAAAATAGGCAAGGCGGGCGACCTTAAGCAACGCCAGAAGCGCCAGCGCGAATGGGACCGTAAGTATGGCGATAACTGGATGATTGGCTATCCGGTTGATGGGGGATTTGTGTCGCAACAAGATGCATTGGAAAGCATTTACTACGAAAGCTATCGCATGCATTTTGAAGCATTCCCTAACGATTTAAAAGAGCTGATTGCTACTGCCAAGGTGCTGAAAAACCCTCATGCCGAACTTACGGGCGGGGTAGACTTACAAGTACCGGCCATTATGAATTACCTCGACCGGCATGACTTGGAACTACAGGGCAACGAGGTGGTAGATATTGGCAGCTTTGGCGACCGTTCGCACAAAATAAGTGTACGTTTAAGTCCGCTTACCATTAAGGTATTGGGGCACCCTAAAATGACCCTCGAAAAGTTTTGGCAAGAAAAAAAATGCCTGGCCGTTTGGCAGGATTAAATCACTTATAAAAGCCATAAAAAACAACGATGGAAGCCTTGCAAACAATCCTGCGTGATTTCGAACAGCAATTGGATGGCACCAACTACAGGGCCAGGTTCTTGTTGGAAAAAGTAGGGGAGGGCACCAGCTTAACTGCTGCCGTAGCACAGCTGCAACAGCAATACCAGATGGATGAAGGGGTGATGAATTACGTGGAAAAAGTTCCTTATGCTAACTTACTCAAGGAGTTAAAGGAAGGATTGATGTATCGGGGCAACATGGCCGCTGGAGTAAAATTAAAGCCGACGGAGGAAGTAATGTTTGCCCATAAGGTAGTGGCTTTTGAGCAAGCACTGCAAACCCATTTTCCACCAGCTACCACCAACATTTACACTTTCTTATTGATCAACCCATCCAGTTTTTGGGGCTTTAGCTACTTGCTAGAAACCGCTGGTGTCATTTACCTGTTTCAAGGCGTTTCGGAGTATTGTTCCGACTAAGATTTGAGGTCGATAATGGTAGCCTCGTTGGAATCAAGATCGACGTAAGTTACGACTATTTTATAGGGATCCTCGGGATGAAACTTTACGTTTTCTACCCCTTGCTCTCGAACGCCATTCGAATTGTGCAGGTAACGATACCGCAGTGGACTTTGATCCAGCATCTTAATCTCTGTCATGGTGTGGAGGTCGTACAACCAAAACCAACTGTTGACCGATTCGCTAAACATGTAATCAATCTCGTGATCGGTATAATCGACAATAACAAAATCTTTCGTGCTGTTTAACGCCACATCGGCCGGTAATCTTGATTTTCCCAGTGCATGTTTATAGCCCAGTAAATCTGCTTTTTGATGAACGTTTAATCGTTTACGCTTTTTAATGTCATAAGCAATGCCTTCATCCAACCAAACGCTAGCAAATTTATTGTCTGGCACTTCTTCAACTTTTTCTCCCTCCTTTGCTGGCGTTGCAGGAAAAAATGCCATTTGATCCCACGAAAGGCCAAAGTCGTGGCGTTTTACCAACCGCTGTTTAAACTCCCATAAACTGCATAGCATTTCTATACGCATGGGTGTTTCTTTACCGGTAGCATCGGTCAATACGATGTGGTTTTCCTTCACCACGATAAAGCTCCATTTTGCTTTCATAATTAGCTGCTATCTCTAAAAAAATCGATGTAAGTATACGTATGGCAATGGTTGCAATACAGCTCGCCAAAAGTTTCATCCACCCCAAAGTCAATGCCTTTCATTTGATACCAAATGCATACCACATCCTTGCTCATGCACGCTTCGTTACTGCATTCAAAATAATCTTCGATGTGCTGAAAGTGAAGGTGTTGCATGGGAGCAGCAAAGTATGCTTCTCGGGTAAGGGGAGGAGAAAGGCGCTGTTCAGGATCACTTTGCGGCCTGGGCCTATTGGCAATGGTTAATCGATTCGGGTTGTACACTTTTCTAAGTTACATTTTTTAGGTGAAATGCACATAGAATAACAGTGAAAGAGGCATCTGATGGCAGTTTTGCTGTCTCCGGCTGAAGTACTTTTTCCTTCGGCTGAAGTACTTTTTCTTCCGGCTGAAGTACTTTTTCCTCCGGCTGAAGTACTTTTTCTTCCGGCCGAAGCACTTTTTCCTCCGGCTGAAGTACTTTTTCTTCCGGCTGAAGTACTTTTTCCTCCGGCTGAAGTACTTTTTCTTCCGGCCGAAGCACTTTTTCCTCCGGCCGAAGTACTTTTTCCTCCGGCTGAAGTACTTTTTCCTCCGGCCGAAGCACTTTTTCCTCCGGCCGAAACACTTTTTCCTCCGGCCGAAGCCCCTTTATTGAAGGGCGTTGGTATTCATCAAGAAATGAAGAGCATACTACCGACGGCAAGGAATTAGCAGTTCTTGTACTTGTCGTACAACCCCTTGTTGTCGGCAATCATGGGCAGGATTTTTTCCAGTCGCTTTTGCTTGGTAGCTTCGCGCTTAGCGTCGCTAATGTAATCAGCATATTCCCGTTGTTTGGTCAGCCCCATGGCTTCGTAATGCTGTTTTGCTTTGAGGTGTTTTTGCAATGCTGCTTTCAACTCATCTGGTACCACCAGCGGTTTACGGGTAGGTTTAATTTCCTTGCCTGCTTGTTGGTTGGCAATGGCCTCTTTTACATAAGTAAGAATCAACGCGTCATCCATTTCATCCACTCCATTGAACCGCCATTGACGCAATGCTTTGGTAACACCCTCTTGCGCATTCATGAGCTTACCTTTAGCATCACTCAGCAAAGCGCCCTGGTAAAACCACAATCCTACATACGACTTAAAAGCGCCAATGCCCACAATGTTTTTTCCATTTAAGGCATATACTGGTGCCCCCCACTTTACGGTTTCTTCCAGGTCGGTGGTCAGCAATAACTCGCGCAACCTTATTAACGCTTCTTGCCATTGCTCGTGGTGTTCAATATAAGCTCCAACGGTTTTGTGTCGTTCCATGGCTCCAACGGTTAGTGCTATCAATATTCGTCCATTTCGGCAGCATAGGCCACCGTTTTCTTTTCGATGATGGGCAGTTGTTGGTAGGCAAACTTGCTTTCCACGATTTCCTTGAACGAACGTCCGGTAATCTTGCTATCGAGCCATGCAATAAAGTCGAGGTACTCAAATACATTCTTTTCAAACACCTTGGTAGCCAAAGGCTGCAACTGGTATTTTAATGTTTTGAACGCATTCATCAATTCAAACTCATTGTTGATGGTAATGGCCTTTTTAATGAATTTGAGGATGGTAACTTCAAACTCATACAAACGATCTCGCTTGCTTAAAAACCGCTCGGTAGAGGTAAGGCTGTATTCCAGCAGATCGTCGTTGCCCAATTCATAATGAATGAACAGGCTAATGATTTGAGCCATGCAATACGAATCTTTTTTCAAGTCGGCATCGCCACTATTCAGGTAGTCGTTTACATACTTTAACGCGGCTTTATAATTGCCCACACCAATGTACGCCAGTATCGATTTAAAAGTAACGTAGTTACGCTCAATGTACATGAAATTATGCTCAACAATGCTGTCGTCAATAGGTTGTATGTTGTCCTTATGTTTTTCAATGTAATCTACCGCCTTTTGAAACCAACCTACCTGGGTGTAGTACATCAAGGTAAACATGTATACAATATAGTTGATGTATTGCTGGTGTTGCGCATTGGCATTAGAAACACCCTTTAACTTGGTTAACCCTTCTTCAAACGCAGTAAACTGATCGGTTTTAAGGGCGAGCAAAGTATAGTTGCCAATGGCTCGAGTATAATTGAGGGGCTGGTTTTGAATAAAGCTGGGGTGGTTTTCAAAAAACAGGAGGTGTTCTTTAAAGTAATTGAAGCTCGATTTAAACTCTCCCAAAAAGAAGTAGTACAACCCTTTGATGTAGTAAAACTGCAACTTGGCCACTGCCGAGAGGGCATTGTTATCGGTATAAAACATCGGCTGACTTAGGATCTTACGCAACTCACGTACTTCCCCTTCGTGGCGCACCATTTCTATTTCTTTATTCCACTTAATGAGGTTGATGTATTCTTTCTCAAAAGCGATCTGGTTTTCAATCTTACTCACAATGTGCTTCACACTGCCCTGCACTTCTTCAATGTGCTGGTTCAGCTCATTCAAATCTTCTTCGGCCCGCAGCTGTTGTGTTTCCAGTTTATTGATCTTGATGATCTCGGTAAAACACTCGTTGCTAACAGCAAGCTTCTTGGCACGGTTCAATACCTTACGACTTTGCTTAAGCAGCGATTTATCCAGTAAAATATGGAAGTCGTGAATCAGGGAATTGATTTCTACCTCTACCGATTCAGCAGCGTGGTAGGCGCGTAGGCTTTCCATGATCTTTTGCCTTAAATGCCGCTTCTGCTGCGAGATGTACTTCGGATTCTTGATTTGCTGAAGCACCGAATTTTCATCGTAACGCTTCATTTTTTCAATGATCTCAAATAGATGCACATAGTTCTTATCGTCGCCCGATTCTTGCTTCGAAGAGTACACCTTAAAATAACGTTTTTCCGTTTGCGATAATGACTGGATAAGGTCGTAGAGCGGTTCCTGTTTTGCCATTTGAAATATTATTTCAGGTTAGTAGTAACGTTGATAAATATAAGATTTAATAATTAAATGGATTTTTTGAGGTGTTAGATTTATTAACAATTGATTTTTAATTACTACACTGTTGCCGCTATGTTTGTATCGTAAAAACACAAACTGCGATAAATACGGTGTTGTGGTTGTTGCTAACAACCCCCTCTTTTTATCCCTCAAAAACCTTGTTATGAAAACACGTTTGTTGCTCCCCTCATTCCTGTGCATTGCCCTCCTTGCTAGCTCTTTCTTTATTGTTGGCGCCCTACAGGCACAGGCTCCTCCAGCCAATGTGGCCAACCAATTGCAAAACATTCTCGACAATGCTTTGCCCAACGAACAAGGGGCTGGAGTAACCATGGGCATATATGTTCCGGGCAAATGGTCGTGGCAAAGTGCTTCCGGCAATGCCATTGCAGGTATTACTACTGGCTACCCAGCTACCACAGCAACAGGAACTCATAAATTTAGGGTGGGCAGCATTACCAAAATGTTTACTGCTATTGCCATTTTGCAACTGGAAGAAGCAGGGTTACTACAAACCACCGACCTTATTGCTCAACACTTGCGTACTACCCTGGTAAACGATACCATTCCTAACGGAACACAAATTACCATCAACAACTTGTTAAACCACACCAGTGGGTTGGGCGATGCCGCAGCTAACGACTCTTGTCAACAAGCAGCCTTGAGCGATCTTACTCGCACCTTTTCGTTAGAAGAAAACATTTACTGTGGTAGCGATTTTGCAGCATTGCCTCCCAACATTTTGTGGTCGTACTCCAATACCAATTATGCCATCCTGGCCATGATTGTTGAAGAAGCATCGGGGCAGTCGTACGAAAGCTACCTTAACGATTCCATCATTGTACCATTAGGACTGGCTAATACTTACATCCCCACCTCGGTAGAAGACGAGATTGCCACCCCTCACATGGGATGTTACTGGTGGCTCATTCCAGGCACTTACCGCATCGACATGAGTATAGTAGACCCTACCTTGTACAAAGGGTGGGCAGGAATGGTATCGACCACCGAAGATCTGATGACATTTTATGAAGCTCTGCGCAGTGGAGGGTTGATCAGCAACACTTCGTACAATAAGATGTTTACCATTACTGCTCCTTCTACCTATTATGGGTTGGGCACCGAGATGGTGGATATTGCCGGTACCGATTATTTTGGCCATTCGGGCGAAGTAGCCAATACCAGCGGGCTGTACTTTTGCAACATCAGTACTCCAGAAGCCCCTAACGGCTATTACATTGCCTACAACTTTAACTACCAGGGAGTAAACTTTACCAACAATATGGATGTGCCTGTGTACAACCTCATGAGTACCCTCACAGGCATGGAAGAGTTGCCGTTGCAAGTAGAAGCCCTGTATCCCAATCCGGCAAGCAACATGGTAAACATACAATTGGCCACAGCTAACCCCGAAGCCATACAATACCAATTGCTCGATACTAAAGGAGCTGTAGTACAAGGGGTAAAGCTGCAATACAGCAGCGTAAACCGGTTGGTGCTCAACCTATCGCAAGTAAACAATGGCATTTACTTTTTAAAAATTACCGACGGAACCTATGCCATCACCAGAAAAATTAGTGTGGTGCGCTAAATGCAACGCTTTTTTGGAATGGGCGAAAGCCCTTTCTTTCCCGCATCAATAAGCCGTATCTTCCTGTAGGTGAAGTTGTAGCACCAGGTTTGGGTGGTTAATGTTGCAGTCGTCGAATAGTTTTTTGACTTGCCATTTTTTGTAGTATTTTGTGGGTGATAATGTTGCAATTTGGGGCGTGTGACTGTTCGACTACTACTTACATATTGTACAGGCTTGTACCTGCTACTCTTGTGCTGTAATGCACAAGCTCAATATCCTACCTTTAAGAATTATAGTGTAGACAACTACCAGGTAGACAATGGTTTGCCCAGTTCGTTTGTGTACTATGTGTTTCAAGACTCCAAAGGGTTCATTTGGTTCAGCACCGAAACAGGGGTAAGTCGATACGATGGTTATAGCTTTGTGAGTTATACTACCGACGATGGCTTAACCGATAATGAAGTATTTACTATTCATGAAGATACGAAGGGCAGAATATGGTTTTTAGGCAACTCGCACGAGCTGTGTTATTTTAAAGATGGTAAAATTTATAACACCCTCAACGACCACGCCCTTCAAGGAACCATCATTAACTCCTTCTTCAAATCCTTTTTAGAAGATAGTCGCGGCAACATTTGGCTGGGGTCTACCAATTTCGAAACCTTAAAGGTAGACACTCAAATGAACATCCATCGCATTGATAGCGTGTTTAGCAGCTTTTTGTGGGAAAGTCCTGACGGAAAAGTATGGGCTGTGGCTCCAGAAGATTATTACGATGTAAGCTCTGATCAACAATTGAAGGGTGTTAAGGGGAGTGGCGGAGCAGTGTACGGAGTGAATCTTGGCGACAGTATTTTATTATCGAAAGGACAATGGGTATTTTCTTTTGATGGAAAGAAAGAGCGTTTGCTTATCTCTAAAAACGACATCGACCTATTGCAGTACGGAGTTATTTATTTGTACAAAGATCTTGAAGCTAACATTTGGTTGGGCACCGATCAAGGGGTAGTGGTATGCGACGAACATTTGAACTACAAAGCTACTTACCTGAAAGGAAAGGTAGTTTCTTCCGTATTGCAAGACCGGGAAGGAAACTTTTGGATCACTACATTGGGCGATGGCGTGTTTTTTATTCCTTCCTTACAGATTCGGTCGTACACCGTTGAAAGTGGGTTGAGCGACAATGAAATATTTAGCGTAAACGTTGATTCGCAAGATAGGATATGGGTAGGGCATAGCCATAACCAGTTCGATATTATTGCTACTGATGGAACCATCGAAAATCATGTGGCACCGCTTTCTCAGGCACCGGGCAGGGGACGTGTGCACGACATCTTGTTGCGCGGAAATGAAACATGGATTACCAGCGATAACGGCACGGCTTATTATGCCGACGGTAAGGTAAGAACGTATCCCTTTTCTTTTCGCCAAATGAAGGCAAGCAAGCAAGGAGAGCTATGGGGAGTGGGCACTCGAATTATTTTCAACATAAGTAAGCTTGATTTAGACTCGGTGGTGAACAATTGGGCGATGTATACCAGGCATTATGCCCGGCAGCATAAAGGAAAATTTAGGAACCATAGGATGTATTCCCTTGCTTTTATGAATGATAGTGTGCCCATTGTTGGTGGAAATTTGGGGTTGTTTAATTTCCAAAACGATTCCTTCATTAACTACCTTCCCGAAGTATTGGCCTTGCAAAAGCAAATTACCCATGTGCAAGTAGCTCCCGATTCTTCGCTTTGGATTGCTACTTATGAAGATGGTGTGTTTCGTATTAAAGACAATAAGGCCTTGAACATCACCAAACAAAATGGCCTGACCAGCAATGTTTGCAAATGGCTGTTAACACAAGATAACGGACAGGTATGGGTAGCCACCAACCGCGGGCTCAATAGGGTAATTTGCACCAACGATAGCATCCAAATAAAAGCCTATTCGGTCATCGATGGGCTGGCATCAAACGACATCAATAAGCTGTATCAGCATAACAACACCCTTTTAATTGCTACCAGCAATGGGCTTTCTGTGTTTCCATTGGAGGAAGAACGCCCGGAAGATGCTGCTCCTGTGGTTTACCTGCAAAGTGTTACTGTAGGAGGAGAAAACCTGCCATTGGATCAGCATCACCAACTGCCGCACAGCACACGCGATGTTAGCATTGCCTACGTGGGGTTGTCGTACAAAAGCCAGGGCAACATTACCTATCGTTACCGGTTGGAAGGTTGGGATACTACCTGGAGTTATACCAATGCATTGCAAGTAGAATACCGTTCGCTCGATCCGGGCGATTATACTTTTTTGGTAGATGCTCAAAGCCTGCGAGGCAAATGGAGCAAGCAGCCTGCAAGCATTCGTTTTAGTGTGGCCAAACCTTTTTGGCAAGAATGGTGGTTCTTTGTTGGACTCATAGTAATGATAGTTGTCATCACCTGGTTAATTGTGTATTCCTCAATGAAAAGGGTACGACGAAGGGAGCAGCGCAAGGCAGAGCTCAATTTGCGACTGGCGGAAGCCGAGCAAAAAGCATTGAGGGCACAAATGAACCCCCATTTCATCTTCAACTCTTTAAACTCCATACAGCGGTTCATCATAAAAAAAGACACCAAGGTGGCATACAACTACCTCGAAAAGTTTAGTCGACTCATTCGTATGATTCTCGAAAATTCGCGTTACAACTTCATTACCATCGAAGACGAGCTAACCGCATTAGAGCTTTACCTCGAGTTGGAAGAACTGCGCTTCGATAGAAAATTTCAATACTCTATTTACACCGACCCTAAAATAGAGCAGCACATGCGCATTCCTTCTATGATCATTCAGCCCTATGTAGAAAATGCCATTTGGCATGGGTTGATGCCTAAAGAAGGCAACGACTTGCAGCTTTCCATTCAGTTATTGCTAAACAAAGAGAGCATTCATTGCATTGTTGAAGACAATGGCATAGGAAGGCAGGAAGCCATGAAGCATAGAGGGAAGAAACAAAAAGGAAAAACGTCAATGGGCATGAGCATTACCAAAGATCGGTTGAACATCATCAACGCTTCGGGTGCTCATGTAGATGTGAAAATAATAGACTTATACACTTCAACTAACCACGCTGCCGGAACAAGAGTAGAAATTCTTTTCCCGGTAGAACATTAACAGCAACCTAATGGCTACAGGAGTAATTATAGACGATGAAAGCAGTGGCAGAGAGATACTGCATGAATTGATCAAAGAATATGTGCCTCAAATCACCATTGTTGGTATGGCCGACTCGGTACAAACGGGCATTGAAATTATTCAATTGGAAGAACCCGACATTGTGTTCCTCGACATCGAGATGCCACGAGGTACAGGGTTTGACATACTCAGCCAGCTGGAAAAGCGCAACTTCCAGGTTATTTTTGTAACCGCTTACGATCAGTATGCTATGCGAGCCATTAAGTTTTCGGCCCTCGATTACCTCTTAAAACCCATCAACATTACCGATTTGCAAATGGCGGTAAAAAAGGCCATTCGCCAAAGCGAAGAAGACTCTAGCGATCAACGCATCAATTTTTTGTTGGAAGAAATACATGCCAAGCAAAAAAACAATGAGCGCATCACCCTTCCCACCATCGATGGATTTGATATCGTAAGCATCAACGACATTGTCTATTGCCAATCGGACCGTAACTACACCCAATTTTTCTTTTCAGATCAAAAAAAGGTGCTCGTTACCAAAACGCTAAAAGAATACGAAAAACAGTTGGCTGCGCTAGATTTTTTTCGCATCCATCAATCGTACCTCGTTAACCTCAACCACATTCGTAAATACATTAAAGGAAGAGGGGGATATGTGGTAATGAGCAATGGCGATGAGCTGGAAGTTTCGCGCCGACAAAAACCAGAATTTGTAAAAGCATTTATGGTTGAGTAATGGCCTTGTTGCTTTAATAATTGTTGTTAGACATGTATATTATTTGAAAAAAATAAAGTGGCTGATTTCTTTTATTCAAGCCACTTTACCGTTACATTAGTAGCCTAAATTGCTTTAGTAGAACTGTTTACCATGTTAAAGACTAATCACACCAGGCCATTATTGGCCTTGCTCTTGTTGTGGCCATTTTTGGCGCATAGCCAGCAAAAGAACATTACCGACCCTAACCACCCCAGTCAGTACTTACAACCGCGTGCGGCAGGTTGTGCTCCAGCTACCTCTACTGTAGAGTTAGACCTCAATAATGTACGGGCATTAATTGGTGCCGGAGGGGAATTATGGTTCGATCAAATTAGTGCACGTTACGAGGTGCCGGCAGGTTCGGGACATACCATCATTTATGCCGGAGCATTGTGGCTGGCAGGAACCGATATTAATGGTCAGCTAAAAGCTGCTGCCCTACAATTTCGCCAGGGAAATGACTATTGGACCGGCCCGCTATCTACCATTGGTGATGCAGAGGTTGACCCTGAAACATGTACCAAGTACGACCGTCATTTTAAAATTCATCGCCAGGAAGTAGAAACCTTTAGGGCCTGGTACCTGGCCGGAGTGATCGATGCCCAGCAAGGTACCAATACCCAATCGGAAGACTTTCCCAACTACCAGGTGCCTGCCATCATTACCGAGTGGCCCGCCCATGGCGACGCATCGAAAAATCAGGACTTTTACCTGGCGCCTTTTAAAGATGCAAATGGCAATGGGATATACGACCCCTTAATCGGAGGTGATTACCCATGGTACGACCTGGATAGAGAAATCGATTGTAAAACCGATCGTACAGTCACCTTGTTTGGCGATCAAACCGTTTGGTGGGTGTTTAACGATAAAGGGAACATCCACACCGAAACCGGTGCCGATGCCATTGGCATGGAAATTAGAGCACAAGCCTTTGCTTTTGCTACCAACGATGAGATTAACAACATGACCTTTTTGAACTACGAACTCATCAACCGTGGTACACAAACCCTTACCGATACCTATTTTGGAATATGGGTAGATTGTGATGTGGGAGGATATGAAGACGACTATGTAGGTTGTGATGTAGGACGTGGATTGGGTTATGGTTACAATGGTGATGCCCTGGATGAAAGCTTTGGCTATGCATTGGGCTATGGCACCAACCCTCCAGCCATTGGGTGCGACTTTTTCGAAGGCCCTTATCAAGACAATGACAATGTAGACAATGCCGTTGGCATTGGCCCGGGAGAAGCCGTAAAAGGCAATGGCATTGGTTATGGTGATGGCATTGTAGATAACGAGCGTTTTGGGATGCGACGGTTCTTATACCACAACCGTTTAGGGCAGGGAAATCCAGCACAAACATCGCCACAAAACGGTATTGATTACTACAATTACTTACAAGGCATATGGAAAGATGGCACCAAGTTTTTCTATGGAGGCAGTGCCCATATCTCCGATCCTGATGCTGACCAAAGCTTACCGTGCGACTTTATGTTTCCTGGCGATTCAGATCCTTTGAACTGGGGTACTGGTGGAGTTCCAGCACCACAGTGGACCGAGCAAACTGCAGGAAACACTCCACTCGACCGTCGATTCATGCAATCGGCAGGGCCGTTTACCCTCGAGCCTGGGGCAGTAAATAACATTACCGTTGGACTGGTATATGCACGTTCTACACAAGGCGATCCTTTTGCTTCGGTTGAGGTAATGCGTATTGCCGACGATAAAGCACAATCGTTGTTCGAAAACTGTTTCCGCGTATTGGATGGCCCTGATGCTCCAGATGTTGCCATCCAGGAGCTAGATAGAGAATTGATTCTTTACCTTTCAAACAACCAGGGCAATAACGTTGGGGAGGGCTATCAAGAACTCGACCCTTTTATTCCGGAGAGTATTATAGCTACTACTGTAAACTATGTATTGGATACTGCTACAGGGCAGTACACCCTCAATACTACTACCGATACTACCATCCTCGATCGTTACTACCGGTTCCAGGGGTACCAAATTTACCAGCTGAAAAATGCCAGTGTGGGGCCATCTGAATTGTTGGATCAGGATGTATCTCGTTTGGTAGCACAGTGTGACATTAAAGATGGTGTTGGTCAAATTGTGAACTTCAACTTCAATGAAGCATTGAATGCAAGTGAGCCGGTAGAAATGGTAGCCGATGGAGAAACCACCGATGAAGGAATTGTACACTCCTTCCGTTTTACCGACGACCAGTTTGCTACAGGCGACAGGAGGTTGATCAACCACAAAACTTACTATTACATGGCCATTGCTTATGGCTATAACAACTACAAAGATTACGACCCTAACGATCCTACCAAATTGGATGGACAAACCAAGCCATACAAGGCAGGACGTAAAGCGGGTACAGGAGCCATTAGAGCTTATACCGGTATACCTCACATCCCCAACCCTGAGAATGGTGGAACCATTGCCAACTCATCGTATGGCGACGGTCCTGAAATCACCAGGATTGAAGGAGAAGGAAACGGAAGCAATGTATTGAACTTAACAGCTGCTTCAGAAGCGAGCATTGTTGCCAACGGTTCAATGGCCTTCCCAACCTATACTGGCAATGCAGGCCCCATTAGCGTAAAAGTAATCGACCCACTTAATGTAGTAGATGCCAGCTTTAGAATTCGTTTCTACCCCGATAGCATGGGCGGATTGGATTCAGCAGGATGGGTCATTTACAACTTGAACACAGGCGACAGTGTGATGTCCGATCAAACGATCAACATCGAAAACGAACAGTTGTTCCCAGAGTGGGGTATTTCTGTAAGCGTTAACCAATACGAATACACCAACACAGGAGGTCCTGAGTTTTTCACCGACATGTTGGCAGCGAGCATCTCTTACGAAGATTCATCGCGTCAATGGTTACAAGGTGTGGCAGATGCAGAAGGGTTGTTTGAGCAAAACTGGATTCGTAGTGGAACCTCAAGTGAGGAAAGCGATCCCAACCAAACACCAGACCCAGCGATTTACAACGATTATGTTGGTATTGATGATGGTGAAGCCTTTGAAGGCATTTTGGGAGGAACGATTGCCCCTTACCGTTTGGTATCGAAAACAGATGCAGGTCCTGTATCAAGTACCTATGGAGCTACTGTTGGAATGTTGAAGTTGAACGACCTTCAAAGCATCGACTTGGTATTCACCAACGACAAGAGCAAATGGACACGTTGTCCTGTGATTGAAATGCAGGTGAACGACGACCTTTCAGAAGGCAATACAGCGAAGCAAGAACAACGTTCAGGCCAGTCGGTAGATCACTTTGGTAACCCAGCACCAGTAGGTTCGGGGCCAAGTACCAACCCCAACGATCCGAACTATATTTCTGAAACAGGAATGGGTTGGTTCCCTGGTTATGCGATTGATGTAGAAAGTGGTGAGCGTTTGAACATGGCTTTTGGAGAAGATTCGTGGTTGGCAGGAGAGAATGGTCGTGATATGATGTTTAACCCCACCGAGCGATACTACTCATTTACTGGCGAAGAATTGTTTGGCGGTAAGCACTACATCTATGTGTTTAAAGAACAAGAGAGTGAATTTGGCCCCAGCCGTATGCCGAACTACGATCCGGCTTATATGGATAGCATGATGGGTCTTGCCTTCTCGCAAAAGTTGAAGGTATGGCGTTCATGTATTTGGGTGGGTATGCCAACGATTACTCCAGGCGAAACGTTGTTGAGCAACGATGCTAAGATTAAGATTCGTGTGGCCAAGCGTTACGAGCGTTATGTAACACCTTACCGCAGGAACCCAACCACTCCATTGATTGACTGGATGGATGACAGTACTCACTTGAGTCAAAACAACTGGTACCCCATGTACGAGTTTAACACCACCGATTTGGCCACCACTACAGAAGATGCGGTAACGGCCGAAGATGCATTGGACTTGATCAATGTGGTGCCAAACCCTTACTATGCTTACTCGGCTTATGAAACCAGCCGATTGGACAACAGGATTAAGATTGTGAACCTGCCACAGCAGGCCACTATTAAGATCTTTAATGTAAGCGGTACATTGGTGCGTACCTTAACCAAAGACAGTCCACAAACGTATGTAGATTGGGACTTGAAGAACCATGTAAACATCCCGATATCGGGTGGTGTATACATCATTCATGTAGAAGTTCCAGGAGTAGGAGAGAAGGTGTTGAAATGGTTTGGTGCAATGCGACCTACCGATTTGGATCAGTTTTAACAACGACACATAAAGGCATAAAAAAACCTCAGGAACTATTCCTGAGGTTTTTTATTTAAGAATCATGAGCTTAAATTAAACTTTGCTCCAATGCTTTTTTTACCAATTCAGCGGCATTTTTCACCTTTAGCTTATTCATA
The DNA here is from genome assembly GCA_963669295.1 of Flavobacteriales bacterium. Taxonomy (GTDB): domain Bacteria; phylum Bacteroidota; class Bacteroidia; order Flavobacteriales_D; family CALLUQ01. The sequence goes on from OY769938.1 coordinate 4,385,053, forward strand.
ATGTTCATGCGGTGCGTATCAATAGTACGGGCACTAATGAACAACTCTTTTGCAATTTTTGCACTTGTCATCCCCTGGATAACATACTTCAGCACTTCTCTTTCACGCTTAGTAAGGTTCACCAAATCACCGTCCTCATTAACAACCGTCTTCTTTTCTTCTTTGGTAGAAGGGGCAGCACTGCCATAATTTTTCATCACCACTTCATACACCACATTGGTGAAATAATTTTCTCCAGCAGCTATTTTTTGAATGGCTTTGATTAACTCGGCACGTTGCGTGTCTTTTAAGATATAGCCTTTTGCTCCACAATTGATGCATTCCAGTATGTATGCCGGATCATCGTGTTGAGTTAAAAACAATACCCTGGTATCGCATTGTCCTTGCAACACTTTGGCCACTTCCATGCCAGTAAGGTCGGGCATAGAAATATCAAGAATAAGGATGTCGGGATGAAGCTTGTTCACTACTGCAATGGCTTCCTTGCCTGAACCGGCCTCACCAACAATATCGAATCCAGTATGACTTTCAAGCGACAGTCGAATGCCGTCTCTAATTAAGCTGTGGTCGTCTGCTAATACTATTTTTACCTTGCCCATGTAGGCTGAATTATGGTTGGGTAATACAAATTTACAATAGACTACTGGAAAAAGCTCTCAGTAAAATTACGTAGTTTTTGGGTGATTTTGAACAATATCTAGCCTTCAAACCCAATTTTCTTGTGCGTGCCATCGCAAAAAGGTTTCTTGGCAGAAGCACCACAGCGACACAAAGAAGCTTTGTTTTTCACTTCAATTTCCTCTCCATTGCCATCGGTAATAACAAAGTTGCCACTAAGCCTTATAGGGCCATTATTAACAATGTTAATGGCGGTAGGCGCGGTAGTTATTGTAGTGGCCGGATCGTTGTGCGATGTGTACGACAAAGCGCCCGAAGGGCAATGATCAATAGCTTGTTTTAACTCTTCTGAGCTCGCAGCATGAATTTTGATCCAAGGGCGCTCTTTGGGTTGAAACACCTGTCCTAGTCTTTTTACACATTCAGCAGCATGTTCGCAAACATTTGGCTTCCAATGCACGGTTATTTCACCATTGGTATAATCGATTTGTTTAGTAGGATCCATAGCTTATTTTCAAGTGATAAGGTTAAATTAATGAATATCTACGAAATGTGCCCCATGCAATGAGGGCAATTTGTGAAACAATAATAATTTGGCGATATTGAGGTAATCTCAAAGGGCATTGCGTAAACACGAATTGGTGATGAAAAAACTATTGTTAATGTTGGTATTGTTAGCTGTAGTATCGATGCTACAAGCCAACCCTGTTGATCCACCTTCCGAAGATACCGTTACGGTAGAGGAAGCAATTGAGTTTGATGATGGGTACGATTCTCTTTTTGCAAGCGATTCCAGTTATCAAACAATTATGGAATTGCTGAATGAAAGCGAGGACCTTAATTTTGACTACGACGAATGGTGGGAACAGCAACAAAGGAGCATGGACTACCTTAGCCGGCAAAGAGAACGGCAAAGCTCTAACAACGGACTGCGCTTTGCAGCAATAGCCATAGCGGTAATAGGTATTTTTGTGAAAATAGTTTTGTTGGTAAGGAAATAGCCTTATTCCTTTAGTGTAGTCACCACAGCCACTTCGGCATGCAATGTTTTATGCACAGGGCACTTATCGGCAATTTCCAGTAAGCGTTGCTTTTGCTTATCATCCAAATCGCCTTCCAGTATAATCTCTCGCTCAAAATGATCAATCTTTCTATGAGGTTGTTCACAGTCTTCACAATCTTCCCGGTATTTTTTGCCATGTTCCAGGTGCACGGTTACTCCTTTTAAGTCCCATTGCTTCCTGTCGGCATACATGCGCAATGTCATGGCAGTGCAAGCGCCCAAACCAGCAGTCAATAAATCGTAAGGGGTGGGGCCAAAATCGTTGCCGCCAACCTCTTCAGGTTCATCGGCCAGCAGCTGATGCTTTCCGGCTTTTATAGCGGTGGTGTAATCGTCGTTGCCTATTCTTGCTACTACTTGTTTGTTGGTAGTAAGGGGGGCTTGTTCGGGTACATCGATGTAGCGCATCACCCAATTGGCAATCATAGTACCCGCATACAACGAATCTTGTTTGTTTGTAAGCAAATGGTCGGCACCATCAAGCGTAACAAAGCTTTTAGGGTGGTGGGCCTCTTTGTACAAAATGGCGGCATTTTCGATGCCTACTACCATGTCCTGGGGCGAATGCATAATGAGCAAGGCACGACGAAGTTGTTTCACCACCTCATCGTTTTGCTGCTGTTGCAAATCATCGATAAACGATTTTTTCACGGTAAACTCCCGTCCTCCTATAAACACTCTGGCTTTGCCATTGGCGGCAATGGCATCGAGGTTATCTTTAAACAGGTGTTGTACATGCTCGGGATGTGCAGGAGCGCCAATAGTAGCTACGGCTTTAATATCAGGCGATTTTGAGGCTGCCCTTATTACTGCGGCACCACCCAGCGAATGGCCAATTAAAATACGAGGAATACCATAGTTTTCTTTCACAAAATTAATAGCAGCCATCAAGTCGTCGATGTTCGACGAAAAATTGGTGTCGGCAAAGTCGCCTTCGCTTTCTCCAAGACCGGTAAAATCAAATCGCAAAACAGCAATGCCTTGTTGTGTTAGTGCTCTACTAATGTTGCGTACTGCTGTAAAGTTCTTATTGCACGTAAAACAATGGGCAAAAATAGCGTAGGCAATTGGATGGCTGTTAAGGGGTAACTCAAGGCGGGCAGCAAGCACACTTTCCTCGTTGTTGTTAAATGTTACTTTCAGCGATTTCATTGATTTTCTTATAAAATTAACAATCAAGCATCATGTATAATGTCGGCCAGCCGATCATTATTACAATGAAGCAGAAGAATGGTTATCTTCGTTAATGAATGTACGAATATTATGGCATGAAAAGATGGATACCACTTGCGCTACTCTTGCTAACAGCCTGTGCGGGCGAAACAGCAGTAGAAAATAACAATGCAGAAGACACTGTGGCAACAGCAGTTGACACACTCACTACCATGGTAACCCCCAAACCGGAAACCCCGGCACCCCAAAGCATGGAAGATTTTATTCGTGAAGCTACTGAAGTATTTGAACAACATGGTTTTGCTGTGGCAGAGGTAACAGCAGAAGATCAAACGTTTTACATTGAAGGTTCGATGCACGACAATTACCAACGGTTCAAAAAAGAAGAGCCGGTTAGCAACGATTACGGAGATCGTATTTACCCTCGCATAAAGTGGATGGCTTATCGCTTAGAGCCTGGAATAGATGTTATGGTAGCCTTACACGATTTTTTTGATGCCTATGACCGCAGTGAGGGCTCCATCGATTTTGAATCACCCCTCACCATCAAATCGCCTCCTTTTGTGGGATGGACGTACGAAGATCAATTGTATTTCATCTCTATTCCGAAAGAGCAAATGTTTGAAGGTTTTCAACCGCTTTGTTTAAGCGTAATGCAATTGTTTGGGGAGGATGGTTTTTTCTTTTACGTGGCTCCCGAAGGGAAAGTACATTGGAACAGTTGGGAGAATTAAAACCCTTCGAAAACACCCAGCCCGAAAAGGGCAAAATCATATTTTACAGGATCATTCGCATCCATGATGCGCAATGCATCGGTCAACTCATCGGCTGCACGCCAATCGTTTTGTTTTCGGGAAAGCAGTTGTAGTTTGCGCCCAACATTGCCGGTATGCACATCCAGTGGGCACACCAATTGACTGGGCGAAATAGAGTCCCATAGGCCAAAGTCTACTCCCCGGTTGTCTTTTCGAACCATCCAGCGCAAATACATATTTAATCGTTTTGAAGAAGAACCTTTCAAAGGATTGGAAACATGTTTTTCAGACCGTGTCTCGTGTGTGGTTTCGAAAAACAACTTCCGAAAACCGGCAATGGCCAGCTTTACATCTTTATGCGTAGGGGAGATGTGTTGCGCAAAAGCAGGTTCCAGCCCTCCATGTTGTTGGTAAATATGCTGTAGCGATTGCAAGAAGAACACACAGTCGATGCCGTTAAAAGTGCGGTGCTTGAATTGTTGAAACGGTTCGAGCTGGTGGGGCTTAAAATGGAGAATAAAATCGTGTGGCGAATCGCCCATCCAACGGGCCAGCTTGCGGGCGTTATTAATAATGGTGATGCGCTGCCCCCAGGCAATGGTAGCGGCTAAAAAGCCCACAATCTCAATGTCTTCTTTTTTATGAAACCGGTGAGGAATTGAAATCGGATCGTTTTCAATGAATGATGTACGATTGTATTGGTCGTATTTTTCGTCGAGAAATGCTTTGAGTTCTTCTACTGGAATCATATCATCGAGCGGTAACCGTATAACCTTGTTGTCGCAACAACTCAATAATGCCTTCTTTACCGGGCAGGTGGGCTGCACCAACAGCTACGAAGGTGCTGCCGGCTTGTAGGTGCGGAATAAGGCGTTGCACCATTCTGTGGTTGCGTTGTACTACAAACACGTCGTTAAAGTTGTCGGAAATTGGGTCCGCTTCAACAAGAGCAAGCAAGCCATCTAAATTACCCTGGGCGTAGTGCTCAATCATGTAATACATTATCGAATCTACAGTGCCCGAAGCCGTAATGCTTTCCATGAGGTTTTGTGCCTGCTTTTTGTAAGGAATGGCCTTGAAAGCTGCTGCTTGCTCTTCCATTTTTTCTAGTCCAACCACTTTGAGATGGTGTTCTTTTGCCAGCGCATTGAAGTATAAGTCCAACGGTTGTTCTTGCTCGGCCTTTAATACTCGTTGTGGAATCATGGCAGCAACAAACATGGGTTGCATCTTGTTGTACAAAAATAACGACTGGCCCAACGAGTCCTTAAAGAACGCGCTTGCGGTGGCATAATCTTCCTCACCCAACAGCCCTTTAATGGTATAGTTGTCTTCCATAATAAACAACTTCAACATGTCCATGTTCATCACCGAGTCGGGATTCAACTCCATGGCATAGGTGTCGGCATGTTGAAAAGCATCCAGCACACCATCCTTAAATTGAAAGGCGCGATTGTCGGCAGTATGAATGGTGCCATACAGGTACGATGGCTTTTCCAAACCATTGCCACTTACTTCCCAAAATACCGAAGGGTATTGTTGAGCTACTACCTGTGGCAGTATTACAAAAGGCAGCAAAGCACTAAAAACAATAACAATCCATTTCATCGTTTATGGTTTTGTGCTTACCGAATTACGCCATCTACAATGGTTAACTTGCGGTCGGCCATATTGGCCAGCTCCTCGTTGTGCGTTACAATCACAAAAGTTTGATTGTATTGGTCGCGCAGGTCGAAGAACAATTGGTGCAATTCCCTGGCCGATTTCGAGTCAAGATTTCCTGAAGGTTCATCGGCAAGCACTACTGAAGGGTTATTAATCAAAGCCCGTGCCACAGCTACGCGTTGTTGTTCCCCTCCCGATAATTGTGCGGGCTTGTGGTCGGCTCGTGCGGGCAGGTTAAGGAAGTTCAACAGCTCATGTGCACGTTGTTCGGCTACCGAACGTGAGGTTCGTGCAATAAACGCAGGAATACAAATGTTTTCAAGTGCCGTAAACTCAGGCAACAAGTGATGGAACTGAAATACAAAACCAATGTTTTTATTTCTGAACTCCGATAATTTATTGGGCGATAATGAGCTTACCTTCACATCGTCGTACAATACTTCCCCCGAACTCGGAAGGTCAAGCGTACCCAATAACTGTAGTAGGGTAGTCTTACCCGCTCCAGAAGCACCTACAATTGAAATGATTTCTCCACGATTGATTTCCAGGCTACAGCCCTTCAAAACTTGAAGCTCTCCATACGATTTTTGAAGGTCATTGGCTTTAATCATAAGGTTCCCTTTAGGATGAAGCGAAGATACAATAATGTTAATAAATCGGGTGGAATAGGTAGGGGATTATTTTTGAATTTTATGACATAAAAACTACATTTGACCAACCCAAAATAAAGCACAATGAACTTACACGAATATCAAGGAAAATCGATTTTAGAAAGCTTTGGCGTTGCCATTCAAAGAGGGGTAGTAGCCGATACGGTAGAAGGTGCTGTGGAAGCGGCAAAAAAGCTGCAAGCAGATACTGGAACAGAATGGTTTGTAGTGAAAGCCCAAATACATGCCGGAGGTAGAGGAAAAGGCAAGGTAAAAGAAACCGATTCCAATGGTGTGGTATTGGCCAAAGGAATGGATGAGGTGCCTGCTAAAGCCGAAGGAATTTTAGGAGGAACACTGGTAACTGCTCAAACTGGTGAAGCTGGAAAAAAAGTAAACAAAGTATTGATTACTGAAGATGTATACTACCCTGGCGAAAGTGAACCAGAAGAGTATTACATGTCTGTATTGCTTGATCGTGCAAGAGGACGAAATATCATTATGTACTCTCCCGAAGGAGGGATGAACATTGAAGAGGTGGCGGAAAAAACACCCCACCTGATTTTCAAAGAAGAAATTGACCCAAGTGTTGGACTGCAAGGCTTTCAAGCTAGAAAAGTGGCATTCAACCTCGGACTAAAAGGACAGGCGATGAAGGAAATGACGCGTTTTGTAACCGCGTTGTACAAAGCGTACGAAGGTTGCGACGCTTCCTTGTTCGAAATCAACCCGGTATTGAAAACATCCGATAACCGCATCATTGCTGTCGATTCAAAAGTAACCCTCGATAACAATGCACTGTTCCGTCATAAAGACTATGCCGAAATGCGCGACATTAGCGAGGAGGATGCAATGGAAGTAGAAGCAGGAGAAGCTGGTTTGAACTATGTTAACCTGGATGGAAATGTAGGGTGTATGGTAAATGGCGCTGGTTTGGCCATGGCTACCATGGACATCATTAAACTATCAGGAGGTAACCCGGCCAACTTCCTGGATGTAGGAGGAACAGCCGATGCCGAGCGTGTGGAAAAAGCATTTAGAATCATCTTGAAAGACCCTAATGTAGAAGCCATTCTGGTCAATATTTTTGGTGGCATTGTACGTTGCGATCGTGTAGCACAAGGGGTAGTAGATGCCTATAAAAACATTGGACAAATTCCAGTGCCAATCATTGTGCGCTTGCAGGGAACCAATGCTGAAGAAGCGAAAAAGCTTATTGATGAGTCGGGCCTTGAAGTACACTCAGCAGTATTGTTAAAAGAAGCAGCTGAAAAGGTAAAAGCAGTACTGGCAAAATAAGCCAGAACACCATAACATTAAAGAACCCCATCATTCCAATGCCATTTAGGATAAGGAAGATGGGGTTTTCTTTTGGAGCGCTAAGAGCGTGATACAACTATTCGATCATTAGTTTTCCATGAACAAGCATGCCATGCTCATCCAACAACGAATAAAGGTAAATACCACCTGGTATGGCGCCTTTGTCGAATTGAAATTGGGTACCATTAATATTGGTTTTTCTTTTCACTACCTTTCCCAATGCATCGTACAACGTAAATGTAGCATTGGTAAGCGGGGCATCTACCATAAACGTAGCGGTATGCGTAACAGGAGAAGGGTAAACACGCACTTCTGTAGTGGATGTTGCCTCATCAATACCTGTGCTTTGAATGCTTCTAAAGCTATTGCCTTCTAATACAACACCCGAATCGAAAAAACTATCGCCCACATCAGCCACTGCAATTTTGAAATGATAGGTTTGCCCGGGAGTTACATTTGTTTGCCCTATTAAGTTGGTTGTAAAACCATCGTATTGAATTACGGTACTGTCGGTATTTTGCGGTGCGGAATTGCCATCGCCATTATCGTTATAATATTGTGGATAATCCTGATGGTTTACATTATCAATAGCTACTGGAACCACCGTGCCAGGAACCAGGGCAATGTTTTTGTGGCCACTAATGCCGGTACCACTAATATAAATGGCAAACACATCGTTAAACCCGGCATCTACAAATTCAATGTATTCTTCCGACCCAAAAGCAAAATTAAAGAGCAAGAGGTTAAATACAGGCACGCAGTCAAATTCTATGACACAAGCATCGTACGTGGTGGTACCTCCTAAGGTGTCCAAATCAGCATCGCCTGGTGTATTGTTGGCTGTTGAAATGCTACTGCTGTTGTTGGGGCCAATCATGTTGTAAATCGATCCAGTGGTAAGGGCAAGCCCCTGGTTAATGCCTATGTTGGAATTAGCACCATTGAAGGTACCCATAGCTTCACTGGCGCAATTAATAGTAAGGTTAGAAATGGTCATGCCAAACCCCTGTAAAAAAAACTCCAGTTGACTCGGAGAAACCAATGTATCAACTGTTAATTGAGCTTTAGATGTATTGCTTGATAGAAAAAGGATGGTGGATAGGGTGATAGTAAAGAGTAGTTTCATGGTTAAAGTATTAGCAGGTTATCATAAAAAAGACGTGGAAGAGTGTTAAAGGTTGCGTGCCGTAAAGAAATCAAAGAAAAAGTGCCTGTTCTTGCATAATTATTGTTGGTGTTTTTAACCTTGTTTTGGTGCTTTTTTGTTGATAAATAGGTGCTTAACAATAAAATAAAAGGCCTTCTAAATACGTTATAATAATAGATGTTGAGGTGATGGATGATGATCGAAAAGAAATAGCAAAGTTGATTGAGGCATACCACGAAGTAAGGGCAGAACTGGATGAGTGTTATGAGCGAATCAATGAGTTGATGGACAGAAGTTTTTTGTTGGAAAGCGAGCGTACGGAGTTAGAGCACCTGGCAACTACTATTCACGAACTGGAAGAAGAAAAACAAGAAATTAGCGCTAGCCTCTTTGCAATGGCAACAGGGGTGTATTATGCGTATAAAGCAGCGGTTAAAAAAGGCAATAAGAAAGCAGTAAAGGTATTCGAAGAACTACAACCACTGTATCTTAAAACGTTAGAAGAAATAATGGAAGACAACCTCAACTAGCGAACCCGTAGTTATTGGGCTACAAATTATGGCTGATATCCAGGATGGTTTGTTCATCAATTAAAGGAGCGGGAAGCATTACATCGTTTTCCATGATAATAGTTTGACCGGTACGCATCGAAAATTGCTTGATGTAGTGCACATTCACAATATGATAGGGATGGATTTTTAAGAAAACGCGATAAGGGTGCAACAACTCTTCTAAAGCATCAAACGACTCATCAATGATAAGGGTGTCTTCGTTGTAATATACAATTACCTTTTCGCCAATAAGCTCCGCCCTAATAATGGCATCAATGCTCAGCACAAAAACACCGTCAGTACTGTTAAGCAATAACTTTTGTTCAGCTGGTTGGTTGCCAAGCAGCTCCTGAAGTACACGAATAATTTTGCCCTTTTCGTGATGAATATCCGCAATAAGCATTACATCATTGCGGTGTTTCGACACAAATTCATTCAGCTCCTCCTCGCAACGCTCATTATCAATAATCATTAATTTTTTCATCTGCAAAAGCACTTATTGTTGAAGACTAAGCTAGCGTTATATGTGGCACTTTTCAAGAGGCAGTTTACGTACGGCTGGTTTGGGGTGGTAATTGGTCGTATTTATTTTCTATTTGTTATTTAAGAGGGAATGATGCAAATTTACTTCTGTTAAAACTATTCGATCATGAAACAGTCTCTTTTCCTTTGTACAATAACATTGTTACTATGGGCTTGTGGAGGTGAAAGTCCCACTGAAAACACGCCTACTACTGATAGTCTCGTTACCGATACGTTAACCGTAGATACTGCAAGTATGGTTGAAGTACCTATAGATACATTGGTAGAAGATACTGCTGTAGTTGAAGAAGAGGGCTTAAGCAGGGAAGAAGTGAAGACCTTTGAAAAATCAGTTGATTTTTGTGAATGCGTAAAAAAACAATACAAAATCAATAAAGCCATAGAAAAGACAGAAGACGATGCTGAAATTGATCGCTTGTTTGATGAAATGACAGCATTGGAAGAGGGAGACTGTAAGGAAATGTTAAGTGGCAAAGGCTCCCACACCAAAGATCAGGTGGAAGAGCGCAAACGTAGAGTAGAGGCCTGCCTTAAGGGAATGGATTAATCTTGTGCATATACCACAAAGAAGTATACATTCCATAAACGCCACACACCAATAAAATAGTTCCCCGCACAAGGATGCGTTTCAACGCATTCATTTGCCCATCTCCAGGCTCAAATAATTTGGCTACAAATGGCGCTACAAGACCTTGTTGTATTGCCCCATTGAAACAGTGTTTTTTATTGAATCGATGGTAGGAGTTAAGGTAAAATGTATTCGTCCAAGCTTTTCAATCATTCAGCTAAAAATTAAGATGAAGTATGCCATTCCCATTCGTTTTGCTAAATTTAACGGCACTATAAAATAGGGTATGAAGAAAATTCTAGTAGCCAATAGAGGAGAAATCGCATTAAGAATAATGCGTTCATGCAAAGAGATGGGAATCAGTACGGTAGCCATCTATTCTGAAGCAGATAGAAATGCTCCATTTGTAAAATATGCAGATGAAGCAGTTTGTGTAGGCCCTCCTCCTTCCAGTGAATCTTATTTGTTAGGCGATAAAATCATTGCTATTTGCAAAGACCTTAACGTTGATGGAATACACCCTGGTTATGGGTTTTTATCGGAAAACGCGGCATTTACTCGCAGCGTAACCGATGCTGGAATAACATTCATAGGCCCTTCACCCGAAGCCATGGAGGTAATGGGGAGCAAGCTGGCAGCAAAGGCAGCTGTAAAAGCATACAACATTCCCATGGTACCCGGAACCGATGAGGCAATTACCAACCTGGAAGAAGCCAAAGCAACAGCGCGTGAAATAGGCTTTCCCATTCTGATAAAAGCATCGGCAGGTGGTGGTGGTAAAGGAATGCGTGTGGTAGAGCGTGAAGAAGATTTTGAAGACCAGATGGAGCGAGCGGTGAGTGAAGCAGAATCTTCGTTTGGCGATGGAGCGGTATTCATTGAACGTTATGTAACATCACCGCGACACATCGAAATACAAATAATGGCCGATGGCCACGGCAATATTGTTCACTTGTTTGAACGGGAGTGCTCCATTCAGAGAAGGCACCAAAAAGTAATAGAAGAAGCACCTTCGTCGGTGCTAACGCCTGAAATTCGAGAAGCAATGGGAGCTTGTGCCGTAGATGTGGCACGTGCTTGTAACTACGTAGGAGCAGGAACAGTAGAGTTTCTACTCGATAACAATACCGAGTTTTACTTCCTTGAAATGAATACCCGTTTACAGGTAGAACACCCTGTAACCGAATTGATTACCGGTGTAGATTTGGTAAAAGAACAAATTAACGTAGCCAGGGGTGAAAAGCTATCATTTACGCAAAACGATTTATCCATTCAAGGACATGCTGTTGAAGTAAGGGTATATGCCGAAGATCCTACCAATAACTTTTTACCCGACATAGGCACCCTAAGCACCTATAGAAGGCCTCAAGGATTGGGCATTCGTGTAGATGATGGTTTTGAAGAAGGTATGGAAATCCCTATTTATTACGATCCTATGATTTCGAAGTTGATTACTTATGGAAAAGATAGGGAAGAGGCCATCAACAGAATGATTCGTGCCATTGATGACTACCACATTGGTGGGGTAGAAACCACCCTTCGTTTCTGTAAATTTGCGCTGCAGCACGAAGCATTTACTTCAGGTAATTTCGATACCCATTTTGTAGGGGAATACTTTAAGCCTGAGTACTTAAATTCTAGCAATGCAGAAGAGGCAGAAATTGCTTCAATAATAGCTGCTTCTCTTTTTGCCAACGAAAAACAAGGAACATCCGACGAAACTTCGAGTGCAGTTCACGCATCGAAGTGGAAAAGCAATCGGTCGCACCACAACAATTAGTGGAATAATCACGTATATTTAAAACAACTTACCCGTTAGGGTATGGTTTTAGCTATTTAATGTGGGTATGAAATCTTCATTCATAGCATTATTCCTCTTGCTGTTTGGTCTCCATGTAAACGGCCAGCCCCCTTCTACAGCAAATCCGTCCAGTCATTTTGTTATTCAGGCAGTAGTAATAGATGGTGATACCATTCCCATGATAACATTGCGCGAGTACAGAGTGTCGGAGCGTAGAAAGCGGCGCAGCAGGAAATGGCTTCGACTTAAAAGAAGAATTGTTAAAGTATACCCTTATGCAAAAATAGCCGGAGAGCTTATTCGTGAATACGAGGCAGACCTTGCAAAAATAAAAAACAAGGCACGCCAAAAGTTGTACATGAAAAAAGCGGAAAAAGACCTTAAGGCAGAGTTTAAAGGCGAAATTATAAACCTTTCCATCAGCCAGGGCGCCATCCTCATCAAGTTAATTGACCGTGAAACAGGACAAACTTCATACGAGTTAGTGAAAGAACTGAAAGGCAATTTCTCCGCATTTTGCTACCAGGCAATTACAAGGATGTTTGGCAACGACCTTAAATCGGGGTACGACCCTAAAGGTAAAGACAAGATGATTGAAGAAATTGTCCAAATGATTGAACGCGGAGAGATTATTGTTCCGGAAAGAACTCCTAAAACAGAACGAGCGAAGCAAGTGCGGAGAAAAAATAAAGTAAAAGAATGGTTGAAACGAAAAGAAGAGCGGTTAAAGAAGAAGGAAGAAAAACGGAAGAATAAGGCCAATAGGAATAAATAAAAAACGCCATGCAAATCGCATGGCGTTTTACTTATAGGTATATAACTTATACCAATTCCTTTTTTCTAAAAGTATTGGCTACTACCAGGTCTTTTGTACCATGCGTCCAGGAATAAAACCCTTCGCCACTTTTAACACCGAGCTTACCGGCAGTTACCATGTTTACAAGCAACGGACATGGAGCGTACTTCGGATTGCCGTATCCATCTTGCAATACCTTCAAAATAGAAAGACAAACATCTAACCCAATAAAGTCAGCCAATTGTAACGGCCCCATTGGATGTGCCATACCCAGCTTCATAACAGTATCAACTTCTTCAACGCCAGCAGTGCCTTCGTGCAAAGTAATGATGGCCTCATTAATCATGGGCATCAATATTTTGTTGGCAACAAAGCCAGGATAATCATTTACCTCAACAGGCACCTTACCAAGATTGCTAGAGGCAGCCATCACACTATTGGTTACCTCATCGCTAGTAGCATAACCTCTAATTACTTCTACCAGTTTCATTACTGGTACAGGGTTCATAAAATGCATGCCTATTACCTTTTCTGGGCGATTGGTTACTGCGGCAATTTTGGTAATAGATATAGAAGAGGTATTGGTCGCTAAAATTGCACTTTCAGGTGCAGCAGCATCAATATCCTTGAAGATTTTCAATTTAAGGTCAACGTTTTCAGTTGCTGCCTCTACCACTAAATCAGCATCGGCTACAGCGGTAGCCATATTGGTGTGGGTAGTAATGTTAGCCAAAGCACTTTGTTTTGTCTCTTCGGTAATCTTCTCTTTGGCCACCATTCGGGCAAGATTCTTTTCAATGGTAGCTAAAGCTTTGTCTAACGCATCTTGCGAAATGTCAATTAAAGCTACAGGGTGTCCGTTTTGAGCAAATACATGAGCAATTCCATTCCCCATAGTGCCTGCGCCAATAACTGCAATATTTTTCATTTAAAACTGATTTTAAGGTTATGGTCTACAAAAATACCAATATATGGAAGACATGGAAATTATTTACCGCTTCCTTTCAAAACGATGAGCACCGTGTAAATCATAATTTTGAAATCAACAGCCAACGACATGTTTTCGATGTAAAGAATATCAAACTTCATGCGTTGTATCATTTCCGATACATTTTCTGCATAGCCATATTTAACCTGCCCCCAGGAAGTAATGCCGGGCTTTACCTTATGCAAGTGACGATAGTGGGGAGCCTCTTTTACAATTTGATCAATAAAAAATTGCCTTTCCGGGCGAGGGCCAACCAACGACATATCTCCAATCAATACATTAAAAAATTGAGGAAACTCATCCAGGCGGGTTCTTCGCAAGAAACGACCAATCGGAGTAATCCTACTGTCGTGAGAACTTGAAAGCTGAGGGCCTCCCTTTTCCGCATCCTGGTACATGGTACGGAACTTATAAATGAAAAAAGGCTTGCCGTGCAGTCCTATACGCTCTTGTTTAAAAATAATTGGCCCTTTAGAGCTGGTGGCAACCAATATGCCCAGGATAAGGTACACTGGCGATAGGCAGAGTAATGCAAACAATGATGCAGTAATATCAATGATTCGCTTAAGCGAGCGCTGCCAGGCAGGCATGATTTCTGGGTTTACCTCAATCAAAGGAGCGCCAAAGATGCTACTTAACTTTACAGACCCCGAAAGGATATCATACATATCGGGGATGATTTTAATCTTTACATTACACCCCTCCAATTCGGTAATCACCCGTCCAATTTTGTTGTGCTCAGACGATTCAATGGCAATCATCACCTCTTCAATACCATGTTCCTTAATAATAGCATGGATGTCGTCAAAATGCCCGAGATAACTAAGTTCTGCTTCCAACAAATGGTTATCGCCACCATTTAGCATAACAAACCCAACAAACTTGTTGCCCGGAGAAGGCATCAATGTTTGAATTTCGTTGTACGATTGTACAGCCTTCTTACTTCCTCCTACAATTACCGTATTGAAGCCGATAATACGGTTGTGGATTTTCTTAACCGTAATAGTGGTAAGGATAAAGCGGAAAAAGAATGTGATAAAGAAATGCAAGCCCAGCAAAGCAAAAAATGAGTCGTAGAAACTTTCAGGCGTAATTTCATCATCAAGCAACAACGCAAAGAAAATGATGATGTTTCCAATAATAGAATATTGCAGTGTTTGCCCAAGCTCTTTAATACGGTACTTGCGATAGATATTGTTGTAACTACCTGTTAGTGCATACAGTAATAACCAAAAGGTGGGAATAATCAATAACCCTAAAAAGTAATTTTTGTCAAAAGTGAGTTCAACCTCGTACCCAAACTTTATAGGCTCCAGGTAAAGCTTCCGAAAAACATAAAAAGCAGTCCAGGCAGCAGCGGCACTAAATCCATCGGCAGTTAAATACTTTATGATCTGTAAACGCCTGTTCATCAAAAATGCACCAGTTTGATGTTGTCGAAATAGAGAATAGGATTGGAAACCCCTTCATCTTGAAAGGCTTCGATGTACAATTCGTAATCAATAGCATTGACTTCCGAACTTACCACAAATGTTAAGTCTGCGTATATCTTATTCCATTGGGCAACGCCATTATCATCTGTAGATGGATTAACAATAAGCGACCAACGTTTTACCTCCTCATTGGCATTGCGAGCATATACACCTACAGAAAAAGAATTGTTGGTTTTATAGTTAATCTCCAGGTATACAGGACTGCTATTGCTTTGAGGGAGCACAAAATTCTCATCGGTCTTTGCCTCGAAGAAACTTTCGGTATCCGTTAAGTAAACTACTGAAGCGCCCGTTCCTTCAAACACTTCCGGAGTATTTTGAATCAGTTCCAATATGGTATCGCTGCTGGCTGTAGTATTAAATTTAATGCCCGGATCTTCAAAATCTTCTACCCAAATTTGAGTCGTAGAAAAGTATTCTACGATAGGCCAAATAGTATCTACATTTTCGGGCACCAGGTTTAATGTGGTTTGATAGGTAGAGTAATACGGGTATCGAGCACGTGTGGTAGCTTGTCCATTGTCCATAATGCCCGCAATAACATCTACTTTTGCACTTCCCGACGCTAATACGGGAATAGTAGCAGGCAATTCGTATGCCCCTAGCAAATTGTCATTCACAAATACCCAGGCATCAACAATCTTATGCGAATTGGTTCCTTGAGTACCTAAATCAGTTTGTAAATCAATACGTGAAATATGAATATAAGCAGGGATATCCTCTTCAGGGTCGAGCACACTGCACGACGACAGGAATAGGCCAAAAATGACCACCAGGGGAGCGTAGTTCGTAAAATGCATCAAAAAGCCATCTATTGACAATAGTCTAAAACGCATAAAAAGGTTAAATATTATCGCTGGAGATAAAAATTATTCTTCTTCAATCAGGCTGGCTGTCAACTTCAGCTTTTCAATAATTTTATGTGCCACATCAAGGGCGTAATAACCATCGTGAATTGTTACCAAAGGAACTGTATTGTTCATTATGGATTTCGCAAAGGTATCCAATTCTTCTTTAATGGCATTATTAGGGGTGATTTCTGGTGTTTGAAACATAATTTCTTTCATTCCTTTCCCTTCTCCCAAATCCAATGTCATCGCAAATGGATCAGGCTCACCTTCTATGCCTTTCATCTGTACAATCTCAACAGCTTTCTCAAGAAAATCTACCGCGATGTAAGCATCTTTTTGAAAGAACCTTGATTTACGCATGTTTTTTAACGACATGCGGCTTGCAGTTAGGTTAGCCACACAACCATTGTCAAATTCAATGCGTGCATTGGCAATATCGGGAGTATCACTTACTACAGCTACACCACTTGCACTAATTCGTTTAATATTCGATTTTACCACGCTTAATATAATGTCTATGTCGTGAATCATTAAATCAAGTACTACCGATACATCAGTACCTCGTGGATTAAATTGTGCCAATCGATGCGTTTCAATAAACATCGGTTGGTCGAAATGAGGACGGGCTGTAATGAATGCTGGGTTAAAACGTTCTACATGGCCTACCTGCACTTTTACATTTGCCTCTTCTGCAAGTTGCATCAACGATTTGGCCTCATCTGTAGTATTGGTAACCGGCTTTTCAATGAATACGTGTTTCGAGTTTTTCAACGCCATTGCTGCACATTCGTAATGAGATAGAGTAGGGGTAACAATATCTACCACATCTACAGCATCCATAAGCGCCTCAATACTATCAAACCTTGGTATACCAAATTCTTCAGCCGCAATGGTTGCGTTTTTTGCATCCGGGTCGTAAAAACCAACGAGCTCGTAGTGATCAATTTCTTTGATTAGTCGTATATGAATCTTTCCCAAATGGCCAGCGCCAAGCACACCTATCTTTAGCATAATTGAGCAATTTTGCGCAAAAATAAATGAAATTTAAACCTTATATATAATAAGGTGTATTACTTATTAACAATGCAACGCTCATTAATTATTAAAAAAACAAGAGAGTTGATGTGGGTTAATAGCTAATTTAGCACCGTTGAAATAATAAAATGATTGATACTTATCGACATAAAGGATTGCGTAAGCAATTGGTCAGCGAAATTGCTTCCAAAGGAATTGAAGCAATAGAAGTACTTGCTGCCATTGAAAATATCCCCCGTCACTTTTTTCTAGACAATGCTTTCCTGGAGTTTGCTTATCAAGACAAGGCATTTCCTATAGGAGCAGGTCAAACCATTTCTCAACCCTATACAGTAGCTTTTCAAACAGAGTTGCTTGGGGTGAAGAAAGGAGACAAGGTATTGGAAATAGGAACCGGGTCGGGATACCAAACAGCAGTATTGTGTGAAATAGGTGCAAAAGTTTTTTCCATTGAACGTCAGAAGGCATTGTACGATAAAACAAAACACTTATTGGCTCAATTGGGATATAGGCGCGCTAAGTTATTTTATGGTGATGGGTATAAAGGATTACCTACGTTTGCTCCATTTGATAAAATTCTAATTACTTGTGGTGCACCACGCATTCCGGAAGGATTGTTAGAACAGTTGAAAATAGGAGGGCAATTGGTGGTGCCGATTGGAGGAGACGGAACACAGGTGATGACGAGCCTTAAGAAGTTGGGAGAAGATCAATTTGAAAAAACAGAACATGGGAACTTTAAGTTTGTACCCATGTTAGAAGATAAGGCAAAAGAAGTTTGATAAATTGAAAACGTGGCACATGTTTTGGTGTGCAACATACGATTTGTTCTTTGACATCCTGGAAATTGAATTATTTATAATAAATTTAAATTGTTGGGCGAACTCATTGGCTTTTACCGGTTTTCAACAGGTTCAGGGGATATCGTTGAAAAGAAATTCATAAGGATTTATAGTTAATTGAAAAAAAATTGTAACCTTTGCCGCGAGGATTCCGTTAGTAAGCCTCGGTTGTTAACAGAAATTTGTTGATAAAGTCGAATTTGTTAATAACTTTGCCGAAATTTAATTTATATATTTGGCTCAAATTAAATGTTAAACTATTATTAATAAGCAAACAACAAACACTTTTAAGAAGTTAAATTAAAAATGACAATTATGAAAAAGAAAGTACTTTTAGTAGCAGCGATCTTTGCGACGTCAATTACGTTTGCTCAAGATCTTACTTCTAAGAAGGGAGAAACTTTCTTACCAGAAGCTGATGATTGGGCTATTGGTTTTGATGCAGATCCTTTCTTGAACTACGTGGGTAACTTCCTTAACTCTGGTGCTACAGCTCCTGATGCAAATTGGGTAAGTGGTGTTAACCAAGCTATTGTTGGTAAAATGTTTAAGGATGCTAACACCGCGTATAGAGCAAAAGTTCGTCTGGGCTTCGGTTCTACTACTTGGAAACACAATGTTAACGACGACGTAGCAGATTACAACGCTGCTCAAGCCGGTAACTTCCCAGTAGACGATGTAGTTACAGATGAAAGAAAACAATCTTACAACGCTATCACTCTTGGTGGTGGTTTGGAGAAAAGAAGAGGTAACACCAGAATTCAAGGATTCTACGGTGGTGAACTTTTAATCTCTTTAGGTGGTACTAAAGATGAGTACACTTACGGAAACTCATTCTCTGACAACTACACCGCCACATGGACTGATGATTTCGCAGCTGAGACTACGACTTCTTCAAACGGACAAAGAGTTACTTCATCTAAAGATGGTAGCACTTTTGGTGTAACTTTAAGAGGTTTCATCGGTGCTGAGGTATTCGTTTTCCCTAAAGTATCTGTTGCTATGGAGTACGGATGGGGATTGATGATGAATTCTCAAGGCGATGGCGAGCAAGTAACAGAAGAGTGGACTTTGGCTTCACCTACTGCTACTGCTAACTCAGTAGTTACTCACACCACTGCAACTGCTGGTAGCAGTTCTTTCGGTATCGATACTGACAACTCAGGAGCTGCGTTGACTATTTTCTTCCACTTCTAAGAGTTGAATAACAATAAAGAAAAAGCCCTCATATGAGGGCTTTTTTTTTGTGCCAAACTTTTCCGGTATTAAATTTGTATCCGAAAAAGAAAGCTGAATAATTATGAATGGTAGAAGAATAATTTCGATAACAATTATTGCTATTTCATGTTTCGCAGGATGTAAAAAAGGAGAGAATGACCCCTGGATATCCTTTTTATCCAGGAAAAAAAGGTTAACGGGCGATTGGACAGTAGTAGATGGATACGGAGAGAAACAATACCTGGTAAATGGTATAGAGGGTTTTGTAACAGAAGAATGGGATTATGATGGGGCAACACTCACTACCGAAGTAATTGGGAGTGGAGTAGATACTGCTACAGCTTTTGAAACAGCCATTTATTTCACTTTTGGTGGCGATCATCAATTTTCATACGAATACCGGCAAGAAAACAATAACGGGGGTGGAAATGTAGAAAAAATTACCCTTGAAGGCATTTGGAAATTCACTGGAGGAGGAGATAACAAGCCAAAGTCGCAAGTACTGGTAGAGATTCACGAAGAAATAATTACCAATACATGCGATAGCTGCCTCAACTCCGTTGCTAGCTATACCGGCACTGATGCTCCTACAATGGTTTGGGATTTAGACAAACTGAAAAACAAAGAGCTAACGCTAAAATGGAATGGTACAGCAGATATTAATGGAGATGCCGCCTCGGATAAAGGGCGATACGAATTAATCAAAAACTAATAGCTGCCTTTCATTGCTCGATCCATGGAACGTTTAGCGTCTTTCAGCTTTAAATCTTCGCGCTTATCGTAGGTTTTCTTTCCTTGTGCCAGAGCAATGTTTAGCTTGGCATACCCATTGGCAGCAATAAATAAGTTAATGGGAACAATGGTAAGCCCCTTGTTTTTGAGCTTCTTCCCCAATTTATTCAACTCAGTTCTATTTAAGAGCAATTTTCGCTCACGCCTGGGAGAGTGGTTATTGTAGCTTCCTGCATCGTACTCAGCGATGTACATATTTCGGATGAACAACTCACCGTTTACAATGGTACAATAAGCCTCAGCAATGCTGGCTTTGCTGTTTCTAATCGATTTGATTTCTGTGCCGGTAAGCTGAATTCCAGCAGTAAACTTCTCTAAAAAAGCATAGTCAAAACTTGCTCTTTTATTTTTGATATTGATGCTATTTCCAGCCATGGCCTAAAAGTACGTAATTTATCCAAGGCCTACATCAAGAATCATCATAACAAGAAAGCCCCCAATAAAGCCCAACGTTGCCACGTCAGTATACTTGTCGCGTTGAGTTTCTGGTACTACTTCTTCAATTACTACATAAATCATGGCTCCGGCTGCAAAAGCAAGAGCATAAGGCAAAATAGGTTCGAACGACAAAACTGCCCATGCGCCTAAAACACCTGCAACAGGTTCAACAATTGCAGAAAGCTGGCCATACCAAAAGCTTTTCCACCTACTTACACCTTGCCTTCGCAATGGCATAGCTACCGCTATTCCTTCAGGAAAATTTTGTATACCTATTCCAATTGCCAGTGCTACAGCTCCGGCTATGGTTGCATCAGGCATTCCAGCGGCTGCACCTCCAAACAATACGCCTACTGCAAGTCCTTCGGGGATGTTGTGCATTGTAATGGCTAGTACCAATAAGGTGGTGCGGTGCCAATCAGTTTTTATCCCTTCCTTTTCAGAATCCTTAAAATTTATATGAAGGTGGGGCATTAGCTTGTCCAGACCAAATAAAAATAAAGCTCCCAGGGCAAAGCCTACAGCCGCAGGAACCCATTGCAATCCTTCACCATATTTGTTTTCCGACATTTCGATTGCAGGAGCCAATAGCGACCAAAAACTAGCAGCAACCATAACGCCACCAGTAAATCCAAGCATGCCATCGAGAGTTCTTCGATGCATCGATTTAAAAAAGAACACAAAAGCAGCACCAGATGCAGTTAACAACCAGGTGAAACATGTGGCATAAAATGCCCCTTCAACAGGTCCTATCTCTTGGAAAAATGCAATTACCTTATCCATATCAGTCAATTTCTTTTTTTACACAAACGTTATGACTTACTTGTTGCGAAATAGTAATGTGATTACCATCGGCAAATTCAATGTTCATGGATTGATCATATTCGAATATTTGTGCCACAATGAGCTTGGTTCCTAGCATTAGATTTTGATTTTCAAGATGTTGCAAAAAACCAGAGGAGGAATCTTTTACACCAACAACTACTCCTTTTTCACCTTGCTTTAGCTCTGAGAGTAAGTTCATTTCAGCATGATTCAAGATATTTCCCTCAGCGTCGGGAATAGGGTCGCCATGTGGGTCAAACTTCGGGAAGTCCAAAAACTGATCAAGCCGTTGCGTAAGTTCTGGAGATTTAATGTGCTCTAATTGTTCAGCAATGTCGTGCACTTCGTCCCATTTGAAATTTAGCTTATCTACCAAAAACACTTCCCACAAACGGTGCTTTCTAATGATATTTACTGCTACCGACTTTCCCTTTTCAGTGAGTGTTACTCCCTGATACTTTTTGTAATTCACTAGTTTTTTCTCGGCTAGTTTCTTCACCATATCTGTTACAGAAGAAGCTTTTGTAGCTAGTGCTGTAGCAATTGCATTGGTGGATGCTCCTTTGTTCTCACTCTTTTGAGCCAGGGAGTAGATCGCTTTTAGATAATTCTCCTCAGTATACGAGTTCATGTTTTTGATTTACTGAACACAAAGGTATTAAAAAAGTGGAGATAAAATTTAGGTTAGTCTAAAAATATATTTAGATTTGTATTTAAAGTTTCATTGATGCAAAGAATGAACGGTATTTCACTTTGCTTTAAAGCTCGAATAATGTATAAGTTAATAACAACTTTTTGCTTTCTCTTACTCTCTTTAATGGTGATGGCACAAGCAGGAAGTATAAGAGGAACCATAATTAGTGGTGATGAGCCAGTTCCATTTGTAAATGTTGGACTTAAGGGCACTAACATTGGTGCTTCTACAGATTTGGAGGGCAAATTTGCCATCGATGGGGTGGCACCAGGCAATTACATACTACAAGCCTCTTCTGTTGGCATGGAGCGATATCGAAAAGCAATTACAGTAGAAGACAAACCTGTGGTGGTGGCTATTGAAATGAAAGAAGCCGTAGCCCAGCTGGGGGAAATCGTTGTTACAGGAACGATGAAAGAAACGTATGTTTCTCAATCGCCGGTGAAGGTAGAGGTATTAACGGCAAAATTTTTGGAAACCACCCCTACCAGTAACATCATGGAGGCATTGCAAACAGTAAATGGAGTGCAAGAGCAAATTAATTGTGGCGTATGTGCTACAAACGATATTCACATTAACGGAATGGAAGGCCCCTATACACTAGTGTTGATTGATGGAATGCCAATTATGAGCGCATTGGCTTCTGTATATGGGTTTAATGGTATTCCAACCTCACTCATTGAACGGGTGGAGATAGTAAAAGGACCATCTTCCACATTATATGGAACAGAAGCAGTTGGCGGGGTAATCAATGTGATTACCAGGAAACCTGAAAAAATGCCAATAATTAGTACCAATACTTTTTATACCAGCCATAGGGAACTAAATGCAGACGTTGCTATCACCCCAAAAATAGGTAAGGATATTACCACCACCATCAGCGGCAATTACTACAAGAATGATTACCGTATGGATTTTAACAACGATAATTTTACTGATGTACCACTTAACGATCGTATTTCCATATTCAATAAGTGGACAATAAAAAGAAAAGAAGATCGCACAGCAAATGTGGCGTTTCGTTATTATACCGAGGATCGTTTTGGAGGAACTTTACAATGGAATGACCAGGATCGAGGCAGTGATGAAATTTATGGAGAATCCATTTTAACAAACCGTTATGAAATAATTGGTTCTTACCAACTTCCTTTTAAGGAAATGGTTCGGGTTGATTTTTCTTACAACAATCATCATCAAGACAGTTATTATGGTGATACACATTACCTGGCCGATCAGTCGGTATACTTCAGTAACCTTGTATGGAATAAAACAATAAAACGTCACGATATACTTACCGGATTAACTTACCGATATCAAACCTATGCCGATAATTCTCTGGCAAATACCGATGATGAGCGTTTAATTCCAGGCATTTTTGTACAAGACGAATTCATGTTAACAGAAAATACCACCTTGTTGGGGGGAACGCGGTTCGATTATCATGAGGAACATGGTGCAATTATTTCGCCAAGAGTTAACTTGAAACGTAAGTTTGGAACTTATACTACAGCACGGCTTAATCTGGGCACTGGGTTTAGGCAAGTGAATTTGTTTACAGAAGATCATGCAGCTTTAACAGGCGCTAGAACAGTAGTGATAAAAAACAACCTCGATCCCGAAGAATCGTATAATGCAACACTCAATTTAAACCATGTATATGCTATAAAGGAGAGCTATGGAACAATTGATCTTGACTTCTTCTACACTTATTTCACCAACAAAATAATACCTGATTACGAATTGGATCCAAACCTTATCGTTTACGATAACTTATCGGGATATGGTATAACAAGAGGAGCAGCATTCAATGTTGAGCATAAGTTCGTTTTTCCGTTAAAGGTTAAATTGGGAGGAACCATACAGGATGTGTACGAAATAGCAGAAGATGACAATGGAAATGATGTGCGAGAAGAACAACTATTTGCACCTAAATTCTCCGGTGTATTTGCACTAGGGTACCAATTTAAAAAACTTAATCTTTCAGTTGATTATACGGGTAGGCTTATGGGGCCTCAACACCTTCCTACTTTCGAATTCCCTTTTTCAAGACCCGAAACTTCCCCATGGTTTAGTATACAAAACATACAACTTACAAAGAGTTTTAGTGAGGAATTTGAAGTTTATTTAGCAGTAAAAAACCTTTTTAACTATACGCAACCATCACCGCTTATTGATCCGGCAAACCCTTTTGGGTTGAACTTTGATACTTCATATGCTTATGGCCCCCTACAAGTAAGGCGATACTTGTTAGGAATTAGGTGGAATGTGTTGCGGAAATAAAGGTCCTTTATTTTCTTCTGCAATTTTGTTCATGCGAATTACTATATTAGAGGTAGGGATATGGGGAGAACGTTTCAACAGCATCGTTTATGGTTAATAGTATTGGCAGTATGGAGCATTAATTTACTCCCCTCAAAACCAATTCATGCACAAAACATTTTATTAATTGATAGTTTACTTCAGCAACTTGAAGTAACTGATGGTGCACCTAAAGTTGAAGTCTTCTTGCGCCTTTCTGAAGAATTGAGGTTTAATGATCCAGAAAGGGCCATGACATTTGCGAATTGGGCATTGCAATTAGCAAATTCTGTTGAAGATGAAGTAGGAATAGCAAATGCTTACTTGAGCATTGCGCGCTTGTACAACAATAATGGAAACCATGCCAGTGCCATTGAATTTGCCATCAATGCATTGAACCGCTATGAGCGTTTGGCCGATTCTTCAGGAATAGGCAAGGCCATGTTATACATTGGCCATATATACTCCAACGAGAAAAAAGTCAACAAGTCAGAAGATCAATTCTATAAAGCACAACGCATTTTTGAAGCACAGGGAGACAATACTTCTTTGGCATATGTGTATACAGGCTTGGGCGATAACCAAATGCTGGAAGAAGATTATCCAGATGCATTGTATTATTATTACAAAGCATTAAAAATGGCTCGAGAGGTAGAGAATCGTTATCTCATTTCATTATCGTCAATGAATATTGGTAATGTACATCGATTAGAAAAGAATTATTCTGATGCGTTAAAATACTACAATGATGCGATTGCCATTAAAATAAGTATTGGAGATAGACAAGGAGAGGCATTAACCTACTATCAAATGGCGGAGGTGTATTTTGTGAACGAGGATTATGAAAATGCGATTTACTATTATGAAAAGTGCCTCAAGATTGGTTCATCCTTGAATACAGGTAATGAGAAAAAACTGGCGTATGCTGGGCTTTCGCAAGCATATTCTGCCATCTATGATTTCGAAAAAGCATATCAATATCTTAATGGGTACATTGCTATTAAAGACAGTTTGATAGAGGAGAATAGCAATAAGGAGTTAGCAGAAATGGAGGCGAGGTTCGAATCGGAGCAAAAACGAAAAGAAAACGAATTGTTAACAAAGGAAAATGAATTGCAAGACATACAAATTCGCAATAAGAACATTACATCCTATGCATTGTTCGGAGGACTGGTGTTAATGCTCATTTTGGCATTTGTAATATTACGAGCGTACCGGCACAAGCAACGAGCCAATGAGCTGTTGGGAAATCAAAAAATGCAAATCGAGCGAAAGAACAGAGACATTACCGACAGTATTATATATGCAAAGCAAATTCAGAGTTCAATTTTCCCAGGTGAAGGGTTTATCAAGCAATTGTTACCCAACTCATTCATTTACTTTAAGCCTCGAGATATTGTAAGTGGTGATTTTTATTTCTTAGAACGCAGAGAAGGAAAAGTAATGTTTGCTGTGGTTGATTGTACTGGTCATGGTGTGCCAGGAGCATTAATTAGCATAGTTGGTTACAATCAACTCAATCAGGCGATTAATGAGAAAGGTCTTACCATACCTTCCATTATATTAAAACACATGAACATTGGAGTGTCGGAGGCGTTGCATCACGATTACGATGATGATGAGGAAATCAATGATGGGATGGATATAGGGCTTGGAGCAATCGATTTCAATTCGATGAAACTGGAATATGCGGGAGCACATCACTCATTGTTGCTGATCAGAAATGGGGAGATTATGGAGTTTAAAGGAGCGCGCTTTCCAGTAGGAGGAAGCATTAGTTCTATCGCAGATAAAAAGTTCAAAAACCATGAAATTGAGCTCATAGAAGGAGATTTGTTGTACCTGTTTTCTGATGGATTTTCAGATCAATTTGGAGGACCAGATTTAAAGAAGTACAAATATTTGCGAATGAGGGAATTCATACGATCAATTCATACGCATTCTATGGAGGAACAACACCAACTGCTGGAAAGAGAGTTCAACAATTGGATGGGGAATGAATCGCAAACGGATGATGTGTGTATTATTGGTATTAGGGTTTGATAAGAATTCAAACACACAACAATACGTTTTATTCATTAAGTTTTTGATAACTTTGCTGCCATGTATCGCTGCTGCATCAAGTCTCTTTTTTTTGTTGCTTTTTTGTTTTCAATGTCATGTGTAAATGCACAAGACATTAAGGTGGTTGATAGTTTAAAAGTAGCACTTCAACAGGCTCCATTAGATACATCCAGGATAAATATTCTCAACCAGCTATCGTCTTTATTTCAAAGCAAACAACCCGAAAAATCGTTGGTGTATGCGAATCAAGCGTTGCAACTATCGCGAGAACTTGATGAAAAAATGCACATCGCAAAATCACTTAACTATACTGCTTTATCTTATTACTACATGGGCGATCTTAATAACGCTCAGAGGCAATTGTTACTTACACTAAAAGAATATGAAACTATACAAGATAGCACAGGCATTGCTACTTCTTTAAACAATATTGGAGTTATTTTTTACGATCAAGGAGAGCTGGATGAAGCGTTGGAATACTACCTTAAGTCGTTAGAAATTAAACAAGTGATGGGAAGTGATACCGTTGGAATTGCAATGACACTTAATAACATTGGTAATATTTATAAGGACCTGGAAGAATTTGATCAAGCACTTACTTATTACGAACAATCGCTAACGGTTAAAGAGGAAATAGGAGACGATTATGGGATGGCCATGACATTGAACAATATTGGTCTTTTGCACAGCAATAAGGGGGAGTATGATGAGGCATTAAACTATTATAATCGCGCCATTGCCATAGAAACACTCATTGACGATAAGCGAGGTTTAGCGATGACGATTAATAATGTTGGGCTTGTTTATGAATTTTGGAAGGAGTATGAAGAGGCATTGAACAAGTACCAGGAATCAATTGTAATTAAACGAGCAATTGGTGATCAGTACGGCTTGATTTTATCCTTGTTTAATGTGAGCAGTGTGTATAAGAAAAAGGAAGAGTATAAAGAAGCGGTGTTTTATGCACATCAGGCTTTAGAAACGGCAAAAGAAATTAACTCTAAATCTCAAATTCGGGATTGCTATCAACAGTTGGCAGAGTGTTATAAGGGAATGGGGGACAGCACGAAAGCTACCGTGTTCGATCAACAATTTACTCAATTGCGCGACAGTATCCTCAATCAGGAAAATATAGCCAAAATTGAGGCAATGGAAGCAGAGTATGAAGCACAGTTAAGAGCGAGTAATTTGAAACAAATGCAGGCGCAGCAAATGTTGGAAGAGGAGCAATCGAGGAAGCGTTTTTGGTTGTGGTTGATGATAGGGCTGGGCATTTTAGTTTTGGTGATAATTGTGCTACTGATTGTTATACGAATGCGTTAGCACCATCGATGAATTATGTTACTTTTGTACGCAAACTTTAATAGGGTATGTATAAGTACATATTGAAACCGATTTTCTTTCTTTTTCAGCCAGAATCTATCCATCATTTTGTGTTTAAGTTATTGCGTTTTACGCTGGCTATTCCAGGAATGAAGCAGGCATTTAGAAGTATGTATGTGGTAGAATCTCCGCAACTGGAAAGGGAACTGTTTGGAATAAAGTTCCCTAATCCTGTAGGGCTGGCTGCAGGATTTGATAAGGATGCGTTGCTTCATGAGGAACTATCCTATGTAGGATTTGGTTTTGTAGAAATAGGCACATTAACCCCATTGCCACAAGCAGGCAACCCCCAACCTCGGTTGTTTAGGGTACCTAAAGATGAGGGGTTAATCAATAGAATGGGTTTTAATAATCAAGGAGTAGCCGCAGCTGTTGAGCGACTAAAAGACCGAAACCCCAGGTTAATAGTTGGAGGTAATATTGGAAAGAACAAAGTTACTCCGAACGAAGATGCTATTAGCGATTATGAAAAGTGCTTTCAAGCATTGCATCCTTATGTCGACTATTTTGTAGTAAATGTAAGTTCACCCAACACCCCCAACTTGCGTGAGTTGCAGGATAAAGAGCCACTAACTCGGTTATTAAACAGGCTGAAGGAATTGAATAAATCGCAATCATCTGAAAAGCCCATCTTATTAAAGATTGCACCAGATTTAACCAACAATCAATTGGATGACATAGTTGCCATTGTTCAAGACACTAAAATTGATGGACTTATTGCTACAAATACTACGATAAGCCGAGCAGGGTTGAAAACGGGGCAAACAACACTAGAAGAAATAGGCAATGGGGGACTTAGCGGTAAGCCACTTACAAGCCAGGCAACAGAAGTGATACGTTATCTTCATCAGCAATCAAATGGATCGTTTCCTATTATTGGAGTGGGAGGGATTCATTCTGCGCAAGATGCATTGGATAAATTGGAGGCGGGAGCCAGCCTGGTACAGGTGTATACAGGCTTTATTTACGAAGGTCCTGTACTCATTAAGAGGATCAATCAACAAATTTTAAAGACATCGGCATGAAATTGATTGAATGTCCAAGAGATGCCATGCAAGGGTTGCATGATTTCATCCCAACTGAAAAGAAGGCTAATTATATAAACACGTTATTAAAGGTAGGATTTGATACCATCGACTTTGGAAGTTTTGTATCGCCTAAAGCGATTCCTCAATTGCGAGATACCGCTTCGGTATTATCGAAGCTGGAATTGGATAACACAAATTCAAAGTTACTGGCAATCATCGCAAATAAGCGGGGAGCAAGTGATGCTTGCGAGTTTGATGAAATTCAATACCTCGGCTTTCCTTTTTCTATTTCAGAAACATTTCAACAAAGAAACACCAATGCAAGCATTGAGGAATCATTGAGTAGAGTAGAGGAAATTCAACAATTGTGCCTAACACACAACAAAGAGCTGGTGATCTATATTTCTATGGCTTTTGGCAATCCTTATGGCGATGATTGGAATAGTGAAATAGCCATTAACTGGACGCAGAAATTGCATAAAGAGCTGGGTATAAATATTATTGCTTTAGCCGATACTATCGGTGTATCGAACCCTGAAAACATTACCTATATGTTTTCGAATTTAATTGCTGAGTTGCCTCAGGTGGAGTTTGGAGCACATTTACATACTACACCTGATAGCTGGGAAGAAAAGGTAGCTGCAGCCTGGGAGAGTGGCTGTAGAAGATTTGATGCAGCAATAAAAGGGTATGGAGGTTGTCCTATGGCGGATGACGATTTAGTGGGCAATATGGCTACAGAAAATGTCATTTCCTTTCTTAAACATCGTGCAATTGATTCAGGAATAAACCTCGACCAATTTAATGCTTCAATGCTCGAAGCAACCCAGGTATTTCCCCTATAAAGAGAGAAAACACTCATTATTCAGGCTATACATTGAATTCAGGCTAACATTGCTGTAACCATACTAGCAATGCATAAAAAACCGTTTTACTATATAGTAAAAGGTGAATTGTCTCAAAAAAGAAACATTTGTCCTTAATTATATAATGGTGTAAGATTATATTGCATTATGTATTGATTTTTTAACCACAAAAACTATAAACAACATGACTAAAGAAGAAAGAAAACAACGGAGACAGGAAAGAAGAAGGTTACGCAGAGAAAGAAGGCAGCAAAACAGAGGAAACCTTAAGTTGTTAAAGAATGCAGGTGCAAACTTACCTTCTTTGCCCGATGATGCCACCATTGAAGAATATGTAGCTAAGTACAATGAGTTCTGGCCTACTGTACGTGCTGGGTTATTACTATCCAAAAAACTTACCGGTAAGAAAATGGATGAAAAAATTCAGCAGGTAGTTGATGAAGGGGATAAACTAGCCAACGATCCGAATTTGGCAGAAAATATTCAAAACCTGGTTGATAAACTTCGCGATACCTGGAGTTCGGTGAAAAATGTTTTGATCATTATCATGAACTTTACAGGCGATGGTGTTGATGAGATTATTGAAAAAATAATTGATTTTGTTGATGGCATCATGGGAGATGATGGTGAGGATGACGAATAAACAATATAGGAAATGACTTTATACCCCTCAATAGAATAATTGAGGGGTTTTTTATTATGAAATTTCTTTTTTGATGGAAGATTGAGTGCCTAAAAAAACACCTGACTTGCCGAAAACCTTACCAGTAGTTGAGGATTCATTATCTTAGTTGTCGCAATTATCTCCGTGTTTTTACCTAGGTAGTTTTACCTAAAATGGGCTTTTTTGAGGTTTTTGCGGTACTTTTATTTTGTTTTTCGAAGAAAGATGATTAATTTTAGTTGTCACAAATTAGGAAGGCGAAATTTTATGAGAAAATTTCAAAGATTTCCCTCCCAAATAGCCCACCTAATTCAATAGAGACGCAACAGTAAAGCCAGAGACGTGAGACACCTCTGGCTTTTTTTATTTCCGAAGGAGTTGTACTTTGTGATATGACCAGCGTTGAAGAACAAAAAACAGGAACATTTCTATCTGCTAATTGGAGTGATTTAATCATGATTAATTATGAAGTGACTCCTGAGCTACTGACTGATTACTTGCCTGTTGGAACAGAGTTGGACTATTTTGATAATACTACCTACCTAAGCCTGGTAGGTTTTTTATTCAAAAACACCAGGGTACTCGGAATGAAAGTTCCTTACCATCAACATTTTGAAGAAGTTAATTTGCGTTTTTATGTAAAAAGGAGGGTAGGAAAAGAATGGCGTAGAGGAGTTGTTTTTATTAAGGAAATTGTACCAAAACGCATGATTGCTGCAGTGGCCAATACTATATACAAAGAGCATTATGTGTGCTTGCCTATGCGACACAATATTGAAGCTAATGGGCAGCGTAAGGTTCAATATGAATGGAAGGCAGGGGAACAATGGAATAGCTTTAAAGTGATTGCTGATCTTAATTCGCAGCCAATGGTGGAAGGGTCGGAAGCCGAGTTTATTGCAGAACATTATTGGGGATATACTCAGGTGAACAGTCGAAAAACAAGTGAATATCAGGTGGAACACCCACGATGGGATATTCATCCAGTAAAAGAATACTCTATCAATTGTAACTTTGACGTTCTTTATGGTGAGGCAATTGCTGAAGCAATGAGTCAACAACCAAAATCTGCCATGTTAGCGCAAGGGTCTGATATTATCGTGCGGAAAGGAACTTATATTAAGGAGAATTTTAACGATTCTTAACAAGCTTTAACTTTCTATTAACAGTTTGTTTGTACAGTTACCATTATACTTGTAATGTGATTAGTGTAAGCAGGGCAGCAACTTGCTTCAAAATTAGACTAAGTTCATAGTAAGTTTTTCATGGTAAACGAACTTTTTAAGTGCTGTCCTGCTTTTTTCATGCCTC
This sequence comes from Flavobacteriales bacterium, assembly GCA_963669295.1. Lineage (GTDB taxonomy): Bacteria > Bacteroidota > Bacteroidia > Flavobacteriales_D > CALLUQ01. The sequence continues at coordinate 4,416,493 of OY769938.1, forward strand.
AATTTTTATCCACCCTATTTTTCAGAAGATAATATTGATAACTACCCCATGATTTTTCATGTATCTTATAAGTTATTAATCTAATTGTTCTATTGCGGATAATATAGCTATGAGACTATGTAGCATAAAAAAATTCAAACCCAAAGGCAACCTTTGTAACAACGTCACGTCTTGGAGTTGTTGTAAATGCAAAGCATAGCAAGATTATTGTATAGAATAAAGCAATGAGCAATAACAAACTATATCAGGATATGAGTTCGAAGCAATTCGAAATTCGGGCCGGAAAAAATTGAGGTTTTAAGTACTTACCTCTAAGTAAAGCCCGAACTCAAATAAGTTCGGGCTTTTTTAATAACGAAAACAAGTAAGATGTTAAAATACAATTTGAACATACAGGTAAGAAAAATGCAAGAGTGCCCAATGGGTGATGCATTTTTTAAGAGGGCTTGGTATTGGAGATGGTATATTGAATGGTAAAACAAACAATAATGTAATGCTACCCGGCCCTTTGAAAGGCCGGGTTTTTTTATGCCTTTAACAGCAAAAATTAACCAATGAAGACAATTGAAAAGCACCTGGATATAAGAGGAATGTGTTAAGATAAACAGTAGCACTTCCTCTACAACTATGTTAGTGAAGCGAATGGCTTCAATAAATGAAGAAAGGAGGAGATGATGCACATTTTAGAATTTTTATTGATTGTTTTTGGAACAGTGAGGTTGATTACCGTCATCATCAGTGTTTTGAAAGCTAAAAGAGAAATGGAAGAAGAATTGAATTAATAACAAAAAGGAGGGAGGTGTAACGATTAAGGATGCACCTCCCCTGCAACTTCTACAGTATATATTACTGGTTAACATAAAAGAAAGATGGGTAATTGTAACAACGTTGATGAATACTTTTTGTTGGCAGAGAAGTATTTAGAAGATAGTGAGTTTGCATTGGCAAAAAGTACCCTGGAAAAACTATTAGAAACAGAGCCGGGCTACGGCCGTGCGCACCATCACCTGGGGTGGATATATGCGTGTAGGTTCGATAATTATGAAAGGGCAGAATATCACTACAAACTTGCTATCAGATTTGCACCTGGTTATACAGCAACTTATGTCAACTACTGCAATTTATTGATTGACTTAAGACAAACCAATAAGGTAAAAGTATTGGTTGATAAGGCATTAAAGGTAAAAGGTGCAGATCGATATGCATTATTCTATGAAAAGGCGAGGGCTTGCGAATTAGAGTGCAGTTTAGAGCAGGCTAAGATGTATTACACAATAGCGATAAAAGAATCTTTGAACGATGATTTTATTGCGATATGCACGAGTAATATTGAGCGTTGCAAAAAGAAGAAGGCGTTGTTTCGAAAGAATAAGATGCTGTCTTATCTATTGAGTTAAGGAATTATTAACCCTCCTGCATTGCGGGAATAAAACAAATGAGATGAACGAATATTTATTGTACCAGATGGAAGAAGAAGAATTCAACGGAATAGCAAAAAGTGTTCGGGAAGAATTAATCGCCCGAGCCATTGCCGATCAGTTGAAAGCTCAAACCTCTGCAGAGCAACGTGCCAAATTTTTATTGAGCTTAAGGCAGTTGCTATTGTTTAGGCGAACATTAAAAACACAATTCAAAACGTAAACAGAAAGGGAGAATGATGATATCATTCTCCCTTTCGCGATTTTAAAACACGAATAGTATCTTAAATCAGCTATATTTGATCGCTATGAAATGGGATATTAAACTGTTCATTATCTCTATACTTACCTGGCTGTTTTATGGGGTAACAAGCTATTTTTTAGATGATTACCCTTTGTTTCCACCTATTGTTGTTTCCTTTTACACTATTGTGGTTGCATTGTGTTTCCTGGTAACCATGCCTTTCACCTTGTATTCCTTTATAATTATTGCATTTGTGATAGGAACACTAGGAACCATATTTACTACACAAGATTGGCCTTATGGAGAAGTATTGCTTTGGGGAAACATCTTAACGGGCTTTACATTTGCTGTAGTATTGTTGCGACTGGTTGTTAACAACTCTCGCTTGTTACCAGGCCAAAAAGCATTAATTGGGGGGTATGCCATACTTACTTTTATTCAACTTGCATTGCTGTTTTTTGCCCAACAATTGTCATTTTCTATGCTTGCAGTAACTGTTGTAGAGTATATTCTTGCCGGAGTGGGAGTAGTCCTTTTGCTGATCGCACCTCAAGGCAAGGAGCCTTTAACAGTAGGGCAACAACGTGTTTTCATTTTACTAACGATGACTATTATTTTTAGTATTGTTTCTGAGTTATTACTCAGTTTTGACCGGTTGGTGTGATTGCTTTTTAAGAATAGCTGCCGAAAGTAATGCGATAAGAAGCCCTATCAAGAATACAGTAAAAAACATAACAACTCCCTGGAATACCCCGTTTGCCATCATTCCTTTCATCGATTCCATCTGACCCATTTGTAAAGCAATTTCATCTTGCGAAGCTCCACTTTTTTGTATTTGATCTACGTAATAGTTGTAGATGCTCTCTACGTATTCATCTCCCATAATGAATTCAAAAAGAAAAAAGGTATACAACCCAAAAATAAAGGAGGCTATTCCATTGATGAGTAGGCCAGCGGAAAAGGCTTTTTTAAAGCTAATGATTCCGTTTAATTGCTTATCTCTATAGCTTTTTACACCAAGGAAAATGCCTAATAGCGATAATATCATCGCTGCATATCCGAGTACTTCACCAGTAGTGAAGTTGTAATCTTTACCTGGCACCCCTAATATCCAGTGCGGAATCATAATGAGTACTACCATAACCAAGCCCCCAAGGCTGCCATACTTTAATGCAATTTTTTTCATTTTGAATGTGTTTTAGTGTTCAAAACAAAGTAAAGGGTAAGTGTTGGTGTGCCACTCATGCTAAAGTATGAAATAAGAAAAAATGGGGTACTACTAAAGTATGATTGGGTTATTATTGTATGATTTTTAGAGATTTTGCTTTCGATACAGCTTGTGTTCGTCGTTTCACATCTAACTTAGTGTAGATGTTGTTGATGTGTGTTTTAATGGTGTTTAATGACACAAATAAGCGATCTGCGATTTCCTGATTGCTGTGCCCTTCAGCAATTTGTTGTAACACTTCCATTTCTCGTTTACTTAATCCAAGTTCCTTAATGATCTCTTCATCAATTTTAGCCTCAACTGTATCAGAAGGGGGAATGGCCTTTTTTCTGAACTTGAGCCCAGCGTAAATGCCTATTCCTAAAAAAGCTATGGCAATGATTCCCAGGTAAATGTCGAGCGACAGGCGAAATGAGAAGTAGGAGTATTCTATCATTTTTAGTGCTACAAGGGTAGCACCAAGCAATAGTCCATATGTTAATACAGTTCGTGTCAAAGCAACGATTTTGTGCTGTAAAGATAAATGAATTGAAAAAAAGAAATGGTCGGTACTTATTCTACCAGGCCGCTTTTTACAGCATACATTACCAACCCAACTGTGTTTTTAGCACCAATCTTACTGAGTAAACTGTTTCTATATCCTTCAATGGTACGTGCACTGAGGTAGAGTTTTTTAGCAATCTCTACATTGGTCAATTCTTCGCAAATCATTCTCAACACCTCTGTTTCGCGATCGGTTAAGTTAATGTCGGTATTGAAGTTGGGCTTAATTTTATTGCGGTTAATGAGCCCGGTGAGCATAGCTTTAGAAACAAATTCATTAAAGTAAAAGCCATTATCCAGTACGGCATAGATTGCATCTTCCACCTCATCTGGCTCTGCATTTTTTAACAGGTAGCCGCTTGCTCCACTTTCAATAAGGTGAAGAATAAATTTATCATCACTGAACATCGAAAGAACAATGATTTTTATTTCTGGATACTTGAAATGAATGTGTTTGGTGGCTTCTATACCATCCATTTCAGGCATTTTTAAATCCATCAAGATGACTTGAGGTTGCCGTTTTTTTACAATTTCAAGTAGCTCAACACCATTGTTGGCTTCTCCAATCAAACTTATTCCATCAAACTCTTTGATAATTGATGCCATGCCTCTTCTAAAGAGAACATGGTCGTCAGCAATCATGAGTTTTATTTTAGCCATGGCTGGTAATTTAGTGATTTTGATTTGGTATGTGAAGTGTAATCGTCACTTTAGTTCCCTTTTTAGGAATAGAATCGTAATGAATGCCTGCTCCAATAAAGTTTATTCTACTCTCAATATTTTTTAACCCTAAGCCACCTAGCTCGCTAGAAGGCTTTTGTTTGGCCGCTTCATAATCAAATCCATCGCCATTATCTTCTACTACGAGCTGGAGTTGGTCGGTTTGAGTTATGCTTACATTTACTTCAGAAGCATTGGCGTGTTTTATAGCATTGTTTATCAGTTCGAGGCTAATTCGGTACAATGCCAATTCGCTTTGAGGAGCAAATCGAGTCACTTCATTCATTTGATGAAACTGTACACGTGTTTCAGGCGAATCAAGTTTTTCACACAATTCTTCCAACGCATCTCCTAAGCCAAGTCGCTCGAGGGTTGCCGGAAGAAGATCGCGAGATATATTTCGCACTGTTGTGATGGTTTCGTCGATATATGATTTGGTTTCTTGTGCCCTTTGTACTACTTCATTATCGGTATTTTTAGTGAAACTATTTAAACTCAGTTTTACTGTAGATAACATGGCACCAACTTCATCATGTAAATCTTGTGCTATTCGTTTGCGTTCCTTCTCTTGCGCTTGTATGGCGGCATTTACGAGTTCTTTCTGCAGTTTTGCTTCCATTTGTTGCACTTGAAGCTGTTGACTAACAAGCTTACGTTGATAGATTAACATGAACAAGATAATGGCGAATGCCAGTAACGACATGCCCAATATGCCTGCAACTAAGGTTGGATCCCATGCGGCTGATTCCATGATTCATTTCTTTTTTTTGCATCCTTCAGGATTGCAATTGCAAAGCAAACATTTAATATGATATTAAGAACAGAATGTATGATGGCCCACATATCACTTCTGTAAAAGAGAAATAGTAGCAGATTGCCAGAGAAGTATAATAAAGCACCAGTAGTTACCCAAAACATTGGATGTTGCTCTAACCGCAAAATTTTCATTCCTTTAAATATCTCATAGAAATAAGCCAACGACATCAATATAATAAGCACACATTCGGTTCCTCGAGAATAAGAGTTTAATTGATCAATACCCTGTATGAAAAAGGCATTAACAATTGCAAAGGCTGAAAATGCAACAATTAATGCCAGAGTACTTTTTCGTAATGACTTATGATCAAACGATTGATAAAACATAGCACTCAAGAAGGTAAATTCGATGATTGTATAACCATGAAGCAATGTTAAATTGTTCATATTATTAAGTGCGAGATAGGTTGCAGTACCCTCAATTGGAATTACGATAAATAGGAATATGCCGAGTGTTTTAAGTATTTTAGAGAGGTTACTGAATTTAACTAAACCAATTATTGCAGGAAGAAGGACCGACGAAACGGATATGTACAATAATAAGTTAATGGTTAATCAGTGTTAGTTATCCAGATACTATACTCGATTAAGGTTCAAAGATAGCATACTTTTCTATTCGCCGTACTTTACCCATTCAATGAGCTGTCATTGTCACAATTGCTAGGGCAGGGCATTCCAAAATCGGCTACAATTTGACTTGAAGCAATCATGTCCGCCTCATTCGCATCTGCTCCAACAAGAATTAATTTTGGTTTGTCTTTATCATCAATAGCATAATAAATACGAATGCCCATGCACCCTGATTGATTCAAGATGTCATTAATGATGTCTTTGCCAAAGAAATGTGCTTTGGTTGCATTGGGAAATGTGTCCCTGTAATTTTCAGTCCAGTCTGCCGCTGTGCTGTGATTCATAGAACCACCTTCTGTACCATCAAAAGCCATAATACTTAAATTTTAAAAGGTTAATAAATAAATTGTTTGCAACTAAATTATATCAAAATCGAATACTCCATTCGTGTTTCGAATACTTGTTCGTTTTCCAATAAACAGCAGCGCTATTTTATTCGACTGATAATGAGTGTTTTGGGCAAGGGTTTGCGGTAATTACTCATCATCAATTTGGGTAGAAATACTTAGTAGAATACGTGAATATACTCATAAAGATTCAGGTAAATAATTCGAATTTCGATTAACAATGCAATAACCCCTTGATTCACTTGCTACTACCATGATGAAAAAAAATACCTGGGAACAAATAAAGTATTGTTCTAAAGTATTTTTTAACGGATGTGTTTGTTTGTATTTTACTTTAATACAGTGTGTTATGATTTTTTTTGCGTAAAAACACCTATAAAAAAGCGTAAAACTACGTAAAGATAATTTTGCGTATTTCTACGCTTGTTTACTCCTTGCGAACTTCGCAGATTTGATTGTTGGTAGTTGGGTTCAATCGAAAAGGGAATAATATCCCGCAATAAGTATTCGGGTTAACCAGCTGTTAATTAGTTAAGTATAGCTATGGAGCGATTTAAAATGATTGTAATGCTTGGAGACAAGAAGGTTGCTGCACATTTAGTGGCAGAGACCGGTAAAGGGGAGATGGCTACCATTATTTCAGGAAAAGAACGTGTTTGGAAGGGGTATGTAATGAGTAAGAATGGGGAGGCCAGGCAGATCATAACCATCTCAGAATATCCGGAGAATCACTTTCATGAATTTGAACGAGATAAGGTGTTGACGACTTCGTTAGAGGAGTTTTCTTCAGTGATTAAGGAGCAGCGTAACGCAGTTGATATTGATGACCTTAAAAAAGACTTAAAAGCCTACTTCGCTCATAATGAGGAAGGAAGAAGCCTAGTGGTAGAAGGAAAATTGCCGGTGCCAGGCGAAGGATTCGAATTGGAGTTGATTAAAGCTATTCCTCAAGGAATTATTCCTTCGCAGTTAATTGTATATGTTAACCTTCGACCACCTGCTGGTGAATGGGATCGTGTGTTATTACGTCAATCGGTTAAGTATGAGCAAAAAGAGGCAATTGACCACATTGAAAGTGTAATGTTGCGCTGCAATCAACAAAACAGATACATTATCGAACTGCCTGTCGCTCAATAAGAGTAGGCAGATTATTCAATAGAAATCCCTCCGGCGGTGTAGACTACTCCGGGGGGATCTTTTTATAGGGCAAATGCCATCAAACTATTTTATTCTATTTCACCTCCCTTCAAGTAAATTGCTACTTTTGCGGTGTGATTGGTTTTTGGAACGCATTACGGTGTTTCAGAATTAAAAGGGAATCGGGTGTAAATCCTGAACTGTTCCCGCAGCTGTAAGCTCAATCCATCTTTAAACATTCTTGCCACTGTTTAACAACGGGAAGGCGTTTAAAGTGAGTAAGTCAGAAGACCTGCCCTTCACAACTTAAATCAAGGCTTTCGGGATAAAAGCAAAGATGTAGACGCATTTATTTTCACCGCTATCATCTATGTTCCAAGGGCTTACAAATTGTAACACCTTTAAAACAAAATGTATGAAAATGCACAGTATGTTAGCAACATTGTTTGTCGCAATTGTTGCTGTATTATTAAATTGTGATGCTACCAATGCACAAACACCTTATGTTCATCAGGTTATTATTGCTAATGGAGGGCAATTTGAATTTGGAGGCCCTCCATTTGCCGATCGAGCAACTATTGGGGCTTATGATCCTGGAACGCAGCAATACACGGTTTTTGATACTATTGAAGTGGAGGGAGTTCAGGGCGTAGTTATTGATCCGCTTGCTCCTTATGCTTATCTGGCTGCTGCCGATTCGGTTATTAAGTACAACCTTAACACCTACCAACGTGAAGCTGTAGCTTACTTTCAAGGCATCAAGTCTATTTCAATTGAAGGAAACTATGTGGTAGTTGGCAAATGGTTTGGAGGAGGAGATTACGTGGCGGTTTTCGACAAAAGTAATTTGGCTCCGCTATTTTCAATTCCTGAAGTTACCAATACCGTATACGCTACAGTTATTGTTGGCGATACGTTGTATGCAGCACACAATGCACCGGGTACGATCGATTATTGCCCTCCATATGGTTGTTTTGATGATACACTGGGATACATAGCTGTAATTGATATGAATACGCAAACCTTTGTGCGTAACATTGAATTGGATACGGCTGGTGCCGGAGTGAAGAAAATATATGCAGATGGAACTACAATCTATGCCATTTGCGAAACTACTGGTAACCTGGCTACCTACAATACCCTTACTCAAGTTACTACGTTTACTTCTATAGGCGTTCATGGTGGTATTGGCATCGATGCTTCTTTATTAAGGGCTAGCTTTAATGGGAATGTTGGAGTGTATGATTTATCCAACTACACATTCGTTCAGCCGGCTCTTTTCTCAGATACCTATGTAGTAGGGGCTTACGACAACATTAACGACCATTATTACATGAATAAAACAGATTATTCTGTATACGGCACTACCTATATTCATGATGGTTCAGGTACCATTATAGATTCTATTCCGGTGCATGTTTCTAATGAAGGAATAGCCATTGATTATCGCTTAAGTACAGGCATTGCTGAAATTGATAAGGCGTTTGATTTCAGTCTTTATCCAAATCCAGCAAACGACTGGTTGAATGTGGTTTTTGACGGTGATGACCATTACGACCTTCAGGTATTAGATGTGGCAGGAAAAGTAGTGCAGTATGAGTCGTCACTTCAAGGGCGCTCACGTATTGAAATAGTCAACCTTTCGCGAGGGTGGTATGTAATAACGTTGCGTGCGGGTGGTAATGTGGTAGCTAAGCCATTTGTAAAACACTAGGCCATGCGTAGTAGAATTTTATTATTGATTGTTGTAAGCATATGTTGTAACATCGCTGTTGCTCAAGGGCCATACGCTCCTCAGGCTGGCCAGCCAGGAACAATGGCCATGCATAAAGATTCATCGGCATTTGTAGGGTGGGCCACTCAATGCGAGGTGGTTCGGGGCCCTATGAATATCAATGACCCAGGGGCTGGAAATGCTTCTGCCGGAACAGCTGTTGATGGCACCTTGCAAGCTGGGGCAAACGGAGTAGTTAGCCTTGGTGATGGAGGAATGGCTACCCTCCAGTTTGATGGAGTCATTCAAAATGGTTCGGGCCCCGATTTTGCTGTTTTTGAAAATGGGTTCACTTCTTTTCTTGAATTGGGTTTTGTAGAAGTGAGCTCAGATGGCACTAATTTCTTTCGCTTTCCAGCAACTTCACTTACCGATACTACAACGCAGGTTGGTGGCTTTGGATCAGTAGATCCTACCAATTTAAACCACCTGGCTGGAAAATACATTACCAACTATGGTGTGCCATTTGATCTTGAGGTATTAGTAGGATTAGCAGGGCTGGATGTGAATGGTGTTACACATGTAAGAATTGTGGATGTGGTGGGTAGCGTTGATGATGGTTATGCTACGTACGATGCGCAGGGCCACGCAGTTAATGATCCATGGCCAACACCTTTCCCCACCGGAGGGTTTGACCTGGATGCGGTTGGTGTGATTCATTTTCAAAGCATTGGAGTGGATGAGGCTACTGCCGTTCCGGAGTTTTATCATTACCCTAATCCGGTAAAGGAAAGGTTATTCATACAAATGGAGTCGAATTTGCCATTTACCGCACAACTTTATGATGTGAGTGGTAGAGAAGTACTGAAGCAGCATTTTAGCGACTCTAACGCTGCCTTAGACATGACACAATTCGACAATGCAATTTATTTACTGAGGTTGTCTACTGATGCAGGAAGCAGCGTGCGTAAAGTAATAAAGCGTTAGTGTGAGCAAACAATGGTTCATTATTGTTGTTAGTTGGTGTTTGCCAATGCTTGTTCAAGGGCAAGATGATACTTTGCAATTGAAAGAGTTTAATGTAGAGGCGCGAATCACGGTAACAGAACCGTACAAACGTTTGGTGTTCGATAGCTTGTTGCGCATTAATGCACCTACTAATCTGGCCGAAGTGTTAACCAACCAGTCTACGGTGTACGTAAAATCTTACGGACAAAGCGGCCTGGCTACCTTATCGATTAGGGGAACCGGAGCCAGCCACACTCAAATTTATTGGAATGGGGTGGTTGTTAATTCGCCAACATTGGGGCAAATAGATGTGGCGCAATTGCCTGCCTGGCTTATCGATGAGGCAGAATTGCACTATGGTTCAGGAAGTTTGGTAGATGGCTCTGGTGGTTTGGGTGGAGGGTTGCAGCTAAACAGCTTGCCTCAGTGGGGAAGAGCTCAGGTAGAGTTGCAGCAAGTAATAGGGAGCTATGGAGAAATGCAAAGTGGACTCAAAGCCCGTTATGGCACTTCTAAATGGCAGGGAGTAAGTAAGTTACTTTGGCAACAACAGGAAAACGATTATCCTTATCGCGACTTTACTCAACAGGAAACTCCAACAGTAAACCTGGCAAATGCCAATTATAAGCAGTGGGGTGCGGTACAGGAGGTGTATGGAAAAATAGGAATGCACGACCAGGTATCGGCACGCTTGTGGTATTTTAATAGCGATCGTGCCATTCCTACTATCATGACTATTGCACCGGGTACAGCAACACAAACGGATGTTTCGTTTAAGTCGATGTTAGAATGGAGCAGGGCAAAGGGGAGGTGGCGCCACCAGTTTAAAACAGCCTTACTTAGCGATGAGTTAACGTATACCGATCCTGATGCGGCATTGCAATCGGAAGTTGATACCCGCTCTTCAAAAAGTCAATATCGGTTAAAACATTACGGCAAATCGACTACTTATACTGCGGCAGCATTTTACGATCACGATCAAGCCCTATCATCCGGTTTTGATGAAGTAAAGGTACAAGACCGGGCAGCTTTATTTGTGAATTATGAGCAAAACATTGGGCAACAATTGTTGCTCACCCTTATGGCAAGGCAAGAAATGATTGATGGCAAGGCAAGTCCGTTTGCTCCTTCTTTGGGAATGCGCTATTGGCTTGAAAAATCAGAGAGATTTGGGGTTAAAATTAATATTTCAAAAAACTACCGGGCTCCTACCTTAAATGATTTGTACTGGAACCTAGGAGGAAACCCTGAATTGCGCCCCGAAGAGGGGTGGAGTGCCGAGGGCGGAGTAATTTATGGTGATGGAACACCTTATTCTTTAGAAGTTACCGGGTTTTACTCAACAGTAACCAATTGGATTCAGTGGTTGCCCAATGCTGATGGGGTTTGGGCACCTCAAAATTTATTGGAGGTAGAAAATAAAGGCATTGAAGTAGTTAATGAATTAGGATTTTATTTAGGGAGTATGAAAGTAGCGCTCAATGCCGCTTACACCTATGTAAATGCCATTAACAAAGCCTCGGCACACGCGCCTTCGATAGAAGGGAAGCAGCTCATTTATGTGCCCCAACACAAATTGAGTGGCAATGCAGTAGTAGCATGGAAAAAGTATTTCGCCCGTTACAACCATCAGTATACAGGCAAGGCCTATTTAACTACCGATAACATTGCCTACATGCCTTATTTCGCTCCGGCCAATCTTCAAATAGGGAGGCGCATACAGCAAAAAAAGCATGTGCTTACCATTAGTGCTGAGGTACGAAATTTATACGATGAAGCGTACCAGGTTATTGCTTATCGACCAATGCCTGGAAGGCATTATCGTGTAATTATTAATTACCGATGGGAACCATGAAACAACTACTGTACATAGCAATTGCCCTGGTTTTGTTGGCTTGCAACAAGAAAGAGGTGGGCCCCCAGCACTACCTGGAGGAGGTGGAGCTGTCGGCAGGAGGGGTGTATATAGTGAATGAAGGCAATTTTATGTGGGGCAACGGATCGGTATCGTTTTACCAGCCCAATGAACAAGAGGTTACCTCTTCGGTATTTCAGGGAGTTAATGGGGTGCCATTGGGCGATGTGCCACAATCGATGGTAAAGTTTAATGCCAATTATTACATCATGGTAAATAGCTCCGGGAAGATTGAAGTGGTAGATACCGCTAGTTTTTCGAGCGTAGCTACCATCACTGGTTTGAACTCACCACGTTACTTTCTTGGGATATCGCCAGGCAAGGCCTATGTTACTGATTTATACAGCAATGGGGTGAGCATCATTAATTTAACGACGCATCAATTGCAAGGGCAAATTCCTGTAAATGGTTGGACAGAGGCGTTGCTTATGGCCAGTAACAAAGTGTTTGTGGCCAATAAGGGTGCAGATTATGTAGTTGTGATAGACCCTAACTTAGATGTGGTTACAGATACCATTGTATTGTCGAAAACCCCTAATAGCATGGTGGTTGACGGTAATGATAAGTTGTGGGTGTTGTGCGATGGAGGGGTATCGGAAGAGCAACCAGTGCTGTATCGAATCAACCCTAACAGCCTGGTTATTGAGCAATCATTTACCTTCGCTAACATCAATGCGTCGCCAGGAAACCTGCAAATAAATGCCGAAGGAACCACTTTGTACTTTCTGAATCAAGATGTTTTTAAGATGAATACCCTGGCCAATGCATTACCGGGTAGTCCATTTATTCTTGCTGGAGGGAGGCTGCTTTATGGGTTAGGAATTGATCCTAAAACGGAGGAGGTTTATGTGGCCGATGCTGTTGATTATGTGCAACAGGGGGTGGTGTGGAGGTATGGGGTAAATGCGGCCTATGTAGATTCGTTTAAGGCTGGAATTATCCCTGGATTCTTTTACTTTGATTAAAAGTTAATGTAATTAATTTTAAATAACTGGTTAGTAGTTTTTTATGACTGATGTTGTTTTTTGTTGGAGCGGCGGTAAAGACTCTGCATTGGCCTTGCATAAAGTGTTGAATTCGGATGCGTTTAACGTGCGTTATTTACTCACCACTTTGAACAAGGATTACGAGCGTATTTCAATGCACGGTGTGCGGGAGGAGTTGTTGGAGTTGCAAGTAGCTGCTATTGGCATACCATTGGTAAAAGTTTATGTAAGTGCAGGTACCAATAAAGAGTATGAGCAAGCTATGGAAAAAACATTGCTTCAATTCAAATCGGAAGGTATTGAAACAGTAGTATTTGGCGATATTTTTTTAGAAGACCTGCGTGCTTATCGCGATAACAACCTGGCTAAAGTGGGCATGAAAGGGCATTACCCACTTTGGCAGCAAGATACAAGGGCATTGGTGCACGAGTTTATCGACCTGGGTTTTGCTTCCATTACCTGTTGTGTAAACGATGCGCAATTGAATGAGCGGCATGTAGGAGCAGTGATTGATGCTGCCTTTGTGTGTAATTTACCTGAGGGCGTGGACCCTTGTGGCGAAAATGGTGAGTTCCATTCGTTTGCTTACCAGGGGCCTATTTTTAAGTTTACCATCCCTTATGCGGTAGGAGAGAAGGTGTACCGTCCGCTTGAAATAAAAATTGCCGACGATGTACATCCACCGTCGGCAACTAAAGGGTTTTGGTATTGCGATTTATTGCCTAAGCCGTAGTGGCTTCCAGCACTTTCTCTTCTTTGCGGTAAACAATGTTACGTTCGCCCAGGTAGTTGATGAAGTAGTCGAAACATTGTGGGTATTTTCCTACCAATTCGGGGGGAAACACTCCTTTCTCTGTAAACAATCCTTCTAAAAACATGTTGGCAGCGGCAGTGCATGTATATCCTGTGGTTCTGGCCATCGACGATGTTTTAGTGGCGGCATCAAATTCATCGTAAAGATGATACACTATTTCTTTGTACACCCCATTTTCTTTGCCCTTTACTGTAACACGCATCACGGTAAACTCTTCTTCTTCAGGGTGTAACTTCCACTCGTCGATCAATACTTTCGAGGTAAAATCGAGTGGAGCGATAGTCGCATCGCCTACATTAATTTTTTCTTCGCTAAAGAAACCAGAGGCTTTCAAGGCTTGAATCAATTGGATGTGCCCGGGGTAGCGCAGGGTTTTTTCCTTCATGTTAGGAATGTGAGGCATGGTGTAGATGATGGAGCGCAACCCATCGGTATTGAACGATTCTAGCGTGCCTACTTTATCAAACTCCAGTAATTCGGGATCTGATAAGGCCGGTTTGGTAACAATGTGTCCATTTTCTACATAACGTGCCGGGCGCGTGTATTCTTCAATAACATCTACCGGAGAGAAAGGGGCTTTGTAGGCAAATGGCCATTTTCTCTTTTTAGGAAGCCCACCTACCAGGCATTCAAAGAAATCGAGCTCCATGGTTTCGTTGTATCGCCCAAGAATGATGTTGTCCATGCCTGGAGCCACACCAATATCCACCAAAGCTGTTACCCCATTGGCTTTTGCCAATTCATCCAATTCCAGCGAATTTTCGGGAAAGAAAGAGATGTCGATCACATTTTTCTTTGCTTCAATAATGGCGCGTAGTGTTTCAAACCCCATGAACCCTGGAACAGCACATACCACCAAATCAAAATTGCTTATCACCGCTGTTAATTCGGCTTTATCAGAAATATCGAACTGAATGGTGTTGATGTTATGCTTGCTTTTGAGTTGCTCTAACAACTGAGCGTTGATGTCGCAAGAGGTCACTTCATGGTTTGCGGCAAGGTCTATTGCCATGGCGCTTCCTACCATTCCTGCGCCCAATACTACAATTTTAGCCATGTGTTTAAGTTTTGTTGATGATGAAAAATAACCGCAACAAAAATAGGTTTTTCCCACAAAGTCAGGCAATTAATTAACTGGAAAAACAAACAATAAATACCCCTAAAGTGGAGTTATGATGAGAGAAGAATGAAGCAATCTGTTAAACGCACTCCAAATATGAACAACAGGATTGTTAAAAAAAGTTGGGGACGGCCCATCTCCCCGCATAAATTTTTGTAGTATCTTAGTACTGCTCCTCTTTAATCTGTAAGGTTTTTTAACGATATTTGTAAGTTTCTTGGTTTGAATTAAACTTTTTTACTTGTTGAGTGTACAGGTACATATCAAACATTCGCTGATATATCGGTTTTGGAAGACATTCCTACTAGGGATTTTTATGCTTCTGCTAAGTGTTGTTGCTATGGCGCAAGATGTGGTAGTGGCTTATGGTGTGGTGAAATCGGTAGAGTCGGGGAAAAAGTTGGATGGCGTTACGGTATCGGTAAGTAAAGGAGGTGCCAATGGCGGGAAAACGACTACCGGAGCCAATGGTAAGTTTGAATTCAACATCGATTTTGGTTTTGCTTATACCCTCACATTTTCTAAGCCAGGCCACGTTTCTAAAAAAGTAAGCATCGATACAAGAGGTATTCCACCAGAAGATCAACGCGGTGGTTTCGATATGTTCATCGACATGACTTTGTTTGAAGAGGTAGAAGACCTGGATGTATCTATTTTGAACCAACCCATTGGAAAGGCGAAGTACGATCCCAATACCGGCTCCATCGGCTGGGACATGCAGTATACAGAGTCCATCAAGCGAAAGCTCAACCAGTTGATGGCCGACCTTGAGGCAAAGAAAAAAGCGGAAGAAGACCGCAAGCGCGAGCAAGAGCGCAAATACACCGAACTGATTGCCCAGGCCGATAAAGCATTTACCTCGAAAGATTACGGCTACGCCAAAAGTTTGTATAAAAATGCTTCTGACATTAAGCCTGAAGAAGCCTACCCTAAGCAAAAAATGGAGGAAGCAGATCGCTTCATTCAAGATCAAATGGCTGCTGAAGGAAAGTACAATGAAGCCATTGTAAAAGGCGATCAGGCATTTAACTCGGGCGATTACCCCAATGCTAAGAAATCGTATCAGGAAGCGCTAAAATACAAGCCCGACGAGTCGTACCCCAAAGACAGAATTACCGAAATTGATAAAAAGATAGCCGAAGATCAAACGATAGATCGCAAGTACAACGAATACATCAAGAAGGCCGACGGCTTGTTTGCCTCGAAAGATTATGGCAGTGCTTTCAGTGCTTACAAAGATGCTTCTATCATGAAGCCCAGCGAGCAGTATCCGAAAGATCGGATGAATGAATCGCAGAAGTTGCTGGCAGAGATGGAAAAAAATGCGGAGGAGAACAAGAAGAAGGAAGAGGAATACCAAAAGTTTATTGCTGCGGCCGATAAGGCTTATGGTGCTAAAAGCTGGGATGCTGCTAAGAAAGCCTACAATGATGCCCTGGGGGTAAAACCGGGAGAGGCTTATCCTACCGACCAGTTGAAAGCCATTGCCGATGCCATTGCTGAAGAAGAACGATTGGCGGAAGAGGAGCGCAAGCGCAAGGAAGAGGAGGAACAAGCCAAGCTGTTGGCTGATATTGAAGCAGAATTGGCGGCAGAGTTGGCGGCCAAAGAAGAGGAAGAAAAGCGCAAAGAGGAAGAACGCAAGGCCAAAGAGGCGAAGTACAAGGAGTTGATTAAGCAGGCCGATAAGGCGTTGAAGCAAGAAAGCTACGAAGAGGCGGGGAACTTATACACCGAGGCGAAGGATGTAATGCCTAGCGAGCCCTATCCCAAAGAAAAGCTGGCAGAGCTGGAAGGCATACTTGCAGAAATTGCTCGAAAGAAAGCTGAGGAAGAAGAGCGCAACAAAAAATACAGCGAATTCATTGCTTCGGCCGATCAGGCATTTCAATCGGAAGATTACGATGTCGCTAAAAAAGCCTATGGCGATGCTTCAGGAATAAAACCCGAAGAGGCTTATCCGCAAGACAAGATCAAAGAAATTGATGGCATCCTGGCCGATATTGCTCGTAAAGAGCAGGAAGCGGCAGAAAAAGAAGCCAGGTATACCGAATTCATTACCAAAGCCGATCAGGCATTGGGTGGCGAAGAGTATGGCAAGGCCAAAGGGTTTTATCAGAATGCGCTCGATTTAAAGCCTGAGGAAGCATACCCCAAAGGTAAAATAACGGAGATTGATGGCATTCTTGCTGAGCTTGATGCAAAGCAGAAGGAAGAAGAAGAGCGAAACAGAAAATACAGCGAGTTCATCAGCCAGGGCGATATGGCTTTCCAATCGGCCGACTATGAGGCTGCTAAAACGGCTTACAACGAAGCTTCGGGAGTAAAGCCAGAAGAAACCTACCCGAAAGACAAGTTAACGGAGATAGAAGGTATTTTGGCTGACCTGGCGAAGAAGAAGGCTGAAGAAGAGGCTTTGGAGAAGCAATACAACGATTTAATAGCCAAGGCCGATGGCGAGTTTGGTGCCGAGAATTACGAAGCAGCTAAAAGCACCTTTACAGAAGCGCTTGGGGTAAAGCCAGCAGAGACCTACCCGCAAGATAAGATCAGTGAAATAGAAAAATTGCTGGCAGAGATAGAGCGCCAAAAGCTGGAAAGCGAAGCACTGGAAGCAAAATATGCAGAACACATTGCTGCAGCCGATGCTGCCTTTGGAGCAAAAGACTACGAAAAAGCACGACAATCGTACAACAGCGCATTGGGCTTGAAACCTGAGGAAGCATACCCACAAGAAAAGATTACTGAAATAGAAGGGCTACTGGCAGCACTTGCCGACCAGCAAGCGTTGGATACACAGTACAACGGGTTGATTGCTGAGGCCGACAAGGCATTGGGCATGGAGCAGTACGAAGCTGCGAAGAAGGCTTATAACGATGC
Organism: Flavobacteriales bacterium; assembly: GCA_963669295.1. Taxonomy (GTDB): domain Bacteria; phylum Bacteroidota; class Bacteroidia; order Flavobacteriales_D; family CALLUQ01. Next base: position 4,434,013 of record OY769938.1, read on the forward strand.
GTTGGGTGTAAAGCCTGAGGAATCGTATCCTAAAGATAAGATTGCTGAAATAGATGGAATTCTTGCCAGCAAATCGGAGCAGGAGGAGCAAGAGCGCAAGTACAATGAATTTATTGCAGCGGCCGATGCTGCTTTTAACATCGAAGATTACGATGCTGCCAAAACGGGTTACACCAGTGCACTGGGTGTAAAGCCCGAAGAGAAATATCCGGCCGATAGGTTGGTTACCATTAACGACCTTCTTGCTAAGAAGGCGGAAGAAGAAGGGGTAGAAAAGCAATATACCGACTTTATTACTAAGGCCGATGCTGCTTTTGGTGCTGAAGATTACGAAACGGCAAAGCGAGCTTATAACGATGCGTTGGGCGTGAAGCCTTTAGAGAAATACCCGAAAGATAAGTTAATGGACATCGACCGCATACTGGCAGAACGCTCGGATGCAGAAGCGGCTCGATTGGCCGAGGAAGAACGTTTGAAGCGCGAGCAAGAAGCTGAGGCAGCTCGATTGGCAGAGGAAGCTCGTTTGGCCGAAGAAGCCCGTTTATCGGAAGAAGCGCGCAAAGCAGAGGAGGAGCGGTTGCGAAGAGAACGTGAGGCGGCCGATGCCGCAGCGGCAGCAGATGCCAAACGTGCCGAAGAAGAGCGGTTGCGACGCGAGCGTGAGGCCGAAGAGGCTCGTAAAGCGGAGGAAGCCAGGTTGGCCGAAGAGGCCCGTAAATCGGAAGAAACACGCAAAGCCGAAATGAAGGAGCAGCGGTACCAATCGTACATTGCTGAGGGCAACAAAATGTTTAAGGCCAAAAACTACAACGATGCAAAATCGGCTTACCAAAATGCATTGGGTGTAAAGCCGGGCGAAGTATTCCCGCAAAACAGGATTGACGAGATCAACGATATTTTAGCAAAAATTGCTGCCGACGAGGCTGAAGCGGCTCGTTTAGCAGCTGAGCGTAGGGCAGAAGAAGAACGTCGTAAAGAGCAAACCAAGGCATTGGCTAACCAATCGCACTGGGAGCGCAGCTTTAGTAGTGCTACGGTAGATAGCAAGTCGGAATCGGAAGCCGAGCGTTTAATGGAAGAGTTGCGTCGCCAGGAAGAGGCCGATAAGTATGCACGCATTGCGAAACTGAAGAAAGATGTTTCGGATACCGAAACCACCCGCGAAGATGATGAAGGGGAAGAGCTTGTGGTAACGGCAGAAGGGTTTGATGAGTTTAGAGAAAAGCGCACACAAGAACACAACGAAAAGGAAGACAGCCGCGAAAACCTGGCTAAAGATGTAGCGCAATACAAAGAAGGGATTTACGATTTGGAAGGCAGCCGTATTGAGCGCGATGAGCAGGAAATAAAGCTATCGAACGATGATGTGGTAGTGGTAAAAGATGAAACTTCGGAATTCAATAAAACCAAGCAGGAAGAAGAAAAAGAGTCGGCACCTGTTTTGGAAGAGCGTAAAGAGGAAGTACTGACCATGGAGCATGAACGCATTACCGACGAAAAGGGAGTGCGCGATGAGGTACACGACGATATTGTTACCGAGAAGAAAGAAATTAGCCAATTTAACGAAGAGCGCAAAAGCACCAACGAAGGGTTAATTGCTTCTATCGACAAGAAGAAAGTAGAAGTATTGGCTACTGAGGGAGAGTGGATTGATGATGAAGCCAAAGAGGTGATAGAAACCGATAGGGTATTGCGCAAGAATCGCGATGAGATGTGGAAAACCTTTGATGACAAAGGAGAGTTTAGAGAAGGCAATGCCGACGATATTGAGAAATACAAGGTAGACCTTTCGGATACAGAAACCGACCGCATGGGCGATGAGCGTGAAGAAATTTTAGAGGAAGACAAGAAGGTGCAAGAAACGCGCAGCACCATGGCCGACTTTAAAGAAGGGGAGGGCGATAAGATTAAGGAAACGTTGGAAGGCATTAATACCAATAAAGAAGATATTTCTAAAACAGAAGCACAGCGCGAAGACGAAGCTTCTAAAGACCGTGAAGGAAAACGAGAAGTGCTGCACAATGCCGAACGTTTTGTAACGCCAAAATCGTACGATGCTTACTACCTGGGTAAACTGGCTGAGGAGCATCCACAAGGTGTTACCGAGCAAAGCTACAAGCAAAACAACAAGATTATTATCCGACGCATTGTAGTAAAAGGCAACAAGGCCGATGATTATCACAAATCGATTTCTAAAGTGGGCATCTACCACTTTAAAAATGGCAAAAGCATTACTGCCCGTCAATGGCAGGAAGAAACAGAAAACGTAAAGTAAGGCCTGTTTCTTTTTCCTAAAAGCGCATTATACCATAAACAAACAGCATGAAATTTTACGGTATTTTTGGAGCAGCCTTGCTCTTTTTTTCTTGCGGCACCAATGCCGAACCTGTTACAGAACCTTATGCAGCTATAGATACTGTGCCTGTTGTTGAGCAGGCTGCACCTGAAGAAGAACCAGCAGTATTGCCTGGAACAGACAGCACAAAATACACCTGTTCGTGGCTCGAATCGTTTGAGGTAAGCAACACGCTAATCAACCGTATTCCCACTCCGGCAGGGTATACACGCACCACTTTAGCTGCTGGTTCGTTTGGCGATTGGTTGCGCCATGTTCCTTTAAAGCCGGGCAAACCATCGGTACACCTGTACGATGGGGAGTTGAAGTGGAATCAAAGTGCTCACCATGCGGTAATTGATTTGGATGTGGGGCAGCGCGATTTGCAACAATGTGCCGATGCTGTTATGCGCTTGCGCGCTGAATATTTATATGCCAGCAACGCCCACGATCAAATACACTTTAACTACACCTCGGGCGATAAGGTGGGCTTTGAGAAGTGGAGCAGTGGGTACAAGCCGTTGGTAAAGGGAAGTAATGTGCGTTGGGTGGCCTCATCGTCGTGCAACGATTCGTACACCAGCTTTCGCAAGTACATGGATAACATTTTTATGTATGCAGGTACTGCCTCGCTTACCAAAGAGTTGCAACAAGTGCCATTAGCGCAAATACAAGTGGGCGATGTATTTATTAAGGGGGGAAGCCCCGGCCACGCAGTGTTGGTAATGGATGTAGCAGAAAATACAGCAGGCAACAAGGTGTTTTTGGTGGCACAAAGCTATATGCCTGCACAAGAAATGCATGTGCTGGTAAATCCGGGCAACCGCTTATCACCATGGTACAGCATTGCTGAAATTGGCGAAGAAGTGCAAACACCAGAATGGACCTTCTATCGCGACCAACTTAAACGATTTGCCGAATAACCGCTCGTGTAATATTTCACATTTTTTAACAGTATTGGCCGCTTAAATAGCGCAATAAAAGCTATCTTTCATGGTTAAATACCTTAAATACGTAGGTTATGAACATGATTAGAAAAGCATCAGCCATTATTTTATCGCTCATGGTAGTATTTTTTACGGTACTATCTATCCTGGCGATTTGGGATATCATTCAGGTTGAAGACATCTTCAAGAAATCAATTTCTACACTGTTTGTGCTGTTTGTAGCAGCGGCCATCATGCTGTTTTTGTTTGCCGTGGTATTTAAGGGAGATGAAAATGCTCCGCGTCCGCCCAAGAACCCTCCAATGGGGTAATTAGTTAAGGCCGTTATCGCCTTTACCTTCCCGTTGCTTTAACAGGTGATCAATCATTTTTTCCAATGCTTCAGTATCGAGCTGCTTGGCAATGATTCGTTTTTCTTTGTCTAGCAAGTACAGCTTAGGGGTGCTATAAATATCGAAAGTAGTACGAAACCGGTTCGGAAACTCGGGGTTGTCAGATACGTTCAACCAGTCGATCTCGTGCTCTTTGATGTAACCGGGCCAGTCTTTGTTTTCAAACTCTGTTACCACCCCAAAAATGCCAACGTCGGCCTTTTGCTCTTTGTATTTGGCCATCATTGTTTTTAATCGTGGCAATTCTTTTTTACAGTGCGAGCAGGTAGGGTCCCAAAAGGCGAGGATTACATATTCGTTTTTTTGGTCGTACAACGAGTGCCACTCTCCATTTACATCTTGTAACTTTAAGTAAGGCACCTTGTTTTGGCAAAGGGTAGGGGCAATTTTGTTGGCACGGTCAATCACCGTTTTCAGGTTTTTTTCGTCCATCCAGGTAGCGCGGCCTGTTTTATAAAACTCATCTACCATGTATACAAACACGGCATCAATACACATTACCTTCGAGGTTTCGAAGTTGTAGGTAATGAAATGCACTACGTACTTAAACATTTCGGGGTCGTGTTCCAGCATTTTAACCAGGCGCAATGCTTCTTTAAAAACGGTATCGGGCTGTTGCGGAACTGTTCGGTTAAAGAATTGCGCCAGTTTGTTGTGGAAAATGGGCGAATTTACAATGCCCGGTTCGTTAAAGTCGAACCCATCGAAGTAGTGTTGGCGGGTGTAGTAATGTTGGTACAGGGCAGTATCGGTTACGCCTTTGGGTGGGTTGGGCACTTCTACATCTAACGACATGCTCACCACTTTGCCCACCAGTAAATTGCTGTGTTTTTTTATGAGCTTGTGTTGGTAGGCCAGCACTTGCGCATCCAGCTCATCCAGTTTCTTTTGCAGTTTTTTGGCTGCCGGGTCGTTGGGTCCCAAATCTTTTACCTGTTGGCGCATGGGTTCGGCCTTTATCTTCTGGTCGCCAATGTATTGAATGTAGTCGTAAAACACCTTGTTTTCTTCCGACTGTTTCACCTTCATGTATTTCACAAAGTTGGCGGTGTCGGTTTCCATGGCCATGGTAGGCTCGTTCACAATAATTTCGAAATACTTAGAGCCAGCAATGGCCACAGCATAGATGCCTGGTTTTAAGGGCTTGTTGCCATCAAAATAAAAGTAGCCTTTGCTATCTATTTGCGCGGTATCGCGGTAGTACAGCTGTTTGCCGTAGTAGTTGGCCAGGTAGGCAGTGGTATCTTTGGCTCCTTTAACGGTAAACTCCAGCTTGTATGCATCGCCGGGCTGTGCTTGTGCCAGTTGTACCGATAGGCTGGCTACCAACAACAGCAATGCCACTCTAATTCCTACTATCAATTTCATCTTCATTCGTTTGTTGTTACTGCAAATTACGCACCAACTGTTTAAAGTTAACCAATAATGAAATGTTTTAAGAAAATTTAACAACTATTTAAGAAGTAGGGGGGATGTGAAATGGGGGGATGGCAAATGGCAAATGTGAGATGTAAGATGGTGGATGGGAGATGGGGATGTGAGTGTGGCGTGTTAGGGGAAATGGGGGTGAAGCATGATGAGGGTGAAGCCAAACCTATACACCACCTCTCCCCAATAGCGTTACGTCTTTGCGAGGCAATACGGTAGTATTGGCGAAGCAACCTCCCGATGAACAGAAAATGTGTATCGGGAGGTTGCTTCGTCTTCGCGCTGCTCATCCTCGCAAGGACGTTGCGCTATTTTGTTTCACCACTTTGTCATCCTGATGTCATCCTGATAGATCCTGAAACAAGTTCAGGATGACATCAGGATCTATCAGGATCTAAAGTGGTGGCGTCTTTACTGCGCATTATTACTTTCCAGCCCATGCGCTCGTAGTACATTTGCATTAAGCTTTCTTTAATGTGGTGTAGGGTGTGGGTAGTGTTGCGCCTAAACAGGCTGGGAATGTCTTCTTCCTCATCGAGGTAGTGGAACAAGAAAATGGCATTATCCAGTTTGCGGATTACACTTACCAGGTTGGCTTCGTACTGCTCGTTAAAGCAATGGGCCATGGGGCCAAATTCTTCGGCTTGTAGGGGTTGATGATTCATTTGGTAATAAGTTTAGGAAATGAAAAGCCCCGCTTAGGTTTCCTATGCATATTACCATGCACTGGCAGTTGTTTCCTCCTGCCAAACCATACGGGGCTCGTAAAGATAGTTGATTCTTCATAGACGGTAATTTTTTAGGAATAATAAATATAGTGAAAATGCGGTTGTTTTGCAAGAAGATTTTCTAGCCAATTAAATCTATGATCTCTTCATCACTTTTTTCTCTATCGTTAATATTTTCAATAAATGCAGATATGATTCTATCACCATTTTCCTTGAAAAATTGAATTTTTTCTTTCATCAAGGGAAAATTCAATCTATCAAAGATGTCTGTGCCTTCAATTTTATCCTGAGGTATGAAGAAATCGGATTCTAAATTGTTTTTAGTTTCACTACTATAAAAAACAAATCTTACTTCATCATCTACCACTTGATTGTGAATTTCACTATGAAATTCTCTCGTTCTAAGTAGAATAATAAATGTAAGTAACAATCTACCATAACATACATAAGCAATTTCGTCTGTTATTTTCGGGGAGGTCTTAACTGTTTCTAAAATGCTGGTTACAAGAGGGATAGCGACGTTGATGCTTAAGTCATTATAATCCATTTCTGTAAGCAAAGAGAAAAAGTGATCACGCCTAAGCAACCCTCTATAAAACTGTTCAATATCTTTCTTAAGTTTTAGATATAGTCGTTCCTTATTTTCTTTCCCAAGTTTGCTTATGTATAAAGCAGCAAAATACTCTTGTAATGACCTATGAGGAAAGGTATAGTCTATACCTTCTTTATTAAGAATTCCAATTGCAACTTGCAGATCATCTATTATTTTCTCGTTATCAAAGTTAAGTGTCTTCTTTTTTGACTTAATGATATTAAGTTTATCTGTAAGGTAGTTTGGTGGAAAAATAAATTTTTCTTCAAAAAATGATAAGAAAGAGAATAATTGTAGTACTTCTTCAAATTGATCCTTACTAAGGCCGCATTGTTTTTCTCTAACATATGCAAGTTTGGATATACTATCATGAATAGAAAATAAAGTGTCAAAAACTTGATCATAGAACTCACTCCTTCTTTTGGGTATTTCAGAGTATGATTGAAAAGTGAGAATAAACATTGATAACAATAGAGGATTGCTTAGGAATGAATCATAAGATCTATTTTCAACTTTACCAATAGCTTCAATTATCTTATTTGCAAGTTCTTCCTCATTTTTTGGTATTTGTTTCCTAACAAAGGCTGCAATTTCATTTTCATTCAAATCGCAAACGTAATAATTGACAAACAGCGGCAATAAATCGATACTTGTATAAGGTCTAGAAGTAACAACATATTTGTTTTTAGGATATTTCTGAACAAAGCTGTCTAGCTCTTTAATCGTTCTAGATCTTATTGTAGAATTTACTTCATCATACCCATCAAAAAAGAAAACAAATCCATCTGAACTTAGCATTCGGTCAATAATTGTACCTGAAAAACCTAGCTTCTGAAAGTGAAATATTTCGTCAAAAATGTATTGATTCAAAGTCCCGTTATATTCGTTCAAATAACGAAGCTCTAGTTTTATGGGTATTTTATAGTTTTCATCAAAACAATTTGTATATAAGTATTTAATAATAGTGCTTTTACCACTTCCTGCACTACCAATTATTGTTAAATAGTTATGTTTTTCAAAGAGTTTTGGAGCAGACTTGGTTGAAATTCTATCGGAATTGTAATGCTCTGTATCATCAACTCTTATAAATAATGGTTGGTAAAATGTGTTTAATGCTTTAGGTTCTGATCTATGTAGTAAGGTTTTTGAATAATAATTTCTTTTGTATTCCTCCACTTGGTATTCAAGTAGCCGATTTTTAAATAATTGTTTTAACTCTTTGCTGGCAGATCCAAGAAGATTATCAACAGGTTTTTTTAGAAATGCAGATATTTCATTTAACTCCATAATTAAGTATAGATTGCTTTGTGAAATTGACTAGTTATTTGAAGGTAGGGAAATTAATTGAAAACACAATGTAAATACTGTAGTTGTCTTGATGCTGTTTTGACGTGTAGCGTAATAAAATACCTTTTCCCTGCCAAAATGGCACCACCCCAACCAATTTTCACCAATATCCCCTCTTTTACCCTCAAAAGTGGGTGCATTACCACCCTTTAGTGGGTACTCCCGCCTGACCGGACGGGTAGGTTGGCACTGTATAGTGGGTACATTGGCACTGTGGGTGTTTTGCACCTATATTCGGGGTGCTTTCACCCTATAATCGGGGTATTTTGCACCTATAGTCGGGGTGCTTTCACCCTATATTCGGGGTAATTTGCACCTATGTTCGGGGTACTTTCACCCTATATTCGGGGTAATTTGCACCTATAGTTGGGGTATGTTCACCCTATCATCGGGGTAATTTGCACCTATAGTTGGGGTATGTTCACCCTATATTCGGGGTATTTTCCACCTATACCCGGGGTAGTTTCACCCTATGTTCGGGGTGTTTTGCACCTATGTTCGGGGTGCTTTTACCCTATAATCGGGGTAATTTGCACCTATACTCGGGGTGCTTTTACCCTATAATCGGGTTATTTTGCACCTATATTCGGGGTGCTTTCACCCTATGTTCGGGGTATTTCCCCCCTACACACCACCAAACCCCAATAGCGTTACGTCTTTGCGAGGAGTCTCGCCTTAGGCGGACGACGAAGCAATCTCCCGATGAACAGCGAATGTGTATCGGGAGATTGCTTCGCCAATACTACCGTATTGCCTCGCAAGGACGTTGCGCTATTTCATATCATCCCTCGCATTTACCATCTTCCATTTAACATCACCCCATAACATTCCCCTTAACACGTCCCTCACGTCACCCTATTCCCTTTGCCGTTAGGCATCCCATCTCCCATTCACCCTCTGCCGCCAGGCACCTTATTCCCCTTAACACCTCCTTTACGTCGCCCTTAACACCTCCTTTACGTCGCCCTTAACACCTCCTTCACATCACCTTATCCCACCCCATTGTCCTTTTTTCCATCCCTTGTTCGTCATCCTTACAAACACACCAAAAATTAACACGATTAAACAATTCAAACACTTAAAAAATGGAAACACTCACCAACACCACCTTAACCCCCATCATCGATATGATGAAACTGCAAACGGGGTTGTTTAACAATGTAACCACAGGCATTGCCGATGCCCATGCTACCGTGCGTACCAATGGCAACACCAACCACATGGCATGGCTTACCGGCCACCTGGTATCTACCCGCTACACCATGGCGGCACTGGTAGGGCTGGAGCTGCAAGAGCCATACCCCGAACTGTTTGCTAAAGGCAAGGGGTTTGACGAAAACACCACCTATCCCACCATGGCCGAACTTACTGCGCAGTGGAGCGAAGTATCGGAGGCATTAATTGCCGGGCTGAGCCAGCTTACCGAAGAGCAACTCAATGGGCCGGCACCATTTCAAGTGCCATTTCCCGACCCTACTTACCGGGGTGTATTGAGCTTTTTTGCGCACCACGAGGCTTACCACATTGGGCAAATAGGCCTGCTAAGAAAGTATTTTGAGTACGAGTCGATGCAATACGCATAGGCCAAATAATTGTATATTTTACGAACATTAAAACACAAAAAAAAATGTCGAAGTATTTGTTTTTAATTCGCGGTGGCGACGCCAGAAGATTGCAAGAATCGCCAGAAAAGATGCAAGAGCACATGGAAAAATGGAAAACCTGGATGGGCGGACTGGCACAGGCCGGAACCCTGGTAGATGGCTTGCCCCTGGCACAAGATGGCATGACCGTATCGAACGGTGGTAGCCTGGTAACCGATGGCCCTTATGCCGAGGGCAAAGAAATTGTAGGCGGCTACCTCATTATTAATGCCGATAGCCTGGCTGCAGCGGCCGAAATTTCGAAAGGATGTCCGGTGCACGAGCACGATGGTAATGTAGAAGTACGTGAAATCCTTTCGATGTAATGCACAAGTATAAATCTTAAAGAAGAAAGATGACAAAGTATTTGTTTTTGATTCGTGGTGGCCATGCCAAAGAGCTACAGGAATCGCCAGAAGCGATGGAAGTACATGTAAAAAAGTGGAAAGCATGGATGAGGGAATTGGCCGATTCTGGAGCGTTGGCAGATGGCCTGCCGTTGGCAGCAGAGGGCACCATTGTATCGGGTGGCGGTAACTTGTTAACCGACGGCCCTTTTGCAGAGGGTAAAGAAGTGGTGGGTGGCTACCTGGTGATTAATGCCGATAGCCTGGCTGGTGCAGCTGAAATTGCTAAGGGATGCCCTACACACGTGTACGACGGTAGCGTAGAAGTGCGTGAAATTCTTTCGATGGAATATTGAAGCCTTGCATGAATACAAGGGGGGCAATTTCTTACTTTGAAGCTACAAAACTATGGTAGCCAACACCACCCGTTCCACCCTCGACCACTTGTTTCGCCACGAGTATGGTAAAATGGTGGCGCACCTTACCCGCGTATACGGCACCAAAAACATCGAATACATTGAAGATGCAGTGCAAGAAGCCCTGGTAAAGGCCATGCAAACATGGCCCTTTGCCGAGGTGCCTGCCAACCCTTCGGGGTGGATTTTTCGGGTGGCCAAAAACAAGTTGATTGATACCCTGCGTCGCGAAGCCAAAACGGAGGCCATAGGGGAGGAGTTGCACAACAACTCGTTTATGCAAAATGTGGTACTCGATTCGGAGCTGAAAGACGATCAGTTGCGCATGATTTTTGCCTGTTGCCACCCCGCCATTTCGGAAGAAAACCGCATTATACTTACCCTAAAGCTGGTAGGTGGCTTTGGCAAAGAAGAAATAGCTGCCGCCTTGCTGAAAAAAGAAGATGCTGTGGCCAAAGCCTACACCCGCGCCAAAGCCACCTTAAAAGCAAAAGTAAGTCGGCTGGAGGTACCCACTGGCAAAGCGTTAGAAGAACGGTTGCACCTGGCCCTTAAAATAATTTACCTGCTGTTTAACGAAGGCTATAACGCTACTTCGGGCGATCGGCTGGTGAAAGATGATGTGTGTGTAGAAGCCATTCGGCTGGGCGAACTGCTGAGTGAGCATAAGTTGTGCAACCAACCAGTAGTACATGCTTTGTTGGCCCTCATGTATTTTCAAGGCTCGCGCCTGGAGGCACGTGCCAACGCCCAGGGAGAGTTGCTTACCCTCGAAGCGCAAGACCGTTCGTTGTGGAACAACAGCATGATACAAACCGGCATTTACCACCTTTCGTTAGCGGCTGATGATGTTACCGTATCGGAATACCACATACAAGCCGGCATGGCCTACTACCATTGCATAGCTCCCACCTTTGCGGCGACTGATTGGCAGGGGTTACTGGCCCTGTACGACACGCAGATGCGATTGTTCCCTTCGCCCGTAGCGGCACTGAACAGGAGTGTGGTGCTGGCACGTGTAAAAGGCACCGCCTTTGCCTTAAAAGAGCTCGACCAGTTGGAGCAGCACAAAGCCATGAAAAACTACCACCTTTTTCATGCCATTAAAGGAGAGCTGCACCAGCAATCGGGGCACCACAAAAAAGCACGCGCCTATTTTGCCAAAGCCCTGGAACTCACCAACAATACCATTGAGCAACAACATTTAGCAAAGAAGCTCAACAACCTGGAGTAATAGCCTGTCAATTTAATGATCTTAATAGAAGTTTAGTTGGTTGGTTTTTAGGTGGTTGTGCTTTTTTCTTTGTGCAGTAGCACTGTGAAATAGCCGCTTTAACTGTCCTGTTTTTTTTTATGGCAATTGGCTAAATTTCGTGTACTCTTAATCCAACTGATGCGTTTTGCTCCTTACTCTCGTGCCCCTAAAAAGGGGATAACGCCTGCTATGCGTAGGCAAATGATTCTGCAAGAAGAATCGCCTGTGCAAACGCAATTGGAAATTGGTCAACCCAACGATGCATACGAACAAGAGGCCAATGCCGTAGCCAGTAGCGTAGTAAATGGCAGCAAAGCACCTTCAATTTCGGCAGTAGGTACATCGGTGCAAACCAGCAGCGATAGTGCCAACCACGCCTCCCCACAATTGCAACAACAACTTAGTGCCACCAAAGGGCAGGGCGAATCGTTGCCCGAAAATGTGCAACACGAGATGGGCAGCAAAATAGGGGCCGATTTTAGTGGGGTAAAAGTGCATACCAACAGCAATGCCATACAAATGAATAAAGAGCTGGGGGCCAAAGCCTTTACCCATGGCAACGACATTTATTTTAACCAGGGCAATTACAACACCAGCACCAACGAAGGCAAAGGGTTGCTGGCGCATGAGTTGACCCACACCGTACAGCAAGGGGGAGGCATACACCCCATGATTCAAAAGGAAGACGAGGAGGAAGAAAGAATCATCGACTACATGGAAGCATTTGAAGATGATCATAAAGGCCAATTAGAGGAACTGAAGGAAGACGATGCATTTAAAGACACCCTGCTTCCCCTAATTCTTAAGGATGAATGGGGTGTTGAGATTGATGCGGTAAGGCATGCATTTGTGAACTACGAGCAGTTTTACTACGAAGAGGTGGGCAGAAGAGCAAAAGAAGCAGAGGAGTTAGAAATATCTGACAAGGCAAGTGATATGAGAACCAAACTACTTGGGCTGATCAGCAAGGCGAAGGTAAGGGTGGAAGACAAATTAAAAATTGCCAACAGCGATGAAAAAGCACATTTGAACCTTCAGCTTGAATTGTGTGCAGAATATGCTACCCATGCAGCGCAAGATCATGTTTGGCAATACAACGATTACCACCACGGTGAGGGCCTTATAGAGGGCAACGCATTTGAGTTGTTCGCAGGCATGCCCTTGACTGAGGATGAATTCTCCATTGAACGCATTAACCGTACCTTCGAGGATGTTGCGAACTCTACCGACATGTACGGATATGCATTGCTTAAAACCCCTATGGCCATTCGCGCCTCTTTTTGGCGCAAAGTGCTGTTCGAATCTATTGACGCTACAGAAGAGGTAGAGCTGATTGATGAACGGAAACGCGATGCAGAAAAGCAGTTGGAAACACAGGAAATGACGCAAGCAACCAGGGAAGAATTGGATACGATGCTGGCAGAAGAGCTCAAGCTGTTTATGGAGCATGTTCGGCAGGAAAACATTAAAAAAGGCAGTGCAGGGGATGTGAACAAGCAGTTGAAGCAATTCAAGAAACTCACCGAGCTGCAGAAAAAGATGTTGAAGGCAAACATGGCAAAGCAACAACTAGATGAGAATGCCGATTTGGATAAAATTGCCTTTACCATGGCCGATTTGAAAAAGATGAATGAAGATACCCTGGAGGCTTTTGCAAAAGCGAATTCCACCATGGAACTGGTAGATTTCATTTTGAACAAATTGGCGGGCGATACAGGCCCTCCGGGACCATCTCCTTTTGAAGTGATACGCAAATTGATGCGCCCACTTATGGTAGAAATGGTAATGTTTAAAGGCATGTTGACAGGGGCAGAGCAACGAATGCCCTCGCTGAAAGGCATTAGCGGTGAGCTAGACACCACCATTAAAGCATTTTTTGAGGCGGTGGGCAATAGCATGCAAAAAGACATTTTGATTGATGTGGCCATTGGCATCATTCCCTACATTGGCCCACCGATTTCGATAGGTAGAAAGATTAAAAAAATTGTTGAGCTGATTGAAACCATTCAATCCATCATTTCTATTGCAAAAACGTTGTCGGATTTTTCTACCAAAGTAGGGGAGATGAAGTTTCGCATTGATGAGGTAATGGATCGCCTCAAATACATCCAGGAAATGGGGATGGATGAAAAATCGGAGCAAATGGTATTGAGCATGATTGAAGACTACGACCTACTCAAATACATTGAAATTCCCGACTCGGGCACCACGGATGAGCGGGAGAAGCAAGCCGAGATGTACCGCATTATTTATGAAATTCCGCTGGGGCTAAAGGCGTTTGAAACCATGTATGCTACCTATAGCAACATTGACCGGCAGCGGTTTACCAACAACGAGTTGGCCATGTTGGGTGTTGATGCCTATACCACGGGACTGTTGCTGGCACCTTTTGTGGCATTTTTAGCCAATAAAACCATGGAAAAACTGGCCGATAAGATTACGGAGTTGAACGACCAGGATTTGATTGACCGACTGAACCCCATTTCGAGTAAAAAGCGCAGGAAGCGCAAGGACCGGAAGAAAAAGACCAAAGAAAAGGTGAAATCGGTGAACAAATACGAATTTGAGAAAAAGCCAAAGGTGTTTAGCAAAGTGAAAAAGTATGTGGAGGAGGAAGAAGCTGGCGTGGCCGATGGTGGTGATGTGTGGATGAGCAAGGAGCACTTTAAAAAAGGGTACCAGGGCATTGTGAAAGAAGCCAATAAGGAAGCCGGCAAGAAAAAGTGGCAAATTAAGGCCAGGAAAAAGAAAACCAAAAACAAGTTTAAACCCATTGATTTGCCTTTAATAAGGATACAATGGAGCAACAAAGGCGATAAGATAGGCGCGCGGGTAATGATTAACCCCGAAATATTTAGGGATGTAAATGAAGTGCTGGATTATCACCATTTTGGTAAAATAAATGGCAAAGCAAAAAAGAAAGGCATTGCCTGGGAAAAACAACCTGAAAGCAAGCTTGCTCCGGCTACCAAGCAGGCCATTAAACACAGGAATGAGTTGTTGCAAAAAACTCTTTTTACCGATAAAAACTATCATGTTACAAGAAACCTGGCGGGAGGAAGTGGCAAAAAGGCCTACATGCGCTTAAAGGGAAGTGCCACTACCGCCACCCCCAATTGGCCTACAGGAGGTTCAGGCCCTCACTTTTTGCACCTGGTGGGCGACCACAAGCGAAGCCGAATGATTGTAGCTGGATTGATGCCCAATCATAAAGAATTCATCATCAACCATTTTATCGACGAGCATGTTATCAATACCAGCGAAGACCTGCCCGAAGGCTATTACCTGGATGGAAAAGAGGTGAAGAAAAAAGCTGGATTTGAAACTGCCGACGACCTTTCGATCGATAACAACAATAAATTGCAATGGGGTACTGGCGGAGCTACCGACCCTGAATCGGTGGTGAAATGGGATGGGCAAACCAACAACCAGGGCAGGCGGGTTGATGCTGTTAAACTAACGCGCAAGGCCCCTCCGGGCATTACCGGCCAGCCGGCCGAAAAGGCACCCACCCATGCAGAGTGGGATATCCTCAAAACCCGGGTAAACAAAGGAAAAGAATCGGTGTATGTACGGGCACACCTGCTCAACGATAGTTTTCATGGCCCTGCCGATTACGACAACCTCACCTTTGCTTCGCGCAAGGCCAACAGTTCGCATTGGAACGAGGTAGAAAGCAAAGTAAGGTTGAAATTTAGGACGGGCGAATACCTTTACTATTCGGTAAAAGTGCATTACAGCCACCGCAAACAAGCAAAAATCGATCAGGTAATTGATGATGCCGATACAGAACTGAAAGCAGGAACAGCGAACGCTAAAAGGGTAAAGGAATTGAATCGCATTATAGAAGTGGCAAGAATTGAAAAGAAATTGCCGCGTAGCATGGTGTGCCATGCCTACTCCTTTTCGGCAGCAGCCTATCCTTTCAACAGCCTATCGCGCGACGACCTGTTGAAAAAAGGCGTGAACTCTTTTAGTAAAAAGCCTGGTGCTACAAAAGTTATTTCTGATGCTACTACCATTGATACGTTAGAAAATGTGCCGTACGAGTTAAAAGATTACAAGGTAATTGTGTAGTAATTGATAACACCTAAACGCCACCAAAGCATTGGTGGGCAACAACAACGCTCCTCATCTCACCACCAGGCCTCTCTACAACACTTCCAGAACTATTCACCTCATTACCACAGCTCCTTTTAACATAAGCAGAACTCCTCTCAGCACAAACAGAGCTCTTCACTCCACTACCAGCGCTTCTTACCCCACCAACAAGGCTCCTTTGTACGTGTTGGAAGCTCCTGTTTTCTCTTACAGAGCAACATTTCAATAAAAAGGAGTTCCATACCAGCAGCAGCAGCCTTTCAACCACCATCGAAGAGCACTGGTATTGTTGCAACGAGCCTTGTACCTGCTTTGTGAACCCTCACACGAGCCATTAAGCGCTCACTTATTGCACTTTTGAGCCTTAGTTATGCCGCCAGGAGCTCTAAACCTGCTGTGCAGGGCTGTGGTAGACCACTGTGGAGGCAATAATCCTTAAAATCGACTTCAATTTTCGAATTGTTGACTTCAATATTGGCATAAGGCACCTTGTTTTTTGGGATTTAAGGCGGAAAGTGGGTAGGAGGGGGTGTTGTTGTTTGGGCCATCTTTTATTGCATCTTAACCACTAATCCCCGCGTTAGGGATGGCAGCGGCTATCCATGGTGTTGGCATGGCTTAAAGCTTGTGGCAAGGCGAGGCGACCCCGGGAGCCCCCGCCTTGACTTACAAGACTTGCCTTGCTGACTCCATGATAAAAGCGAACAGCCCGCCCGAACGCCCTCCATAACACATTCCTTACTCACACACTCTCTTGTTCTGCGATAGCTATCAAAGTGTTTTAGCATTTAGCTTTAACCGTCATCCTGATAGATCCTGAAACAAGTTCAGGATGACATCAGGATGACATCAGGATGACAAAGTGGTGATATAAAATAGCGTTACGTCATTGCGAGAAGTTACGCCTATGGCGTAACGACGAAGCAACCTCCCGATACACATTACCTATTCATCGGGAGGTTGCTTCACCCCACCTACCGGTGGGATTCGCAAAGACGTAACGCGCTATTGAGGATAGGTGGTGTATAGGTTTGGCTTCCCCCTCATCATGCTTCCCCCCTATTTCCGCTAACACACGCCCCTCACGTCTATTATCCCCAGCAAAGGTGCCTCGGGAGCTTACTTCTCCGCCTTAGGTAGATCGTAATGACGGTTGCTATGATTGGCATACCGTTTGGCACCCTCCACATCACCCCATCACACTCACACACTCACTTTCACACTCCCCAATTCCTGTATTCGTCATGCAAAACCTCCATTTCATCATAAAACCACAACCAATACCGTTATCTATAGTATACCCAACAAAACCAGTCTACCATGAAACAGCAAGGAACCACCATCGCCATCGTTGGCTTATTGCTCGTATCGAGCGCTAAAGCACAAGAAAATTTCGGCATCATTAACAGCAACTATGCAGGCACCAATGGCATGTGGATTAACCCTTCATCGATGGTCGACTCGTGGGTAAAAACCGACATTCACCTGGTGGGGGCTTCGGCCTTTGCCATTAACGATTACCTGTACCTCGATAAAAACGAGTACAGCTTTGGCGACTTGCTGAACCCCACCAACTTTCCTACGCCTAAAGAAAAAATTAACTCGCGCAACAAACACAGCTACTTCGATGCTGCCGCCTATGGCCCTGCCGCAACAGTAGTGCTGGGCAAACGCTCGGTAGGCATACACACTGCCGTGCGCACCTATTTAAATATGGACAATGTAACCCCCGAAGCAGCTAAATTTGCTATGGAAGGGCTGACCTACAGTCCGCAACAAATGATTGATTACAGCATGAAAAACACCCGGGTAAATTCCCTCACCTGGGCAGAACTTGGGCTGAGCTACGGACAAATTGTAAAGGCTGAGGGCGATGAGCTCATTACCGTTGGTGGTACCGTTAAAAAATTGTGGGGCATTAATGCAGCAGCTTTGCACATTGATGAAATGGATTACCGCGTAAGCGATAGTGCCGATTTTACCATTAACAACTTTACCGGTAAATACGCCTTTAACGAACCTGCCTTTAACAGCGGCAGCGGCTGGGCGGTAGACCTTGGTTTTACCTACAAAAAAATGAAAGGCAATGTGGCCGGCTACAAACCCCACTCGCCCGAAAGCGGTTGCGAGCCCATGGATTACCGTTATAAAATAGGCGTTTCGTTGCTCGATTTCGGCCGCATTAAGTTCAAGCAAAATGCGTATTCGCAAACCTTTAGCGATGCCGATGCGTTTTGGGAAGATTACGAAACCAACACGTTCGATGGCACTGCCGATGCCAACAGCACCATTACCGAAGAATTTACCGACGATGGCTCGAACTTGGTAACCGAAAACACTTTTAAGTCGAAATTGCCCACAGCCATTAGCGTACAATTTGACTACAACCTGGGCAAGCACTTTTATGCCAATGCCACTGTGGTACACGATGCACGGTTTAACAAGCAAAATGTATTTGGCGTGCGTAGGGCCAACTCGCTGGCCATTACTCCACGGTACGAGCGCAAGCGCTTTGAAGTGGCACTGCCCATATCGTTGCACGAATACAGCCAGCCCGGTGTTGGTTTGGCCTTTCGTTTTAACAGCATTGTTATTGGCACCGATCGTTTAGGCACCTTTTTACCGGTAACCAATGTATATGCTGCCGACATTTACGTGAACATTAAATACTCTATTTTTCGCAGCAACAAGTGTAAAGGAAAAGGCAATAAAAGTGGTGGAAGAGGCTTAAAGGGTGGCGGACGAATGGACCCACATGCTTGTCCTTCATTTAAATAAACAATACAGTAACTACATAGGTAAATCAACACCAATCACCCTGTAAACCAATTGGTTTATGGGGTGATTGTTTTTGCGCCACTGCCCAGCACATTAAGGCTGTTGGCAGTACTGTCGGTACAGTGCAATACCACCTCAATGCCATCGTGTAAATTGCCCTGAATGGTCATTCGATCAAACGGCTGCAAGAAGGCTGCTGTTTGTTGGTAGGCTTCGTTGCCCATGCCTGCGGCAAAGCGCTCTTGCCAATCGGCAGGGTATTGATTCAATTGCATGGCCATAAAACCGGCTACCGGGTGTTGTGTCATTACCCCATGCCGTTGTTGGGGCAGGGGAGTGTACTGCGGTTGTTGCGCTATTTGCTGTGCCAACCGAGGGTCGGAAGTTACCATAAGTTGATGATTGCTCACCACAAACGAAGCATCGGCCGTGTACCAATACCCTTCTTTTTTAATGCACCCTGCGGTATCGAGCAAGGCTTGCAGTTGTTGCTGTGCTTTAATACCCAATACCGTAAGGGTAACCGGAGAGATGCGGGTGCTATCGGTTACCGCACCGGGCAATGAATCGGTATACGCCCAGCGGTTGGCAGTGGTATCGTACGTTAAATCGGTGGCTTCAAACCCCATAAAAAACACCACCATATCGCCAGTAAACACATCGTTAATCACCTCTTCTGTAAAATGATACTGCTGGGTAAGCATGGTAAGCACACCGCCTTTTTCGTTGCCTTCTTTAATAATTTTGTAAATGGTTTCGTGGTTCATGGCCAACGAATAATGCGCCATTGATTGGGCGGCAACGGCCGGAAACTGCAATTGCGCATCAATGCCCTCGTGGCGCAGCACATGGTAGTCGCCTTTTACATGCTCGGTTAAATGGCTTTGCACCTCAATGTTGATCTTCCCGGTTTCGAAGGTAAGCAGGGCTTGTGAGTAATTGTCTTCAAAAATGGCCAGGTACTCGTCGGTAAAGCTCCGCATTAACGAAGGCAGAGAAGCACGTACATACTCCCAATTGTAATACCAGCCCATATCGTAGTTGCCTGTTACAAACTGCTTGAATTGTTCGTTTTGCACAAACCGCTCTTGCTGTTCGTCCATCAATTGTTCCAGGTAATGCTCTTTGTTGTTGTCTTTGGTATGCTGTTCGGTGTGTAGCAGCAATGCCACATCGCTGTTCCATCCTACAATGGTATGCTCATCAAGGGCAATGTATTCATACCCTTCTTGCTGTACGGTAGGAAGCTCCAGGGCCTCGGTAATGAAAATGCCAAACTCGTGGCCACTCACCAGTTGTAGGGCAAAGCAGCCATATTGCAATTCGCGCGCTTCGTCGCTATTCATGAAAAAGAAAATGCGCTCCAAAAAATCTACTCCTGTTCCCAATGGGTTTTCAGCAATGGCCTCCATCACTCGCTGCACCTGCTCGTTTTTCTGCATCAGCATATCGCCCAACTCTGGAGGACTGCCATCTCCATCGGCCTTGCCTATCAATTGCTGGGTATTGATGCTACACACCATGTACGATTGCGCAGGAATTACTTTGGCATTGTTGGGAATGCCATCGCCACACGCTACCAGTAGAGGAAATACCAGGAGGTAGGCCAATCGTTGTAATATAACATGTAAGTGGTTCACTATAACTCAATTGCGCCAACCAAAGGTAATTTATTTTGCGAACAATTGCTGAGGTGAATGGAGTAGGAGAGGTGGGGAGTTTGTGGGTGTTGTGCAAGAATACAATGCAGGAAAGCACGTACTGGCCGGAAAAACAAAAAGGAATAAAAATGAGAACCCCGGCTAATGCCGGGGTTGCTCTGGTTGACGTTCGGCCGCTCCGAAAAACCGAACTTCCAACTATGAAAATGTTAATTTTATCTTCTTTACACTATTATAACGCCCCCTCTTATCGTTTAGTACACTTTATATACGTTTTTTTTGATAAAAAGTTATGTTTTTCTTTTAATTCGCTGATTATCAGTGAAGTTAATCTTGAAATTTATTGTGTTATCTTTGTGCAACTCACGAAAACATTCAACAATGAAAGCAACAACACTCGTTTTTAGCGCATGCTTTATGCTACTCTCCACCATCGTAATGGCGCAATTTAATGCCCCCGAAAGCGTGGAATACGATCCGGTAAACAACCGCTACTTTGTAGCCAACTCCGGCAACGGTGAAATTTTATCATTGGTACCCGGCAATGCACCAACCAGCTTTGTTACCGGTGTAGGCTCTGGTCCACACGGACTGGAAGTGGTGGGCAACACCTTATATGTATGCAGCGGAGGTAGTTTAAAAGGCTACGATGTTACCTCGGCAGCACAAGTGGTGAATGCTAACCTCAATGCTACTTTCCTCAATGGCATTACCAGCGATGGCAGCAGCAACCTATACATCACCGACTTTTCTGCACAAAGCATTATTCGTTATGATGTTACAAACGATGTATTTAACACCTTTGTAGCCAGCACCGGAAGCACGCCCAATGGCATCATTTACGATGGCCCTAACAACCGATTGGTATTTGTAAGCTGGGGCAACAACGCACCTATCAAGGCGGTAAGCCTGGCCGATTCAAGCGTTACCACCCTTACCACCACTACCCTCGATAACATCGATGGCATTGCCATGAACAATCAAGGTCAATTTTATGTATCGTCATGGGGGCAGCAAGACATTAATCGGTTTGAAAACGACTTTGTGGCGGCACCCGTGCCCTTGAACGTAGCTGGGTTAACCGATCCTGCAGACTTGTATTATAACTTAACCACCGATACCCTGGCCATTCCAAGTTCGGGAAGTGCTTACGATGTTACCTTCATCGGATTCAACACCGGGGTAAACATCGAAAAAGAAACAGGCATTAACTTTCACATTGAAGTAGCACCCAACCCAGCTGATGAATACACTTACATCAACTACGAGTTACCACACAACTCAAGTGTGTTGTTGAAAGTATTTGATGCCAACGGCCGTTTGGTACGCATTTTGGCCAACGAAAGCCAAAGCAAGGGCCAACAGCGAGTGCATTTCGATACCAGCGAACTAACAGGGGGCATTTACTACTATACCCTACAAACCGATTACGGAGAAAACACCGGTCCAATAGCCGTTACAAAATAACTTTAGGGCAAGCGAATCGCTTGCCCTTTTCTTTTTCTTAATGCAGTTGGTAGGGATGAATTTTAATCCATCGTTTAGCAGAAGAATGGTTGCCGCTAAGGCAACCTTTGTGAATGCATAACGTCTAATGAGCAAATAATTTTGTAAATTGAGAAGCACAAAGCTTAAAAACGATAAACCATAAAATGAAAAATATGCATTGAACAGCCTGAATTGAAAGCTTAAAAAAAACTTACACATCTTGGAAATATGAGAACGCTCAAAACAATCACTGTTAGCGTCTCAATCCTCCTAACCAACCTGTGCTTTTCGCACGAAAATAACACTTCAGCAAACGCTGAATCTTCTATTGCATTTATTCAAAACAACGGACAATGGTCTGCCCATGTGCTATATAAAGCAGGGGTGGGGCACGGTGCTACTTTCATAGAACGTCATGCCTTTACACATGTGCAAATGCATGCTGGCGATGTGGAGAAACGCCACGACTTGATGCACGATGACCCTGAACAGTTCAAACAATTTGCGGTGCGTGGCCATGCCTGGAAAACCAATTTTGTGGGCGCCAACCCATTGGTAGCAATAACACCATTGGAAAAGCGCAGCGAATACCACAACTACTTTTTAGGCAACGATACCACAAAGTGGGCGGGGCATGTACCCTTGTTCAACGAGGTGATGTACCATAATTTGTACCACAACATTCACTTGCGGGCTTATAGCCATGAAGCTAATTTCAAATACGACTTCATCGTACAAGCCGGTACCGACCCTTCCATCATTGCCATGGAATACGATGGGGTAGATGCCATGCAACTGCAAAACAACCACTTGTTGCTACAAACCAGCGTAGGCGATTTTAAGGAATTGGCTCCTTATGCCTACCAGGTTATTGATGGGGCAGAGGTAGAGGTGCGTTGCAACTATGTGTTGGAAGGTACCACGGTGCGTTTCTCCTTTCCTTCGGGCTATGATAGAACAGTTGACCTCATCATCGATCCGGTATTGATTGCAGCTACGTTATCGGGCACTACGGGATCAGAAAACTATGGCCACTGTGCTACGTACGATAATGATGGTAACATATACACTGGTGCCATAAGTTTTGGTGTAGGTTATCCAGTAACCACCGGAGCATTTCAAACCAATTATGTTAATAGTGGATTTAGTGATTCCGATATTGCTATTAGCAAGTTAACCCCGGATGGCACTAACCTTATTTATGCCACCTACCTTGGAGGCGACCTGAGCGAATTTCCGTACAGTATGTTTGTAAGTGATGCCGATGAATTGTACCTCCTGGGAACTAGTAATTCTACAGACTTCCCCACGTCTGCCGGTGCATACGACAATACCCTCGACATTGGAGGAAGTTATTTCACCGACTTTGTCATCACTCACTTTACCAGTGATGCTACCAACATCATAGGTTCTACCTATGTTGGCGGTGATGATTTCGATGCACTGAACAGCTTTTCATTAACATTGAGCGACGAATTTCGTGGAGAAATTATTGTGGATGGAGCAGGCAACTGTTATGTTGCTGGCTCTACCAATTCGAACAATTTTCCCGTAACTACGGGAGCCTATCAAACCACTCACGGTGGAGGGCAGGATGGTGTAGTATTTAAAATGCCTCCCGATTTATCGACCCTCACCTGGTCTACCTACCTGGGTGGAACCGGTGAAGATGCTGGATTTGGACTACGGCTTGATGGAGGGGGTAACCTTTATGTGTGTGGAACAACATCGGCTGGATTTTTTACAGGAACAGGCTATCAAACTGCTTTTCAGGGTGGGGCAGCCGATGGTTATGTGCTACAACTATCGGCCAATGGAAGCACTGTAATGAACAGCAGCTATTGGGGCACTGCAGAAGGAGATTATGCCTACTTTGTAGATATTGATTTGGATGGCGACATATACCTGTTTGGACAAAATGGCAATGGCGCTCCGGTAACTGCTGGTGTATATTCCAATGCTGGCAGTAGGCAATTCATTAGTAAACTCGATGCAGGACTAAACGCCTTACAATATTCAACAGTAATCGGTTCAGGGTCAGGAAGTACCGACTTTGTGCCTATTGCATTTATGGTAGATCATTGTGAATATGTTTACTTTTCAGGACATTCATCGAATGGCCCCAACCCTTCGCCTACTACTCCAGGAGCATTGCAAACCTCTGGAGGCTTTTACCTTGGAGTACTCGAGCCCGATGCCACTGGGTTAAATTACGCAACCTACTATGGCGGTATTACCGATCATGTTGATGGTGGAACCAGTCGGTTCGATCCATCAGGAGTTATTAACCAGGCAGTATGCAGTAATAGTGGATTCTATACTACACCAGGAGCCTGGTCGGATACCTACCCGGGAGGGTACGACATTGGTGTATTTAAAATCGATTTAGAAGTAAGCTTGCTAGACGTTGCTGCTGCAGCTACCCCTTCAGCAACAGGATGTGCCCCATTTACCGTAACCTTCGATAACACCAGCGACGGTACTGACTTTATTTGGGATTTTGATGATGGTTCACCGCCTAACAACAGCTTTGAACCTACCCATACCTTTACCACACCAGGAGTATACGATGTAAGACTCATTGCCATCGATTCCATGGCCTGTGTCATTACCGATACCACCTACCTTACCATTACGGTAGACAATGCGCCTCCAGTAAGTGCGGCATTTAATCATACGTTAGATTGTGCTGCCATGACGGTAGATGCACAAAACACTGGCACAGCCAATGTAGTTTATGATTGGAACATGGGCGATGGCACTACCTATACGACCGAAAATGTAACCCACACCTATGGAGCCACAGGCACCTATACCATCACCTTTGTGGTAACCGATACCATTTGTGGCAGTACCGATACAGGTTCTACAGTTATTACCATTGCACCTGATGTGTTGGCCGATATTGCTGTTAGCCCTGTCACCATAGGGTGTGCCCCTTTTACTGTTGATTTTACCAACAACAGCAATGGAGTTACCTACAGTTGGAACTTCGATGATGGTTCGCCCATAGATAATACCGTGCAGCCCACGCATACCTTTACGTCGATTGGCACCTACGATGTAATGCTTGTGGCCATCGACTCGTCAACGTGCAACATTGCTGATACCACTTACCTTACCATTACCGTAGACAATGGCGCTCCGGTAACAGCAGCATTTAATCATACGTTAGATTGTGCTGCCATGACGGTAGATGCACAAAACACAGGTACAGCCAATGCAGTTTATAGCTGGAATATGGGTGATGGCACTACCTATACGACCGAAAATGTAACCCATACCTACGGAGCTACAGGCACCTATACCATCACCTTTGTGGTAACCGATACCATATGTGGCAGTACCGATACAGGTTCTACAGTTATTACCATTGCACCTGATGTGTTGGCCGATATTGCTGTTAGCCCTGGCACTATTGGGTGTGCCCCTTTTACTGTTGATTTTACCAACAACAGCAATGGAGTTACCTACAGTTGGAACTTCGATGATGGTTCGCCCATAGATAATACTGTGCAGCCCACGCATACTTTTACATCGATTGGCAATTACGATGTGATGCTTGTGGCCATCGACTCGTCAACGTGCAACATTGCTGATACCACTTACCTTACCATTACCGTAGACAATGGTGCTCCGGTAACAGCGTCATTTAACCATACGGTAAACTGTGCCACCATGACAGTAGATGCGCAAAACACCGGCACAGCCAATGCAGTTTATGATTGGGACATGGGTGATGGCATGACTTATACGACCGAAAATGTAACCCATACCTATGGAGCTACAGGCACCTATACCATCACCTTTGTGATAACCGATACCATTTGTGGCAATACCGATACAGGTTCTACAGTTATTACCATTGCACCTGATGTGCTGGCCGATATAGCTGCCACTCCTGATACTATGGGGTGTGTTCCTTTTACCGTTGACTTTACCAACAACAGCAATGGAGTTACCTACAGTTGGAATTTTGATGATGGCTCTCCACTAGACAATGCGGTGCAGCCCACGCATACCTTTACATCGGTCGGCACATATGATGTCATGCTTGTGGCCGTCGATTCGGCATCGTGCAACATTGCCGATACCACGTACCTTACCATCACTGTGGGCAATGGAATTCCGGTAACAGCATCGTTTAGCTATACGTTAGACTGTGCCACCATGACGGTGAATGCACAAAACACAGGTACAGCTAACGCAGGTTATAGTTGGGATATGGGCGACGGTACTACCTATACCACCGAAAATGTAACCCATGCCTACGGAGCATTAGGCAATTATACCATCACTTTTGTTACTATCGATACCATATGTGGTAATACTGATACCATAACTACAGTAGTGACCATTGCTCCTGAAGTATTTGCTGATATAGCTGCCAGCCCTGACACCATGAGGTGTGTTCCTTTTACCGTTGACTTTACCAACAATAGTAATGGGGTTACCTACAGTTGGAACTTCGACGATGGCTCGCCTATAGACAATACCGTGCAACCCACACATACCTTTACGTCGGTTGGTACTTACAACGTTATGTTTATTGCCATCGATTCGGCATCGTGCAACATTGCCGATACTACCTACCTTACCATTGTAGGTACCGAACCACCTCCTGTAGATGCTGATTTTATAGCAGTGCAAAATGCAAATTGCTCGTTGTTTCAGATAGAAACAACCAACAACAGCACCGGCAACAACCTGGTGTACGAGTGGAACATGGGCGATGGTACCACCTATACCGATAGCAATGTAGCACATCAATACTCCGGCCCGGGTACTTTTACCATCACTCTTATCGCTACCGATTCGGTATGCTTTTCTTCTGATATTACTACAGTAACAGTAAGCTTGCAAGAAAGCATGGTGATCAATCTTGGTCCCGATCAGCTGATATGCAATGGCGTTTCCGCTATGTTGGATGCGGGTACTTCCGGGTTAACATATAACTGGAATACGCAAGAGACAACTCAAACCATTGAAACAGATGTTGTAGGAACTTACTGGGTGGTGGTAAGCGATGGTGTGTGCGAAACATCAGACACCATTCAAGTGCAAATGGCACCAGACATAGACCTGGGCTATGTGGATGAACTGTGCGTGGGGCAACGGTTGGTACTCGACCCTGGTGTTCCGGCACAATCTTACCTATGGAATACAGGGGCTACTACCCAACAAATAGAAGTGATGTTGGGAGGAGAATACACCTTTACCCTGGTAGATAGCTTGGGTTGTATTCGCACAGATACGGTTACTGTAATTGAAAGTGAAGGCTCTGCTGAAGTATTTGTACCCAATGCCTTTACTCCTAATGGTGATGGGGTGAACGACATTTGGTACCCTGTTGGAGAAGGCATAGAAGACTTTGAACTACAGATTTTTACCCGTTGGGGAGAACTGGTTTTTACCTCCAACAGTACTGACGTAGGATGGGATGGCACCTTTAAAGGAAGGGCATTGCAAAATGGGGTGTATGTATACAAGATGTGGTACATCAATGCATGTGTGGGAACTGATTTTGTACAAAAATTTGGGCACATTGTGCTGACGCGATGATGATGAAGCATGTGTCCAATAGCCACTTAAGTAGTATGCATTACTGAACCTGGTTAGTTGAAAAGGTAGGTTTTAACAGTGCATCAACCTTTTTGAACGCATAACGCTCAAGGAGCAAGTGAATTTGTAAAATATAAAAGCAAAAGCTAAAAACGATCAACCATAAAACGAAAAATATGCATTGAACAGCCTGAATTGAAAGCCTAAAAAAACTTACATATCCTGGAATTATGAGAGCGCTCAAAACAATTGCTATTAGCATCTCAATCCTCCTAACCAACCTGTGCTTTTCGCACGAAAATAATACTTCAGCAAACGCTGAAGCCTCTATTGCATTTATTCAAAACAACGGACAATGGTCTGCCCATGTGCTATATAAAGCAGGGGTGGGGCACGGTGCTACTTTCATAGAACGTCATGCCTTTACACATGTGCAAATGCATGCTGGCGATGTGGAGAAACGCCACGACTTGATGCACGATGACCCTGAACAGTTCAAACAATTTGCGGTGCGTGGCCATGCCTGGAAAACCAATTTTGTAGGCGCCAACCCAATGGTAGCAATAACACCATTGGAAAAGCGCAGCGAATACCACAACTACTTTTTAGGCAACGATACCACAAAATGGGCGGGGGGGGTACCCCTGTTCAATGAGGTGATGTACCATAATTTGTACCACAACATTCACTTGCGGGCTTATAGCCATGAAGCTAATTTCAAATACGACTTCATCGTACAAGCCGGTACCGACCCTTCCATCATTGCCATGGAATACGATGGGGTAGATGCCATGCAACTGCAAAACAACCACTTGTTGCTACAAACCAGCGTAGGCGATTTTAAGGAATTGGCTCCTTATGCCTACCAGGTTATTGATGGGGCAGAGGTAGAGGTGCGTTGCAACTATGTGTTGGAAGGTACCACCGTGCGTTTCTCCTTTCCTTCGGGCTATGATAGAACAGTTGACCTCATCATCGATCCGGTATTGATTGCAGCTACATTATCGGGCACTACAGGATCAGAAAACTATGGCCACTGTGCTACGTACGATAACGATGGAAACATCTACACCAGTGCCATTAGCTATGGTGCAGGTTATCCAGTAACCACTGGAGCATTTCAAACTAATTTTGTTGGTAATGGATTTAATCAAACTGATATTGCCATCAGTAAGTTAACCCCAGATGGCACTTCTCTTATTTATGCTACTTACCTCGGAGGAGACCGGAGCGACTACCCCAATAGCATGTATGTGAATGATGGTGGTGAACTGTATCTCTTAGGAACTACTGGTTCTTCGAATTTCCCTGTATCTGCCAATGCATTCGACAACATCTTCAATGCTGGAGGAGGTTCTGCGGCAGATTTCACAGTCACTCACTTTACCAATAATGCTACTAATATCATAGGTTCTACCTACGTTGGTGGCGATGATTCCGATGCATGGAACTTCATGGCGACGAACTTTAGCGATAGCTTTCGCGGAGAAATTATTGTAGATGGAGCGGGCAATTGCTATGTAGTTGGCCCTACCAATTCCAACAATTTCCCTGTAACTACAGGAGCCTATCAAACCATGCACGGTGGAGGGCAGGATGGCGTAGTATTTAAAATGCCTCCTGATTTATCGTCCCTCACCTGGGCCACCTACCTGGGAGGTACTGGTGAAGATACCGGCTTTGGAATACGGCTTGATGGAGGAGGCAACCTTTATGTGTGTGGAGGAACATCAGCTGGGTTTTTTACTGGAACAGGCTATCAAACTGCGTTCCAGGGTGGGGCAACCGATGGCTTTGTGCTACAACTATCGGCCAATGGAAGTGCTGTGATGAATAGTAGCTATTGGGGTACTGCTGGTGAAGACTATGCCTTTTTTGTCGATCTCGATTCGGATGGCGACGTGTACCTTTACGGACAAAATGGCAATGGTGCCCCAGTAACTCCTGGCGTGTATTCCAATGCTGGCAGTAGCCAATTTATTAGTAAGCTTGATGCTGGTTTAACCACTTTAGAATACTCCACAGTGATAGGGTCGGGATTAGGAACGAAAGACTTTTCTCCCGTGGCATTCATGGTAGATAGTTGTGAATACGTATACTTTTCAGGACATTCTGCGGTTTGGCTTCCCGCCCTTTTTACCACTCCAGGGGCATTGCAAACCACTGGAGGCTTTTATCTTGGCGTACTCGAGCCCGATGCCATTGGGTTAAAGTACGCGACTTACTATGGTGGTGTAGACGATCATATAGATGGTGGAACCAGTCGGTTCGATCCATCAGGAATTGTTTACCAGGCGGTATGTAGCAGCTATGGGTTCAACACTACCCCAGGAGCATGGTCGGACACCTATCCCTTATGGTTTGACGTTGGTGTATTTAAACTCGATTTCGAGGTAAGCTCACTGAATGCTTCAGCTGTAGCTAACCCCTCATCTACAGGGTGTGCCCCATTTACCGTAACCTTCGGTAATACCAGCGACGGTACCGATTTTATTTGGGATTTCGACGATGGTTCACCGCTTGATAATAGCTTTGAGCCTACCCATACCTTTACGTCGGCAGGTACTTATGATGTGATGCTCATTGCCATCGATTCTATAGCATGTACCGTTACCGATACCACCTACCTTACCATTACGGTAAATGACCCACTACCGCTATCAGCATCGTTCAGCCATACGTTAGACTGTGCCACCATGACGGTAGACCTTCAAAACACCGGTACCAGTAATGCATTTTATGGTTGGATCATGGGCGATGGTGCCTTCTATACCACCGAAAATGTAACCCATACCTATGGAGCTCCAGGTACCTATGTCATTACCTTTGCTGTGATTGACACGGCATGTAGCAATGCCGATACAGTATCAACCGTAATTACCATTGTCCCTGATGTGTTGGCTGATATAGCTGCCAGTCCTGATACCATAGGTTGTACCCCGTTTACCGTTGATTTCACCAACAATAGTAATGGGGTTACCTACAGTTGGAACTTCGACGATGGGTCGCCATTAGACAATACCGTGCAGCCCACGCATACCTTTACATCGGTTGGTACTTACAACGTTATGCTCATTGCTACCGATTCATCAACTTGTAACATAGCAGATACCACCTACCTTACCATTGAGAGCACTACACCATCTCCAGTAGTCGCTGATTTTACAGTAGTGCAAAATGCAAATTGCTCGTTGTTTCAGATAGAAACAACCAACAACAGCACCGGCAACAACCTGGTGTACGAGTGGAACATGGGCGATGGTACCACCTATGCCGATAGCAATATAGCACATCAATACTCCGGCCCGGGTACTTTTACCATTACCCTTATTGTAGCCGATTCAGTATGCTACTCTTCTGATACCAGCATCGTTACGGTGATCTTACAAGAAAGCATGGCGATCAATCTTGGCCCTGATCAGCTGATATGCGATGGCGTTTCCGCTACCCTGGATGCAGGCGTTTCGGGGTTAACGTATAGCTGGAATACCCAGGAAACTACCCAAACCATTGTTGCTGATGTGGCAGGAACTTACTGGGTGGTGGTAAGCGATGGGGTGTGCGAAGTATCCGATACGGTGCAAGTACAAATTGCTCCCGACATAGACCTGGGCTATGTAGATGAATTGTGCGTGGGGCAACGGTTGGTACTCGACCCTGGTGTTCCGGCACAATCTTACCTATGGAATACAGGAGCTACTACCCAACAAATAGAAGTAATGTTGGGAGGAGAATACACCTTTACCCTGGTAGATAGCTTCGGTTGTATTCGCACAGATACGGTTACTGTAATTGAAAGCGAAAACTCTACTGAAGTATTTGTACCCAATGCCTTTACTCCTAATGGTGATGGGGTGAACGACATTTGGTACCCTGTTGGAGAAGGCATGGAAGACTTTGAACTACAAATCTTTACCCGTTGGGGAGAACTCATCTTTACTTCCAATAGTACTGATGTAGGATGGGATGGCACCTTTAAAGGAGATGCAGCACAAAATGGGGTGTATGTATACAAGATGTGGTACATCAATACGTGTATAGGGTCTGATTTTGTACAGAAATTTGGGCACATTGTGCTGGTGCGGTAACAATTAAAACACCGGCCTAATAGCCGTTACAAAATAACTTTAGGGCAAGCGAATCGCTTGCCCTTTTCTCTTCCTTTAAGTAAGCGAACACAGTTAAATCCCACTAAATCCGTTTAGAATTGGTTAGGAATTTAACAATGAAGCAACCTTTGTTAAAAAATATCGTCTATGGTGCAAACAGAATTAATAAATTGAAAAAGCTTTTATACACTACCTGAACTATGAGAACGCTAAAAACATTAGCTGTTTGCTTCTCTACCATCCTCTCTACCATGTGCCTCGCGCACGAAAATCACACTTCGGCAAAAGCTGAAGCCTCCATTGCATTTGTTCAAAACAAGGGACAGTGGCATGCCAATGCATTGTATAAAGCGGGTGTAGGCCATGGCAGTATATTCCTTGAACACCATGCCTTTACGCATGTGCAAATGCATGCAGGGGATGAAGAACAACGCCACCATCTGATGCACGATAACCCTGCGCAGTTTAAAAAATTTGCTGTGCGTGGTCATGCCTGGAAAACCAATTTTATTGGAGCCAATCCGTTGGTAGAAGTACTGCCCAAAGAAAAACGTAGGGAATACCACAACTACTTTTTAAGCAACAACACCGCAGAATGGGCAGGTAACGTGCCCCTGTTTAACGAGGTAATGTATAACAATTTATACCACAACATTCACTTGCGTGCATACAGTCAGGAAACCAATTTTAAGTACGATTTTATTGTAAAGGCTGGAGCCGACCCTTCCATCATAGCCATGGAGTACGATGGAGTGGATGCCATGCACTTGCAAAACGAACACTTATTGCTACAAACCAGTGTAGGCGATTTTAAAGAGTTGGCTCCCTATGCCTATCAGGTCATTAATGGAGTGCAGGTAGAAGTACGTTGCCACTATGTGTTAGATGGCAATACCGTACGGTTCTCGTTTCCTTCAGGATACGATGGAACAGTAGATCTTATCATCGACCCGGTGCTGGTAGCAGCCACCTTGTCGGGCACCACAGGAACTACCAATTACGGCCACTGTGCTACATTCGATAACGATGGAAACATCTACACTGGAGCCATTAGCTTTAACACAGGATACCCCGTTAATACCGGAACATTTCAGAGCGCTTTTGGTGGTGGTGGAACCGATATTGCTATCAGCAAACTATCGGCCGATGGTACCACCCTCATTTATGCCACCTACCTTGGAGGCAATGGCGGTGATTATCCTCACAGTATGTTTGTAAGCGATACCGACGAGCTGTACATCATGGGAACCTCGGGTTCCTCAGATTACCCTTTATCGGCCAATGCCTTTGACAATACCCTTAATGTGGGTGGTGGCACAGGCTTCGACAACGACTTTGTAGTGACCCACTTTACTGATGATGCCACCAACATTATAGGATCTACCTATGTAGGGGGCGATGCCAACGATGCCAACAATTCTCTTTCATGGAACTATGGCGACAATTATCGTGGAGAAATTATTGTGGATGGGGCAGGCAACTGCTATGTGGCTGGCTCTACCAATTCCAACGATTTTCCTGTAACAGCGGGAGCCTATCAAACTACACACGGTGGCGGACAGGATGGAGTAGTATTTAAAATGCCCCCCGATTTATCGTCCATGACCTGGGCCACTTACCTGGGAGGCACTGGTGAAGATGCCGGCTTTGGAATACGGCTCGATGCTGGAGGCAATGCCTATGTATGTGGAGGAACATCCGCAGGATTCTTTACGGGAACAGGCTATCAAACCACTTTTCAGGGCGGACAGGCCGACGGCTATGTCATGCAACTATCGGCTAATGGAAGTACCGTGATGAACAGCAGCTATTGGGGCACTGCAGGCGATGATTACGCCTTTTTTGTAGACCTCGATTTGGATGGCGACGTATACCTATACGGGCAAAATGGCAATGGCGCTCCGGTAACAGCCGGTGTATATTCTAACGCTGGCAGTATGCAATTCATCTCTAAGCTCGACCCTGCGTTAAGCGCTTTACAATATTCAACAGTAATCGGTTCTGGTTCTGGAACCAACGACTTTGTGCCCATTGCCTTTATGGTAGACGATTGTGAGTATGCCTACTTTTCAGGACACTCAGCATTCGGCAACCTACCCACTTCACCTGGAGCAATACAAACTACAGGTGGCTTTTACCTGGGGGTATTAGAACCTGATGCCATTGGACTAAACTATGCTACCTTTTATGGTGGTGGTGGCGACCACGTAGATGGCGGAACCAGCCGTTTCGACCCATCGGGAATTGTATACCAGGGCGTATGTACCTCCAACGGATTCAACACCACGCCAGGTGCATGGTCGGGTACCTACCCGGCAGGATACGACATTGGCGTATTTAAAATTGACTTTCAGGTAAGCCCATTGGATGCTTCTGCTGCGGCAAGCCCTTCATCGGCAGGATGTGCTCCGTTTACCGTAACCTTCGATAACACCAGTACCGGTTCCGACTTTATTTGGGATTTCGACGATGGTACCCCCATCGACAACAGTTTTGAGCCTACCCATACCTTCACTACACCGGGGGTATACGACGTGATGCTCATTGCCATCGATTCCATGGCATGTACCGTTACTGATACCACCTACCTTACCATTACAGTAGGTAGCGCACTACCAGTAACAGCGGCATTTAGCCATACATTGGATTGTGCTACCATGACGGTGGACGTTCAAAACACCGGCACCACCAACGTAATTTATAACTGGGACATGGGCGATGGCAACACCTATACTACCGAAAATGTAACTCACACCTATGGAGCAATAGGCACCTATACCATCACCTTTGTTGCTGGCGATACAGTATGCGGCAATACCGATACGGTGTCGACAGTCATTACCATTGCACCGGCAGTGCTGGCCGATATTGCCGCCAGCCCTGATACCATGGGGTGTGCTCCTTTTACAGTAGATTTTACCAACAACAGTAATGGTGTTACCTACAGTTGGAACTTTGATGATGGATCGCCATTAGACAATACTGTGCAGCCTACCCATACCTTTATGTCGGCAGGCACTTATGATGTCATGCTCATTGCCATCGATTCATCAACTTGCAACATTGCCGATACCACCTACCTTACTATTGTAGGTACCACACCTGCACCTGTTGTAGCCGATTTTACAGCCACGCAAAATGTCAATTGCTCGTTGTTTCAGGTAGAAACAGACAACAACAGCACCGGCAACAACCTGGTGTTTGAATGGGATATGGGTGATGGCAATACCTATGTCGATAGCAACGTAGTGCATCAATATGGAGGGTTGGGTACTTATACCATTACCCTTATTGTAACCGATTCGGTATGCTACTCTTCCGATACCACTACCGTTACGGTGAGCCTACAAGCGGGTATGGCCATAGACCTTGGCCCCGATCAGGTGATTTGCGATGGTAACTCCACCATATTAGATGCAGGTGTTGCAGGATTAACCTACAGTTGGAATACCCAGGCCACTACACAAACTATTGTGGCCGATACAGCAGGCACCTACGCAGTAGTAGTAAGCGATGGTGTTTGTGAAGCCACAGATACAGTGCACGTACAAATTGCTCCAGGTATGGATATGGGCTATGTAGATGAACTATGTGTTGGGCAGTTGCTTACGCTCGACCCAGGTGTTCCCGCCCAATCGTACCTCTGGAATACCGGTGCTACCACACAACAAATACAAGTAATGGTAGGAGGCGAATACATCTTTACCCTGGTCGATGACTTCGGATGTACCCGGGTAGATACCATCACTGTTATTCAAAGCGAAAGCTCTATAGAAGTATTTGCTCCCAATGCCTTTACCCCCAATGGCGATGGTGTGAACGATATTTGGTACCCCGTTGGCAGTGGTATGGAAGACTTTGAACTGCAAATATTTACCCGATGGGGAGAGTTGATCTTTACCTCTAACAGCATTGATGTTGGCTGGGACGGTACCTTTAAAGGGCGTGGAACTCAAAATGGCGTATACGTATACAAAATGTGGTATACCAACTCGTGTACAGGAGATGATATTATACAGAAATTCGGACACATTGTATTGGTTCGTTAACAAAACAAACCTTATATAAATAGGAAGGGCGCAATAAGCGCCCTTTTTTCTTGCAATAAAAACAGCAATTACACGTTTATTACATACCCCGAACAAATACTACCAGTCCCTTTTCATTCTCGTTGTTAAAACTAATTGTCATTCGACACGATTAGCAATCGCTTGAAAATAAGCACGTTTAGCATGCTTTTGGAAAGTTTAGTTGTCCCTTGCCACAATCTTTTGTCCATAAATATGGCGATAGATTGAATTATCATTATGGTGCGGAAAGTGTCTGGCAATAGTAATACTGCTTTGACAGACTTAATGGATTTTAAAAAGGACATACTCATCAGCTATGCTCATATCGACGATGAATCGTTGATGGAGGGGCAAAAAGGATGGATTTCAGAGTTTCATCGCTCGTTAGAGGTACGGCTGTCTCAACTCATGGGGGCGCGTCCGGTAATTTGGCGCGACCCTAAGCTACAGGGCAACGATTTCTTTGGAGAGGAGATTGTCGATCAATTTCCGGAGGTGGCCTTGTTGATATCTATTCTATCGCCTCGTTATGTGCGCTCGGAATGGTGTACGAAAGAGGTGGGTGAATTTATCAAAGCAGCCCAGGAAAATGGCGGGTTTAAGTTGCGTAACAAGTCGCGCATTTTTAAAGTCATTAAAACACCCATTCCGCTCGAAGATCATCCTGAAGCCATTCGCGAAACATTAGGCTACGAGTTTTTTAAGCTGGATCCGGAAACAGGCAGGCCCAAAGAATTTGGTAAAATATATGGCCCGGAAGCAGAGTTGGCCTATTGGGAAAAACTCGACGACCTGGCACACGACATTACCGATCTGCTCAATCAATTGCAAAAGATGGGCCCGCAAGTTGGTGGTGATGTTGCATTGAACGACGATGCTGTGGCCGTATACCTGGCACAAACCAGCTACGACCTTCGCGAATATCGCGATAACATAAAACGGGAATTGCAAGAGCACGGCTATCGTGTGCTACCCGATCAGCACCTGCCACTCATTGCCCCCGACTTCATCAGCGAATCAGCACAACTTATGGATCAGTGTGAGGTTGCTATTCACCTCATAGGCGAAAACTATGGCATCATTCCCGAAGGGTCGCAAAAATCGGTAGTAGAGCTGCAAAATGAAACTGCAGCACAAAAAAGCAAAGAAGGAAAGCTGAAACGACTCATTTGGTTTTCGCCCCACACCGAAACAGAAGATGAACGGCAAATCAACTTTGTAGAGCACCTCAAAACCAGTGAACTCATGCACGAGGGAGCCGATTTGTTTGAAAACTCGCTAGAAGATTTGAAATACGCCATTCACGACCAGTTGGCTGCGCTGAAGAAAGAAGAACAAAAAGAAGAAGAAAAAGTAGAGGAGGGAGACGACCTTCCTCCACAAATATACCTGCTTTGCGACCAGAAAGATTTAGACGATGTAATTCCGTTGGAAGACTACCTTTTTGAACAAGGGTACGACGTTATCCTTCCTGTATTTGAAGGCGACGAGCAGCAGGTACGGATCGACCACCAGGAAAACTTGAAAGCATGCGATGCAGTCATCATTTATTATGGGGCAGGCAATGAACTGTGGATGCGTTCCAAAACGCGCGACCTCATGAAGATTGCGGGCTATGGCAGGAAGAAACCCTTGAATACAAAGGCGGTATACCTGGCCCCCCCCATGAACCCGCGCAAAGAACGATTCAGAGCGCAAGGCATGACTGCCATTAACGGAAGCGATGGCTTTGCACCGGAATTGATGCAACCTTTTACCGAAAAACTATAACACTAAACAGCATAATAAATAGGCAACGAAGATCAACCAACACTAACCACTAAAAACCAAGCTTCAATGACAGAAGCCGAATACATGAACCCTTTTCCCGGTCTACGCTCTTTTGAGGAAGACGAAGACTATTTGTTTTTTGGCCGGGAAAAGCAAATCGATGAGCTGCTGAAAAAACTCAGAACAGCTCGCTTTTTGGCAGTAGTCGGCGCCTCAGGAAGCGGTAAATCTTCGTTGGTCAAATGTGGATTATTGCCCGGTCTGTATGGCGGCTACATGGTAGGTGCCGGGTCAGGGTGGAAAGTTACGGTTTTCCGTCCGGGCAATGATCCCATTGGCAACATGGCACGAAACCTTGCTGAACCTGGGGTGTTGTACGAAGAAGAAGAGATGGACATGGCCTATGCCCCCATCATCGAATCTACCTTGCGACGTAGTAAACTAGGACTGGTAGAAGCCGTTCGGCAATCGAAACTCCAACCCGATGAAAACCTATTGATTGTAGTAGACCAGTTTGAAGAGCTGTTCCGTTTCAGCAAGTACGAAAAGCAAGCCAAAGAAGGTACCCGCGATTCGTTGGCCTTCATCAACATGCTGCTCACTGCTGCTGAGCAAACCGACCTCCCCATTTACATTGTATTCACCATGCGGTCCGACTTCCTGGGCGACTGTACTGAATTCAGGGGATTGCCAGAAGCCATTAATAAAGGCCAGTACCTCATTCCTCGAATGACCCGTGAAGAACGACGCGAAGCCATTGCTGGCCCAATTGCTGTGAGTGGTGCAGAAATATCGTCGCAGTTGCTTACCCGACTGCTTAACGATGTGGGCGACAACCCCGATCAATTGCCCATCCTCCAGCATGCCCTTATGCGTACTTGGGACAATTGGCACCAAAACCATGAAGAAGGAGAATCCATTGGGTTAAAGCACTACCAAAACATTGGTACCATGTCGGGTGCACTGTCGTTGCATGCCGACGAAGCTTATGGGGAGTTAGAAAATAAACACGACCAGTACATTTGCGAAATACTCTTTAAAGCCCTTACCGATAAAGGAAGCGATAGTAGAGGAATACGTAGGCCTACACGACTGAGCGAAATTTGTGAATTGGCCAATGCCCCCGTCGAAGACGTGGTGAAAATAATAGAAGTATTCCGCCAACCCGGACGCTCGTTCTTAATGCCACCAGTAGGTGTTGAACTGCAAGAAAATGACATCATCGACATATCGCACGAAAGCTTAATGCGGGTATGGGAAAAGCTGATGGCATGGGTAGATGAAGAAGCCCTATCGGCAGAAACCTACCTCCGATTGGCAGAAGCTGGAGTATTGTACCTCGAAGGCAAAACAGGGCTGTGGCGCGACCCCGAACTGCAAATTGCACTCAACTGGGAAGAAGAAAACCAACCCAATGCCACCTGGGCACAACGCTACCACCCCGGATTTGAAGCAGCCATTAGCTTTTTGCGCTACAGCAAAGAAAAGCACGATGCTGAAATACTGGCCAAAGAACTGGCACAAAAGAAAAGACTACGACGTTCGCGCATCTTCCTCATCGTAGTAAGCACCATGGGAGTGATTGCCATGTTTTTAGCAGGATTTGCTTTCTCTGAAAAAACAAAGGCAGATGCTGCAAGAAACAAAGCACTTATTGCACAACTCAATGCCGAAATAGATGGGCTGGATGCACGAGTGAAAGCGGTGAATGCCAACTTGCAGGAAGGCATTGCCGACCAGGAGAAAAAGGTAGCAACAGAGGCACAAAAAATAGCTGAAGAGGCGAAAGAAGATGCCATCAAGGAACGCGACAATGCCCTCTACCAACAATACCAGGCCATGCTATCACAAAGAGATGCCGACGTATCGGCACTAGAGGCAGAAATACTGGCCCTGGTAGCCGACTCCTCATCCATTGTAGCAGAAATACAACGATCGTTGGCCGATAGCCTGAAAAACGAAACAGATACCACCTACCATATTGCACTGGCACGAAACCTCTCGGCCGAAGCCATTCGCCTCATCGACAGTGGAGAGGAAGAAGCAGGGGTAAAGAAAGCATTGGAAGCTTACTACCTCAATGAAGCATTTAATGGGCCAAAAGAAAACAACGACATCTATCAGGCACTGCACAAAGCACTTCGCGCAAAAGGGCAAGATTATACGTACGACATGCACAGCAATGGGGTACGGACGCTCATATTAAGCGATAGCACTAAAGTTATTTCGGGCGACGATGATATGGAAATTCATATCATAGATATGAGTACCGCTTCGGGGGAAATGCAGCAAAACAAAGTGGTAAAATTGAAAGAACGAATAAGATCTTTGGCCCACAGTAACGATGGACAGTTTATTGCAGCAGGCACATTTAATGGAGGAGTGTTGCTATGGAAAAAATCAGACTTGTTAAAGAAAACAAATACAGCTACACAAGGAAATAGATTAACGCGCAACAAGAAAGCAGTTAAATTAGCCTCTTTACGCGAAGCAGCACCCATTGAAGATTTAACATTTACTACAGTTGATGGGGTGAGTTACCTCACCTACATTGCCGGAGACACATTGCGGCTGTGTAAAGTTACCAACCAGGGATGTACGCCCATCGACTTCATTGGCAACCGTCGTGGCATTGATGCTCTTGCGGTAGATGCGCAAGGAAAAGCATTGCTGGTAGGCATTAACGATACCCTTTACCATTACCCAATGGCTAAAAATCTGGCAGGAGGTAAGCCCTTCAGTAATTATGTGGCCACTCCTATGGGGCAGTCGGTTAGCTGTGTTGCCATGGATGAAAATTTGAAATATACAGCCGTAGGCCTGACCAATGGCGACCTTCGCTTAATGGGTGTTATGAATCAACAATTTGATACTACACTTATTTCAGTACACAAAACAGCCATCACCGGGTTAGATTTTCATCACTCAGGCAATGGCATACAGTTGGCTACATCTGGCTACGATCAAACGGCAAAGCTCATTAGCATCAATACCATAGCAAAAGGCTACACAGGAAGAAGCAACGACATCCTCACCCTAAATGGTCACCGCAAGTGGATTTATGGGTTGGCCTATACCACCAGCGGCTACTTGCTCACAGCCAGCGAAGACCATAGCGTGAAAATTTGGCCTTCCAGTACCAGTGTAATGAAACAACAGTTGGAAACAGCAGTTGACTCCAACATGCTTGCCAGTGCGCAACAAAGTGTAGATGCTATGCTTGGAACACAAGACACCACTGTTAAAGAAAGTACAAGCCCCGGCTCCATCGATGCGTTGGAAGTAGAAAAGTCGGCCCTGCAAGAAAAACTAGAAGCCTTGAAAAAGCAGACGGTGAGAAGGCCGGTAGCTCCTGCCTCTGAAATAGAAAACGATCGCCAGGCAACACGCGAGGCAATGGTGAAGCGGAGCCAGCAATTGGAAACAGAGATCAAAATTTTAGAAGGCCAGTTGAAGGTGTTGAAAAAAGAAAAAATTGATCCATTACAAGGAGCTACTGAAGTATCGGAAGAAGAAATCAATGAGGTGCGTAAAGAAATGCAGGCGTTAGAAGAACAAATCAATAACCTGAAAGCACAAAAAGACAGGTTGTTGGAAGATTTAGCAAAACTGCAATAATACCAAGAGCCATGACAAAACACATACATACAGTTATTTTTCAGGTGTTGCTGGTGATTATGGTAGGAGTAAGTATACCTGCATTGGGACAGAGTGATACCACAGCACGTGCAGAAAAGAAAAGCACAGAGGTACTTAAAGCATACGATGAGCAAATGCGCCTGGCAGAAGATTGGTACAAGGATGGCGACTTTGTACCATTGCTAAGCGGCTTACAATCATTTTGGAGAAAAGACTCGCTTACCAAAATGGTGGCAAGCAACAGCGACACCAACAAAGACTTTCGAAAAGCCAAAGATGACCGACGCAACAAAAAGCTGGTCATCTTAAAATACATGGCTTTTGGTTACATCGCTACCGACAATATGGAACATGCCGAAGAAAGGGTAAATCAAATATTGGCCATTAACCCCAACTTCGAAGCACAGGCCGATGATCCGGTATTGTTTCAATACCTGGTAAAACGCATGAAAGCTGGCGATGGCAGCATTCAAATTGTATCGGCAGCAAAAAGAAAGGAAAGCCCTTATGAAGCAGCAGCAACGGTAATTGTTGTCACTCAGGAACACCTACAACGACGTGGTTATCCCGATTTGGAAGCCTTTTTTAGCGACCTTCCTGGATTTGATGTGGCACGAACTACTGGCTCTACCTATTCCAACATCTACCAACGGGGCTACCGTTCCAACAACACCGATCGAACCCTCTTCCTCATCGACAGTTATGAGGAAAACGATTTGTATTATGGGCAGGCCTACATCTCAAGGCAATACCCCATTACTAATGTCAAGCAAATAGAAATTGTATACGGCCCGGCCTCTACCATGTATGGTGCCAATGCCTTTGTAGGAGTAGTAAACATCATTACCAAAGATCCAGCCGACATCTGCGATGGCAATTTTGGAGCCAGTGCCAACATTGCCACAGGCACCTACAACACCAGTTATGCCGATATTACCATAGCTGCCAAGAAAAACAATGTCTCTTTTTCGGCTACAGCTCGACGTTACCACTCCGATGAAAGAGACCTGTCGGGATACCCTGAATACGATTTCGACCCTGCTTATTATGATACGGTAGATTATGGAGCCATCTTCGACATTACCGAAAATGCCGATAGCTTTGTACTGGCCAATGGTATTACTGCCGCCCACCCTTATTGGGATATTGTGACCGATACCAATGGCGATACCATTGCCGTAACCCTTACTCCAGAAGGAGAAGATGCTGCAAGGGCGTATGATAAAGCAGCATTTGACACCACGTTAAACGGTAGTCCAATAGGTTACTCCAATGTATCAGAGCATTGGTTGTTTCATGGAAAATTAAAAGTGGCCGATGTAAAGAATCGTTTCACGGCAGGCTTTCAAATTTGGAAGTACGAACAAGGGGCAGCCAATTACATCAACGATTTGCGTCGACCTGGTTCCGACAACGGCAGTTTATGGTCGCCTCAGCAATCGATGCTTTACACACAATACGAACGCGTTGTATCTGATGCGGTGCGGTTAACCAACCTTACCCAATACCGGTTCTCCGAAGTCACTGACAAATCTCGTTTGGTAGATTTACAAGGGTATGAAAATGGAAACCTGGGTGCAGCCGACCTCACCAGTGATGTTGGGTCATGGTGGAGAACCCGCTATTTTTATCAAGTATCGCGGCAATTCCGGAATGAAACCAAGGTTGATTTTTCTTTATGGGATGGTAAATTCAATTGTATTGCTGGCATAGAAGTACGCAACAGTTCTGTATATGGCGATTTCAGAAAAACGTTTGAAGATACGTCAAGTGTGATTGATATTGGAGTAAGCACACTCGATGACCAACCAGGCTCTAACGACTTTACCATTTATGATTTTGGAATGTACGCACAAGCTGATTATCGCTTAATGCCCCGAATAAAGCTAGTGCTTGGAGCACGCTACGATAAAAACAAAGTACGTACCGAAGGTGGGTATGGCGATATTGTAAACCCCAGGGTGGCAGTAATTGCTACGCCAGGAAAATTCATTGTAAAAGGCATTTATGCCACTGCATTTAAAAATGCCTCTAACTTTCAAAAATATTCCATCAGCGATCAACGGTTGTTGACCAATCCTACCCTTCAACCCGAAAAGGTGATTAACTATGAACTGATTGTAGGATATCACCCCAACAAAGATTTGTATGCTGATGTGGCCTTCTACTATGCCGATTATAGCGGAGCGGTAGGTACCGTTACCGTGGCCTACGAGAATACCACCACCACAATGAATGATGCAGTAGGAAAACTCTTAATTCAAGGCTTACAATCTACCTTTAACTACCGCATTAACGACCAGTACAGCCTATATGCCAATGCCACTTATACCCACCCGCAGCAAAATGTGCTCGACGACTCTTCCGGCTATCCTACCGATGAGTTTGAACGCATAGGCGACATTGCCGATTATCGGTTCAACGCAGGAGTGAATGCCTTTTACTTTGACCGACTCAACGTGAACTTACGCATGAATTATACCAGCGATCGACCGGTAGGAGAAGGTACCTCTGTGGCAGATAATCCAAGTGAATTCCCGGCCTTTTTCTTGCTCAATGGAGCAATAGGTTATCGCGACATATTGCCAGGCCTCGATCTTCAACTCTCCTGCAACAACATCCTCGATCTCGAATACTTCGATACAGGTATTCGAGAAGCTTCAGGTGCTTCATATACCTACCGTACCCCTCAAAAATTGCGAAACTTTATGTTTCGCCTCATCTACAACTTCGAAAAACCGAAGTAACGCCCCCAACCACTAACAACCAAACCACAGAACCAATGAAAAATGCTTACAACCAACGAATTGTCGACTACGAACACATCCACAGCCTCTCTCCTAAACACTTTCAATGCATGGTGGAAGTGCTGAATCCTACCAGTGGCGATCGAATCTTAGACATAGGGGCTGGCTATGGTGCAGCCACCCGCGAACTGATTAAAGGAAGCAACGGCCACATGGTGCATTACACCCTGTTAGAAAAAAGTCCGGTGCAGGTAGATCGCGCCCGCGAAATGCTACAAGCGCTTACCTCCAACACTTTCGTAGAAGAGCGCGTATCCTTTGCCAACATGCCGGTATTAAACAACAACTTAAATCCGGGGCAATTCAACAAAGCCATTGCAAAATCAGTCATCCATGAATTCCCAAGAGAAGAAAGGTTGGCCACCATGCAATCGGTATACCACAACCTTGAAAAAGGAGGGATGCTGGTAGTATGGCAATACGACCTCAACGACGATTGCAAGCTATTCAACCAAATTATTCGAAAAAAGGACCAATTGGCAGGCTATGACTCGATGGTGCACGACCGCAATTTTGTAACTGAACCTGAGTTGATAGCACTGATACAAGAAGCAGGATTTACAGAGGTGAAGAAACACCACCAAATGAACTACCACCTCAATACCAGCTACAGGTTAGAAGGAGAATTTAAAGGCGATGAAAAAACATTGGAGACCTGGAACAGTTACATCGAAGATTTATTGGCCGAATACGATGATGCCTTTAAACAACGCATTCAATACAAGAGAGAGGGGAACAACATCTCCATTTGTTTTAAGCAAAGCTTGTACAGTGCCCTAAAAGCATAAGGTGAAAATATCGAAATACATAGCCCCCTTGTTTGCCATTACCATGGCCGTACCTGCTATGGCACAAAGCGATGAATTTTGGATCAAGTATTCGCCCGAAGTACGCATCAACCATCTAAAATCAAACACCGAATTTCGATGGCGCCCCATCGACCATATTGCACCACTTAACATATCGCGCTTCGACTTCATGTTGGGGAAAGTGCTG
The DNA here is from genome assembly GCA_963669295.1 of Flavobacteriales bacterium. GTDB lineage: Bacteria > Bacteroidota > Bacteroidia > Flavobacteriales_D > CALLUQ01. The sequence continues at coordinate 4,478,424 of OY769938.1, forward strand.
GGGCAGGGGAGATTCAAAATATTTTCATACTCCAAATTCGATACGCGCGGCAACAGCGTTTCGGAAGATATTCGTTGGCGCTATTGGACTGGAATACGGATAGACAACAACACATTTGCATTTGACAAAAAGCTGTTAATGCACTTCCAATACCGCTACTTTACAGCATTAAACGATGCTGCCATCAACCATCAATACTTCATTCAACTGATAGACTACAAGGTGTTGAAAAACATGAAGGCTGGGGTACTCGGCTTTGCAAAGAAGAATAAAGGGCGCGATCCCTTTTGGTTTGTAGGACCGTTGCTCACCACGAAGTACACGAAACACATCAGCACCATGACTGGGTTGTGCAAAGATGTATTGGGGCAATATGATTACCTCTTGTTTTTACGATTGAACTTTAAATTTAAAATAGGGCTTCCCGAAGGAACAACTGGGAGATAAACAAGCATGAAACTACTTTCCAAAATAGTGAGTATTCAACCCGAAGAGAAATCACCGGTATTGTTGTTATTGGCGCACTCTTTCTTCCTGGGGGTATTCATTGCTTATTTCTTCTCCTATGCCAATGGTGCTTTTGTAGGCGAAATAGGGGTGAAATGGTTGCCTGTTGCTTACATCATATCAGGTGTAGCCGGATACCTTACCTCGTTGGTATACGGTCGCTTGCAACGCAACGTTGCATTTGCCCGACTGGTGCGAATAACTTTGTACTTCTTGCTGGTAATGTCGTTGCTGTTTTATGTAGCGCTGCTTCAATTTGGGGAAGCCAACTGGTTGGTGTTTCTCACCTTTATATGGGTAGGCCCTTTCCTGGGGCTAATCAGCCTGCAATTTTGGGGCATGACCATGAAGCTGTTCGACCTCCGGCAGGGCAAGCGCTTATTTAGTTTAATTGGTTCGGGCGATGTGATCTCTTCTATTTTAGGCTTTGTTTCTGTGAAATACATCCTGGAGTGGTTAACCACCTACAACGAGGTTGGAGAACCATTGCATGTAGCATCATATCATCTCATCTTGCTCTCAGTAATTGGAATAGGAGGTGCCTTGCTGTTTCAGTACACCATATTGGGGAAGTACAAAACGCAAATGGCTGCTGGCGATGGAGTGAAGAAAAAGGAAGGACCGAAGGGAAGCATGAAGGAGATGTTCCAAAACAGGTACTACAAATTCATCTTTTTCCTCATCTTGTTTTCCATCATTGGATCGTACTTTGTCGATTACACTTTTCTTGGAATTGCTAAGCAAAGGTATGCAGAAAGCCCTGCACAACTCACCGCCTTTATCGGACTTGTATTTGCGGTTATCAAAACCTTTGAACTTACCAGCAAGCTTTTCTTTGCCGGTAAACTGTTGAACCGGTTTGGGGTAAAACTAGGGCTGCTACTGTTACCAACATGTTTGTTGATTTTTACTTTTTTAGGCATAGCAGCTGCCTTTTGGGCAGGTGCCATCTTCTTTATTTGTTTCCTCGTCAATAAGATTTTTGATCGCGCCATAAGGCGTTCTATTGAAGAGCCGGCCTTTAAGGTGCTTTACCAGCCCTTAGATGCCAACACCCGCATTATGGTGCAAACGCAAGCAGAAGGCAAAGCCAAGCAAATTGCAGTGGTGGTAGCTGGAGGGTTGTTGGCGTTGGTAGGGTTGGCCAAAGAACCAGAAGTGCAGGAGGTAACGCAAACTATAGGCGAACAAGACACTGCCTTTCCCCTTACCATTTACATTGCAGCTGGAATTTTAGCATTGGTGCTGATCGCATGGTTTTTTGCTTCGCGAAGGTTGGTGAAAGAATACCGCCATGTACTGGTGAACAAGCTTGATACGGGAAAAACTGCTTTTCAAGTCATGTCGAAAGGAGCGAATATTTTTGAAAAAGGACTGTTCCATGGAGATGAAATAGTAGTGCTCAATGCCATTAAAGTATTGGAGCAACTTAGTCCAGGTGCGGCCAATTATCATTTACCACCATTGCTTGAACATGCTTCACCGGCAGTGCGCAAACAAGTGGCACTAATGATTGGAGAGAAAAAAATGATGGCCTTGCACCAGCAAATTAAGTCGAGTGTAAAAACAGAACAGGAAGAGGATGTGCGTGCAGCGTTGGAGCGTATCGATCAGGAATTTAATCAATTGGCTGAAGCTTCGGGAACTACTATTGAACAGTGGATCAATTCAAACAATCCTTTAGAACGCCTGAATGCAGCCTCGGTACTCGTTTCAAAAGGCGATGAAGATGGCACATTGATGCGCTTAATGCAGGATGAAGACGAAAGGGTATTGTTGAAGTTGGTAAATGCATTACACGGCAGCAATCGGTTGCGCTTCCTGGAACTGCTGGCCCGACACCTGGATGATCCGCAATTGGGCAATGTGGTGTATGAAATATTGTGCCGTGAAGATGAAAAGGTGGTACCCGTATTGGGAAGTATGCTTAAGCGCAACAATGAAGACATCCCTCTGTTGCTTCGTATTATATCCATTTTAGAGAAAACAGGTAGTGCAGAAGGGTGCATTCCATTGAAAGAAAAATTAGACCATTACAGCATTGGGGTGCGGCAGGCTACACTGCGAGCATTATCTACCCTTGGCTATAAAGCCAACGACGATTTCCTGTTCGTGAAACAAAAAATATTGCGGGAAACCGATTACTGCTCCTGGCTCATCAGTAGCATCATCGATCTGCAAGAAGACGAAGAGACGTTTGAAATTATGCATGCGTTAGAAGGAGAGTATATTGCTTCACGCGGAAGAATATTCACCTACTTATCGTTCATCTACAAGGCCTCTTCAATTCAGCAAATTCAGCAAGTGCTGGAAGGAAAAGATGGAGGCAATGAAGCATTGGCCATTGAAATGGCAGATGTATTGCTGGCAGAAGAGTTGAAAGATTATATCTTTCCCCTGATCGATAGCCTCTCTTATGAAGCAAAGAAAAGAGCGCTCAACGACTTGTTCCCACAAATGGAATACAGTTCGGAAAAAAGGTTGCTCAACGTATTGTTTTACGATTACGCACAAATGAATGCCTGGATAAAAGTAACGGCACTTGGTATCATCGCAAAAAAACAATACAAACATACCCCATACGAAGTAATTGCTACTGCTCATAGCAAGGAGTTGGTGTTAAAAGAAGCGGCCTATTTGGCGTTGTATCAGCTCGATTTAAAGGCATTTCACCGTACGGTAGCTTACGAAAAAGAAGAGTTCAAATACCATGTAAAAAGAATATTACAACCACATAGTAAAGGACATGTACTTTCGGTGATGGAACGCACCAAAATATTAAAACGCTCAGCATTGTTTGTGGGAGTACCCGACATGTGGTTGGTGAAAATTGCAGAACATCTCCATGAAGCAAAAATTGATGTAAAAGGGCAACTGCGCTCACGCTATGGCAACAATAACAATGTGCATGTTGTTGTGAGTGGAAGCCTCGAAATAAGCAATGGAGAGCAATCGGTGTATTACCTGTCTTCCGATGTATTTGGTGTAATAGAAGACCTTAACCTGGCCAAATGTACTCTTGATGTGGTAGAAGATACCCACTTGCTCTACATGAATAAAAAACAGTTTTACGATTTTGTACTCTTGATTGCTCCGCTGGCACAAAACATCTACCAATATGAGGTGCAAAACAACGCCCTGGGACAGTCGGTACACATTACCTATTAGTCCATCAATTAAGAGGGAATCATTATCTTGTTCATCTTATGAGTTCAGGAACAATTGTAGCATGCTTGTGGCAACCCGAGCAAGAATTGCTTGAGCACCTTCGGCAACACCTGCACGAATCGGTAACCTTGCTTGTACCCGACAATGAGGAGGAAGAAACGCTGTTAAAAATTGTACCTGAAGCCGAAGTAATCATCGGCTGGCGACCGCAAGAAAAAGTGCTAAATGCGGCAAAAAAACTACAGTTATTCATCAACCCTGGGGTGGGAGTGAAGCAACTCATCCCGCTGTTTACGCAACTCACCAAAGAGCGTAACATTGCATTGGTGAACGACCATGGCAATACCTACCTCACTGCACAACATACTGTAGCCTTGTTAATGAGCCTCATGAGTCGAATTGTTCCTCATCACCAGTACATGTTGGAAGGAAAGTGGCGTACGGGCGACGAAGAAATTGCTTCCATTTCTATGCGTGGTTGTACCGTAGGGCTATTGGGGTACGGTGCCATCAATAGCAAGGTGCATCGTTTCCTATCGGGATTCGATATGCAGTTTGCTGCGTTGCGCAACAGTTGGCCGGAAAAAGTTGAAGGACTAACACCGTTTGAAACGCACCAGCTAGACGCTTTTCTACAACACATTGATGTGTTGATTATAGCAGTGCCGCATACCACGAAAACGGAAGGAATGATTGGGGCCGGAGAACTGAAGTTGTTAGGTGAACAAGGGCTGTTGCTGAATGTAAGTAGGGGAGCAGTGGTGGAGGAAGAAGCACTTTATACCGCCCTTAAGAACAACACCATTGCCGGTGCTGCCATTGATGTGTGGTATAACTACCAGCCCGAACCCGATGAGGACGGGCGAAAGTTTCCATCTGCATTTCCTTTTTATGAACTCGATAACATTGTATTGTCTCCGCACCGTGGTGCCTCACCCATGAAGGATTTGATGCGTTGGAACGATTCGATTGAAAACATCAATCGCTTTGCTGTTGGAAATAGCAACTTCTTAAATGTGGTGGATTTGGAACGAGAGTACTAACTAATCGATCACTACTTTACGTACAGCATTTCCTTCTTCCGATTGTAAGTGCAGCAGGTAAATGCCTTTGCTGAGTTGCGATACATCCAATTGCTCGCGCGCAGTGGTTACGCCTTGCAATTGCTTTTGAAATACAGTAGCACCTGAAATAGTTTGCAATTCAACACTCACTGCACTGCTTTGATCAAGAAAGAAATCGATGTTCAAGTGTTTGCTTGCTGGGTTGGGATATACCGTTACATGCTGGTTAAGGTAGTTGTCATTAATGCCAATGGTTCCGGCTTCCACCGAAATGTCGTCGATGATGAAATGAGTAATGCTGGAGGAGTTTTGTACGCCTCGCACTGTAATGGTATGTGGGTTGCCATCGCCATATGCGGTTAAATCTAGCTCTACTTCTGTGTAGTTACTGTAATCACTGGCATTGCCAGAGTTAGCAGTAAACACCACGTTTCCGGCTATTTCTATTCGAACATAATCACTGCTGCTTCCCATGGCAGTGGGAATCAATAGCCAAAACTTCATGACTGTAGGCCCATTGGGAAACGTAATGGTTTGCGATACCGTACCCATCTCAGGGCTGGTAGCACCACCCAGCCATACAAAAAACGATCCTGAGCGAGGAATACATGAGCCACTACAGTTGCCACAACTGCCAAGGCTACAAATAACGTTGGGGAAATTAGAAGAACTTTCACTCCAGTACCCATTGGGAGTACCGCCTTCAAAGCCAGGATCAAGAATAAGGTTTTGCGCTTCTGAGGAAGTAGAGAGGACAAGTAATAATGTACCAATCAATATGTTGATGGCAATTTTCATGAGTAAAGCTTTATTCAAATATACTGAAAATCAGACGGGTACAAAAAGCCACACACACACCAAACGTCGACCTTCTTGTAACTAAGACGTAAATATAGGGTAAAAAGTTGCTTACACAGCGGCAACTTTAAACTCCGAAGTAAGGTGGAAAGTAATTTCTGGATAATCATCTTGTGCCGACCTGAGCAACCATGCAGAATCGGCAAGGTATACAGGGTTGTTTTCCTTGTCGGTAGCAATGTAGTTGGCTTTTTTACGACAAAACTCATTCAGTTTTTCTTCATTGTCGCTGGTAATCCAACAAGCTTTATGAATGGGCTTGGGTACAAATTCACAAGAAGCACCATATTCATTCTTGAGGCGGTATTGAATTACTTCAAACTGGAGTTCGCCCACAGTGCCCACCATTTTTTTATTGCCAGGCTGTTGAATAAAAAGCTGCGCCACACCTTCTTCGGTAAGCTGTTGAATGCCTTTATCCAATTGTTTCGACTTCATCGGGTCTTTATTGATGAGTTCCTTAAATCGCTCAGGAGAAAAGCTGGGAATGCCTTTGAACATAAATTGCTCCCCTTCAGTTAAGGTATCGCCAATTTTAAAGTTTCCGGTATCGTAAAGTCCAATAACATCACCGGGAAAAGCTTCTTCTACCACACTTTTTTCTTGTGCCATAAAGCTGGCTGGGTTAGCAAACTTTACGTTCTTGCCCAACCGTACATGGTGAAAAAACTTATTGCGTTCGAACTTTCCTGAACATACCCTTAAAAAGGCTATGCGATCGCGATGACGCGGGTCGATGTTGGCGTGAATTTTAAACACAAAACCACTGAATTTCTCATCCGTTGGCTGTACTTCTTTATGGTCTGATTCGCGAGGGCCGGGTTGAGGAGCAATTTGGGTGAATGTATCGAGCAATTCTTTCACGCCAAAGTTATTCACAGCACTGCCAAAAAATACAGGGGCCAAAGCACCCTCGCGGTATGGAGCATCATCAAATGGGTCATAAATGCCTTCAATCAACTCCACATCCTCTCTCAACTGATTGGCTAAATCATCACCTACCTGAGCATCCAATTCAGGATCGTTCACATCGCTAATGGAAACAATGTCTTCTGCAATTTTAGTTTTGTTGGGATCGAAAAGATTAAGGCTGTGGTCGTAAAGCTTGTACACGCCTTTAAACGTATGACCAATGCTAATGGGCCAGGTCATAGGGCGCACCTTAATGTTGAGTTTAGCTTCCAGCTCATCCAGCAGGTCAAAAGCATCCTGCCCTTCCAGGTCCATCTTGTTGATGAATACAATCACTGGTGTATTGCGCATACGGCACACTTCCATCAATCGTTCTGTTTGTGCTTCTACTCCTTTTACACAATCAATAACAAGAATTACACTATCTACCGCAGTAAGGGTACGATAAGTATCTTCTGCAAAGTCTTTGTGACCTGGGGTATCAAGAATATTGATGAGCTTGTTGTTGTACCTAAACGTCATCACCGAGGTGGCTACCGAAATACCACGCTGCCGCTCAATGTCCATAAAATCGGAAGCAGCTCCGGTAGTAATCTTGTTCGACTTTACCGCACCTGCCGTTTGAATGGCCCCCCCAAATAGCAAGAGCTTTTCTGTAAGTGTTGTTTTACCGGCATCAGGGTGACTGATCACGGCAAAGGTTTTTCTTTTTTCAATCTCTTCAGCTAGCTTCTTCATGGTGCTCGGTTTGACCGCGCAAAAATACCAATTTAATTGTTCACAATTTTCTTAATAACATTTTTTTGTTGCAATTTCCGTGTCGTACAAAATTGGCTACTTTTATTGCTTTAATTGAGCCGCTAAATTTTTTGAAACATGAAAACAACTAGACTTACTTCATTTTTTGCTTTAATCGTTTGTTCCCTTGTACTTTTTTCTTGTAGCGGAACAAAAACCAGCCTCGACTTTTCGAAGAACAGAACCATGAAAAACAAACACTGGGTATTGGTAAACCCGCGTACCAGTGTGGAAGTTGAGCAAGAGCAACTGAAAGAAGAGCCTGCAACCATCGAAGAAGCTGCTACTGTAGCACCAACTACGATTGCTACGTCTACCATTGCTAAAGAAGCGGTATCAGTTGAGGCAATAACAATGGCACCACCTGCTGTAATTGAACCCATCGAAAACAATGGGGAGGTGAGTGAAACTATTGTTCCAACGGAAGATGCAACATCTTTTGCAGCAGAAGTGCCTGCTTCTTCACAAAAGAAGGAAGTGAAGCGCAAAGCAGCAAAAGTAAGGAGCACGCATCAGCACAATCCTTTTTCGAGTGATGAGGAATTGATTCTACTGGTTATTTTATCCATCATCATTTCACCACTGGCGGTATACCTATACGATAATGCAGTAACCACTCGCTTCTGGATCAACCTCTTGTTGTACATTTTTGGAGGTGGATTGGTATTTGGAGTACATGCGGGTTTTGGCTTGTTGCTATTGGCAGCCATTGTTCATGCGCTACTCATCGTATTCGGGAAAATCTAGCCTTTTCAGGCGAACATTTGTAGCAGTGCCAGGCGCTGTTGTGCCAACTGCTCTTTTAATACAGGGTGCTTTTTTATGGCCTTATGATAGCGTTGTTGCTTGCGCCAATCGCTCCACCAGTCGAGGTAGTGTATGCTAAAGAAATACAAAGGAATCATTAGCACTAAAAGTCCTAGGCCTATCCAGTAATTTATCAACAGTGCTGTAATACATATTGCCGGATAGAATACGAGAAAATAGGTAATAGCAGCTGTAGTCACCCAAACGGAGCTGTAAAACTCAATGTCGCGAACACGGGTGTCGGCAATGTTTTTGCCCAGCCAAACAGGAAGGTGGTTGAGCAAGATACCTACCAAAAACAAAGGAGCTCCTGCCACAAGTCCAATGGCCTTAGCAGTGGTGAAAGGAACGTTTCCAGCAACGGCTTCATCGCTAATGTTGTGTTGCTGCAAGTTTTGGGTATAAGCCTCTAAAGAACTTTGTAGAGAGGGCCAGTCGCTACTTGCATATAATGCATTTACCTTTTCTCCAGTATTCCAATCGTTTAGAAATCGCTGTTTGCTCTTTGAATGCCAGGAGGAGGCATCACCAGGGTGTTCATTGTTGTTTATAACCAGCAATTGTTCTGCTGCTGCCTCAGCACCGTTGTTATCAATATGCACCACTTCTTTGCGCAAGGCATTGGCAATGGTACTGGTGAGTTGATTAATGGCGCGTGCCTTGTTCTCGTTATACCCTTGCTGGAAGTCGCTAACGGCAATAGGAGGGGCAAAGTTAATCATGGCTTCCGTCCGTGCTTTATTGGGTGAAGTATAGTTCAATCCCACGGGCACAATGTGTAAATCGAGGTTAAAATCATTACTTTCTTCAGCACCAAAAGCCAGTCGGGCAGTGCCTTTTCGTAGCTTTCTCAACCGTTTTTCCTGGATGCATAACCCTTCTGAAAAAATAAGGATCATACCTCCTTTTCGCAATATTTCGTGACTTCTCTCAAAGGTGTGCAGGTTTTTTGGTACGTTTTGCATGCCTTCCTCTCTGCGGTATACCGGGAGCTGGTTCATCTTCCCCAAAATCCAACTGCTCCATTTTTTTTGAAACACATCTCCCCGTACTAAAAAGTGCAATTCACGGTCTAAGAGGGCACCCAAAATAATAGCATCCATAAAGGCATTGGGGTGATTGGAAGCTAAAATCACAGGTTTATCTTTAGGAATGTGCGCTATACCATGCAAGTGTACCCGTTTGAAGAAAAGCTTCAACGATAAGATCATGGTGATTTTTAAAAACCAATAGAGCATGATACACTAATGTAGTTCTTTTCTAGGAACTACTGGCTTGCTCATCGTCCTGAAAAGGAGCCTTCCACGACTTGTGTTTCACGGTATAGTAAAAGAAAGAAACAAGAATAAGCCCGGCCATTGCCCACACCCAAAAGTTACTTTTCTCGTTGAAAGTTTCAAGAGCATCAGCATCATAAAGCAACACACCTGCCCATTGCGATGGGTGCGCTTGGTCTGGAGTGTTGACTTGTTTGAGGTATTCTATTTTGGCCAGTTGCAAGGCTCGCGCTCTTGTTTTACCGTTGCGCAATTGTTGCTCAAATACCGCGATAACACTTTCGTGTGGTGTGGTCAACTGAAACAGTCGGTCGGTGGTATAGGGCACGGTATCGTTTGCCGATAAATAAACGGAGACAGGATAAAAAATACTGTAATCGTTTACCAGGTAAGGAAGTTGATCATAACTAACTTCGCTAGAAACACCTGTAAGCAAACACTCCATAGGGAGTGGTACAATGGAGTTCTGTACAAAGGCAAGTGCTCGAATGTTGTTATCTAATCTACTGATTGCCGGTGCCACCAATTGCTGGTAAAGTAAATGAGCACTGGTTGAGAATTCCTTTGCGGGCAAATGTTTATCCACTACCAAATCGTTAAAACTATTTATTGCCAAACTCAAAGAAGGGGTATTTGAAATGCGGTAAATGGCTACTTCATTGGCAATTACCACACAGTAGATGGTAGTGTCGAAAAGCATGTAATCGATTAAGGCGGTAGGGGTAAATTGCTGTAAGGAAGTGTTGATGGCTGTTAACGATGGGAAAGTATTGGAAGCGTAAGGGAGTGGCTTATTGGGTACTATTGCTCCGCGATTTAGTTTATGAAGGGCAGATAGTTGCAAGGCATGGACTACATAACGCTCATTGCCAGAAAATTGCCACAGTTGGTAGCAGTTTTCGACAGCAATGGTAAGGAAGGGATGCACCAGGGTATCCCACCCCGCTTGATCCAGTGAAAGGGAAGGAATAATGGGGGCAGCCAGATTACTGTGTGCATAAACAGCTTCTAATTCCTCCAGTCCCTCGGCTTGTTGCCCTATGGCAAACATGTGCTGCATCTTTAAGGTAAGCTGTTGCAAGGCATTGCTGGTAACAGGAATAGTATCGGGTGTGCTAAGAACATTGGTATCGCTCCATCCGGTGATCTGCATTAATTCTTCATGGTAGTGTTGTAAGGTACTATCGTTGATAGCATATGCATTGCCAATCCATGCAAGGAGTATAAATAGAAGGTAATGCTTCATGCCTATTGAATAACGCCAGATCCTAGCAGTTCTTCACCATCGTACCATGCTACAAATTGCCCGGGGGTAATGCTTTTTTGTGGTTCATCGAAAATAACGTACAAGCCATTTTCTTCCTGGTGTAGTCTACAAGACTCTAATGCCTGGCGGTAGCGTATACGTGCCAGCATGGCTTTCGACTCGCCTGGTGTTAATTGTAGGTCGGTGCGCAACCAGTGGATGTCGGCATTGGGTACAAACAATCCTTTGCGATACAGCCCAGGGTGTTGCTCTCCCTGTCCGGTGTATATGATGTTGTTGTTAGTGTCGGTGCCAATAATAAAGAGCGGTTCGGGAGTACCTCCAATACCCAGTCCTTTGCGTTGGCCAATGGTGAAATAATGTGCTCCTTTGTGTTCGCCCACCACTTTGCCATCAGAAAAAGCATATTTGTAAGGTTGAGTAAGTGCAATCAACTCATCTACTTTGTGCTCAAAGTGTTGAGGAATGTTGTTGAAATTGGGTGCATCGGCAGCCACTTCAACCACCTGGCCACTTTTGGGTGCCAGTTTTTGCTGCAGGAAATCGGGGAGCCGTACTTTACCTATAAAGCACAGCCCTTGCGAATCTTTTTTCTCAGCAGTTACCAGATCCAATTCTTTTGCAATGGCCCGTACTTCTGGTTTGGTGAGTTCTCCGATAGGAAAGAGGGCTTTGCTGAGCTGTGCTTGCGACAGTTGACAAAGGAAGTAGCTTTGATCTTTATTTTGATCTTTACCAGCAAGCAGTTGGTATACTTCCTGCCCGTTATTTTCTATTATTCCTTTACGGCAGTAATGGCCGGTAGCTACATAATCGGCTTTAAGGCGCATGGCCGCTTTTAAAAAAGTATCGAATTTTATTTCCCGATTGCACAGCACATCAGGGTTTGGAGTGCGCCCGTTTTCATATTCGTTGAACATGTAATCTACAATGCGCTCTTTGTACTCCTTACTCAGGTCGATGGTTTGAAAGGGAATGCCCAGCTTTTGCGCTACAAATAGTGCATCGTTGCTGTCTTCCAGCCAGGGGCATTCGTCGCTAATGGTCACGGAATCATCGTGCCAGTTTTTCATGAACATGCCAATTACCTCATACCCTTGTTCTTTCAAAAGGTATGCAGCAACACTGGAATCTACTCCACCTGAAAGGCCTACAACAACTCTTTTCATGACTGCTTTTTGCGGTGCAAAGATACAAACTTTCCCAGCAGTAACGTTTTATCCGCGCACGTTATCGTATTCGGTAATGCGGGTGCGTATTATCGAGTAGCAAAATCCCAACATTATTTCGTGCGAGCCACTGCTGTACGATCGGAGCGATGAAGAAGTGGCATCGTAAGAGTACCCAAACTTGATGGTGCTATTGGTTAAAGGAAGTGCCATGCCTACCATAGGTGCAATGGCATCTTGATGACGATAAGTAATACCTGCATAAAATTGTTGATTGAACCACAGCAAGCTGTTGAGGTCGATTTGTGCAGAGGCAGCATCAGTTTTAACAAATACCGAAGGCTCGAGTGTTAGGCTGGGGGAGAGGTGGTGCCGGTAACCTGCCGTGGCGTAGTAATGCCTGGCTACACCAAAGTTAAAGCTATTAATGCTGTTGGTGGCTTGATTTGCACCTTGCAATGTGGCAGCATTTAAGTGGGTTGCTGATAGCCCTACATACAACTGGGAGGTACGGTAGTATATTCCCATCTCCAGGTCGAAAGCAAGGTCGCTAGCTCCTGCCGAAGGAATGGAGGGGTCTTGCTCGCTGGGTACTCCGGGAGGGCGCCAATCGGAACCGATTGATTTGTTGATAACGCCAGCTCCTACGCCAAAGCCAAATGTACCAGAAGTAGTATATACATGATACGCATAAGCAGCCTTTGCCATGGTATTCTTTTCTTGTCCCAATGCATCGAGTGCTACAGAGAGACCTATTCCACCATGCAATACAGGCACGGGAGCACTGCCACTAAATACCAGTGTTTTAGGAGCACCATCAAAGCCACTCCATTGGGTGCGGTTAATGATGGTACCACAAAATTGATTGTTTACTCCTGCTACTCCAGGGTTGGTAAACAACTTGTTGTGCATGTTTTGAGAAAATTGGGGGTCTTGTTGCGATAAAACAACCCCTACTAAAAAGAAGCTAAATAAAGAGAAGAATGCTTTTTTCATATCATCGTTTTAACCTCATAATACAAAGAGGCCAAAACGGTTACAGCATTACAACAATTCGTTGGCCAGGTTGGCCAATTCAGAGCGTTCTCCCTTTTCTAGTGTCACATGGGCATATAGCTTGCTTCCCTTCAATCGATCAATAATGTACGATAAACCATTGCTTTGCTCATCGAGGTATGGCGTATCTATTTGCCGGATATCACCAGTAAAGATGATCTTCGTGTTTTCTCCGGCCCTTGTAATGATGGTTTTTACTTCGTGTGGTGTAAGGTTTTGTGCTTCATCGATGATGAAGATAATATTGGATAAGCTACGACCACGAATGTAGGCTAATGGGGTAATGATGATTTTTCCCTCTTCCTGCATTTGTTCAATCAGCTTGTATTTCTTTTCGTTCGAACCAAACTGGTTTTTAATGTAATCGAGGTTGTCGTATAGCGGTTGCATGTACGGACTAATCTTATCGTTAGCATCGCCAGGGAGGTAACCAATGTCGCGGTTACTTAAAGGTACAATGGGGCGAGCCAGTAGTATTTGGCGGTATTTGTTTTTTTGTTCCAACGATCCGGCCAGTGCCAACAATGTTTTACCGGTGCCTGCTACTCCTTGTATGGTAACAATCTTAATGTCGGGACTCATGATGGCGTGCAAGGCAAATGTTTGCTCGGCATTGCGTGGTTTAATACCATAGGTATAGGTTTTATCCACCTTCTCCATCAAATCTTTCTCAGGGTTAAAGAAGGCCAGCGACGACGATTTTCCGTTTTTAAGAATGTAATAGTGGTTGTTTACTTTCTGGCCATTCAAAAAGTCAAACTCCTTTAGAAAACCCTCTTTGTATATTTTCCGAATCACCTCGCTCGGAATGTTTTCAATCAGTTCCTTACCGGTGTATTGTTTGATGTCTTTCACCTTTCCTGTTTCATAATCTTCTGCAGGCATGCCCAATGCTTTGGCTTTTAAGCGCAAGTTGATGTCTTTAGTTACCAACACCACGTTGGTTTTGGGATTTTCTTCTTGCAGAGAAAGGGCAGCATTAAGAATTTTATGATCGGCTTTGCGCTCATCGAATGTCTTTTCGGCATCTACCTTGGGCTTTGTTCCATTCATGATGATTTTGAACTTCCCTTTGTTTTCTCCCTCCAACGGAATCCAATCTTGCAAGGTATAGGTACCCGATAGTTTATCGATGATGCGAATAAATTCTCGTGCTTCAAAGTTTTTGGTGTCGTTGCCGCGCTTGAAGTTGTCTAACTCTTCCAACACGGTTATGGGAATGCCAATGTCGTGCTCGTCGAAGTTGTGAATGGAGTTATGATCGTGAAGGATAACTGAGGTGTCGAATACGTAGATTTTCTTCTTACTGCTCCTGCGCTTGGCCATATGTTGTATGTTGGTTTAATCAAATTTATAGGATGGAGTAGTGGGATGAAATACAGTGACAGAAAAGTAATTAACCGCCTTCTTTTAATAAGTGCCCCATTGGCGTGAATGGCATGCCTTAGCGGCGATGAAAATTCAATACTGTCTTATTCACAATTGTTAATAAATCAAGTGAATAAAGTGTTAATAACAATGGTGTAAAAAACTTGTAATCAATGCATTATAAAATTACATTTGAGTATACCAAGTGAGGGATAAAAGGTTTCCCGAAACGTCGGGAAGACTCCTCAGGAAGTTGGTTTGACATGATGGTGTTTCTGAAAGAGCAATGCCTCTGGCAATGTTTGAAATCCTTCGGGACAAAAGAACATTTCATGATAGCTGTTTGCTTGAAAAGGCAGCCAGTGAGTACCATCCTCCTACGGTGGTTGTTCGATAAGGCTTTGCAAAAAGCGTTTGAAGACTCACTAAATGGATTGAAATATTGCGTTCGGGTTTACCCGGATAAAGGTTTTTACTCTGCAAGAGCAGTAGTCTCCATCCATCTTCGGAAGGATGTAGTTACTGCTTCTAAAAGAGAGGAAGCGTTCAACCTTTGGCTTCAGCCATCGATTGGTCACTTCTTTCCAGAAGTGCACTGCGGTGATCTTTTAAGTTCCCCAGGTGTTCTTTAAAGGAGTTCGGCTATCGGTGTACTTCGCAAGAAATACACATTATAGCCGGCTAATAACAGTAACTTGGCATTTTGAGTAGGCTACGGCCTTCCTAAAATGAAAGCGGGAATCACTTTTTAACAAAAGGAATTCCCGCTTTGTGTTTTGTACATGCCGCTGCTGTTATTCAGGAGCCTCGTACTCATAGTTTTGTAATGCCGCAATAGGAAGCTTGTCTTTGCGCATTTCATCGGTATCTCCTCCAACCCACCAGGCCAATGTCGCAAAATTACCATCGGTAGTAAGGACAGTCATTAGCGGGCTATCAGATCTTAGCCTAACAGTTGAGCCCGGCTCAATAGGGTCATCGGTAGTTGTTGGTGCTGGCATTTTAGTTGGTTTTTAGTGATAAAATAGATTTTACACTAAAAGTAAACATTCTTTAAAGGCCAGTCAAGCAGAAATACGGCTAGTTTTTTACCACGTTAAATGCAAACGATTTGATCATTCGCTCATCGGGAGGGATAGAGAAAATCCATTTGGTAATGTTCTTGTAATTCACCTCTTCGGTATATGGAATGTCGTTTTTAAGCAATACTAAAATGGTGCGATGCATCTCCTCATCCTTTTCCGTTTCTAGCACATAGTCGAGGTCGGGAGAGGGGAAGTTGTACCGTTGATCTTTTTGCATCATGAACGATTTTTGATAGTCGTTAGGAAACAAGAGGTACGATTCACTTTTGGTGATTACAAACACTTTCACATAAGCATCTGCAGCCGGTTTGACCGAGAAATTGAGGGTGCTTTCGTGGTTGTAAAACTTTTCAAACCCTTCTACCCAAAAGTTAAAGGTGAGGTCTTTCTTTACTTTGTATTTCACTACAGTGCAATTGATCACCACACTCATCTCAAGGTTGCCATGGGCATTGAATTTCTTTTCTTCATGAATCACTTCCACTTCTTTTACTGCTCCCTGGATGTCTGAAAGGATATCCGAAGTAAATAGCTCTTCAAAGTCATCGTCTTTTTCGCTAGTGAAAAGATCTTGAAAAGCGGCAATGTTTTCCTCAATTCCCGCTTCTCTTAAGGCTTCTACTTTTGCTTCTGCAATGGCTTTAGCACGCAACTCCTCGATGGTTTCGTTTTCTCCACCAATGGCAGTGCCTTTGATGTTCTTTACCTTAATTTCTTTCTTTTTTCCTCCTGCAAATGCATTGCTGGGGCCACCTATAAATAGTGCCACAATAAGAAGCATGAACAATTGCTGGTATCCTATACTAATCTTCATGGTATTATTGATTCAATCGCCATTGTTGCCAACTGTCGTTCAATTCTGGATTGGCCTTGATACTGGGCGTTTGTACTTTGTTATTGATAATTACAGCATTGAGTTTTACTTGTTCTTCAAGGTAGTCGGCTAATTCTTTATAAGTAGTATTGCCTTTAGACTGCTGTAGTTTTTTAAGTAAGAAGTAGGTAAAAAGGCCGTGGCTTTTCTTTTTGTAGGTGGCCGACGACTCGTCGCCAGAACTGGAGGCAAATACCACCATATTACCACTCATCGCACCAGTTTTGGGACGTACTTTTACACCGCGCATGGCTACAAGTGGTTCGTTTCGCGCTCCGCCACTAAAACAAGCATCCAAAAAAACAGTCACCCGTTCGGTAGGGTGTGCCGTAAGTTTCTGATACACATCTTGTAGTTTCACAGCATATTCTAAATCTCCACCACTTACATCTACAGGAATAAGGTGAGGGGCTTTGGTTTTTTCGTCGGGCAGCCCATGGCCGGCATAAAAGAAAATCAATTTTGCTTTACCACCACTTACTTCAGCTAATTTGCTCAGTTTCGATAACGACTGTCGCATTTGCCCGGCAGTGGCATTTTTTAGCAGGGTAATGTTTTGATCAGGTACCCCTAAGGTGCGTACCAGGTATTTCTTAAACACAGTAGCATCGTGTTCGGCAAAATCTACATTTACTTCGCTGTTTAAATCAGTTTGATAGGTACTGTAATCTTCGTTGCCAATTACAAGAGCATAGGTAAATTCGTTGTTGCCACCAATTTTGGGGATGTTGCTATCTACATCCGATTGTGGTACCGATTTGCTGGTAGCTACCGGTTGGGAAGTTACTTGTTGACCTGGACTGTCGGGAGGAATGCGTTCGTGCTCAATGCCCTTCAGGCTTTTGCGTTTGTTCTTTTTACTTTTTCCACTGCCGTAGTTATAGGCATATCCACTCAAATTCATTAATGCATTGTGAATGGCTTTTTCATAGCTCTTTTGCGCATCAAAAGGATTGTTGATTACTGCGCTGCCCTGGGTGGCAAACACTTGTGTATAGTTGCAATTAAGAAATTTGATGTTGGCATTGGCCTTGCTACCACCGCCCCCAGGAACTTTTACACTTTGCACGGCATACTCTACCAATAAAATATCACATTTATCGGCACCATTAGCAGTAAGATAGTCTACCGAATAATAAGTAGGAGCCCCTTTTTGCGTAAAGAACTGGTGTACCTGAGCGGTAATAGATGTGGTGTGTTTGGTATAATTGGCAGCCGGTTGAACCACAAAATGGCGGTACGCATTAATGGCATTTACTGTTTGTGCCATTCCGGCCGAATGAAGGACAATAAAGACCGAAGCGAGTAAAAGTTTTTTCATGCTACAGAGCAAAGTGTGTTTAGTTTTTCATTCGTTGTTGGATACATGCCTACATAAAGCATACCAAAGTGCTTTGCACTATAACAAAGTTAACCCATTATTTTGAAATGGACGGTTCAATCCTTGATAGTACAAGGAGAAAAAGATGGGAATACGAGGTTCAATTGGCTTCAAAGATGTCTTTACCAGTAAAGGTAGCATCGATGTCGTCGAAGTAATCGAGCTCGCTATTGCTACTCCGGTTTACTTTAACCAAATAAATTACGTCGTCGGCTTCGAGGGTGAAGGCATAAAAGAACCCTCCTTTAGCATTTGGAATTTTTGTTAAACTGTCTTTAACACCATCCGGATACGTCTCCTTAACAAGTTCCAATACACTGGGAGGAAGTTTGGCATAACTGACCAATACTTTTTTCTTTTCCATGATGAATTGGGTTTACGGTTAACTAACTATGGTTCATTAAATTTAGAAAAAGAAATCGTTGCCGTCAATAGTTTTTGTTAACAATACGTATTTAAAAACTTGTTGCTGTTAAGCAGGTGTTGGCATAAGGGGAACTGAAGCTGGAAATATGTTAACTGTTGATTTTTTGGAGGTTAAGTGAGTAGATGTTGGCTTTCGAATAGTTGTTGCTATAAGGTTTGTTGTTGAGTTTTGCTTCAAACCACTTGTGAAATACAATGAGTTCGGGCGATTGTGGTTCCCACCTTACTCCATCTTCACAAGATGCCAGCAATTCAAGAGAAGCACAGTTGATTCGGGCTACTTCCACAAAATCGTAGCTGTACTTTCGAAGTTCGAGTAAGAGTTTTAAGATCACCTGATCGCGTTCACGTACTGGTCGGTGTTTTAACGATTGCCGGATGAATTGCTGCATGTTTACGATTTGGCTATCGGAATAGTCAAACAACTTACGTTCTATGCCATTGATGATATTGAGGGTGCGAATACCAATGTTCCAGCCTTCTTTATCTTTATCGATGAACCCGGTGAGCTGCAAGATGTTATGGGTTTTCTTGTAATTGCCCATGGCAAAGTGGGTGCAGGCTAGCAAATAGCTGCGCCATGAAATACGAAACTCACTTTGATCGGCTTTTTTATTGTCGATGAGTTGCTGCATGATTTCTTGTGCATAGGGCAATTGATTGCGATAAAAGCTGGCATAGAAATCGAGTTCAATGGCCAATGCATGGTTCTTACTATCAGCAATGAAGCAATCTTTGGCTTGTTGTGCAATGCCTGCCGCATACTCAAAGCTGTGGTTGAAGATTTCGTTTTGGCTCAAATTGAGGTAACCGATACCCAACCTACGGGTAAGGTATACCGATGGGTTGTTGCGCACAATATCAATAAAGTATTGGCAGTACTCGCTGGCCTTGTGATATTCGTGGCGTACCTGGAAATATTCTATTTGCAGCAGGTAATAATAATACCCTACAGTGGCTGAGGTGGAGCGCTCAAACATCTGCTTTAAATCTTTTATCTCGCGTTCCAATGCTGGCGCGTAAGTATCGCATACCACGTTGCGGTTCAACCCTTTGAAGGCATAGTTTTGTATGGTGGTATAATAGGCATTTTTGGCATGATTCACCGCTTCCCGGCACCCCTCATAAAAAGCAATTTCTTCATTCAACTTATTGAATGCTTTTTCGCCTTCGCGCAGTCCCACATGTTCTTTCTTCATTTGTAGCACCTGTACCAGGTCTTCATACAATTCGTATTTCTTAGCCTTCTTAATCATTTGGTCGTACAACTCCAGCTTCTCTTTTACCAGGCCTCTTGAACGGTAAATCTCCGACACCATTTTTTTCTTGCTCAACGCTACTCGCGACTTGAACAATTCATCGTAATCGCCAGTACGGTTAATGTTAACATCCAACAACAAGCTCTCAGCTATTTTTTCTTTGAGGCGTTGTATGATCATTCGGGTGGCATCGGCTGATTGCACATCAAGCCGTTTGGGAAGTAATTGTTCTACTTTGGCTACATCGTATTTTACCAGTAAGTCGAGTAAGATGAGTGTTTTTGGCTTGTACCGGCCTTTTCGCGTATCAAATGCCGTAAGGTACTGCCGCAAAACATCCAATTCGTTGGCGCTTAAACTGGCCACCATGTGACTGGCTTGTAGGAGCTTTTCTTTCATTCGAGTACTTTGATTATCTGCAGCGACTGTTCAGAATACGCAATTTTCTTGATAAAGGTTCCATCCAACATCAGCAACTTGGAGTATCATTAAAAACTTTATAATTATGATTGCATTTTTAGTTGCCTTATGGCTTTCCGTTACACCATTTTCTGATGGCAAAGAAGGTTGGGAAGGACACCCCGTACACGATCAACATCCAGCCACCGAGCATGCTGCCATTGTAGATGCGGATGACGGAGGTTCTTGATCTCTCAACTACTACTTACTGTACCTCTTTACTTTCAGCCCCAATCGATTTGAAGGACCTCCCAAAATGCCCGCACGATCGAGTTGGGGCTTCCTTAATTACCTTACTAGGTAAAATTACGTAATTTTCTCGTGTTGCTCACAATTCGTTGTTCCATTTTGGTAGAATAGTTAAATTGTGCGAAGGAAGTACACTTATCATTAAATGTACGTACGAGGTTTGGAGGTGTGTATTGAAACAATGTCATTCAGCATGTTTCATTGGCTGTTGTTAAACACCTGCCTATAATTTTGGATAACTCTCATGGCTTCGATAGGAGCTGTTGTGGATATGGAAACCGGAACCATTGTGGCATACGATTTTACGGATGTAGATCACCTGCATCCAAAGCTGCGGAAATTATACTTTGCCCTGGAACCCTACCTGGGTTACTGGAACGAGTGGATAGCAACCGAAAACTGCTTCCTTTCCGATACCGAATTAAAATCCATTCAATACTACCGCGAATACATTAGCCACCAGCCATTGGCCAAAGAATTGAAGATTACTCCCAGTAGGGTATCGGCCATTTATAACAAGGCTTTGCGCAAGCTCAAGAACAACCATCATATTTACCGGCACTGGATTGCTAATCGTATTTTTATACAAGCTGGAGTATACAAAAAACTGGATAAAAAAGGACAGTTTTTGATGCAGCCGTTGCATGAGCACCAAATGTCGAAGCGATTGTTCAATGTATTGGCTCCCCTGGGAGATAACATGTTTGAAATATTGTCGAACTACACCAAAAGTGATTTGCTTAAAGTACGTAGGTTTGGACAAAAAAACATGAAAGAAATGATTGCTCTATTGGTAACAAATCGATGCATTAGCATGTTGAAGTAGCTACCACATCATCCGCTTCCTTGTAAAATTTAGTACCTTAGGCTTTACGGTATTCAATGTTGTATAGTCATGCTATTAACCCCACCATCCAAAGCACTTGAAAACGAGGTTTTTACTACCTGGCTGCACGAAAGTGGTGTAGTAATTTCGGTGGTAAAGAAGGAAGCTGTAATTGATTTAGAAGAGGCCGTGGCCAATACCTACATGGTATTAGAAGTATCGGAAGGGGTGAAACATCCGATGCTGGTGGATACCCGAGACATTAAGTCGATTACCAAGGCAGCACGCGATCATTTTTCGATGAAGGGGCGCGACAATAAGGTGTTGGCCATAGCATTGCTTGTAGGTTCTCCATTAAGCCGGGTAATAGGCAATTTTTTTATTGGATTGAACAAATCAACAGTGCCCGTGAAATTGTTTAATAATGCCGCTCCTGCTATGCGGTGGTTAAATGATTTTAAAGAGGTATGAAAGACGAAAGATGGGATGATATCATGCAGTCGGTAACGCGGCTGCTGAAGCACAAAGGCGCTGAGTTACCGACACATGGCGATCCGCTGAACCAATTGCAACAAGCCTTGCAGGTATTGGAAGAAAAAGAAGCCACTGTACAAACAATTTTACCAAGCACCAACGAGCGTATCAATGCCATTTTAAATGCAATTATTGCAATTGCTAACCTCGATTACTCTGCTGTGGCACCGGTAGAAGGCAGTGGAGACATTTTTGATGCACTGGCTGGAGGAATTAACATGTTGAGTGAGGAGTTGCAAGCTTCTACCGTATCGTTGCGCGAAAAAGAGGTGCTGTTGAAAGAGGTGCACCACAGGGTAAAAAACAATTTACAAGTAATATCGAGTCTTCTTAGTTTACAGGCTTCTACCATTAATGATCCGCTGGTGCTTGAGAAATTCATCGACAGCCAAAAACGAGTGAAGTCGATGGCATTGGTGCATGAAAAATTGTACGAATCGGGCGACTTAAATACCATTGATTTTAAAGAATACATTGAATCGTTGGTGGAATCGTTGCATGCTTCATTTGATGTGCGCAGCTGCTCCATTGAGTTGGTATTGGCCATCAACATCAACAACCGTTTGTTTAACATCGATACAGCCATTCCTTGTGGCTTAATTATTAATGAGCTGCTGGCCAATTGTTTTAAATATGCATTTGAAGGGCGTACCAATGGCAAACTTCTGCTTTCCTTGCACCAGGAAGTGGAGGATCCTTATGATTATGTGTTGGTGGTAGAAGATGATGGAGTGGGAATGCCTGAACATGTTGACCCACACACTACTGAAACATTGGGGCTGCAATTGATTTACTCGTTGGCCGATCAGCTGGATGGGGTAGTGGAACTGCATCGGCAACCTGGTACCAGGTTTACCATTAAGTTTCAATCGATTCGAAAAGGAGGGTAGCTTACTTGCCTTTATTTACGGTTACTTCTACCGGCACCAATTCTTTTTCTTGTGGCAATTGTTGTGGTTTGGGCAGTGGCGGTGCTACAAAACAGTAAGGCTGTTTGTTGGCTTTAGCAGTAAACCACTGGTGAAATACAATCATTTCGGGTGTTTTTACTTCCCAACGCAATTCTTTTTCGGTAGCGTTAAGTTGTTCAAACAGGGCGGGTTGTGCCTCCATGGTTTTCTTGAAGTCGAAGCTGTGCTTTTCGAGGTAGCTCAAGCATTTTTGAATGATGCCGTCGCGCTGGCGAATCATGTCGATGCTCTTAAAACGTTCAACGTATTTGCGCAACGATTCAATTTCCGAATCGGCTACATCAAATTTGTTGCGCTCTACCATGCACATGATCTTTAAAATACGAATGCCCACGTTCCATCCCTCTTTGTCTTCTTCAATGTCTTTCACATCCATCAATTGATGGTAACATTCTTTGTATTGCCCCTTTAAAAAGTAAAGGCATGCTTTAAAGTAATTGCGCTTGCTGTAGTGGAAAGGCACTAATTCGGGGTCAGTTTGTGCAATAAGGTCATCTACAATAGTTTCAGCTTCATTCAATCTATTTAAGTAAAAATTAGCTTTAAACTCTGTTTCTTGATATACTTTATAATTAAAATCATTAGTTATAGATGTGTTTTGTGCCAATTGAGCATGTTCAATGGCTTCCTCAAATTTATTGGCAAACAATTCACTATCAGCCAAATCGGAATAAGCAAACCCTAATCGCTTGGGCATGTATATGGCCTTACGATTTTTGATTAGATCAACTAGTTTTAACCCTGTTTCACAAGTATCTTCATAGGCCTCTTGTATAAGGTAATATTCCATTTCTAAGAAGTATAAATAATACCCAACATTGGCCGAATCAGTATCTATAAAGGCTTCTTGTAGGTATGAAATGGCTTCTGTTAATAAGGCTACCTTATCGCTATTTTGTCCTTTAAAATCTACATCCTCAATAAAGTGGCGATAATAATATTCCCTAGCTTTATAGAGAGCAGTTCTACATTTATTGCAAAATTCAAGATCAGGAATGTATTTATCAAACTCTTTTTTCCCAAGACGAATTCCCTTACTTGACCGATACCAGGAAAGAACCTCGTATAGCTCATCATACAACTCATATTCTTTGGCTTTGGCAATGGCTTTTTCATAAAGGGCAAAAGTGTCTTTTTCCAACCCTCGCCCCATAATGGTAAAAGCTTCTAAAAACTTCTTGTTAATGTCGAGTTTATTTCGATACCAATCGCTATAGGCATCCTTGCGTTGTATGTTGATGTCTAGTAACAGCGATTCCAACAACTTGGCTTTGAGGCGCACTGCCAATCGCTCGAACGAGCGATCGTCCATTTCTTTGTTTACGTGTCGTTTGGCACGATCCTGGGTAATCTCCGGTTTATCCAACAATAATTTAAACAGTTTCAACCCTTTGTTTTTGTTGCGCGTAACGTTCGAATCGAATGCTACTAAAAACTTCTTGGCTGTGCTCACTTCGCCTGTCGTCATTTGCAACACCAACTGTCGCAACGTCTCAAAATTGTTCAAATTCGCCGTTTCCATGCCCTAAAAAATCGTTAGTTATAGCGGGTTCTACGTAATTTTACTTAGACCTAATTGTCTCATCTAAAGTTAGCAAAAAAATCCGTTTACCAAAGCATTTATACGGGTTTGCGCTTAAATTTTTGCATTTAGCTGTCCCAAAACACCCTCATTTGTCCATAGAAACTGCGGCCACTCTTCGCAGATTGCAACCATCAAACGTTTGTGGTTGGAACTGTTTTTAACCCCCGTGGAAACAGGATACGTACCGACCGATAAACATGGGGTTATTTTAATACCTACTCGCTATGATTCAATCATTTATTATTTTCATGATGACCGTATTGGGCATCGGATTCACAAACCCTACCATCGAAAGACCTACTAACGCAGCTGATGAGCAAGTTGTTCAAACAACCGACACTGAGCGCACGAACGACTATGCCAAAGACGATGGCAACGGTCATGATCAATCTGGTGGTGGCAAATAGCCAACTTAGCTAAGACGCCTAACTAACAAACCATACTCTATAGCACCCCGTCCTTATTTTGCAATCAAGGGTGGGGTGTTTTTTTGTTGCAATTCATCAACTACTCATATAAAAATGGGGCCTCTTTTCGGAGCGCCCCGTTTGTGGTGAATAGAATGTTCACCAAAAGCAATCAGAGATGATTAAGCCATAATATCCAGTACGACATCGCTCCATGACCCTTGTTTGGTGCCTATCGTTGCCACATGGAAACGCTCGGTTATTAGAACTAAGAAGGCACTTCTTTGAAAGTAATGGAGGGCCTACCCAATTTGAGGGGAGGAGGGGTCGAATGGTATGTGTGAGGTTATTTTACAATGACCAGCCGTTTTGTGGCGTAGCCATTTTCGTTCAACAACCGCACGGTGTAAGTGCCTTCATGCAATTGTTGTAGCGAGAGTTGTGCAACAGTATGGTCGGTATGGAGGGCCTGAGTATGCACCAGCCTGCCCAATACATTGTACACCTCTACGCGCTGTATAGCCCCTTGCCATCGCAGTGTTACCAGGCCGGTGGTAGGGTTGGGGTATAGTTGTACAGCGGTTGCTTTAAACTGCACTGATTTGATGGCGGTGTATTCATAATTGCCATCCTGGTCAACTTGTTTTAATCGGTAATATGAAGTACCGGTTAAAGGAGCATCATCAATGAGTGTATAATGCGTGGTGAATGTAGTGTTTCCAGCTCCATCAACAGTACCAATGGAGGTAAAGTGTTGCCCATCGGCCGAACGCTCTACCACAAAATAATCGCTATTAATTTCGGTGGCGGTGCTCCAGCGCAGCTGTACTACATCACCTTCAAGCATGGCATCAAAAGCAATGAACTCCACAGGCAAGGCCAACCCACACGCATCGGTTGAGGTGAGGTCGGGAGCAGTAAATACTTCGGCAGCGGATGTTACGCCACCGCCCATTTCAATGCCCGATTTGTTGAGTTGATAAAACGTAGGAATAAATTCGTTGCCGTATTCAAACGAAAAGTAATACCGGTAATCGTTGGTAGGTTCGGCAATGCTTCCGCCTGCCAAATCGCAACTGATGTATTGCACACTGTAGTATTTCCATCCCGGACCGGTATAGCTGTTGTCGATCGATAGGGTGGCACTTTGCCACCCCATAGAAGGGGCATAGAAATGTACTTTGGGAAAGGCAAAGTTGATTTCCTGCTCTGAAATTACGCTGAACACCACACGTTCGCTTTCATTTACACCAAATACCTGATCGACCACATCCCCATCATCGGCC
Source organism: Flavobacteriales bacterium (assembly GCA_963669295.1). Taxonomy (GTDB): domain Bacteria; phylum Bacteroidota; class Bacteroidia; order Flavobacteriales_D; family CALLUQ01. The sequence goes on from OY769938.1 coordinate 4,504,017, forward strand.
TCGCTGGCCCAAAGTGGAGGGATGTTGATGGAGTTGTCTAATTCCAATTCTACACCGCGTTCAGAATCGTCTAACGTGGTAGCGCCAGGGTCTTGCCCGTATGAGGTAGCAGCGGCTTCATTCCAAAAAGAAATACCGCAAGGAATGTGGGTAGAGTACCCGTCGGCATCGGCCCTGAAGGTAAAATCATCTACCCATGCAAAAGGGCTGCCCGAAAAACCACCTTCAAACAGTACCCTGAATTTAAAGTCGGAGTGAAAGTAAGCAGCATTTACGTTGGGCGATGCGGTGTAGTAGTAATTGCCAGGGCTTGTACTGCTTTTATAAGCGGTAAAGCAAAAGTAGTTGAAGGGCAGTGCTGCTGTAATTTGGTCTTCCGGGGCTGTAGCCGACCCATAGATATTGCGTACAGTAATCCACGACGATCCATCCCAAATTTGCAGTTTTAGCCGGTCGCTGATGCTCCAGGTGTCGCCACCACCGGTACCCGACGACGATGACTTGGCATAAAAACTAATCTTTACACTTTCCATGCTGGAAAGGTCGATGGTAGGCGATTCGATATATTCGTTGCGGTCGAGCTGTACATAGTATACGTTCGACATGTTATCGGGAAAGGCTTCGGTTTCGTTGCTGTTGCCATTCCATCCTGCTGCAGGCACCAGTGTTAATGCACCGGTATTGGTCCAGGTGCCACAGCCGCTGCAATCTTCGTCACCATCGTTGCCGGTATAGTCCAGGGTTAAATCGTTGTCGTTAAAGTTATCGGCCCACTTGGTGTCTACAGTGCTGCCACCACCACCACATACTTGCACATCGTCGATGTAAAAGGTAGCTGAAGAGGTGTTGGCTCGAAACCGAATGTAGATGGTTTGTCCTGAGTAGGCATCGAGGTTAATGGATTGGGGCGTACATACACCACTGGTATTGGTAAGGGTAGTGCTGTTGGCCAGCGTAGTACCACAGGTAGCACCAGTACGAATTTCTACAGCCGGAAAGCTGAATCCGTAGTTGAACGAGTAGTTGAAGTCTAGCGTGTAACCTGTAGCAGGGATGACCAATGCCAATGATGTAATGTAGTTGCCAAATCCGCTGAGTGAATAGCTGTAGTCGCCTGCACCAGAACATGGCCCGGTAGAGGTGTTGAACGAACTGCCTCCGTTTCGACATGCTGTAGGCCAGTCGGTAGTGCTAATGCTGGCAAAGGCTGTTCCAAAATCATCGCTGAGCAGGCAGCTACCACCGCCTCCACCACCAGCATCTACGGTCACATTGTCCCAATAAGTGGTGGCTGATGAGGTGTTGGATATCAGCCGTATATAAATGGTTTGCCCCGAATAAGCGTCGAGGTTAATGGTTTGAGGAGTGCATGTACCTGAAGTGTTGGTAAGGGTGGTCGTGTTTACCAATGTGGTGCCGCAAGTAGCACCGGTTCTAATTTGTACAGTTGGAAAACTGAAACCATAGTTGAAGGAGTAATCGAATGTAAGCTCATACCCCGTACTGGGAATGGTAATGGCTGAGGTAGTGATGTAGTTGCTAAACCCACTGAGGGCGTAACTGTAATCGCCTGCTCCAGAACAGGAACCGGTAGAGGTGTTGAACGAGCTACCCCCACTTCTACATGCAGTAGGCCAATTGGTGGTACTGATGCTACCAAAAGCTGTCCCAAAATCGTCTTGAAACAATTGAGCATAACTGTTCGAATGAGAGAGCAGTGTCAGTAAGGTGATGATGATAAGCAGCGAACGCATCACTGATCAAAGGTACAATTTAATTGGTAAGGGGATAAAGGCAACAACAAGGTTTTATTAACAGCTATTGTCCTTCAAATACTTTTTTAAGTTCGTGGAGGTGCGTACCGCTTTTTAGGTTTTCCCAAACATAGGTAATGGCATCATCATCAGGCCACAGCCGTAGGTAGGCATCGCAATGCTGTTGAGCTTTGTCGTACAATTCGGCCTCTAAAGCGCAATGAATGGCAATGCGCAGGGCACTACGCTCGTTGGGATAACCAACAGCTGCCAATTGTTCGGCATAACGGTGGGCTTCAGTAAAGTTACGGAGCAAAAAAAGCGTTTCTACCATGCCCACCAGGTTGGCATTTAACCCAGGAGAGTATTGATAGGCCTCCTGGTGATAATGTAAGGCTTGTTGGTAGTCTTTGGCTTCCGTACGGTATTGTTTGGCCACTTGCCAGTTGAGGTGGGCATATTCCACATCATTGCCTGTTACTGCAAAGGGGGATAGTTGTTGCAATGCATTTATCCGACGCATTAGCTTAAAGCTTTCATCATGAGGCATCATATCAATGCCAAAGTTGATGTTGCCTGCCGAGCGTATCCAATAGGTTTTAAAGGTGTGTATGCCTACTTGCTCTAACCGATAGGAGAGGGGTTCACGTTGTGTATTCACTACAAACACCGAAACGCTGAGCAACGATAAGGCCAGTGCGCCACCAACAATGTTTTTGGCAAAACTGGTAGCCGCTAATGAGGCGGCTAAAGCAGCTGTAAAAAAGAGCAGTAGGGGAGCTGGCAACGAAAATAGATCCCAATCCATGGGCATACTCAGCAGTGGGTTCACCATAAAGAAGAAGGCTGCATACAAGATAAAAGTAATGCCTACAATGCCAATTTCCGGTCGATTCCAGTCAATGCTTTTGCGGTAAAAGAGGACTGCTGTTAACAATACAAACAACCCTGCCGATGACCACAACAACATCATATTCCCATAATCAAACAGGTGATTCCAGCTCAATAGGTTGTATCGATCCAGTGGTGCTTCGGGCGAAAATAAAGGCAGGAATAGGCGTTCGTATACACTAATATCGGGGTTTAAGAATCGGGGATCGTTGTGGTCTTTGAGCACAAAGAAATACGCACACAAACCAATGGCAAACAAGGGCAATAAAAGCCACCAGCGTATTTTTTTCCACCCTAACCAGGCGATCCAACGCTGGTTATTCCTCACCATATAATGCGTAAAAGAGAGCAGGAGGGAGGGGATGAGCAACACTGCCGCTGAATGAAATTTCATGGACAGGAAAAGCAAGGGAATTAATGCCCATAAATAGCTTTTGCGTTGTGTTTTAAAGTAAAGAAGCAAGCACATAAGGTAAGCACTTACTACGGGAATGGAAGGGGCATAAATTTCTATGTGCCCATAAAAGAGAAGCAAAAAAGGTGCGCTAAGCCCGATCACATAAAAAACAAAGCGCAGCAAGCGTTGGGTAAAGTAAATACCAACAAACCAGCCCCATAAAAAAACATACAGTGCTCCACAAAGGGCATCAATAAGGCTGAAGGTGTTCGCATAATCATTCGGGCCATCGGCCATTAACTGCACAGCACTCAACACAGTACGTTCTCCATTTTTTGGATGCAGTACATTGAGGCTAACAATGTTGCTCGTGTTTTGAGCATCGCTCAACTGGTCGGTTTGCAAGGCTTGTTCGAACATTAAAGCATCGCCATATACATCTTCCCAAATGGGATGGTAGTAAAACAATACACCCATCATTACCGCAGCAAATACAGGAAGCAATACGCGGGTTTTTTTATGGGTAGACTGTTCCTGAAGTTGGAGCGGCTTAAAATGAAAATACAATAGCAGACCAAGGGCTGCAATGGGCAGCCCGAACTTTAATGGTGGTGATAAGAAGGCTAAAAAGTGGGTGCCCCACCACGATTCGGGAAAAACCGTGCCTAAGCCATAGAAAGCCATTATTATTGCTGCTACAACAAGTACAGCAATAGAATTTCGGTGTGGTTGATTAGACACGAGGTAAAGATAGTGAAAGTCGCCTTGAGGCAAAGTGTACTACCCGCATGCGAGAAACCTTATTCCAATTCCTCACAGCCATACATGTAATGGCATCGGTGGTAAATGAGCTCGTCGAGTTCCAACAAGGAGGCGAGGGCCACTTGTGAGTAGTTTTGTGAAGCGTTTTTAAATCCTTTGTATTCGGTTTGCCACAAGGTGGTAATCAGTTGCATGCTTCCTTCTTTAGGATCGATAAGATCCATGGCACCACCTACGTTACCAGCACCAGCGTGGTAGATATGCAGTACCAACAAGCGGAACCACAATTCATTTTCGCTGAAGGTAATGTTACGCTTTTTCAGCATGGCACGTGCTTCAAACAAGCAAATCTTTTTAATAAGACTGGAGGCTCCTTGAGCCGATTTTACAAAGTCTTTGCGCTCATCTTTGTACTTGTTTACCGTAAGGCCGTGGTTGCGAGCCACACTTTTCATCAATTGAAACGGGCCATAGGCACCAGCATTCGATTTTTCGAGTTTGCCGGGGCTTTCAATCAGTAAAATGGCCTGGGCATACCAGGGGTCAACCCCTTGCTCTATAAATACTTGTATGCCTTTGTCGATGCTTGGCATTACTTTATCAAATTGGTAAAAGTCGCTTTTACCCGTGGTAAAAAAGATGCGGGCATTAGAATCGAGCGCATGGCGAATGCGTAAAGTATCGCGGTAGGCTTCCTTTTGTTTGTCGGTTTTCTTGTCCCATTCTTTTACCGACCATTTTTCCAACAACACACGAGTGGCTGCTACGTTTAGTACCCCCGAATCGGGTGGCAACTTCATTACGGTACGCCAAAATTGAGGTTGCGCCAGGGTATCCCAACGTTCGGTAAACAACAACGAATCTTTAATGAACATCCTGCTCATGCTGTCGTTGGGCATCACGGTTTCTACAATCGTACCACTTATGGCGGTGGTGTTCACTACCAGCGTATCACTTTTTGTAGCATTGCCTGCATTTCCTTCATTGCCTGCATAAACAAACAACGATAATAATAATAACAGGGTGGTCATGGATTGTTTAAACCAAATCATAAATACCTAATCTTTGTGCTATTATAACGGATTAAAGGCTATAGTAGCATGGGTTAAGTTAACTATTTATTAACGACACAACGTTAATTAACGGTAAAAAAAATGGGGGAGGCGTGTTTAAAGTTACGTAAAGCAACACAATAGGTTGCATTATTCATTACAAAATAATGGCTATGTCAGCATAACTATTGGTTCAACCAATTCTTAAAAGCGGTGGCTTTTAACTTACTAATAATGATTTCGGTGGTGGTTTCGGGTTGTACCGTAAGCTTTAATTTTTGGTTAAAATGAGGGTGCAACGTGTTTACAGCATGAATCGACACAATGAATTGGCGGTTGGCGCGGAAAAACAAGGTAGGATCCAGTTGTTGTTCTAACTGGTCGAGCGAATCGTTGAGCATATGTCGTTGTTCGGTATTGGTCATTAAAAAAGTAACCCCATCTTCCGAATAGCAATAAGCCACCTCTTGCACTGGAACTGGAATAAGACTGTTACCGGCATACACCAAAAAACGCGATTTGTAATGGGTGTTTTTAAGGTTGTTGAACAACTGCTGAAAGTTAGGAATTACATGTGGGGCTTGCAGTCGCTTAAATTTTTCAATGCTTTGTTGTAAGGCTTCTTTACGAATGGGTTTCAGCAAATAATCGATGCTATGGTGTTGAAAAGCTTTGATGGCATATTCGTCGTAGGCTGTGGTAAAAATAATGGGTGTTGTGATGTTGAGCTGTTGATATATGCTAAAGCTGAGGTCGTCAGACAGTTGAATGTCGGAAAAGATCAATTCAGGAGCAGTGTGTTGCTTAAACCATGCTACGCTTTTGGTAACACTGTCCAATACGGTTAGCACTTCCATATTTGCATCGCACTGCCCAATGAGTTTGATTAACCTGCGCGCTGCAGGAGCCTCATCTTCTATCACCACTACCTTCATGCGTTTCGGAATTGAATTAGGGGAAGTTTTACCATAAACAACGCTGCTGTATCTTCTACTATCATCTGTTTATTGTCGAGAATTTGATAGCGTTGTTCGATGTTTTTTAAGCCAATACCATTCGAGTTGGGCAAAGCATTGCGTTTGCGCTTTCTATTCTTTATCACAAGCCAGTCGTTTTCCGTGTAGATATCAATGTGCAGTGGGTGTTCGCTAGAAATTTCATTGTGTTTAATGGCATTTTCGAGCAGCAATTGAAGGGTAACTGGTGGAAGGTATAGTTGGTGGTACTGCTTTGCCACGTCTATGTTAATGGTAAGGTTGTCTTCATGGCGCATTTGCAACAAAAACACATACGACCAGGTAAAATCCAATTCCTCTTTAAGGCTAACCCAATCGTTGTTTTGGTTGTTGAGCACATAACGATATACTTGCGATAATTCTTGCACAAAGTCTACTGCTTTCCCCGAATCTTCTTCAATGATGGTAGAGAGTGTGTTTAAGCTGTTGAATAAAAAATGGGGGTTCACCTGGTTTTTCAAGCTTTGAAATTGAGCTTCTACCGTTGCTTTTTTGTAGCGTTCGGCTTCCACTTCGGTTTCGGTAAGTCGTTCGAAGAGGTACAAACTTTCGTACACTAAATTAATGGCTGCGCCAAAGATGATGAGCACCAATGCAATTTTTCTTAAGTCGATCAAACATTCCCAATAAGAAAGCTCCGGCTGTTCAAATATGTTATGAGGTAAGCCAATAAGGGCATACAACAAGAGGGCAAATATTAACGATAACTTGAATTGAAAAGCTAAACGCTTCCCCATTTGACTACGTTTGGGTAACCATTTGCGCAGTTGGTATACCAGAAACTTTACAAACAACCACGTAAGAGAAATGGCTACAAACGAATCCAGTAACTTCCAGGCAAACTGACCGAACGTAGAAAGGTTATCAGAAAGGAAAATGCCTCCAAGCAAGGTGCAAATAGGAATGGAGATCAACTGAATGCGTAATGCTATTTTTTTGTAACCACTTTTCACAGGCAGAAAGTTAGGGTAATTCTTTTAAAAGAAAGAAGCTCATGCAGCTATACCGCTGCCTGTAGGCGTTGGTAGTGCAATGAGCCTCCATCTGGATACTGCGTTGATGCATTAAAACAATATTTTGTACTGGAAGGTAGGGAACATGCCCAGTTGGTAGATGTTGCCAATTGTTCCGTTTCGTGCATTGTATGTTTGTAAGAAGATGTTTTGGTTATTAAACACATTATCGATATTGAAAAATACCTCGTGCGATAATTTTTGCTTGTTGATGCGGTAGGTGATTTTGAAGTCGGTACGGAAATAAGGATCGTGTTGCTCGGTATAGGCCAACCGGTCAATTTCTACTGCTTCGCCAGCAAGGCGCGAGGCTTCCAAATCGATGGGGGTATATCTACGTCCGCCAGCCATGCTTACCTTGAGGTCAACAATAATTTTGTTGTTTTCTCCTACTTTAAATTCTTTGCCCAACAACAGGTTACTCACATAGTTGCCGTTAAACGCTGTGTTGCGTTCTACACCATCGCTTCCAGTGTATTTGGAGTCGAACAAGGAGGTGGTAAAGAGGTAGTAGTACCCACGGTTAAAGAAACGCTCCAGTGTAATCTCCAACCCAATGTTTTGTCCGGTGCCATTGTTTATCAGGCTGTCTTCATTGGCAAGGGCAAAGGTGGCTCCTTCATTGATCATCGCAAACGAAGTAGGGGTAGAGGCCGGATGAATGGGAATATCGTACAATCGTTGGTAGTAAGTTTCCACCTTCAATTGCGAATGTTCTGATAAGGCATTGCCATAACCGAGCACAAAGTGATGGCTTTTGGTGAAGTCGAGGTTTTTGTTGGTGTTTACCAAACCGTTGGGTGTGATGGTGCCGTAAAAATAGGTAGGTAAAATTTGCATTTGGCTGTGTAAACCATAGGCCACACTCATGGTTTGTGTGGGAGCAAAATTCCATCGAATGCCTGCCCGCGGTTCAATAGAAGTGGCATTGTTCAATAACAACTGTTGGTGGTGTATTCCAGTGTTTAATGTTAAGTTGTCAGATAGCTTATGTTGCCATTGTGCATAGGCGCGTACCAGGTAGGTGTTGCCATCGGCATCGAATGTTTGCTCTAAGCCATTCAACCACGAACGGTAAATCGCTTCGGTAAGCGCATAGCTTTGTTGATCTATAATGGCACCAACTTTCAATTTATTGCGGGCGTTAAACTTCGTTTTTACATAGGTATGTGCCGAAACCCGATACTGGTAACTATCGGAAGCAAGGTAAGGGATGAGTCGCTCATCGTCGGTGGTGCTCACCGAATCTACTTCTCCAATAGAGCCATTACCAGTGAGCCCAATCGTAGTGTTGATGAAGGTATTGTTGCTAATCAGGTAGCGATGCGATAATCCTATAATGCCTAATCGGTTGGTGAACTTATCGTTGGTATTGTCGGTAATGGTTTCGTCCAATGCATCGTCATCGCGTTCGCTGTTCAATACTTTGTAAATGCTGTTGCCGGCCAAACCATAAAGGCTAAAAGTACCTGCTTTGGTAGGAATGTTAAACTTAAACGATACATCCTGGTAATCTGCTTGCCCGCTAAAGCCGAAGTCGATGCCCATGGCGGTGAGCATGGTAGTGGTAGAAAATCGGTAGTTGATCAGGTAAGAGCCTTTGCCCCGACCGGAGAAAGGGCCTTCAAGCATTACTTCGGTGCCCAATGCTCCGAGTTGAAACATGTATTCTCTTTTTTCGTCGTTGCCATTGCGCAGCTTAATGTCGAATACGCCTGAGGTGGCATTGCCATACTCAGCAGGGAAAGCACCGGTTAAAAAGTCGGAGTTGTCAATCACATTGTAATTGAGCATGCTTATAGGTCCTCCATTGCTGCCAACACCAGTAAAGTGGTTAGGACTTGGAATGTCCAGGCCTTCCATACGCCACAGCAATCCATTGGGAGAGTTGCCACGAATTACAATGTCGTTGCGCGAATCGTTGGCGTTGGAAACTCCTGCATAGTTGGCAGCCATGCGCGATACGTCGTTGCGCGACCCCGCGTAGCGGCCGGTTTCTTCTACACTGAATTGGCGGGCACTGGTAGTGGCCATCTCATTCAGGCTTTCACGTTTGTCTTCTTCTGCTACTATTTCTACTTCGCCCAGGGTGGTTACCGACTCTTCCAGTTGAAGGTTCAGTACAGTTTCTTTGCCCGAGTTAATTTCAAGATTGCTCACAGTACTTTCTCGATAACCGATGTACGATACCTTGATGTTATGACGACCCACAGGCACATTTTCTAACCTGAACCTACCATCCATATCAGTAGTGGCGCCAATGAAGGGATCGGAATTAAGTACTACAATGTTTACCCCAAACAATGGTTGCTTGGTATCTACATCAATAACACTACCACGTACGGTTTGTGTTACCTGAGCTTGTGCTGCCATGCCCAGCGAAATGATGCCTATGATAATGACGAGTGCTTTTAAACTTAATGCCGTAAAAGAGGAGAGTGAGGGTGTTTTCATGAACTGTTTTGTTTCTTAATTACCTTCTAAAGATCAGCAGTAATTGAAAGAGGAAAGTTGAAAAAATGGTGAAATGGATAAAACTACCGATGAAGTGGATATGACTTTATTTTGCTAAATTTAATGAATGCTTACGCCAAAAGAATTCAAGCGATTAAAGCTGCAGCACAAGTACAATTTGCTGAAAAAGGAAGGTACACACCTGGCTTCACGCATCTATAGCACCTATAACATCCATTTGTTTCAATTGGAGAATTTCTATGTGGAGGTGTGGTACAAAATAGCATTGAACCAGATTTATTGGATCGAAGTATTGCAAAATGAAAGTGCGCTGGATCAATATTTGCAGAAGATTGACGTTAAAAAAGAACTGGGTTTAAATTAAGCACTATGAGATTCATTGCTATTGTTTTGTTATTCTTCCTTCCATTTACCTTGGACGCTCAAGAAAAGGGAAAGCATAAAAGACGCATACTCAAAGAACAGAAGTTGAAAGCTGCAAAGGAGCATGCCAGTCAACTGAAGAGTGGCGTACTGTTGGTACGCTTAAAGGCGCATCAAAAGAAGATTGATGCCTGGACGAAAGCAGGAAAAGAGAAGGAAGCCCAACAATTGATGGCTGAGCGCGATGAGGTAAATCGCGCCATTGTACATTCGTTGCGTCAACATTATAAGTTCAGCGAGTTTTATTTCTTTTACGATTACAATAGCAAGAAGGTGGTAGCGGGAAATTTTGATGGGGTACTGCTCAACGATTCATTGTTGCCAGATGCTTCTATTGTTGTGGATGAGCGTAGCTATTATGTGATGGATGCCGGGAAAATCAATTATAAAAACATGGGCACCGATCAAATTGGGTTCTGTATTCTCGATAAAGAGTTACAACAACTCGCTCCTCCTTTTCCGTACGAGGTGGCCAAAAAAGAAGGATTTATCTTTAGAAGAACTTATCGGGAATTGGCGATTTTAATGAACGAGCGCCTCAACGATTTTTACAAGCAGTAGTTACTGCCATACTTCCCAGGCTTTTTCTGCTTGCAAATGCAGCATGCTTAACCCATTCACAGTATTGGCTCCTTGTTGCTTGCCCTTTGCTAAAAACGATGTCGTTTCGGGGTTGTAAACCAGGTCGTAGAGCAAGTGCTGATCGGTAATGTATTCGTAAGGAATATCAGGACATTCGGCTACATTTGGCCACATGCCAAGAGGGGTGGTATTTACTACCAATTTACAAGCGTTCAATACATGTTCGTTAATGGTTTTGTACTCCATTACATTGTCTCCATTGGCTTTGCGCGAAGCAAAAAACACCTGTACTCCCAACTGCTTTAATACATAAGCTACTGCCCTTGAAGCTCCACCTGTACCCAGGATCAATGCCCGTTCGTGCGCTGGTTTTAAAAAAGGCTTGAGCGATTGACTGAAACCATAAGCATCGGTATTGTAACCTATTAACCGGCCATCGACAAAGGCAATGGTGTTTACTGCGCCAATTGCAGCCGCGGTGTCATCCAACGCATCGAGGTAGGGCAATATGGCTTCTTTATAGGGAATGGTTACATTCATTCCTCGCAGCTCAGGATGTGCTTTAAGAAGTGCAGGAAATTGCGTGATGGAAGAAAGGGGAAAGGACCGGTATTCTGAATGCAAGATATTTTCCCGTTCAAATTTTTCGGTAAAATAACGTTGCGAAAAGGAGTGGGAGAGGGGGTAGCCAATTAATCCGTAAAGGTTCATTATTCAGGCTTTTTGGCAGCAACCCTTTCCATGATGAAGATCAACAAGAATCCGCCAAGAGCCAGCAAAATGGCATAAAGCAATTGGGGGTCGTTGCCTGTATGCTCCATGAAGTGATTGGGGAGGGTGTTTTCTTCAATGATGACTTCGTGTACACCGTCTTTGCGCATAATTTCTTGAACCTCCACTACTTTCTTCCAGGGCCATATTTTATTAAGTGAACCCACCAGAAAGCCTGTGAGCAGCGCAATGGTAATATCGTGGTAGTGCTTAAACAACCAGCTCAATACTCTTGAAAAGGTGACCAAACCACAAATGGCACCAGCGGCAAACAATCCAATAATGATAAAATCCCTGGAATCAATGGCACCCAACACGGTAGCATATGAGCCGAGCAGTACCAGGATGAAACTGCCAGAAATTCCCGGCAATATCATAGCGCATATAGCAATCATGCCCGAAACAAAGATATACCAGTATTCACCACTATGCCCTCCAGGGCGAAGGGTGGTAATCCAAAAAGCGAGTGCAGCGCCAAGCACAATGCCTATAATGGGGCCTGCTCCCCATTTTTTTACGCTTTTCCCTACAAATAAAATGCTGGCTACAATTAACCCAAAAAAGAACGACCATACCAAAATGGGATGGTTTTCTAACAAGTAGGTGATGAGTTTGGCCAGGGAAAGAATGCTGATGCCAATGCCTGCAAAAAGGGTAAGGAGAAAGCTCCCGTTAACACTTTTCCAGGCGGCTTTTATCCCTTCTTTTCGCAATACTTTAATAACTCCAAAGTTGATGGACTTTATGGAGTTTAAGAATTCCTCGTAAATGCCTGTAATGAAAGCAATGGTACCTCCTGAAACACCAGGCACTACATCAGCAGCACCCATACCCATGCCTTTTAGCCCAAGGAGGATGTAATCTTTAACAGAGCGTTCCATAAGGAAATTAATACTGTTCTAAGGAAGAGTCTACCTCTTCGGCATAAGCGAGTATGCCCCCACGAAGGTTGTATAAATTGTCGTAGCCGTGCATTTCTAATGCGGAGATAACAGCGGCAGATCGTTTGCCACTACGGCAGTGTACAACTACAGGAATTTCTTTACTTACACGGTCAATATTGGCCATGATATCGCCCATAGGAATAGATTCACCACCAATGGTGCAAATGTCTACCTCGTATGGCTCCCTAACATCAATCAATTGAAAGGTTTCGTTGCTGTCCATTTTGTTTTTCAGCTCCTGTACAGTAATCTCTTTCATCGGTTATTGTTTGATTTTATTAACGATTTCGTCTGGTAAGAAAGTAAAGAAGGTGTCGCCACGTAACCCTAAGCGTAATGCTTCAAGGGCAATGACTTCGTTAGGACTAATATTGCCCAGATTTACATTAGCACCCAGCAGCTTGATGAACCAAACTTGTTGCGCTTTTTTAGGAGCTTCCCACAAGATTTTATCTTTAGGCACTTTCGCCAATATTTTGTTCACCAGGGTAACGTGTGCAGTACCATTAGGACGATAGATGCCAACAGTACCACTTTCTCGTGCTTCGGCAATTACTTTCCAGGAACCGGCCTGAATTTCAGTCGACATCATTTTGATCCATTTGGCAGGGCTAATCAATATCCCTTCCTCTTTAGAACCTACTTCAGACAATACCGTAACGTGGTTTGCAAGGCGTTGAATGTAGTTGCACTTTTCTTCATGGGGAATACTAATGGAACCGTCCGATACTTCGGCCATGTCCATGTCGTATTTATCCATTAGCTTGAGGTAATCTTCAAACATGCCTCGTGCAATGAATGCTTCAAATAAGGTCCCCCCAAAATAGGCTTTCAGGCCTGCCTGACGGTACAACTTGAGCTTCTCTTCAAGGTTGCTGGTGTAATAGGCGGTACCAAACCCAAATTTCACAAGGTCAGTCAATGAACTTGAGTTGGTCAAAAAGTTTTCTACCTGTTGAATGCTCAGCCCCTTGTCCATCATCATGGTCAATCCTTCCTCACGTGGCTTCACACTCCTTTCAGGAATGTATGGCAAGTCGAAGTTCATTTTCTATTTCTTATACAATTCGATTAAATCGATGATGGCGCTAATATACTTGGCTTCGGGGAGGTAATCAAATAATTTGATGTGTTCTTCATAATTTAATTGTAGTCCGGATTCGATAGAACCCAGTGCCGTATTGATACTACCGGCCATAATTTGATAGGCGCCTAACCGGTATAGCAGTTCCGCTTCGTTAGGAAAGATTGAGAAAGCTTCATGAATAATATCGATAGCACTCTCAGGTGATTCGGTTTCACGAACAATATTGGAATAATCCAGCCACAGCTCTACGTTTTCAGGTTCCAGTGCGATCACTTTTACATAAGCGGCCTTTGCTTTGTCAAACTGTTCTAACTTTTCTAATGCTTCAGCATAGATGTACCAGTAATCGGGGTTATCGTTTTCTAAGTCTACTGCTTTTTTAAGGTAGCTTATTCCTTCGTGAAGCAGGTTTTGACAATCCTTAACAATGCCTACACCAATCCATGCATCTCCCAATTCAGGAGCCAGTTCTAATGCTAATTTATAGTGTTTAATGGATTCTTCGTACTGCTCTAGTTTTTCGTAACATTCACCGATGTAACTGTAGGTCAATGCTTGTGGTTCTTCACATTGGAAGGTTTCGCGATAAACCTCTATGGCTTGCTCATAGCGTTCTAGTTGCACCAGTGTATTGGCCTTATTAAAGTAGGAAGATGCAAAATTGTCTTTAATAACAATGGAGTAATCGTAGGCATCTACCGCTTTTTCAAACAACCCCAATCGGCAAAAAGCATTGCCCAGGTTGTACCAGGCAATGAAAGAGTAGGGGTGATCGTCAATAAAATCGAGGTAAAATTCTACACTTGCTTCCAGTTGATTAGCCAGATCGTAGCAATACGCCAATTCGTACAATACCGCTTCATTATCAGGATTCAGCTTTAGCGCTTTTTTTAAACTTTCAATGGCATTTTCGTACTGGCTGCAATTTTCGTACTCAAAGGCAAGGTCCAATAAAAGGTCGTCTACATCTTCACTGCTGTACTTGATGGCCATTTTGTAATTGCGAATGGCATCGTTGTATTTCCTTAACTGGCTGTATATACTGGCTTGAGTGAGGTATACTTCTGCATTAAAAGGTTCCAATAGCTCAAGGTTGGATAAAATGGCCAATGCATCATTTAGTTTGCCAATGGAAGCAAATACTTGTGATTGCCTTAAAGATAGTATGGAAGAATCAGGGTGTTGCGAGGTAGCATAGTGCAATACCTTATTGGCTTTCTTCAGGTTGTTGGAATTGATATAATACTCCACCAGCCCTTCGAACTCTTCAACATCGAAAAAGTATTCTTCTCGTTTCTCTAGCATTTGCTCAAACCGCTCTACACTATAACTCGAAAAATTCTCCTCCTTGTATTTCTCTTCTCCGTCACTCATTTACCTAACAAAGATATAAAATCTCTCACTCTAAATACCTTTCTGCTCTATTGTTTTTAACAAAGAAATGAACAATTTTATTGTGCAAAACACAATAAATATTTTTGGTGGTAAAAACCTATATTTGCGTGTAAATTTAAAACCAGTAACGTGACATTAATCAAATCCATTTCAGGCATTAGAGGAACCATTGGAGGGGCTCCAGGCGAAGGACTTACCCCATTGGATGTGGTGAAATTTTCAGCTGCTTTTGGTGCCTGGATTCAAAAAACACTGAACAAACAAGACATCACTATTGTCATTGGTCGCGATGCACGCATTTCGGGTGATATGGTGAACAAGTTAGTAACCGGTACTTTGCAAGGGTTGGGAGCAAACATTATTGACCTTGGCTTGTCGACCACTCCAACCGTAGAGGTGGCTGTTCCTGAAGAGGGAGCAGATGGAGGCATTATATTAACAGCCAGCCATAACCCTAAGCAATGGAATGCGCTGAAATTGTTGAACCATAAAGGGGAGTTTATTTCGGCACAAGATGGAGCTGAGGTACTTGACATGGCTGCTAACAACAATTATACATTTGCAGAAGTAGATGCATTGGGTGCTTTAGTAACTAAAGATTATTTACAGCGCCATATCGACATGATTCTCGATTTACCACTGGTAGATGTAGCTGCAATAAAAGCGGCCAATTTTAAGGTAGTGTGCGATGGGGTGAATTCTACCGGAGGCATTTATGTACCTGCATTATTGAAAGCATTAGGGGTGGAAGAAGTGGTAGAATTGTATTGCGAGCCTAACGGCCTGTTTCCACACAATCCTGAACCATTGCCTGAAAACCTAACAGCCATTTCGGAAGCAGTGAATACCCATGGGGCACATCTGGGTATTGTAGTAGACCCTGACGTAGATCGATTGGCCTTTGTGTGCGATGATGGCAGTATGTTTGGTGAAGAATACACGTTGGTAGCGGTAGCCGATTACATTTTACAACATCAACCTGGCAATACGGTATCAAACCTATCTTCCACACGTGCGTTGCGCGATGTAACTGAACAACATGGTGGTACTTATAATGCTTCGGCAGTTGGAGAGGTAAATGTGGTTAACCAAATGAAAGCCACGGATGCAGTGATTGGAGGAGAAGGCAATGGTGGTATTATTTATCCTGGTCTTCACTATGGAAGAGATGCATTGGTGGGCATCGCCTTGTTTTTAACACACCTGGCAAAGAAAGGCACTAGCATTAGCGCATTGCGGGCATCGTACCCCAATTACTTCATTTCGAAAAACAAGATTGAATTGACCCCTGATATTGATGTAGATAAGGTGTTGGAAGCTATGAAAACACGCTATGCCAATCAGCCAGTAAATACCATAGATGGGGTGAAAATTGAATTCGATAAAGAATGGGTACACCTTCGAAAATCCAATACTGAACCCATTATCCGTATCTATTCGGAAAGCGATTCGCTAGAAAATGCCAACCGATTGGCGTATAAAATCATGGATGAAATAAAAGGAGTGCTGGTTTAGGAATGCAATACTTTTTGGTCGTTTCTCCCCTTCAACCCTAACTATATTTTGTAATTTTGTAGGGTTGAAAAGCACACAATAGATTCACGAATGAAGAGAATTTACCTAGATAATGCCGCAACTACTCCACTTGACCCAGTGGTGTTTGAGGCCATGGTGCCTTATATGAAAGAGCACTTTGGGAATCCATCTTCCATCCATGGATTTGGACGAACCACACGTGCAGCAGTAGAAACTTCGCGCAGACAGGTGGCAAAGATGCTGAATGTTACCCCGGGTGAAATATGTTTCACTTCAGGAGGTACAGAAGCCGATAACATGGCCATTAACTGTGCAGTAAACGATTTGGGCATTAAGCATGCCATCACTTCGGCCATAGAACACAAAGCGGTATTGCAAACCTTGCAACACCTCGAAGCACAAGGGAAAATTAAACTTAGCCTTGTGAACTTGAAGGAAGATGGAGTGGTAGATTTGGAGCACCTGGAGCAATTACTTCAAACCAACGAGCGTACTTTTGTATCGTTGATGCATGGAAATAATGAGGTAGGGAATATTCTTCCACTAAAGAAAGTTGGAGCATTGTGTGAGAGCTATGATGCGATCTTTCATTCTGATACTGTACAAACCATGGGGCATTTCCCATTGGATCTGGGAGACATCAACATTCATTTCATTACCTGTGCAGCGCATAAGTTTCACGGGCCAAAAGGTGCGGGGTTCTTATACATCAATAAAGACATTCCATTCAGTCCAATGATTTTGGGAGGCGGACAGGAGCGCAACCGTCGTGGTGGTACCGAGTATGTATATGGCATTGTTGGGTTGGCCAAGGCGTTAGAGATTGCTACCAACGAAATGGAAGAGCATAAAGCACATGTGCTCGACATTAAGTTTTACATGAAAGAGCAATTGGAGCAACATATTCCCGGGGTAGACTTTAACGGATTATGTTCGCGCGATTGCTTGTACACTGTACTCAATGTATGTTTTCCTCATACCGATAAAGCCGATATGTTGTTGTATAGTCTCGATATTGATGGCATTGCCGTGTCAGGAGGAAGTGCTTGTTCTTCAGGAGCCGATGCTGGGTCGCACGTACTGCGAGGGATTAATGCAGACATGAGCCGGCCGTCTATACGCTTTTCATTCAGCAAGTTTAATACCAGGGAAGAGATTGATTACTGCGTAAGTAAGCTTAAAGAGTTGTTTGCGATACCAGTAGCTTAAAATAAGAATTAACTATCGGAGGAGGTGGCTGTTTCAGTCACTTCTTTTTTTTTAGGCAGGTCGAGGGTACTGTAACTGAATAATCCTTTCGACTTGATTAACTCATCGATAAACCCAGGTACCATTTCTTCCCACCCAGGTTCTCCCGATTTAATCATCTGCAATACCTTAACGGAGAAAATTTGCAATACTTCCGGGTCGTAATCTTCAATGTCGATGATGCGTCGGTTAAAGATCAATGCATCATACAATGGCTTCAGACGGGGGTGAATGGGAATGTTTTTGCTGGTAAGCACGTCATCTTCTTCTGAAGGTTGAGAGGGGTAGAGGAAGATTTTTAAATCACGCATGTACAAGATGCCAAATGCTTCCAACATTCCACCATTTAAGTTACGGTAGTACTTGTCGTCGAAGATCTCGAGCATATTATTCACGCCCATGATTAGCCCCATGCGGGCCTTAGTGTATCGCGAAAAGTATTGCGTAAGCTTGTAGTACTCCTGGTAATTAGAAATCAGCACACTTTGCCCAAGCGATCCCAATAGTTCGGCACGATCAAGGAAGTCTTGCTCGTCAATGTCGCCATCGGCTTTGAGGTTATTCAAAGTAATTTCAAACAATACCTCCAGGTTGTCGATGTCTACTTTGCGCTCTTTGATGAACTTGTTATAGCCCTTGGTAATCATGTCGATGTTAACCTTGGTTACCGGCCTAAAGCTGCCTCGTATAGCGAGAATATTCTTTTTGTAAAGTACATTAGAAGGATGCAGGTTTTTACCATCAGCACCAAAGATTACCGCCTCTGTCATGCCATTCTTCACCAACTGCAAACTTAACAAGCGGTTGTCTACATGATCCAGATCGGGTCCCGACATTTGGACCATGTCAATTTCAATTCGATCCATGGCCAGCTCGTCGTACAACGATTTCATCAACTCCTCAGGGTTGTTGTGGTAGTTAAAACACCCGTATACCAGGTTGCAGCCCAATATGCCAATGGCTTCTTGTTGTTGCCGGGCATCATTGTCGTGCATGAAAATGTGCATGATGACCTCGTTGGCAGGGCGATCGGGATGCAATTGAAAACGCATGCCAATCCAGCCGTGTCCGTTACTGGTTTTGCTGTAATTGATGGTAGCTACCGTATTGGCGAAGGCAAAGTACTTGCGATCTGGACGCTCTTCACGATCCAGTCGCTCTTCCAGCAAACCGTATTCGTGGTTCAGCATTTTCTGAAGCCTCGACTTGCATACGTATCGATTGTTTTCCTCGCGTCCGTATATGGCATCACTAAATGCCTTGTCGTAAGCCGACATGGCCTTGGCGATGGTACCTGAAGACCCGCCAGCTCTAAAGAAGTGTCTTACCACTTCCTGTCCAGCGCCAATTTCTGCAAAAGAACCGTAAAGGTTGGCATCCAGGTTCACCTGAAGTGCCTTTTGCTTAGGGGTTAATGCTACTCGTTCCAAATTTCCTATCAATCAAAGATCCGCATAAATTTAAACGCTTTCATTGAATATCAATGAAAATACGTCTACATTTATCACAATGCAGTATCCTACAAATTTATGAAAATAACCTTTCTAGGAACAGGTACTTCGCAAGGAGTACCTGTAATTGCTTGTAATTGTGATGTTTGTCTTTCAAATAACCCGAAAGATAAACGCTTGAGGGTGTCTATTTTAGTTGAAATAAAGGGAAAAACTATTGTGATAGACTCCGGTCCTGATTTTCGTCAGCAATTGTTGCGTGAAAACGTACAACAACTCGATGCCATTGTATTTACCCACGAACACAAAGACCATGTGGCAGGAATGGATGATGTACGAGCATTTAACTTCAAACAAAAGCGAGCAATGGATGTATTTGCTTCTGCCCGTGTTATTGAAGCATTGCAGCGAGAATATGCCTACATCTTTGCTGCAGAGAAATACCCCGGTATTCCCAATATTGATGTGCATGAGATAACCAACACTGCCTTTGACGTGCATGGTATTGCTTTTCAGCCCATTGAAGTGATGCATTATAAATTGCCTGTATTTGGCTACCGCATAGGCGACTTCACCTACATTACCGATGCAAAAACCATTAGCGAAGAGGAAAAGGAAAAAATAAAGGGTTCAAAGGTACTCGTGGTAAATGCGTTGCGTAAGAAAAACCATTTATCCCATTTTACACTGGAAGAGGCCATTGCCTTTATGGAGGAGATGCAACCTCAAAAAGGATACCTTACTCATATGAGTCATTTGTTAGGCCTACATAACGATATAGCATTAGAGTTGCCTGATTTTGTGGAGCTTGCATACGATGGACTTCAAATAGAACTCTAACTTGCTTTACAAGAGTTAAGCATTTATCTTTTGTGATTCAGCTATATTTTCGACATCTTTATCGATGAACGTAGTTCACTTGTCTATTCCACAACTAAAACTTATACCATGAAAAAGTTAACGCTTGTTATTCTTGCTTTAACCCTATCCATCCCCATCTTTGCCGGTGGCGGTATTAGCCACAATGATGGCAAAGCAGAAGTAACTTACATCAAGAACAATAAGAGAGTACCTGATGTAACATATCAGGCCACCTTGAGAGACGGTGCAGCCTGGCAAAACTTCTTACAGCAACACGGTACCTGGTATGTTATTTTCAACGAAGAGAATGCCAAACCACACCGTGCCTTTGGAAAACCGATAGCTACTATTGGTACTGATGCTGAACAAAAGGCATTGAATTTCATCAACAGCCACTTACAAGATTTCAACATCCCCGTGAACGAACTGCACCTGGCGGGAGTGAGTAGCAACGAAAAGCAACAGTTTGTTAATTTCTACCAGGAATACCAGGGATTACGAGTATTGCAAAGTAGGATGACTGTGAAGTTGAGCAACAACAGTGAGGTTATTATGTTTGGTGCTGATGTGTTTACTGACATTGATGTGAACACCACACCAACTGTTTCTGCTGCTGCTGCCGTGGCGAATGCTTCGCAAGGAATACCTGGTACTATTACCAATACTACCGCGCAACCAGGATTAAAAGTGCTGCCTGTGCCTTACTTCAAGAACAATACCTATCACCTTGTGTACGAAATTAATGTAGAGGCGATGGAAGGTGCTGTTCCATCTAACTACTATACGTTGGTAGATGCTCATAGTGGTGAAGTTATGTATCGCTCCAATACGGTGATGCACCACAACAATAAACATAAGCATGCTGAGCACCCTGGAGGCACTATTGATGTGTATGCCGAAGGTTCTATTTATGCTACGCATCCTTTCGACCCTGTTAGTACCGATATGTTGCCCAACATGGAAGTATCCATTAATGGCACCACTTATCATACCGACCTTACTGGTAACCTCATTACTCCTGAAAATGGCCCCCAGGGCGCTACCTTTTTCCTGCGAGGGCATTGGTCGACCATCAGACGTAATAACAATACACCCTCTTTTAGCAATACCTTGTTAGGAGGGAACAATACGGTGAGTTTTAATAGCAATTCTACAATAGAAGAGCGCAGTGCATTTTACCATGTTAACATCATTCACGATCAGTGTAAGGCAGTATTGCCTTCGTTTACAGGAATGGATTTTTCATTGACTACGAATGTGGATGTAACGGGGGGTGATTGCAATGCCTTTTACAATGGCTCTTCCATTAACTTTTATGCAGCAGGTAACGGATGTAATTCGTTGGCCAATGTGGCAGATGTAGTATACCATGAGTACGGACATGGCATTAACGATAACTACTATCAAAGCTTTGGGCAGTGGTTCCAAAATGGAGCGATGAACGAGGGGTATGCCGATGTTTGGGGATACTCTGTTACTGAGAACCCTTTGCTTGGAGTTGGTTTTGATGATACCGATCCGACCGTAACCATTAGAAGATACGATATTGATCGTAAGGTATATCCTGTTGACATTGTGGGCGAAGTGCACGCAGATGGCGAAATCATTGCTGGTGCCTGGTGGGATACTTATTTGAACTTGAACAACGACATGGCGTTAACAATGGACCTGTTTGCCGGTGCTTACCCAGGTTTGCAGGCTACCGTATCGAATGGCAACGAAGGGCAAGCCTTTACCGATGTATTGATTGATGTATTGCAATACGATGACAACAATGCCGACATTACTGATGGGACTCCTAATGGGGTTGAAATTGTAAATGCGTTTGCGTTGCACGGCATTACTTTATTATCGAATGCAGATTTGGTGCATAACGATATTGAGCAACATGTTGATGCACAACCCATCATTATTGATGCGAACATGATTTTAACCTTTCCATGGACTACTTACCTGGATGATGTGAAGGTATATTACCGACTTAATGGCAATCCTGCATGGACCTCTTCGCCTATGCCTAACATTGGTGGGAACGATTACCAGGGTACCATTCCAGCACAGCCTGCAGGAACGTTGATTTCTTACTATGTAGGTGCCGAAGATTTGTTTGGACAGGTATCGGCTGTGCGCCCTATTGGTGCGGCAGAGCCCGACCCCAATATTCCTTACTTCATTTTGGTGCAATTTGATTTAGAGTTGACAGATGATGTGGGAGATTTTTCCAGCGAATTGGGCAGTTGGGACATTGGTTTGCCTTCCGATAATGCGACTACAGGTATGTGGGAAGTAAACATTCCTTTGGGATCGTACGGTACTCCTGGCGATGCCAGTACCATCGTAGCTCCTAACGATCAGGTTACGGTTGGTGGTGATTTGTGTTTTGTAACGCAAAATGCCATTACCATTAACGATCCTTTAGGTCAAAATGATGTGGATGGAGGAACTACCACATTGCGTTCTGATGTAATCGATTTAACAGGATATACCAACCCAACGTTTACTTATTATCGTTGGTACATTAACAATCCACCTTCAGGAGCTAACCCTGGGGCAGACTGGTGGCAAGTACAAATTAGTGACGATGGCGGCAATACCTGGACCAAGGTAGAAGACACAAAGGTTTCGGACAGAAGCTGGAGAAGGTACGCTTTCCGCGTGATGGATTATGTGAACATTACCAACCAGGTGATGCTAAAGTTCAATGTATCGGATAGCACTCGTCCTGGACAGTACCTCGATGGAGGTAGCCTTGTGGAGGCTGGTTTGGATGAAATCATGGTGTGGGATAAAGGCATTCCTACCTCGGTAATGGAAGAAGAAGGCAATCATGTACACTTTGGTGTTTACCCGAATCCTGCCAGCGATGTGCTAAACGCTACGTTTGAGTTAGAGCAATCGGTTAATGTAACAGTTGAAGTATACAATACTATTGGCGAATTGGTGGTGTTGGCTCCTAAAGGGGTATTGGCAACAGGGCAGCATCAGTTGCAATTGACTACTGGGGATCTTACTCCTGGAATATACATGGTGAACTTACTGGTAGGTGAGCAACGCTATGTAGAGCGTGTTACCGTTGTTAAATAAAATATACTTGAAACAAAAAAGCCCTGCCGCATGGCAGGGCTTTTTTTATGGATTATTTTCTAGTTTAATAACAGCTGATTGTTGTTGATTACACCCAGCACTTTGCCAGTAAATGTTGTTCCAACAAAGGGAGTGTTTTTCGACTTTGATCGTAGGTCATTCTCTCCAAATACCCATTCTTGATTAGGGTTGAAAAGGGTGATATTGGCTGTAGCTCCTTCTTTAATAGTGGGTACTTCCATTTGCAGTATGGTGCGTGGATTGATGGCCAATTTTTGCACCAATTCATCTTGAGAAAGGGCACCATTTACTCCAGTGTTCAATGCTGCATAGGCCGTTTCCAATCCGATGATGCCAAATGCAGCTCGATCGAACTCACATTTCTTATGTTCTTCATCTTCCGGTGTATGGTCGGAAGAGATGGCATCGATGGTACCATCTTTTAATCCTTCAATCAATGCTTTGATGTCGTTGTTGGTACGCAATGGAGGCATGACCTTGTAATTGGAATCAAACTCTTCCAGTACGGTATCGTCGAGCAGCAGTTGATGGGCTGCTACCTCGGCAGTAATTTGTTGCCCTTTGGCTTTTGCTTCACGAATAAGTGCCACACTTTTGGCAGTAGATATGGTACAGAAGTGCAACTTAGCATCGGTATATTCAGTGAGAAAGATGTCGCGGGCTACATGCAGTTCTTCTGCAAGGGCAGGAATGCCTTTCAGTCCCAGTCGGGTACCAGAGGCTCCTTCATTCATCTGTCCGTTTTTTGCCATGTTCTCATCGTGCGGAAAGCTGATGATTAGTCCATCGAAGTTTTTGGCATACATCAGCGCCCGGGTCATTACTCCTGCACTTGCAACAGCATGTTTATCGTCGGTAAAGGCTTTGGCACCTGCATTGTGCATGTCGTACATTTCTGCAATTTCTTTGCCTTCCAGGTTGTTGGATAGTGCTCCGGCAGGGTATACATCTACAATGGCTCCTGCCGCTTTGTTAATGACATATTCAACGTCGGCTTTTTTATCGATGGGTGGTTCGGTAGAAGGCATTACCATCACGCCGGTAAACCCACCTGCAGCAGCAGCATTCACCCCGCTGGTAAGGTCTTCTTTATATTCGTGCCCGGGATCTCGGAAGTTAACATGCAAATCGAACCAACCGGGAGAGGCGTGCAGCCCATCTCCTGTTACTACTTCTGCGTTAGCAGGAGCTTCCAGGCTAGTGCCAATTTTAGTAATGATGCCGTTGCTAATGATTACATCGCATTGCTGCCCGTTGTTCGGCGCGTTGGGGTCAACAATGGTAACCGATTTTAATAATACATCCATTTATTTCCAGAACTTTAACAGTAGTATTTCAAATGCCAAAAATAATAATGCAAGGAAGATACAATGCCTCCAGTATTTTTTATCTTGAATTTCGGTTAAGCTTAACGATATTCCTCCATCAGATGAAGAGAGCACCGTTACCTGGCTCAACCCGTATTTTTGCACTTCTGCCGTAAGGTTTTGCACCTCGTCGTTTTCCTCAAACACCGCTAATTCCGATTCGGTTCGTTGGTAGTTAAACCCTAAACCGCTAATGTCTTGATTGCCCGACTTCAACAAGTAATTGCCTGCATCTCGCACCTGGCCATGTAAGAAAATGTTTGTTTTTCCTCCAATGTGTTGGTGTTCGGGCCAAATGTTAAACTCAGAAGCAGTGTGTAGTATGTTGAAGGTTTCGCCAGCCATTTTTACATTATTCAACTGCACTGCATCATTTTTACCAATGGTATAGTACAGTCGGGTAGAAGGGAGGCTGAATTCAGCAATGCGGAGCATGGAGGCCACAAAGATAGCGTGGCGGGTGAAGTTGCTGAACTCGCTGCTCAGCGGCACTGCCGATAAATATACCTTGCCCTTACTGTGGTCGTACTTGCTCAAAAAGGCATCTCCATTTTGTAGGCGCAACAAGTGCTCTTCGTTAGAACGTACGTTTTGGGCTATTTTGTAGTGACTATTGGCCACCGGTAAGTCGAGGTTCTTCGGAATTTTTTCAAAGATGTTTTGATACAGTTGGTGCTCCAGGTTGATGCTGGCTACCTTGTTATTGAAAGTATCGAGACTCATGTAGTTGTTAATTCCCAGGAGCAATGCAAATTCGCGGTAGGCTCCATAGTCGATAGTAGTTGCAGGAAATACGATGAGGCTACCACCATTTTCTACAAACTTGTTCAACTCTTGTGCCAGCCCGGAGGAAATGGATTGCAGCTCATTTAAAATCACCAGGTTGTAGTTGGCTAAGCTGCTGTAGTCAATGTTACTTTCAGCCGATTCTTTGTAAGTGTAAAACTCATCGCCACTAAACAGCGATCGTATAACACCACCAGAAGTATCCACCACGTTTTTGGAGTTGATGGCATACACGGGAATTTTATTGGCCACTTCGTACGAGAAGTAAAAGTGGTCGTCGAATGTAATGGGGTAATCGGTAATGGAGATTTCGGCATGTTGAATGCCAGCAATCATGTTGGAAAAAAACAGGGTAGTATCGGTATAGGTTTGCGGTTCTACATTGAAGGTGCCAATGGCTTTTTGTTGCTCGTTGATGGTGAGCTTTATAGGCACGTTTTCAAACGCCTTGTCGGAAGTGTTGGCAATACGAACCGTTAACTCTTCTTGCTGGTTAATTTGTCGTACCGGTGTTTTAAACCAAATGGTATCGATGTAAAGGTTGGCAGCAGCTTCGGCTTGTATAGGAATAAGGGTAATGTTAACAGAAGAATCTTGATTTACCTCGCTGAGGTCAGTTACGCTGCGCTGAAAGTCGGAAAGCAGGTAGCTGTTGTGCACTTTAGCATCGGCATTGGCAAGGGCATCGTATTGTCGGGTAACCACTTCCGAAATATTGCGCCCTGCTGGACTTATGGCAATTTCATCTACCATGGCAATGAATTCATCGCGGTTGTACATGCGCTGATGTTTGCCTTCAAAGTCGTTGGTGATCAACTGAAATTGATCGGTGGGCTTATGCACCTCGGCAATTTCTATGGCTTGTTTTTTTGCTA
Source organism: Flavobacteriales bacterium (assembly GCA_963669295.1). Lineage (GTDB taxonomy): Bacteria > Bacteroidota > Bacteroidia > Flavobacteriales_D > CALLUQ01. The sequence goes on from OY769938.1 coordinate 4,529,808, forward strand.
CTTCTAGCAATGGTCCGTTTTTGTTTACGGCATCCATACTAAAAGAATTATCGATGTAAATGGAAACGGCCTTGGTGCCTATAATGGCCTTGCTGTTATCGGCAGGGATGAAAGGTTGTGCAAAAGCAAATACCATGAAGGTAATGGCCAGCAATCGCATGAGCAATACCAGCAGGTGTTTTAGCTTCGACTTGGATTGTGTTTCTTGCTTAACTTCCTTTAGAAAACGAACGTTGGTGAAGTACACCCGTTTGAACTTCCTGAAATTAAAGAGGTGAATAATAATTGGAACCGCCAGCGCAGCTAGAAAATAGAGGAATTCTGGGTAGGCGAATTTCATTAAAAGTCAAAGATAAATTAAAAAAACAATATGGTGGAAAGAATGCTTTTCCTTTGCTAAGAAATTAACGCAAAAAAACATCAATATTGTTTACCACCAACACCATATGGTACACTTTATCCACTTTTTTGTTCATGTTTTTGTATCTTCCTCATCAATTTAGCCCCTTATGAAAAAGATTGCTTTAACCGCTATGGCTGCCATTGCCTTATTGGCTTGTGGCACCAATACCGAACTGGAAGTTGAACAAGAACCCATCACCGATACTGTTGTTGTAGAAGAACCTTCAAAAGAAATTGTTGTAGATGATGATGCCATTGCTACTTTTTTAGCATCGTTTGAATTGATGCAGGTAGATAACCTTAAATTAACACCAGATCTTTGTGATGAAACGGAAGGGAGTGCTTATAAAGGTACGTTGTTGGATCCTGAGCAATACGTGCAATTTTTACAGCCCGACCCCGAAAATGTAGCTGATGGCATGTTTGGCTTTTTTATGAATTCGGAAGCGTTTGGAAGCAAAAAGTTTATTGTTAACGACACTTTCACAGGATTGATGGTGCGTGTGCCTACCGAATTGTATGGTCAGGCTTTGTACCTCTGGTTGTTCAACCATGAAGCAGGCCAATTGGTAAGTGCCACCTTGTTAACAGTGGATGAAGGCGATGCTGGCGATTCTCATTCCACTTATTCGTTGATACTCTCAGGCAATGGGAGCCTCACCGTACTCTCGGATGTAAGTACCAGTACCCCTAAATCGGATGAACAGTTGGAAGAAGAAGGGTTAGAGCCTTATGCTGGCGATTGGTTGGATTGGGAGTATTGGGTAGAGTACCACCATTTAACAGCCAATGGATTAGAAGAGGTTGCGCGCACCGAGTCGGATACTACAGGGCTTATGCCACGTTAATCATCAACAATAAAAGCACCAGGTTTTCGTTATACTGACGAAACCAATACTTCCCTATAGCACGATTTTACTTTTACGATTGCTGTTTATTGTTTAATTAAAATCAAATGCTATGAAAAGAACCATTTCGGTGACTGCATTTGTTCTGCTGAATCTTTTCACTTTTGCTCAAGACAACCAGGAAATTCCGCCAACTAATGTTGCTAAGAAGGCTCTTTATGGATTTAGTTGTGGGTACAATGCTTCTAAATTAACTCTGGATGAAGTTGGAACGTATTGTGTATCGCCCATTAATGGGTATGGCATTAATCTGGGAGTGGTCATGGATTATCATTTAACGCCTACCGTATTTCTTAATCCGGATGCGCGGTTGGTATTTCATCGCGGTAAGCTTATTTATGAGACTGCCTCCAGGCCGTTGGAAGTGGAAGTAGAAACGGAAGTTACCAATGTGGAGTTTTCCTTGCATATTGGCTATAAGTTAAAAGGAAAGAAATGCCGACCGTATGTTTTGGCTGGCCCTAATTTCAAGGTCAATACAATTTCTGAAGAGGAGTTAAACCCCAATCAAATACATATGAAAATGCAACCTCATGATTTGGCTACAGATATAGGGGCAGGAATGGTAATTTCATTACCACATTTTGTTATAGCTCCGGAATTAAGGTATTCGATTGGAATGGTAGATATCAATGGGAGTTCCGCCTACTTTTACAATACCTCTATTGCCAATCTTAGGCGTAACAGCTTAATGGTGATTCTTAATTTTAAGGGGTAAACGCTTTATCCTTTCCTGGTGAAAAGCCTGCTTTGGTACTTTGGTATCGGGCAGGCTTTATTCTTTTAAGAGCGTTACAATCACCATCCCGCTGCTGTACTGTTGCGTGTTCACGGTTTTAAATGAGGTGATGTTTGCTCCTTCGGCAAACACAGGGACGCCACTGCCCAACACCGTAGGATGAATGGCACAAACGATCTCATCAATCAAACCGACATTGAGTAGTGTGGTATTGAGTTGGCCACCGCCTACCAACCAAATGTGTTGCCCTGGTTGCTGTTGTAATTCCTTTACAAACGATACCGGATCGTCGGTAATGAATTGTACGTTTTCGGTATCCATAAGGTTTAAACTACGGGTGAATACGTAGTTGGTTTTATCGGGGTAGGGGAAGTCGCCAAACGTGAGTATTTTCTGGTAGGTTAAACGCCCCATTAAAGTAGTGTCGATGCTGGCATAAAAGTCGGTGTAGCCATAATCCTGATCGTGAAACAGCCAATCAATTTCTTCATTCGGTCCGGCAATGAATCCATCGAGGCTGGTGGCGATGTAAAGTTTTACCTTTCTCATTCTTCTTCAATAATTTCTTTTACCCGTCCTATTTGCCCATCTTCTAACCGCACCTTAATGCCGTGTGTGTGTTTAGGAGCTTTGGTTAGAATGTCTTTTACAAATCCGTGGGTTAGTGTGCCAGAGCGTTGATCTTTTTTCAATACAATCATAACTTCCAACCCCGGGTAGATGTTGCTGCGTAATGTTCCTTCCATAATGCCTTTCAAATGCAGTTTTATTTGCAGAACAAAGTAAGAAAATTGCTCGAATTAATGGCTTCTATTCGTAGTACAAAACATAGCCAATTTTTGATCCAAGAGAAGTGCGTGTTGGAGTTCCACTGTATAGCAGGCGCCCGTTTTCATCAAGGGGAAAGGAGAATTGGTATACTGTACCGCCAAATTGTTGGTAGCTGAATACAATGAGTTGTTGATTGATTACAGTGGGCTTGTTGATGCGTTGTTCCGCCTCAGTACTTAATTTTTTTCCAGTATGGGGCACGTCCCCTTCACTTTCCTGGTCCAATGCATACCCGTCAATGTCTGAGAGGCTGGAGATTATTTTGCCGCTATGGCTTTTGTACAACAGCTCTTGTATCACTACCAGTTGATCTGGGAGTTCATCTTCAAGGCCATAGGCGGTCCACAGCCATGGAATGCTGGCCGGTTGAACAAAGTCTTCATGAAATACCAGGTATTTCATGAATAGGCAAGGGTCGAAGTCTTTGGTACATGCTCCGACAAAATGTGTTTTAGTGAGGTATTTATCGGGCATGGATCGGATGCGGAAGTTGTTCGGATCTTTTCCTTCTTTCTTGAAGTAGGCTTTTACTGCATGAATGGCTTCATCTTGTGCTGAGCCATTAAAGGAGAGTGTGCTTATCAATATTATTAGCAGTAATCGCATGCCTATTGCACCACAAAATTAGTGCCAGATAAAAGGATCAATTGTTTTTTTGTGCCAGGGCAATTACATGCCCGTCAAGGTCGGAGAGGTAGCCTACACGGTCGCCCCAATCTCTTGGTGCTATGGGGGTTATTGCTGTTGCACCAGCATCGAGGGCACGTTGGTACATGGCTTCAATTTGATCGGTATAGATGTAAAGCTCACAGCGTGGGATGCCACTACCTTTGGCAGGGTGAGGGGTTTTATCGGCCAGTATTTTGGCAATGCCAGCTTCGGGCATGAGTCCCAACTTCACTTCAGGGGTCAATTGAAATTCGGTCATTCCAGGTACATCAAGCACAGGGTCTTGTGCTAACAAGTGGGTATAGAAGTTGCGGCTGTGTTCCTGGTGCTGACAGTACAATATGATTTCGTAGCGGGTCATGATTATTGATAAAACTCGTATTCAATGAATACATAACGCACCCGTCGTTGTTCTGGTTCTACCGATTTGTTGATGCTTCTTACTTCAATGCGCTCTGGAAGCAAGCTTTTGTTGTAATGGTATAAGTAGTTGATGTCGGTGTAGGGGTTCCGAAATTCAATGTAAAAGATTTGTTGATTTTCGTTCAGTACTACATTGGTTTGTTCGGAAGAGATGCTGATGTTGGAGTGGCGCGCCAAAAACATGTTAGAATGATAAGCGTAGCGGTCTACACACACTGCTTTGGTTTGGTGAATGGAGTCACGCACTTGTATGGGGTGCCCATTTTCGTTGAGCTGCATACGGATGGTATGTGCCGCCCATGATTCGCCCTGGTGGCTAACGAATACTTTTTCTTTTGGCGTTGTTTTTACTCCTTCAAACCAGGTTTGTAATTCTTTTCTTCCACCGTACGAAAGATGAAGAGAGTCGGCAAAGCAATCGTCATCGGCATAGTAGCGTTCTTGAATATGATTTATTGCACCCTCACAATTCATGTAACTGGTGTGTTTTATCCTTCGTCCTTCACGGTCAAATTCCACCTTGGTGTCGAGGCACTGATCGTTTTTATTCTCATTGGTTTCGTACAGGGAGATGGACTTGATGCGAAAGTGGGCAAAGTAATTGTTGGTACAAACTTCCCACATATCGGTTTGTGCAAAGCCAGTGTTTACAACAAAACAAAGTAAGATGAACATGTTTATTTTCACCCCACTAAGGTAAACAAGTTGTGGTTATTTTACGATTTCTTTTTGGCCTTCTTCGTTTATCCAATAGCCTTTAGGCAGGTAATTACGGTGTTTTACTTTTCCCACCAACTTCCCTTTGTTATCAAACTGTTTCCAACACCCTATTGGTTTTCCGCTTTCAAAGTACCGCTTGCTCATTGATTGGCCATTAGGGTGGTATTCCAGGTATTCACCGTCGTATTGCTGATGTTTCATCGTGAATTCCCGATGAAGCATGCCATTGGAATGGAAGAACTGGTAGTTCCCATCTTCGGTATGTGTGGTTCCAAAAATAGGGTCGAACCTTCTGTCGTCTACCTCGCAAAAGAAAGGGGTTGATGTTGCGCGGATAGCCAGGGTTCCCTTTTCCGTCCATTGGGTAAAGGTGTATTTGCCATCTGCGGTATTGAAACCTAATTCCATTAGGGAGTTATTGGGGTAATACGCCTGATAACTGCCGAGCCTTCTTCCTGCTTTGAATTGTGCTATCCAATGTAGTTGTTTGTGGTCGAAGGTTACGTAGGCCAGTCCTGAAAAAGGTTGACCGTTAGCGTAAACTTTACAACTGTCGAAGGTTAACGAGTAGTAGGGAACAGCATGGTTTGGAAGGCATTGGTAGTAGCCTGGCTTAATGGGGAGTTGTAGCAAGCCAAGTTGCATGAAATCATCGCAAGGGTTTGTTTGTGCAAACGTTGCGATGGGAAAAAGCATCATTAACCATCGTAGAATGGTTGATGCGGAAGGGGTATTATAATTTAGTAACAGCATCACCAGTTTTGATGGTGCCTGCTTTAACCACTTTGGCGTTAATGCCTCGCAGGTGAAGTTCTTTCCCTACTTCCGAGTTTACAAAGAGCATGGCATCCATGCCAAAACGAGCCACAAACTTTTTACACCCTTGATGAGGTGGAGCCGTTACTTCGAGGATGGCAGTACCAATACTCAACTGGCTGCCACAAGGAAGGTTGGCATCACTTAAGTCGATATCGATATACAACTGATCGCCAGCCAATGCCCATCGGTCTTTGTGTTGTGCTATCAATGCCGCTGCACGGGCGTTCATGATATTGATTTGCTTGTCGGGTTCTGCTGATTTGTCGGGGGTATGCCTGCTGCCACGAGCCAACCAGTTATCGCCTTTTAATCCCAACTCCGGACTTACTTCCCCTTCTTTCAGTACTGCTCGTTGGTCGATATCGGTACGGGCAACAATCAATTCAAGGGTGCCTTGATCTTTGGGCGATTGGCGAATTTCATCTAGTCCAGCCTCTAATTCTACAGCGGTAAGGTGTTTGATTTCCATGAGCGATTGGTTTTTGGTGAAGGAACGCTCAAAGGTAAATTTTGTTGTTTAAAAGTGAAGGATGTTTCAAAGGATTCTTTCCATTGAATGCTGAGTGGAATACAACAACTAATTTTCCCACCTTACCATTACACTTTCGCCATGGTTTTTCCATTGAATGATAAGGGTGTCGTTATGGGCTCGGATAACCAATCCTTGCATGGTTTCATACGGGTAGTAAACGGTGAGCGAGTCGGTAGCATTATCGAAGGAATAAGGCATGTTGCCATGGCCTTCGTAGTCTACCAGGTACCATTCGTTTTCACCAATACGAATATCGGCATGTGGGCCGTTGGGGTCGTTGGTCCATATACCGTACAGGTCTGTTTCTTCAATGGTAACGATGTTGGAGATGGCGAGTAGTCGTTCTTCAAAGTCTTCGGTGGTATGTTCGCCCAGCGGTAAATTATCAAGGCTATCGATAAAGGCTTGCACTGCTGAGGTATCAGCTGTTTCGCCCACTTCCGCAAATTGAGGAGTAGGAGAGGAGCAAGTACAAAACAGGGTGAGCGTGAGAGCGAGGAGTGTGAAGGAGTATGGATGGTTATGCGATGTCATTATTCCAGTACAATTTTTCCCTGCCCAACGATGCCGTCACGATGGCTTAACTGATAAAAGTACATCCCCGGTTGAAGGTGGGTGCGTGCTAAGGTAAATTGTTGTGTGGTGATGTTTTGTTCGCGATAAACTTCCTGTCCCTGTGCGTTGAACAGAGAGAATAGGCAAGGGGTTTGCTGAGGATTTTCAAACTGAAAGGTAGTTTGCTCATGAAAGGGGTTGGGAAATACCTGTACATTGCTTGTTGCTTCTTGTTCATCAATACCTGTAGCGCCAAACAAAGGGGCTTTTACCAACAAAGCATCTTCGAAGTTATTGGCAGAGAGGCTCCAGGTGCGCCCGGTGAGGTACATGAAGTTGTTTTTTATACGGATGTCGTGTACCACTTCATTTTCTGCTCCTCCCCAGGTTTTGTATTCCATCAAGTTGCCGGTAGCGGTATCGTATTGCATGATGATGAGGTCTTCACCTCCTGCTCCTAAAGTATTGGAGGTAGCAGCAAGGTATAGGCTTCCATCGTTGGGGAAGGCCATGGAGCGTGTTTTAATGGCTTTGTTGGTCACGGTTTCCCAAATGATGTTGCCATTTTTATCGTACTTCACCAGGAATACAGTGGAATCGGCATGGCTGGAGGTTACCCCACATTGGTAGAGGTAGGTGCCATCAGAACCAAGTCCCAGCCCATCTTCGCCACTGGCTCCTCCCCAAAGTTGGTGCCATTTGTAGCTGCCATCTGTTTTATCGAAAGCAGCGAGCAAGGCATCGGAATTAGACAGGTCGTACAAACCACTGATGTAGATGGTACTGTCGTCTACAATGCAGTGCCCATCTTGTTGGTCGTAGTTTACGCTGCCCCAATTATTTACCCATAGCATGTTACCATTCAAGTCGAGTTTCATGATGAAGGCATCCTGGTTGGCAGTGTCGGTACCAGTCCACCCGGTAACGTATATGCCATCGTCTTCAACTACCAGTCCATCTACTTCTTCGTAGCCATAACCACCATCCCATTGAAAGCTCCACAGGGTGTCTTGTAAGGTGGTGTCTACGGCATATACCAAAGCATCGGAAAAGGCAAGGCTGAAGTACCCTGTCCAGGTGCGACCACCAACATATACGATATCATCGCGCATGGTACAGATGTAGGCTTGTTGTTCGTACAGTCCTCCAAACTCGTGTGGGGTGTTCCAAATTTCGTTGCCATTGGCATCAATTTTATAGAGCAAGATGTCTTTTACATCAAACCCACTGATGGATTGGCTGGTGGCCCAATAAACGTGGTTGTTGTCATCAACTTCTACGCCCCATGCCATGTCGGCTTGAGCCTGTAGTCCTTCACGAGTGAGGTACCACGATTCGTTGAGTACGCCCTGTCCGTATGATGTGATTACAGTAAGGGTAGTGAGGAGGAGAGCAAGTGTTTTCAATAGTTCAATTTTACCATAGCGAATTTACCACTTTATTTTAAAAGCATGTTGGTAATGAGGAGATTGCAGTAGGCTTGCTGCTACCGCACCACTGTAACGTGGCCCATTTTGGTAACGGTAATGGGTTGGTTTTCTACCAGGGCGGTGTATTCCATGCGCCATACATATACATCGGGCTGTACAGGTTCGCCAAGGTATTGTCCACCCCACGCAATGTTCATGTCGCTGCTTTCAAACAGCAGTTCTCCCCAGCGGTTGTAGATGCGAAATACAAAGGTTTCTAATTGGCACTCTCCTTTTGCCGAGAAGTAGTCGTTGGTACCATCACCATTGGGGGTAAAGGCGTTGGGTACATACATTAAGCAGTCGCACAAGTAAGTGCTTACTTCCATGGAGTCGGAGGCGCTGCCGCAAATGTTGCTGGCGGTAACGTATATGCTGCCTTTGTCTTCCGCCAAATAGGTGGTTTCGGTGCTGTTGTCGTTCCAAAGCATGCTGGTTTGATGCAGCAGGTCGGGGGCAACCACCAGGGTAGTGTTTTGACAAATGGTGGTGTCGTTGGGCAAATCAACGTAGGGCATCCAGGTGTAGTTGATGACCACTTCGTCGGTGTAGGTGCAGTTGTTGTCGGTTACAGTAAGGCTATAGGTGCCTGGCGTATTGAGTACCGTGATGGTTTGTTGGTCGTTGCTGGTACTCCATAAATACGAGTCGGCGGTAATGCCGGGATCGAGGGTGGTGCTTTGGTCTTCGCACAGGTCTTGATCGGGCCCGAGGTCAAACACAGGAATGGGGTGTACGGTAACCATTACAGTATCGGAAGCGGTGCATCCCAGTTCATTCACTTCAACCCAGTAGGTGCCGGTAGTGCTTACATCTAATGTGCTGTTGGTGCTGTTGTTGTTCCATAAGTAGGTGGCGTTGTTGCCTCCGGCATTTAGCGTAGTAGAAAGGCCATCGCAAAATTCCTGATCTGCTCCCAGGTCAACCACCGGTATGGGGTTAATGGTAATTACAATGGTATCGGAAGCTTCGCAGCCCAGGTTGTCGGTGAGGTTTACCCAGTAGGTGCCTGTTGTTCCTGTGGTAAGGGTATTGTTGGTGCTGTTGTCGTTCCACAAATAGGTAGCTCCAGCAAAGGTAGCATCAAGGGTTATGGTATTGCCATCGCAAAAGGCGGTGTCGTTGCCCAACTGAACAGTGGGCAGTGGAGCAATGGTTACGTCAATGGTATCGTAAGAGGTACAGCCCAGCGCGTCTACTGCTACCCAGTAAGTGCCAGTGGTGTTTACATCTAAGGTGCTGTTGGTGCTGTTGTCGTTCCACAAGTAGGTTTGGTTGGCTGCTGTAGCGTCTAAGGTTAATGTGTTGCCATCGCACAGGGTGGTGTCGTTGCCCAGGTTTACCAGAGGGTAGGGGTTGGTGATTAATACTACGGTGTCGCTTCTGCTGCAGCCTAGCGGAGTGGTTACAGTTACATCGTAAGTGCCAGCAGTATAGGTCATGAGTGTTTGGGTAGTGGCTCCGGTGTTCCAGGTGTAGGTCATGCCTGGGTTTTGGGCATCGAACAATACCGAGTCGCCCACACACATGGCTGTGTCAGGCCCCAGGTCTACTACAGGAGGTACTTCGTATTGTACGTTGATGGTGTCGGAGTTGATGCACAATGGTGCAAAGTAAATGTCGTCGAGGGCAAAGTCGTTGCCACCGCCACCGGTGTTTTGGTTCACAATGCATATTTGAGCAGTGGTATTGGCACCTGAATTCCATACCGAGTTGAATTGCTCCCAAATGCAGGCAGTGCTGGAAGGGGAGAAGATGGGGCCAAGGCTGTTGCCGTTGATGGAAAATTGCAGCAGGGCTACGTTATTGCCATTCACAACGGAATAAACCCAGGTAGAGAAGTCGTAATCGGTGTTGGGTTGTACGGTAACTGTTTGGCACCACACATTGGTGTTGGGGGTAGTGCTGCCATTTACCACCATCATGTTGCCCGTTCCGGTGGTATGGTCAGAACACCACGAAAAGTTGTTGTGTACCAATGCAGGGTTGGTGGTTACTGCATAGGTGCCGGGGTTACTCAACAGTCCCCATGCGCCTCCTACTCCTGGCCCGTAGGCGGTAGAGAAACCGGTATTGCCCATTTCAAAATCACCATTTACGATGAGGTTGCTCCCCAGCACTCTTACTTCGCACCAGTATTGCCCGGCAGTGGTTACCGTATAGGTTTGATTGGTGGTACCGTCTTGCCACAAATAGTTGGTAAACCCTGCTCCTGCATCAAGCAAGAGCACATCGCCTACACACAAGGTGGTGTCGTTGCCTAAAAACAGTTGAGGGTTTTGTAAAGCAATGTTTACTTCGGCAGTATCGTTGGGGCAGGCGCCTGCTCCTGTTACAATGTATTCATAAGTGCCTGGGGTAGTACCGTTGGCATCAAAGGTACCCAGGTAGCCGTTGCTCAGTACATCGGAGCCTTGCCAGTTGCCTGTTTGGTCCGGCGAACCTCCCAGCAGGTCGAACAGGTTAAGTGTACTTTGACTGGCGCAGATGGAGGCCACTCCGTCGGTGCCTGCATTTACAGGGTTGTCGATGGTAATGGTGAAGCTTTCTTCATCAAAGCAGTTGGCAGCCCCATCGTATATGTAAAGGGTTTGGGTGGTGTTGATTACTGTTCCTGCGCCCATGGGGGTACCACCGGCATTGGGAGCAGTATAATAGCTTTGTGTTCCTGTAAGTCCGGTACCAGTGATGGTTGGTAGGGCATAGGTACCACAGGCGTTTACATCTGCAATATCGTCTACATCGGGCATGCTGGCAACCACTACATTTACAATTTCTACCGAATCGGGGCAGGTACCGCCATTGATGGTGTAGGTATATGCTCCTGAGTTGGCGGTAAGCGGATCGAGGGTGCCTTGAAAACCATTGGTAGTACCCGAAGGGCCTGTCCATGTACCGGTATTGCCTACCAGTGTGCTTAAAGAGTCGTATAGGTTAAAGGTGGGTTCGCCACTGCAAAACGAAAGGTTAATGACATTGATGGGAGCTACTTCGCACATTTCCAGTGTAAGGTCGTCCATGGTTAAATCGTTGGAGCCTGCCATCCAGTTGGAGTAAAGCTTAAAGCGTAGGGTAGTGGTAGTGGGCACCACCGGGTTGGAGAGGTGGTTGTACCACGAGGCACTGCCAATTACACCAGTCCAGGTGTCGAGCACGGTGCCGTTGCCATCTTCGAGGTCTAAGGTAACATTGCTCGATCCTCCCCAGGTTTCGCGAAACCAGGCGTTGATGCGGTAGGTTTGACCGGGGCAAACGGTATAAGGGCGGTCGTATACCAGGGTACCGGGAGCCAGGTTATTCACAAAGTTCATGTAAATGGCATAGGTACCGGTATAGGGCAACCATGTTTGTGGCGCCAAATGGTATACCGTTCCTGGAACGAGGTACGGATCGTTTGTGGTGAATTCGAAGCTATCGAAATCTTGAGAGAGATAGGTACACTGCGCCTTAGCGGTTAGTGCGGTGTAAAGCAGACAGAATACGATGAGTATTGTCTTGATTTTCATTGTTGTAGAGAGAATTTCAGTACAAATGTACTGCTTTTTCCTAAATGGTTTTAGTAGTAAGACGTAAAAAGGGGAGCAAAGGTTGCTTTAGTACATAAATAATCTTGTTCAGGAGTTATTGTTTTATGAATGTATGTGCAGTAAAGGAAGTTTCCCCTGCTCATTTTAGCCCTATGCTATGAGCAGGGGAGGGTATTTTATTCTCCTTCGCTACAGTCTACCTGGTCTTCCATGCCTGTTTGATCGTCGGGGTTGGTGGGGTCGTGCCAGGAAACATCCATTTTTACGGTATTGACTGACGCTACGGCATGGCCACGGATGGTATACACCACTTCATAGCCCCATACTACATAGCCCAGCAACTCACCGTCGCAACACACATAGGTAGCGTATTGGTGATAATGATGAATGGTGTAATCGTCGGGCACACCGGCCAATGATTCCTCAGTGAAGGGAAGCTCTGTATTGGGGTAGGAGGGGATGTCGATGAGCGGGGTACCTTCAGTGGTTACGCCAGGGGGCAAACTGTTGCCATCGTGTGGGTTGGTGCCATCGGGCCCTAATCGTTGTATGCGCTGTGTTCTGCCCGCTCTTCTTCCAAACGGATCTTTGATTTGTAAAAACTCCTGAAAAAACTGGAAGTATTTTACATTGGTGCAGCCGCTTACGCCAATGTATTTGATTTCGCCATGTACCACGTGCGGGTCAGGGTCATCGCCTTCGTCGTCGCCATCGGGTTTTTCGCCTATCTTTTTACCGGTAAGTGGCGCATCGTATACCATTACTTTTTTGTCGTCATCCAGTTCTTGTACGAGGTCTTCGCTCAACGTAAAGTCTTCTGTTTCTGGTAAACTGTCGCCTTCAGCATCCACAAACGATGCCTTGATGCAATGCTCCCACCGTTCTATCTTCATGCGAATAATTAACCCGGTTACAGGGCTGCGCAGGGTGTAAATGGCTTCCCATAGTTTTTCACCACAAGGGTCGGGGTCGGGTTCTTGTTTTTGAGGTCCTCCAGGCCCAACTTGCATTAAAATACCAGAAATGCCAATGCTCCCATAAATAATGCTGCCAGCATTGTAAGGGACTTTGAGTAGATGACCGTTGACCGTATTGTTGGCGATGAAACCATCAAAATTGCCGTAAACCGTTTCGTTGCGCAGTTTTCCTTCGTAGTTGATGGAGAGTACACGTTCACCATTTTCATGGGAGATCACTTTTCCATTGGCGGCCAGCACATCTTCTCCTACTTCCAATACACCGCTTAATTGCTGATCGTTTTGCGTGAGGTAGAGTTTTCCCGAATAGGTACTTCCTTCCATACCTTCTAACGATTCATAAGGCATGGGTTCAATGGCAGTATCCAATGGCATGGTTTCACCAACAGTTTCAATGAACTTTTCCTCAAAATTGATCTCAGCTGTCCAATAGCCTTCTTCGCCTGGAGGTACTGTAAACGCCTCAACGTTGGTGCTGTCGGGAGGTGTATCGGTATCATTATCGGTGGGGGTAGTGGTACAGGCAACCAACAGCAGTGCCGGTAACCATAGGAGCTTTTTCATGTGGTTGGTTTTTAAGTGGTTGAACGAAAAGTTACGTAAAAACACAGGCATTGTCAAATGGGAAGATGAATGCCTGACCCATTTGTACAAATCATTGAACCAATGTTACAATGTATTTGGTATGCATTGCTTCAACTTTGTATGGTACCAAATTATTAAAGTCATGAAACGAACAATTCAATTCATTGCAGTATTGGGCATGGCGGCTACTTTATTGAGCTTTGCCCCTCCAGCAAAAGAGAAAACAAAGAAATTAAGCACGTTTAATGTGAAAAGGGTGTTGCCTTTTTCGGCTGATAAAGTGTGGCAGGCAGTTGCAGAAGATTATGGTGCGATTGCGAACATGCACCCCAAAATTGTGTCGTCGAGCTATATCGGTGGCTCGTTGAAAGGGGGCGAAGGGGTAGAACGCATTTGCCACTTCAACGAAAAGGGCACGCAGTACTTAAAAGAAAAAATGCTGGATTACAACCCTGGGCAAATGCAGTTTACCAACCAGGTGTTTCAGGCGGGTAAGTTTCCACTCGACCCCGAAGTTACCAGGGCAGTGTATACGGTAAAGGTGTTGTCGGATAATTCTTGTGAATTGTCGTTCAACATGCAATACCGCACCAAGCCTGCCATGATGGGAGGGATGATGCGTGGCAAGTTCAGGGGGTTGATTAACGATTATTTGTTGTCGATTGAGCATCATTTGGCCACGGGTGAAAAAGTGACCAAAGAAAATTTTAAGCGCATCAAGAAGCAGTATAGCAAAAGTGAGAAAGCGCAAAACAATGCACAAATGATGAGCCTGATTAATAATTAGTCCTATTTACAGGTAGAAAGATTTGGTTTTATAAGGATGACGGCCGGAGCTTTCTACTTTTTAATTACATTTAACTATGCTTATAGCACATCAACAGTTCGATCTTTTTGGGTGTAAGATATTTGAGAAAATGCAGGTGAAGTCGCCTTTTCGAATGCCCGGCCATATGAAGGATAAGGCGTGTTACATGTACCTTATTGAAGGGGATTACCGGCAGTTTTCATCTACACAAGAATACCGGTTAACCAATCATGAATCGTTGTTGATGAAATGCGGAAACTACATGTTAAATCTTCCCGGGCCGCCTGCCAATTGCAATGCTTTTTCGGTACACTTTTACCCAGAGGTGTTGAAGAAGATTTACGAGAATGATTTGCCTTCTTTTTTAATCGATCCGGCTGCCATGACAACGAATAATACTGCGGTGAAGCTCGGGAGTAGTGTGTCGTTGAAGAGCTATGTGGATAGCATGTTGTTTTATTTCGAAAACCCGGAATTGGTGAATGATGACTTGATTATTCTCAAGCTCAAAGAGATCATCTTGTTGTTGTCGAGAACAGAAAGTGCACCGCAGGTGTATGAGATTCTTTCCAACCTGTTTACCCCTCAAACCATTCAATTCAAAGAGGTGGTAGAGTCGCATGTTTATTCCAGCATCAGTTTAGAGGAGTTGGCTGAGTTGACCAATTGCAGCCTTTCTTCTTTCAAAAGGGAGTTTAAACGGTTGTACAATGAAAGTCCGGCTACTTACCTACGCAATAAGAAGCTGGAAAAGGCTTGTGAGTTGTTGCGGGTAAGTGAGGAAAGTATCAGTCATATTGCCTACGATTGTGGGTTTTACGATGTAGCGCACTTTTCGAAAACCTTTAAGTTAAAGTACAACGTTTCTCCGTCATCATATCGGTTAGATGCCTGATTGCTCGTTAACCTTTTCAAAAAATAGTTTCTTGTTATCACTGCTGGCAATGTTGTTTCCGGCCTTTACAAAGAGTAATTACTAGCAAGACCATCCGTTCAGTTGTACTGTTGGTAGAGTTTCAGTACAATACCATAAAAAAGAACCCGGGTACCAGCTTAATGTATTTTGCCAGGCACCCGGGACTTCTTACTTAGAACTGAAACAGGGCCTTAATTTCTTTTTCCGACAATGCTCGGTTGTATACCAGTACGTCATCAATAGCTCCGGGAAAGAAATAGGCAGCAACAGGAGCAGTGCGCCCAATCACGATATCGGAGTTGATGGTGTTGTATACCGGCCCCAGGCTTTTCATCATCACATCCAGTTGACCATTGATGTAAATAGCCATCATGTTGCCATCGTTGGTAGCTACCACATGGTACCAACGACCTATTTTTAATCGGGTAGGGGCAATCATGTTTCTCCCGGCATCACCATTGTTGCAGTGAAAGGCAATCTGGTGGCCCTTTTCGTACTTGCCATACTGGCTTCCAAATACTTCCAGTCCCCATGCTTTGCGGCCGGTTTCTTGCTGGTTGATGATGCGCGCTTGTGTGTGTCCTACTTCCCGGTCGAGCTTGATCCAACAGCTTACGGTAATTTGTTGCATGCTGAACTGTTCGTTGTTGGGGATACGAATGTAGTCGCGGTTTCCATCAAACCGGTACGCCTGGTTTTCATTCCCAAAACGATCTTCCGTTGCTGTGGCACCAATTACTTTACCGTGCAGTTGATGCTGGGTGGCATCGTTGGTATTTTCGGTGAAGGCGTAGTGCGCTACAAGTCCTTGTGTGGGAATTTTTCCGGGGGTGAAGGCCAACAAAAAGCCGGCAATAAGAATGGTAAGTGGTGCGAGTCCTTTCATAACAATAGCTTTCCATGAAGTACACGCTATGTTTAAAAAGGTTCAAAGTTCGCTGCACTGCTGCAAGTCAGCACAACGAACTTATTGATTGGAGAGATTGGGTTGTTTAGTTTCTCATCAGTTTCACCCATTCGGGCTTGCCGGGGGTGAGGTACTTCACCTTGTTGTTTTGTAAGGTAATTTCTACATCGTGGTTGGCATAGTATACCTGCCTGAACTGGAGGGACTGGCCAGGGTATTCTACAAAGTCTTTTCCAAGTTGTTCCATCATCTTTTCAGCACTTACCCCGTGCCATACTTCTTCAATAAAATAAGAGTATTGCTCCCACAATGCTTCCAATTGAAACAGCTCATCTACCAACTCGTTGCGCCATACCTCAAAACGTTTGAGCAGGATGGCGTAGTGGTGCCACCGCGAATGTCCGTAGGTGAATTTTACGTCGATGGTAACCCGCACGTTGGAAAAGGCGGCTACCTCTACCTCAATGGCATTGACCGGGTCGAGTGCAAAAGCGGGCATTTCATTGAAGCGTTCCTTGTAGGTATCGTGATGCTGTGCCATCCATTTGTCGCGCATGGCTTCTACTTCCTGTTCAATGGCAGGTGTAAGCTTACTGGTTGATTGCTGAAAGATGCTATCGGCATGTTCATATACTTCTACCGGTTCCACATTGTTGGTATCCGTATGTTGGCCGATGTTTACCGGAACAAACCAGGCTTCTTGCGCATTGCTGTGTATGGCAGTCATTGCAATTAGGGCTATGATTAGTTGTTTCATTTTCGGATGCTTTACTGGTATAACCACAAGCGTTGAAAAAGATACATCGAGTTACAATTCTACATAGCCGTGTACCAAACACGTTACCACAGCGCTTTCAATAAATAAATCTTCTCCCGCTGTTCGTTGCACATGTTGGCTGGTTAATTCAAGGTAGTAGGCATGCACTTCTTCGCTGTAGCGCCCATACGATAACCGAAGTTTGTAGTGCTTCACGTAAGGGTTGGCTGGTTGCTGGGGCAATGGGGAGATGGCATGAACGGCCAGCACCTTTCCTTCAAACTGCAATTGTTGTTGCATGCGCTTGTTGAGCGCACAACACACATCGTTGGTGAGCAAGTTGCCATTCAGCTTTCCGGTAGAAAGCAGTTGCATGAGTACATTGCGATGGCGCTCTTCAAACAACCTCAAGTATACCCGTGTGCTGTCGAACTCTACATGTTCAGTGGTGTTTTCCCAACCTTGCGTTGGGGTGCCGTTATAGGGAAGAACAGGTTGGCACTTTTTGGTGTCGAAGTGTTGTTGCGCCATGCCTGTCAACATTATACTCCATAGGGTGATGGTCCATGCAATTTTCATCTCAACAATTTCTAAGCATAACTTGAACTTAGAGGAAAGATACCATTTAATTGTTGAGCCACCCTAAAATGGCAAACCGTTGATGAGGAATGCTCAGCCACCTTTTGGTATAGGCATTCCAGATGGTGAGGTTATTCGATTGTACTGCCACCATGTTGTGGGTTGTTTTTACTGTATTAAAGCCAAATGCACCAATCAATTGATGGTGATAATACAAAGAGTCGCTTACATCAAACCAATGGTCTTGTTGCTGCGACCAACCACCGCTGCGCGGTTGGAGTGCAAGAAGTCGGTTCCAGTTGTGCTGCCAGCTAAAGCCATGACCACTGGTGCGTAGTCCGATGGTATTTTTTAATGACCAGGGGAGTAAAATTTGTTTGGTGTCTCTCAGATGGGTAAAGGTGTTATGCGTTAAGCTGTACGCGTACACTGCTTTGGAGTCGTTGCCTTTTTCCTTGTGGTTGCGATAGTAAAAAAGGCTGTCGTTATGCACATAAGAGAGCCGATATTCGACATCTATTTCTACTACCAATTTACCTTTATTGAGGTCGAGCACTGCGCCATTATCGGCAATTACGTAATGTTTATACAAGGTGCAGTTATTGTTGTAATACCGATCGGTTTGAGTAAGGGAATCTATCAATACGCTAGTGCTCATCAGTTTTCCCTCTTTGAAATGATACCCGAGTATAGCACCTTCAGAATTGAGGTTGGGTTGGTTGATGTTGGCCACAAACACTACAAGTGTTTGCGATTGCCCCCAAAAGGGGAACAGTAAGAGGGTGATGAACAGTAGTTGGCGCATTGTTTTTATTTGCTGTACACCTCATTTGCCATTTGGTTCATCAATGCATAGGGCTTTTGTCAATAACTTTACCCCATTCGTTAATAACTCTTGTTCAAGGGGTTCGGCACTTTTTCTACATTTGCCATCGAACTTACAAACTCGGCCACTTTCTGCAACATGAGAAATTAAGTGGTGCATACAACAACAACTCTCCATCTACAGCACCTCCTTTTGAGGAGGACGGGGAATTACACGCTTCATTTTTTTACAGGTATCGCTCCATTCATCACTCGAAATGATGGATTGGCATCTGGTGCTATGCTATTCGAAAAAAAGCAGCTGACCTTTTGCCTTGTTGGTGCATCTATACTATTGAACAACTATTATTCACCATACACAATTACCGCTTCATGAAAATCAAAAAAGTGTTAGTCGCCAACCGAGGTGAAATTGCCATTCGAGTGTTTCGCGCCTGTTCGGAGCTTAACTTAAAAACAGTAGGGGTATACACCTACGAAGACCGTTATTCGCAACACCGCTACAAGGCCGATGAGGCCTATCAGATAGGGGCGAATGATCAGCCATTAAAACCCTACCTCGACATTGATGAAATCATTAATGTAGCGAAAGAGAAAGCTGTGGATGCCATCCATCCCGGGTATGGCTTTTTATCGGAAAACACCACGTTTGCCAGCAAGTGTCGCGACCATGGCATCATCTTTATTGGTCCCGATCCGGAGGTGATGGCAGCGTTGGGCGATAAGATTGCAGCCAAGAAGGTGGCACAGCAATGTGGTGTGCCTATTATTGAAAGCAGCAAGAAACAGTTGACCAGCTTTAAAGTGGCATTGGGCGAAGCACAACGCATTGGTTATCCGGTAATGTTGAAGGCTGCAGCTGGTGGTGGCGGTAGAGGCATGCGGGTGATTCGAAGCGACGAGGAATTGGAGAAAGCATTCAACGAAGCACGTCGCGAAGCCCTCAATGCTTTTGGCGACGACACCATGTTCATCGAAAAGTTTGTAGAGGAACCCAAGCACATTGAAATACAAATTGTGGCCGATCGCCATGGTAATATTGTACACCTCTTCGAACGCGATTGTTCGGTGCAACGTCGTTATCAAAAGGTGGTAGAAGTGGCTCCCTCACTGGGACTGGATGAAGCGGTAAAGCAAAAGTTGTACGACTATGCGATAAGTATTACCAAAGCGGTGAACTACAACAATGTGGGTACGGTAGAGTTTCTGCTCGACCGGGCCAACAACATCTACTTCATAGAGGTGAACCCACGCATTCAGGTAGAACACACCGTAACGGAAATGGTAACGGGCATCGACCTTATTAAAGCACAAATATTCATTGCTGGCGGGTACAAGCTGTCCGATCAGCAAATAAAAATTCCCGACCAGGCATCGATTACCACTACCGGTTATGCCATGCAGTGCCGCATCACTACCGAAGACCCTGAAAACGACTTCCAGCCCGACTATGGCACTATTGTTACCTACCGCAGTGCAGCAGGTTTTGGGGTGCGTTTGGATGTGGGTAGTGTGTACCAGGGGGCTACAGTAAGTCCATTTTTCGATTCCATGCTGGTAAAGGTATCGGCGCAATCGCGTACGCTCGATGGGGCATGTAGAAGAATGAGTAGGGCATTGCGTGAATTTCGTATTCGCGGGGTAAAAACCAACATCCAGTTTTTGCAAAACATCATTCAGCACGATGTGTTTAAAAACGGTGAGGCCACCGTTAACTTTGTGCATAGCCATAAAGAACTGTTCAAGCTCAACAAGCAGCTCGACCGGGCTACGAAGATTGTTTCGTACCTGGGCGATACCATTGTAAATGGCAATCCTGATGTGAAAACCATTGATAAAGGGCGCACTTTTACTGCCCCTATAGTGCCGGCTTTTGATCGGTATTCCGACTACCCGAAAGGCACCAAAGACTTGCTGACGGAGTTGGGACCGGATGGGTTTTCTAAATGGTTGAAAAAGCAAAAGAAAATTCAATATACCGATACCACTATGCGCGATGCGCACCAGTCGTTGTTGGCCACCCGCATGCGTACTTACGATATGCTAAAGGTAGCGGAAGGGTACGCCAAAACACACCCTCAACTGTTCAGCATGGAGGTGTGGGGCGGTGCTACATTTGATGTGTGCATGCGTTTCTTGTACGAAAATCCGTGGAAGCGTTTGGCCGATTTAAGGGCTGCCATGCCCAATGTGCTGCTGCAAATGTTGATTCGCGGAGCCAATGGGGTAGGGTATTCGGCCTATCCCGATAATTTGGTGGAATCGTTTGTAGAAAAATCGTGGGAAACGGGGGTAGATGTATTCCGCATCTTCGATTCGTTGAACTGGATGAAGAACATTGAGCCATGCATTAACTATGTACGCAAACGCACTGGTGGACTGGCCGAAGCAGCCATTTGTTATACCGGTGATATTCTCGACCCAAAGAAGACCAAGTATACGCTGGATTACTATTTGAAGTTGGCGAAGCAAATTGAAGATGCCGGGGCACACATACTGGCCATCAAAGACATGGCCGGGCTGTTGAAGCCGCTGGCCGCCAAAGAACTGGTAAAAGGCCTGCGCGCCACTATCGACATTCCTATTCATTTGCACACGCACGATACTTCGGCATTACAGCCTGCTACCTACCTCATGGCCATTGATGCAGGGGTAGATGTGGTAGATGTGGCGTTGGGTGGCATTTCGGGGTTAACCTCGCAACCCAACTTCAACTCCATTGTAGAGATGATGCGTTTCCACAAGCGAGAGCATGCATTCGACATCGATTCGTTGAATCAGTATTCTAACTATTGGGAGGCGGTACGCGAGTATTACTACCCTTTTGAGTCGGGATTGAAAGCCAGTACGGCAGAGGTGTTTCACCACGAAATTCCGGGTGGACAGTATTCCAACCTTAAACCGCAAGCCATTGCATTGGGGCTGGGCGATCAGTTTGAGGACATCAAGCAAATGTATGCCGATGTGAATGCGCTGTTTGGCGATTTGGTGAAAGTAACTCCGAGCTCGAAAGTGGTGGGCGACATGGCGCAGTTCTTAGTGTCGAACGGCTATACCATTGAAGATGTGTTGGAGCGTGGCGATGCCATTTCGTTTCCCGAATCGGTGCAATCGTTTTTCCGTGGCGACCTGGGACAGCCTGTAGGAGGGTTTCCTAAAAAGCTGCAAAAGATCATTTTGAAAGACAAGAAACCCTATACCAATCGTCCTAACGCTCATTTAGAACCCATTGATTTGGAGGGGGAGTTTGCGGCATTCTTGAAGAAATTCCAACCCAAGTTCGACCGGGAGTTGGTGTATACCGATTTCTTATCGTACAAGCTCTACCCAAAAGTATACGAAGCAGCTTACGAAAAACACTTGATGTATGGCGACATTTCTAAGCTGCCCACAAAGAACTTTTTCTTTGGCATGGAAGAGCAGGAAGAAACCATCATTGAAATTGCTCCCGGCAAGTCGATCATTGTGAAGCTGCTGTCGATAGGCCCGGCCAATGCCGATGGCATGCGCACCATTTTCTTTAAAGTAAATGGGCAAACGCGAAACATTGAGGTGCAAGATCGTTCGCTGAAAGTGGAAAAGGTGGAAAACCTCAAGGCCGATGCGGCCAATCCTCAGCAGGTAGGGGCACCGTTGCAAGGGTTGTTATCGAAAGTATTTGTGAAGAAAGGGCAGGAGGTAAAGAAAAACGAGCCTTTGTTTGTAATTGAAGCAATGAAAATGGAAACCACCATTACGGCCACCGAAGCAAGTACCATAAAAGCCATCAATTTAAAGGAAGGCACCATGGTAAATGCGGAGGATTTAGTGGTGACGTTGGGGTTGTAGAGAGTATGTAGGAGGAAGTATGCAGGAGGAAGTATATAGGAGGGAGTATGCAGGAGAGAGTATGCAGGAGGAAGTATATAGGAGGAAGTATGTAGGAGAGAGTATGTAGGAGGAAGTATGCAGGAGTGAGTATGTAGGAAGAAGTATGAAGGAGAGAGTATGCAGGAGGATGCTAAACGGTATACCGATCATAAAGACTGTTATTACGAGAAACTCCGAAGTGTTTGAGTGTTCCTGCCCAGTGTTTGAGTGTCCGCCTCAGGCGGATTGTATCCCTGCCAGTGTCTGAGTGATTGTCGCAACGTAGTATAGACAATAGTATCGAAGACCGGCAGGCGGGGAAGATGGAGGGAGGACGAAGTAAGCTCTAGAGGTGCCTTTGCTGCTGATAAAGGAATGTATGTTCCCTCAACCCACCTCATGTTGACAGGCAGGCTAAGGAGGATTCCTATTACAACCTATATGGGCAACGGAGCATAAAAACAGCATCAACACTAAAGGTTCACCCATTGGAAGTTGTAGTGTGCCCTGTTGAATGTTGCACCGCTAACTCCTGAAATTTCAACCCCTAACCCCTGAAATTTCAACCCTTACCCCTTGAACTTTCAAGGGGTATCCCTTCGGTTGATGGGGGGAAGGTGTAAAGGAGCAAGGGAGGGGGATGGAACGAGCAGTACTGAGGGATGGTTGTGGCACTGGTACCCCCTGAAAGGCCAACCTTTACCCCTTGAGCTTTCAACCTTTACCCCTTGAAATTTCAACTCCTGCCCCTTCAACTTTCAACCCTCCCCCCTTCCATGTTGAAGGGGGGAGGCACGACGGTTGAACCTATAGGGGTGCACTTCAACAGGTATACCATCAAGCGTTAACCTTTACCCCCTGAAATTTCAACCTTTACCCCCTGAACGTTCAACCTTTACCCCTTAACCCTTCAACTGTTTTCAGTGAAGTGATCGTGATTGTATCCTGGCCTATCCTCCTACAATATTGAGGTAGCGCCAATACGAGCTGCACATTACCCATCTGTCCACATCACCTTTCATGGGGCATTACCATTGGATTCCTGTAGGAGGGTAATTCAACAAAGCATGGGAATGTAAAACGGTAAAACAGTACTCAAAACAAGTGCAACGTTGCGCTTGTATAAGTTCAACGTTGAGCATCCTAAAGCAAAATTGCAGCTCCGAAGGGTAATGTTGAGGATAAGGAAGGTGAATTTCCACGTTATCGTACGTTAAATTTGAGCTTATACAAGCTCAAATTTGAGAAACCACAAGGTAAATGTTGCCCTTCAGCACCACAGCATTGCGCTTGCTGAAGCTGGGCATTGGGCTAAAATTCGTGTAGATTCCGGTGATTTTGGTGTGGGAAGTGGAGGAGAAGAGCTGGTATGCATGGAGTAATGTTTTGTTTCTCCATCCATGAATAATTGCTTACTTTGCTTGTAAAGCCATGGCATGCTCACATCATTAAGGTCGCTTCTTTGTGCAACAAAACTTTCCCAGCCGCGGAAGCACTTTTGGATGGCGTTTGGTACGTTGGTGGTGGTAAAGGTACTGTGGGTGTTATGCAATGCCATTCACGTGCATTTAGACAGCTACAACTACCTGGAGTGCATTTTGCATTTTGAGTACCCTCCTTTTTACGCATTGTTTGCAAAAACCCTAACTTCCATTTGGCCTAACCTCTACTTTGTGGCGGTGGTACAAGCGGTAGTGTTTGCATTATGTGCAGCATATTTCATTGATGCTGTTGCTCCATCAAAACGGGTGTTTTTTGTACTTACTGCTGTATTGGCCATCGAACCTTTTTCTGCCTTTTATGCAGGCAGCATCATGTCGGAAGCCTTGTTTATTCCCTTGCTCATGGTGTGGCTGGCATTGCTGTACAAGCAGTTGCAGCAACCGGGAAACTGGATGCTTCCGCTGCTGTTAGGACTGCTGGCAGGGGTGTTGTATGGCATTCGTTATGCCACCCTAATTATGGCATTGTACCCGGTAGTGTTGTGGGTGGGGCAAAAGGCACACCGCAAACATTCGTGGAAGTACTTGTTGGTATTTGTGGTTGGCTTTCAATTGGTATTGGTGCCTGTGCGGTTGGCTTTCAACAATGCCTTTGATACCTGGCGCATCAACGGATTATCGGGAGCCTTGCTGTGGAACAATGCCTCCATCTTTTACCCCGAATCAGAAGTAAAAGTACATCCAAACAACGATTTCGAGCGTTACTTGCAACAGCAGCCGTTTCATTACGATGTGGCCCTGGCTTTACGCAACCGACAAATTTGGAACGAAGATGCTACCATGCGCTCGTACATGCAATACAAAGGACACCATAACTTCGAGTATCGCCCCGAGTTGTCGGATGAGCTGGGCGCTACCGGACTGCGCATCATCAAGGAATTTCCTTTGCGCTACTTTACCGACTTTGTAGGGCCTAATTTTGCGCAGTTGTATGTGCGCGATGATGTGGTGAATGCCAATCGTTATGGCCATCATTTGGCCACAAAGTTCAACTATCACGGAGCTACCCATGTACGCTATTATGCAGTATGGTGGTGGAGTTACACGGTATTGTTGTTGGCGATGTTTGGAGTGTACATGGTGCGAAGAAAGCAGTTGCGCAATGCTGTTGGAGGGATGTTGCTAGGAGCGATGGGATGGTACATGCTATTGCTACCCATTGCGGCAGTGGTGATCTTAAGGTACTACCTGTCATTTAGCCCTGTAATATTGGTTACAGCCGTGCTCATAGGGGCGGCATTGTGGCCACGATCTTCCTAGTTTTTCCACTGGTGGGCACAGTCGCTGCACGACCATGTTTGTGATGGCGCAAACAATGCTGAAAGGGCTGCTAGCATCAATTTCCACCCGCGTTTTTTCGAAATTACTTTGCCCACTTGTACCGATTCGCATTGAGGGCAGCAGGCATTAGAACCTACAATGGTTAAGGCTTTGTTTAAATCGTATTGTTTTACTTGCAAACGCACACCACCAATGGCATAGTTGTAAAACGGATGGGCGGCAATGGTGTGTTCGTCGGTTACGAATGCAGCAATTCCTTTGGCTTCCAACTCGCTACGGTCGAGGTGTGCCAGGTGAAGGTCTACGTACGACTTAAGGGTGATGATGTCTTCCATGTTCGGCTGTTTACTATAACTTACGTAAATCAGCCGGTGTTGGATGTTTTAGGCTTATTGCGCTGGAGTGGTAGCAGTAGAATCGGTTTGCTCTACAGGATCAGTTACTACCGGACTTTCTTTGAATGCCATGGTATAAATAATGATGGTCAAAACCGACAAGAAAGTCAATAAAAAAATGTAAGGAAAAATCTTCTTTGCCATGGGTATTAAATTAACTCGGCGGCTAAGGTAGTAACTATTTCTTGATTGATTTCCATGGAGCGCTGAATATTTCCAACCACCTCCATGCTGTGGTTGGCATTGGGTACAATGAGTTGCTGCTGTGGCAACTGCTCTAATTTTGCGGCGTTGTAATGCGGGTCGTTATCGCCCATTATTAGGTAGGAAGGGTGTTGCACGGTTTTCATGTGTTCAAACACTTCGGCTTGCTTGATGGTTGGTGTGAGCCAAATGCTCTTTAACGATTGTTCGAAAGCCATTGCATTCATGACAAAAGTCATGGCGAAACTACCCATGGATTTGCCCACCAATAGCACTTCATTATAGGTGCCTTGTTCCAATGCTGCACGCACCGCATTCACATTGTCTTTGGTCATCCATTTTACTTGCTCGGAGGGAGGGAGGAGGTTGAATTTATTATTGTTGCCGTATTCGTAGCGCACTTGTAAGAGGTCGTATCCTTTTTCGATGATGGCGCGTGAAAGGTGGTACAGCAATGGCATATCGCAAGTATAACCCCGGCCGGGAAACATCACAGCCAGCTTGTTCGATGCATTGCGAATAAAAGCATGCGGAACCTCCAGGTTGTAATAACCTGTAATATTCAATGGCGTTAAGGTGTACAAAGGAGTTTAGTGTACTTTAACCAGCTTGTTGCTTGCTCCTTTTCCTTCCAGGTCAGAAAGGTTTTCGTAAGCATAGCCTTCAGCCTTTAAAATCATTTCTTTTTTCGACTTGCCAATCAACACGCTCAACCGCTCGTCCGAACTTTCTTCCAGCGTGAGTTGATACTCGCAATCGCTGATCCATTCAATCTTGTATTTCTTGAACGATTGATCGAGTGTATTGGTTTCTGTTTGATGTGTGGCAGTGCGGGTAATGACAATGTTGGCATTCGAACCGTCGTTGTACTTAAAAGTACCCGTATGAAATTCGGTGCATTGTACATCGTTGGATTGACCCATGGCAATTGTGCCAAGCAGGAGTAATGCAGGTAAGGTGATGTATTTCTTAAACATGGCCCATTCTGTTTGAGAGAGTTAACTGCCTTCTAAAGTAGTAATTATTCGCGAAAAACTGCACCATAATGCATAAAAAAGTTAAGAATATAACACGATTGTTTAATCGGGAGGTGTATACTCTCAAATTGTTGGGTACTTTTGAGCAAAATTAGCAGGTGCAAGGTCAACAAGAAATCATCATTATTGGAGGAGGAGCAGCAGGTTTTTTTGCTGCCATTACTTATGCCGAACACTATCCTGGACATCGGGTAACCCTCCTTGAAAAAGGGCACCAGGTATTGAGTAAGGTAAAGGTTTCGGGTGGCGGACGGTGCAATGTTACCAACGGCTGTTTCGACCCTAACGAATTGGCCACCAATTACCCCAGGGGAGCCAAAGCACTGATAGGTCCTTTTCACCGCTTTTGCACGGGCGACACCATGGCGTGGTACGAATCGCGTGGTGTGGAACTAAAAATTGAAGACGACAACCGTGTATTTCCGGTATCTAATAACTCCCAAACCATCATCAATTGCCTGGAAGAGGCCGTCAATACGGCAGGAGTGGAGGTGCGCACCAACACAGGCATTTCAGGGTTACGCTGGTTAGCAGCAGCACAAAAGTGGGAAGTACAGGCGCATCGCGAAACATTGCAGGCCGATAAGGTGTTGGTAGCTACGGGAAGCAGTGTGCAGGTGTGGAACATGTTGCGCGAGTTAGGCCATACCATTGAGCATCCGGTACCTTCGTTGTTTACCTTCAACATCAACGACCCTCGCATTGAGGGGCTGCCCGGCATTGCAGTGCCACAGGCTACGGTAAAGGTGCAAGGCACAGCACTCGAAGAAACAGGCCCATTGCTCATTACCCATTGGGGGGTAAGTGGCCCGGCCATTTTGCGTTTGTCGGCGTGGGGTGCCAGGGCACTGCACGACTTGCATTACCAGTTTACCATTCACATCAATTGGATCAGCATGCCTTTAGAAGAGGTGAAGGAAGAACTGGCAGCGCAAAAGGCCATACACCCCAACAAGAAGATTGAAAACACGGCCCTTTACGAACTGCCTCAACGGTTGTGGAAACGCCTGGTAACACATGCCGGCATTGCACAAACACCATGGGCAGAATTGTCGAAATCTCAACTCAACACGTTGGCGGAGGCATTGAGCAATACCACATTAAAGGTGCATAAGAAAAGCACGTTTAAAGAAGAGTTTGTTACCTGCGGGGGCATTCGATTGGATGAGGTGAACTTCAAAACATTTGAAAGCAAGTTGTTTCCTGGATTACACTTTGCAGGGGAGGTGCTCGACATCGATGCCATTACCGGAGGGTTTAACTTTCAGGCGGCATGGACTGGAGGGTATATTGCTGGTTTGGCGATGGGGGAATGAGTTCTTCAGCTCTTCGATAGCAATCGGGGTGTCGAAGGATTGAAGTAGATATACGACGAAGCAAGTTCCTAAGGTACTTTTGATATTCATTGAGCGTACTGGACTCCTGCCTGCGCAGGAGTGATTAGGGGGCGTATTGTAGATTCCTGCCTGGTCTTCCCCGCCTGCTGTACTTCCCCGATCTACATCGGGGCAAGCAAGCTCAGTATGACAGGCAGGGATACACTTTGCTGCCCAGTCTTCCCCGCCTGCCCGGTCTTCCCCGCCTGCTGTACTTCCCCGATCTACATCGGGGCAAGCAGGCTCAATATGACAGGCAGGGATACGATTTACTTTCCTGCGTCAAGGAAATCACTCAGTCACTCGTAGCAAATCACTCAGACACTGGGCAGGGATACATGCTGACGCTTTCGTTGGTCGGTTAGAACACTCAGGGACTCAGGACAAAGGAGATTGAGTAAAGAGTATGAAGTAGTGAATATACAGGAGTTAGTGGAGAACGAGTGTCAGAGTGGTTGACGAAGGAGTGAGAGTGATGGGATTGGAGGAATGTTGCTGGATTTCTGTCTATGCAGGAGCGGAGCCTGGAAGTAGAAAGTTGATGAGTAAATGGAGCGGGGTAGGCATTATCGCTTCACCAAAAACAATTCGTCCATTACTTGTCCATCACCGTAAGGCATTGAAAAGCCCAACAGTTCAGCAACGGTAGCAGCAATATCAATTTGTTCGCGCGGCTCGGTACGAATTTGTTTTTGCTTAAAGTCGGGGCCGGCAGCATATAAAATCATGCGCCTGCATCCTTCACACCCATCACCATGAGAAATGAATCCGCTGCTCCAGCCATCGAGGTGTCGGCCATGGTCGCTGGTAACGAATATGGTGGTGTTGTCTTTGTATACCGGATCGTTTTGGATCATATTCCACAACTGGTAAATATAATCGTCGGTAGCTTCAATGCCACTGATATAACCGGGCCAATCGCTGGCGTGCCCCGCAGCATCGGGTTGCTTAAAGTTAATCAACACCAAATTAGGGTGGTGCTGAGGAATAATATTGAGGGCAGCGGCATAGGTGGTACTGTCTTCTCGATAACCACTACCTACACCGGTGCCATTGATGCCACAATTGTTGGCTGGCACATACTGATCTTGCCATTCCTCATGTTTGGTGTTGGCAAGTACTTGTAGTTTGTCTTTGGTAGCAATTACCCATGCAGCAGTTGCCGGCTTGCCTGTTTGTGCTAAGTAGTGCTGAAAAATGCCCGGATAGTTGGGCAACTCATTCCCTCCGTTGTTAATGTCCTGGTAATGGCCTGTGGTAATGGCTACGTGCCCGGGAACGGTCCAGGTGGGGCCGTTGTTCATAAAGTTGGTGTATACCACGCCTTCGGAGGCCATGGCACTGAGCCGTGGAATATGAGGATGCCCTGCTTTGCCCCAGGTTTCGGTATACCGTGGGCCATCCATAATAAAAATGAATACATTTTTGGTGCGGTACTCCGTTCCGGTTTGTTGGCCTTTGTTTTTTTTACAAGAAATGCCAGTAGTAATAAGAGCAACGAGCAATAACAGTCCGATATGCCATAGGCGACGCATCACTCAAAGATAAGGAAAATCAACGGCAATGTTATATGGCATAAGCTGTTTAAGCACTGGTTGCTCTTGTTGCCCTTGCCATTTGGGTTTGGATCGCGCCAGCATCCAACCCCATTGGCTACAACTCTTGCATGCAATAGGGAGTAGGAAAGTTCAGTTTGTCGGGGGGTGGTTTGGGGGGCGTTTCGTGAAATCAATACTACATGATCGGTACTGATTTGAACTAAACTTGTTACAAAATATAACACGATAAAAAAGGGGACTCTACTCCTTTTCGAAAATCGCATGCTTTATTTCCTCAATTATTCAACTTGCGATTCGATATGGGTAAAAATACTGATGCCAAATGATTCAGGTAACACTTAATTTTACTGGCTATAAACCACTAAAATCAATAAACATGAAAACAACAACTTTAATGCTTCTTATGTTGTGTGCATTCATTGCACCCTCGTTTGGACAGGGTAATTCAGGCAACACTCCTAACAATGGTCACGACGATGGCGCTGGAGGAAAACAGGTGATTGTATTTGAGCCTGTGAATAAAATCGTTAAAGGGGCTGGCCTGGATTTCACGCCAGGGGGTGTAAATGTTACGGGTGTTACCGAGATGAAAAACAGGGGTAACGCTGGCGACAATGACCCCACACCTTTAGCGGTAGGTTGCAACGAAAATAGATGGTATTGCGGCACACCCCATGTTGAACTAATTGAAGCGGATGGGGGAGCCTTTACGGTTGAAATAACCTGTGTGCAGGATTCCAACAAAAAGTGCTTCAAATTAGCACGGTAACTACATTCAATTATTTTCATACATTAGTAGAACCTCTCTTTTTTTGGGGGGTACTTTTTATATCATTGGGGCATGATGAGACTAATCATTATAACCACCTTGCTATTATTGACTGTATTTACCTATGGTCAAAAGATCAGCAAACCAGTATCCGCACAACTTCAAAAGCATGGTATTGAAACCAGTACCCCAGCTTTAATATTTGCACTAAGCAAAACAGATTGTGTTAACTGCATGATACCTTTTCAAAAGGTGTTGAGCATGATAGATAAACATAGCCTTACAAATGTTCACTACCTCGTTAATGGAATTACGGAAGGTGAAAAGCTGAGGTACTTTAAAGAGGTTTTGAAGATCGAGCCGAAAGGAAAACACATCATAGTTGACGATTCATTTTTTAACCTTATTACTGGTGGTTTAGGTTCGGAAGTGTTGATTTATGAGGGCGATAAATTGACCTACAACAAGTACTTATCAAACATTGATGCAATTGATTGGACGCTATTGAAAAAGCCTGAGTTTTCAATAGCACTATTGGACACAATTACAATGCAAATGCCTTCCGAGTTTGGTGGGTTTTATAAAACAGCCTTTGCAGATACAAGGCTTGTAAACCTCAGCAAGACCTACCAAAGCCTTACAGCTTTCGACCTTACAACGGGAACCTTTCAAAGCGAGATCAAAGTAGAAGAGTTGCAGCTAAATATTGAGCAACTACTCACCAAAGCATTAACCGATACAACCGTGCTAAACTATGCTTTGAGGGAGCGTGCTAAAGTTGGTAATTTCTTTGAGATCAATAAACAATTTCCAGAATTAGAGGCAGTTAACATCACATCCTGCAAAAACCGGTTTTCCGTGTGGCTGTACCTCTCATATCTTACTACCAGTGGAGGTGTAGATAAATTGCCGTTTATGCTATCGCTTAATGAGCAACTTGAAGTGTTGGAGGTGTACCCTTTCGATCAATCCGGGCTACCAAAAGACTACTATATCAACCCCTATTTTAGCAATCACTTTAACCATGATGAAGGCCGAGTATATTGCAAACTTAGCTATTCCTTTAACGGTCAATTCGATGAGGTAGAAAGTTCTGCCGTATTCCGATTGAGGGATGATGTGTTTACAATGGAGCGTTTAACTGGCGTACACATGCCAAAATTTTTCAAGGATAAAAAAGTGTATGGCAATTACAATACCGGGGGCATGGCTGCTGCTGGTAATGATGTGGTAATTTACTTCATGTTAACCCCTTGTATATACTCGCTGGAGCATGGATATAAAACCCACATCGAGGGTACCAGGTACAAGAAAACCAAGTTGTCTTTATCCGATCCCCGAACCAATAAATACTACTTCGCTGTCAAAAATATATCAATCACAGATAATGGTAGCTTGCTTTGCACTTACATAGATGAAAACAAGCGTAGCCACATTGAGTACATAAGCACCGGGGGCAAGTCTTTTAAGAAGTCAATACTTTTCGAAACCACACCGATTGCAACGCAACTTCACGGAGACCAATTAAGGTTTCTAATAAAGCGGGGTGAGCGTTATAAAATCTACACTTATAGTTTCAGCGAGTAATGCCCGATTCTTTTGCTTTGTGAGGGGTGCTCCTACCAGGCAGTCGCACCACTCCTACACTAATGCTTAAAAAACGAGTAGTATGTTCCACTTCATAGGCAGTACCTTCAGGAGTAATTCCGGTGGGGGTGTATACGCTGGTTAGTCCAACGCTGTACCTGCTATCAATCAATAAGGCATACGTTCCAAAAGCATGAAACCGGATGCCAATGCCCCACGATAACCCTGCATCAATGGTATTGATGTCGTTAAGGCTGATGAAGGCCATATTTTCTTCCACAATTACGCCCAACTGCCGGGCGGCATAACCTCCGGCATACAGGTAAGGGCCATCTTCCTGTACATGGTATTGTAGTAATAGCGGAACGCTGAGGTAGTGCTGGCGAACAGCCCTGCCGCTGTAGGGCGATTCAGCTCCTTTTAACTCATAGTTCAACTCGGTTTGCAGTGCCCACCCCTTGTAATCGTTAAACTGGTAAGAGTACATGCCACCAAAGGTACCTCCCCACACCTTGTTCCAGGCATCAACCTCCACCCACCGAGCCATGCCGCCACCTGCCTTTAATCCATAAGCATGCTTTTGAGCTGTTGCTCCAACAACAACCAAAAAACCGAGAATACTAAAGAAGAGCTTTTGCATGGCACCGTTATTACCTTAAAGATAAAGCAAAAAGAACAATGATACCGATGGGTATGCACAAAATGGTGGGGATTGTCGTGTGCATGACGAGGCATAGCCTCTATAG
Organism: Flavobacteriales bacterium; assembly: GCA_963669295.1. Classification (GTDB taxonomy): domain Bacteria; phylum Bacteroidota; class Bacteroidia; order Flavobacteriales_D; family CALLUQ01. The sequence goes on from OY769938.1 coordinate 4,562,061, forward strand.
CAAACAAAGCACTACACACGTGCTTTGTTCAGTACATTAATATGTTTTGATTCCCTTTGTGGAAGGCAGCCTTCCTTTTGTACGATGATGCTTAAAGGAATGGCAGGTGCTTATCCATCAATTGAAGTAAAAAACGATGCTTTCATCTTCTTGAAACACCACTTCAGTATCGTCGGTAATGATGCTGACGACCCGCAATACCATTTCCTTCTTATTCAAGAACTCAATTTCGCACACCCAACTGCTTACTTCATCATCAATCTTGCGCTGTAATACCATGCGGTTGCCATTGTCGAAAATGCGCCAGGTAAGCGGGTAGTTTTCTCCCACCGACTTTGTTTTGCCAGTATGGTCGTTGTTGAAGGTGAAAAACTCCAACTCCATGTCTACATCTTTTTCGCTTTCTCCCTTAATGTAGGAGGTGCGGTAAAGCATCCATTCCCTGGCAGTAAGCAGGTGCGCATCTTTAAAGTCGTGTGTTTCTACATGAATGGATTTTTGTTCGTAAGACGCTGCCTTTTTATAATAGGTTTTATAATCGCGTCCCACCCATTGAGTCACCAATTCATTCTTGTTCACCTTCAACACTTTTAAACTGTCGATAGGAACAGTACCTGGAGCATTGTTAGAAAGGTAGTACAAGGTGCCTTTTGCATTGGTTTTCCAAAAGCCTACGTATTGCGAATAATCTCCAGGAAAGAAGTACTCCATTTGGCCGTTCGACCAAAAGGTAATGGATAGGTCTAAATTGTGGTTGTAATCAGGATCACTCACCTTATAGCAAATCCACTTGCCTAACAATTTGGTTTCAAGATTCTTTTGCCCTGCTGCAGTACCTCCCAATATAACGAACAATATTACAATGATCCGTTTCATAACGTTGGTGGTTTAATTTAACACATGTTTCAGTCAACTGGGGGTAAACAAGCAAACCGAAACCGAACTAGCGGGGGATGACTCTATAGTTATTAAACGGGAGTTCTCAAAAAATGTTATACTCCCGTTTTCACGCTGATGCATCTATGCCATTAGCCTCTAAACTGCTTGAGTAAAAAACCTTTGATGATGTTGTGGTGTTGGAGAAAAAAGAAATCAAGTGTTTGCTCATGTTTTTTTTGCTGAATCACTAACCGCTCCTGGTCATTGATGTCTTTTTTGAAGAGGAAGTGGTACAACCGGTAATAATCGCTGCTGATGCAATGCTTCATGTTGAGCATGGCTTCAAACCGTGCAATGTATTGCCTGATGCGCTTAAAGAAGTTGATTTTCTCTGAAAAGGATAACCCCGTTGTTAATGTATTCATCGTCCAAAATTTTGGTTCAACAAAATGGGGCCAATTCACTTTATGTACTCCATGTATAACGAAAAATAACAGGTGGTATTGTTGTTAAATGTTGTTTTGTTGCCGAAAAGCGGGAGGGAGGTGGTGTGTGATGTACGGTGAAATAGAGGGGCAATTGTGCTATTGTAGCATAGCTACACTTTCGTTGGGAAGAATAATTTCATAACTTTAAAAACACCTAACTCTCAAATTAGCTCTATGAAACAGTTTTTTACGCTTTGCTGCTTCTTATTAACCATCTCTACCTTTGCTCAAACCCGCCCATACGGATTAATGGAGGTGGGCAATACCTACGAATTTGTATCCATCGATCCTGTCACAGGAACTACCACTACCATCAATACGGTACCTGGTATGACTGCTTTTGTAGCGGGCGATAAAACGGTAATCGACCCTGTAAATGGTTGGTATGTGTTTGTAGGGTTCATCAACAACACCTTTATGTTGGTGAGCCTCGATTTGCAAACGGGCAGCATTGTAAATGCCTATTCGTACCAAACCAATGTGGTAGGATTCGAATACAATTGCGAAGATTCGTTAATTTATGGATTGTGGGAAGACAACAACCAATACCATTTGGTGACGGTGAACCCGGCTACCGGGCAAAATACATTTATCGATAACATTCCCACCATCTCGGCTTATGGAGGAGGCTCTTTTGCGCTCGATGCAAAGCGAGGGCTGTATACCTTTACCGGATTGAATGGGGTGCAACTGCTGTTGTATGCCATCAACATCAATGATGCTACTATTGTGTACAACAACCTGTTTACCGACAATGTAGCAGGCCGCCAGTTCAACTGCCCTGATTCTACCATTTATGGGTTGTATGAAGATGGACAGGATTACAAGATAGAAAGTGTAGATCCTGCCACAGGCACACACACTACAGTAGGTGTTTTACCTGGAGTATCGCCAGGGCTAATTAGCGAATCCATTACCATCAATGCTGAAGGGGAGTATATTTACCGCGGGTTTATTGGTGCCGACTTCGTGTTGTTTACCATCGATCCCCGAACGGCTACCATCATTCACAGTCCTATTTTTACCGATAATGTGGTGGGTATAGAGGCCGATGCTTGCTGTATACCGGTAATTACCGATGTGCCAACACTCGAAAAGGCAGCTGAAGTAAGCATTGTGCCCAACCCTGTATCATCTTTGGCAGAAGTACGCTGGCAAAATTCTGAGTCGGCTACGTTCACCATTTACGATGCTACCGGCAGGGTAGTGTGGAGTAAAACGGCCGTACAACGTGTACTCTTTGATCGTAGCGATTTACCCTCGGGCATGTATTATTACACCTTAACAACAACTGCCCGGCCGTTGGCCAATGGCAAATTGGTATTGCAATAAAAAAAATCCCCCCGATGTGTGGTCGGGGGGAGCCTAAGGATATGTTGTGTATGCCGGTTATTCTTGCTTCACTTTCAATTGAATGATCGTATGTTCTCCCTTAACCACCAGCATATCGGTTGTGCGATCCTTACCAAATTGTTGGGCATTGTGCAGGCTTTCTAAGAAAAGCTTGCTCAATTCGCCATCGCAGCACATCTTGGTGCATGCCAATTGGATGCTTTTTACTCTTTTATCGCGGGTCAATTCGTAGGTGCCCCGGCAGGTATTGCGCTCAAGGGTTACTACCATCGACTTTTGTTTGCCAAATTTTACACTCAGCCCAAGGTTGTTGGGAACCAGTTGCTTTTCTTGTGTTGCCACATCTACGAAGCTCACTACTTCCCACGTCTTCCCAACCACTTCTTTGCGCAGTTGCCTGTTTACCTTACCGGCACTCATAAGTCCCAGTGCTAAAATCAGTAGTGTTAAAATTCCTCTCATAACATTTAGTTTTAAAGGTTGTTGCAAGGGGTATGGCAAAGCCGGTGCCAGAAAGTCTTAATTATTTGTTAATTTTTTAAGACGGGATGCTAAAGTGTTGCTTGTGAGGGTGTTGTAGTGTTAGAGAACGAGGGGTATATGATGGGAAATAAGCTTCGACGAGCTTAGTTTGATGGAAGTGGTAACGAATAAGGGTGCATCAATGCATGTACCAGTACGGCATCGGATTGGCAGGTGCCAACCGTTGCATTAACAAGCGAGAAATAGCAATGAATTATAGTGCAGAAGCAGCCTGAGCGCCTTTTACGTCAGCTTCTCTTTCAAGCGAGGCGCTGTCGTTTACTGGCATGCCGTTTACTTCAGTGGTAGGCTGCACCCTTCCTTCACGTTGTTGTACCACATGCGTGAGCTCATGGCCAATCAATTCCTGCCCCGATTTGGTGTCGGGTTTAAATTGCCCTGGAGCAAAATGAATGTCGTTGCCTTGTGTATAGGCCAAAGCTCCTACATCAGTAGCACTGTTAGAATTGGTATGGATGTTTACATTCGAAAAGTCGGCCCCCATCGATTCGCCCATCTTACTGACCACATTGTCTTCTTTACGCTGAATGGCAGGGTTTGCCTTTAGGCTGGCAGGCTTATCTTCATCCTCCTCTTTTTCCATGCGTTGTGCTGTATCGGCCATGCCGATGCCAATTTTTGGTGGGATGAAAGAGTTCACTCCTTCATCTTTGTATTGCGATACGTTTTCGGCATTGGATTTACCAAGGGAGTCCTTCGATTGGCTGAAAGTGGTCTTCATGGTCTTTTAGTGGTTTAAACCACAAGATATAAAATTTTTCAATCAACTCCGTAATAAACCTGTTGTAGTTTTCAACAGCAGCTATTTGATCTTAATGGTGATGTAGTTGAGGTTACCATTGTCGGCACCAATGGCTGTAATGTTTTGAAAATACAGGTATTCCCCAGATTTTAGCTGGCCGATTACCTTTTTCATTTCTTCCGTAAAATCGGCAGTAGTAGCGGCAAGACTTATAGGGTTGTTATCTACCTGGTAAATCATCTGATACCCCGAAATGCTGAGGGGCGACCCTTCAGGAACAATCTTTAATTTACCGGCTTCCAGAATTTCGTCGGTACTCATTATTCGTTTCGGAGGATCGGTAAGTACTGCACGTGGTTCGGGTTGTTTTTGAGTAGTTTCTTGTGCCAGTGCAGCAGTGCTTACAGTAGCAATACAAAGGATAAGCAGTAGTTTTTTCATGGGGATTCAATAATTAGTTTTCCAGTAGCCAATAGTTGCGTATTGGTTTTCAGTTGATAAGTGTACAATCCTTGTGCCAGATCGTTTCGATACAATTGAAATGAAGCAGTGGTTACTACCTCATGCCGCACTAATTTACCCAAAGCATCGTACAAATTCAACTGTAAACCATCATATTGATCAATAAAGGGAATGTTAAAAGTAGTTGCATTACTGAAAGGATTAGGGAATATAGAGATGCCCTCACGCTGATTATTTTGCGCTATTCCGGTACCTATTACGGTAATGGTTTGGCACGATACATCGGAGAAACATCCATCGCTTACCGTTAAACATGCATTGTAAACTCCCGGGGCGTAAGTGTGTGTAGGGTGTTCAAGAGTGCTGGTATTGCCATCACCAAAATCCCAAAAGTAGCTGGTACCTTGAAACGACTGGTTGGTGAAAGCTACCGTTAACCCTGTTTCTACCCATATAAATGAAGACCATATCGAGCCATTGCCCATTTTCCACTTAAAGGCTGCCTGGTTGCAATTGCTAGATCCATTGGTATATGCAAATGCTCCAGGTGTGGTGGGGAAATCGCTGCTTCCTCCACATCCTGCACAAATGGTATGGTAAAGTGTTCCATGTTCGTCAAACCGATTGGTTCCTCCATGCAGGTGCTCCATGCTGGCAGGGCCGCCTAAATACGATCCATAAATCAGTTGCGAAGCACCAGGCCCCATCACCATCACATAGGCATCGGTGGTGTTGGCAGGGCTTATTTGATAAGCAGTGGGCGTGGTAGGCAACTGGATGCCATTACCCTGTATGGCCAGATTTTTACCCCAACCAGCCAGAAAAATATTGCCGCAACCATCTACCATAAATGCTGTTGGCGATAGGTTGGCAGTGCCGTTATTACTTCCAATAATGGTAGCGTAAAGAAGGGTGTCGAGTTGTGGCCCCAGCATACCAATGCATTGCCCTATAGTATCGTTAAAATATACCCCAGGAGTAATGGGGAAATTGCCAATGGTTTGCCCCACAAAGCCTACATTGCCTTGCGATAAAGAAAGCTTGTAACTTTGATCGAACTGATTGGTACCAAGAAAGGTAGAGGCAGTAATGCTACTGCCATCATTGCTAATGCGAGTAATAACACCATCGGCAACACCTCCTTGAAAAGTAGGATGCAAAGCACCACCGGTAGTAGGGTAATCGCTAGAAATGGTGCCACCTGTTACATACACACCATGCAATGAGTCGAGCACAAGCCCGTACAAAGCATCAAAATCACTGCCCCCAACATAGCTGCTCCAAACAATATTAGAAAGGCTGTTATCTAGCTTAAACACTACACCATCCTGAATTCCTCCAAGGGTATTGTCGAAGCCATTTACCATCGGGAAATCAGCAGATCGAGTGGTGGTGGCAATGTAACAGTTATCGTTGCTGTCGAGCATTAGCTCACCCCTAAACTGATCGTCGAAATTAAAGATTAAAGTGTCTTGAAGGGTTGCACTATTGTAATTAAGGCCATCATTGCCAGTGCCACCTACATAGGTGCTTTGAAGCAAGGAGCTACCATCGCCACTGAGCTGAGCAACATACAAATCACTACCAGCATCGTAGTGAGCTCCATGAAAAGTAAATTGAACAAGTGTTCCTCCATTAAAACTGGTGTCGTATGCATTTGCAGTAGTAGGAAAATCAGCCGAACTGGTGGCACCAAAAAAGTAAAGTGTTCCTTGCTGCCCCACCATCATGCTGCTTACATTTTCGGTACCTACACCACCGAGGTAAGTGGCGTAAAGCATACTGTCTCCATCAGCGGTATACTTTGAAATTACAATATCGTTGTTCCCATAAGCTGGAATGCCCGAAAAAGTAGTGTCGTATGCTCCCAACGTAACCGGGTATCCGTTGTCGAAGGCAATGCCCCCTGTGTATAAATGGCCGTCGTCATCATAAGTAGCAGAATAGGCAAAATTATCGGCTAAAGAACCAGAATAAGTACTGAACTCCAAAACAGGGTCAATAACAAGGGGTAGAGAAGCATCGTATCCCTGTGGAAATTGAAATGAGATTTGATGGCTACCAGCGTCCCATAATGTTTCGCACAAAACAGGGACTTCCTTTCCATGAATCATTTGATACACATATGGTGTTTGCTCTATTACTTTTCCTACAGCAGTATAAAGGATCAGCCCTTCTTCAGTAAGTGCAATGTTTTGCACGCCTTCATAGGCAATCTCAATGGCTTCGGGGTGGCCTCCTGGTCGAACAATAAGATCGTATTTCAATTGCCCATGATGAGTATACAGTTGTAAGTCGATGTTTGAATACAGGTTGTTATACACTACCTCTTGATAGGTGTTAACATGTTTCGACCAGTTGCGCTTCGGCCCTACAAAATAGTGCTCGCGATAAGGCTGTGGATGTTGACCTTTTAATTGTACGTGCTCGTTAGCCGCTAAAAAAACCATTGAAAAGGCGTGCCCTTTCAATTCAGGAACATCCGATTCATTGGTGTTGTGGTGTAGCCCCGAATATTGAAACAAGTCATAAGTCAACCGATCTTTTTCAAGGTATAAGTTACCCGAAGGAACAGCAGCTTTATAGTGAACTCTATCGTTCCATTGGTGCTTGTTTTCTGTGAATTGATATGGTTGCTTTTGTGCAATGGTACTTATAGCAATGATGCTATAAAGGAATGTTAAAAAGGTTTTCATGGATGGTTCCTTAAGTGATACAACACACAATAAAGACGAAGGTTTTTTTAATGGGTTGCTACCCACCATGTTTTCACATTAATAACTATCTTTCTTGTCGCATGCAACACATTCAATACATCGTTAAGGGGGCGCGTTCTATGCCCGCGGAGGTATTTTATACGGCCACCAATTCCCCAAAACCAGTAGTAATTTTTGCCCATGGGTTTAAAGGGTATAAAGATTGGGGGCCATGGAATGCTATGGTGCCTCATTTTGTAAAGGCTGGTTTTGTATTTGTAAAGTTCAACTTTTCGCACAATGGAGGTACGGTAGAAGATCCGATTGACTTTCCCGACCTGGAAGCCTTTGGCAACAACAATTACAGCAAGGAACTCGACGACCTGGGCGCAGTGTTGGATGCATTGGAACAACATGAAATGCCCCGGCAGGAAATGAACTTGAACCGCATCTTTTTAATTGGTCATAGCAGGGGAGGAGGCATTGTATTACTGAAAGCCAACGAAGATCAACGGGTAAAAAAAGTAACTACCTGGGCTGGAGTGAGCGATTATGCGGGCCGTTTTCCCCAAGGTGAATTGCTGCAACAATGGGAACGCGATGGGGTATACCATATAGTGAATGGAAGAACCCAACAAAACATGCCACTGTATTACCAGTTTTATGAAGACTTTGTAACCCATCGCCAACGGCTCGACATCCCAAATGCCGCCAAACAACTTACCATTCCTACCCTTGTAATACATGGCACCAACGACATGGCGGTGAACGTGGAAGAAGCGGAAAACTTAAAGCAGTGGAATCCTGCATTTGAATTGCTACTCATAGAAGGGGCAGGACACACCTTTGGCGGTAAACATCCGTGGGAAGAAACAGCATTACCTACCGACTTACAACAGGTAGTGGAAGCAACCGTTAACTTTTTTAGTGGGTAGAACCACGGTTATATAAAAATTTCCAGAAGTAATTAGAATTCCATACTTTGTGGTGATAAACTACTAAAAACCAAACCAATGAAACAATTACTAGTTACTTTTCTGGGCATTTTTGCCCTGGTAGCAATGGCTACTACTGACGTTACAGCGCAAAGTGCCAACGGTCAGGAAGCACAAGTTGTTCGAGATGTACGACAAGCATGCAGCCCTAACTTTAATGGTGGCCAGTATGAGGCCAGGCTTATTATTTTAGGCTTATGTGCCGAGCCAACAGGCCATGAGTTTGCCGTGTGGGAAGTGTGGTTCGTACCCAATGGGTGCCCACCACCCCAGGAACCTCTTTGCTTACCTGCTCCAAGCATTTTGATTGGTACAGTAACCTACGATTGCGAAGGCAATACTACGGTAGACTGCCAATTGTAACAAGAAAAGTGAAAGAAAGTAAAGGGCAACGATGCATCGTTGCCCTTTTGCATTAAAACCCGGTTTCAATGCCGTAAATGCGAATGTCGTACTCCACCCCTTTGCGCTGTGCAATGCATTTGCCAGCATAATCATAATACCACGTTTCATCGCCCTTTATCTTGCTGTAGCCAAGGTAGGATGAAAAACCTTCGTAGTACTTGGTTTTTCCATTGTTGGTGTGTTTATAGTAGCCCAGTTGCTGGTGTTGTCCGTTGTAAAACTTTGTTTTCTCTCCTTGCTTCTTCTGATACCCTGTAAGCTGCCCTTTTCCGTTGTATCGTTTTACCTTATTATCGGTGGTTTTTTCTATGTGAGTAAGTTCGCGGTTGTGGTCGTAAAACTTCATTTTGTTGTTGCGCTGCTTAACGCTACTCATCATTCGCCCATTGCCATCATAAAAAGTGGTTTTTCCTTCTGAGAATTTAACAACACCTACACGTTTCCCCCTGGCATCATAATATTTGTAGTTGCCCCTATTGTTGGTTTTTCGGTATCCTACCAGGGCATGGTGCTGATAGTAATTGAGTTTATTGCCAGAAGTTTTGCAATCGGTAACTGTGCCGTATAGCTCTTGCTCGAACTGGAGCAACGACTGGGCTTGAAGCCCAAAAGAAAGCAGTAGAAACAATATTGCAAGATGCCACTTCATAACAATTATTTTACTCCTTCAAACGCAACTATTATGCCATGATAATCGCCTATGAATTGGCCATTAATAAGGGAGGTGTTTTTGCTGCAAAACGCTGATTATCAATATGCTTATTGGGTGTCGTGGTTAAAACTGCAATTTCAGTTGTCGCAAACCCCGTAATTTTTTCCTGAAATAGTAGTAAAAATCGTTGTAGATTCATATCGTCTTTAAAACCACTAAAAACCAAACTACATGACCCAACAGTACAAAGGCATTGTGGAGGTAGCGCGCAACGACGGTACCGTTACCATCTACCTGAACGGCGATAACGGCAACATTACCATGGGAGGCAATGGAGCCGATGGCGACATCATCTTAAGAACTTCTGACGGAAAAAACACCTTGCACCTCAATGGCGACAAGGGTAACATTACCCTGGGAGGCAATGGCGAAGATGGTGATATTTACCTCAAAGATGGTACTGGTAACACGCGCATTCAGTTTGATGCACAGCAAAACCTCATCACGGTAAAAGATGGAGCAGACAATACCATTGTATCTATCGGTGCTAATGGCAACATCACCCTGGGAGGTCAGGGACAGGATGGCGACATCTTATTGAACGACAATACCGGACAACAAACGGTACACTTAAACGGACAGGAGGGCAACATTAGCCTTGGAGGTAATGGCCACGATGGTGATGTATTTATTTACGATGCTGCTGGCAAGGAAACCATTCACCTCAATGGCGACAGTGGCGACATTATGTTGCACAATGCCGATTGTGCAGAAGACTTTGATGTGATGGAAGTAGCTGATGCCGAGCCAGGCACCGTTATGGTCATTGAAAACGAAGGCAAACTGGTACCAGGCAATAAGGCATACGACAAACGGGTGGCTGGCATTGTTTCAGGTGCAGGTGCTTACCAGCCGGGCATTGTGCTCGACAAACAAAAAGGAGCCACCAACCGAAAGCCCATTGCACTGATGGGAAAAGTATATTGCAAGGTAGATGCTGGTTATGCACCGGTAGCCATTGGCGACCTATTGACCACATCGCCTACTGCTGGACATGCCATGAAAGCTTCCAGCCCTAACGAGGCATTTGGAGCTGTGATAGGCAAGGCCCTTGGCCCATTAGATGACGGCACTGGAATGATTCCCGTATTGGTATCCTTACAATAAACGCCATGGCTTTATCCATTCAACAATCCATTAAAGCACTTTCCATAGAGGGGAGAGCATCGTTGCTGCGCGACTTTTATGGTTACGGTGTTGGAGCACCAGGGCCCTTATCGTTGCTAGAGCAAGCCAAACTGTTACAAGCACAATACATCAACCTCAACATCATTCGGGTAGGGGTAGAGCACTTCACCTACGAAGACGAGCAAGACATTGACCGTGCCGTATACGATGCTCGTAAGTACTTTGCGGCAGCAGGCATTGGCATAGGCCGTGTGCAACACTGGCAAATACCTTCGGCCGAAGCCGATGGCTTTGTGGTGATTAGCGATGAAGATGAGGCCGAAGAATTGACCGATGTTTGGTCGGTAGCCAACGATGGACTGGATGTATTTATGGTGCGTTTCTTCACTACCGAAGAAGAAGCCGACGGACTATCAGCAGTATCAGGACCATGCCATAAAAGTGATACAGAAATGACCGGAACCGTAGTAGAAATGTTGGGCGACTCAGGCACAGGATTGATGCTGGCCCACCAATTGGCCCACTATCTCGGACTCGACCACCACGAAGAAGACGGCAACTTGATGCAGCAAATAGTATCGGGTATAGCGCTCAACGAAGAACAAATCAACACCTTAAAAGCCCATTGTGCGATAAAAGCAACTAACCACTAAAAACCAAACTGCATGTCGTGTAAAGTAAGTGCCCCCGATTCACAATTCCTCAGCGTTGAACAACTGTTGAGCTTATTTGTTACCAATATCATTGAGGGGAAAGACACGATCATTAACAAAGAAACCGCTACCAACATTGTACTCGATTCCGATATTGAAGACAAACAAATTGTGTTGAAGTACATTCTGGAAGACACCAACCTTTCGCCTAAGATTCGTTTTCGTGCTGCGGGTAGCCTTGGGCGTATCCAAAGTGAAGGAGCCATCAACATTTTGCACGAAAACCTCACCATCGACAACCCGTTTATTTTACAAGGCATTATACGTTCGCTGGGCAGGGTAGGGAACATGGAAACCTATCAGAAATTGGCGGAAATAAGAAACCGACTTACCCTTTCTACTGCCCGGGAAACGCACTTTGCCATGGAGCTGATTGCCCATCGCTTTAAAATGAAGAGCACCGACATTGCCATGCCACAACCCGATGAGTACCTCACTTTCATTGGCAATGAGTCGAAAGCTGTAGCAGTATCTATACTCAACGACGAAGCAGCCGAAGCAATGATGAAATCGGTATCGCTTGGTGCTGTAGGGGTACCGGTATGGAAGGCACCGCTTTATCAATTCGACTGCAATGGCAACAGCATGCTCATTCTCATGAACCGCGAATTGGAGGAAAGCACGGAACAGTTAGGCCGCAGCAAATTTGTGCTTGGAGCAGTAGTTTCTAAAAGCAAGCTCTCCAACACCTACAGTCCATACTATTTATTGTTGAGTACTCCTACCCATGTAAGTGCCAACAAGGTGAACTTGCGGGCAGTAACAACCAATGGCATTTTAGCCTTTGCTGGCACCGGTGTGCTGACAAGCGGTCAACTGTCGTTTCATTTAAAAGGCGTAAAAAGAGCTGGAGGATACCCAATGGAAATTGAAGGCCATGTAGCCCCGGGTGGGTTGTCGATCTCTAAGTTTTTGGTGGGGTCTATGATCAACGAAAAAAATGCCCCTAAAGCCTATCGACCACTAAGCTTTTAGTGCTTGCTGTAAAATGGCTTTGAACTCGCTCAGCATCATTGCAGTAGCTCCCCACACCACATGTCCATCCACATCAAAATAAGGTGTGTTTAAGGTAAAACCATTGCTCAACGTAATGTCTTTACGCTTTACAATAGCTTCGTTAAGTAGAGTAGACAACGGTGTTTCAATCACCGCTTGTACCTCCCTTGCATCGGGAATAAAGTGGGGCGTATAATTCACATAGCCAATATAAGGAGTCACCAAAAAACGGCTGGGGGGAATGTATACTTCGGTAAGCTGCCCTAACAGTTGTACATCGCCAGGAACAATGCCTACTTCTTCACGGGCTTCACGCAATGCAGTAATTTCCAGCGAAGCATCCGCTTCTTCTTTTCGCCCTCCGGGAAAACTCACCTGGGCACTGTGTACGCCTTCGTATTCAGGACGCAACATCAAAACGGTGTGCAGAGCATTGTCTTTTGGATAAAGCAGCGCCAATACAGCACTCAACCTTGGATTGGGGTCTACTTTCCGAGCCTGATGTGCTGGAGGCCGCTTGTACGAAACCATTTCAAACTGTGCCTCCTCCCCAGGGAGGGGCTGATTCAACAAGCTGGAGATGCGTTGGATTTGCTCTGCAATCATGCAACAAAGGTACGGAATGTTAAGTGATCAGAAATGATGTAAGGAGTATATTAAAGGCCTTCCCAGGGGTTGGAGCCCAATTCTTCTCTGGTAAGTAAAGCAGCATCAACCCAACCACTTTTTAAGGTAAGATCTCCTTGCCCTACTTTTACTTTTACATACCCTTCTAAATGATCTGGTGGTGCTTCATCAACCATGGTTACCCGGGTGCCAGCGGGCAATGCAGTACCATTGCCTTGTTCTTCAGGAATACCGCTGTCCAATGTGGTAGCTTCATTAACCGTATACACCTCCGTAACGGGCAAGTCAACGGTATCGCGCCCTTTATTAACCCAGTTTACATCATCAATATTAATGAGGCCTACAGCTGTTCCAAGAATTTCGGGGATTGTTACCGCATAGTATTTCTTCCCTTCAGAAGTACCATAACCTTTCATCGTCATTTTGGTGCCAGCATCAGGAACAACGGCCAATTCAATCAACGAATTTGCAGCGGTTTTAATGCTTACATCTTCCTTGTTGGTTTCCATCTCAACATCTTCTGCTGCCGAATTCCAAATTTTTGCAGCAGTTAAAAAGTCATCAGTAGGCACGGCTTCCGATACAGTGGTAAGTGGCTCTACCGAAAAAGCTCCGGCATTATCTTTTTTCCATCCCCACCTTACCGATCCGTAATATGTTCCTTTCTGGCTACCCTTTAAGGCAATGGCAGCGGTTTCAAAAATTCGTTCCGAGTTATTGGTGATCTTTAAATCGAGAGGCACATCATATAATTCAGCTGTCTCAGGCCCTTGTTCTACGCCTTCTTTTTCGTAGAAGTACCCTTTTTTTGTAGGTTTATCGGGATTGTATTTTACCCCTCTAACTTTCGACCAGCTTTCGAGGCTTGGAATTTGCCAGCTTTCTACTTTTTCGGGCGGAGCATCAGGATAAGAGTCCAGGTCATCAGCAGGCTTGTCCGCATCGGGAGTGTCTCCGGTACCATAAACAGGGTTGGGATTTCCTTCTAACCGATCGATGAAGGTGTTAGTACCTGGCCCTTCTGTGGCACTTCTTTTGGCATATTGCCCTCCTGTTCTGGTGGCATATTCGCTGCCTTTACTAATTACAGTAGCTGTTTGAACCAGGCCAATGCTCTCGGCATCTACATTAGCGCCCGGATGAAATTTAAGGTACATCTCGGTGCCCACCTTTTGTCCGGTCGCAATGCTTGTTACTGGATGATAGCTTACCGCCTCAAAATGACCATACGCCGTATTTGCAGTTTCTCCATCTGTCTTTTGAATCATCTTTTTGGCCATTGGCGTTCGCTGAACAACCGAATGATGAATACCACCTGCTTCTTTTGTTTGTACTTGAGGTGAAGCGCCTTGCTGAACAGTATGCGTTAACTCATGAGCCAGTAAGTGTTTGCCCTGAGATGAATTGGGATTGTATTGCCCTTCATTAAAATAAACATCATTGCCGTAAGTAAATGCTTTGGCATTAATGGCCCTGCTGAGTTGAATAGCATGAGGCCCTGTATGTACCTTCACTCCCTCAAAATCAGCCCCAATTTTCTGTCCCATTTCCTGGCTGGTGGCTTTAGGCAAGGCTTGCCCACCACCATGATTAAGCTGCGATGCAAAATTCGAAGCGATGGGTTGAGTAGCATCAGTTGCAGATGGCTGAATAAGTTGTGGTTGAACCCTTTCCTTTTCGCAATCTTCACATTTCAATTGTAAACGTTCTTCTTCATCGCTCATCATTTGTATGGCAGGAGGCTGGGGAGGCACAAGCTGAATTCCCTGTGCATTACTGGTAGATGTTTGAGCTTCGGTAGGCACTGGCGCTTCTTTTTGGAGCTTGGCGATACCAACTCCTTCAACGCCATTTATGTTTTGCGTAGAACGATCTTTGTCAGACGATTGAAGCACAGCCATAATTAATATAATTGTGTAAAATACGGTGAATGACTGAGGGAAACAAGGACAGTTTGACGTTTACTTTTATATGAAAAAGAGGAACGTTAGGGGCGTTAAACACTGATAATGAGGAAAGAATAAGTGTTTAATTTAAGGCAACTTGACAGCAAGCCCTTCCGTAAAGTAAACAGGGAAACTACAATAACAAAAGTAAAAGGGTGCAAATCTCGTTTTCCTTTTCTTCGTTTTGCAACTCGCGTGCTTTCGACAACCCCTTGGCCAACCATCGCACTCCCTCTTCACGATCGCCATTGTTGATGGCGGCATTGCTCATTTCTATGTAAAGGTTGACATCGTTGGTGGGTAGGTTGCTTAAAATTTGATGAATTTGGTTCACGTTGTTTTATTATTGTTTGCTACAAAATTAGCGGGCAATAGCACCAACTGCTGTTAAGGGGGCATTATGAAAAGTTCAATTTATGCTTACTGAAACGTGAAATAAGAGGCAGCAATAATTTAATGATGATGTTCGTGCTGCATGTTGGCAAAAGGAACAGGGGTGTAGTTGATGGAGGAAGGAGTAGCCGTGCCCTCTTGGATGGATATTTTTTGATTGGCGGCAATGGCATTGAACGTTTGCGGAGTACTATTGAGCCAGTGTATGGTAAGTGCTTTAATGGATGTGGCACTGCCCAACCCAATTTCTTGCTGTAAGCTCGACCCTCCAAATGTTCCTCCACTGCCTACGGTGACGAAGCGTTTTTCGCCATTGTTGAGTGCCAATTCGATGCGTGTGCCTATGGCAGCTTTGTTGGTAGCAACGCCTGCCAATTCGATCACGATCCAGTTGTTTTTATCGATGGGGTTTTCGTACAAAATATTGGTAAAAGTATCGCCCTCATATGCACCACCCATAACAGCATAAATGTCTTGATCGCCATCCCTGTCGATGTCGGCAAAGCCTATGCCGTGCCCTTTTTGAATATGTCCGAAATTACCTGCTGACGTTACTTCCTCAAACCTTTTGCCACCTACATTTCTAAACATACGGTTGGGCACTATGGTACTAAAATCGGGTGCACCAGTGCCCACATAAAAGTCGAGGTAACCATCATTATCGAGGTCGCCAAAATTGGCTCCCATGGCATACATGGTTTTATCTAACCCGTAAGCTTTGGTTACTTCTTTAAAGGTATTGTTGCCCTGGTTGAGATACAGTCGGGGCTTATCGGTACTTACCGATTTTCCTTGAAGTTCTAAAGCATAATCTCCCCCTAAACCATCGAGGTTAGTCAAGTCGTAACCACTTACAAACAAGTCTTGCCATCCATCGTTATTCACGTCCCAAAACCAACAAGGGAAACTAAAGAAAGGCTCATGAACCCCTGCACTTTGACCAATTTCAGTAAAACTTCCTTCCTTATTTTCATAAAGCAAGTTGTTGCCTCCCATAACCGAGATGTACAAATCTTGCCATCCGTCGTTGTTGATGTCGCCAAAAGTTACTCCTTTTATAAAACCCTTGATGTTGCCAAGTCCGTACTGTTGAGCCACTTCGGTAAAGGTGCCGTCACCATTGTTGCGAAACAGCTCACAAGGGTGGTGTTGATCTTTATTACTTTCATTGCCAATGAATACATCGAGGTAGCCATCTTTATCAAAATCGCCCCAGGTAGCCGTTTGGGTAGGGTGGTACGATAACAATCCCGACGATCGGGTCACATCTTCAAAGGTACCATCGCCCATATTTTTGAGCAACGAGTTAGGATGGCTTCCCGGGTCGCCCAGCCAGGCACCACGCAAAATAAGGATGTCTTTAAATCCATCATTGTTATAATCGGCCTGCAAACAATTCAGTCCACTTACAATACCTTTTAAACCAGCTTTTTCAGTGGCCTTCTCAAAACCTCCCTGTTGGTTGTTCAAAAACAGGTTAACATTATCTTGCATGCCATAGGAAGTCATGAACACATCCAGGTAGCCGTCGTTGTTAAAATCATCGATGCAAGTGCCCCCCGATAAACCATCAGTGGCCAGCCCGGTTTCCATGGCGATCTCTTTGAATGCAGGAAACGATTGTTGCTCCAACTCCCAATTGGGAAAGGTGATGAGGTATTTGGCGGGCACCTTTTGTGGGTGTTCACCCAGGGTCATGTATGCCACATTGATCAACCACCGGTATTTTTCTTGTGGAAATCGATCATACAGCATGCTGTATAGCTCAATGGCCTTTTCCGAACCAGTTTTAAGTTGATGCACACCGCCTGCTTGCATGGGAAGAATGCAGGAGTATGGGGTGTGGTTATGCTGACAGTTTTCTTGCTCACCCTTTCTCAAATAGGCGAGGGCCAATACTTCAAAAATGGGTTGTGTGTTTTCTGTTAAGATCTCAGGGTAGGGGAGGTTGGCTTTGCTCAGGTAGCTTTCTAACCGTTCGATGCAATTTGTACTGTTGCCAGCATTCAGCGTTTGCTTGCAGTATTCAAACCAATTGTCGATTTGTTCTTGAGGTGTTCCCTGTCCCATTTGTAGCATTAAAGCATCTGCAATTTTACTGTTCCAATGGTAGTAATCGTAAGGGTTTCCATTGGTAACCAATGCTTGCAATTCTTTTACCATGACTTCCGTTTCACTGGGTTTTTCAGTGTCTTGCACTATGCTGGAAGTATTGATGGGAGTGCTATCAGTAGAGGCATCGCAACCGATAAAGGCAATGGCGATGAGGGGAAGGTATTTTTTGAGGGAAATCACGGAGGACAAGTTAATGATTTACAGGTTAATTTATGCTTCTTCGTATATGCCCAACACTTTTATGTCGGGAGGTATAGGCGTTCATTACCTGCCCTCAAATTTTCATTCGCGCCATAGGCACCAAATCTTGCTCGGCAAAATCGTGTTGTAAAAACTTGTAATGTCCGGTAATGGCAATCATGGCAGCATTGTCGGTACAATACTCGAACTTAGGGATGTGCACCTTCCAGCCTTTTTGTTGCCCTAGAGCAGTAATGGCTTCACGCAACCCTGAATTGGCAGAAACACCACCCGCAATCGCCACCTCAGTTACTCCAAAATCTTGCATGGCCCGCTCGAGCTTACGCAACAAAATCGATACAATGGTATGCTGAATGGAGGCACAGATATCATTCTTATGCTCCTCCACAAAGTTAGCGTTGGCTTGCACTTCTTTGCGCAAGAAATATAAAAAACCTGTTTTTAAACCACTAAAGCTGTAATTATAGCCATCCACTTTGGGGTGGGTAAACGAAAACGCTGTAGGATTCCCTTCTTTTGCATGCCTATCAACCAAAGGACCTCCAGGATACGGAAACCCCATAATTTTTGCCACCTTGTCAAACGCTTCACCGGCAGCATCGTCAATGGTTTCTCCCACCACCTCCATGTCTAAATAATCTCTTACCAACACTATTTGTGTATGTCCGCCCGACACTGTTAAGCAGATAAATGGAAAGCCTGGGGAGGTGCCACTGCCATCCTTTTCTTTAATAAAATGAGCCAATACATGGGCCTGCATGTGGTTTACCTCTACCATGGGCAATTGCAATGCCAGGGCCAACGATTTAGCAAAAGAGGTACCTACCAACAACGACCCCAACAATCCCGGGCCACGGGTAAAGGCAATGGCCGTTAACTCTTCTTTGCTTACACCGGCTTCTTTCAAGGCTTTATCAACCACCGGAATAATGTTTTGCTGATGGGCTCTGGAGGCCAATTCTGGAACCACTCCACCATAATCAACATGCACCTGCTGTCCTGCAATAATATTGGCAAGAATATTGCCGTTTTGTAAAATAGCAGCAGAAGTATCGTCGCAAGATGATTCTATGCCCAAAATGATGATATCTTTGTGACTGGTAGACATTTTGATTTGCGAAAAATATTAACTTCAAAGTTATCAAAAAACTACTCAAAACATTAAAATACTTGCTCATCGCCATCGTGCGGTTGTTGCTGGTTTCGCTACTACTTATTCAAACCTACACGGTACAAACGTGGACGGGACAACAAGTGGCAGGCTACCTTGCAGATGCCTGGGGTACCGAAGTAACCATCGGTGAAATAGAAATTGATTTCTTCAACCGACTCAACATCAAAAACATTTACATTGAAGATTTAAAAGGCGATACATTGTTGTATGCCGCTAACATCAGCAGTAGCCTTACCGATTACAATACCGAACTACGTACCCTTGACTTTGATGTGATACGACTGGAAAATGCACGCATCAACTTGAAAAAGTATGCCGATGAAAATCACCTGAACTTCCAATTCATTGCCGATTATTTTGCGTCAGACGATACCACCTCTTCACCGGCATGGGAAATGGACTTTGAAGACATTCAATTGGTGAACACCCACTTTTCTTACAAAGATGAACATGTGATTAGCGATGCCTATGGCATCAATTTCAGCGATCTGGATGCGAAAGCTTTTAATGCCAATTTACATCAATTCCGGTTGGAAGGCGATACCATCTTTACCACCATCCAAAACATTTCACTGGCCGATCATAGTGGTTTTGTGCTCGATAGTTTAAGTGGAGCAACAAAAATTAGCCCGGCGGGTATTTTAATTGATAGCGCACTCATTAAAACACCACACACTCGCATTGCCTCTTCCATCTACTTTTTACACAACGATTATGCCGATTATTCGCACTTCATCGACAGTGTAGAAATGCAATTGGCGTTTGAACCTACCGCTATTTCGATGACTGACCTGGCTTACTTTGTGCCTGCTCTTGAGGGGATGGAGCGAGATGTGATCCTGGAGCAAGGAAGGGTAAGAGGTACTGTAAGCCACCTTGGCTGTAGAAGCTTGTACCTTATTCTCGACGAAAACACTTTCTTTAAAGGCAGCATTACCCTGGAAGGACTGCCCGACATTGAAAATGCTTTTATTACAGCGGTGGTAAAACGAATGGAAACAACCAAAGGTGACCTTGAACGAATTCAATTGCCCCCATTTACCGAAGAACATTACGTTGAAATTCCAGCCGACCTTGGGAATATCGACGACTTAGGAACCATCAAGTTTAAAGGGAACTTCACAGGTTTTCTCAATGAATTTGTGGCTTTTGGTACAGTAGCTACCGATCTTGGTAAGTTGAAAACGGATGTGGAATTTTTGGTAGATAGTGCTACCAATCAATTCCATTACGATGGCACATTAAAAGTCATGGACTTTAATTTGGGCAGGTTTTATTCCATTCCTGAAGTAGGCGCACTCACGGGTAATTTCGACCTTACTGCCAGTGGCTTTACCGCCAGCGATTTTAATGGATTTATCGATGGCAACATCAACAACATCTATTTGAATGGCTATACCTATGAAAACTTTGAAGTGAAAGATGGTGAATTTGAAAGCAACCACTTTAAAGGAACAGTCATTACCCACGACGAAAACCTCGACATGGTATTTACCGGGGAGCTCGACTTCAAAAAGAAGATACCTAAAATGGACTTTGAGGCCGATGTGTTTCAGGCCGATTTGGTGAAGCTAAACCTACTACCCGATCGCGACTCAAGTGCTCGTTTAACCGGTAGGTTAGAGATGAATATGGAAGGGCTAAACATCGACCACATGCAAGGCACTGTAAGTGCTATAGGGCTACAGTATGATGAAGCGGGAGAAGAGTATTGCTTGAACGATTTTGTGTTAACTGCCCAGGGAGACGAAGCCGATCGCTTGTTGAAAGTAACCTCTGATTTTGTAGATGTAACCATCGCAGGTCAATTTAATTTTGAAGGATTGGGCACGAGTTTAAAATCGTTTGCCACCAGTATCTTACCATCCCTGTTTGAAGACCCTTACTTTGTAGCCGAAAACGACGAAGTATTTACAATAGATGTGAACCTGAAGAACCTGGATGAGATTACGCGGCTGTTAGAAACAGATATTGAAATTTCGCGTAACTCGAAGTTTACCGGCCGGTATAACTCATTGATGAACGACATTGGTTTTGGAGGGAGCATTGCCAAAATAACCATGGGCGATCGAACCTTTAGCAACATCAGGGTAGATGCTGAGAAAATTGTTGACATGCTGTTTGTTGATGTAAGGGCAGACAATGTCTTCTTTAGCGACAGTCTTAATTTCGAAAACTTCTTGCTGCATGCCAGGGCTTATCAAGACGACATCGAAACCTCCATTAAATGGAACAATGCTAATGGAGCATGGGGTAAAATAAAAGGGAATGGCTACTTGTTAGGAACCGAACAGTTTGAATACCATTTCTTTCCTTCTACCGTGCATACCAATGGGGCAGAGTGGCACATTGGTGAAGATGGGGTAGTGCTGGTAGATTCCTCGGCCATCGACCTTGGGCTGATGATAACGAGCGGTGAGCAGAAGGTTACCGTAAAAGGGAAAATATCGGAAGATAAGAACGATAAATTGCGGTTGGTGCTGAAAAAATTTAAAACCTCTATCCTCGACGCTTTTGTAGGTGGAGGGGTGCATTTTGGTGGCGAGGTAAATGGTTCGGGATATGTAGCCGACTTGTACGGTGAACCCTTTTTTACATCCGACTTCAAGGTGACAGAATTTGCGATCAACAACGAACGGTTTGGCAACTTTACCATCAAAAACGAATGGGATAACATTGCACGACGGTTGAGCTTTGATGGTGGACTTATTGATAACAAGGCGTTGGAAACCATTGGTTTTCACGGAGAGTATCACATGGAAGCAAAAGATGGCAACAACTTTGACCTTCACCTTAATTTTGATCGTACAAACTTACACTTAGTACAACCCTTTTTACCGGCCGACATCACCTCACTTGACGGATTTTTGTCGGGAGGGATCGACTTCAAGGGTTCTCCCTCGGAGCCGCTACTCAAAGGGTTTTTAAAATTGGAAGAAGGAGGAGTAGGCCTTGGTCTTACCAATACCTACTATTCGTGTGAAACCATTTTGCAAATCGAACCTGATTGGATTGGTTTTGATCACATCCCAATTTACGACAACAGTGGTAACCAGGGATATGCTACTGGCACCATTGTGCATAGCAACTTTGCCGATTGGAACTTCGATGTATTCATGGAATTCAACAACCTCATGTGCTTGAACACTACGGAGGAGATGAACAATTTGTATTACGGTAGGGCCTTTGCTACTGGTACAGCATCCATTTCAGGGTATACCGATAACCTGGAAATTAATGTGGATGCAAAATCGGAGCGTGGTACACGCATGGCTTTCCCGCTTTCGGGGCCAGCAGAAATTACCGATCAAGATTTTGTGACATTTGTGAGCCACGATACTACGCAAGTAGAAATAGAAGAGGAGGTAGACCTTACCGGTATTACCATGAACTTTGAACTCGATGTCACCCCAGATGCTGAAGTGAAAATTATTTTTGATGACAAAGTGGGCGATATGATGCGAGGAAGGGGAAAAGGCCACATTCAAATGCTCATCAATACCATTGGCGATTTTCAGATGTTTGGCCAGTTTGAGGTAGAAGAAGGCGATTACCTGTTTACCCTACAAAACATCATCAACAAAAAATTCCTGGTAGAGAAAGGAGGTACCATTAAATGGTATGGCGACCCGTACAATGCAGAGTTAGACCTGGATGCAGTGTATAATGTACATACTTCATTGTACGACCTTATTCCTGAAGAGGCCTACCGAAAGCGGGTACCAGTAGAATGCCATATGAAGATGACGCAAAAGCTATTGAGTCCTGAAATTCATTTCGACATTGTAGCTCCTAAAGTGGATGAGGGGGCACAAAATGTAGTAAAAAGCTTAAGGAACAACGAGCAGGAGTTGAACAAGCAAGTATTTTCGCTCATGGTATTGAATCGCTTTCTGCCATTGGCTTCATCTACAGGTGCTGCCTCGCATGGTGGTTCAGGAGCACTGGGCTCAAGTTCTAGTGAGTTGTTATCGAATCAATTGAGTAACTGGCTCTCACAAATTAGCAACGACTTTGATATTGGTATCAACTACCGCCCGGGCGATGATATTACCAGCAAGGAATTGGAGGTAGCGCTTTCTACTCAACTGTTTGATGGAAAAATAGAAGTGTCGGGTAATTTTGGTGTGTCGGGCGACGACCCTGGTGGTGGAAATCAGGAGCAAAGCAACCTGGTAGGTGATTTCTATTTGGAGTATAAGATTTCTGAAACGGAAGATGGACAGGTGCGGCTAAAAGCCTTCAACGAATCCAATGAGTTCGATATTACCAATACCAACCAGGCAGCCTATACACAAGGTATCGGTACTTTTTACCGGGTAGAATTTGACTCGGGATATGAGTTTTGGCAAAAGATCAGGAACCTGTTTCGCAAGAAGAAAAACCGCATTACCGATTTCGAGAAGAAGAACAAACGCAAGGGAACGGATAAAACAGCAGGCAAATAATATTATTCGCCATCCAACTTAATGGAGTGTCCCATCTTTTCCTTCTTGGTTTTTAAGTATTGATGATTGTGTTTGTTCGATGGAACTTCTATGGTAACGTTATCTACAATCTCCAGGCCATAACCAATTAAGCCAGTTCGTTTTTTAGGATTGTTTGAAACCAATCGCATCTTGGTAATACCAAGGTCACGTAGTATTTGAGCACCAACACCATAATCACGCTCATCCATTTTAAAGCCCAACTCCAGGTTTGCTTCAACAGTATCAAGCCCTTCTTCCTGTAGTTTATATGCTTTGAGCTTGTTCAATAAGCCAATACCACGCCCTTCTTGTTGCATGTACACCACCACACCTTTGCCTGCTTCTTCAATCATTTCCATAGCAGCATGTAACTGCGAACCGCAATCGCAACGCATGGAATCAAGCAGATCGCCAGTAAAACAAGAAGAGTGTACGCGAACCATTACTGGCTCATCTTTTTCCCAGGTGCCTTTTATCAGTGCCAAATGCTCTTCGCCCGTAGTAGTTTGGCGATAAGCTGCTAACTTAAAATCTCCCCATCGAGTAGGCATGTCTACTTCAACTACCTTTTCAATCAACGACTCATGTGTCATGCGATAGGCCACCATGTCTTCAATAGAAATTACCTTAAGATCAAATCGCTCTGCAATTTCAAACAACTGCGGCAAACGAGCCATACTACCATCTTCGTTCATAATTTCTACCAGTACTCCCGCTGGTTCGAATCCAGCCATGCGTGCCAAATCAATGGTAGCTTCGGTATGGCCGGTACGACGTAATACACCACCTGGACGGGCTTTTAGAGGGAAAATATGTCCTGGGCGGCCGAGGTCTTCGGCTTTCGTGTCAGGATGAATCAATGCCTGTACTGTTTTAGAACGATCGCTGGCTGAAATTCCAGTGGTGCAACCCTGTCCAATTAAATCAACAGAAACAGTAAAAGGGGTTTCGTGCAATGCCGTGTTAGAACTTACCATCAACTCTAATCCTAATTCATCGCAACGTTCTTCTACAAGTGGTGCACAAATCAACCCACGGCCATGAGTAGCCATGAAGTTGATGATTTCGGGTGTTACGTTTCGAGCTGCGGTAATGAAATCACCTTCGTTCTCACGGTCTTCATCGTCAACTACTATTACTACCTTGCCATTCTTAATGTCTTCAATGGCCGACTCAATCGTATCCAGTTTGTTTTTCATGTCCCTGATAAAATTTGTGCAAAGGTACGCAAAAGAGTTTGAAAAAAGTGATGCTTTTCAGGCCTTTATTAGGAATGAAAGTACTCTTAAATAGCAAATATTATTTCGGTGTTGTTACCTCGGGTACTGGTGGAGGAAGAGGGTAACTTCGTTTAAAGTAGGGTTGACTGGAATCTGATAGCAATATGTTGAGTGCTTTTACTTTTTCATTTAACCTGGGGTTAGAACACTTTGTCATAACCCCAGTATTGTGCCAGTTGTAAGAGGAGATTCCAATTAGACCTAATTCTTTGGTAAAGAGGTAGCAACCTTCACCATCTACGTTTGGCGCAATTGGTTCGTATTTGTGTAGGCGCATAGAATCGCCAGCTACCATTAAATCAAAAGTATCCACTTGGGCAAGAAAGGGTAATTGCCCGGGGTGCAAATCAGATTCATACCAACGCATCCCTCCGTTACTAACAATAAACTTAAAACGTTGTGATTGTTGCTTATCGCCATAAGTAGTTGCTTCATTTTTATAAACGATAGAATCAACAAAATACTGGTAAACCACAAGACTATCGTTGATGGGGGTAACAATTAGTTTTTGGTGCCAGGTTTTTGCCCACTTGCCTTTTTTGTATAAAACCTCTTCTATAGTAATGGTGTCGTTGGAAACGTCCTCCGTTTGCCCATTGATTGATGCTGCTTCCGGCTGGCATGACCAGTTGGAGGCAATAAAAAATACGGCGATAAATGTAGCTTGTAATTTGATGCCACAAAGAACGAAAACTCTCGTGGGGCTACTGCAATTGAGCCAGGGAATTTGTTAACGCTTTTATTAACTGTTGGGCATTGTGCATCGAAAAGCATAGTGGAGGCTTAAACTTTAACACGTTATTGTAGGGACCATCGGTGCTTAAGAAAATGCCTTGCATTTTAAGGTGGTGAATGATGTTTTTTGCAGCTTCAGTAGCTGGTGTTAATGTGGTAGGGTCTTCTACCAACTCAATGCCTAAAAACAACCCTGCTCCACGTACATCGCCAATAATTGGGAATTGTGTTTTCAAATTGCGCAGCGATGCTAATAGGTAATTGCCTACCTCCAATGCATGTTGTTGCAATCCTTCTTCTTGAATAACATCAAGCACTGCTTTACCAATGGTACACGATACCGGATTGCCACCAAATGAACTGAAGAATTCCATGCCATTTTCAAAAGAAGCAGCAATAGCCTCAGTGGTAACGACCGCTGCTATGGGGTGTCCGTTACCCATTGGTTTTCCTAAAATAACCATATCGGGCACCACATCGTACAATTCAAACCCCCAAAAATGATGGCCCACCCTTCCAAAGCCAGTTTGCACTTCATCGGCAATGCATACACCACCATGGGCATGCACGGTTTGATAAACCTCTTTCAAGTAGGAAGGAGGGAGCATTACCTGACCTCCACAACCTACAATCGACTCGCAAATGAAGCCGGCAATTTGGTGCTGGTCGGTATACATAGCCGCTACCTCAGCAGCATATTTCTTTCCAGCTTCAGGATCGGTTGCCTTGTAGGCTCCACGGTAGGTATCGGGAATAGGGGCCTGGTGGATATGATTGGCCTTGCCTTTGCCACCCTTACCGTCAAACTTGTAAGCACTAATTTCTATGGCCGCATTGGTATTGCCGTGGTAACTATGGTCTACAATAATCATTTCATGTTTGCCGGTATGGCTACGTGCTAAACGTAATGCCAGATCGGTAGCAGCACTGCCCGAGTTCACAAAAAACACTTTGTTCAACGGTTCGGGAAACGTAGCACAAAGTTGTGCGGCATAGTCATTTAAAGCGTCGTACAGGTAGCGGGTATTGGTGTTGAGTAAGGCCATTTGTTGTTGCCCGGCCCGCACCACTTTGGGGTGGCAATGGCCTACGTGGCAAATGTTGTTTACTCCATCCAAATAGGTATTGCCTTCCACATCGTACATGTATTGCAAGGCTGCTTGCTGCATATGAATAGGAGTAGCATAACTGATAGACAATGCCTTGCTCAGGTGTTGATGGCGTTGCTCCACCATAGCTGCAACATCTTTTATAGGCAGTGGGGCATAGTTGCATGCTACTCGAAAGGTGTTGTGAGCTTGTTGCGGATTAATAGCGATCCATTGTTGCAATAATTCCCAGGCAGGCTTAGCACTGATGGAGATATAGGTGTTATCAGGATCTAATGATCGCGAATAGGCCGTCATGGTAAGGGTAGTGCATAACCGCGCTGCGACGAGGTAATAAAGTATTTGCAGTTCTTGTTCTTCCAAAGGGTAGACACTATGATACCCTTTTACTGCCGCTGTTGCTGCATGCAGTGGGTCGGTGGTGCTCATCACTGCGTAGGCAATGCCAATGGCCAATTCATTGATGGTTGGAGTATACGATAAATCACCAAAATCAATAAGTCCTACGATCGCGTTACCAGCCACCAGGGTATTCCAGTCGTTGGCATCGCCATGAATGGTGCTTTTACGCAATTTCCCCAGCACGGGAAGCACCTGCTCCTGGTACTGCAAGAAGAAGTAATCCACCACCCGCCTTTGGTGAGGGTCGTTGATATGATGAAGAAAAGGATGACATTCTAAAAAGTGTTGCAGGTCCCAGGTTTTGTCGCTTTTGCCTGAAATGGGAAGGTGCTCTTGTGCAAGCAGGGCATCAACTTTACCTATAAATACGCCATAGTTATAAAGTAATTCGGTGGTGTGTGGAACCTTTGCCAAAAATGTACCTTCCATAAAGCTGAGCAACCGCACAAGGTACTGTTGCCCATTAAGTTGAGTGGGCTCCATGAGCTTCCCATTGACATTGGTGACAATTTCGGGGATGGCTTCAGGAAAATGAGGGTGGAGCAATTGCAGGGCCTGGTTTTGCGTGTGTAAGTAGGCTGCTGAAGAATGATCGGCCGTTAGTTTAAGTACATACTTCCTGGTTCCGACTCTAAGTAAAAAGTTGAGATCAATAAAACCATCGAGTTGTTTTACTTCTGCTTCAATGCCGTAAAGGCGATGTGCAATTGCTTGTGCTGCTGCAATTCTTTCAGCCATACTTATCCCTTTTCAAATCAAAGGAAATAATAAACAATGTGACCACAAAATGTTGTGAGAGAAGAAGTAAGAAAATACCGTGAATCGCTAAACAGAGGCAGTTACTTTTTCGGCCATAAGGTTACTCAACTCATCGGTAGTAGCTTCCCAGTTGAATTTAGACTTCACCAGTAAATGTCCATTGGAGGCAATTTTCTCGCTTAGTGCCTCATCTTCCAACAAACGAATGATACAGGCAGCATATTCGTCAGGCTGTGCGCCGATTAAAATGCTTTCGTTGTGCACTGCACCAAGAGCATTGTTGGCCAGGGGAGAGGTGATGCAAGGCAAATGCATGGCCATGGCTTCCAGCAATTTGTTTTGCAGTCCTGTACCAATTTGCATGGGGGCGATAAAAATTCGAGCTGAAGCATAGGAAGTGCGAATGTCATCCACCCAGCCGCTCACAGTGATGTGATCGGAGGCCAATGCCTTTACACTGGGAGCAGGATTAACTCCCGAAATAAGAAGGTTAATACCGGGGCGTTTCTGTTGTACCAACGGCATGATTTCTTTTACCAGGTATTCTACGCTTTCTACGTTAGGGGGGTAGCTCATGTTCCCTGTAAACACAAGGTCGTATTCCTTTTCGTGGGGCATGTGGTGAAAGAAATCGGTATCTACACCATTAAGAATGATCTTGATGTCGTTGCGGTTGGGGTGATAAATTAAATCGCGGTCTTGATGAGAAATAATGGTTTTAAAATCGAAATACTCGAAAATGATGTTCTCATAGGCCAAAAGCCGTTTCGCTTCCGATTTAAACACCCAACGCAAATACCATGGCGCTTTTGTAATACGCCTTTCCACCCCTTTTGAAAAGGCATCCATGTAATCGATGGTTTTGGGGTAGTTGTGCTGGTTTTTAACATATTCAGAACTTCGAATCAACTGACAATAGATATGATCGGGATGAAACTGGTCGATGAGTTGATTGATGCGTTTTTGTGCACCTCTTTGATAAAAGTACTTTACCTGAAACGGTTGATTGGAAAACATGGCAAAGAACAAGTTCATTAAAATACGAGCCTTGTTTAGCTTGATGATTTCCAATTGATGGCAAATGGCTTTGAGTTCCTTTTCTGCTTCGGGGTGGAGGTCGTCGTCGTTAAGGCAACACAGCATTACCTCATGGTGTTTCGATAACCGTTTAATCTGATGATAGGCACGAAGCTTATCGCCTTTTTCCAACGGGTAGGGAACCCTCGATACCAGTACAAACAGTTTCATTATGCCATCAACTTTTCATAAAAGCGCACCAAATTTTCGGTGAGCACCTGGTTATCGTATTGTTCTTCGGCTAAAGCGCGTGCATTTATCCCAATTTGTTCGCATGCTTCCTGGTTGGTAGTAGCCTTATGAATCATAACAGCAAACTCATCAGGGTTGTCGGCAATCATAATGTTTTTAAGGTTTTCGTAACCAATGCCTTCTGCACCTACCCTGGTAGAAATGATGGTTTTACCCAGTGCCATGCCTTCAATAATTTTTACCCGAATGCCCCCAGCCGATAATAGAGGAACCAACATCACCGATTTGGAATGCATGAAATCGATGGCAGAATCTACCTCTCCCACAATCACTACATTAGGATGGTTTTGTTCGGCCAGCCAATCCGGCATATTTCTTCCTGCAAGATACAGTTTAAGTTGAGGTTGTTGTTGGTGTACTTTTGGCCATACCTTATCCAAAAACCATTGTATTCCTTCAATGTTTGGCATCCAATCCATAGAGCCCAGGTGGAAGAGGGTAGGGTATTCCGTTTTTTCGGGTTGTACGCTATAGTCTTTTACATCAATACCAAAAGGAATGGTAATGATGGGAGTTTTTCCTTCAAAGTTGCAGTACTTTTGAGCATCTTCGCCACTAATGGCAGCAACCCCATCTACTTGACCCAGGATACTAAGCTCATATTTTTTTAGTTGCCTGGCGAGGTAGGCGAGGTAGGTGCGTTTTGCACGATTCTTAGAGGCTTTGGCCATTCGTTCCCAAATGAGAAACTCAAGGTTATGAGAGCGCAATACAATCTTAGCATCCGAAAACCTTCGTGCTGTAGCGATGTATGGCGTCATGAACAAGCTCTCCATATGAATGATGTCGAATGATCCATGCTTCAACACCTCAATCAATTTCATGTCGAAATCGGGCGAAAAGAAGCGGCTGATGTTGTAAGAGTCCTGGGTGATGAGGTTAGAGAAAGCGTCAACAATATTCACCTTCGTATCTACGTAAATTGCCTCAATACCGGTATTTGTTCGATAAGATTTGGGTAATTGCTCTATTTCCAGAGGGTGCTTATGGGTTTCAATGGTAAGCAGTTTTACCTGATGCCCCGCCTGAATCAATCCATTGGTAATATTATTCATGGCGATGCACCCACCATCTTTAGCGGGGAAGGGAGGCTTATGGCACAGTTGTAGAATGTTCATTCAAAGCTTTTACTGCTGTTCTTCTACTTCATTCACCTTAGCAAGCTTATGGCCTAAGGGTAATCTTCGCAATATTTTCAGTATTCTGACGTAGTTTTCCCGGTCAAAAATAGCTGAATCTCTTGCGGCCTTATAGGTAAGGAAGACTCCGAACGGGAACAAAACTAATGAACTTAACCACATTCCCAAAAAAGGTTCGAGAACTCCTGCTTCAGCCATTTTCTCTCCAGAGGTAGAAAGAATATGGTAAACCAAAAAGAAGATCACAGAAAATACCACAGGTAAGCCCAGGCCACCTTTGCGAATAATAGCCCCCAATGGTGCACCAATAAAGAAAAGAATAATACAGGCAAAGGAGAGGGTGAGTTTACGGTGCCATTCTACCTGATGCCTGTTGATGTAAAGTTTTTTGTTTTCAATCTCATCCAACGTGTTTTCGATGTAACGTTTATTGGTTCGAGCAATGTTGGCAGCAGCTTCTAGCACTTGCTTGGTTTCTCCTGCTCCAAGCTTGCTGAATTGGAAGTTACTGGGGTGTGCTCCTGTATTAGGAATGGCTGTTGGAGCAGTAATAGAATCTTTGGTGATGATAAATGCCTGATGTAAATGATCGCGGTAGTTGCTTTTGCGTATGTTTAGTTGCCTGTTTAGGGTATCTTCGGCTTCTTGCAATTGGCGCAAATTCAACATTTCATACCCTTGCTTAAAAAGGTTTTCATCGCTGCGCGACATGCCAAACGAGGACAGGTCGAAACGAATGACTTGCTTGCCAAACTTAGAGCGCATGTGCGGGTGACTCTTACTGTCGCGGGTATGCTCTGTTTCATCATACATTCGGCCATCATTGAGGGTGAGCAATAAATGTTGCTCATCCTTGGTTTTTTCCATCTTCCCGGTTTTGGCACGAATCACTTTTCTACTACCATCGTGTGGTTTGGTATGGTCGTAAATCAATACATCTTTTAGCGTATTGGTTTTGCTATCGTTTTCTTGTACACGGATGCTAAACCCATCAATGCCATTGTAAAACACATTGTCTTTAATGCTCAAGGCAGGTTTTTGCTGGGTAATGTCGTAGAGCAACGACCTAAATTTGAGATTGGCTACCGGCCATAGGTTATTGGAAAAGTAAAAGGCTCCCATACTGGTGAGTACAATCACTACAATAAGCGGAAACATAATGCGAAACAACCCTAGTCCCGAAGATTTCATGGCTGTGAGTTCACTGTTTTCGGCCAGGTTACCAAAAGTCATGATCGACGAAAGCAAGATGGCCAATGGCAGGGCCATAGGAATAAGGCTTGCAGAAGCATAAAACATCAACTCCAAAATCACATGCCATTCTAATCCTTTACCCATCAAATCGTCGATGTATTTCCACAAAAACTGCATCAACAGTATAAACAGTGAAATACAAAAGGTAAGGATAAAAGGTCCTATATAAGAAGATATGATCAGCTTATGAAGCTTCTTCATGAGGCCATCTGTTTGAAGGGCACAAAGATAGAATTATAGGAATAAACGATGGGGAGCAATGAATATTGCTTATGCACCAAGGGCTTGCTTGAGCGATGAAACCTGGTTGTTCCATAACAACACTGCTTCATCTTTCTCATCCTCTTCAGCGAAATCAGTCACCAGTAGTGCTACTTCTTTGGTCAATGGATCAATTTGAATCTTGAACTCGAAATAGCAATCAGTATCTTCATCGTCCAACCATTGGAAGCGCATAAGCTCTCCTGCTTTCTTTTGCAACAACATGGCTTGCTCTTCGCTACCATCCCAGAAAAAAGTAAATGTACCGTCTTTATGAATGTTCACATCATCCGAAAACCATTCCGACAAGCCGCTGGGAGTACTGATGCAGTTGAACAAGATTTTGCTGGATGTTTTGAGAATGTACTCGAGTTCGTACCGGATTTTTTCAGCCATTGAGAGCGTGTGTTTAATTATTATTAATTTCGCTTGCTGAATGCGTTGTTATGCAATATAGGAAAATAAATTATAAAAAGAAGGGGTAGCAAAATAAAATGGCTTTAATTCATTCTTTCGAGTCCAGCGGTAATTTTTTGTTTAAATACAGAGGGCAAATTCCTGTTGTATTGTTCGTGCTGGCAATACCCGTTATTTACTTTACTGATTACTCCTGCTTTGCCAAAACGGCCTGGCTGGAACCGGTAGCCATGTGGTTGGCTATTGCGTTGTCTTTACTGGGGTTTGTTATTCGAGCCATCACCATTGGCACAACACCTAAAGGTACTTCGGGACGCAATACAAAACAACAAGTGGCAGAGGTGTTAAATAGCACGGGTATATACTCTACTGTACGCCATCCATTATACTTGGGCAATTACTTTATGTGGATTGGTATTGTGGCCTTTACCTATAACATCTGGTTTGTGCTTACAGTTAGCCTGGCTTATTGGTTGTATTACGAGCGTATTATGTTTGCCGAAGAACGCTTTTTGGAACGCAAGTTTGGTGAAGATTATTTGGATTGGTCATTGCAAGCTCCTGCCTTTTGGCCTTCATTTAAGAACTATAAGAAGAGTAAAGTACCGTTTTCCATTAAAGTAGTGTTGCGTCGCGAATATTCGGGGGTATTGGCTACTGTATTGGGATTTATTTTTGTAGCTGTAGCACGCGATTACTTTTTATCGCTACAATATGAGGTGCCTTATGTATGGAATTGGTGGTATGCTTATATTTTAGGAGGCACGGTGGTGATCACGATTATTCTACGTTCGTTAAAGCACTACACCCGTGTTTTACATGAAGACGATCGCTCGTAGCATTTTTTCGCTCGAGGCATTTCTAATTTCATCAATAAATAATATATTTGCGCCCCGTAAGAATTTTGGCGCGGTAGCTCAGATGGTTAGAGCGCAGGATTCATAACCCTGAGGTCGGCAGTTCAATTCTGCCCCGCGCTACAAAACAAACCCGGACAACAGTCCGGGTTTTTTGTTGGAGCCAGTTCTCAAGCTTTGCTTGAAGAAGCTGGCGCAAACAAAAAGAACCGCCATCAGGCGGTTTGTTTTGTATAATGACGAGCCCTTTGAGAATCACCGTAGGTAATTCTGGTAAAAACAAATGTGATGCTCGCATCATCATGCAGGACAGCAATAAAAAACCAACAGCGCTTTGCACTGGGTTTTGATGTATTATGACAAACCCTTCAGGAATCACCGCAGGTAATTCTATATCTTACTTGTTGAAATGATAAGTTGTCACATTGAAGCCTTCTTTTTCGCTTTTTGTTTAATTAGTTTTAATGGGTATATTTACTGTATTACCTACTAACCACTAAAAGAAAGGAAACCAATTATGGCTGATGACAACACAGCAAATTTATTTGTAGACTGGACTTCTGAATTTCATGATCCGGGCAACCAGGCTTGTGATTATTTACCAATAACACCAGGAACCACCACTGTTCAGGATTTAATGAATGAAGCCGGAAATTTTTGTAATCCATCAATAAATTATACTTACGGAGGCTCAGGTCAAAGTGCCTACTTAACTAGTATTGATGGTGTGGAAAGTAACCAGGATGGCAATGGCTACTATTGGGTTTATTATGTAAATAACGTAGAACCTGATGTAGGTTTTGGGGCTTGCAAATTATCAGCAGGCGATAGCGTGGCATGGGATTATCTTCACTTTAGTTCCGGAAAAAAGCAGCCTAATCAACCCGATCATCCTTCAAACTAATAAAGCACCTGAGGCAACGCTGCCTCACGCTACACCAAAGCCCTTTGAAGTCACTCGAAGGGCTTTGATGTAATTCATCAAGTTTTTTCGGAATTACCGCAGGTAATTCTGCCCCGGACTACATTCCTCCCTCAATACCTCCGCAGCAGCCTTCATTCTACCTCAGAGGCATTTTATTATCTTTACCCCATGCGTATTTTATCCTTAATGGTATTGATGCTGCTAGCTACACAAACCTTTGTGCAGGCTCAAGGCAAAGCAAAAAAACACTTTGAAACGGCAGAAGAACAGTTTGTATTTGGCAATCATCAGGAAGCACTTCAATTGTACAATCAGGCCATCGCTGCTCAAGAGTTTTACCCTATGGCTTATTACAATCGAGCCATTGTAAAAAATACCATCAACGACCTCGATGGCGCAGTGCAAGATTATACCATTGCCATCCTACAAAACGATACTTTCCTCAACGCTTATATTAATAGAGGCAGTATCAAAGACGAATTGGGTGATTATGAAGGGGCGTTGAGCGATTATGCAGAAGCACTGAACATCAATCCAAAAAGCCCTTTGGCCTACAACAATAGGGGATATACCAAAATTCATATGGGAGAATACGAAGCGGCAGTAGCAGATTTCGATCAGTCGATTGTATATGCCCCTACTTATATGAAGCCTCACGTGAATAAAATGGAGGCGCTGGAGCAAATGGGGAAGTTGCAACAGTCGCTAGAAGTGGGGGATGAGCTGGTTGCCATGTATCCTGAAGAAGCATCGGCCTATTACAATAGAGGGCATGTGAAAGAGCAGTTAAAGGACAATCTTGGGGCCCTAAATGACTACGACAAAGCCATCGTTCTTAAGCCCGATTACTTTGAAGCATACCTTACTCGCGCGAGGTTTAAAGACGATGTGGGAGGAGATAATCGGGGAGCTATTGCCGATTGCAACAAAGCCATTGCATTAAACCCCAACAGTGCAAGGGCTTATAACCAGCGCAGTAGACCGAAGTACGACTTGCAAGACTACCAGGGAGTAATTGCCGACTGTTCGAAAGCCATTGAGTTGGATAGCACTTATTACGAAGCGCTAGTAATGCGTGGAAATTGCTATGATATTTTAGGCAGCTTTGCAGACGCTGTTGCTGACTACGACCGCGCCATTTCGATACGCAACGATGATGGAGATGTATACTACCAAAAATCGGTAGCTTTTATTGGCCAACGCGACTTTGCGGGAGCAGCAAGGGCTATTGACCCTTACCTAATGGTTCGTCCTGACGATTTGAGGCTGTTGAACCAACGCGGACACTGTAGGCTGGAGTCTAAAAACCATGAAGGAGCATTGGCAGATTTTTCGCACATGATAGAGGTAGATACTACTGCCGCTGGTGGATACTATGGCATGGGGTTGGCTTATAATGCTTTAAATCAGCAGGAAAAAGCCTGCGAAGAAATGTTCAATGCGATCAATTATGGGGTGATGCAAGCGCGTAGCTACTTGATGAGGAATTGCGAAGGAGTGCTGAAAGACAAGAAATTCAACGCTTTTTATTACAATGCATTGGCCATAGAGTTGGAGCTTCAGCAAAAGTACGAGGAAGCCATTAACAATTACAACAAGGCCATCGATTACCTGCCCAACAATGCCATTGCTTATTATAACCGGGGCAAAACCAAGCGAAGGATGGGTAACTTTAAAGGAGCCATAGAAGATTATATGATAGCCGTTAAATATGAGCCTAAATTCTCCGACGCTTACCTTTCGGCTGGCATAGCCCAATACTACCTTACCGGACCAGTGGATGCCGAACCGTATTATTTACAAGCCATTGAGGCCGACACTACCAACCCTAAAGCGTATTTTAACCTGGCAGTGGTAAAGGCAGAACAGAAAATGTATCAAGAAGCCATAACGCAATTTGACAAGGCCATTTATTACGATGCTAAATACATAAAAGCATACATGGCTGCTGCAGAGTGCTACCTGGAACTGGGCGATAAGAAATCAGCCTGTTATCACTACCAAAAGGCAGATGAATTGGGCAATGGCGAAGCTGCGGTGAAGGCCATCATGCACTGCGATTAACCACGAGCATTTAAAGCAAAAACAAAGCATCAGTTCTAAAAGAGCTGATGCTTTGTTGGATTAGGTGTTATGGTAATGGGGTACTCTTAGCGAATCAAAGTAACGTGTCCCATGTATTCGTGTCGTTCGCCCTTTCCATCGGTTACGAGCAAACGCCATACATAAATGCCTTGTTGTGCTGCCTCTCCCTTATGGGTACCTCCCCATGCAAATCCTGGGTCATTGGCTTCAAAAATTAACTCTCCCCACCGGTTAAAGATCATGAACTCATAATCAAGCGGGGTAAAGTTCAATACTGGTGCAAAGTACGAGTTGATACCGTCACCATCAGGAGTAAAGGCGTTGGGCACAAATACCAACTCTTCGTCTTCTATCACTACATCGTAACACACTGTATCTACGCAACCATTGGCTGTTTCTGCCACCAGGCATACCTGGTAGGTTTCTGGCACTTCAGGAAACACAAAACTGGGGTGCATTTCGGTAGAGGTACCCAACGAATCGAAGTACCAGGTATAGGTAACACCGTTTACCGTAGTATTGGTGAAATTAATGGTTGGATCGAGAATAGTGGTTGGGTTAGGCAACCAATTGAAATCGGGAGTTGGGAAGTCATGTACACAAATCATACTGGGTATGGTAGTGTCTCCCACACAACCGTCGGCAGAAGTTACTACAAGGGTGATGTCGTAACAACCCGGCACTACAAAGTTTTGGCTGGGGTTACAGTCGGTCGACCACCCATTGCCAAAGGTCCAATCGCAGGTGCCTGCAATGGCTGTTGTATTGGTAAAGTTCACCATTACCGGGAAACATCCTTGCGAAGTGTCTGCAGTAAAGGTAACCACCGGTGTTGGTGAAACAGTTACCACAATGGTGTCATTCATTGTTGGAGTAGAACAACCATCACTTGAGGTAATATAATACGATGTGGTGCTTGTTGGTGTTACTGTTACCGTTGAGGTGTTAGCCGTCCACCCGTTGCCGCCATTATCGGTCCAACTGAAGCCGTATGGAGCTCCCATGCCACCCGAAACGTTGGCGTTGAGTACTACCTGCTCTCCACCACAAATAGAAGTGTCGTTCGACACGGTCATCTGCAGAGCAGGGAAGAAGTCTACTGTTGCGGTATCGGGCAGTGCAATACAACCATTGGCATCGGTAATGGCAACGATGTAATCGGTGGTTGCTCCTGGAGTTACATTGATGGTTTGTGTGTTCCCACCATTGTCCCAGTTAAAAGTAAATGGAGATATGCCATTGCTTACATTAGCTACCAATGCAGCGCTTCCTCCAATACAAATGGTGGTATCGCTTACAGTAACTACTATTTGTGGCGGCTCGTTTATTATAACGGTATCCACTATTGCACATAAACTATCTACTACTTCTACATAATAAATGCCTGCACACAAGTTGGATGCTGTTGCTGTGGTTTGACCAATGGGAGCATTGTTTTCGTCCAGCCAATTGTACGTTACCGTGCCATAGCTGTTAGAAGGGGTTGCATTGGCAGTACCATTACAATCGGCAAAGCAAGCTACATCAGTTCCATTTGAAGTAACCAGCAAACAGCAAGGACCTGCGCCCACGGTAACTACACTATCTGTTTGACACCCCAGGTTAAGGTCAACTAAGGTAAGGGTATAGTTGCCTGGAGAAAGGTTGCTAAAAGTACCATTGCCTTGTGCCACTCCATTAATTTCATAACTAAAAGGGCCACCACCAACGGGAGTGAGTACAATGTTTCCATCGCCAGCACCTAAACAACTTTCATCGGTAATGGTTAATGTCATTTGTGGCCCACCAATAGCAGTGATACTTACCGAGTCTATGGCAGTACAGCCATTGGCATCGGTTACTGTAACAGCATAGATGCCTGAGCAAAGATTGGCCGCTGTTTGTGTAGTTTGGTTGGCTGCATTAGCATCCCATTGATAAGTATATGGTGCGGTACTTCCTGCTCCCATGTTAACCTGTGCCAGTCCGTTACATTGTCCGCAATCTTCTGGAGTAGGGATGAAGGATAGTGTAGGCTCATCCACAATGGTTAAATTGATGGTATCGGTAACCAATTGTCCACCACACAGTGGATAGCTGATCACAATTTGAATGCTTTCGGCTCCTTCGGCTATGCCATCAAACAACCCGGGAATGGTAACTGTTTCAATGGTATCGAACGCTGCAAAAGTCACATCTGTTGGAGGTACATAATCTACAGTTGAAGTAGCTGTACCCAAAAGGGTATCTATAGTAACGGTAAACACATTGGTAGAGTCTCCATCGCGAATCAATTCAAATTCTCCATCAAAACATCCTTCTACCACGGTATCGTTAATCATGTTGACAGAAATAGAGCTTCCATTAGGGCAAGTTAGCCCCTGGTAGGTCAAAAATACTCCAGAGTCGTAAGAGTGATCCACTGCATCGGCAATGGCGATTTTCATGTGGTATGTTTGACAGGCTTGTACAGCTGCTTTAGCGGTAAGTGGCACCGTTAATCCATTGTAGCGCACAATGGTACTATCGCCACAGTGTGCTGGAGGAGGATTGTTCCAGCAATCGTCACCTACGCCATTGTTAACATAATAAGCACAATTAGTACAAGGACCATTGTTGGCAATTCCATTGTTTACATTATCAATAGATACTGGGGTATTGGTGCCAGGAATGGTTGCAATGTTAATGGCGTTGTTAGAATATGGTCCGTTGATGCCAGGGCCACTTAAAAAGAAGGCAAATACATCGTTGTAAGATCCTACAAAGTTGGGGTATTCTTCCGATGCAAATACATAATTAATTTCCAGGGTATCACAAGTGGGCATGATGTCGAACTCAAGAATACAAACATCGTTAGTTGCTCCAGGGTCGATGGCTGTTAAGTCGGGGTCGTTAGTAATGGTTCCCCACGACCAACTGGCCAGGTCACCACTGTTTGGACCAGCAGCGCCAAACATGGCAAAACCACCGCCACCACCACCACAAACTACTACACCAGTATATAAACTACCAGCAGGAATTGGACCACCGGTACCAAAACCACCCACATTGGCAATGATGTTAAAGTTATCGTCCATCAATTCATAAGAGTGTTCGGCTTCATCGCATCCCGGGCCTCCAGAAGTAACGTATACCAACTCCAATTGCTGGCCATCGCCAACAATAAGGTTAAAATTGGTAGACCCCCATGTAGAATTTTCTGAGTAGGTACCAGTAAGTACTCCATCTAAATACACTTCAATAGCACCGCAGGTCCAACCGTCGTTGCCAGTGTCGTAAAGACTTAATGAATACACACAGGAATTGGGAGGAGCTTCGGCCAACCCGGTAGTGAGTAATATACCATTGTTAATACCAACGTTGGAGTTACTACCATCAAATGTAGCATAGGCTCCATTCGAACAATTGATAGTGGCATTGGAGAAGATAACCCCTCCGCCCGAAATATTGTTCACCAAGTCGGTGGCAGTTACATTAGTATTAGTAGTTAATTGTGCTAAGCCAGAAGTGGCACACAAAAAAGTAGAGAGAAAAAGCAATTGTTTCAATGCTTTCATATTACCATTTTATTAGTAGAGCGAGTTTTGTCCCATAGACTCAGAAGATTCATTTTGGTTGCTTTATGCTGTTATATTATTGATTCACATATGCCATCAAAATAGCATTCCTGTAGCCTTACATTACTTAAGATTTAACTTTATTGTTAAATGCTAAACTCATATTTCGCTGGAAACTGAAAGTCAAACCTTGTTTTTTTGTGAAGGTGGTGTTGATTTCTATAGCGCACATGATTAATGAATCACTTGTTTTACAGAATGTTGGGGTGTTTTTTTATAAGAATGTCACCCGGGGTTTGATAGGAGCGTTTTTAATTGGAAACTGAGGGTTTACAAGAACGAATAAATGGAAGCAAGGTAGGTTTAAGCGGCCATTTATTCAAAAAACATGGATAATGCCTGGTTGTAAGAGGGAAATGAAATGGCGTATTATATGATTCCTAACAGGTGGGAATTGATAAAAATAAAAGCCACTGAAATTTCAGTGGCTTTCAACAGATCATACTAAACTCGCCTAAAAGTTGTTTTTGATCTAGAAGTATTTCTTTTCGATGAGCTCTCCTTTTTCGTAGGTTTCTTCTTTTGCCTGTCGGCCATCTTCTAGCCAGTACAACCACTTGCCTTCTTTTCTATAGTTGGCGTAGTTGCCTTCACGCTTTTTATTGCCGTTTTTATAGTAAGTAGTCATTAATCCATCAGGAAAGCTGTTGTGGTAATGTGCTACTTCTTTCAGGTGGCCATCATTATAATAATCTTTCCATTCGCCTGATAAGCTTCCATCGGTATAGTTACCTTCTACCCAAAGTTTTCCATTTACATGATACAAGGTGGAAGCTCCATGCTTTTGACCATTTACATACGATACTTCTGAAAGCAATTGGCCATTTTCATACCATTGCTTTTCCATGCCATTAGCACTCTTGTTAGAATAATGTCCTTCAAAATACTTGGTGCCATTTTCAAAGTAAATACTTAAAGTACTGTCGATGTACCCATCTTTGAAATAGGTTTCAATTTTAATGTTGCCATTGTCGTAGTGTTCAACATAATGTCCATCAGGCATGCTTTCGATGTACTGTAGATCAACTTTTTTAAGCATAGCATCCCAGTACTCGGTGCTTTTCTTGTTGTCCTGGGCAAAGGAGCAAAAGAAAATGGTAGTGAGTAAAAGTGTGAATAGCGTTTTCATGAGTAAAGTAGGTGTGTCTTTTAGATGGTTTTGAATTGTAAGAACCCAAACTTATGAAAATCAATTCATTAATTTATAGAACACAAAAACAGATATTTCCTAAGTTTGAACTCTCAGGTTTTTTGTCATTGCATAGCAACTCCATCAGTGTCAATTTTTTATCGACGAATGGAATGATTGTCGTGTTTAGTTCTTAACAAAGGCTTGTGATAATGTTTAAATCCTAACAGTTAGAGGTTTTTGCTATGAAATGGATATTTACAATAACTTGTTGTTTATTAACGACATACATTATGAGTCAGTCGACATTCGATGCCATTGCCGCTACAATGGCTACCCAACAAAAAAAGTGGAATTCAGGAGACATTGATGGCTTCATGGAGAGCTATTGGAAGTCAGATTCACTAAAGTTTGTAAGCAAGAAGGGGGTAACTTATGGTTGGGAAAATACCAGGGCCAACTACCACAAGTCATACCCGGATAAGGCACGTATGGGAATCCTCGAATTCACGATAAAGTCGCACGAACTGGTAGATGACAATAATGTTATTACCATAGGCCAGTGGCAGTTGCATTACCCAGAAGCGCCAACGGTGGGTGGTTATTTTACATTATGGTGGAAAAAGATGGATGGTGAGTGGTTGATTGTGATGGACCATACCAGCTGAAAAAGAAACTGTCCCGAAGTTATCGGGACAGTAAGTAGAAGAAGGCACTCTCAAACCTATCTTCACAACATTAAAGTTATCTAACCTAATCCAAACTTTAGCACTTTAATGCTTAAAACAGAACCAATTTTTAATAGATAAAAATTGAACAACTCTCGACACTAATTTAGCAGGATTAAAGGTTGAGTATTAAAAAATTACACCAGCCGTAATGTTTACTCGTTGAATGAACATAAACTCTCGTTAAAAGGATTTAGATCAGGAAAACAGGAGTTTAACAAATGCAAAAGCCGCCCATTAAGGCGGCTCTTCATCAAGAGAAAGTACCTTAGCCCCACGGTACAGTCTCTCAATATTGTTAAAGTCTACTTTAACGGTGCGGTCAAAAAGTATGATTGGGGTTAATGACCACGTTTATTACGTAACGGTTTTAAACAGGGTTTGTTGTCGACTGTGAATAACTTTAAGTGATTTTTAACATTTATTGGCGATTCAAGGGGTAGCAATGTTTTTGATCCCAGGTATTTACCGGCTGCGTAATCACGGTGATAAAATTGTGGATGCTTAAAGAGAATTGCAGGAAGGCGATGGATAACAATGCTTGCTATTTTTGTTGTAGTAATTGTAGGGTATGTTCGATCAGTTCCAGGTTGCCTGTTGCTCCATGACCAGGGATAATAGCATTGGCATTTCCATATCTTTTTAAGAGGAGGTGGAGTGTATTGGGCCATGCCTCCACATTGCCATCATTGGTATAACCTAACCCCTTAGCATCAACTGGTCTCACCATGCATCCAGCAAACAAAATACGATCGGAAGGCACCCAGGCCACAATGTTGTCGATGCTGTGTGCTTGACCAGGGTAATAGCAATGAATGCTTAAGTCATTGAGATCAATGTGTAATGAATCACGAAAGGTTTGTCGAGTAGTAGGCAATTGTTCTTTGCGCAAGCACTCGTTGGTCAAATCATGCGATACCGATTCTATTTTAAACCGATGAATGCTTTTGAGCCCTGCTGTGCAGTCTTCGTGCCAATGGTTAGGCACAAACCCTTTTACATTTATGTGCATAGAATCGCGGAGAAAGTAGAGTAATTTTTGAGTGAGTGAGTCGCTCATTGGCGTATCAAAAAGATAGGCATTTTGTTGGTTTACCACCAGCATGCCATTGCAAAGAATACGTCCCCATTGAGGCAACTCGTGGTAAGAGGAGTGTACGTATACATGCTCAGATAACGGCACCAGGTAGATGTCTTTAGAGATCACAATGGTGTCTTGATTTTGCCCCATGCCATTGAGCCAGATGAACAATATTGTAATGATTAATGTCGTTTTTATAGGCACACTACAAGGTAAAG
Organism: Flavobacteriales bacterium; assembly: GCA_963669295.1. Taxonomy (GTDB): domain Bacteria; phylum Bacteroidota; class Bacteroidia; order Flavobacteriales_D; family CALLUQ01. Next base: position 4,604,402 of record OY769938.1, read on the forward strand.
AAATTATACCGCTAAAAGAGAATAAACAGTACTTTTGTATTCTGTCATGGTACATACGAAAGAGGAAATAGATCGCCCCATTGTATTTTTTGATGGTTACTGTGGTTTATGTAACCGCTCGGTTAATTTTTTAATGAAACGAGATAAGAAGAATGCATTGTATTTTGCTCCGCTACAGGGGCAAACTGCTGAGGCATTGTTTCACCATGGTGAGTTGGAGCTTTATGATTCAATTGTATTGTATTACAACGAAAGGGTTTATTATCGTTCTACAGCAATTCTTAAATTGTTGTTGTTGATTGGGCGAGGCTGGCAATTGATGGGAATCTTTTTTATTATTCCTTCATTTATTCGAAATGCCTTGTATGAATTCATTGCCAAAAATAGATTGAAATGGTTTGGCAAGCGTGAAACTTGTAGAATGCCCACTCCCGAAGAACGGGATAAGATCTTACCATAAAAAAAGCGCAAGATTTTGAAACAAGTTCAAAATGACATGCGCTTTTTTAATAGGTCAATTATCAATTAATCAGTTTGGTCATCGATAGGAGCAATAGGAGCATTTTCCATGACCGATTCAATGCCATTATCCATAGCAGCTACAGAGTTATACATTTCACTGCGCCCAATGGTTTGACGGTTTTTAGCTTTTAACAGGAAATAGTAGTGGTCTCCAGATTCACAGCGTTCGTACTGTTCTGGATCAGGGGCATTTTCTTTTACCGATTCGATACCGTTCAATGCTCCACCTTTGGCTTTGTACCCTTCGCTGGTAAGGATGGTTTGTCCATTCTTTGCCGTTAGCCTGAAGTAATACTCATCGTCTTTTCCTAAAAAAAGCTCAAATTTTGGATTGTTCATGGTTTTGTGGTTTTAATGTTTGTGTTGATTTACGTTACATAGATAACGTATAATCCACGACTCACTATGGACAAAAGGAAAGGGTTTGCGACAATTAAAAGTGGCATTACCCAATGCAGCAAGAGACCACGGTACCATTAATCCTTTTTTACTTGTGCTAACAACAATGACTCCGAAGCATTTACCAAACGAATGAACTCTGCACGGTAGCCATTCAAATCATGCCCCTTGCCTGTATTGGCCAGTTGCAAAACTTGTTGGTAAGAGGCCTTTCCTTTGAATTTGGAATCGCGTAAGAGCAGACAAAACTCGGCTACGGCAGCAGAGAATTTATAATCCTCACTGGTGCTTTCTATTGACTTGCTGTTGTTGTGAAGGGTATTAACTATTAGTTGACTCACATCGCTTGTTGGAGGTTTATATCGAAATTTGATGGTCATTACATCATTGCTTTGTTTCGCTGTTTTTGTAAGCTTACTGCTTTGGTACTTTAACGCATCTACCGGAGCCGTTTCAGAGGTACTGTTGGCAGGAACAATTTCGTACAAAGCGGTGACGCTATGTCCCATGCCTAACTCTCCAGCATCTTTCGTGTCGTCATTAAAGTCTTCTTTGTTCAGCAAACGATTTTCATAGCCTATTAATCGGTACGACTTTACTTGTGCAGGATTAAATTCTACCTGAATCTTTACATCTTTCGCAATGGTATGGAGGGTGCCTCCCATTTCGGTCACCAATACTTTTTTTGCTTCGGCAATGTTATCGATGTAGGCATAGTTGCCATTGCCTTTATCGGCCAACTTTTCCATTTTACTGTCTTTGTAGTTACCCATACCAAAACCAAGTACGGTGAGGTAAACACCACTTTCTCGTTTTTCCTCGATAAGCCGTACCAGCGCACCATCGCTAGAAACGCCTACGTTGAAATCACCATCGGTAGCTAAGATAACTCGGTTGTTGCCGTTGGGCATGAAGTGTTGCTGAGCGGTTTTATAGGCCAGTTTAATGCCTGAAGCTCCCGCAGTGCTGCCACCAGCTTCCAGTTGGTTAATGGCTTCCAAAATTTTTTGTTTGTTGTTACCAGGTGTAGGAGGGAGCACAGTGCCCGAAGCCCCAGCGTACACTACAATAGATACACGATCATTTTCATTGAGCTGATTGACCAGTAGTTTGAATGCCGATTTAAGCAAAGGCAATTTGTTATAGGCCTGCATCGATCCCGATACATCGAGTAAAAATACCAGGTTGCTGGGAGGCAGGTCTTCGGCACTCATCTTTTTTCCTTGTAACCCCACATGCACCAATTGGTTGTTGGGATTCCATGGGCATTCTCCTAATTCCGTTGTTATAGAAAAAGGGTGCTCATCAGTGGGGTGTGGATAATCGTAATCAAAATAGTTTACAAATTCCTCAATGCGTACAGCATCTTTAGGAGGTAGAGTTCCACTGTTGATGAATCGTCTAAAATTGCTGTAGGCAGCTGCATCCACATCGATAGAGAAGGTAGATAGCGGGGTGTTCATGGCGTCTACAAACTCGTTTTCTACGATATAGTCGTATGTTTCAGTGTTGTGTGTGATGTCTTCACCAACTGTTGGTGGAGCGGTTTGATGTGGGGTAGGGGTAACCGACCTGGGCACCACACTTACAGAGCGATAAGCAGGAGAATGCATTCTCCCCATTTCACAAGAAACAACGGTAATAGAACAAACAATGGTACATAGCAGTGCAATACGAATTCGATTCATAGTTTAAGGTTTTAATGAATAAATGGGTGGGTGAGTGTATTGTCACTCTATAGGGAGAAGGAAAAAGAAATTCCATAAACCTGCCTGATTTTTATTCAAGCTTTCCAATTAATTGGTCAAATACCCTGGGAACAAGACATCTGATTTTTTTGCTATCTTGTAAAAAACCAATCATTATGAAAAGTAGTATTCGTGTTGCTGCTACTTTATCCATCCTGCTTTTAACACAATTATCTTTTGGTCAGTTATTGGACTGGGTTTACCCTATGGGCAATGGCTGGAGAAACAACATTGAAGCCGTTCATGTTGACAGTGCTGGTAATGTATATACCGTAGGCTTTGGCAATGGTGTGCTTGACCTTGATCCGGGGCCTGGGGTTGATGCCTACGATTTTATTGGATACCGTGGTGCATACATTCAAAAGTTTGATAGCTCGGGAGCCTATCTTTGGGGGAAGCCCCTTACGAGTGTAGGATATTCTGCTACGATAGATGATTTAGTGGTAGACAAACAAGGAAACGTACTTATTCTTGGATATTTTAGTTCGTTTACAGATTTTGACCCTGGCTCAGGTACTCAGGTATTGGGTGGAGGTGGAATTATACACGTACTCTTAAAATTAGATCACCTTGGAAATTTTCGTTGGGTAATCAACTATGGTGGAGTAGATGTGAGAGCCATTACTACGGATGACGCTTCAAATGTATATGTTGTAGGAGCTTTTGCTTCGATTGTTGATTTTGATCCTGGCCCTGATACCTCTTATTTTTTTGCAGCTGGCACAGATGGTTTTGTACTTAAACTGGACAGTGCAAAAAACTTCCAATGGCTGGTTCAGCAGGGGGGAGAGTACCTTGATGCTCAAGACATTGTTGTCGCTAAAAATGGATCGGTGAATGTGCTTGGCAATATTAGTGGTGCTCCTTCTATGGTTGATGTAGACCCTGGTCCCGGACAATTTCTTGAAGATGTTGGTTTTGGAAGTAGATCCACCTATCTCTTACAGCTAGATGATGGGGGGGATTTTGAAGATTTTTTTGTTGTTAGATCGTTGAGCACAGGCATTTCAGCAAATTGTCATGCCAGGGCATTGGCTCAAGACAAACTTGGAAATACCTTTGTGGTAGGACAGGTCGTTGAGGGAATAGATCTTGACATGACTGATGGGGAGGATATAGCATGGTTCAATGGTTATGGCACGTTTATTTGTAAAATGAATCATCGCAATGAATATCAATGGGGCATTATACAAGATGTTACCGCTGAAGGATTGGTGGTTGATTCAATTGGCAATCCCTACATTATGGGAACCTATGGTTCTAACGTTGACTTTGACCCCGGGCCAGGTACTCATTTTGAAGGAAACTGGTATGGCAATTCCTTTATCCAAAAACTGGGAACACATGGCGATTTTCTTGGAGTACAAACTTTCCAGGGAGATTATTGCAGGGGGCGTGATATGGCTTTAGATCCATGGGCTAATTTATATGTTGTTGGAGAGTTTGAGGTAACAACAGATTTTGATCCAGGCCCCGGAGTTTACTCTTTAACACCTCAAAGTACGCTTAGTGATGGTTTTATTTATCGTTCCAGGCCTTGCACCCCAACTGCCATCACAACTCAACAAGTAACCGGATGTAATGATTATACCGTTAATGGCATTGCTTATGATACTTCTGGAATTTATGTGCAAACGTTAGGACGCTCTGGTTCTTGTGATAGTGTACTTATTGTTGATTTGACCATTGAGGCATTGGACACCACTGTCTCTATCAACGCTGACACTCTTATTGCCAATGCCCAGGGTGCCACCTATCAATGGATGAGTTGTGGGTGGGGCTACAATGCTATTCCTGGAGCAACCAATCAAGAATTAGTGATTCCTATTGTAGGCTACTATGCTGTTGAAATTAACCTCAATGGATGCATTGATACTTCTGCCTGCATTTTTATTACACAGGTGCCGGAGATGGATGTGGTGGAAGAGTTGATGTTGTATCCCAACCCGACAAACAACTACGCTTCGGTAAGCCTAACCTTGTCGAAAGCTACCGCTATTGAGATGGAGGTATACAATAGTGCAGGTCAGCGTGTAGCCCATTTAGGCAGTGGTATGCATGCACAAGGGAACCATACCTTTTCATTTAATGTGGCAGACTGGAGGCAGGGAATGTACTTACTTGTACTTAAAACAGAGCAAGGAATAGTTCGAGAGCAGTTCAGCGTGATCAGGTAATTTTTTTACAATAGTATCTGCCCCAACCACTTGGTTTGGGTCACATCTTTGCACCTCCTTCAACAAGTTCGAGATGACCATCTTCGTTCGCTAAATACGAACTCCGATTACACAAACGTCATCTACTTGTTCTAAATCGCCTTGCCAGGTGGTAAAGGTTTGATGGATAATGGTACGTTGGGCGTCCATGTCTTTATCTTGAATGGACAACAACAGATGACGGAATTGAGCCACCTTAAATTTCTTGCCTTTTTCTCCGCCAAATTGATCCACATAACCATCAGAGAAAATGTAAACGGCATCACCTGGTTCCAATGCAACGGTATGGGTGGTGAATGGTTCAGGAGCTTCTACTTTCCCAACGGGCTGTTTATTGGCTTTGGTTTCCAGAATTTCTCCATTGCGAGTAATCCACAAAGGGTTGTAAGCTCCAGCATATTGCAGTGTAGTGCCTTTCAATGTGCACAAAGCGATGTCCATTCCATCTTTCACCTCCTTATTGCTTTTTTCAAATTGTTCCACCACCAACTCTCGGGTTTTATCTAAAATAGCCCCAGGTTCATGCAAGCCAAATTCGCGTACCGCTCTGTTCATCGCATTATGACACACCACACTTACCATGGCTCCTGGTACACCATGCCCGGTGCAATCAGCAGCGGCAAAAATAATGGTGTCATCAATGCTTTCAAGCCAATAAAAGTCACCTGCCACAATGTCTTTGGGTTGATACAATACAAACGAGTTGGGCAACCACTCTTTCACCAATCGATTGGGGGGGAGGATGGCCTCTTGAATGCGCTTGGCATAAGTGATAGAGTCGAGTATTTCGTTGTTCTTTTCTTCTACCAGTTCTTTCTGTAGTTCTACCTCTTGTTTCTGGATGCTGATAATTTCGTTGTCTTTGCGTTTGCGTTGGTAACCAATAAAAATCATTCCTCCTAACAATACCAATACTCCAATGCCACCGTATAACATGTACCGCTGCTTAGCTTCTCGTTCTAGCTCCGCCTGATGTTCCAAAGCATCAAACTCTTGTTGTTGTACAAAAGCTAAACTATCGGCCAAATGTTGCTTGTCGTAAGCGTATTGCAGCTCGTGTCGAATCAAGGTTTTTTGGTTTTCCTCACTATCAATGCTGTCGCGTATTTGAATGTGCAATTCATACATTTCCAGTGCTTTTTTGGATTGCCCGGTACTTTTGTATGCACCATACAACAGGCCGGCAGCATCGTTTATGGTTTGCAAAGTGTTCAACTCCTTAGCCAACTCCAAAGAACGAAGTCCGTATTCGATGGCTGTTTTATAGTCTCCCTTATTCTTATATACCGATCCCAGGTTATGCCAACCGTTACTCAGTCCTTTACGGTCCCCAACCTCCTCTTTTAAAGTGAGTCCTTGCTGGTAGTACTCCATGGCTTTATTAAAATTGTTTTGCCGGTTATAATACAACCCAAGGTTATTGTAGGCTTGCCCAAGACCCCTTAAATCACCGATTTGTTCGTGCAACTTTAACGACTGTGTTAGGTATTCAAAGGCGAGGCTGTCGTTGCCCATATCCAATACAGTAAGCCCAAGGTTATTTAAGCTAGAGGCTTTGCCACTCAGGTCACCGATGGCTTCTCGCATCACAATGCTACGTTCCCAACATTCCAAAGCTTTGTCTAATTGTTCGGTTTGCCGGTAAATGCTGCCAATGTTGTTTAAGCAAGCAGCCATGGCCCGCTTGTCGTCAATTTGCTCTTGTACCTCCAGGGCTTGCAAGAAATAATCTAACGCATTAGGAAAGTCGCTTTGGCTGTAGTGAATAACCCCAATGTTAAGCAACGAAACAGAGCTGATCTTTTGATCGTTAACAGCTTTTGCCATTTTAAATCCTTTCTGATGCATCTCAATCGCCTCTTTGTATTGCCCCATTATCTTATAGATAAGGCCAATGTTATTGTAGGAGGAGGCTATATCGCTGCTATCGTGTGCTTCCTTATTGAGGGTAAGGCATTGTTGAAAATACTCCAATGCTGCTTCATTGTCAGAGGTTATAGAAGAGGCCACTCCCTTGATGTTAATGGCTGAAGACATATGTCCTTTCAAGTCGCGTGCTTCAGCAAAATCATATAGCATGTCGGCAAAATAAAAAGCACTATCAGGTTTCGAAAACAAATAGCCTTGCCAAACGTATGTTTGTAGTGCATTGAGGCGGGCAGTATCGGACTTGCTTTCATCTTCCCATGCATTCCACAAACTGTCTAACCTGGGCTGTGCCATGCCTAATAATGGCAATAACAATACAATGCACCCAGGGAGGAGGTATGGTTTAAGGTAGCTCAAATTGAAATTGGTTGGCAACAATTAGTGCCACCAAAATAAGGAAATGTTGCGGCATTGTGAAGCGGTTTTCGATCAATGTGTTTTATTGGAGGGGGACAGTGAGGGGACGGTTAAGTTGTTGTGCATGAAATTGCACAAATGTTTGTTAATTTTAATGCAGCAAGGTAGAGATACTCCGCTATTGAATCACTAAAAACCAAACTTATGAGTTTTCTTCACGACCTGGGGCATGTGGCCCACACCATTGGCCACGATGCTGGCCACATCTTACATCACGTAAAAAATGGATTGAATGATATCACCAGCAAAGGAGGGCATGTTGCTGCAGGTGTTGCTGAAGGTACATGGAATGACTTATTGGTGAAGGTAGACCACCTGGAGCATAAACTGAACCACCTGAACAACGTGATTGGTATGATGAAGGGAGAGGTGAATAACCTGGAAGACAGCTTGTATAAAGATGCTGGCAAATTGAAAGGGTTGGCCGACAGTTTTTTAGGTGCCACCGAAGATTTTTTCCACCATTTAAAAGATGTGGTAGAAGGCATTGCTCATGAAAGTAGTGATTTGTCGGCATTGTGGGACAACATTAAGCATTTTGGTGCTGCCATTATGCATGGGTTAAAAGTGTTGGCTCAAAAAGCAGCAGATGAAGGCATGGATGCGATCTTCCAGGTGGAGCGCATCATTCAACTGCATAAAATTTATGCGACTGTTCTTTCTGATTTAGAAGCCTTGCCAGAGATGGCAGTAAATGTGGCTAAAAAAGCAGTAGATATGGAGCAGGATGCGTTCCATTTCTTACAGCGACAGTGGGAGAATGCCGAGGAGGTGAGTAAAGAAGATTTCACCAACGCAGTCAATGATTTTGGAGATGTATTGCACGACATGAATGCCTTGCAGCAAGAAGTATCGGGTCGGGCCATAGACTTCCTGCCTTCCAAAGCAGAAATGGGCAAGGTGTTGGATATTGTTACAGGCATCCCCTCTGCCATCTGGCACAAACTAACATCCATCTTTAACCTCAAAAACATCCTCGCATTTTTCGATAAGATCAAAGCCTTTTACAACGATTGGAAGGCCAACGGCTTGCGCTACGATAAGCTCATCATCACTCAAGCACTAGTAGCCAGTGTTAAATCTTTCATCATGCACACCTTACACACCATTAGTTTTGATGTAAGCGTGGGGTTGGTTGATTTCATTAAAGCGTTGGTGCGTGGCGGTGAAGATTCCAGTACTGTGGAAGCCGATGCCGATGCCAATACCGGTGCAGGAGGCTCGTCGTATACCACCATTTTTAAGGGAGGAGGACTGGTAGGAGGCATCTTACTTTTTATCATAGGCATTCCTCTTTCCATTATGCGCATTTTTATCGACACCTATGGCGCATGGGCCAGTTAACTGATTGTTCTCCTCAACCTTTTATTACATGAAAGCAACCGAATTACACCCCTCGTTTGATGGCTGGACCAACTGGCAGCTCATTAAAGAAAAAGCAAATATGCGGTCCATTCAGGCCATCACCAATGCCGATGGGCGATTAGAAGTATTTGGGATTAACAGTGCTAAAGATCTGGTACATTACGTGCAAACCGACATTGCTAACAACACCTGGAACGATGCAGAACGTGTATGGGAAGGTGTCAGTGGTTTTGAGGTAGATACCTGGCAAGATGGACGCATCAATGTGGTGCTTAAAAGCACTTCAGGCGTTATTTACGAAACTCATCAAAAGGCACCCAATGTGCTCAGCTCTCGAGATTGGCAAGGTGGTGCTACAGGTACCAACCCTGATACCAGTTACCTCATTGGTGATTATACGCTATGCAAAGATTTAAAGGGATGCCTGCATGTGTTTTACTCCATGGGTAGGGGAAGCAATGTGTATTGGATGCGGCAAAAAGCACCCAACACGCCCATTGACTTTAATGCTGTTTCCACGCCTGGTCACATGATTAATGTAGAGGCTGCGGTGGATGCTGCTGGCAAGGTGCAGGTATGGGGAGCACCCAATACAGGAGCTTATTCTGGGGGGAAAGCACCTGGGCTGGTTTCCATTGTTCAAAAAGATGACAACACCTTTGTGGCAGGCGACTCCATCAACTGGCCGGGCGATTACAGGCAACTACAGCTGGTGAAGAATGGCGTAGGCTGTTTGCATTTGTTTGCAATTAATGAAAAGGGTGAAGTGATACAGTGGGTACAAAAAGAACCGGGCAGCAAGTGGAACGAGAATGACGGAGGGAATACCTATAGCTCTACCACCTACTATTCGGTGAACTGTGGTGCAGATGGTAGGGTTAACATGTTTGGTTATATCCCTAACGACGGCAAAATGTACCTGGGTTATGGTTGGGGTGACGGCCGTTGGGGCATTGGATGGAGCACGAACAAGGGGAAGTTTTTTGACACGGATATGACTGGTGATTACTTCTGGTCGCTGCCCAATTATGCAGGTTTCACCACCCTGGTAGTATTAGATAATAACGGCCGTTTGGTGATGGCTTCTAATACGATTAAAGGCGATGGCGACACAGGCGGAGACTGGCACTTAAAAAACGTGGAAACATCAAAAACACTGGCTAAGGGAACGGGTAGCTTGAAGGAGCATGACCCTGCTTTAATACCGGGATCCATTGGCAAAAAAGATGGTAAGCCCGACTTGTTGGCACCGTTGGATGAAGCGTTTAAGGTGGCAGGTACAGTAGGGCATTTATCGAGCCGCTTAAAGGAAACGGCCGAAGAAATGGGCGGAAAAACCTTGTTCGACATTCACCTGGAAAAAGATCACTTCGAAAACCTGCTAGATCAGCACATACGTGTAGAAAAAGAATTGCTGAGCGATGCAGGAAAAGGCGTGCATGCCATGGTAGACTGGGTAGGAGATGAGATCGATCATTTACTAACCTTTGGGGGCGAGAAGTTTAACCCCATCAACGATGGGGAATTCGATCGCTCAACAGCCGAAGCCGGGTTGATGGAGAACTTCATTGATGTGGTGCTCAATACCAATAAATTGGTGAACCACCTGGGCATTGATTTCCCTTTGATTGCCGATAACTTTGTGGAGGATGTATTGCCATTGATGAAGCATTTACCCGATGCTACCATCAAGCACCTGGGCGATCATTTGCCCAAGCTCGATTGGGAAACAGTAGACACCATGCTGGAGTGGAATTGGGATAACGGCATTGGCAATGTACGCCACGATGTGGTTTGGGGCATGGCCATTCATTTGGCCGGCATGCGCATTTACAAAAACTTCTTAAACATCATCTTGAAAGGATTGCCCTGCAAGATTGATTTTGGTACCAATGTGCACATTGCTGCCAGTTTGCAAGGAGGATTAGCCGTAAGTGCCGATGTGGGTATAGGTTTTGGTGCCGGACTGGATTTTGATATTCCCATTATTGGTGGTGGGGTAGAAGCCGATGGCGGGGCTGGCAACATTAGCCTGTTTGACTTGCAAGGAGTAACCCTCAACTTCGCTGAAATTATATTTGGCCCGGTTGCAGTAGGCATCGATTTTTTAATGGAGATGGAAAGCACCGCCATTAAACTCATCAAAGAACATTGGAAGAAAGGTGGACAATAATCATCGCAGTTCGTTGCTGAGGGATTGACTATTGTATAGGTCTGCGGAAAGGAGTGTTGTTGGGTAGTTTCTACTTCATTTCTAATGCCTACTTTTGCAACAAAATTTCAGCATCACCAACGAACTCATCATAGCACGATTAAAGTCGAAAGACAAAGCCTTTTTTGAGCAAATTTTTCGAGAGCACTACGAGGGGTTGGTGGCTTTTGCTACGAGGTATGTGCAGGCAACAGCGATTGCTGAAGATGTGGTACAAGAGGTGTTTTATAAAATTTGGAATCGAGCCGATACCCTCAATATCAATACCAGCTTAAAATCTTACCTGTTCGGAGCAGTGCGCAATGCCTGCCTCAATTATCTTAAACACCAAAAGGTAGAACAAGCATGGCGGGCAGCAGAGTTAGCGAAAGATCAATTTTTGCGTCAAGACGATGCGCTGGAGTTAGACGAGTTGAAAACACAAATAGATCAGGCCATCGACAGTTTGCCCGAACGGTGCAGGGCCGTTTTTTTGTTGAGCAGGTACGAAGACAAATCGTACAAAGAAATTGCGGCCCAGCTCGACATCTCTGTAAAAACAGTTGAAAACCAAATGGGAAAGGCATTGAAACAATTGCGAGAAGCATTGGGACCTTATGTGCCATTGCTCATTTTTATACAATTTTTATAAATGGAATAGGGGTAATGATGCATTCGATTGTCTTAAGTATAAGCAACCATGAACAACGATAACAATCACCATATCGATGAAGCCTTATTCGCAAAGTTTTTTGCTGGAGAGGCAACAGCCATTGAGGTAGCGCAAATTGAAAATTGGGCTAGTCAGTCGGAAGACAACCAATTGGAATTTGAACGATTGGCCATGGTGTGGAAAGATTTAGGGGCATTAAACGATGCACCAGCAGTGGAGGTGGATACAGATAAGGCCTGGGAAAAACTCAACAGTCGAATTGAAGCAGAAACGACAAGCCCCAAACGTTCGTTGGCAAAGGTTTGGCGTGTTGCAGCAGCAGTTGTATTGTTGTTGGGAGGAGCATGGTTAGCGCAGTCTTTGTTAAGCCCTGCACAGTTAGAAATAGCTGCCGCCAATACTCCGATAGAACAAACACTGCCGGATGGTAGCTCAGTGGCATTAAACGCACATGCAGTGCTCACCTATCCCGAAGGTTTTGATCGTGACGCCCGACGAGTTGCATTGGAAGGAGAGGCCTTTTTTGAGGTAGTACGCGATACTACGCAACCCTTTGTGGTGGATGCTGGAGCAGTTTCCATCACTGTGTTGGGAACCTCATTTAATGTAAATGCCACGAAAGATTGTGACAGCACGGTGGTGTATGTGGCTACTGGAAAAGTAGCTGTAACGCATCGGGAAAATGAGATTATTCTTACCCCTGGAATGACAGGTGTTTATTACAAGCAAACCGGAGCATTGAACATTGTTGAAACAGCCAATCGTAACGATCAGTTTTGGAGAACGAAAACGTTGGAGTTCAAACGAACAAGGTTAGCAGAGGTCATCAAAACATTGAACCGTCACTATGGTACTACCATTGTGTTGGCCAATGATGCCATTGGGAATTGCCGACTTACTGCGGTGTTTGAAGGAGAAACAGTGGATGAAGTATTGGAGTTACTCTCCATTCAATTCGATTTAACCATTACACGGTCGGGAGCAAACATTACATTGAATGGTTCGGGGTGTTAACACCATTATCATCTTATTGCTTTGTTGGGCCAGCACTGCTGTGGGGCAACATCATCTCTCGAAAAAAGTTTCCATTTCGTTGTTGGATGTTACTGTAGAAGATGCACTGACAGCAATAAGCGATGCCGGTCATTTTTACTTTTCGTATAACCCTACCAGCCTTCCAGTAGATAAAAAAATTAACCTGGTATCGAGGAACCAAACAGTAAAGCATTTGTTGCACGAAATACTGGGCAACGATTTTTTGTTTCAGCAAAGGGGCAGTTATGTCATCATTAAAGCCAGAGGGGCAAAAGGGTTAGAAAAAATAAGGTATCAGGTGATGGGTAGCATTAAAGATGCTCGAACAGCTGAGGTGATTAAGAATGTAACGGTATACGAAGTAGAGCGACTTACTTCCACCTTAACAGAAGAAGACGGAGCCTTTAGCTTACCAGTATCGGATGAAAGTGGTTACGTGAATTTGGCCATTTCTAAAGCACATTACCGCGATACCATGATTCGTGTTTCGCGCATCAATCCACTTCCCATTAATGTTACACTTACCCCAAAAATGGAGGTAGAAATAGAAGCGACAGCCTTTGATTCGATTGGAATTGTACAGTTTATGTTAGATGAAAAAGCGTTTATAAATGCCCGCAATGTGGAGTTGGTGGAGGAACGGTTCTTCAACTTATCGTTGTTGCCGGTTTCGGGAGCCACTACGCAATTGAGTGGGATGGTTACCAATAAAAACGCATTAAATATCATTGCCGGTTATTCGTATGGCATTGCTGGAGTAGAGTTAGGAGGAGGGCTTAATATGGTGCGAAATGAAGTAAAGGGCGTGCAAGTGGGAGGAATTGGAAATATTGTTGGTGGTAAAGCCAGCGGGGTACAAATGGCAGGACTTGCCAACATAGTGACCGATACAGCAGCCGGCTTTCAAGTGTCGGGAATAATTAATTCTTCGGAGTGTGCACATGGCATGCAGTTGTCTGGAGTGGGAAATTTCACGAAAGAGATGCGTGGCATACAAGTATCGGGTATCGTTAACGTTACTACTGGAAAAACGTTTAAAGGCGTTCAAATTGCTGGGGTATTCAATTATACTAAAACGTTAAGGGGCGGGCAAATAGGAGTGTTTAACTATGCAGACACTGTTTCAAGAGGGGTGCCTATAGGGTTAATTAGCTTTGTAAAAAAAGGATTCCGTCGGTTTGAAGTAGCTTATGGCGATGCTATGCATAGTAGCTTGTGGTTAAAAACCGGAGTACCCCGGTTTTACAACATTATAGGTGTTGGTTATCGCCTTTCAGGAGAACGCCTTTGGTCCTATGGTTATGGGTTGGGCACCCAATTTCAGATGGGAAAAAAACTGTATGGCAATGTAGAAGCCATCAGCAATAGCGTGCATACTACCAACGGTTGGGTAGATGGATTGAACCTGCTGAACGATTTGAACCTTACTACCGGATATCAATTTACCCCTCGAACCTCCATTAATGCAGGTCCGGTACTGCACGTGCATGTGAGAAGAACAGTTAACCCTGAAGAGGTATATGCCACCGATCTTACCACCGCACCCTTTTACGATCAAACATCGGGAATGACCAATGTAAGGATGTGGGTAGGGTACCGGGCAGCCTTCCGGTTTTAAAAAGCAATCCTTTCTTTTCCTTGCCCATTAAGGGATTCAAAAAAAAACACTTTTTTTTCGAAAAGGCATAGGGGTATTTCAAGAGACAGTTGTCATAGTTATAGTTCATCAAAACAAAAACTATGAAAACAATGTGTTTGCTTACGCTGCTATTTTTAGGAATTCATATGGTTACTGCTCAACAAAAAGAGCAGGATATCTTCGATCAACAACAAACAAAGCCTTTTCAGCTTACGTTAATTTATCCGGTAGGCTCTAACGGCATTGCTTCTACCCAATTCGAAAACAATGTGTCGCTCAACCTTTTTGTAGGGGCATCAGGTGGTTTAAATGGAGTAGAGTTGGGAGGCTTTGCCAATGTTACTCGCGGAAATGTGAAAGGAGTTCAATTGGCAGGATTTAGCAACGTTTGCACCGACTCTATGAAGGGCGTTCAGTGGTCGGGATTTACCAATTATTCTAACACAACAAAAGGCATGCAATGGGCTGGTCTCGGCAATGTTACTAGAGGAAATAGTAGTGGAGTTCAATGGGCGGGTTTTTGCAATGTCGCTTTAAAACAATTCAAGGGATTACAGGTGGGAGGCTTTGCCAATGTGGCGATGAAAGAAACAGGTACTCAAATTGGTGGGCTGGTGAATTACGCCAAAAAAGTAAAAGGACTTCAACTGGGAGTACTCAACTTTGCTGATTCTACAACTGGAGTACCTGTTGGCTTTTTCAGCTATGTAAAAAGTGGATATCATGTGTTGGAGTTGAGTGGCAACGAAACCTTTCAATCGGTACTCACCTTTAAAACCGGTACGAAAAGATTTTACAACATCTTTGCTGTCGGTGCTCGCTGGGCCACCGATAGCCCACAATGGACCATAGGCTACGGAGTAGGAACACAACTAGGTTTGCGCGAACGATGGAACCTCGATATTGATGCCGTATTCCACACCATTGTGCCCGATAGCTGGAAAGATGATGAAGATTGGAATTTCTACGGAAAGTTCAACACCAGCCTGGCCTTCAATTATACCGATAAGGTAGCCTTTTTTGCCGGCCCTAACTTCAATGTGTTTGTCCATGAAACAACTACCAATGCAGATGAATTGGTTCCCTGGAGTACATCGACACAGATCCATAACAACCGCACTGTAGTAACGTATCCTGGGTTTAACCTTGGGTTGCGACTACACTTATAATCCTTCAACAAAAACAATTGAAACAATAAAGCAATGAAACAACTTTTGAAATTAATGCACCTCCTCCTGCTCATCGGTATGGTAGGAATAGTAAATGCACAAGAACTTACACAAACCGTAAGGGGGACCATTATCGATCAAGACACTAAAACCACTTTGCCGGGAGCCAATGTGATTATTTTAAACAGCGATCCGTTGCTGGCGGCAGTGACCGACATTCAAGGAAACTTTAGGATTGAAAATGTGCCTACAGGGAGGGTAGACATAAAAATAACCTTTGTAGGCTACGAAGAGAAAGTAATGCCCAATATTTTGGTGGTATCGGGAAAAGAAACGGTATTGAATGTAGACATGCTGGAGGCCATCAACATGTTGCAAGGCATAGAAATTACGGCTACACAAGATCGCTCGGAAGTGTTGAACGACATGTCGTTGGCCAGTGCCCGTTCTTTTTCGGTGGAGGAAACCAAACGTTATGCTGGTGCTATTGATGACCCTGCCCGAATGGTATCTTCTTTTGCGGGTGTAAATGGCAATGCTGAGGGCGACAACGACATTGTGGTGCGGGGCAACTCTCCACGTGGGGTGCTGTGGCGTTTAGAGGGCATTGAAATTCCCAACCCCAATCATTTTGCTAACGAAGGTGCTACTGGAGGCCCCATCAATGCGCTGAACAGCAACATGTTGGGCAATTCCGACTTTTACACCGGTGCTTTTTCTCCTGAATACGGCAATGCTACTTCGGGGGTGTTTGATATGAAGTTGCGGAATGGAAACAACGAGCACCGCGAATATTCGGCTACTGCCAGCATTTTGGGTACTGATGTTACCCTTGAAGGTCCTTTTAAGCCGGGGTATTCGGGGTCGTACCTGGTGAACTATCGATACTCTACGCTATCGTTGTTAGACGATTTGGGTGTGGTTGATTTTGGTGGGGTTCCCAAGTATCAGGACGGTTCTTTTAAGGTGTTGTTGCCCGCAGGCAATGCGCACGTTTTTTCGCTTTTTGGGTTGGGAGGACAAAGCAGCATTGCCCAGGAAGAAATGAATGAAGACGATGAAACAAAACCACTTTGGAAAGCAGAAATGAAGGCTAAATTAGGGGTAGTGGGCTTGTCGCATACCTATTTGATGAACGAACAGGCCTATTTAAAAACCACGGTATCTGCAGCCACCACCTCGTCGGCTTCGTTTTACGATATTCCTAATGAAAATGACCAGTTGTATAACGTAGCTAACGACGACTTTAACAGGACCTTTTTAAAAGGAGCTACTACCCTTAACTATAAGCTCAATGCAAGGCATAAGCTTAAAACAGGTGCTATTTTTACCCGTACCGGATTTGATGTTATTGCCCACTACTGGAATTTTGAAAGCAACCGTTTGGAACCTACCCTTAGCCAGGAAGGCAATGCGGAAAATGCACAAGCATTTGTAAGTTGGAAATACCGCATTTCCGAAACGGTTTCGATGGTAAGCGGCATGCATTATATGCATTATTTGTTGAACAACAATACCTCTATAGAGCCACGGGCAGCTTTGCGTTGGGAGTTGAAAGAAAATCAATACCTCACCGCTGGGTTTGGTGTACACAGCAAGGCAGAGAGTGTATCTATTTACCTGGCACAACAGCGGCAACCCGATGGTTCGTTTACCATCCCGAACCGATCGCTGGGGTTGGGAAAAGCAAGGCACTATGTACTGGGGTATGAGCGTATGTTGAGTCCGTTTACGCATGTTAAGGCAGAGGCATACTACCAACAATTGTACGATGTGCCTATTGAAAATAAAGCAGGCAGTACCTATTCGTTGTTAAATGCTTCAGATTGGTTTACCACACGCACTTTGAGCAATGATGGCACCGGAAGCAACTACGGACTGGAAGTAACCCTGGAGCGTTACTTTAACCGGGGGTTTTACTACATGAGCACCTTATCGTTGTACCGCTCGTTGTATACCGCAGCCGATGGGGTAGAGCGCAGCAGCTCTTTTGATGGCAATTACATTGCTAACTTTTTAGGGGGCAAGGAGTTTAGTGTGGGCGATGAGGCCAAGCATAAAACCTTGTTTGTAAACACTAAACTGGCCCTGATTGGAGGCAACCGGTATACCCCCATTGATTTGGAAGCTTCTATTGTGGAAGGCGATGTGGTGCGAAATGAAGCTGATCCGTTTTCGGTAAAGGGCGATGATATCGTTAAGCTGGACGTAGCCATTGGCATTCGCAGAAACAGGAAGAAAACCACCACTGAGTTGAAGCTCGACATTCAAAACATCACCAATAACCAGGGCATGGTGAATGAATATTACGACCATGCTACAGAGTCGATTGTGAAAAGTTACCAGTTGCCGCTATTGCCGGTGCTGAGTTATAAAGTGAGTTTTTAAGGGGGCACTGCCCCTTTTTTCAGCTTTATGAAATGCGAATGCTCATGGAGAAGCGAGTGTTATAAGTGATGTTGTTTCTGGTTTTAAAAGCGAGTGTTCCAAACTCAAGATCGTGTTGCCCCAATTTGAAAACGATGCTTGCTTAAGTTGGTTTATGCCGCACCATCATTAAAGGTACAATGGCCAACAACCCACCATAGGTAATCAGCTTTAAGTACTGGGTAACATAGTTGAGTTCTTTGCCCAAAAACAGGTCGGAGGTGCCCGTGGTTAACAAGAATACCAGCACCATAAGTACGATAATAGCATGGTGCTTTCGCCTGGTGATGAACTGAAAGCGGCTGGCCTTATTGTTAATAAGGGTGTGTACAATAAAGAAACATGCCGGAAGCATATAAAAGAAGGCGTATTTCTGCTGATGAGGAAACAGCAATGGGGTAATGAGTAAAATATAAGCGACTTCATGAAATCGTTGGCGTACCGAATGAGCTGCCTTAAAGGGCCAGGTGCGTAAGAAATAAAAAGTGATGCCCACCAATACCAATCGAATGGAATGGGCGATCCAAATGGCTTTTTCGTAGCCAAGATCAACCACATGGGTACGGATATCGATGTTGGTATTAGTAAAGAGACTTTGTACCAGTGCTGCAATGCCGTGATAGCCGTAAAAGAACTCTTCGTGGTCGGTACTGATGTTGAGCTTACCCACTGGGTTCATGAGTTGAAACCAACTGGCATGGAGCTGCATGTTGTACTCCCAACCAATAAACAGGGCAGGGGAGAAGATGAGCATTGCTCCAATAACAATGGTATAGCCCAGGGCTTTGAATTCGCCACGATACAACAAATAGGGCAGCAGCAGTACCGGTAGTATTTTAATGTTGATGGCCAGGGCCAGCAAGGCAGCACCTGCCATTTTACGTTCGCTAAAAATTAACTGCATGCTTTCGAGCGAAGCCCATAGCAAGAAGATGGTCATTTGTACTTGCTTGAAATTGTATTCCAATGGCCGGGCAATAAAGGCTAGTGTAAACAAGAACAGCCACAGGTATTGCCGGTTGGAAAATAGGCGTACATCAAATGTTTTCTCCATGATTTTCCAAATGCGATACAAGAAAAATATGTTGAAGAACAACCAAAACAATTCAACCCACTGCCCCTTTTGCACTAAAATGGGAATGTTGTTATTGTTGTATACATACTGTCCATAATTGCCTGCATAAGCAAAAGGGGTAAGTGCAAGGGCAAAAAACGGACTGTAGTAGTATTGCGACCCATCCATGAAGGGCTTTTCGTAAAGGTTAAGGCCCTCTGTCATTTTACCTGCAGTATGCAGGTGTACGTTAAAGTCGGATTGTGCAGTGCGAAATGCGCAGGTAACGGAAAACACCAGCAACCCTATGCCCAGGATGTACAACGGAATGTTGCGTTTGGAAAAGACAGGGCGTTTAAACATGGGCGCAAAGGTAGGAACAATTGTAATAGACTACCAAGTTGTTTTAATTCAACCCTTTGGCATTGAAAATAACATTGAGGCCGGCCTTTTTTACCTCGCTGTTGGCGTAAAAAACGAGTGTTTTAGCGGAATTCTTGGATTTAGCGATGTTGAGCGCATTTGCTACAAAAAAGGCAGTACCCACCCATTACAGGCAGGTACTGCTTCGTTAAACTCGCCTCACCACTGGTGAAGCATTCTCAATAAATAGATCCTGGGGTTACTCTACTTCCCCATCAGTGTTGGCAGTTACACCAAGCCCTTCTTCATCAATACTGATGTCGGCCGTGCTCACACTTTGTGCGAACAGTTTGCTCAAATCGGCCGATACCGTATCGGTACCAGGGATGTTGTTTTTGGATGCCTCCTGAACCGATCGATAGATGGCCAGGTTTTGACGATATACCCTGCCACCAAGGGCCATGTGGGTATCGTCGATGGTTTCCGCTAACATTAACACTTTGCGCAACAAGGTGCCCATACATTGGTAACCTTGCCACAAATTGCAGTGTTCATCCACGTTAATAAAGCCAGGTAATAATTCAGGGTTAGCCGCGGCATATTCAATAGCCTTGGTGTTGAACGCGAGGTTCTTATCCCCGATTTTTAAGCCTCTTTGACGCTCTTCTGGCGTTAAATTGATGACAAAAGGAAGTAACTCCTTTACTTCGTCTAATAATGCTATGATCTGATCGTTATCCTTGTCGTCCAGCTCATAGTCTACGATTTTGTACTTAGACATGATTAATAGTATTAGTACTCTTAACCGGACTTTAAGAGATTGATAAAACATTAGTTTTCTTCACCGGTGAGTCCGGGAGAGACGAGAATAACGAATTGGTGTGGTTGTGGTTGAGCTCAAAATTAACGTACACCACTACTAAGACTACTTTTTGGGTGAAAAGGTTGCATGGCGGTGCAAAAAAAAGTGAAAAAAATAATGTCGAAAATATTAAGTGATTGATTTTGAGTGATTTGTGAAATTGTGATTTTAGCGTTTTTGGTGAAAATGGGCCAATTTTGCTGTTTTTTTGGAAAAATGATCTGCCAACCTGTCTTAGGGGCAGCAATAATTGCTGACGCAATGACCGTTTTTATACGATATTCGATAATGGCATGAGATATGATCGGGAATACCTGCCGACCAGCATTTATGAACCATTTTAAATCTTACGTTATGAAAGATGCTAAAAAGAAAAAGGGGAACAATGCCTTGAAAGGCACGAAGCCACTACAAAGTGTTGAAGGCTCTAAAAATGACAAGGAGATGAAGGACAACCGATCGAGGCAAAAGAACCCTAACAATGATGCCTATTGGCGATCGAGAGGGAAAAAGAAGCCTCCTATGGATGGGAAGGCGAAGAAGGGAAACGCTGAATGAAGTGAAGGGGTTGATCTCCTAATTTTTTGTGAAAAGCGAAACCGGCCTCTCGCGACAGAGGCCGGTTTACAGGTCAACTAACTATGAAAAACGCTATGATTAGGGCGTTGTTTACATCATTATAACAACCACGGGTTATAATTGTTCATAGCAAACCAATAATGGCATTGACCTTTGTAATGACCTGTACGCCCAATTATTTATTTTAGAAGGGTATTTTTAAGTGTTAGTATGAAAAAAATAGCCATTGTTTTGATTAGCATGTTGCCCTTGTTTGCTGTAGCGCAAGACATTCTTACTTCAAGCATAGTAGTGGATCACCATGCGCCAGATACTTTTATTGCTACAGCCAGCTTGTATGTAGATCAAAGTTTAGGCATGAGTCATCCTACTGTAAATATGCAATGGCCACTTGCAGGGATTTCGGTGAATGCACCGCTGGTGAGTCAAACTCAAATTGCGGGCAGCATTTATCGTTACGATTATGTAGACATTCAAATTGGAGGATTAAACGATGCGATGCTAAGCGAAAACTTTTTAATAGCAGGCATTCAAAACATTCCGAATTCGGCCACTCAACCTTCTATTTGCAACTACTCCTGGCATTTTGATTCGCTGTTTACCCTTAGTTCGCCCAGGATGGTGGCCCCAGCAGTGGTATGGGTGAATGGCACTGGTACCCTGGTGCACGATCCGGGGTGGTACGACCCCGACAATGATTTGGTGTATTACAATGCTGAGCCTCTCATTAATGGCACCGACATTGGTATGTTGGTGGATTATACTACTGGAATAATGACCTGGCCCATTCCAACCACACCGGGGTTGTATATGGCGCAAGTGCGTTTAGATGTGTTTCCGAATGGTGGCGGCATAGACCATGTTTTTCAGCAAATACTGTTTGTGGTGAACTTACCTTTAGGCGAAGAGGAAGTAGAGGAGGAGCAACAGGTACTACAGGTATATCCTAATCCTGCCAACGATGCCACCACCATTGCATTGACATTGAAACAGCCGCAACCGCTTACACTTACGGTGCATGATGCGCTGGGTAAGGAAGTATATAAGGAAATGATGAATGGCACCACTGGCCTTAATCAATGGCCATTAATGTTGCACTTGACACCGGGTGTTTACGCCATTAATGTAACTGCGAATGATTGGAAGTGGGTACAGCAATTGGTGGTAAAATAGATCAGTCGTTTTGCGTTAGGGATAGCAGCGGCTATCCGGTGCGCCATGCTATTTAAGGCTTGTTCGTTGGGTGGGGCAACACCAGGAGCCCCGCACAAGGCTACAAGGCATTGTAGCAAGGCGTAGCGATAATAGCGAACAGCCCGACCCCGAGTGTCTGAGTGATGTGAACGAAGAGAGCATTGTATCGAAGACCGAGGGAGAACGCCCAATACTTCTTAATAAATTACGGTAGAACCTATTCTTTATTCATGCTACTCACTGCGTTTCGCCCTGGTAAAATTCGTTTAACATCTTTTAACCACTGCATTTCAAATTATTTTACCCATCTTTAAAATATTCTTTCTCTCCGTTCGTCTATGCAGTAGATGAAGAAGGTAAAAACAATAGCCGTAACGTTGAACAGCCAGCAACAACACGACATCGATGAAACCGTGAGACGCGAGCGCAAGCGTTTATTCGAGTTTATCCGCAAACGTGTGCCTGCAGAAGAAGATGCGGAAGACATCTTGCAAGACGTGTTTTACCAGTTGGTGGAAAGTTATCGGTTGATGAAACCGGTGGAGCAGTTAACCTCCTGGCTATTTACAGTGGCGCGCAATAAGATTACCGACCTTTATCGCAAGAAAAAGCCCATTCCGGAGAGCAGGTACCTGATAGCAGGAAGTGAAGATGAAGCGGCCCCGGGATTGGCGGATATCTTGCCCGATTTATCTGGCAGCCCAGACGTAGCTTTTGAGCGATCGCTGGTTTGGGAAATGCTGGAAGAAGCGCTGGCTGAGCTGCCAGAAGAACAGCGCAATGTGTTTGTGTGGCACGAGTTTGAAGACAAAAGCTTTAAAGAGATCTCGGAGATGACAGGAGCCTCGGTGAACACGTTACTGTCGCGAAAGCGATATGCGGTATTGTTCTTGCGCGAAAAATTAAGACGATTGTATGAAGAGTTATAGTTGGTCATCATTGCAGGCTTCGCTGCACGTTGCTGCGCAGGAAAATGGTGGAAACACACCTATTTCGACACCCTTCGGGGATGGAACACCACCCGGAGCTTTGCAATGGTTGACCGCCAACTCTAAACAATAAAATTTACAAGCTATGAAACGATTTTGTTGGACACAATGCATCAAGTTTGCGCTCTTCATTGCCATGGCGATCTTTTTGTTTGCCTATGTGGTAATGTTGTTGTGGAACTGGTTGGTGCCCGACTTGTTTGATGGTCCTGAAGTGGGGTATTGGCAAGCCATGGGCATTATGGTGCTGAGTAAGATATTGTTTGGTGGATTGAAGCATGGTTGGAGCCATAAGCATGGCGGCCATGGTGGTGATAAGCATAGCCATTGGAGGCAAAAGTGGCACCAGAAAATGGAAGGCATGAGCCCCGAGGAGCGCGATCGCTACAAAGAGCAAATTCGGCAAAAATGCGGTTGGACGTTCGACGACGACCAATCTGCTCCACATAACGATAAAGAAGAATGAAGTAACTTTTTCATTACTAAGTTTCGTGTCCCGACCTCAAGCAACAAGGAGTGTCGGGACTTTTTTTGTAGTTTTTGAAGGCTAAAAAAACTATTTCTCCTTATTGAATAATAGACGACTTATTTTAAGCTTATAACCAGAAAGGAAGATTTCTGCAATAGATAGCTAACATTGAATCGCTGTTTCTAGTTAAATATCAACCTTAATTTTGTTGATAAGTATAAATACTGTATTTTGAGTTGAGATTACTAAATTTTAACTCGATATGAAACAGTTTTTCCATTTAACAAAATTCTTAATCCTATTTTTTACAGCAAATGCCAGCTATTGTCAATGGGACGATTCCAGTCCAGGTCTGATCCAAACCTCAGATACAGTAATAATGAATCATCATGTTTTCATTGGAGATAAGGGGTTACAGGTTCGTAATCAAGTTGTATCAGGGAAATTCGTAGATATCGCAGATACTAACTATATATGCAATCCCTCTTATACAAGCGTTTTTCACTCAATGAAAGTTACCGATGATACTACTCAAACGACAATGTTTGCGATAGATAACGATGGTACTACGCATATAAATGCCACATTAAAAGCGAAGGAAATTTTTGTTCAGGCTGATGTTTGGGCTGATCATGTTTTTGAAGAAGATTACCCATTATTGCCATTGCCTTATATAGAACAATTCATTAAAGAAAATAAACACTTACCGGAGATTCCTTCAACGAAGGAAGTTTTAGACAATGGGGTTAATGTTTCAGAAATGAATATGTTATTGCTCAAAAAAATTGAAGAGCTAACGCTTTATACTATCCAACAACAGCAACAAATCGAAACCATGAGAAGACAATTAAACACACTTATAGTTAGTAAAATAAATGAGTAAAAAGTTAGTATGAGGTTATCGTTTGCTGCATGTTTTTTTATTGTTTTGAGGGTAAATGTGTCACTTGCTCAAATAACCTGTGCAGATTCTGCATCTGGGATTATTTCCTTCGGCACTTTTGAGTATCATTGTATGGGAATAATGCGATCTGATACTATTGGTGTTAGCTATATTAATGGCACTGAAGTTAATTATAGTGCTGGGGTTAAAGTTCATTTACAAGAAGGGTTTCATGCGGGGGGATTTGATTCTACTGGAAAATTTCATGCTTTTATCAATAATTTAAATATTCTCGAGCCTCTAGATAGTAATTTTCGACAATTCGAAAAAATAGAATTTGGTATAACAATTCCAGCCATAACTGCCATAAGAAATGATTTTGATGACACCTGGAACCCCTTATCTCAAATAACAGTAAACGTAAATGATGATATTAACGCATTTTTTGAAGATGTTTCTAGCGGAATTTACCCAAGTAAATTTACTAACCCATATGATCTTGATGACATTGATATTAAATTGACTTTTCATCATTTACAGTCAGGGAGAAACTTTGATACATGGGGATTTTATTATAAAGATTTCGAATATGATAATGATGGTAATCAATCCACAGGAAACCTCCCGGAGAAATGGATACCCTTGAATGAAAATGATGGATGGAGGGCACGATTTTCCCCTCCTTTAGTGGGCGACTATACCTGTAGTGTAACCATTACTTGTTATCGTAATACTCCTCATGAAAGAAGTTATCAAATTTCAGATGCTATGTCTATTTCTGTATCGACATCGTTGAGTGACGGGTATCTAAAGTTCAATCAAGGGAGTAAATACCTCTCATTTAGTAATGACAGTCTTAAGACATTTATTCCAGTGGGCTATGGGTTACTTGGTGAGCAAGATGAAAACAGATATACTTTTTATCCTGGCGAATATTATCTTCTTCGGAACTACTTAAAGAATTTAGCTGGTAGAGGGAATTACACACGAGTTTCATTAGGTGTGAACTATTGGGTTGAATTTGAAGAACCAGGAAATTATGATCCACATCAAAAACACATGTGGGAATTGGACGAACTTTTAAAAATTGCGGAGCAATGCGATATATATGTCTTGTTTACTCATATGATTTGGGAGGAATTTTGGCATAGCCCAAACTATGTTATGGATAATAGGTTTGCTACGGATGGCTCAAATTTTACTAGAGCCTGGTTTAACTCACACCCTTATCGTAAACAGTATCAACCCGGGGATAGTTCAATTACTTGTGGTGGTATAATTGATAATGTGTGCTCGGGTTTTTATTCTAATGGTCCATTGTCAGATTTCTTTGGAAAATTGGATGCCAAAAAACTTTACAAAAATAGATTACGCTATATTATAGCAAGATGGGGATATAGTACCAATATTTCGGCTTATGATTTGTTTGGCGAAATAGATAATACAATAATACAATGGAAGGATACCGTTAAGCCTACAAGGGATTTTGATAGGCCTGCGGAAACTGATTTTAAAGAAATCATTTTCAATTGGGTAGAGGAAATGGCAAGATTTGTGAAAGCCCATGATCCCAACCATCTCGTTACAATATGTAAGTTTAATAATGAATTTCTTCCGCGCGGGACGAATATTGATTATGACGTATTCAACGTTCAAGCATTAGATTACATTGGTTTTGATGATTATGGTTCCAGAAGAAATCATAACGTAAAACGTAGGTTTGAGGCTATTAGGAGAGCATTCAGTAATGCTTATAACCCATACGGCAAACCAGTTGAAATGGTGGAAATGGGGCACGAAAAAGGACATGCCCCTCATGCTTCGGAAATGTATTTTGTAGAAAGTATGCATAATGCATACTGGTCTACTGCATTTTCGGGAATGATTGGTCCAGGAGCTTATTTTTTTAAACAATACTTATCAGATGCTGGATTAAAAAAATCAAAAAACTATTATAGTCCGTTAAACTCTATTGGTTTTGGAAACCCTGTTTACGACTCCGTTGTTTTATCGCACGAAGGAATTTCCTTCGAGACATCAAGTAATGCATCTGATTGGTTTTGGCCTTCCTGGTACAGGATAAGTGATGATTATTGTACTAGCAGAAGTTCAGTAAATGGGGTTCCCTTACCAGGTTGGGATGTAGATAGCTTGGATGATGTAACGCCTGATTACACCCATCACTTAAGTACACTTAAAACATTCATGAATAATATACTACCAAGTAATGGTATTTATTTACAGGAGCAGTTTACAAGTCAACGATTTCCTAAATTTACTTCAAGTATTACAAATAGAAGATACAATGCCAGGAATAGATTAGAGGCATTTACATTAGTCAATGCTAATAAGGAAAAAGCAACTGGATGGGTTCATAATCGATCTAACTACTGGGGCAATAAAAACTTTATTGATGCTTATAATGATGGCTATGACAGTCTTCCTGGATTCACCTATGATTACTTAGCACTTACCTATTTATATGATGGATTAGATGTTTTGCCTCTCAATAATCTAGATGAAGAAGATGATCAGGTGCAAGAAGTTATTCAATACCCAGCGGGATCAGTGCCAACTTTTAAGATACGTGGTTTAAAATCTGGGTTTCTTTGGTTTTACCGTCCTAAATACGAAATTCGTTGGTACAATACTACGGGAGTCAATTCAATAAATGGTATCACATATAGCACTACTGACTTACATCCAAACATTTTTGGAACGATAAAGGTAAAACCTCCAATGATGGTTACTAGGCATGATTATGCATTTATTATTGCTGAAGATGGAGATTTTGGTGTAACATTAAATGATTCTAAGTACAAAAAGTCAAAATGAGTTCCAGTAGTGTACTCTGCGCCTCCCTTACAAAAATCGTTCTTCGAAAAGCACTATATTCGTGCAATGAAATACTTCGTCTCACTTACTCTCAGTTGTATTACATTAGTATCTTTTGCACAGCGTGGTGATTTGCCACAAGAGTTAAAACCCTTTTACCATGGAGTGGCCTCTGGCGACCCATTGCCTCACAATGTTATTCTATGGACCCGGGTAACTCCTGATAACTTTACCCCCAGCGATAGCATTCAGGTAAATTGGCGCATTTGTACCGATACGGCCATGACCCAATTGGTAAATTCAGGCACTTATTACACCAACGAATTAAAAGACTTTACGGTAAAAATAGATGCTGGAAACCTATCTGCTAATACTTGTTATTACTACGATTTTTACGCCTTGGGTAGTTATTCTGTTAGAGGAAGAACCCGTACAGTACCAGTTGGAGATGTCGATAGTGTACGATTTGCCGTTGTTTCGTGTTCTAACTATGAAAGTGGTTACTTTAATGTTTATCGTCTTATTCACGACCGAAACGACATTGATGTAGTATTGCACCTGGGCGATTACATTTACGAGTACGAACAAGGGGGCTATGTTATGGGACGTCCTCATGAACCCGCCCACGAAGTGATTGTACTCGACGACTACCGCACTCGCTATTCGCACTATCGTTTAGACGACGACCTGCGTGACTTGCATCAACAATATCCTTTTATCACCATCTGGGACGACCATGAATCGGCCAATAACGCTCATGAAAATGGGGCAGAAAATCATACACCCGGATTAGAAGGCACTTGGGCTGATCGAAAACAAAATGCACGGCAAGCTTATTTTGAATGGATGCCTGTGCGTGAAAACAACCAGGAACCTCACCGTTTGTATCGCCATTTTTCGTTTGGCAACCTGATTAAGTTATGCATGCTCGATACACGACTGGAAGGCCGTTCTGAGCAGGTGGCTACCAACTCTCCCGACATCGATAGTCCATCGAGAACCCTTTTGGGAGCTGTACAATACGACTGGCTTGTTAACCAGCTTGATACCAGTTCAACACAATGGAATATACTGGGGCAACAAGTGATGATGGCTCCATTAGAATGGTTAGGAACTCCTTTAAATGCCGACCAATGGGATGGTTATGCTTATGAGCGAGATCAACTGTATAACGATATACTTGTGCGAGGAATCAACAATATTGTTGTGCTTACCGGCGATATCCATACCTCGTGGGCGAATGACTTACCATTAGCTGGTTATGATCCTGGTAGTGGGGCCAATTCTTTAGGAGTAGAGTTTGTGGTGACCTCCGTTACTACCCCAGGGGTTGCTGTTGGGGCTGGTACTAGTGGCGTTATTCAGGCTGCCAATCCTCACATGAAATGGATTGATCTTACGCAGCATGGATACATGGTGTTGGACGTAAATAAAACACGAGTGCAGGGCGAATGGTATTTTGTAGACGATATTATTGTGCCCTCGTTCAACGAATCATTGGGCAATGTTTTTTACACCAATGATGGCGATAACCGCCTTTCTATTACCAGTTTAATATCAGCACGCGATGGCACCGACTGCCACCTGGCACCACCTTTGCCGATCGCAGTTACTCATATTGCTGAGGAGCAAACACACACTTTTATAGGGCTGTATCCCAATCCGGCACAAACGGAAGTGTTGTTGCAAATTCATTCCACTAAAGCACTAACTACTGAGGTAATGCTCTTGGGAGTAGATGGTCGAACCTTACGTTCATTTCAACTGCCGTTGGCACAAGGACTGAATTATCTACGCATGGAAGTCAATGACCTGGCAGCCGGGGTTTATGCCATTCAATTAATGAATGCAGAGACCAGTACCACTAAATTGTTTGTAAAGGAGTAGTGTTTTATAGGTGCTGTTTGTTTGCGTTGAGGTAAGGCTAATGTGTTTCTCTTCAATGCCTTAATTTTCCTATTCCATTTGTATGCGTTCAACTACATCGTTTTACTTCCCAAAAAATCGCTACATTTAATCACATGGAACCTAACATCCCTAACATATTTCATTCGTACATGAATGAAGGCCCGTTTGAACAATGCATTGTGTGCGAAAAATCGCTGTTGGATGACAACACGCATTACTTCATTGAAAAGGCCTTTCAACGATACGACATTACCGATAACCCCAATACGGTATTTGAATATGCTATTTGTGCCGATTGTGCCGAAAACATGCGTGAAAGTTTTTCAAAAACATCGTTAGAAAAAATTGATGCCTACTTCGAAAACAGGGTAGATAATGTACAGCGCTCGGTAGATATTTTTATGAACAATGGCCACAAGACCGAGAAATGGCTGGAACATTGTATGATTAAAAACACTGCTCAAAACACCCTTAAAGAATACCAAATTTATGGAGAATTCATAGGCAGTCAGCTGTTGCACGGGCCATCATTGTTTTTACTGAGTGGGGAAGCCATAGAGGAATTGAGTGAATTGTTATCGCCTCAAACATTAGGAGAAATCGACGACTTTGTAGGGGAGTTTTTTGGGCTGCCTCCCGAGTTTGAAGAAGCCTGGAAAAACAGGGATGTTGTATTGATATGATCTGCATGAAAAAAACACTGCTCTATATTGCCACACTGGTTTGGTTGGGTTGTGGAACTACTACAGAACCATCGACCACGGCTGTTGAAATGCCGTTGGAGGAAGTAGTTGATGAAGTAGTTCAAACCCCGGAAGAGTTAGAACCCTCTAACATGGTGGAGGTCATTGTGCACGACCTCAATAAAGATGGAGAAGACGATCGCATTGAGTTGACCAATCCACCAGAGCAAGGCGACCCAGGACAGTTTAGCACCATCACCATTCAACTTAACGGAAAGGAAGACCCGTTGGAACTTACCTATGAAGACATGTGGGATGGGGTTGATCCCAAAATTTTGGAAACCTGGCCCAACCATATTAGTTCCAATCGCATCTTTTTTCAGCGGTACAGCAACGAAAACTACCTCATCCTTTACGGGTTTCAATACGGTTGCTGCGTGCGTCAGCTAACCGTAATTAAAGTGTTTGGCGACTTTTGTGCCGTGGTATTTAACGAGCCATTTGAGTTGGAGCATTTTACCGACCTGGATGGAGATGACATCATGGAAATTGTTGGCCGAAATGCGTTTATAGCCCCATACGAGGTGGAAATGAAGGAAGCAACCATTACTGCCACCGACTACGTGCCTTATCGTGTATACACCCTTACCGACATGGGAGGCGAGTTGGATGAAGTGCTTACCGAAAAGTACAATACTGAAAACTATCTTTTTGCCGGTTTTGACAACCGGATTGGTACCATGAAAGTGGCCCAGGGAGAGGAAGGTTGGTATATTGTGGAGGAAAGTGAGTAGCGAACTACAGCTTATTGCCCTGTACACCCCAATTGTATTGCTGTGGATAGGTGCCTTTTATTGGTCGCATCGCACTCCGTGTAGGCTTAAGAAATGTGGGCTGAACATCGTGTGGTTCCTGGCAGTGGCAATTGTTACCTACATCACTTCCCAATACTTTACCCATGCTCAACGTACAATAGCCAATGTAGTGTTGTACCTTATTATGCTGGTATGGAGCAGTTGGGTAGGAGGAAGTGCCTATGCTCGTTGGCGACGCTTTCAACAGCAATAAGAACTTAACCACAAATGGAGCCTTCTATTAACGACCCCATACTCATGGCCCTTTATTTTGTAGGGTTTGCCATTTGGATGTTGGCGGGTAGAGTATGGTGGCAGCGGGGTAAAACGGGCATTACCATTTATTTCGTGAACCTTTGTGCAGGAGTAACTGTTATAGCAACAACATTTATGGTACTAAAATGGTTGGCTCTATCCATAAGTTTGCAACTGATAGTTATCGTAAATTGGTGCTGGATGTTTTGGGCTTTGCTTTTGGTAATACTGGGCCATCAAAAAAGGAAATAAAAGGAAGTTGCTTCCGTTCAATAATTGGTACATTTATTGCAAGTTAATTGTCGTTGAGAATAGTTGTATTCATAACATTGGTGTTGATAGGGAAGGTAACCGTAGCACAAAATCAAACGGTACTGGAGCGTGAAAGTGAAGGCTATTACGACCTCATTAAGCAAGACATTATAGGGTTGTTGGAAGCCATGAAGGAGAAAAATTACCATACCATTCAATACCGCATTGAAGAACACGGCATTCGGAAAAAGCACCACATTAAAAAATTGGAAAAGAATGTGGACTGGGCCTCAGCATTGTTAAACAAATTTGGCATGCCCGAGCCCGATGATTTGGTGGTGCTACGCGATGATGAAGTAGCAGTGTGGTTGGGGTTGCGTATCAATAGCAACAATTACAACTACCAGGAAGGCAACCTGGTGTTTTATTATTTTACCAACAATGCCATTTTAGACAATAAAAGATGCCAACATTACATTTTTAAAGAAATTGAATATCAAAAGGGCGAATCATACTTAAGAGGCCCTAAAGCAGTAGATGAACCATAAACCCTTGAACCGCCATGAAAATTAAGCTTACCCTCGTACTCATTGCCTCCGTTTTTGCATGCAACATCTTTGCGCAAAGCAAAATACCGCCCTTGAACCAAAAGATTGTAGATTATGTAGAAACGGTGATTGGAAAAAAGGTAGACCGTGGAGAGTGTTGGGATTTGGCAGCAGTGCCTTTGTATGCCAACAATGCGAAATGGAGTGGCGAGTATGAATTTGGTAAGTTGGTAGATCCACAAAAAAACACCATCTACCCGGGAGATATTATTCAATTCAAAAACGTGAAGTTGAAATACGAAAAAGACGACATGATCTTTACTCAAAACCTGGCGCATCATACGGCCATTGTGTACAAGGTAAATGGGAAGGGCGATTATGAAATAGCAGATCAGAACAATCATTTCTCTGGCAAGAAGGTAGGCATTAGCACCCTTCGGCTGGAAGACGTGGTACAAGGCAAGTTGAAATTTTACCGTCCGGTACCAGGCGAATGATGCAAATCGTTTGTTAATTTAGCCACCAAATCAATAACATGAAGTACGTACTTATTGCATTACTGTGTTGGCCCTTGTGGGCAGGGGCGCAAAACCATACCATCTCCTTCAACTACAACGGAGGGGTAGAAGAGTGGGAAGTGATTTATACCCAACACGACACCGTGAATGGCAGCTGGATAGCAGTGTATGCTGAAGATACCACACAAATGGCTTTCAAGCGCAGCTACGTGCGTACTAAGCCCAATGGACTTTACAAAGCCTGGTACCCCAATGGGAAAGTACGTGAGTTTGGAGTGTATGGTTATGGCAGCTTGCATGGCGACTGGGTAGAATACGACCAGGAAGGCAATGTACTTATTCGAGGGAAATACAAAGAAGGAAAGAAAAATGGTTTCTGGGCCTACCGTACGAAAAACTGCTTTGGCAAGTACTTGCGCGACCAGAAGCACGGCAGGTGGAAGTGCTTTGATAAGGAAGGCAATAAAACCATAACCCTATATAACAAGGGCGAAGAGGTATGGGTTCGATAAGAATAATTGCTTCGCTATTACTTATATTGAGTGGTCTGGCTGCACAAGCACAGTTATTGCAACCCAAATCTTCGGCAGTGATGAACAGGGCCATTGAATTTAACCCTAACTTCATCAAATCCAAAAAGATCAACACCATTACCACCACTACCCATAAAACTATGAATGGTAAGGAGAGTGTATTTTCCAAAGAATACTACCAATACAATGAAGCCGGACAGCTGATGAAGTGGGTAGAAATATTTGAAGATACCAGCCGGGTGCATACCTATACCTATGCCAACGGTTTGTTGAGCGAGTATACCTATAGCGATTGGCGTTTTGGTGGACAGGAAACCACCAAATACCATTATAACGATAAAGGGCAATTGCTGAAAAAAACATTATACAATGGTGAAGGAGCGGTGAAAGACACCATGCTGTATTATTACAACAGTGGGCAATTGACCAAAACCAGGGGCTCTCAAACCAATACCTCCTATACTTACAGTAATGGTAAAATTACCAGCGAGATTACTTCCATAAAGGGAGGAACAACCATTATTAACCGTTATCAATATAACCAGCAAGGGCAGGAAGTTGAGCGCGAAATTACCTGGCATTACACCACCAGCTATTACTTTGACTATGCTGAAGGACGCATTGTTACGTATGCAAAAGAAAAAGACAATGCATTGGTACAAACGCATACATTTACCTACAATGCCAACCACCTGGTAACAACAGAAGTAATTGCACCAGAGATGAAAGGCTTAACTCCCAAAAAAGTAACCTACGAGTATACTCACTATGGCAGTTTCGAATAAGAGCTTTTACAACAACAAAGCTAATGTAGATCAATACATTAAAATGGCTGAAGGACATAGTGGAGCAGCACTCATCGAACAATTACAGCAACACTTGCCCCCTTCATCAACAGTACTCGAATTGGGCTCGGGGCCAGGTACCGACTGGGTTATTTTGAATGAGCATTACACTACTACAGGCTCCGACTTTTCCAACGAGTTTCTCCGTCGATTACAAGAGAAACACCCGGAAGGGAAATTCCTTCAACTGGATGCAGAAACTCTGGCAACACCGCTTATGTTTGATGGTATATACTCTAACAAGGTATTGCACCTCCTTAGCAATGAGGCATTAATGGCTTCGATACAGCGTCAGTATGAACAACTGAATCCCAACGGCATTGTTTGCCATTCATTTTGGAAAGGAGAAGGCACCGAAAACTATGAAGGAATGTCTGTAAACAATCATCTGGAAGCAGGCCTTCAACGGTTTTTCGAAAAGCATTTTGAAATACTATTGATAGCTGCATACAAAGAATTTGAAGCAGGCGATTCGTTGTTGTTGATTGGACGGAAAAAATAGATAGAAGTAATTTCTTGCCTTAAAAAGCGTTGCATTAACAACTCCTTAACAAAATACAAGTAACTGTAGCACGATAATTGCGTTATAGCATCAAAACCATACTTATGAAGAAAAAACTAACTCTTGGTACGGCTGTATTGGCCTTGTTGCTTACGGCCTGCTATACCACCAAGCCCAAGTCGAGCAGCAACGCTACCACCACCGCCGATATTAAAGGCATTACCTTTACCAAAGATGTATTGCCGTTGGTGAATGCAAAATGCAGTGGCAGCTATTGCCATCATGGAAGTCCATCGGAGTGGGCCAACTACGACCGTTTGGCGGAAGTAGTCAAAAACGGTAGCTTTGAGCGCGAAGTGTTTCAAAAGAAGAGCATGCCTGAAATAGGAAGTCTTACATCAAAAGAAATGGAAACCTTGAAGAGTTGGATCAAAGGTGGCTATCCGCGATAGAGTTCATGAAACCGGTAGTAACCATAGTATTGGCTTGTTTTGCTTACACCGTTTCGGTAGGGCAGGGTTGCGATTGTTTTGGCGACCGCGATAAGCGCGACCAATTGGGGGTGAACGTCTTCAGTTGGGTGAGCAACCCCAATGGCGTATACATGGATGCCGAATACCGGTTGCACCAGGAAGTAGCTACCGGTTTGATGTACAAGCGTCATTATGGAAAAAACATGCTTCGCATTGGCGGTGACTATTACAGTATGGTAGATGAGCATGCAGGAATAACAGACCTATGTACCACTTGCCCGCGTAACGATGGGCTGTACGAAGGGGTATTTGCGCGTATTGGTATGCAACGGTGGATTGGCAGCAAAAAAACAAAACTACAACCCTACATGGGCCTCGATGCAGTTGTGCATTATGGCACCTATAGCGGTACCCATTATACTGGTTTCGACGACATTGGTTATACTCCCAACAACTACGAGTATACCAACATAGCTGCTGGAGTTGGTCCTACGTTGGGCATTAACTATCGCTTTATAGAACGTCTTTCTGTTTCACTCGAATCGAGTGCTAACATTATGTATTACGACAATGGTGGTTTTGAAGACAGTCAGCTTAACCCCTCGAAAGGGCCAAAATTCAACCCCATAAGGGCTTTTACCCTCAATTATCATTTTAGTACCAAACCACCCAAATCGGTAAAAGGAAGTTATTAAATCTTTCAAAGACAAAAAAGAGTAACTCATAGGTAGAAAAACTGAGTTTATCTGCTTTTTTTATACTTTTGCAGTTCAAAATAAAGCTGCCCGGTTATGATAAATAAATTCAGGTTAATTGTTGTTTTATTGATGCTTACTGCTGTTAGCGGATGGGCGCAAGACAAGAAGAAAGCCAACACATGGTTTTCAGAACAAAACTATGAACAAGCCCTGGAAGAATACTTGAGTTTGTTGGAAGATGAACCCAACAACATGGAGTACAATTACCGGCTGGGTGTTTGCTACCTCAATACCAATATCGACAAGGCCAAAGCAGTGCCTTATTTTGAAAAGGTAGCCAACGATCCGAAGGCCAACGCCAATACCTTATACCTGTTAGGACGATCTTACCATTTTGCGTATCGTTTTGACGAAGCCATTGAAACCTACAACAAATTTCGGAAGCAAGGAACAGGATCTCCCGATAACTTGAAAGATGTAGATTTTCAAATAGAATATTGCCAGAATGCGAAGGAGCTGATGAAGTTTCCTGTAAAGGTGGAATTTGAAAACCTTGGCGATGCCGTTAACGGTCCATACCCTGATTATTTTCCTTTTGTACCAGTAGACGAGTCGTTTTTAGTATTCAATACCAGGCGCGATGATGGTAGCGAGGAAAACATTGATGGCAGCCATACTTCAAACATCTACATCGCTAAAGTAAAGAACGGCACTTTTACCGAGGCAAAAAGTGTGGGTGATGTAATTAACACGGACGAAGGCAATGAGGAAATCATTGGGCTTTCGAATGATGGAAGTAAAGCCCTATTGTATTTCGATGATAATCGTAATTATGGCGAAATATATATTGGTGCAGTGCAAGATGGTAAATTCGATAAGCCTGCAGTACTCGATAAGGTAATTAATTCACGCTACGTAGAAATTGCAGCTTCTTTTACTGAAGATGGAAATGCAATTTACTTTGCCAGCGATCGCCCGGGAGGTTATGGTGGGGTTGACCTATATGTATCGCGCATTTTGCCCAATGGGCAATGGGGACCTGCACAAAACCTCGGTCCATCTGTGAACACGGCTGATGATGAAGACTTTCCTAACATTGCACCCGATGGTACTACCCTTTACTTTAGCTCGAAAGGACATACCAGTATGGGGGGATATGACATTTTCAAAGCAACATACGATGAAGCGAAGAAAAAATGGGGAGGAGTACGCAATATTGGTTTCCCCATCAATACGCCTGAAGACAATATGAACTTTAGAGTATCTA
The DNA here is from genome assembly GCA_963669295.1 of Flavobacteriales bacterium. Classification (GTDB taxonomy): domain Bacteria; phylum Bacteroidota; class Bacteroidia; order Flavobacteriales_D; family CALLUQ01. The sequence goes on from OY769938.1 coordinate 4,640,696, forward strand.
AAACCGGAAGGTACGGGTACATCTCTGCGTTGCGTAAAGGAGGGTATGGCGACCTCGATATTTATAGGGTTACCTTTAAAGAAGTAGATACCCGTTACACAGTAATTAAAGGTGTTGTTTCGTCGGCAGATACCACACAGCAAGTAGGAGATGTGTTCATCTCTGTAATGGATTTGGAAACACAAGAGATTTATGGCGACTACCTGCCCAACCCCGAGTCTATGCGTTACATCATCATCTTGCCTCCGGGCAAATTCAATGTTTTTATTGAAGCCGATGGTTTTGAAGAAGTGTCGGAAGACATTGAGGTGTACGATAAAAGCTCGTACCGCGCAGAAGTGAAGAAAGACATTGTGTTGAAGCCGCTGGATTGATGCAGTAACGATTGGAGCAGTATACCCCCATAACCATTGTTGTACTTATTGCTACCGTACTGGTATCGATAGGAGGTTTCTCGAACAACGAGCTTTTCAATAAACTCAAGTTCAACCCATACATGGTACGCCATCGCAACGAATGGCCGCGGGTAATTACTCATGCTTTTGTGCATGTCGATTGGATTCACCTTTTCTTCAACATGTTTGTGCTACACTCTTTTGGCACCAATTTAGAATTACTGTTTACAGAAGAAACTATTTTCACCAGGCTGTTTCCAGAAATTGAGTTTTGGGGGAAAGCTAAAGGGTATTTCTACTTCGGCTTGCTCTACCTCGGGGGAATATTGTTTGCTACTCTTCCGGCATTTCGTAAGCATTCCGACAATCACCAATACAATTCAGTAGGGGCGTCGGGTGCAGTTTCAGCAGTGTTGTTTGCTACTATTTTGCTGCTTCCTACCAGTTCGGTACGGCTGTTTTTTATTCCGGTAAACATTCCTGCATTTGTAGTAGGAGCAGGGTACCTGGTGTACGAGCACTTTCAAAACAAACGGGGCAAAAGCAATGTAGCACACGATGCCCATATTTCAGGAGCATTGTTTGGATTGGTATTTATGATTGTGCTGAACTTCAGGTTCATTTCCCATTTCTTTAGTGAGGTGAGCTTGTATTTCCAATCGCTTTTTGGTGGATAAAGGAAGAATACACTTCAATTGTTTGCTTGCCCCTTTTAAAAAACGCACGAATCCTATCCAATTCATTCCGTAGCAACGAAGAATGAATTATATTTGTTTGAACCAACATCTGAAATGGATCATTTGGTAATATATAACGGAGAATTGATGAGTGAGGCATCGCCTGTATTAGGCCCCTCTAACCGTGGGTTCAGGTATGGTGATAGCTTGTTTGAAAGCATTCGTATTGTAAATGGAGTGCCACAATTCATGTCCAATCATTACAACCGTTTGGAAGAGGGAATGAAGGTGTTGCGCATGAAACCACCAGCATCTTTTTCTTTGTCGTACTTCGAACAGCAGCTCAAATCACTCATTCAAAAAAATGGTGTAAAAGAAGGAGGAAGAGCACGGTTAACCGTATTCCGTAATCGCGGTGGTTTTTATCAACCACACGACAACTCCGTATCGTTTTTGCTGGAAGCACAGCCTTATTTCGAAAATGAGTATGCCCTCAACGAAGAAGGGCTGAACATCGATATTTACCAGGACATCAAGAAGTCGGTGAACAAACTGTCTACTTTTAAAACAGGTAGCTGCCTGCCATATATCATGGCTGGCTTACATTGTCAAGACAATAACCTCGACGAATGTTTACTTATCAGTGATAGGGGCAATATTATCGAGGCCATCAGTTCCAATATTTTTATTGTAAGCAATGGGGTGTTGTACACCCCTCCGTTGGAAGATGGATGTGTTGGTGGTACCATGCGCATGAACATCATTAACCTGGCGCTTAGCAATAACATTAAGGTATACGAGTCGTCGTTAACACCACAAAACTTGCTGGCTGCTGATGAAATATTTCTCACCAATGCCATTAGAGGTATACAATGGGTAAGCAGCTACAAGATGAAGCGCTACTATCACAAAATTTCGAAGGAGTTGGTGGCATTGCTCAATGCCAATGTCGCTAATTTAAAGTTGGATCTTCAGGGAAATTCGTAAGCATCTCGTACTTTTTTCCCATATTTTTCAAAATGCTTTTCCAAAGTTCCTCGTCGCTGGTATTCATAATTTCCTCGCGGTTGGTGTTGGCCACAATCCATGAGTTATCTTCCATTTCACCATGCAACTGATCGGCTTCCCAACCTGAGTAGCCAATGAAAAAACGCACTTCCGATTCGTTGATTTGCCCTGATTCGATAAGGAGCTTTAACAATTCAAAATTGCCCCCCACATATACACCATCCAACACTTCTGTGCTGCCTTCAATGGCATCGCCATGGGTATGGAGGTAAAATACATTGTTGCCTTGCACAGGCCCGCCAACGCTTATGCGCGAAGAGAATGCAGGAAATCCTTCTACCAAATCTTGTAAGTTCAGCTCCACGTACTTGTTCAGCACAAAGCCAAACGATCCTTCTTCATTGTGTTCGCACAACAAAATAACGGTGCGTTTAAAAAAGTTGTCCAACAAAAAAGGCTCTGAAATTAATAATCGCCCCTTGGCTGGCTCTATTTGGTTGTATGTGCTCAGGTCAAAATTCACTGTATTCTATTCGGTTTAGGCACAATGGCCGGTTAGTAGTGGTTATAAAAAGCAACGACTCAGTGTAACGCAGGGCGAAACTCCAACTTCGCACAAATCTCTCCCTCCTTGTCGTTCAGCTCGTTTAATCTTTCATAAACTACGCTTTCTTCCCAATAATTCAAAGCCATAGCTACAAAAATATTGCCATGTTTGGCTTCCGAGACCCAAAGCATCTTGTAGAATTTTTTCAGTTCCTCTTCAGTCACTGCATCGGCTACTAACTTAAAACGTTCGGCGCCACGACATTCGATGATAGAGGCCAACAACATCCGATCGAGCAAGCGGTCGTCGCGTCCTGAGCGACACAAGTCAATCAGCTGCTTGATGTATAAGTCTTGTGGCATATCGTTCTTTAATACTACTCCTCTTTTTTGCATGAGCTGATATACCATTTGAAAATGCTCCAGTTCTTCAATGGCCGTATCAATAAGCTCGGGAATAATCTCTACTCGATCGGGACATTTGGCAATGAAACTCATGGCCATGGCCGAGGCCTTGCGCTCACAATCGGCATGATCTTGTAAGAATGCGTTAAAGTCAGAAAGTACCACGTTGGCCCATTCAGGGGGAGTGGTATATACAAGGTCGATGGATTTCTTCATAGAGTGCCACGGTTAAGGCATTATTGTCAAGGAAAACTAACCAATACTTGATATATTTGCAAACGGTGGAATGAATATATTTTCACCATTCCTCATCGACACAAAAATGGAAGAATTCAACAGCTATCTCAACTCCATCCGCCGCGACTTTGCAGGCAAACCATTAAACGAATCAGCGGTGCCAGAAAACCCTTATGCATTGTTTGAACAGTGGTTTGATGAAGCAGTAGGTACGCAAGTGTTTGATCCATATGCCATGACACTTTCCACAGCCAATAAAGAAGGAAGGCCTTCATCGCGCACATTATACATGCGTGGGGTAAGTGCTTCGGGGTTGGTATTTTACACCAACTACAACAGCCAGAAAGGGAAGGAAATGGCAGAGAATGAATGGGTATCGGCCTTGTTTCACTGGGGGCCACTTGAACGACAAATTAGAATAGAGGGCAGGGTTAAAAAAACCACTGCCGAAGTGTCGGATGCTTATTTTGCTTCACGGCCCCGCGAAAGTCAAATAGGAGCCTGGGCATCTACACAAAGTAGCACCCTTAACGGTAGGGAAGCATTGGAAGAGGCCATTGCCTGCTACACCCAGCAATTTGAAGGCAAAGAGGTGCCCCGGCCACCGCATTGGGGAGGGTACGAGATCAGTCCGGTAGCGTTTGAGTTTTGGCAAGGTCGTGCCAGTCGTTTGCACGATCGCATTGTGTATTCTTTGCACGATGGGCAATGGCAGATCAGTAGGAAATCGCCTTAATATGCCTGAGAATTTCTACTTACAGAAATATGGGTTCAAACCTTCTACGCTTACTGCTCCTATTGCTTCCAACACTGCTATCATTGTAGTTATTCCCTGCCACAACGAACCAACACTTCATCACACGTTACAAGCACTTTGGCAATGCGATCGCCCGCAGGCAACGGTAGAAATAATTGTAGTAATTAACCACGCTGAAGATGCCCCACCAGCCGTACAGGAGCAAAACCAAACCACGCTGGAAATGGCACAGCAATGGATTGAAGAACACCAGGATGAACAATTGCGTTTTCACCTGTTGTTGGAGGAACTTCCTCCAAAACATGCTGGGGTAGGATTGGCCCGTAAAATTGGAATGGACGAAGCAGTGGCACGTTTCCATGCCATTGAGCACGATGGTATCATTGTTTGTTTTGATGCCGATTGCTTGTGCAGCACCAATTACCTCACCGCCATTGAAGCGCACTTTGCTGCTCACCCTAAAACGCCTGGCTGCGCCATCCGTTATGCGCACCCGTTGGAAGGGAACAAATATCCCGCACCGGTATATGAAGGCATTGTGCAGTACGAATTGTTTTTGCGCTATTACAATCAGGCATTGCGTTATACCGGATTTCCTTTTGCATACCACACTGTTGGGTCGAGCATGGCAGTACGTGCTTCTGTTTATCAAAAGCAGGGAGGCATGAACAAACGCAAGGCAGGTGAAGACTTTTACTTTCTCAACAAAATCATTGAGCTGGGCAATTTTTCTGAGCTAAACACTGCTACAGTGATTCCTTCGCCCCGCGTATCGGATCGAGTGCCTTTCGGCACCGGCAAGGCCATTGGCGAATGGTTGACCAATGAAACGGGCATTTATACCACTTATCATCCCGATGTATTTGAAGTGTTGAAACGTTTTTTTGCGCTTGTGCCACAACTGTACAATGGCAATTTGCCCTCGTTGGAAAAGCCATTGCAGGCATTTTTGCAAGATGAAATAGAAGACAGACTACTTGAAATTAAACGGAATAGCAGTAGTGTTCAGGCATTCACACAACGATTTTTTCGGTGGTTCAATGCATTTAAAATACTAAAGTTTGTACATTTTGCCCGCGACGAATATTATGCCAATATTCCATTGTTACAAGCGGTGAATGAATTGATGGAGCGTCAACATAAACAATTGTATAATAGTGCGCATGAAGCACTAGTAGCGTTGCGTGAACTGGAAGGACAGGGCAGCGCATAAAAAAACCCGACTGTCATCCTATTTGCCTTAGGCAAATCAGAACTCAGCCGGGTTAAATATCTGTAGGAATAAATTATTCCTTGGTGTCTGCTTCTTTTGTTTCAGTAGCATCTGTCGCCTCAGTAGCTTCAGTTGTTGCTTCTACCGTAGTTTCTTCAGCTTTCTTTGCCGCAGCTGTAGCCGCTTTCTTTGCAGCTGCTGTGGTTGCTTTCTTAGCAGTAGCGGTAGTTTTCTTTGCTGCCGCTTTTTTCGCAGTAGCTTTCTTCGCGGTAGCTTTCTTCGCAGTTTTCTTCTTCGTAGGAGTTGCTGCAACTAACTTTTTGCGCTTGCGAGTTACTCCATATGATCCGGCAATTCGCTTGCCACGTTTGGTTCTGATATCTCCTTTTCCCATGTTATGATAATGTATAATTAACTATTCAATGATAAATTCAGGGCAAATATAAAAAAAATAGGCGGAGCACGTAATGGCTTATTGTTTAGCAGCATAGAACCGCTTTTCCAGCAGTTCGGCACGTTTTAACGTTTGTTTCACCCATGCAATTTGTACTTCTACTTTTTCCTCTTCACTCAATGGCCAGTCGATGTTTAATTGGCGCATGCGCTTTGTAACTTCATACAGGCATAATGCAGCCGATACAGAAATATTAAAGCTCTCCGTAAATCCAAACATAGGAATCTTTACAAAGCCGTCGGCATGTTCCATAGCGAGGTTCGATAAACCATCCATCTCGGTGCCAAACAGCAAGGCTGTTTTTTGAGTGAGATCTAGCTCGTCGATAGTAACATCGTGCTGATGCGGAGTAGTAGCAATAACACGATAGCCACTGGCCTTTAAATGTTGAATGCATTCAAAGGTATTGTTTTCAGCAGCATTGTAATGATGAAGATTTAGCCATTTCGACGATCCTAGCGCCACATCGGGATTCACCTCGTAAGTATTGCTGTTTTCAATGATGTGTACATCTTGTACTCCAAAACAATCGCACGAACGCAACACAGCACTGGCATTGTGTGGCTGAAAAATATTTTCTAACGCTACAGTAATGTGTCGGGTACGATGAGGAATGATGTTAGCAAACTTCTCGCACCTGTTTTCACTGATAAAGCCCAATAAAAATTCAAGCAATTCCTGTCGCATAAGCATAAAAAAAGTCCTTCCAGGGGGAAGGACTTCTCTTTTCGTTAAGTAAACAATCTTAGTTTACAGAGCTCTTAAGTGCAGAACCAGCTTTAAAGCTAACAGCGTTTTGAGCTGGGATAGTAATTTCAGCACCAGTTTGTGGGTTTCTTCCTTTTCTAGCAGCTCTTTGAGAAACTTTGAAAGATCCGAATCCAACTAATGATACGTTGTCACCACCTTTAAGTGCAGCAGTGATAGCATCAGTACAAGCATTCAAAGCTCTTTCTGCGGTAGCCTTTGGTACATCAGCACCCTCAGCGATTTTGTTTACTAAATCTCCTTTGTTCATAATAAATAGGTTTTAGGTTTATTAAAAAAAGATTAAAGCAGATGAGTCTAAAAGACTCAAATTTGCTGTTATTAGTTTACAATTCCATTAAGACCGTTTCCAGCTTTAAATTTCACTACCTTCTTAGCGGCAATCTTAATTTCAGCACCTGTTTGAGGGTTTCTTCCTTTTCGGGCAGCTCTATTGGATACTTTAAAAGAACCAAACCCTACAAGTGATACACTCTCTCCTTTTTTTAAGGCTTTTCCTGTAGCTGTAATGAACCCATCCAATGCTTTTCCAGCGTCGGCTTTTGACAACCCCGATTCAGCTGCGATGGCTTCGATTAATTCACCTTTGTTCATTAATGATAGTGATTACTGTTAAACAATCTGTTTGTTTCGTTGAAACGTGTACAAATATAGACGAATTACCATGCCTGTCAAGAGGTGTAGCCAAAAAAAACACCGGATTGTTAATAAATCCGGTATTTTGTTAATAAATCTGGCTAAAAACCCCTATATAACTGGGGTTGGGGGTTATTTTTCGTCTTTTTTAACAAAAATTCTATCCTTGCCCAAAAACTCTGGAGCCTGCACTGAGATTACCTTCATGGGTTTTTTGGAGGTAACGGTAACGCTGTGTACTTCATTTTTAGGAATGTTAATGAAATCACCAGGGCCAATTTTTTGAGTTTCTTCTCCTACGGTCATGGTGCCTTCACCTTCTAATACCAATACGCTTTCTGCATGTTTAGCATGACGGTGAGGAGCAACACCTTGCTTTACCCAAATCACAAACGAAGAAGCATGTTCGTTGGTAGAGAGTTTATGCACATGGATGTTTTCATAATCTTCTGTTAGCTGGAGGTCTTTTACAGAGGTGAAATTTTGTGCAGTACACCATCCAAAGCAAAGGGTGGCAATGAGGGAAAGGAAGAGTGTTTTCATGGCTATTATATATATATGGTATAAAAAGACATTATTTAAAGGTACTGTTTGCAGCTATTTTAAACCCTCGTAACAAGTCTGCCACAGGCATTCTTCGCTTACCAGCTACCTGCATTTCATGCACGGTAATCCATCCATCAGTAGCCGCTACTTGCAAAGTGGTTTTATGATCGGTAGTGATGGTGCCAGGAGTTGCAGTGTGTTTTTGCGCTGTAAAAGAAGTTTTATATAGCTTAACCATTACGGGTTGATCGTCGTTGTGCAACTCGCTCCACGCAGCAGGGTAGGGGCTCAATCCTCGCACCATGTTATGAATGGTAGCAGCGGATTGGTTCCAGTTGATTTTGCAATGTTCCTTAAAGATTTTTGGTGCTTCTTTTACAGCATCATTCAGCAGTGTATCTTGAGGTGTAGTAGTATAGTCATCGTCGGCAATAGCTTGCACGGTTTCCAGTAGCAATGCTGCGCCTACGGTCATCAGTTCATCGTGCAAATCACCAGCAGTGGTATCGTTATCGATAGGCACTTTTGCTTGTTGGATAATATGCCCGGTATCAATTTCGTGTTGCAGGAAAAAGGTAGTAACACCCGACTCTTTTTCACCGTTGATGATGGCATGGTTGATGGGGGCTGCACCACGATAATTGGGTAACAGTGAAGCATGTAAGTTGATGGTGCCCAATGGAGGCATGTCCCACACTACTTCGGGCAGCATGCGGAAGGCCACTACTACTTGTAAATCGCATTGCAGAGCACGCAGTTCCTCCAGGAATTCTGGCGACTTTAATTTGGTAGGCTGTAAAATCGGCCATCCTTTGGTTTTGGCATATTGCTTTACTGCCGATTCGCTGATCTTATGACCGCGTCCTGCGGGTTTATCGGGAGCAGTTACTACACCAGCAATAGTGAATTTCGTAGCCAGTGCTGCTAAGGAAGCAACAGCAAAAGCGGGCGTTCCCATAAATACCAGGCGTAAATCTTTACTCATGAAGTAGGCTTGAACGTGTAGTTTAATTTTATACTTTGATCGGGTTTGGCGGTATTGATTTTGGTAAGTTGAAGTTTATCACCTTTTACAGTTCCTTCAAACAAAAATTCCCATCCGCTGTTTTTCAGCTCGAACTTGAGCTTACATTTCTTGAGTTTGTACTTGCCCATGGCAATGTCTTCGTGCTCTCGATTGAACCATTGCATTACCCTTTTGAAGGGCATGTCGGAGTCTACTGCAACCGCTGTCCCATCATCGTAAAATCGCAAGTATCGGGTAAGGGTAGAGTCGCTATGATGAGGTGTGGTGTATACGCCATTGGTTTTTACGGTACACGATTCACCTCCAACAAAAGCACTGCAAAGAAGCAGCATTGCAAATCCACTGATGAGAAGAAGTCGTTGCATCATGATTTATTAAACCTGTATGGTTTTCCACTTTCCTTTTTTAAGGTACACAAAAGATACCAATCCAAGCAAACCAAAATAGATGTATTCGCAATACCATACCACCTGGATATCGGCTTGCCGCACTACAGCAACGTATGACGCGGCAAAGAGGTAAACGACAATGATAGAAAACTCGATGAGCAAGGCCGACCGGGTATCGCCACTGCCAGAAATCATATTGAATAGCACAGTAGAAATGGAAAACAACACCAACGATACAGCGACCACATGTAAGATGGAAATCGACATTTCAACCACATTGGGATCTTCGTTAATCACACCGATGAAAAAGTGGGGAAACAACAGTAACATGAGAACGATGAACGACGTAAAGGCAGCACTTAGCGTAACGATCTTTTTGATGGCGGGCACCACTTCATCCAATTTCTTTTGAGCAATAAGGTTACTCACAAATGTTTTGGTAACTGAGCTGAATCCCATGATAGGCACCATGGCTAAAAAGTAGAGGTGCCGTACTACATTGGAGGCTTCGAGTTCTTGAGAACCCAGCTGTTCAATAAGGTTGAAAAAGATGAACCAGGCGGCCAACGATAAAAATTGTTGAATCATGAGAGGCCATGAGATGCGGAACAAGCGACGAATAACGTTTTTATAGAGTCGTCGGAACTTGAGCAAGCAATACTTTTTAATGGTAGGGTTAAAGATGGTATAGATAATGGCAAATACCAATGCAGTAATTTCCGATAGGAGAGAAGCCAATGCAGCGCCACCTACTCCCATTTGAGGAAATCCCCAATTGCCAAAGATCAAAGCATAATCGAGCACAATGTTGACCCCTGCGGTGATGAGGGTGGTCCATATCAGAATGTTGGTACGAGCTACCCCTACATAAAAAGCCACAAGTGCCAGGTTAATAAACGATACAATAAAGCCCCACGACCGGTAATGGAGGAACTCATCTAACGCCACGAATATTGCTTCTGATTTTAGGGTTTTTCCAAGAATTACCGGCCCTAAAAAGAAGAAGGCCACAAACAGGGTAACTCCCATGAGCAATAACCCAACAAGGGTGTGGTTAAAAAGACTGCCCACCTCGCGGTAGCGCCCTTCCCCTTCACGACGGGCAATTAAAATTTGTGCTCCCGAAGCAAAGCCTACGCCCAGCATAAAGAAAGCTACATACATCACTCCACCAATCCCGGCAGCATTAAAGTCATCGCCTCCAACACGACTAAGAAAGGAACCATCGGCCAGCACCACAATGAATTGTACAAATGTACCAAACATAATGGGCAGGGCCATTTTTAATAGGGGGCTATATTTTGCTTCTAACGACATTTATTCATCTACTTGAATTACCAATCCTTTGAGGTATTCACCTTCTGGGTGATACACATTAACAGGGTGGTCAGCAGGTTGGTGCATTTGATGCAAGATTCGTACCTTTCTTCCAGCATTGATGGCAGCAGCGACAATGGTATTGTTGAATAAAGATTTATCGACTACCTGAGAACATGAATAAGTGAAAATCATGCCTCCGGACTTGATGCGCTCTATGGCTTGTTGATTCAAGCGTTTATATCCTTGAACAGCTTTGTGCCTGGCACTTTGATGCTTGGCAAAAGCGGGTGGGTCTAATACAATAATGTCGTAGTCGCCACCAATGGTTTTGATGTGATCCATGGCATCGGCTACTATAGAGGTGTGTGATGCCCCGCCAAAGTTATTGGCGGCAAGGTTTTGTTCCACCAATTCAATGGCTTTGGCCGAACTGTCGAGCGAGTGCACTTCGGCCGCTCCTGCTTTTAAGGCGTAGATAGAGAAACCACCTGAATAGCAGAAAGTATTCAATATTTTTTTTCCTGTTGCGTATTGCGCCAACAGTTGACGGTTGTCGCGTTGGTCGATGAAGAACCCCGTTTTTTGTCCGGTTTCCCAATCGATAAGGAAACGACAATCGTTTTCCAATACATCGCCTATTACTTCTCCTTCTTTGTACAAGTACTGGTTGGTGAGTCCCGGTACTGCATGCATAAGGTGAGGATACTCAGCACTTTTATCGTAAACGGCAGTAAGGTGTTCCCCCATTATGTCTTTCAACAATTCTACCAGTTGTTCTTTCATCAAATGCATACCCAGCGATGGGGTTTGCATTACAGCAACACCATTATAATAATCAATGATAAGGCCAGGCAATTGATCGCCTTCGGCATGTGTTAGACGAAATACATTGGTATGTGTGTTGCCTACCAAACCAAGGTTCTTACGCAGGTTCCATGCTTTTTGCAGCTTATCACGCCAAAAGTCGATGTTGATTTCTGTGCGTTGAAAATCGAAGATGCGCACGGCAATAGAACCAACCGCCTGGTAATGTCCGGTACCCAGGTATTCGCCTTTGTTGCTGCATACTTCTACTACATCACCATCAATAGGTTCACCAATGGTCTTTTTAATGGCACCAGAAAAAATCCAGGGATGAAATCGTCTTACCGACCGATCTTTCTTCGTATTCAATATAATTTGAGCCACACCCATAAAATGACATTATACACCGTGTGCAATAATAGGCATTTCAGGGCAAGTAAACACGCTTTTGGTTTTAAATTTGAATTGGTTATGTTTGTTTTAATTGGTTAAGCGTTTCATTCATCAAAATCCTATTGAAATTATGAGAAAAATCAGTTTATTGGTAGTAGTAGCTGTGTTGTTGGTTGCCTGTGGTGGCGGGGAAGAAGCCACTACCTCTACGGCAGAAGCGGTAAAAATTCCGATTGAAGATGTGTTTCACGAATTCATGAGTTGTAAAGACACTACTTCCGATAAATTGGGGTGCAAAACATATCCGGCCAAAGCATTGTGCGGAGTGTATGAAATTACTGATTTTGTTGATCCTAATGTCCCTACCAACTATGTAGAGATCAATGAGATCATCAATGTTATCAACGCTTCTGGTTATTGGGGGTTATTGGGTGATGCCGACGATCAAGAAGTGCTGGATCAGGCACAGCAGTATGCCAATACGGGAGTGGCAGTAATTGCCGTCAACACCAAAAAAGAACATGGCAATGTGGCCATTATTTTGCCCGGAGAGCAAAGCCCTTCAGGCAGTTGGGGTGGACTAAATTGCCCTAACTCGGCCAGCTTTTTTATGAAAGGGCATAAGAATTCTTACATCCATAAAGGACTGAACTACGCCTGGAAAAAGCCGAAAGACATCCAGATTTTTGCACGCGATTAAAGGGAAACAATAAAGCGATAGGGGAGCAATGCATCTTCTTCGGCATAATCTACCCCTACACGGGGGCCAGCAATAATTTCTTTTTCAGGCACCACAATGCCTCGATCTTCAATCCACAACGTATTGCCTTGCAGGTCAATGCCGTTGTGTTCCGTACGAATGCCAAGAGCCTGCGATAAAGTACCAGGCCCACCCGAAGTGGTGGTGTCTACCTTACTTTTTTTGCGTCGCTGAAGTATAGTGTCGATGCCCTCAATGGGTTTTACTGCACGTACCAGTACGGCATGTGGTGTTTCGGCCTTGTTGGTAACTACATTAAATAGGTGGTGAATGCCGTAACAGAGGTAAACGTATGAAACGCCTCCTGGCCCGTACATGATTTCTGTCCTTTTGGTACGCCGGTCGCCATAGGCATGCGACGCTTTATCATTCACGCCACAATAGGCCTCTGTTTCGGTAATGATACCAGCAGTAATTTGTCCATCGAAATGGGTAAACAAATACTTGCCTAACAGTTCTTTACTGATGGTGATGACATCTTCCCGTTGATAAAAATCGGTAGTAAGTTTCATGCTATTTTTTCCAACTCATTTTGTTATCGTCTGTATGCTGTAGCTTGCCATTGTCTACCAGCCATTGGATAACTTTAATAATTTTATCATCTCTCGAATCTTTGATGGCACTTACAATGGCTGTTAACGCCATAGGTTCTTGTTGCAACAAGGCTTTTATTTGATCGCTCACCTGTTCGAATTCAAGGCTGCTGAGGTCGAGTTTGTTGCGTTCCAGGCATACGTCGCAAATGCCGCATCGCAGGGCATCTTTTTCACCAAAATAGGCCAGTAGTTGTTGGCTACGACACTTATGGGTAGCGGTGGTGTAATCAATTACCGCATTGATTCGTTTTACCACACCTTCTTTTCGGTCGTAATAGCTGCGTCGCGAAATTTGCAAGTTTTGCACATTGGCCCGCTCGCGGGTATATGTGATTTTTGGCTGGTTGCTGGCAGGGATGTAAGACAGTACCTCATGGCGGTCTAACACTTCCAGCAACTCCCTTACCTGAGGAGGGGTACTGTTGGAACGTTGCGCCAATTCGTGCTCGTTGATTTTCACAAAGGCATCAAACAACCCCGAGTAAGAGCGCAGCAGCAGTTTAATAAAACCATCAATGCTTTTGTTGCTTACCTGTATAGCATAAAGGTCGTTGTGGCTCATTAAAAACTTGATGCGCGATGGGGAGTGTATGGCATCGGAAAGCAGCAAGTATTCATCGAGTTCTAATAGTTTGAGGCTACTGTATACTGTATATGGTTTGAGTTGTGTACGTTGGCAGAAATCAGCGATATCGAATTCATAACTTTCATCCAGGCCGGCACCAATGGCTATTTGGTAATGATTGGCCAGGGCCTGGTATACTTTTTCAATGGTTGCTATTTCGGGAAAGGCCATGGCTACACGTTGTTCCAGGTCCAGCTGATCGCTTTTATGGTAAATGAGCACTGCATAGGCCTTGTGTCCATCCCTTCCGGCTCTACCTGCTTCCTGGAAATAACTTTCAATGGCATCGGGGATATCGAGGTGTACCACCACACGAACATTCGATTTATCGATGCCCATTCCAAAAGCATTGGTGGCCACCATAACCCGAAATTTCCCTTTGATCCACAACGCTTGCTTTTCGTTGCGTTCCTTGCTTTCAAGTCCGGCATGGTAATGGCTTGCACTGATGTTGATTTGGTTTAGGTAATCGGCAACTTCCTTTGTTTTTCTCCGACTTCTTACATATACCACGGCACTGCCTTCTACTTTGGAGAGAATGTTAACAAGCTGCTTTAGTTTGTCTTCACGCTCCATCACAACATAAGCGAGGTTCTTTCGCTCAAAGCTCTTTTGAAACACGTTGGGAGCTTTAAAGGCCAATTTTTCCTGGATGTCGACCACTACTTCAGGAGTGGCAGTAGCGGTAAGGGCAATGACTGGCACATCGGGCTGCAGTTCCCTAACCTCAGCTATTTTAAGGTAGGGAGGACGGAAATCGTATCCCCACTGCGAAATGCAATGTGCTTCATCTACGGCAATGAGGTTGATTTGCATTTTCTGCAATCGGGCACGAAACAGCTCATTGCTCAACCGTTCGGGCGACACATACAGGAACTTTACCTTGCCATATATACAGTTGTCGAGCAATACATCAATTTCACGCTTGTGCATGCCCGAAACAATGGCTACCGCGTTGATGCCTTTGCTTTTTAGGTGTTGTACCTGGTCGTTCATCAACGCAATGAGCGGAGAAACCACCAGGCATATCCCTTCCTTTGCCATGGCTGGCACTTGGAAACAGATGGATTTGCCACCACCAGTGGGCAGCAATGCCAGGCTATCGTTGCCTTCCAACACCGACTGGATGATCTCTTCCTGCATCGGGCGGAAGGCGGTGTGCCCCCAATATTGGGTGAGAATTTGATGAATATCCACGTTATGTCATTTTTGTGACGTTACCGTTCACCGAATATGGCTTAAATTTAACGATAATCAGGTTTAGGAGCTTGCTTTAGGCGCTTAATTTTTTTACTTTTGCACTCCTCAAAAGGAACAAATCCAAACAGAATGATCGCAGAACAATTGAAACTAGAAATCCAACAAACCGAACAATCACGCATTCACGAAATAGACTTTGATAACATCATTTTTGGTCGCCAATTTTCCGACCACATGTTTATCATGGAGTATAAAGATGGTGCCTGGCATTCGCCTACCATCAAGCCTTATGGCAATTTATCGATGAGCCCTGCTTCTTCGGTAATGCATTATGGACAGGCCATTTTTGAAGGCATGAAGGCGTATAAAAATGCCAATGGAGAGGTGTTGTTGTTTCGTTATATGGACAACATTAAACGTTTCAATAGATCGGCTGAGCGCATGTGTATGCCTGCAGTTCCCGAAGATATTTTTGAAGAAGCATTGAAAGAGTTAGTGAAGTTGGACCGCAGTTGGATCCCTGCTAAAGATGGCAGTGCTTTATACATTCGTCCATTCATGTTTTCTACCGATGCCTACATTGGTGTAAAACCTTCTGATACTTATAAGTTCATGATTTTTACCTGTCCTGTAGACCAATATTATGGGAAGCCAGTAAAAGTGAAAATGGAAATGGAGTTTAGTCGTGCTGTAGAAGGAGGCACTGGTGCTGCGAAGGCTGCAGGAAACTATGCCGCTTCATTGTATCCGGCACGTATGGCACAGCAACAAGGATACGACCAGTTGGTGTGGACTGATGCCAAGGAGCATAAGTACATCGAAGAGTCGGGTACCATGAACATCATGTTTGTTCAAGGAAATCAACTGCTTACCCCAAGTTTGTCGGGTACTATCCTTTCGGGCATTACCCGCGATAGTGTATTGACCATTGCTCGCGACTGGGGATTGGAAGTAAAAGAAGCACCTATAGCCGTAGCAGATGTTATAGATGCCCTGGAGGCAGGCGCTATTGATGATGCCTTTGGTACTGGTACTGCAGCTACCATTGCACACATTAAGTCAATTGGATACAACGGCAAAGATTACGAATTGCCAGAAGTAGCCAACAGAACATTCTCTAACAAAGTAGCCGCTTATTTGGAAGGCTTGAAGAAAGGAAGAGAAGAAGATAAGTTCGGTTGGGTATCGCAGATTGGCTAGTCCCAGTTGATGGCAAACATTTTCTTTACTTTTTTATAAAACAGGCTTAAGAAGCGGGGTTTAAAACCCAGTATGCCTAAGCAAGCATCGTGCAATACGATAAGAGCCGGTATGGCAATAATGACCATGATATAAGGCCATTTACCAGCTTGAAGGTGATATACGAGCGACATTAGTAGGGTGGTGCTGAATACAATGCCTACAAAGTAGAAGAAATACTTAATGATGGGGTGGGGTTCGAATTGTGGTGCTCGCATTGATTGATAGTAGGTGCAATCGCGAGTGGGCCTGCTTCTTTCGGGTTTTTCTTTATACTGTGGTGGTTGTTTGGCCTTGTTTTTGGAAGCAGAAGCAGTAAGTACACCCAATTTGATGTCGTATTCCTGGCGCTTGTGCTCATCGCTTAATACGCGATAGGCATCATTAATCACCTGGAAGGCTTCTTTCGATCGTTGGTTGCTCATGGAATCGGGGTGGAAAAGTTTGGCTTTTTCGCGAAAAGCGCGCTTTACTTCAAAACGTGTGGCCTTAGAAGAAATGCCCAAGATTTTGTAGTAATTGTATTCCATGGCGGGTGAGCGATGAAAGTTTAGTTAAAAATAGTTTATTTGTGGAAAGTATGAACTCTTATCATCTTAACTACGTAAACCAACGCTAAAAGGTTAGGATTGTTGCGAAAATTCACATACCGTTTTGTTATAGGTGCCATTTTAATGGCAGCGGCAGTGGCCACACAAGCTCAAAATTTAGTGGTGATGGGCAAGGTAACAGATGCTGAGGCACCCAACAATGCCATTGTGCGGGTACACGTGGCTGTAATGGGCGATAACAAAGGAGCATATACCAATAAAACAGGGCAATACAAGCTGCGCATCAAGTATGAAAAGCCAATAGCACTTATCTTTAGTCATATCGGCTATGCTTCCGATACAGTAGTGTTGTCGAAACGATTGGTACAGCAAGCAGTAAACGACACCCTTGTGTTGAACCGAAAGCTCACCTTCGAAGCTATTGTAGGGCCTACTATCGACATCTTTGCCAAATTCGACACGGTATTTGGAAAAAAGCATGTAAGTGTTTCAGATTTTGAGTTTTATGGCGATAACTTCATCATGTTAGCATACGAACGACGCCTGGAAAAGGGAAGCAAAATTTTATATGTTGACGAAGATCAGATCGTCATCGATTCTTGTGAGGTGCCACTAGAAGCCATTGAGTTGTACAGAGATTACCTCGACAAAGTATATGTGGTATGCAAGGGGGGAGCCTATGAGGTGCAAGTAGAAAACAATGATATTGAGGTAGTAAAGGTGCCCAACGAATATTTCGATAAACTGATACGGCCTATTGTAGATACGTTAGATAGTGATGTGTATGTTACCAATTACAGTGGCGATTTTCCGGCATTTGATTATTATGCCTACGATCCGGAAGACAGTTCGTACACCCATGTAAAGCACATTGTAGACGATAAGCTGCACAAGATGTTTCGCAACACCTACCTCGACCTTAAGCCAAGAGAGAAGTTGGAAATGTATCGTTTGCAAGAGGCTACTGGGGTAGACAAAGAATACTTATCGGGGTGGTATACTGGTTTTCATAATTCCATTTACTTCGATTCGCTGTACGCACCTATGTTCATTGTAAACGATACGGTACATATTTTCGACCACTACAGCCATACTATGTATAAGTACGACAAGAAAAGCAACCTTATCGATACTATTTCTATTGCTTACCACCGTCCCAAGCGTAAAAATGAATGGGAAGAGCAATTGGAGTTTGATCGGGAAAATGATAAAATTTATGCCATCTTTTTGCGAGGTGGCTACCATTACCTAAAGCGCATTAACCTGCAAACAGGAAAGGTAGCAAGTACTTATAAACTGGCCAATAAATACGCAGAACACATCAAGGTAAAAGATGATTACGTGTACTATGTGTACCGGCCTTTCGAGTCCACGCAAAAGAAATTTTTATACAAAGAATTGATCAAAGAAGGATCATAAATCAGCAGCATGCCTTTTGGGGTAATCGAAGTATTTCAATGTACCGGTACCCCCAGATATTTCCTGCCAGTTGTCTGTTTTAAACTC
Organism: Flavobacteriales bacterium; assembly: GCA_963669295.1. Taxonomy (GTDB): domain Bacteria; phylum Bacteroidota; class Bacteroidia; order Flavobacteriales_D; family CALLUQ01. The sequence goes on from OY769938.1 coordinate 4,658,748, forward strand.
AATTTTACAAATGCCTGTAGTAGGTACGTTGTCGATGTAATGATCGGTGAGGTAGTAGGAAAGGGCTGTAGTGCCTGGGTTATGTGCAAAAATAAACACAGTATTATGGATGTTTTCTATGCTGTTGATGATGTGTAGCATTGCTTGTACGCTGGCCAGGTAAAGATCCTCTGTGGTTACAATTGCTGTTTTAGGATAACCTATTTCATCAGCAATAATTTTAGCCGTAGTAAAAGCCCTGTTGGCCGAACTGGAAAGGATAAGATCGGGCAATATTCCCTGCTGTTTCAGTCGCTGCCCCATAAACGGAGCTGCTTTTTTCCCACGTCCATTTAGTGGGCGATCAAAATCAGAAAGATCGTGTTCTTTCCAACTCGACTTAGCATGACGAATGAGATACAGTGTTTTCATTGTCTTAAATTTACCAAATAATTATTTGGTAAGCGAATGAAGGCTCTATTTAGGGGATACATTACGTACCAATCATTGGGCTACTGGGGATTCTTTCTATCTTAGCCGAGCAACAATTTTTGAATGTCAAAAAAACTTCTTCCGAAAAGCACCTTTGGCAAGAATGTCTTAACGCTAATGACCGGCACGGTTCTCGCGCAGGTGATTCCCATTGCGTTGAGCCCTGTTTTATCGAGGTTGTTTACCAAGGATGAATTTGGAACGTTTGCTCTATATGCCAGTTTGTTGGGCTTTTTAGGTATTGTTGTTGGCGGCCGTTACGAGTTGGCCATCATGTTGCCCAAAAAGGATGAAGATGCCCGCAACCTGCTAGGGCTTACCTTGTTTATTACCCTGGGTGTTGCATTGCTTACCTTGTTGTCGGTCGTGTTTTTCCGAAATGATGTGGCCACCTGGTTTCAAAGCCCCAACTTAGCCACCTGGCTTTGGCTACTTCCAGTAGGCGTATTGTTTGCAGGAGCTTATCAGGCGTTTAATTATTGGAGCAATCGAAAAAGTCAGTACAAGCGATTGGCTACCAGTAGGGTAGTGCGTGCAGTAGGGTCGTCGGGTGCTATGGTAGGCTTTGGTATGGCAGGTTTAAAAAAAGGCGGGTTGATACTTGGCGATACTATTGGGCAGGGATTAGCAACGCTTACACTTTGGTGGCAGGTATGGAAAGAAGATAGTCGACTGATTAAAGGTTGGAACCGATCGGGCATTAAGGCCATGGCGAAACGATATAATCAATTTCCCCGGTTTAACTTAGTGGGTGGGGTGGCCGAAAAAAGTGCGGCACAATTGCCGTTTTGGATGTTTGCTCCGGTATTTGGCGAGGCAATGGTTGGTGCATTGGGTATGACCTATCGTATTATTGGCACGCCCAATGCCATTATAGCACGTGCTTTTGGCGATGTGTTCCGCCAGCGTGCTGCAGAAACCTATGTCGATAAAGGAGAGTGTAGGCAACTGTTTCTTACCACGCTTAAACAATTGCTGCTTATTGCTACGGTGCCGTTTATTATTTTGTTTTTTGTAGCACCAGTGGCTTTCGAATGGGTGCTTGGCGAAGGGTGGGGAGAAGCAGGAGTGTATGCAAAGCTGTTGGCACCTATGTTTTTCCTGCAATTCATTACCAATCCGCTTGCCAACATGTTTTTGGTGGCAGAGAAACAGAAATATGAGTTATTTTTGCAACTTTATTTGGTCGCCGTAATAGGCGCTTCGCTTTACGTAGGATGCTACGTATATGGCGATGAGCGTTTAGCGGTGTTACTGGTGTCGATTTTACACAGTTCAAAATACCTCATTGAATTAGTACTTTCGTACCGTTATAGTTTAGGGAAACGATAATACATGAAGAGTCAACGAGAATATCAGGTATGTACCCGTTGTGTGATGGATACGAGCGATCAAGAGATCACTTTTGATGCGGATGGAGTATGCAACCATTGTACAGAATACTTTGAGTTGGCCAAAGTATTGATTCCCGACCCAGAAGAAGCTCGTCGTCGTTATGAAGCCATGATGAATATGGTGATTGATAGTGGGAAAGGAAAAGAATACGATTGTGTGGTTGGATTAAGTGGGGGAGTAGATTCATCGTATGTAGCTTACCTGGCCAAAGAAGCGGGGTTACGTGCCTTAACGGTGCACTTCGACAATGGCTGGAACTCAGAGTTGGCGGTAAAGAACATTGAGAATATTGTCAATAAAACGGGGTTTGATTATCAAACCAATGTGGTGGATTGGGAGGAGTTTAAAGACCTTCAAATTGCTTTTCTAAAGGCTTCAGTGGCCAATGCTGAAACCCCTACCGATCATGCTTTTTTAGCGGCCATCTACAAACTGTGCAAGCAATACAACATCAAATATAACCTGAACGGAAGCAACTTTGCTACCGAGGGAATCCTGCCCGATTCGTGGGGATATAACTCTAAAGATGTGAAGCACCTCAAGGCCATTCACAAGCAGTTTGGAAACATTAAGTTAAAAACCTATCCACTGTTAGGCTTTCGTCGCGAGTTTTATTACACCTACTTTAAGGGGGTTAAAAACCTTCGCCCACTCAACCTTGTAGGGTACAAGAAAATGGAGGCCATGGAAGTGTTGAAGCGAGAATTCGGCTGGAAGTATTACGGAGGAAAGCATTACGAATCTACCTTCACCAAGTTTTTTCAAGCCTATATTTTACCTACAAAGTTTGGTTACGACAAACGAAGAGCACACCTTTCCAGTTTGATTTGTAACAACGAGATTACCCGTGAAGAAGCAGTTAAAGAGCTTTCGGAGCCCTTGTACCAACCCAACGAGCTGGCCGAAGACAGGGAATACGTTTGCAAAAAGCTGGGATTGTCTGACCAGGAGTTTGAGCAGATTATGGATACTCCTGGAAAATCGCACACAGCCTATCCCAATTCTGAAGAACGCCTGAAGCGCATCTATCGCATTTATTATAAGCTGCGTGGCCGTGATAGTAACGCTTTGAAAAAATAATGGCGTTCACCACTGAACCATTTTACGTATCTTTTGCCCCTAAAATTGCACGGCATGATTGTCATCATTGATTATGGTGTTGGAAACTTGGGTTCTATTCGTAACATGCTGAAGAAAATCGGCCATTCGAGCGAGATTTCTTCAGACCCCGAAGTAATTAAAAATGCGGAGAAGCTTATTTTACCTGGTGTTGGGGCCTTTGATGCTGGGATGTCGAAGTTGAATGAGACGGGGTTGGTGGCATTGCTTCATCAAAAGGTAATGGAAGAAAAAACACCTACCCTTGGCATTTGTTTGGGCATGCAACTGATGACAAAAGGAAGTGAGGAGGGACAAGAAGCAGGATTGGGCTGGGTAGATGCCCAATGTGTGCGTTTTCGGTTTGATGAAGGAAAAAAGTTAAAAGTTCCCCACATGGGTTGGAATTATGTGCATGCACAAAAAGAGCATGCCCTGTTTGATGGAATGTTTGAAGCACCGCGATTTTACTTTGTACACTCCTTTCATTTGCAATGCAACAATGCTCAAGATGTTTTTCTCACGGCCAATTATGGCTATGATTTTACGGCCTCATTTGTGGTGGACAATGTTATGGGGGTGCAGTTCCACCCCGAAAAATCACATAAATTTGGTATGCAAATCCTTAAAAACTTTGCAACATACGTTGCTTCTTAACACGTGTTCATGGCCATTACTCGAGTAATACCGGTATTGTTGTTGCGCAACCAGGGATTGGTGAAGAGCGTAAAGTTTAAAGCCCCTAAGTATGTGGGCGACCCGATTAATGCTGTGCGGATTTTTAATGACAAGGAGGTAGACGAACTGGTGTTTTTAGACATTACAGCAAGCACAGAAGGAAAGCCAGTGCCTTTAGCGTTATTGCAAGATATTGCTACTGAATGCTTCATGCCGCTTTGTTATGGTGGGGGGATACGAAGTTTAAAAGACATTCAACAAATCATACAGGTAGGGGTAGAAAAAATAGCATTGAATACCATTGCTCATGAGCAACCACAGCTGATTCAAGAGGCAGCAGCGGTTTATGGGTCTTCTTCGGTGGTAGTAAGCATGGATGTAAAGAAGAACCTTTTTGGCAAGTGGCAGGTGTGGACCAAAGGAGGAACCGTAAATACAAAGAAAGACCCCGTAGCCTGGGCCAAAGAGGTAGAAGCACTTGGCGCAGGCGAGTTGATGGTACAATCGATCGATAAAGATGGTACCATGAGCGGTTACGACCTCGAGTTGATTCGTAGGGTAGCGCAGGCCGTTGAGGTGCCCGTTATTGCATGCAGTGGAGCTGGAACGGTAGAAGATCTTGCCAGACCCATTAAAGAAGCCAACGCCTCGGCAGTAGCTGCTGGTAGCCTTTTTGTGTTTCATGGCAAGCACCGTGCCGTACTTATTCAATATCCTGGGCAGCAAGTGTTGAGGCAGTTGTTCTCTTAATTTTCGGGGTATAAATACAAAAGCGATACCATTACAGCACCGCCTTTGTTGAGAAAGCATATTAGCGTGGGTAATTATTGCACGATTAAACGTTTTACAGCAGTTCCTTGTTTGCTCCGTACCTGAATCAAATACACCCCATTATCAAGTTGATGGGTGTTTAATTGCACCCTGGTACCACTAACACTGTGCTGCATTATTTGTTGCCCCATGGTGCTGTATACCGTTAGCTGCCCGTTGATGGGGACGCTGAAATCGATGTGTGCCACATCGCGTGCCGGGTTGGGATAGAGGCTTACCTGTTGCGATAGGTCTCTTTCTTTGATACCAATAACATCGTTGGCACAGTTGCCGGGCATGTTGTTGTCTAACCAGCCAATGCGTTGTGCCAGCCAGTTTTTGAAATAGGTAATTTCCTCGTCGTAATCTTGTGGTATCGGAGTAGGCTCAGCCCAAATGTATTGCCCTAAATGCGGCCATAAAGTAAAGTTGCGGTCAATGGCGGCCTGAATGTCACCACGCTGGGCGTCAATCCATTGGTAAAGAGTATCGAGGTGTAAAGGCCCCTGGCGTAGTTCACTCCACCGACAAGCCAAATGGTTGGTAAACAAGGTGTCGGCCATCATGTCTTGCCACCATACCGGCATGGATTCAAAGTCTTCGCAGCCCGGTTGGCTTTGTAAGTAAGTCCAACCGGTATAATCAGTACACGAACAAACATCGGAATAGCCATAGGTTTGGTCAAAATCCCAAATAGGACCCATGTTTAGCTTTCCACCTTTACTGTCTTTGTCTTTATGCATGTAGGTGCTCAGCTTGTAACCGTCAGAGTTTTTGCTCAACTCGTTTACAATAAGAAAGTCGGTAAAGGAAGTGATGTTAATGTAGTCGTTGTAGCGGTTGCCCAGCCCATTTTGGTAGTTATTGGCAAACACAGCATCTTCAAATTCATTCATATACCCTTGTATGTAGCTGGTTTGTTGTGCCTGAATGTTTCCAGCCTTAGGATAGTAGTATTGGTAAAACATGGGTTGATTTCCCATGGAGTTGTGGTTGGTGCTATAGCCCTGGGGAGTATCTTCCAGCCAATCGATGCGTAAAATGTAGCCCCCCGTAACAGAGTCTCCAGCCAGGTCGTCGGCATCTAATTTGGCAATGTCTACACGGTCGTTGTCGCGTTTAATTTTTTCGGTTAAGATGTAGAGCCCCTGGTATTGTCCATCGATGATTACTTCGCAGTATTGCCAGCGCGAAGCATAGTGCCCCATGCGCTGAAACAAGTAAAAACTCATGGGAATGCGTATTTGGGTTTTATCAATCACCATGGCATGCAGTACCCAATCTTCCTCTTTGGGCATGTTAAGCAAGGCTATGCTGGTGTCTTGCCCGCCACTGGTCCATAATTCGATGGAGTAGTTTTTCTTGTCAAAGTCTTGCGTGGAGTTGCCTCTGAATTCAATACCACACTTGCCGTTATAGTGGTTCCACGGATCGTTGATGCTGTTAGTTTGGCCGATGCCGTTGTATATAATGCCCATGTCTACCATTACTTTGGGCTCGTCTACAATGGTGTTGCCACTGGTATTGATGACTACAATAGGTAGGGTAGAAGTGGTTAACTGCGCTGCGCTTTCCATTGCAGGCAGTGTAAGAGAGAGTAAAGCAATGGAGTAGCGAAGTAGTTTTTTCATGTGAAATGGTTTAGTTGGTTTGTGCTGTGCTGTGCTGTGCTGTGCTGTGCTGTGCTGTTATTCGTTAACACGCAAAGAGCTTACAAAAGGTTGCCTTGTGGTTAAAATTTAAATAGTAGGGCTGCTTTTAACCCGAAACGGTTGGGAACAAACCCACCTACTTCATGAATTTGTAGGTTGTAAAATCCTTCGAACTGACCGACAAAACGATTGGAGATTTGTTGGGTAACCCCGGCATTAAAGAAGGCAGAATTGATGAAGAAGTCACGCTCCTTTTCGTTAAATTCTAATAATTCATTTCCTTCTTCATCGTCTATTTGGTAGTAAAATGAGTGTATTTGAGATAATGTGAAGTAAGATTTCAAGCCAGCACCTATATAGGGGGCAGTGCTGGTGTTGGGGAAGAATTGATACTTGATGCCAATGGTGTTTTGCAAAGAGCTTTGATCCAGGTGGAGGGCATTGAATTCTACTTCTTCGAGGTCTTCTTCTTCTACCCCTAAATCGTTGAGCACAAACAACAGGTCTTCTTCTGCGTAGTGATCTACAAAATTGGTGTTGTGGTATTCTACATCGAATGTAATGCCTAATCGATTGGACAGGAAAGCTTCAGCACGTATACCAAATGAAAAGCCTCCTTCAGAGGTTTCATCGGGTTCTTCTTCAAATTCAAGGAGCGACCAACCATAACCGCCAATCAGGCCTAGCTTCGCGTCTTTCAAGAAGGTTTTCCCTCCTTCCAGTCTGTCTTCCACCGTTCCCACAGTATCTATGATCACTGCTTCACTCGAAAGGCTATCGGTAGCCCCGGTGGCTGTACTGTCAGGTGTGGCAAGCGATTCAAGGGAGTTGGTAGCGTCGTTTCTTGCTGTATCAATAGGGGTGTTTTCGGCATTGGTGAGGGTATTTTCAGTATTGCGGGTTTCCTCAGGTGTCTTTAAGCGTGTTGCTGTGTTGTTTTTTTCGGGTTGATTAGAGGTCGTGTTATTTGTTACGTTTGCTAATGCATCAATTGCTTGATCGTTTAGTTGGTTGAAGGTCGTGTTATTAGATTTGTTTTGTGGGGCGTTGGTGGTTTCTGAGGCAGTGCTTTCTGCGCTGATGTTGATGGTTGTTTCTTGGGTTGTGTTTGTAGTGTTTAGGGGAAGGGTAGAGGTGCTTTTTTTGCTGTCATCGTAATTTTTAAATAGCTCTCCTTCAGTATTTTGTGATTTTCCACTTAAATTATTTGTTTTAGATTGGTTTTCTTTTCTATTTGCTTGCGAAACAAGCGGGGTGTTGTGGGTAGTATTGGGGGTGTTTTCTTCTTCTTCAGAGGGAGTAGAGCCGTTGCTTTTTTGATGGTTGTTAGCGAGAGAAGGTGTATTGTTTTGTGATGTAGTGTGAGGTAGCTCTGCATTTGCCTCGTTGGTTTCATTTGCAATGTTGACCGGGGTAGCCATTTCCTCACGATTGTGTTGAGGCATTTCGTTGGGTATTGGTGGAGCCTGGTTGATATGTGTGGTATTGCCTTCCGTTACCACTTCTGTGGTAGGTTCGTTAGAAGGTATATTGTTGGTATGGTCGGTGTTAAGGTAAATAATAACTCCTGTGGTAATGATTCCAGCTACAATGAAGGGGACAATTTTTAAAAATCCGCCTGATAAACCACTGCCAATGTTGCCTTCTGCACCACCCGTAGGAGGAGGGTTTTGTAGCATACTGGCCATGCCTTGCCAATCGGCTTCCTCAAACCCAAAATCCATAGGTTCGTTCAGCTTATCGCCCAGTATTTTATCAAAATCCTTATCCTGCATATCTGCCTTTGCTTTGATGGGTTGATGCAATGAGTGTTTTTAGTTTTGCCCTTGCCTTGGCCAAATTCGATTTTGAAGTACCTGTGGTAATGCCCAGTTTTTCAGCTATTTCATGGTGTTTAAATCCTTCTACGGCATATAAAATAAAGACCATGCGATAGGCTGGGGGGAGTTGTTGTACCAGTTCCAGCACTTCTGCTGCCGAAATTTGCGCTAAGATTTCCGAATCGGTTTCATATGTTTCTGCATACTCCAAGTCAACATTATACGGTTCGTGCTGCGTTTTGCGATAATGGTCGATTGCGGTGTTTACAAAAATCTTGTTGATCCAGCCTTTGAACGACAGTTCAGGGTTGTATTTGTCGAGTCGAGTAAGCACCTTGTAAAAACCATCGTTTAGCAGCTCCTTTGCTTCTTCACGATTGCGGGCATAGCGAGAACAGATGGTCATCCCGTAGTTGTAAAACTGTTGATACAACTGCTTTTGACACTCGGGATTCCCTTCCTTACAACATGCTATTAAGTCGTCTAGCCCGTCTTTCATTACCGGTTTCAATTGCTAACACGGAGGTTTTGGGAAAAAGGTTGCCTAATGGTACAAAATATTGAAAATCTTTTGATGTGTTCTTGCTTTTTCCTTCAAATGGGCGAAAACAATGATGAAACTAACACCCCACTATTTCTTCGAACTCAATGATGACATTTTCGGGGAACCAGCTGCGAATTTCTTCTTGCGTTTCCTGGCTAAAGTTATTGCCTCCTAAATAAAGGTATTCCATGTGTTTCAATACTTTGATGGCCTCTGGGAGTTCGCTCAGGTCGTTGCCTGAAAGGTCGAGCGATTTAAGCTGGGTAAGTTGGGCGATTTCAGGGGGAATGGAGATGAGGTAGCCGTAGCTTAGGTTCAATGTTTCCAAAGAAGTAAGTTGCAGAATTGCCTCTGGCAAGGCATCGAAACTATGGCCATTGCCACCACCACTGTATTCACTGCCCATATATAGCGATTTCAAATTTTGTAGCTGAGCAAATGATTCGGGCAATTCACCAATGCCATTGTCGGAGAGGCTCAACATTTCTAATTGTTGCAAATTACCAATGGAGGTAGGCAGTTCAGTCATGTTGTTGTCCCATAACGACAACGACTTTAGCGTGGTCATTTGTCCAATATCTTCCGGCAGTTCGCTAATGCCTGTATGCCCCAGGAACAAATCTTCTAGTGGGAGGTGGAGCAATATTCGTGGAAAGCTGTTCAATGCGTTGTGGTCGATGTATAGCTTTTTTAGCGATGTGAGTTGCTCAAATCCATGAGGCAGGTTGGTGATGCTGCTGGATGAAATGTCGAGCTCTTGTAGGGAGGCTAAGTATTTGGGAATGGTTTTAATGGGATTGCCACGCACATCGAGCCGTTGTAGGTTTACGAAATCTTCCAGTTGATGGGGTAATCGTTGCAGGTTTTCATCTTCTAACCGCAGTTGTAGCACACGCTTAGGGTCGACTACCAGGGCTTCATCTAACGACCAAAAGGAGGAAGGACCATCGTAATTTTCGATGTGTAGGGAAGTAGTGTCAGTCAATAGCAGGCTGTCTACTGCAGGTGCTTCAGCTTCGTTGGACGTAGATTGGCACCCCAATAGGACAATGGAGCAAAGGAGAAGGAAATAACGCATGAAGTAAAGATAGGGAATAAAGGGATGTATAGATGTAAAGGAGTGGAGCTACTGATGTGCATTAAATGTGGATGAGGAGATTGCTCTGTTCCGACGTTATAGGAGGTCGGGCACGCAATGAGGTAACGCTATTAGCATTTAATGGAGTTAGGATAAAGAGTTTACGCTATTTAAAGTGATTCATACTCATGAAAAGACTGAACGGAACACAAAGTTGCTGATGGTGTGGAACTTTGTTACATTTATTCCAATCACTAAAAACCGTTACATGTTGAAATTCATGTGTTTGCTGTGCAGTATTGCATGCTCTTTTGTGTTATATGCGCAAGGCGAAGTTGCTTTTCCAGTTGATGTTAGCAATAGCACCCTGCCAATCCTCGATTTATCGAACAGCAAGCTATTGGCGGAGGTAGATGGTAGTGAAGCTACCATTACTACTCGAACCACCCTCGATCAATCGGTGTTTGAAACTACTGTAACTTTTGTGGCAACATCGTTTCAGTGTCCTGTTTACGCCAATTTCGCTGCCTTCGGCTCAGATGTTGATTTTGAGGCGGCTAAATTTGATTCGGGGGCTTACTTTTTGGGCACCCATTTTAACGCAGCTGCTTTTTTTAATGCAGCACAATTTCGGGCAAATACTGATTTTAGCTGGGCAACGTTTCATGACAGAACCGATTTTGATGGTGCTGCCTTTGGCGACGTAACATTTAGGGAATCGACATTTTTAGCGTCTGCAGACTTTGAAGAAGCGCAGTTTAAGCAAGCAGCTGTTTTTAACAATTCGAAATTTCTAGCACCCTTAAATTTTCATGGTGTTGATTTTGCCGGGGCAACCTATTTCGATAGCAGTCTTTTTAATGGAATTGTGTATTTCAGCGGTTCGAACTTTACTTCGGAGGCTAGTTTCATTGAAACCGATTTTCATTCTACTGCTATTTTCAGCGAAACTCAGTTTGATTTTATTGCCGATTTTTATTGGACAACATTTCAGAGTGATGCCCTTTTCAATTGGGTGAAGTTTGGTGCTCATGCTTATTTTACGGGGGTGGAGTTTGATACGGTGGTGGATTTTGTGGGGGCTACTTTTAATGCGGATGCATTGTTCAACGGAACGGTGTTTGGCAACAGGGCAGACTTTACATGGGCTTCGTTTGGGGCGGTGGCCGATTTTAACGGTGCGGTGTTGAATGGAGTGACTTTAGGCCATACTATATTGCCGGAGTATTTGAGCTTTGAAGGGGTGACTACAAAGGGGTTGATTGATTTGACCACCACACAACTCGATAGTGCAGCAACAGTGTGCTACATCAACCTTATAGATGCGCCTATAGAGCATTTTAAGTTGCGGTACGATAAGTTTAGGGTGTATCGCCCCGACTCCATTACTGTTGATGGTTACGAGAAACTGACAAATGTATATGAAGGATTGCTGAAAAAATTTGAAGATTATGGCTACTTAACCAGTTATGAAATACTGGACAAAGAGTACCAGGAATTTAAATACACCCAAACTCCTGAACGCAGTAAGGTAATTGGTTATACCCTCAACTTTTTGAACAAACACTGGAGCGATTATGGCTATGGCAAAGCACGCATTTGGCTTTATACGTTCGGCTTTTTTCTCTTTTTCTTTCTCATCAACTGGTGGTTTTTTCCAAAGCTGGTAGAGCAGGTTTATCCCATTCCTCCTATTAATAAAGCATTGTTGGAAAATGAAAGGCTGGCTGATTTTCATCATAGGAAAGGCCGTTATCCCCATTTTAGCTTTCGTACCTTTTCTTTGGTGATTTATTATACTGGAATTGTGTTTTTTGGTTTTAAGATGAATTTGGAGGAGATGAATTTCAGAAAGCCAGGGTGGTTATTGCTGCTTTTTTTGGAATACCTCATTGGGTTAATCTGTGTGGCTTACCTGGCCAATTTTGTAATTACCGCTGAATTGATAGGAGGGTAGTTGCAGCAGTTGCTTTATGTTTGCTACCTTGGTAAAAAAAGAAAAAATGCAATTATTTAGTAAAGGAGATGTGGTGGTACTAAAGTCGGGTAGCCCTAAGATGACGGTAAAGGAATACACTACTTACCACAATGGTACTCAAGAAGTAGAGTCGAGGGATGAAGTGGTGTGTGTATGGTTTAATGGCCCTGAGATGAAAGAAAGCACCTTTCGGGTGGAAACCCTTGAGTTGGCCGAATAAGGACTACCAACATGGCCTCATAGCCCCGATCGAAGTGGTTACCCTGAGCTTGCGAAGCGTATGAGCGAAGAGCGGGATCAGGCGTTGCTTTAACGCACAGACCTTTCGCTCCAATGCCCCTTCCCATTCAAGAAACTTTAGTGTATAAAAAAACCGACACCTGTCATCCTGAACTCGTCTTAGGATCTAGGTGCCGGTTTAAATAACAGGATGATCTATAAACTACTTGATCACCAATTTTTTTGTGGCAATGCCTTCAGCAAATTGTATGTTGAGCATGTACAATCCGGTAGGAAGGTCGGCATCGTTAATTTGATACTGTGCCGCTTTGATGTTGGCTACCTCACGCACCAATTGGCCGGTAGTGCTATAGATGCGTACGGCTTGAAGGGTACGGTTGCCTTTCGCAGCAATGTTAATGACGCTGCTGGTAGGGTTGGGGTAAACATTTACTTCGTCGCTTAAGTCTGTTGCTTCATCTACGCCTACGCCTACTTCAAACAATACGCGGTACAAGCGTGGAGAAAGGTATCCTTGAATGGTATCGATAAAAGCAACAGCTCTTGCTCTACCTGCTACAGGGCCTAGAGCCTGGTAAACAGGGTTAGAAGCGTAACCGTTGGCCAAAACGGTAGCAGGATCTTGTCCTAAAGCAGTGGCACCAGCAGTAACTGCTGCATCATCCCACCATTCCCATGGGCCGTTGCCATCAGCTATACCAATGAATGGGTTCAAACCTTCGTTGCCACCGTTACCGTAAAGACCATCAAGGTTGGTGTTGTTGGTGTTGGCTACAGTAGTCCATGCATCGTTAATGGGTGGGGTAAAGAATACGTCGTTGTTGCCAAATTGGTTGGCAATTCTAATCACGTCGCTCGAACCACTTACATCTACAACGAATAAAGAGGTGCCTGGAACTGTTACAATACCATAGGTGTAAGGTGCAAAGGCATCGGCTACTCCATGGAATGATACCATGGGTACTTCGCCTGGCTCTAGCCATGTGCTGTCGCCCATAGCACCACCGATGTTAAATACCATGCTTACATCGCTTGAATAACCTGGGTGATTCACCTGGTTCAAGGCAGGGTTTCCGCCATAACCGTCCCAATCGCCTAAAATGGCAGTATCTACCATAAAAGCATTGGTGGTAAAATTGAAGAACTTGGTGAGTTGTAGTTCCGTCAATTTATTAACAGTAGCATAAGCAAATGCGATGTAACCACCAGAACCTTGTCCGCCTACTACCACACGTGCTGGGTCGATGCCATATGTGTTGCCTTGAGTGGCTTCATCCATGCGGAAGAAACGCACTGCAGTTTTGGTGTCTTGCATGGCACGGTATACCGCTTGAATAATGGTTTCAGTTCTTTCGTCTTGTGTGCCTTGTGGGTTCCAACCGGTACGGTAGTCGATGCAGGCAACTACATAACCTTGCTTGGCTAATCGCATGCAAATTTCCACAGTAGCGCTATCGGTTTTACTTCCGGTAGGCAATTGGTTGATGTACTTAGGTAAGAAGCTGCCGGTAGGTGTCATTACAATCAACGGACGAGCAGTGGTTGTATCGTTGGCTGGTTCGTAAACATCCATTACCAGGTTTTGCAAAATGGGCGATCCGGTAAGCACCGAATAGTTTTGACCATATTGTACATTGGAGGTTACGGTAATGTTGGTGAACACTTCGTCCAGGTACCTTGTTTGTGCCATGGTTGTGCTCAACGACAAAACGGTAACAACTGCTAGGAGTAAAATTCTTTTCATGTTTGTCAGTGTTAAGTTATCGTTATGTAATTCAAAATTAAAGCTTTATAATTGATCTAGCTCCACCAAAATGGAGAAATATGCCATGCGGCCCACTCTTGGGCCTCCATATACTTGAAATTGCAGGTTGTTTAACAAGTTAGAAGCGCCCACCTTAAACGTGGTTTTAATGCTGGGCACAAACTTAGAGATTTGCGCATCTACCATGTCGTAAGTGGGCACAAAACCCGTGAATTGTGGCGATCCTTCGTAGAGGAAGCCTTGAATCCATTTATAGTTGACACTAAAGCCATAGTTGTGGATACCAATGCCTGTAGCGTCTTCCTTTTTTGATAGTTTGATGACGGTATTGATGTCGCGTGCGCTAATGCCAATGTTGTATTTGTTACGTGGGGTATTGAACGCTGGAATAATAGGATCGTCGGATCCTTGACGATTCAATTCGTTCCACGAGTAATTGCCATTGATGGTAAAGAATTTCCGGAAATAGTAGTTGGCACCAATGGAGAACCCTTGTGTGGTTACCACATCGGTAGCATTGGCCGCTACGCGGTAGGCTTGTGTTAAGCCAGGATTCAATAGGTTGGTGTTGGGATCGATAACCGGATCTACACCGATGTTGAAGCCCAAAAAGTCACGGTAAAAGCTAAAGTAATAGCTGGCATCTAAATACAGTCGTTTGGCAATCATGGTGCGGTACCCCATCTCCAATGTCTTTACTTTTTCGGGTACCAATGGGGCTACATTAAAGTAGCTAACAGTATCGGGGTTTTGCGAACTTCTGAGGTCTACAATAGATTGTATGGTGGCCAATGAGTCGAACCCATCGATGTTGCCCACAAGAATGGCTGTACCTACGTTGTAATACAAGTATTGGTCTTGTAGTGTTGGGTTACGGATGGCTGAGGAGAACGACAGGCGTAAAATATTGTCGGAATCGAAGTTGTATACCAACGAAGCGGCAGGGGAGGCTACATAGGGGAAGTTTTGGTTTTTATCGACCCGTATGGTAGCATTGGCTTTAAGCTTATCGTCCATGAACCGTTTTTCCAATCCTACATATCCACCATATTCGTAGTTGGTAATTTTGCTGGTGGTATCGCTAAAGATGGTACCGCGTGAGTTGGGAGCATAAAGCCTGTAATTGGCACCGGTAATTAAGCTGATGTTGCTATTAGCGGTGTCGAGCTTAAAAGTACGCTCAGCATGGATGTGGTACAATGCGCTCCGGTCCCAAAAGCGCGAACCGCCTTCGGCAAAGGTGTTGCGCGAGGTAATGTCGTTGAAGGCTGCCCTAAACTCAGCAGTGCCCGGTGCTAGCCGGTCGATGTTGTCGTCGAAGGCAAAGTTGCCTGGAGGACTGATGCCCAAATCGGCCAATTCTCTTGCCATGCTATGCCACAAGGCTAAGCTGTCGGAGTACTGCGCCATGATTTGATCGGCCAGGTTAAAGTCGTACACCACCTGCCCATTAATAATTTGCGGACTGGGAAAGCCTGGCAGGTTTTTTACTTTGGGGGCAAACATAGTAGCCCAGTAGTAACCATAATCCGACGACCAACGATCAATGGGCTTAGCCATATCTTGTAGCAACAAAGCGGTAAATACAGCATCGTAAGAGTTGCCGGCATCTTCTTGTGTGGCATAGGCCCTAATGAAACCATTTTTGCTGTTGTATTCCAACTTGTGTTGGAAAAACAGGATGTCTTTTAAACTATAGCGGTTATCGCCCTGGTATACGGTGGTGCCTGTACCAAAACTGGAAGAGGCAATGAGTTGTGAGGTAGGGGTAAGCTTGTGATGAATGGCGGCACTGGTTTTGATGTTTTCGGTGTCGTAATCAACAATATCTACTTCGCGGTAACCTGTGCGGTGCAAGAGCCCCAGTCCGGGCAGTTGTACCTGGTTGTTAGGACTGTCGAAGAAAATTTGATCTTCGTCGCCATAGTTGTTTACCGCATCGTAGCCGCCCCAATTGTCGGCTCCTGTTTCAGAATTGTATACTGGGTCGTAATTGGTGGCTTCCCAATCGTCGGCCTGCATGAATGAGAAGTTGAGTTTAAATGCCCAGCGGTCGTAACTGTTTTCTTTTTTCGTTTTAAACACGTGTGCATAGCGTACACCAGTTTCTAACAAACTGCGTTCTCCCACTTTCATGCTTACATCCAATCCTGGAAATAGGAATGGGTCTTTGGTGGTCATGCTAATTACTCCGTTGAAAGCGTTGGGGCCGTAAAAGGCTGAACTGGCTCCAACAATAAGGTCTACCTTCATAACATCTAGTTCGGATGCGCCTAAAAAGTTGCCCAACGAAAAGTTGAGGCCGGGAGCTTGATTGTCAACTCCATCAATAATTTGAAGTGACCGTACAGGAGAGGTGCTATTGAACCCACGGGTGTTGATGACTTTAAAGCCAATGCTGGCACTGGTTAAATCCACTCCTTTCAATGCCCCCAAACCTTCGTAAAAGTTGGCAGCGGGCGTTTCTTTGATGGCAATTACATCCATCGACTCTACCGTAAGGGCCGATTCTTTTTGTTTTTCCGAAATGCGTGTTTCTACAATCTCAATGGCTTTGAGTTCATAGTTTTTGGTCACCATCTTAAACTTGATCTTTTCGCCAGCTGCACCCATGGTGTAAGTTTGTGGCTGATATCCCATAAAAGAGGCCTCCAGGGTGAGGGGAGGAGTTTGTGTTGTTTGAAACTCAAACTTTCCATCAAGGTCGGTAGCAGCCCCATCGGTAGTGCCTTTTACAATAACATTCACACCAATGAGGGTTTCGCCCGAAGTTTTATCGATGACCGTTCCTTTTACAGTGGTTTGGGAAAAGAGAGTGTCGCCCACCAGTATAAACACGATCAGCAAAAGAGCATGACAAAGCGTGTTGATCTTTGGTAAGCAGTAGTTCATCGTTAACAGTGTGTTTTTCGTCTTGTAATTTTGGTATTGCAAAGAAAGGAAATAAGGCCCAGCCACGAAAGTGATTTTCGTTAAAAAATCAACAGTTTTTTGTTGATTAATCAATGAATAAAAGTATGCATGCCTACGAATTCCGCGAATTTATTGGCTTCCTTCCCATCTGGTTTCTTGAAAATACGGATAAATAAATGTTGAAGTAAGCGGTCATTCAACTGAATTTTGATGACAGCTAATTAAAACAGGTCTCATTTTTGGATCGATTGACATCAATGAAGGGGTACCCAGAGATCGATGAGGGGGCACCGGTATGAAGGAGGTGTACCACTGATGTTGATGAAGGAAGGGGCTTCCTTGCAATGAAAAAATGGTTTATTCGGTTAAAATGTTCTGCAAAACGTTTTTCTCTTTTCGAAAAATTCATGAATATTCCCGCACATCCGCTGAAAGAATACCATCATGTAAAGGAGTGTTTGGTGCAGTGTGTGAACAAAGGTACGCTGCTTTTGAAGAGAAAGCCATTTCAGTACTTATGATTGAATTGTGGCAAAGAAAGAACAATTGCTTTTCATTTACTAGGGTGTTTTGGGCAAGGGGATTGTTTCATTGGGTTTAATTTGTATATTAACACCATCTTACGTCTCAATAAGTTGCCCGCAAGGTATCATTAACATGGTAGGAATAATGTGCGAACCCTTTCATATACAAAGAAATGAAAAGGTACCTATTGTTATTTTCATTATGGATTGGAACCAGCACTGTATTTTCGCAATTTGACTCTACCTTGTATAAGTTCAAAACGGCTACGTACGATAGTGCCCGATTAAAATATGCGCGCGCCCTTACTTATATGCACATCAACACCAATCCTGATTCAGGACGTTATTATGCGAACATTGGCAAAGATTTGGCTTTGCAATTAAATGACACTTCGCTTTTTGTGGAAATGCAAACGGCAGATGCTGCGTCGTACTATCTCAGGGGCGATCATATCAATTGCATTAAAGTATGTAACAGGGCGCTTGCAGTTATCGATTCACTTCAGATCGATCAAGAGTGGAGGGCTCCACTATACACTCAGCTTTCAACAAGTTATCTCAACCTGGGAGTATTTAATTATGCTGAGCGTTATATGAATATGGAGTACGAGGCTTACAAAAACGGCAGCGATTCCTTAAAAATGATCAACGCTTTAACCAGGTTGTCAGACCATTATGTGGAATTTGAAAACTACGATGCTGCAGAACAAACGGCACTGGAAGCTAAGGAGTTGTTGAAACATGTTTCCACCACAAAAAGGGACAAGAGTTGGATGCGGTATGTAACCATCAGTAACCTTTGGACGGTTTATCGACAACAGCAAAGGTATAAGGAAGCAGTACAGCTTTTTAAGGAAGAGTATATTCCCGCCTCTCAAGATTATGGAGCAGGTGATATTGCGTACCAACTTATTGTATTGATACACTCAGCTCCCATGCAAAAAAGAGACGAGGTGTTAACGTTGTTACAATCAAAAGGGTTAAGCACGGATGTTGACCTGCTGTTTGAAAGCGCCTATATGCACTTGGATTCGCTTATAGAGAGTTATAGTAGGGGGCATTCAGCAGTGGGTGTTTTGCAGCAAAAGGCCAGGTTGGCGCATTGGCAGGGCAATTATCAATTAGCATTAGCAACAGCTGGAAAGGCACTGATACTGGTAGAACAATATCGATTAAGAGCGCGCAAAGGACAGGTATTGGAGCATATTGAGCAAAATGCGTGGGCATTGTATGAAGAGGCAAGCAATAAAGAGGATGCATTGCATTATTTGCGCATGGCTTACGACCATAATTTATTGCAACAAGAGTTAAATGATTCGCTGTACAACAGTAGAGAAACGAATCAATTGGTAACGAACCAAATTCATCTTGACGAACAAGCACAAAAAGCAAAGGCGCAAGCACGGTTAGAGCAAGAACAATTATTGGCGGCCGAAGACAAGAAACAGCAGCGATTGGTGTCGTACATTTTAGCCGTTGGATTGGGAGGCGTAATGTTGATTGCATTATTGTTGGTACGTTCGATACGTAACAAACGAAAGGCGAATCAAATTATACAAGCGCAAAAGCATGAAGTAGAGCTACAGCGTGATATGGTGGAGGAAAAGAACAGAGAAATTCTTGACTCCATTCAATATGCAAAAAGATTACAAGAGGCCATTTTACCTCCCAAACGCCTGGTGAAAGAATGGTTGCCACAATCGTTTATCCTTTACAAGCCTAAAGACATTGTAGCTGGCGATTTTTATTGGATGGAAACGGTAGGGGATGTCATCTACTTTGCCGTGGCTGATTGTACCGGACATGGAGTGCCAGGAGCTATGGTAAGTGTGGTGTGTTCCAGTGCATTAACAAAATCGTTGTTGGAAGAGGGCATTACGGAACCTGCAAAAATTTTAGACCGCTCAAGAGAGTTGGTAGTAGAGCGGTTTGAGCGGAGTGAAGACGAAGTAAAGGATGGTATGGACATTTCGCTGTGTGCCATGAATTTGTTGACAGGAACTTTGCAATGGGCAGGAGCCAACAACCCACTTTGGTTAATAAGAAGAGGAAGTGAACAAGTGGAAGAAATAAAAGCAGACAAACAGCCCATAGGCCGATATGCAATAGAGGCTCCGTTTACGAACCATATCGTTCAATTGAACAAAGGAGATGCTCTTTATCTTTTTTCCGATGGCTATTCAGATCAATTTGGTGGAGAAAAGGGGAAGAAATATAAGTCGGGGGTGTTAAAGAAAAAACTGCTTAACATACAGGAAGTGGACATGAGCGAGCAACGCAATTTGTTAAACGCGGAGTTTGAGCGATGGAAAGGAGACATAGAACAAGTAGACGATGTTTGTATTATCGGAGTTCGTGTTTAGCTAGTGCGGACAGTAATTCCTGGCAGGCTGGAGCAAGAGTAAAGGGGTGAGTTGAAGCAATTACGCGAATGGAGCCTGTCCTGATCGCAGTTGAGTTGAAGAAGGGCTGGAAAGTTCTAAAAAGAAACCCCGGTACTCGAGATTGAATTGTAAGAGGGGGAGTACCGGGGGGATGATGGGGCAGTGTTATTCTGCCTTTATTTTTTCTTCTTCTTTAATGGGCTTCCGAAACACTACTGCTCCTTCAAATACATCCATCACTACGGTATCGTCGATGTTTACCGTGCCTGCCAGCAATTGCTTCGACAATTCGTTGAGCACTTGCTTTTGGATGACCCGTTTTACTGGCCGTGCTCCAAATTGTGGATCAAAGCCGGCTTCAGCCAACCATGCAATGGCCTCGTCAGAAGCACTAAGACGAATGCCTTTGCCTTTGAGACGGTCGGCCAACAGTGCCAATTGCAACTGCACAATATTGGTGATATTGGCTTTGGTCAACGGGCGGAACATCATTACTTCGTCGATGCGGTTCAGGAATTCGGGACGAATAGAACGTTTCAACAGCTCAAACACTTCTTTCCTGGTTTGGTCGTAAATCATCTCTTCATCCAGTCCATTGAGCTTTTCGAAGTTTTCCTGTATCAGCTCAGAACCGACATTGGAGGTCATGATGATAATGGTGTTTTTGAAGTTCACCACCCGTCCTTTATTGTCGGTAAGGCGCCCATCATCCAATACTTGTAAAAGAATATTGAATACATCTGGGTGCGCTTTTTCAATCTCGTCCATCAATACTACCGAATAAGGCCTGCGCCTTACTGCTTCGGTTAATTGCCCGCCTTCATCGTAGCCCACATAGCCCGGAGGCGCACCAATAAGTCGAGATACGGAGTGTTGTTCCTGATATTCGCTCATGTCGATGCGTGTCATGGCATTTTCGTCGTTGAACAGGTATTCACTCAATGTTTTGGCCAGTTCGGTTTTCCCTACTCCAGTGGTGCCTAAGAAAATAAAGGAACCAATAGGTTTCTTTTCGTCTTGTAGCCCCGACCTGCTTCTTCGTACAGCATCGGCTACTGCTTCAATGGCTTCATCTTGTCCTACTACCCGTTGGTGCAATACATCTTCGAGCCGCAGCAACTTTTCTTTTTCACTTTCCAGCATCTTGGTAACCGGAATACCGGTCCATTTCGATACCACATCGGCAATTTCTTCGGCCGTTACTTCTTCGCTAATCATTTTCGAGTTGGCTTGCAGCTCGTTGAGCTTCACTTTATAGTCTTCGAGTTGCTGCTCTACCTCTTTTACTTTGCCATAGCGTATTTCCGCTACGCGGCCGTAGTCACCATCGCGCTCGGCCTGCTCGGCTTCAAACTTGAGGTTCTCCAGGTCTTCTTTCAGTTGCTGAATGCCTTCTACCACCTCACGTTCTGCTTCCCACTTGGCTTTAAGGTCGGCGCGTTGATCGCTCAACTCTGCCAGCTCCTCATTGAGTTGGGCGAGTTTTTTCTCGTCTTTTTCGCGCTTAATGGCTTCCCGCTCAATTTCAAGCTGCATAATTTTGCGTTCTATTTCATCAAGTTCTTCAGGCTTGGAGTTAATTTCCATGCGCAGCTTCGAGGCCGATTCATCGATGAGATCGATGGCCTTGTCGGGCAAGAACCGATCGGTGATGTAGCGTTGCGATAGCTCTACTGCAGCGATAATGGCTTCGTCTCGAATCAATACTTTATGGTGTGTTTCATACTTTTCTTTGATACCTCTTAATATGGAGATGGCATCTTCGGCATTGGGTTCATCAACCAGCACTTTTTGGAAACGACGTTCCAGTGCTTTGTCTTTTTCAAAGTACTTTTGGTATTCGTTGAGGGTAGTGGCACCAACGGCACGCAATTCGCCCCTTGCCAGGGCAGGTTTTAGTATGTTGGCAGCATCCATTGCTCCTTCACCACCACCAGCACCCACCAGCGTATGAATTTCATCAATGAACAATACAATTTCTCCATCGGCATCTACCACTTCCTTAATTACCGACTTTAAGCGTTCTTCAAACTCGCCCTTATACTTGGCTCCTGCAATAAGCGCTCCCATATCGAGCGAGTAAATTTGCTTCGACTGTAGGTTCTCAGGAATGTCACCATTGATGATGCGGTGTGCAATGCCTTCCGCAATGGCTGTTTTACCTACCCCAGGCTCGCCAATAAGAATGGGGTTGTTTTTGGTTCGCCTCGAGAGAATCTGCAATACCCGTCGTATTTCATCGTCGCGACCAATTACTGGATCGAGTTTGCCTTCGCGCGCCAACTGGTTCAAGTTGCGAGCATAGCGCTCTAAAGCGTGGTAGGTGTCTTCCTGGTTGGCGGAGGTTACCCGGTCGCCCTTGCGCAGTTCTTTGATGGTGGCCAGCATGTCTTTTTTGCTCACGCCATTGTCTTTCATCAATTGCGCTACACTATCGCCCGCTTCGAGCATGCCTAGCAACAGGTGTTCAATCGAAACGTATTCGTCGCCAAATTCCTTGAGGTAGGTGGTGGCCTTTTGCACCGTAACATTGGCTGCCCGCGATAAATACTCTGTCTGTCCGCCCGATACTTTTGGGTACGACTCTACAATTTTGTCGAGAGCCAGTTTAAATATATTAGTGTTTACATTCAGTTTTTTAAGGATGTAGGGCGTCACATTCTCGTCTACTTCCAAAACTGCCTTTAAAATGTGCCCATTTTCAATGGCCTGCTGCCCGTTGCCCATGGCAATGTGCGTGGCCTGTTGAATGGCTTGCTGTGACTTGGTGGTGAATTTGCTAAAATCCATGGTTACTCCTTATTAATTTAACGTCATTACGCCTTTTAATCATCAAAACTTACGCCAATGGCAAAATGTGATGTTTCTCATGAAATTATGGCGTAATGCACTGAGTTGAAGTGTCAAAAAGTCAGTAAACACAAAGGATACAGCCCTTTCGGCTGCCGTTAAGACAGTTCGTCGATGCGTTTGATGATGCGCAGCTGATGCGAGTACGATTGGGTATCGTTATTATAAATGCCCTGGTGATCGAGGGTATCGATGCGCACTTTTCCTGAAGCGTGGATAATTTGTTGTTCGTTAAGCACAATGCCCACGTGGGTGATGCGTCCTTCGTCATTGTCGAAATAAGCCAAATCACCTACTTGTGTTTCGGCTACAAAGTCGATGGTTTTACCTAATTCTGCTTGCTGATAGGCATCGCGGGGCAGGGCAATACCAATAAGTCTGAACACCATTTGAGTAAAGCCTGAGCAATCGATCCCAAAAGGTGTTTTCCCCCCCCATAAGTAGGGGGCATTTAAGTATTGCCTTGCGTATGCTTCCAATGCAGCTTTTTTATCAACATCGTTAAAAGTGGTGACATTGCCATTGTATTGGTATTCGCGGCTACGTATTTTAAAGCGTTTGTTGTGCCACCAGGGGAGGATGGCTCCGGGAGGAAGCAAGAACGATTCATTGTTGCTAGTAGCAGTGCTCAATATATCGGTAGTTACTGGAAATTGATTGGCGGATAGGTTGTCATATTCTTTATCTGTAATTTCGTGCAATTGTTTCTTACATATCCAGCACTGGTAATGGTCGTGTGCCATTTCTACCAAACACCATTTTTCATTCCCCCCCACAATTTTATAGTGCTCACCAAAAAGCAATTGAGTTACAATTTCTGCTTTGTCGGAGGGCTCAGCCCTGCCTGGAATGGTGCTTAATGTGGCGATTCCGTAGCTCATGCTACCAATATAAACAAAGCGATCGGGTTCTTTAGCCCGATCGCTGTTGATTTATTAACGATGTTCTTTTAATATCAGATGTTTTCGATGACCATGGCTGAAGCGCCACCACCACCGTTGCAAATTCCGGCAGCACCATATTTGGCACCGTTTTGCTTCAATACATTAATCAACGTAACAATAATACGCGACCCTGAACTTCCTAAAGGATGTCCGAGGGCTACAGCACCACCATTTACATTCACCTTGTCGGCAGGTAAATCCATCAATTGACAGTTGGCCAGTCCTACTACCGAAAAAGCTTCGTTTAGCTCGTAGTAATCGATATCGCCAGTGCTAAGGCCTGCCTTTGCTAAGGCAATGGGCACTGCTTTAGCTGGAGCAGTGGTAAACCACTCAGGTGCTTGTGCAGCGTCGGCATAGCTCACTACTTTTGCAATGGGAGTTACGCCTAAAGCTTCTGCTTTCTCTTTGCTCATCAATACCAGGGCCGAAGCACCATCGTTGAGGGTAGATGCATTGGCTGCAGTAACGGTTCCACCATCTCTTTGGAATACCGGACGTAGGTTAGGAATTTTTTCCATTTTTACGTTTTTGTATTCCTCATCTTCATTCATTACGATAGGGTCGCCTTTGCGTTGTGGAATTTCTACAGGAACTACTTCGTCGGCAAATTTGCCAGCTTGCCATGCTGCTGCTGAACGTTCATACGATTGAATGGCAAATGCATCTTGTGCTTCGCGAGAAATGTTGTGTTCTGAAGCGCATAATTCAGCAGCATTACCCATGTGGTAATTGTTGTACACATCGGTAAGTCCGTCTTTCACCATGCCGTCTTGCAATTTGGCATCGCCCAAACGAAACCCATTGCGTGAGCCTTGCAAGTAGTGAGGTACGCTCGACATGTTTTCCATGCCACCGGCTACCACTACATCGTTATCGCCCAGCATAATTGATTGTGCTGCCAACATAATTGATTTCATACCCGAAGCACATACTTTGTTTACAGTAGTACAAGGCACATCCTGTCCGACGCCAGCATAAATGGCTGCCTGACGTGCCGGGGCTTGCCCTAAACCAGCTTGCAACACATTACCCATAAATACTTCGTTCACTTCCGAAGCATCAACTCCGGCTTTACCCAACGCTCCTTTGATGGCTGCGGCTCCTAGTTTCGGAGCGGGAATACTCGACAAACTTCCACCAAAACTTCCCATAGGAGTTCTTACGGCAGATACGATATACACTTCCTTCATTTTACTAATATTTGTTTGTTAGTTGTTTCAAGGTTCATTTTGCCTTGCTAAAAGGCCTCCGAAGTTAACCAATTTTGAACTATTTTAAAATAAATAATCCTTACATTCGTGCAATTGAACACCACTATCTTACAGCATTAAATGTTGGAACAACTAAGGAATCAGCACGGCAATATTTACAAAGCCATTCTTTTCATTTTGTGCGTTTCTACGCTGGTGTTTTTATTGCCTAAAGATTCGAGGCAGGTGTTCGATTTCAATGTTGATGAGCCCTGGCATTATGGCGATTTATTTACTCCATTCGATTATGCTATTCAAAAATCAGATGCGCAGCTTACTGCTGAAAAAGATTCTGTACGCGCACAAACACGCCCTTATTATCAACTCAATGATGGTGTATTGCCTGCACAAGAGAAAGAACTGGAAGGACTAATTCAAGAAAACTGGAGCGATTGTAAGTATAGTGTCAACCTCGATGGGCTTTCGTTCAATAACATTTTTAACAAAGATAAAAGCGCTGAAAAGGATAGCCTTGCGCAATTGCGCCATGTAGAATTGGCTATGGCCATATTGGAAGAGTTGTACGCTACAGGTATTATTCGACTTGATGTGTTGCACGAGGAGCAGCCAAAAGATTATTCCATTACGCTGTTGGGCAACAACAGGGTGTTGCATGAAGACATTGAGTTGAAAGAATTGTATAGCATCAAATCGGCATCAGCCTATGCAGAAGATGAGTTGGAAAAGGCCAACAAGGTTGATGTGCTGTTCTTACTGGATTTGATAGAAGATTGTCTGGAGCACAATGTGTTTTATGATGAAGAGAAGACTTTGTATGCCCAGGAAGAAAAGGTAGGAGGCTTATCGTTAACCGGAGAAGTGGTATTGGCAGGGGAGAAGGTGATTGCACGAGGTGATAAGATTACCGAAAAGAAATACCAACGGCTCATTTCCTTTTTTGCCAAAGAAAAACAACTACGTGGTGAGGAAGATGAAGAAGTGGTGATTAAAGATTATTACTTCTTACTGGCCGGGCAGGTGTTGTTGGTGAGCTTGTGTATGCTGGCATTGCTTTTTTACCTGGTGCAGTTTCGAAAAGATGTATTACGCCATCACCCGACCTTACTGTTTGTGCTGTTGCTGATTGTGTTCATGACCTTCCTTACGAAGTTGGCATTAGATATGGAGTTGATTGAGGTATATCTGGTGCCCATGTGTTTATTGCCGGTAATGATTCGTGCTTTTTACGATGCACGTCTGGCGTTGTTTGTGCACATCTTCTCCATCGTAATGGCCAGCTTCATTGTGCCCAACCAGTTTGAATTCATCTTCTTACACCTTATTGCCGGATCGGCTGTGTTGTTTAGCATTGCCAGTTTGCGTAAGCGAGCACAGTTTTTTGCAGCGGTGCTCATTGTGTTTATAAGCTACTCACTGTCTTACTTTGGACTCACCTTTATTTTGGATGGCAATGTAGAAAACATCAATTGGAATAACTTCGCCTGGTTTGGTGGCAGCGCATTCCTGGCATTGTTTGCCGCTTACCCTTTGATTTACCTGGTGGAAAAAGTGTTTGGCTTTATCTCAGAAATCACCATGATCGAATTATCAGATACCAACAGCCCATTGTTGCGCGAGTTGGCCTCTAAGGCTCCTGGAACGTTCCAGCACTCGTTGCAAGTGGCCAATTTAGCAGAAGATGCCATTCACGAAATAGGAGGCAATGCACTGTTAGTAAGAACAGGGGCACTGTATCACGACATTGGGAAGATGAATGCTCCGATGTACTTTATCGAAAACCAGTCGGGCATTAACCCGCACAATGAATTGGGATACGAAGAAAGTGCAGAAATCATTATCAAGCATGTGCTAGATGGCATTGAGATGGCCAAGAAAAACAACCTGCCCGATCAAATCATCGATTTTATTCGTACCCATCATGGTACTACCCGTACCGAGTACTTTTATCGCATGTCGGTAAAAGAAGCGGTAGAAGGGGAGTTGGTCGATGCCGATAAATATACCTACCCCGGCCCATTGCCTTATTCTAAAGAAACAGCGGTATTGATGATGGCTGATTCGGTAGAAGCGGCTTCAAAGAGCTTAAAAGAATATACCGCGATGGCCATTGATGGCTTGGTAGAAAACATCATTGAGCATCAAATCAAGGCAAAACAATTCATCAATGCCGACATT
Source organism: Flavobacteriales bacterium (assembly GCA_963669295.1). Taxonomy (GTDB): domain Bacteria; phylum Bacteroidota; class Bacteroidia; order Flavobacteriales_D; family CALLUQ01. The sequence goes on from OY769938.1 coordinate 4,685,281, forward strand.
ACTCTGAAAGACATTACCACCATCAAGAAGATGTTTAAGCGCAAGCTTATGAACATCCATCATGTGCGTATTGAGTACCCTACTTAGCATGCAGCTGTTAAGCATACAAGAAAAACAACGGCAAGACTTTGAGGCCAGGCTGACATTTAGTGGCGGTTCGGATCATGAGACAGGTGTTTGAAAGATCATCGATGTGCACCAAATTTCTTCTACAATAGAGCAAGGCAATGAGTTCGATTTTTGGTGTCATAACCAGCAAGCATTGTTTTTACTTCGCCTGAGGAAAGCCGTGGCAGAAAAGTTGTTTGCAATAAAATCGGAAGGAGAGTAAGCGGTGATGTACTTAGTGGCTGAAGTCGATTTCTCTCGCCTGAATGATGCCATTATTGAACAGGTACAGTTTGAACACAAAAGTATTCTGCCCTACACGGCAAATAAAATGCATGTAGCATTATAGCACAGTTGGTGGTGTATAAGTGGGGGGTTACTTCCTCAACTTCGGGTCAAACGCATCGGTCAGCCCTTCGCCAATAAGGTTGTATACCGTTACCGTAAAGAAAATCATAAGACCAGGGAAAATAGCCAGCCACCATGCAGAGGCATTGCTTCGCGCTTCGGCCAATTGTGACCCCCAGGTAACTTGATCGGGTGGTACGCCTGCTCCGATGAATGAGAGAAAGGCCTCAATTAAGATGGCAGCGGCAATACCAAATGCAATGGCAATCATAACCGGCCCCATGGCATTAGGAATGGCATGACGCATGATGGTTCTAAATTCTGAAAAGCCAAGGGCGTGTGCTGCTTCAATGTATTCCAGGCTTCTAATTCGCAGTAACTCACCACGCATCAATCGTGCAATGGCCGGCCAACGGGTAAGTCCAATAATTACCATAACTACAGTAATAGAAGGGCCTGTAATCGCGATAATGGCAAGAATCAATAACAAGGTAGGGATGGACAACATCACATCAATAAAACGCATGATGATGATATCGATAGGGATTCTTACTTTTTTGCGTAGAAATGGAATGGCTTTTAATGGACGAGCCAATAGGTTGGCAAAAATTACCATGCCCACCAAGATGATCAGGCTGATAAGAAACTCCCACAAAAAACTTGATTCTTTACTGTCGAACGAATCGGTTAATGCATACCCGCGTACTCCAAAGGCGTAAAATAACCCAAGGAATAAGAAGAGCAGGTTAAGGAACAAGCGGATGCGGGAAATTTTCATCTTTTCATCGCCAAAATAACCGGCCAATGAGCCCAGCAATAACCCGATGAGGGTGGCAATAAACATGGCAATAATACCTACCATCAGTGCTACCCGAGAACCGTGAATGAGTCCGGCAAGTACATCTCTCCCCAATGCATCTGTTCCCAGCCAATGCCGCCAATAACCCGACGAAACATTTTGATCGTCAAAAGGGCTGGCATATTGATCGTTGTTTTGATCCATATTGCTGGGGGAGTAGGGGACGGGTGTACGCACTACCCAATCATATTCAAGATCTTGCCAAACAGCATTTTTTAGTTCTTCAGGCCATTTCGATAGACCAAGATCAACGGCATACGATTTAAAGATGGGGAAGTAAGTTTCGCCCTGATACTTAGCAACAATAGGTTTTTCGTTGGCCAGAAAATCGGCCAATAAGGCAATAGCAATCAAAAACTTCACGAATCGCAACGACCATACCGCCAATTTGTTTTTGCGGAATTGTTGCATGCCTTTTGCCCAAAAGCTCTCGTCGTTTTGTTCTTTTGGCTTGCGCCCTAATATTTTGTTCACCAACTTTCTAAGCATCGGTTATTTTTTCGAGTACGATATTCTTGGATCAACCACTGCATACAGAATATCTGCCACCAGTGAGCCTACCAAAGTTAATACCGCTGCAAACATTACCACTGTATATATTACCGGGTAGTTGTTTGCATGTAATGCATCAATAATTACCTTACCCATTCCAGGAATAGTAAAGATAACCTCTATCACAATTGAACCTGAAATGGCCAATGGGAATACACTGGCAAACAACGTAATGACTGGTAGCAATGAATTTCTAAAAGCGTGCTTCCAAATTACTTTTTTAGGTTCCAGCCCTTTTGCATAGGCTGTTCTAATATAATCTTGTCCTAATACACTTAACATTCCTCCACGCATTTGCCTTGAGATATAGGCCAATGAACCATAGGTCCAACAAAACAACGGAAGAATGGAGTGGTAAGCGGTATCAATAAATCGTTGGAAGAATGGAGCATCCTCAGGAGTACGCATCATACTTACTGACGATGGGAACCAGTTCAGGTAATCGGGATTACACAAGAACACAATGAGCATGGTACCTACCCAAAAAGTAGGGGTAGAGTAGAGCATGAACAAAATGGTTGAAGTGATGCGCTCACCACGACTTCCTTTTTTTACCGCGGCTCTTACTCCAATAGGAATGGCCAATAAGTAGGTAATGAAAATCGAAATAAGACTGAACATAAACGTCCACCAAATGGCATCCCAAATAACGGAGCCTACAGGCCTTCGATCTTGATATGACTGTCCAAAATCGCCACGCAAGAAGCCTTCACTACGGTAATATACACCTGGTTCTTTTTCACCAAACCAGGGCACATCGCCAAAAATCCAATTGTGGTATTGGTTATGCGCACCATACCAATTGATTTTAGGCACATAACGGCCAAAAGTGTTTTTATTATCGATAACGTGGTGGAAAGCATTAAAAGAAGCATTGAGATAGCTTTCTACTTCACTTAATGAAGGTGTTTTGTCGAACAGAAATTGAAGGTTGGAGTAAAGGGTTTTAATCTTCTGTTCATCGTAAGTTTCCAATAACGTATATACTGCCGATTTAGCTTCACGTAAGCTCTTGGCGTTCTTTTTTGTTTTCTTAATGTTGTACAACTCGGTTTCAAACTTTTTTGTCACCTCATAGTATTTGGCTACGTTGTCCCATATGCCATATTCAAACGATAATCGTTCAAGTGCCTCTCGGTGGTTTTTGCGCGATATTTTATACAAGGTATCGGAAACCGTGGAGTTGGAGATGGTAAAATAGAAAAGAGGAAGATCAAGCCCTAATTCGCGACGCAGTTCAATATAATCTTTTTCTCCCGCGGCTCTTGAAGCTGCTTGTCCCTGTCCACCATTGTTGCTGCTCAACAGGTTGGCTACAGGGTCGCCAGGAGCATAGGCGCCAATTATAAACGTAACTAGCGACACCGCAAACAGGGTGGGAATAAAGATGAGAACTCTTTTTAGTACGTATTTGAGCATGGTAGCTGTATCCCTCTAAAAGAAAGCAAGTTAACAATAATTATTCAGCGGTAGCCTTCGCTTTAAAGCCTGCTTCCCAAAAACCGGGATACATGGCCGAGGTGTAAGCATTTTCAAAACGCTTGTGTATAGCAATTTTGTTTTTAGGTGCCGATAAGAATATGTAAGGCACTTCGTTATGCATCACTTCTTGTAACTCGTACCACAATTCCTTGCGTTTTGCTTCGTCAATAGTTATACCAATAGCATCAATCAGCGAGTCGCTATACTCGTTGCCAAAAGAAGGGTAGTTAGAACCTCCATTGGCCGACTCGGTGTGGAACAATTGATTAGGGTCGTCTGGAGCGTGCTCCATGATCCATGCACCATAATACATATCGAAGTTATGATCTTTGGTGTTTTCAATGTAGATGGTCCACTCTTGTGGCTCAATTTCTACTTCAATTCCCACCTTACGCGCTTCTTCTTTAAACATCAGGGCCACTGCTTTACGCTCGTCGTTGCCTGAGTTGTATGAGAAGGTGATTCTAAAGTCAATCAATTCACCATCTTCAGTTTCCATATCGAGGATGCCATCACCATCAGAATCGCCCCATCCAGCTTGAGCTAACAGCTCTTTCGCCTTTTCCAGATTAAGTTGATACATCTCAATGTCGTAGTTGTAAAACTTCTTGTTGGTGGTGTGTACTGTACCAACAATACGCTCACCGTAACCGTAGCCTACTTTTTCAATAACTCGATCTACATCAACAAGGTGTGCTAGCGCCTGGCGGGTCAATTTGTTTTCCAATTGTGGAATCTTGGTGTTAATACCCAAGTAGCTATAAGCTAAGTAAGGAGCGGCTTCACCGTTAAAGTTTTCGGTAAAGGCAGGGGATTCAGGCAATTCGTGAAAGTCCTTCGACTTAATGCCATACATCGCGTCCAGGTTCTCCGCTTTTAATGCAGTGATGGCTGCCGTTTGATCGTTGATGATCTGGTAAGTGATTTTATTCATGTGAGCATCAAAGTAAGAAGTAGTGCCTTCGTACTTATGTCCCCACCAGTTTTCTTTTTTCTTTAATACAATGTATTGTCCGGTCTTCCACTCTTCAAAAGCGTAAGCTCCCGAACCAGATATGAACCCTTTCTGACGTTGCCATTTTTCAGAGTTGATGTCTTTGGCGAATTCAATGATTTTTGGGTTTTCAGCAAGCGTCTCGGCTTCTTCTGCCAATTGCTTGATGGTAAACTCTTTCATTAAGCCGTTAGCATCATAAACATATTCAGGTACAATAGGTAGCTCAGCTGCAGTAGTATACTCAGCACGAATATATACGTCGGTAACAAAAGTAAATTTCAAGGGATCGTCATCGTATTTAATGAAATCTTTGATGTTCAATAAGTACGATTTCTTTTGCATGTTGTCTACCTTAGGGTTCAATGCAGCTTTAATGGTAAACTCTACATCATTGGCAGTTACTGCCGAACCATCATCCCAAACAGCATCGGGCTTCAAGGTATAGGTAATGTGCATGCGATCTCCGTTTACTGAGTCAGAAACCATTTCAACAGTTGGTTTCGCTGCAGCCAATACAGGAGTCAATTCTAATGTTTTGTGATCAATGTACATCAACCGTTGGAAGATGTTAGACATGATGGCCGTAGAACTGGCTCCCGAATTGTTAATCGGGTTAAGCATGTCCGGGTCAGACAATTGGTGTACTACAATTTCGTTGGGATCTTTTTCGTAGGTAGTACATGAATTTAATAGAATAACAGAGAGTAATGCGAGCGTAGATAATCTAAAAATTCCTGTGCTTTTCAACGTCATAATCGATGTTTTTAATAGGTTTTTCCTAGCAGGTGTGCAAATATAACATTCCTATTTAATTTGCCCGTTAATTTTAGATAAATGTGCCATAATTTAAGATGAAGTTTTTTTGAGTTGTGATGTCAATTTTTCTTTGCGAAAGAAAATCTATTTCATACATTTGTGCCCCGTTAAAAAGAAACGTTCTTTTTTACTGAGGAGAGGTGGCAGAGTGGTAATGCAGCAGCCTGCTAAGCTGTAGCCGGGAAACTGGCTCCTGAGTTCGAATCTCAGTCTCTCCGCAAATGAATTTGGTGTTGTAAAAGTTTCTATTACTTTTGCGGCACAATTCGGGGTGTAGCGTAGCCCGGTCATCGCGCCTGCTTTGGGAGCAGGAGGTCGCAGGTTCGAATCCTGCCACCCCGACTAAGAGAAGAGCCTGTCAGTTATGACAGGCTTTTTTATGCAATGAACCGAAGGAAAGTTCACTTTTCTGAGGTGAGTGAAAGAAAAAAATGGCCTTCCCTTCGGAAGGCTCTTCTCGGAATTTGCGGGAATGAGGATCATGGAATAATCCTGCCACCCCGACATCAGAATAAAATGCCATGTAATAGCTATTACATGGCATTTTTGTTTTGTAATCCTTCCCTATCTCGAAATTATTATTCGATTCTTACCTAAAAAAGTTCGAATCCCTTCAAGAGGCAAGGCTTTGCAAGCTTTTTAGTCGTCTGTATAATCGAACGGGCTAGTGACATTAAGCAAATTCTTTTTGGCAACATGTGTATAAATCATGGTTGTTTTTATACTTCTGTGTCCCAATAGTTCCTGAATAACCCGAATATCAGTTCCATTTTCTAACAAATGCGTAGCATAACAGTGTCTGAGTGCATGAGCTGAAACATTTTTTGTTATTCCTGCTTTTTTTGCTGCCTTCTTAACTATCTGATTAACACTCGTTGTTGAATATTGGTTTCCATGTAGACCTTCAAACAAATAACCAGATGGTTGATATTCCTTGTAATACTTTCTTAGCAATAGCAAAAACCTTTGTGATAGCGGAATTAACCTATCCTTTGCTCCTTTTCCCTGTACAATGGAAATGACCATTCGGGTTGAGTCGATATCTTTTATCTTTAGGTTTATTAATTCTCCCACTCTTATTCCACCGCTATAAAGGGCAACCAAGATGCATTGATGTTTAAGGTTTTTTGTTGAGTCAATCATTTTCAACACATCCTTTTTGGAGAGAACCACTGGAATCTTAAAGGGCTTTTTCGCAGGAAGAATTCTGTCTAAGTTTATTGGTTGACTAAGTATTTCGGAGTAATACAACTTAAAAGCACTAATCAGTTGCCTTTGAGTTGAATACGCTAGCTTCTTGTTATGAATTAAATGGTAGATATAGTCAAAGAGTTCAGATTCTGTAGTTGCTGAAATAGGCTTTTGAAAATACCCTTCAGCTTGCCTTAACATTGAACAATAAGTACTAATGGTATTTGAACTATAACGTTTAACCTCCAATATTCGGATAAAATCAACAATAGCCATATCATGCAATATAGTGAAGAATTGTTTTAATAACCATCACTTTTGACAGGGTTATTATAAGTAAATCATTAAATTGCATTTATACAGTAGTTATGCATAATAAAACCCAAGTATGAAAGAAATAGAAAATTTCATAAGAGAATTCATAGAAGCTGAATACACGGCAGATCGTGGTCAACATGATATTGATTTATCTGATTCAGAGCATGAAAAGCTTGCTGATCATGCCTACTCATTTTATGGAAAATCTCTTAGTCATCCCTTTTTAAGAGGAGAAAGTGTAGAGAGTATCAAAGGAGACAAGGAAATTGAAGAAATGTATTTAATAAATTACAATGAGACTATTAAACCTATATTATTTCAGATAAAACAATATAAATATCCTGAATTGGGAGGAGCATTAAAAAGTCAAGTCCAAAATGATGAAATTTGGGCTTGCTATGTAAGTAGTTCTCTTGACACTGGTAAGCCTCTAGGTTACAGAAGATTATATTATATAGCAAAGGGGGCTGGAGGGTTGAAAATCATATATTATATTACTTTCGATATGAAAAAAAAACATTGGAGACATTCAGTTGATCTTGAAACAGTTAAAGTACTAGATCCTGGTAAACTAATTGCTGTAGAAAAATACCAAGCACCAGAAGAGGACTTCAGCCTTTTAGATTACAATAAATAAAAATATGCATAACAATATGTAAAAAGCATTAACACGACTTTTTACATTAAACGTTAGAACTGAATCTCTGCGCCACACAAACTCAAAACATCCCTCTTCAAAAGTTCGAAATTTTCACCCTCACCCCGACAACAAAAGCCCTTTCGGAATTTCCGAAAGGGCTTTTTTATTGGAATGAACGTTGAAAGCTATGCTTTCATAAGAGAGTTCCAATAAAAAAGCACCCTGCGCCAGCAGGGGCTTTTGTTGAGCACCATCAAGAGGTACACAGGATCACCGAGCGGAGCGAGGTAATCCGATCGCCCCAACAAACTAGAATACAAAGTTTAAATGAAAAACGTGGATGATAACCACTTTTTTGCACAACCAACTTTCAGAATATCAACGACAAACTTACCGCGAAAAAGAAGCTTCTTCAATTACTTCCTCCTCTGCGAAATCCAAAGGCGTTTTCCCATCAAAATACAATTTGAACCAAATTTAAAATGACCTTACTTATTTTTTAATGCTTGAATGTGTTCTGATGGTGGAGAAGCTATAAACATTCCAACTCTTTAAAAAGGATTGCCTTTTTGGCCTCTTCCTACCATCTGCAAATCAGACGTTGAAATGAGCTAAGCATGATCCTACAAGGGACTTTCGTTGGCACAGCCCCAGGAACAAAGGCCTTATAAATGAGCATAAAAGCTCACCAGCTCTTTCGCTTGCTCTTTTGTGGCATTAAACGAAACATAACTCATTGCGCTATTCATAGCTTTAAGTGTTTTTACCCCTAAAAAGCCTTTTATTTTAACCTTCTTATAATCTGAAAAATTAACCACACAACGCATATTGTTTTGGAGCAACCCCAACAATTTCCCTTTCAACTCTTCTTCTGTGCTACATGAACCCATAATACTTCGAAGGCCTTCAGGAACACCATTGTTTCCAAAGTTGTAAGATGCAATTGGGTTTACATCAACACCAAAAGTATAGGCATCAACATGTAATACAATGTAAAAGGAATCTTCAAAGCAAACTACTGAGCTTTGAAACTGTTTTCCAGGAGCACTGGAAGTGATAACAATCGTTTGTTCAATCAATAATGTATTCATTTGCACGCAAAATAGTGTTTTAATAAGTGCTACTTTTTCTTTCCAACTGGAATGGTCGACGCTTACCAGCTACAGTGAAGTTAACAATAATTCATCATATTGACTGCTTTCAAAACTTACATCACTTCAAATCACCTTTTGCCCTACCTTCAAAAAATTGAACGCTGTAATACTGAAACAACTATACACTCTCAACAACATTCAGTTTACGAAGTTTATAGCAAAGGTTTTTCGGTAACTCTACACGATAAAAAAGCCAGCAAATTATCGTATGAGGTTATTAAATTTCGAAATAACCTCATATATTCGTATTAACCTAAAGCCCAAAAATTATAGTGGGCTTCTTTTAATGCCAACCAACCAACCAACCATAAGTTAGGAGATTGTTTTAATGATCTTCCAAGCTGTTTTATAAAACAAATTGCCTGATTTATTAGGGGATTTGTGTTGCCTATTTGCCTGTTTTAAATAGTGTTCAACAAAGCCTGTGCAATGTTGAGTGCTAAGGCTATGCCTACTCAATTGACTGACCTCTATTTGAGTTTTAAAGAAGTTAATGACCAAACCACTAAAAAAACACACATTGAAAACGCCACTAAAGTACCTTGTTCTTTTGTTGCTACTTTCTGCATGCCTTGAGAATCAAGAAGTAGAAACATTGCCACCACCATTATACGCATTACCTCAAACAGTTGAGTTAAATATAGAAGAGGGGTATACTGTTAACGCTGTTACAGGAGATACCATACAGCCAATTCTCCGAAGGAATGGAGATACATTGGCTACAGGTGTGCCAATACTGGTAAAAGGAGAAATAATTCATCCAGATAGTGTAGAACGACCGTTGGTTAAAACAGTAGGTCAACTCAATACTGTTATTAATGCGCACCCTAATGTAAAGCCAATACCTATCCCTCCTACCATATCCATCAATAAAGAGGACCTAACAACAGCATACATTCCTAAAATTGCTTCAAATGATACTGTACATTACCGAGTAAGTAACATTGGAGACACTATACTTTGTGGAAGGCCAATTCCTGCTCGTGGAAAAGTTGTGCCTGTTACTTATCCAAATTCCAACAAAAGTCTACCTCCGAAATTTAAAGATGCTGTTAAAACCAACTTAAAGTACCTGGATGTAGATCAAGGCTTAGTTTCCTATTATGTAAGGTTTATGCTGGAAGATCGCAAGGGCAATATATGGCTGGCGACATTAGATAAAGGGGTAAGTGTTTACGACGGAGTAACCTTTACCAATTATGGTAAAAAAGAAGGGTTGGTTAGCAATGAAATCTTTAGCATGCTAGAAGACCGGGATGGTAACATATGGTTTGGGGCAATTGGAGGAGTAAGTAAATATGATGGAACAACTTTTACTAACTTCTCTTATAAAAATGGGTTGTCAAGATTGGTATATTCTTTATTAGAAGATCGAAATGGAAATATATGGATGGGAACGAATAGAGGGGTAAGTATTTATGATGGAGCTAATTTCACTCATTTAACCACTAAGGAAGGACTTAATAACAAATACGTGACATCTATGTTGGAGGATAGGGAAGGCAATATATGGATGTCTACTCTTAATGGAGTAAACATATATGATGGAAAGTCTTTTACCTACATAACAAAAAAAGAAGGACTCTCAAATAGTGACGTTCGATGTTTGTTGGAAGATAGGGAGGGAAATATCTGGATGGGTACTTATGGTGGGGTAAACGTGTATGACGGAAGAACCATTACTCAATTTACTGAAAAAGAAGGACTTTCTGACAATGCTGTTCGCGCCCTACACGAAGATAAGCATGGTAACATCTGGTTGGGTACTAATCGTGGAGTTAGTATATACAATGGTACTTCTTTTACCTATATGAGTGAAAAGAATGGACTTTGTGATAGAAGAGTTAGGTCTTTTTTAGAAGATGAAAGTGGTAATATGTGGATAGGCACATACAATGGAGGAGTAGGCATATACAATGGGGAATCTTTTGTTCATTTCACCAGAGATGAAGGACTGCCCAGAAATACTGTTGACGCCATCATAGAAGATGAAGACAGTAATATATGGTTGGGGATGTACGATGGGGGAGCTGCGCTTTATAATGGACAGTCTTTCACTCATTTTGGTGAAAAAGAAGGGGTGTCTCAGAACATTATCTGTTCATTACTTGAGGACGAAAATGGTAGTATTTGGTTGGGAACTTTTGGGCATGGTGTAAATCTATATGATGGGGTTACTATTACAAATTTCACGAGGAAACAAGGCCTTGTTGGTGACAGAGTTATAACCATCATAAAAGATAAAAATGGCAATATGTGGTTTGGCACTGGAAGAGGGCTGAGCATTTACAATGGAGAATTTTTCACCAATTTTACTAGAGGGGAGGGATTACCTGAAAATGGTGTTACAGATATTATAGAAGATAAGAAAGGTAACATATGGATAGGGACTGGCGGAGGCGGGGTGTCTGTTTATGATGGCACTTCTTTTGTTCATTTTACAGAGAAAAATGGACTCTCTGACAATGATGTTACAGTTTTATTTGAAGCTGAAAATGGTAACATATGGATAGGAACCCAGGAAGGTGGGCTAAACGTATTTGATAAAAAATCATTTACATACATCACAAAGAAGGAAGGCCTTTCAGATAATGGAATCATGGGTATTGTGGAAGATCGGGAAGGGCATGTTTGGGTTAGCACCGACAACGGGTTGAATAAACTCACGATGTTATCTAAAGAGGGACTCAATGCTCCACAAAAAGTTACATATGACATCAAGAAGCTTGGAAAAAACGATGGGTTATTGACCATGGACTTTCAAGAGAGAAGTATCCTTATAGACCGTAAAAACCAGTTGTGGTTAGGTACGCCTAAGAGTCTGAATATGCTCGATCTCACTAAACAAATGACAGATATTGAACCTCCGAAGATTCATTTGAAGCAAGTAAATGTGAACGAACAATTCATTGACTACCGAAACATAAGCGATAGTCTTAGCAAGTCAATTGTGTTTGATAGTGTGCAACGGTTTGAAAACATTCCACTCAATTTAGAATTGCCTTATGATAAAAACCACCTTACCTTTCATTTTGCGGGCATTGATTGGAATGCACCGTATGAGATCCGGTATAGTTACTTATTGGAGGGGTTCAACACTCACTGGAGTCAGCCGGGGCAAGAAAATAAAGTAGATTATCGCAACTTAAGCCATGGTACTTATACCTTTAAAGTAAGGGCTATTGGTGAAAGCGATCAATGGAGTGAAGCCTACGAATATACTTTTACCATACATCCTCCATGGAACCTTACTTGGTGGGCAAAAACACTCTATGGTTTTATGGGTTTGTTGTTAATTTATGGTTTCATTAAGTGGCGTACCACAAAACTCAAACAACGGCAAAAAGAGCTGGAAATAGAAGTAGATATTGCTACAAATGAAGTAAGAAAACAAAAGGAACAAATAGAAGAAGCGTATTATGAAATTACTGATAGCATCAACTACGCTGAACGAATTCAACGCAGCTATTTGGCAACAAAGGAAATGCTCGACAACCACCTGGATGATTACTTTGTGTTCTTTCAGCCTAAGCATGTAGTAAGTGGCGATTTTTATTGGGCAGGGGAGTTGCGCAATGGTCATTTTGCCATTGTTAATGGAGATAGCACTGGCCATGGGGTGCCCGGTGCGATTATGAGTATCATCAACATTTCCTCCATTGAAAAGGCAGTGGAAAAAGGTTTTACTCATCCTGCAGCAATATTTAACGATGCTCGACAAAGCATTGTGGAGCGTCTAAAAAAGGATGGTAGTGTTGAAGGAGGGAGAGATGGCATGGACGCCAGCATGATTTGCTTTGATAAAGCACACAATAGTTTTCTTTACACAGCAGCTCAAAATCCTATTTGGGTGGTGCGCTCAGGAGAAATGATTGTTATTGATCCAGAGAAGATGCCCCTTGGCAAAAGTGATAGTGACGAAATTCCTTTTGAGGGAGGCGAATTTGAGTTGGAGAAAGGCGATCAGGTTTACTTGTTGACCGATGGTTTTCAAGATCAATTTGGAGGCCCGAAAGGCAAGAAATTCATGGTGGGAAGAATACGAAACTTAATTCTTTCCATTTCAACCTTTAGCATGAAAGAACAGCATCAAAAAATGCAGAAAGCCTTAATCGAATGGCAAGGAGAGGAGGATCAAGTAGATGATATTTGTGTGATGGGGATTAAAATCTAAAAGGTTATTATGATCAAGAGTATGTGATCGTGTTTTCTGTAAATCAAATGCGATTAATTATCTTGCTGAACGAATCATAAAACAGCATTAAAGATGAAACTAGGTGCATTTTCAATAAGTCTTAGTGTAAAAGACTTGAACACTTCAAAAGAATTTTATGAAAACTTTGGCTTTAACGTATTTGCAGGAAGCATGGAGATGAATTACTTAATCATGAAAAATGGCAATGCGATCATTGGCTTGTTCCAGGGTATGTTTGAGGGCAACATTTTAACCTTTAACCCGGGGTGGGATGAAAACGCTCAGCCTTTGGAAGGGCATGATGACATTCGTGAAATACAAAAGGTGCTCAAATCTAAGGGAGTTCAGTTGAGTAGCGAAGCCGATGAAAACACCACTGGCCCTGCTAATCTTATGGTGGTAGATCCTGATGGCAATACCATTTTGTTGGACCAGCACATTTAGGAGTTTCCGCTTGTGGGAGGAGAAACGATGTATCGCATTTTTAGCATCATTTCGTTGCAAGGCTCAAATACGTATTGATCATAAACAGTAAAACCGTACTTTTGGTAGAAGGCACGGCCTGTTTGATTTTGTTGGAAAACATCTACTTCCAACATGGTGTGTTCGGCTTTTACATGATGAATTAAAGCACTACCAATACCCAACCTTTGTTGTTCTGGCAACACAAACAGTCCACCAATTTCATGTCCTAGCATCGAAATAAAACCAACTACATGGTCGTCTTGCTCGAAAACCCAGGTAAGTGAATTGGGACTGGGCAAGTATATTTCTTGCAGGTCTTTTTGCTCCTGAGCAAGGAATGCTTCGCCTAAAAAGTTGTGGGCAATGGTGGCTGCTTGCCGCCAAACATGAACTACAGCGGTGGTATCTGATGTTTGATATGCTCTAATCATTTTGTTGTTGTAAATGTGTATTAAGTACTCTTGAGTAAGAAGAATAGATACGAATAACAGCATTAAAATTAATGAAAACTGATTTTTTGATTCAAAAAAATGGCCTATCTTCGCAGCCGATTTTAATTGCTTTACTTCATTACGCAACAAAACATCAGGTCGCGTAGCTCAGCTGGATAGAGCATCTGCCTTCTAAGCAGACGGTCCCAGGTTCGAATCCTGGCGCGATCACTCTGATAAAGCACCACCTGAAAGGGCGGTGCTTTTTTATTGCAACGAACTTAACTTGCTCAAGTGAGCGGAAATAAAAAGAACCGCCTCATCAACACTGTTGATGAGGGGTGTTTTATCTACTGCACGTTGGTTGCAAAGGATCATGGTACAGCGAAGAACCTAGGCTAAAAAGCTCAGTATATAGTATTGACTTTTCTTATGCGTATTTCTACGCAAAATCCCCACCTCTTTATTGATAATCAGTAGATTAAAAATCGAAAAATGAAAATACTTGTTCTTCATACTTTTTTTTGTTTATTTTAGTTATAGTTACTAGCTAACACACCATACCAGCCCCTGTCAGAGATTCATGGTTAGCACAATGAAGCTCCGACATCTATTGAATTTTAGAATAAATGCCTTAATGCTTTGTTAAGCATCATAGGTGTGTTGTAAACTGTTGTTAAGTCTCAATTTGTAATTGCCGCTCAATGCAGAGCCTGGTGAAGTTGATAAATTGTCTCAAACCTGGTGAAGTTAAATTGGTGAAACACTACTTCTCTTTAAAGTCTAATAAGGAGAATGATCGTCGAAACCAACTCTTCCAGCTTATCCTCAAAGGAAAGATTAAATCTAATGAGGATGGGGTACGGTTGCTATATAATAACATTACTTCCTCCGCTTTTTCTAAACTTAAATCACGGTTAGAACATGAAATCCTAAACCTTCTTGTCTTATCTGATTCAGATAAACTAGGTACTACTTCGCGCGAACATGCCCTATTCAGTTGTCATCGCATTATGGCACAAGGAGAAACTCTACTTAAACGCGGACTCATAGAAGAGGGCATTGGTCTCTTGCATAAAGCTGAAAACTATGCCATTAAGGCCGAACTTAATACCGAACAGCTGCTCATCAGTGAAACACTGGTACGTTACAACAGTCGAAGTGGAGTAGTGGCCGACAATGAAAAACTTGACCAACTCGACCGCATTGATCAAATTATTAATGCTCGTTACCTGTTGGCGATGCTCAATAGTCCCGAAAACGACCCTGATAAAGAAGCAGCAATGTTAACCTCTATGTTGCCTCAAGTCATGCACCACTCATCACCAGAAGTAGTAGCTAACTGGCATTTTTCCATGATGCGCCACTTGAGGCAACAAAAAGAATATGACCGCACCATTACCATCGGTAAAGAGCTCATCGAATTCATCGAATCACGTCGCCATGCCATTGGCAATTGCGAAGAAGTACGTGCCTACTTTGAGCTGGCTTTATCACATGTGTACCTGGGGCAATACGAGGAGGCTCGGAAGCATGAAGATCTCGCTTTTAGCAAGATAGGTGCTGCTTTAACCCCAGCGAGCTGCGGACTGGATCGTTTGTTCATTACTTACCTTCATACCACCCATCTCGAAGAAGCGGAGCGGGTATGGCAACGCCCGGAAGTAAAAAGGTTGTTGGATAGAAGCGATAAAGTAAATGCACGTTGGCGCTACCTGGCTGCCGGACTTGAATTCCAAAAAGGCGATCACAAAGAATCTTTGAAATTATTGACTCAGGAAAACAGTGGCGCTACTTATTTTAAAAACTGGACACACGGTGTTGCTCTGTTGGAAATGATGAATCATATTGAATTGAATAGTGTGAACCAGGTATGCTATCGCCTCGACTCCATGAAAAAGCTACTGTACCGATATAAAAAGGATAACGTTAAGCCATTTATCAACCGATTCGAACAAATTGTAAAGGTGCTCTCTACCTTTGTTAAAAATGATTTTTCCTTTGTAGATACCGTAGAAAAAGAACAAGAAAGTTTACATCTCCTCAATGGCAGTGGTCGCTGCGAATACCATTGGGAGCCTTTCGGCTTTGAAGTCATTCGTTTCGACGAATGGATGAACAAAAAATCTATTAAAGGAGCCTTAAAACTACACTAAATAGTAAGGAAAACAGGTCAAAACAGGTGTTTTTTTTTAACTTTAACACATTGTTTAACAGTTGTTTAGCTGTTTTTGCCTCTTGAAAAAAGGTGTCAAAATCAGAAAATCTGTCTTTGCTTTCAACATCCTTCTTCGTGTATCATTGTTACCAAGTTTGACACACTTATTTATCATGCGATCACTATTCATTGGATTATTCTTATCAATCCCTATCGGGTTGACTGCACAGGGTGGAAAAAGAGCTGTGCAACAAATACCTCTTTCCTATCAGGATCATGCTGTAAATATTCAGGTGTTGCCTTCTGGTGTCAAACTAAAGCCAAAAATTGATCGCATGTATTATTGGCTTAAGTCGATGAAGGTACACACCTCCAGAGGAGCCTATGAAGGAAAATTGTTGCATGGTTCTTATTCTGCCTTTTATCGCAATAACAACCTTAAAGAAAAAGGACAATTCAAAAAAGGACTCAAGCACGGCATTTGGAAAACATGGTATAGTAATGGGGAGTTGGAAGCTATAGTTACCTGGAAAAATGGAATGCGGCAGGGCATCACAAAAACCTATACCCTGACTGGTGAATTACTTACAGTAACCCATTATCATAACGATGTAAAGCACGGTAGAGCTATTGTATACCAGCAAGGTGTACCGGGAGTACACCATTTCAAAAATGGGGAAGAAGTAGTGCCTAAAGTAAAGGAAGAAGTACCTGAGCCGAAAGCCATTGAACCCGTGAAGCAAGAGCAAGGAGATGAAAAAGAAACTCCCAAAAAGAAGAAAGAGAAGAAAAAACGCAGAAAGACAGCAGAAGAAAAGGATAAAACAAACGACGATGCTTAAAGCTGCTTCACTCATTTACGCACTGGTGGTTGCGTTGCTCATTGGTTTGGTAAGCAGTGCACTCATTACCTATGCCACATACCACAGAGTGGAAGCTATGCAATATGCACAACAAGAACAATTGGTGCGTAATGCCCATTCGGGATTGCTGCGCATCATGCAACAACGAGAAATGGGAGTAATAGATTTATATGGTGAAGGCACCGATTCAGTATTGCTAGAATACCGCACCTGGGGTGCCTATCACTTAATGACATCCACTGCTCATAATCATAGGCATCAATACACCAAAACGGCATTGGTGGGTACCATTGATCAAGCAGATATACCCACTGGCTTGTATGTATGCGACTACGATAAACCCTTGTCGGTTTGTGGTGATACGCGCATCGATGGTCGAAGCTATCTACCGCATGCAGGCATAAAAAGAGCCTATATCGAAGGGCAAAACTATCAGGGTGAAAAGTTGGTTTACGGACCTCATCAAAAAAGTGGAAGGCAGTTGCCTCCTTTGAATGAAAGTTTGCTGCTCATGCCTGGTTACTTACAAGGAATACCCATTGAGGGAGATAGCGTAGTAATGTTTGATGCTGTAGAACAAGATTCGATTTGCCAATCGTTTGCACAAGCTACCTTAGTGCTCTACGAGGCTGGAGTATTGTGGTTGAGTGATGTTAACATTTCCGGACACGTAGTACTCTGGTCGGATCGGGAAATTATCATTAACGCTTCGGCACAATTGCAGGACGTGGTATGCTATGCCCCAAAAGTAACCATCCATTCTGGCTTTAGTGGGCAGGTACACGTTGGTGCCACACAACAAATTACCATTGAAGAAAATGTGGTACTGGAGTATCCATCATCGTTAAGGGTACAACACATTCGCAGGCAAAACAACGAACCTTCTTTGGTGTTGGGGAAAAACAGTGCTGTAAATGGGGTAGTACTGATTACCGTGCAACATGCTAATCGTAAGCATCAACCTTTACTGAAGATAGAAGAAGCTACCTTAACAGGGCAGATCTATGTGCAAGGGCTGGTGCAGTTACAAGGAACAGTAGCCGGTAGTTTGTATTGCGAGAAATTGGTGTTGACCACTTCTTCGTCAACCTATGAAAATCATTTGCTCAATGGTCGTATCAATCCATTTGAGCGGTCGCCCCACTTTGTGGGTGCCGACCTGTTGGCCAAACAACAAAAAATGGGGGTAGCAAAATGGCTGTAAATGCAGTACATACCTTGAGGGCCTCTACGCTATTCGAAACCTTAATGGCGTTGGTTATTATCGTGACTTGCTTTGGGGTAGGTACTATGATCTATGGGAATGTAATGGATAGTGACTCTACTGTTCGTAGCTTCAATGCCCGACAGTTAATGCAGCAATGGGCCGTACAAACACATGTTAACGGCACCTATTTCGATGAAACAAGACAACACGCACCATTTATGCTGCGCAAAAAAATAAACAACAATATCATGATTCTACAAGCCACGCTTGAAGGAGAAGTGGTGGCTACCCGAAAAGAATTGATTCCATGAAGCTAAAAGCCTTTACCATAATGGAACTCACAATAACCATGGTGCTTACAGGCATCGTAGCCAGTATCGCCTACATGGCTTTTAACATCATTACAGTGCAGTTGTACGATTACAAAACCAACCACCAACACCTCGATCAATTACAGCAACTCAACACCCTGCTATTACGCGATATAGACCAGGCTACCGAAATTCATGTACAAGGGCATAACCTGGTATTGGAAGGAATCGGAGTGGCCTATTATTTCAACAGCGACAACATTTTACGAGTAATGCAAAATACAGTGGACACTTTCCACACCAGTACCTCGCAGTGGCAATGGCAGCCAATGTTGGAGCAAGGTACACTGGTAGAGCGACTGAGTTTCAATGCTACCATCGACACGATCAGCTATCCCTTCTATTTTCACAAACAATACGATGCTTACACCTTAATCCATCAACCATGAGTATTGATGTAAGCAAATATCGAGTAGCAACTGCATCTGCTAAATCGGAAGCAACACCATGGTGGAATCGTGATATTTCGTTGGGCACTGGCAAGCTGAACAACAAAAAGAAAGAGCGACTATACAGTGAACTGCATGCTTTACTTATGGCAGGGGTTGATGTGCGTTCTGCTCTTGAGTTGTTAGAGCAAGAGCAAACCAAAAAGGGCGATCGTGAATTGCTACAAGGCATTAAGGAAGCTGTGGTAAAAGGAGCGGGGTTATCGTTAGCTATGGAGCAATCGGGTAAGTTTAGCAGCTACGAATATTATAGCATTAAAATAGGGGAGGAGAGTGGCCGCTTATTGGAAGTGTTGGAACAAATGGCAGCTTATTATGGCAAGCGAATCAAGTTGCAACGGCAGTTTGTGAGTGTGCTAGCATACCCCTCATTTATACTACTGATTACGGTGGGAGTTGTTTACTTCATGCTCCATTACATTGTGCCTATGTTCAACGATGTGTTCAAACGATTCGACGGTGAATTGCCTGAACTCACTCAGTTGGTGATCAATCTTTCCGAAAATTTTTCAGCGTGGTCCAACTACGTCCTTATAGGCATTACAGGATTGATTGTTTTGGTATTTACTCAGCGTAAGCAACCTTGGTTTCGCAAAACAACAGCGGCATTTATTACTCGTATTCCTGTGTTTGGGAAGGCTGTGCGAAAAGTATACCTGGCGCGATTTTGTCAGGCCATGCACTTGCTATGTGCTTCGAAAACACCATTGGTAGAAGCCATTGGACTGGTAGAAAAAATGATTGGCTTTTACCCGATGGAACAAGCACTTAACAAAGTGCAGGAGCAATTGATGCGTGGTGTAGCACTACACCATGGACTGGCTGGGTTCAAGGTGTTTGAAAAGCGCATGGTAGCATTGATAAAGGTAGCCGAAGAGGTGAATCAACTCGATACTATGTTCAAACGCCTCTCCGACCAATATAGCGAAGAAGTAGAGCACCAAACCTCTATCATAGGCAGTGTAATGGAGCCGTTGATGATCATCATCATTGCAGCGTTCGTAGGACTCATTTTGGTGGCCATGTATTTGCCCCTCTTTCAACTCAGCACATCGATAGGATAATACAATAGATCATGAAAAGAATAAAGAAATACCGACAACTTAAAGCTTTTACCCTCACCGAATTGCTGGTGGTATTGGTCATCATCGGCATCCTGGTATTGTTGGCGCTGCCTGATCACTCTTCTGTGATTTCAAGTGCCAAAGCTTCTGAGGCAAAATTACAGTTAGAGCACTTGTATGCATTGGAGAAAGCACATTTTCACATGTACTCCAAATACTCAGGTAGCCTCGATGAGGTAGGCTTTGAGCAGGTAAAACTCACTACCGAAGACGGCAGTGCCAATTACCGTATTGAAATCGTGGCTTCAGGTCCGGCTAATTTCAAAGCAAGGGCTACTGCTGTGGTTGATTTCGATCAAGACGGAAGCTTAAACGTTTGGGAAATTGATCATCAAAAGAAACTGGTAGAAATTACTAAGGATTGATGGAATTGCTTTACATAGCGATTGCGGCAGTGATGGTAGCCATAGTATACCAGGACTTTAAATATCGAGCCATCGCATGGTGGTGGATTCCATTGCTGTTGGTGTTGTTGGGAAGCAAAGGTTTATTGACATACGAGGCTACTGTGTGGGGCAAATCCACAGCAATGAATCTAGGCTTTACGTTGGTTCAATTGCTGGGTGTTACTGCTTACTTTTCACTCAAAGAACAAAGGTGGGTCAACATCATCGACCGGTACCTGGGATTGGGCGATGTGCTTTTCTTTACGGTGGTGTGTTTGGCTTTTCCACCGATGCATTTTGTATGGTGGTTCCTTACAGGCATTGTAGCCACCATTGTGGGGTATGGGACGTACTTATTGTTGCACAAAAGTGGGAGAAAGGAAGTGCCTCTTGCTGGTGCTATGGCCATTTGGTTTCTTGGGTTTATGTGCATAGAAAACAACTGGATGCTATGAATGGTGATGACTATATAACCATACCTACAGCGTTGCAACAACTCCTTACCACTGACCAGGCGTGGCACTACCATATTGTGCCGGAGCAAGAACAGGAGAATGCATTGTCGTTTTATGCCGATACTAATGCCATTAATGAGTTGTTGATTGATGAATTAGAAATGCTGTTTGGAAAGCCGGTTCGCATTGAACATGCAGATGCGGCACTGATTCATAAAACGTTGGGCAAATATTACCGGAAAACCTATTCCAACAGTAAAACTGCCAATATCTCTACCCACCGTGCTGACGACTTTCTGGTGCAATTGATTCTAGAAGCCAAGAATCTGGGAAGTAGTGATATTCATATTGAAATTTATGAAGATAAGGCTCGGGTACGCATCCGAATCGATGGTATGCTGGTGGAGCGTTACCAATTGGGAAAGGCTGATTACCCTGCCTTGGTAAACAAAGTAAAGATCAAGGCCAACCTCGATATTTCCGAAAAACGATTGCCACAAGATGGACGCATCAACATTAACCTTGCTGATGGTAAGTTAGACATCAGGGTATCCATTCTTCCCACCTTGCATGGCGAAAAAATGGTATTGCGATTGCTCAGCAATGATGCCACTAATATTGACATTGAAGCATTGGGTTTTTCTCAAAAGCAATTGCATGACTACCTGGAAGGTATTAAAACGCCCAATGGCATTTTGCTCATTAGTGGACCAACAGGATCGGGGAAAACCACCACACTGTACGCTACCCTTAAAATATTGAACGAGGAGAAGCGGAATATTATGACAGTGGAAGATCCTATTGAGTATACCTTAGAAGGCATCAATCAGGTGCAGTTGAAGGAAAGTATAGGCCTCACTTTTGCAGGAGCATTGCGCTCCTTCTTACGGCAAGATCCGGATGTGATTATGTTGGGAGAGATTAGGGATGGTGAAACAGCGCAAATGGCTATTCGCGCAGCCTTAACAGGTCACCTGGTACTCTCTACCATTCATACCAACTCAGCATGGGGAACCGTATCGCGCCTTATCGACATGGAAGTGCCACCCTTCTTATTATCAAACACCCTAAACACTACGGTAGCACAGCGGTTGCTACGATTACTTTGCGATTGCAAAGAAACAGCCCCCTTCGATGCTGATCTGTTTCCGGCATCATTCCGTGCCCCGAAAAAAATCATGCACCACCACCGACCAGTGGGATGTGAACATTGCTATTATACCGGCTACAAAGGACGTACCGCCATTTACGAAGTCATTCCTATCGATTACGAATTGTCGGAAACTATTCGAGCAAACCGCTTCGACATTCAAACCTTATTGGAAGACCGAAACATTACCACTTTGGCTTCAGGGGCATTTAACTTATTTGAAAAAGGAATCACTTCCATTGAAGAAGTGTATCCATTATTACTGAACTCATTATGAAACTAAAGCAATGGATCATTATAGGAGGGTGGTTGCTATGCAGCATTGTGGCATTACCACAAACACGACTCGATAGCATACAACAGTCGTTGCAAAAAATTGCTACCGATGCTCCAGGGCTGAACGAAAAGGTTGAGCTGAGTGTGAGCGGAGTATCACTACAAGAGTTCATTCGGGGCATTGGGGCAGCCCACCAACTTAATGTGAGTGTTGACCCTGCTTTGAAAGGAAATGTGGTCAATAACTTTTCCAATGCGAAAGTGGCCGATGTTTTTCTCTTCTTGTGCAAGCAATACCAGCTCGATATCGACTTTATTGGTTCTATCATAGCCTTTAAGCCGTATGTAAAACCGAAAGAAAAGCCCAAACCTTATGTGGCCAAAAAGCCAGGAGTAAACTACTACAAGCAAACCGACTTTCTCTCTTTGGAGCTGAGAAAAGATACGTTGGATAAGGTTGCAGAAGAAATCACCAAACAGTCCTTAAAAAATGTAGTGTTGGCACCTGGGTTAGAAAACCAACAGGTGAGTGTATTCATCCAAAACCGTCCGTTCGACAATGCGCTGGATAAACTCGCCTTTGCCAATGGGTTAAAAATTACTAAGACCGACGATCACTTTTACCTCATTACCAATGCTGACGCGGAGGAAGTAGTGGCTGATAAAGGAAGGAATGGTAGTAAGCGTTCGGGGAATAAGAATAATAAAAAGGGCCAGGGATTCATGGAAATGAAGATTAAAGGCGACCGTATTACGTTAGAAGCTGATAATGCTCCTACCATCGATTTAATTGAAGCTGCTTCAAAGGAATTGTTTAAGAACTATTTCCTCTTCAATAAACCCGAAGGGGTATCGACTCTTTACATTGAAAACGCTACGTACGAAGAGTTTTTGAACTACTTACTTAACGGTTCCAAATACACCTTCAAAAACCAGGAAGGCATTTACCTAATTGGCGAGCGTAACCTCGAAGGATTGCGTAAAACAGAGTTGTTGCAATTGGAAAATAGAACGGTTGAAAGCATTATTGAAGTGATTCCTCCTGAATTGAAAGAAGGAGTAGACATTAAAGAATTTGTGGAATTGAATGGGTTAATCCTCAGTGGTTCGCACCCTAATATCTACGAAATAAAAGAGTTTGTAAGAGCCATCGACAAAGTGGTGCCTATGGTGATGATTGAGGTGATGATTGTAGATGTGAATAAAAGCACTACCACTTCGGTAGGCATCAATGCCGGGTTGGGTGGAGGCCCACAAACCACAGGTGGTACCATTTCACCTGGAGCCAATTTTAACCTTAATAGCAGTTCCGTGAATCAACTCATTAACAGTTTCAATGGTTTTGGTTGGGTAAATTTGGGCAATGTATCGCCCGACTTTTACTTGAGCATACAAGCGTTGGAAAGTGATGGCATACTAAAAACACGATCTACTCCTAAATTATCAACCCTTAATGGCCATGAGGCCAATTTGAAAATAGGGCGTACGGAATACTATTTGGAAGTACAAAACAATGTAATCGGCACACAAAACCCATCGTTTGTAACCACCCAAACCTACAAGCCCACCAATGCTGATTTATCGGTTACTATTAAACCAACAGTTTCGGCAGACGAGCATGTTACACTCGACATTCAAGTGGATCAAAGTGATTTTACGGGTCGAATAGACCCCAACGCACCTCCAGGTAATGTATCGCGCAGCTTCCAATCCATTGTCCGCATTAAGAATGGAGAAACCATTTTGTTGGGAGGGCTGGAAGACAAATCTACCAACAATACCAGTAGTGGATTGCCCTTGCTGGCACGCATCCCTGTACTCAACTGGTTCTTTGGCCAAAAAACCCGGGAAAAGAGCAAAAGCAAACTCAACATTTTCATTAAAGCTACTACGTTGTATTGAAAGCACCGCGTTTACATATTGCCGTACCCACCAGCAACTTGTTAGCATCTATAGAAGTACACGCAAGCAAAGATGGCCCTGTGTTTCATATGGCTCTAATGCAGCGAAAGAAAAAAGGATTATCGTTGGTGGCTACGTATACTGAAACAGCGTTAGAGGCCTTGAAGCCTTACCTCAAAAAGCAACCTTCGGTAGCATTAACATTTACAGGTAAAGGAGTGCTAACCCGTAAGGTGCAAACCAATGAGTTGGCACCAGCACAATTGTTGCAGCAAGTACTTCCCAATGCTCATTCCGACGATTTTTACTGCCATACCCTGGCATACTCTTCTGCTTGCTGGGTAAGTGTAGTGCGTAAGGAAGTGGTAGATAATTACTTGCAGCAACTGTTAACCATGCAGTGCTTTGTAGTAAGCGTTGGTGTAGGGACTTTGCCCCTGGTTACCCTCCACCCATTTTTAGGACAGCAAGGTTTATTGGATGTTGCTGGGTATCAATTTCAACTAGAGGAAGGCGAGTTGGTGAGCTACCAATCGGTGGAAACAGGGGCACGCAACTATCAAATAGAAGGGGAAACGTTTGAGCATACCTGGGCCTTAGCATTTGCCAGCGGATTACAGCACTTTTTAAACGTGTTGCCTGTGCAGCCTATTGACAGCGCTGTGTTGGAAGGATTACAAAAGGAGCAACGACAAAAAGAAATTTTTCGGTTTGCAGGCATGGCTGCATTGGTTACTATTTTCATGGTGTTGCTGTTTAACTTCCTCATCTTCGATCATTACAGTGGGATTTATCAAGAACTGGAAAGCGCTTCAAACATGAACAAGGAACAATTGCAACAATTGGAATTGTTGGAGGGGGAATTGGCACAAAAGCAAGCGTTATTAAGATCTACAGGATTAATGAATACTTCTGCATTGGCCTATTACTCAGATCAAATTGCTTTGTCCACACCTGAAGGAATTCAACTTAGTGAATTGAACGACTTTCCGCTAGAGCAAGAATTAAGCGAGGGGGAGCAACCCCATTTCGAATCGGGTACGATTCGCATTGTTGGAACCACCAATCAAAGCACTGTTTTAAACGACTGGGTAAAAAGGTTGAAGGCAAGGCCATGGGTAGCTCATGTAACCATAGTGAACTACAAGCGAAGCAAAAACAATGGAACTTTTCAATTGAACGTACATGTGGAATAAACTCACTTATCGCAAAAAGAATTTGTTGCTACTGATGATAGTGGTGGTGTTGGGTTTTCTGGCTTACCACAAAGCCATCAAAGGTACTTTGCAGGTAATGGAAGATTGTGCTCAATTGGCAAAGCAGGTCGAGGCCGCGAATCAATCGCCTGAACGATTGTTTGCCCTGGAGCAGGAATTGGCTACTATTAATGAGTTGATTGGTACAGATGCTGAAGCAGTCAATGAGGCACAGGGGCAATTAATGGATCGAGTAGGAACCTATTGCGATCAAAGCGCTGCAGTATTGAAGGAGTTTGCAGCCCCACATCAATACATTGCCAACAATTACGCTATCATCACCAGCAAGGTAGAAGTGGAAGGCGATTACCTTACGTTGCTACTCTTGACCGATGTGTTGGAGCGCGATTTCAATGCTTCATCATTAACTTCTGTAAGGTTTTACACGAAAAAACAAATGAAAACAAAAAAGACCAAACTGTATGCGGTTTATTACTTACAAAATATTCAAAAGCTGTAGCTTATTTTTGTTGCTACTGGTAGGGTGTAAAGATATTATTGAAGAAGACCTTTCTCCGGCATCAGTAGCATTGATAGCTCCACAAGATAGTTTAATCACCACCACGTTGTCGCATACTTTCCTATGGGAAGAGTTGGAAGCGGCACTCCAGTACGAATTGCAAATTGCTGTGCCCTCGTTCGATAACCTGGAGCGCTTTGTGTTGGATACCACCTTAACCTCCGACAGGTTGTTCTATACGTTGAATCCAGGGCATTACCAGTGGCGGGTAAAAGCTACTAATGGATCTAGTGAAACGTTGTATACTACCCACACGCTAACGGTTGATAGCACTCCAGACCTTAGTGGGCAGCAGGTGATTATTAGTACTCCTGATACATATTATGTAACCAACGATACTGCCCTTACTTTTCGGTGGTACGATAACCTATACAGTGCCGATCAATACAGCTTTCAAATTCGCACGCCAGATTGGAGTGGGAGTCAGTACTTGCCCGAAGTGATTACTACCGCCGACACGGTGCATCTGGCTAACATTGCCGATGGCCAATATGAATGGGGGGTAAGGGCCGAAAACAACCTGTCTAATACGCCATATTCCATTCGATTTTTATGGGTGGATGCCACAGCGCCAACTGTTCCTACTTTGTTAAGCCCAGCCAACAACAGCACTTTTCCCGATACGGTGATTACCTTCACCTGGAACCGGGTAGATGATGCAGGAACTGCTATTCAAGACAGCTTTTATGTATACTCTGATACGGTAAGCTATACCGTTGTACGATCTGGTATCACTCCTAACGAGCAGCACCTCGATTCGTTATGGGGTACAGGCGATTTCTTTTGGAGGGTACGTTCTATCGATGAAGCCACCAATAGCAGTAACTACAGCACCTTAAGGACTTTTACTATACAATGAAAGGCAATGGATTAAAATATGGATTAATTGCCGCTGTGTTGGTGGTATGGGGCTTGATTGTATACAAACTCTTTTTTAAAACAACTTCTCCAGCAACGGTTGATCCGGTTATTACCTATGAGGAAACTGAAGCCGCCACTCATTTGCCTGATACATTGATTTTGGTAGCCAACTATCGCGATCCTTTTTTAGGGAAAGCACCTAAAAAAAAGACAGTAACGCAACCAGTCAACGGTTCTGCTAATCGCAAAAACAATACAAAAAAACAGGTTGTTGCAAAACAAGAAACACCATGGCCAAAAATTAAGTATGGGGGCATGGTGAAAAACCAAAACTCGGAGAAAGTAGTGGCCTTGGTACAAATCAACGGCACAGATCGTTTGATGACGGAAGGGGAGGTATATGCCAAGGTATTGGTGAAGACCATTGGCAAAGATGAGGTGGTAGTGAAGTTTGGTAAAGAAGAGAAGCGGGTAGGGAAGTAGAGGTGTAAGCTACAATAATTACTTCCATTACGAAGCTGAATTCTAATACCTTGGAATGCCTTTGAGTTAAAGCAACAGTACACTTTTTAAGGGAATTCATAAAACGGAAGGGCGATTTCACCGATGAAGTCGCCCTTCTTCATGCCCAATTACAAAGTCAATATTGCGCATTGTAAATGAAACCTGCCAGCTTGTCAATACCTGGTTTTAATCCCTTTAATTATTCCTGAACTTTCTGCAAAAATTTACATCACCAAACAACTTAACAACATGAAAACGCAACGATTTGTGACAAAAAAACGAATGCACCACCATTGGCGTGTAGGGCTGGTAGCTATGATAGGCGTGGCACTATCATCAACTGCGATAGCGCAAGGTGGTCAGGAATGGTCGGTAAGCGGCAATTCAATTAGTGCTGGCGACCACATTGGAACCACCAACAATGAAGACCTGGTTTTTAAAACCAATGGGGTTGAAACCATGCGCCTTACTGCAGCAGGGCTGCTAGGAATAGGCACCGCCACCCCTACTGTTCCTTTTACTTTACTAAGCAACGATGACGTGAGTGCCGGATTGCATAACATTGCAGTTATGTATCGTACCACTCCTGGGGCAGGAAATGCCGGAATGCATCTACTGTATGAAGCTGATGGGGTAGACGTAACAAGAAACATTCTTCGTTTTCCGGGAGTTCATCCAACTACCTTTCAGAATTCACTAAGTGGTGGTGGTATTGCTGATGTGATGCATTTCGACAACAATGGAAATGTGGGCATTGGTACTACTGCTCCTGCTGCATCGTTGGAGGTAGTTGGTACCTTTAAACTGGCTGATGGCACTCAACAAGCTGGTCATTATTTAAGCACAGATGCCAATGGCAATGCCAGTTGGCAAGCCTTGCCCACTGTTCCTACTACATGGTTGCAAAGTGGCAACAACATTTATTACAATGCCGGAAATGTGGGGATTGGCACTCATATTACAGAGCAAAAACTTCATGTACGTGGTAATGCCATTGTGAGAAATACTTCATCACATACTTCCTTATACATCGAAGGCCCGGGTTCAAGTGCACAACTTCGTATGAAAGGGAATATTTATAATACTGGTACAAAAACCTGGCAATGGCATGTAAGCAGAGAGTCTAACCAGGATCAAAACGCATACATGGGGCTGGATTTAATGCAAGATGACTATTCTGGCATCATACTTCGTAACCTCATTAAGTTTCAACCGAGCGGTACCATTACTATGAATACCACTAAGGCAGGAACTGCTAATGTTGTGGTAAAAGGAGACAACGATGATCACTTGTTGATGACGAATGCTTCGACCGATAAAGTGGGGATTGGCACTGATACCCCTGGTGAGAAGCTCACTGTGGCTGGTACCATCGAGTCTACTAATGGTGGAATAAAGTTTCCTGACGGAACGGTTCAAACCACGGCATTTAGTTCTTCAGGAGGAAACTATGTATTTGATGAATTGAGGGTGAATCATCGGTTGCACCTGGGCATGAATTCTCTTACTTATGAAGACCCCTCGGTATCGAGTACGGGGAAGCATGAAATATGGACCGACGATGAAGATTTGTTATTTAACAGCACTCCAGGGCACCACTACAATACCATACTCAATGCTAATGGTAATAATGGAAGTGTTGGTGTTGGTGTTTCAGTGCCCGATGCTAAAATGGATGTTAGAGTAACTCAGAGCAATACTCACACGGCCGGCTAAGGGTTATTCAACCTCTCTTTGCGCCATCCACTTTGGTCGATTTATTTATGGTAGGCAATGGTCCAAACTCGGGAGGAGATTATGGTACGTTCTTCAATGTGCATAAAAATGGAAGTGTTGGAATAGGTGCTTCTAACGATGGAAGTGGTTTGGAAGCGACCAAAGTATTGATTCGTGCACAAAACAACCCCAACCGAAAATCACTTAAAATAGAAAACGGCTTTGGCAATAACTTTTTCTTTGTCAACAACCTGGGTAATGGGGGCTATAACTACCACTCCAAAGCGGGTGATTTAGGGCTTTTCTTTTCGGACGATCAAATTAACAATGATGCTGCTGGATTGGTAATTGCTCCTAGAGAAGGCAGTTGGGCAGGGTTGCGTATGGCGGCCAGCGGACATGTTGCAATGGGCTTGAAAGATCCTGAGTCGAAGTTGCACATTCGCGATGGCTACCTTACCATTGATGGCACTAGTACTACACCCATTCCCGAACAAAACTGGCACGGATGGCAAACCCGTATTGCATCGCCTGTTAATTCGGCATGGGTGACTACCTCTAAAAATTACGACGATAAATACATGTGTATTGGCATGACCAACTCGGGCTTTTATTTTGGTGTTGGAGACCATACTATTGGCGATGCTAATGGAAGTTCTGCCAACATCAAGTATCCATTTTATGTGTCTAACGATGGTCGTGCAGTAGCCAGAGAGGTGTTGGTAACGGTGAATGATGGTTGGTGGGATGAGGTGTTTGAGCCTGAATACGACTTACGACCTTTAAGTGAAGTTGAGGATTTTATTGCTGCAAACAAACACTTACCTGATGTTCCTTCAGAAAGTGAAGTGATGGAAGGCGGGATTAACCTTGGCAGCATGGATGCGGTATTGCTTAGAAAGATTGAAGAGCTTACGCTTTACATCCTGGAGCAAGAGAAAGACATGGAAAGTTTGAAAACTGAAATGGCTGCATTGAAGGCCTCAACCTCTAAGAAATAGGCCTATGAAAAAGACAATAAAATATGGAAGCTGCATGCTACTTTATTTGATTTTGAATGTAGCCAATGCTTCTGCTCAAAGTATTCCTTATACCAATGGGGAATGGGTCATGGTGTTCAACGATGAATTTAACGACCCTGTATTGGACCCATTGAAGTGGATTGTGGAAGATGGTATCCACTACAATAACCTCAACATTTATGGATCTCCCTTTATGGATGATCACAGTGCTTATACCAGGGAAGAAAATTTAGAGCTGGTATACGATCCATTGGCAGGGAGTGGGGTGCTTAAGTTTAAAACAACCAATCATAACCCTCCTGTGTACTTACCCTACGATGAAGATGATAATGGGTTGATATATGCACACTACGGCTGGACCTCTGCAGGCATTAAATCGCGTGCCAAGTTTCTTTATGGCGCTTTTGAAATCCGATGTAAAACACCAGTAGGTAAAGGGTTTTGGCCAGCCTTTTGGCTTTATGATGAGGAATCGAAAGATGCCGATGGTAATAAAGTTGGATGGCAGGAAATTGATTTCTTTGAAATGAACGGGGTGGTTACTGACCGCTGGACCAGTTCAGTGCATTGGGACCCTTCTGGTGCTGACGATCATGATTGGAAGACCAATCAATATGATTTGGATGGGGATGTTCCGGTATTTTGTGAAGTCAGTAATGTGAACTCTCCAAATAGTAATCATTTGCACGAAGATTACCACGTTTTTAGAGGATACTGGATAGAAGATGGAGTTATTTTCAGTATTGATGGACAGGAATATTGGCATTTCTTTCCATCGTCTCAATCAAAAATTCCTGATAGCAATATGGATTTGAGAATTGGTGTTGGGGTTTCATTTAATCCTGACGATTATGATTGCCGCAACAACTGGTGGCCAGGAGTAGATGCTACTACACCACCTTATGGAGAAATGGCCGTAGATTATGTAAGGGTATGGAAGTTTTTGGAGTGTGCATCAGAGGTAGATGAATGCAATTACACGAAAGATCGTTTGCACGACCCTGCCTATGTGCTGGCAGATTACATTACTTACGGTGGAGCAAATTGCAATACATCGGTTACCCATGATGCGACTTCACCGTGGACCCCTTCCTGGAATCATATTGGTGATGGGGAACCTTTTTACCATTATGCGGGGGAGCAGAATTGGCACTTGAGGGCTAAAAACGAGATTAAGTTGGAGCCCGGTGTTTATTTACAACG
This sequence comes from Flavobacteriales bacterium, assembly GCA_963669295.1. Lineage (GTDB taxonomy): Bacteria > Bacteroidota > Bacteroidia > Flavobacteriales_D > CALLUQ01. The sequence continues at coordinate 4,716,260 of OY769938.1, forward strand.
TGGCAATTATGTAACAGCAAAACTGGTGGATGCTGGTTGCGATGGTGATTTACCACTGGCCACTACTATAGGGCAAGGTGGGGAGGTACTTATTACCCCTGATCATGTTCCCATAAGCAGTGAACGCGTGGAGCAAAACACCAATTTGAGTGCTATTACGTTTGAGGTAATTCCTAATCCGAACTCGGGAGAGTTTACATTGGCAATAGAAGGGATGACCGGGAGTTATGATGTGCAGGTAGTGGATATGGTGGGGAAGGAAGTGTTTGTGCAAAGAAACAATGTTGGTTCTCGGTTAAAAATGGATATTTCAGAGCAATCGAAGGGCATTTACTTTGTGCGCATACAGGCACAAGATGAAGCTCATGTTGTAAAAATCATCAAGCAATAAATTCACCTTCATAACTATACAAAAGGGCGACTCCCACGTTTGGGAACCGCCCTTTTTCACTCTTGCAATTATATATATGGATTTACTTACGCCAGTGTAATTTTAAAGCCATCAACCTTGCGAGGTTCGCCCTCGGGTGCTTTTATTTTAATGCCTTCAAAATAGAGGATACTGCCAGCGGGTAGTTCACCAATCTTTTTCCGCATCTTAGAAGTGAACAAACCATTTTCGCTGGTGAGTGTGATGACCGCTTTGCCTTTACTGCCCGGTTCTACATAAGAGAATTTGAATTCCGACACCTTCATTTTAGGGCCGCAACCGATCACTCTCAGCGCTTTGGCATTCATCACTTCCCTTTTATGCATGGTGGTGTTTCTCTTGCCGTTGAGGGTAGCCATGGGCTTACCGCCCACGGCTGCCTCTACGGTACTGGTTGCATTCTTTGCAGGTTTAACGGGGGCATTGGCTGCCACCAAAAATGCTACCGCCACAGCGGCAAGAAAGAGGGTAGTTAGTTGTTTCATATCCTTACAGGTTTAATGTGTTTCTATACCTGTAATGCAGCGTTGGAAAAAAAGGAACAACTTTTTCTAAAAAAAAGTAAAATCAGGCGATCAACAGTTGTAACCATAGTAAGAGAACAATAAAGAGCACTGGTATTTGCCCAACAGAATGCAATATTTTTTAGTTTCGTACGTCAAATGCAATAACCATGGGCGAAGTTTTTAGTAACTGGGAGGTATTGATGACCACCGAAGGGTTGATGGCACTGCTTACCCTGGCAGTGTTGGAAATTGTGTTGGGCATCGATAACCTGGTATTCATTTCTATTTTAGTAGGTCGCGCACCTAAAGAAGACCAACGGAAAACGCGTATTGTAGGCTTGTTGCTGGCCATGGTATTCCGAATTGTTTTATTGCTCTGTGTAGGTTGGATCATAAAGCTACAAGATCCTATCATGACCATATTGGGGCACGATTTCAGCTGGAAAGATATTATTCTACTTTTAGGAGGCTTGTTCTTGCTGGCCAAGAGTACCCTCGAAATTCATCATAAGCTGGAGCATAAGGATGACCCGAAAGAGGAAGGAAAGGGGAGTGCTGCCACCAAAACATTTGGTGCGATGATTCTACAAATTGTGGTGATCGACATGGTGTTTTCGCTCGATTCTATTTTAACAGCGGTAGGACTCACCAAGGAGGTATTGGTGATGATCATAGCAGTGGTTATCGCCATGCTATTCATGTTGCTTTTTGCTAAAGCAGTAGGGGAGTTCATCAATGCCAATCCCACCATTGTTATGCTAGCCCTTTCGTTTTTACTAATGATTGGTGCTTTGCTGGTGTTAGAAGCATTCCATGTAGAAGTGGATCGTGGCTATATTTATTTTGCCATGGGCTTCTCGTTTACTGTGGAGCTACTCAACCTCAAGCTCATCAAACGATTGCGTGCCAAACGCAAGGAGAAAAAGCACTAGTATTCGATCAGCCTACGGTGGTAATTGATTTGCCCCAGGTGATAGGTTAAGTGATTGGTAAGGTGTGCCAGAAAATAGCCTATCGTTACCTCATGCCCAAACGGACTGTTTGGAAATGTTTCGTCCAACACGTCGTCGTTTAAATTGCTCAGTACTTCTTGCAACATCTCCTTTGTAGCTTCTACCATTGCAACCAATTCAGCTCGCGGCACGTCTTTATCACTAAACTCTTTATCGCGTTGCCTTACATAACCGGTATTGCCTAATCCTGCCCCAATAAAATGGTTGAGGTTGCCTACCAGGTGCAAGCATAAATTGCCTGCACAGTTTTTTACATCGCCTCGAAGCGCCCAAAGATTGGCTTCATCGTGGTAGCTTTCTATTTCCTGTTTTAGTTTATCGAGGTTGAGGTCGAAAATCTTCTTTACAATATCCAATTTCATGTGGTGGTATAACTTATTCGTGTATGGCCATTTTTGGCTTTTATTTTATGAACGGTAATGGTGTTTAATTCACTTAATTGCTTTACATGCGTGCCACCACATGGGCAACCGATGTTTTGTGCCACTGTAACCACACGAATGGGTTTTCCTTCAGGAATGTAGTCAGGAACAAAAGGGCATAGAGGTTCCAGTTCAGCTTTGGTATTTACTACTTTGTGTTGTACGGTTTCGTTGCTGGCAATGAGTTTTGCCAACGCATTGTTTAATTGTTGTTTGGCTGCTTCACGTTGCTCTGGTTCAATTACTCCATTGTATTCTACATAAGGGCTGTCGGGAAAGTGATAGCCTTTGGTGGGTTCAAAGTCGTAGCCTACATTCATCATAGCTACATCTACCAAATGGCCGGCAGTATGAATTTTACTGTGCAATGTACGGCGGGCAGCATCCACTTTTAGTGTTACCTGATTTCCTGCTTCAAAACGAGCACCATCAAAAGTACCGTAATGATACACCTCTCCATCATAAAAACGCACCTCATGCACTTGAAATATCTTGCCATCGCATTCCATGGTACCCTGGTCGTAGGGTTGCCCGCCACCTTGTGGGTAAAAGATGGTGCTATCTAACAACACCCCTACCTTATCGTCTTGTTCAACTACTTCCAATACAGAGCTTGTAGCAGTAACTAGCGTAGCATCGTTAAGGTAGGCCAATGCGGTGCCCATTATTTCTTATAGGTTATGCGGTAAATCATATCTGCCGTATCGTCCGAAACCAATAGCGAGCCGTCTTTCAATTGTAGGATGTCTACCGGGCGCCCCCATGCCTTGCCATCGGCCAACCACCCTTTGGCAAATACCTTGTAGCCGGTGGCTTTTCCTTCTTCAAGCGTTACCAGGGTGATGCGATAGCCCAACGGGTCTTTGCGGTTCCACGAGCCATGCTCGGCAATAAAGGCCTGGTTTTTATAGGCCTTTGGAAACATTTTTCCTGTATAAAATTTCATGCCTAGCGCTGCTACATGAGGGCCAAGGTTTTGCTCGGGTGCGGTGAATTCGCTGCATGGCCGGTCGCTGCCAAATTTAGGGTCGGGTGTTTTACCAGCATGGCAGTAGGGGTAGCCAAAATGCATGCCTTTGTTCGGACAACGGTTCAACTCGTCGGGAGGGGAATTGTCGCCCAACCAATCGCGGCCATTGTCGGTAAACCACAGGTCGCCAGTTTCGGGGTGCCAATCAAACCCTACTGAGTTGCGTACACCATGGGCAAAAACTTCCAGTCCGAAGCCATCGGCATTCATGCGGGTAATGGACGAATATATTTCTTCTTCGTGCTCACAAATGTTGCACGGAGCACCTACAGGCACATACAGCTTATCGTCGGGGCCAAAGGCAATGTATTTCCAACCGTGGTGCGATTCGGTAGGGAATTTATCGTTTACCACCACCGGTTGTGGAGGGGTGGCAAGCTTACTTTCGATGTTGTCGAATCGAATAATTCTATTGACTTCTGCCACATACAGCGCACCATCTTTAAATGCAACTCCATTGGGCATGTTCAACCCTTCGATGAGGGTGTATTGTTTATCGGCTACATGGTCGTTGTTTTCATCTACCAACGCATATACTTTGCCTTTGCTGCGGGTAGCTACAAACAAAGTGCCTTTGTCGCCCATGGCCATCGAGCGGGCATTGTCAACCTCCTTGGCATAAACACTTATTTCAAAACCAGCTGGCAGTTCTATTTTGTCGAGTTGTGGCTCGTTGTTGCCGGTGTAGGGTGTACTGATGGAGCAGCACAAACCAAGCAAGCTGCCACCAATAAGAAAGGTTAATGTTTTCATGGTCTTAAAGTTATTAAATGTTGGGCGAAAATTTAAGCCCTATGCCTCCATAAAAGTAACGGCCAGGTGAGGGATTGTAGTACCTTCCTCCAAAGCCATTGAGTTGCAGGAAGCTGCTGTACAATTCGTCGGTAAGGTTTTCGCCTCCGGCAAATACATTGAGTTGCCACTGATTCCATTCGAACCGATAGTTAACTTTGGTGCTTAGGGTTTGATAGGCTGCTGCAAAAATGGTGTTTTCATCGTTAATGGGGATGCTGCCCACGTGGTGTAATGTGGTGTTCCACTGCAACCGGTTGATGAGGTGTAGCCGTAGTCCTGCTGCTGCCATTTGCTCGGGCGTTCCGGTAATGCGGTTGCCCGAAAAGTCATCGAAAGGGGTAAACGGGTTGTTGCTTACTTCAATGCGGTATTCTTTAAAGATGAAATCGTTGAGCGTAATGCTGCCCCATAACTCCAATCGGGTAACAGTGCCTGAGGTGTCGTTGATGGGGGTAATGGTTAAGGCGCCTTCCCATCCTTTCATTTGAGCGCGTCCGGCATTGACAAAGTAGTCGCCAAAATCGGCTACACGGGGCACTATAAGACTATCGAGCGAAGTGCTGAACCGCACTATATCAAAACCAATGCGGTTGTGCCATACCTGTCCTTTAATGCCGGCTTCCAGGTTGAACGCTACTTCGGGGGCAAGTTCGTAGCGCGTAGGGGTAATTTGCATTTCCCATACAGTAGGTGGAGAGGTGCCCATGCTGGCACTGCCATGCAGGTTAATTTTTTTATACACCGGATGTAAAAGGGCAATGCGTGGAGCAATGAAGGGGTCGTAGGTGCGGTTGCCTTGATACCTGTTATCATCTAATTTTTGATCGAGTAGTGTAATGCTTGCACCAATAGAAACCACTGTTTTTTCAGGAAGCACCAGGTCGGCTTTTACAAACCCAATAAGCTCGCTGGTAACAATGTCGGCACTGGTGCCAGTACCCGATGGGGCACCATTGTCGTTGCCTGTTTCATAAAAATCATTGTGTTCTTTGCGGTATTCGGCACCGCCAGTTATGAGCCAGCTTTCGCGTGTGCCAGTTACATACTTAAATACCGATCGGGCACCATAACCAAAAGCATCTTCCAACTTATAACCGTTAAAGAAAGGGCTGGTACCATAGGGGTTTTCCTTGGTGGTAATGTTACCAAACAAGGTAGTGGTATTGCTAAAACGGTTGCTGAAGTAATGTTGATTCACCACACCCAATCTTGCCCGCTTGCGCATAACCGAGGCATTGGCTGTTACCGAATAAGGGAGGGCCTGGGTAGGGTCTTCAGCCACTGCGGCACTGTCGATGGCTCCGGGCAATCCCCAGGCTCCCTGGTAGCCATAGCCATGCACCATCAAAGTATTTTTATTGCCAAGGTGCTTGCTGTGAAAGCTGACCTGATCTTTACGCACAAACTCCTGTCCGCGGTAGCCTTCGTAACGGTGATTGACATACGAAGCCGTTACCGCATTTTTTTCGCTCTTCCGTTCTCCTTTTACCATAAAACGAGTAAGGCCATATTCTCCTACGGTAAAGGTAGTGGCAGCGTGGGTAGTTTTTGGAAATGCTGTATTGAACAGCAAGGTGCCTCCATACCCCGAGCCGTAGATGCTGCTGGCCGGCCCTCTAATTACTTCTACTGCATCTATTTCTTCGGTGTCGATCACTTCAAGTGGGGTAGAACCATCAGGACTGGTAATGGGAATGCCGTTCCAATAGGCTTTCACATTACGCACACCAAAAGGAGAGCGTAAAATACTGCCACGAATGGCAATGCGCCTGCTTCCCCCAGGGCCTCGCGATTCCATTTTCACCCCTGGAATGGTGTTCAATGCATTGAGTGCTGAGGTGTTGTCGTATTGTTGCAATGCTTCGCTATTTAATGCAGTAATGCTTCCCGGAGTGGTGTTGGGGGTGCCATCAAATTCAAATGCTCGTACCGTAAATCCTTCTAATGGGTATACTGTTTGGGTCAATACAACAGATTGATTGGCTTTTCTTATTACCACCTCTTTTTCGAGGTAGGAGAGGTGGGTAATGTGTACAGTTGCAGCTGAAGTGTCGGAGGTAAAATGAAATGTGCCCTGTGTACTGGTGATATAGCTTTTACTGCCCGCCACTACTGTAGCACCTGCAATGGGGTGATGCGTGGTGGCATCCAATACCACTCCTCCCAATTGATGTTGTGCGTAGGCACTGCCAAAAAATAGCAACGCTACCATTAACATAACATCCTTCCTCCACAACATTCCGTATATTTTGTTAAAAACCTTCAAAGGGTAAAATTAATGATCAAAATTAATACTTTAGAATGGTGAATGAACCTCTAACTGAAAATAAGATGATGGAAACAGCTACGCTTGGCGCGGGATGCTTTTGGTGTGTAGAAGCCGTGTTTCAAGAATTGGAAGGAGTATCAACAGTAGTTTCAGGATATTCAGGTGGACGTATAAAAAACCCTGCCTACCGTGAAATTTGTACAGGCAGAACAGGGCATGCAGAGGTGTGCCAGGTTACTTTTGATCCTGCTGTGATTGCATTTGAGGAATTGCTGGAGGTATTTTGGCAAACACACGACCCTACTACATTAAACCGGCAGGGCAACGATGTAGGCACCCAATACCGTTCAGCCATTTTTTACCACAGCGAAATACAACGCGAAAAGGCCGAGCATTATAAAAAGGCCCTTGATGCATCGGGAGCATGGAACAACCCAATTGTTACTGAAATAAGCCCGTTTACTGAGTTTTACAAAGCAGAGGAACCCCATCAAAACTACTATAAGGATAATATCAACGCGCCTTATTGTCAGTACATTGTGCGCCCTAAAGTAGAGAAGGTAAGGAAAGTTTTTGCCAATAAATTGAAGCAGGAGTAGGAAACAGGATACCGTGTTTTTAGCTATTTGTGGCAGTTTTTCAGCTGCAATTAATTTACCGTATAATTTTCGTGGTGGTGTGGGTAAACATTTTGCCAATAAAAACGTTAATTTTATGCAAACGTTTTATTTGTGGAAAACATTAGAAACAACTGGCAAAGGGTAACCATCAGTAACCCCACATCTATGGTGGAAACCACGCATCAATTGCATTACGCTGCACAATTGGTGGCCATTGCCAACAATTACCTGCTTCCTGCAAAGCCCGACGATAGCCATACCAACATGGAGTGGCTGCACCAACAACAAGTAATGGCCGGGCAATCGATCAATCGAAAGTTGCGTGTGGCACTGCATCCCGCCTCGCTCACATTAATTGTATATGGGCCTGGCCTCAATGAGGTGAGTAGATTGGCGTTAGAAGGTGTTACAAAGGCCGATGCCCTGGATTGGCTGAAAGCACAAGTTACCGCCCTGGGGGTAGATGGTAAAGCATTGCAACCTGCGATGCATTACGAAATGCCATCGCATGCTATAGCCAATGGCGCTCCCTTTGAACGTGTACACCCTGAGCAGTTTCAAGAAATGGCGAACTATCGCTCTAACGGTGACCTGATTCTGAAATACTACGCTGCTAAATTTGGTACTGCCCGCCCGGTACGTATTTGGCCTCATCATTTCGATAATGGTAGCTATATTCCGGTAGAGTTTGACGGAAAAGGAGGAGCACTAAAATCGTTTAGTATTGGCAAAGCAGTGGCCGACCCTTATGCCAATGAACCTTATTTTTATGTAACCACATGGTCGGCACTAGATAACATCGATTACAGTCAACGAACCGATTTATCGGTAGGCGAGTGGAACACCAAAGATTGGACGGGTGCTGTATTGCGTGCTTCCGATATTGTAGCCACCACCGGTACACGCGAGCAAATTACCCTCATCAATGAGTTTTTAACCGAAGCCATCAATGCTTCCATCCAGCTGTTAAACACGAACGAAGTGTCTTTGTTGTAACGGAACCGTACAACTACTAGCTTTTTTGGCGAAGATGTTTTAGCTTAGCACTAACCACTAAGCCATGTTCGACCTTATCTTCAAACCCCTCACCATTTTAATGGGCAATACAAAAAAGTTGTCGCACCGGGTGGTGTACTTCTGCTCTGTATTGTTGTTGATGTTTTTATTGAACGATTATACTGGCTTTTTACATAACTACAAGGTAAACAGCAAACTCGAGCAGTTAAAGGCATTGAAAGATTTAGGGGTAAACGACGAGGAAATTGCGATACAAGCCCTTTCGTTGAAGGAGGAGATTGTAAACCGGGAAACGATTTGGGAAACCTTTGGCCGTTGGTTTCATTACAGCCAAACACCGATGGGCGATGCCATGGGGGCGATGGCGGCCAACGATACTTCGTTGTTTAATTGGCGTACCTTTTCGGCCAGCATTGTTGTTTTTCTCTTGATGCTCTTCATCTTTGTGGCTTTCCTGTTTCGCGAAGAGAAAGATTCGGGCGATTTGGCATTGCTCATTTGGATACAGGCGTTTGGTTTGGCATTATGCGCCCTTTCCATTTACTTGCTCAACCTTATTCCCGATTGGGGAGGATGGAATCACGTGATTAATGTGGTGGCACAGGTGGCGGTGTTATTGGGTGTTTACTTCATCATTGAGGCCACGAATAAGAATTAGTACTCCATTGCATTTCAAGGCTCAATTGCTTACTTTCAGCACATGGCTGATCAGTTACAACGCGTACGCGAACATTTCGAGGCGCAACAATTTATGCATCACATTGGGGCAGTGTTGCAAGCAGTTACTCCGGGCTATGTAACAATTTATTTGCCCTTTAAGCCTGAACTTACCCAGCAACACGGTTTTTTTCATGGTGGTGTTATTGACACCCTGGCCGACAATGCAGGAGGGTTTGCTGCTTTTTCGATGATGGGAGAGAAAGAGCAGCCATTGAGCATGGAGTACAAGTTGAACCTTATGTCGAAGGCCGAAGGCAAGGCTCTGGTAGCAAGGGCGAAGGTGTTGAAGAATGGGCGTAGGGTAAAGGTATGCCAGGCCGATGTGTATTGCATCAACGAGGAAGGCGAATACCATTGCGCTGTAGCACTGGTATCGGTAATGGCATTGAGCAAGGTATGAGGTATTGGCCACTCATAGCAATCATTGCGGTACAGGCATGCACTTCTGCGCCAAGCGAACCCCCAATAATAACTACCATGGATACGACCAACACAACGGCTGAATTGCCCGATTTTGATGCTTTATGGGATTATGCACAGCCGGCAGCTACCGAACAACAGTTGAAGGAGCTGGTGCCAATGGCACAACAACCCGGCAATGAAATGTATTACATGGAACTGCTTACCCAAATTGCACGAACGCAAGGATTGCAGCGTAAGTTTGAAGCAGCACATGCCACATTAGATTCGGTAAAAGCTATGTTGCCTGCCGAACAAGCTGCTGTGGTACCCACTGTTCGTTATTGGTTAGAGCGAGGCAGGGCATTCAACTCCAACCAGCAGCAAGAAAAAGCCATGCCGTTGTTTGTACAAGCTTACGAATTGGCAAGTGCACACCACAAAGACGGTTATGCAGTAGATGCCGCTCACATGGTGGCCTTTGCAGCCATTGATACTCCACTGGTAAAGCTGGAGTGGGAAGAGAAGGCATTGGCATTGGCAGAAAGCTCGAACCAGGAGGCAGCACAGAAATGGCGGGGATCGTTGTACAACAACATCGGGTGGTCGTATCACGACCTTCAGCAATACGAGCAGGCACTGAAAGCGTTTGAGCAATCGGAAAGCTGGTTGGCCGCCAACAGTACTCCCGATCGGGTACGCATTGCTCGATGGAGCAAGGCCAAAATGTTGCGCTTGTTGGGTAGAGTAGAAGAAGCCGTGAACATACAGTTGGAATTGGAAAAAGCCATGCTAGAAGATACCACCATTGCTACCGATGGTTATGTGTATGAAGAGTTAACCGAGTGTTTTTTGGCACTAGGGCTTACTCCCAATGTAGCGCGTTATGCCCGGTGGGCTTACGAAGAATTGTCGAAAGACGATTGGTTGGTGGCCAATGAGCCCGAACGGTTGGAACGGTTAAAGCAGTTGAGCCATGAATAGCTTCCTTCAAGTGGTGGGCTGTGGCGATGCTTTTGGTAGTGGCGGCCGCTTCCACACCTGTTTCTTTGTGCAATCAGGCACACAACATTTCTTAATCGATTGTGGCGCCTCGTCGCTCATAGCTTTGAAGCGGCAGCAGGTTTCTCCTAACCTGATCGACACCATTTTCATCACCCACTTCCATGGCGATCATTTTGGAGGACTTCCTTTCTTTTTACTCGATGCGCAATTGGTGCATCAACGGAAGCAGTCCTTAACCATTGTAGGACCTGTTGGACTGGAGCAACGTACCAAACAAATGATGGAGGGGCTGTATTCCGGCTCTACCAGCATCGATTATCGTTTCAACATACATTGGGTAGAACTGCCTTCTATGAAAGAGCAAACGGTAGGTGCTTACACCGTACAGGCTTACCCCATGGTGCATGGTACCAATGTAAACCCCCATGGGTTAAAAATTGCTGTAAATGGCAAAACGGTGGCCTATACAGGCGATACCGAATGGAACGATAACATCATTCCCCTGGCCGATGGAACCGACATTTTTATTGCAGAGTGCTACCTATACGATCAACAGGTAAAGAACCACACTTCGTATGAAACGATAAAAGCCCACTACACACAGTTCAATTGCAAACAGTTGGTGCTCACCCACTTGTTTGAAACTACGCTGCAACGTGTAAGTCAAATTGAATATACGGTAGCAGAAGAGGGGATGCGAATCGCCTTTTAGTTTTCCCAGGTAACATAGGCCGAAACCAGCCAATGGTTCATGGCATTGTCTTCAATGGGTTGTGCTGTAGGCATGGCAATGCTCAATTGATGTGTGCCGCCACCCAATCCGTTTAAAGGAATTACCACTGGAGGCACATCCGAACCCGGGCACCAGTTAGAGCGGCTCAAGTCGGAAGAGGCGATGCGTTCTTGCATGGTTTCACCACGCCATTCAATTTCTTGTGTCCACACACCAGAACTGGGGTTAAACCTGCGAAAGGAAGCACAGTCGTTACGCCAGGGGGTAAAGCGATGCACTTCTTTTCCATTCACCGCCAATACGTTTTTGCATTCCACAAACTCATCGCCACCAGCATGGCCACCATGCCCTGAAACAAGGTAGTGCAGTTGTACATTGGTGGCACTGTCGGGGAGGGTGAAGGAGGCTTCAAGTGCTTGTTGAGCAAAGCCATCATAGAGCTTTTGCAGGGGCAGGTACTTCACCGTATTCACTACCGATGCGTATTGTAAAGGCGTAGCCTCGTGGTAAGGCACTTCACTTTCGTCAAACTCCAAATCAATGCTTAACCGGTAGCCCTCTTTGGTCCAGGTATCGATAAACACGCCTACCCATACCGTGTCGCATAGCGCTCCGGCAAGGTGGGTAATGTTTTGACTCCATTGCACCTCTTTTTCCCATTCGGGAATGTATACGGGTTTAATATGATCCAACGTATCGCTGTAGTAGCCTACACCAAAGGGTGTCATAAATCGCAACAACTCTAACGCAGGCAGGTACTGCCCTTCGGCAGTAACAGCAGGGTAGGGTGCTTCGGTTGAAACAAGCCCTTCTTCATTTTCCAACACCGTAAAAGGCAGGCTGCCTTTGGGCAAAACAAATACCGACCCGTACTTGTCCCAAGGGTCGCCATTAGATACCAATTGCATGTTAATGGTAATGTTGGTGTGTTGTTGGTAGCGGGGCAGCACCACTTGCTTCATCAAAACACGCCCTGCATCCAGGGCATAAATGCCTTCTTGTGGTGCCAACGAATCTTTAAAAGCCATGTCGAAATACAATGGCTGTTCTTCAAATACCGATATGGTTTGATCGCCCAACAATTCTGGAGTAACCGGTTTTTCAGTGCTGGTACAAGCCATCAAAAATACCATGCAATAAATGCCCCAATGTTTCATGCTTGCAAGTTAGGTAAACCGATTTAGATAAGCTAATTGAATAAATTGTTACTTTGTATTCCTGCAATGAGTCATCGGCAACACATAACGGTAAGGGAGGCTACAGCCAATGATTTGGCATTGGTGCCTGCGTTGGTCGATCTTATTAACGAGGTATATCGTATAGAAGAGGGGGTGTTTTGGAAAGGGGAGTACTTGCGTACCAATGCAGGGGAATTGGAGCAACTGCTTCGACGTGGGCGATTGTTGCTGGCTGAATACAACGGTGCTGTAGTAGGCAGCATTAAGGTAGCATTGCTTAACCGTACTACGGCAGGCTTTGGGATGTTGGTAGCTTCGCCAGAGCATCGAGGTAAGGGCATTGGCTCGTTGTTGGTGCGAGCTGCCGAGCAATGGGCGAAAGCACAAGAACGCAGTCAAATGCAGTTGGAATTGCTTACCCCGGTAGAGGGCACTCATCCTGGTAAAGAAGTGTTAAGAACCTGGTACACCCGCATTGGGTATATGGCTCAATATACCGAAGGGTTGGCAGGAATGCACGACGATAAGGCCTGGCAATTGGCTTTTCCGAGTAACTTTACCGTTTATACGAAACAGCTATGAGTACCAAAGAGTGTCCTTCTTGCGCCATGGAGGTAGATGCCAAAGCCAAAGACTGCCCCATTTGCGGCTATGAGTTTCCTGCATTTAATGGGGTGTTTAAGGTGGTTGCCCTTGTGTTGGTAGTGGCGCTATTGCTCTTGTTTTTGTACCGCTATTTATAACCATTAAAAAGCCGCCATTCTGTAGAGAACGACGGCGACTTTTTAAAGAGAGCTTCCAGCAATCAAGGCTGGTTTCCTAAGCTTTTATTACAGCAGTTGTATCAACCGGTGTTTATTCGTAGGTACTAAGGTACTAAAATTCAAGGACATAATAAAGCCCTAAAATCGTTGCGCGCTCATGGTATACAATTACCGCTCATCATACCATCATCCACTTTGTGCCGCCCAAATAGTTTTTTTGCCATTGGTCATAAAATCACCAACTCCATTGAACCTCTCCCGTAGTTTTGTGTATAAGTTAAGCCTGCGCCAACAAGCTTAATTAGTGATTAACCCTTTAAAAACATCACATGTACAAAACAACGGTATGTTGTTTGTTGGCGCTGTCGACCCTCTGCACCGGATTCAAAAGCTCTGCACAAACTTCCGAAGGAAAAGGCGTAATCGTAGGTACTGTAGCCGATGCCTCTGCTACACCGGTTGAGTTTGCTACCATTTCACTGCATCTGCAAAAAGATTCCTCCTTAGTAACAGGAGCCATCACCGATCAAACCGGAGCGTTTATGGTAGAAAAGGTACCGGCTGGCAGTTACTACCTCAAGGCAGGGTTCATTGGGTTTGAGCCTACCTACATTCCTAATATAAGTGTTACCGCAGCGCAGCCTTTTGTAAAGTTAGATCCCATTGCTCTTGCGGCATCTGCTACCAGCCTTGGAGAAGTGGAGATTGCCGCTGAGCGCAATTTCGTAGAAAACAAAATTGATAAGAAAGTATACAATGTAGATAAAGATGCTTCTGCTAAAGGAGGAACAGGATTAGATGCTTTGCGCAACATTCCTTCCATCGAAATAGATGCAGACGACAACATCAAGCTGCGTGGCGATCAAAATGTAAATGTGTTGATAGATGGGCGCCCCACGTCTTTACCTGCTTCGCAATTGTTGAAGCAAATTCCTTCCAGCTCGATAGAAAAGGTGGAGGTGGTTACCAACCCATCGGCCAAGTACGATCCTGAAGGCATGTCGGGCATCATCAATATCAAACTTAAAAAGAGCAAGAATGCCGGGTTCAATGGCAGTGCTAACCTGAGTTACGCTCGTGGTAAGTTTAACCGGTACAATGGCTCGTTGGGCCTTAATTATCGCAAGGGCAAGGTAAGTGCCAATGTAACTTACAACCATTACAATGGCGATCATTGGTATGGGGGCGATAATGCACGGTACTATGTTTTGGGCGATTCTACTTTTTCGCAGCTTACCAAAGACAATGGCAATTACCTGAGCAAGTCGCACTACATAAAAGGGGGCATCGACTTTTTTGCCAACGACAACAACACCCTTTATATAGCTGCTTCTACCACTACCAACGATGGGGGAGGCACCCGAACGCTTAACTACGAAAACTTCAACAACACCGGTGCCCTGGGCAATTTTTCCGAACGGGTGGCTTTGTTCGACAATCCCCGATCGAATTATGACCTCAATGGTGGCTGGCAAAAGAAATTCAAGAACCCCGATCATACCTTAGATTTAGACGTTAATTATATGAGGAGCGAATCGGAGGGCATCGACGACATTACCCAATCGTTTTACGACAGCGATCAGTTGGAAACCAACGATCCTGCCATGCAAATTACCACCACCAACGAAGAAAACAAGGTGTTGTACTCGCGGTTAGATTATGTGTTGCCCATCACCGATTCGATGAAACTGGAGGCAGGGTTTCACTATACCGGCCGCGACATCGAAAACGGATTTTACTCCGAATCGTTTAATCATGCCATTGGCGTATACCAGCCTGATACTTTCCTCAACAACGATTTTGTATACCAGCAAAATGTATATGCGGTGTACACTACTTTTGGCCAGCAATTCAAAAAATTGGGCTACCAGGTAGGGTTGCGGGTAGAAGATACCCAGGTAGATGCCGAGTTGTTGACCACCAACGAAACATTTGAAAACAATTATATCAGTCTCTTCCCTTCAGGGCATTTTTCCTATCAGCTTAACATGGCGCAGGAAATACGGTTAAGCTATAGCCGTAGGATTAATCGCCCTGAATTGGAGGAGCTGAACCCCTTTGCCACTTATTCGGATGCCTACACCATTCAGCGAGGCAATCCGTTCTTAAGGCCCGAATACATTGATGTGTACGAATTGGGATACATGCAATACTGGAAGAAGTTTAATGTAAATGCCACCTTGTACTACCGCCAAATTAATGATGTAAAACGCAGGTACCTGTCGTTAAGCAACACGGGCATGTCGGTAGTGAGCTACGAGAATTTTGACACGGGCAGCTTGTCGGGCCTGGAATTGGTACTGGGTGTAAACCCGGCCAAGTGGATGCGCAACAACATTACCTTCAATGTATTTAACACCGTAGTAGGCGAGGAGGGTTTCAGCGAAGACCTGAACTTTAATACCACTGGCTGGAGCGTGCAGTTGAACTCTACTTCTACCCTCAAGAAAGGATTCACCTTCCAGGTGTTTGGAAGTTACAACGGCAAAATGAAGGTGTTGCAAGGGGTAATCAGTCCTATGTATGGTATGGGCTTTGCCGTGCGCAAGCAGGTATTGCAAAAGCGCGGTAGCATTGGGTTAACTTATACCGACATATTTAAAACGCGAAATTTTGAGTTTACCAGCCAAAACTTAACCGATTACAGCTTTCGCACCAACAGGTTGTGGGATGCACATGTGGTACGGGTAAGTTTCAATTACTTTTTTGGAAAAAGACAACAGGGCAAGCAAAAACGCCGGGTAAAAGATCACAACTCGGGCGATGATTTTAGCACGCCCGATTTACAATAATACGTTTACAAATGAACAACTGTAGCACTTCCTAACCAACCACAGTTTTAGTTAGCAGTTTAGACGAGGTGATTAGTGCTCGTTTGTTTAAAGGGGGTTGGCTTCAATAACCCTGAACGACTACACTAAGTTGGAGTCAACCCCTTTCTTTAGAACAAGGGTTTAGCGCAACTGTTAAGCCACTTTAGTAGATTTCCAGTTCTAATTTGTGATGTAGAAGGCGCTTCCCGAGAGGGAGGCGTTTTTTTTATGGTAAATGGTGGATGGCAAATGGTGAATGGTAAATGCCCCGATAGCCATCGGGATGCCTTCGCAGGAGTGTTTGTGAGGGAGGTGAGAGTGCCTTGATAGCTAACGGGGTGCTTTCGCAGGAGTGTGGGAATAGGGTGACGTGAGGGACGTGTTAGGGGTAAAATGTAAAATGGGAGATGTGGAATGGCAAATGGTTGATGTGACATGGTGAATGGCAAATGGTTGATGTGGAATGGTAAATGGAGGATGGATAATTTAAAGAGGGTGATACAGGGGGAGTATGGTGGTGGGAGGTGTTAAGGATCAAGGAATATGCATTAAAGTACACGTCATTATGATTCCCGACCTCATAGAGCGTCGGGGGAAGTAAGCCACTGAGGTTTGCTGGTAATAAGAAGACGTGGAAAGAGGAAGTATGAGCTAAGACAACACGAATTTAGTCACACTGAGTTCATCGAAGTGTGGTTAAAGGGATGTACAATGTAAGATGGAAAATGTGAAGGAAGGGGAGGTGTAGGGCGTTCCCCCGACGCCTCCTAACGTCGGGTCGGGGTCGGGCTGTACGCTATTATCGTTGTGGCCAACTGCCGGGCCTTGTAAGCCAGGGCAGGGGCTTCTGTGGTCGCCCTGCCCCGGCACAAGCCCCAGGGCATTTTACCCCACCGTATAGCCGCTGCCATCCCTAACGCGGGCTTAAAGAAGTGTTATCTGCAAGAATAATGGACTATATGGATTTTTTTAACAAGTTGCCTGACCGTTTTAATGCGGTTGTGAATCAGAAGGGTTTTTTGTAGTTTAAAACGAAAGGGTAGACCATGGAAGATTTATTTGATAGTACACCACCGACTGAAACAATTACAGCCGAGCAATTTTACGAGCAAGTATTGACAGGGAATGACCCTTACGATGGTCAACCTGTGTTAGTGGAAGATAGAATAATACTGGATGATGAGAAAAAATGGCCCTCATCATTAATCATTAGAAACTACCATTTCCATGACCACATTGGGCTATACAACTTAGCAAATATTACGGTTACTTTTTATCAATGTTCATTTTATCAACAATTTAGGGTCGACAATGGCACTCAGGTCGAGAGTTTGGCCTTTGATATCTGCTCTTTTGAAAGGCTAATTTTTGAAGGTGGTGAGGTGCCTGGGTATATTAGTATTCATGAAATTAGAGCAAAGTATGTCGAAATTCATTGGGACCTACGGCAAATTAAAAAGAACATCACCTTTTCGAGAGGATACATAAATAAAGTGAATCTATCTTATGCCATGGGGAATACCATCAGGTTTACGGGGGTTACAGCAGATGCTTTTGCTTTACAAGGATACATTAGAGCCAAAATAATTTTATCAGGATTAGTTGTTAAAACGATAGGGTTTAATGGATATGAAGCAGAAGAAAGTATGTTGCAAATTGAAGATCTTAACCCTCGAGATGATTCCACTTCTTTTGGCTTATGGCATAGTAATATGAGTAATTGTGAGATACTCAATTGTAACTTAAATGGGTTTAAAAAGGTAACCATTCAAGACTCGTTTGTAAGTAAAATGACTGTGGCCAACATTCGATGGAAAAAAACAATTGAGGCGAATGGGTTGGAAAAACAACGCGAAACCTACCGCCAATTAAAAACCTTAATGAAACGACATAACAATCGGGTCATGGAATTGCATTTTGCAGCAAAAGAAATGGAAGTGCATTACCAATCACTTAGCTGGAAAATCGATTTTATTGATAAGTTCATTTTAGCCACCAGCAAGTGGTCGAACAAGTTTGGGCAAAACTGGTTGTTGCCCATTTTTTGGCTCCTGTTGGTTGGTTTTTCCTTTTTCTTTCTTGTTGTTTATTGTTCTTCCATAGGCTTAAAAGCACATTGGGGCAGCTACTTTACCTTTTTAAACCCTACTCACAAGGTTAACTTTATTCCGAATCATACGTTAAGCAATGCTTCTATGACCATCGATTTTATCAGCAGAGTAATACTTGCTTACTTTTACTTTCAAACTGTGGTCGCATTTCGGAAGTTTGTGAAACGTTAAAGCAATCTTCCTTTTACCATTAAAAAACCCCAATACCATTCACTTTTGTCAATGGCATTGGGGGGCTATCGACCATTACGTTAAAGCGAGACTTCCTTATCAAGCCATTGTGCCTCGCTGGTCACGTTCAGGTTTCTTTAAGTGGCAATTCGCTCAATGGAATCGCTCCACGGACCTTGTCCTGCAGCACCAATGGCTGCTACTCTAAAAACATAGGCCGCGCCACGTTTTAATTGTACGCCTTCATCATCAATGCCAATGCCCTTTTTCGTATCCAGGCCTTCTTCATCAATGCTGATGCCCAGTACTACCTGGGAGGCTGTGGTAATGGTTACAATGGCAAATGTAGCTTCGGGGTTCGACAGATTTTTGGCCTGCAAGGCATAACTTACTGCTCCTTTTACAGTGGCCCACTTCAACAACAACTCTCCGGGAGCCGAATAGCTGGTGTCTAACCCTTTTACCACAGGCATTTTACCAACTGGAACAGGTGTTCGCTTCAATGCCATGTTCGCGCTTTCGATCATTTTTTGATCGCCTTCGCTCGCACTTTCTACGCTACGGGCAGTGTTGGTTAACACTTCCTTTAACTGCTTTACCAATTGGCGTTTGTCGGTACGTAAGCCTCTTACATCAATTAACATTGTTTCAATGTTATCATCGTTGTTTACCACCAATGTCAATGCATTGTCGATGTTATCGGCCCACTGATCTCCATCCGAAAAATTCGGATTGTTGCGCAACGCTTTTGCAACGTCGCGTGCGAATTCGAGAAGGTCGTCATGTTTTTTCTTCCCGAGTTTTAATGAAATAGTCATAATTCAAGGTATTGCGGTACACATAACCGGACGGGAAATGCTACGCACACCAGGTTTATAAATAATTAATTGTTTGCGCGGTCAACGCAATAAATTGGCTTGGAAAAGGAAAGTTGCTATGTGCCCAACCATGGTTTTGTACAAGGCACTTTTGCGCAATAGCATCTTAAAGACGTAAAAAGGGACGAAATGGTTGCATGACTCCTCAAAAAAAAAGGTGTTTTTTTGGTAATGAATGTGTATTTAATTGATTTTTAGGGTGTTACTTTGTGGGTTAGCGCTGTTAATCCACTTGTTTTTGGCCTTTTTCTAATGGCTGAAGCACTTTTTCCTCCGGCCGAAGCACTTTTTCCTCCGGCCGAAGTACTTTTTCCTCCGGCCGAAGTACTTTTTCCTCCGGCCGAAACACTTTTTCCTCCGGCCGAAGTACTTTTTCCTCCGGCCGAAGCACTTTTTCCTCCGGCCGAAGCACTTTTTCCTCCGGCCGAAGCACTTTTTCCTCCGGCCGAAGTACTTTTTCCTCCGGCCGAAGTACTTTTTCCTCCGGCCGAAGTACTTTTTCCTCCGGCCGAAGTACTTTTTCCTCCGGCCGAAGTACTTTTTCCTCCGGCCGAAACACTTTTTCCTCCGGCCGAAGTACTTTTTCCTCCGGCCGAAGTACTTTTTCCTCCGGCTGAAGTACTTTTTCCTCCGGCCGAAGTACTTTTTCCTCCGGCCGAAGTACTTTTTCCTTAGCCGTCAGGCTGTTCCGATAGCCATCGGGGTGTCGAAGCCCCCTAACACGCCCCTTATTCACACTCCTGCGCAGGCAGGAGTCCATTGCTTATTGCGAACGTGCTTATGGTGCTTTACGTACTGTTGTTCTTTTCCTTTTGCGTTAGGGATTGCAGCGGCTATCCTTTACTGCTCCTTATGCAAGGCCTCGTGGTGTTGGAGGGGCGACAACGGAGCCGCAACAACAGCTTACCAGGGCCATAGGGTGGAGGAAAGATAATAGCGAAAAACCCGACCCCGACCCGTGTTGGAGTGTCCGCCTCAGGCGGATGTATCCCTGCCAGTGTCTGAGTGTTTTACTGCGAGTTACGAGCAGCAAAATGTATCGAAGACCGGGCAGGCGGGGAAGACCAGGCGTCGGGGGAACGCCCATACCTCCTCACTACTCACTTTCCTGCGAAGGCACCCCTTTGATCAACAACAAAGTTATTCAGGGGCTTGCTTCTCCGCCTAAGGCGGATCGCAATGACATCACTCATTATCAACATTACCTTTGTTTCCCCACTCCACAAAAAAAACCACCCGCTCCAAAAGAACAGGTGGTTGCAATGCTGGTGAGTATGCATTAGCAGTTACAAAGGGCCTGTGCTACAGCCGTTACCCCGCTGCTTACTATTGCTTCCAGCCCTACTAAAAAGGCCAGGGCCGCTTCGAGACTAATACCCATAAAAGCAGCTACCGTTGCTACAATCGCCGACTCTATCGTAAGGGCAGCCAATCCTACTGCACCCAATGCTACAATGGCCAGGGCCAGGGTCCATGCGCCTACTACACACAGGTCGCACCAAAAATCCTTCAACGCTTCGTCGGAAGCATCGTTGCTTTTGTTTTTCAATAAGTGGGTAAAATTGCCCATTTGTGCTTCAAAAAACGCATTGAATCCATCTGCATGATCCGATGGAATGTCTAAGCCGTATTGCTGAAATACAGCGGCAGGATCGCTCAATAAGTTGGCAGCCACATCGCTGTTGACTAATGCGTCGATGCACACTTGTTGGGTAATTACCAATGCATTTTTTCTGGTGAGGTTTTGTGTTTGATTTGTCATGATACTTGTTTTAAATGTTTAATAACTCGTTGAATTGGTCAAATCGATTTGATGCTACAAAGTTGAGGGGAATGCTGCGCCCAGGTAAGCGTTGAATAGCGTGTTTGTTTAAAACCATACAATTGAACCATTCTTATAGGCTAAAAGACCTGATTTGGCCTTCGGCAATTGCAGTATTGTTTCAATTGCCATTACTTTACTCGCCTAACCTTTAAACAATTGATTATGAGTACAAAAAGAACATCATCTCCAGCAGGCGGAGTTATTGCCTTAGGAGATGCCATTGCGCGGGTAGAGGCCTGGGCAGCACAATCGGCTGAGGAAATCGGCCAAAGTTTAATGGGCATTCGTGCCTATACCATCGATTGGGAAGATTTGAGCGACATTTACGAAACCACCGGAGTACATGGCATGCGCGTGTATTTTGGTGTTAACGAAGGCGAAGTATCGCTACTGGTAGTAGGGGTAAACGAAGCCGGGGAAGACATGATTGATTACAGCAACCGGGGCTATGGCTATCAAAAAGTGTTCGACTTTACCCGCCCTTGCCCCAGTACCTGCGATCCGAAAAGTCCGTTGCAGGCCACATGAGTATTGCCTGCTTCATTTACTTTTATGAGTAACTGAAAGGGGAATTCGGATTATTGCTGTACCGCAAAAATTACATTACATTGAACTTCATTCATTTTTTACACTAAAAACTACGCTATGAACAATCAAGAAAAACGCAGTTTGCCCGAAGGAGCAATTGAGCTAGACCATGCGATCAATCGCATACAGGCCTGGAATGCACTTAGCCCTGATCAGCAAGCTGTTTTAGTACAAAACAAAATTGCCTTTACGGTCGATGACATTGATTTTAGTGCCTTATGCAACTCGCCCGATGCGGTGGGCATGCGCATTTACTTTGGCCTCAATACTCCTCCCGGTCAACAGTGGGATGTGTCGTTGTTGTTGGTAGGTATTGATGCCAGGGGGCGCGACTTAATCAATTATAGCAGTCTTCAACCGCACTATGTTTTCGATTTTACACGCCCTTGCCCCAGCACCTGCGATTGCAGCAGTGTGCTGATGGAAGGATTGTGTTCAGAGTAATTGTAGTAATGATGTCGGAGCTGATGCTCGATTTATCCAATGTGGCGGCCGCATGTTTGCTGGCCGCCACATTATTGGGTTTGTTTAAACTCAAGCACGCTACTACAGCCGTAAAATGGCTGGTGTTGCAGTTGGTAGTGGCCATGGTGGTAGAAGTGTTGTCGCGTGTGTTTTGGGCTTACCAGTGGAACAACATGCCTTTATTGCATGCTTTTACCCTGGTAGAGTTTACCTTGTTCGCCCTGTTTTTCGATCGTGCCATGCTGCAACAAAGTCGTTTTAAACTGGTAGGGCGCATGGTGTGCTGGGCAGTAGGGGGAGGCATTTTGTGCAACTCGTTATTCGTACAGTCGTGGTTTGAGTTTAACAGCTATGGGCGCCTGCTGGAAAGTGCGGTGCTGATTGGTGCCGGAGTTATCTTTCTGTTTTGGAGCGCCCATACTGGTGTGTCCATTGCCAAAGGGTTGCACTGGATGGTAGGAGGAACACTGATTTATTTTTCGGGCATTGTATTCATTTTTTTATTCAGCAACCTTCAGGTGCATTTTAAGCTGGAACTGAGGATGGAGCTGTGGGCCATTCATGCCCTCATTAACGCCTTGTTTTATGGGCTAATATTTATTGGATTATGGAAACATCCATCGATCAAAATGAAGTCGTCTTCATCGTCTTCCTCGGTTGTGCGGTAATGCTCCTGTTGGCGGTATCGCTATTGTTGTTTTACCACATTCACCGAAGAAAAATTGCCGACAAGGCCCTGGCTATGGAGCGGCAGGAGTTGCAACACCAGGAAGCCTTGTTGCAGCATAACATAGTGGTGCAGGAGGAGGAACGCAAACGCATTGCCAAAGATTTGCACGACGAGGTAGGGTCGAGGCTTAGCCTTGGCCTGTTGCATGTAGGGCAGCTGCAACAAGCCATCGATCATCAGCCGGAAGAGCAACTGCAGCAAATCAGAACCATTTTAAACGGTGCCATCCAAAGTACCCGCCAACTGTCGCATTCGCTTATGCCCCCT
This sequence comes from Flavobacteriales bacterium, assembly GCA_963669295.1. Taxonomy (GTDB): domain Bacteria; phylum Bacteroidota; class Bacteroidia; order Flavobacteriales_D; family CALLUQ01. The sequence goes on from OY769938.1 coordinate 4,739,009, forward strand.
GTGCTGGAAGAGTTTGGATTAGAGCAAGCCTTGCGCGAATTGGTAGAGCAGGTTCCTGCTACTGCCGGAGTGAAGCTCACCTTTGCCACCAATGGCGTTGCCATAAAGCGGGGCAGTGCGGTAGAGTTGGGGTTGTTTCGCATTGCACAAGAGTTGCTTACCAACACCTTGAAACATGCTGCGGCCACAGCCATCCACCTGCAATTAGAAGAAACGGCTTTGGGTGTGCAGTTTACCTATTCCGATAACGGCAAAGGCATGGATTGGCACCTGGCCATGCAACAAGGAGGCATGGGACTAAAAAACATTGAGCACCGCATTCAAATGATCCCTGCTACCCACAGCATACACACCGCTCCGGGGCAGGGCATGCAGGTGCAAATTACGGTCAACACTAACAACCACCAACATGAAAAACATTAAAATAGCATTGGTCGACGATGAAACGCTGTTTCGCAATGGTATGCGGATGATTATTGAGCGCTTTGAAGGCATTGAGGTAGTGCTTGATGCGGGAAGCGGAACCGAATTTTTAACACAGCTTAAGGCATTGGAAACGGTGCCAGAAGTGGTGTTACTCGATTTAAAAATGCCCGATATGAATGGCATGGAAGTGGCCAAACAGTTGGTCGACGATTATCCGGCCATGTACATCATTGTATTGTCGCTGCACTTTAGCAAAGCTTTTGTTACCCACATGATAGAGCTGGGAGCCAGTGCTTACCTGGCCAAAAGTGTTACGCCCGAAGTGGTGGAAAACACCATTCGAAGCGTGGTGCAAAATGGCTTTCATTACAGCAATGAGGTGACCGCCATGATGCGCGAGGCGTTGCAAGACAAAACGCAGATGAAGCCGAGCTTCGACAGCACCATTGCCATTACCCGCCGCGAACGGGAAGTGCTGGAACTCATTTGCCAGCAAAAAACCAACCATGAAATTGCTGAACAACTCTTTGTAAGTCCGCGCACAGTGGCCGGGCATCGCAATAATTTACTCAGCAAAACCGGGGTGCGCAACACAGCCGGACTGGTGATCTTTGCCCTACAATCAGGCATTTACCGTTTGGGAGAGGCCAACGAGTTGAACAACCTGAGCTGGTAAAATAGCAGGAGTTCTATTCATTAAAATGGCGTAACTTTATCGGTATGAAGCAACTACTATTGTCTTTGGCTCTGTGCATTGCGGCCGGTGCTTATGCCAATGATGGGGTATATTACACTTCGGGCAATCAGCTCATCCCTATATTCGAAACCGATGTTGCCGTTACCAAAGAGGTGTTGCGCATCATACGCATCAACCGCAACGAGGTAAAGGTGGTGGTCGATTATACCTTCCACAACCCTTCGGCAGCAAAACAAGTAACCGTGGGCTTCGAAGCCCGATCGCCCCGTGGCGATGCCGATGGACGGCCTAAAAACGGACAACACCCCAACATTCGCAATTTCACCGTGCAGGTAAATGGCCAAACATTGCCCTACCAAACCGCTATTGTTACCAGCGACCAATACGTGCAAAACAATGCCATCGTTTCCAAAACGGAGGAAGAGGTGACCGGAAGGGATTTTAACCCCAATTACCCGCGATTCAACTATGTGAATCATTTTGATGCGCTGTTTAAGCCAGGTGAAAACAGCATTCATCACGAGTATATTTTTACGTTATCGAGCTCCATTGAACTCGATTTTAATTTCGACTACATCCTCACCGCTGCTAACCGTTGGGCCAATCGACAAATTGATGATTTTACCCTCATTTTGGAGCTGGGCGAATATTGCAATTACAATGTGATGCGTACCTTTTTTAATAACAACAGCGAGTGGCAGTGCGATGGCAAGCTGGTGGACGTAAAACCTTTTCCATACATCGATGAAGCAATAGGATCGATGGGGGTATATGCCGGCCAACAGCCATTGGTATTCAAACAACTGAATTTCCAGCCCAGCGGAGAGTTGAGCATATACAAACAACGCGATTTTAACTTGTTTCAAATCGAGCAATTTGATGCTGCCAACGATGCCTTGCCTTACGAGGTGTACGATGCCAGAAACATTCAGCACTCGGCCAACGAAACATCGTTTAAAATTTTGCGCAACCTGCCCTTTGCCTGTAGGGGGTATGTGTTTAAAACCGAGGCCATTCAACGGTATTACGAAAGCATGCCCTGGTACCAACCCCGCCCTGGATACGAGGCAACAACCGATGGGTTAAAGGAAGAAGAAATGCAATGGCTCGAAATGGTAAGGACCAACAAATGGGGAGGGCATAACGAGTAGCTCAAAGCCAGCCGAAAGCAGTTACTTTTTTACCGACAACACCACCCGAAAACCGTCGGGGTCTTCGTAGGTAAGTCCTTTCTTCAACCAGTAAGGATTGCGAGGGGTAACCGGAAACACATTGTATGCATACAGTCGCGCTTCAAGATCAATCAACTCCTTTTGGCTATCGAGGTAAAATACCAGCAAGTCATCTTCGTCAGGCGTATGGGTAGGGCCATCTTCCGAAATGGTGAACTCCAAATGCCAATCCAACCCCTTTTTACCAATAAATACCCCATCGTACCCGTCGTGGCCCTGGAAGGTGCCAAGTTGTTCAAGGCCTAGTAGCTCGCAATAAAAACGAACAATAGGAGGGAGGTGGTGGGTATGGCGTGCTACACGTAGGGTCATTTGATGTGTTTTTTGAATTGTTGTTTGAGTAATTTCAACTGACTGGGGCGTGCAGCGTTATGTTCAACCACTTTGCCCGAATCATCAATAATCATGTACGTAGGCAGCAGCAACCTGCCTCCGGCTTTGGCGCGTAGGTCTTCTTGCAAAAGTTCGCCGGCAAACACATGCCCTCCTTTCAATTGATAGTAATCAACCATTTCGCGCCACTGCTCCCTCTTTTCGGGCTGGTCTACAGTAATGTATACCTTTTGCACCTTGTATTGTTGAAGCAGCGCATCAAATTCGGGGGTAGTGTTTTCAAACTCCTTGCGGCAGGGACCACACCAGGTAGCCCAAACATCTACATAAATAAAGCGGTTGGGATAATGCGATGCAAGGCCGCTAACTTGATCCAATGCCTTACTTTCTATAAAGTAGATGCCTTTACTGCTATTGGCCTGTTGCTTTTCTTGCTCCCTAAAGGCAAGTACATCAGCAATGTTAGCAGTTAACAATGGAAGGTAACTGCTGTTGGGATAAGCAGCTTCAAATTTTTTGTACTGCTCCAGTGCTTCGGGAGCAAACTTATTCTTTAACAACATGCCATTGATGAAATAGGCCAGGGTGTGTTCTGCCACTTCGCCCTTAAATTGACCCTTTACCACGCTCCAGAAATCTATGGCGCTATTTTCGGCATTCATAACAGTTTGTATGCGCAAGTAAAAGCTTTTAAACATTGCATACCACATCGAAGGCAGGGCCTTCCTGTTTTCTATGGCTACATGAGTAAAGTGTAGGGTCAACTGTTTGTCCCACAGATCACTTTCATCGTTATAAACAAGAGGTGTAGTAACGGCTGGTTGCCGTCCGTGCATCCAGGTCATAATGGCCACCATGCCATAGTAGTAAGTAATGTCGTTGCGCAAAAAAGAGGCGAAGTCATCGTGCAAGTCTTCCATGGCATTTATCCTGGCCAGGTCGGCTTCTTTTTGTTGCTGTATTTGATCATATGCTTCAAGGGCATTGCTATTTTTAAGCAACTCAGCAATGAACAGAGGTGCGCCACTCACCTCAAAGTTTTGCTGTTCAAAGCTATTGAGTAAGGCTTGTTCTTTGGCCAGGTCGCCTTCAAATTGTAGCGTGTTCCATAAGTCGTTGCGTTGCCCTCTAATGGTGTAGTTTCCGCCAGGCTCTACAAACAGTTGTATACAGTTGTACCGTCCTTGCTGCTCGCCAAAGAAAAAGTATACCTGGCACACGCCTTTTGTTTCAATGGGAAGCGTAAGCTTCAAAGTGCCTTGCGCATCGGTTTTTGCCTTGGTCCAGTTGCCAATAAAAGCATGTCCATGAACTGGCATACCTACATTAATGGTTTCATGGCTGCCTCCTTCAAAATGCAATTGTAAAGTAAAAGGACTGCTAAAAGCCGGGTGCAAGAAGCAAACCAGGGTTAAGCAAAGAAGCCTTCTAAACGAAAGGTATAGAAGAGTTGGCCTTTTATAATGGCAAATGAAATTCATAGCAAGTGCCTAATGTTTCAACGAGGGTGTTTCATCATTGTCTTCATACTTCCCTTTAATACGAGCCACCAACAGTCGAATGGGTAAACGCATATAAATACATCCACCACATTGGTAGGCCTCTCCGCGTTTTTGAGCTACTACTGCTATGAGGCGTCGAACATTGCTGCGCATAAAAAGTCCTTTGTGGTGCAACTGGTAAAAACCATCTATGGCATACAGTTGTAACTCTACTGCAGGAGAGCGCAACCACTGGTAAAGGGTCGCAGTGTCGCGCTGTGCAATCAATTCATCCAATTTTATACGGTAGGGTGGTGCCCCACCAATTAATCCACAAGCCTTTCCATAAGCAAGGTCGGTGGTAAACAATTCATGGTAATTCAACGCTACTCCATATACTTGCTGGTACCGTTGCTGTAGCAATTGCCAGGAAACATCTGCCGTATCTACCGCTACCCTCACTTCGGTAGGTACCCAATTGCCATCGCTATCTTTTACGTTTTTGAGGTGTACTAGCTTGTAAAATACCAGGCTACTGTCTTTGCGAATCAATTTAATGTGATGGGTGCGCAATGTACTAATGGCAGCATTGTCGGCATCCTGCTCTCGTTCTACAAAGGCAATGATTTCTTCGGTATAATTGTCTACTATTTCGCGCTTCAGCTTAGTGCTCCAACGGTAAGTAATGCGTGGTTCCTTAAAGTCTTTGTAATAATCTAACGTGGCTTTTAACTCATTGTAATCAAAATGCACCAACTGGTTTTTTAAGTTTTCACCGGCCGATTGTGCTTGTACCATGAGGCAGGTAAACATCAAGGTCAGTGTAAAAATAAATCTAGCCATACCAGGGTAATTGCTTTTTTGCTACCATTCAATTCCTTCTATAAATATAACACGAAAATCAACCAAATGTTACAGCCAACATCAATGCTGCTCAATGGCATTGGTAGAATCGTTAACTCCCTTAGGCGTTTCTTTAATTTTCGCCCCATCATTAAACTCCTCTGTGGTACCATAACTTTCCTCTTCCTCTTCGCTGTATCCACCCGCAGCAAGTTTTTCCAGGCCTTGCAACATCTTCTCTCGCTCTTCATCAGCAGCGGCAGCAGCAGTACTGTCTACCACCAATGTATCATTCACCGGAGCATCGGGAGGGGGAGGTAACGAAGGCGGGGTTTCTTCCAACAAGGGTTCTTCTAATGGGACTTCCATTTCAGGAGTATCTGCACCACAAGCAGTCAATACGCCCAGGGCAATCAACAACAGGAATAAACGCATCGCACAAAGTTTAAGGTAAAGGTAGGCCTTACTCATTCCAATTGCAATGCTTTGCGAAGCCCGGCATCCTTGTTATGATTTTGGGTCCAGTAGGCACTTTTCATGGTGTTGAGCCGGGTGCCAGTGGTGGTCAGCTGCTTTTTACTACTGCCAAAGCCACTCTCGTACGTTTCTGTCCACGAAAGGATGTGGTGCGGAAATTTACGCTCGTAACGAATGGTGAGCTCCCGCTGTAAAGTAGGGTAGTTCAAGGTATAATCCATGGTGTTTTCATCCACTTCGGTTTGGTGTGCCACACAATTATACCCCTTGGCTTCCTGGTGCATCAGGCGCAAATAAAAGAAGGCGGGAACCATGGTGAGGTTACCTGTAGGCAATTGGTGGGGCTGTAAGCGAATCATACTCCACACATCGTCTTCCAGCAAGGTTTTAGGGATGCTGAGGGCAGCTGATTCGCCTTCGAAATACGACTGAATGTTAATGTTGAACTGGGTATTATTGGTGAGTTCCATGTACGTGTGGCCGCACCATTCTTGCGATGATGACGATACCTTAAGCGAGTGCTTTCCTTTGTGGAAAGGAAAAAAAGTGCTGGTCATCATCGAGTAGGGGTAAATGCCCGTATTGAAGTTTTTGGTGAAGTTGAGTTTTAACACCGATACATCGTTTTTGCTCGGAGTATCCGACTTCGCATTTTTTGTAGGCGAGAAAGGTTCGGTAACAAACACCATCACGGCTTTTCCTTCACGCATTTCACCATATCGGGCTTGCGTAAGGGCGTAGCTGGTAATCTCGGCTTCGCCACCATACCAATAATTGTGTTGATTTAGAGGAGCCTCTGCGGCATTGGTACTGCACAGCAGGGCAGTAAAAAGAAAGGGAATCAGTGCATTCATCGTCGCCAAATTTAGTGTAGAACAAGGTACTAAATTGGTGTGGGTACCACAAGATGATATTGCTCACCCTGTTAAGCGGGACGATCATGTGCGTCTTATCACACGATCGCCCCTTGCCTCTACTATTACTTGCTTAACATAGGGTTTAACTACAGTCAAAATTATTCCACCACCAGCTTGTGCGTGGTGTTGGCTACCCGTACCAGGTACAAGCCCGGATTCCAGGTGGTTACGTTCAATTGTTTTTGGGTGCGAATGGTTGCGTTCACCAATACACTGCCTTTCATGTCAAACACTTGCAGAGGCAATGGATCGAACGAGTCGGTATTGATGGTAACCATGCTTCCAGCTGGGTTGGGGAAGAGGTTGACTTGTACGTTGTCCATCCATTCTTCTACGCCAACGGCAGCAATGTTTTCGGCATTGAAAGTAGGGGGCATGCTAATGAATGGCCCCGTGCCATTGGCAAAACGCCCGGTGGTCCAGTCGGTGGTTTGGTTGCCAAATACAATTTCATCAACGATGTTCAATTGCGGGTCTACCAACAGCAATGCTTCTCCTGAGGCCGACAGCTTAAAGTTGGCATGCAAGCCGGTTTGAGCAGTATCGTTATCGGCCCACACAATAAGGTAATCGTTGGCGCCAATGCTTACTGTAGGGAAGGCCCACTTGGTAAGGTCGGTGGCGTCGTCGGTAAGGTAGTACCCATCCAACGATACGGCAGAGGTAGCGTTGTTGTACAGCTCTACCCAGTCGTCGTATTCGCCATCCTGGTCGGCCTCGGTAGTACTGTTAGAAGCCATAAACTCGTTCAGCACCACATCCGAAGCTACGCTGATGGTATAAAATTCATGCTCGGCACGTTGGGGTGAGAACATGCCGGCATTGCTGTTATCGGCATAAATATAGTATTGTATGTCGGAGGCATTGATGTTAAGGTCTACGCCCCAGGTGCCGTCGCCAGCACCACCGTCGTTGTGGGCACCATCGTCGTACAGTTGCACCTTGGTAAAAATGTGGGTGCTGCTATGGCGGTAGCCCACATGGGCATAAGTGGCATTGCTAATATCGGCAGTAAGTGTTACCGTGCTGTATGGCGAAGTAGCACCCACCACATTGATGTTGGCAATGGTGGGTGGGGTAGCCGTGTATTCGGGTTCGCCTTGCAAGAAGGTAACACGTCCATCCATCAATTCTACAATGCCAACGGCCCCGCCAGGCCCCTGCCCGGTAGAAGTAGTAACATTGCTGGTAAAATCGTTGATGCTAAAAAAAGCATTGGGGTCGTTGGCTACCGAGTTGTAGACAATGTCTTGCAAGCTGTCGGCACGATCGTGGTACCAGCCGTTGCTGAAATTTTCTTCGAGCATGGTGCGGCAATGCGCAATGTACATGCGCTGGTAACGAGCGTCGGAAAGAATAAGGTCAAGCAACGGCCAGTCGCTATCACCCATACGCAGCAATGGGTCTAACTGAATAAGGTCGGTAGTGCTGGTAGGACCACCACCACCGCCGCCACTGTTAATCATTTCGAAACCACCAAAGCACTCGTTCATGTCCCATACTACAGGCACCATGCGCTGGTTGTCGTCTTTAATAAGGTAGTAGTTTTGGCGAAAAGGCCCCGTATAGCTGTCGAGGTTCACCAACACATTGTTAAAGGCCAACATCCAAATAGCGCGGTCAATGTCCATATCTGTTTCAATGTTGGCAGGATTGTTATCTACTGTATTGGTCAGGTTAATCAGGTCGCTCCACCCAAAATCGGAAGCCATCTCATAGTAATCGTAGTAGCTGGCCGAATCGGTGCCCAGGTATTGCAACGATGAGCCGCCATTCATTACACTTACCGGGTTGCACTTCACACGGGTGTTGTTGTCGTCGGCATTCAGGTATTTTTCTTGAAAGTCGCCATTAACAGACTCAGAGCTGCTAAAGCACCCATAGTAGCTGCCGTTGATGTACACTTCTGCATAGTTGCTCAACGGAGCATCCATGTACTTACGGGCAATTTCGTACGAAAGCACCTCACGTACAAACGAAGGGTCTTTATCGCCATTCGAGAGCTTCAACGTTTGAAAGCCATCGTAGTCCTGGTTAAGGATATAGTTAAGCTTAATGTTGAGCGGGTTTTTTCCGTTGTTGGCATTGTAGGTGCTGTTGCCTTTGTACTTCACACCAACGCTGTCGAATTGTACCCCATTCACTACGGCAGTGCCCAACAGGCGCTCGTCCATGTCGTTGGTATAGTAAGTGTCCATGGTAGCATCCCAATTGGGGTCGGTAAACGTAAGCTCAATGGTGGTAACATTGTTGATGTCGTACAACTCTTGCGAGAATACAGAGATGGTGGTCAATAAAGTAGTAAGGGTAATGATGAGTTTTTTCATTCCTTGCGATTTAGGTAAAACAGATAAAGTTAGTGGGGATGTGGGGGCGGTGGTCCTCCCGGTCTTCCCTTAGGGCCGGGCGCCATGTGTCGCATGATTTCTTTCATGAGTCCGTCTAATTTTGTTTGTTGTTCGGGCGTGCAAATGTTGCGCAATGCCGTAAAGTGCTGGTAGGTAGCCATCTCCAACTGTGTTTGTAAAGCTCCTATTTCCTGGGCAATGGCAGTAGCCGTAGCTTCATCGCCACCAATGGCTTCAAATAAGGCTTCTTTCTTTGCTTTTACCTGGTCGTGAATGCCTTTCATGGTGGTATGGTGTGTTTCCTTCAACGCATCAAACTGTGCGCGTTGCTCTTCGTTGAGTTCCAGCTCGTTTACGATAAAATTGCCAGGCCCCTTATGTCCTGGAGGACCATGCGGTCGGTCAGGGCCAGGGGGCATAATAATTTCGGTGGCATGTTGCTCGGGTTGTTTAAGGAGCAATGCCGCTACCGTAACAATGTTGAGCAGTACCAACACGATAAGGGCAAAGGCATTAAATTTCGAATTTCCGTTCATTTTAGTAAGTGTAGGTTTCAATATTCAGTTGGTAATCGGAAATAAGGGTTTCAATTTGTTCGCTACGCGAATCCTCCGAGCCCATAGAAGGGTGAAAAGTGTTGTAGATCGTAATGGCATTGACCACTACAATAAGGCCCAACGAGGCCAGCTTCACTTGTGGTTTCCCAAAGAGCGCTCCCCACCACGAAGGTGGAGCAACAGCGTGGTCCATCCTGGCTTTTAGCCTGGTATAGAAGTATGGATCGGCTTTCTTTTTGTCCAGACTATCGGCCAGTTGAAGGGTACGTTCCACTTCTTGCTCTATGTCTCGGAGGTGATTCATGTTACTTTCTTTATTTAGTTAGAAGTCATTCTTTTTTAAAACTTGCGCCTACCCCATATTTTTTTTGTAATACTGATGGTAGTAGTCGTGCAATTGCTTTTGTAAATTCTTTTTGGCGCGAAACAACAACGATTCTACCGAGGCCACACTGGTATCCATTACTTCGGCAATTTCTTTATAGCTCAAGTCTTCGTACTTACTTAAGGTAAAGGCCGTTTGCTGTTGGTCGGGCAGTTGTTGAATGGCGTGCAGCAGTATTTGCTTGCGCTGCTCGTCTTCCAGTTGTTGATCGGGCGTAGCAGCACCATCACTTAAAGCAGTGGCAGCACCATCGTCGATCGAAGTACGGAAGAGGGAAGAAAACCGTTTTTTGCGTTTTTTGGCGCGAAGATGATCCAACGACTTGGTGACGGCAATGCGGTAAATCCAGGTCGATAATTTGGCATCGCCTCTAAATTGGTGTACCGACCGGTGTACCTCTATGAATACCTCCTGCGCTAAATCTTCGGCATCTTCGGCATCGTGTACATAGCCATAGCAGGTATTCACCACCCGGTCCTGGTGGTGCTCAACGAGCTGTCGAAAAGCAGCTTCGTTGCCCGATTGTATGGCAGCAATGAGGGTGTTGTCTTCCATGTAATACCGATCCAAAAACTTAGACGATGGCTGTGTGTAAAAACTTGCGCTTTTTCTTTTGACTTAAAAATGGCACAAAGGTTTAATGGAAAAGCAACGTTGTTAAAAAGTACTGCACAACAGGGCGTTGAAAAGCAACCACCATCAACAAATCGTTGTATTTACATGGTGATTTTGGCACCTTGTATACAATGAGAATTGCCGCTACACCTCCCGTCAAATCGATAACTCCTGCTGCGCAAAGCACAGGAAGGCACGCAGCTTCATCTGTTTTCCAACATGTTGTTGCTGCCACGCCTTACATGGTAATGCAACACAAAAGAATGACTTCGCTTTTTGGTGCGGTGGCACAAATGGCACCCAACTACGTTAAAATTGACTATCAATGGAATGCAGGCGATACCGGAACCTGTTTTAAACGAAGAGTGGCAGATGGTCAGTGGAGTGATCGGGCCAACCTGGGGTGTCAAAGTGGTTCTGACACTACCTATTATGGCAGTAATGCTGAAGGGCATTCGGAGCAGCATATTTTAAAGGCAGCAACGGGGGTAGGGTTTTCTGATAAAAGTGCCGGGGCCTTTGCCGATGCCATTAAAGAAGGAAACGATGGAGAAAAAATTGACCTGAACCTCTATACCGAAATGCGTCCTTGTTATGGTGGTTTAAATGGATACAATTGCCAAAACTTGTTGGGCAACGTGTTGAGTGATGCCAGCACCATTACCTATAGCAGCCAAAGCAGGGTAGAAAAAGGACAGCAACTTGCTGCGGCTGGATTAACTTATTTAGCAGCGCAAAAAGGGAGCTCGAAAGACGAAGAAAAGGGCGATAAAGATGACAAAGGTGGTGGTGGTAGCGGTGGCTCCGGAGGTGGCGGAGGTAAAAGTGAAGACATGTGGGGTGGAATTACCGATGAAGAATTGATAAACTGGGCAGAACAACAAGGGTATTGATACATTGTTCTAAAGCTTTTCCAACTGCCTCAAAATGCGTTTGCCACGACTCTTAATGCCTGCCGAGCCATAAGGCAGCAGGTCTTCAATCATCAATTGCAATTCGTTTTTAAGTTCGGGGTGGTGCACAGTAATGTTGTACAACACCCCCATCGAAAATGCTTTTACGGCAATGGGCTCTTCGGCCGAACCTAGCAATTGAAAGCAGATGTCGGCCGCCCTGCCCCTTAATACTTCAGGAATTTCTACAAACTGTAACGCCCGTACGGTATTGCGTTTCACGGCATCGTGTAAGTTGGGTTGGTACAGGTTGTCAATCATGCGCTCCATCCAGGGGTTGATGAGTTGCGGATGGCGGTCGATAGATTCGTTCACCACTGCCGCTGCCCGCTGGGTAAGGCGATAGGTGTTTAAAAAGAAGAGGTGCATCAAGTCGGCAAACCGTTGCTTGTCATCACCAATGTAATCGGCAATACGACGGGTATTGGCCTTGCTGTGCTCCAGCATCAATGCTGCTTCCAAATCCATGCCGCAAGGTAAGGGTTGTTAAAGCATCTTCAAAATGGTTTGCTCCAATGCCAAACAATCGTTCACCAGGGTAACAGGAGCATAACCTGCTAAGGTGGTTGCATCGCCATAACCGTAGGTTACCCCAATGCTTTGAAGCCCATTGTTCGCAGCCCCTTGCAGGTCGTAGGGGGTATCGCCCACCATAAGGGCAGTGGCTGGAGCGATGCCATGCGTTTGCAGCACATGCGCAATAATCTCTCCCTTATCGGTACGGGTATTGTCAAGATGGCTTCCTACCACGTTGATGAAATAATGGTCGAGCTTAAAATGAACGAGGATCTTTTTGGCAAATACTGTAGGTTTGGCCGTAGCCACATAAAACCGCAACCCTTTTTCGTGCAGCCGTTGCAACACTTCCCCAATGTGGGGGAAAGGGGTGTTTTCAAAAATGCCCCGATCGGTAAAGTACTCGCGAAAGCTATCCACCGCCTTGCTGGCAGTAGCATCATCGAGCGCAAATCGTTCTTTGAACGAGTGCAATAGGGGTGGGCCAATAAAGCTTTTCAACGATTCGGGCGACTGTGCTTCCAACCCCATTTTATCGATGGCATAAACGATGGAATTCACAATGCCCTCACGCGGATCGGTAAGGGTACCGTCGAGGTCGAACAATACATGTTTGATCATAATACAAAGATAATTGCTTTCTTCTACTGGTAAGGAGCTATTTGGTGAACCATCCGAACCTGGAAAGGTTAAAAGAGAAAGGCGAGGGTTTTAAAAATCCTGGAAAAACGTTACTTTTAAGTTCCGTGAAAATACAGGCACTTAATTGAGCCGTTATTTTCAAAAAACAAAACAAATTACTCATTTAAACCACTAATGATGAAATCAACTAAACACTTATTGAGTGCATTAGCACTTATGATGGCCATGGTTTTTTCAGCTTCAACGGCTGACGCACAAAACCTCAGTTCGCTGGAAGGAAAAGCCAGGGGAGCTTTAAACAACTGCCTGGCTCCATACAATGGCAACCAAATTTATGAGGTAGAATTTGCTGTTGCAGTAGTAGACTGTTTCACTGCGCCATGCCCCGTACAATACATTGTTACGGTATTTGTTGGCCCCAATTGCCAGCCCGATGATGTTATTTGTCCGGCTTTTCCATCCTTTATTGTCGGACAGGTAGAGTTTGATGGCAATGGACAGATAGTAGGGGTAACGAGCATCTGCGATTGATTTCAGGCTTACACAAGTACGATCTAAATTGAAAATGCCCCTGAAATCAGGGGCATTTTATTTTGTGAAACTCCCCCACTGATGCTTTCATGCATGATGGGCTGAAAAAACCGTTGTTGTGTCCATTTAACGGAGTGGTTCAGGTGTATTTAATAGCTAATTCCTTTTGCGCTTAAGTTGCTGTTAATTAATTGATTGTAGTTTTTTTGATGTGTTATTACTGTTGAGTTGAGAAAGCTTTTGGTTTTTAATAGCATTACTATGGCAATACCTTGCCTTTAAACCAATAAATAAAAAAAAACTAAGCGCATGAAAACAATGGTAACAACCACTGCAAACCTTTTGAAACCAATTGTATTGTTCGCGATGATCTTTTGGGTGGGCACCGCCTGGGCCACCACCTACGAAGTAGGGCCTGGAAAACCTTACGGCAGCATCTTACAAGTGCCCACGCACAACCTGCAAGCAGGCGATAGCGTAAAAGTGTATCACCAGCCTACCCCTTATTACGAAAAGGTGCTGTTGCACGGGGTAGGCACCCCCAACAACCCGGTAGTATTCATTGGCATTCCCGATGCCAATGGCAATAAACCCATTATTGATGGCAACAATGCCATGAGCAACACGGCCTACAATTACTTTAACGAAGACCGGCAGGTAATTTTGGTCGGCCAGTTCAATGTGTTCCAACCCGATTACTTGATTGTAGATGGCTTTGAGGTAAGGGGAGGAAACAACTACAACACGTATACCAACGATCAGGGCAATCCGGGAGCCTACCAGGCCAACGCTTGTGGCATTCGGGTATCGTGGGGCAAAAACATCACCATTCGCAATTGCGAAATTTATGGCAATGGCAACGCCATCCAAAATGGTGATGGGGTAGATCAAAACCTGGTCATTGAATATTGCGATATGTACGACAATGGTGTGTGTACCTGGGTCAACTCATTCATACACAACCTGTACTTAAACAGTGGCAGCAACTCTACTGTTACCATACAATATTGCCGTATAGGCGAATTGTTGAGCAATGGGCAACAATTAAAAAGCAGGGCACAAACCACCGTTATTCGCTACAATTGGATTGAAGGAGGGCGCAACAGCAGCCTCGACCTGGTAGAAGACATCGACTCGTCGTACCTCTATGCTTCCAATGCTTTTGTGTACGGCAATGTTATTATTAAGCCCGACAGCTCCGAAAATTCGCGCATCGTACACTTTGGTGCCGATAACCCGAGCCAGTTCAGGCTGGGTACGTGCTACTTTTACAACAATACCTGCATCATTAAAGATACCCGCACCTGGGGCTCCAGGCGTATCTTTCAACTTTCAGACGACAGCGCCAAAGTAGTGGCCGACAACAACATCTTTTACAAGTCCGATCCCATTACATACGACCTGATGGCCGGCACTGCTAACCTAAGCGGCAACAACAATTGGTTGTCTACCAACATTGTAGGTACTGGAGCGATCAACAACAGCCTCACAGGCATCTTCCCCAATTTTGTAGATACTGCGGTAGAAAACTACCGACTGCAATGCAGCTCCCCGTGCTACAATGTATTGCCGGCCTACAACTATCCGCCAGGGCATGGATTAACCCAACAATATGTGGAACATGTTCAAGTAGCCTCCCGCCCGGTAAATGGTTACATCGACCTGGGAGCGTTCGAAGCACCGGTAGCGCCATTGGTAGCACTGGGCAACGATACCTCCATCAATGCCAACGACAACCTGGTGCTCAATGCCGGAGCTGGACAATCGTATTTGTGGAGCACAGGCGCTACTACGGCAACCATTACCATTACTTCGCCCCCCTATAATACGGGCATACATACCTTTTGGGTAACGGTAACCGACCAAAACGGATGCGTAAATTCCGACACCATACAGGTAGAAATATTGCCGGCAACAAGCATTTACGAACCAGAAAAACTGCAGGTGCAGTTTTATCCTAACCCCGCCAACGAACAAGTAACTGTAGTAGGTAACATCAGCTACTTGCAGCTTACCGACATTAACGGGCGGATACTACAAGAAACGATAGCCACCAATAAAACTACGCTGCATGTGGGTGAATTGCCAGCAGGCGTATACCTTATTCATGCCTTCGACCAGGAAGGGAATAGGGGAGTAGAGAAACTTATGGTAGAATAAGTTTTTAATACGCTGCTTTGCCTTTAGTGGGGGAATCGACTATCTTCATCAAATGAAAGATTTCCCCACTAAAGACATGGCATTGTCGCACATCATTGTGGTGAGCGATTTAGAACAGTCCAAACATTTTTACCAGGATGTTTTAGGGGCAGAGCTCTACCGCGAATATGGAGGCACTACCTTGGTGTTTACCTTTTGTGGGGCATGGTTGCTCGTGGTTACTGGTGGCGAACCCACTGCCGATAAACCTGAAATAACCCTTGCGCCACCTACCGACCCTAACCACGTAGCGCATGCCTTTACCATAAGGGTGCCCAACTGCCAGGAAGCGTATGAAATTTTAAAGGAGCGCGGTGCCGAATTCATCACACCACCTTACGATTGGGGGTACGAAACGCGTTGTTTCTTTCGCGATCCCGATGGCAACTTGTTTGAGATCAGTGCGGTTTAAAACAGGTCTAAGAACTTAAAAAGAAAACGCTTGCGAGGAAAGTAGAAAAACAAAAACCCGAACCGTTATTCCATTTGCCTTAAGCGAAACAGAAGTGGGTTCGGGTCAATACTTGTTTGCAGGTATCACTAAAATACTTCGCTTGCAGCAAAGTGGAAATTGCATTCTATCTCAGCGTTTTCATCGCTGTCTGATCCATGCACTGCATTTCTGCCTTTCGATTCAGCATACTTACTGCGAATAGTACCTTCCGCAGCCTCAGCAGGATCGGTAGCTCCAATCAAAGTCCTGAAATCGGCAACAGCATTGTCTTTCTCCAAAATGGCAGCAACAATAGGACCTGAAGTCATGTACTCCACCAATTCTCCGTAGAAAGGACGCTCTTTATGTACGGCATAAAAATCTTGCGCCTGCTCCGTAGAAAGTTGCGTGTATTTCATTGCTTTGATGGTAAAACCACCTTCAATAATCATGTCTAAGACTTTGCCGATGTGTCCGTTTTCAACTGCATCGGGCTTTAGCATGGTAAAAGTTTTATTTCCAGCCATTGTAAAGCGTTTAAATTAAAATTGTTTGCTCATTCAGGGCGCAAAAGTACTAAAAATACCCACCTTCTTATGCAACACCCCGTCGTTTTATCGATTAATTGATGAAAACCTTAAATGAACAGGGCTTTAGACCCTATTAAACTTTCACGCGTCCAAATAATTTTTAAATTTGTTGCAAGCTTAACCAATCTATTAAACATGAAAAATTACAAACTCGGAATACTGGCGTTAGCTGCTTTTGCCATCAGTTGTGGATCAGAAGATTCGGATGTAACCGATATCCCTGAAATCGATTCGTTGGCTACCATCGATTCGACCGAGGTGTTGGACAATGAAATACTCGCTATGTATTCGGTGCCTACTCCTGGCGAATTGTTTTCTTTCATAAAAGAAGCAGGCAGTGATGCTAGAGGCGATTTATTAAATGCTGCCGACAATGCAGGCAACTACGACGATATTAAAAGCAAATCGTTGAACTTTGGAATTTACTCTACTGATTTGGCATATTCCAGCCAGTTTAACATGGGTACTGAAACACTGAAGTATTTCAGCTGTGTGAACAAACTGGGCGATGAATTAGAGATCTCTGCCGCTTTCGATGAAAGCATGGTCGATCGCATCAAGAAAAACATCAACAATGCCGATTCGTTGTTGGCCATCTCAGACGACACTTATTACAGTGCCTACGACTACCTGGTAGACAACGACCGCGGAGCTGTATTGGCCATGGTAGTAGCAGGTGGGTGGATTGAAAGCATGTACATTACTACCAACCTGGTAGATGCATACACTGAAGACAATCCAACCATTGAGCGTATTGCTGAGCAACGTTACTCGTTAGACCATTTAATGTTGTTCCTCGAAGAGTTTGGAAGCGACGAAAATGTTGCTTCTACCTTAGGACAGCTACAAGGACTACACGTAATGTTCGAAAACATTGAAGAGGTAGAAGTAGAAAGCAGTGAAACTTCTAGCAGTGGACGCATGGTGCTAGGCGGTGGTGGTGGAACCACAACCAAACACATGATGAGCGAAGCGCAATTGAAAGAAATTACGGAAAAGATTGCGAGCATTAGAAACAGCATTACAGGAACCAACAGCTAAAACTTGAAACCATGCTAAGACTTAAAAAAACAATCCATATACTGGCGGTAGCAATCATGTTGGCTATCCCATCGATGACCATGGCTCAAGGAAGCTGTGGCAACTTCCATCGCTCAGCATGTAGCGTATCGGAAAACAGAATGTTTAACTACAACGGACAATCACGTAGTGCGTTGTTTGCCAAAGGAAAAACTTCTGAACTAAATATTGTAGTATACAAAGGACAGGATTATCGCATCTCTTTTTGCAGCGATGTAGAAAAGATTGGCGATCAAATTCAGTTCAAGATTTTTGAAGTGCGCAAAGGAGTACCTGTAGAAAAGCAAGTGGAAGAGAAGTGGATGGAAGATGAATACGTAAAATGTAGCGAGTGCAGCGGTACAGGTGTAGTAGATGAAGAAACATGCTACAACTGCAACGGTGATGCACAGGTGGCTACTGGAGAACAAGTAGAAATGAAGCAGATGGTAACCAAAACCGTTTATGAGCGCAGAAAAGAAGTGTTGTACGACAACTCACAAGATGGTATGGCGCAAGAAATTGAATTCTCCATCGATAAAACCAAGAAACTCATCATTGAAGTGAGTATTCCTGCTGGTGAAACGCCCAAGCACAAACTGGGCAGTGCCGATATGGCTTGCCTTGGCGTGCTCATTGAGCACATGACGACACCTCGCGGAGGATTTTAAAAGCATATTTAATACAATAAGGCCCTTAGTCATCCTGAACTTGATTCAGAACCTAAGGGCTTTTTTTATGCTATAACCCTAGCTTTTCGTACACCACCTGTTGCTCCAGCTCCATTACATCTCCCGGCTGCATTTGCCCAAGGTAAAGCCGTTCAATATTGCTACGAATAAGGCGTAGCGTTGGAAATCCCGCAGCAGCAGTCATCTTTCGTACCTGCCGGTTCTTGCCTTCGGTAAGGGAAAGCTTTATCCACGAAGTAGGAATAGATTGCCGAATCCGTATGGGAGGGTTCCTGGGAGGAAGGTTTTCAGGGGTATCAATGGCACTCGCTTTAGCAGGTAAGGTATGGTAGCGCTTTTTGTTAACGGTAATGCTTACCCCCTGCCGTAAGCGCGCCAATGCTGCTTCGGTTACCTGCCCATCTACTTGTACCAAATAAGTACGGCTATGTTTGTATTTAGGGTCCAGCAGTTGATGATTCAGTCGTTTGTCGTTGGTAAGCAACAATAACCCTTCACTATCAGCATCCAGGCGTCCAATAGGGTAAACATCCTTAGGAAAGTCATGCAGCTCACCCAATACGGGCTTATCAGTGCCTTCTTGCGAAAATTGCGAAAGCATACCAAAGGGTTTATAAATAAGGTAGTACCGAAACATGAGGCAAAGATAGTAGAGTATTGCAATATGCATCATTGAACGGCCCATAGCAGGGCCACAACTCCACGCCTACTTAGGCGGCTAATTTACTTGCGTATCTTGCTTTACCTGTTTCAAGAAAACCATAGGGTTGGTGCCGCCAGTTCCAGTATGGCCAGGGCCATTTTTGGGTGTTTGTGCCATGATGTATCTAGCCACTTGCTCAAGATGCAGCTGCCTGAAGTCTACCAATGCACTTATGCAATCATCGTAAACAGGCTGTAAGTCGCTGTGTTGTGCTACATAATTGCCCAACAGGTTTTCTGTTTCTACATCAAATACAAAGCGTGCGTGTTGTTTGGGCATGTATTTACGCATTTCACGCAAGTAAAATCGAGCATGCTCTTCCTCGTGTTTAATTCCAAAGGCACCATCAATGGCTTGCAGCAATGAACTTTGAGCAGCGCTGCCCCCAAAGTAATTTCGAGGGTTATTGGCACACCCCTGGTATTCAATATGTTTAAGGGAAGCCAGGAAGGGGCGAACGCGGGTATGGAAAATATAAGGGTCGCAATGCTCGTACATGCGGTTCAAAGTATTTACAAGCTCTACGAGGTGCAACAATATAATATCCATGGCTGCTTTTACCTGTTGATGCTCCTGGTGTTTGATGGCTACCTTACAAGTAGCAAGAGCAGATAGTATATTGGCACCCACCGCTTCTATGGCAGTAGTAACTAAATAAAACCAGGCCTCATCAATGCCCCCATGGAATTGGATAAGCGTACGAATGTTTCCAAGGGCTATAGGGCCTTCTTCATCAATCAACGCCCAGTTTTGAAGCACCAGCGAAGCATGAGCCAATGCCGGTTGTCGGTCTAACCTGGAGGCCACTTGTACCCAGGGCACAGCAATGCTTTGAGGCAAATAGCCACTAGAAGAATACCCTTCCCAAACATATCCGTGCCCAAAACACGACAATAAAAGCATGGCCCGCTCCAGTTCTGCCCTGGTTTGTAACCCTTCAGTAGCAATAACAGGCATCTTGTTGGCAATAGATCGAAACGCTTGTGCGTTAAGCAGTCCTGAAAATTGTTGAGCAATGTCATCCCAAACCTCAAATTCGGCAGGAAGTTGTTGCAGGGGAGGAGTAGATGGCAAAAAGCCATAATGCATATCAATATCGTAAGCAGCTAAATATTCAGTGGCATTCATTTTGTAATAAGTTTAGTTGGAATAAAGAAGTGATGAAAGAAAGCAGCGGAGAATTATGCCGCTGGGTAGGTATCTCTTCTTCGTATGTTACGATACAGGTGCTTAGCTGTAATGTTGTATAACATGGCACAAAGATAAGCATAATGAAAGATATTAAACGATCACTTAACGTTGAAATAGATAAACTGCCTATCTTTACCATAACTCTTAATCAAATTGATCGTGAAACAATTCTTTACAATCATTTTGCTGGCAATGCTTCCATGCATTACCACCGCCCAACAAGAAGATGCTCGTTACGATGGAAAGGAAATCTTTCCTTTTGGTGTAGTGGAAGAGTTACATTCAAAGGCATTGAATGAACAACGGGTGCTGAACATTTATTTGCCACAAGGCTATCACCCCGACTCAACAGCTACCTACCCTGTTATTTATGTGTTAGATGGCTCGGCACACGAAGATTTCCCTCACATTGCCGGATTGGTACAATTTATGAACATGTATGCACTAACACCACACGCCATAGTGGTAGGCATAGCCAATGTTAACCGATACAGAGACTTTACCTATCCGAGTAAAGTAAAGGAAGACATTAAGGCCAACCCCGATAATGGTGGTGCAGAAAAATTCATACATTTTGTAGAAGAAGAAGTGCAGCCATTGATAACAAAAAACTATAAAACCAACGGACACAACACCATTATTGGTCAATCGTTAGGAGGATTACTTGCTACAGAAATCCTAATGCGAAAGCCACAACTTTTTACCGACTATATCATTGTAAGTCCTTCGTTATGGTGGGACGATCAATCGTTGGTAAAACGCGCTGCGGCATACTTTAAAGAGCACCCTGAGTTAGACAAAAACATTTACGTTTCCCTGGGCAAAGAGCACCCCGTAATGCACGAGGTAGCCGACTTATTGGTAAAATCGATACGCGATGCTAAGAATGAAAACATTGTGATTTGGTATGAGCCAGTATTGGAAGAAAACCATGCCACCATATTGCATAAGGCGGTATACAACGCCCTGGAGCGTCTTCATCAAAAAGAAAAAGAATAGATCATGAGAATAATTCAAGTAGCTACCTTATTGTTGGTGTTTGCTGTATCAGCAAATGCACAAGATTTCAGTACACCTAAAAAAACCTTTAAGTACTTGTTGAAGTGCATCGAAAAGGAAGACATTGAAAATTATAAGAAATGTTGGAGCGAACGTGCGTTGGAGCGTGAAGGCATGTATAGCAAACTCAAGAACAATCCAAAAAAGTGGAGCGAGTTGCACGACATCTTTACCGGCCCACAAAAGATGACTAACCTGCAATGGAACGACGAAAAAACACGTTTGAAAGCCTCAGTAAAAGCCCCAAAAGCCAAACATGGAGGAATAGGAGCTATTGGCATGGTGAAGGAAGAAGGGGAGTGGAAGATGCGCAATTGGTAAAGCAGTTTGTGTATCTTGTAGCGCGTTGAGTTGTGTTTCAAAATACTTGTTGGTCTTCCTACTCACCTTATCTACCTTATGGTGCGTAGCACAACCCCTTGATAGCTTATGGAAAGTTTGGGGAAACCCTGCGTTGCACGATACGGTGCGACTGGAGGCACTGTATAACTTTGCCTGGGATGGCTTTTTGTACGACAATCCCGACTCTGCTTATCAACTCATGGAGTTGCAAATTGCCCATGCGCAAAAAACAGGCTGGCGGGTTTATGAAATATTGGGGTTAAAGCTTCAGGGAGAAGCCAGCAGCATTGCAGGAGATGATGAAAAAGGATTGAAATACCTGGAAAAGGGGCTTGACCTGGCGCGGCAGGAAAACGACGCTAGCATAACAGCCTTGTTGTTACGAACGTTAGGGAAGATACAGGAGGCATTAGGATTAAACCGACAAGCCATCAACGCTTTTGAAGAAGCCATTGCTATCGATTCGCTCACCAACAACAGGAATGGCTCGGGCGCAGCCTACAATTGGCTTGGCACCCTTTACCAGGACCTGGGGCAGATCGAAAACGCATTGTACTGCTACGACCAGTCATTTAAAATTAAGGCAGCACAACACGATACCATTGGCATGGCTGATGTGCTCAATAGCATGGGCAGCGTATACAACGATTTGATGGATTACGACAACGCCATTGCATCGCACCTCGAAGCGTTGGCTTATGCACAAAAAATGGGCGACTCTGAAACCATTGTTTCGTGCCACATCTTCCTTGGTATTTCCGAACAACGTCGCAACGACCTGGAAAAAGCCGAATACTACTTTAGAACAGCACTGACCTATGCCGAAGAAAATAACATGCTGATGGCCCGTGGCATGACCCATGCCAACCTGGGGTCGCTTTTTCTGGAAACCAGCCAATGGGAAGCTGCAAAAAAAGAATTGCTACAGGCACTCGACATTGCTTTAGAATTAGACAATCCCTTTGGCATTACCGCATGTTACAACAACCTTGGGCACCTGGCCTGGGAAACGGGCGACTTAACAACAGCCCAACATTATGGGGAGCAATCGCTGGCAATCGCCAAAGGGTTGGGTTATCCACAACGCATTGTAATGGCCACCGAACTATTGAAAGGGGTATACAAAGACCAAGGCAACTTTAAGGCAGCACTGGAAATGCAAGAGCTCTACTTTACTATGCGTGATAGCGTTAACAATGAAGAAACCAGGCAAATAACGATACGTCAGCAGGTACAGTTCGAATACGATAAGAAAGAAGCCATTGCCAATGCCGAACATGAAGCAGCATTGGCAAAGCAAGAAGCCATAGCTGAAGAAGAAAGCAAACGCCAAAACATCATCATTGTTGCTGTAAGCATTGGGTTGGCATTGGTTATACTCTTTGCCATCTTCCTGATGAATCGCTTCCATGTAATACGCAAGCAAAAGAACATCATTGAAGCGCAAAAAAATGAAGTGGAATTGCAAAAAGAGCTGGTGGAAGAAAAGAACAAAGAAATTACCGACTCTATTGCCTATGCCAAAAGGCTACAAGATGCCATCCTACCACCACGTAAGCTGGTGAAAGAATACCTGCAAGAATCGTTCATTTTATACAAACCCAAAGCCATTGTTGCTGGCGACTTTTACTGGATGTATACGCAAGGTGACCTGGTGTTTTTTGCAGCAGCCGATTGTACCGGACATGGTGTGCCAGGTGCCATGGTAAGCGTAGTATGTTCCAATGCCTTGAACAGAGCAGTAAAAGAAATGGGCATCCTGGATCCCGGCAAGCTGTTAGACAAAACACGAGAATTGGTAGTACAGCGGTTTGAACAAAGTGAAGATGAAGTAAAAGATGGCATGGACATTTCTTTGTGTTGCCTCAATACCACCACGCGCGAATTGCATTGGGCTGGAGCCAACAACCCCATTTACTTTGTGCAAGCCAGGGAAGGAACAACTACATTGAACGAGATTAAAGGAACCAAACAACCCATTGGCAGGGTTGGTAATCCACAACCCTTTACCATCCATACCATTCAATTGCAGCAAGGCGATGTGCTGTATACGTTTACCGATGGTTTTGCTGATCAATTTGGAGGGCCATTGGGCAAGAAATTCAAGTACAAGCCCTTTAAAGCGCTGCTTACTGCCAACGCACACCTCCCGATGGAAGAGCAAGTCAAACTGCTAGATGAAACCATTGATGCCTGGAAAGGAGAACTGGAGCAGATTGATGACATTTGCGTAATTGGTGTGAGAGTATAACTCGAACAACAATGGAGCAGCCAGTCCTGAGGCATCTCAGGGTAATTGGTGTGAGCGTATAGCTTGCCTGGAAAGGCGTTAAAACAAACTCAACTGTTGCGAAAACGGTTGTTTAGGTGGTTGGGCATCGCCAAAAACAGTACGCCCTCCATATAGATGCGACTCAGCCCATTCCTTTTCAATTAACTGATCGAAGTTTTGATTGGGAATGAAGTCTTTCTCTAACTTTTGCGATAGAGTACTCAACTTTTTAATGGCTTTCTGCCGATCAGTATGCCCCATCTTGGCCTTTTCTACCGCTGTTTGTAGTACATTAATCGACTCATCATATACTTTTAACGGTACAGGAAAAGGATGCCCATCTTTGCCTCCGTGGGCAAACGAAAATCGGGCAGGATCGCTAAAGCGCGATGGTGTGCCGTGAATAACCTCGCTTACCAGCGTGAGCGATTGCAACGTTCTTGGCCCAACTCCTTTTAAAAGCAACAGTGTTTCAAAATCAATCAGTTCGGTATCATTGGCCAGGGACAATACAGCACCAAGCCTTTTAAGGTTCACATCTTTGGCTAATACAGCATGGTGTGCAGGCATATACAGTTGCCTAATTTCACGCATCATTTTTACCGGATGTTCACTGGCAATTTGCATAATGCCTCCCTTGGTAGCATCTGCTGCTTCATGGGTAAGATTTAAGATTAATCCCTGGTGCTGCCCACAAACTGAGGTGTGTGGTGTTTTTATAAAAGATTCGAGCTGAGCAGAGTGCCAGTGATACCTTCTTGCATAACCAGTATTGCCATTCATGCCTTGTTGTACAACAGCCCATTCTCCTTCATCCGACACAAAGAAAGAATGAATGTAAAGCTGAAATCCATCTTGCACAGCAGTATTGTCTACCTTTGCACTGAGCTTGCTGTGGCGTACCAATTCATGCCCATTTAACCCTGTTTTCTCAGCCACTTGCATTAATTCGTAAGGGGTTTTACGCGAATGCTTGCCGCGGCCACCACACACATAAATGCCCAAATCTTTCGACATCGGGTTGATGGCCCTTTTCAACGCACCCACCACAGAGGTGGTTATGCCCGACGAATGCCAGTCCATTCCTAATACTGCACCTAACGACTGAAACCAAAATGGATCGCTCAATCGTTTTAAGATTTCAGTCTTGCCATATTCTACAGCAATAGCTTCCACTATAGCACCACCAAGCAAGGCCATGCGGTCGGCCAACCACTTTGGTACATGTCCATTGTGCAGGGGTAAATCAGTATGTCCGGATCGATTCATAAATGGTTTTGACGGATAATACGTCAATTAATTGTCGATAAAGTAATCAATTGAGCCTTGAAAAGCAACTGTTGAACAAAAGTTGGGATTGGTGAAATCGCTAACAATTGGTTATCTTGCAATACATTGCAAACCAAATTCACAGCATCATGAAAAAAATAGTATTGGTTACGGCCATAGCGTGTTTTAGTTTATCGGCTACGGCTCAATTGTTTCAAAACATGCCAAAAGAAGGCAGTTTTTACAAAACAAAGGATGGCATATTGGTGCATGAGAAAGTAGTGAACAAAGCCAACATGAAGGAGAAAGCGCTGAACGACGATCAAATTGTTAATGCGGCTAAAGTGATCAACACATCCATGCAGGTATTAATGTCGGAAGAACCAAAAGCGGCCCGTAAAAAGCTGCATCCCTATTTGGCACCGTCACTTCAAAAGAGAGAAATTAAGAAAGAAGCATTTATGGCCTTGCATCGCAGAGCTACCATGGTAGAACCTCCTATTAAGGTAATGAATGTGCGAAAGGTACCCAAAGAAGGTACTGACTTAAAAAAAGACTATTACCTGGTTCGGGTATTGAGTGCCAATGAATACGTTGAAGTAAAAAAACAACAACTGATTGTTGTTACCTTTGATGGCGATACCCCTCTTATTCACAGTTTATTTGGTTTGGTAAATAGCGATGCTTTAGAGCGAAATAGAGCTGTGCTGGAAAAGTTGAAGAAGAATACAAAGCGTCCGGGTGCTGAAGGGAATAGAACCCAAACAAGAGAAGCCATTCAGAAGTCGGAAGACAAATAAACCGCATTTGAAATGAACAGCCCCGCAGTCCTGGTAACCTTAATGGTGCTAACTGCGGGGCTGTTGCTGTCGCAAAAGGCTTGTTAATATTATCGTGTCACCGTAAAGCGGTGATGTGTTTTTTCTGTACCTCCCGATATTAATAAGATATACATACCACTTTCAAGGTTGGAGGTATTGATGGTAAGTTGGTGCATGCCTTCAGAAAAATACTGCTCTACATCTAATGCTTGTTGACCAGCAACATTGAATACTTTAAACTTCATATCTGCTGTGCGCTTTAGGTTGAATTGTACCGTAAGCGGATAACCTTGTACTACCGGATTGGGGTAGGCGGTTGCACTAAATAAATTGCGCTCTAACGTTTGAGGTGCGGTATAATTCCCTTTTTTCTGACTAAAGGCAGGTACCCATTTGGTGTAATCGTTTTCTACAATGCATTGACTTTGAATAACCTGTCGGTTGCCTTCCACCAGGTAAGAGCATCGTTTGCCAATGGCTTTTCCTGGAGCGCCTTCGTTGCATGGGTTGGTAACATACATGATGGCCTTGCCTTCGTTGGTTTGCAAGTCGCACTTACAAGTGCGCAAAGGCTCCATGATTTGAGCAATACCACTTACATGAAGGGTATCCACACGCAATATATCGCCTGCATTGTTTCTGCTAATGATCACCTTCTCAACCATACAATCATTTTCAGCATGGCCGCATGGCCGAATAATTTTCCCCGTGAAATGGTGCAGATCGTTGTTCATCACAAAATCTTGTGGTGGCTGGCATCGACACGAATCACCTGTCGACCAAATGGTTGACTGTTCCTGGGCGATAGAGGCCATAGTAATTACTGCCATGAGCATGGAGAGCAGTAAAAGTCTCCAAAACAACGTACTTTGTTTTCTGCGTACCATAACGATGAGGTTTAGATGATGACACCAACCAAAAAACACTGCGTAGAAGTGATGGTGGTGTTTTGTTCGTTTGAATTGTTCATAATTGTTTGTTTAGCTTACTTGAATCTACGCAGCTTATTGCTCAGAGTTAAAAAAAGGGGATGAATAGAGGAGATGTTTGTTTGAAATTGGAGATTTGGGGGATAAGTTATAACCGTTGCAATAGCAATTGGGTTTGCTCAGCGAGGGGCAAGCTACCATCAATCCATTCGATTTGGTGCCCATCTTTCTCCATTTTTCTAAACCATGTCATTTGCCGTTTGGCAAATTGATGAATGGCAATATTAAGGCGTTCTACCATGGTGTTGTACTCCATTTCGCCTTCCAGGTATAGGGTAATGAATTTATACTCCAGGCCGTAAAATTTGAGCTTTTCAGCAGATATACCTTGCTGTAATAGTGTTGCTACTTCTTCCACTATGCCATGCTTTAAGCGATGGTGTAACCGCTGCGTAATGCGTTTTCTACGAACATCACGGTCGACGGCAATGCCGAAAAGAAGGGCCGGGATGGAAACAGTTTTCTGTAGAGGTAATGGGTGTTGTTGCAGGTAAGTAGCAATTTCTATAGCCCGGATAATTCTTTTTGTGCTGGTGGTGTCTACCAGTTGGTGGGGCGAACGAATGGACTGAAGTTGTTGGAGCAATGCTGCTTTACTTTGGCCCATTAATTTTTTTCGAAGCATCTCGTTAACAGGTACTTGAGTGTAGGCATAGTTTTTTAATACAGCATCTATATACATACCTGTGCCACCACATAAGATTGGCGTTACACCACGCTCTTTAATAGCGTTGTAAGCAATGTTAAAGTCTTGTTGGTATTCATAAACGTTGTAATCGTCACCAGCAGCTTTAATGTCGATTAAGTGATAGGGAATTGCCCTTTCGTTGGCTTTATACTCGTCCAAATCTTTGCCCGTACCAATGTTCATTCCTCGATATACCTGTCGTGAGTCGGCACTAATAATTTCGCCATTCAATGCTGTGGCAACTTGAACTGCCAATGCTGTTTTACCAGAAGCGGTTGGACCCAGTATAACAATCAATGGCTTCATAGGGGTAGGATATATTTTAAGTTTCCTGAGTTAAAAATACGTACGCAATCAATATCTTCCGGCATTTGAGCGTGTTGTAGTTCTTTGGGCAATCGATGAGGCAGATAACGGTGCATGGTGGCAGTGTGCACCCAAACTTCTTGCTGAGGCATGATGGCTGAAAGTTCAAAGCCCAGCCTTTCATAAGCTTTGCCATTCGACCAGTCTAAATCTACGGAAGTCATAATGTCGTCTGGATGTACTTGTTGCACCAGCGAAGCAATGAGCTTACTCATTCCCCCGGTTACGGTATGTCCTACCTTATTGCAAAAACGAATCAATTCTACTGAGTTATAGACTTTCCCTTTCCGGTGTACCGGGCACTCTTTGCCAAAAGAGGCAACGGCTACCAATTCTTTATTCCATGCCAGCCCTAGTTTATACTTGCCCCCAGTAGCCCCCATCAAATGATGTTGGTTTAAAAAGGCATCCAGTTCGGGCTTGTTAATTTTTACCACCTTCGTTTCGCGAGCATGAATACGAGTAAATTGCCCGGTAATGGCATTGAGCCTCGATTGTACAATGGATGGTTTGTTCTTCCACACATCTTCCCATAGATGAATGAGATGTAGTCCTTTTTTGCGATATTCCAATACCAATTCTTGATGCTTCGTTTGTTCTAACAAAGGGATGCTTTGTAAAGGTATAGGGAGATAATGAACCACTATTGGATGATTGGGAAAGTGGTAGTAATGCCCATCCCTTGTTAGCTGAGGGTACTGCTGCTGGGTGTAAGCATCAAAGCTTATGGAGGTAGATAACATAAACCATGCAAAAGTACTTAAAACACCTGTATGCTGATAGAAGAGAAGTGCATAAGTATGGAACAATTTTTGTAGCTTTCATCAGTAAATTACCAGGTATGAGTCGTGTATACACCCTACTTCTATTTTTGATCATGGTGCTGCTTGCCCCTCAATGGGGGTGGGGGCAAAAATACGAAACCATTGATGGGATAAAGTATACTATTATTGAAGAACCCGAGGTAGCAAGGTTCAGTTACAAAGATAAAGAGCCTTACTTGTTTAACGTGCCTACGGAAGATGGGGCGTGGGTTAAATACAGAGGGAATAAGGATAATGGGCGACTTATTTGCACCTTTCACACAAAAGATGGAGCGCTCAATGGAGCATTTATTTTAAGGGCTTCCGGTAGCGTGCAGCATTATAATTTCGAAAACAACCAACTGCAAGGCAACTGTACTTTTTTCGATTATCAAACCAATGCAGTTTTAGCTACGGGGTATTATACACGCCATAAGAAAGATAACGCCTGGGTGTATTACGATAAGAAGGGAAAGGTAAAAGAAAAAGGAACTTACCGCAATGGAAAGAAAGTAGGGAAGTGGATGACATGGTATGAAGATGGTAAGGTTTCGAAAGAAGTAAATTACAATCAGCAGCAAGGGGCGTATATAGCATGGTATCGTAATGGAACAAAGAAAGAGGAAGGCGCTTACTTAAACAATAAGCGCAATGGTGTTTGGAAGCAGTGGTATAATGATGGCGCTTTAAAGGCAGTATATGTTTATGCCATGAACAAGCACGCAGATACAGCTATTACCTATTATGCCAATGGACAGGTAAGTGCAAAAACGCCTTATGTAGATGGTCGTCATCATGGGGTGGCACGTGCATGGAGTGCGAAAGGCATACTGACATCGGAAGTGTTGTACAAAAGAGGAAGAAAAGATGGTGTTGCCACTACCTGGACACATGCAGGAAACCTGTATCGAAAAACCAGTTATAAGGAAGGTAAAGAGCATGGTATACGTACGGAATGGTATATATGTGATAGTACATGTACCAATCACGATAAGCATAAATATGCAGAGGTGCCATTTGAAGAAGGCAGGCATAATGGTGAGTATAAAGAGTGGCATACCAATGGGGAGTTAAAAACACAAGGCTACTTTTCGGGAAGCGAGGAAGAAGGTTTGTGGAGCAGCTGGAATGAAGAAGGTGTGCTAATTGGAGAAATGAATTACTATGAAGGTAAGCTGCATGGAGAGCATGTGAAACGGCATGGAAATCAGAAGGTTAAGGTGGTGTTGAATTACGAAAAGGGACGAATAGTACCTGGCAATTACACCTTTTACCATGCCAATGGAAATAAAGCGCAAGAGGGCTACATTCAATCGGCTCCACACCAAAACCAACCTTTATTTGAAGGCGCCTGGACATTTTATTATGAGAATGGGAAAAAGCAGGCCAAAGGAATATTTAAGCCAGGAAATAACGGAATGATGTGTGGCAACATGTATGTGCATATAAAAAAGGGAGCGTGGACTTACTGGCACCCTAATGGCAAGGTAATGGCACAAGGGAAGTATGAATACAAACCACCTATAGGTGCATTTAGCAGGGTAGAAGCCAATCGTAAAGGCGATTGGAAGTTTTATGATAGCAATGGCGATGCAATAGCAAAGTTGCGCGAAGATGAATTGCCTATAACGCAACCCGGTATGCCTGACTAACGGGTAAAAGTAACCCCGGAGCCTCTCGGCAAACCGGGGTTGGGGCTAAACAAAAACTATGAACTAATTGAGGTACTGGTCTGCAGCAGTAAAGCGTTCGCTTACATGGCTCATCAGCTCACTTAGTGCATTATTAAAATCAGAAGCGGAATTCACATAGGTATAACCACTTTGTTCTCCATCAGCTCCTGTAACATATGGTGCTATTAAGTTGTATTCGGTTTGATATTGGGCTTGCATTTTAGAAGGCTCAAACACACTGCTAATTACAGAGTTTACATAACCATCGAAAGTATTCCGATAGGTAGCATCGCTCATCACATAGTTGATCAAGGGCCATTCATCGCTCACCTCATTGAACTCAAACGATAATGCTCCACCCATCTTTCCTTCTTGTAATGCTTCATTGTTATCCCATGGTATCCACTTAATCAATCCATCTGCAGGATCGGTATATAAGTAATAATTGTGCGGCATTAGTCCGTAAGTATCCCAATTTTGGATGGTTGTGTTTACGGCCAACCACTTGCAAAAGCCATCCATGTCCATTGCTGCTTCCATCTCGCTTCTCCATTGTGTGGGGTTGGAAGTACGGTTAGCAGAATGCAATGCTGTATATAAAGCTTCTACATCACTGTAGTTGTTACCACCTGTTTTATTGTCGAAATCAGCAGTGTTGAACGTATTGACACCAAACTTAGCGCCATCATCTTCTGGCTTATAACAATTGCCATTGCTGCTGCCAAATTGCTTGTCGAGCATAGTATCAAACACCACTTCAATCATAGTGTACAATCCAAAGTAGATGGGACCATCGCCATGATCGATGTAAACCCGATAGTAAGAGGCGTGTGGAGCAGGCACCCCTGCCTCTCTGAATAAATCGGCCGTTACCTTTTCCCGCATTACTGATGCATCGTTGTAGTTGCTACCACACGATAGTTCGGAGAATCCATAAAATGTTTGTCCGGCTATTTGAGGATATTCGTCTTCAAAGTAACTGAAATCAAAACGTAACGGCAGTTTCATGTTGCCATTTCCCCAGGCCGAGGCAAGACTGGAATTACCTTTAAAGCGCACGCCTACATGGTACCATTCTGTGTTGTTAAAGAAAAACGAGCAAGGCACATAAATGGGGGTTACATCATCACTAATGTCTTGAGGCGATAAACTGGATGAACCAAATGATCCATAGTTGTCTTCCATGTATTCCAACATAATTTCCCAATAATCTTTGTCGATAACAAGGTCAATTCTATTTACAGCATCGCCAGGAAATACAATGTCGTAGTTAGGGGTGGCGAAAGCACTGTGTGTAGTTGATGTCCAGTCGTCGAGCCCATCGCCCGAAACAACAATTTCTTCTTTGTAGCAACCGCTTAAACCTATGCCAATTGCTAATGTGATGGCGAGTTGATTAATCTTGTGCATCTTTCTTTTTGTTGATTAAGTTGTTGAGGTTGTACTGCAATTTTACACCGATAATGTTGTAGGTAACCGGGTAGCTTTCATTCAGCTCTTTTTCCATGCGGTAGAAGGCATTTACTTTACCAAAGTTTTTGAGCTTTCGCGTGCCTCCCAGGGTAAAGCGTAGCTTATCCCATTCAGGTATGGTGTACTTTTCGTAAGCGCGAAATAACTCGGTGGAGAAATAGGGATTGATCTTTACGTCTTTAATGTTGTACTTGATACTAAGTTTATTGCGTATGGCTTTCCTGGGGTAGTCTTGATCTTCTTCAATGGTTTCGTTAAAGTTGTTGCCATTTTGGTACCGAAAACGGTAGCCCAGGGTAACGCGGTTGATTTTGTATTTGAACTTAGCATCGAAGTTAAACCGATGCTTGCTTTGGTATTCGGTATCGTCGTTGTCGCTAATAAACCGGTACCCTGCTCCTAAACTGAAGTATTTATTAAAGGAGTACGTAGCACCAAAGTTGGTGAAGAATTGATCGATGCGTGAAGCATCACGATGAAACCGAAACTGTTCTTCCAGATTCAATTCCAGCTTTTTATCGAGGAAGTTTTTATACACCCCAATTCCGCTCCACACTTCAAGGTCACGAACCATAACAGGTGTTTCGGTTTGAGGGAATGCGTATGAACTGATACAGGCAAATAAGGCTATCATAGCCCTTAAACACGTCCGCTTCATAAGTTTGAGTTTATTGTTCTAACAAGTTAGACGTTGGCACTGCCAATAACTTGTCGTTACTGAATCAATACTACAGAAATGCGTGTAAAAATTATAATGAAGGTGGTCAATTACGGAAATCGTAATTTGAAATAGGGAGTAGGGGGGACAAAAGGGGGACTAAGCTTCCGAAACTTTCTTTAAATCTCTTAACCCTTGATCAAATTGTTTGCCCAACATTTTTTTCATCATGCCGCCAAACAATTTCCCAAAACCTTTGAGTTCATTTTCCATGGCCCAGGTAGCTGTGGTAGTGCCATTCTCTTCAGCAAAGTACATGGTGCTTACATTGTTGCCCCATTTGCGAAACTCTAACGACACTTCTACTTCTTTGTTGGTAACTACTTTCGATAGGGTCATCTTACCCTGATCCACATTTTTGTTTTGGCTATCCCAGGTTTTCCATGCTCCTTCACCGCTTGAAGGATCGCTAAATTCGCTTTTCATGTTTGGGTCCATCTTATCCCAGGGCGACCAATTCGACCAGTTGCGCAATTCATTTACTTGTTCAAAGGGCTTGTTGGCATCAGTGTTTATGGCAATAGATCGCTCTACCTTTACTTTTGAAGGAAGAATTATAATCATTGCAACGATAATAATAACAATGCCGGCAATGGTTCCTAAGAATATGTATAACATAACTGGTTGATGTTAAGGTTGCATACAAAAATAGCAGAAGTTTCGGGTTAACCAATTATATTACCTTGTATCTTGTCGTTCGTAAAAATTAATATGATGAAAATAGAATTAACCCTGATAGTGCTTCTTCTTTCAATGGTATTTGGTTGTGGAACGCCCGAGGCAGACGAAACTCCTGTTGTGAGTGAAATAACAATGAATGAAACCAAGGATTTTTCGGACGATTATGAAGAAGAAGGCGACCATGATGAGTTGGCAGAAAATGGTGTTGTTGTTCATCGGCCGGCAATTAGCAGTTATCAATATAAGGTAATATTGAAAGAAGAAAGTGAAATAGTAGACCGGATAGAGGTGTACGATGGCGATCAATTACTCCAAACAATTGATGCAAGAGAAGCAGAGCCCATGGGTGATTTGAGCGATGCATTGATTATTGAGGATGTGAATTTTGATGGTTACCCCGATTTACGCATTATGGCTTTTATGCCTGCTGGCCCTAATGTTCCTTACTACTTTTGGATTTGGGATTCCATTTCGGCCTCTTTTAAAGTAGACGAGCAACTGGAAGAACTTAGTGCGCCTGAGTTTGATCAGGAAGCCCAAAAGATATTTTCCTATTGGCGCGATGGCTGTTGTAGAAGTGGAGGAGATGCTTACGAGTTTGTTGAAGGCGTACTTACGTTAATGGAAAGTAACTCCATTGAGTTTTTAGATGATGGAAGACAAATTGAAAGCACCTACGTTTTGGAAGAAGGCACTATGAAGCTATCATCATCTGATACCATAGTAGTAGAATAGCGAAAAAATAGCATAAAAAAAGAGGAGCACAATGCTCCTCTTTTCTTCTAATCAAACAAAACTATCTGGTAGTGATTAGTTTTTGTGTGGTTACTTTCCCGTTAGCATTGGTAAGTTTCATAATGTACGCACCGGCCTCAAGTTTACTGGCATTAAAGCTGAAGGTGTAAAGTTGGCCTGTTTCTGCGTG
Organism: Flavobacteriales bacterium; assembly: GCA_963669295.1. Classification (GTDB taxonomy): domain Bacteria; phylum Bacteroidota; class Bacteroidia; order Flavobacteriales_D; family CALLUQ01. Next base: position 4,772,908 of record OY769938.1, read on the forward strand.
TTGGTTGAATAAAGTAGATATTCTTTTGCCTGTTAAGTCAAACAACTCAATGACTGTTTTTCCTGACACACCAACTTCCAGTTGGATGGTGCCATCGTTGGCAACAGGATTAGGGAATACTTCAAAGCGTTGGTCGTTCATTTCACGATCAGCACTTCGGTCTTCAATGATAACTCCGCCACAGGCACCTTGTGTCCATGAGGTTACCCCTGCTGCTGAAGCAAAGCAAGAATTGGAGTACGTTTCGCCATCACATCCACAAACAGGGTCTACGTACAGCGGGCAAAAAATATCAAGCGGTTCGCCTACGCAGCCACATTCACCAGGTGTAAAGCTGGTTACTCCATTTTGAAAAGTAGCTACACAAGCATTGCTGTAGGTAACACCATCACATCCGCAAACGGGATCGTAAATGGCTAAACAGAAAATTTCAAGATCAATTAAACTGGGGTCGATACAGCCGTCGCAAGAGCCCAATTGATCGCCATGGTCTAAGTGTGCCTGTGCAGCGTTTTGACTCACCGTAATGGTATTACCATTGTGGCAAAGCGTTACAGTGTTTTGTGGTAATGCCGTGGTAACGGCAAAGATGAAAGCCACGAATAAGGTCATGCCTTTCAGAGAAAGCAGATTGTTTTTCATTCTATTGGTTTTTTGTAGTTTGGTTATTAGTGGTCAGCTAATAGTTGCATAGCAACCTTTCAAAGGTAAGCGACAGCAAGAACAAAAAACATCCGTAATTTTACTTAATTTTTTGTGGGTTATTAACATGGTAGAAATACGACTCCTTGATTTGCAGTGAAATAGCCAGGAAAACCACAGGTCTATTTCACCATCAATTTACCTGAGGAAAGTTGCTTTCCATTGCTCACCAATTGAAAAAGGTACAACCCCTGGCTGAGTCCTTCGCGGTGAATGGTAAACTGCTGACTTTGTATGTTTTCTATGCTGCGTACTTGTTGTCCGGTGCTGTTGTAGAGGTAAAATGAAAGTGGAGCATCGGGCCAACGATCGAGTGCAATGGTGGTGTAATCGCTAAAAGGGTTGGGGTATATGGAGGCGTTTATGGTGTTTTCTTCTGCTATTCCCAACGCATGATTTTCCATTACATTTTTGAAAGCGTGAAAGATGCTGTTGGTAATTTGGAGATGCATATAATGGCCAGCGTATGTAAACGTGCCAAAGGCATAATAGTTGGTGTCGTTATCGGTATAAAAAAAGTTGCTGCCACTTTGCCCGCCTATACCAATGGCTTCGTTGGAAGGGACAGTAAGAAAATTTCCATTCACTTTTAGATTGCCGTAATTGTAGTATAGGGTGTCGCCATTATACACCTCGTTTGGATTATTGGGATGGGGGTAGTTGGGGTAGCTGAGTTTATGAAATACATTGCTGCTAAAATAGCTAGTGTCTTTGTTAAAGGCAATGCCCACATACCCAATAGCTGAACCAATGGGTTCATTCAATTCGATGAGTGCCAGGTCAATAAAAGCTTCGTCGTCGTAATAGGTTTTAAGTACATAATACTTTCTAGAATAGCTAGAGGGCATGCCCGGTTGCTCTACGCCATTGTTGAATACCGGTACTACAAGTGTGCTATCGTGAAACCAAATTTGTGAATTGTTATTGTACAGGCAATGAGCGGCTGTTAACACAAACCGGTTGCCCACCAACATGGCCGAACAGTTATTGGATAGTGTATCGTTGGAAGATCTAAAAAGTTTAATGGCTGTTCGCACAGGGTAATCGGTAAGGGTAAAGAACGATTCGGCCGGAGCCAGCTTGCTAAAGTTAACTCCTGCAAACAGGTTGCTGGTAGGTGGGGTAAGGCTGAGCGGAATTTGGTTGCCCATAGAGCCTACCGATGAGCTGGTGGCTGCAAATGAGAGGCTCGAATCGTAGGTTACCGGAGAAATAAATTCAACCGTTTGTGTACGTACATCGTAAGCTACAATGGTGTCGGTAAATTGAGCAAAAGTAATAACAGTACAGGCCAATAAGGCCAGGGTGAGAGAGTATTTCATGAGCGAGTTTTTATGGCTCGATATTAAAGTGCGAGCCGGGATTTATTGTAGTAACTATTGTTTGATTTTATTTCACCATCAATTTACCTGAGGAAAGTTGCTTTCCATTGCCCACCAATTAAAAAAGGTACAACCCCTGGCTGAGCCCTTCGCGGTGAATGGTAAACCGTTGACTTTGTATGTTTTCTATGCTGCGCACTTGTTGTCCGGTGCTGTTGTAGAGGTAAAATGAAAGTGGAGCATCGGGCCAACGGTCGAGTGCAATGGTAGTGTAATCACTAAAAGGGTTGGGGTATATGGAAGCGTTTATGGTGTTTTCTTCTGCTATTCCCAACGCATAGTTTTCCATTACATTTTTAAAGGCGTAAAAGGTGCTGTTGGTAATTTGGGCATGTCGGTAATAACTCGACCAGCTAGCCACACCAAATGAATAATAACTGTTGTTGTTATCGGTGTAAAATAACGAGCTGCCGCTTTGCCCTGGTATGCCTTTGGCATCGCTAGAAGGAACAATCAAATCGTCTAATCCATCTGCCTGAATGTTGCCATAATTGTAATACAAGGTATCGCCATTATAAACTTCGGTTGGATCGAAGGGGCTTGTTATGTTAGGATAGCTGAGTTTATGAAATACATTGCTGCTAAAATAGCTGGTATCTTTATTAAAGGCTATGCCAATATGTCCTATATCCAACCCTATGGGTTCGTTGAGTTCTATTAATGCTAAATCTTCAAATAATTCTCCATCGTAAAATGATTTAAAGATGTAGTACTTGCGGGCATAGCTTGTAGGGATGCCTGGTTGTTGTGTGCCATTGTTGTAAATAGGAATGGCGTAGATGCTATCATTTATCCATTGTTGTGTGTTAAAATCGCGCAAGCAATGGGCAGCTGTTAATACAAACCGGTTGCCTACCATCATGCCAGAGCAATTGTTGTGAAGCGTATTTTCGTACCTGAATTGCTTAATGGCTGCTCGAATGGGGTAGTCGGTTAGGTTGAAGAAGGATGCTGCAGGAGCCAAATCGCTAAAATTGGATCCTGCAAACAGATTGTTGGTAGGTGGGGTAAGGCTAAGTGGAATTTGATTACCCATGGTACCCACCGATGAACTGGTGGCTTCAAATATAATGGTAGAATCGTAGGCTACAGGCGGAATAATTTCAATGGTTTGCGTGCGTAAATCGTAAGCTACAATAGTGTCGGTTTGTTGAGAAAAGGCAATAGTAGTGTAGGCCAATATGGCCAGGGTGAGAGAGAGTTTCATAGGTGCATTTTTATAGTTCGGCATAAAAACGCAAATCAGTTAAATTTATTGTGTATCAGTGCTATTTTGTATCATTGTAGTATGACCTATGCTGAGAAGATTTTAGCCTTTTATAAGGCATTGCCAGCTCCTTCAGGATTGCCTAAAGAAGTGGGGGTGCTCAACCCATTTCAACAAGAGGAAGTATGGCGCATTGTAGAGCAGTTTTACCAAAAGTATTACACCCAGGGTAAGCAGCGTACTTTTTTAATTGGTATTAACCCGGGAAGGTTTGGAGCGGGCATTACAGGATTGCCTTTTACCGACCCTATTCGGTTGGAAGAAACATTAGGCATTGCTAATCCATTTCATAAAAGGGCAGAGCTATCGTCTATTTACATTTACGATTTAATTGAAGCCTTTGGAGGCCCCGAAGCATTTTACCAGGAGTTTTATTTTACTTCGGTAAGTCCGTTGGGCTTTGTGCAAGATGGTAAAAACTTGAATTACTACGATCGTAAAGATTTGGAGCAAGCCTTAGAAGGGTATATCTATGAAACCATGAAAACGCAAGTGGCTATGGGAACCAAAAAGGTGGCCTTTAGCCTGGGTAAGGGCAAGAATATTGCCTATTTGCAGAAGTTTAATGCGAAGCATGGTTTCTTCGATGAAATAATTCCTTTGCCACACCCAAGGTGGGTAATGCAGTACCGGTTAAAGAAGAAAGAGGAGATCTTAAACGAGGTGATGCAAGCCTTTGGCCGATACCTATAGTGCCATAAAATAATTCCACTTTTTTTCTCGTTAACGAAGTATTAACAAGTTATGGCACGCCTGTTGCTCTACCAGGTTGGAATAAATATTGAATTGGTATGAGAAATAAAATTGACATTCCATTGGTTTATGGCTACTCCAAAACTTTTAACAAGTACTCACAACGATTGATTGGCGACCGCTGGTCGAAGAAGCAGTTTGTACTAGATCGTGTATCGGAAGATGGTTGCGACCTTGATTGGGCGCATAAATCATTGCAAGACGATAAGGAAGTTGTACTAACGGCTGTTCGCCAAAATGGTTATGCATTGCGCTGGGCTAGCGATCGGTTAAGAAACGACAAGGAAGTGGTAATGGCGGCACTCAACGAGTGGCTGGGTGCACTTTCGTTTGCAGGTAATGAGTTAAAGAATGATCCTGAGTTTACGAACCTGGTAAAGTTGTTAGGGTCGTAATTTATAATTCAACAGTAAAATGGTCGGTAGCTTCGTTTTTGATGATGTTTCCTGCATTGTCGAACACCACTGTTATTTTGAAGTAATCGTTTTGCGGTAAGCTTCCCTGAGGCTCTGCCACCCACATGGTTACTGTCCATGCATTGGCGGTACTGTCTATTACACATGTTGGAGCTTCAAACACGGGGGTATAGCGTTCTTCAAAATCGTCGTTGGTAGCTTCCATTGGCGATTTCCATGCTAGCACTACTTCCTTCACCCAGTTTACTGCCAGTACATTGCGCTTACTGGTTTCTTTCCATCCATTTTCTTTTAATGCTTTGGCAACCATTTTTTCCATAGCACCAATTTTCTTGCCTACCAAAACGTCTTTCCCATTGCACCCAAGGTCGTGGGCAAACCACCCTAGCGAAAACACATTGAAAAAGGAGGGGGCATCTTCCACACAAAATTCTTCTACATGGTTAATGACTTTGCCCGTGTGCTTGCTGTACAGGTTCATAATGGCATGCACATCGGTTTCTTCTTGTGCCGTTGCACACAGCGATAATAGCAATACAATAAAGGAAAGTAATTGTTTCATGGCATTATTAATTGAGCGAAAGATAACTCAAAAATTAAATCAATGCCACATCTGTACTTACCTCCAAAAGGGCTGGCCCATGGTGGTTTAGTACTTGCTGCATGGCATTGCTCAATGCCGATTGTTCGGTTACTTTAACGCCCAAAGCTCCACAGCCATTGGCATAGGCAGCAAAATCAGGGTTTACCAAATCGGTAGCCCATACATCGAATTCGCCTGCACGTTGTTCTTTCGATATTTTACCCAGCTCATTGTTGTTGAGCACAATGAGTTTAATGGGCATCTTGTATTTTACGGCTGTAGTAAGCTCGGCCAGGTACTGGCAAAAACCACCATCGCCAGCCACTGCAATAATAGGGCGTTTGTTGCCCACTGCAGCCCATGCTCCCATAGCAGCAGGAAAAGCAAAACCAATAGAGCCGAGGTAACCCGACATTAAAAAAGTATGTTGTTGCGATTCAAAATAACGGCCAAACGAGTAGGCGTTGTTGCCTACATCAACACACATAATAGCATTGGCAGGGGCGTGTTGTGTTAATGCATCAAACACAGCAATGGAGCTTACTCCTTTACCATGATCTTCGGCTAAGCGTTTTTTCTTTTCTTCTTTCCAAATGGCCTTACGCTGTTCAATTTCTTCTTTGCGGTTTTCTTTGGCGCCAAGCGCTTGTTCTTTTAACATACCTACAGTAACCGAAATCTCTCCCCAAACAGGTGCGTCTACTGCATGAAACTTGCTGAGTGCCAATGGATCAAAGTCAATTTGGATGGTAGGCTTTTTAGGCGTAATGCCTGTGTGGTTAGAGAATGATGCTCCGATGACCAATAACAAGTCTGATTCGTTCATAAACCACGAAGCGATGGGGGTGCCACTTCTTCCTAGTACCCCACATCCCAGGGGGTGGTGATCAGAAATTTGCCCTTTGGCTTTAAAGGTGGTCATTACGGGGCAGTTGAGTTGCTCGGCCAATTCAATAATGGCTTCCATTTGAAAGCGGGCACCATGTCCTACAATAATGGCTGGTTTCTTCGCTTCTTGTAGCATAACCACCGCTTTGTTAAAAGCCTCTTGTGGTGGTGCAATGGTAATGGGGGTAATGCGCCCTTCGGGCGTGCCTGGCTTTTCGTGAGTAGGGGCGGGCAGTTCTTGCACTTCATCAGGAAAGGTAAGGTGCGATACATCGCGTTTTAAGATCGCGTGTTTAATGGCCAAACCCATCAATTCGCTGTGCTTACTTTGGTGTTCAACACGATGGTTAAATTCTGCTACCGAGGTAAAAGCCCTTACCAGGTCTACTTCCTGAAAATTGCCGGTACCTACCACTTGTGTGGCTACCTGCCCGGTAAGGGCAAGAATGGGGGCACGATCTACTTTGGCATCCCACAACCCGGTAAATAGATTGGTAGCTCCAGGGCCTGCAATGGCAAAGCAAGCAGCGGGTTTCCCTGTAAGCTTGCCGTAGGCCGAAGCAGCAAATGAAGCAGCTCCTTCGTGGCGAATGCCTATGAATTTGAGCTGGCCTTGTCCTTCCTGGCGTCGCAAAGCATCGGCCAGCCCCAGGTTAGAGTGCCCTACCATGCCAAATACACGATTTACTCCCCAGTTTACCATGGTTTGTGCCATTACATCGGCAATGGTGGTTTCGTGGGGCACTTCTTCTTCAATGCCTACCCACACGGTATCGCCTTCCACCTTAATGTCGTATTTCTTTACGCCATCATCGTAACCTCCAGGAGGCAGGCCGGTACATGGGTTAAAATCCCATCCATGCCAGGGGCACCGTAGCATGCCGTCTTCAATAGAGCCTTCGCCCAGCGGTCCTCCCTGGTGGGGGCATCTATTATCCAATGCGGTATACTGCCCTTCATAATGGGTAAGGCATATCCCGGTATGTCCGGCAGTCACCGTCATTACCCTTCCTTCTTGCAATTCGTTTTTATCTTCCAGCACTTTGTGCCACACCAGTTTTTTATCCATGATTAATTGTTTAGCTACACGGTTTCAAAATCAGAAAAGTCAAATTCTAAGGCGGCCCTATCCCAATTGCCAGTGTTGGCTGCCGCTGCATAGGTAGTTTCTAAAAACTCCATTAACATTGCTTCAGGATTATTGGCTTGCCGTACTGCATCATAAGGTAAGAAAAACTCTCCCATTTGCTCGCTGTAAAAAGCTTCTTTTGGGGCTACAGGTTGTTTCCCAAAGGCATCAGGAGTAGGGTAGCAGTAGGCATAAAATACCGGGTGTGGTGCTTGTTCGTTGCCTGGCCAAAAACCGCAGCTGCTTACTTCGTGCGAGTAGGCTTCTTGCATTACAGGCAAAGGCATGTGGGGCATGCCACCGGGATGTGCCGGAGCAGTATTGCCCGAAAATCGGGTTACTGCCAAATCAAATCCTCCCCAAAATAAATGTACTGGGCTGCACTTGCCAATGAATTTGGCCCGGAATTGAGTGAATACATTGTGTATGCTTACTAGCGCTTGCCACAAAGTATGCATGTTTGAAGCATCGTAGGTGTTGTGCGCTTCATCTTTGGCAAAGGGTGTGGCGTGGGGCAGCTCGTTGGGTGCTGCATGAATGGTTACTTCAATGCCCAATGCTTTTAATTGTGCAAATAGCTCGTTGTAAAAACTGGCTACACTTTGCCCCTTCAATTCAAATGAGGCTTTGCCACCGCTGTTGGTAGTAATGTTAAGTTGGTGTTCAATAAAATCGAAATCTATCTGAAATACCCCATTTTTATAGGGTATGCTGCAGGTAGTAAAACCGGTGGGTGAGATGTAAAGCGAAACGTGCCATGAATGATTGGTCCATGGCATTTTGCGCAAGCGTATCTTACCCACAATTTGGGTCCATAGCTGCACCGTGGCCATGGTATCTTTTAGTGTTTCGAACTGTAATTCGGGCCATTGAGTAGTATTCATAGTTGTTGGTTTAGTGTAAAAAAAAGGGGAAGCATCGGCTTCCCCACTAAGGTATTAATTTTCGAATTCTTCAATAAGCACTCCCATCTTGCCCATTTGGTAATCGCGCATGGCTTCCAGCACTTCGGTGTTGGTGTTCATTACAAAAGGCCCATAGGCTGTTACCTCTTCGTTAATAGGCTCTCCGGCCAATAAAATGGCGCGGGTGTTTTCCAATGCCTTTATGGTAATGGATTTGCCATCGTTGTTTAACCACGTAAGGTTTTTTTTATGGGTGGTAGTGCCACTTGTTTCCAGCATTCCATCCAACTGGTATATAAAAGCATTGTAGTTTTCAGGAATGGGTATGGTTACTGTTCCACCTGCTTCCATTTCAAGGCGTAAAGCCAACAGGTTGGTATAAGGCTTTATGTTTCCTTCTGTTCCATTAAACTCGCCTGCTACCACACCTACTTTCACTTTCTTGTCGATAACGGTTGGCGTTTCTTCGGCAGTTAATGGCTGATACGAAGGCTGATCCATTTTGTTTTTGGCTGGGGCGTTTACCCAAAATTGAATGATTTCAAATTCACCGCCATGCTGAGCTAACTCCTTGCTGGCTCTTTCGCTATGTATAATGCCCATGCCACTGTTCATCCATTGGGTACCGCCCGCTTCAATAATACCATCGTTTCCTCGCGAGTCGCGGTGGTGCACGGCTCCTTTAAAAATAAAGGTTACTGGTGCAAAGCCACGGTGGGGATGGGGGCCAACACCAATATCGCGTTGTTGTTGCCCCCCTTTGTAAGTGTATGCCCAATGATGTACCAATAAAAAGGGATCAATTTGATCTACGCCATGGTAGGGCAGGGGTTGGTCGAGTAAAATGCCACCCATGTCTACCTTTTGCGAAGTAATCACTCTTTTAATTGTTCTCATTCGAAACTCCTTTCTTCCGCCTTTAGCGGATTGCTGTTAATTATTAATTGCCGTAAATAAATTGCTCGTTTACAATTTTACCATCTTGCCACTCTTGCACAGCCACCTGGGTGTAGTTGCGTACGCCCCAATCTTTATGGGTGTAGTCCATCTTCCACTTTACCATGGTTACGTTTTCGCCCACAGCAACGCTTAATGGTTGTGCTGCTCTAAACTCTGTAATGGCACCAAAAAAATCTTCTTCACGTTTGCGGTTTTCGGCTTTGCCTATCACTACGGGGTAGTCGTTTTCTTGCATGCTTACATTGTCGGCATAAAACTTATCGAATGCTTCGAGGGCTTTGCCCTGGCAAATAAGGTCGTTTAATTCGCTTACATTTTTTAATAATTCAGACATAGTGTTGTGTTTTAAAATTTGTTACAACACAAAGTTCGCTCCTTTAAAAGGGGGATAAAATGAACTGGATTAAGAAAGTAGCTTAAACTAGATTAAGATTTACTGCTCGGCAATAATTTGATGACGAATTTTACTTAAGAACTCAGGCGTTACTCCCAGGTAAGAGGCAATCATGTATTGCGGCACCCGCTGGTGTATGGTAGGGTATTGCGCTTTAAATTGCAGGTAGTTTTCTTTGGCCGAAAGGGTAAAGTTGTTCATAATTCGGTTTTGCGCAGCTACGTAGGCTTTTTGAATGAGCTTTCTAAAAAAGCGTTCCATTTTGGGCACTTCTTTATACATCATTTCCATGTCTACATTATTGAGCTGTGCCACTGTAGTGTTTTCGAGGCACTGCACATTGTAGCGGGCAGGTTGCTGAGTAATAAAGCTCCCCAGGTCGCCCGTCCACCAATCTTCAATAGCAAATTGCACGGTGTGTTCTCCACCATCGGGGTCGATGTAGTAGGTGCGTATGCAGCCCGAAATCACATAGCTTTGAAACCGGTCTACATCGCCATGCTGCACTACATACTGCCCTTTTTTATAGGTGCGTTTGGTAATTTTAGCGGCTACCAATGCCCGTTCATCGGCATTGAGTTCTACCCGTTCGCAAATATGGTGGAGCAGCGCATTGTTTTCCATAACTGCAAGTTAATGGTTTCTGTAAAAATATGATACAGGCAAGCTGTTTTATACCTTTTTGTTAGAGGGATATATGGCTACCAGGGCGGCAATAATAATGATGTTTTTCATGATGTATTGCCCCAGTAGAGAAGGAACAAGGTCGCCATTAAATGTTTGTTCAGGGAAAAGAATGAGGGGCGAAAAGGTAAGTGCCATGTGCACCAATGCTACAATAATGGTTAGTTTTTTAAAGTAGCCACTAAGCAGCATTGCTCCAACAAAAGTTTCCCATACGGCCAGCAGTATAATGGATGCAGCCGGAGGGATGACACCAAACGATAAGTGACTGATGGTAATTTGTGCCAGGTCTTCGGCAGGGCTGGCTCCAGCAAAAAACTTGAGGATACCAAAGTACAGGTATACCACCCCAATGCTAATGGCAATGCGACGATGTGGGTGTAGTTGTGCTATGGTTGTAACTAACACACCACAAACTTAAAGGGTTTTGTTTCAGTAAAATATGAGGATGATCAGGTATTGGTGTTTAGTGTTGTTCCATTTTTTGAGCCAACCAGTGGTGTAGGGTAGATTTGGCTTTGTAGGTTCTTATTGCTTCGGGTGTTGTAGGGTTGCTATACAACTGGCGCAATTGACTCACGGCATCAGCAAACTGATCGAGTTTAAAGGGGCTACCCAGGTAAGTGCCACCATACAACTCATATTTTTTGGCTTTTGGAGGCCATTTGGCCGTGGCTTTTTCTTTTCCTTCAATAGGATGAACCATGTAGTAAGAGTAAAAAGCATCTACGTAAACATTGCTTTCGTAAATGGGCATTTCGCCTTCGCCACCACCGCTCATAATGAAATAGTTGCCATCGCGTTTCTTTAAAAATAAAAATACCGATTGGCCTTCTTCGTAGGTGGTCCACCGATGAGCGCAGGTCCAATTGCTAAACTGTTGCACCTTTATGGTTGGACTGTGGTAAAAGCCATGGGGTTGACCTTTTATTTTAAGGGTAAAATCTTTTTCGCCCACTTCGGTAATAGTGCCATATACAATTAGGTGAGATTTCATAATCATATCTGCCAGCGGTGTGGGGCTGTAGTCGGCTCGGGCGGTAGAGAAGGAGAGTGCAAGAGCGCAAATAAGGCTTGTTTTAATAAGGTGTTTCATGTGGTAAAGGTATGGCGAATAAAGTTAGTTTTTTTGCAGTTGGTGAATGAGCCATGTATGGAACCCGGTTCGGGCTTTGTATTTTTCTATGGCATCATTACTACAAAGCATTTTATAGGTATCTCCTGATGCTTCAAAACATTTTCGTGCGGTTTTAATGGCATCGGTAAAGGATTTTAACGCCACTTTGCTGCCGTAATAATTGGCGCCATATAGCTGATGGCTTTTTGCATTAAACAAGGTGTTGGCATTTTCTTTTTGTGTTTCGGGAGTTGTGTTAAAGGTATAATACCCATTAATGTATACATCATCCTCGTATATAGGCATTTCACCTTCACCACCTGCACTCATAATGTGGTAATTGCCATCGTTTAGCGTGAGGAAAAGCAGTACCGATTGCCCTTTTTTGTATTTGGTCCATCGTTGTGCGCAGGTCCAATCGCGAAACTTTTTAATGGTCATTACCTTTTGGTAGGGGGCATCATCCAGCTGCCCCAACACGTGTAAGGTAAAGTTTTGCTCACCAACTTCGTGTATGGTGCCATACACAATGGCATCGGCATGCATTACCATTTCTATAAAAGGAATAGGACTGTATTTTGCTTGAGCTGTAGAGCATGCCAGTGTAAGCAGTAGTGCAAGTGAAAAGATGATGTTTTGAAGGCGTTTCATGGCAAATTTGTTGCTGAATAAAGTTAGTTGTTTTTCTTAAGGGGCACGTTTATGATGCGCTTTTGTACATGCTCTTCATTATGCCATGTAGATTCTTCACTGGTGCATATATACAAGAAATTCTCAGTGGCAATGCGCACATAGGCAGTTTCAAAATGCCCGCCATTTTGCTCGCCATCTACATCTTCAATTTTTACAATGAATTTGGAGTAATGTGCTATTAAACCATTGCTTGTAATTCGCACATAACTATTGCCTGCAAAAGGAAAATGGCTAGTACTATCGTTTAAATAGCTCCAGGGCATTTGTACATTTTCTGATTTTGGAGTGTTGGGCAAAAATGCCTTACTGTTTTCGTAAGTGTAGGGAGGCTTAAAGTGTTTTCGGTTAGAGTTGAGTAAAGTAATTTTTAGTCCTTCAACAGGCTGTTGGTTGCTGGTGGCTTGTACAATAAGTATGCGCCCTCCATGCCATGGACAATGCTGGGCTAGAGCAGTTATGCTAAATAGCAGGCAGGATATCAATAAGGCGTTTTTCATGGTTAATCGTTCTTTTTTTCCAGGCTTACTCGAATGGTTTTGTCGCGCAAGCAATCTTTTTTATCCAGGCACCGGGCTTCAGCGCATAATGCAATAAATTTACTGGTAGGTACTTCGAGGTAGGCAGTGGCAAATTGCCCGCCATTTTGCTCGCCATCCACATCTTCTACTTTTACTACCAGGTGTTGGTAGTTGTTTTTTATGGTGCTATTTGTAATAAAGGTGTAGTGGGTGCTTGCCCACTCAAAATACCCATTGCTACGATGCAAATGTTTTTCTACTGGATCGCCAGTGTAGTAACTGTTTTGGGTAAATGTGGCAGTGCCTTTTAAGTATTGCACTTCTAACGATTGCCCTTTTACTTCTTGCACGGTTATTTCAAGGCGGTTTACCACTTGTTGGTTGTAGGTAGCTTCTACCATTAGCATGTGCGAGCCGCACCACTCGCAGTGTTGTGCGAAGGTGGTACTAACCCATAGTAGACTTAGTAGTACGATGGCGTGTTTCATTGTTTGGCGGCTTTGTAAGGCTGTACACGTGTGTGAGGAAAAGGTTCAATAGATTAGCTTGGATGTTGCCGGGCGTTTCCCCAATATCTCCTGACGTCGGATTGGGGGGCGGGCTTTTCGCTATTATCGCTATGGCTATTACGAACCTTGTAAGCCATGGAGTGGCTCCTGCTGTCGCCTTACCCTGGCAACAAGCTTTTTCGCAGCCAGCCACAGCGGATAGCCGCTGCAATCCCTAACGCAATTTTGGTGCTTAATTTATGCTTATTGGCAAGGTGCTTCGTCTTTGGCCTTTACCTGTTTGTATTTTTTGTGTGAATTCGAAGTACAGTAGGCGAGGCAGGCTCAGGACATGGAAAATGTAAAGTATAAACTGTGAACTGGTGTTGTATGTTGGTGCAGATTAGAGAAGAAGGGAGAAGAGGAGTAGTAGGAAATATATCGCACAATAAATATACGTATTTTCACTATATCATTCAGGGTGCCAAAACAATACCTTTGGTAATCGTAGTATGATTAAGAAGGCATGTTATAGCATTATTTTACTGTTGTGGTGTTGCGGAGGCTTTGCCCAGCAAAAGGCCATCGACTCGCTTTCAGCATTATTGCCTTTTGCTCAAACAGATACTGCCGAGGCTCGTTTACTCATAGCACTGGCCGATGCTTACACCAGTATAGATCGTACACAAAGCATAGCTATTTTGCACGAAGCCAACCATGTATTGGTTACCGATGATTTACCATTACGTGCCACCATTTTGCACAATTTGTTCATGCAATTGTATTGGAACAGGCAATACAACGATGCTCGCAAATATGCGTTAAAAGCGTTGCCGCTGTTTGAATTGTTAAGGGATTACAGGGAAAAGGCGAGGTGCCAAAACATGATTGGGCTTAGCTACTTTAAACAGTTTAATTATGCCAAAGCATTGCCCTACCTGTTAGAAGCATTAACCACTGCCGAAATGGCTAACGATAGCAAGTCGATAGGCAATGCTTACACCAACATTGGTATGTTGCATGTAGCGTTAAAAGATACCATGGCCATAAGCGATTACCAGCAGGCTTATAGTGCATATCAGCAAGCGGGCGATACAGCCAGCATGGCTCTGGCATTAAACAACATGGCCAATTACCATTCGGAGCATACCAACGCTTATGGCCAGGCACTGGCTTACCACCAACAAGCATTGTACCTTAAAAGAACTTTTGCCCACCAACAATCGTTGTGTACCTCTTTGCTAAACATTGGCAACTGCCTAAATCAGCTTAACAGTGCCGACAGTGCCTTGCTGTATTTACAAGAAGCGCAGCAGTTGTTGGATTCGTTGGCATTGCCCTACCATCAAAGTTTGCTGCATTATTACACGGCCACTGCTTATGCATTAAAGGGCAACCAGCCGTTGGCGTTAAAAAATTACCGGCAGGCAGTAGCCATTGCAGGCACGCACGAGTTGGATGATGTGTTGCTGGAATGCTACAAAGAGCTTTCTGCCCTTTACCAGGAGGCAGGCGATTATAAAAACGGATTGCTGTACCAAAAAATGGTAGACAAAACGAAGGAAAAGCTGGCGTTGTACCAGCAAATTGAAGCGACCAAAAAGCTGGAGTTGCAATACCAGTTTAAGCGCGAGCAAGCGGCCGATTCTATTCAATACGAAGCTGCCATATTGCGCAAGGCGTTGGAGTTGGAGAAAAAGCAAGCGGTAATTGATAGGGATAAGATAGAAAAAATAGGGCTGTGGCTGGGGGTAGGGGTGCTGCTTACTATTGCTTTGCTGGTGTATAGGTACAGCAGGGTGTTGGCTTTTGAAAAGCAACGTTCGGAAAACTTACTGCTTAATATTTTGCCCGAAGCTACGGCCGAAGAGTTAAAACAGCACGGCAGTGCTAAGGCGCAACATTATAAGATGGTATCGGTGCTGTTTACCGATTTTAAGGGATTTACCCAATTGTCGGAACAGCTTACTACCGAAGCTCTTATTGCTGAAATTGATTATTGCTACCAGGCGTTTGATAGCATTGTAGAAGCACACGGGGTAGAAAAAATAAAAACCATTGGCGATGCTTATATGGCGGTGGGCGGGGTGCCTACTGCCAATACTACCAACTCTATAGATACAGTAAGGGCGGCCCTTGCCATTTGCAATTTTATGCAAGAGTACGCATCGCAGCGGCGGGGCGAGGGCCTGCCCTTTTTTGAAATAAGAATAGGGGTGCATACAGGCGAAGTAATTGCGGGTGTGGTGGGGCATAAAAAGTTTGCTTACGATGTGTGGGGCGATACGGTAAACACCGCAGCTCGTATGGAAAGCAGTGGCGAGGTGGGTAGGGTAAACGTTTCTGAAGCCACCTATCGGTTGGTGCAACAACAGTTTAAGTGTGTTGCTCGTGGTGCCGTAGCGGCCAAAAATAAGGGGGAGCTAAAAATGTGGTTTGTGGAAGGGGAGAGTGAAGGAGGAGTGTGAGGAGATAGAAGATAGGAGAAAGGAGAGGATGTACATGATGATGTATACTCGCTATCATTATTTTCACTGCATTTTACTAT
This sequence comes from Flavobacteriales bacterium, assembly GCA_963669295.1. Classification (GTDB taxonomy): domain Bacteria; phylum Bacteroidota; class Bacteroidia; order Flavobacteriales_D; family CALLUQ01. Next base: position 4,788,335 of record OY769938.1, read on the forward strand.
ACCAATCCTATTACAGGCACTACTTTATTCCCCCTAACACGACCCTCACATCACCTTATCCCATTCCCCCTTTATTTCACTCCTGCGCAGGCAGGAATCCACTTTCTTTACTTGAAGCAACTGTTGTATTGCGCTCCCCGTTTTTTTGATGTATCTTTATGAGGAAGGTTGTTACCGTGAAAATAACGCAACACTATAGCACCCCCAAAGCCATGGCCGACCATATTCATGGAGGTACAGTCAGGTTTACCGACAACCGCACTGTAGCACAACAACAAAAAGCCATACAGCGTGCTGCAACCATAGGCAACCAGGGGGGCGCCAGCCCAGTACACAATTACCGCTGGCTCAGCATTCGCAATGGTCCCATTACCTACCCGTTGCAACACGACGATACACAGCTGCTCGAAACCATTGAAGTGCAAGGAAACCCGGGGTTTGGTGTTAATGTAGGCAACATTAACGGCAATGGCTATAATGGGAGTATGAACAGTGCCAATGGCATCCATACCGAACCGTTGCTAATAGGAAGGGCTTATAGCGGTCAAATAGGTACCAACTGGATAGCTGCCAATGCGGCCATTAATCAAGCCAACAACAATGCTGGTGGTGCTGCCAACCGGGCACATTTTGCCTTGTTTACCGAGCGGCACCCGTGTAACCTGGTAGGCCATCAATGCAACAATAACCTGCTCAATGCTCGTTACCATACCAACGATACAGTAGATTGGCGGTTTGCTAATACACAAGCCATTACAGCTTCATACATAGGCATGGCCAACAATACTTACCCCAATTATGTATTCCATGTGCATCCGCAAAACAATTGGTTGCTAGAAGGAGGCAGGGTAATTGATAACCCCAAAAACAAGCCGAAAAAGAAAACCGATAATAATAAAAAACACGAAGACGATACTCGAGAAAGCGACAATAGCAAATTTACAGGCATGAGCAACCCCAGCAACGATCCATTGGGCTCCAGCTGGAACAACCCCATTCTTGTTTAATGAAACACACGCCCACACATACCGCCCCATTACAAGGGGCCACACAAAGTGCGGGTGGCACCGCCACCTTTACCGATAATCGCCTTGTAGCACAACAACAGCAAAGTATACAGCTTATGGCAAACAATGCCGTAGCACAATTGGCGGTTACCATTAATCCGGCTGTTGGAGCCAGCCCCGCTGCTGTGCAAGGCCACCGTAACCTTATACAAAACAGGCAATTCATATTTAATGCTGTTCCCAACGACTTAGGGCTTATTGTGCGTGCCATAGAGGTATTTGGAGTTCCTGGCTTTCGACGCAATGTAGGCAACATTAATGGTGGTGCTGCCAAGGTCAATGTACAGCAAGGCACCCATACCGAGCCCATTTTAATAGGCAATACTTATGGCGTAGCAGGAAACCCTGCCTGGCCTGCAACCAATGGAGCAGTAGATGTTGCTAATGCTGCTGCTGCCGGGCGCGCTAATTTTAATTTGTTTACCGAACGACATCCCTGTGGTGGATGCAATACTGCGGCCAACTTGCAAAATGCCCGTTATGTAGCTGCCGATCAGGTTAACTGGGCACATGCTGGCGATGCAGCAGTGGCCGCTTCGCACATTCCTCGGGCCAGTGCGCAGTTTCCCGGGTGGGGAAACTGGCACGTAGTAGCTGGCGACGAAGGATTGTTACGTGCATACCGCGAAGAAGTACCACCAGTAGCACCTCCTGTGGCAGCAGCAGCCCCTGTAGTTGGTGCCGAAAAACGGAAGGCAACAGATGAAGCGGGAGTACCACCCGTAAAAAGGATGCCCGGAAAAGATGCTCCAGTCGTAAACGAAGCTGAGGCAGCGGTAGCTAAACCAGGAGCAAAAAAGAGACTGGGCATGCGTGGTTTGGGAAGAAAAGGAGGAAATAGTCTTCACAAGCCTTTTAAGCCCCCAGGTAAAAAAGACGATCCTGATGGTGGTGGTGGCGCAAGTGGTGCTATACCCACTTAAACAATACTTCAACATTTCATTGTTATCATTCTACAGCAACTGCATGCATTGCCCCCTGTTTGATGACGTATTTTTACGATTGCGTTAATGAGCGAAATGCCGTACATTTAATGTGTATAACTGGTATTGAAAACAACACAACACTATACCGCCCCCAAAGCCATAGCCCACCTTGTACATGGAGGTACCGCTACTTTTACTGATAATCGCCCTGTGGCACAGCAACAAAAAAGCATACAGCGCATGATTAATAACAGTGCTGTGGCGCAATTGGCGGCCAATATTGTGCCGGTAGGGAGCAGCCCGCCCGACGTGCAAGGTAGCAGAAAACTCATTTCCTGGCATCCTTCTGGTACAAATCCTAATGATTTATATGTGTATGGCAATCCTGGTTTTGGCAAAAACATTGGGAACATTACCGTAGGCTCCTTTCACGATTTAAAAGTAAGCGATGGTGCTAGTTTGCATTCCGAGTCTCAACTCATTAGTGCTGCCTATGGCGGTGCAGATGGCACATGGCTACAGGCCAATGCAGCGGTAGACAGAGCAAGGGCACCAGCACCTCCAGCCGCTGCTCCAGCAGCACCGGCCAATCCGGCTATTCGTACGTTCAGGCGCAGAGTCCCTGACGTTTCGTACAGGCAGCATAACTTTAATTTATACACCGAACGCCCACCCTGTGGTGTGTGTGCCAATGGAAACAACCTGGGCAACGATCGTTACCAAACAGCTGATGTGGTTACCTTTGCTCATGCAACCACTGAAGCCATCGCAGCTTCTTACATTCCAACATTAGCACGTGATATTAGTACTCATCAAGATTGGCAAGTAGTAGACATCGGAAAGGGACCAGTGCTTAAAGGTACTCTTAAACCTGTTGCCACTGCACCCGCCAAAGATGATGCTGCTGGATCGGCTAAAGATGCTGCTGGTGGTGGTGCGGCAGGAGGAGGAGCTGCCGCTGGAGGTGGCGCAGTTGTTGCGCCTGGGTAATTGATGCTGCTCGGTCTTCTCCGCCTGCCGTACTTCGACACCCACAATCACTTGTGCGCAGGTTAGGAGTCCACCATTATACCCCGAGTGTCTGAGTATTTTAGGTGAACAGTGTGAACCTAAAAAGTATCGAAGATCGAAGGGGAGGGTATACGTAATGTTGATTCCGCTCGGTCTTCGATACTTTTTGTTGCTCGTACCTTGCAGCAAAACACTCAGACACTCGCTACTTTATTCTCACTAACACACCCCTTACATCAGGCTATCCCGACAGCCATCGGGGTGTCGAAGCCCCCTCTCGCTCACCTTCCACAACCCCATAAAAAAAGCCGAATGCGAACATCCGGCCTTTTACTAATATTCAAACTTATTTACTGTTTCAGCAATTTCATGCGCTTTACGGCACCAGTAGCATCCAACACTTCTACCAGGTAAGCACCTGCAGCCAGGTGGCCTACCTCTAACTGTACGCGCTGTTGTTGGACAGCAATACTTTGCAGCACTCTACCATCGAGACTCAACAGGTTAATTTGTACTGCACCGCCTTCGTGCTGCACCCACACCTGGTGGGTAGCCGGGTTAGGGTAGAGGGTAGCGCCCAACGTTGCAACCGTAGGTGCATCAATGCCTACACTAATGCTGAGCGTACTTTTCCATAGTCCACCGCCTGCAGTGCCGGCATATACATCGGTAGGGTGATGCGGGTTAAAGCGGGCAAAATTAAAAAAGGCATGGTCCACGTTTTGTGAAATAAGGTTCCAGGTAGCGCCATTGTCTTCCGAGAGGTAAATGCCATGCGCTTCGGTATTTACATTGTACCACTGCTGTGCGGTAGCTACCATAACATTGGGGTTGCCAGGGTTTACGGCCACATCAACCACCCTGGAGTGGTCGAGAATTTCGGTCCAGCTAGTACCTCCGTCTGAAGATCGGTAGAGGCCCCCGGCATAATTCCAATCAAAATTATCGGATACCCCAATGTATAGGTTGTTGCTGTTAAAGTATACCATGTTTACATCGCCAGCAGGCGTGTTGGGCAATGCATTCCAGGTGGTGCCGCCATCCAACGAGCGGTATACACCATTGTTGCCACTGCCCCAGCCGTTAATGGCTACTACCAACTCTTGTGGGTTAGTAGGGTTCAGGGCAATGTCCCATACAAAAGCCTCGTCGCTTCCTAAGCTGCCGGTAATGTTGGTCCAGCTGGTACCGCTGTTGGTGCTTTTATACACCCCATGGTGGTGCACAGCACTGTACAAGGTTCTGTTGCCAGGCGATCCGCTGTTGAAGTCGGCAATGATGTTGTGCCGGCCGGCTGGCATGCTGCCGGTAATGCTGTTGAATGTGTTGCCATTATCGCTCGAAAAGAATACACCGCCAGCGCTAAAACCATCGAGGTAGCCTCCTTGCGAGCCCTGGTAGCGGCTCAGGTACACATCGCCATTGGCTGGATCGATCAGCACATCTTTGGCGGCATCAATGTTGGTAATGCCATCAATGTTAGGATCCTGGTGTGGGTCGAGCCGAATGTAGGAATTGTCGGCATCGTCGCTTCTAAACAACCCCATATCGTCGTACGATACATACAACACATTAGGATCGGTAGGATGAAAAGCAATGCCTTCGGTATTCATCAACTCCAGTCCGTTGCCTTTCCAACCACCGCCCACAGCCGTGGTAAAAGCATTGATCCAGGTGCCTCCCCAATCGGTGCTCACTTCAGCATCAATGAGCACCAACGCCATGCGCGAAGGATTAGAAGGAGCCATTTTAATGTCGAACGCATACCCTTCCCACAGCCAGCTTTGATCGAGCCACCCGCCAATTTCAGGGGTGTAAATATTGTTCCAGGTGGCACCGCCATCCAGGGTTTCGAAAATGCCGGTGTTGTCGTACCCACTGCCGCGCACGGTAGCCACATAAATTACATCAATGTCGGTAGGGTCTACATCAAACTTCCAGTAGTCGTAAAACAAGAAGTCGAACGCATCGTATTTGGGCAGGTTGTTGGTAATGTCGGTCCAGCTATCGCCCAAATCAAAGCTCCTGAACATGCCCCCTTGAAAGGTGTTAGCATCGTTGGGGTCGCCAATGGTTTTTACCGAAAGGGTAAGCACATCGCTGCCATAATCGTCGCTATACACAATGCGGTGCGTGTTGGTGTGGGGCAGTCCGCTGTTTTTGGCTGCCCAGTTGTTGCCACCATCGTCGCTTCTAAATACACCGCGGTTGGTAGCAATAACTACAATGTCGGTATTGGGAATAACATTTACCGTATGCACCGAAACAGAATCGGGCAGCCCGTTGTTAATGGCCACCCAGGTAATGCCTCCATCTACACTGCGCAGCATGCCCGAGGCTTCTTCAAAGCCTGTCCATGGGGTAAAGTCGGCAAAGGTACATTCGCTGGTTTCGTCGCCCAGCCCTAAAAACAACCGGTTGGTATTGGCCGAGTCGATGCCAATGGCCGAGGTAGAAATGGGTTCGTTCAGGTTATCGTCAATGGTATCGGGGTACATTAAGTTCCAACCGCCACCACCATTAATGCTTTTAAACAGCCCCACCGCCGTACACAGGTAAAGGGTTTGGTAGTTTACTGGGTCTATTTGAATGTCGTTAACCCAATATGCATTGGCACTGAATGAGCTGTGTGCCAGGTTGTTGTTAGTGTTTTGCCAGGTAGTGCCACCATCGGTGGTTTTGTATATGCCTTCAATATCGCCAGCAGTATACATCACATCGGGGTTATCGGGTTGTATGGCCAGGTAGTGCAAATCGCTACCACCACCGGGGCCAATGTTGCTCCAGTTTTGAGCATTTACTGTGGAACATAAGAGCAGCAAAAATAAAGTAAAGAGAGTTGTTGAATTGTTCATGATCTTCAGATTTGTTACTGCCAAATTAAAGTAGGAAAGGGGAACCGTGAAAACAAAATTTTTAATAATTTTAAGTTTCCATGGCACTCAATAACTTAATGAAAACGCTTACCAAACAGGAAAAGCGTTATTTTAAAAAGCATGCCGCCACTTTTAAGTCGGAGGGGGCTTATGTAACGTTGTTCGATTATTTGAATGCCCATCCTAATGCAACTAACACGGAAGTAAAGTTAAGTTTCCAAAATGAGAAATGGGCCAACAATCTTCCGGTAATAAAAAACCAGTTGTACCATTTAATACTTCGCACACTGCGCAGCTACAACGAGCAAAAAAACGATTACTTCACCGTACTTAACCTCATTAAAGAAACCCAGGTACTCATGGACAAACGCTTGCTCAAGCAGGCCGAGAAAACCAATGTGCGTGCGTTGAAGTTGGCACAATCGTTAGAGCTATCGAACCTGCAGCTGGAAATTATGGAGCAAAGCTTAAAAATTGTGGGGGCCACCAACTACAGCTCGTATGCCCCGGTGCGCATGCTGGCAGAGGTAGAGCAGCAGCAGGAAGCCACCGAGCAATCGCAACGCTCGTACTACAACCGGCATAAGATGTCGCAAATTTTTCATGAGTTTTGTATACAAGGCAGGGCGCGCAGTGTGGAGCAGTTGGCCATGTACAACGAAATTGTAAGCACCATGCATCAGCCCATGGCCGAAGATGCCTTTCGCATCCATTTCACCTACCACTCGGCCTGTGCTTTTGTAGCCAGCTTAAACAACGATCACGGCACTGCTGCTCAACATTTTGAGCAAATTGTGGTACGGTTTGAAGGGCAACAGGTATACCTCAAAAACTACGCTGAAAACTGCATTTCTACCTACAATAACCTGTGCTTTGCTTACGGGGAGTTGGGGCGATACTGGGAAGCACATGCTACTGCCGATAAGTTGGAGCAGCTGGGCGAACACGAATTTATTCGTCGCAATACCCGTACCGAAACGTTGCTGCTCAAAGATTTTTTGGCAGTAAAGATGTACTTGCTGCAAAAAGAAAACAAAGATGCAGAGCTGCTAGATACCTTAAAACACCCTGTAGAAAACTACTTGAAGCGGCCCGATCCCTTTGGCTGGTACCATGCTTATTTTATTTACAACATGGGCTACGCCTCGTTTTGGCTGGGAAACTACTCCGATGCTTTGATGTGGCTCAAGCGCATGGAGGTGGGGGAGAGCAGTGGGCTTGCGGCCGATATCTATGGCTTTGAAAAACTGCTGCGTGCGGTGGTATTGTTAGAACACAACGATTGGGACACGTTTCATTACTTGCTGCGCAACACCGTTTACTTTTTGGAAAAGAAAGGGCGCATGTTTGAAGTAGAAAGCCTTTTGGTGAAGTTTTTGAAGCAGGTAGACCACGATCCGCATGTGTTTAACCATCAGGCGCAGTTAAAAGCAACTTACAACAGCATTGAAACCCTGGTACAAACCAATGCCTTTGAGCGTGAGGCACTGGCCTTTTTTGATGTGCTACGCTGGCTAAAAGGAAAGCTTAAAACCGGGTAGGGGCAGGGGCGCTCCCTCCTCACACTGTCTTTCATGTTCCTCATTTCACTCCTGCGCAGGCACCTTGATTGCTATTGGGACAGTAGTATCCCCAAGTGTCTGAGTGTTTTAGATGAACGGTGTGAACCTAAAAAGTATCGAAGTTCGAAGGGGAGGGTATACGTAATGTTGATTCCGTTCGGGCTTCGATACAATCCGCCTCAGGCGGATCACTCAGCCACTCGCTGCATTGGTTATGGCAATTACCCCACTCCATACTAACTTCTTCCTATTAACTACTCTCGCTCTTGTTCCCCGATCACCAGCAAAGGTGCCTCCGGAGCTTGCTTCATCCCACTTCCTGGTGAGACTCGCAAAGACATTTACTTAAATGCATATTACCTCATCCTTAACACGTCCCTCACTTCACTCCTGCGCAGGCAGGAGTCCATTGTACATCCCTTTAACCACACTTCGATAAACTCAGTGTGACTAAGTGTTGTATTAGCCCACCGCCACTTACGCCACAAAAAAGCCCTTTGGTTACCTAAATCTGCCCATATATAAAGTACAATTCGAAATCCTTTCATAGCTTTTTTTACCGTCCTAGTTTTGGTGAACTCTTAACCCCAAAACAACCATTATGAAAACATTGTTACTTCCCTTTTTATTCCTCATTGGTGTGGTATCAGCCACCGCACAATATTGCATCCCCACCTCATCGGTGGTTACTGTAACAGGCGATTTTATCAATCACGTTACCTTAGGAACCCTTTATGGCAGGTACCAGCAAACCATTGACTTGGCGCAGCAACCTGCCGGACTGTATAGTGTGCTGGTAGCTACCAGGCGTAAAGTTACCACGCACCACATTGTGATTAAATGATTGAGTTATTTTTTACGCAGCAAAAATGCATGGCACTTAAGGGGTTAATTGCCGTCATTTGATTAAGTGGGAGCTTCGGTTCCCACTTTTTTTATGGTCGTTGGTGCATAAAATTACACCACCTACAGGGCAAACCTGCCCTTTTGTAAAATCAAGGTATTATCCTTTGTTGCCCGTAGGCTTTTGCGTTACCTTGGCAGCATTACACACCATACATTTCATACTATGCGTTGCTTATCCTACCTTTTGGTACTGCTGCTTACCACATTAACATTTAACATTTCATTTGCAGGGGTCGATAGTCTTTTTCAGGTGCTCGACAAGGCGTTGGCCAACGAAACAGAAGAAGGAGAAAAAAAGGCGGTGCTGCTTTACGAAGAAATAGGCATTTACTATTTCGATGCCTATAACCTGGACAGCTCCATTACCATTTTCGGTGCCATGAAAGAATATTGCGAGGGCATTGGCGATGTGGAGGGAATGGCTACAGCACATTTTAACATTTGCAAAGCCTACGTTTATAAAAGCGATTACAAAACAGCATTGCTTAATGCCACCAGGGCGGCCGAATTATTTGAAGAAGTAGGCAACCAGCAGTGGGTAGCCGCTAGTTACACCGCTATGGGCAACATTCACTTACAACAAAGCGATACCGAAAGTGCGTTGGAGTATTACACTCGATCGGTAGCAGTAAAAGAAACTATTAATGATACGTTTGGCCTTTCGCAAGCCTACCACAACATGGCCATTACCTATTACATGCGCGACGATGGCAAGGGCGTAAAAATGGACTCGGCAAAATTCTTCTTTAAAAAAGCGCTGAGTTTATTGCACCAAATGAGCGCTGCTGAAGAGCGGGTAGGGCTGGCAAAACTCTCGTCGTTACATGGCCTGGTTTCTATGCAAATAGTGGATGGCGAACATGAAAAAGCACTGCCAGGATTACAAGACCTTATTGCCATACACCGTGCAAGTGATAACAAGCCAGAGCTGATGCGGGTGCTGAACAATGCAGGCATTGCCAACAAAAATTTAGGGCGCTATAATGCTGCTCTTGATTGTTACGATGAAAGCCTGGCACTGGCTAAAGAGTTAGACGACCGCGAAATGGTGAAAGACATCTACTCCAGCTACCTGGATTTATACAAATCAAAGGGCGAGTACATGAAGGCCTTCGACTATGTAAAGCTGTTTGTAGATGCCAAAGACTCGTTGTTAAACAAAGAAAGCCGCGAAGCCCTTAGCGATATTAGAACCCGCTACGAAACAGAGAAAACCGAGCGCGAGAACGAAGGGTTGAAGCACGATTTGGAGCTTACCGAAAAGGAAAACGAAATACAAAGCCTGGAGCTTAATCGTACCTATTATGCCATTTTTGGGCTTATAGCCCTTTTAATTCTAGGTGGTGTAATCCTTATATTACTGCTGCAACGCGGCAGGCTAAAAACGCAACACAAAATTGTAGAGCTGGAGCAAAAAGCACTGCGGGCGCAAATGAATCCACACTTTTTCTTCAATGCGCTCAACTCCATTCAAAGCTGCATTTTGCACGAAGACAAGATGGTGGCCTACGAATACCACGCCAAGTTTGCCAAGCTTATGCGTGCCACCCTCATCAACTCGGCCTCCAAAAGCATTGCCATTAACGATGAGCTTACCGCTTTAAAGTTGTACATGGATTTGGAAGCTTTGCGATTGGATCAGAAGTTTGTGTACGAAATAGAAGTAGATGAGCAGTTGGATGGCGAAAAAGATCAGATACCCACCATGCTGCTGCAACCCTACATCGAAAATGCCATTTGGCACGGGGTAATGCACCGCAAAACCCAGGGCACCATTTGGTTGAAGTTGCAACTGGAAGCCGATCACTTAAAATGTGTGGTAGAAGACAATGGAGTAGGGCGCAAACAATCGCGAGCCATGAAGGCACAACACGGTGAGTCGCATCAATCGATGGGCATGGAAGTGACCAAAGAGCGGTTGGAGCTATACAACCTCGAGCACAAAAGCAAGATGAGTGTAAGCATCATCGATTTGGAAGATGCCGCAGGATCGCTAGGTACCCGTATAGAACTGTTTATTCCTAAAGAAACGTTAAAACAAACACATAAAACCAGTTGAGCCCTTCATGCATAAAATGGTACTACCTGCACACAGCAAAAGCCTTTTTGTAAAATTACGGTATCATTCTTTGCGGCCTGTTGGCATTTGCGTTACCTTGGTAGCAGCAGGTAAAACAACAACTCTTAAACTCAATGCGATTTTTACCTTTCGTCTTATCATTTTCTTTTGTGCTACTCAGTTACTGCTCTACGTATGCGGGGGTAGATAGTTTGTTTTATTTGTTAGCACAAGCAAAAACAGGTCAAACAAAGGAGGCACAAGATTCTACATTACATTGGTACGGCCAAATTGCGCAGCATTACTTAGTACAGCAACAACTCGATAGCGCTGCATGGGTTTATGAGGAAATGATGCAATACAGCACATCGGTCAATCACAAGATGGGCATTGCTAATGCTTATTATGGCTTTGCCAAAACCTACACTTTGCAATCAAAACATACAGAAGCAATAGATGCCGCTGTAAAAGCTGCCGAGCTGTTCGAAAAGTTGGACAGTAAAAAAGAACTGTCGGCCACCTACTCAGTAATAGGCAGTGTTAACCTTCAGCAAGGTGAAATTCAAAGTGGTTTAGATTATTATACCAGAGCCATTGAGGTGAAACAGGCTATTGGCGATTCAATGGGCATGGCACATACCTACCACAACATGGCTATTGCTCATTACCGCAGAGACCTGGCAATAGAAGGATTGAAGCACGACTCGGCCCGCGCTTATTTCCGTAAAAGTGTGGCTCTTTTGCGTAGTATGGACACCACCAATGTAGATGTAAACCGTTTGTTGCTACAGGGGTTGAGCGGCATTGTGTCCATGTACGGACAGGATGGCGATTACATTCGCTCCATCAAAGGATTGGAGAACATTGCCAAAATATACCGAAACAATGGCAATAACCATCAGTTGATGGTCACCTTGTACAATCTTGGTGTTACCTCTTATAAAGTAAAACGCTACGAAGCAGCACAAAAGTATTTAGATGAAAGCCTTGCCATTGCACAAGAATTAGACAATAAAGATCACATTAAAAATGTGTATGCGGGCTATGTAGATTTGTACAAGCACAAAAAGGAATACCTCAAAGCGTTTGACTATGTAAAGCTATACATCGATGCCAAAGACTCGTTGCTGAACAAAGAAAGCCGCGAAGCCCTTAGCGATATTAGAACCCGTTACGAAACAGAGAAAACCGAGCGTGAGAACGAAGGGTTGAAGCACGATTTGGAGCTTACCGAAAAGGAAAACGAAATACAAAGCCTACAGCTTACCCGCACCTATTACGTCATCTTTGGGCTCATTGCCATCCTGGTTTTAGGCGGCATTATCCTCATATTGTTGCTGCAACGCGGCAGGCTAAAAACACAACACAAAATTGTAGAGCTGGAGCAAAAAGCACTGCGGGCGCAAATGAATCCGCACTTTTTCTTCAATGCGCTCAACTCCATTCAAAGCTGCATTTTGCACGAAGACAAGATGGTGGCCTACGAATACCACGCCAAGTTTGCCAAGCTTATGCGTGCCACCCTCATCAACTCGGCCTCCAAAAGCATTGCCATTAACGATGAGCTTACCGCTTTAAAGTTGTACATGGATTTGGAAGCTTTGCGATTGGATCAGAAGTTTGTGTACGAAATAGAAGTAGATGAGCAGTTGGATGGCGAAAAAGATCAGATACCCACCATGCTGCTGCAACCCTACATCGAAAATGCCATTTGGCACGGGGTAATGCACCGCAAAACCCAGGGCACCATTTGGTTGAAGTTGCAACTGGAAGCCGATCACTTAAAATGTGTGATAGAAGACAATGGAGTAGGGCGCAAACAATCGCGAGCCATGAAGGCACAACACGGTGAGTCGCATCAATCGATGGGCATGGAAGTGACCAAAGAGCGGTTGGAGCTATACAACCTCGAGCACAAAAGCAAGATGAGTGTAAGCATCATCGATTTGGAAGATGCTACAGGGCCACTGGGCACCCGCATAGAACTATTCATTCCGAAAGAAACCCTAAAAAACATACCATGATTAAGGCAGTAATCATCGACGACGAAAAAAGGGCGCGACAAATGATTGCATCGCTGCTCAACAACTTCATTCCTGAAGTAGAGGTAGTAGGCGAGGCCGACTCGGCACTTACTGGTAAAGAAGTGATAGAAAGCAAGAAACCCGATCTGGTGTTTCTCGACATTGAAATGCCCAATGGCAATGGATTTACCTTGTTGAGCAGCTTTCAAAAGCTGAATTTTGAAGTGATCTTTACCACCGCATATAGCGAATATGCGCTCAAAGCCATTAAGTTCAGCGCATTGGATTACCTGTTAAAACCCATCGACCTCGATGAACTAAAAAAGGCAGTAGAAAAGTACAAAGCCAAAATACAAAGTCGCCAAAAAGAGGGCAATAACGACATTTACTTCCTGCCCAATAACTTTAAAGATTTTCAACAGCAATCCAGCAAAATGGTACTGCCCATTCCTAAAGGATTTAAAGTAGTAGCCATTAGCGACATCAACCACATCGAAGCATCGGGCAGCTACTCTGTGTTTCATTTTTTAGATAAAACCAACATCATTGTTGGTCGCAACCTCAAATACTTTGAAGGGCAACTATCGTCGTTCGACCTCATGCGCATTCACGACTCCTACATCGTAAACCTGCACCAGGTAGATCGTTACATTCGTGGCCGTGGCGGACAGGTAGTTATGAAAAACGAAGTGGTTATTGATGTGTCGCGCAACAAGAAAGACACTTTTATGCAGTGGTTTTCGGCACGTTAGGATCATAAATTCCTTAAAGTATTCCAATAATTTATCCGTACCTTAGATACAGGTTTGGAGGGCTTTGCCCATCTCTTAATTCTTAATGATGCGTATCGATGCGATGAAACAGCTGGTTTATTGCTTGCTGCCTTTTGTGCTATGTGGCACCTTGCAGGCACAATCTCTATGGCAAAAGGCATACGGTGGCTTCAACGTAGAGTTTTGTTGGAGCATGATACATAACAACAACAATACGTATACCCTGGTAGGGAGCACCAGCAGCTATGGCCCACAAAATTCTAACATCTATCTGCTGCAATTGAACAGCAATGGCGACACACTTTGGAGCAACGCCATTGGAGGTACACTTTCGGAAAGCGGTTATGGCATTCAACAAACGCCCGACAGTGGCTTTATGGTAGCAGGAAATACATACAGCTACGGCCAGGGGAGTGCCGATGCCTTTTTAGTGAAAACCAACAGTGCCGGGCAATTGCAATGGACCAAAACATACGGTGGCTCCAACAATGAAGACATTGTAGACGTGCAACTAACTCCTATAGGAGGAGTGTTGATGTTGGGATCTTCTTCCTCATTTCCAGGAACTACCAGCTTTGATATTTACATCATCCAAACCGATGCCGGTGGCGATACACTGTGGATCCGAACCTATGGAGATGTACTGCAAGATCATGGCCTGGCCATTACACCCACCAGCGACGGTGCCTATGTGGTAACCGGCTATACCCAAAGCTTTGGTGTAGGTGGAGATGAAGCCTACCTCTTGAAAATTAATACCAGTGGTGATGTGCAATGGTTTAGAACCTATGGCGGTGGGGGAAGCGATACAGGAAATGATGTAATAGAAACCAGCGACGGAGGACTTATGATGGCCGGAAAAACCCATTCTTTTGGCATGGCTGATGGAGACATTTACCTGGTGAGAACAACAGCTGTAGGCGATACCTTATGGACCCGGGCTTATGGCGGTTCTGGAACTGATGTATGCCGCCAAATTCAACAAACTGCTGATGGAGGTTACGTACTTACAGGCGAAACATTTAGTGATGGGGCAGGGCATAGCGATATTTTTCTTATGAAGATTGACTCGGTAGGAAATCAGCTATGGACAAAAGCCTATGGAGGTACCGAATTTGATGTTGGCATGCGGCTAACAACAACAAACGAAGGGTATATTATTGCCGGGTATTCCAACACCTTTGGGCAAGGCGGCTACGATGCGTACTTTGTTAAAACAGATAGTTTAGGCTACAGTGGTTGCAATGAAACCACCATCAATTTTAACACCACCAAACCACCCACACAGGTTACTACGCCTACCATTAACGTTAGCCCCACCACCACCATAGTTACTGCGCCTCAACCGGGCCAGGAATATGGAGGAAGTACCACCCCCCTGTGCATTGGCACTACTGGCATTGATGAAATGCTGCCGATACAGTCGTTGCAAATTTACCCCAACCCTACCAGCCATGAAGCAACCATAGTATTGCCTTCTGTTGGAAGTGGATACAGCCTGTCGATTTACACCGCGCAAGGAGCATTGGTGCGGACCATGAGTAACATTACTACAAAACGCATAACCATTAACCGAGCGCAACTTGCTCGCGGATTGTACCTGTTGCAGGTAGCAAACAACCAGCATATAATTGCCAACGGCAAGCTGATGGTAGAGTAGGGCTTAGAGGCTGCTTTTTTTTTTTGCAAACGCCTCAAGGTAGCCCCGATCGCAGTGACATCCCGTTCCCCGAGTGGCTGAGTATTTTGACCAATCAGCGAGCGTATCAGCATGTATCCCTGCCCAACGTTCCGAAGGACTCTGAACTCCTTTCGGAGCAGGCGGGGAAGGCCAGGGGACGGATATAACGGAGAGCGGGACCGAACCTTGCCATAGCACTGCCTTTTCGCTCCTTATCCACTCCTTCATCATTTGCCCATCACTTATTCTCTTAGAAATGTAATTATTGGCGAATTCTGAACAATACAACCCTCACCAACTCCTAAAAATTGCGTATTTTTAAGTCGAAATCAACAAACAACATTTTTTATGCGACAATTCGGACTGATTTGTGCTATCCTAACCATCTGTATTTCATCTTATTCACAATTAAACATGACCTTGCTAGGTAACCTCGATTACCAGCAGTTGCACGGCAGCGACCTCAGCGATATTTGGGGCTATGTAGATGAGCTGGGCAACGAATATGCGTTGGTAGGGTATAACAGTGGAGGGTTATCCATTGTAGATGTTACCGTTCCGTCCAATCCGCAGGAAGTATTTTTTGAGCCTGGTCCGAGTTCTATTTGGCGCGACATTAAAACATGGGGCGATTATGCCTATGTAACTACCGAAGGAGGCAACGGGTTGTTGATTGTAGACATGACCCCACTGCCTGGCAATACCAATTTAAATACAACCCTGTACGAATACACGCCAGGTAACTTTAATCAGGCCCACAACCTGTACATCGACGAGCAAGGGTATTGCTATATTTTTGGCCCTGATATGGGCAATGGAGGTGCATTAATTCTCGACCTTAACAACGACCCTATGGCTCCAGTACAAGTAGGGTTTTACGACGATTACTATGTACACGATGGGGTAGTGCGAGGCGATACGCTTTATGCCGCACACATTTCTGATGGATTTTTTGCCATTGTGGATGTATCGGACAAAGCCAATCCGGTAACATTGGGGATACAAAACACCTCTTCCGATTTTAGCCACAACGCCTGGTTTTCTGACGATGGCAATTACCTGTTCACTACCGACGAAGTAGGAGGGGCATTTATTGATGCCTATGATATTTCCGATCCCACTGACATTACCTTTTTGGATAAAATTCAATCCAACCCCGGGTCGATGGTAATTCCGCACAACACACACTTCATTAACGATTACCTGGTGACTTCATACTACCGCGATGGAGTAACCATACACGATGTATCGAACCCTGCCAACATGATAGAAGTGGGCAATTACGATACCTCGCCACTTACGGGCAATGGTTTTAACGGTTGTTGGGGTGTATACCCCTGGTTGCCATCGGGCAACATTATTGCTTCCGACATTGAAGGGGGACTCTTTATTTTTGGGCCTACCTATACCCGTGGTTGCTACCTTGAAGGGAAAGTAACCGAGCAGGGTACTGGAACACAGCTGAGCAATGTAGATGTAGAGATGTTGGCCGTAAACATTGATACGCAAACCGATTTGGCAGGCGATTATGTTACCGGCCATGGCGTAGCGGGCACATACGATGTGGCCTTCTTTAAAGCCTTTTACGAGCGCGACACCGTGTTTGGAGTATCGCTTACCAATGGAATGACTACCGTACTCGACCATGAGTTGGTACCGTTGGTACCTTTCTCTTTTTCGGTATTGGTACTCGATTTAGGAACGCTTGACCCGGTGCCTAATGCCGATGTGCGATTAGAGCATGAGGATTTTTCTTTTGAGGTGACTACCGATGCGCAAGGACTGGCCAACATCCCTGCTTTTTACGAAGGCGTTTACGATGTGTTTGCCGGCAAGTGGGGCTACGAAACTAAATGTTTTGATCAAGAATTGTTTGATCCGCAAAGTAACACCTTTACCATTTACATTAAGCCAAGGTTGTACGACGACTTTACCTTTGATAACAACTGGACCGTTACTGGTAATGCCATTGATGGTACCTGGGAGCGTGGCGAGCCACAGGGCACTATTTTTGGGCCAATAAATTCTAACCCCGATGAAGATGTACAAAACGACTGCGACGATAAAGCCTGGGTAACCGGTAATGGTGGTGGTGCAGCTGGAAACGATGATTTGGATGATGGTACTACCATACTTTCTTCCCCCATCTTCGACCTTACTGGCTTTAGCGACCCTTTCATTAACTATTCGCGCTGGTGGTTCAACGCTGCTGGCGGCGGACAAGCTGATGATACTGCTTATGTACAACTATCGGATGGGATGGATACCATTAACGTAGACATGCTATGGTGGGGCTATCCCAACCAGTTTCAGTGGGTGGACACCATGATTCGGGTGATGGATCATTTCCCCAACCCAACGGCCAACATGCAATTCATCTTTCACGCATCAGATCATGGCATTCCTAACCTGGTAGAAGTAGGGCTGGACCATTGGTTTGTAACCGAAGGGCAGGTAGGAGTTCCTGAAATTGCTACGGCCAACAATTCGATAAAAGTATTTCCCAACCCATTTCACAATGGATTGAATGTAGAATATGTACTGGGCAATCAATTAGACATCAATGCACAAGTGGTGATGTACGACCTTACCGGAAAGCAAGTGTACCAAAAGCGCATTGCCAACACTGCCGGGGTGCATGTTATTCATAAGGAGTTGCCAGCAGGCATGTACCTGGTACAAATCATTAATGGTACTGAAGTTACTGCACCTGTGAAGGTGAGTAAGCTTTAAGGCGTAATTCGATAGAAATTAACAACACTGGCTGGAAAGCCAAAGTAAGAGTCGTGCCGATGAGGGGCACGACTCAATCCAATTTTTTCTAGTACGCGTTGTGACCGTTTGTTTTCAATGTCGGTAATGGCCACAATTTCTGGCAATTTTAATGTATTAAAGCCGTAATCTAACAGCCTTTTTGCCATTTCGGTAGCATAGCCTTTGCCCCAGCTGGCCTGGCGCAAGCGATACCCTACCTCAATTTCTTCGTATTGGTCTAAATGCTTGAGGGCAAACCAACCTATAAAAGCATGGGTAGCTTTTTCTCGTGCAGTCCACAAGCCTAACCCAGGACATTTTTCATAATAGGCATGCATTAACTTTAAGCGTTCTTCTAGAAATTCAAGGGTTTCATTCTCGCGCACCCCACCCAGGTAGCGCATCACCTCAGGGTCGCTATGCATGGCAAAAAAATCACCGGCATCTGTTGGCGCTACTGGCTTAAGGTACAGTCGTTCCGATTCCAAAAAGTAACTCATGCTTCGAAAATTGAAATCAAATTAACACAAAAGCCCCGTCGCGACAAGTCGGACAGGGCCTTTCAATTTTATTTAGTGCTTACGCTACTAGTGCTGATGTCCGTTAGGACCGTGGGCATGACCGTGGGCCAATTCCTCTTCAGTAGCATCGCGAACTTCCATCACTTCACCACTAAAGTTCAACTGCTTGCCAGCCAATGGGTGGTTGAAGTCAAGTTTTACTTCGCTTTCGTGAATTTCCAATACTTTACCTTGCAATGGGTTGCCTTGCTGATCGGAAAGGGGAAGGGTAACGCCTACCTTCAAATCTTCAATTTCTGCACCATCAACTACAAAAATGTTTCTTGGAACATTCACAATGGCATCGTCGATTACCGGCCCGTAAGCTTGCTCAGGAGCAACATCGAAGCGATAGCTATCGCCAGCATTCAATCCGGCTAAATTGTTTTCAAATCCTTCAATCATTCCACCAGCACCATAAAGAAACGCCAACGGTTGATCTTTGGTAGCAGTGTCAACAATCTCATTGTCTACAGTAAGCACATATGTTAAGGTAACTACCTTGTTTTTTTCAATACTCATGTCTATTGGTTTATAAATAAAAAAAGTGATGTCGGTATACTGACCGACATCACCATACGTGGCACAAAGGTACAATAAATTTAATGCAGAATAGGGTAGCCCTATTTTAATGGTGTACCAATGTGATTTTCTTAACAGTGCTTTGCCTTTCGCCCTGTATTCTCACCACATAATTACCTGCTGGTTGCTGACTAATGTCTAACAAGGCTTCGTTGCCAACCGGCTGAATTTCCTGTACTAATTGCCCCATCATGTTGTGTATCGTAATGGTGGGTTTTTCTGATGTGTGAAGTCCTTTTACAGTGAACTTACCGCGAGTAGGGTTGGGAAATACAAGCAGTGCTGTAGCTGTTTCTTCTTCCAGTCCAACACTGGTGCTATAAAGCGATGCTTCCCATACACCACGGCCATAGGTGGCTGCACGAATTTTGCTGCTTAGCACATTAATTTCCAATTCATTTATAATTACATTGGGTAATCCATCCATGAAAGGAATCCAGTCGGGCATGGTATCGTTGCGGTAAAAGGTGCCAAAATCGGTGCCCAGGTACAAGCTGTTTACGGCATCGTCTTGTACAGCCATGCAGTTGGTTGGAATATTGGGTAGGGTACCCGAAATGTTTTGCCAGTTGTTACCACCATCGGAAGAGTGAAACACTTTATTACCATCAGAATAACCCGAAAAGGTAACCCACACATCCAACGGATTGGTGTCGGAAACCTCCACGCTGGTAATGAAAGCGCTGTCGGCGGGTAGGCCAGGGGTAATGTTCGCCCAGGTGAAGCCATCATTCATGGTGCGAAAAACGCCAACATCACCACCAGCAAACTTAGAGCCAGTAGTAAAGTAAATAACATCCGGATCGACTTTGTGTATTGCTATGGAAATCAGGGGAGAGGTATGGCCTGCTCCAAACGATAGTGGAGACCACGATGCGAACCCATTATTAGTTTTTTGTAAATGACTTCCCCCCGTGTAAAAAATACCAGGATCAGTAGGATGTATTTCAAAAGGTACATTCCAGGTGGAAATGGGTAAATAGTAAACATTTGAAAAGGTATTGCCACCATCATAGGAAGCCCAAAAATTACCATTTTGTGTAGTGGCATACACATTGTTGTTGTCTTGATAATCCACAATGCATTCCATGCCGTCTCGCAACATGGCCATGCGCGCATTATTGCCCATTAAGCGGTTCACGCCATTATCTTGTGCTCCAATGTATACGAGGTCAGGGTTATTGGGTGAGCCTCCCATTTTGTACAGCTGCATAATTTCCAGCCCTTCACTCAAGTCGGCCCAGCTATTTCCCGCGTTGGCGCTGCGAAATACACCACCGTCATTACCGGTAATAATGTCAGTAGTAGAGCCTGGGTAAAACTTAACCACCCGGTGGTCGGCATGCGAATAGTCGTTGGTTGGCCAACCTTGCCAGTCGGATACATTGGACCAGGAATTTCCTCCGTTGGTACTAATGGCCAAATTTAACCCACCAACCATCACAATGTTTTCGTCTACTGGCGATACGTCTAATGCCATTCCATACCAACCCATAGGGAACCCAATTCCCGAGATCCATGGATTGTAGCTCCATGTGGTGCCATTATCGGTACTCCTAAAAAAATTAAAGTTATCGCCAAAACCATAAAGCGCATTGGGGTTGGCTGGGGTAACTGCTAACTCAATAACATCGTCGTAAATGGCATCTACTGGGGTGATGTCACTCCACGATCCCCCAGCATCAGTAGTGCGGTAAATGGTAGCGAACTCTTCTCCAAATGCATCTTCTTCTACTTCTGCAGTATACATCGTAGAAGGGTTGCCCGGCATAAATTCAAAATCTTTGATCAATCCGGTCTTTAAAAGACTCCATGTAGCCCCGGCATCGGTACTGCGCCACAATCCATTATCGGTACCAGTATACACTGTATTGGAATTGCTCGGGTCGATGCTTACATTAAAGATCTGCCTGGTTTGCGAAATCGTATAATTAATGCCAGTAGTATTCCACGTTTGCCCACCGTCGGTAGATTTTAAGATGCCACTGCTGTATACACCTCCCCATATTTCGTAGCCATTGTCGTAGCCAAAGCCATCGCCGGTAGCAAGATACATGATGTTGGTATTGTTAGGGTCGATGGCAATGTCGGTGACTCCAGTGTTCACCAGCTGATCGGTGTTGGTGCTCCACGATTGCCCACCATCGGTGCTTTTCCACAATCCACCATCGGGTGTGCCCACCCATAAAATGTCGC
Organism: Flavobacteriales bacterium; assembly: GCA_963669295.1. Lineage (GTDB taxonomy): Bacteria > Bacteroidota > Bacteroidia > Flavobacteriales_D > CALLUQ01. The sequence goes on from OY769938.1 coordinate 4,809,312, forward strand.
TGTTATTAGGATCAAACTCAATGCAATTTACCCGACCGGCACCACCACCGTTATTGGGTATTCCTTTAGGTCCTACATAACTCCAATTGCCATTGAACGATTTGGCACCGCTGCGGTGTGTTTTTTGGTAAGATTGCCAGGCTTTCATCAAAGCATCGGGTGCTACCATGTTGCCAGAAGGATACACCCGCGGAGCATTCATGTACTCCCACCGCATTTGGCGTTTGTAACCGGATACTTCATGCAAGTTTTTACCAGCATGTGTTTCACGGTATTTTTTTACGATTTCATAAAAGTTGCCGTATTCCCTTTGTTGGGGGAGAGCAATTACTGAACATAAGCAAAGAAAGATGGTAAGAAGCAAGCGTGCGTTACTTGTCTTCATGTTTCAAAAGTGAAAAAAAATAACAGCGATATATCATGCCAATGACTCAATGGTAGTGTTTGCTGTTTAAATGGCTATATGTAGTTACTGAATGGAAAAGAAAAACGATGCCGGTTAACATACCGGCATCGCTATGCCTGGCATAAAGGCACAATAAGTTTAATGCAGAATAGGGTAGCCCTATTTTAATGGTGTACCAATGTGATTTTCTTAACAGTGCTTTGCCTTTCGCCCTGTATTCTCACCACATAATTACCTGCTGGTTGCTGACTAATGTCTAACAAGGCTTCGTTGCCAACCGGCTGAATTTCCTGTACTAATTGCCCCATTATGTTGTGTACTGTAATGGTGGGTTTTTCTGATGTGTGAAGTCCTTTTACAGTGAACTTACCGCGAGTAGGGTTGGGAAATACAAGCAGTGCTGTAGCTGTTTCTTCTTCCAGTCCAACACTGGTGCTATAAAGCGATGCTTCCCATACACCACGGCCATAGGTGGCTGCACGAATTTTGCTGCTTAGCACATTAATTTCCAATTCATTTATAATTACATTGGGTAATCCATCCATGAAAGGAATCCAGTCGGGCATGGTATCGTTGCGGTAAAAGGTGCCAAAATCGGTGCCCAGGTACAAGCTGTTTACGGCATCGTCTTGTACAGCCATGCAGTTGGTTGGAATATTGGGTAGGGTACCCGAAATGTTTTGCCAGTTGTTACCACCATCGGAAGAGTGAAACACTTTATTACCATCAGAATAACCCGAAAAGGTAACCCACACATCCAACGGATTGGTGTCGGAAACCTCCACGCTGGTAATGAAAGCGCTGTCGGCAGGCAAACCCGCAGTAACATCTTGCCAGTTGTTGCCATCGTCCATGGTGCGATAAACGCCAACAACACCGCCCGTAAGTTTAGAGCCTGTGGTAAAGTAAATTACATCAGGGTCGGCTTTATGCACAGCTATAGAAATGATATCGGAGCTGCTTCCTGATCCAGTAGATATAGAGGTCCAGTTTATTCCACCGTTGGTGCTTTTATGCAAATCGAATCCACCAAAATACAGAATATCAGGATTGATGGGATTCATTTCAAAAGGCACTGTCCATGAGCCCCCTGGCGACGAGGCATTTGAAAAGGTGTCGCCACCATCGTACGAAACCCATAAAGAACCGTATTGAGTGGTAGCATATACAATGCTGTTGTCTTGATGATTTACAATGCACTCCATGCCATCTGCCAGCACTACCATTCGGGCGTTGTTGCCTGTTAAGCGATTTACGCCATTGTCTTGTGCGCCTACATACATCAGATTCGGGTTGCTTTGAGAGCCGCCCATTCTATATAGCTGCATAATTTCCAATCCTTCGCTCAGGTCGGTCCAGGTAATTCCGAGATCGGTACTACGAAATACGCCACCATCATTGGCATTGATGATATCGGTACTGGAGCCAGGGTAAAATTTTGCCACCCGATGGTCGGCATGCGAGTAGTTGCTGGCTGGCCAACCAAACCAGTCGGATGCGTTGCCCCAGGTGTCGCCACCATCATGACTAATTGCCAAATCCAATCCTCCCGCCATAATAACATTCTCGTCTACAGGCGACACGCCAAGCGCCATGCCATACCAGCCCCAGGCAATGCCAATTGGTGAGGGCCATCCTTTGTCAATCCAGTTGCTGCCGTTATTGATACTTTTATAAAAAAATTGTGATCCAGTGCCGTAGCTATAAAGTGCATCGGGATTGGCGGGGGTTACTGCAATTTCAAGAATGCCATCGGTAGCGCTGGCTGGTGTAATGTCGCCCCATACTCCACCAGCGTTGGTAGTGCGATAAATTTTACCCAACTCTATTCCAAACGAGTCTTCTTCTATTTCAGCGGTGTAAATGGTTGAAGAGTTGCCGGGCATGAATTCAAAATCTTTAATCAATCCCGCTTTTAAAAGGCTCCAGGTAGCTCCGGCATCAAAACTGCGCCACAGCCCATTGTCTGTTCCGGCATAAATTAAATTGTTGTTGTTGGGGTCGATGTTTACATTAAAAATTTGCCTGGTTTGCGAAACCGAATAATTAATACCTGTAGTATTCCATGTTTGTCCGCCATCAATAGATTTTAATATGCCACTGCTGTATACTCCTCCCCAAATTTCGTAGCCAATATCGTAACCAAATCCATCGCCAGTAGCAATGTACATGATGTCGGTATTGGTGGGGTCAATAGCAATATCGGTAACTCCAATGTTTACCAATTGATCGGTTTCGGTGCTCCAAGATTGGCCACCATCAGTACTTTTCCACAAGCCACCATCGGGGGTGCCTGCCCATAAGATATTACTGTTGTTGGGGTCGAATTCCACACAATTTACTCTTCCTGCACCACCACTACTATCGGGCACCTGAGTAGGGCCTACATAGCTCCAATCGCCGTTGAACGATTTGGCACCACTGCGCTGCTTTTTGCGATAAGGCTGCCAGGCCTTCCACAGGGCATCGGGTGCTACCATATTGCCCGAAGGGTACACGCGTGGGGCATTCATGTTTTCCCAACGCAAGTAGCGTTTGTAGCCCGGTACTTCTTGCAAGTTTTTACCAGCGTGTGTTTCGTGGTAGTTTTTTACAATTTCATAGTAATTGTTGTACTCTACTTGTTGTTGAGGCAGGGCAATTAATGAACAGAAACAAAGAAGGATGGTAAGTGGCCAGGTGGTATTGCTTTTTTCCATAGGTGTGTTTAGCTTTTGTTCAATGTACCAAAATTAGTAATGGCAAGCAAGCTCAATGATTAACCTGTAGTGGAGAGCTACCGAACGGTTGTGAAAATTGATTAAACGGAAAAAAAGCGGTGCCAAAATGGCACCGCTCGTAGCACACCTAATTCGACGCTGAGTTTAGAGTTCAGCATCTGCTGGTAACCATTTATTTACGGTGTACCAAAACTTGTTTTACCGTATAAGCATATTCGGTGTTTATAGCAATGTAATAATGTCCATTGGGGAAAGCACTCAAATCCAGTTGTAGGTTATTGGGTTGCTTAAATGTAGTTGAATGAATAAGTTGCCCCATGGCGTTGTACACTTCAATGAGGCCGGTATTGTACTCTAGCCCACTGATGTTGAACTGGCCATTGGTAGGGTTGGGGTACAGCTGAATGGCATTGTTGTTTGTTGCTTCTTTTAATCCTACGCCTAAAATGGTTTGGCAGGCAGAAGTATCTGTACAACCATTTATGGTTACTTCCACAGCATAGTCGCCATTGGCTATTGCCGTATAAGACTGGGCTGTAGCACCGGAAATTAATGCATAACCATTGGTACAATCTAACCATTGGTAGGTAGCTCCAGTGGCATTGGCATTTAGGATAATGCCGTTAACAGTGGTGTTTACATCTACATTGGTAACGTCTACCGTAGTAACAATTGTACTATCGCATCCTTGCATCGATTGTAGGCTACTGGTATGCACTACCTGTGCTGTAATGTTGTTTTGTGTAGTACCATCGGGGAAGGTATAACTATCGCCACTGCATATGTTGGTCGTTTCGTTTTCGTTATGTACGGGGTTCACATCCACAGTAGTTACTACAATGCTATCGCATCCTTGCACTGATTGTAGGCTACTGGTATGCACTACCTGTGCTGTAATGTTGTTTTGTGTAGTACCGTCGGGGAAGGTATAACTATCGCCACTGCATATATTGGTCGTTTCGTTTTCGTTATGTACGGGGTTCACATCCACTGTAGTAACAATGGTGCTATCGCAGCCGTGTATTGATTGTAGGCTACTGGTATGCACTACCTGTGCTGTAATGTTGTTTTGTGTAGTGCCGTCAGGGAACGTATAGCTATCGCCACTGCAGATGTTTGCGGTTTCATTTTCGTTGTGTACAGGGTTCACATCTACTGTAGTAACAATGGTACTATCGCAGCCGTGTACCGATTGTAGGCTACTGGTATGCGATACTTGCGAGGTAATGTTAACATGCATGAACCCATCGGGGTAAAGGTAATTGCTTCCGCTGCATACACTGGCTTGTTGGCTTTCGTTGTAAACCAAATCTACCTCAATGTTTGTTACAATAATACTGTCGCAACCATGTACCGATTGTAGGTTACTGGTATGTGCAGTTGGTGCAGTGATGTTGCTTTGTACCGTGCCATCGGGGAAGACATAACCTGCTCCACTGCATATCCTAACCGGATCAATTTGAATGTAATCAGGCCTTACGTCTACAATGGTAAAAACCATACTGTCGCAGCCATTGATGGATTGTAAGACACTGTTGTGTGATGCTTGAGATGTAATGTTGGTTTGTACCGTGCCATCAGGAAATATATAGCTACCGCCATTACATACCTCTGCTGTTTCCGATTCTAAATACACCGGGTTCACATTTACTGTTGTTACAACGATACTGTCGCAGGCGTGAACGGATTGTAGGCTACTGGTGTGCATTACCTGTGTAGTAATATTGCTTTGTGTAGTACCGTCGGGGAAAGTATAGCTACTGCCACTGCATACGCTTGCTGTTTCTGTTACCTGGTAAGTAGTGCTTTGATCTATGGCAGTAATGCCCGCACCAGAGCTTAGCCAATTGCCATTGGTGCCTGTTAATGGAAACACGGTTAAGGTACCATTATGGCCTCCTGCTATGTCGATTAGTGTGTTTACCCCGGCATTGTTGCCTCCAGCAACGCCCTGGTTAAAGTTGTAATACGAGATTAAATCTGCTTGTGGAAGTGTGTATTCCGAATGCATGCCGGTAGTAATTTCGCATGGGGTACGGATATCACCCCAAATGCGCAATTCATCCATCTCGCCTTTGTAATTGAAATTGTGGTCTGAGTTACTTCCAACCACAGCCATCCAGTTGAATGTTCCTCCAGCACCTGTTTTACTGTTGTAAGGTTGTGCTACTCCATTGACATAAATCACGGCTTGTTGAGCCGATGCATCCCAGGTGGCTGCTACATGCGACCATTGCAGTGAAGGAGCAAGATCGGTTGCTTCTACACCATACGATGTGCCATTGCTTTTTACAATTAAAAACAATACGCCTTGCTCCCAGGCCAAATACATGTAGGTGTCGGGGGTATGTTGTGCCGAATAAATAATGCGTTTGGTAACAATGTTGTGCGGTTTTACCCAGGCTTCAATGGTGAAGTCGTTATTGGGAATATCGAGAAAGTGGCTGGGGTAAGTGCTCAAATCGATGTATGCATTAGCATTGGTAGTAAAATGAAGCGAATTGCCAGGCGATTGTGCCAGTGCAATGGTGCTCAATAGCGTTAAAATAAAGAGCGTGTAAAGTTTTTTCATGGTTCGTTTTTTTTTGAGAGTGTTAAAATATGAGCGTATTTGGAGTTGAACTGAAAAGAGAGAGGGACTGGTAAATACCACCCCTATGATGTAATTTATGTTCATGCTCAATCATCATCATTAGTGCTGTAATAGCACTATTTTTTTTGTAATGTTTAACTGGTTAGTCTGGATACTCACCATGTATTGCCCTGCTGGCTGATCACTTAAATCCAGTTGAATCTTATCTTTTTGTTTGAATTCGTAAGTGGCTACTGTTTGCCCCATGGCATTGTGTATTTTCACAAGTGTAGGAGCAACTGCCAGTTGGCTAACAGTAAATAATCCATTGGATGGGTTAGGGTACAGTGTAATGGGAGATTCGTGGGTATTTTCAGTTATGCCAACGCCTATAATGGCATAGCAAGCAGAGGTATCTGTACAGCCATTCATGGTTACTTCTACGGCATAATTGCCATCAACACCAGGAGTAAACGATTGATTGTATGCTCCTGCAACGGGCATGTAATTGTTGTCGCAATCCAACCATTGATAAATGGCACCAGGGAGGTGAGCAGAGAGTGTGCCTCCTGCAACAGATGTAGCCGCAATATGGTTAGTGTCTATGTAAATTTCAGCACCTGAACTCATCCAGTTAGAAGCATTGCCCGCTAATGCAAAACCATGCAGTGTAGCGTCGTAGTTACCTGTGAGTTCGGGCAATGTAGTCTCGCCAGGGTTACTGCCGTCAGCAACCCCCTGGTTAAAATTATAATAGGTTACCAAATGAGGAGGCAAAACAGTATACTCTGAATACATGCCTGCTTTAATCTCACAATCGGTGCGTACCACATCCCATATCCTGAACTCATCCATGTGGCCAAAAAACACTTTACTGCTGTCGGAATGACTGCCAATGAATAGCATGCTGGTGTCGCTTGATATTACCGAATTCCCCCCCCCCAATGGAGACGATGGTATTCCATTAATGTAAAGCTCTACTTCTTGCGCAACCCTGTCCCATGTCATGGCAATGTGTGTCCATTGCAATGCAGGAATACTGGTGGTTGATACAGCAACATCGTACACCGAATTGCCTTCTACCGTTGCAAACAAAAGATTGGGGTTCGCTTGGTAAAGGTGTACATAATGTGTTTGATCCATTTGCGCGTGAAAGAGGGTATTGAGGCCAACCAGGGAATCGGGCCGTATCCACATTTCAATGGTGAAATTATTGTTGGCAATGCTGTTAAAAATGGCTGGAAGAGGAGCTGTTATGATATCGTCCATTCCATCTAAATGAATGGCATTGCCCGGCGTTTGTGGAGTAGCTATGCTGGCCGTTGCAATAAATGTGATACAAGCAATGATCTTTTTCATGATAGTTGGCGTTAAGTTTTTTATCAGTCTACCAGGGTAATTCTTTTGGTTGCATTAAAATGATTGCCTATAATCTTCACCAGGTACTGACCTTTTGCTTGTAGTGAAAGGTTGATAGCAATGGCTTGACTGCCGTTCCACGAAGATTGTTGCACCAATTGCCCTACCATATCAAATACTTGAATGGTGTGTGCAGCAGTGCTATTTATTCCTGTTATAGTAAATACCCCACGAGTAGGGTTGGGGAAAAGTTGAATAGTGGGAAGCGTAGCTGCTGCATCAATTCCAGTAATGCCAATGTATTGGCAGGCTGAAGTGTCGACACAACCAGCAAAGGTAACTTCTACCGCATAGTTGCCAGGACCTGGCGCAACAAACTCTTGATCGGTAGCGCCCTGAATTGGAGCCAATCCATTGTCGCAATCCAGCCACTGATAACTTGCCCAGTTGGCATTGGAGGTAATGGTGTCGTTTACTGTGGTAAGGCTCACATCTACGTCAGTTACAAATATTTCAGTAAGGATAGAGCTGTCGCAGCCATTCATGTCTTGAAAAACATGGGTAGTTAACGACCAGTTGGTAATGTTATGAAGGGTATCACCATTGGGGAAAATATAGCTATCTCCAGGGCACAGCGTAACTTGTACCTGCTGTTGGTGTGGTGTGTGTAAAAACAGGAGAGTGTGAATTAAACTGTCGCAACCGTTAGCGGCTTGCAACGTACTAAGTTGCCCCACAGGATTGTAGATGCCACTTTGCGTGGTTCCATCAGGAAAAGTATAGTTGCTTCCATAACAAATGGTTACGGTATCGCGAATGTAGTAGGTGCCGTTTTGATCTGTTAAGTACATGTCGGCTCCTGAGTTGACCCAATTGGAAGTGTTTCCGGTTAGAGAAAAGTTATTCAAATCACCAAAGTTATTGCCTGCCAAATCAGCCAGGTTAGATTGCCCTGGATTGGGCATGCCAGCGTTACCCTGGTTAAAATGATAATGGCCTACCAGGTTGGGTTGAAATGCGGTGAACTCAGAGTGCATGCCTATTTTAATGGCGCATGTATCGCGTACTACGTCCCAAATTCTATACTCATCCATTTCCCCCATGTAATTGATGTTACCATCGGTAGCAGCTCCAAGTGTCATACCAACTGATACACCAGCCGATTGGAGGCTGCCCGGGCTTAAGGGAGAAATATTGCCATTGAAGTAAACTTGCAACTGTTGTGAGAGCGCGCTCCAGGTAACAGCCAGATGTGTCCACTGTGCAGCAGGTAGGGTAGAAGAGGTGATTGCAGTGACATCATTGCCATTATTCTTTATGTGTACCGATACTTCTCCAGTATTCGTGCGAACAATGGAAGCATAATTACTTGCATCTTCCCTTACCGCAAACAGATACTGAGCACCTGTACCATTGACATCTGGCTTGACCCAAAATTCAACAGTAAAGTCGTTGTTCGAAAGATCGTAAAATACGGGAGTAATGAAAAAAGTAATGTAATCGTCGCCTCCATCAAAAGATAAGGCATTCCCTGGAGGGGTTTGCCCACAAGCAACTCCTACTACGAGTAAAGCGATCAAAGTAAATAGATGTTTCATCGGAGTGTTTTTTTTGGAGCCTAAGCATTTGGTCTTTTAAGGCAGTGTTTGAGGCTTTGTGTGGGAGGTTAGGCAATGCCTCAGTAGCAGCTAAAATGTCGATCTCTAAATGCTTAGGACACATGTTAAGTTTTTTGCAAGATTAGGCAATTCACATACTGCCTTTAGGTGTTACTTATTCAATGGCATGGATAAATGGGTGAAATGCTACAATGAATGATTGTAGCATTTCGTAGAAAATATGGATATAGACGAATAAGCTTAAAGAAAGCGGTGCCGCTTGCCGACACCGCTTGACCCAACTTCAAATCACGCGAATTTGAAGTGCTGCTATATGGGCTTGAGGGGACAACATTACGGATTAAACTTGACACGATTTAAGGTCAGTTATTCAATGCGCTAAAAAAAAGGATGAATTGCTATATTGAGTGAGTTTACGATTTCTTTACGAATTTAAATCAAGCGACTTTACTTTGTGATCATTCGTCGCAATACCCGGTTTACGGTAACCAGATAGGTGCCGTGAGGCAGATCATCGATGTTGATGGTGTTGTTGGCCGCGCTAATCGAAGTGGTTTTAATGCGTATGCCGCGATTGTTGTAAATCACCACTTCTTCCTCGGCTTCACCTACTTCAGGGAAACAAATATCAGTGAGGTCGAAATCAGGCAATACCAGGTTGTATTCAATGGCAGTAGTGTCGTTGATGGCATCACTCATGCTGCAATCTACTTCTAAGAAATAGGCATAATCGTTGCCTGTGGTTGCCTGAAAGCTTTGCCCGTTTGAAGGAGGCGAAGCTCCAGGAGCAAAAGGGGAGTAGTAAACAGGGGTGTTTGATGCCTTACGAAAGGTATGGTTGCCTGTGGTGCTGTATGCCGCCATAACCCAATACGTTCCTGGGTGCAATAAGGTTTGAACAACAGGCAATGAAACAATACCATGCGTTACAGTATCGATGGCAGAAGTGGCCATAAGGGTATTGGGAATGCCATCGAGATCATTGTAAACAACCATTTGCACCTGTGCACCGGTAGGGTTGCCCCAAAGGTTGATCGACTTGAGTATACCAGCAGTATTCAACTCGAATTTCACACCCATGAGCGTATTGCTGGAGATGGTATTGCTGCTGTTGAAGCCTGTAGTATCGTTATGGCCAACATAACAATGCTGGCCGTGAATTTTGGTGCAGCACGAGAGTAGCAAAAACAACAGAAGGGAGTATGATTTTAGGTGCATAACGAGAAGCGTTTTTTGAAGATGAAATAAAAGGCGGTATGATCATACCGCCTTTTACTCTTAAAATCCATCTTACGATGAGGGTGGTTACCAGGTTCATTTAACTATTATTTTTTCGACCAACACATGATTTAGAGTTACCAGGTAGGTGCCACCTGGTAAATGGTGAAGATCAACTTGATTCGTTTTGCGATTTACTTTTTGGACTTTAACTTGTTTTCCTTGCGTATCGTAAATAATTACCTCGCCCCCTTGTTGATCCAATCCCAAGAGCTGAATGTTATCGGATGTAGGGTTTGGGAATACCTTGATGCTCTGTATAGCATCAGGTAGATCATTTGTACCAACTGCTCCACAATCTATTTCCATAAAATAGGTGTAATCTTTGCCAGAAGAAGCAGTGAAGTTGGAGGCATTGGCAGGAATAGAATCACCTACGTAAAAGAACGTATGATAAATTTCGTTGCCCGGAACATTGGTATTTTTATAGGTATGGTCATCTACTGTTGAGTAAGCAGCCATAATCCAGTAATCGCCTGGAGTGAGCGGGGTGGGAGATACAGGCAAGGAAACGATACCAACTCCAACGGTACCCACGCCTGTTCCTGCAACAAGATCGTTGGGCACGCCATTAAGGTCGTTGTAAACAGCCATTTGCACTTGTGCTCCGGTGTTTTTGCCAATAAGGCTTACCGCAGTTAACGTTCCAGGGGTGCTGAGGTTAAATTTCACGCCTAACAACGCATCGTCAAAGAAGATACCAGCTGAGTTAAAACCCAATGTATCTTCGTTGCCGATGTTGCAATTTTGCGCCTGTATGCTAAATGGTATGAAAAGGCCGAGCAAGAGCATCAAATGTTTCATGTCGTTAAGTTTTGCACAACATTACTCAATAATGACATGGTCGTGGAAGCCATTTATTCAATCACATCAAATGCGGGACTAACTGTTAGAATTATTGATCGAGCAGAAAAAATGGCGGTATCTTTTCGATACCGCCATACTACATGCTAGAACTCTTATTACACGGTATTCTTTTTAGCATGTTAAACGGAAACGTAACGCATGTAATTTGCTTTTTTGTGTGCTTGTGTCCTTCAATTTGTTCTCAAGTGAGACAATATCAAGGTCGTTTAGGTCCTTGCTTAAAAAGCATGAGAACAGGACAAAGCTTTACAAGAGAAAAGAGCGAGGTACTAGCAAGTTCATGTGTTTTTCGTTTCTGTGGAAATTGTTTAGTGCTTTTTACATTTAAAAGAATCACTGCGAATGTAGGTGATTGAACATGTTGTATCAGATACAATTATTCAATGACTTCAAAAAAGGGGTGAGTGGCTTTATTGACTGATTGAGTGGTATTTCGAAAAATAAAAACCTACTTTTAACGTTACCCAACTAACCTTGCAGTGAAGAGGTGCCCCTGCTCTTTATAGCACAAACAAATGCTATGGAGCACGAAGACTATTTTAAGGGTAGGGGAGCCCAAATCAACACTTCCAACAAATACTTAAGAAACGAATATGTGTTGGAACACATGGAAGGTATTGATGAACCTTTGCTGAATAATTCAAAGACACAATACATTCCTGAATTTCCCAAAAAGATTGTTAACAAGGTAACCAGCCCCGACATTGGGATGCAATATTCAATGAATCCCTACCAGGGGTGTGAGCATGGCTGTTTGTATTGTTATGCGCGCAATACTCATGAATATTGGGGGTTAAGTGCCGGGCTAGACTTTGAACGCAAAATCATTGTAAAAGAAAATGCCCCTGAATTGTTGGCCAATCAGCTGGATCACCCAAAGTGGAATCCCGCGCCCATTATGTTATCAGGCAATACCGATTGTTACCAGCCCGTAGAACGCAAGAAGCAAATTACCCGTCGCATGCTTGAGGTATTGTTGAAGTACAAGCACCCAGTAGGGATCATTACTAAAAACAGCTTGATATTGCGCGACATTGATTTGTTGAAGGCCCTTGCCGAACACGACCTGGTGCACGTAAGCATTTCTATTACCACACTCGATGAAAAGTTACGCCAAACGTTGGAGCCAAGAACGGCAGCATCGCATAAGCGATTAAAGGTGGTGAAAGAACTTTCAGATGCAGGCATTCCTATAAATGTAATGTTGGCTCCTATCATTCCTTCCATTAACAGTTATGAAGTGCCTGAAATCGTAAAGCAGGCAGCAGCACATGGTGCCTCTTCTATTGGCTATACCATTGTGCGACTCAACGGTGCCATCGGTGCTATTTTTGAAGATTGGTTGCGGAAGAACTTTCCCGATCGTGCCAACAAGGTGCTAAACCAGGTGCGTTCGTGCCATGGAGGGCGACTCAACGACAGTAGGTTTGGCGTGCGTACCAGAGGAGAGGGAAACATTGCCGAGTCGATTCGAAACCTATTTCATGTGGCGAAAAGAAAACATTTTAGCGGGAGGGAAATGCGCCCGTTGAACCTGAAAGCGTTTTGTGGAAAAGGGGGAAGGCAGTTGAATTTGTTCCAGGAATTATGAAAAATTAACAAAATAGGAGTCTATATTCCACATTATTTTAGCGAGATTGCCGTTATTTTTACAACTTCCATTAAACGGTTCGGTTTTTGGATGGTTTAATGTAAAAGCAACCCATGCGCACCTTGCTCTTAAGATATGGCTTTCTTGTTTTGCTGTTGATAGGCAGCGCATACGCCAACGCACAAACTAACGATTCGTTGGTAATTGTGCAGGGGAAGGTGCTGGACCGTGAAAACCCCAATACTACCTATAGCATTATGGTGGTGAACAAACGCACTGGCATTGGTGAATTTGGCGATCCTTCCGGTACCTTTAGTATCAAGGCCCTGGTGAGCGATACCATTATTATTGGAGCGATAGGGTATAACACTGTGCGTGCACCTGCGCGCATCTTTATAGAGAAAGAAGAACCCATTGTATACTTAAAGAAGCTAGAACAAAACCTCAAAGAAGTAGAAGTGTTTGCTCCTCGCGATCTGGAAGAAATTCACGACGACATTCAAGACCTGGGATTTGAAGACAAGGATTACCGGCTTAGTGGCATCGATGCTCTGCAAAGTCCTATTACTTACCTGTACCAAATGTTTAGCAAGCGCGAGCGTTCTAAGCGGAAAATGGTGGAGTTGGAGAACGAGGTGAAACGACGCGACTTGCTGAAAGAATTGTTCGAAAAATATGTTGCGGCCGACATCATTAACCTAAGCGATGAGGCATTCGACGACTTTATCGACTTTTGTAATTTTACCGACGGTATGATGAAAAATACCTCGCAATACGATTTCATTATGTTGGTGAAGAAAAAATATGAGATGTACGGCATGGTGGGGCGGCACCCGAAAAAGGGGCAGTATTAATAATAGGGCATTAGCATTAGGAATCAAAAATAAAAGGCCCGCCACCTCACGCTGATCTGAAACGAGTTCAGATTCAGGGCTCGATAGCGGGACCTGTACCATTGTTGTCCGTAGCTTGTGCGGTGGACTAACGGCCGTGGTTAGCTGGCTTTTGCTCCAACCATCATGAACTCACTCACCACAATCTCACTTACATAGCGCTTCACGCCATCTTTTCCTTCATACGACCGGTTGATTAACTTTCCTTCGGCAGCAATCTGACTCCCTTTTCTGAGGAACCTATCAGCAAGTTCCGCAGTTTTGCCCCAGAGGGTTAGCTGATGCCATTGCGTGTCGGTTACTTTTTGCCCCTCAGCATTTTTGTACGTTTCCGACGTTGCTAAAGAAAGTTTTGCCAACAACCTGCCGTTTTCCAATTGCTTCACTTCCGGATCCATTCCCAGGTTACCGATCAACTGCACTCGATTTCTTAAACTATTCATAACGTTTAGTTTTGCGTTCACACATTTCAAACTTGGGTGCGAACAGGTTTTACAATCGTTTAATGATGGTTGGATGAACAACCAACAATGCAAAGGAAATACCCCTTGCTATTATTAGTCGGTTAATAAACACTTGTAGTCGTTTATTTTTCGATTGTAAACATTTGTAAACGGCTTTATTGTTGTATATTAGGGAAAAATTGATCTAACCAATACCGTTAACTTCGACGTGAAATTTATAAGGCCAAACGAGATTTCAAGTAACATTATGACGTTGCCATTGCTGTTCGCAAACCAAAATACAACACATGACTACCAAAAAGACCTGCCTCGATTGTGGCGAACCTATTATAGGGCGTGCCGACAAGAAATTCTGTTCCGACCAGTGCCGGAATAGTTATCACAACCATGCCAACAGCGATGCCAACAATTACGTGCGAAATGTGAACAATACATTGCGAAAAAACAGGAGGGTATTGGAAGGGTTGATGCCGGAAGACAAAGATACTACTAAGGTAAAGCGCGATAAGCTATTGGGCAAAGGATTTAACTTCAGCTACTATACCAATACCTATACTACGCAAAAAGGAAAGGTGTACCACTATTGTTACGACTACGGGTACCTGGAACTAGAAAATGATTTTTATGCGCTCGTACGACGCAAAGAATATGTTGTGTAAGCGTGACTTACTGGGCTACCCAAAGCCACACCGTCATCACCACAATAGCTACGCAAATTAGCGCAAATACTACTGGTCCTCCTACTGGTGCTTCTTCTGTTTCGTGATGGTCGCTCATCGTTATTGCTTTTAAAAAAGTTATTCAATCAATTTCGAGGGCTAAAGATAATAAAAATTGATGCCTACCAATTTTTTGTTGTACGAGTTATTCAGGTGCAATGGTTAATATCTCGATGCCTACCAATGCTTCATGCCGGTGTTTGTAATACAAATCGGTAAAAACTTCGCCTACTTCATTGGTATTGGAAGTAAGTTGATGATGCTGTTGAAGGCGGTTAGGAGGTTCCTCCGCAGCTTCCTGGCGAGTAGTGGTAACATAACTCACCATAAAGGTTTTTGGTTCAATCATGGGTGAGAGGTTTTGGTTGTTGAGTAAGACGTATGGAAATGAAAAATATTTTAACCGCTCAAAAATTTCCTTTTGTATCTTAGTGGCACACCAACAGAACAACCATGAAACTTGCTGAATTGGGACTGCGCACTTACATTGTGAAAACCGACAACCTTTATGAAGCCAAAGCCTGGTACGCGCGTGTTTTTGATACCGAGCCGTACTTTGATGAGCCCTTTTATGTGGGCTTTAACATTGCGGGCTATGAGTTGGGGCTGATGCCTGATAAAATGCCAGCAGCCGATAAAACCGACAATGTATTGACCTACTGGGGGGTAGAGAACGTGGAGGAAGAATACGAGCGGCTATTGTCGCTTGGAGCCACCAAATTGGGCGAACCCACCAATGTGGGAGGCGAAATTGTAGTGGCAGAAGTGAAAGACCCCTGGGGCAATGCCATGGGCATCATTTATAACCCCGATTTCAAATTACCATGAAGCACTGCTACGACTATCCACGTCCGGCCTTAACGGTAGATGTGGTTTTGTTTGCCCTCAGCGATGAAGGGGTTGAGTTGTTGCTCATAGAACGGGGGCATCCACCGTATGAAGGTTGTTGGGCGCTACCCGGTGGTTTTGTAGACATGGACGAACCGGTAGCATTTGCCGCCATTCGTGAGTTGGAGGAAGAAACAGGGCTAACAGGCATTCCAGTAAAACAGTTTGAAGTATTCAGCGCTCCTGATCGAGATCCGAGGGGCAGGGTAGTGGCAGTGGCCCACTATGCGGTAGTAGAAAAAGCCAATTGCAAACCCGTAGCTGGCGATGATGCCCGCAATGTTCAATGGGCCAACATCAACAAACTGCCCGAATTGGCATTTGATCATCATGAAATAATTGCTGCGGCAAAAGCCGCTGTATTGGTGCAATTGCAGCTTTTGGGCAAAGAGCCAGTGTTGGAACCTACTACTTTAAAAGCCTTACTCAATACTGCTTAATGGCTACAATGGCAGCTTCGGCCGTAGCTACAGCAATTACAGCTAACCCTAATGATTGAAAGAAATTTAGTGCCTCTTTGGTGTGGTTGAGCAGTAGCACTGGCTTTCCAGCTTTGGCAGCTAACACCACTTCTGAGGTTGTGCCAGCACCCATACCGTACGCCACCACCACATCGCTGCTCAGTACATTGATGTTGTTTCGAGCACTACCCATGCCTGTTATTATGGGAACGTCTACATGAGGCGATATGCCTTCTTTATCGGCCGTAGGTAAAACGCCAACGGTAAGTCCGCCTGCAGCTTTGGCTCCTTTGTTTACGGCTCCCATCACCCCCTCTATGCGGCCACCGCTCAACAATACCCATTCATTTTCTGCAATTAACCGTCCCAACGCTTCAGCCGTTTTTAAGTCGTGCTCCGTAGCCCTGGCCGGCCCCATTACACCTATTATCTTTTGTGCCATCTATCCTTTTTTGTTTCCGCTTGTCAGAAAGTCATTCATGCACCGTTTACGAATACTTATCTTGATACAAAACGCAGCATATGAAATTTCCCGGTTTACTATTGGCACTCGCCTTTGCGTTGAATGCCTGCGCCCAAAATACAACATCTGTTACAACTGAAACAACACTCATCCCACGACACGCCTTTTTTCATTTTGCCCAAAAGTCGGCCGTGCAAATCAGTCCTAATGGCGAGCAGGTGGCGTATATCGATACGGAAGATGGCCGGAAGCTGGTGTTGCTTCACCCCGGAGAGCACCCACCGGTAGTAGTACACGATAGCCTTGGGGCTCCGATGGAAGCGCAATGGCTGCCTTCTGGCAACTTGCTGGCGGTATTTAACCGCGATAACAGCGATTGGTTGGTGGAACTCAATACCGCTGGCGAAGCAGTGGGCAACGATTTCCTTTGGTTCGAACGTATTGGCATTGTAACTACCACCAATCACGGCACTGTGATTAAAGTGGTAGACGATATTATAGGCATGGATGGGTGCTACCGGTTGGTGGATGGAAAACCAGAAGCAGTGCCGGGAAGCAAGGCGTTTGATCGCTGTTATTTTGACGATGAATTGGTATTGCGTGCTGGCATTAATAATACCAATGGAGGGCGCATCCTGTACCGGGTAGATGCACATGGAAAAAAACATGAAGTAGCTTCTTACAATTGGATGGAAGGCAGAATGGCTGGGGTGTTTCGCGCTACAGGCAATACGCTTTATTACTCCGATAACAAAGGACAGGATAAAGCGGTACTAAAAGCCCTAAACACCAATACTGGAGCCGTTGAAGTGTTGTACGAATGTAACTATGCCGACCTGGTATATGCTGGGGCTACCTTTTCGAATGAAGGCATGCCGCAAGCAGTAGTGGCCTATTACGAAGGGCTGGAGCGGTTTTACCTCGATGCCTCTATACAGGCAGATTTCGAATACATTGAAGCGCAACATCCGGGCGATGTAAGCTTTGTAAACCGGAGTGCCGACAACAGTAAATGGCTAATTCGCTACATGGATGGAGGCCCTGCACGGTACTACGTATACGATAAAACAGCACAGCACCTCGAATTCTTGTTCACCAGCGTTCCACAATTGGATGGGTATACCCTGGCCAACCGCCACCCCATTATTGTAGAGGCTCGCGATGGACTGAAGCTGCCTTGTAGCGTGTTTTTGCCTCACGGCTCCGATGCCGATGGCAACGGCATACCCGATCAGCCGCTTCCCACAGTAATTTACCCTCATGGTGGCCCCTGGGTAGGCTATTTGAACAACAGTTGGTTTGCCAACCGCTCTATGCAATTGCTAGCCAACAGGGGCTATGCAGTGGTACGCGCTGAGTTTAGAGGTGCGCAAGGCTATGGAAAAGCATTTGTAGATGCCGGCAATAAACAATGGGGCGAAGCCATGCACCACGATATTGTTGACATTGCTCAATGGGTGGTAGATCAAAACATTGCCGATGAAAGCAAACTTGGGCTATGGGGATGGTCGTACGGAGGCTACGCCACCCTGGCTGGCGTTACTTTTGCACCCGACCTTTTTCAATGTGGCATTGGCATGTATGGTGTGTACAACCTCGAAACATTCCTCCAACTGCCCTTTGCCAATAACGACACATGGCGCACACGGGTAGGAGAGATGACAACCGAAGCAGGGCTGGCACAAGTAAGAAAACACTCGCCCACGCAACATGCAGCCAACATTCAAGTGCCGCTATACCTTACCCATGGCGGTGTAGACGATCGCACCCCACAAAGTCAAAGCGATGCACTGGTAGCAGCATTGCAGCAACACAAAAAAGAAGTTATTTATACCGTTTACCCCGACGAGCCGCACGATTACCGCCAGCCGGGCAGCTGGGTTAGCTTTTGGGCATTGGGCGAACAATTCTTAAAAGAACACCTGGGAGGAAGGGCACAACCCATTGGCAATGACCTCGATACCGGGAAATTTGAAATTAAAGCCGGTGATGCATGGGTGAAATCGAAACAAACAGGGTGAATAATCCAATAAGGTGATTGCCGTTAACTGTCTGTAAAACAGTTTGTTTTTCAATTGAATTAATTATATACTTGTATTATACATATAAATAATTGTAAAATACACTTATATGGAGCAAATACTTCCTTCATCAACGCACATCGCCCCTATTAGAGCAATTAGTCGTGGATTGGTAAGAGAACTAGGGCTACTTGATGGCTGCTATGGCATTACCCTGGCGCAAGGGCATATTTTGGTAGAGCTTGAAAAACATGGGGTACTCAACATCAAAACATTAGCGGAATTGTTGCATGTAGATAACTCTACCATGAGTAGAACGGTAAAAAACATGGTGAACAACAATTGGGTAGCCATGGCGCCTGATGCGCAAGACAAACGTGCACGGTTACTGAGCTTAACGCCTTTAGGACGAGTAAAACTATCAGAATTGCACCGTCGGCACAACGACCTGGTGCAAGGAGCACTCGCTTTGCTGGAAAACGAACAACAGCAAACGGTAATAGAAGGCTTAACCCTTTACACCAAAGCATTGCATCGTGCCAGGATGCTGCAACAATACGAAATACGTGAGGTACAGCCCGAAGACAATCCATACCTGGCACATACCATTCGCGCAGTTCTCACCGAATTTGGAGCCAACAAGCCCGGTTTTGCTTATGTAGATCCCGAAACCGACCGGATGTATGAGACCTACCAGGAACCCCGTTCGCGTTATTTTGTGGTGGTCAACAACGGGAAAATTGTGGGCGGTGGTGGACTGGGGCCTTTGCGGGGAGGTGATGCCTCGGTGTGTGAACTTCAAAAAATGTACTTTTTACCCGAAACACGCGGACTTGGATTAGGAGCCAAACTGTTGGCCAAATGCCTTGATTTTGCCAAAGAAGTGGGCTATTTGCAATGCTACCTCGAAACATTGGCAGGCATGGAAAAAGCCAGGGCCATGTATTCGGGGTTTGGGTTTACTCCTTTAGAAGCCCCAATGGGTGCCACTGGCCATGGTGGTTGCAACTTTTGGATGATCAAAACGCTAGAGTGAAAAACGAAAGGTGTTTTTTCTTGAATTAAAAGGCATTCATTGGTTTTTAATACCGTATAATCTGCTGTAGGGTAAACATTGACTTTTCAATGTTTACCCATGAACGTTGATGGTTGACCCATGGGCTTTCAATGTTTACCCATGACCACATGATGTTTTACCCATGACTATGTGATGTTCTACCCACGACCATGCCATGCTTTACCCACGACTATGCCATGTTCTACCCACGACTATGCCATGCTTTACCCACGACCATGCCATGTTCTACCCACGACCATGCCATGTTCTACCCACGACCATGCCATGTTCTACCCACGACCATGCCATGTTCTACCCACGACCATGCCATGTTCTACCCACGACCATGCCATGTTCTACCCACGACCATGCCATGTTCTACCCACGACCATGCCATGTTCTACCCATGACCATGCCATGTTCTACCCATGACCATGCCATGCTTTACCCACGACTATGCCATGTTTTACCCATGACTATGCCATGGTTGACCCACGACCATGCCATGTTCTACCCATGACCATGCCATGCTTTACCCATGACCATGCCATGCTTTACCCACGGCTTTCACTCCTGCGTAGGCTCCCGATGGCTATCGGGGCACCAGCAACGACGTGTACTTTAATGCATACTTCTGTATACTCACTACTACATACTCACTCTCACGTCCCTTCATCACACTCACGCTCGGTCTTCCCTGTCTGCCGACAGGCAGGGATACTTTTTGTGTTCACGCTGTTCACGCAAAACACTCAGACACTCGCTTTCGCACCATATCTCCCGAGTGGCTATCTGGGCACTAACACGCCCCTTACATCACCTTATTCCTTGTGCCGTCAGGCGCCCTATTTTCCCCATTACCAGCAAAGGTGCCTTGGGAGCTTGCTTCTCCGCCTGGGGCGGATCGCAACGACGTGTACTTTAATACATACTCCTGTATACTCACTACTACATACTCCCTCCTCACATCACCCTATCCCTCTCTCCCAAAGCACTTCGTATAAAACCTTGCTCCCATTGTGCGGTTAATTTTACGACATTGCTTACTTTTGAACACAGATCGAAAAAGGCCTTATGACATTTGAAGCAAACGACATCAAAGCGGTAGCTGAATTATTGAACAGTCCCAAAAAGGTGGTCATAACCACCCATAAATCGCCCGATGGCGATGCCATAGGCTCCTCGCTGGGGTTAAGCCATTTCCTACAACAGTTGGGGCATGAGGTAAATGTGGTGGTACCCGACAACTATCCTGAATTTTTGCAATGGTTACCCGGCAACGATACAGTGGTTCATTTCGATACCGAAACAGAACAAGCCATTGCACTAACAGAAGCTGCCGATGTGCTGTTTAGCCTTGACTACAACGATCTATCGCGCATCGATAAGTTGGGGCATTATGTACACATTGCTACCGGCATTAAAATAATGATCGATCATCACCAACAACCGCACGACTTTGCCGATTACACCTTTTCCGATACAGCTTCGTGCTCTACTGCACAGTTGGTATATGAGTTTATGGAAGTCCTGGAGCAAACCCACTTGTTGAATGCCAACATTGCCAACTGTTTGTATGTGGGTATTATGACCGATACTGGTTCGTTTCGTTTCCCTTCTACCACTTCAAAAACGCATCGCATTACAGCGGCATTGATCGATGCGGGTGCCAGCAATGCTGCAGCACACAACAATGTATACGACAGCAATACGTACCTACGCCTAAAGCTATTGGGCTATGCATTGGGAGAGAAATTGAAGATTTACCCTGAATACAACACCGTCATCATTAGTTTAAGCGAGGAAGAGCTGGCGCAATTCAACTATAAAAAGGGTGATACCGAAGGACTGGTCAACTACGGCCTGTCGATCAAAGGCATTAAAATGGCGGTTTTCATCTCCGAAAAAGGAGCCCTTACCAAACTGTCGTTTCGTTCAAAAGGCAACTTTTCGGTAAATCAACTGGCCCGCGACCACTTTCATGGAGGGGGGCATACCAATGCTGCTGGAGGTGCGGTACAACAACCCATTGCGGAAGCCATTGCCCAGTTGGAGGCACTATTGCCACAATATAAAGAAGCGTTAAACAGTTAATACAACATGCAAGGAAAGTGGTTATATGGAATGTTGATGGTATTGCTGTTGGGGGCATGCACTAACGAAGATCCCGTGCATGTAGATTACAACGACATCAAAGATCCACTTATTGATGAGAATAAAAGTGCCGCACAAATTGAAAACGAGCAAATAGATGGCTATGTAAAACGCTACAACCTCGATGTGGTAAAAACGGGAACCGGCATTCGTTACCAGGTATACGAAAAAGGGGAGGGGCAACAGGCAGAGGAAGGCATGCTGGCTACTGTAAACTTTAAAATTAGTCTTATAGATGGTACGGTGTGCTACAGCTCAGACTCTACTGGCTCTTACGAATTTTTAATTGGCATGGATGAAGTAGAAAGCGGCTTGCACGAAAGCATGACCTACCTCCATGAAGGCGATAAAGCCATCATTATTCTCCCATCGCACCGTGCCCATGGGTTGGTTGGCGACGACCAGCGAATACCTCCTCGATCTACTGTGATTTACGACATAGAACTGCTTGGATTACGTCACCCATAACCTTTTGAAAGCTCCGATTTACATAGTGTTATTGGCATTTATTATAAGTGCATGTGCCGAAGAAAGTAAGGTAGATGATGCCGGATACTCTACCACCGAAAGTGGATTGCAATACCAATTGCACTACCTGGGCGATGGCGAACGTATACCGCAGCAAGGCGATTACCTAACGGTAAGAGCGACCTACCTCACCCTCAGCGATTCCATCATTATTCATCCTGTAGAAGAGGGGGAAACCTCCGTCATGCAAATCAACGACGCAGCAGTAAAAGGAGGCATGGAAGAAGGATTGCAACTGCTTAAAGCAGGCGATAGTGCCACTTTTGTGCTAGATGCCAATGCCTTTTTTATGCAGTGGCCGGAAATAGCCCGACCCCCGTGGCTAAAACACATCCAGCAAGTAAAAGTGAACATCAAACTGCTGAAAATACAATCGGAAAAAGAATATGTAGAAGCCATACTTTTGGAAATGACGGACGAGGAAATGGACGAGCAAGAGCTGTTGGCACAATTCATCGATCAATTGGAATTGGATAAAGACAGGCACTACATCGATGGAATTTACTACGTGGAAGAGCGAGCAGGAACAGGAAGAATGCCCCAAAATGGCGATATTTTGGTGGTAGATTACGAAGGGCATTTTGTGAATGGTGATTTGTTTGATGCTACCTACGATTCGGGTGAACAATTAGAATTTAGACTCGGAAAAGAAGACCAGGTAATAGAAGGATTTGAAATAGGATTGCGCCAAATGCGCGTAGGAGGAAAGTCAAAACTCATTATTCCTTCGCAACTTGGTTTTGGAAGCAAGGGATCTAATACCTTAATTGTGCCTCCATATACCACCCTGGTATACGATGTTGAACTTAAAGAAATACAATGATGAAAAAAGCCTTGTTTGCAGCTGTTTTATTAGCATTTTGGGGATGCGATTCAAGCTCCGACCAGCCGGCAACCATCCCGGTTGAAACCGTACAGCCTGAATTGCCACAACTGAAACACGAAGTATTACAAGAAGGTACGGGCCGTATGCCTGTAGATGGTGACCTGGTGCGTGTACATTACACAGGGTTATTGAAAGATGGGAAGCAATTCGACAGTTCGTACGATCGTGGAGCACCCCTATGGGTAGTAGTAGGCGGGGGCATGGTAGTGCAAGGCTGGGAAGAAGGGCTAAAATTGATGAAAGAAGGAGAACTGTGCCGACTCACCATTCCATCGCACATGGCTTATGGCGCAAAAGGATTTTTAAACCTTGTGCCCCCCAATGCCGACTTGATTTTTCAAATGGAATTGGTAGAGGTCATTGATTATCCCTTTAAAACAAAGGATGAAGGCACCACCACCGAGTCGGGCCTTACTTACCACATCGTGAAAGAAAGTGATGGCGACTTTCCTCAACCGGGACAAAAGGTAGCGGTGCACTACACAGGTTACTTTCAAAACGGACAAATTTTCGACTCCTCCATTTTAAAAGGTGGAGAAACCTATAGCTTTACCCTTGGAGCCAAAGAAGTGATTACAGCATGGGATGAAGGAGTAGCACTGATGAAGGTAGGAGAACGCATAAAATTAATTGTTCCACCACACCTGGCCTATGGTGAAGCGGGCTACCCGCCAGTAATTCCGCCCAACAGCACCCTTACTTTCGACATCGAGTTAATGGCCATTACTGAGTAGTACCAACAGCCATTTGATATTCGAATTTTATTTTAACTTTAATCGAAAATGGATTGATGGGGGAAACTGTTACTAAGAGTGGATTAAAATACGTTTTCTTACACCATGGTGATGGCAAGCAACCCTTGCCAGGCGATGAAGTAGCGGTACATTTTACTGCAAAATTTACCAACGGCAAAACATTCGACAGCTCTGTACCACGCAACAAACCTTTACGATTGCGAATAGGAGTAGGCGAAACATTAAAAGGTTGGGAAGAAGCATTGCTACTAATGCGTGTTGGAGACAAAGCAATATTTACCCTTCCTCCCAAATTGGCGTATGGCAAAGTGCGTATGGGGCCTATACCACCCAATACAACACTCATCTACGAAATAGAACTGTTAGAGGTCATTCCCTTTCCTAAGCCAGTAAAAACTGCCAAGCCATTATACACACTGAAATCGGGCCTCAAATTTGTTTATTTAAAGCGCAACCCAAAGGGCAAGAAAATGAAACCGGGGTACAAAGTACACCTAAGCTATTCCGGCTTTTTGTCGAATAAAGGCCGCTTTTTGCATGCCCCCGCCGAAGCCCCATATAAATACATCCTGGGGCGC
Organism: Flavobacteriales bacterium; assembly: GCA_963669295.1. Lineage (GTDB taxonomy): Bacteria > Bacteroidota > Bacteroidia > Flavobacteriales_D > CALLUQ01. The sequence goes on from OY769938.1 coordinate 4,833,591, forward strand.
CATGCCATTCGTGGCTTTGATGAGGCAGTAATGATGCTTAGGGTAGGAGAGGCCGCTCAATTTGTCATCCCTCCAAAGTTGGCGTATGGCCGAAAAGGAGAGCCACCAGTAAGGCCCAACGAATACCTCACTTTTGAAATTGAATTGTTGGAGTACAGTTAACGATGTAATTTGTTATTTTTAACCAGCAAAACACTGTTATGAAACCCGACTATCAACAAGTAGCGCAAAAGCTCGACGAAATTGAAGCGGAACTCAAGCGCATAGGACGCTGGGATGCCACGCCACTACCGGAAGAGAAATTCGTAAACATGGGAGCCTTCGGTATGAAAACCATGAGCCCTGAACAATGGTTGCAATTTGTACTTATACCACGGGTTCGTCACATCATAGCGGAAAACGATATATTTCCTTCCACCAGCTCAATAAGTGCCTTCTTTACTCGTGTTATGGATGGAGATGCAGAAGTAGAACCATTGTTGAACCTGCTTCGTGAATTCGATGGTTTTTTTATGCCCTCATGGACACAGCGCTAGCATCAGGCAGCCATGGGTAGAGTTACCACACTAATTTTAGTGCTTTTATCCAGCATTGCATTTGCTCAAAACGGACGAATAATATCTAAAAAAGCCATTGACCTGGCGCAAACCCCCGTTTGGAGTAAAATAGCCACCAACGATACACTCCAACCAGTATACCAACACCTTCATAACTTAAACTTCTTCATGCTTCGATACCAAAGCGACTCGCTGGTAGTAAAAGCGTTGCTAATAACCCCTAAAGAAGATGGAAAGTTTCCGGTGGTAGTTTTTAACCGCGGAGGCAATCGTAACTTTGCCCCACTAACCCTTGAAACGATGATCAACTATACCTCCAGGTTATCGAAAGAAGGCTATGTGATTGTAGGAAGCAATTACAGGACTAATGATGAATTTGGAGGTGCTGAAATAAATGATGTACTTGCTTTGATGGAAGGCATTGGTGCTGTAGAAAAAGCAGACACAAGTCGGATGGGAATGTACGGTTGGTCGCGAGGGGGGATGATGACCTATTTGGCCTTGAAAAAATCGAATAAAATAAAAGCAGCGGTAATAGGAAATGGCCCTTCCAACTTGTTTAACACCATTGCAGATCGACCAATTATAGAAACAAAAGTACTGGCAGAATGCGTTCCTAACTATTACGAAAACAAAACAGTAGAACTGCAAAAAAGATCGGCCATATTTTGGGCAGAGGAATTGAATAAAAGCAGCTTGTTGCTATTGTGTGGAACAAAAGATCAGCGGGTTAACTACCAACAATCGGTGCAAATGGGGGAGAAACTGGCTGCAATTGGTTACGACTTTGAGCTTCAACAGTACGATACCGATCATTTTTTTACCAACAAAAAGGAAGTGTTAAATAAAGCGGTAATAGATTGGTTCAATAAGAAATTAAAAGTTCAACGATGATTTTTTACGAATACCATCACCTTCTTTTGCACGTTAGTAGTACAGTTATTAACAGTTAATCGGTGTATAACCTATTGTAAATAGGACTGTTACCCTATAAACATTCATTATCTTCGAAACCGCATGAAGTATTTTATGATCGCATTAGTTTTGATGGCAATAGCCTGTTCTGCTCCTGAAGCAACTGAAACAGACGTGGCTTTTGATGAGAAAGATTATACCCTGGGGCCGGTGCAGCAGGATGAGTTAACCCCCGAACAGTTGGAAAAGATCAGCTACTTTTCGAAGGTATTTGGGCAGGTAGACTATTACCCGGAAGAAGAATGGGTAAAAGACATGAAGCGAGAAGCCGACCCTGAAAAGGAAATCAACGTGTGGTACCACATGGCGCAAGCTTTTGAAGCATATAACGAAGCACATAAAGTAGATATTTACACTCAAATAGAGGTATATAACTTACTCATGTGGCGGGCCACTTACCCGGCAGAAGCGGTGTTGCAACAAGTGCAGTTGGAAAAGCTAACACCAGAGCAGGCCCTGCAAGCCATGAGCTATTACCAGCTGGAACCCGAAATGAACGACAGCACTGCCAATACCAACACCATTAACATATGATGGCCGATGAGGTAAACATGTCGCTACTGGTGTTGGGAGCATACGTATTCTCATTGCTAATTAAAGGAGGGTTTGCTACGGTTGGCATCATTGGTTATGTTAAACTTCGTACCAGTGGATGGTTGCTCATTATGCTTTCCACCCTTATCGAGTTTTTATACCATTTGCCAAGCATTTATACGCAAGGGGTATATGCTTCCTTGCGTATGACACCTGCTGAATACGGAGCGTCTGCTATGTTTTGGTCGGTCGTTAATTCGGTGGTGCATTACATTACAGCATTGATGCTGCTTATAGGCATCTTTTTATTGCTGCGCCAAATGGTGCAACAAAAACGAGCGCAAGAAATTCAACCTTCATAAGAAATCATTAGCTTTACCCTAAACTTTAACACATGAAAAAGACCGTACTTGTTTCTATCATCACTTCGATACTAACTACTGTAGTTTGTTTGCTCATTGCTTGTTATACCTGTTGCAATTCAGGTTCGTGCAGTGGCGATAATGCTGCTTGTCAAACCGAATGCCAGGCCGATAGCACGGCATGTGCTAAAGATGGTGCTTCTTGCGCCAACAAGGAAGGATGCAGTAAAGGCAAAGCTTGTTGTGCAAATAAAGCACCTGCTTGTGGCAATGGAGCTTGTGTTTGCGACAACGAAGAAGTATGTAAAAACGGTTGTACTTGTGGGGCATGCACTGCAGGCAAGGAACACGTACATGGAGAAGGCAGCGGTATGGGCAACATGGGCATGCATGCCATGGCATTAGAGCATTTAAAAGACGACCGTAAAGCGCTGGAAGAAGCACTTTCTGAAGAAGAAAAGGCCACCATTGCTGAAGTGCGTACAAAAATGGAAGGCCTGGAGCACGACCATACCAACCGCGACCAAATTATGGAGCAATACAAAGCAGAATTCGATGCCCTGATGGCCATTGCTAATAACCACAGCGAAAGCATGGATGCCGCCATGACCAAGGCCCATGAGTTTATGATGCAAGAACATGGCAAGGGCGATGGTTCAGGAAGTGGGAAAGGCGATGGAAGTGGCATGGGACGTGGTGATGGCAGCGGCCACATGGATCATGGAGATGAACAACACGCCTCCATGTTTAAAGTACATTACTTAATGATGAAAACGGAATAAACCCTACCAACCTTACGCAAGATCCCAACCGGTTTATGGTTGGGATTTTTTTTGCTGATAAGTAGCAATGTTGTTGAGCAATAAGCGTAAAAAGGCCATTAAATCTGCTTTCGACAATACCACTTCCTCGGTTAAAAAAACAACGGTAATGGTAGCAGCACCTTTCCAGGGCTGATGTTCAAACAACAATTCGTCAAAGCCAATGTCTTCGTTCAAGGCTATGTGTTGTAAGGTGGCTTCTATTTCTTCCACGCCATAATTCACAAAATGATGATGAAGGAGAAGATGTTGCAGCGCCAGTACATCGGCATTGGGGGCGGGCATTCTCTTGGTAATGGCAATCAATTCCTCCTGGCGCATAGGAACAAGGTACAAAATACATAGGCACATTCCACTCCAACACAGGCACCCCGATGGCTATCGGGACAGTTGCACACTCTTTTAACCACACTTTCTTTTGTTACCTCAAGGCAAGCTGACTCAGTACGTCCGCATTTACTTTATTACCACTAACGCCCCCTCATATTACCATTACTCCACTCCTGCGCAGGCACCCCGATGGCTATCGGGACAGTGCACCCTCCATATTACCCTTACTTCACTCCTGCGCAGGCAGGAGTCCAGTTATACCCTCTCTGACCCTTACTCCACTCCAACACAGGCATCCCAATAGCTATAGAGGCAGTCACACCATCACTTCTAACATTGCCCAGGTCCTTTATCCTAATTACAGCAGCAATCGGCATAAGAGCTTTTTGTCATGTATCCCATGCCGCAGTGATAAAATTTAAAATCGGCCAGATCGCCAGCATAGGCAGCAGTATCGCTTACAGGGTAATACAGCATGTACTGCTGCTGCAAGGTGGTGTCGGTTTTTAACTGCTCAAAAGCTTGCGTTAAAGAGGTTGTATTGATGCCCGTAGTGCCATATACCTCATCAAACCGGTATTCTAATGCCCAGGTGGCGGCACTCATTTCAGGCGAATTGGCCACATTCACATAGTACACCGTATAATTATTCAATGCACCCGATTCAGGGTCGTAGTCAACTACCTCAAACCCGGGGTTGTTGTCGTAAATGGGGCTAATGGAAGGCAGCACATGCATGTAAGACACTACCTGCCCGGCATCGTTTCTAATGAGCCTGAAATCATCTTTATGATAATGCCCTGCCATGTTGGTGGCAATAACATCGGCATAATCGTTAATAATTTGCAAATATTTGGTGTTGAATTCAGCGGTAAAAAAGTAGGAAGTATCGCCTACACATTCGCTGCCTGTGGGCAATGAAGGGTATACGTTAATGCCAGGAGGAATGTGCTGTACTACCCATACCTTTTCGTTTTGTGTACGGGCTTCCTCCAACTGTTGCTTAAACCATTGCAACATTTCCAACCCGGGGTCGGCACTGTTAGGGCCAAGGTCGGCAGGAGTGCAAAAAACTGTCCACTTACTATTGTTATACCCATCGGCCATTAAGATGGTGTTGAGTACTACAAACTTCAATTTTGGATTAACCGTACTGGGAATGGCGTAATAACCACCAACGGGATAGGTAGTATCGAACGAACCCAGGCCATGCGCACTGTGCTGTAGCATGCCCTTAAATACGTTGCCCGACATAGATAAGAAACCACCATTGGGTTGTATCATGTAATCGCCACAATAAGCATCGTTGTTGCCCAACGCAGCATACACTGGAACGTTGGGGTAGTATTGTTCGAACAACCCCCAAACAAATGCAATGGTTTTGTTAATGAAGCTATGTAGCGGGGCATAGCCTTCTGCCGAATCGGTGGCATGGGCCAAAGGGGCATGTTTTTCGAATTTCGATTCAAACTCGTGCGCTAAATAATCGCCCGAAACCATGATAAAATCAGGATTAGGGATTTCTGCCTTCATCTTTTTGATGGATGAAATCAATAAAGGGTAGTTGGCATCGGCATGATAGGTACTTAACGTAGTAATCGAAGAGCTTTCGAAGATGGCTTGCCATTCCGAAGCGTCGGCAGCCATCAACTGCTGCATCAAAGAAGTGTCGTAATACGGATCGAAATGGATGTCGGAAAGGTTGAGGAACTTCCCGGAAGGAACTACCGCAGTAGTGTCAGTACTATCAGGAACATCGTTGGTAGGTGTTTCGGGAGAGCCGCATCCTATAATAAAAACAACAAGAGCAATGAATAATGGTGAAGAAAAATGCATAGTGGTTAGTGTTAGATTTAACCAAACATACGGAAAATATAACCGTTGTCACAACAACAAGAAAGCCATTGGCATGAGGGCATAAAGGGCAGATTGATCGCTAAAGTCAATTGATGAGAATTCCTTGCTGGGTAAACGTTTCCGCTGTTCGTCGCAATAAAAAACCATATTCGTCGTTCTTATTATTACTCCTGTCGATGTTAATAACTTTGTGAATTATTCCAGTACTTACCCTGTTGAAAAACAGGTGAAATTTTGCAAAGCCGAATAATTTGCAGTACATTTCAAATGCTTTAACCCATTCAAAGTGTGTTGTTTGTACGGAGTATCCCTGCTCCAGAAAGGCATTCGTGCTTCCGCAATTGATTAAAGCCCCTTGAACTAACTAAAAAGGTTGTTAAAGCCTGCAGGCTGCTAACCCTGCGAATTTTAACACTGCTAACTAAACTAAGGTCAATGAGAACATTGTTACTAACCGTGTTTGCAGCGCTACTATGCTTGCAAATAAATGCCGCTCCGATCAGTGGTATCGATGGTGGGGAAAAAGAGGAGTTTTTTAAAGCTACCATCCCCCAAAAAGTGGACAACATGCTAAAAATAGATGTGACCACTACAGATCAACAAACAATTTTAATGGAAGTGTTTAACGACGGAGGCAAGCTGGTGTATACCCACGAGTTGAACCTTTATGGTGAGTTAACCAACGAAATAGACACTTCTAATTACCCTATTGGAACCTACAAAGTAGAGGTTTCTTGCAAAGGACAAAAAGTTACTAAGGAGGTGGTAAAGAAATAACCACTTCTCGCTATTTCTCGGAAGGGGCGCTTGATGCGCCCTTTTTTTATGCAATGATTATGGCCGATATTACCATGTGCATGGGGGAGGAGTGCCCCTTAAAAGAACACTGTTTTCGATACCTTGCCGAGCCGGAGCCCGACGACATGCAAACCTATTTCATGCGGCCGCCAATAAAGGAAGAAGAGTGCGATTTTTATTGGGAGATGCCCGCTAAGAGCTAAGCGAAAATTTACGCACCAACCGGTACATTCCATACCCCAACAACAATAACCAGGGCGAGCCATGCAAGAACAGGTCGAACCAATCGGTGCCCGACATGCCTACAGCACCACCAGCTACCCATTTCAATTTACCCCATAAATGAGGCTCGGGATAAAATGGTGCCAGCCCAAGTGTAAAGCAGAGGATGATGAGCAATGGCAACGGTTTCATAAGTTAATGAGGTAAGTAGCGTTTTAAGGCACCATAGGTAAGCACACCAAGTAGTGCCGCACCAATAGCCATGAGTAATGTTGCATACCCCGACCCCACTAAGGCGTAAAGGGGGCCAGGACATGCACCAGTGAGGGCCCAGCCCAATCCAAAGAAGATACCTCCCACAAGATTGCCCACCTTATTGAAAGGTTTTGGGCGTGGACGAATTTCCTCACCGGTAAGGGATTTCAATTGCATTTTACGGATGATGAATAACGACAAAGCACCGGTCACAACGGCACTGCCAATCACTCCGTACATATGAAACCCCTGAAACCAAAACATCTCTTGAATCCTGAACCAGGAAATGACTTCCGATTTTACCAGGACAATACCAAAAATGCCTCCCAGCAGTATAGCGACGACTAATTTCATAACAGTTGTAGTATAAAAGGTAGTATCCACCAACTCACAATCAATCCTCCAATAAAAAAGCCAACAGTGGCTACCAACGATCCAGGGCTTAGCTGGCTCAATCCCATAATGGCATGCCCTGAAGTACACCCATTGGCATACCGGGTGCCAAAACCTACTAAAAAGCCACCAATCAACAACACAATAAGGGAAACAGGGGTGCCCAATTGCTCCCACCCAAAAATGTCCTGGGGAGCCAGTCCTGTAAAGTCATGAATGCCCATGCTTTGCAATTGCGCAGTTGTTTGCGCAGAAATTTCTACAGGATTGGCATTAGGAATAAAAGTGGTAGCCAACCAGGCACCGCCTGCAATAGCAGCAACAAACAATAAGTTCCACCCCTCTGCCCGCCAATTGTATTTAAAGTATTCCATGCGGTTGGGAATGCACATGGCGCAGAAATGGCGCAACGAACTGGAAACGCCAAACGATTTATTCAATAATATTAAAAGTAATGGCACCATCAACCCTATCATTGGCCCCGCTACATACCATGGCCATGGCTGACTGATCCACTCTACAAATGCCTTCATCTACACATGTTTGTTCACTGTGGCCCACGACCCTCCGTTAACCACATCAATTTGATGTTTTTTAAGTTGGTTGGCAGCTACGCCACTGCGCATTCCGCTAGCACAACAGGTAATCACCGGTTTTTTCATTTGCTGAATGCGTGTTACATGTTTAGAAAGCGTATCCAATGGAATATTGATGGAATTTTTCACATGTCCACCAGCATATTCTTGAGGAGTGCGAACATCAACAACTACGGCACCTCGCTCCAGCATGGCATTAATGCGATAACCGCGATTACCAAAAAGATCAAACCACTTCATTGTTCTTTTTTTGTACAAAGATAAAAAGGAGGGAAGGGAATTTCAGTGACCTGGGTTACACAAGCTCAATCTTGTTTCTGCCCAACTTAATTTTTCCGTGCTTTTCCAGCTGTTTGAGCAACCTCGAAATTACCTCGCGCGAGCTGTGCAGGTCATAGGCAATGTCCTGGTGGGTGGTTTGCAAAATAGGACTTTGTGCAATTTGTGCTTTTTGTTGCAGGTAAGCCAGCAATCGCTCATCAAGCTGTTGAAAAACCACACTGTCTACCGTTTGCAACAATTCGTTAAACCGATTGCTATAGGTTTGCAAAATGAAATTGCGCCACGAAGCATGGGTTTGCATCCATTTATCGATAAACTGCACCGGAATGGCAATCATTTCCGTATCGTCTTCTGCAATGGCCCTTATTTGGCTGGGCACATGAGCCATGCAGCATTGCACACTCATAGCACAACTTTGCCCTGGGTACAAAAAATACAAGAGCAATTCATTGCCCTCATCATCTTCGCGCATTACTTTGATGGCACCACGGGTAACAAGAGGCATCATCTTTATAGTACTGCCAATGTCCATAATAGTGGTACCTGCCGGCACTTGCTTAAGCGTAGCTTCAGCGGCTAATTCTGCCAACAATTCTTCATCGCACAGTTGTGGGAAATGATGTTCTATATGAGAGGTAATGCTATCCATTCAATCACAAAAATACCTTTTTTTACTGTTGTAAAACTACCGACTCCTGTGCTTTTTGCTGCTAAAGTTATATATTTATGCCGCTAATCATTGTTTTTACTCCCGTACCACTAACCAACAATTTATTAACTGTATTAAACAAAAGATCATGACTGCATCTAAACGACATCAAAAGGTATTGGATTCGATTGCTCCACACCTGGATGAAGGCGAACAAATTATTCATGCCGCCTATGGTGTAAAACAGCCCCACATTGGGCTGATTATTTTATTCATTGCGCTGGCAATTATTCCGGGAGTTATTGCCGTAGCCTTAATGACCAAGCATTACCTGGTAGCTGTTACCAATAAACGGGTATTGATTTTGCGTGTAAGTGGTACCATGAAAATGAAAGAAGCCTGGACCTATTCTATAGGTAATGCTGGAGGAGAAGTAACCACTTCTACCGGGGCTTTGTTTACCCACATTACTATTGCCGGAAGCGATCAGCCTTTTAAGGCCAAGTTTCACAAGGCCTATTCGCCTGAAAACAGGCCTGCAGCACAAGCAGTGGCTGCTGCCTTAATGCCGGGGGGCACAACTGAAGTGCCAAAGGAAGCTCCGGTAGTAACTGAAATTCCTGAAGCTGCTGCCACCAGCGAGCCTGCCGACGTGGAAGAAGCAGTAGTAGCTGAAGCATCAACTGAAGCTGCTCCTGAATCGGTTATTCCCGACATGCCAGAAGTACCTGATGCTCCATCGCTAGACGATGGAAATACCAACAAAGAAGAGACTGTATAAAGAAAGAGGGGCCACGAGCCCCTCTCTTTCTTTTAAAGCAACGGTAAACCACTATCTTTGCACCTCATGAAAAAGGTGTGCCTATTTATTTTCTTGCTGGTGCTTAGCATTACCACTACAGCACAATCGAACAAAGGCCTTAAAATTACGGGTACTGTATACGATGAAAATGGCGATGGTATTCCTTATGCTTCAGTAGCACTTTATAATAGCAGCGACTCCTCGTTAGTAGCAGGGGCAGCCACCAACCCAGCGGGCACCTTTACCATTGATGCCCATTCAGGGAAATACTACCTGGCAATAAGTTTCTTATCGTACCGTACCAAAACCATGGCCAACATTACAGTGACCAATAAAGATGTAGCCCTTGGGGAAATTGCCTTGCAGGCCGACGCTGAGCTGCTAAATGAAGTAGTGATAGAAGCCGAGAAATCGCAAATGGAATTGAAGCTCGATAAGCGGATATTTAATGTGGCCAAAGACATGAGCAACAAAGGAGCCAATGCAGCCGAGGTGCTCGACAACATTCCTTCGGTAACAGTTGATGTAGAAGGCAATGTAAGCCTTCGGGGAAGCGAAAATGTGCGCATCCTCATCGATGGTAAACCATCAGGCCTAACCGGCATTAGCAGTACCGATGCACTGCGCCAGTTGCAAGGCGACATGGTAGAAAAGGTAGAAGTAATTACCAACCCTTCGGCCCGATACGATGCTGAAGGAGAAGTAGGCATCATTAACATTGTACTAAAAAAAGAAAAACGCAAAGGCATCAACGGATCGATAGATGTGAATGCCGGTTATCCTGATAACTATGGAGGAGCATTTAACCTGAACATACGGCGCAAAGCATTCAACCTGTTTACCAGCTATGGCGTAAGGTTGCGAGAACGCCCCGGATCGGGAAAATCGTACCAACAATACTTCGATGCCGATACCACCTTTAGCTACGACCGTACACGCACCCACACCCGGGGAGGGTTTTCCAACAACATGCGACTGGGTACCGACCTATACCTTACCGACAAAACCACCCTTACTTTTGCAGGCATGTATAGCATTTCCGATGGTAGCAACGATGCGCAATTGGTGTATAAAGACTACAACTCGCTAGGACAGGCCACACAAACGGTGGTGCGCGATGAAGATGAACAAGAAGATAAAGTCAATAAAGAGTTGGCCATCAACTACCGGCAAACCTTCGAAAAGGAAGATCAGTTATTGACCATCGACTTTAAGTACATTGACAGCGAAGACCTGGAAGCTTCGGAACTGATAGAAGTAAGTGATGACGCTACCGTTCCCAATTTAAACCAGCGTACCAGCAACACCGAAAACGAAGAACGCTACCTCTTTCAAACCGACTATACCCACCCCTTTGGTGAAGAAGGCATGTTTGAAATAGGAGGGAAGGCCAATTTGCGTACCATTAACAACAAATACAAGGTGGAAGAGCTGGATAATGATGCACAATGGGCCATACTGGAAGGGTTTAACAACGACCTTGAATACATCGAAGACATTTATGCCGCCTATGTAATGGCAGGCACCAAAACAGGCAACTTATCGTACCAACTGGGGGTTCGGGCCGAGTATTCGGATGTAACCACCAACCTTAGGGCTACCAACCAGGTGAACCAACGCGACTACCTTAACCTGTTTCCCAGTGCCCACTTTTCGTACGAGTTTAAAAAAGATCATTTTTTACAGTTAAGTTATAGCCGACGAATTAGTAGGCCACGCTTCTGGTGGTTATTGCCCTTTGTAGGATTTAGCGACTCTCGAAACCTGTTTGGAGGCAACCCCAACCTCAACCCCGAATACACCCACTCCAACGAGATGGGCTATTTAAAACAATGGGAAAAAGGGTCGTTACTCAGCAGTTTTTATTATCGCTATTCTACTGGAGTAATTGATCGTATTTTTACTACCGACTCTACTGGGGCAAGTCGCATCATCCCTCAAAACATAGGCATTCGCAATGCCTATGGCATCGAATTTTCGGGCTCGTACGAGGTAAAAGAGTGGTGGAACCTCAGTGGTAGCTATAACTTCTTTCGCCAAATTACCGATGGCGAATGGGAAGGGACCGACTACTCGGCCGATACCTATGCCTGGAGCACCCGGGTAAGCTCGAAGTGGAACTTCCAGCGCAAGTTTAGTTTGCAAACATCGTTCAAATACGATTCGCCACGCAACTCTACTCAAGGCAGGCACCGAAGCTCTTACAACTGGGATGCCGGATTTGGATTGGATGTATTGAAAGGCAATGGCACCATTACCTTTAGTGCTCGCGACATGCTGAATACCCGCAAGCGAAGGTTTGCTATAAGTGGCGATAATTTTTACAACGAATCGGAATTTCAGTGGCGCTCCAGGCAATTTACCCTTAGCTTTAACTACCGCATCAACCAAAAGAAAAAAGCAGGCAACCGCGGTGGCAACTTCGAAGACTTTGGAGAGTAGGTTACCCTGCCATACACTTAATACCCACCAAAAGCAGTACTCCCCCAAAAAGGCGGGGTAAAATACGTGTTTTTACCCATTTCATTTCCATCAGAAAACCAATAGGTTTATATTCGTTAAACACAACACGAAAACCCATGGCCTGGCAATCTTCAACCACATACAACAAAGAGAAAAATACCTTTCACCTGGGCATTACTATGGCGGGGGCAGTATCTGCAGGAGCCTATACAGCAGGAGTAATTGATTATTTGTTGGAAGCATTGGAGCGATGGGAGCAAGCAAAGGCAGCAGGAGAAGAGGTACCTACGCACAATGTAGTCATCGATTTGTTTTGTGGCACTTCTGCCGGAGGCATGTCGGGAGCCATTACCACTGCCGGGCTGCACGATGGTATCCCTCCCATTACCCTTGATAAGCGCAACGACGAGAAGTACAAGGAAAAGAACGTGTTGTACCACTCGTGGGTAAACATGACCCGCACCGACATGATGAAAGATTTGCTCAATGCATCAGACATCGCCCAAAACGGGGTGCGCTCCATCTTCAACTCTCAATTCATTGAAAAGATTGCTGAGCGGGTAGTGGTCAACAAAAACCAGCAGATTAACAAAGCTTACATCTCTGGCAAGCTGCAAATCATCTTGTCGGAAAGTAATTTAACAGGCATCCGTTACCGTGTGCGTTTCCAGGGAGGGGCCGATAGTACCAACGAACACATTACCCGCAATCATAGAGACTTTGGGCACTTTCAGCTCAACAACCACGAAGACAACGAGCGCATACCCATTAACTTTACCACTGGCGAAAACTTAAAGGTATTGCTCAATGCTACCATGGCTACGGGAGCATTTCCTGCCGGGTTAGAATCGCGCATCATAGAGCGAGATAAGAAATACCTTGAAAAGCACATCCTTATTAACCCTGGGGCAGATGAGGGAACAAAGCTGGAAATAGACGACCCCTACCGCTCCTTGCACATTGATGGGGGCATGATGAACAACGAACCCTTTGAAGTAACAGAAAAGTACTTGCGCGAGATTACGAAAGACGATGATGATGCCGCTAGCGATCACAATAAGTTTAGCGGTACCAACATTATGATTGATCCATTTCCTAGCAACATCGAAAAAGATGATGAAGCCAATGGAGACCCTTACGACCAACGGTTGCACAAGGTATTGATGAAAACATTTAGAACCATGCGCGAGCAGCTGCGCTTTAAGCCCGATGCGTTGGAGGCCAGCTTAGACCGCAGCAATTACAGTCGATTTATTATTGCACCAAAGCGTAACTACCATACCAAAGACAACGAACCTGTAGAAGGCGAAATGGCTATTGCTTGTGGAGCATTGGATGGTTTTGGTGGCTTTTTCGACCAATCGTTTCGAGCGCATGATTTTTACCTTGGCCGTCGTAACTGCCAACGGTTTTTACAATACCGTTTTGTAGTGCCAGAAAGCACCAATAATAACATCTTTAAACAAAGCTATGCCAGCGAAGAGGTGCAAAAAAAATATCGGGTAAAGCATGAAGATGAACAATTTTACTGGCCCATCATTCCCGATGTTAACTATAACGGAGAAGAAAAAACCGGTCCTGATGGAGAAAATGCCTTTCCCAACTATAATACTGAGGCATTGAAACAATTAAAACGCCCACTAAAAAACCGTATTCGAGCCATTGCATTCAGCTACATTCCCAATAAATTAGCGCGCTCTGGTGTAAAAACAATACTGTTTTTTGGAGGAAAGGGCATGATGCGATTGTTTGCCAACCCGGTAGAAAAAGAGTTTCGGAAATGGAACTTAATACGCAACGAACCTACGCATAAGGATTTGCCTTAATGCATGGATGATCGATACAATTGCATTACCTTTGCGGCTGAAAAAATGCAGCTATGCCAAAGTACCGATTGCTTACTCCCGAAGAACTGCAAGAACTAGAGCAGGAATTCATTGAATACCTCATTGTAAATGGTATTGTGGCCGAAGAGTGGGAACGCATTAAACAAGAAGATCCCGACAAGGCTCAACACATCATCGACCTGTTTAGCGATGTTGTGTTGGAAGGGGTAATGCGTAAAGTGAAATTTTTGGAATACCGCGACCGGTATGAGCTCAAAACATTTCAATGCCTGCCCAACAAACTGGTATTGGTAGGCATAAGTGCTCCGGCACAAAGCGATGTAGATTTTAACGATGCAGCATTTTTAAGCAAAGCAGCTACCAACCCCGTAAATGGGTTAAAAGTGTATACCACCGAAAAGGCCTATAAAACAGAACGCGAGCTAGAGCTGTTTGAAATGATACAGGCAGGTTGTTTAATTGCCGATGGACAATTGTTTAAAACACTGTGTTTGGCCTTGCCCGGTGCTTAATTCAGAACCTTTTACTACCTTTACTATAGATGTCGGCAAAGCTAAAAATCCAACTTAAGAAACTCTTTACACTCATTCTTATTTGGATGCTATTGGGGGTGATATTTGCATTGGTAGACCACTTTACGCTAAACTCTCACTTCTCGGCAGGTACCGCTGGCGACTATACCCTTGGTGGTTCGTTGCTCTTCCAGGTATCGGCAGCACTATTGGGGGCCATATTAGGAGGAATATTTCTTATTTTCTTTGTAAACGAACGCTATCGCGACAGGCCCTACATCCATGGAATAATTGCGGTATTCATCGCCTTTATAGTTATTACAACGTTCATTACCGGAGTGCTGGGGTTAATTGCAGCCCCTATACAAACAGGTAAACCTCTTTCCGACCCAGCCACGCAAGAAGCATTGTGGGAAGTGTATACCAACCCCATTCACATAAAAAATGTGTTGCTATGGTCTATTGTAGTTGGGATGACCCAGTTTCTATTGCACATCAACGACAAGTTTGGGCAAGGAGTATTGTGGGACTTTGTTCGCGGCAAATACCATTCGCCACGCGTGGAAACCCGCATTTTTATGTTTGTAGACCTCAAATCGTCGACCACTATAGCCGAAGAGTTGGGCAATGAAAAATACCATGAGCTGCTGCGCGACTTTTATGCCGATGTTACCAATGCCATTATTTACAACAAAGGAGAGGTGTACCAATACGTAGGTGATGAGGTGGTTATTTCATGGCACTTGCATAATGGGGTAGAAGACAACCATTGTGTAAAATGCTATTTCGATATGCGGGCAAGCATTGTTAAAAGAAGCGAGAAGTACGAACGCAAATATGGTCTGGTGCCCGATTTTAAGGCAGGATTGCACTACGGTGAAGTAATGGCCGGAGAAATAGGCATCATTAAAAGAGACATTACCTACTCGGGCGATGTGCTGAATACCACCGCGCGTATTCAAAGCCAATGCAACGAGCACAAGGTGAAAATATTGGCTTCTAACCAATTGTTACGGCTGCTCTCGCTAGAGCATTACAAGCAAAAAGGCATTGGTGAAATACTATTGAGAGGAAAGGGGAAGAAGGTAGGGTTAAGCACAGTGGAGCAAGCATAACCTCCATAAGCCATTTTTTAAATGATATTCCTATTTTTGGACATCTAACCACTGGCCTATGGAAAACGGCAATTGTGTATACCTGATAAAAACCAATAAGCGACTCTATAAGATTGGCAAAACAGCCAATTTGCAACAACGGCTGGCCGCCTACCATACACACCTGCCCATTGTTTTTCGAGTGGTACGCCAATACATGGCAGCCAACATGGATGAGCTGGAGCAGGCACTCCACATTGTATTTCAGCACAAAAGGGTAAAAGGCGAGTGGTTTGAGCTGCACAACGACGACCTCACCATTTGCGATAACATTGCCCGTAACTATGCCTTTGAGCAGCTGGAGCAGCAAAAGAAACAGTATAAAAAGATTGAGTTTAGCGATAACCCACTTTTGCAGGTAATGGAAGCCAATGCCAAGTACCTAAGCGATTATGCCCGCATTGCCGAAGACATTAAGATGGGTATGAGCACCAGCGAAATTGTAGAGCTAAACGAAGGGGCAGTAAGCAAAACCGTAATTCAAACCGTACGAAAGATACTGGAATACCAAACGCCCAATGCGGAGTTTATGAGTCAATGGATTTTTGTGGTGAACGACCTGGAGGCAGGCCTTACCATCAACCAAATTATTGAAAAGTACGAAGGCAAGGTAAACCGCAACACCATCCAAACCATTCGTCGTATTTTGCGCAATCAATTGTACTAAGTTCCGTAACTTTGCCTCATGGAACTAGAAGTAAGACAAAACACCGATTTAGAGCAGTTTGAAGCAAGGGTAGAGGAGAAGCTCACCTACATAGAATACAAGCTGGCAGCAGGAAATAGAATATTTTTAACCCATACCGAAGTGCCGACCGCCTTAGAAGGGAAAGGCATAGGGTCGGCACTGGTAGGTAAGGTGCTTGCTCAAGTAAAAGAAAACGGTTGGCAACTGGTGCCGCTTTGTCCTTTTGTAGCAAGTTATATTCGTAAACATCCTGAATGGAAGAAGCTAATTGCAAAAGGCATTAATATATAGCTATTCAATCATGAGCTTGCCTTGCAGGCGCATGTCTTCGTTGGAATACAGTTGAAATAAATACAGCCCTGTATTCAACTCTCTTTTTTCAATCTTAATACGATCATTGTTGGTGTAATACGTACGCACCAATCGGCCACTAGCATCGTGCAGGGTAAGCGTAAGACTAACCCTTTCATCATTGTTAAATGTTAACATGGAGTGGTCTTCCATAGGGTTGGGAAACAAAGTATACTCTTTTTCTGTATCCGTTTCATCAACATTTAGTGGATCGCAGCCTACTACCCCTACCATGCCATTGTCGTAATCGTAACTGTCCATTATATTAGGCAGGTCATAGCTGCACAAATTATTCCCCAATAAAAGAGCGGTATCTACAAAATTACAAGCTATTCCTGTTAGATTGGGCTCGTTAATGACGGCCAAAAATGTTTGGTTACGACGGGCAATGTAAAGTTTGCCATCAGGGCCAAGCTGGAAACTTAGTTGCGAAGGGCCGCCCATGAAATCGCCTACAATAGTTTTAGAATCGCGAATAGAATCAGGGTGACCACCACCAGCAGTTAAATCGAATTGATAAATATTGTCGTTATTGATGTTACTGCCGATATACAGCTTGCTGTTATCAGGAGAAAAAGAGGTGCCGTAAAGAACTATGGCCACATCATCGGTATTCAGCGGAATAGGGTTAGAAACCACTCCGGTAAAAGCATCAAAATCGAATAATTCAGAAATGTTATCGCATCCCTGCCCGTTTACAACAGCTATTTTAGTGCCATCGGGGCTGGCTTTCATTTGCCCAATCGCAGCTTTGTAAGGGTTAGATGTTGGGATACAATAATCTTTATGAATAGAACCCGTAGTAGAGGTTACTGTATTTACAATACCATTGCTACTCAGGTGAAAAGCAATGAAATCGGCCGAATTGTATTTGTGCGTAACCACCCAATAATCGGTGCCGTTACTATGCTTAACAGCAATCAATTTTTCGGCAACCGTATCGGCCAACAAAATGTTTTTTCGTGTGGGTACCACATCGCCTAACTGGTTGTCTCTACACATGTCAATAATAGAGTAACGCATGCCATTGCCCAAATCATTCAAAAAGGCATCGGTAGTGAATAGGTAAAACACTTCACTACTGCCGGGCAAAGGCACAATTAATGCTCCCTGGGTAGAGGAAACATGTCCTAATAAATTATCGCCATTGGGCATAAGGTTGTGCATGCTGTTCCAAACCTTTTCTCCATTGCTGTAAAACAACAGGTTGCCATTACTATCGCATATGGTAGCCGCCGCTTCGGAGTGTGGTGCGTTGGTAGTGAGATAGGTTTCGCCACCATTTATGGATACTGGCGCACCGTTAGAAAAAGAGAGTCCTGCTCCATCGCCAAAATGCCAAATGTCAGCTTGCTTTTGTCCAATAGAACTTAGAGAAATGGTGCTCAAAAACACCACGAGGAGAGTTAATTGCTTCATGTTTTTTTTAAATTAAGTTAAACAACTGGTTAGGCTGAATAGCTGGATGACAGAAGCAATAAGACTACTAATTTAGCAATTTGTGCCGAAATAGACAACAGAAAGTATGATATATGACAATAATCAATACAACGGCACACCGTTGGTATCTGTGGTTAATACCTCACTCATGTAATTGAAAAAAGGGCGCATGCCTTTAAACGTTTCATTCACCTTATCTACAAAATCGGCTTGCAATACTTCCTTATCGGTAAAGTGGCGTTTTACAATAAATTGTTTTTTGCGAAGAAGGTCGATGGCAGGGTGCTCTTTAGAAAACCCTTTAGGAGCGGTTTTTACACCTACGCCCAACAATTCGCCAAACAATTGCTGAAAGGCAGGGGCGGTAATGATGCTGCGCAGCTCTTCATCGTTGGCGGCAATGTCGGTACGAATCAGCTTTAAATCGTCGGAGTTAGGCCCCCAAAAGCCACCGGCAGCAAAAGTGTTGCCTGGCTCAATGTGGTAGTAGTACCCTCCGCGCAACAGCTTGGTAGCCCTGCGAAAACCACCGCTCCAATTGTTTTTGTAAGGCAATTTGTTTTTAGAAAAACGCACATCGCGGTAGATGCGGTGTAGGCTCTTTTTACCCGTAGGAGTATCAATGTTATCGTGCTCGCGCATTTTTGCTAGCAATGCGTCGGCAAAAGCGATGAGGTGCTGGTGCTCTTCTACATATTGAGGTTTGTTGGCGTTAAACCAATCGCGGTTGTTGTTGTTGCTTAAGGCTTTAATGAAGTTAATAGCCGATGCCGGAATTTTACTCATAATTACAATTCAAATGCGGTTAATAATTCTTGTGGTACTGTACAGCCCACTTGCTGCGCTTTTAACAAGATGGTTTTGCCTTTGTTGCTATCGCCCAGGGCGCGGTATACTTTTGCTAACTCGTAATAGGCCATACAGTAATTAGGGTTTAAAGCAATGGTTTTACTAAAGTCGGCAATGGCCAATTCGTGTTGTTGTTGTATGCTGTATAGCAATGCCCGGTTAAGGTAGGTAAGGTAAAAGTTAGGATCAACTTTAATGGCCCGGTTAAAATCGCTCAAAGCTTCTTGCTGTTTGTTGGTGTTCAATAAAATGAGTCCTCGGTTGTTGAGCGCCTCTAAATGCTGTGGTTGCAAGGCCAGGCATTGGTTAAAGTCGGCAAGGGCACCGTTGAGGTTGCCCAGCTCCAGTTGTATTAAGCCGCGCAGGTAAAACCCTTCGGGGTCGTTGTTAACTTGTTGTAAATAGGCATTGAGGTCGGTTAAGGCTTGTTCTAGCTTGCCCGATTGGTACAACATCGACCCTCTAGCCCAAAACACCCCGGGTTGTTGCCACCCGAGTGCAATGGCCTTGTTAAAATTGGTCATGGCAGCATCGTATTGCATCAAGAAGCTATAGCTTTCGCCACGCATGTACCAGGCTTGCGCGTTGTTGGCATTGAGGCTAATGGCTTTTGTAAAATCGGCAATGGCAGCTTCGTAGTTGCCTTGCTTAAACTTAATGGTGGCAATGTTGAGGTATACCAAATCACTTTCGGCAATGGCGAGCGCCTGCCCATAATGCTGTAGGGCTACATCGTAATTTTTTCGGTTCATTTCAATGTACCCCATGTTAATATAGGCTTTATGAAACTGAGGGTTAAGGCCCACACATTGGCGGTAATCGGCCAGCGCCTTTTCGGGTTGATTTACCTTGGTGTAGTACAAGCCGCGATTGCCAAAGGCAAAATAATCGTTGGGGTAGTGTTGTATGGTATTGCTCCAAAGGCTTTCGCCACTTTTCCATGTAAAGCTGTGGGTAAAGGTAAGGAAGGCCATAGCACCCAGGTAAACAACAAGTAACACTTTGCCCAACACATGAGTGCGGTGTTGAAACCAATGGCGAAAGGCCATGGCGATAATAAGGAATAGCCCAATGTAGGCCAGGTAGGTATACCGCTCGGCAATAACAGCACTACCAAACGATAGCACTTGTAGTAATGGAGCGATAGACAAGAGGAAGAAGGCCATGCCAAAGCCAATTACCCGGTGTTTTTTGGCGCCTTTGTAGGTAAGAAAAAGCAACCCCAATGCCGGAACAATAGCCGCATAAATATACCAGGGCACTTGCGCACCTGCCGCATACGGGTAGGGGTGGAAACCAGAAAGTGGGTAGGGCACCATTACTTTAATGCAGTACAGCACCAACCCATAGGCCCCAACAAAAAGATTTTCAATAAAAGAGTGCTCGCCCAGCGCTTCCATGGCTGCGCCTTCTTGCTGCATGGCTACCGCCAGCAACCCAAAGCCAATGCTTAACGCAAAAAAGGGCAGCTTTTCTACCAACAGCTTGCGCCATCCACTACGAGCCATCCAGTAATCGATGGTGAGTAAAATAACGGGGAAGGTAACGGCAATGCCCTTGGAAAAAAGCGATAACACAAAAAACAAGAGGCAGAGTACATAGTATTTTACCTTGCGCTCAGGTCGTTTTATGTAGTATACATAGGCAATAAGCCCCAACAGGTAAAACAAGGCATATACCAGGTCTTTACGAGCCGAAATCCATGCCACCACTTCTAAGTGCATGGGGTGCATGCCAAACAACAAGGCGGTAATGCCGGCCACATCGGGGCGGCCTACCAGCAATAAAATAAGCCAAAACACCAGGGCTATATTCAGCAAATGGTAAAGCAGGTTGGTGGTATGAAATACCTGTGCATCAGCACCAGCAATGCTATAGTCTAACGCCCACGAAAGCAATACCAGTGGGGTATAGGTGGCTTGCACTTGCGAAGTGGTAAACATGGTGCTTATGCTAGAGGCACTTATTTCATGCACCATGGGGTTGTTGAGCACGTATTCTTCATCGTCCCAGTTTACCCAGCCATTGTTAAGCGTAGGGTACAGGGCAATAAACGATATTGCTATTGCCACAAGCAGCCAAAAGGGAGTGCTGTTCCACCAGCCCGATTTAGTTGAAGTACTCATTGGGGCTGCAAGGTATTTAAAAATTCAACAGGCACAGGGTGGTTCAAGGCTTGTGCTTGCTCCACATCCTGCCATGCCAATGGGTATTGTTCCATGGCGGCATATACCTTTGCTCGCTCTACATAGGCTGCGCCATAATTAGGGGCTCGTTCAATGGCTTTGCTCAAATCGCTCAAGGCAATTTCGTAACGCTGTTGCTGGGCATAGCACAACCCCCGGTTGAAAAAACCAAGGTAATGTTCGGGCTGCAGGCCAATGGCCCAGTTAAAATCGGTAGTGGCCGCTTCAAATTGGTTGGTGTTGAGCAGCACCAGGCCGCGGTTAATGTAGGCGTTGTAATGGTAATGATCAATTTTAATGCACCGGTTAAAATCGTTAAGGGCAGCATCGAGCTGGCGTTGCTGCATGGCAATAGAGCCGCGCACAAAAAGGGCATCGGCATGGTTGGGTTCAAGGGCTAAACAACGGTTAATGTCTTCCAGCGCCTGTGTGTTGTTGCCCATTTGAAAGAGCAATTCCCCACGGTCCCAAAAAATCATGGTATGGTGCATGCCCAGTGCAATGGCCTGGTTAAAGTCGGCCAGCGCTTCGTTGCGTTGCCCTTTCATTTTGTACAGCAACCCCCGGTTGTAGTATACTGATGCATCGTTATACCCCCCTTCAATGGCAGCGTTAAAATCGTTAAGTGCTTCGGTTTCCTTACTCATGTTGAGATAAATAAGCCCGCGGTTGGCGTGGGCGCCACTGTAGCCACTCAGCGCAATGGCTTTATCGAAATGCAGCAGTGCACTGGCAAAGTTGCGCTGTTCCATGTAAAACAGCCCAAGGTTTACATGGGCCATGTCGTAGTTGGGGTTCAGCTCAATGCTTTTGGAATAATCTTGCATGGCTTGCTCAGGCTTGCCATTGGCAGCATAGTACAATCCTCGTTTTACATAGCCAAAAAAGTCGTTGGGGTATTGGGCAATGGTGTTGTTCCACAGCTGCTCGCCATTTTTCCACACGCTGCTATGGGTGTAGGTAAAGCCGCCAAGCACAGCCAGGTAGGCCACCAGCACTATTTTGGCAACAACATGGTATTTGCTTTTAAAGCAATAAGCAAAGGCCATGGCAATAAGCACAAACAGCCCCAGGTAAGGCAGGTAGGTAAACCGATCTGCAATAACTGAACTACCAAACGAGAGCACTTGTAACACTGGCGCAATGGTGATTAAAAAGAACAATACCCCAAAGGCCACAATGCGGTGCTTACGAAAGCGATAGGTAAGGTACAGCAGGGCCAACACCGGAACAATGGCGGCATAAATAAACCATGGAAGTGGGGCGCCAGCAGCAAACGGGTAGGGGTGAAAGGCCGATAACTGGTAAGGGATAAGGGCTTTAATAAGGTATAGCATGGTGCCGTAAAAGCCTACCAGCAGGTTTTCGCCAAACGAATGTTCAGCCATGGTTTTCATGGCCTCTCCTTCTTGCTGGGCATAAATGGCCAATAGCCCAAAGCCAATGCTTAAGGCAAACATGGGCACCTTTTCTAATAGCACTTTGCGCCATCCTTTTCGGTGTTGCAAGTAATCAACAAGCAACAGCACCACAGGCAGCGTAACGGCTACCCCTTTAGAAAGCAATGCCAATACAAAAAACAACAAGCATAAGAGGTAATGCTTGCCGCGTCTTCTTTCTTGTTTGGTGTAATACACATAGGCCAACAGGCTCAGCAGGTAAAACAGCGTATACAGCAGGTCTTTACGGGCCGATATCCATGCTACCGCTTCCAGGTGCATGGGGTGGAGCCCAAACAGCAATGCGGCAATGGTGGCCACGCTAATGCGGCCAAACAGCAAGAAAATAAGCCAGTATACCAATGCCACATTGAGCAAATGATACAGCAGGTTAGTGGTGTGAAACACCTGCGCATTGGCGCCAGAAATGCTATAATCCAGGGCCCACGAAAGCAATACCAGCGGAGTGTAGGCACCCATAACTTGTGGAGTGGTAAACATGGTGCCAATGGTGGCGCCCGAAACTTCGTGTACCAACGTGTTGTTGAGCACATAGTCGTCGTCGTCCCAATTTACCCATTGGTTGTTAAGGGTAGGCCACATTGTTGCTAATGAGATGATTACACTTGCAAACAGCCAAAAATATTTGTTGTGGTGGATTGTCATGTGGTTTAACTCCGGCTAATTTAGCGGTTATCTGTAAGTTCATCAACCTTCTATTCCATCAACCTGCTATTATCAATAAAAAAAAATAGCGATCACCGTATTATCCCTAAAGTGTTTTTACTATATTCGCACCGCGTAATAATAAACTACTAAAAACCAAAACATCATGAAAAAGCTACTTACTTTTTTCGCTGCTTTGATGATTACATTGTCTGCAGCAACATCGGCCACCGCCATCAACCTACCCGATTGTTTGAACAACGGTGCCTTACAAGGTGCAATTAACGCTTGCGAAGCACAAGGATGGAAATTATCGAACACTGAGTATTTCGAAATCAACTACTTAGTAGCTCCAGAGCCTCCTTATTTAGCAGGAAATGTTCAATTAACTTTTGTGCCTGATTGTGCGCCAAACGAAATTTGTTTAGCCATTGTGAAGTTGGTAAACGCAGAAGTTTGGGTGTTGAACAACGGCCAATGCCAGTATAAGAATATTCACTAACGTATCAGTGATATTATAGCGAGGTGGGCTGCCGAAAGGCAGCCCTTTTTTTATGCAAAAAAAATAAAAAATTGGGCGTACTTAACAGCCTGTAAATAGTTATCAACACCCCCTATTAATCTCGTAAAATGGTTTTACTTTTGCCCCGTGTCTAAGCATGGAAGAGCATCGTTAGGATTTATTTTTATCACCATTTTGGTAGATGTGATTGGGCTGGGCATCATCATCCCTGTTATTCCTACACTAATTGAAAACCTTACGGGCGAAGGACTAAGCTATGCTTCGAAAGTAGGGGGATGGCTTATGTTTGCCTTTGCCATCATGCAATTTGTATTTGCCCCCTTTTTAGGCGAGTTGAGCGACCGCTATGGCAGGCGCCCCATATTGCTTATTGCTTTGTTTGGGTTGGGCATGGATTATATTTTTCATGCCTATGCGCCCAGCATTACCTGGCTGTTTGTAGGCCGTATACTGGCCGGAGTATGCGGTGCCAGTGTTACAGTAGCTACGGCCTATATTGCCGATATTAGTACGCCCGAAAACAAAGCCAAAAACTTTGGAATGATTGGCGCGGCCTTTGGGCTGGGCTTTATTATTGGCCCGGTAATAGGCGGTGTGGCAGCCAAATGGGGCACCGAGGTGCCTTTTTTAGTGGCGGCCGCCCTATCGTTACTCAACGTGGTATACGGGCTGTTTGTGTTGCCCGAATCGTTGCCACCCGATAAGCGCAGGCCGTTCGATTGGAAACGTGCCAACCCCGTGGGGTCGTTGCTGCACCTGGGCAGGTACCCGCTGGTATTGGGGCTTATTGTAGCCATGTTTATGGTATACCTGGCAGGCCATGCCGTGCAATCTACCTGGACCTATTTTACCATGCTGCAATACGGCTGGGACGAGGCGGCTGTGGGCTACTCGCTGGCGGTGGTAGGAGTGCTGGTGGCGGTGGTGCAAGGCGGATTGATTGGGGTAACCATTAAAACGCTGGGCGAGCGTAAAACCATTGTAGTAGGGTTTGTGCTGTGGTGCGTAGGGTTGGTGTTGTTTGCTTTTGCTTATACCGATTGGATGATTTATGCTTTTTTACTGCCTTATTGCTTAGGAGGGGTGGCCGGGCCTACCGTACAAAGCATGATTTCGAACCAGGTGCCCGACAACGAGCAGGGCGAACTGCAAGGGGCATTAACCAGCATGATTAGTGTTACCACCATCATTGGTCCCATTGTTATGACCAACCTTTTTTACTTCTTTACTACCGACGATGCGCCCATTTACTTTCCTGGGGCGCCCTTTATACTAGGAGCAATGCTGGCAGTAATAGGCTTGTACTTTGCCGTACGCACCATGCGAAAAATTAAAGATAAACCGGTTTCAACGACGGAACAGTCCAACGAGGTTCACCAGGGCCAGGCCGAGTAACAACAATACACTGCCTACCTTCCAACGCGAGTAATGAGTGTGGTTGCGCTCTTCTAATGTGGCTACCGTGCTCCAGGCACCATCGGCAATCAAGTTGTCTAAAAAAGGAAGATCTACAATATAGCCCAGCGCTTCACCCGTAAGGGTTTCAATGCGTTGATCGGCAACCTGTTGCAACGAATCGTAGTTAAACACACGTGCCCCCAGGTGGGCAATGGCATTGATGCGAACCCCTGTTGATGCATTATTGATGTGATTCAGCCCTTCTAAAAAAGCCAATGTGTCTTGCTGTTGCTTTACTTGTTGCAGGGCTACTATTCGTTGAGTATCAGTTGCAGCAGGAACTGAAACGCCTATGCCAATGCCCGGAATAACTTTGGCAGCATTTACCTGCGCTGTACTCACCGTATTGAGTTTGATGTGGGTAAGCACCCCTTTTTCGGCTTTAACAGCTGCTTTGCGCTTATAAATGGCCTCATTTAAAGCGCTGGGGTTGATGATTAGGGAGGCAGGCGGTTCTTCTAAACCACTCCACCACAAGCCGGTAGCCCCAGCCAATGCGCTAATCATCAGCAATAACTTCAACTTCATGGCATTCAGTAATTTAAGGAGGCGAAAATAGTGTTTTTTACGTGGTTTTAACTATATTTATTCTCAATTAATAACCCACTAAAAACCAAACATCATGAAAAAATTAATGCTAACAATGATGGTGGTATTGGGCATCGTTGCTTCTACTACTACTGTTAAAGCCGATCCGCTACCAGATTGTGTAAACAATGGATTGCTTCAAGCTGCTGTAAATGCTTGCGCTGCGCAAGGATTTGTGGTGAGCCATTCCGAATTTCAACCCATTTTGTACCTGGTAGAGCCAGATCCTCCTTATTTGGCGGGCTATGCTACTGTAGTTTTAGTGCCCGATTGCGCTCCACTAGAGCCATGCCCGCGCATTGCTAAACTGGTAACTGCCGAAGTGTGGGCACTGCCCAATGGAAATTGCCAATACCGACAGGCAAATACCAATACACTGCCCAACTAACTTTTAAACAGGCATTAAGCCCCTTGCTGCATCCTGGCCTTAGGTAGACAGGAAAACGGCAAGGGGCTTTTTTATTTCTCCGTTGTATATTAGCACTCCTATGGCAGTTTCCAAAAAGAAGAGCAGGCTGGAGCGCTACGCTTACAAAACCATTGTAAAAAGCAGTGGGCACCGTAGGGAAAACCGCCACCACATCCTTTCTGAGCAAGAAAATGCCTTGCTCAAGGCCATTAAGCACCGCATCATTGTAAAGGCCAGTATTGCCGGTATATTGGGGGTAGTACTGTTGTATGTGCCTTTTCATTTTTGGCCTCAACTGTTTCCCAACTACAACGTGTGGGTGCCGGTGGTAGACATTACCTTGCAGTTGCCACTGGGGTTTTATGCCTACGGAGTTATTTTAGTAATTATTGAAATAGCATACCTTACATTACTAAATATCAGAACAGTAAGAGAGGTTAGTGCTGCGTGTGGATACCCTCATCCTCAGCACGACGATTACGCAACCCGCATCGACGATTTGGTGGCCATAGGCCTTTCTAAAAACCACAAAAAACAAATTGATTTGGGCATCAATCCTTACATAGGGTTATCGAAAGTACGCATACTGCTTATTACCTTACTTGGCCGCATGCGGGCGGCCATTACCAACATGGTTTTTCGCTTTTTGGTGCAACGGCTTATGGGGCGCTATGCCTTTCGCTTGTTCATTGATTTGGCGGGCATGGTGGTGTATGCCTTTTGGAACTCGTGGGCATCGATTAAAGTAATGAACGAAACCAAGGTGCGGGTAATGGCCACTTCGGTTATTGAAGATTTTAGCGAGCAACTGGCTGTAGAGCAGCAAAACAACGAGGAGTTTAGGGCCGAATTATACAACATGCTCTACTACATTGCTGTGGCAAAGCGCAGCTTTCATTACAACCACTACCTGCTTTCGTTAGCCATGCTGCAAATGTTTGAGGTGCCAATAAACCCTAACCACGCCTACGACAAAACCTTTTTGCAGCGCGTGCGTACCGGCTCCAGCCAAACCCAGTTGGGCTTTTCAAAGCTGTTGATGCTGGGCATGCTCATCGATGGCGACCTGTCGGAAAAAGAACGATTTTTGGTATTAAAAATGCACAAAGAAGGCTACTTTATGTACACCCTTTCGCAAGCCCGCCAGTTTACTAAAGATTACCGTGCCGGACGAGGAGTAGGAGAACTCATTTATGGCGAAGCCTCGTAACTGTTCATAACTGTTCGAAAAATACCACCAGCTCACTTCTATTTATCCGTACCTTTATTCTTCGCTTAATTGGTACCTATGCTTGTAGAAAAATTACAGGAAAAGTTTGGCTATTCGGAGTTCAAGCCCTACCAGGAAAAAATAATTACCAGTGTAATGAATGGCTGCGATACGGTAGCATTAATGCCTACCGGTGGCGGAAAATCCATTTGTTATCAGTTGCCAGCTTTAATGCTTGATGGCATGGCGGTGGTAATATCGCCACTTATTGCGTTGATGAAAGACCAGGTAGATGCATTGCGCCTGCATGGCATTGAGGCGGCCTACCTTAATTCGTCGCAATCGATGGGCGAACAACAAGAGGTGATTGACCTGGCACGAGAAGGCCAACTTAAGCTGTTGTACCTGGCGCCAGAGCGTTTGTTTGCCGAATCGGGCGACTTTATTGCATTTTTGCGCGGCCTTAACATTGCGCTATTTGCCATTGATGAGGCCCATTGTATTTCGCAGTGGGGGCACGACTTTAGGCCCGAATACCTCAAGCTGGCAGTACTGAAAACACAATTTCCAGGCATACCCGTTATTGCGCTTACTGCCACGGCCGATAAACGCACCCGCAAAGACATCCTCTCCAAGCTGGAACTGCAAAATCCCAATGTGTTCATTTCCAGCTTTAACAGGGCCAACATTCATTACACGGTGGTGCCCAAGCAAGACAGCAGGGATAAGCTGGTAGACTTTTTACGCAAGCGCCCCGACGATTCGGGCATTGTGTATGTACTTTCGCGCAAATCGGCCGAGCAAATTGCAGGCGATTTAGAAGCATCGGGCTTTTTGGCTAAACCTTACCATGCCGGCCTCGACCGCGAAACGCGCCAAAAAAACCAGGAACTGTTTATACGCGACGAAATAAAGATTATGGTGGCCACCATTGCCTTTGGCATGGGCATCGATAAATCGAACGTACGCTTTGTGGTGCACATGGATTTGCCCAAAAACATAGAAGGCTACTACCAGGAAACGGGTAGGGCAGGGCGCGATGGGCTGCAAAGCGATGCCTTGTTGTTTTTTAGCCGGGGCGATGCCATGCTATTGCGCAGCTTTGTAGAGGTAGACAACGATGCCGAGCAAACCATGGTAATGCTGAACAAGCTTAACCAAATGGTAGGCTATGGCGAAAGCCGCCAGTGCCGACGCCAGTTTTTGTTGAATTACTTCGACGAGCCGCACCCCGGCAACTGTGGCACTTGCGATAACTGCACTACCGAGTTCGAGTACTTCGATGGTACCATTATTGCCCAAAAGGCACTTTCGGCCGTATATCGCTTAAAAGAGGGCTTTGGCGTTGGCTATGTCATCGACTTTTTGCGCGGTTCTAAATCGGTGCGCATTAAAGAATGGCACAAAGAGCTAAAAACCTATGGCGTTGGGGCCGACCTTTCGCGCCCCGATTGGCAACGCTACATGCGCAACCTTATTGATGAAGGCTACTTGCGCATTGACGATGGCGAGTTTCCACTGTTAAAGCTCACCGGTAAAAGCTTGCCCGTGCTAAAAGGGCAGGAGCAGGTAATGCTGGTGAAGGTAGAAGAGAAGAAAGAAGTGAAGGCAGAAGAGCAACCTTACGATGCAGGATTGTTTAAAGCATTGAAAGAATTGCGCTACGTGTTGGCAAAAGAAGAAAATGTGCCTCCTTACATGATTTTTTCCGACCGCACGCTTATGGAGCTGGCCACCTACATCCCCTTAACCCTTGAAGATTTGCCCAAAATATCGGGCTTTGGCGAAGTAAAGCTCGAACGCTATGGCGAACGGTTTTTAAGCAGTGTGGTGGCCTATGCCAACGAGTTTAACTTAAGCAGCAGCATACACTTAAAACAAGGCAGGCGCAAAAGCAAGCGCAAAACACGCAAAAAAGGGGTAAGCGAAACCAAAGTTGCTACCTACGAGTTGTTTAAGGGTGGTGCTACCATTGAAGAAATAGCCACTGCGCGCAACTTAACATTTAACACCATTGCCAACCATTTAGAGCATTATGTAGCCACGGGCGAGCTTACAGCCAGCCAGTTTGTACCTGCCGAAAAAATTACCGCCATTAAAGCAGCTGCCCAAACCAACAAGGCAGGGCTGTATGCCTTAAAAAATGAGTTGGGCGATAATTTTTCTTACTACGAAATAAAAATGGTGATGGCAGAGTATAGGCGCGAAAAACCTGCGGAACCTGCTGGTGAAGGCGATTTGTTTGGTGGGGCTGATTGAGGGGGCTGCCAAAATTACAATAGCAGGCAGGCGCATTCCAACCTTGTTTGTGCATGTAGTAAACGAAGGGAGCATAGTGTCTTGGCCCAGTATAAGAGTAATTTGCCTCAAGGGAGGCTGCTGTCAGTAGCTGAGCAATTGTTTGCGTATTGAGTTTGCTGAAATGCGAAAACAATTGTACCCCTGCCCAGTGTTTGAGTGTTTTGCTGCAAGTTACGGGCAGCAAAATGCATCCCTGTCAGTAGCTGAGTCTGAGTGATCCGCCTCAGGCGGATTGCATCCCTGCCCGACGGTATGAAGGACTCCGGACTCCTTTCGGAGCAGGCAGTGAGCAGCGAGCGACCAATCAAATAGAAAAGCAACAAATAGTGCGAAAATTAGGCAATTGCATCACTGTATTTTATGCTCTTTTTGTTAGCTTTAACAGCGTCTTGTAAAATAAACCACTAAAATAAACCACCATGAGTACCGCCAACCCGTATTTAAAAAAAGCACAAACCATTTTTAAAAATATAACCGGCCCCACGGGCTATTTCACTCTATCAACCGACTACTGGCAGGTGGGGTGTGTATTCGATACTTTATTGGATTACATGAGGGCTGCCCTTGAAGCAGGAATTATGACAAAAACAGAAGCACACACCTTTGTAGCAAGTGTATACAGCCAGTATACTGCCATTAATGCAGAAGACGATGGTGGTTGTTGGTACGATGATTTTGGCTGGTGGGGCATTGCTTGCAGCAAGGCATACGATGCCAATTATGCCGATGTGTTTGGTAAGCATGCTGCGGAGTTTCAGGCCATTTCTACCCATTGTTGGCATGTAATGAACGATGGAAAAAGCACTACAAACAGTAGCGGGCAACGGCTGTACCAGGGAGCACCCGAAGTGTGGAAAACGGCCAATACGTTAGGCTATACTTCATTAAAAGATTGTGCTCCACGCATTGATGGAGGAGTGTGGCAATACGATATGTGGCCGGATTACCGCGTTGGAGCTTGCGGCATTAACCCCAACAATCCACATACAGCACCCCTTGGTCCGTTTCAACTGGCAGTAGTAAATGGCTTGTACATGGTGTTGGCACTTAGGCTGCAAGAAGCAGGGGTAACCGTTACCCCGAAAGCCGATGTATTTACTTTCTTTTGCAATTGGGCTTACAACAAAATGGCGGCCGACGATAAATGGATTCGTTCTTACAGTGTGGGGCAATACCTGGTGCGCGAACGGGTAAGCACCTATGCCGATGTAGCTACTCCGGGTACTTATCCTCCGGTGCATAATTATGTGGCTACCCGCTGCTGGAGTGGCGATCAAGGCTTGTTTATGGGCGGAATGGTTGATTTTATGAAGGTGCATGCCAACGAAACAGGCTTTGATAAAGAGAATGCCATCGCTTTGCAAACCATGAACAGCATTATTGATGCCATGTTTAACCAAATGCTTGATGCAACTTACGGATTGCCCAAAACCTGGTCGGACGACACTACCATGGACCCAGGCGATTACCAAAGTGGAGCAGGCATTTTTGCCCGTTACTTGCTGTATGCGTGGGAGCATAATGCCAACGCCAAAAGTGCTATTAAGGGGTACAAAACACAAATTGCTACCGCTGCTGGCTCGTGCTTAAACGATGATTACCAAACGTATTACATGCCCCCTAACTTGTTTAGCGAGTTCGATGCCATTGCTATTTTATTATTAGCGAATGCAGTTGTGCCAGATGGTTCGCCAACTTAGCAGTAGACCATTGCTTAAAAGCAGGCCTGTTTGCTCATAGGTTTGCCCTGCTTGTTTAGCAAAAAAAGCACGCCTTTAATTGTAATGGATTTGAACCTAAGCAGCAAAAGCAGCAATGCCTTCGGCTACCGGCCGGGCAAAGGCCACCCAAATGGTAATGCCAGTAGCCAGGGCAAGCAAGGCCATGTAAAAGGTGGTTTTGCCTACCTGCCCACGTCTGCGGTGTTTTAAGCCCATTAGCAAAGCAACAAGGCCAAGCAACAACCCACCCAACAACGGAATTACGGCACTGCGCATGGCCATTTGCCGGTCGCTCCATTGCATCAATGTTAAATCGCCTTCAGAGGGTGGGGTAAAGCTGCGGTTGTTGATGCGGGCTATTTCTTCGGGGTTGCTGGTTTCGGCCAGCTCCATGGCTTTGAGTTGCATAAACGCGGCTTGCTGCTCCTGGGCGTAATAATCTACCGTGCGGTTGTTAATTTCGGTTACCTGCTTTATAGGCCCCATAAATACATACACCTGGGCAGCAAAGGCTACAAGCCCAAGCAATAGGGTAATATAGGTGCCGCTGGTAGGAGTATTGCTCATAGGCGTTGTTTTGGTAAAGTAAAGGTGCAGATAATGACCATAAATTCAAAATGGCTGTGCTTTTCGCTTTACGCAATAAACATCGCGAACACCCGTCTTTGCGCGGAGTCACGAAGTGCCTGGGTAATCTGCCAGTGTTTGAGTGATTGCCGTAACAGCGTGTAGGCAATAGTATCGAAGACCGGCAGGCGGGGAAGCAGCCTCCCGATGAACAGCAAATGTGTATCGGGAGGTTGCTTCGGCAATGCTAACGCTTTGCCTCGCAAGGACGGTGCGCTATTGAAAACATGCGGTGCATGGGGCAAAATAGGCTAAATATAGGGTGAACATACCCCGACTATAGGTGCAAATTACCCCGATGATAGGGTGAACGCACCCCGACCATAGGGTGAACATACCCCGACTATAGGTGCAAAATACCCCCACTATAGGTACAAAATACCCCGAATATAGGGTGAAAGTACCCCGAATATAGGTGCAAAATACCCCGATTATAGGGTGAAGCTACCCCGAATATAGGTGCAAATTACCCCGATGATAGGGTAAAGCTACCCCGACTATAGGTGCAAAATACCCCGATTATAGGGTGAAGCGACCCCGAGTATAGGGTGAACATACCCCGGGTATAGGTGCAAAACACCCCGAACATAGGGTGAACGCACCCCAACTATAGGTGCAAATTACTCCGATTATAGGGTAAAACACCCACTATACAGTGCCGAAGTACCCACTATATAGTGCAAAAGTACCCACTATACAGTGCCAAAACACCCACTATATAGTGCCAAAGTACCCACTATACAGTGCCAACCTGCCCGTCCGGTCAGGCGGGTGTACCCACTATATAGTGCCAAAATACCCACTATACAGTGCCGAAGTACCCACTATACAGTGCCAAAACACCCACTATACAGTGCCAAAGTACCCACTATACAGTGCCAAAGTACCCACTATACAGTGCCAAAGTACCCATTATACAGTGCCAAAGTACCCACTATATAGTGCCAAAATACCCACTATACAGTGCCAAAGTACCCACTATATAGTGCCAACCTGCCCGTCCGGTCAGGCGGGAGCACCCACTATTTGCAGAAAAGGGGAGGAAATAGGCTGATTTAGTGCCATTTTGGCAGCAGTTAAGGGGGTGTTTTTAAGAGATTTTGATGCGTTAATTGCTTGCAAAAGCACCGTATTTTAACTATATTGTTAATTCAAAATTATCGTACTTCAAATGAAAATCCTTTTATTTGCGAATAGCCCCATATGGTTCCGAAGGAGGAAACGACTTCGGGCGTTTACGATAAACGTTGAAGACCTAAGTGGGGCCTTTCTTTTCTCAAAATTATCGTATCATGATTCACGAACCATTAAAAGCCGAGGAGTTTGGCCCATTGGCCAGCTGCTTTAACACCCATTACGAAGCCAACCTGGTTAATGTAATTCGCCGGTTAGATACCGCCATTTTTTTGTACCACTATTTAGATGAGGCAGAAAACATTCCCGAGCTCAGTCGTCGCAACAGCGTGCAAGCCCTACAACACATCAAAGATCGCCTGTTCGAAATGTATTTAAAACGAATAGGCTGGGAAAACGTTGTAAGAGTTTACAACGAAGAGTAGCACTGGCCACCCTGAGCTTGTCGAAGGGTGAAGGGCATAGGTGGGGCAGTGTAGTGCACATAAGCAACCTCCCGATGAACAGCAAATGTGTATCGGGAGGTTGCTTTGTCGTCGGTCTTCGATACATTCAGACGCTCCCTTCGTTCGGTCTGACCACTCAGACACTCCTCCTTGCCTGTCTGCCGACAAGGCAGGCAAGGACGTAACCCGCTATCATTTCCTTTGTCATTCCGGTGTCACCCTGATAGGTCCTGATGTCATCCTGAACTCGTTTCAGGATCTATCAGGATCTATCAGAACCTGAAGCAGAGCTTACTTTACCTGGGGAACCAACTCTTTTACCCTTGCATTTACCAAATCATTATCGGGGTTAAGGGCCTGTGCTTGTTGGTAGTGCTGTAAGGCCAATTTTAGTTGCCCCAATTGTTCGTAGCAGTGCCCCATTTCGTAGTGCACCGCAAAGTTATGGGCAAATGCAGGCATGCAGCGTTGGTAGGCTTCAAGGGCCTGGTGCCATTTTTCTTGCTTAAAGTTGGCATACCCCACCCACCGAAACCCATCTACCGGTGGGGCAAAAGTAAAGTGCACCTTTTTCGAAAAATTGTTGAAATGCTGCGCGTATTCATCGGCAGTAATGTGGGCATCGGGCTTAATGTAGCCAAAGCTGTACCCATGGTACAATTGCTTAAAGCCATCCAACACACTGAGCAATAGCATGGTGCCGTGGTTTTCGTTTTCGTACACTTTAGCCGCCACATTAATGTTGGGGTAGGCCTGCAAAGCGGTGCCCAACGCGGCAATTTTGTCAATAAAATTTTGGTCTTGCCGGCCGCTATCGGTGGCAGTGGTTAAATACACGTTGGTGGCATGTGCTTTAGGCAATTGGGCTTGCAGCAATGCCATGGCATCGCCATCGTTATACCACACGCTGGCATCGTAGGCCTGAAAAGCATTAAACGTGGTGGGGCGCGATAGGGCATGGGCAGCAAAATAACCGCCCAACGAGTGGCCCACCAGCACATCAAACCCATTGGTGGGGTACAACTGGTTTACCGTGGGCACCACCTCTTGCTCTAAAAACCGTAAAAATGCTATTCCGCGGCCGGTGTTGGCGGTATCGGTCCAAATGCCCACAGAGTCGGGGCGGCCCAAATCATCTACCTTAGAAGTGCTAAAGGTTAATTCTTTAAACCGCTTGGGTGGGGTAATGTGCGGAATGCCAATTAAAATATGGGCCGGAATTTGATCTTGCACCGCCATTTCTTTGGTAATGGCATGGGTAATTTCAAAGTGCCATTCGGCATCCAGCAGGTAAATGGTGGGGTAGGTTCTGGTGCTGTCGTAATTGTAAGGCAGCCCCACCCAAATGGGCCTTTCTTCGCCCAGTGCCTTACTGGCAACGGTGTGTTTATGCACCACTGGCGTTTGTGCTGCTACACCTTGTGCCAACAGCAACAACCACAGCACTGCCTGGTATTTTATTCCCCTCATTTTTTAGCTTTTTATGGTGCAACCGTTATACATAGCAACACATCATTAATTCAATGCGCGTTAAAAATAGCAACTAAATACAAGTGTAGTAGGAGGGAAGGCATAAAAAAACGCCCCTACTATTGGTAACCAAATGGTAGGGGCGTAGGCTAAATAATTGCTTGCTAGTTTTCGCCAAAAGCGGCAAAGGCTTTTTCTACGCCTTTAGGGTCGTTTTGGTAAAAAGATCCCATTTGTGCCGACATGGCATCGGGAAACACATCTTCGGTGCCGTTGCTAAGGCCATTTACCACGCTTTTTGCTACGTTTTGTGGGCTGTCCTTGTCAATTTCAAAATCTGCCGTTAAATCGGTATCAATAGGGCCGGGGTATACGCCCATTACCAGGGCATTGCTTTTGCCCAACTCGGTGCGCATGCCTTGCGTAATGCTATGCACCGCAGCTTTACTTACCGAATAGGTGGCCGCAAAGGCCATGTTGCCCAACCCCGCCATAGAAGAAACATTTACAATGGCGGTTTCACTGTCTTTCTTTAAATGGTTGGCCAATGCGTTAGATACATTTAACAAGCCCCAAACATTTACATCTAAATTGTCTTTCAAACTCGGAATGCCCTGGTCGGAAAGCAAGTTGCCATAAGCCACAATGCCAGCATTGTTTACCAAAATATCCAACTCTTCTACCTGCGCAGCAGCTGCGGCTACCGAATTGGTGTCGGTAACATCCAACTGTACAGGTACTAAACGGCTGCCATACAGGGCCGCCAAATCGTTCAACGTTTCGGTATTGCGGGCACCGGCATATACTTTGGCTGCGCCTTGCTCTAACAACTCAACCGCAATGGCACGTCCAATGCCGCGGTTGGCACCACTTACTAAAGCAGTTTTTCCTTGTGGGTTTACTTTTACTTCACTCATAATTGTATGTTTTTAAATGTTGTTTACACTATTGTATGACGTAAACGTACGAGAAATATGTTATTGATAAATAATGTATATTTTTGTTTGTGATATTAAAAAATTAATACCATGATAAATTTAGAGTGGCTGCGCACCTTTAGGGCGGTATACAAAACAAAGTCGTTGAGCCGTGCGGCCGAAATTTTAAACATTAGCCAGCCCACCGTAAGCCAACAAATAGCCACATTAGAAGCCTACATGGGGCAAAAGCTATTTACCCGAAAGTCGAAAGGCGTGGTAGAAACCAACGAGGGGCGATTGCTCAATACGCTGGTATCGGGTTCTATAGAATCGTTAGAAGAAGTGGAACACCTGGTGAGCTTAAAAAACTCGAAACTTAAAACCATTGTTACCATTGGCATTTCTTCACACCTGTATAAAAGCATGTTGTGCCATCAAATATTAAAGTTGGGCGAGCATGTGCATGTGAAATTTGGTGCCAGGCAGGAGCTTATTGCCCAGGTAGAGCAGGGAAGGCTGTTGTATGCCATTATTCCCGACGAAATTAACACCTTTGATGCCTTGTGCTACCCATTGCTTCACCAGCGGTTGGTGTTGGTAGCCACGCCCGATATTGACATGAGCGAAATTGAAGCAGCCTACAAGCGCAACAAAACCAAAGCAGAACAACTCCTTAGCGAGCACCGTTGGTATGCACACGACACCGCCTCTAGCTACATAAAAATGTATTGGTTGGATGTGTTTAACAAAAAGCGCCCGGCCATTGTGCCCAACTACGTTATTCCCAACGAGTACGAAGTGCTGTTTCAGCAATCGAAAGGTTCGGGGTTAAGCATAGCCGTGGCCAACCATGTGGTGCCGTTTATAAAAGAGGGTAGCCTAAAAGCATATCGCCTCAAGAAACTGGAATTCAGAAAGCTGTCGTTAATTGCCAACAAAAAGAAGGCACCGGCCGAAACTACAGAAAAGATGGTAGCGTTACTTTCGGGCAGGTAAGCGTTTTAGCAACCGCATTCGCCATAGGCGGTTAGTACAACCACCTCGCCACCCTTATGCGTAAGGGTTAGCGTAACCGATTTTTGCCAGGTTTCATCAATTTGCCCTACCTGCTGCATGTCTACCTCCAACGTATAGTTTTCGTTGCTCCACTGGTCAATAGTATGTGTTTCCGATAGTACGTTAGAAGTGTCGAGCTGAAACATCATCATGCTGCCTTCAATGTGCATAAATGCTTTTTGCCCATAATCATCTACATAAATGTATTGATGTTCGTTAAACTCGTTTTCGCTGGCAGAAAAATAGCAAGCGCAGCCATCTACTTCGGGCGGAAAGTCGCTAAAAGCAGCAATGTTGATGGCATATTCGGGATTGGATTGAACGGTATCGCTGTTGTGCTCCGCCTCGTCTTCCACCAATTCTATCGATACGGGTTCGGGCGCTGGGGCCAAAGCAGTTGATGCTTCTTCGGGTGCCGGTTGGCAAGCCACAAAAAGGCATGCCATAAGCCCTATTGCCAGTTGTAGTGTTGTTTTCATCATACGTTTTGCAACTAAAGTACAATTTCTTTAATAGCATGAGTAATGCGGTGCGCAAAAAAACAAACCACCACATTTTTACCCTTTGGCGCAAGAAACACCCGCAAGTTATCGTCTTACTGCACATGTACGGCTGGCAACAATTAGCGATAGATGAAATAGAGCATCATTGGTTGTTGGTTGAAATTTTTAGGCCGTTCATTGAATATATTTTTCTATACAACTATTGCTGAACAAATTCGGCACTAAAATGTTGTATTTTTGTTTGCAACTTTAACCGTTAACCATGAAAAGAATTTTAATCACCATCATCATTGCCCTGGCATTTCCACTTGTTGTGGCAGCCCAAAACATTATGGAGGGCAAGGTTACCTACGCCTCATCTACCAAAATAAAATTTGACGAAAGCCGCTTTGAGCAAATGAGCGAAGAGCGACGAGAGCAAATGAAAAAACGCATGAAAAAGTGGGGCAAAAGCAAAATGGTGTTGGTGTATAACAAAGAAGAATCGTTGTACCGCAACTACAAGGCAGAGCTTGATGCAAAAACAGATGAAGAGTGGGAGCAAGCCAGTGGAAAGGGAGGAAGATGGAAAATGATGCGCCCACAATCGAAAGTATACCAGCATTACGAAAGCAAAAAGGTAGTAGAGCAGCAAGAGATGTTCGACAAAAAGTTTTTGATTGAAGACGAGCGCGACAAGCTGCAATGGAAAATGACGGGCAAGCAAGAAAAAATATTGGAATACCCATGCATGCAAGCCACCACCACCATGCACGATACCATTGCTGTTACCGCATGGTTTTGTCCGCAACTGCCCATACCAACAGGCCCCTATGGCATTGGCGATTTGCCAGGAATGATTTTAAAGCTGGAGATTGTTGGTGGGCAAATGGGCGAACTTACCATGACGGCCAATAACATTGAATTTACTACACACGATAAAGGCGCCATTGAAGAACCCACCAAAGGCAAAGAAGTTACTCGCGAAGAGTTTCATCAGATTGTAAAAGAAAAGATGAAAGAGATGCGCGAAATGTATGGCGGAAGAGGCGGCCCCCACGGTCATTAATCCTATAGCATGAAGTACATTATTACTGCAGCCCTACTGGTAAGCAGCTTACTGGGGGTGGCACAAAACCATAAAGTAGAAGGTACTTTGGTGGGCGAAAACAATGATCCATTGGCCTATGCCACAGTAGTGTTTTTACAAGCCAAAGACTCGGTAATGAGCCAGTTTGGCATTACCGATGAAAGCGGAAACTTTGTAGTAAAAGGGTTGAAGCAAGGCGATTACATTGCCCAGTTTGCCTTTTTGGGCTACCAAAATTTTAGCAAAAACATTACCCTTACCGAAGATGTAAACATGGGATCGGTAAAGATGGAGGAGGAAAATGTAAAGCTGAACGAGGTAGAAATAGAGGCGGAAATGATTCCCGTAAAAATTAAGGGCGATACCATTCAATACAATGCCGATGCTTTTACCACCCAGCCCCATGCGGTAGTAGAAGATTTGTTAAAGCAGTTGCCCGGTGTAGAGGTAGACAAAGATGGATCGGTTACTGCGCAGGGCGAACAAGTAACCAAGGTGCTGGTAGATGGAAAAGAGTTTTTTGGCAACGACCCTAAAATTGCCACCAAAAACCTGCCTGCCGATGCCATTGATAAGGTAGAAGTATTCGACAAGCAAAGCGACATGGCCGAATTTACAGGGGTAGACGATGGCGACCGCATAAAAACCATTAACCTGCTGCTGAAAGAGGGCAAAAAAGCAGGCTATTTTGGCAATGCCACTGGCGGCTATGGCTACCCCGACAATCGGTTTGAGGGCAAGTTTAACATCAACCAGTTTACCAAAAAAACGCAGCTCTCCATTCTTGGTATGGGCAACAACATTAACGATCAAGGATTTTCTATCGACGATTACTCCAACTTTATGGGAGGCTTTCGCAACATGATGCAAGCCGGCCTGGTATCGTTCGATGGTGGTAGGCCTACCGTAAACATGAATACCACATTAAGCAATGGCATTACCACCGCCTTTGCGGGTGGGCTTAACCTCAATTACGACATCGATAAAGACACCGAACTTAACACCAGCTATTTTTACAACCGCATTCAAAATGAAATGCTAAGCAGTACCAGCCGCAAGTATTTTAACAACCGCAATAACTTCGACTCTGAAGAAACTGGCGACGAAGAAACACTGAACAACAACCACAAGCTAAACTACCGCTTGCGCCATAAAATAGACAGCATTCAAGACCTGCAACTGCGTGGCAGTGTTACCTACAACGATGGCAACACCGCCTTGCTGGGCACCTTGCAAAACATGGATGGCAACAGCCGGTTGGCCAACGCTTCTAACACCCAAAACCTGGGCGATGGCACGGGCATGGACATTAGCACCACCCTTATTTACCGACGAAAGTTTGCCAAAGCCGGCCGTAGTTTTGTAATTAATGGCAACCTCGATTTGGGCGATGAAGATCGGGTAACCAACCTCAATTCTAACAACACCTATTACACTTACGATTCGTTGGGCAACGTTACTTTTCGTTTCGATAGTGTAATGCAAAACCAGGACTACATCGATAACAGCCAGCGTTTTGGAGGTAAAGTAAGTTATACCGAACCCCTGGGCAAAGGCCATTACTTAGAGGTAAACTACTCGCACCAGGAAACGCACACCGAACTTATCAAAGATTTTTACGATCAAGACCCGGCCATACAAGCTGAAATATTTAACGACCAGCTAAGTAGCGATTACTTAAATACCTATTTGTACGATAGAGGAGGGGTGAACTACAAGATTAGCAGAGACAAGTACAACCTTACGCTTGGTGCCTCGCTACAGCAAAGTAAGCTTGATGGCGAAATAAGAAGCGCCAACACTACGGTTAAGAAAACATTTACCAACATTTTGCCCAACCTGCGCTACGATTACCGCTTTACCAATACCAAGCGGTTGCGTTTTAGCTACAACGCCAGAATGAACGAACCATCCATACAACAGCTACAACCGGTGGTAGACAACAGCAACCCCTTGCAGGTATACGTGGGCAACCCCGACTTGAAACCCGAGTATACCCATTCGGGCACCATGCGGTTAATGTCGTTCAGCCAATTTACATTCACCAGCTTTTTTGTAATGCTGCGCGGCACCTATACGCAAGATAAAATTACCAATGCCGTAACCATCGATAGCCTTTTTGTGCAAACATCGCAGCCGGTTAATGTAGACGATGATTTATCGCTTACCGTATACACGGGCTTTGATACGCCTATACGGCCTTTAAAAATTAAGTTTAGCGCCAGCCCCAGGCTAACCTACCGGCGCAGCATTTTATTTGTAAGTGGGGTAGAAAACAATACCGATAACTACATTACCGGTTTTAACACCAGCATTGGCAACCGCAAAAAAGAAAAGGTAGATGTTGAAGTGGGAGCATCGTGGTCGCACAACCTTACCAAATACTCCGAAAATGAAGCGTTAGACCAGGAGTTTTTAACCAGCAATTACTTTGTAGACTTTTTGGTGAACTTCATGAAATCGTGGTCGGTAAGCACTTCGTTAGATTATACCATATACAGTGGCGATGCTTTTGCCAACGATGAAACCATTCCTATACTAAAAGGATCGTTGTCGAAATTTTTCCTCAACAACAGGGGCAAGCTTAAGTTTACTGTTTTCGATGTGTTGGATGAAAACAGGGGCTTTAGCCGAACCAGTAACCTCAATTATGTAGAAGAGTTAAACACCAATACCATTGGCCGTTATTACATGCTTACCTTTTCTTATTCTTTACGTGGCTTTGGTAAGCAAAATGGCAGTTGGTTTAGTAAAATGATTGGTGGGCGAAGAAAGTAGCGCATGTACTCTTTATGTTGATGTGCAAAAACCTTTGAAGCGGTAACGGTAATAACAACGAAAAGAACAACCTGTTGTTATTAAAAACTGCTAAAGCAATCATATTGCTTTGCACAAAAACTTGTAATTTAGAGCAAACAAATCAAAGGAAACGTGTTGAAAGCTCCACGATCATATTGGCTCATTGCTTTACTATGTGTATTGGGTGGCCATACAATGGCACAGAATTGCACTGCCGGATTCAATTACATTTATAGCAACTGCCCCGAAGTAACATTTTTAGACTATTCTTTTGCCCCGGGCGATAGCATAGTAAGCTGGGATTGGGATTTTGGCGATGGCACCACCTCTACATTAGAAAACCCCGTTCATACCTTTGGCACCGACAGTTCGTATGCAGTATGCTTAAGCATTACCACTGCTAGCAACTGTACCAGCCATTATTGCGATACATTGGTAATTGACTGCATCAACAACCCAACGTGCCAGGCCAACTTTTACTATACCTATCAAAACTGCCCCAATTATCATTTTTACGATTCTTCCAGTGCAGCAGGTCAAATAGGGTGCTGGTTTTGGGAGTATGGTGATGGAGGTACAGATTTGTGCCAAAACGCACACAACAAGTTTCCTGCAAATGGCATCTATACCGTGTGTTTATGGATTATGACGGCCGATAACTGTGTGAATACGTATTGCGATACGGTGCATGTAAACTGTGTAGTGCCATCGTGCGAGGCTACCTTTACAGCCGACGCTGTAAATGCACCTTCGGTTAACTTTACCAGCAGTTGTTTTGTAAGCCCAGGAACGGTAATGGGCTGGGATTGGGATTTTGGCGACGGCAATACTTCTACGGCAGAGCACCCGATGCATACCTACAGCAATGATGGTAATTACGAGGTGTGTTTAACCATTACCACCACCGATTCTTGTGCTTATACCACTTGCGATTCGGTAAGCATTATGTCGTTAGGAGTAACTGAACAACTGCCTAAAACAGGGCTTCAAACCTATCCAAATCCGGCTGGTGACTGGCTAAATGTACAAGTAGGGCAACAACAAGCCGGAAAAGCTACCTTACAGCTTTTAGACCTTACCGGCAAACTGGTGCTAAAACGCCAGGTAACGCTAAAAGCGAATAAAAACGAGCGACTAAACATTGCACACATAAAGCCTGGCACATACTTGCTTAAAGTAACCACTAGTGCCAATACCACGGTTAAGAAACTTATGATATCAAGATAAACGGGCGCTTTATTGGGAGGTCCGTTAAATCGAAAGGGGTAGTGTATTTCTGTTGCAACTACCCCTTTTCATCATTTATTTCTACCTTATTCCAACACCAATTACCGGATAACATGAGTTACATCAACCTGCCCGAAAAAGACGACCTTGAAGGCGAAGTAAGAGCCATTTTTGAAGATACCACCAACCGCTGGGGGTACATGCCCAATGTAAGTAGAGCTTATTGCCTTGCTCCTGAAGTGCTAAAAGCTGAAGATGTTTGGAGCAAAGGGGTAATGTACAAGGGGTTTTTACCCCGCACTTTGAAAGAAGCCATAGCCACAGTGGTAAGTAGAACCAATAATTGTAATTATTGTGCCAGTAGCCATGCCCATGCTTACACCATTGCTGGAGGCACAGAAGAAGAGGCCATTGGTTGCAAAACATTGCAGTTTGATGATTTTACTGAAAGCGAACAGGCGGCTTTGAGGTTTGCACAAAAGTCAACGGCCAATCCTGCTTCTATTCAGCAAACCGACATTGATGCAATGCGGCAATTTTATACCGATGGCGAAATAGTAGAGATAAGTGCTGTTATTCAGCAGTTTATGGGTTACAACTGGTTTGTAACCATACTGGGACTGCAATTGGAAGAAAAAAATACAATGGGAAACTATTGGTGATAATTTTTTTTGCTTCGTAGAGGCATCTTTCTGTAATTTGCTTCGTCTATTGAATGTTACCTAAAATCGCAAAACACACTTTATGAAGCTCCTTTCTTCTCTATTGGTTGCACTAACCATGTTAGTAGCGCAACAAGGGAAATCCATTTGTGACACTGATTTTCAGTACACACTAGGTGGATGCCCCAACGTTTCGTTTTTTGACCTT
This sequence comes from Flavobacteriales bacterium, assembly GCA_963669295.1. Lineage (GTDB taxonomy): Bacteria > Bacteroidota > Bacteroidia > Flavobacteriales_D > CALLUQ01. The sequence continues at coordinate 4,876,950 of OY769938.1, forward strand.
AGCATTGCTGTACCAGTCCCCAATATTGCCTGGAACTGGGATTTTGGCGATGGCACCACTTCTGCCATGCAAAACCCAACACATACCTATACAGCCAATGGCACTTACATTGTATGCCTTACCACTATTACTGCCGATTTTTGTACTGATGTACACTGCGATACTATTGTTATTAACTGCATGCAACAACCTGCTTGCGGAGCAGGGTTCGATAGTTTTGGGAGTGTTTGCCCCAGCTATACTTTTAACGATACCTCGTGGGCCACAGGCACCATTATTAACTGGTTTTGGGATTTTGGCGATGGTACTACCTCTACCTTACAAAACCCTGCGCATACCTATGCGGCCAATGGCAGCTACCTGGCCTGTTTAACCATCACTACTTCCGATAACTGCACCAGCACACGGTGCGATACTATAGTAGTAAACTGCATAGGGCAGCCTACTTGTACCCCATTTTTTCAATACACCCTGGGCTTGTGCCCCGATGTGTTGTTTTTTGATGGCACCACAGCTTCTGGTAATATAGTAAGTTGGAACTGGAATTTTGGCGATGGAGGAGCATCTACCATGCAAAATCCACAGCATACCTATACGGCCAACGGCAACTACCTGGTGTGTTTAACCATAACAACCGACGATAGTTGTAGCAGCACTTATTGCGATACCATACCCATCAACTGCTTGCAGCAATCCACCTGCAACGCAGGTTTTCAATACACCCTGGGGCAGTGTCCTGATATTTGGTTCTTCGATGGGTCAACATCCAGCCAATACCCCATTGTAGAGTGGGACTGGAGCTTTGGCGACGGAGGAACCTCTACAGCACAAAACCCAACGCACACTTATGCTGCTAATGGCAACTACCTGGTGTGTTTAACCATTACCACTTCCGATAGTTGTGTGAGCTCTTATTGCGACACTATACCCATCAACTGCATTCAAACACCAGGATGTGGAGCAGGATTCAACACCTGGAACAGCGTTTGTCCGAACTATACCTTTACCGATACTTCGTGGGCCACAGGCACCATTACCAACTGGTTTTGGGACTTTGGCGATGGTACTACCTCTACCTTGCAAAACCCCACGCACACCTATACGTCCAATGGCAGTTACCTGGCATGCCTAACCATATATACTAGCGATAGTTGCACCAGCACACAGTGCGATACGGTGGTAGTAAATTGTATTGGCCAGTCTAATTGCAGTGCGTTCTATCAGTATACAATAGGTGCTTGCCCCGCAATTACTTTCTTCGATCTTACCACGGCCACCGGTAATGTAATTGCCTGGAACTGGGACTTTGGCGATGGAGGAGCATCTGCCATGCAAAACCCAACACATACCTATACAGCCAATGGTAACTACCTGGTATGCTTAACGGTATTTACTGACGATAGCTGTAGCAGTACCTATTGCGATACCCTTTCTATTAACTGTATACAGCAATCTACTTGCAATGCAGGTTTCCAATACACCCTTGGGCAGTGCCCTGATATTTGGTTCTTCGATGGATCAACATCCAGCCAATACCCCATTGTAGAGTGGGATTGGAGCTTTGGCGATGGAGGAACATCCACCGCACAAAACCCAACGCACACTTATACGGCCAACGGCAACTACCTGGTGTGTTTAACCATTACTACTGCCGATAGTTGTGTGAGCTCTTATTGCGATACCATACCCATTAACTGTATTCAAACACCAGCATGTGGAGCAGGATTCAACACCTGGAACAGCGTTTGCCCGAACTATACCTTTACCGATACTTCTTGGGCCACAGGCACCATTACCAACTGGTTTTGGGACTTTGGCGATGGTACCACCTCTACCTTGCAAAACCCCACGCACACCTATACGGCCAATGGCAGTTACCTGGCATGCCTAACCATATATACCAGCGATAGTTGCACCAGCACACAGTGCGATACAGTAGTGGTAAATTGTATTGGCCAGTCTAATTGCAGTGCATTTTATCAGTATACAATAGGTGCTTGCCCCGCAATTACTTTCTTCGATCTTACTACAGCTACCGGCAATGTAATTGCCTGGAACTGGGACTTTGGCGATGGGGGAGCATCTGCCATGCAAAACCCAACACATACCTATACAGCCAATGGCAACTACCTGGTGTGCTTAACGGTATTTACCGACGATAGCTGTAGCAGTACCTACTGCGATACCCTTTCTATTAACTGTATACAGCAATCTACTTGCAATGCAGGTTTCCAATACACCCTTGGGCAGTGCCCTGATATTTGGTTCTTCGATGGATCAACATCCAGCCAATACCCCATTGTAGAGTGGGATTGGAGTTTTGGCGATGGAGGAACATCCACCGCACAAAACCCAACGCACACTTATACGGCCAACGGCAACTACCTGGTGTGTTTAACCATTACTACTGCCGATAGTTGTGTGAGTACTTATTGCGATACTGTTCCAATCAACTGTATAGGGCAATCCAACTGTCAATCGGCCTTTAACATCAACACTGCTCAAGAGCCTTCCATTGCATTTACCGATGTTTCCACTTCGAGTCCGTACCCCATTGTAGAATGGAATTGGAGCTTTGGCGATGGAGGAACCTCTACAGCACAAAACCCAACACACACTTATACAGCCAATGGAAGCTACCTGGTATGCTTAACCATTACCACTTCCGATAGTTGTGTAAGCACCAGTTGCGATACGGTAGTAATTACCAGCCTGGGTATTAACGATTGGTGGAGCGCACAAGCAGCACAGGTTTACCCTAATCCTGCAAACCATATTATTAATGTACAGTTTGCGCAGCCGTTAGCACAAAAAGCTGAATTAACGTTGCTTGATATTACTGGAAAGGTAGTGGAGCAAAAAGTACTGGCTGCATCTACTACCCTGGAGCAAGTTAACGTAAGTCATCTGGCTAAAGGCATGTATATGTTAAAGCTCTCCAATGGGAAGCAACAAGTTGTACGACGATTAATCATATCAAGATAAGAACGAGGCTGTTTTGGGAGGTCCGTTCAAACAGTGAAGGGGTGGCTTTGGCCGCCCCTTCATGCTTTATTACAGTCCCATTTTTTGCATAAAGTGCTCTTTATAACTTTCGCCCACAGGAAGTTCTTCTTTCCCAATTTTAATGGAGTTCTTTCTAATGGCATCAATCTTATCCATTGGCACTACATACGAACGATGAATACGGATAAACCCATGGTTGGTCAGCTCTTCTTCTATGGCTTTTAGGCTTTGTAGGGTTAAGGTGTTTTTTTCGGCAGTAATAATCTTGATGTAGTCTTTTAACCCTTCAATGTATAAAATATCATCAATTTTAATGCGCACAATTTGATAGTCGGATTTTACAGCAATAAAGGTTTTGGAAGGGGGTGCTGCTGGTTGAGTTTTTAGTTGATGCAATTCCAGGGCTTTATTGGCAGCTTTTACAAAACGCTCGTACGGAATGGGTTTTAACAAGTAATCCATCACATTCAAGTCAAACCCTTCAATGGCATACTGCTCGTAGGCAGTAGTGAAAATTACCATGGGCTGTTGCTGCAAGCTTTTTAAAAACTGTATGCCATTGATGTCCGGCATTTCAATATCTAGAAAAATGAGGTCGATGGATTCATTGCGAATCAATTCAATGGCTGCTACTGCACTTTCGCATTGCGCTACTAACTGTAAGAAAGGGGTTTTCTTTACAAAGCTGCCCATCAAATCCAGTGCAAGGGGCTCATCGTCTATTACCAAACATCGTAGCATTATTCTTCGAGCTGTAAGGTGAGTTCCACCAAATGTATATTATTTTTTTTCGAGATGTTAAGAGAATGCTGGTTGGGGTATAACAACGCTAACCGTTTTCTAATGTTATTAAGCCCAAAGCCAGATGCACTTTTTATTCCGCCAGTACCTGCTTCCTTGTTTTGCTGATGGCAAGTGTTCTCTACATTAAAACGCAACCGTTTTTGCGTTACATCTAAGCGAATGTTAATGGTAGAAGCATTGGTATAGCTTATGCCGTGTTTAAAAGCATTCTCTACAAAAGGAATAAGCAGCATAGGTTCAATGCTACAGTGCGAAACATTTTCAGCTACTTCAAAATTAATCGATACGTTTTTAGAGATGCGTAATTTTTGCAGTTCAATGTAGTCGTTCAGGTAATCCACTTCTTTCGATAATGCTACTTTATTTTTATTGGTATCGTAAATCATATAACGCATCAATTGCGATAGCTTTAAAATGGCATCTTCGGTTTTATCGGATTTTTGATGGGCGAGCGAGTAAATGCTATTTAGCGTATTAAACAAAAAGTGGGGGTTAACCTGCGATTTGAGTAAATCCAATTCGGCCTGTTGTTTTAATCGTTCATTTTTAAACCACAATAAGGTGAATTTATAGGCGATGCTTAGCCCAACAAAGAAGAAAATGTCTAGAATAGAATCTCTGATGGGTTCGTAAAAAAACCATTGCTCCATGGTCATTAAATGAGAGATATGCACATGGTAGATGTAATCTATCAGTACAATAAGCCCCCACAATGGAACGAGCGATGATACCAGGGCGAGGGCATAAGCTCGAATGTTTCTTGTAATCAGGTATTTTGGAATAAGAAAATAGGCGTTCCAATAAAACAAAGGAATTAATGGAATGAAGAAAAAAGCCCGGTGCCAGAAGTAATTCGGGTTTTCGTTTAGCATAGTAGCAAAACCCTCGTCGAAAAAATCGGGAGCATAAATTAGCAGCACCCACCCGGTAAGGTGAAGCAGAATTCGCACAGCAATGGTATTGAAAATAGAGCTACTCATGGTACTCCTTTAAAAGTAGGTAATATTGCTTAAGTAGTATGAAGTTATCTATCAACCAGGAAATTTTCGGGATGTACCTCAAAAATTTATCGAAGTAAATTCCTATTTTGATGGCTTAACTTATGGCAAAACTCAAAAAGACATTGTCTAAATACAGCCTCACCATGGTGGTGATTGGCTCTTGCCTGGGTTCAGGAATTTTTCTTACGCCATCCTCCATTACTGCTCAATTACAGTCGCCGGCATTAATTTTATTGGTGTGGGGTATAGGGGGCATAATAGCCATTTCAGGGGCATTAACCTATGGCGAGTTGGGTGCTATGTTTCCCAGGGCTGGAGGCATTTATGTTTTTTTGAAAGAGGCATATGGCAACCTTACCGCATTTTTATATGGCTGGGCCACATTAATGGTGGTTACCACTGGAGCCATTGCGGCACTGGCACTGGCTTTTGCCAATTATGTGAGTTTTGTAATTCCATTAAGCGATATAGGAATAAAAGCCCTGGCCATAGGGGCTATAGTGGTTATTACCATCATTAATATTTTAGGGGTAAAGTGGGCTGATTTGTTTACCAACCTCTTTACAGGAGCCAAATTAATAGGCATTTTGGTGGTGGTAGGAATTGGACTGTTTTTTGGCGCATCCAACACCAATAGCTATACGTTCGAAACAGCGGCCATGCCCGATAACCTGGTCACTACCATCGGTTTGGCGTTTATTGGAGTACTGTTTTCTTACGGTGGGTTTCATCATGCTTCTTACCTGGCTGCTGAATCGAAAGATGCCAAACGATCCATCCCCTTTGCCATGGTGGTGGGCACCATTGTGGTTACGGTGGCCTACTTGCTCACCAACCTTGCTTACTTGTACCTTATGCCGGCAGCTGCAATTGCAACTACCGATAGCCTGGCAGCCGATGCGGTGGGCACTGTATTTGCCTGGGGGGGAGTATTTGTAGCAATACTAATAGCCATTTCTACTTTCGGCACAGCAGGTATTTACACCCTTTCTGCTCCGCGCATTTATTTCGCCATGGCCAACGATGGGCTGTTCTTTAAATCGGTAGCCAGGGTACATTCGAAATATAAAACCCCCACCAATGCCATTATTTTCCAATCGGCCTGGGCCATTGTATTGTTATTGTTTTGGGGCACCTTTCACGATTTGGTGACCTACATTGTGTTTGTCGATTGGATTTTTCTCATGCTGGCAGCCGCAAGCATCTTTATTTTTCGCTTTAAGCGCAACAACGAAGAGCGATCGTATAAAACACTGGGCTACCCGGTAACCCCTGCTGTATTTGTATTAATTGCCTTGTTTATTGTTGGCAACACCTTAATCAGTAGTCCAACACACGCATGGATTGGCCTCGGTTTTTTAGCGTGGGGGGTATTGTTTTATTATTATTTCAAAACCACCAGTAAACGCTGGAAGAAACGAATTTTACGCACCAACATTTTCATTGTATTGGCAATGGTAATGGCCTATACAGGCATTAACCATGTGTTGCCTTATGCCATATTACAGCCCCACCGCCAAACCTCCAATGTAATGCCCGACGATTACGGGGTATCTTTTAACTATGCCGACGTATGGACCACCGATAGTATTATGCTGAAAGGATACTACATTCATTCTACATTAGATACCAGCTATGGTACCATTATTTTATTGCATGGCATTGGGGCAGGAAAAGAACACATGCTATCACTGGCCGCTGATTTAGCACAGCGGGGCATCAATACTGTAGTGTACGATGCCCGGGCACATGGCATTAGCGGTGGGCAATATTGCACCTATGGCTATAAAGAAAAGCAAGATGTTTCGAACATTATTGATCATATACAGCAGCATTACCCCAGTCAGCACATTGGTGTTTGGGGGCAATCGTATGGCGGAGCGGTAGCACTGCAAACTCTGGCCATCGATCAGCGACTTGATTTGGGTATTATTGAAAGCACATTTTCCGATTTTAGAACCATTGTATTTGATTACAAAAAGCGCATTTCAGGCATAGGCATTCACTGGTTGGCTGATGCGGTGGTAAACAGGGCAGGGGAGATCGCTGAGTTTGAGCCCGATTCGGTAAAACCGGGAGAAAGTGCCAAACAAATTTATCAACCCACACTTATTGCTCATGGCGATGCCGATGTTCATATCTCCGTAAACTATGGCATTGCTAACTACAATAATTTGCCTGCCAGTAATAAAGAACTGGTTATTGTAGAAGGAGGAAACCATTACAACATGCACCAGCAAGGGGGAGAAGAGTACAGGCAAAAGCTCTTGAAATTCATTGATCAATACTGGAGTATTTCGCGATAGCTCGATACAAAATCTAAGTAAAATTACTGATGTTTTTAAGCCTCAAAAAGGATAGCTTTAATGCTGTGTATCTCAATGAGCTCTATTTTTCGTGAAAACACCTGCTACATCTACCAACGAAACGCCAGGAAAGGCTGCTGCAAATGAAGTGGGTCAAACCAATGCTGTGGGATGGGAAGCACCAGCAATGGGGCTGGGAATTACTTCGGGAAATATTGCAGCAGCGCAGGCAAAAAAGCGTGGAGGAGTATTAAATACTCCTAACATTTCAAGCAGTGGAGCCCGCAGTAGCCTACCACAAATTCATGCACCACAATACAAACCAACGTTGCAAGCAAAAAAGCAGCAGCCAATTCAGCGGTATATTGAATTCGACGATGCCTTTAGCGATTATAGTGAGAACGGCATGCCACCTCTAGGTCATTTCCCTATTCATGGTGGAAACTTCGAGGTTTTTAACACCGGGTTATGGAGTGCTGTAGATGCTCAATACCGGCAACGGGTTATGGAGCTCTACAGCCTTCCTCCACAACCCATGGATGAAGTTGATCCCGAGGAATTGAAAGTGGCAGACAAGCCGAAGAAGCAAAGCAAAAGAGTGCAAGAACGGATGAAGCTCTACTATATTTTCCTCACAAAGTTAGACCCTAATAAGGCGTACAAATCGAAAGAGCTCGATGTGCTTACGCAAATGCAGTTTCCTGATTGGTCTAAGAGTATAAGAACTGCAGCCCGGGATTTAGCCAGGGAGGAAGGAAAATTGTTTCCTCCAAGATCAACAAAATCGAGAGGGTTATACAGCACTAGCAGCGAAACAGATGTATTGCCAGAGCGTAGAGATGAAGATCTTCTTGCAGCAAAGGTAGAATTTGATGCTGTTTTACGCGCTGCTATGGTAATGGCAGGAATAGGAAGTGACTTAACCCCTACCACAGTAAAAAACACCTTTAATTTCTACATCAAATCTTCGTTAGACAAACCTGGTTTTGAAGAAGTGAAGGACGAATTGATTGTACTGCTGTTGAACGACGAATTTGTAGAAGTGTTTAAGCACTTTTATGTACGGCAAGGGGCAGAACATGAGCAAGTATTAACAAGCTTAACGCCTTATCTTGTATTGGGCGATTTACTGGAACCCCGACGTTTACCAGGGGCGGGCAAGGGCAAGTTGTACACCTTCTTAGACCTACAACACGATACCAATGTGCCCACCGATTGGATCATAATGCGAACTACCGAGCGGAAAAATGCACGTAATGGCGATAATAAGGTAGTACAAAATCATCACCCTACCAGTAAGGCCAACATTTGGTGGGTAGACAAAGAAGGGAAACCTCATTCCAGTCCTGGAGCCGGTGGCGGATCGTCTGGCCGTTATCACCTTGATGGGTTAAAAGGAGTAACGGAAAAGGATGAAGATAACATGCAGGAGTTGGTAGAAGGCCTGATTGCAATTAATCAACAATACCTTGCAGAAAAGGGAGATATTTTAGCCCATGGTGATGAACGGGCAGAGCAATACCTTAAAGCTGAACAGATTTATAATTTCAGTGATGCCGGCCAGCGTAACGCCATTGCTACTATTGTAGCCGATCGAAAAGCAAAAGTATTGCATAAATTGGGACAGGCACGACAAAATGTAATTGCCGCAAAAAAATAAACAATCAGTGAGCGAAAAAGAACATACTATAGAGGAGCAGGTACGACTTTCTAAATCATTGCTATGGAATTTGCAGCAAACCTATTTCGAAGAAGAGGGTATTGCTGCATGGAGCAAATCGAAAGTGCCTCATTTTATTACTTCCAACCCTTTTGTTGCCAACGCCTATGCACAGGTGGTACTGGGGTATTGTTTTGACCTTATAAGCAATGGAGTGGAGCTTAACACTCCTGTTAACATTATTGAACTGGGTGGCGGCTCTGGTAGGTTTGCCTATCATTTCATTAAGCGCCTGCAAGAATTAATGGAGGCGGCAGCATTAAACATCCCATTTCGATATGTGTATACCGACCTTTCAAAAAAGAATGTAAACTTTATCAAATCGCACCCTTACCTGGAAGAATTTTTTGAAGCAGGTAAATTAGATGTTGCACAGTTTGATGCTGTGAACGATAATGCATTCCACCTGGAGTATTCGGGTGAGGTGATTGATGCTAATGAAAAACAATTGCCAACAGTAGTGTTGGCCAATTATTTCTTCGATGGCATTCCGCAAGACTTGTTTTACTTTAAAAAGGGCAAAATACTGGAAGGGTTAATTACCCTTAAATCGAAAGAGAAATTAATGCCTCCTATTAATGCAGAAGCATTGCCAGCAATCGATCGTGAGTTTCATTACCGGGAGATTGAGGGGGGCTATTACGACGATCTTATTTTAGAAGAAGTGCTTAAGCAATATGCTCAAGTGATTGAAGACGGGTGTTCGTTGTTTCCACACGAAGGAATTCGTTGCATCAACAGACTCAAAGAAATGGTTGGAGAACAATTGCTCATCATTACTTGCGATAAAGGGTACAACCAATTGAGTGATGTGAAGCAGGCGGGAGAACCTTCTATTGTAACACATGGCAGCTTTTCGTTGATGGTGAATTACCATGCCATCACGCAACACGTCATCAACAGCAATGGGATACCGCTTCAAACCCACCACGGATCATCTAACTTAGCAGTAAATGCCTACGTGTACGGAATTAACACATGTCCCCATACACGTCTTGCCTTCAAAAATGCGGTAGATAATTATGGCCCCGACGATTTTTACATCGTTCGAAAAGCATTGATGCGCAACGATCAAATTTCGGGCAATGAACTACTGGCTTATCTAAAAATGAGCTGTTGGGATGCCGACTTTTTAATGCATTGCTTTTCTGCAGCCATGGAAATAACACAAGGTGTTTCGATACGAGAAAGCCTGGAATTAAACTACGCCTTTTGCAAAATATGGGATTACTACCTGCCCATAGGCGAAGAAAAGGACCTCGATTTTCATTTGGGCATGCTGTATTACACCATGAATTATTACGAGGAAGCCATTTTGCATTTTAACTTCTCGTTGCAATGGCATGGCCCTACCGATAGTACAATGTACAATAGGGGAGCCAGTCATTTTTGTTTGGGCAACGATGAGAAGGCGTTAGAAGACATTAACGAAGCATTGCGCATTAACCCACAATATGGCCCGGCAATAGAGTTGCTAAAGAGCATAGAAAGGGGAGAAAGAGCATTACCCTAACAGGAAAATACAGGGGCGTTTATGAAGGTTTACCGTTGTTTTTTTCCACTGTTGTATGGTTTGCGTTTTGATGTATTCCGACGGTAAAGTAATATCGGCAGCAATGCAAAGGCGGGTAGTAGGGGCACAGGTTTGTAACAAATCTTCTAACACATGGTTGTTGCGAAAAGGCGTATCCATGAAAAGCTGGGTTTGCCTTCCAGCAGCTTTTTCCATTTCACGTAGTTTTCGAATACGTTCTTTTCGGTCTTTGGGCAAATACCCATGAAAGGCAAATTGTTGCCCATTCATTCCTGAAGCCATCAGTGCCAATAGGATAGAGGAGGGGCCAACCAATGGAACCACAGCAATGTTTTTTTCGTGTGCCAACCGCACAATTTCGCTGCCAGGGTCGGCTACTCCCGGGCAGCCGGCCTCAGAAATAACGCCCATGTTTTCGCCATTAAGGGCAGGCTTAAGGTAGGTGGGCAAATCTTCAGGGGCAGTATGTTTATTGAGTGGATATAGCGTAAGTGTATCAATGGGTTGTGGAATATCGAGCTTGCGCAGGTAACGCCTGGCATGCTTCTCGTTTTCTACAATGTAATGGTGAATGTTCTTAATAACGTCGGCTACGGGGGCTGCAACCACTTGTAAAGGGTTGGTATCGCCCAGGGTAGTTGGAATCAAGTATATTTTACCCTTGCTCATCGAGTTGATTTATAATAACATCGCACGCCTTGTCGAGCAGCTGGTATACTTGCTCAAAGCCTTCGTCGCCACCATAATAAGGGTCGGGTACAGGCATGTCTGCTTCAGGATGCAATTCGTTTAAAATCATCTTCACCTTGTTTTCGTCTTCGCCTGTTTGAGCCATGCCCATTACATCGCGGTAATTGGAGCGATCCATTACATAAATACGATCAAACCGATCGAAATCTGCTGCTACAAACTGTTGGGCACGCAAATCAGAGATGTCTACCCCGTGTTCCTTTCCTTTGGCCATCATTCTACGGTCGGGCGCTTCTCCTACATGCCACGACCCTGTTCCCGACGATTCTATGGTAATGTTGTAGCCATGTTCTATTGCCTTGTGCCTTAATATACCGTGCGCCATGGGCGACCGGCAAATGTTACCAAGGCATACCATCATTATTTTCATACTGGTTGTTAAAGTAAAAAATCCATACCCACCGAAGTAGATATGGATTTCTCATGTTTGATTAGCATCTCTGGTTATTGAATGCTAAGTTTCTTGTCAAGTTCATCAATATAAACTCTAAACTGCTTGTCGGTATCAATCAGGTTATTTACTGTTCTGCATGCGTGCAACACAGTAGCATGATCTTTACCACCACAATGCATACCTATATTTGCTAAAGAGGACTTGGTCATCTTCTTAGCGAAGTACATGGCAATTTGCCGTGCTTGAACCACTTCTCTCTTACGAGTTTTCGATTTTAACAGTTCAATGGGTAGGTCAAAGTAATCGCAAACAACTTTTTGAATGTAGTCTATAGAAACTTCTCTTGCAGTATTCTTCACAAACTTATCGATCATCTGCTTCGCCAAATCAAGGGTAATTGATTTTTTGTTGAGCGATGATTGTGCAATCAATGAGATGAGTGCGCCTTCAAGTTCGCGAATGTTTGTAGTAATGCTGTATGCGAGGTATTCTACCACCTCTTTAGGCAATTCAATGCCATCGGCATACATTTTCTTTTCCAGAATTGCGATACGGGTTTCTAGTCCCGGTGATTGCAAATCTGCAGAGAGACCCCACTTAAAGCGAGAGAGCAAACGTTGCTCCATGCCCTGCATTTCAACAGGTGCTTTATCGGAGGTTAATACAATTTGTTTTCCTGACTGGTGTAGGTGATTGAAAATGTGAAAGAACACATCTTGTGTTTTTTCCTTACCGGCCAAAAATTGCACATCATCAATAATCAACACGTCAATCATTTGATAGAAATGAATGAAGTCGTTGGTATTGTTGTTTTTTACCGCATCAATGAATTGGTGGGTAAATTTCTCTGATGAGACGTACAATACAGTTTTGGTTGGGGCAAGATTCTTAATTTCAATCCCTATCGCATGGGCCAGGTGGGTTTTTCCTAAACCAACACCGCCATAAATCAATAGAGGATTAAATGCTGTGCCACCAGGTTTGTTGGCTACTGCAAAACCGGCAGATCGAGCCAGTCTATTACAATCTCCTTCAATAAAGTTCTCAAACGAGTAATTCGGATTCAGGTTGGAGTCAACATTAACTTTTCTTAAACCGGGAATCACAAAAGGATTCTTAATAGGATTCGAGCTGATATCCACAGGCATGGATACAGGATGGTTCTTTAAAGCTCTTTTGTTGGTGGTAGGAATCTTTACAGTATAGGGGCTGGAGTTGTTGTAATTGTTCTCCATAATGATACTGTACTCTAATCTTCCTTCTGCACCTAATTCTTTCTTAATGGTTTTTTTAAGGAGAGTAATGTAATGTTCCTCCAGCCATTCATAGAAAAACTGTGAGGGAACCTGGATGGTTAGCACATAGTCCTTTAACTTGATGGGGGTAATGGGTTCAAACCACGTTTTGTAACTCTGCAAACTCACATTGTCTTTAATCACCTCGAGACAATTATTCCATACCTTTTCGTGATTTTTTTTCATGTGACTGACAACGAAAATTTAAAAATTATACCATCAATTTCTTACAGAATAAGCGCTTCCGCAACGGGGCTACTTGCTTTCAGAATTCTGAACAAATATTTACATAAAAAAGTTAAAAAAAAAATCAATTAGGGCTTGATTTTAAAAAAAGTTTTACATGGGCGAAGCGGTTAAATTTTGGCATAATTTTTAGTAATAAGAAAACCAGTTTCGCCTACCGATTTGTTCAATACTCCTCTTTTAAAATAGTAATCAATTCGCCCTAAATGTAAGCCTGCCCAGCCTACCTGGTTTACTAGAACTTTCTTGCCTTTACTATTCCGATAGGCTATTGGCTCATCAAGAAAAGTATGGGTGTGCCCACCAATAATAAGATCGATGTTCTCTGTGCGTTTAGCCAGTATCTCATCGCTTACTTTAGCACCCTTGTAACGGTAGCCTAAATGCGACAAACAAATCACAAGATGACACCCCAAATCCGCTCTTAGCAATTTAGCGTATTTTGAAGCCACTTGCAAGGGATCGTTATAAATAGTTTCGCCATATAGTTTTTGGTCTACTAAACCATCCAATTCTATGCCTATACCAAACAGCCCGATTTTAATTCCATCTTTTTCTATAATATGGTAAGGTTTGGTTTTACCATGTAATGCTGTATTGGTGAAATCGTAATTCGAACATATAAAAGGAAATGCTGCGTGAGGAAGCATTCGCACAAACCCATCAATGCCATTATCGAAATCGTGATTGCCCATGGTGGCGGCATCGTATCCCATGGCCGACATCAACTTAAACTCCAGTTCGCCACCATATTTATTAAAATAGGGGGTGCCTTGAAATATATCTCCAGCATCTAATAGCAATACATTTGTTTCTTCCTGCCTAATTTTCTTTACCAACGAGGCCCTGCGTGCCATGCCTCCCTGTCCGGGATATTTAGGGTCGTTTGCCGGAAATGGCTCAATATGGCTATGCATGTCGTTGGTATGGAGCACCGTTAGCTTAACAACATCGTCTTTCAAGGCGAACCAATCGAAAGAGCTTAAGCCTACAAGTCCTACACCGCCATAAAAGGCTGTTTGTATAAATTTACGCCTAGTGCTCATAATAAATCCTCCCATCGTAGCTCGATTTCAAGCTGTTGCCTTTCTTTTGCTCATCCATCATGTAGTTGATGATGGCATCGCGCAATTTTATGCCAATTGCTTCCCTTTTAATAGGGTTAAAGAAAAAGGTCATTTTATCGCCACCATTGGCCAGGTAGTCAGATGTAATTACTTTATAGGTACGGGTAGAGTCGAACGCCATTTTATTGACCATAACTTTAGAAGGGACGTTGCCTTCAATGCCCATTTTTACATTGGCAATGGGGTGGCCTCCATAGGCTGCTACATAACGAAACAACTCAGCTGTTTTAGGGCCCGTGAGTGTAATAACTACCAATTCGTTTTCAAACGGCATTAGTTCAAACACTTTACCGCGAGTAATATCACCCTTGGGTAGCGATGTACGTAAACCGCCATGGTTGAGGAGGCAAAAATCGGCTTTTTGTCCATCGCCAGGTTGGTAGTGCTCATTTCCTTTTATTAAGGTAAGGTCTGCCACAAAGTTGCCTAACAACCCTTCAGGTTGTTGCTTAATCATCTCCATTTCGGTGCGATTCAAAACGGCATTCATTTCTGCTTCTAAGCCGGCTTTGTAGGGGGCAATAATTTCAGCTGCAGTGGCATTATCGGCCACCAACGATTCGGTGATGGTAATGTTTTCTCCTTTTACATTTTTCACCCTTTTATTGGTAGCACACGAAAACGCTAAGAACGCTATTACTATATATAAGGAGTAAGATGTTGAAAAACTGTTTCTCATTGCACTGGCTGATTGTGGCAATATTAGTAATTTTAGCTAGAAAAGGAGTTAAAGCAAGGATAAATGTACGTTTCAGAAATTCAACTTAGGGTACGATACGGTGAAACCGATCAGATGGGGTATGCTTACTACGGAAATTATGCTGAATACTTTGAAGTAGGCAGGGTAGAAGCACTGCGGCAGTTAGGCATGAGCTATAAAAGCATGGAAGACCAGGGAGTGATGCTTCCTGTGCTAGAATACAAGGTGAAGTACCTTAAACCTGTTTTTTATGATAACCTCCTTACCTTAAAAACCTACATAAAAACCATGCCTGGCGCACGCATTCATTTTGAGTATGAGATGTACAATGAGGCAGGGCAAAAAACCACCATTGGAGAAACCACCCTGGTATTTGTAAACAAACAAACCAATAAGCCATGTGTTGCTCCCGAAACTATGGTGCAATTATTGAAGGAATACATTCGTGATTAAAGTTAAACACATACTGGTTGCAGCAAGCTTATGGGCATTTGTGCCATTGCAAGCGCAAGATGTATTGCTGGATACCTTGTTTAAGGGTATTGAAAGGGATTTAACGGAATTTTCGGGAAAAAGTAACGACATGGTTACAAAGGGTTTGATTACAGATCGTAACCGTATTGATATAACGATTGTTTCAAGAGAAAACATCATTTTAAATGGCGAGGCGTGTGCTGTAGAAGATCTTTACAAGAGCCTTCCTACCTTAATAATGAATCCTAAAGAAAAGCAATACTTTAGCGAATCGCCCCAAAAGGCTACCATTTTGTTGGATTGTGATATTAGCGATTTAACAACCATTTCTCCTTCTATATTTAAGAACAGGGTGCGCCCTACCATGGATGTTATCGATAACATTTATTACAACCTACGGGTAAAGCAGGCTAAAAAAGAATTTCAAACGAAGTATGTGTTGCTTTCGGATGAAAAAAAGGGACATATCAATTTTTTAATTCCAAAACGTATTGCTCCCTTGTTGTTGCGAGAAGTATTGATGGATAAGCCAGCACCACTCGATTTGCCTCCACCTAAAAAATACCCTTTGCCGGTAAAAAAGGTTACTGCAGCAAGCAATTTAGACCTTTTAATTAATGCACAAGATCAATTGTTGCTGGAGGGAAAGGTTGCGCGGTTAGAAGATATAAAGCCTGCTGTAAAGCTGTTTATGACCAATCCTAACGACGACCCTAATGTTTCGGTGATGGAGGAGTACACCAGGGAAAGGTGTGAGCAACGCATTGCTGATTTAAAGAGTGTGAATGTGGATTTAGCGCGCGAAATACATCGTTGGGAATTGCTATTAGAGGCCGTAGAAGTGTTGGGCGATTTTCGAGCAGTACGATATGGCAGTGCCATCATTATGAAAACGGATCATAAGACTACCTATGCTATGTATTTAAAGGTGCAAAAAGAGTTAACCGGTGCATTAGAAGAGTTACGCAATGCATTAGCAGTAAAACTTTGGAACCGAAAGTATACCGACCTTGATAAAAACAATGCTGATGATAGTAAGAAGATTCGGGCATTGCAGCAAATCTACCCCATCATTATCAAAGAAGAAACGAATTAACTAAAGTCGCTCCATTAACCAACGGTACATGCGTACCATGGCATCAATATCGTGCTTATGTACTTTTTCGGTAGGCGAATGCACGTTATCTTCTGGCGCACCAATAAAGCACCAATCAAAAGGGTAGGGCGAACGCTGTAAGGCATTGCCATCACTACCGCCAGCACTTTCTACCTCCAATTGAAACGGAATACCACTTTCTTCGGCCAGTGCAATAATGCGGTTGATGTACGATCGTCGTGGAATACCAGAGTCGCGCATTGAAATGGCCACTCCTTTTCCATGCAATACTCCATTCGTTACCCAGGTAATGTCGGAAATCAACGCTTGTTTAACGCCCCATTGCTCGTAAATGAATTTGGCAAGGTAGCCAACGCTTCCGCCACCATGTTCTTCCCAACACGAAAAACAGATAACACCATTTTCAAGTGTTTCGGCAACTTGCAAGGCATTCCAAACGCCTAATCTATTGTCCATGTAGCAACACTGCACATATTCATCGTCTTCAACGAATTCTGGTTTAAAAGAAAGGTCGGTGCCTCGTTCAATCTCACGATGAAACCCGTATTCGATTCCTGAAGGGTCACCTTCTTCATCTTCAATTACTATTAACTCACATTCAATGGCGCCATGGTGGTCGTTGCCTACCAGCACAAATCCATTGCTGGTACGGGGGCCACCTATTTTTATAAGTTTTTTATCATAACCAACAGTAAAGCCAATGGAGTCGATGTGTGCAAAAATGGCCGTTTTAGGGGTGCCAAATTTCAGTACAATACAGTCTTGAAATCCTTCACCGGCATATATTTCTGGCATTACCTTCCACTTGCCTTTGTGTTCTTCAATGTATTGCAATAAGAATTCACGCATTGCAAGTTCGTTGCCCGAAGGGGCATGAATGCCACACATTTCCTTCAAAAGTTTCATATTATCGTACCAATTTAAAGGTGGTTGTTTCTTCTTTAGTAATGATGGTAAGCAAGTAAACCCCACGTGGCAGTGTTAAGCCATTTACCTGGAGTTGCAATTGCTGTTGAAAAGTAGAGGAGGAGATTAACTGTCCGTTGGTATTGTACAATTGCATGGTGCCTGATGAGGGATGTGTAAAAGCAATGGTTACTTCTTGCGTAAGCACGTTGCTGCCCCGTAATTCAATGTGGCTGGTAGCATGTTCTTCAACACCCACAAAAGGAATAATGCCCCTGTTTACAAATCGGTTGTTAATGGCCGTGTAGTTGGCCCCACCGTTACAAAGGCTATCGGCTAAAATAAACAACGATGCAGCATCGGAGAAGGTCATGTTTACCGAATAGCTGTACATCGATTGCAGCAAGAGTTTGTCGGTGGCTTCGCGGCCAATATCGCCCCAAATTTCCATGAGAGTAGACGACCATATTTCGCCATTGAAATAAATATTGCCTACCATGTCTTGCGGGTATAGCTTGGAGGTGGCCGAGTTGCGTCCGTTCCAAAATTCGTTGTGGCCGTCCCACGAAAACACATTTTCCCATTGAAATGGGTTGATGGAGCGTGAGTAGGAGGAGGCCAGGTAATCGCCATTCCCTTCGTCTAAAGCCTTGCGTTCGTTGCCCGAATTGCTTCCAGGAGCAGCACTTTCGGAAATGGCATGCCCATATTCGTGAATGATCACATCCGCATCTTCAGCATCATCTACACCTCCTTCGCCAAAAATTAAACGTGGAGGGTTTGATGTAGGAATAAAACCGGAGTTGTCGCTTCCATTATAGCCATGGGCATCTACGTGTAGCTGGTAGTTTACCAGGTTGTTAAATCCCAACGATTGGATATAGGCCTGAAATGTATTGAGGTGATAAAAAGCATTCACATCTTCGAATTGAGGGTGCGATCGGTTGAAGTTAAAAGAAGGGCTTAAGTTATAAGTAACAGGGGTAACCGGTGGCGAATGCTCTGTAATAAGAATGTAGGGGCTTTCGAGTTTAAATGTATCGTTTTCGAAGGTAGCTGTAAAAGAGGTGTCTACCAATTCGGCCAGCAATTCGGCTACATCAGTGTCGCCATCATCGATGTAGGGCGCACCATACGATACGCCAGCGGTGGTGAGTGGATCGGGTAGGAATACGCGTGCACTCACCAGGCTGTCTTGTCCACCGGGTGGGGCATAGCTGCACAAATCACGCTCATAAAGTAGGGTGCCGGAGTTGTCTTCAATCATTTCTGAAGCAGCGTCGGATTGGTTAGAGGTCGTTAACATGGCTGGTACCAGGTGTTTGCCATCATAAAAATATACCGGTTCGCTAATGGCAGTGGTTGCTCCATCGGTTGTGCGAATCTTTTTTAAAGAAGGAAATGCCTTGCTCAAAGGAGTGTGGATGGGAAATGAATGATCCAGGATGGATCGGATATATCCTTGCCGATCCATATTTACCTTTACCACTCCTCTATATATAGGTATGCCTTGATGCATTTGTTGGTAGGTAAAATGGATACCTTGCGGACTTTCGGTACGGTGAAGCAATTGAAGTGCTACTCCTTTTCGAAATGTTGTTTGCAGCAAATGTGCCTTAACCCGTTCTGAATTGGTGTTTCCTACGAATGTTTTTTGGAAAGAGCAACGGCTTTTTATCCCATCAATAGGATAGGAGGCAGTGGTACCGCTGTTTTTTTGCGAAAAACTACTGAAGGAAAGTAGTAACAACCCTATGCACGCTAAGATCTTCATGCTGTTCTAAGGTACTGAATTTTAACGTCAATGTGCTTGAATTTCTCTACCATTTGTGCTGCTTCGGCTTGCCTAACCGCTACAATAAGCTGGCACTTTAAATCAAACGATTGTTCTAATTGCTCCAGTTGGTTGTCTTTTACCAGGTGCATTACCTCACTCATCTTATCGTATTCAAAGTCGATTTGATATTGGTTGCGTACAACACGTTCTACAATAGAGGCATTTTCAAGGGCGTCCTGTGCAGCAGTTCTATAGGCTTTAATGAGTCCTCCAACACCCAGCTTGGTGCCTCCAAAATAGCGAACCACTACAATAAGAATATTGGTAACATCAAATGCTTGTATTTGGCCTAAAATGGGCTTTCCGGCAGAGTTGCCGGGTTCGCCATCGTCGTTGGCGCGAAACACTTTTTTGTCGGCTCCTAATCGGTAGGCATAGCAGTGGTGCCGCGCAGCATGGTGCATTTTTTTTACTTCGTCTAACCTTGTTTTAAATGCTGTTTCGTCATCGATGCTAAAAGCGTAGGCAATGAATTTACTGCCTTTTTCCTTGTAAATGCCTTCCGAAGGCTGGGCAATGGTAAGGTATGTATCGGTGCCAGGCATAGTTACGAGAAAGCAATGATGGCAATGGCAGCAATGGCTACCACAATACCAATCCAGTTGATTGGAGAAAGTTTTTCTTTGAAGAAGAGGAGAGCACTTAATGCAGAAAGCGCTACAATGCCCATGTTGTTAACAGGAAATACTACCGAGCTTTCAATGCCTTTAATTTCAAGTGTTTTTAGCAAGAAGTAGATGGAACCATAATTGGGAATACCCAGGCCTATGCCTGCTACAACGCTCTTCCATTGAAACTTTTCTTTCTTCCACAGCAATCGATAGAGGTAAAACAAAAAACCAAGACTACCGGCAATAAAAAACAATGTAGGTACAAACACAGGCATTTCACTTTCGCTCAAATACCAGTGCTGGGTATACTTTAAGGTGGTATCTAAAAAACCACTGGAAACAAATAATATTAATGGAAGGTAAAGGTATTCTCGTTCCACTTTACTGCCTCCTTTGTTGCGCGACGATAGGTAAACGCCAAGCATAGCTAATACAATGCCTACTATTTTTAAGAAGGGCATAGAATCGTTATAAAGAAAAACAGCAGCTACTACCGGAATAACTACCGACATTTTATTGGCTACTGTAGCGGTAGAGATGCCCACCTTTTGGGTAGTTAGTGCCATTACATTAAAAATGGCAATGAATAAGGTACCAATAACCAATGCATTCACAAACCAGTTAGAAGAAGGAATAGCACTGAAATTCACCGCATCACCAGCCACCCAAAACCCCAGCGTTGATGCCACGAAGTAGTTAACAACAATGGCTTGTAGGTTATCGACCTTGTATTTTTCGAACAGCTTAAAAATAAGCATGAGCAACGAAGAACATATGATGCTAAGCGCCAGGTAAATCATACATTATCGTTGTTAAAGATCAATAGCTGGTTGTCGCCAATAGCGCTTGTTTGCAATGGTTTCTTTGCCATTGTTGGGGCAGGCAGGCCTTCTCCAAATGTTCGGTTACCCACCAATATTCGTGCTTCATCCCATAAGTTAGCACTGATAAAACTCTCCAGCAATTGTTTTCCGCCTTCTACCAGTATCGACTGAATGTTGCGTTGGTATAGGTCGGCCATAATTTGCGGTAAAATATTGTTGCTGAAGTTTAGCTCAATATAGGTATTGTGGTTGGTGTTTTCTTGTTCTTTTTCGGTATACACCAGTGTAGGGGCTTCTTCATCAAACAAATGCAAGGATGAAGGCAATGACAATGTCCGGTCAATCACTATCCGAACCGGGGAGTTGCCCGCTGCTTCTCTTACAGTAAGACGCGGATTGTCGTTTCGGGCTGTATTGGTGCCTACCATAATGGCTTGCTCTTCGCTTCGCCATTGATGCACGGTTTTTTTGCTAAGCGAATTACTGATCCAATTAACGCCTACAGGGGTGATTTCATCTCTTGTTACATCAATAAATCCATCTGTTGTTTGCGCCCATTTTAGGGTAATGTAGGGGCGCTGTTGTTGGTGAAATGTAAAGAAACGCCTGTTCAGGTGTATGGCTTCTTGTTCTAAAATGCCCACTTGCACTTCGCATCCCGCGGCTTCCAATTTGGCAATGCCTTTGCCATCAACTGCGTCAAAGGGGTCTTTACATGCAATAACCACTTTGGGAATTTTATGTTGAATAATAAGGTCGGAGCAAGGGGGTGTTTTACCCTGATGGGCACATGGTTCAAGGCTTACGTAAATGGTAGAGGAGGGCAGCAACGACTTGTCTTTAACCGATGCTATGGCATTAACTTCGGCATGTGCAGTGCCATATTTTTTATGGTACCCTTCGCCAATTATTTTACCATTGTGTACCACTACCGAGCCTACCATCGGGTTAGGAGCAGCAGCGTGCTTTCCGTTGCTTGCCAAATCGATACAACGTTGAATAAATACCTCGTGCGAAGCCATTGGACGAAAATACGTTTTCACCTTTAAATTTGCGTAATTTTGCACTATGAAAATTCGCGACAACAAGGTGGGGTCAATGCTACAACAGTATAGAGAAGAGCTGGGTAAGCTGTATGAGCATAGAGAGGTAGAAGGCATTGTTGCCCTCGTATTTCAGCACCACCTTCATTTTTCGCGTGCCGATTTGGTGTTAAAGAGGAACGATGGGCTGAGTGAATCGGAACTGTTGCGTTTACACTTTTCGTTGAAAGAGCTGAAGAAAGGGAGACCGGTGCAATACGTGTTGGGCCAGGCTGCCTTTTACGGGATGCAATTAAATGTAAATGAAGAAGTGCTGATTCCGCGTGCAGAAACGGAGGAGTTGGTGCAATGGATAGTGGAGGATAATCCTGGGGAGATTGGCCGCATTGTTGATATAGGAACGGGTAGCGGCTGCATTGCATTGGCTTTAAAGAAAATGCTGCCCTTCGCAAGTGTTATGGCCATTGATGTTTCTACTACGGCACTGGCACTGGCGCAACAAAATGCGAAAAAACAAGGGTTGGAAGTGCAATTTGAAAGGGTAGATGTTTTAACAGAGGGCATTGCTCATCTTGAACCTTTTGATGTGATTGTGAGCAATCCACCATATGTGCTTGAAAGCGATAGCGCGGCTATGGAAACCCATGTGCTGGCGCACGAACCCCACCTGGCATTGTTTGTAAGCGATAACGATCCCTTACTTTTCTACCATACCATTGCCGAACAAGCACTGACTCAATTGAAAACTGGAGGACGGTTGTATTTCGAAATCCATGAAAATTATGGAGAAGAAATCGTAAAAACTCTTACTTTTAAAGGGTTTAAGAAGGTAGAATTACGAAAAGACATAAATGGTAAGCACCGCATGGTGCGATGTGTTCGATGATGCGTTTTACAGTAGCCATTATATTAATGCTTGTAGTAGGTACACCTGGCTATGCCAATAGCCTGGAAGATACTGTTGCTACCGATACGGTGAAACAAAAAAACAAATGGCGGATGATCTTTAGTTTTGATACCCGTCGGTCGTTTATTGTGAGTAGAAATGCTACTATTTTTGGGCTTAAGCCAGGGGTTGAGTTGAATAAGAAACACCGGTTTGGCATTGGGTTGTATTCGTTGAGCAATCCTATTATTTTGGACGATGTTCGCACGCCCGAATTCGATACTGCGGCCATACGGTTGGAGTTTGGTTATGGGTCTATCTACTACGAATACGTATTGCTCAATAATAAGCGGTGGGAGTTTACTGTGCCATTTCACCTGGGAGGAGGAACGGTAAAGCTGAGTCATCGCGATTCGTTGGGGCAATTCATCCCATGGCGAGAGCAAGGGGTAATGGCTACCGAGCTTTCGGTAACGGGTTATTACAAGGTTTTGCGCTGGTTTGCAGTGGGGGGTGGTGTTGGCTACCGGGCCATGGTAACACGCGATGAACAAACGAAAAGAGCATTTAATGCGCCCATCTATATTATTAAAGCCCGGCTGTTGGTGGGAGAGATTTATAAGATGATTTTTAAAAAGGATAAGATCGATGAATAAAACGGATGCTAAAGAACGTATTGCACAACTTACTACCGAGTTGAATGCGCATAACCACAATTATTATGTATTGAGTAGCCCCACCATTAGCGATTATGACTTTGATATGCTGCTGGAAGAACTCATGCGTTTGGAAGAGCAATTTCCTGAGTTTGCCGATGGCAATTCGCCCACAAAAAGGGTAGGAGGTGATGTTACGAAGAACTTTGAAACAGTACAGCACAAGTATCCGATGCTTTCGCTGAGCAACAGTTACTCGAAAGAGGAGATCATCGACTTTGAAGCGCGTGTACATAAGTTGCTGGAAGAGGAGGTGGAGTATACTTGTGAGTTGAAATACGATGGGGTAGCCATTGGGCTAACCTATGTGAACGGGCAGCTACAACGTGCTGTAACACGTGGAGACGGTACACAAGGCGATGATGTAACCACCAATGTAAAAACCATTAAAAGCATTCCGCTTCAACTTACAGGAGCAGGATATCCTGAAGAGTTTGAGATTAGAGGAGAGATTTTTTTACCACGATCGGAATTTGATAAGATCAATAAAGAAAAGGAAGCGGCTGGTGAACCTCCATTGGCCAACCCGCGTAATTCGGCTTCTGGCACGTTGAAGATGCAAGACTCCGCAGTAGTGGCCAGCAGAGGATTAGATTGTTTTTTGTACTCTATATTAGGAGAAAACCTGTCGCTAGGCACGCAATATGAGAATTTGATAAAGGCTGCCGAGTGGGGATTTAAAGCCCCCATGCCCGATAAAAAGTACATTGCTAAATGCAAGAATATTGAGGAAATCATGTCCTTCATTGACTATTGGGACAATGCCCGGCACGATCTTGATTTCGATATCGATGGCATTGTAATTAAGGTGAACTCTTACGATCGGCAACAACGGCTGGGGTTTACGGCCAAGTCGCCACGATGGGCCATTGCTTATAAATTTAAAGCTGAGCAAGCCGTTACTGTGCTGAATAAAATTACTTACCAGGTGGGGCGCACTGGAGCCATTACCCCTGTGGCGAACCTGGAACCGGTGTTATTGGCGGGCACCACAGTAAAAAGGGCTTCGCTGCACAATGCCGATCAAATTGAGAAATTAGATGTGCGTGAAGGCGATACTGTATACGTAGAAAAAGGAGGGGAAATCATTCCTAAAATTGTTGGGGTAGAAGTAGCAAAACGACCTTCCAACACTCCGGTAACCAGTTACATTACAGCCTGCCCGGAATGCGATACAGCGCTTGAACGAAAAGAAGGAGAGGCACAACACTATTGTCCTAACGAGTATGGATGCCCACCACAAATCAAGGGCAAGATGGAGCATTACATAGGCCGTAAGGCGATGGATATTGATGGGCTGGGAGCAGAAACCATCGACCAATTGTTTGAAGAAGGGCTAATTACCAACATTGCCGATTTGTACGAGCTCACGGCCGATCAACTATTGCCGTTGGAGCGGATGGCAGAAAAATCGGTGACCAACCTGTTGAATGGCATTGAGGCATCGAAGAACATTCCATTTCAGCGGGTGTTGTTTGCTTTAGGCATACGGTATGTTGGAGAAACAGTGGCTAAAAAGCTCGCCAAACATTTTAAAAACATGGATGCCCTGTTGGCTGCTGATATGGAAGAGCTGGTGGCAGTAGATGAAATTGGCGATAAGATTGCAGAAAGTATTTTACAACATTTTGAAGATCAAAGAAATTTAGACTTATATCACCGTTTAAAAGACAAAGGCCTTAACTTTGAACTTTCGGAAGAAGAAACTGCCGGAGCATCAGACAGGTTGGCCGGATATACGTTTGTAGTATCAGGTGTGTTTCACCAATTTAGTCGCGATGAGCTGAAAGCAGCTATTGAGCAAAATGGCGGAAAAAATGTAGGCTCGGTTTCTTCTAAAACCAGCTACATTGTAGCTGGAGAAAACATGGGGCCAAGCAAGTTGGCCAAGGCTGAAAAACTGGGCATAACCATCATTTCCGAAGAAGATTTTATCGGAATGATTCAGTAACATGAGTAAAGTATTTGATAAAATAAGAGAAAAAGCAGGAAGCTACTTTCTAAACAAAGAGCTTTCGAAAACCGAGCGATCGCCAAAGGTGTACAACTATACCGATGCTACCAAAATTGGAATTTTATACAAGGTAGTAGACGATAAGATGTATCAATCGGTGAAGCAATTTGTAAAGCACTTGAAGGAAGAGGAGGGCATTCGAAAAATAATGGCCCTGGGATATGTAGACGAGAAAGAAGTGCCTTACGAATACCAATCGAAGTTGGAGTTTGATTATTTCTGTCGCAAAGAGCTGAATAAATTCGGCAAACCGGGCGGCATTACTGTCAATAACTTTATTGAAGAAGAGTACGACATACTAATAGACCTTACCATAGAACAATGCTTACCCTTACGATTTGTACTGTTAAACTCACAAGCCAGGTTTAAAGTGGGCTTGTACAGCGAAGAAAACCAGTCGTATTTTGACATGATGCTAAGCATCGACCAGCTCAATAACATTGAGCAATTAATTCAATCAATTAATCACTATTTAAGCATTATTAACACAGGCGATGGAAAACAAGTTTAAAGGCTTAGGCGTTGCATTGGTTACCCCATTTCAAGAAAATGGGTTAGTAGATTTTAGTGGGTTACAGCGATTGCTGGAACACCAAATTAATGGCAAAACCGATTACCTGGTGGTGCAAGGAACCACGGGTGAAACACCAACACTCACCGCAGAGGAAAAACGATCGGTATTGGACTTTGTGTTGGAGATTAACAACAAACGACTGCCGGTAGTGTTGGGTGTTGGAGGCAACAATACCCAGGCATTGGTAGAAACATTAGAAACATTTGATTTTACAGGGGTTGATGCCATTTTATCGGCAAGTCCTAATTACAACAAACCCACCCAGGAAGGCATTTACCAGCATTATAAGCTGTTGGCAGCGCATTCGCCACTGCCCATTATTTTGTACAATGTTCCGGGGCGTACCAGCTCGAATATGGCACCTGAAACAACTTTGCGGTTGGCACGCGAGTTTAAAAACATCATTGCCGTAAAAGAAGCTTCGGGAAATATGGAGCAAATTATGCGGTTGATTAAAGATAAGCCGGAAGACTTTTTAGTGATTTCGGGCGACGATGGTATTACCTTACCCATGATTGCCAGTGGAGGCGATGGGCTAATTTCAGTGATTGGAAATGCGTTTCCGGGAGAATATTCGGAAATGGTGCGGGCAGCACTCGATGGCGATTTAGTAACGGCAAGGGCATTGCATTACAAGTTGTTTGATTACCTGCACTACCTTTTTGTAGAAGGCAATCCTGCCGGGGTGAAGGAAGTGTTGAAATACATGAACATTTGCAGCAATAATGTGCGACTGCCTCTCACGCCAGTGAGTGAAGCTACTAGTAACAAGCTGTACGCATTGCTGGCTCAACATTTGGAGCTTACCAGTTAATGGAGAGAACGTATTTTAGAAAACGCCTTGCTAGTATAGTAGGGCGTTTTTTTATGGGATAATCTTTTGAGACATACAGTATACTATTCTCGATTAGCGAATAGCGTATAAAAGCGGTAAAATTGCTTTGTGTAATGAATGATTCAATTATGAAACATAAGGCAAAAAGAAATATAGATGATCTAAGTGAAGAACAAACGATGTTTATTAAAAACGCTGACAGTTTATTCGAAAACGCAATTAGCATTAAAGAGCATCGGCTACAAAACCCTGAAAACCCTTTTGAGTTATATGGTATGGTAACTGGCATGGCACTTGAATTATCCAGTTCAGATCAGGCAATTCATAAGCCATGGTTATCAGAACGAAAAGGAGTATTGCAGCATTTATTTAAAGCACATTCTTTTATAAACGCCTATGAAGTTCCCGAACTAAATGTTAAAAGGTTGGGTTTATTTGAGGTACAGTTGTTAAATAAGATTACGGAGAAATATACCATAGAGCCAACAGAATTCAAACAATTCATTCATTTTATCATTAGCATCGAACAAGAGTTATTAAGTAAATCATTATGCAAGAGGCCTTCCAGAGATCGTTTACTAGGTATACTGACAGCAATTCGATATCCGGTTATCTTTTTTGCCAGCCATGACTTTTACCTGAACGGTACCCCGGTTCAAAGAGATCATGATTGGTGTGTAAGATTCAACAGTTGGATGAAAGCAGAGTTAGGCTTTCATGATCCCAATCTTCAAGATTACATTGAGTTTGTTGTGAATTATGGAGCTGGACCTGGAGGCTCGGTATTGGTCGCAATGGTCGATTGCATTATTCAGGCCTAATGGCTAAAGTGCTAATTTTGATATATTGCAAACGTATTTACACTGTTTTTACATGCCAACACCTTCCAATTATAAAGGGTTTTATGTAGCTGAAATAATCATTGCTGGTTTAGTTATGATTGCCATTATAATGGCATTAACCGATTTGCCTGGCTCAGCATTAATTACGGTTTTGTCTTTAGGGTTGTTGGCAGTACTTTACTTTCCATTAGGCATGTTCTTCTTGTTTCCAGGAACTTCTACAGTACACCCCATGGGGGCATCTGTAGGGTTTGTTTTTTCTTTAGAATGTTCTTCCATTTTATTCAATGGTAAGTTATGGTCGGGTTTTGAAGTGCTTTATTATACAGCGTTGCCACTGGGAATCATCGTCTTGTTTTACTCCCTATACCAATGGCTAAGAGCAGATGATTGGAAAATTTATCGGGGGTTATTTATACGTCAATTCTTATTGGGAATGCTTTTAGGAGTAAGTTGGCTACATGCTACCTAACTCGGTAGCATTGTTAATGCTGGGGAAGATGATGTGGGCATAAAAAAATGCCCCGCGTTTCAAACAATGAAGCAACGGGGCATTCTCGTATAATAGGTTAAAAACTTTCTAAGCCCAACTCACAATGCCTTCGGCCTGGTATTCGCCAGCAGCGAGTTTCTTTTGCACCTTCTTAAACGTTTCAATGGTGTATTCTACATCTTCCATGGTATGTGAAGCCGTAGGAATAAGGCGCAACATAATTTGTCCTTTAGGAATTACAGGATACACCACAATAGAACAAAAGATGTTGTGGTTTTCACGCATGTCGAGGGTAATGTTGGTGGCTTCCCCGAGGCTTCCTTTTAAGAATACCGGAGTAACTGGCGAATTGGTTTTCCCAATGTCGAACCCAGCTTCTTTCAATCCATTTTGTAAGGCCGAAGCAATGGACCATAGTTTTTCTCGCAATTCGGGCATGGTTCTTAGCATCTCCAGGCGCTTAATGGCACCAATTACAAGAGGCATTGGCAACGATTTTGCAAATATTTGCGAGCGCATGCTATACGCCAAAAACTCAATTACATGCTCGGGGCCACAAACAAATGCTCCAATACTGGCCATCGATTTGGCAAACGTACCCAGTAAAACGTCGATTTCGTCTTGTACTCCCTGTGCTTCTCCAGCACCACGGCCATTGTCGCCCATTGTTCCAAAACCATGGGCATCATCTACCATTAAACGGAAGTCAAACCCTTCTTTCTTTCTCAGGTCAACAATTTCCTTCAATTTCCCTTGATCGCCAGCCATACCGAATACACCTTCAGTAATCAGTAAAATGCCTCCACCAGTGTTTTCTACCAATTTGGTAGCACGTTCCAGTTGCTTGCGACAGTTGTCAATATCGTTGTGTGGGAATACAAATCTTTTTCCGGGGTGCATGCGTACTCCGTCTACCAGGCAGGCGTGGCATTCCGAATCGTATACAATAACATCGTTACGATCTACTAATGCATCAATAACCGACATGAAGCCCTGGTAACCAAAGTTGAGCAAGAAACACGCTTCTTTTTGCATAAAATCAGCCAGGTCGTTTTCCAACTGCTCGTGGTACTTGGTTTGTCCCGACATCATGCGGGCACCCATTGGATAACCCAATCCCCATTGTTCGGCTGCTTCAGCATCTACCTTGCGAATTTCTGGATGGTTAGATAGACCGATGTAGTTGTTGATGCTCCATACCAACACTTCTTTTCCTCTAAACATCATTTTGTTGTTGATCTCGCCTTCGAGCTTAGGAAAAGTGAAGTATCCGTGAGATTCTTTGGCGTGTTTACCTAAAGGACCTCTGTTTTCTTTAATTTTCTCAAAAATGTCTGATGACATACTGATTGTTGTTGGTTATACTTTCAATGCAGGCATGTTAACATAAATTAACACACGTAATTTGCCGCGAAATTAAGTCATTAATGCTGCCCCACCAAATTGGCAACATAATTTTATCCACAGCTTTACGTTAGTAAAATCGGTTTAAAATTGTAAAATTAACTGTATCTTTGCGCGATGTTTCTAAAAATGGCAAGAATCCTGCTTTTACTGCTAACTCCAGCACTGTTAATAACTTCTTGTGGTGAGTACAGCAAAGCTTTGAAGAGCACCGATCTCAACTATAAATTTGAGATGGCTGAAAAGTATTACCAGGAGGGAGAATACTTTAAGGCCTTGCCTTTGTTGGAAGAACTCATTGCGCTGTATCGAGGAACAGACAAAGGAGAGAAGGTGTATTATTACTACGCTTATTGCCATTATTACACCAACGACTTTTACCTGGCCAGCTTTTACTTTAAGAACTTTACAAAAACATACCCGGGTAGTAAATTCTCGGAAGAGTGCTTGTTTATGAGTGCTTATTGTTATTACAAGAATTCACCGGTATACTCGCTCGATCAAACCGATACGTACAATGCCATCAAGCAAATGCAGTTGTTTATGAACCGCTATCCTACTAGCGAAAGAAGAGATACTTGCAATGTGCTTATTGGGGAGTTGCGCGGAAAATTGGAGATGAAATCGTTTGAAATAGCCAAGCAGTATTACAAAACCGAACGTTATAAGGCTGCCAAGGTTGCTTTTGAGAATACGTTGCGCGAATTTCCTGGCACCAAGTACCGCGAAGAGATTACTTTTTTGCAGTTAAAGTCGAGTTATTTGCTAGCAACAAACAGTATTTCGTCAAAAAAAGAGGAGCGATTAAGGGAAACTATCAAATCTTATCATAAATTTGTCGACGCTTTCGGTAAAAGTAGTCGGTTGCGAGAAGCAGAAAATATATTTGCCGATACCACCAAAGCATTGGAACGATTAGTAGCACAGAAAACGGATCAGTTATGAATTATAAGAATACAAACGCAGCAAGAAGCACTATCACTCGTAACTTAAGCGAATTGGATCAACCCACTGAGAACATCTATGAATCGATTGCGATTTTAGGGAAGCGGGCCAATCAAATTAGTGCCAATATGAAAGAAGAGCTAACAGCTAAGCTTGCTGAGTTTGCTTCTTCTACCGATAATCTGGAAGAAATCTTTGAGAACAGAGAGCAAATTGAAATCTCAAAGTTTTACGAGCGTTTACCCAAGCCCGTTGCTATTGCCATTCAAGAGTTTCTTGAAGGCAAGGTATACCACAGAAACCCGAACAAAGAAGAAGAATAGTCCGTATCTTCGGCCGCATGCTCAGCGGTAAAAACATACTTTTAGGCATTACAGGCAGTATTGCAGCTTATAAAGCAGCATACCTTGTTCGTTACTTTATAAAGGCTGGCGCCCAGGTAAGGGTAGTGATGACCCCTGCGGCAAAAGATTTTGTAACACCGCTTACCCTATCCACACTTTCAAAAAATCCTGTGCTTTCGCAGTTTACCGACGAAGATGAGGACGGCAAAGAGTGGAACAACCACGTTGAATTAGGATTGTGGGCTGATGTAATGGTAATTGCACCGGCATCGGCAAATACCATGGCCAAGATGGCCAGTGGCACTGTCGACAATTTGTTGTTGGCCACCTATCTTTCGGCCAAGTGCCCTGTGTACTTTGCACCTGCTATGGATTTAGACATGTACAAGCACCCTGCTACAACAGCAAACATGCAGCAACTGCAAGAGATGGGCAACATATACATTCCTGCGGGCACTGGTGAGCTGGCAAGTGGATTGGTAGGAGAGGGGCGCATGGCAGAACCGGAAGAGATTCTGGAATTTATAACCAACCACATTCAGCAAGGCTTACCGCTGTATGGTAAAAAACTACTCGTTAGCGCTGGCCCTACGTTCGAGCAAATCGATCCTGTAAGGTTTATTGGCAACAACTCTTCGGGCAAAATGGGGTATGCCCTTGCGGCAACAGCGGCCGAACTGGGAGCCGAAGTTACCTTAGTGAGTGGCCCAACAGCATTGCCAACACCCGATGGAGTAACCAGGATAGATGTCACCGATGCTGCCTCTATGTACGAAGCTTGCACCGCCCAATTTCCTGCCATGGATGTGGCCATCATGGCCGCAGCAGTAGCCGATTTTACCCCCAAAGCATATTCCGATAAAAAAATAAAGAAGGGCGAAACCCTGGATGCCATACCACTAACGCCTACTCGCGACATACTCAAAGCACTGGGGCAACTCAAAACCCATCAGCTTTTGGCCGGTTTTGCATTGGAAACCAACAATGAAGTAGAAAACGCTCAGAAAAAACTGGCGACCAAAAATCTTGATTTTATCGTGTTAAACTCATTGCAAGATGAAGGGGCAGGATTTCAACACGAAACAAACAAGGTAACGATCATTGAAAAAGACAATAAAATGACTAGTTTTGAGTTAAAGAGCAAAACAGCAGTCGCAAACGACATAATGCATAAAGTAATTGAATTGTTGAAATGAGAGTATTTACTGTATTGATAGGGTTGATGATTTCGTTGGTGGCTGTGGGGCAGGAACTCAATTGCCAGGTGTCTGTAATTGCTCCAACAGATGGAGTAACCGATAAGCGGGTATACGATGCCATGCAAACTTCCATTTTTGAGTTCATGAACAATAGAAGGTGGACCAATGATGTGTTTAAGCCCGAAGAGCGCATCGAATGCAGCATTCTCATTAACATCAACGAACGGGTATCGGCCAACGAGTTCAAAGGTTCTATACAAATTACTGCACGAAGGCCGGTGTATAACAGCTCTTACTATTCCGACTTGTTCAATTACAGCGACAACGACTTTCACATCAATTACCTCGAGAATTCGCGGATTGAATTTACTCCCGACCAGCACCGCTCTAACCTGGCATCTATCTTGGCATTTTATGCCTACATGATTTTAGGTTACGACTATGATTCGTTTGCGTTGGAAGGCGGAAGCCAGTATTTCGGCAAAGCACAAGGAGTAGTGAACAATGCACAAAATGCCAGAGAATCGGGATGGAAAGCTTTTGAAGGAACAAAAAACAGGTACTGGTTGGTAGACAATGCCATGCATAAACTGTTTAAGCCCATGCGCGAATGTTTTTACAAGTACCACCGTTTAGGGTTTGATAAGATGTACGACGACATTGATGCAGGCCGGAAAGCGGTAGCTGATGGACTGGAATTGCTCCGTCAGGTACATCGAAACCGCCCGGGCTCGTTTAACATGCAGGTGTTTTTTGTTACCAAATCCAATGAAATAGTCAACTTGTTTTCGGGCGCTTACCCCGATGAGAAAAGCAAGATCTTCAACTTGTTGAAAGAAATTGATCCAACCAACACTTCCAGGTACCAAAAGATCATGAATAATAACTAAATTTACTTCGGTTAATTTAGTCGTATGATCCAACACATTTCCATTCAGAATTACGCCCTTATTGAACGGTTAGCATTGCCGTTTAGCAGCGGACTTACCACCATTACTGGGGAAACAGGATCTGGAAAATCGATCATTATTGGTGCCCTGGGGCTAATTTTGGGCGATCGTGCTGATACACAGGCATTGAAAGACAAAACAAAGAAATGTGTGGTAGAAGGCACCTTTGATGTTAGCACCTATCGCGTTAAGCCCTTCTTTAAGAAATACGACCTCGACTACGACAACACCACCGTTATTCGCAGAGAAATTAATGCTGCTGGCAAATCGCGCGCTTTTATTAACGATACTCCTGTTAACTTAAACCAGTTAAAAGAGCTCACTGTACAATTGGTAGACCTGCATTCGCAACATCAAACATTGCACCTGGGGCAATCGCTGTACCAGTTGAACGTGATCGATACCCTTGCCGGGCATGAAAAACTGGTAGCTGCTTACCGCAACGATTACAAAGCATATACAGCCTTGTGTGGCCGGTTAGAAGAACTGGAAGAACAAGAGCGAAAATCGAAGCTCGACCTGGACTACTTTCAATTTCAATACGATGAATTGGAAAAAGCGGCATTGAAAAGTGGGGAACAAGCACAAATAGAAGGAGAGCTGAACACATTGCACCATGCCGAAGAAATTAAAACCACGCTACAACAGGTAGCCAATACCCTTGGTAATGATGGAGGAGGAGCACTTGCTGCATTACAGGAAGCAAAGCAATTGTTGGGAAAGGTAGGAAGCTACAACAATGAACTGGGAGAGTTGGAGCAACGCATTCAAAGCACATTCATTGAATTGCAAGACATAGAAGCCGAATTAAACAGGATAGACGGCAATGTAGAACACGATCCGCAAAAGCTCGAACACTATAACGATCGGTTAAACACCATTTATTCGCTGCAACAAAAGCACCAGGTACAAACGGTAGAAGAATTGGTGGGGGTGCTGCAATCGTTAGAACAGCGCATAAGTAATATAGGCAGTATTGAAGAAGAAATTGCGGTGTTAAAGCAACAGCATGATGCGCTTCATGCTGCATTGATGGTGCAAGCACAACAAATTACAAAACAACGTACTGCAGCTGCGCCTCTTATCGAACAACAAGTAAAAGCTACCTTGCAACAACTATCCATGCCTGAAGCCATTTTAAAAGTGCAGGTAGAGTCGAATAATGAATTGAATAACAACGGGTTGGATTTGGTTTCATTTAGCTTTACTGCAAATAAAGGAGGAGCATTAAAAGACCTTGCTAAGGTGGCCTCAGGAGGAGAGTTATCGCGTTTAATGCTTGCCATTAAAGCATCCATTGCCAGCAAAAAAACATTACCTACCATTATTTTCGATGAAATTGATACTGGGGTATCGGGCGATGTAGCCGATAAAATAGGAGGCATTATGTTGCAAATGGCTGAAAATATGCAAGTTTTTAGCATCACTCATTTGCCACAAATTGCCAGCAAGGGCCATGTACACTTCAAGGTATTTAAGGATTCTGACGATACTACCACCATTACTCACGTACAGCAATTAAACCATGTTGACCGGGTTAATGAAATTGCTAAAATGTTGAGTGGGGAAGAGCTAAGTGAAGCGGCTATCGAGAATGCAAAAGTGCTATTGGGGAACTAATACCCTTAAAACTTTCCCTTTTTTGTGGTAACACCTATATTTGTCTTTTCAAAAACTCATCCATAATCGTTAAAGAGCATTATCATGGCAAACGACCTGCTTAAAGGAAAAAAAGGAATCATTTTTGGAGCACTGAACGATATGTCTATCGCCTGGAAAGTGGCGGAAAGGGCACATGAAGAAGGCGCTCAATTTGTGCTTACCAACGCTCCTATTGCAATGCGCATGGGAGAAATTAACAAACTTGCTGAAAAGTGCGGAGCAGAGGTTATTCCTGCAGATGCTACTTCTACAGAGGACCTGGAAAACCTGGTGAATCAATCGATGGAAATATTAGGAGGCAAGATTGATTTCGTGCTGCACTCTATAGGCATGTCGCCCAACGTAAGGAAAAACAAGCATTATACTGGTTTGAACTACGATTGGTACCACAAAACCATTGATGTATCGGCCATGTCGTTGCATAAAACATTGCAAACTGCTATGAAGCTCGATGCCATGAACGATTGGGGGTCTGTGGTAGCACTAACTTATATTGCTGCACAACGTATCTTTCCCGATTACAATGATATGGCTGATGCAAAATCGATGTTAGAATCCATTACACGTAGCTTTGGCTACCACTATGGAACGCAAAAGAAGGTGCGTGTAAACACCATTTCTCAATCGCCCACTATTACCACTGCTGGAAGCGGTGTAAAGGGCTTTGATGAGTTCATTAGCTATTCTGAGGCGATGAGTCCGTTGGGCAACGCCAGTGCATTGGCTTGTGCCGACTATTGCGTAGCCATGTTCTCCGACCTTACCAGGTATGTTACCATGCAAAACCTTTTCCACGATGGAGGTTTCTCCAATACTGGAGTAACGCAAGAGGTTATTGAGAAATTTGCTACAGGCGAATAAATTCGATCAACATAAAAGATAAAGGGAGCTTTGGCTCCCTTTTTTTACGGGGTATTATTGGCAGGCAGGTAGGCCGCAATGGCTTCATCGCTCCATACTTGTACTTCAATAAAAATGGCAAAACGCCCCTGGTTGGTAGTCACAAAACCTTCTTCCGGCCAACCATGTGTTTCAACAATTGCTTTCATTTCCTGGTAGGTAAAAACTTCGCCATAGTAGGAGTGGGGGGGGGTAACAATTCTGCCAACTTAAAGGTGGTCATGCTATCGGGCAACGTAAAACTCAAGTAGCAAGGATCAATCTCGGTTAAAGGAATGGCTACGGTTTGCATGTTGGGTTCTGTTTGCGCCAATACGCTGCTTTCTCCCCAAACAAAGTAATGAGGCGATTGCCTGTGAATGCGTCCTCCTTTTGCGGCAAACTTTTCTCGCAGCTTTGCTTCCATAGCTTTTCTACTTTCGATGTACCACGGATGAAAAGCCCTTCTGGCTCCTTTTGTTTCAATGCGTTGGTGCATGGCATTAATAACACGCTGTAACTCCTCTTCATCGTTGATGTCGTAAAGGTTAAGAAATGGAGGTTTATCGGCCAGGTGGTAATGGGTAATAGAAGTAGGAAACAGAAATAAGTTTCGTGCTTTTTTGGTGGTGTTATGTAGTTATTACAGTGTGTAAATCTAATGGTATTTGAGGCTATTAAGGAGCAATGCGGTGTAAAAACAAGAATAAAAACGATTTTTTTAACCAAGAAATAGCCCGATAATTCAAGGAAAATAGCAGGAATACGAAAGAATTAATTATTTTTTTTGCGATTGTTTCAACTTTCCATGTATTTTCGCAATCTATTATTAATAAATATCATGAAAACAGGAAAAGTTAAATTTTTTAATGAAACCAAGGGATTTGGTTTTATTATTGATGATGAAACCGGCACTGAGTACTTTGTACACGTATCGGGATTAATTGACCAAGTAAAAGAAAACGATCAAGTAACTTTTGACCTTACCGAAGGTAGAAAAGGATTAAATGCCGTTGAAGTAAAGCAGGCATAAGAGCTACATAAATCGAACATCTTTGCATCCGCCTTAACGTTTTGTTAAGGCGGATTTTTTTTGTTCAACGAAATCGATTGTTTTTAAAAGCTACTTGTAGCTCCTGGTAATCGAGCCGGCCTCCAGAAGCTTTGAGGTAATCGATTACCACCAGTGCTTTATTAAGCCGTATATCAGAGTTTTTAGGTTTGCCAATAACGTGCAATAAACTACGTTGCCTTCCTGGCGTAAGGGCATGAAACAGTTGAGCTCCTTCTTCATCTTGAGCTAGCAACTCCTCCATTTCCTCGGGCATGGGCATGCCGTACTTGCTGTTGTCAGCTACCAATTCAATGGTTAAGGCATCGCCCCGTGTTATTTTTAGTTGCTTTTGTAGGTCTTTATTGATGTTGATAAAATACCCACCACTGCCATCGTGCATTAAGGCACAATGAATGGTAATCGTATGGTTAATGGTGCACACCACCCTTCGCGAGTTTTTGCTTATCAACTGTTCAGCAACTGCTTGAGGCACTACTATATGGTGTGCCCACAGTGGAGAATCGGTGAATTTTTCTAGCGTTGCAATAAACATGTGTTGAAGTTATGAAATCATTTACATTCTATGAATGCCAATTAACATGCTTTTCCACCATATCTATCTACAATACATTAATCGAACAACGAATTTTTGTTACCTTAGATACTGTAAAATCAATAGTCAGTAACATTACATCTTAGCCAGTATCATGGAAACCACTACCAAGGTATTGATTGTGGACGACGAGCCCAGTAATCTCGAAATCCTCAATAACATTATAGCCACCACCTCGGGCGATTTTGATGTGTTTCAGGTGGTAGACCCCAAAAAAGTAATGGACATTTGCCTGAAGGAATTCCCCGATATCGTTATTACCGATTGGGAAATGCCGGGCATGAGCGGAGTAGAGCTTATCAAGGAATTGAAAGCCAACGATGCTACTAAAGACATTCCGGTAATGATGTGTACAGGCATTATGACCACTTCAGAGCACCTTCGTACTGCTTTAGAAGCCGGAGCAATAGACTACATTCGAAAACCTATTGATGAAATAGAGTTGGTGGCAAGGCTTCATTCGGTGCTGGAAATCTACCACTCGCAAATTCAAATTCAAGAACAGTTGGAGTTACTTACCCTCCAAAAAGAGCGACTGGCTGATGAAAAAGAGCGTCGCGAATCTTTTTTGGTGCATGAGTTAACCTTGAAAGACAGAGACATTTCAGACCTGGCCATGATGCTTGCGCACAAGCAAGAAATGGCAGAAAGGGTATTGGGTAGAATCAAAGAAATTCGAGCAAGCGCCCGCAACGAAGGGTTAAACGACTTAGTGGTAGAGTTACAAATGCAGGTGCAATCGCACGACAAGCAAACATTTATACAGGAAAACATCGATACTGTGAATGCTGCTTTTTTTGCCAAACTGGCAGAGCAGTTTCCACAGCTAACAGAAGGCGAAAAAGAGCTTTGTGGCATGATTAAAGTGGGTTTATCTTCCAAAGAAATTGCCGAACTCAAAACCATCGACCCAAAATCGGTACGGAAAAATCGACAACGCTTGCGCAAGAAAATTGGCATGACTCCCGAGCAAGATATCTATGCTTTTTTTAAAACTTTTTAGTGGCTTGTCCCCCTCGTGTACCCCGCAATTTCTTTGATGCATAACAGTTGTTAGCGATTTTTGGTGAACACAATGTCTCACACCTAAATCGCTGTAATGGCACTAACTGGTTTTTACATTATCGTTTTGTTGCTTACGCTTTACCACCTTTGGAATGGCTATTACTTTGTGCGTTTTTTTATACAACGAACAGAAAAAAAGCAATGGTTCGTTCCGGTGTTAAAAGGATGGGGCATTTCGTTAATACTGCCTCCGCCATTTTTTCCGCGCCTTGTATTTGGGCAAGAAGCGCAATATCACCGCATCATGCAACTGCCTTATCAAGCGCCCATGTACAGCCATTTGTTTGGTGGAGAAATACCACCTGTTGTGGAAAAGCATATGCCTGAAGAAGATGATTGCACTCCGTATTTTTTAAAGATGGCGGGCAAGCCAAGATTTTCAGAGCACTACTTCAGGCTTATAGGTCCCAATGAACCTATTGGTAAAAACGGATTGGACTTTGTGTTGCATACCGAGTGCAATGCCCTTACTCGTAAAGAAATTGATGCCACGGTAACTGCCGAATTGATGGAAGGCGTTTTTTCACATCAATGTGCAGTAGACCGTACCGCCTTATTGGCTCGAACACTATATCGCAAAGATTGGAAGCGTTTGATGCGCTTTTTCAGTATCTCACAAATGATGTCGCTTCAAATTATTCGAACCCATGAAGGGCATTATCAACACATTAAAGAGGCAAAGAAATTATTTGCACTGCTAGCAACCAACTACGAAGGCTCTCCGGTTGAATTGCAACAAGCCATGATGGAAATGGCCGGAGGCACGCTTTCGTTGTCTAACATGGTGATGGTTATGCTGGAATTTTTGTCGGTTGAAGCTCACATGGAACGCTTGAGAAAAGCAGTACGAAACAACGATGAAGCTACCATTAGGGCCTATGTGTATGAATTGATACGTTTGGGCAACCGCTCGAACATGCCGGCGAGGAAGATCAATGGCATTGCCGTGTTTTTTGATGCTGGAGCGATGGATGCAAGTGCCACTTTTAACCCCGATCGGTGGTTAGAACAAGGCGAAATAGTGCCTCCCCAATTTTGGAATGGCTCCATCGATCAATATCCGGGAATGTTAAAAACCATGACCTACTTAACAGATTTGGCCATCGATTTGGCTCGAAATTATAGCGTGTTTCGACACGGACAGCAACAGTTCGAACCCAAAGATTACGCTTTTTTGGGGTATAGAAGGAATACTCCTGTATATACCATCGAACTGAATATCAATAACGTTAACGCAAGAACTAGGCGAAAAGACACACTTCCGCTTCAAGTAAAACAATCCGCTTAAAATTTGTGTTTATGTTTGCGAGTAAAGGAAGAAGCAAAGCGCTTCTTCCTTTTTTTTTGTGCATAGCCTGTGAAAATGAGGTGGAAATTTACTGGTTAAACTATTGATAGGCAGTTAATTGAATAATGGAATGATGTAAAAATGGTATAAAAAACAACGCTATTCTGTCCTTTTTTGCTGTTGTTAAGAATAATACTTTATTGCCTTAGGCAATAAGCCTTTAGCTCTATTTCATCATGTTTCTTACTCGTTAAGCTCGCTTACTATCGGTATGGCAACAACCGCCAAAACTTCTAAAGATGATCAGCAAGATACTTCGCGTCATATTGATGCGGCAGAAAAAGCGAGTGGTCTTGAAGTGGGTGCGCCCAACGATAAATACGAGCAAGAAGCCGATGCTGTAGCCGATCGGGTGGTAAATTCATCTTCCTCACTTGCTCCTCCAGCATCTCCATTACAAATGATGCCTGATGCTGCACCGGCATTTCAACTGATGCCTGCTGCAGCACCTCCTGTGCAGTTGGTACCCGAAGTGCAATTGGAAGAAGAGGAGGAAACCAGCGAGGTAATGCCTAAACTTCAGCGCAAAGCAGTAAGTGGTGCTTCGGGCGAAGGAGATGAAGCACCGCTGCAACAAAAAACTGATGCACCATCGTTGCAACGCAAATGTGCTGCTTGCGAGCAAGAAGAAAAGCTACAACCTAAACGCCTGCCTACTACCAGCAGTGGTAAAGTACAGCGCAAATGTGCAAAGTGCGAGCAGGAAAAAATGGTACAGCGCCATGGAGGAGGTACTACTCATGCCTCCAAAGGCCTGGAAAGTAAGATCAATGCTGCTGATGGCCAGGGGCAGCCATTGCCCAAAAACACAGCACAAGAAATGGGCAGTAAAATAGGGGCAGACTTTAGCCAGGTACGTATCCATACTGGAGGAAATGCCGAAGCCATGAACAAAGAGTTGGGGGCAAAGGCATTTACCCATGGCAACAACATCTTCTTTAACAGTGGTAACTACAACCCTTCATCTGCTTCGGGCAAACACTTGTTGGCACACGAGCTTACCCACACCGTACAACAAGGCAGCGCTGTTAAAACCAAGGTGCAGCGGAAAACGCTAGACGATATCAACAAAGAAATTGATGCATTGATCGATAAAATTAATGTGGAAAAAGACGACAAGAAGCGAAGAGAGATGATTGAGCAGCTGCGAGATATTGTATGGGATGAATACGGCCCGGCAGCAGCGAAAAAGATCATGGCAAAAATAAATGATCCGAAAATTACGGTATCGGTGCAGTTGGCAGAGATGAAAAAACTGCTGACCAAGGGAATAGGGAAGGTCAATGCAGCAAAAGGGCTTGATCCGAAAGAAAAGCAAGTGAAAAAGGATGCCATGCAAGCGTACCTGGACAAGGAAGATATCTTGCAGAAACTGGTGAAATACTTTGTGATTCACGACAATTATGAGGAACTGAAAGCCATTTTAAATGATTATGCTTCTACCGAGCCTGCAGAGCAAGACTTTTTAGACGACCTCGTATGGGAAACCAGGCAGGTGCAAAACAACAACTTTGAAGCCATTTTGGCATCGATGCAAAGCTCTGGCAAGGCATTTAGAATCAACTTGCCGGATGAGGATGATATGGGGCCTGAAGGAGACATCGGCAAGCCGGAATCGGGTACAGAAGGCGAAGAAGAAGGTGAAGGAGGAAAAGAAGGAGAAGGTAAAGAAGGGGAGGAAGGAGAAGGCAAAGGCACCGGAGGAAAAGGAAAGGGCAATGCACCTCCCAAGCCCGATTGGTTCAAGGTGCTTTATACCGCAGTAAAAGAACTCATTGCGAGAGAACTGGCCGCCAACCCTACCGATAAAACCCTGCCTGATAGCATTACAGCATTTTATGTGCCTAAAAAAGATGGCAGTGCCATTTGGAAATTCTTCATCCATGTACACACCCTGGTAGATGGTGAAAAGCAAAAAGCACGTGGCCATGTAAAACCCAAAGAGAGTGATACTGCTGCCGATGTGCTGAAAGCCATACGGAAGAAAGTACCCGCCCTGCGCGCACGGCTCACCGAAAAAGCAAAGCAAAAAGCCACGCAAGCAGAAGAAGCCTATAAAGCACCCAAATGGGCAAAAAGGCTCAAGGCCAAGGTGCAAAAAAAGATCGACAAAATTAGAAAGCGAGAGCCCGATGCTACCGACCTGCCCGACAGCTTAATTTTAATTGAAGCAGAACAATACGACTTAGAGGTTAACGAGGCTGAAAAAGAATACCTCTTCCAGGCCTGGCGCAAAAAAGGGGAGGGTAAAAACATTCAATGGCAGGGAGGTACACTATCGTACCCGCTCTCTACCAAAACCAATGCCGACAAGGTAGTAGAACTGTTGCGCAAAATGATTGGCAGCCTTGGAAAAGGCAAAGAAGCAGTAGGCGAAGTGCCCTTAATCGATCCTGAAGCTACTGTTACCGATAAAAACATCCGTCCGCCTTACCCGTCGCACATTACTCCGGTGAATTTAAGGCAAGACCTCATTACTGTAGTAAAAGGAGAAAACACCTTTAGGATGTCGGTCGACTTTTCGGCCTACCACTATGGCAGTCTTGGCTTGCTTTCTGGCGCTTCGGCCGCTTCGCAAACCAGTTATGCCTGGGAAATGTACGATGTAAGTGCGCGAAACCCAACAGAAGAAGAACTGGGAATGCCCATTAAAGGAGAATTGGGATGGAGCCCCAAATCGGCCTGGCTCATGGGTAAATACAAGAACGGTAAAGACATCAGGGCAGCTGGCTTGCGCAAGGTAGGCAGTACACAATACGAATTTTCGTCTGATGTAGAGTTAGAGTTTCCCGATTACGAAGGCGACTTTATTATTTACTGTTGGGCCACCGAAAAGGCCAAGCCGGAAAAGAATTTTTACCGGGCATCCAGCGAATCTACCATTGCTGTACGTACCACCAAGGCCTCGCGATTGGCCATTGGTAGCGTAAGAGAAACACCCAATAAGATTGCGGAGCTGGAAGCGCGCATTGCCGACCTGGAAGCTAAGGGAGACAAGAAACGAGCAGACGAGCTGAGGAAGGTGATAGAAGCATTAAAGGCCAATGAAAAAACAACAGTAGGAGCCTCTACCGCCAAAAGCATTAAAGATACTGATGATGCGCTTGACAAGCTGAAGGAATTGCAGAAATTCCTCAAGAAGAATCCTGCAAAGAACGATGCAGGCAATAAAGACATGGACCCTATCGCTGTTCGTCTGCACCGGTTAGGATTGCTCGACATGTG
Source organism: Flavobacteriales bacterium (assembly GCA_963669295.1). Classification (GTDB taxonomy): domain Bacteria; phylum Bacteroidota; class Bacteroidia; order Flavobacteriales_D; family CALLUQ01. The sequence goes on from OY769938.1 coordinate 4,919,693, forward strand.
GATATTGATCGAAAACTCGGGCATGTCGTTCAGCGAAATGAGAAAGCGCTTGCAGCAGCAGAAAAAGCAACTCAAGGCACTGCAAGGAAGAATTGGCGAATTCAAAGACGACATTAAAGGCACGCAATACAAGCCAGTGGCTACACTGGTGTCGGAAGTAACGGGCGAAACCTATCAGTTGATACTTATGTTGGGAGAAGAGCCCGACTCTACCGACGAAGAATTGCAGTACACCCTCATTGATGTTTCCTCCAAACAAACTCAAAACCAATACGATGGCGATTCGGTAGCAACAGGAGTAACCGATGCCGATACACCAGCCGAACGCAGTGCAAAGATGGAAGCGGCTCGTAAGCAAGCCATCATCAATGCTTTTCAAGACTTTGCTTCATCGAACGATTATGGCGATGGCCACATTGCCTTTAGGGTGCCAGGGTTTGCTCCGTTAGAACGCACCTGGGAAGTAAAGAGTAGGGAAGGGCCTTTAGAAACGGTAATGCGTTGGTTAGGATATTTGGCAGCGGCAGCAGGCATTGCAGCGTTGGTATTAGGTACGGTAGCCACTGGTGGTGCATTGGGTGCAGCAGCGGCAGGACTTGGTATTTTTGGTGCGGTAGCTGGGGCAGGACTGGCGGCTTATAACATCCATAAAAGGGCTCGGGCACATAAGTTGGAGTTTGATGCCGAGCTGGTGCTCGACCTGGTAGGCATTGTTGGTGGTGTAGTGGCAGGCATTGGCGCTGCGGCACGGGTAACAGCTGCTACAGTAAGGAATGCCCAATCCATGGCGCGGTGGGTGCAAGCCATCGATCGGTTAGACGATGTGATACAGATATACGGCATGTTCGAATTTGGCTCGTCGGTAATTCTTACTGGAGTGAAGGTACAGCAAGACATTGCCCGCATTCAAAACGACCCTGAACTTACCGACGAGCAAAAAAGGGTGATGATTACCCAGGTGGTACAGCAAGCCATTCAAACCGGTGGTATGATGATGTTTGCCGGAGCTGCCATGGCTAAAAACGGATTGCCACGCATGCGCACCAAGGTACAAACGGCCCCTTACAAATCGTTTGAAGAGCAAGGTTGGTTAAAAGATGGGGCATGGACGGCAGAAGCACCACCCATACTACGCGATGCTCAAACGTTGGCCGATGCCAATGGTACGGCACTGCCCAAGCCTACGGCAGATGCTCCATCAACCACTAAGCCACCAACAGCAGAGCCGCCTACACCAGCACCAGATGCATCAACAACACCCAAACCGCCAGTGGCAGAGCCTCCAAAACCACCCGTGGCAGAACCGCCTGCACCAGCACCAGATACTCCTACAACGCCTAAACCACCTGTGGCGGAAGACCCACACGCACCCAAGCCTGCCGACGATGGCCCACGACCCAAGCCAACAGAAGAAACGCCACCGGTAACTACCCCTAAGCCTACTACACCTGCAGCTCCGAAAAAATCACCGGTGCCGGGAGTAGAAAAACCCACTGCACGGCAAAAAAGATTTGAGCGGCAAATTCAAGATGCTCAAAGGCGCTCTATGGAAACCGATGGCAAGCCACCCATTTCCGACACAGAAGCTGCCAATCTTAGGGCCTACAATACCGCCAATAGGCATGGAGGTCTAAGTATTGATGATGTATTAAAGAGGTTTGCCGATGGGAAAAAACTTACACCAGAAGGGCGTTTTTACCATCCACACAATAAATGGCAGCGTGACCTTATAAAGGCTGTTGATAAGCATACTGGTAAACCACCACTCAACATTACCAATGAAGAAGCGGCCATCATTAAAAATTACATCGATCTCAAGCCTGGAGGCACCCGTAAGCTCAAAGATGTGTTGAAAGACATTCGGGCAGGCAAAGAATTAACACCCGAAGGCCGTTTCCGTGACCCCAACGCAGGAAAAGGAAAAGGATTACCGAAGGTGAGGCCCCACCAGGCTGGTGGAGGAAAAGAAATTATTCCTGATGCAGCAGATACCGCGAGGTTGCGTGCTGCCAAGCAAGCCTACGAACGCAGGCTGCAAGAAACCCGCGATGCCATCAAAGAGAAAAGTGCAAGCGACGCGGACTACAAAAAGAAAAAAGAAGCATCGTTTCAACGGCGCCACGACGAAGCAAAAAGCAAAGCCAGCTTTGAGTTTTCGTATGACAAACGGCATAGTGATGTAGATCAAACTACGGCCAGTTACCTCGATAAACGCGAAGCAGCATTTAGAGACTTTAGGGAGGCTGAACGGCAGGCACACTCAGCCGGCTACGACAGGGGAGAAGTGAGTAGATTGAAGGGCGATGCACTGGAGGAAGAGCTGGGTAGTGCAGGGTTTGGCACTGTGGGTAGCACCTCCGATCGCATTAAAGGCAACTTTCCCAATGAGGATGGTACTCCTGGTGGAGAAGCATTTGAAACAGCACCCGACCTCAACATCGGCCCTAAGAAAATAGCAGAAGTAAAAGCGGGGAGAATATCAAAAAGCGACGAAATAGAGCGTCAAATTTTAAAATACGCTCAACTTAAAAACGATGGTTATGAGGTGACCTATTTCTTATACGATGGCGCAGCACCAAGCATGTTGAGCTTGATGAAAGCACACGGCATTAATTACATCGACCTGTCGAAAATTCCATTATCCCCTTAGTTTATTAATTTTACAGCATGACCAACTCTTCTACATACACTGCTGCTTTTGAAGCATTGATGCGCAACAAAGCCGATTACATGGCCGAGTGGGATCAATTCATCATGGGGCAGGGCATGGCACCCGAGCAGCGGTTTGAGCGTGAGGCGGTAGATGCTGTTGAAGCCTATTTAGTAAGTGCTGCCCAACAAGAGGTGCAATTGCAACGCACTACAGAAGAGTGGTACTACATGGGATTGGCGTATGTAGGCGAGTGCATTGCCTTTTACACCGAAGGCGCATGGGCATTGGGTGCCGAAGGAACACCCGTGATTACCAATATGAAAAGCAATACGGACGAACAGGTATACCTCACAGAAATATTACGCCCTACCTTTGAAGAAAAGCAAACCGGCCATTGGCAAAAGCAAATAGGCTTGTGGAAAATTCATGCCGGCCATACTTTACCACGGGCAACATTCAACCCCAATGCCCCCGAAGCAGAACAGCAAGCAGAAACAAAAAAAGCCCAACAAGCGTTGGTAGATGCTGTAAGCAGTGGCAATGTAGAAGTAATAAAGCTCTTGTTAAACCACAACCTGCCCCTGTATTTTAAAGACGAGCAAGGACTGAACCTGTTAGAAATTGCCGTTATGGGCAACCAGCTGGAGGCTGCATGGGTATTGCTTGATCATGGGTTTGAGCTGCAAGAAGAACAAGCCACCGCCCGCATGCTCATCAAAGCCATTGAATACCAAAACACCACCCTCGTAAAACTGCTGCTCGATGCTGGTGCGTTGCCAGATATGCCCTGGCTGGAAGCCATGCAAATGCCCCTTGCTAAAGCAGTAGAGCTGAACGATGAAGCCATGGTAACGCTGCTGCTGGCACACGATGCCGATGCCAATATATTGAATGAATTAGGCTTGTCGCCCATTGCATTGGCGTCGGAAAACCACAACCGAAAAATGGTAGAACAACTGCTGGAGGCAGGTGCCAACATTAATGCCGAACATGTAGATGGCAGCACCCCGCTTGTACGTGCGGTATACATTGGTAACCCCGATGCAGTGGCTCACCTTTTATCCCTTGGTGCCGATAGTGCTATAGGTACCATGCAGGGGAAAACAGCCCTCGAAATTGCGCAAAACAATGCCTACGAGCATCAAGCCATTCAAGAAAAAATTATTGCTTTACTTCAGTAACCATGAGTAGCTACAAAGAAATCTTCATGCATTGCTCCATGTTAAAATCAGATGGAGATATCGGACACTTTATCCTCAAAGGAAAACAACCCGACATTGTGGCCAATGTAGCGGGCTTCGACTTTGAAGAAGAAGACGGTAAAGTCATCTTGCAACGGTGCGAGCATACCCAATCCTTTCCCAACGACCTGCCTTTTAATGCACAAGAACGTTATGCGTTGTACATGAAAGACATTAAACAGGTAGACATTTTTGAAGCAAAATAGCGTTAATTTTTGACGGGTTTTTCGTCGTGTTTTGCGACAACTCTATTCCAGCATCTTATTCATGCAGCCTTTTTTAGTGAAAAACAGCTTTTTCGTATTCAGTGTCTTGAAAACAAATAGCTTGCAGCCATTTTCTCGAGAAGAGTTGTCAAAAAAAAGTGCTGTATTTTGGCGGGTAAATGAGCGACAACGCTAAAATTTTTTTAGCCTTTTGATGCATCTTTTTCCATTTCTTGTAGTAACTTATGCGTAACGAACTGACAAATTTCACGTCATAGCCCCTTATGTTCGTTTGTAATTCATTTTAAATGTTGATGCATGCATTGCAACATTAACAATGTTATTAATCATTAATACTACTCACATGAATTGGAGACAAATTTTTACAGAAAACAGGGAAGCCATTGTGGTGCTCGATCGTTGGTTGGGCGATGCTAAAAAGAAGTATTATACAGAAGATGGATTGCTAATGTACCGGGTAGCATTGCCCCAGGGAGGATTCGATCAGTACATGGTAACCCCAGGTCGACTGCGCGAATTCTTTGAAAAGCAGGGGGTAGACATTACCGTTGGCATAGAAGGTGGCCGTTACAACTACACCATTGCTCATGCTCCGATAACACATGAAACGGAAAAAAATCCACTGCGTGCCATAGGAGTTACACCTGCCTTAATGCGAGAAGGAGAAGGTTTTGCTTCTGTTACCGATGCTTACGAAGTAGCATTTGTTGGAGCTTTTGAAGTATTAAGCGCATGGGAGAAAAAAGTGAACCTTCAGGGTGAAGAGGCGGAAAATGATGGCGTAAATGGAAATACAGCATCCACGTTAACTGCTAAAGGGGCATAACTCCTTTTACCGCTTCATCAAGTACAGTCATTTCCTAAATTGGATAGCGATATTTCTAACCTCGAAAATGTTTTTCGCAACCTGGAAAGTAACTTTCTTTACTTAGAATTGTGAATTCTTTACTTCGAAAGCAACTTTCTTTACTTCGAAAATGAAATTCTTTACTTCGAAAGCAACTTTCTTTACTTAGAATTGTGAATTCTCTACTTCGAAAGCAACTTTCTTTACTTAGAATTGTGAATTCTCTACTTCGAAAGCAACTTTCTTTACTTAGAATTGTGAATTCTCTACTTCGAAAGCAACTTTCTTTACTTAGAATCGTGAATTCTCTACTTCGAAAGCAACTTTCTTTACTTAGAATTGCGAATTCTCTACTTCGAAAGCAACTTTCTTTACTTAGAATCGTGAATTCTTTATTCCGAAAGCAACTTTCTTTACTTAGAATTGCGAATTCTTTATTCCGAAAACAATTTTTGTGAATGTATACAGGTTAAGACTTATTTGCTTTATAAGCCCGCACCTGGCTGGTGGCACCTGCACCAAAGTGAAAATCAAAGCTGCTGACATCTGGCTCAACGTTATCGTTCATCAACTGTTTAATTTCAGGGTATACCGTACGCAATCCCATGTGGTAGTTGCGCACCGTCATATCTGCAGGGTCAAACATGCAATCATCGCACCAGGTAAGGTAGTCGTCGTTTTCTACATAACTTTCCAGCTCCCACAGTACCAGCAACAAGCTCATGGGGGGATTTTCGGTACTTAAATCGTTGTACTCATCGTAAATGTAGAGCGTGTACTTGTTGTTAAAAATGCGAAACGTTACTTCTTTGTAATCGTCGTATTGGCTTAAATACTTTCCTGTAGGCGTAATAACAATGCGAAAACGGTTGATTTTTTCCAACAGGCTTTCAAGTTCGGAAGTGGTCTCCATGCAATAAAGATAACCACTCTTTAAACAGTAGCAATGTTTCTTCCCACGTGGCCACCACTGTTTTTTGTGCCGAGTACTCCAATTGGTATTCCAGGGTTTCTTGCCATTGTAAGTCGTTGTTAAGTATTGTTGCCTTTTTGCGGAAAAAGATAAAAGCAGTAGAAGTAGGGAGGTGAATGATGTTCAACCGTCCGCGTTTTTTTACAAACGAAAAGTCGGTGTACTCGAGTCCAGCATTTTGAATGGCTTGTTGTACAGATTTATATTCTGAGGGCAGGAATTTCACTACGGTAGTGTTAGCACAACGATCAATTACTTGATCATTAGCTTTTGGGTAGTAGCAACATCGCCTACCTGCAGTACCAATTCGTACATACCAACGGGCAGTTGATTGCGATGAATCGTTAATCGATTGCTGGTAATATTCGTTTCCTTCATTACCAGCTTTCCGGCAAGGTCGTATAGCCTTATGGTAGCATTTTGATGGGGGTTATTGAACGTAATTTGCGTGCTTTCGCGAAAAGGGTTGGGAGCAATGGCAAGGGCTAAATCTTCTTCTTGCTCGTTGATGCCTATTTGATTGCTGATGCAAGCGGTACGATACATTACCCGATAGCTTTGTTCTACCTGCCAAACGATGTGAAATTTTCCGTTGTTGAAAATCACCTGAGGAGCCGACTGGCTATGCCCTACGGTAGTATCTACAATATTAATAGGAGCCGATAAGCCATGCAATCCGGTAACCGACCAGGCAAAAAACACGTCATAAGTACCATTCCTGGTATCGGACCATACAACGCCCAACGTATCGCCATTTCCAGCAATAGAAGCCATGCGTTGAATTACGCTTCCTGGCGGTACAGTAGGATCTACCTGTACCGTAGGTCCTAACTCCAATGTTGAAGTATGCATAGGGCTTACAAATATTTTGGCCTGTCCGTCGGCACCACTCATGTAGATGCTGTACAATGTATCGTTGGTAACCATGCCTTGTGCACCCGATATGGGGCAGGTGGCTGCCAGGTAGTTTGATGGATCTACCCGAACGATGGTATCGAAGGTAGCTCCTCCATTTTGCGAAATGCCTGCATGAATGGTTTTTAACGTATTGTCGTTGTTGCGAAACAACACAGCTTGAAAGTCATTGTTAATCACCATGTATGGCGGACAGCAATCGGTAGGAGTAGGGGTAACCGGCACTGGTGCATCGTAGGTGCTTCCTCCATTGTACGAATTGGAAGAGGCAATGGCTGGTACTCCATTGAGCATAGAAGTATAACATATGGAGGGATTGCCCAATGGGTCTACATCAACATGTGGTGCCATGGCATGATAACCAGCAGGCAATGCATCTACCCGAACAGTATCGTCGAATGTAATGCCTCCATCTATTGAGCGCAATAGGTACACATGGCCAGTCATTTCTGGCAACGAAGAAAAGGTAATGTACACCGTATCGCCATAAGTGACCAACCCCGGGCCATAAGTAGTTAAAATTCGTGGATTTAAACCGGGAGGGTTAATTCTTAGTGGATTGCTAAAATTATTGCCATCCCAACGGCTATACATCACGGCATTCAATCCGCCTTCCTTGCCCCAGGTAATGATGGGGCCAGTGTTGGTAAGTGCTACCGATGGTTGTAAAAAACCAGTAGGCTCTCCTTCAGAAATCACTACAGCAGGCTCCCAAATTAAGCCCACGTTTTGCGCCTGAATAAGCAGTGGCGCAAATAGTAATGTGATGATGAAACTACATTTCTTCATTGTTTCAAAGTTACAAAATTGAGCCATTTTTTGCATGATAACGGTCATGTTTTCATATTTCTTGCCGGCACACCACAAGTTTTAGAATTGCATGCCGTCTACTACAATATAGCGTAATCTAAACTTATTTTCATGAAGCGAACCCTTACTATTTTTAGCATTATTGGAATCTTTTCCAATGCTGTTGCCCAGGAACCCATTCTTACCGAATGGATGATGAATACCGATGGCACCATGGCCTCTTTCTATGAAAACACTGGCAACATCCAAAACCCCAATTTTCAATTTTTTACTACCAACGATTCGGCCAATATACTACAGCGTTGCTACGACAACGATTGGGTATACGTACGTGCAGAAGGCATGACTACCGATATGGGGCAATTCTTAAACCCTGGTGTTCCTACAGCACAAGACTATACCTATAAATTCCCACGCTATCCGGCTCCTGCTACTACTAATGAGGATGCTCCCATTGTAAACTCGATAGGCATGCTCATTAATGGGGTGCCCATTTATGGCAAGGGCGATGCCCGCTCTTGGGACCTCAACCAGCAAGCTAACACCCCCATGGGACAGGGCATTTGGAATGGCGAAGCCTTTGTTACCGAAGGCATTACCCTCGATACCGCCTTTGCAGCACATCCGCAACAACAAGGGGCTTACCACAGCCATGCCACGCCACATCGGTTATACAACGACCCTTCCAGCAGCCATTCACCCATTGTAGGCTTTGCTCACGATGGCTACCCTGTATATGGCCCTTTTGGCTATGTTGACCCTAACGATGCCAACAGTGGTGTTATGCGCATTTCGTCGAGCTACCAATTGCGCAACATTACCCAGCGCCATACGCTGCCTGATGGCATCACGCTTAGCGCCAACGAATATGGCCCTGATGTTACCGGGCAACACCCATTGGGCGAATACATTGAAGATTACGAATACGTGCAAGGGCTGGGCGATTTAGACGAACACAACGGCCGTAACTGTGTTACCCCTGAATACCCTGGAGGCACCTACGCTTACTTTGTAACTACCGATGGCAATGGCGACCCCGTATACCCCTACTATATTGGTGGCACCTACTACGGCACCCCTGTGCTCGACAACAGCTCGCCCATGTCTACCGTTACCATCCCTTCTTCAGGTGTAACGTGCGAAGTAAATGTGGGGGTAGAGGAATTGGCACAAAACTATTTTGGCACCTATCCTAACCCTGCAGCCAACACAGTGCGCCTCGATTTCGACAGCAATCAATTGCCCGAAACCATTACCATTGCCGACCAGGTGGGCAGGGTAGTGCATGCCATTGGCAATGTAATGCCCAACACCACTATTGATGTGGCCAACTGGACCAATGGACTTTACTTTTGCACCGCCACATGGGGCAACAATACCACCACCGTAAAACTATTGGTAGCGCACCCCTAATGCGTTGTGCCTTGCTGTTATACTGTTGTTTGCTTTCGCTGTTGCTGCATGCCCAGCAAGGCGGCCAACCCGACCTTACTTTTGGCTCGGGAGGGAAAATTATTGTTGATGTAGATGCACTGGATCATTGCTCCGGTGCATTTGCATTCACCGATGGCAGCACCATATTGTATGGGCAAACCGGCATGTACAACGGCCACATCGATCAGGATGCGTTGTTCGTAAAGCTCGATGCTTCGGGCAACCTCGATCCTACCTTTGGAAATGGAGGAATCGTGCGTTTCGACTTTCCCAATCAGCACAACAGCAGGGTAGAAGATGCTGTGGCATACAACAATGCCATTTATTTCATTGGCGAATCCAATCCTAATACTGCACTCGATACACAAACCGTATTCATCGGCAAGCTCAGTGCCAACGGCCTGCTCGACCCGCAGTTTGGCACACAAGGCTATTACACCGAACAGTGGAACACCCCTTTTAACCTTGCAGGAGCCATTGCTATGGATGGCAACAATATTGTATTTGGTGCTACCATCATCGACACCGCAGGCATCCATACCGAATACCCGGTGATGGGGCGCTTGCTGCCTTTGGGAATAAAAGACCCTGCTTTTGGCGGGAGTGGCGTGTTAACCTGGAGCGCATACACCGGACTTCAAAGTGCTTATGCCCCAATGCCACAACTATACCGCCACTCCGATGGAGCGCAACTCAACGATTTACTGCTGTGGAACGGCCAATACCTGTACAGCGGCTTTTACTACATTGGCGAAACCACTGTGGGCTTTTTGCTGTTGGTGAATAGCGATGGTACCGCTGGTGCGTGGGGCAACAATGGTGCTTTAATTGTAGACTTGAGTCCTGGATATCCCAATTTCATTACTACGGCCTTTGCCATGGGCGATACACTTATGCTGGCAGGGCAAAGCGATACCCCTAATGGTACGCACCTGTTTCACGCCAAAAAAATACTGAACAACGGGATGTTTCTCGAAAACGAAACGTACGATTTCCAGGGCAATCAAAACCAACTAAAAGCAGCTTGCTTTGACAACGAACACCTCTACATGGCTGGGTATACCAAATTATCGACCAGCAATGGAGTAGGGTATGAGTCTGATTTTTTTGGGGTGGTAGCTGCCAACACACAACTCGCTCCAGCCACTAACTTCGACAACCAGGGGTATGGCACCTACAACTTTCCTATACAAGAAGAAACTGGAGCTACAGCCATCACTACCTACGGTAACGATCGACTCTTAATAGCGGGCTACGTAGAACCTACCGACCCCAATAACTTCATCGACATTGGTGTAATGCGCTGCTACAAGGTGCAATCGCCCAACAACATTCACGAGTGGCAACAGGCCGAACTGTCGGTTTATCCCAACCCTGCTACCGATCAACTATACATCGATGGAGCATATCAACTGCCCTATGCCATATATGCTACCACCGGCCAACTGTTGCAGCAAGGCACTGCCAGTGGCAACATTGCCATCGCACAACTCCCGGCAGGCATCTATTTACTACAGTTGCCACAACAAACGATTCGTTTTGTAAAGCACTAACCCTTAGCAAACAAGCTTCAAAAGCCTTTATACATCTTCAAAATTAAGGGCAATTTCAAATTGCTTTTCACTCAATTCTTTAGTACATTTTGCTTCCTAACCACTAACGTCCAAACATGTCTCTAATTGATGCTTTTAAAGCATTTGTATTCAGTAGCTTGCTGTTGCTTGCCTTGCCGGGGAAGGCACAAACCAATTTGCGCTACCATCATCAAAGCATCGATTCGCTCACTCAGTTAATTGCCGGCACCAATGATACTGCTGTACTTATCCACCTTTACGTTACGCGCGAACGGCACCACCTCGAATTGGGGCAGCACGCCAAAGTGCTGGAAGACATTCATCAAATGCAGCGTTTAAATACCGGGCTCAACGACTCTAGCATTGCAGCACAAATCCACATTGAACACATTAACCTAAACTTGCGACTGCACGACATGGAAGTCGCAACAACAGTGGGGAATCAACTAAAGATCTTGTTGCCATACATTACCGATACGGTAATAAAAATTGAAGCCTTGTTTACAATGAGCTTTCACTATTTACAACTGCAACCCGATTCGGCATCGTACCTGCAGTGCCTTAAAGAAGTAAAACCATTGGTATTGGCTTATGGCGATTGCAACCTCCTGGGCGACTTTTATCATCGCACGGCCACATCCAAGCTTCATTTTACCCTCGAATACGACTCCAGTTTATACTACGAGCAACTGTCGGCACAAGTCATTCATCGCTGTCCCACGGCCACCTCCGTACAGCTTGTTGATGCCGAAATGAACCTTTTCTTTGGTTTCGATGGCATTGGCGAACCCGATTCGGCACTGGCTCATTTAGGCAACGCCCGTGACTTGTTGTTGCCCCTGGGCGATAACTTCAAACTGTTTATTGTATACAAATACATGACCTTGATTTATGAAGAAACAGGCAGGAAGGATTCGGCCTATGCCGCATTGATGCAACAATTGGAGCATTACAAACGCTACTTTCGCGACAATGAAGCACAAATTGTAGATCAGGCACAACTCGAAATGGACATGCAGTTGCAATTGTATAAAGACTCCATTCAAGATGCTATAGTGTTGAAAGAACAGGCAGCAGTGGTAGCAGCAGAAAAAGCGCAAAACAACTACCTGATGATCATGGTTGCCATCCTTCTGCTTACCGCCATTGCGCTAGTAATTGCTTACCGGAAAATACGCAAAGACAAACAACTCATTGCATTGCGCAACGAAGAGAAAGAAGTGTTGTTAAAGGAAATCCACCACCGGGTAAAAAACAATTTACAAGTCATTTCAGGACTGCTGCAGCTGCAATCGAATCGCAGCAACGACCCGGAAGTAAAAGCCATTATGGCTGAAGGCCAAAATCGCATACAATCGATGGCACTGGTGCACAAAATGTTGTACCAAAATACCTCGTTCAGCACTCTACCATTTACCGAATACTTGCAGAAACTTACCAACCACATTCTCAGTGGTTACCAGCAAGAACAAGTGGCGTTAACCATTGCTCCCTCAACCATTGTATTGAGTGTTGATCATGCTATTCCTCTGGGGTTGATTACCAACGAGTTGGTAACCAATGCCATGAAATATGCTTTTCCCAACCGGAAGGGCAACATCGATATTTGCATGTGCCAGGTAAGCCCTCACCAGTACGAGTTAGAAATTAAAGATAATGGGATAGGGCTACCAGCACATGTGGAAGTAGAAAAAGCAAAAACCACTGGGTTGCGTTTGGTGGGGGTGTTGGTAGAGCAAATACAAGCCACATTTGAAGTAACAAGGAGTGGTGGCACAACCTATAAAATAGCATTTCAACAGCATGGATAAGGTTCGCATATACATTGTAGAAGACGAAGGGGTAACGCGCATTACCCTTGAAGATTGTTTGGAAAACCTGGGGTATGAGGTGGCCGGATGGTCGGCCACAGCCGAGCAGGCATGGATTGAATTGACAGAATTACAGGTAGACCTGGTGATGCTCGACATTCAATTGCAAGGTGAGAAAAATGGCATTTGGCTGGCGCAACAATTAAGAAAAGTAGGAAAAGTGCCCTATATCTTCCTCACAGCCTTTGGCGATGCAGCTACCGTGCAGGAAGCGGTGAAAACACAACCGCATGGCTACCTGGTAAAACCCTTTAAACCCGACGATATTTTTACCTCTATTGCCGTAGCATTAGAAAACTTTAGCCTCAATAAAGCTGCTGTAGATAGCAAAACCAAAGCCCAAAACAACGATTACCGAATTCGAGACGCCATTTATGTGCGCGATGAATACCTCTTCATTAAGCTGCACGTCAACGAAATTCGCTACATCAAGTCCGATCGTAACTACCTTGAAATTCACCTCGAAGAGAAACGATTGGTAGTGCGTAAAAGCTTAAAAAGTTTGCTCGAATTATTGCCCGAAAATTTATTTTTTCAAGTGCACAAAAGCTATGTAGTACACATTGGGTACATCGATAGCTTTACCGCCAGTAGGTTGCACGTTAAAGGGCAGGAAATCCCAATAGGCGATGCCTATAAAGAGGATTTTGCCAAACGCTTTACACGGTTGTAAACCCATATTCTCCCACCCGTTTATTTTTTGTGCAACGCTTTTAGGTGTTGACACCATAATTTATTGGATGGCCGGTAATTCTACCATTTTGCGGTGTGTCACTTCAAAACCAAGAATTATGAGTTAACAACTTCTTATGGCCCATTTACCATTGCGGTAAACAAGTATTTTATTGGTGTGGCCGATCAACCAGTGAAAGGCACCAGGCTTAATTGGCAATCGAATGTTATTTTGTTCGTTTGGATTGCTTTGCCAGCTTTTGCGATACCCATTGCTCAAAGTCAAAAAAGCGAAACATTACACTTTCGTAAGGATCTTGCTTCAAGTCCTTTAAGCGGGTATGAATGCTCTGCAATACCTTTTGTTTGCCATCGTAAAACTTCATCATAAAGTTAATGACCTCCTGTTCGGTTTTAAACAGCCGTTGCTTTTTCTTCAAGTAGTGCAGGGTAGAGGCTGAAAGGTAATCGACCGTAAAATCGTTATTCAACTCAAAATGAATCACCAAATTCAACAAACGTACATAGGTAAGAATATCTTCGCGCTGCTTAAAAGAAGTGTCGTTAATAATGCTGTTGCTGTGTTTTAAGGCCGTTTTAAAATCGCTCAGTTCCATGTGGATGCGAATCACCAACATCAAGTGTTCGTAAAGCATCGACTGGTCTACATTACTTTCATACAACTTGTACTGCTTTTGAATAACATGGTAATGCGCTACGGCCGCATCAAACTGCTGTTGCAACAAATAAAGGTATAAGCGCAAACTGTTGGAAAGATAAAATGCCTGTGCCCCCAATGCTTTAGAAGCTGCTACCAGCTTGCTGCTCAATAACCCACTCATTTGATCCAACACTTCGGCCGACAATTCAAACTTGCCCATCATGCGGTAGGTATTGGCCAGGTTGTACAAGCTCAACAGGTAGCCTTTGGTAGAATACTCTACTAAAAAAGAGTTGTTTTCGTACAGTGCTATGATCTGCTGTAAAGCTGTTAACTTTTGCTCATAATCCTTTCGAGCCTGGTGATATGCCACCTTAAAACTTTGTTGAAACAACAATGATTTCTTTGAATGAAAGGCGTCACTGTTTGCTGCTATCCCTTCCAGCTCAGCCATCTCATGCTCCGACCGTATGCCACCATGTTGCCGACGTTCTTTGTACAAGTTGGTAACCTGTTGTTGAATGTTCGACAATGCTTCGTACTGATCGCCAATTGCTTGAGCCTCTTCCAGCCGATCGAGCGCAGCACCATAATCGCTGCGTTTCGAAAGCAATTCAAACTCAGTTTGTTTTACTGTTAACCACTGTGGAAAAAGCTCTGCCGTTTCTGCCAGTTTCCCCGCCTTTTGCAGCAGTTTTAATGCCTGAAACTCCAACCCCTTGTACGCCAAAATCTCAGCATTAGTCAGTAGGTTTTGTACCCTGGTTTTGTAACTGAAGTCATAATAGTAAGCATTCAGACCTTTTAAAATCATTCGATATAGGTAATTCTTCTCTGCCGATAGATTTTTTACAAAAGGTTGCTGCTCCAATTCTTTGTGATCCAGTGTTTTTTGCTTGTCGATATAATCAAACAACTCAAGATACTGGTTTTTATCTCCAATGGTATGCCTGTTGGAAAATACCTTGAAATGGCGTTTCTCCGACATGGTCATGGCGTGAATCAGGTCAAACAGTTTATCGGGTTTCATGGCACAAACTTACGCAATCAGACTTTTTAAAACACAAAAATTTTCATGTTATAGATACGCGCAAGTGTAGTTGTTTTGCAGTAAACCCTTTGCATCATGAGAACAACACTAACGCTTGCAGCTCTTTTTCTCTCCTTAATCGTTCATGCTCAAACCTACGAGATTGATGTGTACGATGGGCAAACGGTTACCACCTGTAGTGGCACGTTTACCGACTCTAACCCCAGCACTACAGGCAACTATGGCAACAACGAAGACTACACCATTACTTTTTGCTCAGGATCGAGTGATTACCTCACCTTCGACTTTGATGTAACGGGCTTTTACGACCCTTTATCGTCAGGCGATACCTTGTACATGTACGATGGCACCAGCACCAGTGGCGATTTAATCATGCAAATTGATGGTACTGACGATCCTTCGTTCAGCGAATTCATGCTTTCAACACTTAGCACTTGCGTTACTTTTCGCTTTACCTCCGATGGATCTACGAATAACGATGGTTGGGCAGCAAAAATCTCCTGCCCGGCAGCACCCAGTGCATGCAATGGCAACGAACCAGCAGCCGACATCATGTTGCAGGCTCCATACATTTGTAACCTCGATGGCTATTGCGGTAGCACCAGCTCATACTACCACGAAGACTTGCCTTACAACATGATAGGCACAGGAGGCAATTGTCCTTCTTCGCAAGCCTTTTTGGGCACAGTACAAAATAACTCATGGTTGCGTTTTGAAGCTACTACCGCTAATGTTTCAATGGACTTTACCGTTTCTGGCTGTGGTACCGATGGTATACAAGTAGGCATTTTACAATACGATGGTAGCAACTGGGTGCGCTACTCCGACTGTAGTACCACCGATGGGGGCAACAACGGCACCTTTACCCTTACTGGAACAGGACTTATTCCGGGAGAGATTTATTACATTATGGCCGATGGCAATGCCGGTGCCAATTGCGACTATACCATTAGTGTAGATGGCAGCAGTGGCTTTGCCCTGGTAGATGCCGGAGCTGATCAAACCGTATGTGCTGGAGATCCCGTAAACCTTTCTGCCACCGGTCCGGCAGGAGCTACTTACACCTGGAAATCGTTGGATGGCGTAGTTTCGGGCGTTACAGGAGCCAATCAAACTTTTAACCCCATTGTGGCCACCACCTATGTGGTAGAAGTAACCGGTGGCGATGTATGTAAAAACCAAACAGATACTGTGGTGGTAGACATGTGTGGAGCTGTATTGCCAGTAGAACTCGTTGATTTCTCGGCCACTTGCGAGCCACAACACATGCAATTAGACTGGCGAACAGCCTCCGAAACCAACAACGACTACTTTATATTAGAAAGAGCAGGAGAGGAGGGGCATTTTCAACTGTTGGCCACCGTAGCCGGTGCAGGCACCTCCAATAGCATTAGCAACTATCGGTTTTTAGATACACAAACTACCGAAGGCAATGTATATTACCGGTTGTGGCAGGTAGACTTTAACGGTGAAAAAACACTTAAAGCCACCATCAATGGCAAGCAAAATTGCCAGGAAGCCACTGCCAGTGTTACCGGTTCGTTTTACAACAGCTACTCCAAAGAAATCGTATTGAATTATAGCTCCAATCAGTTGGCAGCCGTGCCCTTTCAGTTATTTGATGTGTCGGGAAGACTCCTCGTGAACAAAAATTTAACCTTTACTCCACACGGACATCAAGTACGGGTATCGGCTGCCAATTTAATGCCCGGTAGCATGTACATCATTAATGTGCAATTGCCCAAGCATTACAGCGAAAAATTGATTGTGCGGTAGCAAGCCGAACAAACGATGGGAGAATTTGCTTTGGACATTTTAGGAAGGAAGTAGAGGAGGGAATAGGAATTCTGAAGAGTCTGCCCCCAACATTCATTCGGTTTGCTCGTGTTAACTGTTTATCTAAATCGATGGCAAGAAACGAGTTTATTGTTGCTATGGTGTTAACACAAAATCACCAGATGGTTATCATCGTGTAAAACCATGTGCATAAGATTTGCCATACAATTGATACAGAGAAAGCCAGTTGGTTTTATTTACCTACCTTTGCCGCTCATTTAACAAGCGCAATTTGACTAATTTCAAGCAACTGGGGCTTTCGCCCAATGTTTTAAAGGTACTCAGCCAAATAGGATTTGAACAACCTACACCGGTACAAGAAAAATCCATCCCTTTATTACTCGACAACAATCCAACAGATTTTATTGGACTGGCTCAAACTGGTACTGGAAAAACAGCAGCTTTTGGCTTACCGTTAATCGATCTGATTGATACCACCGATACGGTAACACAAGCACTTATTATGGCACCAACGCGCGAGTTGGGGCAGCAAACAGCGCAACAATTGGTGAGCTTTTCGGCCAACAATAAAAAGTTAAATGTAGAAGTGGTGTATGGTGGCGCTGCCATTTACAACCAAATTAAAGCGTTGAAAAAGCCCACGCAAATTGTAGTAGCCACTCCTGGGCGATTGCTCGACCTCATCAAACGGAAAGCCGTAAACTTGAGTGCAGTACGTTATGTGGTGCTGGATGAAGCCGATGAAATGTTGAACATGGGCTTTAAAGAAGACATCGATAAAATACTGGAGCATACGCCAACCGATCGGGTTACCTGGTTGTTTTCGGCCACTATGCCTAAGGAAATCCGAAAAATTGTAACCAAGTACATGGCCGAACCGCTAGAGGTGTCAGTCATCAGCGAAATGAAAACCAACAAAGACATTTCGCACCAGTACGTTACCACCACTACAGCCAATAAAATACCAGCATTACGACGTTTCCTTGATATTCAGCCCGAAATGCGAGGCATCATGTTTTGTCGTACCCGACGCGAAACCCAACAAATTGCCGACGACCTGGGCAACATGGGTTACGGTGTAGAAGCCTTGCATGGCGATTTATCGCAAGCACAGCGCGATGCCGTTATGAAGCGATTCAAAACCCGCTCCATGCAATTGCTTATTGCCACCGATGTGGCCGCTCGTGGCATTGATGTAAACGACCTTACCCATGTATTGCACCACACCTTGCCCGATCAGCTGGAAAACTATACCCACCGCAGTGGTAGAACCGCACGTGCAGGGAAAAAAGGCATCTCTTTGGCATTCATCAATCCAAGAGAAAGCCGCAAAATCAACGACCTGGAGAAGAAAATCGATATCAAATTCAAAAAAATTGAGGTGCCAAGTGCCGATGAATTGAAGTCGAGTAGAATTAACCACTGGGCCAGCCTAATTTTAAACACCAAGGTAGACGATCGGGCAGAAGACATCTTGAACGACCTACACGGCCAGTTTGAGCACTTGAGTAAGGAAGACTTGTTAAAGCGATTAATTACCACCCAGCTCGACCACCTTACCAGCAATGATGAGGGCGACTTGAATGAAATTCATAAGCAATCATCATCGAAAGGATCGAGAAGAGAGCAAGACGATAAATTTCATCGTTACTTCATCAACATCGGCTCTATTGATGGGGTAACTAAATCAGACCTTATCCACTTCATTTCCGACATTTCAGGAGTAAAACGCAAATTCTTTGGCCAGGTAAGCCTACAAAAGAACTGTGCTTATTTCGACATCGAAAACAGCAAAGACAAAGGGTTGAGCGATTGGTTTGATGGCATTGAAATAGAAGGGCGGAGCATTCGTGTAAATAGAGACCATGCAGGAGAAAAACGTTCGAACAAAGGACATGGTGGCCACAAAAAGCACTTCAATAAGCGTAAGAAGTCAAATGACTTCAAGCAATCACGCAGAAGAAGACGCTAGTAGAACACTCCAACACTTTTAACTCCATTCATTGCCATTTTGGAAATGAACCCTACCGAATAGGAAGTGGTTGCTGCCGCTTATACAATAGAACAGCGCCTCTTTTTCCTGTCCACTAGTTTTATGCTTAGTTCAGACTTAAGTAACAAAGAAGTCATACACCAGTAATCACCAATTTTCATGATTGGAGAGGGAGGGCATTATTGCTCTCCCTTTAATTGTTTATTGGCGGTAAGAAAATGTAACTTTAAAACTTACAACAGTCTCAATTTGAATGGAGGGAGTAAAATATGCAAACGCATCATTGCGCTGGCTTTAGGGTGCAGTGCCTCCCTATTGGGACAGGGGCAGAACGTTACCCACCATTACCAACGCTATGGTGTTGCTGAAGGGCTACCCAGTTCGGAAGTGTATGAAACGTTGCAAGACAGAAAAGGCTACCTGTGGTTTGCTACCGATGCTGGAGTATCGCGGTTCAATGGATATGAATTCACCAATTACACCACCAACGATGGGTTAACCGATAATACGGTTTTTCACCTCTACGAAGACTTTAAGGGTAGAATATGGTTTTTACCCTACAACAGCCAGTTGTGCTACTTCGAAAACGACAGCATTTATGCCTATGAGCACAACCACCAATTAGAAGCCATCATTCCCGCCAATTGGATCAGAAGCATGGCCATCGATTCGGCAGAAACCATTGCCTTCTCAGGGCGACGTTTTGGCTTTGGTACACTCACAAAATCTGGAGAATTCAACTATCAAACTGTGATGAATAAAGACACCGGAATGGTGACCATGCACCACCATGGAGGCGAAACATTAATTTATGGACTTGAATCTGTGCATGGGAAAAGACAAGACAATATCAACATTTTTTATGGCAAAAATGGCGTGCAAACCATCGTTTTTAGTAGTGTTTCTACCTACGATTGGGCCATTAGTAAACATTCAAAATTCGATCAATGCTTATTGTTTGGAGTAGGAGGCACTCTTTGTTGGGAGGAGGATGGCGTATTTCGTACCATTGCCATCAACGACCAGGTGAATGGCATTTATGTGGATGCGTTCGAACAGGTGTGGTTGGCCAAATACAACGATGGGGTAAAGGTATATGCTTCGTTAAATGCCCTGTTCGATGGAGCACCACCTCTACGATATATTCTAACCGATAAAAACGTTTCCAACATATATGAAGACAGGGAAGGCAGTATTTGGTTGGCCGTGCAAAACAGCGGAGTATATCAAATACCCAATCCCCACATTGAAGTTCACACACTGAGCAACGATGAGCTTACCAATAGGGTTTCCGGGTTATACCTCGATGATGATCACCAATTGTATGCAGGAACATTCAATGGCAGGGTGTTTAAAATAAACCGCAACAATGTAGAGCATTTGTACACCCACCCACACGGTGTTACCATTTATGCCCTTCAATACTTCACCAACGAACAAGGAGAGCGTACATTAAAACGGGGTAAAAAGCTAACGGCGACCAATGGTGTGGTTTGGAAAGCATTTAGCAAATACCTGTTGGCCATTGATGGAACAGATACTTCCAGGTACTTTGATAGAAGTAATAAAGAAGCTCCATTTAATGCAGTGTTTGAAGATGCTAATGGTACCATTTGGGCTGGATCAAACAACGGACTGCACCGTTACCGCAATGGTAAACTAGAAGCAATAACAGGCGACCCTAAATTGGGGGAGCGGGTAGAAGACATCGACCAGTTAGGTGATGGCACCTTGCTGCTGGCCACCAAAAGCAATGGGCTATTGTTTTGGAACAATGGGCTTCAACGTTCGATGACCGAATTGGATGGGCTAACCAGCAACATCATTAGAGACATTTATGTGGACCATGAGGAAGACATATGGGTAGCCACCTCCAATGGGTTGAATCGTGTAATTAAACAAGGGGATACCTATACGGTACAAAACATTAAGCATATGCATGGGCTGCCTACCAATGAAGTGAATAGAGTAGTAGCGCATGGAGACACCCTTTGGGCAGCCACCAACAAAGGAGTAGTGTGGTTTCATAAGCGTTATGTGCAACGCAACATTATTCCTCCAACCCTGCACATCAATCGTATCTCTATCAATGAAGAAGAAGTAACCCTGCAGCAAACATACGAATTGCCCCATGACCGCAACTACCTTGAAATTGCGTTTACAGCATTGTCGTATCGCAACCACAAAGTGCCATACCGGTATCGGTTATTACACATCGACGATGCCTGGATTGTAGGCTATGCCCGAACGGTACGCTACCCTTCGTTGGCGCCAGGTAACTATACCTTTGAAGTGCAGGCGGCCAATGAAGATGGTGTTTGGAGTGAAACACAGCGAATGACGTTTAAAATTTACCCTCCATTTTGGAAAACATGGTGGTTCATCGTGCTCATGGCTTTTGCCTTCATGATGGGGGTGTTGTGGCTGTTTAGATTAAGAGAATTGAAGCGCAGCAAAAAAGAAGCGCAAGCGCGTTGGCTGGAGCAGCAAAAAATGAATGCCATTAAGTCGGAACTAAAAGCATTGCGTGCCCAAATGAACCCGCACTTCACCTTCAATACACTTAGTGCAATTCAAACAGCAGTGAACAACAACAATACTGCTGAAGCATCAAAATACATTGTGTTGTTTGCCACATTGATTCGAAAGGTATTAGAAAACTCAAAACATTCGCACATCAAGCTGGAAGAAGAACTCGACATGCTCCGACTTTATATCGAACTAGAGCAATTGCGATTTTCGAACCGGTTTGCGTATACCATAACGGTTAGCAAACAGCTAGATACCGACTACCTGGAAATACCCTCCATGGTCATCCAGCCCTTTGTTGAAAATGCCATCATTCATGGGCTGGCACCCAAAGCAAAGGGAGGGCAGCTCACCCTGGCAGTTGAGTTGAATAACGATCGATTGATATGCACGGTGAAAGACAATGGCATAGGCCGCAAACAAGCCCGAAAAATTAAAGCAGATAAAGGGTTGAACCATCATTCGATGGCCACAGAAATTACGGAAGGGCGTATGGACCTATACCAGCAAGAAATAGGAAAAGAATTTTCGGTAAACATTACCGATTTAGTGAACGAGGAAGGAAATGCCGTTGGAACAGAAGTAGAATTAATCTTTCCGGTTTTGTAATTTTAAAGCAATTATGATGATGAGAGCAGTAATAATCGACGATGAAGACCATGTAAGGGAAAACCTGAAACAAATCATACACACCAACTTCAACCAGGTACATATTGTTGGAGAAGGGCACTCCGTTGTTTCGGCCGTGCAAGTCATCAAAGACAAAGCACCAGATCTCATATTTCTCGACATCGACCTTTCTGATGGCAGTGGTTTTAATGTGCTGGAACAAGTACAAGGAGCCGACTTCAATGTAATTTTTGTGACGGCCTATAACTCATACGCCATTAAGGCTTTTCGTTACAATGCATTAGACTATATTTTAAAGCCCATTAATATTGCTGAATTGGGAGAAGCCATCAACAAGGCTACCGATAAGGCGCAAGGGGCACCGCTGTCGTCTGCAGCACTCAACACCCTTATTGAAAACCTCGGAAAAAAAGAAGAAGACCGAAAACTGGTCATCCGCAATAGCAGTGCCATTACCTATGTAAAGATTAAAGACATTGTTCGATGTGAAGGCGATGGCAACTACACTACCATTTACCTCATAGATAAGGAGCGGGTAGTTGCCTCACGGCCATTAAAAGAGTATGTAGCACTGCTGCCCGAGCATATTTTTTTCAGGGTGCATCAATCGCACCTTATTAATTTGCACTACGTTAAGCAGTTTACCAAGGTAGATGGAGAGTTCGTAGTAATGGAAGATGATGCAAAGATAGCCATTGCCCGACGCCGTAAGGAGGCGTTTTTTGAGCAGTTAGAACGGGTGATTTCCTAGCCAGCAAAGCGATTCGTTCCTTTACAGCAGTATTGCAAAGCAATTCACCAACCTCTAAAAGAAACATACCAAATTCTCGAAAATTGCTACTTGCTTATAAAATGAGGTTGGGCACACCTGTTTTATGCCATACTTTAGCACCACAACAATGATGATTGGGATTGATATAGCAACAACACAACTGGTTAAGCAATAAAATCCTGGTGTGTAACCTCGATGAAGTCGTGGTGGCAACTTTTAGTGTGGAGCAGCAACACAACATTGATTCTAAGGGCAAAACAGAATTAAGCTCCAACAAAAGCAAGCCGCCACGGCTTCTTTTTAAACCAACATTTTGGTAAGAAATAAATCATTAATTTGGCAACAGATCACTTGTTGTTGAAAGCATTGAACACATATAACACCAGCTGGATACTTACTGCATGCCTTCTTATTGCAGGAGTTGTGAATGCATTGGCACAATCGCCTCAACAAGCCGATAGTTTGCTGGCCGAGTTTAAGAAGGCTCAACACGATACCACTCGCATTGATGTGTTGCACGCACTTACGCAAGCCTACATTTCTTCCGACTTTGATCAATCGCGCAGGTATGCTACAAAAGCCCTTGAAATTGCGGAACGCATCAACGACCTCAACCGCATGTCTGGTACACACGGGTTAATAGGTAACATCGATTTCAGACAGGGAGATTATACCAATGCGTTTGAACGCTACCTTAAAGCAGCCCGCCTGGCAGAAGAGGTGGACAATCAATGGCAATTGGCCCGGCTATACAGCAGCATGGGACTGGTAAACACCTATCAGAAGAACTATCCCAAAGCACAAGAGTACTACATTAAATCGTTGGAGCAAAAAACAGCATTGGGCGATAGCATTGGCATGGCAAACACCTTACAATTCATAGGGTCTAACCATTTCAGGCAGCACAATTATGATGAAGCGGTAAAATGGTTTAAGCAATCGTTGGCCATTGGCGATGCATTGCAACACCAGCAAACCATTATGTATTGCCTCAACAACATTGGTGCGGTGCAATATAAAGCGGCCAAATACGATGATGCACTGGAGCATTACCTGCGTGGGCTGGCAATAGCAGAAGCCAAAGGTGATTTGAAGTCACAAAGTGGGTTATTGCTGAACATTGGCAGGTTGTGGAATAGGAAAGGGGAGAAAGAATCGCAACCGGCCTACCTCGATACCAGTTTGGTGTATATGGAGCGTAGCCTTGAAATGGCACAACAGCTAAAATCGAAAGAAGACATTTGGCAGGCCTATGGGGCGCTGTACGATTTATACGATGTAAAAGGAGATTATAAAAAGGCCAATGAATACTTGTTGGGGTACCACCAAATGAAAGATAGTTTGGTAACAGAGCAAAGTACCCAACAAATTAATCAGCTAATGGCTGAGTATGAGGCCGAAAAGAAAGATCGTGACATTGCCGAGTTGCGCTTAGAGAAAGAAGCGGCCGACGCCAAAACAGCACAACAGAGGCTGTGGTTGCTGGTAGCTGGCTGCTTACTGATTGGAGGCGGAATAATTGTTTTTCTGTACAATGGAAGGCGTAAAGCAACCGTTAAGCACCGTATGGCGGAGCTGGAGCAAAAAGCACTGCGCGCACAAATGAATCCTCACTTTATTTTCAATAGCCTGGCCAGCTTGCAACGCATGTATGTAGACGGGCAAACTGATCGTGCCAACGACTTTATGGCCGATTTTGGTCAACTTATGCGTAAAATCCTTGATAATACGGGCAAGCGATTGATTTCGGTACATGAAGAAATGGAAACGCTGCGGTTGTATACCAACCTGGAAATGGGGCGATTGGATGGACAATTAACGTGCAAACTTGAAGTAAACGAAGACATTGACCGGCATGGCACCTTTGTTCCTCCCATGGTATTACAACCCATTGTAGAAAATGCCATATGGCATGGCATTGTGCCTAAAGGCAATGGAACTGTTGCCATACACCTTTCGATGGGAAAGAATGATAAACTGCTGTTGGCCACCGTACAAGACAATGGCATTGGCATTGAGCAAAGTAAAGCCGATAAAAAGAGTACTTTGCACGAAAGCAAAGGCATGAACATAACCGCTGAGCGGTTAGGAGGAAATGGAGCAATGACAGTCAGTCAATTGGCTACCGGAGGTACTGAAGTAACGTTAAAAATTCCAGTGGAATATGGCCATTAAAGCAGTAATTATCGACGATGAGAAGGATGTGCGTTACTTGTTGCGCAACATCCTTGAACAACACTTTCAACATACCATTGAATTGTTGGGAGAAGCCGATGACGTAATGCCTGGCATACAGCTGATTGAGGAGCAAAAACCCGAGTTGGTGTTTTTAGACATCAAAATGAAGAAAGGCACTGGTTTTGACCTGTTGCAACAAGTAAAAACAGTTGACTTCGAAGTAATTTTCATTACTGCCTACGATCGGTACGCCATTCAGGCGTTTAAATTCGCTGCCTTTGGTTACTTGTTAAAGCCTGTTAAGGTGGCCGAACTAAAAGAAGAGATAGCCCGGTTGCAACAACACATGCTACAGCAGCGCGAGGGCAACGATAAGCGAGTTAAAGTGCTGGTAGATAATTATGGAGATAAATCGGGACAAATGAAGCGGTTATGCATCAGTCATATGGATGGGTTTGATGTGTTGGATGTGGAAGATATTTTGCGCCTGGAAAGCGAAAACAATTACACGCACTTCATTACCTGCCAGGGGAAGAAGGTAACCACCAGTCGCACCATTAAAGAATACGAGGATCTATTGGCTGAGCACGGCTTTTACCGCGTGCATCAGCGGCACATCATCAACTTACGACATGTAAAAAGCTACGTAAAAGGCGATGGTGGCGCAGCCATTTTACGCGATAACACAGAAATACCTGTAGCCCGCAATCGTAAAGCAGGATTTGTTAGGCGGTTTATTTAGTATTGCAAGCCAGTATGCCACAAAGGCGAATTCCTGTTGTTTCTTTGATGTGATTAAGGATAAGCCCTAATGCTACTGCTGCTCTACAATCGCCTTGAAATTATGCAGCCATTGCTCCCCTTGCTTCCTATACATACCGGGAAACAGGATGGAAATAAGTTTAGGCATAAACCCACGGATGCGAGTATAATTAAACTCGTACTCATAGCGTGTTTTTTGTTCTTCCAGCTGTACAAAACGACATTTCATGGTGTTGTCCATGTGTTTATGATGATAGTGTGATTCAAAAGAATTGGGCAGGTGGTTGGCGGTAATGGTTTCTGTAAGCTCTACGTCATTCATGCCAAATTTGTAGTAAAGCTTAGATACAGCACCTTTTTCACCTACGGTTCCGCTAATCAATTCTTTCTTAATAAACCCCTCCTGGTATTCACCAAGATAAGCAGGATCAGCAAAGTAATGAGCTACTTGCTCTTGTGGGGCGTTGATAATGAGTTCACCTTTAAACGTCATGACAGGCTTACGGTTTAATGTGTATTTTGTGCTTTTCCATCAATGCATGCAATTGGTCATAATCTTCCAATACCGTGGCGTAAATCCAGGTATAATGATGATTTTTCCAATGTTCCATTACTTCATGCGCTTTTGTTTCGCCTAAAATTTGCTGCAAGGCATGGTATTCCAGGTAATTCACCACAATATGCAGGTAAGTGCCGTGTTCACTACCGCCACCCTCAGGCAATGCAGTAGGTACCTGGGGAT
The DNA here is from genome assembly GCA_963669295.1 of Flavobacteriales bacterium. Taxonomy (GTDB): domain Bacteria; phylum Bacteroidota; class Bacteroidia; order Flavobacteriales_D; family CALLUQ01. Next base: position 4,946,025 of record OY769938.1, read on the forward strand.
ACATTTGCTTAATGGTAGTCATGATGTCGCCTGCGCCATCGTTTTTAGCCAGGCTGTACCAATGCATTTGTTCGTGAATAAAGGTAGAAAGCACCAATTCAGGAACAGTATCGCGGGTGTTAAGGGTCAACACCGGATGACTGTGTGGAATAACACTGTCTTGAATCATGATCTCCTTGGTGTACAGGTACGGCTCTAACTGATAAGTATTGAGTACTTCTTCCAACAGTTGTTTGGTGGCCAGTTCTGTAGGTGATGCGCTATGGGTGTTAATGATAATCGGAGCATCGGCAGGGGGCTTGGGTTGCCCGTTCAGGCTAATGGCTTCTCCTGAAACCACCATCCAAAAGCTCGACCCTTCCATGCCATCTTTTAGCATGATGCCTTTTAAAGTATCTCCTTTTAATGCACCACAGCAAAACCCAGGACCTGAGCGAAAACCTACTGTAAAACAAATGGAATCGTTTTGCTGGCGTACACTGTTAAGGTTGAGTGGAACCGGAATCAAATCAGGCATAAAAAGCATGCCTGTCCCTGCTTCAAAATCAAAACGAGCTTCTACCTTTTGATCTCCTTTGGTGGAAAGGTGAAAAATACCCTTCCATGCTTGCCCTTCAGACTCAGACATCTGTGCATTTCCGCATGCTACGAGGCATAAAGCCAATGCTATTGCTATTAATTGTTTCATTCCACTAATTCGTATTGATCGTGCATAATTTCTACCAACTTAACTTTTCCGGCTTGCTGTAAAATGCGCCATTGTGCATTGATGCTTTCCCAGGCGCTGTGATTGGCACATTGTACAGCATCTTCCACAGATTCCCAGTTACTCATTACAATGAATTGCTCTTGTTGAGTACTTTTCATCACTTTTACATCAATAAGTCCTTCTTGTTGCCAATACAACGGAATGGATTGCAACAATAACTCTTCTACTTTGGAGAGCACTTCTTCATTTACTTCATATCGTTGTGCCAGGTAAAATTGTGCCCCAACGATTACAGGTACATTATTCATAACGTCTTTTCATAAGGTTACCCCACAAATGAAGGAAACAATTGTGGTTCAGAAGTCTTTCTTTATAAAGTCGAACCACAAAAACACAAATATTATGATGATTTGATGTACTCGGAAGGAGTTAGTCCGGTATGTTTCTTAAAAGCGGTGTAGAAGGTTGATTTGCTGTTGTAGCCTACATCATAAGCAATGCCCAGGATGCTGTGATTGTTAAACTGAGGGTCGCGTGCTCTGCGTTTAAATTCTTCGATGCGGTACTGGTTCAACAATTCGAAAAACGACTTGTTTAAGTGATGATTGATGACTTGCGACAAGATGTGTGGCTGAGTATCGAGTTGCTTCGCCAGCGAACCAATCTTCAAATTAGGATCGGTATATACCTTTTCTTGTTCCAGTAGGTGCAGCAATTGTTGAAGGAGCGAGTCGCGCAATTGTGTTTTGAGCCTGGAGGCTCCATACTTGGCAGAAAAGTCGGGGAGAAGGGCGGCATTGTTGAGCAAAGCCTGGTAAGCAATAAGGTATACGATAGCCGACATGATTAAAGTAAGTACAAAGTTGCCCACAATGGTATAGGTGTTCGTCAATAGCATGTATATGGTGAGGCCCACCAATGCCATGGCAAGAACAAAAAAGTATACCGTGAGTTTTTTCAACCATTTGGCACGGGCGTTAAGCGATACCAGGTAATCTTTGTCTTCGTATGTCATGGTTTTTGCAAGGCTGTATCGCGTTGCCATTAAATACCCCAGCAAATGCACAACATAAAGCAAGAACCGCGCTATTCGAATAGCATCCACCTCTAACTCACCATTCATGAGTGCATCAATTAGCCCAACAATTGCACTGCTGGGAAGTTCGCTGCTTTGTAAGAGCAACAATAAAAACACCCCCAGGTAGGGCAGGAGGTGCAGCAGATGGATAGGGCGAAACTTAAAATCGGGTTTTACAATGGCTTGTACATAAAAGTATAGCAATGGCCCCAAAAGCAAGGTCATGCCACGGGCAAACCCCGCCACCCCATCAATGGTGCGATAAAGGTAACCGGCATACCAAATGTTGTTGATGTTAACTGCTAAAATTAAAAAGAGAAGGGTAACCAATAGCCACATGGCCTTTTTATTGGCTGGAGGTCGAAGCGCAAATATCACCCCCAAAAACACACACTGTGAGGCAGATGCAATCAATAATATCGACCAAAGATTAAGGTTCATTCAGCAGTTTTGACAAAGATAGAAATTGCCTTAAAAAATGTACCCTTGAACACCAGTGCTTTAGCGTTATAAAAGATTTGGGCTGCTTATTTTTCGTGTATATTTGAAACCAAATGGCATTGAAGAAAAGAGGGAAAAGAGGGAAAAGATGGTTAAAAGCACTGGTGTACAACATTGTAGTGGTGTTTGCATTGCTTTGTGGTGTTGAAGGATACCTCAATTATACACTTAACAACCCCGCCAACTGCCCTGATTGGCTGTTGCCAGCCATCAAGAAGTACTACCTCGAATACGATGAAGTGGTATTTCAATACCACCCTGATTTTGTGCATTACGACTCGATGTTGTTTTATGCACTTTCGCCAGGCGAGTTTACCTTCACCAACCGGGAGTTTAGCAACGATTTTTATGTAAATAGTGACGGTTTTAGGGATGACGAGCAATCGTTGCAAGCTCCTAAAGTAGTGGTGTTGGGCGATTCATACTCTATGGGCTGGGGGGTAGACCAGGAAGCCACCTATGTATCGTTGATGGAAAAGGCATTGGCCTACCGTGTTTTAAATACGGGGGTATCGTCGTATGGAACAGCACGAGAAGTAGCTTCATTGGCACGGGTGAACACCGATAGTTTGGAATACCTGGTGGTACAGTATTGCCCAAATGATTTAACGGAAAACCGTCATTATGTGTACAACGGTCGGTTGGAGGTTTCTACCAAAGAAAATTGGGAAACAGCATCAGTGCATACGGTAGAAAATTCAAGTTATTACTTGTTTAAGCACTTGTTCACCATTCCACGGCTATTCAACCCGGCACCACAAACCGCCCCCGATTCGGTGTATATAGATTATGCCATGGAGGATAGCTTACGCAAAATTGATGACGCTGCGGCCTTTTTACGCATCATTAAAGACAGCCCACACATCCCCAAGCACACCAAAATCATTGTATTTACACTAGAAGCCGAATATTACAACGGCAGGTTTGTAAACAAGCTACAAACGCTGTTAGAAAAAGAATACGCCTCTTCTTACCACGATCGTATGAGTTTTATCGACCTTACCCATCATTTAGATGCTACCAGCCGGTATATACTCGACCCACACCTCAATGCATCGGGGCATGCATCGGTAGCTCAACAGTTGATAAAACACATGAAAACATTGGAGGACCTGCCCACTTATAAGTACTGGTTATACGATACAGGCGACACCGCCATTACCTGTACCTATAAAGATGGGGTGAAAGATGGGCAGTTTATTGGTTATTGGCAAAACGGACACCCTTCGCGCAGCAGTAGTTACCAACGAGGGGTAAAAGAAGGGGTGGAATACGATTACAACGAACAAGGGGTGATGATTGCCAAACGCAGCTATAGCAACGACTTACAAATAGGGTGGGAGGTGAGGTTTAACAATGGGGTAGCAATAGATAGTGTATTGTTCAAGCAATAACCACTTCTGTTCGCTAAACGCGAACTCCGATCACACATACATCGTCAACTTGCTCGAAGTCGCCTTTCCAGCTTTCGAAAGTAGTATCAATGCGTTTACGCTGTTGTTCCATGGTTTCGTGCTGAATACTCAACAATAACTCCCTAAAGGCTCGGGCTTTATATTTCTTGCCTTTTTCTCCTCCAAACTGATCCACATATCCATCGGAGAAAATATAGATGGTATCGCCTGGCTCCAATTCAACTGTATGTGTGGTGTAGGGCAGGGGAGCGTCGAATTTCCCAATGGGTTGCTTATTGGCTTTTATTTCTACCAGTTCTGCTGTACGGTTCTCCCTTTCGGGTTTAATGACCCACAGCGGGTTGTGTGCCCCGGCATAATGCAATGTATGGCCTTGTAAAGCACAAAGCGCAATGTCCATCCCATCCTTTACCTCTTCATCCGATTTCTCAAATTCTGCCACCACAATTTCTCTCGTTTTATCGAGAATCTTGCCAGGATCAGTAAGGCCGTGCTCGCGGACCGAGCGGTTCAAGGCATTATGGCATACCACGCTTACCATGGCTCCGGGAACTCCATGACCCGTACAATCAGCAGCAGCAAAAAGCACGGTATCACCCTTGTGTTCCAACCAGTAAAAGTCGCCAGCAACAATAGCCTTAGGCTTGTATAATACAAAAGAAGAACGCAAGTACTCCTGCACTACTTTTGGCGGAGGAAGAATGGCATTTTGAATGCGCTTGGCATAGGCAATAGAATCGAGAATCTCTTTGTTCTTTTCTTCCAATTCATCGTAAGCAAGGTCCACTTGTTTCTTTTGTGTTTCGATGACTGTTTTTTGTTCTTTCGCCACCCGAAAACGGTTGAAGATGAATCCACCAAACAACAATGCCAATCCTATTCCACCAGCCAGTACCCACGTTTTTTGCCGTTGCTGCGCTGCTTCTAACTCATGTTGCTCGTTAAGCGCCCGCTCTGCGGCCAGTTGTGCATCTTTTACCTTGCTTTCTTCTGCGGCCTTTACGCTATCAGCGGCGGCCCGCTTTTTCGTAAGCATACTTCAACTCCTGGCGAATAACTTCTTGTTGGTTGGCTTCGCTTTGAACGCTGTCTTTTGCCTTAACGTGCAACTCAAACATGGCCAGCGATTTGGTGTAATTGCCCATTTTCTTGTAAGTGGAGTACAACAACTCCGCAGCAAGGTTGATTTGATGCATGGCCTTAGAGGTACTGGCGATGCGTAACGCTTCTTCCCCTTTTTCTAACGCTTTAGGGTAATTTTTCTTAGCATAATATACTCTGCCCAATACCACCAGCCGCTGTGACATGCCAATGCTATCGCCTTGTTCGCTACTCACTGCCAGCGCTTCATTGGTAATGGTCAATGCTTTATCATAATTTCCATGGTCGGTGTGCCAGGCACCGATGTTGTGTAGGGCATTGGTAATGCCCCTGGTGTAATTGATAGCCCGTTGTAAGGCTAAACTTTTTTCGTAATAGCTGAGCGCAAGACTATCATTGTTCAATTCCTTGTGTGCAATACCCAGGTTGTTGTACGAATCAGCAATGCCCAGGGTGTCGTTGATTTCCAGGCGTAAGGCCAACCCTTTCATATGGTATTCTATGGCTTTTTCGTAGTCTTTTTGCATGTGGTATACATACCCAATGTTGTTGTAGCTAGATGCCGTATTCATTCGATTGCCCAGTTCTTCGTATAATTTTAACCCTCGTGTATAATAATCAATGCCTTTGGCCAGATTGCCTTGTTGTGCATGAAAGCTTCCAATGTTTAGGCAGCTGGCGGCTAGCATTTTGCGATAAAATGCCTGTTCCTTATCACTCAATTCTTTTTGGAGGTTATCGTTGCAAATCTCTGCCATCTTGCGGTTGATCTCCAAATCGAGTACTGGATCAAATGCATAAATCATGTCTGCCCACGACTTATAAGCTTTCACTTTTAAGGTGTCGTGTGGAGCAGTGGTGGTTGCTTGTTTTAACGAGTCGACATAGGTTTGCTGTTCAGGGGTGAGTTGGGCCAACACCGCCAAAGGGCACAGGAGCAATATGTAAAGCAGTTGCTTCATACTTTAACCCCCATCACACACACATCATCAACTTGTTCGAAGTCTCCTTTCCAGTTTTCGAAAGTGGCATTGATGAGCTTGTGCTGCCGTTCCATAGGCTCGTGTTGAATAGACAACAGCAATTCCCGAAATGCTTTTGCTTTAAACTTCTTTCCCTTTTCTCCTCCAAATTGATCGACATACCCATCGGAGAATATATAGATGGTATCACCAGGTTCCAATTCAATAGTATGTGTGGTGTAGGGCAGGAGAGCATCAAATTTCCCTATGGGTTGCTTGTTGGCTTTTATTTCCACCAATTCTGCTGCATGGCTTTTTCTTTCAGGTTTGATGATCCATAGCGGGTTGTGTGCCCCTGCATAGTGCAATGTATGGCCTTGTAAAGCACAAAGCGCAATGTCCATTCCATCCTTTACCTCTTCATCCGATTTTTCAAATTCTGCTACCACAATTTCTCTCGTTTTATTGAGAATCTTGCCAGGATCAGTAAGGCCGTGCTCGCGCACCGAGCGGTTCAAGGCATTATGGCATACCACGCTTACCATGGCTCCGGGAACTCCATGACCCGTACAATCAGCCGCAGCAAAAAGCACAATATCATCCTGGTGTTCCAGCCAGTAAAAGTCGCCAGCTACAATGTCTTTGGGTTTATAGAGGATAAAGGAATCTGTTAAATAAGACTTCACCACCTTTGTGGGAGGCAATATGGCTGTTTGAATGCGCTTAGCATAGGCAATAGAGTCGAGAATTTCCTTGTTCTTTTCTTCCAGTTCATCATAGGCTCTATCTACTTGTTTTTTTTGTGTTTCAATCACACTTTTTTGTCGGTTGGTGACTTGAAAACGACTGAAGATAACACCACCAAAAAGCAAGGCCAGCCCTAACCCTCCATAAAGATAAAAGGTACGTTGTTTGCCTTGTTCTGCTTTAAGTTCAAACTGTTTGTTTTCGGCTTTTTGTTCAGCAATTTGAGCGTCTTTTACTTTTTCCACCTCCGCATTTTTAGTGCTATCGGCGGCAGCTTGCTTTTCATAGGTATACAGCAACTCCTGTCGGATGATTTCTTTCTTATTGGCTTCACTTTCTAATGAGTCTCTCGATTCAATGTATAATTCGTACATGGCCAATGCCTGGTGGTTGTTCCCCATTTGCTTGTAACTATCGTACAAAGCAAGTGCTGCATGCTTTACTTCCAATAGTGCTTGCATCTTGCGTGCCATTTGCAATGCCTTTTGTGCATAACGTATGGCTTCGGGGTCGTTGCCCAGTGCATGGTAAGTATTGGCAAGGCTGGTATATGAGCGTATAATACCGCGTTGATCATGAACACTTTCCTTTACCTTTAACCCTTTCAGGCAGTGCTCAAGAGCCGTTTCAAAATCTCCTAACCCAATGTAGCATGCGGCCATGTTGTTGTAAGCAGCTCCAATTACCTTGGCATCTGTTTTTGATGGATCTAGCGCAAGAAGACGGTTGTAGTAATCCAATGCTTTGTTGAATTCCTCCCTATCCTGGTACACATTACCAATGTTATTGAGTGAATTGGCAATGCCTCGATGATCTTCAATTTCTTCTTTTAATGCCAGGCTTTTCTGGTAAAACTCCAATGCTTTATCGATGTCACCCTGCTCAAGGTTCATGAGTCCGATGTTGTTGAGCGATTGTGCCATGCCCTTTTTATTGCCCAGCTCTTCCCGTATTTTCAAGCTGCGGGTATAAAGTTCTACTGCTCCTGCGTAATTTCCTTGCATGTACTTGATGTTGCCAATGTTGTGCAAGGCTTGTGCAATGCCATCCACCTCGTTTACCCGTTGTTTGGCAGCAAGACTCAGTTGATAATATTTAATGGCCTCCAGAAGGTTGCCCTGGTCTTGATGGTAAATGCCCATGATGTTGTATCCGGTGCCGGCAGCACCAACGTAAAATGCAATTTCTTCAGGGCTAAGTGAGGTAGTATCAGCTAAATTACTATCGGCTATGGCTGCAATGCGTTGGTTGAGTTGATAATCCAGGTCAATGTCGTACCGCCAAATCTGGTTATCCCAAAGGCCAATGGCTCTAATGCGAACCGTATCGTTTTTGGCAGTGGCAATCACTTGTTGCAGTGAATCGATGTAGATTAGTTGCTCATCAGACAATTGAGCATAAGCCCAGCTTACCATAAGGCAGGAAAGTATGAGTAGTAGTTTTTTCAACGCAAGTGGTGTGGAAACCAAAGATAAGTATTCTCAAACAACTGAAGGTGTTAAAACGTTGTTAAGATAATGGAGTGAAACAAATGATTTTCTTTCTTTGTAACATGCGCATTTTTGGGGTGTTGGTAGGGGTAATGATGATGCAATTAGGAGTGGCACAACAAGTGCGTATTCTTCCTGATACCATGCATACATTGGCCAATTTGCAAGATGCTGAAACACAAGCTCATAAAGTGTTGCAGTTGAGAAACACATTTACCATACACAACCCGGGAAATGACACATTGGTGATTCATCGCATTGCTGCCAATCTGCCAGGTACAGTAGTCGTATCACCTTCTCCAAAACAAGTGTTGCCAGGCGACAGTGTAGCAATACCTGTTCAATTTCGTGTTGCAACCTATGCTCCTGATGGATGGGTGCATCGCTCGTTTATTATTTCTACCAACCAGGGAAAGTTGCGTTGCCACTGGGCCATAGAAGTGCAAGAGTTTAAGGCGTATCCTATGACTGATGAGGACGTGCAACAAGCCCTAAAACAGTTGCCTCAGGGGTATTGGATGAATCACTTTGCTTTTGATACCGATTATTTGAAGATAGGTGAGCCATCAGATACCGGTTTAGTGGTATTAAAGCCAGGCAGTACTCCTGAACTTTCCGGGAGGACAGCCATTTCGTTTCGAGGGCGTAAAATGTTTTTGTTGCAAAACAATGGGGTACATTCCTCGCGAACTCGTGTTGGCACCAGCACCTGGAAAGGAAATACGCTGATGGCTCGTTTTAAAAAACCGTACCACATTACTGTGTTTTATCAAATCATTGACGTGCAAAGCGCTTCGCAGGTCATTACTGCTCGTTGTTGGATCGTGCCTCAAACGGTAGGCGATGCGAATGCACGCGATAACGGATTGCGTGTGCGATAACTCAATCGTAGATGCGTTACAGCCTCTTTTGCTTCGTTTAGGTAATTGCTGAAATTTTCCATGACACTTCGTTTTTAGGGTTGTTAATTTGTGTGTTCATTAATGCTAAAGTAGGTGGGAAATGAATCGAGCACCGATATCTGTTGTGAATGAACAAAACCGCCTTGATTTACAGGTTATTGCTTATCTTTAAAAGCTCAACTTTTAGCCTATGGCCTACGACGAATTTTTGGCAGACCGTATCAAACGCACCCTTAAAGAATTAGGGGCCAATTTCACTTCTAAGAACATGATGGGTGGTCATGTGTTTTCTGTGGACGACAAAATGCTGTGTGGCATTCATATTGATAAGAAGTATGGCGATAGCCTATTGATGGCCCGCATTGGTGAGGAGGCATACGAACGTGAAATCGTTAAAGACGCTTGCCTACCGATGGATTTCACCGGCCGGCCCATGCGGGGATATATCTACATTACTCCCGATGGTTTCGATATGGAAGACGATTTGGCTTACTGGCTCCAGTTGGCACTCGACTTCAACCCATTGGCGAAATCGAGCAAAAGGAAGAAAGCATAACTTCATCATAATTTGTACATTTATTCAGGTGAAAACAAGAATAAAGCAAGTACTCGTTATACCACTGTTGTTGTTACTGACTATGCAAGGAATGGCCAATAATTCGGCGATTGACAGTCTCAACACCTTGCTACAAGAACAATCGCAACGCGATACCGCACGGGTAAACACGCTCAATGCGTTGGCTTGGGTAATTTACGCTTCCGATCCTGCTGCTTGTCGCAATTATGCCGTTGAAGGACTGGCGATATCCGAAGAAATCGATTACCTCTACGGAAGGGCCAAGTCGTACTCCAACCTGGGCATTGGGCTGTACATGGCTTCCGAATACGATTCGGCATTGGTGATTTTCGATTTAGCTATTGCAGCATGGGAGCAACATGGCGATCAAAAAGAACTGGCCATGGCTTATAACAACAAGGCCAATATTTCTTACATGCGAGGGCGGTACGAAATTGCCATTGAAAACTATTTGGAAGCTGCTCGTCGTTTTGAGGCTCAAAACTATATTCCTGGCATTACTGCTACCCGGTTAAACATTGCCATGATCAACGAGTTTTTAGGGCAAAAAGAAGCCGCGTTGGCAGAGTACGAAAAGTGCCTGGCTATTTATCGGGAGCAGAACAACAAGCAAGGACTCAACATTTGCCTTTCGAGCATAGGTATTATTAAGCGAGACCGGGGAGAATACGATGAGGCACAAGCTATGTTTGAGGAGAGCTTAGAGGTTGCTCTATCGATTGATGATAAGGCGGGTATTGCCGGAGCTTACATTAACATGGGGAATCTTTTCCGTCAAAAAGGCGATGATCAATTGTGTTTGGAATACCATCAGAAAGCGTTACCCATTTACGAAGCATTAGAAAATAGGGTGCAAATAGCATTGTGTAAGATCAATATGGGTGGTTCGTACATGGACCTGGGGCAACCACATCGGGCAGAGCCATTGATAAAAGAAGGGTTGGCCCTGGCGCAGGAGATGCAAGATTTGAAACGCGCTGCATTGGCCCATAAAGGGCTTTCCGATTTGTATGCCAGTACTGGCAACTATAAAGCAGCGCTGGAGCAGCACAAGGCATTTAAAGCGGTGAAGGACTCTGTTTTTCAGCAAGAGAGCGATAAGAGCATCAAAGAGATGGAGGCCAAGTACGACAGCGATAAGAAGCAGTTGGAATTGGAGAAAAGTGAGCTGGAACGGCAACGGCAGGAAGCAGAGTTCAAAGCCCGTGACGAAGCCAGCCAATCGCGCATTGTACTACTTACCAGTGGTGGTGGTGGTGTAGTGGTGTTGGCCATTTTCATCCTTATAGGCTATCGCAACAAGGCCAAATCCAATAAAATCATCAGCGCTCAGAAATTGGAAGTGGAGCAGCAGCGAGACATTGCTACCGAACAGCGGTTGATGGTAGAGGAGAAAAACAAGGAAATTCTTGACTCTATTAGTTATGCCAAGCGGTTACAGCATGCGCTGTTGCCCTCGCAGCAATTGGTGAAATCTTATTTTAAAGACAGTTTTATTGTCTACCTGCCGAAAGACATTGTGGCCGGTGATTTTTATTGGATGCACCAGGTAACGTTAGGTAATGGTGATGTGTTAAAATTGTTTGCGGTTGCCGATTGTACTGGTCATGGCGTGCCGGGAGCTATGGTAAGTGTGGTGTGTAGCAATGCATTAAACATAGCAGTGAAAGAATTGGGGATACATGAACCGGGTAAGGTATTGGATAAGGTTCGAGAGCTGGTCATTGAGTCGTTTGATGAGAGCGGGGAAGGGGTGCGCGATGGCATGGACATTGCTTTTTGTAGCCTAAAGGTTGCTCGAACAGGTGCTAAACCTACATTACAATATGCCGGGGCCAACAATGCCCTTTGGGTAATGCGCAATAATGACCAGCCTATTGTGGCGAATGAGTTGCCACGAACAACGCTGTTTACCTCAGAAACCAGCGGTGCACAACTGCTAGAAGTAAAGGCCGATAAACAACCTATTGGCAAGCACGAATCTACCATTGCTTATACTACCCACACTTTCGAATTGCAACCCAATGATGCCATTTACCTGTTTTCTGATGGCTTTGCCGATCAGTTTGGAGGACCAAGGGGTAAAAAATTCAAGTACAAACCTTTTCGCCAACTCTTTATGGAGGCCAGCGCCCAAACCATGGGCCAGCAATACGACCTGATTTGCCAAACGTTTGACACCTGGAAAGGCAACTTCGAACAAATCGACGACGTATGTGTGTTGGGCATTCGTGTGTAGGTACGGAGTCGATTCACGCCCGGCTTGTGTGCCTGCTCGTCGCGCAGGGCGTAAATCCACAAGACGTATGTGTGTTGGGCATTCGCGTGTAGGTACGGAGTCGATTTATGCCCAGCTGGTGTGCCTGCTTGCTGTGCAGGGCGTAAATCCACAAGACGTATGCGTGCTGGGCATTCGCGTGTAGGCACGGAGTCGATTCACGCCCAGCTGGTGTGCCTGCTTGCTGTGCAGGGCGTAAATCCACAAGACGTATGCGTGCTGGGCATTCGCGTGTAGGCACGGAGTCGATTCACGCCCAGCTGGTGTGCCTGCTTGCTGTGCAGGGCGTAAATCCACAAGACGTATGCGTGCTGGGCATTCGCGTGTAGGCACGGAGTCGATTCACGCCCAGCTGGTGTGCCCGCTTGCTGTGCAGGGCGTAAATCCACAAGACGTATGTGTGTTGGGCATTCGTGTGTAGGTACGGAGTCGATTCACGCCCAGCTGGTGTGCCTGCTTGCTGCGCAGGGCGAAGAAGATAAATCATGGGTATTTTTTATTGAAAATGATCTTCATTCAATCACTTTAGCGAGAAAACGCGCCATTTAACCAATAGGCCTCACTCATTAATTTTCAGTAAATTAGCGATGCGCTAATCATGTCTTAATTAAATCAGGAATCGTTACTCCGTGACATTAATATTCATTTGTGCTAAATTTATAAAGCATGGAGAATACGATGCTACTGTCTCTGTTTAAAAGTGAGTTTCAATTGGTCAATGTTGTTGTGGCAATTAACTTCGTAGTGTTTGGGTTAATTATTGGAGCAGCACATTGGAAAAAGCAACAAGCCGGACGCATACTGGCCCTCATTTTATTGATCTATGGCCTTCGTCATGCGTTATCGATATTTGAAGGCACAAAAGGCATTCACGATGCTTTCCCTCATATTACGGACCTCAATCTCCCCCTGGTATTTCTACTCCCAGTACTGTATTATTTGTATGTGCGATCTTATTTTTCTGAGGGAGGCATTACTTTTAAGCAATTCAGAATTCATTTTGTTCTTCCAGTAGTTATTACACTGCTTTATTTGCCGTTTTTTATACAACCCGGAGCTATGAAGCTGTGGTTGTTGAAACAGCGGTGGTTTGACGATATACGCATTACCATTGGCATTGCCGGATATGCTATTATGCTCATTTATCTGATATTTTCCATTTATTATTTGCGGAAATGTTTCCCCCATAAAAAGCAACAACCGCTGAGTATTGCAGCGCGTATTCGTTGGGTAAAGGTGTTTTACGGTGTACTGATAGGGGTTAATGCCTTGTTATTAATCAACATGGGGTTGATGCTTTTTAGAATTCGCCATTTTACCTGGATGGTATATTTAACGCATATGGTGAGCTATTTTGTAATTGTATATTTTCTAATTAAACACAGTACCGCTCCTTTTTCGCAAACAAATACCACAATTAGTAATGGGTTGAAGATCGGGGAAGATAAATTACAGCAATTGGAAGCAACCTTGCAGCAGGTCATGCAACAAGAAAAAGCATTCATTGATCCAGCTTTTAGTTTAGCTGACTTGGCTGAGCGGCTAAACATAAGACCCAGTGAGTTAAGTGCTTATCTAAAGTTATATAAAGCCACTGGGTTTTATGATTTATTGAATAAGAGTCGGGTAGAAGAAGCCAAACAGTTGTTGCTGGATCATCCTCAGTTTAAGGTCGAATCTATTGGCTATGATGTTGGGTTTAACTCACGAAGTGTGTTTTACAGCAACTTCAAAAAGTACACTGGCGTTAGCCCTGCTGAGTACCGTAAGCGTATGGCTTCTTAACACTAAAGTTAAAGAGTAACCCAATGCCATTGCGGCTATCTTCCTCTGAAAAAGGATGATTCCTAAACATTTCTCTATGTGTAAACACACGCAAGCAACAGCAACAAAACAGTGCTTTTCATAGATTTTGATTTGGGAAACCTTTTAACGAGTTGCTTATTCCTTCACGAGTTTCCGGGTGATGTAACGTCCACCGGCGGAAAAGTGTAGGAAGTACACGCCTGGCGCCAGGGACGTTACCGGTACCGATTGCTTACCGGTAACCAAATCAATGGTTTTCACCACCCGGCCTTGTAAGTTGATGATGGATGCCTTTCCATAATGGTTGGTGCCATTCATCAAGGTTAGCACGGATTTAACAGGAGTTGGGTAGAGTAATAAATTGTTATCGTTCACTTCTTCGTCTATCCCAACTGCTCCGCTGCATAACGCACTTACAATGGGCATTGTACCTCCCGTTATTTGATAGGCACTGTTGGTACTCACCAGGATGCCTGGCAATTGAGTAAGTATGGTATCCACCACGATGTTTTCGTTTACAGGAACAAAAGGAGTTGCAGTAGATCGGCAGGTATTGGTAATGTTGTTTAAAGGAATGCTGTATTGCAATGGAATAAATACATTGGCAGCAGTTTCGAAATTGCTCATTAACTGAATGTTAGAACCAACAACAGCACTTCCAATAATGCTGTTGTCTTTCAAAACAGTATCGAGTTGAATGGATTGCATCACATTGCCATCTGTATCGATTTGCGAAACAAAGGGTATACCCACACGACTATTGCCCGCCACACTGTCTTTACTGCCAGTAACATACAACGATTGTTGGTGGTAATGTAATGCAGTAGCATAGTTTTCTTTGGCTCCAGAAGCATTGTCAAACAGTTCGTGCCACAACACATTGCCGTTAGCATCCAGCTTCACTAAGAAATGATCGGGAGCCGATGTAATATTGGCCTCATGTGCTTCACCTAGCACATATACATTTCCTTGTTCATCTTCTACCACATCCACAGGGTAATCAGAAAGTAGGGTAGGGCCGGTGTAAGGCATGTCGAAAGAGCGGAACCACTGTACATTACCATCTTTATCGGTTTTGGTAATGCCCAGGTAAATGTCGGGGTATTGCGTTGACTTGTCGAGGTGTTGTTGCAGCAACAATAAATGATTGTCGCCTACCACCATCTTTACCGCACGACTTAAACTCGGGTTGGGGTCGCTTTGATATTTCTTAATGATTAAAGGAGTAAGGGTAGTATCAAACTTCGCCAGGAATGCGTACGAGGTAACGCCTTCAGGGTTGGCTTCTCCAGCTACCCAAACGTGTTGTCCGTCGGTAGCAATGGCATAGCCTAATGTGTTGATACTGGCCAATGAATCGATGTCGAATGTAATCGAATTGCTCACTTGCCCATGCTGCACATGCAATACGGTACTCATAATGTCCATAATGCTGTTGTAATGATCGATGACCATGTAATGGTTGTTTTTGGTACCGACTATTGCTCTAATGCTTGAGTTAGCCGGTGCGTTTTGTATGTAATACAGTTTTTCAGGCTGTCCCATCGTATCCATAATGGCATACATCATTTGTCCGCACATGACTCCCGAAGGAGTTCCTGCAACAAAAAGGTGGGTGCTGTCGGTACTGCTGCTAATTACTTGTAAGTTGGGAGCATAGGAGAATTGGCCGCACCAGAATTCGTAAGACTGATGCTGAGCATAGGAAGAATAGAAGCAGGAGCAGAGAAGCGAAGTAAAGAAAATGGTTAGCAAGCGCAGCGTGTAAGAGCGCGTCTTCATAATTTTATAAGAATTATAGTGTAAATAAAAAGAATTGAATTGCTATTGCTGTATTAATAAATCGTATTCGGATGTCTTGATGAAATTAGGGCGTTTCCATAGTGGTTTTAATTGTGTGATTTAATGTATTGTGAATTCCTGAAAATCAAACGTTAATGATACAAGTGATTAGCCTGTTTTATGTAAGCCAACGTTTTATTGATTTGACCACTCCTCGTGTTTTTGTTTTGTCGAGCACGAAGAGCAGTAGTTTTGTTGCCTTCTTTCTTATCCGCATTAATGTGAAAGAATAACTTCCTTTTTTCTCTTCAATGCTAAGGATGTACTCCTTTGTTTTTGAGTAATCACTTTGAATAATAACGGTATTTTTATTGTACTTAAATACAGCTTGTACGAATTGATTTCCATGGATTAACTCAAAACCATTCTTAGCGAATAAGTTTGCCAACGTTTCTAAAGAGAAATGGAAAGTATGGGCATTCTGAAAGTACCTTAAGATGTTTGATTCGTAGTTTTTATGAATTTCCTTAACTCCTGGAACTTCTATATAAATTAATGTATGTTCAGTAATGTTTTCCTTTATTGTTTGCAGCTCGTCATTAAGGTCGAGGATGTGTTCTAATACATGGGAGTATATGATTACATCAGGTTTTTTATCCATTTTACAGTTGGAGAGTACCCCCACATCCGGGTTCAGGCCAAAGGTGCGTTTTCCATAAGCGATATATTTCTCTCCAAGGTCAATGCCTTTTACAGCATGTCCTTTTTCTCTAAAAAACTCCAATATTCCACCCGCTCCGCAACCCACTTCAAACACAAATAAAGGGGCATCAGAAAGCAGCTGGTGTTTATTAAGAAAATCATAAATCCTTTGCCCTTTTCTTTTCTGGCTTTCAAAGAACGATTGAACGGCTGTTTTCTTTGCTACATATAGCTTTCGGTATTCCGAGTTGTAAAAATGATGGTAGCTTTCTTTGGTCATCCTGGGACTGGTGTAAACCAAGCCACAATAAGCGCAAATGTTTGTAGCAAAGAATAGCCCATATCGGTCCTTTTGTCCAATAAGCTCTTTTTGTCCACTATCGCATATTGGACAAAGTATTTCTTCAAATTGATAAGTCCCAGCGTCAACTTTTCGAGAAATTTGATCAGCCATCTCCCGTTGAAGCTTGTTTAGTTTAAGTTCAGGAATGCGATCATTCTTTAATCTGGGTAAAAGCATGATCAATCTTTATTCGTACTGGTAATGTGTATAGGCCTAATAGAAAGTTGCTCAGAAGCTTGTTGTTGAGCATTGGCAATGCAAATACTTGTGTAGAGAAACGAATAGAAGAGAGTATGGGCTAGCGAGCGCGACGTGTAATATCGCGTCTTCATTTAATTAAGATGTTTAATTATTGATTGCAAAGGACGTTTAAAGCTTGCGCTTTGATGTTTGTTGTTGTTTTTCGGACGTCTTGAATTAAATCAGTACATCACTATAGGTTTAAACGTAGCCTAATGGTGTCTTTATAGGTTTGCCCGATAGGAAGTTGGTGTTGGCGCATGGTAATGGTATTCCCTTCTACCTGTTGGATGTGGTTGATTGCTACAATAAACGATTTGTGTACGCGTAAGAAGTGAGCAGAAGGGAGCAACGACTCAAAGGCTGTTATTGATTTGTGACAAACAAACATGGTGTCTTCCAAATGCACCTTGGTATAGTTGCCATAGGCTTCAATGAACAAGATGTTTTGTGCATGTACCTGGTGATGCTTTTTATCGCCTTTTAAAAAGAAACTGGTTTGGTTCAAGGACTTACCAGTAGGTGTTTCAATCGTTTGCTGATGGTGAGCAACTACCTTGTTCACTGCTTTTACCAATCGATCAAAGCTAAAGGGCTTCAGCAAATAATCAGTTACATTCAATTCATATCCTTCTAACGCAAATTCCTGGTAAGCAGAGGTGATGATGACTTGCGGTGGGTGGGGCATGGTTTTTAAGAATTCTAACCCTGAAAATTTGGGCATGTTAATGTCGAGAAACAGCAAGTCAACAGGTTGTTCGGTAATTGCTTGCATGGCTTCAAATGCATTGTAGCAATTGCCTGCTTTCTGTAGGTGAGGCAGGTTGTTGCAGTACTTTTCTAAAATACGATGAGCAATGGGCTCGTCATCTACAATGAGGTACTTAATCATGCTGTTGTAATTTCTAGTAGGGCGTGGTATACTCCGTCTTTGCGATCAATGGTAAGTTGATGCTGATGAGGGTAAATGAGTTGCAATCGGTGCTGCAAGTTGGTCAACCCAATTCCTGCAGGCGTTTCCGGTGTTGTATCGCAATTGTTTTCAATTTCGAACCGCACGCCATTTTGCGTTTCTTTTAGCTGCAAGTGAATGTACGCCCCTTCCGTTAAGCGTTCTACCCCATGTTTAAAGGCATTTTCAAGTAAAATGATGAAAAGAAGTGGGGCCACCCTACCATCAGCCACTTCCTGTTCAAAGGTAATGGTAACATCTTTTTGGTAACGTATGCGGTGTAAATCAATGTAATTTTGCAAGTAGGCTGCTTCCTCTTTTAGAGATACCAGATCTTCGCGCCCCTGGTAAATGGTATAACGCATCATGTCGGATAGCTTGAGCACTACTTCAGGTGCTTGATCCGACTTTTCAACGGTAAGGCCATATAGGTTGTTGAGGGTGTTGAAGAAAAAATGCGGGTTGATTTGACTTTTCAACAAGGCCAGTTCTGCCTTTCCTTTTTCGGCCTTGAGGTTTTGCAACCATTTCCACTGCTCAAATATCCATAAACCCAATAGCAATGGCAATGGAAGCAACAAAATGCCCATTTGCTCGTGGTGGGTATCGGCATAGGCGGGATGGAGGCGAATAAAGGAAAGATAGGCCACCAAAATCCCATAAATAATGATGATGGGCACTTTGTACTTACGAAAGAAACGTGGAAGCACCAGGTGTACTACTCCCATCCAAAACAAGATGATGAGCAAGATGGTTGCCGGGTTATTGGGAATGTTAAAATAGCTGTCTACAGCGATCAATAAAGCCAACAGCCCAATAAGCCCCAGGCTTTTGTATACCACCACTTTGTTTTTCTTAAAGAAGGAGATGTGATGGATGATCAATGAAAACAACAGCCACCAAAAGGTAAAGATGAAGGCATTTTCAAGCACTTCATGGGGATCGATACGAATAAACCCAACCCATTGTAGTACAAAAAACAAGGTAAATGTAATTGGTACTCCAATAAAAAAGGCCTTGTATTTCTTTATCCAAACCATCATAAAGCAAAAATACGGACGATAGTTTGTACCCACAATTTATTTGATCAACGAGGTGTTTTTTGCTTCATACACCCTCTTTTTTTGCATCAAGTGCATTGGTAGTGCTACAGGTGTTTTATAAGGCCATTCTTGTGGCATTGGTCATAAAAACTATGAAAAGCCTTGTTGTCGCTATAGGTTCGCATTGTCATTAAACATTGTTTCCATGAATAATACGTTGCACATTCAACACCTTTGTAAAACCTATGCGAATGGGGTACAGGCATTAAACGATGTGTCGTTAACCATTACCAATGGTATGTTTGGGTTGCTTGGCCCTAATGGTGCTGGTAAGTCTACACTCATGCGCACCATTGCTTTGTTGCAGGCACCCACCAGCGGTTCAATTGCGTTTAACGGTGTTAATATTGCCTCCAATGCATCGCTGCTACGCAGTAAGTTGGGGTATTTGCCCCAGGAGTTTGGCGTATACCCTAAAATAAGTGCCCAGCGATTGCTGCACCATATTGCGGTGTTAAAGGGCGTTACCAACCGGCACGAGCGCAAAGAGCAGGTGGCAGCTTTGTTGCATCAAACTAACTTGTACCAACACCGCAAAAAGGCAGTGCATACCCTTTCGGGTGGTATGCGTCAGCGTTTTGGCATTGCCCAGGCATTGCTTGGCTGTCCTCAACTCATTATTGTAGATGAGCCTACTGCGGGGCTCGACCCTGAAGAACGCAATCGCTTTTTGAACCTGTTGAGCGAAATAGGAGAGCGAATCATTGTTATTCTGTCGACCCATATTGTAGAAGATGTGCGCGATTTGTGCGCATCGATGGCAATTATGGGAGAAGGGAGTATCATTGAACAAGGCAATCCTATTGCTTTAACCAATATGCTGAAAGGGAAGGTATGGGTGAAAACCATCAACCGCGAGGCGCTTAACGATTATCGCTCAGCGTATCGGGTTATTGCCTCTCGTTTAAGGGCTGGTAAAACTCAAATACAGGTATACAGCGATGCGCTTCCGGAAACTGGTTTTGAACCGTTAACTCCCGATTTGGAAAGTGTTTATTTCTCCGCCTTATATCCACCTCAAAACAACAGTTGATGTTCTTTTCTTTATTGCAATTTGAAATACGCTACCAATTAAAGCAGCGCGCAGCCATTGGATTT
This sequence comes from Flavobacteriales bacterium, assembly GCA_963669295.1. GTDB lineage: Bacteria > Bacteroidota > Bacteroidia > Flavobacteriales_D > CALLUQ01. Next base: position 4,965,811 of record OY769938.1, read on the forward strand.
TCGGTGGTGTTTTTGCTGTTAGGATTCATCATGGGTAGCAGGGCATATGTGCCAGCGCAGGTGTTGATAGACTCCAATTACCAAATTACCTTTTTCATAGGGCTGTTATCATTGGGGAGTGTGTTTCCTGTAATGTTTTTTGCCATTGCAGGTGTGCTGCGCGACAGGCAATATGGTATGGAGCCTATTGTTTATAGCACTGCAGTGGGGAAGGTTCCTTTCTTCTTTAGTCGTTTTGCAGGGGTGTTGCTACTGAGTTTGCTGGTGTTTTCGATGGCCTTAATAGGGTTTGCGCTGGGCACCAACATGGCCGCAGTTAACCCTGACCAGCTTATTGGGTTTCGATGGAGCTATTACACACGCGTTTGGCTAATCATGGTATTGCCCAATGTGTTCATTGCTACGGCAGTTGTTTTTTCCATCAGTTCTTTTACAAAAAGCAATGTAGCCACTTATGTAGGGGCTGTGGCTATTTATGCCTTGTATTGGATTTGTTCCATTTTCTTGAATTCGCCCATGTTGGCACAGGCAGTTACTCCTTCGCCAGAAAACATGGCCATTGCTGCCGTAGCCGACCCCTTTGGACTGGCTGCTTTTTTCGAACAAACGCAGTATTGGACCCCTTTTGAAAAGAATACACAGCAGGTAGCGTTTTCGGGTTACCTACTATGGAGCAGGTTGTTGTGGAGCGGAATTGCCGCATTGGTGTTGGTTGTTGCCTATTGGCGATTTTCCTTTCAGTCCACTTCCCGAAAAGCAAAGCAAGCACCAGTAATAACCACTGGTAAGGGCGTTGCTTACACTCCTGTAAGTACCAACACACAAGCAGGGCAGTGGCAAAGCTTTAAAGCTTTGTTACGCATTGAGTTAACCAATGTATTCAAGAGCCTTCCATTTATTGCGGTGGTGTTGGTGTGGGTAGTAATTGTGGCTTCAGAGGTTTATTCGCGTGTTTATGAAGGAGGAGCTTATAACGACAGTTTGTACCCTACTACCAACTTGCTGATTTGGCTCATTGAAGATCCGCTGCCGTTCTTAGGGCTTTTGCTGCTGGTGTTTTACAGCGGTGAGATGGTATGGCGTGAGCGTCAGTTGCAATTCAATGGCATTATCGACAGCACTCCGGTGCGTAGCATTGTGTTTTTTACAGCAAAAGCTGTAGCGCTGGTATTGTTGCCCTTAGTGTTGATTGCTATTAGCATTATAATTGCCATTGGTTTTCAAATAGCAGGTGGCTATTATCACGTTGAGTTAGCGCAATACCTGGCCATGTTTTACTACTCGGGCATAGGCTTTTTGTTTTATGCGCTACTGGCACTATTCATCCAATCGGTGGTAGCCAATAAGTATGTGGGCATGATGGTTACCGGAGTCATCATCATTTTGTTTGGCAATGGCCTTTCATCGTGGTTGGGCATTGAACACCCACTGTTGCGCCCCGGTTACCTGCCGTATGTTGAGTATACCAATATGACTGGATATGGGGATGCTGCGCGTACATTTCATTATTACGCATTGCATTGGATGCTATTGGGATGGATACTGGCCTTGTGTTCTTTTAAGCTGTGGCAGCGAGGCGTGGTAGAAGGAATAAAGGTAAAGCTCAAGCAGTTGAAGGGGTGGAGTAGGAGGCAACGCATCATATTGGGAGTGGCGTTGTTACTTTTCATGGGGTCGGGCTCTGCCATTTATTACAACACTAATGTAGTAAACGATTATACCACCATTAACGAAAGGCTGGATTACCGGGAGGCCTATGAGCGTAAGTTGAAGCAATACGAAGCATTGGAGCGACCGGTGGTGGTACAGGCAAAAACCAATGTGGCTATTTATCCGCACGAAAGAAGGGTGGAGCTAAAAGCGTACCATGTGTTAGAAAACATCAGCGATACCACCATTCATCAAATACTGGTATCGGAAAAGGAACCACTACAATTCATTGCCCTTGAAAATGGCAGGGAGGTCGCTTACGATCCTTACCTTGAAGTGCGGTTGTATGAGTTACATCCACCACTGGCCCCTGGCGAACAGCTGCAGTTTACTTATCATCTTGAGGCGCAGCATACAGGGTTTAGTACCAACAAGGCTTTGGTGAACAATGGCACATACCTGTCGCAAACCAGCTACGAACCGGTATTGGGGTATCGTAGCGGCCTGGAAATTAGCCAAGCTGTTGAACGGCAGCAACGAGGGCTTCCACCACAAGAAGAGCCTGTTGTTACCGACGATCATATATTGGGCGATGCTACCAACAAGATGCGTCGCATTGAGTTCGAAACAGTAGTGTCTACAGCCAATGATCAGATGGCTATTGCTCCGGGCAATTTAATGGCGCAGTGGACCGGCAATGGCAGGAATTATTACCACTACAAAGCCCCTTCTACCATTGCGCCATCCATTACCTACCTTTCGGCCAACTACCAAACAAAAGTGCAGCAGCATAAAGGCATTGCCATTGAGCAATACTATCACCCATCGCACCATTACAACATCAATAACATAGCCCGATATAGCAAGCTCACCCTCGATTACTGCATCAACAATTTTGGCGCATATCCTTTTGATCATTTGCGCATTGCCGAAATTCCCGGGCATTGGCCTTTTGGCGGACAGGCCCTCCCTGGCACCATTGGCATGGTAGAAGATCGATTGTACCTGGTTGATAATACCAATCCTTATGGGTTTGACCTGGTAGCCAAACGCACCATTCATGAGGTGGCGCACCAGTGGTGGGGGCATATTTTGGTGCCCAAGTACATAGAGGGGGGCAGTTTGTTTACCGAAGGATTGGCTAAATATACTGAAGCGGTGGTGATGGAACAGTACAATGGGCTTGGCGCCATATGGCAGCTGAGTGAATCGGCCAACAAACGATACTTTTCAGGACGTTCTTTTGCTACAACACCAGAGCCGCCCTTGTACCATGCCGCTGGCGAAAGCTACCTGTCGTACGGAAAAAACTATACGGTGATGCTGGCGTTGAAGGACTTGTTGGGCGAAACACAGGTAAACAGTGCATTGCAGCAGTTGGTGAGCCGGCACCGTGCCGATGCAGAGCCTACTGTTACTTCGTTGGAGCTGCTGGATGAATTTTATCGTGTAGCACCACCAAAATACCATGTGCTGATCGACGATTGGCTGAAACGGGTGATTACGTATGATTTGCAGGTGAAAGAAGTGACTGTAAACGAACAAAACGGACAGTATGAAGTGGTATTGCAATTGGAAACACAGCGCTTTGAAACGAATGCAGCAGGCAGGGCAGAACCCATTGCAATGAACGAGCCCATTCCTATTGGAATATTTGCCCAACATCCTAAGCACTTAAAGGTGGGAGAACAGCCGTTATACTTGCGCCCTCACCAAATTAGCCGCAACAAACATACCATTAGGGTGGTGGTGAATGAACGCCCTACTTATGTGGCCATTGATCCTTTCGGCACTCGATCTGATGCCAACCGTGCCAACAATTTGATGTTGGTGGAGTAAGAGCAGGGCTGTTTTATCACTACTGTTTCATGCTAGTGAGGAGCGCAAAGTGCTGGAAAACAAAACCATTCAAGCATTGCATTAAAAACAATCTACCCGGCCAACCCCTGAACCGCCAGAAACGGATAGGGTGGCAGCCGGGTAGACTTTATATAGATGAGGTAGTAGTTACGCGCCTTTTAAGATGTTTTCTACCACTGCATTGGCATTGAGCCCGGCACCGTGTACAGTAGAAGAGGCTTCTTCGTGCAATGCTTCTCCGGCAAAATATACCTTGCCATCTATTGGTGCTAAGATGGTTTGTTGGTCGGAGCTGCTTACGTTGTGGCTGTACGAACCGCGGATGTATGGCTCGTTCGACCAGTTTTGAATCACGTGTTTTACATAATATTGCGATGCCTGCCCGTTGAAAATGGTGTCGAGTTGGTTCAATACAGCATCAATAATGGCTTGATTGCTGGGTAGGCTGGTGAACTCAGCAGCACCATCGCCCACGTAAAACAGCGATAATATGTGGCGGTTGCTGTCTTTTTTAAAGGCAGCATCGTAGTAAATTTGTTCCTGGCTGCCATCGCCCAACAATGGCCCCACCATGGTTAAATCGGGGTAAAACCGCTCCGAAAACTCCATGAATACCTTAATGCCGGGAGGGAAATCAATGTTGTTGATGGCGCTTACCTTGTTGCTGGGCAATGCTGGAGTAAATTCAATGGTTGCTGCTTGTAATACCGATATCGGTACGGTAATCAGCACTTTATCCGATTCGTAGGTGTTGCCTTGAGCAGTAGTTACCACCGCTTTACTGCCCGAATAATCGATTTTTGTTACCGGACTGTTGTAAATAATCTGACTGCTGAAGGTGGGGACAATGAAATCTTCAAAGAAATCGTACCAGGTGGTGCGTTTAAACTTGTATTCGCCATAAAAGTGGTTGGCCCAGTTGCTTTGGGTGAGCTGGTTGTTGCTCCAGGTGGAAATGGTTTGTGGATCGTATTTAACCAGGTCTACACTGCCTTCAGCATTGTCGTTGTTAATCATTTCTCCAAAAATGGAAGGTTGATCGTGTATCCACTCGGCACCCAAATCGATGGGGAAGTCGGCAAAACCTTCAATTTTCTTCACCCGCCCGCCAAAATCGTTGGATGCTTCAATAAGCTCGAAGTCGATGTGGTAACGTTTCAGCATGTAGGCAGCCATGAGTCCGGCTGCTCCGGCACCAATGATGGTCACCCGTCCGTTAAAGTTAACCTCCAGCAATTGATCTTTTTTGCAAGAGGTGAGGAGGGAGGGCATCAACGTAATGCCCATGCCCATAAGGGCCATTTGTTTGATGAATTCATCTCTGGTCATACCGCTAGTATTTTGAAAGGTTCATTTGTAGGCCTAGTTCGAGGAAAAGCGCACCTGCCGATGCGTTGCCCAGTCGGATTTCATTGCCATAAGCAATGCGTGTGTACCAATCGAAGCGGTGAGGGGTATTGCGCCCATAGGTGTAACTAATGGTGGGTACAATGATGTCTTGCCGTTCGCGCTCCCGATCAATGATCTCACCACTAAAGTTTACGGTAAAGGAGGTGATGCTAAACCGGGCGTTGTAGCCCAACCCCAGTGCAACTTGCGAAAATGACTTACGCCCTTCGCGTTGGCGTCGGTACCCCAAATCGGCATGAATCAACACCCCTGTATAGGAGTGCTTGCGTGAAAAAACCGCCACCCGGGGGTGGATGATAAGGTATTTGTAAACTCGCCTTGTTTGTTCACCTTTGGTTTTTTCAGTGCTCCATGCCTTTTGAGGCCATTGAACACCGGCAGTTACGCCGGGCTCAAACGGTATTCCCCCAAAATACCCTACAGTAAGCATAGGTGTGTTAAGGGTATCTTGAGCATTTGCAATTAGAGAAGTAAAGAACAGCGCAAGCAATGCGATTGATTTGTTCATAGTGCAGGCGATTGATTTGTAAATTAACGACACCTGCCGTAGTTTCGTTTTTACATTCCGCAACTACACCGCCCAAATCGTGAATTAGGAGGTGCCAAAACGCGAAAACAAGGTTGAATACACTCATTAACATATTGGATTTCATTACGTTACTGCTGGTGGTGGTCATGATGGTTTTTTTGGCGATTCGTGCCATCAAACAACCCATAAATTATTACCTGGTGGTGGCCTTGTTGTTGAATGTGGGCATTTACGGCATTGAGTTAACCATTGTAGATACCATGTTGGGGTACAACATTACCAACATTTTACAGGTGATGATTGGCCCGGTGTTGTTCTTGTACGTGCAGCGGTTTATTGGTGAGCAGCATTCGCCCCGTTATGCATTGCATGCTATTGCACCATTGCTCAACATTGGGGTATTGGTATATACCTTTTACCCCACAGAGGAAATGTTGATCTTTTACGACGAAACCCTATCGGCCTTACACATGTTTCTCAATGCCATAGTGTTGGTGAGTTACATGACCTTGATGTTGGTGCGTTACTTCAAAATGAAGTGGCAACTGGGCAAGGCGGGCGGACACCGATTGCAATGGGTAGGGGCGTTGGCATCGGTATACATTGGGTTTACGGCACTTTCTTTCTTTTACAGCTTCATTTACAACATGGAAGATGTTCCTAACTGGGTGTGGCTCATTACTACGTTGTTTTCTACCTTATTGCTGATATTCATAGGGGTGCAGGCCTATCGTTTCGGTATTTTGAAAACCACCAGAATTCCTTTAGAGCACAACGAGGTGCAGGCACGATGGATGTCGCTTTTTGAGCGGTTAGACAAGGCCGTAAAGGCCGAATGCTGGTTCCAGGATGCGCAGCTTAAAACAGAAGATTTGGCAAAAAAGATGAATACCAACAGCCGCTACATCTCTCGGGCAGTGAATACCGGTTATGGCGATTCGGTGACCAATTACCTGAACGATTTGCGGCTCGAACTGTTCAAGGAAAAGCTTAAAAATGCCCGCAACAGTCATTTTAACATCGATGCATTGGCCATGGAATGTGGGTTCAACTCCAAATCGTCGTTCAACCGGTTTTTTAAACTGCGCGAAGGCATTACCCCATCTGCTTACCGCACGCGAGCATTGGGCTAGTGGTTTTATTTCTGTAACGATTCATCTTTTCTACCCATGATGCTAATGGTGTAGCATTCGCTCTTTGTGGCAAGGCAAAGCCCAACATACAACAAAGGCACGCTATAGCATGCCTTTGTTTTTGATGTTTTGTTTCAAGTATTTTGCTACGAGGCTTCTTCTTCCAGTAACTCGGGCACCAGCAGCTCCGGCAATTTTTCCAATTGCTGGTAAGTGGTGTATTGCTTACCCTCAGCGGCATTCGAATCGTAGGTAATCATGTAACAATTGCCATCAGCACCAATGCGCATGCACACAATTTCGCCAGCAATGTTTTTGAATTCAAATGCTTGATTGTTGGCATTGTAGTAGTATTCCTCGCTAGTGGCATGCTGGTGCCAAAGGCTTTCGCCAATGTACGACCAAATGTTGTCGTCTTGATCTACCAACATAATTTTGTTGGCCGAGTGTACACAAAGCAGTTTAGAAACAATAGGTCCCATTAAATTACCCCCAGCAATAGAGGTAAGGCGAATAGGGGCTTTAGAAGGGTTTGAAATGGCAATCAACGTGCCATCGTACCCCACCTTAACGTCAACAACAGGGCTGTATCCCTTCTGCAATACTCCTTCTCCTTCATAGTAAACAGCATCGCCATTGGTGTTTATTCCATAAATCATGGCATTGTTGGCTACGGTAAAGCTGTTGAGTTGAATTTTCATGGCGTGCCACCAATCGGTACTGGGCGATTTACCCGGCTCTTTGTAATAACGATACATGTTGTTGTTCGTATCCATGGCCAGCATTACACCATCGGCACCACAATCTACATCAGCAACGGTTGCTTCGTTAGGCAGTGCTGGCATTTCGAGCCACGATTGCTCCAGCTCATTGTTTTCATCATAAGGATCGCTTGAAATAGGATCGATGCGCACCATAATTTTGTTATCGAGGGTAATGGCACACATATGTTTGCCAGCTCCAAGACCAATTTTCTTGAATTGATTTGATACAAAAGACCAATACATGGTTGTAGTTTTAAGTGATTATAATTTGCAGCAGGACTGCGTTAATTCAATAGATTACATGAGTTGAGACCATTGTAAATTAGCTTTTTACAGGCATTTATGCAAACCAGCGGCTGAATTGGTTTTGCGCTTTGGGTTAACGCAACGAGGGAGTAGCTATTTCACCACTACTTTACGACGGATTACGGTATCGCCTACTTGTAATGCTAACACATAAATGCCAGGAGCCTGGTTGTTAAGGTTGATGAAGGAGGTGTTTTTTATGTGCATAACACTCTCGCCTACAGCATTATACACGGTTGCGGTAAATGGTTGATTGATGCCATTAAGGTACAATAGCCCGGTAGTAGGGTTGGGGTATGCCAATACATTGGAAGCCATATTAGCAGGTGCAATGCCATTGATGGTAGATTCATCCAACCGCAATACATATACATCATTGCTATCGTTTGCGGTAAGGTTCAACGTGCCCGTACCAGGGTCGAAGTCGCCTGTACCAGCAAAATCGCCTGCGGCATAAATGCTTTGAGCGTGATTCGAGCCCAATACACCGTAATAAGAGGCAGAGGCACCCATCAGGCCTGCCCATCCAAAATTACCTGCGGGATCGAGCAAGCTAATGAAGGTTCCGTTAATGGTAGCGGTAAGGTTAAATGTGCCCGGACCCGGGTCGAAATCGCCTGTTCCAATAAGATGGCCAATGGTATACACGCCAGCATCGGTGAGGGCCATGCCGTAACAGCCGTCAAACGATCCTCCGCCTATGTTTTTGGCCCATAAGAAGTTGCCAGCAGCATCGAGCTTACTCACAAACACATCGTATGCTCCATTAGAGGTTAATGTATGCACTCCGGCGCCGGGGTCGAAATCGCCTGAAAGGTTAAAATAGCCCGAAGAATATACATTGCCGTCATCGTCTACCGCCACATTGTATGCTTCTTCAATGTCGGTGCCACCCATGGTTTTTACCCAAATGTAATTGCCTAATGCATCGTATTTGCTTACAAATACATCGCGGTACCCCACAGCGGTTTGCGAGGCTACTCCTGCACTGGGGTCAAAGTCTACCGTACCTCCAAAAGCTCCGGAGGTATACACATAACCCATATCATCTGTGTCGATAGAAAGGCCATAGGTAATTTCGTTAGGCCCACCATTGCCTGCCGAAATGCCCCAGTTGTAGTTGCCGGCAGAGTCGAGCTGTATAATGAATTGCCCTCCCCAGCCTGTATCGGTAAGGTAATCGATGCCAGCACCGGGGTCGGCATCCATGGTATCGGTAAGCTGGCCGGTAATGTGTACGTTTTCGGCAGTATCTAATGCTATGGTATAGGCGTGGTTGGTGGCAGAGCCATCAAATTTAACGGCCCACACCAACTGGCCTGAAGGGGTGAATTTGGCGACATACGAGTTGCTAATGTTTGGCCCGCTAGAGGTCATCATATGGGTACCCAGGCCTGGGTCGAAGTCGGCTGAATCGGAAAAGATACCGGCTACATATACATGGCCTGAAGTGCCTACGGCAATGCCATTGCCCGATTGGTAGCCCGGGCCAGCAATGCTGATGGCCCATAGTAAGTTGCCAGCATCATCTTGCTTGCTTACAAATGCATCGCCATAAGAATCGAGCGCACTTATGTTGTAGGTGCCAGTACCGGGGTCGAAGTCGGCAGTTCCTTGAAAATTACCAGTGGTGTATACTTCTCCACCATCTGTAGGAGCAATGGCATACGCCCGGCTGTTGCCAAAACCATTAAATACTGTAGCCCATTGCAGGGTAGGCGCTTGTGCCAACATTAACCCAGGAAACATTAGCCATAAAAGAAGGAGAGTACGCATCATTATCCAAAGATAGTAAATTGCCATATAGCATTGTTTCCATTGCCCGGCATTAACGTCGTCCTGTTTTCCTTATTATATAGCTGTTTCAGCAGATGTATGTCGAAAAAAAACATGTTCCTCACTCGCTTCCTTTAAATAACTTTTTATGCCTTTAGCTCAATCAATTGCAAAAAAGCCATTTCACCATCTTTTACTTGTTAATACAACTAAAACCCATCGGTTTCACTTTAAGTTTTTGCCCCATCTTGTTTCGGTGATCGTTAAAAGTATGCCTACGTTTGTAGCATGCTATTACGCCTTACCATATTATTTATGGTTCTTGTGTTTACCAGCTGCGAAAGCATACTCATTAAGCTTTCGGGCGAAAAGCCTACCATTGAATTGCGCCACAACAAGGCTGTGGTCAATGGTGTACTGGGCAAGCGTTTTTACAAAAAGTTCACTCGTTTTATAGCCCAACACCCACAAGTAAAAGAGGTGGTGCTCGAAAAGGTACCCGGTTCGGCCAACGACGAGTGGAATGTAAAGTCGTGTGTGCTGCTGCATCAAAAAGGCATGAACACCACATTGCTCAGCAATTCCGTCATCGAATCGGGTGGGGTAGATCTTTTCATTTCTGGCAACCAACGTACCATTGCTCCTGGCGCTAAAATAGGGGTGCATTCGTGGAGCGATGGCCGTAAAGACGGCATTGAATATCCGCGCCACTCTGCAGCACACGACATTTTCCTCGAAACGTTTGCGCAAATCAATATGGATACGGCCTTTTACTGGTTTACGCTACGCGCAGCACCAGCCGATAGTATGCACTACATGACTCCGCAAGAAATTGAACGGTACGGCCTGGCCCAATAGCTACCCCACAAATGTTAATGCCTGGCCTACTTTACCAGCACGGCCCGTACGGCCAATGCGGTGAATGTAGCTGTCGTACGTCATGGGCATTTGGTAGTTAATTACATGGGTAACATCATCTACGTCAATGCCACGGGCAGCCACATCGGTAGCTACCAATACAGTGGCCTGGCCTTTTTTAAAGGCGTTCAATGCTTTTTGTCGGGCATTTTGGCTTTTGTTGCCTTGTATTTGCTCCGCCTTAATGCCGGCTTTGTTCAGCTTGCCGCACAGCCGATTTACGCGGTGTTTGGTTTCATCAAACACAATTACTTTGCTGTATTCCTCTTGTTGCAACAGGTCCAGCAGTATTTTAAACTTGTTGTCGCCTTCTTTTATGCGCACAATGTCTTGGTCTACCTGGTCGGCCGAAGCCTCGCCACTGCTTACCTTTACTGTTACTGGCTGGTGCAGTATTTCATCAATCATGCCTTGCTGCGATTTGTCGAGCGTGGCCGAAAACAACATGGTTTGCTGGCGTTGCTGCATCAATCCAATAATTTTCTCCATGTCGCGGGCAAAGCCCATGTCGAGCATGCGGTCGAATTCGTCCAACACCAATGTTTTAAACGGCCTAAAATCGAGGGCACGCCGGGCATTCAGGTCAAGCAATCGGCCAGGAGTACCTATTATAAGGTGACTCGACCGGCGCAAGGTTTGCAAGTCTTTGTTAATGTTGGTGCCACCAATAAAGCAGGCGCTGTATAGCTTCAACCCTTTGGTCATGCTTCTAAACTCGTCGTTTACTTGCAGCGCCAATTCGCGGGTAGGCACTATAATAAGGCCGTATTCTTTTTTGGGGTGGTGCAGCAGGTGTTCGATAATAGGAATTAAAAAGGCGCCTGTTTTGCCGGTGCCCGTTTGGGCAATGCCCAGCAGGTCGCGTCCTTTCATCAATGGTTCTAGGGTGCGGTCTTGAATTTCGGTAGGGCGTTCAAACCCTTTTTTGACTAAACATTGCTTCAGCTTATTGCCAATGGGCAGGCTTTCAATGGTGCGTTCCGAAACGTAGGGCACAATTTCCTTGTACTGGGCTTTTTTAATGAGTTGGTTAGGATCGAGCTTTGAAACTTTCGCCCCTTTTTTTGGGCGGGCAGGTCGTCTGTTGCCAGTGTTTTTTCTTTTGTTGGTGGTGTTGCCAGGCTTGTTGTTGTGCCTGTTTTTTGTTTTCGAATAATTTTTATTCATCATGTATAAGACAATGCCAAAGGCAATGCCTGTATTAGTTGGCGCCGATAATGTGCTGATCGGTGCTTAAAATGTATTGTTGATAGTTGGGAGTCGGTAACTTCCTTTGTCTCATAATTTCCCGCGGCAAGCAGCACATTTAATTTCGGGGCCTGCGGGTTACCGAATGCTTAGCAAAAGAATAGATCGGTAGGCTAAGCACTGCAAAGGTAGGCATAATAAATTACTTGAAGTAAAAGAGGGCATGCCCCCAACGCCTTCCTACGGTCGGGCCGGGGTCGGGTCATCCGCTCATACTCCTCTCCCAACGCTCCCCTTCGTCAAGCTCAGGATCGGTTGGGGTGCGGGGTAACCGCTGCTACCCCTCATGCGGGTGCTTTACTCAACAAAGTGCCTTCTCCACTCAAAAAACAGGGCAGTTCGTCCTTCTTTTTTCTGAATTGCAATTCAATGGAGGTACTTGCAAACACTAAAAATCAAACAAGTATTCATTAAAACAAGAGTTATGGAACATCAATTGAGTGCTCAAAGAAAGGAACAGATCAAAACACTGTCGCTCGTTTTCGAAACTTCCAGTTATCAAAAAGCCAAAGCGCTTTTTTTATCCAAAGGATTTCAAGAAGATCGATTTACTGGCTTCGAACATTTTGTCTTGTTGTTTGGAACAGCCCCCCGCGAAGGCAAACAAAACATGTTGTCGATGATCCTACAGCAGTGGGAGAAAGATGCGTTTATTACTGCCGGACAGGGCCGGCAACTGCGCATGCTCTTTCAGGCCATTGCTCAACAAAATGTAGCCCACTACCTGGCAGCGGTAAGTGCGTTGGGCGAAGAAAGCAATGCCATGGGCAAGCTGTGGGCAAGAATGGCGGTTTTGCTACACAACAACATGCAGCGCACAAAAGAGCGTAGCGAAGACAAAACCTCCTCGCAAGCAGAAGGGGAGCAGTCGGAAAACATGATCATTCCCGACGATTGGACCGTGGGCCACGAAATGACTTATGGCGGAGCCTTTGCGGTATTGCTGGGGTTTTCGTTAGGAGCCGAAATTGCTGCCGGTGCTGTATTGGTAGCGGCAGGTGCTTTTGCAATGGGTACTGCCGATATTTTGAACGAAAAGATGAAGGAGCATAGCGTGGGTTTCGACGACCTGTTGAATTATGCATTGGGCACTGTTACCGTAGAAGGAGCGCCCGGCTTTAATGCAGGTGGTAAGCCGGTGAATGGCGATGGAAAGGAGCTGGAAAAGGTAGAGGGAGAAGATGGCGAAACCTACTACCGCGACGAAGACGGCACCATTTACAGAGAAGTAACCAACGATGATGGTACCAAAGATTTAGAAGAAGTAGTGCCGCCACCCAAAATTAAACCCAGTGCTGATGTTTGGGACAATGGTGATGGCTACGATCCTTTTGGCCCTTTTAAACGAGGAATGGGCATATAGTTACACCTCATCCCTCAACTGGCAACGGTTGAGGGATGTTTACCACTCATCAAATATCGGCCACTACGCTACGGTAATTTGCTAATTTTGTAGCATGAAGTTAGTGTGGCATCACAATAAAAAACTGTACGCCGTTTCGTTGGTGTTTTGGACCTTACTTAGCCTATTCACCGTTTTAAAGGCTGGTCTTACCCAAACCGGACAGGTATATTGGGCCCATATTTTTTCATACACTTTTACCTCGGGCTTGTTATGGGCGGTGTTTGTAGTGCCCCTTTATGCATTGGTGGTCCGTTGGCCCATCGGCAGGTGGCCTTTGTGGCGTTTACTGCTACAGCACGTATTGGCAGCAGCAGTGATAGTAGCAACACAACGGTGGCTGTCTATGTCGCTCGATTATGCTTTGCAACGAGGGTTGGCATTGGTGCCCGATTTTCCCAATTATGGCAATTACTTTGCCGGCCACTTCTGGCGCAGGTTTGCTGAGGGGATGTTGTGGTATGGGCTTATTGTAGCCATACTGTACGGCTATAATGCATTTCGCAACAACCGTACTGCTGTTGCAAAAGTGCAGGAATTGGCCTACATCACCATTAAAAGCAATGGTAAGTTCGTTAAAGTGGCTGTCAACGATATTTGCTACATCAAGGCCGATGGCAACTACCTCCGCATTATGGCGCAAGAAGAATACCGCTACCGTTGCTCCATGAAAAAGATGATTGCGGCATTGCCCGCTCAGTTTTATCGCATTCATCATTCGTATGTGGTTAATGTAAAACACGTACATTCGGCCGAGCATGTATACAATGGCGAGTACCAGTTTGCGGTGGGCAACAAGCATGTGCGCATTCCTTCTTCCACCACTTACAACAGCAATACCCGTCGTTTGCTCGAAGCATTTGGTGCTACCAACGGTCACTAAATACATAGGAATCGTCACAACCCCTTGTAGCAATAGGGGAGGGCATTGTAGTTTGGCAGCAAAACAACGACATGCATTCACGACGAAAATTCCTGGCTACTGCCGGCCTGCTGGGAGCAGGAACAGTATTAATTCCCGGCTGTGGCATGACCCAAAAAAGTACTTCCACAGGCTCGGTAGCCGATAAATTTGTGGTGAACCCTTACGAGGTGGCAGTAGTGCGCGATTATGTGTACTATGCCCATTCCGATTTTGAGCAACTAAAAACCTATACCGAAAAGTATCCGCACCTTATTAATGCTACAGTCGATTGGGGCGATGGCGATTTTGAGTCGGCCATAGGGGCTACAGGGCATATGGGCAACAGGGAGTTTGCTCAGTTTTTATTGGATAAAGGAGCACGGGCCGATTTGTTTGTATTGACCATGCTGGGCAAAACCGACCTGGTAATGGCATGGCTCAACGAGTTTCCGCAGTTGCTCAACGCCATTGGGCCGCACGGCTTTACCTTGCTTCACCATGCCGAAGTAGGAGGGAAGCAGGCCGAAGATTTACATGCCTACCTGTTGAAGGCCGGGCTAAAAGAAAAATTTGTCAATACGTTTGTGAAAGAAGAGCAGTAAGCATAGGTTTGCTTTGTTGGTGCCTACCACCCCTAAAATTGAGTAGTGATTGTAACAAAAACAGGGGGATAGCAGTCTTACCATAAAAGCAATAAAAAATGCAAAGAACATTCTTTCTTTTATTTCTAGTAGCGCTTAGCAGCATTGTACAGGCACAATCAACAAGCGGTGCAAAATATGTGTATCACATTAACCTGAATGAGTTTACCAACGACCAACTGCATGTAAAATTGAAGTACAAGGGGCAATTGGGAAAAAAGGCCACCTTTTGCCTCCCTAAAATAATACCGGGCATTTACGACGCTACCAATTTTGGAAAGTATGTAGAAAACTTCAAGGCGCTTGATAAAGAGGGGAAACAACTGGAGGTAAAGGCACTGGATGAGAATTGTTGGAGCATTTCAGATGCTCATCAGCTAGCAAGCATTAGCTACCTGGTAAACGATGGGTGGGAGTCGTTCGATTTAAAAGATCCACGTCCTTACCGGTCGGCAGAAAGCACATTCAATACCGATCACGTCATCATCAGTACACCCGCAATTTTTGGCTATTTCAAAACGTTAGAAGATGTTCCTTTTGAAATTAATGTGTTTAAACCCGAACATTATTATGGGGCAACCAGCCTGGTGAAACAAAAAACAGGCGCCGCTTTTGAGGTGTTGAGTGCCAACGATTACCATCAACTGGTAGATGCCCCTATTTTATATGCAGCACCCGATACAGCCATCATTCAACTGCCCAACATTGAGGTAGAAGTGGCATGCTATAGCTCTACCGGAGAGGCGCTTGCTCGTGAGGTGGCCACCCACATTAAGCCATTGCTGAAAAGCCAAACCAATTACCTGGGAGGAAAATTGCCAGTAAGCAAGTATACCTTCATCATTTACCATCAACTTAACCCCAATAAAAATGCTTACATCAGCGAAGGGTTGGAGCATGCCAGCTCCACCTTAGTGTTGATGTACTTGCCCAACGATATTGAAACCATTCGCGCCACCATGTTCCATACGGCCAGTCACGAGTTTTTTCACAACATCATGCCCATTGCATTGCATTCGCACGAAATAGAAAATTACAACTACAACCAGCCTGTTTTTTCAAAGCATTTGTGGCTTTACGAAGGCATGACCGAGTATTTTACCATTCATATGCCTGTGGTGTATGAGCTGCATACCCTCAACAAATTCATTGATGAACTGGAGCGCAAGGTAAGTAAGGCAAAGCAGTACACTTCTAACCTATCGCTTACAGCAATGAGTTTAAACCCTATTGAGCATCAAGAGCAATACATGAACATATACTTCAAAGGGGCGTTGTTTAATTTGTGCTTAGACATCAAGTTGCGCGAGTGGTCGAAGGGCAGTTATGGCGTGCAAGCGTTGGTTAGGGATTTGATTGAAGCGTATGGTCCCAACAAGCCATTTGAAGACGATGAGCTGTTCAACGAAATTGTACGCATTACGGGATACCAGGAGTTGCACGATTTTTTTGAACGCTACCTGGTAAACAACGAACCGCTTCCTGTTAAAGAACACTTGCTGAAAGTAGGGTTGAAGTTGAATGAAAAAACAGGCAAAATTGTTCCGGTTAATCAACCTACGGCAACGCAAGTAGCGTTAAGGCAGTACTGGATTGATCAATGATTGCCCATGGCAGCCGCCTCACTTAGGGAGTGCCACTGCCATGGGAATGCTTTACTTTGCTGCTTCTAGCTTGCGGTAAAAAATGTAAGAAGTAAAGATCAATACCAGCCCTACAACAGCCGCCATAAAGCCGCCATCCTCTGCTGCTATATGGGCTGCGCCTCCTAAAATAAGGTCGAAAACAAATCCGGCATAGGCCCATTCTTTCAGCATTTTCGATTTGTTGGTCCAAATGGCCACCAGCCCCAATAGTTTAGCAATGGCCAATGGGTAAATTAGGTAAGAAGGATAGCCCAGAAACTCAAAGGTAGCGACTACCATATCGTGCATAATAAAGTACATGCTTGCACTAAACAGCATCAATAAGGTAATTAATCCGGTAGCGATGTAATAAATAATGGCATCTCTTTTTTTCATGATAGTAGTGTTATGGTTGTTGTTAGTGTTGGTTTTGTTCCATGGCATTATTTTTCATGGAAAATATTTGATCAAATTTTTTTATTGCCTCAGTTTGTCTAAAATTTCACTTACCTGTCCTGCTTCTTCGTCGGTAATGTGTTCAATAAAACGAATGGCCTCATTGTCTTGCTGGTCAATTTCTTCCAGGAGTAGGGCACCTTTCTTTGTTAAGCGAATGTATACCACCCGGCGATCGGAATCGCTGCGCTGACGCTCTACCAGTTGCTTGTTAATGAGTTTGTCTACCATGCGAGTAGCATTGGGCGATTTTTCTACCATACGGTTTTTTACCTCGGTCATGGCTATCCAATCGCCAGCACCTCTTAATATGCGTAAGATATTGAACTGCTGCATCGATAAATCGAAAGGGCGCAATTGTTCTGTAAACAAGCCATTCATCCAATTTGCCGTAAACATAACGTTAGCAATAAGACGGATTTTGTTGTTCGGAAATTGATTCTTTATTTCTTCATCTATCGATGCCATACGGGACAAAGGTATAAATATTTTCCATGTAAAATAAACTCACGGTAAATATTTAGCAATCTTTTTACAAATATCCATAAAAGGGCAGGGCGCGCGTGGCTTTGGCGCCTTTACCTTTCGTCAATAATTTGTGCCCACTGGTCAATCAAATTTCCAACCGTGTTTTAAATGCCTTCCATTTGCAGCAAACAAATTCATTATGATTGCATTTCGAAAAACAACGTATTGGCTGGGCCTCCTTGTACTTTTAATACAGGCGCCTGCTCAGGCACAAACACCAGCATCTTTTTACCATTATCAATCGGCCACCGCAACTCCAGCCAAAGGGTGGTTGGTATTGTTGCCGGGTTCTAGCGGACTCACCATTTTTAACGATACCAGCCATTATTACCAGGCGGCTTACCGCTTCAACAACGAAGGGTACCATGTGTTGCTGGTCGATTATAAAAAAGCCTACAAAGCTGCTAATCGGCAGGTAAAAGAAAGCACGGGCGAAAAAATATTGTGGGTGTTGGAAGAAGCCATTCAATGGGGAAAAGACAACGGCTATCTGGTGGGAACTGGTGGAGTTATAGGTTGGTCGTTGGCTGGCGAAGGGCTGGTATTGTTGGGCAACGATGCGGCAAAAGCAAAGGCATTGGGTATTGAATACATGGCCATGTATTATCCCTCCAACAAGCAGCAAGTGCAGCTCAACACTGCCATGCCTGTGCTTATACAAACCGGGGGAGCCGATAATGTGGTGGCTGCAGCACCGGTAAGGCAATATCTTGGTGGTGGTAACAACACCACGCTTATTGTATACAAAGAGGCGGCACACGGGTTTGATGTTAAAAGCTTGGAAAAGCCTAAAAAGATGCGTTTCCCACCACTTGTGGGTAAGAAATATGTGTTTCAATACCATCCTACTACCGCTGCTACTGCCATGAAAAAACTCATTCAATTCATTCAACACAACACATTATGATGTTAACACCTGTTCAATTGCTGCGCCTTATTAGCCTTAGTTTATTGGTTTTGTGGTCGTTTACCTTGCACGCGCAAGAAGAAGATCCATTGAAGCGCAAAATAGAGGTAGGCATTACCTACACCTTGCACCGTCCTTTTTATTCGGTCAATAATCCGTTAGATATTGTTGCCCTGCCCAAGGCATGGCGCATGCGCAATGCACTGCGCATCAGTGCACGCTATTACCCATTCGAGCATTGGTTTGTAGAAGCCAGCACAGGCTATTCGCAAGAAGGGGGAGGGTATGCCCAACAGCACACCAATGCCAATTACTGGAAAAATGGGTTGTACCTGGGCTACAGTGCAAAGCACCATCGTAAAGTAATTTTCGAAACCTATACCGGCATTGAATCCAGCGTGTTGATGTCGGCCAAATTCAAAGATAAAAACAGCAAAACGGTAGAAAATGTACGTCCTTTTTTCAGGAATACGTATACCAGTATTCCTTTTGGCATTGGATTAAAAACACCATTAAACAACGATACTTTTTTAACATTGCGCACTTCGGGTCAACTGGGAATGTATGAAGCCGACTCTCAAACATTCATCAAAGCGGCACAAATTATTTTCCCTTCGTTTCAAGTCAGTGTCTCTAAATTCATCAAATAATGAAAAAGCTATTCCTCCTATTGGCCATCATCAGCTGTTTGGGCTGTGTCAAAAAAGAAATTAACCCTACCAACATCGACGAAGAAATTCGGCTGTTGGCCAAAACACACCTTACCTTTGGGCGCATGCCTGGCATGGCCATTGGCATCATCAACAACGGCACGCAAAAAAACTATTTTTATGGGGTAAAAGACCTTTCTACCGGTGCTGCCATCGATCAATTTACGTTGTTTCAGGTGGCCTCCATTACCAAAACATTTACGGCTATTTTGCAGGCCGAATTAATTGTAAACGATTCGTTAGCACTTACCGACAGGGCCAACCTGTACCTGCCTTCACACCTTCAAATTCCCGACAGCCCCAGCCAGCCAGTTACGGTAAAGGCTTTGCTGAATCATACTTCGGGGCTGGAGCGCGAGCCCGAAGAGGTAGAAGCTACCAGCTATTACCAGTTTAACGAAACCAACATGGGGAATTACCTGGGGCAAACCAGCTTGGCAAGTAACCCAGGAGCCACGTACAGCTATTCCAATACCGGTTTTGGGTTGGCGGGGCACATGGCAGGGCGCTTTTACCAAACCAATTACAAAACCGCTGTAGATCAGCGTATTTTCGATGCTGTTGGCATGTACAACACGGCTTGCGATTGGAATGATTTGCCCAGCGATAACATTGCTACCGACTATTTTGGCAACGAGCAGGCGCACTACGAAAACTATTCGGAGGTACTTGGAGGAGCCTATGCGGTAAAATCGAACTTACACGATATGATGTTGTACCTCGATGTGGTGATGAATCATGAAAATTCCTTTTTAAATGAGGCCATTGCATTAACTTTGCAGCCTACGTTTACCATTCCGCTCTCAGCAGGGGCAAGCGAAGTAAAACGAAAAGAAATAGGGTTGGCCTGGCACATCATTACGCTCAACAGTGGAAAGCAATACATTTTTCATAACGGGGCGTTAAAAGGATCGGCTTCCTTTATAGGGTTTAACCCCGAAACCAAAGAAGGTGTGGTGGTATTGATCAATAGTTTTTGTCCGGGCATGGAGCAAGATAGAATAGGCGTTGAAATACTTCGATTGCTCGACCGTTACTAATAAGTGTAAATGGGGCGCATTGTAGTACATATATCGGTTTGGGGGGTGCTTTTCCTGTTGCTTATTACCAGCGATTGGGACTGGCAGGGATACTCTACCGAAGACGGTACTTTTTACCTTCCGCTATCGTATGGTTTTGTGTTCAATGCGGCCATTTTTTACCTCAATGCGCTGTGGTTGTTCCCGCGAATGTGGAAACTGCGCAGAAGCAAGTATTGGCTGCTTACCGGTTCAATGCTTATAGTAGCCAGTGCTGTAGAAGGCGGGTTGGATGTATGGTATTCGATGCAGGTAGGTACGTTCGATGCCATGTTGGAGGCGTCTGATGTATCTAAGCTTTTGCCCAACCAGGCTGTGGGAGCTGTGTTCATCAGCCATTTTGTAGCCAACCTGGTGGTACACCTGTTGTTTTGGGCGTTGTCTTTTTCGTACCTCCTTCCGAAAGAGAAGGTGAAAAACATTCGCCTCGAAAACGCACAATTGCATGCCGAGCTCAAGTACTTAAAGGCCCAAATAGATCCGCATACTCTTTTCAATGGCATCAATGGCATTTACCACCTTATTGATCAAGACCCAGAAAGGGCCAAACAGTACTTGCATGGGTTTGCCAACATTATGCGGTACCAGATTTACGATGGCAATGAGGAACTTATTCCATTGCAAAACGAGTGTTTGTTTTTGCACCGTTTCTTCGAGCTAAACCAGTTGCGTAGGTCCGACGATGCTCAAATAGAATGGGACATTCCGCAATATTCGGGGGCGTTGCACATAGCTCCGGTAGTGTTGCTGCCTTTTGTAGAAAATGCATTTAAATACCTGAGCAACCACGAATTGCCCGAACACAACTACATTAAGGCCAGCATTCGGCTGGAAAACAACACCTTATATTTTTGCTTGAAGAACAGTTTTGATGCGGCTATTGAAGTGCAACAAGGCAAGGTAGGGTTGGTTAATGTGCAACACCGGCTCCAGCTCATTTACCCTTCCAGGCATACCCTTCAAATGGATACCAACAACCAATGCTACACGGTAAATTTAACGCTAGAACTCGATGAAAAAGCTTAATTGTTTAATTGTAGACGATGAGTTGATGGCCCGGCAGGGGTTGGAGCAATACGCCCGGCAAATGGATTGTTTGGAAATTAAAGGAGTTTGTAAAAACGCCATGCTGGCCAACGCCTTGTTGCAAGAGCAACACATCGACCTGCTTTTTCTCGACATCAACATGCCTCAATTATCGGGCATGGATTTGCTTAAAAAGCTCGAAAACCCACCTTTTGTGGTGTTTACCACGGCCTATTCAGAATATGCGTTGGCCAGCTTCGAGTTCGATGTCATCGATTATTTGGTCAAACCCATCTCGTTCGATCGGTTTATACAAGCCGTAAACAAGGCCAATCGCCTCATTCACCAACAAGGCGATAACGATTACTTTTTTGTGAAAAGCTCGGGCAGGTTGGTAAAGGTGTTTCAGCAAGAAATTTGCTACATCGAGTCGGTACAAAACTATGTAAGCATTGTTACTGAAGAGGATAAACATCTGGTGTTGATGCCCTTAAAGGCCATTACCGAGTTAATGCCTTCGGGGTTGTTGCTGCAAATACACCGAAGCTGCTATGTGGCGGTAAAACACATTGATTTGGTAGAAGGCAATAGGGTAGTGGTTTGCGGCCACGAGCTTACCATAAGCAAAAGAATGCGCCCTGCGGTAATGCGTTTTTTAGCCGAAAACAAAGGAATTACGGGCAATTAGTGTTGCTTACGCTTTCTTTACAAATTCCGATTTAAGGCCCATGGCACCAAAACCATCAATCTTACAATCAATGTTATGGTCGCCATCGGTAAGGCGAATGTTTTTTACTTTGGTGCCTGCTTTTATGGGTTGCGAAGCACCTTTTACAGGCAGGTTTTTAATCACCACCACGCTATCGCCATCGGCCAATGCGTTGCCGTTGGCATCTTTTACCACCAAACGATCTTCTTCTTCTACCTCGTTGGGATTCCACTCGTGGCCACACTCGGGGCATGCCATTAAAAGATTGGTAGGGTAGGTGTAGTTGGAATTGCACCTGGGGCAGGGAGGAAATGTTTCGCTCATGGCAGTGGTATTGATGTGGTGCAAAGCTATCATAATTTTTGGGGTACAGGTGGCAACAAAAAAGGGCACCTGTTGGCACCCGGTAAGGGCATAGTGGTGCATTTAAGCAATGAAGAGGGCGTGCCCCCAACGCCTTCCTACGGTCGGCGTCGGTGTCGGGTCATCCGCTCATACTCCTCTCCCAACGCTCCCCTTCGTCAAGCTCAGGATCGGTTGGGGTGCGGGGTAACCGCTACTACCCCTCACGCAAAAAAGGGATGAAGGCATCCTGGTGATGAAACGTGGATTCGAAAACTACCAGAACAGGAGAAAAAGAATGAAGGGCTCATTTTCATCACCCCCTATTTCGTGTTTGTCCACTGCTTTTGGTGGTTCCCGTCATAAAATTGGGGGTTGCAGTAAAAACTGATTCCTTGAATGGAAAGTTGATGCAAGATCAACAACAATTCATCTTTTATTCACTTAAAACCACGTATTATGTATTGGTCAGCAGTAGGAACAGGTTTAACCAACATTGCAGTTGGGGCTCCAGACGAAGTATGGGGCATTAACACCGCCAACAAAATTGTAAGAAAAAACCCAGAAACAGGCACATGGGTAGAAGAACAAAACCTCCCGGGAAGTGCAATACCTGCCGAAATTGAGTGTGGAGCAGATGGCACTGTGATGTGCCGATCAGCCGAAAATGAAATCTTCAGGTACAATGGTTTCAATGGCAACTGGGTCACTTTAACAGGGTGGAAATTTCAGCAGATTACCATTGGCGACAACGGGCACGTTTATGCCATCGGAGACAGTTCTCCACAAGCCATTTGGTATTATCGGGGAGAATTAAAATGTGTGCAAACACAATGGAGGAACATGAAAGTAATTAGCGTATCTGCCGACGACACCTTGATTGGTATCGATAGCACCAGCGATCACCTTTGCCGTATGGACGATACTTCAGATGATTTCACCACGCTTTCTCCCAACACGCAGTTCAAAGATGTATCGGTGGCCTCCGCCAGCCATATCATGGGCATTACTAACGACGACCGCTTGCTGGTGTATATTGGAGAGCAAACATTTCAAGAAATACCTTTAAACGAGAAGTATTATGATGCAGCAAGCACCAGTTGGAAAACACGAAAAATTGTTGGCGATCTGCACCGTGTTGATCACGATCAAAATGGCAATTGCTACCTTACCGTGCAGCACGACAACGTGTATACTTCTTACCGCATGATTCCACTTGTTACATTAATGCAATCGGAAAGAGCAGCACAACAGCAGGCGGTACAAGCATAACCACTACACCGGGGCACAAGCGCTCCAACCAAAAAAAAGGGCACCAACAGGTGCCCTTTAACAGTGGTATAGTGGTGCTTTTATTCTCTTGAAGGATAGCTGCCCGAAGTACAAATGATGTAGTTGATGGCAGTATATGGTTGTACGTTATTCACCGGTTGATTTGCCCCGGTGTTTGCGGTATTCATGTTGCCCGTAGGCGGAATGGGTACCGATACTACCCCATGCGGAGCACCATGCTCGTGCGGCTCTTCAGGATGAAATTCGGTTTCATCAATCACTGGCATTACATGGTGGTGGGCGGGTATTTGTTGTGTTGTTAACGTATTGGTTTCAGTACCGCCTTTTTCGCCCAGCTTTCGATCGCTAAGGCCTGGACCACTACCAGGCCCCATTGGTACACGACCGCGTAAATCGGGCAAGGCAAAGGTAGTACGGCCATCGCCACCATAAGTGGTGCCTAAAATAGAGAACAAAGCGGTATTGCTGCTAATGGGCAATAACCTGCCATCGCAAATGGCCCAGTTCCTTGGAGCAAAATTACCCGCAAATAGTTTTATTTCCCCAAGCATGTCTTCCTGGGCTTGTGTTGGGAGACTTAGCCCACTGGCCAAAACAAATAAGAGTGCAAACAGTTTTAGTTTCATAGTATTTTGTTTTAAAAATGTGAGTGGTTCAATAATACACAAAAAATGAAAATTGCCTGTTGGTTTGTTCCGAACAACAGTTTTATGTTCCGTGAAGGAATAAAGCAGGCGTTTAAACAGGCCAGGGGTGTTGTTGATGGTTGGAGTGTATGTTGTTAATGGTTCGAGTATTGTTTGTTAATGGTATGACCTGCCTACAACAATGGGTTGACCTATGCACCGTAATGTTGGCACATATAACAGGAGATGGTTTACCATATGTACTTCAAAGGGTAAAGCATTGTTAAGAGATGGTGAGAAGTAGGTGATGCAATGGTTCAACTTATAATGCATGATGGTATAGACATTGACCATCGATGTGCAGACCTATGCATGGTAATAGTTTAACTATGGCGGAGAGCTAGTCAGGACATCCCCTATCAATGGTCCGACTTATGTTGGTGGATGGGTGAATTATCTATGGGCATAAGAGCAACTTATGATGCACAATGGTTCGACTTACCTGGTACAATAGTCGAACTTACTCCATGCATAGGTTAGACCTACCCAATGAGATGTTCTGACCTAATCCTGTAAATACGGTATTCGACTTCAATTATTTGTTGATTTTTAGGGAAAAACAAGGGCTAAAAACTGCTCTTTTTGAAAGAGCACATCTCGTAGGGCATTTTGGCATCAAATGTCAATTTTTTCGTCAAAAGCACCTGGTGTCAATGCCCAAAGAAGACACGTTATGGCTTTTGCAACGGCCCTTCCCAAATTACTTCTCGAATCACCCATTTATCGCCTTCTCTAACCAGCATCATGTAATCGGTGCCCCACCAGGCAGTTATTTTAGCGGCGGCAATGTGGTGCATAATGTCGAGCACCTCTATTGTTCTGGGGGCTTTTTCGCTTACAAAACGTTTGCTTTTCAACACGTTTTTCGAGTAGTTCATGGCTTTTTCAAAGGTCATTTGCCCTTCGTAGGCATAATCGGTGGCATCCTTTTGTTTGTAGTAGCCAATTTTATACAGTTCTGGCGAAATGGCCGCCTTGAGCGCAGCGGTATCGCCTTTGTAAAACCCATCGAAGTAGCCGTTGCAGGCATTTACAATAAGCAGCGAATCGTTGTGGTATTGGCCATGGGCAATAGTACCAGCAAAGGCCAACAGGCAAAGGATAAAAAGTTTTTTCATGTCGTTATTTATAGGATGTTGATGCGTTTTAACCATTTCACTTTATCGTCGAGGTAGCCCGGGCATATTTTGTACTCGGGAGTCATGAATGAGTGGTTGCCCCGGCGGTAAATAATGGCATCGAAGTGTTTGGTGTAGTTGGCCCTAAAGTTACGTAGACTTTTGGTAGGGTGCACGCGCTGGTCGTTTTCGCCATATTGCATTAAAATAGGGCAGGTAATGTTTCCCACTTCTTTCACCACACGGTTGTTATCAATGTCTTCGGCCCTGGGCGATGCAGGAAAAGCATGGCTGGCCGGAAGAAACAACCCTGGGTGGCCTTCTAAATACTGAAGTGCCCGATCTACCACGGCAGAGTCGATGTTTCCCGCCACAATGCCATCGTAGTAATCGGCCCATATTTGCCGTATTTTCATGTTGTCTATTTCATCTACTCCCATGTTGCGGTGGTGATGGTCCATGGCATAAAATTGCCCTTCGCGCAAGGTCATAATTGGCGCTGCAACGGCATTGACAAAAGCCACTTTCTCTTGTAAGTCTATGGCCATTAACAATGCCAGTCGCCCGCCTTCGCTGGGTCCATGAATACCCACCTTATTTGCATCAATAGCAGCATGATTGCGCAAGTAATTGAACAGTTGTTGATACTGTTCGCTTTTTTGCCCAAAATTCTGCCAACGGAAATTGCTTTCACCTTTCGATTTGCCATTGCCCGGCTTATCGAATATTAAAGAGGCAATGCCATACGAAGAAAGGTAGCGTGCCTCATATACATAGTTGTCCATGCCTATAGCACCGCCACCAGGCAGTATTAAGCAGGCCGGAACTTTTTTATTGGTTTGTGGCATAAACAGTTGAGCATACAGCGTATCGTTGCCCACCGGAATGTACAATTCTTGCACCGTGGGCGATGGTATACGACTGAATGCATGCTTACTGCCACCACGGGTTTGTAAACTAACTTGTTGAAATTGCCCATTTACCGCTTTCGAAAAGGTGGTGGTTTCGTTGGTTACACTCCAAAACGTATGAGCGGCAATGGGCTTTAACGAGTTGGTTTCTTGCGAAAAAGGCGATACCAGGTGCAAGTAACCATACCTTTCGTAAACAATAATGCGTTGGTTGCCTTCGCTGGCATAAACTCCAATGTATTGGGGAAGCTTGCCAGCAGCAATAGGGGCTTGCTGCTCTTGCAACTGTAACGATTGCTGGTGCCCCGAAATGGTAATGGTACCCGTTACATGGCCTTCTTTCACTGTGGTGTTAAGGGTTATTTCGTCTAACCCATAGCGAAAAGCAGTGGTGCCGCTGTGCAAAGCAGTGGGGGAGATAACCTTCTTATTATCGGGCAGGTAGTAGGGTAAAGAAAACAAGCAGGTATCGTTGTTACAGGCTATTTTTACGTATTCGTAAGCATGGTTGTATTGTATTTCGCCCACATAGGTTTGTGCCCGAAGGGCCAATGCGGCAATCAATAACAACAGGGTGGTGAGGGGTGTTTTGCACATAGTAATAAAGATAAAGCACAAATATAACTAAAAGATTAGTTGATAAACTAAAAATTTAGTTAAAAGATGAATAAAAGTGCTTAATTCCTTTGTTTTTAGGCAATGGAGGGGAAGTAGGGGAGTGTTGTTTTAATGCAATAAGAGTAGGAAGCCCGATTTAGGCAAAGTGGTAGGCATAAAATGCCGTGGTTTCGTTTTCCTCTTCTGGCACGGGTTTAAATCCTGTTTTCTCAAGCACCTTAATGGAGCCAATGTTTACTTTTTCTACACCACCAGCAATGGAGGCCATGTGGCCATCTTGTTGGCACCAGGCAATAAAGCCTTGCATTACTTCGGTGCCAAAGCCTTGTCCCCACACTTCCTGGCGCAGCAGGTAGCCAAAGCGAATGTTTTCTTTTTCTTGTGCTGGGTTTACTTCGTACAAAAAGATGAAGCCAATAATGGCGGTGGTTTCGATGTGTTCTATCACCAAACAAACGCTTTCTGCCTGCCGGGCTTCCAGCCATGTTAATGCTTGTTCGGCAGTGGCAATGTTTTGCCAACCTTCGGGCAACGATTGGGTAACTGCTGGCGATAAAATTTCAACCACTCTTCGCGCCAGTTGATCATTGAATGCGGGGGCTATTAGCGCCGAGTTGTATACAGCAAGCCGGTTAGTTTTAAATCGGCAGCGCTCTTTTAGTGATGTTTTACCCATAACAATGTGTTGATAAGGTTATTCTTTTACTACTTTTTTGGTGAGTATGGTGCCCTCGACTTCCAACCGCACAACATATACTCCGGGTGGTTCGTTCAAGGCAACATTTATTTGGTTGGAGGCATTGAACTCCACTTTTTGCACTACCTGCCCCAATGCATTAAGTAGGCTTGCAACACCTGTTGTTGGAGCTTCAAAGGCAATGGTAAATGCTCCTTGTATTGGGTTGGGTGCAATGGAAACGGTAGCGGCAGTCAGCTCTTCTACACCAACAGTACTGCAAGCATTGTTGCAAAAGGTAGAAAAGGAGGAAACGGGGTCAATGTCTGTCCAGTTGGTGGTAGAGTAAGCGGCATCGTCTACTTCGATGCAGGTTAAGTTGGGGTTGTTGCTGGCCACAAACGATACCATGTTGGTGTTGTTGCCATTTTTAATGTTTACGCATTGCAACTGGTTGTAATCGCAATTTACAGTGGTAAGATTAATATTGTGGGTAAGGTCTAAGCTTACCAGGTTGTTGTTGCTGGTACAGGTAAGCGTTTCCAGTGCTACGTTATTACTAAGGTTAAGGGTGCTGAGTAAATTGCCTACATACAAGGTTTTTAATGCCGTGTTTTGGGTAACATCAATGCTCGTTAGTGGGTTCTCAACACAAATCATACTTTCCAACAGCGGGTTGCTCGAAAAATCGAGGCTGGAAAAACCACCCCAACTGCCTGAAAATTTCACCAGGTTTACATTTTGAGATAAATCGATCGAACCAATGTAGTTATAACCACAATACAGTTCGGTGAGTGCTGTGTTTTGCGTTACATCTAAACTCCCCAGAACATTGTAGTAGCAATTTAGCGTTTCTAGTGCAGCAAAATCTTCAATACCGGTTAAATCGCTTATGCCTGCTACCGAAACATTCAACGAAGTAACCGTATCGATAAAGTTGGTAGGCACCCAGCCGTTTACTGTACCGGTGTCTAACCCAAGAAAAATAAGTGTTGCTTCGAAACTGGCATCGGGAATGGTGGTGGTTTGTGCCTGAGCCATAGAGAGCGGCAAAAACGAGAGCAACAGCAATAATTTACGCATTAGTAAAGTTTGGATGCTACGAATATACGCCATTTAGCTGTTGAATGGAAGTCGTACAGGTGCAGTGCAAGAAGGCAGGTGTGGCAATTGCGGGGTGTTTGTCAGCTTCTTCCTCAGTTCTTAACATCCCACTCCTGCACAGCCCCAAAAAAAGCTATTGGGCATTAACACAATTGGTCGTTATCTACAAATAGACACTTGTTTGCACAGGTGTGCTGGGCATTAATAGTTGTGTGTTCGTACTACCTCCACGTTCCTTATCCTTTGCCGTAAGGCACCTTATTCCCCCTAACACGTCCTCCAAGACCTTATTCCCTTATCCTCTAACACGCCCCTCACGTCCTTTTTCATTACTACTTCTCTAAAGCCTCTCCATTGGCTAATTTTTGCACCAACTCATACAACTCTTCTTCATCGCCAGGAGCGTAGGAGTTGTGTTGCCACACAATGTTGCCATTGCCATCTACCAAAAAGGTGTGTGGAATGTTGTTCACGTTCATGGCGCGTTTAAAGTCGCCATTGGGGTCGAGGTATACCTCATATTCCCAGGCTTTTCCATCCACATAAGGTTTTACCTTGTGCATGTTGCGAGTATCATCGATAGAAACAGCTACCAGTTTTACGCCCGTTTCATCCACCCAATCTTCAAAATCTTCGGCAATGGTATTGAGTTCTCTTTTACACGGACTGCACCAGGTGGCCCAAAAATTAATGATGATGGGCTTGCCATCGTTAGCAATGTTTTTGGTATCAAAAGTTTGTCCGTCAAGGGTTTTAACTGACGCAGAAGGAATGGGCTTTTGTGCGAAGGCAGTAGCAACAATCATCATGACAAAGGCCAGGGAAAAGATAGATTTCATAAGGCTGTGTTATTAGTTATTCAATTGATGGAACGCTTGTTACAAACATCGAACCAAATATACAGGAATATTTAAAAATTGCGATAGGGTAGAGCAGCAGAGAAAAGTGGATGCCACCAACATTTGCTTTGGCATTTTGTATTGTTCTTATGTACCTTAGCTCAAGGTAAAACGTATGGAAGAACCGGTCAAATTTGTGTGTATCGCTGGCCATGAATAGCATGAAACAGCTTTTTTACAGCATGGTTGTATTGCTCATGCTATGTGCTTCAAAAGCCCATGCTGGCGCTGAAGATAGTTTGCTGCTGGCCTTGCAGCAACAGCAAGGTGCTGGCGATGTTCAGCGCATGGCACTCACTGCCCTTGAATTGGGCAACCACTACTACTATGCTTACGAAGACTCGCTGTGCGAAGTGTATTTGAAGCACAGCATCGACTGGGCAGCGCAAAGCAACGATGTACGCACGCAGGCCAAAGCCACCAATATGCTGGGCAACCTGGTAAGTGTGTTGGGCGATCACGAACAGGCCATAGCACTTTACCAACAAGCTATTGAGTTGGCGGCCAACAACGATACCTTACGCGCCTCTTTTATGAACAACAAGGGGCTGGAGCTAAAGGCCATTGGCAAGTACAAAGAAGCAATAGAGCTATTGTACGAAGCGCTAACGTTAAAAGAAAAGATCAATGCTTCCGACCGTTCGTTATCATCCACCCTGCTTAACCTGGGCCTTATTTGGGATTTGTTGGAAGATTCAGAAAAAGCACTCGACTATTACGAACGCAGCCTGGTGCTAAAACGCAAACTGCAAGATAGCCTGGGCATTTCGCGGCTGCTCTCCAACATTTCGGTGGTGGTAAAAAACCAGGGCGATCTCGATCGTACCATTGCCCTGATTGAAGAAAGCATTCGGTACAACCGCACCACCAATAACCTGGAGCAGCACTACATCAACCATGTTAACCTGGGCAATGTATACAAACGAAAAGAGGAGTTCGATGGGTTTAAAACACACATGGATTCTGCTTATTACTATGCATCATCCATCAACAATCCCGATTATTTGAGCGATGTGCATCAAAACCTGGGCACCCATTACTTTGAGCAACACAATTACCCGCAGGCCATCAACCACCTGCAAGAGGCGCTGCAAATACCGGGCGAAAACATTACCGGGGTGCTGTTGTTCGAAAACCACAAACGCCTGGCCGAAGCGTATGCCGCCATCGGCAACCCTCAGCAAGCGTACCTGCACCTGGAGCAAAGCAATGCCTATCGCGATAGCATCTACGCCATAGAGCACCAACAAGCCATACAAGAGGCAAGAGAGAAGTACGAAACCGAGCGTAAAGAGAAAGAATTGGCCCTAAAAGACCTGGAGCTGGCCCAATCGAACCTGGCGGCACGACGTAAAACCACCATCATTTTGTTTTTGGTAGGAGGCATAGTCATTGCCAGCCTACTGGCATTCATCGTATTTCGGCATTACCGCGAACGACAACGAAAAAAGCTCATCATGTCGGAACAGCGGTTGCAAAAATACCGCGAAGAACTGGAAGTATTGCGGTTGGGCATTCAATCGCATTTAAACAAGGCCCCCGCCAAAATAGACGTAAACATTACCCAGGCCGACATTAACCAGTACCTGGTAGATCCATTGACCGAGCGCGAGGTAGAGATTTTAACCGAAATTGCTAGCGGAAAAACCAACAAAGCAGTGGCCGAAGCTGTGTTTGTTTCAGAAAACACTGTGAAATACCATTTAAAGAACATTTACCTGAAGCTTGATGTAAAAAACCGCACCGAGGCCATCACCAAGGCCGATGCGTTAAACATCTGGAACCGCCTGTAAAAAACACCTCTTTTCCCTTAATTTCTCGCAAAACTACCCAAACGGGTAGGGGTAGTTTATGCATTGTTATAGAGCTTTGTAAACAATACAAGCACTATGGAAATTACTACACGCGAATGGCAGGTGTTGCACTTACTCAGCAAGGGGCACACCAACAGCGACATCGGAAAACGGTTGGGCATTTCGGTGAACACCGTAAAGTTTCATTTAAACAACATTTACAAAAAGCTCAATGTAAGCAGTCGCACCCAGGCACTGGCCGTTCATTTTAAGTTAAAACAACAGGATAACATAAACGCTTAAAACAAAATCGTATGAAAGCAACACTTTTACTCTTTTCTCTCACCATGCTGTGCGGCAGCCTGTTATCGCAGTCGCCCGGCTCGCTCGACCCCTCGTTCGATCCCAATACAAGCACCAACGCATTGGTAGAATCGGTGGCCATACAACCCGACGGTAAAATATTGATTGGTGGCCCATTTAGCGATTTCAACGGCACGGCCATCAATGGCATTGCCCGCCTCAATGCCGATGGTACGCTCGACAATACGTTCGATCCAGGCGATGGGGTAGCTGGCATTGTGCAAGGACAACAATACCATGTGTACGCCATTGTGGTACAGCCCGATGGTAAAATTATTTTAGGAGGGGCTTTTCACAACTTCGACAATACGTCGCGCGATAGAATTGTGCGACTCAATGCCGATGGCAGCCTCGATGCTACCTTCGATCCAGGAAATGGTGCCGATGGTACCATAAGGGCCATGGAACTGCAAAACGATGGCAAATTGATTATTGGTGGCAGCTTTAACTATTACAATGGTTCCTCCACACCCTTCATTGCGCGCATCAATGCCGATGGTTCGGAAGACAATACCTTCGATCCCGGCAGTGGCGCCAACTCAGCCATTCAAGGGCTCACCATTCAAAACGATGGTAAAGTGGTGGTGGTAGGCGACTTTACCGATTTCAACGGCGCCAGCCTCAACCGCATTGCTCGCTTAAACACCGATGGTTCGTTAGATGGCGCCTTTAACCCAGGTACCGGCAGTGGCGGCACTTTCCCTTCAATAAGAGATGTGGAAGTGCAAAACGATGGTAAAATTGTCATCTCTGGCTATTTTGATGAGTTTGATGGCACTACCCGCAAAAAAATTGCGCGCCTCAATGCCAATGGCAGCCTCGATGCCTCGTTCGACCCTGGTGCGGGGGCCGACTTGAATGCCATCAATAAGCTGGAAATTTTGGCCAACAACAGCATCATGCTGGTAGGTGGTTTTTATACCTACGATGGCACTTCGCGCAACTCCATTGCCCGCATCAACAGCGATGGCTCGCTAGATGTGGCCTTCGATCCTGGCTTTGGCTGCAACAACACCGGCGAAGCATTGGCCATACAAAGCGATGGCAAAGTAGTGATTGGGGGTAACTTTGGGCAATACGATGGTACCCAACGCATACACATAGCGCGTGCACACAACGACATTGGCCCTTCGAGCATTGATGATATCGCCGAAGAGTTGCTCACGGTATACCCCAATCCTTCCAATGGCATTTACCACATCAACGGGCCGGTGCCTATGGTAGAGCACTGTGTTACCGACCTTAAAGGCGTAATGGTACAGCCTTGGAGTACTGCTACTACCATCGATTTAAGCGAGGTAGATGCAGGTATTTACCTGCTTAGAAGCACTTCGGGCAGGGCTGTAAAGCTGGTAAAACAATAACGCATCGCTGCGGTCGGGTGTTGATACACAGCCCCATTTTACCCCAACACCTGGCAAGGCCACCCGGCCGGCTTTGAGACAACAAAACAAAGGCCGTTGGCCAAAACACTCCCCGATGTACAGCAAGGTGCATTGGGGTTTGTTTTTTGGTGAAGTAGGGGAGATGCTTTACGAGTTGCTGATCATAACAACCGTCATTGCGATCCGCCTACGGCGGAGAAGCAAGCTCCCAGGGCACCTTTGCTGTTAAGAAAAGGACATGGATGTACCCCTGCCAGTGTCTGAGTGTTTTGCTGCGAGGTGCGAGTAGCAAAATGTATCCCTGCCTTGTCTCTGAGTGATGCGATTCGCCTCAGGCGGAGAGCATTGTATCGAAGAGCGGGCAGGCAGGGGAAATCCGAGCGGTAACACGACGTGATGCAATGCCCCCAGACCATCTCCAACTTCCCAACCGTCATTCCGGACTTGCCTGCCTGCCGATAGGCAGGATCCGGAATCTATTAAATGCTCAACGCAATTCAACTCAACACTTCACACATTGCCAACTTCACTCTGTTCGCCTCAGGCGGATATATCCCTTGCCAGCGGCTGAGTGATCCGCCTCAGGAAAAGAGGCAAAAACGTATACTATTGAGGGAAATGGGGTATAGGTGCGTGTAAGAAAAAGCCCAATCCTACTGGTGGATTGGGCTTTTTTATATGTCCAGGTGCTTTTATTGTAACGGGCTCAAGGCGTACATTTTATAATTGCCCGTATGCACCATGGGCTATTGAATAACTGCCAGATTAAAAAAATCGTATTTGTCTGTCGTCGAGTCAGAACTGGCCGGAACCAACTCAATTTCTACTGGCACTACCTTTCCATCTTTCAATACAAATGGAATGTCGTAGTTTACCATTGTTGCAATGGTGGCGTGGTGTTTTACACTACCTTCCTGTCCGCAAACAATAAGCGATTTTCCAACGCTTTTTCCGTTCACTTTTACTTCAAACCCATTGGGCATAGTAGCAATATCGTGGGTAGAAATAGAACCTGAAAAGGCAAGCGTTTCAATTACTTCAGGCCCTACAGGTACATACTGCACTTTAATGGGGAGAGGGCCGGGATGATTAACGAGGAGAGTGTTTACTAATGTCATAATTTCCTGGATTTAGTGATTAAATGTTGTTCAAAGCAAAGCTGCTCATACTTTTCCTTTATTCAAATGACGGCTGTACGGGTTTCTAATGATTTTGGTCACGAAGCCATTACACTATGGAGAGCAATGCCATGGTAAAACTCTCAGCAAAACCTATCTCTTCCAGCGACTGAGTGATTGTTGTAACGTAGTGTTGGCAATATTATCCCTGCCCTGCCTCTAAGTGATCCGCCTGAGGCGGAACCACAACGCAATGCCCCAAGTTATCTCAAACTTCCCAACCGTCATTCCGGACTCGATCCGGAATCTACTACATACTCAACGCAATTCAATTCACCACTTCACACATCGCCAACTTCACCCTGTTCGCCTCAGGCGGAACCACAACACAATGCCCCAAGTCATCTCAAACCTCCCAACCGTCATTCCGGACTCGATCCGGAATCTACTAAACGCTCAACGCAATTCAATTCACCACTTCACACATCGCCAACTTCACCCTGTTCGCCTCAGGCTGATCAATGGGGCATACGTAAGATTACTGATAGAACCAGTGGTTAACATGGGTTTTTAAATCTCCCATATTTATAGGCTTTTTCAACGTGTTCGTTGGCTATAATTTTGAATCAAAATCGGGCGGTTGAATTCAGCCATAGCCCTTTTAACAATATTAATATTCAACTATAAAACGATGAACATGATGAAAAAAGTGAACTTATACGATCCACGATCGGGAAAAGCAATTGCACTCAATGTTCCAATTGCGCAAGAAAATAACTTAATAAACGAGGCTACTGCCAAAGTAGGAGAATTGGGATACAAGGATGCTTTAGGAAGTGTGATCATTACCGAAAAACAGCTTCCTGAAGATTGGAACGAGCAATTGAATACCTCCATGGTACATAGCGAGGAAGACATTCCTACGCCAAAGATACCGCTGCCAGCAAACCCCAACCAATTGCCTCCTGCTAAATCCGATGTATTAATAGTGTCTACGAATTTAATTCAAGACCTGCATGTTTTGGTTGGCGATAGTTTTTACATTCCTGCTAATTCACCAGGCTTAAACCCATCTTTTCCTGCTGATGTGTATCTGCAATTCAGTACCTATTGGAAACAAGCTGGTACAGCAGTGGTGGTAGGCGAACAAGACTATACTAAATCTGTGGAAATAACAAAAGGGATGTCATCAACGCGATCGAGTCAGTTGAGTGCGGAGCTTGGTGTTTCTTATGACGCACTTTCAGCAAAAGTATCTGCAACCATAGGTTATTCGGTAACTATTTCTGAAGAGGTTTCGGTTACCGATACGTATAAAATTTCGGTACCTAAAGGAACAACCACGGTGTATGTACTTTGGCAACTGGTAGAGGAATACCTATTTACTGATGCAGATGGTAAACCAATTGATTACAATGGCCATTACCAGGTATTCCCGGCAACTTTTCCAAATGCACCCCGATATAACCAAAGCAATACCGTTTATTCTAATCGCACTGATTTTAAAACTCCATGATGTAAGGAAAACTTTGCTCTCGGCCAGTGCCTGAGTGTCCGCCTGAGGTGGATAGCATTCCTGCCCTGTCTCTGACTGTTCTGACCGATCAACGAGCGCATCAGCATGTACCCCTGCCAGTGTCTGAGTGTTTTGCTGCGAGGTGCGAGTAGCAAAATGTATCCCTGCCCTGTCTCTGAGTGATGCGATTCGCCTCAGGCGGAGAGCATTGTATCGAAGAGCGGGCAGGGAGGGGAAATCCGAGCGGTAACACGACGTGATGCAATGCCCCAAGTCATCTCAAACCTCCCAACCGTCATTCCGGACTTGCCTGCCTGCCGATAGGCAGGATCCGGAATCTACTAAATGCTCAACGCAATTCAATTCACTACACAAATGGAGCAGAGGAGGAGTACCAACTCATTGCACGATATACTGAAAGTTACCTTTAAGAATAAAGGTAGTTTGACTGTTAAACAACTGCCCGGGCAATTGAATGAACCCCGTATTGGCAGGGGTTCTCCCTTCAATGGTGCCATAAGTATCTACCAGCTCTGCTACTGCGGTGCCTTGCAAATCGTTAATCACCGAGCTAATGGTGGTAGCTATGGGCAGGCTAATGGTAAACTGCGATGGAATGCCTGCTACCGAAACGGTAACCTGGGTAGAAAAGGAAACATTAACAATGTTGCCTATCCGTGTCCATAAACCGGCCGAGTTGACCGAAGAAACATAGTTGGAAACATTGATAAAAGTGGGTGTGTAGGTGCCAGAGCTCACATTGGTGCCGGTAGATAGCTTTACCCATAAAGGTGATCCGGGCGTGCCGCTGTTGTAATAATAGCCCATGCCATCGGTTAAGCCGGCATTGGTATTCCACACCAACAAGCTGGTAGCGGGGGTGGTAATGGTGGCCGCATCGGTGGTAGAAGTAAGGTTTACCTGCGGCACCAATATTCCCTTGTTGGAAAAATTAACATCTAACCCAGCCGACGTGTTTGGCGTAGCCCCGGTAGCGTTAATACCAACATTCTGGGCTGTGCCCGGGTTGGAAGTAAATACAATAAATAAGAGAAGCAGCGTGGTTAAATTGAGAGTGTGAAAGAACATATTTCAAAAATAAGAAATTTCTGCAGGTAGTAATTGGTATGCACAAAAATTTTGAAAGTAAGTGATTGGTGGTGGGATGACAAGGTGCCTGACTGCAAATGGTAAAATGAAGTATAGGGTGTTTACTGTCCCGATAGCTAACGGGGTGCCTGCGCAGGAGTGTGGAGTGAGGGGTGTGTTAGTGCCCCCAATAGCCAGGTGCCTGCGCAGGAGTGGGTTTGAGTGTGGGGAATGGGTGAGGAGGTGACAAGGTGGATGTGTTAAGGGCAAGTAACTAAAGATAGCGAGTATTGCCATTGCGAGCCCCGCTGAAAGCGGGGAGAAGCAACCTCCCGAGGCACATTTGCTGTTCCTTCGTCGTCGGTCTGACCACTCAGACACTCCTTCTGCGCAAGCACGTAATGCGCAATTGAAAGTATGGTGAAATGATTAGCCTCTTCCCCAACCAAAAAAAGTAATACATTTATCCGCATTGAAACAACATTCACCAATGAGCGTTCCTACTTTTGAAACTGATAGACTGCTGCTAAAATCGCCGGGGTTAGAAGATATTCCGGCATACACCAAACACTTTGTAGACTACGAGGTTATTCAATATTTATCGCACCTGGTGCCGTGGCCATACCCTGAAAATGGGGTGGAGCAGCATCTTAAAAACACCGTGTTGCCCAACCAGGGAAAAGACAGATGGGCGTGGGGAATTTTTTTAAAAGATCACCCAGAAGAACTAATAGGCACTGTTGATTTATGGAGGGCCGGAAAACCCGAACACCGTGGGTTTTGGCTGGGCAAGCAGTTTTGGGGCAACGGCTACATGACCGAGGCTGTAGCACCCATTACGGCTTATGCGTTCAATGCATTGGGGTTTAAAAAACTCGTTTTTGCCAATGCGGTGGGCAACATTGGTTCGCGAAGGGTAAAAGAAAAATGGGGCTGCACACGCATGGGCGAAACCCCAGCACAATTTGTAGACCCGAAATTTACCACGCAAGAACTGTGGGAGTTGACGAAAGAAAATTGGATGAATGCATGAGTGCCAGGCATGCACCATCTACCAGCACCAACAATTCCTTTAATAAGCCATGTTAATAAACCCAAGCGTTAGCGCAAACCCAAAGGTATGATTGTTCACATCAAATTGTTCGGGTGTTGTGGAGTTGTAAAAGGTATTGTTTATAGCAATGTCGGCCTCCGTAAAATTGGTGGTGCTTAACCCAAAAACATAGTAAATAGAAAAAGACATTTCGAGCGAATCTCCAATGCGGTTAACAACACGCATAGCAGGCCCCATTTTAATGGCCAGGTCTTTTTGAACCACGTTCCATTTAGCGTCGCTTTCGTTGGCGTATTCAACTTTGGTTTTCAGCTTGTTAGCACCCAGTTCGGTGCGCAACCCAAAGCCAATGCCTCCATTGCTGTTGGTGGCCACACCGCTTAAGGTAAAAGCAAAAGTGTTGTTTTTCAGTTTTAGCGAGCGGGTGCCCAGGTTGCCCGTTAAATCAACGCCC
Source organism: Flavobacteriales bacterium (assembly GCA_963669295.1). Lineage (GTDB taxonomy): Bacteria > Bacteroidota > Bacteroidia > Flavobacteriales_D > CALLUQ01. Next base: position 5,003,811 of record OY769938.1, read on the forward strand.
GAAGCTTTGCGCTTTTGGCCACGAGTGCTGTATTCCATATCGAACCAAAAAACCCGTGCTCCGCTGGTAATTCCAATGGTGTAGCCATCTAAATAGCCAAAGTTTTTCATTTCCTGCTCCAGCCATTGCCTGGAGGTGTTGTAATTCTCTACCACCTGGTTCAGCCCTTCCAGGTCGGTAAAACTGCCCGAATACCCCAGCCTAACCCCAAACATTTGTGCCTGAATGGTGCTGCTCATTAATACAACAGCAAAAAGAAGGATGCGTTTCATTGCCTGAATTTAATACTATAACCAATATTGGCGCAAAAGATACAGCATAATTTAGAGCGGCAAAACACCATTTAGTGTAGCATAAGTAGCAATAAATAAACATAGCGAGCACCCGTCCTTGCGAGGAGCCCGAAGCGTCTGAGTGATTGCCGTAACAGCGTGTAGGCAATAGTATCGAAGACCGTAGGGCGACGAAGCAACCTCCCGATACGCATTTGCTGTATATCGGGAGGTTGCTTCGTTCGGTCTGACCACTCAGACACTCCTCCTCGCAAGGACGTTGCGCTATTGGTGGAGTGGGGGAGTGTTTCCATTTAAAACAGGGGAGAGTATGTTGTATTTCTTTTTTTTGGGAGTAACATCATTAACTACAACCCCAATATTGAAGATGAGAAGGGGTATAGTACTGGTGATGTTTATTTGTGTGTGATTGTGATTAAGAGGGAAAATGTGAAAATTTCCACATCACCAATCTTCGCACGTGTAAATACTACATCTATGTTTTGTTATATTTGGTAAATTAGCCTTCCAGAAATCAGTCCTAAACAAGCAAATTTGAATCTGCTTCAAACAACTGGGACAAATAAGGTTTCCGGTGGCTTTATCATTATATATGAATGCAGGACCAGATACTACTTTAGCAAAAGGGGATCCCGGGGATGAGACACTCCGAAGGTATGATTTCCAAAAAGCTTATGCTGCAATTGTTGCGTTGGAGCTCCTAAAAAAAGATACAAAGACGATAGAAGTTTTTTGTGAGCAATTTGAAGACGTGCTTGTTAAATTGGAAAATGGAAAATTCGTTGGAATTCAAGTTAAGACCAAAGATCTCAATCTTGGAGCTTTTTCCAGTGGTGATGAACCAATTGTGAAATCGCTTACTCGCTTTGTAGAACTGGAGTTGTCCTTTCCAGGCTACTTTGAACGATATACAATTGCAACGAACACTGGGTTCTCAGAAAAACCATTCAAGCATACGAATATCAAGTACTTGATTGAACTTGCCAAAAAGGGAAATAAAGAAGACCTAATTAAGAATTATAGTTTAGGAAAAAAAATCATCACTAAAATTAGTGAAACCTGTGCCTGTGAGGTAGATGTAGTGATTTCCGTTCTAGCAAAATTATCGGTGCATCCAAAGTTTGCCAACCTTGAGAAAGCTCACCTTAATGTTATTGATGAACTGAGGCAAATTGATATTGCAAAAGGGCAAACCTATGGTGTACTCGAATCAATATCAGAACGACTTTACACTCTAATATCTAAGGCTTCGGGCCTTAGTGAGTGTGGCAATGATGTAAGTGTTTATCTAAAGTCTGAATCTTCTGAGGATGCAAAAATCACATCTATTATCGAAGGAAAAAGAATTGGTAAGATTAAACTGCAAGAGTTAATTCAAAAGGAAATTGAAAATCCAGTGAGTCTTTTTTTAAAGGATAAACCAAGGATTGCAGATATGCCTCGAACTGAGGGAAAACTCGTTGTTAAAATGGATGCCGGCAAGATCAGCTCTGACAACGTATCATTAGCGAAAGATCATAAATATTCAGCTGAAGCATACTTGATAAGTTGGCTACACAAACAATCTTCAAATTCAGCTGACAAAAAATACAATCAGATTCGATTAGCAGTTAAAACAGAATGTATTGAAGCATATGATGATGAGAGAACAAACGATTCAGAGTTTGGCGAGGCCATGCTCAAGAATATTAGAAATAGGTTGCGAAATAGACGGAGGGAAGAACCAAAGACCTTTTTTGAGTGTGATTATGAGCACCTGATGGGAATGGTTGGAATACTTACTGAAGATTGTGAAGTATGGTGGAGCGAAAAGTTCGAAATAGAATGAATGCTTTTGAATATATATTATATATTGAAAAGGATGAGCAGTCTCATTTAGGACGATTGCTTATTCTCGTAAATACATTTGCTCGTACTGACGGCACACACGAAATCAAAGGGTTGACCAAATTGGCCAAGCTTGATTTTTTACTTAGGTATCCAGTATATCTTGAACGAGCATTAAACCAAATTAACAAGAATCCAGATAGGGCAGAGGTAAAGCCACACGAGCGGGAAAGTGTTGAATCTAAAATGGTTCGATTCAAATATGGCCCATGGGATTTTCGATACCGAAAATACATCAATTTGTTAATAGCAAAAGGGTTAATCTATATTAGATCAGAGGGGCGAGCGGTACATATTGGTATTACCGATACTGGGAGACAAACCGCAGCAAAGCTTTTGAAGGACGATGCCCACCAAGACACAATGATGCGTGCACGTTTGATTAGACAACATTTTGACAGATCAGCAACTAATTTAATGAACTTTATCTATGGAACATTTCCTGAAATTGGAACAATGCAATACGGAAAGGAAATAGCATTATGAAGATAGTTTTAAACTCACTTGTTCTGCAATGTAGAGAAGATCGTATATCAATAAATCTTTCTCATCAAATCTCTTTTTTTCATGGTCAAATTGGCTCAGGAAAATCCTCTATTGTTCGATTGATCGATTTCACGTTGGGAGGAAAGTTAGAGTATACACCAGCGATTCAGCAAGAGTTAGTGACAGCAACCCTTAATGTGAAAATTGGTGAGTTTGATGTAATACTTGAAAGACAACTTGATTCAAGTGTAGTTCAGGTTACTTGGAAAAACGATCAGGAGCAAGCAGCAACTGTATTAGCACCAATAAAGCGATCTGAAAATCCCATATGGGAAAATACGATATATAGCTTAAGTGATTTGTTGTTTCACCTTATGGGCATGAAGCCAATAATGGCTAGGAAGAGTAAATTGCAAGAAGACACAAAGATGATTCGAGTTAGCTTTAGGGACTTCATGTGGTATTGTTATTTGGATCAGGATCACTTGGACTCGTCTTTTTTTCGGCTAGACGATACATTTAAGGCCAATAAGTCTAAAGATGTGATGCGGTTCGTTGTTGGATATCATTCTGAAAAATTAAGCCGTCTTGAAACAGACCTCATTGAAAAAAGGGAAGAGAGAAATGTTACCATTAATTCCGCGAGAGAACTTAGAACATTTCTGAAGAGATTGGGCTTTGAATCTGTGGGCGAGGTGGAGCAAAGAATAAAAAAGACCGAGCAAAAACTTATCTCTGCAAGGCAGCGTAGAGTTCAATTGCAAAGAAATTATAAAGACGAAACACATATAGGTGATAATATTAGGCAAAATCTGCGACAACTTACTCGTAAATTGGATGAAGAAGAAACAGCGATTGAAGATTTAAAATTAAGAATTGAAGAGCAAACTTCTCTTCGCTCAGAGCTACTAAGTTCAAAATTTAAGCTTGCTAGATCTATTTCAATAGCTAGCGTACTAGACAATGTTAAGTTCGATCTTTGCCCTAGCTGTGGTTTAGATATATCTAAGCGAGTCACAAAATCAGATGAATGTTATCTATGCCATAGTGATACTAAATTAGCTAGTAATAAACAACCACTAGAAATTGAAGGTATAAGACTAGATATTGACTCTAGAATTGAAGATCTTGAAAATTCAATTGACATCCATAAAAAGTCGTACAGACGGCAACAAAAGCTAGTTAAAAAGTTAAGAGATGCGAAACAAAACATGGACAAACGGTTAGATGAAGAATTAAAAAATTATGACTCAGCTTACCTTGCTAGTTTTCGACAAGTTGATAGGGAAGTGGCGCGATTTGAAGAACGCTTGAGAGGACAAAAACGAATGAAGGAGTTACCTTATGAAATTGAGCGATTAGATAAGAAAGTAGGGACACTTACAGGTGACATTGAATCATTAAATCGAAGAATTGTTGAAGAAAAGGGGAAGCTAAAGCATGCTGATAGCCTTATTCAAGAATTAGAAGAATTATTCAAGGATACTTTAGTGACAGTAGGTTTCCCCGGGGTTTCCAATCGTGATAAGGTTGAGATAAATCGTACAACTTGGAATGTGTCTATTTATCCCTATCAAACTCCAGATCAAAGCTGGGGGTTTGATCATGCTGGTAGTGGAGGTAAAAAAACATTATTTAATGTGAGCTATTTATTAGCTGTACATCAGCTTGCTGAAGCTAATAAACTACCCTTGCCAAATCTGATAATCATAGATACACCAATGAAAAACATAGGTGAAGATAAGAACGAAGATATATTCCAGAAGTTCTACGAACATTTGTATTTTCTAGCCGATGGTCCATTGTCAAACACTCGATTTGTCATTATCGATAAGGACTTTATTTTGCCTTCAATTGAAGTTGATCTTTACGAACGTTTTATGACGCCTGATGACTCCAATAATCCCCCTTTAATACCTTATTATACGGGACCGTAATGCCTAAATATATCTTCCTTGATACAAACAATTGGATTTATTTATCCAATGGATTCAACATCCTGTCCAAAAAACACGACGAACTCCATTTTAAGTTATTCGATTTTGTTTGCAAGCACACCGCAAATGGCAATTTGATATTCTTAGTGAATGATATTGTGATTGAGGAGTGGGATAGAAATAAAGAACACACAGAAAGTCAAATTAAGCAACTAAATAATAAGTTGACTAACTATCTTAACATATTAGATAATCTAAAATCAACTATTGGAGATGAGGATGGCAGTATTGATGAATTAAAACAAAAAGCGACAACGGAAATTGAATCACGAATTGATAAACACAAGCAACACATTAATGAAGTAGAGGATTTTTTAAAGAATAAAACAGAGAGGGTTGAAGTTAGTTTGGATATAAAAGGAGAAGCGGCAGACATGGCCGTTAAGAAAAAAGCTCCTTTTATTGGAGAAAAGAAAAACAGCATGGCTGATGCTTTAATTCTTTTAAGCTCGATTGATCACATAAAAAAGAGTTTAGGGACACCTTTATTTCCCCTAGATTCAGACGATGAGGAAGAAGCTATTTACCCTGAATCATATTTTGTTTCTAGTAACAAAGGAGACTTTAGCGACCCAAATAATTCTGAGAAAATACATTGTGACTTAGAACCAGTACTTAAAACCACAGGTACAAGTTATTATTACACATTTGCTCAATTGGTTCGATTGATTGAGGCTGAGTTCTTTAGCAGGGAGGAGGAGGAACGACTTGCTCAAGAACATGATGAACATTACACTTCTTGTGATTTTTGCGATCAACCTTACGAAAGTGTTTACATATCAGACCCATTCTTTGTTCCTGATGAAAATAAAATAAAAACGGATGATACTCAATTAGAGTTATCTTATAAAGGAACAGATGGAGTTAAGAAGCCTAAACAACAACAAAAAGATTTTGAATCGGAGATTAGAGAAGCACGTTGTAATTACTGTAGTGCAGAAAACATAGTATGTGAATGTGGAGAATTTACTTTCATAGAGGAATATAACAAGGCTTTTGAATGTAAAGGTGAATGTGGAAATTTCTTCATTGCTAATGCCGATATAGATCGAAAAGGACTTGTTCATAGTATAGATTATGAAATATTAAAAAGCCCGATAGTTTGTCAGAAATGTGGAAGAGGTAATGTGCCAATGTTTAGAGATACAGATTTATGTGAAGGATGCGAAAACTTTTACTCATATGAAAACTGAATCTTCAATTATTATGTTAAATAGAGTGTGAAGCGCGTTGACACAAAGAAAATACGGGCCAGCGAGGGCGTGTATTGGCGTTTAGAGTGATAATAAGGGAGTGCCCGAAGCTTATTTTCTTCTTGATCTTTTGGCCTAAAAACTCAATCCCGTCAAGTTTCTCCCAAAAACCCTAATTCCTGAGAACCCCATAAAAACATAATCCTGTACAGTTTATCGTACACACGAAATTTCAACTCTTTGAGAATCTCCCTGAATTTCCAAACCAACCCAAATTTCCTGTATACGAGAATTTGAATCCAGAAAAACCACCCCTCAAAATTCCCCCCAACCCAACAACAGTTTGCTTGGTTTAAACTTTGGCAATATTCCTAAATGTACTTTCTTCCTAAAATAGATACTCTAAACAATTAAATCCGTATAATTACGTATTTTATGGAGGCGCTAAAATTGCTAAACTTCGGTTTGCTTTCCTAAAGCCACAAGAACTAAATGAATTATATGTTTTGAGAGGATAAACAAAGAGTAGGGCAGGGTGCTTACTACTTCAAAATAGGGGCTTGTTGCAACTTCTACAAATAAAAGAATGGTGTTAGGCATTGTTAAGTCCTTATAACATATTAACATGACACAAGAAATAGTCAAAAAAAAGAAAAAACAAGCAGTTGAGGTACTAACCGCTCATCATTCAGCAAGTAACACTAATGGTACAGAAATTGACATTAGAGGTTTACAAGCAGAACTTAACTGGTTAACTCAAATCATAGGACACAGCACCAGAGCTTATGTTAATAATATTCCTTTTGATCATTCTCTTTTAGAGTTAATTGAATTGAAACAGGGACCATATTCAAACTTAATTCAGCAATTCAATTTTAGCTTGGCGGAAAGGGTTACACTGGCACTTGCCATACTGGTTAACATAAAGCCTGAGGTGTTTGATTGTTTTTTAACAGCGAACCCAGATACAGGGAAGCCTTTTCGTGAATACGGAGGAATCATTAATAAAAACACCTTTCAATTTCAACCAACATTACGAACAGCTCTTTTTTTGCTTTCGGGGGGGAATAGCGAGCAGTTCATTCATTATCAAAATAGATTAAGGTCAAACAATAGGTTGTTTACAGAACAAATTGTAAACCTCTATTCCGTAGACGAGCATCAAAACTATTTACCCGACAGCCTTATACAGTTAGATTCAGCTTACACAGATTACCTACTGGTAGGCGATGTTCCTCGATTAGATTCAGGAAGTAACTTCCCTGCCAAACTATTGGAAACCAATAAAACCTTTGATGATTTAGTATTAAGAGACAGTGCTAAGCAGCAGCTTCAGCCAGCATTAAACTATGTAAAAGTACAGCAAGAACTGTATGCAGACGAGAAAGTGAGTAGAAAGGTAAACAAAGGATTTGTTCTATTACTGTATGGTCCGCCGGGCACTGGAAAAACATTAACGGCATCCATTATAGGCAATGAACTCAATACACAGGTCTATCAAATCGATTCCTCGCTTGTTGTATCGAAGTATATTGGGGAAACAGAAAAGAATTTAGAGCGGGTTTTTAGCAGGCTTGAGGGCAAAAACTGCATCTTATTTTTTGATGAAGCGGATGCTATGTTTGGAAAACGAACGGAGGTGTTGGATTCTAAAGACAGATATGCTAACCAGGGGGTGTCTTACTTGCTTCAGCGCATGGAGAAATTCGATGGGCTCATTATTCTGGCCACAAATTATGAACAAAATTTTGATGATGCCTTTAAGCGAAGAATTCTTACAAAAATACACATTGGCAGACCAGGAGTAGAAGAAAGAATACAACTTTGGAACAATGCACTTCCTGATGGTTATTCCTATCAATCCGAAACATACGTTAATGCCATGTCCAACCATTTTGATTTTACCGGAGCAAATATATCTGTCGTTGTAAAGATGAGTATTGAAAAGGCTTTTTCGGAAGGTGCCAATATTCTCACTTCAGAATTAATGAATCCGTTTTTGGAGATTGTGGGTAGGGAAGTGACTGGGTCGAACTACCGGCCGTTAATTTTTAAAGGATAAAACTGTGAGTGAATTTGAGTTGCCATCTGGACCAACATTTGATGAGGGGCAGTTTACTCTTGATGACCTCCAATTAATTATAGGTGAGGCCTTAATCGTTGGAAAAACTAACGACAACGGAAATCAAAATTATACTAAAGAGCATAAAAGGCTTGCGAAACGAGTGTATGAGGAACTCGTTATTCACGGGAATACTGAGGAGCTGTTTCATCTTCTACGTCAAATTGGACCGGAAAACAAGTGGAAGGTTAACAAAGCATACAAAGCCCTGTACGGTAAGAGTCGAAAAATCAATAACATGTTCGACGATTTTTATAAGGAACTGGATGCTATTGACCTTTTTATTGCAATGGAGCTGCTCGGAATGGACATCGAAGCGTCTATGCGTAAGAGAGGGAAGTTGATGGATAAAGCGGAGAGAGATTGGGACGTAAATAGTCCTGAATATACAGTAAATGTCACTCTCAGTAGGGATGTAGCTGAAGGAGATCCGGAGGCATCAGCAATGTATGATACCATGCAAGCAGGTTTTGCTTCACACGTAACTGATCCTGCGCAGCTTTATAAGGCTTCTCATTCTCTGGTTTGGAAAGGCACATTTGCTGCGAGGAAAAAGGGCAGCACCTTTGAGACAGAGATGAGCATTGGGAATATTAAAATAGCACTCAAAGCTATGTTCGATAGAAATCAGCTCTCGCAGGATCTAATAGAAACATATATTGGTGCAAAACAACGAAATTCTGGAATTGAGAAATTAATGCCAGTGTTAAAAAGAGTAGATGATCTCACGAATACACAAGCAGAATTGCTGCGTCGTTACTATCCAGCGTTTCAAGAAAGTCGAACATCGCTTAGTAAACCTGTAGGTATTCTTGATCATGAAAGAACAGCTACTTTGCAAGCGAATTTCGATATGATCTATTACAACCTTTGGTCCGTTAAGGATGATGCTGAAGGATTGATGCGAGCTCTTGCTCGAAAAACTGGAGCACTTGAGACCCTGGTAATGAAAGAAGACCCAGAGGCAGAGACTTTGTTGCAGGAAATTGCCATAGACGTTCAAACTCAAGCATTAATTAAAGGATGGAAACCAGAAAACTATGAAAAACATCCAGAGGTAGTCCGTTACGTATCTCAGTTTCAGATAAAGGCACTTGGTAAGGCTTTTGAAATGCTCGCTGAGAATGAAAGTGAAGTCGAAAAAGAGTATTGGAAATACAAGAAAAATCCAGACAAACTTGAGTCGCTTGTAAAACTCATAAAAAAGGAGAAAAGTCGATTAAAGGCACCAAAGAAAAAAGATCTTGAGGGTGTTAGGACATTAATTACGAGTCATCCTACATCGAAGCTAAACAATGTAGGAGTTACTGAAGATGAATTGAAGGCAATTGCCGCGCGCTACAACATTGATGCAGAAACTTACAGTAGTATAATGCACCCCAGGCAAGCCGCGGTTATTGATTGGCATGGCAACTCTGGAACAGAAAAAGAACCAGCGCGAGATGCTCCGGAAAAAATTCCAGGGAGAGTAGCAAACCTGGATTTCTATGGTTTGATTGGTATTAAGGGATTTCTTACTGAATACCTACTTCTCTATAAGCAAAAGGTTGGGAAAAATAAGAACTATACAATTGCGAATGCAGCCAATGATGTAGATAATAAATACGGAATGAAAGCAGCACTTGCGAATTTCGAAAAGGGAATAGCAAACTTGCAGGAGGCTGGTGTAGAAGATGAGTACAAAGTACTTCGTGATTTGACATTCGACTACCAAAAGATTAGTAAAATGTCTACGAGTGAGGCTAAAACAGCTATTCTCGAAGGCTTAAAAGAGAAAAAAGACAACGCAAGGGAAGTTCGTGATGAGTTAACTTCCAATCCTGATAAAATTTGGGAAATGGTACCTGTGATCAACATGACTCAAATGCAGTTGGGTCATAATCAAGGATATCTTGCCCAAGTTATTGAAATGCGCATGAAAGACCACCAGGATTCTAAATTCTGGACGGATATTGCGTTAGGAGCGTTAGGGTTAGTGCTCGGAATTGCAGGGCTATTCACGGGTGGGCTGACTACCGTTGCAGGGGTGGCATTGCTTACTGGGTCCATAGCACTTTCTGCGTTTGAGATATATAGAGCAGCAAATGAGAGAGGTGTGAATGAGGCGATTTCGAATACGGCTCTTAACGAAATGAACGAGCTGGGGGATCTTGATCAAAGTTGGCTGGGAGTTGTATTGGCTGTTGTAGGTTTAGGCTTTGATCTATTCTCTGTAATCAAAGGATTGAAGTTGGTCGGGGAACTTAAGGATTTTAATAAAGCCTTACCAACATCTATAAAGACGCTTCACGAGACCTTGGAAGTGGAATCGAAACTCGGCTATTCATTGGAGAAATTCCAGAAAATCATTGCTGAATCCGTCAGTGACAAAAGCGCCATCAAGATGCTGGGTGATACAAAGTTCAAAACTTCAATGATGAATGCTTTTGGAATAGCTTTCGAAGATATTCCAGGGGTAGTTTCAGCAGGATTGGCACAAGTGAAGCACACCTCTCCAAAGCTCTTTGAACGTTTGATGACCAAAGGTGTTGATGTGCTTACACTAAACAAAATAGCAACAAGTTCGATTGTCAACCCTAAGATAGGAATGGCACTGGAGGAACTCTCATCGCTACTTCCGAAAACGGATGACTTCATTACAATTACGGCTGCTGTTTTCAAAAATCAAGGTACTGGAGTCCATGACCTACACATTGTATTGCAGTCTATTTCGAAAAATGCCAAGGGTAATCAGCATTTCCTTCGAAGAATTATGCTAGATCCTGAATTGCAATCGAAGATTGTAGCAGATGCTGCTGATGGTAATGGAAATAGACTATACGAACTTTACCTCGAATTTCTGAAAAAGGAAAGCCGTAATGCACAATTGGCTGATGGAGACTTCAAACGATTCCTCCACTTGGAAGAAGAAGCCGGAAATGTAGGGGCTGTGGTTAATAAGAATAAGATAGATGTTATGCGGGAAATATTAGACCCGAATAATCAGGCTCATATTGATCGTAGACTGGCTGCCTGGAAGAAATATCATAGCAAGAACCCAGGGGCTGATCAGGAGAAATATTTCAAGAAATATGATACATTAGCAATCAATAGAAAAATTGGTGCGATAACTGAAGAAACGTTCCAGGAATTGTTAGGAGGAGAACCGAAAAATTTCTGGCCAATTGTTAATGGGAACAAAGTGCTAAGGAAAGTCGACAATTTCCTCGACAATGTGGCACGAGAAATTAAGTCCGGACCGCTTAAAAACAGTAAGTTCATACGCGAACAAATTGAGAAGGATATAGAACTAGCTCGAACAAAACTTGATTTAGATATTGAATGGCACTTGTTTGGATCACCAAACAATCAAAAATTAATCCAAGAGTTAAGAGATAACGGCATAACAGTAATAGAATATTAAATGGATATAACAGAAGAAGAGTTTACAAAAGCAATGGAAAATAAGGAGAAATTTATGAGTGGGATTTCTTCAATTATTACTAGTGATCGTGTGAAAATGGAGTTGGAAGAATGCGACCAAATTGAGGAATGGTTGGCCTCGGCTACGGAAGTAACGGATGAAAGAAGAACCTCGATATTGCTATTCTTTGGAGAAACAATTATCAATGTTCTAGGAGGGAAGTGGGAGTATTGTAATGATCCAAAGCAGGTTGACTATCTGAGTCCAGTAATCATTGACTATGCTGGCTTTAATGGGTTTCCTTTAAATCCTGGTGGATTAATTCGAGTATGTATGAAAAAGAAACGAACCGGACTGGTTCGTGCTACAGTTGAGTTTCTTCTTAACAAACCTGAAGTAATGCAAGAGGTGAGAGAACGGTTGAAAAAAGCTTAGTGTTACTTAGCTTTTAGTTGAAATCTCCCTATATATAGAACGATTTAAAATAACTCCAACAAAAATTCACCCCTCAAAATTCCCATAAAAAATTCCATCCAACACATTGCACCGAAATACGCCAAAATACAGCACCTATAAAAATTGCTTCAAATCACTACGCAGCATTACCCGTAAATCGCTTAACACATTTTGTTTGCCTAAAACTTCCTGAGCCTGGTGTAAAGAAGTATAGTTTCCATAAATAGCTTGAATAGAATACCGTTGCCACCACAGGCGCTTATAGCACGCTACAGCTGAATATTTCCCAAATACGCCCTATACGCTCTCTACCACACTTTTCTCTTATAATGGAATTGCGTTATGTTACTTTGCACTGATTAAATGGGCGATTCCCCGAACCGAAGGGTAGGGGAGTGAGCCAATTTAAAACAGGGTAGAGTATGTTGTATTTCTTTTTTTTAGGAGAGGGCCTGGTGGCCCGACCAAAAGGGGAGAGAAAAATTTATTCTTTTATTGCAATTCCTGAATCGAGCTTATCTTCACATTTTCTACCCAATACCACCAGTGTTTCTCCGAAAGTAAGCAAAAGTATTAATAGTTTAAACATATCTTCTCCTCAAAAACACGTGTTTTTACGTATTGACAAAGTGTGGTAATAGAGTTTACATTTAAACAATTCTACTAACTACATTAATTATTTAAATCTTTTATTATGAAAAAACTACTACTTTTTTTCCTGGCGGTTACATCTTATCCTCTTATTGCCCAAACACAGTATGGAGACTTGAAAATCAATGAAAAGTTTGACGAAGTATACGAGGACTACTACGAACTAGAATGGGCCAAATGGAACGCATATGATATGCATCTCAATGAAAACTTCATTTCACCTGGTCAGACTTATTCAAAGTGGCAACAGCACCTTTTAGGAAGCACCTTGTCCGGGTCATTAGATGCATTGTTGGTTATGTATGAAGCTACCTGCGATAAAAAGTATTTATACGAATTTATGAGGAAAGCTACTCTGGTGCAGCATGCCAGGGCGGATAAATTTCCCGGTACCCCATTACCCGATCCGTATTGGTTTAAAGATGTTGTGCCGTGGCATGGTCGTGTTCTTACGGCCATGACACATTTTGTAGTGATGGTAGAAGAGAAGTCTATAGCTCATTTGAATCTCCCACCGGTGCATCCATCAAATCCTAATGAATTTAATGGATTTACAACGGTTGGCGAGTTTGCCGAATGGATAAATACAAGCAACCAGCAAGTATTGGATTTTTTAATGCTTCACTTTTGGAGAGGAACCGGTAATGAATGTATGTGTAAACCACATGAATGTCCGGATACCAGAGCTGAGATCCAAAGATCATGTCAACTCGGTCAATGCGATTCGCATACGGAGAAAGAAATTATGGAGGTCAATCTTCAGGCTCCATTTGGAACTTCATTATTGTATGCCTACCTCGCAAACCGGGACAGAACGGATTATGGTGTAAAAGTGGTGCGTATGGCACGCGCTTATCTTATCGATTACGGAGGAATATTTGATTCTGTACAAGGATCAAATGCGTACGTGTGGTACCACAACGGATGGCAGCTCGAACGCGATAACCGCTGGGCAGAATGGAAGCATAAAACAGACCAGGGAATAGAGAAGATGTGGTACGCCGGTGGCCTTGATCTGGAGTTTCCTGTATTGTATAATAAATACTATTCGGACATTACCGGAGTGATTACGAATAATCAATACTTCGAGGACTATCAGATGGTACGTTTTAAAAATACCTTTTCCAGACTCATTTATAGATGGTATGATACCCCAATTAGTGCCACCTATAATAATGGGGATACATTTAACGAAAATGTTGGAGGCCCACCTGGAAATAATTTGGCACCGGCGCAGCGAGCGGCTAAAAACTGGATTCCACTGTGCAAGTTTGATAATACTCCCGGTTCAATGGGAGATGGGGTATATGAAATTCTTATGGAGTTTTATATTAATAAGGAAATCAATTTTCCTGCGGATAATGACCATTATGGGGGGGTACATATACGTGGTTTGGCGCAAATGTGTGCGGCTAACATTGAGCGTGAGGGCATCATAACTACAAATTGCAGGGCTGTTACTGATCCTACTGCCACTCCTGAAAAAGTACTGGTGCTGCCTAATCCGGCTTTGACCAATATGAAGTTTATTCTAACTAAACCGCAGGTAAAAATTGTAGCTATAGAATTACGAAAAATAGGAAATCCGAATATCGGAAGGCATGTTGATGTCAGCCCGGCTAGAAGGGAAGTTGAAATTGATTTAACAGGCTTACCGTCCGGGCAATACGCAGCTATAATTATGGATGAAGATGGTGATGTACAAGCAGTACATGTAATCAAGGAATGAGTGCAAAATAATCTGAATATTTTTATCGCAAGGAAATCGTTTAGCGTTCAAAAACGTTCCTTTCGTTTCATAATGAAATTGCGTTATGTTACTTTGCACTGATTAAATGGGCGATTCCCCGAACCGAAGGGTAGGGGAGTGAGCCAATTTAAAACAGGGTAGAGTATGTTGTATAGGGGAGGGCATGGCGGCCCGACCAAAAGGGGAGAGAAAAATTTATTTTATTTGAAGGAATAAACAATCTAATGAAGAATTTCCCAGAGTATTTTATATCCGAAGAATTGCCCTATTATGGCGTTTTTTCTTCCCATAGCACTTAATAATACCCTTCTCCATCGCATTTTTTGCACTGGCCAGCAGGCCAACAGCTCGCACATTGGTATTGCATTTTATTATCACACAAAAAACATGTTCCATTGCCATTAGAATCATGATTCATACATGCTTGGATTCCTGTTCCTGCACAAATCGAGCATGTACCCGAACCATTACAATCAGAACATTTCGCACGAAGATCATCCTTTGTTATGGAAGATGCTTCGGTTGATTCAGAATTTTTTGTGGATTCATTTTTGCAACCACACGAGGCTAGAACTATCAAGCTAAACAAAACTCCGAGATAAATAATTACAGTTTTTTTCATGTATCTTATTTTTTCCTAAGTTACAAAAACACGTACAAACACCGCATATTTCATAAGGTAAGAATTTAGAAGAATAATTTTTCTCAACGCGCATTTGATATTTACATAGCTAATTGGTATTTTATTATACCTGCTATCCCATTTTTGCTATGGAAAAAATACAAGAGATAATGCGATTCATTTGGGTAAATAAAGTATATAGCTTGATTCTTTTGGCAATTGCAACTATTGGATACTTTAATCTTCCATCAGCTAACTTTGTTAGTGCTTGCCTTTTTCCAATTCTGTTTGGAATAGTATTTACCCTGATGAGAGTTCCTAATGAACCAATGAGAAAAACATCCGAAAATATAAAAGTTCCCTTTTCTTATAAGGATATTGAATTACCCTTTTCGAAGAAGATTTTTGGAGATCAACCGATTGGAGTTACTTTGTTGGGTCTTTTGGGGATTGTAATCAGTCTTATGGGAGTATATTGGATGATTTTAACCACCATAAATACCTTTAGTGGCAATTATCCGGGATAAAGTAAAACGTTTACAACTTCCGAATCTCGTGCATATAAAGCCCTGTCATTTTCTTGATGAGCTTCTCATCCATGCCCTCGGCTTTCATCTTACGTGCAATGGCTAGCTTTTCTTCATGTTGAGCATGCTGCTGCTCCATTTTAATCTTCCACTCCTGTAATTCCACCTTTTCGCGTTCCACTACTTCAAACATGCCTGATTTGCGAAGCTGTTCCATGATTCCGGCAGTTTCAAAACTTGTATATGCCTTTTCGGAAATTACAATGTGGTCAATTACTTCGATGTTAATGAGCTTGCCAACTTTCAGCATACGGTCTGTAAAATCCAAGTCACCTTTTGAAGGCTCTACTGAACCGCTTGGGTGGTTATGAACCAAAATAAGCCTTACGGCTAACTTATAAATGGCCATTCGGAATACGTCCGGTGGGTCAGCGTTCACACGATTTGTTGCACCAAGCCCTACCAATTCGATGAAAAGGATTTTGTGTTTACTGTCCAACCCAATCACCCAAAAATGCTCCTGATTCCTGCGAACTTTGTTTTCCCGCAAAAGAATCTGCTGCATGACGTTGTAGACATCATCAGAATTAAGAATCTTGATCTTTTGCTCTTTGGTTAGTCGGACATTCATGGTGATAAATTTACATTCTTAAAGTTGTAAGTCAATGATATTTCATGATATTTCTAACTACTCCTTCAACCCTGAAATCTTCACTCGCAAGGAATGGTCTATGCTTTGGGTTAATTGAATGAAGGAATACCGTTTTATCCTGTTTATAAATTCTTTTGATTAAAGCTTCTTCGTTATTCACGCAAACGACAATATCGCCATTGCTGGCGTCCTTTTGTTTTTGGGCAATCACAATATCTCCTGAACTAATATCAGGTTTCATTGAATCGCCTTTGGCTACCACAATAAAGGCTTGATCGGCAGGAAATTTCAAAAGGCGAGATGCGATAGGAATACGATCTACCGGACTACCGTCAAGAATAGACCCATTTTGACCTGCCTGTGCTAAACCATACTTATTAATGTAAGTAATAGGCTTTTCGGGATCACCAAGAATTTGATAATCACGAGGATTGCTGGGGTTTCGTTTTAGGTAACCCTTTTTTTCAAGCTGCTGGATATGATGGTGTACCACACTTGTAGAAGAAACATTGAGTTCCTCCATTAACTCCAACATGGTAAGAGGGTTTTCTATGTTCTTCCGAAGAATATCGAGTAGTTTACTCTGATTCTCATGCAACGTTTTCATGTAACAAAAGTAATTAACATTTTTTGAAATTTATCAACATAATCTATTTTTTATTCTACGAAAAAGTATCTTTGTTCTACAATTCATTCTAAAAACTAAATATTATGTCTAAAACAAGCAAAAGAGGCAGAGATGCCAAAACAGGGAGGTTTATTACGATTAATGAAGCAAAAAGAAGGCCATCAACTACTGTTGTTGAAAAAATCAAAGTAGGCCCAACTAAAAAAAGGAAATAAGGTATATCCATTGATTATTTAAATCGAAAATATGAAACCGGATGAACAAGTGATTAGAGAGGAGGCTAAACAATTTTTTGACCGGAAAATAAATGGCTCCAATAATGCGCAAGCAATAGACACCTTTCATGAGTTAAGTAGCAGGTTGATGGACTTCTATTCGGCTGAATTTAAAGCTGTTTTTTTAGATGAAATAAAAACCCTTATCACAGACAATTTACAAGATCACCGGGATAAGTCACATGGTGGGAAGCCTAAGCCATCTTGTCGCTATGAAATCACAGCAGAAAAGCTTTTGTTCTATATTGAACAGGAGATAAATACTCTGCCAAGGATCGTACACCAAAAATTTGGATCGAAAAAAGAACGATCTCGTAGCCGGGTTTTTGTCAGTTATAGCCATGCCGATAAAGATTATTTAGCCGACATTCAGCGGCATTTTAAACCTTTCTTGAATCAAATTGATTTTTGGGACGACAGCAAGATATCGCCGGGGCAAAAATGGAAGCAGGAAATTCAAAAAGCAATCAATGAGACAAAGGTTGCAATCTTATTAGTTAGTACAGATTTTCTTGGTTCTGATTTTATCGCTACAGATGAATTACCTCCGTTGCTAAAAGCAGCAGAAGAAGATGGTGCAGTTATTCTAATTGTTATTGTTAAACCATGTTTATTTGAGGAATTTCCTGTCCTGAACGTTTACCAAGCGATGAACCCACCCAACCGTACCGTTTTAAGTATGAGTTACGAAGAAAAGGAGGAATTATATGTTAACCTTGTCCGTCAGACAAAGCGAATACTGGAAGATGATTCTCCTTAGTTATAGGAAATGGATGGGCTTGCGCGCCGGCCTGAAAAAACACCGGGCGTGGGCTGGGGTGAATTTGTGGCTGCATCAAAGAGCCGCGTTCCGGGCTTTGATGTGGCCGCGACAGCGGCTAGTCCGCCAAGCGGACAAGACACAAAGGGCGGGCGGATAGGATTGTTTTTTCTTGATTTTTTGGTTCGTTTTGCATCAAGGCAAAATGAACGTACACCACAGTTAGAAATTTGACAACCGCTAACTACGAAATGTTTTAGCATTCACCAGCACTTTAAAAATCAATTATGTCGCTGGTACAACCAAATCTGTCAAATCACACGAAACCAAATCCCTGACAATCGCACAGAATTTTAATTCCTGTACAATTTACCGTACACACGAATTTTAAAAGAATAAATTTTTCTCGTGCGTAGGCAAAAAAAGAAACACGGCATGTGTGTAAGCATTGGGCTGATGAGGAGGCTGGATTTGTGCGCAAATTTTTTGGTTATCAAAAACCAAAAGAATTTGAAACAAATAGCGTAAGCCGTGGGGCAATTTAGCATAACGACTAATTATAGGAGAAAACGCTAACGAAATTTTCATCAAGCGATGGCACGTGCAATTAATTTACCTGGTTGCAGTAAACCAGGCAGCGAAGCGACCGACATAATGTGCATTATACTGATCTAAACGCACATTGGCCTTAAAGACAATGTTGATGCGTTTTGTCGTATAATTAACATTATGTTAAATTAGGTTTTCTGCAACCATCCCCCATATCCTAAGGTTTTGAGTAATTACAATAAATACAATGGTGCTATAAGGTGCGGTACATTACCAACAAATCTACCCTACCATATTTGCGGTGGCGAAATCCACCAGGGCTTTTGCCCACAATTTCAAAACCCAATTGCTGCCACAGCTTTATGGCGCCTTTATTGGTAGCCACCACCTCGTTGTATTGCATGGCTTCATAACCCAGCCGTTTGGCTTCGGCCAACGAATGCTCGCCCAGCAGCTTTCCTATTTTTCTTCCTCTAAACTTTTCACTTACCATATACCCTGCATTGCCAATGTGGTTGCCCAGCCCTGCTTTATTATCGCGCAATATATAACTGCCACACACCGCATCGCCCTCTACCGCCACATACGTGCGCGTATCGGGCGCCATCCAATACGCTTCAAACACCTCATAAGTAGTATCGGCCGTATGCATAAACACATCTTCGCCAGCAATTACCTGCTGGTAAATGGCCCACAACTGCGCACTATCCGCCTTACTCGCTTTTCGAATTTCCATTGCGTTATTCTATTAATCGCTTCTGGTGCTATTGTTAATGCAGCACCCGTAGTTAGGTGAGTTTATACAATTGATGCAACCGATAACAATGTATTAAAGCAAACAACCCCGCACCCACCGCCAATGGCGTAGCACCAATCATGCAGCCATACACCAGGTAAATGCAGCTGGCCAACAGGTGCAGCCACCTGAATTTGCGCATATTGCTCATGTTTACCGAAAGCAAACTAATGCCCAGGGCTGCATAGCCTAATATTTCAGTTATTACAGCCACAACTCCATGCGTATGTCAGAGCGTTCGTAAGGCGTATCGCCCGGGTGTGGAATTTCTTTAAACCCTACCTTTTTATACAAGCTAAGTGCTGGAGTTAATTTGCGGTTCGAGTCTAAAAACAACCGTTGCACCCCATGCTGGCCGGCATAATCTATACAAGCATACATTAGCTTTTGCCCTATGCGCAAGCCCTTGTAGGTTTCGGTAACCGCCATCTTCGACAGCTCATACTCGCCTGGCCCGCGTTTTATTAAGGCCACCGTGCCTACAATTGCATTCCCTACCCGGGCAAACAAAATTTGGCCGCCCGGTTCCATAATATACTGCTCAGGATGATCGAGTACTTTCCGGTCGTAATCTTCAATGTAAAAATACTTTTCCAGCCACTCGTAATTCAACGTGGCAAAATCTTTGGCGTATTGTGCATCATATGCAATGATGTCTACAATCACTTGTTCCATTATCGCATCCATTTTTTAAGTTATTATTTCAATTGTTCTAAGGTTCTATCTTTAAAGCCTTTGTGGTGCAAAAACCGCTGCTCTACCGCTTCAATAAAATTCAAGGCATCTAACCCCTCCAGCGCTTTTACCATGCCCGCAGTGCCGGCATCCCATATGGCTTCAAACTCGGGCAGTTTTTTTAGTGCCCTTGCCGAAAGCTCCAGCACCCGCTTGCGCGTATCCTCCTTATCGCGCTCCGACTCCAGGTAGCCGGCCTTCATCATTTTATTGGTAATGGTAATTACCGAGGGGTGCGACATTTGTAGCTTCTCTGCTATTTCAGTAACCCCCAACCTGTCGTGCTTTTTTAAGAGTTTAAACACCACATACCAGTTGGGTTCTATGTCTACATCCAACTCGCTGTACAAGCGCCTACCCTCGTGCATCATGGCATCGCTAATGCGTTTTAACCGCATGGTAAACCCCAAATACCCTAATTCTTTAACAAAATCTTCGTTTTCCATTGCATTTATGTAGTTGACTACGCAAATATAAGCAATATATATGTAGTTAACTACATAAAGTAATTAAGAAATAACATTTCAAACGAATAAATACGCTACAACCCTTAATGAATAAAGGATGCAAGCATTTGTTAAATAATGTGAAATAGTATTACATGAAATCCCCTACCGGTACTGTGCGTGTGAAGCGTTGATCTTAACTTCGGCCATACAAGCCCATGCGGTTGCCTTCCGAATCGTAAAACTGGGCGTAGTAGCCCTGGGCATCGTCGATATAGGTTTTAGGAATAAGTGCCAACCTGCCATGGCCGCGATCTTTAATCAGCGTTTTTCGAATAATTACCTTGCCCCCATTGCGCTCAATGGCTTCTTGCATTTCGTCGAATTTTCCTGAGGCATCAAAAAACAACCTTGGCCCTACCCCCTCTTCGGGCAGTTCGGCCACTTCAATTAATGCACCATGAATGGGTTTTTGCCCACTCAAATCTTCCTTAAACATAGCATGAGGAATGCCGTTGAGTTCTTCCATAAAAAACTGGAAACCAAATACTTCATGGTAAAACAGCATGGCTCGTTCTAACTCAGTGGCAGGAATTTGTATCCAAACAACGCTTTTGTGGCTCATAGTGCATTTGCTTTAGTGCCATGAAGGTAACAAATACTTGCAAAAGTAAGCACATTGCCTTTGCCGATTTCACCAACAACGGGCAATCGTTGTTCGATTACAGCCCACACTCCGTTTTTAGGGCCTTGTACTTCTTAAAATCGTCCATCAACTCGAGGTTCATGGTTATTTGCATGAGCGTTTTAAGAACAATGGCATCGCATGGCTCAATGGCCTGTGCTTTTTGTAGCGGCTCGTAGGCCTTTTTAAACCAACCATTGCCTTCTTTTTGCAGGGCATCAGCTTTATTAAAATCGTCGGTTTCGTTGGCCATTTGGTACAACGCCACCCCTCTATTTACATACAAAGCACCCAGGTTAAACAGTGCCAATAACTTAGTATCGTCTATTGCAATGGCTTTTTTGTACATAACTTCTGCCTTATCAGCATCTGTTTTTTCCAACAGCTGCGCATAGGCCACATGTATGGTGTAGTTGTTGGGTTCTTTAGCCACGCTGGCTTCAAACGCCTGTAGGGCTTCTTGCAACTTATCGGGGTAGTTCAGGTAAATGTCGAGTTCAAATTTGCCCAGGTCCTCCATGGCATAATCGTACTGCTGCTTCAGTTGCCCCCAGGTGGTGGCATCGTAGCTATCTTTATTGGCTTTCAGCTTATCCCACTCCCCTTTTACTACCAGCTTACCGCCCTGCACAGTGGCAAGAGCAGCGTTTAAATCGCCGGTTTGATAACGCTCTATCAATGCCTTGCGGTAGTACATATAGGCACACATCAAATCGGGCCTTTTATGCACATTTTTTTCGAACGTAGTAATGCCTTTTGTAAAGTTTTTGTAGGCTTGCACCGTATCTTTCATACCCAGGAATGTTTGTCCCAGCATATCGTAAGGCAGGTAGTTATAAGGATCTATTTCAATGCTCGCCTCCATGTAGCGGGTAATGGTAAGGTACAGGGTGTTAATGTAATCGCCACTTCCTTGTGCGCTATAGCTGCTGTTCAGCAACATTAACCCCGCTTGTAGTAACATGGGGTTAATCAGTTTCTTTTCGGCCAGTATTTTTTGGCGCAGCTTGCCATCGTCGCGCTTCAATGCTTTGTTTAAATCTTCGTAAGCATTCAATATGGCAAACTGATCGCTTACTGTACCGGCTTTTGCTTCTTCGCGCATTAAGGCAATGCGCGTTTTGGCCCGGTAAAAATAGCCCTTTGTAGCATTTTTTGGTTTAAGCAGGTCAGGAGCGCCCAGCGCTTCGTTAAAGTTGTTGAGGGCTTCTTTATACTGGCCGCCATCGTAGTTTACCATGCCAGAGGTAACCTTGCTATCTTGCGCCATAACACATGTAACGGCAAAGGCTAAGAAAAGAGTGAACAGCTGTTTCATAGTAGTAGTGCTTATTTTCCTGGGTCAATATAACAAATCTAATGCCATGTTGCATTAGCCGCTATACGATGTAGTACGTATTTTAAACAAAAAAAAGGGGCATCGTTAAGAAGCCCCTTTTTTGATATCAATTATAACTAGTTTTTTAGCTTTTCGTTTACCACATTGTACTTATCAGTCATGCTTAACCTGGCGTACAATTGCTTTAGCGAAGCCAATGTATTTCTATCATCTGGCTTCAACTGCTCTGCCTTTTCAAGGTAAGGCAATGCTTTTTTAAAGATGGCATTTACCTCTTCAATGGCTGCCTTATAGGCTTTGTCGTCTTCAATTTCATTGGCTTTGTTGTTTTTTTCAACCCCCTGGTTAAAGTACAATGCACCAAGGTTATAGTTGGCATCAAAGTACTCGGCATCCAACTGCAAAGCACTGGCATAAGCTTTTTCGGCCTCTTCGTACTTTTTAAGGTTGTCGTAAACACTACCAATAGAGAAAAACAAAATGGGGTTGTTGGGGTCTTTTTCAATGGCCAACTTCAAGTTGCTTTCAGCCTCTTCAAACTTTCCCTCTTTCAAGTAATAGTTCAACTCGGTAATAATAAGGTTTTGATCGTTCGGGTTTTTCTCGCGTCCTTCTTTCAATGCTTTTAAGGCTTCATCGTCTTTGCCTTGTTTTTGATACAAGTAAACAATAAAGTTGTACATGTTAGAGGTTTTATACCCCATATCAGCACACTGTGTGTAGTACTTAATGGCATTGTCATAATCTTCCGATCGTTCGGCAGCCAACCCGGCATTGTATATGGCAAGGGTATCGGTTACACCTAAAATTTCGGCAATAAAAATGGTGGTTTCAAATGCCTGAAAAGCTTCTTTGTATTGCTTTTCGTTAAACATTTGTACCCCGGCATTTAACAGCATGTTTTCTCCAATGCGCAAGTTCTTTTTAATGTCGCTGCTGTAACGATCTTTGGTATCGAGTTCAAACACCTTTTTATACGACTCGCCCGCTACCCTTAACGGATCTTCGTGCAAGTTGCGAATTTCCACATCTTGCGAACCAAAGATGGAGAAGTAAATGTTTCCTTTATAATACCAGGTTTTAGCTTGCGCTCCTGTTTTAGCGTGTGCTGAAGCCGCGTCAATGTTTTCCTTAGCTTTATCCAGCTCTCCCGACTTCATGTAGTTATAGGCATTTACCACTTTGGCCGGCTGTGCAAAGGCAGCAACGGTAGCTAGCGATAATGCGAACGACAGTACTTTTTTCATGATCAAATGATTTGATGTTCTTTTAATTGCGATGCAAATTTAAAATTAATTCCACATCTTCATTAGCAATTTCCTTGCCATTCTATTCTTCACCTCCTTCATCACTGCCTGCATCATCAGGTGTATCAGTGCTTTCAGCGTTATTGGCATCGGCCGAACCTTCGCCCTCAGTAGTGCCTTCTACTCCCTCTTCTCCTTCTAGCATTTCTTCGTCTTCATCTTCTCCACGATCTACTTTGGCTACTGCAGCAATGGCGTCGTTTCCTTTCAGGTTAATTAAACGTACCCCTTGTGTGGCACGGCCCATGGTTCTAAGGTCGGCCACGTGCATACGAATGGTTAAGCCCGATTTGTTGATGATCATCAAATCATCATCATCGGTAACACTCTTTATGGCAATCAGCTCGCCCGTTTTATCGGTAACATTAAGGGTTTTCACCCCTTTACCACCACGGTTGGTGATGCGGTATACCGGCTCTCCATCTTCAGGGTCGTTCAGGTAAGTACGCTTACCATATCCTTTTTCCGATACCACCAATACCGTTTGTACAGCAGCATCTTCAATGGCAATCATGCCCACTACCTCGTCGGTATCGCTGCCCATTTTAATGGCACGTACTCCCGAAGCATTACGCCCCATTGGGCGTACAGTACTTTCGTTAAAACGAATGGCACGGCCCGATTTTACCGCCAACAGTATTTCATCTTCGCCCGAAGTAAGCTTGGCTTCCAACAACTGATCGCCTTCGCGAATGTTGATGGCAATGATACCGTTTTGACGAGGGCGTGAGTACGCCTCTAACGTGGTTTTCTTAATCACCCCGTTTTTGGTACACATTACAATGTAATTGTTGTTGATGTAATCTTCGTCTTTCAGGTCTTGCACATTAATATAAGCCAACACCTTATCATCTTGTTCTATATTAATAAGGTTTTGGATGGCACGTCCTTTCGATATCTTGGTGCCTTCAGGCACTTCAAACACCCGCATCCAAAAGCATTTTCCTTTTTCGGTAAAAATGAGCAGGTAGTTGTGGTTTTTCGATACAAACAAATGCTCTAAAAAGTCTTGATCGCGGGTAGTACTTCCTTTAGAGCCTACACCTCCCCTGTTTTGCACTTTGTATTCACTAAGCACAGTACGCTTAATGTAACCCATGTGCGAAATGGTAATGGCCACTTCATCGTTGGGAATCAAATCTTCAATACGCATTTCATCGGCAGAGTATTCAATTACCGATCTTCTTTCATCGCCATACTTCTCTTTTACCTCGGCCAACTCTTCCTTAATAATATCCATCCGCATATCTTCATTGTTCAAGATGGATTTTAAGTGCTCAATCAACTTCATTAACTCGGCATGCTCTTCCTTAATCTTATCGCGCTCCAGTCCGGTAAGCTTTTGCAGTCGCATGTCCAAAATGGCCTTGGCTTGTATTTCCGACAGGTTAAACTGGCCCATTAAACCATCTCTTGCATCCTCTGGCGTGCGCGAAGCGCGAATAAGTGCAATCACTTCATCGAGGTTGTCTAACGCAATCAACAAGCCTTCAAGAATGTGTGCGCGCTCTTCGGCTTTTCTTAATTCGTATTGTGTGCGGCGTACTACTACTTCGTGGCGGTGCTCCACAAAGTTGGCAATCATGTCTTTAATGTTAAGCACTTCGGGCTTACCGCCTACCAGGGCAATGTTGTTCACACTAAACGACGATTGCAATTGGGTGTACTTAAACAACTTGTTCAGCACTACGTTAGGAATAGCGTCGCGCTTCAATTCGTATACAATACGCATTCCTTTACGATCCGATTCATCGCGGATGTCCGAAATGCCATCAATCTTTTTATCGTTCACCAACTCGGCCGTTTTGCGAATCATTTCGGCCTTGTTTACCATGTAAGGAATTTCGGTAACAATAATTACCTCCCTACCGGTTTTGTTTTGTTCAAAGCTGGTAGTGGCACGCATTACCACTTTGCCCTTACCAGTTTCAAAGGCATTTTTTACACCTTCATACCCATAAATAATACCTCCGGTTGGAAAGTCGGGCGCCTTAATGTGCTGCATCAACCCTTCAATATCAATCTCTCTATTGTCAATATAAGCCACAGTAGCATCTACCGTTTCGCTTAAGTTGTGAGGCGGCATATTGGTGGCCATACCCACAGCAATACCACTGGCACCATTTACAATAAGGTTGGGAATACGAGTAGGCAGTACTGTAGGCTCGTTAAGCGTATCATCAAAGTTGGGCGAAAAATCTACCGTGTCTTTATCGAGGTCAGAAAGCAACTCTTCCGCAATCTTGCGCAAGCGTGCTTCGGTATAACGCATGGCTGCCGGACTGTCACCATCGATCGAGCCAAAGTTACCCTGGCCATCTACCAACGGGTAGCGCAACGACCACTCCTGGGCCATACGTACCATGGTATCGTAAACCGAAGTATCGCCATGGGGGTGGTACTTACCCAGTACTTCCCCAACTATTCTTGCTGATTTTTTATAGGAGCTGCTGGCCCTTACCCCCAACTCCAACATGCCGTACAATACCCTACGGTGCACCGGCTTTAAGCCATCTCTCACATCCGGTAAAGCACGAGAAACAATCACCGACATCGAATAATCGATGTAGGCCGATTTCATTTCCTCTTCTATGTTGATGGGGATAATTTTTTCTCCTTCTGCCATAATGTCTTACTTTAAATTATTGCACAATATTTGCTATCCAATTTAAGGAAGCCCGAAAATACCCATTTTATGGCTGAAAAGAGGCATGAAAAAAGGGGGAATTACTAACAATTTTTTGTTGATAAAAATGGTTTTTTCAACAAACGGTACAACTCCCTTATTTATATTTTTGAAATGCTGCTAAATACAGCTAAATTAGAGGGGTAGAAAACTATTTTGGGGCGAAGAACGTTTATAAAGAAGAAAGGGATTTATTTATGGAAGCAAAATTTTCACCCAGGGTGAAGGATGTAATTACCTTTAGTCGTGAAGAAGCACTGCGTCTTGGACACGATTACATCGGTGTAGAACATCTGTTGCTTGGCATTATTCGCGAAGGAGAAGGCATGGCCATTAAGTTGATGAAACGCTTAAACATCGATTTAATGGAATTGCGCAAGATGGTGGAAAACTCTATCAAGGCAACTTCTACCAAAGCGGTTAACCTCGGAAATATACCGTTGGTACGCCAGGCCGAAAAGGTATTGAAGATTACCTACCTGGAAGCCAAGCTTTATAAAAGCAATATGATTGGTACAGAGCACCTGTTGTTATCCATCTTAAAGGAAGACGACAATGTGGCCACCCAATCGCTCAAGCAATTCAATGTAGATTACGAAACCATTAAAGAGGAGATAGACATGATGTTATCAGAGTCGGAAGACCCTAAATCTGAGTTTCCCGGCAGCACTGCCGATGACGATGATGATGATGCGGGAGCAAGTGGATTTGGTGGCGGCGGTTCGCGCAAGCCATCCGATTCCAAATCAAAAACCCCCGTGCTCGACAATTTTGGTAGAGACCTTACCAAACTGGCGGAAGACGGAAAACTCGACCCTATTGTAGGGCGTGAGAAGGAAATTGAACGCGTTTCGCAGATTCTTAGTCGTAGAAAGAAAAACAACCCCATCTTAATTGGAGAACCCGGGGTAGGTAAATCGGCCATTGCCGAAGGACTTGCCCTGCGCATTGTACAACGCAAAGTTTCGCGTGTGTTGTTTGGCAAGCGCATTGTAGCGCTCGACCTTGCATCGTTGGTAGCAGGTACCAAGTACCGTGGCCAATTTGAAGAACGCATGAAAGCGGTGATGAATGAGTTGGAAAAATCGCCCGATGTGATCTTATTCATCGACGAGATACACACCATCATTGGTGCTGGTGGCGCTTCAGGATCGTTGGATGCCTCCAACATGTTTAAGCCTGCCCTGGCCCGTGGAGAAATTCAATGCATTGGTGCTACCACACTCGACGAATACCGTCAGTACATTGAAAAAGATGGTGCGTTGGAAAGAAGGTTCCAAAAAGTGTTGGTAGAACCTACCACCATTGAAGAAACCATTCAGATTCTTCACAACATCAAAGAAAAATACGAAGACCACCATAATGTTCGATTTACCGAAGAAGCCATTGAGGCTTGTGTAAGCCTTACCAGTCGCTACATATCCGATCGCCACCTGCCCGACAAGGCCATCGACGCATTGGATGAAGCAGGTTCGAGGGTGCACATCACCAACATCAATGTGCCTAAGAACATCATTGAAATTGAGAAGAAGATCGAAGACATTAAGGAAGAAAAAAACAAGGTGGTACGCAGCCAGAAGTACGAAGAAGCAGCCAAGCTTCGCGATACAGAAAGGCAACTGATTGAAGACCTTGAATCGGCCAAAAGCAAGTGGGAAGAAGAATCGCGTACCCACCGCGAAACAGTGAGCGAAGACAATGTGGCGGAAGTAGTAGCCATGATGACAGGCATTCCGGTACAGCGAATTGCTGAGAAAGAAAGTGGCCGCCTGCGCAAGATGAATGAAGAATTAATGGGACGTGTAATAGGCCAAAACAAAGCCATTGAAAAAGTGGTAAAGGCCATACAGCGTAACCGTGCCGGGTTAAAAGACCCCGACAAGCCCATTGGCTCTTTCATTTTCCTTGGTCCTACAGGGGTGGGTAAAACCCAGTTGGCAAAAGAATTGGCCCGTTTCCTTTTCGATACCGAAGAAGCTTTGATTCGTATCGACATGAGCGAATACATGGAGAAATTTGCCGTTTCCCGATTGGTAGGAGCGCCTCCAGGTTATGTAGGATACGAAGAAGGTGGACAGTTGACCGAAAAGGTACGACGTCGCCCCTACTCCATCATTCTGCTGGATGAAATTGAAAAAGCGCATCCTGATGTATACAACCTTTTGCTACAAGCATTAGATGATGGTCAGCTAACCGATAGTCTCGGAAGAAAAGTAGATTTCCGCAACACCATCATCATCATGACCTCAAACATTGGTGCACGCCAATTGCAAGACTTCGGTCAGGGTGTTGGGTTTGGTACCAAAGCCAAGCGCGATAATGCAGAAGACCACTCAAAAAGCGTGATTGAAAATGCACTTAAAAAGGCGTTTGCTCCCGAATTTTTGAATCGTATTGATGACTTAGTACTCTTCAATGCGTTGACCCGTGAAAACATTCACGAAATCATCGACATTGAATTGATGAAGTTGTTTAAGCGTGTAAATGAGTTGGGGCTTACCATCAAGCTTTCTGACAAAGCCAAAGATTACATTGCCGATAAAGGATTTGATTCCAAGTTTGGTGCACGCCCACTAAAGCGTGCCATCCAAAAATACCTGGAAGATCCGTTGGCCGAGGAAATCATTAAGTCTAACATTACTGAAGGAGATGTGTTAAAAGTAGACTTTGACGAGAAAAAAGAGGAGATTACTATTAAGAACTCCAAACCTCGAAAAACAGCGGCAAAGAAGACGAAGGAAGACAACGCCAAAGAAGGAGAAGATAAAACGGAAGAATAACACCGCAATACATCACAAAAGCCCCCTGCTTGAAGCGGGGGGCTTTTTTATGCTTAAAACATTAATTTTTTTGAATAAACATTGAAAAACCAAACCCGATATTAAACGTTTGGATAAACCCCCGGTTACCATGCAGCGTAACCGTAGCATTGGTATCGGAACTGATGCATGCATTTTCAGGGGTAAACTCAATCATGGTGAGGGTGTAAGAAGCCAACAAGCCAAAAGCAAGGTTGTCCTGGCTAATTAGGTAAATGCCCATTTGCGGCTCAATGTTTAGCCCCGAATCGCTATAGCCCGGCATGCCCGTGGTGGCGCAAATTTCACTGCTATAATCCATGGTGCTAAACCCTCCTTTTATGCCAACATCATAAAAAATACGATCGCTGGTAAACTTCTCGTACGAGAATTTAATGAAAGGGGTATACAATACCATTTTTCCATCGCTTATTTCCGGAATTTGAACATCGTTTACCCGATACAACGAATGCTTAAAACCAGCACCAATGGTAAGGTTGCCAGCAAATGGGTATTGATAGTACAAGTTGAAATCGGAAATGCCATTCATGTACTCCCTAAAATTCTCATCGCCTAAAGGGGTGGGCAACTTAAAATCGCCCTTTACACTATGTACCATGGGTTTATCTTGCGCATAGGTGGTTAAAGCCACCAGGGCAATAAAAGAAAGCAACAGCATGCGCAAAAACATATTCCCCATACGTGTCATACGCTTAAATTGTTGCCTATTTCAAACTTTTTGGTGGTTTTTTGTTTGTTGGTAATCAATTGATAAAGATAAGCGCCATCAGCCAACCCTTTTGTATCATAACGCACAGGGTACTGTCCTGGAATTTGTTCTTCATCTACCAACACGGCTATTACCTTATAGTTGGCATCCAACACTTGAAATTTGGCATGTATCTTTTCCGATAGTTCATAGTAAAACAACACCTCGGTGCCCTGTACCTTTTCTTCATTAATGGGGTGTAGTTTAGCGTACTTTGTTTTGGAAGGCTTCCCTCCTACTACACGCAAAAGCAGTTTGTAAAGGATGAATACCACTACCCCACCAATTAGCAGGTTGCGTAAAAATACCAATACAAAAGCCCATGATATATCGCCCATATTACAATGCTATTATGCCTTCTATGGCACTTACAACTTGATACCGTTCCAATACCGTTTCCGAATTCACCATCATTTCGCGGGCAGTAAAGCTCCAAAAATTACCCTTTGCCGATTCCTTTACACTTTGATCAGCATTTGGGAAAATGGCTTTTAACTGTTCCAACTTATCCACCTCGGCCGGCAATATGAATTTAAACATATATACTTCAGGCCATTGATGGATTTGGTCGAGCTTTTCTTTTAGTTGTTCAATGGAACTCATGGCATGAAATTGACTGCAAAGTTAGTGCAAAAGAAGTGACATAAAAAATGACTAGTTTCCTTGTAATTGCATCCATTTATGAATACGGTGCGCCTCGGTAAGTAACGGAACCAGGTATTGTTGTGCTGCACCGGTGCTTTCCCAATCAATGGCACCATTCAGCTTATGGTTAACAGCAACGCCCATCAACTCCAGTTGCTGTATGGCTTGAATTAAAACGCCCGAATCTTGTTGCTCGCTAATCTTTACCTCTTGCGCCTCAACTGCATCAAGCACGGCTTGAAAATGCGTATAATACCCTTGTTGGTAATGCTCTTGCAATTGTACCAGTGCTTCCATTTGGGCAATCAGCTCCACTTCATTTTGGGCGTTGGCCAGTTTCAATTTTAAGGCAGCACCCCACTTTTCGTACCAACGTAAGTGTTCGGTAAGTGATACTGGCATTGTTGCAAAAGGAATGGTAGGGGTAGTAACCGTTGGTTGGGAGTGTTGTAGCAACGTGCTTTTAGCTTGTGCCACCTTTAATAAACGACGAATACGCTGTTGAAACAATTGAGGCACTACTGTATTGCGAAGGGCATAGTCTTT
The DNA here is from genome assembly GCA_963669295.1 of Flavobacteriales bacterium. GTDB lineage: Bacteria > Bacteroidota > Bacteroidia > Flavobacteriales_D > CALLUQ01. Next base: position 5,034,814 of record OY769938.1, read on the forward strand.
TATTTCAAAACAAATCTCTTCACACCGGTCCACTATGGCATCAGTATCAGCATTAGGTGTTAATTGCAAGAAGGTTAGTGCTTCATTCACTTCCATAACTCAAATTTGTACGCGAATGTACAAATTCAATGAAAGGAACAATGTATTACGCTTGTTCTTCTACGCCATTTCTGCGAATAGACATCCAGCTTTTAAAACTAAAGAAGGCAAACAATACAATAACGGCAAATAGCCCCATCTTATAAGTCAATAAGAAACTAGGAGGCTCAATGCGAATGGTTTGGGTGGCGGTATCTTTTTTACCCGAGTTCAGGTTGAGTAAAGTAAGGGTAACATTATACACTCCAGGTTCTCTATACATGTATGAAGTGTTGGGCTCATTGCTTGTTTTATTATCACCAAAATCCCATGAAATTCTGTAATTCCCCGGATTAACGCCAGAATTAACCGTACTAACAAACTCGATGGGGTCGCCCACAGCGTTGCCAGAAGGAGTGGAATAATAAAAATCAATGATTTTTTCCTCCACCTGTACAGATGAATTTCCATTGAAATCTCTGTTTTCGGGAGGTGTAGTAGCATCGGCATTGTTTCCGAAGCTATACGATGTTGCGAAAAAAGCCAGGGTGAACAGGCTAACCTTCCAAATCACTTTCATGTTACTTGCAGATGAGAAATTGTGTTTACTACCGATTTAATATACGATAGATATCAAAAAGGTTACATTCAATTGTGATGAACTGACCCTTAAAAATGACAAAGCCAGCAATTTCAATGATGAAATTTACCGGCTTTTTGAGAATGCTTTTGCTTATTTACGGGTACTACAAGAAGTTGAGTCGCTTGTTTAACTCATCTTTATAAGCTCCACCAATAGAGATGAGTTTATTGGAAATTACTGCAATGTTATCTTCAATAGACTCAATTTTATCAAGGCGAACAATAAAGGATCGATGCACGCGAATGAAATTGTTGGAAGGCAATTTGCTTTCCATTTCCTTCATGGTATTGTGTACCGTGTATTTCTTATCGCTGGTTTTAATCATTACATAGTTACCAAGAGCTTCTACCCACAAAATATCTTCTGTATTTACCTGCACCAATTTAGAATCGGTTTTAATGAAGATGGTTTTACTGTCTTGCTCTTCTACTTTGCCCTGTTTGCTCTCAAACCGTTCCTTTGCCTTAGACACTGCTTTAAGAAAACGAGGGTGACTTACAGGCTTAAGAATAAAATCGGTAACATCGTACTCGTACGATTCAAGGGCATATTCAGAATGCGAAGTAATGAGTATGATTTGAGGCAGTGGGTTAAGGTTCTTAATCATTTCAATGCCACTCATCTTGGGCATTTCCACATCCAAAAAGATCAAGTCAACCTGCTCCTTACGCAATATGTTAAATGCATCTACCGGATTGTCGCAACTGTTGGTTAAAGTCAAAAAATCGGTTTCAACAATTAAGTCTTCCACAATGTTTCTGGAAAGCTCATCATCATCTACAATCATGCAATTCATAAGTCTTTCTTAATTATGTTCAACTCAAAAACGGCTCTAGAGCAAAATTGATCTACTCGTTTCACCATTTTTGTTAGCAGTTCTTTATCCATTTTCTTGTACCGGCATTCCTCAATTCTTGCCAGGGTCATTTCTACTTCCTTAATGCCCATATAGGCAATGCCCGATTTCATCTTATGTGCTGTTTTCCCAAGCTCTTCATGATTGTCTTCTTCCAGCATTTGATGAAGCACCTTTAAATCCTGGGGCGTATTTTTCAGAAAGATATCAATATATTTTTTGATTTTGCCACTGTCGTTATTAGTTAATTTTTCAAGGTGCGACAAATTCACAATTTTAAACGAAGATTGATCTTTATTTATTCCATTTGTTTTGGTAGATAGGCGGTTGATTTTGCGAAATAGCTTATTGGTATCAATCGGCTTAGAAACATAATCGTTCATTCCCGATTCAATACACTTCTCCGCAGTACCATCCAATGCATGGGCAGTCATAGCAATGATAGGAACATTGCGCATGGCATTCTTTATTTTCTTTCTAATGTGCCTGGTAGCTTCAAAACCATCCATTTCGGGCATTTGCACATCCATTAATACAATGCCATAGTTGTTTTGCTCCAGTTTTTCTATGGCCTCTTTGCCATTCGAGGCAATGTCTACCTTAATGTCTTTGTTCCAATCGCGTAGCTGATCTGAGATCACCTCCTGGTTCAGCATGTTATCGTCTACCAACAACAGTTTTAACGATGCCACTTCTTGATTAATGTAGGCTTCATCTTTTTGTTTGCTGTATTCCAACATCGATTTATTCCCAATTTTAAACCTAAGGTTAATCGAAAAAATGGTGCCCTTATTCAGTTTGCTGGTTACAGAAATATCGCCTCCCTGCTGCTCTATAATTTGCTTGGTAATGGCCAGGCCTAATCCCGAACCTCCAAATTTACGGCTGGTTTCCTTGCTTACCTGCTTAAACCGCTTAAAAATGGTACTTAACTTCTCTTGCGGAATCCCCCTGCCGGTATCGCGCACCTGAATGTTGATGGCTGCACCACGTTCATCCTGCTCTACCAACTTAGCTTTTACAGTTACTTCCCCCCTATCGGTAAACTTCAATGCATTAGAAGCCAGGTTTAAGATCACCTGGTTGAGCCTAACGGGGTCTCCTTTCAGCACATGAGGAATATTCTTATCGATATCGGCCACCAGTTTCAGCCCCTTCTCATCCGCTTTAAAATGAAGCATTCGTATCACATCCTTCACCACTTCCGATAACATAAAGTCGATGGATTCAAACTCCATCATGCCCGATTCCATTTTAGACAGGTCAAGAATGTCGTTAACAATCACCAACATGTTTTCAGCACTCGATCTGATGGTGCCCACATGCCGTTGCTGTGTTTCGTTTAAATCGGTTTTAGCAATGAGGGCAGACATGGCTACTACAGCATTGAGGGGCGTTCGAATTTCATGACTGGTATAGGCCAAAAATTTCTCTTTCACTTGCTCCGAGGCTTCAGCACGCTCCTTTGCTTTTTGCAAATCAGCGTTTACCTGCCCTTTTTGCTTTAAGCTTCGATACAAAAACAACAATAACGCACAAAGCAATATAAATGCACCAGATACTGTGTAAGTTAGAATCTCCTTGTTCCTAATTTCCAGGTCGCGCATCTCATTCTCTTTGTTCAGCAATTCAATCTCACGTGCTTTCGATTCGGCATCTAATTTAGCCTGCAACTCAGTGGTTTCTTTGCTGTCTTTAATGGCATAATATAACTTGGCATACTTGTAGGCATTTTGGTAATCGCTTTTATTGGCATACGAGTGCGACAGGTTCTCGTAAATGGACTTAATTTCCAACTCCAGCCCCTTTTCTTTTACTATAACCAATGCCTTGTTAAGGTATTCAATAGCTTTATCGTACTGCTGTTGCTTCGTATACAAGTCGCTAATCATATTGTAAGAGAAGATAAGCCCCTTGTAATCGTTAATGCGCTTCCGAATATCTAGTGATATTTGGTAATAATTAAGCGCAATCGCATAGTCGGCCCTATCGTAATAAATGCTCCCAATATTATGGCTTATGGCCGCAGTTTCTCTATGATTTCCGGCATCACCAAAAAGCTCCAAAGCACGGATGTACCTGTTTAAAGCCATCTCGTTGTTGCCCATTTCCCGATAAATGGTGCCAAGGCTTTTTAAACAGGCCGCTTCGTTGTTAGCATCATCCAGTTTTTCAAAAGCATTAAGCGCTGATAGGTAATATTCCAATGCCTTGATGTTATCATCCTTTTTCAGGTAAAGCCCTCCCAATAGTGACCTGGTAGTAGCAATGCCTTCCTCATAACGTATGGCCTGTGCTTGTGCCATGGCTTTGCCATAATACTCTTCTGCAAAATCGTACACATCTTGCATTTCATGGGTCATACCTAAATAATTCAGGGTCTCAATAACCTTCTTCTTATCGTCGAGTCCAACGTATAGCTTATGTGCAAGCAAGTGCGATTCCAACGCTTTTTCATATTCCAACAATAAGTTATGCACCACCCCTATGTTGTTGTACGATTCTGCAATGCCTTCGGGATAGTTTACATTGTTAGAAATGGTAAGGGCACGCGTGGCATAATCCATCGCTTTAGAGCGATCGGTTTTGCTGTACAGAGCACTTAAATGATTGAGAAGATCTACTTTCTTGAGGTGTGCTGTTTCGATTTTTAACTGATACTCTAAACTGTCGAGCAATTGTTGTTGGGCAATGCTTTTTTGCCCAATAACCACACACAATAATATGATGATGAAAAATCGAATCCTCATGAATAAAGCCTTTTCAGCTTAACGTTAAAGATAAAGATTGGCAATGAAACATACGTAATGAACAACGGGTGGGTTTCTACAATCTTATCAACATCGCTAATAACGTTGCAATATGTATTCTTCCAAATCTGCTATAACTGCTTCAATCTCTTTGCCTTTAGGCATTGTATGTGCTAATGTTTGTAACGATGTTGGCATTGCCATTGCCTCTTCAGGAATTACAGGTGCCAATGCCTCTTTAAATTTGGCGGGATGTGCTGTGGCCAAAAACACCCCTGCTTGATGGGGTTGTAATACCTGCTCCAACCCAGCATAGGCAATTGCTCCATGAGGATCTGCCACATACCCATACCGGTTGTGGATGGTTTCAACCACATTTAAAATGGCTTGATCTGAAGGTTGGTAATGCCCTGTAATTTTTCTGCAAAATTGTGAATGTTTGCCAAGCAGTGCCTTTAAGCGCTCAAAATTGTTGGGATGCCCTACATCCATAGCATTAGCAATGGTTTTCATAGAAGGTTTAGGACAGTAATTGCCTGTTGTTAAAAACTTAGGCACTGCATTATTGGCATTGGTGGCTGCCACAAATCGAGCTACCATTAGCCCTACTTTAGTGGCCAAAATCCCTGCGGTAAGGTTGCCAAAATTCCCTCCCGGAACAGCATATACCAATGGTTTTTGCTTACTCATAAGCTTTGCATAGCCGTAGAAATAATAAATCATTTGAGGCAACAGCCGCGCAATGTTGATTGAATTGGCAGAAGTAACATTTACCCTTTCTTTCAAGCAACTGCTGTTAAGTGCTGCTTTGGCTAGCTGTTGGCAATCGTCAAAATCGCCATTTACACTTAGCGCATGAATGTTTTCTCCCAGGCTGGTCATTTGTGCTTCCTGTATGGCACTTATCTTGTTTTTAGGGTAAAGCACTACCACCTGAACACCGGGTATTTTATAAAACCCCTGGGCTACTGCACTTCCAGTATCGCCAGAAGTTGCTGTTATCACCCAGTTTGATCGGTTACCTCCCCTATTAAAATATCCTATGATACGCGCCAAAAAACGGGCGCCAAAATCTTTAAATGAAGCTGTAGGGCCGTGAAACAATTCCATGGAGTACCCATTTTCAGTAAGTTGTTTCAACGGAAGCGGAAAATTAAAACTATCGGCACAAATGGCTTGTAATGCCCTGGCGTCAATATCGCCCGCTACATGCGGATACAATACCTCAAATGCCAATTCAGGCAAAGAAAGGCGATCCATGAAGTAAAACAAGGCATCGGGTAACATTCGATGATGGGGTAAATAAAGCCCATTCCCTGGGGCTACACCATCATAAACAGCTTGTTTAAAGCTTACCTTGTAAGACGGTTGTTGAGTATTATAGTATTTCATGATTGTTCGATTAGTAAACAGCAGCGCCTTGCTGATGAATAGTAGATACATAAGTTCGGCACTCGATGTTTTGTTGTTGAAATTGATGGCTCATTACCTTGCCAATGGCACAGGCAGTTGATTCGTTGGTGCTTAAAGCAAATACAGAAGGTCCCGACCCTGAAATATTGCAACACAAGGCTCCGGCCTTCATGACAGTTGCTTTCAAAGTTCGGTAGCCCGGAATGAGTTGTGCTCGCAAAGGTTCGGCAACCGTGTCGTGTACTGCCCTGCCAATCAGGGCATAATTGCTGGTATATAAGCCAGCAATGAGCGCCCCTACGTTACCCCATTGTGCGGTGGCATTGCGCAACGAAATACTTTGGCCTATCATTTGGCGGGCCGCTGCAGTTTTTACTTCTATGTTGGGATGAACCAGGGTGCAAAACAAGTTGGTTGGACACGGTACCGAAATAACATCTAAAGGCGCATGAGAACGTACCAATACAAAACCACCCATTAACGAAGGTGCCACGTTGTCGGCATGCATGGCACCACTTGCTGCTTGCTCTCCTTGCATGCAGTACTGGAGCAACGTTTGTTCGCTGTCGTTGCGCCCTAATAGTAATTGTATGCCTTTTACAGCAGCTACCGCACTTGCTGCACTAGAACCAATGCCGCTCCCCGGTTTTATCTTTCGATGAATGTGTATGGTTACTCCTAAATCCTTTCTTCCAATGGCCGATAAATAAGCATGTGCTGCCCGCCCTGCACAGTTGCTCATCACGGTATTGGGTAACGGGTATGGCGTGTGATTATGAATACGAACCCCTTTGTGATGCCCTAACTTTATCACCAGCTCATCATTGGGATACGGCAGGGCAAAACCCATTACATCAAAACCACAACCCACATTAGCCACAGTAGCTGGAGCAACTATTTTTATACTTTTTTTCACGATTAAATAGTATTTAATACAATAATGTTGTTGAATAAATCAAGCGAATTGCTTGCAGTATAAAGCCATAAAATGACTGCTTGTTTGATGTGCTCAAACAATACCCAATAGGACAATATGTAGCTAATTACCCCTTACGGGGTGGTAGTGGTAGTCAATACAGTAGCAGCAAACACAGGAAGTGTTTGTAACGATGTTGTTATGGCTGCTAATTGATGCATTGCAATACAAATGTATAGCAATAATTATAAAATAAAAATGGCGGCAATGATAAATATGAGAATAATCACGATGTACTGCCACACATCTACAAAATAAGGAAAGTACTTTTTGTAAAACTCCCGAAACCCTTTCATATCAATCAAAACTATCAAATCTTTCTAATGATGCCTCCTCTTCTCTACTTCAAATTGTTAACATTGTATTGTTCTTTATTCGGTGGGCATTTATTTTTAATATTGACTTATTGGTGTAATTTTGCGCCAAAGATTTTGCTCGAATTATACAATCGGGCTAAAAAACAACAACATGGGTAAAATAATGAACGAAGGGCAAGGGCAAATTTTTAAAAACCCTATGCTGGAAGCCTTAACCAAGGTTTCATTTGGGCTTGCCTTTACTGTATATCCTATTATAGCGCTAAGCTTGCTATCGCTTAATATTTGGTTTGGCTACGTTCCTGTTTTATTAATCATATCTGCTTTTTTTGGCGGAATCTTGTTTTGGACCTTCTTCGAATATGTCGTGCACCGTTATGTGTTCCACATTGTAGGGGAATCGCCACGCACCAAAAGGTTTCGCTATGTAGCACATGGCATTCATCATGACTATCCAAGAGATGCAGAGCGCTTAATTATGCCTCCTGCACCGTGGGCCATTATTGTAAGTGCATTGTTTGGGCTGTTTTACCTTATTATGGGGCCTCTTGCATTTAGTTTTGCTCCAGGGTTTATTATCGGGCACTTATTGTATGTTTATGTGCATTATAAAATACACACTGATAATCCTCCTAAAGTATTGCAAAAACAACTAAAACACCATGCTTTGCACCACTATAAGTACCCCAACAAAGCATTTGGAGTATCAACCCCGCTATGGGATTTGATTTTTGGCACCATGCCTCCAAAAGGTGCAATTGCTAAAGAGCATTAACACAACGTATATTATAAGAAAGCCCTGCTAGAACTAGCAGGGCTTTTTTTATGCTTACAAGAAATAGCGTTTTAGTAAAAGGGGATTACATTAGCACCACATCATCAATCACTACTTTTCCAGCAACTTTATTCAACATTTCCGCAATTTTTTCACGTCCATAAGAGAGCTCTTCACGCAAAACAGCAGAATCCAGCTTTACAAAAAGTTTCCGGTTTTTGATGTAGATGTCTTTGGTATGATTGGCAATGGTTTTACCCATAATCTCTTCCCACGAATTTACCACCGAAACTTCATTGTACTTGCCTTGTAGTTTATACACTTCAAGCAGTCGATCAATGACTTGCTTTATGCTTTGCTCGTTAGAAGACCTTTTCATACCACTACCTCCCCACTTTGAATAGTAAAACGCTTCAAATTGATATCGAGATGCTCAAACAATTCAGGCACCCTGGTAGCATGCGTATCGGTAATGAAAATTTGGCCAAATACATTGCTGCTTACTAACTCCATAAGATGCTGTGCACGAGTTTCATCCAGCTTATCGAATATATCATCGAGCAGCAAAATAGGCGTGCATTTTTTAATGGATTTGATATGTTCGAATTGAGCGAGTTTCAATGCAATGAGGTAGGATTTTTGCTGTCCTTGCGAACCAAATTTTTTAATTGGAAACTCTCCTATCTTAAACAGCAAGTCATCTTTATGCGTTCCTAAACTACTGTAGTGCAATACCCGGTCTTTTTCTACTGCTTCAGCCAATAAGGTAGCAAAATCACCGCCATTCAATTGCGATTTGTATTCTAAGTGCACCGTTTCCTTGCCCCCACTAATTTCATCAAAGTGCTTTTGAAAAACAGGGATAAATGCTTCCAGGAAAGTTTTTCGAGCTGCATGAATCTTTGTGCCTAAATCAACCAATTGCACATCCCAAATTTCAAGTGAATCCGGGTCGAAATAACGTCCTTCATGAAATTTCTTAAGCAGTGCATTGCGCTGCGAAAGCACTTTGTTATAACTAATAATATTGTCTAAATATACCCGATCGTATTGGGCAATAATACTATCGATAAATTTACGGCGGGTTTCACTGCCTTCACTAATCAAATCACTGTCGTATGGCGATACCATTACCAACGGAAACAGTCCGATATGATCTGCCAACCGCGAATATTCCTTCTTGTTGCGTTTAAACTGTTTCTTCTGGTTTCGTTTTAACCCGCAATACACCTTTTCTTCCTTCTCCTCTTTGTCGAAAGTGCCTTGAATCACAAAAAAAGGTTCATCGTGCCGAATGTTTTGCCGATCGATGGGATTAAAATAGCTTTTGCAAAACGACAGGTAATAAATAGCGTCGAGCAGGTTGGTTTTTCCTTCCCCATTGTTGCCCACTAAGCAATTAATCTGCGGAGAGAACTCAAATTCAGCCTCCGGATAATTCTTAAAGTTAACAAGGGAAAGTTGTTTTAAATGCACGTAATATCAATTAGTAGTGCAACAAAAATAGCCATAATGATGAAGTAGTAGTAAGAAAAACCTTGTGTGTTCTAAAAAAAAATTATTTTTGCAGCGAAATTGTTTATAACATGGCCAAGAAGAAGTCGAAAGATACTACAGAAGTACAAGAAGCGGTAACGGAAGCATATTCCAAAACCGAAGAGTATGTAAATGAAAATCAAAAGAGCTTGTCTCTTATTGGTTTGGCGATCATCGTGTTGGTGGGCGGATACTTTATGTACAAGAATTTTTACCAACAACCTTTAGAAGTAGAGGCGGAAGAGAAAATTTGGAAAGCAGAGTACTACTTTGAAGTAGATTCCCTGGATAAAGCCATCAATGGCGACGGGTTGTATTATGGGTTCCAATACATTGCAGATGAGTACAGTGGTACTAAGGCTGGTAACCGTGCTAACTATTACCTTGGCATCTGTTATTTGAACAAAGGAGAATACGAAACTGCTGTAAACTACTTACAAGAGTACGATGCCGACGATCAAATTACCGGTGTAATAGCTACTGGCGCAATTGGCGATGCATACATGGAATTAAACATGGTAGATGCTGCCATTGAAAATTATGAAAAAGCCATTGCCCTGGCAGAAGATGATTTCACAGCTCCTATTTACCTGATGAAAGCTGGTTTGGCTTACGAAGACTTTAACAACTACCCTAAAGCAGTTGAAAAGTATCAAGCAATTAAAGATGGTTATCCCAATTCTGTTGAGGCTCGTGAGGTAGATAAATACCTTGCCCGTGCAGAAACAAAGGTAAGCGGACAATAATTGTTGCATGGCCACTGACGGCAATAACCTTTCTGAATACGATCACGCAAAAGTACCCGATGCATCGCACATGCATATAGGCATTGTTGTGGCCGAATGGAATCACAACATTACCGAAAACCTGCTAAAAGGGGCTCACCAAACCCTTTTAAAGCATGGAGCCATTGCCAATAATATTACCATAAAACGTGTGCCAGGAGCTTTTGAATTACCATTGGGTGCACAATTCCTACTGGAATACAGTAAAATGGATGCCGTTATTTGTTTAGGCAGCGTAATTCAAGGAGACACCAAGCACTTCGACTTTGTTTGCCAGGGTACTGCCGATGGCATTAAAGATGTGGCATTGAAATACAACAAGCCAGTTATTTTCGGAGTATTAACCGATAACACCAAACAACAAGCCATCGATCGCTCGGGAGGAAAGCATGGCAACAAAGGCGATGAAGCTGCCGTTACGGCCATTAAAATGGTAGCATTGCAACAGTCGTTTTAAGGCTGGTTTCCTGGTTAATTTCCTATATTAGACATCGCATGAATTTCCATCAACTCATACTAGTGGGCTTTCTTATAGGGCTTACGGCTACTTGTTTCGCACAAGACTTATCCCTAAAAGTGATTAAGAATGGTGACGATAAAACGGTAAAAGTCATCGACCTGGGGAAAAAAGTAGCTGTAACACAATGGAGCAGCAAAGTGTGTTATGAAGGTCGTATTGAACGTATAGAAGCAACAGCACTTACCGTAGCTGGAACCACCATTCCTTTTGATGAAATTATGTATTTAAAAGTGGGGTGGAAAAAATACCCCATTCATGCTATACCCGGTACTTACCAAATAAAAAGTTTCGAGCACAAATTTCAAGGGAGAGGCGTAAAAATTAAGGAGTGATTACTTGGTTTTCACCTTGTTCCAAGGCTTAATTTGCCAATTCGTATATCCTGTACACAAATGGTTGCCTGCGGTATCGTGTACCAGAATTTCACATTTAATGTATACCTTATCTTCTGTCTTCAGTGGCTCAATAATTTGCGCCTGTGCAGTAGCATCATCCAACGTAAAAGTAGCAATGGCATCCATTTTACCCTGGTAGTGGTATTTCATTTCCATCGATTCCATAATCAATCGATATTGTTTGAACCCCAATTTATGCAACAACAATAATCCTGAGCTATACTCCGATGCTGTAGCAAGTCCACAAGCATGCAACCCTTTGATGTGATTCAGGTTCTTACGCTTATAAGGAAGCTTCACCTTTACTTCATCGTTGCTAATGCTTATCACTTCTATGCTGTGAGGCTTGTTAAAAGGAATGCCACGTTGCATAATGAGGTTGAGCTTTTTCATGCCCCACTTCGAGTCTTGTGCTTTAGCAATCAATCCAGAAATATCCATTACATGTATTGCTTTAAGATGGCAGGAATATCAGGTTTAAAATAACGATCGCTCTTCATTACTTTACCATCTTCTCTGTAAATGGGTTGTCCGTGCTCGTCGAGCTTAGACATATTGCTGCGCTGAATTTCAGTGAATACCTCTTCTATTTTGTGCTGCAATCCATGCTTTAATATGGTGCCACACAAAATATACAATTGATCACCCAGGGCATCTGCAATTTCTACTAAATCACCACTTTTACATGCTTCAAGGTATTCTTCGTTCTCTTCATGCATCAACCTGTGGCGCAGTTCGTAGTCTTTCTGGCTAAGGGTTCCGGTGGGTTGTTCCGCATTTTCGATACGAAAAGCATCATGAAAATCCCGCACATGATTGATAGTGTCTTGCAAGGTTAAGGCATTCTTTTTTTCCATAGCAATATATTTACGACCGTTTGTTCAAACAAAACTAAGGCTTTACAGGCATTGGCATTGCTTTTATTGTTAACATTTTTTAACAAAATGGTAGGTAATTGTTAACATTATAATTTTGACCTTTACGTTTGGTAATTAATACTATAAAGTGAATACAGTATCGGGTGCAATTCCCGATTTGTTGCGGAAAAATATTAATGATGGAAAACATGGAAGAAACTCCTGTGGGTACTGTAAACCCGATGGCAGGAGCGAGCACAACAGGAATAAAGGCATTGAATGAAAAAATTCAACAAGAAAGCGCCTTTGTTGACTTGTTGAGTATGGAAATGAATAAAGTAATTGTTGGACAACGTTACATGATCGAACGTTTGTTGATCGGTTTGTTGTCTGACGGACATATCTTACTTGAAGGGGTACCAGGATTGGCCAAAACACTAGCCATAAAAACCCTTTCTGATGCCATTGACGGGCAATTTAGTCGGATACAATTCACCCCCGACCTCTTGCCTGCGGATTTGGTGGGCACCATGATTTACAATCAGAAGAGAGAAGAATTTACTGTAAAAAAAGGGCCTGTGTTTGCCAATTTTGTGTTGGCAGATGAAATTAACCGGGCACCTGCAAAAGTTCAAAGCGCCTTACTTGAATCGATGCAAGAGCGCCAGGTAACGATTGGTGAAAATACTTTTGATTTGCCCAAACCTTTCCTGGTACTGGCCACTCAAAACCCAGTTGAACAAGAAGGAACCTATCCACTGCCCGAAGCGCAAGTAGACCGGTTCATGTTAAAAGTAGTCTTAGACTATCCTAAAAAAGAAGAAGAAAAATTAATCATACGTGGTAATATCTCTTCAGCGCCCTACCCTACTCCTAACAAGGTAATGAAGGCCGAAGACATTATTAAAGCACGTAAAATAGTGCGCGAGGTTTACCTGGATGAAAAAATTGAACAATACATTGTAGACATTGTATTTGCTACCCGAAACCCAGAACAATATGGCCTGGAACAGTTAGCGCCACTCATCAACTTTGGCGGTTCGCCCCGTGCAAGCATTAATATGGCGCTGGCTGCAAAAGCTTACGCCTTTATTAAGCGCAGAGGGTATGTTATTCCAGAAGATGTGCGCGCCATATGCCACGATGTGTTGCGTCATAGAATTGGACTCACATATGAAGCTGAAGCCGAAGACATTTCGGTAGAAGCCATCATTAACGACATCCTTAATACCGTAGAGGTACCTTAACTTTTCACGGTTTATTTCGATTGGTATGGATACCATTGAGCTGTTAAGAAAAGTTAGAAAAATTGAAATTAAAACGAGAGGTCTGTCCAATCAGATCTTCTCGGGCGAATATCATTCGGCCTTTAAAGGGCGTGGTATGGCTTTCAGTGAGGTAAGAGAATACATGCCCGGTGATGAAATTAGAACCATAGACTGGAATGTAACTGCCCGTTTCAATCACCCTTATGTAAAAGTGTTTCAAGAAGAGCGCGAACTTACTGTCATTCTATTGGTAGATGTAAGTGGTTCGGAATCTTTTGGCACCAAAAAGCAACTCAAGCGAGAAGTCATTACCGAAATATGTGCTGTGCTCTCATTTTCTGCCATTCAGAACAACGATAAGGTGGGGGTTATCTTTTTTAGTGATCAAATAGAAAAATTCATCCCACCAAAAAAGGGGAAAAGCCATATACTCCGTGTAATTAGAGAGCTAATCGACTTTGAGCCTGAAAGCAAAAAGACCAACATAAGTGAAGCACTTCGCTATTTCACCAATGCCATTAAGAAACGATCTACCGCTTTCTTAATTTCCGACTTTGTAGATCGCAACAATTTTGAGAATGCCCTTAAACTGGCCAACAAAAAACACGATGTGGTAGCACTGCGCGTATACGATCAGCGAGAATTGGAATTACCTTCTATTGGATTGGTAAACTTTACCGATGCAGAAACCGGTCAGTCGCAATGGATCAATACCTCTAGTGCAGAAGTGCGCAACACTTTTAAAGCCAATGCCTTGCGCATGGAAGCTTATTTAAAAGATACATTCAACAAATCGGGAGTGGACTTTGCCAACATTCCAACTCATGGCTCTTATGTAAAGCCATTGATGAATTTATTTAAACGGAGAGAAGCAAAACGATGAGGGGTTGGCAATATATCGTTTTACTTCTAATACTGGCCATGTCGGCACCAGCAGGAGCACAACACGCTAGCATTAAAGCCGATACCAATCAAATTGTCATCGGAGAGCAAATCACTCTTTCTCTTTCGGTGCAATACCGGGTGGATGAAGGTGATGTTGTTGTGAACTGGCCTGCACTTAAAGACACCATTAGCGCACACATCGAAATTGTTGAGTTGTCGAACATCGATACCGTAATGGTTGACAAGGAAAACGACCCTTACTTGTTTGCACAACAGCGAGAAGTCATTGTTACTTCATTCGATTCTGGCTACTTCCCCATCCCTCCCTTTGCATTTCAAATCAACAACGATTCGGTATTCACCGATGCTTTGTTGATTACTGTCAATACCGTTCAAATAGATACCACTCAAGCCATTAAAGACATTAAGGAAATTTATGAGGTGCCATTTAGCTTTGCCGACTGGTTCAAAGAGAATTGGGGTTGGTTTGCCGGTGGTGCTGGTGTATTGGTTGCATTGTGGTTATTGTTGGTATACCTGCGTAAGCGCAAGCAAAAACCAGTGGTTGAAGTAAAAGAAGAACCCAAAATTCCTGCGCATGAAATTGCGATAGAGCAACTGGAAAAGTTGCGGAAGCAAAAACTATGGCAACAAGGTAAACTAAAAGCCTACTATGTGGCACTTACTGAAATTCTGAGAATATACATTGAGGAACGGTTTAAGGTACACGCCTTAGAGCAAACTTCCGAAGAGCTTTTGCTCAACCTGCGCTTTGCCGATATTGATGAAGCATCAAAAATGAAGCTTCGACAAATATTGATGTTATCGGATTTGGTGAAGTTTGCAAAAGAGCAACCCATTGCACATGAAAATGAGCAAAGCATTGAATTTGCTATCTCGTTTGTGGTCAACACCAAAAAAGAATTGGAAGAAGTAGCACCAATAACGGAGGAGGAATCATGACGCTATTCGGATACGACTTCGCACATCCTGGCTTCTTCTTTATCCTGCTTGTCATTCCGCTAATGATTGTATGGTATGTGTTTACCATGAATAAAAGTGTTCCACGGGTAAAGATTTCTTCTCTGGGTATTTTTGGGGGTGCTAGAGCTACTGGTCTTCAAATATTTCGCCACAGTTTACCTTTATTACGAATCATTGCTATTGCTGCTTTAGTGCTGGCGTTTGCACGCCCTCAATCGTCCGAAAGTTGGCAAGATTCGAATACAGAAGGCATTGATATTATTATTGCCATGGATGTTTCTACAAGCATGTTGGCAAAAGATTTTGAACCCAACCGCCTGGATGCATCAAAAGAGGTGGCTCAGGAGTTTATTAAAGAGCGAAGAAACGATAAAATTGGGTTGGTGGTGTACGAAGGGCAAAGTTTTACCCAATGTCCGCTTACTACCGATCACCGGGTGTTACTGAGTTTATTTAGCGATGTTTCTACAGGGTGGATTGAAGGTGGAACAGCAGTAGGGCTTGGCCTGGCCACAGCGGTTAATCGTTTAAGAGAAAGCGAAGCTAAAAGCAAAGTTGTTATTCTGTTAACAGATGGGGTAAACAACAAAGGCAACGTGCCCCCAATTACAGCCGCAGAAATTGCTAAAGAATATGGGATTCGAGTATACTCTATTGGCGTTGGCACCACAGGAAAAGCATTATCGCCAGTAGCCTTTTATGGGAATGGGCAATATCAATTTGATTATGTAGATGTAAAGATTGATGAGAAAACATTAAAGTCTATTGCCGATATGACCGGTGGCAAGTATTTTAGGGCCACCAACCGCAAAAAGCTACAATCCATCTATCAGGAAATCGATCAAATGGAGAAAACCAAAATCAAAATTACGGAGCACAGCACCAAAACAGAGTTGTTTTTTCCGTTTGCTTTGATTGGTGTTATTGCTTTGCTGGCTGAGTTTTTGTTAAAACAACTGGTATTTAAAACGGCCCCTTAATGGAGCAGCACTATAAATATAAATTCAAAAGCATATTGCTCACCATTATTATTGTGGAAGCAGTGTTGTTCCTTGCAATGGCATTGGCTTACTTCACCATATTGGCACCGCTTAAAGCAGAGTTCCGCTTTGAAAATAGCTTCTTGCTACTGGGGTTATTTGTTCCACCATTAATGACCCTGGTTTATGCATTAATGATGGCATGGAAGAACCGGGCGCTCGACCGTTTTACCGACCATGCTTTACTCAAACACCTGATCCCCGATATTTCAACGACCAATTCGTTGTTGAAGTTTGTACTTACACGAATGGGAGTAATGCTCATTATTATAGGGTTAGCAAACCCACAGTTTGGCACTACAGAAATAGAAGCCAAAAGCGAGGGCATCGATATCATGGTGGCATTGGATGTGTCGAATAGCATGAAAGCAGAAGACCTTGCTCCTAACCGATTAGAAAGGGCTAAACGAGCCATTGAAAAGCTCATTTCTGAATTGCATGGAGACCGGCTGGGCATTATCATTTTTGGTGGAGAAGCGTATGTGCAGCTTCCTATCACTACCGATTATTCGGCAGCCAAATTGTTTTTACAATCCATAGATACCGATATTATCCCTACACAAGGTACTGCTATTGGTGCAGCAATTGATTTGGCCATGGAGTCGTTCGATTTCGAAAATGGCATCAATAAAGCCATTGTTGTAATTACAGATGGCGAAAACCACGAAGACGATGCCGCTGGTGCCGCAGAGTATGCTGCCGACAAAGGGGTAATGGTAAGCACTATAGGCATGGGATCGGCACAAGGGGAGCCTATTCCTATTTACAAAAAAGGAAGGCAAATTGGTTATAAGAAAGATGGTGAAGGCAACACGGTAATTACCAAGCTCAATGAAACGATGCTGAAAGAAATTGCCGCAGCAGGAGATGGCGTATACGTTCGCGCATCGAACGCACAAGTAGGGTTAAGTGTACTGCTCAATGAATTGAAATCGTTAGATAAAACCGAATTCGATACCGTAATGTATGCCGATTATGAAGATCGTTTTTATATCTTCATCGGTCTTGGTCTTTTATTGATTGTTTTGGAATTTTTTATCAATGAAAAGCGCAGCAAATTGGCGCAACAAATTAACCTGTTTGAATGAAGTGGAAAGTAGTACATATTGTTTTAGCATTATGTTGTAGCACTACCCTTTGGGCGCAGGAGGAAAAGCAATACATGCGCGAGGGTAATAGCCTCTATAAGAATCAACAATATGAGGCATCTGTTGAACGCTACAATCAATCGTTAGAGAAAAAACCCGATAACTTTGAGGCTGGATTTAACCTTGGAGACGCTATGTATCGTCAACAAAAATTTGCTGATGCAGCCAGTCAATTTGAAGTGTTATCGAAAAAAGCAGCAACGAAAGAACAGCGAGCAAAGGCTTATCATAATCTGGGCAACTCGCTTTTACAAGCAGAGCAGTACGAAAAGAGCATTGATGCGTATAAAAATGCCTTACGCAACAATCCACGAGATGAAGAAACCCGTTATAACCTTGCTTATGCTCAAAAGAAACTAAAGCAGCAGCAACAGCAACAGGAGCAAGATAAAGAGAACGAAGACAACGAAGAAAATAACGACGAGAACAAAGACGATCAGGAGAATAAAGATAACCAGAACAACGACGAGAATAAAGATGATAAGGAGAATAAAGATCAGGAGGGCGACAATAAAGAAAACAAGGACAATCAGGATAATAAAGACAACAAAGACGAGAACAAGGACCAAAACAAAGACCAAAATAAAGATGGTCAGGATGATCAAAAACAACAACGCCCTAATCAGCTATCGCGGGAAGATGCCAAACGCATGTTAGATGCATTGAATAACGAAGAGAAAGCCGTTCAAAAAGCAGTGAATAAGCTGAAAGGGAAAGGGGAAAAAACAAACGTTGAGAAAGATTGGTAAATGAAGGCATTAATTTTCATAGCAACTTTTTTCATAAGCCTAACCACCTGGGGGCAAGATGTAAAGTTTGTCGCTTCTATCGATCGGAACCCTGTTGCAACGGGCGATCGGTTAAAGCTCACATTTACATTGCACAATGCTACTCCCGACGAAGTAAGGCCTCCATCATTTCACGATAGCTTTAGGGTTTCAGGGCCAAGTACTTCTGTTAGACAAAACTATGTAAACGGGAATTTTTCCAGTTCGTATAGCTATGTGTATTACATTGTTCCTACCAAGGAAGGCGAGTTCATCATTGGTAAAGCTGCTGCCAAGGTAAAAGGCAAAACGTACGAATCTGAGCCAATAAAGATTAAAATCACCAAAGGAAAAAGTGTTCCACAAGAGCAACAGTCGCAGCAAAAAAGCAGCAACAACAATGTATTAATTGCCAAAACACTCCTCAGCAAAAAGAAGGTGCATCAAGGCGAACAATTGATTGCTACCTACGTGGTGTACTCCAGGTATCAAAACATTCAGTTGGTTAACTACGAGTTTCCTACGCACAATGGTTTTTGGGCAGAAGAGGTTAACCTTGGCGATCAATTGTCGTGGGAAAGAGAATACGAATACATCAATGGAGTAGCTTACTACAAATTGATTATGCGTAAAGAGGTGCTGTTTCCACAGCACCATGGTGAAATAGAAATAGGGCCGTTTGAGTTTGAAGCATTGGTTGGTGGTTCATTCTTTCGCCAGGGCACTCGAATGGTAGCCAAGAGCAACAACATTACTGTTAATGTACAGCCACTCCCTTCAGGAAAACCCGAAAACTTTATTGGCACTTTTGATAAATGTGCGCTCAATGTTTCGGTCGATAAAACCGATGTGCAATCTAACGAGGCCATTACCCTATCGGTAAAAGTTAATGGTAGTGGAAATATGAAGCTGGTAGAAGAATTGCCATTGGAGTTCCCTTCTGATTTTGAAGTGTACGACCCCAAAGTAAAAGACAAAATTTCGGTAAAAGGGAGTGGTGTCTCTGGCAGTAGAACATTCGAATATCTTGTTGTTCCAAGGCATGCGGGCACTTTTGAAATTGCTCCTGTGTCCATCAGTTATTTCGATACCAAAACCGAAACATATAAGACATTAACTTCAGATCCCTATACTTTTAACGTGGCTAAAGGCGAGCAAGATGATGCTGAAATCACTTATTCCGACCCCATTAAGAAGGATGTAGAAGTATTGGAAGATGACATTCGATTCATTCAAACCGATGACGATCATTTAACACCAAAGGGCGAAACCTTCTTTGGTTCATGGGTGTACTATTCCGGCATGCTATCCCCTGCCCTATGCTTTATGCTGTTTTTATTGATACGCAAGCGTGTGCGCAATGCGGGAAAAGACGAAGTGAAGGTAAAAAGCAAGCAAGCCACCAAGGTAGCTACCAAACGGTTGGCAGAAGCCAGGGGGCATATCGATGCAGGAGAGCGCAATGCCTTTTACGAGGCTATTTTTAAAGCTATGTATGGTTATATCAGCGATAAATTAAACATTCCAGTTTCTGAGTTATCGAAGGAAAGTATTACAAGCATGTTGGCCAATAAGCAAGTAAGTAATGAATCGGTTCAAACGCTGGTTGAAGTGCTTGATGAATGTGAAATGGCTCGATTTGCCCCTGTTACAAATATGCCTGAACAACAATTTTATCAAAAGGCTGGAGATATCATGAATAAAATTGAGGAGGAACTGCGATGAGGTATCAAGTAGTTATTCTGTTATTGTTGACTTACTTGCAGGGGTTTGCTGCCGAAGGCACTGCTTTATTGCAAGAAGGTAATCAGGCCTATGAAGAGGCCAATTACGAAATGGCACTTGAACACTACCTTACCATAGCAGAAACATACGAATCCTCCGCTTTGTATTACAACATTGGCAATGCCTATTACAAACTGTCGGATGTACCACATGCCATTTTGTATTATGAACGGGCATTGCGTTTGAACCCTGCCAACGAAGATATCAAAGCCAACCTTGCGCTGGCGTATAAAAGAACCATCGACAAGATTGAATGGGATACAGAAGGGTTTACCGAATGGTGGAATATATTCTTGTACGGCAAACCACTCACCTTTTGGTCCAATAACTCATTGTGGCTAATGCTTATGGGCTTTATGTTGTTTACCCTCTTTATTTTAGCTAAAAAGAAGTTGGTACGTCAATTGTCTTTCTTTGCTGGATTGATTGCTGTAGGGTGTTCTATTTTAGCAGTATTTGCAGCCCGCGCACAACAAAGCTATATCACCAACGAAAATGAAGCTGTAATCGTTGCCCTTACTGTAAATGCAAAAGGAGCACCCAGTACTGATGCCACCAATGTGTTTGTATTGCATGAAGGTACTAAGGTAATGGTAAAAGAAGCTGGGGATCAATGGTATGAAATAACCATTCCCAATGGAAGTGTTGGATGGGTAAAGTCGGAAACACTTGAAGTGATCTAACGGAGCGGCAAACGAATAAGTACTGAAGTTCCTTTACCCTCTTCCGAATCAATTTGCAAACTTCCCTGGATGGAACGGATGCGATGTTGCAAGTTTCCCATGCCAAGCCCTTTATCATTAAGCTCGGCATTTGCATCAAACCCCACCCCATCATCATGTGCGCGAATAACTAGCTCCATCGATTTGTGTTGTAATTCTAAATGCATGTTATTAGCATTCGCATGTTTAATTGTATTGTTAATGAGTTCTTGCAAAATGCGGTACAATACCATTTCCAACTTTTCATCGAGTCGTTCTGTCAAGTCGCAAGTAAATACTATGTGCAACTGCTCTTCCAGTGCATTGATAGACGATACCAACTCTTCAACCGTTGTTTTTAAACCAAAATGCTTCAGTGTATTGGGCATTAAATTTCGGCTAATCAATCGTGTTTCGGCGGTGGCCTTAGCAATTAGTTCCCTGGTTTTTGTGAAGATTTTATTGACGCGTTCATCATCGAGTGCTTCTATATCTTGCTCTAAAGCTCCAAAGTGAAGCCCCACAGCCGTTAGGGTTTGTCCCAAGCCATCGTGTAAATCGCCGGCAATTCGTTTGCGCTCCACCTCTTGCGTTTCGATAATGGTTTTTAGCATTTTCGATTCCATTTCCTTTCGTATGGTAACGTCTTTATGAATGGCAATGCAATGCATCAAAGTACCATGCTCATCCAATACCGGGCTTAACGTAATGTAATTCCAAAAAGGCATGCCATCTTTACGGTAACACAACACTTCTTCTGCGTATGTTTTTTCGCTTTTTATAGCAGTTCTAATAGAGGTGATAATGGTTTCATCGGAATTGGAACCGAACAAGAAACTCAACCCACAACCCAGTACCTCACCCTCCTGGTAACCTGTTAGTGTAAGAAAAGCTTTGTTGGCATAAATGATGTTACCGGCTTCATCATTGCACTCAAGAATAGTGATGCCATCAAATACCGCTTCCATGGCGCGGGTAAGCACCAATGAGTTGATGAATTTGGTTTGGTTTTCTGGGTTAGACTTAATCGACACGTCGCTTTAATCTTTGACCAAAGGTAATAAATTAGAAAGGGCACTACTTCTATAAAAGTGTCTATATCCCATAAAAAGTTTCTTAAATTTCGAAATCACACGATTCCATACTTTTATAGTATATTGCAACCTAAATCGTTTAAGTAGATTTAAGAAATATGTCAACCAACACAGCGCCAGTAAATTACAAAGCATCCTTTGCGTTACTCACTGTCCTCTTTTTTATGTGGGGCTTTATTACCGTAATGAACGATGTGCTGATCAATACTTTTGGAGGTATTTTTGATTTAAAGCCTACCCAGCGCTCTTTGGTTCAGTTTGCATTCTTTGGTGCTTTCTTTGTTATTTCTCTCATCTACTTCCTGGTTTCTTCCATCAGCGGAAAAGACCCTATTAATCGTATTGGGTATAACAATGGAATGGCTTATAGCCTAATGATTTGTGGTGTTGGCTGTTTGTGCTTCTACCCTGCCGCATTGATGAACTCTTACAATGCGTTTCTTGGTGCTTTGTTTATTCTTGCCTCGGGTGTTACCTGCTTACAAATATGCGCCAATCCTTACGCGGCCATTTTAGGAAGTCAGGAATCGGCATCCAGTCGTTTAAACCTTGCCCAAGGGCTGAATTCCCTGGGCACTACGCTTGGCCCACTCATTGGAGTCATCTTAATCTACAAGGTGTTTTCTACTGGTGAGCAAACACCTGACTCTGTAGGCAAAACTTATCTTATTTATGGCATTGCCTTTTTGTTTTTGGGCCTGTTAGTAAAGCTCAGTAAGATGCCCTCTTTTGTGAACAACGAAAAGATGGAGTCGGGTTTTGCTGTTTTTAAGAACCCTCACTTAGTACTGGGCATTCTGGCTATTTTCTTCTATGTGGGCTCTGAAGTATCGGTTGGCAGTTGGTTGGTTGAGTTCTTAAAAGACAAAAATGTAGTAGGAATGAGTGAGGAAGATGCCAGTTATTACCTCTCTTACTTTTGGGGCGGTTTAATGATTGGGCGTTTAATGGCCAGCTTTTCGCTCAACAAGGAACTGAGCAACGGAAAAAAGCACTTGTACATGGCATTGGTATCTATTGCAGTATTTGCTTTTATCTACCTTATGACCAGTATAAAGATTGAAAAAGGAGAGTTTCAGATGCAGTTCCTCAATTTCAAGGAGGTATACATCTACCTGATCTATTTGGCCATCAACTATGGCGCTTTTATGATTGGAAAAGGAAATGCTGCCCGCTCTCTGGCCGTATTTTGCTCCATCAACATCGTGCTGCTGCTTACCGCCATGTTTAGTACAGGGCAAGTGGCTTTCTGGTCTATCATTGGCACCGGACTGTTTTTCTCCATCGGCTGGTCGAATGTATTTACGTTATCCATTAAAGATTTAGGAAAGTATACCAGCCAGGGGTCGGCCTTGTTAGTAATGGCTATTGTAGGCGGAGCTTGCTTGCCATGGATTCAAAGTGGAATTATTGAAAAACATACTGTTCAAATCTCCTTTATTATTCCAGTAATTGGGATGATATATTTAATATTTTACGGCCTGTATGGGCATAAGCTCCGAAAAAACACCCCATAAATTTTAAGTGGCACATGAAAGAAGTTGTAATTGGTATTGATATCGGTGGGACGAATACAGTGTATGGCATTGTAGACAAACAAGGCAACTGTTTAATTGATGGAAATATTGCTACCACCGATTACCATAAAGTAGGTGCTTTTATCGATGCTTTGCATCAACACATTGAAACATCGCTACAGCAGCTACCAGGCATTGTTCTTCGAGGTATTGGCGTAGGCGCTCCTAATGGTAATTATTACAACGGCACCATCGAGCATCCCCCTAACCTACCCTGGAAAGGGGTCATCAATCTCATCAAACTGTTTAAAGAACATTTTGACGTGCCTTGCTATGTAACCAACGATGCCAATGCTGCAGCCATGGGAGAAATGATATACGGGGCAGCAAAAGACATGAAGGATTTTGTGGTAGTTACCCTTGGCACTGGTGTTGGCAGTGGCTTTGTGGCCAATGGAGAACTGATATACGGCCACGATGGGTTTGGTGGCGAGTTGGGCCATACCATTGTGCAACAAAACGGACGCGAATGCAATTGCGGGCGCAAAGGCTGCTTAGAAACCTATGCTTCTGTAAGTGGCATTGTACGTACCACACATATTATGTTGGCCGAATCATCAAAGCCCAGTGTATTGCGCGATATCCCTGCTAAAGAAATTACAGGAAAACTGGTGACCGATGCAGCGCGAAACGGCGATCCACTAGCACTTGAAATATTCGATTACACCGCTCAATGGCTCGGTTTTAGTCTTGCCAATACCATTGCCATTACCAGTCCAGAAGCTATTATTTTATTTGGAGGTTTAGCACAGGCAGGCGACTTGTTGATTCAACCAGTAAAGCAACACTTGCAAAACAACCTGCTCAACATCTTTGAAGGTAAAACAAAGGTGATTCCCTCCGGGCTCAACAACAATAACGCTGCTATTCTTGGTGCTTCTGCACTGGCGTGGCAAGAACTTAAAAAGGTGCACAATGACAAAATTAAACTCAACTAAACTATGGGTGTTTGCTGCATTAGCATTGAGCTTTGCCAGCTGCACCAACGACGATAACGACGACACTTCCCTTTGCACTTACGTTAACACATTCATAGGAACCGGAGGACACGGGCATACCTATCCTGGTGCCACCATGCCTTTTGGAATGGTGCAATTGAGCCCCGACACTCGTTTGGAAGGCTGGGACGGCTGTTCTGGTTATCATTACTCCGACAGTGTGGTGTATGGGTTTAGCCACACCCACCTTAGTGGTACCGGTGTGGGCGATTATGGGGATGTGTTGTTAATGCCCACCGTAGGAGAAGTACAATGGAATAATGGTGCAACAAAAGGAGTAGATCAAGGATATGCTTCCCGGTTTACCCACCATGAAGAACACGCATCACCAGGACATTATTCTGTACGCCTAAGCGATTATGATGTACAAGTAGACCTTACCGTAACCCCACGCACCGGAATGCATAAATATGTATTTCCTAAATCTGATGCTGCCAATATTATCATCGACCTTAAACACCGCGATAAGGTATTGGATTCGGAAATAAAGCTGGTAGGTGAAAATACCATTGAAGGGTTTCGTCGTTCAGAAGGATGGGCACGCGATCAGCATGTGTATTTCGTTATGGAATTCTCCAAACCTTTTGCTGCCAGTCGAATTGCAGTAAACGATACTGTGGTGAATGGCAACGAAGCCAGGGGAACACACCTTAAAGCTGCAGTAACTTTTGCCACCGAAGAGCACGAGGAAGTATTGGTGAAAGTGGGCATCTCTGCTGTAAGCATTGATGGAGCTCGAAAAAACCTTGTTGCTGAAAATTCCAATTGGGACTTTGAAGCGGTACGCCATCAAGCTCACCTTACCTGGGATGAGGCATTGAACAAAATTGTTGTAGAAGGCGGTACTGAAGATCAAAAAACCGTTTTCTACACTGCTTTGTATCATACCATGATTGCGCCTAACCTGTTTATGGATGTAGACGGACAATACCGAGGCACCGACTTGCAAGTACACCAGGCTGATAACACCAACATTTACACCATCTTTTCGCTGTGGGATACCTTTAGGGCTACTCACCCACTCTACACCATCATTGAACGCGAACGCACCAAAGACTTCATCAATACCTTTTTGGCGCAATACGAAGACGGTGGCCAACTGCCTGTTTGGGAGCTGGCGGGCAACTATACAGGCTGTATGATTGGGTACCACTCGGTACCAGTTATTGCCGATGCTTATGTAAAAGGCATTACCGATTTTGATGCAGAGAAGGCACTGGAAGCCATGAAACACAGTGCAAACCAGGATCACCTGGGATTGTCTTCGTACAAACAATATGGCTATATCCCTGCGGGCGATGAGGCAGAGTCGGTATCGAAAACATTGGAATATGCTTACGATGATTGGTGCATTGCTGTGATGGCCAATGAATTGGGCAAAGAAGAAGATTATCAAGAATTCATTAAACGTGGGCAGTATTATAAAAACATATTCGACCCTGCCTCTGGCTTTATGCGTTCGAAAATGAATGGTGGCTGGTCGAGCAACTTTGATCCCGCAGAAGTGAATTTCAACTTTACCGAAGCCAACTCGTGGCAATACAGCATGTTTGTGCCGCAAGACGTGCAAGGCATGATTACTGCTTATGGCGGTCGCGATGCTTTTGAACAAAAGCTGGATGGCTTGTTCAGTGCCAGCAGCGAAACTACTGGCCGTCATCAGGCAGACATTACCGGGTTAATTGGCCAATACGCTCATGGCAATGAGCCCAGCCACCACATGGCTTACTTATACAACTACATTGGTAAGCCCTGGAAAACCCAGGAACGGGTTCGCCAAATATTGGATGAGTTGTATACCAATGCACCCGACGGGCTATCGGGCAATGAAGATTGTGGGCAAATGTCGGCCTGGTATGTGCTCAGTGCTATGGGCATTTACTCTGTTACTCCCGGGTTGGATTACTATGCCATTGGTACTCCTATATTTGATAAGGTGACCATTAACCTTGAAAATGGAAAACAATTTGTTATTGAATCCAGCCAGGTATCGCATGGCAACCACTTTGTTCAATCGGCTTCGTTAAATGGCAACGACTACGCAAATTCTTACCTGAAGCATAGCGATATTATGAATGGTGGCACCTTGTCGTTTGTAATGGGCGAAAGCCCTAATGAGAGCTGGGGTGCTGCGGAAGAAAACATTCCTGTTGCTGCCATTGTCGACCACACTCTTATTCCTGTTCCGTTTGTTACTACAGATGCTCAAACATTTACCGACTCCATGGCTGTTTCGTTGGGTACGGCATGCAGCGACTGTACCATCAGGTACCAACGGAATTTAGGCGACACATTGGAGTACACCGGCCCATTTACCATTACTGAAACTACCAATATTAGAGCATGGACTGAAAACGCTGATGCCAACCGCAGTGGTAAGGTGGATGCCAGCTTTATGAAGATTAAAGGCGGGCGTTCTATTGTGCTGGGCACCGAATATGCCAACCAATATGCCGCTGGAGGCAATAACGGGTTGATTGATTATTTGCGAGGGCCAAATAACTTTCGTACTGGTTATTGGCAAGGGTATCAGGATGCCGATTTAGATGCCACCATAGATTTAGGGCAGGTAACTTCATTTCAGCGCATTGCAACCGGTTTTTTACAAGACATTAAATCGTGGATATGGTATCCAACCGAAGTAGAATATGCCATTTCTAATGATGGTAAAAACTTTACAGTGGTGGCCACTATTGCCAATGATTTTTCTGAAGAGGAGTACGGCTCTTTTACCAAAGAAGTAGAACACAAAGGAAGCATGAAAGCCCGTTATGTAAGGGTGCGTGCTAACAACTATGGGGTGTGCCCCGATTGGCACCTGGGGGCAGGAGGTAAAACATGGTTATTTGTAGATGAAATCATGATTGACTAATTTTTTTTTCACATTTCATGCAACCTTTTCAAGTTTCTTTGTCATTAGCATGAAGAACTAAGAAAGATTCAATTTTAAGAAGTATGAAACGTGTATTTGGACTGCTGCTAACCTTACTCATCTCTACCCCATTTTTTGGACAAAACATTACCCAAACTATTCGTGGCGAAGTGATTGATGTGGATTCTCGTGCAACGCTTATTGGTGCTAACGTGGTGGTATTGAATTCCGATCCTTTTTTAGGCGCAAGTGCCGATATTAATGGCAAGTTCAAAATTGAAAATGTACCAGTGGGCCGCCATCATTTAAAAATTTCCTTCCTGGGTTATGAAGATCGCATCATTCCTAATGTAGAAGTAGAATCGGGAAAAGAATTGGTATTGGTGGTAGAGCTCACCGAATCGTTTACCAAGCTAAAAGAGGTAGAGATTACTGCTACTGAAGACAAGGCCGCTACCATGAATGAGATGGCTACAGTGAGTGCACGTACCTTTTCGGTAGAAGAAACACAACGCTACGCAGGTGGGTTTGACGATCCGGCACGGATGGCACAGGCCTATGCCGGTGTAACCTTGACCGACGATGGGCTGAATGAAATTGTGGTGCGGGGCAATTCTCCTCGTGGGCTGTTATGGCGTTTGGAAGGCATTCAAATCCCTAATCCTAACCACTTTTCGGAAGAAGGAGCTTCGGGCGGTGGTGTAAGTGCCTTGAACAGCAATATGATGTCGAATTCAGATTTTTTTACTGGCGCATTTCCAAGCGATTATGGCAACGCCATGTCGGGTGTATTTGATATGCGCCTGCGTAAAGGCAATAACGAGCAGCGCGAATATGCATTAGCTGCTGGTGTTTTAGGTACCGACTTTGCTTTTGAAGGGCCATTCAAGCAGGGAGGAAAAAGCTCGTACCTGTTGAACTACCGCTACTCTACCCTTTCCATGTTAAATTATATAGGTGTAGATATTGTAGGCGATGCGGTGCCAGTATTCCAGGACTTGAGTTTTAACTTTTCGTTTCCCACCGAAAAATATGGGCACTTTACCTTGTTTGGCATTGGAGGGTTGAGCAACATCGATGAAACGTTTGATGACTTTAAAAACGAATACAACTC
Source organism: Flavobacteriales bacterium (assembly GCA_963669295.1). Taxonomy (GTDB): domain Bacteria; phylum Bacteroidota; class Bacteroidia; order Flavobacteriales_D; family CALLUQ01. The sequence continues at coordinate 5,062,948 of OY769938.1, forward strand.
CGATTTGGGTATTGGAGGATTAACACATACGTATCGACTGAATGCTTCTGCATACATTAAAACGGTGGTAGCAATGACTGCTACTCGCTTTGAGTACCTCGATTATGAATTGGATGATGACAGTACTTTCTTTAACGACGACCGGGAACGTTTTGTGAATACAGCCTTACGCAGTTCGGTAACGTTAAACAAGAAAATTGATGCCAGGAATAACATTCGTGTTGGCGCCATATACAGTACGCTGGGCTACGATCTTTTTGCTGATGAGTTACGTCCTGCGGGGCGACAGGTTTACCTTAATTCTGATGGCACCACTGGGTTGATGCAAGGGTTTGCCAGTTGGAAATGGCGCATTGCTTCTACTTTAACCCTTAACTCGGGCATTCATTATACGCAACTGGTGTTGAACAACCAGCAAAGTGTTGAGCCACGTGTTGGGTTAAAATGGCAGTTTGCCCCCACTCAAAACCTCACCGCAGGGGTTGGGCTCCACAGTAGACACGAGGCTTTAAGCACCTATTTTGCTGAAAACGCTACTCCTACAGGCATTACAACGCCCAATAAATCGTTGGATTTCTCGAAAGCGAGGCATTATGTATTGGGGTACGACAACATGCTTACCCAAAACCTTTATTTAAAAACAGAGGTGTATTACCAGGATTTGTATAACATTCCTGTAGAACGCGATGAAGCCAGTGAGTTTTCATCCATCAATGCCAGTAGTGGTTACACCAATATTCCTTTAAAGAATACTGGTACAGGTTATAATTATGGATTGGAAACCACTTTAGAGAAGTATTTTTCCGACAATTACTATTTCCTTGTCACAGCGTCGTTGTTTAATTCCCGATACAAAGGCAGCGATGGTGTAGAACATCATACCCGTTACAATGGGCAATACGCTGGCAATATCCTGGCTGGCAAGGAGTTTCCATTAGGGAAAAACAAGGAAGATCAATCAAAACAAAAAACATTTAGCATAAGCATTAAGTCTACATTAGCGGGTGGAAGGCGGTTCTCTCCTATTGATCTGGCTGCATCAATAGCTGCGGGCCGCCAAATCCGCGACAATTCTCGTGCTTTTGAAGCACAAGCCGACGATTACTTTAGGGCTGATTTGCAGCTAAAGTATAGCATCAACCGGGCAAAAACCACACAAATCATTAAGCTGGATATTCAAAACGTGGCCAATCGCGAAAATCATTTCAACGATTTTTACGACGAAAGCACCCAAAGCATCCAGCGAAGTACACAGCTGGGCTTAATTCCGGTGTTGAGTTATAAAATCAAGTTTTAGTTGTAGGTATCCCATAAGGAGGTAATGCGTAATTCCTTTTTGAAGTGTTTGTACAACTCTTCATTAAGTCCGATACGCTTCATAGTTCCCGGTAGCAGATCAAAGTAATTGTCTTCTAATACATGTTTTCCAGCATCTAGCCAAACATCTTTGGCCAGGAAATCGGTAGTAATGGTCATGCTATACCCCTCTTGCCCTTCATGGAATTCTACTTGAATGTTGGGCTTTTTCAAGGGCAAATCTTTTGGTGCAACAAAGTACAGGTGCTGTTGACTTAAGCATGGTTCATTGCCCAGGGTAGCCGTTACTACCATATCGGCACTGGGGTTGGGCAGATAATATTGATAGTGAAGTTGGCTGCTGTTTGGAGGAATAATAGCGGGCTTAATTTCGTGATAAATGGGTTGACCCGATAGCTTGCCAATGGCTACCCTTAAAGGCGCTGTGATGGAATCCAACCGATCGGAATTGATCCATACATGGAGCGTATCGTTTTCCCATTCGGGAATAACAATGACTTCTTTGTACAGGTTGCGCACCTTGTATTGTGCTGCTTTCCATCGTCCCATGTAGTCGATGGTAGACCACGAAGGCCCAGCCCAACAGTCGTTGAATTGCCAATACAGCGTACCCATGCAGTGCGGTTTGCTTTTTCGTTGCGCTTCAATGGCAATGCGCAGTGCTCGTGCTTGTAGCAACTGACTTACATACAGAAATGATTCAAAATCTTTGGGTGTTTGGTAGTTCCGCTCCATGAATTGCACGATCATATCGGTACGTTTGTAGCTTTTTTGGCGATTTTCCATCACTTCCGAATCAATGGCCCATTGTGAATGGTCGGCAAAGGTTTGTACCGTAGCCAGTTCCGGGAATGATTGAAAGCCATACTCACTCATAAAGCGGGGCACATACTTCTTGAAGCCGTGTAAGGAGTCGGTACCATGCCATACCCCCCAATAGTGCATGTTATGGTGGTTAAAGTTCTCGTCGGTGCCCCAATTGCTCATGGGGGAAGTAGTGATGTACGTGCGATCTTGATCAAGCCATTGCAATACATTGGGGATTCTGTCTTCAAACAAATGCACATAGTCGTTCCAAATTTTTGCCGAGTCTTCTTCTGAGTACCCATGAGCAGTTTGCCACCCCCAGTTGTGCCATGCCACGTCTATTTCATTATTACCACACCACAGTGCCATAGAGGGGTGATTGCGCAATCGGATGGCTTGTTCTTCTACTTCCTGTACCACATTTTCTACAAAAGCACTATCGCCCGGGTACATGCTACAGGCAAACATCAGGTCTTGCCATACCAGTATGCCGTAACGGTCGCAGAGGTCGTAAAACAAGTCGTTTTCATAAATGCCTCCTCCCCATACACGCAGCATGTTCATGTTAGAGGCAGTAGCAGCACTGATCAAACGCTCATAGTCTTCGGGCTGCACATAGGTTAAAAACACGTCTTGAGGAATGTAGTTGGCTCCTTTGATGAATACGGGCTCCCCATTTACCTTGAAGTAAAACGCTGTTCCGGTTAAGTCTACCTCCCCTTCCCACGTTACAGTGCGCACGCCAAAGGTTTCGGTGGCCTTTTCTACCATGCGGTTTTCGATTTGGAAGCTGGCATTCATGGTATAGAGGTATTGCTCACCCAGTCCGTTGGGCCACCACAAATGTGGATTTTCGATGTCGAAATAAACAAATACTTCCTGCCTGCCGGGCTGCAACGATACCTTTTCATTTACCAATGCAGGCCCCCGGCCCAGCATCAAACTAAGGTTTGCATTGGTGCGTTCTGTCGATTCTACATCAAAGGCAGCCAAAAACCTTGCTTTGTCGTCGGTGAGTTCTTCTTGCATGATTTGCACACTGTGCACACGCACTTCGTCCCACACCTCCATGTATACCGGTTTCCAAATGCCTGCTGTTAAATAGCGTGGTGCCCAGTCCCACCCAAAATGATAAGGCGCCTTGCGGGTAAATACGCTGGCCTTTTGTTCGGCAGCATCGTTGCCAGCAGGCAATTCATAGCCTAAGCTGTCCCACGGTTCTTTTGTCACCTTCATTGGGGAATGGAATACTACCCGAATGTTATTTTCTCCTATGTGCAGCAGGGGTTTCACTCCTATCCGCCACGAGCGAAACATGTTGTTGGCTTCCAACACCAACGAGTCGTTTACATATACATCGGCGTAAGTGTCTAAGCCATCAAAGCACAAATCCATGTGTTTTTTCGCCAATCCGCCTTCTTTTACCACCAATACGGTGCGGTATTCCCAGTCGGTTTCACCTATCCATTGCAATTCTTGTTCGTTGTTGCCGTACATGGGGTCGGGAATCAAATGGTTGGCATGCAAGTCGGTGTGCACCACCCCTGGAACGGTGGCTGGATACCATGTGCTGTCGTTTACTGCTTTAAAGGTCCAATTGCTTTCGAGCAATATACATTCAGGAGTACGGTCTTTTACTTCTTCTTGTACTTTCTCTTGTTCTGAACAAGCCAGGAGTGCCAACAATGCTATGCTCCACCAGCATTTCATGTTGTTGCTTGTAGCAGCGCTTCAATTTTTTGATGGTGAAAGGTGGTGCGTTGGTATTCAGCACTGTTGTTGCCCATGCCCACTTCGTTGTTGCGGTATTGCATGGCACTTTCGGTATGGGTTAAGGCTGAACAGTGCAGCGATGTAGCGCCTGTTTGCAATAGTGTTTTCGCATTGGTGGCATTGATTCCACCTCCAGGCATAATTTCGATGCGTTGGCCGGCACGGTGTACCAGTTCAGCAATAAGGTCTTTGCCCTCTTCTGCTTTGGCCCGTTGGCCGGAAGTAAGGATGCGGTTGAAGCCAAGGGCGATAATGTCTTCCATGGCTTGAAAAGGATCGGAGGCCATGTCGAAAGCCCGGTGAAAGGTAAGGTCTAGGGGTTGAGCCAATTCCACCAACTGCTGGCACCTCTCCTGGTCTACTGTTCCATCCGGTCGAAGGATGCCCAATACGATGCCTTCTACTTGTAATGCCCTTAATTGTAGGATTTCCCAACGCATGACCTTGAATTCAGCATCTGAATACAGGAAATCTCCACCTCTTGGCCGTACCATTACGTGTATGGGTAGGTTAACGTGTTGTTTTACTTGTTGCACCAACGCAATGCTGGGGGTGGTACCTCCTTCGGCCAGGTTGCCGCAGAGTTCAATGCGATGTACTCCTGCCTTTTCGGCAGCTATGCACGCATCCAACGCGTCGAGGCATACTTCTATCATCACCTTTTCCATGGTGATGAAAGTAGCTAAAATTCCATTTAAAGGCGTCAGATAAAAGCGAAAATTTGCAGCAATGGATGGTGTGTATGAGAAAAAAAGGCATTGTTAGAAATCCGTAATTTTACTTATTTCAATATTACCGTTCTTGCACTAACTTGCTATTGATGCAAGCTACTGCTAAAACCACTAACGACGATTCGCACAAGAAGGCAGCAGCATTGCACGATGTTAAAACGAAAAACAAAGGGCAGGAACACGCTGCTTCTCTCGTTAATAACCGTCCCGAAGCTGCTACCCAACAAAGTGTACAACGTGCTGCCAATAATAGCCCCATGGTGGTGTCACAAATGAAGTTACAGACAGCCATCAGTGATTCCATTTCGGAAAATCAATTTGAGGCCTTTGAACAGGCGGAAGCTTTTGGTGAGTCGTACGAAGGGCCTATACAGCGGGTGTTATCGCGCAACCCGGGAGGCACCCGAAGTCGTTTTGATCTGGCTCCTTTGGCTGCTGTAGCAGGGTTAGCAGCAGGCGATTATTTAAGAGACATTGCTACCCGTACCTGGTACCGCTACATCGCCACTCACAATGCAGGCCTTATTTATATTGCCCAGGATGATGGTACTAACCCTTCCACTTATAACCTGGGCACTGGTGCCATCAATGCGGTAAATTGTGCCAATGGTGCACAATTGATTGCCGTAGCGGCAGCTATTGGCAATGTTGCCCATTTGTTGCAACTTTTTACGGATGGTGCCTCTGGTGCACAATTGGCTACCATATTGGCGATAGAAAACAATGGGGCTACTGTACACAATCAGATTGGTGCCATCAATGGGAATAATGTAGCGCACCTTACCCAGTTGTATGCCGATGGTGCTACTTCGGCACAAATTACCGTTTTATTGGGGGTAGAAAACAACGGGGCTACCCTTCACAATCAAATTGGTGCCATCAATGGGAATAACGTGGCACACCTTATTCAGTTGTATGCCGATGGTGCCAGTTCAGCGCAAATTACCGCTATGCTTGCTCACGAAAACAATGGCACCACAATCCATAATTTAATTGGAATCATCCACGGTAACAATGTAGCGCATCTATTACAGCTGTATGTCGATGGTGCCAATTCGGGGCAAATCAATACGCTGCTTGGCCATGAAGCCAACGGCAATGACCTACATCAAATTATAGCTGCAGTAAATGCTTCAGCGGCCAACTTAATTGCCTATTACAACGCTGGAAAAACCACCGCTGAATTGCAACGTTTGGTGGCATTAGGACAGGTGAATAATGCTGCTGACCTTACTGCATTGGTAGCATCGGCCAGGCCAATCGGCGAAATTGAAACCATTGCCAACAATGCTGCTGCCACTCCTGCCGCTGCGATTGGGCCACTTGGGCAGGCGGCAACAGCAGTGGTTCAAGTGGCTGCTGGTGCTGTTAATCAAGCCCTACTTACGCCTGTGCGGTGGGGCCTTACATTGCCCGAAGACATCCAGGTAAATGTTACGGCTCATCAGGCCAACGGCCATTGGTATGGTGCTTTATCGAGCATTACGGGTCGTTATTCTAAGCAAATCCGATTACTGGCCGGGGTGCAAGAAGTAACCGGCCCTGGAGGCAATACCAATGGCGGCAACTACGCTGCACAAGTAGGGGATTTGCGCGCTACCACTACCAATCATGGGAACTGGTACATGTACAATGCTGTTGATGCACACGAATCGGTACATGAAATGAGGATGGCTCCTGCGCTTACCGCAGCAGAACCAAGAATGCAAGCTTACATTGCCAGCCTATCGGTTCCAGTTTCTGCCATGGCACACAATCAAGCTACTGCTGCTGTACAAATAATTGCACTTCCGGGCTTTCAAGCAGCTCTGCAAAATGCTTATGCCCATTGGTTAAATACCTATGCCGCCTTTATTGCTAACGATCATGGGGCAGCCTTCAACGGGCCTTCTTATGTAGCCGAACACCTTATTACTAATCCTATGATATTGGCTATTAATGCAGCAGCAGCAGCGCAACACTGGGGCCCTCCAGCCTAGCGGCCAATCACAATTTCATCTACAAACAACCAGGCATCGCTGCCTGAGGCATCGTGCCAGTCGGGGCATTTGCCCATGTTCTTTGCGGTTACCCTTACATAACGTGCTACAATGGGTTTTTCAAAATCAGCGAAAAACTCGTGAATGAATTGCCCTTTTTCTTTGGGCGACACCGAATTTTTCACCGTAGCATATTCGGTAAAATTCACGCCATCATCGGAGTATTCGTATTTCACCCATTCGGGTAAAAAGATCCAGGCGTTGTTGTATTGCAAAAACCCTGTGGTTAGGGTACTAATGGGCTTTGCTTCGCCCAAATCAATGGTGGCCTCGAGGTTAGTTCCCCAATAGCCCTGCCATTGCCCGTCGCGAAAGTCGGTAGAGCCACGTACGCCATTGGTGAGGCCACCGTCGCCACCGGCTTTGTAATACTCGCTGTAAGGATGTGTCAACTCAGGGATGATGCCGTTGGCGTAGTGCAATGCATAGGTTTGCTCGAATACCGGCCCAATAGGGTTCCCGTCTTTAAATGCTTGTACTTTCAATGTTCCTGACCCAGAAAGAGTAATGGGTGTTTCATACTTTTTAGCACTGGTGGTCGGTGCGCTTCCATCGAGGGTGTAGTGCAATTCCAAATTACTCATACCTTTCTGAATATCAATCACTAATGATTGGTTATTGAAAGTGGGTTCAAATGTTACCGGGGTGGTTTCAAACCCGTAGTCTACCCCCATGGCTTCGAGTCGTTGGTAGTGGTATTGTACCCGCTCGTGAAAATTCGTGTAGTTGCGCTTGCTTTCGTTGCTCCACAACACTTCGCTCATGGCTAAGATGCGCGGAAACACCTTCGAATCTACCGTTTCTTGTGGGGCACGCTCCGACCACATGTTGCACTCGCCTCCCAGTACCCGGGCGGCTTCTGCTTCGTTTACGCCTTCAGGTACCGGCTCAAAGGTGTATACTTTGGCCATGTCGATGGATTTGAGGTCGTAATCGAAATAGGCATGGCTGGTGGGCGATACAATGGTGTTGTTGCCATGTTGTACGGCTTCTATGGCGCCTTCCATACCCCGCCAACTCTGTACTGTAGCCCCTTCTACCAGGCCACCTTCAATAATTTCGTCCCAGCCAATGAGCTTTTTGCCTTTTGATTCGAGGAAGGTAGCAATGCGGCCAATGAAGTAGCTTTGCAGCTCGTGCTCGTCTTTCAAGCCTTCTTCCTTAATTCTGCGTTGGCACTTGCTGCAGTTTTCCCAACGGTATTTGGGGGCTTCATCGCCACCAATATGAATGTAATCGCCCGGAAACAGGTCGATGACCTCGGTTAACACATCTTCTAAAAAGATAAAGGTGCTGTCGTTGCCCGCGCAGTAAATGTCTTTAAATACCCCCCATTCGGTTTCTACTTCAAACGGCCCACCCGTACACGAAAGGTGCGGATAGGAGGCTACAGCTGCTTGCGAATGACCGGGCAATTCAATTTCAGGCACCACATTGATGCCCCGGCTTTTGGCGTAGGCCACTACTTCTTTTACATCTTCTTGTGTATAAAACCCTCCATAGTTGGTGCCATCGTTGAGCGTGCGCCATGCCCCTATTTCTGTGAGTTTGGGGTATTTTTTTATTTCAATGCGCCACCCCTGGTCTTCGGTGAGGTGCCAGTGTAACGTATTCATTTTATGGAAAGCCAGCAGATCGATGTAGCGCTTTACAAAGTCTTTCTCCATGAAATGGCGGCAGCAATCGAGCAATAACCCTCGCCATTTAAAGCGCGGTTCGTCGGTTACAGTAATGCCTTGTGCTACCCATTGCACGTTGTTTTGGCCGGTGCTGTAGATGGCTGGGGGGAGCAGTTGAAAAAACGTTTGTATGCCGCGGTAGGCTCCTTGTTCGTGGTATGCATCAATGGTTACCCGGTGCTCGTCGACCGATAATACGTAGGCTTCGTTGTTTTTTGTTGCTCCTTTGCTGAGTACAATTGCATTTTCGGTCGCGGTTGCTTCTATGGGCTGTGGAGATAGCTGATAACCAGTAGCACGTTCAATGATTTCGGCCATGTATTGTGCTGGCCCCTCCATTTCGGGAGCATAGCTGATGGTTGTTTCGGCATTCAACTCAAAATGACATCCTTTCATTTCCATGTGTTGCGGCACTGGCAACAACGATACTGGAGGGATGGTTATAGCCACTTCCGTACTTTCGGGCGTGCCGCAAGCGGCCAGCAGCAGGGCAAGCATTGCCCCAAAAATTACTTTTTTCATACCGTTCATTTCAAGCGATTGAAGGTAATGATTTTATCGAAAACGATTTAGGCTGCTGTAAAATTCATCATTTCTTTAGTACTTTTAGGAGCTCAACCAACCTGTGCTATGGTCAAAGTATTTCGGAAAAATCGTGAAGATGCCCTTGCTAAAAACCGTTTGGTTAAATACCTGTTTTATGCCCTGGGCGAGATTGTTTTGGTGGTGATTGGAATTTTGATTGCCTTGAAGGTGAACAATTGGAACGAGGTTCAAAAGTACAAGGCCAAAGAACAAGCATTGTTGTTGGAGATTAACCGGGAAGCCAACGAAAACTTGCAGCAGTTTGAAGCCAACAAATTGGTGCACCAACGATCGTTGAACGCCTGCAATATTGTGCTTCGCAATGCCCGTACGTTGGATAAGCAAGCGTCGCTCGACTCGATAGCGCAGTACGGTCCGGGGGCATTTTTAGGCTTAACGTTTAACCCTTCGGGAGGAGTGGTAAAATCGTTGATCAGTACCGGAGAGATTCAATTGATTACCAGCGATTCGTTGCGTTTTTTACTCATTACCTGGCAAGATGAGTTGCTCGACTTTCAGGAGGAGGAGCAGTATTCGCGCGATTTATGGCAAAACCATGTGGAACCTTACATCATTAAAAATGGTGATTTCTTGAATGCTGGTAGCCCTAAGAATTTGGCCATGTGCCAGGACCCTCAGTTTTTGAACATGCTGGCCCGTAGGCAGTTTTATTTACACGGTGTATTACTTTCAGAAGAAAGTGCAACGTTAGAGCAAACGTTGCGCGATATTGTACGACTATCAACTCCTCAATAAACAAAACGACCATTATGACCGATCGACGGAAATTTTTAAAACTATCTGCCCTGGGAACGGGCTTTGCTTTAACGGCCAATGCCTGTGCTACAGCCAGTACGGAAGAAGCTCCTGCTCTTGCAGTAGCGGCAGATGCTACGCCTCCGCCTCCAGCACAAAAGCCTGTGGTGGTGAGCACCTGGAACCATGGCATTGCTGCCAATGCCGCAGCGTGGGAAGTGCTGAACAATGGAGGCAGTGCATTAGATGCCTCGGAAAAGGGCGTGATGGTTACCGAGTCGGACGAAACGAACCGCAGTGTGGGGCTGGGCGGGTTGCCTGACCGTGAGGGCAAAGTAACGCTGGATGCTTGTATTATGAACGAAAAGGGCGATTGCGGTGCGGTGGCCTTTTTGCAAGACATTGAAAATCCTATTGCTGTAGCACGTAAGGTGATGGAAGACACGCCACATGTGATGTTGGTAGGTGCCGGAGCAAAACAATTTGCGTTGGAAAAAGGGTTTGAAGCAAAAAACCTGCTGGTGCCTGAAGCGGAAGAAGCGTGGAAGAAGTGGTTGGAAGATTCGAAGTATCAACCGGTGATTAACAGCGAGAACCACGATACTATTGGTTTGCTGACGTTGGACAATGAGGGCAACCTGAGTGGGGCTTGCACTACCAGCGGCATGGCATACAAGCTCCATGGCCGTGTGGGCGACTCTCCGATTATTGGTGCCGGGTTGTTTGTAGACAACGAAGTGGGTGCCGCTTGCGCCACAGGTGTGGGCGAGGCCGTGATTCGCACGGCCGGTAGTGCCATGGTGGTGGAATTGATGCGCCATGGTAAAAGTCCACAAGATGCGTGTGAAGAGGTGGTGCGACGCATTATGAAGATTCATGACGACATGACCAATTTGCAGGTAGGCTTTTTGGCATTGAATAAAAATGGCGAGCATGGTGGTTTTTCGGTGTATGCCGGCTTTAACTATGCCCTACGCACCAACGAGCAAGATGAAATGGTAGATGCGCCTTATAAGTTGGAGTGGTGATGTAGTGTGAGCGTGAAGGAACACTACTCCAAATACTCCTCATAATTATCAATAGTTGCCCCTTCCAGCCTAAATGCATTCAAAACAGCATGTTCTTTTCGGTGAAGTAAATCGATGAGCATTTGCAGTTCTCCTTCAAACAAGCCATAGCCTTTCCTCGACCTTTTTGAGGTGGATACATAAAACATCCACTCTTTTTTCGAAAAGCCTTTTGCTATTTCCACAGCATTCCCGGCAGCATTCAAGTCGCTCACTAATCGCGGCAACATTGCTTTGTAGTGTTGTACCACTTCACCGTATTGGTTATCGATAAGGGTATACACCAACCGCAATTTGTGGTGTTGCATCAACCGTTGGTATACTTCTGGGTATTCCTGCTTTGCGTATTGCAGGTACCACGACATAAACAATTTGAATTCGTAATAAGGCACCAGGTTACCGGCAAAGGTGCTCATGTATTTGGCCCACGCTTCGGCATTGTTATAGCCATCGCACTGGTGTTGACGGTAATAATCAAACAGCTCGTAATGCGTTCGTGCATCGAGGTGGTAAGCGCTCCACTCTTCCATAAGTCCGTAAATGCCATGCGCCTGCGATGCCAGTGGCAAGGGCACTTGTCGGTTGCCCACATAATCGGGGTAGCGAAAGATTTGTTTTTGCAAGCTGTCGGGGACTATTTTGTTGAGTTTACGCGAGTTGAAGACTTTTTCAAATTCCAACAGTACCTCAATACTGTCGTTGATGATGTAATGCTCGCTTTTGGTTTTATCTTCCTGTTGCTGCCAATGCTTGCTGGTAACGTTGTTGTTGTGGTGATGGGCACTTTCGTGCACTACGGTGCCAAAGCCTTTGAGCAATGCTTCCCAGTTGTTTCCGTGCACATAGCGTTCGAAGTCGTAATCGACGCGCGATAGTATGGCTGTTGCTGTGGGCGAATGTTGAGCCAACTGCAATATTTCGCGGTGCATGTTGGCAATGGGTTGCGCAGCAGCATACATAGGAGCTACCAACAAAAGGAGAAGGAGGGTTCGAGTTAGCATGGTACAAGCAGGTTTATTCATATAACCCACAAAAAGGATGGAATATTGTAGCTAATGTTGATTTGAGTTTACTGGTGGAGGTTGCTAACCCCGCTTTGGCTGGACTGCCTACAATGACACAACTTCAATTCGCACTGCCATCGACTCAAGATAGCCCCGATCGAAGTGGCATCCTCCCTGGGAGATATAACGAAGAGCGGGACCAAGCGGTTACTATTAGCACTAACGCTTCGCTCCAAAACAACAAATACCTCCCTCTTACTTTAACTTTATAAAGCACACTGCGCCTATTAGCCATCAACGTAATACATACTGCATACTTCCCTCCCCTAATTTGAAAAGCCAAAAAAAGCCCTTATATTCATTGCAACGAATTAACAGGCTTTACCAGGCCTTTTTGTTGCGACTCATTTCTTACGTTTTCGAACCGTGCATAAATAGTGCTGGGAATGGGTGCTTTGAACCTATTATTAACTTAAACTAACCACTATGTCACTTTCCATTGGAGAAATCATGGGCGAACTTGCCGGTGATGTTGCTGATTCTACTGTTGATTATTTTACGGGTGATCTTTTTGACGTGCTACTCGATTCTTTTAGTCCTGATGATGTAGACCAATATGCCGGCACACAGGAAGCGTTGAACACCATTAACAATGAAATTGCTGCTCTTGCCAGCCAGGTTGCTACAGATGTTAATGCGATATGCAAAACTATTGACATTGAATACAGCAACACCATGATTGAGTCTAATATCAGTGTTATTAACAGTGGGCTGGTGGCTAGTGTTCAAACATGGATGGACGATTTGAATGAAAGTTTGGATGATATCACCTCCACCAATGGGCCTGATGTATCAAGTGCTTTAGGGTCGGCTACTACTTTGGCCAATACCATTCTCGATAATGATGCCTCTGCTATATTAAATGATTTAAACAAAACCAACGATAACCTAACTGGTGCTGGCACTGATGATGCCTCTACCTGCCTCATTTCGCAATGGACGCAACTATACCTCACCTACATGCAGCAAAGTGGGAATGATGGCAGCTTACTGGCAGAGTCGGCGGCTTACCTGCAAAACAACTTTTTGAGTATTGTATGGTGTGAAATACAAGCGATAGGACTGTGGTGTACTGCTGTAAATACGCCCGGAGTAGCCACCACTACTTTAAGTTACGCCACCTCTGAAGACATTCTTAGGTTGTTCCAGCCCATATTAAACAAGCAGGTGGAAGCCTTTCTCGGAGCTATTGAGTCGTTAGTGCTCAGTCAACTGAACATTGGTACCGGGCATCCTGAAGGCATGCAAAACACCAACTGGCCCGCCATACCTTCGGCAGCAGCAGAGGTATTCTTGCAAGCCGACCTTGTAGCTGCTGACCTGCTGCAAGAAGAACCAGGGCTACGTGGACGCTATATTGCTACACCCGACCAGATGAAAAATAACAGCTGGCCTACACTGGAACCTGGGTTTAGCAAGGGAGACAATGACTTTGGCGCCTCTAAGGGCACCAAAATAACACAGGTTACCAGTAGCTTTATGAATTATAATGTTAAAATGGTATGCCCTATTTCTACCGACAACAACTCAACGCATGTAAAAGTATATTCTTTTGATAGCAGCGATATAGGTATTATACGTTATTCGTGGGATTGGCCTACGGGGGCTACCGACACTGATAAATTGCAATGGGCAGACGACTATGGCATTGATGTGCAACCTGAATATTACGATTTAAACACTTATGAGCAGCCCGAAACGGGTGCTGAAACAGGAGGTAATCAAGTGTTGTATGCCAACTTTACTGTTTTTGATGCTGCCCTAACCGACAGTCCTTTTTGCGATTGGTCGAACAACCCCGGAGGGTGGTCGTTTACCCCTAACAGCAAGGGCAGTGGAAAAAACAACGGCGATACCTATCCGCAAGTAACCCCATCAACCACTGGTGATACCAAGATGCCTAACAAATCCAGCAAAAAATTCCAAAACCAGTTAAATGTATGGATGCGTGGTCCAGGGTTTGGTGATCAGGACCCTACCTGTTCGAAGTTTTACAATTTTGAATACTATAACGAACTTACCCTGAATGTTGATTTTTCTACTGATGATGTGGGCAACGCGAATATTCCTAACCCTCGATTGTTGTTTAACGGGTCTTTTAAAAATACCGGGGAGTCGTGGACACAGCAATGCAGTCATTTGAGCAATATTATGACGCAAAGCCTGGTAGGCAATGTTTGGGTAAGTGGCGATAAGATCAAAACATTTGACATTTCTTCCGATACTTCTCAATCAGCACCATCGGCTGTTTTCGAAAAATCGATCACTCTTCCCGATAACGCTAAGATAGTGCTTAAATTCCAATGGCACATCAATTACGCCACTATCGATGGGGCGGATAAAGGGGTTGGATATCGGCCCGGTGAGGTAGGCTGGACCTATACTCACCAGTTTACCATGACCGATTGTCGCTTTGTGTGGCCACAGCCTAAGCCCATTGATTTAAGCATGCAATCGTCGGATGAGGAGGAAAGCAGTAGGGAGCTATAACGAATTACCTGTTATTCTGAGTCAGCTGCCTCGGTGTAGATTGGGGAAGTACGGCTTGCCTTCCTACGTCAAGTAAATCACTCAAACATAGGGCAGAAATGCCATCTCCTTCGTTGGCCACTTAGAGATCGGTTAGGGACACATTCACCTCTTCCCTTCAATTTGATATTCCGACAAAACCCGTTATATTGAACCCTTTATTTAACCCTAAAACCTAAATCGTCTCTTATGAAAATGGCCATTAAGGTAGTGGTGGTGCTCGCCATTTATTTGCCATACCGACTATCTGACTTCTCCAAAGATGCCAGTTTTATGCTGGATTTTTTAGTGGCTTTTGGTGCATTTGCTATAGCCGCGGGCATCATTTACCTGATCGATCAGGGCAAAAAAACCGACACCCCCGATGGAACAGATCAATAACTACATTGAGCACCTGCACGATGTGGGGTACATCGAAGGGCTTATGGCCGGATGGGGCCAGGAAGGCACATTGGCTGCCATTGAATCGATGTTGGAACGACACGATGAAGAGGAGGTGTATAATGCCCTCACCTTTTTACGCGATGCGGTGATTGTAGCGAAACAAGACGAGTTATTGGTAACACTGGAAGCGTCGTCGTGTTGGAAAACCTTAACCGATATGTTGTACTGCGATAATCACTTTATTCGCATGCATGTGGTGTATACCATTGGCAAACTATCGCAAAACGCCCATTCTACCCATTTGGCAAGTGCTTTTGAACATTACCTCGATAAAGACCCCATTTTGCTCAATTCGTTGCTGTTTGAATTGCAATGGCTCGAAGAACCCATCGACGGGTTGGCCCAGCAAATGTTGGAAAGTCCGTATGTATCGGTGCAATTGGTGGCTATGAAATACGAAGACAAGTTGTCGCTAGACCGCGATTTGCCCCAGTACCCTATCGATTTCTTTTTTGTGGAATTGGGCTTTTCGAGCAAGCTCAGGGCCGAAGACAAGGTGGATTATACCATTGAAGAGATGGAAGCCTATGTGCAGGAACACCTGTAAGTGATGAAAGACACCCCTTATATTTTTATTAGTTACTCGCGACGAGATGGGGCATTTGTTGATGCGCTGATTGATGACTTAAACGAAAAAGGCATTAAAATATGGCGCGATACCGCACAAATTGAAGCAGGCGAAAATTGGATGAGTGCCCTTGAGCAAGGGATCAAAGGAGCCGATATCTTAATTTATGTCATGAGCCGACATTCTGTTAAGTCGCAATGGATGGCCAACGAGTTAGCGGCATCACATACGCATGGGAAAATGGTGATTCCTTTAATCATCGACTCCATTCATGAAGGTACTATCCCTGAATACATTAAAAACATTCAATGGATTGATTTCACCATTGAATATGCATCAGCTTTCTCAAAACTATTGGCTGCTATCCCGGATCGGCTCAAATCTACTGCCCCTCTTCAAAAAGAAGAAAGCAAGTCTAAAGGTTATGTCTTCATTAGTTATGCTGAAGAAGATTACGATTTTGTAGAGAGTTTAAAAGGGTTCTTAAAAGAGAAGGGGTATGCTTATTGGGATTATGCCGAAAGCGACCGGAACTATCATACCCAATTCTTTTTAGAGTTAGAGTCGGTCATCACTGAGGCTAATGCTACCTTAAGCATTTTATCTAAGCACTGGAAAGCCTCACAATGGGCATTGAAGGAGTTTATTTTTTCGGAAGAAGTAGGCATTCCAGTATTTTTGTTGCGCGCCAAAGAAATAGGCCCTACGCTTGTTATTGCGGGGTTGCCCTATATCGATTTTGTATTGGATAGCGATGCTGGCTATGCGAAACTTGATCGAGAGTTACAACGTAAAGGATTGTAATGCGCACCTTATTCACCATCGCCTCTCTCCTACTCTATAGCGTGGTACACGCCCAGTTCAACCCATTGTCTGATAAGCTAAAAGGGCCAAATGTAGACACTACCTTCAACGCCAATGGCACCATTCAACGCATGGATTTTAAGAGCAAGAAAGCCGATGAGCAGTCGTGGATTACCTACGATTATTACGACCATGGTACGAAGCGACAAGCGGAATACCACTACCAAAAGAATGGCGGAAGCTATAAAGATGGACGCATTATTTTGCTTAGCGATTCGGGCTGGGTACAGCTGGATTCGGTTTATGTGCTGATAAAAGACAAGGAACATTACGTGGTAAACCGTTACCTCGATACCGGCAAACGACGCGTTAAAACCAAAACCACTAAAGCCAAAGGCACCACCTGGAAAACCATAATGGAGTACGATGCCGCCGGAAAGTTAGTGCGGAAGGAAAAAGTGACAGAGTGAAGGGCTCATGTACATACACTCCTGCCACACCCTGATAGATCCTGATAGATCCTGAAACAAGTTCAGGATGACATCAGGATGACATCAGGGTTTCCCTTCGTTCATCCCTCGGTCTTCGATACATCCCGCTTACCAGCGGGACACTCAGACACTCGCTACCTATTCTATAGCAGCAAAGGTGCATTGGGGGCTTGCTTCGTCATCCCGCCATAGGCGGGATTCCTCGCCTGCCCGACGTCAGGCAATGACGCGTCACTAATGTATATTACGTGATCCTTATCCGCCCCTCCTACACTCCTGCGCAAGCAGGAGTCCACTAATATCCCCTTCACGTCATCCATCTTCCATTCACCATTTTACATTTACCATACTACATTTCCATCTTTTCCTACCTTTACCGGTAAATTAAACTACATGGCGCCCCATGCTATTCAATTCACTTGAATTTCTTGTTTTTGGCATCTTGTTTTTTGCCTTGTGGCCGGTGTTTAACCGCGAAAACAACTTGCGCTGGGGGTTCATCACTACCATGTCGTTTATTTTCTACGGCTGGTGGGACTGGCGCTTTTTGTTTTTAATTGTAGCCAGTGGTGTTATCGACTACACCTGCGGTTGGTACATTCCGAAAAGTAAATCGAAAAAGCTGTTGCTCATTGCCTCTCTAGTGGCCAACCTGGGGTTGCTTACCGTATTTAAGTACAGCTTGTTTTTTGCCACCATGCTCGATACCGGGTTCGGTTACCTGGGCCTTACCACCCACCTGGCCGATAATATTCCCGGCTTCACCCTTATTTTGCCCGTAGGCATTAGCTTTTACACCTTTCAATCGCTCAGCTATACCATCGATATTTACCGTGGCAGACTCAAACCTGTCAGCAATCCGTTGCACTTTTTTAGCTACTTATCGATGTTCCCCCAACTGGTGGCAGGCCCTATTATTCGCGCCAAAGACTTGTTGCAACAACTGGCGGTAAAGCGCAAGGTATCGCACTTGCAAAAGTGGAATGGCATTAAACTCATTGTATTTGGTTTGTTTCAAAAAATGGTGATTGCCGACAACCTGGCCTTCTTCATCGATTCGGCCTTTCAGCACAAAACCATTTACGATGGCACGTTGTTTTGGTGGTTGGCTGCAGTGGCTTTTGCCTTTCAAATTTACTGCGACTTTTGTGGCTACAGCCTCATTGCCCGTGGTTTGGCCAAGTATATGGGCTATCATTTTAAAATGAACTTTAACCACCCTTATGTGGCTACCAGCTTGCGTAACTTTTGGAACCGATGGCACATTTCCCTTTCTACCTGGTTCAGGGATTACGTATACATTCCGTTGGGTGGCTCGCGTAAAGGCATGGAGTTGGGCATTGTGTATTTGTGGATCACCATGTTGCTTTCGGGCTTGTGGCATGGCGCCAATTACACCTTTTTGATGTGGGCCGCCATTCATGCTTTTTTCCTGTCGATAGAGCGACTCACCGGGTGGACTAAATTATTGCGTTTTCCGGTAGGCACCTCCATGGCTGCATTGTTGGTATTTGCACAAGTTTGTGTGGCCTGGGTGTACTTTAGGGCCGAAAGTGTGGACGATGGGCACCACATTGTATGGGCGATGGTTCATTACGTTCCTCCTACTTCGTTGGAGTTTTTAGCAGAGTTTTACAACAGTTTGATCATTTTAGGGGTAGCCATTGTTATTGAAGCATGCATTCATTTGCGGCACCGTATTCCCGAATTGCAATTGATATACAGGCGATCGCATTTCGATTTAATACTGGTGCCATTAACGCTGGTGGCCCTGATCTTCTTTAGAGGAGAAGGCCAACAATTCATTTATTTTCAATTCTGATGCGGCCGGTAGTAAAAATAGCGTTGTTGATTCCATTGGCGGTAGCATTTACCTTCCTGCTAAAATGGGCATTGCCCAACGAGGAAGAAAACCTGATGACCGCTGATCACTTTTGGGCTTACAAAACACATTACCAAAAGCAGTACGACATTGTGTTTGCGGGCGATTCGAGGGTGTATCGGGGCATTGATCCGGAAACTATAGAAGCCCAACTCCCCTATACTGCTGTTAACCTGGGGTATTCGAGCCTGGGACTCAACAAAGCCTACCTCGACTTTGTGGAACGCAAGCTGAACCAGCAGGGACCAAGGGTTATTGTATTGGCCATCACCCCATTTAGCTTAACGCCCGAAGCATTGAAAAACGAACATTACCAGGGACTACAGCAAATGAAACGCACAGAAGTGTTCAAGCAACTGTATGTTAACAACCTGTTTAGTTTCTTTAAACCTTACCAACCCGAATCGCTGTTGCCCATGCAAGATTCGTTGCAAGAAAAATACTACGAAACCCATTTTAAAAGCGGGTGGATCAAATCGTATCGCATTCCACACAACCCCGAATCTGCCCTGCCATCTTACGAAAAAAGCTTTACCGACAACCCCATTTCTTTGCCAGCAGTAAAACAACTGATGGAACGAGTAAATGCCTGGGAGAAGGCAGGCATTACTGTAGTAGGCTTCCGCATTCCATCTACTGCTAAAATGGAGGCGCTGGAAAACGAAATGAGTGGTTATGAAGAAACTACTATTCGGCAGCAGTTTGAAGCGTTTGGCGGTACCTGGCTTAATTTCCATGGTGTGGAACTTAACTCCTACGATGGCAGTCATTTGCACTATGAAGCAGCGCAAGAGCTTTCGGCCATGCTGAGCGATTCCCTGGCAGTTATTCTACCTTAAATTGACTGGTGCTGCATCTTTCACTACCTTGCTGCTATGCGTTTCACCTTTATGCTAGTACTATTGCTTTTCAGTGTAACAGTAATGGCACAGAAAAAAGCCGAAAAACAACGGGCCAAAGCTGCGGGAAAATACCAGTTGGTGCCCGCTCCGCGTATTACTCAATACGGTTCTGTTATTTCGCTGCACCTCGAAACCGATCAAACCTTCGAAACGGTTAGTATTCACCAAAATGACACTACAGTAATGGAATATGGGCATTGGCAATTGAATGCCGACACCATCATCTTAAATTACGAGCATACCTTTTACCCCGGATTGCGCAAAATAAATTGCTATGTAAAAGAGGGCGAACCTGCTGAATGTTTTGAATACGACGAATTGGTGTTGGTGAACGAAAAGCTGTTTCACCTGAGCACCGCAGGCACCAGGAAAATAAAGGGACGTGCCAATTATATAAAATACAATTAACTGCTGTTGGAAAAGCACCTGGCATGGAAAGGCAAACACTCATCTTGTTCATCGGAATGTTATTGGTAGGGTGTATTCCATTTGTAAACCAGGGCGATTCAGACTTTTACAGCTACACCAAAGACGGGGATTTGTGGCGAGTGCCCCTACTCGAGCCTTATGAGGCCATTTCGCCTACGAATAGCGATGACTGGGTGGTGCGTTTGCACAGCACAGGCCCTTTGCACCCTGAATACCTCGATCCGGGCGATGATTTTCAATTCACCTACTTAACAGAGGTTGGCATTATGGATAGTGTTATTGTGCTGCACAACGGCAACGAGTATTGGCCAAAGTTAGCAGGATCATACCCCAGTGTGCTATTGATCGACGTGCGCCATCGGGATTTCTTCTTGTTTTCAACCGAGCACCATCAAGAAGCACTTGCTGCAAAATTGGAGGAGTTGGGCATTGCCGGCATGAACATGCACCCTTTTGAAACAGTAAAAAACGATTTTCTCCAAGAATTAAAACGACCTGAAACATGGTAAAGACAATACTTTCATTCTTCTTTTGCTACTAACAGCCTTGGCATGTGCACAAGCAACACTAAGTAATTTTACTTAGACCACTGATAATCCGGTAGTTATAACTATTTATCGCTCAAAAAAAGACCTTCATCCCACAATAAGTAAGTTCAGTCACATTTATTGCCAAAAACCGTATTAATTCGGTTAACTTAAGAGAACGTTATTTAACCACTTAAAAACCACTCTTATGAAAAAGCTTTACTTATTGCTGCTGGGCTGTTTATGCCTGGCCATTACCCATGCACAAGATGTGCAATTAGAATGGGCCACTTCGCTAGGGTCGCCCATCACAGAACGAGGCATTGACATTACCACCGATGCTTCGGAAAATGTATACTCGGTAGGCATTTATCACAGCACGGTAGATTTTGATCCCGGTCCGGGAACATTTAACCTCACCTCTGGCGGAAGTGCCGATGTTTACATTCAAAAGTTAGATGCTTCGGGCAACTTTGTTTGGGCTGCTTCGGTAGGCAGTTCGGGGTTCGACTACGGCGCATCGGTGGCCGTTGATGCATCGCAAAACGTGTATGTATGTGGCTATTTTAATGGATCTGGCGATTTCGACCCCGGTTCTGGCACCACCACCCTTACCACCAATGGCTTGAGGGATGTATTTGTGTTGAAGCTCGATAGCAATGGCAACTTGCTTTGGGCAAAATCGTTTGGAGGCACCGACAGTGAATATGGCGGAGGGGTGGCAGTAGATGCACAGGGCAACGTTTGCATTACCGGGCATTTTATCAACACCGTTGATTTTGACTCTGGTGCAGGCACCTTTAACCTTACTTCTAACTCGGCAGGTGTGGCTGATGCATTTGTGAGTAAGCTCGATGCCAATGGCAACTTTGTGTGGGCCGTTGCAGCAGGTGGTGGGCACTTTGATACGGGCAGTGACATTGCTGTAGATAATGCCGGCAACGTATATGCCCATGGCAGTTACCGCGAAACGGTAGATTTTGATCCGGGACCGGCAGTACTCAACATGACCTCCAGTGGGCTTAACGATGCCTACATTTGGAAGTTAAGCACAACAGGCAATCTCATTTGGGCAAAATCAATCGGTGGAACAGACAACGACTTTGGTGAATCTATTGTGGTTGATGACAATGGCAACGCTCACATTACCGGGCAGTTTAGGGGAGTAGCTGATTTTGACCCCGGAGCGGGAACTACTAACCTTACCGCTGTTGGTGATAGAGACGCTTACATTCAAAAGCTGGATGCCAATGGCAACCTCGACTGGGTAAGGGCTATTGGAGGGCTGTCGATCGATATAGGCATAGGAATAGCCATTGATGTTACTGGAAACTGTTACGCGACAGGTATCTATCAAGGCACCGTAGATTTCGATCCGGGAGCAGGTGTAATGAATTTAACCGCTGTTGGTGGAAGTGGATGGTCGGATGCCTATGTGTTAAAGCTGAATGCCAACGGTGATTTTGCATGGGTAAAATCGGTTGGAGGCATCAACAACGACCAGGGCAATTCGGTGGCCTGGGCCAATGGCAATGTTTACACCACAGGTTTTTTTGAAAACACAGCCGATTTTGACCCCGGAGCTGGAGTGTTTAACCTCACATCGAGTGGCGACCACGATGCTTTTGTGCTGAAATTGAGTCCGCAATGCACCTCTCCCACTCCAACCACACAATTGCGTGCTTACAATTGTGGTTCTACCCTGCCCTATTTCGACAAGTACTTTTACGCTGATAAGGTAAGCGGAGCCATTGAGTACGAATGGATGCTTACCGATACTGCTACGGGCATTTCCTCTACCTACATCAACACAGTAAACCATGCTGCTATGTTGAGCTTGTTTACCAATACCACTTACGGCAAAACTTATGAAGTGGTGGTACGTGCCAATGTAGGTGGCGTTTGGGGGTGCTTTGGCCCAATGTGTTACCTTACCGCCCCCTCTACCAACCAACAGGTAACCGGGCTCAGGGCAGCCGATTGTGGTGATACTGTAGCATTTGATCAATACTTTTATGCGGATGTAATACAAGGAGCAGAAGCTTATAGGTTTGAGTTGACCGACCACGATGATGGCATGACCTATACCTGGACCAACTACAACAACCATGCTGCCAAAATGTTGTTGATTCCGGGCACCAGCTACGGTAAAACTTACGATGTAAACGTGTTTGCCATTGTGAATGGACACGATATTGATTCTAGCAATACCTGTACCTTAAGCACCATTGCTTTTCCTACTACCAGCTTAACTACTCCTTTTTGCAATTACGTTCTCTCGTCGATTAATGAAGAGTTTATGGCTTACCAGGTGCCCGGTGCCAACACTTTTCGTTATCGCTTTACATTGGGTACCGATGTAACCATTGTAGAGAAAACCTACTCGTTGCACTGTATGCTAATGACCCTGGTGCCCAATTGGCAGTATGGTGCCTGGTACAAAGTAGAAGTACAAGCCAAAGTGGGCAACGAATGGGGGCCGTGGGGAGATGTTTGTTTGTTGTGCACCCCTCCACCTCCAGCCATGCCCCTTGCAGGCATTGAAATGCAGCGCGAAGCCAGTATTCAAGATGAACAACAACTGGTACTTACCCCCAATCCCAACAACGGACAACGAATTAACCTGAATTTTGATGCCACAGCCTCTACACCTGTACACATTGAAGTAATGGATATGACCGGGGCATTGTTGGTACAACAAACGGTTATTGGCTCGAAAGCGGTGGTGCAATTCGGCACCCCATTGCCTACAGGCATTTACCTGGTAACCAGTACTATTAATGGGCAACGCACCACAGAAAAACTCATTGTAAACTGACCTTAATAAAAGCGGCTGACCATGTGCAGCCGCTTTTTTCCCTTAAATACCATTATCTTGCCAAACACCTATGGCAAGTAAAATTAATGGCATACGCATAGCAGGAGGGCTTGCTTTTACGGCTGGTGCTACCGCCATTGGCATTGCCATGCAAGATCGTTATCCCATTGCTGCATTGCCCGAAGGATGGCTCAACTACCTTATGGTAAGCCTGGCCGGAATCATTGGTGTTTTATTGATTGTTGATGGATTGCGACAGCAACAGATCGCCCCGGAAATATACACTGCAAAAGATGGCGCATTAACGCAAGACTTTATTGTGCCAGGCAAACCGATGGAAAAAACCAGGAATGTGTTTCGTACCAAAACAGGGCTGTGTTATGTGCTGCCCGATAAAATTGTACTGTTAAAGGCAGAAGCAGAAGCTTTACCCAACAATACCATGGGGCGTAACATCAAGTCGTTATTGATGGGGTATAGCATTGTAGCCGGTGGCATCTTTTACATGGCTTATCGTTCGTGGAGCAAGGGAGCATGGCCCATAGCGGTATTTTTCATCCTTTTTGGAATATGGGTAACCATTGGCATTGTACGAAGCCTTAACCACTCTGCTACTCCAATGATTGATCGACAAAAAATAAAACAGGTACGTTTTGCAAAAGGAGTGCTGGGCATTACCCGATCGCACTTTGTGGTGTACTTTGAAGAAAATGGGCAAACAAAAAAACGGATCATTATATTGCCGGGAAGCCTGGATGGCGGGGCAAAAACCGCAAAAAAAGCCCTCGCTATTATGCACAACGAAGGGCTTTTGTTGGAAAAATAAGGGTGAAGATCGGGGCGGTTGTAATGGAAGAGTACCCCTGGGAGTGGACAAGACCTCTTTTCCTCCAGCCCTTATTTATCGTTGAATTAGTTATGTCATTACCCGGTTTACGGGTTCGCTCCATGGTCCCAGTCCTGCAGCGCCTAATGCAGCCACACGAAACCAATAACGCTGTGCGTGGTGCCAATCAACACCATCGTACTTCACCACCAACTTTGCTGCGGTACAAGCGCCTATCAACCGAAAATTATCGTAATCCAATCCATCATTAGCAGCTTGAATGGAATAGCTGACCGCTCCTTTTACCGGTTTCCATTGGAGGAGTAATATGCCTGTAGTGCCATTTTCTACCGTAAATTCTTCTACTTTAGGCAATTCCCCTACCCGCTGCTTTTTCTTACGAAACTTCATTGCAGCGCTAGCGGCAATTACAGCATTACCATCGCTCACCAGGGCCACTTCTTTGCCCACACGTTCCAACTCATTGGCCAGTTGTTTCAAGACCTCTTTTTTTCGCTCTTCTGCCGACTTTTTAAGTATTTTGGCGCGTGTAATGGTGCTACTCACCTGCTTTTCTCGTGCTACTAACTCGTTTAACGGTGCTAATAAAACGTCCGCATCAGGAAAATGCTCATTGTTATTTAGTGCATAAAGCACTCTTTTGGCATAAGCCACGAGTTCTTCAGGGTTTTTTCGATACAATTTTAAAATAACCTGTTTCATCACTTCAACTTTTTAGTGTTTTACAAAGCAACCAGGTTCCGACATGTTGCACAAAAGCATCAATAAGACGAAAAAAAGGAGCAAATGGTTGCATGAGGTGTAAAATTTTCTGGTTTTTAGCACCATCATTCCTTTTTACTTACCTCTTGTATAATGGATTGCATCGCTTGTTTTATGCCTTCTTTAGCCATAAAATTTCACAGCGTTTTCATTTTGTATTTTGAACAAAACACAAAATAAATGCCTCCATTCACTTCATCATTGCTTTGAAAACAATACCGCTGCATGCCCCTATTTAATTGTTGGTTCTTCTCATTTTTAAAGCATGTACGCAAAGAAAAAGGTGATGTGACATTACTCCGCAACAAGCCACAAAAAAACCGCATTGCTTTCACAATGCGGTCAATGGTACACAAGTTGTTGAGGGGCTATGTACACCTTAGATGGCTTTTCAGGCGTATACTAAACTAACGCCCCTATAAAATGTTTTATTGTATCGTGCTGATTTTCTTAGCGTTCGGTAACTACAAATTTACCACTGCCTTTTCGCAAAGTACCCTTATTGATGGCGAAAAAATAAGCACCGCTCTCCCACTTGTTGTTGTCTATCTTAAATTGATGGGTAGTGGTAGTTAACCGTTGCACCTCCTGCCCCAGTGCATTGTACACTACACAGGTTAGCTGCTCGTGATCGGGATTGGCCACTTGGATAACACCTCCTGTTGTTATTGGATTAGGGTATACGCCTTGCACAATGTTATCGCTATTCGCAATGCGATTGATGGCCAGGGGCATTAATGAATCATCGCAAACCTGTTGAAATTCGCTAAAAACACCAATGGTCAACTCCCTCTCCCACATGGCAAAATCTTCCATTGCTCCATTAAAAAAGGTTTGCGATGTTAAGGAATTCGCTGGCAGACTGGCAATTTTACCTGGCACAAACGAATATGCCATGTTGGTGGAACCCGATCCGGTGTAGCTCCCCCCCGCATCCACACAATCGATGTAAATATCCATGTCGTTGGCTCCTCTTAATACAATAATGATGTGATGCCAGTTGCCAATGGTTAAGCTGCCACTACTTACTTTTCCTCTCCTATTATTCGGTGAGGCACTGCCCAGTCCTCCACCAAAAGACACGGCCACATTTCCCTGTCCACTGCCACTTAGCCCGGCCCAAAAACCATGGTAGTTGTTGTACACATGGTCGGTGGCGAAGAAAGGATTATTCAGTTGTGAAAAACTGTTCACCTTTACCCAAAAAGCGATGGTAATCGGAAATTGGGGCTTTACCTGGGGGATGTTGGGGAAATTCACTACATCATTTACCCCATCAAAAAAGTAGGCACCGGTAGGGTTGCCCAAATGGTCGGTAGTGGGTGTTGGGCCATTCCAAATGCCATGATAACCATTGCCGCTGTAATCGAGGGCATCGCCATTGAACGGATAATAAAGGATCAGGTCGTCGGTTAAGTTTTGTGCGTGTAATGTTATTACACTTACAACACTAAGCAATGTTAACACAATGGTTTTCATGGTTGGAGACTTTGTATAAAGGTACACAATTCGCATGCCTCAACCCGATTGATGCACGTTATTTTTTTTGCCTTGTACTTTTGATTACCTTTAAGCAAAGCGTCTCTGTATGAAGCTAACCACTACCAATGCTGCCCCTTCCAGCAGGGCTGTTGCGCATCAATTGGCCGCTAAAACCATTCGCCCAACGGCTGCCTTCATCGATTTGCGTCCCGAAAAAGTAGTGCAACAAAAAATGCAGCAGGTGATTCAGGCAACCAGGCGCAAACCTACAAGGAGGAAAGCCACTAAAAAAGTGGAATACACCGATTACACAGGTTCCGACGAGTCGTTTGAGGAAAGCAACGACGATTTTAGCTTTGGGGAGTATGAAGACGATTACCTTGATGGTGTAAAGGAATCAGAGCGTTTCGAAATGCTAAGGACTCCCGGCAAGCGGCAAAAATTTTTCCCCTATGGTTTTTATAGCGATACCCGGGAAAACCTAATGAGAGCACAAAACTTTCATGAACACAGTGAAAGTAGCGATGATGAAGCATCGATGGATGATACCATGGGCGGTAGATTTACCCTGAAAAAGTTCAAAAAAAATTGGATAGAAAACAGGGAGTTTGTGGGAAAAAAACACCAGCCTATTATTGATCATAAGCTCGATGTTGAGGCCTACATACAAGGATACGACGAAGCATTTATTTACGAAGGCGATCCTCCATCGCCTACTACCGAAGATTCGTTCAAGCAGTATGTGTATAACGATGAAGAAAATTTGAGAATCCTTCCTAAGCGAATCGATAAAGATTCGAGCATTAACCCTACCTACCGCACCGATACCATACCGCAAAGCATGGTAACCAAAGCTAAAAAGCGCTGGAAGGAGCTGTGGCCTGAATATCAAGACTTGCAGGAGGAGAAGGGCAGCAAACAAGAGCGGTTGTATGCTCGAAGAAAAAAGCAAAACCGGAAAAGACGTACCACAGCACCTAAAGACACACGAAAGAACCGCAAAAAGGCGAAAATAAGTAAGGAAGCCACGGATGACTAATTCTTTATATATTTAGTGCAAACTCTCCACACATGAAAAAAGCAATGTATTTTGGCGTAGCAGTGGTATTAGCCGCCTGCACACCGCAAGAACAACCCAACAACGAACCTGCTGTAGACAGTACAGTGGTTAAAGCAGCGAATGTAGCAGACCTTCACGGTAGCGAAACACCAGGCGTAGAAAAAATCTACTTTCCTTCGTTAGATAGCGTAGACATTTGTGCCAACCTGTATCATATAGACAACAATGCCCCTGTGATTGTATTGTGCCACCAGGCACGGTTCAATAAGTTTGAATACGAAGGCATTGCTCAAGAGTTGAATGCGCTTGGTTTCAACTGCCTGGCCATCGACCAGCGCAGTGGCGGCCCTATTGCTAACCAGGTGAACGAAACCACCCTCAATGCAATAGAAGCAGGTAAGCCGGTAGATTTTTTAGATGCCGAGCAAGACATGCAGGCGGCCATTGCTTATGCTGCCAACCGCTACAACCACCCTGTTATTTTGTGGGGCAGCTCCTACTCTTCTACCCTGGCCCTGTACATTGGTTTGGAAAACGACAATGTGATGGCTGTAGTATCATTCAGCCCCGGCAACTATTTCGCTGATGCCAAAGGATCGTTGATTGAAATGCTACCCGGGATAGAAAAACCGTTGTTTGTTACTTCTTCTAAAAACGAAGCTCCGGGTATTGTAGAGCTGTTCTCAAAGGTAGAGTTGAAAGAAAATCAGGTGCTTTTTGCCCCTGAAGGCGGTGGTCACCATGGCTCTCGTGCCTTGTGGAAAAATCAAAGCGATGGAGAAGAGTATTGGGCAGCCATGAAAGCATTTTTGGAAGTGGTGAAGGATACACCATTGTAGTGCCCTAATCCAAACCCTTACAACACCCGCCTGCATTTCGGCATAGCCCCGGGCGCAGTGGCATCCCCTGCCCGGGCTTTGAATCCTGGTTTTACCCAGGTCATATAGGAACGGCAGGGATATAGCGAAGCACGGGAATATCGCTTCTTCCGGGTAAGGTCGTTTCGCTTCTCCCTCATCTTTTCTTTGTAATACCCTGTAAACCTGCCACTTCTATTCATTTCATCTCATAATTACTATATTTAACCTAAACTCTACCCATGCGCCAATCCCTTAAAGTAGGAAAAGAAATCTCTAAAGAAGGGTTCCGTTATCGCGGCACCAATCCTTCGCGGTTAGAATCGATTACCGATGCAGTATTCGGGTTTTCCATTACACTGTTGGTGATTTCGTTGGAAGTGCCCAAGTCTTATTTAGAACTGCAATCCTCTATGTATGGCTTTTTAGGTTTTGTGATTTGCACCCTTTTACTGCTTTCGTTGTGGAACGATCATTACCGGTTTTTTCTGCGCTATGGCTTAGAAGATGGGGTGACCAAGGCGCTCAATTTTTTATTCTTGTTCTTACTCCTTTACTATGTATATCCTCTGAAGTACTTATTCAATTTACTCGGCACTTTCTTTTGGTTAAAAATAAAGATGGCATTTGGCGATAAAAGCGAAGCCATACAAATGAAAATTGCTGAGTTTCAGGAAATGAATTTACAACCAGAGCAGTGGCAAGATTTAATGATTCGTTTTGGTGTTGGGCTAATGGCCATATACAGCATCTTTTTATTGTGGCATGTTCATGCCTACCGCAAACGCGAGGAATTGGAGTTGAATGAACTGGAAGTTTACGAAACAAAGGTAGAGATTGGGGGCAAACTCATTATGATTGTAGTGCCCATTGTTTCTATGTTGTTTGTGCTAACTGGAGGTGGGCTAATGGCTCCTTTTGCAGGAATGAGTTATATGCTTTATGGCATTTTATTGCCGATCTATTACAGCCGGGCATCGCGCAAGCGAAAGCAGTTGTTTCCTAATTAACGTTTACCCGCACTATTGATAACCCTTTGGGGGTTTGTACCGGCAGGTATATGTTGCCGTGTACATCGGCCACTGCTTTGTGCTTCAATTGCAACTCGCGGTTGGAGAAAAACTGCTGCGGATCTGTTGCTACTTCCTGCAGTTTTCCTTTAGCGTTGTAGCTCCAAAAATGCGAACGGTGCTGATGGTCGCGCCCTTCAAAGTAAGTGTTTTCGGCCTCATCTACCCCATACAGTCTTACCGTGTTTAGTGGTTTTTTATCCACCTTTGGTAGTTTTAACTTATTGGTATAGGTTAGTAATCCTTTGTTCCAACCATAAACGGTATTGGCAGCTGCATCCCAATGGTATACCTTGCCTGTTTTGCTTACAAATGGTGGTGTAAATGGAAATTCTTGTTCGGGCACTCCCGCTTCGCTTAAACGACCAACGCCTGTAGGCGATTGAAAGTAAGCCGTGTGCCCACTTCCTATTCCCAGCAACCCATAACTGCCTTGCTGGTGTTGAGGTACAATTAAAGCGTATGCTTGTTGGCCTGTAGCAGGGTTCATCCAATGGATGGAGGTGCCCAATTCGCCAGCACCTACCGCTGCCACTTGCTTGCCATTGGTACGTACATGGCCATAGCTGCCACTAAGGTGTACGGTTTCTTGCATGGCTCCGGTGGTGGTGTTTACACCAACCAACAACAAGCCATAACGGTAGGAAGAGAGGTACAACTGATCGTTCACCATTACCAACTGCGAATAGTCGCCTTCAAACGATGGCACATCGTAAGCATCGCTGTTGATGGTGCCTGTTTTTGCCCATAGTTGCTCGCCTTTGGGCGATAGCTTTCGCAACAGGTGCGCCCTGCTTCCTTCCAGCCTGGCGTGTTCGTACAAGTAAATGTTTTGTGCTTCATCCATCGCAAAGTCTACAATATCCCACGCTCCTGAAACCGGCAGATTGGGTGCAGGAATCGGAATTGCCGTTAAGACATCTACAGGTGCTCCTGAAAGGTGTTGTGGCGGTGGACCTTCAGGCGGTGAAAGCAAAAAACAAGGGCCTTCGCTGGTATGCGATAACAATAACAATGTGCCGTTGGGCAATGCTTTAAAACGCACATCGCTGCCTTTGGTAAACAACAAAGTGCGGTCTTGCTCGCTCACCATCGGAATGTTGTTACGCCCCAATGCAGTATCGCTCCACGGCACAAACAACGCCTCTTCGAGGGTGTAATTAATGTTTTTTTGCGCTATGGTAGGTGTGGCCATCATCAACAAGAGTGCTATTTTAATTTTGATTTGTTCCATCCTGGTGCAGCGTAAGTTACGCGATTAAAGAATCGTTTGCTCATATCTGCTCCCATTTTTTCGTCGCGATATTTCGTGGCTTTTTCCTCTGTAGGGTAACTTACTAGCGCCATCATTTCCCATAATTCGAGCGCACCGGGATCGCTTTCAGGGATGAGGGAAAGCAATATTTCCTTTTTCACAGCAATGAATTTAGCATCTTCTTCATCTGTGGTGGCAGTGGTTAGTCGCCGGTCGTAAATGCCTCCTTCTCGCTTCAAGATGCGAAACAGGTAATTGATGATGGCATCGTTAGCAGTCGCCTTATCGGTAGCCCCAATGAATTTTTCTAGCGCTTCCTTATCGGCAATTTTATCCAGCAGCTTTTGCTGTTCTTCACTTACCTCCTCTTTCTTTTCTTCTTCTTTTTCCTTCTCTTTTTCTTTCTCGCTGCCTTTTTCTTTTTCAAGCTCCTTCTTCTTTTCTTCCAGGGCCTTTTTCTCTTCCTCTTTTGCTTTAATCTTCGCTGCTTCAGCATCTATGGCAGCCAGCTGATCCACGGCTTTTTTCTTCCAGGCTGCGGCCTTTTTAATGGTAGCAGGAAGGTCCATCAGTTTCTTGTCTCTGTCTTCTCCCCAGTTCAGCAAATCGTCGATGGTGTATTTTTTCACCCTGTCGTGTACGCTGTCGAGCTTGGTAGTGGAATAATTCCACAAGAAGAATCCCTGGTCGGGCGGTGGCCAGAAAGTAATGATCTCAGGACTGGTTTTACCATTGCCCAGCGGAATGTTTTTGCCCGTAGCCATGGCCACGTGCGATAGCCCATTGAAATAAACGATATCGCCTTTCAACGGCTTTTCCTGATCGTATTTCTTTTGGTCTTTTGGTTTGGCATTACGGGCCCAGTAGGTACGGTGTGCCCCACTGCTCAGCTGTCCTTCTGCCTTTTTCTTTCGACGCTCCAGGTTATAGCTCCCCGTTAGCTTGCTCCAAATTCCGTTGGCTTTACTGTATTGCGTTTCGCTGGTACTGCCTATCCAACTCATAAATTCATTGCGAATAGCAGTGTATCGATCAATTTTCGCCTTCACTGCGTCAATGCGTTCTTTGGCTTCAGCAAAATACTTGTCTACCGTTCCTGCTTTCAAGGTTTGATTTTCTTCCAGCCTGGATTCGAGCGATATTTTAATCACTTCCTTGAGTTTGGCCTCATAGCCCCCTGCTTCTATCTTATCCATCACCTCGCCGTGATCGACCTGGGTATACATGTTTTGTACCCAGCTATGGTCAATTACTCCTGCCTTAACAGCCCCAAACAATACGGCCTCCCAGCAGTTGAGGGTATATGGCTCGCTGAGTTTGTCGGGCAACTCCTCTGCTTTGCCTTCAATGGCCCAGGTGCGGAAATCGGAGTAGTTCTTTTGCTTCTCTTCTACATCGGGGTCGAGATCGGTGCTTCGGGGCGATTTGTCGATGGAGGAGCTGGTCCAATAGGCCTGATCGCCTTCCATGCCCATGAATGCATCGGCTGCTTCCACCTGCTCTTTGGCCAGGGTAGCATAGTTGATCAACGTATTGGTGCGCGACTTTTCCCGCTCTGCTTTTTTCACCTTTGGGTATACCGTTGCCTTGCCCTTCATGTCTCTCAGCATCAATACACATGTACGCAATGCCTGAGCTTCTGTAAGCACCCCCAATCCTTCAATCCCTTCTCCTTCGGTCAGTAGCTTGTATTCCTCGGTGGTTTTAATGGTATCAATGCCCTGATAGCCTGGTTCGCTCAACACTTTGTACAGCGCAAACCCTCCTTTTCCTTCATCTTTCCCAATGTACTTTACAATGTCTTTCAGCTTATCGTCTTTCAATTGGATGTTGGGCGCCTGCCCGCTGGCTTGCACCTCAGGCATCATCTGTACCTTTTCGTCACAATCGTCGCACTTGAGTTGCACAGCGGGCTTACCACAATCATCGCATTGCAGCTGCAGTTGATCGTCGTCGCCTCCAGGCATCATTTGTACAGGGGGTGTAGCCACCACCTTATCGGCCACAGCGTCGGCCTCTTTTTCGTATTGGTCGTTGGGTTCGCCTACCTCCAGTTTAGGCTGTACAGGAGCATGCCCGCTCGAAAGCGTGCGATCTGGTGTAGCATCTTTATGTAATGAGACTTTGGACACAATATCCCGAACGACCTAAAAATAAATGGAACACGGTAAGCAAACAAGGACAGTTTTGAGGGTGGATTTTGTGATAATTCACAAGTGCAACACATTCAATCTTTTCATAATCAACACCATAAGCTTAAAATTACTCGCTGGTTTTCACATTACTATCCGCACTATTTATCCAAATGCCAGAAATCCTTACCTTCACTTATCAAAAAATAACGGTTGCCCTGTCCTATTTGCTTCAGTTGGATTGTTGTAGGGGTAAGAATCACATTAAAACAGCATTATGAAAGATTATTTATTGATTATTAAAGGCGGCATGAACGATGCTTCGCCAGAAGAAATGCAACAAGCCATGCACGATTACATGAGCTGGGCACAAGAATTGGGCGATCAGTACATCGATGGCCAACGGTTGGAGAAAGAAGGCAAATTGCTGGAAGGCGACAATGTTATGACCGATGGCCCATTTTTGGAGCCCAAAGAAATTATTGCTGGCTACATTATTGTGAAGGCCAACGATTTAGATGAAGCAGCTACCATTGCCAAAGGCTGCTCGCTGATGGAGCACTGCCAAATTGAAGTACGCCCTATTTTGGCGCTGCCCAACTAAATGAGCGAACGCAACGTTAATGAGCTTATCGACCATCTTTTCCGCCACGAGGCGGGAAAGTTGGTGGCGTTGCTGGTGAAAATCTTTGGTACCGCCCACCTCGAACTGGCCGAAGACATTGTGCAAGATACCCTGCTTGATGCTTTGAATCGCTGGAGTGTCAGCAAAATTCCCGATAACCCTGCTGCCTGGATTACACAGGTCGCTAAGCGCAAAACCATCAATGCGCTAAAACGACTGCAATCGCAACACATTCATTATGCTCAAGCTCATTACCTATCGGGCAACAATCTTGAAGCAATTGATGAAGTGTTTTTAGATAAAGAAATCAAAGACAGTCAGTTGCGAATGATTTTTACTTGCTGCCATCCCGTTCTCGCAGTAGAGTCGCAATTGGCACTTACCCTTAAAACATTGTGTGGGTTTAGCGTGAAAGAGATTGCCAATGCATTGCTCACTACCGAAAGCAACATCAACAAACGGCTGTATCGCGCTAAACAAAAGATAAAAACCACTCATTTTGAAGTGCCTGCAGGCGATGCGTTGGATGAGCGCATGAATGCCGTATACCTTTCGCTGTACTTGCTGTACAACGAAGGATACAACTCTACCCATCATGAAACCATGATTCGACAAGACATTTGTGCCGAAGCCATACGGTTGACCTTGTTGTTGAACGACCAACTGGAAACACCCAAAGGCAATGCCCTACTGGCCTTGATGTACTTGCATGCCGCCCGTTTTGATGCCCGGCTCGATCAGCGTGGTGGCATTATTATTTTTAAAGACCAGGACCGGAACTTGTGGGACCGACAAATGATTGCACTCGGCCTGCAATACCTGCAGCGCTCTTCTACCGGTAATGAGTTGAGCGAATACCACCTCGAAGCAGGCATTGCCGCCCAGCATTGCGTTTCCGATAGCTACGAAGCGACCAATTGGCACAACATTGCCCGACAATACGAATTGTTGTACCACATCAAGCCCAACCCCATTATACAGTTGAACCTGGCCATTGTAGCCAGTCAAATAGAAGGCATACCCACCGCGGTAGAGCGGTTAGAAGGGTTGTTGAGCAATTCTAAATTGAAAAACTATTACCTGCTGTACGCCAGCCTGGGTATGTTTTACCAGGAGCTAAAACAACACAACAAGGCCATTGCAGCTTTCGAAGCGGCATTGGAGCGTACGGCCTCCCAGTCGGAAATCGACTTTTTAACACGAAATATTGAAGCTTGTAAGGCTTAGTAATGGTGCAACAGCTTTAAACTTAGCTTGCGCTTGTAGTCTTGTTGCAGCCAACGGGTATAATCTTCGGTGGTTTTACTAATGCAGTGGGTGTAGTTGCGAATGCGGTATTCAATGTCGTCTTCCAGCAATTTCAGCAATTCCATGGCCTCATCAAGGTCGGTGCTGTTTTCAATGCAAATGCGAATGTGCTGCTCCATCGATCGTTCAATGGCGATTTTAGGGCGCAACCCTTCTTCCATTACACTTTTATGCACCGCTTTCATGTCGAACGAAATATCGTCGGTATTGGCAAAACGAGCGCGTATTTCGTCGGGCATGCTGTATACAAAATGGCTTTCAATCTCTTCATCGCTCGAAAGACTTTCGAGGTAAGAGGTGGGGTAACGGAAAATGGAGTACCAATCTACATAAGAATCCCACGGGCCAAAGCGCAAGGCGTTGTTGCCCAAATCAATCACGGTAAACTCGTCTTTGTTCGGAATGATACGCGATCCTCTACCAATCATTTGATGGTATAGGGTAAGCGACTTGGTGGCGCGGTTTAAGATGATGGTATCTACCGTAGGTTCATCGAAACCGGTGGTAAGAATACTCACCGAAGTAAGGATGGCATCGGGCTTTTCTTTGAACCACTGCAGTATTTCGCGACGCTCTAACATGCTGTTGGTATTGTCGAGGTGGCGAATTTCGTAGCCGGCATCTTTAAACATTTGGTGCACCTCTAACGAGGTTTTGATGCCGTTGTTAAAGATGAGTGTTTTCTTGCCTTTCGATTGTTCTTCGTACGCGTGCAGCAGCTTGCCCTGCATCAGGTAGCTGGAGTACAACCGATCGGAAGAGCTTACGGTATAATCGCCATGAGAGCCAATTTTAAGCGATTGTAGCCCTACATTGTAGCTGTAGGTGTTGGCCTTTGCCAAAAACTTCTTTTCGATGAGAGAGGCAATAGAATCGCCTACAATCAACACATCGTAGTTGGCATTCATAGGCAGCTTAATGTTAGAACTAAGCGGTGTAGCAGTAACGCCCAGGATGATGCAGTTTTCGAAAAACTTAAACAACTTGCGAAACGAGTTGTAGTGCGCCTCATCCACAATTACCATCCCCACTTGCTCCAGGGCTACCTTTTCGTCGCGCAACCGGTTGTTAAGCGTTTCAACCATGGCCACGTAACACATGTGCTCATCGTTTTCTTCCAGCTCTTTTACCTTGCTGTTGATCACCATGTTTTTTACGCCAAACTCGGTAAGTACATTAGAGGTTTGTGCTGAAAGCTCTATGCGGTGGGTTAAGATAAGTACCTTTTTGTTTTTGTCTTTGATGTAGCGTCGTGCTATTTCAGAGAAAATAACCGTTTTACCACCACCAGTAGGCAATTGGTACAAGATGTTGTGCTGATCAGGATGATCTTCGAGGTGGGTAAAGATCTGATCTATAGCGTGTTTCTGGTAGTCGTAGAGCTCTTTCCCTACCTTTTTCTCCAATATTTCTTCCGACGCTACAGCCATTAATTTTACCATTAAAAAATCGTGCAAAGTTAAGCACTTTAACTGGTTGAAAAAATTGTTTTGATGAGGAATGTCAGGATTTTGAGCAGAAAGGCGTGGAAGTAGGTGGTTGTGAGGGGAATAGCTCAGCGTTTCATTGCACCAACTTAATGGAAGTATTTTGAGCAGCCTGGGTTGGCCATAAAGATGGAAGGGTACTCCGTGTTACTCCTTTTGCACCCCAAACACATGCACTTCCATTCCTTCGAAATCCATATTGTACAACACCTCCATGCCATTTTTACGGGCCACCATCATGGAAGCTTCGTTTTCTAAATGTATGATGGAGATGAAACGGTGAAATCCATTGGCAAAGCCAAATTGTTTCATGTGCAACGCCATTTCAGTAGCATAGCCCTGTCCCCAATAAGTGGGCACTACCGAATAACCGATTTCAAACACTTCTTTGCCATCGATGTTGCGTAGAAGAATGCCTACCCCTCCTACCATGGCACCTGTTTCTTTGTGGATGGCAAGAAGCATACCCAACCCTTGCTCCTCGTAGCGTTTGCGCTGCTTTGCTACCCACTCGGTAGCCATGGTATGATGCGTTTTAGTAAGGTCGAGCCCTAAAAACCGAAGGCCGGGGTTGTTTTCAAAAAATACCATCCACCCTTCTATGTCGCTTTCGGTGTATTTGCGCAACAACAATCGTTCGGTTTCCTGCTCAAAATAATTCATGGACGTAAGGTAATAAATACCCATAAAAAAGCCCTGAAATCATGGTCTACACCAGGCAGAAAGTATGATACAGGGCTTTTTGGGGCAATGCTTGTTTACCAGGGCTGGCCTGTACCGCTTTCGCAATAAGCTTTGAGGCTGTTCATGAAGTGTTGCCACCCTTCGGCTGTCATGGTATACGGTGGAGTGTTGAGCCATTGCTCGGCAAAGTTACCATGGCGAAAAGTAAAGGCGCTGCCTTCGCCATCGGCTTTAAAATCGAATACCAGGGTGGTATCGATCCATGCGGGGTTGTCGTTGTTGGTACAGGTCCATGCTACCCGGTTGGGGCTAAGTTCTTCTACGCGAAATACCATGGTTACCGGGCGATCTTCTTTAATGAAGCGCATGGTAGAGGTGCCCCCAGTACTGGCAGCAATGTCGCAATCTTTGCTCCACCAGCCGTTGATACCCGCTTGCGTGGCTAAAGCGCTGTAAATGGTTTCGGGCGTGGCGTTGATGCTAAAATTAAAATCAATCATTTGTTCTGTTTTAATTGGTTCTACATTCCCTTGCGGGTTTTCGTAGTTACGACAAATGAAAGTGTGGGATTAGGACAGGGGTGGGGAATTATGTTGGTGGTAGTGGTAAAGAGTAGTTAGCTGATCTTGCAATTTAGTATGAATTTAAGTGCATAAGTTACATATGGCAAAAGCAATAAACAGCACTATGCAAATGACTAAAGGGACTACATACATCAACTGTAAAATAGAGTACTTAATAATTAATAACCTTAATCCTTCTTCATTAGCTTCGCCTTTTCTGTATCAGAAAAACTCTTATGAAGATTTCCTAGGTTTGTTTCATTATCAAACATCAATTGTTGTTTCTGTAATTTATTCCTAAAATTATTTGCGAGATCAGAGTCTTCATTTGTTTTAAAACCTAAATAATAATTTAGTTTTAAAATACTTGAATACTGCAAAATGGGAACCTTCAGGAAGGAAATAAGCTCGTCTAACTTATTCTTATTAGTGCTTAAGTTAATATCACATAGCAAATAAAACAGGAGAAACAACTTATATTGATTGTCTTTTCTATTTTCATTGTAAGTCTGTATTCTTTCATGTATTATTCGTTCAATGTTACGATGGCCTATCATATCATTTAATCTAACTTGAACTAATGTTGGAATCAGATGTGTTAACAATCGCATCAATTCTTTTACTTCCTGCTCATTTGAAGACTTTAATATTTCTGGGATATCATGAGTTTTTATATCATCCATGACTTTAAAGCCCCAGTTACAGGCACTTTCTATTACATAATCAAAAATTTCATAAACAATTCTAGTATCATTTACCTCGTCAATGTTTCTATAAACCCCGCCTAAAATTGACAGACTCTTTTCAAGCGATTCCACAGAAGTAGTTATACTTTGTGATTTCTTTTGTATCACTTCGCTTTGTGATTCAGAAGCTAGTCCTGCTTCTTGAATAAGTTCATCTTCAAAAGCATCTTGTTCTTCATATGTAAGCCCATCCTTAAGTTTTTCCGTGATTTTATCAATCACTGGTCTCAGTTCATTAAGTTCTGCTAATTTTGATTTTAATCTTAAGTCAAGAGGCATTTCTTCTTTTTGGTAAAAGGAATTAATTGGCTCAAAAATCTTTTTTGTTTTCTCATAAATCTTATTTAAAAAGACTTCATCATCCCTTCTAAATCCTGCATACAATTCGAATTCATTCGCAAAAGAAAGATAGAATACTTCATCTTCAATTATTTCATCTAAAAATTTTTGATTAATTGTCATGTAGTGAGCATTGAAATATTCAAATATTCCATTCAACCTAAATGTATATTTATTATCATC
The DNA here is from genome assembly GCA_963669295.1 of Flavobacteriales bacterium. Classification (GTDB taxonomy): domain Bacteria; phylum Bacteroidota; class Bacteroidia; order Flavobacteriales_D; family CALLUQ01. The sequence continues at coordinate 5,101,560 of OY769938.1, forward strand.
TTTTTTTCGAAGGATTCCTCTATCTTCGACATAATCTAAAACCGCTTTGGCAGAAATGCTGTATCGCGGATTCTTATTTAAATATTCCTCGGTAAAAGCAAATAATTCACCGTAGCTTGCACTATATGAACTGCCATGATGTTCTTTTAGTAGATAATGAGATAAATGAGATAAGTAACGTTTATACTTATCAAATCCAAAACTTGATTTTTCAACAGTTAACCGTTCTTTCTCAAGTAGTTTCTCGATGTACAGATTGATCAGTTCTACATCATTTTGGAAATTACTATTTAGATCTTTTTTAAAAATCCAAAGAAATAATGAAACAGTCCAAAAGTCAAAAGGAATAGAAAGTCTATTAAATATCGAATTAATTTTCTCTACAATTTCTTCCTCTTTTTCACTAGGAAGATTATGAATTTTTTTTGTGAGCCTCATAATATGTTTTTTTCTAAGTCTATGGAAATAGAGTTTAGAAAAATTACGCTCACCAATTCTTGCTCCTTCCAAAGTACTGATAACTGTTTCATCAGAACATGCAATGATTCGAATGTTATCCTTTCCTTGTAACTCCTCTTCAAGGTTTAGTAAAAAGTTACGTGATTTAGAGTGATAATTATCAATTAATAATACTATTTGTTTGTTTTTTAGAAAGTCTCGTATAGTTGACTTATTAAAATCATAATATTTGTAAAATTCATCAACCAATATTAACTGCTTATCATGATTATTCCATTCCTTACAGTCGAAATAAAATGGAATGGTTTGATACAGTGGATAATTTTTGAGTAGATCAAGTTGAATTTTCTTGAGTAAAATAGTTTTTCCGCACTTATCTTTACCGGAGATAAGGAAATCATCACTTGGCGTATTAAGTTCATTCCAATCTACTTCAATTGGAGAAACATTATCAACATTAACTTCATTTGCTGACACATTTTTTAATACAGGAGTTGTACACCTTTCATTAAAATTCACAACATTTTCATGGCCTTCATTAGATACGAATAAGTGTTTCGCGTAATCTGACTCTACTTGATACTTTCGCTTAAGCTTCCGTCTAATAACGTTCTGTTCATTTTTAATACCGTCTGTAGGGATTTGATGGGTGCCTTTTGGAACAGAGTATATTATGTTATTGGATCTATCATAGAGAAACTTATTTATTGAAAACTCAAACTCATCAAAATCAAAATCTATAACTCCAAATCCAATTTCTGAATCGTTATCACCAGCTAAAGTAGCTGGTGCACCTATTTTTATCATTCCTGCATTTGCAGTTACATCAATCGAATCTTTCCCTTTATGAATATGTCCAGACAACATTAAATCAAAATAAGAATGGAACAAATCTTCTAGCCCTGATGCATTATAATTTCTAAAGTCAGATAGAGGATGGTGAAGAATTAGGATTTTGAATTCTGGTTCATCAAGATAACCTAAAGCTTCTTCAAGTTTTTCTGTGGGAAAGACCAAATTATTATTATCGTTTTTTCCTACTGCTCTCCAAGCCGAATTGATAGAAATTATTCCAACTTTTTTTCCACCAATTTTTCTATTATAAACAAAATAAAGCGCATCCGATTTGTCTTTATAATCAAGTAAATGATCCTTTGCAAAGGACAAGAAGTTTGCAATAGGTGTACAACTATGTTGATAATCGGTTTTTTTAAGAATTGTGTTTAAATCATCGTTTGTTCGCTTATCGTCAATAAAATTAATTACTGACTCAACAACTTCTTTTCTGTTCACATCATGATTCCCAGGGCAAACAAATATCTTGTCATATGCCACATCTAGTTTACTCGAAAGAGAATCCAGAAGTAGTTCTTTCGCTTTTAAAAAATCCCCTTTCCGCTCGCCACTATGGACTAAATCCCCAGAAAATATGATAATATCTATCTTGGGTAAAGACCTTAGTTTATCCGTAATTTTCTCAATAATTTTCTCTTGTCTTGCCTTAGTTTTTTTCCCTGGCTTAAAGTGAAAGTCTGAAAGGTGCAAAATTCTCATAATAATATTGTTGTTTAAAAGGCACGAGCAAATATACCTTATTTACACTATAAAAAACACAGTGCTAGCATCATATTGTTGTATTTCACTACTAAGTTTTGGACTTCCAAATCAAACCATTCCTCCACAAAAAAACACTCCCCATAACCAGTGATTTTTAACCCTAATCACTCTTCTGTAAAAGCAAGCTCAACTACATATTTCAACAGCGTTACGTCACCGCGAGTTCCACCGGAGGTGGGCAAAGCAACCTCCTGATACACATTTACTGTTCATCGGGAGCTTGCTTCGTCGCTAACTCCTCGCAACGACGATACCCACAATTTTCATTTCCCAACCCTTAACACGCTCACCACGGCCCCCATCTCCTCTTATCACCCACTCCTGCGCAGGCAGGAGTCCAGGAGTCCATCTGTCCGATAGCTATCGGGATGTTGGAACACATCCCTCACGTCCCTTATTCCCTTTGCCGCAAGGCAACCTTATCACCTCTATCACACCTGCACTCAAACTTTTTTACCAGCAAAGGCACCTCAGGAGCTTGCTTCGTCGTCCCGCTGAGGCGGGCTCCTCGCAACGACGTGCGTTTAATTCATATTCCATTATACTCACTACTTTACCCTGAGCTTGTCGAAGGGCACTCACACTGATCTTGCCGAAGGATTTACTTTCCTTACCTTTACCCCATGCACCCTAAGCTCGAAAAGAAAACCAGTAAATTTCTGTCGTTGGTATTACGCCACAAGCCCGAAACCATTGGGCTTACCCTTGATGACAACGGGTGGGCATCGGTGAACGAACTGCTGAAAAAACTGCAGGAGCATGGGCGGGGTGTTACGCTGGTAGAGCTACAAACAGTAGTAGCCAACAACAACAAACAGCGGTTTAGTTTTAACGAAGATGGCTCGAAGATACGCGCCAACCAGGGGCATAGCATCGAAGTAAACCTGAACCTCACTCCTACTACACCGCCAGCTCAATTGTATCATGGCACCGCCACCCGCAATCTCGGCTCCATCCTGCACCAGGGGCTCCTCAAAGGCGAACGCCACCACGTGCATTTGTCTGATAACCACGCCACCGCTACAGCGGTAGGACAACGTTACGGCAAGCCCATAGTGCTCCACATCAACACCCAACAAATGTATGCCAATGGACACCTGTTTTTTTGCTCCGATAATGGGGTGTGGTTAACTGAACATGTGCCTCCTCAATACATAGAAGTGCCCCCACATTGAACCAATGGCCTACTTTCGGGTATAAGGACAAAAAAAATAAACTATGCGCTACTTGCTTCTTGCCTCTTTCCTATTTATTACCATCCATTGTTCCGCCCAAAAAAGCATCGATAATGGGTATTACGAATATGTACGGCTGATGACGGAGGGCGACTCGTTGATCAGGGCCAAAGATTACGCAACAGCAGCGCAATGTTATAGCGATGTAGCACGTGTTATATACAACGGTGAGCCCATTGTAAGCAGTACCGCTCACTACTATGCTGCATTTTGTTGGGCACAAGCTCATCAACCCGACAGTGCTTTCCATCATTTAAACGTGCTGGTGAACATCAATTACCGCAACATTGATGATTTAACGCAAGACAGCAACTTTACCAGCTTGCATAACGATGTAAGGTGGAAAGGCATTGTAGCTGGTGTTACCCGAAATGCTGAAAGGGCTGCTGCCATTGAGGAACGCATTACTTTTAACGAAGACTCGCAAGAAGTAATTTTTTACCCGCTCACCCCACAAGCCAAAAAATACTTGCACAACGATACGCTGCCCTTTATTGCCGTAAACCACAATAATTTCCGCATTTACTTTAGAGGTAATTCATATACAGCACAACGATTGCCGGAATTGAAGCAGGCATTTACCAGGGCCTACCACCGTGCGTTAGATGTGCTGGAACTCGACCATTACCCTCGGGGCATTAATGTACTGCTGTTTGAAGACAGGGAAGAAATGAGAGCGCTTACTGGCTCTGGCCCCAAAGGTGGTTTTGCCCTTGCTGCCGACGACATGGTGCTGTTCAATTACAATGAAGCGCGTTTGTTTCCCCCTTTTACTCACGAGCTGTTTCACCTTATATCGCTACGCACCTGGGGCAACAGCAACTCCCGCTTGCTGATAGAGGGCAGTGCCGTGTATGCCCAAAAAGAATGCAACCACCTGATGGCCAATTCCATTTACTCGTTTTGTGCGCAAATGAAGAATACCAATCAACTGTTTTCGCTCGAAAAGCTGGTGAATGACTTTAATGGCGCTGCACTCGAAAGCGATATGCGGGCCTACCTACAAGCTGGTGGGGTGTTTAAGTACTTGCTAGAGCACTATGGCATTGATAGGGTGCAACAACTGTGGAGCAAAGGGTTTGATGCGTTTGAAACCATTTATGGTTTTTCTCTTGCCGAATTGGAAAAGCAATGGCTGGCCACCATCAATGCCATTACCCCGCCCAACGATGTAGACTGGGACACCTTATTTGAAAAAGGATGCATGGAAATGCCGGCGAGGCGATAAACACTCGATCTTCCCCTCATTCTCTTATTCACAGCAAAGGTGCATTGGGGATTTGCTTCGTCGTCGCTTCACTTCTCCTCGCCTGCCTGCTGTAGGAGGGTCGAAGAACCCTCACATCCCCCATTTCTCACCGTCATGCTGAACTTGTTTCAGCATCTCGTTAATGCTCAACGCAATTCAATTCAACATCTCACCTAACTACCAATTTCGCTTCATCTCATCTACTTCGGCACGGGTAAGCGACATTTGCTTGGCAAACTTAATAGGATCGGGACGTATGGTAAACAAGTAGGCCACCAAAATAGCTGGAACGGCCAACAGGTACAATTCGCCAGTAACAAGGTATACACCAGTAGCCATAAACGAGCCTCCTTCCATCAATGCCCAGGCCACAATAAAGGCCGAACGGTACTTTTGCAGTTTATTCACTACCCCATCTGTTTTAGCAGCATCTTTCAACAGCTTGATGTGCATGAACCTACTGCTTAAACCAATAAGCAATCCTACAAGGGCCACGTATTGAATTTCTTGAGGCATTTCAAATTGCTTGTAAAACTTGTCGCCTTCATTCAACGTAACAGCCACCAATGCAAATACAATTTGCCCGATAAACAAAGGCAAGAACAGCATTTTTAAACTGTTGAAATAGGTGTGGTATCTCTTTTGTTCCATTAGCGTTTAAATACAGGTTCGGTAACCATAAATTCTACTACATACTGCTCGCCATTTTTGCGGGCGCCAATTAAGATGGAAGGCCTACGCCCTACTTCTACAAACTTTTCGGCCTGAAACTCGTAGATGTGGCCGGTGCCATTCATATAACCTCCGGTGTATGTGGTGCTGCGGGCAAAACCTTCGGGCATCATGCCGTCCATAATCTTCACCAAATCTTCCACCAGTTTCTTGGCATTCTGCTCGTACTTTCCAGCATCGTAGTTGGCCACATAACGGTTGTTGTCGCTATCTTCTTCTTTTATCATTACAATACCTGCACCTGCAGCTTGTGGCAATAAGGTGTTGGTTTTCCACATCTGCATGTCGCCCTGATTTATGGCATCGCCTACTTTCAAGGCAGCAAAGCCGGGCTTGGCTTCGGCCCAAATTTTATCGAACGTAGTTTTAAATGCCGCAGCATCAACCTTCACCGCTTCGCTGCTTAATGCTACCGCTTTGTTGAGTTTTTTGATGTCGCTTATCCAACCGTCTTTTCTTCCGGCCCAGGCATCGCCCATGGCTTCGACATTAATGGCATTGGCCAACTCAATAAGATGATCGCCATAGGCACTGTAGGCACTAACGCCTTTCATTTCTCCAGCCCAGCCTTTGCGACGTTTGGCCCAGTCTACACCAATGGTTTTGCTATTGAGCAAACTTTCAAACTCCATCAACAACTTACTCATGGCCTTCACGTCTTTGGCCTTTTTGGCTTCAGCTTCCCACGCACTTTTGCGCTTCTTCCAGTCTTTCTCCATCATTTTCACATTCACCATACCCGTCATTTCGAGGGTAAGTTCAGCATATTTGGCTTCGTTACCACCATAAGCAGCACTGCTTAATAATACCCCAAGGGCAACACATAAAGTAAGTGTGAGAGAGGTTAGCTTCTTCATATACATTGTTTTTTGAACTTCTACAGTTGTTTTCGAATGGGTTTAAAATTACTAAAATTCTATTATGCGGTACACTAGATCAATTTTAGTGCCATCTCCTTGCTTTAAGTGCTGGCTCCAACCCCATTCCGCGTTAGGGATGGCAGCGGCTATCTCCGCCTCAGGCGGAATAATAGCGAACAGCCCGACCCCGACCCGTGTCTGAGTGTCCGCCTCAGGCGAATTGTATCCCTGCCCGACGGCAGGCGGGGAAGATCAGGCGTCGGGGAAAAGCCCATGCCTCCTCACACTCTCTTTCCTGCGGAGGTACCCTTTGATCAACAACAAAGTTATTCAGGGGCTTGCTTCTCCCCGCTTTCAGCGGGGCTCGCAATGACATCACTCATTATCAACATTACCCTTGTTTCCACACTTCTGCGAAAGCATCCCGATGGCTATCGGGGCATTTCCCTACAACCTGCTCCCCACAATCAGTACATCATCAATCTGTTCAATGGTACCTCGCCAATTTTCAAGGGTTTCATTCAATATGGTTTTTTGCTCGATCATGCTCTTTTCTTGTATGCTCAACAGCAATTCTTTAAACTTCCTCGACTTAAACTTCTTGCCTTGTTCACCTCCAAACTGATCCACATACCCATCGGAAAACAGGTAAATGGTGTCGCCCTTTTGCAAGGGAACGGTATGGTTGGTAAACCGCTTGTTTTCTTCCTGGGTAAAACTACCAATAGGAAAACGATCGGCCTTGGTTTCGAGCAGTGCCCCATCGCGAATAATGTACAGCGGATTATAGGCTCCTGCATATTGTAATGCATTATTGGCCTTATCGTAACAAACCAATGCCATATCCATACCATCTTTTACGCTGCCACTGCCCTCTTCCAACTGCTCCTGACGCAATGTTTCGGCCACGCCCTGGTTCAAACGATCTAAAATGGCTGCCGGCTCCGAAATGTTGTATTCACCCACAATCTTGTCGAGCAGGTTATGCCCCACAATGCTCATGAATGCCCCGGGAACACCATGGCCGGTACAGTCTACCGCAGCAAACCACACCTTATTATCGCGGGCAAAAAGCCAATAGAAATCGCCACTTACTACGTCTTTAGGCTTAAACAGCACAAACGTATTGGTGAGGGTTTGGGTAAACAATTCATCCGATGGTAGTATAGCATCTTGTATGCGTTTGGCATACTTAATACTATCCATAATGTCTTTGTTTTTGTCGGCCAGTTCGTTGTTTTTTTGCACCACCTCTTCGGTACGTTCGGCCACTTTTTCTTCCAACACCTTCTTTTCTCGAATGAGGCTGCGCTCCCTAATTTTGATGTACACAAACAAAATACCGGCCCCTAAAATACCCACGAGCAGGTAAAACCACCACGTTTGCCAAAACGGTGGGCTAATGATAAAGCTGAAGGTAACAGGCGATTCGTTGTAAATGCCCTGATCGTTGCAGGCACGTACCTTAAAGGTATAGCTGTTGGGCGGCAGTGGCGAATAGCTTTTAAACGTTTGTTGCGTAGCGGGCTGCCAGTCTTCGTCCATGCCTTCGAGCATTACCTCGTAATACACCGCATCGGGATTGGTAAGGCAAATACTGCTGAAATCGAATACAATGGCTTTTTCGGTGTAATTGAGCTCTACTCCTTCGGTAAGCTCGCGGTCGTTTTGATTGACCCGAAAGCGCGTGATGTGTGTTAGAGGTGGTAAGCTATTTTTGCGTTCTTCGTTTACATTGTTTTGTATGGCTCCTTTAATGGTGCCCAACCATAAATCGCCATTGCGGTCTTTGAAAGAGGCATTGGCCTTTACCTCAATGCCCGCAAACCCAATGCGTTCGGTGTAGGTGTATATTTTCGATTCGTCTTTTACAAATTTGTTGAGTCCCTGGTTGCTGCCAATCCAAATGTTGTCGTTATCGTCTACATTTACCATGGTAATGAAATCCGACAACAGCCCTTGTGGCATGCGCAATTGCTGTATTACCTTTTCACCATCGCACACCAGTACCCCCTGCCCTTCTGTACCAATCCATAACATACCGTTTTTATCTTCTACCATGGTAGTAGGCGTATAATAGCTGCCCAAATCTACTTGTTGAAAGGTAACATCGTTGATGGAGGTAAGTCCTTTGTTTTTAGAGCCTACCCACAGCACGCCCTTAGAATCGCAGTACAAAGAAGAGATGTCGGACCCTGCCAGCCCATGTATTTGGCTTAACACATCAATTTTATCGTTGTTGACCTCGTAATACACCAAGCCTTCCACCGTGCCTATCCATAAGTTGTTTTGCCGATCTACTTCCATGGCAGTTACCACGCCCTGGCGTATACGATTGTTGATGAGTGGATTGTACTCTAACCGATTGCTGGTAACATTGTACATCACCACACCTCGATCGGCGGTGCCAATCCATATATTGCCGTTCAGATCTTCTTTTAAAAAGCGTACCTGATCGCTCACCAAATTGTTTTCAAGTTGGTTGAGGTAACGAAATCGATCTACTTCATTTACAGGGTTGTATATGGCAATTCCTTTATTGGTGCCAAACCAATATTGTTGGTTGCGATCTTGTACAATAGCCCATACCTGGTTGTCGCGCAAACCTTCTTTTACGGTGTACGATACAAATTGTTGGCCTTTAAACAGCACCAGCCCATTTTCGTTGGTGCCAATAAGCAGGTTGCCTTCACGATCTTCTTTGATCGACCATATTTTATTGTCGGGGAGCCCGTTTTCGGTATTGAAGGTGGTTAACCCGCGCTCATCAAAGCGGGTGATGCCTCCCCCCCAGGTACCTGCCCATATCTTGCCTTTAGCGTCTTGATAAAGGGTGCTTACCCAATTGTGGGCCAATCCATCACGCACATCGTAAATCAACAACGAGTCCATTTGTTGACTATAGCGATACAGCCCTCCATTGTAGGTGCCAAACCAGTAATCGCCTTCGTTATCGATGAGTAAAGCGGTAATTTGAAAGTAAGAAGGCAATTGCTCGATGCGAAAAAAGTCGAATGCCCCATCTTTATAATACTTCACCCCTACATCAGTAACAAAATAAAGGGTGTTGTCGTTGCTCTTTACCACATCAAAGGCACGGTCGCTAAAACCTTCTTCTCCATTGTAGTGGGTCATTTTTGGTTCGGGCAGCTCAGCCGTAGGGTTTTCAATGAGTATGGCTCCCGAACCTGTAGATACCGCCCACACCTGCTGCTGACCATCTTCAATAATTTTAATCACATCGCCATTACGGGCAGTACTGTCTACTCCTATGCGTTCAATGCCTATCCCAACGCGGTAACGACTGATTTCCCCGCCTTTATGCCCCAGCCATATAATGCCATGGCTGTCTTCGTAAATGGAGGTTACCCCATGTTCGTCCAGCCCATCGTCTACCGTATAGTTAATGAATTCGTTGCCATCGAAGCGCGATAAGCCGCTGGCAGTGCCAAGCCATAAATAGCCATCGGCCGATTGAATGGCAGCATGTACTTTCGATTGGGCCAGCCCATCTTGTACACTATAACTGTCGAAATAATACGATTGCGCCGTTGCTGCTCCTTGAAGTACAAGGGCAACGGCAAAAAGAGAAAGGGCTCGAAGCATGTTGCGATTAGTCTTTTTTAATGAAGAAGAAGGTGCCGTCTTCGTCTTCTAACCCAGCAATTTTACCAAACTTAGGCTCCTGGCTGTTGTTTTTCTTTACAGCAGCTTTCACCTTGGTTACAATTTTATCGATGGGGATACAAGAGTTAGGATTAAGCGTTAAGGCACTGGAAAATGTCTTGGTAAACTGCGAGTTATCTGAAGCCAATTCATAACCAGCTGAAGAAAATACTTGTGATGACTTAAACTTAGTGGCTTGCCAGTCGTCGCACCGTCGTTCTTTTTCGGTAGCACGCATGGCCTGGTAAAACGAAGGGCCAGATTCGCAAGCATCGGTAACCACCAACGTGTGGGTAATGTACCTGGAATACGATTGCATGCCTGCTTTTAAGGAGTTGATGTTAAAGTAGGTGAATTCATCGTCGCGCTTGGCGTTGGTGGGAATCCAGTAACCTGTTTCGTTAATGAATTTGCCATGGCCGGCATACCACACTAACAAGGAGTTTACCTTATTGCTACGCACCAAGTCGCGCAACTCGATGGAGAAGAAACGCTCCAACTGTTCTTTGCTCAGGTTCTTTTTATGAATCACATTGTGAATCTTGTACTTGGCAAAGGCCCCTTTCATCATGCGCACATCCTTGGTAGGCCCATCAAGACTGGCAAACGATTGGTACTTGGAGTTTTCGATGAAAATCACCCATGTTTTACCCATGGGATTGTTGGCCGAAATGGTGGCTCCTTCCCTATTCAATGTGTATTCCTGATTCACTTCATTGCCATAGATATCGATGGCCTTTACGCGAATTTTGTTTTTGTTGGCAATGCTAATAGTGGCAGAAAATTTCGGGTTCTTTTCGGTGGTTACAAAGGCAGCGTTGGCGCCTTCAATCTGAATCATTTTAATGAGGCTCTCATCTTTAATGCGTCCTTCTACATAGATATCGGGGTCGTTGCTGTCTAAATAAATTTCACCGTTGTCGGAAGCATAAGGAGCCAATAGCCTTACCACTGGCGCGTCGCCTTCTGTACGGATGGTGGTGTATTTTGTGGTGGTAGTGTTGTCGTACACATCGGTAGCAGCTATTTCAAAGGTGTTTTGATCGAGCTTTACCAATGCAATGAATTCGGGGTTGAGTTTGTTTTTGTCGAACTGAATGTCGGTGCCGTTTACTTTAATGGCTTTGATGAGGTTTTCATCTTCTACCTTCGCCTTGATGCTGGCTTCGGTGGCTTTAACCGATACGTTAACTTCGTTGTTAGCTGTAGCAGTAGGATCTACCAATACAATGGTAGGCTTGTTGCTTTCTCTACGCAACTCAAACATTTTGCCTGCTACTTCTTCCATTAGCTTTTTTGCTGCAGGGTCTTTAGCGGCCAATTCATTGAATCGTTCGTAGTCTTTTACCGCTTCCGGACGCTTAGCAATAGCTTCGTAAGCACTGCCTCGCTGGTAGTAAGCATGGTAGTTGTTGGCATCTACGCCAATAATTTTGGTGAAATCGTTGATGGCATTTTCATTTTGCCCAAACTCGCGGTAGTAACGGCCTCGTAAAAAGTAAATGTCTACATCTTTTGGGTCGATGGTAGTCACTTTAGAAAGGTCGTTGATGGCATTGGGGTAATCGCCTTTTTTGTAGTGTACATTGCTGCGCATGCGATAGGCGGCTTTGCTCTTAGCATTAACGCCAATGGCCTTGTCGCACGCTTCCAATGCTTTATCGTACTTGTCTTGATGCATGCGTGCATGAGCCAACCCAATGTGCGCTGCTTCGTTTTTAGAATCGTAAAACACCGCACGGCCAAAGCTGTATTCTGCCTCTTTATACTTTTTTAGGCTGTCGTTGGCTACTCCTTGCAAGTAGTAGTTCATGGTGGTTTTTTCCACATCCACCGCCTTATCGGCTACCGCTACCGCATTGGTAAAGTCTTTTACATTCACCATGGCTTGCACCTGGAGGTGGTAGGCCTTAAGCATCTTCTTTTCGTGGTCGATGGCTTTGGTCAGCATTTCAATGGCCGCTTTGTCTTGCTTAAGGGCAAAGTATACCCTACCAGCATCGTAATAGATGTCAGCATTCTTAGCATCGAAGGTAGTGGCTGTTTTATAATCGGCTACCGCTTTGTCTAATGCTTTCAGTTGCTCGTGCGAGGCGGCACGACCTACATAAGCATCGGCATATTGCGGGTCCATTTCAATGGCTTTGGTATAAAAGTTAATGGCTTCCTGGTGGTTGCCAGCCTCTACATGGCTTTGTGCCGTTTTATAGAATTTCTTGGCCGTTTGGGCAAATGTCCCGAAACAGGTAACAATTAACAAAAGGGTGAGCGTAATGCGTAGCGAGTGTTTCATCATGTTCATTTGGTTTTAAACCGAAGGATGAATTCCCCTATTTCATCGATCAATCTTGCATTATTCAAGGCAAATATAGTAATATTTGATATCACATTCCATGCCAAATGTCAGGCGAAATAGTGTCTTTTTATTAACAATAGGGTGTAAAAAAAGTGAGGCCGTTGTATGAACCTCACTTTTGATGATGTATAGAAGTTTGTTTTTTAGAATCTAAACCTTAGAAATCCGGTACTCAATGATACGGTGGGGCCGTTGCGGGTGAAGAAGGTTACCGCATCTCTTGAAGCGATGCCCGCTTCCCATGTTCCGCTTAGCGGCACAAAGGCAATTCCTACAGGAATGTTGAGGTCGTAGTTGCCGCCAGTTACAATACCCGCTGATAAACGAATGGGGCCTGGCTTGATGTCGCCACCAACGCCAAACACAGCGTTTTCGAAGTTACCGGGTTCTTCGTTGGCAGGCATTACTACTTCTAAGCCTACTTCAATAAGGTCGCTGGCAACAATGCTGGCACCCCCACGAATCATGGTGGGCAGCTTTACATTAATTTCTTGCAGGCCATCCCACGACAAAAAGCCGCCATCGCCTACCAGTTGCTCAGCCTGATCTACCAGGTCATAGCTGTTGATACCTCCATTTTCAGCGTTGATCAATAATGTATCGTTGATGGAATATACGTTGCCATCCCAGGTAATGGAACCAATGTCGGTAATGGCCAATCCCAATTTTAGTTTGTTGTTGATGATGGCCGTCATGCCTATATCAAAGCCAAACCCGCTACCTACTCCTTGTGGCAAGCCGCTGTCTTGACTCTCCAACGATGAAGGGTTGCCTGTTGTAGCGGTAGGCCCATAGTTGATGTCGAAACGAGGGGTTAACGCTGAAAAAGCGGTGAGTTTACCCCCTTCAGAACGCACATCTAAAATTCCCAGTCCGGTAATGTACTTGATGCCTACCCCACCATAAAGGTCTAATCCACCACCTTCACCATCTTCACCTTCGGCAGCACTTACCAGTTTCACCCCATAAGAGAGGTTGTATTCACGCACCCATTGCAGGTTAAATTCCGAACCGTTTAATATTTGATTAAATGGCAGAGGCACCGATACTTCTGCATAGTTGATAGAATCGGGATTAGAAGTCAACAAAGTATCAAGGGTATTGGGATCTACATAGTAGCCCACATCAAAGTAATCGGCATTGTAGCCTTGAAATAGAATGTCGGATACCGTTTTACTCATTTTAGAGAACCACTGAAAGCGTTCTTTTACGGCAAAGCCAAAACCTCCTGCCTTTTCGGTGGTTACCGCTACGCCCACCCAGTTGATGTTAACATTGGCTCCCAGCCCTGCTTGTGCAAAAGCCTCGGCAGCCGCAATCTTTTCGTCGTAGGTAAAATCGTCGGAATTGAATTTGAGCAGGTCTTGTTTTATTTCAGGCTTGGAAAGGGCGTCGGAGTGCACCGAGTAGTTGCCTTCCAGCAAACCGATGGTAACCGTTTTCCCTTCATACTTAGAGCTCCACCCCAGGTTAGCAGGGTTAATACCAATGGCCTGATAGTCGGTTAAGAAGGTGGTAGAGACACCTGCCCTACCAGTGGCGGTAAAGGCACTTCCTTCGTGCTGCGCTTGTGTTCCAATGGCAAGCGCAACCAATGCTACAATGAGTAAGGGTTTTTTCATGCGTGTGGGTTTATCGAAAGTCTTTGGTACTTGCCAGCACCAAAACCAGGGTTACAATTTCAAAAAATATAAAGGCAATCCACCATTCTTCGCCATTTCTAACGCTCATCAGCATGTATGCCATCCAAAAGAGTGCGATTACAGAGGAAACAAATTTAAAGTAATAGCCCCATTTACGTGCTACAATAATGCCGATGCCCATGGCTATACTTGCTGCAGCCATGAAAATGCACAATAGGAATACCAACACTTGTGCTTCGTCGTTATGGCGAAACACACGGCTAAATATCATAGCAATGGCGGTAATGACCCAAACCGGCACCAACAAAAACTGGAGTACCCCAGCGGTGATTTGCATGCCCGTTACCCGGTGCTTTTTAGGCGTGGCCGGAGGTTGTTGATAGGGTTGCCCCTGCTGAGGTTGTTGGTAATGCTGTTCGTAGTTTTGCTGATTTTGTTGCCCTTGCTCTTCCATGGGTGGTGGCTGTGGAGGAGTAGCTGTTTCGGCTTGTGATTCTTCTGCCTGAGGTTCTTTGGGGGGCTGAAGTGTTTCAAACAATCCATTCACCACCGTGGCTTTCATCCAGTCGTCCATGCCCTCACGCCACACATAATCATCGGCCGTGAGCTGCCCTTGCTTTACCAATGCAAACAACTCTACCCTGTTTACCGGGCCTTGCTGTTTACCGGCATTGCCATAGTACCATACCAATGGCTTGAGTTTTCGGGTTAACTTCTCTTCTACACTCAATAGCATGGTGCGCGAAGCAAACCGCTGCTCGTCGTGTTCAATCATTGCTACCACCTCATTGGGCAGCTTTGCGAATATGGATTGTAGGGTTTCGTGGCCCGCAGGTGCTTCTCCCCTTTTTTCCAATTCATCTAATCCGTAAAGGGTTTCTTCTGCCGAAGGGTTCCCTTCCAATCGTTGCTTTAATTCTTCGGTGGTGCAAGCACGTAGGGCTTGCTCTTGTGCGTTCTGAGTCATAAACAGCCTATTCGGATTACAAGTTAAAAAAAAAGATGGTTTTAACTTGAGGGAGTAATGATAAACACAAAAAGTAGGGGGGCAACATCATGGCTAACATATTTTAAAGGGATTTTTTTTTATCTTTTGTGAATTGAACCACTAAAACCCTAAGCAATGACTATTGAAGAATTACACGAAGAAATTGATGCCATCAATGCACAAATCAAAGCCAATAACCTACGGTGGGAAGCCGGACTTACCGGTATAAGTCATCTTACCTCCGAGCAATTTGCTCAACGGCTTGGTGCCATTCCCGAACAGCCGCCTATTACTGATATGCAGTTAGATCTTACCAGTTTGCCTGGAGCGGTGGATTGGAATAGTCAAAACTATGTATTCCCAGTAGAGGATCAAGCGCAGTGCAACTCTTGCGTAGGGTTTTCTACCAGTCAGTGTGTGGCTGCCAACGCCTTGATTGCCCAGCAATCTCCTATTCCTGAAGGCATCAATGGAACGATATTTATCGCTACTTATATGCCTTCTCCAGCCCCTCCCTATTTTTGTACTGGAAACAATTGTACTGCGGGAATGCTGATGAGCACTGCCCTCGATTACATCCAGAATAGCGGCAACGAGTACCTCACTACTGTTCCTTATTATAACCCTATTCATGTGATCAGCTACCAGGCCATTTGCCCTACCCTACCTGGTGATGATACCGTGTATCAAATCTCTGGCTGGTTTTATCAAACCAATACCAATCAGATTAAGGCCTGGCTGGCGCAACAGGGCACGATGGTTACCAGCATGGAGGTTTACCCCAGCTTTAAGAATTACCCTACTATCAACCCTTCTCAAAGCCCTGTTTATGAACCATTGCCTGGCGAAACGCCTATTGGTAATCACGCTGTTCATGTGGTAGGCTATAACGAAGCGCTACAAGCATGGGTTTGTCAAAACAGTTGGGGAACAGATTGGGGGCTTGATGGTTACTTTTATGTGGCTTACAACACTTGTAATATCATTGGCATGTATGGCATCAATGGGTTTACACAAAACCCTATTCCTACGCCTTAACGTACTGTGGTTACTTCTTGCTCAAAGGCCCAGGCATTGATCCAATCTTGTGTTTTGGCCGTTTCCACAATACGGCCAATGCGTGGTCCAAATTCTTGCAGCAAACCGTGTTGCTCAACGTGCTTCACTGCTTCGCGAAATGATTTGAGCATGCTGGCATAAAACGAGGCTTGTTTTATGGTTTTATCGGCACAATAGGTTTGTGCTACCTCGATGTTATACAGCATCAAATCGGCCGTAATGGATGGCTCTACCCCCAATTGCAAGTAATGCTTAATTTGTTTTTGTGCTACCGATCGTCGGGCTTTGGGCCTACGCCCACTGGTAGGAAAGTACTCTTTCGAAATCTTAAACTTGCTTTCTTCCAGCAGCTTGTCTTCTTTCGGGTTGAATACAAAGTTGTAGTACACTTTTACCGGTTTAAAGCGGCCATACAAGTCGAGCAATTGCTCTTCCAACTGCTCTTTCGAAAGCTCTTTCAGGTATTTCTTTAGCTCTATTTTACTCATTTGCGATAAAGCTAATAACATTGACGATTAAAATGAAATGCCGGTATGGCTGAATGCATAGCACACCTCATTTTAAATGTAAACTCCTGCTATTCAACACAATTAAATTTGCCGAAACAAAAACTGACGAAATAAAGCTTTTCTGCTTTCCATGCTATTTCAAAATTCCTTAATTTCATAGGGTAAAATCAACACATCGCCCCCTGGCGATAACAACCACTTAAAAACCAAACCATGAGTCGTACCCCTACGTTCGATAACCTCATTCATAGTCGTAACATTACCGATTGGGAAGCAGTAGATTTATCTGCCACCTCTTCCAATTGGGAAAAAACACCTGAAGGCATCGTGCAAACACAAGTTGTTGGCACCCGAAAAACAGTTTCTGGCAGCCTTTTATTATTGAACACTCCTGTTGATGAAGCTTATGCCATAGGGGTATCAACACGCACAGGAGCGCGTTATAAAACCGGAATGGTGGTCAACTTCACGAGCTTGAATCATTACTTTTTATTTTATGTAGACCGTTATGCTGGTACCGGCAAATGCCAGGTAACCGTAGCAAAAGTGGTGGATGGTGATTTTACACAGCTTTGCAAAGAAAAATGTGAACTTCCCACCAGTGGCCTGGCCAACTTTATGGTGGTGGCAATAAGCGACGGACTTTCTTTTTCGTTGAATGGCAATAACATTTACGTAGTAAAGCACCAGTTGTTGAATGGAAAGGTGGGACTGTATACCCAGCAAAACGACGATGCTTTATTTACTCAGTGCCTTGTAACCACCGAAGATGCTCGTGCTACACTTCCTTCTACCAACAACTCGTGGAGCACCAGTGGTCAGCATGCTCCTACCTTGCCTTCTACCACAAACGGTAACAGCTCATTGTTACATTTCCTAAACATTAAGCCCCCTGCTTCCAAAACTCAGGTAGAATTTATGGAGGTATTTGCCGTGCCCCTCGACTCGTTTTACAATTCGTTGAACGATGTAATACATGCCGGAAAGCCTGATAACAGCAGTGCCTTTGTAGAAAAAACTAAGCTGATCGATCAGCGCCCACGAAGGTGGTACAGAGAATTGAAATACATTAACGACGACCTGGCCCTGCTGAGCAAAAAGTTGTTGCGCAAAGGCAAAATGCTGAGCCTGGCCGAAGATGCTATTGATGATGAATTAGACAGCACAGGCACCAGCAGGCAACGGCTGAAGTTGTTAGAGCAAGATGCTTTTGAAAAAGAGCAAGAGTACCGAGCCGTTCAATTGGAGATAGACCAAAAGAAAGCTGAAAAAACAGCGCTGCAAAGAACCATTAAAACCAATGGCTACCTGCTACAAGATATTGGCGAAAACGATCCTTTGTATGCTGAAGGCTATACGTTCTCCATTAGTAAACCTGTGGCTAAGGGGCTGGAGTTTGAGCCTGTTCCTTTGCCCGATACTACCGATGCTTTTGATGATGCCTGGGAGGCGTTGGAAACGAAGTTATACAAGGCCTTGTTTAATACCGGTGCCATTAGTGAAACAGGAAAATCGTTGTACACCCTGGCACAAAAAGAACTTGTTTCGGTGGATGACAACACCTCATTGCAAGCCAAGATAAACGTGCTTGAAGCTTCTATTGCTTCCATCGATCTTGGAATTGCTGCCATACTTTCGGGCGAAGGCAATGCTCAAGAGGTGGCTGCCATTGACGATTGGAAACTCGACAAAATGGCTTTGGAGGCAGAAAGGAACAATTACCTGCCTTTCGACCCCGATGACTATCCTATGATAACAGCTACCAGCGATCCACTTAAAACAAGTTCTACCGCAATGGTGAGCGAATCCGAAAAATTAAGAAACTGGATTGCCACCCATGTACCAATAACCGGGGAAGAAGCCACCTCTCTCCGAAACGAAATAAGTGAGCACAACAACCAGTACGTTTTTGCTGAAGATCCTTTGGGCTATATTAACAACCTGTACATCGGCGATAATTTTGTATCTCAACTGCCTTTGTACCGCATGAAAAAACTCGTTCTTAGCCAGTTTCTTTTTGATGCCCCTTACCCCAATGGTGGTGGTTCCTACATTTTTCATGCAGGTATTTTGCATCCTGAAATAGCACATGTTTATTCTCGGGAAGCTCATGTAATTTACGATGCTGATGGCTATCGCAGGGTATACATCAGCCAGGGATCAAAACGCCTGGCGCTCGATATCAGTAAGTTTTTTGATTACGCCATTGCTACTTGTGATGCTTACATTGCCCACCATGAGGCCAACATCGAAAACAGCACCACCGCATTGAGCAAGCTGCGTACCGAAAGAACGTTAAAGGCCACAGAATTGCAACAGTTGAAAGACAGCGGCATCCTTCCTTTGCGCCAACAGTTTTTTACTTTTTGGAACGACCCTGAAAACGAGTTATTACAAGATATGAATTACGAATTGGTAGCTCCTGATGGTGATCCGCTGACCGACTTTTTGGTAGAGCAAGAACAACGAATTGAGCAAAAGGAAGTGGTAAAAACATACCTGTATACCCCCACTGAAGATGGTTACTACAATCAATATGGGCAAAGCCTTCGGGCATTCATCAATAATGATCAGCTGCGGTTGCAGCCCAACGTATCGTTGTTTCCTATTATGGATGACGACGGCAACTATTCCGGCGAAGTGATTAAAGCAGTGAAGAATCCAAAGCAATCGATGGCAAAGCCCCACCTTCCGATCATTAAATTCATTGAAACGTATCAGATTGAAATTGGCTGGCAAGGTTACGGGCTCAGCGAGTTGAACCACACCATCAACCTGTTTCCAGGGGAGATCAAGGAGTTGGTGGTGGAAAAGAAAACCTCCATTACCAAGAAGCAAGAAACTTCGCGCACTGAAGGGCAAGAGGTAAAACAACACGTTACCAGCTCGTTTGAAGACAACTTGCAGAATGAGTTTTCGGAGCAAGACAAAAGTGAAGCCAAAGACGAAAGCAAACAAAAAACAGATGCAAGCACTTCTGGCGAAAGCAATCAGTCGAGGACCTCGGAGTCGAGTCGCGACTTTTCGGCCAGTGCCAGTGTGTCGGGTAGTTTTTGGGGGGTGAAGGCCAGTGCTTCGGCCAGCGCATCGAGCAAGCGCAAAAACACCAGTGCTTCTAGCACCAAGCGGGCCTTTTCTATGGCACAATCGCGCGAAGGACTCCGTGCCTCCAACCAAAGCAAGGATGTGTTGAAGAAGAATGTGAGCAACTCCATTAAGAAGGTGGCCAACGACACTTCTAGAAACAACAAAGTGGAGTTTTCATCGGTAAGCTCCGAAGAGTTTCAGGAAGACATTGCCAATAAAGAAACCATTAAGCTCGAAAACCCCAACATTGGGCGTACGGTAAACTATAACTTTTTCCAGGTGCAAAACCATTTTGGCACTACGCTGAAGTTAACCGACGTGAAAATCATGATCAACTCTGGCCAGGAGATCATTGAAGGAACTGGCATTCAAGACATGCGCGTGTTTGAGCTGGAGGAATTCGGGAAGATTTATGCTAACTCGGTACAAACAGACCATGAGATTGTGGTAAGCTCCATCATTGCACGGCAGGTATTTAAACATTACGCCAATTTTTTACCTGGCATTACTTCTGGCAATGGTGCCTTACACATCGACGAGCATACTACAATTGATCCTGAATTGATCAAAATATTGATGTACAGCAGCGAGGAGTTGGAGAGCGCCACTGATAAACAGGCACTGTTAGAGAAAATTAAGGATGGACTGGAGTCGCTCAAAGCTGTTCCGTTTAGTTTCAAAGAACAATTGGTACAGGAAAAAACAACATTGGCCGTAAATGCTGGAGCCTACCACATGGAGGCTAACGTAGGCCTGTTACCAGCTACAGAAAATTACCTGGAAGAACGCAGGGTGATTGAACGCAAAATGCAGGAAGCAGAAGTAGAGCACTTGAAGGCCCGTACTGCCGCACAGGCATTTTTTCCTCCGGCAGAAGGTGTAATTGGCACAGGATCTGAGTCTCCTGTTGCGACTCCGCAAAGTACTGATAGTAATGGCTGAAGATAAAGAGGAAGCCCTTAATATACCTGAAAAGGAAAGCAATGCTACTGCAAAGGCGTTGAGTGTGCAGCAGGCATTGGATACCGCTGATGAGCCTCAACCTCCCCTCCCCGACCCTAAGCCTTCTCCTAAAAGTGGCGGTGTTGGTGATGTGCATTACTATCAGCTAATCAAAAACAACAAGTTAGCTATAGGTGTTGGTTTTGGTTATGATGCCATGACCGGCTATAGTAATTTTACTTATTACCTTAAGAAAACAGCAGGTTTTGAGCGGAAAACGGAAGGCGTGGCTAACGACCAGGAAGTGTGGATAAAAACGGTGAACATGGCCTTTCCTGATGAAAGACGGGAGATACAACTTGAAGTTGAGGTGATCAACGAAAAAACAGCTACTCCGCGAGCTAAGTTTATGCGCTTTATTAAAGAAAAGCAGGTGCTGATTTATGGGGGTCATGCCCGTTGGGGATCGGGATTTGATTTTGATTCGTTGGAAGATAAGGCCGAAAACATCGACCTGACCCGCGACCTTCCAAAAGCGGGGATTCCTGCCAACGAATACCGCCTGTGGTGCTTTTTAAGCTGTAAATCGTTGCGCCACAAGCTCAAAATCAGGCGGATGTTCCCGGTTAGTAAATACCCCATTGCTACCGTTTACTCAAAAGAAAATATTTATTCCGACTGGCCCGACGCGGTGATTCAAACCATTATAGAACAAGGTACGTTGTATCAAATGGCTGTACGGCTGGATGAGTATGAGCACGAACATGTAGTAAAAAACCTGGACCTGTTTACGCGTATTTACAATAACAATGTAAGCAAGCAAGACCCTGAAGCTCGAAAAACGGCAGCCATTGCTAAGAAAAAAATGAATTTCTTCTTCCAGTTAAAAATGAAAAACGAGCAGTATTACGAGTTCGATGCGCCTTAGTGTTGGTGAGAGTGATGGAAAATGTGAAATGGCAAAGGGGAAATGGGTGATGTGAAGGACGTGTTAGCGGACTTTCCTACTCAAATACTTTTTCGGGTTGATGTTCGAGGGCATACACATGTTCGCGTACCCGTTGTGCCCATTCGATGGGGCGCAATGTGTTGTCAAAAGTATCAGGGGTAATGGCTTTGCCAAAGGTAACGGTAAGCGATTGTTTCTTTTGTTTCATCATTTCATCCACCAGGTACAGCATTTCGATGTTAGATTTAATGCCCAACGCCTTGCGCCAGTTGGCCAGTCGGTAAAAGAAAGTGGAGTTTTTGCCGTTGATGTGCACCGGCACTACCGGGCGTTGGTGATTTTTTGATCCATTGATGAAGGTTTTCTTCCAAGATGGGTCAACGATCTTCCCTCCTTTTCGTCGCGATACCAGTCCGGCAGGAAAATAAGGCACCAGGGCTTCAGAGGCAAATGCTTTTTGAATGGAAGTGGCATTGTTTTTCCCTTTTCGGTTGCTGGCCTTGTTGATGGGCGTAAACAGCACTCGCAGCGGTGGCAGGTTCATAAGGATGTCGTTGACCGGAAACAGCATGTCGCTGCGCTTTTGTCCGATAACGTGCATTAAGATCATGCCATCGATCCCCCCCAGTGGGTGATTACCAGCTACAATGCACCGCTCGTGTTGGGGCAGATGCTCCAACCCTCGTACATCAATCTTGATGTCAAACTCATCAATGAGCACAGCTTTTACAAAGTCGAGCCCTTCTTTATCGCGGTGGGTATATAAGATGCGGTTGACCTCTTTTTCGTGGGTAATGCGCTTGATGTAGTTGAAGATGAATTTTGGGATTTTGCGCGCCAGCTTGGGATTCTTTTGCTGGAAAGTAGCTTCAACGTTGATGAAGTTTTCAGTAATTTCTTCGTTGACCGATGGTTTTATGACAGGAGCCTCTACTTCCACGCTGCAAAGCTAAGAACAATATGGATAATGTGAAATGGTAAAGGTTAAAGGAAATAAGGTAATGTGGAGAGCATGTTAGGGTAAATGGAAGATGAAGGTGAGGAAGAGGGCGTTCCCCTGGCGTCTGGTCTTCGATACGATTTACTTGCCTACGTCAAGTAAATTACTCAGAGACACGGCAGGGATAATATTCTCGTTTTACTCGAATCACTCAAGTACTCGGTGCAGGAAAGGAATGGGAGGAAGTGTTAAAGACCTATATGCAAAAAGCACCTGACTCCTATGTAGCCTGGTGCTTTTAGTATTTATGGTTTCCCTTGTTGTTATAATTTATTGAACCGGCGAACGGCCACTGCACTGTTGCTGTTGACCTTCATCATATAAGCACCCGAAGGCAAATGCGACACATTGATCTGCAATGAGGTGGTATTTAATGTATTATGCAGCTCCACACGCTTTCCGGTAAGGTCAAAAATCTCGATGCTCCTTACATGATCCGATGCATTGATGGTGAGTTGATCTTTGGTAGGATTGGGATAACTGTTTACCCAGCTATTGTCGATCGTTTCCTCAATGGCATTGGCTCCTCCCTGCCCATCGGTAAATACTCCTGAGCTGTAAGCCACATAAACATCATCGTTAAAGTAGGCGATGTCGGCCAATGAAAATAAGTCTAAGCCGGTAATGTTGCCGGTAATGTCTACCCACGATGCACCATCATCAATAGAGTAAAAAACACCTTCAAAGCCAGCAAAGGCAAACAACGTATCGTTGGCTCCTTCTACAATACCACAAAGCGTATAACCTTTCAAATCGCCTGTTCCGGCCTGCCAGGTTGCCCCATCATCGTCGGAGTAATGCAGCGATGTAACTGGATGACTGGAGAGCGCGATGAACCTCCCATTGTGGTAGTACAATCCGTTATATAAAGCAGCATTTAACCCTGGCACTACAGTCCAGTTTAGTCCATTGTCAGTCGACTTGTATAATGCAAAGTTGGTACCCATAAACAGGTCTGACCCTATTTGCAACATCGACATGCATATTTCGTTGGTAGGGATTCCTCCAGCACTTAGGGTCCAGGTAGTACCATTGTCGGTAGATCTAAATACGCCTCCCCCTGAATTCATGTTGGCACTGGTTACGCAAAAAGTTACTCCATTAAAATGGTGGAAGTACCTTCCGTAGTTGGTAGCACTCGATACCATGTTTACATTATCCGTTGGATTCCATGAATTGCCATTGTCGTTTGAACGATATACGCCATCGGGTGTACCCACATATAAGTAGGTGCCATCAGTTCCTATGTGTTTGGTTTGTGCAGCAACTGCATTCAAGCCATTTATTTGTTGGGTCCAATTGGTACCATCGGAAGTCATATAAACCCCATCGGCTCCTGAGGTAGAATAAAGGCTGCCGTTGTGTACCAGCAGTCCCATTGACGAGCCATAACCAGGGCGGGTGTTGGCCCATTGGGCTTCGCCTACTTGATACAGGCACAGTGTGATGGCTACTAAAAGTATTCTAATTGTAAATGTTGATTTCATAGTTTCGTTTAATTTGGTGAAACACTTGCAAATAATTGAATCAAAATTATTGGGTTGCTGTTGGCGGCACAATGAGGCATATGCCTCAATTTGCATTCGTAGCTATGGTCGAAAATCAATATTTTCCCTATACTTAACCTGTTGAAAGGTCTCATTCTCATACTATTCTTCTTAGTACACCAGGCATGTTGCATGGGGCAATTTCGGTTTCACCATTTCGACATTGAAGATGGCCTTTCCCAAAATTCTGTCACAGATATCTTTCAGGATAGCGAAGGATATTTATGGTTAGCTACCCAGGATGGATTGAGCCAATACGATGGACGTAGTTTTAAGAATTACAATGTTTCCAGCGATCCTACGCGTTCCTTATCCGATAACTTTTTGTGGGCATTGGACGAAGATGCCAACGGCAACATTTGGGTAGGCTCTAGAATTGGATTGAACCGCATTAACAAAAGTACAGGCACCTGTGTGCGTTACTACCTTCAAAGTCCCGACTCTACCAAACTCATGGGACAATCTGTGGTAACAGTTGCTTATTTTAATGAACAGATATATGCCGCCTTTAATCGTGGCTTGTATCTTATTGATCCTGCTGTACATCCCGATTCCTCTCGTGTGGTAATCGACGAATCAAGCCGTGTTTTAATGGAAGGTGATAGGATTGCTGTAGGCCTGATGAAAGATACTGTTTCCATGACGCTTTATGCCATTCATGTGGATGGGATTACCAACTTAACCACCTTACAATACTTTCCTTTTCCTGAAGGTTTTGAGCCTGGAAAGCAGGGGTTTTATCAATCGACACAAGCTGCTAATGGCACGCTTTGGTGGACCAATACGGCTAATGTGTTTTACATGAAGCAGGGCAGTACTACCATTCAGCGTTTTGCTTTTGACTTTGCCGATGAGATTGTTTACGACCTTGCTTATTGTAATGGAAACCTTTGGGTAGGTACTATCAATGGTATTTACGTATTTGATCGCTTTCGGCTGCTGCATCACATCAAAAAACCAGAAGATTCGAAAAGGGGGTTGTCTTTCAATGCCGTTGCCTCGTTGCTGGAAGATCGGCAAGGAAAAATGTGGATAGGTACTGCTGGTAAAGGGCTGCACGTATACAATCCACATCAGGAAAAATTCAAATTCATCGACGATCGGTTGCTGGGTAAAAACCAAATACCACGGAGCGTTGTTCAAACACCCGGGCACAAAATGATAGTGGCTACCAACGAGGCACTTTGGTTGTTTCGCCTAAAAGCGCACCAGCATCTCACCAACTATACGTTTGCATCGGATGCCATCGTTGAACGAAAAGAGATTTTTGTAGAAGGGATGGAAGAGTTGAACGCTAGTTACATCACCACGGGCTTTAATGGCGATGTGTTGGTAGGCACATCGGGTAATGGCTTAATTGTATTGGACAGCACATTGCGTAAAAAAACCATTGTTCGGTTTGAGACAGACAATATGTATTCTAATGTTGTTTCGGATGTGGTGCCATTGGCAGATACTGCTGTTTTAGTGACTACTTTCTATGGTGTTTTCCTGTTGGACCTCAATTACCAGGTGATACGCAGCTATTTACAGGAGCTTGATGGCCCTTACGATTCTAATTATTACCTGGATGCTTATGTTGATGCAGAGCACCAATTGTGGTTGGGCTCTAATGTAGGGTGCTTTCAGCTCGATTTATCAACTGGAACCTTTACTCCTTATCGTTACGATAAAAGCAATTTAAAGCATTCTCCAGGTTTTTATTTTGTATCGGGGTTTGTGGATATGGGCAATGGTGAGTTGTGGATGGCTACCTATGGTGGAGGAATTAGCTGCTTGAATAAAGCAAGTGGCTTGTTTACCCATTACACGGTAGAGCATGGTTTATCGAGCAATGTTTGCAACAGCATTGTAAAAGATCTTGATGGAAATTTATGGGTAAGCACCAATTATGGCATCAGTAAGTTTACAATAGCCACGGCAACATTCGACAATTACTATACCAATGATGGAGTGAACTTCAACGAGTTTAATATGCATGCTTTTTATACCAATGCCGCTGGTGAAATCTTTTTTGGTGGTCCCAACAGCCTTACCATCTTTCACCCTGCTCAAGTTAAACCTTCCTCTTTTCAATCGAACACCATCATTAGCGAAGTATCCATTAATTATGCACAGGCCAACCATCGTTTGCAGCACAACGAAATTCACCTCTACCCTTCTGATCGTACCATTACCTTTAATTTTACCGGATTCAACTACAGCAGGTCGCCCCGAGTTCGCTACAAATACTTGTTAGAAGGGTACGATACCGGCTGGATTGAATTGGACGATAATACCTGGCGGGCCAATTATACATCGTTACCCCCCGGAGAATATGTATTTAAGGCCACTTGCACCAATGAAGATGGGGTATGGAGCAACCAGCAAGCACAAGTGTTTTTGGTAGTGCATCCTCCCTTTTATAATACCTGGTGGTTTATTACACTGGTAGTAATAGTGGTATTGGTTATAGTGGTATTGATTGTTCGTTATTTTGCACAGCGCAAAATGAAGCAGCGGTTGCAAGCGCTTAAATTGCAACAAAAAATTCAGGAAGAAAAGCAACGTATCTCTCGCGATTTGCACGACAACATTGGCTCAGAAATCACCTTACTCATTTCATCCATCGATCAGCAGCACCATGGCAATGCCAATGCTAAAGGCTGGAAAGAGCTGGGAAAAAATGCCCGTAAAATGATGGCGCAATTGCGACAAACCATTTGGGTGATGAACAAGGAATGCATCTTGCTCAAAGATTTTAAGCAAAAGGCTACCGACCACCTGGTACGCATGCTGGAAAACACAGCAATAAGGCACGAGGTAACACTTCGTGGCGATATGAATGCCGAACTTTCTCCTGCGGTAGCCATGCATTTGTTTCGCATCATACAAGAAGCCGTCAACAATACCATAAAGCATGCGGAGGCGTCCTCCTTTCAGGTGCACTTCTCCTCTAACAACAAGTTGTTGCACATTACCATTCAAGACGATGGTATTGGGTTTGATACGACACAATCTACCAACGGTCATTTTGGGTTGAAAAACATGCACGACCGTACGGTGGAGCTAAATGGTACATTTAACATCAGTGCTGAACAAGGCAAGGGCACCATTATAGAACTTCATATTCCTGGCAACAAATGAGGCAAATGGCTCATTGTATCGCCCATTCTTTTTTTTGAATTTTGGTGTTGAACCTTTATTTTAAGAACATGACCATTAAAGTAGCTGTTGCTGAAGACATCCCTGAGTTGGCCAAAAGCATTCAAGCCAGGTTCAGTGCCTTCGAGGAAATTGACCTTGCCTTCATTGCTTCCAACGGGCTGGAGCTATTGGTAAAGCTTCAAAATCAGCCGGTTGATATCATTTTAATGGACATCAACATGCCTGTAATGAATGGCATTGAGGCTACTGCCAAGGTCAAAAAGAAATTCCCTGACACTCGGGTTATTATGCATACTGTGTTTGATGAGGATGACAAGATTTTTGAATCCATCCTTGCTGGTGCCTCTGGTTATTTGTTGAAAGACGACAAACCTTCGCGCATCTTATCTTCGCTACAAGAAGCCATGGAGGGCGGTGCCCCCATGAGTACGGTTATTGCTTCTAAAGTGTTGGGGTTTATTAAAGGCGGTGCCGAAACCAGTCAGGCTACGTTTAACCTCAGTACCCGAGAGCTTCAAATATTACAGCGCATAGGCAAGGGAGAAAACTACCAGGAAATTGCAGATGTGCTGTTCATCAGTCCTAAAACGGTGCGTAATCACATTCAAAAAATCTACAAAAAGCTGCATGTACACAACAAGGTAGATGCGGTAACGGTAGCCATCAAAAACAAGCTCATTTCTCCTTAGTACGTTGCATTGTTCTTCTTAAGGTTCATATGGCATGCTGCTACAGCATGCATTGTATGTCGCAATAATTGATTGATAACATAAACATTGAACCAATGAAATCTTTGAAACACATTCTCACATTTGCTTGCTCCATTGTACTTTTTGCTTTTGCTATACAAACCAATGCCCAGGCTGTTGTAAGCAAACCTCTACAGCCCAAGGTTAGAGGAAATGCCAAAGCCCTGACCAAGGCTCCTAAAAAGATGCGCATTTCCAATTTCACCATTTTCTTTAAAACCACTGGTTGGATTGCAGAGGGTGATGCCGTTGAGGGCCTTGGCATGGCTACTTATTTAGAGGGGTTAGACGATAATACAGCCCAAGCCATTACTAATGAGGCATCGGAATACTTGATAAAAAAGCTACAAAGCCATGGCATAGAAGTAGCTCCTATTGATGGAGATAAGCTGCAAGATAGTGGTGGCTGGAAAAAGGATGTAAAGAAGGGCAATGCCCGACTTATGAATGGTGAAACCTATAAGATTGAAAGCAAAATGGCATCGAAAGGCCCCAGCTACACTGCTGCCGTAGCCCAGGGGGTAAACATTATGTTTTTAGGCCCTGATAAAAGTGCAGTGGTAGGCACCAGAAACTGGATGGTGTTGCTTGGAGAATATGACCTTTCCATTACGCCAACCATTGATTTTGTGCAAATGTTATCGGAAGGCAACTCCACCACTTACAAGGTAGGAGCTGCTCCAGAATTATCGTTAACCGGTGGGGTGATGGGCAAAGGAGCATATACCCGCTACTTTCCTAAAAAAGAAGTAGGCGTAGTGGTAGATCCATGCGAGGTAATTTACCAGGGCAACGAATGGATTGGCACAAAAGAAAAGAAGGAAGAGCTATATGGCGCGTCGGTACATTACCAAATCGACAAGGCTGCATTTCAAAAGGCTGTTGGTGAGATGCTACACTTATACATCGATGAGGTGGTTAACGGTATTGTTACTACTACTTGGGGAGGTTAATGATGATGTTTCGGTAGCATCTTTTATTGCTTGTTGTTGAACGGTGGGAAATGAACAATTAATTGAATAAAAATCGGTCAACTCTATTCAGGGACGTACAAATGCCCCAATAGCCATCGGGGTGCTTTCGCGGGAGCGTAGAGTATGGTGACGCGAGGGGTGTGTTAGTGCCCCAACAACTATCGGGGGTGTCTGCCCGCAGAGGAGTGATGCCAGGTGCACCAACGCTTATGCATAGCCCCGACTGCAGCGATACCGTGTAAAGCGGAAGGCATGCCTGCTCCGAAAGGAGTCCGGAGTCCTACGGGCCGGTAGGCGGGCGGGAACAGACCACTATTCGGGGGACTTGCCTTTCGCTCCAAATTACCTGCACACTACTTCCTTGCATTTCGTCTCGAACAATAAAATGTGTAACTTGTTGTTGTATTTGAAACATCACTCGAATGAAAACGGTAAGGAAAGTGTACAAAGCCCAGAAAGTGAATATGGGCGGTATAATATTGGATCAGGCGTTGCCCTTGCGCGGGTTGGAAATGATTGATCCTGTGTTGTTGATTCACCATTGGAGCGACCGCTTGCCCGGTGGCAAAAAACAATCGGAAGTGGGGGTTGGTCCACACCCGCACCGTGGGTTTTCTCCGGTATCGTTTATTTTTAAAGGAGGCGTACACCATCGCGATTCGGAAGGCAATGAGGAGGTAGTTAACGCTGGTGGCACACAATGGATGAATAGTGGCAAAGGTATTGTGCATAGCGAACGCCCTTCGAAAGAAGTGGCCGAGCAAGGGGGCGATTTTGAATTGATTCAGTTTTGGATCAACTCACCGGCATCGGAAAAAATGAATCCTCCCTCCTACCAACCGCTGCACGAAAAAGATACCCCCACCTATATTTCGGCCGATAAGAAGGTTAACATTGGTGTGGTGAATGGCACCTACAAAGGCAAAACGGGGCCTATTGCAGCCAGCTCAGAATTGTTGATTTTACGCATGGAGTTACAACAAGGGGGCAAAGAAAGCATGGTGGTACCCAAGCATTACAATACATTGATATATGTGTTGGATGGCACCATAACCGTGAACGACGACACGGTGCTTACCAACAAGGAAATGGCGCATTTCCGTAACGATGGTGATGACATTGCTGTTGAGGCCACTGCCGATGCTCGCGCCATTTTGCTAAGTGGTGTTCCGTTGAAAGAAAGTGTATCGAGCTATGGCCCGTTTGTAATGAATACGCAACGCGAAATTATGGATGCCATAGAAGATTATAACAGTGGTAAAATGGGGCAATTGATTGAAACATTTGAATGATGAAACGACGATCGTTTCTTAAACATACCGCACTCATTACTGTAGTAGGTTCGTTATTGCCTACCGAATTGGTAAAGGCTGGTGTTACGGCCGATAAGCAGGTAACCTATGCCCTGCCCCATGCTGTACCACAAGTGCGCCATGGCAATTACGCTTTATCGTCTATCGATCTTCCATTGCCTTCGTGGGTGCAAATGGCACAGCCCAACCGGTTGCTGGCCAATGGAGTTGAAACAAGCAGTAATGACTTAACCACCCACCGCATACAAGTGGGCGAGCATGCTGTTACTTATATTCAAAGTGAGGACCTTACCCGCGTTTCGTTGGGCGATGTGTTTATTGAATGTGCCAACGACCAGCCTTACGAGCAGCGCATTGCTGCCTACGGCTATACCCTTACGCTGTTAAATTCGGGGGCACACAAAAAATCGATTGTTTTGCCACAAGGTGGTGTAGCTATTGCCTACCGTGGCTATAGCGAAGTAGCCCACCATCCGATTCAAGAAAATGAAGTAGCTGTACTTCATGGAAAAGAGATTGATGGAGCATTGAATGCATACACCACATTGCTTGTCATCTCTAACCACCAATGAAAGCCATTGTAAGAACGGCTACTGCACAATGGAGTTTTTTGCTGTTACTGGTGGTAACTGTCCTTACAAGTGCTATTTATATTGCCTACCTGATTGATGAACACCTGCCTCCTTTTATGGAAGCGTTGGAAGTGTATAGCGAATGGTTTCCTTACATCGTTGCTTTGTTGGTTGTTTTATGCATCCTGGTGCGTACCAGCACCGTTCGATTGCTTTCTATTGTGGAGAAAGATGGCACCAAAATTTTGCGCATTTCACGATCGA
This sequence comes from Flavobacteriales bacterium, assembly GCA_963669295.1. Taxonomy (GTDB): domain Bacteria; phylum Bacteroidota; class Bacteroidia; order Flavobacteriales_D; family CALLUQ01. Next base: position 5,132,477 of record OY769938.1, read on the forward strand.
AAAAAATATGGGAGATTGGCTCTGCACAAGCGTATCACCGCATTAAAGGTAGTATGCGCAGCAAACGCATTGAGTTGTTTGTAGTGGTTGCAGGTATTGATGGGCAACAACTGGTATTGAAGCACACCATCAAAGCCTTTTTAGGGGTACCAGCAGGGTTTGAAGCTACACTACCAGCATTGAGGCCAGAGGTGAAATATTTTACCCGCGATGTGGAGCGGATATGGAAAGTGCTGCAATAAGAAGCTGATACCGCTTAATAAGGAGGCTCCTCATCTTCGTCGCAAGGTGCTTCGTTCACCGTTTTTACTTTATCCACATTTTTATCGGCCACACGTTTGGTGTTTTCTCCAAAATTCACCACAATGTTTTCGTAAGGGTTTTGCATGTACATGCTTACGGTATCTTGCCAATACACATAGTCGAAGTAAATGTCGTTGTGCTTTTTGTACATGTTAATGATGTCGTAAGAGTCGGCATTGCCGCCACCTGAAAGCTCTACCCATTGTCCTTTTTCATCGATGTAAATGCCTCCAGTGCCATAACGGCATTCGTTGTAAATAACCCACTCGCCTTCTTCTTCCCATAAGTCGGTCCAGCTTTGGGGCAACTCACTCATAATAAGTCCTCGATCGCTACAAGCAATCACTTCCATGTCGCTGATGTGGTCTTCTTCGAGCAGGAAGAAGGTACGGCCATCTACCTGTACGTTCCACAGGCCATATTCATCAATTCGTTTTAAGAAATAGGTGGGGCTGCTGTTGCTGGGTCCCGACAGTTGGAATTCATAGCCTCCATCTTTCTCTTCCATTTTATCGATCACAAATTCATCTACCATCGAACCGTCGTTCCACATTACGGTATAGTAGCCTTCTCCCAACTCTTCGATGGAAAAGCTGTTGTAGCCTTGCGTACATGGTTCGCGGTAGCTGAGCCATCCTTGTTCTTCGCCTTCCAACACATAAAACCAGTTGATGGCAGGCATGTTGCCTACAATTTCTGTGGGCTTGTCTTCGCCCCAATCTGCGGGTACCCCCATGTCGGTGTCGAGGGTGTCGGTTACTGGAATGTCGGTTACTGCTTCAGGTTCTGAGCCACAAGCACTTAGCAGTGCTGTAAGGGCTATGAGGGAGAGTAATTTTTTCATGGTAGGAAGGTAATAAGTTTTGATGAAAAATGAAAAAACGAGGGAAGAGGAAAGGAGTGTAAAGGATAATGCCCCGATAGCCATCGAGGTGCCTTCGCAGGAGTGTTTGTGAGGGACGTGTTAATGGAACAGAGATGTTGATAATGAGTGATGTTATTGCGATCCGCCTTAGTGCGGAGAAGCAAGCTCCTGAGGTACCTTTGCTGGTAAAAAAGGGATGTAAGGGGCTTTGAATGCAAAAATAAGGCATAAAAAAAGCCGAACGCATGTTCGGCTTTTTATGATGGTTGCAGTGGATTACTGCATGCTTTTTAAGTATTTGTATAAGTCGCTGTCGGTGCTGAGGATGATCGATGTTTTTTCGCTCAGTGTTTTCTCAAACGTTTCCATCGATTTTAAGAAAGCGTACAGTCCTTTGGCTTGTGCCGATTGGTTGTAGGCATCAGCATATATGGCCGCAGCTTCTGCATCGGCCTTACCTTTAATTTCTTCTGCTGTTTTAAAGGCTTCCGACTGAATGGTTTTGAGTTCGCGTTCTTTCTCACCGTTGATACGCGAGGCTTCCCCCTGCCCTTCCGATCGAAATTTATCGGCAATTCTAAAACGCTCACTTTTCATTCGTTCGTATACTTGCGTACGCACTTCTTCTACGTAGTTGATGCGTTTGAAGCGAAAGTCGAGAATGGCAATGCCCAGCTCATCGGTTTCTTTGTTTACCTCGGCCAGTATTAAGTCTTGAATTTTCTCTCTTCCTACACTAATTATCGATAGCGAATCGGCCAACCCGGTTAAGGTATCCGATACGGTAGGCTTGCGATTGCTGGTACGTACGGCTTCTTCGATGTTGTTTTTTGCAATGAAGTTTCGTGTTTCTCCATCAAGGATATCGTCGATTCGGGTTTGTGCATCGCGTTCGTTTTTCAATCGCTTGAAAAATTGCAATGGATCGGTAATTTGCCAGCGTGCATAGGTATCTACAAACACATATTTTTTGTCTTTGGTAGGCACCTGGTTGGGGTCGCCATCCCACTCCATGTAGCGTTTTTCGAAGTAATTGGCTTTTTGAATGAAGGGCATTTTAAAGTACATGCCCGGTTCGGTTACTGCCTCGCCCACGGGTTTACCAAATTGGGTGATGACTACTTGTTCTTTTTCGTTCACCACATAGGTGCCCGATACCGTAAGTATGATGAGCACCACCGCTAAGATAATGGTGATGACTATGGATCTTGTGCTTTTCATTATTGCATCCCTTTTTGTAGTTGCATTTGCAACAGTGGTAATACATTGCCTCCTTTTTCATCGGTAATGATGGTGTTGCCCAACTTGGGTAGTACCGATGCCATGGTTTCTAAATACAACCGGCGTTTGGTTACTTCAGGTGCCTTGATGTACTCGTTGTACAACGCATTGAAGCGTGCCACTTCACCCAGCGCTTTGTTTACCCGTTCAGTAGCATACCCTTCTGCCTTTTGGATGGTTTCTTGTGCCTGTCCGCTGGCTTTAGGAATTACCTTATTGTATTCGGCCAATGCCTGGTTAATGAGGGTTTCTCGTTCTTGTTGCGCCTGGTTTACTGCGTTGAATGCTCCTTTTACCGGATCGGGTGGGTTGACATCTTGCAGTACTACCTGATCGATGGTGATGCCCATGGAGTACTCGTCGCAAATGTCTTGTATAAGCAATCGCAGCTCGGCCGCAATTTCGGTACGTCCAACGGTTAGTACTTCATTTACGGTACGATCGCCTACAATTTGGCGCATGCCCGATTCAGAGATATCGCGCAAGGTGTTTTCAGGATCGCGCACTTTGTACAGGTAGTTATAAGCATTGCTGATGCGGTATTGTACTACCCACTCTACATCGGCCAGGTTCAAATCGCCTGTTAACATTAGCGATTCACCACGGGTGGTGGCGTTGGGCTTTTCGTATTGGGTGTTGATGCCACTGCTGGCTGTTCTAAAGCCAAACTCCAGCTTTTGCTGGCGCTCTACGGGTACCTTTTCTACCTTTTCTGCAAAAGGTATTTTAAGGTTCAACCCCGGCTCTACGGTACGTACATACTGACCAAAGCGGGTTACTACGCCCACTTCTTCAGTGCCTACCTGAAAAATCGACGACCATCCCAACACTGCCAGCGCAATGATGGTGATGATGAGGCGTAAGTTGCCCAGCGCCTTTTTCATTTGAGGCGGCATTTTGGGCATCTTCGGCATCTCGAAGTTGTCGAATGGATTGTCTGGTTGTGCCATTTGTTTTATTTGGTTTTGTTTAGTTGCGTTCTAATGTTCGGCGACGTTGCTCAAATTCTTCGGTACTTATTTCGCCATTGGCGTACCGTTTCTTTAAAATGTCCATAGCCGATTCAGCGTTATCGTCGGCCTGCTCTGTAGGGGCAGGTTGTTTCTTCTTTGTTAAGATTGAAATGAGTACAATTACTACCACCACAACGACTCCTATAATAGCCCATCTGAACATAAGTTGTTTCCTCCTTTTTATTAGATAAGACGACTGGCGTCCATTTTTATTTTAAATGATTTACAGTAGGTCGATTTACAGTAAGCGAAGGTAGGAAATTTGATGGAAGGTGATGATCGAAAAAGGGGAAATGTTCATGAGGAATGCTTTAGAGTGTGAGAGTGCCCTTCGATAAACTCAGGGTAAAAGAGTGAGTAGTGAGTAGTGAGTAGTGAGTAGTGAGTAGTGAGTAGTGAGTAGTGAGTAGTGAGTAGTGAGTAGTGAGTAGTGAGTATAAAGAATAATGGAATATGAATTCAAAACACACATCGTTGCGAGAAGTTAGCGACGAAGCAAGCTCTCGAGGCACCTTTGTTGGTAAAAAAGGGACGTGAGGGTGGTTAATGGTAAATGGGAAATGGTGAATGTAAGATGGTAAAAAAGGGAAATGGTGAATGTAAGATGGGAAATGGCGGGGTTAGGTGTTTGTTAAAATACCGAAGCACCTGGGATATATAGAATGAAGCGGGTTGATTAAGAAGCGGTAGAATGCCCCCCTTTCGTCCCCCCAGTTTTCCGTATAAATGCTTGTTATACCGTAAAAAAAATGTTTTCTTGTAGGTATTAACCACTAAAACCAACCCCATGAAACTACTCCCCTATGTGGCCGTAATGGCCCTATTGCTATCGGCATGTGGTCCTGCCGAAGAAGATCCTCAAGACAATGTTGAACCGATTGATACTACTGCTGTAGTAGTTTGTAGCTGGCCTGGCTATGTGCCTTTTCCCAGTGGCTATGGCTACGATGAGAATACAGCAGCTTTACAAGCAGCGGTTGATACCCGCGATTTGGCGTACCTGCGCGAGCACTCGTGGCGATTGTGGGCAGGCATTATGCAACCCGATACCAGTATTGGCTGGCCGCTGTGGTTTACCTGGCCTGGCAATACCGAAACATTTACCAATCCTTCGGGCAGTGGACTGGGAGCTACCAATACTCCAGCCGTATCGCTGATTGGTAAAAATGTAGACAACAAAAGTATTATTCCAGACCTGCCCAGCGACAGCTTGCCCCTCTATCCCCTACCCGATTCGGTCACCATAACTTATGGTGATTCGGGCGTTATTTCTAACGGAGCTATTGCTTACGGTAAAAACTTCTTGTTTAATGGCGATATTATGATTCCTACCGAGTCGTTGAGTGAAGAAGGGTATTGCTGGATTCGCGATAACAGTCTTTACTTGCGCGATACACTTAATAAGAAATACGAAAATTATTTGGCCGGTCATGGGCCGCACATTCTTGATGCACCACAACGATACATCGTTACCAAGCACATGTACTGGCCGGTAAAAGGCGACGGATACACTGCCCTGCCTGTATGGAAAGATTACCATGATGCATCGTACGACGGCTATGCCGGTTACGAAACGTGGACCGATTGGGTGGCCATTGACCCCACCAATGGAAGCAACGAGATTGCTGAAGTGGAGGTAGAATACCTTTATGGGGTGTATAAAAATGCGGTTCACCCCAATACTCCTATAGGTCCTCAAAAGCAAATGGCTCCGGTGCACGACATCAACGAGTTTTATTCGCATAAGATTACGGTAGACGAATGGTGGTATACGTTGAATGTAAACGACCGTGCCATTATCAATGCTTCGGCCAACTGGGCCTACAACCGCAATTTTATTCCCGGCCACGATTATTTAGTTACCATGGCCATGCATGTGAACACCAAGGAAATTCCTACCTGGGCACTGCAAAGTGTATGGTGGAGCGATACTCCTGACGAAGGCCCTTATGCCGCCAACCGTCCTACTGATATTGGCCAGGCACAAGGTCCTTGGGACCATTATTTGATGACCAATGCTTTTGGCATTCCTGCTGAAGCTGGTGGCAGCGAATTACCAATGAGCATGAACCCGTATATTGAATTGGTGATTCATGTGGTGGGCACCGATTGCAACAATTGCCACATTCGCGCAGGGTGGCCTGCAGGAGCGGGCATTGATTCGGCCAGTTACCAAAACCCCAACTGTGCCGATTTGTTGATGAAGCTTACCCCCGACTCTACTTGTTTAAAGAATTATTTGTTGACCGATTTTCAATGGATTATTTCGGACAACGCGAAATAGCCTGAATCTAGTTTGAAGGTAAAAATCCCTGGAGCATTCTGTACGCCTAAGGCAGCAGAATCCAGGGATTTTTTATGGGTGGAGTGTGGGATGAGGGAATAGCGTGACGTGAGGGTAAAGGTGATAGGGTTGCCTTGCGGCAAAGGGAATAAGGTGATGTGAGGAAGGTGCTAGAGGGAATATGGTTGCCTGGCGGCAAAGGGAATAAAGGTCTCGTATTAGTGCCCGGACAAGTGTGAGTAGGATGCGAGGCATTTGCGTTAGGGATGGCAGCGGCTATCCGTGGTGGTTGGCCGCTATAGTGCTTGTGCCAATGCAAGGCGACGCTAGAAGCCCCTGCATTGGCCTACAAAGCCTTGCAGCCTACCAGCGCGATAATAGCGAACAGCCCGCCCCCGACCCGATCCCGATCCGACCGCAGGGAGGCATCGGGAAGGCGTTGGGAGAACGCCCACTATTTTATTTCAACAAAACCGGTGCTGCAATTCTAACTTAATTCTTTACCAGCGTAATCTTTCTCTTGCAACTTTCTGCATTATTTTCTCGTCAATTATTGCTGTACTATTTTTTAAACCCTAAATTTGCGGTGGAAAAGCAAAATCAATCGCTTTTACTCTTATTTAATTACGCTTAACACCCAAAAAAATAGATCGTGGAAAACCTCGAAGCACAAAAGTTGATCGTTACAATGCAAAAAGACTTGTTGAAGTCGGGCATTGATGCCGATAAATTAATTGATGGTTTAAAGAAGCTACGCCCTTATGCCATTGAAGATGAAAATCCTACTCTTACCAAAGTAATTCGTTTAACTTACGAGCACATCGAAGCACACGGTACCTTTAACATTCCTATTCCTGAAGAAGAGCCTGTAGAAGAAATGGTAGGCGAAGATGGAGAAGAGGTAGAAAAGCCGGTTCCGGCTAGCATTGAAGGCAATGCCGAAGCACAATTGGAAAGTTTAAATTACTTGTTGTCGATTATGACTGATGCACGCAACAAGACCAACGCGGCCGATTTAATTGATTACCGCGATATGTTGATGGCTTACTAAGCCTCGCACCACCGTATTGAATACCCTAATCAGGCATTTTGCTTTATGTAGCAAGGGCAATGATTAGGGTTTTTTGTTGCCTATTTCCAGGATTTTGCCATCACCGCCCCCCCAACACAAGCAGCTACCATGAGGAATAAGGAGGGCAAGCCGCCAAGGTTGTCGGGTTAATGTTTTTATCGTTCTTTTGGCTTGACCTTAACACCAACGATCAATTTACAAGATGCATCTCAGCGTATAAAAGGCATTACTTAGTTCTTTTACTGCTATGTTCAGCCTTACCTTTCGCCAACAGCACCACTACCCCAATACAAGCAGCTACCATAAGGAATAAGGAGGGCAAACCGCCAAGGTTGCTGAGCATTTTAATGCCATCGATGCCAGCATAGCTTACCATAACCCAGGCTACCAACCCTACCACTACTCCCCATAAGTATTTAATGTAATTAGGAGCACTGGGCGAATCGGGTGAGATGCCAGTAGCGCTAATGCCCGACATGGCTTCGGTATTGGAATCGGCCGCGGTAACATACGAAATGAATACTGCAATAAGAAAAACGATGGTAAGCACCGTAGCACCGGGCAACTGATCGAAAATGCGATAGATGACCGACTCTGGCCCGCCTGTTTGAAGGGTTTCGATCAGGTTGACCTCGCTGAGTGCAAAATGCAATGAGGTACCGCTAAAGATACTCATCCACAAAATACCAAAGCAAGCGGGGATGATCCAGTTGAATACCAAAAACTCGCGCACGGTATAGCCGTATGCAATACGGCCTAAAAACAAGGCCGTTACCGGGGCCCATGCCATCCAGTTGGCCCAGTAAAAGGTGGTCCACGAATGGGTCCAGGAGGCATCGTTAAATGCTCCGGCCGATAGGCTATGTGGAACAAAATTGGTGACATATTCTTTTAATCCTGTGCCCAGGTAGCCAACAATGTTGTTGGTAGGACCAGCCAACAACACAAACAAACTGATGCCAATGAACAGCAATACATTAATGGCCGACAGGGTTTTGATGCCTTTGAGCAGTCCGCTGGCAGCAGAAATGGTAAAAGTAGCTACAATGGCCAGCGCAATGCCGGCAAGCAACCAGGAACTGGTGGCCACACCGGTTAATGCCACTACCCCGCCCGATAGGCTTAGCATGCCTGCCCCCAGTACAGCGCTCATGCCGGCCACCAGGGCAAACAAGCACACCGCGTTGAGCACCGTACCCAACCAGGGGATGTTGTTGCGCGTGATAGGAAACAGCACCGAGCCGAGAGAAAAAGCGCGTTTTTTGTTGTAATAGCCCAGGGCAAAGAGCAGGGCCGGAATGGCATAAATGGCATAGGGCGTAAAGCTCCAATGCATGAATACAGTGGCCATGGAGAAGGATTCGGCATTGGCACTCATGGGGAGGATGCCTGCACTGGCAGGAGGCGACTGCAGGTGGTACAAGGGCTCGGCCACCCCCCAAAACAAGATGCCTACAGCAATGGTGGTGCATAAGATGATGGAAAACCAACGCCAACGACTCAGCAATGGCGTGGCCTGCTTCCCTCCTATTTTAAGCTTGCCTAATGGCGAAAAGAAAACCACCACACACAGCAGCACCATGAAGAAACTGGTGGAATTGAAGAGCCAGTCGAAGTGCGTTAATATCCAATTGTTGGCAGCAGTGGCATGGGTTAAAAAACCTTCTTTATCGACCATGCTATAGATAAGCGCAGCCAGTAACAATAAAAAAGGCGGCCAAAATACTTTGTGGTTGAGGGCCTTTCGGTATGGTTTGGGGTGCTGCACGGTATAAAGGTAAGGAATGTGAGAGTGCCCTTCGACAAGCTCAGGGTAAAAGAGTGAGGGGCGTGTTAGAGGCAATAGGGTTGCCTGGCGGCAAAGGGAATAAGGTGATGTGAGGAAGGTGCTAGAGGTAATAGGGTTGCCTTGCGGTAAAGGGAACAGTTGACAACAAGGCAACATAAGCACCGCATTTATACGATAAAAATTTGGTGCTAATAGCTTTTCTACATAACTTGTATAAATAACTACTAACCTCCAACCACATGAAATTTCAGTTTTCCCTAATAATGGTGAGTTTTCTATTATTGATAAGCGCTTCGGGTGATACCCTGGCACAAGCAGATTCTTGTTTTCAAGCCACTCCATTTTGTAGCATTACTGGTGTCGATTATGTTTCTACCACAACAGCAGTAATGTCCGAATCCGGTCCCGATTACGGGTGCTTGATGACCCAACCCAATCCCGAATGGTTTTACCTTGAAATTGGCAATTCGGGAGACCTCACCTTAACCCTAACCAATAATGGCTGCGGTGGCAATGGGTGCGACATTAATTTTGTTTGTTGGGGGCCATTTGCAAATCCTGTATCGCCTTGTACCGCCCAGCTAGATACTGCTGCTTTGGTAGATTGCAGTTACTCTACTGCTGTATCTGAAGTGGTTACAATACCAAATGCACAAACGGGAGATTTTTACCTGTTGATGGTTTCTAATTTCGACAATCAGCCTACCACCGTTTCTATGAATCAAACCGGAGGTACCGGAAGCACTGTAGTTGATACGGTGGCTTTTAGTGTTAGCAATGACACCATTATTTATGCCGGTGATTCGGCCACTATTTGCGTTACACCAGAAGATCCTTCTTATGCCTATTTGTGGAGCAATGGCGTTACTACTGCCTGTCAAACTGTAACTCCTGGCATTACCACTACCTATAGTGTTACAGTAAACACTGGTTGTTTTACCTACACCGATGAAGTAACAGTTGGTATTTATGCCGATAGTGATTCATGTGCCGTAGCAAGATGTATCTCATCTGCTATTCAATATGGAGCAGGAACCAATAATGGAACAGCAGAACCAGGCCCCGATTATGGGTGCTTGCTTACTCAACCCAACCCGGCATGGTTCTATATGGAAATTGACAACCCCGGTAACCTGGAAATTACAATGAGTAATTCGAATAATGAAGACATTGATTTTATTATTTGGGGGCCTTTTAACGACCCTACCAGTCCTTGTACAGCCCAACTAGATAGTACAGCCATTGTGGATTGTAGCTACTCTACCACAGCCACAGAAGTAGCCTTGATTGCTCCAGCCAGTACAGGCGAAATTTACCTGATGCTAATTATTAATTTCTCCAATAATCCCACCTTAATTTCAGTGGATCAAACCGGTGGTACTGCCAGCATTATCTGTGATAGTATTTTAAGCGTTCCCCCTACAATGCAGCAGTTATGGTGGGGTGTTTACCCTAACCCTACCTCCTCTAATTTTACGGTTGAGTTTGATTTGACAGAACGAGCAACAGTTGGAATTGCTATCCATGATTTATTGGGGCAACGCATCACCGGATTGAAAGAACAAGAACTAAATGCCGGACATTACCAGGAGATCATGCCAATGCACGATTTGCCGGATGGTATTTATTTACTTACTGTAACGATAAATGGCACCCCGCATACAAAGAAAGTGGTGAAGGTAAGGGAAAGATAAGCCCCTTTAAGAAGGGGGCTCCACAAAATGCAGGTTGTAACAACCACCGTTATGAGCATAGGCAGTGCGAAAACAATTGTATCCCTGCCCACGAAAGACTCCGGACTCTTTTCGGAGTAGGCAGGCTTGCCCCGATGCCTCCCTAAGATCTAGGCGGGATTGGAGTGGGGAAACGCCCTCTCTCCTATTACCCATTGCCAAAAACCACTACTGTTGCCCATTATTTCGGGCCATTTACATTCCATTAACAATTGTTTACCAGCCATTAACAGCCCCCTGCTACTGAATGCAGTAAGTTTGAGTGAATCATAAATCTTAAGTCATGAAACGAATTATTCTTCCTGTACTAATCTTATGCACCATTGCTGTGTTTGGGTTTGTAAACTCCACCCCCGAAAACAATGAAGCAGTGGCTACCTGCGATGTCCCAAAAGAAGTGAATCGCATCATTACTAATGCCACCACCAACGAAAGCATTCAGTTTGCCATTAGCCACGGACACTGCAACCTGCCCATTACGGCTACCATTTCCAAAAGTCGGGTAAGCAGCCGCGAGCCTAACTTTAGCGATCTTGAAATCGACCTTACCATTGAAGCTACTTCGATGATTGCGGCTGGCGATGCCGAAAACGAGTTTACGGCCAATTTGCACAGCAAGGATGCTTTTCATGTAAAGCAACACCCATTGATTGAGTTTAAGTCGAACGGCAACTACCCACTGGGCAACAACTGGTATAACCTAAGTGGCGAACTCACCATGGCTGGTGTAACACAACCCGTGTATTTAAGAACCGTACCAGTGTATGATGCCAATGGAAATTTAAAGCAATTTATGCTGGAAGGTGAGGTTGATCTTTACGATTTTAATATTGATGATAACAAAGACAACCCGTTTTATCATGAAGAAAAGCCCATGTTAATTCATGCGGTGGTGAATGTGGCTGGGTGTTAAGAGGAGAGTGAGTAAGGGAGCTTCGACACTCCGATGGCTATCGGGACAGCTTGACATAAGGGGATAAAGTGATAAGGAACGTGTTAGTGCCCCAATTGGAACAGAACAGTGAGTGAGGGGTACCCCGATAGCCATCGGGGTGCCTTCGCAGGAGTGTTTGTGAGGGGCGTGTTTGTAGGGTAAGAAAAATGGTAAATGCCCCGATAGCCATCGGGATGCTTTCGCAGAAGTGTGGAAACAAGGGTAATGTGAGAGTGCCCTTCGACAAGCTCAGGGTAAAGGAGTAAGTATAATGGGATATGCATTAAAACACACGTCGTTGCGAGCCCCGCTGAAAGCGGGGAGAAGCAAGCTCCCAAGGCATCTTTGCTGGTAAAAAAGGGCCGTGAGGGAGGTGCTAGAAGTGATAGGGTTGCCTTACGGCAAAGGGATAAGGTAACGTAAGGGGCGTATTAGGGGAATAAGGTGTAGGTATTTCTTCCCCTAATACCTCACTTCCCGAAACGAAATGTTGAGCTTTTTTTCGATGGCATGCATGCGGTTAAGCTCCTGCCCTACTACAAATGCCAGTGAAATACCACTTTTCCCCGCACGGGCAGTACGGCCACTGCGGTGGGTATAGTACTCGAATTGCTCGGGCAGTTGGTGGTGAATTACATAGGCCAAGTCGGCCACATCAATGCCACGAGCCACCACATCGGTAGCAATTAAAATTTGCAATCGTTCGGCCTTAAAAGCGCGCATTACCTTGTTGCGTTCTTTTTGCAGCAGGTCGCCATGAATGGCATCTACCGAAAAGTTTTTCGAGGCCAGTTGTTTGGCCAACGTTTGTGCCCCGGCCTTGGTACGACAAAAAATCATGCCCCGCTCTTGCGCATGTTGCTTTAAAAAGCGCACAATGGTATTGAGCTTGTCGTGTACATCAAGTGCAATGTACTGGTGTTCTATGTTGCGGTTAATCACATTGCCTTCTTCTACTTCTATGCGGTGCGCATCGGCACTCATGTAGTTGTGAATCATGGCCTTAATATCGGGCGGCATGGTGGCCGAAAACAGCCACGTGCTGGCGTTGCCACTGGTTTGGCGCAGTATGGCGTTGAGTTCTTTTTTAAAGCCCAGGCTCAGCATTTCATCAGCTTCATCCAACACAATGGTGCGTACACTGTCGAGGTTTACCGCTTCGCGCTCCAACAGGTCGATGAGGCGACCGGGCGTGGCTACCACAATTTGTGTAGGGCGGTCGAGTGCCCGTATTTGCTGGTCGATGTGTGCCCCGCCATACACGGCTTCGGCAAATATTTTGTGGTAGTACTTGGTGAATTTAAACAACTGCTTGGCAATTTGTTGTCCCAACTCGCGCGTAGGAGCCAATACAAGCGCTTGCACCTGCTCGCTTTTCGGGTCGATGCGCTCTAATAAAGGGAGTCCGTAGGCGGCTGTTTTGCCTGTGCCGGTTTGTGCCTGCCCTACCAGGTCGGTGCCATGTTCCAGTAAAAATGGAATGGCCAGCTCTTGTATTTCGGTGGGCGTAACAATGTTTAACTCGTTAAGTCCTTTAATAAGGTTATTGGGTATTCCGAGGTCGGCAAAGGTCATGATGCAATTTTTTGCGAAGGTAGGTGTTGTTGAAGGAACGGCAAAGGATAAGGGTGGGAAATGCCCCGATAGCCATCAGGATGCTTTCGCAGAAGGGTGGGAAATGGTAAATAGAGGATAAGGTGTTACTAGACTCCTGCCTGCGCAGGAGTGTTTGTGAGGGGGGTGTTAAGGGAATTGAGATGTTGATAATGAGTGATGTCATTGTGAGGAGTTCCGCCTGCAGCGGGACGACGAAGCAAGCTCCTGAATAACTTTGTTATTGATCAAGGGAACCTTCGCAGGAAAGTGAGTGTGAGGAGGTATGGGCGTTCCCCCGACGCCTCCCGACAGTCGGGTCGGGGTCGGGTTTTTCGCTATTATCGCAGTGGTTTCATGGCGAAGCTGGTAAGCCAATGCAGGGGCTCCCGGGGTTGCCCTGCATTGCCACCAACTTTTTCGCCTTCACCCACCCCGGATAGCCGCTTCAACCCCTAACGCAAACGGGAAGGCTATTCAAATTTCTGAATAATTTCATCCCAGTTCATGGCATCTTTTAATTGTGCAATGTGTGCTAAGTCTACAAAAGCATAAAACCCTATTTTCTCCTTACGCATATAATTTTTCACCTGTTTTTCGAGGTGGTCTTTCAAGTCAAAACTACCTTGTTCTCTTTCTTTATTGGTAATGTTGTCGGGGCTTCTCAACAATAAATCAGGCAAAAAGAGAGCATGTTCTTTGTCGTTGCCCTCCCTTCCTACTTTTATTACACCATTACCAGCTTCACCAACCCTCCCAAATACTTTACCTCGATTACAGGTTAATATTGCTTTAATGATTTGGTACATGTGTAAACCATGCCCTGGAAGTAACGCATCTAAATGTTTATTTTTCCAAAACTCCTTATGGATGAATTGGTGCGCTTGCAAAAATGCGTAAGCATCGGCATGCCATACATTGGTAGATCCCCATTTTTTAAATGGCCCCAGTGTTCGCCCTTCCCTTTCTTCGTTAATAAACATTTCCCAAATGGCTACACCATGCATCACCTTGCTTTGCTTTTCCAATTGCCTCGAAAACCTGGAAATGGGCGAGTTGGCTTTGGGTACCCAATCGTCCCATATATAATTGGCCTTTGAATAACGGGGCCATTTAGCCTCAAACATGCCTATTTTATATTGGTTTCCCTTTTTAAATACAATTTTTCCATCGCATCCGTATTGTCGTTCATATCGCCCATTTAAGCTGTACGCATAGGTTTGAAGAATGCCCAGGTTGGTAAATTGGTGCAGTTGTGGCACAATGCCAAAAGGCCGTCGAATTAAACTGGTGAAATTCGATACATAATCGCGTTCACTGGTAATTAAATGCCCATTCAAATCGGTACGGCACATCCCGTCCATCAATTGAAATATGGATGCTACAATTTGAGCCTCGTAGGTAGTTAGCATGTCGTTAAAATTTGCTGTTTAAATCTGGTTTCCCCCCAACCATCGCTTCAACTTCGGGTACTTGTTTAAAAAACCCAGTACATGGGGCGATACATCTTCGGTATACAACAACATAAACCCTATCGTAATGCGGCAATAATAAGCCACTTTATACGCTGTGTCTTCCAATCTTTCTTGTTCTTTTTTGCTGGCGCTCCCCTGCTCAATATGCTGCTTAATGTATGCCCCAATTTTAGGCAGCATGGCATCGGTCAGTTCCACTTCTAAATCGTGGGCATAGCGGTTTCTTACCCGCCCTACTTCCTTCATGCCGGGAATAAACGATGCGTACATTTTGTCTTTCACAGGCAACATGTCCACTTTTTGGGCAAACCGTAAGCGCAGCTTTTTGGCATTATAGCGGGGCAACTCATGCTTCAATACTTTGTCGATGACATGCTCCAACACCAGGTGGCATTGCAGTATGGCCGCCCGGTTCATGTCTCGCGCCTCCATCTTTTCGTTGAGGGGGTACAGGTGTTTCGAATAATTATCGAACAAGGCAATAACATCATCAAAAAACTCCGAAGCTTGCTGCCAGCGAGGATCGTCTTCCGAAAATTCGGGATGGTGGTTGGTATCGGGCGGTTCGGTCATGGTGGTTAGTGTGGTATAAATTAATCAATGTTAGCAGGAAAAGCAAGGGGGCTTTAGTATGCAGTAGTGAGTGTTTTGCTGTTAGGTACGCATAGATGGACTCCTGCCTGCGCAGGAGTGAGTAGTGAGTATGCAGGAGTGAGTAGTGAGTATGCAGAAGGTAGTATTCAGTATACAGGAGGTAGTATTCAGTATACAGGAGGTAGTATTCAGTATAAAGAATGAATCATTCGGAATAAAGAATGAACGATTCAGAATAAAGAATGAGCGATTCGGAATAAAGAATGAGCGATTCGGAATAAAGAATGCGCCATTCAGAATAAAGAATGCGCCATTCGGAATAAAGAATGAGCGATTCGGAATAAAGAATGAATGATTCGGAATAAAGAATGAACGATTCGGAATAAAGAATGAGCGATTCGGAATAAAGAATGAGCGATTCGGAATAAAGAATGAGCGATTCGGAATAAAGAATGAGCGATTCGGAATAAAGAATGAGCGATTCGGAATAAAGAATGAGCGATTCGGAATAAAGAATGAGCGATTCGGAATAAAGAATGAGCGATTCGGAATAAAGAATGAGCGATTCGGAATAAAGAATGAGCGATTCGGAATAAAGAATGAGCGATTCGGAATAAAGAATGAGCGATTCGGAATAAAGAATGAGCGATTCGGAATAAAGAATGCACTATTCCAGGTAAGGCCTCCCATAAAAAAATGGGGCAAAACAATGCTTTTTCAAAAAAATGAAAACTATTAACCCGCTAATTTTCAACAACTTAGCTATTAACTCCTTAAAAAAGTGCATTTTTTTTCATACCTCATGCAACCTTTCCTTTACTTTTTTCGTCTTTGTTTTGCAATTGCACGTTTCGGTGCTCTATTGAAACCACGTTCTCGCACTACGAAACATCTCTCAGGTATGATTTAGCGTTCGCGCTAACAGTTATTTTTTTTATGAACCCGGTGTGCATAGCATTCCTTGCCGGTTATGTGTGCCACAATACCAAATGTTATGAATACAATAGCATTAAAACTGGGAGATAAAAAACACGACGATCTCCTGGAGTTTGCAAGAGACATTGCAAAAGCGTTAAACAACAATCCGAATTTTTCGGATGGTGACCAATGGGCCAACGATTTAGAGGCCTTAATCAACAACGTAGTCAACAACGACGATACCATCGAAGCGTTGCGTCGCGAGCTCAAGGGCTTACAGTTAGACCGCACTGCTTTTACCAGGGCCTTGCGACAAGGGTTGCGAGAAACTGCTTCGGTGGT
The DNA here is from genome assembly GCA_963669295.1 of Flavobacteriales bacterium. Taxonomy (GTDB): domain Bacteria; phylum Bacteroidota; class Bacteroidia; order Flavobacteriales_D; family CALLUQ01. The sequence continues at coordinate 5,148,673 of OY769938.1, forward strand.
GTACAGAGCCAGCGGTGGCAATCAAAAAATGATTGAAAGTGCTGGTATGCAACTGCGGTTGCTTCCCAGTCCTGTAGGCAAAATGCCTGAAGTACGAGGCTTGTTGATCAACAATTTAAAACGAGGCGAATTGGCACTCGACTGGAATACCATTAAAGGGGCAGGCAGTTACATTGTAGAGGTGAAAGATCTGTCGGATCCTGCTGCTAAGTTTCTACCCGCAGTAGTGGTGCTTTCTTCCAATTATGTTTTTACCATCAGCATTGATGAAGAAGGCCTTGGCTTTCAAAAAGACATTGGCATCGATGATGAAGGCGTGCGTTTGAAACACGGTGTTACCTACAGCTTTCGGGTGGCAGCCGTTGGTGCTGCCGGGCGAGGCCCGTGGAGCGATCCGGTGGAAAGGATCGCTATTTAACCCAGGACGGCCGGTAGGCTCCTCTACCTGAGAAGGGACCTCCCAAACCGGCTTGATTGGTTGATTAAACCCCAGCCCTGTTCTAACGTGGTTATTAAGAACATGGGTTGGGGTTGTTTCAATAGTATTCGACTCTTGTAGCGCAAAACGTAAGGAAATTCATCCTGCTGGTAGGTGCAGGCCGACATGTGTCAACATTATTTTCATTGCTTCTGGGGAGTAAACAATACGGCAATGTCGTTCAAAGCACGATCATAGGTTTCATCTCCCGTTTTCATAGCAGCCAATACGGTTAATACATCTTGCTGATACATGGAGGTAGTAAGCGTGCTAAACGCATAATCAGAAAAAGCAGTAATGTATACGTCTTCCTTATTGGTTTCAATCAGTCTTTTCACTTTAAGTGCAGCATTCATAGGCCCTATTAAAGACGCCAGTCGATAATAACATTCTTTCGTGGTAATTTCTTTTATCGGCAAATGTATTTTCCTCGATTCCCGATCAATATCTACATAAAAAGTGGCTTCCTTTTCAAGGGGTATTTTTTCGCGGTAAGATGGGAAATAATCGTTGCGATCATCGGCTTGTACTTCGGCACGTAACAGGCAAAAGAACTCATAAAAAAAGGCCCGATGTGCTTTCAATTCATGGTTGCGCCACTCTTTCCAAAACAGCTTCCAATCCAGTTGCCTTCTATTCGAATAGTAGGCCAAACAAGTGTATGATTTCCCTAATTCTTCCAGTGCCAACTCGCCCAGGCCTAAACTGGTGTATTGAGGAGCGTTTTTTGAAGCAACCAATTCCTGAGCCGCTTCCATTAAATGCATGGCATTATCAATAGCTGCAGTAAACAAATCCATCAGCTCCGCTCCGTTCAGCTCGTTTTTTTGTGCCATTGTTTTTATGTTTAGTCTGGGTTATTCCTCATTCACTCGTACCTCTGTAGTTGCTGTTTTATAGTAATAGGTAGAAATGCCTATGGGTTGATGGAATGGAAGCAACATGATGGCACAATTCTTCGAGATTTTGAAAGTGAATACTCCTATTCCACTCCTTCAAAAACTGCACTACAAATTGGTAGAAATCTCAAGTCTTTTTTTGTACTTGATTATTCCTTTGTTAAATCTAAATACGATACTTTGGCTATCTTCTCTTCGTTGTTCTCGTCTTTATACTTGATCGATGCCTTATGGTAGGTATCATTAAGTTCTATGACTTCGCCTATGATTTGCTTTGAATTCTTGTTCAGTAAATCCGATTTCACCCACGATACTTTATCGCCTACTTTAAAAGTGTGTTTTGCAATCTCTTCCTTTTGAGCTTGTAGCTTTTCCTGATAATCTGCTTCAGTTAATCGTGTTAAATTCAAATATGAAATGGAAAGGGTTTTCTCATCTCCAAATTTGTTTAAATGCTTTATAGCCGCCTTGTGAGCTTTACTATCTAAAGAAACCACTTCGCCAAACAATGTCTTTTTATTAGCTACCCATGCCACCTTCTCGCCCACCTTAAACTTGTATTTATTAATCTCCACTTGAAAAGTTTTTTTCTTTTCAGCAAAACCTTCTTCCGACAATATAGTCATATCGGTATATGACATCTTTCTAACTTGTTCCTCCTCAAAAATATCGATGTATTTCACCGAGCCTTTATTTTTAGATGATTCTAACTCTATAACTTCGCCATAATAAACTTGCCCCGTTTTTATAAATGATACTTTAGCACCTATTGCAATGCCCCCACGTGATACTTCCAGTCCTTTAAACCGTATAATATCTGCTTTATCAAGATCGTTGCTGTGAAATACAATACCATTGAAATTTGGATATTTCTTCTTTGCCTTACTGATTACTTTTTCAAAAGATTCTTCGAGAGTGCCTGACCAATTGACTTTTGCTTCTACAGTTGCGATATAGTCATAATCATGATAGGGTTCAGACATCACAAAAATATACACCCCATACAACTTCTTCCCCACTTTGGCCAACGAATAATCATTCTCTTGTGCTTGCACATTGTTCACAATAGAAAATAAAGCAATTGCAACGAGGGAAAGGATGGTTTTGATTTTCATATCTGGTAAAAATGATTCGCATTTAAAGCTAAATAATCCTGCGCAAACCAACAAGTAAAAACCACATACGTACAAAAACGGCCTTAAAACCACACCATCACCTTTCCCTCCAACTCCTGCTCCAACGCCTCTTCTACCCCATCAAAAAAATCTTCACCGGTAATCAACTCTATTTCATCTACCGTTACCTGGAAATGACGCAATGCTGCATGATAGCTTGCAATGGTATTGTCGAACATAAAAGCATACATCTCCTTTTTTTGGGGGAAATACACCAGTTTGTACAAATGGGTAGCTACCCCTACCTGGTGCTTGCCAATGCTGGTGGCCCACCCGGGAGGATAAACCGTGCCGGTAACCACATAAGCTTTTTGCTGGTATTGCACCACTTTTTGGCGAATGGTGCGTTCCAGTCGTGCCCATGCCCCCCGGTTCAACGTAGGGTTTTGAGGCGAAATATTGCTGTACACAAAGGTTTCTTTTTTCAACCCCTGGTGCCAGTAAAAGTCACCCGCAGGCACATGGTGTCCCCGGTCGTAGCCGCTGTGTAGGTAATCATCATCGGCACCACCTCCCTTGCCCAACTGCGCTACATCTTCCCAAAAAACATCCTTGCGCTTTGCCTTGTTTTTTGAACGATCCAACTGTTGTGGCGTAAGGCAATGCACCGTATAGGCAGGCACCTTGCGGGTATAGTTGTATTTCACCACAAAGCCGTGGTAGTGCAAATAATCATCCACATCATCTCCCTCAACAGCCAGGTGGTGGTGCACCGCATGCAGCAACGAATCTTGTGCGTAGCAAGGGCCTACAAGCAACACCAACAACCAATAACACCAACGCATGCTCATTCGTATTTTAAATAATAAATGGTAGCCTGGTTGGCAATGCCGGTAACGGGCAGACCCTTTGAGGCTTGAAAGCGCTCTATTGAATGTCTCACTTTTCGATTAAACTTGTGGTGCTTTTTAGTGGTTACTTCGAACCCGTGTTCGTTCAGCAATACAATCAAGGCGGTTACATCGTTGCCTTTCATGCCTTGCTTTAGGGTTCTGTATCCAAGCTCCGTGTTTAATAAGGGCCTGCCCCCGGCATACAATGGGGCAATACACCCCAAAACCAAACTCAACAATACGATCTTTTTCATGCTACTGATGGTGCTTGCATTTGCCATTGGCGTGGCTGGTTAACAATTTGCACCGTGTACCTTTTTGCGTAATGCCACTGCACCTTACCGATACCCGTTCGCGGTTTTGAGTAGGGTTCCCATCCCTGTTTAGCGATTTGTTTTTTACGTTGCCTTTAACGCGGGTTTTATACACTGGCAATCCTTTGCACCGACTGCAAGGCGTGTACCCCTTGATCTTTGCCTTGCTCAACTTGATTTCGATCTTGCTTTTGCGCAAGTAGCCGCAATTGGTAGCGTGGTACTTGAGCCCGGTTTTGGTGATGTACACCACCCTGGTTTTGATGGTGTCTACCGTTATTTGGGCGTTAGCAGTGCCGATTAAGCCTATAAATGCTACTAACAGTAGCTGTTTAACCCATGTTTTCATAAGCCTTCGTTAAGCGTTCCATTCTGTTCAATTTGGCGTACTCTACCTGATCTAAAAAGCGCATGATATCGGCTTTGTTTTTGCCCTTCCACATAAAGTGAATGCGCACCCCGCCGTAGCCATTGATGCTTACCCGGTGGTATTTGGAGGTGAAGTACAGCACGATGAAAATCACGCCCAGCAACCCTACCAACCCCATGGCTGGTTCGCCAGTGGCTGGAATAAGCAACAAGCCACCCAGCAACACCACAAACCCTACCACCAACAAGCCGGGCGAACTGATTTCGCGCAGCTGCACCGAGGTAACTTTTTCAAGCATGATGCTGACGTAGTACTCGCTACCCTTAGCCCCATACCACCCTTGTATGCGGTGGGTGGTAAGCTGAATGGCTTTGCCTACGGCCGAGGTAATTTCTTTTTCTTCGGGAAACAGTGCCATAACAGTTAATCTTTATGCTGTTCGTTGCAGGGCGGTTGATAGGCTTTAATCAGATCTTCCTCAATAGCTTCTCGTTTTTTCTTATCGCTTACTAAATGAATAGAAATGCGATTTGCACCATGTTTATCGAAACATTTTTGCTTGTGGTGATCGTCGAAGCGGGTAGATAAATCGCCCGTTTGGCCGATATAAATAGTAGCATGCTCGCCTTTTCCCTCCTTGTTTACAGTGCGTTTGCTCATGCAATACACCCCTCCAACTGCCTTAAAATTATCGGCCGAAGTATAAATGGTAAACTCGTAATCGGTGCCTGATACACCTGTTAGTGTAATGGTCATAATAATGGTTTAAGTGTTAACAATTCCAAGGATAAGTGTCGCCCTTGTCCCGGTTATTTTCCCATTGCATGGGTTGCTTGTTGCGCAGCGTATCGCTGCCTCCTTTGGCCAACGGTTTAATGTGGTCGATCTCCCACCCCATGTCGGTTTGCTTGCCGTATGACGGATAATACATAAGGGTGCCACAAACATCTCGGCCATACAGCTCGTTGTTGGTATACCCTCTTACTTTTTGCCGTTTTGCCCAAACGGCATCGATTTCTTGTTTTGTTGCCATGTTCAATAATATTTAAGGATGTGTATTGATGCTCTTTTTATAAGCGTACACCATTTGTGCACTGTTATCGGAGGTATTGTTAAAACCATCTGCCCCACGGGCAATAAAAAATTGCTTGATGCTACTGGCCGATCGATGGCTGCGGGCCGTGTGATAAACCCATTTATCAATGGCGGTTACACCGTGTTGTGCCAGCCGGTTTTTAGCATCTGAGCTCACGCCAACATACCACTTGCTGTACCCACCACCGTAGGTAATGATGTGGTTGTTGATCTCTTTCATGATTTTGTCTTCGTTAGACATGATGTGTTCATTTAATGGTGAATGCATGCCTAGCAATTAGGGAGTTGCAACAAGTTGTTTTCTTCGGTATGATCGGGCTCGGTGGTAAGGTAATCGTTGCCATTGCTGGTTTTTACAATCACCATTACCCGATGGCCTTTTACATTTACACAATAGCTTTCGCGGCCAGTTTTAATGTTGTTGATGGCCTCCCATTTGGTGTGTAGCCAATAGCTTCCTCCGATGTGTGTAATGCACTTTGGGTCGGGATAAGTGCGGTCTTTGTTGCTGCATGTTACGTCTTTCATAAGTTTTGATGTTTAAGGTTTTAAGCGAAGTAAGGAGGAGGATGCCCTGCTTACAACAATGTTTTCCGAATGCCCCATTTCAGTTTCCGAATGCCGTGTTTTCACTTCCATCACTCGGTAATCGCCAACAACCAATGCCCTCCTTCTTGCTGAAACACATATTCTTCTACCGGCCGTAAGCCATAACTGTACATGATTACCTCAGGACTACTACCAGGCATTTTTATGCACGAAAGCAATACATGCCGCACATTGTTAGTATAAGCTACCGTAGCGTAATAGGTGGTTTCATCTACCATCTCAATGGTTTCGATGGCATATTCGCAAGGAGCCGTGTTGATGACGCTAAACTCCAGTTCACACTCTTTGTCATAAGTTGTACTTAACCGTAATAAGGCGTAGTAATTGGTAAATCCATAAGCATTTATAGGCGATTGTGTAGCTACATCCACATTCAATGCAGGCATGTTAACCCTGAATTGTTCGGTGCTGTAATCGTTCGAAAAGCGGTACTCGTTGGTGCCATCGCCATACTCCTCGCGAAATGCCTCATATTGCTGCGCCAACTCATTGATGCTGGTAGGGGTTCCCCCTTCTATCATCGCTTCCTGGTGGCTTTCGCTTACCGTTTGCTGTATAGCTGCCATGCGTTGCCGAATAAGGGCATCGAACTGCTTGCCCAGTTCTTCTGAAGGAAGGTCGAACGTATTTTTATGCTCCGATCCTTTGGGAAGCTCAAATTCGTTGGTCAATGGTATGGGTGGTTTTTCCTCTGCCTTTTTTCCCACTGTATCGAGCACCTCTACTTCCCCATGGCTAATGGGTTCAGAGCGATCGTTGCCACTCCACCATCCATAAATTGCGGGCGAAGCCACCAGGAGCAAGGCCGCCAGCAAGGCATAAAGTATCCAACTCCAATCCCCTTCCTTTTTCTTCTTAGAGGAAGGCGTAGTAATAGGCTCCGTTAACCCAACAGCCGTTTCCTTCACTTTCGTTGCCTCCGGGTATTCTTCCGTCACTAACTTATTGCAAACCTCCTCCACCAACGCGTCCACCCCAATAGCCGACGACAGGCTGTATAGCTGTGCCAGTAACGGATGAAACTGCGCCACCTCTTTGGCAGTGATTTGATGAAATATGGGAATGAGGGGCATGCCTTCCAAATGGCGGGAGTACAATACATTCAGCTCTGCCCTGGCCCATAGCGCATCCACGTAATTGGGGCTCACCACAATAATCCCACTCCTCGAATTCAAGATGGCCCGGTTGATGGCCGTTGTAATGTTTTCGCCCGGCTTTAAATCGTGCCCCGAATACCAAATGCTGAGCCCTTTCGCCTTCAGTCCATCGGCCAGGGCATCGGCAATGGCCTTTTTATCTTCCACCGCATGGGTAATGAATGCATCGTACAACATGCAGCTAGTCCTTGCAAATCCAGTAGTCGACGCCACCATGGTGCGAGCAGGCACCCGAACCGGTAGCATTGCTGCGAGTACCATCGTTGCACATGGCACCTACCCTGTTGGTGGCATTAGCATCGCAATTGTATTCTTCGCCCTTGCTGCACGAGCCAAGGAGCAATGCGCTGCATAACGCAGCAAACATCAAAGTTTTCATAACGGTTTGAATTGGTTGAAACGCAATTAATTCAATCCGCTACAGCAACACAACAGTGTTTTCCGAATGGGTGATTTTAGTTTCCGGATGCCATCCATCCACTTCCCTACAGCATCGAAAATCGGGCTTTCACTTCTTCGCGGTAGGCTTCGGCAATGGTTAAATCGTGCCCCAACACTTCCAGCATATTGCCTTTAATGCCAGTAACATGATGAATGTTAACAATGCAGCTGCGGTGAATTTGCACAAAATAAGGTTGGTGAAGGTGCTCGCTCACCACCTTCATGCTTTTCGATAAGTGGTATACTTTATCGTTGGTATGCACCTTGCAATAAGCGCGATCGGCCTGCAAAAAAGCAATGGCAGCCAGCGCTACCTTTTCGTAATGGTCTTTTCCCGATTTTAAAAAAATGGCGTCGTGTACCACCGCAAAGTTATTCGTTCCTTCACGCCCAAAAAACACCCGTTGAATGGCTACTTTTAAATGAGGAAGCATGAAGGGTTTGGCCAAATGCTCGGTGAATAGTGTTTCGTTGGCCCTGCGTATGGTGGTAGCATCGGTAAGATCGGAAAGGTAAATTACCGGCACCTTGCTTTTTAGGCGTAACTGCTTTACGGTTTCAATGCCATCCCATGCCCCATCGAGCTTAATGTCCATAAAAATTAAATCGGGCAACGCCTCCCCATAAATGGCCAGCGCTTTTTCACCGGTTGTAGCCATGCCCACTACCTCGTGGCCCAGCTGTTCCAACTTGCTTTTAAGGTCGGTAGCAATTACTACATCGTCTTCTACTATTAAAATGGTGGTGTTCATTCTACAAAACATTAAGCGGCACTGAACGTCAATACATACGTTTGTCCGTGTTGGTTATCGGTAGTTAATTTAGCCTTGAGTTGCGATGCAAGCATGTGCACCAGTTGCAACCCAAACGAATCGCCTGTTGCTTCCTGATGGATGCCTGGCCCATTGTCTTTCACCATCAATCGGTAATGGCCTTCGCCCATTGCAAATTGCACCTCCAATTGTGGATCGGCCACTTCTTTGTAAGCATGCTTAAAGGCATTGCTCACCAGCTCGTTGGTAATCAACCCAACAGCCACTGCTTTTTGCACGTCCATGTTAGTAGCAGCAATGTTAATGGTAGTATTTGGCGATGTTTCTTCCAACGCATATACAGTTATCAACGTATCAATAAGTTCTTGCAAGTAGGTTTGCACGTTGATGTGCAGCGTTTCCTTTTGCTGCAACATGCGGTGGATGAGCACCATGGCTGCTACCCTGTTTTGACCGCTTAACATGGCTTCTTTTGCAGTGGTGTCTTGAATGCGTTGCGATTGCAAGCTCAATACGCTGGAAAGCAATTGTAAATTGTTTTTTACCCGGTGGTTCAATTCTTCTTTTAGCGTTTGCTCGTTTTTGCGGGCCCGCTCCTTGCTGCGGTATAGAATAAACAAGGTAATGATGAGCAATACCGACAAGCCAATGCCCATCACCAAAGCATATACCCTGGCCTCCTGCTTGTTGAGCGATGCTTCTTGCAACTGAATGGTGGTGCGCTGTACCAGTTGCTCTCGCTTCAATTTTTCTGTTTGGTACTTTGCTTCTGCATTGGCAATAATGGCTTCCTTTTCGTTGGCAAAAAGCTCCTGATATTTCTCCACATACTTTTTGAAATACTGCAACGCCTCCCGGTCTTGACCTTGCTGCTCATGCAATTGCGATTGGTACAAATAATTGTCGCCTACCTGTTCTAAAATATCGAGGTGCAGCGCCAGCGTTTCGGCACGTTGTAAGTACAGCGTAGCTTGTGCCCATTGTGCTTTGGCAGTATACAGTTTCCCCAAGGCATTGAGGGTAATCACCAACCCGGTGGTGGTATCGCCTTTGTTTTCTTTTATGGCCAGCGATTGCAGGTAGTATGCTTCTGCCTTGTTCAATTCGTTCAACTCAAAATAGGCCTCTCCCAGGTTGTTCATCACAATAGCAGCTCCTTTTTGTTTTCCCAACCGCAGCTTTATGTCTAATGCTTCCAGGTAATACTCTATGGCTTCGCCATACGCTTCTTGAGCCAACAATACATTGCCCAGGTTATTCAACGACTTTGAAATGCCTGACGAATCCCCCAACTCCTCACGCAAATTCAATCCTTTTAAGATATACCCCTCAGCTTCTACATACTCTCCTCGCTTTTTCTTCAACATGCCCAGTGCATCGTAGCTGGCTGCTAATGAAGCTTGTTCTGTGGGCAATGCCTCTAGTATGACAATGGCTTGCAACAGATCTTCCATGGCCAAATCGTATTGTCCATTGTTTTTGTAGAACGTACTTCTATTCAATAACCCATTTCCCCAACTTGCACTATCATTAATTTCCCCATAGTACTCCACCATCTTGTTTTGATAGCTGATCGCACTATCGTAATGCCCTGTTTCGTAATAATAAGCCGCCAAGCTATTATTCGTAGCATTTTCCAGGTTTTCCCAACCGTTGGCTTGCGCCAGTTGCAGCGACTGTTCGAGGTAAGGCAGGCAGCTGGAATCTCCTTGCTTAGCTATATACCAATTCACCTGATTCAGCAGATCGGCAATTGCTTTTTCGTCGCCATCAGCTTGCGCCTGTTGGAGTTGTTGTTGTAAGCTATCGGGTTGTGCATGAGCCAGTGCTACCAACAAAAGCAGCGCCATAGCAATGAGGTATTTCATACCGTAGTTCTTAGGGGTTAAAGCTCAAAACTAAACTATCTGCGGTAAACCACACAAAAAAAAGCCCCGACTTTGAACAGTCGGGGCTTTATGCAAACCAACTTCTACTAGTCGTCAGCCAGCTCTACATCAATCTCTGTTTGCGCTGCGGCAGTAACACAGATGTTTTGGTTGCTGGTTACATAACCGGTTTTGCTTACTTCTAATTGATAAGGCCCCATGGCAATGTTGGTAAAACAATAGTTTCCACGGCTATCGGTAGTGGTCGACTCCAACAAGGTAGTACCATCGTCGCTCAACAACTTCACCGTAGCCTGGTAAAGTGGGTTGCCAGAGGTGTTGGTCACTTTTCCGAAAACGGGGCGTAACTCTTCATCATCTTCAGTACAGGTAACACATGGTTCGGCTTTCGCCTTGTTTGTATTCCCTTCTTCATTTCCAGGCATTCCATTGGCCGAAAAGTTACCACCAACTGCAAAGAACGCCATCACAAAAAAACAACATAGATTTTTCATTTTTCATTGTTTTAAAAGGTTGTGAAATCGTCCGCAGCGTTTCGGAAAAGGCGTAACATCCCCAGGCCCGTTAAGAGCACCCGTTATTCATTTTTTACAGGTTGGAACATGCCTTCGCCGAAATCGCGTTGGACATTAGTTCGATGGAGATGGGTTCTTCACACTTGCCGCCGGTTAGCCAGCTACCTCTCCATTACAAATAGCGGAGAACCGGTAGCGCGTGTGTCGAGTTGTTGAGGCTGCCAATGCGCTGTTAGCAACATCAACACTACAAATCTCGGAAATGAATACGGGAAGTCTTAACACTCAAAATAACGCTATTACACAGTGGGTTCACGCTATTACACAGCAGTTTTACGCTGGTTTACATTGATTTTACATCGGAGCTAAAAACCCCTTATTGGGAAAGGAAATGAGCCGATTCGGAAAGCAGCTTGGGAAGGAGAAAAAGATTACCGTAAATTGTAGGTATGAAAACGGTAAGCATAGTAGTATTAGAAGCATTGTTACAAATGCTTGTTGAAAAGGAAGGCACCTCTTACGACCATGCAGGCATGGGCGAAGTAAGTGCCATGGTAGGAGAAGAAAAAGTGAGCCAGCGCTACCTCTATGATTGTATGTCGAAGATAGAACAAGCAAAAGAAAATAGAGCCCCCAACACTGTGAGGTTACAAGTGTATAAACTAGATGCACTGGCTCAATACCTGGGGTTTGAGCGGTTCAGTGCTTTCGAGCAAAGCATTGCCACCCCCATATCGCCCATATTGACCAACAGTGTTGGCTCGTGGTATTGCTATGTGCGAAGAAATGCCCCCATTACGGAAATATTGCAATCGCCAGCGCAAATTGTACAGGAAGGGCGCCAATTTTACCTGGAAGTAACAGGACCTAACAATGCATTAAGGGGACAGTTGCTGTTGAACAACGGCTGTTTGTTTTGCCACCTCAAAGCCGCCAATGGTAAGCAGTTTCAGCATGTATATAAAATAGGCAATGCCTTATCGGCCAAAGTATTGCAAGGCACCTTTGCCGGCATATCTTCGAGCAACGACCCCATTGGTGGCAGGGTAGTTTTAATGAAAAGTGAATTGCCCTTTGAGCAATTAGAACGCCAGGCCCTTGCGGTAAAAGATACCAACAACGATGCCCTTAAGGCGCTGTTTGCTTACTTCAACACCTACGAAGAAAACAACCTAAAGCTCCTTCCCAGCATTACCTTCGATTTGCCGGATTTGTTGGACGATTAACGCAATAACCACTGAACAAGCATGGTATGAACGACAAGTACTTTTATTCCTCCAACCTTCGTAAAAAAATGGATGCTCCTTTTGAAGCCAAAACCAGGCTGAACTTTTGCTTTTGGAGCGACTTATTGGGCTTTGGAAAAAGCTTTTTCGAACACCAGTGGAACTTGCCCATTGAGGAAAAGAAAAAAATCTATGAACGGCTACAAATGTCCCACAACATTTTTTTGAACCACATTACCCCCATTACCGAAACCAGTTTGGTATTGAACGACGGGTTGGTAAAAGTAGCCCGTATCAAAGAAGAAACGCATCCCGATCTTTATGGGTTTTATTTAAGGGAATGCATACTTACCCACAACGACATTAAAAAAGCGGAAACACAACAACAACTTCCCGGCCCCAGGAGCGTGTTAACCTTTGGAGAGCAAATAGAATACATCATTCCCGATGTTAAGCTCGACGATTTTGTGTACAACTACACCAAAAAAGACCCGAACCAACTCAGCAAGCTTGCACAAACCACTGGCAACCCCACGGTAGTATACAACCCTGCTCCTTTTCAAATGAACATGGCATTTTCGAAAGCCTATACCCTCGATAGCCTGGGCAAAAAACATGGCCTGGAAGGCAGCCACTTGTATGTGGAACAATCGGTACTGGATTTTTCCGAAATGCTGGCGAAAAAATTAGGCACCACCATCACCAATACAACTAACAACGGTGAACGCACCTTTTTGCTTGAAAAAGGGAACGATTACGTGTACTGGGGATTTAAGTTTGATGCAGAAATTCCCATAACCTATAAAGGCTGGAACACCACAGTTTACCGCCTCAAATCCTTTTTTCCTCCCGACGAAAAAATCACGGAGTTTGAGCAGGAGGTGGAATAGTTGTTATCTCATTCCAAAAGCTTGCCTTAACTAATCGTCGGCCAGCTCTACATCAACTTCTGCTTGTCCAGTAACCGCTACACAAATGCTTTGGTTGCTGGTAACATACCCTGTTTTGCTTACTTCCAATTGATAGGGGCCCATGGCAATGTTGGCAAAACAAAAGTTACCACGGCTGTCGGTAGTGTTCGACTCCAACAACGTAGTGCCATCATCGCTCAACAACTTTACCGTAACCTGGTATATGGGGTTACCACCATCTAAGTCAAGGTTTATAATACGATCGTTAGCAATGGGGGCTAATAAACCAGCCCCTTGCTCCTCCTGCTGTTTTAAGGGAACTTGATAAGTCAAATTATCAGCATTGGATGTCAAGTTTAGAATAAAGAATTGCTTTTCAATCGCATTTCCCAATTCTTGCCCAGGCATTCCATTGACTGAAGAATGAAAGCTCAATACAATGAATACCGCGGTGAATAAATAACATGCATGTTTCATAATGTATCATTTAAAGGTTTACTTTAATATACCTACGAAACCTACCCAACGTTACACCTTATAGTACTACCTTAAAAATACCACACTACCCTTCCGATGTTTCTGGCGACATGAACTTATACACCAATCCGGCCAAAATAGCACCTACTATGGGCGCTACCCAAAACAACCACAGCTGCTCCATGGCAGGGCCGCCAGCAAAAATGGCCTGGCTGGTACTACGCGCTGGGTTTACCGAAGTATTGGTAACCGGTATGCTGATTAAGTGAATGAGGGTAAGGCCAAGACCAATGGCTGCTCCAGCCAGGTATTTAGGGGCCTTACTGTGGGTAGCTCCCAATATAATGATGAGGAAAAAGAAGGTCATAACCACCTCGGTAACTAAAGCCGCCAACATGCTGTAGCCTCCAGGCGAGTAGTCGCCATAACCGTTGGCAGCAAAGCCGCCCACTTCAAAACCCGACTTTCCGGTGGCAATGAGGTAGAGAATACCAGCCCCCGCGAGGCCACCCAATACCTGTGCACCAATATAGGGCAGCAAGTCTTTACTGTTAAAACGCCCTCCAATCCACAAGCCGATAGAAACGGCCGGGTTTAAATGGCAACCCGAAATATGTCCAATGGCATAAGCCATGGTGAGTACGGTAAGACCAAAGGCCAGCGATACGCCTACAAAGCCAATGCCTAATTCAGGATAGGCAGCTGCCAGTACAGCACTACCACATCCGCCAAGCACCAGCCATAGGGTGCCTAAAACTCTGCTACTAATTTTTTCATGTTGGTTTTGGTTTAGTTTGGTTCAGTTGATTCTATCGATCAAAATAGACAATCCTCATGTAATCGACAAGTAAAAACCACGTAAAGCCATCTCTTTTCAGTAAAAGTACTGAGCCCTCACTTCTCCTTATGTTGCTTTTGCGTTAGGGGTTGTAGCGGCTATCCGTAGTGGGTGAAGGCGAAAAAGTTGGTGGCAATGCAGGGCAACCCCGGGAGCCCCTGCATTGGCTTACCAGCTTCGCCATGAAACCACTGCGATAATAGCGAAAAACCCGACCCCGACCCTACTGCCGGGAGGCGTCGGGGGAACGCCCATACCTCCTCACACACCTGCAAAGGCCCCCTCTTGATCAACAACAAAGTTATTCAGGAGATTGCTTCTCCCCGCTTTCAGCGGGGATCGCAATGACATCACTCATTATCAACATTACCCTTGTTTCCACACTTCTGCGAAAGCATCCCGATGGCTATCGGGGCATTTACCATTTACCATTAAAATGTTACCTTTTCTTTTTTCAGGTTACTTACTTATAGCAGCAAAGAAAAGTTGAAGCCAGAAGAGCAAAAGCAAAACGAGTTCATGGCCATGTATGGCCCCATCCACGATAACTTCGTGCGGTTTTGTCAGGCACGTGCTTACGGCATTATGAGCTACGAAGATTTGATGAACGAAACGCTGCTAAGGGCTTATGAACGTTGGGACACCATGAAAAAGAAAGATGCCTTGCTTTACTTTTTGTTTGGTACAGCACGCAACATTGTGCTCAATACCATCCGCAAGCGCAAAGAAGTAGGGCTGGACGGTGTAGATGAAGGAAGCACCCCCAACGCTGGTGAATTGAATTTGGAAGTACAATACTTATACGAACAGCTTAACCAGCTGAGCGACAACAAAAAAGAAGTGCTTATTTTATTTGAAATATCAGGCTTTAGCATTAAAGAAATTGCCGACATGCAACACACCACTGCTGCTGCTGTAAAAATGATGTTGAGCCGGGCACGAAAAGAACTCAAAAAACTGGTGGAAAGCCATGCTGTAGCACCGAAAAAAGTACCCCATGAGTGAGCATAAAAACATCGATGAGCTATTTGATGCCGCCCGCAACTCGAACGTTAACGTTTCGAAAGACCAGGTAAAGGCCCTCATTGCCGGTACTACTCTTGCTGCCGCTACAGCAGCAGGCACTACAACCGCTGTAGCCACCGCTAAAACAACGGCCGGAATGGCCACTGTATTCACCTTAAAAACAACCATTATTGTTATGACAACAACAGCCATTACCGCTGCGGCCGTAATTACTGCCGTTACTTTAAACAGCGAACCAGCACCCCCGGCCGAAACCAATTCCATTCCCCCATCGGCCATTATAGCAATGCCAGAAATACCCGAAACACCTGAGGCGGCCAGCGAAGCCCCTTTGTATATCGACGATTTTAGCACCCCCATTCCGCCCATTGAAAACGTGGAAGAACCAGTGGCAGAAGAACCAGCCCACCATACCCCTGAACGTAACTCAGCTGGTTGTTTTACCTACTTCTACCCCATTAAAATGAAACAAGCCGATGGCACCATTGTAGAAATTGCCGATGAAAAGGCCATGGCAAAGGCCAAAAAAGAATGGGGCACAAAAGGGGAAAAACCCCGGTTGGTGTTTCCCATAAAAATACAATGGCCCAATGAGCCGCCCATGGATGTAGAAAGCCAGGAAGCACTCGATAAAGTGTATGCTCGCTGCAAGGGGCGATACGCCAGAAGAAAGGCCTGCTTTGTAATGCTTTACCCGGTAAAATATCAATTGCCCAACGGCCAAATAATGACTGTTGGAAGCATTTCAGAGCATAAAACTGCTGGAGGAGAGTGGCGCAAAGAAGGCGTTAAAGCCAAATTGCAATACCCTGTTAAGGTGCAATGGGAAGGACACGAGCCGGTAGAAGTGGCCAGCGAAAAAGAAATGAGGGCCATGAAAGAAAAATGCATTGCAGCAAGTCAGCGGCAACGCAGCAGGAAACTGTGCTTCGAAACCAACTACCCACTTCAATACCTATTGCCCAATGGCAAAATAGTAACCATTGAAAGTGCTGTAGAGCACAAAACCACTGCCAAAGCGTGGCACGAAGAGGGCATGAAGCCCGAGTTGCAATACCCGGTAACCATACAATGGGAAGGGCATGAACCGATGGAAGTAAAAGATGCCGATGAAATGAGGGCCATGAAAGACAAATGCGCAGCCTTACAAGAAAACAGAGCAAGAAAGCGAAGAACAAGCTTTGAAGAATATTTTAAAAAATATGGGGTAGACGACCTTACTTCCATCAAAACCCAATTGACCGACAATGGCATTGCCGAAAGTCAGATGGAAAAAGTATTGGGCTGCATGACAAAAATGATGTATCAGATGCAAGAAGAAGGCGATGATTACGAAATGCACCCTAAGTTGATGGAATACCTGCTAGACATTGAGTTGAGTAAAGAACAAATTACCCTGGTAGAAGGCCTTGCCAGGCGATTGGCGCTGTCGCCCAAGCCATAACCCATAACCATCCAGTACCACCGCAAAGCGGTTGGAAGCCATCCCCCGGTATGCTAACACAGTACATTGGGGGATGTTTTTTTATGCTGAGGCCTTCCCCACTAAAAAAATCCAATTCCTGTCCAATATTTTCTCCCTTCATTCGTCTACTATACCATTAGGCATTGGCTGCATAAAAAAATGACGTTTGTTTTGGAATGCAAAACCACGCCAGGCAGGAAATAAAACGCTAAAAGCAGTACCTTTATACTATAAAACGGAACCACCATGAAGGTAAACGGACAGGAAATAGAATTCCCGGGAATTAACAAGTTGAGTTTTTTCAAGCTCATTGAACGGTTGGAAGCATTGCAGCAAGAAAGCAATGCCGATCGGGCCAAGTACATTGGTGATATTTTAGGTGAAGTAAAAGCGCATCCGCAGCTCAGTGAGGGCATTGAAGACATGACTCTTGTAGAGCAGTACCGCCCTCAAATCGATAAGCTGATGCCCTTCATCTTTCCGGATGTATTGCAGAGCAACGAAATTAAAGGCGCCTTTGCTCCATTTGTAATGACTCCTTTTCATACTTCCAGCCGTTTCACTACCATTTTAGAAAATGCTGGAAAAGACTTTAACCTCACCATGGAGGATTTCGATGCCGATGAGTTTTACATCATGGGGTGTACGGTAATTTTGGCGTTTCATTATAAATTCCCGATTGCCATGGCGCGCACCTGGCATTATGAAATACCCAATGTGCAAACAGGCAAAACGCACTACTACCGTGCTGCTTTTAATGCCGACATGTTAGAATTATTGCCTGCCAAAGATGCCCCCAACATTACCGAAGCCGATTTTCATGAGTTGATGGACAACTATGACAACATCAAACTTTGGAAAAAGAAATTTCCTCCCAACAGCTGGATCATGCGCGGGCTGGGGCTGGTAAACCTGATGGACATTACCGCTGAACGGTCGGTTACCCTACTTACCTCCAACTTGTTGAAGAAAGACATAGAAACCATTAATCGTGTGAGGGAAAACCTTGGTGTAATACTCGACCTTCCGGAGCTTAAAATTGGGTTTACCCTCTACCTCGACAATATGTTTGAGCAAACCCATAAGAACAGCACATATAGCATTGCCTTAAATGGAGGCGAAAGCCAGTTGTGCAACGAAATGTTTTGCGAGCGGGGTTTCCATACAGTAATGGAAGAACACCAGCCCATGGTGCTCACCGATGTTGGCTTTTACCACGATGCAGCCAACAGCATGTTGGGGAAAAACTTAATGGCCCAAAACATTGGCAGTTACCTCATGATTCCGTTGGTATACGAAGGCGAATTTTTGGGATGCATGGAATTGGCACACCCCAACAAATATGCCCTTAATAAGTCATCGTTGAACAAGCTGGAAGAAGTATTGCCCATCATGTCGATGGCTTCTGCACGCTTTACCGAAGAGGCAAACAACCGCATTGAAGCCATTATACAACAAGAATGCACTACCATTCATCACTCTGTAAAATGGCGTTTTGAAGAAGAAGCACGCCGCTACATGGAGCTGGAAGAAAATGGGGAGCAACCCAATTTCAAAGACATTGCTTTTAAAGAAGTATTTCCGCTTTATGGCCAGTTGGACGTAAAAGACTCGTCGAAAACACGCAACGAAGCGGTAAAAGTTGACCTGATGAAGCAAATGAGTGAGGTGAAGCGCATTTTAAAGAAAGGCCATAAGCTGCAACCGTTACCCGCATTGGAGGAGTTGATTTACAGGGTAGACACCTATTTAAAAGAAATTGAAGACGGGTTGATGGCTGGTAGCGAACACAAGATTCTTGGTTTTTTGCGAGCCGAAATTTATCCGGTGTTCCAGCATCTTGAAAAAACCGACAAGAAACTGGCAAAACAAATACAGCAATACAGCGACATGCTCGACCCCAGGGTGAACATGATTTACGAAGCACGAAAGAACTTTGACGAGAGTGTTACGTTGGTAAACCGAAGGCTGGCCGCTTATTTAGATCAACAGCAAGAAGAGGCTCAAGCCATGTTTCCTCATTACTTTGAGCGGTACAAAACCGATGGTGTAGAGTACAACATGTACATTGGCGAATCGATTGTTAAGCAACAAGAATATCACCCGCTGTACCTGGGCAATTTAAGGTTGTGGCAGTTGCTTACCATGGTAGAAATGGAGCGCACTTTTGATCAAATGCAACCCGAGTTGAGCACCCCTCTTGAAATCGCTTCGCTTATCCTGGTGTTTGGTACGCCATTGTCGATACAGTTTCGCATGGACGAAAAACGCTTTGATGTAGAGGGTGCCTACAATGCCCGCTACGAAATTGTAAAGAAACGGGTAGATAAAGCGCACATCAAAGGAACCAACGAGCGGATAACAGTGCCCAACAAAATTGCCATCATCTATACCAGCGAACAAGACATGCAAGAGTACAAGAAATACATCAAGTACCTGCAATCGAAAAACTACTTGAAAAATCAAATAGAAGAGTTGGTACTGGAAGACCTACAAGGCGTAACCGGGCTCAAGGCTTTGCGCGTTGAAGTGAACTACGATGGGCAACCCGAAAACGTAACTTACGACGAAATTATTGAGGCCATTGGCAATAAGGTGGAAGCCTAAAACAGCATTGGTTTTCAGCGAACCCGCTCCTCCAACAGTCGTTGGTGATTTTTGATGGCTCCAAACTGCATGCCTACTCCAACAGTAAGAAAAGTTGCTCCCCCACTCCACTCAAATGGGTGGCGGTATAAGTTGGGATAATAACCAATCATTGCCCGGGCCATGATGTGTGAAATGGCATCGTCATTTTTGCTGGTAGCCGTAAAAAGATAACGGTCTATGGCCAGTTTTAGCGAGTAAATGCCATAATGAGCAGTGCGATGCCGGGGAGTAAACAATCCATCGGGGTTGGTGCTAAACTGTATGCCACCTACCCCAAACATGGGCACAATATTGATGTACTTATTGGGATATACCACCTGCCCCAACGAAAGTTCGTAGCCAAAAGCATCCAGTGCATTGCCTTGTTGGTATTCCGGACGGTATTGGATGTCTCTGGCCATATCCGCTTCCATCAATACACCACTAACCATCAATCGCCATTGTTGAATATTCACCAGCATTGAAGGCAGGAAAAACCGCCCTTGCCTCAACTGCTTCCCAGCCTGTCCTTGTGCAAAGCTCCATCCGGTACCCACTTGCATTCCAAAGCTGTTATAATTGTGGTAGGCGTGGCCAATAGAATCACGTTGAGCCACCGCAGAAATCGTCGTCAGCACCATGATGAACAACACCATTTTTTTCATCACATTGTTTTTAGGCACTTGTTAAACGTTGGCAGGTGCTTCACAACTCTCTTGCAGCCATTCAAATACCACGCCCCACGCCCGATCAAAGTATTGATACACTTCGTCCCATTGTTCGCCATCCAACCAGCCCAGGTGGCGCAATCGCACTGCTGTACGCTCATCATCCACCGCAGCAAAGTTTACCACTACCCAGGTGCGGTGCGGATGATTGCGGATTTCCATGTACTGTGGCGGGGCATTCCAGGTAAACGACAACAACTCTTCGGGAATAAAGCTCAGCACCTTATTGCCCTCTCCTCCTTGTAACCCTGGAGGATTGTCGAGCAGAAAGTAAATTTCGTAAGGCCCATCAGGAATAAGGACTACCTTATTGTCTTTACCAAAAAAAGTAAGCAATCCTTCGTGCGTGGTCCACTTCCACCACATGGTAGTAACGGTACAATTAAACACCGCATTCTTTTCAATTACCTTGTTGTTCATACCAATAAATGTACTAAACAATTTGAACTCTTTGATCGGCTTTTTTGGCGTAATTCTTGCGGTTTTTGTAACTTAAAAAACAAAATCATACCGATGGCTCGTTTCTTCTTACTATTACTGCTTCCCTTCTCACTCATGGCCTTTAAAGCCGGAGATGATGGTAAACCACCCAAAATTACCAAGCTCAAATTTGGCACCATCACCATCGATGATACTACCTACGATAAAGACATGGTATACGATAAAGGCGAGTGGCGACAGCGAAAAAAGAAACCTTCGAAGCCCTATCGGGCCAAGTACAACCACACTCCGTTAACCGAGTTTGAAGCTATTCCCTGGGATTGTGACGTGCTGGTAATTGGCATTGGCATGAGCAGTCGGCTGCCGGTTACCAAGGGGTTTAAAAAAGAAGCTGCAAAGCGTGGGGTAAAACTCATTATGATGGAAACACCCGAGGCTGTAAAATACTTTACCAAAAACTTTGGACCACGCATGAATGCCATCTTTCACATTACCTGCTAACTGGCATTATTCTTTGAATTTAAGTGCATGAAAAGGAATGCGCATCAAATCGGCATGACGGCTTTGATCATTGCTCATAAAAGTCACAATAACATCTGCAGTATCGTCTTTGTGTAGGTACATCATTTGGCCATAACGGTATCCTTCACCAAACACACAGTTGAACTCAAAAAAACAGGAACCTCCAGCAGTAGCATTAAACTCTTTACGCACTGCCTGTGGTGGAAAAGCACCAATGTTATAATCTATCCCACCGGTCATGTTTAACACATTGGCCTGTACCCTACCAGTGTAATGGCTATTAGGGTGTATCATCATGGTAGTAGTATCTTTAAGGGAAGCCTTATACGCTTCTATCATGGGTTGAAGCGACCAAATGGTATAACGCACTTCCATGCTTTTATCGGCATTTATTATCGCAAACGAATACCACAAATCAGGGTTTTCTTTCACGGCTACAGCAGTATAACCTTGAGGCATTTCAAAAACGAGCCCAGCCGAATCAGCGAAGGCTTTGAAAGCATTCAAGTCGGTTTGGGCAGTACCAAGCAGCGGGCACCATAATAGCAGGAGTAGATAGTGTTTCATAACATTAGCAGTTTACCTTTTATAATGCAATAGGAATAAAAAGGAACAAATTACAGCTGCCTATTTAGGCCTTTTACCCTTGCGGTAGGTAACGTAAAACACATGATCTTCCTCATTCGGTCGCCTGGCAGTAAAACGCAATACCAGTTTCCTTCTGCTCACCGCATCTACATAAAGTGGGAAATCATGTTTATGCAAATTGTCTTCGCCAAAAGGCGTAAACAACAAGATCATGTCTTCAAACCGGTTCCATTTCCAATAATACGGCCGTTTCAACCCTGAATCGAACACCTGATACATTTCGTGTTTATCGAATGTCAATGCTTGTGGAATCCACTCCCTGCCCGGTTGGTACTTAGGAATGGTAGGCGTTGATGTTATGGAAACGTAATGCCAATGCCCCAATATTTTTTTATTGGGCACTTGCTCTGCTACGAACTTTTCTTTGTCGAAAACCAACTGTTCAAAGTACTTTCCCTGGGCTACTGCCAGGGTAGTAAACAGCAACAAAACAACAGTGCTTATCGTTTCTCCCTAATAATGAAAAAGTGATGGTTTTATTGTGCTCGTTACCTCTGGATACAACAAAGGGGAGCGATGCTCCCCCATTGCTGTATAATAAACCTGTTGTTATTTGAAAAGGTTGATGTAGGATTTATCGGCAAGAATGTGCACGGGTTCTGGAAACTCCGCATGTACAATCAGCGCATTTTTATGATGATGTTCTAAAGCGCTAAGCTTTTTACCATTCATCATCAACACAGTGGTATGCCCATGGTTGTCGATCTTGTCTAAAATGGTTTCTTCATTAAAATCGCATTGCCAATGGGTAGCTCCCATGTTTTCGGCATAAGCAATTTCTATGGTAGGCATATGATAATAATGGTGCTCGCCAATGTTTTCCAAATCAAACACCAGCCTTAGCAGTCCACTATCAAATGCTAAATCTTCGTCTTTCAACCCTAATTCAGCCAATGTTACTTTTCCTCTTGCTGGAGCCGAAAAGTTAATTTTAATCTCTCCTGGATTCAATTCTAATTGTTCCATAATAGTTGTTTATTGGTTTAATACTACCCTAAAGTAACAACCATTAAAATGGTGGAAGCATGACAAAAAACAGGAATTGGCATGATAGTTAGCAGTGATGCCCGGGGATAAAAAAAGCGCGAAGTAGCTGTAGCCATCTTCGCGCTTTTACCATGCCTTTAATTCAATTAATGCTTCACTACCCGCTGGTAAAATGGGGCTTTACCCACACGCCCGTAAATGAGGTATACTCCATCGGCATAACCGCTTAAATCTACCTGCTCATAACGAGCTCCCGATGTTTTACTCAACGTTTTTTGAATCAATACCTCGCCCAGGGGGTTAGCTACGGTATATTGTACTGTTTTTTCTTGCTGAGTAACAAATTGCAATGTAACCTGTCCACCCGTAGGATTAGGATATACATGGAAACGATCGTTGTTCCCCAATTCACCAACACTGGTTTGCACCGTATCGTTCAAGTTAATGTTATCGATGTACAGGTTGTTGCCATATCCATTGATGTTGACAAACTTAATGCGCACCAGGTTACCTACAAAGGCGCTTAAGTCTACCGTGTCGTTTCTCCAGTCGTCAAACGGAAACACTGGTTCCCATGAGCTGGTTACATCATTCGCCACCGTAGCCAGGTCTGTGCCTTCTTTAAAATAGCCAGTAGGCACATAGGTATCCCCACAATCGGTAGAGATATCGATGCGCAGTCCTTCTGAATACTGTTGACTGTAACGGGCATACGCCACATCAAAGGTCATTACAGCACTGCTTGCCGTGGTTAAATCAATAGGGCGCGTAATCAGCCCATCTTCAGCACCTACATTATCGTAGGTATAGTTTTCTACCCACGCTACCGTAGTTTGGAACCCATCGCTCCCCCAAATGTTTTGTCCTTCCTGCCAGGTAAAGGGTCCTCCCGGGTCTTCAATTAACCAACCTACTGGTGGGAAACTGTTTTCAAAGTCTTCCTCAAATGGCAGCGTAGAGCCGGCATCAATCTTTATAAATGTGGTTTGTGTTAACGTATCGCTACCATATTGGTTGGTAGCAATTAACGTAACATCGTAAGCACCAATGGCATTGAATTGTACCTGAGGGTGTTGCGAGTTGGCATTGGTTCCGCCTACATAGGTATACGTAGCAGGCGTAAAGTCCCACTCCCATTGTGTGGGCGAGTTAATGCTAAAGTCGGTAAAGACAACTGTTTTATCAACACAGGTAAAGGTAGGGTCGGCTTCGAAGTCAGCAGTGGGTGGTGCCGTTGTTTCCCGTACCGATACATCATCGATCGAAACATCGCTGCGATAGCCCTGTCCTGTAATGCCGCGAAAGCGTAGTACTACAATGCTCCCGGCATAGGGCGAAAGGTTAGCCGTTGCCAACTGCCAACTGTTGCCTTGATCGCCTATAAGTGGTGAAGTAATGTCTAAATCCCATCCAGCATCGGTCAACGCATCAATATGTAATTCGCCCATTTCTATTCCACTCATGTGGTAACGAAATTCCAGTTGCGGTGTGATGGCAGTAGTAAGATCGATACAAGGTGTAAGCAGGTACGCTTCTTTATCGTTGCAACTGCCCGAAGCTTCCAGGTAAAGGTAGTTACCAGTAGCTGTACCAGGGTTGTAATCTTGTGAAGGGCCAGTTTGATTGGAAGGTGTATCTCCTTCATTGGTTCGCCAGTCTATATCGTCGTGTTGTAGGTTAATTTCATTTACCCAACTGTTGGGCACACCACAAGTGATGGCTTCGCAATCGGCATCGGTAGCACACAATGGAAATACTTCAAAGTCTTCTGTCCATGGTAAAGTAGCCATGATGCCTCCAATAACAATGATGTCGGCCACCAGGGTATCGTTGTAAGCATTGCCATCGCCTACCAGCCCAATCCAGGTGTTTAATGCATAACTTCCTGTGTTCGATAGGTCTGCCGGAGTAGTGAAAGTATAGGTGGCTGAGGCTCCTGGATTTAAGGTAGGGCCATAGGTTTCCATCACCACAGGGTTGTTGTTTAACTGGTAGTATACCGGCACGTTGCTGATAGGGGTTAAACTGTTGTTTTTCAAGGTGATCGATACATTCATCGTACCTAAATTCTGACAGGTACGATAAGTACCTGATGTAGGATACATCAGAGTGTTTTCAGCATCAATGGGCAATGCGCAATTCCAGGTGCCTGGAATTTTGTTAATGGCATTGGCTCTACGGCCGATGGCATTGGTGGGGCCTAATGCTTTTACACTAAACCAGTGCTCATTCAATGGACTCAAGCCATATATGGTATGGCTGTTAGTGGTAGAAGTACCAATAGAGTCCATGTACATGGCACCCAACATGCTAATTTCATAGCCTATTGCATTGGGCACAGCATCCCATACTAAGCCTATAGAATCGGGACATGCCCAATCTACTACAATGTTTTGAGGCACTTCAATAATGCTAAATGGTACTGCACTTTGTCCGTTAGCTCCACCACGCGATACGCGTATCAATGCTTCACCAGTTAGTGCGGTGGGTACCATCCACTCGTAAAAACGCAAGTCGCCATTGATGGTAGTTGTTTCTACCGTCCATGAGGCGCCATTATCAAGGGAGTACTCCAGGGTAAAATCACCGGTATTGCCAAAAGCATCCCAGCGAACCAACTCCGTTTCTCCCGGCACCATGCCTTCTCCTCCTAAAGGATAGGTAACCAGAATATCGTCTTCCACAAATTCGTATACCAGGTAATAAGTTTGTGGTCCTTGTGGTATAGCAAAGCCTTCTACATTCACGGTATAGGTACCAGCAGCAGGTGCATCAATGGTTACTTGTTCCATGTTATTGAGGTCGTCTACCCCACGTACGGCATTGGCATCGAGGTTGGCCGGAACGGGGGTTGGATCAAGTACCCATGGGTTGAAGGTGACCAAACCGGGATCTACTACCTCCATGTTCAAATCGTTGACCAATGCTTTGGCTGCCATCGACGAGCCTTCTACATCCAGCCAGTATACCATAACACGCAGTTGCGCGGTATTGGCAGGCACGGTAATGGTGTGGCTGTTGCTTCCTCCCTGCCCTACAGCAGCAGACAGGTAGCGGTTGTCTTCTAGAATAGTTACCGCACGCAACGCATTTACCCTTCCCCATCCAAATTGGTAATCGGGACCGGGGTTACCAAGGTCTTCAGCCGAATTGAGTAAGCATGCTTTCAGCAGTGGTGTTTCGGGGTTGTTGCCCCCATTTAAATCGCGATAGGCCTGGTACAGCTGGGCGGTAATGCCTGCAATGCCTGGTGCGGCAGCAGAAGTTCCTCCTCCTACCTGGTAATCGTTTGGGCCGTCGGTAGACAACTGCCCTGCCCCATTGGCGCAAATGTCGGGTTTAATTCGTCCATCCATTGCCGGCCCTCTACTACTACTGTTTTCTAGCTCATCTCGATCGTTTAGGTTTCCACAGGCAATGACGTTTTTTCCAGCTTTATAGCCTCCTGTAATGTTGCCCCAGCCGGCTCCTGCACCATAACCATGGTTTTGCGTTCCAGCATTTCCTGCTGAAAACACATGAATGAGTTGCGGGTTCTGGTGTACTTGTCCATCAATAAATTCGGTATCGGTGGTGTATTCACCTCCCTGCCCCTGGCTGTAGGAGGTAGAGGTAATCACTACATCGAGGTTGTTGTAGTTTTGCACAGCATCAACCACCTGGGGGTAGTTGTTGATGGCGTAATAATGCATATAAGCTCCGGTGGCCATGCCCCGCATAATAGGATTAAGGTTGCCCGCTCCAAAAAGAATGCCTGCAGTCATATCGCCATGGTTGCCATTGTTTGCTGTAGCATGTTGGGTAAGCCTGCCTTCGTAATCGATGTGAGGGCCAATGGTGCCATCGTCTGCCAATGCTACGGTTACTCCTGTGCCATCGTAATGACGGCCTGCCCCATAATCGGTATTGATGGCATTGGATCGATGCATGCTGCGTCCTTCCGTATCGTCTTTTGTAGGCGGTGGTGGCACCGCTTCCATGTATTGTACATACTGTAAGTTGGCAAGGGTTTTCATGTCTTCAATAGGCACTTGCACACGTACCTGGTGTGCCGCTGCATTGCTGTGCAGCACTTCATAGCCATCGGCTTTGAACTTTGCTACCGCATCCTTTACATTTCGAAAGTATTTGACATTGAGTGCTATTTGATTGCCTTTTACTGCCCATTTCGGATAGGGTGCCTCTTGCAACGCTTTATGTGCTTTGAGTTCAAAGGCCATTGAATAAATGGTGGCATTGAAAGGAATACGTGCACGTACCGACCCATCCAATGTTTTCCAGTCAAAATTACTGGGAATGGCCGTAACGTATGCATTGTTGGGCACATACTCCAACAACAGGGCACCACTTTGCTCGAAAGAAGCACGCTCTTCAGCAATAGGAATTTCATGGAATTGCAACAACCAGTAAGTATACCCATCTACGCCTTCTGAGAAAAAGTAAACGGTTTCTTGCATGTTTGCTCGTGGGGTGAAGTTGCCCATCCCGGTGTTGAGCATTAGCTCATAATTTTGCTGCCCATAAGAAAGTGCAGCCAATAAGCTGACAACTAGCACACTGTAGAGTCTTTTCATACTAATAAGAAATTGTTCGTTAAATACAACCCTTAAAAATAGCCAATTAATTCCAGCTATTTTGTCACGATGCCGCTAAAATGAAGCATAATCTTGGAGAGCAAATGCCTACGACAGAAACCGGCCAGCAATAAACCCGAAGATAAAATAAGCTGCAGCTGCCCTGAGCAACAACCAAAATACGCCCCATAAATTTGCTTTTAGTGCATCGCCTTTTATAAACGAAATGAGCATGAATATCACTATGGGTAGGTTGAAGCAAATGATTAATAGGGTGGCAAATACCAATACGATTTCTGCTGCGTGCCCAGACGGGTGGGTGCCTCCCAACAACAGCACAAATGTAACTACTATTACCAACCAGCTTAGGTTGGCAACAATGGCAAATACCTTGCGGTAACTAAGGTTATTGGACATCCTGCACAAAGTGAGCCCAGGAATCGGCGTTGATCAATTGGGTGATGGTCCAGCTATCGTCGTAACCATCTTCCCATTCGTAGTTGGTATCGAAGTTACAGCCATACTTATGCACCCATTCATGAATAATTACCCTCGAACGTTCTGAGGCACTTGAAGTAGAGAAGTATCGAGGACAAAGGCGAATGTCCATAAAAGGCACACACCAGTACGCAATGGCCCTTGTGGTACCACTACACGACGATTTGCATTGATACCCAGCCATCCATGCCATCCCTCTGAGGTAAAGAAGGTTCGTCATGATCCAATAACCAAAGGCTCTGCTGGTAGCGCCATTAAAATGATCGTTCAATGCATCGTGTACTTTCGAAGGGTTTGTACCATCGTAGCTAGCCAATTTGGCAATGGCCACATTCAAGAAACTAAGTGCTCTACTTACATCACTGTTAATGGTAGAGTCTTCGGTACTACTACAACCGCTATACATCTGCAATTCGGGCACCGGGCTACGCTGTACCCCTTCGGGTGCGCCCTGCTGAGCTCCACCGCCAACGGGTGTGGCGCCTTGTTGTACGGTATGGGTAAGTTCATGCACCAGCAGGTGTTTACCTTCGGCACTGTGCGGGTTGTACTTGCCTTCGTTGAAATAGATATCGCCACCATGGGTAAAAGCTTGCGCTCCCATTTGGCTGGTTAATTGTACCGCTTCGCTGTCGGTATGGATGTTTACTTCGCTTAAATTCGCTCCCATTTTTTGACCCAGCTCCGCTTGTGTTTCCTCAGATAGCTTGTGACCTGTTCCTTTTTTGCTGTTCAGCTTGCTCGAAATATCGTTACTGGCATAAGCAGCGCCATCTTTTTGTTGTTGTAAAGCAGGCTGCCGTTGCACCTTCTCTTCACAGTCGTCACATTTCATTTGCACCTTCTCATCTTCCTCCTCCATCATTTGTACCTTCTCATCTTCCTCAGGCATCATTTGTACTTTCTCGTCTTCCTCTGGCATCATTTGCACTTTGCCTTTTTCCTCTTCCTCCTTCATGCCCATCATTTGGAGTTCTGGCATGGCATCATTCGGCATCATTTGTACTCCGGGAGTCGACATGCCCATCACCCGGTTGGCCACGGCATCGGCTTGCTGTTCGTATTTATCATTGGGTTTTCCCACTTCCAACTTTGCTTGCACCTGTGGAGGCGTAGTAGTAAACTGGTGGGATCGAGATCGTTGTATTGGAGTTGCGTGCATGGTAGTGCTTTAGTGGTGTAACGTAAATTTACGGCACAACCATACACTTGTCAAGGTGTTGATTTACATACTTTTCAACAAGCAAAGGAGAAAGTAGCGGAAAACGGCTAAAAAATGGTTTTGAATACTTCAATCAAGCGATCTATTTCTTCAAAGGTATTGTAATGTACCATGCTTACCCTTACTACTCCGTTTTGTGCTTCCAGCCCCAACGATTCAATGAGTTTCTTGGCGTAGAAGTCGCCAAAGCGAATGCCAATGTTATGAGGATCTACCTTTAAGGTGATGGCATCACTCTTCCAGTCGTTTACCACAAAAGCGACAGTGGATACGCGTTGTTGCGCATTGCCATTGGGAATGCCTATGATGGTAATGTTGGGTTGTGCAGTAAGGTAATCCATTAATCGCTGGGTAAGCTTAGCTTCATGTGCTGTAAAAAGATCGAAGGCATTTTCAATGCTTTCGCGCATGTTATTGCCTTTTACACCATGTGCCTCTGCCATGCGTTGTAGGTAATCTACAATGCCCATGGTGCTATACGATAGTTCGTAGTTAACTCCACCAGGTTGAAATTTGTAAGGTAAATCGTCGGCAGCAATAAAGTAATGATTAAGCCCGGGCATGTTGATTAAATGTGCCCTTTTGCCATACAACAGCCCCTGGTGAGGACCATACACTTTGTATAAGCTAAACACGTAAAAATCTACATCCAGGTCTTGTACATCAATGGCGCGATGTGGCGCATAGGCTACGCCATCTACACAAATTAAAGCCTGGTACTCGTGCACTACTTTTGCTATTGCTTTAATGGGGTTGATGGTACCCAGCACGTTGGAAGCATGAGTTAATGCAACCAGCCTTGTTTTGTCGGTCATCAATGCCAGCAGGTCATCTATTTCCAGCTGCATGGTGCTGGGGTTCATGTTCCAAATTTTCACAACAAAGCCCTGCTTTTCTAAGTCGACCCAAGGGCTTACGTTGGCTTCATGATCGGTATTGGTAACGATGATTTCATCGCCCGGAGCAAATGTTTGCGACAAGCAAATGGAAAGGATGCGTAGTAGCATGGTTGCCGAAGCGCCTATCACTACCTCATCGGCATACTGCGCATTAACATAGGTGGCCATGGCTTCCCTTGCTTCGGTAACCCGCTGTTTTGCCAATTGCGATACTTGATAAGAGGCCCCGTGCTGTACATCTGAGGTAAGCAAGTATTCACTTATTCGGTCAGCAACAGCGCGCAAGGTTTGCGAACCTCCTGCATTATCTAAGAATACAAATCCATTAGACAATGAAGGGAATTCGTGGCGAACAAGAGTAGTGTTGAGGGTAGTCATAACATGCGTTTGCAACAAAACTAAAATTTCAAACAACAATAACAAAAGGGTAAAAAATAAGCCCCGAGATGTTCGGGGCTTATTCAATTCATTATATAATGTACTTGCTAGGTTCGTGCATCGGAGGCCTCGAAGTATTGCTCGATGGCCGATACTGTTGTAGATACAGCCTTTTGAATAGAATTAATGGCTTCTTGTACTGAGGCCGGATCTTCTTTAATGTTGATGCCCAATAAAATGAGCCCTACTTGTTGGCGGTAGCTATTAATGAGCAATGTTATTTGTCCCATCTCGCCCATCAGCTTTTGAATGCGACTGAATGGTTTCATTAAAAACAACATGGCCAAGTCAACAATACCCATCCCACCAGTAGTGAGCCCTTTACTGAAAGTATTCGAAACTTCTTTTCCAGCTTCGGCTTCTTGAAAAAAGATGACAGTGGATGAAATCATCAATGCCATGCCCAATAAGAATAAGAGGGTAGACATAACAATAAGTATCCAATAAGAATAGCTTAGTTTTTTTCGTAATTTTTGAACAGAAAGCGAGCCGTCTTTTCTTACTTTCTTAAGGTACCGGAGCAATTCTTCATTTTCTTCGTCAATTACTCCCTGGCTAATATTAATGGGTGTTGCGTTGGTAGACATGACCTTGGTTTTAGTGGTTCAACAATACTTTTCTTCTTGTTTTTTTGCAAACAGATGGTTGCTTATACGGCAAGAAGCAGTAGAGGTTACCAATAGGTCATTTTTTCTAATTTTTGCAAATCAACAATGGTGATTTCACGGCCTTTAACACCAATAATTTCTTCTTCCTTAAAGTCGGATAACACCCTGATTACCGATTCGGTAGCCGTACCAACAATGCTGGCCAGATCATCGCGCGTTACGGCAATGCTAAATTGTTCTTCCTTATCGCTGTACTTTTTTTGCAACAGCAACAATGCATCTGCTACCCGTTGTCGCACCGAGCTATAGGCAAGGTTCAACAAGCGCTCTTCCTGTTCGAGTATGTTGCCCGATAGCATTTTAATGAAACGATTGGCCACATCGCGGTTGGTGTAGAGCAACGAAAAGAAGTCTTGCTTAGGAATGAGGCATATTTCTGTTTCCTCCAGCGCTTCAGCTGTTTCATTGTACGCGGTATTTTGCAGCAGGGCCATGTACCCTAAAAATTGTCCTTCTTTGTATAAACCGGTAATGTACTCCTTGCCATCTTTGTTGGTTTTATACGTTTTCACCTTACCGCTGTTGATGAAGTACAAGTAGTTAGGATGGTTGCCTTCCATGAATATTGCTTGTTTCTTACGAAACGTGTTTACTCTCCTATCTTCCGATAGTTTTTGCATTTCTTCCAACCCTTTTGCTTCACTAAAAAAGTCGTTCAACCCTTCTACATCGTTGTTAAAATCGGCTCTAAAGGTATCGCTGCGTTTCAGCCTGCTTTCAATGGCATCAAGCAACTCCATTTCATCAAAAGGCTTGGTGAGGTAGTCATCGGCACCAAGGTTCATGCCTTTACGCATGTCGCTTTTCTCGGCCTTAGCGGTTAAGAAAATGAAAGGGATGCTTGATGTTTCAGGGTCTTTACTCAGCAAGTATAGTACCCCATAGCCGTCAAGTTCTGGCATCATAATGTCGCAAACAATAAGGTCGGGTTTTTCAGATTTGGCCTTATCAACCCCAATTTTACCATTTTCCGCGGTAAGCACATCATAGTGTGCCAATTCAAGAATTTCAGCGGTGTTCTCACGAACATCTTCATTATCTTCAATCAGTAATATCGTTTTCATGCCGTTTGATTTGGTATGGTTATAAAAAAGGTGGTTCCAATGTATTCTTCACTCTCGAAATGAATAGTTCCTCCCATTAAGTCGAGGTATTTTTTTACAATGTTTAACCCCAGTCCGGTGCCTTGAATGTTGGTAGAATTTCCGGCCCTAAAGAAGCGGTCAAACATGTGTTCTTTATCTTTATCAGGAATGCCAATACCACGGTCTTTCACCTCCATGTGTATTGTATCGTTTACCACAATGGTTAAATCGATGTTTTTATCTTCAGGAGAATACTTGATGGCATTGCTTAACAAGTTATGCAATATATTGCGCATGATTTGGCTGTCGCAATTCCCCTGGCTTTCACCACTGTATTGCAATACGATTTGTTGGTTTTTTCTTGCTACAGTTTGCATTTCATCCACTACCTGTTCTACCAACTGTTGCAGGTTAAACAATTGAGGGATGTATTCCACCTTGCCTTCTTCCAGCTTGTCGAGCGATAGGAAATCGTTCAGAATTCCTGTTAGTGTATTTACTGCCGATTTAATGCGGTTCACATGTTTCAGCCGTTTGGGCTCATCTTCCTGCTTTTGGTAACGCCCAATGAGCGAGGCCGAAGAAAGCACGGTGCTTAAAGGTGTTCTAAACTCGTGCGAGGCCATAGATACGAAGCGTGTTTTCAGTTCGCCCAGTTCTTTTTCCTTTTGCAATGCCTTTCGCATTTCATCGGCGGCCTTTTTTTGGTGGGTTACGTTTTGCTCCACCATCATAATTTGCTTGATTTCTCCAATCGTATTGGTCAACGGCACTGCTGTCATTTCATAGTACTGGTCGTTAGAACTCAGCTCAAACGTTTTGTTTTCGCCCTCAAATACTTGCTCCAATGCTGTTCTAACTTCATCAACCAATGTCTCCGGAATGCGATCAAGATAGGGTGTGCCAATAAGATTTTCGTTGGTTACGCCCAATTTATAGAGCTCCCTTCCTTCCACAAATACATAATTCAATTGACGATCGAACACATTGATGGTGCCGTTGGGAAAATTACGTGCAATGATGCTGTATAAACGTTGACTTTCACGCAATGCTTCGGTACGTTCTTCTACCCGCTTTTCGAGCTGCGCATTGAGGGAGTGCAGTTCTTCCTTTGCCTTTTTTTGTTGAATGGCCTCTCCTACCCATTCGGCCATGAGCTTGAGCAGTTCTTTTTCAGTAGAAGAAAAGGGCGTTGGTTTTGCTATAGAACTCACAAAGCTAATGGTGCCATATACTTGATGGTTCACATTGATGCGTGCTCCGATGTATGATTCTAATTTGGTGTTGACGTAACAAGGATGCGCATTCCACCTCGATTCAGAGGCATGTTCAATATGCAAGGGTTCTTCGCGATGAATAATGTCGTAGCAATAGGTATGATCAAGCACCCTTACATCGCCTTTACGAATGCCTTCTATCCTTCCTACTACCTCTTCTACATGGTAATCATCGCCTTCTATACGAGCCAGTATGCCTGTTTCTAATCCAAACTGCAAGCTTCCAAACTCCAACAACTCAGCAATTTTTTCGTCAAACCCCAATGCCTGATTAGAGGTAATTTGGTGCATCGAACGCAACGCTATTTCTGTGCCCTTCAATGCCTCCTCCATTTTGTTGCGTTCAGTAATGTCGGTAATCAAAGCCATTACAAACATTTCTCCATCGTTGTTAAAATGGTTCAGGCTAATTTCTACCGGAAAGTGAGTGCCATCTTTTTTACGGGCTTGCAAATTCATTCCCGACCCCATGTTTCTCTTTCGTGGCGATTTGGTATAATCGATCCGGTGTTGATGGTGGTTTTTTCGAACCGATTCAGGAATGAGTATTTCAATGGTGCTTCCCAGTAATTCTTCTTTTTCAAAACCAAACAACTCCTCTACTCTCGGGTTGGTTTCTACAATTATCCCTTCTTTATTTACCAACACCAACCCTTCGCCTACCGACTCAAATAAGGTATGGTAAAAATGCTCTTGTAATTGGCCTCCTGCGCTCATTTACATTACTCTTTTTAATGATACTAAGGTACATTGATTGCATCAGTTCAAAACATGATGAAAGTCAGTTTTTTGTTTGATTTCACTCATGGGTACTCCTCCCATTCCTATAGAACTTTGTGACAACAATACTTTTTGAAGGTAACAATTAAAACCAATAATTATGAAACGTATTTTAGTTCCCACCGATTTTTCGCCTTGCGCACTACAGGCCACCAAAGTAGCTGCGGGTATCGCCAAAAAAACTGGCGCACGTTTATTCCTGTTGCACGTAGTGAATATGCCTATTACTTACGATAATGCCTCTATTCAATCGTATCAGGACACTAATGAAGGCTTGTTTATATTGAGTGTCATCAAAAAAAGGTTTGAAGAGTTGATGAATATGCCTTTCATGAAGGAGGTGAATGCAGTAGAAGCTATTCAGTTTGATGGCATTTACGAAACCATTGCCAAGCAAGCAGAAGACCACGATATGGATCTTATTGTAATGGGATCTCATGGCGCTGGAGGGTTAAAAGAGGTGTTTGTTGGTTCTAATACCGAGCGCATTATTCGCTTAGCAAAGTGCCCGGTGCTCACGGTTAAAAATGGCGTGGACCTGGAAATCAAAGACATTGCATTTGCTTCTAACTTTTATGGCGAAAACGACACTGTATTTAATAAGGTAAAAGATTTTGCCGATTTGTTTGGTGCGAAGTTACACCTGGTAAAAATAATTACTGCTAATAAATTTGAAACAACAGCTTATAGCAAACGATTGATGGAAGACCTGGCCAAAGACTTCGGTCTTACCAATTACACCATCAATGTATACAACGATAATACAGTAGAGGAAGGCATTCATCATTTTGCCCGCGATATTGATGCAGATCTTATTGCCATGACAACACACGGCCGTACAGGCATCGGGCATTTGCTGCATGGAAGTTATGCCGAAGATGTGGCCAATCACGCTACCAAACCGGTGTTGAGCTTTCAATTGGAACCTATTCCTATTGAGTATGGGGTGATTTTCCCTAGCAACAAATAAGTGTGATAAAAATCATACTTACCCCTGATTATGCCCCTATGAAACCTAGTTGTTTCAAAAGAAATTTAACCCATTGTTTTACAACAAAAAATTTGAGTGATGAAGACCATACTGTTGCCTACTGATTTTTCTGCCAACTCTAAAAATGCCATTCGATACGCTTTTGAATTTTGCAAAGGCACTGCTTGCCGGTTTATGCTGGTACAGGCATATCATGTAAATTATTATCCTTCCGATATTGTGGAGAGCATTGACGATGCACTTGCCACCTATAAGCAACAACTACAAACCTTGCTGGATGAAATGCTCGCAGAGTTTCCTGAAGCCAAAGCATTCGAGTTTAAAGTAGAAGCCATTCCAGGATTTTTATCTGATGTAGTGAACCGCCTGGTAGAGCGCGAAAACCCTGACATGGTCATCATGGGTACTAAGGGGGCTAGTGGTTTGCCTGAAGTATTATTGGGCAGCAATGCCAGTGGGGTGATTAACAAAACCAAATGCCCGGTATTACTGGTCCCCGAAAATGCAACATACCGCACCCCCAGGCATATTGTGTTTGCCTCAGATCAAAAGGCCATGCACGACATACAACACCTGAATCCAATGGTTGCTATTGCCGATCAATTCAACGCTACGGTGCATGTGGTGCATGTATGCGAAGAGCACGAAACACACCTCGTTGAAAAAGCCATTGAAGGGCTAAAATTAAATGAGTTTCTAGATGGGGTAGATCACGACTACCACGTGGTAGATGCCTATCGGGCAGTAGAAGGATTGGACCAATACCTGGAAACTCACAATGCCGATTTGCTTACCATGGTAACCCGTGAAAACAACTTTATTCAACAAATATTTCATAAGAGTGTTACCAAGCAAATGGCCCTTCACACCAAGGTGCCCCTACTGGCCTTACACGATTAATACGAACTACCAAAACACAACCAATGAAAAGAATTCTAGTTCCAACTGATTTTTCTGAGCCTGCTTATCATGCGCTGGAATATGCCTTGCGGCTAGGTGAAAAAATGGGGTTCGGCATTACCATATGCCATGCCTATAGCATTCCATATGCCGGTGCCAGTTCTTTAATTTCCATCAACGATATTTTAGAGAAACGCGCTAAAGAAGATTTGGCAGCATTAAAGGCCAAAGTGCAAAAACAACCCGAATACAAATCCATTGATATTCATTACGAAAGTCAGTTTGGAAGTGTGGCAGATGTAGTACAATCGATGCTTGCTCGTACCGAACATCGTTTTGTAATTATGGGAACACGCGGAGCCAGTGGTTTAAAGGGTACACTGTTGGGCAGTAATGCTTCTGCTGTCATGAAGAAGGCAAAGTGTCCGGTGCTGGCCATTCCTGAGCATGCCAATTTTGAAATTCCTAAGCGCATTGTAATTGCTTCCGACCTTTCAGGAAAAATCGATGCCGATTCGTTGGAAGTGTTAACGGAAATTACTCGAGTTTTTGATAGTGAGGTTGATGTGGTAAACATAAAACACCCTAAAGATGCCGCAACCGTAGCCACGCCTGGCGAAGGGTTAAGCGGTTATACCTATCATCAGTTGGAGCACGAAGATGTGGAAGAAGGCATACAGCTCTTCATCCAACAGCAGGAAGCTAATTTACTGGTAATGGTAAAACACAGGTACAATTTCCTTGAACGATTATTGCGCCATAGTGTAACTAAAGACATGACGCTTCATACCAAAATGCCATTGCTCATCTTACATGGGTAAAGCCATGAAAAAAGGCTTTGCAGCATGGTATCGCAATAAAATGGAACGCCTCAATGGGTGGGACATGGCGATGGTAAAGCTTGCTGTAGCTGGTTTTGTACTACTTGTTGCCAAGTTTTGGAGCAATATTTTAAGCCTCGATTGGTATTGGTACTTGCTACTTTTTATTGTGCCCTATGCATGGGTGCTGTTCAAAATGTTTGTACACATACGCATCATGCCTGAATAGGCTATGGTTTTCTTGCCTTACCTACTACACCACATCCTGAAAGAAAGGTAGCCCCATTCAATACCAGGAATGCGGAATAATGGGGCGGTTCTTCAGCACTGCTGTAGCCGCACCCCCCTAATTTCAGCAATACGCTGTCTCTATCCAGTACTTCGTATTTATTTTCAAGATGTACTACCAGCATGGCTGTAGCACTGTCGGAAATCAATTGAAAATATTGGGCATACCCACAAGCACTCCCTCCCGGGCAATTGGAACGAATAACCCGCATGGGCATTAATCCATTGTATTCCAACAAAGCCGAATCGCCATTTATTGTAAGGTGCCAGGCTGGCTCAGAGCCTCCTCCTTGAAATGCTTCAATTTTGTGCTCATCGGTATAGGCCAATTGCTTTGCACGATCGTTAATTTGGTGTTCTTGCTGCGCCCATAAGGTTATGCTTAATGTAGCCAATAAGAGTGTTGCCAGTACTTTCATGTGGTTGGTTTTATTGCTGCTTTAAATCGTTTCCAATGCTCGTCACTTACTTCGCCAAACAAAGATACGCCCCCTGCCCCATTCTCCAGTGCAAATTTCACTCCATTTTCTAAATCGGTAGGTTGAGGCAGGTCAGGAAGATACAGGCCTGCATACAATGGGAATTTACCATTAAGTGCCGTTACTCCTTCGTTTACCGCTGTCCCAATCCAAGGAACATCTTCTTCATAAAACCCCTGGTATACCATGGGGAAGATCATGTCTAAATTCCACTGCAGCCAATCCTGGCGCACCAGCTTTTTAGCAATGGATGGGGTTGGAAATACTGCTGCCGATACCACTTTGTTTTTAGCATGTACCTCTGCCGATAACCGGTTTACCAATTGGGTTACTGTATCGTAGCGGTATTGTAGCCATTGTTGATTGCCTGGAGGGTTGAACAACTCTTTGGGGTCTACTCCTTCTTTTGCCTTAAATTTTTCGCGGCATACCTCGCAATAACAAAAGTCGAATGCCGGCAACTCTTCGGTTTGCACCAGGTCGTACTTTTCCCACAACGCACTGGGCAATATCACATCGCAGTAGCGCACATAATCAAGGTGAATACCATCGATGTAATCTTTTTGCAAATACCCATCTACTACTCCACTAATGTAATCTTGTACTGCTGGTCGCGAAGGGCAAAGCCAACGGTAATAGTCTACATAAGGTGGGGCATCCACACACGATTCTCCCTTGCGGTTAATGCTATACCATTCGGGGTGTTGCTCCATCATCTCTCCCCTGTTTAGGGTCCACATCCACACGTGGGCTTCCAGTCCTTCGTATTTTGCTTGCGTATAGTTGCGTTCATCATCACCACTTATTAGCACCCCTGTAACGCCCATTGATTTCAACGTGCGAAACCGCTCTTGCAATACTGTATTGCCCGCTTCTTTATCGGCATGCATCCACACCCAGCATTTATAGGGGTGGGTAAATTGTTCTTCTCCAGCACAAGCTTGAAACAATAAGCTGCTGCTGGTAAAGCCAATGCCCAGCACTCCCATTTTTTTTAAGAAGTCTCTGCGCTGTTCGGTCATTGCCTGGTCATCCATATTCTACTTTCGTTATTAATGTGCCATACGGTACTATCGGTTGTTGCAGTTATTTCGTAGCTGCCTCCGTTTGTACTTATATTGGTAGCCCATGTCTTTCCGCCACATTGCACTTCATCTAACCCCAAATCGCCCAACGTACTGGCGTAAGTTTTATGTGCTTTAAAATAATCATTTTGACGGTAGTACAGCTGCCGCAATGCCCATTTTACTTCTTCTTGCTGTAGGTGTATCAACTCTTCTCTACCATGTGCTTCCTGGTAGTTCGAAAATAAAATGATGCCCCACTTTTCGGGATAATGCATATTGATCAACCCTTGTGGCGACCATACCCAATTGTGTTCTGGCAATCGTTTTCCTGCTGTATCGGTGCGCACAATGTATTGCCCATCCACCACATCGGTATCCCATTGCACCCGCGAAAAGTTAATGTGCCATTGCGTGCCAGGCTGGGGTAGCTTTGGCCGATAATGGTGCACCAACGACAGCAGTGGAATGGCCATTTCTACCTGCCAGGTGCTGTCTACATCGGTAGGGTTATTGAGTGTTCCATTGATGTGTATTCCGCACCGCAAGCCTTCTACATCCCAATCCATTACCATGGGACCGCCATTGCGGTAGGGTTTTACCAGCATGAGGTCGAAAATGGTGTTGAGGGCATTGACTTCAATTTCCAGGTAGTTGTGGGTATCGCCATCAGGATCAATAAACACTTCAAAATCGTTGTCGCGGTAAATGATGGCGTCAGGTGTGGTGAGCGAAGCCCATACATGTGGTTCTTCCATCACAGCAGCAATGTACAGGTAGTTGTTATCCCACAACATTTTTACTTGTGTGTGGTAGGTAGGTGCTGGCATGTGTGCTCCCTCAATGTCGATGAACGGCTTGCTATATGGGGCATTGCTCCACGATGCTTCGTCTAACCGTCCGTCGCACACAATGCTATCAGAAGCCTGGTATACCATGTATGTTTCGGGGGCTTCCCATGGGGTTAAGGGCACCACCTCTACCTCGGGAACTTCAGCCTCATAAGTACATCCTACCCATGCAATGGGTATAAGTAATAGCAGTAGTCGCATACACGCAGTTGAGGCAATAAATTTAATCATTTTTGAACCTGTTGGAAGCACACGTGTACAGAAAGGCATGAA
The DNA here is from genome assembly GCA_963669295.1 of Flavobacteriales bacterium. Classification (GTDB taxonomy): domain Bacteria; phylum Bacteroidota; class Bacteroidia; order Flavobacteriales_D; family CALLUQ01. The sequence continues at coordinate 5,188,226 of OY769938.1, forward strand.
AACAATGATGATCGCCTTATTATTACTACTCAGTAGTCTGGTACAAGCACAACCCATTCAAATTACCAGCAATGCGGTACACTCTGTTTATGGTGGTCCCCCAGGCAGTGGTGTTACTTCTACCCACTCATGGTTGTTGATAGCCAACAATAACGATGTACAAATCAATGGCCTATTGCAGCCTACCGATGAAGGTTATGCGCAGTTAAACTTAAAGCAAGGCGACATTTTAGCGGTATCCATCACCTCTTACCTTCCTTACGATGAAGGCTGCGGAGCAAGCTCAAAGTCGGAGCACACTTCCATTTGGGTGAACGGTGTAGCCGTGGTGCTGGAACAATTCAACGTGCCTATACTTAACGACCCTAAGCATCATTTTGTGAGCTATTCTTTTCAAGGAACAACCGCTTCCATAGAGTTTCCAGCCGTGGTAGAAACGTTTATAGCCATGCCCTAATTTCATTCACATACTTATTTTACCCACCCAACCTTTCTTTTCCTTATTTCATCCTTACTATTAGGTGTTTCGTGTAAAGCACGCCTTTACCATACACTTTTTGCGCCTGCTTTAAGTTAATTTTAGAAACGGCTAACAACAAAGGATGAAGACAAAAATCACTACCCTCATATTGGTGTTTGCAAGCACTGTTTTTGCTACGCTTCCCGGTTGTGAAAAGGAGCGTGAAGACAACGAATTGCTGATCAGCTCGTTCGGTGAAGACGAAAGCCATCACCGCACCGAAAATTGCATGAATTGCCATTATTCAGAAGGCAATGCCGATGGTTGGTTTACGGTAGCGGGTACTGCACTGGGTGGTAACCAAATAACCGTAGAGTTGTTCGACCATGCCATGCGCCCCATAAAGGTGCTGGAGGTAGACGACATCTATAACTTTTACACCACCGAGTCGGTAGATTTTAGCGGGGGATTGCGGGTTGGTGTTCGCAACCAAAATGGAACTATTGAAATGATGGAAGACAAAATATATTACGGGGCCTGCAATCAATGCCATGGCCATACCACTTCTACCATTAGTGTAGATTAAACTAAAACAGATGAAACGTACCACTTTATTCATTGTATTGATGCTTGCCTTTTACAGCGCTTTTCCACAGGAAAATCATTGGTTAACGAATTACGACGATGCCGTTGCTACGGCAAAGAAAGAAGGGAAAAACCTACTGATCAGCTTTTCGGGCTCAGATTGGTGCAACAACTGCATGCGATTAGAGCAAGATTTGTTTGAACAACAAGCCTTTATCGACTTTGCAAAGCAAGAACTGGTATTGCTACAATTGGATTTTCCAGCCAGGAAAAAGAACAAGCTTTCGCCAGCGCAAACCAAACACAACGAGGCACTGGCCGAGCGATTCAATAAAAAAGGGGCGTTCCCTACCGTACTCATGGTAAATGCCGATGGCAAGGTGGTAGGGAAAATGAAACACCCAGGCACATTGGCCGATTACATGAGTCATTTAAAAGCACTGAATCAAAAAACTGAAAAAACGAACTGATGAAACAACTTGGGCTGCTTATTTTAGGGTTTATTCCCTTTGCGCTATTGGCCAATCCGGTAGCAGTATCGAAAGATACGGTATTGATGGGGTCGGCATTTTCTTTTACTGCGGTACACGAATCTTCTGATGAAGCCTGGCATGCCATTTATGCCGGTATTGAAGAGGTATCGCGCATAGAAGCATTAATTTCGTCGTGGTCTACCACCTCCGAAACCCATGCTGTAAACATGAATGCAGGCATTGCTCCTGTAAAAGTGAGCAAAGAGCTGTTTGACCTTATTCAGCGCAGCAAAAAGATCTCGGAGCTGTCTAACGGCTATTTCGACATCTCTTTTGCCTCCATTGACAAAGTATGGAAATTCGACGGTTCAACCGTTGCCATTCCATCGGATGAAGCGCTAGCTGCCTCGGTGAGCAAGATTAACTACAACAACATTGTGCTTGATAAGTTAGCACATACTGTATTTTTAAAAGAGAAAGGCATGAAGATCGGTTTTGGTGCCATTGGCAAAGGGTATGCTGCCAATAAAGCCAAAATGGTAATGGAGCAACGCGGTGCAAAAGGCGGTGTAGTGAATGCTGGTGGCGACCTCACCTCATGGGGCAATAGGCCCGATGGGAAGCCGTGGACCATAGGCATTGCCGATCCTATAGATAAGAATAACATTATTTCATGGCTCAACATTAGCGATATGGCGGTGGTTACCTCTGGTAATTATGAGCGCTATGCTACCATTAACGGTAAAAAATACTGTCACATCATCGATCCTAAAACAGGATGGCCTGTAACTGGGCTAACCAGCGTTACCATTGTTTGCAAAGATGCTGAGTTGGCTGATGCATTGGCCACCACCGTCTTTGTATTGGGCGAAAAAGACGGGCTAAAACTCATCAACCACTTGCAAGGTGTGGAGTGTGTTATCATTAATTATTTGCACGAAATAACAAGCTCTAATAATTTAAATATCAATGCCTTATCGAATTATGAAAAGAATTAAGTTGACTGGGATGCTGGCAGTAGCTTTGATGATGACGGGCTGCATGAGCGTTAAAGAGTACCAAAAGATGCATTTAAATGATAAAGACATGCAATTGAACGACAAGCCATTGGAATCGTTCGAAGTGGGTTTTCAAACCTACCGCGAGGGCGTATCGGGTGCCAATGGTGGAAAAACGGGAGGAGGCTGCGGATGCAATTGACGAGGGGCACACTTACTACGGGAATGTTGCTGTTTGGCCTGTATGCAATGGGCCAGGACACGTCGAAAATTAACCTCGACGACATTGAAATTAGTTTCATGGGCAGCTATTACGAGCAGGATGGCAATCATTCGGCCGTTACTGGCGGTACTGGTACAGAGCAGCTTACCAATGTGGCTCCTTCTGTAGCCATTGTTATTCCGCTAGACACTATGAATACCTTAACGGTAGATGCAGCGGTAGATTTTTATTCTTCTGCTTCTTCCGACAACATCAACAACCCATTTTTATTGAGTAACCACGTTTCATCAGCTTCAGCACACGATAGCCGGGCTTATGGTACAGTGGGGTATAAACACAAAAATAGCATCACAGGCGTAACCTGGGGCGGTTTTATTGGCGCATCCAACGAATACGATGTGAGTTCGGTTTCGGGAGGGATGTCTATTTTAAAAGAATCGAAAGATCACAACCGATCCATCAGTGCCAAGGCCAGTTATTACTACGACAACTGGAGTTTGATTTACCCTACCGAGTTGCGCAATGGCGATGTACAGCACTTAAATACCGACATTCGGCAGTCGTTGAACCTTTCCATTACCGGGTCTACCGTCATCAACACCCGCATGAACATGGCGTTAACAGCCGATTTGATTTCGCAACAAGGGTTGCTCTCTACCCCATATCATCGGGTATACTTTGCTGATTCGCCAGAGGTAAAGGTAGAGCAATTGCCATCGAGCAGGTTAAAAACGCCTATAGGCTTACGTTTCAACTACCACGCCACCGATTTCATGCTGGTTAAAACTTTTTACCGTTACTACATGGACAACTGGGGCATGACCGGCCATACCATTAAGGTGGAATTGCCATTGAAACTTTCGCAAGCGTTTAGGGTATATCCATTTTACCGCTACAGTACACAAACTGCGGTAGATTATTTTGCCCCTTATGCGCAACACACTTCCGATGCCACTTATTTCACCTCCGATTACGATATATCGGCACTGAGTAGCGAAAAAATTGGGTTTGGGTTTTCGTACGAGCCATTGTATGGCATTGGCCGCATGAAAGCCTCCAAAGGCACGGCAGCGCTGTTTAAATCAATCGACTTTAGGTATGCCACCTACAGTCGTAGCGACGGCTTAACTGCCAACGTATTCAGCATTGGGCTCAAATTCAACATTACAGGGCGGAAAAAATAGTTCCGCCCTGTAACGGCTAAAATATTATTTTTGGCCTACAAATTGTTGGGTCATGTACATGCGTTATTATTTTATACTTGGTTGCTTGTTGCTTGCGTTAACAAGCACTGCTCAAATAAAACACCCTTCCAAAATCAAGCTGGAAGTAAAGGGAATGGAAAATAAGGAAGTAATGTTGGGCTACCATTTCGGTAAAACCCAATACATTTCCGACACCGTAATGACCGACAGCAAAGGGCGGGTTACATTTGATGGTGAACGCCCTCGCGGGATATACTTGTTGGTGGATGCAGATACCAAAAAATACTTTGAGTTTTTGGTGGTAGAGCCAGAAGTATCGTTGCAATGCGATTTTAACGATGCTGTAGGCACTATGAAAGCGCTGCGTTCGAAAGAGAATGCCCTCCATTATGAGTATATCGCAGGACTCAACAAGTTTCGTGAAGAAGTGAAGCCCATCAATGAGCAGTTGGAAAAGTTAAAAGGAAAGGAAGACAAAACATCTATCGCCGACAGGGAGCAACTGCAAGCAAAATTGGCAGTGGTAGATACCAAGGTTGTGAAATTCCGCAAGTCGTTTCAAGAACAACACCCCAACAGTTTTGTAGCAAAATTCATTCGTACCTCTACCGACCCTATTGTTGAAGAGTGCCCTGAAGGCATGGAAAGCAAGGAATGCAAAACGTACCAGTGGCGAAAATACAAAGCAGCCTATTTGAAAGAACTCGACTTTAACGATCAGCGCATGATATATACGCCAATCTATGAACAACGCATGATGTATTACCTGGATAAGCTGTGCATTCAACACCCCGACACGCTGATTGAAGAGGTAAACTGGATCATCGGCCAACTGGACAAAGAATCGAAATTCACCTACCAGTATGTTGCCTCTACCCTGCTTAATAAATACGTTAAATCGAAAGTGATGGGCATGGACAAAGTAGCCACCAATGTGGCCAACCAATGCTACTGCCCTGATAAGGCCTGGTGGAAGCCCGAGGATGAATTGAAAGAGTTTTGTGAAAAGTACAAGGTATATGGCGAATTGGTGTTGGGCAAAGAGGCACCCAACCTTATTTTGCGCGATACTTCTGAGACCTGGCATGCCTTGCACCGGTTTGAAAAAGACTTTACCATTTTGGTGTTTTGGGACCCCGGATGTGGGCACTGCAAAGAGTTGATGGGAGAGCTAAAAGAGTTCTATAAAGAATACAAAGCCAAAGGTGTAGGCATTTTTGCTGTAAGCACGGTACACAAAAACCAGGAATGGTTAACATACTTGCGCGATAACGAGTTTCCTGCCGATTGGATTCAGGTATCTGATTCGCCAGAATACCCCGACCGGTTTAGAAGTACTTACGACATCCGAAACACACCCGTTGTGTATGTACTCGACAAAGACAAGAAGATTATTGGCAAGCGCATTGACCCACCTGCCATCAAGGAGTTGATCGACTTTGAATTGGGGAAAAAATAGCCTTACTCTTGTTGCGAAAACACATGGGTAAGTACCATGTTGTTTTTGGAGTATTTCAAATGGTTGCTGAACCGTTTAGTAATGTTTTTATCCATTGGCACTTCTAGCGACCAAAAGTAGGTGCCTTCGGTATTGAGTTGATCTTCTACCCTGGTGCGTGAGCTAAGCCAGTCGTAATTCGAAAAGAAATCGTACCACGCATCTACCCGTTCGTTTTTGTGCACCTTTTCAATCCAATCGTTCACAAACGCTTCTTTTTTTGCCATGAACGAGAGTGCCGCACCAAACGTTACCAGTCGTATCTTCACTGCTTTCGTATCTAAATCGAGGTGGGCCACAAAATCGGTAGCAATGGCGGCTCCAAAACTATCGCCTACCACAGTAATTTGATCGTATTCGCCCGATTCAATGAGTTCGTGTACAATTTCTTTAATGCGTTTCCTGATTTTTATGCGGATATCGCTGGTAGTAAGGTATTGCTTGATGAAGTGAATGACATCCATGGAGCGAATAACATATGGCGTAGTTACCAGCAAAGTGCTTAAAGCAATGCCTATTTCGTAGTACTTTAAATCGCTGATGATCTTGGCCATTTGCTCTTCTTCGGCAAAAAACTCAAACACAAAGGCGCCCAGCAATGCTACAATGGCAAGGTACCATACCACTATAAACCCAATGGTCAGTAACAATGTCCACCGCTTGGTGGTATCGGCTTTACGAAAAAGCCCCCTGGCGGTTAACCAATAGCGCAGTATGCCTCCTGTAATAACAGCTTTGCTCAGGTGCGACTTTTCAAGCAAGGTATTGCGCACATCGGCCCAAAACACTTCGTAAATGTCGGTAGTGGTACTGGTAGTGTTGGCGTAATCGGAAAGGATAAGGCGTTGCCCTACGTGGCCTTTTAATGGGGGGATTTCTTCTACTACATTCTTCGCCTTCTCGTAGTGTTCCTTAATGTCTTTGATGAAGGTGCTGGTGGCTTCGCCTTGCTCTTTTACTAATCCTCCGTGCACATAAACGATGGCATTTTTCATGGTTTTCAATTAGTGGTTGGGGTAAAAATACAGTGTAGCGCGCAACTTTTGCAAGTAAATTGTCTTTTGAAGCATTGGTGAGCAAACGACACACTAATCGTTTTTCGACTTTTTCTTTTTAAAATCGATGATTTGATTCGAATAACGACTGTGTCAAAATTCGGGAGCGTACATTTGCATCGCAAAAGTGCACTTCCGCGTTTCAAAAGTGGACTTCCGCGTTTCAAAAACGCATGTTTGCGTTTCAAAAATGGACTCCCGCGTTTCAAAAACGCATGTTTGCGTTTCAAAAGTGCACTTCCGCGTTTCAAAAACGCATGTTTGCGTTTCAAAAGTGGGCTTCTGCGTTTCAAAAGCGCACGTTTGCGTTTCAAAAGTGGGCTTCTGCGTTTCAAAAACGCACGTTTGCGTTTCAAAAGTGGGCTTCTGCGTTTCAAAAACGCATGTTGGCGTTTTATGGGTGCACTGTTGCCACCAAAGCTGCTTCAATGCCAAAGCAGCATGAAAGGTTATTGTATTATGCGTAAGGGTTTACCTTCCAGGCAATCTTTCGCATGCGCAAGTTTTCGGGAGTAACTTCCAAATACTCATCATCGCGAATGTATTCCATGGCTTCTTCGAGCGAAAACTTGATTTTTGGGGCAATCCTCATGTTTTCGTCCGATCCGGCCGAGCGCATGTTGGTGAGTTTTTTGCCTTTTATGAGGTTTACATCGAGGTCGTTGTCGCGAGTATTTTCGCCCACTACCTGGCCTTTATAAATTTGCTCTCCCGGATCGATAAAGAATTTACCGCGGTCTTGCAGGCGATTAATGGAGAAGGCAATGGCCTGTCCGGCTTCCATCGATACAAGTGCTCCGTTGTTGCGTTTGTTCATCTCGCCTGCCATGGGCTCGTAAGCCCTAAAGCGGTGGGTCATCACCGCTTCGCCCGCGGTGTTGGTAAGGATGTTGTTACGCAAACCAATTAATCCGCGCGAAGGAATGTCGAATTCCAAATGTTGTAAATCGCCTTTGGGTTCCATCACCAATAGCTCTCCCCTACGCTGGGTAACCAACTCAATGGCTTTGCCCGAATATTCTTCTGGCACATCAATCACCAACGTTTCGTATGGCTCGCACTGTACGCCATCTATTTCTTTAATAATTACTTGCGGCTTGCCTACTTGCAGCTCGTACCCTTCTCTACGCATGGTTTCGATGAGTACCGAAAGGTGCAATACGCCCCTACCAAATACATTGAACTTGTCTTCGGTATCGGTATCTACCACCCGAAGTGCAAGGTTTTTCTCTGTTTCCTTGTACAACCTATCGCGCAAATGGCGCGAGGTAACAAACTTGCCTTCTTTGCCAAAAAACGGGGAGTTGTTGATGGTAAACAACATGCTCATGGTAGGTTCGTCTACCTCAATGCGTGGTAAAGCTTCTGGCGCTTCACGGTCGGCAATGGTATCGCCAATTTCAAAGTCTTCTAACCCAACAATGGCACAAAGATCGCCACTGCGTACCGATGCTACCTTCTCGCGTCCTAATCCTTCAAACACAAACAGCTCTTTAATGCGTACTTTTTTATTCACACCACCTGCTTTGCACAAAATGTAGTCGGTACCTTCATGCAGGTCGCCACGGTATACGCGCCCAATGGCAATACGCCCTACAAAGCTGGAGTAATCGAGCGAGGTAATTTGCATTTGAGGGGTACCCTCATGGTAAGGTGCTTCCGGAATAACATCAACAATGGTATCGAGCAGTGGGATGATGTTTTCGGTAGGCTGCTGCCAGTCCTTGCTCATCCACCCTTGTTTCGACGAGCCATAAATGGTTTCAAAGTCGAGCTGCTCTTCAGTAGCTTCGAGGTTAAACATCAAATCAAACACCTGCTCTTGTACCAAATCGGGAGTACAGTTTTCTTTGTCTACCTTGTTCACTACCACAATGGGCTTCAACCCCAACTCAATGGCCTTGCTCAATACAAAACGTGTTTGTGGCATGGCTCCTTCAAAAGCATCTACCAACAGCAATACGCCATCCGCCATCTTAAGCACTCGCTCTACTTCACCACCAAAATCGGCGTGACCAGGTGTATCGATGATGTTGATTTTTACGCCTTTGTAGTTCACCGAAACATTTTTAGAAAGGATGGTAATGCCACGCTCACGTTCCAAATCGTTGTTGTCTAACAACAACTCGGTTACCTCTTTACGCTCATCAAGAATTTTACATTCCTGAATGATTTTATCTACCAGCGTTGTTTTTCCGTGGTCGACGTGGGCAATGATGGCAATGTTTCTTATAGACTGCATGACGCTTTTTGTTTAAAGCCCGCAAAGGTAGGAGAATAATTGAGATTTTGGAGGATGTATGGTGAATGAACCATTAAGGGGGGATAAAAAAACGCCAACATGTTCTTCAATCAACAAAAAAGGCCACCCACAAAGTGAATGGCCTGCAAAAAAATGTGTTTTCGTTTTATAGTTGAGGCATCTCTCCTTGCAGTGCAATGATGTACTTCCTACTGGTGGAGGTTGCTACATTTGGCAAAGGGAAATCTGGCCCTGCAATGGCCTGGTAACCGATGAGTTCGTAAAGTGCCGGTGCCTCTTCAATTGAAATGAGCTGCCCATTGGCAAAGGCCCATCCATGAGGAGCTTCGTTGCCTTGAATCAATTGCATTTCTCCTACAATAGGGTTGGTGAGTGACATAAGTGTTGGTTTTAGTGAATAATAAGTGGAAAGTACATAAAACTGAAGCACAAAAAAAGCCCTGATGCAACGTAGTATCAACAGGGCCTTATTTTGATTGTACCTTTATTGCTGCATGCCAGCAGCATTGTAGTAAAAACGCTCTTCTACAATTTGGTCGCCATTCCATGTTTGGCGGGCTACCTCTTCCATTTTCACCCTGTTTCCATCTTGAAAAGTAACTTCCATCCATGTTTCTACCATGGTAATGCCATTTTCTTCGTCGGAAGTAATGCCGGTTACTCCACCACCATGCATTTCTTTAATGGTAGAAAAGAATTGCTTTTCAAATTCACGGTTGGTATCCTTCCCTTCACGCACATCGCCTGTAGCTTCAATCATCACCACATTTTCGGCATAAAATTTTTCAAAGGCTTCCATGGCCTGGCCCTGGCCAATCATGGTATACAGTTCGGTAGCTTGATCTTTGTAACTCATAGTGTTGGTTTTTTGATTAATAATGCTTGAAAATATCATTTTCCTGTAAATTGAATTGAAAGGAATGGCGAATAGTGCATGAATTGTCGGTTGTTTTACATTTTGCAGCGTAATGAGGATGGTTTTACTAATTTTACCGCAAACAATTTGATGTTGAAACGCGGTTTACTTTTATTGGCATTACTGGCGAGCATTAGTGCTGTTGCGCAAGAAAGCAATGGTTTGCTCATCAATTCGGCCATTTATCGCGGCAAGATCATCAAAAACTTCCCCGAATTTCCGGAAGTAAATACCGGTTATTACTACGAGGTGGGAGTGTCGAAACAAACCTGGGGCAAGCGCCGGTGGAACAAGTGGTGGGGTTACCCCGAAATTGGTGTGAGCTTTCTTTACGGCCAGCTGGGCAACAAAGAAGAGTTGGGCGAAAGCTACTCGTTGATGTCTACCATGACCATTCACTTTTTGGATGAAAAACGCTTTGAAACCGGACTGCATGTAGAGCTGGGCGGTGCATATTTTAACACCCGCTACCACCCTACCGACAATCGTACCAACCTGGTGATAGGCACCCGCTTTACTGCAGCAGTATATGCAGGCTTGCAGGCGCAGTATAAGTTGGATAAATGGGGCATTAAGTTGGGAGCCGGGCAATTGCACAATTCTAACGGACATACCGCCCTGCCCAACTTAGGAGCCAATACGCCCGTGCTTAGCGTAGGGTTGAGCTATGCCCCTCGTGGCAGAGCAGAAATAAAGGAATGGGAGCCCGATACGTTGACCAACAACCGCTGGCGTACGGTGGTACGGCTGGGGTTAGGCTACCAGGAGTTTGGTTCGTTTACTGCGCCTACCCTCGGATCGAACTATCCGGTATATACAGGTTCTTTGTACTGGCAAAAACGCTATGCTAACCGCAATGCTTTGCAAGCAGGCATTCATGTCAACTACTACACGGGCTTTCACGACTACATTGTGTCGCAACAATTGTTCGACGATCAGGAGGTGCTTAAATCATCGAATTACATGGTGTTTGTAGGGCACGAATTTTTAAAGGGACACATGGGTTTGCAGCTGCAAATAGGGCTGAATGTATACAAGCCTTTTCAGCGTGAGTATTTGTTGCAACAGCAAGGCAGCCTGGGCACTTTTGATAAGATAAAGATTTACAATGGCAATAAAGCCGGGGCACATTGGTATTGGTTTGATCCACGCAAGCGTACCGATTGGAATATTTTTGCCGCCTTTTTAATCAAGTCGAACTTTGGGCAGGCCGACTTTACCGAAGTATCGTTAGGCTACGTGTTTTAGGGCGTAATTCGCTGCAGCACCAACAACCGCTTTGCTACTTCCCCCTCTTCCCAACCTTCTGCAAAATACATGGTATTGAATACGTCATCAATTAAAAAAGCACCTTCGCGCATAAAGCACTGTGCCCCCATGCGCAGGCAATCCATGGTAAGTTCCAACAACATGGCTTCGCCTTGTGTAGTAGTAGTTACTGCCCCTCCACACACCATGCATTTTACGCCCTTTTCATTGAACGTAATGGTCCATTTATCGGCCGGAGCCGGTGAAGTGCCTGTAATGCTCAGGGCAAGGCTGTCGGTTAACGGATGTTTTACGCCATTGGTATCAATAATGGCCACCCACTCCCAGGTACCATCAAGTTGATCGTACCGAACAACATTTCCCTGAGCAAAGGCAGGAACAGTAATTCCCAATACGAAAAGCAGCAAAAATATACGCATCGGTAAAGTATTTTAACAACTACTATTCAACTTCTTCAAAAGTGCCGTAGTCTTCAATAAATTCATATACACCCGAATTCAGCTCTTCTACCACATCATTCATCCATTCAACAAAAGAATCGGCTACAACATCTCGTTCGGGGCTATCGTGCCACATGGTAATTACCTGCCCATATTTGCCTACAGGCTCAGGATCGAGGTCAACACACAAATGATTGCCTGCACCATCGTAGGTAAATGGAATCCACTTTTTGTTCCACCAATGGGGCTTGATTTCATCGTCTGCTTTCGATTTAAACGTATCGAAGGTTCCTGCATCCAGCAATTCCCTCCAAATATCCCATTGTGCTACGATTCCATCTAACGGTAAAAGCATTCCTGCAGGCACAATACCCATGCCGCTATCAAATTGCCCGTCGTGTACTTTGTAAGCAGCCTTCATGTCTTCAGGAAGTGTTACACCAAGCTCTGCTTCTACAGCAGCAATTTCTTCATCTGTTGCGCCATCGTATATGTCTTCTACCAAAATTTCAGCATTGGCCTCCAGCCAACTAATCAATGATTCCCAAGTTTTTTTTTCATTCATGACTTTAATGTTTAAGTTACTGATTTTTAATTACATAAACCCTCCCGCTTTCGGAAGGAATATAAAAATGGTTATGGTAGTAACGAATAGCATGAAGTTCGTCTTGATTAATGCTGGTTTGTTCTTCCCACGAATGGCCGCCATTAGTGGTTTTAAAGATGGTGCCTTTAGTGCCTACAGCATAGCCAGTATAGCTGTTGGCAAACGCTACATCGTTGAAGTGTAGCCTGCGTCGGGTGCTGCTGTTTTTCTTGTGCACCATGTCCCAACTGGCTCCTGCATCTACACTTTTGTAAATGCCCCCATCGTTGCCCACTGCCACTGCCGAGGCAGAGTTGTTATAGGCTACACCGGTAAAGTAATCGCTGTCTAAATCGGTGATGCGGTAGGTAATACCACCATCGGTAGTATGGTATACGCGCCCAAAGCCTACTGCCAGCCCGGTGGTGGCATTGCTAAAGGCAATGCTGTTGGTTTCCTGATCCATGGATTGAAAGGTCCAGGAAACGCCAGCAGAAGTGGTTTTGTAGATGGTGCCTACATCAAAATTTTGTCCGCCTACAGCCCAACCGGTGGTGGCATTAAGGATGTGAAATTCTTTAAAGGCGGGGCGTTGGTTTTCGTGAAAAGGAACCGTATCGCCCAAAAAGCGGAAATTCCAGTTTAAACCACCATCAGTGGTTTTTACGAGGTATAAATAGTCGCCCCCGGCAAAACCGTTGGTGGCATCAAAAAAGCCCAGGCAATTGATGGCAGCCGTATCGTTGGTAAATACTTTTTGCCACGAGCTGCCTCCATCGGTACTTCGAAAAATGGCTCCGTAGTTGTTGCGGCTCCCTCCACAAGCCAATGCGGTATTGGCATCTAAAAAGTGAATATCGCGCACATCAATACTTTCACCCACCTGTAGGGTTTGGTAGTTTAGCGAAGGTTTGTCTTTCAGGCAGCTATTAAGGCATAACACAGCTAAGAGAAGTAACGCGTGCGATAACCGAAACATGGCACTAAGATACATTTTTGCCCTATACCCACAAGTTGGTGAAAGTAAATTTATTGCCATCAAACAACCCTTTGTCGCTCAGCTTCAACTCAGGAATAACCAGCAAAGCACAAAAAGAAAGGGTCATGTAGGGCGAGTGCAATGTTGCCCCCAAAGCTTTGGCGCGTTCATCGAGCTGCTCGTAGGCCACGCCCGTTTCATATCCGTCTTTATTCGTCATAATGCCTGCTACCGGTAGCGGTAGCACCTGTTGCTCTTCTCCTGCTGCCAACGAAATGCCTCCTTGTGCTTGCACCACCATGTTAATGGCATTTACAATGTCTTCATCGCTTACACCCACTGCAATAATGTTATGGCTATCGTGTGCCACACACGAGGCAATGGCTCCTTGTTGCAAGCCAAAGTTTTTAACAAAGGCCACTGCTGGCGGCGCATCAAAGTAGCGGTTTACCACCACCAGCTTCAATACATCTTGCGCCACATCGCTTTGCAACGCTCCCTCTACTGCGGGTAAGGTAACGTGTTTTTTATGGGTAATAAGCTGCCCATCGGTTACAGCAATTGCCTTTATTGCAGTGGCTTCGTTGGCCGACACCACAATTTGCCGGGCAGTAATGGGCGAGCAATTGAAACGGTTAACGATTGGTGCTGCTACCGGTTTGATGCGGCTTACCCCATTTTCGGCCACCTTTTGGCCATTAATATAGGTGGCCAACACGTTGAAATCTTGCAGGTTATTGACCACACAAAAATCGGCTGCATCGTTGGGTTGTAGCAGCCCTACTTCCAAACCATAGTGTTGCACCACATTGTACGAGCAAGCGCGGAGCACCTGCATGGCATCGCAGCCATAAGCTACCGCCCGCGCTGCCAGTTGGTTGATGTGCCCCACCGCCAAATCGTTGGGGTGCTTGTCGTCGGAGCAAAACATGATGCGGTCGGGATATTTGTTCAGCAGTGGTATAAGGGCCTCAAAGTTTTTGGCGGCACTGCCTTCGCGTATTTGTATTTTCATGCCGTGCTGCAGCTTATCTAACGCTTCTTCGGCAGTAAAACATTCGTGGTCGGTGCTGATACCTGCAGCAATGTATTGACGAGCTTCTTCGCCACGCAAGCCGGGGGCATGGCCATCTACCACCTTGCCCAATGCATGGGCAGCAGCAATTTTTGCCATTACCTCCTTGTCTTTGTTCAACACCCCAGGAAAGTTCATCATCTCTGCCAAATACACCACTTCATCCATTTCCAGCAGTGCTTTTACCTCTTCCACCCCAATAGCAGCACCTGCCGTTTCAAAGGTAGTGGCGGGTACGCACGAAGGAGCACCAAAGTAAAACTTAAACGGCACCTGTTTACCATTGTCAATCATGTAATGCACCCCTTCTACGCCCAGCACATTGCCTATTTCGTGCGGATCGGAAATGGTAGCCACCGTGCCGTGGCACACTGCCAACCGTGCAAATTCCGAAGGAATAAGCATGGAGCTTTCTACATGCAAATGCGCATCAATAAAACCAGGAATGATGTACGAGGTGTTGGAAGTGTTACCGGGGGTAATGGCTGCAACCTTACCTTCTTTAATGGTTACCGTACCAGGGAAAATGCGTTTCCCTACCACATCCACTATTTGCCCTTCTAGTTGCATGGCGCGAAGATAAGATTTATTGCCCAGCAGCTACCACACCCGGTGGGTAAGTGCTAAAATGTATACGCCCGCACGGGTAAGCCCATCGGGGCGGTATTCGCGCATAATAGTAGGGCCGCCTACATTGAACCTGATGTTGGTGTTTTCGCTCAGCCGGTATTTAATGCCACCGGTAATGTTAAGGGTTAATCCGTTAGAGCCCACCACTTCTTGTTCTCCGGCAGTGAGGGTTTCTACCGTAGAGTTGCTGAGCCGGTAAATGGGCAGTACACCTGCCACAACGCTAAAACGTTTGAATACAAAGCGCTTTTCCAGCCGGAAAATGATGTCGCTGCCCCGTTCTATGTGGCGCGAAGTAGTATACCGTTGTCGCTCAGCATTGAGCGGATCGAACCCTACCAAAGTAGGGTCGGTAACCAGGGCTTCGTTGGTAAACTCGTTGCCGTTTTTGCCAATGCTGTGCTGATAGCCAACAGCTGCGCTCCACGTTTTGTAATCGGCCGATAGCCCTCCCAACACATTGGTTGCTCCTAAACTGGTTTGGTAGGCCATGGGTAAAGGGGTACCATTATCGTTGGCATTGGCGTTGTTGGTGGGCACTACTCCACCTATGGTATACGCTATGTTCCAGTGTTTGCCCGATTTAAAGGTATTTTGGAAGCTCCAGTTTAAATCGCCGGTGCCACTGGCGCTGCCCAACATGCCATTGGTAACAGAGTAGGGCAACTTAACTGTAAACCAAATGTTTTCTTTCAAGCGCATCGAAGCGCGAAAAATGGTGTTGTATATTTTTACATCGTACTCGCCCCTGTTATACACCGTAGCAATGCCAAAGCGGTAACGGCCACCATTCATTTCAGCCCCCAACAGTTCTTCTAAACTGGCATTGGTAAAATCAATGGGCGAAACGGTATCGCGCGTAAGGGTAGAGTTTAAATCGCCCGTGGTGCATATACCCGGGTCGCTACACCCCTGCCCCATTGCAGCAGCACTCCACAACATGGTTAGTATGACTGCTATGTATTTAAACTGCCTCATGATTTTACAATGGCAAAACGTTTTAACTGTTCCGATACTTTTAGCCGGGCTTCGCTTAACGCGGTCATGTACAACTCAAACCGCAGCTTGCCTTTTTCTTCTTTAAAGTTCACCCCTGCTCCTTTTACAGCATCGCTCTTATCTTCGGTAATTACCAGGATGTGGTGTTTCGACGCTTGTTCGGTAAGCTGGGCTGCCAGCGTGGTGGATTTACGTGGCAAAAACAATACATCGCATCCATCAATATTTTTTACATCCGATAGCTTTAATACGCTAACCGCTTTGAAGTGAATTTTTTTGCCGGCAGAAGATTTGTTTAAGGCATTGCTTAGCGAAGCATTATTTACAATGCCCACGGTCATTCCTTCATTGGCATAGCTAGGCCATTCCACATAGGTCATGATGTGGAGGATAATGCCTGCGTATACTTGCTCTTTGCTTTGGTTATACCCTTTAAAGCAACACAGGCAGATGAGAGCGGTTATGATATACCTTGCCAGGGGTTAGATTTTTCCTTAAATGTAGAAATTTTACCATTATATTCGTAAAGCATCTGCTTACGGATTTTTTACGTAACTAATAAACGCTGCCTAATCCAAAATTTGTGAAACTATCGGTGAACCAACGTATTGTTATCGGTTTTTTGGTACTCCTTACCTTTTATGGAGTATCGGGCTACATTAGCCTTAAAAACCTTGATAAAAGCCGGGAAATTACTACCCGTAATTCGTTGGTTAATCAACCATCCATCATACTGCTCAACGAGTTAGAGCTGGTAGCCACCAATGCCCGCAATTATACCAACACCTGGGTAACCATCGATATTGCCGACAACGAAGAAAAAGTGGCTTTACGTCGTATACACGACACCCTTTACCCTGCTTTAAAGGAGCAATTGCTAAAAATTGCACCCCAATGGAACAATGCAGCACAAGCCGACACCCTGGCCCATATACTCACCGACTTTGAAGAGGTAATGCGCTACCAGGGCAGCATTATGAGTAGCTTACAAAACATGGAAGCTTACCAGGATTATTTGCTGCGCGTGGATGTGGAGATTAATTTGTTAGACAAGGTAAACACCGGCAGCAAGCACACCTTAAAGCGGCTCACTGCCTTGTTGGGCGTGCTGAAAACGCAAACAGCAAGGGAGGAAAAAGAAATACTGGCCTCGTTCCAATCGATACGTACTTCTAACATTATACTTACTGTAATTGCCATTTTAATTGGATTGATTGTAGCTATTACCACGTTGCGCTCGGTACGGTTAGAACGACAAAAAACAGCCATTGCCGCCGAGCGCGATGAAGTGCAGGAGCAAAAGGCCATTATTGAAGAAAAAAACCGCGAGATACTCGATAGCATTACCTATGCCGAGCGCATACAACACTCGTTTTTACCTTCGGACGAGGTGATGAGCGAAATGCTGGAAGAGTACTTTGTGTTTTATGCCCCGCGCGATATTGTTTCGGGCGATTTTTATTGGTACCACCCGTGCAATTGTGGCGAAAACATATTGATTGCCGCTGCCGATGCTACTGGCCATGGCGTACCCGGAGCCTTTGTAAGCCTGGTGTGCTACAATGGCCTCAACCGTACCGTAAACGAATTTGAAGAAACCCAGCCTGCCCGTATTTTAAATAAAACTACTGAGTTGGTTGAAGCCACCTTTGGCAAGTACCAGCAAGAAAATGTGCGCGATGGTATGGACATTGCGTTGGCCAAAATTAACCTGGTACAACGCAAAATTTTAAGTGCCGGAGCACACAACTCTACCTACATTATTCGCAAAGGAGAAATCATTACCCTTAAAGCCGACCGGCAACCTGTAGGAGCATTTGATTTGCGCCAACCCTTTACCCAACATGCTATGGATTTGGAGCCTGGCGATCGTATTTACCTGTTTTCGGATGGGTTTACCGACCAGTTTGGCGGGCCAAAAAGCAAGAAGTATAAGCTACAACCCTTTTTGCAATTCCTTACTACCATATATGCATTGCCCATGGAAGAGCAACACCAACGGTTGCAAGAAGAATTTAACCGCTGGAAAGGCAACGAAGACCAGTTGGATGATGTATTGGTGATTGGAATTGGGGTGTAGCTTTATGGAATTTGCTTCTTCGTGCATCTTTTTTGTATGAAGTGCCTTGTTCTTGTGTTATGCCTAACGTATGCATTTGCCAGCCAAAGCCAGCCCTGTAGTGGCAGTGCCATTTATTACGGTAAAGAACACTGTAGCACATTGCGAGGAGCTACACAAACCACTTGTTACGACAGCTTGTACCAATTGCTTTGCCAGTGGGAAAACGAACCCTGTGCTGAGGCCTACAAATACTGGAAAGCCAAAGCAGAATTGGAATTAACGCTGGCGCAATTGAACAGGGGCACCAACAACAACCGGGTGCTTTACCTCGCTTCGCAAGCACTGGCTTCGGCCGATTCGAGCATGGCAAGAATGCCACGCGGCACCTGGCGCTCGCGCAAAAGCGATGTATTTCCGTTAATACTACAGGCCCAAAGCTTGCTTAAACGCACCTGCATTCAACTATACCCTACCCAGCGCCTGTTGTTTTACCGTTGTGGGTGCGCCAGTTACTTCCCTCAGTTGGCAGAATAGCTCCAACGTTAACTATTAACACAAGAAGTCAAATTACTACCTTTGCATTAACATCAACTGCAATGTTAACTACCTAAACATAGTGTAACACAATTTTCGCGTATGGAATACAATAGAGCAAAAACCATTGACTACTACTTCGAACAAATCAGCTCGAAACAAATGGATTTTTCGCAAATGCGAAAGGAACTTGAAAGTAAGAACATTGATGCCGATGAAATTAACATTGTGGTAAGGCAGGTCGATAAACAAGTGCTAAGGCACCAGGAAGTACAAACTGCGCATACGCTGGGCAAAAACATTTTTTATGGTGGACTGGTGTTGGCCCTTGCAGGAGTTGTAATAACCGTAGCCACTTTAAGTGGTGTTTTTCAGCTAGGCAACACGTATACCATTGTAGTTGCTTATGGCCCTATTGGTGCTGGCCTTGCTGCCGCCGCCTATGGCAGATCACAAATGAATAGATTTTAGTAGACCTTCACTCTGCTTTAATTATCAATAGTTGACATATCAATTAAATTAATTACCTTTGTAGCAAATTGCATCACCAATGGCCGATAAGGAGATTGAAAACGTAATACTGTTCCAGGTAGATCAAACCAGTAAAGCATCAAAAATTTACTCGCAGCGCGAGTTGGATAAACTGGGGATTGACATTACCATTGAGCAGTGGGTACTGCTAAAAATTATTGAAGAAAAAGCCCCCCTTTCGCAAAAAGAGCTGGCCGAAAAATCGTTGCGCGACCCGGCCTCTATTACCCGCACCTTGCACCTGCTGGAAAAAAAGCAGCTCATTACCCGCGAGGCCATTCCTAACAACAGGCGGCAGCACAACTTGTTTTTAACCCAGCAAGGGGTAAACTTTGTGAACGAAAACATGACACTGGTGCGCCAACTGCGCAAAAAAAGCATTGAAGGCTTTACCCAAAACGAGTTAAAAACACTGAGTAAGCTACTGCTGAGAATACAACAAAATATGCAGTAGTATTTTTTTATTTTATTAATTGATATATCAATGATTGATAAAGCAATGTTATGAAGTATATGATCATTCCTATCCTGTTGCTGGCCACAGTGTTGGTGGTGCCTTTGCTACACCAAAACACTGACCCGATGCCCATGGCACAAGTATCGCAAACCTCGCCCATTACCAAAAATGGCATGACGGTAAGCTGGCGCTTTGCCAACGACAGCATTTACATCACTACCACTGCCCCCACTACTGGCTGGGTAACCGTGGGGATAAACACCAACAAAAACCTTACCGGTGCCTACTTATTAATGGGGCGGATAGTAAAAAACAAGGCCGAAGTGGTGGAGCACCATACACTGGTGCCAGGCAACTACCACCCGTTAAAAAAGCTGGGGGCTACCCCGCTGGTAAAAGTGGTAAGTGGCCACGAAACCCACAACAGCACTACCCTTACTTATGCCATACCGTGCAGTGCCAAAGGCCGCTACAGGCATCAGTTGCAGCAGGGCATGGCCTACTACATGGTTATGGCTTATAGTCGCGATGATGATTTTAAGCACCACTCTACCATGCGCACTTCGTTACCAATAACCCTTTAACACTAAATACAATGAAACAAACACTTTTAATTGCACTCATTATTATGACAAGCATTACCGCCAACGCCCAAAAAGAGGTAAAGGCCATTAACCACACCATTACTGCTTTTGCGCAGGCAGGCGATAACAACGATGCCGAAGCACTGGCGCAGCACCTCGATGCCAACTTTAGAATTGTAATGAACCAGTTGTTTGGCAGCAAAGAGGTAGCCGTAATGCCGCGCGAGGTGTATTTGGAAAAAATAAAGAACAAAGAATTTGGCGGCGATACGCGCCAGCTTACCATCGAAAATGTGGTGGTAAACGGACTCAATGCCAGTGCCATGGTTACCTACAAAGGCAGTAAAATGACTTTTGTAGCCCTTACCACCCTGGTAAAAGATGCTGGCGGCACCTGGAAACTGGTAAGCGAAGTGCCTACCGTTAAACCCTAACGCATAAGGCGGGGCGCTGGTGCCCTGCCCTTTTACCTGCCTTCTAA
Organism: Flavobacteriales bacterium; assembly: GCA_963669295.1. Classification (GTDB taxonomy): domain Bacteria; phylum Bacteroidota; class Bacteroidia; order Flavobacteriales_D; family CALLUQ01. Next base: position 5,208,529 of record OY769938.1, read on the forward strand.
AATAGCTTTGAGGGCTTTCAAATCTTTTTTATTGGCGCGGCGCATGGCACTTGCCATTAAAGGGGCCAGCAGTTTCGAAAACCCTTTGGGGTGGCCCATGTTGCGCAACGCCATTCGGGTATGCCCGTTGGGCGTTGCTTGCCAGGTATAGGTGGTTTGCATAGGAAAAGGTGCTTGCGTTTGCATTACCAATTGGTGGGGCGTGCACACTACAAACTCGTAAGTATAAGCCAACGCTTTGCCCATAAATTTGGCGGTAAACGCCACCTGTGTACCTGCTTGCAACGGCTTTTCGGTAAGCCATTTGGCCGATTGAATGTTTACATACCACGCGGGTGCATGATCGGGGTTGCTGGCATAAGCTGCCACCACTTCGGGTGGGCGTTCAATTACAATTTCGGTAACTACATCTACTGCCATAAGGTGCTTTTTGTAGTAAACGAATAAGTGCTACAAAAAAAGACAATGAGGGATGTATAATGTAAAATGGTAAATGGGTGATGTGAGTGGCGTGTTAGTGCCCCTATGGCTATCGGGGTGCCAGTGTCTGAGTGTCCCGCTGGTAAGCGGGATGTATCCCTGCCCGACGGCAGGCGGGGAAGTTCGAGCGACACCATGCCCCAAATCATCTCCAACCTTTAACCGTCATGCTGAACTTGTTTCAGCATCTACTAAATGCTCAACACACGCTTAATCAATGCCTACCCCAATTCCTCAGCCATTGCCACCAGCTTATGCACCGTATTCCAGTTACGCGCAGTGGCTGTTACTTTTAGCTTGCGCTCTACCAGGTTGTTGCTCATCTTGCTTCTACCCGCCCCGTTGGGGAAGTAGGCATACAGGGTGGTGCCTTTCAGCACCCACTCATCGTCGCCCAGGTCGAAGGCTTCTAATGCTGCTATGCCTTCGGGGGTAGGCGTTTCAAACAAAAAGGTAAAATAGCTTTTGGTGGTGCGCAACTCATCGCCCGGCCAGGGGTGGGCAGCAATGGCTTGTTGCAATTGTTGGGGGGTAAGCACCAGCACGGGCACCTCAAAGCCATAGTGCTTTACAATAAGTTGGTGAATGGCCTCTTCCAGTGCTGAAGCATTGGTTTCGGCACTGGTAAACACAATGTTGCCGCTTTGTATGTAGGTGGCAATGTTGCCAATGTTAAGCTCGGCCAGTTGCTGGCGCAACTCGGCCATTTTAATCTTTTTTTGGCCGCTTACGTTTATGCCACGTAATAGTGCAATGTAGGTGTGCATAAGAGTGTTTTTTTGCAAGATAGTTTTTTACCTACAATTCCACATCGCGTGTTCCGTCATTGCAAACACTTCCGGGAGGAAGGGTGAAGCAAACTCCCGATGACCATTAAATGTGTATCGGGAGCTTGCTTAAATAATGTTCACAAAGCTTGATCAAAGAATGAAGTAAATTTGCTATCTACCCAGCTAATTAAACTTAAGATTTGATTGATTAGATCTTTCGATGTAACATCTGAATTAACTCTAGTTAATTCAACCTTACACTTGGAATAATAGCCTGATGTGCCGTCATATTTATTCCTTTTATCCCAACTAAGATGTATTTCATAAAAATAACCCTCGTATTTGCCCTCTAACTTAGATAAAAAAGTTTTAGGAGCGTAGAAGAACTTATAACCATTACCAAAAGCATGTCTGGCTATAATTATTGGCTCCACTATATTCCTAATATTACTTAGTTCAGAATCAAATCTTTTACCATTTATTACATCTGTAAAGAATTCTTTCATAGCTTGAAAACTTCCCAGTTGTAGAGTCAATAATTTAATAATACAAATTAGCTCTATGTCTTCAGATTTAATTTCAAGCTCTGATGTCATTAAATTATCAATAAAATCGATTTTTCTTAGGGTTCCTGGTGTAACTTCCTTTTTTAAATCTAAATAGTCTATTACGAACCATTTGTTGTTAATATCAGGAAAGTGCCTCTGCTTTAATATTTTCCTTAAGTTTACTACTCCACAATCATCCATATAAATCAAAAGCTCTGCAAGTAGTAACCTCCCCGATTCGCTCAACCTATCTGGTTTTATTATATGTGAGATATACTGATGAATAGCAGCCCTGTTGTTAAAATGGAAAATCTCCAGTGAATAGAACTTATCCATATAACCATCAAAATCCACCCCATCACCATACTTATGGTAAAATATCTTCTTAACGTTTTCGACGTCTGCTACTATTATTACTTTATCAAATCCAAACCTATGTTCTCCCGAATCGCTATCGTGATGAGCACTTAACACATTTAAAATCCTAAAAATGTGTTCCGGATCCAACCTATCCAAATCATCTATAATTAATATGTTTTGCTTCTTACTGGCAACACTTATCGATTTTAAAACACTATAGATAACGCCATTGATTTGTGTTAACCCAAAGTACCCTTCTAAATTCTTGTGTGTATTTTGTACAGTATCAATTAATAGTTGAGTATCTGATTTCTCCCCCTCTTTTATTTTCTTCTTCCATGCCTTGAATTCTTTTTGCATTGAGCTAATTGAAGTTAAAAGCTTTTTAATTATGCTAGCTTCTTCACTAATTAAGGATGCCAACGAAATCATTTCACTAATTACCAGATCTGGATTAAAATGCAGGAAGTTTTTTAGGTATTCATTGTCCGAGAAATCATCCTTTTTTATAAGGTCAATTAAATCCTTTGTAAATATTTTTGTAATAATGTCTACCTTAATTATATCAAAAATATCATCGTTGGTTCCTATGGCATAATTTACCGGAGAAACGAAAACCGTATTGTATTTTCCCGAATTTAATTCGTTGAAATATCGCCTTAAAAAGTAAGACTTCCCTATTCCATACCTACCAGAAAAGAAAATCCTCGAATTACCATCGGTATTTATATGTCGATCAAATTCAGATTCTGCAAAATCAATTGGAATTGCATATTTATCTGTTTGAGTCATAGCAGCATACTTTTACCTGCAAACTATGCTTTTTCAATGGAAAACACAACCTTATTAATACGGACATAAATCCCTACACAAAAACTCCAACAAAAACATTAAACCTGTGAGTAAATTCGCCTAAAGCGGGACGACGAAGCAAACTCCCGATGACCATTAAATGTGTATCGGGAGTTTGCTTCGGCAATGCTAACACCTTGCCTCGCAATGACGTGGTGCGCTATTTGAATGAGTGATTACCTTGAAATGGCTTTGATAACCCGGTCTTCTTGAATAAGCACATCGCGCATTAATAGCTTGTAAGGAAATTCTTTGTGCTTCGAATTCTTAAATCCTTCTAAAATTTTCAATAAAGAAGACGCAGAAATTAATGATAGATTCAATTCATATTCCAATTCACAATCATTGATAAAAACATCACTAAAATCTGGTGCAATTAGCAAAGACTTAATGACTTTGTAATCATTAAGTTTCGCCAAATTTATATAAGACTTTATTTGTCGAGAAACTGAACTGAAACGATTATATCCGCTTTCCTTCACTGTTTTACATTCCACCAAAATGACTTCATCACCTCCTAGATTTATTACTATATCGATCTTATCTTTTTTGGTATTCAGTTGCTTACGTAATCCCTCGTCTACATTAAACCCTAATCGAGATAGTATAGTTCGAGTTAAGTCTTCGAACTTCAATCCTAATTCACTCTCTTTTATCTTGATTCCATTCTCTTTCAATTCATTAAGGTTCCTGGTGCCAAAATGCTCATAATTCTCTAAATACAAATTCTCCGAATCTTTATAGTTATCGAGAATATTAAGTACCAAATTACCACGCGTTTTAATATCTTGAGATTTACAAAAGTGCTCCAATTCCTTATTTGTCAATACTTCCAACACATCACGGGGTTTAATGTTGTAATCCAACAAATAGTCACTATGCAACGTGTTTTCATCCTGCAGTTCAAATTCTGCTTTCAGTTGCTTGTTAAGCTTAGGGAGTTTTTCTCCCAATTCATGTAACATCTTCTCATAGCCGTCAATCGATATTCCTACTTTCTCATCCTTCTCTATTTCTTCGAAATAAGCGATTAGGTTCTCTATCTTTTCTTCAATTCGAGCCCCTCTTAATGCAGGAGAAATATTTAGTCCTTTATCAACTAGTGCATTGATTACCGATTTTTTCTCGGTAACCTTTGTCCCCTCTTTGAAAATGTCGTTTTTCAGTATTCCAGAAAATGAAATCCCCTCGTTGATGATTTCTCGCAACTTACTTTCGCGGTCCAATTTTCGATCAATATTATGCTTCTTACAAACTAAATTAATCTGCGGGTCTTTTAACAATTTCAACACTCTTCGCGAAAATTTATCTGCTACTTCTTTGTTTCGGATAATTCTTAAAACTCGCACTACTTCATCAGGAATATAAGTCATGTGGCCTTTCTTTGAATAAAAAAGTACCCCAATGTTCTTTAAGTCATTGATGATAGTGTCTATGTCTAGTTTATGTATTGGTAAGATGCTGTAATTGATCAACTTTACTTCTTCTTGAGACAATTCTAAACTGTTGGCTAATGTTCTTAACACAGAGTGTTCATCATTGGTGATTTTTGACTCTTGATTGTTAAGCACATCATTATAATACGCAGTATCAACACAAGCTTTATAGACCTTATAATCCCTAATTCGAGAAGCCTCAATAGTAGGTTTTTCACTTTCTAACTCTACCTTAAAGCCTTTTAACTTTTTCTTGATGTGCTTAATTTCCGCTTCATATAATCTGGCAAACCATTCGCGTGACATAATGCAATTTCCATCACGTATGATGATATCAATAAGCACATCCAGTTGGGAGTCTGTTTGTTCAAACTCCTTGCTTACGTAATCCTTGTACTCTTCCTCTATTAATGCAAACACTCTTGCAATATTAATGTTGTCAACATTCTTTAAATCCTTACTAGTATCGCTAAGAATTTTATCGATTTGTTTCATGTTGCGTGGCTCATCAGCTACGATGTTATCTATGATTTTTAAGAAGGAGTTTTTCTCAAACGAATTCAGTCCATCCAATACCTTTTCCAGTTTCATTTAATTGTTTTTAGAGGTTATTGCGCTTTCCCAAACTACAAAACTCATCCAGAAACATCAAGTAAAACACACAAGTATTTTTCCGGTAAATTAATAGGCGAATTATTTCCTTTAACACTGTATTTTATGTACCTTAATACTATCTAAAGTATTAACATGATAAAGAATAAATTATCTTTGAAAGCCCCGCATGGTTTGGTGAGAGGAAACGACCACCAGCGCCTTAATACGCGTAGATGACCTTAGCGGGGCTTTCTTTTATATCTAAAGTATTAAACCATGATTCACGAACCATTAAAAGCCGAGGAGTTTGGCCCATTGGCCCACTGCTTTAACACCCACTACGAAAGCAATTTGGCCAACGTAATTCGCCGGTTAGATACCGCCATTTTTTTGTACCACTATTTAGATGAAGAAGAAGACATCCCCGAACTGAGTCGCCGCAACAGCGTGCAAGCCCTACAACACATTAAAAACCGCCTGTTTGAAATGTACCTTAAACGCATGGGCTGGGAAAATGTGGTGTGGAGTAGCGAAATGGAGTAAAATACTTCCTTTGGCCACCCCGCTATATCCTGGTAGATCCTGGTAGATCCTGAAACGAGTTCAGGATGACATCAGGATGACATCAGGATGACAGCGTGGGAATTTATTGCAACAATAATGATAGCGAGTACACTTCATTGCGAGGAGCCCCGCTGTAAGCGGGACAACGAAGCAAGCTCCCGATGTACAGCAAATGCATATCGGGAGCTTGCTTCGGCACCCTTCGGTCTTCCCCGCCTGCCGTCGGGCAGGGATACATCCCGCTTACCAGCGGAACACTCAGACACTCAGGGTATACTGATGGTGAACACCGTCATTGCCCGTCTGAGGCGGATCGCAAGGACGGTACGCTATTTGAATTTATGGCCATAAAAAAACCACCCCGATGACCGTCGGGGTGGCTAAGAATCAACCTAATGCTATGGAGGGGGTGCCTTTTCCAATTATTACACCGCCTCGTTTCGCTCCAGGTTAAATGGCGATCCGCTCAATGGGATCGCTCCACGGGCCCCGTCCTGCAGCACCAATGGCTGCCACCCGAAAGGCGTAAGACGTTCCGCGTTGTAATCGCACTCCTTCATCGTCGATGCCGATGTCGTTGCGCAACTCTAAGCCTTCTTCATCAATAGCAATGTTGATGGCCACAGTAGAAGCAGTAACCATGGCAATGTTTACAAAGGCACTGTCGGCACTGTTCAACGGTTTGGCTTGCACGGCATAGCTGTTAGCGCCTTTTATTACATCCCAGTCGAGCAGTACTTCGCCAGCATCGGTGTATGCTGATGTTAAGCGTTGTACCTTGGGCAACTTACCCACAGGTGCCGGGGTTTGGCGCAGCTCCATGCCCGCACTTTCAATCATCTTTTCATCGCCCTTGCTTACACTGTCTACCAACGATGCTGTGGTATTGATGACCTGCTTGAGCTCTTCTAGCAAGGTGGCAATGTCGGTGCGCAAGCCTTTTGCATCGCGCAATTGTAAGGCCAGTGCATCTTTGGCACTTTCCAGGTTATTGATGGCATCATCGAGGTCGTCGGCCCATTGATCGCCATCGGGAAAGTGGGGATTGTTTCTTAATTTTTTAGCAATGGCATCTGCAAATCCCAACAAATTTTCATTGCTTCTTTCACTTAATTTTAATGCAATTTTCATAACTAATGGTATTGCGGCACACATAACCGGACAGGGAATGCTACGCATACCAGGTTTATAAATAATGAACTACGCGCTTAAAGCGCTTTACATGGTTTGGAAAAGGAAAAATGTGTCTGAGGTGCCCGGTCATGGTTTCAAATGAGAAATGGCACCCATTGCGCAAAAGACACCTTAAAGACGTTTGAAAGCCTTAAATGGTTGCATGGGCAAGGGCAAAAAAGTGCATTTTTTTTAATAAAAATCAGTAAACCCTTGAAAATGAGCAATTTGAATCGGCAAGGTTTTTCACAAAATTGCTGTAAACCCTCTTTTTGAGTACAAAACAGTTTCGTTTGGGTGCAAAACAGTTTCGTTTGAGTGCAAAACAGTTTCGTTTGGGTGCAAAACAGTTTCGTTTGGGTACAAAACAGTTTCGTTTGGGTGCAAAACAGTTTCGTTTGGGTACAAAACAGTTTCGTTTGAGTGCAAAACAGTTTCGTTTGAGTGCAAAACAGTTTCGTTTGAGTGCAAAACAGTTTCGTTTGAGTGCAAAACAGTTTCGTTTGGGTACAAAACAGTTTCGTTTGAGTGCAAAACAGTTTCGTTTGAGTGCAAAACAGTTTCGTTTGAGTGCAAAACAGTTTCGTTTGGGCGCAACCAACCACCCTGATAGGCAGGGCATTGCCCCTCCCCTTTTAGGCACTAACCCAAACCGTACTCATCGCTGCGCGGGGCACTCAAATCTTCATAACGGTCAATGCTCACTCTATTCAATACGCCAGGCAGTCGTGTAATCTTCTTCCAACGGCTAAATTTCTTCATGTAGTTGGAAAAGGTGTTGGCAGTGGTTTTGGTTTTTACCGTGTTTTTTTCTGGATTGCTTAAGCTGGTATCGCGGGTAGCCCAGTTTTCGATGTCGTCGGCAGGATTCAGGGCATCGAATTTGGCAAAAAACTCTTTCAACACGTTTACCCTTTCTTGCTCGCTAAAAGCGGCACTGCCTCCAGTACCACTATTTACGCCTTTAGTATGATCGATCCAGGCCGCTTTAAAAGGGTTATCGGTCCAATCGTTCAGCGACTTGTTTTCTTTGCGGTTGCCATAAAACAGGTTGGCGGGGTCGTTGTTGCGGGCACTGAGGTAATCGGTTAAATAGGCACTTATTTTATGGGTGGTTAAGTCAAAATTAGTAGAAGGTTTGCCGGGGTTGGGTACCACTGAAGTGGTGGGCCAATGGTTATCAATCATGGTTTCTAACTGGAAATAGGTTTTGTTTTGATTGTTGACAAAGTTCATTACCGACATTTTAATGTCGGCCCAGGGCATGATGTGACGTATCACCTGTTTGTTGCCGGGGTTGCCATCGTTTTGCCGTTCGTTGAGTTTGTTAATGGTGGCCAGTAAAAATGGTGGTCGGGTAGATTCAATGAACACATCATCTATTCTCCAGTTGCCTTGCGAGTTTACTCCATTGGGATGGCCGTTTACAGTAGATTTTCTTTGTACAACCGCCCTGGCTTGTTGCATGGGTAATGCATGAATTGGTGTTGTTGGTGTAGCTGCAATGCCTGCTGTAGGAGTGCCTTTTACCTGTGCTTTTAGTGCACCGGGCAAAAATTTGCCTTGCAACGACAGCTTGGCATGCCTGGCATTTTTACTAAGGTTGGGAATGGTATTGATAGGAAAACGATTCAATACCCCTGGCAGGCTTTTTATTTTTTGCCAACGCGCTTTGGGTTTCATATAGTTAATGAATGGCTGGCGGGTAACTTTCTTTTTTAAGGTAACAATTTGGCCTCCCGTTAAACCAGTATGCAGCATGCCCCAATTTTGTAGCCTTAATACGATATTGCCTGTTTCATTCAACTTCTCGAAAAACTCATCCAATACATTGGCACGCTCAGTTTCGTCGAACGCAAAATTGTTTTCGTTGGTTTCTTTCAGCAACCCTTTGTTATGAGGGCCCCAGGCGGCTTTAAAAGGATTGTCGACTTTATTGCCCCGTAAGCTGTTTTCTGCTTTGTCGCCATAAAACAAGTTGGCGGGGTCGTTGTTTACCGCATCCATGTACTTGGTGAGGTAGGAATTCATCCAGGTGGTGGTGCGTTGGTTTTTGTGCCCTTTTTTGCCGGGATTGTCTACCACCGAGGTTTCGGGCCAATGGATGTTTAACTGGTTTTCGAGGTAGGTATAGGTTTTATTGCCTCCACGCACCAGGCTGTGTACCGATTGCTTTAAACGGTCCCAGGGTACAATGTGGCGAATGACCTGTTCATCGCCCGGATCGGCACTGGTTTGGCGTTCTTGCAGCTTATCTTTTACTGCCGTTTTCCATGCCGGGCGGGTGCTTTCAATAAACACATTTTCTACCTTCCAGTCGCCATCGGAATTTACATTATTGGGGTGGCCATTTACCGTGGCCTTGCGTTGTATTACGCCTTTGGTGAAACTTGCTTGCATGGGCGCAGCGGTATTGTTAACAGCATGCGCAGCAGGTTGCCGTTGAGTACGGCGTGGTTGTACGTGGGTTTTCATAGAATTCTTAGTGGTGTTTTAAAGGTAGTAATAACCAGCCCAACCGAAAAAATTAGTTACTAACAGTGGTACATGTTGCTGTATAGGGCTAAAAACAACTACGGTGCTTGCGTGTAATGTGCGCTTTTAGCGGCTCCCAGGTCTTCGTAAGCATCAATACTTACCCGGTTGAGCACACCCGGCAGTCGTATAATTTTTTTCCAGCGGGCATATACTTTCATGTAGGTCACAAAATCGTTTTCTACTGTTCTAAGTTTTACCTGTGCCACCTGCCCATCCGAAAGGTCGGTGTCTCTGGTAGCCCATTTTTCTATTTCATCAGCAGGCATGCCGCTAAAGGTGCCAAAAAACTCTTTGAGCACATTTTCGCGCGCTGTTTCGTCGAAAGCAGTATTGTCGCCATCATCATCTTCAAGTATGTCGTTGTAATGATCGTCCCAGGCAGCTTTAAAAGGGTTGTCGGTAGCATCATCGCCCAGGCCGGTGTTTTCTTCTTTGTTGCCATAAAACAGGTTGGCCGGGTCGTTGTTTCTTGCCTTTAGGTATTCCGATAAATAAGTACCGAGGGTGGCCGTGGTTAAGCCGCCCTGTGTAGAAGGCTTGCCGGGGTTGTTAACGACCGAAGTGGCGGGCCAATGGTTGTCTAAAGCCGTTTCTAACTGGGTGTAGGTAGTGGTACCGGCATGTACCAAATTCACCACCGACATTTTAATATCGGCCCAGGGCATGATGTGACGTATCACCTGGCTGGCCGTTACATTATTGGCATTTTGCCGGGTGGCCATTTTATCGGTGGTGGCCTGCAAAAATCCAGGGCGGGCACTTTCTATCATTACGCTGGTAATTAACCAGGTGCCATCGGAATTTACCCCATTGGGATGCCCCATTACGGTAGATTTTCGTTGTATCGCCTCCGCCCCACTGCCAACCAAGGTATACGGCTTTGCCTGAGGTGGTGCCCCTTGCAACAGCACCGGGGCTGCTGCCTCGTTTTCTACGGCATTAGCAGGCAAATCGATGAATTTACCCTGTAAGGTATACTTGGCATTACGGGCATCGGTTTTTAGGTTGGGAATGCTGTTGATGGGAAAACGATTGATGACCCCCGGCAACGATCTTATTAATTGCCACCTTTTTTTGGCTTTCATGTAATTGGCAAATCCATCTTTATCGGTTTTCTTTTTTAGCGTAAGAATTTGTCCATTCGATAAACCGGTATGCAGTTGCCCCCAGTTGACAAGTCTGTTGGTTAAATTGCCAGTTTCCTCCAACTTGTCGAAAAATTCTTCCAATACATTGACCCGTTCGGCAGCACTAAAAGCAAAATTATTTTCTTCGGTTTCTTTCAGCAGTCCTTTGTTATGAGGGCCCCAGGCGGCTTTAAAAGGGTTATCGGTTTTGTTGTTGCGCGCACTGTTTTCTTGCGCATCGCCATAAAACAGGTTGGCGGGGTCGTTGTTTACCGCATCCATGTACTTGGTAAGGTAGGAGTTCATCCATTCGGTGGTGCGATCGGCGTTGGTGCCTTTTTTGCCAGGGTTATCGATCACCGAAGTATCGGGCCAGTGAATGTCGAGCTGGTTTTCGAGGTAGGTGTAGGTTTTATCGCCCCCGCGCACCAGGCTTTGTACCGATTGCTTTAACCGATCCCACGACACAATGTGCCGAATTACTTGCTCATCGCCAGGGTCGGTATCGCTTTGGCGGCCTTTTAGCTTATGCTTGGTATCGGCTTTCCACGAAGGGCGGGCAGCTTCGATAAATACTTCGTCTACCAACCAATTGCCATCGGAATCGCTTGCACTGGGGTGCCCATCAATGGTGGCCCTGCGTTGCATTACCGGCCCCTTTTTAAATTGTGCTTGTACTGCTGCAATGCCTTTTACAAAACTGCTTTCGCTGTTGGCGTTGGCCGCTGCTGTACTATTATCGTTGGTATTTGCAGCCGCTTTAGGCTGTATGGTGGGTTTGTGTGGTTTTTTCATGGGTTTTAGTGGTGCATTAAAAGTAGTAATTATACCCCGAATAAAACCACCTGTCCCCCGTATGTCTGCTACCCTATTTAGTGAGCACCAACGTAGACATGCACCGCACATCGTTTACATTTACTGTTTTGAGTTGCTCTACAAATTGCAGTTGGTGCTGTGCCACAACTGTATTTAACATTTCGCGAGTAAGCAAAAAACGATCGCTGCCATCGGGCAGGCGGTACACCCCATTGTTGCTTTCGCCCAACAAATGCTCGATGCCGATGTTGGAGGTCATGCGGATGAACAAAATGCCCCCCGGAGCCAATACCCTTACCAGCTCGGCAAAGAGGTTAAAGAAATGGGGTTCACTTTGGGCAAAGTGCAATACCGCATTGCAAATAATGCCATTAAAAGTAGCATTGGCATAAGGCAGCTGCTCCAACTCGCCCAGTACAAAGTTACCGGTGGCTTTGCCCATGCCCTGCAATGTTTGGTGCACCAGCTGCACCGCCTTTGCTTTGGCATCGATGCCATGCACCTCAAAGCCATTGTTGAGGAACCAGTAGCTGTTGCGGCCACCGCCAAAACCAGCATCCAGCAGCTTACTGCCGGGAGTGAAACGCCCTTTCAATACCTGATCGAGCAACGATAAATCCATGCCCTTGAACTCGTGGTTGAGTGCTTCGCTATTCATTGCCTGTTGTTTGGTTTAAAGGTAGCGAATATATGCAGCAGGCCGAATGTAGTTACCGATGAAAATTAATGACGACCTGGTTGTTGGAAGGAATAAGGGGCGTAAGGAGGTGTTAGGGGAATAAAGGTTTTAACATAATCTCGATTAGGTCTCAACCTATTTTAAGACGGGACACTGCGCAGGAGTAAAGAGTAGGGCGTATTGGACGATGTGAGTGGGGAGTAATGAGGACGAAGGGTGATTGGCATACCCAAATGTAGCGAGTGGCTGAGTGTTTTTCTGGTAAGCGGGATGTATCGAAGCCCAGGCGGAATCACTCCCTTTTAAACTGTTTTTTAGCCAATTCAGGCAATGAATCCCATTGCTCATTAATGAGTGCCTCCTTCTTTTTTCTCGACCTACCTTTTGGAATAGGCAGGCAGGGAAAACCGGGTAAGAAGAAATTCCTTTCGAATGGCCTTATGGGAAAAGAACTGAAACAACATAATGACACCCCCAAATTGCGTTAGGGGCTGCAGCGGCTATCCACTATGGTTTGGTGCTTTGGCCTTGTTGGTTGGGCGGGGCAACATAAGGAGCCCCCGCACAAGGATACAAGGCCATGCAGCAAAACGTAGCGATAATAGCGAAAGACCCGACCCCAACCCGAACGTAGGAAGGCGTTGGGGAAACGCCCACCCCACACACTCCCTTACGATCAATAGCAAAGCAACATCAGGTACTTGCTTCGTCTTCGCGTTGCTCATCCTCGCAATAACGTGTACCCTAATGAATATTCCTGTATGCTTTATCACTACTCATGCTCACACTCCTGCACAGGCACCTCTATGGCTATCAGGGCATTCCACATCCACCATTTGCCATTTGCCATTTGCCATTTGCCGTTTTACATTTTACATTAACCATTTTCCACACTCCTGCGCAGGCACCTCAATGGCTATCGAGACAGTGGCAAGCTTCTACCCCATCCTTCTGCCTCCACTCACTCCCCGCACTTTCCTCATTATTTTTATCTTTAGCAAGCATAAAAATGGCTAACCACAACGAATACGATTTCTTTTTTTCCTACCGTCGTAAAGACATGGCAGTGGCGAAGCAATTGGTAACCGCCATTAAGCAGCAGCGCAACCCCAAAACCGGCAAGCCCTACACCGTGTGGTTCGACGAAAACGAAAAAGATTTTGGGGTAAGCCTCGAGCGGCAAATTGAAGAAGCCATACAACACACCAATACCTTATTCATTCTTATATCGGAAGGCGGTATAGATGGTTACCAGGAGTTGGAAATTGCCTATGCTAAAAAGCAGTACAGCGAAAACCCCTTGCGCTTTGTGGTGGCCATGTCGCCCGGCATTGATATTGGCTTGCGTAACCACCAGTTGCTAGCCTTTTTAGAAAACCCCATTCTTATTGGCGAAAATACCGATGATGCTAACGGCATATACAGCGACCTGCAAAAGTGGCTCGACAAAAAACCGCTGCGCTACGAGCAGCACGAAGTAAGCTCGGTACTGGGCAACCATGGCCATAAGCTGGTGAACCGCAACCACCATGTAAAAGACTTTAGAAAGCTGATGGGCACTGCCATGAAGCAGCCCCATTACACGCCACAATTCTTTTTTATGTATGGCGAAATGGACGACCAGATGCACAGCCTGGTAGATCGGCTGCACCATTACGAATTGCCAGCTGTGGTAAAGCAACACCATAAAACCACCAGCTTTAAACAAGCCTATCTCGGCCAGTTTGAAGGAACATTAGACGACCCCGATTACGATTTGGCACAATTCAATGCCATGATAGAAAGGGTAACCAATACTACCCTTAACTCGCCAGCAGCCAGCACCGATTTGGCACGCTTTTCGGGCGATAAAGGCATTAACTTTATGGTAATGGGGGTGGCCAAAAACTTTTCTTCGGATGCGCTGCTGTCGTTGCAAAAGATAGTGGAATACTGGACCAGTGCAGCATGGAGCTTTACCTTTCCGGTACACTTTTTTGTATTGATTGAAGGCAGCGAAAAGAAAGGCATGGGCCGGTGGTTTTCGAAAGACATTGACCAAAAGAAATTACACAAAGTATTTAACGCCTTTAAAGAAGGCAAGGCACATACCATGCCCGTGTTTGAGCAAATAGAGCAAGAACACGTGCGCAAGTGGCGTGCCATTGACCCTACCCTGCTACGCAGCACCACACTGGCCCAATGGATTAGCGAGTTTTTTAAACACAAAGACAAGCGCAGCATGCTGGAAGTAGAAAACGAATTAGAACAAACAATAAAAGATATTAGAAACCAACAGACGATTAAATAAGCCATGGAAAATAGTTATAAAGGACAGGGAGGCCGCAACGGAAACGGTGTTCCTGCATACCGGGAAAACAAGCAGCTGATTGACCCTCAAGGGTACCGCGCTTCTGCCCGACTGGCCGAAGCGGTGAATGTAGCCATTGCCCTGGGGCAGCCCTTGCTGCTTACCGGTGAGCCTGGCACCGGAAAAACGGCACTGGCCGAAAGCATTGCCTGGGAGCTTGATTTGGGCAAGGTGCTTAAATTTCATGTTAAATCGACCTCTGAAGCGCAAGACCTGCTATACACCCACGATGCGCTGGGCTACTTTCAGAAAGTACAAGTGCTGAAAGCACGTGGCGAAGCTACTGAAGTAAACATTAACGACTACATTACCTACCAGGCGCTGGGCATTGCCATTCGCGACACCAAAGGCAACAACCCCAAACGACGCGTAGTGCTTATTGACGAAATTGATAAGGCCCCGCGCGATTTACCCAACGATTTGCTGTTGGAGCTGGACCGCATGGCCTTTAAGGTAAAAGAAACCGACGATGAGTTTGAGGCCAACCCCGAATACCGGCCCATTGTTATTATTACCAGTAACACCGAAAAAAACCTGCCTTCGGCCTTTTTGCGACGCTGTGTATACTTTCACATCGATTTTCCGGGCAAAGAAACGCTGGTAGATATTGTAACCTCGCGCTTGTTTAGGGATGGCAATGCTACAGCCGATGAAAAACCCGTGCTGGATGCCGATACCGAAAAGAAGGTGAACGATGCTGTAGATTTGTTTTTAAAGGTACGCAGCAAAGAAGTAGACCTGCGGAAAAAACCCGCTACGGCCGAACTCATTAACTGGCTGCGCGTGGTGCTCGATCGTTTTCCCAATGGCAGCGACCACACCCAATACAGCACCGAAGAAGCCCACTTTATTAAAAGCAGCTTTGCCGTGTTGGTAAAACAAAACTCCGACAGCATTAAACTGCTGCAACACTTTGGGTGGAACGACTAACGGTGTAGCGGGTGATTTCGGAACAGCAACTGCGTAATTTCATTGAAAGCCTGCGCGAGCACGGCTTTGAAATTGGGGTGGATACCCACCTGCAATGCATGCTGTTGTGGAAAAAAGTACAGCCCAACACCCCAGCGGCCGTTGAAAAATTTAAGTACCAAATTACGCCCCTGCTTGCCACCAACGAAGACGAACAGGAACTTTGCTACCACCTTTACCACAGTTGGTTTGTGGTGGGCACCGACAAGGGCCCCGATGGTGGCCCTCCCCCCTCATCCATTGCCGACCAATCGTTTACCAGTACTTTTTTTGAAGTGCTGCTGCGCGACCGCAAAGGGCGGCTGCGTGTGCGCGACCTGCTGCTTTCGCTGCTGGTAACCCTTATTGTTGGCGGTTATTTTTGGTGCAATGCTGGCGATGGCGACTGGATTCCGCAAACATTCGACAACTGCCCTACCATTGCCAACTTTGATCAAACCGACACCGATAACGATGGCATGGGCGACACTTGCGACCTGTGCCCCACCTTATTTAACCCCAAACAGCTCAACAACGATGGTGTTGCTGGCGACACTGTGGCAGCTAACCCCTACGACATTGATGGCGACAGCATTGGCAATGGCTGCGATAACTGCCCTGATGTATTTAACCCCACACAACTGAACACCGATAACGATACGCTAGGCAACCTGTGCGATAACTGCCGTAACACTGACAACAACAACCAGGCGGATGCGGATGAAGACGGCATAGGCGATGTGTGCGATAACTGCCCCAACATTGCCAACCCCAATCAATACAATGTAGATGGCGACTCGCTTGGCAATGCATGCGACCCCGACATAGATGGTGATGGCATATTGAATGTGAACGACAGCACCCCCACCATTTACGACCCCGAGCAGCTCGATAGCGATGGCGATGGCTTACACGATGTGGTAGACCTGTGCCCCGATAAAGTAAGCAGCAACAATAACGATAGCGATAACGATGGTGTTGGCGATGCATGCGACATTTGCCCGGATGTAAGCAACCCTGGCCAAAACCGTACAGATCGTAACAACAATGGCACCTGGGATGAATGCGAAGAAGAAGTAGCCGTTACAACACTGTTTCCTCCTTACGCCCCCAACGCACCCGACCTTTCTGAACTGCTATACGACCCTGCCACCGATAATTTTTATGCCAACATAAAATGGGCATTGGTAGTTGTTTTAGGGCTTCTTTTTATCCTATTTATATGGGTAGAGGTAAACTTCCGCAAGCGCAGCAAAAAATGGGAGCGCGACCCTGGCACTGGTGCCTTCCACTACCGGGTAAATGCCAATGCCAAACAAGTTAGTGTATTTACCGACGAGGCCTTTTTAGAACTCGCCCGCATGTTGAAACGACGCAGCGAAGGCGAACACAAGCACTTTAACATCCCTAAAACCATTCGCAACACCAACCGCAGTGGAGGCTTTGTAAATTGGGTATTCGACCCGGCCATGCATGCCAGCGAATACCTGGTATTGATTAAGCGCGGGCAGCGCGACGACCATGAAGCTCACTTTTACCGCCAGTTGTGTTTAGAGCTATCGCGCGAGCAGGTGCACCTTTCGGCCTACTTTTACGACGAAAGCCCGCAAGTTTGCCAGGAAGTAATTAGCGAACGCACCCAGGAGTTGAGCGACCTTATTGTAATACACCCCCGCCACCGGCTGTTGGTATTTGGAGAAGCTGTCGACTTTTTTGACCCCATTACCGGACTGCTGCCCAAGTGGCACAAGCACTTTGAAGCGTGGCCGGAACGAGCATTGTTTTTGCGCGAAAAGCCGAACAATACCGACTACTTTCAGGCCATATTAAAAGACCACTGGCTGGTGCTGCCTGCCTTGCACGAAAGTGCCAGCTTTATGATTCGTCACTTTTGGAACGAGGAAGACGAATGGAGCATTAGCCCCAACGATTTGGCCGAACACCTGCCCGATGCCCCCGATGCCGAAAACCTTAGCGCCCTTAAAACCTACCTGGGCCAGCACCTGTTTCAATGGCTGTGCGCATTGGCCGTATACCCCGACATTGATTGGGAATTGACCCTACAACTGGGGCAGCACCTACAGCCCGACGGCAGCTGGCATCACAGCGATCAACTGCATAAGCTGGTGCGGATATCGTGGTTTAAAGAAGGCCGTATTCCTAAAGAATGGCGATTAAAGCTGATGGAGCAGTTGGAAGAACCTTACCGCACCAAAACCCACCGGTTATTGGTAGGCCTGCTAGAAGACGACAAAGGCAAGGTAGATCAGCACTCGTATGCATACAACCAATACGCCCTGCAATCGGGTACCCACCACATGGCGGCCGACCCCGGGCGAGGAAAAATGCATGAAGATGGGCAAAAATGGCTCAAAGAAATTCATCCTAAACTTATTGCTGCCGACGAAATTGCCTTCCAATTTGTACAGGAAGCCCAACAACCAGGCTGGAGCAAACTGGTGCCTGGGTGGTTAAAAAAACGGTGGTTTTATGGCGGTATCCCCTACCTTGGCTGGCGCGCAGGTGTGGGCTGGAAACAATCGGGCATTATGGCTTTGCTGGCCGTAATTGTGGGGCTTTCGAGCCTGGGCGATCCGCCCCCCCTTACCCATTATGCCAACGAATACCTGTACCTTGAAAACGAAGCCGACAGCGGGTTGTACTATGCTGCCCTGGCCAACGATTACTTTGTTGCTGAGCGAATAGACAGTGCCATTTATTTTGGCAATAAAGCGGTGCAAATGGATACCATTACCAAATACAACCGCTATGCACTGAGCTTGTACTACGCTAAAAGTCAGCAGTACTCAGAAGCCACCACCACACTTATTCCATTGGCGAAAGCCATCTTTCCGGAAGACATTAACCAGTTTCCAGGGTTTTATTCGCCAGCAGAACTTATCGAAAACCTTGCCACACAAATAACAGATGCCGACATTGGCCCAATAGCCTACTTGTGGCCTTACTTGCTTTACCACAACAACAACTACGAAGAAGCGCAGTTTACCTTTAACAGGATGTTGTACAACAATGGTTATAGTGCGTTGGGGTGCGATAGCCTTGGTGTAATGGCGCGCGTAGGAAACATTGCTGCCGCGCTTGAAAAGTACCTACTAAACCCCGAAGACATCTACAGCAGCAGCGAACAGCGCATACTCGGAGCCGACTACCGCAACAGCATACTCGACCGCATCAATGAAGGAAGTGCCGTTTCTAACTGCAATGCGGGCACTCCGGCATTTGTGCAACTTACTGTTGAAGCCATCAACAAGTTAGACGAACTGTACCAACACACCATTAGCGTGTTTAAAGAAAGTGACAACAACGCCTTACAAAACGCTTACAACCGGCTGGGTTGGAACACCATCAACGAATGGGACCCCATTACCCCCAATCAATTGCCCTTTAAAGGCAAATGGGCAGAAGAACTTAACCCCGGCATTGCCATTACCGATGAATACTTTAGCTATAGCAACCTGAAATACAATTACGAAGAAGCGAAAGTAGACATTACCCAACGGCAACACCTGGGCGACACCATTGAATTTAGGTTTGTAGTGCGTGTTAATCCTGGTTTACTTGTTGTTGAATGTTTAAGTGTGGATGGCACTGGCGATGAATTGCAGCTCAACGTAATGAGCGGCAATGCCACCATGCAGCAGTATTCGTATTCCGTTACACGAATCACTGAAACTTCGGTGCCGGAAGTATTGCAGCAAACCTGGTACAATGAAGAGGGAGTAGAACAGCTATTTATTACCAGCAACAGCATTAACGGACAAAACATTATAGCCCTTCGTGAGGGGCCTGACGGTCATTTCAGGGCCATGGTACGCCATCCTGAGAACAATGGCTTTTTGATTCATTGGTTTCGGGAAATTACTGTCGCAAGGGTGCTCCATCTTTTATTGAATGCTACGGAAGAAGCGGCACTGGATCGGCCATGGTCGTGGGGTGGAATGACTTTTGAACAGCTGAACAGCAAAATAGAAAACACTAAAATACTGGTTAAGGGCGAAATTGATGCTTCTGCCGCAGCTACCAATTTTGTGTTGGCAATAGAGCAAATTAAAGTGATTTGGGAAACTCAGTTTCTGGCGGATGTAAACACAGAATTTTTGGCTGTAGACAGCGATACAGCCCTTAGTGGCAGCACGGGCAATGTGGTGATTCGTGTAGCATCAAACAATTTTGGAGGAGAATATATGGGCAACCTCAGCCGGGAAGCCTTGAGGGGAAATTGGATTCATCCCAACTCTGGAGAACTCATCAACGACTTTGCCCCTATTAACAACATAGAAGTTGTGATGGAGGAAGACCTTGGGGAGTATACCATGATTATTGATTGGGAAACAGAAGCCCTCCTGATGGATTGGCAGACAGTAGCCCGAGAACTGCTAAGCACTATGGATCAACTCCCCACCGAACCCTTACATCCTTCAGTGGCTATAGAATTGAACGATGTCGTAAAACAGCTCGAGGGACACCCAAATGCTATAAAATTCTTTAATCACATCCTCTCCTTTTTGCGCGATCCTGACTATGACATTGAAACAGCAGAAGGACTGGAAGATTTGACAGAAAGTTTAAGGGGTGGCACTCCACTGGAGCGCGATTTGGTGGTATTTACGCACTTATTTAGCGGGCAAATTTACGAAAGCACAAACAATTATGTGCAAGCCTACAACGCTTTTGATGCCGCCAGAAAAGAACAAGCCAACAGGCCCTCCACACTGATGCGAGAACAAGATGTGTTGAAAGCCATTACCGGGGTCAACAATTTCCACGGGCTTATTTCGAAGGCTGCCATTCAAATTCGAAGAATGGACCTTGAAAACGGTGGGTATTATGCCAGTGAAACCACTGCCGAACCTGCCTACCACATTTTAAAGCTCGATAACAAACTGGGGCCCTTAGCCGATGATTATAGGCCCAACGAAGGGCAAAATTTCCCCATACAGAACAAACAGCTTGCATTTATGCTACAACCCCGCCAGCGGCTTGGCCAGTGGATTACCCCCGATGGCGTAATGCGCAACCCAAAAGGTGCATGGAAACTAAAAGACAGGGATTATTTGGTGATAGATGGTAACAATGACCTTATGTCGTTTCCCAGTTTACAAACAGGACCCAATGTATTAATAGCCACCAACATAGATTTAATTGCCTTAAGCTACGACAGTCGCCTTTTTGCTACTTACAAGGCCAATACACGCCAGGTGACAATTTGGAGCAGCGATTTTGAAGAGATAAGTGAGTTTAAAGTGCCGGGCAACGAAAAGGTGAAATCCATGAAATTCGACTTTTCGGGCAATGAGCTTTTGTTGGCCACCACAGGCAAAGGAGGAAGCACCCTTTACTTTTATGTGGGTAGAGACAGCAGATGGATTACACTCGATCGTAACGTGCCCCGCAACATTGCTTCGGCCACTTATGTATTTCCTACGGAAGAAATTTTAATGGTAAGCAATACCGGTAAAGTAACGCTTATTGATACCATGGGGAACAACCCGCGCGACATGGACAACTACTCCCCCATTTACGACATTGGTTCTGGTAAAAATGATAGGGAATATCACCTGGTTACCCCTACCGGCATTGTTTCTTCTGATGCTGTAGAAAACGTAACGTCCACCTTTAAATTTCAAGAAAAAGCGAGGGTAGGAAGGGCCTTAACCGAAGTGCGTGGTGCCATTGTAGCCAATGGCTCGACCGTGTATACCTACTGGCGCTACAACGTTTCGCCCGGCCCACGCTACGAACTCGACCTGGAAAGCGTATGGGGCAAACCCGAATTCATTCACCTATCCATTACTCCCTCAGGGCATTTTGCCATGGCTACCAGTAGCGAGGGGCACGTTTATAAAATTCCGGTTACCGAAGAAGGGTGGGAAAGGTTTTTGCCGTTGAACGATGAGGCAATGTTGAAAGTGAATACGATGTTGCAACAGTTTGACAGGTAGTGCCCACCTCCTCCTATTTCTTATATAGAGCTGCACCCTTACGTCGCGAGTTACGTCATTACAAGGCATAGTGTTAGCATTGCCGAAGTAACCTCCCGATAAACATTTACTGTTCATCGGGTTGTGGAAAGCTCACCCCATTTTATGGAATCCATAAAACCTTTGCATCTAATAAACATGAGGTGGTGCTTATGCTTACTGTTATGTATTGGTTATTGCGCTGTTATGGGGCAGCAGCCTTTGGCATGGCACCCCTCTACTTCGCTGCAATGGAACGATTTTAAAGCAGCTCCAGAACCCCACGAACACAACGCCAAAGCATTGTGCCGCACCTCGCTCAATTACAAATATGCCGTAGTGGGCGTGCAAAAATATGGCACAGTAGTACAAATTGACATCAGTGCCTTGTTTCATCCGGAGAAATCGTGGAAAGTAAAACACGTAACGTCCGACCTGCTGCAACACGAGCAACTGCATTTTAACCTTACCGAACTGTATGCCCGCAAACTAAACCGCGCCTTTAAGCAAGAACTAAAACCCGGCACCATGCAAGAGGTAGAACAGCAAATACAAGCCATTTTCGAACGCATTGATGCTGCATGGCGGGCAGCACAGCAACGCTACGACAAGCAAACCCACCGCGGCACCATACCTAAAGTACAACAACACTGGGAACGCAAAACAGCGCGCCAACTCCAAACCCTTGAAAAATACCGCAAGCGAAAAATAACGGTGGTGTTGTAACCTTATTGAAGACCAGCCTTGTGATCATTCAGGCAACAGTACTTGTTGAAAAGTCTGATACTATCAAAATGAAGCAAGTGTCTGAGTGATTTGCCGAACAAAAGTGAAGCAAATTGTATCGAAGACCGAGCGGAAAATCAGAGGTGTAGTACTATCTGAAAGATCGCGAAGCCTTAACTTTCCCGCCTGACCAGACGGGCAGGTTGGTTCCTTTCGGGGCAAACAATCGGTCTTGTGATCATTCAGGCAACAGTACTTGTTGAAAAGTCTGATACTATCAAAATGAAGCAAGTGTCTGAGTGATTTGCTGAACGAAAGTGAAGCAAATTGTATCGAAGACCGAGCGAGAAAATCAGAGGTGTAGTACTATCTGAAAGATCGCGAAGCCTTAACTTCCCCGCCTGATCAGACGGGCAGGTTGGTTCCTTTCGGGGCAAGCGATCGGCCTTGTGATCATTCAGACAACAGTACTTGTTGAAAAGTCTGGCACTATCAAAATGAAGCGAGTGTCTGAGTGATTGGATGCGAACCTGTGAGCATTCAATTGTATCGAAGACCGAGCGAGAAAATCAGAGGTGTAGTACTATCTGAAAGATCGCGAAGCCTTAACTTCCCCGCCTGGTCAGACGGGCAGGTTGGTTCCTTTCGGGGCAAGCGATCGGCCTTGTGATCATTCAGACAACAGTACTTGTTGAAAAGTCTGGCACTATCAAAATGAAGCGAGTGTCTGAGTGATTGGATGCGAACCTGTGAGCATTCAATTGTATCGAAGACCGAGCGAGAAAATCAGAGGTGTAGTACTATCTGAAAGATCGCGAAGCCTTAACTTCCCCGCCTGGTCAGACGGGCAGGTTGGTTCCTTTCGGGGCAAGCGATCGGCCTTGTGATCATTCAGACAACAGTACTTGTTGAAAAGTCTGGCACTATCAAAATGAAGCGAGTGTCTGAGTAATTTGCTGAACGAAAGTGAAGCAAATTGTATCGAAGACCGAGCGGAATCACCTCCCAAAGTGCTTTTTAGCAAGTTTGGGTAGTAGTTCCCATTGTTCATTAATAAGGGCTTCCTTCTTCTTTCTTGACCATCCTTTCAATTGTTTTTCCACTTGTAAGGCCTGTTCCGCATCATTAAAAAAAGAATGCCATACTAATTTCACCGGTCTGCGGTTTACAGTATGTGCATTAGGATAATGCCCTGCATTATGTTGCTTTAAACGAGTGTCAAGGTTGTTGGTGAAACCTACATAGTAAGAATCATCATTACATTGGAGTATATACACATAAAACAACACCCGTTTTAATACGCATTAACCCTCATAAGGTTCGGTCTTCGATACAACCCTGCCATACGACTTCGTCTAATGGCCGAGCCACTCAGACACTCACCCAGTTGTTTCAACAGTTAACCAGGTAATATAGCAAGTGTCTGAGTGATTTGCTGAACGAAAGTGAAGCAAATTGTATCGAAGACCGAGCGGAAAACCAACAAAAAAAGGGATCACCCTAAAACGATCCCCTCTCCTAGCCATGAAAAAGTGAACTACTTATCCACGTTGTTGCAATTAATTTGTTTTCCAAAGCCATCCCTACCTACTTTGGTGGCTTCATAACCCGAACCGTTGTACTGTTGCGTAAACAACACCCAGTTGATGTAGCATTTATTGGTTTCGTTATTCTTTAACGCAACAGCACCGCGGCACTCCTTACGCAAAGGAATACCAGTAAGCGCATGCTTTACAATCACCCAGTCGGTGCGCAACGAAAAACGTAAGAAACTGTATTTACCATCGTTGCCCCACTTTTTGGCCAACGCCGCTAGCGCAGCATCTTGCTTCAAGGCTTTAGGCATTCTTAC
Organism: Flavobacteriales bacterium; assembly: GCA_963669295.1. Taxonomy (GTDB): domain Bacteria; phylum Bacteroidota; class Bacteroidia; order Flavobacteriales_D; family CALLUQ01. Next base: position 5,232,323 of record OY769938.1, read on the forward strand.
TATATCAACACCCAAGATGTTGTAGTCTTCCAAAATCTTTTCGTAGGCCTTTACCTTAGCCTTCAATGTACTTTTAAGCGATGCATTGATATTAACGGTTTCTTTGCCCTCGTACATGATTTCGTAGGGAATTCCGTGTGATGACGGGCCGCCCAATTTGCCTACCACTACTCTTACGGTGTGCTGACCATCCATGGCCGCTAATTTTTCGGCCAAATGTACCCGCCAAAGAGCAGCATCAAATCCTTTTTTATCGTAATCATAGTACTCGTCCCTGGTTTTGAGGTTCGACGCATCGTACTTTTTTAAGAAAGCTTCTGTGGGTGCCAAAGCCACTGTATATCCCTTTTCTTCGTACCGGTCAAAATCGGCCACCAACCAGTCGAGTTGTTTGTAGTTCGATTTAGGCTCCACAAATTTGCCATCGATGTAGATGAAGATATTGGCCCTACGATCGGTAAAGCCTTGCGTATGATCAAGGTCAGGACGGTATCCGCCTTCTTCTTCAATCATCTTTTTCACCTCTGCCTCCGTCATCGGTTTGCCGGGCAGGAGCTCTTTAATGGTTTTGGCACCGCTCTCCACCGTAAATATAAGGTCGGGCGAAGTGGTTAACGTCATCTTAGCCATACCCAGGCGACTGGGCCTACCATTTTTTTGCCATTCTTCTAGCTCTGCTTTGCGCTGTGCGTTTTTAGCCTGAGCAGCAGCTACACACTCATCTTTCTTTTCCATGAAAAAGGCGTAATGCTTATCAATTTGCAAGGTATTGTAGTAATCGGGATCTTGCTTTTTAATGCGCTCTTTATACATGTCGATTTTCTCCAAATCTTTGCCCCAGGCACACTTGGTTTTTTCGTTGGCCAATGCCGTTTCGATGTTCTTTTTGTGCTTGTGCCAATAAAACACTGAACTTTTTGCCGGGCCATTGTACTCGCCACTTGCAGCACTGGAACTGCTACTGCTCGAATTGCCAGAAGAAGAACTGGAGCTTCCGCTAGAGCTGCCTGAGCTGGAACCCGAAGCAGCACCTGGGTTTTTTATTCTGTTATCAAACTCTTTGTATTTGGCCTCAAAAGCCGACACATTGTAAGAAGCATCTTTCTTCTTAATCGCATCGATGTTTTTTCGGAGTGTAGCAAGGTTGTCTTTGGCGTACTTAACATTATACGATTTCGACAACGCATCGGGGGTAGTTTGCTTTTCGAGGGTGGTAATCATTTTTTCGCATTTGCTGATTTCGAAAGCCTGGCCATACCCGAGTGAAACTGTTAAACAAAGAAGGGTTAAGAGTAGAATCTTTTTCATAATAATGGGGTTATAAAGTTAGTGCCTGGTGTATGAGACAGGCATAACAAAACTAATGGGGAAGGAATAGGCATCCTACCGATTGGGTTTCCACTTTATAAAAGGGCACACTACCACCACAACCGGGCAGTTTTTGTGTACAGTAAGCATCGATTTATCAGCATATTAATGGTGGCAATAACTAAGAATAGCAGTTTTTGCCTGATTGTATGCGCCCTACATCCAGGGAAAAGCGTTAAATTAGGAGTACTAAAACGTCTCCAAATGCAACGCTCTCAAAACAACTCACTCGTAAAATGCTTTTACCGTGCAACGCTTTTATCGTGTTGCTTACTTTGTATAGGAGCATTTTCTACTCCAGTAAAAGCACAACAAGTATCTACCGTTGCTGAAGTATACGATTATGATATCGGTGATATTTTTCATTACCTGTATAGGCAAGATTATGGGTTTCAGCCCGATAGCATCAGAACAGAAGTAGAAATTACCGGAAAGTACTTCACCACTAACAACGACACGGTGGTTTACCATAGAAGTGTAGTGCAACACGACAAGCCTTATGGCAGCAGCTCCTGGACCACTACCAACTACACCGATTCGGTATACTACACCAACTTAACCGATCCTATTATTGGCGGTTTTGGCACCATTACAGTATACGATGATAACGTATACTTTAATGGCCGGCAAATCAACAAGCACAACATCTCTATTACCGAAAGCATTACCATGCTCCATTATGTGGAGGGATGTGGTTCATCACTGAATTCTTTTGTAGGAACGGGCAACTATACAGGCCACTTTACCCGGTTAGAGTATTATAAAAAGGGCACCGAAATTGGAGGCAATATATTGAGTACACCCGAGCAAGAAGCAGGCTTTGAAACATTACAATGTTCCCCTAATCCTGCCCATCAACATGTTAACATCGAAATGCCTCAATTGTCAGGTGCCTGGCTAACGCTTTACACCCCAGATGGAAAACAACTAGAGTCTTATCAATTGCCAGCCGATCGTAATACCATTGGTATTGGCCATTTACCAGCGGGTATTTACATCCTTTCCATTCAACAAGAAGATCGTATCGCTTTTAGAAGAATAGTAAAGCAGTAAAACCTGGATAAACACTACTTCGCTTTGTTGCCTCACCGTGCAACTACCCCCACTTTACGCATTCTCCCTGCGCAAGCACCCCGATGGCTATCGGAGCATTAACCATTTCACGTCACCTTATACCTCTATTCCCTTAACACGCCCCTTACATCAGGCTGAGCTTGTCTGCCCGACATGAGACGAGTCGACACACATACTTTATCTCCCTTTATTAGCAGCAAATATGCCTTAGGAGCTTGCTTCTCCGCCTAAGGCGGATCGCAATGACGGTTGCAATGATTAGCATACCGTTTAGCATCCCTCCACATTCCACTCTACTAGCTACTCATTACTCCCCCACGCGTCACCCCACTCCTGCGAAGGCATCCCGATGGCTATCGGGGCATTTCACATTCACCATTAACCATCCTCCATTTACCACCCCCACAGCATCAAATAAAAAAGCGCATGAGATTACCTCATGCGCTCAACTATTGTAACAATACTATCTTCTATACACTCATCAAAACAAGCTCATCTGCTCGGCCTCATCGTCTTCATCTGCCGGCTTAATAGGATTTTTCTTTTCCTTTTTCTCTTCTTGAGGAGGCGTTGGTTCATCATCTACCGACAGTTCTACTGTGATGGGTTTTTCAGAATCTTGCGACCCTACTTTCTCTCCTGTTGTTTCTTGCTTTGGCGCTGGTTTAGCCTTTGCCTTTTGGGGTGCTGGTTCAGGAGTTGATTCGGGTGTCTCATCAGGTACTTCAGTTGGTTTAGCCTCCTGTGCCGCTGCTTTCGCTTTCGCTTCAGCAATCAACGCTTGTGCCTCAGCATCGGCATCTTTATTGCCTGCAGGTGCAGCTTCCTCTCCTTCTGGTGCTTCACCTTCTAAATTTTCTCCCTCAGTAGTTTCGTCTCCCCCTCCTTTTGCAGCGGCTTCTTCCGCTGCAATTTGCGCTTCTACATCTATTTCCTCTCCCTCTAACGGTGGCAACTCTACCACTTCTTTCACCGCCAGTGCCGTAAGCTTGTTGCCTTGTGCTTTTACGCCTTTTATATCAATAAAGTCGTTCAGCACCACTTCTTTATCGGCCTTGTTTTTGGTTTCCTTGTATCGTTTGCTGTACACAATGCTTACCCTGGGGTTGATGCCCGTTTGCACAGTAGCCAGGTGCGAACCTTCACTTTCGCTAATGAAAATATTCATTTTCTCGAAAGGCGATTCAGCGGCAAAGCGCTTTACAAAATATAACTCCTTCTCTCCATCCCAGTATACTGCTGCAATGGGTTTTTCGGGGTTCCACTTTTCAATAATTTTCAACCCATCTTCGAAACGGGTAAGTAAGTTAAACGAGGTCAGCTTGTAATGCCCCGACTCGTAAATGGTCAATATCTTATCGTCGCCCTTAAAGGCGCCCAACAAGCGGCCACGGCCTTCATCGTTGAGGCGTTGTACCACATCGTCGAACCATATTTTGCGGGCTGCTAGCGTAGAGCCACCCACTTCTTTTTGCACCACCTTGCTTACCAAATACTTCGAAGCCCGGTTCCCTCCTGCTCCACGGCCTTTAATGGCCAATTCGCTAAAATCAACATCGAAGCGCAACTTTTTAATGTTGGGGCGCGGACGTAGGTGTACGGTAACTATTTCGCGCTCGCCGTTAGGGTTACAGCTAAAGTACACCACCTTCGAGCCTTTGGAGCCCTTGGTCAATGGGTATTCTTTGTCGCGCGTGATGCTTTTTACAGCAAAACGCTTCATCATGGCCGGGCCAGTGGTACCGTCTTGATAAATCATGTGGTAAATGGTGCGGTCGTCGCCTTTCTTCCATACACCAGCATGAATAATGTCTTTACCCACAAACTTCTTATCGGCAATACGGGTAACCATCATGGTGCCATCGCGCTTAAACACAATAACATCATCGATTTCCGACGCCTCGCTTAAGAATTCATCTTTACGCAAGCCCCAACCAATAAAGCCTTCCTCACGGTTTACGTAGAGTTTTTTGTTGGCCACAATTACTTTCTTGGCCGAAATGGTATCGAAGGTTTTAATTTCTGTTTTGCGCTCGCGTCCTTCGCCATACTTATCTTTTAATCGTTTAAAGTAATCAATGGCAAAATCAACCAGGTGCTCGAGGTGGTGTTTTACCTCTGCAATGGCATCTTCCAACTTCTTAATGCTTTCATCAGCCTTAAAGCTGTCGAATTTAGAAATCCGCTTAATGCGAATTTCTGTAAGGCGGGTAATGTCATCTTCCGTTATATCGCGGTGCAAAGCAATGGCTGCTTTCGATTTGTTGTTGCGCGAGGGGGTCGACACGTATTTGTGCATTCCCTTATCAATGGCACCTACTACCCCTTCCCAGGTCTCCTCTTCTTCAATATCTCGGTAAATACGATTTTCGATGAAGATTTTTTCGAGTGAGGCAAAATGCCACTGCTCGTTCAACTCGGCCAGGCGAATGTCGAGCTCCATTTTTAACAGATCTACCGTGCGGTTGGTAGAAATCTTAAGCATTTCGTTCACACCAACAAACCGTGGTTTATCGTCTTCAATCACACAAGCGTTAGGCGAAATAGATATCTCACAATCGGTAAAGGCATACAACGCATCCAACATCTTTTCGGGCGATACACCAGTAGGTAGGTGTACCATAATTTCAGCAAACTCCGCAGTATTATCTTCAATCTTGCGAATCTTTATTTTGCCCTTATCGTTGGCCTTCAACACCGATTCAATTAAACTGCTGGTAGTAGTACCATGCGGTATTTCATAAATCATTAAGGTTTTCTTGTCTACCTGCTTAATGCGCGCACGCACACGCACCTTACCACCCCTCAACCCATCGTTGTAGTTGGTAAAATCGGCCATACCACCATTAGGGAAATCAGGCAAAATATTGGTGCGCTTGCCCTTTAGAATGTCGATCGAAGCATCGATGAGCTCCACAAAGTTGTGCGGCAACATTTTGCAAGCCAGCCCTACCGCAATACCCTCGGCTCCTTGCGCCAATAGCAGCGGAAATTTTATGGGCAAATGCACCGGCTCTTTATTTCTACCATCGTAAGACGATTGCCACTCGGTAGTTTTAGGATTAAACACCACCTCGTTGCCAAACTTAGAGAGGCGTGCTTCAATGTAACGTGGAGCAGCAGCTCCATCGCCAGTTAATATATTTCCCCAGTTTCCCTGGGTATCTATTAAAATGTCTTTTTGTCCAATTTGCACCATGGCATCACCAATCGAAGCATCGCCATGGGGGTGATACTTCATGGTGTTACCAATAACGTTGGCCACCTTGTTGTAACGACCATCGTCCAATTCCTTTAAGGAGTGCATAATACGACGCTGTACAGGTTTCAACCCATCGTTGAGGGCAGGTACAGCACGCTCTAAAATAACATAAGAAGCATAGTCGAGGAACCAGTTTTGATACATGCCCGAAACGGGAATGATATTTTCCCCATCGGCAATGTCGTTGTCATCGTCGTCGCCACCATCATCGATAGCATCAGCAGCATCGTCGGCAGTGCCTTCGTTTTGCTGGTTGTCTTGCGGTTCTTGCTCTTCCGGTGTTTCGTTTTGTTCTTCACTCATAATTTATACCTCTTCTTCTACCAGGTCTTTTTCTACTCTAAGATTTTCGATGATGAAGGTTTGCCGGTCGGGTGTGTTTTTGCCCATGTAGAACGACAGTAATTCCTCGATGGAAGCCTGCTTACCCAGGGTGACTTGCTCCAACCGCATGTCTTCACCAATGAACATTTTAAATTCATCGGGCGAAATTTCTCCCAACCCTTTAAATCGAGTAATTTCAGGGTTGCGCCCCAGCTTAGCCATAGCAGCTTGCTTCTCTTCTTCAGAGTAACAGTAAATGGTTTCTTTTTTGTTGCGTACCCTAAACAGTGGTGTTTGTAAGATGTACACATGCCCCTGTCGCACCAACTCTGGAAAAAATTGCAAGAAGAAGGTCAGTAAGAGCAAACGAATGTGCATGCCATCCACATCGGCATCAGTAGCTACTACAATGTGCTTGTAGCGCAAATTTTCAATGCCATCTTCAATGTTTAAAGCAGCTTGTATCAGGTTAAACTCCTCGTTTTCGTACACTACCTTTTTGGTAAGCCCGTACGAATTCAACGGTTTACCACGTAAGCTAAATACCGCCTGTGTACTTACATTACGCGATTTGGTAATCGACCCACTGGCCGAATCACCCTCGGTAATAAAGATGGTAGTTTCCTCGCGTTTGTCGTTCTTCTGATCGTTGTAGTGTACGCGGCAATCGCGCAACTTCTTGTTGTGCAAGTTGGCTTTCTTAGCACGATCGCGTGCCAACTTACGGATGCCCGAAAGCTCTTTACGCTCTTTTTCGCTTTGCTTAATCTTTTTCTCAATGGCCTCAGCCACCTGCGGATTTTTATGCAAAAAGTTATCGAGCTTCTCTTTAAGGAAATCAAGCACAAAGGCACGCATCGACTGTCCTCCTGGCTCTACCTCTTGCGAGCCCAGCTTGGTTTTGGTTTGCGATTCAAATACCGGTTCCATCACCTTTACACTAATGGCTGCGGTCATCGAAGCACGAATATCGGTGGCGTCGTAGTTTTTGCCAAAGAAATCTTTAATTACCCGTGCTACCGCCTCTCTAAAAGCCGACTGGTGTGTACCACCCTGGGTAGTATGCTGTCCATTTACAAACGAAGAGTAATCTTCGCCATAAGTGCTGGTATGGGTAAATGCAATTTCAATGTCTTCGCCCTCCAGGTGAATGATGGGATACAATGTATTGCCACTCATGTTTTCGGTGAGGTAGTCGAGCAACCCATTTTTAGAGTGGTAGCGTGTGCCGTTGAAGTGAATCGACAAGCCACGGTTCAGGTAACAATAGTTCCACAACAATCGCTCCACATGAGGAATGCGAAACCCAAAGTTCTTGAACACATTCTTATCGGGCACAAACTCCACATAAGTACCGTTAGGCTGATCGGTTTTTTCGAGTGGCAGGTCTTCGATCAACTCACCCTGGTCAAATTCAGCACGTTTCAATTCACCTTCGCGCACCGATTCAATTTTAAAGTAATACGACAATGCGTTTACCGCCTTGGTACCTACCCCATTGAGCCCTACCGACTTCTTAAATGCTTTGGAATCGTACTTACCACCGGTATTGATTTTAGAAACACAATCAATCACCTTCCCCAACGGTATGCCCCGCCCATAATCGCGAATACTTACCCGTTGGTCTTTAATTTTTACGATAATCTTTTTGCCGTTACCCATCACAAATTCATCGATGGAGTTGTCGATCACCTCCTTTACCAGGATGTATATCCCATCGTCTTGTGCTGCACCATCGCCCAACTTACCAATGTACATCCCCGGGCGTAATCGGATGTGCTCTTTCCAGTCGAGTGAGCGTATATTGTCTTCTGTATAGTTCGAATTAGCCATGTTATTATAGAGGAATTGGAAGGTGTAAAAATAATAGGAAACCAAAAAAGCCGGGCAGTTTATCCCGACTTTTTATCAACATAGTTTTCAACGTTTTTTCCTGAAAACTCAGGCATTACACGGAACCCAATCCAGTTCTTTCAATGCAAGAATCGCTTCAAAAAACCCTCTATACGATAATATGATACTTGCAGTTCCTTTCATAATGCTTGTTTTAAGTTATGCCATGGCAAGCCAGGTCATTAGGCAACGCTTAAAAAGCATGCATGAGGGGTGGTAAACCCCATTGAGGAATTGGCGGAAATTACTTATGGGTTGGTAAAAAAGGGTTAAACGTTGAAACGGAAATGCATCACATCACCATCTTCCACCACATATTCTTTTCCTTCGATGTTTAACTTCCCGGCTTCTTTTACCGCTTGCTCCGAACCCAACGACACATAGTCGTCGTACTTAATTACTTCGGCACGAATAAAGCCTTTTTCAAAGTCGGTATGAATTACCCCAGCTGCTTGCGGTGCAGTCATGCCAGTAGTAATGGTCCAGGCACGTACCTCTTTTTCGCCTGCAGTGAAATAGGTAGAAAGATCCAATAGCCTATAAGCAGCAGTAATAAGTTTACTCACCCCCGCTTCTTCCAACCCCAAATCTTCCAGAAACATTTGGCGTTCTTCGTACGATTCTAATGTGGCAATGTCGGCTTCAATGCCTGCTCCAATGATCAACACTTCTGCGTTTTCATCTTTCACGGCTTCTCTTACTGCTTCTACATGAGCATTACCATTCACCACCGATGCCTCATCCACGTTGCAAGCATATAGAATAGGTTTCTCGGTCAACAACTTTAACTCTTTGGCAAAAGCCTTTTGCTCCTTCTCCAACGGTACCGATCGTGCCGATTTACCAGATTCAAGGTGTGCTTTGTACGCTTCAAGCACATCCAACTCTTTCTTGCCTTCTTTGTCTCCAGAATTGGCTTTACGCTCTATTTTTTGAATGCGCTTGTCCACCGTTTCCAAATCTTTTAATTGCAGCTCTGTATCAATCACTTCCTTGTCGCGCACTGGATCTACCGAACCATCTACATGCACCACATTGCCATCGTCGAAGCAACGCAACACATGAATAATGGCATCTGTTTCACGAATATTGCCCAGGAATTGGTTGCCTAAACCTTCTCCCTTGCTTGCCCCCTTCACCAAACCGGCAATGTCTACAATCTCTACCGTAGTTGGTAAAACTTTCTGAGGTTTTACCAACGCCTCCAACTTCTCTAACCGCTCATCAGGAACAGTAATGGTGCCTACATTAGGTTCAATGGTGCAAAAAGGAAAATTTGCCGACTGTGCTTTAGCGTTCGATAAACAGTTAAACAAAGTGGATTTCCCTACGTTGGGCAAGCCAACAATTCCGCATTTTAGTGCCATGATTTATTTGTTTTGGGGGGCAAAGATAAAACTAATCGCAATTATTTGCGCAAAAAGAACCCCGACCTTCAGTTATTAGAAGATCGGGGTTGTATAGCAGCTAGTCGAAACAGCCTGTTATCTTAATACGCTTACATGCCCGGTAACCTCAACTTCTTCGGCTCCCTGAACACAAGCGGCTTTGTATTTAATAATGTAGTAATAAACTCCTTCGGCAGTAGTATTGTCTTCCAACTGCCCGTCCCAATAAGGTTCTTCTGTAGAAGCTTCAAATACCTTTCTACCCCATCGGTTAAAGATGGTCATCTCGTACACCTCCATATCATCCGAAATCGGGTAGTTTGGATTGTTCGGGTAGAAAATGGTAAAGAAGTCATTAATACCATCGGCATTCGGTGTAAATACATTCGGAATCAATACCTGATTGTCTACCGAGCCCCCTTCGTGTACCACTGTTTGCGTAATAGTTTCAGTGTTGTTACAAGTAAGATCCATGGCAATCAAGGTAACAGTATAAGTTCCTGTTACTTGATAAGTGTGACTTACGCTGGTAGTATTGTAAATGGTATCACCACCAATGTACCAAATCAACGAATCGGCACCAGTACCGGTAAAGTCAAAGTTCACCAACAAGGTATCAGTACACGGGTCGCCAGGCACATAATCCAATGATGCTGAGAATGTCAGTGGTTGATCTACCGTAACAGTTACATAAGAAGTATCTGCACCATTACAACTGGCTGTATCAATAGCAATGTACATTACATCAAAAATTCCAGCGGTAGTATACGTGTGCTGTGGATTAGGATCGGTAGATGTATTACCATCACCAAAATCCCAGAAGTGATCAGGTGTGGTTCCTCCATTGTTCGAAAATTGCACTGTAAACGGCAAACATCCCGATTGGTTGGGCGAAGCATCCGCGTTGGCAATAATGCCTCCTCCATAAAAGGTTATGGTGTCGGTTATCGTGCCCACATTGCCACATGCATTATCATAAGCTGTCATGGTAATGATGTAGGTTCCTGTATCGGCATAAGTATAGTTGATAGCAGTATCTACAATAGTATTACCATCACCCAGGTCCCATACAATAGAATCAGCTCCTGTTCCTGTAAACGCCCCTGTAATGTTAAAAATTGGATCGCAAGGGTCCCATGGATCGAAGTTCAACGATGCTGAGAACGATTGTGGAGTATTTACCACTACCGTTACATAGGCGGTATCTGCCAGGTTACAGCTGTTAGAGTCGATGGCCACATACATTACAGTGTAGTTGCCTGGGTTAACATAAGTATGGTTTGGATTAGGGTCGGTAGATGTGTTGCCATCTCCAAAATCCCAAAAGTGGTCGGGCGATACCCCTCCGTTATTAGAAAAAGTCACATCAAATGGTGCACAACCAATAAAGCCAGGGTTGGCATTGGCATTAGCAATTACTCCTGCTTGCTCCATATCAATCTTAAACACATAGCTGTCCCAACCAACGGTAGTGGATGGGTCATAAGACCATGCTGTGGTTGGTGAACCAGGGCTCGAACAGCAGTTCTCGTAAACTACTCCCCTACGGTCGAAACGAGAAGTACCTCCATCTACGTGTGCGCCTGCATTGCCATAATAAGTACCAAACAGCAACCCGGCAGCATCTGGCTGTAATACCATCAGGTAAAAACCAGCTCCAGTAGCTTGAATTGCATCTGCAGTTACATCAAATCCTGAAAGCGCACTTACCCCTCCGTGTCCTGCTACATAAATATTATCGCATTCATCCACCAAAAAGGCAGTAGGTGCAAAATTACCATAAGTAGTTACTACACTAACTGCCGAAAGGTCAGGATCTATTTTAAAGACATAAGAACCTGTGTTAGGACCAACGTATGCACCTGGGGTAGCGGTAACTGCATTATCACTTTGTCCCATTACAAATACATCACCCCAACGATCAATTTGAATAAAGAAATTCTGATCCTGACCTGCAGTTCCGAAAAACGTTCCATTGTTCATCGTACTTCCGTCGGGAGATAACTCTACCACAAAACCATCGTTCGCTCCACCAATGTAGTTAGGAAAAGCAGAACCCGGTGTAGAAGGGAAATTGCTATCACCTGCACTACCACTAACATAAATATCTCCATCGTCGTGTATCTTAATACCATAAGCTGCATCGTTTAAAGCACCACCTAAGTAGGTAGCCCAGGTCAATGAGGTTAAGGTAGAATTCATTTTAAATACTACTCCGTCTTGCTGGCCTCCATGGGTGGTTTGGAATGCTCCTGCAGTTACAGGGAAGTCGCTAGAGCGAGATACAGACGATACATAAACATTATCGCTTGCATCTACAATTATCTCACCACGATACTGGTCTCCATAGTTAATAGCAATGTTACTTTGTCCGTCGCTTCCTGCACCACCAATATAAGTAGAACCAATAAGCGCGGTACCGTTTACATTCAACTTGGTAACCACAAAGTCAGGGTCTCCACCAGTACCACCACCATTAAATGTTTCGTCAATAGCACCCGCTGTAGTAGGGTAATCGGCTGAAACAGAAGTTCCTAAAATGTACAGTTCATCGTTACCGTTCGCCACCAAACTGTGAGGAAAATCATCACCAGCACCTCCAACATAAGTAGAGTAAATTAAGACAGAGCCATCTGGGTTATACTTGTTCAAACATACTTCTCGTCCTCCACCATAAGTAGTTTGAAATGCTCCTACCGTAGTTGGAAGTCCTCCTGGGTCAAAACCAGCTCCTGCTGAGAATATATTACCAGCATTATCATAAGTAGCTGTATGCCCATAAATAGTGGCAGTAGAACCGGAATAGGTAGATGCGATAACAGTAGGATCAATGATCAATGCTTTATTTTTGTCGTACCCTGCAGGAAACTCAAAGGAAACTCGAGTGCCATCCAACTTATAGTTGCATAACACCTGTACTTTTTTCCCATCAATTACCTGATAGGCGTATGGTTTTTGCTCCACAATATCGGTTACCGAGGTTTGTACAATCAAGTTTCCATGATCTAATTGTAATGCCTCCTGTCCTTGATATGACAAGCGAATTTGATTCACATCGGCATTTGGAGCTACTACAAAATCATATTTATAGTTGCCTTCAGCACTGTATACCTTTAAGTCAACTCCTTTGTACACGTTACTGTAATGTACTCCTTTATATAAAGGCACCATACTGGCCCACTTAGCCGGGTCGTTACCAATGTAATAGTTGTTGTATGTGGCTTGTTTGCCTTCTCCATGCACCACGGTCTGAAGGTTAGCGCCTTCCATGGTAACATTGAAAATATGACCGTGAATAGGTAAGTCGTCGGCTGCCTTTTTTACAATGGGGTCTTTATCATGCGATTGCTTATGAAATTGATCCACATCCGCAGCATTCAAGAATGCATAAGTCATTCGGTTATTTTCCAACCAAACAAACCCGCCATTAATATTGGCACGATATAAAACACTGTTCCCCCACTGCCTGTTATTCTTAATAAAGGTTAGTCCTTTATCTTTCTTTACCTGAGGAGAGTTAATTAATTCATTGTGGTCGTGATGGTCGTGCCCGGCATATGAAAGTGAGAGTATGCCAAGCGTAAAAGCAAAAGTGGTAGCGACAATTTTAAGATTCATGGTAATGTTTACTTTAATTGGTTTAACAGTTGCTGCAAATTTATTTTTTTCTAAATGAAAACCGAATCAAATTTGTAGCTGTTATACAAAGCCTAAACATGCTTTCAGCCATAATTTCCTTTATCCGTTCTTCCTTTAGCTTCTGACTTGAGTCGGAGACATTGGTAAGGTTACACCAACGCCTCCTTCGGAACGGACTCAAGATCAGAAGAACAATTGCGCTTGATATTACATGCATCTAAGTAAAAAATAAAGCAATAGCGGTGCGCAAAATCAACATAAGGACGAAATCTTACTCCAAATGGTTGCATGGGGTAGGCAAAAAAAGCACTTTTTTTTTCATCAAAAAACACAACTACCTCAAAATCTGATAGTTATGCAGATGGTTTTTTTAGCTTTTTTATTGAAATAAGGTGTTTTTCGTTCATTCCTACTTTTCAAAAGTTATTAACATCGAAAATAATAGGTAGAAAATTCAATTACTTTTGAGCATTAATTCATCCCAGTATTTAGTTTGAAACCTTAACAAAACTACGATTCAATGCCTTCAATTGAAGAATTAGAACGCACTGCATCACAAGTGCGTAGAGATATTTTAAGAATGGTTGCTGCTGTTAATTCAGGGCATCCAGGTGGTTCATTAGGTTGTGCTGATTTCTTTGTAGCGCTGTACTTTGAAATTATGGAGCATAATCCAAAGCAATTCCAGATGGATGGCGTAGATGAAGATTTGTTTTTCCTTTCTAATGGTCATATATCACCTGTATGGTACAGTGTTCTTGCACGCAGCGGTTACTTTGAAGTAAATGAATTGGATACATTTAGGAAACTGAATACCCGCCTGCAAGGGCACCCTGCTACAGAGGAAGGACTCCCCGGCATTCGAGTGGCCTCAGGTTCTTTAGGACAGGGGTTGTCAGTAGCCGTGGGTGCAGCATTAGCCAAAAAACTCAATAACGACAACCGTATGGTGTACAGCCTACATGGCGATGGTGAATTGCAAGAAGGGCAAATCTGGGAAGCAGCTATGTATGCTTCTGCCAATAAGGTTGACAATTTAATTTCTGTGATTGACTACAACGGCCGTCAAATTGATGGAGATGTTGAAAATGTATTGTCGCTAGGCAGTCTACGCGATAAATGGGAAGCTTTTGGCTGGGAAGTAATGGAAATGGAAGGCAATCATATGGAAAGTGTAGTAAGTGGCCTTAAATCTGCCCAAAGCCTTACAGGAAAAGGCAAGCCCGTAATGGTAATTATGACCACCGAAATGGGACAGGGAGTAGACTTTATGATGGGTACACACAAATGGCACGGAGTGGCTCCTAATACCGAACAACTCGAAAATGCTTTAGGGCAACTACAAGAAACCCTTGGAGATTACTAATCGATAAAAGATACACAGCACTCAAAATAGTGGTTAAAACCATTTAAAAAATCGCTAGCATAAAATTTGGCAATTCAACCATCAAGTTATAAAACCATGGAGCAGTACGAAGCAAAAGACATGAAAGATACCCGTTCAGGATTTGGAGCGGGCTTATTGGAATTGGGTGAATCTAATCCTAACGTAGTAGCCTTATGTGCCGACCTTACGGGTTCTTTAAAAATGAATGCTTTTCAAGACGCTTTTCCCGATCGTTTTTTTCAGGTAGGGATTGCCGAAGCTAATATGATGGGAATTGCAGCAGGTTTAACCATTGGTGGCAAAATCCCCTTCACAGGTACTTTTGCCAATTTCTCTACAGGGAGGGTTTATGATCAAATCCGACAATCTATTGCATACTCGGGGAAGAATGTGAAAATATGTGCATCGCATGCAGGACTAACATTGGGTGAAGATGGTGCAACCCATCAAATTTTAGAAGACATTGGCTTGATGAAGATGCTACCACACATGGTAGTCATTAATCCTTGCGATTACAACCAAACCAAAGCAGCAACAATTGCTATTGCTGAGCATAACGGCCCGGTTTATCTTCGTTTTGGCCGACCAAAAGTGCCCGTGTTCACCGATGAAAATCAATCATTTGAAATTGGTAAGGCAGTGATGCTACACGAAGGCACCGATGTTACCATTATTGCTACAGGTCATTTGGTGTGGAAAGCCATTGAAGCTGGTAAAGCGCTACTGGCTAAAGGCATCAATCCTGAAATTATCAACATCCATACCATTAAGCCATTGGATGAAGAGGCCATTTTACGATCAGTACAAAAGACCAGGTGTGTAGTTACTGCTGAAGAACACCAAATGCATGGAGGGTTAGGCGATAGTGTAGCGCAATTATTGGCCCGCAAGAATCCTGCCCCTATGGAAATGGTTGCTGTGAACGATACTTTTGGTGAAAGTGGAACTCCTGAAGAATTGATGACCAAGTATGGTATAGATACACCTGATGTAATTGCAGCTGCTGAAAGAGCATTAGCACGTAAAGCATCAACTCCCGAAATGGCATAGCACCTTAAGGAGTAGTTATAATAAAACCAATAGCCGCCTCGTTTGTCGAGAGGTATCATGGAACACTATTCCGACAAAGAATTACTCGAAAAATTTAAAGGGGAAGCGCCATCCTATGCTTTCAACCTTATCGTGCGTAAATACCAGGAACGTTTGTACTGGTATATCCGTAGGGTAGTAATTGACCATGAAGACGCCAACGACGTATTACAAAACGTTTTTCTAAAAGCCTGGAAAAACCTTCACAGCTTTAGAGAAGATGCTAACCTCTATACCTGGCTATATCGCATAGCTACAAACGAATCACTTACTTTTTTAAAGCAAAAAGCACGTCGCCAACACCTTTCTACTGATGAATTACAACACCAATTGGCAGGCACCCTGGAAAGTGACCCTCATTATTCAGGGGAAGCCATTCAAAAGAAACTGGACCAGGCCATCTTAACGTTACCAGAAAAACAACGCATTGTATTTACCCTCAAATATTTTGAGGAAAAAAAATATGACGAGATGGCCTTAATACTCAATACATCAGTAGGAGCATTAAAAGCATCGTACCATCACGCAGTGAAAAAAATTGAAAAATATTTAACGAGTCATTAAACCTTTTATGAGTGACTTAGTCAAAGTACTATAATGAAGAAAGAAAGAAATAATGACGATGCATTAAAGCAGGAAGCCCCTACCCTCTTCGGCATAACGAAGCAAAACAACTTCAAAGTGCCCGATGGTTACTTTGATGCTTTGCCAGAGATGTTGGTAGAAAAACGATCAGCAAGTACTCCTGGAGTTCTAGAGCGGTTGCTACACGCCTTTCATTGGAAAGTAGCTGTACCTACTTTTGCTGCTGTAGCTGTAATACTATTTGTCATATTTAATACTTCTCCTATGGTTGAGGATACAGCCATTGCCTCTATAAGTGTTGAAGAAGTGGAGGCTTACCTGGATAATGAGGGCTTATATACTATTGATGAAGACATGTTGTTAGAAGCGTTAGAAGATGAAGTTGCTGTCAACTATGAAGAAGACAATGATGAGATTGTAGAGTACTTATTAGAAAACAATATTGAATTAGAAACCATATTGGAAGAACTGTAACTGTTAACCCTAAAACATTTGTTATGAAAACTCGAATTTTGATGCTCCTATTAGTGACGTTTGCTGCAACAGGCTGGGCACAGGATAAAAGTAACATCAAATCACAAAAGATTGCGTTCATTACCAATAAGTTGGATTTAAGTCCTGAAGAAGCGCAACAGTTTTGGCCTGTTTATAATAAGGCCGACAAAGAAATGAGTGCCTTGAAGAAAGAACACCGACAAAAGCAACGTGCTGCTGGTAAAATGAATGAATTATCGGATAAGGAAGTCGAACAAATGATTGATGCTGAAATTGCATATAAGCAATCTGAATTAGACCTCATGAAAAAATATCATGCCGAATACAAAAAAGTATTGCCTGTTAAGAAAGTGGCGCGATTGTATAAAGCCGAAGAGCAATTTAAACGTGAGCTCATTCGACGGGTAAAAGGTCAATCGAAACAAACAGCACGCCCAGGCGGGCGACCTGGTGGGCGCCCCAACAACTAAGCGATTAAGATTTTTTTGTAGCTTTATGAAAGGTATCTGACAGATACCTTTTATTTTTATAGCCATATGCAAGCTAGAAGTCACCTCTTTATCATTGTTTTGTTGTTGTTGCTTCCCGTTTTAGGGCAATCACAAGTAAAAAAAGGCACATGGCTGGTCGATCTTGGAATAGGCATTGGAGCATATGGATCAAGCACCAACCTCAACTTCGATTCTGGCGTAAATGCTGCACCTGCTATTGCACGTATTGCTGTGGATTATGGCATAATGGATCAATTTGCCCTAGGCCTTCAATATCGTAGGCTTGACTACCTTACTGATGATGATTCTACGGCTTCATTCATCAATGCCAATACCAATGCTGTTTTATTCAATGGTACATATCATTTAGTTAATAAGTCCAAATTCAATTTTTACGTTGGTACGTCATTTGGCTATGCTACTATTTATTACGAACGACAAAATGTTGATGGAGCCTATGGGTTTATTAACGGCAAGGGTATTCCATATGGGCTTAACACTGGCGTAAGAAAATATTTTGGCGCCAATGGTACGGTTGGCTTTTTCTTTCATGCCAATCTTATCAACTACCCCTTTGAAGTAACTAACATAGAAGTAGATGGGCAAGTTGTAGAAAGCGTTCAAGGTATTCCTACAGATCAATTACATGTTAATTTTGCCGGGGTCGATCTAATTTTTGGGGTCGCACTAAAATTTTAACCTATGGGAGGAACATATTTTGCATTAGCCGCTTTTGCCATGCTGGGTTTTCTAGTCACACTTACCTTCCTGGTAATTGCATTAGCCAACGGTAAGAAAAAAGGCATTCTTATTTTTTCTATCTCCTCAGTTGTGCTTTTTGGTTTTGGAGTTTTTGGCTTTTCTTATTCAGCCGATGAAACCAGTAATTCGTTGAAAGATGCCTATCAAAAAGCCAAAGACATTACTGAACAGGAAAAAGCAGCAGAATACGCTGAGCATTTGGTGGTAGTAGACAGTCTGAAAGCTTTGCTGCCTCCAGAAATAGATGCAGATGCTATTCCTGAGTTCTTTTATGAAGAAGGAGGCATGTATCCAGATCATCGCTTTCCTATGATGTATCCTTACGCCTTAGAGTTCAAGAGCGGTAGCATTGGTTATGTCACTAACTTTACTGATACGGTCAACCAGTTTCCTCCACTCATTAATGTAGTAGCATTAAACTTTGATGGCCGTTTCATGGTATGCAAAATCGACAACTACCCTGAAGGGGTTGCGGTAGATACTTACGATCGTCCACCCTTTTCATTTGTATTATTTGAGTTTTATACCGAGCAACAGCAAATTTACCAAAGTAAGAACGAGTTGTTTGATGCCGCTTTATCAAAAGGTTATCAAGGCCGGCAGAGTTTGTACAGCAATGAAGCTATGTTTAACAAGATTTTTTAGCTGTGAGTCTTAAAGATTTGTTTTTACAACATACAGCTCAAACTTCCGATCATCCAGTAGGTATTGAAGTGGCCAAAGCCGAAGGAGTATATTTGTACGATACCAATGGCAAACGCTACATCGACCTTATTGCTGGTATTGCTGTGAGCAATGTAGGGCATCGACATCCTGAAGTAGTTGCTGCCATCAAAAATCAAGTAGATCATTATATGCATGTAATGGCCTATGGTGAGTATGTACAACAGCCAACCATTTTACTTGCAAAAGCCCTTGCTGATGCGTTACCTCAACATCTCAACACCAGTTATTTTGTTAACTCAGGTACTGAAGCCAACGAAGGAGCGTTAAAACTTGCTAAGCGGCATACTGGAAGAACTCAATTGATTGCTTGTAAAAACTCCTATCATGGTAGCACTCATGGTTCGCTAAGTGTTACAGGCAATGAAACAAAAAAGCATGCATTCCGTCCCCTCCTACCAGACATTCGTTTCATTGAATTTAACCGAGAAGAAGACATCCAGCATATTACTGAAAAAACAGCCGCGGTTATTATTGAACCAGTACAAGGAGATGCCGGAGTTCGCATTCCTTCCCTTAGTTATATGCAACAATTGCGTGCACAATGCACTGCTACAGGAACTCTTTTGATTTTTGATGAAGTGCAAACAGGCTTTGGACGAACTGGAAGTCTTTTTGCCTTTGAGCAATTTGGTATAACACCTGATGTTCTCACGTTAGCAAAAGGCATGGGAGCCGGTTTACCTATTGGTGCGTTTATTGCTTCTCATGAAATAATGACTTCATTAAAGCATGCCCCAATGCTAGGGCACATCACTACTTTTGGAGGCAATCCGGTATGTTGTGCAGCAGCATTAGCCAACCTTAAAATATTGCAAGGTGGCCTCCTAAAAGATGTACATACCAAAGGAGCTTTATTTAAAACCTTGCTTCAACATCCAGAAATAAGAGAAGTACGTGGCATAGGCTTAATGCTGGCAGTAGAGTTCGATAGTTTCGAAACTGTACACAAAATATTTCACGAATGCTTAAAAAATGGAGTGGTGGCTTTTTGGTTCCTATCGTGCAATAATAGCTTTCGTATTGCTCCTCCTCTTACCATTTCAGAAGACGAAATTCGAGAAGCTTGTGACATCATCTTACAAAGTATTGACAATGTGTGCTAATAATTACCTACTGAAAGCATCACCAATGTACAAGCATTAACAACAGAAATTCCTTGGTTTTTTGCCAATTTCGCCAACTCAGGGTTTTCCGCACCCGGGTTAAAAATTAACCGCTGAGGGTTCAAACCTAATATATAGTTATAGTAATGTGTTTGGTTGCGGGCACCCACATACAATGTAACCGTATCAACATCGGTTATGGGGCTTAATGTAGTAACAATATTTTTTCCTTCAATATTGCCTTCTCGCAATCCAATTGGAATTACTTCATGCCCTTTATCCAACAAGCGCAGTACTGCAACATAAGAATAACGTGTTGGATTAGGGCTTGCTCCCAGTACTACGGTTTTTTTCATAGCACAAAGTTAATGATAGTTATTGTTCTAATTCAGGAGGCAAAGTACCTTTATCAATTACATCATTTTCTGAATGCTCTTGATTCACTGTTGGCTCACTCTTACTCTCTTCTACTTCTCCATTACTTTGTTCGATATTGCTGCTTAAACTATCGGCTTTTGGTAGAGGCTCCTCTAGTAGTTGCAATGGTGAAATTTCTGGCTGTAACTGCTCTATTTCGTAAGTCAACCCTCCATAGTGCAAGAACAAGTCGACGTTCCCTTCGTTTGTTTTGCTCCATACCAAATGCTCGCTCAAGCTTAATCGTTCTTCCAAAAACGATCCATAGAGGTACAAGGTATCTTGCCAAACTTTATAGTGATTGGGGTAAACAGCATGTTGATCTATTTTACATGGTATGCTATCAACATGCTGATAACTGGCCAAGTTCAAGGTTCCAATGCGCCCGGATGTGCTATCAACTACAACTAATGTAGAATCGTTTGTTCGCTCAGCTTTAAACCTTCCATCTCCTACCGATAATGTATCAACATAATCTCCAAGATAATATCCTTCTAAACAGTATATTGGTACCATAATCAACTCAACATCAGAAGAAACTATCCTTGGCGCCACTGTTTCACTTGCTACCTTGTTTTCGATATCGCCTTCCGTTACTACTAAGTTGGAGTAAGCAAAAACAACTGCCATGACAATGGCTATAGCAATTACTGCTATCACGATCAATGTAATTCCCGCCCCTCCTTTACCTGGATTTTTCAATTTACCCTTACCATTTTTTGTTGGAACGTACCCTTCTAGTATCCCTGCACGTATCACTTCCGTTTCAATGCCTATCAGTTGTTCTTGCAATAATTTTCTGCCGTTAGCTCTTAATGCCATTACCAGGTCTTTATGCCATTCTACCGCATTAGCATAAGCATTGTCAACAGCCATTCGCCGTTCAAGTGTTGCTACTTCTGTACTACTCAAGCTACCATCGAGGTAGCGATCTATTAAAATGCTATCGTTTTCATCCAACTCCATCAGCCATTTGCTATTTTTTTAAGTTGTTGCATGCACTTGTACTTCTGACTTTTAGCATGTGCTTCATTGCGATATCCCATATCGTTAGCGATATCACTCATCTTCCGCTTGAAATAATAGAATTTCATAAGCAACCGTTTGCAACGTTCGCCTAATTGACTGAGTCCATGCTCTAATATGGTGAGTTGTCGTTCTGTAGGAGATTCTTCTTCCACAATAAATGTGGCATCTTCAATTCGTTCTTCGAAATCTGTAAAATCCACCTTCTCCCCTTTTTTGCTCCGTAATTGTTTGAACCATAGATTACGAGCTACAGCGTAAAGCCAAGTTTTTATAGTACAATTCAATTCCAATCCTTCCATCGTTTTCTCGTACAACACCGTAACTGTTTCTTGAAAAATATCGCTAGCATCCTCCTCGGTACCACTGTTCTTAATGACCAGGTACCTTACCATGTTGAAGTATTTGGAATATACTTGCCTAAAGGCTGAAGTATTCCCTTTCCTTATCTGGATTATGAGTTCGTTATCGTCAGTAAATGCAGTCATTTATCTACTTAATACCTCCTTTTGGGAAAAGGTAACACTCAAAAGATAAAATTTCGTCCACATCCAATAAAAAATATTGTTATTATTTGCAATAATGCTTTTTATTGTAGCTAATGCTGTAGTGAAGTTTATAAGGGGCTATGAGCCAAAAAATTTGTACAATAGATATTGCCTTTTTATTTGATACCCTCCAGATCAAATTCGTCTAACAACTCAATCAATTGGTATTTTCGCATTAGATGCAATAACCGTTTGTTTAACTTTCCCTTGGTATTGTTTCTAAAATACTTCCCATTCACTTTGTTTTCAATATCGATATTCCCCGTTATAGTCGATACCATTACACGTACCGCTGTGGAATCATTTATGAATTCTATCACCAGATTATAATGGTACAATAGAGCCCTTGTTTGGTCGTAAGAACCTGGTTTTACCAGTAGTTTCATCAACCTGTTAGCCTCAGCCCTGGTTAAAGTGTTCCTCTTCACTTCTCTTTCATATTCATTCAGTTCCATACCTGGAGTGCTCATTTCTTTAGTATGCATTTCCCATAGCGCCATCTCTGCATGGTCAAACTGCACTGATAAGATAGCTGCATGCATCGTATCAACTTGCGCACACACAAAAAGTGAGAACGCTGTCATCAATAATGTTAATAAACACTTCATGTTTTGATTACTTCTATGCCGTAAGTTAAAGGTTAAAGTAGCATGAAATATGTAAGCATAAAAAAAGCCTGAATAACTTCAGGCTTTTTCCGAGTGGCGGAGACGGAGGGATTCGAACCCCCGATACCTCTCGGTATGCCGGTTTTCAAGACCGGTGCATTCGACCACTCTGCCACGTCTCCGCCGCAAAAATAGTAATCCTTTTTAAAATGCAATTATTTTTCTTCTAAAATTTTATGTGCATAGTAATGGTTGAACGGCATGGCCTTTTTTCGTATTTTTACAGGGTAAAATCAATCCACTCAATGATTCAACGTATAATTCTCCTCGTTACTTTATCCATCCTTACCTCTTGTAGCCTGTTTGCACAGGAGTTACAAGCCTACTTTGCTTTTAATAAATACTATTCGCCCGAAATTGGTCCATACATTGAAACTTACCTGTCTATTTCTGGTAGTTCAGTGGCTTACAAAACCAACGAAAATGGAAAGATGCAGGGCAATGTGCAGGTAACCATGATCTTAAAGCAAGGCGAAGAAATCAAAGACTTTAAAAAGTATAACCTTGCCAGTCCGGCAACAATAGATACTGTTTTTGCAGATTTTGTAGATATGCAACGCTTCCCGTTAAGCAATGGTGTATATGACCTTGAATTGCAAATGCTTGACTTAAACAAGACAGACGCTGAAGCGTTCACCGCTAATCAGCCTATTATTATTGATGCCCCAAATGAACGTGTTTACATTTCTGATATCCAATTATTGGCATCTTACAAAAAAAGCGATACGCAAACCCAATTCACCAAAGCCGGATATGAATTGGTGCCATTGATCACCAATTATGTAGCGCCAGGAATGAATGAACTTGCTTTCTACACAGAGATTTATGGCACTGAAAAAAGCATGGGCGCTGATAGTAAGTATGTAGTAGGTTACTACCTGGAAGTGGCCGAAAAGAATGCCAGGTTGGATAAATTTCATCGTTTACAGCGACAAAATGCTAAACCAGTTAATGTACTATTAAACTCGTTCAATACGGAAAACCTTGTAACTGGCAACTACAACCTTGTGATAGAAGTGCGTAACAAAGAAAATCAAGTAGTGGCCAGTAAGAAGCAATTCTTTCAATGCAACAACCCTAACGCACAATTGAGCATGTCTGACATGATTTCGTTAGATGTAAGTAATACTTTTGCATCATCGCTAGACAGTATCGATGTATTGGCAGAATACATTAGTAGCTTACGCCCTATCGCTACCTATTTGGAACGCGACATTCTGGACAGTGAAACCATGGACAAAGATCTGAAATTGATGAAACAATTTTTCTACAGTTTCTGGTACAAGCGAGAGCCAACAGACCCAGGCGGAGCATGGGAGAAATATAAATTAGAAGTAGAAAAGGTGGACGAACTTTTTGGTTCACGCTTAAAGAAAGGTTATGCTACTGATAGAGGTAGGGTTTATTTACAATACGGTCCTCCAAGTACAGTAACTGATCGTCCTAACGAACCTAGTGCCCTACCCTACCAATTATGGCACTATACACATATTGGTCAATTTACTAACCGACGATTTGTGTTTTACAGTCCCAACTTAGTCGCAAGCGACTATGAATTACTTCATTCTGACATGCGGGGCGAACGCAATGATCCAAAGTGGCAAATGCGTATTAATGGACGCAACACCCCTAATAATAACATTGACCAAACAGATCCTGGCAATCAATATGGGGGCAATGCTACTGACTTTTTCACTAATCCCCGTTAGTCAATTTTGTGATAATACATTTGCTATTAAAATTCCGTTAACTTAGCGAGCAATTAAATTCGGTGAGTGTAGCTGTAGTAATATTGAATTGGAATGGCCAGCAGTATTTAGAGCAATTCCTCCCTTCTGTTGTTAAGCATAGTAAAGGTGCCTCCATTTATGTTGCTGACAATGCTTCTACAGACGATTCTATAGCTTTTGTAAAAGAAAATTTCCCTGGCATAAAGTTAGTTATCAATGAGGAGAATGGCGGGTTTGCCAAAGGCTATAACGATGCGCTTAAAGCAATAGCTACATCCGACCCACATCAGTATTACGTTTTGTTAAACTCTGATATTGAGGTGACCTCCAATTGGATTCACCCAATAATTGAGTTGATGCAACAAGATGATACAATAGCTGCTGTACAACCCAAGGTATTGGCCTATCATCGTAAAACACATTTTGAACATGCTGGTGCATCGGGTGGTTTTCTTGACCATCATGGCTACCCTTTTTGTAGGGGAAGATTATTTGAAGAAGCTGAAGTCGACGAAGGCCAATATGACGATGTTCACGAAGTATTTTGGGCCACAGGGGCATGCATGTTCATACGTGCAGAATTATACCATCAATTTGGCGGGTTGGATGAAGATTTCTTTGCTCATATGGAAGAAATTGATTTATGCTGGAGGTTAAAAAATGCTGGACACAAAATAATGGCCTGCCCACAATCTCACGTTTATCATGTAGGTGGTGGCACTCTTTCCTATCAAAGCCCGCGAAAAACTTATCTCAACTTTCGTAATAACCTTTTTATGCTTACCAAGAATTACAGAAGAGGTAACTTACTGGTTAAAATATGGTGGCGCTTGGTACTCGATGGAATTGCTGGAATAAAATTCTTGTTTGAGGGCAATTTCAAACACTTAATTGCTGTAATTAAAGCTCATTTTCATTTTTATGGTAAACTAGGTACCATGCTACAACGACGTAAAGCCCTTGCTTCAAGCTTGAACAATAGCAATTACAATGGCGTATACCAGCGTAGTATTGTTTGGGATTTCTTTGTTAACAAGTGCAAGAAGTTTTCCGACTTAAAACAAGAGCTGTTTATTGATTAGTCGTAAAGTAGGCAATCCCTAAATGGTAGGAAGCTAAACCTAGGCCTGTTATTACCCCTACACAATGTTTTGCCATTAATGATTTATGGCGGTATTCCTCGCGAGCATACACATTAGAAATATGCACTTCAATTACAGGAGTATCTATTGCAGCAATAGCATCAGAAATGGCCACTGAAGTATGTGTGTAAGCTCCGGCATTCATCACAATGCCATCATAATCAAAACCTACTTCATGCAATCGATTAATGAGTTCTCCTTCTACATTGCTTTGATAGTATTCTAACGTTATAGCATGATGCTCTTGTTTGAGTTGAGCAAAGTAATCTTCAAACGATTGATTGCCATAAACAGTGGGTTCACGAGTACCTATCAAATTTAGGTTAGGGCCATTAATAATCAGAAGCTTCATTGGCTTATTATTACTACATTTAAGGCAAATGTAATAATAAATTGTTGGCGACACGTGAATTGGAAAATCGCTATAAAAGGATATGAAAATCACCTAAAACTTGAGAAATCACTCTCACAAAACTCCATTGAAGCTTATACCCGTGACATTGAAAAACTATTTCAATACAGCGAATATCAACAACTCAACCTGGGGCCGGAAAGCATCAATTTACAACACCTACAAGATTTCCTAAAATGGATCAATGAGTTAGGAATGAGTGCAAATAGCCAGGCCCGCATCATTTCAGGTATCAAAGGGTTTTATAAATACCTATTGCTAGAAAATGAAGTTGCAGACAACCCTACCGAATTGTTGGAAATCCCTAAAATAGGTCGTAAACTACCCGATACCCTAAACTATGAAGAGGTAGTTGCCATTATTGATGCCCTTGATTTAAGTACCAGTAACGGACAACGTAACAAAGCTATGCTGGAAACACTTTATAGTTGTGGGTTAAGGGTATCGGAACTTATTGCTTTGCAAATCTCTAACCTGTTTTTTGATGATGGATTCATCAAGGTAGTAGGAAAAGGCGATAAAGAAAGGTTAGTGCCTATTGGCGGCAGTGCCATAAAGTACATTTACATTTACCTCAATGAGGTACGCTGCCATGTGAAGGTGCAAAAAGACTTTGTAGACACCCTGTTTCTTAATAATCGGGGAAGACAACTTACACGTGTAATGGTTTTCCTAATCATTAAAGAACTGGCACAAAAAGCCAACATCAAAAAAAACATCAGCCCACATACCTTTCGCCATTCATTTGCTACCCATTTAATTGAAGGTGGAGCCGATTTACGAGCAGTACAAGAAATGCTGGGACACGAATCAATTACCACCACAGAAATATACACCCACCTCGATCGCGATTATTTACGAGAGGCCATTATTCAATACCATCCCAGATCAAAATAATTGATTATCTTTCTTGGTTAAACTCTACTCTCGATATGCGGTTTTTAATGACGTGCTTTCTCATGTTATTGCTAATTACAGGACATTCTGTAACGGGGCAAATTACCGTGAGTTCTACTGGCAACACCAATATCACCAGGGATGCGCTAATATTAAAAGATCCTGCACATGCCCTTACCATTGAAAGAATACTGCACGATACACTTCCCTTCTCTCCTATTCAAAGAGAAAGTCTTGACTTTACCAACGCTGCTTTTTGGATAAAATTTAACGTGCAAAGCAATGCCAGCACAATACAAAACTTTTACATTGAAACGGCACGTCCCATTACCAATAAAGTGATTTTGCACGAAGTAATGGATGGTCAAGTCATTAATACGCAGTATAGTGGAGATGACTTCCCCTTTAGTAAAAAGGAAATTCCCCATCGAAAGAATATCTTTTCGGTGCAGCTCAACCCGCAGCAAACACACCACTTTGTACTCTACCTTGAAAGCGATGGGGAAATGCTTACCTGCCCTATTGTATTTTGGGAACCCCAGGCATTCATCAATGAAGACAATGTAGAGCAATACTTCTTAGGGTTGTATTATGGCATTTTACTGGTAGTAATACTCATTTTCTTTTTCTTCTACCTGCTGCTGCGTAAACGATCGTTTCTCTACTACGTTTGCTATGTGTTCTTTGTGGCATTGCTCCAGCTATCGTTAGACAGTTTGGTTTTTAAATACCTCTTATCAAGTGGTGGATATTTGACCCACCGTTCTGGACTTGTTTCTGCTTGCATAGGGGTTGTTTTTGTATTGCTATACGGAAGGTCTTACCTCAAAACAGATCAACGTTTCCCTAAATTCAATATCACTTACAATATTTTCATTGGCTTAATGAGCATCATGGCCATCTGTGGTCTTTTTACAGGGATTGTGTACGAAATTACCTACCCGCTGGCCAACGTTTTAGCATTATCATCCATCTTATTGATCCTGGTAAACATTGCATATGCAAAAGTCAAAAAAATGCACGTAGACCGCTACTTTGCAATGGCTTTCATTATTTTAATTACAGGAGCCATTATCTTCATACTGCGTAACCTCAGCTTGGTTGAGGACAACTCGTTCACTGATCATTCGCTAAAGTTTGGGTCAGCATTAGAAGTTATTTTCCTGTCTTTTTCTATGGCCAACAAGTACCGGGAACTTCAACAAGAAAAGGAAATGGCACAAGCGGAAACCTTAGAGCAATTGGAAGAGATGAACCGATTGAAGGACAACATTAACGAGCAGTTGGAAGAAGAAGTAAAAGTGCGCACACAAGAGATCCATGCGCAGAAAGAAGAGCTGGCAGCAAAAAATAGCGACATCATGGACAGTATTAGGTATGCCCAACGTATACAAGATGCCATTCTTCCTTCAGACAAACTGGTCAAAGAGCATTTGCCAGAATCGTTTATTTTATACCAACCACGCGATATTGTAAGTGGTGATTTTTACTGGGTAGCACCAGTAACCACCAGTACAAATCCTCCCGTCAAATTTGTATTATTTGCAGCCGTAGATTGCACCGGTCATGGAGTGCCAGGTGCTTTCATGAGTATTGTTGGCAACAACTACCTTAAACTTTCACTTACCGAGTCGGGTGTTAACTCTCCTGCAGAAGCACTTAATTTTTTGAACAAAGGTGTGAGTGAAACATTACGCGAACAAGCACAAGCGAATTCCAGTGTGGTGCGAGATGGCATGGACATTGCCTTATGCGCCTATGAGGTGGAACAGAAAAAACTTCAGTTTGCAGGTGCCAAAAACCCAGTATACATCATTACCGCGCGCAACACAATTACTACCAATAGTGGAGTACTTGAACCAGTACAGGAAATGGAAGGAAGCAACTTAAAACTTTTTGAGATAAAAGGCGATAAACAGGCCATTGAAGCCTACACCGGCAATGCCCCTGTTTCATTTACCAACCATACCATTGAATTAGAGGAAGAAGATGCCATTTACGTATTTAGCGATGGTTATCCAGATCAATTTGGTGGCCCAAGGGGTAAAAAGTTCATGTATCGTCGATTTAAACAACTGCTCTTATCCATTGCTCACCATTCAATGGAGCAACAAAAAGCAATGTTAGAAGAACATTTGCAGGAATGGATGGGTGATGAATATGAACAGGTTGACGATATTTTGATAATGGGCTTTAAGGTTTAACCACCTGTTGCTTTACTCCTCGCCATTCGTATAAAAATACCATCGTCACTATGAAGTACTCTATCCCTACTAACCATAGGTTTTCAGTATAACTGGATTCATCGCGATAAGTAGCGTAAGTAAGCAATATCAGCAACGACCACACCACTACATAACGGTAATGCACAAATACAGATAGCAATAATAATGTTGCTAGATACCAGGGGTGCACAATGGTTGAACAAGCGAGATACAATGTTGCAGCCATTAACATTCCTTTCAACATGGTTTCCCAGGTAGTGTCCCGCTGAAAGGCCATCCAAAGAATACCCGTAAAAGTAAGCAGGGATAGTATAGGGGCAACCTGGCGAATGAGGTTATATCCTGTAATGGCTTCTCCAACCGGACGTAAAAGATACCATAACCCAGCATTGAACTCAAATGTGCCAAAATACAACTCTACACTAGAGAAAAAATGCCTGATCAACATTTCATTGACAAATGGAACAAAAAGCAGTACCACAACAATGCCTACAATGCTGTAATACAATATGCTTTTCTTCCATCCAATACGCCTAATGAGGAAAGGCAAAAACATTAAAGGAATGAGTTTTACCCCTACGGCTATTGCAAAAACAAAAGCCGACCATACCAACCTACCTTTCACCAACAAGTAAATAGCCAACAACAAGCAAAACAGCATTACCCCTTCAAAATGTAAATTACCCGTTAACTCAGTAATCACCAACGGATTTAATGCATAAACTGCTGCCCATTCTGGAGGCTTATTCAACACCTTTAACAACTTGAAAATCAGCAAAATGGTGCCGATCTCTGCCAAAAAAATAAACAAACGCAATAAAATAATGTTAAGGTGTAAGTCATCACCTGCTATCCAACTGGCAGCACCAAACATCCATTGATTTACGGGGGGGTATATGGTATAATACTCCGGAGAATTTAACCCATTAAATAATTCTTGTGTGATGCCAACTGCATTGGCCGCTTCAGAGCCTACATATGTAGAAGGAAAAACCAGGTAAGGATTTTCTCCATGGGCCACTAATTTCCCATCCCATGCAAATCGAAAATAATCATCGCTAAGGTTAGGTACGATAAATAGTAAGGAAAGACGAAAAATGATGCTGGCTAATAAGATAACCGAGATAGACAATTTAATACGGGTGGCGATAAGTAAAAAGTAAGCTGCAAATGCGGTGCCTGTTACCAACATCAACTGCCCAAATTGCGAACGTACAGTGAAATATCCAAAAACAATGTAACACCCCAAAGAAAGCAGCAACAAGGCATATTTCAAGTATCCCCTTGGCATTGCTTTTAAACCAGTTTAGAATGCTTCATAGTATACACAAATGTATAAGCGAAACCAATGGTGAGCATTACATGAAAAGGAATCATCCCATAATCATGTAAATAAACTCCTACAGCAATCCCTCCAAGGAAATATAATACCATAACCCCTTCCAAAATGGTAAGCAAACTTATGTTATTTACCAGGTATTTATTTCCTTTCCATGAATCAGAAGATTTATTGATGTTGAATTTTGGCGTGCGAATAAAAGCTGTTTTCTTCCCGGCATATCCCTCAAAAACGGCAATGGAATTGTGCAGAGAAAGCCCCATAGAAACCGTTAGAAACAGCGGAAAGAGGCGAAAAAACTCGCCTATTGACTGTATTGTACTCTTGTTTCTTTTCGGCAATGACACCCAGTAGAACACCCCTAAAAGCACCATGCTTAATGCATAAATAGATGCCCATTTAAAAAGCATATCGTGCTCCGGAAAGTTTTTCTTGATAAAAAGTAATGGAATACTCATAAGTGCCGTCATCAAAATGCATACAAAAATGAAGCTGTTCATCAAGTGAAAAATGGCATGTATACGTGTTCCAAAAGGCACTCCTTTGGTTTTAAATACACGTGGAAGGTTTTTTATAGTACATTCTGCAGCACCTTTCGTCCACCTAAACTGTTGCGTTTTTAACGCATTCATTGCTGCAGGCAATTCCGCTGGAGATCCCACATTCTCTAGGTACTTAAACTCCCAATTTCGCAACTGTGCGCGATAACTCAAATCAAGATCCTCTGTAATGGTGTCTGATTGCCATCCACCACTGTCTTCAATACATACTTTTCGCCATACTCCGGCTGTTCCATTAAAATTAATGAAATGCCCTCCCCTGTTACGCCCCCCTTGCTCTACTGAAAAGTGAGCATCCAGGCCAAAGGCTTGCAAGCGTGTGAGTAATGAATAATCTTGATTGATATGCTCCCAGCGTGTCTGTACCACACCTACCTTTGAGTTTTTGAAGTAAGGAATTGTTTTGTTCAAGAATTGCGGAACAGGAATGAAATCGGCATCAAAAATTGCAATGAATTCTCCCCTGGCCAACTCCATTCCATATGCTAACGCACCAGCTTTAAACCCCTTACGGTCATCTCTACGCACATGCTTTATATCAAGCCCTTGCGATTGCATTTCTGTCACTTTCTTCGCTGTTACTTCCACCGTCTCATCAGTAGAATCATCAAGTACTTGGACTTCAAACTTATTGCGAGGGTAATCAAATTCAGCCACAGCATCAATGAGTCGTTCTATCACATACAATTCGTTGTAGATAGGCAATTGTATGGTAACAAATGGCAAAGCCTCTTTGTCGTTAATATCGATCAACTCTTCCTCTTTATTCTCTCCCTTTCGTTTGCTGTACAACAACACAAGGTTAAACTGTACAAAGCTGTAAAACAAGATGAAGGTTAAGAAAAAAGCATACAAAATAATAAATACCAACTCCACAATTACCTGTATTTAAATATGGTTGTAATGATCTTATAGCCCGCTAATATAGTGCCTTTTATCGTTCCTGAAACCTTTGAAACACCTATACGTTTTCGATAAGTAACAGGTACTTCGCAAGTGTTGAGTTTCATTTTTGCTGCTTTTAGCTGCATCTCAACAGTCCATCCATACGTTTGGTCTTTCATTTTCATGGCTATCAACTGGCTGTAGCGAATGGCACGAAAGGGACCAAGATCGGTATACTTCACCCCATAAAACACTTTGATTAAGGTTGTTGCTAGCCAGTTTCCAAACACTTGTTGTGGCGTCATCGATCCCCGTTCCCTAGCTCCTAAAGCGCGAGAACCTATTACCATGTCTATGCCCTGTGCTGTTATCGGTTCAACTAACATTTCCATTTCTTCAGGGTAGTCGGAGTAATCAGCGTCTAAAAATACAACAATATCGGGATGTGTGCTTTTTTGTTGAAGATGACTAATGCCTTTTAAACAAGCAAAGCCATAGCCTTGATGTGGTTCATCAAGCACCGTCGCTCCACCAGCAAGGGCATTCTTTCTTGTATCGTCTTTAGAATTGTTATTGACTACCACTACTTCCCTTACCCAAGAAGGGATATCACGCAGTACATTCCCGATTGAATTTTCTTCATTGAATGCCGGAATAATCACATCCACTATTGGCTCCCCCATCTAATAATCCATAATTTGTTTCAACAGTCCTTTTCCATCATATACCTTCCAACTTCCAACTTTTAGGTTTTCCTCATAAGATCCCTCTTCTTTAATTATTCCATTTTCATAAAATACCCAATGTCCCTGCTTTTCATCATTTACATAGTTGCCCTCTGCAACAAGTTGTCCCTGTTCATCGTATTGCTTCCACCACAATGTTTTATTACCTTCTAAAAACTCTCCCTCACTCTTTTTCTCTCCATTGGTGTAATAATATTGCCATAGTCCATCCATCTTACCGTCAAAAAATTCTCCTTCACGAATCAATTGATTGTTTTCATAGAATTTCCAATACCCTTGCTTCTTATCACCTATCATCTGCCCTAGACACGTCACACGACCTTCTTCATCATACTCTTTACACCAACCATTCTTTTCACCTAATTGGTACTCAATTTCCTTAAAAAGAGCACCACTGGCATAATAGTACTTCCAAATGCCATCTTTCTCTCCATATGCATACCATCCCTCCTCTTTCACCTGCATTGTATCGTAATAAATACGTACGGGTATCGGATTCATTGGGTCGCCATACCATGGAGTAGTATTCGTATCTACTTTTATACTACTGTCTTCAACAGTTACTGTTGATACTGTAGATAATCCTACCATAGACATCACTCCAAACACAACTAAACTTAGCAAATATATAGGCAACTTAGAATTCAATGGCTATTGTGCTTCAGAATTAATAGTAATGCTATTGTTGCCAATCAAAATAGGGTTCTCATTTATACGCCCTTTTTCCGGGCCATTTTCCAGTTTCAAGACTCCCCGAGGGCAAACGGCAGAGCACACTCCACAACCAACACATGAAGAGCGCACAATGTTCTGTCCTCGTTGCGCATACCAACGCACATCAATACCCATTTCACAATAGGTGGAGCAGTTTCCACAAGAAATGCACTGTCCTCCATTAGTAGTGATTCGGAATCGTGACTTAAAGCGTTGTACCATACCCAGGTAGGCTGCTAACGGGCACCCTAAACGACACCATACCCTACTTCCAAAAATGGGGTAAAAACCTGTGCCTATTACCCCCGCAAAGATGGCTCCAATTAAAAAACCATACCAATCTCGAATTGTAAATGCAGAAATACCAAAAAGTATTTCTTTTTGATCCATTTCTGGATTATTGATAACGTTGTAGGAATGATATCCTGTAAATATGGTCATGATAACAGCAAATAGTAGCACTGCGTGAATAAGCCAACGCTCCAACTTCCATGTCCCTAATTTCTTACTGGAAAGCTGCCGGTACGGGTCGCCAAGTGTTTCTGCCAATCCTCCACAGCCACAAACCCATGAGCAATACCACCTTTTTCCAAAAAAGTAAACCATAATGGGAATAACAATGATGGAAAGGATGATCCCCCAGAAAAACATGAATTTACCAATGTTTCCACTTTCAATTAAACTGCTAACGTTCCAATCGTACAAAAAGTAATAATCGAGCGGCCAGGCATTTTTTAGGTCTTTGCCAGGCAATCCGAAAAGCGGCAAAATTTCTACCAATAGAAACGCAAAAATAATTTGGAAGAACAACACACTGGAGGTTCGTACGATTTGATACTTGTTATCGCGATACTTGATGAACATGCGAATGCCCATCACAATCATCACAGTGCAATATAACAACCCGTATAAGAACCACTGTGATGCTGACTCTCCAGCTTTGAAAAATCCTTTAACTGGGTCTACAATATTGGTCCAATTGGTAATCACATATGGATGGAAGTATAACAGGATATAGAAGCCTACCAGGTATACAAAGGCAATGATACCAATCCAGCCCCTATTGGTAGCTGCATCATGATACATTCCATTATTCTTAATGCCTGCAGGGCCTAGTAAAACTACATTAGGAAGGATAAACATCAATGAACCGATTATGCCCAATCCAAAAGTAAGGAAGAACATCAACCATTTACTGTTAGCAAACAATCCATTGGTTGAGGCTTTTGCCAATTTAAATGCAAAATCACCACTTTTGGTCCACATCACTTTATCCCATTGTTCAGCTGCCTTTAATTCTTCATTTACAGCATCATAAATAGCCGTTAAATCGGAAGAAAACGCCATGGAATTGGTATATGTTTTGCCTACCATTTCAGTAGTTAGCCGTTCTTGAAGGTTTCCTAGTTCTTGCTCGTTGAGGCTGTTTCGCATCACTTCTTCCGTGAGTTGGAACTCCCCCATAAAGATGGAAACGCTGAAAATGATTAAACCTGCAAGAAAAATATAGAGTCCTATGTTTTTGATTAGTTTCATACGGATAATATTAGTGGTTTAACCAAAAATTCGCACCCAACTTCTGGGCTTGCAACGAACATTTGTTCCTTTTTCTTTATTAAACTTAGCAACTATTTCGTCTTCGAAGCGTGCATAAAACTCAGCATCAAAGTTGGCATCTTTAAGATGAGTTAGCACATATTCCACCTTACGCTCCTCTCGTAGCCATTTATCTAACAATTCGTGTCGCATACGAATACCAAATACATTAAGCCCCACAAACCGTCTGGTAGTACTATTAAATACTACTTTTATGCATTTCTTACCTCCTTTATGCTCCCAATAAAAGTCTTCTTCTCCTTCGTTTAATTGTGGTACAACTGTACCATAGGTTTGGTATTCAATGTCGAAAAACTTTGCTGAGTTGAACCAGTATCCTGGTTTATACTCTGTACGTTCACCAGTAATGGTTCGTGCCAATGCTTCTCCTTGCATTCTTCCTGTATACCAAACTTGTTCAATGGGGCGTCGCCCTTTAGGGGGCTCATGAAATTGTGCACAATCGCCTACAGCATATACGTTTGATATGTTAGTTTCCAAAAAGCGATTTATCATTATTCCCCGTTGCAGCTCAATGTTAGCGTCTTTCAAGAACTCTATGTTAGGACTTACACCAGCTGTTAACCCTACCACCTGACAATCGATCGTTTCTCCATCCTTGGTTTTTACTCCACAAGCTCGACCGTCAGCACCAGCTATAATTTCTTCTAACTCGGTATTGAACCTAAGGTCGATGTGATGTTCCAGCATATGCCTACCAATCAGCATTCCTTCTTCTTTTGGCAATACGTTGCCCCAAAAACGTCCCTCTCGTACTAAGAATGTTACAGCAATGTTACGTGTCAATAACATTTCAGCTAATTCCACACCTATAAGCCCCCCTCCAACAATTACCGCTCGAGTTACTTTATGCTTTGTGGTATTTTCTTCCAGCGTTTCAAGATCCTGATAACTGTATAACCCTTGAACTCCAGGTAAATCCTGACCAGTCCAGCCAAATTTATTGGGTTTAGACCCTACTGCAAGCACCAGGTTATCGTAAGTAATTGTTTCACCACTAGAAAGGTGTAAAGTATTGGTGTTTGTATCTACATTACTCACATAAGCTCGCAATAAATTGATTTTGTTTTTTTTCCAGAACCAATCTTCATAAGGTTTGGTGTTTTCGTACTTCATGTGCCCCATGTATATATACATCAAGGCTGTGCGGGAAAAAAAATGATCGGTCTCTGCAGAAATTACCGTGATTTTTTGATCACTCCGTTTGCGGATGTGCCTTGCGGTAGTAATGCCCGAAATCCCATTCCCAATAATAACCGTATGTTTCATAGTACTGTGTGGTTAACCGATAAATCGTGTGGGGTAAATAAACAATATTAATTAGCTGGCATTTGTCTTGGTTTAGACAGTTTTAATTTTGACAGTTTATTTCTTTTGTACAATGTATTCAATAAATGTTAATTTAAAAGATTGGCCAATATGAAAAGCGTCCTTGCTCTTTTGCTACTCTTGATTACCTCTCCTGTATTCCCTCAAAGCAGTATTAACGACTTTTTTGAAGATACGGATTCTTTTCTAAAAAAATACATCCAATCAGGTAATGTAAATTACAATAGCATTGCTAACAATAAAACCGACATTGAAGCACTTGCCACTTCTATTGAGGCAATTAACCCTGACTTGCTAAAGAGCAACGAGCGCAAAGCATTTTTAATTAATGCATACAATATATTGGTTATTAAATCGGTGGTAGATCATTACCCCATATCATCTCCCATGGATGTTAGTGGCTTTTTTGATCAGCTAAAACACAATGTAGGCTCGTACGAATGGACATTAAACCATATCGAAAATAATGTGCTAAGACCTGAGTATAAAGATGCCCGATTGCACTTTGTTTTGGTATGCGGTGCTAAAAGCTGCCCTCCTATCACCGACTTTGCCTACCTTCCTCAAAAATTGGATAATCAACTTACTCAACAAACCGCACTTGCTATAAATGACAACACTTTCATTCGTGTGAATGATGCTGAACAAAAAGTAGAGGTTTCAGAAATATTTAAATGGTATAGCAGCGACTTCAAGTTAACACACAACAATGCATTAGATTACATTAATAATTATAGAAAAAATAACATTTCAAAAAAACACAAATACAGCTACTACCCATACAATTGGGCGCTAAATGAATCAAGATCGAAAAATCCTAAAGCCTCAAGTCAAGAAAGTACTATTCATACCAATGTGCAAACATTTACTCCATCTATTTTACTTAAAAAGGGACAATTCGACATTCAATTATTCAATAATGTTTACACACAAACGCAGTTCCGCGATGGCAATCGTGAGCTTCAAGATGTAAATGGCAGGCAAAATTATTACGGTGGATTATTTTCTGTTTTATATGGACTAACCAATAGCCGTAAAGTTAACATTGGTGTTGACATAAATTTGAAATCGGTACACATTGATAGTGATAAAAGTAGCTCACCATTTTTATTCTTTGGAAGTGCTGATCCATTCAATAGAACCGCTTTGGCGTCGGTAGGACCCAAAATTAAAATTGCTCCATTTAATCAGATAAAATTTTCCTTACAAAGTGCCTTTTGGATTCCCGTGGCCGACGACCTTGAGGCAGATGAAAACTGGGTGGTAAACAGCACGGCACCAGTAAAGCCATGGCTGGACTATAACCGATATACCTGGTGGAATCAATTCTTTTTTGACAAAAACTTGGGCGCCAAGTTTCAATTATTTACTGAATTCGATCTGCTATTTCGGTTTGCTAAACCCACCTCTTCTTATCCTGGGGAAGTAGAAAAAAATAACCAACTGGTTACCCCTGCCAGTGTATTCATTAGCTATTTCCCAAGCAATAAATCAACCATTTACAGCATGATTCAGCATGCCCCTACCTTTGAAAATGCCATAAACGACTCAGGAGACGAAGTATTTAGTC
This sequence comes from Flavobacteriales bacterium, assembly GCA_963669295.1. GTDB lineage: Bacteria > Bacteroidota > Bacteroidia > Flavobacteriales_D > CALLUQ01. Next base: position 5,269,734 of record OY769938.1, read on the forward strand.
GAACTGCTGACTACACACAAGCCGGGGTAGGCACCAAGTATCAGCTCACTCCTCAACTAGGTCTTGAAATACTGTACACCCGTTTTTTTCAATCACTTAACGGAGGAGCAGGTAGCACTATTAATCTGGGAATACGATTTATTACCAAATAAGGAAAATTATTCCTTTTTTTACACATTGATGCGCTTATCTCATATAAATGTCAAAGCTATTTGTCTCAATATTGGTTGTTATTTCTTGCGCAATTTTTACTCACACAATAAATTCATGTAACACGGTTGAATTTGTTGATTTTGAGAAAATTAAAGGATTCAACTTAGTGTCGCCAATCAAGCAATCTAGAGACACTTGCTTCACCTCCATTGTGGCCATGAATGGCGATTGGATTGCTTTAACTCCATTTGCTTTTATGACCCCGGGCAATCCTTCTATTAGTTATGATGTAGAAGGCAATTGGTGGGGAGACAAACCAGAAGGTATTCATCAACTTACCAAGCAAGCACAACAACATCACCTAAAGGTACTTTTAAAACCCCATTTTTGGGTAAAAGACCAAGGTTGGGCTGGAGATTATGACCTTACCGAAGAACAATGGAAAATATGGGAGCGTGAATATGAAATTTTCATTCTGGCTATGGCGAAGCAAGCGGAAGAGCTCAATATTGACATGCTATGCATTGGAGTTGAATTAAAAACCTCCATTAAGAAACGAGCAACTTTCTGGCTAAAACTGATTGACAAGATAAGGAGCATCTACCACGGTAAACTTACCTACGCTGCCAATTGGGATAATTTTGGGCAAATTCCTTTTTGGAATAAATTGGATCTTATTGGCATTGACGCTTATTTTCCACTAACAATGTCTGATACCCCAACTATTAAAGAATTGGAAAAAGCCTGGGAGCAGCCAATGGAATTACTTAGTGACCTCTATCATAAATACGAAAAACCGATCATTTTTACTGAATATGGCTATCGCAGCACAAATAAAGCGGCCTGGGAACAATGGGAAATTGAGGGATTGGCAGATGATGAATTGGTCAATCTTGAAGCTCAAAAAAATGCTTACGAAGCATTGTACCGCACCTTTTGGGATCAAGAATGGTTTGGAGGTGGCTTCGTATGGAAATGGTGGGAGAAGCCAAATGCCGGTGGGCTCCATCATTCTGATTACACCCCTCAAAATAAACCAGCTGAAGCTGTAATTCGTTCCTGGTATAGCCAGTGACATCACTTTCTCATAAATTATTCTCCCTCACGCATCGAACATTTAAAGGAAATACGTAATTTTCTAAGAGAATAAGTAATTGATCAATGAAAATGAATTGGCTACTGTTTGTATGCATGATGGCAATTGGGTGTGAAAGCAACACCTCCAACAGTCCACAATCGGGACACACTCCCACAATAAGTGAAAAAATGAATGGCGTAAGCTTTGTTGGCGCGCCAAAAGCAGTGAAAAGTGAGGCATTTAATCATGTACAACGAATTCACGCCAACTGGATTACACTGATGCCTTTTGGCTTTACGAATGATGGCGATCCTAACATGAAATACAACATTGATTGGCAGTGGTGGGGGGAGAGAGAGGAAGGGATTATTAAATGTAGTGAATACGCCAAAGAAAGAGGCATTAAAGTTATGATTAAACCGCAGCTATGGATTCAACATGGCTCGTTTACAGGAGACTTTAAGCTAGATAGTGACGCTAAATGGAAAATTTTCGAGGAAGGTTATGAGAATTTCATTCTCGATTATGCCTATATAGCTGACTCAGTAAATGCAGATGCCTATTGTATTGGAACAGAGTTAAAAGAATTTTTCAATGCCCGCCCGGAATTCTGGGGGCAATTAATTGATAAGGTGCGTGAAATTTACGATGGGCCCCTCACATATGCTGGAAATTGGGATTCTTACCATAAATTCCCCCATTGGAGTAAACTAGATTACATTGGAATAGATGCTTATTTTCCTCTTTCAGATCGACAGACACCAACCGTAAAAGAGTTGAAGAAGGGGTGGGAATCGCACTTTCGAGCCATTAAGAGTCACCAAGAATCGGTAGGAAAGCCTGTTATCTTCACAGAATATGGCTACCGGAGCATCAACAAAAATGCCAATACCCCCTGGGATTCAGGACTTGGAGGAGAAGTTAACCTTAACGCTCAAGACAATGCTTATCGAGCCTTGTTTGAAATGTTTTGGGAAGAGGACTGGTTTGCTGGCGGTTTTTTATGGAAGTGGTTTGACTTTCACGAATCTGCTGGAGGCAAGAAAAACAATCGATTCACCCCACAAAACAAACCAGCCGAAACGACAATAAGAAATTGGTACAAACAACATTAATCCTGCCCGTATATTTCGCAGTGTGGCTTAAATGCAAACCATGCAAAAGCAAAGTGATTGCCATGTATCATTGGTGTTAATTCCCTACCTTTCATAATACCCCTGATACATTTGCCTGAAATGGTCCACATAGAACCTGTTAAATCATCCCTAAAGTAGTTATCTGAAACTTTCTTAAAAGAAAGTATTTTTCCTTTGTACCGTCTGGAAAACACCGTAACAGCACCTATATCCTTTGCTTTTTTAATGTCGCCATTATCTAATACAGAAACCACTCCTTTTTGATGAAAAATAACAATAGGCACATCATGTGGGTTATCGTTAATCACTCCAGCCTTTTGAATGGTAGACAATGGATAAATTCGATCATACCCCCCAGCATTAATATTAATTACACGCTCCATAGCGGGCAAACGCTCATCTACTTCCTCTTTAAACAGTCTTGGCTGTTTGTTGTTGAGGTTATCATAATCCACATAAGGGTTTTCCCCATACGCAAAGTCTTTGCCTGTTTCAGTCGACAGCACCCACCCTTCAGGATAGGTGGCAAAGAATTCTTCATATGAAATCAGCATTGATGGCAATATTTCGAGCGTTGCTCCTGTTAACTCACCTACCAGAGCTTCGCCTGTAAACTGCTGCCACCATGTTTCTGTTTGACGGTCGTACATCACCATATCACTATGACGAAGCATCCCAGAAACCCCAAAATCAAACAAATAATCTTTTCCTTTTACATTTAATCGTTGATCAAAAACAATTGCCGCATTACACAACGGGCAATAGGTAGCGGCTATCGGCACCCCTCCAACCTGATCATTTACAATTTCGTGATACATCAGTATGCTTAATGGGTAGGCCTTAGCTTCCCCATTTATCTCGATCGAGATAACTGGTTCATGTGCAAAAAACACTTTATCACCTTCTTCTTTCAACCAAAACTTTGGTTGATCAATGGGAGGAATACCATCCGGCAACATTAGGGCAGTGAACTCACTCAATGGTACCGCACGTTTGGTAGTATCTGTCTTCCAGTTCAATGCCAGTTTTTGAGGGTTCTTTTGTCCAATCGCTACAAATGTTATCAGACAAATAAAGCATGAGAGGAGAGTTTTTTGCATTATTCTGTTGGTTTAGGGTTAAAAATAAATCGATCTACGGTCCATTTATCCCATTCTTGCGGAAGCAACAACAATGTAACTAACAGCACCAACCGAAAAATCACATGTTGCAAGTCCCAAATAGGCTCAACAAATCCATGACCAAAGGTAACAATGATGAGCACACTTGCTAAAGCGTAAAGGGCGTAATTTCGAAATACCCTTACAATAAACACGCTCTGGCAATCAATTCAATGTATGTGAGGTACAATAAGCTGTAAACCGTAACATCCAATTGGGCAAAGCACCTTCAAATTGAGGTAAAAAAACATGTTACATACCTGCTCTACTCAAATATCACAAACCTTGCCATAACCTTGCATCAAGAAAATCAAGGCCAGCACAATAAGCAGTGTGAAAACACCAAAAACATGATTCAAAGAAGTTTTCATCTTTGGATTAATCGTACTTATAACCTACCCCCATATCTTTCTCAAGGTGTACCCCAAGTCCCAGTACAATTCGGTTCACAAAGTTAAAATAGCTGATTACCAATATGGCATCCAGAATGGCACGATCAGCAACTCCCAGCTGCTTCAAAGGCATCATTTGCTGCTGATGATCGATTACACCAGGGTGTTTAGTAGTATTCCAGGCTAAATCACACCATGCTGCATCTTCTTCGCTTAAGGCAACTTGCGTATAATCTTCTTTTAGCAGAGCAGTTTTTGCATCATCTTTCCAAAAATGATTCAGTGCTGTAGAGTGGTGTGTTTGACAATATTCACAATTATTTGCTTTCGACACTACAACAGCCATCATCTCTCTTTGGTATCGCTTTAATGGCGATTTACCAAACATGATGGTAAGGTACAAATCCATGTGATTCACGATAGACTCTGGGTTTAGGCTTTGAATTTTGTGCACCTCAGCAATTTTCCCTCTTGATTTCAACAAATCGTCGTAAACCTCCAAAAGCCTTCCATCTGCATCTTCAGGCTCTATAACATTGATGAATGCCATGTTATAATATTATTATTTTTTTTGCTACTTGATTGGTTTCACTACTAATGTTGATGAAGTAAGCTCCTTCCTTCAGTTTTCTCATTGGCATTTGAAACGTATTGATTCCCTCACCTCCTTTAAAGCTCACCTGACCAGCCAACTTTCCTTGCACGTCGAATATTCTAATTTGTATCACACCACTACTTTGAAGCTCGTAATTCAATGTGATTTCAGCTTCGCGTTGTACCTTATTTGGATATAACCCCAGCAGTCGATCATGCTTAACATCAGCACCCAATTCAATTACTGTTGTACCAATATTTGCACAATTTACCGAATCAATCCATTGATATGCCACTGTTAAGATTTGGTTCCTATTGGGAAAGTCAATGGTATGTCCTACCCCAGACAATAAATTATAATTCAAGATCGCTCCTTTAGAAATTAATGAATCCCTTACTGGGTAAAAACGTATAGATGGGTTATCACTAGCGCCATGCACAATATATACTGGTTTTCCCGAAACATTTTGTTGTAGCGGCTCCGTTACTTCATTCGTGCCATTAATTGCAGCCCCAATGGGCAACAGCCCACCGAACTTAACAATATGAGACAATCCATATGTATAAGTGGTTTTTCCTCCCCAGGAAAATCCCATAGCATACATCTTTTGCTCATCGATGGTGTACCAGGTAAGCATAGAATCTATAAGTGCCGAAGTAAATGCTGTATCTATGGGGTCATCTACCTTGCCATCCACTCCCCCATCAGGACACACCATAATAAGATTGTTGGCCTCCGAAAAAGCAATGAGTGTGTCACACCACGATGCTGCATCCCACCTGCTGGTGTTGAAAGGATGAAACCCTACCATCACTCGATGAGGTATACCGTGGTTATAACCCGAAGGAATGTATAAGGAGTATTTCTTTGCAGTGTCTGACTGAAAGGAAAAGTTACCATCAATCCGCATTTGTGCGTTGGCAACAATGGCCAATGACAAACCGACTGCAATTAGAACCCCTCTCATTAGCAACATCCTCCTCCATCATAAAAATAAGTAGAGTCTGATAAGAAAATATCATCCTTTTCAAGGCTTGCCAATGCCGCTGCTGTTTTATCGCATACCGCCAGAGGTTGATTTGGAATTAATGTATGCCCTTTTTTATCATCAAAGTATTCTTCGTCACCAAAATAAATGGCTGTTTTACCCGTAAATACACAAGGCCCATCTTCTGGCATTGGGTCTTTAATGGCACATACCTCTACACTTTCAATGTAGATTAATTTATCGGTAGCGTAATGCTTAGGATCTAAAATCCGATAAGGTCTTTTTGCTCTTATTTCTACTGTTCCAAAACCAACACTCGTAATCAAATCAATGTACTGCTGTAATGGAATAGCACCACTCAAACACAATGCACGTAACCTCTCGTCTTCTTTCAATGCTTCTGGCATTTCCGTTTCGCAGATCGGATCGGAAAGCACCAATCTCCCATGCGGTTTTAATACACGATACATCTCTTGCAGTGCCTTTTTTAAATCGCCTATCTTAAAGATATTAAACAAGCAGTTCTGCGCTGCAACATCTATAGACCCATCCGCTACAGGCAAGTTCAAAGCATCCCCTTTCCTCAACTCCACAAATTCTGATCTAAACCATGGGTTCAGCTTTTCCGCTTCCACAAAATTATCTTTACACGCACGCAGCATCTCATCTACTACATCAATACCTATTACCCCTCCTGGCTGACGGCTGAAATAGGAAAACTGGAGCAACTCCATTCCACCTCCAACCCCAACATACAATACGTTGGGGTTATCTACTAAATCGCGTGGATCAACAGTACTACCACAGCCATAATTCATTTCTTGCATAATGACGGGCATTTCTAAATCAGGCAACCTCCATACAGGAGTAGTCGTACAACACAAGCCCACATCGGGGGTTAAAGCTGCTTCTTTGTAAACATCTTTAGTTGTTTTTAAGTAATCTTCCATAAATCCTTGTTAAAGTTCTTTGATCAGTCCAACAAATAATTGGGTAAGTTTTAACTCCGCCTTACCAGCGATGGCAATAATTTCTTCTATGTTAATTGGTTCCAGGTGATCCGGATCACATTCATCTGTTAACACAGATACTGCAGCACAAGGCAACCCCATATGATTGGCTACAATAACTTCGGGTACTGTAGACATGCCTACCGCATCAGCGCCAATTCGTCTTAAATAACGATACTCAGCAGGCGTTTCAAGGCATGGTCCCATTACCGAAACATAAACTCCTTCATATAGAGTAATGTCTTTTTCTTGCGCAACATTTTTAAATTTCTCATTGATGGAGGTGGCGTATGCCTCACTCATATCGGGAAATCGGGTGCCAAAGGTTTCTTCATTCGCTCCAATCAATGGATTAGTAGGTAAAATGTTGATGTGGTCTGTTATTAGCATCAACGATCCCTTTTTATAGTCGAGGTTCATCGCACCTGCCGCATTCGAGAGTAGCAGTGCCTGAATACCCATTAGCTTCATCACCCTGATGGGGAAAGTAATTTGTTGCATGGTATAGCCTTCATAAAAATGAAATCGCCCTTGCATTACCAATACTTTCTTATTACCCAGGGTTCCATAAATCAACTTACCGGAATGAAACTCTACTGTGGCAAGGGGAAAATGAGGTATTTCGGTATACGCCACCTCTACTTCTACCTCAATCTCTGTAACCAAGTTACCTAAACCAGTACCTAGCACAATTCCCACTTCAGGAGCATCTATCCCTTGCGCTTTTATATAAGCTACCGCTTCATCCACTTCAGCTAACATCTATTCCATTTTATTTTTATCATTAATCAACTCCCTTAAACTGCCTAAATCCTCCTCTTGATCCACATCAGATAATGTAGGCAATAAATGATACGATGCTTCCATTCGCTGAATATCGATTAAAGTATCTAACATCACATTTTCTGTACTCCAGTTTTTTCCTAAAAACAATTCCTCGTTAAAGCAACTCATTCCAAGAAGGTAATATCCTCCATCTTTAGCAGGGCCTAACACAAATTCATTTGTTTTTAGCGCTTCTATTGCTTCTTCTATATGAGTGGGGGTTAATTCATAACAATCACTTCCAATGATTACAACGTTTTGATAACCATCATCAAACCCGCGTTTAAACGCATTCTTCATTCGAACACCCAGATCCTCCCCTACTTGCATGTACTTTTGAAACTCCTCTCTCTTGAATTCATCAAGGTCATCAATAAATGCAGAGTAATGAATTGCTTTATCAGCACTCACTTGCTGAGCTACTGTACAAGTATGTGTCAATAAGTGATGGTAAATTACCAATGCCATATCATTTCCAATGGTTTTTGCTAAACGGGTTTTCACCCTTCCCAATTCAGGGTTTTTAACAAAAATCATTAATAATGCATCGCTACTCATAAATCTTTTCTCCTTTGGTCAACCATTTTCCCCAACTTTTGCTGTAGGCATGTACTTTAGAAGTTGTTTGTTCCTCTTTGTCGTATACCTCATACCCTTCATTTACCCAATCAAACATTCCTCCATACAAATTATAGATGTTGTGGTAACCTTGCTCTTTTAGCTGCTCTCCTATTCGCTCACTTCGATAGCCTACCGAGCAATAGATCACAATTTTTTGTGTTTTATCCACCTCCTTCAACGCACTCATGTCAATCGTTTTGTAACCGATGTAATGAGCCCCTTTTATATGACTCACCTGATATTCTTCCATCTCTCTAGCATCAAGCAATATCATTGACGTATCTCTTTCCATTTCAAACGACAATTGCTGTGCCTTCATTAAGGGGATAGAATACTGATAGAGGTCGCCTACCATTTCATCAAAATTCTTATGTGCCGCACAAGCAACAAGAATCATCCACAAAAAAAGAACACTATTCCAAATTACTTTGTTCATTAGGCCACTGTACCCTGACAACTTGAACCAGCTCCAGCAGTACAACCATAACAATGCTGACTCACTATGATGTCTCGTTTTTCCAGTTGTTCCAAATCAAACTCTTTCACATGTTGTGGAGCCTTCGTTACCTTTAGCCCTAACATTTGGTTGAAGTCGCAATCAAACAAATAACCATCCCAACTGATGGAAATCGTATTCTTACACATCACACCATCAACTGCAGCAGGATTAAATGCGTTGATCAACTTATCCATATAATCCTCGTAGTTATCACTTACCACCAGGTAGTCTAAAAACCTACTGATTGGAATATTTGTTATCGCAAGTAAATTGTTGAATTCCAATTCAAAGTCTCTTTTTAAAGCTGTCTTGAAATCGTTCTCCAACTGCATTTGATCCCCTGGAAGAAAAGCACCATTTGGATTATATACAAGATCAAGCACTAACCCGGAGCCTGGCTTACCATATCCTACCGCGTTCAATTGTTTCAATGCTTCGATGGATTGATTGAATACTCCATCACCTCGCTGCCGATCTGTCTTGTCAGCTTTGTAATACGGCAAAGAAGAAACCACCCGTACATTATTTGCTTTAAAAAACTCAGGCATGTCGTAGTATTTTTTATTGGCCCTGAGGATGGTAAGGTTCGAACGCACAATGATTTCCTGAACCCCTAAACGGTGCGCCTCCTCTACAAACCATCGAAAATCAGGGTTCATTTCCGGAGCACCCCCAGTAATATCAAGGGTTCTGATCACACCTTTTGCCATCACATCCAAACAATGCTGCATGGTTTTCCGGGTCATGATTTCCTTGCGATCAGGCCCGGCATCAACATGGCAATGCTTACAAACCTGGTTGCACATATATCCCACATTTACTTGAAAAACCTCAATGGCAGCCGGTTTTAGTGGAAAGTGACCCAATGGTTTAATTTTCTCCACAAATGTTGGCATCTCTCCATCAGCAAAAGGGCCTCCATTCAGAAACTTCAATTGATTCGAAGCTTCTGCCAACTCGTGCGCTCTTCTTTTTAATGATTTGATCATATGTTACATCGACAGTTTCTTAACCTTGTTCATCATTTGCACAGCATGTACCAACGAAGCACCTCCTCGAATGGCGCCAGCAACATGCACAGATTCCATCATTTCTGCTTCTGTAATGCCACGCTCCAGCCCATCAACAGTGTATGCATCAATACAATAAGGGCATTGAACCGTATGTGCCACAGCTAATGCAATTAATGATTTCTCACGAGCAGAAAGTGCCCCTTCTTCAAAAACGGCATTGTAATAGTCGAAAAACTTCTTCGCCAACTCAGGCTCAAACTCCCCTATTTTTCCAAACTTCTTTAAATCTGCGGGATCGTAATATGTCTTACTCATTACCCTTACTCGTTTAAATTCCAGTTATACTCTAAAAATTCTAATTGTACATCATCAGCTAACGGTGCACTTGCATATTTATTTAAGAACTCAATCAATGTTCCATCTTTCTTAAAATCATCCGCATACCAGTTGAACAACTGCGAAACTTTGTCATTGGCCAAATCATTTCGTTCAGGATCGTTGACAAAAGTTTTAGACAGTGACTCCAAACTGCTCTCTAAATTATCAGCTGTAAATGCTTTATTCATTAAGGGAGGGCAAGAAAAAGAAGCACAATTCACAGCGAAGTGAATACGAGGATCGTTAAAAACAGGACGCAACATATCGTGCTCAATGTTATTCAACGAATACGTTTTATCACCTATATTAATCCAAGTTCTGTCCCAAACCTTTCCCCCATCAAGATCCATGATACTTCCTAACGGATAATTCTCGGTAATAAGCTTTACCGTGTATGCATTGTACGCATTGATCCAATAACTCATAGTTTCAGCATCCGACCAGCTATCTTGAGGAACATTCGAGCTTAACATACTCAGGTACTCATCAAGTTTTGATATTTGCTCAATGATTCCTCCATAATTCACCACTCCTGCTTCACTTACATTGGACTGCAACAACTCATCCCATGTACTATGGTCAAGCGCAACCTCACTGGTTAAATTATCAACCTTTTCTTCAGGCACCTCAACAACTGTAGTATCGGTAGCAGCTTCATTCGTATCGGCTTCAGTTTGCTCTTCCCCACAAGCCCCCAATGTGAGGCATAACAAAAATATGGCAAGGGGTAATTTTAACATTGTTTTTTCCATGATAGATTATGGTTGGTTCAAAAATATTGGATTTACAGATGATATAATGTCATAACTCTGACAATATCTAATTATCAGAGCTAAAAATAATCTTATTGCCTAATTCTAGCAACAAAATTAGATGGATTAACAAAGAAAGAAGTTAAGGGGAAAGATTTTAACTAAGCTCGTTTGGTTTTTACAACCATTTTTGACTTGAGGAAACTACCGTTCTTTACCACTTTCACTGAGTAAACTCCAGAACGAAATTCTTCAAGGCTCAATGCAATAACTTCATTGGTTACGCCAGTATAAACTTCATGAATTAAAGGGATTTCGTAACCATTGTGCAAAGTAATCGATATATCGGTTGGCTCTTTGAAACACGCATAGATTAAAACACTTTCATTAATCGCTGAAGGAATAATCTCTATTTGATTAGCAATGTCCATGTCGAACATTTCAGAATCGAAATTCAGAACCGCTAAATCTACGTGATGAACAACTTCCATAGTGTGACAATTAAAAATACAAATTACTTATAAACAAAGATAATACTATTATCATTCATGTGACATCTAAAATAAATTAAAAAAATCAGAAAACGAAATAAATTAAGGGAATTTAAGCAATATGATTAGACAACTAAAACAACAACTAATAATTCACTCCCCACAATACCCCTGATTTTATTCGACAATTAGAAGCAGCAAAACTATTGCATTGACTTCATTCATCACCCTCTATTTAATCCTTCATTAAATTGTGCTTATCTTTAACCATATGTAAGAACTATGAGAACTATTCTATTCTTTATACTATTAGGAATTAGCATCCAATCACATGCTGCAATCAGCCCTGTTTACAAAGAATGCATGCAACGTGGTTACCAGGTAAGCGGCGATTCATGCGTGTTTCCTGATGGTTCAAAATGCTCGCTAGAGTCTTTTAACAACGGTACTTGTGGTGAAGCCTTTTTTACCGACGATTACTGCATCCCAGAAGGGCAAGTTGTTTGGGATGAAAATCGATGTTGCGAAGGACTTGCTCCTTATTTGGAAGAAGGGGTTGCCGGGCAACCAACTTGTGAACCGGAGAAAAGTATGTTTGGCGGTATTGCATTTTGGATAGGACTTTTCATTATACCGGGTTTTCTATTTGCCATCATGTTTCAAAAAAAAAAATAGCGTTCCTTTTTTTACTTATTGCATTTCATTAATACAACTGCGTGTATTATGAAGAAATGTTTGCTCATTTTGTTTATCCCTTTGATTTCTTGTACTGAAGCAATGCCTGAAATTAATGATAGTCTCACTAGCGATACTTCTACTTTTGCAGCGAATGACTCCACCCCTCCCCACCCTCTTCAAAGTTGGCTGGATCCGATGCTTGCTGATGGATTTGATTTTCCTGTGGGTAACAAAGATGGCAAAGGCAGTTATTCGTACTTGGGAGAAACCTATCATGGTTGGTATATTGCAGCAAATACGGGAGAACATTATGACCTGGGAATTCACACTGGCGAAGACTGGAATGGAAATGGCGGTGGAAATTCGGATTTAGGTCAACCCGTATATGCTATTGGGAAAGGAAAGGTATTGGCAGCAAGTAATTTTGGTATTCCCTGGGGCAACATTGTTGTTTTGGAACACCGGTTTATCGAGAACAATATCATTAAAAAGGTATTCTCCCTCTATGCTCACCTCGAAAGTATTCTTCCAGTAGTGGGAGACACCATTACCCGAAGGCAGCAAATTGGCACTATTGGTACTGGAGATGGAGCATACCCTGCTCATCTTCACCTTGAAATTCGAAAAGCCTCTATGGCCTACTACCCCGTAGATTACTGGCCGAGTGCAGAAGAAAAAGACCAGGCATGGGTATTGGATCATTATGAAGCTCCCTCTTCCTTCATCGAACAGCATCGCCAGTTAACCGTTCCATTACAAGAAAAACAAATAGTGATCGCGGTGAAGCACACTTACCAATTGTATCTCTTTGAGCACGGTGTTGAAAAGGCTATTTATGACATAGCCTTGAGTCAAAACCCTATTGGACATAAACAGCAACAAGGAGATAACAGGCTTCCGGAAGGTGCCTATCGGATTATTCAAAAATCTCGCGCCCCCTTTTCAGGCAGTGTAGCAGAGTTTTTTGGTGTAGCCTGGATGCGTATTAGCTACCCTAATAATTACGATGCCAAAGCAGGTTATCGTACGAAACTCATTAGCAAGCATGAAATGGAGAAGATCATTGCTGCAAACAATGTGGGCAAGGAGCCTTCTAAACACACCAAACTGGGGGGAGGAATTGGCATTCATGGTTGGGCTGGCGAATGGGTTGCTGATGGCACACAACACCTTACCTGGGGGTGTATAAGCATGAATAACTCCGATCTCGATATTTTTTATGACCTCATTGAATTGCAAACCAAAATCATCATTATAAAATGAAAATCAGTTTGTTATATCGCAAGCTCCGAAAGGGCTACAAGCCCAAAACACCGTTTCTAAATTTTTTATTATTTTCGTGCGTGCTCAAAAAAACCTGCATAGTTGCACATTTCCTTTTTGTTATTGCCATTGCCCCTGTGTTTGCTGGGGAAGGCAATGTCATTCCTGGAAATAACGAATCTAAGGAAGCCGATGCATCTTTGGAGAAAACTGAACAGCAACAACTGTTCGATAGCTACTCGGCCTGCACATACCTCGATTTAAATGAATATGATTTAAATTATGAGGTGTTCAAAACAGCGTTAAAAGGTTATTTCCGTTTAAAGGGACAAGAAAAGCTTGAGAATGATAGCATTATTACCATTGTTGATTTCACCAAATCGAGCAATGATAAGCGTCTCTTTATCATTGATTTAAACAATAAGCAGGTATTGCACAAAACGTATGTAGCACATGGCATGAAAACCGGCCAAGAATTTGCCAAAACATTTTCTAACGAAGAGAATTCACATCAGAGTAGTCTTGGGTTTTATACCACAGACATTACTTATCATGGTCGTAGAGGATACTCTCTTAAATTAGATGGACAAGAAGGCAGTTTCAATACCAATGCCCGAAAACGAGGGGTAGTTGTTCATGGTGCTGAATACGTCAGCGAACAATTTATCAAAGAGAATATTCGACTGGGGCGCAGCCAGGGCTGTCCTGCTGTTCCATTAGAGGAAAACAAAAAGATAATTGGTCATATCAAAGACAAGAGTTGTTTTTTCATATACTATCCCGATAGAAAATACTTAAAGTATTCAAGGTACATCAATAACGACAACTATCTTAATTACGTAAGCGAAGCATATTAATCAGTAGTACTCTCTTCTTGCTCTTCACGCATAAACATAGCTGATTTCAATTCAGCATCTTGCTTGTAGATGTCTTGAAAAAAGACAATATTGGCACTACTATCTACATCGCAAGTAATGTATCGGATATGTATGGGTAGTTTGTGCTCCAAATCAAATCTTTTATTGCGTCGATGAACGATAAGCGTATCTAAAGAGTCGGCCGTAAATTCTGTATTTTGACGCTCAAGAAGATAAGCTGCAAGGTCAAGTGGATCTTGCAATCGCATACACCCATGACTGTAGGCTCTTACTTCTCTCTTAAACAAATACTTGGAAGGAGTATCGTGTAGATATACATTATGCTCATTAGGAAAAATGATCTTTACAATGCCTAATGAATTGCTCCGTCCTCTTCCTTGTCGAAATTTATATTTAAAGTTACCTGTCCCCACTTCACTCCAGTTGACGGAAGCTGCATCAACCGGTTTACGATTACGATCCAATACCGTATAGTTTTTCTTGGAGAGGTAGTTGGAATCTTTTTGCAAAGCAGGTAAGATTTCTTTTGTGGCAATGCTATAAGGCACATGCCAAAACGGGTACGTAATGAAGTAACTCACCTCACTGGAAAATGTAGGTGTCTTTGTCCACGGTGCTCCCACCATTACTTTATGGATTCGCTTTACACTGTCGTTTTCAATAATTTTTAATTGGTAGGTAGGTATGCTAACGTATAAATAATCGCCCGATAGACTGTCTTCTTCCCACCGCAATCGCTGTAGGTTAACTACCGCCTGCTGGTAACGTTCATAGTTACTCAGTTGTAATGCTTTTCGTGTGTTTTTCCCAATTTTCCCATCAGCCGACAGTCCATTTAATCGCTGAAAATTTTTCAATGCTGCTGTAAAGATGGTGTCAACAGAGGCCAATGAATCAGGTACAAAGCCATACTCTACCAACACTTGTTTTGCCTTTCGATAGCACTTTACAGAATCCTCTTTAGGGTTAGGGATGGAATATTTCACGTCACTCAATGTGGCCTCTTGCAAGTATTTTTCTAATCCCTGTTGAATCAAATGATATTGAGTAATGTTAGGTTGTACTGCCAATAGTTGTGCTTTAAAATTATCGGCATCAATGGCGTCGCTTAATGCCTGGGGCAGGTTAATCTCCAATGCTTCAGGACGCCAAAGGTAAAATGCTGTATCGTTTTTACTATACGTTCCTTGCTTTAGGTGACTCATGAAAAGAAAACACGCATTTGTTGCTTCCAAATCAAATTGAGTGGCAAGGTCAAAACGCTTTTTAGATGAAGTAGTATCATTCAACTCCAGCATTAGTGTTCGCAGAAGCGTTGGCACATAATGAGTAGTATCCAACCCATATGCCATGGCATTTTCAAGCATCAACACTAATTCTTCGGCCGACTTATTAGGATATAACGAGGTGGTCCAACAAGGTTGCGATGAGCGTAACGCATAGAATTGCTGTACCATATTATAGGTAATAAAATCTCCTTCCGAGGTGCTTTTTAAAGCCACCTCGAAATGCTTGAGGTACTCTTGTTGCTGATTACTTAATGGAGGAGCATTATCTTCCACCTTTGTAGGAGAGCAAGCAGTAAGAATTACAATACAAAAAAGTATACAAACTTTAAATAACATCACACCAAATCGACTCAAATGTATAGATAAATATTAACTATTCTTCTATGAACTACCTAATTATTACGTTAAATAATATTTTTGGTTATCAAAAGATATTAACAATTGAACTGTTTATGTTAATGCAAACATCAGGCCAATGGAAAGTCCTAAATTCTAGCATGTGCCTTACACCGTTACTTTCCTTCCACTGCGTTGATTTTTTCTGTAATTTCATCCATCAATGATGCGATTCATCTTACTGTCTTTTTTGATGGAGCTGACTACTTTACTCCATGCACAAGTGACCATATACGATCATAGTGCTGCAAAGTTGTTGATGGATCATTCGGTATTAACACTCGAATTGAACAAGAAAGTACTAGGCAATTCATATCCACATTGGACTTTTAACGATAGCACTATCACTTACACACTTTATGCTGATCCTGATCATCGGTATAAATTAGTTGAAAGCACTGATCCAAATATGGCTGCTGTTGACCGATCTTATTACGACAATGGCTTGCTAAAGGAGCAGTTTGAATACAAAAAGATGCTGGTGATGGATACCTTGATGGTTGGCAACTCCATCAGAAGTGTAACAGGGCGTTGGCTTGATCTAAGGAATGGCCGTTACGTTTCTTATTATAGCACCGGGCAACAAAAAATATCTGGCACCTACCTACTCCATCAACAAAAGTCGCTAAGGCACGGCAAATGGTATGTTTACGATATGGAGGATCAACTGATAAAAATCATTCACTATGATTTAGGCAAGAAAATTAGCCCAGTAGAAAAAGTGCCTTAACAAATCGCCTCAATTGAGTTATATTTGTCGCCTTAAAATCAACAATAAGCTTTGCCATGTGGTTAATGTGGGTTATCCTATCCATTTTTTTATTTCTTCTAACAGGATATATCGTGCTTCACCATATTCTACCCTACTACATTGTAAAACCTTATCGCATCAATATCAAAAAAGATCGCAACCTGTTTCCTCGAGGCACCACTCCTGAAGATTATGGGCTGCGCTCCAAATCGGTAAATATTAAAACTACTGATGGCATTCAGCTGCATGCCTACTTTATATCTGCCTCAACCGAGGTAAAAGGCTCAATCATTCTTTTACATGGTATTGACAGTAGTAAAGAAACCTCTTTGCACCTTGCCGCATTTTTTTCAAAGCTAGGCTTTAACACCATCATTTACGATTCGCGCGCCCATGGAAAAAGTGAAGGAGTGTATTGCACTTATGGCTATTACGAAAAAGATGATGTTTCGAGCATTATTGACTTCATTGAACAGGAGACCAACGGTGTTGGGAAAATTGGTGTTTGGGGTAATTCAATGGGGGGTGCGGTAGCCATATTGGCATTGGAAAAGGACAAAAGACTTCAATTTGGTTTAATTCAGAACACATTTGCCGAATTCCACGAAGTGGTTTATGACTACATGAAACGTACCTCAGGGGTTCGATTAAAAACACTTTCAGACACCGTGTTAAAGCGTGCAGGTGTGATTGCAAATTTCAACCCTTCCCATATTCAACCGGTGGCTGCGGCAAAAAATGTACATCAACCAGTGCTAATCATTCATGGAAAAGCTGATAAAAAAATCTCCCCCTCATACAGTGAGCGCATTTATAAGAACCTTACTTCTACTCGGAAAGAATTGCTACTCATTGATGGAGGGGGGCACGATAACCTTTGGGAAAAGGCTGGAAAACAACTAGAAGAAGCCGTTTCTTTATTTATCAAGCGCGTTTGACTCGTACTCTGTGAAAACAGCCCTTCAAAACTACACGTAGCACTCTAACAAACAACCACTTACACCTCGCATCCTACTGGTTTTTACGGAAAACCACCTTAAAAACTGTCCTTTTTATTACGCCCCTTTTCTGCCATATTTAAAGTGCGGAAGTATATCCTGTAGGAATGAAGCCTGAATTTGAAAAATCTAAGAAAAAAAAATCCTCTATAGCAAAGCCAACACACCGCGCTACAATAAGTGAAGATCAGGTTACTGAAAACTCTTCCATTATTGTAGAGGAAATGAAATGGTTAGAGCAATTGCTCGATCATAGGCTGGATGAGTTGGACAATAGCGCTGCGGAACATCCTTTTTCCCAATTGCCACCTGTAGCAATTACCAATGGAGTTGCTCCTTATGCAGTATTGGTTCGCGAACTCGAGTTGGGTGCTGCCGAACGCTTATTGCTTATTTGTACGCTGATCCCCCATTTTGCTCCTGAAGTGTTGACCAATAAGATGCGAGATGCCTCTCATCCTTTGAAAGTACGCTACCTGAACTTGGTGGTTATATTGACAGTGCACTACGCAACTTTGTACCAAGCTTGCAAACAGTGTTATTCTTACTGGCGGGTAAGGATCGTGTTAATTCTGTTTTCTATCACCTTACTCTTACTGAAAAGAGTCAACTCTTTAAGGAGCGAATTATTTCGCTAAAGCCTGTTAGCTCAAGTGAAGATGATACTAACATGCGCAATTATGCTATTGCTATTGTTCCTGAGTATGTTAACTATTTGATCTCAGGCGACAAACCAAGGCCTGATTTTGGTAAGGCGTTTCCCGCCACATTGGTGCAAACTAAAATGACCTGGGATGACCTGATTCTTCCTCCCAACACAATGAAGCAGGTGTTGGAAGTAATGGATTGGGTTAAGCATGGAAAACAACTTTTATCCATGGATGCTGGGGGCAAGATCAATGCCAGCTTCCCATGCTTATTCCATGGCCCCCCGGGTACTGGTAAATCACTTACCGCCAAGCTCATTGGGAATACCTTCGGTAAAGATGTGTTTCGCATCGATCTTTCCATGGTGGTTTCTAAATACATTGGGGAAACTGAAAAGAACCTGGCCCACTTATTCGATACTGCAGAAGGCAAGGATTGGATCTTGTTCTTTGATGAAGCCGACTCTTTATTTTCTAAACGAACGGATGTAAACGATTCGCACGACAAATGGGCCAACCTTGAAGTTTCTTACCTACTACAGCGCATGGAAGAATATACAGGATTAACGATTTTGGCTTCAAACCTTAAACAAAACCTGGATCCTGCCATGGTACGACGATTTCAGGCAATGATTTACTTCCCAAGACCCGAAAAAGACGAACGGCTCTTGCTTTGGGAAAAAAGCATTCCTGCTCCTTTTTCTTATGCCGACAATATCAGCATGGAAAAACTTTCTATCCATCCTTTTTCTGGTGCCAACATTGCTAACATTTTGAAAACCGCTTGCTTACAAGCGGTAAAAGCCGACACTCAAGAGTTGAACAAAAAATTTCTTGTACAAGCGATCCGAAAAGAATACGAAAAAGAAGGACGTACTCCTTAGGTTAAGATGGCAGGTTTGACTCCACATATAAAAGATAGCAAAGCCAACAAAGCAGTACAACGTAGGCATCTCATTATGCAGGAGGAAACTACTTTTCAACCAAAACTTGAGGTAGGACCATCTGACGATCAATACGAGCGGGAAGCTGATGCTGTTGCCGATCAGGTTGTCAACTCTGCCAGTGCTGATGTGGTGTTGCGCTCTCCCATTTCAACATTGCATCGTAAAGTTGAAATTATTGAGGTGAGTGAAGGTGAATTGGCGACTATGGGGAGCATGGCATTAGACGAATCAAAAATTCAGCGCTCTCCCCTACCTTTCTGGAATTCTTCTGAAGCCATCCAAACTAAATGCTCGGCATGTGCTCAAGAAGAAGAAAAGGTTCAGCTTAAGGCCATTCAACGTTCTGGCGATGGTTCTATGTATACCTCCAACGACTTTAATAAGCAATTAAGCTCTACCAAAGGTGGTGGCATGCAAATGCCTGGAGCCTTACAATCAGAGCTTGGGGGAAAAATGGGAGCTGATTTTAGTAGCGTTCGAATACATACTGGCTCCAATGCTGTTCAGATGAATCGTGACATTGGAGCAAAGGCCTTTACCCATGGAAGCGATATTTATTTTAACGAAGGAAACTACAATCCTCATAGCAGACAAGGCAAACATTTACTGGCTCACGAGCTCACCCATACTGTACAACAAAATTCGGGAATAAAAACAAAGCGAATTCAGCGCACCAAGGATGATAAAAAAGATCCGGACTCAGGCATTGATTATACTGAGGCTAAAAAACGCAATCGGGAAATATGGAAAGCCGGATTAAAAAGGTTCAATCCATTTGTCGGATTACATGCTGACCCTATGTCCACTCCGGTACGATTTGCTCACCTTACTAAAAAATTTGAAGAACAGTTGGCAGAATCTTCTGGCGGTGCACCAAAGGCCGATGGGATATTTACCGACTTCACCCTTTATTATTTTGTAAAGCTTGCTACAGATGAAAACCTAAAGGAATGGCGTGATTACTACAAGTCCAACAAAATGGATATTGCTGATGCCATTTGGCGCATTTCATGGATCATGGACAAAGAAAGTGGTAATGAACCATTGCAGTCTAAAACCTTTAGGGAACACTGGCAATATACCTATGTAAACAAAACCAGCAGACTGGTTGTAAAGAAAGATGAAGTAGGTGATCATGTGAAAGCATTGCAAGACATCCTCATTGCGATGAAGTACGACATTCCTGAATCTGAACGAGGAAAAAAGTTTAATGATGCCACTGAAAAAGCCTTAAAATATTACCAGGCAGACCTGGGCTTAACCGGCAAAGAAATTGATGGTAAAGTAGGGCCTAAAACACTGCGTGAGTTAGACATTAGAGCTGCTGCCATTGAGCGAATGAATGGCTCCAAAGGCTTTGGCAATGCAGCTCTTATTTATCTTTCGGTAACGCAGGCTGATGTCGACCACCCTGACCCGGATGCTGAACTGATTCGCGCTTTGATTCAGTTTTTTCAAATTGATGAGCCACGAGCACTTAGCATGGTGAATGACCTGGGTTGGCATTGGTCGAGATGGCGACCTGCCACTAAAAAAGATGTAGCCATTGGGTGGAAAAAGGTAACCACCAGTATTGAATCATACGAAAGCATCAAAAAAACTACTCCAGCTGCCTATGGCGGTGAAACTCGTGAGGAGTTCAATCAAAAAATTACAGATGCCAAGTTTGCACTCCCTGTCGATTCTAAAAAGCTTTATGAACTCATTCGGGAAATTGAATACCTGGAAGGCATTGAAAAAGCCCGCAATGATTATTCGTGGGTTAATTATGTTACCTTCTTCATGCCAGGTGTTAACCTGGCTACTGCTGGCGCCACTTTTACCGCTGATCTCTTAACCAAACATCTTCCTAAACTTCGGAAAGAGCGAGATGCTGAGTTAAAACGTTTAGGCATTTCTGAAGCGGCTTTCACCCGAGACACAGCCAACTTCAAAGTACTGTTTGGGAAGTTTGCAGCGCAAGTGGCTTTTGACATGATGCGCAATAACGAAACACATGCCACCATTGAGCAGCGCAGGCTGGAAAAAGATCAAAAGAGCACCATTGCCATGCAGAAAATCTGCAAAGAGCTTGCACCTATCTATGCTCGTGCCAATGATGCCTGGTGGGCCGGTGTAGCAAAAGAACTCTTACTACCGTCGCTAAGCAAGCAAAGTTTAACTGATCAATTGATTGCTGGACTCGGGTTTTCCATTCCTGGACTAAAGGTTGCCACCGATGTTTATCGGTTGTACAATATCACCGCACTTGCAGAACAAGGCACCGCAATCAACAGCCACTTTCAAACCTATATCGATGAGCAAAAAAAGGTGCATGCCATATTATCAGCTAATTCAACCGAATTTCCGCTGCTCGCTTCACCTAAATTAGAGTTAGAAGACAACGCTGCCGATTATGCTTCCATGAAGGTAAGCGAGTTCCAGCAAGTGCTCTTAAAGCACGTGAAAAGTGTACACGGTGGTATAAAAAGCACCAAGAAGCGCATTGAGAATAACTACATGCTAGTGTGGGAGTTACCACCCGTTATTCAGCGCGCAAAAGCCGAGTTAGGAATTTTAGAAGGCACTGTTCACGATGCCATCATTAACGATGAGGTAAAACGCATTGCCGATGCCAAGTTTTGGCGAGATATTGGCCTGGCAGCATTGGGCATTGTATTAGGGTTGGCTGCATTGGCTAGTGGCCCTGTAGGTTGGGTAGCTTTGGCTGGTAGTATTACAGTAGGTGCCATTGATGCCTATAACATCTACCAGGATACCGCTTTCAAAAAGGATGCTTACAATACAGCCATTGACCCTAAAAATGCGCTCTCCGATACCGATCCCAGTTGGTTCTGGTTTGCCCTGGCACTCGTTGGCATTGGATTAGACTTGGGGATAGGTAAAATTGCCACCAAAGTATTCAGTGGCATCGCCAAAGGGGTGAAAGGTTCGAAGGTATTCAAGCTCACCAAGTCGGCCATTGAAGTAGAAATAGAGGTAGCCCGAAAAGCAGGGAATACTCAATTGGTAAAAGAACTCACCGAATCGTTAAAGTCGTTAGAAGCAGGGAAAAGCGCCTTCATTCGCCAAATTGATGTACTGGCCGAGGTGAAAGATCACCCATTAGCAGTGATGCGCCTCGCCACTGGTATGAAAGCATCTGCTGCTGTAGAGGAAGCCATGGTAGCCATCACCAAATTACAAAAGGCCTTCCCGTCACCTGGAGCATACAAAAGTGTATTCTTATTCTATGGAGGTGTTGGCGCTGAATTCATTGAGAATTTACCAGAAGTTATGCATTTGGCCAAGGCTGGAGATCTCGTCAGCAATCCAAAATTACTTACCGAGGTATTGACCGATCCAAAAACGCAAAAAGTACTGCTCGACAATAACCATGATCCTTCTTTCCTTGCCAAGCAGTGGAAGGCTTATGAAACTGCTAATGTTGGTGGCACTACCCTGCGTTTTTCAAAATTCCTTACGCAAACACTTGGAGATGCTGCTACTACCTTGAAAAAGGGAGAAAAAATAAGCGATCTGTTTGGCAGCGCCTTCTATACCTGGCCATTAATCAAGCAAAACAGAACCATTCTCCGTAAAATGGAGCCACGCTTCCTCAATGCGGTAACTGATGGTACGCTTCCTCCAAAAGCCCAGGCTGCCATCCTTGAAATGATGGAAAAAGATTTGATCGGAATGACCGGGGATATCAATCGTGCTACTTCCAGAATGATGAAGCGCTTTGCTCCTATTTTGGGCGATAGCCTTGAAAAATCATCTGATTACAGGCGTATTATTAACCTCATCAACGATCCTGCAGCACGCAAAATGGTGTTTGAATCTGCTTCAAGTGTTAAAGGCTATGATGAATTCACCAAAATACTGGCAGAAAAGAGCGTGAAGGGGTTGATCGAAAACAGCCCGAACAGTGCCAAAGTGATGGACGACCTGGTAAAACTGGGGCCTTTTACCGATAAGGGTACTGTAGAATGGTTGATTCGAAACAAAGACATTCGTGAAGCACTGGTTCAAAACCCTGGAGCATTAGCCGCCTTAAAGAAATGTGCCTCGCCTTGCCTGCCTATGTTTGCCACTGCAGATGATATATTGGCAGTACAAGCCATGGTAACCAAACACGGATTATCGAAAGCAGAATATGCTAAGCTCAACGAATACCTCTACCACTTCCGAAACAAAACTCCTGAGGAATTTAGAGCGGCTATCGAAGAGTTATCTCAACAGAAAAACATTCGTACCTTCCTCGATAGTGCTTTGGGTAAGCTCAACGCCAAAACTATTGATGATATTTTTGACAATTACCCATGGGATAAATCTGGGTTTAAGAACCCTGCCGACTTAAAGTATCGCATAAAGCTCATCATCAATAATAGTGGAATGCCTCCAAGTCTTTTGCATGATATTTTCCATCGTGCTCATGCTGCCGGACTGGATGAAAAGACCTTTAGAACACTGTTGGGAACTGCTGCCTCACGTGCAAAAACACATGGCATGAAGCGATTTGGAACTGTAATGTATGGACTTGCAAGTAAAAACGCTGATGAATTTGATGCAGCGCTTGATCTCCTAAAATACATCAATCCGTCGCGTGGAGGTTTTGCAGGTAAAGCAGATAAAGTTTTAGAAGTATTTAAACTCGACGACATTATTCGATTTAAGAATCTGGCAGGTGAAGCATTTGATCTTGATGCTATACATTTACTAGCGAGCCGTGTAAGTGGTACACGCAACGAAATATGGGCATTGATTAACAAAGCTGGGCCTAATGCAGCCGATGGTGTAGCCGATCCGGATATTGCCCGATTGGCCTCCGTACTTGACGAGATGGGAACTGGTCCTCATCCGACATCTGCCATTGAATCAGCATTGGTGAAGGCCAAAGAATTTGAAGCTGCGTTGCGTGCATCTGGCGATAAGCTGGGCGATGTGCTATGGGGCTTCCCGAAAAAAGGCACTGGAAAACGCAAGTTGCCTAAATCATTCTTTGGCCCAGACGGCAAAGTGTCTGGAGCCAAAGTACTTGCCCATTTCAAAGGCAAGGCTGATGAAATTGCAAAAACAGTGGTAAGGGCTGATGGTACCATTGACTGGACCCAATGGAAATTAATAAAGGCAGCTATTGATGATGCCGATATTGCTACCATCTTGAAAAACAAAGCTATTGGTGAAAGTTTATGGCCAAAAATCAAGATTCAGCAATTGAAGCTGTTGGATAGCGATGTCGTAAAAGTGGTGGAAGAAGTAAGCGTACGTATTAAAGGAACCGACGTAGTCGCCCGTATTGATGCCGTAGTGGTTAAAGCGGATGGTACTGTTATCTTCAAAGAATTCAAAACTGGAAATGCACAACTGTCGAAAGCACAAGAGAAGGTATACGAATTGATGAAACAGGGAGACCCCAACAAACTCCTGGAGCCATTTGGCGATAAAGCCAAGATGGTTTGGGACAACCCTGCTGCTGATTTCAAACCACGGCAGGTAGATGTGGTACGCGACAAACCACCTACTACGCCTCCACCAACAGGAAATGCTCCACCAACAACGGATGGGCAATAAAGGAAATTGTTATCTTCGAACAGATGGAAAAGACCATTTATGATAACTTGTATGAGGTGCACATCATTGCTGGCAAATCAGATGGCTCTGCCATACACGACTATGAGCTTTGGAGTGCATGCGCCAATGCATTGAATCCGCTAGTAGATTTATGCACACAACCTGTTGATGTACAAACGGTACAGTGGGATCCTTCCAATTTTGATGAACTGCCATTTGAATCGTTAGACTGGAATGATGCCAGCCATAAAACATGGACCACCAAACATAAAAAAGGTGGAAAGAAAATCATGTTTATGCGAACCAACTACTCTTTTCCTTCCATATCAAAAGGATTGGAACAGGGCATTACCCCAGAGTTGGTAATTATGGTGGAGCCCGGTGATCGTCAACGGCATGATCATGCCATGTTGGTAGCTGTAAGAGAAGATGTTAAAGCTGCTTCCCCAGAAATCTTAAGCCATGCCATTGATCAACTCAAGGAAGTATTACATGTGCATTTTCACCTGAAAAAACAACGCCCATGGGGTTATCGAATAGATGAAATGTCGTATCATCGTTTATTGAGTGATTTGGGAGCAAATGCATTGCTTGAACCTGGCGATGTACTGGCACCAACCATTGAAGAACCTGATTGGGAACAACTGTAACAAATTAATTGTATGAGCTTAAGTTTTGGCACATTCATTATTGAAGGAGATTACACCGACCGACACCAGGAATTGCTTGATGCATTAGGCATTGAGGATAAAACAGGGAAAGGGCTTATTACATTCGAAGCAGCTTCATTGCGCGACTTTGATGATACTGCCATTACTACCATCAATGGGGTTACCATTATTTTTAATAACCTACTCCCCTACGATTGTAATTTCGAATCGCCAGAAAATCCTTCTTACCTGGATAAAAAAGTTGCTTCCTGGTCGGCAACCGGTAAAAGCATGTGTTTATTTTTGCAAGGCATCACAGGCACCTATGGTTTCAACTATTTTGAGCAAGGCGAATTAAAACGACAATGGTCACGCGATCCGCAAACGCTTTTTTCAGATCATGGTGAACCAATGCCGGAAGAGGCCGGTTATACCAACGGAGAGGAACGCATTTTTTCTGTAATCAAAAAACGTTTTGGCCTGAATTTAAGTACACTGGTTTTTGATACAGACACCCCACTTTCTTTGTACAACGGTTTTTAAGGCATGGCTGGGGTTCTAACACATCAAGACGAAACACCCACCTCCCTTCATTTCAATGCATTGCCAACACCCAGTCATTTGATGGCACCGGGCAACGATGCTTTAGCCTCTAGTACTCCCGGACTCATACCCAATACTGCTCCAACCATCCAGCTTACGTCTGCCACCTCTTTCATACAATTGATGCCCGATGTGCAAACAAAATGCGACGCGTGTGCAAAAGAGGAGCAAGTGCAAAGGAAAACGGCAGGTTCTTTAATTCAGAAAGAAGACGAAGAGGAAAGCACCCCCGCTGAAGATGAGGTAGAATGCGAGGGAAAGACAGACATTACCTCCGAGTTTCACACTTTCGTTGCTGGGTTAAATGCCAACATCGATAGCATGACCGACATTACCCCCGAACAAAACACGAGATTAAAAGCGCTACAGGGTTATATTTTTGCCAATGAAGGCGACTTTGATTACAACACTGCCTCCATCTTTTCGTGTACTGCCATCAACCTGGATTTGGCGGGTTATGATACATTTAAAGCCTACGTAGAGCCCAACACTGGCAGCATTTATCTAGGCCCTGAAGTATATGCCAATTTGCAAAACTTTAATGCTTCCCCCAACCTCAACGATCTACTGCTACTCATGCGTACTTTTGGGCACGAACGCTACCATGTAGTATTAAGCGACCTCATCGAAGTTGATCCATCGACATTGCAAAATGGTGGTGGTGCAGAAGAAGCATCAGGAGCCTCTTACATCGCTGAAGAGATTCTGGCAGTAGCAGAAGAATTGGCCATTGTAGCTTATGCCCATCCCGAAGATTTTGCAATGGGAGATGATCCGCATACACCTACTGAAGCTGAATTGGGACATCAAACCAATGCTACTGAATATGACGGTCAAATTTATGCGCGTGACTTTCAGCGTTTATGGAACGACTTTATTGCAAAAGTAACTTCAGAAGAAGCAGAAAGGATTCGAGGAATCATTCAGACTCAATTGCGCAGCCGGTATGGCAGCTCTACCGATTGTGACAATAAACTTTCTACCGGCATCTTAAACGCCATGGAAACTGGAAGATGGTACTGGTGTCAAACTGATAATGGAACGGTTGGTTCTTCCCTACCAGACTTTGTACACCCTTGTGATAACGTATGTACCCAATAAATGGCACTTGAAGCACAACATCAAGAAGAAAAAACCAGTTCATCGAATCACCGTACTCATTACTCACATTCGCACCATGCATTGCCACGAACTGGCGAAGACGCATCCAACTCAATGTCTATAGTGCCCCATTCTTCTAGCAGTTTTCTCGCCAATCCTTCAGTACCTCCAATACAATTAATGCCTGAAGAACAGGAGGAAAAGATCAAAATGAAAAAGGATCCTTTTCTTGCTATGACCCCTTCTACGCCTACTATACAATTGGCTGGTCATGCTCCAGACATTCAACTACAACCATCGAAAAAAAAGAAAAAACCGCGGCAAATCTACATCAACACCAAACGTGTGTTGGACAATGTGAAGAAAAGCAACAAAGACTTGCATCAGGCCATGAAACTTCAGTTGCATCCGGCTTTTGATGGAAAGTCTCGAAAGGTTAAAAGCTTTGTTGTAAAACAAGCCGGTCAGCCCGACCATACTCACCAAATTACCCTGAGTATTCAGCTAAAAAACGGATTAAGTTTACTCAATAATATTGGGGGGATTACTGGTTTTGGGGCTTCAATCACCCGCAGAAACAAAACTACGCACCCCATTCATATTGCCTTGGAAAGCCACATTTTTACCGACGATCCTAAATTATCTGTCGCTGAAGTTAAAAAAGTGTGGATCAGCATGCTATCACGTACTTTTTTGCATGAACTGGTACATGCTCAAATTCTTGCCGATCGAAAAACAGAAACTTTAGCGGCATCCAAAACTGTAGTCCCAACATCTGTCAACAACCTTTCCAATACTTACAAGATTTATAAAGATCTGATGACTACTACCGCCTTCCAAACACAACGCGAAGCAGTATCGGACTACCTGGAAGATTTACTTACTCTTGATATGAATTTAAAGTCAGGATCAGCAAAAAAAATCGTCCACCATACTATGGAGCACTTTCACAATGAAAAGTTAGCGCATTTTATTTCGGCAAGAGCATTCAATAGCTCTCCCATAGCCAAACCAACGAAAGCTTTTTTGCCTATAAAGTCAAATACAAAAATTGCAGCAATTTATGGTAGGGGCGAGCTCGACAAGATCGTTAAACGAGGAAAAAGAGCTGGTGGAAAAAGATTACCACACTCCAATTACTACTATACCAAGGTACTGGGTAAAAAGCTCGTTCCACTTTTAGATGCCATTGATGCTTACCTTAACAAGAAAATAAGCCCGACACCAACACCTCCAAAAACACCAGCCAAAAAACCTGGAAAAAAAGGAGGCAAAACGCCCTAGTCAAGCTCATTTCATGATCACAAACTTAACGATCATGATGATCACACATATCAAAAACAAGAGAATTGATATGCGGTTAATGCCATGCATGAATTTGAGATTCATGTTATCATTTTCATTCTTCCTGAACCAGGTACGCACATCAAGGTAGTGTATGATTTTTTTCCATAGCATGGTGCAAAGTTAACGGAAATTGGGAGAGTAACCCTATTGATTGTCTGTGAAATCCCACATCTAAAAATCAGATTAAACAACTAAAAATCAGCCACTTACTACCATAACTATTCATTTTTACGAATATTTTCATCATAAAAACTGTCCTTGATGGTTCTCTTACGATCTCCTACCTTTCAATTGTTCTCGATATGCAAGGTATTGTCTTAATAACAGAACATTGAGCTAAGTAAGGCCTAATTCTCACATCTCAAACCTAATCGCCTTTAGTTCCAGTATTCCTATTGATGCTGGGCAAGGGAGGTCTCTTAGTACTTTAAAACAAGTGTTGTCTGGTGCAACGACATGCTCTCAATAATAAAGAAACACGGGGGAATAAAGCACTTCAACGGCGTCAATTAATTCTTGCTGAAGAAAGTTATATTACCCCTTCCATTCAACCCCAATTAGAGGTAGGGGCTTCTAGCGATCAGTATGAGCAACAAGCTGATGCTGTGGCGGAAAAAGTAGTGCATCAACAAACGAATACCGCCCCTATTCTTCCCATCAGTCAAAACATGTTACAAGGCAAAAGCGAAGATGGGTTCCTTGTTTCCAACCAACTGAAATCGAAGCTCAGTAACGAACATGGAGGGCAATCACTTCCCAAACATGTAGCCCAGGGAATGGGGCAACAAATTGGCGCTGATTTCAGCAACGTACGTATTCATACCGATAGTACTGCGGTGCAAATGAATCGTGATTTGGGAGCGAAAGCATTCACCCATGGAAAAGACATTTATTTTAACGAAGGAAATTACAATCCCACTTCTACGGATGGAAAGCGATTATTGGCTCATGAGTTAACCCATACGGTACAGCAAGGTGCTTCGGGCAAGAAAATTCAACGCAACAAAGACGATGAGAAAGAGAAATACCCTATTGTATATGATGATGCACGTCATTTCAACAAGTCGTCATGGTATAAAAATGCCGCACGCTACATCAACCTGCTTCAACACAAAAAAACAACCCCCATTAATAAACCCAATGCCTATGCCAACGGCATTTATGAAATTCAAACTGCACTAAAAAAATACTTCAAGGAAAAATTCAAAGGCACTGCTAATGGTATGTTGGATGGAACCACCTACCTAAAAATAAAGGAATTGGCTACTGGCGAACTTACCCAAGAGCAACGTACAGGATTAGCTGCTGCGGGGTTGGACTTAGGGGTGGTAGATGAGCTTAAGAAACGGCTGAATGCCAAAACAGGCAACCCTCCCCTCTTGTCTAGCTACTTCAGAAGCCATGCCTACTTTCACCTGATCAATTCTAACCCTCGTTTTAAGCTGCAACGAGGTGATCAACTCGATGCCGTATTGATTTTACAACGAGGACTGCTGGAGTTGAATTATCGACTGCCTAAATACAAAGACGATGGCAGCTATGGCAAGGAAACCGAAAAAGCCATTAAAGCCTTTCAACGCGATTCAGGACTGCCCGACGAGCAGGTAGATGGCATTGTAGGGCAACAAACCTTGCGCTTGCTCGACCGACGTTTCAGCACCAAAGTGATGCAACGCAAAACACATCAAAAAGGCTCGGGTACACAAACCTTGCTGGTACGTTATGTTCCTATTAATAAATACCTTACACAAAGTGAGTTTACTATTGTAGCCCTGGTTGATGTTTTTCAAATTTCTGTACAAGAAGCCAAAGCTTTGGTAAAAGAAGGTTGGAAAATCAGGGGGTATACTGAAATCACCAAACATCATATAGATGCCCGGCAAAAGAAGGTTATGATTCGACCAAAAGAATTTGAAAAGATTCAAAGTCGATTTAAGAAAGAGCCCGGCACGAAAGAAGTGCCCTCGCAAGAAGGGCCTATGAAAGAGCAGGTGCTGGCCTTTAAAAAGAGAAGCAAACTCTATGCCCTAAAGAAGTTGCTTGCCCTTTTAAAGCAGCAGCAAGAAAACACCAAAGACCCTACAAAACGTGCTGCACTAAAAAAGCGCATAGAGGAACTTCAAAAAGCCATTCAAGCAGAATTCAAGAAGTTAGGGCTAACAGAAGAGCAGTTAAAAAAGGATGAAACTACTTTCAAGAAAACCTTTGGTGCCTTTGCCCTGGAAACTGCACATAAGATGTTGGATCAAAATGAACGTACTGCCAACATTGAACAACTGCGCTTTCAAACCGATAAAAAAACCACCAACGGACAAGCATTAAAGAAGCTATTCAACGAGCTTGATCCACTCTATAATAAAGCAGACAGATTGTGGTGGAAGGGACTAAGCACAGAAATTACAATAGATGGCAACCCCGACAAAGTTTCTACACCAGCCGAAGTAAATGCATTGGGTTATCATCAGCTCACTCCGGAATTAGGACAGATTAAACTATACCTCCCTCGCACCACCACTACAATGTGGGATTATCTTCAACTTTATGAAAAGTATCGTACCAAACGCCATAAAAGCAACGCTTATTTTCAACAATGTCACGATGCTGAAAAGCTGGGTGTACTCAAGGTCATGAACATGGCCAAAGAATACCCCATCCTGCTTTCCTCAAAGCTTAAGATTCGGAAAAACATTAAAGCGTACATCCATTTATCAGCGGCCGATATTGAGAAAAAAATGTTGGGCGTTGCACAATCGGTAATTGAAAACATTAAAAAGACACGTAAAACCATTAATAAGGAAAATGTGTGGGAGCTAAAACCTGTTATCTATAAAGCCAAACAGGAGTTGGGCATTGTAAAAGGATCGCGCGAAGATGAACTGATCAATGCCGCTATTAAAAAGCACTCCAGCAATAAACTGTGGCGCAACATCGCTTTGGCTGCGTTGGGCATTGGGTTAGGGCTGTTGGCACTGATGAGTGGGCCAGTAGGCTGGTTGGCATTGGCCGGCAGTATTGGTGTAGGTATCTACGATGCTCAACTTACATTCAATGAAACATCGTTTATGCGTGCCGCTGCTAATTCCGCCATCGACCCTAACAGGGCCTTATCAAAAGTAAACCCCAGTTGGTTTTGGTTTGCACTATCGTTGGTAGGTATTGGTATTGATGTAGTGGCTGTAGCTAAGCTCTTAAAAGCGGCCAAATTGGCCAAACTCAACCAGGCCAAAGCTGTTGACTTGATTGCAGAAACTACCAGAACACTGGAAACTGAAATTAGAACATTACAAAAGGCCATTAAAGCTGGAACCGCTCCTTCGGGCAGCGCAGCAAAACTAGCCAGCTTACAAGATGCACGCATTAAACTAAACGATGGTGTTTTCAAAGAGCAAATTGATCTGCTGCTTAAGGTAAAAGACCACCCGGTCATCCTCACCAATTTGGCCGATGCTTTCAGAGATCAACACATTGGCAAAGCCTTTATAAAGCTTAAAGCACTTGGGTTGGCTGACGAGAGCTACCTGAAACTGTTGCAGTTTTATGGTGGCGTTGGTAAAGATTTTATTGGTGAAATACCCGAACTGATGCGGGTGATGAAAAAGAGCGGGCTGCTCGAAAACAAAGCCCTACTGGAAGATGTTCTCATTAACCCCAACTTGCAGCGAGTAGTGCTCGATCATGCTGACGACCCGGGGGTGTTGATGCGCGAATGGACTAAATGGGGAAAAACGGCTAAAAGTGTTTCGTTTGAGCAATTCCTAAAAAACTCAGGCTACAACACCAAAGCCGCAAAAGGCACCAAGCTTTTTGAGCAATTTGGAGCTGATTTTGCTAAGCTGCCTGCCAAAGCTAAAAACCAACAACTGCTGCGCACTTTCGAGCCTCGTTTAGCACATGCCCTCGACAGCAAAATGCTTCCCCCAGCCATTCAAAAAGCCGTAAAAAAGTTGTTGAAAAGCGATATGATTGGCAATACCCAACAAGCTGAAATTGCCATTTTCCGCTTGCGTAAGCAATTGGGTACCGCAATGGGGAAACAACTCGATACCATGGACGATTACGCTAAGGTATCGAGCTTCCTTACCGATAAAACGATGTTAAGTGCTTTTTGGAAAGCCACTTCCCACTTAAAAGGCCACGATGAGTTTTCGAAATTGATGACCAAATATAGCCAACAAATTACGCCCGAGATCATGAACGATTTAAAGCGTATTGGCCCCATCAACGATGAAACTATCCAGTGGTTGCTCACCAACCCGGCACTGCGTAAAACATATGCCAAATACCCTGAAGCACTTGCCGTGCTCAAAAAATGTGCCTCGCCATGCCTGCCGAAGTTTGCTACGGCCAGGCAAATCGAAGAAATTCATGACATCGTTTCAAAGGCTGGTTTGGATAACTATGGGTACTCCATCATCAACGAATACTTCTACCGAACAAGGCACAGTGAGCAGTTATTTCTCAAGGCCATAGAAGAAATTAAAAGCATTGATAACCTCAAGGAATGGGTAAAAGGCAGGTATTGGAATAAAGTAATGGACAAAATCAAGGCAATTGCCGACAACTATCCATGGCCAGATGTAAAAGCAAGTTTTAGTACCGAAACCGGGCTCATGAAAAAGTTAGCAGAAATTGCTCGAAACAGTGGAATGTCTCCGCGGCAATTAGAAGCCATTTTACTTAACCTCAAGCAGCGTGAAAGTATTGCTGATGCGTTGCTTACCATGAAGGGCAGAAACATTAATACAGTAGAAGGCAAAGTCCGGGGGTCTCTTAAATCAATGGGCAGTAAACTTGGCAATCAAAATTCCATGATAGGTCGATTGGTCAACGGACTCATGAGCAAAGACCTTGACGAATTGAAGGCTGCTTTAGCAATACTTGACTACTTAATCCCTGCTCGCGGTGGTTATGCATCAAGGGCTAATGCCATACTGGAGGCATTCCCAATGAATGAACTTGCCAGGTTAAGGGGGCTGGCGGGTGATGCCTTTAACCCCGACGACATTTACTTGTTGATCACCAGAATTGACGGCAATAGGGATTTGATGTGGCGCTTGATCAATAAAGCAGGCGCAAATGCCACCGATACAGTAATAGACCCAGATATCCCCAGGCTGTGTGCAGCCTTAAGACAATTAGGGGATGGAAAACACTCTGAGGCAACCATTCTTGCAACATTAACAAGAAACCGTCAATTCGAACAAGCCTTGCGCAGTGCAGGCAGTGGCCTAGGCGATACCTTATGGGGGTTCAAGAAAACGGGTACTGGTCAACGAGTGCTCACCGATGCTTTTAGAGCCGGAGACAAACAGGTATCTGGTTCATTGGTACTTTCTTACTTCAAAGGAAAAGCCAACGAAATTGCCACAACAGTGGTAAAGGCCGATGGCAGTATCGATTGGACACAATGGCGCTTGATAAAAGCAGCTGTTGAAGATGCTGATATGGCTACCATCATCAAAAACAAAACCATTGGAGAAGTATTATGGCCAAAAATTAAACTTTTGCAATTCCGTCGTTTAAATAACGATGTTGCCAATGTGGTAGAAGAAGTAAGTATTCGGATAAAAGGAACAGATACGGTAGCACGCATTGATGCAGTGATTGTAAAAAATGATGGCACCATACTTTTCAAGGAATTTAAAACAGGAAATGCCGGGCTTTCTAACGCACAATCGAGAATTTACGAAATCATGCGGCAAGGAGATCCTCAAAAACAATTGGAACCATTTGGAGCAAAAGCCAAAATGGTATGGGGCGATCCTCCAACCACCAACTTCCAACCCAGAGCCGTAGATGTAGTTACAGATACTCCTCCAGCGGCCGCTGCCAGTGGAAGTTCATCTCCTGCCACAACGAAGTAGTACTTTAACTGTGCTGTATTTCTACCAACGGTGCTCTGTCAAACCAGGAAGAATTATAGCTATTTAACCACATCTTTTTCAAGGGATTAACCTAAAACCAATGTGAATTTCAGTGGTAGATGCCTACGAAAACTGTCCTTGCAAACTTTTTTTTCACCTTCTATTTTTAACGTGGGTAACTCTATTGCATTGCCACATGAACCACTAAATAAAGAGGAGCAATCGCACCAACATGATCATGCTTTGCATGGCATACAACCTCAACTGGAGGTAGGTGCCCCCGATGATAAGTATGAAAAAGAAGCCGATGCTGTCGCGGATCGGGTGATGCTCATGCCCGATCATCAGCCCGAGGTACAATTGATACCTCAAGCCACCAACGAAGCCACAGCACCGGTTCAAATGCAGCCCGCCACTCCTGCTCTACAACTCATGCCAACAACGGTGTTTACTCCTGATGTGCAAATGGAGCAAGAAGAAACCGAAGAAGAGTTGGTGCAGATGAAACCTGAACGCGTGCAACTGAAATCGGGCGATGGTGAAGAAGTAAAGCCCGTTTCCTTTGGTACTACTCCACCCGACTTGCAACGAAAGTGCTCAAAGTGCAAGCAAGAAGAAGGCAAAATTCAGCCCAAGCATCTCCCGGCAGTAACATCAAAAAGCCTTATTCAACGTAAATGCAATGCCTGCGAAGAAAAAGAAAAGCTACAACCTAAGCCCGCCATTCAAAAAGCAAGCAACGGCAAGCAGTATGCAGGTGATAGCATTCAACAGTCGTTGCAACAAAGTAAAGGTGGAGGCCAGCCATTGCCTGAGGCTACCAACAAAGAAATGAGCAGTAAAATAGGAGCCGACTTTAGCGATGTTCGTATCCATACTAACAGTACTGCTGTGCAAATGAACCGCGACCTGGGTGCCAAAGCATTCACCCATGGAGGCGACCTTTATTTTAACCAGGGGCAATACAACCCCGAATCTTCGGCCGGCAAACACCTGCTTGCACACGAGCTTACCCATGTTACCCAGCAAGTGCCCAACGTTATTCAACGCAATGGCCCTGAAGAAGAGGAAGGAGATCCTGATTGTGCTACCGGCCATGCTGAAGGCCAGGGAGGACTGGGAGAAGATGCCGAAACTGGAGAAAAACTCTACATCGTTTGGGGTACATGGAAAAAGTCGGACAATGCCGATAGCTTCTTAAGAAGAAATTTCAAAAAATGGATTTACTGGCGGTTTGGCCGTTCTATTTCAGCCTCCCTGCATAAAAAAATTTTTGATGACTTGATGGCGCACACCTGGACTCAAACGAAAGCCGATGCAGACATCATTCCGGGTTGTCAGTATTACGCGCACTTTGAAAGGGCACTGCACAACAAGTACAGCAAATGGGTTCGCGGAGAGAAGAAGGCTGCTGAAGCCGATGAAGCAAAAAAGAAAGAGGCGGCTGACGAAGAAGCAGAAGAAGGAGCAAGTGGTGGCGGTGAAGAAATAGTGATGGACGAAGAAACTGTGGATGGAGATGCCAGTGGTGGTGGTAATGACGAAGAAACCGTTGATGGCGGTGGCGGTAGTGAAGAAGAGGAGGTAGATCCGGAAGGCAGTGAAGTAGTAGAAGATGAAAGTACAACAACCGATGATGTCGATGATTCTGCTGATGATCCAGCTCCAGATCAACAAGGTGGACTGCCTGCTGATGCTGAGCACCCTCCTCAAGAGCAAGGATTAAAATTTAGCGATCAGGCCACTCCCGACCAAATTAAGAAAGTGGTGGAACTCCTCACTGAATTGTATGGCGAAGCGAAAGAAGGCGACACCCCTGCTACAGGCTATTTGACCATGAACGAAATTGAGGCATTGCTGGCCCTCGACAAACACCCCGACAGGGATGCCATCATGGCCTTGATGAAAGGTGGCAGTGGTAAAAAATCGGATAAACCAGTAGACTGGGCTGAGCGCGTAGAAACTGCCACTGCTGCTTACGACATGCAGCAACATGCCGACTTGCTTGACATTGATTTAGGCGAGCCAGAGGAAGGACGCGGGCCAATTTTTAAACGCCCTGTACGTGGTAAAATTCAAGAAACCAGTGGCAATGAAATGGTGATAGGAAAAGAAGCCAAATTCACCTTCCAACTGCACGACCACCGCGATGCTTTTGCTGTTTCCCATGTCTCCATCCGATGGGTAGCCATGTACTATAAAGGTGGGGTTCGATCGAAATCGAACCTAGAGGTCATAGAAACCGAAACCACCAACTACATCGACAGTAGCGAACAAGGATTTTTAAACGACCGCATCTTTAACTTCAAGTTTGATGAAACGGGCGATTACGAAATCCACGCTTTTGTTAACCACGCTTTCTTCTACCCTGCCCATTTCATGGAGCCCATTTCGGTTCGTAAAGACACCGAAGTGCTGGCCGACATGCAGAAAGAAGCCGAAAAAGATTTTGGTACTACCGACCCTGGATCGCGCGAGGAATTCTCTTTTGAAGATGCCGATGCTGACCCTGGTTGGTGGTTACTCGCTTCCCCGGTTGGAGCACTCACCGCCTACATCATGTCGGAAACCTACGAGTACGATAAAGGGTTTCGCTCGGAAGGCGACCTTAAAGAAGACATCTTTAACGGCAAAGGAAACTTTGTAAGCAGTGCCAAACGACTCGATGAGCAAATTGCCAGTATCCAAAAGCTCATTGACGAGTACAAAGACAAACCCGACCAAAAAGACTTGCTCGACTGGGCCAAGGAGCGTAAATCACGTTTGGAGTCGACCAAGGACGAACTTGAAGCGTTGCAAGATAGTGACACCAACTACCCCGTAGCTTGCCAGGCACTATACGTTACCCGAACTGCAGGTGTACGCAATGGCCAGCTCAAGGCCTCTTGTTGGTTCACCTATTCGGATGGTGAATTTGAAGCACATCTCTTCGATCATTCGGAATTGCTCGGTGCTAAAAACATGCACTTTACAGGAGAAGATAGCGATTACGAACGTGCCATGGAAGAACTCTTCTTTAACATGTCGAGCAGCTACCCCAATGGAGTGATGAGCTTTGCCTTCCAAAAATTTGAATTGAAAAATGACACCCCTACTCCTACCAAACGGTTTGTTCGCTTTGAGCGCAAAACCGATACACTTCTTGGCGACATCAAGAATGTTGTCTTCTCACAACCCGTAAGTTTGGTGGTTAATATTGGTGCAGCCGTGCTCACCGTCTTCCCGGCCACTGCCCCTATAGGTATTGGCATCAGTTTAATATACAACGGTGCTGAAACAGCATTGAACTTTTACGATGCCAGCAAATCAGGTACCGTACAGGCCAGCAACTATGTAGACATCGGGCTGGTAGCGGTAGAACTCATTCCGGTATTGGGTAAAGCTACTAAACTGGTCAGCGCTGGTTCTAAAGCCCATTACATCATTACAGGCATTGAAACAGTGGCTGGAGTTGGCGGTGCTGCCTATATGATGACTGCCGAAGGTTACAAACAAATTACCGAGCTGCGCGATGGCAAAATCAGCGACCTGGCACGTATGCAGGAAGAGTTCAATACCCTGCTTGAAGAAGGTGCACCTGCCAGCGTTATTCAACAGCATACCGAGAAGATGGATAAACTCAAAAAAGACATTCGTAGCACTGCTGCCGATGTGTTTACTGAGATGGCCACCACACAGGGACTCACCATTGTTTCGCAAAAAACAGCTTCCAAGCTGGCTTCTGATTACGCTGCCCGACCTAAAGGTGACGCTGATGCAGGGGGTACTCCTGATGATGCCTCGGCAAAAGATGTGGATGAAAGCGCATTGACCTCACGCGATGCCGATGCAGCAACACAAGGAAAAAACCATAGTGATAGCAATAGCGAAGAACTCTCCAAAGGACTGTCGGAAGACTTACGCGATAAAGTTTCCATTCAGTACAAACCCGACGATGACTCCGCCACCGTGGAAGTACATTATGAATACGACTCCAACGGTGCCATCACCGAGATATACATCAAAGCTGGAAAGGGAGCTAAAGCCTCGCACATTAAAGCCCATGAAACAACCATCAGACGGCTACAAACGTACCGCGGCTTAACCGGACGAATAAAGGTAGGACTACGAAGGTTCGAAAACATGGTGGCCACCTATACCGGGCTGTTCAACAAGAAGCCAGAAATGTACTCAAAAGCATGGGAAGCAGAATTGGAAGTGCGCAAGATGAATGAAATTATCGCCAAGCAAAAAGCGCTATTAGATGCCGCAGGTAATAACCTTAGCGCGGTAGATAAAGATCAATTGAAAGCTACCATCGATGACCTCGAAAAGCAAAAAGCCAAGTTTGAAGGCATCCTTGAAACGCTTGACCCAGAAAAAGGAGTAGGCTTTATTGCTGCTGAAGATAATACCGGCAAAAACAAAGGTACTGGCAACGACAAAGACACACCTGTTGACCCTACCAATAAAGATAGAGATGGCCCCAATCCGGAAGATAAAAAAGAAGGTGACCCGGAACCAGAAGTACAAGACAACCCTGATGGGGATGCGGTAGATGTTGATCCGGATGCCAAGAAAAAGGTAGATGAACCGGAAGAGGTGGTGCTCAGCGATGCCGATGTACAAGAGTTGGTATCAGATTTCAACAAACGATTAAAAAAATATCGTAACGCAAAAGATAAAGAAAAACAGTATGGCAAGATTCAAAAGGAAATAGAAGGCCTTGATCCTGAAGTGCGTGAACGCATGAAAGGCATGCCAGGCTACGACGACCTGATCAATTACCTGCCAGAGGTAGATAATATGTCTACCAGTGCCACACCTAATCGCCAGGTAGAACCCGCTAACCTCGATGAGTTTGGGGTAGATACCAATGTGAATGCCAGCTACTCGGCCACCATGATTGATATCATTAATAATCTGGGCACCCGATTTATTGAACCTGGTGCCATTTCCATTGATTATACCAAGGGAACCGGAGGGAAAATGGGCAAACCAGGTGGAGTAAAACAAGCTTACCACGTAGCAGGCAGAGATGACATTCTTATTGTAGCCGTGCAGCCCGATAAAATGAGTGGTTCGCTTACGGATGTCACACCACTTGAGGCCGAACTAAATAAATTGTTGGCCGCAAAAGAAAAAGGCATCCCCGACCATTACCTTGCCTTACCAGAAGGCATCACTATTATAGAGGTAGATGGGCAACCCGTACCTGCCCTGGTGATGAAAAAACTGGCTGGAGGCTCTAAAGATATTTACGATAAAGGGGTGGTCAAAACTGGAGACGACAGCCTGGCCAAACAAGGAGCACTTACCACCGATACAGTTCGGCAATTGAGAGAAATCAGACAACTCTTAATTGATAGCGACACCCATATTACTGACTTCCAGTTTTTGTTTGACAAGGATGGCAATGTGTTCTTGAACGACATGGAAGATGTACGAAACAAGGCTTATGATCCTGACGATAGTAAACGGCATGACATTGCCTACCTCGACAAATTCATTGAAATAGCAGAAGAAGCTGCCAGAAAAAATTCGGGACTTACCGCTTTGTTAGAACACAACCTCATTGAGCCCAACCTGCCCAAGGATGATTTGTCGAACCATACCGTTCCTTTAACACCTAACGATGGGTTACAATCTTCTATCGACACCCCATTTAGCAACGTAGTTACCGGTGCCTATGGCACTGATGGTGGCCGTTATTTATGGACCGTGGATGAACGTGGCATTAACATCGCCCTTGAAAATACAAGCTGGGATCAAGCCCCAGCCAATGGAAAACTTAAACATACCAACCTTAGCCCCACAGGTGCAGTAGTTGCTGGAGAAGTATGGTTCATCGACAATAAAACGGTGGCCATCAATGCTGAATCGGGGCGTTACAACCAGGGGCATGCCGACAATAAAAGACCCACCAACTCAGAAGGCGCCTACCTTGATGCCGCAGAAATATGGGAGAAAATGGGATATAAGGTCATTGTTCATGAATTTGGCGACAAGAACACGGAATACATCACCTTAGGAGATGATGAATAGTGATGAAAAAAACATACTTTTGGCACACAGCTCATGCGTTTAATTGAACTTTTTGAAATAGCACGTTTCGCTCCTGAGTCGTTACAAACACAACTGACTCAAGGCCGTTGGAAAGTCATTTCCGATTGTTACAAAGTGCGCAATGCTATCGCCATGAAAGGGCCAAAAGTTATTTGCAACTTCAAAGTACCTGAACCCCTCGTGGATGCAACACTGCCCTTGTTGGAATTCCAGTTTATCTTCAACGCTGAAAAAGGTATTTTACGCCTGGTTACATCCAATGGTTCGACAGATGAAACCCTGGATGCCGTGGCTGTTTATCAACGCTTTGGTGGTAGTGCTTTAGCAGTAGCATTAGAAAATGGTGCCTATTACCTCTCCGATCAGAAAGATCATCAAGCAATCGCTCTTTCTAACGAGCAGTTGAACGAATACCTTATGGTGTTTACCACTTCGCTTAAAGAAGAGACAACGCTTAAAAACATGCCTGTAGCACACTATCAATCGCTTGCGGCTACCCTGTCCCCTGCTCCGTTGCATGAAAACGAGCGCATACAAAACGAATATGGCACTCCATCAGAAAGGCTCGATTTGCTTCGACAACTGGTAGGGCAACAAATTACACTCCTGTTGCGTGCAGCTATAAAAACCAAAGGATATGGCTTGCAAAAGCTACTCTCAAATGGTGAGGCAACACAAGCATTCAACCGTGCCCCAGCACCTATAATAATGCAACTGAGCAATGGAACGGTGTTAGAATTCAACAACTGGATTGATGAAGATGCTAAGCAACTTAAAAAGGGATGGACACCGCTTGACCTGGGTACACTGACGCATGAAAAAGAATTGCTTTGCATCGATGCCAACGACCCTACTTATAGCTCAGAGCAAAACAGCAATTTGTTGCACCAAACCATTCAAGAAGTTTTCATCTTGAAAAAAGCTGCGGTAGAATCGCGTCAGGTTCCTTTGCCTCGTGAAAAAGCAGTGGGCATTGTATTGGAAAGTGGTACTACTTTTTACCTGGCGCACGAATTGATGGATGAAGGGCATCCCCTTTGGTTGTTACACGAGCATGAAGTGCCTGAAGTAGTTTTAACAACTTGTCGAAAACTAAGCGTTTGACCTCTTCCTACGAAATAAAGCACAACACCGAACACTTGCGTCAACTGCAAGAAATAGCTGCTGCATATGACGAAGGTAGGCTTAAAGATGCTGAAAAACTGCATCCCTTTTTGCAGCGTAAAAAAGAGCTTTCCTTAAGCTTTTTGGGGTTAACAGTCCTGCCTAAACCTCTTGAAAGGTTTTCTCACCTCACCAAGTTTTGGGCATACGGCAATGCCCTCACACAATTGGATGTATTGGCATCAATGAATGAACTCTCTTTACTGGGGGCAAGTGAAAATGCCCTTACACAATTGCCTTCATTACAACAATGGTCTCAATTGCAACGATTGGAATTGGCCTACAATCAGTTGAATGAGCTGTCTTCTACCATCGAGCAACTGCAAGCTTTACAATACCTTGACCTGGCTTACAATCAACTTCAAGAAATACCCAGTGCTATTGGAACACTCTCGCAACTGCGCTACCTCAATTTAAATGGCAATCAGCTTGTTGTCCTTCCTAACGACTTTGCTTTGCTAACCCTTCACACCTTACATCTGGCCAACAACCGTTTGGAGTGGCCCACCATCAATCCTGTTTCATTAAAGGTACTTGACTTAAGTCACAATAACATTACTTCTATTCCTACTAACATTGACAACTACCAACAGTTAGAGGTGTTAACCCTTACAGGCAATCAAATCAGCGAATTGCCTGATGCCATGCATCAACTTCCT
The DNA here is from genome assembly GCA_963669295.1 of Flavobacteriales bacterium. Taxonomy (GTDB): domain Bacteria; phylum Bacteroidota; class Bacteroidia; order Flavobacteriales_D; family CALLUQ01. Next base: position 5,311,661 of record OY769938.1, read on the forward strand.
GCATTAAGAGAATTGCATTTGCAAGGCAATCCTATTCCCTCTTCTTCGCTTGAGCAACTGCTACAGCATTTACCTCAACTTACTGTTTGCCTTGATTAGCACCCCTGTTGTAAATGCCTTCTTTTTGTGCTAATTTAATGCTCAATGGCATTTCAACACGTACACCAAACAGACGAAGAAACATCCACTTCTACTACAGATTTCATCCCTACTCATAGGGTGAATGCACTTATGCCTACTCCCCAGGTACCTTCTATGCAACTGGGCGCTCAGGTTCCCGCTATTCAACTCATGCCCGAAATATCAACAAATGCAGTTACTCCTCTTATTCAACGAAGTGCCGAATGTACCAGCACTACCAACAACACGCTTATTGATGGGCATATTAGCACTGCTGATACCTGGCGGGAAACAGCCAAAAAGTGGTTCAAGGATTTGTGGATGGCTATGGGTAAATACAAAAAGAAAAGGTTGAAATCAGGCCGTTTTCGATTGGGCCCCAGGAAACCTTTTATGGATCAGTTGGAACTGGTAAAAAGACACTATCAAATTTCCTGGCCTCTAAAACCTGATACCGATGGAGCTTATACCTCTCAAGACTTCCTCGATTTGATGCTTGAAATTAATACCATCTATCAGAATTATAAATCTGTAGACTTGTACGGCACTTCTTTTAAATGTGATGGTGCCAGTTTTTGTGGATCGGCTGGCGGAGGACATGTACGTCTGGCCTGTACAGCGCCGGGCAGTAAAGAATCGCACATCAATATGGATATTTTTAAAGGGCTGAGCGTTGACCATCAAACCAATACCATTCTCCATGAAGCTGCCCATGCTTCCGACAGTAAATTTAGCCGGGACAACGACCTTTACTGTTATCAAAAAGGTTATCCTGCTGGTATTTACAATGCAGCAGGGTTTGCCAATTGTGCCGAAGACATTGTAAAAGGTTGGGGGTGGACCTGCCATGCTACCACTCCAACCATTTCGGATGAAGATTTAGAAAAAATGCTGGAAGATAAGGGCAACGATTGGGAACCTAAAAAAACTACCCCCATTTCCCCTTTTTAAGTCGTTAACATCTGTCCAACAAATCCCTTTCGATTTCCCTTCCTTAACTGTAACTTTATGCCTCAATAATTTACTGCATGGATTTTCAACTCACCTCCGAATTTCAACCTACTGGCGATCAGCCACAAGCCATTCAACAACTGGCTGAAGGCGTAGAAAATGGCTTGCCTGCACAAACCTTGCTGGGCGTAACCGGATCGGGAAAAACCTTTACCGTGGCCAATGTAATTCAAGAAGTGCAACGTCCTACCCTGGTGCTTTCGCACAACAAAACCCTGGCCGCACAGCTGTATGGTGAGTTCAAGCAGTTTTTTCCCGACAATGCTGTAGAATATTTTGTATCGTATTACGATTACTACCAACCCGAAGCCTATATTCCTACCAGCGATACTTATATTGAAAAGGATTTGTCGATCAACGATGAAATTGAAAAGCTGCGCCTCAGTGCTACCTCCTCCCTACTCTCTGGTCGAAGAGATGTGATTGTAGTGGCTTCGGTATCGTGTATTTATGGCATTGGCAACCCGGTAGAATTTCACAACAGCGTAATCCCTATTGCTGTGGGTGATGTAATTAGCCGAAATAAGTTTTTGATGCGTTTGGTAGAGAGTCTTTACTCGCGCTCGGAGGTTGACTTTAAACGCGGTAACTTTAGGGTAAAGGGCGATACGGTAGACATCTATCTTGCCTATGCCGACCATGCGGTGCGTGTATACTTTTGGGGCGATGAGATTGAAAGCATTGAAAGCATTCATCCAGTAAGCGGACAAACGCTGGATACCTACGAAAACATTAACCTGTACCCTGCCAACTTATTTGTAACAGGCAAAGACACCTTGCAGCAATGCATCCGTGAAATACAGGATGACATGGTAAAGCAGGTGGATTATTTCCAGGAAATGGGCAAGCACCTGGAAGCAAAAAGGCTGCAAGAGCGTACCGAATTTGATTTGGAGATGATGCGCGAGCTGGGCTACTGCTCGGGCATTGAAAACTACTCGCGTTACTTCGATCGAAGGAACCCTGGGGAACGCCCTTTCTGCCTCCTCGACTATTTTCCTGAAGACTATTTGATGGTGATTGATGAAAGCCATGTGACCGTATCGCAGGTACGCGCCATGTATGGTGGTGACCGTTCGCGCAAAGTGAATTTGGTAGACTATGGGTTTCGCGTTCCTGCAGCACTGGACAATCGTCCCTTACAATTTGAAGAGTTTTACGGCATGTTGAACCAGGTAATTTATGTAAGTGCCACCCCTGCCGATTACGAATTACAGGAATCGGAAGGCATTGTGGTGGAGCAAATCATTCGCCCTACCGGATTGCTTGACCCTGAAATAGAAATTCGCCCCAGCAAAAATCAAATCGATGATTTAATTGATGAGATTGTTGACCGCACCGAGAAAGAAGAACGTACCCTGGTGACCACCCTCACCAAACGCATGGCAGAAGAATTAACCAAATACCTGGATAAAGCAGGCATTAAGTGTGCTTACATTCACTCGGATGTAGATACATTAGAGCGTGTGGAGATCCTGCGCAACTTGCGCCTCGGGTTGTTTGATGTATTGATTGGTGTGAACCTGTTGCGGGAAGGATTGGATTTACCGGAAGTATCGTTGGTGGCCATTTTAGATGCTGATAAAGAAGGTTTTTTGCGCTCGGAACGTGCCTTGATTCAAACGGCAGGGCGGGCAGCACGAAACATACGTGGTAAAGTTATTATGTATGCCGACTCCGTTACCGATTCCATGCAGGCTACCATCGACGACAACCTCCGAAAGCGACAAAAGCAACACGAATACAACGAAGCTCACTCCATTACTCCGAAGCAGATTGTAAAATCGAAAGAGGCCATTTTGGAGCAAACTTCAGTGGCCCATACCAGGGAGAAAAAGACCACCGCCTATACTGAGCCTGAAACGGTAAACTATGCCGCTGATCCGGTAGTACAGTATATGGACAGCGATCAGTTGGAGAAAACCATTGCCAAGGTGCGGCAACAAATGGAGCGTGCAGCCAAGGAACTCAATTTCATTGAAGCGGCTCGTTTGCGTGATGAAATGTTTGCTTTGCAGGAGCTGCTAAATCAAAAGTAGGACTCCAAGATTAACCCCGCATTTTCTTCCATTCCCATTAAGAATTCGCTATTTTTAAGGTGGAAACCAGTTATTTTATTGTTATGAGGGGAACCCTATTGATGTGTGTATCAGGGATTTTCATGTCGTTTTTATTGGTGCAATGTAAGAACCAGCAGAGCACCACTTCCAACGGCAATGGTAACGAAACGCCTACGGAAACGATGAGCACACCCGAAAAACTCGCTGTTGATGAAAACTTCTCTGCTCCTGCAGAAAATGGCTCTTTTAAAGTAGAGTCATTAAGTATTGATGGTGATATTGTAACCATGGTTATAAGCTATAGTGGAGGCTGCGAAGAGCACGAGTTCGAGTTGGTCACCAATAAGCTGTACCTAAAAAGCATGCCACCTAAATTGAACTTGTTTTTAAAGCACAACAACAATGGTGATGCCTGTAGGAAACTGGTTATTGACACGTTGCGATACGATGTATCGCCTGCGCGTTATCCCAGTCCTAATACTAAAGAGGTGGTATTAATGTTCAACAACACCAAAGAGGTATTGCATTATAAATATGAATAATCAACAATTGTTATAATCAGTTAAACTAGTTTAACTAAAGTCTCACCTAACCCTATGAGTATGAAACGAAAACAACTTATTTTAACATTAGCAACCTTCCTGCTTGCCGGAAGTGCTGTTGTGGCGCAAATTAGCCACGGAGGCACGCCTCGCAGTTGGTCGGCAGCAAAAACGGCCGCTACGGATGTTCCTGTGGTGAAGATGCCCGCTGTTGATGTTGCTGCACTACAAGCTGAGGATGCTATTAACGACGCACTAAAAGTAGGCCCATGGCGCTTCGGTCATAATCACATTGTAAACCTTGGCATTAACAATGCGGGGGTGTGGGAAGAACTTAAGGGAGGCGATCGTGTTTGGAGAATTGCTGTAGAATCTCCCGGTGCATTAAGCATCAACATGGAATTCCATGAGTACGTATTGCCTGAAGGCGCACAAGTATTTATTTACAACGAAGATCGTACCGAAGTATTGGGCGCCTTTACTCACGAAAACAACAAGGCACACGGTCAGTTGGGCGTTACCTTGATTCAAGGCGACAAGGCCTATGTAGAATATTTTGAACCAGCCAACGTACGCGGCCAGGGTGCATTGCGCATCGGGCAGGTTACCCACGGGTATCGCGATTTATTTCGCTATGCTAAAGGGTTGGGCGATTCAGGCAATTGCAACAACAATGTAATTTGTCCTGTAGGCGATAACTGGAGGGATCAAATTCGCTCGGTAGCCATTATTGTAGTAGGTGGTTCTGGTGCTTGTACCGGAACATTGGTAAACAACACTGCTAGCGATGGTACGCCTTATTTCTTATCGGCCAACCACTGTGGTACCAACAGCACCAACTGGGTATTCCGCTTCAACTGGGAAAGCCCTGTTTGTGCGCAAAACCAAAACGGTCCTACCAATCAAACAGTTTCAGGTGGTACTTTACGCGCTGCTAATGCAGGATCTGATTTTGCATTGCACGAGATGAGTGCCGCTCCTCCTGCTGGTTACAATGTATTTTATTCGGGATGGGATAACTCTGGCAATACGCCAACCTCTCAAGTAGGCATCCACCATCCATCAGGTGACATCAAGAAAATTTCCTTCGATAACAATTCTGCTTCAGCAGTGAGCTGGGGAGGTGCTGCCTGCTGGCAAGTGGCCAACTGGGAAGACGGTACTACCGAGCCTGGTTCTTCAGGTTCAGGATTGTGGGACCAAAACGGAAGGTTGATTGGACAACTGTACGGAGGTTCAGCGTCATGTCAAAGCAACACTGACGATAATTATGGCCGCTTTGACGTATCGTGGAACGGTGCCAGTTCTTCTACCCGATTGAGGGATTGGCTAGATCCGGGCAATACCGGGAACACCACTGATGATGGTTATGACCCGAATGGCGCACAGTTTCAATACGATGCCGCCATTCAAAGTGTAAGTGGTGTTGATCCAAGCATTTGTAATGCCAATACTATCGCCCCTGTAGTGACCATCAAAAACAACGGTACTGATCCATTGACTTCGTTGAACATCAACTACCAAATGGATGGAGGTACAATAACTACATTGCCCTGGACCGGTAACCTGGCACCAGGAGCTACCACCACTTTTAACATTCCAACCATTACTGTAACTGACGGACAGCATACGCTTACCGTGTTCTCTTCTGACCCTAACGGTAACAGTGATCAAAACACGGGCAACGATACCCGTAACGTGAGTTTCTTTGTAGTAACGCAAGGGGTAAGTGTATTTCTTGACCTTACTTTAGACGATTACGGCTCAGAAACGACATGGGAGTTCTCGCAAGGTGGGAACGTACTGGCTTCTGGTGGACCATACTCTGATGGAGCAGATGGCACCCTGATTACTGAGGAAGTATGCTTAGGCAACGGATGCTACGATTTCACCATTTACGATGATTATGGCGATGGCATTTGCTGTGGTTATGGCAACGGATCGTATGAGGTAAATGATGGTATGGGCACTGTTTATGTAACAGGCGACGGCCAGTTTACCAACGATGAAACCACCAATTTCTGTATCACTGGATTGGGTGTTGATGAAGCATCGGCATTGGCTGGTGTAAGCATTTACCCTAACCCATCGAACGGCAACATCAATGTTGATTTGTCGGAATTGGATGCCAGCGAAGTAACGGTAACCATTTACAACACCATTGGTGCGGTAATTCAAACCGAAACCATCAATGCACAAGGACAGTTGTTGAACTACGATTTAACTACACAATCGAACGGATTGTATATGGTTGAAGTTCGCACTGCCAAAGAAATGATGGTGAAAAAGATTCAGGTGAACAAGTAGTCGTTCATCACCCTATGTGAAAAAAGCCGTCTGGTTCTGATCCGCCTGAGGCGGGCAGGATAACCAGACGGCTTTTTTGTGTCTCACTTTAAAAGTATCCTTTCTTCTGGACTAAAAAGGAACCCCAGCCTGTTCCAACAACACTTTTACCTCATCAATTTTCAGGGCTACGTTTTCGCCTTGCTGTGCTTCGGCATTCGTGGCTACCATAATTCCAATCACGGTATGATCGTTGGCCAAAAGGCAGGGGCCTCCACTGTTGCCCGGGTTGGTGGCTGCATCCAGCTTAAACATGTTCAACCCTTGAAATTCACCACTGTTGATGTTGCCTTTGGTAATGGAAAAGTCACCGTTGGGGTAGCCAATCAATATTACCTCATCCAGGTTTTCCACACTGCCCGACTCTCCCAAAGTAAGTGGAGTGATGTCTTCTATGGCTACCACCTCTAGCACCGCCACATCTGTTAAAAAATAGTCGGCTTCTTCCCCTGTTGCACCAGACAAAGGAGCAATGTATTTGATGGTAGCTTTGGTTTGATATTGATTTGCTGTTTGATCAAACAACAAATCTACTTGCTCGCCTACTGCATACTCTTCTACCACATGCCTGGCGGTTAGTAGAGTCGTAGGGTTAATTAAAAATGCAGTTCCAGTACTGGTGCCTGTAGTTACCATTGCTACGGGTTCTTGAATATCGGTGCTAAAGGCAGGTTTGCCGGCAATGATGCCAAAATGAAACAGGGCATACAAGGCAAAGGGTAAAAAGAGCATTAGCACAAAAACTATGGTCGCCTTTTTAATGCTTTGATTGATGGTGATGCGTTTTTTTTCTTGTACATGGTCGGTGATTCCTAAAAACATGGCGGTTTAGTTTGTGGTGTAAGCACTGCGGTTATTTTTCCATCGTTTGCTGTTGATGTTGGGGTCGGCCAACCCATCAGGTACATTTTCATACGCCCCTTTCATTAAATGGATATAGCTCAAATCTTCAATAGGATTAAAGTTTCCTTTTTCATCGTAAAACACGATGATATTTTTTAAATCGGGCAACTCTTTCTTGCCATCTACTGAATCCTCAAAGCCTCTGAAATTTTGCTTATCAAATGTTTTCAGTACCTCTGAAATTTCATTGATGTTAGATCCTGTCACAAACCTTGGGAGAGAATCGTTTGGTTCAAGGATTTTATTGACTTTAAGAAAGGGAGATGTAGCCCGTTGAGCAATACTGATGCTATCGCCAGGTGATCGGCTGATGTGTTTCGCCACATTAAAATCCTCTACACAATTCAAGGTACTCATCTTCAGTCGAAAGGCTTTGAGAAAATCGAGATATAATTCATTATCAAAGTTGTTCTTTAATTGTTGTTTCAAGTAGGTCAACATGTTTTGCCTCCCTATCACTTCCGACATGCTGCGCACATGCCCTCCTTTTTGCACAAAAGTGTCTTTCGCTTTTTGGCATTCGGTGGTAAAAGAATTGGAGGGGTACACCCGTAAAATAGGCAACGTAATGTCGTCTATATCGCCCTGGATGTTGTTCATGGTTCGTGTAAAAGTAGTGGTACTGCTCTCCAATTCATCATTTTTACCAGTGATGGCATTGGCTTGTTGAATAAGGTCGTCGAACAGTTGCAATTTGGGCAACTCATGACTATTGCCCTCTAATCGAATACGTCCCTCCTTGATATGGTTTCGAATATCAGTGAGGGGCTTAATCGACAGGTGAATTTTCATCAAACTAAAAATGGTGCGCAACCGATCTTTCAACACCGCATCGTGCTCCAGTACTGTTTTATACGTTTTTTTGGTGCAGTTAATCGCCAACTGGCGTAAGGTGTTGTCCCAATTTTGTGGTTTCGACGATAACCCTATGGATTTCCAGTATTTGAATGTGCGACCAATACTTTCCGTTATGGTCTCCAACGTATACTTTGCATAATAAAGGCTCTCCGTATTTTGCAAGCTGTTATCTACCTGCTCGTAAATGCCGTCGATAAAGGCATTTAAGGCCACCCGTATGTTGTTGTTCACCAGGGCATGGTAGTTGTCGTTACGCGTGCTGGCAAACATCGAAATGATGTATTCTACTACATCACCCTTTATTTCTCCTTTGTTAATTTTTATGGCGTCCTTGTCAATGGACAACAACAAGTCATCTCCTTCTACCACGTTAAGTGCTTCAAATCCACTTTCCAAAATTTGATCCAACACTTCTGGCATGCTTTTTTGAATAACCGCCCTGGAAATTTGACGCTGTTTTCCATTGAGGTAGTATTGATTGCTATCGGTCAATCTTTCAATAAGGTTGATACTCAACTGCGCTGCTACAAGCTCCTGTATTTGATCTTTAGGGAATTGAATGGCCGCTAAACCAAACGTACCGTACTTTCCAATTAAACTATTCCCGGCAGCATCTACTAAGCGTTCCCTTCTTTTCTCGTAAATGCCTGCAATGTTGAGGAATAAGTACAAGCCTGCCATTTTATACAACCCTCCCAGGCTACTGATCGCTGGAATGCCATTCGAGTAGTCCTGACTAATGAACTGTACCAATTCATAAGGAGGCCCTACTTCATCTTTATTGAATCCATTGGGCCATTTTTCCTCGTACTTGTTCATCATGTTATTGTAATACTTCAAATCTTTGATAGCACCGTAAGCATTTCCATACTTCACTTCATTTCCACGAATGGCTGCCGGTTCTTTGGGCAATAAGAAAAGGCCATACAGGTCTTTGATGTCGCTGATGATGTGCCTGATGAGGTAGCCCATATCAATAAATATTCCTGCCCCAGTGCCTCCAGTTAAGCTGCCCACCACAAATACCGATGGTTTCCCTTTTTGGTCGGTTTCGTTATTGCTCACATTCGTTACCCTGGAGTAAGCACCTTCAATGGCTTTGATCACATTGGTGAAGTTGTTGCCATGTTGATTTCTTCCCCACAATGCCAATCTACCACATGCACGAATTCCACCAGCACCCAACCCAGCAGATAATGCCATACTTTTGTCGGGAAGCCAGGGAGGGTTACCGCAACTGTTTTGAAGGTCTTCAATCATTTTAGCCATGTTGTCCAGGCTCACATATACCCTTCGAATATCATCGCCAATGGGCGTTCCGCCAGACCGATTGCTTTCATTGGTTTCGATGTAGAGGTATTCCACATTGTTGGGTTTGTTAGTACCATACGTTTCGTAATAAAACCGTTGGGTTTGCTTGAGGGTGTACAGGCCACTGGTGCCAATGCCAATGATGATTGTTGGTGTTGCCATGGGTTAAAGTATTGAGGGTTGATGAATGATTTTTTTGAAGGCACTGCGTCGCATGAAAAAGAAAACGATGAGTGCGGTGTAGGTGACTAATTGCGGTAAGATGCCCAGGTAAAATTGAACAGAAGTCCACTGTAAATTATCCAGGCCATTGCGGTACAATAATATAAGCACATAGCTATTGAATAGCAAAATGCATCCGGTAATGGCCCATAAAAAAGCTAACCGTAAATGCACTTCTTTTCGCTGTTTGTTTTTTCGAAACAATAGCTTCGAAAATACCAGGTGAATGAGCCAAATAAATAAGCCCGCAATAAGTAAAAACACAGCTATTTTGAGCAGCGTATCTTGCATAGAGCTATAGGTGGTGTTAAAAAATAAGTTTTCCATAGTTTAGAAGTAATCGTCGTTGTTTGAAGTGTCCTGTTGATCTGCTTTTGAAAAAATATCCTCCTCTTTTTGTGTTGGAGTTGTTGCTGTAGCCCCCCGATTCTTATTCCAGAAGTAATAACCTGCACCACCTGCACCCAATAAAGCCAGGAAGAATAAAACACCCCCAAACCCTCCAGTACTGACACTCACATGCGTATAATCAGATCGGGTGTTGGCATGATTCGCAGCATAAATTCTAATTTTAAATTTGCCATCAGGAAGCTCAAGAGAAACCGTATTCGCACTCACGTTTTTACGCACTTCCTTGTGTTTGCCTCCTTCGTATTGCGACACCGCAACATTGTATTTTATGCCTTTAGGGCAATCGGTGCATTTCCAATTCACATTCAACGTAGCAGCACCGTGTTCATATTCTTTGCCTTTCTTCACCCTCCGTGGTGAGATGACAGTAATGGTTGGATATTTTACTGTATCGATAGGTATTGGTGTTGGGGTGTTGGGTTTTGGTATACCAGGTGGGTAGTATTGGGAGATGTCTACCTTAGGAGAAAAGGAGAGGGCAAATAACGATTGACGACTAAATTTTATCCTGGTATAGCCCGCTTCGTTCACCGGATTGGTAGATGTATTGTACTCCTCCACCAGTTCCTGCGTACTGTTGTTGGGGTAGTTAGGCATACCGTTAGGGCCATAATCGTCTTGCACATTGTCGCTAATGATGCAGAGCCTGTATTGATCAATGCCTTGTTTTTTGGCATACGCTGCAATTCTGGCTTTGGCCAGTACGATGTAAGTGGTATTATCAGTAGGCCGCCATGTTATGCTGTTCAATACAGTTTCCACGTCTGCACCGATGTTTTGAATGGTGGTAGGGTTTGGTGTAATTTGCAATGATGTATTCAAGTCGCCAAACGTGGCGATGGCTAGCTTGTCGTACTGCTGCAAGGCAAAAAGAGGCAGATCCTGCTCTTTTCCTTGTGTAACTGCTGCTCCATGAGATAGTTGAGTACCAGTAAGCACATTCTCCAATACATCTTTGGCCTTTTGCAATTCACTTTTACTCACCGATTTCGAAACATCCACCAGTACAAAAAGATGTTCTTGTGCTATGGCCAGACTTGCCACAAGCATCAACGCAATGGTTACAATTAGGTGCTTCATATCATATAATTTTTTTAGGGGATATCAACAGTCCTACCAGGGTATGTACCACAACAATGAGCAAGGTCCAATACACCAAAAATCCATTGCCTTTAAATGTTTGAAGGGCATTATCAAACGCATCGAGGTACGCTGCTTTGTTATTTTCAGCTGCAAACACCTCTGCCCCGGCATCTTGAAATCGTTGCATCAACGGTGCTGGTGCAGCTTCCGAATAATCGATCATGTACACATTTTCCACAGGAAATCGAATATTGAACCCTTCATGGTCAAAAAAGAATTCTCCTGCATTGGGGGATTCCAGAAAGCTGTCTTGACCATCTGTTAGCGCAATTAACAATTGATTGGAATAGGGTTGGTCGCTCTTTGTTTCTTCCAGGAAGAGGTAGGTTTTCCAAATGGCTTCTCCAATGGGAGAGCCTATGCATTCGTTGGTAATTTGATGTACCCCATCCAACGCCAATTGAGGTGTATTGTACAAGGTTACCTGCCCTCCTTTCAAGTCATCGGAGTTACTTTTGTCCATCACTTGTGCCAGCGAGTAACTGGTGGTTTCCAATTCTTCGAAAACATATCCCTCAAGGGTGGTAAGTATTATTTCATTGTTCTCTTGCAAGCTGTTAAAGGTTTCAGCAAGTGCATCAATGGCCGCTGTTTTTTCCATGCTTTGGGAGTTATCGTAAACAATGGCAATCATGTTTTGCCCCTTGTAAAGGGCAAAAAGCAGCATGGTAAACCCTAATAAAGGAATGAGGTAATACCACTTGTTTTTGCCAAATGCACGACGTGTAAACACCATGCGTTGATCGAATTGGAATGGGGTGATGGCAAAAGGTGCCAATGCTTTTAAACCATCTCTGCTGTAATGATTCCTTAGGCGGTACAACACCACTACTGGAACAAGCAGCGCAATGAAAAGGGAAAACAACAGGGTGAGTTGCCAGGGATGCTCGGCAAACCAGCTGGTGGCCCACCAATAGCAAATCATTCCTACCCACACCATGGCCACCAACAACGCACTTACGATCCATGCCCGATGAATGATAAAGACCGTGGTGAGTTTTCTTTTTCGTGCCACCAACTTCAACCCAATGGTGGTGAACAACCAAATTGAAAGCAGGGTGATTAATGGAAACAGCCAAAATACCATGGTATTGAATTGCGCTGTTTCCACGTAGTGGCTAAAACTTCTTAAAAATTCGCTCATGGCTTATGTTATTATGAACCTTGTTGGTCGTGATTCAAATGTTGTTTCCCATCCGTACTCCACAATTTCTATGACCGTGTTTTTGGGCAATCCTTCTACGCTGGCAAACAGGGGGTCTGCTGGCTGGTCAACCACTTCCCCTAACCCCGAATATTGCTCGAAACCTTCGAACAAAGGAATGTGCTTAGTAGTAATGCCCAAAGGCTTTGCTTGTTGTATGATTTCCTTGACCTGCGCTGCAAATTTGCTTTGCACCTCGGCAATGAAACGTGTGTTGGTTTGCAATTTCCCCAGCTTACTGAATGACTCTGCCAATATCAACTGGTGGCTGTGATACGGAGTGACTACCCCAAGCAATTGGCGTTTGAATTCTCGTAACTGTTCTGCTTCATCGTTGAAATTTTGCAAACTGTTATACAAGGTTTCATTGGATATGAACCCGGTGGTTCCAATCGCCTCTACCATTTGCCGCCATTTTTCAAAAGGCAATGGATGTACCCCATTTTGAAATCGGGTTAATAGCTTTGCTACCACCAACGATTCTTGTGGTGCATGCCGTTGTATTGCTCCCCAATGTTGGTATGCTTCGGTCAATGTGCTGGAGCACACCTCAAAATAAGAGCGAACACTCTTGCAGTAGGCAGGCAATTGCTCCACCTCTACCACTTTAAGCTTGTTGTAACGGGTTTGCAGTTGTTTTGCTTTATCCATTGCTTGTTCCTTTTCCTGCATTAATCCGTCCTTCTGAGTAAGCAACGTACTGTTTTCACCTTCCAGCTTTTCTACCTTAGTTTTCAACTGTGCAATGGTTTCCTTATCCGTATTTGAATCCTTCGAATCATTCAGCTGCAATGCTTTGATCTTCTCGGTCAGCCGGTTTTCCATGGCTGTTAATTGCTCCAGGCTTACTCCTCCTCCATCTTCCTCTTCTACCTGTTGATTGCGATCTCCATTTATATGCCCTTTTCTATCTTCTTCTTTAAGCTGTTTCTTTTTCGTAGAACCATCCTTACTATCTTTTCCTTCCTTTGGTTTATCATTGTTCCTCCTTAATTTCAGCAACACCCATATCAATAAAATGCCCAACAACAGTTCTCCCGCACCAATCAAAACGTACCACAAAAAATCTGGAGGTAACTCCACAGTGCCTCCTTCAATACAGCCATTCAACTCGGGTGTTCCTGCAACATCAGGGCAATCATCTTCCTCATCAGGAGTGCCGTCTCCATCTCTATCAGGAGGTGGAGGCGGTGGCAGCGGTTTTGCTTTAATGCTGTTTTTATGCCAGTAAAAAGTGGGAGCATTTTGAATCACCACTTTAAGGGTGTCTTTAAACTTATCCGCTCCTATTGCGACTTGTGTGCTATCGATTAAACGCACTTGCTTTACCCCATCGCCTGAATACAGCAGCAATGAATCATTTGCCTTCCCCTTGAGTTTACGCACCAGGTAAGTGGCATCGTTGAGCAGTTGCACTAACGAATCTTTTATGCCAGGGGTTAGGTAGATGGGGTCAACAGCGCAATTGGTTTCATACTTTGATTTATTTAATTTCAGGTTAGTAACTGTACTTAAATTTACCACTACATTGATGTGTGTTTGCTCCTTATTTGCATAAGAAAAAGGGAGGATTTCTCCTTTCACTATGGTGATCTTTCCGCCTCGATAACTGGCATCCTGAAGGTACTTTACATAGCCCTCCTGCCCTACTGCTGTTAAAGCAGCGCAGCACATGAATAACAAGGTGGCAATCCGTTTATGCATGGCGTTAAGGTGTTTATATGACCCAGGTATAATGTTCTTCATTGGCATCTTTTATTTCTTGATCGGCCACCACTCCCTTTTCACGAAGTGCTTGGCCCGATTCGAGTGCAACCACGCATTCTATTGCATCATTGCCATTCACTTTCATGGCCAGTTTTTTCGTTTTTTGAGGGAGAGCAATGGTGGCTACTTTGCTGAATTTGTGTTGTTGGCCACGCGACAATATTTCATTAGCATCTTTGCCCATGATTTGGTAGAATTCTACCTTGTTTCCATCCGATGCGAAATCGTCGACAAGGGGTTGAGTTCCTTCAAAAGCACCTGTTTCACTCTTGCTCACATCAAATGCCTGCCCCATGCCTACCAATTCAAAAAACTGCACATCGGTTTTATCGGCCGATAGTGTTTTTTTGTAACCAAAGGCAGCATTGGTTTTGTGGTTGTTGAGTTGCACCATGCTCTTATTAATCCCATACCAACATGCCCCCTTGGCCACAGCGGTTTTCGATGCTTCAATATCCAGGGCAATTATTGCTGGTTTATGATCAGCTTTCCACAGCTGTTTTTTTACTTCTTCTTTAATCAAAGGAAAGGCGGTACTCCGTCCTGAGAACAATACTTTATCGATATGTATGTTGCCTGAAAGGTGGATGACCTCCTGCACGGCATCTTTCACGTTGTTGTAAATGATGTTGGTAAACAATGGATGTTGAAGCAGTAGACACCCCTTCTTGGGCAGTCGTTTAAACAATCGATAAAAGGCGGTAGGCACTATCTTTTCCACACTTTCTCCTTCGTCGTCGTCGACCTCTTCTACTCTTTGTACTTCAATGGCGCACCCTGTTCCCTTTTCGATGGCTTCTTCCAGTTGGTTGGCTCCTATGAGGTTTTCTTCTGTTGTTTCGTAATACGTTCTTACCAGTTCATGCTTAATTTTTCTGGCCATTTCAAGCAGTTCACTTTTTTGCTCAGTAATGTCCACTCCTGCAAGTGCAGGAAATTCCTCGGTATTTTCAAGGATCGCTTTTACCGTACAGTAATCAATCGCATCGCCTCCAATGCCATAACCAATCTTCCCTTGTAAATCTACGTTGTACTTGAGGCTTTCTTTTGTTGTTTGCCGGTTTATGGTAACAACCGTAGCATTTATGGTGGCACCGCCCATATCGAACACCAACACATTTTCCGAATCGATTGGAGTTGCTGTTTTTGTCAATGCCTTGTAATTGGAGAGGTAGTAAAACAATACTGCCTCCGCTTCGTATACATACCTAATCTCCTTGAATTGCTGAAGTGCGGCAACACAATCAACCATGTCTTGTATCTTTCTGGTAGTAAAATTGTTAGGAATGGCTACTACAGCTCGTTTGGGGCTAAACCGTGGAGGAGTGCCACAAAGGTATTCCTTGTTTTGCTCCGATGCAGAAGTAAACCAGGGCTTTGTTTCCCTGTAAAGCCCCCGTACCAGCAAGCCTGCCAACTGCTTCCCACTAAGTGCCAGAGAGGCTCCATTTTTGAATTCTACTTGTTGCTCATCGGTATAGCCCAACAGTTTTTTGATGGACTGAAACCCATGATACTTTCGCTTATTGGATGCTAGTGCAGCTGCTGCTGTACCTGAATAATAAACACCTTCAGGGGTTTCTTGATTGTTTGGTGTAATATCTTCTGACCGATCAAAAACTACGATGGAGGGTACAATCTTATTTCCCATTCGATCTTGCCCAATTACTATGTTATTAGCATTGCTTCCTACAGTAATACATGAACCACTGGTACCCGGATCGATGCCCATCCAAATACCATGCAATTCGGGGCCTATGTGAAAATTGTAGCGCAACGATTGTTTCATGATTGTCTTGAATACCCCCCATGAATTTCGAGCAGTAGCCTGTACTGTAAATTCAACTATTTCAGGCTGCTCTACAATTATTGACACATCGTTTTGACGGATACCAACAACAAACCTTAGTGTATTGCTTGCTTGTTTGTGAAGCAATAATTTCAAATCACCACTGTATTCTTTTATGTCATCCGGATGAGTTTTCAAGAACAATTCAAACCCCTCTGGAATCTTGATGTGGGTTAAACCAACATGTACCATGGCTTTCCAGTTGAGGAAGTAACGGGGCCACCGGTAGTGTATATGGGCAGTTACTACAATATAATCTTTGCGTTGTTTCTCCTTGTCCCAGGCCTTATAAGGGGTTACTAGTTTGCCTACCTCTTCATCTTCAAAATCTACTCGTTCAAATGAGTCTAAATATCCGTTTGTTTGAAGTTGTATGCTTTTGGGCTTTCCGTATTGCACCATCACTACCACCAGCAATAAGAAAAGGAATATTGGAATGATGTAATACAACACCACTACAAACGATTGAGCAGCAAGCTCAATGCTTTGCAAGGGCAACGTGCGTTCGGTTTTATAAATGAAATTGAGTGAAGGAACACCTGCCACGTTATAGGTTGTTTTCAGTTCGTAGTGGAACGTTAATAACTCTATGTTTTGCTTATTGATTAATGCCGGAAGCAATAAGTTAAAAGTTGGCAAAAAATAGGTTAGCCTGGAAGGGTCGAACTGCATCAATCCATCGTTGTTGATGTAGGAAGACGACCAATTGCCATTCTCCTCCTTCGAAGCAATTTCATCGTCAAACAATATGCTATCACGATCGGTAAAATGGGCTTGCACCCGCATTCGAACCCCTGTTGGTTGCAAACTGGCATTGTGAGTAAACTTGATGGTGGCAGGGCTTATGGTAAAGCTTGGGCTGGCATATTCCTGTTGCAACAGCCTCAAATCACCATCTACAAAAAGGGCCACATCTTCTGGAGTTTGTGCCCCGACCTTGGGTTTGATTTTATAACCAAGAATGCCAATGGGCTCCAGGTAGGAACGAACATCAAATGAATACTGAAAAAAATCCACCTTGTAATACTGTGTGGCTAAATGGTCTGTTTTTTTCTTGATGTAGTTGGTCGAAGTTTTTGATGTTGACCCAGAATAATAAGATGTTTCAAAAATTTCTTTTACCCGCTCCCAATCTCTCGTATTTCCGAAAGAGGAACCTGTTAAAAAGTCGCTTAAAATAATGAGTACATATTCTTCGGCATAAGAAGCTTGCTGTAGCCTATTTAATATTAAAGGGTATACCAGGTTAGACATAGACACCCCCCGGCCAAAATAATCAGGTGTAGGGGGAAGAGAATCCAATCGATGTATGTACTTAAAAGGCTGGGGTTCTTTTCTGTTTTTCCAACTGCTCCATCGAAACCCCTTATCTTTTAAAAAAGTACTGCAAAATTCCTCTACAATGGCTTGCTCGTTGCCATCAGAAGCGATCCATCTCAACCGCTCAAATTCGCTTCTGGCCACATTGAAGTGGAAGAAGGATACTTCATCGCGATCCGGTTCAAAAAACGGAATGCCTTTTGATTTTTCTACCAGTAAATTATCCTGAAAAGCTTCTTGATAACCTTGAATAGAATCGTTTTCAAACAAGTCGATCAAAGCCTGTTTAAACGCCGGGCACCACTCCTTTGATTTTAAGAAGGGAGCAGAAATGTCTTGTGCAATGATGAAATGTCTTCGGAATACTTTTTGCGCTTGAGTGAAGGTTGCCAATAGCACAAATGCCACAAGACAACACCAAACTTTACCCCATCTGCCACGCTCTAATAAGGCGAAAATGGAACTGTGCTGCATAACATGTAGTCTGCCCATTAATTGCATTCTATTCTTGCCATCGATCGTCATCAAATACCTTTTATTACTGCTCGTTTTGCGCATAGCTATACCAGCAGTATTCAGCTACTTCATTATTCATGTTGTTCGTGAGAATTCAAACCAGGAGCAAGCCTAATCGGTGTACAAAGTAATCTTTCAGGATGAAAAATACAAGTATAAATACTATAAGTATAAAGACAGTATTTAAGTAAACATTAAAAACAGTATAACAACAGTACTCAAACACAAGCCTTCAATAAGCTAATATTGAGACTTTTAAAGGGGCAAAGTACTATACAACACAGAAATCAAAGGGCTATTAACATGTCTTTGATTTTTAAAAGATTAAATCAGTAAAAACACGAGTACCTAATTAGCCGTTCATCACCATAAATAAAAAACCGCCTGGTCATCCTGTTCGCTTGAAGCGAATCAGGGCCAGACGGCTTTGCATCATGAACTTTAAAAAGAAATGCTATGCGATTGCCATAGCTTGAAGAAAGGTTATTCTGCCCCTGTTTCGTGGTTTTGAAATGCAGTTAAATCAATTTCTTCTGCGATGAGCAATTGAATGTCGTTGAAAGGCAGTGATGTTTTTAGTTTTACTGCACCAGCCTTGAGTTGATCATTGGCATTAATAAAGCTCCATACCTGGTTAAAGAAAACATCGAATGGAATACTGGTGTCGTAACTTATAGCCCCTGACTGCCCTACAATAAGCAGCAATTGACGTACTAGTTCTCTGCTTTCTTCCACCTTCATTTCATACGGCTGGAGTACTTCCAGCAACAAGTGTTGCAATTCGTATAACACTGCTGCCGCTACACGCAATTGCTCCTTTTTCATCGAAGCTCTTCTTGTGGTGGTATCGAAGGCAGGAGCAATAATTTTGCTGCGTATTCCAGCCAATTCCGAGGTTTCGCTGATGTTGTAAGTAGCCAGTAATTCTTCCGTCGATTTGATCCATTCCATCAACTTATTGGTGAAATGCGGATCTTTTCTTTCCAAACGGTTGACCATGACTGGAAATTCTACCAATTTGTTCTTAAGCACCTTTACCAGGTTTATGATTGACTTTTTCATTTACACCTCCTTTTATTCAGGTAACAACCTTGATTGTACATTGCCGTCGCTATCTTCCAACCTGTCCCATTCCATGCCTTCTTCGTTTACCTTGATTTTAATATAAATCAGGTTTTCAGGAGCAATTTCTCTCAGTTTATGCGATTCTACAATCACACAAAGCTCTGCCAATTCATCATCGTTCATCGTAACAAGTGCTGCGGCTAATTCTCGCTCAAAATAAACACGAAATTCTTCTTCTATTCTATTGATTCGCTCCTTCATTTCTTCTTCAATGATGCGCGCTACCAATTGTAATTCTTCTACGTACTTTGCCAGCGTGTAAGTTCCCTGCCCTGTTATACTATCTTCCAACTTTCGGGTAAGTGCTGCAATTTCGCTGCGTACTTTTTGCGATAAATCATTAGGAAGACTGTTTAACCCATAATACGTTAGCAATTCTTGATATACTTTACTGTTAAAGGCCGTATTATCAAACGCTGCAGCCTCTCCTTCAGGTTGTTCCACCTTGTCCATTGCCACAGGAACGGTTAATTCTACTTCATCCAGCCGCATACGAGGAACTGCAAAATGCCGCAATAAATCGTGATTATTGTACTGTTCTGCCACTTTTACCGTCTGCATATCAGACAATACCCTGGCGCTTGTTAAACTGGCCACCAGGCCACCGATATAATCTTCTAATTTTGTCATACTTCTTCGATTTAAGATGAAAAAAGGTTGATTGCGTTGCCGCAATCAACCTTCATTAAAAATTTACGCATTGATGCTTGCAATGCTGTCTTCCAGCATGGTAAGGATTCTGTCCAAACCAGGAGGAACTTCATCGTTCAAAGCTTTCACATTCACTCCCATGTTGTAGGTTTTTTCTACGGTAGTTCCACGAGAAGCTTTACGCTTGTAAGAAGCCGACGCTTTAAAATTAACAATCTTGTAATCAATTCCTAATGAGGCATTTGCAGCAAACTCACTCGACACGTTTGATGTTTCTGTTGACGTTAATTTTGCATTGAAATCGATGGTCATTTCATCAATTCTCAAAGCAGGCATGGTCAACATAGTAAGGAAAGGCACCTTGATGGTCACTTCGCTGTCGATAAATGGCGAAGTAACATCCGTTCCAGCCGGTAAAGTTGTAGGATCTGCCCCAAGGTTTTCGTTTGGTACTGATTTTGAAAAGGCAAAATCAACATACCTTACGCTGGTATCTCCAGATGTTGGATCCGTTTCAAATCCTACTTCCTGGATGAAATTTACTTGCGACATTGATGCCGCGTGTTGAGCTTGTACAGCAGCCTGTAGCGGGCCACCAATGTAAATACTGAAATCTAAACTGTTCAATTCTTGCACTAAATCTGCCATAAAATTTATTCTTTTAAGTAATCCCTACTCTATTGAAGGCTTTTCGGGTACCGCCTTGTTGGTATACCATGGCACAGCATGCCCAGGGAAGCAGTTTTTTATCACCGCTAACTATCGTAAAATCTACTTGCCTATTCTGCTGTTTTTACGTGTTGATTATTCCGGAAAAAATGCTGGGTAAATTGAATTTACACGAGCGCAACACACACCATTATTTTTGTTCTTTTTTTAGCTCTTTTCTTATCGTATAAACACTATATTATATTTAACGTAAAAGGTTGCATTTTGTTACATAAAAAAGGCACTTTTTTTACTTATTTTTAAATAAATTTTACATTCACATAATGTGTTGAAATACAGCTAATTACGTGGTTTTTTTACCTTGTTTCTTATGCCATTTTTCGCATCGTTTCTCTGCCCCATATTGCCCCCAAAATCTCACCTTCAAACAGGCAATTATTTCACCCTTTTCACCGCTCTATTAATTGCTCTTATTTTGGTCTATCCGCCAGCCTTTTATTCTGATGGTTATTGGGCCAGAATTTACTCATCCTGAAAGGGAACGTCAGGGCTCGTTCAGTACACCAGAAACTCAAGCACTACATTCTTTACTTGATGTCCCTCGCATCATTCCTGTACAAGCATCTCATTAGCCATTGGGGCACTAACAGCCCTATTCCCTACCCTTAGTTTACCGAAGGCACTAACATGTCATCTACAGCCTTTACCCCTTTTTCGCGTTAGGGGTTGTAGCGGCTATCCTTTGCTGCACATTATGCAAGGCCTTATGGGGTTAAAAGGGCGACAACGGAGCCGTTTTAACCCCATACCAAGGCCCATAAGGTGGAGGAAAGATAATAGCGGAAAACCCGCCCCTAACCCGACCATAGGAAGGCGTTGGGGGAACGCCCGCACCTGACCATCAGCGGCTTGCTTTGTCTTCGAGCTTCAATGCTTTTGCCTTGTCTTCGCTTCCGCAACCACTCCAGCACTCGCTACTTACACCTTCTCCCATTCCACATTTTCCATTTACCATTGTACATTTGCCATCCATTCCCACTCCTTGCTTTTTTCCTTACTTTTCCGTAATTTCAACGTACCTCCATTTCCTCTACGTCTACCACAACCACAACATGCTACACTATGAAAAAACCTTTACTTGTAATGGTAATGCTGCTATGCACTACCTTCCTTTCCGCACAAACCTTCAATCAGTACTTCGATGGTGCGGACACCAACGTTTACAATGCTATTTTTGTGGAATTGGACACCAGCAGTACTAACATTTGGCAAATTGGCCCACCACAGAAAATGATCTTTGATGCTGCGGCTTCTGTTCCCAATGTTATTGTAACCGACACCATTAATGGCTACCCCATTAACAACACCTCCAGCTTTATTTTTAAGAGCAACCCCGACTATTGGGTGCAGTGGGGTGTATTGGCTATACAGTGGAAGCAAAAGCTGGATTACGACCATGACCAGGATGGTGGTATTGTAGAATACTCGCTCGATTATGGCGCCACCTGGGAAAATGCTTTTAACAATCCGTATGTGTATAATTTTTATGGGTTTGACCAGAGCAATATGGATACCCTGAATACTGGTGACTATGCTTTTAGTGGTACCGATGCCCAGTGGAAAGACATTTGGATGTGCTTCGACTTTTCTTTCTTAACCCTTACCGACACGGTTTACTTTAAGTTTACCCACTACAGCGATTCTATTGACAATGCGCAAGTGAACCGCGAAGGGTGGATGATTGACAACCTCAAAGCCCACATTACCGGCTCGCATACCATTGCTGAGACAAAGCAGGAAGAATACCTCAGCGTGTTTCCAACAATAACACAAGGAAAGGTGAACATTGTGGCGCAAAAGCTCATGGAATTTCATATTATTGAACACATTGAAGTGATTAATGTAACAGGACAGGTGGTGCAACGATATGGCAAGTGTCCTACCAAATTTTGGATCGACTTGAGCGACCAGGAAACAGGGTTGTATTATGTGCGGATAACTACCAATAAAAAAACAGAAGCATTTCCGGTGTTTTTAGACCGGAGTAAACCATGACATTAAAAGTTAAAATTACTGCTTTGCTGTTGGCATGCATTGGGCTGGGATTTCAACCACTGCGCTCTCCCACCCCTTATGCCTTTCCGAAACTCATGTGGTTTCCTCCTATGCCAACGGCAGCAGATAATCCGGTAACTGTAGAAGGTGTTGACTTAGGTCGGCACCTTTTCTACGACCCCATACTGAGCAGCGACAGCACTTTTTCGTGTGCCAACTGCCACAAGCAGCATTATGCGTTTAGTGATGGTCCCGCAGTAATGAGTATTGGCATTAGTGGCTTTCCAACAGTACGCAACAGTCCGGCCTTGTTTAATTTGGCCTGGTACGAGCGTATGTTTTGGGATGGCCGTGCCGAAAGCATTGAAGCACAAGCACTTTTCCCGGTAAGGGATCGCCATGAGATGGGGCTGCCATGGCCTGAAGCAGAGCAACGCATTCGCAACAGTGCCTTTTACCGCAAAAAATTCTATGCTGCTTTTGGCGATCAGCCCATCGATAGCATGTTAATTGTTAAGGCCATTGGCCAGTTTGAACGCACTTTAATCTCTAACCGTTCGCGTTACGACCGTGCATTGGCAGGCGAAATAATTTTAACGGAGAAGGAACGCAAAGGCTTTGTACTGCTGAGCGACATGACAAAAGGCGACTGCCTGCACTGCCACACCACCGATGGCGATGCACTGGGCACTACGGGTACCTTTGCCAACAACGGCCTCGATTCGGTGGTAGACCCTGAAATGTATATTGATAAGGGACTGGGGCAGCATACTGGCAAGCCTACCGACCATGGCAAATTTAAAATCCCCTCGCTGCGCAATGTTATGCTAACAGCTCCGTACATGCACGACGGCCGTTTTGCCACTATTGAAGAGGTGCTTGATTTTTATAGCGAAGGAGTACACAACAGTGTTAATGTGGATTCGAAGATGGGCAGTGCCCGCCACAAAGGTGTGCACCTTACCTGCGAAGAAAAGGAAAGCATCATTACCTTCCTGCATACCCTTACTGATTCGGCCTTTGTGAATGATCCGCGATTCAGCAATCCTTTTGAGAAGTAGCCTTATTCTTTCAATATCTTTACCAACATACGCTGTTCATCGGCCAGCACTTCTACCCAATAAAAGCCGGGAGCCCCATCGATAGATAATTGAAGTTGTTGGGTGTTATTGAATTGGTGGGTAGCCACTACCTGACCAGCAATGTTGCGCACTGTAGTGATTGCCTCAGCGGCTGGCTGTTGCAGCAGCACCGCAAACTCACCATGGGTAGGATTGGGGTAAGCAGTAAGTTGATGGTGCATGTATTCCATTACCCCCAAACCAATTACCGATACACAATCGGAGGTATCTACACAGCCATTGAGGGTTACTTCTACCGCATAGTTGCCATCGGCTGGTACAAAAAAGCCCTGTACTGTTTGCCCTGGAATAGGCGCATAGCTGCTGTCGCAATACAACCACTGAAAGGTAGTGCCGGCCT
Organism: Flavobacteriales bacterium; assembly: GCA_963669295.1. GTDB lineage: Bacteria > Bacteroidota > Bacteroidia > Flavobacteriales_D > CALLUQ01. The sequence goes on from OY769938.1 coordinate 5,335,226, forward strand.
GGTTGGTAGCAATTAGGTTGGGCAATGCTGTGGTAACTGTTAAATCGATTTCTGGTTCTACAGTAAGGTTAATTACCACTGCCGAGTCGCAGCCATTGGTATCTACATTTTGAAAGAGTTCTACTGCACCAATGGTAGTAATATCATATACGGTACCATTTACCACCAGGCTATCGCCAAAGCAAATGGTTTGGGTGAGCGTATCTACTGGAAAAGCGCACGTAGCAAATACCCTTACATGGCCGGCATCTACAGCACTGCCATCATTCACAATGGCCCCTATGGCTACAGTGGTAGCGCTCGTATCCATTTTTACCGACCATCCCGATTGATCGTCAGTGGTTTCTCCTTCGATGTCGGTGGCCATTTGTGTCCACACCGCACCATCCCAACTGTAAATTCTTACATGCCCCGATTCTATTCCTCCCCCATCGTTAGAGGTAGCACCAATAGCTACTACATTGCCATTGGCTGCCAGGTCGATGGACTTGCCTGAGAGGTCATCGGCAGCTTCTCCATCCAGGTCGTTGCCCTGTTGTGTCCATGCTGCGCCATTCCAGGCAAACACCCTTACATGGCCGGCATTGTTGCCTGCGTCATCATTTTTGGTACTTCCTACCGCTACCGTATTGCCATCTTCACTTAAAGCAATGGAAAAACCAAATTCATCTTCAGCTGCTTCTCCATCCATATCTATGCCCTTTTGTATCCAGGCATTGCCATTCCATTCAAATACCCTTGCATGGCCGGCACTCATGCCGTTGGCATCGTTTTTTCCTGCTCCTATGGCTACGGTATTGCCATCGGCACTAATGGCCACGGCATATCCCGACCAATCGCCTGCTGCTTCACCATCAATGTCGTTGCCCTTTTGTGCCCAGGCATTGCCATTCCACTCAAAAATTCGAACATGGCCAGCAGTAGGGCCAATGCCCCCGTTTAAGGGTGCTCCTACCACCATGGTATTGCCATCGGCACTTAAGTCTACCGACCAACCGGTGTAGTCGCCTGCTGCTTCGCCATTGATGTCTGTTCCTTTTTGCACCCATGCATTGCCGTTCCATTCGTATACCCGTACATGCCCGGCATCGGTACCATTGCCTGCATTGAGGTAGGCACCAATGGCCACGGTAAAGCCGTCATCACTTAGGCTTACCGACCACCCCGAACGGTCGCCAGCTGCCTCGCCATCAATGTCGGCTCCTTGTTGTATCCAGCCTGCTCCATTCCAATGGTACACCCGCACATGTCCGGCATCCTGTCCGGCATCGTCGTTAAAGTAGGCACCCACTGCCAACATATTTCCGTTGGCACTCATGCCAATGGAAATGCCCGAACGGTCGAAAGCTGCTTCGCCGTCAATGTCGTTCCCTTTTTGGTTCCACACCTGGGCGGTGGCCCATTGTGATAGCAATAAAATGAATGCGGGTAAAAGTGTTTTCATAATGGTGTATTTAAGGTAGTAGGGTTAAATTAAGTAATTATTTAAAACGTTAACAAAAGGTGTGACGAGTGCTTGCAATTCATACACCAAGGAGGGCTTTCAGCCCGTTAACATTAAAAAATCGCCATTGTTCTTTCTGTATAGTCGCTGCCCTGCCCTTTTTTCTTTTCTATGAGTTGCCCTTCTTCGTTGTAATATTCCCAGGTGCCTCTTGCCCGATACCTTACCAACCCTATTTGTGGCACATGCCAACCATCTGCATCAAGCAAGTACTTTTTATAGTGCCTCACTTCTTTCACCGCTTCTCTGTTTGGATAATAAATGCGTACAGTATACTTATCACCCACATTTTCTCTTATATACCGTGCAATGAGGTTTCCTCCCTGGTATTCGTTGATAATGCCACTTTGCACTTCGTGTAGCATCGAGTCGATGGCTCCATTTAAATTAAAGTGCCACTGCTCAAGGTGTTTTCCTTCCTTGTATTTACCGCGTTCGAACAAGTTCTTATCGCCCTGGTTATAGCAGTAGTAAACACCATCTTGCATCCCATTTTTAAAGGTACGACGGCACAACAAATATCCTGTGGTATCGTAGTTGGGGGGCTCAGTGTAATAGGTTCGAACGTATTCGTTGACTACTCCCTGCCATTGGTGATTGACCATGGTACCGCAATAGGTTTTAATCAGGTGGTGTGTGGTATTGTTCACCACAAGGCAGGTATCTGTTTGTGCAAAAGCCAGGTGTCCTGATAAAAAGCAAAGTATGCAATACAGTAGTTTTGGCATCAACCCTTTTTCGTTTCCTATGAAGATAGTGAAACTGCTTCATTAATCAATAAGGTTGGAGCTTTCTGGTTGGTGGTGTAGCGCCTGGTAAAGCTATGTCAGCAAATCGGCTTGCAGCAAGCAGTAAATCTCGCTGTCGAGAAATGCTCCGTTAAAAAAATAGTTTTCGCGGAAGTAGGCTTCCTGCCGAAACCCCATGCGCTTCAGCAGTGCTTTAGATGCTTCGTTGTTGGGGTTTACATTGGCTTCGAAGCTGTGCAGGTTCATGTGGTTGAACCCGAAGTGGAGCAACGCTGTCATGGTTTCTTTCATGTATCCTTTGCCCCAGTATTCGGGCTTTAAGGTATACCCTATTTCTGCCCGACTATTTTTACGGTCGATGCGCCAAAAGGAAAAGTCGCCCATAAAGGCACCGGTAGTACGATCGGTAATGACCCAAAACAGGCCGTTGCCTTTTGCATAAGCATCGAGGTTAGCGGTAATAAACAATACGGCATCTTGCACTGTGGTATGGCGTGGCGAGTCCATGTACTGCATTACCGTATCGTTATTGCGAATGAATTGAATATCTTTTGCATCATTGGTAGTGAAAGCTCTTAACAAGAGTCTTTCGGTAGCCAGTTCAGGAAATTTGGAAAAGCAATCTTCGTTGATCATGTATTGAGTACTGTTTGGGGTTAAAAGTAAAACATATTCGCTAACTTACAGCCATGCGTTGGTTGGCTTTTATTGTAGTGCTCCTGGCTGCCTGTTCTACAGGTAAGCCGGGCAAGGTAGCTATAGAAGATGGCAACCCCGAAACCGTAAGCGTTGCTGTGCAACCCCTGGGCAAATACGACAAGGAATTGGCCGACACATTGGTACAAGCCATTGAACGTTATTATGGCTTTACCACCTACCTACTGCCTCAACAATCCATGCAGGAACATTTTTTTGTGCACATCAAATCGCCCCGCTATCGGGCTGATTCTATCATTCATTACCTGCGCCAACACACTCCCGATTCCATCAACTATGTACTGGGCTTTACCCGCCACGATATTTCTACCACCAAACGCGATGAAGATGGCAACATTAAACAGCCCGAATCGAAATATACCGACTGGGGTATTTTTGGATTGGGCTTTCGACCCGGCCCCAGCTGTGTAGTTTCTACCCATCGATTGGGAGGCAAAGGACGAACCCGTGAAATTGATCGGGTAAAGAAAATTGCATTGCACGAGTTAGGACACAATTTAGGGCTACCGCACTGTCCTTCAGAAAATTGCTTTATGCGCGATGCAGCGGAAACCATCAAAACCATTGATGCAGTTACATTAAATTTGTGTAACAATTGTAAAGATGACCTGGGCATAGAATACCCATAAACTGCTTTCTTCTTTGGGTATTCGCCTTTTTTCCCCTACCTTATGGGTATGAATTGGATGCAACAATTCATTGCGAATATGCAACGAAGTGATGCTGCTTTTACTTCGAAAATTAAAGGAGCTCCACCCCATCAAATTGAGGCATTAGAACGCCTGATTGGCATTCGCCTACCCGATTCTTACCGGTTGTTTCTCGAACATTTTGGTGTAAATGATGGCGATGTGTTTGAAGCCGACCGCGCCCGCTCCAACCTGAAAGAAATTATTGAATACATTGAGGAAGACATTGCCGAAGGGCTGAAAGTTGACTATACAAAGGTATTGCCCTTTGCCTACGGACTGGAGTTTGAAGAGTTTGGATTGGTGATGAAGGGCGATAAAGAACCGGAAGTGCACTTGCTGGAAGATTACCAGCCGGTGTGTTTTATTGCAGCATCATTGCCCAAAATGTTGTTGCAAAACAGTTTCGTAAAGCTATGCACCACCTACCCCTACCAGTTTCATTGCAACCTGCCTGCTGCTACCTATGCATTGAACGACTTGATTGAGCAGGCTGGTAAATTTGGTTTTGAGCCCGAGTGGCAATGCGACCAATTGCATTACCAGGCAGTAAAAGGCGATACCTTGCTTTGCATTCGAATTAGTGAGGATTACCGCATCCCAAATGTGAGCATTGCATCCAACGACGAAGAAAGTGCCCGTTATGTTGCCCAACATTTTGAACAGGTATTTGGCGTAAAAAATAACTCCTGACCTTCGCAACACCCCTTCTTCCCTATAGCACCGTAAATTAACCCAAACGTTTTGGGTTGATCGACGTTCAGAACCCCTATTTATCAGGGAAAAACATAGAATGCTGCTTGCTGAAGGTCATCCGCTGTTTTTTTTACCTTTTCGCCTATGTTTTCCAATATAGGGATTGCTTCGTTTAAGCTCTCCATAAATAAAATCAACACCGGGAACAAGATTGGTATGCTGCGCCTTTTTTACTTGTTTGTATATGCTGTTGGAGTGTTTGAGCAATGTTTTATCCAATTGCCAACTGGTGCGATCTACCACTTCCGACAAGTGTTGTAACATGAGGCTTAGTATCCGCAAATTGGTACGCAATTGGTATTGGTCTTTGTATGTATCAGCGTTGATGTAAGACGGTAAAATTTTAGGATGTAATTTCGCAAAGGTGTAACAATCGGTAATGAAGGCTGCACTTTTATCGCCAGGCTTCACGCCTCCACGTCGTTCGCTGGCCTTTACACCGGTTAATGTAGGCAGCAAAGCATAAATGGCCTCCACATGTTGCCTGATGGTGGCCAGGTCGGTATCGGTTAATGTTTCTTTTTCCATAGTTACTGGATTGTGTTATCATGACGTATAAAGTGCCACAATGGTTGCATCAGCAGTCAAAAAAAACGCTCAGCAATCTTACCATGAAAAAGCCCCATTGTTGTCCTTCAATAAACTCAGAACAACAATGGGGCGAACACTAAAATACCCGTAACTGTATTTAGAACGTAAACTTTTGCTTACAGCACGTACATTGGTACGTTTTGAAATAGTTGAAATCAAACCGCGTGTCGGTGCACGTTACATCGTCTTTGGGTTGATGAATGTCGAACACGTGTTTGCTGAACCAGCACCTGAATTGTGCCAATACGTTGCGTTGGGGTTTCAAATTTAAGTTAGCGACTTCCAAATTGAGCTGGATCCTCTGCTGCTCGATGTTCATCGTCTTACTCATAGTCACTGTTATTAAAGGTTAAGCACTTATTTTATTGCTTATGTAAATACAAGCCCCGTGCCAAGTTTTGTGGGGTGGTTACTTGTTAGACTACAAAATGATGAAATGGTTTAAAGGGGTGACAAAAAAAGTCCTGCAAGTATTTGAGTACATTAAGTGCGTACATCAATTACTTGCAGGACTCCAGAATAGGATTACTCTATTACCTTTTTACAAACGTTGTAACTGCCTGCTGCTCTCCTGTTAGTTGAGCAGTATAAATGCCCGAAGGCAATTGAGATATGTCCAAAACAGTTGAGTAAGGCACTTCTAAAACATTTTGTCCAAGGGCATTGTAGATTCTTATTGACTGAAAACTGGCGTTGCCCGCAGTAATATTCAATACATCATTGGATGGGTTAGGATATACCTCTACATGAACCAACTTGTATTTCTCATCTATGCCAACGATTCCATTTTGGCAAATTTCCTCAACATCTTGTTGAGTTAATGCCCTATTCCAATAGGCCAGATCATCTATCGAACCATGAAAATAATAAGGTGGATTAAAAGTATGACTGTCTTTTCTTCCAACGCTTCCCGCTACTGTGGAATAAGCCATGGGATTATTACTACTGCCTCCATAACTACCTCCATCATTTACACAATCAATGTAGATATCCATATCATTGGCACCCCTAATTACACCAACTACATGATACCAAACACCCGCTGAAAGTGATGTAGAACCGATCTTTGATCTTGCACAAGCAGAACCTGTGCAACCACCACCTGTTCCATAAACAAGCGTCATGTCGGCCGTATTGGCACGTACTAACATGTGTGTTCCATGATAATCATTTTGTAGGAAATCGCTAGTAACAATAGCATTTGGCTCACTAATATCATCCATCTTCATCCAAAAAGAGTACGATATAGGTAATTGGGGTTTTAGCGCTGAAACATTGGGCCAGTCAATGTAGTCATCTACTCCATCAAAATGGTAAGCACTATTCGAATTACCATTGCGATCGGTGGTAAGGGTAGCACCACTTAATGCGCCATCATAACCATTACCACTATTGTCAATGGCATTGCCATCAAAAGGATAATACAATAACAGGCTATCGTTAACTTGCTGCGCAAGTAAAGGCATAGAAAGTAGCGAAATACAAAATGTGTAAAATAGTTTCATAATAGTAAGTTTATATAAACCTACTAAAAAAACTTAAACCCTTAAAAGGAAGAATTTGCTACACTATATATTCTATTCGCGCATAAACAAGTAACGGGTAATAAAGATACCAGTGCTTTTATCGGCAGCGTATACGCCTGGAGTAACATGTTCCAGCTTCCAGCCGGCCTTGGTCAACTCGGTAATTTTCTCAGTAATCATCTGGTCGTTCGATCGGATGTTCTTGAAGTTGATGCCTACCATACTGAAAAAGTTTTCCAGCTTCACCTCTTCCATCTCCCCCTTGTCGTTAATGGTAATCATGCGCGAACGGCCTAATCCGCCAGGTACTACCGACTCGATGGTGGTTACTTGCAAAAACTCTTGCGAAAAGCCCAACGAGCTTAAAGCAATGCAAAATACAGTCAATAATTTTTTCATGGTTGCTAAGTTTTTTGGTTGAATGTCTTTCTTACGTCTTAAAGTTAAAACTTTCAACTAACCTTCAAAGAATGTACCAAAAACAACCGGTTTATTTTTTCTTGTAAATGGCTGCTGTAATGAGCGATATGATTAATCCGAAAAAGAATACGGTGAGGAACATCACTACTTCAAAAATCCAGGTAGCACTAACCATTTGCTGTTGCATGGCTTGAATTTCGGTTTCTGAAACACCTGAGTCGCGCATCACCCCTATTTGATGCTCCATGTGGTTGACCGCAAAATCGGGATCAATGTACAAGAGGTAAATGGTATCGCCAACCACTAAAATGATGCCTGCCACTACGCTTACCAATAACCCGAGCCCTAATGCTTTACCAAAACTAATTTTGCCTCGTAGCTGTTTGTCGCGGTATTGCTTTACTGCAATAATGATGAACAACAAAGAAAGGATCATGGAGGCATAGCCCAATACTTCACTAATTCCATATCCTAATTCCTGAGGGCCTCCAGCAATGATGAGTGGCACAAATCCAATAATAAAAATCATTAGGCCGGCCATTAATCCGTATTTAAGTGCTGCTTTAATCATGTTGTGTTGGTTTAAAGAACAAGTTAAACAATTTTGACTTCCATCGTTTTGATGATGGCTCAAATGTAGAGTGCCCTTGTGTTTTAAGGCTCATACTAAAGGGTGAATTTGGGGTTTTGGTACTATTGGGGGAGGCCACTAAAAGTTCACCTTCACTTTTTGATCTACTCGCATTACTGATTGCTGTTCGAACAAACGCTTGTAGTGATTGCGAAGGGTTTCAATCAATGAATCTTGTGTGGTGGTATGGTCGTGAATGAGGATCAACACATTGGATTTTTCTTGTATGATTTGTCCGCTTTGCGTGTCTTTCCACTGTCCGCTGGCATCTAATACAGTCAACCCATCAGGAAAAGCTGGTGTTACATAGTCGTTAAGGAATTGTTGCCACTGTGCATCACTTACGGTGCCGCCTGTAGGTATATTACGTCCAAAATACAGCTCCGTACGCATGGAGACAGCTTCTTCAACTGGTGCCTGGCAGGCTGTCCAAAGCAATACAATAACCAGCAGGTAACGCATCATTTATCGTTAGTAGGTGTAAGGTCGTTGAGCTCAATGCCTTCTGGCAGTTCAAACTTTTCGTTGGGAATCGCTGTATTGAGGTCTAACATCGTGGCTTCAGTAAGTATTTCTATGCTCGACATTCTGGCATGAGTTTTTAGGGTAAGTCCTTGCCACACCCATACTTTTCCTTGTATGGAAGGTACCGACCACACCTGGCACTCTTTGCCTATCAGTACTTCCTTTTCCAGCCGATTTGCTCCCATTTCTTCCATCATCTTCTCCCCCATTGCTGCCAGGCTTTTGCTATCAGCATCTTGCATAAGTGCCATCAACATCTTATTAGGCATTTTTACCCCTTTCTTTTCTTCCAGGTTGATGTTGTACATGTTTTCGCCATCAAGGATTACCAGCTTATGTTCTTTTACAGGAGTTCCTGTGATGGCAATTGTTTGGCTGGTATATTTGGCTTCGCGCCACCCCCAGTGGGTGAAGTAAATGGTTTCTGTACCCTCTACATTGCCTCCCAATTGATAGGTAATGGTGCCTTGTTCCACATCGTATCGCTTGTATCCCTGCTCCACCAATTGTTGGGGAGTAAGTTGTGCAAATGCATGGCTAAACAGTGCCAGTAACGCAAACATTATCAGGTATTTCATCGTGTGGTGCCCTTTGTTCAATTCCATAGATTGTATGGTAATGTACAAATATCCTTCCACAATTGTTGGTAACTCAATATATGTACACTTAATAATTTGGTTTGAATTTTTTATCTTTAAGCATTCTGTAACCTAAGCTATTATCAATGAAAAGAAATTTACTCGCTATTTTTTCAGCGCTTGCACTGTTGTTGTGCGGGGTTGTAAAAGCACAAACCGTGAACACGGGTCCACCCGTAAGTTGGGTGAAAGCAGGCATGAACGACGTGCCCGCAGTAAAGATGCCTGCCTTTGATTTGGCAGCCATGCAAGCCGAAGATGCCATTAACGACGAATACAAAGTTGGTCCATGGCGATTCGGTAAAAATCATGAGGTAAACCTCAACCTCAACAATTCAGGGGTATGGGAAACCTTAAACAGTGGCGATCGTGTATGGCGATTAGCACTGCGATCGGAAGGTGCCATGACCATCAATGTAATTTTTGATGAATTTTATGTGCCCGAAGGTGCTACCATTCATATGTACGATAAAGATCGTACCAACTTATTGGGTGCCTATACCAGCATCAACAACAACGATGCTCGTGTGTTAGGAACCGAATTGGTGCATGGCGACCACATTATAGTAGAATATTTTGAGCCAGCGTACGTAGCTGGACAGGGAAGCTTAACCATTGGTACGGTAACCCATGGCTATCGCAGCCTGGCCAAAAGAGCGCAATACTTGCTGAAAGGCTTGAACGATGCTGGCGATTGTAACATCGATGTAGGGTGTCCGTTGGGCAACAACTGGAGCGATCAAATTCGTTCGGTAGCTATGATTGTGGTGAATGGTAATGGTTCTTGTACCGGTGCATTGGTGAACAACACTGCCAACGATGGTACGCCTTACTTCTTAACCGCCAACCACTGCGGCACCAATGCTGCCAACTGGGCTTTTCGTTTTAACTGGGATAGTCCTGTAGCCGATTGTGCTACTACCGCACCCAGCCAGGACCCAGGGCCTCCTTACGATGAAACGGCCAACGGTGCTACACTAAGAGCAACCAATGCTGGTTCGGATTTCGGTTTGTTTGAAATTACCAGCACCATTCCATCGAACTGGGATGTGTATTTTGCTGGATGGGACAATAGCGACAATGCCACCACTTCGCAAGTAGGTATCCACCACCCTTCTGGTGATGTGAAAAAGATTTGTGAAGATACCGACCCTGCTACACAAACACAGTGGAACGGTGCTGAATGTTGGGAAATCACTGCCTGGAACGAAGGCACTACCGAGCCCGGTTCTTCTGGCTCTCCCCTATTTGATCAAAACGGTAGAGTAATTGGTCAGTTGTATGGAGGAAGTGCTGCTTGTAGCGGTGTGGTAGACAACGATCAACCCGATTACTATGGTCGCTTTGGAATATCGTGGGACGGTGCCAGCTCAGCCGAACGACTAAGAGATTGGTTAGATCCCAACAACTCTGGCATTACTGTATTGGATGGTTACGACCCCAACGCAGCACAGTTTGCCAACGATGCTCGTGTAATGGCCATTGCCAACATCGATGCATTCATTTGTGGCTCTGGCAGCATTACTCCAGACGTTACCATTCGCAATAACGGTACCGATCCATTAACCTCGGTTAACATCAACTATCAACTGGATGGTGGTACTGTAAACACACAACCATGGACTGGTAACCTTGCCTCGCTTGGCACAGATGTAGTAACCTTACCTACCATGGGTATTACCGATGGCAGTCATACTTTTACTGTATTTACAAGCGATCCTAATGGTGTGGCCGATCAAGATCCAGGCAACGACTCGCAAACCACCAACTTTGATGCGATGGTAGTAGGGCAAGAAATTACTTTGAACCTTACCATGGCCAATACCGGTGCAGAAACCAGTTGGGAAGTAGTAGATGTAAACAACACTGTGTTGTACTCAGGTGGTCCTTACAACAGCCTGGGCGACGGTGAAACAGCTACCGAAACCTTTTGCTTAAGCGATGGCTGCTACGACTTCATCATTTACGACTCGGCCAACGATGGCCTATCGGCTGCCAATAGCGGGCAGGATGGTGATTTTGTAGTAACCGATGCCAACAATAACGTGTTAACGCAATTGGGTACTCCTGTAGACTTTGGTGGACAGGGCACTTACAATTTCTGTGTCAACAACACTTCGGTACCTGAACTCGATAACTTCGATGAACTCAATGTTTACCCGAACCCTTCTACCGGTCAAATCACCATCGACTTTACCGGGTTTGAAGGATCGGATGTTACCGTTTCGGTATACAATGCACTGGGCGAAACAGTTCGCACAGGGTTTCTGGCACATCCTGCCGGAAGACGATTGCATTACGATTTATCGGCCTATCGCAATGGGTTATACCTCATTGAATTTAGAACTGCTGAACGACGAATAGTACGCAGAATTACATTGAATAAATAGGGTAACCTATTCCACATACTGAGCCCCATTGTTGACCAACATTAAAAGGTAAGCAATGGGGCTTTTTTATTACTCAGTAGTTCAATCAATTCCTTCAACAGAAAGAAAAAACAGGCAACGAATAATGTCCGCTTCAATCATCAAAGTCGTTATGAATGCCTATATTCACTCCCCAAAACTCCCATCGCTTGATGGGACAAAAAAAGCTCAAATCACTGCTGTGCTGATGCATACAAGGAAAATCAGCTGCAACAACCAACTCGCGCCATGAAAACAAAACAACACCTCCTTATCACATTCTTGTGCCTTGCATTTTTCGCACAAGCATGTAATACTACAGTTGAAGAAGATGCTACTGAAACTGCTCCTGAACCTACCTCATTTCAAATTGATGCTACCATCGATACGTTGAATTGTAGCAAGGCCTACTTGTCGTATTTCGATAATGGCAAGTTTGTGAAAATCGACTCTTGTGAAGTGCAAGATGGCGTGTTTTCATTTACCGGGAACGTAGACACGCCCGACCTGTATTACATTCAGTTTAATGACGAAGACCAAACCTATGTTGACTTTTTCCTGGAAAACGATACCATTACTATAACTGGTGTTAATTTGGACAAGAAAACCATTTCCATTACTGGATCGGCTTCACACGATACTTACACCCTATTTCGTGATGAATACAATACTTACAACGATCAGTTGAAAGAAGTTATTCGTGCTTACAAAGAGGTAGAAGAAGGCGACAGCATTGCCGAACAAGCCCTTGATGAACGGTATGAAACGATTGATTCTTTGAGGGGAGATTTCATTACACAATACCTTGGTGAAAATGCGCAAACCGTTGTAGCTCCTTATGTATTGTATAGCAATTCGTATCGGTATGAGCTGGAAGAGTTGGAGGAATTTTACGCTCAATTCTCGGAGACAGGTAAGTCCACCAACTTTGGAGAAAAGACCGCGCAGATGATTGAAGCGATGAACAATACGAAAGTAGGCAACCCTGCTCCATTGTTTACCATGAACGATACTGCCGATACTCCGGTAGCGCTGGAAAGTTTTCAAGGCAATTATCTGCTCATCGATTTTTGGGCTTCGTGGTGTGGCCCGTGCCGTGCCGAAAACCCCAACCTGGTATTGGCTTACGAAAAATACCACCCTATGGGATTGGAAATACTCGGTGTTTCGTTCGACAGTAAAAAAGACCGTTGGCTGGATGCCATTGAAAAAGATGGACTGCCCTGGGCGCATGTAAGCGACCTTGGCGGTTGGGGCAACGCTACGGCATCGTTATACGCTGTTAAAAGCATCCCCCACTCGGTACTGGTAAATCCTGAAGGAGTTATTGTAGCTAAGAACCTACGCGGTGAAGAACTGCATGAAAAATTGGCTGAAGTGTATGCCGAATAATACCATGATTCAATGATCAGGCACTTATTACTTACCAGGTTCTAATGGTAACCGACAGCGACTTAAATACCTGCGATGAATGCGAAAGCGAATATTATGCGAAAGCCACCCGCATGAAGCACATGTGCCCCGATTGCGCTCACTACCTCTACGGACACGACAATTGCAAACACCAATTTGAAAAAGGGCGGTGCATTCATTGCTATTGGAATGGCATTTCTTCGGGTTATGTACAAAGCTTGAAAGGGAATAAACGGAAATGATGATTACCTCATTTTACCGTTGCTAAACTAGGACGTATCTGTAGTTGCACTAGAAGCCGATGGCGGTTTAAAATCCATGGTGAGGTTGTAGGGTTTAACATTGGAAGCCGTGGTATAATCTTTAATGTTGGTGGGGTTACCACCACTTTTTAAGTTAAGGGTACTCACTTTGATGGTCATGGCTGTAGGAACAGTGGCAAAAAGATCGGTACGTGCCCGATTGCCATAGGCAACCGTAGTGGCATAATGAATGACCTGCCCTGCCTTGGTACGACGCAACCCATCGTTTTCAGGATCTTTAATGCCTTTAGTACCCGCAGTGGTATTGAATGTATTGGTGATGGGTGTTAGGTTGCCATTGACTAAAATTCCTCCCAATGAATCGGCTACCAAATGGCCGGCTACAAATGGTACTCGCGCCATCCTTGATAAGTCTGTTTCTAACTGACGCCCCACTGATGCTTCGCCAGAAAATAAGGCTCCTGCTCGGGAAGTCCTAATTTCAGATTGAGTGCCTACCTGATGGCCCTGAATAGTAGTTGCTGGGGCGATTTTTAACAGTGGTTTTAAAGGCGCCCCCTGGCCTCTTCCTGCTGCCGCTGCCAAAGTACCAATTAATTGAGATAGCGTGCTCTTCGCTGATGCCATGAACCCTTGCTTGTTGGCAATGCCTTTGGCTGTACCATCGTGTAGAGGAATCAACCAACTGAAAATATCAAGGATTTGTTGATTGGCTCTCGCATTGCTTACTTTCGCTGCTACAGGAATATTGTTGTAGCCATTTTTCACAAGGTCGCGCAGCTTATTGTATTTTTTTAATGAAGCTGGCTGCCATGCTGCAATGGCTTTCATATACCCTGCACAATTCGCATCGGGTATGCTGCTTTCTGCCTGCCTTTTGCAACCAGCTACAAATTCAGCCAATTTAGCATACCCTACTCCTATCGCCGATACCCGCTTGCTTTCCTTCGCTTCGAACCATTCTCTTTCATTAAACAATGGAGGAGGGGCTTTGCGGTCTGCACTGACAGAAGCTCCCGTATCCATGGGCACCATTCTTCCCATGCCACTGCTTGCAGTGGTGGTTTTGGTATCGCTATCCACCAACTCTCCCACTTTTATCCTTGCCAAACGAATTTCAGCATCCATGTTTTTTAATGCCGCTTCAAAATTGTCGTATTTCTGAGGTACGGTGAGCCACAGTTCTTCCTCCACTTCAGACGAAAAGTCTCTCATTGCCAGGTAAGCCTGCAACTTATTCAGCTCTGCATGATTGCCCTGAAACGTAGCTTGAATAACCATCCCAGTTGGTTGGGCATTTCCAAAAACAGTTTGTATGCGTTTGCGTTGCGCCACTAACAATGGCGATAAGTTAATGCCCATAGACTCTGATTGATGCTGACTGGCTACATCTGCAGCGCTTTGAGTGTTGGTTTTATTGTGATGTTGATGGGTGGTTTCCATGGGGTTATTAAGATAAACAATCTACCCCTCCACTACAAGGTTCATAGTAGGTATTTTTCGGGTATCAACCTTTCTCCAATGCTTCGAGCCGCTGCAATAAGGTGGGGTGCGAATAACCGATGAATACATTAAGCGGATGCGGGTTGAGGTTACTCAAATTGTTTACTGATAACTTCTTCAATGCAGACTGTAGTGCTTCGCCATTATAGGTCGCTTTGGCATAAGCATCAGCTTCGTACTCGTTTTTGCGCGATAGCATATTCATGCCAATGCCTAAAATCATAGAAAGTGGAGCATAAAGCATGGAAAACGCCAGAATACTGATGTGGAAACTTTCTTCTTCCACCCCCAATGCTTTACACAATTCGGTATTGCCAATAAACAATGAAAAGATGAAAAGCATCAGTCCTACTTGTAAAATGGAGAGCAACACGCTCCACAGAGTATGTTTCTTTTTGTAGTGCCCTATTTCGTGCGCCAGTACCGCTACCAATTCTTCGGTCGTATGCTTTTCAATCAACGTATCGTACAACACTATTTTTTTCCTGCTGCCCAGTCCGCTAAAAAAAGCATTGGCCTTGGCCGATCGTTTAGAGCCATCCATTACAAAGAGGTTGTCGAGCCGAAACCCTACCTTATCGCAATACGCCTGGATGGCAGCACGTAATTCTCCTTCTTCTAACGGAGTAAGTTTGTTGAATAAAGGCAACAATACCGAAGCGTAAAACATAGTAGTGAGCAATAACACTACGGTTACCACCCCCCAGGCCAACAGCCAAAAATAAGGGCCGGTAATGTGGTAAAGCCAAACAATAAGGGCCAATAGTCCACCACCAATAAGAGCACCTACCACATAGCCTTTAATGCGATCGAGTACAAAGGTCTTGCCCGTGGTTTTATTGAAACCAAAACGTTCTTCCAACACAAAGGTGCCATAAATGGAAAAAGGCATGCTCAACACATCTGAAGCAATAGCAATTACCCCAAAGAAAAGAATGGCCAGCCACGTAGGGTGTTCGGTAATGCCCCGTGCCCAATGGTCAATCCATGCAAAACCATCCAACAACAATACGGTAAGCATTAGCACAATGCTAAAAGTGCTGCTCACCAACCCAAAACGGCTTTTAGCTCGATCGTAGGCCTGTGATTTGCGGTACTTTTCTTCGTCGTATATGCCTTGCAGTTTTGGCGGCACCTCATCGCTCCACCTCCGGTCGTCTAGCCACTCCAACACCCGCTCCAACACGTAGTTGAATACCAGAATACCAACGATGATGTAAAAGAAAGTAGGAGCTGTTATCATTGCCACGTGCTTTGCGGCAAAGGTAATAAATGATGGGGGTTGAAGAACAGCGCATTACAACTTAATAGGCTTTAGTCACCTTAAAGGTGGACACCTGCCTGCGCAGGTGTGTTATTGTGGGTTACTTGTATAGTGTGCCCTGGAATTCATCAACTGGGTTTTGTATTAGCTGTGCATTAATGAAGTGGTAGTAGATGAAGTGCATTGCCTAGCTGCCCCGCTGTCCATATTCAGATAATTCCGTTCGAAATTTAGTGGACACCTGCGCGGGTGTGTTATTGTGGGTTACTTGTATAGTGCGCCCTGAAATTCTACAACTGAGTTTTTGTATTAGCTGTGCATTACTGAAAGAGTAAAAGATGAAGTGCATTGCCTAGCTGCCCCGCTGTCTATTCCTGCGTAGGCAGGTGTCCAGTGGGGAAGTATGCTATAAATCATTCACTCAATTGCCTAACCATATTGATTATGTATTAGTCGTCATACCAATCTGCTGCCATGTCATTCCAGTAAGGATTTTGCTCTTCAATGAGGCGAATCTTCCAGGCACGTTTCCATTTTTTCATTTGTCGTTCTCTTCGAAAAGCCTCATAAGAACTGTTATGCTCCTCAAAGTACATCAGCTTGTTTACACCATATTTCGAAGTAAAGCCTTTTAACTCGGCCGTTTTATGCTCTAAAACACGCCTGGTTAGATTACTGGTAAAACCTATATACAGAGTACCATTACGTTTGTTGGCTAATATGTATACGTAATACTTTTTCATAGCTATGTATTACTTTACGAAAGTGCAAATAGAATAATGGCAAAGCAATTCACACGTATAATTACGTTAAAATTTCTATTGTATTGTATTAGCAGTGGACACCTGCTTGCGCAGGAGTGTTATTGTGGGTTATTTGTATAGTGTGCCCTGAAATTCAGCAACGGGGTTTTGTATTAGCTGTGCATTAATGAAGTGGTAGTAGATGAAGTGCATTGCCTATCTGCCCCGCTGTCCATTCCTGCGTAGGCAGGAATCCAGTGGGGAAGTATGCTATAAATCATTCACTCAATTGCCTAACCATATTGATTATGTATTAGTCGTCATACCAATCTGCTGCCATGTCATTCCAGTAAGGATTTTGCTCTTCAATGAGGCGAATCTTCCAGGCACGTTTCCATTTTTTCATTTGTCGTTCTCTTCGAAAAGCCTCATAAGAACTGTTATGCTCCTCAAAGTACATCAGCTTGTTTACACCATATTTCGAAGTAAAGCCTTTTAACTCGGCCGTTTTATGCTCTAAAACACGCCTGGTTAGATTACTGGTAAAACCTATATACAGAGTACCATTACGTTTGTTGGCTAATATGTATACGTAATACTTTTTCATAGCTATGTATTACTTTACGAAAGTGCAAATAGAATAATGGCAAAGCAATTCACACGTATAATTACGTTAAAATTTCTATTGTATTGTATTAGCAGTGGACACCTGCTTGCGCAGGAGTGTTATTGTGGGTTATTTGTATAGTGTGCCCTGGAATTCTACAACTGAGTTTTTGTATTAGCTGTGCATTAATGAAGTGGTAGTAGATGAAGTACATTGCCTATCTGCCCCGCTGTCTATTCCTGCGTAGGCAGGTGTCCAGTGGGGAAGTATTCGGGCAATTCCGTTCGAAATTCAGTGAACACCTGCGCAGGTGTGTTATTGTGGGTTATTTGTATAGTGTGCCCTGAAATTCAGCAACGGGGTTTTGTATTAGCTGTGCATTAATGAAGTGGTAGTAGATGAAGTACATTGCCTATCTGCCCCGCTGTCTATTCCTGCGTAGGCAGGTGTCCAGTGGGGAAGTATTCGGGCAATTCCGTTCGAAATTCAGTGAACACCTGCGCAGGAGTGTTATTGTGGGTTATTTGTATAGTGTGCCCTGGAATTCTACAACTGAGTTTTTGTATTAGCTGTGCATTAATGAAGTGGTAGTAGATGAAGTACATTGCCTATCTGCCCCACTGTCCATTCCTGCGTAGGCAGGAATCCAGTGGGGCTGTACGGTATGTAGATTTTAGTCAACACCCCTGCACTCATGTATTACCAGGGTGTTATGAAGTGCTGTCTGGTGTTCAGCAGCTGAGGTTGGCATTAATCATGTAACGGGGTAAAGTGCCTAATAAGCTCCATTGCGCTTGCGCATAAACCATTCGGCCGAGAGAAGGCCAAGCAATAAAGGCAATACCCACCAAAGGTTAAGCATGTACGATGCTTCTTCTTTGCGGAAGAATTTAGGCTTCACCTCTTCCCTGCCGCCAATCATAGCAGCCAGTTGATCCATTTCAGAAGGGTATAACAATTCACCATTACTCTTGCTGGCCAGGTTGTATAGCAACTGGTGGTTGGCCACTGTATTGGCCAACTCTACTTGCACCGGACTTACACTAAACTCTCCTGTTTCGGTATAGGTGTTGCCATTGTAAGTAACCTTGGCGGTGTAGGTATACTCGCCCACCGGGCGCATGCCCGCATCCAATCGGTAAGCGTTGGTAGTAGCCGAAAACGAAGCCGGATAATCTACCCCATCAGCATCGGTAATCACCATAGATACTTCGGGTTCGGTAATCAACTCATAGCTTTCATTGTACACCTCCGCTTCAAACACAATAGGTTCGTTTTCCAAAAAGTGATGCTTGGTAAACACACGGAACAGGCTCTTGTCTTCTTTTGTAGCCAGGTATTGCACTGTTTTGGTGATCAATTCGTTGAACAAGCCATGGCTGGAGTTTTCAGCGAAATCGAACAAACGCCAACGCCAAATGCCTTCTCCGGTAATGATGCCGATTTTTGTGCCGTTGTATTCTCCAAATACAAACAAAGGATCTTGTGTTTTTACCACCCCAATTTTTTGCTGAAACAATGGGGTAATCGAGTTCCCAAGGTTGTAAGTGCCAAAAGGCACATGCAATGGCGGGTACCTTTCAATCATACGGGCAGTTTCCTCGCTTACTCCAAACAGCACAAAGTTCTTATTATAGGTAGCATTTACCTCATTCAATCTACCACGGTAATTCGTTACGGTTACCCCCAATTGAAGTTGATTGATGCTGTTGAAGTTCGATTGACTTCCCCAAATAAACAAGGTAGGCACCTCGCCCTCTAACAAACTCTTTAATGTTTCGGTAGCCAGGTTGTTTCTCGCAGGCAATTGATGCAATATTACCAGGCTGTAGGGATCGAATTTCCCTTTAAAGTCTTTGGCCAGTGCTACCTTTACCTCATAATTTTCGTTCGATTCAATGGCATAACTCAAGGCCTTGATATCAGGGTGTGGCGAGTTGGCTAGCAACAAGATTTTTTGCCTGCTATCGAGCACATCAATAAAGATGTCTTCGCTGTTGTTTACATCGGTAATTTCTCCTTCTACCGACTGCACTTCAATGCGATAGCGCTGCAATCCTGTTTTCTTCGCTTCGATCTTTACAGGAAATACTTTGGAAAAGCTGTTGGAAGTGATTTCAATGTTTTCGGTATGCACCACCCCTTCTTTACCACTGATCTTGAGCTGTGTGGTCTTGCCCATCAGTTGATGTGCTTCTACCAACACCTCTACCAGGAAATCGTTGCCCAAATATGCCAGGCGGTTATGGGCCACATTGGCAACTACCAGGTCTTTCTTTACCGAAGTATCGCCCAGTGCCACAGCATATACAGGAATACCTTCTAGTTTCTTCGAAAAATATACTGGATCTACTCCTGTATTAAAGATACCATCGCTGGCCACTACAATGGCTCCAAGGTTGCGGTTGCTGTACCGCGTGTGCACCTCATCAAACAATTCCGATATATTGGTTTGTTTGTCGGCATAGGTCCAATCCAGTCCGTTGCGTACCTGATCGCCAAACGAATAGGTTTGCACCTCATAATTAGCTCCAAGCGTTGCTTGTAAAGCTTCTAGTTGAGTTTTGTACTCTCCTTTATAATAGGTAGAGTCTTTGCCAATAAGCAACGATTCGGAATTGTCTTGAGCAATGATGACCAGTGGCTTTTCCGTTTCTTCGGTAATGGTCTTCAGCAAAGGGCCAAGCAATAAAAACGCCAGAAAAGCAACGGTCATTGCACGAAACACGGCCATGATGCGTTGCAACCATGGATTCACCTCTTCCAGCAACCGGTCTTTACGATACAATACAAAGGCATACACCACGCCAAGCAGCAGGCATACCAACATGAACCATCCGGAATACTCTAATTCGAAACCCAATTTCTACCCTTTCTATTAGCAGGTTGTTGATACAACGCTGCGGCAGTGGCAATTATTTTACTAGGTCAGCATTCCACCGCAAACATTGATCGTTTGCCCGGTGATGTAGGCCGACATATCTGAAGCCAAAAATAAGGTAAGGTTGGCCACATCTTCGGGCGTACCTCCTCTTTTCAATGGAATATTGTCTCTCCACTCTTGCACTACTTTTTCATCCAGCGCACCGGTCATTTCAGTTTCAATAAAGCCTGGTGCAATGGCGTTGCAACGAATGTTGCGCGATCCCAACTCTTGTGCAATCGACTTGGTAAACCCTAAAATACCTGCTTTAGATGCGGCATAGTTGGCCTGTCCTGCATTTCCCTTTACTCCTACTACCGAGCTGAGGTTTACAATAGAACCCGAACGGGCTTTCAGCATGGTACGTTGTACTGCCTTGGTCATGTTAAAGATCGACTTCAGGTTGGTGTTGATCACATCGTCCCAGTTTTCTTCCGACATGCGCATCAACAACCCATCGCGTGTAATGCCCGCATTGTTTACCACAATGTCTACCGTTCCAAACTCCTCCACTACAGCGTCTACCAACGCTTGTGCTGCTTCAAAGTCGGCCGCATTCGATTTGTATCCTTTTACTTTAGCACCACCTGCCGACAATTCAGCTTCCAATGCTTTGGCTTTCTCTTCTGAAGAAGCGTAAGTAAAGGCCACACTGGCTCCTTGTTCAACAAATTTTTCGGCAATACCCTTGCCAATTCCTCTGGTAGCGCCTGTAATAATGGCTACTTTTCCGGCTAACAATTCCATAGTATTAGTGATTATAAATGTTGTGTTTTCGTTAAAGGGGTTAAAGATAATTAAAACCGCGAATGATTGAGGGAGATGATCACAGCTTCCAACTCCCTTTTTCATCAAATTATCAACAATTTTACCGCAGGATTTCAATAAGGTGTACCTGCCAATATTACCGTTCACTCGAAATTATATACCGTTTAATCACTAAAACCTACATATAAAATTCTGCTTCCATCTTATTTCAACCATCTTTCATTCTTAGCCTTTCAAAAAATTCATCTAATTATTTTGCATGCCTATCGAATAATTTCATACTTTCGTCGCGTTTTTCTACTAAAGCTATCCATAACGCATTGAAAACGAACCAATTCTCTACCGATGAAAAGAAACCATTTGATGTTGGCTGCACTCTCTCTACTCGTGTCTACATCAATCACTGCCCAAAGCTGGATTGACTTTGGCATTAAAGGTGGCTATGGCCCCAACTTATTTGTCAATTCCAATTACTTCAACGACGGTAAATTTAACCAGGAGCTTGACTTTGGCTATACCCTTGGAGCTAAGCTGGGATATAACATCAACGAGATGCACGAAGTTTGCTTCGAGGTGTTGACCTCTGAATTCAATCAGAACTTCAATTATAACTTAACAGATGAAGAAGGTACCGTAGGGTTTTACCAGAAATCGCTGTCGTACAATACTTTTGATATTTCTATGACCTACCGCAATAATAAAGATGGTAAGTATGTAGAAATTGGCCCGCAGTATTCTATTGTTAATCGTGCTACTGGTACCGATAACAGCCCTGATGCGTGGAACGGAAGCATTGAGGACAAACTAGCAAAGAACCACACTTCATTGGTATTTGGCTTTGGCAGCTATTTTGCCGGTACTGAAAACTTTGGCGTAATCTTAGGGTTTAGGGGCACCTACGCCATTTCTGATGTATTGAGCGAAGAAGGCAAAGCACAAAATTACCCGGCCAACAAAGCGTATGGAGAATACAAAGCCTCTCACCCACTAGCGGCTATGATTGTGATTGAATTGAATTACGATTTAGCTTACCTGGCCTCTGCAAAATGTCATCGAAAGAAGTTGTTGTTTTTTAAGTAAGTCAACGATAACGTATAAAAACACGAAAGTATAAGCAACACTTGAGTCAATATGGCCTGTGGATAATTATTCGTAGAAAGTGCCTTGCGGCATGGATGGGAAAAGAAATGGTGAAGTCAGTACCTGGTTACAACACTTTTGTACAACGTTTTATCCGCCTATTTATTGCAGCTGTTAAAACCGATAATACACATTAAATTCCATATCCAATTTTGGTATTTCTTCATGTTCATACTGAATATGTTCGCCAATGAATCGTTTAAACACACCTGTACGAATAGAAAGATCTATGTGTTTATTTAAACGTGCTAACATTCCTCCATTAAAATAATAAACATCGACAAAGTTAAACTCGCCATCTAAATAATTTCGTCCAGTGCCAGTAAAAGTAGCTGTGTGGGTCTCAATGGGATCCTCCACCTGAAACGACCAGTGGTACTCTTCATAATGAATCAGTTCAACCGTGCCCGTTCTAACAGACAGGGAGCAGAAAAAATTAGGGCCACCTTTCGATTGTCGTTTAAAGTAAAAGTTGTAGTCTAACCCAAAGCTGTACCTTTTCCAACCACGTTCGGTATGATTGTTTTCTCCAATTCCAATGCTTACTGGCATTCGTATCCCCATAATTCCCTTCCTGGTAAACAATCTTTCATAAGAAAAGGAAGCAGTAGTAAAGAATATGTCGAATAGGTTAATACCCGATAAATTTCTTCCAAAATCCAACCACATGGAATCAGCAGGAGCTACTTCTTTTTTCTTTGCAATGGTTTTTCCATCTACCACCAGGTACTCTCCATTTTGATATTCAATAACGGATATTTCTTTTTTGCTGATAACGTATGCATGTCCATTTAAATTGGAGTATTCTTTGTACTTTACAGTGTTGACCCCCACGTGCAGTATTTTTGTCTCTATTTTGGTGCCATCTGCTTTGTAGATGATATCTTGTGCTAACAAGTGTACGCCCCACAACAACATGATTATTGTTAGTAACTGTTTCATAGCTTGAATACAATATCAAAAACAAGATTAAGGTCAAGCATTTCGCTTTCTCTTTCAGCAAAAGTAAACCTGCCAATATCAATATACATTTTAAACCCAAACATTTTGTCTACGCTTCCCCAAATACCGTTGGTTAAAAATACGCCATAGTATTCTTCTTCAATGTCCACCATACGTTCTTCTAATATATTTCCCCATTGGTCGTAGGTATTTGCTTCTATTTCACCATTCGTCTTCCCTACCTCAACTGTAGGGCCTACAAAGTAGCGATACTTTCCTTGCCCCTTTGGATAAAAGTTAATTGACAATCCTGAAGCAGCAATCGTTCCTTTTGCAAAATCTTTTGTTTCTCTGTACCCTGCATAATACGGGATTTTTACACCTAACTTTCCTCCGAGAAAGATCCGTTCGTACGAGAGATTATAACGCTCCGCAAAAATGTCAATAACAGAAAAGGCAAAAAGGTTTTTTCGATAATTGATCGCTAAAGAATCTACTGCACTCTTATCGTGCCGTATATGCAACTCTTTAGTGGTTTCTTTTGCTTCAGTCATTCCTGCATTGATTACTTCATGCTCACCATTAGCGTATACCACAAGACTAATTTGACTTCTGTGTACTGTATGCTTCACCGTATTGGGGTTAGAAGCAGTAGTATAAGTCACAGAATCAGCACCTATTACTAGCACTTTTCCTTGTACTTTTTCACCATCGGTCTTATAAATCACATCCTGGGCTTGTAGCCAACTACAACTGATAATCCCGACGAATAAGAAAATCCATTTTTTGTACCACATGAGGTTGAGTAAAGCTTAAATATATAAAAAACGCGGATGGTATAAATAGCATTTAAGCCAATGTAGCTTATGGATGATCAAAGGATACTTGTGGATGATTATTCGTAGAAAGTGCCTTGTGGCATGGATGGGAAAAGAAATGGTGAAGTCAGTACCTGGTTACAATACTTTTGTACAACGTGAGTAATCCAGATTTATTGTGGTGAACCACCATTAGCAATGGCATAAAAAACCTCCACCAGATCCTGAAACATCCCGATAACTATCGGAACAGGATGACGGTGGAGGTTTATACTTTATAAAATCTTCTTAGACGGTAACGCCCAGTACTTCAGCCATCTTCTCTCCGATATCGGCAGGAGAATCGACTACATGGATGCCACAGTCGCGCATGATGGCTTTTTTCGCTTCAGCAGTATCTTCGGCACCACCAACAATCGCTCCGGCATGTCCCATGGTACGGCCTTTGGGGGCGGTTTGTCCGGCAATAAATCCAACAACAGGCTTGGTGCCGTTTTCCTTAATCCAGTGGGCAGCATCGGCTTCCATGCTTCCTCCAATTTCGCCAATCATTACAATGCCGTGTGTTTCAGGGTCGTTCATCAACAATTCTACCGCCTCTTTGGTAGTGGTGCCAATAATAGGATCACCTCCAATGCCAATGGCAGTGGTTTGTCCCATGCCTGCCTTGGTTACCTGATCCACCGCTTCATAAGTAAGTGTACCTGAACGCGATACAATGCCCACATTGCCTTTACTGAAAATGAAGCCAGGCATGATGCCTACTTTGGCTTCTTCAGCGGTAATTACTCCTGGGCAGTTAGGGCCCACCAACCGGCAGTCGCGGCCGCTTAAGTATTCTTTTACCTGCACCATGTCTTTAGTAGGAATACCTTCAGTAATACAAACGATTACTTTAATGCCTGCCTCAGCGGCTTCCATAATGGCATCAGATGCAAATGCAGGTGGTACAAAGATGATGGAGACATCAGCTCCGGTTTTGCTCACTGCTTCATCTACCGTATTGAAAACAGGTTTGCCCAAATGCTCTTGACCGCCTTTGCCTGGAGTAACTCCTCCAACAACATTGGTTCCATATTCGATCATTTGTCCGGCATGGAAAGTGCCTTCGCCTCCGGTAAATCCTTGTACTATAATTTTGGAATCTTTATTGACTAATACGCTCATTGTTAATAATGTATGATGGTAAATGTAAAATGGTAAATGTGTGTTTTACACATCCCCATTGTTAGTCTTTATTATTTTGTAAAATAAGTTGCGCTAATTTATAATTTTTTCACGTTCAGTAATTCAAACAACGGTTTTAATTTGATACTTTTAATATGAATTCAACTAGATATCTATGAATGCCAAAACCCAGGAGCTATTAGATCGAACATTTACATTTGGGGTAAACACCTTGAAGTTTCTTAACGAACTTCCTGAAAATATAGTACTTAGGGTTCCAAAAAGGCAATTGGCGCGCTCTGCCACATCTATTGGTGCCAATTACGAAGAAGCCCAAGCTGCCTCTTCAAAACGTGATTTCACATACAAGGTGACCATTGTTGTAAGGGAAGCAAGAGAAACACATTATTGATTAAGAATATTAAAATAATTGTATCCCGACTATGTTAAAGATATCAACCCATTATTAAAAGAGGTAGAGGAGTTCAAAAATATCTTTTCCGCCATAACGCTGGCTTCTAAAAAGTAAATCGTCGCAATCGCCATAACGTTTCCCATTGTCTATTTGCCATTTCACATTTGCCATCCTACCTTTACCCCATCAACCAGCACCTGCAATATCGTGACACCATTTGTGCCCTATCAACTGCCCCCGGCATGGGAGCTATTGCAGTGATTAGGGTTTCAGGAAAGGAAGCCTTTGCTGTTGTTGGAAAGCTATTTTCCAAAACTGTGGCTAATCTTCCTTCGCATACGGTGCATTATGGCACCATTAAAGATGGTAGCCGTATTGTAGATGAAGTAGTAGCTACCATTTTTAAAGGTCCCAATTCATTTACTGGAGAAGATGTGGTAGAAATTTCGTGCCACGGTTCGGTGTTCATTCAGCAGCAAATTATTCAATTGTTGCTAGATGCTGGCTGTCGTATGGCCAATGCCGGTGAGTTTACTATGCGTGCTTTTTTTAATGGCAAGATGGACTTATCGCAAGCCGAAGCGGTAGCCGACCTGATTGCTTCTAACTCGGAAGCAGCACACCAACTTGCCATGCACCAAATGCGTGGTGGTTTTTCGAAAGAAATTAACCACTTGCGGCAGGAGCTCATCAATTTTGCTTCACTCATCGAATTGGAATTAGATTTTAGTGAAGAGGATGTAGAATTTGCCGACCGCAGTGACTTGAAAACACTGGTGGAACAAATACAAGTGATCATAAAACGATTGGTCGATTCTTTTGCTGTAGGCAATGTGATTAAAAATGGCATACCGGTAGCTATTGTTGGTGTACCCAATGTGGGCAAGTCTACCCTACTCAATGCTTTGTTGAATGAAGAGCGCGCCATTGTTTCTGACATTGCCGGCACCACCCGCGATACCATTGAAGACGAGTTGATTATTGAGGGCATTGCCTTTCGATTTATCGATACTGCAGGGCTGCGCGACACGACCGACACCATCGAATCAATGGGCATTGAGCGCACCTATGAAAAAGCCAATGAGGCCGCCATCATTTTATACATGGCCGACATGAGTACCGAAAAGCCCGATGCTGTTGAAAAGGCCATTACTACTTTTCGCAACAAGTTGGATGGACATCAACAGCTCATTCCGGTATATAATAAAGCCGACATTGGGGAGAAAGGATTCGAACCTCCGGTTGAGGGCATCACCATTTCTGCCAAAGCAGGAACAGGCATTGAAACACTCAAAGAGCAACTGGTTTCGTTTGTAGATTCAGGTGCCTTACAAAGCAACGATACCATTGTAACCAATGCCCGTCATTACGAGGCATTGAGCAAAGCTTTTGCCTCACTAAACAATGTACTTACAGGCCTTGATGCTAACATTACGGGTGATTTTTTAGCCATCGACATTCGCCAGGCCTTACATCATTTAGGAGAAATTACCGGGGAGATTACTACGGACGATTTGCTGGGGAATATCTTTTCGAAGTTTTGTATTGGGAAGTAACCATTTCTGAAACTTTCATTTTGACTAGAACGTAAAACACCCTATTCAAACCAGATAGTAAGCCTTTGTATGGGCGCCAGTAATCGTTTCATTAGCTTTCTTTTGGAAGGCATAACGCTAAATAAAGTAAAATTACTATATTTTTATCACAGTGTTTATTGGTATTTGATAACTTAAATTTTCTAATTCACAAAGTATTGGCCTTCTGCATTCCAGCCTCTCTTTCGCCTCTTGAGGGACTTTAAATGATTGAGGGAATGAGAAACCTAATAAATTTGGACCATGAGAAATTACTATAAAGAAGCTTTATCAACAAAAGGGTTTTTCTCTGAACAGGAGGCACAGTTTTTAATTGCAAACGTAAATTCATTGAAAAACGATGCAAATATCCTTGAGGTTGGTAGTTATTATGGGAGAAGCACCTTGTTTATGTTATCAGCAATGAAAGAAAGCCAAAAGCTGATCTCTTTAGATAAATTTGTAAAAGTTGCTGGTTACTCTAATTCTACACACTCCTTTTGGAAACTGTTAAATACCGTTAACGACAGAAGACATACCTTGATACCAAATAGCTTAGACAAGGGTTATGAGCATTTAAAAGAAACAGCCTTTGATTTATGCTTCATTGATGGCAATCATAGTTTTGTGGGAGTTACTACTGACTTATCATACAGTATAATGCTATGCAAATTAGGTGGTTTTATATTATGCCATGATGTTTGTGAATTGTTTCCTGGAATAGAAATGATTTTAGAATCATTGGAATCTAAAAACGTCTTGAAAAAAATTAGTCAAGTGAATACTTTAGCAAAATATGAAGTACTAGAAAAACCTACGTGGCTTATAGATCCTGCAGTATATAAAAGTTGATCTATGTATTCCTAACGCCAAAAGGTTTAAAAGCATATCATAATGATTTATTGGATAAACAGGCGTTCAAGGTCTTCCTTTAAGTATCAAAGCAAAAATGTGTGGTCTATAGCAAGGTTTATGAATCCAGAAATGTTTGCAATAGATGTCACTTATACAGAATGACGATGGACTATTAGGTCGTATAAGTGCCAAGCTGGTTGCAAACAACTTCACATTTTGCATCTATAAGTAACCTCACCCCACTTTTTCTGTGCGTTGGTGCACTTCTCCATAAGGTATTTGCTGCAATTTTGCTACAAACCACTGGTGGAACAAGATGAATTCGGGGGTTTTGATTTCCCAGCATAGTTTGTCTTCCTTCGCTTCTAAATGGTCGATGTAATGACCATGACTTCCCATCACCTCTTCAAAGTTGAAACTCCTTTTCTCTAACTGTAAGAGCAACCTTGAAATGATGAGGTAGCGTTCTTTTACCGGGGTGGTGCGGTGGGTACGTTGAATGTATTTTCTTAAGGCTTCAATGTTTCGATCAGCCAGGTCATACTTCTCCAGTTCTACCAGGTTCATGATGGTCATGATTCTTACCCAAACATTCCAGTTTTCGGTGTCTTTGGTCCACTTCTTAAAGGTGTTGAACATTTGCAGCGATGCCTTGAACTTATTTTGGGTAAACAACAGTGTTGCCTTAAAGTACTCCCGCTTCCAGCGCTGAATAGCAGCACCTTTTTTTCCAATGGCCCGCTCGGTATCTACCAGTATTTGCTGCGCCTGTTGGTAATTGCCAGCATAAAAATGGGCGCGAAATTCAATTTCCTTCACCACTTCAAAGCTAAAGCTTTGTGGGGGCACAAACTCCAGGGCTTTCTGAGCATACTGTAACGATTGCTGGTAATCGCCCAGGTATTGATAGTTTTCTGCCAATTCAGAATACACTACTCCCAACCGGGTGTCCATATAAATGGCTGGGTTTTTCTCAATCAAGTCGATTAAACGCAGTCCTATTTTGCAGCTTTCATCGTATTGCTGCTGTGCGTTGCTGTACTCCATTTTCAAGAGGTACAAGTAATACCCCACATTGGCTGATGTGGTTTTTTGGTACATTTCGGTGAGCTCCGAAATGGCTGCTTTAATGGTTGCCAATTGCTCCTCCCTGGCCTGGTGCTTTCCTTCTTCCTTAATGAAATAACGGTAGTAAATGTCACGTGCACGGAAAACGGCTTCATTGCAATACCTGTAAAACTCCAGGTCAGCGGTGTATTTATCGTAGGTTTCTTCTCCCTCACGCAACCCCAATTCGTTGCGCATCCAATGCAGCACTTCGTGCAACTCGCTATAGAGTTCAAACATTTTGGCCCGCTCCACAATTTTATGAAACAGTCCAAACG
Source organism: Flavobacteriales bacterium (assembly GCA_963669295.1). Taxonomy (GTDB): domain Bacteria; phylum Bacteroidota; class Bacteroidia; order Flavobacteriales_D; family CALLUQ01. The sequence continues at coordinate 5,364,160 of OY769938.1, forward strand.
ACTCCTTCTCCACTCCCCTACTAATAAGAATGAATGCTTGCATGAATTTTTTACGGATGTCCATCCTACAAGCATGCCAATCGCTGTAAGCATCTTTGCGTTTGATGTTGATGTCGAGGATGAGCGATTCAATGAGCTTTTCCTTCAACCTTCTACACAATTGGTCGAACGATTTTTTATCAACGCTAATGCCAAAATGACGCCGTGTTTCCTGGTAGGTAGCTTCAGGGGTGTTGAGCAAGTGAATGAACAACTGATATACTTTGTTTTTTTCTTTATTGCCCGATTGGTCGAATGCCATCAGAAAGCCTTTCGCTGCATTAATTTCATGCTTCGAAAACTGGCGTATGATGCTATAAACGTCCTGTAAACAGTCCGACCTCATTGTGGTGCAATACTTTTAAATCCTTAAAGGATTAAATGGGTTATTCAACTCAATAGTCAAGGCATAGGTTGAGCAGTTGCATAGCGTAAAGCCGTACAAGAACAACATGCAATGATGTGTTAAAAGGTTGGGGCTGCCTTTATGAAATAAATAAGAATGGGGCTACTCGGAGATACGTTTTTCTACCGCAGTAATTATAACGATAAATTGGGGCATTTATTGTGTCGTTATAATCGATGACCTCATTCGTGCAATCAGTATTGGAAAAGTAGCAAATAAGCCATTAAATCTCAAGGACAGTTCGGGTACTAATTTCACAGTAAAATAGCGCTTACAACAAAATTAACTTGATGAAAATAAGTCAGTTACCCCTTAAAACACAATGCGCGTTTCACAGGGTTTATTGCCTGTGTTCAATGCTATTTTAGCATTATTTAACAGTTCTTTTAAGACAATGTTTAGAAAGAAAGTGCCCGGGTGTTATCTCGGTAAAACCGGCCGGGTTGATCGATGTTGTTAATAAGCCACTTAATAGAGTGCGGTGCTTCTACAGTACCTCCTTCAAATTGACATCCTGCATCTGTAATAGCCTGTTGCCATTGTTGAAGGAGTAACTTCTATTCGCACAAAAATTCCGAACGCAACATCTTAATGTAAGGTACCTCATTGAGCACTGCTTCGTTGAGTCCTCCCACTTGCTTCCAATGGGTATTGATCTTGATGTAATGTGGTTCACCCTTCTGACAGCCCAACATACATCCACTCATCTAAAACAGACCAAAAATGTTGGCTAAGATCAGGGGGTTCATCATCCCACCAAACAATAGCATTATCCTCAGCATAATTAGAATCAGCACTTAAGCATAGGTATCCCCCTCCTCCATTTCCAAAAATAGCAACAGTAGCATTCAAATTAATTTCCACGTTTTTGATATCGTCTAATATTCCCCATTCGTAATCTGAAAGAAAAAAAATCGTCTCCAATGGATAAGGACCACCCGACTCATCTGCCACATAAAACCACCCGTTATGAAACTCTCGATAAAATGCCTTTAATCGCTCAGGCAAGGCATCTACTTTACCTTCAATTATTTCTGAAGGTTGACTATTAAGCGGGTTCCTCCCCTCAAAGTAGTATAGCTCCCCTTCGCATTCAATTCCATATAATAAAGCATAACCTTTTTCATGTTCCATCAACTCAACCATTTTTAGGTTTTTGCTAATGTAGGCTACAGTTTGTGGAAGTACATCATTGAACTTATTCCATTCAGATATTACTTCTTTTATTTTGTTACTTGAAGAAAGTGCACTTTTCCACCATGAAGGAATTTCAATTGCCTCATCCGAATTCCAGTCTATTATTTTAGGATTGGTAAGGTAATCGTTGAGATATAATAATGCTTCATCTTTCATGATCAGAACTTATTGGATTTTGCCATCGTATTAATCATATTTTGAATTTTACCTTCTAGTTGAACTTCCAATTGCATCATTTTCATTCTAAAAGCCGGATTCACTGTAATTCCTTCTTTAATATACGTGGTCCATTCTGCAAAGGATTTAGCTCCCTTAGAAGCATTTGCAGACTTACTTAAACCTACAAAATTCTCTTCGAAGTTCAAAATTTGCACTTGCTGCTCAAAGGTAAGCTTATTGAAGTTTTTCATCCTTGAGATTTTATCCATCGAAACAATGTGATCAGCTTCTAACCTACCAGTAACTTTCTTGCCCGGTAAAGCTGGATCTGGGTATGGTGGTTTTTTCCCCTGGTTTACCTTATCTCTGATTCTTTTATTGGGAGTTTTCTTTCTTAGTTTGTTATATAGATCTTGTGAAATCTTACGTTCTCCTGGGGTTCGCTTTTTGAAGAATTTCTTGATCTTTTTAATCATTGAGCGTATCCCCTTAACCCCTCCAGAATAAAGCATCTTCACTCCTTTTAACATGAGCTTGGTAGCATTCAAAGTCATTCCACCAAGTGCCTTTCCTGTTTGTGCTACTTTGGCGATCATGTTGGTAGCCCATTTACCTGGCTTGGTAACCAATAGTAAGAAGGAGCGTCCTGTATTAAGCATGCTACCAATGGCTGCACTTGGATTGATGGCAAATTTGCCTACACCAATACCATTCAACCCTGTCATCATACCATCGATATCCGATTGTGCTTGTGTTCCTGCTTTTAGGGTATCTTCAGAATCTTTCGCTGCCCCAGCTTCGGAAGTATGTTTAAGCCCAAGCAGGAAGTTGAATGCCAATGCAAATCCCCCAGTCCACATGGCCCAGGTGCCCAATGTAGCCATCACCGATTTTAGCCATATCATGATAGGCATATTGGATACAGCGGCTACACCCCATGTGAGTGCAATAAACAATGCACACAATGCCCATACTATTCCGGCGGTGATGATGCCTTTCACAAAAAGATTGGTTAATCCTTCACTAATATCAGCTCCACTTTGCAACAAGTTACCCAGTGGGTCTTTTTTCCAGGCCTCTACATTAAACAGGTTAACGTAACCGGTAAGAATTTGGCTTACGTCTGAGAGCAACCCTTCCTTGATTGATGTAAGGCTAAACATCTCCAGGAACATGTCTTGCACGTCCACCATTTTAATGCTGGTCATTTTGTGCCAGTACATCTGCCACTTCATTTTATTGTGCAATCGTTCCTTGTCGTACTTAGAAATGTGGATGTAGTTTTGATTGATGATTTTTAACGGACGCTGTAGCTTCATGGCACGATTGTTCTCCACCACTCCGATGTAATTCACCCTTGGATCTTTGGCCAGTGCTTCCGCTTCTTCTTCGTCACTGGATTTTTCCGCATTTAAGTTGATGATAACTCTAGAAGTATCTTCATCAATATGTGCCATGCTTCCCGCACGGGCGTCTTGCTCTGCTTTGGCTTTTTCTGCTTCTTCTGCCGCAATTTGCTGGGCTTCCAGGTCTTCAAATGTCATCTGAAGCTGGGCTATTTCATCTTCAGTCATTTCCGATAAGAGCGCGTCCTGATCTTCTTCCGACATAGCAGCAAATTGGAATGCCAGCTTTTCTTCTTCGGAAAAATCTGGCAAATCCATTGCTTCCGGATCCGGCTCTTCCTCCGGATCTTTATCAGCATCCTTAGCATTTTCTTTTTCGGCTCGTTCTCTTGATGGAACGGTAGCCATTTCGCTGTAATATTCCTTTTGCGTTTTATGTATTTCCGACTCTACTATCTCTGTTGCCTTAATCAACTCGTCACCACTCTCTGCTGATTTTGATGAAGCTTTAAGCATTTCTGCTGGTGTATGCGATTCTGCATCTAGCTGTTCTTGCGAAGCAAGGTTTTGCGCACGCATTTCCGTAAGTATAGCCCTTCCCGATTCCAGGTCGGTGTCTATCTGGTCGGCCTTCCCATGAGTTTCTTCATTGTCTAGTTTAGCCTGCTGTGCATCCAACACTTGTTGATCGGCTCTTTCTCCTGCCAACTTGAAGCTATCGAAAATACTGGTAGCTCCTTCTTCTGTTTCATTTGCACTGTCTTCAATGTCTTTCGATTCGTTTTGAGCATCTGGTTCTTCCTCGGTCTCCTCCTCTACTTCTTTCGATTGTTCTTCGGCACCACCTACTAAGCTTTCCGCATCATCGAACTGATCCTCTGCTTTATCGCCAAGTTTATTTGCTTCTTCTTCCGTCCATGCGGTCTTCTCTTCAGCTACATGAAGGGCAGGTCGGAGCTTTCCGTCGCTGTAATCTTGCCATTCACCAATTCGTATCCCCACCCCAATTTCATAGGCTTCGGCAGTATCTATACGTTCTTGAATTTCCCCTGCTGATGCACTGGCACGATACGACTCTACTTCTGTTTCATACGCTTCAATTTGCATTTCATACCCAATCTCCCTAAATGCTTGTGCGTAATTGGCAAGATGGAAGAGTTTCATGTCATTTTCTGGGTTCATTGGCACCCAGTCTCCTTTTTCATCTTTGCCTCGTTTCATCTCAGGTGGCTCCACCGGATCAGGCTCTTTTGGGAAAGGAACAGCCTCAGCCATGAGGTTGTAATTCATGATTTCCACCCTGGTGGCATCGGCTTCCATAAGATTGAAGAACGGTTGCTCTTCTTCTTTTTCTTCTCCTTCTTCAACCTCCCCTTCTTCATTTACTCCTTCTTGGATGTTCTTCTTACTGGTTTCAACATTTTCCTTCTGATCACCAGGCCGGTCATGTACTGGATCTACAGCTCCCTCATCTACCAATTCTCCCTGCCCCTCTTGTGCTTCACTCAGGCTACGATCTTGAGCTCCCTTTTTATCAAGGGGTTTGCTCATTGCATCATCGATGTCATCTTGATCAACATCTTCATGAATACGATCCTGTGTGTTTTTATCAGCATCATTGCCATCGCCCGAGGTATCTTGTTCTGTTACCGTTTGATCTTGTGGCATCTCAGGCTTATTGAACTGCGCCTGAACAACATCACCAGATGCACCTTGTTGTATGGTATGGGTTAACTCATGTGCCAGGAGGTTTTTGCCTGCACTACTACTGTCATCAAACTGACCGGAATTGAAATAGATATCACTTTCATTGGTGAAGGCCCTGGAATTAATTTCCTGGTTCATGCTTTGAGAAGTGCTGTCGGTATGAATACGAACGTTACTGAAGTCTCTACCCCCAAATCGGGATTCCATTTCCGACTGCGTATTTTTGGGGAGTGGATCACCACTTCCCTTGGTACTGCTCAAGGTAGACTCAAAGCTCGAACTGGCTTGTGCCCCTCCTTCACCTTTTAATTGTACTTTCTTACGGTCTTTCGTAAGATTTTTTAAGCTTTTCTTATTCTCTGCTTTTGTTTTTGGCTCCTCTTTCTTCTTGGTCTGGATGAATTTTGCATTCACCATGTCGTTGGGCAGGTCTTTATCTTCATCATAAAGTACCGTTTGTACCTTATCCTCCTCGGGCATGGTTTGAAGAAACGACTTGGTACTCACTTGTGTTTCTTCTTCTGGCATGGTTTGAAGAAACGATTTGGTACTTACCTGTGTTTCTTCCTCGGGCATGGTTTGAAGAAACGACTTGGTGGCTACTGTTTCTTCCTCTACAGAAGTATAGGGCGTAGGAACAGTAGTGGTTTCTAATGAAAATTTGGAAGACTGCTCTCCGCCAGGTGCTTCCAAACTTCCTGCTTCTATTGGGTTAACTGGTGCTGCTTCCTTTGGTTTTTCTTCCTCTTCTTCCCGCTGTATTCCGTTAAATTTACCTTGCACATTTTCATCATCAGTGGATGCTGGTGGGGGTGCTGCCGCCATTGGTTTCGACATTACCATGTCGGCCGTTTCATCCGCTTCTTTTTCGAACTTATCGTCGGGTTCGCCAATGTTTAGTTTGGTTTGAATGGTGGAGGTAGCTGTTCCGTTTGAAACATTACTTGCTTCGAGGGTTCCAGAAGCAGTGCCTCCATCAAATGCGCCACCGTTCATCTGACTTGCTATAGAAGATACCCAGGTATCAGGATGTGGGGTAGAAACTTGTTCTTTGGCTTGAACGGTTTCCTCCTCCATCGCATTCATTTGAATGGTAGAGTGTGCCTGATTACTGGCAGATTTCTTGTGTATTTTAGTGGCAAATGAGGACAAACCAAGCTGGGTTAAACAGTGTGTTTAGTGGTAGTTATTTTGAATAAATTGACAAAAACTAATAAAGCTGGGTGGGGCGGCTATTCATCAAATTTTTTGGCGAACTCTGTGCTATCCATATAATAGGTATCGTAGGCAAAAGCACCTTGTTCATCATAATGCTCCCTTTTAGCAATTTTGCCATCGCTGTAATACGATTTCGTTTTTAAATTGCCATTGTCGTACCACCGAAACCCAATGTCATAAAGTTCACCATCAAGTCGTTTGGTAGAATCGCTCATTACTCCATTATCATGGTAATTGTAAAAGGTGGTAACGCCAGAAGCATAGTCAAGTTCTTTCGAAACCCGTAAGGTGTCGAACATCAAATAATGCTTTTTTGTAACAGGGGTTTCCGATTGATCGTAGAAGGTTTCACTTCTTAATTCACCAGAAGGGTCGAAAAGAATTTCTACTTTATACTCCCCTCGAATTTCTACTGTTGGTGCAGCCATTTCCATTTCATCTGTCATTTGCGGAGTATTTTCACAAGCGATCAAACACCCCAGGATTAAAAAACCAATACAATACTTCTTTGTTTTCTTTTGTAGCATTAGCCTAACTTCTTTGGTATCGGTAAGGTCATGTCATCACCTATACTAACTGCACTATGGAAGTTACGATCTTTTTGGTAGTAAAACCAATGTTGGAGCACATTCCTTGCCCCTGCTACATTGTCGCTATATTTCTCAAACTTATTGTTGGCATTCATATCGGCAAACGACCTACCACCATGTCCGTTGCCAATGGGGTAATACCAAATTCGTTTAGGAACATTCATTTTGTGAATAGGAATATATCCCATGCCCAAGCCCGGGTCAGTTCCCAAATACATTTCATTGAACTTCTTATTCAATCGACCATCCACACCAGTATTATTAAACGATGCCCATCTAAAGATGGGTTTACTCATGCCTCCACCGAAAAAGATTTCTAACCTTGCCTGATCAATGCCCAATCCATCTTTCTTGCCTTGTTTGGTCATTGCGCTAACATAAGCTTCAAACAATCCTATTTGAAATTTCGTGTAATCATTTGAAGCCAGTGTCGTTAGATAAATTTGCTCTCTGGCATCATCTTGCAAATGCTGGAAACTGTTTTTTTCTTCTTCCAGTCGATCTGACAATGTGAGTCTTGTACTGTGATCACCCGCTCTGTTGATTTCCTGTTGGGTAGCATCTATCTTATCTTGAAGTTCCTTGTAGTCTTTCCCATACGTCGATGATGTTTCAGTGACTTTATCATCAAAAGCCGTTCTCCAGGCTTCAAACATGTTTCTTTCACTGTTGAACAGGTCAAATTTCCAATCGTAATTGCCCTTCTCCGTAATTCCTTTAATGTTTTTTGCAATGAGCTTTCCAAAATCATAGATGACCTTGATGTACTTGCCATAAACGGGGATGTTTCCTAACCCATGTTTAACAATTACATCCACTAAGCCTTCCCCAAATGCTTGCGAGTCAAACCCTTCATCGTTTTCATTATGCGTAATAAAATCAGATAAGTTATCCATAGCATTGTTCATGGCAGCTGCCCTATTTTGCACATAGTCAATCAGGTCGCCTTCCATGTCTTCAGGAGTGTATGGTGTGCCATAGAATCCATCCAATTCTTTATAGTAAGTAATATCAACCTCTTTGAGTTGCTCTTGAGGAACGGGCATTAATACCGTTTTCCCTACTTCATCAGGGGTGAGCGTAAAAGGAATTTCAGGGTTAATGTCCATGAACCTTCCCAGTACCACTTGTTGTTGTGTGTTCGAAAGTTCATAGTTGAAGGTTTCCTTGTAATAGTGCTCAATCATCTTCCAGGTAACGTCAAACCCAGCAGGTATTTTATACAACTCTACCCCTTTTGGTGCCAATCCTCCACCTTCATTATCTTTTACCTTGTCTTGGTCATTGGGTTCAAACATGATCAAACTCATCCCATCTTCCCCTCTAAACTTAGTAAGGTCTTTGGTAGCAGGGTCAATTTTATTCGCCCTGATCACCATCTCCATTAATATACGCCGGCTTTCTTCTTCCAGGTTAGCATAGTTCAAATTAATTACTTGATCTAGCGTTAAATTGCCCACCTCTGTGGTATATATTTCCCGAATGCCCTTGTACTTATCCCTTACTTTTCGAATTCTTTTTGCATCCTTATCCTTCTTATCCTGTTTTTGGACTGAATCTGATGCAGCCCCTTGCTGTACCGTATGCGTTAACTCATGAGCGATAAGGTGCTTTCCGGAGTCGGTATTTGGGTTGAACTCTCCTTCGTTGAAAAACACATCATTGCCATGCGCAAAGGCTCTGGAGCCTATTTCTTCATTCAATTGAGCTGCAGTGCCATCTGTATGAATGTTAACCCCACTAAAATCTTTTCCCATCTTCTGTCCCATTTCTGCCTGAGTAGCATCGGGCAAAGCACTTCCCCCTCCTTTTGCACTATTCATGGTAGAAGCGAAAGAAGGTGAAGCCGTTGCAGTACCATTTCCTTCTCGCTGTACCGAAAGTTTTTGTTGCAATTCATCTTCCGACATTTGTACTTCTTCTTGTTCTTTAGCTTGTACATCTTCGTCTTCCATTTTTTGAACTTCTTCTTGCTCTCCCCCCATGCGTTGAACACTTCCGTTTGCCATTTTGGCATTAAGCATGTCGTTTCGCTCGTCTTTTTCTTCATTAAAGATCACCCGCTGTACCTTTGGAGCTACAGAATCCTCTGTTTCTCGATCATCACTCAGTTTGCCTTGTACTTCTTCTTCGGTTTGCGTTTGAGCAGTATTCGCAGCACTGCCTGAAGCAACCACCTGATCCGCTACATTATCTGCTTCTTTTTCTTGAGGGTCGTTTGGCGAACCGATTTCCAATTTGGTTTGCACACCTTCTCCGCCAGATGTACTGTTGACCATATCACCCATCTCATTCACCCAGGCATCAGGGTGTCCCCCTGTGCCTTTTCCCTGATCCTGTGTGCCAGTTTTTGGTTGTTGTTGATTCTTGCCAGCCGTTGATAAAAAACCCATGAGTTTGCTGTATTAAATTTTTAACTATTCTGTCTCTTAAATTAACTTGCCATCCTTGGAAAATTCTCGTTTGATGCCCTCATATAAACTTTTGCTCGTTATGATATTTGTTCCATTCTTTGCAGCCACCAATGCGCAGTAACGTACCACATTCATAATGGCTCCACCTGTTATTTCAAATTCTTTTGCAACACTTCGCAGGTTCAGCGAAGGTTCTAATTCACAAGCTTCTGGAAATGCAGTTTCCCATAATCGAACGCGTTCAGGTACGCGAGGTCTGGCAAAATGAATCATGGTTTGAAATCGTCTGGTAAAAGCTTCATCCAAATTACTTTTCAAATTCGTCGCTAAAATGCTCAGCCCCGCAAAGTCTTCAATGCGCTGCAATAAGTAAGATACCTCCTGATTGGCATATCGATCGTGAGCATCATTTACTTTTGTTCGTTTGCCAAAGAGGGCATCGGCCTCGTCAAAAAACAATATCCAATTCTTGTTCTCTGCCTGATCAAATATCTTGGAGAGATTTTTTTCCGTTTCTCCAATATACTTAGACACTACCATCGATAGGTCTATTCGATATACAGGGCGTTGAACAGCTTTTCCTAACAGGCAAGCTGTTAGTGTTTTTCCTGTTCCAGGAGGGCCATAAAACAATGAAATGTAGCCCGGCTTTAATTTTCTGTTTAACCCCCAATGTTCCATGATATACTCCCCATACTCCAACCAGGTTTTCAACTCCTCAACCTGAGCAACGGTAGTATCTTCCAACACCAAATCATCCCATTCAAACCCTGTAGAGATGCGTTTTGCTGGAAAATCGGCTCCAAAAACAGGGTTACTGTATGAACCAATGGTGAATAAGTCGATCAACTCTCGTGTGGGTGTTAACACACCACTTAAAAAAGGATCTGTAGGGCTTTGCTTTTCGAGAGTAACATACTTTCCTATCAATGAATGTCCTCCATTAAACATATTCATCAAGCTAAACCGGTGCTTCAAATTATCGCCACAAATCACAAACAATGCTGTTTCGGCCGTGGGTAGAAATCCATTATGAGATCCCCCTATCACACCTCCGAATTCGGAGAAAATCTTTCCGTTTTTCTCATTTTTCAAGAAAAACACATCCAATAGTCCTGGTCTGATGTAAGGAATAACCGCAAGTAGCAACACTACCCTTTCTGCAAATGAAAGTTTGTAGTAGTCGAGAAATTGTGCATAAACTGATTCTACACCATTTAGCTTTGGAGGATCTACACTAAAAAACAGTGCCTCTTTTTGTGCTGGAGTCATCTCCTCATCCACCTGGAATCTTGTTCGCATTCTTGTTGCCAACACTTCCTTAATCCAGTCCAGTTCCTGTTCAAGATGTATTGCATTATTATTTACCTTCTCATCTACCATTCTACATATATTGGGTGTTTCATCCACTGAAGGCTTACAATGCTGAAGCTCCAGGGCAACTTATCAAGTAAAATATCTATGGTGGAATCTTCTACACGCAGTAGCCACGATTCCTGGTCTTTGCTGAGCAATCCTTCACGTTGTAAAAACGATTGTTGTAAGGCAATGGGTGAAGCTTTTCCCAACCCTCCCCAGTGGTCGATGACCGTTTGCATCATATTGTCAGCTTCTTCTTTTTCGGCTGCCGTCATCTGAATTCCTTCTTCTATCGGGTCTTCCACATCGAGGCCACAAAGCAATTTATTGAGCGACAAATCGTATTCGGGAGCTGCTGTGTTACCCGTAGCAATGTATTGCAACAGGTGTACGGCCCTATGTTGTGCTGCTTCGCTCACAAATGCACCATCTTTTACCAACTCCAGGTGCTTGAAGTAGAAAGGAATGTAATTCCATAGCAATACCAGCCCAGCATTTTTCACATAGGTTTCGTCAACCGATTTCAGCTTGAATTCGGATTGTAATCGCTTGCGTATTTCTAAATGTTCTTTGGCTGCTTCTTGCGCCGTCTGCTCAGGGTGTTCAACAGAAGTTGTTGTATCTGTAGCTTGACTTTCTTCCGCAGTTGTTGCTTCCTTTTCTAAGGATGCCTTTTGCTCTTCCTGTTCATTTTGTGCTTCCTTTACTTCCGAGGCAGCTTTCTTTTCGGCTTCTTGTCGTTTCTCAGCAATTTTATCTTTTAGCGAAGAGGTTGTTGTTTCTTGCTCAGTTGTTGTTTGGGGGTCATCGGTTGCTGCCTTTTCCTTCGCTCGCACCTTCGTTGGCAATGAGGTTGTTGCTGCTGCTGCCCAGTTCTTAATGGTTTCTTGCAATGAGGGAGTAATTTGCTTCAATGCTTTTTTCGGAAGCAGCTTTACCACTTTAGCGATGGCATGAATTGCTTCACTTCTGCTCATCCCTCCCAACTGCTGTACCTCTTGCACCAACACATTCAGCATAACTTGTTCTTGAACAATTTCTTGAGGAATTTCCACCACTTTTTGCAGCAGCATTTGCATAAATACACGTTCTACCCCAGGAGCAATAACCTCTTGTGCCACTAACTTTTTCACAATGGTTTGCAGGCTTGTTTTTGTGACGGCATAAGTAGTGTAGTTGCCGCTTAATAGCTGTTGTTCCAATTGCCTGGTTACCCCTTCCGAAAATTGCGAGGTAATGCGCTGCATAACTGCAGCATACTTACGATGTTGGTAAAGAAACGAGCGTATTGCCTCAACCTTGGTTGTTATTTGTTTGGTAAAAACTTCTTCCAATGCAGCTGGAGTAATTTCCTTTTTCCACCAGGGCAACGTACCTGTGGTTAAAAAATGTTGCACCAACTCCAGGTCGGAAGCATCCACTGGTACGCGTTCTACCTTTACTTTACTGCCTGATTGATGTTCTGCTTCATGCACCACCTTACTCAGTTCTTCATAAATCTTCTCCTTGAGCATGGTAGTAATTTGCCTGTCCATGTTTTTTAAGTCCACCTCTCCTAAATCGAGGGTAAACTGATCAAGTCGAATAATTTCTCCTCCGGTGTTGTAGGCATTGCAAGCTTCTTCAATCATTGGGAGCATTTTTTCATAGTAAAGCTCCTTTACCCTGTCTTGCACCTGATAGGCATTCTCCCTCACATCGGTATGAATGTCGAGTACCTGACGTTTAATGATATGTGTATTTGTATTTACCTGCATTGGTTAGATTACGTTAACAAGTCGGTTAAGCGTTCTCTTAATCTTCGCTGACGTCGTTGTGAGGTAGCATCTCTAATTACTGTGATGTTTTCGATGATGAAGGCTACTTCAGGAATTGCTCTTACTTCATCCAGTTGCGCATCAAGATCATCGAACATGGTTTGCATAATGGTATTAGCACCATTGGGAATATCGCTTCTTCGATATCCGGTAAGGTCGAGCATAGATTCGTAGATTTCGCCATAGATACCTGTTCGCAAAGCGAGGTCATCCGTTGCATCCAATAATTCTTCTTCGGTAGTGGCATTGGATACAGCATCTACCGCAGTAATGATTCCCTCTTTTACCGGATCGGTAATGGCCAGGAAGTTTGTTTTGATGTAGCTGTCTTTACTACCGTTCCAATAAGAGTTGTCTATCGTACTGTCGTCCAAATCCGTTTTAATGGTATCGGCCACTGGTTTGGCATTATCGATATAGCTTCTGTTGTCGGTAAATTCTGAGTACAACCGGTCGGCAAACAATACTTCAAACTCATCCAGTCTTTCAGTAAACCGTTGAATAAAGAGTCTTCGAATGTCTCTTTCCGATCGATCCGGGATTTGTTCCACTTCTATGCCAATTACCTGATCGGTGATTCCGCCAGTAGCATCTGTTGTGCTCAACTGTGGGTGTTGAAATCCACCAGCTACTTGTGTTCTTGATTCTACTGTAATTGCTCCCGTTTTGGTGTTTAACGCCATGCCGGAATGCAGTGTACCTCCTACCAAAGAAGCTCGAATAATAGCTCCATCAAAGTCAATAGGGTAAGCAATAACATCGCCATTTCTTAAGCTATGCACATCGCGCGAAAACTGAATTTTATAGATGGCATCGTTGTCAGGGGTGATCTCCATGGTAAGGTTAAACTGTGTTTTGCCTCCATTGCTATCGGTAGATTCAATTTGAATGTTGGTGTAGATCCCTGGAATTACTTTCTCTGGTGTTTCTACCACAATATCACCCACATGTCTTCCAGCTACTTTTGCCTCTTCTCGAGTACGATACAATACTGTTCCGGGCATTAATACTCCACCAATCAAATCGGCTGTAATGATGGCAGCATCAGGATCTGAAACTGCCGCCAATAGCATGCCTTTCCTCACGGTATCAATGTTTGTAGGTGGGGCTACATCGTATACTGCCTCTGTATCTTCTAAAATTTCAATGACCACAATACTATCTACTTCTACCGCGGAAGAATTGGTAGTCCTAATTTCAGCAGTAAACCGTCCGGTTGCCAAGGTAGAAGTATCTGCTACTTTAACAGTACCGTCTGCATCAAGCACCGTTCCTGCAGGAATTTCTCCCGACAAGATATCAGCACTGGTAATGGGACCATATTCTTCTTTTACAAAAGCCAATCGATCATCTACCGCATAGGTGTCAACAATTCTTGGCTTTTCAATTACATAGATGTCTTCCTCTACCGCTTTTTGAATGATGATGCGGATAGTGGCTGTAGTCACCCCTCCAGCAATGTCATACGTGGTAATGGTAAGTGGGTATGAATTGGGTAAAATTCGCTTTACATCAGTAATGGAAATGGTTCCTGATAATCGATCCAATACCATGCCTTGTGGCAAACCATAGGTTTGTAATGCAGCTTTAATAATGGGACCATTAGGGTCGGTAGGTGCTGCAATAATTTGCCCATTGGAAAGTTCGTTGAGCGGTGTGGGTGGGATGACCCACCATACGGCATCTTCATCTTCCAACAACACCAATTCAAAGCTCAAAGTAGTTTGCCCTCCATTAACATCAGTCACTAACAGTGAAATGGGGTAATTTCCAGCTACAAGACTAGTGAGTAAACTTACCGTTACTTCTCCGGTAATGGAGTTCAACTTTGTACCTGCCGGTAAGTTGCCATCACTTAGTACCACTGATTTCACGGCTCCATCTGCTGCCTCAATATCGGAGAGCACATCTCCTGCATTGTAGCTTGTTACTACTTGCGGCTCGTAAAGGTTATAAGTAATTGCCAGGTCATCGAGGAAAACAATGGTAATTTCACTTTCCGTGCTTCCTCCAATGGCATCAATTGTTTTGATGAAAATATTGTCGAATGTTCCTGACCGAAGTAGATCGGGATCACTTACATAGATTTCACCATTTTCGGTATTGATGGTGGTTCCTAATGGCAAAGCACCTTGTGTAACTTCAGCTTTTACTACTCCTAACTCATCGTCTTCTACAGTAGCAATTAAATCATTTATCTGGTAGCTATCAACCGCTCTGGCAGGCAATACGGTATAAACAGATTCCGTATCAATGCCACTGAAAAACAAGGCAATTCGAGTATCGGTTTCTCCAGCTTCGGCATCGCTTACTTTAATTTCAAGTACGTACTTTCCTGCTACAAGAGCTGCTGTATCAGAAATCGTAATGTTCCCCGTAGTGGTGTCTAACGTCGTTCCTGGAGGGACTTCTCCCGAAGTCAATTCAACCGAAGTTACTTCGTCGCAATCAATTACTTCTGCAATCAATTCTCCATTTTCGTAGTCGAAAATATCTTTGCCATATACTACTCGATATACCGCTTTGTAATTCGGTTCAATGACTAATTTAACCTCGTGTAGCTCTGTTCTTTTGTCGGTAGGGGTTAACGCAATCTTAACGTCGTAACTTCCCGACCTTAGCTTTTCCTTTTCGTATACTTTAATGTCGCAATTGCTTGCTTCCATGTGTGTACCTTCAGGAAGCCTTCCACGAACAATGGTAGCTTTATCGATGGCTGCGGTTGGATCGTTTAATCCGGCCAATTTATCTTCGTTGGCATAGGCCTGCAATTTCTTGTATGGCTCTACCACAAAACGGTATGGCGATGCCACTTCACCAATGGTTAACTCAACGGCATTTGGCTTTTCCTGACCAGTAGAAGCTACAGTAAGTATATTAAACTTATAAGTGCCTTCTTTCAATGCGGTGGTATCTTCTACAAAGAGGTTACCCGTATCAGCATCCAATGCCACTCCATTAGGAAGGTCCGTTAGTTGCGCAGCTACTACTCCCCCATCCACATCGGAAACAGTGGCCAATACCTGCTCGTTCTTATAGTCTGTCAGTTTATTTGGAGCTTCTACTTTGTACACCGCATCGTGATCAATGCCAAAGAACAATTGCACTTCGTGCAGTGTTTCAAGGCCTTTGATATCGATGGTAGCAATGCTTAGATAGTGTGTGCCCGGCACCAACAACAAGTTGTCGCTTACCGTAATTTCTCCATTAATGGTATTTAATGCTACACCTTCTGGTAGGCTCAACTCATAAAGGTCTGAATCAACAATGAGTTTGGCACTAATGATTTCTCCATCAGGATCAGTTACTGTAGCCAACACATCACCTACCCTATGGTCGGTTACTTTCTTATATGGATTTACCGTGTAAGTGGCTTTCCCGTCGCGCCCAATAGGTAAATCGACAGTAGTTACCGAAACGCCATCTTCAGCGTCGGTTGTTTCTATGTGTAATACATATACTCCTTTTTCCAACAGCGATTGGTCGTCTACGGTTAAGCTTCCATCTTTGGTATCGAGTTTTACCCCCGGAGGCAATCCCCCCACGCTGGTAGTATCAACATCCTCATCAGGATCAATGGTGGCCAATACATCATTGGCCTGGTATTCGCTTAATTCTTTTGGTGGCTCAACGCTATAAACCCCTTGTTGTTCGGGCTCTTTTGGCACCAATGCCTGGATGCTTTTTTGCAATTCAGGCTTATCGGAATAATCGTCTACCAAATCCTCCAACACGCTTCTCAAGTGGTCCAATGCTTCTACATCTTTCATTGAGGCCATGTGAATTTCCATCACACTAAACAATGCCTGATAACTAGTGCTGTCGGAAATGTCTTCTCTTCTAATGGCTGCCAGGTCGATAAGGGTAGTAACAACGGCATAATACAAGTCGATGTAGAAGTATAATTCCTCCGTTAAAAAGTCGAGCAAGTCATCATCAAACGTACATTCAATGAGCGCATTTTTCTCAATGATTTTCAACGCGATAGCTTCCAACAAAGGATCGGAATTCACCATAACTGCTTCATCCCGTTCTCCGCTCACATACATCTTGCGTCTTTCAGGTGAGTTTAAATCTTCTTCTACCTGTGCAAAGAGTCGTTGTGTTGTTTCAAGTATCTGCTGGTTGATACTTTTTTCTATTTCTTGATCTATCAATTCCATCGTTTACTGTCGTTACATATTATTTTTGTGTGCTTCCTGTGCTCCCTTTTTCGCTGGTTTTTCCTTTGAAAATAGTAGAGTACTTCTCAGTCAATCCACTCAAGAAGGTGCCTTTGTCTTTCACTCCAACATGCACCCCTCCTATTTGTTTTCCTATGATGGTAATAGGCGCATCAACATCAGTGGTTACTCCTCCATACTCATCGATGGTGGTTACCTTCAACAACCATGATCCTTGTACCAGGTCATCCGATGAAGGCTCGCCTGGTGATGTAGGAGTTGATTCAGGTTGAGCCTTGCGTTGTTGCACCTCTTCCTGCCCTGACTTTTCAATGGATCCCTCTAAGTCACCGAGCTTCCATGTTAACGGAGCTGCTTCTACTTCATCATCTGGTGGTGCAGGAAGTACTCTAATTTCTCCTGTAGTAGTATCAAACGAAGTGCCTGGAGGCAGTGTGCCACTGGTAATGGTAGCACTGATAATTCTACCATTAGGGTCTACCGGCTTGGTAATTAACTCTTCTGGTTGATAAGCATCAAGGCTCTTTGGTACTGCACTTTCGGGAACGTATACCGCAGGTAAATCAGGTTTAATCTCAATTTTCAAGATGTGTTCTGTTACTCCTCCACATGCATCAGTAGTTTTAATTTTATGGCAGTGCAGTCCTACTCCATTTTCCAGGAATTTACCAGTCATATACCGATTATTCAATGCAATGGAAATGGCTCCAGTAACCGGGTTTAAAACAGCTCCCCAATCTGCCAATGTTTCATCGTAAGGCGATGTTGGTGGCTTTGGTATGGGAGAAGTTTCTGATCCCAGACGATGGTATGAGCCTACTGGTGCCTGACCGATTGGGTCGATACACTCTTCGGCAAATACAATGGGGCCATCGGGGTCTGAAACGGTTGCTACCAATGGGTTGTTAGAATCGAAAACCACTCCAGGACTAACTTCTCCGGGGTATTTAATGGCTGATTCTTCAGCAGCTCCCACTCCCACAGGAGCTTCTTCTGTTGGAGGTGCTGCTTCGCTTTGCCCCCTTACAGCAAAGTTGCCACCACCAATTGGGCTGGTGTCTCTTCCCTGAAACTGTGTGCCTTCTCTTGCAGTTTCGTATGAAACAGGCTTCCCTCCATTATCGTTATTCGAATAGTTAAAGTAGGCCAAAATAGAAGTACAATCAGGAAAATATGGCGTGTATGTTGCTTCCCTGTCTTTATAGATGAGGAGGGTTACAGTAAGGTTTGTTGTTCCTCCACATTCGTCGGTTGAAATGAGGTTGATGGTGTATTCATAACCATCCAATCCATCAATTGATGTTGCCGTAAACGTTCCACTGGCAGCGGCTTCAAACGCATTTTCATCAACCACTTCAATGTAAGCGTTTCCTCCGGAATAGGTAATACCCAAACCAGCATCTGTAAGTACCGTTTGATCGGGTTGCGGAGCAAGATCCACTACATCACCATCGGCATCCGATACAGTAACCACTTTATCACCGTTGTTGTATTTGTTCATGTGCTGTACCGGAATAGTAGTTGCTACTGCTTCCTGATCGCGTTTAATCTCAATGTCTAACTGCAAGTTTTCTACGTTTCCACAATCGGTGGTTACTTCCAGAATAAGAGTGAATGCATTGGCATTTGCTGTGTTTTCGATGTAGGTTTTCAGCAAGGCATGATCTACTACACGAATGAATATACATTGTGGATTAGTATTGCCTAAAGGCCCTTCAATTACAATATCGATGCCTATGCTATTCAAGAATGTAAGGTCGATAGACCCTACCAGGTTCGCACTGGTTACGCCATCGATTTCCGTGATTTTAATGATGTCTTCACTGCCCGTATCATTGTATTTTTCAATGTGTTGACAATTGTTGGAGTCATCAATTTGTATGTCGGGATCATTGAGGATAATGATGTCGATGTAACGCACCGTAATTCCTCCGGTAAAGTCTTCTGTTTCTATGCCTAAGTAATAAGTACCGGGTACTAAAGCAGTATCGTCGGTTACTACGAAATGTCCTACCAGGCTATCACCATTGGTGCCATCATCGTAGGCTGGAATAAAGCCTGCCGTTTCGTTAAGTCCAATACCAGGAGGCAAGGCAAAGGTGCTTAGCAGCTGCGCCCTTACCACTTCTCCGGTAGGCAGGTTGTTGTTGTCAAAAACACTGGCCAGCAAGTCATTGTTGCTATAGCAGTTTTCGTGCGATGGTGATTCCACCGTCCAAACAGCTTCTACATCTTCAATAATTTTGATGGTAACTGCACTACACGATACGTTGTCGAGTTCGTTGGTTACTTCTACCAATATCGTCCACTCTCCAGGACTAACCCCTCCAATATACATTGGGTTGCCCGGATCTGAACTTACCAAAGCAATATCGCCTACACTAAAATCATATCCTCCAGTGGAGTCATCTAACCCATGTTTTACATATAACGAGTCAGATAAAGGACCGGTACCATCATCTCCATGAATATCGATGAAAGGCGGTAATGGATCGCCCCCCACAATTTCGGCCTTCACAATGTCGAGTCCTTCAGGGTCGGTTACATCGGCAAAAATATGTCCTATTTGGTTGGGTGGACTCGTTCTAAAGAAGTCTTCGTTTTTGAAGATTTTCACATCGTACAATGCAGCATAAGCATCTTGAAGGTTGTTTACCTTGTCAATCACACAGTTAAGGTGTGTGGTGTATGCTGAAGCATCAGCTGATAACTCATCCTCATTCGGGTTTCCTTTGGCGTTTTCAATCAAGAATTTGCGGTAGCAAATTTCCAGCTCACGCATTTGTGCCTGGTCGATCCAACAGATGTCTAATGCTACATGTGCTGGTGCTTCTAAGCGAATAAGGTGTTCTGCCAGTTTTCGGTAGTTAAAGTCCTTCGCACGTTCGGTCCATGAAGGCATTACCACTACGCCGCGAAAAGAGTAAGGATCGATGGTGGCTTCACAAGTGCCTACCGATTTATCGTTAATTGCTGCATAGTACGCCAATAGCTTTAATGCTGCTTCATTGCGTCCCTCAACGGAAGTAAAGTAAGGACTGATGCCTAAGATGTTGTTGCTGGTATCGATGAGGTAGAAATAGAATTCCATCCCTGCCGGCCCATCGCTTTTCAACACATAGTTGTCGAAATTGCAACCAAACACTTCCAATGCTTCCAATACCGTTTCGGGATCATCGCCAGTATTGCCCTGGTCGATGATGTAGTACAGTGGTTCACCACTTTCCTCCTCCACAATTTGTTTGCCATCGGGAGCAATACCCTGGTCGATGTTTTGTACAACAACATCCAGGTCGGCATATTCGCCTACCAGTGAGGTTTTAATGGGGTCTACCTCTACATTGAGGAAATCGTGCGCTGCATCTTTAGGACGCAACAGGATATTTTCAATCACATGCATTCCATCGTGTCCTTCTATATAACCCGTAGTTGGGTCAACATTTCCATCAGGGTTATTGGTAGAAGCTATCGAAAAATAGGTGGTGTTGGTATAGTTTCTTGCTGTGGTTCGTTCGCCCGCAGTAGCATATACCTGACTGGTAGCGTAGAGCAATGTAGTGGTGTTGTTTTGCACCTCAAACTGATAGCTTCCCACCAATGGATAAGTTAATCCGTTGGTGATGAGTTCTGTGAGCATGGCTTCAAAAGCATTGAAGGCATCATCGTCGGTGGCTTGAGTAACCCCGGTGAGTACAATGTCAGTACCATCGTGGTCAATCACCAATTCGAAATGAAAGCCCGCATCGGTTTCTTTGATCGAGAAGCAGTGTCCTGAGTAAAGGAAGCGTCGCTCAATTTTTTCGATGCCGAGGAACCGGCTTACCCTACGTTGGTAGCCCGCTACATTTTCGGTGTCCCATACGTTGGCAAAATAACCGCTGCCTGTAGCTTCTGATACCAGGTCTACTTTCTTGATGTTAAAGCCTTTACCACGGCCATGACTAATGATGTCGTAATCGCCTAAGAAGTGTGCTTTATCTGGAATAATTTCATCGCCTTTTCCCAGGCCAATCATGACTAAACTGTATTCGGTAAACAGTTCATTGAATCGAGCAATAAGGTGGTTGAGGAAGCGGTTTCTTCGGTCGAAAAACACTTCGGGAGTTTCACTATCTTTATTGAGCACTTCCTGTAAAGTAGCTTCTTCCAAGCCATTGGTGGTTACCAGGTCAATGGTGTTTCCATCTCCATCAACAAAATCCTCTACATAAAGATCTTCTACATCTTTTATTCCCTGTATTACTTGCGAGTAGTAGGTTTTATCGATGGTGTCATCCCACGAGAATAGTTCTCGTACATGCAGCAATTGAGAGAGGTAGTTGGCCAACAATTGTTCGAAAAACATGAGGTAGCCTTTCAATTGTTTGGCTTGTGCTTTACGCTCATCCGACTCGCTGTCAGATAATCCTGCTTCACCAGTGCCATAGGTTAACGGCAATTCGTTTTGTACCGGATAGTAATCTTCCAGCTCTCTGAAGGTTCCTAAGGGAATGTCGAGGTCAAAGACTTCATTTTCTAACCGTTCGCGACGTTTTTGATCAGACAATCGCAATACTTCCAGTCGTGCCAACACATCGGCCAGATCAACTGTTACAGGAATATCTTTGTCGCCTTTGTAAAAACGTACTTCCTCTATATCGGTAATGGATTCCGCTTTCAACACGAGGTCTAAGTCGAGTGGAGTGGTTGGGTTAGAGGTATTGTATAAATCGAGGCACCAATCTACTGGTGAAGGAGTGATTTGCGTTCCCCCACCAACAGTACAGCCATCGTTTTTAAAGTTGGCAATGGTGAAGTTTCTAACTGCAGTTACCCCCTTCACATCCATGATGATGTTGTACAAATCAGAAACGTGAAGCACTTCTTTTTTCTGGATCGCTTCCAGTTCTTCATCGTCAATGAAACCATGGGTTAATAGCGGGCCTTCAAATACCTGATCTGATCGTTTTCCACGGTCAAACAATTCCTGCATGGAATAGTAGGTAACGTTAGGTGATAAAAAGCGATCGATGAGGAATAAGATTTCCGCCATGGTGGCTTCTTTATCTACATCTGGTGCAATGTCGATGTCGACAAAGAGCTTGATTTCTTCACAACCGTCAGGTTTTTTAACAATGTCTACTGTATCGTCGCTGCCATATTGTGTGAAATAGTCTTCGCAGAAGTTTCTCAGTCGGTGTACTTCTTTCTTAGCCGTTTTCCATACTTCATTTTCCTTGTTGGTATCGCCTCGCTTTATGATGTTGCGATCGAACTCAATGACAATGTCATAAAGGCCATTCAGTTGTATCACTTCTTGCGACAATACGTCGGTACTGGTAGGCGCATCAGCCAACAGTTGGTTGTTGGTGAAGTCAACAAAAAATGATGTTTCAAATGCTTTTGATTTTCTAATCCATGCATTGCGTATTCCATCGATGTCGATCAATACCTTTCGTAGATCGGTAACGGTAACCTGGTTGCAAGGAAATATATCGGCTGCTTTATGAAAGCTGTTTTCAAAAACACTGGTGTCCCCATCTTTGGGAGCAATGATGTCTTTTATTTGAAATCCTGTTCTATAACCAAGGTCAGTAATGGCATAGCTAAGCAGTTCCATTAAGGTGATGCCCGGATCGTGCGCATTGTAATCGGTCCAAATGGTGTTCCCGAGTTCTTGAATGTGCTCAATTCCGCTTTTTCTCAGTAACTCATAGTCCTGGCTTGGTTCCAGGTCGGTATTCTTCGGAATTGTTTGAATTAATTCTTCCATCTGTATTAACAGGTTATATCGTTAATGTTATGCGTATCGTTGGTAATCAACACGGAGGCTGCAGTTTGTGCTACTGCTTCTTGTACACCATTGTATTTGGCTAGCGTAGGATCGCCTCCTAAAGGTTCTCCATTCACATATTGCTCCATGATGAAGTTGTCGACATAGTCAACATAAGGGCGTTCTTCAATGAAGTTAAGGATGACTGATTTATCGATTCTTCCTCCAAAAATGATTTCCTCATCGTCGCCAAATGCCCAAGGAGAAATGAATCGTTTGATGTCTTCGCTCAACTTGTTCACGTAGAAACTTCGGTCAGAGAATTCTTTGTGGAATTCTACGCCAAAAGACACTTCAATTTTTTCGTAGTTAGGGTTTCTTACATCCAGGTCAACAAAGCACGAGTTGATGTCTTCTAAAAAGGCTTTAATGTTGGCCAGTTTGCTTTTACTTACCTTCAACTCGAAAGGGTTTTTATCGTTGCGTAAGCTGGGGTCGGGAATGGTAATTACACTCACGCTTCCCGGTGCAATTTCCGACACTTTATTGGTGTGATTGATGCACTTCACCTTGTAAATTTCCGGGTATGCTTCCAATACCAAATGCTCGTAATCGCGAATGGTGATGGCGCGATTTTTATGGCGCAACCGCTCAGAGGCACGTGCATAAAACTCATTGTCTTGCTCAGCAATTCTTCCTCCAAATGAAGGGTATGGTTGCGAGATGGTTTTGATGGAGAAGTCTTTCTTCACAAAACGCGCAATGGTTTCGGGTGCAATGGGTGTAGCTATGCGGTAAGGGTGATTGCCATTGTCGGCAAAGGTGGCTGAAGCTGCTTGTGCTTTTACCATTAACACATCGCTAAAGGCATCGGTATCGCCAACTACCTGGGCACGCAACCAATGGTTCCCTGCTGGCATAAGTGTGTTTTGATCCGTCGCTGTTTTAGGGATGGCAAACTCAATGATGCCTGAATTCACTAAGCCATTGGTGCTATCACTTACAATTTCGGTCGATTTGAAGTACACCCACTGGTTGTTCATCAAATAGCTCCACCTTACTGTTGGTACTTCCAAATCAGGATTCTCTGTGCCTTCATCAAATTGGAAGAACAGGGTAAGCCCTTGTGGAGGCAACAGGTCTTTGATGCCAATGTACAAGGTACCTTCAGCATTGTCTTCTTCAGCAGTGTATGCATCCACAGCATAATTGTGTGCCAGGTGGGGATTGGTGTTTACCTCTGCTGGTTTAGTGGCCTGTAGGTCGTTTTCATCTACCGGGAATATTTCTGCTACTCCAAAAGGGGTAACATGAAACAGTTGTTCTACCCGCTCATCAAAATTATGGAAAGCAGCATTGGTATAATCTACCGTAAAGCTTGTTTTGTAATCGATGGCCAGTACCCGAACTACTGGTGTGTATGGTTCGTTGGGTAGCTCTGGCTCAGGTACAGCTGGCACGGTAGGAATAATTAAATCGTGTTTTCCTAGCGCAATGGCTTGTTTGGTTTGCACCTTGGGGTAAATGTCGTGCAAAAATCCAGGGCCATTCAATTCGAGCTTAATGAATCCACGCTTGGTAGAAGTGGTGTATTCACTTACCCCTTGCTTTTGTAGTTGTACATCGCGTGTATAGGGTTTACCCAATTGCGATTCAAACAGTTGAAAGCTGGTTCTGTTTTCAGGGTTTGCTCCTGTAGCATTGCTCGACCAAACAATAGGGTCGTTGTTCACACGCATGGTACGCGGTAGCTGAGGGTTGTTGCCATCAGGGCCACCATCGTGATTGAACAATTCGATTTTATTTTGCGTGCTGGTGCCGTTGATGAACAAGAAGGCAAAGAACAGGAAGAACAGCGGCTGTGCTGTACTATTTTGCACCTGAATGCTGGTATCTACTTCCACCAAATCAAGCCATCTGAAGTCGTCGAGCATCTTTAGCTTGGCCGTAAAATCATCGTTGCCATTATTGGTTACAGTACCAGAGTTGTTGATGGCACCAATGTATTCTTGCGAGGCATTCCTTTTGTATACCCGATAGTAGTCGGCCAGGTTGGTGCTTGGCACTCCCTGCCACTCGATGGTTACCGCCAGGTCCGTCAATCTTTTTGAGAACACTTCGGCACTACCGATGTAAAAGTTGGAACCTGCTTCCGGTACGCTTCCAAAAGGTTGAAAAGGCTTGGTAGGATCTAATGTTCCACTGTCGTTGGCCACCACCAAACTGATGACTTCTTTTACATCTGAGTTAATGGTGAACTTTTCTATTTTCAACCGTTTAAACGATTCATAGACAAGGTTGGCCGGAGATTGATTAAAGAGTACACGCATCATGGGCCATTCGGTTTGATACGATCCTCCTAATGCTGCAGCGCTATAAGGTACCACTGGTGGTTGCTCAATCAACAATTTAGTGGAGATAAATATTTTATCATTACCAGCAGCTACAACAACAGCTGTAGGGTCTAGCGGTACAATCCACTCCGATTCACCACTAAATTGTAACGTAATGTTCTCTTTAATATAGTTGCCTATATCAGCGATAGTAGTAAATAGTACTGGATCGTATAGGGACAGCATTCCATCGGGGCCATTCAGGGAATCAGTATCCACCTCCAGTTCGAGGGTAATGCTTCGCTCCCCTTCGCCCAGTAAAAATTCTGGTGAAGCAATGGCTAACCCCACTTCTCCATCGATCATAGTACGTGGATCGATGGGGGCAGATAAAGGATCTTCTTTTACGATTCGCTGATGCTCACCAAATAGTTTCCATCCGGTTCCTTCTTCCAATGCTTCACCCAGTCCATCGGCAGAGTCTGCGATGGGTTTCGCATAGATAAAATCGGTTAGGTTGTTTTTGTTTTGCAGTGCAAATACGTTTTTCACGCTGTCTACCACTGCCCTATTTACTACCAGGTTGCTGTCGAGCGCAAATGAGATGTCTACGCCATCATCGTCTTTTCCTGCTTTAAACAAGGCTCCTTTTTCCAACAGGTGTGATGCCGTGTTTTTGGCCGGTTCGAATACGAGGTGTACTTTATCGGGCACGGCCGCTTTTTCTTCCATGCGCAACACATCTTTGTAGTAAAAATCCATGTGTCGTTGGGTCATGGAGTTGATGTGATTTTGCGCGAGTGCAAACAGTTGGAAAAATGACAACAACAGGGCAAAGTGTGCTTCGTGCTCAGGATAATCGGTAAGGATTTGATCGAAATGTGCTGGTGCATTATTGGCCAACTTTTCCTGTGCATTGATCATTGATTCGAAGATGGCTACGACATTGTTTACAATGGATTCCATCTTATCGATATCGTCGGTAAGTGCTCCAAAATCGTGTGGCACTACGGTGGTGAAGTCACTCCAAATGCTGTTAAGCGTATCGTAAGGGTCGGGATAAGCCGGGGTAGCCGGATATACCGAAACACCTGTTCGAACGGCCTGGTCGTAGGCTGCCAAAAACCGCGTATTGGGTGCTGCTTGTGTTTGTATAATCTTCAGCAGGTCGAGGTTAAGGTCGAAGCCATCTACCGATTGATTGTACCAACCATCGATTTCTGAAACAATGGCCATGGTTTGGTCGATCATTTCCTTGAAATAGGTGGCCGCATCAGTGGCGTCAACTGCTGCCACTTCGGTTTTATAGTTGTCTAATGAGGTTTGAAAGTCGGCCCTAACTTCATCGAACGTTTTCTTTGCAATGATGGTGTTTAACGTTGCAATGTCGTTTTCAATGAATCCGATCCAATCGCCTGTGGTACTGTTGTCCAATTCCCAAAAACGAATTTTCTGGGCATATTTTAGCGTAAACTCTACAAGGTCAATAATCGTCCGCTCATCAACGGATACGTAGGAAGGGTCAAGCTCCGGGAAAAACCGCTGGGGTTGGCTGGTGCCATCCCTCAATAAGGGATTTTCGCATTGATTACAATTCTTTGTGCTCATGATTATATGTTAGTTCCTTCGATGATGTAAAATGGGTAAACAAAGTTGGTTCGGGTATTGGTGCTTCTCACCGTATACTCGATAGAGATGTTGATTAAGCCTGCCTCTACTTCCGGCTCCAATACCAGCTTATCGAGCCTAATTCGAGGTTCGTTTAAGAGGATGGCTTTTTCTACCAGGTTTTTTAGTAGTGCCTGATTTGCGGTACTGGTAGGCTCGAACACAAAATTGGTGAGGCTTGCGCCAAAGTCTTCTCTTTTTACTCGTTCGCCAAGGGCGGTAGAAAGCAATATTTGTATGCTTTCGTTGATGTCGTCGACACCGCTAACAGTTTTTACCGTGTTGGTGGTGCTGGAAAAGGTAGGAGGAAAGCTCCAACCGGTTCCCAAAAACGATTGATTTGAATCTGCCATAATGTTGTTTTTAACCTATTTGTACCGTTGGATCTCCAACTATTACTGATGCGCCACAGATGCAGGTGTCTCCTGCCCTAACGGCCGGCTTCCCTCCTATTAGCACGCTGGTGCTTCCGGCAGGAAAGGGGCTGGATGTAGGTTGATGGCCGGAAGGAGGCAATGAACACACGTGTAAGTCGGTGGCTACTGCTGCGGGCATGCCTCCAATTAATACGGTGGCTTCTCCCGGTCCTGTTACCGTACCACCGTGGTTGGTGGTGTCCAATACTCTTGCTGCTGAGGGCATAATCAATTAATTTTTACCAATGATCCTTTTAATGTAGCTACTGCGCTGGTCGACATTTCTGCTCCTGCACTTCCTTCTGCCTTGAATTCGGCCGAGGCCGATTGGGCAATGTTTACGCCTTCAACATTCACATCGCCTGTGGCTTCAAGATTGAGGTCGGAAGCACTTTTGAGGGTAATTCCGCTCGAAGTCATTTCAATAGAATTGCCATTCTCGTCGGAGAAGATGAATCCTCCTTCGTCGTCGCTAATCAATAAAGAGTTGCCATTGGGTGTTTCCATCAGTAGGCTTTGCTCGTCGTCGTTAAACATGAGTTTCATCCCACTTCGGGTTACAAATCCTTTTTCGTGGTTATCGTCTGATGCAGCTACCGGGGCTGGCTTAAAGCTGCTGTTCAGCATTCCCAAAATGATGGGATCTCGGGGGTCGTCGTTTAGAAATCCGAGCACCACTTCATCTCCGATTTCCGGTCGAAAGAACGACCCTCTATTTTCTCCTGCATCCAACGTCGATACCCTGGCCCATATGCCATCTTCATCGTTGTTGATTACAGGTACTTTTACCAATACACGGTCTTCGCCATCAGGATCTTCTTCCAATTGCGTTACTACACCTACTTGTAGTCCGCACACTCCAGGAAGCAGTCCTGCTGCTGGTGTATCAACGATATCTCCTTCTTTGGAGAACCATTTTTTTCGCAATCCAAATTGAATGTCGGTATGCCAATTGCCATTGCAAAGGCTATGTCGCACGGCCGATACATACACGTTTCCATTGTAGTTATCGCCCACTCCACGTAGCTCTACGATGTTTCCAGGATTCACATCGGGAAAGCCTTGAATTTTTAAGCGTCCCTGAATTTTTGCCAACCTGCTTTTCAGCATTTGTGCATTGGCCCAGGCTTGCAATTCTTCGTCTTTTACCTGCCCGGTATGCTGCAATTCGTAGTTATCCAGTCCGATTACTTCCGAAAGGTCGGCACCAGTAAGTACTCCTTGCTTTTCTACATCGGGTTCTTCGGCTTCAGCTTCCAGGATTTCCTGGTTGCTAAAGTCCCACGATTTAGAAGTTACCGCACCGTATTGGCAACGGGCATCAATGGCCGATTCAAATTCAAACATGGAATCGCCATACACAGGATTGACTACTGGCTCAGCAGTGAAATCGGGGGCAGCTATACGAATGGCACCGTCGTGTGCCATCACCAACTGCCCATTTTTCTCTGCCCTGCTTACAATAAAGTCCCAATCGGTGGCATAGTATTGTACCATTTCTGCATGTACAATGTCGGTGGCCTCGATGTCGTGATCAATGCCATAGGCACCAATAATTTCTTCGATCACCTCACTGTCGGTAGCTTCAAAAAAGTACTTGTTTTTTCTACCTACACACAGTTTTACCGATACATCTTTAAGCTCTAAACACAACCTGGGAGCCTTGCCTTGTATAGCCCTTACCGATTGCTTGATGATGATGCCTTTAAAGATGCTGGCTTCATTGGTTTGGTATCCCGCCTGAATTTCAATTTCTGCACCAGGTTGAAATTCTGCCACATTGCTCAACTGGAAATCTTCCTCGTCTGGCGATCCATCGTGCAATACAAGTTGGGCACAGGCAATTTTATTCACTTCCTTCATCACCCAAGCAGAAATCACCGAGTAGGTTCCTTTGATCTGCTCGCCATTCGACAATACGGTAAACGTGGGGTTGTCGGCTGGTCCTGAAGTTGGTATGCTACGCTCGTTCGCCATTTACAAGGTTGTTTTATCCAATGGTGGAAATGTGAGTTGAGTACCGGCTTTTAACCGACGGAAATTGTTGAGGTTGTTGAACTTTGCAATTTCTAAATAGAGGGAGTCGTTTTTGCCATAGATTTTTTTGGTCATCAGTGGCAGTAAGTCGCCTTCTTTTACCGTACGCAAGTGCGAGAGGTCAGGAGAGTTCTTCCGTTCTCTTGCTTCCTGAATGTCATCGTCTACATTTTCGTCGAAAGTAGCGGTGATTTTTGCCCGCAAAGGCGATCCATCTCGTTTAAACAGCGTGTAGGTAACATCAGCCAGCTTTAGCACCACATCCAGTACAAACTTTCCCCATCTTATCCGGAGGTATGGCGGACGGTGAGAGTCGCCCCTCAGCTCACCACAAATTCTCCAGAAGTTTTCGATCTGCTCTTCCACATCCACTACAGGGCCGGAAGTTCCAGTACCATCAATGGTAAACTCGAAATCGTATTCTTGTTTTACCATTTTTCCAAAAACAGCTCCCCTTGGTCCTGAACCAAATTCTTCTCTGTTCAGGTATTCAATCTCATACTTTCGATTGAAAGTGGTAGGGTTGAACATTACCGTAAAGGTGTTCTCCTGATTAGAGACTTCTTGCTCTGGTGAGGAATTTCTGTCTTCCTTTTCGGTAAAAGCCTCTATGGTTAATTTCTCTAAGTTTCCGGTATTGGCCATTTTTATCGTCCTTTCTCGTATTTAATCATGTTTGCAACGCGCTCCAGGCATTCGGCAATGATGTCTTCCTTGCCTTCTTCGGGCTCGGCTTTTCTTTTCTTGCCTTTTTCCTGGTTCACGGTGGTTTTAATCACCAATTCTCTAATCTCAATGGGCATAATCAGTTCCTTTCAAAAAATGAATACGCTAATTCTACTGTTTCAATGGTAAGCGCATTGTCTTGCGCCTTGAAATCGGAGATGGCCCATTTTACCGGCCACACGTCTTTGAAATTCCACGACTCCAACGGTTCTCTGTTGTCGTTTAACAGAATAACTGTAACGGTGGCTGGCGCAAACTCAAAATTGATGATGGCATCTTTAAACCATTGAATGAGTTGAGAATTGGACAGCAAGCCTCGCTTTAAAACCAGGTTGTTGTACTTGGCCCGGTTGGGGAAGCGATGTGAAAATCCATTTTCTCCTCCCTCTTCCAGGGTTTCAATACCCAATTCGGCAGTGAGGCCTGTTACTTCTTGAAAGCGAACATCGAGCCCATCTTTGCCAATGTTTATTTCGGGTATATCGAATTCAACCTTAAATCGAAAACTTACCGGTGGCGTATATTCTGGCATTACTTCGTTGTTTAAATTATTCTTCCGACTTAGGAGCGTGCTCTATTTTCATTCCCTCATGCACCAGTTCTATGGTTTCAACAGCAATCTCGTTGCCATCGCCTTTTAAACCGGGGCTCTCCATCTTCAAAGGCCACGCATTGATCAAGGTCCACGTTACCCGTGCTTTATGATCTTCTCCCAACAATTGAATGACGACATCTCCTTTCAGGCTATCAGTATCCACCAATCTGCTGATTTGCACCCAGCGTTCAAACAGCTGATTATCGCCGTGAAAAAGCCCCCGTTTGAGCGTTACATTGTTGTCTTTCCGCATTCCGGGGATTTTTCGTGTAGCATATTCAGTGCTGTACCCGTCCCGGTATTCCAGCAGTTGTGATTCGCCTTTCAGTCCGGAGACTTCAGAGAAAGAGCCACTTACAATTTCTTCGTCGCTAATTTTCCACGACACTTGAAAATGAAATACCGGTAAGGGATACTCGCCTTGAGCAACCTTTGGTAACAAATTGACGTTTTGATTCAGTGTTAGGTTTGCCATTGTTCAATCAGTTTCTGCGATTTAGGATTCTTGCAATTTGTGGGTGAATCGCAACACAATGAATTCTGCTGGTCGTACGGCTGCCAATCCGATCTCAATGATCAGTCTGCCTTCCAAAATGTCCAGTTCAGTCATGGTTTCGCCCAATCCCACATTCACGAAATAAGCGTCTTCGGGTTTCGCACCTGCAAAAGCTCCTTGTCGCCACAACGTGTTGAGGTAGTTCTCGGTCATGTTTCGCACCCTCAACCAGGTATTGCCATCGTTGGGTTCGAATACCACCGCTTGTGTTGCTTTCTTCAATGATTCTTCAACGGTGTTGAACAACCTGCGTACTGGCACATAGCGCCATTCGTTGCTGTTGCCATCCAATGTGCGTGCTCCCCATACGATGATGCCTTTACCGGTAAACGAGCGAATCGCATTGATGGATTTTCCTGTACCAGTTACATTCAAATCCTCTTGTTCGGCATTGGTTAACAAAATAGAGGGCGCTACTACAGAGTTCAAGCTTACATTGGCTGGTGCTTTCCACACGCCTCTGCTGGCGTCTACTGAAGAGTATACTCCTGTCATTGCTCCTGAAGGAGGTAACTCCATCAACGTGCTTTCAAAACCTTGTTCAGCAATGAAATCTTTAATTTCTTGCGCTGTAACGTTCAGGTCGCCAGCATCAATAGCCGCTTGCAACGTTTTCTTGGTGCCGTCGTCTAACTTCACCTGAATGAGGTCGTTGTCGGTACTATTGAATTCGTAAGCAAGGGTAGTGTTCAATCGTGGGTAGTACACTGCACCGTACTTGAGGTTTTGTGTGCCCAACGATGTTCTCGAGTTGGAGATCTCATCGGCATGCACTGCATTTGGGTAAGTGTCTATCACCGAAAAACGATCTTGTAATTTAGCACACTGTGCCATCATTGCCACCACCACTTCGCTCCACGAACCAATGGCCGATAAATAAATGGCCTCTGGAACTACCAGTAAGGTAGGCTCGTCTTCTTGCTCTAACAAGGCAAGTGCAGCAAGCAAGGTAGGCTTGCTAATTTGTGTGCTGTTGACATCAGGATAGGTTCCTGCTGAAACAATGTAGCAAGCTCCACCACCATTGTTGAAGTGCATTTTTACAGAATAGTACAAGATGTGTTCTATACCATAAGTGGTAACGTCATCAATGGTATCGTTCTCTGACAGTGAAGTAGAGGTTGAAAGTTCAACCAACACACGTTTATCAGGCCCTCCAAAGATGGCTTCATATTCTACCATTGAAGTGATTCTCGTTGGTGGAATATTGCCTTCATCGTCGGGGTCAGGCTGTGTTTCGGTATATCCTACAAAGGCAGGAATTGCAGTGGCTACTTGTGCTACCGAGGCGGGTAAGGTAGAGATTTCCTCTACAAATACGCCCGGTGTTTTTAATGTTGAAGCCATATTTTTTGTTTTTAAATTTTAAGATTGATTTATGATTCCTGAAGCTTGTGTGAGAAGCGCAGGATGATGAATTCTGCAGGACGTACCGCAGCCATACCAATTTCTACAATCATTCTGCCTTCCAGAATGTCTTGTGAAGTCATGGTTTCACCCAATCCTACTTTTACAAAGAAGGCATCTTCGGGCTTGGCTCCTGCCAATGCTCCCTGTCTCCAAAGTATGGTCAGGTAGTTTTCTACGGTTCCTCTTACCCTACTCCATGTGTTGGCATCATTGGGTTCGAATACTACAAATTCAGTGGCCTTGCGAATCGACTCTTCGGCAGTAATGAACAAGCGACGTACAGGCACATAGCGCCATTCGTTGCTGTTGCCATCTAACGTACGTGCTCCCCATACCAATGTACCCTGGCCAGTAAAGGTGCGGATAGCATTGATGGATTTGCCGTTGGCATCCACGTTCATGGTTTCCTGAATATCGTCGGTAATCTTCTTACAAGGTTTCACTACCGATCCAACACTAACGTTGGCTGGTGCTTTCCATACACCTCTGCTGCGATCAACGGTAGCATAAATGCCTGCCATTGCTCCACCAGGAGAAAGCTTCACACCAATTTTGTTGATTTCAGCGATAGCTGCATTCACAAATTCATCGGTAAGTGCTGCATCGTTCAGGGCCTTGTTGTCAAGGCTTCCGGGAATTCCTCCACCTGAATCTTTAGCTTGTGAAGTGGTGACCGTGCTGCCGGTATCATCGCCAATGTAATTGAAGGGCAAGGTGGTTTGCAACCACGGGTAATAGGCCGCTCCATACTTGAGGTTCTGATTGCCAATGTTGGTTCTGAAAGTAACGTGGTCATCATCTCCCGAGTTTTCAATCAGGTCGATGATCGTAAAGCGATCTTTCAATGCTTCGCACTGTGCCATTGCATCTGCAAACACTCCGTATCTTGCCGCAGTGGTTAGCGACGAAGCCGAGGTGATGTCGGGAAACAAAATTAGCGTTGGCTCATCTTCTTTGGCCAACAAACTCAAGCCACTGGTAGCGGTAGAGTTGTCGAGGTCGGCTACTGCAATACTGTCGCCATAGGTACCTACAGCTACAATCCAGCAAGGGCCTCCCCCATTGGCAAAGTAATGCTGTACCGTGTGGTACATTTTGTATTGCGAAGGTGTTACCGAGGGTGCAAGCGAAGGGCCTGTTGCTGTATAGGAAACAGTGGCTTTCACTGGCAAGTCGTTTTCACCAACTTCAATGATTATGTTTTGCTCAGGGGCATTTCCGAACAGCTCTACGTATTCAACGAAGGAGGTTATTCGGGTAGGTACGCCTTCCAGGTCGCCCAATTCGGTGTAACCGATAAAGGCGGGTATGGCTGTGGCTACCTGCGCCACCGAGGCGGGTAATGTAGAGATTTCCTCTACAAATACCCCCGGGGTTTTATAAACTGTTGCCATGCTTTTTTATCGTTTTAATTGTTAAATAATTGAACTATAAACGATGCTTAAGCAAGGTTTTCAACAGTGATTCCCTCGTGGGCTAATTCGATGGATTCAACAGCAATCTCGTTGCCATCACCTTTCAATGAAGGGCCTTCAACTTTCAATGGCCAGGCGTTCTTAATTTTCCAGGTTACGCGTGGTGCGTGGTCTTCGCCCAACAAGCTGATGGTAAGGTCTCTTCTTTCAATGGTGTTCATTGAAACAGTGTTCCACCATTCGTACAACTGGTTATCGCCGGCAAACAAACCTCTTTTTAAGGTTACGTTGCTGTCTTTTTGAATACCTGGCTGCTTAATGGTTTTGAACTCGAACTGAGCGCCACCACGGTACTCCATCATTTGCGTTTCTACGGTTAATCCCGATACTTCAGAAAATGAACCATTCACTCCACCCCATAATACAGCGAAGTGAAAGACGGGTAACGGATATTCTGCCATGATTTTTTGTTTTTAGTTAATGAATGTTTTGATTATTGATTTTGATTATTTGTTATGATTCTTGCAATTTGTGAGAGAAACGTAGGATGATGAATTCAGCCGGGCGTACTGCTGCCATACCTATTTCTACAATCAAACGTCCTTCTAAAATGTCGAGTGAAGTCATGGTTTCGCCCAATCCTACTTTTACAAAGAAGGCATCTTCGGGCTTGGCTCCTGCCAATGCTCCCTGGCGCCACAATCCGGTCAGGTAGTTTTCTACCAACCCTCTAACACGGGTCCAGGTGTTGCCATCATTGGGTTCGAATACCACAAACTCGGTGGCTTTCTTGATCGACTCCTCTGCGGTGATGAACAAACGACGTACGGGTACATAGCGCCATTCGTTGCTGTTGCCATCCAACGTGCGCGATCCCCATACCAAAACGCCTTTGCCTGTGAAGGTGCGAATGGCATTGATGGATTTTCCGTTAGGATCTACGTTCAACGTTTCTTGATCTTCGTTGTTGAGTTTGATGGTAGGTGCAGTTACTGCATTTAAGCTCACATTGGCTGGTGCTTTCCACACGCCTCTGCTGGCATCAACAGCGGCATAAATTCCTGCCATAGCACTACTTGGTGGTAGGGTAATTACATTGCCTGCAACCGCATCGCGAATGTCTTTCATCATGGCATTCAATGAATCAGACTTAGGCGTTGTGGGGCCTGTTTCGGCTGCTGCTGCTGCAATGGCCTCTGCCAATGTTTCTCCGGTCCAGTCGCCACCAGTAAGGGTAACGGCAGTGTCGGGATAAATGAGTGTAGTGTTGAGATTAGGATAGTAAGCCGCTCCGTACTTGAGGTTAGAAGTGCCTACACCGCTGGTGCGGAAAGTTCCTGGTGCCTCACCATGCACATCCATGATGGTAAAACGATCTTGCAATTCGGCACATTGCGCCATTGCTTTGTCTACTACATTTTTGAAATTCGCTACTGCCAGCTTAACGGCTTCAGGAATTACAATCAACGTAGGCTCGTCCAGTCGTTTCAACTTATTGTCGAGGGCAGCTGTAAAGTTGCCTTCAGCAATTGCATCGTCGTATTCGCCAGCGCTGATCACGTAGCATGGACCACCACCATTTGCGAAGTACAATTGCATACAGTAGTACAAGCTGTAAGTAGTGTCGGGTGCTCCAACAGTGGCTACTGCTGCGCTTCCGGCACCGGCTACTGATACCGCAATGCTTTCGTCCGGGCCTCCAAAGGTTTCTTCAAATTCTGCCATGGAGCGAATCCTCACCGGATCTGCCACAGCATTTTCAGTATGGCCAATAAACGCTGGAATAGCGGTTTCGACCTGTGCTACAGATGCCGGGAGTTTGGAGATCTCCTGGATGTATACACCGGGTGTGTTAAATGTTGCCATGTTTATTTATTATTTGTTTTAAAGAATTAATGTGTGCTTGTTAGTTTTACTTGTTATATGAATACAAAGGATTCTGCTTTGGGGTTGGCCACTGCCGGATTGGGCAAATGGCTGGTTAATGGGGGGCTAAATTGTCCGTTCTTACGCAATTGCAAATCGGTTTTCTTCGATTCGGAATAAGCAATAAGGGTGTCGGATTTTATGAGTACTACTTCTCCGTCGGGGTGCTGGTTGAGCAAGGCAGCTACCACTGCATCGTCGGCTGCTGTGTAGGAGCCTGAATCCACTTTCGAAAATTCAATGGCTGTTCCTCCACCCGAGTAGTCTTCCGCATCAATTACTTCGTAAGTATCGGTGCCAATATCGCCTGCCTTCACCAATACAAAGTATTTCCAGTACACTTCGCTTTTGTTGAATTGTATCTGTAGCGTTTCGTGGGGAAAGTCGTTGTTGGCCTTGTATATTTCTACAATCCCAAATACTCCTTCTGCTTTCAAAGCATTGTCGAAATAGATGTCTTGCGACTCACCAGTACTGGTAATACCATCAAACAGTTCGAGTTTATACTTCCCATCAGGATAGCCCGACAGGTCGAGTTCCACCTCAAAATCGGGACCACCACTCAAGGTAGCTTGCAGCGCGGTAATTTCGCTGCCATCGATGCCAAATACCTTTAAATTATCGGGGGTAAAGGCGCTGGTTACACGGTAAGTAAATACCTTGGGTTGCAGCTCTAGTACTTCCTGGGTAAGTGGACTGCCCGAGTTGTTGTGGTAGTAATAAATTTCGTTGGAATTGTTCTTTGCCGGAATGTCGGTAAAGTTGAGAAAGGTGGGGTTTACCAGTTTCATGGCAAACCGAAACCGCTCGTTTTGGTTAATGGGAATTAATGGGGTATGCGCATTGTCGGTAGCTTCGTATACCACCGATAATCCTACCGTATTTTCAGACCTGTCGTCGGATGCCCTGTTTTTGATCAACGATCGGTACCCTTTAATGAGTTGTATGGTGTCGGCAGTAGGACTTAAAATAAAGTCTCTGCTCTTGCCCGATGTATAGTAATCGTGCAATAATTCTATGTCGAATAATTTATCGAAAAACCGCGCCATTGTTCTTAGTGTTTATGGTTTAACTCTAAGCCTGATACTTCACCAATAGATGGACTGCTATCGAGGGCAGCATCCTCCTGGATTTCCAGCAACCTCACCCGATACAATACCGATGGCATGTACTTGGCACCGATGGAACCCCACAGGTAGTTTTGTTGCTCTACCGGTAACGAGTATAGCTCTACCACCAGCTTATCGATCAACGGGTCTAAGCCCGGTGAGTTTTCTGTATCGAAATGGTTTTTGCTTTGGAAAAAGCTCACGATGTGTGAAATCAACTTTAGTCCTTCTTCGTAGTTGGTGCTCGTTGTTTCAATTCTTGGATTGGCAGCAAACAACACGTACAAATTCAACTTAATTGGTGGGTTTCTACGGGTGGTGTTTCCATTTAATGCGGGGGCGTATGGCATTTGTGCTTTTGCAATACGTTCTTCTTCCACATTAATAAGGGTACACCCTACTTTGTCGTCTCCAACCATTACGTCACCGGCCTGGTTCACCAATCCATTCAGTTGTACCCTGGTGTTATCTCCTCCCGCTTTCAAGGCAATGAACTCATTCAATTCATTGACCAAAAATTTCAGCGCTACATTAATCATATTGTATCATGCATTGTATTAAACTTTCGAACCCCAATTTACCTCAACACCAATGCTATTCCATGGACAAATGGAGGGGGGTGTTTACAATGCGACGATGGTTTCTTAGGGGGTATTTAATGGTAGGATGGGCTTTAATTCAGCCAATAAAACTCAGCAATCAAGTCGTTTAACATCAATTCTGCTTCTCGCACCTCCAACAATAGCACTTCTTTTTCCATGGGTTGAAGTGCAGTGTTTTCCAACTTATACTTTAGGTGCTTTATTCTGGCCCTAAGCTCTTCAATACGTGTGTTAACATGTTGGAATACGACCATGCAATTGGCGTTTTTCTTGCTTTTTTGTGTTATTGGCAATTGCCTGAAACAAAAGTAGATATCTACAAGCGCTTCTCTAGGGACAAAATAATTGAGCGGTTACATTACCCCTTTAAAAAAAAAATAAATCCGGTTATTCTTTTCTTGCTTATTGTGTAAGTACCGTACTTTTTTTTGGTGTCTTTTTGCTGGTTGCAAGGCTTTTTTTCCGCTTTTGCGGGAGGCCGACGATTGACCGAAACCGTATTATTACCTTGTTTTGAGTACCTGCGTAGGAGTGATGTGAGGAGGGAGTATACAGAAGGGGGTATACAGCAGTTAGTGAAGAGCGAGTGTCTGAGTGTTTTGGGTGAACAGCGTGAACACAAAAAGTATCCCTGCCTGTCGGCAGACAGGGAAGACCGAGCGGAAAGGCAAAGTGCCCCGAATGCCATCGGGGTGCCTGTGCAGGAGTGTTTGTTAGGGGTGGGTGAGGTACAAAGAAATACACATTAAGGTACACCGCTTTAGGCGGAGAAGTAAGCTCCCAAGGCACCTTTGCTAGTGATGGACTCCTGCCTGCGCAGGAGTGAGACGTGGAGGGTGTGTTAGAGGGAATAGGGTGGCTGACGGTGACGGGATAAGCATGGGGAGACATGTTACTGTCCCGATAGCCATCGGGGTGCCTTCGCAGGAGTGATGTGTGGAGGGAGTTGCAGGAGTGGATGGATAGTGATGAAGGAAGAGGAAGAGGAAGAGGAAGAGGAAGAGGAAGAGGAAGAGGAGAGAAATGCTTTCCCTTCGTTGTTTGCGTTCGGTCCCGTCTTCCGCTACTACTCCTCCCCCAACGCTCGTCCCTCGGTTGGGGTGTGGGGTAACCGCTCCAACCGGGTTTAGGTGGTGAGGCTTTCCCGTTGTAGTAAATGTGCCAAAAGTGCTATTGGAAGGTGATTGAAAGGTAGTCATCGGTGTTTTCTGCCCTACCCTACCTACTTCGGTGTTATCAGGGAAAGTGCAACAAATCGCGCTAAAAATTCGTTATATTTGTTGTATGAGTGCAATGCAAGAATTTATGGCCTTGAGTGTTTCAGAAAGGTTGCTCCTGCTTCAAGAGTTGTGGGAGAACATCAACCACGATGAAATCGAACTCTCAGATGCACAAAAGAAAGAGCTGGATCATCGCCTTGATCAGATGAACAGTGGAGCAATGAAATTTTCTTCATGGGAAGAAGCCCGCAAGAAGATTCGGTCGAACATATGAAGTACACCCTCCAAATTTCCGAAGAGGCTATTTTAGATGCTTCGGAGGCCTCTATTTGGTTAGAACAACAAATTCCCGGTTTAAGCTCCTCGTTTGATCTTTGTATGGATGCCGCACTTATGGCCATCCAAAGGAACCCTAAAATATGCCAGGTAAGGTACAAGAAAGTTCGGGTAGTTTTTACCGAGCGTTTTCCCTATGGCATTCATTATATCATTGTGAAAAACGAAATCCGGGTACTCGGTGTGTTTCACACCAGTAAATCTCCCAGCAATTGGGTGGACCGATTGAAATGAAGTAGTACATCCTCAACAATTAATTTCAACACAAAATTTAATGCCCGTTCAAAGAATTTCATGGGACACTTCCGTGAAACATTGCTATCGTTTAGGGTTAGAATCTGCTCTGCCGGTTGAGTTAAGAAAGCGCATTTCACGTACCAACCTACACCGCTGGCGCAATGAATCTGACGATAAATATGCTGGTAATTTCTTGAATGAGATAGCCCGGCAACACTATGACGAATTGGTTGCCTATGCCAACGACCAACATTGGCGACGTATTTCAAGAGGTTACTTTCGGCTGGTTAAGGTATTTCAAGAAGTGGTATTGAAGGTAAAAGGAGTGCAATTGGCCTTGTATGAAGCCAGGGCCAGGATTGTGGAAACCATTGACCGTGTGCGAGCGGTAATTCCTGTACACAAGGCGGTAAAAGTATTTGGATTTCATCGTACTACTTACCAACGCTGGGTGCTGGAACTCAACGTAGCCTGCAACGGTTCGTATTTTGAATGGTGCAACCGATCGTTGCCGTTTCAGTTATCCAAACCCGAGGTGCAAAAAATAAAGGAGTTGTTGACCTGCGAACGCTTCCAATACTGGGGCATTTATAACATTGCCCAATATGCATTGCGTCATAACATTCTTCCCCTTTCGCTCACTACCTGGTACAAGTATGCTAAGTTGTTGGGCATCCAGCGGCCACGACCTCATCATCGAAGAAAGAAAAAAAAAGTAGGAGTACGCGCCCACCAACCCAACGAAATATGGCATGCAGATGTATCCTTGCTAAAAATAGCCAACACCACCTATTACATTTATGCAGTGATGGATAACTTTTCGCGCAAAGTGCTTTGCTGGGAGGTGGCTACAAAGCTGTGTAAAAACATCCGGTTGCGCACTATTAAAAAAGCCTACCAACAGGCCATCAATAGTAGTGAAATTATGAACTGTGCTTTGTGGGTGGATGGCGGTGCTGAAAACAACAATGCAGTGATCGATCGGTTCATCGAGCAGTCTCACATTGACATTCATAAGGTGATTGCATTGAGAGATACTGCTCTGTCTAATTCTATGGTAGAAGCGCTGTTTCGGGTATTGAAGTACAATTACCTCTACCGCATGGCACTTAGCAATATGACCGATTTGAAACGGGCGGTTCGCATAATGGTAGAAGATTACAACGAACACCGGCCTCATTATGCACTCCACGGTGGTACTCCCAACGAAGCTTATTGTGGTGATTTACCCGATAAACAAACGTTCCCCCCCTACCTTCAAGCATCAAAACAACAACGTATGGCTTACAACAAAGCCAATGAATGCGGAAATTGTTTGTAGTGCCGCCTGGGTGGGTTTGCTCGTAGTCGGGTTGCTGCTGTGTAAGAGAGGAAAGAAAGGAAGAGGAAGAGGAAGAGGAAGAGGAAGAGGAAGAGGAAAGAAATGCTTTCCCTTCGTTGTTAGTGTCTGGTCCCGTCTTCCGCTACTACTCCTCCCCCAACGCTCGTCCCTCGGTTGGGGTGCGGGGTAACCGCTCCAACCGGGTTTAGGTGGTAAGGCCTTCCCCTTGTAGTAAATGTGCCAAAAGTGCTAAACGAAACAAGATTTACCACCTACAATCGCTTATCAGGTACGTGTTCCTTATAAGGAACGCTGATGTACGATGAGGTCGCGTAAGTGGCGGGGCAACTGCACTGTGGGTAGCTTCATCGCATTCAATGCCCTTACCGTGCTGCCGGCACCGTATACCGAAGAAACAGTGGTCAACGAATAATACGTAAACTGCTTGCTCGCCTCGCGCGGGTTGGTCATTACCGTTTCGGTGAAGAAGGTGGCCAATTCAGCATTCTTCTCCTCGTTCTTTTTCGCCTTCTCTCGTGTTAGGGGCGAATTCACCTCTACAGCCACATCCCAGGCCTGTTCTACTACCGCATCCGGATCGTGCACCGCCATGGCAATGCCTGCTACAAGATCTCGGGTAAACAGCCCACCGCCTTCCAACATGCCGTGGTCTACTTCTTGTTGGCGTTTGCTGATAACATAGTAGGCTAATTTGGTTAAATTAACCTGGTATTATTTGAAATACTACCCTTTTCTAATACTTTCTATTTCCTTCTTAATAAAAGATGCACATGCAAGGCTTTTATCCGAGTACTTTACTTTTTCAGTTACTCCTTCATTACCAATAAATCCAACCTCATATGAATCATTATTATCTTGCACAAGATACCATCCTGAATCAACCCTTTTACTTTCCATCCAACCAAACCATTGATCTATAAAGCTAGGTTGCTGCCCTAATGCTTCTTTTATGAGACTTTCATCAACTTCTTCATAAAATTCAAAGTAACGTGTATCCTGCAACAAAGAATATATAGATTGGGTATTAGCACCTCTAAAAAACTTTTCCGGCAGACTTATTATATCAATTGCTATCTGGGTATTTTCCATAATTATTTTATTAGTTGAGTTCCATCTTTACTTAGTTTATATCCTTTTTCAATTAGATATTCTAATTCTCTTCTGAAATATCCACTCACCTTAGTGATATTATCAACAGGGTTTGCCAAAACAAACCTATCCCCTCGAGCAATAGCTCTATCAAGAAATTTAACATTTGCAGACCATTGCTGTGCAGGAGTCATCTTATTCCATATATCCGTTGGTATATTAAACCTTCTTGCATTAAGCTTTCTGGCAAGCTCAATATATTGAGGGTATTTACCTAAAACAGTAATTTCTCTCTTGCTGGCACTTACTGCTTCACCAGCCTCCAATTTACCAAAATTCCCAAAACGTTTTGCCAATCCGGTCGATTTTAACATTGAAGCCCCTTTCGATAGCAACATGCTCTCTACTACCATGCTTCCAATCATGCCCTGGGCTTCGCCTACCTCTCCAAAAGTTAAATCATTAACAGTAGCACGGTTCCACCAATCAGCTGCTTTAAAACTGGTCATGGCTACTTGTAGGGCATAATCAGGATCACTAATCATGGCTGCTGTAGTATTGGTCGCATACATGCTTTGTCCCCAGCTTTCGCCAGTAAAAAAGCCAGCAATAAAATCGGCTGAACCTTCTAACGCATTCATTGCCCCTCTATCAATTCCCCGGTTATAGGCTCCAATGGTGTTTTGGTAAAAGTACATGCCCATCTTGGCACCATTGAGTTTTACCCATTCCGATACAGCTGCAAAACTCTTGAATGAATATTTGCCATCCCGCACCAATACACCATTGTAATCAATGTAGTAGCCAAACTCTCCTCGTTCATTACTAAATCCAAAACCCAATTCTTTTTCCATCCATGCAGCCATCTCCTCATAGCTGCCATCAAAGTTCGACAACAACCACAAGGTTTGAATCGACCAACCTCCACCATCGTTCCACATCCCATCATCATCATGAATAGCTTCATCATTACCCCCCGTAGGGTCAATAAACGACACCGGATTGTTGCTCATCGCCAAATACGGGCTGATGTGCTGCCCCAACGGGTCAGGGTTCAACCAACGGCCAATTCTTGGGTCATACTGCCGCAACGGAAAGTCGATGTAAGCACTGTTTTCTAAGCGTTCCTGTCCTCCAACAGTATACTGGTGCGCAGGGCTGCCCGTTATGCTTCTGCCCGGCAAGGGCATGCCATAAGGGTAAAAGTCGTTCATGTCTAACAACTGTACATCCCCATTGCCATCCAACGCCCCATCAATTACCGCGCGTACGTTGCCAATATGATCCGTGAGTTCATAACGGCTTTTGTCATCGTCTTTGTTAAAGAACCCTATTCTCGAGGCACCGTAAATGGTTACATCGGTTTGGCCAATGCCCGAAGGGGTGCCGCCTGGGTGGGTTTGTTCGTATACCGACAATACATTGCCTGCCGCATCGCGTACATAAAAGATTTCTTTTTCGATGTTGCCGCTGCCGTCGTATATTTTCTTGATGGCCCGGTTCCCATTTTCATCATACACAAAGGCGGCTTTCAATGTGCCTCCTTGTTGTTTAATGGTGGTTACCATGCCGTATACGTCGTATTCAAAGTAGTCGTCGTCTTTGGCATTGCCGGTTACCTGGCCTATGGCGTTGTAGGTGTAGTTGCTGGTGCCCTGGCTCTCGATGTCGTCGTAGCTTACACTGCCCACCGCATCGCTTACATAGGTCAACTGGTTGTTGAGGGTGTTGTAGTGGTAGTCCAAATCGTCCATGGCCAGGCCGCTGGTGCTGTTGCCATCGCGCTCCAGGCTTTCGATGTTGCCGTTCAGGTCGTAAGTAATGCCGCTTACCTTAAAGTCGTTCGAGTTGGCAAAGGTGGGCCCTTCGTAGGTGCCTGCTTGCTGGATGTTGGCGTTTTGGCTGCCGTTGTTACTGATGGTGCCAAATTCAGCGTCGGTGAGGCGGTTCAGTGCATCGTATTCGTAGGTGTAGGCCAGTAAGCTGCCTTCGTGCTCAGGGGTCGCAGCGTTGAGTTCGCTGCGCGTGCGCCAGCGTATGCTTTTAATGTTGCCGTTGTATTGTCCTGTTTCATGGCCTCCTCCTACTTTGGGCAGGTCCATGGTTTGCACGTAGGTGTGCTGGCGTTGGTAGTCGCCACTAAAGTAGTCGATGGTAAAGCCAAACACGTCTTTTTCAAAGCTGTTGTGGGCGGTGCGTGGTGCCGCGCCCGTGGTGGGGGCACTGGTGTAGCCGTCCAGCCCGGGGTCGCGGTTGTCCATGTCGGGCGCGTTAATGCCTTTCAACCACCCATTAATGGTGTATACGTAGTCGATGCCTTGCAGCTGGTCGTCGATTTCGGTGCGCTTCAAGGCCCCGTGTTGGTAGTAGTCGTAGGCGGCCCGTTGATCGGCCGTGCCCACTACCCCATCTTCGCTGGTTGTTACGTTGGTCAACCGCAGGTTGGCGTCGTACTCGTAGTGGTGGTAAAAGGCTTCGGCACTCACTTCTTCCTGGTAGTTGGTTTGCAGCAAGTTGCCGTTAAAGTCGTAGGTGTATTGCACGGTTTTGTAGTCGTTCAAGCCGGCAAG
Organism: Flavobacteriales bacterium; assembly: GCA_963669295.1. Taxonomy (GTDB): domain Bacteria; phylum Bacteroidota; class Bacteroidia; order Flavobacteriales_D; family CALLUQ01. Next base: position 5,407,935 of record OY769938.1, read on the forward strand.
GTGCTGTATGGTCCACCGCAGTCGCCCCAGCTCATCGTAGCTGTACCAGGTGGTACTTTCGTCGTTCCACGTTTTCGATACACGTCCCAGCACATAGGTTTGCGCATAGCCGCTAAGTGCGCCCGGCCATCCGGGCGAAGCGTCTACCGAGTCGTATACGGTAAAGTTTTGGTCGTAGCAGAACTGGTCTTCCAACCCGTCTTGCTTGTCCAGCACATCGGTTACGGGGCGGTTGGGCGAGGTAATGGTATAGGTGCCCGCATCGTTTTGAAACAGGTAGTTGCTGCTGGTGCTTTGGTATTCACCGGTTTCTACCACACGACCATAGCGGTCGTAGTGGGTGTACGAAAAGTGGTCGTCGATGGCTTGCTGCGCATTTTGGCTGAAGCGCAGTTGCCCTTGCGTATCGTACACGTATTCGGTAAGTCCTTCGTCGGTGTTGTTGCTGGAGGTGAGCTGCAACAGGTCGTTGTAGGCAAATACGGTTTGGTGATCGGGCGTTACCGGTGGCGCTACCGGGGTTAAATGGTCTTCCTCGCGGTAGGTGTGAAAGAGCTTGAACCCAAAGTATTTGGCCAGCTCGTGTTCAAATTTGTTGAGGTCGATGTTGATGAAGTCGGCATCGGGCTCCACTTTTGCGGCCACCGATTTGAGGTTCACCCGCACCTGGCTGTAGGCCGCCAGGTCGTCGTCGTAGTTGAGGGTAATTTCCGGGCCGTAGCCGTAGTCGTAGGCCCAAAAGAATTCGCAGGCACAGGTTTGGTAGAGTTCGGGGGTAAATTCCCATTCTACCGGGTTGCCGTCGGCATCGTTGATGGCCGTTTCACTGCCGCCATTAACGCCTACCAGCTCAAATACATAGCGGTAGGTGGCAAAGCGGTGGGGCGGCACCTGGAAGCAAGAAGTGTTTTGGCAGTTGCCGCCAATGTCTACCGCAGTTTCGTTACAATCCTGTATGCCGTTGAAGCAGTGCAAAAGCAGTTCGCAGTCGGGGTTTACCTGTCCGCCATAAGGGTCTTCTTGTTTAAAGCCGCCTTTGGCCAGCGCACTGGTCAGGCCAATGCTTTTGTCGTCGAGCGCAATGCCCACGGGCACGTCGCCGCCCAGGTATTCAACAATGTCGCTGATGAGTCCGCCACGCGGGTCAACGTCGGTAGGGGCGTCGAAGGTTACGGTGCTGGTATCGCATATGTCGTTGGCCCCATAAATGAGCAGGCCGTCGTTGTCTACCGGCACATCAATGGGCTTGGCCCATGCCATGGGTTTCAAGCTGATGTACTGGGCAACCAGCGGCTGCCCGTTGCCGGTAATGGTGAGGTCTTTCATCGATTGTCCCACGTCAAATTCGTCGTTGGGAATGTCGTAGGCCGACATCAGGTATTCGTAGTGGTTCACCACATCTTCGTTGCCGTTGTTGCCCCCTGGAATGAGGCCGCATTGTACACGCTCCGGCTCCAGGGTTTTTTCCAACAGCCCTTTGTCGTCGTAAAAGTTCACGGTCCACTGGCTGTAGTCGAGCGAATAGTAAAGCGTAGGACTGGGCGGTGTGGCGGGCGGCACATAGGTGGCCCAAAATACATTGTCGATGTAGTGGTTGCTGTAATCGAACGAAAAGCGGTAGTAGTGGTCGCCCGTGGCGTAGTCGCCCAAAAAGGTGAAGGTACGGCTGGTAGTACCGCTTACGGTATAGTCGGTGCCTGCTACCAGTTCTTTGCCCGAGTCGAGGTCGGTAATTGTATAGGTGAGGTAGCTGACATCGGTGCAGCCCATGGCGGTGTTTTGCACGAGCTTGAGGGTGCTGTTGGTGGCGGCAGGCAGGTGGAAGTCTACCGAGCGGGTGCCGCTGTATTCCAACGTGCGTTTCACCAACTTGTTGCCACAGCTGTGGGTAAGGCCGCTAAAGGCGGTGGCAATGGGGTGGCCTTCCAGGTTGGTGTAGGTAATTTGGGTAAGCCCTTCAGCATCTACCGTTACGGTTTTGCGGGCTTCATCTACTGCGCTGCCAAAGATGTAGCGCAGCTCGTAGGCGTTGCCTACATAAAATAGTTTGGTTTCGTGGTTGGAGCCAATGGCGTGGTGTTCGCCCACACCAGCAATGGCTTTGGGCCGGCCCAATGGGTCGTGGTGGTATTCCACCCGGCTGTAAGGGTGGGTGGTAGCGGCCACAAAGGCTTCTTCGCTGTTGTTGTTGCTGTAGTACCAGCCTACCGAGCTTTTTACCACATTGTTCACCGCCAGCGGGTTGAAGGCTTCGCCCCCATCGCCATTTTTGTTGGTCAGGTCGAAGTCGTTGTACGAATATTGTTGCCCCGAAGGGTTGGTAATGAATTTATACTTGTAGCAGTTGGTGCTGCCTTTGTATACGGGAGCAGGCAGGGTTTGTAAGATGCTGCGCCCGTGCTGGTCGAACACGGTTTGGTTAACGAGCACCAGGTTGTTTTCAAAGTCGTTGGTTTGCGTTTGCTCCAGCCGTCCCAGCCGGTCGAGGAACTGGTGGGTTTCGCCCACCACGTTGCCACTGCCGTCATAAATGTAGGTGGTGTAGCTGTTGCGTTTGTTGCGGGCATCGCAGTCGAGGGTTTGCGGTACCTTGCCTTCGGTAAAGGTGCCCACCAGGCGGTTGATTTTAGCACCCGACCTGCCCAGGGCAATGTCTACCACCAGGTCGCGGTACTGGCCGGTATCGCTGTAGGTGTAGTAGGCATAGCCGTTGTAGGTGAACTGTATTTTTTGGTTGTTCCCACTGCCGGTGGTGTCGCGTTCTACCTTAATCCAGTCGCCCGCTTGTACTTTAATGGTGTCGTTGCTGGCGTCTTTGGCCACGGGCAGCGTGCCGGTGGTATGGCCTTTAATGTAGGTGTAGAGCACACCATCGTCGATTACGGCAGCATAGAGGGTGCTGTCGTATTTTTCGTCGGGGTTGCTGTCAGAAAGGCCCAACGCCAGTTCGGAGGTGGTGTCGGCCACTTCCATGGCCAATGCTCCTTCTTCGTCGGCAGCAATAAAGTTTTGGGCCGAAGCACCGGCATTGCCATAGCCGTCGGCGGCCGTTTTGGTGAGCACGCCATTTTCGTAGGTGGCCCCCACCAGGTCTACCAGGTCCAATTCGCTGCCCACCACAAAGTCGAAGGTCACCGAGTCGCTGTTGAGGCTGTCTTTTACGGTTACGCTGTAGTTGCCTGCCGCCAGGCTGTCGATGGTGGCGGTGGTGGCACCGGTGTTCCAGCTATAGGTAAAGGGTTTGAAACCGGTGGGTTCGATGGTGATGAAGGCTTTGTAAGGTTCGTACAGGCTGTAGTCGCACTGCGTATAGGTGGCACGTACATCGTAGGGCAAAAAGGAGGCGCGCACGTATTCGAAGTCGCCATTGGTGGTTTTAAAAGAAGCGTCAACAATGAGGGCCTCTTCGGTGCTTACCGCATGGCTATGCAGGGTGGTGCCGTTCAGTTGGTAATACATGGTATCGGCCACCCGTTCGATGCGTACCACATCGTTTTTCGAGTAGTTGCTCAAAAAAGTGGTGGTGCCCGATTGGGTGTAGTACAAATCGGCCAGGGAGCCAAAGTACAGGCCGTACTTCATTTCGGTCCACGCATGGCCCTGGTTGTCGTAGGTAGAAAAGCCGAGTACTTTTACCTTGTTGGTGCTTACCACCTGGTATTCTACCCACCCATCGTTGTTTTTGTGCAACACATTGGTGGAGGAAGCTCCGGAGTTCCATAGGCTGGAGCTGGCGGTGTTGTTGTCGAGCACCCCCGTTTGGTTGGTGTCGCACAGCACCAGGTTTTCCCACTGCACGTTGTATCCTACACTGTATTGGCGCTGCACAGTGTTTTTTTTGCGGTCGCTCACGGTGATGGTGTGTACAGCCACCTCCAGGCTGTCGGGGTCTTGTTCGGTATGAGCCGAAGGACTCCAACTGTAAGTGTAGGGCGAAGCAGCCCCTTCCACGGTAAGGTCGATGTCGCCTCCCAGGGGAGTGTTGCCTGCTACAGCATTGGTAACGGTGGCGCTGAGCTTGAACCCCGGAGGGAAGGAGCAACGCACATGCTCGAAGTCGCCATCCTTGGTGGCCATCGAGGCGTCTACCACCATGGTTTCGGTGGCAGGGGCAGCGGTAATGCGCAAGGTGGTGCCGTTGCGTTTGTAGTACACAAAGTCGCCATCGCGCTCCACGCGCAACACGTCTTCTAAGTCGTAATGACTAATAAAGGTGTTGGTGCCCGATTCGGTGGCATAAAGCATGTTGTAGGCACCCATATAAAAGCCATAGTCAATTTCATCCCAGTCGTAGTCGTGGCTGGCATCTACCGTAAATCCAAAGGCCTTGTTTTTGTTGGTGCTGGCCACCGTGTATTCTACCCATCCGTTTTCGTTGGGGTACAGGGTATTGGTAGAAGAGGCACCGGTAAGCCACGAGGCCGAAGTGTTGGTGTTGTTGAGGATGGTGGCGTTGGCAATGGTGTCGCATTGCGTCATGTTGCGCCATTCTACGTCGTAGCCCACGCCAATGGTGCGGGTCATAGAACGACTGTTGTTGTCGGTAACGGTAACAATATAGCTTTCTACGCCCAGCGTGTCGATGTCTTGCGAGGTAAAGTTCATGCTCCACCGGTTTTCTTCCCACACATAGGTATAGGGACTGGTTTCACCGGCCACCGTCATGTCAATTTCTCCTTCGGTGCCGTCAACAGTACCCAGGTTGGTGATGTCGAACTGGATGTCGTAGCCTGCAGGCGAAGAGCATTTAACGTGTTCAAATTGGGCGTCCTTGGTTTTAAAGGCGGCATCTACCACCAGCGTTTCCATCGAGTCTACAGCCAACGTGCGCTGGGTGGTGCCATTGAGCTTGTAGTAAATGGTGTCGTTGATCCGCTCAATGCGAATGGTATCGCCATTGGCATAGGTGGTAAGGTTGGCCCCACTGCCCGACTCGGTGTAGTCGAGGTTGCCCCCGGCTACCAATACCACGCCATAGTGAATGTTGTCTTTGTCGTAGTGGTGGTCGGGGTATACCGACAGGCCGATGGCTTTGTTTTTGCCAGTGCCTACGGCAATGTATTCTACCCACCCATCCTGGTCGGGGTGCAGCATGTTGGTAGAAGTAGCACCCGATGCCCACAAACTGTTGTTGGGGTGGTCGTTGTCGAGCACATTGGTGGTGGCGGTATTGGCGTACACCATGTCGCGCCATGTTACATCGTAGCTTTGTGCTGTTGCTGTGGTGCCCCACCAAGTCATTGTAGCGGTGAGTACCAGCGTAATAATTCCTTTGAGTTGTATTGCTTTCATAGGGGGTGTGTTGTGCTTCATGGTGATGTTATTCTTCGCGTAATACAGTAGAGTTGTTGCCTTGTGCATCGGTTACCCAGGCTTCGCAGTAGCTAAGTACCGGTCCGGGCAGGTGCCCGAAGTTGATGGTGATGGTGCTGCCTTGCTTGCTCACCGTGTAGGCGGCATGCGGTTCGGGGTAGGCGTAGTTGATGGTGTATTCATACACTTCGGGCTGCGCATCGATAATGAGTTCGAGCTTTACCGATAGCCATTCCACCTCACCGGGGTTGGGCAGGGTAACCACCGCTGCTACGGTGCTTTCGATGTGGTTGGGGTGGGCAGTAATGTGCACCTCCAACTGGGTGGGAGCTGCTGGTGTTTGCGCTCCAGCGAGGGTAGTCGCCAACAGGCATAATATGAAGCAAATTGTTTTCATGATAAAAAGGATATGGCGTTCGTTTATTGGTCTTTAGCAAATTCGTAGCTGATGCTGCTGGTAATTTTTTCTCCTGCTTCGGTTTCCACATAGGTGTTGATGAGGGTGCCTGCATCGTCGTACTCGTAGCGGGTAAAGAAGTTTTCGTTGCCCAGCACGTGGGTCACCAGTCCGCGACGCTCGTCGTACACATAACCGGTTACAGGGGCATCGATGGGGTGTACCCTAAAGTCGTCGAAGTAGGCGTTGTTGCCGGTGCTTCCCGCATCGGGGTTGTAGAGGTATACCCGCACATCGTTGTTGCCCGTTCCTCCGGTCGATACATAGTCTTCGGGCAGGTGGAAGGTGAGGGTAAGCAAGATCCACTCCCCTACTTTCACCGCGTTGGCATCGTCTTTCCTTATTTGGTGGAAGTCGGTGTACTGGCCTCCATCGTCGCTGCCGTCGATGTCGGCAATGAGCTTGGCATCGGCGGGGGTGTCTTCATGTACCCATACGCTGGCGCGGTAGGTACGGCCGGTGTGAATGCCGTGGGCAATTTTTAGTCCGTTGCGGTCTTCTTCCAACACTTGTTGCTTGAAGGAGGGGCCGTATTTGCCGGAGCCAACGTTGGCCACGTAGTTGCCCGTGTGGGCGGTTACATTGGCATCGGAAGCGTGTTGCATCTGGCCTTTCGACACTTCGCCTTCAAAGTAAATGGTGCCCCCGGGACTGCCCACATCAATGGTGCTTTCAAAGCTGGTGTGGGTAAAGCTGGGGTAGTTGCAGTTGGTCACTGCCGCTGTTTTAAAGCGGTTGTCGTAACCAAACTTCGAGGCCGCATGGTAGTTTTTCATGTCTTTTTGGTCGTACACCAAATCGCGGTCGCCCATCAGCATGAGCTCGCCCACCTGTTTCCAGTTGGCGGTGCTGGCCTCGCCGTTGTAGGTGTAGGTTTGCTCTGGCGCCCAAATGGTGGTGAGCGTATCGCGGATGTAACGGTCGGTACCGGTATCGTACACGCGGTACACATGCTCATCGTCCCACACGGTGTGCGATCCGGCAGTGAGTACGGTGCCGCGGGTCACTTTTTCAGTTTCCACAGGCAGCAAAATGTTTTGGTAGGCAGGGTCTACCGTTTTGGCCCCCATGGCGCTGTAGCTGTTGTTGCGAAAGGCAGGGCTTACCTCCAACGTGGTGTTGGGGCCGGTAGGGTCGGTAATCACCGTTTTGGTGGGTACCCCGGTAAGGGCATCGCGCTCGCTGTAAGTGGTGTAGGTGGTAAGGCCATCCTGGCGGGTAATTTTACGACGCAGCTGGTTTTGGTAGCGTCGTTTGAAGAAGGTGGTGCTGAACTGGTCGTCGCTGTCTACCCAAAAGCGTTTGAAAAACACTTCTTCTACCCGTGCTTTTTTGTCGAGCAGGCGGCCGTATTCAAATTCGGTGGAAGCCAGCTCAGTGCCGTGCTTGTCGTGGTGCGCCACCTTGCGCACCTGGCCGTAGTTGCTGTTGTCTTCGTCGCATACCACTACTTCACAATGGTAGGTCACATTATTGAAGCCGGGATATCCCGAAGTTAAATCCTCCTGGTTGATATCGGGATGCGAAGTAACGTTGTTCGCATTGATCCGCGTAATGGAAAACGGATCGCGGTAGTTGTTGAAGTGGTAGGCAGTGCTGCCCAGCAAATCGTTGTTATCACCCACAAAGCGCAGGTGGGTATTCGAATAGCCTACCATGGGCGGTAAGGCATGGCGGTCGCCTCCTGCTTTAGAAAATTTGAGCGTGCCAAATTCGGTGTGCGAAAACACATCGGGTTCGGTGGTGCAAATGCCTTCGGTGTATAGCGGTTGTAAGCGATAGCGTTCACCGGTTACGGGTTCTTCAATGTTAATTTCTTTCACCCGCAATCCACCGCCATACACGCTGTCGAGATGAATTTTTAACCAGCCGTAGCCGTTCACCTGGTTAAAGGAGGTGGTGCCACAGCCATCACACATGCTGGCAGCACTATGGGCTTCGATAACACCACCGTCTACCTCCCCGGTAAAGTTGCCGTCGTTAAAGGCTTCGGTGCAATTGCTATTGTTACCGCAAGTGTATTGAAAGTACAAACTGCTGTTGTTCACCCCTGGGCCATCCAAAATGGTGAGGCCATCGTCGTCGTGCAGTTCCAGGGTCACCCATTTATAATTGCTACCAAACGTAACGTCCTTGAGGCGAAACATGCGCTCCGGGGCCGCGGGCATTTTCGAGGCGGAGTTGTACCCTACCCCTACGTATACATCGCTTTCGTATTCCACGTTAATGGTGCTGCCCATGGGGGTATGAATTTTACTGAGCGACCAGGCATCTACCGCACTGTGCGAACCTGCTACCCCACCCACATCAGGGGTGGTATAGCCGCGCTTTACATTGGTGTCGAAATCGCGCTTGTGGTAGCCGAAATAGTCTTTTTGTTCGTGGTTGTAATCGGGGTTGGCAGCGTTGTATTCAAAGTCGGTAGCCGGGTAAATGGTATCGTGTGCATGCTCGTAGGTGGCAATGCTGGTTAAGGTGAGCTTGCCCCCTGTAGTTACGGTTTGGCTGCTTACTTCGTGGTATACATCCAGTACAAGACCAAAGTCTACCGTACCGGTATTGGTGGTATTGTTGATGTTGTTGTACACCCCTTTGCAGAGGTCGTAGCTGTAGGCAAATTCTACCGTTTTCAACGAGACCGCTTCAATGGCGGTCCGGTCCTGGCTGTACTGTTCGGCATTGATGGTATTTTCTACAATGTCGTTGGTTAAGCCGGCATATTCGGTGGGGTTCAGCTCGTCGGCATGGTCAAACCAACTGCCGTTGATGTCGTCGTTGTCGAGCAGCACAATTTTATCCAACCGCAACTTGGGCACTTCGTTCACGTCGTGGGCATCCATGCGCACGTCTTTAACAAAGTAGGCCGTTTGGGTAGCAGTTTTAATGGTGTTGAGGTAGTACAACTGGGTGGTGCCTTCGGTAACCGTACCCTGCCGGCCATAGTCGTCTGCCTGAGGTTCTTCTTTGTATTGCTGAGGGTGGCGCTTGTCGATCAAGTCGTAGTGGTAGCCGTAAAACGGACTGCGCCACTTAAAGTCGTCGAGCCACAAGCTGTAGTCGAGGGCCATCCAAAAGCCGGTGTCGCCTGCATCGGCCACACCGTTGTTGTTGGCATCTACATAGTCGATGCCGGTAATGGCAGTGAGCTTCCAACTGTAAGCAAACCGGGCGTTCTTGGTATAGGTGTTGAGTTCGCCAACGCCGGCACCGGTTTTCATGTTAAAGCTGTCGTCGAGGTCGAAGGTGCTTACTTTTTCATCGAGCGAATAAGCGGGCAAGGCATAGTGATAGGTAATGCCCGAAGGGTTGGTGATGCGAAAGGCTCCAATGCCATCGGGATCGTATTGGTTGGCATCGTCGCGATCGCCACTTCCAGCCACCACTTCAAAGTCTAAAAAGCCATCTATTTCATCGGAAGCAGTCCCCCCCTGCCCGTTCACATAATGATGGTGGTTGCGAATTTCCTGGTTGGTGAAGTATTCGATGTAGTTGGCCCCCCACATGGTATTTTCACCATTGGTATTGGTATAGTCGCCCGTGTATTTGGTGATTTTGTTTGCGTCGTAAGCCGACCAGTCTTTGGTAAGGTTAAAAGGGGTTTTAAAGGCATAGTAAGCCGTGTTGGTCGCCAGTTGCAAGTAGCTGTAGGTGAGCTCGGTAGCAAATTCGTTGAGCGTAGCATCGTAATCGCTGTGCCCGTAATATGGGGCGCTAATTTGGGCGCAAGGTTCGTTGCGGAATCGAAAGGTAGGGCGTTGGGTAAACGCCTGGTGGTAGGGGTCGTTCCCTGAGCCGGCAAACACCACGTCGCTAAAATTCTTATGCTCCATATAAGCATATTCAAACAGGTTGGGGTTGATTTCGCCACTGATGCCGGGACCACTTACGAAGTAAGCATCGTAATCGGGGGCTTCAAACATGCTTTCGCCCGGCCCTACAAAACGGTCGCTTTGGTAGGTGTCCATGGCATGGCCGGTATTCAAGTAATCGTAATCCTTGAAATGCACCGGGCCATAGAAATCGGTTGTCTCGGTCGTTTGTGCAGCAGCAGTGGTTCCGTCATACGTTTTGTGCTCCAACGTTTCGTCTTTCCAGTCGTCGGCCACGCCATTGGTTTGTCGGCGTATTTCACCGATGTTGAGGTCCCACCCCAGGCCTACCCAGCTGGCTTCCTGGTTGGTTTTAATGCCGGCGGTATAATTCACCTGAATGGGGAAATTTTCGCCATTGGGTCCGGTAATATTCAGCAGGGGAACCTGGTAGTTAAAATCGCCCGTAAACGGGTTGATGTGGTTGGCCAATTCTTGTGCCACACTGGTTTGTTGCGCGTGTGTGGTATGCGCGAAAAAGGCCAACAGTATACTGCACAGGCCTACCAAAAAGGATGCTTTCATTCGATTCATATGAATTGTAATTTGTAATGCTTGTATGTCATCGGTTCAAAGGTCTTGCAACTCCTTTTTTTTATCAAAGACACATTTTCTGATTTTGACCTGTTTTTTTGCGCCCGAAAAATCACAAACAATTAATTGTCAGTCAATTAACCCCTGTTTTATTTTCCGTTTTTGACCTAAAAAGGGGGGGGTATGAGGGGACGTGAGGAGGCCAGGAAATACACATTAGCACGCGTCATTACGAGGAGTTACGCCTCAGGCGGACGACGAAGTAAGCTCCCAGGGCGCCTTTGCTGGTGCCACGATAGCCACCGGGGCGCTTGCGCAGGAGTGTTTGTGAGGGGTGGATGAGGTACCAGGAAATACACATTAGCACGCGTCATTACGAGGAGTTACGCCTCAGGCGGACGACGAAGTAAGCTCCCAGGGCACCTTTGCTGGTGCCACGATAGCCACCGGGGCGCCTACGCAGGAGTGTTTGTAAGGAGCGAGCATGCAGAAGGGAGTATGCAGGAGTATGCATTAAGATACACGTCTTTGCTGATAATGGACTCCTGCCTGCTCAGGAGTGATGCGAGGAGGGCATGTAGCCCCGATAGCTATCGGGGTGCCTACGCAGGAGTGATGTGAGGAGTGAGTATACAGAAGTTAGTAAGGAGCGAGTGTCTGAGTGTTTTGGGTGAACAGCGTGAACACAAAAAGTATCGAAGACCGAGCGGGAGTGATGTGAGGAGGGAGTATACAGAAGGGAGTATGCAGGAGTATGCAGGAGTATGCATTAAGATACACGTCTTTGCTGATAATGGACTCCTGCCTGCGCAGGAGTGATGCGAGGAGGGCATGTAGCCCCGATAGCCATCGGAGTACCTACGCAGGAGTGATGTGAGGAGTGAGTATACAGAAGTTAGTGAGAAGCGAGTGTCTGAGTGTTTTGGGTGAACAGCGTGAACCCAAAAAGTATCCCTGCCTGTCGGCAGACAGGGAAGACCGAGCGGGAGTGATGTGAGGAGGTGTTTTATTACTAGTTAGCAACCATTAATTTGTGTTCCCACACGCGGTGCTCTGCCCCATTGGAGAGGCGGTAGTTCATTTGAACAACATAAGTGCCTGGTGCAAGCTTCGATTTAATTGGAAGAGTGATGGTTCCTTGAGCAGCATTGATGGTGGAAGTTTGAATCAATTTCCCATCAATGGCATAAATGCTTACACTACCTGTTGCTAACCACACCGGTGTAATAATTTTGATATGGTGGCGCGCTCGATGGTAGGTTAGGGCAAACTCTATTTCATCTGTTGTAGCAATGCTCGTTGTTGGATTCAACCTTACTTTCACCGCATTGGGATCGCCCAATCCATTGCCACTGGTAAAGGTGGTTTGCATACCGCCCATGGCATCAAACCGGTGTACCAGGTCCGAACCCCAATCGCCTATAAGCATATCGCCATTGGGTAAAAATGCAATGCCTTCCGGTTGAGACATGCCGCTGATGAATATTCCTTCATACACGCCAAGGCTATCAAATTGTTGTACCCTTCCCGTGGTCCAGTCTTCCACAAAAAAATCACCGGTACTGTCTCTCCACATGCCTGTGGGACCTTGCAATACAGCACTGTTAATGAATATCCCCAGGTCGTTGCCATCCTTATCAAATTGGTGCACTACCCCATTCGAGCCATTGCCAAATTCGGTGACATAAAAATTGGTGTCGGCATCCCACAAATGCATCAATGCACTGTTCAATGCTCCAGTAAACTGGTCTACAAAGTTTCCGTTGAGGTCGAACCGCACCACTGAAGAATCTCCTGCCCATTGTGTAATGTAGATTAAACTGTCGGGACCCATGGCCATTTTCGATGGTTGCGACAAGGTATATCCTGATGAAAAATCGCCCATAAATGCACCAGTAATGCCATCGTAACGCTTAATGGCACTGCTGCCAAAGCCCGATACCAATACACTGCCGTCTGGGTGAAACAAAATATCTTCTGTTTGTGCCAACCCGCCTAAGCCCGAGGTCACAAAATCGCCAAGGTAGGTCCCCAACTCATCGTACTTCTTCACGGTACTGGTGGTACGTCCGCTCACAAATACTTCGTAATTCTGAGCATGCAGGAAAAGCGGAGTAAGAAGCAACGTTGCAATAATTGATAAGCGCATCATATGAAAGATTTACCCTAAAGTTAAATTAACCATCGATGTGTTACGGGTCAATTCCATTTAAAATTCTTCATTTTTATACATGTCTAAACAGGGCAAAAAAGTGCCATTGAGCCACTATGAAAAGCAACAGGATGAAAATTATCCGTTTAAAAAAATTCAAACGGCTTTGTTGCAGCTATAACAACAATTTCGAACAAAAACATACCGTATAATCTGCTGTAGGGTAAACATTGACTTTTCAATGTTTACCCATGAACGTTGATGGTTGACCCATGGGCTTTCAATGTTTACCCACGGCCATGTGATGTTTTACCCATGACCACATGACGTTTTACCCACGACCCTATGATGGTTGACCTATGACTACATGATGTGCTACCCACGACCGCATGACCTTCCGAACATGACTATATGATGTGCTGAACATGACCGCATGACCTTCCGAACATGACTATATGATGTGCTGAACATGACCGCATGACCTTCTGAACATGACCATATGATGTGCTGAACATGACCGCATGACCTTCCGAACATGACCATATGATGTGCTGAACATGACCGCATGGCCTTCCGAACATGACTATATGATGTGCTGAACATGACTGCATGGCCTTCCGAACATGACTATATGATGTGCTGAACATGACCATGTCGTAGTTTACCCACCGTTTTCACTCCTGTATACTCACTACTACATACTCACGCTCACGCTCGGTCTTCCCCGCCTGCCCGGTCTTCCCTGTCTGCCGACAGGCAGGGATACATTTTGCTGCTCGTAACTCGCAGTAAAACACTCAGACACTGGCAGGGATACAATCCGCCTGAGGCGGACACTCAGACACTCGCTTTCGTACCATATCTCCCAAGTGGCAGAGTGATCCGCTCTCCTTCATCAACCACACAAACACTCCTGCGCAGGCACTCCGATGGCTATCGGGACAGTAACATGTCTCCCCATGCTTATCCCGTCACCGTCAGCCACCCTATTCCCTCTAACACGCCCTCCACGTCTCACTCCTGCGCAGGCAGGAGTCCATCACCAGCAAAGGTGCCTTGAGAGCTTGCTTCTCCCAACGCTCCACGAGGTCGGGATCGCAACGACGTGTACTTTAATGTGTATTTCCTGGTACCTCATCCACCCCTCACACTTATCCCAAGGCAAGAGTCGATGTCCAAAGCATTCGATCGCAACATCTTGTGAATCAAGTAAATAACCTTAAAAAAAGTCCCTACCTGTTGTATTCCGTTGTCCTGAAGCTGTCTTTTTTGTCCCTAATTGTTTGTATAGAATAGGGTATTCTTGTAACGAGGCTTAAACCACCTCTTAATAACCACTAAAAACCAAATAAGTATGTCGGACCAAAAGAAAAGGCCGGGCACTAAGGGTGCCCTGGCCAAGTTTACCCTCGCAGATAAAAAGCGCATTCAGCGGATAAAAAAGAGAAGCACCGCATTGGTACACACGGAGTTGGACCAGGGCGATGACGATGACAACACCCTCATTCTTCAAAAGTTGAAACAGGGCGGGCACGATGAAAAGCGGTCGCCACAGCTCATGAAGATGTTGAAGAAGCAACGCCAGGAAGCCAAGGTGCAACGCATGAAGCGCAAAAAGAGCGCCAGCCAGGAAGGCGATGGTTTTAAGCGGCAACGCAGGAGTGCCCCTGCTGCAGGCCCTGTTCCTACAGAAGCAGTAGGTGCCATTACCGACCTTTCTTCGGCAGATGGGGTAAACTACGCCTGCAATGGCATGACCACCATTCCGGGAGGAAGCATCATGACCATGATGCACCTGCAACTGTTGGAAGATACCACCAGTGAGCCCATTGGTGAACCTACCATACTGACCGAATTCGACAATGGAGAATACCTTACGGCCTCTGCCAATGGAGTGGTAAAGAACCCTAAAAATGGGGTAAAAGCACACATGATCTACACCTATGTGCCTTTTGATACCCAGGTGCCGGTCACCAAAAGTGTGATGGCAGTAGCTACCAGCAACCCAGCCACCCGACCACGGGTAGATGATCCGGTGTACAAGGGAGCCAGCCACGACCCCAGCTTTGTGAAAATTGGCTTGAACCGAACCACCAACCAGGGGCAGGATTGCGACTACAACTTTACCAACATTGTTCGGGATTCGAACACCGGCTACCCCGACTGTGCCATTCCTATTAAAGGAGAAGTGATTTTTTATTCGGCCATCAAAACACCGTTGGCCGATAACATCACCGGTGGCATATACATTGTAAAACAAGAAGAAGGTGGTGCCGTAGGCATGAATTCCGACATCGTGAACTACGAAGGCAATTTTGCCAGCTACTTTAAAGTATTGAACCCCAACGACGGGGGCAACATATTGCAATGGGATTTTGGCGGTACTGGCTACGATGGCGGTGCGCGCTTTAACCAAAACCCGTGGAGCAAAAACACGCCGTTGGTGATGAACATGAGTTTTACCGTACACACCGAAAGCTCTAACGCCAATGGCATTTCCATCTACATCAACAACGACCCGGTAACCCCTACCTCTCCTATTAACAAGGCGCATGTAGCTCCCATACAGTTTGCCTGGGGTTGCTTAGTGGCGGGCACCAAAATTACCATGGCCAACGGCCGCACCAAGATGGTAGAAAAAGTAAACGTAGGCGACCTGGTAAAGGCCGACCTCAGCGGACGGGTATTAAAAGTACAAGACACCATTTGGGGCATGGAAAAGGATCCGGTAGTGGTCATCAACACCGACGATAAGCTCGATGTAGCTGTGACGGAAGATCACCCTATGATTACTCCCGATGGGGTGAAGCTCGCCAAAAACCTGAAGGTAGGCGACATCCTTTCTTCTAGCGATGGCATATCGGTAGTTACCAAAGCCAGCAGGGTGAAATACAAAGGTAAAGTGTACAACTTTAACCTGGTGAATCCCGACGGTTCGAACAACCCGCCCATTGGCAACGACAACACCACGATTTTTGCCAATGGCCTTTTGGTAGGCGACAATGCGATGCAACGCTATTTTACCAAAGTAGAACGCAAAAAGGTGGGCACCATTTTACAGCGGTTGCCCAAAGAGTGGCATCAAGACTACCTCAATCATTTGAAAGAACAAAAAAAGCAAAAGGCGTAACCACGCTTAACACCTACAATCATGGCCTACACAGAAATCGCTACGCCCGGCAGTGGCCCGGCTCCCGTACTCACTAATGTTACCTTCGATTTTAACTCGAACACCATCAATGTGGCGTTTACCAACACGGGACTTAGCTATACCACCTACTCCGTTATCTTGTTCGAAAATGGGGTTCCCATTCAGGCTGCTACCGCTGGTATTGGGCAGGGCACCCTCGTAACTACGGCATCGTTGCAGGCCACCAACCGCTATACGGTAGCGGTAATGGGTACGGGCAGCCCCAACAGTGCTTACAGCAACATGTATGCGGTGATTGTAAACACACCGGTGGTAAAAAAGCTGGTACTGAATGGCGATAACACTGCCACTGCACACTGGAAACATGTGCCGGGTTATGCTGCTACGGTTGGACAAACCGGCTACTACATTAAGTTGTACAACAGCAACAACAAGCCTACCAAAAGCATCATCCAACCCACCGACCAGCTGCACCAAACGTTCGAGCTGCCCACTGGTTACGATGCCAATGGAGGATACATCACCTTATCGTTGGCCGACAATGGCAGCAACAGCAGCACCAGCGAAAAGTTCTACTTCAACAGTCAGCAGGTAGACCAAACCACCATGAAGGTATACTACGACGGCAGCACCATCCAGGCCACCTGGGGCGCTCCTTCACCTGCACCCGCAAAATACAAGGTCACCATCTTAAGCAATAACGACGAAATTGCTTCACAAGAGGTTTCCGGACTGGTGGCCCTTTTTGAAATGGCGTTAACCAATTTGTCGAGCTATACCTTAATAGTACAACCAATTAACGATGCCGGTGCCTATGGTGTGCCCAGCACGCCCACCGACATCCTTACCGAAAAGCCTGAAATTACAGGCATCTACTACAATGGGCAAGACCTTAAGGTGTTTTGGAACAAGCTCAGCGAGCCCAATATCTTTGGCTTTTATGTAATCATTACCACAGCCATTAATGGCAACACCAATGTGCAAGAGGTACAGGCTACTTCCCCCACCAAAACCAGTACTCCCCTCACCCTATCGCCAGGCGAATTTTGCGAAGTAGCCGTACAGGCCGAGGGTAACTTCACCTATGGAATGCCTTCCGATCCGGTATCGCCCATCCAGGGCACGCCAAAAATTGCTTCGGTAGATTACCAGGGCAACCGGCTCAAAGCCAGTTGGAGCGCATTGGTAGACCGCGCGCCCCTCACCTACCTGGTGGCTGTAATGGATGGCAACACGGTGGTGGATAGCATTACCACCGTTGATTCCGACATCGAGTGGCGCACTGCCCTTGCACCGAGCCTTACCTATAAATTGGTGGTCACCGCCTTTCGCGGCAACGCCAGCAGTCAACCCTCAAAAGGAAAGGCCATTATTGTTGATGCGCCTGAAATCAACAACGTTACCTACGATGGTTCCATCATTAATGTAGGATTCAACCCCATTCCAAATGCACCAGCAGGCTATGCCTACCACATCCACCTGTACGAAAATGGAAAAACCATTCAAACCGCAAAAGCAGGGGCCAATAGTGGCAGCTTAACACCCGATGCGCCCTTGCAAATGGGCAATGCCTACACGGTAGCAGTACGAGCCGTATCGGCAGGTACCAGGGGGCCACGCTCCTCCTTCCTCGAAGTATTGCAAACACCACCTACCATCACTAAACTCGAAATCAATGCCAACAATACCGCTACTGCCCATTGGGATGCTTCGTTGGCATACCTGGCACCAAGCAGTACGGTAGCCTATGCCTTGTTCCTTTACAAAGCCGATGGCAAACCCGCAGGATTGCCCATCATGCCCACCGATCAGTTTCAACAAACGTTCGATCTCCCCAGAGGCTATAGCCCCGATACTGGCTATTACCTACAAATACAAATGAGTGCCGGTGGGTCGATGGCTCCCATGACTGCCCCTTTCTACCTCAACGGTGAGGTGGTAAGCGACGTACAAACCAACAATGCCGGCAACTCTATTGTAGTAACCTGGGATGCCGCCACAGGTGGCGAGCGCTACAAAGTGTGGCTTTGCCAAAATGGGGAGCCCATTGAACATCAAAAAGTAAGCGGTACAGCAGCCCAATTCGACCTTTTTACCAACGAAGCCAATACGTATGAAGTAATGGTGCAATCGGTGAATACCGACAATGCCTATGGCCCGCTTTCTCCTGCGGCAGAGGTCGTGACCCAGCACGCTGAAATCATTCAAACGGTATACGACGGCACCAAGCTGGTGGTGACTTTCGATGAAATTGATGATCCACACATCACCGGGTACCACCTTCTGCTTACCCAAAATACCACCAACGGACTCACCACCACCACTAAAACGGTAACCAAAAGTCCGGCCTCCATGGCCATGGACGACACCAACTACAATACCATTGCCATACAGGCCGTTAATGGCAATAACGCAGGGCCAATTTCTGAATCGCTGGAGCCCATTACCGGTATTCCATCCATGGTTCAAGCCCACTACAACGGGCAGGAACTGCAGCTCGAATGGACTGCCGTAAGTGGCGCTGAAGGCTATATTGTATTGGTAGCAGAAAACGGTGGTGGTGTAAGCACCTATACTACCGATAGCACCCGGTTGGTACTCGATGCACTCAATGTTACTGCTGCGTATACGGTGCAGCTCTTTGCCACCAACAGTCGCTCGATAGGGCCGGCACATGGCAAAACCAACCTGCTGCTGCAAGCACCATCCCTTACCGGAGTGAGCTACGACGGTACCACCATCAATGCCTCCTTCGATAAAAGTGGCATGCCCTCGGGTACCAGCTATACGCTATTGTTGCTCAAAGATGGGGAAGTAATTCAAACCAACGGTGCCGGCAACGGCAGTGGCACGCTTACCCCACAAAACGCCTTTCAACCCAACAGCCTATACAGCATTGCCGTACAAGCCAACAAGGGAGTTGTATACGGTCCTTTAAGCACCAGCAGCAACCTGCTCACTGTTCCTCCTACCATCACCAAATTGGTGATTAACAACGACAATACTGCCACCGCCCATTGGGAATCGGCATTGAGCTACCTCGCCCCAGGCGACGCTACCTATGCCCTATTTTTATACAAGGCCAATGGCCGGCCGGCCGGCATCCCTCCGATGCCCACTAACGGGTTTGAGCAAACCTTTAACCTGCCCGGCAATTACAAGCCCGGCAACGGCTACTACCTGCAACTACAAATGAGTGCCAGCGGTTCTTCCGCCCCACTCACCCCTAAATTCTACCTCAACAGCGAGGTAGTTACCAACGTACAAACCACCAACAGCGGCCAGGCCATTACAGCCACATGGAATGCCGCTACCGGCACTGACCGCTACAAAGCGTGGTTGTACCTGGATGGAACCCCCATTGCACATCAAAAAGTACAAGGCACCACCGCACAATTTGATGCCGCTACCAATGCCGGACAATACCAGGTATTGGTGCAAGCCATCGACGACAGCCATTCATTTGGCCCGCTTTCAGCCCCCGCAAATGTGGTGACCCAAACCCCTGCAATTGTTGAAGTGCGATACGACGGCAACGCCCTTACCGTAAGCTATGATGAGGTAAGCAGCGATGCCGTGGATGGGTACCAACTGGTAGTGACTCAAAACACCACCAACGGATTGGAAACCACCCTCCACAGTGTTGCCTCCAGTCCGGCCTCCGTACCCTTTGCCTCTTCCAACTATGGCACCGTTGCCATACAGGCATTGGCTGGCAACAACACCGGCCCGGTATCGGAAACAATAACACCCATTGCTGATGCTCCCACCATTTTACAAGCCAATTATGACGGTGGTGAATTGGCCATGGAATGGACCGCAGTACATGGCGACGATGTAGGCTATACCGTAATGGTATCGGAAAATGGAGGAAGTCCTACCCACTACGATACCATTGGCACCTCACTGAAAATCAACCAACTTAACCCGGCCAACACGTACGACCTACAAGTATATGCCCACAGCGACCGGGTAATGGGTCCTCCCGACAACAAGGTAACAGCCTTGCTTGCTGCTCCGGTATTGAGCAATGTAACCTACGACGGTACGGTAATCAACGCTACCTTTAATGTAAGCAACATGCCTTCGGGATGCAGCTATGCCCTGCTCTTGCTCAAAGACAATGTGGTGATTCAAACCAACCGTGCTGGCAATGGCACGGGCAGCCTTACCCCACAAAACTACTTGCAACCTGGTAGTGTGTACTCCATTGCTGTACAAGCCACCAATGGGGTAACGCAAGGGCCGTGGAGTAACAACAACAACCTCACCATCAACCCGCCCACCATCGAAAAAGTGGTGGTAGATGGCAACATGGTTACCGCCTACTGGTCGGTACCCAAAGACTTTTACCCTTCGTCGGGCACGGTATACCAACTTATTTGTTACAACAGCAACAACAGGCCCACCAAGCCCATTATGCCCACCAATGCTTTGCAACAAACATTTAAGCTGCCCAACAATGCTGCTTATGTTACGGTGCAGGCCAGCGACCCCGCCAGCCAGGGACCGGTAAGTCAGCCTTTCCATATTAATACCCATACCATAGATCAGCTTACCGCCCATTACACCAACCAATTGGTAACCATTGGATGGCAGGCCGAAACGGGTGCCGATTTTTACGAAGTGAGCATTTTTGAGCAAGACGCCTTGTTGAGCACTCAAATTGCCTACAGCGAATCGGCATTGGTAGAAGTACCCCTCGACGAATGGCGGCAATACAATGCCCGTGTACGATCGGTAGACGGTCAGGCCTATGGGCCTTTATCGGGGCCGGTAGACATCCTTACCGATGTGCCCAACATTACCATAGCAGACTACACAGGCAACCAGTTTGCAGGCAAAATAGAAGTGCATTGGGACGCTGTAAACAACTACAAAGGCAACTACTCTGTTCAACTGCTGGATGGCAACACCGAATTGCAAACCCTTACCAACCAAAGCAGCCCTGCCACGCTGGTGTTAGCCGGAGCAGAAGCATGGCGCAAATACAAGGTGCGGGTAATGGCACAAAGCGCTGAAAACTCCAGCCGATGGAGCAGGAAAACCAATGTAGTGACTGCAACACCTGAAAACGTGAAGGTGGTGAACCAGGGAACCGCCCTCGATGTGAGTTGGGACCCGGTATTGCAATCGTGGATTACCGGCTACGAAGTAAGCCTGTTGGAAAATGGCGCAGCAAGCACCAACTACCCTCCAGTATATGCAGAAACCAACCATGCTACCCTCCCCTACGCTGTGCCTACTACCAGCAACGACTTTACCGTGGTGGTACAAGCTTTGAGCGACGTGGCTGCAGGCCCTACTTCAACCCCTGTAGGTGTGCTCACCATGACCACCAGCATCATCACCACTGCCTACAATGGCAGCCTGGTAACCGCCACCTGGAAAAGTACCAGTGCCGACAGCTACATCATGGGCATTTACGAAGACGACACCCTGCTCAAAAGCATCAATACCTACAACACCAGTGGCTCCATTGAAATTGCCCTCAACCCCAACGACCAAATCAAGTACCTGGTGAAGGTACAAGCCGTTGTGGGCACCGCTGTAGGCATGCCCGACGATGGCATGTACATCATACAAACCGCACCCACCGTTACCGAAGTCGACATCAACCATGCAGACAATGCCGTAACCGTGCAGTGGAACGAAATTAGCAATGTACAAGGGTATTACGCCAACCTGTACGAAGGCGATACCTACCTTACCGGCAACCAGCTCACGGATAAAAGCGACACCACCACCACCATCGACTACGACTTTGAGCCGTGGCGATCGTACAACATTAAAATATACGGATATACCGCTGCAGGTGAAAGCACGGGCCCCAGCACTGTATTGAGTGGACTGGTTACTGCAGCCCCGGTGGTAGAAGAAGTGTATTACAACAATACCAATGTGTTGGTGAAGTGGAAGCCGCTCCAAAATGCCGACATCACCGGCTACCTGGTGACCCTGTTGGAAGATGGTGACCCTGTTACCGCCTACCCTCCCATGCATGTGGTAAACGATGAAGTAACCATCAATGCTCCGGGGCTTACGGGCAACAATTACAGCGTAATTGTGCAAACCACCAGCGCTGCGGGCGAAGGCCCTGCCTCTGCTCCAGAACCCATTATTACGGAAAGCACCACCCTCGAAACAGCCTCCTACAACGGCAGCAGTGTTACCGCCAGTTGGGACAGCGAAACCGGTGCCGACACCTATACCATGGTGATTTACGACGGTCCTACCATCATTGCTTCGCAAGAAGTAAATGGCACCACGGGCACCATCAGCATTCAACTGGAAGCCGACAACGTTTACCATGTATTTGTATCGCTCAACAGTGGCATCTCTTACGGCCCGAAAAGCAACAGCATTACCCTACTCGATGAAGCACCGGTAATTCAAAACGTGGTGGTTACCGATCCGTTGCACAACCAGGCCTTGTTGCCCAACATTGCCCTTACCTGGAGCACGGTAAAAGGAGCCACTGACTACATCATTCAACTGTACGACGGCAACACCGTGGTACACACCGAAACAGTAAAAGGAGGCGATGTTTACCAATACGATTTCAACTATGCCCTGGTGGCCTGGAAATCGTATACCATAAACCTGTATGCCAAAACCAAAGACAACCGCGGCCCTGAAGGCGATAAGGTAACGGTAATTAGCGCTGCCCCTACCATTACGGAGGTCGACTACGATGGCGAACGCATTGCCATTTCGTGGGATGCCTTGAATGAAGAAGGCGTAACCGGCTACCTGGTAAGCCTGATGGAAGATGGCGAAACCAGCACCAATTATCCTCCGGTATACACCACGGGCACCTACATGGAAATCGATATTGAAATGACTTATTTCGATTTGTATGTGGTGGTAAACGCAGTGGGCAGCAAAACCGAAGGGCCGGCCAGTATTCCGGTGAGTAGCATCATCGATACCGTAACCATTGATTCGGTGAGCTACGACAAAGTAACAACCCATGCCACCTGGAACACCGACGATACCGACGACAGCTATGAAATGGGCATTTACGATGGCAGCACCCTCATTTCCAGCGTAGAAGTAGAAGACGCTTCGGGCACCATCATTATGCCGCTGGGCAGTGGCGATTACGACGTACGGGTGCGGCTGGTAGAAGGCGTATCGAAAGGCCCTCTTTCCGATCCCGAGCAAATTGTAACCGAACAACCAGTGGTAATTCATGTAGACAATGCCACCACTTTAACCGAAAACGACGTGCCTGCTTCCAACGCACTCACGGTGCGATGGAACCCACTCGACACCACGGGAGTGAAGGTGTACAAAATTGACATTTACACCGGCCCAAAAATGGTATTGTCGCAACCAGTTACTGGAAATACGTACCACCAATCGTTTAACCTGCCCATGGCGGGCTGGGAATCGTACGATGCAGTAGTTTATGCCAAAAGTGGGCAATCGGAAGGGCCACCCAGCGAAGCGGTAACCCTGGTTCCTATGGCTCCGGTTATTGAACACATCAGTTATGATGGCAACAATACCGTAGTAGAATGGGCGCCTACCGACCAGGGACTGGCCACAGGGTACCGGGTAGTGCTGGAAGAAAATGGCGCAGAACTTACGGCCTTCCCCCCTATTCATACCAACGACACCACCGCTACTTTTGAAGGCACATTGAATGGCAGTACTACCATTACCGTGCAAGCCTTTAACGATGTGGTAGAAGGGCCCCGTTCGGTGCCTGTAGCTGTTCCGTTGGGTACTCCCGGCATTACGGAGCTATCCAACAACAACAACGTGGTAAAAGTAACCTGTAAAGAAATATCCGACAGTGCTACAACCCACCTGGTGGTGAACCTGTACCGCGAAGACATCTTGTGGCAAAGCAACACCATTCCCAATCCAAGCATGGTAGAAAATGTGGAGTTTGCCGTAAACAGCAATGCTGGCGTAACTTATCGCGTTACCATTGCTCCGGCCAATGCCATTGCTACCGGTAAGGAAACCACCTTTGCACTGCCTAATGTAGACCCCGTATTCACCAAAATATGGTACAAGAATGCTACCACGGTATACGTGGAATGGACCAACCTTACACCACCTTCCGGCATCCACTACCTCAACGAACCGGTAGTCGCTAATCCATTAACAGGTGAGCAATACAAGACTCCCACCAAGGACCAAAGCAGCACCACCATTCGTATTCCTTCGAACAAGGCACCGCTGCAAGGATGGCAAACCTTTGAAGCCACCCTCGAACGCCAGGTGGTTGGATCGTATGGCCCATTGCACCAAATTCCTACCACATCGCCCCTGCCGGTCATTACTGCAGTGCCAGTGGTGGAAAACCTTAGCTATGCCAACAAAACCATTGAAGCCTCGTGGAGCAACCTGTTGGAGCAAGGCATTACCGGCTATCGGGTCATGATTTACAAAACAACGGTCGACATCAACAGTGCTCCGTGGTACGAAACGCATGTGACCACCAACAGTGTTACCATTGATAAAAACCTTACCGGCAGCGATCCGTACTTCTTCCTGGTAAGCGCTGTAGGCGATATTTCGGAAGGACGTGCCACCGAAGCCATCACTGTAGTTACCGACAAGCCCACCATTGATAGTGTATACTACGATGGGGAATTGATTACCGTGAACTGGAGCAACAACCATACAGGCATTGAATCGTGTGTGGTAGAGCTGTATGAAGATGGGGTGTTGGTGCAAAGTGCTGATGCAGGCATTACCAACACCAGTTTGGAAGCCACTTTAGACCCTGCCTTATCCTATACCGTAGCCGTACGTTATGTAGAAGAAGGTGTTGTAGTAGGGCCGTCGAGCAATGCAGTGCCCGTACACACACAAGCCCCTGTAATTACGGGTACCAGCTATAGCAATGGCACCATTTACGTATCGGCCCAACACCTGGGCACCTTTGCCAAACTGGCGTTGTACGAAGGCGGTACATTACTGCAAACCTTTACCACAGCAGGCACCAGCCAGGGCAAGAAAACATTCAACTATGCCCTCGACGAATTTGGCACCTATAGCGTAGTGATTTACGGCAAGCTGTTAAAAAGCTATAGCCCTGCCAGCAACCAGGCCGCTGTGATTGCCGCTGTTCCTACCATTGAAAGCATTAATTACAACGGTCAGCAAACGGAGGTAACCTGGGGAGCGATGAATGCCAATGTAGTGAACGGCTTTGTGGTAGAAATGTGGGTGAACAATGAAAGTGTCACCAACTTCCCACCCATCTCTACCTTCAACAACTCGCTCATTATTCCGGGTGTATTGAACACCACCGACACTTTTAAAGTATCGGTATATGGCGTTAATGGTGTAGCGGTTGGACCTACCTCTGCCAGGGCCACCATCCTCACCAGCACCGAAAATGTGAAAAGCGTAAGCTACAGTGCCAACAACCTGGTGATTGACCTCAACAATTCGGGCAACTATTTGGCCGAATTGTATGCCGATCAAACCCTGCTGCAAAGCATTGCCTTTAACAACAACAAGGTAGTGATGGACGTGGTATTGGCTGCCGAAGGCGCTTATACCGTTGGCGTACGAAAGATAAATGGCGCAGCTACCGGGCCGGTGGGCAACACCATTGAAGTCATCACCCAGGCTCCGGTAATTCAAAGCGTGGTATACGACAACGAACAAACCGACCCTACGGTGGCACTTACCTGGAGCGCCCCGGGACAAAGCACGGGCGATACCTATACCGCCATCCTTTACCAGGACGACCCTACCCACCCCATTGCACAACAAGCGCAAGTAGGCGACACCACCACTACCCTTACTTTTACGGCAACACCTGCGCACGACAAACAATACTTTGTGGCTGTATGGGCCGATAGCGACAGTCAAACCGGCCCCTCTTCGCCCCCTGTAGAAGTTGTTGTATCGGATGTAAACATCACCGATGTGTACTACGATGGAGCGCAGGTAAGTGCCGCGTGGGATGTACTGATGGGCAGTGGCATTACCGGCTACCAGGTAGACCTGTGGGCGGAAGGCAATACCCATGCGTTGGCCAGTACCACCACCAACAGCAACAATGCCACATTGATTGCCACATTGGCCAACAACACCAATTACGAAGTAACGGTTACCCCCATCAGCAACAGCTCGCAAGGCACCGCCAGCACACCAGCATCGGTACCGCTGCAAGGGTACTACTTCTCTGATGTCAGCGAAAGCAATACCCCTTACCTCTTGCGATCGGAAAAAATTCCGGCAGTTCCCAATGCTAAACCCGCCATTGCATTGTGGTTGCCCAACTTGTTCACCACCTTGCCCGAAGGCATCACCCTTCCTGCCAGCATCGACCCCAATGCAGCGGGAGTACCCTTTGGCATCGAAAAAACGGGCAATGCTACCCTACCCTACCAACTTAAGGCAGTGGCCAACAGTGCCATTTGGACCTTTGGCAGCGACAACATCAGGGCCGCGATAAAAACGCAATTCCAAACCATGATGAATGCGCTGGAAGGCCTGGGCTTGTTGCCTGGTGCCTGGTGGGAAGTACAGCAAACCTTTGTGCAAGGCATGCCCCTTACGTTTGATGAAACACTGTACTACGCCTATGGGTTCGACCCCATCAACCGCAGTGTGAACCTACAACCCGGCATGCGGGTAACCTTCGACTTTGAAGCCCATCAGTTTGTGGGCAGTGAAGACACCGACCTCAACGGCTTTGTTGGCGGTGGCGCATCGCAATACAATTTGGGCAGCTACCACTACACCATTCAAGGCAACGAATATTTAGAAACCGGATTTTCGAACTTCCTGTCGCAACTGCCCATTGAGGTAGATAACAATGTAGGCGGTGGCGGTGGTGCCATCGACATGTATGCCAACGGGTTCCGCAAGCCTTATTACAAGCTGCTTTACCCCACCACCATCAATTCGAGCGACGGCAATGGCAGCTCCAATGCCAGCACCAACGTTTCGATACTGGCTGCCGACACCATGGCCAACCTCGAAACCTATGCACAAAGCAGGAACTTCAACACGTTGCCCGCTACCGTTGCCCTCACCTTCTTCCGTGGAAGGGTGGTGATTACCCCTGAGGTAAGGGTACTCGTGAACGGGGCGCCCACCTATGTTCCGGTAGGTAGCAGCGTGCGGCAGTTGGTAGAACAATTTACCTCCCTGCCCTACACCAAAGGACTGGCCGATCAAACCACTGCCGGGTATGGCAGTGCTGGAATAGTGGTCACCAACATCGCTTACAAGCGGTCTACAGGCAAAGTAGTAACTGCTCCATTTGCTGCTGGTGCCACCTACACCTTCGGACAAAGTGCACCGGTACAATTCTCTTACCAGCAACTGGTGGAATACGAAAATGGCAGCGACTTTTTCGACCTGCCGGTATTGCATGGCGACACCTTAACCTTTAACAGTTAATACGTGGCAGCAGCAACCTTTTCTCCGATAAGCACTACAGGACTGTACCAACTGGACGGGTATAGCAAAGGACTGTTTTACCCCTACCCGGGGCAAACAGCCCCTGCCGCTCCTGTATCGCTGGCAACTACCTGGAACACCTACAAAGGGGTGTACGTGTTTGTAGGAGAAGTGGTGAGCAGTACCACCGACTTTTTAAGCAACCTGCAAGCCTTCTTAGGATCGCCTGCGTATGCGCAAATTCGTTTCTTGTGGATCAGCAACCCCAACGACCGTTACAGCACCTGGAGCACTCAGCAAATTTCTGTGCCTACCGATAACGGCTCGCTGGCAAAACCTGCCACCGTGCAATTCAGGAGCTATAGCGTAGCCATGAACAAAGGCGTTAGCCTTAGCGTTGGCGGTGCTGGAGGCACCATTAAAATAAGCGACCCTGTGGGCACCCTCATTCAGTTCAACACCAACAGTGGGGCACACAGTTATTCGCTGGCGCAAAGCCAGGTAAAAGTGCGATTCAACAATAATTTAGAAGGCTGTGTACAACTCGGACTCAGCCTCAACACCACCGCTGGCAACCCCAACTTCGACACCCTCGATGTAGGATGCCGGTACTTTGCCAACGACCCCAAACACTTGCAGGGCTATGTAGAATCGTTTTACTTTCCCATTTTCGACAACAATCAATCTGGCACAGTAAGACTAAGCGGCTACCTCGATCCATTGGATTTGCTCAACATCAGCCGCAGCTATTTCACCTTTGATGGCAATGCTACCCTCAACTCCTTTTTTCGTACCGACCTGGGGCACCCCGTAACGCTAACACCGCAAACCGGAGCTAAGTTGGTAATGAGCGTAAAACCTGTGTCGAAATATGTAAGCAATCACGACCCAGCCTACCTCACCATCGACGGCCCATTCATTATGGATGTGCCCGAATCGACCACCAACAGCAACAACCTGCTTTGCGGACTGTCGGGCACCGAAACCATCGACTTTACCAAGCCCCACGGCACTTATGCTGGCGACATGCTGTGCTTCCAACACGGCTACCCCGCCTACTCTCCCGCCTTCCCCATTGTGGCGGGTGTAGATGAAAACAACTCCGTTTCGGGCGAAGTCATTCCACTGCTCGACAATGCCACCAACTCGCACATCACCACTGCCTATACCAGTTTAGCGAAAAGCACAGGTTACCAGCACCACAACCACTACTTTGCGCAAAGCATTGACTCGTCGTTGTTTGCCCCCCACGAAAATGGCATTCCCGACGACGGCTTTTTAGAGGTCTTCCCCACATTTGCTTCAGTGCTCAACGACAGCGGCAATCAGTACTTCCCCATGGTGCCCTTTGCCGGCGTACCGGAAGTCACCAGTGCCGAGTCGCCCATCAACAACATCGATCAGTTTGAATTTCAAATCATCGACCCCATACGCAAAAACATTGTATCCCCACCGCCTACCTCAAGCGTTCATCCACCCATTGGTGGTAACGAAACACTCACTGTAACCCCACAAGGTGTACAAGTAACAGTGCTGGGCGACGATACCGCACAGGTATGGGAAAAAATTATGCTGGCCACCACGGGCAGCGACACCGAAAAAATTGAACTGGACTTTGTATCGCCCCAGGTAAAAAATGCCTTCCAGTCGAACCAGCAATTTACAGTAGTATCGAAACCCGGAGCATTGGGCGAGCTGAGCGATGAAGTAGAAAACCCCACGCAAGGCGTACCGGTGTTTTACAACAGCACTAAAATTGAAGATTGGCCCTTTGAAGTGAACGTAGGTGCCAATGCCTATAGCGACTTCAGTAACGTGGTGCTCTTTAAATTTTGCGACGGCTCCATCATCGACTGGGCAAAAAAAACACAATCGTGGTCGAACACCGACTTCTTTATTGGCGATAGCAACCAGGTAAACCTGCAATCGTTGTGGCTGCAAAACTACTGCGCACAAATTGTAAAACAAGTAGAAGAAGAACACAACACCGCCTTTCAAAATGTATACAACATCATCAATGCCCCCGATTGGAATGGCATGCTGGTGTTGAAGGCCGACATTGGGCTCAACGACTTCCCCGAAGACTTGAAAGGACTGTTGGGAGGCATCGATACCAACATGCTCAATGCCCACCATTTTGGCATTGAAATCAACCAAATAAACCTCGATACCAACGGCAACATCGACACCCGTACGCAAAGCTCTATGTTTGGGCTCATCGACTACATCGACTCGGGCTACATCAACAGCACCGAACCTGCCCCCGACCCCACGGGCGATTACGACTACAGGATATTGACCCTGCAAGTGCTCTTCCAAAACTCGGCCATCACCAGTTTCAAGAGCAAAATGCAATTGGCCATCAACTCGTTGTTCGACGACAAAGTAACCAGCACCACCGATGCCGATGGCGAGTTGAAATCGTACAACACCCTGCTGTTGGATGGCAGTTATGAAAACCACGACGGGCAGAAATCGTATCTGTTCAACGAAAAAGGCGACACCTTCTTCAACCTCAGCAACCGTATTTTGGATAGCGTTGAAGTCACCAAGGTGCAATTCAAAACCGTTTCGGAAACCGACGGCTGGGTGAACACCCGCTTCTCCATTTGGGGCAACCTGCACTTTGGCATTGTGAACGACATCGACCTGTTTTCGTTCGACAAGCTCAATTACAGCAACCTGGGCATCGACATGTCGTTTGAAGACGGCAATGGACTGAACCGTGTGTTTAAGTTTGATCCCACGCACCTGTCGTTCGACTACGCCAATAGCCTGGCACGCGACACCAGCATGGCACGCCACTTCCCCCTCACCATCAACGGGCTGGTGCGTGGAGCCGACCTGTTGATTGATGGCAGTTCGAAAACCGTGAAGTCGCCTAAAGACCTGGGCTACCTGCCAGTGGCCAATAAAGACATTGATGAAGGCAGCACCACCCTATCGCAAAACTGGTATGGCATTTCGTTCAACCTCAACCTCGGTACGTTAGGAGCACTGGCCTCGAAGGTGAACCTGGTGGCCAGCATCATGGTGACCTGGAGCCCGGTAACCGTAAGCACACAGCAAGGCACCAGTTACGCTGCCGGCATTTACATTAAGCTGCCCGGCACCGGAGGCAATGCCAGCATGTTTAGCCTGCAAGGCATCTTGAAGCTCACCATCGATAAGATTGAGCTATTCTATCACTCCGATACCAACAACGGTACTGAGTACGTGTTGAAATTTACCGACATCGCCTTGAAATTCTTGCTGTTCAAATTCCCATCGAAAGGGCATACGGGCATGTACCTCTTTGGCGACCCTAATAAACTCAATGAATTTGCTGATGAAGATGCCACCAGTAGCATGGGGTGGTATGCAGCCTATCAAGTAGACAATAGCTAATATGGAAGCGATACACTACATAGTACAGCGATGGGTATTGGCACTGGCCTTTACAGGCCTGGTAGTGTTTGGTACTGCTCAAAGCCTGGAGATCTACCAAATCAACATCACCAATGGCGATGCTGCGGTGATCCTCACCAAAAATGCGGATGGCAGCATTCGAAAAGCCGTACTAATTGATGGCGGGCAACGCTCTTCGGAAATCATCCTTGCTCCTTTTTTAAATGAATATGTGCAACACTCCCATTTCGATTGGGTCATCCTTTCGCATTACCACGACGACCATTACAAAGGCTTGATTAACCTGATGAAAGGTGAACTGGAAACCTGTAAAATCAATACCCCCGAAGGGCCTAAATGGATGACGTGTAGTGTATTGATTGACCCAGGAGGGTACGACATTGACGACCCAATGGAAGGTGCACCATATTGTTCGATTCAGGCAGATTACACCTTTCCCAAAGCGGACAACAACTGGCCCATGATACCGCTGAAACTCACGCCCGATAAAAAAAACCTGGCGACTAATGCCGATGGCAGGTACCTCCCTGCCACCTGGGTAAAAAGGTACTTGCAAGGAGTGGCCAACATGTACGGCAGGAATGGCTTTAACCACGAAACGCCGAAAGACAACCAGGCCTACTTCGAAGCCCCCATTGTAATTGATGTGCTCGACAATGGTGCAGGCATCAGCGAAGCGGTAACCCTCAAATGTGTGGCCATGAACAGCTTTAACATTAAACCCGATGGATCGGGGTTTGAAGCCGTGAGGGAAGTACCCAAAAGCTTAAATGCCAACAACTTTAGCTTTGCCTGGGTGTTGGAGTTTGGGGAATTTCGCTTTTATACCGGTGGCGACCTTGGAGGGCATAGCGATGGTACCTATATCAACCAGGAAACTGCAGTAGCCGCTTACCTGCACGGCACTTATCCCAACAGCGAACCCCTTACTCCTCCTGGAGGTGCTTCTCCCGGAAAGTTTCCCGGCCACGTATGTGTGTACAAAGCCAACCACCACGGTAGCAACGAAAGCAATTACCCCGATTTGCTCAACACCTGTGTTCCTTCTTCCTTCATCACATCGGTTGGATCGAATGTAGGCTGGCACCTGCCCGGACAGGAATCGTTGCTTCGCTTTTTCACCACCACCGTGTTCAATGCGCAAAGGAACTTCTTGTTTACAGGGCTTTATGCTTACCCCAAAGATGAAATTGACCTGAAAAGTTTTGAAGCATTGAACCCCGACAACAAAGGCACTCAAGATGACCTTGGCTTTTGCATAAGCCGTCGGGAAGCCGTCATCACTGCTACCGACATGCTTCCCGGAGCGTTGATGGGCGATCAAAATCATTACAAGATCGAAGTGAAACTTGCTCCTGTCATTGGATTTCCTCCTGAACCACATCCCATAAGCAATGCGAGTATGTATACCATTTACTGCCTGCCTGCCCCACAAAAAGCAAAAGCCCAGGGGCCAACCACTGCCATGGTGAAGAAAAGTGGTTTAGCGGCCGATGAAAATAAAATCGTAACCATACCCATTTTATGCCATCACAAAACCAAATGAACCTGCACCACTACATAACGCCCCTACTGCGCCATTTCCTTGCTGGAATTTGTGCATTGCTCTTCATTACCGGCCACGCCCAAACGCTGGAAATTTATCAGATCAACATTACCAATGGCGATGCTGCGGTGATCCTCACCAAAAATGCGGACGGCAGCATTCGTAAGGCGGTACTGATTGATGGTGGGCAACCCTCTTCGCAGCGTATTTTAGTGCCCTTTTTAAACGAATACATCCAACATTCGAAATTCGACTGGATCATTCTTTCGCACTACCACGACGATCATTACAAAGGACTGGTAAACCTGTTTAGAGCAGACAGTGAGACACGATTGCTGGTAGACAAAACAAGCGGCTCGATGGCAGCCAACAAAGGCATTACCACCAAGGTGTTGATTGATCCGGGAGGGTACAAAATTCATGAGCCCCTTGTGGGTGATCCCTTTTGCTATGTAGATCCCAACTACGAATTTCCTACTACCGATAACACCTGGCCGCAAATGCCTTTCAAGCTGAACAGCAGCAAACAGCCATACAAGCAAGCCAACCAAAAACTGCCTGGCAAAGACGAATGTTATGTACCTGCCTATTGGATCAATCGTTACCTCAATGGGGTAGCTGCTATGTACAAACGCAACAAATTTGAGCACAAAACACCCCATGCTACCCCCGAATACTTTAGCTCGGCCATTGAAATTGATGAGTTAGACAATGGCAGTGGCAGCAAGGAAAAAGTAAAACTGCGCTGTGTAGCCATGAACAGTTACAACATGAAAGCCAATGGCAGTGGTTTTAAAGATACCCGCCTCATAAAAGGAGGCAACAACGCCAACAACTTTAGCTTTGCCTGGATCTTGGAATTTGGCAAATTCAGGTTCTACACCGGGGGCGATTTGGGCGGCCATACCGATGGCACCTAC
This sequence comes from Flavobacteriales bacterium, assembly GCA_963669295.1. Taxonomy (GTDB): domain Bacteria; phylum Bacteroidota; class Bacteroidia; order Flavobacteriales_D; family CALLUQ01. Next base: position 5,440,673 of record OY769938.1, read on the forward strand.
ATCGACCAGGAAACGGATGTGGCCGCTTTCTTACAACAACAATACCCCAACAACACCCCCAAAGTACCTGCTGTAACTCCAGTAGGTAACTTCCCCGGCCATGTATGTGTGTACAAGGCCAACCACCACGGCAGTAACGAAAGCAACTACGGCACCTTGCTCAACACCTGTGCCCCCACTACCATCCTTACCTCGGTAGGGTCGAATGTAGGCTGGCACCTGCCTGGAGAGGAATCACTCACCCGGTTTCGCTCAACCAAGGCCTTCAATAAAAACCGCAATTTCTTCTTTACAGGGCTGTATGCCTACCCCAGGTACCCCATTAATTTAGAGGAATTTGGCAGCGATCAGGCGGATGAAAGTACGGAGAGTGAAAACCTAAGTGCTTGTGTGCAACGCAGAACAGCCGTAATCATCATGTTCAATACTTTGGCCGGATCCTTTATTGGCGATCAAAACCATTACAAGGTAGAAGTGAAATTGCACAACCACTTTCCGCCCAACATCCATGGCTATAGTATTGGCGAAAAAAGTCTGTACACCGTGTACAACCTGCCTGCCCCGCAAAAAGCAAAAGACCAGGGCCCCACTACTGCCTTGATTAAGAAAGCAGGAGCAGATGGCGTTGAAAATAAAGCATTAACCATACCTGTAGTATGCCACGAATAAATACATCCATATCTCCAAAGGCATTCCACCGATGCTTGCGCAGCTTACTGCTGTGGGCATTGTTGGTAGGCAGCTTACCCTTTGCCACTGCCCAACACCTGGAAATTCATCAAATCAACATCAACAATGGCGATGCCTCGGTAATCGTTACCAAGGGGGCTGATGGAGAAATTCGCACAGCAGTATTGATCGATGGAGGCCTCACCAGCTCCGCTAACTTTTTGGTGCCCTACCTCAATACCTACATCCAAAAACGACATTTCGACATGGTCATCGTGTCGCACTACCATACCGACCATTACAAAGGGCTGGTGAACCTGTTCAAAGCCGACAAGCCCGCCAACCAACTGATCAATAAACACGACATGGAGGAAGGCAAGCTCGATGGCATCACCACCAACGTCCTCATTGACCCGGGAGGGTTTTCGTGGGATGGTGCGCAGAAAAAATTTGTTTTGACCCTCCCCTATGTGGACCCGGCAACAGACAATAGCAAACCACAATTTCCACTCAAAACCGATAAAGGGGGAAATTTGATCTTGGCAGGTGACCATCCTCAACCTGCTTACTGGGCCGGTCGTTTTTTGAGTGGGGTAACCGCCATGTACAAGCGCCATAACTTTGAACGCTATTCTCCAGAAGGTTTTCCTGCCTATTTTAACACTGCCATCCAAATTGACATCCTGGACGATGGCCAGGGGCATGCCGTTCCGGTAACCTTGCGCTGTGTGGCCATGAACAGCTTTAACCTCAAAGCCGACGGCTTGGGATTTAAAAACACCCGTGTAATAAAGGGAGGTAACAACGCCAACAACTTTAGCTTTGCCTGGGTACTGGAATTCGGACAATTCCGCTACTTCACAGGAGGCGATTTGGGAGGCCACGAAGACGGTGCTTACATTGATCAGGAAAGTGATGTAGCCGACTACTTAAAAACTGCCTATCCAGAAAACATTCCGCTGGATCGATACGCTCCCGATGGCGATAAATTCCCCGGCCATGTGTGTGCCATGAAGGCCAACCACCATGGCAGTAACGAAAGCAACTCGCAAGCATTCATTGATGTATGCGCTCCTTCGGCATTCATCACTTCGGTAGGCTCTAATGCCGGATGGCACCTTCCCGCAGTGCCTTTTTTGGGGCGGTTGAAGGCCATGAAAAAGTTCAACGATAACCGGTATTTTTATTTCACCGGACTGTATGCCTATCCTGATTATAGAGTAGATATGAGTGCTTTTGAGGAAGGTGCAGTGCCTGTGGACGAAGGAGATGTGGGTGAAGAAGAAAGTGATTTCTACACGCAAGCTCCGTTAACCGATGCAGAATGTAGGGACCGGCGGGCCGTAGTGATAGCACAATTGGGTACACAACCCGGCACTTTTATCGCCGATCAAAATCACTACATCATCAAAGTAAACTTAATGAACAAAATGTTTGGGGTAATTGGAGCACTGCCCATTAGTAAGCGGAGTATGTTTGAGTTGATGACCGTACCCGCTCCACAAAAAGATCCTGAGAAAGGGCCCACGGAAGCTTTACCCACAGAATTTTCTACCACTGGTATTATGTGTCATGATGAAAAATAATAAAACAGCCGCCTAACCTATGTCGCTACAAGCATTTTATACCTACCTCGACAACTACCTCGACACCCACGACAACCTGGTGTTGGATGCCGACTTTGTTAGCGATGGCGGGCTGGATACTACCAGCTTCAATGCCCTATTGTACCTCATCCCCTCCACTCAGTTGGAGTTTTCCAATCCGGTGGTAACCCTCACTTCCAACCACGAAATTACCATTGAAGTAGACACCAATGGTGCCTCTATGCTTTACGGCAAAGTAACCCACGATTTATGTGTGTATATTCTTGAAGACAGCAGCGGCAACATTCAATGGGAGTTGGCAGGTACCCTCAACAACTTTAAGTTCGACACCCTGTTCGAGCAAAATCTTATTAGTGAAAACCAGTGCAATGCTTCCCTCCTACCTCCCGTTACTTTTAATGAAGTAAGTATTGCCGTACGCACAGCAGACTTGTTTTACCAGGTAAAGCAAGACCGCTCACCCGACCAGTGGAGCATTCCCGGATTATCGATGTTCAGCATTGGCAATATGGGGTTTCTTTGCAAAATCGAATACCCCGGTGGGTTTTCCAAATCCACTACCTTCAACATCAGCGGCCACATTACGCTGGGGCAGTCTACCGACATTAAAATTGAAGTGGGCATCATCAGTCCTGCCGGAGGCGTAAAAGACACCTGGAGCATCAACATCTCCTCTCCTACACCACTGTCGCAAGCCTTTCACGACTTGTCGAACCTGTTGTTCTTCAACGACCTCAACAACCTGATGCCATCGGATTTGTTGGACGATTACAAACAGCGGGAAGGCGTATACATCGATTCCATCAAGATTTTATTTTACGCCTACAACTACTCCATTCAATCCATCGACTTTACCATTGATGTGGTGAAGCACTGGAGCATTTCATACATCGACTTTACCGGCTGTTTGGTACAAATGCGCATTTATCCTAACAACATTAGCGATACGCTGGGGATGCTGGCCATTACAGTGCCCATGCAGTTCGATACCAACAATGCCATCTCCATCAACCTGTTGATACAAGGCATCAACAACGACTGGACACTTTCTTTTACCGGGCCGGCCTCCATTGGCAGTGTGTTCAACCTCACCAATGTGCCTGGCTCTTCCAGCGATGTTTCGGACTACGACTTCCCTTCCGGCCTTACCGCCCTCAACAACATTTACCTCGAAGAATTCACCACGGTCTTCAACCCCATTCCTTCCAAAGCCTATTTTTCCAGGGCCACCTTTGCCATCAGTTCCGGTCCATGGAACCTGATCGACAATATGTTTGAAGTGGAAAACATGTACCTCTCCATTTCACTCATCAACGGCAGCAGCACCAACGGTGGAAGCTACATTACCGGTGTGTTTTCGGCCACCAGTTTAATTGGCGGCACCAATGGCTTTGAAGTGACCCTACGCGCCGAATTGTTAAAAGATGGTTGGATATTTACTGCTACCGCCACCAACATCAGCTTGCGCGAAGTGGTGGTGGGCTTGCTTTCGATGCTCAACATCGACGTGTCCGACAGTCAGTGGGATGCCAATGTAGAATACCTGTTGCTCTCCATCAACACCACCAACAACTCGTACCGTGGTGCCGGGAATGTGACCTCTAAATGGCCCATCAGCATTGCAGGCAACGACTTTGAATTGGATGTAGATGTGAAGGTAGACATCACCGCCTATACGGGTCAAAACCCTCCCCCTTCTTCGGGGTACATACAAGGTATTTTAGGGCTACAAGGCGATTTACCGGCAGGGTTTCAAAACTGTGAGCTGAAACTCACCTACGACTTTGGCGATGAAGACAAATACATTGCCGAATTCCTGGGGGCTACCCTTACCTTTTACAAAGATCGCAGTCGCATAGAGCTCAACCTGGGCGATTGGAGCCTGGGCCACATCATCGAAAAGATGATCAGCTGGGCCGATCCTGATAGCGACGCCACATTGGATGCACCTTGGGATATTTTGAACGACATCAGCTTAAAAGGCCTCTACTTCTTCTTCGACTTTGGTGTCGACGAGAATGCTAAGAAAACGTATGGCATTGAATACCGTCCGCAAAGTGCCATCAACATTGGATTCATCTACATCGATGGCATTTCATTGATTTATGGAGAAGACGAAAATGGCGAAGGCGAAGTAAACATTAAGCTGGAGGGCAAGCTCTTCGGGCAGGAAATTCCCGAGTGGGACTTGATGAAGCCCGATACGGCGCCAGAAGTTCCCGGCGGTGGCGATGCTTTGTTTTACATCGACTACCTGGGGCTGGGGCAGCACGTAAGCCTCACCGACTACAGCTCGATTGAGAACATGGATACTGCCATACAAGCGTATAAAGATGCCTTCAAAACCCCACCCAAAACCGATCCGCTCAGCATCTTAACGCAAACCGGTCCATCCATTCAATACGACGAAAATAGCAACTGGATGATTGGTGCCAGTTTTGTGGTGATGGCTACCGTAGAGATGGCTGTTATCTTTAACGACCCCAACCTTTATGGCCTCAAAATCAGGCTGTGGGGTGAAAAAGCCAAGAACTTTGCCGGCCTCAACTTCGAGATCATGTACAAGAAGGTGAGTGAAGACATCGGCATGTTTGAAGCCACCATTGCATTGCCTGCTGTATTTACCCACATTGAGTTGGGTGAAGTATCGGTCATCATCCCATCGTTTGGCATACAAATATTTACCAACGGTAACTTTAAAATTGATGTAGGATTCCCTAAAGGCCTCGATTTCTCGCAATCGTTTGGGGTGGAAGTCTTCCCCTTCCTCGGCTTTGGTGGATTTTACTTCGCCTACCTCAACAGCACTACTGCCGGTGATGAAATCCCACAAATCACCAGCGGTACCTTCGATCCTGTCATTGAGTTCGGCATAGGCTTCTCCATTGGCGTGGGCAAAACCATCAACGAAAGCATTCTAAGCGCTGGGTTGGACCTGGTGATTGACGGTATTTTTGAAGGCATACTTGCCTTCTACAACCCCAATCCACCGCCCGGCAGCACTACCCCGGCCAAGTCGGATGCCTTCTATTTCTGGGTACAGGGAACCGCTGCCATTGTAGGAGAATTGTATGGTTCCATCGACTTTGTGGTGGTCAAAGCCTCGGTCAACATCCGCATTTCATTGATGGCGCGCGCCACGCTCGAAGCGTACAAATCGCTTACCTACTATGTAGAGGTACGCGTTACCGCCTCCGTTACCGTGAAAGTAAAAATTGCGTTTATCAAGGTTTCTGTCGACTTCTCGTTCGACATTAACCTCAATGTAAGCTTCGAAATTGGGTTCGATCAAACCCCACCATGGACATTGGCTTCCGACCACCAGGCAGCACAACAAAGGCGGTCGCTGCGCAGGTCGTTACGCAGCACACGTGCCCTGCAAACAACAGGCTTCCATGCCATTAGCATGAACTGGAATGCCATTTCGCACCAAAGTGGTGGCAAAACACCATTGGAAATTTACTTCGTTCCGGTACTCAGCGTATCGACCGATGTGAACAACCCTACCACCCATGCCAGCGACACACAACACGCCCGCTATACGGCCAACCTGTTCATTGAAAGTCCTGACAACAACTCTCCTACCCACCTGGGCAGTTCCTTTGTGGAGTTGACCAAAGGCGTATTGGCATGGGCCATCAACTCCAGCTCGGAAACCACCAACAACAGCTACTACGAGCAAGTGCTGGCTGAAACAATTACATACGACCAACTGGTGAACATCTACGACTACCTCGCCTGCCAAAAAGGAGGCATCATCCCTGTCGACAGCATCACCGGATTCTTGCAAGCCTTCTCGCAGGTCAACATCATCTACAACCACGACGAGACCGACATCAATGCCAGCATCTTCCCCATGCTGCCTGAATTGATTCTCCTCACTCAACTGGGTACCGAATCGCCAGAAACCATTGCCGATTTCAGTACCTACAACATGATTAACGAGCAGTATGAAGAAGAAATACTGACCTACTTCGAGCAGCTCAATGTAAAATACCTCAACGACCTTGAGCAGGAAAACGATACCCATTGCAACGAGTACTCTACCAATAACCCACCTGATGATGAAGACAAATCGATGGCTTCTTTCATGTACCAGGATTACTTCTTGTTGCTGGCCAAATCGTCGGTAAGTGCTGCCGTTAGCCATTTAAAAGCACTGCCCTACAGCTACCCGGGAGGCACTACCTCATCGTTGAATCAAATAGCCACACAATACGGCATTACCGCCTCTTCTATTGCTACTGCCAATCGAAACACGGCATTGAGTAGCGACTTGAGCCTGCTCATCAATGGCACTACGTACACCATACAACCGGGAGAAACGCTGAACGACATCGCCACCAAATTCAGCACCTCTGTATTCGACATTGTGTCGGCAAACCGGGTGGTTGCTGGCTTGTTTAACAGTGGTGTACACATTACAGGACTTGAAACCAATTCTTCGATTGATTACACCACCACGGGCAGCGAAACCTTCCAAACACTGGCCGATGCCATCACCCCCAAAAGCCTCGACACCAACCACCCGCAATACGGTAACATCCCCGAGCTGATCGGAGCAACCGATATTGCCTTTTTGCCTTTCTTGCTGAAACCGGAAACCATCCACATCAGCCTGCCACAATACCAGGCCAAGACAGGAGAAACCATCCACGACATTACCCGGAAATTTGGGCGTATTAGAACCAGGTACTGGGGACAGCAAAACTTCATTGTTCCCAACTTGTTTGTTGCCGGAACCACCATTATGTCGGATACCAACACCAGTTATGTGGTGCAAAGCACCGATACTATTCAAACCCTGGTGTACGAAATCATTGGTTTCTCGGAAGGCACCACCAGCCAGGAATTGGATGCCATTGCACAGCTCATGCCACTCATTAACGACATGGACAATTTGCTGCAACCTATGGCCTTTGTGAACCTTTACCCATTTAACTATGTGGCCAACAACAACACCAACCAAACAGACACCTTCGACAGTGTGGCCAACGGCTTTGGCCTTACCATTGATGCGCTGGTAGCTGCCAATGGTAATGTGGTGGATGTATTCCCGGCGGGCACTGCGCTTACCCTTACCGAAGTGCAGCAAATGAATGTGGGCGAGCTCATCAACCAATTGGAAGAGCAAGAGCAATTCAACAACATCTCGGGCATGGCAGCCCGCTTTATGCTGCATGGTTTACGCCTGCCTGCACCGGGTGCCTTCGATTCTTCGTACGATCCCAATTCTACCCCTACCTATCCGTTGTATGAATTAACCGGACAGAGCTTTAACATACCACCACTGCAAACCAACGACCAGTACCTTGTTATTTTGGAGCGCAGCACCTCCGGTACCTGGATCAACTTCGACACTCGAAATGCCGATACCAATGCCATTGTAGGCGACGACAATGAATTGATCATTCAAATTACCAATCAAGACATTGCCAACATCAATGCGCTGCTTGGTACTACCCTCAATCCACCCATTCAGCACCTGTTGCCCAGCAGCAATTACGAGGAAGTGGGTCAGCGGTATACCTTCCAGCAAAGCATCTTGTGGCAATACAATGGCACCGCACTTTGGGAAACAGGCGACAACATCGATGTTACCCCTACCATTTGGCCCTTCCCCGCCACGTTAAATCACCAAATATGGTTGGGAAAAACGCTGCAACCTAAGGTCAACCTTGTGGTGGGTAGCCACGACTACGATACTGCTCCACTGGTAACCACCCCGGTAGCCAATTACAGTTGGGGACTGTTGGTACCGCTTTCTATTACCGAAGTGCCTGCCACTGTGAATGGAGAGATTGTAAAGCAACCCAACACCTATCAAATCAATGGAACTGATGAGGCCAGCACCCTCTTGCTCGAACAATTAATTTTGGTCAACAATCCGCTGAGCGGCAATGGCATTATTGATGAAATCCACCTCCTTTATCCGCCCAACTCTACCGCCAACGATGCTGGTGGGGTAATGTCGAACAACACCGATGACGTGTTGCAAATTGTACTGAAAACCAACGAATCGACCAATACCAGCCCCGGCAGTTTCAGCACCCGCTCTACCATGGCTACTGAAACGGCTACCACTTTGAATACCCCTCCCAAAGACTTTGTAGAATTGGTATGGGAAGCCAGCGTAGTAGGTACCGGAGGGTTCTTCCTGTACTATGCCTCTGGTCCTGATGGCAATGGATTGCCCGACGATCTGTTTAACGATAAAGATGTGGTGACCTTACAACTGCTCATCACATTTAAAGATGATGGGGGCATTGAAACCGATCAAGACATTCTGCAGCAATTCATGAATTGCGCCATTGTAGGCGATGCCATCAATACTTCTAACTCTATCCTCTTTGCCGAAGCACAAGCCAGGGATGTTAATTATACCTATCGAAGTACCGATACCTTGTTGAACATTAGCCAATGGTATAACATTTGGGTAGATGATTTAGCACGCGAGTTAACCGACAGTACCATAAACCCTGGCTTGCAGTTGCGCAATGGAGTACAACTTGCGCTCAACGGCATCATTTACGAAGTAAAGCCCGGTGATACCAAACAAAGCATTGCCACCTATTTTGGCATTAACACCAGTCAACTGCCCAAACCCGATAGCTATTACGAAACAGTGTGGAACCTCGTATACCTGCCCAACATTACGTATACAGTAGGACAAGCCATTGGTGCCAGCAGTGGGCTACACACCTTTAGCGCCATTGCCGATTACTTCGGCATTGAGTTGGCGGCATTGGCCAATCAAAACCAGGCGGTTACCGGGCTGTTTGCTAACAACACTACCATTCACTTTAAAGATGAACCGGTGAGTAGGAACGCTACTATACCACCGGGCAATGTAAGCTTTGAATTGCTGCGAACTGCGCCAGAACACGAAACGGGCAGCACCGAAGAAGAGCAATACTTACAACAACTTTATAACCTGTTAGGATATCGGGTATACGGCAACACCGACTTTTACCCCAGTGGCGAAGGCATGCCCATTAGCAATACCGATTCGGAAGATACTGACGACGACCAATGGTACTATAAAAGTGTTGTTCCCATCACACCATTTGCGAAAAACAATGGCATGGACCGCACTGGTATCGACAGCACATTAGCGGCCATTAACCCTTATGCAGGACTTGGCGGAACCGTGCAGCTCAACTTCGATTGGCACGACATTTTTGGCGACCGTACCCTTACCCCATTCAGCTTCCCCGACAACTATCCGGCAGCCGACTTTGTTCCACCGCTGAACAACCCACCCATTAAGGTGCGTTACTTCGACCCCATTATTCCTTTAGAACAATGGCCGGGCATTACCTATGGGTATTTGTTTGGCTTGTTGAGCGGCACCCCTACTTTGGAGGTATTCTTTACGTTTGATGCCACCAGGTATGTGGCTTACAAACCTACCGATGCTGCTAAAAACAAAAAAGCAAACCCTACCGACCCGAACAGCATTACGCTGGAGCAACTCTACGAGCAGCAGGCAGCACGTAACTTACAAAAGGCACAGGCCGACTTGCAGAAATACAAGATGATTTACTGTCAATTGGCGCAAGAAGATGTAACCTTCTCGATGAAAACTACGGTAGATGGACTCGTGCACCCGGTATCGAAAACCACCTTGTTAGAGATGATTGATGCGGTGTACAATTACCTGCTAATTGTATCGGCCACTACTTACAATTACACCTATTATACCATACAACCAGGCGATTTAAAAGGCAATGCTTACGCCACTGCCGAAGGCATCGCTACAGCACATGGCGTTGATGTAGACGACTTGATCAGCATTAACCTTGGCTTACAACAAGGATTTGAAACCGACACCAACTTCTATACAGAATATCAATTGGTAATTCCAACTACGTCGTTGCCACTGCCAGTAGAAATTACCCAGGCCATTGCCAATACCAACACCAACGACATTTACGAGCTGAACACCACCCTTACCATTGCCCGTTCTATTACATTGGTGGATGACAACTTTGTGGATGTACCTGGAGTAGCCAATGCTACCTCTACCCTACATCCGCTCAATCAATCCATCAGCTATGCGCTGGAACAGTATAACACCAACTTCAATGAGGCCGGCTCCGATCAGTTGTCGTTGAATGAATTCGCTGAACAGTTTGAGCAAGCCTACAGCACCACTCATACCAAGGTAAAAATTGCCACGGGCATCTCTACCGACCAGTCGGTAAATACCAATAAAGGCAAAGCACTGTGGGTGGTGCGTTTTGGTACCGGAGCCATCGATTACGCCATTAGCGGGCAACCGGTTTACTTCTCGCCCACCCCATTGGCCAACAACCTGTTGAGCTTTACCGGAGCCAATGCTGTACAGGTTCGCGTTTATCTTCCTGGCATAGGATTTACCGAAACCATTACAAAAAACTACTCTGGCATCGATTTAGACGGTTGGGGACAACAATTCTTGCAAGCAGTAGACGATTTCTTGATGCCGCAGTTTATGGTGCCTGCCTACATGGTTAGCCAGGAAACAAAAGACGATTCGGGGTGGGAAGATTATTTGCAACAAGTACTGGATGCCAAAGCCCTGTTGGCCGAGGCCATTGTATCATCGACCACCAATGGCAAACGGTTTGAGCAAATTTTATCGAACCCCCAATTTGATGCGGAAGCATTGGCACATGCCCAGGAAACCATGCGCCAACAATTGCTCGTGAACCTCAGCAGTGCCTATACCATTGATGCCATTGTGCAGTTTGAGGTAAGCATGCAATCGCAATTCCCTAACACCAACGAAACCATTGCTCCTAATCTCCATGGGCAACCCGTTGTACCAGGATCGACCAACAACACCGATCAACAATACTCGATATCAACCGCCAAAATTCCATTGACCAATGGCGGGGCTAACCTCACCTTCTTGTTCGACTCCAAGGTAGAAAGTGAACACAAAGACTTTAACCTCGAACTGCAATTCCAGGTGAACCAAATTGAACACGAAATAGAGCCCGTTACTGTGGTGAGCAAAGCAGGAAAAACCGACATTGGATACACCCAATCTACCTGGCTAAACTTTGTAATTCCATTGGCTCCTGACCCTATTATGGTTACCCCTACTTCTTCGCAAGTAGACATTCCTGTTCCTTTAAGATCGTACCCTGTGCCCCCTTCTATGGTAAGCCAGGTAGCCGTACCAAAGCCCGACCTGCATACCACCAACCAGGAATTGCTGTTGGAAGAATTAATGATGTGGGACTATGACTTCACTTACGATCAGGTAGAAGCATCGCAAGATTTGATTGATGTGCAGGTGCAATACAACATGAATCCAGCGTTGGACTACAGCAATACCTCGCACTTTAAGTACGACGAAACGCACAAAGCACTCTTCCAAAACTTAGCCGAATTTGTGAACGCTTATCCTGGCATTCAGCAAGACTTTGTTGACAAACTATCGAAGATTACACCGCGCAGTGAAGCCACTGAAATTGAAGCCGCTAAAGTAGCACTCAGTGCTTTCGCAGAAATCGTTGCTGCAGTAGCCGAAAGCTGGGCAGATTGGGTACAGCCTACTCGAATACTGGAAGATGTAGGAGGAAGCCAGAAACTTACCTACCACTATAAAGTAAAAGAAGAACCGGCCAATGCCAGTAAAGATGCTCCGTTGCAAATTGTGGTTGAAGATTATAACAATACCAACCTACCCGCCATTGATCCAGCCATTATAATGATAGATGGCTACGAAGAACATGTAGACACCAATGGAGCCTATACCTATACCAACAAGGTTACCGGAGATCCTTTGCTGTACAAAGATCGAGGCAGCATTCGCCAGCGTACAGTGCGTATTCCTAACCTCGATGTGTTAACGTTCCAAAATGCCTGGGCAGCCGTTGCTGTAGTCCGTAATGAGGGGCTCGTAGGCGACAACCCTACCATGCCGGAGTTTATTTACCAGACACCGATGGTGCGCTTTGCGAATATTTTATTCCCATTTATCGATACCACCCAGGAAGTTGATGTAACACAGTTTCATGACGATCCTCAATTACCAGCACCACTGGCACAATTGATCAGTATCATGTTTGAGCACATCTTCCAAACCATTATCCATACTAATATGGCTCCAATTACCATGGTCATTAAACTGGATTGCAACTACTCGTATGGATTGCGTAGCGCTGCTGATGCCAACGAAATCAAGGTGCCCATATTCATTACGCCACCTACCGATTTCCACCTCACAGCCGACCTTGATTATACCGTTGCCACCAGCTTCTCGGCACGGGTGGCCAGTGCATTAAAGCATTGGTACGACAACAACAATCCGTCGGACATCAAAGGGAAATTCTGGTTTGATTTATCGGTGTTCTCAAACATCAATGACAACAGCAAGGTACCGCTCTTTAGAATTGAAGACATGTACCTGCCCATCGATACCATTTCGGATTTGAACTAGGCTATAGACACATTTTTACCGCTTCCTCCAGCGAAATGTGTTGCATCCTGCATGGTCTCTACCTTTTCCTCAAAAAAAATCCCCCCTGTTGCCAGGGGGGATCGTTGGTTTTGGTTGGTTGGTGTTACTTATTGTTTCACCATCCGTTTAGTAGCAACATGCTTACCCGATACTACTCGTACCAGATACACGCCTACCGGTTGATCGGAAATATCAATCATCAAGCGATTGTTTTGCACTTGCTGATTGCTGTAAATCACTTTGCCTACCATATCGTATACTTCAATAGTAGCTTTTCCTTCTTGATTGATGTTGTCGAGCGTAACAATGAATGCTCCTTTGTTGGGGTTTGGATAGATGCCAATAGCATCGTTGCTCAATAATGGCAACATAGCGTTTGCATTGATGGCCTCTTCTCCTTCTACTGCACCTGAATTTGTACTACCACAACTCACAATATAATCTTCTTGCGATTTGCTGGTTGTACAGCCGTTAACATCAACAACAACTACCGCTGAAGTCAACATTCCTTCATTGGCTACTGCTACACGAGGATCGCTATCTATCGATACATCACCGGTACTGAATGTCCACTCATAATTGTAAGGGGCAGTACCACCTTCAACAGCGTTCAGGTATTGTATCTCATTAGGAGCACATACGGTTTGTACCAGGTAATTGGCTTTTAGCATATTGCTAATTTCAATGTCCTTTTGTGCTTCATATTCGATATCAGTAGTCATCCAGTCGCCAGTTCTTCTATCCATCATTTCCAGCGAAGAAGTAAGCGTACAGTGATACCATCCATTGTCATCATAACCACAAGTCACTGGCGCATCCTGATTATTCATCAATGCGGTCATGCTGTGGGTTTCTTCTAATGTGCTTCCAGTACCGAAATCCCATGTAGATTTTACTCTACACGTTTCTTCTTGCAACTTCTTGTAGGTATTGTCGTTGCCGTTATGACTACAATCCGGGGCACTACCATCTCCCATGTCCTTTTCTCTACTCAAGCTTACATTGTTGCTTGATTCAGTAATGCACAATGGGATGCTTGTTTTGATGTCGTTTTTAGGATTCGGGTACACTGTAATGGCACCATACTTCACTTGCGAAGCACAATTGATTTTTTGCTCCAGGGTAACCACATAGATACCAGCCTTGAGGTATTTATGCGTAGCTGATTCGCCTGATGTTACATTGCAATCGCCAAAATCCCAGGCATAAGATTTAGAGGCCTCACTTGCAGTAAAGGTTACCTGCTCGCCTACAATAACTTTCAATGGCTCCATTTCGAATCCATTGAAGAAGTTCCCATAGATCTCTGCATTGGCAATAGCAAATTGCTCGTTGTGTTTCACGTCGTCAATAGCGGTAGGTGATGAAGGAATATTACAATTGCCTACCTGACCATTGTTTCCCACATTAGTATCTACCACCTCATCATCACAAATGGTTACACGCTGTCCAACTGTAATGCCATCTCTAACAGTTACTCCAGCTCCAATATTTCCTTCTTTCTTCACCAGAGTTCCTTTGCCAATCAACGTATTGTTGCCAATAGCTACTGTTTTTTCAATGGTAGCTCCTTCGCGAATCACCACATTGCTTCCCATCTTCACTTCCTTGGCAATTTCTACATCTTTACCAATGTAACTGCCATCAGTTACATGCACCTCCTTAGTGATCAAAGCTCCCGACATCACGTGAGCATAATCGCCAACACGAACATCACGTTCTAAGGTAGCACCATTGCCAATTACGGCTTTATCACCCACCTCAACGCCACGTGCTATTCTTGCATTGTCTTCCACTACAGTTCCACTACCAATGGTAGCACCTTGCTCAATGGTAACATTGTTGCCAATGGTTACTTTGTCTTCAATTACTACACCATCACCAATGTTGCTATTAGCACCAACTGTTACGTCGCTGCCCAACGTAGCGTTAGGGTGTACATTGGCTGTAGGATCAACTGATGGCAATTCAGGAACATCAAATTCCAATTTTGGAATTCTGTCGTACAACATATAAGCTTGCTCCATTGCCACCATACCGGCAGCTACCTGTCGCTCTACATCCAACATGTCGAGGTGGTGACGAATGATACGATAATGCTCATCGCCCATGAAGCAATTATCGATAGCCCGTAAGCGTACAATTGCCTCTTCCAACTTACCAGTAGTATGGTATATCATCGCTTCATCGATTAACAATTTGAATTGCTGCTCAAAGTTACCAGCGGTAATAGGTTGTTGGAAATCGTTTAAGATATCAATGTATTGCTGCACACATTGGTGGAACCCACCATAGTTGTCGGCTCGAGTAATTTTACCGGTAGCAAAACAATTTTGCAATGCTTTTCGTGCCTGTCCGTATGCATAGGTGGCCAAAAATTGTTGCTTAGGATCGGTGTAATCGAACCTGCCCACCGTGAATATTTCGTGGAACATGGCTAATGCCACAAAGTCATCCCTGGTATCGTCGTTTAGCTCCATGTTTTTGGTAGCTATCAAAATCGCTTCATTGGTAGTTTCCCCGTTGAAGTAAATACCATTGACCTCATTGCAATCAGCACATTCAGCAAATGCTACATCATCATTAGGAATTCCACCACCCCCTGGGCTTCCACCATTACATGAAGGGAATTCAGGATATGCCAATGGCCAGTTCAAATAAATTTTGGTGGGGGGTATTGGCGGATTGGGTTTGGTATATACATCTGCCCTTGGTGCAAACGAAGGGTTGTAGTTAGGGTCAACAAACCCAGAGAACCATAAGTTCGCATGTGCATTGATCGACAAAGGCCCACTGAATTCATCATAGCTCATAGATCCAAATACACGGCCTCCCTGGAAGTCGTTGGCACCACCATCGATGTTTAACAGGTCGAGGTCGTAGAAGCCTACTTCATCACTGATGTCGTTGTATCCAGTACCATCCCAATTGCTCATATTCAACTGGTCGCCATCAATCAGGTAAATGCCTTCGTTATTGTTTTGCGAATAAATGTCGGAGCATTTTACCTGCAACTCACCTCCAAACTGAGCCATTCCACCCAGGTTGTTATGAATATCCATACGATCGGCCAACAAGGAGTTCCCATAGCTGTAATTGATGATGCCATAGTTATTGTCCTTCAATTCACTAACGCGATAGGTTTGTGGCAACCAGCTCATGTCTGATTCCCATCCAACGTTAGCATCCCTAATGTCAACATTAATGAACTTCACCCCTGCTCCGTATGTACGGATATATGCACCGTTAAAAAATTCGCTATTGGTTACATTCATTAACCCGCCACCAAATTGCAACTCGCCATGCAAACGGGCCTTATCGAATTTACAGTTAACGATGCTGTTTGTAGGTGCACCATACGTATGCAGCGCCCGACCACCTACTACACCTTCAAAGTTAGAGGAAGTAATATAATATTCGTTGGTGGCAACAGCCAAACGGGCATTGGAGTTTAAGAATACACATGTTCCTGCTGCAAACCTGAATTGTTGAAAGCCATTGTCGAAAATGGCATCACCATCAGCAATTTCCAATATCTTATCGGTCCTGGATTGCCCCAAAAAGCGCACACGGGAGTTGTTGCCCGATCCTACAATAGGATGGGTTGGCTGCCATGGAATATCGAAACGTACATAACCGCTATTGGCTCCGGGAAAGGTGAAAGTAAACGTGGCGTTAGGGCCAACATTTAACCCACCCTTGAATTCCAACACGGCCTCGTCGCCCAATAACTGAATTTCAGCACCTTCCTCAAAAAACAAGGTGGCACCATCTTCAATGATCAAACGGGAGTTGTTGTGAATGATGAGCTTACCTCCATTTTGAATGGTAAGCGTGCTTCCTTCATCAAAGTGCACAATTCCTTTGTTGCCTGTGCTATTATCACCAATAATCAGCTCGCCATTGTTGCCAATCACTACATCGGCACCACAAGCACCAGTATGCATTTCAAGGGTTGAACCAACAACAGGTGGATTGGAAGGAGTAACTCCATCTATAAAATCTACTCCATAATCTACTGGCACGTTACCATTCACATACACGGTTCCTCCACTGTTGATGTTTACTGAATAAAAAGTATTCGATTCAGGTCGACCGTAATTGTAATCGGCACTTAAGCTCGCTGCAGTGTGAGGAGAGGTTAATGTATTTTCTCCACCGAAAATTTGCTTCAACACCCAATCCACATTTTGCCCAGGAACACTGTTCACAAACATGTGTGGTTCGTTGTTCCCATGCAATGGGGCATAAATAGCATCGAAAGGAGTAATGGCTCCCGGGTAGTCGTAATTCAATGTGCTTACATTAAAATTATAATTGGAAGTGTTCAAGTCCAACGCACTAATAGTAGGAATAAAGCAGTGGTACTTTTCATATAAATCCACTGGTGGAATACCATCCACCGAGCTCACCTCGTTTTTAATAGTTTCAGCGGTATTTCTATAACCTCCCGGATAACTATCGTAGTAGGGCGATGTACCGCTATAATTCAAATAGCCAATCCATGATGAAGGAATTCCGAGGAAAAATGAGGTTGGGAATCGTCCCCTAAACAATACATTGTTATAGGTAGTAGAACCGCTAAACCATCCCCCATTATCTACCCAGGTTCCTCCTGACTGCGCCCAAATGTTCATAAAGTCATGATCGGATATTTCTAATATCTCACTATTATGCGACATCAGGTTGCCACCGTATCCATCACCATTCGAAAGGGCTACTTTCCTCAATTTTTCGGGATAACCAAGGGTGGCTTTGGTATTGTTCCATTGGTTCCGCAAGGTGGTAGCTGCTCCATTGTAATGCTGTACCAGCAACTCATGCGTAGCAGGACGATTCAGCTGATCATCCAAAATGTCTTGTGCTACTTGTAGTCCAGCCATCTGACCGTAAAACCATACTGCATGTTGAATGCCCATAGGAACGCTGGCTATTTGTTGTGGTGAATCCCATGACATGAACAAACGTGAACAGTGATCAATGCCCTGTTGTTCCATGTAAGCCAACGCGGTTCTTGCTGTTGCACCCCCCATACTTCCCCCTACTACTACAGTAGGCTCAGCATCCGCAGTTTTGTAATCATTGATGCGCTTCAACAACTCAATCAACACCATCGCATTTCGCTCCATGGTAGTAGCACCATCTTTAAAGTCAAGCATGATCACATCATACCCCCTATCGTGCAACGCATTGAGAATATCAGGCATATCGTTAAACACCGGATAGTAAGTAGGATCTCCACCCCACATAGTGCACCAGCCAATGTCACCAAGGTGATTGTACTCGTTATGTGTTCCATTTACACCAAAGTCAATGCCTTCCAAAAAGATCAAAGGCTTTTTAAAACGGTTGTTCACATTGTTGGGAAGCAAGCCCGGGCGCCACCAGATATAAGAGTTACCTTTCACAACACCACTACCGGCCATCAGGTTAGGTGCCCAAATACGCATAGGAACAGAAATGTTATCTTTCGGCCAGGGGGTAACACCCAAATGCACGCCAATAGGAATGGCATCGTTACAATCAGCCGCTGATTTCAAGTGTGCATTTCCACCCTTGGTAGCACCCTGGTAGCGCAAACGAACCTTTATGTCTTTATCATTGCCATTGGGGTAGTTCACCGTTACGGTTTGTCCCCAATTTACCTGGCGAAAACCAGTACCATCATCAAAATCAACCTCAATAGTAATAGGCTGCTCCTGGATGTTAGAAATGTAAAATTGCTGATCAATAAGGAAATCAACCTTGTTACTGATAATTTGATTAGCGCAAACAGCAGTGGCAAACACTGATTTTGTTTCGTGATAGGGCTCAGGGGCATTGGGTACTTCCTTAAATTGCCCTTCATCAAAGGTCAATAAACCATCTTCTCCTGCAGTGGGCTTAATTTGATCGTACTGCAAGTTGATGATGGAAATGGGAACCACATTACGCTCTTGTGCTGCCTTTACCCGATCTTTTAATTCACGCGTACTGATGGTTATTGGAATGCCAACAGCAGCATTGTACATTTCAGTGTTCAACTGTTTGAATGTGTAATAATTGCAATCGTGCGATGATTGCCCGTCGTACTTTTCTGCATCGACGTGATGAATTGCTTTGTCGCGCAAAATACCGGTGCTGAACCTTTGCATGTTCAACAACGCAACAGGATCGGGACTTTCAATAAAAGCCTCTTGCCTAATTTGCGCTTGAGCAAAAAGTGGGAAGGCCACCAGCCATACCCCCACTGCAAGCAACAATCGTTTCATTTTCTTAGGGTTTAGTGATTAAATAAGTTTAGTTAAACAGTGCCTTTTAGGCAGTATAAATGTAGGGGTTACCCAATGCAAATTGGGAGAGAATTCGTAACCGGTGAGGCTGGGCGAGTAACTGGCAGATTTTCTAAATAAGTGGCATTAAGTTAACCCCAGCTTATCAAACAAAGTTTGCTTCTTTCTTCTTGATACAGGTACTTGTGTGTCGTCGCTCATTACCAGGTAACCGCCATCTGTTTTCACAAACTTGTTGATGAAGTCGAGGTTCACCAGGTGCGAGTGATGTACACGCACAAAATTAGATGCTGGCAGTAATTCTTCGTACTCCTTCATGGTAACTGCCACTAAAAAGGTTTCGCCAGATTCAAAATGAAAACGGGTATAGTTGCCATCGGCCTGGCAACGCACCACTTCTTTTACTTTCACTGAGAGGTATTCGTCCAATCCAGGCAAAATAATTTTCTCTTGTTTACGGCCAAGGTACACTTCCATCATTTGCGTCATCTGCTCCCAGGTAAGGTGATCTTCTTTGGTAATACGACTCACTGCATCGCTCAGCTGGTCGGGGTCTATGGGTTTTAACAAATAGTCGATAGCAGCATATCGAAATGCCTTAATGCCGTATTCATTATAGGCTGTAGTAAAAATGGTTTTGTACGACATTCCTTTTGTTTTTTCCAACACATCAAAACCAGTTCCATCACCGAGGTTGATGTCGAGAAAAACCAGGTCGGGATCAGTGCCACGCACCAGTTGCACCCCTTCCTCCATGCTTTGTGCGGTGCCGATTACATTGACCTGAGGGCAATAACGTTGGGTAAAACTCAACAATGCATCTATGGCATCTTGCTCATCATCAATAATTAGTGCTTGTATCATAGGTTTAATAAATAGGTAGTTGCAAGTTTACTTTCGTTCCAATAGGGTTGCCATCTTCATACAAATCGATTACTTCGTAACCGTAATGCCTGTTTTCTTTTTGAGCCAGTGCTTCTAACCGTTCTCGAATAATGCTTGTACCATGCGATTTATGAGTAGAGGTTCGTTGATTGTTTTGAGCACCTTCACGCCCTACACCATTGTCCTCCACAGCACAACTTATGGTATAATCGTCAATCATTGAAAAATGCACCTTGATGCGTCCCCCTCCTTTTAAAGGACCAATACCATGAATAACTGCATTTTCTAAAAACGGCTGAATGAGTGTAGGAATTAGCTCCAATTCAGAAGGTTGAATTTCCTTGTCGTAGGTGATGGTAAAGTTGACCTTTTCTTTGAAGCGCATTTTTTCCAACTCCATGTACTCCTCTAACATCTGAATTTCACTTTCCAGGGTGATGGTTTTGCTTTTAGAATGGTCGAGGAACTTGCGTACCACTGCTGCGAATCGGGCCATATATCGCTCGGCCAGTTCGTTCTTATTGGTAGCAATATAGCTTTGAATAGAGTTAAGCGCATTGAAAATAAAGTGTGGGTTCATTTGCGAACGCAATGCCTGCAATTCAATCAACAAGAGCTTTTCGCGCAAACTAGCTTCCTCCCGTTCTCGTTCTTTTTCCACCACTTGCATTTGATTAATATCGTACAAGCGTTGGAGTGCCAATTGCTGCGCTGCACGTTGCCGACGTACAATAAAATCGACCATGGCGGCTGTAAAAATGATGATCTCTATGAACGATGCGATCTTTAACCCATAGTTTTCAAGGAACTTGCTTTCTATAACTCCCCTGGTACAAAAAATGGTAATTAACCCTCCGATAAACAACACCCCAAAGCCTGCCAGGTAAAAGAGGGCATTCGGGTGGTTTTTTCGCAACAGCAAGATCGACCCTAATACCACCGCTACATTGGCAACAAGTACAAATTTTTGCAAGTGCAAAAATACCAGATCAACAGTGAAAGGTAGGTATACCGTAGGCAATAACAATACAGAGGTCCATTTAATGATATTGATGAAAACATGGTACCGTGGAGCCAGTTTTTTTGTGTCAAGATAAAGTTGAAAGAATTGCAGATTGAAAGCAATCAACAAAAGAATAAGTGTTTGTGCGATAACTGAACCATCTACCTCAGCATTGGGGTAAAACCACTCACCAGCAAAGCCATCGCGTGCCAATTGCATTAAGCTCAACGATAAGGCGTAAAGCAGGTAAAAGAAAAACAACTTGCTGCGCACGGTGATAAACAAGTAAATGTTAATGACCAAAATCAACAAAAGCGCACCATAATACAAAGAAAGGGTAAATCGCTCTTTTGCCATTTCCTGTGGGTATTCCCGCTGGTTCCACAACATAAACGGAAAAGAGATGTAGTTTCCATTGCTGTGCACGCGTATGTATATTTGTTTTTGCTCGCCAGGATCAAAGTGCAAATCAAATGCTGGTATCCGCGATTTCATCTCCCGTTGCGGGAATGTGTAGCGGGTTCCTCCTACGCGTTTTGTTTCACGCTCCTCTCCTTCCTCATACAACTCTACATCGTAAAGCACAGGACTATTGAGCTCTACCACAAAGTGAGCAGGAGCATTACTTTCGTTCTTCAATGTTGCTTTGAACCAATGCTGATTGCGATTGGGAAACAAATAAACATGCCCCCTTCCCCATTGCTTCCAACGTTGTTCGGGAAGGGCTTGCACTTCTTGAAGTGTTTGCGTGTTGGTAGAATCGCAATGGTAATACACCTCCTCGCTCAATGACCTATTCGATAAATGCTCGTTAACAACAACATTATCCTGACCGGTAACCGACAATGTCAGCAACCAACACAAAATGAGTGCTATGTGTTTTACCTGTAACAAAAAATGGACACTTAATGTTATGGCTCTCGCACAGCCATCATTGAGAGTAAAGGCCGCTAATTTCAGAAATTCAATCCACATATACCAATTTTGTACGACAGGTATTACGCACATGTTTATGAACCTACGATAAGAGACTTGCATGGCCTTTTAAATACTGCAACACCATTAATATATAGATGACCTTCTATTGTTTTCTTCGCTATACAATCTAGCAGGAAACCATCTGTTATCGATTACACCTGTATATGTGTATAGGAGTTAAGAATCCAATGATTATTATAGATAATATTGGCTTTGCATGTATATATTTCCGATTTTTATAGAATAATTTAACAATTGGAGTTTTTTTTAACTAAACCGTATTGAATATGAAACACTTGTACTCTCTAGCTTTAGGCTTGTTAGTTGCCGGAATTGCTACGGCGCAAACAACCCAGCGTCTTCCATTAATTGAAGGTTTTACCAGTAACACTTGTGGCCCTTGTGCCGGATTTAACTCTAGCTATTCCCCTATTTTGGCCAACAACGATGCCAACGATGAGCAAAACGCAGGAGTAGCCGTAATTAAGTATCAAATGGATTGGCCCAGCCCGGGTAATGATCCTAGCAACAACGATGATGCAGATTCGCGCAGAGGATTGTATGGGGTAACAGGTATTCCTGATTGGTATATGGATGGCCAGGATATCAATGGTACTCAAAGCGAAATTACTGCTGCACAACAAGTGCCTGCAGAATTAGAAATTTCAGCTGCATACATGGTTACAGGCAATACTGTTGACATTGAAGTAGAAATTAACCCGCTGGTAAGTCTTGGTAATGGTAACCGAGTTTACATTGCTTTGTTGAATGCACAATACAACTACTCGGGAGGTACCAACGGTGAAACTTCTTTCGAGCATGTATTTCGTAAGATGGTTCCTACTACTGGTGGCATTTGGATGCCCGCCTTGAACCCAGGTGTACAAACATTCAATGAGTCGTACACGTTTACTGTAGGAACTCCTAACCAAAGTAACAACAACTTGTGGAACACCGATATTGAAATCGTTGCCTGGGTAGCACACTCAGTAACCAATACCATTCACAATGCTACCATTGCACAGCAAGGAGCATTAGGTGTTGAAGAAGGCGATGACGATGACTTTGGTTTACAAGTATTCCCTAACCCTGCTAACGATCAAGCAGTAGTAATGTTTAACGATGTTCAAAACGAAGACGTTACTGTTGAAATGTTCGATCAACTGGGTAAAGTAGTATTCAGTCAAACTTATTCGAATGTTTCTGGCATGCAACGCATTGCTTTGAACACATTAGAGCATGAAGCAGGCTTGTACTATGTGAGAGTATTGGCTGGTAAGCGTGTTGCTACCAACCCATTGGTGATTGCCAACTAAGCATTAATTTATACTATGAAGCCCCCGTTATTTGAATAACGGGGGCTTTTTTTGTGATCTAAGTATACTGTTAATCGGTTACGCTACATTCCGCGACTGTCGAGTATACAACTGATAATAAAAACCGCGCAACGCCATCAGTGCGTCATGACTTCCTTCTTCCACCACTTTCCCTTTTTGAATAACCAGAATACGATCGCAGTTCTTGATGGTAGACAACCGGTGTGCAATAATGAGCGAGGTACGCCCTTGCATTAACCGGTCGATGCCTTTTTGGATGCGCGCCTCCACCAATACATCTACCGATGAGGTGGCTTCATCCATCACCAGTATACGAGGATCTTTTACAATAACACGTGCAAAAGAAATCAACTGTTTTTCTCCAATGGAAAGATTGCCCCCTTCTTCGCCTACCTCTTCTTGCAAACGTTCACACAACTCTTCTGCTCCTATCTGCTTCAGCACCATTTTGATGCGCTCTTCACTGGCCTCTTGATGGCCATAACGGATGTTGTCAATAACCGTTCCTGAAAACAGGTGTGGTGTTTGCAAGATCACACCCAACTGATTGCGAAAGCTATGCAACGTTTTCTTGCGATAATCAATGCCATCTATCTTAACACTTCCTCCTACCGGTTCGTAAAAGCGACACATTAAACTGGCAATGGTCGATTTCCCTTCTCCCGTTGGGCCAACCAGTGCTACCGACTCTCCTGCCTTAATCGTAAGGTTGAAGTTTTCCAGAATAGGATGATCTTTAAGGTAGTGAAAATCAACCTCATCAAATTGTACTTCTCCTTTAATGGTATGGTATGCCGAAGTGCCTGCTGCATCTTTTATTTCAATTTCCTCCTCGATCAACGAAAAGATGCGCTCCCCTGCCGAAAGGCTATTTTGTGCCAGGGCATAAAACCTGGAGATGTCTAAAATGGGTTCAAAAATCATCCGTGCATAGCCAAAAAAAGCGGCAAGGGTACCTAAAGTAATGCCTGTGGCACCAGCCATGGTATAGCTACCTCCTGCATAAATTACCAGTGCTGCAGCAATGGAGCCTACCATCACTACCAACGGTGTGTAGGTAGCACTGTAAAAGGCAGCACGAAAAGACACCCGTTTCATGCGTTTGCTCATCTTGTAAAACCCCTGGGAAGCGCGTTCTTCCTGAACACTAATCTTGTTCACTTCGATGCCATTCACATGTTCGTTGTAGTTGGCTGTCATTTCGCTGTTAATTTTCCGCGCCTTCCTTGAGTACTTCAATACCAACATCCTTACCTTGATAGAAAACACCAATAGCAATGGAATGGTAGCAAATACAATAAGGCCAAGTTGCCAACTGTAAATAAACATAGCCACAAAGCATCCTAGAATCATAATAAGCCCCCATATGAGCGATAACAATCCCCATGAGATAAGTTCGGCTACCCGGTCGGTGTCAGAAGTAATGCGTGAAATAAGCCACCCCATGGCTGCCTTATCGTAATACGAAAAGGAGAGGTGCTGCAATTTGTTAAACATGTCTTTACGCATGTCGTACAAAATGTGCTCCTGTATGCTACCGGCATACTTGATGAATACAAATACGCCCCATACCAGTATGGCGGTAAGGGCAAGGTATACCGCTCCATAGCCCACAAAAGCCCAACCGTTGGTAGCATATGGCATGCCAGCAGCACTCGCCTCTTTGTAGGCCAGCACTTCTGGAGTAATCAAATGATCGATGAAGTGCAGCCATACCAATGGCATTAATGCTTCTACGATGGCCACAGCTACAGTGGCTACCACAAAGGGTACAAGCCACTGTTTGTAACGCAAACTGTAGCGAAACAGCTTCTTGAGAAAAGGAGCCAATGCCCGCTTTTCTTCAAAGGTTTTATCTTGTAATGTTGTTTTCATTGTTCTTGACTTATCCTATTGCACTTATTTCTTTTTCGAGCACTGCTTGCAAGGTGTGAATCTCTTTATAGTATCCTTCTTGCGTTACCAACTGCTCGTGGGTACCTTCCTGCACCACTTTACCTGCATCAATCACCAAAATTCGATCAGCCTGTTGAATGGAGGTAATGCGATGAGAGATGATAATCGTGGTTTTTTGGTGCATGTACTCTTCCAATGCTTTGAAGATGGCATGCTCAGTTTGTGTATCTACCGCTGACGTAACATCATCCAATACCAATACATCGGGCACCGACAGTAAGGTACGAGCCAAAGCTACCCGTTGTTTTTGTCCTCCCGACAAGGTTACTCCCTTCTCTCCTACCACTGTTTCATATCCATTTACCAACACCTCTTTAAAGCGATCTACCTGTGCTGCGGCAGCAGCTTGCTCAATGGCTGCACCGTCGGCTTCGGTGTTGATGTAGGCCATGTTTTCTTTTACGGTGGTAGAAAACAAAAACGGCTTTTGCATCACCACCCCTACTGCTTTTCGCAAATAGGGTTTGGCAAAGGCTTCGATGGGCTCATCATCAATGGTAATGCTTCCTGTATCGGGAGCATACAACCTGGTAAGCAGGTGAATAATGGTTGACTTCCCTGCTCCAGTTGCTCCTACCAGCGCTACTTTTTCGCCCGGGTTGATGCGGAACGAAATACCATTCAATACTTGCTCTTCGCCATAAGCAAAATGCACATTATGGAATGTAATAGCTCCCTTGATGGGTACAGTACGTTCGGTACCTTCATCTGCTTCAATCGGTGCATTCAATATTTCTGAGATGCGATTCATGGCTACTACTGCCATACCCATTTGCGAAAGCACACGTGCCGCCTGACGCATGGGCCAGCTTACCATCCAGATATAGGCATAAAAGCTTACCAGTTGCCCCAGCGTTAACTCACCAATAATGGCAAAATAGCCTCCAGCCAACACTGAAATAATAAACTGCCCAAATACCAACAAGTCGGAAATAGGCCAAAAGTGAACGTGGAGGTCAACATGTTTCAACCCAATGTTGAGTTTCCGTTTGTTTTGTGCATCGAACTGTTCTTTTTCGTACTCCTCATTGGCAAAAGCCTGTACCAACCGTATGCCATTGAGGTTTTCCTGTACCATATTGTTCAATTTGTCGGCCTCGGCTTCATGTGCTTCCCACACCTTCTTTTCTTTTTTAAAGAAGATATAGCTCATGATGAGAATAA
This sequence comes from Flavobacteriales bacterium, assembly GCA_963669295.1. GTDB lineage: Bacteria > Bacteroidota > Bacteroidia > Flavobacteriales_D > CALLUQ01. The sequence continues at coordinate 5,467,000 of OY769938.1, forward strand.
TAGGCATCAACGCCACTGCAATTAGTGCAAACTTCCAGCTTACTATGGCCATCATAGTGAAGGAAAAAATAAAGATGGCCGTTAGGCGAATCACCTCCACGATTTGGTTGAGCACAAACGCCCTGATAGTGCTAATATCGCCTGTACATCGCTGAATGAGCTCGCCCCTGGTAATTTTATTGAAATGGCTAAGTGGCAGGTGTTGAATGTGCCAAAACAATCTGTCGCGCAACCGTTTCATAGCTTTTTCGGTGCTCGTGGCAGTAAGTGCATTGGCACCTAAAAAGAACCCTCCACGTAATACAGCAATGCCAATGTATATTAACCCCAGGCAAATGAGTACCCAGCCCAGGTTGTTCATATTTACAGCAGGTAATAGCCATTGAAATGCCCTTGAAATGGCATCGGCACCAAACTGCCCTTCGCTACCACCACTTTGCGAAAAGGCCACTACATTATCTACAGCCACCTGCAGTACCTTTGGCTCAAGTGTACGAATAAGTACTGCCATCAACAGCAATAGCGATGAACTGATGTAGTGCCACTTCCATGGCCCTAAAATGTTGATGAGTTGTTGTATATGCTTGTTCATTGTAATTTCAACTAAGGATTATACTTCACGATTTTCTAACATGGGGCACAAAAAAAACCGCCCCGACTGTTGCAGTCGGGGCGGTTTTAATGCTATTTGATACTAACATCAATCCAACCAGCGCCACGGCTGCGTTTTCTTGCTCACACGATCGGAGCCCACATAGGTAGGCAACAATTTGGTGCTGATGTTAGACATATAATTCATGTTTTCAGAATCCTTGATGAGCTACAAAACTAGCCAATGATTTTTTGTTTTCAAAATACAGTCGCGAATTTGGGTGCCTGTTTTGCCTCCTCTTACGTAGTAAGAGAAAAATTAAATGCAACAACGAAAACCCATTATAATAGCATACATGGTTAAACAAGAATGCTTGTTTTTTTGCATAATAACTACCAACCCCTCATTCATATCCACCAACCACAAACCAGGAATTACCAACCCCTAAGTTCCCTTCGTTGAGGATTCGAGAACTTAAAATTGAGCGTATTTTGGTATTGTAAATTTGATGCCTTGAACACAAAAAAACTTATCGCAAAATCAATTACTTATGGGTTCATAAGCTTAGTAGTGATGTATTTTTTACTTGGATTGAATAGTGTATTGAATGAAGACGGTAGTTTTTTTGATGAGTTGCTAAAACATAGCTATTGGCACCCCATTCGCAGTTGGTTCGCCTTTAGCGTCTTGAGCTTTTTTTGGCAGTATTCCAATAGGTCTAAATACAGAAGCAATTATTGAAAAGGAATCGCTTACTCCCATTGAGTTTACTTCATACAATCTCCGTGCTTTAGTATACTCGCACATATAAGTTGTTTTCACTCTTTACCACAATGGGGCAAAAATCGTATTTTAGTTGCTCAACAATTTCATTTGTATGGGCTGGCGTGTACAAGTATATTTAACCGTTACAAGAACCAATGCTGAGGCTTCGGGACAAGTTGTTAGTACATTTCTTAAGACCAAAAAACACCACGAACCTTTTACCCCTACACATCGACGTATGATTATTGGCCATCTTATGAAACACGGGTGCAGAATGACGCGTAATGATGAAACAAAACAGCTTTTTGAACACAAAGAGCTTATGGGCATTAAAATATACCTCACCGCTGGAGAACTCCGTTTCCGGGGTGCAAAAAATGCTCTTCCAAAGGCTTCTCTCATTGCTGAAGAATTTGGTTACCTGCCTGAATTTGAAAATGAATTCAGCGTATTTGACTTAGAAAACGAAGAATGGCAACACGAACTAATGTAGTGAAAATCTGGAGCAGCATGGCTGTATTTATTGTGCTAATAGGTTGTGAAAACAATACTGACGGTTCTGAACACCATGTGGCTAACGATACTATAGCTACTACTACTGAGCTGAACATTATTCCCACGTTTCAATTTTATGGCGAGTTGCTGCCTGAAGACCTGGAGGTAAGCGATTCACTTACCCTACCTTACGGCTTCAAAGTAGAGCAAGTGGCAGGGTGTGACGTTACCAATGCACTGGTAAAGGAGGTTAAAGTGCACAACATTCATGCTGTTGCAATGATGAAGGAAAGGCATGGTAACGATTGGCGTCAGCAATTTGAAACAGCTACCGGCAAGAGCTTACAGTATTTTATTATTGTAGATTAAAGACTATTCTTCTGTATGAAACAATACCAACCCGGCAATAGGAGTTTCAATAACTTTGCCCAGGGTTACTCCTCTATCGTTTGCTACATGACGCAAGATATTTCCGTAATAATAGCCTACTGACCCTACCACATGTAAAGGCAATTGCTGATACGCAGCATATTTGCAAATATGGTGGTCGAAGAATTTGTGGAACGAATCCGACACAATTTTTGCAGCAAAAGGATGTTGGATAGTTTGAAACACAAATTTACTGAACGAAGCCAGGTAACGATTAGGGTAAGGTTCTTTATACACCTGGTGTAGTATTTCACCCAAATTGGTGTTGAAGCGTTTGTTAAAACTGGCTGCTAAGTCTTTGGGCAATTCATTGTTGAGGTAGTACTTAATAAGCTTTTTGCCAATGTGTGTGCCACTACCCTCATCGCCCAATACAAACCCCAACGAAGGCATATTGTTAACGATTTTCTTTCCATCATAATGGCACGAATTGGAACCCGTGCCCAGGATCGCTGCAATGCCAGGGCTATGACCACACAACGCTCGTGCCGCTCCTAACAAATCGTGATGTACCTCAATAGTAGCCTTGATGAATACCCTACGCAATGCTCGATCAATGATGTTGATTTTATCAGGAGTAGAGCACCCTGAACCGTAGAAGCATATTTGATCTACAGCTTGCACATCTACCACTTGCTTCAACCCTGTTAATACTTCTATTACCGAATTGGTATCATGAAAATAGGGGTTGAGCCCGATGGTTTGGTGCTGGCTAATTTCGCCATTATTACCCACCAGCCGCCAATCGGTTTTGGTAGAGCCACTATCTGCAATCAACCTCATGCAGTAAAGGTAGGAAAGATGTTCGAATGGTAAATCATTTGTATCCTTTTAAAATGGCTTCCTGTTTTTCTCTTGGAATAATGGGTAGGGAGACAAAAGGCTTTTCAGTCATAGGTTTTTAACAAAAATCACCAGGGAATGTTCCTTTAACTGCATTGTAGTGTTGAAAGAAAACACCTTCAGTTCAGCAGCAGCCCATGAAAGCTCTTTGGCACCTATTCTATCGCTGTAATGATAAACACCGTACGTCGGTTCTTTTGATGAGCCCTTTCTTGCTCTTTCTCACTGCTCATAGCCTTGATACGGTATGCATCAACTAGAGGGCTTGTTTCGCCATAACCTGTCGCTTTTAAGCGATGTGCAGCAATGCTCCCCTTTCCTACAAGGTAAGCCACTACTGCTTTTGCGCGCATCTCTGCTAGCTTTGTATTGTACTTGTCGTTGCCCCGATAGTCGGTATGATTACCCACTTCTACTTGTAGTTCAGGATATAACTGTAGCCAGGCGACTACACTATCGAGATAGGCATAGCTCGTTTCCTGAATACCCACTTTTCCAAAATCGAATGCAATGCGATAGGTGGTATGCATGGCGCCTACTTTAAAAACTGTATCTGTCAACAAAAATGATGGAGGTATTCCATAGTTAGTAGCGAGTATTTTTACTTCGGTGCGCCTGTTTTTTTGATGTGCTGCTTCTTTTTCCTGTGCTGTCGCCATAGCTTGTACCAGCGAGTCTTCAATGAGGGGTTGCAGATAACCATATCCTTTGGCGGTAACACGATCGGGGGCAATGCCCCAGCGTTCTATCAGGAAGCGTCTAACGGCATTGCCTCGCGCCTGATCGAGGCGTCGACTATACCTGGGGTTCCATCGCGCATCAAGGTGCACCCCAATTTCAATCACGAGGTTGGTGTAGTTTTGTAAAAATTGCCCCAGTGTATCTAGCGCAGCATAGCTCTCAGGGCGAATGGAAGCCTTATTATAGTCGTAAAAAACCTGGGGTTCAATGATCCAATGGTCTCCATGTTTTAGAACGTTAGTGTCGGTTTGTGCCTCTACTAAAGCACTTAGTAACCATAGTAAAGATACTAGTAGTATCCTCACCTATTCTACCACTATTTGTTGCGTTACACTACTCTTGTCGCTCTTCACTGTCATTAAATACACTCCAGTTGCCAATGCATCAACGTCTACTTCCAACATATTTTGGTGACGCTGTGCAAAGTAGTTGGTGCTCCAAACAATTTGCCCCATTACATTGGTGAGCTCAATGGTAAGGTGGGTACTGTTCAATAAATTGAAACGTACCACAACTTGTTCGCTGGCCGGGTTGGGAAACAATGATAATCTGGTAATGTCTTCTACCTCATCCACATTTGTGGTGCTGCCTTCAATTACCATGATCTTTTGGTTGGTACTTACATTGGTAAAACGATCTTCAATACCGCTGGGCCAGCGCACTATTACCGAATCGATGGTGGTATTATTGCCCAGTCCAAGAATTTCTGTTCCTGAATTTTGAGCCAAATACCCAATGCCACAATGGGTGTAGCGACTGTAGCTCATTCCATTGGCATATACATCAATCCATGCACCTACGCCATCGCGATTACTGGCAGTGCCTTGTAGTCCCACTTTTAGCCAATTGTTGCTGCCTCCAGTGTTTTCCCACAGCTGACTGTTGAATGGCACTTTATTCAATACCACCATGTCGCAATAGCCATCATTGTTAAAATCGCCTACAGCATTCGAATAGCTTTCTACCGTATCGGCTACCAGGCCTGCAGCAGGCTCCACGAAGTTGGCAGTACCATCATTTTGAAAGAGTTTACTGGTTTTGTTCCCAGCACCCGGCATCATCCCGCTTACATATAGGTCGAGATCGCCATCATTATCGTAATCAAAACAGTTGGTGCCCCACCCTACTTCATATACTGCCACACCTCGTGCATCAGCCTCTTCATTGTAAGTACCATCGCCATTGTTCATGTATAAGATATGTCCCTGGGGCTTATTGCTCATATACACATCAAGATAGCCATTGTTATCGAGATCACCCATTGCAATACCCATAGCATCCATTTGCACACCTGTCCCTGCATCACCAGTAACGTGATCGAATGTTTCATCACCCAGATTACGGAACATTTTGTTGCCTTCTTTACGGTCCATAGGTATATATAAGTCGGGCCAACCGTCGTTGTCAATCTCTAAAAAACCTGCCAACCATGGTGAGTGGTTGTAAATGGGCACATTGGCTGATACCGAAACTTCAGTAAAGGTACCATTGCCATTGCTTTTGTAAAGGTAGTTATGGTGTGGCCAGGTAAATCCAGCATAATTGGTTACGTACAAGTCTAACCAACCATCGTTATTGATGTCGGCCCAGCACACTCCATTAGTGGGCATTATATCTACCGATAGCCCAGCAGCAACAGTAACATCGGTAAAGTTCATGTTTCCATCGTTTTGATACAGTACGTTACCATTATTAAAACTTGCTACATACAAATCTTTATCGCCATCATTATCGTAATCTACCCAGGTGATGTGCTTTACAAAACCACTATAATGAACCAAAGGAGGATCAAGCTTTTGAAAGGTACCGTTATTGTTTTGGTAAAAATGGATGGTATCGTTGGTATAAGTCGCCAACGTAATATCGTCCCAACCATCGTTGTTAAAATCGTAAAAGCTGGCACCGCCACCGTAAAAACCAGAACCGTATGCATGGTTAACACCTTTAGCAGCTGATACTTCATTGTACGATTGGGCTTGTGCAACAGAAACTATAGCACAAGCAACTAAGAAGGAGTATGCTCCTTTAGCGCAGGAATGCTTCATGGGTATAAGCTTTAGTACGTTGTAAAGATAATATTTTTACCGAAAAATTCTCCTCCTCCCACTACACCCATCTCGTGCTCTACTTAGCTCAACTGCAGTACTTTATTACTTAAAAAAAGTTATTAACCCCTCTGCATAGCTACCTTCTTTACCACGTAACTATAAATTAAACCAATAAGGAAGATTGAACACTAATTATGCTTGAGAAGCAAAAAGGTATTTATTGGGGCTTACCAAATTTGATTTTACAGCATACATTACAATACCAGCCGTGTTATTGATGCCTAATTTGGCCATAATATTCTTGCGGTGAGTGGTAACAGTGTGGTTGCTTAGAAACAACTTATCAGCAATTTGGTTGTTGGTATATCCTTCAGCAATATAGGTGATGATTTCAAGTTCGCGCTGTGTAAGTGCAATAGGATCACAAGTAAACACCGTGTCATCAATGCTCTCTACGTCAATAGCTTCGGTACGGATAGTTTCCAGGATGTTACCACAGAAGAATTTTTTTCCTGCTGCCGTTTCAATGATGGAATCTGCAATTTCTTGCTCGCAACACGATTTGGTAACATGGCTTGACACGCCCGATCGCAATGCATTCACAATGGTAGCTGCCGACTGCTCGTTAGTGATGGCCACAAACTTAATGTCAGGATTAATTTGTATCGATTCAGGAATTACATCAATTGAGAATTCCGGAGAAGTGTAATCAATAATCACTACTTCTGCCATGGTTAACCCAACTAACTCGCGTAACTCTTGTGCATTGCCGGCTTTACCAATTACCTGGATGCCGTCAAAACTATTTAAGACACAGGCGAGTCCCTGTCTTATCAAATTGTTTTGATCTGCTACAATAACTTTTGTTACTTCCGACACGCTTTAAAATTATTTAGATTAATTTTAAATAAGCACTCAAAAGTAGGAACGCCAACCGACATTCCCAAATTAAACTATCAACAATTTTTTGTTAATACACCCTAAAAACCTTGCCCTCTTCAGCCAAATGGGTATTCTCAAATACATCACGAGCCTCTGCCAAAAAGCCTTCAAGGCTATGATAACGCGCTGAGTAGTGTCCTACTAACAGTTGCTTTGCTCCCGCTTTTAATGCAATGGTAGCCGCCTCAGCTGCAGTGCTATGCATGGTAGACCTAGCACGATCAGCCAATTCACTTAAAAAAGTAGCTTCATGGTACAACAAATCTACACCTTGTACTTGAGGCACAATAGCTGGGCTGTATGCTGTATCTGAGCAATAAGCATAGGCATACGATTTATCGGGCGGTAAAGTAAGCTCTTCATTGGCAATCACCCGGCCATTGGCATCGGTATAATCTTCACCTTCTTTTATGGCAGGTATGGCATAGTGCGGCAAATCGTATTGAACAATCTTTTCTTTACGCATCTTACGCAACTTGGGTTTCTCCTTAAACAAGAAGCCATTGCATGCAATGCGATGCTGCAAAGGGATCGTAGTTACTGTAAGCTGTTCATCTTCAAAGATGAGCATTTCTCCCTGCTCCAACTCCATATATACAATAGCATAACGTAGCTCCGTTTCTGAGTACTTGAGTTGCACTTCAATGATTTCTTGCAGTCCTTTGGGTGCGTATATGTGTAAGGGTGCAGTACGCCCCAACAGATGCATTGAAGATAGTAAACCCACCAACCCCAGATAATGATCGCCATGCAAATGGCTGATGAAGATGTGATTGATCTTTTGAAACTTGACCTTGTACTTACGTAGTTGTAACTGAGTGCCTTCTCCACAGTCAATGAGAAAATAATGCTCACGAATGTTTAAGAATTGCGCCGTAGGCGATCTCCGTAAAGTAGGTAATGCTGATCCGCATCCTAATATGGTTAACTCAAATTTCATGCAATAAAAAACCGCCCTGATGATGCCCCGAATTTCAGGACCTATCAGGACGGTTAATAAAGTAAAGTATCTTATTTATTCACCACCATTCGGTGAGTAATGGTTTTTTCACCGTTTTTAAGGCTGTACATGTATACCCCTGAGCTTAAGCTCGCAGAAGATAACTTAATGGTATTATCACCTTTTTCGGCTTCAAAGGTCTTTTTGTATACTACAGCACCTAACATGTTAATTACTTTAAACTCTACGTCAGCTGCTTTGCCTACAGTATAGTTAATGTCGGTAGTTTTGCCAAATGGATTAGGACGATTTTGACGAACAGCAAATTTGTTGTCCACCAATTCGTTTACACCAACCCCTTGCAATACTTCAATGTAGTAATAATCTACAGTAAAAGGGTTAGGAATTCCTGTTCCACCCACATAGGCATCAAGAGTAACAATTACCTGGTGGCTTCCCACCTCACCTGCAGTAGGTGTTCCGGTAATGATCATGCAACCACTGGTTCCACCAACAAATACACAGTTGTTAGGGCTACATGCATAACCCATGGAAGCTGGCAAGCCAGTAACATTGGTTACCACAATACTATCCATAGAAAGCGTTTGACATGGAAAACCTGGGATAATTTCAACACAAGTGTCTACTGGTACTACATTGGTAATTAGCTGCGAATACGCTTGCCCTACATAAGCTGGGTCAAACCCAGTCGCACTGTCGGGATATACACCCGGTTGCGTGTACTGAGGATCGGGAGTACATTGTGCATTGGCCGTAGTAATTCCGATGGCAGTTATAGCAATAAAAGTAAAGAGTAAATTTTTTAGCATAAGCGTTGTTTTATAGTGTAGTTAGTTAACGGTATTAAAATTATTCGTCACCTATTTCACGTTGTACCTCTTCCATAGTAATGTAATCCACTGCTTCATCCAGCGTCGGTACAATATTCAAAATATTCATCAACTGCGAAATCTCAATTAACTTCATGACCATGTCTTGTAAGCCACATAGTACAAACGTTCCTTCAGCACCATTACATAACCTGTTTCCAACAAGTATGGCGCTTAACCCTGACGAGTCAGCATAACGTGTCTTAGACAGGTCAAGAATAATATTTTTCACACCCTCCTTATTCAATAACACAAATTGCGCCTTTAAATCGGGAGCACAATTGGTATCCAGTTTATTCACCGTTGCTTGTACAACAGCATAGTGATCTCTAACAGTTACCTCAAAATCCATAGAATACGCTTTTAAACAAATTTAATAAAATTTTTTAGTTGCGTTCAATCTTACTTGCCAATAGGTAGAGTACCGCCATACGCACGGCAACACCGTTTTCTACTTGATCTAAAATTATAGCCTGTTTCGAATCGGCCACATCACTGGTAATTTCCACTCCCCTATTGATAGGACCGGGATGCATTACTGTAATTTCCTTATCCAAGCTATCGAGTAATGCTTTGTCTAATCCAAATAGCATGGAATATTCACGCACTGATGGGAAAAACTTAATGTCTTGTCGCTCCAGTTGAATGCGTAACATATTAGCAATGTCGCACCATTCCAGAGCATTGCGTAGGTTATGCTCTACTTTAACACCTAGTGAATCGATGTACTTGGGAATAAGTGTAGTAGGACCACAAACCATAACTTCGGCTCCTAGCTTTTGCAAGCAAAAGATATTCGATAATGCTACTCTGGAGTGCAGGATATCGCCAACGATCACCACTTTCTTGCCCGCTACTTCGCCAAATTTTTCTCGAATAGAATAGGCATCAAGCAATGCTTGTGTGGGATGTTCGTGTGTACCATCCCCTGCATTTACAATTTTTGCATCTACATGTTTCGATAAAAATAATGCTGCACCAGGATTAGGGTGACGCATCACCACCATATCTACCTTCATCGCTAGAATATTGTTGACTGTATCAATAAGGGTTTCTCCTTTAGATACCGACGATGATGAAGCTGCAAAATTGATTACATCAGCCGAGAGGCGTTTCTCTGCCAATTCGAAAGATAGCTTAGTACGTGTAGAATTTTCAAAAAAGAGGTTGGCAATGGTAATATCGCGTAGTGTAGGTACCTTTTTAATAGGACGATTAATGATGTCTTTAAAACTGTCAGCGGTAGAAAAAATCAAATCAATGTCATCACGGGTTAGATGCTTGATGCCGATGAGGTGTTCTACACTTAAATTAGCCATGCTCTTTATTTGGGGTGAATAACATTACCTTGTCTTCGCCTTCTACCTCAGCCCATTCTACCAATACCCTTTCCGAAGCAATCGAATCAACCGATTTACCAATATAATCGGGTTGAATAGGCAAATGCCTGCTGAATCTACGGTCGATGAGCACCAATAGCTCTACCTGGCTGGGACGTCCAAAAGCCATCATTGCATCCAAACCTGACCTTACTGTACGTCCAGTATACAATACATCATCTACCAAAATCACCTTCTTATTTTCGATCACAAAATCAATGTCAGTGACACTAGGCAAAATGGGGGTTTCTCTACGACGAAAGTCATCGCGATAAAAGGTAACATCCAAGCTACCGCATTGAATGTGTTCTTTATTCAGAATCTTCGAAAGACGCTTTTCCAGACGTGCTGCAAGCAATATACCCCTGGGCTGTAGCCCAATGATAACAGAGTTTTCGAAGTTATGATGATTTTCAATGAGTTGATAACAAAGCCTGTTGATGGTTAGCTCAAAATGTTTGCTATTTAGAATGGCAACAGGACTCATTGTTTTTTAGCTGCACAAATATATAATAAAGAATGTGATTGCCACCTATTGGGTAAAAAAAATCCCCTTCAGAAATTTCTGAAGGGGATTCGTTATCGAGAATAGCTATTGTTATTCTTCTGTTTTTGGTGCATCATCAGATCCTTCTTCTTTCTCCATTTCACTCTTCAAAGAAGAAAGTACGTCTAAATCGCCAAGAGTAGTCTTCTCAATGTTGTCATTGATATTTTGTACCGCTTTGCTGGTAGACTTAGATTTTGCTTTTTTCTTCTTCACTTCCTGACTCTTCTCTTCTCTCGCTGTTTCTTCATGAATTCTTGAGTGAGAAACAAGAATCTTTTTCGCGTCTTTACTGAACTCCGTCACTTTGAAGTCAAGGGTTTCATCAACACCAGCAGTATTGCCATCTTCCTTCTTCAACCCTCTTAGTTGAGCATAACCTTCAACGCCATATGGCAAACTAACGATAGCGCTCTTTCCTTCAATTTCAATTACAGTACCCTGGTGAATGGATCCTACAGTGAATACTGATTCGAATACATCCCATGGGTTTTCTTCTAATTGCTTGTGGCCTAAGCTCAGTTTTCTGTTCTCTTGATCAAGCTCCAATACCACTACTTCCATCTCATCACCAATCTTACAGAATTCAGATGGATGCTTCACCTTCTTCGACCATGAAAGGTCTGAGATGTGAATTAATCCGTCGATGCCCTCTTCCAACTCTACAAATACACCAAAGTTGGTGAAATTACGTACCGTTGCTTTATGGCGCGACTCAACAGGGTATTTTTTGTCGATGCCTTCCCATGGATCTGGAAGCAATTGCTTCATGCCCAACGACATCTTACGTTCTTCACGATCAAGGGTTAAAACAACTGCTTCAACTTCATCGCCTACATTCAAGAAATCTTGCGCACTTCTTAGGTGTTGCGACCACGACATTTCTGAAACGTGAATCAAACCTTCAACACCAGGGGCAATTTCAACAAACGCACCATAGTCAGCCAATACCACTACTTTACCTTTTACTTTGTCGCCAACATTAAGGTTAGTGTCAAGGTTCTCCCATGGGTGAGCATTCAATTGCTTCAATCCAAGTGCAATACGCTTCTTATCATCGTCAAAATCAAGAATTACTACGTTGATCTTCTCGTCTAATTGAACGATTTCTTCAGGGTGGTTAATTCTACCCCATGATAAATCAGTAATGTGAATCAAACCATCTACACCACCAAGGTCGATAAACACCCCATATGAAGTGATGTTTTTAACAGTGCCTTCAAGGATTTGACCTTTTTCAAGCCCGCCAATAATTTGTTTCTTTTGTTCTTCCAGCTCCGCCTCGATCAAAGCTTTGTGTGATACAACAACGTTTTTGAATTCCTTGTTGATCTTCACTACTTTGAATTCCATATTCTTACCAACATACACATCATAATCGCGAATTGGCTTCACATCAATTTGTGATCCAGGGAGGAAGGCTTCGATGCCAAATACATCTACAATCAATCCACCTTTGGTTCTGCATTTTACAAAACCAGTAATCACATCGCCATTGGCCAATGCAGCATTTACATTTTCCCAGGCTCTATGTACACGCGCTGTTTTGTGTGAAATAACAAGCTGACCTGTTTTGTCTTCTTGCATTTCCACATAAACATCTACTTTATCACCTACTTTAAGTTCAGGGTTGTAACGGAATTCCGATAAAGGAACAATACCTTCAGATTTATAGCCGATGTTAATCACGACTTCTTTCTTAGTCAATCCTACCACAGTACCATCGATCACTTCTTTTTCAGCAATTGAGGTCAACGTATCGGTGTACATCGTATCGTACTCCTCACGCTCTTTGTTATTGTAGATATCACTCACCTCAGAGTATCCAGCCCAATCAAAATCTGGTTGTGGATCGCTGTCATTCCCCTTAGCTGCTGGTTTGCTTGCCGTTTCCATTACTGGCTTAGGCTCATCAATAACAGCATCTTCCTGATCTGTTGAAGGATCTGGAGTAGCTTCCTCAGCAGGCGTTTCTTCAGCAACAGGTGCTTCTTCTGTCGTAGGCACTTCATCGCTGCCATCGCTGTCAGTATCAACGGCTGGAGCCTCTTCTGCAACAGGTGCTTCAGCTGGTGCTTCTTCAGCAACAGGCGTTTCTTCAGCAGCTGGTGCTTCAGTTTCTGTAGCTTCTTCTGAGGGTTGGGTTTCTTCAGCTTTTGGTGTTGCTTCTGCTGAAGTTTCCTCGGTGGTAGTTGCGTCGGTAGTTTCTACCGCGTCTTTTTTTTCTTCTGCCATTTTGGCTATTTACTTGTATCTCGTTTCATTATCGGTAAAAACGAGAGTGGTTGCTTTGCCTGTAAGTCCCGATAATACAGGCTTTTAACTTATCCCCGTAAAAGGGAGCGCAAATTTAGGTGATTTAATTGAAATTTGAAAGCTTGCATCGTAATAAAGTACATTTTAATGCGGTTGCAAAACAATTGGTTACTTTTGCTGTTGTTATAGCTGTGGAGTACAAGACTGATTCATGAAAAAGTTCGACATCCCCGAATTCTATCGATCACCTATCATTGGAGCCATTAAGGAGGCTCGAAAAATTACCGACCCCCGTAAAAAAGATTTCACCCCTACCTTACTTGATTTTGGGCCTGTTCGATTTTATATAGCCCGCCATTTCGGTTTTTGTTACGGTGTAGAAAATGCTATAGAAATCTCTTACCATGCCCTGGAAGAAAACCCCGGAAAACGCATTTTCCTTTTGAGTCAAATGATTCACAATCAAATTGTTAATGACGACCTTCAGCAGCGTGGCATTCAATTCATTATGGATACACAGGGCAATCAATTTATTGAATGGGATGAGTTGAACAGCAACGATATTGTTATCATTCCAGCATTTGGTACTACCATAGAAATTGAGGAGGTATTGCAACGCATAGGCATACAAGTGCAACAGTACAACACCACTTGTCCTTTTGTGGAAAAGGTATGGAAACGATCGGCCAGATTGGGAGATGAAGACCATACCATTATTATACATGGCAAATATAAACATGAAGAAACCCGTGCTACATTCTCTCACAGTAAAAAGAATGCACCGTCCTTGATTATTAAGGACATGAGTGAAGCCAAAGTATTGGGTTCGCTAATACTGGGAGAACACAATATGAGTGAATTCCAACATCTTTTTGCCGGTCGTTATTCGGAAGGGTTCAATCCTGAAGAGGATTTACAACGAATTGGAGTGGTGAACCAAACCACAATGTTGGCTACAGAAACTCAATCAATTGCAGATTACCTGAAGCATGTTATGCAACAAAAGTACGGAAGCGAAGAGTTGCCTGAACATTTTGCCGATACGCGTGACACCCTATGTTATGCCACCAACGATAATCAACAAGCTACCTATGGACTACTTGAACAGCCTGCAGATTTAGCCTTTGTAGTGGGTGGCTATAACAGTTCTAATACCTCACACCTCGTGGAGCTTTGTGAGGAAAGATTTCCCACTTACTTTATCCATTCCGAGCATGAAATTGTATCTAACGAACAAGTAAGCCATTATAATTTCAGAACGCAAAAAAAGATAAGTACCGTCAATTTCCTTCCCTCCAAAAAAACCGTTAATATCATTTTAACTAGTGGAGCCTCCTGCCCCGATTCGTTAGTAGATCGAGTACTGCAACGATTACTATCTTTCTTTCCTACCGCAAGACCGGTAAGTGAGGTACTTCAAGAATTTAAGATAAGTTAAGCGTGTGCATGAATACGCTCTAATGCCCATTGGTGAGCCAACTCTAACTGTGCTGTTCGTGTTAGGTCTGTATTATCAAGCACTACTGCATCTTCTGCCTGCATTAAAGGACTTTCTTTCCGATGGGTGTCTTTGTAATCGCGTTGCTCAAGGTTGGCTCTAACCTCATCCAATGTAACGACACTCCCCTTTTGCTTAAGCTCCTCATATCGTCGCATCGCACGAACCTCCATAGCGGCAGTCATAAATATTTTTAGTTCAGCATTCGGAAATACTACTGTACCTATATCGCGGCCATCCATTACAACCCCTTTTTGCTTACCTAATTGATGTTGCAAAGCAACAAGCTTGGTACGCACCTCTTTAATGGCGCTTACTGCGCTCACTACCGATGACACCTCCATGGAACGAATATATTGTTCAACATTTTCGCCATTAAGCATGGTATCCGATCGTCCTGAATCAACATTGAATTGAAAGCTGATAGTAATTTTATCTAATGCTTGAATCAGAGCATCGCAATCTACCACTCCGTCCTGAATTAATTGGTGGCGAAGCGCATACAAAGAAACGGCTCGGTACATGGCTCCTGAATCGAGGTAAGTATACTGAAGCTTCCGAGCCAACTCTTTGGCTAATGTGCTTTTTCCGCACGAAGAATACCCGTCTACTGCTATGTTAATTGCGTTCAAACCAACTGTATTGAAGTTGGGTCAAAGGTATTAAATTTAGTGGGAAGCAGTGGCTTATTTCTTGCCTTTAAAATCGCTTAGTCGTACCGATACGGTAATGTGATTGGAAGCCCCTGCTACGTTATAAGAAGAACGCCCGTAACTGAGGTGAAACTTAGAAATGCGCAGCCCTACCCCATAAGAGAAGCCAACAAAACCAGGCTTTCCTGCCAGTTTCATCTCTTGTCGTCGTCGATAATTATACCCCATCCGAACATTGAAATTTTTGGTGATTAGTATTTCACCATTCAGTACGATATGGCGCATGAGCTTATCGCCAAATCCGGGTGTTTCAGGAGCAATTTCGTCGCCAGTAAGTGGATCTATTTCTGGCTCGGCATTAGGGTCTACATAGGTAAGGTCCCACTTTTGTAGATTTTCTCCCACAACAGTAATTCTTAATGGAGCGTGTTTTAATTTTTTAGATACTGCCATTTGCACTTCAAATGGCAAAGGCTCCCGATTATTATCAGTATATGTCTTTAGCTGGTAACCAATATTTTTTATAACCAGCCCAATGCCCATATTCTTCTTGTCATTATAATACGCACCCGATAAATCAACCGCAGCACCAAAAGAGTTGTATTGCTCCAAAGCCGAGTATACCATTTTGAGATTGGCTCCAATAGAAAACAAAGTATCTATAGCTCTTCCATATCCCATTGTTAGCGAGTATTCACCAGCGGTAAATTCTCCTAATTGTTGCCCGGTAACATCGGTTTCCGTAAACTTTCCGTAACTCAAGTACTGCATGGTAGCTGCAAATGTTCCGAGGCTATCATAGTGTTTGGCATAAGAAGCATAGCCATAATTGATGTCAGCAATGTAGTTGATGTAGCTCAGTGCTACTTTATCGTGCATTGTTTCATTGAGCAACGCTGGATTATATATCCCCAAGTTAATATCATCATCCCGTACTGAAATCAAGTTTCCCCCCAACGATGCTACGCGAGCAGAACTAACCAGGTTGAGAAATTCGTAGGTGTTGTTTCCTCCAATTTGTGCAGTGGTAGGAGCAGAAATAAGACATGCAATAACAATTGAAAGGGCTACAAAGCGCATTGAATTATTTTAAAATTCATGAGTGTAACGCAAAATAACAAATCTTATTTTAGATGCACCCTATATTTATTTTCCAAAAGGAGCAATTTATGGCTTTCCTAACTTCACTGAATAGCCAAAGGTTGCTTTACCTTCTCCTTCAAGAGTGCTAAATTTACTACCTCAATCATTTCTTTCACATAATGAAACTTCACTCCTTTAAGGTATTTAGGGTTAATCTCATCAATGTCTTTCTTATTATTTTCCGAAAGAATAATTTCCTTGATCTTAGCACGCTTAGCAGCAAGAATTTTTTCTTTAATTCCTCCAACAGGTAACACCTTACCTCGTAAAGTAATTTCTCCGGTCATGGCAAGGTATTTCTTCACTTTGCGCTGTGTAAAGGCTGAAGCCAATGCCGTAAGCATAGTAATTCCTGCCGATGGCCCATCTTTTGGCGTCGCTCCCTCCGGTACGTGAATATGTACATTCCAACGATCAAAAACTTCTTGCTTAATGCCCAATTGGCTCGCATGTGCTTTTAAATACTCCAATGCCAAAGTGGCCGATTCTTTCATCACATCACCCAGATTGCCAGTAAGCGTTAGTTTTCCTTTGCCTTGAGTAAGGCTTGTTTCAATAAATAGAATGTCCCCTCCTACCGAAGTCCAGGCCAATCCTGTCACCACACCTGCAACATCATTATTGAGGTATTTAGCCTTGGCATGCGACACACCAAGGATTTCTTGCAATGCATCAGCTTTCACCTGAGGATCAAAGCCTTTATTCATTACCTTTTCCTTAGCAGCGTACCGGGCAATTTTCGCCACCCGTTTATCCAGCCCACGCACTCCCGATTCGCGAGTATATTCTTCAATTATTTTTTCAAGTACCGACTTTCCTATTTTAACATCTCCTTCCTCTAAGCCATGCTCTTTCAACTGTTTAGGAATTAAATGCCGTTGAGCAATCTCAATCTTTTCTTCTACAGTATATCCATTCACCTCAATAATTTCCATGCGGTCGCGTAACGCGGGTTGAATAGTGGCCAGTGAATTAGAAGTAGCAATAAAAAACACCCTGGAAAGATCGTAATCAAGCTCTACATAATTATCGTAAAAGGTATCGTTTTGTTCGGGGTCTAGTACTTCTAAAAGTGCTGAAGAAGGGTCGCCATGAAAATCACTGCCGACTTTATCTATTTCATCCAATACATACACTGGATTAGAAGTACCTGCTTTTTTTAAGCTCTGAATAACGCGTCCTGGCATAGCTCCGATATAAGTTTTACGGTGCCCTCTAATTTCAGCTTCATCGCGCAAGCCTCCTAGCGACATTCTTACATACTTACGGCCGAGTGCTTCGGCAATGGATTTACCTAGAGAAGTTTTTCCAACACCCGGAGGGCCCGTTAAGCAAAGAATGGGGGATTTCATGTCACCCTTCAGTTTCAATACTGCCAGGTGTTCAATGATACGCTCCTTTACTTTCTCCAGTCCATAATGATCACGATCCAATATCTTTTGTGCACGCTTTAAGTCAAAATTATCGGTAGAGTACTCGTTCCACGGCAAATCCAACAACAATTCCACATAGTTGAGCTGTACCGAATACTCTGCACCAGCGGGATTCATGCGTTGTAACTTGTGTAACTCCTTTTCAAATGTCTCCTTTGTGATGTTGTCCCATTTCTTTTCTTTGGCCCGATTTTTTAAGTCTTCAATCTCCTGCTCAACTGGATTGTCTCCAAGCTCCTCCTGAATGGTTTTCATCTGTTGATGTAGAAAATACTCACGCTGTTGACGGTCTATATCTACCTTTACCTTAGATTGAATATCGTTCTTAAGTTCCAGTATTTGCAACTCCTTGATGAGGTGTGCCAATACCATATTGGCACGTTCAACCAAATGAGGCTCTTCCAACATTTTTTGCTTGTCTTCCACCTCTGCGTTCATGTTAGAGGAAATGAAGTTCACCAGGAATGAAGGACTTTCAATATTCTTGATGGCAAAGCTTGCTTCTGATGGAATATTTGGCGATTGTTTAATAATGTTCAAAGCCATATCTTTCAAAGAAGCCACTAGTGCATCAAATCGTTGATCGCTTATGCTCGGCTTAATATCTGCAAACTCAGCAATTCTTGCTTTAATATAGGGATCCTCTTGTAGCGATTCTAACAAAGAAAAACGCTTCTTGCCTTGTATAATAACAGTAGTGCTTCCATCGGGCATTCGTAACATTCGAATGATACTTGCCATAGTACCAATTCGGTTTAAATCCTCAAAGGTAGGCTCTTCTACAGCATCATTCTTCTGCGATACAACACCCAACACACGATCGCCACGATATACATCTTGAATCAGCTTAATGGATTTATCTCTTGCAACAGTAATAGGAATAACTACTCCTGGAAATAAAACGGTATTTCGAATGGGTAATATTGGTAACTCTGCAGGAGTCTCTTCAGAATTAATCGACTCTTCATCCTCAGCGGTCAGCAACGGAATAAATTCCGAATCGTTGTCGATGATTCCCGACAACTCCCATAATGGTGTATCAAATGATTTACTCATATATTATAATAATTCCGGCCATTTTGTCACATTTTCGTCTTTTCACCGGGTAACACATACTATGTCAATAGGCATGCCAAAAAGAGAATCGGTAAAATTGTCCGATATTTAACTTCAATCGCCTCTAAATGGAGCCGATAACTGGAAGATATGTCGCATTATAGCTTCATCATCTTCATTGAATACCACATTTCTACGTTCACAAACGCGTGTAGCCACTTCAAATGCCTTCTCTAACTTATAAGTACTTAATGCATTGGCTCCCCCCCAACTGAAAGATGGAATAAATTTAGCCGGAAAATCAGCGCCATAAACATTCGCATTCACCCCAATCACAGTGCCGGTGTTAAACATAGTATTGATGCCACTCTTTGAATGATCTCCCATAATAAGTCCACAAAACTGAAGGCGGGAATTGGCAAATGAATTGCTCCCATAGTTCCAAACCTTTACCGGTCCATAATTATTTTTTAAATTAGAAGTATTAGTATCAGCGCCCAGGTTACACCATTCGCCCAACACAGAGTTTCCTAGAAATCCATCGTGTCCTTTATTTGAGTAACCCTGAATCACTGAGTTGTTTACTTCTCCCCCCACCTTTGAATATGGTCCAATGGTAGTCGCTCCATAAATTTTAGCTCCCATTTTTAACACAGCACCATCACACAATGCAAATGGGCCTCTCACAATACTACCTTCCATAATAGTAGTATCTTTTCCAATATAAACAGGACCGGTTTCCGTGTTAATAATGGCACACGAAACCTTCGCTCCTTCTTCTACAAACAGTTGATCACCAATAAGGGTATTAGTAGCATCAAGCTTTGTAGAAGTTCTTTTTGATATTAACATCGAATAATCCGAAGCAATGGCTTCTTCATTTTCCTTAAAAATATCCCAAACCTTTGCCACGCGTTGTACAGGTTGGCTAATGGTAACCCGGTTAAAAGAAGCAACATCAATTTGTGCTGTCCCTTTGTAACTGAAGGCCAACAATACACCTGTATAATCATATAATGCTTGTTGGGGCTGCAACGATAGAATAGCTTGTACCAATATATTGTTGGGAAGTACTCCTCCTCGAATCTCAACATTTACCCCATCTGCTACCTTTAACTTGAACTTCTTACTTAGGTAATCTTGCGTACGAAAAGAGACAACTTCGCCAAGCACGCGTTCCCACTTTTCATAAATAGGAAGGATACCAACACGAATATGAGCCACCGGACGGGTATAAGTGAGTGGCAATAACTCCCGATGGTCTTCACCATCAAACAAGATGTAATTCATAATTTTAATTTGCACTCAATATTAACCAAAAATTACCACATTAATGGAGTAAAAGGGCACAAAAAAAGCCTCATGATCATGAGGCTTTTCTATATAAAGAAACGATGTGTTTATTCGCTTTTTTCCTCTGCACCGCTATCTTGCTTCTTGTAATGACGTGCGTATTTGTTCTTAAACTTATCAATACGTCCGGCAGTATCAACAAACTTCATCTTACCAGTAAAGAAAGGGTGTGACTTATATGAAATCTCTAATTTCACCAAAGGATATTCGTTGCCGTCTTCCCACTTCACTGTTTCCTTTGATGGAGCAGTAGACTTTGTAATAAATGAGTAGCCATTTGACATATCTTTGAAGACTACCATTCTATAATTTTCAGGATGTATTCCTTCTTTCATCTTAATTCGAGTTTGTGAATTTTGGGGTGCAAATTTATGGCATTCTTTTATGATTCCAAAAAACTTATGAGGTTTTATGTAATATTTTTTAATAAAAAGCGTACTACTGTCTGAAATGAATCATGTATTTTTGTTGAGCCTAATGAATTTTGTTGGATGAAACACTACCCTCTTCTTGTAGTATTTACACTCTTCTCATTGCTCTTCTTATCACAATGTAAGAAGGACACATTGATAACCAGCACTTCTGCAAAGTTAGAATTTTCTACAGACACGGTGATTTTTGACACGGTATTCACAACCATTGGTTCTACTACCCAACAGCTTAAGGTATACAACAGGCATAACCAAATCATTAATGTTTCCTCCATCTATCTTGCCGGAGGAAGCAGTTCGAATTACCGCATCAACGTTGATGGCATTTCTACCACAGATGTCTCGAACATTGAAATACCAGCCAATGATAGCATCTACATCTTTGTAGAAGTAACACTAGATCCTAATAATGTTACCAATCCTATGATTGTAACTGACTCCATTGTGTTTATTACTAATGGTAATACACAAGATGTTGACCTGGCTGCCTGGGGACAAGATGCCTACTTCCATTACAACGAAATAATAAGCACCAACACCACCTGGGCCAATGATAAACCTCATGTGGTTTATGGGTTTGTAGCGGTAGATACTACGCAATGCCTAACCATTCCGGCAGGCACTAATATTTACATGCATGCCTATTCATTTATCCTGGTATATTATGGAGGCATTAAAGTAAATGGAACCACTAGTGATCCGGTAATATTTCAAGGCGATAGACTCGAACAATATTATGATAATGTGCCAGGACAATGGGATCGTATTTGGTTATTATATCCTGAACAAAGTAATTTTTCAAATACCACCATTCGAAACGGTACCATTGGCTTACTTATCGATACGCTGGCCGCGAATAACCCTACCGGTGTATTGCTTGATAAAGTTATCATCGAGAACATGAGTTTTGCCGGCCTGTATACTCGTGGTGCCAAAGTAAATGCCAACAATTGTTTAATACATACTTGTGGTCAGTTTTCAGCAGCCATTACCTTAGGAGGAACCTACGATTTTAGACATTGTACCTTTACTAATTATTGGAGTTTTGGCGATCGACAAGATCCATTGTTTGTTTTGAATAATTGGTACGAATACAATGGAAGTGATATTGTACGTGATCTAGATGCTAAACTATACAATTGTATCATCTATGGAAGCAACGACAATGAATTTACCACCGACGTAAAAGCAGGTGCTATACTGAATTATGAATTCAACCACTGCATTATCAAAACCGATGCGAATATCTCTAATAGCACACATTACAATACAGCTACACAATCCTACAAAAACCAGGATCCAGGGTTCCTTGAGCCTACTGAAGACATCCCTGACTACTCACCTGAGTGGGGAGCTTATCTTATTGACAAAGGTGATCCTGCATTTTCTTTTCCGGATGATTTAAATGGTAACCCTAGAGATGCATCACCTGACTTAGGGGCACTAGAAAAACAGTAACCCTATTACTGTTCCAGTAAAAATTGCATTACATCTACTCCATCGGCATAATCCCATAATTCTGGTAATTGTGCTTTACCAAAAGGGACATGTTGTTTCGAAACAATGCATTGAATATTCTCTTTTTCCTCTTCTAAACGCTGTTCTATTTCTGTTTCATTTTCGTAGTATTCGTAAAACAACGTCGCCACCGGAGAAGTAAGCGCCTTATCTTCTTTCATTAGCAAGAAACCATTTTCCACAATGGTTTTTCTATCCATAAGGTACAATGTCTTGTTATAATCATAGTTGTTAGCATACTTCTTATGATTAATAATATCTTGATAATCATATACCACACCAAACAGCTGGTTAAGGTCATACTCTCTTGGCACAAAGAGTTTCGAAACATTACGGCATCCCAATCCAAAATATTGAAAGATATCTTTCCCTAGAGCTTTTAATTCTTCTTCTGTTTCCTGCCCTGTAATTAAGGCCACCGAGGTTCTATTCTTTCGAATGATATTGGGGTACTTTCCAAAGTAATGTTCAAAATACCGGGAAGTATTATTGCTTCCGGTAGCAACTACAGCATCAAACCCTTCCATTTTTCCGTTTGTAAACTCAATTAACAATTTAAATTCAGGATTGAATTTAGTGAGGAGTTCAACAATTCTTGGTAGTAACTCTCCATCTTGTGAAGACGTTTTCGCTATGACCTTATGACCTGAAATAAGAATACACAATATATCGTGAAACCCTACCAAAGGAATGTTGCCTGCCATAACCAGGCCTACTGTTATTTTTTTTGAGGTGTTCGTTAGTTCAGGGTACGCAGACAACCAAATATTAATCTTTTCCTCCTCCAGGCTAGTTGCAATTGCACTCAATGCATGGCGAACGTTCTCTTCTGTAAACCACCCATTATGGAAAACCTGCTTTGCAATCAAAGCATTCATTTCTTCATACTCTTGTGCACTTATACCAGTCTCATACCCTTTCCATCCATTATTCTCAGCAAACACCTGTAGTGTTTTACCCAACTGAACAAATGCGGCAACTCGTTGTTTTAATTCCATGAATTCTACTCAGTATTTTAGATTGCTTTGTAGGTTAATTTCTATATTTGCAAAATTAAAAACATTAACGGATAAAATCATAGGTACTATGGCGATTATCATAACTGAAGAGTGTATAAATTGTGGAGCATGCGAGCCTGAATGTCCCAACAATGCCATTTATGAAGGTGGTGTGGAATGGCGTATGGCTGATGGCACAACATTGACTGGAAGTGTCACCACACCTATGGGGAATAATTATGAGGCGGAGACTGAACAAGAGCCGGTAGACATGGATGTATATTATATAGTTACTGATAAATGTACAGAGTGTGTTGGCTTTCATGATGCTCCGCAATGTGCAGAGGTTTGTCCGGTAGACTGTTGTGTGGATGACCCCGATTATAGAGAGTCGGAAGAGGATTTACTCGCGAAGAAAGAATTCATGCATTTGTAAACTTTTTTAATTTTTCACGTTAAAAGCACTGCCGGCATCATGTTTGCAGTGTTTTTTTTTATGCAATTTATTACCCTTACTAATCGTTGATAAAAAAGATGAGGTACCTGCTAGTAATATGTTCCTTTTTTCTACTGTACCCTATACAGGCACAAGTAGAGTTAATTGAAGACTACGAAGATTCGTTGAGCGCACGACTCGACCATTTGCGTACGGCCTTCAAAGACCAACATCGAAACAAAGCAAATGCGGCATTTTCTAGTTTATTGAAACAAACATTGCAGCTGGAAGGAGCATTTAACTACCCCTTTAAAAAGCTGGTTTCTATTGGTAAAATAACGTCTCCAGACAATACCTTTCGTATCTTTAATTGGAATGTTGAAAATGATGATTTAACTCATACTTATTATGCATTTATACTTAAATGCAATGGCAATAATTGTGAGATCATTGAGCTACAAGATAAATCAAGGGAAGTGAACAAACCAGAAAGCAAAGCACTGGACGAGGACAAATGGTTTGGAACGCTTTACTATGACATTATTCCTCAAAAGAGTGGAAGCAAAACTTACTATACTTTATTAGGGTGGGATTTAAACGATCGACTTTCAAGTAAAAGCGTAATAGATGTGATGTTTTTTAATGGTAGAAATGTAAAGTTCGGAGCACCAATTTTTAAAGAAGGGGGTGCCATAAAGAAACGTGTGATTTTTGAATATGCTAAGGAATCAAGTATGGCTATGCGCTATAACGAAAAAAATAACCGCATTGTCTTTGACCACCTTGCTCCACCAGACAACCGATTAGAAGGCCAATACAAATTCTATGTGCCAGACCTTAGCTATGATGCCTTTGAATACGACAACGGGAAATGGGTTTACCTGGAAGATGTTGACGTTACCATGGATAAAGATTGGAGAGATAAATATTGGAACAAACCTCCCCCTTCTCCGTTAAGCCCACCAGACAAGAAGAATCGATAATTTTTACGATTGAGCACATAATTTTTATTTTTGCCAACAATTTGGCATGATTCTTCCATGTAAATAGGTCAGGAATGGACAACATTAAGGCATTAATCACATTATTACTTCTGCTTATGCTGGGTACAATGCTACAAGCACAAAACTCAAGCTTGCTCATTTATTCGGAAGATAGCGTTAAATTCCATCTTATTTTAGATAGCAAAGAGTACAACCCCATAGCACAAACTCAGGTTAAAGTAGAAGATCTTAATGCTACCAGTCATAAGGTAAAGATACTTTTTACCGAAGAAAGAGTTCAGCCTACAAAGGCAATCATTCATTTAAAATCAGGAACCGAAACTTCCTACCTTTTAAAGCGGAATAAAGAATCTAAAACCATGACTAATGAATACGATGCTATGGTAAGTACTTACGAATACAGCCTTAAGCTAGTATCGGAGCAAAGCAATGAGGCGAAAGAACAACAAGTCAGCTACGATAGTTTTACCAATGCAGTAGTGGTAACAAATAATGTTGATGTATACCAAGGGAAAAACACCTATCAAACAGCAGATAGCACCAACAATAATTCATACAATGGAAAAATAGGATGTACACCAGCTATTGATGAGTTAGCATTTAAACGCGTCCTTCAGACCATTTCTTCTCAGCCTTTTGACGATGACAAAATTTCTACCGCCAAAGGATTGTTTGTATCTAAGTGTTTTTCCTCTCAACAGATTGAAAAAATTGTAGCACTTTTTGAGTTTGAAGACAACAAACTGGATTTTGCTAAATATGCATACACTTATGCGTATGATTTAGACAATTATGGCATAGTAGGTAATGCTTTTGACTTCAAAGCCAGTAAAGCTGAATTATTGCGTTATATCAAAAGCAAATAAACACTCTTCTCTCCTCTTATTTTCATGTCATTAATTGCTCACTCAAAAGAGCTTTGCTGTTAATCATTTGTTAATTAAATTTTCATGGTTATCTAAAAAATATTGCCACCTTTGTTTAGGTTTTAATCAACGTTCTGAAAACAGTAAAAATTGAACAACATGAAAACAGTTCACAATTTCAGTGCAGGCCCGTGTATCCTTCCAAAAGAGGTGATGGAAAAAGCAGCCAAAGCAGTAGTAGAACTCGACGATATTGGCCTATCACTCATTGAAATTTCTCACAGAAGTAAGGAGTTTGTTGCCATTATGGAAAACGCTAGAGCATTGGTCAGAGAAATGATGAATGTACCCGATAACTATTCCGTATTATTTTTGCAAGGTGGTGCTAGTCTGGGCTTTTACATCGCTGCCCAAAACTTCTTGAAAAATGGAGGTTCAGCCACTTATGTTAACACAGGCGCATGGTCGAAAAAAGCCATTAAAGAAGCCCAGTTACTGGGCGATATCTACGTTGTTGCTTCTTCCGAAGATCAAAACTTCAACTACATCCCAAAGGGTTTTGATATCCCTGCCGATGCCAGCTACCTTCACATCACTTCCAATAACACCATTTTCGGAACACAGTTTAAATCATTTCCCGAAAGCCCTGTGCCTGTAATTTGCGACATGTCGTCAGACATCTTCAGTAGAAGAGTAGACGTTTCGAAGTTCGCCATGATTTATGCCGGAGCACAAAAAAATATGGGGCCTGCGGGCACTACTCTGTTCATTGTTAATAATGACTTGCTACAGGAAGTAGGACGTACTATCCCTTCGATGTTAGACTTGAGAATTCATATTGATAAAGACTCTATGTTCAACACACCTCCTGTATTTGCTGTATATACTTCTATGCTTACACTAGAATGGTTAAAGGGATTGGGGGGCGTTGATGCAATTGAAAAAATCAACCAGAAAAAAGCAGACTTGCTTTATGCTGAAATTGATGGCAATCCATTGTTTGAGGGGGTGGCTGCCAAAGAAGATCGTTCGAACATGAATGTTACGTTCACCCTTAATAACGAGGAGCTAAAAGAAGAGTTTGACACCATGTGGAATGCCGCCAATATTAGTGGCATTAAAGGGCATCGATCGGTAGGTGGTTACCGTGCCTCTATATACAACGCTATGCCATTGGAAAGCGTACAAACACTTGTGGACGTTATGAAAGAATTTGCTAACAAACACCAACTCATTAACCAATAAGTCATGAAAATTCTTGCCAACGATGGTATTGCTCCCGCTGGAGTAGAAAAACTAGAAAAAGCCGGTTTCGAAGTTATTACTGAAAAAGTACCTCAAGAGAAATTGGTTACCGCTATCAACGAAAACAACTATGTAGGGATATTAGTACGTAGTGCCACTACCGTACGTAAAGATTTGATTGATGCCTGCCCTAACTTAAAACTCATTGGCAGAGGTGGTGTAGGCATGGATAATATTGATGTTGACTACGCGAGGTCAAAAGGATTGGAAGTCATCAACACCCCTGCCGCTTCTTCGCAATCAGTAGCGGAACTTGTGATGGCGCACTTGTTTAGTGCCTCCCGTTCAGTATATGACTCAAACCGACAAATGCCCAACAATGGCGCTACTGAGTTTAAAACACTCAAGAAAAAGTACGCTAAAGGGACTGAATTGCGTGACAAAACGATTGGAATTATTGGATTTGGTCGTATTGGCAAGGCACTTGCCTCATATGCGCTTGGATGTGGTATGAAAGTAATTGCTTATGATCCTTATGTAGATATTTCTTTTGTTGACTTTCACATTTATGGTGCTGGTACTATCAAAGTAGATGTAAAAATGGTAGGGCTTAATGAACTCTTAGCCGAAAGCGACTTTGTGTCATTACACGTGCCTAAACAAGCTGATGGTAGTGCCGTAATTGGCGCTGAAGAGTTGAGTAAAATGAAAGACGGTGTTATTATTGCTAATGCTGCTCGTGGCGGTGTAGTAGATGAAGATGCTCTAATGCAAGCACTAAATTTAGGGAAAGTAGCTCATGCGGGGTTGGATGTGTTTGAAAGCGAGCCTACCCCAAGAGCTGACCTTTTACAACATGCTAAGCTATCACTTACACCCCATATTGGAGCAGCTACTGGAGAAGCACAAAGTAGAATTGGTACAGAATTGGCCGATAAAATCATTGCCTACTTTGGTGTACCAGTAAGCTAGTCAATACTATATCATTACAATATTTAATCAAAATAACAAAAAAGGTTGGGAAGTTAATCCAACCTTTTTCGTTATTTGTGTATTCGAAATTTTCATTCAATGGCAAGCATTAAACCTTTTAAAGCAATTCGGCCTAGCAGAGATAAAGCCCACCTGGTGGCAACTCGTTCTTATGTGAGTTACAAACGACGCATTCTTAATGCCATTCTAGAAACCAACCCTTACTCTTTCTTGCATATCATTCGCCCCGAGTATGGGCAAAAAGTAAAAACCAGACCCAATACCAGGGAACGCTTTAAGAATGTGCGAAAAAAGTTTGAAGAATTTTGTGCAGATGGAACTTTTGTACAAGATCAAAAAGAGAATTTATACATCTATCGTCAAATTAAAGATGGGTTCTCATATACAGGCATTATTGCAGGGGCTTCCATTGACGACTATTTCAACCAGGTTATTAAAGTACACGAGCATACGTTAACCAAGCGTGAGCAAGTATTTAAAGAATACTTAAACATTTGTGAGTTCAATGCTGAGCCAGTACTGTTCACATATCCTGACCACAATGTGGTGAATGCAATTGTTGAAAAACATACCCACAATCGAGCTGAAATAGATTTCAGTACTACCGATCGTGTTCGCCATTCACTATGGATCATCGATGATGAAAGTGCTATTTCACAAATTACAAAAGAGTTTGAATCCATTTCATCTGTTTACATTGCTGATGGGCATCACCGAACTGCTTCTTCTGCTTTATATGGCAGAGAGCAAGAAGAAGCAGGAAATAATAATCCCTTACACCACTACTTCATGGCCTATTTCATCCCTGAAAGCCAATTGAATATTTATGATTTCAATCGTGTTGTAAAAGACTTAAATGGTTTAACAAAGGAACAATTCATCCAAAAGTTAAATCAACATTTTATAATTGAGGTAAGGGAACAGCAATACTCTCCTACCAAAATCCATAACTTTAGTATGTACTTAATTGATCGATGGTACAGCCTAACAGTACGAGATGAAGCATTTAACCATGATGACCCCGTAGGAAAGCTAGATGCACACATCTTATCTGAAAAAGTGCTTGCTCCCATACTTGGTATTACCGACCTTAAAAACGACCGAAGGGTTGACTTTGTAGGAGGGCTGGAAGGCATGAATGGCTTGCAACAGCAAGTAGATAGTGGTAAAATGGAAGTTGCTTTTGGATTATACCCTGTAAGTGTATCACAATTAAAGGAAGTAGCAGATACGAATAATATTATGCCACCTAAAACAACATGGATAGAACCTAAAATGAGAAGTGGTTTAACCATATACAGCTTAAGCAATTAATATTATGAGCATTGCCAATAACATAGCAGAGTTAAAAAACGAGATCCCTGATCAGGTAGAATTGGTAGCAGTATCTAAAACAAAACCAAATGAACTTATACTGGAAGCCTACAATGCAGGGCAAAGGATATTTGGGGAAAACAAAGTACAAGAATTGGTACGCAAACATGAAGAATTACCAAACGATATCCAATGGCATATGATTGGGCATTTACAACGCAATAAAGTAAAGCACATTGCTCCATTTGTACACCTCATTCATGGTATTGATAGCATGCGATTATTACAAGAAGTCAACAAACAAGCAGCAAAAAACCACCGTACCATTCAATGTTTACTACAAGTGCACATCGCCCAAGAATCTACCAAGTTTGGATTTAGTATTGAGGAAGTTGAAGCATTGCTTGGTTCAAACGAATACGCAGCTTTGAATAATGTTGAGGTAATAGGCCTTATGGGTATGGCAACTTATACAACAGATGAACAGCAAGTAAGCAATGAATTTGGTTCACTTTCAAGGTTGTATCAGGCTCTCCGCATTGCCCCTTTCCCCCATACGCGACTAGAAGTGCTCTCTATGGGCATGAGTGGTGATTACAGCATAGCTATCAA
The DNA here is from genome assembly GCA_963669295.1 of Flavobacteriales bacterium. Lineage (GTDB taxonomy): Bacteria > Bacteroidota > Bacteroidia > Flavobacteriales_D > CALLUQ01. The sequence continues at coordinate 5,496,420 of OY769938.1, forward strand.
AGAGGGAAGTACCATGGTTCGTGTAGGGAGCAAGATTTTTGGCAAGCGTCATTACTCCTGATCGGGCTCTTCCGGAATATACTCTACATCGCCCATCAAAATCATTCCCATTTCTATCAATTCCATATCGTAATTCAACTTAATGAGTATGGGCTGCTTTAATTCTTTTATGAAATAGTACTGGGTATGAGCTGTATAACCGGATGCCGAAAAGCGTACCTGCAATTGATCTTCGTAGCAATTTTCCAATTTTAATTCAAAGTTACCATTCACATCACCGTTGGTCGTAGCAATAAACTTGTCACTAACAAATACTGATACCTCAGGAAATGAAATTACTTCCTTTGTTTCACGATCTATTACCTGGCCTGCAATTGTCGTTTCTCCTGCTTTCTGAATAGTAATAGTATTCGCAGCTGCTACCGAGTTTTTTAAAGCTGTCAATTGCTTCTGAGCAGTAACATCAATAGAAAACAGTCCACTACCAAACACCAACAGAATAGCCAAACAAAAGCGACGTAATAAACGAGTGGACAATGGCTGTGGTTGAAGTCTTCTGTTAATTTGGGATAGATGAAAGCGACCACATACCCTATTGGCAGTTTGTTGTAAAGTAGATATTATTTCGGTATCTGAAGATTGAGTGAAGTCCATAACTTCCTTACTACACGAATGGCAAAAACGCCCTTGTTGTAACTGAGTCATATTATCCCAATTTTCATGGCAAGGATCCTGAATACGTAACTTCATTGCAATTATTTTTAGCATATACCTTTCCGTACAATTGTGTAACGAAAAAGTTCAAAAAGTAATACCTTTGCGCCTCATCAGTAAGAGTTATGAGCACCAAATCACCTACAAATAAGAAAGATCAAGCTACAAAAGCCCTCATTGCCGATTTAAACTCCAACGATGACAAGTTGGTAATGAAAGCTATAAAAGCGGTACGAAGTAAGGGCAATGAGTTAATTATTCCTCATTTGATTCAAGCCGGTTTAAGCACTACAAACGAAAAAATAAAAAGCGAAGTTATAGCTATCTTGTTCGATCTGAAATCAGACCAGGCACTTGTGCCTATGATTGAAGCATTAAATAATCCAGCCTTTAAAGCATTTCGAGAAACTTTAATTGCCAGTTTTTGGAATTCCAGATTGGATGCTAGCAACTACATGGATGTATTTGTCAAGCTGGCTATTGAAGGAGATTATATGGAATGTCTGGAGTGCTTAACTGTTATTGAAAACCTGGAAGGGCCATTTGAAGAAGGACCGGTTATGGAATCTTTGATAATGCTGAAAGAATATTTTGCTCAAGAAGTAAAAGATGAAAAAGAAGAATTATTACGTAGTGTTCTTACCACCATCAAAAAATTGGACGATGCCTTGTAGCTCTTATTTTTTGAGCTGTTTCAAAAAAGCATCATAAAAAGAAATCTGCTTGATTTTAGATACTAACCATGTATTAAAATCAAAAAAGTAAATCAAGTGATTATCTATCTCTCCCAATTCATATCTTAGGATTTTAAAAGCTTCAACTTCTTCTTGCCTGCTGTTTATTTCTGTTGCTTTCTTACCAAAGAACTTTAACATTACCGACTCGAAATGAAAGTAGTTGTCTTTCTTCTTTAGAAATCGACTAGCTGACTTTACCAGGTTATCCAATATCTCCCAATTACCTAATTCATAGTGCACAAGCAGATTTGTTACGCGCACAATGCAATGCACATCTTCCATAATGCTTATGTCAAATTCATTCATGAGCTGATTGAGATAACGCAGTGCTTCTTTTAGTTTCCCTAAACCATAACACGCATAAAACATATAATAAGTAAACACCATTTTATCATAAACAGCCATTTGGACATTGTACTTTTTTAGTCCTTCCTTCATTTCATCTATAAAATGATATGCCTCTTCAAATCTTCCTGTTGCAAAAAAGAGTGACATTCGACATGAATAAACCACCCTTACTTTCAACACGTTAGATCGATCTGTTCTAGGTTGAATCAAGTCAATTTGTTCAATGGTGTCTTCCACTTCTTCATATTTTTCAAGCAAAAACTGCATGGCACACAAATTATTCAACACAAACAAAAAACTCTTCTGTTTTTCCCGAATAAGAACCGGATTACTTTTGAACAATTCATAGTGCTTCTTCCTGTACAAGTATGAAGTTTCATTTTCGCCCATTACTCTATAGTACTTAGAAAGTGCAAAGAACATTTGGTGTTTGGCATAAATAGATTCAGCCAATTCTTCGTCTTTTAAATATGGGCTTTCCAACATGTCCTTGATTTCATCCAGCTCTTTTTCTCCTCGAAATGTAGATTTGGTTTTAATTACTGTAAACATCTGCACACACGCTTTACGGTATTCCAGGTAATTACTATATAAACGCAGCATATTTTGAGCATCATCAAAGCCTGTTTCAATGAATTTGCTGATTTGCTTTACATTGCCTCGTGCATGCTCAACTTCATCTTCCCAGGCAAGTAGCTGAACAATGGGCAAGTGCATTTCGTGTTCACGAGCAAGTTTCAATGCCCGTATTATTATTTTATAACACTGGTCATATAATCCCTTATCGTACAAGAGTCTGATTTGCTCCAAATAATCACTTAGTTGAGAATCAATACTCTTTCCCGAATGGTAAGCTTTTAAGCTTTTTAACACAAGACTATACAGGTAATTTTTGGCTACAGAAAACTGCTTAACAAACTTTTCACCTTTAAATTTCTTCAACAGTTTATCTTCCTGGTACTCATTTTGCGCATCAATAGCATCAAAGAGTTTAACATAATTGTTTTGCTCTCCTTTTACTTGCATCGAAGCAAACACTTTAAAGTAGCGTTTCTCACTTTTTGACAGCGATTTTATCAAATCAAACAAATCTGTTGATATCCTCATAATAGGTATTTCACGAGTTGGAAAATACTACAATTCATTAAAAAAAGCACCCTGCATCTCAAAACAGGGTGCTCTTATCTCGGATATGCAAAGAAACCGCAGTTATTCTGCGACTTTTCGTTGAATCTCTTCTAACTCTTTTTTTAATGTTTCAATGGTAGCTTGTTGTTCTTTAATAGCTTCAACAAGTACTGGAATTACTCCTTGATAATTGACCGTTTTTAAACCAGTACCTTCATGTGTTTTCACCAATTCAGGCAATACTTGTTCCAACTCCTGAGCAATAAACCCTATTTGACCTTCTCCATCCTCCTCCATTTTTGTCTTTTTTTCTCCTGTAATGTTAGGAGCTACTTTATCAATACTAAGATCATATGTAACACCATTTAATGCCATCACCTTTTGCAAACCTCCTTGTAAAGGAGTAACATTCTTCTTCATACTCCGGTCAGACAGGTTAGTAAATGTACCATACACAGTTAAATTGGTAGTATGTACATCAAAAAGACGTTGTGTATTCGAGCCCAAAACGCCATAGTTATTTGTTGTTGGGAATATAGCAGGCTCAAATCCCTGATTCGTAAATTGGAAATCAGCTAATGCACCCGGGGGATCAATCAACACTCGTCCCGAAAAGTTGGCGGCATTCCCTGTTCCATTAGTAGTGGCATAAATTGCATCACTCGCATTGGCAACATTGGAAATCTGAAATTGTCCCGCCCTACCGGTACCATTCGTTTTGGCCACCATAGCAGCCGAAGCATTAGTGGTACCCGTATTTTCGAAAAAACCTGAATGTCCCGTTCCATTAGTATGTGCATAAAGTGCTGTATCGCCATTCGAAGTGTTTGAGATAGTAAAAACCCCAGCCTTTCCCTGTCCTTGCTGTATTCCATGTAATGCATTACCTGTATTACTTGCATTGCCTATAGAAAAATGAGCTACATCTCCCGAAGATTGTATTGAATAGGCATTTACTGCAAGCGCACCAACAGCTCCAGCAATAAATTGTCCTCCATAGGTATTACCTTCTCCTTCTACGCCAATACCACCTACCCCATTCACACCAGTTCCACCATTGTTAGCTGTAAAATAACCAGCAACTCCAGATCCTGAAGAGGCTTCCAAAGCAACCCCTCCTGTAGCAGGGTGTTTCCATAAATAAGCGCTTGGCTTTGCATTAGATGTTTTCACAACTAATGCTGTATCTGTTGAAAATGCTGAATACATTTCAATTTTAGCCTGTCCATATTGATCGCCCGAATAAAAGGCACCAGCGTACTGTACACCGCTTACAGAAGAATTCCCACTAACAGAAAGAACATGAGCGGGAGAATTCGTTCCAATACCCACACTATCAGTTGTGTTAAAAACATAATTACCACTCTCACTCCAATCCGTATCATTTCCTCCAATACCAGTCCAAGTCGACCCAGTATAATAATAAAACCCCGCTGTGCCATTCGTTTGATAAATCAATAACCCTGTAGCTGGGGAGGTAATAGCATCACGTTGAGCTTGTGTCATCCTTGGAATCAGTACCCCTTTATTAGTTGCAGCTACATCAAGCAATGCTGAAGCATGAGGTGAAGCGCCCGTAGCATTGATACCTACATTTTGAGCTGTTGCAACAACAGTAGTAGTTAGGAATGCTACAAGTAACAGTTGTTTTACAAGTCTTTGCATAGTACGATTTTGAGATGTTGTACATAGCAAGAATATTCAACTTCTGATCTTCAATCAATCAAAAAAAAAATTGAAATTAGGGTTCAAGCGTCCACTCTCCTCTTTACCACCCAAGCAACACACTATTAATCAACCTCTTAAGCGTTTTATTATTTAGTTTTTAAAGCATGAAAAAAGGGGCTAAAAAGCCCCTTTACATCATATTATTAACTTCAACTTATGCTTCAACGCTATTCGACTCAAGAAAAGCATTCACATTTTTCTCTACACGATCCAATACAGTGGACACATCTCCTTTCTCGAAGTTTTCGCCTGAAATGCTTTCAAACAACTCAATGTAACGGTCAGTAACTGAGTTCACAAATTCTTCTGGCATGTCTGGCATTTCCTGTCCATCTTTACCTTGAAATCCATGCTCAATTAGCCATTGTCTTACAAATTCCTTTGAAAGTTGTTTTTGTTGCTCTCCATTTGCTTGACGTTCCTCATAACCAGCAGCATAAAAGTAACGTGATGAATCTGGTGTATGAATTTCATCTATGAGATAAATATTACCATTCACATCTTTACCGAACTCATACTTGGTATCAACTAAAATCAACCCTTTCTCTGCAGCCAATTCTGTACCACGTTGAAAAATTCGACGCGTATAATCTTCTAGTTTCACGTAGTCTTCTTCAGATACAATGCCTTGCGCCAAGATTTCTTCTCTTGAAATGTCCTCATCATGTCCTACATCTGCTTTAGTAGTTGGAGTTAATATTGGCTCTGGAAAACGATCATGTTCGTTCATTCCTTCTGGCATCGTTACCCCACATAATGTACGCTTACCAGCCTTGTATTCTCTCCATGCATGTCCTGTAAGGTAACCACGAATTACCATTTCCACCTTAAAAGGAGTACAATAATGTCCTACGGTAACATTAGGGTCTGGAGAAGCAATCATCCAGTTTGGGACAATATCTTCAGTAGCCTTTAAAAACTTAACGGCCAGTTGATTCAATACTTGTCCTTTGTAGGGAATACCTTTTGGTAATACACAATCAAACGCCGATATACGGTCGCTAACTACCATAACTAACAACTTATCGTCAATGTTGTATACGTCTCTTACTTTGCCATGGTAAACATGCTTTTGCCCTGGGAAATTAAAATCTGTTTTTAAGATTGTATTGCTCATGTTGATTGAGTTATTTTGGGTTATTAGATGACTTATCTTCTTTATCTGTATTTTCAAATGCTTTTATGATGGTTTTTACCAGTTTGTGTCGAATTACATCTTTTTCATCTAGCTCTACAAAACCAATACCTTTCACATTCCTCAATACTTTTTTTGCTGTAACCAAACCAGAAGTTTGATGCTTTGGCAAATCAATTTGCGTTACATCACCAGTTATAACAAATTTTGCGGATTTACCCATTCGGGTTAAAAACATTTTTAATTGTGCTTGTGTTGCATTTTGTGCCTCATCCAAAATCACAAATGCCTTATCTAATGTTCTACCACGCATAAAGGCCAAAGGAGCAATTTGTATAATTCCAGATTCTAAATAGTCGGCCAGTTTTTCAGCAGGAATCATATCACGCAAAGCATCATATAGAGGTTGTAGGTATGGGTCGAGCTTTTCTTTTAAATCACCAGGTAAAAAACCAAGATTCTCTCCAGCTTCTACTGCTGGACGTGTTAAAATGATTTTTCGAACTTGCTTACCTTTTAAGGCTCGTACAGCTAAAGCTACGGCAGTATACGTCTTTCCAGAACCAGCAGGGCCAACTGCAAACACCATATCATTGTCCTTGATACGGTCAACCATTTTTCGTTGGTTGGCTGTTTTAGCAGTAACTTTGAGCCCTCCATTTCCATACACCAGTACATCGTCTCCTTCAGAGTCTTGTACAACTTCATCACCATTTTCCTGCATAAGATTTTCGATGTTCCCTTCTGTTAATCGATTATACTTATTGAAGTGAGTGATAAGCAATTCCAATTTCTTCTCGAATCGCAAGATTTCTTCTTCGTCTCCCATAATTTTTATGGAAGTACCACGTGCTACAATTTTCAGCTTTGGAAAATAAGTACGAAGAAGCTCTAATTTGGAGTTATTCACCCCGTAAATATCCACCGGATTGATGGAATTAATTTCGATGATTTTTTCTTGCAATGTTACTTAAATAAGTCGTTTTAGAGAATTCATCACATTCTTAAACAAAATCTCTTAATTTTGGAACGTCAAATTAACAAAATTTATTCCATTTTCTTCAAAGAAAAGTATTAACAGTAGCGCGAATGGCCATCATTACATTAACGACCGATATGGGCTTAAAAGACTACTATGTAGCATCGGTTAAAGGAGCCATATTGAGTCAGTTTCCAGAGGCTGTTATTGTTGATATCTCTCACGATGTTCCTCCTTTTAATATTGCACAAGCATCGTTTGTGATTCGAAATGCTTACAAAGATTTTCCTAAGGGCACAGTACACATCATTGGAGTTAACCCTGATGCAGACATGGATACTCATCACCTGGCAGTTGAGTTTGATGGTCATTATTTTGTGGGAGCTGACAATGGTATTTTCTCATTGCTATTTGATAAGCCTTTGGAACATATCTTTGAACTAAGCATTACCCAAGATAGTGACGACCTCACCTTCCCTACCAAGCACGTTTTTGTGAAAGCTGCATGCCATATTGCTCGTGGAGGAACTATGGAGGTCATTGGAAAGCGTATTGAGACCATACGACAACGTGAATTGTTTAGAGCTGTAGTAGAGGGAAGCATCATTCGGGGTACTGTCATCTATATCGACTCCTATGGCAATGTGATTACCAATATAACCGAATCACTATTTAAGGAAGTGGGCAAAGGTCGTGAATTTAGCATATACTTTCGTAAGGCTGATTATGATATTACTCGTATTAGTCAAGCCTATAACGAAGTACCTGAAGGAGAAAAAGTTGCGTTATTTAGCGCCACTGGTTATTTAGAAATTGCCATTAACAAAGGGGTTGAAGGCTCAGGAGGAGGAGCCAATAAATTGTTTGGTCTAAAAGTAAATGATACTGTACGTATAGAATTTGTAGAATAATGATTCGCATAGTTAAAATGACGTTTGCTCCTGAAAAAGTAGCTACCTTCCTGCAAAATTTCCATGCCAGTAAATCCGATATTAGATCATTTAAGGGGTGCCTACATTTAGAGTTACTACAGGATCAACACACCCCTAACATTTTCTTCACCTATAGCTTTTGGGAAAGTGAAGACCACTTGAATCACTATCGAGAATCACCATTATTCAAAGCCATTTGGAGCAAAACTAAGATCCTGTTCATTGCTAAACCAGAGGCGTGGAGTGTAGAGCGCCAAGTAATGTTGGATTAAATAAATTTATTGGAGTAATATGCCTTTGCTCGTTTACGTAAGTTATAGTTTGATGCCATAATCTCTCCATAGGCACCAGTGCTTCGAATTGCAATCAAATCACCTCGTTTTGTTTCAGGCAAACTCACTCGTTTACCAAAACAATCTGACGATTCGCATATGGGGCCAACCACATCGTAATGTCTCTCCTCTCCCTTTCCTGTAAGATTTTGAATGGTATGATAGGATTGATATAAAGCTGGACGAATCAATTCAGTCATTCCGGCATCCAAAATGGCAAAATCAATGTTAACTCCATTTTTCACATACAGAACTTTTGTAATCAAGTTACCACATTGCCCAACCACAGCCCTGCCTAATTCAAAATGCAACTGTTGTCCTGGTCTTAATTCAATGAAATCATCAAATACTTTGAAAAACTCCTCAAAGTTTGGGATGGGATTTTTATCAGGATTATGGTAATCGATCCCCAGTCCGCCTCCAACATTAATGTGTTCTACCCTTATCTGACGTTCCAGAAACCAATGTTGTATTTCATTTACCCGTATACATAGATGGCGGTAAGACGACAGATCGGTAATTTGCGAGCCAATATGAAAGTGTAACCCAATAAGATTCAAATGTTCACATTGCCCAAGTACTTCCAACACTACTTCAAACTCCCACGGATTAATCCCAAACTTATTTTCTTCTAACCCTGTGGTAATATAATGGTGCGTATTTGGGTTTACATTAGGATTGATTCGTAAAGCCACATTCGCCTTTTTTCTTCGAGCAATTGCTAATTCATTTATTACTTCTAACTCTTGTACCGACTCGCAATTGAAGCAAAAAATATTGTGATCTAACGAGATATTGATTTCATCATCAGCTTTCCCCACTCCGGCAAAAACAATATTGTTAGGGTTAAAACCAATTTCAATAGCTTTCCGCACTTCATTGCCACTCACACAATCAGCACCCAATCCAGCTTCCTTAATAATCGATAGAATTTCGTCATTAGAATTGGCTTTCAAGGCATAATGTACCATGTAATTATAGCGCCCAGCAGCTACTTTTAACTGCTGCAGAGTCTTCTCCAATAAATCAAGGTTGTAGTAATGGAAAGGTGTGGATAACTCCCTAAAGTGGCTTACTAACATTTCGCTAAACATGGCTTGATGTTTTTTCAAAAAGTCCAACATTTAATGCTTCCAATGCTTCCTTTTTATGGCTACTCTTTACCAATAGCGATACATTGTTATTGCTTCCTCCGTATGAAATCATTCGAATCGGAATATGCTGCAGCGAACCAAATATCTCTACTGCTGTTCCATACTTATCAGTAAGAAAATCGCCTACAATACAAATGATCGATAAATCTCGATCCACTTCTACCAAGCCAAACTCTTGTAATTCCTTTACAATGTCAACCAACTGATCGGTGTTATCTATGGTAAGTGATACGGCCACTTCAGAAGTTGTGATCATATCAATTGGGGTTTTATACCGTTCAAACACCTCAAATACGCTACGCAAAAAGCCATAAGCCATCAACATTCTACCCGACTTAATCTTAATCGCAATGATCTTATCTTTTGCAGCAATTGCCTTAATACGATCTTTTGACGAATTGGCAGAAATTACTGTTCCTTCTGCCTCTGGTTCCATGGTGTTCTTAAGTTTTACTGGAATATTGGCTTCTTTAGCCGGACGAATACTGGATGGGTGTAATATCTTCGCTCCAAAATAGGCCAACTCTGCTGCTTCATCAAATGATAGCTCTTTGATCGGGTAAGTATCTTTTACTATCCTTGGATCATTATTATGCATACCATCAATATCAGTCCAAATTTGAATTTCATCAGCTTTGACTGCTACCCCAAGTAACGAAGCAGTATAATCACTCCCTCCTCTTTTTAGGTTGTCAATTTCACCAAAGGCATTACGACTAATATATCCCTGTGTTATGAAAAGTTGCTGACCTGGATGTTTGCTAATTTCTGCTTGTACATTCTTCTCAATATAAAACATATCAGGTTCTCCATCCTTGTCGATGCGCATAAACTCTAACGCTGGTAGCAATGCAGCATCAATTTGTTGTTCTTTCAGGTATAGATAAAATAGATTTGTAGAAATCAGCTCGCCCTGTGCCAATACTGCTCGCTCTTCGTAAATCGTAAAAAGATCTTTTGTAAATCCATTGATATAATCGAAATAAGCATTAATCAACTCTGTAGCTTCTTCTTTTGCTTCTGTTGTACGGTACAAGTTTTCAATGAATTGACCATAATGCATTTTCAATTCATCCATCTTTGCACGAGCGCAAGCTTTATCCTTAGCATACAAACAATCAGTAATCTCTACCAATGTATTAGTAGTACCTGATACTGCCGATAATACTACAATCTTCTTTCTTCCATCGTTAATAAGGTGAGCTACTTGCTGCATACGCTGTGGCGCTCCTACCGATGTCCCACCAAACTTTAAGACTTTCATCATGTTGTTTATTTGACTTTACACTAATCTTATTGCTGTTTTAACAATAGCAAAAGTATTTGGTCAATTGCTGTCTTTAAATTTTTTAAGGAAAAAAAACTACAAAACAGTATGTTTGTTTAAATCTTAACTGAAAAATGAATTATTAACGTTTTTTGGTATATTTACACAGTTTTTTGTGTTTAGCGTTAAATTTTAAACAAACCATATGATTACCGTTGCTGAAGTGGTAGAAGACCTAATTAAGAAATCTCCTTTTTTGGAAGAAGCAATTGCCGATAGCTTAATCAATGTATCTTCATTGGCTCGAAGACTGAAACCCGAAATTGAAGATCGCTTAAAAAAGGAAGTAAAAAATGGTGCCATTGTTATGGCCATCAATCGTTTATCTTCTAACAATTACCATAAGGTAAACAAAGGCATTAAGTACTTTGTAAACAACATGGGAGACGTTGTTGTACGTTCAAATTTACATGATTACACTTTTGCCAATTCTGAAACGTTGATTGATAGACAAACTGAGCTATTGGATTACATAGGTAAGGAAAAAGATGTATTCTTTACTTTCTCTCAAGGGGTACACGAAACTACCATGATCTTGAGTTCAGGTATAATGGAAAAAGTGGAAGAAATTTTCAAAGGGGAGCGGTTAATGTCTAAAATGAACAACCTTGCTTCAATTACCATTAAACTGCCTGAAGGCAATACTGAAATTACTGGCATTTATTATTTTATTTTAAAGAAGATCGCTTGGGAAGGCATCAGCATAATTGAAGTAATTTCTACCACCCATGAATTTACCATTGTAGTTGAAGATTCATTTATAGATCAAACCTTCTCTATCTTGATGAACATGAAAAAGAACGGGTAGTTTCTTTTAAAATATCCGATTCTTATACATGTCTAACTTGTGTCAAGTTCATGTTATCTTGTGCTGGTTGGCATTGAAATAGTTGTAATAGCACAAAAGGCTTATCTCGGCCTATTTTTTTATCCCTTTAATTTTCAACAAAAACACTTTAATAAATAAACAAGGTGCAAAATATCTCTAAGCAAAAAAACGTTAATTTTGAACGCTTCCTGAAACCTTCATAGGAAACATGTTTGGATTATTGCTAAAGGAAATAAGAAGCTTTCTGAGCTCGCTAATCGGTTACATTGTTGTCATTGTCTTTTTGGTGCTGACCGGTAGTATCATGTGGCTAGTCCCAGGGAACCTAAATCCCCTGGATAGTGGATATGCTGATATTTTTTCTTTATTTGAAATAGCCCCGTTTATTTTCCTTATTCTCATCCCAGCCATTACCATGAGATCGTTTGCAGAAGAAAAAAAAGGGGGCACAATGGAGCTATTACTAACAAAACCATTAACCGACATGCAAATTATACTGGCAAAGTACTTTGCTGGTGTAGTTCTTGTAATCTTTTCTTTGCTTCCTACCCTAGTGTATTTCCTATCTGTTTATTTGCTTGGAAATCCTGTAGGGAATATTGATACCGGTGGCACCTGGGGATCTTTTATTGGGCTTCTATTTATTGGTGGAGCTTTTGTTTCAGTAGGTATTTTTGCTTCGTCCATTACTAGCAATCAAATTGTTTCATTCATTGTATCTATCGCACTTTGCTTATTCTTTTGGTTAGGTTTTTGGGCCATTGGTTCTTTCGATATGTTTGGTACGTTCGACAATTTTGTATTGAATCTTGGCATTGATGAACATTATCAATCGATGAGTGTTGGAGCAATTGATAGCAGAGATATACTTTATTTCTTATCGTTCATTGCCATCTTCTTATTGTTAACCAAAACTGTATTAAGGAGCAGAAACTGGTAATATGGCAGGAAAAGGAACAAAGAAAGGAAAAGACATGTTGCAATTATTAATAAGCATTGCAACAGTAATCTTACTAAACTATATCGGTAGTTTTTACTTCTTTCGCCTTGACCTTACTGCAGAGAAACGTCATTCGCTTTCGGATGCGACTATTGAATTTTTGAATGATCTAGATGACGTAGTTTATGTCAAAGTATACCTTGAAGGCGATTTCCCAGCTGAATTCCAAAAACTACGCAATGCTACTAAAGAAAAGCTTGACAATTTTCGTGCCTATGCCAACGGGAATTTAGAATATGAGTTTATTAATCCTTCTGCTAGTGAAGATTTAAAAACCAATGAGGAAATATATCATGAGCTGACGAAAAAAGGGCTTCAATACAACAACATCAAAATACAAACTAAAGATGGTGTTGGAGAAAAGATCATTTTTCCCGGAGCCATTCTTACATATAAAGAGAAAGAAATCCCGGTTCAATTGTTAAAAAGTCAAATGGGTGTTCAACCAGAGATAATGGTAAATAATTCCATTAATAACCTGGAATACGAATTGAGCAACTCCATTCGAAAATTCTTAATCGACAGTAAGCAAAAAATTGCCTTTATTGAAGGTCATGGAGAGTTGAATTCTTTACAAGTAGCTGATTTTAAACAAACGCTGGAGGAATACTATGTAGTAGATCGTGTTAAGATTGACGGTTTACTTAGTAGCCTTGATGGTTATCAAGCTATAGTAATTGCCAAGCCTGATAGTGTATTTAATGATAAGGACAAGTTTATCATTGACCAGTTCATTATGAAAGGTGGCAGTGCCATGTGGCTAATTGACCCAGTACAAGCCAATAAGGATAGTCTTAGAACCTCAAGCATGGCGCTGGGTGTTACTCGTTACCTAAACATCGAAGATCAATTGTTTAAATATGGAGTTCGGCTCAATCACAATTTGATTCAAGATTTACAATGCGGGGCTATTCCTATTACAGTAGGCTATACTGGCAACCAGCCTCGTACAGAATTGTTTCCCTGGTTTTTTGATCCATTAATGATTCCACAGAGCAAACATCCTATTGTAAATAACCTAGATGCAATTAAAGGAGAATTCACCAGTACCATTGATACTATTGCTTCTTCAAAGGCAAAGAAAACTGTTTTACTCACTTCTTCTCGCTATAGCCGTGTTATGAATTCACCGGTGCGAATTAGCTTACGGATGGTTGACATGGATCCAAATAAAAGCATGTTCAATAAGCCATTCTTACCGGTAGCTGTTTTGTTAGAAGGAAAGTTTGAGTCCTCATTTAAAAACACCATTCTTCCTCCTGAGATTAAAAGTAGTCCAGATATTGCCTATCGTGAGGAGAGCGAAGGTGCTCGTATGATTATTATTGCAGATGGCGATATTATGAAGAGTCATACTACTATAAAAAACGGCGAAGAGTTTGCTTACCCACTTGGCAAAGATCAATATTCCAATGCAGTATATGGCAATAAAGACTTTTTATTGAATTGCATGAATTATCTAATGGATGATTCTGGTCTAATTAGTGTGCGTTCGCGAGAATTAAAATTGCGCTTATTAGATCAAACTCGCATAATTGAGGAACGCTTTTTCTGGCAGTTTATTAATGTAGGAGTACCAATACTTGTTATCATTGTTTTTGGATTTATACAGTTTTACATTAGGAAAGGAAAATATTCGTCATGAAAAAGAACGGGGTGAAATTATTAGTGTTTTTGATCTTAGTAGCAATAGCCATTTTCTTGTATATGGGTAATGGTGCTGGAACTATTAAACAAGAGTTAAAAGATTTTGCTATTGAAGATACAGCTTCTGTTCACAAAATATTTTTAGCCGATACTGACAATCGAACGATTTTATTGGAGAAAGAATCAACGGGTAATTGGACTTTAAATGGCAAGGGGCGTGCTCGACAAGATGCTGTTGATTTACTATTAAAAACCTTTCGTCGTATTCAAGTAAAATCACCTGTAGCTAAATCGGGGCAAGAGAATGTAATTCGAAATATTGCGGGAACACATGTTAAAGTGGAAATTTTCCAAGGAGGAGATAAGCCTAGTAAGATTTATTATGTAGGTTCTCCCGTGCAAGATCATCTGGGCACTTATATGTTATTAGAAACTCCTGAACTTGGAAAATCATCTGTGCCTTTTGTAATGTATATGCCTGGTTTTTTTGGTGATTTGTCAGCTCGCTTTTTCACTAATCCGGATGAGTGGAAATATACTGGTATATTCAACTACAACCCTATCGACATTAAAAAAATTGATGTGGATTTAATGGAGGAACCTGATCGCTCTTTTGAAGTTACTTTTGATGGTGGCAATAACATTAGCTTGTTCAATGCTAATGGACAAGCCATCCCTTTTGACTCTATTGCCGTAAAGAATTACATCTTACAATTCCGAAAATTGCATTTCGAAATCTTCATTAAAGATGAATTTGTTAATGAAGAAAAGCGTGATTCTATTTTAAACTCTACACCATATTATGTATTTCAGGTAACTGATAACTCTGGCATGGTTCGAAAACTAAGTTTATGGCATAAAGAACCGCGTGAGGGTGATGCAGATCCATTTGGTAATCCTTTACCTTACGACCCTGAACGTATGTATGGATTAGTCGATGGTGAAGACTTCGTTTACATACAGTATTTTGTGTTCGACAAAATGCTTAAATCATTACCTGATTTTTCTTCACGAATTGTTGAAAACTAACCCCCTTTGTGTGAATAAGTCTTTAGACTTATTTTCATGCAAACAGTTATATTTGCCTTGGATCACACGACCTAATTAAAGGATATAGATTTAAAACAACATTCAATGAAATTTATCGTATCAAGTTCAGCACTCTTAAAGCAGCTACAAACCATTGGAGGAGTTTTGAGCACTAGCAATACATTGCCCATTCTCGACAATTTCCTTTTTGAAATTGATAACAAAGAGTTGACAATATCTGCTTCGGATCTTGAAACTACGATGACTACTACAGTGCCAATAGAAGCCAAAGAGCAAGGTGCCGTAGCCATTCCTGCCAAGTTGTTGATGGATACACTAAAAACTTTCTCGGAGCAACCGCTCACTTTTACGATCGAGGAGAAGACGAACGGTATTGAGATTTCTTCTGATTATGGTAAGTACAAACTTACTGGTTATAATGGAGAGGAATTTCCTAAAACACCTGCTATCGAATCACCTTCATCTGTATCTTTAAATGCTGAAACATTGGGTGGTGCAATTAACAAAACCATTTTTGCTACCGGTAACGATGAACTACGTCCAGTAATGTCTGGTGTATTCTGCCAATTGTCTTCTGATGATGTAATTTTTGTTGCGACAGATGCCCACAAGTTAGTACGTTACCGTAGGTTAGATGCCAAAGCCGATAGTGCTGCATCATTCATCATTCCTAAAAAGCCGTTAAACTTACTAAAAGGAATACTCGCAAGTACCAGTGCTGATGTAAAGATTGATTATAACGAATCGAATGCTGCTTTTGCTTTTGATAACATCACCCTAGTATGTCGTTTGATTGATGGAAAATACCCTAATTACGAGGCAGTTATTCCAAAAGAGAATTCTAAAACACTTACTATTGGTCGAAGTGCTTTCTTAAGCTCTGTAAAAAGGGTTTCTATATTCGCCAATAAAACTACCCATCAAGTACGATTAAAAATTTCCGGTAGTGAATTATCCATTTCCGCTGAGGATTTGGATTTTGCTAATGAAGCCAACGAGCGGCTAACTTGTAGCTATGATGGCGATGATATTGAAATTGGATTCAACTCACGTTTTTTGGTAGAGATGTTATCAAATCTTGATACTGATAATATTACGCTGGAAATGAGTGCTCCTAACAGAGCTGGCATCTTAAAGCCAGTAGACCAGAATGAAAACGAAGACATTCTGATGCTGGTAATGCCTGTAATGCTAAACAACTAATTATTAGTTTAAAATAGTAAAACCGAACCAATTGGTTCGGTTTTTTTATGCGTTTCCATCTTACTTATTTACCCCTTAATTATCTCTTCCTTCTTTAGGAACATAGGTGTAATGAATATCTGTAGATTGATTTGGGTTCGAATCCTGATTAGATTCTATTTTGATTTCAGTTTCTTCTAATACCTCAGCATCAGTAATGCCATATTGTTTTTCGACCATCTCATCAATTTCCCATTGATACAATTTTCGTTGTGGCCCGCCAATACGACGATAATAAAAGGCCAGACCTATACCAGCCAAAGATCCACATAGATGTCCTTCCCATGACATATTTTTATAAGCATCAATAGGGATAGGAAAAATGCCCCAGACCATGCTTCCATATAAAAAAAGTACCAGTAAGGCTACCGCCATAGACCTTGTTTCTTTGCGCAAAACACCACTAAAAAACAAGAAGCTCACCAATCCGTAAATAAGGCCTGAAGCTCCTATGTGATTTGTTTCTGCTCGCGCCATAATCCACACCCATATATCACCCATAAGCATAATGAAAAGAACCACCCTTAATGCTATTTTTCGATAAAAGAAAAATATAGAAGCACCAAGCACTAATAATGGTATGGTATTGCTCAACAGGTGATCAAAACTGCCATGTAAGAAAGGACTGGTAACGACTCCTATCAATCCCCCTAATTCTCGCGGACGTATACCATACTGTCTCCAACCTAATGCATATTCCACATCAATGTAAAAGATGCTCCAAATTACTCCAACCAGAAGTAAAGGGAAAAAGATACCATAGAATAAATTTAGTTTTTCGCTTTTCATTGATAAGAACTCTATCAAATAGAATACCGTTTCATTAATTAACTCTTATGGCAGATTTTTAATGACAATCCGTCAGTAATTTCACTTATTTTGTCGTTAAATTATGTTAATTGTTTGGCTTTTGCGAAATGTTGACGTAACTTCAATGCATTAAACTTTAGCCATGAAACAACTTGGTATACTGCTTATCGTAATGTTTGCCTCACTTGGTGCTTTTGCTACCACTGCCAAGGCTAACAACAATGCGAATACTGCTAAAGAACTTTCCGGCCCAAATACTCCACAAGATGCTAAGGTACAACCGGAAAGTAAAAAGCAAGTATTGCTATTTGATTTTTCGCTGATAAGTTCAACTAATAAAGCATCTGATTCTACCAATTGCAATTGCAATATTTTGAAACGTAATTACACGTTGCCAGGATTGCATAAGAAAAGTAGAATGCTTTACGAATTTGACTGATTTATCGATAATCTTTTATTAGGGGAATATAGCCTTATTGCCCGTCGTGTCAATTTTCTATTTTTAAGTATTAACGTCTTCCACATACCTTATAGGCAAATAATTTACTTCATACCTCTCTCTTTCTTGATGGCCTCGTATGCATCTTGAATCTTCTGGAATTTCTCCTTTGCAGCTTTCTGAAACTCTTCTCCCAACTGACTTACCTTATCAGGGTGATGCTTAACAGCCATTCTTCGATACGCTTTTTTAACTTGGTCATCTGTAGCTACTTTTTCGACCTCTAGTACCTTATAAGCACTATCAATGTCTTGATAGAACATTGCTTCAATTGATTCGAAATCTTTTTGACTAATGCCCAAATAACGAGCTATTTGCCGGATTACCTCCACTTCCTTAGAGTGTACCACTCCATCTGCCTGTGAAATTCCAAATAGGTAGTGCATAAGTTGTAAACGCAACGAATGCTGCATGTTCATTTTAATTTGAGTACATACGTCATGCAGCGGAATATCTTTTTCTAACAGCTCTTTTAATATCTTCATTTGCCGCTTGGTGTATTCTGTTCCAAACTGCTTCACAAAGAATTTTTTTACGTATTCCAATTCTGATTTCAGCACCTTTCCATCTGCTTTCATCACTGCAGCAGAAAGCACCAATAGGCTCATACTAAAATCGTCGGCACCTGTTACTCTTTGTCCAGTTACTCCTGCTCCATCAGGTCCTACCGTAAGATTAGTACGATCGATGGCCGAGCCAATAGCAAAGCCCAATACAGCTCCAATAGGGCCACCAAAGGCCCATCCCAACCCTCCACCAATCCATTTTGCAAATTTCCCCATAACTAACTACAAGATTTACAGTAATTATACTTTATTTTGCGATTTTTTGTGCTTTGCGATGTTATGCAATTTATTTTAAATTTAGCTCTTAACAATGAGTGTAAAGGTATATCAAATTATTCCCCCGGCCATAAGCTCTGGCAGTGTGTATTTATTTACTACCGATAGTGGTGTAGAATACGAAGTGCGTTTTGCCCGCAAAAAGGATAACTTGTTAAAAGCCACCATTGCCTTTGGTGTACTCAACGATGAATATGAAGGTGAGGAGTATGTTGTTACTAATAAGGGTGAAGTGTTTCGTGTCATGGCTACCATTGTTAAAATTGTTAAAACCTATATTAAAGAGCACCCAAACATTCGGTCATTTGAGTTTACTGGTGAACCTACAATGGGAGAAAACGAGAGTAAAGGTTCTACTAAACGCCTACGTTTGTACATGCGCTACCTTAAAGACATCTTTAAAGAGGGGTGGCGATTTGAGTTAAATGGCAATAAAATCACTGTACTCAAAAAGGAATGATTACCAACTGCCTCCTGCACCTCCACCACCAAAACTCCCTCCACCAAAACCGCCAAAGCCACCACTACCAAAGTTACTTTCCCCGGATCGGAAACGGCCATAATGTCCTGACCGATTTCTATTGGCACTTGCCAGTATCCAATATGCCGTCCAGAAAGTTGTATTATTGGTATGTGCATAACGACGAGCCGCCCCAAATTTGGAAAAGAACACAATAGCAAAAATCAATAGCATGATTAATGCTCCAATCCATGCTTCTTTACTATTACTCGTTTTTTGCTTATACTCCTCTGCTGAATATTCTCCCTCAGCCAATGACATTAGCACATCCGTAGCTTCATTAAGTCCCTGATAGTAATTTTGTTTTTTAAAATTGGGGATAAGTTCAGCATCAACTATACGTTGTGCTGTTAAATCAGGGATTACCGCCTCCAATCCATAACCTGTGGCAATAAATGTATGTCGTTGTCCTTGCCCTCCAGTAGGCTTTACCATAATCACAACACCATTGTCAAATCCTTTTTGGCCTATTCCCCACTTTTCCCCTATTTCAAAAGTGAACATGGCTTTATCATAACCGCATAAATCATCAACTACTACTACCAAAATTTGAGTACCAGTGTTTCGTGAAAATTGTTGTAGTTTATTGTCTAATGCATTGGCTTCGCTTTCCGGCATGATGGGGTAGAACTGATAAACCAAATGATCTTCCCCTCGAGGTTTTTCCGGAAAACAACTGTCTTGTGCCTGGGTATTACCTATCAATAATAGCAGCAATAAGCTCCATATTACCTGTAGCCTACTCATCACCAAAAGAAATTTCATCCGACAATTCATTTACGTCATCTTGCTGATAAGGGAAATGCTTTTTCAACTGTTCTCCTGCCATTACAATACCCTCAGCTAATCCTTCAGTAAAGTTGTCCGCTCGAAATTGCTGCTGCATGTGTTCTTTAATACTTTCCCAAAAATTTTCTGGTACCTGAGCGTTGATCCCTCCATCGCCAAGAATGGCAAACTTGTGATCTTCCACTGCCAAGTAAAACAGCACACCATTGCGCAATTCGGTTTGATGCATGTTCAGCTTCTCAAACAAATATGCCGCTCGATCAAGTACATCTCCTTTGCATTTTTTTTCAAGGTGCACTCGAATTTCACCTGAAGTGTTAAGCTCTGCCTGTTTCACAGCTTCAACAATGGCTTGTTGTTGTGTGGAAGTAAAAAATTCAGCAGCCATTTAGTCAAAATTGATTTCTGGTGCTTGCTCTGCTCCCTCTTGTGCCTCAAAGTAGCCTTTCTCTTCAAACCCAAACATGGCATTGAACAGGTTACCGGGAAACTTCTTTATCTTCTTATTGAATTCTTTTGCCGTCTCATTAAATTTTCGCCGTTCTACTCCTATGCGGTTTTCCATCCCCTCATACTGTGCTTGAAAATCGCGAAAAGCTTGAACCGACTGTAAAGTTGGATAGTTCTCAGCAATCGCCATTAATCTTCCCAATGATGCTCCTAGTTGCCCTTGTGCTTGTTGAAATTTTGCCAGATTCTCAGGCGTGAGATCATCTACACTTAGTTGAATGCTAGTAGCTTTTGATCGTGCCTCTACTATATCACTCAACGCCTCCTTTTCAAAGTCAGCTGCTTTTTTAACAATTTCTATCAAGTTTTTTGTCTTGTCCATTCGAGCCTGGTATGCAACTCCTACATTAGCCCATTGGCTCTCCACTGCTTCTTCACCGCTTACCATACCATTGTACGAGCCCCATGTCCAGGCTCCTAATAAAATAAGGATAAGTAACGGAACATACTTCTTCAAGCTAAAGCCACCTTTTCGGTTTTCACGATCTCTATCAGCGGCACGATTTCTATATTCACTCATATTGACTTATTATTGGTTAACGATTCCAAGGCATAACAAACCTATGAAGTTTTCCCCAAAGCTTACGCCTTTACTTTAAGGACACTCCTTTCATCGGTTAACTAATAGTCGTTTTAATCAACATAATATTGTAGTGTCTATTTAATGATGTCAATGCTACGCTTGATGAAGTCAGTTAAACTTTGACCGGTTAACATGTTTTGTGATAATAACGCTAGATCGGTAGCTTGTTTTGCCAACTCCTTTTGTTTGGTTTCATCTTTCTCCTCTAAAATCTTCGTTGTAAGGGGGTGGTTGGCATTTACCACCAGGTTATATGTTTCAGGCATGTTGCCAAACATATTAGCACCTCCACCTAGCATAGATTGTTCCTTCATTCTACGCATAAATTCTGCTTGCGTTATGATCATGGGGCTATCCGTTTCACTCATGCTTTCAAACACTACGTTGAATTTATCAGTAGGTACTGCTCCTTCTATTACTGGCTTTAATTCTTCTTCTTGCTCCTTACTTAATTTAGAGGGTTGCTCTTCATCCTTTTTAATAAGTTTATCGATGGTGTCGGCATCAACACGTACGAATGAAGTGTTTTCTAACTTGCCTTCCAACTTTGATACCAGATGACTAATCAATGGTCCTTCCATCAACAACACATCATATCCACGGTCTTTAGCCGCCTCAATAAATGAGTGTTGCGCGTCAGCATCACTAGCATACAAGTATATTAAACGATTGTCTTTATCTTTTTGAGTAGTTTCAATTTTAGCTGTATACTCCTCAAGTGTATGGCATTCACCCTCAGTGTTTTTGTACAATGCAAATTTCGAAGCACGGTCATAAAATTTGTCTTCTGACAGCATGCCATACTGGATGAACATTTTGATGTCATCCCATTTACTTTCAAAATCTTTCCGATCTTTCTTGAACATCTCTTCCAACTTATCGGCCACCTTTTTCATGATGTGGTTGGAAATCTTCTTTACATTACTATCACTTTGCAAATAAGATCTCG
Source organism: Flavobacteriales bacterium (assembly GCA_963669295.1). Taxonomy (GTDB): domain Bacteria; phylum Bacteroidota; class Bacteroidia; order Flavobacteriales_D; family CALLUQ01. The sequence goes on from OY769938.1 coordinate 5,518,204, forward strand.
ACACATTCAATGGGATATCTGGTGAATCAATTACACCATGCAGCAAAGTCAAGAAGTCGGGTACAATACCTTCTACCGAATCGGTAACAAATACCTGATTACAATACAATTGAATCTTGTTTTTCTGTACTTCAAAGTTGTTGTTCAACCTGGGGAAGTACAAAATTCCTGTAAGATTAAATGGGTAATCAACATTAAGGTGAATATGAAACAGCGGGCTTTCCGAAAAGGGATATAACTCTTTGTAAAAAGAAGAATAATCTTCGGCTGTTAGGCTATTGGGCGTTTGAGTCCATGCTGGAGAAGTGTTGTTGATCACATTGTCTTTTACCACTTTTTCTTCCTTCTCCTCTTCTCCTTCTCCAGTTTTTATTGTTTCCTCGCGTGTACCAAACACAACTGGCACTGGCAAAAATTTGCAGTATTTGTTCAAAATACCACTAATGCGAGCATCTTCTAAAAATTCTTTAGAATCATCGGCAATGTGCAAGATGATATCAGTACCACGTGCATCACGCTTATCATCAGTTACTGTATAATTAGGACTACCATCGCACGACCAACGAGTGGCCTTCTGTTTATTTTTATATGAACGAGTTAAGATTTCTACTTTGCTCGATACCATAAACCCTGAATAGAACCCCAAACCAAAATGTCCAATGATGCTGGCCTCAGCACCTTTCTTTTGATATTTCTTAACAAACTCCTCAGCACCGGAGAATGCAATTTGATTGATATATTTATCGATTTCTTGTGCGGTCATGCCTATACCATAATCGCGAATGGTCAATGTACCCTCTTCCTTATTCAGAATCACTTCTACTTTTAAATCGCCTAACTCATCCTTAAAATCTCCTACAGAAGCTAACGTTTTAATTTTCTCTGTCGCATCTACAGCATTCGATACTAATTCCCTTAAAAATATCTCATGATCTGAATAAAGGAATTTCTTTATGATGGGAAATATATTTTCCGTTTGCACATTAATCTGTCCTGTCTCCATAACTTATTTTTTAAATTCTACTTTGTTCATTACCAAGTTGCTGTTACAATGTCAAAGCTTATGCCATTGCACAAATTGTGACATTTTGTCGGAGTTCTTCTGAAATACTTATTAATTTTGGCGTGACATGAGCAAAATTGGCATAAAAAGAGTAATGCAACTTACTGGTCATAGTGCACCAGTTTATGCCTTGGAGCAGGGACAGCAAGCTTCTACGGTTTTTTCTGGTAGCGGTGATAATATGATTGCTGAATGGAACCTTGAACGTATGGAAGCTGAGAAGTTTGCCATACAACTGGAGGCCACCGTTTACTCTATTTGTTATATTGCTATACGACACCTGTTAGTTGTTGGGCAGGCACAGGGAGGTATTCATGTAATTGACCTGAAAGCAAGAAAGGAAGTCAAACATTTTTCCGTTCACAGTGGTGGGGTATTTGATCTTCAATACCTTCCTACTACGAATTGTTTTTATGCACTCTCAGCCGATGGCAGTTTTTCGGTGTGGGATGCGTCATCGCTGTCATTAATTCGCCACATTCCCCTATGTGAAGCCAAACTGCGCTCTATCTCATTTCATCCCGATGGCAAACAATTGGCTATTGCCTGTGGCGATGGCACAGTTCGTGTATTTGAAACAGAGTTGCTAAATGAAATTTATACCCTTCATGCCCATGATCCTGCCGCCAACGTAGTTCGCTATGATCCTTCAGGTAAGTTTCTTCTATCTGGTGGCAGAGACGCATTGTTAAAGGTTTGGCACGTAACTCAAGCTTATGAACTGGTTCGCACTATTCCCGCACACAACTATGCTATTTACAGTATTGTATTTGACCCTACCGGTAGGTGGATGGCCACTGGGAGTAGGGATAAAACAATTAAGCTATGGGATGCGGCAACGTTTCAGTTATTATCTCGTCTAGACCGTAAGGGAATGCAAGGACACATGAACTCTGTTAATCAATTGTACTGGACCAATTATCATAATTATCTTGTTTCAACCGGCGATGATCGCTCTTTAATAGTATGGGCCATTGAACATTAAATTGCTATGCATATTGATGTTGACATTGGTGGCATGTAGCCCCAATAAAACTGATGAAGCCATCGGTTACCACAACTTACTGGTCAATCAAATCTCAGGGATTGCTCCTCAACTCAAAGAATTTGAAATGGCTGTATACGATCTTAATTATACAAAAGCTCAGCAAATTCAACAACAACTTAGTGAAACCATTCAAAATGCCATAGATACCGTTGACTATACCCCCAATATATCGAACCCTGAGTTGCAGTTACGTGCATTGCACTGTCTTGAACATTACCAAAAGGTAAATAATGAGCATTATAAAAAGGCATTAGCATTGATTGAGGGCGACTCTATTTTACCTGAAAACAAAGTCATCATCAAAGAATTGTTCTACGAATCATACGGCTATGGGCGTGCCTTGCTTGATTCGTTCGAACTGGAATGTCACCGATATGCCAATCATTATGGCTTTACTTTAGCTACCTCTTCGAAATAAGTATCATACTGTTTTATCATTTGCTCCCAATCATACTGTCCTACATGATTTTGTAATGTTTTTTCGCAGGTATGTGTTGCTGTTTGCAGTGCTGAAATAGTTAATGCCAGTAGTTCTTCTTCACTATTGTATAAACATTGAGCATGCATGTCGGTAGGTATGTGCTGTGGAAAGGCTAATCGATGGGGCAGTATGGGCATAGTATTACAGTAAATGGCTTCTACTGCACTTATGCCAAAAAAATCCTGATTCGAAGTAACAGGCAATACCGCTGACTGCCATAGTAACCTGGCATATTCATCAAAACTATTGGTAAAACCCCAGTGAACAATACGATGAGATAGCTTTTCTAAAGCTGTTTTAAATACTGGTGGACTATTGCGATAGCTTTCACCAAGCACCACCAAACGGAAGTCGATATTGAGGTGATCTAACTCAAACACCAACTGAAAAAAAGCTTTGGGATTTTTATCATACTCCCAGCGGTGATTCCACAATACTATGGGAGCAAGTGGCTGATCGGTAGCTGGAATTTGATGTTTAAATTCATCGAAACGTTTCAGATCCAGTCCAAGAGGTAACACTTTACTTTTGATCGCAATGGCTTCTACATTGCCAGGTTCTTTATGATCGGGAAATGCTTTGAGAAATCCGGGTAACGCTTCAAGAAAACTGGTGCGATGATATTCGGAATTGAAACATACAGCATCTGCCGTAAGTGCCGTAGCATAGTTAATGAAGCTATAATGTGTATCGCGTTGGTGCTGTACATCTTTATCTGTAGGCGACCAAGGGTAGGTTAACTGGTTTTCGTGAAAATATACTATGGTACGAATATGGTATGTACGTTTGCGAGTGAGGGCTTGAAAAGTAGTGAGATCTAACATATCAGAAGCCACAATGAGATCAGGTTGAAAATCAGATGCTAAAAACCGTTGTGCAAGAGTAACAGCCCCACCGTGCATGCGCCATTTCCAATGACTGCCTTGCAGGGATAGCAGCTGAATGTTATGCTTACTATAAGCACTAAGTTGCTCAACCCATTGCTGGTGCGAGCCTGAACAGAAAGGTTCGAGCAAGAGAATGTTCATAGAGTAAAGGTAGGGTGTGTAACGGGAGATGGCAAATGGTAATACACCCTTTCGCTTTATTTTATAATGAATAAGTGGTACCTTAATCAGATAAGTAACAAAACACTCCAACTGGAGTGTTATCTAACTCTAAAAACCAAACGTTATGTCACACTCTCATCAGCATGACTACATTGGCTGTGCATGCTATCACCCCATCGTTGATTTTATGTTAAAAGGTCGTGAATTGAACCAGCCAATCTCTGCATCACATTCCATTAAAAGCACTGTACAACATGCGCAATATCAAGGTAGAAGAAGTATGGATTCGTGGAGTAAAAGTGGATATTGATATTTGAAAAATAAGGTGAATGGCATGGGTGCAGGTTGAGATATTCGGGTAGTATTTCTTATCTCAATATATTTTGCATATTTAAACCATGGGAGACATTCATGTTCAGCGTACTAACTCCAAAAGCAAAGATTTCATTGCCTTAGTAACGGCCTTGGATAAAGACCTCCATCAACGCGATGGCGATGAAGACCATGCTTACTATGCGCAATTTAACAAGATTGACATGATCAAAAATGCGGTGGTAGTGTATGAAAATGACGCACCAGTAGGCTGTGGAGCCTTTAAACCGTTTGAAGTCAATACTGTAGAGATAAAACGGATGTATGTACTTCCTGAAGCCCGTGGTAAAGGTTATGGCAGCATACTCTTAAAAGCACTGGAAGACTGGGCTGCTGAATTGGGTCATACTCGTAGCCTACTCGAAACAGGGCTACGACAACCAGAAGCTATTGCACTGTATCAAAAAAGCGGGTATCTACGTATTGAAAATTACGGTCAATACATTGGTGTGGAGAACAGTGTTTGCTTTGAGAAAAGTATCGAAAGCTAGTACCCTGGCTTTGTAATTAGATGGTAAAAGTGGTAACTTACTCATGGCAAAAGCCCCTCCAGGCAAGGTAACAGGAGGTGAACCGCTAAAAACCACTCTCATGAAAGCACTTCAACAAAGCGCCCTATTTTTCTTTATCTATTGTTTTGTTTTTTTCCCAGGTTGCACCACCTCTGAAGACAACAGTGAAGTACCTATTCCTTACGATGTTGCTGTTTTTCCCGAAAACAATAGTGAAATATGGGGCAATCAGGTGTTCGCCATTACTCATGATACCCGCACCGAGTTAACAATAAGTAATGTGTATATGGTCATGCCTAATGGCCAACAGCAACCTTTAATTACTGACGAAAATTCTATTATGATAGCACCTGGTTATCAAACATTGGATTTGTGTGCCGAGTGCATCCCTCATCCTAATGTTGAGGTGGTTGTAGAATTTGATACCAGTAGTGGATTGGCTCCGATACGCACCAACTATCTTATCAACCACCAGCCTGTAACCACAATTGAGGGAGAGCCGGATGACAATGGAACCATTACCTTAGATGCCAGTCCTTCTTACGACCCGGAGGGAGAGGTACTTTCTTTCACATGGTTGTTACATGACACCATTCATGAAGGCCCAATACTTACCATGGGTACGAAGGAGTTGCAAGAACATCCCGTTTTACTTACCGTATCGGATGGTATGACTGCTGGTGATGATGTGGTTACTGTAGATGCGGAGAACCTTAAAAAGATCTATACCAAAGAAAAATTTGTATGTACCGATTTAAAGATTGTAACCGCAGGAAGAAGTCTGTTAAACCCTATCGAAAAACTGGGGCCTCGCCCTGTCCCTGGAACACAATTGGATGTTGATGCCAATGGTAAGCTTAAACGTGCTTATACAGCTTCCTTTGTTTTTGAAGTAAGGGCCACCATTAAAGCAGGCCCCACTGTACTGGATGAAGGGCAAGATGTAGCACGTTCTTATAGTTTCAAAGCCGATAATCCTGCTTTTAAGTCGGATAAAGAAGGGAAGCAACGTACTGCAGCCGATCGTAGTAAACTCACTCCCAACACTACTACAGCTCCTTTTCCAGACCCTTTACCATCAGCGGGTACTCACCCACCGATGTGTACTGATGGTTATGATCATCACCCTTTAATGGGCAGTGGTTACATCAACGGCCCTAATGGCGTTGAAATAATTACCACTAAACGCAAGGGACTGGCAAATGCTACCACGATGGCCTGGATAGATCAACCAGGACTGTGGACTATGAAAAAGGGATGGAGTGTTAAAGATGGCATGTATTATAAGGCATACTTCCGATCCTGGATGTTAAAAAGCATCCCTCCTTGCGAGAAGTTTTTCATTGTTGAAATTGTGATCGATAATAACGGAAAAGTAATCAAGAATCAATTAACCATGCGATAATTCGTGTAAGCGTTGTTCTTTCTTTTTTAACTTTAGGGTATGAATCTCAATGCGCTTAAATTTCCCATTGGGCACTATGAAGCACCCTCCCCTATTACCCCTGCTCATATCAAACAATGGATTGATGATATTGCCTCTTTCCCCGAACGGATAAAAGCTGTGGTAAGCCACTTAACTTTAGAACAGCTCAATTGGGTATACCGCCCTGAAGGATGGACCATTAAACAGGTAGTACATCATTGTGCCGATAGCCACATCAATAGCATTGTACGGTTTAAACTAGCACTTACCGAAGATGTACCCGAAGTTCGGCCATACAACGAAGCGCGCTGGGCCGAGTTGGTTGATTCGCTTGACAATGACATCAGTGATTCGCTACAATTACTAACCGCTGTGCATCGTAAATGGGTTCAATTGTTGCAACATATGAACGAGGATGATCTCAAACGTGAGTTCACTCATCCTGAATACAACCATCCACTTACCATTGCGTTTAACATTGGTAACTACGCCTGGCATTGCAACCACCATCTGGCACATATAGAACAGGCCATTGCTCATCAAGGAGAATTTTAACCCATGCGCATTATAACCGTTACTCCCGAAAATGTAGCAGCAACAGGCATTTACTGTATTAAAGACAAAAAGGCTCCTGGCTTCTCGCAAAAGGTAGCCTGGTTTAAAGATCGTATCAATGCAGGGCTGGTGATTAAGATTGCGGTAGACGAACAAGAAAAACAGCTGGGGTTTATTGAATACCTTCCTGCCGAACTGGCTTGGCGCCCTATTAATGCTACCAATTGTATGTTTGTACAATGCATTGCTTTGTTTGGAAAAAATGCTCGAGGCAAAGCCAATGCATCGGCTTTATTAACTGCTTGTGAAGCAGATGCTGTTAAAAAAAACAAAGCAGGCATTTGTGCTATGAGTAGCGAAGGAGCATGGATGGCCAACCGTCGTATTTATGAAAAAAATGGCTTTATTGAAGTAGATCAACGTGGTAGATTTGAACTGATGTATAAAGCTTTGAACAAAGGTACAACACCTGCATTCTACAATTGGGAGGCGCAACAAGTTAATTATAAAGGCTGGCACCTGGTATACGCTGACCAATGCCCATGGCATGAAAAATCGGTGCAAGCTCTTACTGCTACTGCTCAAACTCATGGCATTGCCTTAAATGTAAAGCAACTTACTTCCCCCTCCGAAGCTCAACAAGCCCCTTCTGGATTTGGTACATTTAGCTTGTTAAAGGATGGTAAACTACTTGCTGATCATTATATTAGTAATACGCGTTTTAAAAACATTCTAAAGCAGGGAAAAACGAGATCGTGACCGAAAACGAAAACCTCATAAACAGCGTACAAGGAAAAGATAGCGACAGATATATGAAATATTAAATTCAAACTCAAATTTTCCAGAAATCAAATAAAAAACTAACTTTTACACCAAAAAGAAATACTACTTAAACAAACTCTTTTAGTATTGCTTCACCTTCTTAAATGGCATACTTTTACAGGCCTGGTAATGTTTTTTAACCCTACCAGTATGCTGTTTAACCATGCTTACAAAAGCATATTTTCAATCATCACCCGTTCATGAGAAAATTACACCAATTGTTTAACTGGATGGCCCGATCACAATAAAACGAAGCAGCCATTTCTCCCCCCAAAAAAATGGTTGTTTAAGTTACCCTATTCGTTTATTGGTTTTGCACAATAGCCGCTAGAAAAAAATGGTATTTCCCCTACAATAAAACGGCCAAATCTTTAGAAAAGCAATATTTACCAAAAACAATAAACAACTAAAATTCAGATCATTAAAACCAATCACCAGAACCAAAAGATTACATTAGTCATTTTGCTCTTTGAACCATGCTTGTAAGTGTTCTATTTGGCCAGATAATATGGTTTCTTTGCACCAATCTACCAGGTATAGTTCACACTTTTCAAGCAATTGTTGCAATGCACCAATCTCGGTATCAAATGTGTTTTCGTGTAGTTTATTGTTGGTTAGCCCTAACACTTCTACTCTATCTTCTTTAGCAATGCCATAAAAAGTAAGTCCTCCTTCCGTTTCGAATGCAAAGCTATTGCTCACAATATTTGCCCAGGTGTTGAATATAAATCCTTCGTAATGATGATGCACAAGAGGGAAAGCCTGGTACAAAGTCATTAATGATAATGCTTTAGGCAAAAGAGGATACACGATGTGTTTACGAATATGTAGTCGGTTAAAAGCACGTAAACCGTTGTTGTTAATCAACTTACTATGATGTACATAAATGTTGTGAATGGCTTCTATTTCCTTATCTATTGCTAATCGAAATGACTGGTGTACGAATTCAATTTGTCGCCAATCATCTTCATGAAGTAGTAGCAAGTTGTTGTTAGCTACGCTATTGTTTACTGCTGCTTCTGGCAATGCATCGTTAATTGTAATAACCGTATAGTTAATGTCTTCTACATTAATGGCTTTCACTAGTTGCCGCCGAATATAAAGCTGCAATACTTGCTGCAAAATGTATGATTCTTTATCGGGAGGGTTAGCTGATATTACTTTCCAATCGCTATCGTTGAGGTGTAACGTAGTTTCAATCTCAAACGTATCGGGCAATTCTTTCGCAGGTTTTTCTATTATGCCTAACAATTCGTTGGTATCGGCATCGTAAAACTCTACTTGTACCTGTTGCTTAAATGGGTTGATTTTCATGGCTATACAATTCTCCAATAAGTTCGAGAATTATACAGTGAGTTCCTAATTAAATGTTGGTGGTTAAACTTTGGTCAATGGTGATTTGCCTTACTGTTTAATGACCCTTTTGTTAACATTATCATAATTGAGGTAGTATATACCTTTTTTAAAAGGTACAAAGTTCACGAACATCCCTTTCCCCTTTTGCACAATGTTTCCATTGGTATCGTACAACTCGTACATGGTTTCATCTTCAAACCTCAATGTATCGATTACCTTTTTTGGTCCACACATGATTGGTTCTATACCACTTTCATACGATATAGATTGTGAGTAACGTGGCTTGCCGGTGGCACTTACTTGCCTTACCCTAAACGTATTTTTGCCCGAATGTATGTATTGGCGCAGATCAAAGTTGTACGCAATGCCCGCATGTGCTTTTCCAACGCCATCTATTTCACCAATAGCAATCCATTTGTTCCAGCGAAATTGCTCCACAATAAATGGTAATTTGCCCTCTTCTTTACTTGTGATCCATATTAGATTGGGCAAAGTATCTATATGCATTTTTTCGATCTCAAAAGTACTTTTAGGGTGGCAATTGTAGGTATTCAATACCCTGGGCAAGCAATCAGTAGCATGATAAATGACAATGCTTACACTATCGCCTATTGCCAACCCACATTTTTCTAAATTCACCTCAAACGCGTCTGCATCAAACAACCATGGTGCTTTTTTACCATTTACAGTAATGTCGACTACGCACTTACCCGACTCTGTTAATGTGCTTTGGTCGTTTTGAATGTAAAGGCTCTTACCTTGAAAGCTACCATCAAGTTTTATGGTGGCAAATGTTGTATCACCCTGTGCCTGCAAGTAATTAAACATCATCATCAATAACAAAAAGACTGAAAAACGCTTCACTCAGTAAAAATACAAAAAACTCCCCCTTGCTATGCAAGAGGGAGCGCCCGAAAATTGATGCTGCTACACAGCACCAATGGAAAACACTTATATGAACTTAAAAATGACTTGTTTAATAATACGACGGTTAAGGTGGTAGAAATGTTACACCCACTCATCATAGTACAATAACCACTCGTCGATGTTTACATGAACGGTAAGTATGTTTCAACATAGATTTCGTAAATTTACTACCCGCTTTAGGAAACCTGTCGTACGCCATGAAAAAACTACTCTTTATCCTCCTGGGGGTATCTATGCTTTCGGCTAAGGCTCATGAGTATTTCGTGAGCATATGCGACATTCACCACAACCCAAAAGAACATACACTGGAAATAAGCTTTAAACTTATTACACACGACCTTGAAAAAGCCGTTTTATTGTTGAATGGCACTGAATTGCATTTAGACAGTGAGCAAGAGCACCCTAAAAGCGATGCCATCATTATGGCTTATATGCAAGAGCATTTTCAATTAAAAGTAAATGGAGAAAGTGTGTCGTATCGCTTCATTGGTAGTGAGTTCGAGTTGAATGGGTTCATGTACTGCTATTTAGAAGTAGCTGCAATAGATCAGCTCCAATCATTAGAGATAACCAACTCTGTGTTGACGGATGCTTTTGAACGACAAGTCAATAAAATCAATGTTTTTGCTGGCGATTTTGAAACCGGTACCTCATTGCATAAAGATAAAATCAGCGAATACATTGAATTTAACCAATAAGAAATTTTGAAACCGAAATAAATAAAAGATGAGATTATACAACCACCTGGCAATTGCTGCTACCCTCTCTTTGCTCAGTTTCGGTGTTTTTGCGCAAGAAAACACCAACCAAAACAAGTTTCGTCAGCTCAAACAAGAGTTGGCTACTCCGAACGTTTATCGCACTGCTTCTGGAGCACCAGGGCACGAATACTATCAACAACGTGCCGACTACGACATTAAAGTAGAGCTCGACGATGCCAATCAAAAAATTAGTGGTGTAGAAACCATTACGTACTACAACAATTCGCCCGATGCGTTAGAATACCTTTGGGTACAATTGGATCAAAATATACGGGCGAAAGATTCGGATACCAGAAAGATTAAAACCAACAATTTAACGGACAAGTTAAGTTTCAAGGCCTTGAAGAAGCTGCACAACAATTTTGATGGTGGCTTTAAGATTGAGTACGTACAAGATGCCGGTGGAAGAACATTGCCTGTAGCTGTAAACAACACCATGATGCGGGTAGATCTGCCTAAGCCCTTGGCTGCCAAAGGTACTTTTACCTTTAAAATTAAATGGTGGTATAACATCAACGATCGTATGAAAGATGGTGGCCGTTCGGGTTACGAATATTTTAAAAAAGATGACAACTACCTCTACACCATTGCCCAATTTTATCCGCGAATGGCAGTTTACAATGAGGTAGAAGGTTGGCAAAACAAACAATTCCTCGGTGCGGGTGAATTCACTTTGCCTTTTGGCAATTTTAAAGTCAGCATTACGGTACCCTCTGATCATGTGGTAACCGCTAGTGGTGTATTACAAAATGCCAATGACGTGTTAACCAGTACACAGCGTAGTCGTTTTAAAAAAGCCCAAAACACTACCGACAAGCCTGTAATGATTATTACTCCAGAAGAAGCTTTAGCCAATGAGTCGAGCCGTGAAAAAGGGCGTAAAACCTGGGTTTTTAAAGCTGAAAATGTGCGTGATTTTGGATGGGCCAGCTCACGTAAGTTTATTTGGGATGCCATGAGCGTAAAGTTTGGCAGTCGCAATGTAATGGCCATGTCGTTATACCCAAAAGAAGGCAATCCTTTATGGGAACGCTACTCAACCCGTGTAGTAGCTCACACTCTACGCACCTATTCTAAATATACATTCGACTACCCCTACCCTGTTGCCATTTCGGTGCATGCTAAATGGATTGGAATGGAATACCCTATGATTTGTTTCAATGGTGGTCGCCCGGAAGCTGATGGCACCTACTCTAAACGTACTAAGTATGGCATGCTAGGCGTAATTATTCACGAGGTAGGACATAACTATTTCCCAATGATTGTGAATTCGGATGAACGTCAATGGACCTGGATGGACGAAGGGCTCAACACCTTTCTGCAATACCTTACCGAGCAAGAATGGGAGCGCGATTACCCTTCACGAAGAGGGCCTCCCGCTAATATTGTTGATTACATGAAAGGCGATAAAAGCAACATTTCGCCCATTATGACCAACTCCGAATCCGTTCATCAGTTTGGCTCTAATGCCTATGGGAAACCTGCTACAGCACTTAATATACTTCGTGAAACCATTATGGGTAGAGAGTTGTTTGATTATGCTTTTAAAACCTATGCCAACCGCTGGAAATTTAAACACCCTACTCCTGCCGACCTGTTTCGTACCATGGAAGATGCCTCTGGGGTAGATTTGGATTGGTTTTGGCGCGGTTGGTTTTATACCAATGACCATGTAGATCTTTCGTTAGACGCTGTAGAATGGTTCAAGATTGACAGTCGCAATCCTGAAATTGAAAAGGCGATTGCCAAAAAGGCCAATGAAGAGAAACAGCCGTTTGTTGGTGACATCCGTAACAAAGAATCGATCAAACAAACAGTGGAAGAAAGCGACCCAGAAACCATCAGCGACTTTTACAATACTGATTACGAATACGAAGTGTCGGCAGTAGATAAGAAAGAATATAAAAAATACCTTTCAACACTCAATGAGGAAGAAAAAGCTTTGTTAAGTGGTAATTACAACTACTACCACCTTGTGTTTTCGAACAAGGGAGGGTTGGTGATGCCGATCATCCTTGAATTTGAATTTGCTGATGGCACCAAGGAAATTCAACGCATTCCTGCTGAAATTTGGCGTAAAAATCATGAAAAGATCAGCAAAGTATTCTTTTTTGAACAAGAGGTAATAGGTGTTACCCTTGATCCATTGTTGGAAACGGCCGATGTAGACTTGAACAACAACTTTTGGCCTGCACGCCAACAACCTACCCGTTTCCAGTTGTTTAAGCAAAAGGGCAATGGCCGGTATGGCGCTGGTGGAGAAAACCCTATGCAACGCTCTAAGCGTGCTGAAAAGCTGGAGCAAGATATGCAAGAAGAAGGCAACGAATAATTGTATTCAATAACGATGAAAAGGCCTTTCGGAAACGAAGGCCTTTTTTTTTATGCCATGACCTTTGTTTTCTGCCTTATTCGTGAGGTAGGCATTAGCATATTCACGCTAGTTTTTGCCGCTCATCGAAATACGTAAAATTACCTATTTCAATCTTACTTTCAACTGATTAAGTTTACCACACCGATTACTACAAACTAAACAACTTAAACTTATGAAACAGATGATTAAATTTTGCTTTATGGCGTTACTTGCAATTGGATTTAGCGCTACCACTATGGCACAAGGTGCCAACGGAAACGGAAATGGAAATGGAAACTTAATAGTAGAAGGTGAAAACGGAGGCGTTACTGAAGGTGAATTCATGGATTTACATCCTGGAGCTACGTTCATGGAATTTACTGCTACTGTAGCTTATGGAGAAAGCAGCAACGAAGTTGTTGCTATTGCTGGTGATGGCACTGTTATCGCTATTAAAAATGGAACAGGAATGGTAAATTCTGGCAAGTTAGCCATTGGTGATACAGGCACCGTTAGCTGTTTACAATCAGCTAGCAACCCACCTAAGCACCGCGATATATTCACCATTAGAATTCGATTTTAGATCTTGAATTAACTAATTAAACCCCTACACATAACAGTAATCGGGGTGTAGGACATACTAACACAAAGGCACTCAATGAGTGCCTTTGTTATTGCCATTATAACTTTTTGGTTCATCACTTTATCATCATTTTTAAAAGCTCTTAACCAAACAACAAAGGATATACCAGTACTACATCTCCCACCAGATTAAGTAAGCAGTGTACAATTACGCCAATAAACAGGTTTCTCTCCTTCCACACAAAGTAATAAAGAGGTAGAGTCGCAATAACTCTTACTGGCACCATCCAAATACTCCATAAGTGATAGCATGCAAATAACATAGTATTGATGATGGGCGACCATGCTCCCAATTGATTGGTTTTTTGCATTAAGTATCCTCGAAAGTAAAGTTCTTCTGCAAAAGGAAAGACAATGGAGGAAATAATCATAACATACCAGATTACATAGGGATAGTAAGAGGCATATTGAGATGGGTTGATGAGGTAATCGCCCAGGTCAAACCATTGAGGCAACCAGTAAAAAGCCTTTTCTTGAACAAGGGATGAAATACTACTCAGCATAACAAAACAGCCAACAGCCCAAACCAATAACAAGGTGCATAGCAAAGTCATTTTCTTCCCAGAAACACACTGTTGGGGTTCAATAATTTGTTTGATATTAGTTAGCCTAAGTGGTTGTTGCTCCTGTTGGGTCATCAGCCAAAAGAAAAAGGGAAGTGTAACGAGCAATTCAACTACCAAAAACACAAAGATGGCCGGTACTGTGCTACTCCCCAACAAATAATATAACATAAGGGCAATGGTAGGGATGATTCCGGGAAGGAAGTACAACAGCAATAAGCGAAAGGGCTGTAAACAGGCTGATTTGGTATTGGTCACTGGCATATTCCACAAAAGTAGTGCCCTGCTCAGCCTTTACATTGTAAAAAAGCGACCTACTGAGAATAATGGTGATAAAGGGTGTCTCTACGCTTCATTAAAGCTTGTGGGGAAAGTTGTGCCATGGTTTTTACCTCATGGATGAGATGCGGTTGGTCGTGGTAATTGAATTGTTCTACCAACTCCATCCAGTCTACTTGTTTGTTTAATAATAGTACATCAATATAGCTATTGAAGCGAACCAATTTGGCGTATTGCTTTGGCGAGATGCCAAGACATTTTAAAAATTGACGCTCCAGGTGCCGCCTGGAAACATTTAGTTGTAATACCAATTCAGCAATCGGTAGTTTACCAGAAGTTTGGTGTAGTATGTTTAAAGCCCGATCAATCAACGTTATTTTGGTCTTGCTTTCCATTGTTGCTTCAATAAATTGCTTCACTATCCCTATTCGGTCATAAAAAGCAGTGTTTATTTGAAGTTGGTTGTACAACAATTCATACGATGCCTTTAATGTTTGTGGAAAACTAAATGCATTTGTTACTAAGGGTTGCTGAACAAGTTGATACAATCCATATCCAGTAAACGATACGCCAAACAAATGCACATCACCTTGTTGTTTAATGACAGTGCTGGTAGTATTGATAGGCACTATAAAAAAATGAGCATCACACGCTACTTGCTCTCCCAACCGATAGATTGGCGCACCAAAGTTAAAGATGAGCATGCTTTGTGCTTTGGGCAAACAACGGGAAACCAGTCCTTTTTGTTCTTCAACATGGCCTTTCATTTCCCAGTAGCATAGTACATTGGTAGTACTTTGCTCTACTATTTTTTCTTGATAATATACCATTGCACTGCCATTACCGGCCAGGGCGGGTCACTTCGTGTGTGCCTATTCGGTATTTGTTGGTTTCATCTACATACAGTGTTACCGGTTCTAGCACAACTTTTTTACCATTGGGCATCGTGCAACGCACCTGCTCAAAGTAGAGTAAGTCTCCTTCTTTAAGATTACGGTGAATCATTCGTCGCATGGCAATGGTGAGCTTATGGTTATTGGAACGCAAGGTGTCTAATTCATTGCCATTGGGATACAACATTTCAAAAGAGTGCACCCTCAATCGTTGAATTACATTACTGGTATCGCGAATCTCAGCAGTTACCTTGCCCAGCTCAATCAGGGTTTTAGGATCTATGGTAGAGTCGTTCTTCACACCACAAATCAATACTTGCGGCACAGGGTTTTTAAAGATGGCATAACGTTTATTGAGCCCCAGCTTTACTTCACCCAACGGGTTCATCGCATATACATTCAAAATTACCTCTGCGCCTCGATTCACCTCTACTTCATAGTCGCCACTGGCTGTTTTTTGAATGGTTCCTCCCTTCATCTCTACCCCAGCCAGGGTATTGTTGCCTTCTACTTCTATGCGGATGTAATTTTTTTTGCCTGCTACCAGGAAAGTGTCTTTTGGCCATACCTTAATAATAGACTTAGGGTTGCTCACCTTAAACACCAACGTTTTAGCGGTATCGGTTTGCGCCCTTACTGTCAGCGCAAACAAAAAGCAGCAAACAATCAAGCTATATTTCATAAGTAATTTCAACATGCTTACCTGCAAGGGAACAAAAACCCTGCCGGGTAATTTAGCACTTATTTTTCAGTTAGCTTCCTATCAATTTTCTGATTTCCACGGTACTTCTTACCTTCTGTGGTCGTATTGACATGGGCAGGTGATACACTTCATTGCTGTCGGTAATGGCATCCACGTATTCAGCATTTTCCAGCTTTTTAAAGTCTTTTGGTGTCATCACTGCCAGCTTGTTATCGGCTGTAATGCCCAGCACCATGTTTATAGCATCCGGGTTGTATTGAAATTCGCTGAAGGCACTGTTGTAATAGGTATATACAGCATTTTTGTTCTTTTCTACCAGGTAGGCATACTTCAAGCCCAGGTCTAACGTATCACGCTCCACAAAACGGGCAGCAATCAACGCTCCTTTGGGTAGGTTACGCGGACAATCGCAATTCCATATTCCCATCTGATTGATGCTGAATGCACGCATCACCATACGACGTGATTTTTCCATTTCCGCTGTTTCTTCAAGAACTGCATTGGCAAGGCTTCTTCTCCATTGTGCATCAAGATCAGCATACTCTTCTTTGAGTTCAGCCGCAATCTCTGCTTCTTTTTCTTGTTTTTTGGCCAGTGCTTTTTCGTGTTTTTCAAATGCCTTTTTGGCCTTGTCGTAGTCTTTTCCTTCTAACACAGGGTATACTACAAAGGTATGCTGCTTGCGGTCTTTGATAAAAGTTACCTCATACTTTTCGTCCGAAGCACCTTTGGCCAGGGTTACATAGTCCCACACCGTTTGTGCCATCTCAGGCTTAAAGTTCTTGTTCTCCTCTCCGATTTCAAACTTTACATTTTTAAATTCCGCAATCTCTGGAAACTCTTCTTTATTCACCTCTATCATCATGTTGAACCGGTCGTTATTGGGCTTTCGAGGCGCAATGGGGGCTTCTGCTTTCAATTCCTTTATTTGTTGCTGCACCTTGTCCAGGTTCTTTTCCAATCGTTCGCTTTTATTGGAAGTTAAATCAGCATCATGACTTAACGTATCCGAAACACTCCCTGTGTCTCCTTCAACTACCCGATCCTTTCCTCTATAATCCCAGTTACGAGCATTGGTATCGAGGGCATACAGATTAAAGTAATCGCCTGGCTGGTTGGAGGCCATTTCTACTTGTATTTCTTTGTCGGGAGCAATGAATACCGGCGCCCCATTTTGAAAAGCCAGCATCTCTATCATTCCAGCCGATTCAAAGTGGTACTGCGTTCCTGCCGAATCGTATGTCATAGGAATGCCACTCACCAAAAAGTCGATGGGGTCATGAAATTCGCGATAACGAATCTCTACCGGACCGGTTACCGGGTTGCCATTGCTATCTACAAAGGCTCCTTCGGGAATAATTAGCTTAGTGCCTGTAGTATACTCTAATTCACTGGCATCGCTCGCTTCAACCGTATAGTGTTCGAAGGTTACGTTCACTCCTTCCAGTGGTGGGTTTACAAAAGGGGTTTCTACCGCTGCTGGCACCTCATCATCGTTCATGGTGGTGAATACAAAGGTACCCGTAAAGGCTATGATGGCAACCACCGCGCTGGTAAGGAACCATTTCTGCTTGTAAAAAGGAGGCTTATTTACAGCCTGGTAGTTGCTCAGTAAGGTATTAAAATCTCTTCCTGCCTTAATTTCTTCGGAGCTGATATCGGGACGGTTGGTATTGATCTTTCTCTTTTCCATAATGACTTGTTTTACGCCTTGGCTACTTTTTTAAGTTTGTCGAGTGCCCGGTACAACTTCACCTTGGCATTGTTTTCTGTAATCTCCAATATCTCTCCTATTTCTTTAAAAGGCCTTTTTTCGAAAAAACGCATCTCTATCAATTGTAATTCTGCCTCTGGCAATTCGCCAATGGCTTCAATGAGTTTTGCTTTATTTTCTTCTCGTTCTTGTAAGGAATCGTCTTCCATTTCATCCATCATGTCTTGCACATGCACCACATCGATGTTGACTGCCCTGTTGGCTTTTTTGCTTTTGTGCACGTTGCCCATTTCGCTCATGGCGATGCGATACAGCCACGAGGAGAACGGTACTCCTTTGTACTGGTATTTGTGTAAGTTCATCATGGCTTTCATAAACACCTCCTGTGTAGCATCAAAAGCTTGTTCTTTTGTAGCTACTCGCTGGTAGATGTACCGAAAGATTTGCTCGTGGTACTTGTTGTACAAAAACTCAAACTTCGAGGGGTCTTTCTTTGCAGCCTCGATGTGGTTGAGCTCCACTTGTTGCGCTTCTTTCGTAACGTGATATTTCGATGTGGTTGTCATAAATGATCGTTGTTAGCGACAAGATCGGTTATTCGACTTTTGCTGATATAACCTATGCGTAAAAAAAAGATACATGAAAGTACATTTTTTTTTACGCATCTAGTTTCAATGTTATTATAACATGTTCATTTTTAACGCAATTGAAACAGTATACAGCGCATTGCTATTGTTGCCTTGCATGGAAAAACTTTCATTTTTAGGATAGATTCCTTATTTTAAGGAAAGAAACTGCGCTTATTTACTCAATTTGAACACTGAAACAGACCATCCAGAAGCACTAAAAAAACGGATTCGAGCACTTGAAGAAGAAAACAAATTACTAAGGGAAGGCATTCGGCAACAGTCGGCCAAGGGCGATACTGTTAGCGTTCCAGGTGCCGTTAAACCTCTTTTTGACGCTGCACAAAAGGTAGTTGGCGAATATTTCAAGGACCTTCAGCTCGATCCTACAAAAGGCTCTATCATGATTCACGACCAACGATATGTGTTGGTACGTGCCTCTGCCCTTTCTTACGATTTTTTAAACACCATTAAGAGCTTATACATTGAACGGGGCGAGCAAGAAGCTTATCTTATTG
Source organism: Flavobacteriales bacterium (assembly GCA_963669295.1). Taxonomy (GTDB): domain Bacteria; phylum Bacteroidota; class Bacteroidia; order Flavobacteriales_D; family CALLUQ01. The sequence continues at coordinate 5,536,867 of OY769938.1, forward strand.
GTCGCAATTTCCTATTCGATATTGCTCATGTCATTGGATTGGAAGATGCCAGGAACTTTCATCAACGGATGAACCTCACCGACCCCATTGCCAAGCTATCGGCCGGGCCAGTGCATTTTGCATACACCGGGTGGGCCTTTGTTGATATTTTACCCGAAAGCAATCCTTCTCCCGACGACAATTATTATTTAAAGTACCACCACCCTTATTCGTTTGAAGCAGCATCGTGGATCAAATCGGGTGAACGTTCAGAGTTTCCAGTGTGTATTATGAATGCAGGATATTCTTCGGGTTGGTGCGAGGCCAGTTTTGGGATTCCCCTTACCGCAGTAGAAATTAGCTGCAGAGCAAAAGGCGACGAGCACTGTACATTTATTATGGCACCTCCGCACCGCATTCATGATTACTTAGAACAAGAAGTTGCTACCGATGAACAAAATGCGGTTTACGATATTCCAATGTTCTTTGAACGTAAGAAAGCGGAAGAGCAAATTCTTTCTTCGTTGAAGGAGAAAGAAGTACTGCTCAAAGAAATTCACCACCGGGTGAAAAACAACTTACAGATTATATCTAGCTTATTGAGGCTACAGTCCAATTCTATTAAAGATGAAGACTCACGCATCAAACTGGAAGAAAGCATTAACCGAGTGAAGTCGATGGCCATGATCCATGAAAAGCTATACAGCTCGGTAAGCCTCTCCAACGTTAATTTTAACGATTACCTCAAGTCGCTATTACAATCGATGAAAGATAGCTATCCGTTGGTGGCGCAAAATGTAAGCCTTTCTATTAACTGCGAGCAAGAGAGTGAATATTTCCCCATAGACTTTGCCGTACCGTGTGGGCTTATTGTTAACGAGCTGGTATCAAATGCTTTTAAGTATGCTTTTGATGATGATAGCCCTGGAACCATTGACGTGTGTTTTAAAGCATTGTTGGATGAAGAGCAATCGCATTATACGTTAAGAGTACAAGACAATGGGAAAGGCATGGGTAAAGACATCGACATCTACCATACCGATAGCTTTGGCCTACAGCTTATCACTACATTGGTAGAACAGCTGGAAGGTAATATTGAATTGGAGCGCAATCAAGGCACTTCCTTTACCATTACTTTTTCGTCTACGTTAACTGCTAAGCCTTAAATTGAATGGCATAATGTACCCCATGCTCTACTGTTGGCATCTGAATGGTGCCATTAAGTTGATCTACCAGGCTATTGATGAGCTCTAACCCCAATGTGTTGGGTTCTACGAGGGCACCATTTTGTGGCATCCCAACTCCATTGTCCATGTAATTCACATAAATGCTATCGGTAGTCTCGTCTTCTTTTATTTCAATGTTGATGGCTCCTTCACCATGAGGAAACGCATGCTTGAGTGAGTTGGAGATCAATTCATTCATCATCAAACCAAAGGATACCATTACTTCAATGTTGAACTCTGTTTCTTCCATGTTAATGTCGAAGTCGATCTCATTAAGGTCGTACACATTGATCAACTTCTCTATTAATTGCCCCAGGTAGTTGCGTACGTTGATGTTGGAAAGCTTATCGTATTGATACAAACTTTCGTGGATGAGTGACATGGATTGCAGCCGATTTTGGCTTTCTGTAAATACCTCCAGCAACTGGTCGTCGCTGATGTATGCCGACTGCAATCGCAGCAAACTGGCAATGATTTGCAGGTTATTCTTTACCCTATGGTGCATCTCTCGAAACAACACTTTAATTTCTCTGTTAGCAGATTCCAGCTCAGAATTCTGAATCATTATTTCTTGCTGGGCACGCTTGCGTTCGGTGATGTCGTGTGCAAAGGCATGCACATACTTTCGGCCCTGGTAGTGCATTTGATTCAAGCTAATTTCTACCGGAAATACCTGTCCGCTCTTCTTTTGGTGGGTCGACTCAATGATTTTATGCGATTCTTCTCCCTCTTCTCCGTTCCAATCAATTGCAAAGCCATGTTCTTTGCAATAAGGATCAATGTCTTGCACATTCATCGATAGCAACTCTCCCCTGGTGTACCCCAAACTTTGGCATGCATTATCGTTTACATAAGTAAAGCTTCCATCATCGCGCAGCCAAAAGATGGAAACAGCGGCATTGTCTAACGAAAATTGCGCATGTTTTAACGATTCGTCGGTTGCCTTGGTGGCTGTAATGTCTTTACTATTGGAGGCATACCCTACTGGCTCTCCTTTGCTGTTGTGCAATAACCATACGGTAAGCAAGGCATTGAATGTATTACCATTTTTTCGTTGTTGTATCAGTTCTCCCGACCAACCACCTTTATCAATAATATCTTGCACAATGTTACTGGTATCGTGACTTACTTGTGCATTGAACACGTCTACATTAAGTCCAATAAGTTCTCCGGGTTCGTAGCCATAAAGCTCATAAGCAGCTGGGTTGGCATAGGTTACCGTACCGGTGAGGTCGGCATATACCACTGCTACCCAATTGTTCTCAATGATCTGCTCAAATATCTTCTCGCGTTCTGCTAGCTCCACCGTTACTTTTAATCCGAATGTTGTCTTCCTTTAATTTTTCCTTGTCGCCAAAGCTTCTCTTCTTCCTTCATGCGTTCCTTCAACTCGGCCGAAATTTCTTTATCTTCAAACCTACTCAAATCAGGTTGCCCGGCATTTACCCAAGCTGTATACCACAAACTGCCTACCGATATGATGGCTGTTTTCATTCTGCGCTCCACCATGCCATCAAGCATTTGATGGTAGTTGTTGGAGTAATCTTCTGAGTATACTTTCATGGTGGTTTGACCACGTTGTTCAAAACTGTATTTCTTGTCTACCGGAAATTCGTTGTTGAGTTGTGCTTCAAAACTCAGTACTGAGTCTACTGCCCGGTGGCTAATTTCCACTGTATTCCATGCCATGTTTAAAGGTGCTTCAATGTAACGCGCTTTCCCTACAAAAAAATCGTAGCTTTCAGCGTTTAATTCTGGCAATCGCGATTCCCAAAATCCATGGATTCCTTTTTGATTGGTTAACTGTCCGTTGTAGTTTTCAGTGGTGTGCAATGGTACATGTGCATCGCCAACATAATGTCCTAAGTCGGCCGATAGTTGTAAGATACGGTCAAGGTTTTCGTCTTTAAAGGCTTTGGTAAGTCTAAACACCATCCAATCGATGTGCCAGGGCACAATGCCATAAGCTTGTAAGGTATCGTCTGTAAATTTATCTACGGCATCTTCCCATTTACGGGGCATCACTTCGAAAGGGTCTTCTCCTTCCTTTACATAGTGGTCGATATCGATGTAGTGCCTTGGGGCTTCTCCTTCAGAAGCATAGCGTCTTTTATCAGGGTCAACAGCATGCTCGGTTACAAACTCAATGTGCTTTTTATAAAAGGAAAACATTTCGGGAGGCAAGGTAAACACAGCCATTCTATTGATGCGCTTGTGTCCAAAGAAGCCCCAGGCCTTAGTGGGCCTTGACTGGTAAAATAGAGAAATACATAGCAGCGAAAGAAAGATTATAATAATTCGCCTGAGCATGGCCTCAAAAGTTAGTTGCTGCAAGTTAGTGAATTAGGACAACTTCACCAACTCACCATCTTTCAAGATGGGAATCACTTTTGTGGTGTTTGGCGTAAGGCAGTATTTGATGTCTTCGTTGAGGTTGAGCCTTTTCAACCTGCGGCGGTGCGAAGATGATTTGAGGTAGCCAAAGATGTTTTCGCTGGCCGAAAGGTAGAGGTACTTTGCCGCAATCGACGAGTCTTGTTCCGACCTAAAATCGCCTGTACTTAGTAGGCTTTCAATAATTGCTCCTGCGCAAATGGTGTCTTCAAGGTTGAATTTATCTTGCCAGCCTGAACACAAGCACAACGTATTTTTCTTCTGCTCGATCAACCACTTGCAGATGGCCTCTAAATTATTGATGGAGCCAATAACTACAATGGGAGATTCTTTAGCGATGTTGATGGTTTTGGTGCCATTGGTGGTAGAAAGTACAATGGTTTCTCCTTTCACCTCATCCTTCATGTAGCTATAGGGTGAATTGCCAAATTCAAACCCTTCTACAATTTGCCCTCCCCGCTCTGCAGCGGCTAAAAACCCTTTGTTTTGATATTCACGTGCTTCCTCAACGGTAGATACGGGAATGATCTTCTCTACCCCATTTTCGAAGGCAGCACAAATGGCTGAAGTAGCGCGAAGCACATCAATGACCACCACAATTTCATGATCGGTTTTATGCAACGGGTAGAGGTTGGGGGAAAAACAACACTCAACAAATGGTCTTTCGTCGGCTTCGCTCATCGTATTAGGCCTTGTAAAACGGTAATTTTACTACGTTGGCCTTTATGTTTTTGTTTCTAATGTTAATGTATATCTCAGTATCGGCTTTGGCAAATGGTTTTGCTACATATCCCATGCCAATGGCTTTTTGTACCGATGGTCCCATGGTGCCCGAAGTAACATGTCCTATTTTGTTGCCATCAGCATCCACGATGTCGTATCCCTGGCGGGGAATGCCTCTATCTACCAATTCAAAGCCTATTAATCGTTTGGTAACTCCTGCTTCTTTTTGTTGCTTCAATGCATCGCTGTTAACGAAGTCTTTGGTGAACTTAGTGATCCAGCCCAACCCTGCTTCCAGGGGTGAAGTGGTGTCGTCGATATCGTTCCCATACAAGCAAAAACCCATTTCCAGGCGCAACGTATCTCGTGCTGCCAGACCAATGGGTTTAATATCGTAAGCTGCTCCTGCTTCAAATACAGCCTCCCAGATACGATCGGCATCTTTGTTTTCAAAGTATATTTCTACGCCCCCTGCTCCGGTGTATCCTGTGGTGGAAACAATCACATTTTCTACTCCTGCAAAAGTACCTCGTTGCACATGATAGTACTTCATGTCTACGAGGTTCATGTCGGTAAGCTTTTGCATGGCTTCCGCAGCTTTTGGTCCTTGAACAGCCAACAATGAAATGTTGTCGGAAATGTTTTCCATCTCCGCTCCCATGTCATTATGCGACGAAATCCAATCCCAATCTTTATCGATGTTCGATGCGTTGACTACCAGCATGTATTCGTTTTCCGAAAAGCGGTATACCAATAAATCGTCTACAATACCACCATCGGCATTAGGCATACACGAGTATTGTACCCTTCCGTCGTACAATGCTGTTGCATCGTTCGATGATATTTTCTGAATTAAATCAATGGCTTTATCGCCTCGCACCATAAACTCCCCCATGTGCGACACATCAAATACGCCAACACTGTTTCTAACAGCGAGATGCTCATCAGTAACTCCTGTGTACTGCACCGGCATATTGAAACCAGCGAATGGAACCATCTTCGCTCCAAGTGCTTCATGCTTCTGCTTCAATGCAACATCTTTCATACTAAAGGTGTTTTAATGTTTTACTCAATTGTGGTTTCAAAAGTAGGGTTTTAATCGAGAATTAATGTCCGAAAACATGCTAAATATTTTTCTTTATTCGCATTCACCGAATAACGCTCTTCAACGGTACCACGCCCAGCCTTTCCTACTTGTATTCGCAAGGCATGCGATTCAATTAACTCAGACAATACTTCCACCCATTCATCTTCCGTTTCGGCTAAAAATCCATTTACCCCATGTTCGATAATTTCGGTGTTTACACCAATGGGCGACATTACCGTTGGTATTTCCAGAGCCATGTACTGCAACCCTTTAAAGCCACATTTCCCTTTCGCCCAATCGTCGTTAGGCAATGGCATAATGCCGATGTCGAGGTCGAGCAACTCTTCAATTTCCCGATCCAGTTGCCAGGGCACTCCTTGCAGCTTTAACGCTTCGTTATAATAGGCACCATCGCCAATAAGCTTAAAGCTTACTTTATTGCCATACTTTGCCTTAAGGCGCTTCAACACCGGCACTGCCAGGTCGAAGTACTTGGTGGTGGTATGGCTACCGGTCCACCCAATGCAAATGGTTTCTTTTTCGGGCAACGATTGCTGGCGTTGATGATAAGTAGTATCGATGGTGGTAGGTATTACTTGTACCTGATTGCTGTACTGGCTGGCATAATCTGCCAGGTATTGGTTGCCTGCAATGGTAAGGTCGGATAAAGCAATGAGTTTTGGGGTTTTGGAAGGGTCTTTCAGCCACGCCAATTTCTTGTTGCCTTCCGATACATCTTGCAGCCAAATGGCATCGTCGAAATCGAATACCATCCTGGCATCGTAACGCTTTAGTTTCCGCTCAAAAAGAGTGGTTCCGGTGATGTTGGCTTCTCGAAAGATGAAGATGATGTCGAAGTTTTTAGCGCGTTTTAAGTCGGCCATTCGCTTGCGATAGCTTTTGAGCAAAATGATGGCCTTTTTTAAAAAGTTGCCCTTGCTGTAAAACACTTTGTCGTCGTGCTCAGTAATGATGTACGACAGTTCGCATTCAAAGCCATGTTCTTGTAAGTATTTAAAGTACTGCTCAAATCGAAAACGCTGTCCCGGAGAACGGTTGGGGCGGTGGGTAGCTATGAACAGTATTTTCTTCATGCGGGGAGTAAAAATAACTGTTTTTTAATCTTTTTTACCAACGGCATGCCAATAAGGTTCGCCTGAGGAGACGGTAATATTGTTCAGTCCGGCTGCTTCCATCATGTTCACCACCTCCGCTTTGGTAAAGCGTTTTTCGAGTGGTGTTCCAAAACGGTCGAGGGCGTCGTTGCGGATGATATTGAACGACTTATCGGTGTAATAAGACAGCGGAATTTTGGTGTGTGCTTTTCCTTTTGGGTTGATGCCTTTTACCAATCGTGCCAGCAATACAAAGGGCATGTATACGGTAATAGCAATTACATCGCAGCTGAATTTTTTAAGGCCGGAAGGAAAGCTGGAAATGATCTTTCTAAACAACGTAGAGATGGAAAATAAGAATTTAAAGAAGGGTCCCCGGTTATCGAGCTTATAGTAGAGGTACAACAAAAAGTGCCCTCCTGGCTTCACTTTCTTTACTGCTTTTTCGAGGGCTGCTTTGGTATCAGGGATGTGGTGCAATACTCCCAGGCAAAATACAAAGTCGAAGCTACCATCGGCAAAGGGAATGCTATCTACCCCAGCATGGGTAACCCTAAAATTGGGCACATCGCTGTTGAGTTGTGCTGCCGAGTACACGGCTTCGCTGGGGTCTATCCCTTCCACAAATTTTACGCGTGACGCCACATATTTCGACCATCTTCCAGTACCACACCCTACATCCAATACTGTAGAGTGTTCATTCATCATCTCGTTCGTTACCACATCAAAGTACTGATCGCCTGCATTGGTAATTTCTTCTGCCGAAAAACGGTCGAACTTTTTCCATTCTTCGCCAAAAGATTTTACGGTATCGGCATCGAAATTAGTATCGGCATCGGATACAAAGCTGGCAATCTTATGACCGTTAACTTCAAGGTATTGAATAGGATGACCGTTATATTCCATAAGGTGCTAGTCTTCCAACCAAATAGCAGGCAATTGATCGGTGATCTCAATGTTTTCGAATTTGGCACTTTTTCGCGTGCCTGCTGTTTTTGCCCAGGCTGTCATCTTTTGCAACCCTTCTAATAGTGTTGTGGTAGATTGTATGTTAAATACCTTTTCGGCTTTGCTATGGTCGGCATAGGCATGTACTACTTCATTGCGTGCTGGCAAGTGCCTCAATTCGCCAGTTATGCCCATGGCTTCCATGGTGGTTTGCGCCAGCTCCTTTACCGTATATTCTTTATCGGCTCCAATGTTAAACACCTCGTTGTAAGCCTCAGGAATGTTTACACAATTGGCAATATGAGGGGCTACATCACCAATGTAGCTGAATGCCCTTGTTTGTTTACCATCGCCAAATACCGTGAGCGATTCCCCTTTCATCAGTTGATTCATGAAGATGCCTACTACATTACGGTAGCGATCGCCCAGGTTTTGGTATTCTCCATATACATTGTGCGGACGAAAGATGATGTAGTTCAACCCAAACATTTCTTTGGCTGCCACCAGGTCTTGTTCTACCGCAAATTTAGCTACCCCATAAGGGTCTTCGGGATGTGGGTAAGTACTTTCCTTCATAGGAGGAGCAACCGCACCGTATACCGCAATGGAAGAGGTAAATACAAAACATTTTACCTTGTGCTTTACCGATTCGTTGATGAGGTTAACACTTCCTATTAAGTTGTTGTGGTAATTGAACCGTCGGATGAAGTGGCTCAGTCCTTCGGCCGCATATGCTGCCAGGTGGTATACGTAATCGAATTGGTATTGGGCAAACAGTTGCTCCAACAAGTGGTGGTCGGTTACCGAGCCTTCAACAAAGGTGGCTGCGGAATTTACATTGTCTTTAAAACCACCACTAAGGTCGTCGAGCACCACCACTTGATGGCCTTCTGCCACCAATTCGTTGGTAACATGAGCTCCTATAAATCCTGCTCCTCCTGTAACTAATGCTATTGCCATGTTAATGTGTTTGTGGTGGCAGTAAAATGCCTAACCTTTCGGGCAAAAGTAATTTTTTTCGGTTAATTTTTAAATGATAACTTTACCCCAAGTGTGTTCAATGAAGGAGCAATGTTGTTGAGAGACCAAAATACCCCCCGTTGGATTGTTTTCACCATCGACATGGGCATTTGCCTGTTTGCCTTGTTTGTGGCCTACATGCTTCGTTTTAATTTCAGCATTCCTCCCATCGAAATTCCACTCCTTAAAATTGCCCTTCCCGGCTTTTTATTGGTGCGGGCACTCACCGTATACTTTGGAAAAACTTACGCTGGCATTGTGCGCTACACCAGTACACAAGATGCCAAACGCATCTTTATTGTAGTTACCATCGGTAGCCTCATCTTTGGGTTGGCCAATCTCATTCGCTTCTACGCGGTTGATGGTAAGTTCTTTTTACCCATCACCATTATTATTATCGATTACATGACCACCATGTTTTTGATGATTACTTCGCGTATTGCTGTGAAACTGGTATACCTGGAGCGCAAAAACCCGGGCAAAGACAAAACCAATGTTATCATCTATGGATCGGGAGAATTGGGGCTCATTACCAAGCGTACCCTCGATCGCGATGCAGGTACTCGTTATAAGGTAGTGGCTTTTGTAGATGACAATGCTGCCAAAAGTGGAAAGATGCTGGAAGGAGTAAAAATCTTATCCACCGATAAGTTGGACACCCTGTTACAAGAGCAAACCATCGACCAGCTTATTATCGGCATATTAAAACCTTCGCAAGCCAATAAAACCAGGGTCATCGATACCTGTTTGGCGCACAACGTTAATGTATTGAATGTGCCCCCGGTGCAAAACTGGATCAACGGTGAATTGAGCTTCAAACAAATAAAAAAGGTACGTATTGAAGACTTGCTGGGTCGCGACATCATTCAGTTAGACGTAGCAGCGGTACGTGGGCAATTGGAAGGGAAAACGGTATTGGTAACAGGAGCTGCAGGCTCTATTGGCAGTGAAATTGTGCGCCAGGTGGCCACCTATGCCCCACAGCAAGTGGTATTGCTCGATCAGGCCGAGTCGGCCTTACACGACCTTAGCCTGGAATTGCGCGGCACTTTTGATGGTGACTTATTTGAAACAGTGGTTGGCGACATTACCAACCACGATCGTATGGCGCATTTGTTTAGCACTTACACCCCCGATATTGTATACCATGCTGCCGCTTACAAGCACGTGCCCTTGATGGAAGAAAATCCGTCGGAAGCACTGCTCACCAATGTATTGGGCACTAAAACCCTGGTAGACCTTTCCATTCAATACGAGGTCAACGATTTTGTGATGATCTCTACCGACAAGGCGGTGAACCCTACCAGCGTAATGGGAGCCAGCAAACGGATTGCTGAAATTTATGCGCAATCGATCAATGCACAAGCCACTACCCGGTTCATTACCACTCGTTTTGGCAATGTATTGGGATCGAACGGCTCGGTTATTCCTTTGTTTAAACGACAAATTGAAAACGGAGGCCCCATCACGGTTACCGACAAAGAAGTGACTCGTTTTTTCATGACCATTCCCGAAGCATGCCAGTTGGTATTGGAAGCCGGGGCTATGGGTGAAGGTGGTGAAGTATTTATCTTCGACATGGGTGAATCGGTAAAGATCATTGATTTAGCAAAAAAGATGATCAAGCTATCAGGGCTGGAGCTCGATAAAGACATTGCCATTAAAATTACCGGTTTGCGCCCTGGCGAAAAGCTATACGAAGAATTGCTCAACACCGAAGAAAATACTTTACCTACACACCACCCACAAATTATGATTGCTAAAGTAGCGGAATACGATGCTGCGGAGGTGCAACAAAACATTTCGGAACTCATTGCGTTGTTCCAAACACAGCATAACGAAAAGATTGTGGGTAGAATGAAAGAAATTGTACCAGAGTATAAAAGTAACAACTCTGTTTTTAGTAAATTAGACCGCTAAAATTTGATCATGACAAGTACAGACATCAACATTGAAGTAGCCAAGATTCAAAAAGAAATTGAAGACTACATTGGACTGGAGCAAGGCTCTGTAGTTTTTGACTACAGCGACTACGAAGGCAAAACCAAACTGGATGTGATTACGGTAAACCCGCGTCACCGCCAATCGTTCTTGTTTCACTCTACCCTGGGGTACGATAAGGTGGATGCCCTTACTAAGATGTTGGACTATGTAAAAACCTATAAGGAGAAAGAAAGCTCGTACACCATTCAATGGACTGCCAAAGGCGACGACGAGTTGCATACCTCCTATTTTCGTGCAAAAAACATACTCGATGCCATCGACAAACTACAGTATGGACGCGACCCGGGTTCCATTACCATCTTTAGCGTGGTGCTCAACCCCATTGCTTAATGGCGCACTCTACCCCTATTGAAATACGTTTTGCCGACATTGATGTAATGGGGCATGTAAACAATGCCATTTACCTCAATTATTTTGAGCAGGCGCGCATGCAGTTTTTTAAAGACCTCATAGGCGGCAACTGGGATTGGGTAAAAAGCGGCATATTACTGGCCCGCAACGAAATAGATTACAAGCTGCCCGTAAAACTACACGACAACATTGTGGTAAAAACCACTTGCGACCATATTGGTACTAAAAGCGTTACTCTTGCTTTTGCTGTAGTTCGAAAAGAGACCACCGACAACGTTATTTGTGCCCAGGGTAAATGTGTGATGGTGTGCTTTGATTACACCACACAACAAACTATTGCTGTGCCCGATTTGTGGCGAGAAAAGTTTGCTACCATCATGGGGGCCTAACCCTTATTCTTCTACAAGATTCAACGATTAATCGGTTGGCGTATAGCATTAAACAGGCCAACTACGTAAGTTTAACAACAGATTGCAAAATTTAACAATCTGTTAGGAATCTAATTATCTCCTAAAACTTGCTCCTTTAACGGCCGTAAAATCACTACATTGGTTTAGCTAATTAAAACTAAACTCATATCCTATGAAAAACTCTACCAAACTGGCCTCGGTGGCCCTGCTCTCGCTATTGTGCACCGTAGCCCTAGGACAATCCAAAAAGTTTGTATTGTTCGAACACTTTACGCAGGCCAGTTGTGGGCCTTGCGCCAGCCAGAACCCTATTTTTGAGGCCAATATTGCCGCCAACAATGAGGGCAAGTTTCACCACATTGCCTACCACACTTCGTGGCCCGGCACCGATCCTATGTATTCGGCCAACCCTACCGAAAACGATGCCCGTACGCAGTACTACAACGTTACTGGTGTACCAAGAATGCATATGCTAGGCAGCCAATGGAGCGGTGGCCCTGCGGGTGTTACCCAATCGATGCTCGATAATGCTGCAGCGGTAGGGTCGCCCATTAAAATTACCGTCACCGATGTGCCTAATGGAAACGATCGCGACGTTACCGTTACCATTAAAACCACAGGTACTGTTCCGGCAGGCAACCTGGTGGTGCGTACTGCTGTGGTAGAACGAGAAATTGTATACGGTACTCCTCCAGGTTCTAACGGAGAAACCATTTTTCCTAACGTATTCAGAAAAATGCTACCCAGTACGGCTGGCGATACCTACACCCCTGCCCCATTGGGTCAATCGGTAGTATTTAATTACACCTATACACCCGACCCAGGATGGGACCCGAGTGAAATTGCTTCTATTGCTTTTGTGCAAGACGAAGGTTCGGAAGAAGTGTTGAACTCTGGAGCAACATTCGACCCCAATTGGTCGATTACCACCCAAAGTGGCACCTTCTCCCAGGGTTCTAATGGCAACACCAGCAACTTCGGCTCCAGCATTGAAAACGATGGGGCTACCCAACAAGACTTTCAAATTACCCTTTCTTCTGCCAATGCACCAGTAGGTTGGAGTTCTGATTTCACGGTGGGAGGCAATACTTATGCTACTACAGCTACTGTAACTGTAAATGGCGTTAGCACAGAAGCCATCACGGTAAACGTTACACCCGATGCTACTGCAGCCATTGCCGACTACACCCTTACCATTGAAAACCTTACCAATCCCAACGATCCTGATGCTTCGGTTACCTTTACGGTAATGTCGGGCGTTACCGATTTAATTGTAAGCAATGATGCTGGCTGGGGCGATGGCGGCTCTTACGATTGGGAGCAAGAATACATCGACGGGTTGAATGCAGCGGGCAACACTACCTTTGCTGCTACCAATACCGCTACTTTCCGCTCTGCTGCTGGTGGCGGACAATTGGGTGGTGTCATCAACATTTATTACAACATGGCATGGACCTTTCCTTCACTTACCAACGACCTGGTAACCGACTTACAAACCTTTATGGACAATGGCGGTAACTTGTTTATTGCCGGGCAAGACATTGGCTGGGATACCTGGGATGTTGGCAATGGTGGCAACGGTACAGCTGCTACGCAATCGTTTTACAGCAATTATATGCATGCCACTTTCGATAGCGATGGCAACACTGCTAACAGCCAATATACTGCCGTAGCGGCCGATGCTGTATTTGGCAACGTAGCCAGTTCGGGCATTAACGATGTGTATGGTGGTGGTAACCTTTACCCCGACGAAATTACACCAGCCAATGGTGGTGTAGCTATTTTCAACTACAATGGCAATGCCGCAAAAGTAGGTGGTGTTCGCGCCAACAATGGCACTTATAAATTGGTGTACCTGGGCATTGGCATTGAGCATCTGAATACATCGGCCGTGGGCGATCAAATCTTAAAACTATCACACGATTGGTTTTACGGTACGGTAAGCACCGAAGAGTTTGATGCTGCCATGCAAGCATTAGGGCAAAACTACCCCAACCCCAGCAGTAACCAAACCATTATTCCATTCAACAACCTGGAAGAAAACGTGACTTTACAAGTGGTAGATTACACTGGTAAAGTAGTGGCCGAGCAAGGCGTTGCTGCCGGCACACAGCGTGTTGAATTGAATACTACCCAGTTGGTATCGGGCATGTACATTTACCAAATTGTGTCTGAAGGTGCGGTTGTAACCAGCAAAACCATGCAGGTAATTCGCTAAACACCCTACAGTCTCATTGGCCTCCAGCCGAACCTTGTCCACTTCAGACAAATTAAGGTTAGCTGGAGGCTTTTTTATGCAATTGTGTAACTTGCACCATAACACAAACAACCACCATGGATAGCAATCAACATAAAGCCATACGGGCACTGCAAGAATCGCTGGGCCTTCAATTGGATTTACTGGCGGTTCCCGACGAGCGATTTACCCGGGTAGACGATGGGGTAATGGGCGATGCTGTAGAATCGTTTGAGTTTCAATTGCCATGGCTGGAATGTGGTTTGTTCGACCGGGCTCTGGTGCACCTTACTGGCGAAACGAGTAAAAACGTAGTACTCTATCGCAAAAAGCGCTCGGAAGACATCTCCTTGCATGTGCAACAACTGGTGAACCAACTGGTAGCAGTGTATGGCGAAGATGATTATGAGAAAAAGGCCATGACCGACAAGGAAATGGAGATGCTGCGTAACAACGAAATGTGGTGGGGTCGCCATTGGATGGATGCCCTCAAATTTAAGCATCCCGCCTCCCTTACCTTTGGCACCGACTTAAAGTTGGTACTGTATTTAGAGCGATAACGAAAAAAGCCCCTTACGAGATCCTGAAACAAGTTCAGGATGACCGTAAGAGGCTTTATAGCATAATGTCTTATTGTTGCTTTACTTCTTCACAAAGTTCACTGCTGTGGTTTGCTCTCCCAACAAACGAAGGGTGTACATGCCTACGGGCAATTGCGACACATCAATGGTATTGGAAAAGGGCACTTGCATAACTTCTTCTCCCAATACATTATATACCATTGCAGTGCTGTACTTACCAATGGTTTCAATGTTTATAATATCATCTACAGGGTTAGGGTAAACAGAAGTTTGAAAAACATGCTCTTCTTCATTTACACCCGTAAATACTCCATGACAAAGTTGTTGTACGTCTAGTTGTGTAAGAGCCCTATCCCAATACCCTATTTCATCCAGTGATCCTTCAAAGAAATATGGAGGTCGATACACATTTCTATCAAAAACTCCTATTTTCCCTGGGTCATTTGAATATGTAAGGGATAATAATGGGTCATAATTACCACTATAAGTACCGCCTGCATCTTCACAATTAATAATAATGTCCATATCGTCTCCCGACCTTATTACAACAACAACATGATTCCAGAAATTGTACGATAAAGTGTTAGTACTCAACTTCGATCTTCTACAATAAGATCCTGTGCAGGAATTAGCTAATCCAATGTTTGCAGATATTTGACCTGTATTCCTAACATCAACCCATGTGCCGTGGTAATTGTCGTGATAAAAATTACTGCCAATTATAGGGTTATGTAAGGTATCTAAATCAACCAATTTAATCCAGAAAGAATAAGAAACGGGCAAATTGGGCTTTAAAGCTGGATCGATTGGCAGATCAATGTAATCATCTATTCCATCAAAAAAGTAGGCCCCATTAGGGTTATTGAAGCGATCTACTGTTGGAACAGGACCATTCGGAATCCCATCAAATGAGTTCCCGCTAAGATCTTGTAAGTTCCCATTCATGGGGTAATACAACAACAGGTTATCCGTTAATTGCTGGGCATTTAATATAAAGACATGGAAAAAGAGAAAAATAAAGATTGAAATCTTCATGATGAATTTGTTTAAGTTTTTTAAAATGTAGGCTACAACGCATAATAAGGTATTTAAGAAAAACGCCCCCTTCCTACTTATTCAAATACTAGAAATAGCAGGCCAAATGCTAATTCAATTTATTAACCAATAAACCGAATAACAGTATATACCGAAAATGATGATGAGAAAAAGGCCATGACCGACAAGGAAATGGAGATGCTGCACAACAACGAAATGTGGTGGGGTCGCCATTGGATGGATGCCCTCAAATTTAAGCATCCCGCCTCCCATACCTTTGGCACCGATTTGAAATTGGTATTGTATTTAGAGCGATAACGAAAAAAGCCCCTTACGAGATCCTGAAACAAGTTCAGGATGACCGTAAGAGGCTTTATAAAATTTATCTTGCTTCCCTACTCCACCAGGGTCATTTCATCAATCAAATGACTGGCATCGGCATATTTGTCGATGATGAATAAGGCGTAACGAATGTCTACGCTAATGGTACGTACGTACTGCTTTTCGAAGTAAATGTCGGATACCATCGATTCCCAGTTGCCATCAAAAGCGATGCCTACCAGTTCTCCATTGCCATTAATCACAGGGCTTCCAGAGTTCCCTCCGGTAATGTCGGTATCGTGAATAAAGCAGGTAGTGAGTTTCCCATCCTTGCCATACTTACCATAGTCTTTCGCTTCAATTAGCTTGCGCAACTTTTCTGGAACATCAAACTCATCGTCGCCAGGCTTGTACTTGGCCATAATTTCATTGGCATAGGTAAAAGCATTCATCGGTTTCTTTTCCCAATCGCTATAGCTCTTTACAGTACCATAAGTAAGGCGGAAGGTAGAGTTGGCATCGGGATAAAACTTACGCTTGGCATCCATTTCCATCATGCCTTGTATCAACAGCTTATGGTTTTCGCCTATGGCTTGAGATCGTGTCATCAAAGCCGGTTGTAAGTCGCTTCTAAAAAAAGCGATCACACTTCCTATGTACTCAATCACAGGGTCTTTCTCCAGCTTTTTGGCTGAAGGGTTGGCTAAAAACGCCTTCATGCGCGCCTTATCGGTTACCACTGATTTTTTAAATACTTTGGCAGCATACTTCTCGTAGCTCCCTTTGGCTTTGAGGAAGTTTTTCTTTTCGAAGAAATCGGGTTTGTTGCCTGTTAAATCTTCGTTCAGCATTTGTACCATGGCTGCAAACACTTTTTGGTCTACATGGGCATGGTAATCTTTGAAGCTATCGTCTAAACCTTCTTTCAATGGATCGATGATGTTTTTCCCATCGTTGCCCATTTCCAGGCTGCGTTGCAACCGCCACAATTGTACTGCTCTACCAATAAATCCGGGGCCAAAGGCACCAAGATTAATGTAGCTGTTCAGCTTTTCTGTTTCTTTATGCTCTTCTACCGCTTTGGCAATGTCGCTTAAAATGTTGCCGTATTTTTCTTTGCGCTTCTCATCGGCATTCACCCATTTCATAAAGGCTTCTTCTTCTCCTTTGCGCTTGCCTATTACATCGCTTTTTGCCATGCCTTTTAGCTGTCCTTTGCTGTACTTGTAGTAGTTGGCCGAAGCAGCGTAATCGCTCGCCAACGAAATTCTAACAGCATCGTCTTTATCCATCTCCTGCTTCATCAAATCCAACTTCTTGCCCAATACCTTTACTACAGCAGGAGCAGAAATGTCGGCTGTTTCTTGCAATTCGGCAGCAGTTAAGTAACGCGAAGTGCTTCCAGGGTACCCCATAATCATGGTGTAATCGCCTTCTTTTAATCCTTTGATGGATACCGGCAGGTGGTGTTTTGGCTTAAACGGCACATTGCTTTCGCTGTATTCAGCAGGGTTGTTGTCTTTATCGGCATAAATGCGCAACATGGCAAAGTCGCCCGTATGGCGTGGCCACATCCAGTTGTCGGTATCTCCGCCAAATTTCCCTACCGACGAGGGTGGTGCCCCTACCAGGCGAACATCGTTATACACTTCGTATACAAACAAGTAGTAGGCGTTGCCGTTGAACATTTCTTTTACACGTGCCCTATACTTTCCTTCTTCCGAAGCTTCTGCTTCAATGGTTTGAAGGGCTTCGCTTGCCGCCATCTCAGCATTTTCACCTCCATTGGCTCGTGCGTCACTAATTTTTTTCGTTACATCTTCCATGCGCACTAAAAACGATACGCTTAGTCCGGCAACGGGCAATTCATCGGCAGTTGTAGCTGCCCAAAAACCATCGGTGAGGTAATCGTTTTCTACCGAACTGTGCGATTGAATGGCATCGAAGGCACAGTGGTGGTTGGTAAACAACAATCCTTTGTTTGATACAATTTCGGCGGTACAAAAACCACCTAGCTGCACTACTGCATCTTTCAGGCTGGAATTGTTTACACTGTATATCTGTTCGGGAGTAAGGGTACACCCAAGGCGCTGCATATCAGCGTAGTTGTAATCTTTTAATAAAAGGGGAAGCCACATGCCCTCATCGGGCATTGCCGCAAACAAGGTTGAACTTACGGTAACAAAGGTGGCTACTAATAATGCTTTGATCTTTTTCATTTGCAGGTGTTATTATTGGAGGTGCGAATTTACTAAGACTTTTTTAATCGCCCTAGAAAGATGTGATGAGGGGCATGGGAGCGGGATGAGTGCAAGTGGTAAGTATGTAGGAGTGAGAGTGAGGGGAATGCTCCAATAGCCATCAGGGTGCCTGCGCAGGAGTATGGAAACAAGGGTAATGTTGATAATGAGTGATGTCATTGCGAGCCCCGCTGAAAGCGGGGAGAAGCAAGTCCCTGAATAACTTTGTTGTTGATCAAAGGGGAACCTTCGCAGGAAAGTGAGTAGTGAGGAGGTATGGGCGTTTCCCCAACGCCTCCTAACGTCGGGTCGGGATCGGGCTGTTCGCTATTATCCTTCCTCCACCCTATGGCCCTTGATAAGGAGTTGTTGCGGCTCCGTTGTCGCCCCATCAACACCACAAGGGCTTGCATAGCGTGCAGCAAGGGATAGCCGCTGCCATCCCTAACGCAAAAGGGAAAACAGTACGTAAAGTACCATAAGCACATTCGAAATAAGCAATAAACTCCTGCCTGCGCAGGAGTGTGAGTAAAGGAAAAAATAAGGAGTAGTAGCCTCTCGCAAAGGATAGCTCAACCAATGCATCGAATGCGCCAATCAATGCAAAGAATTCCCAAACCAATGCATTGAATGTGTTAACCGATGCAAAAGAATTACCAAAACCTTATAAAGAATGTTCAAATCTTTATAAAGAATTCCCAAAACCTTATAAAGAATGCCCAAATCTTTATAAAGAATTGCCAAAACCTTGTAAAGAATGCCCAAATCTTTATAAAGAATTGCCAAAACCTTGTAAAGAATGCCCAAATCTTTATAAAGAATTGCCAAAACCTTGTAAAGAATGCCCGAACCTTTATAAAGAATCACTAAAACCTTATAAAGAATGCCCGAATCTTTATAAAGAATGACCAAAACCTTATAAAGAATTGCTCATTCCAAGTCATTTTTTGAGCAATTTCAGTCGGTTTTTGTGGTGTTAGTTGAAAACCGGAGGAGAATTTAGTCAACGATGGCCTACCAGTTACCCATGTACCGTTTCATTCTTGCCATAGTGTTGAATGATTTCGGCTTTGTAAGCCAAAACTCTTGTTGACGCCATCCCCTCAAGATCATAACTTACTGAAAATCAACCCAGAAAACAACAAAAAAATCAAAAACACCGTAACAACACGGTCTTTAATTCGTAAAATAAATTACACCAATCCCTTTAACCCATGTATCTACCTAAGCAATTCACTCCAGTAGTGCTCGGAATCATCGCCTTGATGTTTTCGATCACCTCCTGCTCTAGCGACAAAGTTGTTAGTGAGGGCATTATTCAAAAAAGAAAGTACAACAAAGGGTTTTACCTCAATATTAGAGGGAACCACCACCACCCTGCCCCAAAAGTTGCTGCCCGTAAAGCAATTCCACAAAAAGAAATTGACCCGATACACATTAGGCAGTTAGACAATAGCGAACCCTATACCGCCAGTATAGGTATCCCTACAACCGCCGTTCCTATTCCTGCCCATCAAGTTCAAGCAGGCTCCGCGTCAACAATACCAATTGCTGTACAAGTTACGCCAGGTAAAGTAGCTGTTGATGATGTTCCTCAGCCAACTGCCGTTCGCTCGAATCAGGAGGAAAACACCCATAAACAGCTTCCAGTACACTGGGCCGCCATCACATCATTTGCCGTAGGTCTTGGTGGTCTTTTATTTGGACTAATTGCCCTTAAGCTTGCACCTACGTTAACCATCACGTATAGCGTGTTGGGTATTGCAAGTGGAGTGGGTGCACTGGCCATGATATTGGGCATAATTGCCCTAAAAAACTTGCAGCATTACCCCGATGCATTCCGGGGAGAAAACTATGCCACAGCAGGCATTGCTATGGGAGCTGTAACAATTCTTGGGGTACTATATGTTTTATTGGCCATCAAAGTTATTTTAGGCTTCGCTAAAGTATTTTCGTAAAGTACTCATAAATAAATGGCTGTTCTTTTAGCAGAGTTCAACGCATTGTTGCGAACAAATAATGCACCTCTGTTCAAAGAAAAATGCTGCTCCCGGTTGGCAGGTAAAGCATTGATTTGTTTTCAAAGAAATGTTGTGCAATGGGTAAGTTATGGAATGGAATACGATAATTACATGCTCAATACTACCCATGTACCGTTTCATTCTTGCCATAGTGTTGAATGATTTCGGCCTCGTAATCTAAAAACTCCTGCCAGCGCTGGTTTACATCTACGCCTTTGCCCAGTTCGCGAGCAAAAGAAATGAAGGTTTTGTAGTGGCCGGCTTCACTAATCATCAATTCGTGGTAAAACCCACGTAAATCTTCGTCGTTGATTTCTTGCGATAGCAGCCGAAAACGTTCGCAGCTGCGGGCTTCAATCATGGCAGCAAACAAGAGTCGATCTACCAAAATTTGCTCATAGCTCCCTCCTCTTTTGATGTACGCCATTAAATCGTGTACATACGGATCTTTGCGTTCGCGCCCCAGCGTATACCCACGCTCCACAATTTTTTCGTGCACCATACCGAAGTGTTCTATCTCTTCCTGCACAATCTTCGTCATTTCACGTACCAACTCGGTATGCTCGGGGTATTTTACCATCAACGAAATAGCGTTAGAAGCGGCTTTTTGCTCGCACCACGCATGATCGGTCAGGATCTCTTCGATGTTCTTTTCAACAATGTTTACCCACCGGGGGTCGGTAGGAAGCTTTAAACCCAGCATCATTCAAGGCGTTTCGTTCAACTATCAACAGCTACGAAATTAACAATTGTTGATAAATATTGCACGGTTGTTCCCTTTTATTCCTCACGAAAAAGGCTATTTTTAGTGCCCCAATAAAAAAACCGAGCTTATGTTAAAATCCCTACGTTACCAGCAACTCCTATTGCTGTTCGCAGCACTTGTACTGGCCAATGCCGGTTGGGCGCAAGGCGAAGACGAGCTGACTGAAAAGGAAAAAGCCTTTCGCGATTCCATCAATGCCGTGAATGCCAGCAGCCAAATGACGGCCGAATCGCAAGAGGCCTATAATGCTGGCATACAATTGTACGAGCAAAAGAAATATGCCGACGCCATTAAGAAATTCGATAAATCCATTGAGTTGAGCCCCGAATTTATGGAGGCCTACTATAACCGGGGCATGGCCTACATGGGTAAAAAGGATTACAAAGGCGCCTATGCCAACTTTAGCATGCTTATTGAAACTGATGAAACCCATGCTAAGGCCTGGTTACAACGTGCCGAAGCAGCGAAGGGCATGAAAGATTACGACGGTGCCATTGCCGATTACAAAAAGCTCATTAGCATCGACCCTAAAAATGCCACAGCCCACTACAACCTCGGAGGCATTCAATTTTTACGCGAAGACTACACCGGTGCCGAAGCCAGCTTTACCAAAGCCATTGGCATTAAAGCCGATTACGCCTATGCTTACAACGACCGGGGCAGCTGCCACCGCAAACGCGAAAACTGGGATGCTGCCATTCGCGACTACGAAAAGGCCGCCCAACTCGACGGAAAGCTTGCCTTTGTGCACAACAACATTGGCAGTACCAAAAAACGTAAGGGCGATACCGTGGGTGCCATTGCGGCCTATACCAAGGCCATCAGTGTAAAATCCGACTTTTACCTGGCCTACAACAACCGTGGAGCATTGCTCATGGAATTGGGGCGTTTAGAAGAAGCCATTAAAGATTTTGACAAAGCCATTCAGCTCAACAGCAAATATGCTGCTGCCTACAGCAACCGTGGTGGTGCCAAGCACAAAAAGAAAGACTATAAAGGAGCCATTGCCGACTGCGACAAAGCCATTCAACTCAACCCCAACTATGCCAGTGCTTACGTAAACAGGGGCATTGCCAAAGAAATGAACCGCGACCTTGAAGGAGCCTGTGCCGACTGGCTCAAAGCACGCGAATTGGGCTCAGTACAAGGAAAAAGATATTCAAACAACAACTGTAACTTTTAATCCACAGCATCATGAAAAACCTTACGTTAAGCATTGTTGCCCTGATGATTGTGGCCAGTGCCGGATATGCTCAAAATGTTGAGTTCAAATCTTCTAACTTTAAAGACAAAAAAGAAGAATTTAAAAAAGCTTTTACCAGCTACCAGGCTGGTGATGCCCCGAGGGCAGCAGGAAACACTGCCATTTTGGAAACCAAAAGTCCCGACAACAATTTCCGCAAAGCACTGTTTCATTACGAAAAAGCGTATGCCTTTAACCCCAACAGTGCTAAGCTCAACTACAAAATGGGGAACTGCTACTTGTACACCAACCAAAAGTACAAAGCCTACGAACACCTCGACAAAGCCATTAAGCTCGACCCTAAAAGCTTAGACGATGAGTTTTACTTTTACTACGGGCAGGCATGCATGTTGCATGGCGACTTTAAAAAGGCCATCGACCAATTCAAAAAATACGAAGCTGCCGCCAGCAAAAGCCGCATTGAACAACGCAGCAAGTTTTTGAAAAAGTATAAGAAAGACTGTGCCGGTGCCAAGGCCATCATCGAAAAGCCCGAACGAGTATGGGTAGATAACCTTGAGTCCATCAATTCTGCTCAAGACGAATACGGCCCATGCATCTCTACCGATGGAGAAACACTGATTTTCACCTCCAACAGAAAAAACAGCCATGCTGCCGATGAAATTGGGGAGTACGACAGCGACATGTACACCTCTACCTTTGCTAACAAAAAATGGTCGGCCCCAAAAAACATGAGCTCTGTAAATACCGATGGCGATGAAACCTCTTCTGCCCTATCGTACGACGGACAAAAGATGTTGCTCTTTAAAGAAGACGCCAATGGCAATGCCGACTTGTACCAAAGCATTTTGGAAGGATTGGACTGGCAAAAGCCCGCTTCCCTCTCCAAAGTTATCAATACCGATTACGACCAAACCTATGCCGCCTACAACTTTAACGATGTAAAAGTATACTACATCACCGATCAACGCGGTGGCGGAGGAAAGGCAGGCATGGACATCTTCTTTAGCGGCAACATGGATCGCGAAAACAACTACTGGGGCAAAGGACAAACTGCCGGCATGAATATCAATACCAAGTTTAACGAAGGCTCGGTATACCTCCACCCCGATGGAGAAACCATGTATTTCTGCTCTGAAGGACACAACTCATTAGGAGGATACGACATCTTTGTATCCACCAAGTACCAGGGGCAATGGCAAAAACCCAAAAACCTTGGTTACCCCATTAACACCCCATACGACGACTTTTTCTTTGCCGCCACAGCCAACGGCAAATACGCTTACATTGCTTCGAACCGCGAAGGAGGCAAAGGAGGATTGGACCTTTACCGCGTTACTTTTTGGGGGCCAGAAAAGCCTGTAATTGGCGATACAGAAGATTACCTATTGGCTAGCATTGCGGAACCCATTCAAGACACCTACATCGAAAAAGAAGTGAAGGTGGAAAAGAAAAGCTTAACGGTATTTAAGGGCAAGGTAATTGACGCCATTTCGCGCAAGCCACTGGCCGCCGAAATCGACATTACCGATAACGGTAAAGGCGAAGTCATCTCTACGGTAAAGTCGAACACTGCCACCGGTAAATTCTTGCTATCGCTCCCTGCCGGGGTCAACTATGGCATTACCGTTAAAAAAGAAGGTTACCTCTTTCATTCCGAAAACTTCGACCTGCCCGCTGCCAGCGAATTCAACATGGTAAACAAAGATGTGGAATTGAAAAACATTGCCATTGGTAGCAAGATTGCCCTGCGCAACGTGTTTTTCGAAACCGGCAAATCCGACATCAAGCCCGACTCGCACTCTGAGTTGGCCCGACTCATTCAATTGCTGAAAGATGTGCCCGGATTAAAAATCGAACTATCGGGACATACCGATAATAAAGGATCGGAAAAACTGAACAAAACATTGTCGCAATCGCGTGCCCAGGCTGTGGTAGACTACCTCACAAAAAAAGGCATTAGTGCTTCGCGACTTACCGCCAAAGGATATGGCTCTTCGCAACCGGTGGCCGACAATAAAACGGCCGATGGAAGGCAACAAAACAGGAGAACGGAGTTTATGATTACCGGAAACTAACTCCCTTAACCACCAGTTGCTCAAGTCCCACATCACCTTGTACGTCATCCTGAACTTGTTTCAGAATCTATCAAGATGATGCGGGATTTATTTTTTAATGATGAGGTATAGGTGATAGAAATTTAACTTAAAATGGCACTGGTTTTTGAAGCGAGGCGGTGTACCCCGAATAATGGTTCGGTCTTGCTCTTCGCTATATCTCCCGATGCCTGCCCACCAGCAAAGCAACCGGGAGGATGCCGCTACGATCAAGGCTATTTCGAAACGTAGCGCTGCACCTGCTAAACAACCACTTCGTACACAGCAAGTACACATCAATGCCCTTGGTCATCCCCTCTCACCCTGAGCCTGCCAAGAAAAGTGGAATTTCTCACCACCATATTCTATCTCCTGTATACTAACTCCTAAATACTACCTTCTCTCTACTACAGGCTATCTCCTACCTCCCACATACTATATTCCACCTCATCCTTTCACTTCTGCGAAGGCATCCCGAGCCATCAGGGCACTAACAAACTCTCCACTTCCCTTTTCCCACACAAAAAGTGCCTTTTGAGCTTGTTTCGTCTTCGCACCCACATCAGCAATCACCCAAATACTCACTACTATGTACTATATTCTATCTATTGCCTTCTACCTCCTGTAAACTACCTTCTATCTCCTTAATTCTCCCTCCTTAAAAAAAATTATCCCTAAATTGAACCTTTTGGAACTTCGTTTGTACGGAACGATAAATAAACCCATTATGCGTAAGTATCATTCGCACCTTATATTCACCTTTATTCTGCTTGCTTTAAGCGGCAGTATGAGCTTTGCCCAGGAGGCAAAGACCATCAACAAGGTGATGGAAGCTGCGCCTGCTAGGGCGGAAGATTCGAAAGATAAGTTCAAAGAAATAGAAGAACGCGAGCAATTGGATCTTGATCTGGAAGAAAGCAGGAAAGTGCAAGCCACCATCACCAGTAAAAACGTGGCCATTGATGAAATTAGCCGTAACCAACGTTCCAGCAATTTTTACGGTCAACAAAGCGATGCATGGAACCAACAGATACAACAGCAGCGCCAGGATGCCAATGGCTGGCTCAACTATTACAAATCGGAACGATACAGCAACTACAGCAGTACCGAAAAGAAAATTACACCGGCACAACAGCAAGAACTAGACAATATTGTAAATGAAATGGGTACCGCTGTGCCAGGCACTTTCGAATACCATTATGTAAAATTTTGGAACAGCAACTACAGCACCAGCGAGTTCAATCACCTGGAAGAAGCCTACAAAGTGGCGCCTAACAAGGTAGAACTGTACGATGACTTTATAGGGTACTACGAAACTACCTTTAACGAATCGAAGAAAAAGGAGTTTTGCCAAAAGTGGTACAACAGCAAAGACATTCCAACGGCCGTAATGAACTACAACTACAATGTACTCATGTCGGTAGCACCCAATGGCATCCTCATTACTAATGGCGAGTACGACACCTACCCCATTTGGATTTGGCAACAGGTAAAAAACATTCGCAAAGACATTACGGTACTCAATGCCGATTTATTGGGAGTAGAACATTACCGCAAGCAAAAACTGAGCAAACTGGGGTTGAAGCAAAACACCAGCTATACCGATAGGCACCGTTTCTTTAAGGAATTGGCGGCCAAAAACCCCAATAAACCTATTTATTTTGGACTTACCGTACCACCCCAAACCCTAAAGCCGATGAAAGACAACCTGTATGTTACCGGGCTGGCTTTCCGTTACAGTTCGAATAGAATAGACAACATAGCAATGCTGAAAAGCAACTGGGAGCGCAAGTTCAACAAAGGTTATTTGAACACTGCCAACAAAGGAGCCAACAGCACGGTAAAAAAGCTCAACTCCAATTACCTGGCTCCACTGTTGATGTTAGAAAAAGAATACCAGAAAACCGGAGAAACAACCAAAGCAAAAGAAGTGAAGGCCACTGCTGTACAACTGGCCAAAGAAAGTGGAAAAGACAAGCAAGTAAATAAGTATTTAAAGAAATAACACGCGATAACGCTTAACACCACCAAAGCAAGTGCGCCTGTTTGGTAAAAACTATAAGAATCAAACCGATGAAGAATTGATGCAATACGTTGCTAAGGGGGATAGTACAGCCTTTGAAGAACTGTATGATCGCTATAGCACCAAGCTGGTGAACTACTTTTACCGCATGCTGTGGAAAGATCAGGAAAAGGCAGAAGACTTTATGCAAGACCTGTTTACCAAGATCATTCATAAGCCGCATCAATACAATCCTGAACGCCCGTTTAAAACATGGGTGTACAGCGTGGCCAACAACATGTGTAAAAACGAATACCGAAAACAAGAAATACGCAAAGACACTAAATATGAGTACAACGAGAACATACAGGTAAGCGATGGCGGCATCGACTTCGACAAAGACATCGATTGCAAATCATTTAACAACATGGTATTGCAAGAATTGGATCAGCTAAAAGAAGAACACAAAGAAACCTTCTTATTGCGCTATCGCGATGACTTGTCGATCAAGGAGATTAGTGAAGTACTGGGCTGTTCGCAAGGAACGGTAAAGTCGCGCATCTTTTACACGCTGAAAAAGCTCTC
This sequence comes from Flavobacteriales bacterium, assembly GCA_963669295.1. Lineage (GTDB taxonomy): Bacteria > Bacteroidota > Bacteroidia > Flavobacteriales_D > CALLUQ01. Next base: position 5,563,211 of record OY769938.1, read on the forward strand.
GGAAACACTCAAAGAATACGATCCCAAACAGAAAGAATTACAACCATGAATATCAACGAAACATACGATCCGCAAGACATCGAATCTTTGTTGCTGCACAAGGAATTCAATGAATTGGATGGAGAAGAGCAAGCCTTTGCGCTAGAGCATACCGGTTCGGAAGAGGAATATACCGAACTGCGTGAAACATTGCTCAACATTAAGTATGCGGCACAATCGGGCGAAATTATTCAGCCCAAAGCAGCCATCAAGCAACACTTGCTCGACGAGTTTAAGCAACAACAAAAGCCGGGATCTATTTGGTTGAATTCATTGGCAGGCTTCCTCTTCCCTGCCGACCAAAACTTTATGAAACAACCTGCCTTTCAAGTAGCATTTGCAGCCATGCTGGTAGTAGGGTTCATTTACTTCTATCCCTGGAACGAGCAACCTGCCGGGCTTGAGGTAGCAGAACTAACCCCCGAACAGGAAGAAACGTTGAAAAACGAAACCACCAATGCCAACGACTACAAGCTTGGTGAATCGAACAACCAAACGGTAACAACCGATGCTGAAACAGATGTGCCCAACGGAGACTTTCGCAGCAAAGACCTGGCACAGGACGTTGCCCCCGGAATGGAGGAAGATAAGAAACCTGTGCTTGAAGATCAGGAAGCATTACGAAGCGAACTCTCCGCTGAATTTGAAACAAAATCGGAAGAAGTAGCAGAAGAAGTGATGAGCAGCGGTAACATCAATAACATTAGCAGCATAGATGCTGATGCCGGTACAAATGTTGCTGCCGCACAACCGTTGAGCAAAGGTTATACCAACCTGGAAGTCATTGTAAATGAAGAAGCAGAAGACAGTGAAAACGAAAAGTTTAGCCTGGCTTTTGGAGACACCTACGATAACTCTAAACCAAATGCTGACAATAGTAAACAACGAGAATTGTTGGGTGGAGTAAAAAATAAAGGCAAACGCGATCGCGCCAAAAAAGAAACTAAAGAAGCCTATTTCTCCTCTACACGAGCCGATGAAGCTGCCCCACAAAACTGGGTAGAGCAAAACAATAACAACGCTGCTCCCGATGCCAACGACATTACAACCACCGAAACCACTGTGTACGAAGATTACCTCAACCACAACTTCTCGGGAGTAGATGATTTTGCGGGCAACATGGACATGCGTGGCAGTAGAAATGGCACCCTCGTTGATGGAGTTACAACCACCGACTCTGCCATGGCTGGTGGTAAACTTGCTAACAGTGCCGATCAAATTAAAGGGCGCTCGCTGGCGGAAGACGAAGAATTGATTGACCTGTTGTTTACTGCGCTGTAAATAAACCTCAAGTCAGTTATTGCAACAACACCACGCTAAGCAGCTTTGACGTAAGTGCACAAACAAATACCTACTTTGTATGAATAAAAAAAGAGGCTGCCAACAATTGACAGCCTCCCCAGGATGTTTTATCCTGTTATTAATCGGCCTTCAGTACTTTTAAAACAGCTACTCCTTCTTCTGTAATAATGTGTACCTGGTAGCTTCCTGCCGGCCACTTGGTGGTAGTTAATCGAACAATTCGGTTCATTGGATATTGCGCTCTATCTATCAATTGCCCTGCAAGATTCGTCACCTGTACATCAACCTGGTTATACACTGCTCCCATATCAATAGTCAACAATTCGTTCACCGGATTGGGATAAGCACTCACCTCGATGTTATTGGCCAATTGTGTCACTCCTGTACCTATAATGGTATAGCACGAAGAAGTATCAACACACCCTGTCATGCTTTCTGTTACAATCACTGCGTAGTTGCCGTCGGCCATTGGCGTATAGCTTTGTCCGGTAGCTCCAACCATCCAACTGTAACCATTGTCACAATCTACCCACTGGTAGGTAACCCCTGCACCATTCAAAGCCGTAAGCACATAGTTGCTTAGCGCAACCGAAGTATCGGGCAACGGGTTTACCGTAATGGTAACCTGATCGGTGTTCTCACAGCCGTTACCATCGGTACCGGTTACTGTATAGGTAGTAGTAGTACCGGGCGATACAGTCACCGAGCTACCGCTCCCTGCTCCATTGTCCCAACTATAGGTATCTGCCCCAGAAGCCGTTAACATAGTAGCATCTCCATCGCACAGTTGCACGTCGTTAGAAGCTGTAACGGTGGGCAATGGGGTTACTGTAACCATCACCTGATCGGTGTTTTCACAACCGTTACCATCGGTACCGGTTACCGTATAGGTAGTAGTAGTACCGGGCGATACAGTCACCGAGCTACCGCTCCCTGCTCCATTGTCCCAACTATAGGTATCTGCCCCAGAAGCCATTAACGTAGTAGCATCTCCATCGCACAGTTGCACGTCGTTAGAAGCGGTAACGGTGGGCAACGGGTTTACGGTAACCATCACCTGATCGGTGTTTTCACAACCGTTACCATCGGTACCGGTTACCGTATAGGTAGTAGTAGTGCCAGGCGATACAGTTACCGAGCTACCATTTCCTGCCCCATTGTCCCAACTGTAGGTATTCGCTCCTGAAACAGTTAATGTAGTAGCATCACCATCGCATAACTGCACATCGTTAGAAGCAGTAACGGTGGGCAACGGGTTTACGGTAACCATCACTTGATCGGTGTTCTCACAGCCGTTGCCATCGGTGCCGGTTACCGTATAGGTAGTAGTAGTGCCAGGCGATACAGTTACCGAGCTACCATTTCCTGCCCCATTGTCCCAACTGTAGGTATTCGCTCCTGAAACAGTTAATGTAGTAGCATCACCATCGCATAACTGCACATCGTTAGAAGCAGTAACGGTGGGCAACGGGTTTACGGTAACCATCACTTGATCGTTGTTTTCACAACCGTTACCATCGGTGCCGGTTACGGTATAGGTAGTGGTAGTAGCTGGCGATACAGTTACCGAGCTACCATTTCCTGCCCCATTGTCCCAACTGTAGGTATTCGCTCCTGAAACAGTTAATGTAGTAGCATCACCATCGCATAACTGTACATCGTTAGAAGCGGTAACGGTGGGCAATGGGGTTACTGTAACCATCACCTGATCGGTGTTTTCACAACCGTTACCATCGGTACCGGTTACCGTATAGGTAGTAGTAGTGCCAGGCGATACAGTTACCGAACTACCGCTGCCTGCCCCATTGTTCCAACTGTAAGTATTCGCTCCTGAAACAGTTAATGTAGTAGCATCACCATCGCATAACTGCACATCGTTAGAAGCAGTAACGGTGGGCAACGGGTTTACGGTAACCATCACCTGATCGGTATTTTCACAACCATTACCATCGGTACCGGTTACGGTATAGGTAGTGGTAATACCGGGCGATACAGTTACCGAACTACCGCTCCCTGCCCCATTGTTCCAACTGTAGGTATTCGCTCCTGAAACAGTTAATGTAGTAGCATCACCATCGCATAACTGCACATCGTTAGAAGCAGTAACATTTGGCGATGGGTTTACTGTTACCGCTACTTGAGCTGTACTTTCACAACCATTACCATCAGCTCCAGTAACCGTATATATTGTGGTGGTGGTAGGCGATACCGAAACAATAGACCCGCTACCTACTCCATTATCCCACAAATAAGTATTGGCACCACTGGCACTCAACAACGTAGATTCACCTTCGCATATCGTAGACGTTCCACTAGCAGTCACATTTGGCATTGGGTTTACAGTTACAGTAACACTGGCACATGGTCCAGCCAAACAACCTCCTTCTCCCCTTGCGTAATAAGTAGTAGTAACTGAAGGAGACACAGCAATCGTGGTGCCCGACCCTTCAGGGGTACCTCCACAACTACCGCTATACCATTGCCAATTGGCCGCATCGTTTAACACACCACCTGTAACACTTAACGTGGTGCTATTGCCTTGACAAATTGTAACATTAGAACTTAATGTAGGGCTGCCTGCAGAAGTACATGGAAATGCAGGTGCGTTAAACCTTCTGGCATAAATGCCTTCTACATCCCCTACAAATCCATTGCCACACCATACATAAAACAAGGTACCATCAGGCATAAAAATCCCCTCGGGCCATTCCTGATCATCAGCGGTTGTTGTTGTCACCACAAACTCAGACCCCATGGCACTACCACTGCTGGTATACAATCTGGATTTAACATTGTATGGTTGGCTCGACCCTGAGCTAGCCCAATCCCATGTCAATACAATGTTTCCTCCTTCATTAATATCGCCATCGGTATCCTGAATTCCGGGAGAGCCCACCGGGCCATAAGCAGTTATTTGCCCCGATAAAGCGGTTCCTGTAGCATCATATATTCTCCCTACAATACTCCTGCTTCCAGCACTTGCTCGTCCTATAGAGGATAAAGTATACTCTCCGCTGTTGTTCATATCCACCTTCAAGGTGGTATTACTACGATATTGATCTGTAATACAAATAGTTTGCGGTGTTATTGGTACTCCGCTGGAATTATACCTTTTCGTATATACTGAATGGATGTATGGCGAGCTATTATCATGCGTTGATAGCGTAACTACAAAACTTCTATCCGAATGCATCGCTACATCAGCTGTTCCATAGTTTAAACCACCACCTTCACTAACATTGATTACACCACCCATAGTAGTGCCATTCTTGTAATACCTTTGTGCTCTAATGGCATTTGGAATTCCATTATCCCGGTAGGCAATAACAATGAGTGAGTCGCCATCTGTCGATATTCCCCAGGGCATTCCATAAACTTGTGGTCCAAGTGAGCCAGGACCATTAACATCTCCAGTAATAGGACTCCCCGACGAATCAAATGTTCTGAATTTAACTTGAGAGCCAACTAACCAGGTCACCACAAAACTCCCATCATCAAACATAGATACCTCCGGCATATGTTCCTGGGAAGATTGGCTTGAGTTCACTCGGAATTCCCCTCCTACCGGATTATAAGTATTGTCAAACCTTTGGGCGTAAATTCCATCATTTACAGCATCGGGGCTTTCCCATGCAATTACAAAGTCACCATTTGGATTCACATCAATGGCTGGTTTTTCCTGGGTACCAGTTTGTGTAGTATTTACCAAAAACTCTAACCCTATTGGGGTAGGATTCTGGGCAAACAAACCACTGCCTAATAAAAGTGTTGGTAATAAATAGAGTAGCTTCTTTTTCATAATTCATGTTTTAAGTGAGAGACAATAAAGCCTGTTAGTAGGTTAAATTTAGGCTGGAAATTAGCCTTGAAACAACCTTTCTACCCTCTTCTTTGTAAGTGGGACAACGTGCATCACAAATTGCCCTGTATAATGCATAAGTGGGTACTCCCTTTTTCGTACTTTTAATGCATGAAATGGCTATGGCTATTACTGCCCACTTTGCTGGCATGCACTACTTTCAAAACAATGGGAGAAGACGAGCGTATGGCACTTACCACTAAGCAAGTGCCTCAATTCGAGGGCAGCTACAAAATTCTCTCTGTCGATACCGCTTACCTTACCTTGAGCAATGCCTTGTTATCCGACGATTATTTTAACATCTACAACAAACCCGACTCCTGCGATCGGGTAGAAATCAAATTTATTGATGCCAACCACCTGCAAGTCACCACGTTCGATAATGACATCAACATTGCCTCTAAAACCCTAAAAGGAAAAATAAAAGGCAATTACTTTGTGCTAAAAAAAAAGGTGGAAATGCCTTTTTTCTGGTTGATCCTGAACAGCTATCATACACAACGCACTCGTATTGGTTTGCTCAACAATGGCCACCTTACTGTAAATGTTTCCGGGGGTGGTTGTGCGTTGTTGGTAGTATTTCCTATTATGTGTGCTGAAGGAGCTCACTATCAAATAGAGTTTGCACGGATATAGTTGTTATACAGCAACTGTCAGCTCTCTTACATTCTCTCAACTTTGTCGTGGAAATGTCGGCGAATTATATTATTATTGTTATCCATAGTTTAGAAAGAACCTTTGCCCATGAACCACCTGATTCGAATTGCATTATTTGCAATGGTTGCCTGTAGCTTAGTACTGGCTTCTTCCTGTTCCAAAGACAAAGCATTGCAACCCGTACCTCCTACCCTTTGCGATACGGTAAGTCCATCTTTTGCTAACGAAATACACCCTATATTTATAGCCAACTGTGCTGTAGGTGGTTGTCATACCCAAGCCGACCAGGCCAACGGGTTTCAATACGAAACCTACCAGGGAGTCATCAATGTAGTTAACCTTGGCGATCGTTTGGTGAATGCCATCAACCACCGCCCTGGGGTAACCCCAATGCCTTTTGGTGGGCCACAACTACCCGATTCACTCATCAAGAAGATCGAATGTTGGATCGCCAATGGAGCCCTCAACAATTAAACCATGAAACACATTAAACTATATAGCATTCTTTTGCTGGCAGCAGCTACGGTGTTCATTACATTGGCTGCCGACCCCGCTGACCCTGCCGAAGAATTTGGCCCCAACACATCGCTTACCGAGGTGCTTTTAGCCCTGGGCGATGAAAAGCCGTTGCACTACCTCGATGCATCGAAAATGACGGCCGATAACATTCGGATGGGGAAAGAACTGGTAACCACCGGCCGTACCATTGGCCCCGACGGCAAAAAAACAAAACTGCAATCTAAACACTTTAAATGCACTCATTGCCACAACCTGGTACAAGAAGATCCTAACATTGCTGTAACAGATCCCGAGGCGCGATTGCAATACGCGGTAAAACATAACATTCCTTTTTTACAAGGCACCACCTTTAAAGGCATGGTAAACAGAGAATCGTGGTACAACGACGATTACTACTATAAATATGGCGACCTGGTAAGCTCCTCGCGCGATACGCTTGTCAACTCCATCCAGCTGTGTGCTACTGTGTGTTCGCAAGGGCGCGAATTTGAAGATTGGGAAATTGATGCATTGCTGGCCTACTTCTACTCCATCGAATACCAATTGAAAGACATGGGCATGGAAGAAGCCCACTACAGCAAACTACACGCAGTACTCAACAACCAGCGCGATAGCGAAAAGCAGGATGCCATTAAATGGTTAAAAACACGCTATGCTACCAAATCGCCAGCCACTTTCTTAGACCCCATTAAGGGCGACCATCGTAACTATGGCGAAAAGGGCAACCCCGAAAAAGGGCAAGCCATTTACATGTTGAGTTGCTTGCACTGCCACACAGCAGGCGAAGCCACCAACTTTGTGCTGGATAAAACCAAAGCCACGTTCAAGTTTTTAAATGCCAAGCTCAACAACAGCACTCACTTTTCGATGTACAACATCACCCGCAAAGGCACTAAACCCTTACCCGGATACGATCCGTACATGCCGCATTATACCAAAGAAAAAATGAGTGAGCAGCAGCTCGAAGACCTTATTGCATACATTAAACAACAAGCAGGGAACTAATCGCCATGAAAAAGATATTACTCATAGCACTTGTAGCAGGTATTGTACACAACACCTTTGCTGAGGGAGAAGATCAGAAAAGCCAAAAAGAATACACCGATCGGCCATTTAAAACCACCCGAATCATCAACGGGCATTCTACCGAGATGCTAGACAAACGCATCCTGGATGTACGCATTGATCACCGCTTTGGTGATATTGATGGCGACAATGGCGGAGTACACACGTTGTTTGGGCTCGATCAATCGGCCGACATTCGCATTGCCGTGGAATATGGCATTACCGATGATGTAAATATTGGTTTTGGAAGAAGCAAAGGCGCTGGTCCCTGGCGAGAAATTTTAGATGGCTATGCCAAATACCGCATCCTACGTCAAACCACCGACAACTCCATGCCGCTCTCGCTCACCTTTTTGGGCACGGGAGCTTATACCATGATGGAAGAGGTAAGCGATGCCACCTCCCCTGCTGCTTTTCAAGAATCGTCGCATCGCATGGCCTATACCAGCCAACTGCTTATCAGTAAAAAATTTGGCAACAGCTTCTCGCTGCAATTGATGCCTACCTACTCGCACCGCAACCTGGTTGCCTTTGAAGATGAAAACAGTGTAGTTGCTATTGGTACAGCTACACACCTTCAAATTACCAAGGTAATGGGACTGCTAGTAGAATACTACCACGGGGTAGAAACACGTACTGTAGGTGGTACTGATTATCAAAACTCATTGGGCTTTGGTTTTCAATTCGATACCGGAGGACACGTATTTACGCTCAACTTTACCAATGCTGGTGGCTTGGGAGAAAACCAATTCATTCCTTACACCACACAAGAATGGGGTGAAGGTCAATACCGGTTAGGATTTACCATCTCGCGTAAATTTCAACTGTAACCTTACCGTTTGAAAAGGCTGTGGTGCATAGCACTCTTGTTGTTTCCACTTGCGTTATGGGGCAACCAAAAAGTTGATAGCCTAAAAGCGCTGTTAAGCACAGCACCACATGATACCGTAAAGGTAAATTGGCTGAACGACATTGCCGAAGAATACCAGGGCAAATCGCCAGAAGATGGGCTCCAGCACTCGGAAAAAGCACTGGCTTTAGCACGCGAAATTGGCTACACCAAAGGCATGCTTCGTGCTACCTTTTACATCGGCTATGCCAAGGATGAGCTGGGCAAGTTCGACGAAGCTATGGCCCTGTATAAAGAATTGCTACAACAAAGCACTGCCAGCAACTCGCACTACTACATGGCCATGGCCAACAACAGCATTGGTGCCATCAACTACTATCAATCGAACTACGAAGCTGCCACCCGCTTTTACTTTGCAGGCATTGCCATTGCAGAAGAGCACGGCCTAAAAAAGCAAGTAGGCAACGGTTATGCCAATGTAGCAACGGTATACTCTTCGCAGCAACGGTGGGAAAAATCGTTGGAGTATTTCGCAAAAGCATTGACCATTTACAAGGAATTGGGCGATGACTATAGTTATGCTGCAACACTAATCAATACCGGAAATGTTTATGCCAATACCGAACGGCCGGCAGAAGCCATTGCCTATTATAACGAATCGCGCGGCATACTCGAACAACTGGGTGATGAATATGCATTGGCCATTGTAATAGGAAACATTGGCAGCTTGCACGAAATGAAAGGAGCACTCGACGAGGCTGAAACATATCATGAACAAGCATTGGCCCTACAAATTAAGCTGGGAAACGAATACGGTGAAATCGATTGCTATGTTAACCTGGGCAGCGTGGCCAACCAACGGGGTCACCATATTGAAGCCATCGCCTACTACCACAAAGCACTCGATAAAGCGCTGGTAACAAAAGCCCGGATAAAAGAACAAGATGCATACTACCAATTGGCCCAGGCTTATCGCGATTTAAACGATTATAAAAAAGCCGATCATTATCACCAACTGTATACAGCAGTAAAAGACAGCATTTTTAATGAAACCAGCACTGCGCAGGTGGCTGAAATGGAAGCCCAATATCAAAATGAAAAGAAAGCCAAGGAAATAGAATTTTTAAAAACAGATCAACAACTTAAAGATGCCCGGCTGGAGCGAAACAATGCCATTATTATAGCCAGTTCCATTGGTTTAGTGCTCCTCCTTCTTCTTGCTATTATGATCTTTGCAGGATATCGCAGAAAACGTAATGCCAATCAATTACTGGCCTCACAAAATGCTGAGATAAGCTTGCAAAAGCAAGTCATTGAAGAGAAAAACAAAGACATCACCGACAGCATTCGTTATGCCGAAAAAATTCAAAGTGCCATCCTCCCCTCCCTGGAGAAGTTAACCAACTGCCTGCCTCAATCGTTTGTATATTACCAACCCAAAGACATTGTATCGGGCGACTTTTACTGGGTAGAACATCTAAACGATCGGGTATTGTTTGCTGTGGTTGACTGTACCGGGCATGGAGTACCAGGTGCCTTTATGAGCATTGTAGGGCACAATTTATTGAACCGTGCCGTGCATGAAAAAGGGTTAGTACAACCAGCTACCATCCTCAACTTTATGAATGAAGGCCTTACCGAAACATTACGGCAACAAGGAGAAAGCCATTTGCGTGATGGCATGGACATGGCCATTTGCAGTTTAAGAAACGATGGACAAAAACACCTGCTGGAATATGCTGGCGCCAACAATTCGCTGTACCTCGTACAACAAACAACGCAAAGTACGCAACATGCATCGGGTAATGCAGCATATACGTTAAAGGAAGTTAAAGCCGACAAACAACCCATTGGCAACTACTACAACCCGCAGCCGTTTACCAACCATGAAATAGCATTAAATACTGGCGATCTTATTTACACCTTTACCGATGGCTATGCCGATCAGTTTGGTGGTCCAAAAGGAAAAAAATTCAAATACAGTCAGTTTAAATCGTTGTTGCTATCGGTAGCCCCCCTTCCTATGGCAGAGCAACAACAACAATTGCACAACACACTGGTTAATTGGAAAGGAGCGCTGGAACAACTCGATGATGTTTGTGTTATCGGAGTGAAAGTACCTTAAAAAAACAACGCCTCGTAGTACTCTACAAGGCGCTGCATCTGCGAATAACGTGCCTCACGATATGTCGCTTAACCAATAACACGTTAATTGTATGCCTATGGCAAACCTATAACGTAAACCCAGGAATAACAATCATTATTCCGTTACAAACATAATGGCACTTTCAAATTGCAACAATGTTGTTTGTCGAAAACCTTACGCATTCAAGGCACTCTTCATTGTGGATGGTTGAAGTATTTAGTATTTTAGTACAATGCTTAACCGCGAAGAATTTGACCAGCAATTAACCAGTATTGAAGCCCCAAAAGAGCGCATACAATTTGCCAACAAACACGCGTGGCAAATACGACGATCTTACCCACAGCAAACATTAAGCATTGCAGCATCTACCCTCGAATGGTCTGAGCAGCTCAACGATCAGGAAGGCATCGCTTATAGCTACCGCAACTCTGGCACTGCCTACTATTTATTATCGGTATACGAAAATGGTTTGCGCGACTTACACAAAGCACAAACCCTGTTCGAGGGCCTGGAAAACGATCACGCACTCGCTTCCACTATTCGTACCATTGGCAACATCTACCACTCTATTGAAGAAGATGATAAAGCCATTGAGTACTACTTTAAAGCCCTGGAAATTACCGAGCGCATTGGCGATCGACAAGGCAGTGCATACAATTGTGGCAACCTTGGCTACGTATATCAAAAACAAGGGCAGTTTGAAAAAGCCATCAATTACATGAATAAAACATTTGATGCGCTCCTTGAAATAGACGATAAACTTGGGTTGGCAGATGTGTTAAACAACATGGGAAAGGTACACCACCTTAAAGGACATACCGAAAAGGCATTAGAACTCTACCACCAATCGCTCGAAAACAGCACACTCATCCACCACTTACGAGGCATTGCAAATGCCAGTACCAACATTGGCAGCTATTATACCGAAACTGGTAACAGTGAAAAAGCCTTACACTATCACGAAAAAGCGTACCAGGCTGCCGAAGAAATGGGCGAAAAAACCTTGCTGTATCAAATTGTAAACAACATAGCTACCACCTATGAAGCTGTAGAAGATTATAAGAGTGCTCTACTCTACCACAAAAAATACGAAGCTTTGAAAAGTGAGGTATTGGCCAACAGTCAAAAAAGCACACTTCATGCCGTAAAGTCGCAATTCGACCTTCAGCAAGCTGAAACAGAAAAGGAACTCTACAAGCTTAAAAACATTGAGTTGGCCAATGCTAAAGAAGCTATTGAAGAGAAAAACAAGGAGCTCGAGCGCTTGTCGATTGTAGCCGATAAGATGAATGAAGCAGTAATCATTACCGATGCCAGTGGACGCATTGAATTCATTAACGATGGCTTAATTCGCAACTCGGGTTACTCTCGCGAAGAATTTGACCGTTACTACGGCACCGACCTCACCTTACAACAAATTAGCTCGCGCGCTAATATTGATGCGATCATTGATGGGTTTCGCACTTCATCGGAAACTGTTTTCTACGACTCCACTCACCAACGTGCCGATGGCAGTAGCATGTGGACCACTGCCTCTTTGAAACCCGTATACCTCGAAAATGGCGAATTGCATAAAATCATTGTGGTGTATACAGACATCACTGAGCGCAAACGCTTTTTAGATCAAATTGAGCAGAAAAACAAAGACATTACCGACTCCATCAATTATGCAAAACGCATACAAGATGCCATGCTTCCTAAGCTGGAAAGCATGCGTAAAGCATTACCCAATAGCTTTGTTTTGTACCAGCCACGCGACATCGTTTCAGGCGATTTTTACTGGTTTCAAACCGTAGGCCCTATGATTGTTTTTGCCGTTGTAGATTGCACAGGCCATGGAGTACCCGGAGCTTTTATGAGCATGATTGGCAACGATTACCTCACTCAAATTATTACCGACCATGAAGTATCGAGCCCTGGGCAGGCACTTGCCATGCTCGACAACAAAATAAAACAAACGCTAAAACAAAACACCGGAACAACAGAAAGCACCCACGATGGCATGGACATGGCCCTTTGTGCTTATAACACCAAAACTGGCGAACTTGATTTTGCAGGAGCCAAGCGTCCGCTATACCTCATTAGAGATGGGAAACTAACCGTGTATAAAGGCAGTAAATACTCTGTTGGTGGCAGGCAACGCACCGACAAGTCGTTTGAAAATCAAACCATCTCTACACGTCCTAAAGACACCTTGTACTTGTTTTCGGATGGCTATGTTGATCAGTTTGGGGGAACAAAGGGTAAAAAATTCATGGGGAAACCATTCCGTAATTTGCTCACTAAAATTCATCGCAAGTCGTTCGACGAGCAACGCACCATTTTAAAAGAAACCATCGAGCAATGGCGCGGCAACTTAGAACAGGTGGATGACATTTGCATTCTTGGAATACAACTGTAACGTTCCTACTTAGAATTCCTCTCCAAGGTCAAGCGACAACATCTCGCCATGTAACTGCACTACCGGGATTTTTACGATGAGTTCTTCATTACAAAAAATATGTATTTGATCAATGGTTTCCTCGTTCAGTACCTTATCGAATACTGCTTCGCTCCACGTAATAGACTCTGGCCAATTGCCTGGTTGCTGTATCAAAAACAAATTGAGGTATACAATATTAGGATGAATGCTCTCTGGCATTCTTGGAGTTAGTATAGCTTTTACACCAGGAGTGGCCACCTCTATCCAGCCCGATACACTCAATCGATCCGGAGCTGGGATACTACTCACCCAGGCATACCAGTCTTTACTGTCGGCACCACAGCCCAACACAACCTGTTCCTTAAAGGTTAAAATATTCATGCAGTTTGGTTATCATAAGTAGGTTGCGCACAATGTGTGAAAAAAATAGCAAACCTATATCCCTGAAAACAGGGATTTTAAAAATGAATCTCTCTAATCGCAAAAAACGACTTCACCCAAACTTCGTTGCTGCCTCACCTCTATCATCAATCCCTGATAAAGCACAAGAAATATGGCAAATACCTCCCGAATAATCGAAGAATGATTAGAGCATACTCATATCATTTTCTTTCAACCGGGAAAAATGTCTCCCCCCAATTTCATTAATGCCAAAAGGTGAGGGAAAAATAAGGGTGTATGCCCCAAAATGGTGAGAGGTGAATCACTATTTCCATTCCCCTCAATACCCGCACCCAAAAACCACTGAACCCAGTGTTAAATAAGGGATTCAAGCCGCTCAACTTTGTAGTGTTCAATTTTTTATTCACACAAAAACACTGCAATTATGAGTGTATGTATTAACAAGCCGATGGCCTATTTAACCACGGCTGCCCCAGTGGGCAAAACCAACACAATGTGTCTTTATGTACAAATTGATGAAGGCATGAATTTTCAGGATTTTTCCGACCTGGGCGTTACTGATGGTGTACGTCGGTTGGAGGTTAAATTAAAATCTGGCGGGCCATCCTCGTTCGAAGACTACCGCAAAACGCATGAATTCAACCAGGCGGTAGGAGAAACCAAGGTGGAAGTCACAGTACTAGATGACGCTACTCCTCCTCAGGAAAAAGGAAAAACAGTAATTCATCATGCCGATGCTGATGATAAGTAACTTCCTTTTGTGCTTAGCCGTTGGTTTTGTAACGGCTAAGCGCTTTTTACTTACAAAAGTATTTCTTCTTCAGGCTTGTAGCAATAAGCCATTGGCAATTGAATGGCTTGATAGAATGCCTTGATTCCTTATTTTTGATACCATGAAAATTCGGTACGCTTTATTTCTCCTGGCACTTCTCCCCTATCAACTGCTCACTGCACAAAACTATCGCGTTATCGATAGTTTGCAAAACAGGTTGATACATGCCAAAGATCACAGCAAGGTAGAAGCTCTTACCGAATTGGCATGGGAATATCGCTCTATTCACCCTGATTCAGCATTTTACTACGCACAACAAGCCAGGCAGTTGGCCGAAACAATTAACGACCAAAAAGGAATGGCAACTGCCCTAATGAGGCTCGGAATTGTGTATAAGAACTCTGGAAATTACGAGTTGGCCATTGACATTTACGAACAATGTTTGGGCATTCGTAACCAGTTAAACGATACCAGCGGCATGGCAAGTTGCTACAACAACATGGGTACGGTATATCGCAACATGGGAAAGCCCGAACAAGCAATTTCGGTATTGCTGGAAAGCATCAAATTGAGAGCATCTATTGACGATGAAAAAGGCACCGCTAATCCCCTCTTTTTATTAGGTACTGTGTACTACGATCTCGAAGATTACGAACACGCAAAGGAGTACAATCAAAAAGCATTGGAGCTTTATCAAAAGTATGCCCCTTTAAAAGTAGGAAGGTGTTTCAATGAGTTTGCCCACCTGTACTACGCTCAAAAAAATTATTCCAAAGCCATCGAATACCATCGAAAAGGATACCACTTCCACCTTCAAAACAACGACCCCATGGAAGCCGCTGCCTCTTTGCTTGGTATTGGTCAGTTGCAAAGCGAAATCGGTCAACACGATTCCGCCTTTCATTACTTAAATCGATGTCTTGACCAGGCCACCGAACTTAACGACAGCCTGCTTATGGGAAGTGCCTTACACTCCATTGGTGATGTATACTCATCCAGAACGTTATGGCAAAATGCCATTGATCAATACTTTCTTGGCCTTACCATTGGACAGCGACTCAACTCCCTTCCCTTAATCAATGGAAGCAGTAAAAGGCTTTCGATTGCCTACGAAAACATCGGGAAATTAGATAGTGCATTGCGCTATGCCAAAGTATATTCTTCCAGTAAAGATTCGATCTTAAGCAAAAACAGTGAGTGGCTGGCCTTACGCTCGAGTACACAATACACCTACTTGAAACTGGTGAGAGAACAAGAAAAGGGGCAACTTACCGCTGAGTTAAATGCAAAAAAAACCAAATTACAAGAAGAAGAACATGCCCGCCTTTGGACCTTGTTTATTGGAACCATTATGCTTTCTGTAGCTCTTATTGTAATGCTTTACTTGAGTCGCCAACGGCAGAAAGCTCAATTGCTTTTACAGCAAGAGCAAATTAACCAGGTATTGCGACAACAAGAAATATTGATTCTTGAAGCCATTCGCGAAAACGAAGAAGAAACCCGCCAACAAATTGCCCGCGACTTACACGACCGATTGGGAAGCATGCTTTCGCTGGCCAGGATTCACTTTAGTACCATTGAAGACAAAATAGATTCGATAAAACTGCAAAACAAAGAACAATTTAAAACAGCACTTAAGCTCATCGATACCGCCTGCCATGAAGTGCGGGAAATATCACACAACATGGCTTCGGGGGTACTCATTCATTTTGGGCTGGTACCTGCGTTGGAAAACCTCATTAGCAATATAAGAGTTGGCAATCAAATCATTGTTAATTTTCATACCCACGGCATTGATAAGCGATTGCCCGGCAAAACCGAAATAGCCATTTACCGCATTAGCCAGGAGTTGTTGGGCAACGCATTAAAACATGCCAACGCCACAGAAATTACCTTTCAACTCACCAGACAAAATCACGACCTTAATATTATGATAGAAGACAACGGTAAAGGATTTAACCCCTCTACCAAAAAACAAGGCATGGGATTGAAAAACCTGGCAGCAAGAGTCGACCAACTGAACGGCACCTACCACATTGATTCAGGAAAAGGCAATGGAACAACCATTACAATAGACATTCCCATTGATGGATAACACATTTTCGCTAATTCACTACAACAAACTACTTATCCGATGTAAACTACCATCCATTCATGAGGTGACCCCATTCGTCAAAAACCATTTGCTTGCACCCGCATTAATACTTAACTTAAAACCGCGAAACTTTCAAGAATGATTAGGGTAATTATTGTAGATGACCATCAAATGTTCATTGATGGCATCAAATCCTTATTGGCAGATGAATCAAGCATTGAAGTAATTGGCGAAGCCTTAAGTGGTGAAGCATTGCTACAAATGTTGGAAACACAACCGGTTGATGTGGTTATTATGGACATCAACATGCCAGGAATGAATGGTACTGAAACTACGCGAGCCCTAACCACAGCTCATCCAATAATTAAAGTGCTCATGCTCACCATGTACAACGAGCAACAACACATTGCAGGAGCCTTACAAGCAGGAGCTACTGGCTACATTTTAAAGAACACAGGAAAAGCCGAATTGATCGAAGCCATTACCAGGGTATATGAAGGCAACTATCATTACGACAATAAGGTAACAGAAACCATCATGCAAAACTTGCACCAACCTCATAAAGACACCTCGTATACTGCCACTCCACTTACTAAAAGAGAAAGAGAAGTACTTCAGTGCATTGCCCAGGAATATACGACGCCTGAAATTGCTGAGAAGTTGTTCATTAGCACACATACAGTAGAGTCGCACCGTAAAAACCTCTTGAGTAAGCTCAACGTAAGAAATACGGCCGGGTTAGTGCGCTATGCGCTTGAGCATAACCTGGTAGAATAATGCTTGTAGCGCACTCCATTCTCATACCTCTATAATGCTACTATACCACAAATCATTTAGGGTTATCATGGCAGAATCAGGTCTTCCATTGGTTTCAACCACTCAAATAAGAATCCAACCCATCAACCTAAAAATCATAACTCATCTACAAAAAGTTAGTACATTCGAATACTTACAAAACGTACAACCATGAAAACAAAACTCAACACAGGAATACTCGCCATGCTTGTTATTGCAGGATGTGGTGAAGCCGGTGAAACCAACGAAACCAGTGATGCTCAAACAAGTACTATTATGCCACCCATTGCAGCAAAAAAAGCAAAAGAATTAACCATACACGATCATACTCGAACCGATAACTACTATTGGTTAAACGATCGTGAAGACCAGGAGGTTATCGACTACCTGAATGCGGAAAACGACTACACCTCTGCTACCTTGAAACACACCGAAGCTTTTCAAGAGAAGTTGTACAACGAAATTGTTGGACGTATCAAACAAACCGACGAGTCGGTGCCCTATCAATCAAACGGCTATTTTTACTACACACGGTACGAAGAAGGAAAAGAATATCCGATTTTTTGTAGAAAAGAGGGCACGATGGATAATGAAGAACTCATCCTTCTCAATGCCAATGAAATGGCTGAGGGTTATTCGTACTATCAGGCACGAGGTTTGAACGTAAGTAAAAACAACCAAATTCTTGCCTTTGGAGAAGATACCCTATCGCGTAGAAAGTATACCATTAAGTTTAAAGATTTAGCAACAGGCGAACTGTTGGAAGATGCCATTCCTAACACCACTGGTGGTGTGGCATGGGCCAACGACAATAAAACAGTTTTTTATACCCGTAAAGACGAACAAACATTACGCTCTGATAAGATTTATCGCCATACCCTTGGTGAAGATCCGGCGAACGATGTAGTGGTATTTCATGAAGCTGATGAAACCTTTGGTACCTTCGTTTATAAAACCAAATCCGATCGTTTCATCATCATTGGCTCTTACAGTACGTTATCTTCTGAGTATCGCTTTTTAGATGCCAACGACCCCAACAGCACTTTCAAAATAGTACAACCGCGCGAACGCGACCTTGAGTACGACATCACCCACTTTGGCGATCACTTTTACATTCGTACCAACATGGATGCCCAAAACTTCCGCTTGATGAAAACTTCGGTAAATGCCACTGAAAAAGAAAATTGGGAAGAAGTAATTGCCCACCGCGATGACGTGTTATTAGAAGGCATTGAAATGTTTAACAACTACATGGTAGTAGATGAACGCGCCAATGGCCTTACGCAGTTGCGCATTATGAATACCACCGATAATACTGAACATTACCTCGATTTTGGTGAGGAAGTATATACCAGCTATATCAGTACCAACATGGACTTCGACACAGAAGTGCTTCGTTATGGCTATAGCTCTATGACTACTCCAAACTCTACGTTCGATTACAACATGAGTACCAAGGAGAAAACGTTGTTAAAACAACAAGAAGTGGTGGGTTCTTTCAGTGCTGATGACTATGAAGCCAAACGCATGTTTGCCACCGCAGGTGATGGCACCAAGATTCCAATTTCATTGGTGTACAAAAAGGGCGTAGAGAAAAATGGCGACAACCCTCTTTTACTCTATGGATATGGCTCTTACGGTGCCACCATGGATCCCTACTTTAGTTCTGTTCGGTTAAGCTTACTTGATCGTGGTTTTGTTTATGCCATCGCTCATATTCGTGGAGGACAGGAACTGGGTAGACAATGGTACGAGAATGGGAAACTACTGAAGAAGAAAAACACCTTTACCGATTTCAACGATTGCGCTGAATTTTTAATCGCTGAAAATTATACCAACCCCGATAAGTTATTTGCCATGGGAGGCAGTGCAGGTGGTTTACTCATGGGAGCTATCATTAACATGCGTCCTGATTTGTACAAGGGCGTAGTGGCTGCAGTACCTTTTGTTGATGTAGTTACCACCATGCTCGATGAGAGCATTCCGTTAACTACTGGCGAATACGATGAGTGGGGTAACCCCAACGACAAAGAATACTACGACTATATTCTTTCCTATTCGCCTTACGACAATGTAGAAGCCAAAGACTATCCTGCTATGCTGGTAACCACCGGCTTGCACGATTCGCAAGTGCAGTACTGGGAACCTGCTAAATGGGTGGCTAAGCTTCGCGATATGAAAACAGACAACAACTTGCTGTTGCTACACACCAATATGGATGCAGGGCATGGTGGTGCCTCTGGCCGTTTTGAACGGTACAAAGAAACCGCTTTAGAATATGCCTTCATTTTTAATCAACTGGGTATCAACGAGTAAGAAATTTCTCCCCAAATTCCTTAAAAGCTCGCCAAAAGGCGGGCTTTTCTTGTTTTAAGTCGACGTAAGATTCATATTTTTTGATTAGTAAGCCAGGAATACCTCTTGTATTTTTATTCAAAAGCTTCATGTTAAATGCCTATTAATTAAAAAAAACTAACATGAAAAAAACTTTATTACTCCTTGCCTGCTTGTGTTCTTTTGAAGCTTGGACACAAACTTTTCAACAGTCCTATGATACGCCTAACAACAACACCCACTCCATCAATGCATGCTCCGATGGCGGGTTTATTTTCTGCACAGAGAACTACTTTGATGGCATCATCACTGTAGTTAAGGTAGACTATCAACAACAATTACAATGGGCTAAGAACTTAACAGTAACCAATGGAGGTGGTGCCTCATACGCCACTCCACATGTAGTAAAAGAAGGAATCAACAACAACTATTACCTATTTGGCGAAAGTTTTAACAGCGCTACTCTCACCAACGAATATTTTCTTACTTCCCTGGATAGCGATGGAGATGTATTATGGAGCAAGGCCTATACCGCCATGATTGACACCTCTTTTGGTCCTACCTACTATAAAAACAGAATTACGCAACACAGCAACGGTGAATACACGTTCTTTCTTTCTGTAATTCCAGGGTTAATCTCTGTACACCTCAACAGCACTGGCGATGTATTATCAGCAACCATCTTTGACGGAGATACAATACCACAAACCAAAAATCCGGGATTTGATTCACGATTAACAGACGATGGAGGATTCATTTGCACCGGTAAATATGGAGACAATATTTTAACATTAAGGCTCGATAATAACAGACAGGTACAATGGACCAAAACCATTGACGATGGTAATTATCATCACGCCAAATCGGCCATACAAACTTCTGATGGAAACTTCCTTGTGGTAGGCACCTCCGGATTCAACTTTGATGTAGGAATAGCCATGAAAATGGATGATACTGGTACCGTATTATGGCGCAAGGAATTGGTTGCAAGTAACACTGTTTATACATTTGTTGTACATTCTGCCAAACAGCTTCCAAACAATGAGTATCTACTGCATGCTACCCACTTTAATGGTACCGAAGAGCAATCCTTGCTTATTAAGTTAGATGAAAATGGTGATGTTATTACATCAAAAGAATTAAGCATTTACGACCCATTTGGCGACCTTGCTATAAGTGGCAATGGAACTATACTTGTTCACGGTAAAGACAATAACAACAACATAAACACCGTTGGCGTTTTTGGGCTAGATATGGATCTTTCCTCTATTGATTGCGGGGCCGATCAGGTAACAGTTACCAGTGTCAATCACAACAAGCCTACCATAGAAACCTCATTCATTACTCAAAACAACACCACCATTAATATGGTTCCGGTTACCATAACTGCCCCCAATGTATCAATAACAAAAGTTGATTATTGCAGTGGTCCTCTTGCTATTAACGAGCAAGAAGCAGCACCACACCTTGAACTCTTTCCCAATCCAGCTCATGGCGATAACATCACCTTATCATTTGATCGCCCTATAACGTCAGCAGTTCAAATCAATATTGTTGATGCCCTTGGTAAAATGGTGCAACAAACCCAATTCAATCAGTTTGGTACAAACGCATCCTTATCTGTTGCCGGGCTTTCTGCAGGCATCTATCATGTACAAGCTTATACTAACAATACTTTAATAACTACCCGTAAGCTGCTTATCGCAAGGTAACCAATCTCCATATCACTCTCAATACGCCCCACTTCCATATTGTAGGAATGTGGGGCGTATTTATTGTTGCCTGCTGCCGGTAATTGTTTATTTTTACTTCCTACGAATGATCTATTTTACTAACTTACTGGGATGTCTACCGACGACTTGGAACAATTAAAGCAGGAAAACCAGCACCTCAAAAAAGAGAGTGAAGAGTTAAAGCGTAAAGAAAGGCACCTGAGCGTTATCAATGCTTTTGCTACTTCCATCATAGAACAAAACACTATTAGCGACATTGCCTGGGATGTAGCAAAGAATGTGATTGCCAAGTTAGATTTAGAAGATTGTGTGATCTATTTGTTTGATGAAACAAGGGCATTGCTGGTACAACAAGCTGCTTATGGCCCAAAAAACCCGGAGGCATTCGACATCAAAAACCCCATCACCTTGCCCCTGGGAAAGGGCATTGTAGGATCGGTAGCTAAAACCGGAGTTGGAGAAATTATCTCCGACTGTTCAAAAGACCCCCGATACATCACCGATGATGTTGCCCGGCAATCGGAAATTGCAGTTCCCATTATTGCGGGAGGTGAAGTCATTGGTGTGATTGACTCAGAACATTCGGAAAAGCATTTTTTCACCATTGAACACCTTGAATTGCTAACTATTGTAGCTTCCATCACCTCAAGTCGTCTTTCGCAAGCCATTGTTCAAGACCGATTGGAAAAGGAGCAAAGTAAGCTTGAAAAGGTAGTGCAAAAGCGTACACGAGAGCTACAAAAGCTGGTGGAAGAATTGCAAATGTCGTACGATGAAATATCGAGTAAGAATAAAGAGAAAGAAGTATTGCTCAAAGAAATTCATCACCGGGTAAAAAACAACATGCAAGTCATCAACAGCTTGCTGAGCCTACAATCGCATCATGTTGAAGACCCACAAATTTTAAAGCTATTCAAAGAATGCCAAAACCGGGTGCTTTCTATGGCGCTTATTCATGAAAAGTTGTACGAATCGAAAGATTTAGCCCACATTGGCATAAAGGATTATATCAAGATACTCACCAACAGTTTAATTCGCACCTACGAACTTGATATTCCCATAGAGCTTGACCTTCAATTATCCATTACCACCTTTAACATCGATACCCTTATTCCGCTAGGGCTTATTATGAACGAGTGCATTTCCAACTCTTTAAAATATGCCTTTGCAGGAAAAGAAAAAGGAGAAATACGAATTCATATCGAACGCCTGGGCAGCCAGCAATATGAGTTGATTATTGGAGATAATGGAGCAGGACTCCCCGAAGGGTTTCATTGGGAGCAATCGCAATCATTAGGCATGGAATTGATCCGAACACTTACCGAACAATTGAATGGCACCATTGAACAACTACCCCAACCAGGTACTGCCTTTAGAATAAGGTTTCAAAACATTGGCCGTTAATTATAGCTGTGCTTAAAATAATCCGGTGCACATTTTTTCAGCAATATTTCATACCTTGAAGTACTCTACCCTAATATCAATACCATATGAGCTCCTGGAAAATCGAACAACTCAACCTGGAAAAAGACCTTGAACCTGCCCTCACTTTTGCCGAAATGTTGCTGTTAGAATTGGAAGACACACGTAGTACGGCACCCTTTAATCGAAAAAAGGTATCGACCGATCTGGAAAAAAATCGCGACAAATTCTCGGTGTTCGTTGCGCGCGACGAACAAGGGAGTGGTGTTGGGCTGCTTACCCTGGTAGAAAGTTTTGCCATCTATGCCAATGGCAGCTATGGTGTTATCAATGAATTGTACATTGCTCCACGTTATCGTTCGAAAGGTGTTGGTAAAGCCTTGTTAGATAGTGTAAAAGAATTTGGTAGTAAAAAGGGTTGGAAAAGGATTGATGTGACTGCTCCCGAAGGAAAAAAATGGAAACGTACTGTAGAATTCTACCTTCGAGAGGGTTTTGAACATACAGGGCCAAAATTAAAGTTCCTCTTGTAACTATGTGGCAGCACTTACGTACAGTGAACAACTTTGGCAAAGTCTTTGCCATACCCTATACAACAATTAATACTTAGCATGATGAAACAACGTATACTTTTTTTGTTAGCCCTTGTAGCCATTACAGCTTTAGCAGGATGTGCCAAATACGATGAAGAAAACGATTGTTACCAGCAACCTTCGTGGAGGGTTTGCGACACATACGATGTAGCACCTACTGAGGCTGAACTTACCGTACACCTCGATTGCGACGACACCTATCCGGTGACCGTGGAAATATACAACCGAACCATATTGTTTGGCGTAGGAAGTTTGCACACAACACTGCAGCAGAATTCGGCCAACGAATCTTATACCCTTCCTATGGGGCGCTATACTGCATTTGTAACATTTGACAATGATTCTACCGTGCAGGCCGACTTTCGCTTACACAATACGGTAAACGAATATTGTGAAGGGACTTGTTATGAGATTAACGATGATTCGGTGTTATTGACCGAACCGCAATAAGCACCTTTTAACTTTTTAACGCATTAAAAAACCGATCTGCTTTACAACAGATCGGTTTTTTGTGTAACCTCAAATTTTCGGGATTATCTAATCACCGTAACGTGGCCAATGTATTCACGAACTTCTCCGTCGAACGTGGCCACAGCTCTTAATTTCCATACATAAACATCTTCTTGTACCGGTTCTCCAAAGTAGGTTCCACCCCACCCTAAATTCGATGTAGAAGATTCAAACAACAACTGCCCCCATCGGTTGTAAATCAACAACTCAAAATCACTTTCCTCGTGTCCATTTACAAGAGGCTGGAAGTAATCGTTGGTACCATCACCGTTGGGTGTAAACGCATTGGGTGCGTATACAATCAACTCATCATCTATGATTACCTGGTGGCAAATGCTATCCGAACATCCAAAAGCATTGGTAGCCACCAAACAAACTTCATAATTGGCGGGCTCTTCCGGGAAAACAAATGATGGATGCTCATCTGTTGATGTACCCAACCCTCCAATATTCCAGTTGTAAGTTAGGGCATTTTGCGATAAGTTGGTAAAGAATATCTCAGTATTTGAAATAGTAGTGGGTTGAGGACTTGCTGTAAACTCGGCTACCACTGGTGGTGGACCGCTTACAACCGCATTGGTATTCACTACACAACCATTGGCATCTTGTACCCAAACATCGTAAGTGCCTACACAAAGGTTGGTAAATACATTGGTTGCTTGTGTTGTTGCTCCTCCATCAATGCTGTAGTTTAGCGCATTCGTTGCATCAACCGTTAAGGTACCATCGCAGTCGTTATGACATGTTTCATCAGTAGCTGTTACATTGTTAATCAGCAACTGTGGAGGCTCTGTAATGGGGAAGTTTAATGTATCTACCGAACAGCCATTGGCATCGGTTACTGTTAAACTATGTACTCCAGCACATACTCCATTTACTTGCGTATCGTTATTTCCGCCTAAGCCATTCCAGGTATATGCATAAGGAGTGGTACCTCCTGCTACTATTGCATTGGCAGTACCATCACAGGCTCCAAAACAACTTACATCTGTAGCAGTAAAAGTAAGTGTCATGGCTACCGGATCGGTTAAGGTAGCGGTTACCGTATCAACACATATAGCTCCCCAGGCTATATCGCGAGACAACACCGTATAAGTGCCTCCACAAAGGTTGTTGAACGTGCCTGAAGGTTGCCAGGTGGCTCCATTATCAATACTAAATTCTTGTGCAAATGCATCGGTAACTGTAATGGTACCATCGCAGCTGTTTGCACATAAAGGGTTCGTAAATGCTACTGTGCTCTCTAGTGGACAACCACAAGCAGGATCGCCTTGTTGTAAAATGTTTACGGTAACGAATGCCGAATCGGGAGGACAAATACCATCGTCAACAATATAGGTATAGGTGCCTTGCAAATCTACAGCAGGGTCAAACATGTTGTTTATGGCATTGCCGTTTGCATCTTCCCAAACACCACCGGCATCGGGCGTACCGCCAAGCGCTCCAAACAAGTCAAACGCAGGGTCATCCCAACAAACAGTAACCGTGCTGTCATTACCAGCATTCATGTTAACTCCTACATTAATGGTTACTACCGACGAATCGGCCGGACACTGTCCTCCATTTACAATATAGGTATATGCCCCTGCTGGATTGATGGCAGGATCAAACATATTGCCCATTGGAGTATTGTTCGGATCTTCCCAGGTACCTCCTACATCAGGATTGTTTCCTACATAGGTAAACATATCAAATGGCAGGTCGTTGGCACAAACGGTAATGGTGCTATCGGTTCCTGCATAAGGCCCTACCAATACATTCACCGTAATAAAAGACGAGTCGGCCGGACAAGCGCCATTGTCTACAATGTAAGCATAAACACCTGCCGGGTCGGTCAATGGGTTGAACATATTGCTTACTGCAACGCTATTCGCATCTTCCCACACCCCACCTAAATCAGGGTTGTTGCCCACAAAGCCAAACATATCAAAAGCCGGGTCACTCGGACATACTGTTACCGCGTTATCGGTACCCGCATAAGGGGTTGGTGCCACACTAATCACAATGGTATCAGTCATCGAACACAACTGATGACCTGGTTCCCACACTTCTACTACATAAGTTATGGGGCCGTTAATGGTAGCCACAGGATCTGCAATGGATGGATCGCTCAACCCTGTAGTAGGAGTCCAGTTGTAATTGTAAGGTGGCTGTGCATTAGGACAAGAAATAACTCCATTCCAAACGCCTGTGCCAATGGCGGGGTTAGTACCATCGTTCCATACAATGTTCCCACCAGCATCTACAATTTCATACGATACCTCTCCATCAAAAGTACCTGAAACTGTATTGATTTGAATCAGGTCGCCATCTTGCACCGTAAAGTTGGCTGTGGCAAAGTTGCCGTTGGCAAAGGTAAAGGTACCAATAGAAACACCATTGATGAGTATCTCTACTTCAAAGCCATTCCAACCGTCGCCAAAAGTATCGTACATGTTCAATACATAGTCGCAACCTGGAGGAGGTGCAATACCTCCTGTTCCAACGGCATTCAGTTGCAATTGAGTGCCGTTACCACAGATGGTAGTATCGTTGCCTGCATCTACAGTAGGCCCGGGGCTTACTGTTACTGTAATGGTAGTATCGTAGGTGCACCCAAAATCGTCGGTAGCACTATAGATGTATTCAAATGTTCCATAGTCGGTTGGGGTAATGCAAATTTGATTGCAATCGGCCGAGGTAGATGTAATGATGGCATCTGCCAATGGGTCGCCACCAGCCCAGGAGGTAGAGTCGCATTGCGCTCCATACACAGGCTCAAAGGTGGTAACGGGAGGAAACAAAGAAGAATCTAAATCAATGTTCCAACCAAATACAAACCCGTCGTCGGCTCCCCACAGGTCGCAAAACTCAAGCGTCCAGGTGCCATTCAATGGACACCCAACCAGGCCATCAAGTGGGTTTAAACTTTCATAGCTACCGGGAGGAAGGTTGGTTCCTCCAGAGTTGTCTACCCAGGTGCCATTACTGGCGAGGGGATCCCAACAATAATCCCACCCTATACCAGGGAGGTTAGGGTCGTCAATATCAATAGGATCGCCGATGTACGTACCGCCGCCACCTTGCTGATGCATGATTACGTTTTGTCCGTTGGGGCAATAAATGGTAGCAACCAGGTCGCCCATAAACGAGTGCTCCATGTTAACACATATGCCCAACAATTGTCCAATGTTCGACAGCGTTTGCCCGGGGGTAAAACCGGCAAAATCGATGGTGGCTGTAAAGCACTGTCCTACATCATCTGGCAAATATGTAGCTCCACCCAATGAGTTGATGGGCTGCCCGGAATAAAAGGTAGGGTTTACCACTCCATCTAAACATACCGATTCACCTAAACACAAGGTAGTATCGGCAGTAGTTCCTGTAAAAGTAGGTTCGGTGCCTACCAACACTTGTACAGTTTCGCGGTTGTTGTTGATGCAACCATTATCGTCTACCACAAAAAGGTCTACCAGGTATTCGCCCGGTGCAGCAAACGAGTGGGTAGCAATAGCTGTTCCATTTGAATCAACATTGCCATCGCCAAAGTTCCAAATCCATTGCGCTATGTTAAATCCAGGTGCTGCAAAAGAGGCACTGCCATCGAAGGTAAGGTCTTCGCCAATGCATAGTTTTTGAGGACTTCCGACAGGTGCTACAAGGTCAACCGTAGGGCGTTGACATGGCGTATCGCAAGTGATGCTGGCTGCAAAAATGCCCGTACCCTGGTTGTTCGAACTCCATACCAGTGTTAAGCACCCCGTAGTATTTAACGACGTACACGATACTAACAGTCCTTGCAATTGAGAACCGGTATAGGTTCCCAGCGTTGGCGCAAGAATATTATCACCATCGTAAATGGTAAGGTTATCCTGGTTGTTGGCTGGAGGTGTAGCAGTGTTGGTTTGATCCAGGTTAAATGTTAACCAATCTAGCGTAATTACATCATTAGGGTTATCCGGGCAAATGGTCAACACAAAGTATTCCCCATTTTGGTAGCCAGTTCCTCCCTGCCCTCCGGTATCGAACAGTGTGCCGCCACATGTGGCTACACTACCATCCGCTATCGAAACGGTGGTTTGGGCGCTCACCTGACCAAAGGTTAGGAGTGCAATGGCTAAAATTGAGAGCTGTTGAAGTAGAGGGTTTGCAGCTGAACAGGTTAGGTGATTCATAGCTGAAAGTTGTATAGTAGAGGGTTTTCACTTTTTGCAAAGTATATAAACAGTTGTTGTTGTATTGACTACAAAAATAAGTTTTGGTTGCCCCTAAAAGCACCAAATTTTATACGAAGAGTAAAGCAATAAGCGAAATAATAGCTTTCCTACCAGAAATCTATATTTCACAAATATAGCTCTATTTGTTAAAAATCAACATTTTATGTGCGCTTGAAAGGGGGGATTATTGTGATCTTATCGCGAAAAGAAAAAGTGTTTGCCCTACCACTTTAATCGACGAACACTAATGATGGTCAGGTTGGTTTTCCCGGAATTGTAGCTGCAAAGAATACTCGTTTTCTAAATCTTGTAGTATCTTTTTGTCGAGTGGTGTTTGCTGTAGCGTAGTATAACGATCCCAAAACTTTTGTTGGTAGGGCATCTTTGCCAATGCCTCCCGATTAGGTTCTTTGCCTTTAAAGGGTTTAATGCCTTCTGTTACTACCTTATTGGTCATCATTTCTACATGAAAAAAGTGATCCCAACTAAGTGTATCGCCACTTTCCAACTGCTTTTGTTCTGTGGTATACCCCTCTTCCATCACATAGTTGAGGTAGTACTGTCCTTCGTATTCGCGAAATACCAGCATCCAGTGCAAAGCATCCATGCGCTGTTCTTGCCCTTCTGCGATGAGCAAGCTGTCGGTTTCTTCAATTTTCAGAATGGCATTGGTATTTTCGGCCACATACAACTTTCCATCCACCCTGGTCATTTCATGGCGTTCCTTTCCCCCTCTATCTTCCTTTAAATGATAGGCAATCACCAATACGGGTACCCCATCAAAAAAGGTGGTATCTACCAATTGATAACTGTAGTTGGTAGGCACACCATGCAGCGGAGTTTCATAGCTTGTGTAATCGTGTTCCAACAAGCTGTAGATAGAAATCGCATCGTGCTTCAAAAAGTTTTGTGTAAAGTCGTAGCTCCTGCGCAATTGGTTTACCCTTAATGCCACCTTGCTACGTGGGTGATTAAAAAAGCGTTGATGTCCGCGGGGATTGTACACATCTACTGCCGCTTCTATGAGCCGTCCATAGCTGGTGTCTTCTTTGCAATAATGCCTATAAAATGTTTGCAGCAAGTAAGGTTCGCGCGGATAGTTGTTTTTGATGCTTCCAAAGGCGCGCAGCAAAATTTCTTCTGCAGTAAGTCCTTCTTCCATCCCTTCAATTACCACTTCTTGCAGTTGAATGGCGGCGGGCTTCAAAGGAATATCAGGTGTTTTTTCTAACGATTGCACTGCTAGCTCGTATGAGCGGTAACCAATGTAAGAGCAACGGATGTAAACATTGCTTTCCCAAAGTTCATAGGGAATTTTAAGTGTAAAATTACCATCAGCATTGCTGGCACAGCCATGGGGTTCGCCCTTTACCCCAATGTTCACGTACGACAAAGGCTCACCGGTCGACGCATCCACTACCCTACCACTTATTTCCCGGTGGGTTTGTGCTGCCACGGCAACAGAAAAAACAACACCTATTATGAGTAATAGCGACTTCATGTGCTACTATCCATACGTAATACCGCCTGTTTTGTTGTGTTATTTAATCATGATGGTAATGGTTCCTTCCGTTTGCAGGTCAGCTTTCAATAGCAACTCCTCTTCCCTTTGTCCATCGCTAATGAGCAACGCACCGGTATTGGGTGGGTATATTCCGAGGTTATGTGCAAAAAGGGTGAGGGTATTGGTGGTACGGTGGCGAAATTCTAGCTTAAATCGTTTTTTCCATCGGGTTAATCGATGCCTTTTAATACGGCACGAGTCGTTTACAAATACAGAAACTACATCTCCATCAACGGCACCTTTATCCCACAAACGTATTTTTAGTTCGTTTCGCTGAAACACCAACGTATCGTTGTTGGTGAAGATTTTGCGTTGTCCGTCTTCATTTTTGGTGAACACCAGGTTCGATTTTCGTTTTCCTACCTTTTTAAGGTGGCCATATTTGCGTTGCGACAAGTTAAAACGAAACTGTTTACTGCAAGAGCCAAAGAGCATGAGCAATGCCATGCATTTCAGTACAACTTTTGCTTTGAAGGTGTGTGTAATGGTCTTCATAACAATGGTTTTAAGGTTAGCAAAGTACCGTCTGCTCCACCCTTTCGGGTGAAACAGATGGTACTATGAACGAAATATGAGTAGAAATCCCTGTTGAGGATTGAAATGCCTGTTTGTTATAACAATGAAAACAAGTTGAGGCAAAACAGCAATCCTGCCGCCCCTATTACTAAAATGGCAATAATTTTCCACGCCACACTGCGTTTGCTCCAATGCCCTACGTTTAAGGCAATAGCAACACCTGTCAGGAATAGGTTGAGCAACGTAATGCTATGCCTTCCTCTTAACAATTCAGGAAGATAACTGTTGAACAACGCTACCCTGCCTTCATGGTGATCAACCGCGTTGAAACTGTGTATCCACCAACCAATTGCCAAAGCTGGAATACACAACAGCAACAAGCCTGCTACAGACTTTACCTTAATTCGCGTATATGCTGTATTTCTTTCGGTTAACATTGCTACAATTTGTTTTCGGTACAAACATAGGGCAACCATGGAGGCAGGAAAAACCGCATTTTACACAATACGGACTTTTGAAACGGTTTGTTTTAAGAAAAAAAAACTGGTAATAAAGCTATTGATCGAATAATATACGTATGCCTTAATCTACATCTTTCATGGAAAGCTGGATGCGTTTACGCGCTGCATCTACTTCCAGCACCTTTACTTTTACATGTTGATGCAATTGCACGTAATCGGCCGGATTGCTAATGAACTCATTGGCCAGGTTGGAAATGTGTACCAACCCATCTTGTTTTACCCCTACATCTACAAACGCTCCAAAGTTGGTGATGTTAGATACAATGCCTGGTAACACCATTCCCTCTTGCAAATCATCAATAGTATGTATGCCTTTAGCAAATTCAAAGACCTTAATTTTCTGCCTTGGGTCGCGTCCGGGCTTAGCCAACTCCTCCAAAATATCTTTGACGGTTAATGCACCCACGCTTTCACCCACATACTTCTCAGGGGCAATGCCTTTGCGCATTGCTTCATCGTTCAACAAATCGGTTACCGTACAGCGCATGTCTTTGGCCATCTGTTCTACAATGTGATAGCTTTCGGGGTGCACGGCACTGTTATCGAGAGGTTGGATGCCGTTGCGTATTCTTAAAAATCCCGAGCATTGCTCAAACGCCTTTTCGCCCATTCGCGGCACTTTTTTGAGTTGCTTACGCGAAGTAAACGCCCCATGCTCTTTGCGGTAATCCACAATGTTTTGTGCCAATTGTGGCCCCAGGCCTGAAATGTAGGTCAACAAGTGTTTGCTGGCCGTATTTAAATCTACTCCTACGGCATTCACGCAGCTTTCTACCACGTTGGTAAGGCTGGCCTGCAGTTGGTTTTGGTCTACATCGTGCTGGTACTGCCCTACTCCTATCGACTTAGGGTCAATCTTTACCAACTCAGCCAAAGGATCGGCCAATCGCCTTCCAATAGAAACTGCACCGCGTACAGTAACATCATAGTTAGGAAATTCTTCTCGTGCAATTTTCGATGCCGAGTAAATAGAAGCGCCTGCCTCATTCACTACAAACACCTGTACATCATGATTAAAGCGAATCTTTTTTACAAAATATTCGGTTTCTCTTCCTGCAGTGCCATTGCCAATAGCAATGGCATCAACTTTATAAGCTCCTACTAATCCACTTATTTTTGCTGCTGCTTTCCCTGTTTCTTTTTGAGGGGCATGCGGATAAATGGTTTCGTTGTGCAACAGGTTGCCTTGCTCATCGAGGCACACCACTTTACATCCGGTACGAAATCCCGGATCGATGGCCAAAATGCGTTTTTGCCCCAGGGGCGATGCCAATAATAACTGGCGCAGGTTACGTGCAAATACCAAGATGGCTTCTTCATCGGCTTTGGTCTTTGCACCGTTGCTAAATTCCGTTTCAATAGAAGGCATCAACAGTCGCTTATAGCCCTCTTTTACCGCTTGTTTTACCTGGGCAGATGCCGCACTATTCCCTTTCACAAAAATTCGTTCCAATTGCTGCAATGCTTCTTCTTCGGGCGGGGCAATGCCTACCCGCAATATGCCCTCTTGCTCTCCCCTTTTTATCGCCAACATACGGTGCGAAGGGCAGCGGCTGAGTCGTTCCTCGTACTTAAAATAGTCTTTGTACTTCTCTCCTTCTTCTTCTTTTCCCTTCACCACTTTTGCTTTAATAACGGCGGCCCTGGCAAACAAACGCCGGGTAGTATTTCGTGCTGCAGTGCTTTCGTTTACCCACTCGGCAATGATGTCGCGTGCGCCTTGCAGAGCCTCTTCTACATCGCTCACAACCCCTTTCACAAAAGCTATTGCCCTCGCTTCAGGGTTGGAATCTTGCTGCTTCATCAATATTTTCGCCAGTCCTTCCAGTCCTTTTTCTCTTGCAGTAGTAGCCCTTGTTTTGCGTTTTTGCTTGTAGGGCAGGTAAATGTCTTCCAACTCCGACAGTGCGTAGGTATTTTGTAGACGATCTTTTAATTCCTCCGTAAGCTTGCCTTGTTCATCTATGGCCTTTACGATGGTTTCCCTACGTTTATCAACATCCTTCAGCTTTTGCAGTTGCTCCTTTACAGCTGTTATCTGCACCTCATCCAGGTTACCTGTAGCTTCTTTACGATAGCGAGAAATGAATGGTACGGTAGCCCCTCCCTCCAGCAATTCGATGGTGTTCTTTACGTTGCGATCAGTGATACCGGTGGTTTGAGCCACCAACTTTACATGCATGCTCATGAGAAAATTTTAGGACGCTAAAATACGTACATCCATCGAAAAACGAACGTGCAAACCGCAAGGAATTGTGGTAAGCTCCATCTTGTCTACTTGCGCACAAGAAATAACGCACATAGAAAGTGCTTCGTATGTTTTAACTTCGCTCCTTAAGGGTAAAACACCTGACGCCAGACGATAGACGTCTTTTCTTACTCGCCCCTTGTTTCATCGGTTCCCCAACATTTTGTACATTCGTTACCATGAGAAAATTTGTGTTGCTCTCCATCATAGCCTTATTCACAGCGTGTAATTTCGAAGCCAACGAATCGTCGGTTAGCTTTATGCTGGGGGTGGAAGATAAAACCTTTGCCCGCATGGGTGATGATGGTACCCTTGAAAAAATTACCGACAATGTTTTTGAACAAGGTGAAGAAGTACACATGGTACTCATCAATGCCGGCCCATTTAAAAAAGGAGAAGATGGGTTGAACTGGTTTGAGATGAATCTTGAAGTGCTGGACGCATCGGGCAAAGTGATTTTGCACGAAAAGGAGTTGTTGGGAGAAGGAGGACACATTGACCTGGAAAACAACATGGCTGCATCGCCCTTTGCCACTTTTTTCAATACAAAGTCGGTAGCGCCAGGTGAGTACACTTTTAGGTTGGTTATTTACGACAAGCTTGGCTCGGGAAAGGCCTCTCAATCGTCAAAGTTCACCATTGTTGCGCCTTCTGGCGACCGACTGATGATTAGCGATCATTTCTTTGGGCGCATCAATGAACAAGGCGAGCAGGTAAGCAATCCCGACGGTGTATTTGACCGTGGTGAGAATGTTTACTTTGTACTGCGTGATGCCGGGCCATTTCAAGTAGGTGAAGATGGAATGCACTGGGTGGAAATGGACATGCAGGTGAAAGACGAGATGGGCACGGTAGTGTTTCATCAAGATAACCTGTTTGATGGTACCCTGCACAAAACACTGGAATACGAAAACAACATCATCCCTTTATTGTATGCCACCTTTACTCCGGGCGAAACACCCGCAGGCACGTATACTTATGTAGTAACGTTGCACGACAAGGTGGGCATACATAGCACCACTCGTAGCGAAAACTTTGTGCTGAACTAAAACAAGTTGTTATGAGTAATGGATTTCCTGTCCCCGCAGGCACACTACTTAAATGGGGCATTATTGGCTGCCTTGCAGTAGGCAGCTTAATTTACAATTGGTGGAATGCCGATTACCTTGAGTGGGAGGATGCCGCCTTTGATGCCTACCGGGCTGGCGATTACCCCAAAGCCATTGAACTGTATAGCCAATGCCTTGCTGAAGATGATGGCGATGCAATGATTCACAGCAGGATGGCCACCATGCACGCAACATTGGGGCACTACAAAAAAGCCATTTTTCATTGCACTAAAGAAATTGAGCTGGGAGATGAAGTAGAGTCTTACGACTACTTTATTCGGGGTGAATACAAGGTACAGGTAAAAGATTACTCGGGAGCATTGAACGACTACCACCAGGCCATTGCTATGGAGCCTGAAGATCAAAAATACTTGCTATGCCGGGCTAAGGCTTACTTATTGCTTCACGATAGTGTTGCTGCCGAAACTGATGTGCAACAGGCATTGAGTTTGAGTAACGAAAACGATCGGTTTCCTTTTTACGAAATGGGCAATGTTCGTATACTTGCAGGCGACACCGCTGCGGCATGTAAACACTGGAACAACTTTTTAGATGAACAATTGACCGATACTTTTCGCTTTGGCATGCGCAACCTTGATGCCCTTCGCGAAAGAAGAATTATGATGGTTAAAGATTCTATTCAAAACAACTGTGCACTATGAGTTTATTGAAACCACCCAAATTTCGCTCTACCGATGTAGATGGCAAGGAAGCATCACGCGTGCTTTTTGGCAAGTTTATATGGGTTCCGGTACTTATTGTTATAGGCACCATTTATTCCATTTTCAACCCCAACGAAAACGAATACGACGATTTACAAGTGAAAGCCAGCAGGCTCTATAAAAGCCAGAAATATGCTGAGGCCATACCAGCCTTCAGCAGGTGCATTGAAATAAAACCCGAAGTAGCTCAAAATCATTACAACCGGGGCTTGTGTAAAATGCAGCTGCAAGACTTTGTAGGCGCTGTTGTTGATATAGAGGAAGGCATTCGATTGGGCACTCGGTCAAATCAACGTTACCTTCACCTGGGATGGTGTTTAATGTATTTGAAAAAATGGGAAGCCGCTGCTGACGCTTTCGATAAATCGGTACAAAACTATGGCAAGTACAACGATTACATTGCCAGGGCCGAAACGCGTTTGCACCTGGGCGATACCACTGGTGCACAGGCCGACTTCGACTACCTGTTTGTAATTTGGGAAGAAGACAAAGGCAAGTTGTTTTACCACATTGGCAATATCTATAACCGATTGGGTATGCCTGTAAAAGCCTGCTCCAATTGGAAACAGGCCTGGAGCAATCAATATCAACTCGCGGGCGACTCTTTAGCACGCAATTGTAGTGCCGCCATGCAGCAACAATAGGCAGGTACGATGAAAATCCTACCTTTGCTTTCATGTTTTCGAAATTCATGTTGTGGATATTGGGGTTCAAAATAGACCCTACGTTTCCTTACGAAATCAAAAAAGCGGTGATTGTGCATGCCCCACACACCAGCAACTGGGACTTCTTTATTGGACGACTGGCATTTAGCCTATTTAAGGTAAAAATCCGTTTCTTAATTAAGAAGGAAGTATTTAAACCTGTTATTGGCTCCATCATTAAAGGGTTGGGCGGTATTCCGGTAGACCGCTCAAAAAACAACCGTCTTACCGATCAACTGTCGAAGCAATTTACCAGCAATGAAGAATTCTTCGTGCTTTTTACGCCCGAAGGCACACGCTCTTATGTAGAAAGCTGGAAGAAAGGCTTTTACTATACCGCCATTGAAGCCAAGGTGCCCATTTTATTGTGCTACATCGACTACACCAAAAAAACCGGTGGCTTTGGACCAGTATTTCACCCTACTGGCGATGCCGAAAAAGACATTGCCGAAATCATGGACTACTACCGCAACATTGATGGCAAGTATCCTGAAAAAGGGGTGCGTTAATTACATCGCTCCCAGACTTCCTGCCACATCAATCATTTTAAAGTCTACATCATCCATGTAATCCATAATCTGCTGTTTATCTTGTGGGTACTCTCCCCACTCACGATAAGCCTCGTTTGCTGCTTGTAAAAACTCATGGTGCACTCCAGCCGATCGTGCTGCGCGGTTTCTCAGTCCTTCGTGCGCATCCACATCAATGCTGTCCATGTTCTTTCCTTTCGAAGCATTTTCCGAGCCTGCCCACGGCTTTAAGTTATCTGCATCGTGGTAGTACATGCGTGCTGCATACATTGAGTATTGTTTGCCCGAAGGCAATACATATCCTTCCTTTTTCGCTTTGTTAAGGAACGAACCACTGAGCTTTTTACTGGGGTCTTCTTTTAATTTTTTTTCAATTGAGGCCCAGGGTATGGTATGATCGATTTGAATGGCATTGGTAGGCAATACTACCCCCGAAGGACCAACACTTTGTACATGCCACAGGTCGGTATTTTTATTGTAAGAACCTCCCCATTGATGCTTAACCATGCTTACCTTAAACTTCGTGCTAAAGTTAGACGGGCGCCCTCCCTTGTAGGGCTTGTTCTTCGCACCATTTACCGATTTATAATACCCCTTGGTATCGGCTAATCCTCCATGGGGCAATGCATATTGCACTACTTCTCCCTGGGCTTCATTCACCATGCGTTGGATGCTTTGCTGTTGCTGCACTTCCGGTCGGTTGTTTTTGAATTGAGATGTGGCGTTGTTGCGCACCTGATGTGCCGCTGCTTGTTGCAATTGCTTTGGCTGTTGTTGAGCGTGTATATTCATAAGGTGTGGTTTTTAATGGTTCTTAGGAAACAATTGTATCCCCATTGTATTAACGTGGTAAAAGCAGGCATTGTTATACCGGCTTCTCAGCATCTTTCTTACGCATTCATATAGCAGATGTTGCAATAAAACCATACATTGATCATTGTATCCATTTAAAACCACATCCATGCCGCAAGACTTAGCCGCCAATAAAGCCAATGCCATCGCCTTTTATAAAATGGCTTACGAAGGGAACCCTGCTGAAGCAGTAAAATTGTATGTTGGCGATGAATACATTCAACACAACCCATTGGTGGGCAATGGGCCACAACCCTTTATCGATTACTTTGAACGGATGGGCAGAGAATACCCAGAAAAAAGCATTGAGTTTGTGCGTGCAGTAGCAGAGGGAAATTTAGTGGCGTTGCACACCCACCAGGTATGGCCGGGCAATGAAGAATACGTCACCATGGACTTTTTTAGGTTCGACGAGCACGGAAAAATTGTAGAGCACTGGGATGCGATGCAGCAAATTCCAGACACGACAGCCAACGGCAACACCATGTATTAGCTCAATCTAAAGCCTTTACATCAGGGAGCACCCAGTTTTTTCGAGCATGGGTAGAAAACAACAATGCTTTGCTGTAATAGCGAAGTGGGTAACTGCTTTGTACCACCTCACTGTTTAACAATGTAATCGCGTACCAAATTCATGATCTCTTTCCCGGTATAGCGAGTAATGTACCACACTGCCACTACCAGGTGTGCCTAGTGGAGCTACGCTGCTTTCGGTAGGCATTGCTATTCAAATCGCTGAATAAGGTGTGTTATGGCTGCGTTCGTTTACTGCATAAGGCATTTATAGCACCAGCAAACCTACTGAAAAATAGGCTGTCCCCCCTGTGTCTCTTTGATAAGGTTTTGGTGTATTGTATCTTCAGCAGGCTTTACGTAGGCTGAAAACCACAACCTACCTAATGCACCACATTTAACCCTTAAAAACCAAATTACATGAGTTACACGATTTCGTTTGACAATGACATGTCGGCAGAATACTCCGACGACAAAGTTTATGTAGCTTTCATCGCTTACAACAGAAACAATGTTTTCTGCTGGATTGATGTCAATGGCAACCTCAATCCGATGAAGCAAAGTGATTTATCGCATCCATTTGGCGATGCCAAAAATTGCATGGGTGGCGACAAGTTTGCCAACTACTCTTTTGAATTGAGTGCCTTGCCTAAGGTAAACGACAAGTATGCCTTTACCATTCCCGACGATGCTTATATCAACAGCGGATTGATCTTTGTTTCGCTGGGCGAATGGCTGCCCTTTTGCCCCAACAGCTTTGATACCAATGGCGACTGTATTGGCTTTGCCCCTCCTTCGGTTACCAACCCAGGGTTGCAAGGGTATGGTACCTATTTCCAAACGGTAGAGATTACCTACAATAAGGCAGGCACACAAACTGTGCATGCCGACACTACCACTGTAGATGCGATGGGGTTTCCCATTACCCTCACCCTAACCGATACCAGCAACAACCAGCAAATTGTTGGGTTTAGCAGCAAGCGTTCTACCGTTATCGAAGCTTTCCAAAATTGCAGCGACACCAATTTCCAATCGTTGGTCATCAACTCATCGGGCAAGGGAAAAGCCTTGCGCATATTATCGCCCGAGCATGCAGGACAAGACTCTAATGGCAACAACCCTGCACCAGGGCTTAACTTACCGGCAAGTGTTGTTACTTACTTTACTGATTTTTACAGCAACTACATTGATCAATGTTGGAGCCATTACACCAATACTCACTCACCATTTACATCAGTGGCGATGCATATACTGGCAAGGTAACCGATAACGTATTCAACTGGTACAGCGGCACCGAATTAAATGGCCCGGTAGTGTTGGCACTGACCAAGCCCAAAAACTGGGAGGTAATGATGTGTAAGGGCGTATTTGCACAAGGCAATGCCACGCAAATGAATATCGAAAAGTTTATTGTAGCTGCCATGTACCGCACTGTGTTTATGGAAACGCCAACCAGCACCAAAAACAGCTGGGGAAGCAATGCTATGATTCAAAAGTACTATACCAATGAGCCGGTGAACCACTTTGCTAAAATCATGCACACCAATAGCAAGGATCAGTTGTGTTATGCTTTTGGTTTTGATGATGTGTGCGACCAAAGCTCTAGCGTTACCAGTGGCGCTACCAAAGACATGAACATTAAGATCGAAAACTGGGGTTAACCCCCTTCCTAACCATCAAAAGAGGAGGCTGTACACGGTCTCCTCTTTTGTTTTTCACTTTATGGGTTTATGCGTATCTTGTTCCAAACCCATAACTATGAGCGATACCCCTAAAGGAAAACTTACCATACAAGTGCTGGCCATGCCTGCCGACACCAACCCTGCTGGAGATATTTTTGGAGGGTGGTTGCTCTCGCAAATGGACATTGCCGGTGGTGTGTTT
This sequence comes from Flavobacteriales bacterium, assembly GCA_963669295.1. GTDB lineage: Bacteria > Bacteroidota > Bacteroidia > Flavobacteriales_D > CALLUQ01. The sequence continues at coordinate 5,602,085 of OY769938.1, forward strand.
TGTCGAAAAATTGCCAAAGGGCGCGTCGTTACCGTAGCCATTGATTCTACCACATTTAAGGAGCCTGTTTTTATTGGCGATACCTTGTGCTGCTATGTTGACTTAGTGCGTAAAGGGCGTACTTCTATCACTGTACACATCGAAGCTTTTGTAACGCGCGAATACGATGAGGGGAACCGCATTTTGGTGACCGAGGGCGATTATACTTATGTGAAGGTAAACGATAACCGCGAGCCGGTGCCATTGCCCTAACTGTTCATCGAAACAATCATTGTTGCCCTCATCAATTTACGCGATCGATCCACGTATAATCGTAAAGGCTGGCATCGATATAAAGTACCTCCTCCGTTTTCAAATCCTTGATGCTGTTAAAATCGTGGTCGCGAAAAAAAGGATGGTCGATGGCCTCGTTGAGGTTGATGCCAAACAGGTAAATGACTCCTACTTCGTGGCGGCACTGGTATTGTTCTTGCAGTTGCAATGCCGCAATGGTTTCGGTCATTACCGCATTAAATAGCAAGGCATACCCTACGCAATGTGCTGCCCCACCCTCATAAATTTGTTCGGGTGTACTCCCCTTTTGGGTGCTGGTAAATGTTAAGGAAGAGGTAATGGAGAGGGCAAAGCTGACCATGTCGTTTAGCGTAGCATTGGGGTGCGCATCGGTCCATTGGTGGATGGTGCTTTTTAAATCGCCCAATGGTGTTACTTGTTGCGGCCGCTCGCCTACTATTTCATAATCTACCATGGCTCGAAACAGGCTGCCACGAAACAGCACCATGAGCAGCAACATTACCAACAACACATGCCAGCGCCTAAGTTTACGCATGGTGCTCTGTTGGTTCCTTTTCTTCTATTTCGGCTTTGCGTTTAAACGGCCTAATGATGAGGCGTACGCCACGTTCAAATTTAAAATAGCTCACTGCCCAATTGATCATTACTACCAGTTTGTTGCGGAATCCCACCAACGAAACAAGGTGAATAAACATCCATACAAACCAGGCAAAGAAGCCGTGAAATTTGAATTTAGGCAGGTCTACCACTGCTAAGTTACGGCCAATGGTAGCCATAGAGCCTTTGTCGTTGTATTGAAATGCTTTTGGGGTACCACCACGATGCATTACCATGAGGTTTTTGGCCAACAATGCGCCTTGTTGAATGGCCGGCTGGGCCATCATCGGATGGCCCTTGGGCGTAGCCTCCGTAATCATGGCTGCCACATCGCCCAATGCAAAAATGTTGTTATAGCCTTTTACTTTGTTAAACTCATCGACCAAAATACGGTTGCCACGCCCCATCGATGACACATCGATGCCGGCCACTGGTGCTCCTTGCACCCCTGCTGCCCATATTAAGGTACGGGCATGCATCTCAATGTCTTGATTGGTGTGTAACAACTCGCCATCATAATGGGTTACTGCTGTATCGAGCCATACCGAAACGCCCAGCTTCTTCAAAAACTGCAATGCTTTGGCACTGGCTTCCTCACTCATAGCTGCCAACACACGAGGCGCTGCTTCAATGAGATGAATGTTCATCCGTCGAATGTCCAGGTCGGGGTAATCTTTTGGCAACACATGGTCTTTCAACTCAGCCAGTGCCCCTGCCAGCTCCACGCCCGTAGGTCCTCCACCCACAATCACAAAATTCATCAAGCTTTCGCGCTCTGCCAAATCGTTGGTAAGCAGCGCCTGCTCAAAATTTTGCAGCATCATGCTACGCAGGTCCAATGCCTCCGTAACACTTTTCATGGGCATGCTGGCACGCTCCACCCCTTCCATACCAAAGAAATTGGTGGTAGCCCCTGTGGCCATTACTAAATAGTCGTAGGGCAACTCCCCAATATTGGTGTGTATGGTATTGGTTTCGGTAACAATGTGTTCTACCTCTGCCATGCGAAAGAAAAAATTCTTCCGGTTTTTAAACACTTTTCTGATGGGGTATGCAATGGAGTCGGGTTCAAGACCAGCAGTAGCTACCTGGTACAGCAGCGGCTGAAAGGTATGGTAATTGTGCCGATCAATCAGCACTACCTGAACCTCCTGGTGTTTGAGCTTCTTGGCGAGCGTTAGCCCTCCAAAGCCCCCGCCAACGATCACCACTCGCGGCAGGTTGGTGTTGGGGACATTCATTTTTTGTCCTAAATGGTTCTATATAAAGGTACGGAATTTAGTGGTGAATTATTGCTAAAAACAGTGCTTTTTTTGTGGGGTGTTGCAAGGGATTGAAAGAGAGGAAGATGAGTGGGGAGAGTGTGAGAGGGAGTAAGTAGCATGCAGGAGATGGTTAATGGAAAATGTAGGGAATGCAAGTGTGGGTGAGAGTGGTGAGTGTGAGGGAGGAGAGTGAGTGTGAGTGCTTCGATAGCTATCGAGGTGCCTAACGGCAAAGGGATAAGGGGACGTGAGGGCGTGTTAAAGGAATAAGGTGACGTGTGACGTGAGGGAGGTGTTAAGGATCAAGGAATATGTATTAAAGTAAACGTCTTTGTGAGTTCCACCAGGAGGTGGAGGGAAGCAAGCCCCCGAACAACTTTGTTGTTGATCAAAGGGGAACCTTCGCAGGAAAGTGAGTAGTGAGGAGGTATGGGCGTTCCCCCGCCCCTTCTTGCGGTTGGGTCAGGGTCGGGTTTTTCGCTATTATCTTTCCTCCACCCTATGGCCCTGGTAAGCTGTTGTTGTGGCTCCGCTGTCGCCCCATCAACACCACAAGGCCTTGCATAGTGTGTAGCAAAGGATAGCCACTGCAACCCCTAACGCAAAAGGAAAAGAACAACAGTACGTAAAGCACCATAAGCACGTTCGAAATAAGCAATGGACTCCTGCCTGCGCAGGAGTGAAGGAATGCGTGTGAAGAAAAAAGTGCTTCAGCCAGAGGAAAAAGTACTTCAGCCGGAGGAAAAAGTGCTTCGGCCGGAGGAAAAAGTACTTCAGCCGGAGGAAAAAGTGCTTCGGCCGGAAGAAAAAGTGCTTCGGCCGGAGGAAAAAGTACTTCAGCCGGAGGAAAAAGTGCTTCGGCCGGAAGAAAAAGTACTTCAGCCGGAGGAAAAAGTGCTTCGGCCGGAGGAAAAAGTGCTTCGGCCGGAGGAAAAAGTGCTTCGGCCGGAGGAAAAAGTGCTTCGGCTGGAGGAAAAAGTGCTTCGGCTGGAGGAAAAAGTGCTTCGGCCGGAGGAAAAAGTACTTCAGCTGAAGAAAAAAGTGCTTCGGCCGGAGGAAAAAGTGCCATCGAGAAGCGAAAAAGCAGTGCCTTGAATAAGTGCTTGAGTGTCGCACCAAACATGCCCATAGCGTTACGTCTTTGCGAGCGATTCGCCCATGGCGGAGAGCGAAGCAATCTTCCGATGAACATTTGTTGTGCATCGGGAGACCGCTTTCAGCGGGGCTCGCAAAGACGTAGTCCGCTATTGAGATAAGGAGTGGTCATGCTGAGCTGTTTGCCCTGAGTTCCTGGGTGTTCAGACCCAACGAAGGAAAGTATGAAGCGCAAGTACATCTCCTACGGCAAACCATTGCAGATCGGCTGTATTTTCACCCCCTTATCCCCTACCTTAGTACAAAACTCACATCATGCAATACCAACTCGAACACGCCATCAATATCTTACAACGCACTCCCAACACCTTACACACCCTCCTGGCCGATCTTCCTCACGAGTGGATACACCAAAATGAAGGGGGCGACTCGTGGAGTTCGTACGATATCATGGGTCACCTTATCCATGGCGAAAAAACCGATTGGATGCCACGGGTCAACATCATTTTATCGGGGCAAAAAAACTTCGAGCCATTCGATCGTTTTGCACAATTTGAAAACAGCAAGGGCAAAACACTGGCCGATCTGTTGCATGAGTTTGCTGTACTGCGCACCCAAAGCATCGAAGCATTAAAAGCAGTACCCGTTACCCCCAAAACATTGGCCATGGAAGGCATACATCCCGAGTTTGGCACTGTAACCCTCGAGCAATTGCTCAGCACCTGGGTGGTACACGACCTGGGGCATATTGCACAAATAGCGCGGGTAATGGCCAAACAATACAAAGAAGAAGTGGAGCCCTGGCAAGGCTACCTTTCCATACTGCATAAATAATGGGCTAACCACTTTAGTTTAAGGAGGTTTCCTTACCTTTGCATTCCTGCATGTAGGTGCGGGTACTTACTACAAGCTACAATTATTGAAGAATGCTGCTAAAATAGCTTGCCTCAGCCTGTGCTGTGCATTCATGCTACCGCTTAAATCCGGTGCGCAAGATGCTGTAATCGACAGCCTAAAACAAGTGGCTGCCACCAGCACCGATACCAACAAGGTGCACGCCCTTAACAAACTCATTTTACTATACGGGCGTACCGATGAAGATACGGCATTGTATTATGCCGATTTGGCATTGGAAGAAGCCATTGCACAAGATTTTATTCCTGGCGAAGGGTATACTTATAAAAATATGGCTTTTGTATACACTGTGCAAAGCGAGTATCCCATGGCCATAGAATACCTGAAGAAAGCGCGCAATACTTTTTTAGAAATCAACCACAAACAAGAAGTAGCCAGCGCCTATAACAATATGGGCATTGTACATTTTCACCAGGGCAACAACTACGAAGCACTCGATGCCTACTCCAATGCGTTGGAAATGAACATAGAAATTGGCCACTTAAAAAACCAGGCACACAACCTCAATAACCTGGGCATTGTATACAAAGACATTGGCGACTACCCCAAGGCATTGGACCATTACTACCAATCGCTAAAGCTAAAAGAAGAGTTGAGCATGGTAGATCATTATGCCAATGCCTACAACAACATTGGGGTGGTGTACGAACAAATGGGCAACTACGACAAGGCACTGGAACACTACCTGCTTAGCCTCGACATCAGCACCAAAATTAACGATGAAGAAAGCATTGCTGGTGCCCTCAACAACTCGGGTAAAATACATACGCTGCTGGGCAACTACGAGCAAGCTATGGACAACCACCAAAAGGCACTCGAATACAATACCCGCACCAAAAACCGCCCAGGCATTGGAAGGGGCTACATCTACATAGGCGATGTGCATTTTAAGAAAAACAACTACAAAGCGGCCCTTGAGTTTTATCTGGATGCCCTTACCATATTTGAAGAAACAGGCAACAAAAAAGAAGAAGCCGATGCGTTGCTTGGCCTCTCTGAAACGCATTACTCATTGGGCAATTACCCACAAGCCGAAAAGCATGGATTAAGGGCCTACAGCATTGCTAAAGATGCCGGCATTAAACTGCTGCTAAAAGACATCTGCAAAAACCTGTCGGACATTTACCGCGAATTGGGCGACTTCGAAAAATCGCTGGAATACTACGAGCTGTTTACCGTTTACCGTGAAAGCCTGTTTAGCAGTGAAAAATCGAAAGAAATTGGGCGGCTTGAAGCAAGCCATGAATTGGACAAAAAGGAAACCGAAAACGAGTTACTTAAAAAAGATCAGGCCCTGGCCGATGCTGCACTGGAACGCAAAAACACCATCATCATTGCTGGAATAGTATGTGGGGCGTTGCTGGTGCTTATCATCATTGTACTGCTGCTGTACAACCGAAAAATTAAAACGTACAACCAGCAACTGGAACACAACGAAAGCACTTTGCTAAAAGAAGTGAAAATCAACAAGTCGTTGTTGCAAGAAGTACACCACCGGGTAAAAAACAACCTGCAGGTAATTTCCAGCTTGTTGAACTTGCAATCGAACTACATCGACGACGAAAAAACACGGCAGGCCATTTGGGAAAGCAACAACCGCATTAAATCCATGTCGTTGATTCACGAAGCACTGTACCAAAAAGATGCCATTGCCGACCTTAAGCTGGATCACTACTTAAAAAGCCTGATCAAAGACCGCATCGACAGCAATTTAATTGATGGTGTGGTAAACTTTGAGGTAGATGCTCCGGGCATTCAGCTAAAAATAGATACCATGGTGCCGCTTGGATTATTGGTAAACGAATTGACCACCAACAGCATTAAATATGCTTTTGTAGACAAAGAAGAAGGCATGATTCAGGTGCACATTGCAAAGATGAACGATGGTTACTCCCTTACTTATAAAGATGACGGCAAAGGGTTTCCCGAAGATTTCGACCGCGAAGCCTCCAAATCACTCGGCCAGGAATTAATCGATTGCTTTGTAGAACAACTCGATGGTACCCTCGCATTTGAAACCTCTCCCCAAGGGGTGCAATACCATGTGGAGTTTAAGGCGTGATGGAGCCGAAATTAAGTAGCACCCTCTTCTCCATTTAACTTATCTTCTGCTGTTTTCTTCAAGAGGTTTGGCACAAAACTCTCGCTGAACCCCGACACTGCTGCAAGTGCGTAAAACAAGTACGCACTTGAATTCTCCAATACTCCCAATAATATCCCTCCTTTGATTAAAGCATAAATTATGATGCTCGACACTGCTGAAATAATAACCCTGGTTCCTCCTAATATTAAGTGTATCATTCGAGTGCCGCTATAGACGTCAATTTCAACAGATTTGAGATTGATGGATACCGATAATACTCCCCCCATTATTCCAAAAATAACCACTTTCAAAATCAACACATTAAAGGGTAAGTTTATCGGTACAATAATTAGAATCCCGAGCACCAAACATGCAAAAGCAGCCACCAAAAATGTGCCTATCAAGTATTCTATACGACCAATGGTGGTTTTATAGTTAATGATCGCCTGCCGTACCTTTTCAAGTTTCTTTAGCGCACCCTCAACTTTCCCCAATAAACTCTCTTTCATTACTGCAGCCAACTTTCCTCTGTACCGATCCTTATGGCTTGATGAAGTAAGAAGATTATTTACATCCGTCCATTCAGTCCCTATCGACGAAAAGTACTTTCCTATATTCTCCTCGGAGTTGTAGCCAATGGCTTCAGAACCTTCCAATCGATAAATAATGAATTCTCCTTTCCTTACATTAAATACCTCCGCAATTTTTCCATTGCCGGTTTCCGATCCAACAACCCAATTGTCAAATTCAGCCATTTGTATGTTCTATTGATTTTCGCATTCTTAACTACCTATCCGTTATAACACCTCTCCATCTCCTTCAGCTTCATCCCCCTCCGTAACCGGATGATAACAACGAAACCGGGCATCGACATTACCAATGTTTTTGGTAGTATGCGATGTTTTGGCCGGAATGATTACTCTTTCTCCTTCCGTCAACAGCGTACTTTTTCCTGAAACGGTTAATTGAATTTCACCCTCCACATGAGCCGTAATGCTTTCATCCAAATGATAGTGCTCAAAAGATTCGCCAGGTGTCAATGTAATTACTGCCATAATGATTCATCTTGATTAATAGTTATCTTTATTGATTATTCCTCTTCAGATTCTTCTGCCCCCTCCCCCTCATCTATCGATTCTTCATCTGGTGAATACACCGTATGATTGCAACCAAACTGTGCTACCACTACTCCTATATTTTTTGTGGTATGTGATGTTTTAGCTGGGATGATTACACGATGCCCATCGGTCAACAACATGCTTTTCCCCTCGAAGGTTAATTGAACTTCGCCATTAACATAATACGTCTCACTTTTCTCCAAATGGTAGTGCTCAAACGACTCACCGGGTTGCAATGTAATAACAGCCATTTTTATGATGATTTATCCGCTAATAAATATACGTATTTTTCCGTGCACAACATCATTAATGATGGCAAAGGGTTTCCCGAAGATTTCGACCGCGAAGCCTCCAAATCACTCGGCCAGGAATTGATCGATTGTTTTGTAGAACAACTGGATGGTACCCTCGCGTTTGAAACCTCTCCCCAAGGGGTGCAATACCATGTGGAGTTTAAGGCGTAGTTCCCCCTTCAATCGATAATTGAAGTCAATTACCCGATTATTGAAGTAAACAATGTGATTTTTGAGCTTAACAATTGAGTTTTAAGGCTGCACAATGCTCTACCAAAGCGCTTGAATACTCTACCAGAGCTCGTAGATCCATTACTAAGGCTCCTCACCACCGTACCAAAGCATTAGAACACTATACCGTGACTCACAAATGGCTCTACCAAAGCTCTTGGATGTTGTGCTAATTTTAAGGCCTCGAACACGCTCTATGAGGTACGGAATGCTCTCCCAGGGCTGTGGATAAGGCTACCAAAGCTATGGAATACGTTCCTAGAGGCGCAGAATACTGTTGGGCAGCACTGGAATAGGCGATTAAAGGCAAACAACAAGGGTGGGAGGGTGCATACTTACTTGCATTAATCTTATTTCGATTAACACAAGCACGTGATGCATAAATAGTAGGGGTATTTTAATGAAAATACATGATTTGGGGGGTGATGAAGGCAATAACACCAGACCAGGTGCCCTTACCCGCTTATCGAAGGGGGAAGGAATGAACCCATCCTTTATTTCAATAGCGTTACGTCATTTAAAACCCGAAGTGTCTGAGCGATTGCTTTCGCGGTAAGCAGAAAGCAATTGTATCGAAGGCCGGAGGGTTTTCCCTGCCGGCCGATCTTCGATACAATTTACTTTCCTACGTCAAGTAAACCACTCAGATACTGGCAGGCAGGGCATAGCTTAAATTGCCTACTACAAATCTTTGCTTCGCATCAATACCTTCCACCCCATGTGGTTGTAATACATTTCCATGAAGCTCTCTTTCATGTGGTTGAGGGTGTTAGTGGTGTTACGTCGATAAAGATTGGGGATGTTTTCTGCCTCATCTAAAAAATGGAAAAGGAAAATGGCATTATCCAATCTACGGATAATGGTAATGAGGTTGGCCTCGTAATCGTTGTTGATGCATTCGGCCAACGGGGCAAACTCTTCGGTTTGGTAAGGTTGGAATTTCATAGCGTGAACTTTTAGATAATAAAAAGCCCCGCTAAGGTCATCTATGCATGTTCACACGCACTGGCAGTCGTTTCCTCCTGCCAAACCATACGGGGTTTGCAAAGATAGTTGATTCTTCATAAGGTGAACATTTTAGATAGAATAAATATAGTGAAAATGCGGTTAACGAACAAGGGAATTAAGTGCTAAAAGGGGGAGAGATTTTGCTCTTTAATTGAAGAGGTGGAGCATGGCTAAGTTTAATGATATAGAGTTGAAAATCGCTTATATCATACTTACTTTTTCAATATAGTATTATGTTCGAGTTTGTTTTTGGTAATTCATAACAGCATTTTCAACATTTTGATTTGTCTCTTTTAAGCTCCATTTCATCCAAAAAGGAATCGTTGTACTAGCTGGTTTAAACATTGGTTCATCAATAATTATTCTAGTTGGCAGAAGCGAAGCATCTCCAACTACTAAAGCTTCTCCTATATCTAGAATTGGTAGGACATCAGCTACACCTCCTAAATTATCTGGCAACAATCTTTTTACTACAATTTGATCTTCAGCATTAGTCAGTCGCAACGAAATGAAATTATTACATTGGCTTAAAACGGTTCTATTAACTTCCGAAGGTCTTTGACTGATAACAACTAAGCCAACACCATATTTTCGTCCTTCTTTTGCAATTCTTTCAAAACTTTTTAATGATAACTCAGAGACAGAATTACCACTTGTTCTTTCAGGAATGTATAAATGTGCTTCATCACAAAATAACGCAATGGGATGTCTATCTTCTCTACTTGTCCATTGTTGTAAAGAAAAAATGATGTGTCCCACCAAACCAATCATTAATGGTAATATATCTGAAGGCACTTCCGAAAAATCAACAATCTTTACTCCCTTCTTATCACCGTCAGATGACGACTTTAAAAGCTTAGAACAAAAATCACTCAACCAATTTTGTGACATTCCACTTCCTTCAACATTGAAAAGAAAATTCAATCTTTTATCGTTGATTTTTGCTTCTAATCTTTGAATAAACCTTGTTAACCTACCAAAAAAGGGGCCTTGTTTCTCTTTGCCAGAAGAGGATGGAACCATTTCAGCATCTTTATTTTTTAGTTCTTGTAGCACCTCTTGAAGATTGTATGGTATAGGGCTATCAATGGTAAAATTGTCAATTAAATCTTTAAGGTTGTTTTCTTCCAAGTACTTGCGTTTTTCTTCACTTACCACTTTAGAAAACAACATAGCCTGATTTGGTGCATTCGAATCACTTCTATCCAATAATATCGCAAGCATTTCTTCATAAGATAATAACCAATACGGTAAGAAAACTTTTCCCTCTTGCAGCGATTCTTTAGTATGCCTCTCCGAGGGTCCCGCGATAACAAAATGTTGTACTTTTTCGTGTTTAATCGTATGATATTCCCCATGTATATCAAACTGGATGCAGTTAGCAGAGGGCAATTCCGATATCTGTTCAAGCAATTTTGCGACACTCCATGATTTGCCTGACCCTGTACTACCTACTACCACTGCATGTCGTTGAAAAAACTTATTCCCGTCAATAAATGCTTCTGCATTTTCATCCATCGAGTACCTCCCTAAAGTTAAGGGACTATCATTGTCAGCTCTTTGAGATGCTATTGCCCTCATGAAACTAGTTAGATTATCACTATCTAATTTGAAACATAATGCATCTATTTCTGGTACTGTGTCAAGAGTTCTTTTAAAAACATTACTGCTTAAACCTTCTACATCCTTAAATGTTCCTATCAAAGAAACTCTAACAAAGTTCTCAGATATTGAAACTACTTCATTATTTGCTTCACCTAATTGTGCACTTGTATCAGCATTTGATGAAATACTTCTTCTAGTAATTTTGTTAATCAACCCGATTAAATGTTGACCATGCCGGGAGCTACGAACCGCAACAAGCTGGTTAACTTGCAGCCTTCTCAATTGATCGATATCTGTAACAGCAATCACAAGAGAAGAAGTATCAACACTGAAAACTCCTCCTATTGCTTCACCATCTTCTAACTGTAAAAGTGACATTATAATCCTAATATTTTTTTATTAAATATCTCAAGATTCCAAATACTATAATCTAGTATTTCCTCTCCTTCTAAAGCATTCTTATGGTATAGTTTACTTCCTCCACTTTCTCCTTCTTCAATCAAAAGAAACTTCTCTATATTACCATTCAAGAAAATCGTTTTAGTAGATTCACTTATTTTTTTGGTCAACAGTACTAAAGGCACACCAAAGTTCTTCACTCGTTCGATTAACTTTGGCTGAACATGTTCATCATTAAAACCATAACCCACACACATAAATGTAGAGGCTGAGGCAATCACTTTATCAGCATTAGTCATAATAGTTCTAAATGGATCATTATGAGTTTGCTTATACTTTGTCGTTCCAGGGGTTACTATCGCTGGCCTATAATTTTCGGGAACTTTTTTACATTGAGGTATCCATATACATGAGTTATTTTTTGTCGATTGAAACCAATCTATCGAACCATGCACCTTCCAAATATCAATCTGTCTTGTTTGATTAGGGAAGCTAATACTAGGCACCTCACTAATTGTACTCACAAATTTACCTGGAAAGTTATACGTAAAGCCAGTGAATACCTTAGCATCTATCTTTGCACATGCATATTCGATCAGTCTATCGTAATTTGTTGTTATGATTGACATTCTGCAGCTTGCAGTAGTTGTAAATCGATTCAATAGCCTACTTAATGGCAAGTTTCTTTCTTGAAGAAATGAATCAAAAAATATCAAATCGTCATTATTAATAATCTTCCAAGTGGTATTAATAACCTTATTCAATACTGTATCGTTGATTTCTATATCATGAAGTGCTTTTTCCAAATCATGACTCGTCTCCAATTCAGCCTTGAATAACTCCCAAATTTCTTTATCAACTTTCTGCTCGAATTTAATGTCCTCAACTAATTTCTGAGATAATGTCCACATTGAAGGCAATCCAAAAGGAATTGATGCACCACTACCTAAAACTAGTACTGGTACATCTCGTAAATAGTTCTGTGCTAACTTTGCTACGTCCTCTAATTCCATGTTGAAAAATAAACATTACACTTAACAAAAACAAAGTAAAAACACCGCACAAAAACAAATCATAGTATCGCTACGCTTCAACAGGGTATAAGTGATGAAAGGTAAGCATTAACAAGATCCTGAAACAAGTTCAGGATAACGGCATGGATTAGGTAGTGTGGTGGGCATTAAAAAAATGTTATTTCAATAGCGTTACGTCTTTGCGAGCACCCCGTCAGTCTGTCCCGATAGCCATCGGGGTGTCGAAGACCAGGGGGCGAAGCCACCTCCCGATGAACAGCAAATGTATATCGGGAGGTTGCTTCACCTCGCTTTCAGCGGGTTCGCAAAGACGTAACGCACGATGAACCTACCGGTGGAGGTGATGAGAAAGCATAAAAAAAGCCCTTCACCCTTCCCTGCCTGCCGGCAGGCAGGGATACATTCAGACGTTCTCTTCGTTCGGTCTAATCACTCAGGGACTCAGGGCGGGCGGCTTTTTAAGCACTCTTAAAAAAACAAAAAAAAGCCCCGACGCTCGTAGAGGTCGGGGCCTGAATATTATAACGTTGGAACTGCTTAGTCGATCGACAACAGCTCTACTTCAAAAATCAACATCATGTGTGGTTGAATAGGACCACCCGGACGTGGGTTAGCACCATAAGCCAACTCCGAAGGCACATACAGTTTCCACTTGCTGCCTACCGACATCAATTGCAATGCTTCGGTCCAACCAGGAATAACGCCACTTACGTTAAAGCTGGCAGGCTGGCCACGATCTACCGAGCTATCGAATACTGTACCATCAATCAATGTACCGTGGTAGTGAGTAGTTACATTATCGGTAGCAGTAGGCTTGGCGCCTGTACCTTCGTTCATTACTTCGTATTGCAAACCGCTAGGCAAAGTAGTTACCTCAGCACGTTGGCCGTTTTGTGCCAAAAAGTTTTGGCCTTCGGTAATGTTCTTTTCAAACTGGCGGTTTTGTACCTTTTGGAAATAGCTTTGTACGTACATGCCTGCCATTTGCTCATCCATCATCAAGCCTGCACCACCATTGGCATCTTTCACCCCTTGAAACACCGCTTCAAGGTTTACGGTTTCCAGCCCTTCCTGGTTCTTAAAGTTGGTGCCAATGTTTACACCAATGGCATAACTCACACTGTCCATCTCGTTGTTCAATGTGCTTACTGCGCCTGCTTGCTCGGTAATAGCAGCGGTTTCGGTAGTGGCTTCACCACCGCACGATGCCAACAATGCCACACCGGCTACATATAATAAGTGTTGTACTTTCATGTCTGTAATATTAATTCGGTTTAGGAGTGCGAATATAGCACTATTCCCTTAGAGTTGGGCCTGGTCTACCCCATCGATCCAGTTTTTTACTTTGTCTACAATGTCTTCTAAACAACCTGTTTCAAAAGGCGAACGCAGGTTAGCCAACTCTACCAATTTCAAAAACGATTCCGAGCCACCCGCTTTACACAGGTGCAAATAATCGATCCATGCCGCCTGGCTATCGGCCTCATTCTTTTGCCAAAACTGGAAGGCACAAATTAGTGCCAACGTATAATCGATGTAGTAAAAAGGCATTTTATAAATGTGCAACTGCCCCTGCCAAAAGCCTCCTTCTTCCATAAAAGGATAGCCTTCATAATCGAGGTGAGGCAAGTATTTTTGTTCTATGGTACGCCAATATGCCTTGCGCTCGGCAGGAGTAGCTTCAGGGTTTTCGTATACAAAGTGTTGAAACTCATCTACCGCCACACCATAGGGCAGAAAATAAATAGAACGCACCACATGCTCGTACTTGTACTTCATTTCATCTTCCCCAAAAAACAGTTTCATCCATGGCCATGTTAAAAACTCCATGCTCATCGAATGAATTTCGCAAGCCTCGTAAGTAGGCCAGTTGTATTCAGGAATTTCAATGCCCCGGCTGCAATATACCTGAAAAGCATGCCCAGCTTCGTGTACCAATACACGAATATCGCCTGCAGTACCGTTAAAGTTGGAAAAGATAAATGGACTGCGGGTATTGGGAATAAAGGTACAATAGCCGCCACCGGCCTTGCCCTTGCGGTTCACCAAGTCCATCAACTCATTATCTTTCATGTAACGGAAAAACTCTTTCGTTTCGGGCGAAAGTTCATCGTACATGGCCAATGCCTGCTCCTCAATCCACTCGGGTGCACCTTGAGGTTTGGGGTTGCCATTGGCAAACAACAGGTCGTTATCGTGGTACTTTAATTTGTTTACGCCTATGCGTTCGGCTTGCTGCTGGCGCAACTGCTGTGCCAATGGCACCACGTAATCCAGCACCTGTTGGCGGAAATTGGCCACCATTTCGGCATTGTAGTCGGTACGGGTCATGCGGGCATAGCCCATTTCTACAAAGTTGTTGAAACCCAGCTTTAAGGCCACATTGTGCCGCAGCTTTACCAGGTCGTCGAAAATGCGATCGAATTGCTCGCCATGGGTAGCATAAAAATTGGCATGTGCCTGCCGTGCCTTTTTACGCACTTCACGGTCTTCCGAACTCATGTAAGGTACCAGTCCGGTGAGGTTTACCTCCTGGCCTTCAAACATTATTTTGGCTGAAGCGCGTAGCTTCATGTATTCGCTGCGCAACAGGTTTTCCTGGCGCAGCTCTTCCAGTACGGTAGTGTCGATGGTTTTAGCAGTAAGCTCGGCAATATCGAACAATTGGGCACCAAACTCCTCTTCTAAATCATCTCTAAACTTCGACCCGGCCAATGCGCGGTAGTAGTCGTTAATTAAACTGTCTACCAACGGGCGGTTATTGTCGAAAAAGGTTTTTTCTTCCTGGTTGGTTTTGTTGATGGTATCGATGGAGTAGCGTATACTGGCTAACTCGGAATACGTATCAAAGTTGTTGCGCAACGCATTGATGTGGTCCATCGTTGCTTTTTGCTCTTCCGAAGAAGTCGCTTCTTCAAAAGAATCAATTAAGGTAGAGAGCTTTTCCTCCACTTGCGCAATGTCGGGGCGCTCATAAGCTATGTCACTGAGTTTCATGGGGTACGATTTTAAGTCACCCAAATTTACAAAAAGTTAAATCAATGTTTGTCTACACACCGACGTTAAAGCACCCTTTTTTCAAGTAATTTTGTAATCCAAAAACAAGGTAAATGACATCATTCTTAGCTCAAAAGATTGCCGCATCACAGTCGTACGAAGCCTACCGTACCATGATTGATGCCCTATATGCCGAAAGTAAAACTACTGGCACCAACCACTCAGAAGAGTATTTGCATCACACCAAAATGAACATCCACCGCATGAAACGGTTGGATAAAACAGTGGTGCTAAACGATGAGTTGGTAGCAGCAGCAAAAGCCATCAATACGCCTTATACCTGGCTTACCTTAACCGAAGCATGGTGTGGCGATGCAGCACAAAACATTCCTATTGTTCATCAAATAACAACCTTAAACCCCAACCTGGAGCTGCGCCTTATTTTGCGCGATGAGCATTTAGACCTCATGGATCAGCACCTTACCAATGGCGGCCGTTCCATTCCTAAGCTTATTGCCATTAATGGTGAAGAGGAAATTGTTGGGAGCTGGGGCCCCCGCCCTGCACCAGTGCAGAAAATGGTAGAAACATACAAAGCCATGGAAAACAAACCACCTTACAGCGAATTTTCGAAAGAAGTGCAACAATGGTACAACAAAGACAAAACAGTTACTTTTCAGCAAGAGTTTTTAGCGTTTTTGAAGTTGCACCAATAAGAAAAGCCCCCCGCAAGCAGGAGGCTTTTAACCAAAACTAAGTTCAACCGAAACTTAGTTCGAGTCAGCACGATTATTGATCTTGCGATCAATAAAGTAGAAGAGGATTAACCCGGAACCGCCACAAAGAAACATCATGGCGGGGATGGCTTCATCGCCCATGAGTTCGGCACGCATCAGCAATTGCCCGAAAACAATACCCAGGCCTATTCCAACGGCTAACATCCCAAATTTTAAAGCGTTGTTGCCCTTGCGGTTCGCATAAAACATTTTTGCATCAGCACCTTTTTCTATTAATGCTAATCGTTCTTTATGACGTGTAGTGAAAAAGATGTAAGCAACACCAAATACCATGGCGAAAGCTGAAATGGGGATTAATATTTCTTCTAAATGCATAACTCTAGTTTTTTCGTTAAGTAAAAGTTTCGTTTTAAATCGTCTCATCAGCTTTGACGCACCTCCATCGAAACCGGTTACAGATTTTCGAAAAAAAATTAAAAAAAGAAATAATGACCCTTATTTGTAACCGATATAAAATACCTTGCGTCATAGTTAGTGTATGAGTCAGCAAGAAGATCTTTATTACATACAACGTGTGCTAAATGGCGACATGGCAGCCTTCGAATTTCTGGTGGATGGCCATCAGGAGATGGTGTTTACCATTGCCCTGCGCATTGTACGCAATAGAGAAGATGCAGAGGAAGTGGCGCAAGATACTTTTGTAAAAGCCTATCAATCGTTGAGCAGCTTTAAGCAAGAATCGAAGTTTTCTACCTGGTTGTACCGCATTGTGTATAATACTGCCATTTCGAAAACACGAAAGAAACAGTTGGAAACAGCGGCCGAAGATGTGGGGGAATATGGCGACCATGTGATGGAGCAAACCGTATCGCAACTCGACCAAATAAAAATGGAAGAACAAAAGCAATACATTTCAGCAGCCCTTGAAGCATTGCCACAAGAAGAAGCTACGTTAATTACCCTCTACTACCTGAGTGAAAACTCAGTAGAAGAAATCCATGAGATTACCGGGTTAAGCAAGGCCAATGTAAAGGTAAAACTGTACCGATCGCGCAAGCGGTTATACATCGAACTACAACGACTACTGAAAAACGAAATGCTGGAGATTCTATAAATTTCATAAATTTAACGTCATGCAGAACGAACTGAACGACAAGCATACTAAGAAATTGTTACAAAAAAGCGCTGAAAAACCTTCGAAAGGATTTAGTGCTAGTGTAATGGAACGCATTGCTGCTGCCAAAGAAGGCATCGTTTACCAACCGGTATTCAGCAAAAAAACATGGTTCCTCATTGCTGCTATGTTTGTAGGGTTACTGGTAGTGTCTTTTGTGTTTTCTTCTCCTTCTGCCGAAATTACGGGCAAAGCTGCTGAAATAAAAGCCAATGCGAAAGCAATTATAGGTACCGTAAATGGATTCTTTGGGAGCCTCTCTCCTACTGTAGTCATCAGCGTAGCAGTGTTGGGGCTGCTATTCTTTGCCGATTTTTTCTTAAAAAAGAAGCGTGCTGCTTAAAACGATTTGCGCGCCAGGTTGTAACGAATGCCTATTAAAGCTCCCCCCGATCGTTTGATGAAATAACCATCGCCATCAATTACCTTTTGAAAGCCTATGCCTTTTCTACCGGTAAGCGATACCTCAAAACGTTTTGATACCCTATAGCTAAAACCATAAGGAATATACAAGCGGGTAAGTAACTGGGTTTGGCACCATATTCCAACACATCCTCCTCATCGAAAGAGCTTTCTATAAAAGTGCCATTGTTATCGGTAGCATAACGGTTAAAAATAATGAGCATCGCATCGTTAAAAGTAGCGCCAATGTTAGCCCCTATACCACCAAACACATTCCACTTTCGTTCGCGATTGGTGCGAAACAAATAAGCACCGTGCAGGTTCACTTCACTCTCCATATCGCAATACACCACCGAATGGTACTCTGTACCGTTAGCGGTAGGCTCTTCTCGTTCGTATTCTACTGCCGATTCGCGGCCGGTAATGATGTTGGCTCCTAGCTGCACCTCTCTGTTGGTGCGGTACTCGCCCGATGCTGCGTTAAATTTACTTGCGGTAATCCACCCGCCTAAAGTCACACCGGTAATCACAGCATGTGCATATTCTGTATAGCCATCCAAATCGAGGGTCAGCTCACTGGGGTTGGTCGCAAAATCGCGCATATGGTCCATGCTCATGCGTTGGTATACATCGGAGCTAATGCCTACATGTGTACCAAAGCTGTTGATTTGCCACATTTTAGGTGGTGTAGGGTTAGGCGTTTCCTGGGCAAAAGTAATGGAAGCAGTAAGTAGCAAGGTAAGTGTAGTGTACAATGTTTTCATGGTGCTGGTATGGTAAATTATCCTTCTCCACAATCGTTAGCGAAATAAATTTACAAAATTGCGGTATGCCATGCCAGTTTATTTAGTAAGAAGGTAACGGTAAGTAGCCAACACCCCACCCAACCTATCCAGGTGATGCGTGCTTCCACCAATCACTTTTTGATAGCCAAAGCCTGGCCTGGCAGCAATAGCAATTTCCATGTCATTGGCAAACCTCCAGGAAACACCAAAGGGAAAACGAAACTGAAAAAGATAACTTAAACGACCATCAAAGGCATCTTTTTCTATAGGCGATGTAGGGTTATAAATAACCGACGCCCCAGCATTGGTATAACTTTCTTTACTCAGCGTACTTTCTACCACATGGTTAAAAGCAAAAGCCCCATACACCCCTCCTCCAGCAAAAACCCGTATTCTCGTTGCATCCTTTGTTTTGAACAAGTACTTTACGTAAAAATCTGCCTGGGTGTGTTTTTTGGTGAAAATTGCTGTTTCAATAACTCCCCCACTTGTGCTTATTTCATGCTTGCTATAAGTTAACGATTGGTGATGTATCGGAGTTATGTTTGCCCCTATATGCACTTCACTGTTGCGAAACTTCTTCTGATCGCTATCCCAACGCTGCATTGAAACAAACCCTCCAAACATCGCCCCAACACCTACCCTGGTTTCCTTTTCATCATACCATTCAGAACGAAAACCTAAACGCTTCATGTCAGGTGCAAAATCATACAGTGTATTCATATCAAACCGTTTGTAATCCAACACATCAATGCCTACCCCAAGGGCTATGCCTGTTACTTTCCATTGTTTCAATGGTTTTTTTGTGGTTTGTCCTGATGTGATGTAGGTGCTAAAGAGAAACGGCAGCGCGAGTAAAACCCGATAATTCATCAACATTATTCAATTCGTATTTTTCATCCGTTATGTGGGGGTAAACAGCATAGAAGCAAACTAGGTGTTTTCTTCAAAAGAATCGTCGTACTTCTTATTAGGACGTACTAAAAAACATCATTCGCATTGCAGAATCGCCCTGAATTGCCTATTATTACCACTATATTCACAAAAATTACCGCTTTTGACATTCAGGGATTTCAATTTAGATGAGCAGTTATTAGAGGGGTTGGATGCGATGGGTTTTGAAACCCCTACCCCAGTTCAGGAAAAAACCATTCCACACATACTCAACAAAAAAGATTTAATTGGCTGTGCCCAAACGGGAACAGGAAAAACAGCCGCTTTCTTGTTGCCTGTTATCAACCAAATTATACAAACACCAGAGCGCACCAAGGTGCAAGGACTGGTGATTGCTCCCACCCGCGAGTTGGCACAACAAATCGACCAGCAAGTAGAAGGACTCGGATATTTTACGGGTGTAAGCTCTTTTCCTGTATATGGCGGTGGCGATGGTTCGAGCTACGAGCAAGAACGCAAAGCATTTGAAAGCGGTACCGACATTATTATTGCTACACCCGGCCGGTTGTTTTCGCACATGAATTTTGAGTATGCTGACTTTAGTGAACTCAAATACCTCATCCTCGATGAGGCCGATCGTATGCTCGACATGGGTTTTTACGACGACATCATGCGCATCATAAAGCGCCTGCCCGAAAACCGGCAAACGTTGTTATTCTCGGCTACCATGCCCGATAAAATTCGCACCCTGGCCAAGCAAATCCTTACCGAACCCGAAAGCATCAACATTGCCATCTCTAAGCCCGCCTCAGGGTTGATGCAAGGAGCGTATGTGGTATACGACAAGCAAAAAATTCCAGTGATTGAAAGCTTGCTAGTAGGCAAAGACTTAGAACGTGTTATCATCTTCTCTTCCACCAAAAGTAAGGTGGGCAATATAGTACGTGCCCTGCGCAAGCGTGGCCTTAAAGTGGCGGGCATCAGCTCCGACCTCGAGCAAAATGAACGCGAAGAAACCTTGCTCAAATTCAAAAGCAAGGAAACACGCATCCTGGTAGCTACCGATATCCTTTCACGTGGCATCGACATCAAAGAAATAAGCCTGGTGATTAACTACAACGTGCCCAACGATGCCGAAGACTATGTACACCGCGTTGGACGTACAGCCCGTGCCGATAAAACCGGGGTCGCCATCACCCTCATCGATCCGGAAGATCAAAACCGGTTTCACCGCATTGAGCAGCTGATAGAAACCGAAGTAAAAAAACTTCCCATACCCACCGAATTGGGCGAAGGACCTGTTTACAGCCCGCGTAAAGGTGGTGGCAAAAAGAAACGACACTTTGGCAAAAAAGGAAAAGGTGGCGGAAACTTTAGAGGAAAGAAAAACCACAAAGGAAAAGGTGGAAAGAAACACTACGGCAACAAAAAGCAAAACAGCTAAGTACCAGCTTTTTGCTTAAATATACCTTTACACTTATTGTATTGATTTATAAATTAGGGGCTTAACCCTTAAACTCATCATCATGAAAGTTCTTCTCTCTAGCTTTCTATTGCTACTATCCACCCTTACTTATGCGCAAACCACGCACACTATCCAGGTATTGGCCATGACCTATTCGCCCGACAGCATTACGGTAAACGTTGGCGATACTGTTCGGTGGCAATGGGTAGAAGGCATCCACACCGTATGGACACAAAACTTCCCCCAGGGTGCCCCTGTTGTTTTTGAAAATATCGATCAAAACAACCCTACGATAACTTATGTGGCTCAAGTGCCAGGGCTACACCGCTACCTATGCTACGTACATGCCGGTATGGATGGCGTATTCAACGTATTGGGCACCACTGGAGTAAACGATCGCTTCAACACTGCTCCGGTAGTAAACAGCTACCCCAGCCCATTTACCAACACGCTTCATGTGCAAACACAAGGCATCGACCGCCTTACGTTGTACAATGCAGTTGGTCAATTGGTATATACCAGCACCATCGATCGGGCAACAATGCAACTGAATTTACCGCAATTGCCTGCGGGTGTTTATTTCCTGAATGGCGTTCGTGAAGAAGAGGTTGTAGTAACGCAAAAGGTATTGAAACGTTAAGCCCCCAATGTTTGTAGTAGGATATCGTACACGGCTGTGGGCGCTACTGTGTTCTTTGGTACATGGTTGCCAATCAAAATCGCCTGATCTGAAGGGTCGGCATTAAAGCGGCCGTGCGATCCTCCTACCAACGAAGCATCCAACGGAATAACATCCATCAACTGGCGGAAGCCCATTTTCTTTTTTGCCAACTTCCAACCAATGGTAGGCAGTGGCATACTGATGTTAGGATCTAAAAACATCTCTACCGGATCGTAGCCCGGCTTGCGATGAATGTCTACCGTACGGGCAAAGTCGGGAGCTTTGGCATCATTTAACCAATAGTAATAGGTAAACCAGGAGTTGGCATCGGCCACTACTACGAGGTCTCCCGCCCGTGGGTGATCGAGGTGGTATTCTTTTTTTCCAGCCTCATCGAGTACCAACTCTACCCCTTCTTGTTGCTCCAATAAAGTTTTTACCGACTCTTTTACGGAAGCATCGTTCAAGTAAATGTGCGCCAACTGGTGGTCGGCCACCGCAAAGGCTTTGCTTGCTCCAGCATCCAGCAACTCCCACCCTTGCTCTTCGCGAATGGCAAGGTAGCCCTCGTTGCGCAGCACACGGTTCAAATGGATGGGACGATTCACCGCTGTAATGCCATATTCCGACAATACCACTACCTCTGCCCCTTTGCCCTCATAGTATCCAATCAACTGCTGACATACCCCATCAATTTCTTTTAAGTCGGTAACAATGCTTTCGTGGGTGGGGCCAAAACGCTGTAAGTTATAATCGAGGTGTGGCAGGTAAATCAATGTTAGCGTAGGATCGTTCAGTTGGTCGTTCAGCACGGAAGCATCAGCAATCCACTGGCTCGACTTGATGGAGGTTTTAGGCCCCCAAAAATCAAACAGAGGAAAAGGTCCTAGTTTTTCATTCAATTGCTCACGCAGGTTGGCCGGATGGGTATAGATATCGGGTATCTTCCGCCCATCGGCCAGGTAGTTGGGGCGTGGGGTAACCGAAAAATCAACCGACGAATACATGTTGAACCACCAAAACATGTTGCACGACGTGAAGGAAGGGTCGCGTTGTTTGGCTTCCTCCCAAATTTTCGGAGCCTGTATCAAATGGTTCGATTGTTTCCAAAATTTCACCTCAGCATCGCTGCGGTAATACCATCCATTGCCCACAATGCCATGTTCATTAGGCCATTTCCCGGTAAGGTAGGTGGCTTGCGCAGAGCAGGTTACCGCAGGCAATACCGGCTCGATGGTAGTTTGGCTACGTTGGGCTGCCCATTGCGACAAAAATGGCGTGTGCGCGCCTACCAACCCAGGGGTTAGTCCTACTACGTTGATCACTACTGTTTTACGCATCCAACTGTTGTTTTACCCATTCCAATTCGCGCACAATAGAATCGGCCAGGTTGGTTTTCATAGTCTTAGGTAGCACATCCCAGGTATAGGTTTCCACTTCTAAATGACTGGTTACCTCTTTTTGCTTTACATAATCAAGCACCTCCACAATGTCTTGCCGGGTAGATTGTAGTACCCCGTATTCTTCTAAAAAGATGGGCACATGAAAATGGGTACGCCACTCTACTGTTGTAGGCGCATTGGCATGCTCCATGGCTTTTGGCAGGTCGTTGTAATTGGTGAACTCACCGTTGGCATCGCGTGCAATTACCTGGTGCAAATAGGTAGATTCGTTGAACGTGCTAAATGCCTCCATCACTGCTGCTCGCTCCGAAAGGTTAGCAGGCAGATCGGCTTTTAAGGCTGCACTGATTTGTATTTTACCCACACGTATGTTGTTGTTTTCCAACTGCTGAAACACCTCTGCAGGCTGCTCGTATTCTACCGCAAAGTGGCATACATCGTAGCATACATTAATGTGTCGGTACAGCATTGCCTCTGCTGCTGCTGCTGTTAGTTGATGCTCTTCTTGCAAAAACTGCCCTCCTTTAGGGATGAGCCACTGCTTAAAAAAGTGAATGGTTTCTGCAGTATTTTCAATCAGTCCATCGGGCTCGGGCTCAATATCGAGGTGCATGTAATGGCCAGTGCTGGCTTCTAGTTGGTGAAGGTGGTAAGCCACCTTAGCCATGTGGCGCGTAGCAAACTCAAAAGCGGCAGAGGTTTCTACTTCATTCAGCCACGGCTTGTACGATAGTGGCGAGGTAGAAATGCCTCCTTCCATGTCATCGGGCAGCAATACCGCCAATTGATCGAACAGTTCAATGGTATAGTCGAGCCGCTGCTGGGTGCGCCAGTCGGGCCAATGTACTTCGTCTTTCACCTCTGCATAAAAACCACCGTATGGAAAACCATTCATGGTAAATACATACATATCGTTGGCATCAAGCCAGGCTTTAAACTCTTCCAGCCTGCCCTTTTCATTAAGCTCCCTCGAAGCAAATACCGACAGGCGCAACCCCACTCCAAAAGGCTGGTGGGGCGAAAATTTTTCCTTTACCGCTGGCAGGTAGGTTTGTAATCCTTCCCAGGCTTCTGCCCACGAATCGCCAGCATGAATGTTGGTGCAATAGGTAAGGTGGTGATTATTCAGTTGCATGACCACCGTTTTTAAGGAATTGAATGGCGGCCTTCACTTTTTCTTCATCTACTTCATGTACTTCTACTCCCCGACCAATTGATTCCAGTAACATAATGGTTAATCGTCCGCCCAGGTGTTCCCTAAATTCTTGCAATCCGCCCAGCAACGCTTCCCGCTCCAGGTGTGGGGTGTACAATTCGAAGCCCAGCGTATGAAACAGGTTCAGCACTCGTTGTGCATCGGCAAGGGAAATGCGTTCATCGAGGTGCGAGTATACCACATCCAATGCAATGCCTATGGCCACCGCTTCGCCATGGCGAATAAGGTAGTTCGACATTTGCTCCAGCTTATGGGCCGACCAGTGTCCGAAATCCAACGGGCGTGAAGTGCCTTTTTCAAAAGGGTCTGCCCCACCGATATGGGCCAAATGCAATTCGGCACAGCGATGTATCAACCGATCCATTGCTGCCGCATCGCGTTGGTTTAATGCTGTAGCATCATTCTCTAACTGCTCAAAAAATATGGGGTCTTTAATCAAGGCTACTTTCACCGCTTCCGACATCCCCGATCGCCAATCTCGCTCATCGAGCGTAGTAAGAAAGTGGCTGTCGTTAATTACGGCATAAGGGGGAGCAAAGCTGCCAAAGAAATTTTTCTTGCCAAAAGCATTGATGCCATTCTTTACGCCCACTCCCGAATCGTTTTGCGCCAATACTGTGGTAGGAATACGCACATGGCGCACCCCACGGTGGGCGTTGGCAGCAGCAAACCCTACCATGTCTAACACCGCTCCACCTCCTATGGCAAGGAGGTACGAATGGCGACAAATGCCATGGTTGTCTACCGCTTTTAATACCTCTTCGTAGTGTTGATGCTCGTTTTTGCTGGCTTCTCCGCCCGGCACTACCATTGGAGGTGCCAGTAGATTGATGGTACTGTTATGGTGGGTACAATAATCTTCAATGTGCTGCTGCAACTGCGGATGAGCTTCATCTACCCCATCATCAATTACAAAAAACACCTTGGCCGGGCCATCACTTCCTTCCAGCAATTGCAAGAGGGTATGGTTGGTGGTTTCGAACAGGTGTTGGGTAAACAATACCTGGTATTCAAATGGTACAGAAAACGATTGATGAAGTGCTCTCATGTTGTTCTTCCGCGCTAGGTCACTGCAAACTTCTTTGCCAGCAAAATTGATACTGGCAGTAAAGCTACTACGATCAAAGCATATTTCCAACCGGCAAAACCTGCTGCCATGGTAGCATCGAATACAATAAGGGCAATAATGCCGCCCTTTACTGCTTTTCCTATGTTCTTGCCCTGCGGGTCTTTAATGGCCCTAAACAATGGAGGAAATATCAATGCTGCAAAAAGGGCAAGAAAAGGCAAGGCGCGCATTACGTGGTAGTTGGGCAGTAAGGTAAGTGCCACCATGGCTCCTATTACTGCAATGTACATCACCACCGCACCGTAAAGCGCCTGTTTGCTGCCTCCATGCACTTCGCCCCTGCTAATCATGGTAATGGCAGCAATGTATACAATAGGAATAATGGCAAGGTACCAGTGTACTGCCACCATTGGGGCAATAGCACTTACCCCCAACAATAAATTCCCTCCCCTACACATCCCCATGTTAATGGGACCCAGGTATTTTTGGTGCTTGCCCCAGGCATCGTAAGTAACGGCAAGCACAGCCACTGCCACAGCAATCAACATGCTTAATAACGACACCTGCCAGGCCATGGCAATGCCAAAAAGCAACAGCCCAAACCCAAGGATGGTAGCGCCACTTTTTGTAGCCAGTCCGCTGGGAATAGGACGTTCAGGACGTTCTACCTTATCGAGTTCTGCATCAAACACATCGTTCATCACTACCCCTCCGCCATACAGGCCAATGGTAGACAACGACAACCATATTAATGGTGCAATTGTATCGATGGTAAAATCTTGTACAGATAGTTGAGCTGCCGCACCAGAAGCTGCAAATCCCAGGCAAATATCGGCCACAGCAGTAACAATATTGGCAGGACGCATTAAGCGCAGATAAGCCAAAAATCGCTTCATTTATTACTCGATGATTTTGTTGCTGAGTTTTTGAACAATAGGATCTACGCCACCACGTAGAATAGAATTGCCGCTAAACAATTGTGTTTGATCAATGCCTGTATTCAGCCAATCTTCTTCTTTCATTTCTCCGTTCTGACCAAATGCTGCCAAAGCATTGTTGTAGCACACGTCTTCTATTTGTTGTTGTGGAATGCCATTTTCTATCATCAGTGCAGCCGTTTTGGGCACCGATAGGGGGTCGCTCATGCCCCAGTCGGCAGAGCTGTTTACAATAATGCGTTCGCTGCCGTATTGCTTTACAATTTCCACCATACGGGCATTGCCCATTTTGGTGCCGGGGTATATGGTAAAGGCTGCCCAATAGCCCCGGTCGAGTACTTCTTTTACTGTTTCTTCGTTGTTATGATCAACAATTACCATGGATGGAGCCAGGCCATGCTCTTCACACACATCCATGCTGCGTGATGTTCCGGCTTTCTTATCGCGGTGAGGCGTATGAATTTGTACCGGCATGTCCAATTCCTTCGCTAAGTCCAGTTGCAACCGAAAGTACTTGTCTTCCGTTTCCGACTGGTCGTCGTAACCAATCTCTCCTACTCCTACTACCCCTTCTTTACACAAAAATAAGGGCAGCAATTCCATTACCTCTTCTGCCAACGCTTCGTTGTTGGCTTCTTTGCTGTTTAAGCCAATAGTGCAATAGTGCTTAATACCAAACTGGCTGGCACGAAAGCGTTCCCAACCAATAAGGCTGCTGTAATAATCTTTAAACGACCCTACTTCCGTTCGCGGTTGCCCCAGCCAAAAGGCGGGTTCGATGATGGCTACCACGCCTGCTGCTGCCATGGCCTGGTAATCATCGGTGGTGCGCGATGTCATGTGAATATGCGGGTCTATGAATTTCATCTTTTCCATGTTCTTCGTTGTTAAGCGGTGGTGTTCCAAACGGCCTCGCCAATGCTGTTCCATGTGAGGGTGCCAGCATCTACCTCCTCTTTTAATGGGTGCTGTGTTGCCAGGGCTTGTGCGGGGGCATAACTGCTTTGTGTCAATGCCAAAATTGCCGCTTGTTGTGAAATTGGTTCGTTGCTGTTCAACGCACGTGTTACATCAGGCAAATAAGTTTCGTTGATGAACGGGCCAACATTGCGCCACAGCTCAGGAGCTACCGTACGATGGGCCGCCCAACGCTCGTGGGCATAGTCAATAAGGATGCGCGCCAACGTAGCATTTTGCCGTTCTTCCTGCCGTTGAATTTTGTAGGTGGGGCGTTCAGTAAAGAAAGCTTTAAGCACCATGTTGTTCCACGCGTTTTCGCTGAAATGATCGGCAGGAAACGGGTTATTGAGCACCAGGGCATCAAACACTCCCGACATGTTGGTACGCAGCCCTTCTTCTCCTTGCTTGCTTAAAAAAGTAGGGTGGGCAAACAATGGGAAACCTGCATACAATGCCGCCAACTCTGCCATATCAGCAGTAGTAAAAAGCTGGTGCATTGTTTTTTCGTAAACGGCAAGATCATCGGTGGGCACATGCAATACAAACAACGCACGTACCACCTCATCTACGGTGCGGTCTTCTAACGAATAACCTGCCCGTAAAGCATTGGCTGCTGCTGCCAATGGCGCATCAACAACTACTGGCTTGCGCTTAACAAAACGCGATACGGCACTAAAAGCCATGTAAAAAGAGCGAATGGAATAATTCGCTTCTAGCAATGCCTTCTTCTCTTCTACCCATGCTACTTCACTAGCATCGAGTTGGTGTACCAACAATTGGTGTAAGAAAGCTTTCGCTTGATTAGGGTTTACTTGATGTATACTCATGGTTGAACAGTTGTACAAAAATAGCTTTTTGCAATTGGAAAAAACAGAAATTCAAACGGAATATTCTTATGATTTTGCTCATCGGTTGTAATCTTATTCCATTGCAACCAAATCCTTGTTTATCTTTACTGTTCAAAACAACGTTATGAGTGAAATAGAAACTACCCTCTCGCAATTTGTAACACAGCATGGTGGCGTTTCAGGCACCATTCATCGCCGTGAAGGGGAACTGCTAAAGTTGATGGCTACCGTTAAAATTCCTCCCAAAGTATTGGAATTGATTCAGGTAATTCCAAAAGGGAAAGGCATGGCCGGACTGGCATTAGAGCGCGAACAACCGGTGCAAACATGCAATTTAAAAGATGATACTACAGGCGATGTAAGGCCAGGAGCCAAAGCTGTTGATGCTACAGCGGCAGTAGCATTTCCCATTGCTTCAAAAGGTGGCGATATCGATGCCATTGTAGGCATTGCCTTTATGGATTACCGAGAGTTTACCGACCAGCAAATGGAAACTTATGCCACAGCAGCCAACGATTTGTTTGCTCCTTATTTAGCTTAAGCATCCAACTCCAGCCCTACCGGACAATGGTCGGAGCCATGTACTTCGGGAAGGATAAAGGCGTCTTTTAGTTTCGGAGCCAGCGATGCGGTGGCCAAAAAATAGTCGATGCGCCAGCCTACGTTCTTTTCGCGAGCGCCTCCTCTAAAGCTCCACCAGCTATATGCACCCGTTTTCTCTGGGTAAAAATGACGGAAGGTATCAATAAACCCTGCACCAACATGGCCATCCATCCCATCAATTTCTGTTTGCGTGTATCCCGCTGTTTTATTGTAGTTGGGCTTGGGCCGGGCCAAATCAATTTCGGTATGGGCCACATTTAAATCGCCACAAACAATAACCGGCTTCTTTTTTTCCAGTTCCTTTAAATAAGCTCTAAAAGCATCGTCCCATCCTTTGCGGTAGTCCAATCGAATCAACTCACGTCCTGAGTTAGGTACATACACCACTACCAGGTAAAAGTCGTTGTACTCAGCGGCCAACACCCTTCCTTCCTGGTCGTGCTCCTCTACCCCAATATCAGGGGTAACACTAATGGGTTTTTCTTTGCTCAAAATGGCTGTTCCCGAGTACCCCTTTCGCACTGCCGAGTTAGAATAGATGTGATACCCTTCTACAGGTGTTAACGCTTCCTGTACCTGGTCGTCTTGTGCCTTGGTTTCCTGCAAACAGATCACATCCGGATTCATTTCTTTCAATCGATCGGCAAAGCCTTTTTTCATGGAGGCCCTGATGCCATTTACATTCCAGGAAATAAGTTTTAAAGTACCCATGGTTGGTTCAATTTTATGAGGCTTCTAAAGTAGTGGTTGCATTCCACTTTTCAAAGCCTTAAAAGTAGACAGGGGATGAAGTCGTCTGTTAATTTTCGTTAAAATATTTTATCGCCTCGTTCGACTATTGTAGTAGGGCAATTAAAGCACTATCTTTAACTCACTTAGAAACCATAACACCAATACGTGGCAAACGCATCTTTACTATTTATTCCCGACATTAGTGGGTTCACCAAATTTGTGAACGAAACCGAGCTGAACCACAGCCAGCACATCATTTCTGAGCTGCTGGAGGTGATCATTGATTCGAACGAACTTAACCTCACCGTGGCAGAAATAGAAGGCGATGCCATTTTATTTTTTAAACCCCGCGAAGTGCCAGGCATCCAGGCGTTGGTTGCACAGGCCAAAAAGATGTTTGTGAATTTCCACAACCACCTGCAACTGTACCAAACACAACGCATCTGCGATTGCGGAGCATGCACCAGTGCTGCCGAACTAACCTTAAAGTTTGTTGTACACGCAGGCAACGACATGCAACTCATTAAAGTAAAAGATTTTGAAAAGCCGCACGGTGGTGATGTTATATTGGCACATAGGCTGCTCAAAAATACGGTAGATAGCAACGAATATGCATTGTTTACCCAACAGTTGTTAAACGGCTCTTCTCCCTCTACCGAGTGGGCCGAAGCAGCAACCGGACAATCGGAATACGATGCCATTGGCAAGGTAGACTACAGTTACATCTCCATGGAGCGTTTGCACGAATTGGTAGAACCTCCTTCGCCCAAAAAGTTGCTAAAGAAAAGCGATAACCCTGTGGTGTGTGAAATTTATATCGACAAACCGGTAAAAGATGTTTTTCCCATCATTGTTGATTTTGATCATCGGCTTAAATGGAGCGATGGGTTGGACTCGCTGGAGTATAACGAGAAAGAAATTAATCGTGTTGGCAGTACGCATAAATGTATGGTCAACAACAAGCTGATTGAGTTTGAAACGGTAACCAATAACTTTGGTGAAGATAAGCTGGTGTATGGCGAACGTAACGTTGACCCTCCACTTGTAAGGGAGTTTACCAACTACTTTATTGTTTCGAAACAAGGGAAAGGCACCCACATTCGAAATGAATTCCATTATGTTCCCCGTCCCTTTTTAGGGCGATTGGTGGTACCTGTATTTCGCCTGGGCGTACGTAAAGTAATGGGCAAAGCATTGAAAGCAATAAAGGAAGTGTGTGAAACCGACTAGCGTAAAAACTTTCGGGGAGCTACCACAAACAAACTGATGTTAAACAGGAAGGCATCTTTTAGCTGACTATCAATCAACACATTCCTGTTCCTGGTATATGAATCGGAAAGTGAGAATTCCAGGTTGGAACGCATCCCGCCTTCAAAACCAATCCACAACCAATCGTGTATTTCGCGCTCGTAGGTAAGCATGTATCTAATTTCCGACTTTTGCAGGTAAAGCGTTTCTTGTCGTTGCAAGGCGGTGTCTTGAAAATGAATGTTGTAATTGCTCCCGTGCAAGGAGGTAGAAGCGTAAAACACATTTTTATCGTTTGGCGTATAGCGCAACCTGGCATTTACAGGCAAAAAGGTTTCGATGCCCCATTTCGGGTTAAATGTTTTGTTGTAAGCAAATACCGGGTATAAAATGGTGCGCCCGAAGTTGTAGGTTAATGCTACACCAAACGCATACGATACGTTGATGTTTTTCTTTACGCCATACAACGGTGCTACCGAATACTTCAAAAAATCGCCTTTAGGCTTTTGGTCGCTGCCGTAGTCGCCATTGAGGTTGGCCGAGCCACGAAAAAGCAGGTAGTGGTTGCCCAGGAATGGTTTTACAGCATACACAACTCCTCCCAAACTACGCAATGGCCGATCTTCGAGGTTGCGCAACAGTGGATGTGTTGCATCGCTGAATTCACTGAAGCTGTATTCTTCTTGGAAGTACTTGATCCCGACAGCCAATTTCAAGTGTTCTTTATTCATGACAGGCATGCGCAACTTAAATTGCCATCGTTTGTTGCGCCGCACCTCCCCATTAGCATCTTGAAATGCCGGGTTTTTCGATTTGGAATTGATGCTATAATCAAGTACCCTTTCTTGTTTAATGATGAGTCCTTTAGAGCGTGGCAAGCCAGGTACGGCTGGAATACAAAAAGTGGTATCCGTACAGTCGAACATGGTGGCTTGTGCAAAACCAGGGGCAGCCAATGCTGCTATTGCTATGGATAAAAGAACCCTTTTCAAAGTCACTTGTGGATGTACTACAAAGGTAAAGTATCTTTTTTGAAACTCTTTTCCCCTTCAATTATTGTGTAAAATGAAAACCGTACCACTGTGGTTAGCTTTTCGATGTTGCTTTCTGTTTACATCTAAAATATTGGCTTGCGAATACCGTTAACGCAAAATAAAGTTAAATTTGATACGTCTAGTAACAACGCATGACCGCAACCAATAACATCATAGCCGAAGCCTCCGCTTATGTAGAAGAGCTTTTTACCACCCAGCTTCCGGCCAATTGCACTTATCACAATCAGGTACATACCAACGATATTGTTGCTGCCTCTCTTGCTATAGGTAAAGGCAGCCACATGGATGAAGCAGCCATGGAGGTATTACAGCTTGCTGCTTTGTTTCACGACACTGGTCATACCCAGGGTTATGAAGATCATGAAGAAAAAGGAGTTGCTATTGCAACGGCTTTCTTAGAAGGAAAATACCCGGCTGATAAAATTGAAGCGGTATGCAACTGTATTCGCGCCACCAAAATGCCACAATCGCCAAAAAATGAGGTAGAACAAGTGTTGTGCGATGCCGACTTGAATCATTTGGGCTCTGTGAACTACCACGAGAAAGCACAGTTGCTTCGCCAGGAGTGGGAAACCGTTACAGGTAACCCCTTTAGCGAATATGAATGGTTGAAAATGACCATCGATTTTTTTGAAGAACATACATTTTTTACTACTTATGCTCGTGAACAATACAACGAGCAAAAAGCACTAACGCTCCAAAAAATTAAAGATCAGTTTAACGCTATGGAAGAACAGGCCAACGTTCCTGCAACACCTGCCAGTAATGCTTCGAAAAAAGACACTTCGGCGGGTCCAACGGTTGAAGAGTTACAGAAAACCATTGAGAAACTGCAAAAAAAGGCAGCCAAGCAAAAGGAAAAAGAAAACCGCACTGATAGAGGCATTGAAACCATGTTTCGCACTACGTCGCGTAACCACATTCAACTGAGTGCCATTGCCGACAACAAGGCCAACATCATGCTCAGCATCAATGCCATTATTATTTCTATTGTGTTGTCGGCCTTGCTACCGCGTTTTGGCACCGGATCGGTATTGATTATCCCCACCATCATATTGTTGTGTGTATGTGTGCTTACCATTGTTTTCGCTACCATGAGTACCGTACCCAAGGTAACCCAGGGCACCTTTACCAAAGAAGACATTCAAAAGAAACGTGCCAACCTGTTATTTTTTGGCAACTTCCACAGCATGGACCTCGACGAATTTCAATGGGGCATGAACAAGGTGATGGAAGACCGTGATTTTCTTTACGGATCAATGATTCGAGACCTTTACTTCCTGGGCAAAGTATTGAACCGAAAGTACCGCTATTTGCGCATCAGCTATTGGGTATTTATGATGGGGATGATTGCTTCTGTACTTGCATTCATTGCTGCATTTATCATTAAATAAATTATGGAAGTACCAACCCCTCCTGTTTCTGAAGAAGTTCCGGTTCCTGTTCTTAATCGCGACATCAGTTGGCTTTCTTTTAATTACCGGGTGCTACAAGAAGCAAAAGATCCTTCGGTTCCTGTTATTGAGCGGTTGCGCTTTTTAGCCATTTACTCTTCTAACCTCGATGAATTTTATCGGGTACGTGTGGCCTCCTACCGCAGCCTTATTCGATTAAAGAAGAAAACGCGAAAGAAGCTGGAGTATTCGCCCAAGAAAATCATTAAACGCATCAATGCTACTGTTGATGAGCAACAACAGGAATTCGGTGAAATTTTTCGGCATCAAATCCTACCTGAGTTGAAGGCCAATAATATTTTTTTACTGAACCACACTGGCCTAAACGAACAGCAACAGGCTTTCGTACGCAACTACTTCACCAACGAAGTGTTGCCATTGCTCCAGATTCATTGGCTGGCACAAGCTGTTCCTTTTTTAGAAAACAAGCAGATGTACCTGGCCATCCAGGTGCGTGAGGGAAATGCTTTGGCCCATGCCATGCTCAATGTTCCTGTGGGTGCCCTATCGCGTTTTCTTGTAATCCCCAACGATGAGCACCACATTGTAATTCAGCTGAGCGACGTAATCAAAGCATCGTTAGATTTGCTGTTTGAGCAAGAGGTGGTTGGCGCATATGCTGTTAAGCTTACCCGCGATGCGGAACTGTATTTAGAAGATGAGCTGGAAGGCTCGTTGGTAGAAAAGATTAAGAAGAGTTTAAAAAAACGCATTACAGGCATCCCTTCCCGGTTCTTGTACGACAGTGCCATGCCTTCTGGAGTGCTAGACCACATTGCCACAGTATTGGAATTACAGGAAGAAGATTTAATTCCTGGCGGTGCCTACCACAACTTCAACGAATTTTTCAGCTTTCCTGTACCCGATAACTCTTCGTTGGTATACGAAAAGATGCCTCCCCTGCCCCATCCAAAGTTGGAAGGACAAGCCATGTTTGATGCCATTGCCAAAGATGAGGTGTTACTGCATTTCCCCTACCAATCGTACAACTATGTGATTCGATTTTTGGAAGAAGCAGCCATCGATCCGGCAGTGCAATCCATCAAGATTACCCTTTACCGGGTGGCCAGCGATTCGAAAGTAGCCAGGGCATTGATTAAAGCCGCACAAAATGGTAAGGAGGTACTGGCATTCGACGAGGTAAAAGCCCGGTTCGATGAGCAATCGAACATTCATTGGGGCGAAGAAATGAAGAAGGCAGGCGTGAATGTGGTATACAGTTATGAGAAGCTAAAAGTACATACCAAGCTGTGTATCATTGCCCGAAAAGAAGGGGATGATGTGAAGCATTACACCTACCTGGGCACTGGTAATTTCAACGAAAAAACGGCCAATATTTATTGCGATCATGCCCTACTTACTACCGACCATGCCCTGGGGCACGAGGTAAACAATGTGTTTAAAATGCTGGAAGACGTAGAGCACCCTCCAGCTTTCGAGCATTTGTTGGTAGCCCCCCATGAAATGAGAATGAAGTTTGAAGCTTTTATCGATCGTGAAATAGCGCACGCCTCTCAAGGACTACTGGCAAAAATGACGTTGAAGATGAATAGCCTTGAAGACCGTAAGATGATTGAAAAGCTTTACGAAGCCAGCAATGCCGGCGTAGCCATACGCATTATTGTACGAGGCATTTGTTGCCTGGTTCCTGGTATAGCAGGTTTTAGCGAAAACATTACGGTTACCAGTGTGGTGGATCGCTTTCTGGAGCATGCGCGAGTATATGTGTTTCACAACAACGGTGCTGATGAAGTGTATGTAGCTTCTGCCGATTGGATGAAGCGCAACCTCAGTCGTAGAGTTGAAGTAGGGTTTCCTATATACAACAAAGCGTTAAAAGCCGAAATCTTGCACCTGATGGCTTTGCAGGTAAACGACAACACCAAAGCACGCATCATTGATGAAGAGGCGGGCAATGCGTATGTAAAGAACGAGGAAGCTCCGGTGCGGGCGCAGCTAGACAGCTACACCTTTCTTAAAACATAAATCCGAACGTTACATTCAACAATTCATCGTCGTCAGAAATGGCATAACCTGCTACCAGTGCAAATTTATTGAGCGGGCTAAACCATAGCCCACCACCGTAACTGTTGTGCATCACATCCGAACGATCGTCTTCTTCCCACACCCGACCTATGTCGTAAAAGCCCAATAGCCCCACGCGCATTGGTATGATGTATGAGTTGATGTTGAACAGCTTAATTCTAACATCGTTGTTTTGATAAAAGCTGCTTTGACCCGCAAAACGGTTCCTGCGCAAACCACGCATTTCTTTAATGCCTCCAATAAAATTCGACTGAAAGAATTCGTACTCTCCAATATTAGTAGCTCCTCCTACCCGCGAAGCAATGGTAACAGGAAATGGCAGCTTAACGGTGAAGGTAATACCAAATTCAGACTTGAGGTTGAGGTACGATTTGCTGCCATCGGTATTGGCGTTGTAGCTTCCCTCTAACAACAACGAATACCCTCGTGTAGGAAGGTTAGGGTCGTCAAAATTCTCCAGTTCATACATCGATTTAAGCCCCACATAGGTTTTATCTTCAAAGTCGGCAAGGGTAAGGTTGGCCTCTTCGGTAAGAATAAATCGCTGTAAGGTACTATCGAGGGCAAAGTGTTCGCTATTGCTGGTACCCAACACCTGCATGCTGGTGTAATGTGGGCCTATGTAAAACTTACTGTTTTCGCGGTTGTCTTTTTTCAACGCTGGGTAAATGCTGAGGTACTTGAACCGCATGCGATAATAATCCAGGTCGTCTACTTCGTTGGGTGTTTCGTTGCCTATGCCAAAGTAGTTGCTCAAAAAGCGAGGTGCCCACCGTTCAGCTACCAGGTTAAAGTCGAGGTTGCCCACCACCCGGGTAAAGTCGCCTTCGTATTTAAAGTTATAGGCACTGGTAGCTACAGCGTAGTTGGCTACAATGCTTTGCTGTGAGGCATAAGGCTCACGACGGAAACCGTAATGGGTCCACCCGGCACCACCGCCAATAAAAATACCATCGTCTTTGTTGAATCCCATGTACAACTTCGGAGCTATAATATCGTAGGCAAAAGCTTTACGGTTGTAGGTATTGATATGGGGGTCTTTATCAGAAGTAAAATCTTTCGATTCTTTGCCCAGGTATAGTTCATTTTCCTTTTTGGTGTCGTACACACGCGTATGGCGTTTCATGCCACTAACGCTAGAATTGTCCATGATTTTGTCTTTTCCTTCTCCTCCAATTATCCGTATCATGATGCCTTTCTTCACTTCACCGGTAATGTCGAACCAATCGTTGCCCCCCAATCCGTACAGGCGAATTTCTTTGGTTTCGCTGTCTTTAAATACACGGTGGTATACCTTGTGTTTCTTGTTGCTTCCCTTGCCACGCTGGTATACAGTTACTTCGGTTTTGCCTTCTTTCTTGCGTTCTACCTTAAAGAATTCTTCCTTTTCGCTTCCTACCACTTCCACTTCTTTGGCCAGTACCAGGTAGTATTCTTTGGCAGTTTCTTTCAAATGGTCGCGACGGTATTTGAGCTTGGCCACCAATTCATCGCCAGAGATGTCGTAAATGTTTTTGGGAAGGTGGGTAAAAGCTTCTGTAATCACCTCATCGGTTAACCCTGCCTGAAACGTATCTACCACCTGCATCCAATCATTCAGCGAAAGGTCGGTTAAGAAAGTGCGATCTACATAACGGGCATTGAAACACAGCCCCTTGATGTCTCTGATGTTGTAGTTGAAGTTTTGGAATTTGCGCAGTCCCCATTTCCGATTGGCTAATGAAGGCACCAGCCCGTCAAATCGATGAAACACCTGATCGCGGTCGCGCGGTATGGGACGGTATTTTTTGCCGTGTTTGGTTTTAAATGCTGCCCATCTCCACTGGTCTTCGTGCCGGTCCCAATCGCCAATAAATACATCGAGCAGTCGGGCACGTAGCATGGCACGTTCATCTACTTCATGGTCGTGGTCGATATGCATTCTGTTCAACAAGTCGGGGGTGCCTATAATTTCTTTGGTATTGCCAAAGCTGGGCTGATCCGATTGGTCGCCATGTGGGCGTTCTTCATACAGCGCCAATAGCCCTCCAAATTCGTCTTTAAACCTTCCCAATATCGGGTCGTGCGGTACATATACCAGCCGGGGATTGGTGTGGTACACCCCTCCGGCATCGGCCAGGGTAGGCACTACTAACGAGGCGTATGGGTACGATGCTGATATTTGATCTTGCACCAGGCTTACAGCAAAGGTTTTTCGCAAGGCCTTAGGGATCACCGATATCGGATACTTTTGAATGGAACGGATGACATATTGATGGCCGTCGCCCCCTTCAAAACGCAGCGATTTGGTTTGCATGCCTCCCCCCTTCTTCAATGGAGTTAATCCACCATGTTCGTGGTGCAGGTTCAACACTTCAAATTGTGTTGGCTCCAACCATTCTTTGCGATAGTGCTCACCCAAAATGGTGTTCTTTAGCTTGCCTGCGTGGTAAATTTGTCCCAATACTCCCGTTACTGTACTGTCGCCAAAGTCGTGCTCATGCGCATCGTCTTCTTCAAGAATAAAAGGGCGATCTTTATCGTCTACTTTTTTACGAAAAGTGACCTTTCCCCCATTTTCATCAGGCACCCAAAACTCTAACCATACAGTACCATTTTTATAGTAGTTTAATTTGGCAAACCCTTTGGCTTCATGTACATAATCGGTGCCATGGCCTTTTGCTGCCCAGGTGGTTTTACTTCCCGATCCGCTAATGATATGGTGAAGGTTGCCTTGCTGCTCGTATTGCAAATTGTGCTCGTGCCCGGCAGCATATATGATGTTATCGTAATTGCTGAATTCTTCGGTAAGTGCCGTAATTAATGCCTGGTAACGCGGATGTGGAATGTCTTGAATGTTCCCCAAAAACTTGCGGTAAAACGGAAAAATGGAGCCTACCACCGGTAGAGGAACATAAAGGTTTTTCTTTTTAGCAGTAAGCGGAAACAGGTGCGACTTTAATGGGTAGTACCCGTTATGGCTTCCATTGCTCATCAGCGGATGATGCCCTACCACCAGTATTTTTTTGTTTTTATTGCTTTTCAACGCTTCCTTTACCTGCACAATGAATTGAAGTTCGTCGTACACCAGGTCACAACCTTCAACATCGCCCTTCGACTTTTCATGACGGTGTAACCACCATTGGGTATCAATCACCAGCATTACTGCATGTTTTCCCAGCTTTACCACTTCCGGCCCCGGGCAGCCATTGGCCGGCAAGAATACGTCTTTGTCGTCGAGGTATTTTTCTACAAAACGTTCTTGTCGTTTAATGTATTCCAATCCATCTTTTTTTCCTTTTTGCCAGTCGTGATTGCCCGGAATAAAGGTGATGCGCCCTTTGAAGTTATCGAGAATGCTTAGTTGGGTAGTGAGCTTTTGTTCGGCATCTGCCCTACTGTCATCTTTCTTTTTGGGCATCCCTTCCGGGTAGATGTTGTCGCCCAAAAATACCACCGTGCTTTTTTTACTTGCGCTGTCGAGTTGTTGTTGTAGCAATTGCAGCGTGGGTTCTAACGGGTTGGCTTGTGGTGCACCTGCATCGCCAATTAAGAATACGGTATGGCGCAACGAGTCGGACGATGGCATTTGTGCTTGCTCCCAATCGGAAAGCGATTTGTCGTAGTACGGTTGTACTGTACTGCAAGCACTTAAGAGTATACAGCAAAAGAACAGGTAGTGTCTTCTCATGGTGTAGGCTGGTACTTAAATCTCAATATATTTCCTTTTCCCCATTTTCCTTCGTTGGAAATGAGTAAATCTCCTTTTTCAGTAAATGCAATGCCTTCGGGTTGCTTGAACATAAACGACGACAATTTATGCACGTGCTGTATATCGCCACTTTCGTTCAATACCACTAACAACTTACCGGCCGTAGCAATGATGTATACTTCACCTGTTAATGGGTGTACAGCAATGCCCGATGGTTTGAATTGAAAGTTTTTCACTCCTTCTCCCCGCTCTTCCAGCCAATGTTTTACCTCTTTCAAATCGATCTTGTACACCGGTTTTTTCTTGAGCTCTTTCTTTTTAAGATCGAACGCATAAATGGCCCGCTTCCCTTTCAACTTCTTTCCTTCACCGGGATCATCCTTACAGGCAATCAATAATCGATCGTGCTTTTTATCGTAGCACAACCCTTCGGTATCATTATCGACGTTTAAGTGGGTATTATATTTTTTCGTTTCCTGTTTTTTTGTGTCTACATCTTTCACTTTAAACAATGTGCCATCGCTGCGCAGAATAAAAATCTTCTTGCCCGCCTTTGCAATGCCTTCGTAATCGCCATCTTTCTGGAACTTTATTTTTTCTTCTTCTTTCCCTTTTTTCAGGTCAAACAAAAAGATATAACCATCTTCATCTTGTATGCCTGCCAATTGGTTCTTGCCCAGGTAGGTTAAGCCAGAAATTTCTTTGAGGTGCTTTGGCAATTCAATGACCTGCTCGGGAGTAGCAAGGTTGTACGGAAAAGTTCCGGGATCGGGGCTACAAGACAGTAGCGCGAATGTGATGAACAAGATGCTTCCCATGTAGCCGTATTGTTGGTTTCCTCTACGCATTATCGGTTGCAAATTTACGGGAATGGCAACTGAATCAAAAGGCTTCACTCAATAAAAAGGGTAGAAATGCAAAAGTCCTACCGGTAGGCAGGACTTTAAACATAACCAATTAAGTAAGTAACCCTAAAGCGGTTGAGTAAGTAGGTATATCTCAAATCGCTTAATTTCTGATTTAAAAGTAAGGCATTCAATGGTTTACTCCTCCTCCATTTCGATGAGTTGCAATAAACATCCGATAAGCCGCAGGTGGAGTTAAACCTTGAGTTGTTCCAAGCGCATCAGCTCCTGCCGGGCTTCTTCCAGGGCGCGTTGGCAAAGTATTTTCATTTCTTCGTACAACGGACGCGCAGTGGTGAGGGCCACATCTTCTTTTACCGCGCCTTCGAGTTGATCAATCAATGCGTATACTTCTTCCATACGCAATGCCCCTACCGATGCACGCATTTTATGGGTAATGGCCAAAATGGTTTTACCTTCTTTATTTTCAAAGGCGCGTTCCAGGTATTGTAAGCTTTTAGGCGTTTGCTCTAAAAACACGGAGAGGAAGTCTTTAATGAATTCGGTATCATTATCGGCAAGTTCCCAGATGCCCGAGAAATTGATGATGGTGGTTTTTTCTTTAACAGTTAATACAGGAGCTTCTTCTACCTCTATGCCAAGCCAGCGGTATACTTTTTCGTACAACAAGGTAGGGTCTATTGGCTTGGCCAAATGATCGTTCATTCCTGCATCGAGGCATTTTTGCACCTCCTCTACCAGGGTATGAGCGGTAAGGGCAATAATGGGTAAGGTTTGTTGCAATTGTTTTCTGATGTATGTGGTGGCTTCAATGCCATCCATTTCCGGCATCTGAATGTCCATCAATACCAGGTCAAACGTTTGTTGCTCCATCCATTGAATGGCTTCTTTTCCATTTTTTGCCAGGCTAACGGCAATATTCTTTTTGGTAAGCAGTCGTTCAGTTAGTTTTTGGTTCAGCAGGTTATCTTCAACTAACAACACATGAAATGCTCCTGCCGGAATAATAAAATCGTCGTGTGCAGTTGTTTTTCGCAATTCTTCGGAAGCCTGGCCGTACGATAACTGGAATGTAAATTGAGTGCCTTCTCCCTCGGTACTGGTGACCGAAATTTGCCCTCCTTGTATTTCTACCAGCTTTTTTACAATGGATAACCCAAGTCCTGTACCGCCATATTTTCGTGTGGTATCGCTACTGGCCTGTACAAAACTTTCAAATACCGAATCGAGTTTATCGGCAGGAATACCAATACCAGTATCAAACACTTTGAATTGAAGGGTGGTGTATTGCTCTTCGCGGGCAGCTACTTCTACTGCTAGCCCTACTTTGCCTGCTGCGGTAAATTTAATGGCATTGCCCATCAGGTTAATGATAATTTGATTGAGGCGGTAGGGGTCGCCCATCAACTGTTGTGGTACCTCATCGGCGATGGCAATATCGAGCACCAGGTTTTTTTCTATTGCTTTAGGCTTGAGGATGGTTACCAAATCGTTCACCACATTGCGCAGGTTGTACTTAATTTCTTCAAGGGTAAGCATGTTGGCCTCCATCTTCGAGAGGTCGAGAATATCGTTAATGATCACCAACAAGCTTTGCCCCGAGTGGCTAATGGCTTCGAGGTATTCTTTTTGTTCGCTGGTTAGCTTCGTATCAAAAAGCAGTCCGGCAAAACCAATGATGGCATTCATGGGTGTTCGAATTTCGTGGCTCATGTTGGCCAAAAATTCTTGTTTAATGCGGGCCGATTCTTCTACTTTACCTTTTGCCTGTTCGAGCTCCACCAGGGTTTCGTTGAGCTGTTCAATCGTTTGCTCTGAAGCTTTATAAGCGTTGGCCAATTCTTCTTCCGTTTTCTTACGTGTGGTAATGTCGCGCACGTGCAACATCAATGCTGGTTGCCCGAGGTAGTTAACATGGCTCACCTTAATGCCTACAGGCACCTGGGTATTTTCATCGATGTAGCTCAACGATTCGAGGTAGTCTACCTTCCGGTCTACAAATTGTTGGAATTGAGCTTTGGCTTCTTTACGAATTTCGTTTGGAATAAGGTCGAAAATGCTTTGCCCTACAAATTCTTCGTATGCCATGTGATGCAATTGACAGGCTGCCGGGTTGACATCAAGCACCACTCCATCGTACGATTCTACAAAGATGGCATCCACAGAACTCTCAAATAAATCGCGGAAACGTTGCTCTTTTTCCTTGATGCTCAACTCCGCTTCCTTGAGGTCGGTAATGTCGTGTGCTACGGCATAAATCAGTTGTGTTTCTTTATCGGGCGTAGCCATCCACCGAAACCAGCGGTACTCTCCTGATTTGCAACGGTAACGGTTTTCAAACCCAATTACTTCCTTTCCTGTATCCAATGCCTTCATCTGATCTGCGGTAGGCTGCACATCATCGGGATGAATAAACTCAAGAAAGGGTTTCCCCATAATTTCCTCTTCAGGATAGCCCAATATACGCTGAAAAGAAGGGTTCACCTTTTTAAAGTAACCATCGTAATTGGCAATGCTAAGCAGGTCGAGGGTCATTGAAAAAAAGTTGGAATATTCGCGGGCTACCAGCTCCTGCTGCATCTTTTCAGTCATGTCTTTTACATACACTGTAATGCCTTCGCATTCGCCATCGCTCATAATGGGATTGCACGATGTTTCCAGGCAAAACCCATCTTCCTCCGGATTACCGAAATTGGTTTCTCCTACCATTCTTTTACCCGTTAGCGCCTGCTCAAAAAGGTGTAGCCATGCATTGGCAAACGCTGGTGTAACAAATGTTCTGATATCCATGCCTTTCTTTACCTCCACATGAAAATTGGCTTTGAACCGATCTCTGCAATAAGCGTTGTAGGAAATGATTTTATATTCCTGATCGATCGACCAAATGGCCTCGGTCGTATTTTCGATCAAAGCGGTAATGCGGGCATTGGTTTCCAACGTTTCATTTTCCGCTCGTTTTAAACGCATTACCAGTGCTTCGTTTTTCCTGTTTCTGCGATGAATGAGGGTATAAAGCCAATAAGTAAAGATAGCCATGAGGCACGCTAACAATACAATGCCATACAACAACCGCCAATAACCGTTCAGTTCTTCCGACAATGAAGCCGTTTGCAGCCTTATTTTGAATACTGCCCCTTTTACACTTTCAATCGACTTTTGTGTATGCCGATGCACTTCTTGTAATCCTTGTATGGTTTCTGTACTATTGGGCTGAATGGGCGCTTGTTGCAAGTAAGTTTTCAATTGTTGCATGGCCGAATCTACCTGTAGCAATTCTGTTTGTATGGCGGTGACGTTTCCGGGTGTCAGCAACACATCGAGCTGTACATCCAGGTCGGCAAACAACGTATCCCAGGAAATTACGTCTTGTTGACTGTCAATGCTGTTGAAGGCATTTGTAGTTATGCCATTGATCGATTTTTCGAGTTGTGAAAGGCTACGCAAAGTGCTTACATAGTTGCTGATGGCATCTTGCTTCATGTTTGCCACAAACAGCAACGAAATGCTAAGGCCAATAAACCCAAAAATGAGTAGGCCGATTAACCACTTATAGGTATGTTGTTTTTTGGGGTTCATGCACTTCCCAAGTTAGTACTTTTCAATCAATGTAGTGCACATCGTATGGCACTGTATTAGGAGGTTGAATTTAAGGAATTTGTGCATAAAAAAACCTCTTTGTTGCCAAAGAGGTTTTTTTGAAGGTAAGTATGTTTTCTTACGAGTTGTGCACATGCACGTCCATTTGTGGGTA
Source organism: Flavobacteriales bacterium (assembly GCA_963669295.1). Classification (GTDB taxonomy): domain Bacteria; phylum Bacteroidota; class Bacteroidia; order Flavobacteriales_D; family CALLUQ01. Next base: position 5,645,017 of record OY769938.1, read on the forward strand.
AGGAATGTTCAGTCCTTCTTTGCCAAACACTTCGTATACCTTCTCATTCATCTCAAAGTATACATCCCAGTAATCTTCGCTTTTTACCCAAACACGTACGGCAAAATTCACCGAGCTATCGGCCAATTCCGAAACACCAATAAAAGAAGCAGGATCTTTCATAATGCGTGAGTCAGCATCAATTAATCCTTGCAATACTTCACGCGCCTTGCTCACACTATCGCCATAACCAATGCCAAAGGTAAAGTCTACCCTTCTGGTGGCTTCTGTTGAATAGTTGATCATTGCTCCGGTCGACAATCCACCGTTGGGAATGATGATGGTTTTGTTGTCGAGTGTTTTTAAAATGGTATTGAAAATTTGAATTTCAGAAACTACACCAAGGTAGCCTTGTGCATCAATTAAATCGTCTACTTTAAATGGCTTAAACAACAAAATCATTACGCCACCAGCAAAGTTTTGGAGTGTGCCCGATAGTGCCATACCAATGGCTAAACCGGCAGCACCAAGTACTGCTACAAAAGAGGTGGTTTCTACACCTACCATGCCAATAACGCTGATGCCAAGCATCAATTTTAACACAGCTCCAAGCAATACCCGCAAGAATGGGCGAAGAGAATCATCTACTTCACGCTTCTTCATTACCTTATCGGCAAGCTTTACAACATTTTTAATGATAATAAGCCCAATAATGAGGGTTACTAATGCCAGCAAAACGGGCAATCCGTATTTCTCGATGTACGGCCAAACATCCTTTTCAAAATCCATGAATTCTCTGTTTATAGGTTAATTTGTATGGTGCAATTATAGTAAATTTAAATGGCTAATCAGGTGGTCGCGAAAATCTTTTCCCATTGGCAGGTCGCCATTTTCGGTATACAGTACATTTCCGTTAATGGCTTTGATTTTCCGTAGATTTACTATGAAGTTTTGGTGGGTCTTTTGAAACACATCGGAAGGAAGTACATTTTCTAATCGCTGCAACGACACCGAAATGGGAAATCGTTTATCGGGCGTATCTACCAACACCGCATCCGTGGTAATTTCAAACCAATTGATGTCGTTAAAATTAATACGCTGGTACTTGCCCTCTATTTTAGCAAAAATGCATTCCATGTTGATTCTCCCCACACAAATGTAAGTGGAAATACTCCCTTGTAGCATGGAAAATCGTCTAGTGGTAGTAATCCAACGATTAATTGTTGATTCAGGTTGATTTTCGGTTATAACAGGTTGAGCCTATCCATTAAGTCGGGCTTATACGAACGACTTACCGGCATGGTTTGCTTGCCTACTGATATCACACTGTCTTCGAGCGATAGTATTTTATCTACCCGCACAATGTACGAACGGTGTACCCTTATGAAGTCTGATTCGGGCAACTTGTTTTGAATGGCCTTCATGGTAGAAAGCACCGTGTACCGCGCTGTTTCGGTATGAATGTTTACATAATCAGCAAACGCCTCAACAAACAAAATCTCGTTCAATTCCAACCGCATCAGCTGCGCATCTTTCTTAATGAAAATATGATCAGCTTCGGGCGATTCGCTTTGTACATTATCAGCAATAAGTCGTGCCTTTTCTACTGCCTTTAAAAACCGGGGATAGTTTACCGGTTTTACAATGTAGTCGGTAACATCGTAGTTAAAGGCCTCTGCAGCGTAATCTTTTTTTGCCGTAATCAATATAATTTGAGGAATGTCTTTGAGGGCCTGAATAAACTCCATACCCGTCATTTCGGGCATTTCAATATCGAGAAAAATCAGGTCGATGTCGTGCTCACGCACTACCTTCATCGCCTCAAAAGCATCTGAACATACCTCTACAAGGTTCAGGAAATCAGTTCTTTCCACACACTTGGAAATGGCCAGTCTGGAAAGCTGATCATCGTCTACTACAATACAATTCATTCTTAAAGCTTTTTAATCTTGCTGCTCTTCCCTATTACAATATATGAATTCTTATGGTAAAGCAAAGCGGCCGTTGCTGTAAAAACAAACATTGTTGTAAAATGTTCGTTGATCATGCATTGACAAAGTGGTGCAATTGGCATTACATTTGGGCATCGTTATTTTTTTTTGAATGAAAGCAGCATTAGTGGTACAAGGCGGAGCATTGCGATCGGTGTTTACATCGGGGGTGTTGGATGCTTTTTTGGCGTGTAATTTTAACCCTTTTCAATCGTACATTGGCGTTTCGGGTGGGGCCATGTGTTTGTCGTTTTACCTCAGCGAGCAATACAAGGTTACTTTTCAAATTATGAGCCAAATTGCACAAGACGACCGGTTCATTAATTTCAAGCATTTGTTTCGCGATGAAGGGTATGTTAACCTCAGCTTTTTAGAGCAGTTTACCAACGAGCATTACAGCTTACAAGTAGACAAAGCCCTTGCCTTTTTGCAAGAGCGCACTTTTGAAGTGGTAACTACCAACATGGAAAATGGCGAAGCAGAATACCTTACGCCTACTGCCGAAAATTGGATGAGGTGCTTGCGTGCTTCCAGTACATTGCCTTTTTTAACACGCGGCTATTGCCGGTTAGATGGCATGAAATTGATGGATGGTGGTTGGTCGGACCCCATTCCTGTACAACGCATGGTACAACAAGGCATGGATAAAGTGGTGGTAATACGTACCTTACCTAAAGACCATCGGTTAGAATGGTCGTTTATGGGACTGCTTGGTGGCTACTACCACCGCGGCAACCCCGGCTTAGCCAAACGCTTTAGCGAAGATTACGAATACTACAATGCCACCATCGATTTTTTAAACGATCCGGCTCATGCCGATAAAATTATACAAATAGCTCCCGAAGATTTTTTGAAAACGGGCACCTACTCCACTTCTCCCGAAAAGCTTTACCACGACTACCGTTGGGGACTGGAGCAGGGCATGGACTTCATCCATCAGTATGGCCATTTATTTACTTAATTTACCTTTTCTCAAAAAAAAATTCAAAAAGCGTGCAGCACTTGTAGTTTTGTATTGTCTTTAATAGAAACAACGTAAAACTACACACATGAAAACCCTATTGCTAAGCCTCGTTGCCGTAGTTGCCTTCCAATTTACCTCCTACGCACAAAACGAATCGAAAGAAGAACTATTTGAAGAAAGCCTTGAAGAATTGATAGAGGATGCGCTTGAATTGGCGAAGGAACAATTTGAATTGGCTACCGAAGAGATGAAAATACTGGAAGAAGAAATGGCAATTGCAGCAGAAGAAATTAAATTGGCAGAAGCAGAGATCGCTCGTGAGTTAGAAGCAGAGTTTGGCAGCGAAGAAGAGTTGATTGCCTTGCTTGAAAAAGAAGCCATTACCCTCGACGATAAAGCATTGAAATTAGAAGCATTGGCCTTGTTGGAAAGTGAGAAAGTATTGGAAGCAGTAGAATTAGGACTGGTGCTTGCCAAAGAACAATTGGTTATTATTGATCAGGAAATCATCAAAGAGTTGGAACCATTAAAAGAAGAAATTTCTCAAGAAGTGGCAGAAAGCTTACGTGAAGTAGCTGGCGAATTGAAGGGATTGAACAGCGAATTTGGTCAAATGCGTCAATCGATTGGCAGAACCCGTAGCTTCCAAATGGAAATTGTACCACAATTGGTACGCGATGGGTTGCTCGATGAAAACGAAAAAGAATTCAAGATCAAGTACAAAAACGATAAACTTCAAATCAACGGGAAAACCCTTGAAGGAGAAGATCGCGATAAATACACCAAAATAATTGAAAAACATTTTGGTAAAGGCGATGTGCAATTTCAAACGGAGGTGAATTAACATAGGGTATAAGTTTTAGCTTACCTCCCAAAAGCGTCTTGCTACTCTCAGTAAGACGCTTTTCTTTTTTACCCCTTCCATATCCCTTAACACCACTTCCCTTGAGTAGCTTTTAGACTATTATCTGCCAATACATATCGCACACCGTATTTTTCAGTGAAGCGGTGCTCGTCACCTTTCATACGGCCTTTCATTCGGAAACCAGCCAATTTTTATTAAATTTAGCAGGCCTAAATATTTTCGACATGAAAAAACTGCTATTCATTGCTTTGGTACTTATCGCTTCTTCTGCCACCGCGCAAGACGATAATTTATTCACCTACGATAAAGATTATACTTCTATAAGTCTTGGTGCCGGGTTGATGCGCTATTACGGTGAACTGCCCCTTACTGCCAACGATAAAATTATTCCTTCGCTTAAACCCGCTTATACTTTACGCATAAAAAAGCGGTTCAAAAACTCGTTGGGCGTTGCCCTGGGAGCTACCCATGGCGAAATGCACCTGTATACAGGCATCAACGATCCTTATAACTTTAAATCGCAAATTACTCAAGGCGACCTTAGCGTAGTCTACCATTTGGATGATGGCAACATCATTAACCGCGGGGCCAACATCAGTCCATACATCTCGGCAGGAGTTGGCTACTTTACCTTCGATCCTAAAGCCGATTTATACGATGCCAATGGAATGCTTTATCATTTCTGGAGCGATGGCACCATCCGCGATATGGAAGAAACAGAAGCCAACGAACTTACTGCCTCGCTGCTGGAGAGAGATCGCAAATACGAAAGCGATATTGTAGATAGTGTAAGCTATGACGAAAGTGGCATTGCCATTCCAATAGAAGCAGGTGTTACCTTAAAACTGGGCAACCTGGTATATGCTACCTTGTTTTACCGATACAACTTTACCAATGTAGATCACCTCGAAGGGTACTCTATCGACAGTAAAAATGATGCTTATTCTTATGCTGGCGCTACGCTTACCTATAATTTTGGGGCTAAAACAAGTACCAAGCGCGACTGGGAAAACTATGGCGATATTGATTTCAAGAAATTCGAGACCGAAGATACTGATGGTGATGGTGTACCTGATTTCGACGATTGGTGCCAGGAAACCGAAGGCGGCACAGAAGTAGACAGTCACGGTTGTCCAAAAGTAAAAAAAGAAGAAGCACCTGTGGAAGAAGAAACACCGGTAAAAGAAGACAAGCCAAAAGAAATTCGCTCTAAAGTGGGCGACGACGGCAACTAAAATACACTCCCTTTTATCTGCCCCTTTCTGTAACCAGGAAGGGGTATTTTTTTGAGGCACAATTGCTTGCCTCTGCTGCTAACCACTCTAAATGGCCTGTCTCCCCAACTTTTACGTAGTTGAAAGGCAAAATAAATTCAGCCATATCTTGATAAATTGGCCAGACTGTTCTAAATTCATACGGTTTGCCAGCAAATAAAACCTGGCTTCAATTGCGTTAAACCGTGCGCTTTTCAAGGCATACCACTTGCTTTAAGTAAACGATTAATGGAGGTAAAACCCATTCCAGGGAAGTCGAAAACTGGCTGTAGAGTAGACACCACTAAAAACCAACCGTTATGTTATTGAACGATGAAGAAAAAAAACTCTTTGATTACGTTGATGGGCTGATTCCTGAAAACGGAACATTATACTACGACCTTAGGGACCCGAAACAATATGCCTTTGCTACCATGATGACCAAAAAGGCATTTGACACCGATCGCTATCCTGGAAAATTACGCGAATTGGAATTACTCAAAGCCGACCAGGAAGAAAATGGCGTAATGGAAATTGAAGATAATGACGGCCTTACCAATGGTTTTACCATTCCCGGAGTAGGGCTCGACCCTGCTACACAAAACGTTGCTTCCAACGGGCTGGGCACCATGGCCGGTGGTTTTGCCAACATGAGTTTGTTGCTTTTTGTAAAAGACAATGCTACAGGAGGCATCATAACCCATGGTAGCAATGCCGAAATGACCGGTACTGTACTCAGCGTGCAAACCCCTCCAGCATCAGGAAGTAATAGCCTCGATGTTACCAGCCACATGCATTTCACTGGCACCCCTCTTCACGGTGATAAAATTGCTTCAGGCATGACCAAACAAAGTGCTTATTCTGCTGTATCCGATCCTAACATCATCGACCCTATGCCACAAGGCACGGTTAACCCATATGTACCCAATGCCATCAACATTGGTTTGGGCCGCCAGTGGACTGACCAAGGGCCTGGTACTCGCCTTGATTACGCCTGGAATGAGCCCAATAAAGATCACCCCATCGGTAAAATTCCTTTTGTGGGGAATGTTGTTTTTGATGCTCCCATTCAACCGCTTGTTCCCAACGACAACTTCTTGCTTCAAATTTACGTGGCCGATCAAACCAGTGGAGGCATGATCAAATTAGATGCTACCAATCTTACCACGGTATATAACAACTTTAGCATTGATCACAATAACCCCAACCAATTGAATTGGGATCTTTCCCCACATTCTACCAACGACGATGGCAACCCTATTACCTTTGGCAACGTTACCTGGTCTACCGATATGAGTGCCCTCTTTTACTGCCAAATTATTGTTACCCTCAACGATACCAACCACAACTTTGGCAGTGCCACTGTTATGAGCATTGGGGTCGATGATACCGACGATGACCCACTGGATGGTGTATTGGGCATTGAACCCATTGCCTTTATATGGCATTGTTTGGGCGAAGGTTCGTTGGTAACTATGGCCAATGGCAGCACAGAGCCTATAGAAAACCTTTTAGCTGGCGACATGGTACAAACCAATATCCAGGGCGACACTGCTGAGGTATTGTGGACCACTAAAGGGCGGCACATTGGTGAAGTATATCAAATCATTGCTGAAAACGATACTACTATTGTAGCCTCGCATAATCATTTGTTTATTACTACTGATGGGCCAATAGCAGCCGAAGATTTGGCAGTGGGCAAAGTGTTGATCACTACCCATGGAGATGTACCCATTGTAGCCATTGAGCACATTCCTAATTACGATGGCATGATGTACAACCTGGCCGTAGAAGAATACCAAAGTACTAATGTGGGCACTTTCATTGCCAATGGCATGGAAGTGGGCGATATCAATGCACAACGGGTACACCGCAAAGCATTGACCCGTAACAAAGCATGGGTAAAACAGCAAGTACCCGAATACTTGCACCAGGATGTGGATGCTTACTTTGAAGACAACAACATGTAACCATCCTTAAAAACGTCCTCATGAAAAAGAGATATTTAATCACTTATGCCGCGCCAAATACCACACGCGCGGCAGTAAGTGACTTGCTCGGTGTTGATGTAAATGCATTAAAATCCGACGAATCAATCAGTACCCTGGCTGCATTTAGCGATAACGATGTGTTTCATTTTGGCCACCTCAACATCAGCTCTATAGCACTTACCACCAACGAAGCAGCCACCCTTCGTCAGCAAAAAGGTATTCTGGCGGTAGAAGAAGAACAGCCCATAAGCATATCGAGCGTGCAAGAAACAGCCAACGATGGCCCTCCTCCTCCTCCGGCAACGGGCGAATACTGGTGGAACATTAGCCTGGTAAAAGCTCCTGGTGCATGGAACAACGGTTACCACGGAGCGGGCATTAAAGTGGCGGTGGTAGATAGCGGCATTGCACCCCACCCCAACCTCGCCATTGCAGGGGGCATTAGCTGTGTACCTGGCGTAAGAAGCTACCACGACGAAATTGGCCAGGGCACCCATTGTGCAGGCATCATTGCCGGAAAAGGGGTGCACAATGTTTTTGGTATAGCCCCTGATGTGGAGTTGTATGCCGTTAAGGTAATCAGCAGTCGGGGGGGCAACGACACCACCATTATTGCCGGGTTAAACTGGTGCGTAAGCCACCAAATGAATGTAGCCAACCTGAGTATTTCGGGGGCCTACGCTCCTACCACTGCCTGGGCCACTGCCATTAAAAACTGCCAAAGCAATAACGTTACTGTGGTGTGTGCTGTTGGCGATACCAATGGTTCGTGGTTTCCTTATGTAGGTGCGCCAGCCAACTCTTTTGTTACGGGCGATAACGACTCCATCCCCATTGCTGTGGGAGCCATCGATAGCAATTCCGTCATCACGTCCACTTCTTCGCGCGGAGGAGAAAGTGCTTTATGGAATCAGGTAACCATCGTAGCACCGGGAGCAGAAATTTATTCTACCTACCTCCGCAATTCGTACAACTACATGTCGGGCACCAGTATGGCCTGCCCTCATGTATCGGGGTTGGCTGCATTAATTGCACAACGGTATCCGGACATTAGTCCGCACATGACAAAAGCTAAAATTGCCCTTTCGGCTCATGGCCTGGGTGCACCGGCCGAGAAAAGCACTTATGGCTATGGGTTAATCAATTGCGAAGCCCCCACCAATTAAGGGCATCTTTTTTAAAGGGCTTTGCTATTTATTCGCCTGCCTTGGTAGGCATAGCATCGAGCTTGTAGTTTTCCATAATGGCTGTTACCTCCTCTTCGGTAAGGTGCTCAATGTTGGCATCGGCAATGGCCTCTTCGGCAGGTTTTACCGATCGTAGTATGATGAGTTTAAAGGCCTCTGCCCTGCGTTTGAAATGCTTTTCACCGTTGTTTTCGGCAGCAAAAATGTTGAATACCTCCGCCATGTGCATCCATATAGCAATTTCACCATCAGGGTCTTTGTCGCGCTTAAAATTATCGATGGTTTCTTCTAACGATAGCAGGTATACTTCAGAAAAGGTAAGCTGTATGCGCTTAATTTTTTCGATTTGCTCCGCCGTAAGGGTTTCATGAATAATAGGCCCTTGTGGAATCTCCACCACGGTAGTATCGGTAGCTGTGGTGTCGGCAACACTCAAAGTATCTTCAAGAATGGTTGTTGTATCGTTGGCAATGGTATCGGCAACCGGTGTTTCAGCAGGGTTGGTAGGCGTTTCATTGCCACAAGCCAACAGTGTAATGGTCAGAAAAATGAATAGTATTCGTTTCATGCGTATGGTTTGAGGGAGGTAAAACTAATGATTTTTTTGATGAAGAAAGGATAAGGGCTATGGGCGTTTCCCCAACGCCTTCCCAACGCCTTCCCGACACCTCCTAACGGTCGGGTCGGAATCGGGTCGAGATTGGGTTGGGGTCGGGCCTGCCTGCCGGCAGGCAGGCTGTACGCTATTATCGTTGTGCTCAACTGCCGGGGCTTGTATGCCACGGCTGGGGCTTCTAAAGTCGCCCTGCCCTACCACAAGCCCCAGGGCATTTTACCCCACCGGATAGCCGCTGCCATCCCTAACGCAAAGGTTACCTATCTTCTACGCATTTTGACCAACAAGAATAAAAGCAGTATTAAAAGGGGTGGGATTATTACTGTTTTTTACACATCTTGCACATGAGTTCCTTCAATTACTAACCACTATGAATTCACTAAGTATTATTACGTCATTATTAATCTGTGGCATCATCCTTTGGCTGCTTTACGAATTGACCAGAACAGCCAAACATTTATCCAATACATCGTACAACCATAACCGGTCCAGTATAGTATCATTGGTGGTTATTCTCGTGCTCATCATTCTTATTGCTCCCTACTTATTTACCAGCCCAATTTTCGATCATTACCGAAACGTGGATGGCAGTACTGGAGGAATTGGCGATACCATTGGTGGCATAACCGCTCCCTTCATCAATGGCATTGCTGCCATATTGGTATACCTGGCTTTCAAAGAGCAAATAAAGGCCAATGCTTTAATCCAGGAGCAACAATACTTTCAACACATTCAACACCAAATCCAACGGTTGGAAGACGACTTGTACAACCTCTCCAGCTTAACAGCCACCATTAAAAGCAACATCACTACTTCAAGTACGGTCATGAATAATTACGATAATGGCCAACAAGTAGCCTATTATGTAGACAGTGAAAGTTTAAACAAACTCATTTACATCACTACGATGTTTCAAGATACCCTTCAAATGATTGATAAGATAGAAAACAACCGGGCTTTTATGAAACGAAAACTACGCTTGTTGTACGTTATTATTTATAAAGATGAGCTTACCCAGTTGCATCAAACCCTTTTTAGAGTAACCCATATGCAATCAAATGTTGATGGTTATATTGCTGAGTTGCTGCTTCAAATTCAACGACTCAATAACACGTTTAAGAACATCAATTAAGCATGCTGCAATAACTAAACCGCTATCCGTTCTACCGGGTCGCTCCAGAAGCCCCTACCTTCAGCACCTACTGCAGCTACGCGAAAGGCATACCTTACCCCGCGTTTTAATATAACCCCTTCCTCCGGGTGAGCCATTCCTCCTTCTAAATCCACCTCATCGGCCACCGGCAACACTAACGAAGACCGGGTAAGTAACTTAATTTGCTGAAAACGTTGTTGACGCCCATCAAGCACTTTGGCCTGTAACTCATAACTCACTGCCCCATCCACATACGTCCAGTTCAATAACAATTGTCCCATAGTAGGATAGGTAATTTCCAGCATGCTAACTTTAGGCATTGCTCCTACTCGTTGAGGTGTTTTTCGTACTGACAGTCCTGCACTAAGAATTATCTTTGCATCACCTCCACTCTCTTTACCTACCCATGATGCTGTATTCGTAAACGTTTGTTCCAATTCTTGCATCAACGCTGCATTCTCCATACGTAGCGTTTTTAGTTGGCGTTCTAAATTGGCCATGGTATCGTTGTTCACCACCACCAACCCTACAGCAGTATCTAACCTGGAAGCCATATGATTGCCTTCCGAAAAATGAGGGTTATTGCGCAGTGCATTGGCCACACGTGCTGCATAACGCAATCGCTCATCGCGGTTTTTTCTCGACCAGTTTAATGTAATGTTTGTCATTTTAAAAGTATTGTAGCAATCAATTGCCTGTTCGTTTGTAAAGTAAATGCAGTATAAGGACGAAATTTCAGGCCCATTGGTTGCATGGGGTACTTGTTTTTATAAAAAACACACTTCCCCTGTCGAATGACAGCACAATGTCGAAAAGAATACCACTTCCCTTTTCGAATGGCAGCACAATGTCGAAAAGAATGCCGCTTCCCTTTTCGAACAACAGCACAAAGTCGAAAAGAATACCGCTTCCCTTTTCGAACGACAGCACAATGTCAAAAAGAATGCCGCTTCCCTTTTCGAACGGCAGCACAAAATCGAAAAGAATACCGCTTCCACTTTCGAACGACGGCACAACGTCGAAAGGAATGTCGCTTCCCGCTCTAAGTGATGGGAACTTGTTTACGCTTAAATACTATACTTGAACAAACAAGAGCAACCTGGCTTTAACGCACCACCAACTTCACACGATGCAGTGCACCATCATACTCCACCTGCCCCATATACATGCCAACTGGTAAGTGCAGATTTTCAAGCTCCAATACCCGTTGTGCTGGCACTTGCAGCACTGCTTCTCCTTGCAAGTTGTACAGGGTAAACGCACTGCCGGGCGTTGGCTCCCATGGCAACTGAATGGTTACCCGATCGGTAAAAGGGTTGGGATAGGCGGTAATGGCCTCCGTTACTGTTGTTGGTGCATCTACACTCAGTATTTCGGAGCATTGCGGCAGGTATTCATGAAAAATATTGGATAATCCAAACCAGTTAAAATCATTCACATAAGGAACTCCCACCTGCTTTACCGCAAAATCGCAAGCCATGCCTAATGCATTGGGATTATTGATAGTTGCCAAAGAGTCTTCATTTGGCATTTTCAGGTAAATGACACAATCAGGGCCCAATTGCATTTGATGAGACCAAGAGGAATCGATGAGGATTCTGCTGGATGAAAGGACAGGCGCAGTGATGTCGTACTGATACAGGCGCGTGACAGAAGCATACAACCGCTGCTCGTTGGGCGAAAACTCAAAATAACTATGCCACTTGTTCATCGGACGATAGTTGCCGATTGTACCAGTAGCCCGGTCGAAACTGGCCAACACTGCACCGCCTGGGTATACGCCTATGGCCAGCAATTCGCCTGATGGTGATGATTTAATCATACCCACATCGGACCCTACGGAAATCAACGATGCTACCGGACTTGCGCTAGGGCCATTGACAGTCACCAAATAAGCATTCATATCGGTAGTAATTCTGTTCCACACCACCACCCATAAATCGATGTTGTTGGCATGGCGAATTACAGTCAATCCTTCAGCCGCAGCATTGAAATTACTATTGGTATCAAGTGGTACTTGTTTAATCACCACATCCCCCAATCCGCCATCAAGGGTCATGTCGATGACCGAATAGCGTAACCCACCAGCATAGTTATGCTCATGACAATCCACTGTAAAGAGGTAGTATTTGGTAGTGCTGCCCGGCATGGGTACCGCAATGCTCGACTGCACAGTGCCGGTACAACCAACAGGGTTCAGGTCACCATTGGGCATGAGCTGATGGTTACGGTTCCACACGCCTCCCGGGTAGTTATTGATCGGCCCACCATTGCTGTAAAACAACAGCTGGCCATTATCATCACAAATGGAAGTGGCGCCTTCAGTTGACTCTATGGCACTGGTATTGGATGGTGTAGGTGGGTTGGTATTGAAATCGAGCAGGCCATTTATTCCAAAATTCCACACGTTGGCATTGTTTTGGGCAGATGCCAAACCCACAATACCGCAAAAAGCAATTAGTAATAATTTCTTCATGCTTGTTTAAGTTTTTTAAGATTGAGAGTGAATGTTAAATGAGAGCAACCTGGTTTTACCGCACCACCAGCTTCACACGATGCATCACCCCTTCATGGCTAATCTGTCCCATGTATAAGCCAGCTGGCAATTCCAGGTTTTCAAGCTCCAATACGCTTCGTGTTACTGGTGTTTGTAGCACCACCTCCCCTTGTAAGTTGTATAAGGTAAATGGCGTTCCCAGTGTTGGTAGCCAGGGCAACTGAATGGTTACCCGATCGTTAAAAGGATTGGGATAGGCGGTAATGGATGCTGTTACCGCTTCCGGTACATCAACACTCACCGTTCCGGAACATTGCGGCAGGTATTCATGAAAAATATTGGGCAACCCATGCCAGCTACCAAAATAAGGTGCTCCTACCTGCTCCTCCACATAATCGCAGGCTGTTCCTAGTGCATTGGGATTGTTAATGGCTGCCAAAGAGTCTCCAGTTAATGTACCCAGGTAAATGACGCAATCCGGGCCCAATTGCATTTGCTTTCCCCAAAATAGGGATGGGACGATGGTGGTTTTGCTGGATGAAAGTACAGAAGCAGTAATGTCGTATTGAACCAAATCAGCACCATACTCAGTAGCATACACCCTTTCCTCGTTAGGCGAGAACTCAAAATAACTGTACGATGTGCCCATCGAACGGTAGTTGCCGATTGTACCAGTAGCCCGATCAAAGTTGGCCAACACCGCAGCGTTAGGGTACCTGGCTATGGCCAGCAAGTCGCCCGATGGCGATGGTTTAATCATGCCTACAGTATTCCCTACAGGAATCGACGATACCACCGGGCTTGCACTGGGGCCATTGGCCGTCACCAAATAAGCATTCATATCGGTAGTGGTTCTGTTCCATACCACCACCCATAAATCGATGTTATTGGCATGGCGAATTACGGTCAACCCTTCAGCCGCATCAATGGGACTGCCAAAGGTGGCTTGTTTAGTGGTCACATCTCCCAGGCCACCATCAAGGGTCATGTCGATGACCGAATAGCGCAGCCCGCCAACGTAATTATTCTCCATACAATCTACCGTAAAAAGGTAGTATTTAGTGGTACTGCCTGGCATGGGCACTGCGATGCCCGCCTGTACACTACTGGTGCAGCCATTGGAACTTATAACACCATTAGGCATGAGCTGGTGGTTGCGGTTCCACACGCCTCCCTGATAAGGCCCATGGGGGCCGCCATTGCTGTAAAACAACAACTGTCCGTTGTCATCGCAAATAGAAACGGTGCCTTCAACCGCCTCAATGGCACTTCCATTGGATGGTGTAGGTGGATTGGTATTAAAATCGAGCAGGAAACCTTGACCAAAATTCCACACGTTGGCATTGTTTTGGGCAGATGCCAAACCCACCATTGCCCAAAAGGCAATTAGTAATAATTTTTTCATAGCTGTTAAGTTTTTTTGCAACATTACTCAACAACTACATGGCCATGGGAATCATTTATCCAATTGCATCAAATGCGGGGTTAATTGCTAACATTGTTGATTAAGTACAAAAACGGTCATATCCCACTCCAAACAAAATACCTGAAGGTATCAACCAGGCAGCCGAACGATTAACCAGCAACGATACAAGAAAGAAACAAGAAAAGTGTACTACCGCACCACCAGCTTCACACGATGCAGTGCACCATCATACCCCACCTGCCCCATATACATGCCAACTGGCAATTCCAGGTTTTCAAGCTCCAATACCCGTTGTGCGGGCACTTGTAGCACTGCCTCTCCTTGCAAGTTGTACAAGGTAAACGTACTGCCGGGCGTTGGCTCCCATGGCAACTGAATGGTTACCCGCTCGCTAAAAGGGTTGGGATAGGCGGTAATGGCCTCCGTTACCGTTGCTGGTGCATCTACACTCAGAATTTCGGAGTATTGCGGCAGGTATCCATGAAAAACATTGGGCAACCCAATCCAGCCACCACCACCACCATCAATGAATGGTCCTACCTGCTGCTCTACAAAATTACAGGCGGTTCCTAGCGCATTGGGATTGGTAATGGCTGCTAAAGAATCTTTCCCATGTACGCCCATGTAAATGATACCATCGGGACCTAATTGCATTGGTTTTGGCGAAAAAAAGGATGGAACGATGATGATTTTGCTGGATGAAAGAATGGGAGCAGTAACGTCGTATTGAACCAAATCAAAACCATACTCAGCAGCATACAATCGTTGTTCGCTGGGTGAGAACTCAAAATAATTGTACACCCCCATGTAGCGGTAATTGCCTATCGCACCAGTAGCTCGATCAAAGCGGGCCAACACCGCATCGTTAGAATACCTCCCTATAGCCAGCAAATCACCCGATGGTGATGGTTTAATTATACGCACCTCGGTACCTACGGGAATCGGTGATACCACTGGGCTTACACTCGGGCCATTGGCAGTCACCAAATATGCATTCATATCTGTAGTGACCCTGTTCCATACCACCACCCATAAATCGATGTTGTTGGCATGGCGAATTACGGTCAATCCTTCACCCGCAGCATTGAAATTGTTAATGGTATCAAGTGGTGCTTGTTTAATGATCACATCCCCCAGGCCACCATCGAGGGTCATGTCAATCACCGAATAGCGCAATCCACCAACATAATTATGCTCCAAACAATCTACTGTAAAGAGGTAGTATTTGGTGGTGCTTCCTGGCATGGGCACAGCGATACACCCCTGCATACTACTGGTACAGCCAACGGTATCAAGGGCTCCATTAGGCATGAGTTGGTGGTTGCGATTCCACACGCCTCCCTGAATGCCCCACTGGGGGCCACCATTGCTGTAAAACAACAGCTGGCCATTGTCGTCGCAAATGGAAGCAACGCCTTCCCCCGCATCAATAGCACTTCCAATGGATGATGTAGGTGGGTTGGTATTAAAATCGAGTAGGAAACCTTGACCAAAACTCCATACATCGGCATTGTTTTGGGCAGATACTATACTTACCATTGCACAAAAGGCAATCAACAGTAATTTCTTCATGATTGTTATTGTTTAAGTTTTTACTAGAAATTACTCAATAAATCACACGATTATGGAGTTCATTTATTTAATTGCATCAAATACGGGGTGAACTGCTAGTATTGTTGATCGAATAGAAAAAATGGCCATATCGAAAAAACACGGTCGTTTTTTTATGACCATATTGTCCACTAATGTTCAATAATCTGTTATTCAATTAAACCCTGGGAATTATTGCACTAGCTTTTTGCCCCTTATTTTTCGGGGAATATCCAGAAGTGGTTAACCACCACGATATAAAGAAAGAAACAAGAAAAGTGTACTACCGCACCACCAGCTTCACACGATGCAGTGCACCATCATACCCCACCTGCCCCATATACATGCCGGCTGGTAAGTGCAGATTTTCAAGCTCCAATACCCGTTGTGCTGGCACTTGCAGCACTGCCTCTCCTTGCAAGTTGTACAAGGTAAACGTACTGCCGGGCGTTGGCTCCCATGGCAATCGAATGGTCACCCGCTCGCTAAAAGGGTTGGGATAGGCGGTAATGGCATCCGTTACCGTTGCTGGTGCATCTACACTCAGTATTTCGGAGCATTGTGGCAGGTATTCATGAAAAATATTGGGCATGCCGATCCAACTGAATCCATTGGGTGGTACATACGGTGCCCCCACCTGTTCCAGCACAAAATCGCAAGCCGTACCTAATGCGTTCGGGTTATTGATTGCCGCCAGCGAATCTTTGGTAGACATGGCCATATAAATGATACAATCGGGACCCAACTGCATTTGGTTGGGCGATAGCAGGCTGATGGTGGTTCTGCTCAATGAAAGGATGGGTGCTGTAATGTCGTATTGAAACAGGTCGTCGCCAGTAGCATACAATCGTTGCTCGTTGGGCGAAAACTCAAAGTAATCGTGCAACATGCCCATCGAACGGTAGCTGCCTATTGTGCCAGTAGCCCGATTAAAGCTAGCCAACACCGCATTGTCGGGGTATTTGGCGATGGCCAATAACTCTCCTGAAGGCGAAGGCTTAATCATACGCACATTGGTACCTGTAGTAATTGATGATACTACCGGGCTGCCACTTGGGCCATTGGCCGTCACCAAAAAGGCATTCATATCGGTAGTGGTTCTATTCCATACCACCACCCACAAATCGGTATTGTTGGCATGGCGAATAACGGTCAACCCTTCATGGGCATCAATGATATTGCCAATAATAGTATCTAACGGCACCTGTTTAATGGTTACATCGCCCAACCCACCATCAAGGGTCATATCGATCACCGAATAACGCAAGCCACCAGCAAAACCATGCTCCAAACAATCTACTGAAAAAAGGTAGTATTTGGTAGTACTGCCTGGCATGGGTACTGCAATGCACGACTGTGTGCTGCTGGTACAGCCATCGGTTCCCATGGCACCATTAGGCATGAGTTGATGGTTGCGGTTCCACACCCCTCCCGGGTAGCTACTGATAGGGCCTCCATTGCTGTAAAACAACAATTGGCCGTTATCGTCGCAAATGGAAGCGGTGCCTTCAAAGGCATCAATCGCACTAACATTCGATGGTGTAGGAGGATTGGTATTGAAATCGAGCAAGCAGTTTTCTCCAAAATTCCATACGTTGGCATTGTTTTGAGCAGATGTTATACCCACAATACCGCAAAAAGCAAGTAACAGTAACTTCTTCATAGCTGTAGTTTGTAGTTGGGTCAAAGATAAATGAAGTTGGAATATCGAGCATTACCAACCGATAAATTTAACCGCTCTTTTCAATCCATCTCATTTAAAACTAAACCACCACGAAAATAACTTGGTCAAGCTGCTGTAAAACAGCATTTTTAAATCCGCTGATTAGCACATTAACTTTCCCCAATTCATGAACTACATGCCATCATCGAAGACTCATGTTGAACTTATACCGTACATCAACGTTACTTTACACCGCCCGTTTTTTTATCGTCATATTACTTGTAAACGTTTAACAGCCTATTATTTAACTAAATTACTATAAGTCAATGCATTAACTTTTTTCTCCATACCTTGTTTCTAAGGAAACATTCCATCTATATTTTTTTAGCATTTATCCGGCAAAAAAGAGGGTTTAACTGTTAAAACATTTATTTAATCGATTTTAATTTGTGGATGGCAGCGTAAAGCCGTAATTTCAATTTCTCGTAAAAAACCGAAAATACTTTACTATGACCCGTAAAACGCTCCTAACGAGTGCATTAGCGCTGCTAGCTTGCATTGCTTTTTCGCAACAACCCCAACAACATTCCATCCCGCAACTACCGGCCACTCCCGGTGCTGCTCCGGTGCAACAAATTGGGAACCCACAACCGATGCCAATGGCACCAATTCCTACCTCCCAAAAAAGCATGGGAAGTAAATTGGCACAAACCTCCAATGCCTTCCATTTTAACGGCAATAAAGGGGCTGTCATCAACACCATTAAAGGACTCAACCAAAAACAACCGGGCGACGATCCTCGCAACCTTCCGTTGAGCCAAAATGGAAAATTACTTTCCGTAGGTGGCCAGGAGGTTAACTTCCGTAGGTCAGACAACCGCGATGTAACCAACATCTGCTACACTCCCCGTCCTTATATAGATGGAGGCAGTAGAGATGCCAGCTGTGGTTTTGTAGTGCCTTGCGACAACCCTGCCAACAGGGATGCTGCCAGCACCACGCTAAAATATTTTCAGTTAGAGTGGCACGTAATGTGGAACGGTGGTGCCAGCTCCAACATCGATCAAACACGCATCGATGCATTGATGGCCGAGCTGAATGCTGATTTTGCCAGCCACAACATGATTTTCTGTGCCGATCCGGCTAACTTCTACGAAGATCCAGGCAACTGGGATCACGACGAAAACACTGAAGAAGTTTCGTTAAAAACAACTTATAATGTTACCCCTACACAGGTTATTAACATCTATGTAGTAGGTCAGATGGGACCTGGTGGCTACGCCCGCTTCCCATACGATCCGATGGGAGGTACCAGCGCCACCGGTGGTGTGGTACTGAACAGAGGCAACTGCTCAGTAGGTACCCACACCTTAGCACACGAGTTGGGTCACTCGTTTGGTTTGGAGCATACCTTTGCAGGAGTAGATGAAAGAAGCCAATGTTCTTCATGCTACGAAAAAGTAAGAAACGTAAACGGTTCCAGTAACACCACTGGAGTGCCTACTCCTAATGGTGGGCCTTACACACAAGAAGGTGATCAAGAAGGCGATTGGTGTTCAGACACCAACCCACACGATACTTATACTTACCAGTGTTCTACCAGCTCTAACCCCAACGGTGGTTGTGATTCAAACCCATGGGCCAATGCACCGGTAAACAACCACATGTCATACTCTTTCTGCTCTACACAGTTTACTGCTCAGCAAGAAAGAAGAATGCACTGTATGCTCAACACCTACCTCGGCAGCTGGATTGCTTATGGTGGTGGTGTTTGTGGTGCACAGCCTCCAACAGCCGATTTTGTAGGAAACCCTACTACCTGGCAAGCACCATCTAACGTTACCTTTACCGACCTTACTCAACCTTCAGCCATCGTTACCAGCTGGAACTGGACATTTGATGTAGGTGGTGGTAATGGCGTAACTTGTGTTGGTTGTGTTGGTCCTAACGCTACCTATACTGGTCAAACCCCTCCGGTAGTTACCTATCCTAACCCAGGATTGTACACCGTATCGTTAAACGTAACCAGTGCCAACGGGCCAAGTACCGAAACAAAAATAGACTACATTGAAGTGCTGGCTCCTGCTGGCGATTGCGATACCCTTACTACCCAATGGGAAAATGTAGGGCCAACTGTAATTACATACGGATTTGGTGGCGGATGGATTACCGGGGTACAAGATCCTGTGAACTCTGTATTGCCTACCGACCCTAAAGGGGTATACGAACGATACTTTACCCCCAACCCCGGTGTTACCCAGGTGGGTGCCATTCGTGTAGGATTGGGTGGACTGAACGATGCTGATGCCGACATGCGCTTCCAGGTAAGCGTTTACGACGATGATGGTGCTGGTGCCCCCGGTGCCTTACTTGGCGGACGTGGTGGATTAGACCCTACGGCTCTTGGTGTACCCGGCATTGGTTTCTTTACTGAATTTTGGGTACCACTATTTAACGCACAAACCCCTACTACCGGTACCTTCCACGTAGCGGTAGAAATATTCCCGGGCGATGCCACCGATAGTTTAATTGTGATGAGTTCCTGCCTCGGCCCTCCCGGATGCCCCGTAGCAGAAGGGGAAGCTGATGCTTCGAACCACATCTTTACCACCGGTTTTGGTTTTGAAAACTTATTAACGATTTATGGTGCCGACTTTGATGTTGACATTATTCCTATGCTGGGCGAATGGGCTCCCGACCCCATCATTACTGGCTTTACCGAAAACGTAGTGTGCGACACTACTTTCGTAACCCTATTCGATACGGTGCTGTATACGGCCAACCCCGATGCCTGGGGCTTTGAGTTTGCCGACGGTACAGTGCTCACGTATACTTCCGACCCCATGACCATTAACCGTACCTACACCACTCCCGGTCCTGATACGGTAACCGTTTATGCGGTGAACTCTTGTGGTAGATCCGATACCAACGTATACATTATACCTTATAATTTCCTGGCTACTCCAGATGCAGAATTTACCAAGGTACAAGCCAACCCCATTTGTGCAGGAGCACCGGGTGTTGACTTCAATGCCAATACCAGTGGGTACGACGATTATTTCTGGGATTTTGGTGATGGCACCACTACCTCTACTGGTGGTACCCCATCGGCCAACCATGTATATGCCACTCCTGGCTTGTACTATGTGTCGTTAACCACTACCACAGCGGGATTTGCTCCGTTGGACACCTTTTATTTAGAAAACTTTGAATCGGGTTGGCCTGCGGGATACGATCGTTACGACAACGATGCCAGTACACCCAATGCAGGGGTTAACCCACCATGGACAGGTACCAATGCTACTGCCTGGCTTGATATTGATGTAGATGGCAACGGCAATACCGAAGCTGCAAGTACTTCATGGAACGTAGATCCATTGATTGCTGGCGACGACTGGATGCTCACCACAGCCATTGGCCCACTACCAGCAGGACAACGTTTGTATTGGGATGCTCAAGCCTACGACAACACGTTTGCCGATGGTTATGAAGTACGCATTTCTACCACACAGTTGCCTGCCAACACCACCAACTACAGCACCATGCTGTTCTCCATAGGCGCAGAAAACACCTTCTCCACCACACGTGGGGTTGACCTCTCTGCCTATGCCGGACAAACGGTATACATTGCCTTCCGCAACAATTCGTTAGACGATTACATCTTATCGATCGATAACATTAGAGTAGGAACGGCAGCACCAGGCTGTAACGCCACGCGTACCATTGCCGACTTTGTAGAAATTATTGATTGTACGGTAATTCCTCCAACGGCAGTGTTGAATGCTGATGTTACTTCGGGCTGTGCCCCATTAACAGTAACCTTTACCGATGCTACTACAGTAGGTGATCCTGCTACTTCATGGTTGTGGAACTTTGGCGATGGAAACTTCTCTACCGCACAAAACCCTCCACCTCATGTATACACTACTCCAGGTACTTACTTTGTAAGCTTCGAAGCGTGTAATGCTGGTGGGTGTTCTACCGACTATGTAACCATAACCGTAGGCACACCACCTACCATCGATAACATTGTAACGGTAGATCCATCTTGTATAGCCAACAACGGTAGCATTACCATTACAGCAAGTAGTGGTACGCCTCCACTTCAATACTCTATTGATAACGGAGTAACCTTCCAGGCTGGTAATAGCTTTACCGGATTGGGTGCTGCTTCTTACGATGTGGTAGTAGAAGATGCCTTAGGGTGTCAAGCTACACAAACGGTAGCACTGACTACCCCTACCGGGCCTAGCATTAGCAACGTGGCATTAACCGATCCTTCTTGTAATGGCAACAGCAATGGTTCGATTGTCATTACTGCTGGTGGCGGAACACCTCCACTACAATACTCTATCGATAATGGGGTGACCTTCCAGGCAGGCAACAGCTTTACTGGATTGGGTGCTGCTACCTATAATATAGTTGTAGAAGATGCTAGCGGATGCCAGGCAACTACCACAGGAACATTAACTGACCCTCCGGTCATCACCTACTCGGCAGCGGTAACCGATCCTACTTGTAACGGTGGTGCCAATGGCTCAATTGTCATCACTGCTGGTGGTGGTACTCCTCCACTCCAATACTCTATCGATAATGGAGTAACCTTCCAGGCAGGCAACAGCTTTACTGGATTAGGCGCTGCTACTTATAATGTAGTAGTAGAAGATGCCAATGGTTGTCAGTTTACCACTACCGAAACACTAACTGATCCTGCTGCGGTAACTTACAGCGCAGTAAACACCAACCCAACCTGTAACGGTGATACCGATGGTTCAATCGTATTGACTGGTGCTGGTGGCGACGGTGGTCCTTATAACTACTCAATTGACAACGGAGTCACCTTCCAGGCTTCCGGTTCTTTCACCGGACTTGGCGCAGGTACCTATAATATAGTAGTAGAAGATGCTAGCGGTTGCCAGGTTACTGGTACCGAAACACTAACTGATCCTGCTGCGGTAACTTACAGTGCAGTAAACACCAACCCAACATGTAACGGTGATACCGATGGTTCAATCGTATTGACCGGTGCTGGTGGCGACGGTGGTCCTTACCAATACTCGATTGATAATGGTGGAACCTTCCAGGGCAGTGGTGTATTCACCGGCCTTGGTGCAGGCACCTATAACATAGTAGTAGAAGATGGTAGCGGATGCCAGGTAACAGGTACCGAAACATTGACCGACCCTGCCTTAGTAACCTATAGCGCAGTAAACACCGATCCTACTTGTGCCAACAACGACGGTTCAATTGTATTGACAGGCGCAGGTGGCGATGGTGGTCCATACCAATACTCCATCGATAATGGTGGAACCTTCCAGGCTTCAGGCACTTTTAACGGACTTGCGGCTGGAACTTATAACATTGTAGTAGAAGATGCCAGTGGATGTCAGGTAACGGGAACAGAAACCCTTACTCTGCCTACAGGCCCAACCATTGATAACGTAGCTACTACCGATCCTACTTGTGGCAACAGCGATGGTACCATTACCATTACTGCCAGCGGTGGTACACCACCTTATCAATACTCTATTGATAACGGGGTAACCTTCCAGGCCAGTAACAACTTTACCGGATTGGCAGCAGGTACTTACGATATCGTGGTAGAAGATGCTGGTGGATGTCAGGCTACCACTACTGTGAGTTTAACCAATGTAGGTGCTCCTAGCATTGACAACATCACTGCTGTTGATCCTACCTGTAATGGTGGATCAGATGGTTCAATTACCATCACTGCCAGCGGTGGAACTTCACCTTATCAATACTCGATTGATAATGGAGTCACCTTCCAGGCGGGCAATAGCTTTACTGGATTGGGTGCTGCTTCTTACGCTGTGGTGGTAGAAGATGCATTAGGATGTCAAGTCTCGCAAAACGTGGTGTTGACCGATCCTCCTGCGGTAACTTACAGTGCTGTAAATACCGATCCTACTTGTAATGGCGATACCGATGGTTCTATCGTATTGACCGGTGCAGGTGGCGATGGTGGCCCTTATAACTATTCGATTGATAATGGAGTAACCTTCCAGGCTTCTGGCACCTTTGCCGGACTTGGAGCTGGTACTTACAACATTGTAATAGAAGATGCCAGTGGTTGCCAGGGAACAGGTACTGAAACCTTAACCGACCCTGCAGTAGTCACCTACAGCGCAGTAGTTACTAATGCTTCGTGTAACGGAGCACTTGATGGTTCGATTGTAATTACTGCCGGCGGCGGCGATGGTGGTCCTTACCAATACTCTATTGATAACGGTACTACCTTCCAGGCTTCAGGCACCTTTAATGGACTTGGAGCAGGCACTTACGACATCGTAGTAGAAGATGCTAGCGGTTGCCAGGTAACTGGCACTGAAACCATCACCGAACCTGCAGCAGTAACCTATACGGTTGTGTTGACTGATCCTACTTGTGGAGCCAGCAACGGTTCGATTGTCATCACCGGTGCTGGTGGCGACGGTGGTCCATACAGCTACTCCATCGATAACGGAGTCACCTTCCAGGCTTCTGGTACTTTTACCGGATTGGCTGCAGGTAACTACGACGTGGTGGTAGAAGATGGCAGCGGTTGCCAGGTAGCAGGAACAGAAACATTGAACAATGCTGGTGGACCTAGCATCGACAATGTGGCAGTAACCGACCCTACTTGTAATGGCGATACCGACGGTTCGATTATTATTACAGCCAGTGGCGGTACTTCACCTTATCAATACTCCATTGATAATGGAGTAACCTTCCAGGCTTCCAATACTTTTACCGGACTTGGAGCTGGTGTTTACGACATCGTAGTAGAAGATGCCAACACCTGTCAGAGTTCAACGCAAGTAACACTCACCGATCCTCCGGTAGTGACATACAGTACGGTAAACACCGATCCTTCTTGTAATGGCGATACCGATGGTTCAATCGTATTGACTGGTGCAGGTGGTGATGGTGGTCCTTACCAATACTCGATTGACAACGGTACTACCTTCCAGGCCTCTGGTTCATTTACCGGACTTGGAGCAGGTACTTACGACATTGTGGTAGAAGATGCTTCAGGATGCCAGGTTACCGGTACGGAAACCTTAACCGATCCTCCAGTAGTAACTTACACCACTGTGGTAACCGACCCATCATGTGGAGCCAACGACGGTTCGATTGTAATAACTGGTGCAGGTGGTGATGGTGGTCCTTACCAATACTCGATTGATAATGGTACTACCTTCCAGGCTTCTGGTTCATTTACCGGACTTGGCGTAGGCACGTACGATATCATTGTTGAAGATGGTAGCGGTTGTCAGGCAACAGGAACGGAAACGTTGACCAACCCTGGTGCACCTACGATCGACAATGTAACCACTACCGATCCTTCTTGTGGTGGCAACGACGGACAAATAGACATTACTGCTAGCGGTGGAGTTCCACCCTACCAGTATTCCATTGATAACGGAACTACCTTCCAGGCTGGTAATAGCTTTACCGGATTGGCAGCAGGTACTTACGACATCGTGGTAGAAGATGCCAACGGTTGTCAGGCCAGCACCACGGTTACCTTAAACGGTGGAGGCGGTGGTCCTTCATTCACTACCGCAGTGGTTGACCCATTGTGTAACGGTGGTATTGGAACCATTACGGTTACTCCAAGTGGTGGTACCTCTCCTTACCAGTACAGTGCCGATGGTGGTGTACTCTTCCAGGGATCTAACGTGCTGAACGTACCGGCAGGCAGCTACGACGTAGTAGTAGAAGATGCTAACGGTTGTCAGTCGAACGTAACGACCATAGTAGTGAACGAGCCTGCTCCACTAGTAGCAACAGCTGGTGCAGATGGTAGCATTTGTGAAGGCGATCAAATCACCATCACTTCCAGTGTAACGGGTGGCACATCGCCTTACACTTACACCTGGATTTGCGATCAGGTAAATTGTAACCTCGATAACAGCAATGCTCAAAACCCGAATGCAACACCAACAGTAACCACTACCTACTACATTCAGGTAACGGATGCCAATGGTTGTAGCAGTAATGTAGATTCGCTGGTGGTAACAGTAAATCCATTACCTACTGTAGATGCAGGAGCAGATGTAACCATTACCAATGGTACCAGCACCCTGTTAGACGCTACCGTATTCAATGGTGCTGCATTTGCATGGACACCTTCCAGCACACTGGATGATCCTACCATTGAAGATCCAACAGCAACACCAGACGTAACCACTACCTACTACTTAGTAGTAACCAGTGGCGCAGGCTGTATTGCTACCGATTCGGTAACCGTAACGGTGGAAGACGGTGAGGTAAGTACACCTACTGCCTTTACTCCCGACAACGACGGCACCAACGATCTGTGGATCATTGAAAATCTAAGCACTTCATATCCAGAGGCTGTGGTAGAGGTATACAACAGGTGGGGGAATAAGATTTTCGAGTCTGACCCCGGGTATACACAACCATGGGATGGCACCTTCGAAGGCAATGCAATGCCAGTAGGTTCCTACTATTACATCATCAACTTTAACGATGGTACTAGAGAAGCCGAAACAGGAACCATAACCATCATTAAATAGGAGGAAGAATCATGAAAAAGATCATATATACTACTGCTATTGCATTATTAGGAACTACGGCTATGGGACAACAATTGGCCCAGTTTAGCCAATACATGCATAATCCATACGTTTTGAACCCTGCTGCTGCAGGCATGAACGATTATTTGGACATTAACTTAAGCTACAGGCAACAGTGGGCGGGTTTTGACAACGCGCCCACTACCTACTACCTCAGTGCCACCAAGGCATTGGGGAAACGGCCTGCAAAGCTTACCTATAACCCTTCGTTGCGTACTAGCGATATTCAAATCAAACCCATCGAGCAAAAAACACCGGGCAAGTTGAAACACGCACTAGGTGGCTACGTTATTGGCGATAACTATGGCGTGTTCGAAAAGATTTCGGGCGGACTATCGTACGCGCTACACATTCCGGTAGGCAATACCATGTATGCCTCCATTGGTTTAGGCGCAGGTGCTTCCAACTACTCTATCGATCAAAATCAATTGACATTAGGCGATGCGGCCGACAATACCTTTACCACCTTTATTGGTAGCGGTACGTCGCAAACCTACTTCGATTTGAATGGAGGGGTAGCCTTGTATTCCGACAAGCTGTACTTCGGCTACTCCGGAACACAGGTGATTGAAAATGAAATTTACTTTGGAAGTGAAGCCACGCAAGCAGCCTTGTTGTTACACCACTTCATTTCTGCAGGATACAAAATTCAAGCGGGCGAAAACCTGTCCATTACTCCAGGGTTTGTAGTAAAATACTTGAACCCCGCCCCTGTATCGTACGATTTGAACATGAAGTTTGAATTCAAAGATAAATTTTGGATCGGTGCTGCGTATAGAAACGAAGATGCCATTGTTGGGCTGTTGGGATTAAAAATCAACGACCTGATTAAAATTGGTTATTCGTACGACTATACCACTTCTAACTTAGGCGATTTTAACTCAGGCGGACATGAGGTTGTATTAGGCCTTATGATCGGAAACTAGACATCAGAAAAACTGTTAACATGAAAAAGGATCAACTCAACCGCTTTCTACTCCTAACGGCCTCTGCCCTACTCTTTTCCGGTGCTTATGCACAAGACCTTCAATTTGAAGATGCCGTGCAACTGGAAGGTGTAAACTCCGATGTAGAAGAAGTATTTCCATTGATTACACAAGATGGGAACACCATGTACTTTGTGCGCAACAATCACCCCAGCAACAAAGGGGGATTAGACATTTGGTACTGCAATAAAGATGGCGATAAATGGTCGTCTCCAAAAAACGACCTGAACACCATCAACAACAAAATGAATAACGCCATCATAGGTGTAAGCAACGACGGAAAAACACTTTATGTGTCTAATGCCTACGAAAAGAAAGGCGTTGCACACTCGGGAGTGGCTTATGCTACACGCGAAGGTGATAAGTGGAGTACTCCTAAAAAAATCGACATCCCCAACTTTAAAGTACCTGGTGATGTGGCTGGTTTTTATATAAATTCTGCTGAAGATGTACTCATCATCTCGGTTAATGGTGAAGGATCGAAAGGACAGGAAGACCTTTACGTAACGCGTAAAAAAGAAGGCAGTTGGACTTCCCCTCAAAACATGGGAAGTGCCATTAACACCACCGGGTATGAAATATCACCTTTTGTTTCTGCCGATGGCAAGCAACTGTATTTTTCGAGCAATGGCCATGGTGGCATTGGCGATGCCGACATTTTTGTTTCGGAACGCTTAGACGATACCTGGACCAATTGGTCGGCTCCACAAAACCTGGGCGATAAAATCAACTCCGTTGGTTTCGACGCATACTTCATGGTAGCCTCGAACGATGATGTGTACTTTTCAAGTGCCCGTAATGGAAGCAAAAGCGACATCTTCAGCTCGAAAATCGTACCACCTGCTGAACCAGAGCCCGAACCGGAGCCCGAACCCGAACCCGAACCAGAGCCCGTAGTAGTAGAACCTGCTCCTGTAGCACGTAAAGCTTCTATGGAGAAAATTTACTTTAAGGTGAACTCTTCTTACCTGACTTCAGATGCTAAATCGGAGTTGGCAAAAATCATCAAAACGTTGAAAGATACCCCTGAATTAAAAATAGAAGTAAAATCGTATGCCGATGCCCGCAACACCGACGACTACAACATGTGGTTAACCAATAAGCGTGCAGAACGTGTGATGGAATACCTGAAAAGCAAAGGCATTGCTAAAGACAGGATTACTGGAAAAGGATACGGTGAAAGCGAGTTGGAGATTAAGTGTACCGATTGCTCTGAAAGCGATCATCGAGCCAACCGCCGTACTATACTAAGGATATATTAAGCCTTCTTGATATATTAACATGCAACCCCCAGAGCGAGAAGAAATTCTCGCTCTCTTTTTTTAGTAAAACTCAACTTTGACAAGCTTGAAAGACGTATTCAACGTTGTAAGTTGAACTAATCCCGACCAGGTGTAAGGAGTGTCGGGATCTGGTTAAATACCTAAACCCTTAGGTCAATTTGGTGCTGAATGATGTGTGAGGTTTCACAAAGTCTTGAGTTCCCTGCCTTACCGATGTTAAGAGCATACGAACCCCATCTCCTGAATACTGAATACTGAATACTGAATACTAGCTACTGAATACCGACTACTAAATACTAACTCCTGAATACTGCCTCCTGAATACTGCCTCCTGAATACTAACTACTGAATACTACCTCCTGAATACTACCTCCTGAATACTACCTCCTGAATACTGAATACTTACTACTCACCCCACTCCCCTACTTCAACTTAATCTGTGTATTCATATCCAGTTTCTTCGATGTGATATCGGGCAAGCTGCCTTCAATGGTTAACGTTTGTTGATCGTCTGATAGCTTGGCGTGTTTGTTCTTGAACTTCTTGATGGGCGAAGCAAACGAAAGGTTCAATTCATAGCGCATCATATCACCCATGCCTTCCATGCCCTCCATGTCTCCACCACCATCAGGTACTGGCAGGTCGGGTATCTGGTAATTGATTTTCTTTCCTTTTTTGGTGAAATACTTGAATGCCTCAGGAATCTTTGACTTCCCTTCTCCACCAGGAGTGCTGGAAATATCGCTTTCCTTCATGGCCTTGTTCAAAGCATCCAGGTTGGCAAAATCGTAAAAGAAGGTATAAATTCCTTTCTCATCATCCATCTCCATACCAGCATTCGAAAGACCCTCTTGCTGATTCAGTTCCTCCATGCCTTGTGCCAACTCAAGGCTATCCAAGCCCATATCATCACTGCCTTCTTCACCCTCTTCATCACCTGCCAACGCCATCATCTGCGACATGTCTACCTTAAACTTTACCTTGCCCGAAAAGTCTTTGTTAAAGTTAATATCTTGTTGAATGGTACAGCTAGAAAGCAATACGCCCAACAGCAATACAACAGCAAAAAAGTGCAATAACTTCATGGTATCTTGTTTATGAGATTTAGAACATCAAAGTACCCCAATAATTTATTGGAATCAAAATAAACCATTCAAATTATTACCATCTTTGTAGGGTTAACAACCAACCGTATGAAAAAGAAAATTCAACTGGCATTGTGCTTAAGCATGCTCCTTTGTTGCCTTACAGCAACCGCACAACACAAACCCGCTTATAAGCTTTTTGACAAAACGGGCACTGAAGTTTCTTATGCTACACTCATTAACGAATTGGCCGATAATGATGTGGTGCTTTTTGGCGAATTGCACAACAACCCTATTGTACATTGGCTGCAATTTGAGGTAACGAAAAGCCTGTACGAGAAGAAAAAAAACAAACTCGTGCTGGGAGCCGAAATGTTTGAAGCCGACGACCAGGTGATTATCAACGAATACCTACAAGGGCAAATCAAACACAAACACCTTACCGCTGAAGCCAAAGTATGGAGCAACTACCACACCGACTACCGTCCGTTGGTAGAATTGGCCAAAGAAAACGAATTGACTTTCATTGCCACCAATATCCCACGCAGGTATGCCAACATAGTTGCCCGCAAAGGGTTAAAGGCACTGAACGAATTATCTGATGAAGGAAAAAGCTATATCGCCCCCCTGCCCATTACAGTAGACATGACAGCTCCAGGATATGAAGAAATTGCTGCCATGGACATGGGGCATGGCGCTACTGCCGAAACCTTTGTACACGCACAAGCAATTAAAGATGCTACCATGGCGCACTTCATTTTGAAGCACCGCCACAAAAAAAACTTATTCATCCATTACAATGGCGACTTCCATTCAAAAAACTATGGAGGTATTTATTGGTACTTAATGCAACAACGCCCCAACTTAAAAGTGGCTACCATTGCCTGTGTAGAAAGCAACGACCTTGCCTTTCAATCGGAATACAGCACCCTGGGCAACTTTGTACTTGTTATTCCTGAATCGATGACGAAAACACATTAAATGCCAACTAAAATTCCGTTACTTTTGTAGCGAAAAGCATTTCAACAGTATGAAGAAGATCATTGTACTACTTAGCGTTTTAATGGCCGTGGGATGTTCTAACACCCCCAACGAAAAAGACCCGTCGAACATGAGTGCCAAACAGCACTACAACAATGCATTAACATTGATTGATGAAGACAAGATGGAAGAGGCCATTGCCGCGCTAGACCAGGCCATTGCCAAAGACCCTAAATACACGAAAGCACTGTATGAACGTGGGGAGATCAAGTTTTTTCAAGAAGACTTTGCAGGAGCATTAAAAGACCTGGAACAAGTAGTACAACTCGACAAGAAAAACAAAGACGCCTACAACTACAGCGGCATTTGCAGAATGAACCTCGACGACCATGCAGGAGCCATCAACGACTTTTCTGCCATTATTGACATGGATGCAAAAGATGCCAATGCATTGTATAATCGTGGCACTTGCAAGCACGCTACTGGTGATACTGATGGTGCCTGTAAAGATATTTTCATGGCCGATGAATATGGCGACTCTGAACGGTATTACAACAAATTGAAGGAACTCGGTTGCCTGTAAAAGAAAAAGCATGCTCAACTACCTGCTCTATTACGTCGTTATTCTTCCCATATCCATCCTCCCCCACCCGGTGTTGTATTTCCTTTCGGATTGTACCTATGGGTTGATGTTTTACCTGGTAGGATACCGAAAGAAGGTAGTATACAGCAACCTGCGCAACTCCTTTCCCGATAAATCAGAAAAAGAAATTCATCAGCTTGCCAAAAAATTCTACCGCCACTTTTGCGACTTGATTGTGGAGAGCATTAAAATGTTTACCATTTCACAAAAACAAGTGAAAAAACGCATGGTTACTGTCAACCCTGAGTTGCCCAATCGCTTTTACAATGAAGGGAAAAGCATTCTATTGGTAGGAGGGCATTACAACAGTTGGGAAATGTTTGCTGTAGCCGTTGATGATGACATTAAACACAAGAGCATTGCCATATACAAAGAACTCAAAAACAAATTTTGGGATCGTGTAATGAAAACCAGTCGTTCTAAGTATGGATTACTCATGATCGACACTAAAATTGTGAAAAAAACATTTGAAGAGAATCGCAATGAGCTCACAGCTACCATCTTTGCTACCGACCAATCGCCTTCCTCTTCAAAAAAAGCGCATTGGACCACCTTTTTAAACCAGGACACAGGAGTATTGTATGGCACCGAAAAATATGCGATAGAATACAATTATGTGGTACTGTATGGCGAAATTAAAAAAGTGAAGCGTGGGTACTATACGGTAGAATATTTCGTTGTATGCGAAGACCCCTCCGCCACCTCCAAAGGCGAAATTACTGAAAAGCATACCCGCATGTTGGAAAAAACCATCATCGAAGCCCCTCAATATTGGCTTTGGACACACCGGCGGTGGAAACGTAAAAAACCCGAAACACTCAACGATGATGGACAATAGTATTCCTTTAGCCGAGCGCATGCGCCCACAAAACCTGAACGATTACATTGGGCAGGAACATTTAGTAGGCAAAGAAGCCATACTGCGCAGGGCCATTGAATCGGGCACTATTCCTTCCATGATCTTTTGGGGCCCTCCCGGAGTGGGAAAAACAACACTGGCACAAATCATCTCCAACCAACTCGACCGCCCTTTTTATACCCTAAGTGCTATCAGTTCTGGCGTAAAAGACATTCGCGAAGTCATTAACAAGGTAAAGAACCAGGGACTGTTTGGAGGAAACAATGCCATCTTGTTCATTGATGAGATTCATCGGTTCAGCAAAGCACAGCAAGATTCGCTGTTAGGGGCCGTAGAAAAAGGCATCATCACTTTGATTGGTGCCACCACCGAAAACCCTTCTTTTGAAGTCATTTCAGCCCTCTTATCGCGTTGCCAAACCTATGTGCTCAAGCATTTAGAAAAAGACCATTTGGTACAACTGCTGGAGCATGCCATGCAAAACGACGATCACTTACAGTCGAAAAACATAGTGATTGAAGAATACGAAGCATTGCTGCGTCTATCTGGTGGCGATGCGCGTAAGCTGCTCAATATTTTTGAATTGGTAGTGCATGCGCTTGATGGTGATAAAATTGTAATTACCAACGAAGGAGTCATCCAAAACGTACAACAAAATGTTGCGCTATACGATAAAACAGGCGAACAGCATTACGACATCATTTCGGCCTTCATTAAATCCATACGAGGCAGCGACCCCAATGCCGGAGTATACTGGCTGGCGCGAATGATTGAAGGTGGTGAAGACCCCAAATTCATTGCCCGACGCTTACTCATTCTAGCGTCGGAAGACATTGGAAATGCCAACCCAACCGCGTTGGTTATTGCCAACAATACCTTCCAGGCACTCAACGTTATCGGCTGGCCCGAGGGACGTATCATCTTATCGCAATGTGTGGTATACCTTGCTTGTTCGCCCAAAAGCAATGCCTCATACATGGCCATTAAAAAGGCACAATCAAGGGTGCGCGAAACAGGCGATCTATCGGTACCACTTCATATCCGCAATGCTCCTACTCAACTTATGAAGGAACTCGACTACGGAAAAGGATACCAGTATTCGCACGATGGAGCAGGCAACTTTTTAAACCAGGAATTCCTGCCCGAAGACATCAGTGGAGAAAAATTCTACGAGCCCGGCCACAACAAACGTGAGGAAGAAATGAAAAACTTCTTGAAAAAACGTTGGAACGATAAGTACAACTACTAATTGCCCTCTTCAAGAATCTTAGCATGACGAGCCGCCACTACGTAAATAAAGGCGACTAACGCACCTCCTATTCCTTGCTCAGCCATTTGCCAAACAAAATCTACTACAATGTGCTCCATGCCATTCGACTTGAATGAAACACCTAGTGTAAAAGCAATGAGGTAAATGAAGAACCCTAAAGCTCCCCCTACCAACAATCCTTTAAACGTTTTGCTTTCCTCTGCACCAATGTAGGCATACACAAACGTGAGTACAAAACCAATGACCAGGTACACCACACTCGCCAGGGCATAAAACAATCCCATGGAATACGAAATGCTTTCAAAATCATTGAGAATAAACCCATGCCATACAAACGACAGGGCGAACATTATCACAGAAGCGAGTATCCAGGAAATAAAAAAATGTTTGCTAAACACCTTCATATTTCAATCATTCTTTTAGTTGACTTACCGGGGCA
Source organism: Flavobacteriales bacterium (assembly GCA_963669295.1). Lineage (GTDB taxonomy): Bacteria > Bacteroidota > Bacteroidia > Flavobacteriales_D > CALLUQ01. Next base: position 5,678,341 of record OY769938.1, read on the forward strand.
AATATAAATCATTCTGCAAAAATCAAAAAGAAGATTTACATCAGCTTTCTATACGCAGTGACGAATAAAAGGTTTTGTTACACGAATAAAACTGTACTTCTAATCTTGCTTCCAAAAACACCATGAAGTGCACAAGTATATACTAATTGTCTAATTTTCACGTTGTTCTTACATCCTCTTAACTACCTCCATCATGTTAACATCATACTTTACCATCTTACCCCTTGTATAATACATCAGGTGGTGTAAATTTGGTTCCTGTATGAAACAACATCGCACATTACTTGCATTTGCCATACTGTTTATGTTGGGATGTTCTCCCCCCAATACTCCATTTACAGGTGAGTTGCTGTGTGATGCCGAGCAACTCACCTTCAACGGATCAAAATTCAAAAGCAGTAATGGGCACCTCTTAAAAGGAGGAAAAAACCAAAGTACCGAACAAGCTTTCTCCGGCAAGTATTCCATTCGCCTTTCGCCTGAAAATGCTTATGGTATGGGTTATACCATTGAGCAGCCTGAACCAGAAAGCTATTACGAGGTGAGCGTAAAACGCTATGGCAAAGAAGGATTTATTGTAGCTGATACGCCCGACAAACGATTTTATGTTACCAACGACCAAACCACCATCAACAGCCATCAAAATGGATGGGAAACTTTGAAGCTGGGCTTCCATGTACCCCCTAACATTGACAATACCCCTATTACCATTTATCTGTGGAACCCGGGCGAAGGGGTGGTTTATTTCGACGACCTGCATATTCAGCAACTGCCTTCTAAAACATATCCGGATTTTGCAATTGCTGGTTTACAATTGCTGGTTGAAGACGAACAGGTTGCTGTGCTTGAACAGGTAAGAAAAGGAGCCTTCGACAAAGGCTACCTCGATGTGAAAGAATGGGTGCCGGCCCAAATGATTTATCAACAAGACACGTTCCTCATCAAATTGCGCTTAAAAGGCGATAACACCGATCACCTCTATGGCAAAAAATGGTCGTTTCGCGTTAAAACCAAAGAACAATACTGGAAGGGGATGAAAGAGTTTTCGCTGCATACCCCATCATCGAGAAGCTTTGTAGATGAGTGGGTGCTGCACGAGTTGTTTCGCAAAGAAGATATACTTACCACCCGTTATGGCTTTGTGCCAGTAAGCATCAATGGCAATAACATAGGGCTTTATGCTTTTGAAGAACATTTTGAAAAGGAGTTGCTTACCGCCAACAACAGGCCCAACGCCCCTATTGTAAAGATGGATGATACCGATGTGTGGGCTGTATCCAATTACAACTTACAGGGACACGACATTCACCTCCCTACCATTGAAGCTGCCACCACTCCCCCATTCAACAAGAAAAAAGTATTGAGCAATCCTGAGTTGCGCCAGCAATACTACAGCGCACAACAGTTGGTATGGAACTATAAATGGAGCACACACCGTGCCTCCGAAGTTTTTGAGGTGGAAGCGCTGGCCAGGTACTTTGCCCTCATCGACCTGAGCGGAGCCTACCACGCCTTAGGGTGTGGGAACCAACGATTTTATTTTAATGATGAACAACAAAAACTAGAGCCTATAGGCTACGATGGCTACATTCAATCGGGCGTATACAACTTTACTAAAAGACCACTTTACGGCCACATCAAGTACCACCACCCCCATCGCGATATTTACCGCAACGATGCCTTATTTACCGACACGCTTTTTGTTGATCGATACCTGTTTTACCTGCATCAATATGCTTCAGAAAGCTACATCAATGATTTTATGAGTGCGTTAAAACCCAGCATTGCTCAATGGGAAAGCCTCATTCAACTTGAATTCGACTACTACCAGTACCAACACGAATTCATGCCTAATAGAGCTGCTAAGGTTCGTAATGCCTTAAAAGAAATGGAAACCCTGGTAGCCCAGGATTATTTTACAGCACTTCAACACCTCAGGGTAGATACTGCCTATACACGCAACTACCCCATGGCATTTGTTCCTTTTATGGTGAAAGCATACAACGACCATTATTCGGCCGACTCCACCACCCTGTCGGTTTGGAACTTCAACAGTGCCAACATTATCGTTACACATACAGTAGCGCGTAACGGTAGAATGCATAAATTGGGTGAAAGCGTAATAATTCCTGCATACCAGGTTGGGCAACTTCCTCGATCTACTGAAATTAGATTACAAAACAGTTGTGAATTGGTAGGCCTTACTACAGCAAATGGGGAAGAAATAGAAGTAAAAGTAATGCCCTGGAAGTCGCCCATACTAAGCGATGAAACTGGCAAAGCTGTCTTGCAATAATAACTTGCAGCAAAGCTTTGGCTTTAATTTGTTAATTTTAACGCTACACATGAATCTAAACCGTAAGAAAATGGCCCGTATGAAAACGATTGGCATAATGGTGTTGGCAACTCTAACCCTGTTGGCCTGTCGTAAAAATGTTGAAAAACCTTCGTGGGATGTAGGGCTGGTAGCTCCTGTAGTATACTCCTCCATGGGGCTGGATGACATCATTGCAGATTCTTTGTTGCAAGTAAACCCTGACAGTTCTTTAACATTGGTATACGACAACAACATTTACACCTTTTCACTCGATACGCTAACAGAGATCCCTGATACCACATTAGAGAATTATTATTCCCTCAACTTCGGCACCATTATTCCTGCCGGCCAATTGTTGGTTCCAGGCCTTATCGAAGACACCAAGTACGACCTTAACGGAGCTGCACTTACTGAAGCCATCATAAAATCGGGAACTGTTACTTTCGAGCTACGCAGTACCATTCAAGAATGGACCATATACGACTACGCCATACCAAGTGCTACAGATGCACAAGGCGATACCTTTAAAATACAAGTCATGGTGCCTCCGGGAACCACACAAAACCCCTCTGTAGTGGTTAACAATTACGACATGGCCGGGTACCATTTCGACCTCAGAGGGTCGACCCAAAATGACTTCAACACACTGCAAACCCAATTAACGGTACGCACCGACCCCAATGGCAACGATGTGGCCATCACTTCAGCCGATAGTGTATCGGTAGTGAACAGCTTTATCGACATCCTTCCCTATTTCGCCAAGGGTTATTTTGGCAATGAAAGCGATGTGGTGGTGGATCAAAGCAGTTTTTCGTTTGCCAACAACATTGTGGGCGGCTCCATCGACATCGATCAACTGGACCTTACCCTTGAGCTTATCAACACCATTGGAGCCGAGGCATCGGTAAACATTCAAAACCTTGCTTCGGTCAATACCAGCAATGCCAGTGCAGTTTCCTTATCGCACAACATCATTGGCAACGATCAATTCATTAACAGGGCTGTGAATTTGGGCAATGGCAATGTTACCCCTTCCATCTTTACCGTACAATTGGATGAACTTAACTCCAATGCTGACGCATTTCTAGAAAACATTCCTGATGCATTAAGCTACGATATTGACTTACAAATCAACCCCTTTGGAAATACCGCTCAATACAACGATTTCATTTATTGCGATGGGTCGCTGGAAGCCAATCTTAACCTTGAATTGCCTTTGTGTTTAATTGCCAACGACCTTACCCTTGCCGATACCGTTTCTTTTGATGTAAACGATTATTTGGAAGAAGACGATAATGGTGAATTGCCCCACCCTATTAAGGATGGTACTTTTAAGATTTTTGCCGAAAACGGTTTTCCCATCGAAGCGGAACTGCAACTTTATATGTTGGATGGCAATGGAGTAATCATCGATTCTATTGTTACCGACAATACCATTCCTTCTGGAGTGGTTGATGGAAACCTTAGGGTGATCGAAAAAAGCAGTAGTATTGTGCTGATGCCCCTTTCGGAAGCACAGGTAAACATGCTTTACAACATTACCCAATTAAAGCTGGTGGTGAAATTCAATACTGCCTCATTGAGTCAGCACGTAAAACTATACGACCACTATACCATTGATTTAAAACTGGTAGGCGACTTTAACTATACCGTAGAACTGAATTGATATTGTGAAGATGGGAAAGAAAATAAAAAGCACCCTGGTGCTTCTATTTACGCCATTGGCGTTATTGGCGCAAGAAGATTCTTCGGAAGTGTGGTTGCTCTCCGACACCATTTACCCCAATCCGATATTGCTGCAACAATATACCAGCGATAATGCTTACGTAACGGCCTTTGGAGAAGGAGCCATCAATTCTAACGGGCTCATTGCCGACTTTTATGTGCCTTTTAAGAAGGGGGGATTCATTGATGTGAACCTTAAAGATCGTGCTTACGATGCCTTAGGCGACAACAATCGATTGGGTGGAGACCTTGATTTTGGCCTTACCTGGCAAAACAGCATTGACTCGTTGTTTGGCAGTGCCGATTGGAGCTATTTTGTAACCATTGCCGACCGGCTGCACTTCGATGCCTCGTTTACCAACGACTTGTTTCGTGCCATCTTTTATGGCAATCGCGACTTTGCAGGAGAAACAGCTGAGTTGGCCGAATTCTCAATGAATGTATTGCGTTACCAACAATTTAAAGTGGGGCTTATAAAAGCGAAGAACAATTACCTGTTTGGTGGGGCTGTTTCATTCATTAAAGGCGAAAACTACCTCAACATCGATGCCAGTCGTGCCGACTTTTTCACAGAAGAACAAGGCCTTTACCTCGACCTCGATTTAAACATGGAAATTAATCGTTCTGATACCGCTGGAGAAAATGGATTGGGCGCATTTAATGGTTGGGGAGCTGCTATTGATCTTTATGTACATCGCACAAGCGATATAGGTTCGTTCATACTAGAGTTGAACGACATGGGAGCCATCCAATGGAACGACAAGGCGCAACAGTTTAAAACCGACTCTACCTACCACTGGGAAGGACTGGAGGTAAGTTCGCTACTCGATGCTGCTGACTCCGTTTACTTCAACAATAAAGTAGATAGTTTACGAGCCGCTTACGAATTCCAATACACCAACAAAAGCATTACCTCATACCTGCCTGGCTACATTCATCTGGGTTATGGCACCTCCTTACCAGGCGGCCATTACACTTTGCGTACAGGAGTTAAATACAGGGTAATGGCCAACTACTTCCCATACCTCTATGTAAATGGAAGTTGGAAAGCAGCGAAGGCTTTTGGTGTTTCGCTCAACCTCGCCTACGGAGGTTACGGCAACATTCAAATGGGACTGGGCGCACGCACAGTCATAAAACAACGGTTATTTTTAAACCTATATAGTAACAACCTCGAAGGTTTTATTGGCCCCTCCTCTTTTGGTGGGCAAAGCCTTGGAGCATCCATTACATTTCAAATCAATAATGATTCAAAACGTAAAAAATATTCAACACTCGAATAGCGGCAACTTCTTTTTAATTGCCGGCCCTTGTGTAGTAGAAGGCGAAGCCATTGTGCTGGAGATTGCTGAGAAAGTAAAAGCCATGACTGATGCTTTGGAAATTCCATACATCTTTAAAGCGTCGTACCGTAAGGCCAATCGATCGCGCCTCGATTCGTTTACTGGCATTGGCGACCAGGAGGCACTGAGCATCATTCAAAAAGTAAAAGATACATTAGGGCTCCCTACCCTTACCGACATCCATACTGCAGAAGAAGCAGCCATAGCAGCAGAAGTGGTAGATGTGCTTCAAATTCCTGCATTTTTATGCCGGCAAACCGATTTATTGGTAGCGGCAGCCAACACCGGAAAACATGTGAACATTAAGAAAGGGCAATTTTTATCGCCTGGTGCCATGAAGTTTGCGGTAGACAAGGTGCGCGATTCGGGTAACAATAACGTATGGCTGACCGAAAGAGGTACCACCTTTGGTTACCAGGATTTGGTGGTAGACTACAGGGGCATTCCCGAAATGCAAGAAAATCAAGTGCCGGTGGTGCTCGACATCACGCACTCGCTACAACAACCCAATCAAAGCAGTGGGGTAACCGGAGGCAAACCCGAATTGATTGAAACCATTGCTAAAGCAGGCATTGCGGTAGGTGCCGACGGCATTTTCATTGAAACGCACCCCAACCCTGCAGCGGCAAAGTCGGATGGTGCCAACATGCTGCACCTGGATCATTTGCAACCTTTGCTTGAAAAACTCGTCAAAATAAGAAACAGCATATCGTAAACACTATGAAATATATAGCAATCATATTGCTAACCATCCTTACTTCTATTGGCTTTGCGCAAGACACTGCGTATTACTTCATTCACGGTGGCATTGGCAACGAAACCCTTACCGACATAGACACTACCTTCGACGATGGCATTATTGTTATTGGTTCTACCGGGAGTTTTGGCAGCGGCACCTCTGATGCCTACCTGGTGAAACTCGATAGTGACTGCAATTACGAATGGTCGAAAACCATTGGGAGCAGTAATGTAGATTGGGGCACCTCCATTAAACCAACCTTAGACACCGGATTTGTATTTACCGGATATACCAACAGCTGGGGCAATGGTGGTTACGACATGTGGCTCGTAAAAACCAACGCTGCTGGCGATACCCTTTGGACCCGTACTTATGGCGGCAACAGCTGGGAAATGGGCAACTCAGTAGCACGCGTTTATGATGGTGGCTATGTAATTGCCGGATGGACCAACAGCTATGGCAATGGTGGGTCTGATGTATATGTGGTGCGCACCGATGCCAATGGCGATACCCTGTGGACCAATACCTATGGCGGCACAAAAGACGATGTTGGACACTCCATTATACAAACTGCCGACAGCAACTTTGTAGTGACTGGTGGTACCAAAAGCTTTGGTCATGATAGCTCTGATGTATACCTCATCAAAATGGACGACATGGGCAATGTATTGTGGGATAGTACTTATGGCTACAACGGCTACGACATTGGTTATGCCGTTACCGAAACATACGATCAAGGGTATATGATTGCTGGTACTTCCGACAACTTCAACAACAACACCCTTAACATGTACGTGGTAAAAACAGACGTAAATGGAGTAGGTGAATACAAAAAATCTGCTGGAGGGTTGGAAGATGCAGAAGGATATGATGTGATGCAACTCAGCGACAGCTCATTTGCCTTCTTAGGGTTTACCAAATCGTATGGTGCTGGAAAAGAAGATTTTTATGCCATGCACCTCGATAAATTTGGTGCATTCATCAATGCTCCAAGCTATGGAGATACAGAAGACGATGCGGGAATAGCCATTGCTGTAAAGCGCAATGGAGACCTTGTATATGGTGGTACTACCGACAGTTGGGGAGCTGGTTTCGACGATATCATCCTCATTAAAATCGATACCATGAGTACCAACTACGATACAATACTCAGTTTTTCGAACGACCCGTTATTCGTGAACGAATTGGAAGAAGAAATTGGCCTTCAGGTATACCCCAACCCTTTTAGTGATTACACCAATGTAGTGATTGATAGCGACTATAGTAAACTCGATCAATTGGTATTTGTTATGCGAGATATTTCGGGCAGAGAAGTACTTCAATACAATATTTCTGCTGCTCAAACGACTATCTATAGAGGAGACCTTCCTACTGGCATGTATCTTTATGAAATTCGTACCACAGAGGCTCCTATAGCTACAGGTAAATTAATTGTAAGATAACTGAACACACCATGATTGTTGTAACAACTGAGACTATTCCAGGACAAGAAATTGAAACTACATTAGGCATTGTAAGAGGCAGCACTGTACGTGCAAGAAATATAGGCCGCGACATATTTGCCGGGTTTAAAAACATTGTGGGTGGCGAAATCTCTGAATACACTAAGCTGTTGGCAGATGCACGTGAACAATCGATGCAACGCATGATAGAAGATGCTCAACGTATGGGAGCCACTGGCGTGGTAAACCTTCGCTTTACCACTTCTCAAGTTATGCAAGGTGCTGCAGAAATTCTTGCCTACGGAACGGCAGTTCGTCTTAAGTAGTTAATGTATGGACCTGGTTCATATACTCGGTCAGTTCTTTCCTTTCATTGTTTATAGCGTTTGTGGAGGCATCATTGTTTTCCTCATCGTAAAACGAATAAACGATAAGAAGAAAGAAAACTTTGAACAACGCGATAACTAATGGAAACACCCATCATTCCTATATTACTTACACTACTCATCGTTTTAGGAGTAGTAGGTGGCATCATAGCCATATTGGTTTATGTGATCGCCAATCGGGTGGAAGAAAAAAAACGCGAAAACTTCGAAAACCGCGACCACTAGCTATTTTCCAACAACTTTGAATTCTGTACGCCTGTTTTCTGCACGTTCTTCAGGAGTAGCATTGTTAGGATGAATGGGTTGTGTTTCTCCATATCCTTTGTACGATAAGCGCTCTTTTGCAATGCCTGCATCTACCAGGAAATTGTATACCGCTCTAGCCCTGTTTTCAGAAAGTATTTGATTGTCTTCATCCTTACCCACGTTATCTGTATGTCCGCCCAACTCAATCTTTATGGAGGCATTGTAGCGCATGAACTCCGCCAGTTTTTTCAACTCGGGTTCCGACTCTTTCTTTAAATCGTACTTTCCAGAATCAAAAAACACATTGTCTAATCGCACTACCGTTCCGGTTTCGGTAATAGGAATTAAAGGAACGTCCATCAAAAAAGGATCTGTTTTTCCTCCCTCGCTATTCACGGTAAAGTTTTTAGAAAAGAACAAATAGTCGGGACGCGAAACATTTAAGGCGTAATCTCTGTTGGTTGGAATACTTACCAAAAACTCTCCAGATCGTGGGTTTGAGTATGATTCTACCACCACATCGCCAGTGGCCAGGTCAATCAATTCAAAGCGAGCCTCTAACCTTTTCTTCGTATTGGCATCGTATACCAATCCTTTGGTAAAAGTTACCTTAATGGGTCTTGCTTCCTCATACAGCTCGAATCCATACAAATCTAACTTGCCCTCCCCTCCTTCTTTTTCAGAAGCAAAGTAAGCCATCTCTCCACTGGCCGAAACAATCAAACTCGATTGATCGCCAACGGTATTAATCGGATAACCCAAATTCATAAGGCCTCCAAACTTACCATTGGCTCCTTTTCGAGCCAGGTAAATATCAGGCCCCCCCATTCCTTTGTGTCCACTTGAACTAAAATAAAGGGTAATGTTATCTGGATGAATAAAAGGCGAAATATCGTTTTTAGAGGTATTGATCTCCTCCACATTTACAGGTGTTCCCCACGAGCCGTCTGCCTGTACCTCCGACTTCCAGATGTCTGCTCCTCCTTTACCATTAGGACGCGTACTTGTAAAATAAAGCGTTCTTCCATCTGATGAGATTGAAGGCTGAGAATCCCATTGGCGGGAGTTGATTCGCCCTCCCATATTACGGGGCTTACTCCACTGGTCGCCTACTTTTACCGACATGTACAAGTCGCAACTTCCAAATCCGTCGGAGCGTTCACATCCTGTAAAAATGAAAAACTGTCCATCAGGAGAGATGCACTGGGCGCCCTCATTGCCTCGTGTATTCAAAGGAGGCCCCATGTTCTTTGCTTTTCCCCATTTTCCATCCACTTTTTCACTGATGTAAAAATCTTCTTCCAACGAATTCAATTTACCCGCAGTATTCGATTTACGTGGTTCCCTGCGCGTAATGATTAGTGTTTGCTCATCAGCAGTTAGTGTTGGAAGGTATTCTTCATCTTCAGTATTAATGTTGGGGCCAAGGTTAATAGGCTTAAAGGGTACAGGGTTTTTAACTGCTTCTTTAGCAAACTTAGCTGAAGCCAGCATTTCCTCTGCCATGGGTACCACCTTGGGATTTCTTCCAGGCACCTTTAAATAATCTTCCAGGTGCTTCACTGCATCTTCATAATAGGCGTTATTGAACTCCAGCTTGGCCAGGTTGTAATGGGTTTCTGCGTAAAAAGTAGGATTGATGGCAATGGCCTTTTTCATCGATGCAATGGCTTCATCGTGTGCTTTTAACTCTTCGTAAATGCCTGATAAAACAATGTGCGCCTCAATAAAATTGGGATCTGTTTTAATGGCCTGCATCAAGGCTTTCTTTGCATCGTTGTCTTTACGGGCATTGTAATGAATCAATGCCTTTTCGTAAAGCGATACGGCTTTCTTGTTGGTAGAAGTGTATTTTCCCGGTTGTGCCATGCACCAGGCAGAACACAATACAAATAAGATTAAGGTTATACTTCTCATATCAAGGTATGTTCAGGTACTTATGTGTTTGCAATGAAATATTCCATTGCGGGTTTTCCTTTACGTATGCTACTATTTGCGGATTCATTGTATCCGCCTTGCTCCATTCTGGTTGTAAATAAAGCTTACAATCACTTCGAACATTGTTGGCATGAGTTTCTGCCCATTCAAAGTCGTGTTTGTTGTAAACTACTACCTTCAACTCATTGGCCATCTGGTAAATGGCCGGGTTGGGCGCTTTAAACTTCTTAGGAGAGTAGCAAATCCAATGCCAATCTCCGGTAACGGGGTAAGCTCCTGATGTTTCAATGGCTATTTCTACCCCTTGTTGCTGTAATGCTTTGGTGAGTGGTTCCAGGTTATACATTGCCGGCTCTCCACCTGTTATAACTACAAACCGGGTTTTTGATACATTTATTTCATCAACAATGGTTTTTATGGGCACAATAGGATGTGCCATAGCGTCCCAACTCTCTTTTACATCACACCAATGACATCCAACATCGCAGCCTCCTAACCGAACAAAGTAAGCAGCTCTTCCGGTGTGGTGCCCCTCCCCTTGAATGGTATAAAAAGATTCCATTACAGGTAAGGCAAGACCTTGTTCAACATCAGAAGAATGAATAACAGAAGAATGGGTCATGTACGGTTATGTCTTACACTTGTACACAAAAGCAGGTGGTACGTTAAGAGGAGTGAAATCTAGCTTTACCTCCGTAAACAATTTCTTGTAATTCTTATACTGGTTCAGCGAGTATTGGTACTGCACAAATGGAGCATCATTTTTAAGGCAGGTGGTCACCTCTGCCATAATTTTTTCAACTACTTCATCTGGAAGTATAGTAAACGGTAGTGATGAAATGATGCAATCTACTTTTTCAACATTTACCTCTTGTAAATGTGCTCTCATGCTCTCTGCCGAGTCGTTCACAACAATTAATCGTTCATCTTTCAAGTCCTCTAGTTTTGCACAAAACTCCTGGTTCAGTTCAAAAACCATTAACCGAGCATCTGGTCGCATTCGCTCCAAAATTGCCTCTGTAATCTTTCCAGTGCCAGGCCCTAGTTCAACGATAAATAGTACCTCATCAAAATTGATGGGAGCCAACATCTTTTTAACCAAAAACTTGGAACTGGGAGTAACCGATCCTACCTTCTCTCCTTTCTTTAGGAACTCTTTTATGAATTGTCGCTTAGACATGAAAGCACTCCTTGCTTGAAGCTGTAAATATAAGATTAATTGAACGATCGCTAAGCGAAAAGAAAAAACCCACACAGCAAGGTTTAATAAAACCTCAATTATCCACGAATGGTGCTGCTAAATGAATTCGGTAATCCTCTTGTCTTCGAAAAGACTCTTACAAGTAAGATTGAGGCCCGCCCTAGCTCTTTTAAGCTTGTCACCAATTTTGTTAGTGTTAGGTTTTAAAAACAGGGACTGTGTGGGAATACTTTATCTAAATGAACGATGTTTCAATTGTTATGATGAAGGTACATAATTCCGGTTTAGCAACAAAACAATGTACTACAGAAATGTAAAACAATCTTAAAGGTCTACCTTTTCATAGGTATGAATATCATTGATATGCATTTCTACGTCGCCTTCCTCATTCGTTTTAAATGGGCGCACAAACTTTGCTCCCCATACAATTTCGTTGTACAAATAAGAGTGACTGGCATATACTACCTGGCTAAAAGTTTCATCAAACCCTTTGATAAGAATCAATATTTCCGCATCCATGGTACAAAGTTGCTCTTCTGTTTTTCCATACAAAGGACTGCTTTCATTGATGGAATGGACAATGGTCCAACTCAAAGGAAAAAACTTGATGTGATTCAACTCCAACGGCAAGTCGTAATAACGTCTTCGAATACTTCCATCCGGCTCTTGCTCCGTAATCATTAACATCACGGTAGCATCCATTTCCAACATTACATTAGAGCGTTGGTTAATGATTCTGAAATGTAAGTTGTATTGATCGCCAGGAACAATTAGTGCTTTTTCGCTAAACATAATGCGTGCCGAAGGTTTGGAAAATCGCCCATAAATAATTCCTGTAGCAAGGGCAAAACTCAACAACCCCATCATCGACTCAAACATAGCAATTAGGTTAACCCAAAACCCTTGTGGCGACATAGCACCATAGCCCACAGTAGTAAATGTTTGTGTGCTAAAGAACAGTGCGTTAAAAAAATCTTCGCTAAATGTCCCTGCCTCAACGCCAGATAAGTGATCCACACCTATAGCCACATAAATCAGTGCAAAAAGACAATTGATTGCTACATATACCGCGATTACAATGCCCAACAGCTTGAGCCATGAGATTGAAATCAGGCTTTGATAAACATCACGTATGCTATCGATGGTGCCATAGCGTTTTACATTGAAGGTACCGTCTTTGTTAATAATTCGTTTCGTTCTCTTGAAATACCTTGCCCCTAAACCAGGGTCGTTGGTTTGTTTAGCCATTGTGAATACGTTTTTCCCTGTAAAAATAGAAAAGGCCTCGCACATATAACGTACGAGGCCTTTTCTTGCTTAGCAAGAAGTATTAAAATATTTCTATCCGCTCAACAATCGTTTGATCATTAGCAGTTATCCTCACTATGTAAACTCCCCTATTTACTTGATCCAATCGAATGGATTCATTCACTTGCCCCGATCGTTTTCCGAGGTAAGTATGGTGTATTTCCTGTCCTAAGGTATTGATCACCGTAACTGATATTTCAGCACTTTCGTTGAGGTTCATGCTTATGTTAAACAAACCGCTATTGGGATTAGGGAAAATGCCAATCCCCCCTTCAAAAATGCTCTCCTCTACGCCAACGTCATACACGCTAATAGAACCAACTACAGTATCTGCCCCACACATATTGGTAACAATTAATGTAACTGCATACGTGCCCGCAGTATCATAAACATGAATAGGATCTTCATCAGATGAAGTGAAGCCATCTCCAAAATCCCAGAAATACGTATCTGAGTTTAAAGAGTTATTGTTAAAAATACCCGTTAAGAATGACACGTTAAAGGTAAATGACCCTATAGGCCCATCAATAAAGGTAACGTCAATGCTTTCACTACCAGAACCACAACCATCAGAAATGGTAAGGTTATATGTCCCGCTAGTTGTAACATCAATAGATGATGTTGTTTCAAACGTAGACCAGGTATAATTATCGGCCATCATATTACTGCTTAATGTAATGGTATCGCCAATGCACAGAAGTGTATCAGTAGCATCAATAAAATTGCTGTAGGTTAGGTTAGATGCATTTACAACAATGGTATCTGTAGCTGCTCCACATGCTCCAGCCACATCCACAAAATATACCCCAGGATTCATTACATCCAAGGTGTTACTGGTATCACCAGTCGACCATATCACTACATCACTGGGCGATCCTGCCCAAAAGGTTAAAGTGTCGCCAGTGCAAATGGTTGTATCTGCTCCTAAGGTAAAGTTACCTATGGCTACAAATTCATCTGCCCCTATATCAGGTGTGTTGGCATCGCGTGCCTGCCCATCTATATCTTCAGTAACTTGCATTACAGGCGTTCCTGCATTATCGAGCAATCCATTACACACATGCAAATCGTTTACACCATTGTAAATAGGGTTGGCTGAGATTGAATTACCATCAAAGCCAGTAGCTTGTTGCCAATCGCCCAAAAGATTTTGATCTGCACCATTGTAATAGGCAACAACAGGTCCTTGTGTATAAAGGTTATTGTGATCCATTTCAACAATGGTGTAGTTTGAGGCCAGGTAAACCGAGTACCCTTGTCCGAGCGTTGTGAAATTATTGTTCTTCACTATATTGGCTCCACCACTAGTGCCATAAAACGACCTGGAAACAGTACTTCCTGATTCCACTAAAACGCTATTATGTATTACATTTTGAAAACCGGTATTGGTAAAGTAAATGCCATATAGGGTGGTAGCACTTCCTGCATTCCCTACATGAATCATGTTGTTGGCGATCCACCCCATGTCGTTACCGTTTCCATCGCAATTGCCAAAATACATGCCATACACCAACATGTTTGTAGAAGAGTTTATGGTGTTGTTCCAAACCTGCATACCATTGTCGCAGTAATAGAAATAATGTCCATACCCCGAACCTGTATAGGTTGAATTGGTGGTAAATGTATTATTATTGAATACTGGCGCATCTTGATAATACAACCTTGATCCATAATTGTATTGGTTCAAAAAATTATTGCCATCAAATACAGTTCCTTGTTCCAAATCTGCAGTACCATCACCATACCAGTATACGCCATAACTCCCCCCTTGAATGGTATTGTCGATAAAGGCGTTGTTATGATCTAAAGAATTTCCCGAATTAGAATAAATTACGGTGAGGTCGATGTTCGTACTCGTTGCATCACGTGCTTTTATTACACAATTGCTGAAAGTGTTGTTTTCTGCTCCACCTGTATAAGTAAGGGCATGCCCATATGTGCTGCCTCCATTGTTTACAGTCATGTATTCGAAATGGAAGTAATCTCCTCCATCGAAAGCAATCACATAATTGTCGCCTGTACCAGAAGGCGAATAATCTATCACTACCATATTAGGATCCATGGATTGTCCTCTAAATGTAATGGTATTTACAGCACTGGCATTCATTACCTCTAAGAGTACTACTTGCTCCGAATATACCCCGTCTGTTACTTCGAAAATAACAGGACCGCAAAGCCCAAAAATGTAAAGGTCATCAATGGCATCAGTAAAGCTAAGGTAATCACCTCCACCTCCACCATCGATAACAAAGGTGCCTGACAGCCCTTCTTGTATGCCTGTATTAATGGTATCGTTACCAGCACCCGAACCCAACTCAACATTGCCATTGGGTAAAGCTGTCCAAACTTTTAAATCATCGCCATTAACAATGGGATACGTACCTATGAAGATGTCTGTTTCCTGTTGCCCTGAGGCCACAGAACCAGTCCAGTTAAAGGTAGGCTGAACCTGTCCGTTTACCTCCCAATGAATTTCGGCACTGGTTAGGTTTTGGGTACCATAATTCTCAATCGTAACATATACTGATGAACCGAGGTTACAGGTAGGAAACGAAGGAGAGTCAATAGCCGCAATACCAGCATCATGTGGAATCAAATCATAAAAATAAAAATCATCCACAGCCATGTCGCTGTAGTAATTACTACCAGTAATGCCCCTGAAACGAACAATGACGGTATCTCCCGACCAGGCACCTAAATTAACAGAAGAAAACTGCCATAGGTTATTGTCATCTGTCCAGGCAGGAACAATATCGTTGGACCAGGTAGTTCCTCCATCATTGCTAATGTCGATGTGGAGATTTCCCATCGTTTGACCATACATGTGCCACCAAAATTCCATTTGCACGGCATTGGCATTCGATAAATCAATGGGTGGAGTATGTAGGTTTGCCGTCATGTTCGGAAACCCTGTTCCGCTGCAAGAGGCCTCAGTATAAAGGTATATGCCAGCTGTAGATCCTGTGGTGTGATCGAAGCTGGGACCAGTAGTTGTAGAGCCTGTAGCACCGTTATGTGCAATCCAGTCAATGTTGTCAGTAACATCATTCACCCATCCATTGCTCAAAGTACAAGCAGAGCCGCACCCAGTTGGACAATTGGCGAAAGTTTCAAAATTTTCAGTGTGAGGAAAGGAGTTGATCATTTGCCCATTCACTTGATTAGTGAAAAACAATAGCATTAACCCCCCAGTAGTGAGTAGAAGCTTTTTCATATAAAAGGATTTTGTTCAAACACCAGGCATAGTTAGCATCGAACCGGGTGTTTAATCTAGTTAAAGCAATAAAGTAAAAATACTTATTTATTGTCGGTAATAAAAGTTCGTAAAAATATATCACAACAAAAGAAAAAGCTGTGAAAATTCTAACGAAGACGTATTGCCTTTTCATTCCGATTTCAATATGTTATATCTTCGTGCTTATATATTAAAATAGCGAAGTATGTTTAAACAAACTCTTTTATTCACTTTTTTGGTATGCATTTTTATTGGATGTGCCTCCACAGAAGTTTCTGAATCGGCTGATGTAAATCAAGCCAAAATTTACCAGAACTACTATGTTAACATTAACATGGAAGATAACGACTCATATGTTGATGCTGTATTTCGGTTTGGCGGATCTACTGGAACAACGTTAAACCTATCTGACCCAAGTCATGTTACGGTAAATGGAGAAAAAATGTCGGGAGAGGATCGTTTCTTACAAGGGCAGGTTTATGGAGCCTCTGGAGTTTATGCAGAAAACAATCGGTATGAGTTTACCTTTACAGATGTTGATGGCAATGTATATACCAATGCCATTGCGGTAGAGCCTATTGAATTCAAAGATTTACCCGATTCGTTCGATCGGAACTTGGGCATAGAAATAGCCTGGAATGGAGCTCCATTAGGTAAACACGAAACCGTTACTGTTCACCTTAATGCTAATGATGGAGAATACAGCAGTGCTTCTGCTTCTACCAGCTTAAAAGGTGCCACTTCCGTAACCATATCACCAAAAAAACTTCACCAATTCCCCTCAGGTTTATGCAATGTGCAATTGGTGCGCACCATAAGTTCGAAACTCGATGAAGGAACAGATGAAGGAGGTAAAATACGCGGTGAATATGAATCTGTAATTCTACCACTCACCATTGAAGGAGAAGTTATTGCACAGTAATCGCTACGTTAAATTGTTGCTCTGGCATGCTATCATTGTTAGTACTTTAACAATAGGCTGCACTAATACTAGCAATAATGTTCCAGTAGGAATAGCTGGTTTTCTGGATGAGTTTCGCAATACATGCGAGATCAAAACAAAGCAGTTTAGCTTCAACGACAGCCTGAGCATAGATGATGTCTTAGATCAGCAATACATTAACTGGGTAACTACCAGGGTAAGCAGCTACAGTTTGTATCATGTCGTTCCACCTGGCATGGATTACATTCATACCGATGGTATGATGTATGATAACTTCAAGTTAAAGGTTTTTACTTACGAAAATGAAGAGGATGCAACGTTGGCATTTGGAAATTTAGCTGCTTATAACGCTACCAACAATGGATTGAGTCAAACGTTCGATTACCTTATCTTAAGTCAGCAAACCATCTATTGGTTGGAT
Source organism: Flavobacteriales bacterium (assembly GCA_963669295.1). Lineage (GTDB taxonomy): Bacteria > Bacteroidota > Bacteroidia > Flavobacteriales_D > CALLUQ01. The sequence goes on from OY769938.1 coordinate 5,695,585, forward strand.
GGACAATGTTATTTCGCTGAAGAACATTGGAATGGTTTACGAGACAAGTTGCAAAAATACGTGCTTGTAGCTCCTTCTACCCGACAGGAAATGAACTGTGCGTGCGCTTCTTCTTGTATACATGATGAATGGTGGATCGAACACTACAACAAAACTAAAGGGACCAAATAACACTTGTCGCATGAATGGAAAACAAGTCATTGATCACTTGCAGCTAATTGCCCATCCTGAAGGGGGCTTTTACAGGGAAATGTATCGCTCAACTGAAGCCATAGAAGCGCATGCATTGCCTCAACGATTTAATGGAGTTCGCGACTTCTCCACGGCCATTTATTTCTTATTGATGGAAGACGATTTCTCAGCATTTCATAAAATACAGCAGGACGAGTTATGGCATTTTTACCGCGGTACTCCTCTCACCCTACATAGCATAAGCCCTAATGGCACATACACCAAACAGGTTGTTGGCAGTAACATAGAAGAGGGAGAAACTCCTTTGGCAGTAATAAAAGCTGGAGATTATTTTGCAGCGGAAGTACTTGATGGCGAGTATGCTTTACTGGGGTGTACGGTAGCTCCAGGGTTTGACTTCAAAGATTTTGAACTTTCAAAGCGTGCAGCGTTGTTGAGTTTATTTCCTCAACATGCTGACCTCATTCGTCGTATGACCAGGGCATAAACAATGAGTAGAAAGGCAAAATATGGAGTAACACTACTACTTCTTACTGCCATTGTTATATGGAATTGGTCGGGAATAAAATCGGTGTTACGCCCTCTCTACACCTCTATTTATGAACAAACTGTTCTGGAAGAGCCTCCACAAGAATTAGTAATCACCACCAGTAATGAAGCCTGGCAGTCCATTGTTGCATGCAGAGAAGATGCTTTAAAACTGGGGTTCCTACTAGCTGGAAAGGAAGATTTGGTACCTGCTCAATTCAATGATACTGTTCAGGGGTTAATTCGTTTAAAAGGTGATTATTTATCGCACTTAAAGGAAAAAAAATGGTCGTTTAGAATTGAGCTTAAAAAAAACAAATCGCTATTCGGCATGCAACGCTTCTCAATTCATCACCCGTACCGAAGAAATCATATTTATGAATGGGTATGGCACCAATGGCTTCAAATGGAAGGACTTTTGGCATTGGACTATCGATTCATCAAGGTAACCGTCAATGACCAACCGTTAGGATTATATGCACTTGAAGAACATTTTGGCCAGCAATACCTGGAAAACAGAGCCCTTTCTAGAGGAATGGTTGTCCGTTTTGATGAAGATGCCCGCTGGGAAGGGCTGGCACACAACCCACAATACACAGAGAATAACGCTTATATAAGCAGTGTAATCGATGCCTATCAAAGCAAAGCAATTGCATCAGATACTGCCTTGAACCAACAGTTCGAAAAGGTGAAATTGCTGCTTGAATCCTTTAGAATGGGAGAGCGAAAAACCCATGAAGTATTTGATGTATATAAACTGGCACGTTTCTTTGCCTTAAGCGATTTATTAGGAGCACATCATGGCCTTTTTTGGCATAATGCTCGCTTTTATTACAACCCATCCTCTGGCTTGTTAGAACCCATTGGTTTTGATGCAGATTGCAACCCCGAAGTTCAACAAGTCATTGGGGAACAAGCAGGAATATGGGGCGACTCTACGTTGCACCTTACCTATTTCAAACAGGTGTTTGCCGATCAACAGTTTATACATCAATACAAAGAAGCATTGGCTGATATCTCTGACACTACTTACCTCAATCGCACTTTACAAACGATGCAAGACAGCGTAAAACTTCCACTACAACTGTTGAAAAGTGAGTTTCCATATGCTTCATTTGATACCGGTTGGATCAGGCGCAATGCTCAATACATTGATGGCTTACTAAAAAGTAACCACTAAAGTTCTTTGTTTAGCCTGGAATACCCCACCGGTATCAAAAAAATGCTATCGTGCAGCAGCTGGTGCTGAACGGAAATGGCACTTGCTTTGGTAAATATCGTATCGCACCCCAGCACTTGCTTTGTGTTAACTGCTAACGGCAACGCAGCTACGCCAGGTGGAGCTATCCAATACAGCTCTGCGGGCATGTTGTTTCCTCTCATTGAATCAAGACGCCACTGTGGAGCAAATTGAACCGTTTGCTGCCAGGAGTATCGCTTGAAGTTAAACAGCGCTTCAAAAGAATTACTTAAATACCCAAGAATAGAATCTTGTTGGTTCAATAGCTTCTTTTCACTCCAACCAATGGTATCAGCGCTTACCTCCCAAAATGCTTCATGATGATGATCCACCCACCATATGGTATCCTTATGCTTTACAAGGTCTAACCCAGCATCTGAAAGCCTCAACTTAAAATCGTTTATCCTGTAGCTCATTTGAGCAACTGGTAAAACCTGCCACTCTGCATTCGAGACACGCTGACTCAGGGTGTAGACCACCTCACCTTCAAAGTTTTTATCCTCCGCTATAGTACTCGTTGGGGCATCACACCCTTGAATCAGCCACCAACCGCTTACCATGTAAATGATATGTTTTACCTGAAATTTCAAGGTTTCAAAAGTAATTAAAACGGGCCAAAATTCTTTTAACACAAATTAACAGAATGAAAATTGAACGTTTTTAATACTTCCGTGTATAAAGAGATCGGTTTAGAAATAATAACCACTACAACGCGTGTTAATAGATGTTAAAATATCGATGCATCATCGTATTAATCGGTAAATTGAAAAGGCAATAATTTCCCAGCAAATTATGGGTGTATTTCGTACTAATTATAAAAACAAAAGCGATGAGGAGCTAATTGCTCTGCTTACCTCTGGTGAGAATCGTGCTTTTGATGAAATATACCAACGCTATAGCAACAAGATGCTCTTCTTCTTTTACCGCATGTTCAATGGCGATGAAGAAAAATCGCAAGATTTTTTACACGACATGTTCTTGAAAGTATTGGAAAAACCACACTTGTTTGACCCACAGCGTAAACTTCGCTTTTCTACCTGGATTTATACCATTGCCAGTAATATGTGTAAGAACGAATACCGCAATCAAAAAGTGAGGCAGGTGGTTACGAACGACATTGACATGAGTCGATTCTCAAGTTATTCGGAGAAGGTTTCGCAAAACTATGATAAAGCCCTTTTCCAACAACTGTTACAACAAGAGTTGGAAAATTGTAGCCATGCACATCGTACTGCGTTCATATTACGCTTTCAAGACGGTATGGCAATAAAAGAGATTAGCGCAATACTTGAATGTTCTGAAGGCACTATAAAGTCAAGGATCTTCTACACATTAAAGCGATTGAGCGAAAAACTAAAAATATTTGACCCTAACTGTACACAGGAGGTATCATGAAACACAACAATAATAAAGACCTATTCTCAAAAATTCAAGAAGGTGATTTGAGCACATTGTCTCCTGAAGAGCGCGCCTTATACCTCGAATATTTTGGTGAAGACGAAGAACAGTGTGTTGCTAAGATTACGCAGCAAAGCAAGCAGTTTTTTAGCGAGCAACCGCAACACCTAACACCTGCTCCTGAAACGCTCGAAAGGTTAAAACAAGCTCAAAAGAAGCGCCCGGCACATGCCAGTGGCTTTAGCATTACCTGGATTGCCGAACAGCTTTTTGGCAATAGGGTTCCTGCGTACCAGGTTTCTCTTGCTTTTGTCATGATCATCGGAATTTTCTGCTTTGGATACAATAATTCAAACAATCCCAATGGCAATTCAATGGATTATCTATATGCGGTTGATACTCTTGAACAAAAAGCCGTAGCTTCTACAGATACAAATGCCATTCAAACCACCACAGATACTAATACAACCATCTATCAATGGCTTCCTGAAGAAGGAGTACACAATCGCATGAAAGATACGGCAATGCTGCAAAGCACAAGAAATGAAATGGAAGAGATAGATGTAGAAACAAGCGTTTATGACTATTCAATGATAGATTTTCCTCAATACAGGAATACAGTTGGAGTTAAAAGAGAAAGTACTGAAGTGTATTTAACCTCCGATTATCTGCATAGAGAGCATATTAACCTTATTATATAATAGCGCAACAAAACTGTAAAATGCTCGTATTTAGTATAAAGCAGTCATGCTTTTTGGTTTTTAGTCAATATTTCATTAAATTTAGTTAGACGTTTTTTTAAATGATTTGAAAGCCTACTAAAGTGTTGACAACACAAGGCGAAACGGCATAAAAGCCATCCAGCAAAGCGACCCTTACAAGGGTCGTTTTGCTTTACCATCATTTCTTCGGGTAATTTCCTCTATTTCCACGACCGTTATTTCTTCTACCAAGACCAACTAGAACTTTTATCTTTGGCTTATGAATCAAATTACCCCGACAACGAAACATTGGAATCTTGGATTAACCATCGTTTTCTCCCTGGTTGTATTCATGGTGTTTGCGGTAGTTCAGTCTATTGTATTCATTATGGTAGCACTACCAAAGTTAAATCGCATTCATCCTGAAGGATATGACATGACTGAGTTGCTTAGCAACCCTGAGTCTTCTGAATTGATGGCCATGCAATCAGATGGTGATGTGCTTTCATGGGTGGCCATTGTTTCTGGTATTGTAGGAATATTGGCAATTTGGGGGTGCGTGAAAATGAAGCGAGGAAGTACGCTAAAAGAATACTTGAACCTTCAATGGCCAGGAAATAAGAAGGTATTGCTATGGGTAGGCATAATGCTATTGGTTTCAACTTTACTTGAACTTTTAGTAAGCACTTCCGAAAGCTTCCAAACCGATTTCATGATAGATGTATACCAGTCGACTTCTTTTATGCCGCTGCTCTATTTATCTGTTGGTATAATTGGGCCGATATTCGAAGAATTCTTTTTTCGTGGTTTCTTGTTCAAAGGCATAGAACAATCTAAACTGGGAGGCATAGGTGCGGTAATCATTACCACCATAATTTTTGTTGGTATTCACTTGCAATACGAATGGGAAATCCTCCTCCTTTTACTTCCAACAGGAGCTTTACTGGGATTTGCGAGATTGTATACAAAATCGTTGTGGGTGCCTATTATCTTGCATATTGTAAACAATGTAGCATCTATCGTTATTGCTGGCTATTTTACTGGTTAAGTCCACACTTCAGTAAATTCTTGTGTCATTGAGGAATAAAAAAAGCCTTCCCGGGTTGGGAAGGCCTTCAAACTTAATGCTTTATTCGAATACTATTTATTAGCAGTAAGGTTTACATCAAACTTGATGTCATCACCGATGGCATCGTCTCCTAAATCTTCGAAGAAAGATCCAGAACCATATTTAACGCCCCAGTCGGTACGGTTAATTGTAAAGGTAGCAGTGGCTGTTAACCCATCGCCATCCATTGCTACTGTAGCTGGGAATGAGATGTTTTTTGCTACTCCCATAATGGTAAGGTTTCCACTGATGTTTTGTGTCCCATCACCAGCTTCAGAGGCCATTGCCTCAGTAATTACAAATTCTGCTGTTGGAAAGCTGTCTACGTTAAAGAAATCTGGCGACATCAAGTGCCCAATTAGCATAACAACCTTTGCGGTATCAGGGTTTCCTGTTTCCATCATTGTTCTCATGTTGATGGTAAAATTGCCTCCAACAATGCTCTCCCCTTCAGTGCTTAAACTTCCTTCAGAAATCTTAATATCGCCACTATGGCTATAAGCCAACTTAGAGCCTTCCCAATTCATGGTACTGGCATCAACGTCAACCGTGTATGTGGCACTTACCACTTCAGGTGTTTCAACCTCTACCTCATCAGTGGCTTCTACGGCATCACTTTCGCCACATGAGGATAACATTACCCCTACCGCAGCTGTTAAAAGAATTGATCTAAATTTCATGCTTGTTTGTTTTAATGCGTTTGGTTTGCTTTAAATTCGAGTCACAAATATATGTATATACATGTATTTATGCAACTTAATGCAGCTTTCATGATAATTAACTCTAAATCAATTGATTATTTAACCGAAACAACCTTATTCTGAACAGAGAGCAATGTGTTTTTCAGCAACGAAGCAATGGTCATTGGCCCTACCCCACCTGGTACAGGAGTAATGTATGAGCACTTTTGTGCAACTTCATCAAATTTCACATCACCCAAAAGTCTAAAGCCCGACTTTTTTGTTTCATCCACCACTCTTGTTATGCCTACATCTACTACCACTGCTCCATCTTTCACCATATCGGCAGTTAAAAATTCGGGTTTCCCAAGGGCTACAATGATGATATCCGCCTGCAATACAATTTCTTTCAGGTTCTGTGTACGGCTATGGGTTAATGTAACGGTACAATTTCCGGGATACCCATTTCTTGCCATCAAGATACTCATAGGAGAACCAACAATGTGACTTCTTCCTATCACCACACAATGTTTGCCTGAGGTTTCTACTTTATAGCGCTCCAATAACTGAACGATTCCATAAGGTGTTGCGGGAAGAAAGGTGGGAAGGTTTAACGCCATTTTCCCAACGCTAACAGGGTGAAACCCATCAACATCTTTTTCTGGGGCAACTGCTTCTGTTACTTTCTTTTCATCTACATGATCTGGTAAAGGCAATTGTACGATAAATCCATCAATGTCATCATCGTTGTTCAATCGATCAATCTCAGCCAGCAATTCTTCTTCAGATATATCGGCAGGAAGCTTTACCAAAGTAGAGTTAAACCCTACTTTTTCACACGCTTTTACTTTCGCATTTACATAGGTAAGGCTGGCTCCATTATCTCCCACAAGAATGGCTGCCAGGTGTGGTACCTTACTGCCAGTGGCCTTAAGTTGCTCTACTTCTGCAGCAATTTCTTCCTTTATATCGTTTGATGTTTTTTTTCCGTCGAGTAATTGCATAGCTATTAATTTAATTATTTCCTCATGCCTTTCATGTTCTGCATTTGCCGCATCATGTTAGACATGTGTTTCTTGTTGGTCATCATCTTCATCATCTTCCGTGTATCCGTAAATTGCTTCAATAGTCGGTTAACATCTGGCACTGTAGTTCCACTTCCAACGGCAATTCTCTTCTTTCTACTTCCGTTAATCACCGATGGATTTTCACGTTCGTGGGGCGTCATGGATTGGATAATGGCTTCGATGCCTTTAAAGGCATCATCGTCAATATCAACATTCTTCATGGCTTTCCCCATGCCAGGGATCATTCCTAACAAATCCTTCACATTTCCCATCTTCTTAATCTGCTGCAACTGCTTCAGGAAATCATTAAAGTTAAACTGATCCTTTGCTATTTTCTTTTGCAGCTTTCGTGCCTCTTCTTCATCAAACTGCTCCTGAGCACGCTCCACTAACGATACCACATCTCCCATCCCCAAAATTCGATCTGCCATCCTTTCGGGATAAAACACATCGAGGGCATCCATCTTTTCGCCTGTACCTACAAACTTTATGGGTTTATTAACTACTGATTTGATGGATAATGCTGCTCCACCGCGTGTATCACCATCCAACTTCGTCAGAATTACCCCATCAAAATCCAACCTTTCGTTAAACGTTTTCGCAGTATTCACAGCATCCTGCCCTGTCATGGAATCTACCACAAACAGTGTTTCACTTGGATTAAGTGCTTTCTTAAGCATTTCAATTTCCTGCATCATTTGCTCATCAACCGCCAATCGTCCGGCAGTATCCACAATTACAACATTATGCCCTTTAAGGCGTGCATGCTTAATTGCTGCATTGGCAATATCTACAGGATTGTTGTTCTCTCTATCGGAAAATACCTCTACACTTAGCTGCTCTCCTAATACATGCAATTGATCAATCGCTGCCGGGCGATAAACATCGCAGGCTACCAATAATGGATTTTTACCTTTTTTAGATTTCAGGTAATTTGCCAATTTTCCTGAGAAAGTAGTTTTTCCTGATCCTTGTAGGCCGGACATTAAAACGATTGCTGGGCTTCCTGATAAATCGAATTCAGCTTTTTCGCCACCCATCAACGATTTGAGCTCATCGTGTGCTATCTTCGTCAATAACTGACCGGGAGTAATGGAGGTAAGCACCCCTTGCCCCAATGCTTTCTCTTTGACGGAAGAAGTAAATTCCTTGGCTGTTTTATAGTTAACATCCGCATCTAACAGTGCCCTGCGTACTTCTTTAAGCGTTTCGGCAACGTTGATCTCAGTAATTTGACCATGACCTTTCAGTACTTTAAAGGCTCTGTCTAACTTATCGGTAAGGTTTTCGAACATCATAATCACATCTGATTTTCAGTGGTGCAAAGTTAATAATTTATTGATGTCAGTTTTTCAAATCATTAAATGCTACATCCGTTCAGGAACATCTATTCCCAATAGTTTCATTGCAGTTTTTATTACTGTTCCTGTTTTGGTAGACAATGCAATTCTAAATTGTTTGATGGTTTCGTTCTCTTCTTTTAAGATGGAAACATGCTGGTAAAACACATTGTAAAGTCGTACCAGCTCGTACGTGTAGTTTGCTATGATTGCCGGACTATAGGCTTCTCCTGCCTCTTTAATGGCAACAGGAAAGTCGTAAATTGCCTTAATCAGTTCACGCTCTTCGGGTACCAGGGTTACCTCAGATACATCATAATTCAACTCCATTTCCTCCACTTTTCTAAGAATTGCACGAGTTCGCACGTAGGTAAAGGAAATAAAGGCGCTTGTATTCCCATTAAAATCAATGGATTCTTTAGGGTTAAACAACATTTGCCGTTCCGGGTCAACTTTAAGAATGTAATACTTAATGGCTCCAATTCCTATTGACCGGTATACATGTTCCTTTTCCTGTGGTGTTAAACCTTCCAACTTGCCCAACTCTTCTGCTGTTTCCGCAGCATTTTTCACCATCTCTGCCATCAAGTCATCTGCATCTACAACAGTACCCTCTCTCGACTTCATTTTCCCTTCAGGCAGCTCAACCATTCCATAAGAGAGGTGACGGCAATTCTTTGCCCATGAGTAACCCAATTTATCCAGGATAATAAACAATACTTTAAAGTGATGATCCTGCTCATTCCCTACCGTATAGGTTATACCATCAATTGATGGGTAGTCGTTATAGCGAAGTATGGCCGTTCCAATATCCTGGGTCATGTACACGGCTGTTCCATCAGAACGAAGCACTAGCTTATCGTCCAACTTTTCTTGAGAAAGGTCGCACCATACCGAACCATCGTCCTTCTGATAAAAAACACCTTTCTCCAGTCCTTCATCTATTTGCTCTTTGCCCAAAAGGTAAGTTTCTGACTCGTAATACAACTTGTCGAAATCTACTCCCATGGTTTTGTAAGTAACATCAAAGCCATCGTATACCCAACCATTCATAGTTTCCCAAAGCTGGTATACTTCAGGATCTTTGGCCTCCCACTTTCGCAGCATGTCTTGAGCTTCCAGGATAATTGGAGCTTCTTTGGTTGCTTGCTCATAAATTGTTTTTACAGCAATCAACTGTTCTTTCTCTAATACGGTAAGTGGTTCTTTTTTTGCCTTTTTCTCCCTTTTTTCAAGTGTAGCTTTTAATGCTTTTATATCAGACTCGTTGCTTAAAACGTCGTACGCCTGCTGCTTTTGCTCAACCAATTCCTGAATTTCCGTTTTGTAGGCCTGATCAAACTTCACATAATAATCTCCTACTAACTTATCTCCTTTTATGCCTACAGATTCCGGGGTCGCTCCATCTCCCCATTTAAGCCATGCAAGCATCGACTTACAGATATGAATTCCTCTATCATTAATGATCTGAACTTTAACCACCTCATGTCCATTGGCCTTTAGTATCTCCGCAACAGAGTATCCGAGAAAATTGTTCCTTAAATGACCAAGGTGCAATGGTTTATTGGTATTAGGCGATGAGTATTCCACCATTTTAGTAATTCCACTTGGTGAAGCAACGCCATAGTTTTCATGTTGCATGGCATGCTCAAAAAAGTTCAACCAAAAACGATTAGCTATCGAAAGGTTTAAGAACCCTTTTACAACATTATAGTTCACCACTTCCTCTACATGCTCTTGTAAATAAGCTCCCAACTCTTCCGCAGTGGCTTCAGGAGATTTTTTAGACCACCTCAATAATGGAAAAGCAACTATGGTAACATCTCCTTCAAATTCTTTCCTGGTTTTTTGTACTTGAATTTGACCCTGAGCAACCTCATCAGTATGGTATAATTTTTTAACTGCAGCTAGTGTGGCCTCTATTACCACTTTCTCGATATTCATTTCCTCTATTATCATCACTTTACAATGTGACTTGTGTTTTATTCGTAATTAAATTTGTTGCTTTCTCCAAAATTGCGAAAGCAGTATCTGCCATCGCATTGCACTTATTATCAAGTGTAGGGTTTACCTCAACGATTTCGAAGCAGCATACTTTTTCACTTTCAAGGATGCCCAGCAATAACCCTTCAGCTTCTTGAACCGTTAGCCCATTTTCAACTGGTGTTCCTGTTCCCCTGGATATTTCTGGATCCATACTATCCACATCAAACGAAACATAAATTAAGTCGCAAGTTTCTAATTGACTCAATACATTTTGAACTATATGTTCTACTCCTTTTTCTCTAACATCTTCAACAGTATGGTTTTTGATGCTGTGTTTTGCAAGCAAATGATCTTCACCTTCTTCGGTACTCCTTACAGCTACAAAAACGATGTTTTCAGGTTTTACTTTTGGCACAACGCCTCCGGTATTCTTTAGTTGTTCCCACAGTTCCCTGGTTATTTCTTTTACCTCATTGCATTGCTTCTCCATATTATCTTCTCCTAAAGCGGTGGCTAATGGCATTCCATGTATATTGCCTGAAGGAGTTGTATAAGGCGTGTGTAAGTCTGCATGTGCATCTACCCAAATAACTCCTAATTCCTTATCCGGGTATGCTTTTTTTATTCCTGCAATTGTTCCGCCTGCTGTAGAATGATCGCCTGCGAGAACAATCGGAAAACTCTCAGAAGCATTCAACACGTTTGATAACTCATAACAAATGCGCTCATACACTTTTACCACCCCTTTTGCTCGTTTGGCCCATTTTGTATCTGTACCATCAAGCAACATCTCATTTTCCGTGTCAATATGAATACTTTCGTGCGTTTTAAAGTAGGTGCTTTCAGCATTAAGTGCTGCAATCTTCATAGCATCAATTCCTAAGCTAGCGCCTCTTGTGCCAGCTCCAAGCTCAGATTTCACCTCAATAAGTTGTACCGGTTTCATGAATTGGTATTTGGTTTCAAATCAGAAAACACAAAGGTAATTATCATAAAGGTTATTGACCAGACTTTGCACGTTTATTATTGTACCGAAAATAAATGCCCTTTTCCAATGGTATTAACCTATGCTTTTAGCCGACCTTAAAGAGCAAAACCACGAATTGATCAACAAGAAAATGCAATTAATCGAAAATGAAGAAAAAGTTAATATATTTGCAGGTATTCCGTAAAAGCATTACAAAATAGCGTTTCCTAACCAACACTTCACAAACATTTACGGAGCACAGAAAAGCAGGTAAGACTTCATGAAATTCAACCTAGAATCTTTTACGTTCTCTTTTCCTACCTCCTCCATGATTTGGGTTGTTTGTGTGGCTATGCTTATCACTTCATGTGAAGGTGGCTTATTTGGTAGCGAAAGCATTGATGAGGGCATCATTGAATACGAAGTAAGTTACCCCTATTTTGAGAATACAAGCTTAATGACTGAGTTTATGCCCGATTTGATGGTCATGAAATTCAAAGACAATCAGTACCACAATGAAATCTCAGTTGGAGGAGCTTTTAGTACCAACCTGATTACCAATTGTACTGAAAAAACCATTGAACAGTATGTTGATGTGTTTGGAGAGAAGATTGCCATTAAGCTAGACCAACAAGGTACTGAACAGATGTTAGACGATGCTTTTGAACAACTTACCATTATTCACACTAATGAAACTGATAGTGTGGCAGGGTATTTGTGTAAAAAGGCAATAGCCATCTTTGATGATGTTTCACAACCGGAAATTGTGTTGTATTACACTACGGACATTAAACTAACGAATCCCAATTGGTGCAACCAGTTTTTTGAAATTGATGGCGTTCTATTAAGGTATGAAATTGAGCAACATGATTTACGCACACGTTTTACTGCAATTTCAGTGCAAAAAGCTGAATTGACCGATGCCGATTTCAAAATAGAAGAAGAGTATGAAGATGTTACTACAGACAGAATGATGTTGGAATTGCAGGACGTTTTTGACGTTTTTAAATAAAGGAAAATTATGAAAAGTATTAAATTATCATTGGTATTGCTTGGATTGTCAGTCACTGGTTTTTTCACAACGGTTGCTGCACAAAGTAAGTTTGAGGGAAAAGTGGTTTATGGGATTCAGTATGAAGATGTTCCTCAAGAAATGGAGGGTTATGAATCGATGCTACCACAAGAAATGAGTATCCACATAAAAGGCCCAAAAACAAGGTTAGAGCAGAGTATGGGAATGGGAGGACAACAAGTTGTTATTACCAACACAGAAACCAAAGTTAGTTCGCTTTTACTCGATCTTATGGGGCAAAAAATTCATATAAAGTTGTCGAAAGAAGAGGTAGAGGAAAACGAAAAGCTAAAGGTAAAGCCTGAAGTGAAATACGTGAATGAAAAGAAAAAAATTGCTGGTTACAAGTGTAAAAAGGCTGAACTTACTTACGAAACAGGTGAAACTATTACTGTTTATTACACCGAAAAAATCCCTAGTAGTGCCCATAATGAATACTCTTACTTAAAGGGCTATCCGTTAGAGTATCAATCTACTCAAAGCGGAATGATGGTTACTTTAAGTGCAAAAGAAGTGAAGGAAACATCGATTGAGGATTCTTCTTTTGAAGTACCAGAAGGCTATGATGAGATGAGTATGGATGAATTCCAACAAATGATTGGTGGAATGGGTAATTAACTGAAAGTATCTTTTTTTTGAAAGCCATTGCTCTAGCAATGGCTTTTTTATTTTATTCCATTAACATTCAATTGTTAAAATACTCTCTCCTCTCCTACCTTTCCCTACCTTGTTAAATCGTACTTTTGATGCTTACAGGCAATGCCTGATGTATTTGCTATGGCCAAAAACCAATATAAAGAGAAAACGCCCCCAGGTAAAAAGAAAGCCACTAAGAAGAAAGGGAAAGCAAAAACCAGTTTTAACCTTTCTAAAGTCAAACATTTCTTTGGAGATGAGCGCTTGCACAAAATCGCTGGTTTAGCATTGTTGCTATTCTCGGTCTATCTCTTTATTGCTTTTACTTCGTTTTTATTCACCTGGGAGGTAGATCAGGATAAGCTCTCCGGGTCATGGTCGGAGTTTTTCTTTGATCAGGAAATTGAGGTAGAAAATTGGTTGGGTAAAACAGGAGCTATTATTTCACATCAATTCGTACATCGGTGGTTTGGTATAGCTTCGTATGTATTTGTACTTGTTTCCTTTATCATTGGATTTAAAGTATTGTTTAAGATTAGCCTCTTGCCTATAGGCAAAACCTTGAAGTATTCTTTGTTTAACTTATTGTGGCTTTCTATAGCCTTTGGCTATCTTTTTGAAGCCCCATACGACTTTATGGGAGGAGCCTTTGGTTATCATGTTAGCGATTGGTTGTCTTCTGTTGTTGGTAGTATTGGCACTGGCTTTCTACTCATCTTCTCCATGTTCACGTTTGTTGTGGTGGCTTTCAATCCCAAGTTTGATTGGTTGAAACAACTGTTTGAAAAGAAAGTCGATGAAGAAACCATTCCTGAAGACGAGCACGAGGCCATCAATACCATTCGTGAAGAAGATGTCATTGAAGAAGAAGAAACACCTCCAGTTGAATTGGCCATTGAAGAGCCTGAGGAAAAAGACCCTCCTAAAGAAGAAGAGGAACATGTGGTAATAGATGAGGGTGTGGTGATGCCTGAAGAGGAAGTAACATCTATTGAAACGAAAAAACCAGAAGAAGAGGGAGAATTTTCTGTTGAAGTAGCTCAAGAAGAAGAGGCTCTATCGGAAGGGGAAATCAATAAAAAGCTGGAGGAATTTGGAGAATATGACCCAAAGCTTGATTTGGCCTCCTATAAGCTCCCTTCCATAGACTTATTAGAAAATCATGGAGACAATAGCATAAGTGTAGACAAAGACGAGCTAGAGGCCAATAAGAACAGGATTATTGAGACCCTTGGAAACTATAGCATTAAGATTTCAAAAATTAAGGCGACCATTGGACCCACCGTTACCTTGTATGAAATTGTTCCTGCCCCTGGTGTGAGAATTTCAAAAATTAAGAACCTGGAAGACGATATTGCTCTTAGCCTTGCTGCGCTTGGCATTAGAATTATTGCTCCTATTCCTGGTAAAGGAACCATTGGTATTGAGGTACCTAATTCCAACCCAGATATTGTTTCCATGCGCACCTTAATTGCATCCGATAAATTTCAAAATTCTGAAATGGCACTCCCTATTGCCTTAGGGAAAACCATTTCGAATGAGACCTTTATTACCGATTTAGCAAAGATGCCCCACCTTTTAATGGCAGGTGCTACAGGTCAGGGAAAGTCGGTTGGCTTAAATGCCATTTTGGTTTCATTACTTTACAAGAAGCATCCATCACAGATTAAATTTGTTTTAGTCGACCCTAAAAAGGTTGAATTGACATTGTTCAACAAGATTGAACGTCACTTTTTGGCCAAATTACCCGATGCTGAAGAGCCAATTATCACCGACACCTCGAAAGTGGTGAATACGCTCAACTCGCTGTGTGTAGAAATGGATAATAGGTATGAGATGTTGAAGGAGGCACAGGTACGAAATATTAAAGAATACAATGCTAAGTTCATTGCTCGAAAATTAAATCCAGAAAAAGGCCATCGATACCTTCCTTACATTGTGTTAGTGGTAGATGAGTTTGCTGATTTAATTATGACTGCGGGGAAAGAAGTGGAAACACCCATTGCACGATTGGCTCAACTAGCTCGTGCCATAGGCATTCATTTAATTATAGCTACGCAACGGCCTTCGGTGAACATTATTACTGGAACAATTAAAGCTAACTTCCCTGCTAGAATTGCTTTCCGAGTCACCTCTAAAATTGACTCTCGTACGATTTTAGATGCGGGAGGAGCTGATCAGTTGATTGGTAGAGGAGATATGTTGCTGTCTACAGGAAGTGAAATCATCAGACTTCAATGTGGCTTTGTTGATACTCCTGAGGTAGATGAGATTACTACCTATATTGGCGATCAGCGAGGCTACCCAGATGCCTTCATCTTACCAGAGTTCATTGATGAAAGTGCAGGCGACTCATTATCTATCGATGATGATGATCGCGATGCTTTGTTTGAGGATGCTGCCAGAGTAGTGGTAATGCACCAACAAGGTTCTGCTTCCCTTTTACAACGTAAACTTAAATTAGGGTATAATCGTGCCGGCCGAATTGTTGATCAATTAGAGGCTGCAGGCATCATTGGGCCCTTTGAAGGAAGCAAAGCCCGTAAAGTATTAATTCCTGATGAATATAGTTTGGAACAGTTTTTGAATAACCAATCTTCAAACGAAGAAAACTAACAAAAATGAAAACAATTGCTTTATTAGTTTGTATGGCCATGTTGGGAACAAGCGATTATGCTGCTCCCGTACAAACGGATCAAGATCCGAAGGCTAAGAAGGTGTTGGATGCATTAAGCAGTAAAACAAAAGCATATAAAACCATTCATGCTGAGTTTGCTTATACCTTGAAAAATGAAGAGGATGACTTTGAATTGACGCAAGATGGAGTTGCTTACATCAAGGGGCAAAAGTTCTGGGTAAAACTAGAAGGGAATACCATTTTCTCGGATGGAAAGTACTTATACACTTACAGTAAAGATGAAGGGGAAACCTATAAGAATAACCTTGACAATGGTGAAGGCAGTTTCAATCCGGCAGACATCTTTAACATGTCGTACGACAAGGAGTTTAAGTACAAGTACGAAAGAGAAACCAAGGTGAATGGTGTAGCAGCGCATGAAATCCGTTTATTCCCTAAACAGCAGAAATCTTATCATACTTTAGTCTTGTATGTAGATAAAGCTAAGAGCGAGATTATGAAAGTAATTTCCAAAGGGAAAGAAGGCAGTGATTTTATTTACGCCATCAAAACATTCACACCGAACAAAGAAGTGTCTGATTCAAAATTTACGTACAGTGCTACGAAATATCCTGGAGATATTCTGGATTTAACGGATGAATAGCTACTATTAAGAAATAGTTAAAAAGGAGGCAATTGCCTCCTTTTTTTATGCCCAGTTAATTCCTTTTCTTAATAATTTCAAGGTCTTTTCCTCTTCAGAGTCGGGGGTTACTTGATGATTATACACCCATGACGCATTGGTAGGTAAGCTCATTAAAATGGATTCGATTCTCCCGTTCGTTTCCAACCCAAACTTTGTGCCTCTATCGTACACCAGGTTAAACTCTACATAACGCCCACGACGGATGTGTTGCCAGGCCTTGTTAGCCTCATTATAAGGCTTGTTCCTGTGCTTATTTACCAATGTAGTATAAAGCGGTGCAAAGAGCTCTCCAACCTCTACCACAAACTCAAACCGTTGTTGCAAAGAATAATCATCCGTTGGCTGTAGACGATCAAAGAAAATGCCTCCTATTCCCCTGGTTTCGTTTCTATGAGTAATGTAAAAATAATTGTCTGCCCATTCCTTAAACTCATCGTAATAGCTTTTGCTATGCTTATTACAAATCTCCTTTAAGGCTTCATGAAAGTATTTCGCATCTTCTTCTACCACATAGTGCGGAGTAAGGTCTATTCCGCCTCCAAACCACTTCACCCCATTCGACATTTCAAAGTAGCGAATATTCATATGAATGATTGGCACAAAGGGATTTATTGGGTGAAGCACTATAGAAACACCTGTGGCATAAAATTGTGCATCTCCAGTACCTAGCTCCTTCGCAATAATGGCTGGCATTTTTCCATGAACGGCAGAAAAGTTAACGCCTCCTTTTTCCAGTACATTTCCATTTTGAATAACGCGTGTGCGTCCTCCTCCTCCTCCATCACGTTCCCATAAATCTTGCTCAAATGTTGCCAGACCATCGCATTGCTCAAGGCGCTCGCAAATGCTATCCTGAATGGATTTGAATCTTTTTGTAATTGTTTCCTTATTCAGCACTATTTCACTTTTACTAACGAATAATCAGCGTATTTCACCACATAAACATTCTTGTTTTCATATCCTCCTTCAAGTCCCATCTTGCGGTAACTAAAGTTAGTATGAATAGGCATTGCACCAATTCGATCAAAATAATTGGGAAAGCTAACACCAAATTGCCGCAATCCCATTAAGTAATAATAGGCTACATCAAATCCCAACACTCCATATTTTCCAGGATCTGTTTTATAGGAAGCTCTGTATTTATTAATGAAATTAGTGGTGGAGGGGGCTTCAAAATCAATCATTGAAGAAGCTACCAAATGTAAATTAAAACGCAACTTAGTATCAACATCAATGTTATCGTAGTTTAGCCATTTCTCTTCGCCAAAAAGAATGATTTTATAGTCTTTGTATTTTTTTTCATCCAATCCACTCAATCGATTGATAAAATCGCTTACATATGCCAAATCGGTAGATGGCACCACTATAACATTTACCTTGTCTTGCCTTAGCTGACTGGTTAGTGACTTGATGGTATACTTTTCCATGGTAGACACCATTATAGTATCTCTGTATTTACCCTGATAACTAAGTAAGCTCTTGTTAAAATGCTTCTTAAAAATTTCACGGCTGTAATTGTCCTTTTTCTTCCTGCTGTCCATCATAATAACGTTCTCAGCATGGTATTGCTCGGCCAAGTATTCGGCCAGGAATTTCATTTTAGTAGGAGTAGAAGATGTTACCTTACTTACATGAGGGTTTCCTAACAGCAACTTATTGCTTTGTGGAACAGGACAAACTACATGAGCCCCTGTTTTTCTGGCATAATCGGCTACCAATTTAAAGGTAGATTTATACAAAGGGCCAATAAAAAGATCTACTTTCTTTAGCTCTGCCTTTTGAAGAATCTTCTTCACTTTGGCCGTATCTTTTGCGGTATCGTATACAAATAAATTCACCGAAAGCCCTTGACGTTTTAGCGAATCTAATGCTATTAAAGCACCATGATAAAACTCTAAAGAGAGCATTGATGGCCCATAAATCTCGATGGGATCAATTGGTTTTCGAACCGCATCCATTTGTTCATTCTTGTACAGG
The DNA here is from genome assembly GCA_963669295.1 of Flavobacteriales bacterium. Taxonomy (GTDB): domain Bacteria; phylum Bacteroidota; class Bacteroidia; order Flavobacteriales_D; family CALLUQ01. The sequence continues at coordinate 5,713,800 of OY769938.1, forward strand.
TAAAATGGCAGCAGTATAGCAACGTTGTATACTTCTTTAGTAACAACACTTGTATCGTTTAGCCACCAAAACGCACTATCGGATGCGATTACTGTATGGTTATCTACATTGTTATTGACTTTGGGTATACGCAGTTCAGTCCCCACCTTTAAACCATCTGTCAATCCGGCATTGGTTGTTGTTATTTCCTCTTCACTCACTCCATATTTCCGCGACAATGCATAAAGTGTTTCCCCTTCTACTACCAGGTGAATGATAAAATCTTCATCTTCCTGGTTATTGGATGTTACATCGTTTACAACAGAATCTTTATGTTGTACCTGAGTGGTAAGGTGATTGGCAGTAATGTTTTGTTGTTGTGCAGGCTGGATGGTGGCAGCCTTATCTTTAACTTTATCGACAGGAATGCGGAGCCCCTGGCCTATTTTAAGGCCGTTGCTTGATTCAGGGTTTAATGCCAACAAATCGTTTAGACTAACATTGTATTTCCTTGCTATTCCAAATGCCGTTTCCCCTTTCTTCACCAGGTGAATCAAGTGTTCCCCTTCAATAATAGGCGCCACTTTCGCTTCTTCCTGATCAATTTTATCTGCAGGAATTTTCAGCTCCTGCCCAATCTTAATGGCAGTATCCGAACCGGGGTTTTCTTTTATGATATGCTTTTCGTCAATTGAATAAGCCCTGGCAATACTGTACAGGGTGTTCCCTCCTTGTACTTTATGGATATAATATTGCTTCCCGTCTATCGTCTTCTTTACCGCCCCTTCTGGCTGTGCCATTGTTGAAGGTGCAATAAGCACGAATAACAGAACTACAATGCTTAAAAAAAACGAGCAGCGTTTTTTTAATGTATCTACAATAATTCTCATATTATTCCCATTCGATGGTAGCAGGTGGTTTAGAGCTAATATCATACACCACTCGATTAATTCCCTTCACTTTATTGATAATGTCGTTTGAAACCTTGGCTAAAAACTCATAGGGAAGGTGACACCAATCTGCTGTCATTCCATCTGTAGATGTTACAGCCCTTAGTGCTACCGCATTTTCATATGTTCTTTCATCTCCCATAACTCCTACCGATTGTACGGGCAATAGCATTGCTCCTGCCTGCCAAACTTCGTTGTATAACCCAGAAGTTTTTAGGCCATCAATAAAGATATGATCAACCTCTTGCAATATTCGTACCTTTTCTTCAGTAATGTCGCCTAAAATTCTAATTCCTAAGCCTGGACCGGGAAAAGGATGCCGTCCTAATATGTTAGGATCTATGGCTAAAGAGGTTCCAACCCTTCTTACTTCATCCTTAAATAAAGATCTTAATGGTTCTACTACTTTAAGCTTCATGTAGTCGGGTAAACCTCCAACGTTGTGGTGCGACTTAATGGTAGCTGATGGTCCTTTTACGGAAAGAGACTCAATGACATCGGGATAGATGGTTCCCTGTCCCAACCATTTGGCGTCTTCAATTTTGTTGGACTCTTCATCAAAAACATCGATGAACACTTTTCCAATGGCCTTTCTCTTCGCTTCCGGGTCTGTAACTCCTTCTAATGCTTTGTAGAACAATTGGCTGGCATCAACACCTTTAACATTGAGTCCCATGTTTTGGTACCCATGCAATACGCTTTCAAATTCATTCTTTCGCAGCAAGCCATTGTCTACAAAAATGCAATGCAAATTTTCTCCAATGGCGCGATGAAGCAATACCGCTGCTACCGACGAATCAACTCCTCCTGAAAGGCCAAGTACTACTTTATCGTTGCCCAACTGCTCTTTTAATTCATGCACAGTGGTGTCTACAAAAGATGCTGGTGTCCAATCTTGTTTACAACCACATATGGTTACTACAAAGTTCTTCAGCAATTGTGCTCCATCTGTAGAATGGTATACCTCTGGGTGGAATTGTATTCCAAAAGTGTTCTCTCCTTCTACATGAAACCCTGCCACCTTTACATCTTCAGTACTAGCAATAATTTTATAGTTCTCGGGCAATTGAGCGATGGTATCGCCATGCGACATCCAAACTTGTGATCCTACATTAACATCGCGAGTAAGTACATTTCCGGCATCAACATATTTAAGCTTTGCTCTACCATACTCTCTTATGTCTGAAGGTTTCACCATGCCACCATTATCGTGTGCCATAAACTGTGCGCCATAACAAACCCCCAGGATGGGAAGATTGCCTTTTATGGCTGAAATTTGAGGAATTGGGGCATCAGTATCATGCACCGAAAAAGGGCTGCCTGAAAGGATGATTCCTTTAATGTTGTTCGTAATTTCCGGGACTTTGTTGTAGGGGTGAATCTCACAGTAAACATTCAACTCCCTAACTCTTCTGGCAATCAGCTGTGTGTATTGCGATCCGAAGTCTAATATTAATACCATTTCTTGCATGCACAAAAATAATAAGAATGCAATGTTAACAGCAGGTTTGTTTCAAACTTTTACGGATTGTTGAAAAGTTATGCCCATCCTAAAACTACTGTTTCATTAAGAATGATCTTATCATTTACAACAAAGCATGTTAAGAATAGACACAGCTTTTGTTAATAGCGCACAACTTACTCAATATCATTGCTTTACAGCTTGATTTGCTTATTTTTTTTTAGTATATTTTATGCTTTATCCTTGATTATCAACAATATGTTAAAAAAATCATTTTCAATTCCTTAAGCAAAGAATTACATTTGTTTAACCATGTGTTAAACAACACATAGTACAAAGCATTTAATTTTGCTTTTAAAGTGAACACCCCTGAGGAGTACCTTATCCACAAGGTTCCTTCCTAAGCCGCTTTAAAGTCCAGTTTTATTTTATGAAAACGCTCGCTGGTTTTATCGCTGCTCTACTCTGTTCGGGAATGCTCTATTCTCAAACCGTTTTCATCAACGAAATTCACTACGACAATACTGGTACTGATATGAATGAGGGTATTGGTATTGCCGGACCAGCAGGAACAGATCTGTCTTGTTATACACTGTACCCATATAATGGATCTGGAGGAGCACCCTATAGCCCTACTACGGTATTGAGCGGCACTATAGACGATGAGGGCTGTGGATACGGAGAATTATGGTTTCCCATTTTAGGCTTACAAAATGGAGCGCCAGATGGCATTGTGTTGTACAACTCTTGCACAGCTACAGTGGTTCATTTTTTGAGTTATGAAGGCACCCCTTTTACTGCCACCAGCGGAGTTGCTAATGGAATGACCTCTACCGATGTTGGGGTTTCCGAAGGTTCTGGAACTGCAGTGGGACATTCGTTACAACTTTCAGGAACGGGAACTACTTATACTGACTTTTCATGGACAGGGCCTTCTGCCGGATCTGCCGGGAGTTTGAATTCAGGCCAAAATTTTTGTAGTTGTACCGTTGATACAGAACCTACCGGTGATGCTTCTAACATTTCATTTTCTGCCGTTGGCTGTAATGGACTTACCATCAATTGGACCAACGGCAATGGAAGCAACCGCATCGTTGTGGTAAGAGAAGGAGCTGCAGTAGCGGGTACTCCTACGGATCAAAGCACCTATACCGCCAATACCGTTTTTGGTAGTGGGAACACCATCGCTGCCAACGAGTATGTGGTTTTTAATGGTTCAGGTAGCTCGGTAACCATATCGAACCTAACTAATAACACCACCTATCATGTGGCAATATTTGAATACAATGGAACTACTTGTGAAGAAAATTACCTGACCTCTTCCCCGTTAATAGGAAGTCAGCTAACAACCACCTGTATTTGTCCGTATATGACAGGCCTGGTGATTAATGCTTGCCAGGGAAGCTGCAATGAAGGAGACAATGAAATGGTATTTTTAAATTCAGGCTCTTTCAGCATTACTGTCAATACCAGCAATGTTAATTTTCTTTATGGCTCTTCCAATCCAGCTGCTACCAATTATACGGATGCTTTTACCACAAATGCCGCAGCCATTACTGACATGGATGCAGCCGCAGGGTGCCCGGGGTTATTTATCGATGCTGTTAATGCTGGAACTATACCAGCCGGTAGTCCTTTTATGATTGTAAGCAATGCTATTTGCGCATCTTCTGCCTACGACTTCTCCTCATTTTGTGGCAACGGCCCCGTTTATGTGATTTTTTCTACTGATGCTAACTGGATGTCTCCTGGTAATTTTGCCAATTCCCCCTCATGCTCAGGAGGTACTCGTTATATGCGCACTGATTTTTCTAACAATGACCCTTCGTGTGTGATTGATTATAGTTTTGATTGCTCTAATAACACCAATACCGATGGCGATTTTGCCACATACGCCTCTACAGGAGGTACTCCTGTTACGCATAGCGATGATGATTGCTCGCCAACCATTGCAGTGTTGCCCGTAGAGCTTACCTTATTCGAAGCAACAGCAAAAAGAGGCGATGTTTTTCTTAACTGGCAAACAGCCTCCGAGTTGAACAACGACTATTTTCTGGTAGAAAAAAGCAGTGATGCCATTCATTTCGAATCTATCAGTCTCATTCATGGAGCTGGTACCAGTAGCTCTACCAACAACTATCAATACATCGATCCATTTCCGTTTGTTGGTGTTACTTATTATCGCCTTACGCAGGTTGACCTTAATGGAGTTCACACTCATTTACCCATCAAGTCGGTTCGTATTGATCATAATGAAGGCGTTGGTATACAACATATCTCATCACAAAACGACCTCTTGCAGTTGCATTATTTTGCCAATGATGCAGATGAACCGTTGATCCTGGACATTATAGATGTTTATGGAAAAGTTGTTCACCAGGAAACCATACAAACCAACCCCGCTCAATTGCCCATGAAGCAGTTAAGCCTTGCCCGTGGTATATACATGATACGCTTAAGTGATGGCATCACTAGCGATGTTAAGAAGTTCAAGTATTAATTGTTGCCTGGTAGCTGGCGTTTCATGTTGCGCACTCTTCTTCCGAAATTAGATGCCGTTAACCTTACAAATCTTCTTCTTTTAAGATAAGAAAAGCTCCATCTAGCGGTTGCATGTGTTGCTTCAATTGCTCCACAAAACCATCGCCATACTTTAAATAAAAACCAATCCAATTGGCTTGGCGTTCTTGTAAATGGCCTGAAGGAAACAACTTGTTTTTTAGTCCAGTTGCTTGATTCAACACAACTTCCTGCTTCTTTTTCTCTGCCCTCACAAATCGTTTTTCCAATCCTTCCATTGCGTTTAATGAACGCTTTAATTCTCCTTGTACTGACGGCACAAGGGTGGGGTCTATGGCTTCACTTCGACTGGCTATGGCATCAAAAACAGCTTTTACTGCTGCTTTTTCTTCTTCCAAATGAAGTGTGTTTTCGGTATTTGATTTCACCAGTTGCTTTACAAGCACTTCCTCGCTTCGAAACAGGTCTTTGTCATTTAATCCCAGTTTATTCAACTTCTTTACCGCACCTTTATCTACCCACAACACCGAATTACGAAGCAATAACATCGGGAAGTTTATTTCATAATGCTCGAACACACGCTTTAACTGCATCCAATATGCCAACTCTCCTCCCCCTCCTATATAGGCAAGGTTGGGTAAGATTTTTTCCTGGTATAATGGTCTTAATACCACATTTGGGCTAAAACGTTCGGGATGCTCTTTCAACTCTTGCAGCATGGCTTTTTGTGAAAACAAAAGCTCGGTATTGTTGATTAAGAATCCTTCCTCTGCGGTTACAATTCGTTCGCGCAATCCATCTTTTAAATAAAATAGGTTAACCTCCCTGGGATGTACCTGGGTTTTATAGTGTTGACTTAGCGATTGATCGGTAGCAGTAACCAGTTGATGTGATTTATGTGCCAGCAATTCTTCCTCAAACACTTCATTCATGGTTGCTTTTAGTTGAGGGGCATCTCCATCTATTACTACCAATCCGTATTTACCAAAGAGTTTATTTACCAGGTATCTTGTAGCAGCAGCAAGATTGGCATGTTCCAGGTAGGCTTCTTTCAACAATTGCATTATTGCCTCTGCATTTGCACCTTCTCCAACCACTTCTTGCAGCTCGTTGAGCAGTGGCGCTAACGATGCTGTTGCTAAATGCCCTACAGCACCTCCATCATTATTCGCCCATTCCCATTTTTTATTGAAAAGGTGAAAGTGGTTGATTTCCTCAAAATCGTGGTCTTCTGATGCCATCCAATACACAGGAACAAACTTGTGCGAAGGGTATTGCTCTTGCAACTGTTCTGTGAGGTTAATGGCACTTATGATCTTGTAAAGGAAATACAAAGGGCCAGTGCACAAACACAACTGGTGACCAGTGGTGATGGAGTAGGTTGTTTCATTGAGTAAGGCATCTATGTTTTGCGCTACCAATGGCTCCACCTTTACGTCTTTGTATTGCTCTTTTAAGCATTTTACCAACAGAGGCCTATCCACTTTCTCTTTATCGGCCATTGCCTGTTTAAAATGCTCCTTATTGGGCGGGTATTTGAAATAAGGTGTAAGGGTTGGGGTTTCGCTTAGATAATCTAAGATTATGGGAGAAAAATATCCCACCTCTCGAAATGGTATGGTTGTGGATTTCATCTTACAATAATGGGGGTTAAAGGTAACAATTTTGGTACGGATTGTTACTGTAACAAATTATCCTCCCTCCCTTCTTCCTCTCATTTCAATGCAAAAATTTTGTAACTTGCCTCAACACACGTACGTTTAATCAAACAAAGCATCTTAGGATGAAGGCATTATACCACTTCACTGTTTACACGTTGGTTTTTTCTATTTTGGCACTTGGGTTTGTTACCTGTACCAAAACAGAAACCCGAGAGGGGTGTACAGATCCCAATTCACTTAATTACAATCACCTGGCAGACGTTGATGATGGTTCTTGTGAATACCTTGACATTACTCAAACGGTATGGTATAATGGTGTAGCGGGTGTTTGGGGCGATGATCCTTTTACAGGAGCAATCGAAATTATGGCCTGTTCAGGGGCTGTAGATACTATGACCTTAAACCCTGATACTTTGGGAAATGGGGTTAAGGTGCTTGTAGTCACAAAAGATGCCAACGGGCAAGCTCATTTGCTTGCTAAAATGATTAATAAACAAGATGGCGACGATTTTAAGTTCGGGTACCTCCGTTTTACAGCTTACCTCGCCAACGGGAGCGATTTAGGCAATTTCAATGTATTCATCAATGGTAGAACTTGCGTGATGAATGGAGGATGTAATACTGAAATTTGTAGAAGTGGTTCACAAATAGTTTCTGGTGGCGTATTAAACGATAGCATTCCGAAAACCATAACGCTTGCGGTGCAAGATTTCGAAAAGCCTTATTTCAAATCAATGGACAATCTGTTTGAACTCAATGTAACTGTACCTACAGGCAACGATACCTTATTGTACATTTCTAATATTGAGTGGGATTCGTACATTGAGTAACTCACCCTTCACCTGCCTTGCAACGCATCGATAAATTTCTTTGGGCAATACGTGTATTCAAGACGCGATCTATGGCTACCGAGGCCTGTAAGAAGGGACATGTTGCTATGGATGACTCCAAGGTAAAAGCATCCAAAGAAATTAAATCAGGTGATATTATCGAAGTGAAAAAACACCCTATATGGCGTACTTATCGCATCCTGGATATTCCAAAAAGCAGGGTTGGAGCAAAACTGGTTCCTGATTTTGTAGAAGAAATGACTACTGCAGAAGAGTTAGAAAAGTTTGAGATGCTTCAACTTGCTAAAAAACAGGATCGGAGCAAATGGGGCGGAAGGCCTACAAAAAAGGAGCGGAGAGACATCAATAAGTTTATGAAATAGGCGTCCCAAAGAGGTCGTACTCCTCTGCCGCATCTATTTTTATGTCGGTAAAGTCGCCCAATCGAATGTATTCGTTTTCCTTATTCACCAATACTTCATTATCTACTTCTGGAGAATCGAATTCTGTTCTACCAACGAAATGATCTCCTTCTACTCGATCGAACAACACTTTGTATGTTTGGCCTACCTTTTTTTGGTTCAATTCTAGCGAAATGCCTTGCTGCACTTCCATGATGCGCTCTGCTCTTTCTTGCTTTAGCGCATCAGAAACATCATCCTTAGCCTTAAATGCATGGGTATTTTCCTCGTGCGAGTAGGGGAAAATCCCCAACCGATCAAATTTTGTTTCCTGTACCCATGCCAGCATTTCTTCAAAGTCTTCTTCGGTTTCTCCAGGGTAGCCACTGATTAACGTAGTACGCAAAGCAATGCCCGGTACTTTTTCTCGAATGGTTTGAATGAGCTCGTTGGTTTTTTCTTTGGTTATTCCTCTTCGCATGGCCTTCAACATTCTGGTAGATGCATGTTGCAATGGCATGTCGAGGTAGTTGCAGATGTTATCCCGTTCTTTCATTACGTCGAGCACATCCATGGGGAACCCAGCAGGAAACGCATAATGCAATCGAATCCAATCAATGCCTTCTACGTCGGATAAGCGAAGCAATAGCTCTGAAAGGTTTCTTTTTTTATAGAGGTCGAGCCCGTAATAAGTAAGGTCTTGTGCAATTAAGATCAATTCTTTTGTTCCCTGTGCTGCTAATGCTTTGGCATTGGCTTCCAACTGCTCCATGGGGGTAGACACGTGTTTTCCCCTCATCAATGGAATGGCACAAAATGAGCATGGGCGATCGCACCCTTCAGCAATCTTGAAATAGGCATAGTGCGCTGGTGTAGTGAGCAGTCGCTCCCCTACCAACTCGTGCTTATAGTCGGCCTTAAGTGTTTTAAGCAGTCGTGGCAATTCTCTTGTACCAAAGTAAGCATCCACATTCGCAATTTCTTGCTCTAACTCAGGCTTATAGCGCTCTGATAGGCATCCTGTTACATATACCTTGTTCACCAAACCTTCTTCCTTGGCTTCTGCATAGCGTAAAATGGTGTCTATTGATTCTTGCTTTGCATTATCGATAAAACCGCAAGTATTGATGATCACAATGGCTGCATCATCTTCTTGCCCTTCGTGTTCTACTTCAAAATTATTGGCTTTAAGTTGTGCCATCATCACCTCCGAGTCAAAGATGTTTTTTGAACATCCAAGGGTGACTACATTGACCTTGTTTTTCTTAAGGGTTTTGGTTTTCATCCCGATTGGCTACTTGAAAAGGGAGTCTACAAATTCGTGCTTATTGAATACTTGCAAATCGTCCATTTGCTCGCCAACTCCTATGTATTTTACTGGAATCTTCATTTGATCTGAAATCCCAATCACTACCCCTCCTTTGGCGGTACCATCCAATTTGGTGATGGCCAGGGCGTTGATTTCTGTTGCTTTGGCAAATTGACGGGCTTGTTCATAAGCATTTTGTCCGGTAGAACCATCGAGTACTAATAAGATCTCATGTGGTGCACTGGGCACAATCTTTTTCATCACATTCTTGATCTTGGTCAACTCATTCATTAGGTTCACCTTATTGTGCAATCTACCTGCTGTATCTACAATCACTACATCGGCATTAGTAGATTTGGCTGACTGTAGGGTGTCGTAGGCCACTGAAGCTGGATCAGAACCCATGCCTTGTTTTACAATAGGCACTCCTACTCTTTCCGACCAAATGACCAATTGATCAACTGCCGCTGCCCTAAACGTATCGGCAGCTCCAAGTACCACGTTTTTTTCCTTCTTCTTAAACTGATGTGCTAATTTGCCAATAGTGGTTGTTTTTCCTACGCCATTCACCCCTACTACCATAATAACATATGGTTCATCCATTTCAGGCACCACATAGTCGGTTTCGTTGCCCGAATTGTTCTCTTCTAACAATCCTGCAATTTCTTCCCTAAGTATGGCATTAAGTTCAGAAGTGTTTACATATTTATCGCTTGCTACACGTTCTTCAATACGCTCAATGATTTTCAATGTGGTGTCTACCCCAACATCCGAGGTCACCAACACTTCTTCCAGGTTATCCAGCACTTCATCGTCTACCTTCGATTTACCAACTACAGCGCGCGTAAGTTTTGAAAACACGCTTTCCTTGGTTTTCTCCAGTCCTTTATCAAGGCTTTCTTTCTTCTCCTTCGAAAAAATATTGAAAATTCCCATGATACGTTTATATAACAAAAAGGCTTCTACCGCGTGGAAGAAGCCCAAAGTTAAGTATTGTGATGAAACCTACTTTTTAGCGAAAAAGTCGTTGACTTTATCGTTGGCTACGATTTCTTCTTTAAAGATATACGAGCCAGTTTTTTCAGACTTCACCATTTTAATCACTTTCGTGTGGTTTTTTCCACCACCTTTTTGCAAAGATGCTACTGTCTTCTTAGCCATGACTTATTTAATTTCTCTGTGAATAGTGTATCGCTTCAAAATAGGATTGTACTTTTTAAGTTCCAACCTATCCGGTGTGTTTTTTCTGTTCTTAGTAGAGATGTAACGCGATGTTCCCGGCATACCGCTTTCTTTGTGTTCTGTACACTCAAGAATCACCTGTACTCTATTGCCTTTCTTAGCCATTTCTTTACGATCTTATAATTATCGGGGTGCAAAGATATAGATTATTGAATGAATTACAATAATTTATTTCATTTTATTAAAAAAGCTTTCTTCCTTCATCAGCGCCTCAATTTCCTCAATTGTTCTTGGGGCTTTTGCCGAAAGATTTTCGGGGCCATTTTCCGTAATTAATATGTCGTCTTCAATACGCACACCAATGTTCCACCATTTTGGGTCGCAATCCGATCCTTCAGGAATGTATATTCCGGGTTCTACTGTAATAACGTTGCCCGGTTTTAATGCGCCATACAATCCGGCATCGTGTACATCTAAACCAAGGTAGTGCGAGGTGCCATGCATGAAATAGTTTTGCACTTCAAAACTCTTTTTGATGATGCCCAATTCCAATAATTTTTTGGCAATGATTTGGGTGGCAGCAGTATGTGGGTCATAAAATTTATTTCCCACTTTACAGGCGTCAATTCCTGCATTTTGTGCTTCTAATACGATGTTATAAATGATGGCCTCTTCTTCGGAGTAATGCCCATCTACCGGTATGGTTCGAGTAACGTCGGCGGTGTAGCCATGGTATTCAGCTCCAATGTCGCTCACCAGCAAATCGCCATTAATCAATGGTTTTCTATTGGTGGTATAATGCAAGATGCAAGAATTCTCTCCCCCTCCCAATATGGATGGAAAACCCGGGTACTCCGCTCCATTCTTCTTGAATACGTATTCTACGATGGCTTCTGACTGGAATTCTTTCATGCCGGGCTCCAGTGCTCGCATTAGTTCCGTTTGCGCATCACAGGTCATGTTAATGGCTTCTCGCAACAATCGCATTTCCTCTTCCAGCTTTATTTCTCTTAATTCAGCCATCCAGCTAGACAATTGTCGTGAATCTACTGTTTCCAGTTTCCCCGTTTTCTTCAGGAAGTGCTTTGTTAAGCTGGCGAGGTCGCCTCGTTTCTGCTTATCATCGCGCACATCGTTGCCCGGGTGGGTAAAATATACATGATCCAGTTTTGAAAAATCGAATGTTGATTCAGCAAACTGGTAATTGGCACCAACTACTTCGAAGCCCAGCGCCTTTTGCGTACCCTCTGTACCCAATCTTTTGCCGTTCCAGGTTTCGGCCGAAGGATCGCGTTCTTGTACATAGATGATCTCATCTACTTTTTTGCCATCCACTTTTTGGATGTCTTTAAAGATCATAACCATGGCATGTGGCTCTACCACCCCGGTTAGATAATAGAAATCGGGGTTTTGGTGGTATTCATAGTCTACATCGTTCGATCTATTTCTAACTGGTGCGGCAAACACTACTGCTACCGAATTTTCTGGTAACAGGTCTCTCAATGCCTCTCTTCTTTCAGCGTGAAACTCCCTGGTAAGCAAGTCTTCATCGTATCGATGGTCATGCTGTTGCTGTTTGATTTGTTTTTTCTCTACTTCTTGAGCAGTAAGGCTTGAAGCAGCTAACAGTGCAGTGATAAGGAGTATTGATCTATTCATTTTTTGACAAAAAAAAACGTTGTTACCAAATATAAGGTAACAACGTTTGAATACAAATATCGTGCAAGGATTACTTCAAGTAACCTTTTTCTTTTGCTGCTTTAATGGTTGCAGAGATTCCGTTTTTGTTCACAATTCTTAACCCTGCAGCGGAAATACGTAAGGTAATCCACTTGTTCTCTTCAGGAATAAAAAACCTTTTGGTCAACAAATTTGGGTGAAACTTTCTCTTTGTTCTACGCTTAGAGTGAGAAACATTGTTCCCTACCATTACTTTCTTTCCTGTGATCTGACAAATTCGTGACATCGTTCTTGTTTTTACTTTTTACAAAATCGGGTGCAAATATACATCAAATTAATTTTAATAAACAAATTATTAGTGGCTCTAAAATTAATTACTTTAATGCTGTGATTCACAAACGCTTTCATATTATTTCTATTGTGCTTATTCTCGCCATTGTTGTGAGTTGCACCCCCAACGATACAGCCTCCTCTCAACAACAATCTGCGCAAGACAGTATTACCCAGCTTTTGTCGATGCGTTATAACCATTGTTTCGAATCGTACGAAGCCCTTGAATATGGCGAACTAACCCCGTTAAAGCAACATCCTGAAACGTATTACCTGCAACAAGAAATTGATGCTAAACTTGCTATTAAAGAGCAGGTTCTAGCACCAAAAGACAGCAGCCTTAATGCCCACGATTCTTTAGTGTTAGAACAACTCGATCTTGCCATCGAACAGCTGCAAGATGACTTGAAGCAACAACAAATCGGTTTTGAATTGATGCATTTGTACCGCATCAATGAATATGGGTTTGACGAAACGGTGCGCATCAATGTGCTTTTTGATACGCTGCTCCACCCCACAGGGCTTATTCTTCTTTAAGTTGCCTCAATAGCATGTGTAGCCCGGCATTGGCAGCACGTTGTATGTTTCGCACCCTTCCATCGCCAAAAAGGTGTTTTTTTGATCGTACGCCTTCTTTCGATGCCACGGCAATCCATACCGTTCCTACTGGCTTCTCATCGCTTCCTCCCCCTGGGCCGGCAATGCCTGAAGTTGCTATTGCGTAGTCAACATTAAAACGAGTTAAGGCTCCTTTCGCCATTTGTTCAATCACAGGCTGGCTTACAGCACCATGAGCTTTGAGGTCGCCTGCCTCCACTCCTAGCATTTGCATTTTTACGTCGTTTGAGTACGACACTACTGTTCCTTCAAAATAATCGGAGCTGCCTGCAATGCTGGTAACGAGGTGTGCAATGTATCCTCCTGTACAACTTTCAGCGGTAGCAAGTTTAACTCCTTTAGCTCTTAAGTGCTCCCCTACTATTTCCTCTAACTTATCTGTATTGTACCCATAAATGTAAGTGGGCACAAGTGCTTGCAGTTCTTCTACCTTCTTGTTGATTTTTTGTGTTAGTGCTTCTTCGTCATCTCCTTTTGCCATCAATCGCAACCGTACCCTACCTGCTGAAGGCAGGTACGCCAAGGTAATTCCATCTTCTTCCAACGAATTTTCCCAATCAACAATGATTTCAGCCAGGTACGATTCTCCTATTCCTTGCGTAAGTACTGTTTTATAAACAATGGCTCCCGGATTGAAGTATGCCTTAAAAGCTGGTAGCAGCTCATCCTTCATCATCTTTTTCATTTCAAAAGGCACTCCAGGCATAGCTACCATTATCTTCCCCTCTTTTTCAAACCACATGCCCGATGCGGTGCCTACCCTATTGCGAATTACCTTGCAAGATTTGGGCAATGCCGCTTGCATGGTATTCATCTCTAGCATTGCTCTCCCCCTCAATTTAAAGTAAGCTTTGATGTCGGCTTCTACCTCGCGATTGATTACTAACGTTGTATCAAAGTATTCGCATAAGGTATGCTTGGTGATGTCGTCTTTCGTAGGGCCAAGTCCCCCTGTCATCAAGATAAGGTCTGCCCGTTGTTCGGCTTCTAGCAACGCTTCTTTAATGGCTTCTCCTTCATCGGGTATGCTCACTATTCTCCCAACACCAATTCCGATAAGGTTCAATTGTTCGGCCATCCAGGCAGCATTGGTGTCTACCACCTGTCCTATCAACAATTCATCGCCTATGGTTATTATCTCTGCTATCATCCGCTTTTAATTTCAACGAAATTAGGAACGAAATTTATTGTGGCAAAATATTTGTATGTTTGATCAGCATCACATTTAAACTACAACCATGAAGGAGATCAAACTTTTTGCATTGCTCTTAGTTATCGCACTTACCACGCCATCTTGTGCCCAATTCAATTGGAAAAAAGTGGTGGATGATGCCAAGGAAACTACTGAAGGTGTTTTGGGCAGTGGTAGTTCTGGAAAACTCACCAACCAGGAGGTTATTAGTGGACTAAAAGAGGCCCTTGAGGTAGGCACAGGCAATTCGTCGAGCCAGGCATCGAAAGTAGATGGTTTTTTTAAGAACACTGCTATAAAACTTCCGTTTCCTCCCGATGCCATTAAGGTGAAGAACACTGTGGAAGATTTGGGAATGAAGAAGCAGGTAGATGAGTTTGTACTAACCATCAATCGTGCTGCTGAAGAGGCTGCCAAAGATGCGAAACCCATTTTTGTGAGTGCTATTAAAGGAATGAGCATTCAAGATGGTTTTGAGATTTTGAAAGGAGCAGATAACGCGGCTACGGTATACCTTGACAATAAAACACATGCCCAACTAAAGGAAACGTTTCGCCCTAAGGTGGCCAACGCCATTCAAAAGGTAAATGTAACCAAGTATTGGAATCCAATAATTACCAAGTACAACGCTGTAACAACCCTTACCGGGGGCGATAAAATCAATCCTGATTTGGAAGATTATATTACTGAACGCGCTATTCAAGGGTTGTTTACGTTGATTGCTGAAGAAGAGAAAAAAATTCGCCAGGATCCTTTGGCTCGAGTATCAGATGTTTTGAAGAAGGTTTTTGGAAGTTTAGACAAAGAATAATACACATTATAGCACCTTGTTGCCCTGCACTTGAAATAAGTGCAGGGCTTTTTTTTGGCAGCACATTTAATCCTATATTTGGGCATGCAATCTGTACAATTAAACCCCAATGCTGCTGCCATTGCCGAGTCTGAATTGGTACTGAACCCCGATGGTAGCGTTTATCACATCAAACTTCAACCCGAGCACATTGCCAACGACATTATAGTGGTTGGCGATCAAGGGCGTGTTCAACGAATTTCCTCTCATTTTGATCATATCGAATGCAAGATCGCAAATCGCGAATTTGTAACGCACACCGGTACGTATAAAGGAAAGCGGGTTACTGCATTATCTACAGGTATTGGCACCGACAACATCGATATTGTTATCAATGAACTGGATGCCCTGGTGAACATTGATTTGGCTACCAGGAGACATAAAACTGAACATCAATCGTTGAATATCGTAAGGCTGGGCACTTCTGGTTCGTTGCAAGAAGACATTCCTGTAGATAGCTTTGTGGTGTCGGAATACGGCCTGGGATTTGATGGCTTACTTCATTTTTACGACGGTACTTTTGATGCCGATGAGGAAGCTTTACAAAAGGCTTTTATAGATCAACTGGAATGGGGTAACGTGCTGAATACGCCTTATTTTGTTAGGAGCTCTAATGCTTTAATGGAAAAAATTGGCGAAGGCATGATGAAGGGCATTACAGCCACTGCCAACGGGTTTTATGGTCCGCAGGGAAGGGTATTGCGATTGCCCGTAAAATACCAATCGCTAAACGAAAAGCTTCGTGATTTTAGTTATAATGGGCACCGTATTACCAACTTCGAAATGGAAACTTCCGGGCTTTATGGGTTAGGAAGTATGCTGGGGCATAATACCTGTACTGTTTGCGCCATTATTGCCAACCGTTACAAACGCGAATACAGCAAAGATTACCATGTTGCTGTAGATGAACTCATTGATCTTGTGCTCGACCGATTAACATCTTAAATGTTAATAAGTTCATTGGGTTTCCAACTTTTTAGGGCAATTTCAAGCTACATTTGTATAACAAATTGTTCTTTTTTCCGTATATTAATTGTTCATGAATGATAGTGAAATAAGGGCTCTTATCAACCTCATTGATGATCCTGACGAGGATATTTATTCGCAAATCAGGGACAAGCTCATTTCTTTTGGAGAGGAGGTCATTCCTACGCTTGAAGACGTATGGGAACAGAATGGTTTTGGGCTACTTTTTCAAACGCGCATCGAAGACATCATTCACAGCATTCAATTTGATCATGTACAGCAACGGCTTTCAGAATGGGTAGACAATGGGTGTGAAAGCTTATTGGAGGGAGCCATTTTAGTGGCCAAATACCAATACCCCGACCTGGATGAAGAACACATCAACAGGAGGGTACAACAACTCCGACAGGACGTATGGATTGAGATGAACGACAACCTCACTGCCTTTGAAAAGGTTCGGGTCATCAATCAAATTCTTTTTGATATTCATGGGTTTAGTGGCAATACTTCCAATTTTCATGCTCCCCAAAATTCCTACATCAACAATGTTATAGAAACCAAGAAGGGCAACCCCTTATCGCTTTCTATTCTTTACCTTACCATTGCACAAAGCCTTGATATACCTGTATACGGCATTAATCTTCCCAATCATTTTGTTTTGGCCTATGTAGATCAAAACAACGTATTGGGGTTATTGGATGATGAAGATGATGATGAGAAAATTCTCTTTTACATCAACCCATTTAGTCGGGGCTCTATCTTCAATGAGAAAGAGATTGATCTCTTTTTAAAGCAGTTGGACATGGAGCCTAAGGATTCTTTCTACCTTCCTTGTAGCAACTTGAATATCATTATGCGGCTGTTGAACAACCTGGTGTATTCTTATGAAAAATTAGGGTATCCTGATAAGATCAATGAATTAAACCTGTTGAAGAAATCACTAGAGCCCAGGTAAACAGCTTTCCCAGTGTTTTAAAGATGATTTTCACATCGGTTCCAAAGCTTTGAGATCGAATGTATTTCATATTGAGTGCCAGTTTGGCTGGCATGATTTCCTTAATATAGGTTTCTTCCGGATTTTCCGCCTTTCCCAACAGTTCGTTTTCGTTGATGTATTCTAACGAAGCAAAATCGGTTAATCCCGGACGTACTTCCAATACTTTCAGCTGTTCTTTCGTATAGAGGTTCACATATTTCCTTACTTCAGGGCGAGGCCCCACAATACTCATGTCGCCTTTTAGAATGTTCACCAATTGGGGCAATTCGTCTAGCTTGGTTTTGCGCAAAAAGTAACCCATTTTAGTGATTCTACTGTCGCGTGCCCCCACTGTAAGCTTGCCTGCTTTATCGGCTCCCGTTACCATTGATCTGAATTTATACAGGTAAAAGTTGTTGTTGTTCTTTCCTACTCGCTCTTGTTGGTAAAGCACCCCTCCTCTACTGTCTAATACAATGAGTAGCGCTATAATAAGCAAGAAGGGAAAGAGGATGAGCAATCCCAACAAGGAACAAACGATATCAAATGTTCTCTTCAACGTGTTTTAACACTTTTTCTACGGCTGTTGCTACTGCCTTGACGATACGTTCTACTTGTTCGTTGGTTAATTGGAAGTACAACGGCAGTGATATTTCCTTGCTGTAATTGCTCCAGGCCCCAGGAAAATGCTTTATGCTATACTTGTCTTTGTAAGCCGTTAATAAGGGCAGTGGAAGAAAATGTACGTTTACAGCTACCTGTTGTTCTTTTATGGCTTGTATAATGGCATCACGCTGCGCTTCGGTGGCTCCCTTAATTCTTAACATGTACAAGTGGTAAGCGCTTTCTTTTGCTTCATTTGATGGAGGTAAGATGGCCCAATCGTACGGTTGAAAAGCTGCATTGTACTGTTGCGTAATGGTCTTTCTCCTGCTCAAATTCTCTTCGTAACGTTCTAATGCTACCAGTCCCATTGCAGCCTGTATATCGGTCATGTTACACTTATAGCCTGGTTGAGCCACATCATAACGCCAATCGCTGCCTTGTGTTTTCGCCAATGCGTCTTTGCTTTGTCCATGCAAAGAGTTCACAGCAAAGTATTGGTATATGGCCTTGTGATCGAATTGTGGGGGTAAACAAAAGGAAACGGCACCTCCTTCAGCAGTGGTTAAGTTCTTCACTGCATGAAACGAAAAAACGGTCACGTCGGTTAAACTTCCTGTTTTCTTTCCCTTATAGCTTGCTCCTACTGAGTGTGCTGCATCGGCCAACATTAGTATTCGCCCAAGCTGTTCCTGCTCCTTCGTATTGGCACTGAATTGCTCTTTCACCTGTGCTGATGTTACCAGATTATTCAATGCATCGTAATCGCAAGGCATGCCTCCAATGTCTACTGGAATAATCACTTTGGTGCGCTCAGTAATGGCTGCTTCTACCTGCTCCACATCTATGTTAAAATCGCTACCCACATCTACCATTACAGGTGTGGCTCCTACATGCATTACCACATTGGCTGTAGCACAATACGTATAGGCAGGAATAATTACCTCATCACCTGGTCCTACTCCATACCACCTCAACACCATTTCTAATCCGGCAGTTGCCGAGCTTAAACAAATGGTAGTAGTGGTGCCACAATATTCCGATAATTGCTGTTCAAACAGCTTGGTTTTAGGGCCTGTAGTAATCCATCCCGATAGCAGTACTTCGGTAACGCGTTCTACTACACGTTCATCTATCCATGGGGGCGAAAAAGGGATTGCTTCACTCATCAGGGCTAAATTATGGATTTCCTATTGATTGTAGGTACGATCATGCTCGAGGAATTTTATTGTTTAATTCATTGGCATATACCAGCAGTGTTGCAAAGAAGGTGAAAAATAACACTCCCGCTTGCACTTCAAAGATGGATTCATTGGTGGCATAGATGATGGAAATGAGTGTGAATAGCACCAGCAACCCACGCCGTTGGCGCAATGCCATTCCCAATGGTATAAGAAAGATTGCTGCCAACAATGCCAATCCCATATACCCCAGAGTAACCCCTGTTTGTAAGTATTGGCTGTGGGCATTCATGTTTTTTTCCAACGCCCCGGTATACCCCAGTTCTTCATATTTCTTTAGCAGTTCGTTTTTTACATCCCCAGTACCTACCCCTATCCACTTGTTGTCGTCTATCAGCTTTCCGGCAGATTCCCATGCGAATACACGCAAGGCAGTACTTTCAGTACTTGTTTTATCGTATTCTCCTTCTTCGAACAATGCCTGAAAGGCACTTTCAAAGCGGTAATAGGTTCTTGGCGACCATTTCAATAGCATGAAAAAAGAAGCGGCAAAGAAGATCAGGGCCAGTCCTCCGGCAATCCATTTTCGCTGCTTTACAATGTAATAGATGCCCAGCAAAACGAGCAAGATAAACAGGGTGAGTATTCCATTCTTAGAACTGGTCATGATGACCGCATAGGCATAGCCCATGGCAAGGATCACCATGGCTATTTTTAATCCGCGGCTATAAGTTCTTTTGTTGGTGGCCAACAGGTAAATGATGGTGCACACAGCCATGTTAATGTGCATGGCAAAGTAGCTGAGGTGCATGGTATGCGAAAAGTACTTGCCGTAAAACTGGTAATGGTGTGCTTTTTCGGTGAAGTAGTTATAAGTGCTTATTCCCAAACAAATGGCAATGGCTACACCGGTGCCTGCCACGTATACCGAAAGAATGTTTCTCAATTGGTTTCGCTCCAGCCGGTCGGAAGTGGCAATTACCAGGGGCAATAAAAACAAGGAAAGCTTTACTTCCAGGTCGAACAGCGCATAGTCGTAATCAGTGCTGTACAAGAGTCCTACTACATGCAACAGATAAAAACACATGATGGCAATGGTGAATGCCTTGAAATGAAATTGCTTAAATCCCAATTTTATTCTTGCAACCAACCAGTTTAGCGTTAATGCAGCTACCAGTATGGGCAATGCCTTTTGATAGATGGGCATTACAAATGCAATCAACATTAAAAGCAGGTAGTGTATGTTAACAAGTGTAGCTCTCATTAGCGGGTAATGTTGGCACTTGAGTTTCTCGGTTGTTTATTGAGCAGGAAAAAATCGAATAGCCCCACTAAATATCCTAAGCCATATCCAAAATGCAAAATGCTGAACACAAAAATTATTCGCAGAAACCATTCGGGCTTCTTCGTTAAACGTACCGCAAATACTGCAGCCAGGTTTAAGTACAAGAACAGCACCACCATATACATTAACCAAATGTACAAGCTCAACAACGATAACAATGCTCCTCCAAACAGGAACAACACAAAAAACAAGGGCACCAATTGACGCACTGTAGTGATGGTTTTGTGTTTTTTATTCACAAATACCTTCCAGTAGCCGTATTGATAATACTGCCGGTAGAGCTTATTGTACGATGCCCTTACATAGTATTTTGACCGAATACTCTTCGACAAATAAACTTTGTACCCTCCTTGCAATACCCTGAAGTTAAATTCATCGTCCTGGTTTCTTGTCAATGCTTCATCAAACAACCCTACCTTTTCAAATACCTCCTTTTTGTATGCTCCGAAAGCTACGGTATCTACAAATCCTTCTTTATTGCCAGTTCTGAAGTGGGCACTCCCTACCCCAAACCCCGACGACATTGCAAGCGCAATGATGGTAGATGTTTCGTCTTCGCTCACGTTGTCGATAACACCGCCCACGCATCCAATGGCTTCGTCTACTTCAAAAGCATTCAAGCATTCTTTTACATAGTCTGCTTGAAGTTCAGAATGCGCACCTAAAATAATGATGATGTCGCCCAGCGAATTGTTGATGCCCAGGTTTAATGCAAAAGGAGTGGTTTGATTTTCGTTGAGGTGGTAATGGATGTACGAATGTTGTGCTTCGTACGAGCGAATGATGGCTGGTGTTTGATCGTCGCTTTTCCCATCGCATACCCTTACGTCAAGCAGTGTTTTATCGTAATTGAGGGCTACAATGGAGTCGAGGCATTTGGCAATGTAGTTTGCTTCATTTTTACAGGGTATGACAATCGATACTTTCATATCACTGTAGCGCCTTGTATGTTTTTAGCAGCTTCTGCTCTTCTATCGACCAGTTGTACTTTTCCCATACGGCTTTTCGCCCTCGTTCACCCATGGCTGTAGCTCGATCAGGGTTGTTAATTAACTCGTCTAGCGCTGCACGAATGGCATGGGGGTGCATAGGGTTAACGCATATGCCGCAATCGTTTTCTTCTATAATCGATTTCCAAATGGGAAATTCTGAAGCCACCACGGGGAGTCCTGCCGCCATGTATTCAAACATTTTTACGGGTAGCGCATCCAGGTAATTCACAATGGGGTGCAGTGTTACTATGCCCACACGCGATCGTGCAAGCACCTCTTTTACTTCCTTGCGGTCCAAAAAACCCAATTCGTTTATTTGTTGCCATCCCGGTTCTTTTACCAGACCTTCGCGTAAGGAGGTAGGCTGTACTTTCCCTGCTAAGTTTAATCGATAGCTCGCACCGCTCATGGCTTCTACCAATTCAACGATGCCGCGCACCTTTGTAATTGAGCCGATGTAGCACACACTGTTTTCCTTCTCGGCAGTATTGATGCCTTCCAATTCTTCTAACATAGGGTAGTTGCATACATCTACCACATTGGCATTGAATTGCTTGAACCGATCGCGAATGGTAGGAGTAGCTGCTACTATATAGCTGAGTTGCTTTGCCTTTTTGTTTTCATATTTTTCGTATACCGAAGCAATGGTGCCTCTAAAGATGGCAGGTATCCAGTACTTTCCTTTGATTTGCCGCGGAACATCTTCATGCACATCGTATACTACCTTTTTTCCACGTTTCACCAGCTTTACCGCATACGGCAAAAATTCGGGATCGTGAAAATGGTAGATGTCTGCATCTAACTCCAGTGCTTTGTGGTATACCGCCTTTGGTGTTTTTTTGATGCGTGCCAACCTGCTTTTGGTGGGGCAAGGCACCCCAATAATTTGTACGCCATCTTCTTCCTCCGTCTGCGCGTTTGCAGCCAACAAGGTTACGTTGTAGCCCGCCTTACTCAGCGACTTACATTCTTTTAGGAAAATCCTAACGTCTTTGCTTGGATGTACTGTGGTGATGTGGCAAACTTTCATATACCGCAGGTATGGATTCAAAGATATGTTTTATTCCCCTTCGAGATGGTGTTCTTTGTATTATCTATACACAATGGTTTGTGCATTATGCCGTTGCTTTCGGGATAAAACGTTGCGGTTGCTATGCTAGTATGCAGAATGGCTTTATATGCGATAATTTGTGCGCGAATGCAGTAGCCATTTAAGGAAGAGCAACTGTGCTACAATGGAAAGTGCAGTACCCATTGCTGCGCCATAAATATCGAAGTATTGAATCAATACAAAGTTGGCTATAGTATTGACCAGGAAGATCAGGAATACGTACAACGAGTGTGTACCTGGCATGCCCAATTGATTGAATAGCATTTGAAAAGGCAGGTAGCCTGCTGCCAATGTAAGTGCCCCAATAAGGATGCTGTAAATGACCCAATATTCTTTGTTGAATTCTTGAATGTCGAGTACCCACAACCCCAGGGGAAAGAGCAAAATAGTGACCAATGCCATGGCTCCAATAATTTTATAAAATGCCCATACATTGCGTTTCAGCAGCTTGTTGAGCACCTGCTCTCCGCCCGACATGCTGCGGGCTTTGGTAATGATGGGGTTGATGTTGTTTCTAAAGATGACTGGAATTTGCATCACCCCTTCAGCAATGTTCAATGCAAAGCTATAAATGCCTACCCTTCCGTCGTCGAGAAACAATCCGAGCATGATGACATCTACCCTTGTATTGGCATCTAACAGGAAGTTGCCCGGCAATGCACGAATGCCATATACAAAGTGAATAGCAATCCACTTGCGCAACCTTTTGCTGATGGTAATGGAAAAGTATTTGAAGGTATAGATGATAAGAATAACAAATACGACCAGTTCTGAAAAAGCGAGCAACGACGGGATGTAATTGGGATTGTTGGTAAAGAAGATGAAAAACACCAGTACTCCCAACATGGTAAGGATGCGCAACAACTGGAAGATGGCAAAGGTTTTCATTCTTCGGAACCCATTGTGATAGGCCAGCAATACTTTGTTCAAAGAGAAAAATACCAGTCCCCATATAACGTATTGAAAGGCTTCTGCTAAATCGGGGCTATGGAATAGCTTACCGGGCAAATCGTGAAACAGGTAGGCCACTCCTGTGATGACGATGGAGAACACAAAGCATGTGATTAATGATGAAAGCAAGATAACGTCGGTATGTGCTTTCACCTTAAGGTATCGCGGAATGTACATTTGCACCGATAGGTGCACTCCAGAAACAGCCAACTGTGAGAGCAAGATATAGATGGCGTATACCTGGTTGAATACGCCTACTACTTCTTCGTTGTATACCTTGAGCAAGATGGCATTGATGATGATGAATATTACCCCTGCCAGTACAAAACTCGCCAAATTCCAGATGACGTCGATGCTGAATTTGTTGTTGAGTTTTTGTAGCATACCGGTTAATCAAGTGGATTGATGCGGAACAACTGATGGCCTACTCCATTTTGGTATTCGAGGGTACAATGTGCCTCTAAGAAGCCATTGAACTCATCGCTATAGGCATTGTATAGATCAAGGGTAAAGATGTAATCGCACTTCAATTCGTTGACTATGTGCTGGTGTACAGCCCTGTAATCGCGGTCTTTGAATAAAAAGTTGGGGCCGTTTTCGCGGTAATAAAAATCGTCTTCACACCAATAGTATACTGCCCTGGCATTGGTGTAGTAATAAATGGCAGGTAGGTTGTTAGAGAGTACTCCCCTCCCCTTTTCGAGCGGCAGTTGATCGATGTATTGCAAGATGCCTGCAATGTTGTTGGGGTTAATGATGTAGCGTTCGTTGTTCTTTTGCAGGTGAGGAATGTCGTTGTGCAAGAAAGCATCTTTAAAGAAGATGAGCTTGTCTTTTATGCGCTGACCAATGGTTCTGTTTTTGATTTGCTCCAGTTTCTCCAACTGCTCCTGGCTTTGCTTTACGGTAGTGCTTGCAATGGCTTCGGCAGTGGCCACCGTTTCTCCTGTTGCTGCTGTTTTACCAAATGGGGAGTATTTGTAGCTGTTGAACAAAATAAGGGCCAGCAAAAAAGTCATGGCATATTTGCGCAAGAATTTTGCTTCTCCATCAAGCATGTTCCAAAGGAAGTAAATGACCACCGGCATGGTTACTGGCAAGAGCGTCATCATGTAACGGTAGTTGAAATAGCCACGTAACGCAATTAACCCGAAGGTGAGTATGTACATGAACACAAATGCCCGCTCCCATTGTTGCAAGCGTTTCCATCGCCACAGGGCGTGCCCTAGAATGGGAATGATGAGCCAATTGATGTTGCCCAAAAATTCAAACTTAAAGAAGTGCCCCAGGTGCCCTCCAAGCAATAGTTTCATAGGGGTATCGATGCCACGGTGGTTGAGGTTGGCATCTATTTCTTCGGGCACATAGTCGATGATGGCATATACGCCCATGAGGATCAGCAAGCACAATACGATGCTTACAAAAAACCAGGTGATGTGTTTTGTTTGCCGTGTCATCAATAGAATTTAATTTCTTTGAAGATCCATCCTGTTCCCCATAGTACGTCTATAACATAGTGAATGCCACCGGCAGCCAGTAGGAGCAATCCTGCTACTACCAATTTTGGCAGGCGTTCTTTAATGAGGTGTCCTTTTAAAAATACCAGTAACGTGGCCAATGCAATGGCTGCCAAAATTACGCCCATCGAATGGGCGAAGGCTGCCGTACCCCCAAATATGCCTACCCCAATAATGCTCAACCAATCGTTGTGTTGCACTGCCGTTAAAGTAAATACCAGCATGGCCACAAAGAAAAAGATGCGGTAGGTATCGAGGTGAAAGGTGTAAGTGGTTAAGAAAAATCCATAGGTCAAAAACATCATGAACACGGTTAAGGTAGCCAGCGCCACACTCTTTCTTCTCAGCCAATAGTAAGGCACCAACATCAGCAACAACCCATAATAGCCTGTAAGGCTTTTGAAGTACAACTCGTATCCTTCGGTAAAACAACTGTCGAGCAAGTGCTCCCAGGTGCTGAGCAAAGGAAAGGAAAACCCATGCAGCCCGATGTAATAAAACGAGGCCGCTTCATCGTAGCGGTGCAAAGCGTAGTCAATGCTTTTATCCCACGCAAACAAACGCGCTTGTATGGTGTATTCCAACATGTCGTGTCCTAAAATGGGCACAATCAAAATCATGTAAATCCAGTACAATACATACAGCATTACAAACCCCAGCAGCAACTTATTCCACAAAGCGTTCCCCATCAATGTGCGTCGCATTCCTTCTTTTTTCAAGGAAATGCGTAAAGTGTTGCGCAACTTGCTCCACCACCCCTTTAGCGTATGTATGAGCACCCGCCACTGTTTGATGTTTGCTGCTGCCACGGCAACAAATAATGCTGCTGTAATGCCTACATAAGTGCCTGCTCCCATGCCGGGCAATAACAAAAACAAGTAATAAATAAGTAACGAGGTAATGGCGGGTCCCAGCCCCAACGACACCAACAACAAAAAGTTATTGGAATGCAATTGCTTGCGGTTGAAACGAGCCAATAAAAGAAAGAGAATACCGGAAAACAACAGGTTGGTGATGAAGAATTTTAAAAAGAAATTAAGCATCCTTTCACGCGTTGATTAATAACCCGGATTTGTACATTTTTGGAATTTCATTAATGGTTTTGATGGTCTTCTCCATATCCAGCCCAACGGTATCGCAATACCACTTAAACGATTCGTACCGGGGTCGGTTTTCTTGATTTACCAGTCGCAACGCTTCTTCCCGATCCAATACCCCTTCTCTTATTTGGTTGCTTCTAAAGGTATCGAACTCCGAAAATCCGGCGACGTTGTAATAAATGTAATTGTAAAATGCTGCTGTTCCATCACCTATTCTCCAGGTAGTAGTGGTATCGGGCGACAACTCCCAGTTGTACCCTCCTAACAAGGTATCTTCCACCGTTTTCTCATCCCAGTGAATGAAATCAAACATGTTGAGGTGATTTTTATCGAGGAAGTAATAGGTAAAAAAGGCATGCATGGTGTCGTACATCGATGAATTGAGGTAAGACGGGTTAAAGATGTATTCCTTGCCGTAAAACCACAACATCTTCATCTTGTCTTTCGACGATAAACTGAAGGTATGATCGGTACCAAACTTGGGGCGAATGCCACAAAACCCCGACTTAAAGTTGGTGGTTTCCAGCATGTTTTCGCCCATAATTACCAACGGTGTTTTGTACCGCTTTTGCAACATGTTGGCGTAGTAGAAATATTGCTTATCGCCCGCCATAAAAAGAGGGATCGTTCCCAGGCTGGGACGTTTAAGCCATGCATTTACATTCTTGCGAATGTTGCTCCGTTTTTTATTGATGTCGGCAGAAATAACAATGTGTTCTACGCCCAGCTTTCCGCACATGCGTGCCTGGTTGCGTCGCGCCAAATCGGTTACCATGCCCCAATCGTAGGTGTACGATACCGGATTCATGCCTAACTCGTTCACGAAGTAATGCAACACATAACAGCTGTCTCTTCCTCCACTTAGGGTAACAATGCAATCGGGTTCGCCATTGTTTTTGCGGTGTGGTGCTACCGCTGCTTTCAACGCCTCTACACCTTTAAATTCGAGCTTCTCGTAGCTATGACAATAGCTGCAAACGCCTTCCTGATCGTATTCGATGAACGGAAATGTTTCGGGCAACAAACAACGAGAGCATCGCTTCAGGTTGTTGATCGCTTCTACATTATCCTCAAACATGCTTTCGTAATAAGCATCAGCTTTGGTGTTTAAGGTAGCGGGTTGCCCTTTCGATTTTGAAGAGTGATCGGCAATGATGTACTTGGCATCGGTGGCCTCTATTTGTAAGGGCACCACAGGCAAATCGGGGTGCACATTAAACTCCTGGTATTCCAGGGTAGCTTCATCCAACAAGTAACCACGCCCTGGGGGCACCCAATCGATGGTGACCTTGCCCAACACACTTTCCAGCGATAGTTTTTCTACCAGATCGTCAAGAATCAGCTTTTCTGAGCTGAAGATGAACACATCTTTCTTTGCATTGGTAAGGCAGTACAACGAACCACAATTGGTGGCCAGTGCCATGTGGTTATAGTCTTCAAATAAAATAGCAGTAGAAGCCGTTCCTTCAATTTCATCAAACACTTGCTCCACCGCCTCATTCACTGGAGTTTCTCCTTTAATCTTACTGCGCACCAGCTTGATCAACAATTCGGTGTCTACCTCATACTTGCGGTCTAATGCCTGGTGTTCTTGCCACAGCTCTTCGATGTTGCAAATAATGCCATTGTGTACCCCTACTGCTCCTTTTACAATCACAGGTTGGTTGTTGGCATTGTCGTCTTGCGTGCCATTGGTTACCAGCCTTGCATGTGCAATGATGGAAAAATGGGTAGCCACTTTATTGCTGTTAAAACAGCTTTGAAGGTTGTTGCGGAAAAAGGTGCCATAAGCATTGCTTTTCACCAATGCCGAGGCCGGTACCGACTCTTTCAGTACGCCAATGGTATTGTTGCAAGAATTTTTGATGGCCAAACCTGCAGATTCTTTCCCACGAGATTCAGACAATTGAAACAGCGTGTTGGTAATGGATGAAGCATCCTTATACGAGAGGCTTGCCCCTTCTTTGGCCAACAATCCGAAAATTCCACACATAGTTTATTTGTATAGTCTATCGTTATCCTGAATATCCATCCACATGGCAAAAATAAACAGTTGAAAACTTGCCACGGTTAAAAATATGAATGCCAATAAGGGTTGAAAACCAATGTCTTGCCATTTAAAAAAGCCCAGCCATACTATTTTTCCCAGGTAATACAATGCAGGAATGGAAAGGAGTATACCTCCATTGTAAAACAAGAATAAAGGATGGAAGTCTCTAAACAGGTACTTGATCCAAATGCGTTTAAAAAACGATTTAAACAACAACCAGGATACGGTAGGGATCACCTTAGAAACTTTCATTTTAGATTCTTCTCCTACTCGATATATGGGCTTAATCATTACCTCTTTCAATGTACACTTAGCGATGTTGAGCTTCACCAACAAATCGTTAGGCATGCCATAACGCTTATATATTTCGTGTACTTTCACCAGTTTCATGGCACGCAACGATATGGCGGTATATCCTGTTTGTGTATCAGATACTCTCCAATAGCCCGAAGCCAGTTTGGTTAAGATCGACAATACAGAGTTGCCAAAGAAGCGCACTTTTGGAATAACATACTTGGCACTGGGGTGGATTAATCGATTGCCTTTTACGTAGTCGATGCCGTCTTCAATAACCGGCAGGCAAATGCCTTCCAGTTCATCGGGGTCCATTTGCCCATCACCTGCCATCACAGCGGTGCAATCGATGTCGTGGTCTTTGCACCACTTGTATCCTCTCGCAATGGCAGCACCTACCCCTCCATTTTCAAGGTGATCAATGAGAATGATTCTATCGTTGTTGGGGTTTTCATTCACCACTTCCGACTTCACATAATACTCAATCTCTTTCTCGGCCATCTCTTGCAATACCATTTCCGCCTCGTTGTAGATGTTTCGTTTGGGCTTGTTTGGAAATTGCTTCAATTCGATGCTTGATGGAGCATCTTTAGCAATGTAATCTCTTACTACTTGCGAGGTAGCATCTTTCGACTTGTCATTGATGATGACGATCCGATCCACATAGTCGGGCATGGACTCGATGACCATCCCAATTTGCTTCTCTTCGTTGTAGGCTGGTACAACAACTGCAACGGTTTTGCCTTTAAGCATAGGTTTATCCCTTTAAATCAGGCACGGAGCCCAATAGTTGTGGCAAATTTATAAAATAAATCATTGCTTGTTTTCAGGGTTGCTGCGGGTTATGCACAACTTACAGTGTATAGCCATTCAAGCAAAAGGCCGGTACTTTTAAAGCACCGGCCTTTCTTCTTATGCTGTGGCAATTATTTTGCGTAGTTCACCGATCGTTTTTCCCGAATTACGGTTACTTTCACCTGACCTGGATACGTCATTTCCGTTTGAATCTTTTGAGAGATATCGAACGACAATGTTTCCGCTTCTTTGTCGGAAACTTTTTCGCTTTCTACCAATACCCTCAATTCGCGTCCGGCCTGGATGGCGTATGATTTCATTACCCCTGGGTAGCTCAATGCCAGGTCTTCCAGGTCTTTGATTCGCTTGATGTACGATTCTACAATTTCTCGTCGGGCACCAGGGCGAGCACCAGAAACGGCATCACAAACCTGTACAATTGGAGAAATCAAGCTGGTCATTTCAATTTCATCGTGGTGTGCTCCGATGGCATTACATACTTCTGCTTTCTCTTTGTATTTCTCTGCCAGCTTCATTCCAAGAATTGCGTGTGGCAATTCTGGCTCCTCATCGGGTACTTTCCCAATATCGTGGAGCAATCCGGCACGTTTTGCAATTTTGGGGTTCAATCCTAACTCTGCTGCCATTACCGAGCAAAGGTTGGCCACTTCGCGAGAGTGTTGCAAGAGGTTCTGCCCGTAAGAAGAGCGGTATTTCATACGCCCTACCATACGAATCAATTCGGGGTGTAGGCCATGAATACCAAGGTCGATACAGGTACGCTTTCCTGTTTCGATGATTTCCTCTTCCAGGTTTTTCTTGGTTTTCGATACAATTTCTTCGATACGTGCTGGGTGAATCCTCCCATCAGACACCAATTGGTGCAATGCCAACCGGGCAATTTCCCTCCGCACAGGGTCGAAGCACGAAAGGATAATGGCCTCAGGTGTATCGTCTACAATGATTTCTACTCCTGTGGCAGCTTCTAAGGCACGGATGTTTCGACCTTCGCGGCCAATGATTCTACCTTTCAACTCGTCGCTTTCGATGTTGAACACCGACACCGAGTTTTCGATGGCATGTTCAGTAGCCACCCGCTGAATGCTTTGAATCACAATTTTCTTTGCCTCTTTATTGGCGGTTAACTTGGCTTCATCCACAATGTCTTTGATGAATGCCATGGCATCGGTACGCGCTTCGTCTTTCAACGCTTCCATCAACTGCCCCTTGGCTTCATCGGCTGAAAGGGCCGACATTTTTTCCAATTGAGCTACCTGCTTGCTGTGCGATTTCTCTAACTCCTCTTGCTTTTTGCTTACAATCTCCAGCTGCTTGTTCAGGTTGTTTTTAATGGATTCAATGGACTTGTCTTTACGCGTAACCTCTTCAATTTTCTTCGACAATGTTTTGTCGCGGTGTTTTACTTTGTCTTCGAGCGACTGGATCTTCTTGTTTCTACTGTTGATCACCTTTTCGTGCTCCTCCTTCAATTGTAGAAACTTCTCTTTGGCCTGGAGTATTTTTTCCTTTTTGATGCCTTCTGCCTGTAACTCTGCTTCTTTGATAATGGTAGCCCCTTTTCCTTTCTGGGCATTCTTCATTATCAGCATCATCACAATGGCTCCAACCACCAATCCTCCACCTAATCCAATCGCAATACTTATAGGATCCATGCTTATTGGTTTTAAGTTAATTATTCCGTTCGTTCAGCACCAACGGTAAAAATCCAGCAATAGTGAGGGGTGTTATTGATTGATGTAATCAGACAGTTTTGCGTCTAATTCAAGCAATTGGTCTTTATAATGGTCGTGTTCAACTTCCTTCTTTTGAGTCGTTAATTGAACCGCCATTTGTATCGCAGTCATAGCAAGCAAATCTTGCTTATCCTTTACAGCGTAGCTATCTTCCAGCGTTTTTAAGCTATCGTTAATGTTTTTCGCAGCCCTACGAATCACTTCCTCTTCCTCTCTCTGAATGGTTAAGGGGTAAGTCCTTCCGGCGATCGATACTTTTATGGATAAAGTACTCATTAACTACTAAAGTGTTCCAATTACCTGTTCAACAATCCTATACACTTATCAATTTCCCGCACTAGTTCATTGATCTTTAATTTCACTTCCGACGAGTCGGAGCTTTCATTAGTGCCCGTTAGCGATTTTGCTAACTTCAACACTTTATTCTTTTCGTTCAATGCTTCAATCTGATGATGCTGTTGTTCGATGGTGGCTTGCAGTTGAGCTTTTTCTTGCTCCAATGTTGCATTGGATGCCTTCAACTGATCGGCAATGCCGATTACCTTATCTATCTTAGCGTTTAGCGTTTCTATGATCGAACTTACGTCATCCATTGAATCAATTCAACTTTCTGAATAGAGTCGCCAACAAAGTTACGTTTGCGTTAACGATTTAACAAATTTTTTAAACCTCCCATTGTGGAAATGTTTGCATTCCGCATTGGTGTAAGCGTTGGTGAATGAATTAATTTTACGACAATGAAATTCGAAAGTGTATGGCAAAGGGTTGTGATGCCCCGAAAAGCCTATAAATCAAGTATTCAACAGGGATGAAGAATTTAGTGTTGCTCGTTTTCTTTTTTTTAACAGGTGTTTGTGCATTGCCTCAAGATGCCACCGATTATTCGCACCTTAATTTTCGTTCTCCAATGGACATCCCACTTTACCTCTCAGGCAATTTTGGGGAGTTGAGAACCAATCATTTTCATACTGGGTTAGACATTAAAACTGCTGGTGTAGTAGGCAAAAACATCTATGCCGTTGCCGATGGCTATGTTTCAAGAATTAAGATTTCGCATTGGGGGTATGGCAAGGCATTGTATGTTACACATCCCAATGGCTATACTACCGTGTATGCTCACCTTAACAAATTTAACCCTGCCATTGAAGCCTTCGTGAAGGAAGTGCAATACCTTAAAGAGTCTTACGAAATTGAAGTATTTCCGGGCAGCACACAACTGGAAGTAAAAAAAGGAGAAATCATTGCTTACTCTGGTAATTCTGGAAGTTCTGGAGGGCCGCACTTGCACTTTGAAATACGAGAAACAGAGAGTGAGCACCCCATCAACCCATTGTTGTGTGGGTTTGACATTAAAGACAACATCAAACCCGAACTGAGCAAAATTCGCATTTACCCCCTTAACGATACCAGCACTGTAAACCAACGCAATGCGGCACAAAGCTTTGCACTTACTGGTAGCAATGGCAGCTATCAGCTTAAAAGCAAGGCTCCCATTAAGGTGCATGGCGAAATTGGTGTTGGACTGGAAGTTATTGACCGACTGAATGGTTATGGCAACAAATGTGGCATCTACACCATTGCGCTTGATGTAGATAGTGAGCAAGTATATGGGCAGCGCATGGAAAAGCTCGACTTTGCGGTAAATCGATACATGAATGCCCACCTCGATTATGCTTTACACAAGCAAGACAAGGCCTTGTTTCAAAAATCGTTTTTAACGGATAACAACCGGTTGGGCATTTATGAAAACCTGGTAAACTCGGGGAAATTAAAGTTTTACGACAATGAGCAACACACCCTGAAGTACCGCATCAAAGACACTTATGGCAATGCCTCCACCCTATCGTTTGCCGTTACCTCTGAAGCGAAAGCCAACTATAGCAAGTTGAAAGGAAACATTCCTTCCTACTACAAGTTGTTGCAACACGATACCGACAATGTGCTTCAAACTGCATCGATGATGGCTTATTTCCCAGCCCATTCGGTGTACAACGACTTGCGCTTGCAATTTTCGGTAGGCGACACCATCAACAGGGCATTGGCTCCTATGTATCATATTCACAACAGCTACACTCCTTTACAACATTATTTTACCTTGAAAATTGAAGTGAACGATGTGCCTACTCAATACCACGACAAATTGCTTATTATTTCTATCAACGAAAAAGGGTGGTGGTATCCTGAAGGCGGTATTTATAAAAATGGCTGGATCAGTACTAAAACGCGAAGTTTTGGCGATTACACGGTGGTGTACGACACCATTGCCCCTGTAATCACTCCTGTTGACATTTCGAACGAGCGCAACATGAGCAAGTACAACAACTTCAACTTAAAGATCAGGGATAACCTATCAGGCATTCAGGAGTACCGGGGAACCATTGATGGCAAGTGGGTGCTAATGACCTATGAACCCAAGAAAAAAATACTGACCTATACCTTTGATGATGACCGCTTAAAAAAGGGGAAACATCAATTCAAGCTGGTGGTTACCGATAAACGAGGCAATCAATCGATCTACGAAGCGGCATTTACACGTTAGTTATTTGCCTTTATGAGAGTCCTAAAATTTCAAGCAACTTCTTGAATCCTTAAATAATTATCTTAACTTTCGTTTGCTAAACTAAACAGATACGAATCAAACTTATTGGAGATGTTATTAAACTTTTACCTGGTGTTAACGGTGGTGATTGTAGTAGGAATTGCACTGCTTGTTTTTATCAGAAAACTATTGAAGAAAATTGGCAATGAAACGGTCACCAAAATATTAACCGGAATCGCAGTATCAGTGATTCTCATTTTTGGAATTGCAGTAGTTGTCATTAGCGGTACCGTGTATGTGGTAAATGAAGATTTGAGCTACTCATCGTATGTCATCTATGGCTCACCCGAATTTGAGTTCAGCAATGGTGAGAAGGTGGTACTGGATGTGCCAATTCAAAAGAGTTGGGTGCTCAACAATTCAGCAACAGGATTGATTATTGAAGAAGTTATTTACTCTTCGTACACATTAGGTGGAGCTACCGACGACAAGGCTGTTTTGCCGATGAGCTATGTGGAAACCGATGGTTGGAGTGTAGACCACTTTTTTGATGATATTCCGCCAGACGAGATTTCTGTCGATCAGTCTACCGGATCGGTAAGCCGTTACTGGTTACGCACCTTTGATGCTTATAACACCGAGTACGACCTGGGCTATGAAGACATTGAAGAGTTTATGTATTACAACTCCGAAGAAACAGAAAGCAACCTGGATATGTTAAGAGAGAAATTGGAAAGTTTCAATGCGGAAGAGTATGATGAAAGTGATGAGGGTGAAGAAACATACGAGGAAGAAGAGAATACAACGTATTAGATAATACATGCAAAAGAACCTCAAATCATGCATCATGGTTTGGGGTTTTTTATGCCCTGCTATATAACGAACTGTGCACCCATTTACCCCTTCCTCCTTAAAACGCATGACCTGGCGTTGGCTGTACTTCCTTGCCATTGCCATTCCTGTGATGGTTGGTACAACCTTGTTATTGAAGGCACAGTTTTTATCGAAGTATGCTGCCGACATTGAAGGCAAAGGCTTAAGCGATGCTGTGCTTTCGGAATTGAGCCGACTGGCTGTGGTGCAATTTATTCCCATGGCACTTATTCCCGCCCTACTCATTGGAGGTGCAGCAGCATGGTGGCTTGCAGCAAAACGGCTGCGGGTACAGCGTTCGTCGTTGATGAATTATTTGGCCATCGACATGATGTTAATTGCCGGCCTTGCTTTCTTTGCTTATCGATTCAACGACCGGGTGGTGCCCGAGGCTGACTTGCAATTGCGTAACTTGTTATACGACATTACCATTACTGCCCCTGGAGCACCATTAGAACGTACTGATCCTGCCTTGTTTTTATCGTATGGCACTGGCAATTCCTCCACGCTTTCTACTACCATCGACTCTGTAGCGCAAACATTACAGCAACGTCGCGAAATGGTGTTGCATCAACTGGAGAAATTTCCTACTCCACTGGTTGAAAACGCTTACCAGGAGTTTGCGGAAGAACTTGCTACTTATGGCATTGCGAAAGGCGATTTACTTTCATCCGACAGTACGTTTGTTTTTGAAAACGATCAGCACCGGGAAAGCATGCAGCGATCGGCTAACGGGCTGCTGCGGTCGGGGCTTACGGTATTGGAGGTACAGCAACAAAGCCTAATGGGGTTACAAACGGAACTGGGACAACGCAAAGCTTTTGCTTTTGAGGTAGCCTTGCTCTTGCTTACAGGGATATTCATTGGCTTGTTTTTTCGAAAGCTACCCCTTTTTGTTCCCATCATTACTGCTGCTGTTATTGCTGTAGGCTATATCTATTATACCACTTCCATGGAAATGATGCTGCGCATGAGTGATGTTGTTCCTTTTATGAAAGCATGGCATGGAGTGCTGCTGCTGATGCTGTGTACCCTTTTGTTTATGATGGCAGCGCGAAAAAACCTCAGCAATTAACCCTCCCCCACTGTATAGAAGCGGGCATTAACACCATTGAATATACGGTTAAAATTGCTACCTTTAATGCATGCGAGAAGCTGCACTCAAAAGTACTGAACGTCAACCTAAAGCCAACGCTATTCATAATGCCGGGCAGTTGAAAGGCGTTAATCACGCCCTCCAACCCTCCCTTTCGTTTACCGATAATCGTCATGAGTCCATTGCTCAAATGAAACTGCAACAGTCGGCCAATCGTTATGCGCAACAGTCGGCGATTCAAACCAAAGCAGCAATACAACGGGAAGTGTCTGACGATCAGATTCCACTTATTCAACAGATGACCTGGTTGGAGACCGTTCATCGTATACAACGTCTTTTGCCTGGAGAAACAGCAGTTGGTGTTGCTACCATTTGGGCCGAAGATCATGTAGCACCGAACGTGCAAATTGATACGGTACAAGCCATATTGTCTGATGCCGGCCTGAGACCCGCTAATGCAGAACAAATTGAAGAAAGCTTTAGCGAAGATGCCTTCCACGCTGGTGGTACGGCGTACAATATATTGGATCCTACGGAGGGCGATGCTGATCGGCATCGCGCTGTGTTAAGGGCAGTTATTTTAAGTTCAGGCCTACATCAATCACGACGCGATATAGCACTGCAACGTTACGATGTAGCCAGTGCCGGGGGCTTCGCTGCATATACTGCTCACCAACGGGCAGTTGCGGCAGTACGCTTTGCCATGGCCGCAAAAGATCCCATTGCATTAAAAAAGGTGGGGCAATTGCGACGAGCATCCAATGCCAATAGTGGCCCTAAAAACTATACCTCTACCAGCGGAGTGGTGCTTAACCAGGTAGGCTATACCACCGATGGGGTGGGTAACATCAACTTTTCAGCCCCATGGCGCAATGCCCCTGGCACGCCTTATGGTGGATTCAATCCTGTAACCGGCCCTGTGGTTAACCTGGCCCAGGGCAGCGGCAGCGCTCATTATATGAACATCAACGATCGTAGTGGTAAACCAGTGCCCATTAAGGGTTCGAGACGCGACCAGCACTTTAGGGCAGCCAACTTAATTCTTGGCAATGGCCTGGGGGGAGTATCGCCCGCAGGATACACATGGCATCACCTTACTGCCTTTGGCAGGATGGTACGGGTAGACCGTATGGTACACCGTAAGCATGGCCATAATGGTGGGTTCTTATTGTGGTAAAGCAGGCAATTCTATTCGCCCCACTGCACAAGGGCAATGGTGGGTATTGGGGTATACCACCACATTATCGGTAGCTAATGGTGCCAGCACCTTTCTGCCCGGCATCGGATCAGGTTGTTCGGGGGCTGCAATAAGAATTTCGCCTCCCAGCACCTTTTCTCCTTTTCTAAATACCACCACAAATTCACATTCGCGTTGTAGCCATAAGTACACTTCCCTGGCTTGCCGTATAGGAGGCATATGCACCACCACTCCTGAATCGACATAGGTAACAACACCTGTTGCCCCTGGCGCGATGTTCATTTCCTGCAACGTGGCCTGGGTTTTGGCAGGCATAAAAACTCCTGCTTTATCGATCATGGCGGCATAATGACCAGTGTTCAACTTCCATATTTCATCCCACCGGTTGCTGTCCCACAGTGGGCCACGCGTTACTGTGTTCAAGGCATTGTGCAACTGACGCAGCTCGGGCTGTTCCAACTGGTTGGTACGCGTAGTAAGACTGTTCAAGTATCCCCTCGGAATAGGGCGTTGATAATGGCCGGGGCGCCAATTGGGCTGGTATACGTTGGGAAGGCGCGCCAGAAAAGGGCTGGTAACCGCATATCGATCGAGAATGTACATCCCCGGCCCTGCATAAAACCCCAGGAAACCCATGTTGCCGGTAAGGTAAATGTCGCCCCCACCTTCGCGCAACTTTTTGCCGCGCTCTGCCAATTCCAGTGCGGGCATTTCCCGGCCTTGTGCAGTAAGCAAACCGGTACCGGGGTAATAGTAGGCCCTTTCGTCGGCAATGCCATGGCTGCCTACTGCTTCTTCGTTTACCCCATAATCGGCACCACTTAGCAAAGGGGCACCTCCAACAAACCCAAGGGCCAACGCTACCGGTGCCAACACCAGGTTTATTTTTAACTCCAGTCGGGCCAGTATGATCAAACCCAACAAAAAGGGAGCGCAAAAGAAACGTCCACTCATGAAGTCGCCACCAATGTAGAAGATGTACAGCAGGTATAATGCCATGCCTGCTGCCCACGGCCATAGGGCCTTGCGCTTCAACAACAATGGCAACACCAATGCCGCTACTATTACAATCAACGTAATGGGGTCGCGGGTAAGGCTATCGAGGTAGTAGTAGCCCCCTTGCTCCCACATCGTAGCAGCTTCAAAACCATGGTTCAATTTGCCATAGGCCGAATTGGGGAAGGGAAATCCATAATAGATCACAGCAAACACTTCCCACAGCAGGAAGGGCAACAGCCCTAACAATACAGTTAGCGTGGCTTTAATTCCTTTTTGTGGCCACCAGGCCACCAGCAGTGCAGGTACAAACAACAAGATGGTATCCATTCTGTTCAATGCAGCCAATCCGGCGATGAACGATAGCAACAACAAGTGCCTTCTCCCCTTTTTCCACCACGTCCAGGCAAACAACACAATCAACAAATGGGTCATGGGGTTTTCCAGTCCTGAGGTGGCATAGTCGGTAAAGGCTTTTGAAGCGATAAGGGCCGCCAACACCAGCACCATACCACTGCGGTTCACCACCACTTTCTGGCACAACAGCAACACCGCCACCACCGAGCAAATGATGGCCACCACCAATCCAGTGCTGTACATGTTACCCACCACCCAATAAAAGGGGATGTGCAGCAGCAACCACAACGGGTGGGTAAAGGCTTGCACCCGCTCTCCGGGGTTGTAGGTCAACCCATAACCATTCATGAAATTATCGAGGGTACGGTAAGAAATGTAAGCATCGTCGCACAGCCATGCCGTACGGATAAGTACCACAATAAACAGCACCCCCAGCAGTAGGGGCAGTATCATCATCCACCGGGGCGATAATTGAATATTGGTGTTCATGGGTGCGATGAAGATAAACAATTTAGTACACCAGCAATAGCGGTTTCATTGTTAATAATTCCCTTGATAATTATTCGGAAGCACAAAATAAATTGATTTTATGAACGTATATATTTATACCCACACACTGCATCCTGCAATTTATATTTACGATGAAACTGTTTTTTCGACAATCGATCTTGTTGATGTTTTTGTTTTGTGCCTTACAAGCCACAGCAGAAGAGCACGTAACCGTTAAAGCCAAAAAGGGTGATGCATTGCTGCTGTTGTTAAAGCGTTATCAAATTGACGACCAATGCAGCATCGATCGTTTCACCGAGCTCAACGAATTGGGTGCCAACCTCTTCCTCATTGCAGGGAAAACCTACCAACTTCCCATTAAGATATACACCTTCAACGGACAAACCATTCGTTCTTCTATTGGCATCGACGATTATGATGTAGCCAAAAAAATTGAGCAGTACAACGATGCCCTGGTGGAGGCAAAATTGAAGTCGAAAGATTTTAGAAAGAGTAAGGAGTTGTGGGTACCCCATTACTTGCTCAATTGCGCTGCTGCCGATGTTGATGTTGCTACGGTAACCACCAACACGGCGGCTGGAGTAAAGCGAGGCACTTTCGATATTTTTGGCGAAGCGTACAAAGAGGTGTATCGCAAAGATACCGAACTCAAGGGCTGGGTGTATTACATTGT
Source organism: Flavobacteriales bacterium (assembly GCA_963669295.1). Taxonomy (GTDB): domain Bacteria; phylum Bacteroidota; class Bacteroidia; order Flavobacteriales_D; family CALLUQ01. Next base: position 5,752,641 of record OY769938.1, read on the forward strand.
AAGTGGCCATGGTGGCCCCGACCCCGGAGCAGTAGGCACATACAACGGCAAAAGCATTAGCGAAGACGAGTATGCGTATGATATTTCCTTGCGATTGGCACACAACCTCATGGAGCACGACGCGGTGGTGTATGTGATTACACGCGACCCTAACGATGGCATTCGCGACGATGAAGTGTTGCCTATTGATTACGATGAAACCTGCTGGAAGACGCAAAAAATTCCACGCAATCAAACCAATCGATTGCAGCAACGTGCCAAGGCTGTGAACAAGCTGTACGAAACCAATAAGGCCAAGGGGTATCAACAACGGTTATTGATGCTACACATCGATTCGCGCAGTGTAGGCAAGCGGGTAGACATGTTTTTCTATCACAACCCAGGCAGCAAGGCCGGCAAAGCTTTTGCCAGTTCGTTGCGCAAAACCATCAAACAAAAGTACGACCAGCACCAGTCGGGGCGTGGGTATAGTGGCACTGTAAAAGGGCGCGGGTTGTACATGCTTTCCAAATCGAAACCCGTAGCAGCCTACATCGAACTGGGCAACATCCAAAACAGCCTGGATCAAAAGCGTTTTACGTTGGTAAGCAACCGGCAAGCCATTGCCAATTGGTTAACCGATGCGCTGCTACAAAAGAAGTAAGTTATGAAACTAATCGGCCTTATTGGCGGCATCTCCTGGGTATCGTCGGCAGAATATTACAAAACCATTAACCTGTATGCCAATGAGCGGTGTGGCGACTTTAATTTTGGCCGCTGCCTGATGCACTCCGTGAATTTTGGTGAGATAAAAGCCTTACAAATGGGCGGCAATTGGGAAGCCATTGCTGCCAAATACATTGGCATTGCCCGGCAGTTAGAGCAATCGGGCGCTTGCTGTGTGCTTATTTGTGCCAATACCATGAATAAATTGGCACCACAAGTACAGGCAGCCATTAACATTCCTGTATTGCACATTGCCGATGCGGTGGCCGAAGCCATTAAAGCACAAGGGCTAACTACGGTGGGGCTTTTGGGTACCCGCCAAACCATGGAAGAAGATTTCTACAAAGCCAAGCTAAGAGCACATGGCATTGCCACTGTTATTCCCAACGAAGATGGGCGTCAATACGTACATGAGGTCATTCACAACGAATTGGTAAAAAGCGTTTTTAGCCCTGAAACCCGAAAGGGTTACCTGGATGTTATTGCATCGATGAAGGCCGAGGGAGCGCAAGGTGCCATCCTTGGGTGTACAGAAATTCCCTTATTGATTCGACAAAGCGACTGCGATATTCCCGTTTTCGACACGGCAGCTATCCATGCCCGTGCCGCAGTAGATTTTGCTTTGTCTTAGTGCGCTACCACTACTTTTCGCATGCCCACGCCCTCTTTCGAGGTGAAACGCAATACATAGGTGCCATTGGCCAGTGTTGAGGTGTTGATGCGGTAGTTTTTAGCATTGGGACGCAATGGAAGTGTTACTATTGCTCTCCCTTCAAGGTCTAACAACTGAATGGTTCCATTAGGCGCTTCTTGGAATGCAATGCTGAGGTATGTGTTGGCAGGGTTGGGGTAAGCAGCAAACGCCTCATCACCCAACACTTCTTCTACCCCTACAAAAAAGTCCTGGTACTCCACATTGGTAATTACTCCAAAAGATTCGGTAATGGTAAGTAAAGGCACACCCGTTTCTACCCCCAGCCATTTGTATTCAATGGTAGTAGGACGTGTTAAGCCTAATGGAAAGCCCAGCGTATCGAGGTCGAGCGAGTCGATGAGGTTCAGTTCAGTCTTTACCCGTAACGTAGGGAAAGTACCCAATGGTAGAGTCAGTTCTCCCCAGCCATCTACTTCGTTGTTGCGCCAAATGTATTGCGAATAATCACCAATACCAGGTACACCCAATGTGTATTCTGCGTACGACGAATCGATGTTGCCATAGTTCATCGGGAATTGGTAAATCACATCTTTAGGGTTGTAACGCACCGGAGCAGGAATGCCATTGATGTTGGCTCCAAATCCTACCATCTCATATTCATCGGCATCATTTTGAAAAAACTGGAAGTTATTGGTCATGGTTAAGAACCCGAAAATATCGATGTCGTCGCCAATGGTGGCATACGAAGCCATGTAGGCTGGCGCCAGTGGGTTGTTGAAAAACCATTCGTAAGCAATTGGGGCATCACTGGGAGGTACATATTCGTCTTGTCGTTGCGTGGCATACGTTAAAAAAGAAAAATCCCAGGTGTAATTGGCTCCTGTTTGCGAAGGATCTACATTGGTAAAGTCGGATGCCACACTGATGTTGAACACATCGTTTACTTCTGGCATATCGGCATCGGTAATGGTAATTTGGCCGAATGTGGTGGTGCTACCCACAAGTGTAGCCCATAAGACAACCCATTTTTTCATAAAGCGCTTTTGTTTGGATATTTTCAAAGGTAATGTTTTTCTGCCATCTCTCTCCTCCCCCGCAAAGGGGTAAGCTGCATTCAACAACGTTGGCATACAGCCAAAAAATGTTAAAAGCATAATTTAGGCGCGGAATTTGAGTTATTATTGCGGAAACGGTTTTTGTACCTTTGTCTTGATGCGCACCGTCAAATACCTCATATTGTTTGTTTCGCTGTTGATGATGGCAGGGCAAGTTGTGGCCCAGAAAGACGACGTGGTGCAATTTTCGGGAGTCATTGTTACTGGCGATAGCTTAAAGCCTGTTCCGTATGCCAGCATCATTGTAAAAGACACCCGGAGGGGAACGGTGAGTGATTTCTTTGGTTACTTTTCGTTTGTTGCTCAAAAAAACGACACCATTGTATTTTCTTCGGTAGGCTATAAAAAATCGGAATTTGTTATTCCCGATAGTTTGAGCAGCAGCCGTTATTCGCTCATTCATATGATGCAAAAAGATACCATTCTTTTGCACGAAACGGTGGTTTACCCCTGGCCTACCATCGAAGATTTTAAGCGGGCATTTATGAGCATAAAGGTGCCCGACGACGAGTTAGAAATCATTAAGAAGAACCTGGATGGCAGAAGGTTAGCCAGCGCAGCTGCAGCACTCCCTATGGATGGCAGTGGCAACTTTAAAGCAGCCATGGCCGACTACCATACCCGCATGTATCACTATGGGCAGGTTCCTCCCAATAACCTACTCAACCCATTGGCCTGGGCACAGTTCATACAGGCGTGGAAGAACGGTGACTTCAAACGAAAAGACTAATCTCCCACAATATTTTCGCGCTTTTCCTGTTATTGTATAATCGCTGATTTTAGCTACTTTTGACGCCCCATGCAGGCAGTTAGAACAATAACGAACATAGTGCTGCTGATCCTGGTAACGACTGCCGTTAGCCTTGCTCAACAACAAGCCACCATTGCCGGGCGTTTGCTCGATGAAGAGGGCAACCCGTTGATTTTGGGCCACGTAAAGGTAGAAGGCTTTGGAGGGGTAACCACCGATGAAGATGGCCGATACTCTATTGATGTACCTGCCAACAGGGCACTTACTGTAACGTTTTCTTATACCGGCTTTAACAACCAGGAGTTTTACCTCAACCTCAAGCAGGGGCAGGTATATCCGTTGGAAGTAAAGCTTCGATACTTTACCCTGCGTGTGGTAGATGTAGAAGCCTACGAAACCCGGTCGAAGCCCATGATAAAGATTCCTACCAAGGTGCTCGACTACCTGCCTACCGCCTCTGGCAACTTTGAAGCAGTATTGTTTGCTGAAGCCTCTGTAGCCTCGAACAATGAACTTACAGCGGGCTATTCGGTGCGTGGGGGGAACTACGATGAGAATCTCATTTATGTCAATGGCATTGAGATTTACCGGCCGTTTTTGGTACGCTCGGGCCAACAAGAAGGATTGAGCTTCATCAACTCAAACATGGTATCGTCGATCTTATTTTCGGCAGGTGGTTTTGAAGCCAAGTATGGCGACAAGCTCTCATCGGTACTGGATATTCAATACAAAAAACCCATTGAGTTTGGCGGTTCGGCCAGCATGAGTTTGTTGGGAGGATCGGCACACATTGAAGGGGCCAGTAAAAATTACCGACTGTCACACATCAGCGGTTTCCGGTATCGCTCCAATCAATATATCCTTGGTAGTTTAGATACCCAAGGCGATTACAAGCCAGCCTTTTCCGACTTTCAAACGTATATTACTTACGACTGGCGAGAGAATTTTGAGTTGAGCTTCCTCGGCCACTACTCCAACAACAAATACCAGTTTATTCCTCAAAACCGGGAAACGGAATTTGGTACCATCAACCAGGCATTGCGTTTTACGGTGTTTTTTGATGGACAGGAGATTGACGAGTTTGAAACATTTACCGGTGCCATTTCCGGCACCCACCGTTCGTTCGATGAACGTGTAACCTTACAGTTCATTGCCTCTGCATTTAAAACGTTTGAAAGCGAATCGTTCGACATCCAGGGCCAATATTGGCTGGATGAGTTGGAACGCGATTTAGGCGATGAAGATTTTGGGGATGTGGCGTTTAACCTGGGGGTAGGTACTTTCCTAAACCATGCCCGCAACAACCTCGAAGCATTGGTGTACAACGCTTCGCATAAAGGAACGTTAGACAACGACAAAACCCTCACCGAATGGGGCGTAAAATACCAACACGAGATCATTGAAGACCGACTGAGCGAGTGGAACATGGTCGACTCGGCCGGATTCTCTATACCACAGGCTCCTGCCAATGAAATTCAATTGCAGGAAGTGGTGAAATCGCGCATTAACCTCGAATCGAATCGTTATTCAGGTTATTTACAAAACACCTGGTTTTGGTCGGGCAAAGATTCTATTGCACCTGCCGACTATAGCTTTACCATTGGCGGGCGGGCCAATTACTGGGACTTCAACAACGAAGTGGTGTTCAGTCCGCGTATGAACTTTTCGTTGCAACCCAACTGGACCTCAAAAACCAAGATTAAGGCCCGTGGCGACACTATTGTAAAAGACCGTGATTGGTTGTTTCGTTTCTCCTCAGGGTTTTATTATCAACCGCCCTTTTACCGCGAAATGCGCGACTTTAACGGAGTAATTAACCCCAACATTGAAGCACAGCAATCGGTGCACTTTGTATTGGGTGGCGATCATAATTTTTGGCTATGGGACCGTAGGTTTAAGTTGGTTACAGAGCTGTATTACAAGCACCTCACCAACATGATTCCTTATGAAATTGATAACGTACGCATTCGGTATTATGCTACCAACAATGCCAAAGGATATGCCGGTGGGATTGAGTTTAAGGTGAATGGAGAATTTGTAAAAGGCATAGAATCGTGGGCCAGTTTATCGGTGATGCAAACACGAGAGGATATTTTAGACGACTTCTATTACATCCGCCTCAACGCTGCTGGCGATACCATTGTTCCTGGATTTACGTTCGATCAAACCGCTACCGATAGCATTCGTGTAGAACCGGGATACATCCCCCGCCCTACCGATCAACGGGTGAATTTTGGCATCTTCTTTCAAGATGAAATGCCCCGATGGCCTTCGTTTAAAGTACATTTGAGCTTGCTGTTTGGTACCGGATTGCCCTTTGGCCCTCCTACACACGAACGGTACAAAGACATTTTACGCACCCCACCCTATCGCAGGGTAGACATTGGTTTTTCCAAGCAGTTACTGACCAAACGCACCCAGGCCGAGCGCAAGTCGTTTACCAAACATTTTGAAGACATGTGGATCAGTGCCGAAGTGTTTAACCTACTGGGCATCAACAACACCGTTTCTTACTTGTGGATCAACGATGTAACCGGACGGCAGTATGCCATTCCTAATTTCCTGACTTCGCGCAGGGTAAATGTGAAGTTGGTGATAAAGTTTTAAGCCGACTGAAGGTGCCTTCGGTACTGTACGATGCCATAAATCACCAGGCCTATGCCCCATACACCCCATCCCACTACCGTGAGCATGGCACCAGCAAGGGCACAATAGCTGCCGTAACAATACAAAGCATACACGTACGTAAAAGCAAAACCCAAACCAATGGCTACTACCAGGTGGATGATGGCTATGATGATTCCCCGACGTTGTTTTGCTTTCCACAGCAATACAATGGCTGCTCCCCAAAGGATTAGCAATACAAATAAAACAATTGTTAATGCGCCCATTTTTCCTGGTTTAAAGTTGTTTTCGTTGCTTGTTGAATTGTATTACTGCGTATATGAAGCACCCTATTGCCCATGCTACCCAAAAAATCAATGCATGTCCGATGCCTTCAAATCCACACCAATCGCCTCTACAATTTTCGGAATATACATAAACATAAGCAAAGCTCAAGCCAGTAACCCCTATTAAATGAGCAAGGAAAATGAGGATGCCCCTCCCTCGCTTTGTGGCCCACAGTAAAAATGGACACACCAGCCAAAAGGCACAAGCCATCAGTAATACAAGGTGTGCATTTTCAGCCATCTTAATTCGACTTGGGCATTCGGTAAACACTTACAATGGCGTAGGTAAACAAAACAATGCCCCATACTCCATCTACAAGTGCTGCGAAGGCAATGCCATCTAATCCGCATAAAAAGCCGGTGCATGTTTCGCTATAAACATAAATAAAGATGACGGAAAACAAGGTTGCAGCACCGAGGTGAATCAAGTACTGCAGCAATCCTTTTCGTTGTTTCGATTTCCATAACAAAATCGGTGATGCAAGCCATGCTACGGCAATGGCCAGCAAGAGAAAAACTCCTATAAATTCCATAGAGGAATATTGTTATAATGTTTTTGACCTTTTGTGCAACGAGTACTGTACCAACGAATAGGCAAACAAGCCTACTCCCCAGGCACACCAGAAAAAGAGGGCATGAAAAAAGCCTGCCAGGCCACACAAGAAGCCGGAGCAATTGGCGTCGAATATAAACATGTAGGCAAACCCTAAAGCAGTAATGCCCAACAGGTGTATGAAGTAAATAATTAATCCTCTTTTACGTTTAGCTGGCCAAAGCAAAAACGGGCAGGCCAACCACATGCCACACACCAGAAAAAACAACACGGGCCCTATAATATCAAAATCCATAATCGTATGTTTTAAGCATTGCGCTTTGGTATTTAACGCCATGCCAGGGAGGTTGTTTCAGTACGATAGGCTGTTTTATGATTTTTTAACAACCTCAGTCATCGTCGGTTTGCCCGTATAACATCTTGAAAACTACAGGATGGTGGTCGGAATAGTACTTACGAAAACCGTTGTGATTGTATTTGTAATAATCTACTTCGCCTTCATAGGTGAACGTAGTATCTATATTGCCTGGGTAGGGTTCTTCTAGTGTCCAGTAGGGGCGCATGGCTTCCACCAGGTCAATCACTTCTATGTCGTAAGCAAGATCGATGTTGTTGGCCGTGTACTCGGTATGGTACATCACGTGGTCGTAAGGCAACGCCCCATCGTCGGGGTTTTTGGAAGTAATGTTGGTATTGGTACGCCGGCCTTCATCGTTCAGCGACAAGTAGTTTGCAGGAGTAGCATCTGCAATTTCTTCGGGACTGTAAAGGTTCATATCGCCCAGGATGATGAAATCCTTTTCTACTTCGCTGTTGGCAGCAATCCACCCTCCTATGGCATTCAATTCATGCTTTCGTCGTGCCTTGCTTTTGCTGTCTTTGTCGGGTTTGAGGTGCACCGAAATCAGTACAAAGTCGAGGCTGTTGTCGTGGGTACGAAAAGCAAATGAGTGAGGTACCCGCTCGTAATCGGGATGTGCCGTGCGATCTTCTGCTAAAAACTCGGTCGGCAGGTCGGCAGCAATGCCCACCACTTCCGGCTTGTAAAAAGTAATCCACCACTCGGTAGCAGTAGAGTTGGTATGGTTGTTCTCTCCCCTACCCGTATCTTCGGAAGAAAGGCGGTATTCAAACCCCGCACCTACCATCGCATCTACAAAATCGCCCGATTCTTCATCGCGCGAATACGATGTTCCATCAGGAAAAGTACCATCTACTGGCGACGATACCAGCTCCTGTACCACCACCACATCATAGCCTTTTACCAGGTCTACCAATGCTTCATTGTCGCGCGACTTGCCATTGCCCAAAAACTGGATGTTAAACGAACAAATGGTTAACGTGTCAGGTGCCGTTACTACATTCGAAGAATCGCTAAGTACCAGTGGCCCTGATAGGGTATCTGTAGCCATAGAATCTACCACTGCAACAGAGTCTTGTGAAGGGCCATCGGGAGTGGGAGAAAATGCACCACGCCCTATCCATCCAATGCCCACGCCAAAAGCCACAGAGCCCACAATGATCGGAATGTTATTGCCCCTACGAATCTTATAAACGATTTTCTTTTTTCGTCCTTCTTTTTTATTCTTTTTTCCCATAACACACTTATTAGAACGTACAATAAATCATCTTCTCCTGCCAATGCCAAGGACAAAAACAAAAAAGCTGCGACAATTCAACACCACATTACCGCAAATAAACGGCTATGTATCAGCCTATTTCCGTAGGCATTCGAACAATACAATAAATAATGCATTGCCTCGTCTTTTTTATAACACGATTCGGCTGTTTTTGTAACTTTAGCCCGCATGGAGATTTTACGCTACATATTTCATTTGGGAATTGTATTCATCATTTTCGACCTCATTTGGTGGTTTTTCATTGTAGTATTAACTGCTGCTGTAGGTCGTGAACAAAAGGCGAAGATTGAAAATTTTGTGCTGAAACCCCTCAGCTACTACCTGTTGGTAACCGCAGCGGCCGTCAGTGCCCTGTCGTTCATCGAAAAGCAGGAGAGCGCTGTAAGTGCTTATACCTATGGCATTATTGGGTTGATGACCCTTTATTTTTACCTGGCGGGTAAGCTGCGAAAGAAGCGCATTAAAATCATGTTCAACAACGTAGCACAAAACGAACCGCCTAAAACCACCAGGTACGATGGCATTTTCTTGCTGCTTGCAGTAGGGCTGTTTGTAGCCAGTGTGTTTTATCCGCCCATGGCCAAAACACCGGTAACCGACTGGTTGTTGCAAACCATTAGCGACATTTACGATACGCCTGTTATTGGATGGATCATTGGGTTGGTAGGGGTTTTCTTCCTCATTCGAATGATTATCATTGGCATTACCATGAGCAATAAGTTGATTGGACGATTGTTTGAACCGGGCGACCGAAAAAGCAGGCAGCAACAACAAGATCCGTATGCCAACGACGGTGAATTTGTAGATTACGAGGTAGTAGAAGACGATGATGACGACGAGCCTACCAACAATGGCACCACTCACTTACTCGAATAACCATGCAAGCACACTACCAGCTTACCGATGCCCAATTTGAACTGCAATTTGCTACCGGTACCCTTCACGACATTCCATTTACCCATGAGGCGCATTTGCGGTTGGCATGGATTCATTTGCATAAATATGGGGAAGAACGTGCCATCGAACAGGTTTGTAATCAGTTGAAACGGTACGTAAAGGTGGCTGGTGCCGAAGATAAATACCACCATACCCTTACGGTAGCAGCCATAAAAACAGTACATCACTTCATGCAAAAAGCCACCAGTACTACTTTTAAAGGGTTGGTAGAAGAGTTTCCGCGGCTCAACAACAACTTCAAAGAACTGCTCAACAGTCATTATGGGTTCAACATTTTTGCTTCCGAACGGGCAAAAAAAGAATTTGTAGCACCCGACTTGATGCCCTACACCTAAAAATGAGGCAGTCATTCGGTGCAAGAACAGAGCGATTTTGACGAAAAATCTGTCATTTACCCCTATTTTGCCCTACGAGATGCACTCTTTCAAAAAAGGCATTTTTCACCCCTGATTTTTCCCTAAAAATCAATGATTATCAATGAAATGATACCGTATTAACAGGAGTAGGTCAGACTATCGTGTGAGGTAGGTCTAACTTATGCCTGGGGTAAGTCCGACTATTGCACCAGGTAAGTCGAACTTATGCATAGGGTAAGCCGAACCATTGTGCATCATAAGTTGCCCTTATGACCATAGATAGTTCACACATCTACATACATAAGTCGAACCATTGATAGGGGATGTTCTGAATAGCCCCTCACCATAGTTAAACCATTGCCATGCATAGGTTCGAGCATCGTACCACATAAGTCAACACATCAATGGTCAATGGCCATACCATTGCATGTCATAAGTCGAACCATTGCACTACCATGGTTTACCCTTCGAAGTACAAAGGGTCAACCATCATTTGTTATACCTTAAACCATTAAAGCACATAGGTTGAACTATTGAGGGGGTATGCTTGAACCATCGAAGGGAGGCACTCGAACCATTGAGGGAATCAATTGTCTTGAGCTCCGTTTGCCATCCAGCAATGAATGAGCTTTTTTTCGTCTTCGGTTAACGGATCGATGTTAAAAGTGTTGTTTGCGGGGGGCATGTCTTCCAATACAATGACCCGGTATTCCATGGCTCCACTCTTTACCTTGCTTTCTACATTGGAATGACTAAATATCCAGGAATCATGACAACCGGTAGCACCTCCTGTAGCACACGATTTTTCGAACAGGGGAATCAGGTCGTTGGAAAAGCTGGGGTCGCTGCCTTCGCAGTTGACATCGGTAAGCAAAGCCTTGTCTTTGTTGCAAGCCACCAGCAGCCATGCCAGCAATAAGATCATTCCACTGCGTTTCATGCCTTAAAATTACGGAACGAAAAGGAGAAAGTTTCCAATTGAAGCACAAAAAAGCCGGATAGGTCCTGATCCACCACAGGCGGACAGGATGACAATCCGGCTTTTTAATTTCAAAGGCAATAAGCGATTACCGCTTGTATTCCAATATTGTTTTTCGAATAATGGCTACACAGTCCATCAATTGTGCTTCTGTCATTACCAATGGTGGTGCAAAGCGAATGATGTTGCCATGTGTAGGCTTGGCCAGCAATCCGTTTTCTTTCAGTTGTACGCAAATGTTCCATGCGGTAGAACTGTCGGGCGTATCGTTGATAACGATGGCATTTAACAATCCTTTACCACGCACCAATTGCACCAAATCTGTTTCGCTGATCAGCTTGTTCATCTCATCGCGGAAAAGTTGTCCCAATCGCTCAGCATTTTCTGCCAGGGCTTCATCTTTTACCACATCCAACGCTGCAATGGCCACTTTAGCTGCCACCGGGTTGCCACCAAAGGTAGAACCGTGCTGCCCTGGTTTAATCACCATCATAATGTCGTCGTTGGCCAATACTGCCGATACAGGATATAGGCCTCCCGAAATGGCTTTGCCAAGAATCAACACATCGGGCTTCACGTTTTCGTGATCGCACGCCAACAAACGGCCGGTACGGGCAATGCCGGTTTGTACTTCATCGGCAATGAACAATACATTTTTAGCACGACACAATTCAGCGGCTTTGGTTAAGTATCCTTCGGCAGGCACATATACCCCAGCTTCTCCCTGGATGGGTTCTGCCATAAACCCTACCACATTTTCCTCTTCCAATGCTGCTGCCAACGCATCGATGTCGTCGTAAGCAATTTTGATGAACCCAGGAGTGTAAGGGCCAAAGTTTTTACGGGCATCTGGGTCGTTAGAAAACGAAATGATGGTAGTGGTACGGCCGTGGAAGTTGTTTTCGCAAACAATGATCTTCGCTTCGTTTTCGGCCACGCCTTTTTTCTCGTATCCCCATTTACGGGCAATCTTGATGGCTGTTTCTACGGCTTCGGCACCAGTATTCATGGGCAATACCTTGTCGAAACCAAAGTAATTGGTAACGTATTGCTCGTATACGCCCAATACATCGTTGTAAAACGCCCGTGAAGTAAGGGCCAATGTTTCGGCTTGCGCAGTAAGGGCCGCAACAATTTTAGGGTGACAGTGCCCTTGATTTACCGCCGAGTAGGCCGATAAGAAATCGTAATACTGTTTGCCTTCAGCGTCCCATACATGTACGCCTTCTCCTTTGGAAAGTACTACGGGCAGCGGGTGATAGTTGTGTGCACCGTACTTGTTTTCCAATTCCATGGCTTGTTCCGAAGTCAATTGTTCTTTCATGGTTGCTTGCATGAGTTAAATTTTTTATCCCGTTTACCCGTTGTAAAATTATTGGGCGACGACAGGATTGGTTCATAAATCGATTGACTCGGCTCATCGCGGAGAGTACCCATCCTTTCCTCCTGGGGGAGAAATCACCCTTCCTGAATCTGCCCCTGATCATCCTTCAATTCACGGACGGGACAGTAGGAATTTTTACGAGTTCAAATTTAAGCAATTCCATCGAAATTCTGAAACGCCTGTAAAGAGTTATGCCGCCCGAAGGCGGCATAACAGAGAAGCAAGTTCAGTAGTTAAACTATTAACCGTTCCGTTAACTACTGATGACACGGCTGTGCGGCCAACGTAAAGTTGGTCATCACCGCGTAAAACTTAATGGGGACTCCCTGTAGGTCGTAGCGCCATACAAAGGTGAGGGAATCGAATGGATGGTCGTATTCTATTTCGTACAGTTTACAGCGATCGTTCTTTGGCTTATCCTCATCGTTGAGGTCGTACACCAGTATTTTCATGTGCCGTATCCTCCCTCGCTTGTATTTCACCTTTTTCAACTCCAGTTGGTAACCACGGTTGTGTACTTCCTGTTCGATTTGCTTTAATTGTTTGTTGCTCGCATCACCATAAATCACCGTTTGGTATTCAACACTGGGCACTTCTTCTGGCTCATCGCAATCGCATGCTTTGCCAACACTATCTTCTTTCGGTGTGGGAAAGTACGATGCAGGCAGTGAAATGGGGTCTGCTGGTGGTGGAGTTGTTTTCTTTATGATAATCAGAGATCCGGTATCTTTTTTCGTTTCCGGGGTTTCTGCCAATACCACCTTCGTTGTTGCAGGCACCGTATGCACGGTATCAAAATCGGTAGTAGAAGGTGCCATGTCGATGGTAGAAGGCACAATGTCGGTGGTGACCAGCAACGTATCAACGGGAGGCGCTCCACCTTGCTCCGTGTTTGATGTGTCGCTTATCACCACCGACTGATCACTAATTAGGGGTGATGTATTACTGGCTTGATTGGGTTCCTCATTGCCCGTAGCAAGCCATACAATGGTAACAATAACACCAATGGCTCCAAGTGCAATGAGGAGGCTCTTCAACGCTACCGAAGACCCTGCCGGAGCGGAAGATGCCCCGGCACCCTGTACCTCCAACATCTGATCGATGTTTTCGAGGCTGGGCGACACCGGTTCATTTTGGGCCGCTTCGAAATAGCGTTTTAATATGTCGTTTTCTTGCTCCAAATTCGTGTGATTAATGCGCGTGATTAGGTTCTTTTAACAATTCAGCCAATTTCTTTCGTCCCCTCACCAGCCGCTGCTTCACCGCTGAAGCTCCCGCTCCTTGTATGGCTTGTATTTCTTTGATCGAAAATCCTGATATTTCAAATAAAATAACCGCTTCACGTTGTTCTTCGGGCAATTCATTCAATGCTTCATATAGCAATCCTACATCTACCGCAGCATCACTTCGCTGCTCGTGCACAGCCAATTGTGCTGCTTTGTTTTCATCGTATTCGCCACGATGTTTTAATCTACGGGCATGGTTGCGCAACATGTTTCTACTAATGCCAAACAAAAAGTGCAAAAACGCTGCTTCATTTTTCAAATGATCCAACTGCTCAAAGGCTTTCAGCACCGTATCGTTCACCAAATCTTCCGGGTCGTAATGCCCGTATGCTTTTGCGCGGCAGAATCGTACAAACCGATCGTGCACCGGATGGTACAGCCGCATAAAGCGCTCCCTTTTCGTAGCGTTATTACCAGTTTCAATTGTCAATTCCTTGCTGCTCTCTATAGTAGGTAGTGTCGTTACAGTAGAAAAAGTTACATCGCTTGCCATTTTTTTCTTTTTTCCACCCCTACAATGCATAAAATTGAAAAAGGAACACTTTAAAGGGATTTTTATTGTGTAATTCCATACGCTTTATTTTGACCTTCGCCCAGGTAGCGGTGTAAACGATCAAAATATTACCTTTGAACCCCATTAATTGAATACAACATTGACTGAAACAAACATCGTATTAAAGCGTGGTGCGCGAGTAGAACTCACCATAACCGATATGGCCTTTGGTGGCAAAGGCATTGCTAAAGTACCTACTCCCGATGGCGAATTTGTGCTGTTTGTACCCAACACCATTCCGGGGCAGGTGGTGAAAGCTCAAATCATAAAAAAACGCAAGCGCCATGGCGAATGTAAACTGATGGAGGTATTGCAACCTTCGGCACAAGAGGTCGCCAACAGTTACCAGCCTATTCCCGGTGCCCCCTATGCCCGGCTTCCTATAGCCCTGCAAGAAGACTACAAACGCAATACTACCTTCCAACTGTTTAAACGCATTGGTGGCATCGAAAATACCGAAGGACTGTTCGATGAGTTCATCAGCTCTCCTTCCTGCTGGCACTATCGCAACAAGATGGAATATTCTTTTTCATCCATTCGTTACGACTTAAACACCAACGAAGAACTCGACGAGTTTGGATTGGGATTCAAGCACCGAGGCACCTGGTGGATGGTAGAAAACCTCGATGCCGACTCAGGCATGTTCGATGAAATGGTGGAAAACAACTTGTACCACATCCGTCAGTTTTGCGAAGCTACCGGTTTGCCTGCATGGCACCCCCCAAGAAAAGAAGGGTTCTTTCGCTACCTCGTAGTGCGCAAAAGCTACCATACCAATGAGCTGCTGTTCGACTTTGTGACCTCTTCTGCGGGACTGGAACAATTCGATACCGAAGGGTTTGTTGCTCAAATGAAAGCCCTGTTTGGGGAACGATTGGCAGGCATCCTCCACTCCATCAACGACGATATTGGCGACCGCGCACGTCCTTCTTCAGGCGACGGCTCCTCCACCCTTATTTATGGCAACGATAAAATTGTAGAACGTTTGCTGCACCTCGACTTTGAAATTAGCATGCAAAGCTTTTTTCAAACCAACCCTAAAAGTGCTGAAAAGTTGTACCAAAAAGTCATCGACTATGCATTAGAAGCCAACTTAGACGGACAAGTGGTGATGGATCTTTTTTGCGGTACTGGCACCATTGGTCAGATTTTAGCGTCGAGGGCCAACAACATTCAAATTATTGGGGTCGACATTGTAGAAGATGCCATTGTTGATGCTCGACAAAATGCATTGCGCAACCATGTGGAAGGCATTGAGTTTTATGCCGCTGATGTCAATAAGTTCCTTTACGAGTATCCTGAATATCGGGGTAAGATCGGTACCATTGTGCTCGATCCACCCCGCGCAGGCATCGCCCCCAAAGCATTGCGACGTGTCATTGAGCTCGAAGCTCCGCGCATTGTGTATGTTTCGTGCAATCCCGCCACACAAGCAAGAGATGCTGAAACACTTTGTGAAGCAGGATATGTTTTCAAGAAATTTTCGTTGATCGACCAATTCCCACATACTTCCCACATCGAGAGCATTGCCCTCTTTGAAAAACCAACCACTACATGAAAATAGTTGTTCTTGCAGGCGGCATACTCGCCATCCCATCGTTACAACAACTGGCACAAAGCCAGCTGTTGGCAGGCATTGTACTTCCTACCCCTGCACACGATGGTACCGAACAAATTAAAACCATGTTTGGCCCCACAGGTATTCCCATACTCGAAGTAGGTGCCTCCGACATGAACGCCCCATTGGGCAACTGGCTCCAACAAATTAACCCCGACGTGGTGTATGTGCTTACCTTCAATTACAAGGTGCCCAATAAAGTAATGCAGCAAGTGCCCCACGGGTTCTTTAACTTTCACTTTGCCATATTGCCCCAATACCGTGGGCCACAACCCCTGTTTTGGCAAATACGCAACAAAGAACCCTTTGGAGGCATTAGCGTTCACCGCATGACCGACAAAATGGACGAAGGCGATTTGGCCCTGATAGAAAAAGTAGCCATTCAGCCCAACGACACCTATGGCATGCATCAAATTCGATTGGCTTATGCCGGTCCACAAGCCGTGGGCAAACTCACCATGGCGCTGGTGAACAATACCCTCACGCTAACCCCGCAAGATGCTTCGAAAGCCCATTACTACCCTCGCCCACAATACGAGGACTTAATCATTCAATGGGAGCAACACGATAGCGAAAATATCATCGCCCTGCTTCATGCTGTAAACCCATGGAACAGGGGGGCTTTTACCATGATCAATGGCATGCAGCTCAAAATCATAAGTGCCACCATCACCGATTACCCTCAGCACGAAGTAGCTCCAGGCACCCTGGTAGCAACAGGTGCTCCTGGCACTTTTGTACAATGTTGCGACGGTAAAGTACTACGCATCGACATTACCTACTCCGAAGAAGGCTATTTTACTGGTGAACAACTCACTGCATTGGGCATTCAACCGCCATTGCGCTTCACTTAAACTCAACACATGGAACTCGACGCTACTTTTTGGGACAACCGCTACCAGGAACAAAACATGGGCTGGGACATCGGCCATATCTCTCCCCCCATTAAAGCATACATCGATCAATTGGAAGATCGTTCCATCCACATTTTAATTCCCGGCTGTGGCAATGCCTACGAAGGGCAATACCTGTTTGAACAAGGGTTTACCCATACCCACCTCATCGACCTCTCGCCCACTGCACTGGCCAACTTTGCCGAGCGGGTAGAAGGTTTTCCCGAAGCACAACTCATTTGCGAAGACTTCTTTCAACACGAAGGACAATACGACCTCATTATTGAGCAAACGTTTTTCTGCGCCATCCACCCCTCGTTACGAGCAGCCTATGCCCAACAAATGCACCGCCTGCTTAAGCCAGGAGGCAAGCTGGTAGGGTTGTTGTTCAACGATCCCTTGCACGACGATCGCCCTCCCTTTGGAGGCACACCATTGGAATACCTGGGCTACTTCCAGCCCCACTTCGATACCATTTACATGAAAGAAGCCTACAACTCCATCGAACCGCGCATGGGCAGAGAGTTGTTCATCAACCTCCAAAAAGAAGGGTAAGCGCACAATAAATCGGAAAAATTAACGTTTCTCTGGCGTTCACCCCTAAACCGATTTAAGATGTTGTTGCAAAAGTACTTACGCACCTTTCTGGTGATTCCCTTGCTTTTCATTTATTACTTGTTGTTTTGGCACGAAAAATTGGGCATCAACCTCGTTATTTTTAGCTCAGTACTCATGGGAGCAGCGCTACTGTTGTTTCCTCAAAGTGCATCATCAAAAAAGGTGTGGATCACCATTGCAGGCACTCTGCTTTCGGGCATCATGGTGGTGGTGTACAATGCCGCCCTGGCCAAAACCATGCACATCTTATCGTTCTTTATTGCTGTAGGATATATCCATCAGCCGTTATTCAAAACCACCTGGCACCCTTCCATCAATATGATGGCCAATTATGCGTTGGCACCCATTCATTTAATGGGCAAACTCAACCGCAGGGCCAATGGCAACAAACGCATGCGGGTAGCTTTTCTTACCCTTAAACTCAGTGTAGTACCATTGATTGTAGGACTGGTATTCATTGCCCTCTACAGCGGCGCCAACCCTAAGTTCAATACCTTGATGAATGAAAGCTTTGGCTGGCTGGTCGACTTTATGGCCACGCTATCGTTTGCTAAAATATCGTTCTTGCTGTTGGGCACCATTCTTATTTTTGGTGCCATCTACTATGCTGCTGCCAAAGTATTTGGCAACGACATTGGGGGTAGCGACCAACTGGAACGCAAGCGGCTATTCTCCAGGGGTCGACGTTTTAGTATGCTGGCATTGAAAAATGAAAACCGCATGGGCATCATCTTGTTGATAACGGTCAACTTCTTGTTGCTCATTGCCAACATCATCGACATCAATTGGATTTGGTTGGGCTTTAGCGTGCCCGAGAATTTTAGCTTAAAATCGTTTGTGCACGAAGGCACCTACTTGCTGATTTTAAGCATGCTTTTATCGATCGGCATTCTCCTCCTACTCTTCCGTCGCAACCTCAACTTTTATCGCAACAACAAAACATTAAAAATACTGGCTCACCTATGGATTGGTCAAAACATGGTACTGGGCATTTCAGTGCTGTTGCGCAACTACCACTACATCAGCTTTCACGGGTTGGCCTATGGGCGCATTATGGTACTCATTTTCTTGCTGCTCACCTTCATCGGATTGTTTACCCTCTTCTTAAAGATCAATAAAGTAAAATCGTTCTTTTACCTGCTGCGGGTCAACTCCTGGTCGTTTTACCTGGTATTGGTGATGGCGTGTGTGGTAAATTGGGACCAGGTAATTGTTGACCACAACTTGCACCACAGCAACCTCAACGAAATTGATACCGACAACTATTACTTCCTTTCCCCCAAGGTATTGCCTACCGTATATGAAAACCTCGACCGTATTGCAGCACAAATGGAAAGCCATCAATACAACCGTACCATTTGGGTAAGTACCCTCGATATTGAAGAATTTAAAAAAATGATTGATGGCAAAAGCCGTCGGTTTATAGAAGAATACGAACGGCACGACTGGCCCTCATGGACGTTGGCCGAGCAACAAACGTATGCTTACTTAAAAGAGCGAATAGAGTTGTAACGCTACCGCACCAACTGCACCGCCCCTTTTACCGTTTGTGGTTCATCCTGGCAATCCAGGTAATTGATGATCCAATAGTAAGTGCCCTCGGGCACCGGTTCGCCACTGCTGGTATAGCCATCCCAATTTACCGCAGGTTGTTTGGTGGCAAACATCAACTGCCCCCAGCGGTTGAAGATCAATACTTCTACCAACTCAATTTCGGGCAACGATAACAGCAGCAAATCATTCACCTCATCGCCATTGGGAGTAAAAATATTGGGTATGGAAGTGTTGAACGCCTCCATGTCTACTTGCGCCACAATGGTATCGGTGGCCACACAACCGTTGAGGCTGGTTACCTCTACCCAATACACTGCACTGTCGTTCACGGTAATGGTAGCAGTAGTAGCTCCGGTAGACCATAAATAGTTGGCTCCAGGGTTCAAAGCATCTAGCGTTAGGACATCACAACTTACCGTATCGGCTCCCAGGTCAACCACCACATTTTCTTGCATCACTACAATGGTATCGGTGCCCAGGCATATGCCATCAGATACGGTTACCCAGTACTCACCCGGTTGGGCGGTACTTACCGTTTGAGCGGTACTGCCTGTAGACCAGGCATAGGTATAAGCTCCAGCACCGGCATCCAGCACTGTGGCAAACGTATCGCAATACACCTCGTCAGGCCCAAGGTTAATGGTTAAACTTCCAGCACTTGCCTGTATGGTATCAGTTGATGTGCACAGTCCATTGTTCACGGTTACCCAATACTGACCCGGCTGGGCAATGCTCAACAGCTGCGTGGTGTCGCCACCCGACCAGGCATAGGTATACCCTACTCCACTGCCGGCATCGAGCACCAGGCTATCGATGGCACAAAAAGTAACGTCGTTTCCTAAATCAACAGTAAAGGCACCTGAAACAATATCAATGGTATCGGAAGCCGTACAAAAACCATTGTTAACCGTTACCCAGTACTGCCCGGGTTGATTGGTGCTGATGGTTTGATTGCTTCCACCAGTAGACCAGGCATAGGTGCCTGCTACCCCGGCATCCAACACTGTGGTAAACGTATCGCAATGCAATTGATCGGGCCCAAGATCGATGGTAAAAGCACCTGAAGTAATTTCGATGGTATCCGATTGAATGCATAATCCATTGTCTACTTCCACCCAGTACTGGCCAAATTGATTGATGCCAATGGTTTGGGTGGTATCGCCAGTAGACCAGGTATAGGTGCCTGCTACGCCTGCATCGAGCACGGTAGCTACCGTATCGCAATACACCTCATCAGGGCCAAGGTCTACCGTAAAGGCGCCTGAAACAATGTTGATGGTATCTGACTCCACACATAGGCCATTGTCCACTTCCACCCAATACTGACCAGGCTGGTTCACACCAATGGCCTGAGTAGTATCGCCAGTAGACCAGGCATAGGTACTCCCTACAACTGCGGCATCAAGCACCGTGGTAAACGTATCGCAATACAACTGGTCGGTACCAAGGTCTACCGTAAAGGCGCCCGAAACAATGTCGATGGTATCTCCTCCCTGGCAAATGCCATCATCTAACGCTACCCAATACTGGCCGGGTTGCGTAACGGCAATGGTTTGGGTAGTATCGCCAGTAGACCAGAGGTAAGCGCCAATGCTTCCGCCATCAAGCACGGTAGTAAACGTATCGCAATACACCTGATCGAGGCCCAAGCTTATTGTTAAAGTGCCTGGCACCAGGTACACCGTATCTACCGCCAAACAGCCATTGGCATCGGTTACCTCTACCCAATAGGGACCGATGGCACTTACGGTAACCGCTTGGGTAGTAGCACCGGTAGACCAAAGGTAGGATGAGTATCCCGAACCAGCGTTCAGCACTACCCCACCGCCTCCTGCACAAACCGTTTGATCGGGCCCCAGGCTTACAGTTGGCAACGGATGTATGGTAACTTGTTGCTGCGCAGTATCTGCTCCGGCCGAGTTGGCCGCAATTAAGGTTACGGTATACGTTCCTGGAGCTGTATATAAGTGTGCTGGATTTTCCAGGCTGGAGCTATCGGCAGCACCCGAAAGTGGATCGCCAAAATTCCAGAACAGCGTGTCGTAGTTGGTAGAGTTATTGGTAAAATAAACACTGTCGCCAAAGCAAAAATCAGTCATCGTGAAATCGGCCACCGGTGGCTTAAAGGTAATGAAGTTAGGCAGCCCTAACCGGGTGAATTTTCCATTTAAATTGAATCCGCTGGATACATAGTTACAAGCTGCGCCCAATGCATTGGGATTGTTGACCACCCCCAAAAACTGGGTAACGGGGCGAGCAATGTAGAGCCTACCATCGGGGCCTAACTGAATGGCACCAAAACCCGTTTCGGTACTCAACAGTGTTTCTGAAGCAATGATGGCAGCAGGCGATCCTGCCTGTAAATCGTATTGATACAAGAACTGCGGCTGCAAATCGGTATTGGTGGTTACATACAACCGGCTATCGTCGGGAGAAAACTCCAACCCATAAGGATCAATAATGTTAATGGTAAGGGGATTAGATACGGCTGCTGTAGCATTGTCGAAATCAAATACCTCTACAAAATCACCATCCCAACTGGAAGCCAATGCCAACTTACTGCAATCGTGCGATGCCTTTAAATAACCAATGGTATTGTTGGTAATGCCCGTATGTATTGTTCCTACATTAGAAGTTACAGGCGTAAGGTTTACTCCTGCATTGCTTACCTGGTAAGCCAAAAAAGCATCGTTGTTCCAATCGTGTGTAATGACCCATACATCGGTATTGTTGGCATGCGGCACTGCTGTAATTTTTTCGGTCACCGTACCGGTAATGAATACATTCTTGTTGGCAGTAATGCCACCAAGCCCACCATTCAGCGTCATATCTACTTCCGAATAACGCAGTCCATCCAGGCCTGCAGAATTGTCGACCGTAAAGATGTAATACAAATCCGGGTCGCCCGGCTTAGGCACTATCACCCCCGATTGTGTGGAAGAAACATCGCCCAACAACCCGGTGCCGTTAAGCATGGTGTTGTGGCTGGCATCCCAAACAGTGATGCCATCGGTATAAAACAATATTTGTCCGGTATTGCGGTCGGCAATAGAGGCACACCCCTCCTGGGTGGTCATTACCCCATCGGTAAGCGCTACAGGAGTTCCTCCATTAAAATCAATGCCTGCTTCGGCTCCAAAGTACCACACGTTGGGTTCTTTTTGCGCCAGCGAATGAAGAGAAAATAGGAGGGTAAAAAAAAGTAAAGCAAAACGTGTCATTGGTATGGTATTTTAACAGGGAAAGCAGCAAAATATCATCGCACAGCCTTCAACACGCGATCCCCTTTTAGTGGTTAGTTTTCTTGTTAGTAAGCAGCAACTCAAAACCCCGTACATCTACCATCACAATGATTTGAGCCACAATAATTGTTGTTTGCCTCACCAATATACTGATAAAAATACTGTTGTAAAACTGGAAGTGATACACCACCCACAGAATGTTTGTATCTTGATGGCTTCAAGAAGCATTATGAGCCAACCAATTTCAACTGCACCACCCCGTCAATTGTCGGACTACCCGGAGATGGATTTGAAAAAAGGATTAAAGACCCATTACTTTTTTGGGTATTTCTTCCTCATTGGGTTGGCTATCATTCTTGTAATGCCCCCTTATGCTTTAGGGATTATGTTGGTAAAAGTTATTGCTGGAGCTATTGTGTTTGGCGGTTTTGGCGCCTATGCTTTAACCACTGCCAATAAAAAATACCAGCAACGCAAACAGGCATTTGAACAAGGTATCTTCGTAACAGGTACTGTGCAGGAGCATCGCAGAAAATTCAATCCTTTTAGCAGCAAGCGATACTATACCGTTGTACTTTCCTTTCCATTGCCCAATGGCAAAGCAACCACCACTTCCATTCAAAGTACCGACAAAAACATTTGGCGTAAGATGCCAGAAGGAACTACAGTAAAAGGATTGTACAATACATCCAATGGTGCTTTCTTTATTCCCTCTGAGATAGGAATAGCAATATAATACCGAATTTACCACTAAGTATTTTTTCGTATTTTACCCTTATAATATTTTCTACAAAAAACCAATGCACCCCTTTAGTAAACAGCCACTTAACACGCCAACCACTAACCACAAATAACCAGCATACTTACGGTATTTTCATTTCACAAAAACAATTGCTAATTTTAAGCCAACTAACTACTTATAAATCAAACTACTACTTATGAAATCTTTAAGATTGGATAGCCTTGTAGATCTACAAGGCGGAAATTGCCCATTATTTCCAGGAAATACCAGTAACTCTGCTTTTGGCAATGGATGTTTCAACACCTGTGCTTTTGCAGCAGCAATGGGAGCCCCTTTTATTTGTATTGAATAATAACCCCTAAATCATACTTCAATGAAAAACCTCAATTCACAAGCAATGGAATTGATTAAGGGTGGTGATTGCCAACTTTTCCCAGGCAATACCGATAATTCGGTATTTGGTAATGGTTGCTTCAACACTTGTTTATTGGCCGCTTCAATGAGCCAATCGCCCAATCCATTTGCTTGCACACTGTAAGACAATCGTTTATTTACTAACGCTAAAAACAATGCTATGAAAACAATTAAAACAACAGCATTGCAAGCATTGCAAGGTGGTGTGTGTATCGCTCCACAAAATGCTCAAGGCAACATCTGTCTTCCTTGCGCTGCAATCATTGCAATGGGTAGTGGCCTTGGCCCTGGTGGTGCCAGCAACCTCATTTGTCCACTTTAACCCAGCACATCATGAAACAGTTAACCACTAACCAATTGGAACAGATTGGTGGTGGCTTGCTATGGCGTTGCACCATCGGCAACCAACTTATGTTCATTACATCAGGTATCAATCCTGCTATGAATGGACTGTTGGTAGCTTCTGATGGGCCTGGCAACGTACAATGCGAAGTCATTTACCGTCCACCAATTGATTGAAACATCAAATCATGACGCAATTAAATCACAACAGCCTGGAAAGGCTACAAGGAGGGAATGTAATTCCTAATGTAAGTTGGGTATGCGACATCGGAGGTACTACAGTGGTATTGGCATTGAGCGATCCTGCACTTAATGGATTACTCAATGCAACAGGCAATACAGTACATGTAACTTGTATTCCAACCACTTTCTAACATTTATTAACCACTAAAAAGTAAATCATGAAAAAAATCAAAAACATGGAGGCTATTAAAGGAGGGGCTTGCATTAGCCCTGCTGCTCCAGTATTGAACAACTGCCCAGGCTTCTGCATGGCATCACAAATTGTATTTGCCAATACAGGAAGTGGCCCGGGCGACGGAGGTGTTTGTATCGTTTAAAAGTCAACCAAGAGGTTACACCTTGCCTGTAATGCCTAACATACCAGGAATTGTTGCTTTCCTAATTGAAAGCCTCGTACAGTAAAGCGATGGGCCTCATGAACGATGATGAGCTTGTATTATCATTGACACTTGATTTTTACAACGGTCTTCAATAAAGACCAATCAATAACATTATCCGGCATTACTTTGATCGCTATTCGATAAAAGTATACCAATAAGATTCCTCAGGAGTGTAATGCTCCTGAGGTTCTTTTTTTCACATTAAACGTACACCATGGAGCTGAAGTTATCGCGATACAGGCCCTATTTTGATTTGGATAAGCGCCTGTATTTTTTGTTGCTATGTGCTGCCAATATGGTCGCCATTAAAATGAACAATACGCTTATCCTTACCGACGATATTTACTATCAAACTTATGGCGAGCAAGTAGCCATTGCCAAAATTGAAAGCTTTCTCGATTTGCGCGAAAGAATTAGCTGGTTGGCCTATGTGTTTGTGCCTATAATTCTACTCATTAAGATAAGTTTTGTGGCCCTATGCCTCAACATCGGCACCCTATTTAGCAATATTAAGCTGGGGTTCAAACGCTTGTTTCGCATTGCCCTGGTGGCTGAGCTCATCTTTGTAGTGGCCGGCATTATTCGCATCCTATGGCTTTACTACGTAAAAGAGATCGAAGTATTGCAAGATGTTCAATACTTCTACCCCCTTTCAATGATCAACTTCTTTAGTATCGACACCCTCGAATCGTGGTTTATCTATCCTATGGTAACGCTCAACCTCTTTGAAGTGGCTTACTTCATGGCATTGGGGTTAGGGTTGCATTGGGCCTTGCAAAAACCCTATGGAAAAATGTTGCGAATGGTAATTGGATCGTACGGCATTGGACTATTAATTTGGGCATTACTCCTCGTTTTTCTCACCATCAATATCAGTTAACATGAACAAGAAAATAATATTGTTGATTGTATTAGCCGTAGTGATAGGCGTTGTTGGCTTCCTTACCTACAGCATCATGAATAGCATGCAAGCCAAAGAAAAGTTGGTGCAAACCACGCCTATGCCCGATTTCACCTTTCAAACGCTTGACGGCAATAGCTTTGGGAAACAGGAGTTAGCACCTGGCCTCCCAACACTAATCATGCACTTTGATCCGGGATGTGATCATTGCGAATTTGAAGCACAAGAGCTGGTGCAACACATCGCGCTCTTTAACAATACTCAGGTACTTATGGTCACCGCTTCCGACAAGGAATCTACCGAGCGGTTTGCCGATAATTTTGGCCTAAAATCGCTACCCGAAATAACTATTTTACTCGATACTGATGAGCAATTTTTCAACGCCTTCGGCTCCATCACTACTCCCTGCTCTTTTGCTTACAATAAAGATTTTGAGCTAGTCGAGTACTTTGCAGGAAGCGTTAAGATGGAAGTATTAAGAAAACGCATGGACGGCATCACTGAAAATGAATAAAGCGTATAAAAAAGCATTCATTCGCCAACAAGATCAAAGCGATTGTGGCGTGGCCTGCCTGGCCAGCTTAGTACGTTATTATGGGGGTGAAATGCACCTTGAACGTTTGCGCGAGCTAAGCGGTACCGACAAACAAGGCACCACCATGTTGGGGCTCTTTCAAGCCGCCAATGCCATTGGCTTTGAAGCAGAAGCATTTGAAGCCGACATTGAAAACCTGCGCAAAGTAGCACACCCTACCCTTTTGCATGTAATCATCGACAATCAGTTACAGCACTTTGTAATTTGCTACGGTTACAATGCCGGGAAATTCATCATTAGCGACCCTGCAAAAGGAGTAACTACCTACAGCGAAGAAGCATTAGAAGCCGTTTGGCAATCGCATGCGCTACTGGTGCTTAAGCCAGTATCCATACAGCAATCGGCCGACATTAAACGCGATAAAAAATACTGGATCAAACAATTGATCAAGGAAGACATCAACATTCTTGGGGTAGCCCTGGTACTGGGTGCTGTTGTTTCCCTCCTTTCGCTTGCCACAGCCATCTTCTCGCAAAAACTAATCGACGATATTTTACCTGAAGAACACCTGCAAAAGCTATGGGTAGGACTCGGGTTGTTATTTTTCCTTCTCCTGGTAAAAAGCGGCATTAGCTACATCCGCCAAAGCTTCTTACTGCGACAGGCCAAGGCATTCAACAACCGTATCATTAACTACTTCTTTGGCGCGTTAATGTATTTGCCCAAACCCTTTTTCGACAATCGCAAGACCGGAGATCTTGTGGCTCGACTTAATGACACCATCCGCATTCAATCAGCCATCAGCTACATCACCACCAATCTTATGATTGATGTGTTGATGATACTGCTTACTGTTACCTTTATTGCATTCTACTCAGGCATGCTTGGCCTTATTGCTTTGGCCATACTGCCCTTATACTTTCTCATCGTTTATTGCTTTCATCAAAAGATCGTTAACGGACAGCGTGAAGTGATGGCCGCTTATGCCAAAAATGAAAGTAACTATGTAGATACTATACAAGGCATTGGGGCCATCAAAGGAGCCAACAAAGAAGGCCTGTTTGCGCATGTTACCAAAAACGTATACGATTTCTTTCAATTGAAAATCTATGCACTGGGGCACATTCGCATTCGGTTTAACCTTGTTACTGAAATTGCAGGAACAGTAATCATTGTTTCCATTCTTACATTAAGTTCCATCATGGTACTCGATGGAGAACAATTAAAACTAGGGCAAATGATGGCAGTAGTACAAATGACAGCCATTTTGCTTCCTTCGGCAGGCAGGCTTGCCCTCACTAATATACAACTGCAAGAAGCTCGCGTTGCCTTTGATAGAATGTATGAGTTCACCTCCATACTCCCGGAGTACATCCCCGAAGAAGATCAGAAAAAAGATGCTATTAGTGACTTTCAATCGTTAGAAGTAACAGCACTCTCTTTCAGGTTTCCCGGGCGTAGTCCTTTATTGAAAGGGCTTAACTTTTCGGTACAAAAAGGAGAAATGATCACCCTGTTTGGTGAAAGTGGATCGGGCAAAAGCACCACCATGCAAATTCTACAAAAGTTTTACCGCTATGAAGAAGGTGAAATTGCCGTAAATGGTCAACCCTGGAACACGTTATCGATGATTGGGTGGCGAAAGATCATTGCGATTGTACCACAACAAGTTAAAATCTTTAACGGCAACCTTATCGATAACATTTGCATGGGCACACCGCCTGAAAGCAATGAAGCCATGATGACCTTTTTAACTCAATACGGGTTCGATCAATAT
Organism: Flavobacteriales bacterium; assembly: GCA_963669295.1. Lineage (GTDB taxonomy): Bacteria > Bacteroidota > Bacteroidia > Flavobacteriales_D > CALLUQ01. The sequence continues at coordinate 5,779,785 of OY769938.1, forward strand.
TTCCAGCAATTTCCGCAAGGCTTTGCTACCTTATTGGGAGAAGGAGGTGTTAATATTTCAGGAGGACAACAGCAAGTGGTGGCATTGGCCCGTGCATTGTACCATCAACCCCAACTACTGCTGCTTGATGAGGCCACCGCTGCTATGGATAGAAATACCGAAGCATTCGTCATTCGCTTGTTGCATCAAATCAAAAAAGAAATGGGCATCATCACCATTAGCCATCGGGTAAAAACAGCGCGCAATTGCGATCGCATTTACGTATTGGAAAATGGCACCATTGTAGCTTCAGGCCCCCATGATAAGTTAATGCAATCGAAAAATCTGTACTCCGATACCTGGAACGATTACCTGCCCCAAAACACCAACGCATAACTTATTGAAATATCAGTAATTCCACCATAGCAAAACACCGTGAAAAGCACTATCATTGCCTACGAAAAACAATGTACTATTTCTAAAACCTTAAACAATGACAACATTTGAAAAAGTAGCTAAGTTTGGCACCATGATGATTGCCGCTTTAGCATTAGTAGTATCTATCAGCTCATTCACCAGCATTGATAATGGTAATGGCAACGAAAATTCACTGATTGGTCGTGCACACAGTGAAGTAGCTCAATGCCTTGCTGCGGCACAAGTTCCTGGCATGCGCTATGAAGCATCGGTTTCAGTCATCAGCAGCTGCTTTGCTGGTGGTTTCATCAGAACCGTATACTTCTATCAAGTACCTGCACAACCTTGTCACCAGGAGCCCTGTCCTCGTCCTGCTGTACGATTAGTAGCATCTGTTCAATATGGATGCGATGATGACATCATCGGTTCTACTTGTTATTAAAAGTTTAACACAATAGTTCAAGCCCTAATGGTCATCCTGAACTTATTTCAGGATCTCATTGGGGCTTTTTCATCCCTTGTCTCCAAAAGCTTAATCTGGCACTGTGAGCACTTCAAGCGATCCTTCTTCAAACTGAAAATTACGTTGAATTTCTTCCATCAGATGAGCAAAGGTGATTCCCGTTACTCTAGGCTCTTCTGCCAGGGGGTCTTTCTTGATGTACCCTACCAGCTTCCCGGTGTGGTAACCAGTAATGCAAATAATTTGAAACACGTACTCCGGCTCAAAAGTCTCGGCCAGCAGGTAACATTCTGCTTTGGGGGTGTGCGACATATCGAGCGAATCAATTAGCTTAAATTTGGTTCCAGAAAAGTAAAACTCCATAGTACGATTTGTTGAACAGAACGCCCTTGCTCATAATGCATCATTGAGGCTCCGGCAGTACAAAGACACAATTTAATTCTTTTTCAGTTACAGCCGTGATTCGTTAACAGGCAACACTTTCTTTTTAGGCATTGCATCATGCCAAAAGTACATGAACAGCCTTACTTTTGCCACGAAAATTAACTACATTTGGGCAAACATTTACACCTCATGTCTGAAAAAACCCTCATCCTCAACGCCATTGAAATAGAGCAAAAGATCAACCGTATTGCGCATCAAATTCAAGAAAACAATTTTGAGGAGAAAAAGGTATTTGTAGTAGGCATTATGGGGCGTGGCTACCAGGTAGCACAACGCATCGTAAAGGTATTGGAACAAGTATCGGACCTTGAGATTGAACTGGCAGAAATTTCGATGGATAAAGATACGCCACTGAACTCACGCCCACAGTTGAGCATGGAACACGATACCCTCGCAGATCAGTCGGTATTTTTGGTAGATGATGTATTGAACTCAGGCAAGACCCTGATGTATGCCGCCAATTTCTTGCTGCATGTGCCCATTCGTAAATTAACTACCATTGTGTTGGTCGATCGTCGCCACCGTCGTTTCCCCATCAAAGCCGATTTTGTAGGACTTACCCTATCCACCACATTACACGAACGCATTTCGGTTGAACTGAATGGTGAGGGTGATGCTGTTTACTTGAAATAATCCTTGCGCAAACGCGCTACAAAAGCATCCAGCTCTACTGCATTCATGCCATGACCATCAATAGTAAGGTGTGCCTGTTCGTAAAATGGTTCTCGCGTTTGTAAGTGTTCAGCAATAAAGGCATGCAATTCTTCTTCCGATTTTCCAGCAATTAAAGGGCGTTGTGCATTGGCATTGGTTAACCGCTGCACCAGGCTTGCTACAGGCAGTTGTAAGTAGATGGATAGGCCTTGCTTATTCACAAATTGCACTGCTGCATCGCTGCAAAAGGCACCACCTCCCAGGGCAATAACCGTATCGACTTGAAACACCATTTGCTGCAAAGCATACGCTTCCGTTCGTCGAAATGCTTCCTCACCCTGCGCAAACAATTCAGCGATGGTACGCTGTGTGGTCGTTTCAATGTATTGGTCCAGGTCGATGAATTCCCACCCCAGTTTTTTGGCCAGTTTCTTCCCAAAGGTAGATTTACCGCTCCCCATGTACCCTACCAGGTACACATTTGTTCCTACATATCCTTCTGCGTTCACCACTTTTTAACGAATTCAATTTAAAAGTATAGCGGTAAAGTTATCTTTGCAAAAGCGATTAAACAAGATTTTCTATGCAACTGATTGAAGTTACTGACGCCAAAACTCGAAAGGAATTTTTAAAAGTTCCATGGTTGATCTACAAAAACGACCCCAGCTGGATTCCTGCATTGAAGCAAGATGTAGAGGCTATTTTTGATCCCAATAAGAACAAATTGCACCGTAAAGGGGAGATTTGTCGTTGGGTATTGAAAGACGACCAGGGCACACTGCTCGGACGCATTGCTGCTTTTATTCATCCCAAAGACAAGCTGCACCGCTATTCGTTTGGTTATTTTGAATGTGTGAACAATGAGGAAGCAGCATTCATGCTATTTGATTGCGCGAAAGCCTGGTTGGCCGAACGTGGTGCCGATCGGATGGATGGCCCCATCAACTTTGGCGACCGCGACAAGTTTTGGGGGTTGATCATCAAAAACTTTGAAGAGCCTCCTTATTATGGACAAAACTACAACCCTGAATACTATGTAGATTTTTTCCGCAACTATGGGTTGCAGCAGTACTACGAGCAATTCATTTATGGCCGCGACATGCAAGGGGCATTGCAAGACCATTACAAGGAACGTTCTGATCGTATTTCACGCGACCCGCGTTACGAGATGCGACACATCGACAAGCGCAACCTCGAAAAGTTTGCCGAAGACTTTCAGAAGGTATACAATGCTGCCTGGGGAAAGCGCGATGGCGATAACTTTAAAGGCATGCCACTGGCACAGGCCAAGCTTATTGTAAAGAAGTTAAAACCCATTATGGACCCCAATCTCATTTGGTTTGCGTACTACGACAATGAGCCTATTGGTTTTTACATCACCATTCCGGAATTGAATTTTTACTTTAAGCATGTAAAGGGCAACCTCAATTGGTGGGGAAAAGTAGTGTTTATGTGGCACAAGCTCACCAAGACCTGCACCACCTCTTTTGCCATTGTATTTGGCATCCACCCCGACTTTCAGGGCAAGGGGGTTGAGGGAGCGATATTTAATGCCTATGGCAAAAAAATTCAGTCGCAGAACAATAAGAAGAAATACCAAAAGGTGATCATTACCTGGTTGGGTTCGTTCAATCCTAAAATGATTTCTATTGTAGAATCGCTGGAAGCGGATAACTTCCGTACGTTGGCCACCTTTAGAAAGCTATTTGATGAAAATGCGCCTTTCGAAAGGGCTAGAACGGTATAGTGCAAATCTTTGCTGTTAAGGGCTTACAGCCATTGTAATATTTTTTTTTAGCAGGCTTTTGTAGTTACAAAATATGCACTTATATTTGCACTCGCTTTTCGCGAATGATCCGATAGCTCAGCTGGTAGAGCATCTCCCTTTTAAGGAGAGGGTCCTGGGTTCGAGCCCCAGTCGGATCACGAAGTGATACGAGGCCTGCACGCAAGTGCAGGCTTTTTTTGTGCAACAAAAAACTGGGGCGAGAAGCCTGTCCCGTGCAAGGTACGAGACACGGGAAGCCCCTGATGATAACCAACGAAATAAAAAGACCCACACGCAAGTGCAGGCTTTTTTTGTGCAACAAAAAACTGGAGTGAGAAGTTTATCCCGAACAAGTGAGGCACGAACGCGTTTCGGGAAGCCCCTGATGATAACCAACGAAATAAAAAGACCCGCACGCAAGTGCAGGCTTTTTTTGTGCAACAAAAAACTGGGGCGAGAAGCCTGTCCCGTGCAAGGTACGAGACACGGGAAGCCCCTGATGATAACCAACGAAATAAAAAGACCCACACGCAAGTGCAGGCTTTTTTTGTGCAACAAAAAACTGGGGCGAGAAGCCTGTCCCGTGCGAGGAACGAGACACGGGAAGCCCAGTCGGATCAAAAGAATAACTCAAAGCCCCTTATTTCAAGGGGCTTTTCTTTTTTGGGGACAGTTTGGGAAACATTCTAAGTAAGTAAACTACCCTTCATTTAGTTCACGCTCTTCATTGAATGGTATTTCACTGCTTAGTTCTTCTGCCATGAAAATTAGGCCACCGGTTATTTTCTTAAACGGTAAATACTGGTCATCCGTACTTATCTTTTTTACCTCTTTACTAAGTTTTTCATACCACCCTTCTTCAATGAATTGCTTTTTAATTCCTTGTATAGAGCCCCACAATGGATCTTCCGGTAGCAATTCCCCTACTATCAAAGAGTCAATAATTTTTCTTAATCCATCTACCTGCTTCTTTACTTGTTCAAACTCTTCTTTTGATTTATCCATTGGGGAACTAAAACTGCCTTTAACATCTACATAGATTCCTTCCTCTCTGATATTTTTTATACTGGAAAACCATTCTGCCTTTGCAGCAAGAGCTTTTATCTTATCAACCACCCACAATCGCATCATTTCTTGAAACGCAGGATCTTTTGGGTTGACACTTAGAAACTTCTCTGGGTTGGTTCTAAACTCATCAAGCTTTCGCTCTAAGTCGGGGGCAACAAGATCAATAACCGATAAAAAGAACCCTAGTAGGTATCTAAGCTGGTGGTCAGTAAACAGTTTTTTTATTCCCTTTACCTTTTGTCGAAACCGAAAACCGTTACCATCGAAAAAAATGATGATGGCCTTCATCTGTTCTTCCATAGAAAGTATCATGTTGAAAATAGCACTTCCATAGGAGCCATTATCAGCCAACAATAGTGCATCCTTGTACTTGCCTTTAGCATTCTCCTGAAGTTGTTCGCTTACCTCCAGGCATTCTGCTTTTGATAATGTCATAAAATTTTTCATATCAAGACTTTTAGTATACTATCTTTTTAACCTATAAGATTTTCTTAATATTAAAAATAAGTATTTTTACCGTAAAAAAAGAGCGGCTAAAACAAATTAATCTAACGGATAAAACTTTGACCAGTTAAGCATCTATTATTGCGAAAAATCTTTTTACTCTGTTTAAAGATGACCCAAGAATAAAATCGGAAGTAATTCTTACAGCTTTAAAAAAGTGAAACCCCATTCTAAATACCATTACTATTTTATTGATCAGAATTTATCAACAACAAACGCTCAAGACTTAGCTCCAGGACCCCGAATATTAAAAGTTAAAGCTAGTAGTTCTTCAGTTCCATTTAAATATTCTGATGGCCCATATTTATCAATAAGAAAACTAAAACGATATTCAATCAGATTTAAGCAATACCAATCTAATAATACTAAAAGAGCTCAAAAAATCTGTAATGAAAAATGGATCAAAGAAATAACAAGTAAGAGAGTGTACTCAACTACAGAGGAAAGCGTACCCATTGAATTTTTAAAATCTATTGAGCATATTGTAACTGGTTCCGTTAAAAAAGGTCAAGTCTCTGGGATTCATTTCGTTGATCCTGAAAAAGTAATGATAACCGAAGTGGTTAATCAGAATCAACAAGGTGTTTTTGAAGCTAAATTCAAGGTATTTGATCATAAAACACAAAAATGGTTTGAGAAAGAATTAACAAGTACCTTTTTTCCTGAAAGCTGGTCATTAAATCAGTTATTTCACGAATGCTTTTATGCCTATATACATTGTAGCAACAAGCCTATAAATGGCAAAATCAATTTATTTAAATCAACAACTAAGTCAGGAGTAAAAGTAGCGGTGGTATTAGTTGGAGAAAAAGTTAAGACAATTTACCCCATGCTATAAAACGTCGAAGTCATAGTATAAGGCTTTTTTTGTGCAACAAAAAACTGGGGTGAGAAGTTGATCCCGAACAAGTGAGGCACGAACGCGCTTCGGGAAGCCCCTGATGATAACCAACGAAATAAAAAGATCCGCACGCAAGTGCAGGCTTTTTACATTTAACCAAACCCAATTCCTCATTCTATTCCTTACCTTTAGAAAAACTAAATGGGAATGGAACAATTAACCCTGCCACCTGCCTTAGATCAAGAAATCGAAAACCTATGGTTTGAAGGAGGAGAATTGGTCTACAACAAAGCGTTCGAAAAGGCAAAAACACTCATGGAAGGCGCATGGAGCAAACTCCCCTCTCCTCAAGAGAACTACAGTCATAGCTATTGGATTTCGCGACACCTGGTAGAAGCCCTTATTGGTTTAAGAGAATTTGAGTCGGCCTCCGAATGGTTAAAGATTCATAAATCAACCGCGCTGTTTAGAATTGATAGTGGCGAAAGAGATGGCCTGGAAGGAACGCTTTACTACGCTCAAGGCAACCTGGAAAAAGCAAAAGAATGCTTTGAAATTACCAACAAAAAATCGGATGGACGATGGTTCAAAAACGAACGATTAAAACATTACAAAGCACTTTTATCAAAAGACAGCATCCGCCCTACTGAATTGAGGGAGATGATTGAAGTAGCCGAAAAAGAAATTGAGCAACAAAATTACCCTTACGCCCTTTCCCTTATGTACGATGCATTTAACATCGATCACATGAATCCCGTTGTTTTGTTTAATAAAGGGCTTTGCCATTTCGAATTGAACGAACTCAATCATGCAGCAGATGCTTTTACAAGGGCCTATATGCTGGAAGGCGAAAGCGCATTTAAAGGGCAAGACACGAAGTACTTCAACTTCTTGAAAACGAAAATTGAAATAGCATAACTTTACAAATAAACCGGGGAGTAAGATATTGTCCTTATGCCCGATCACCACACCTTATTCTAGCAAATTCAATGACCAAAAAGATGAACCATGCAAGTAACCACTAAATACTTAAAACTGCCTTTTCAATTCGACCACGAAAAACTGGTGAACGACTTAGCATTGGTGGTTGACAGCAATTGGATTTCACATTTTAACACCAACGGTTATGATGGTGAATGGAAAGCCGTTTCATTATACTCCCCCAATGGAGAAACAACTAATATCTTTGCCCTTTCAACCTCCAATTCCACCGCATCCGAAACGCCCATACTTAAGGAATGTAGCTACTTCAAAGAAGTAATTGAGTCGTTTAAATGTCCTATTCTCTCAGCACGCCTGCTTCGACTTGGGGTTGGTGCTGAAATTAAACCACATAGAGATTATGAGTTGGGGTATGAAGATGGTACTTTTCGCATACACGTGCCAATTACCACCAATGCCAATGTTCAATTCGTGCTGGATGGCACCGAATTAACCATGTTGCCCGGCGAATGTTGGTACACCAATGTCAACCATGTACATGCAGTAAAAAACTCCGGTAAGTCAGATCGTGTACATTTAGTCATTGATGGCCAGCGAAATGAATGGTCCGATCAATTGTTCTTTTCGTTGGCGCCAGAAGAAAGCTTCCAACCTGAACCTCAACACGATTCTCCTGGAACCATTCAACGCATCATTGAAGAATTACAACACAGCGATGCGCCCATTGCTCAACAAATGATTGCTGAACTCAAGCAAAAACTAGTCGACCTAAACAACCACAACTAATTCAAGCTATCCTTAAAACAACGATTTGAAGACACTGTTATATAGCTTAATCTTTCTGGTAACTTCCCTACCTGTTTTCGGGCAGTCAACACAGATCATCCTTACATCAATCGAACGAACTGACAGGACTTTTGATAAAAACGATGAACTATTGCTTGAAAACAACGTCACCAAACATCAAATCACCTACACGTTCGACACCACCTCGCAACTGCTTAAAACCCATCAATACCTGGTCGAAACTTATTTTAACATTTGGGATGGCGACACCATTGTGGAAGAAAAGCGGAAGACCAAACATAAAAAATGGACGCATCAAGTCAGTGCAACTGGTTTTGAGCACCTCTTAACCTCGTTGAAAACAGACATCGATACCCTTGAAAAAGACATGGCTTATTTGCATACATCGCACCACTACCTAACCATTTACATTGAAGTTGTTCAAAGAACCGACACCACCAGGTATTATAAAACTAAGCCCTTTGGTTGGTTAACCCCCTGGTCGTCTAAAAAGCATGGTGCTGTTCTGAACCCTGCCATTGATCAGCAAATTGTTTCCATGATGCCCAAAAAATTTATTGGAAGAGAAAAGCTAATTTTAGTGCCCACAAAACCTTAACCAGTGGTTAAAAAGAAACGAACACACAAAAAGCATAACATGAATCGGATCAAATACTTCGTTTTTGTGTTGGCCCTTTTGGCCATAGAAACCAGCGCTATGGCTCAACTGCAGCAACAACAAGTAAAAGAAGGCTTGTTGCACCTCCAGCAAAGCATCCAAACCTATAACCCTGCCTTACACCAATACAATGCTCATTTCGATAGCCTTTCCACACAAATCATCACAAGTGTTCAACAAGACCAGGTTTCACACCTGGAATATTTTGCGCTAGCCAGCAAGATTTGTGCATTGAGCAACGAGGGGCACTTTGGGTTAGGCAATTGGAAAGACACGGTTCATCAAGGTTTTTTGAACAACCACTACAAATATCTGCCTGTAAGTGTAACACTATTAAAGGGCAAGCTGTACGTATGGAAAGATTATTCGAACGAACACGAGCTAACAAGGGGCAGTGAAATAGTGGCCATCAATGGCAAATCCACAACATCCATATTGCAACAACTGCAACAAACTACCCCTTCCGACGGTACTATCCTTACCTATACCCATCGGGCCATTGAATTAGGGTTTTCGTGGAGGTACTACCTCTACATAGAACAGCCGGAAGCCTTTCGCATGACTATCAAAAATACAGATGGAACAACTACAGACCACCCCATTGAAGCATTAACCAGGAATCAGGCAATAGAAAATGCCAACAAGTACAACACCGCAAACGCTGGTAAAAAGGCTGCTCCCGAGCCCGAACAGTTTTACACCCTTGAACACAAAGAAGGCTACTCCATGCTGCGCTTGTCTTCTTTTGATAGAGGGTTCATTGAAAAGCACAAGGTTAAATCGAAATCGTTGTACAAAACCATTTTTAAGGCATTGGCAGAGCTAGAGGTAAAACACCTGGTAGTAGACCTGCGCGACAATACCGGTGGTAAAAATGAATTTGCCGACGACATTGTTCCCTACATCATGAAAGCACCTTCATCTGATCCCTTTCTGAAAAAAACCATCTCCTGGGAAGGCAAGAAAAAAACATATCCTTTGCCCAAACCTTCTAAAGAAGCTTTTCAAGGCACCATTTATGTATTGGTTAATGGGAGAACATATTCAGCTGGGAATACCATGGCCAGGTACTTGAAAGAATATGGCAATGCGGTGGTTATTGGGGAAGAAACAGGCACCCGATACGAAGGATTTGCAGCAGGCTCAAAACAATACATTACCCTGCCACACACCAACATTAAAATTGGCATTCCACGGTACCACATCACCTTTCCAAAGTCGCAAAAACAAACTACCGCTAATAAAGGACTCCTCCCCTTGTACGAAGTGCAATATACGTTTGAAGACCTGTTGCAAGAGAACGACTTACACATGAAAGAGGTAACATCACTCCTCAATGGAAATGTGGGGAAATAAGCACGCTATTGCCATTGTTCAATCCCTTTCCTTTAAAAAGTACATCGCTATTTTCCCTTTGTTTTTCGCTGCTACCCTGCCGCGATACTCGCAAGGGTACAGGTGCTTAATGCGTTGGTAAGTGGCTTCAGAAATATTGATTGCTCCAGGTACTCCAGCACTCTCCATACGCGAAGCTGTATTTACGGTATCGCCCCATATATCGTAAGCAAACTTTCGGGTGCCCACAATACCAGCAACCACCGGGCCGGTATGAATGCCAATGCGCACTTGAAATGGTATTTTTCCTGCTGCCTTTTTCTGCTCCGCTAAAGCAGCCATAAACTGCTGAATCTCCAGCGCTGCTTTTATCATATCATGCACATGTGTTTTATTGGCTACTGGCACACCCCCGGCTGCCATATAGGCATCGCCCAACGTTTTAATTTTCTCTACCCCATGCCGTTCCATGATGCGATCAAACTCGCAAAAACATTCATCCAGTTCTTCCACCAATTCGGTGGGCGAAAGTTGCTCTGATGCCAACGTAAAATCCTTAAAATCGGTAAACATCACTGTTACATCATCCATTAACCGTGCTTCCGATTTACCATTGGCTTTGAGTTCTTCCGCCACTTCATAAGGAAGGATATTGAGCAGCAGCTCTTCCGAACGTTTCTTTTCCTGGCTAATGATACGGTTCTTCTTTTCTACAATGGTCCGTTTCTCTTTTTCCAACTGTGCTTCTTGTGCCTTTAAATCCAGCTCACGCTGCAACTCCATGTTCGCTGCCAACTTTTGAACCTCAGCGCCCTGCACCTCTTTCTTAATGGCGTAGTGTTGCTTAAAATGCTCCAATGCCAATTGATGAATACCAAGACGCTCATATACATCTGCCAATGTGCTGTGGGCTTCAAACAATAGCGAACGTGCTTCCAATCGTTCGCTCACTTCCAATGCCGCTTTTAAATAAATAATGGCTGTCGTTTCATCTTTCATCCTGTGGTGTACATCGCCCAGGTTCAATAAAACGGTAGCTACTCCGTGTTGGTTGCCCATGGTACGATGCATGCTCAACGCCTCTTCCAAATGTTTTCGCCCTTCTTCGTAGTTGCCTTGCAACGCCTCTACTCCACCAATATTACCAATCATACGCACTACTCCCTCCTCGTCTTTGTCTACCTCATAAGTAATTTGTGCCTTGCGGTAATATTCAATGGCTTTCGGGTAGTTGCCCATCGCTACATGCACATTGCCAATGTTACCAATATTGGTAGCACTCATGTGGAAATCCTTTAGGGTCATGCTAATTTTTAGTGCCTCTTTGTAATACTTCAATGCTTTCTCCTGATCGTCTAAATTGCCATAAATCACCCCAATACCACAATAAGCTTCGCCAATGCCATGTTGATGCTGTAGCTTTTCATAAAGCGACAAGGCCGATTTATAGTAGTTGAGTGCATCGGCATTGTTGCCAAACTTTCTTGCGGTTCTTGCAATCAACAGGTAGGCATCGGCTTGCAATCGCTCATCACCCAGGGCTTCTGCTTTTTCTGCAGCCTTCCTGGCCAGCGATAAACTACGCTGTGGGTCAGTAATTGATAACTTTTCGCCCAATGCACTAAGGGCTACAATTTGCTGGTGGTCGTTGATTGGAGCAGCAATGGCCAACTCCAACTCTTTGTGCGACCTTAAATCGGTTTGTCGCATAGTAGTGTTTGTTTGAGAACAGGGAGATCAGAGACACTTCGCTTACAGTAATACGTACAATTTACACCACCAATTGTTGCTAAAAAAGTAAATGTGATGAATGGGTGTTATTGGGTTATGAAACTGAAAAACAAGCATTTGAACGCCACCTCAAAATAGACACATCCATTGGCTTCATCCCTAATTATTTTGGTGGGTCGTGTAAAGTTATGATCTTTAACCTGGCATGCACTGGAAGAACAAATACTTGTATGGGCTTATACTTAGTAGTATTGTGGTACTTTCTTACCTCAATTACTCTGAACAGTGCTATCCCTTACTGACCTCCGATGGTGCACTAAACATTTTGATGACATACGATTATCAACTGCCTCAAGATTTGTATTGCTGGGGGCAGGACCGCGGAGGCACCATCATTCCTCTCCTTGCACAACCCTTATACAAAGTACTTGGACTCTCCCCCATCATTGCAGTATCTATTGCCCACTATCTGCTGCTAATTCTTGGCTTTTTTGCCCTGGCTTACTTCTTTAAACAACGTTCATCGAAGTTATTGCTGGCCCTGCTATGGTTCTTGCCCCCCTGGCATTATGTAGGCTTTGTATTGTATCCCTTCAGTACCCAATACAGCATCATTGCCATAGGAATGGTGTTTGCTCATAAAGCTTACACTACCCCACAGTTCATTCAAAAAAACTTGCACACCTCCATGGCTTGCTGCTTCTTTTTGCTGGCCGTGTGGGCTTCCGACATGTCGATCGTTACCATTGCCCTGTTGCCAATTGTTGGTGCCGCTTATATCTGGTGGCAACATAAAGGAGCCGCTTTCAAACGAATAAAAATTGCTCCAATACTTGTAATATTGGCCTGGACAGCTGCGGGGACATGGTTTTTATACCATGCCAAATTGAATGCCACCAAAACAGTGCTGTACAACGAATCGCCCATCAACGACATCGCTACCATCATTGCCTCCATCAAAATTGTGCTTCGCTCCATCATTGATGTACTGCTGTTTCGCGCACCCGATGTTGTTGAAAGTATTTATGCCTGGATGGTATTAATCGGCATTCCAGCCATCTTTTTATTCGCTCGAAAAAAGCCTACCACAGCTCAACCAACCAGTTTGTTTTGGCAATATTTTTTTCTCATCAATGCAATGGCACTGATGGGCGCCCTTATCTGCTCGCATTGGGTTTACCTCAACGGGGTTGGCAAACGCTATTTCTCCACCGTATACATCTCAGCGGCATTGGCATTTTTACTCTATCTCGATCGAAAAGTGCTGACCCAAATGCGGTGGAGCAGGCCATTGTTAGGACTGTCGTTATTTGTTGGAGGGCTCAGCGGATTTCACCAATTCTATTACCCTCAATTCAAGCCTTCCACCTATTCGGTGGTAAGCGAGTTTAAATCGCTTGGTAAAATTGGTGTATTTGCCCACTACTGGAACGCTTACATCTCTGCCGTTGCTGATCCCGAAAACATTAAGGCAACGCCACATGATGGAGATCTGGGAAAGGTGCGTAAACCAGAATTATTAAAAGAAGCATTGGCACAACCCCGCATTTTTGTGGTACGCGATATGTGGATGGAAAGCTTTCCTCCCAGCATCATGCAATTTGGGCACCGGCTCGAAAAGGTGGGGGATGAACAATTTCTTGGAGGTGCCTACATCTGCGAGTATAAACTCACCAATATGAAAGCCTTGGTTACCCATGAAGATGGTTATTACCAGGGTACCTTAATTGCCGACAGTGCCTCCACTACAGGCAGCGCTGTATTGATTAAAGAAGATTTCAACCCTGACCAACATTTCTTATGGGGGCCTTTTTTGAAACTTAACCCTGGAACTTATAAGGTACGATACCGGTTAAAGCTCAACGGCCAGCACCTCACCAACAACTACCCTGTTGCCACCATAGAAATATCTGCAGGGCATGGCAAAGAGATGTTATTGAAACGCGATATACTTCCCAGCGATTTCATACAACCCAATGATTACAACACCATTGAAGTAACCATTGCTCCTGAGCAAGCTATTGAAGGAGTAGAACTAAGAATACTTTATTACGGCAGTGCCCCCATGTACTTCGACAATATTGTACTGGAAGAGGTGAAAGAATAAGTGATAAAAGCAAGCTGATGTGGTGAGCTACGACAGCAGGTTTTGACGTGCTATGAATTCCAGTTGTTTGTTGGCTTTCTTCAACTCTTCCATCAATCGCTTGTTTTCCTTGCGCAAAGAATAAATCTCAAAGGCATTGGTAACAATCATCCTCAAATCATTCTCGTCCCATGGTTTCGTTACATAACGATATACCTGCCCGCGATTGATGGCATCAATTACTGCTTCAATGTCGGCATACGCAGTTAATAAAATACGAATGGTGTCAGGGTACTTTTCTTTTACCAACTCAAAAAACTCCACTCCAGTCATATTGGGCATGCGTTGATCTGAAATGATAACCTCTATCGGATGTTCTTCCAACAACTTTAAACCATCGGTGGCAGAGTTAGCAGTGTGTACCTCAAATTCACGACGATAAGTGGCCTTTAATGCAGTAAGGTTGTTTCCCTCATCATCTACATATAAAAGCTTGATTTTATGAGCATTTGGGGCATCTGCCATAATTTCAGAATTAGCTTAGAACACAAAGTACATCGAAGTTACAAAAAAGAATTCACCCTAAAAAACCGTGTTAATAAGAGTAGTTTACAAAACAATTAACTGCATTTGTAGTAAAATGCCATCTTTTTTATGGGTTAATACGGTCAATACCAACTTTTATCTAAGGATTTAGCCTCCATGTTCTGCTGAGGCGGGTATACGTCTAAAAGTGCCTGTTAAAAAATTTACATCCCATTTATTGTTCTAAATTTGCCCCCGTTTTCGTGTTAAATAGAAAACAAAACGAAGGTACTCTTTACTATGGATACTCTGCTCGATAAGTTAAGCAGAGAGGATCAAATGTCTCACAACTCTCTCCCATTCAGGCTGCAAAACCCTGCAGATAAATCGCGTATAAACGATTTATTGGAAAACACACCCCATATTCAGGTGTACGATGAGTTACGTGGACAGTTGGAAGAGCTGATCAAGTCCAATCATCCTAAAATTAAGTTTACCCCAACCGCTTTAGAAGAAGCCGTTAACAAGCACCTTGGCACCACTCCTATCGAAGAGTATGGTGTATGGATGTATTATCCATGGAGCAATCGATTGGTACACATCCTCGATGAAGAAGAATTTGCCGAGGTACGCACCAACCGCAATCGTCCAAAAATAACCCGTGAAGAACGTGCTGTATTGTCGCAACAGATCATTGGTATTATTGGACTTTCTGTTGGGCAATCGATTGCCATTACCCTGGCCATGGAACGTTCGTTTGGGGAGATTCGATTGGCCGACTTTGATGAGTTAGAATTGTCGAACCTCAACCGCATTCGTTCAGGGGTGCATCAATTAGGGATTAAGAAGGTGATTAATGTAGCACGAGAAATTGCAGAGATTGATCCTTATTTAAAAGTAACCTGCTTTCCTGAAGGATTAACGGAAGCCAACATGGATGCCTTTTTCACCGATGGAGGAAAATTAAATGTGTTGATTGACGAATGCGATGGCCTGGACATTAAGATTCATGCACGCCATAAAGCAAAAGCACTAGGCATTCCTGTGCTAATGGAAATGAATGATCGTTGCACTTTTGATGTAGAACGATTCGACCTCGAACCTAACCGCCCCATTCTACACGGACTTATTGATCATCTTGATACATCGCAGTTACAAGGATTAACCAACGAGCAAAAAATTCCTTACATCATGCCAATGTTGGGAGAACATACCATCTCTACCAAGCTTAAAGCATCGATGTTAGAAATTGAGCAATCCATCAATACCTGGCCACAATTGGCCTCGGCAGTTGTGATGGGTGGTGCAGTAGTAGCCAGCACTTATCGTAGGATGGTATTGGGCGTACTTTTGAAACGCAGAAGTGTGTTTTTGAAACGCAAAAGTCCATTTTTGAAACGCAGAAGTCCACTTTTGAAACGCGGAAGTCCATTTTTGAAACGCAGAAGTCCACTTTTGAAACGCGGAAGTGCGTTTTTGAAACGCGGAAGTCCATTTTTGAAACGCGGAAGTCCACTTTTGAAACGCAAAAGTCCATTTTTGAAACGCGGAAGTCCACTTTTGAAACGCAAAAGTGCGTTTTTGAAACGCGGAAGTGCACTTTTGCGATGCAAATGTGCGCTACAAATTTTTGACAGTAGGCAAAATTACACCGCTAATGCTTCACAATTGTTGCTTTCCATTGCTGTTTGTTGGTACGAAGCTGAATAACATACATTCCCCTGGCCTGCCCCGATAAGTCTAGCTGTTTTTTGGAAATTCCGGATGATTGTTGGTATGTTTCAGCAGCTATCAGGGCTCCCATACTGTTGTATACCGTCAATTGAACGTCTTGCTGCTGTGGCAGCTCCAGTTGCAAGGTAAACTGGCCCTGAGTAGGATTTGGGTATACCTGTACATCAAATGTATTGTGGTGAATAGCAGCAACATCAACCCCAATATTAGTCGTTGTATCCATCAGGCAGCCACTGTACACATCCATGAATGCAGAAGAGTGGCTAATGGCATCAAACTCAACAAACCCCTCCAACCCCATGGAGAAACATAAATTGTTGTAGGCATCAATTTCAAAATCATCCACAAAAGAAAAGTTAATGGCACCGGGTGCATAAGACTTTCCCCACAGGAAATTTCCGCTAGCATCTACTTTTACCAACAGCATGCCTTCGGCTGCTATGTGCTGGTAGTTGATGGTAGCCCCCATCCACAACAACCTTCCACCAATGTATAGATTAAGGCTATCGTCTACCTCCATTTCATACAACTTTACACCGGCAAGGTTGGAAGAATCTGCCAATACCGTAGCATATTGTAATACCGTATCGGTATTGAATTTAAGCAAAACAACGCCTTCGGCATGTTGAATGTTGATGGTAGTGCCGGCAATGGTGTAAGATGGTGTATTGAGGTAGGCCAATACATAGCTATTCCCATTCGCATCGGCATGGTAATCGTACATTTGAATGTTTTGGTTGTAAAGCCCACCCATATAATAATCGTAAAGCATGGTACCTGAAGAGTCGAACTTGGTAATGTTAGAACCCGTGTAATAACTCCGGTGCCCCATGTAAATGTTCTCCTCAGCATCTATGTTCATTTTCATGCCCCAGTCGGCTGTATTGCTACCACTTCCCCAACTCCTGGCCCATAAGTAATTGCCATCAGACGATACTTTGGCTACAATTAAATCTACATTTCCATTGGAGGTGAGCGTATCGTTGCCCATAATGGTTTGTCCTATAAAGTTGGTGCCCACATAACAAGTACCTCCTGGAGTGGTTTCGAGGAAATGTACGCCTTCGTTGCCATCGGTATTATCGGCCAGGGGCAGGTACCATAAGGGCTGTGCCATAGAATCGAGCTTAAACAAAAAAGCTTGTTCGGAAGCAAAAATGGTATCGGTTCCAAACACCATATTGGCTTGTAGGTAGCCGGTAAAGTATACGTTGCCCAGGGTATCTACCCCAACATCAACGGCATTGATAAAGGTGGTGCCTGAATTGCCATTCCAAAAGTAATCGGGCGAATAGGTCCATTGCTCGTTTCCTGCCGAATCGGTTTTGATGACAAAAAGCCCTTGTACTCCTTCATTAATCTGCCCTACATGGCCGCAAAGGTAGCGGTTGCCTTTGTGGTCCAACTCCAGGTTTTTAGGCACATCCAGGGCCGAATTATCGCCATATTCTTCTACCCAATTAAATACGTATTGCGCCTGTGTGGTAGAAGCCATAAAAATGCTTACAGCTATTAGTAGTAGTTTGTTCATTCAAATAAAGTTAAGAAGTAATTAAAGGTAAGATAGTTGAAATTGCCTGATTTTACTTTACCGAATGTACCATTAGCAACATTAATTTATCAATTGGCAGAGTTTTGCTATTGTTTCACGACTTTGGCATTCCATTGTTGTTCGCTGGTTTGAAGCCGAATGAAATACATGCCACTGGCTTGCTCCGATAAATCCAACTGTTGTTTGAATGCCCCTGGTAGTGGTTGATATGTTTCGGCAGTTACCACAGCGCCCACGCTGTTGTATACTACCAATTGTAATGCAGTAGCTTTTGTAAGCTCCATTTGCAACGTAAATTGTCCAGTGGTAGGGTTGGGGTAAATGACTATTGGATTTTCCTTCAACACCTCTTCTTCTACCCCAATGGTAAAAGCGCCACAGGTGTCTACATAATTGCCCCCGATCCATTTGGCCATACGGGTAATACTATCACCATCAATTGTTCTAAAGCCTCCTCCAATATAAATGATATCATTAATGTGTCCTATGGCAGTTATTCGATTATCAAACTGACTACCAAATCCACACCATTCGTTTCCATCCCAGGAGGCAATGTGCTGTGCTTCAACTCCTCCTGCGTTCACAAAAGCACCTATCGCATATAACTTACCACCAATTACCTGCAATTGATGTACATTGCTATTGTATAAACCACCACCTACCGGTGTCCATTCCTGCCCATCCCATTTTGCAATGCAATTACCTGGCACTCCTGGTCCTAACGGAAAATAGCCTGCAGCATACAGTTCTCCTTGATAAACCTCCATTGCATCTACGCTTCCAAAACCAGCTATTCCAGACCCTACCACGCTCCATTGTGAACCATCATACTTAAAGATGTCTTGAGAAATTGCTTGAGTTGAATCTAAGCAATTACCTGAAACATATAACTCCCCATTATATATTTTCAATTGATACATTAAACAAGGACCACTTCCAAAATGATACGGAAAACCAGTGCTATGCCACTGGGCACCATCCCAACGAGCCACTCCGGTGCAAGGTACTCCTCCAGCAAAATGAAATGCTCCAGAGGCGTATAAGTCACCATTGTATATTGCAAGTCCACCCATTGGTCCTTTATCTCCAAGGCTATCGGAAAATCCTCCAGCCATATCATCCCATTGATTGCCATTCCAATGTGCAATACAACTCACTGGCACTCCACCTACTTCATCGAAATACCCTGCAACATATAGGTTATTTCCATCCAATAACATTCCTCCAACTGGTTGGGTGGTAGTTGTATTAGTATCCGTAACACCTAAAGTACCTATGGTGCTAAATTGACTTCCATCATAATAAGCGATTCCGTTCACTTCAATGTCATTAGCATATCGAAAGTTCCCATAAATATATAGGAGGTCATTTAGAGTATCACTTACCATTCCATTAGGCGCATAATTTAATCCACTACCAATTGGAGCCCAGTTTTGAGCAAAAGAGAAAAAAGATAATAGCATAAAAAGGCAACCAGGGATGGCACCTTTTAGTAAAGTTTTATTTTTTAATAATCTTGGCATTCAATGTTTTGTCTCCTAAAGTTACGGATAAAATATAAGTTCCGCTGGCCATGAAGCTCAAATCAATACTCTTTTGTAAACCATTCTTCCATTGTTCCTGTACCACACGTTCCCCAAGTAGGTTTTGGATCTCCACTACTACATCATCATTCAACCACTCCTCCAATTGAATGGTAATGCTATTCAAAGTAGGATTGGGAAATACATTCATGCCAACATGGTTCCAGCTCTCCTCATCTATTGCAATAGCAATAATTTGATCGATATCAAATTCGCTTAATATAGCATCATTGCTACCAGCATTGCTACCCTGAAAGTAGTCAGAGTTACCAGGTGGATCAAACAGTGGATAATTGGGGTCATTAGAATTACTTGCTCCTACCACATATACAGAATGAAAAGCTTGGATATTGGTTGCCACGCCATGTCCTTCTTCTGAAGCTGCTGCTACAATATCACCTCCCAGGTAAGTACTCCACAATGGTTTAGCATCCTTTTTTAAGGCCAATAAAAAGCCATCCTGATTCGAGCCATTTCCCCCAATGCCATCCAAATCAGACTGGTTGTATGCTCCTGGTACAGAAATCAGATGGATGTTATCGCTTTGCGTCATTCCCGTTACATACACTTCATCGGTATACCCAACCGCCACACCGTTAGCACGATCACGGCCATTACCGCCATAATAAGTAGACCACTCTAATTGATGATTCATATTGAACCTTGCCAGATAAGCATCGGATAGCCCATCATGAGTATTATCATAAAAACCTGTTGGAGAAAACGAAAGTAACGGGAAAGTGCTTTCGTTGGTAAACGTCTCTCCTACCAGGTAAATGTTATCATTGGCATCACATGCTACAGATTTTCCATAATCAGCTCCTAAACCACCAAAGGCAGTCGACCAAATTAATTCCAGGCCGGAATTAAATTTAGCTAAAAAGGCACTTCCTGATCCGGCAAAAACATTTTCAAAGTATCCCCCAGCATCCACAAAGTCATAGTTATTACATGAACCAATCCCTATTTGTGCATCACCAGCTATGATGATGTTGTCCTGGCTGTCAATGCAGATGTCATTAATTTGGTCTGCCACACTTAAGAAGGTGCCTCCACACCCCCAACGCGTACTCCAGGTGAGGTTGTTATCGCTATCAAAGCGAGCAATAAAACTAGAACCCTCCGTATCCTTAAAGAAAGTCGTTCCTCCCGGGTTAATCAATGGTAGAGTATTACTTCCTTCCTCCGAAATTCCAGCAATGAATACTTCGTTTTGTGAGTTAATTGCTAATGCTAAGCCGTAATCATCTGTTGTAGCAGAACCAAAATATGTTGCCCATTCTCTGAACCCATTATTGGTAGCCATCTTTAATACAAAAGCATCACGTCCGTTATAGGTATCGTCAAAATACCCACCTCCATTTATTGTAGGTAAATTATCACTATCAGTCACTCCAGTAACATATACTTTACCGTTGGCATTGGCTTGTACAGCATATCCAGCATCATTACCTGTAGCCAATGACGAAGAACCACCCCCATATAAAGTAGCCCAACGCGGAACTCCATTAAATGCAAACGACAATACAAATGCATCTTGCCCCCCACCTAACTGACTTTGAGAGAATCCGCCAGCAGTTGGAAATAAAGAACTCATTGTCGTTCCGGTGGCATACATGTTTCCTGCCAGGTCCGTCGTCACATCATACGCCACATCCGAACTGCTTTCACCGTAGTAGGTGCTCCAGGTCATGTTGCCTCCGCCACCGGCAGGGGGTGCCGCTTCTTCTTCCAACTTAATAACCAACCATTGCGAAGGAGGATAGTTGCCAATGTCAAACCCAATGGTTCCTCCAAGGTCTACAAACTTCGGTGTCCAGTTAATCGGTAACGTATTGTTGTTGCTGTTAAAACGGTAGGCATCCCCTTCCATCCACTTAAAATTGCCCAGCTCCGTTTCAATGATCAAGTCGCCATTGTTGTCAATGGTATACCCATCCTGTCCGGCAAATTTCAAGGCAATGTGGTTGGCGTCGCCACCCGGCTTTACTACAAAGTAGTACTTCATGCCATGGGCATTGCTGTATACGTGTAAGTCAATGTTATCGTATATCTCCGGATAAATTAAACGCGAAAAGCCATTAACCCCTTCTCTCCCTCCAGGAATATGTGGCCAGTAGTAATTCAAATGGCCGGGCACCGATTCAAAAGCATGCACTGCCGAAGGCTTGGCAAATTCACCAGTCCAACTTACATCTACGCGAAACAATGAATCGGGGTCGTTAATGATCGAATCTAAACGCGACCACGCCATGTGCATTACATTGTTGGCAAAATAATGCTTCACGCCTGTATTGGAGTAATACTTGATGTCGGGCACCAGGTTGCCATTCACATCCCTTAACTGCCCCTTGTTTTGGTAATACGCATGCGCCACTGTAGGCACATCCGAAGAAGGATCGGTAGGAATGACTACCGGTTGCTTGCTATACTTTACCGTGGCAATGTCAAAGTTATTGCCGTTATGGCTTTGACCAGTCACATATACATCGCCTGTAGCAGGGTCTACTCCAATATCGCCCGGTTGTTCTTCGCCATTGGCCGCTCCATTAAACACTTGTACCCATTGCTCCTGTCCTCGGTTCGAGTATTTAATCGTAACATAGTCTTTGTTCAACCCATTGTCAGCTACGCCCAACACATACGTGTCGTTGCCGCTGCTTACCACCCGACCGGCAAAATTGTTGACCGTGCCTTTGCCATAATATTTTTGACTCCATCGTTGTTCCCCAAATTCATCGTATTGAATGGTGTTGAATGCCTGCACGTTGTTGGTTACAAAACTCCCTCCGGTAAGGGTAATGTTGTTGTTGGCATCTACTGTAAGTCCATCGCAATGGTCGTCGAAACCATTGGCGGCATTTACCCGTTGCATCCATTGCAAGTTGCCATTGTTGTCGTACTTAATGGCCAAATAATCTTTTCCGGTATTGTTACCATCGCTATTGCCCGCAACAATTACATTGTTGTTATTGTCGAGTACAATACCAGTAGCAGCGTCGTTGCCATTGGCCGGAGCATTGTAGCGTTCGTTCCACATTTCCATGCCGGCATTGTTGTATTTAATGGTAACAAAGTCTTCGTTGCTGCCATTGCTACTTCCACCGGTAACATACACATTGCCCTGTGTATCTACCTTCATGCCATCGCAGTGGTCGTCGTAACCGTTGTTGGTATAACGTGCCTCCCACAATTGGTTGCCATTGCCATCGTATTGCACCACCAGGTAATCGTTGTGGTATACATCAAAACTGGTTCCTGCCACATACACATTGCCTGCACCATCTACCTCAACAGCCACTGGCGCATCATCTTCACCATTGTCGTAACGAGCCGTCCACAATTCGTTTCCATTGTTGTCGTACTTAATGGTCAGGTAATCGAGGTTGGAAAACGAATTTTCGCTGGTGCCGGTCACATAGGCATTCCCGGCAGGATCGCAGGTCAGTGCAATGGCGCGGTCGTTGCCGTGAAATGGACTGTCGTACTTGGTAAACCAAACAGTATTGCCCTGGGCATCGTACTTAATGAGTATAAAATCAGACTTCGTGCTGTTGGTAAAAACAAAGCCGGCTACAAAAATGTTACCGTTGGCATCAATATCGGTGGCGATATTACGTACAGAGTCTTGATCGCTAAAAGTGCGCACCCACTCTTGTTGTACTATATGCTCAAATTGTTGTTGCGCAAATGCTCCTCCCAATAATAGGCTGAAAATGGTGAGTAGTACAAGGTTTTTCATTGGTTTTGGTTGGTTTCATTAAATCGGTTTAGCAGTATTGGTCAGTCAAACGATGTTTAAATCATAACATCAATGTTAAGCAGAGTTTTCTTTAAATGATTGAGTTTGAGAGTGCAGCGAGGTCAAAGCTACAAAAAAATACGGGTTGAAACAACCCATTTTTTTACACAAATAATACGGCTTACAACATCTATAATTTTGGGTAATTCACTCAACAACAGGGTACTAATGAATTTTGCAACTGCATCGGCTTTGTTACCTTTGCGCCATGTTTAAGGATTTGAAAGTGGTAGAGCTGGCCAGTGTACTGGCAGGCCCCGCAGTAGGTATGTTCTTTGCCGAGCTTGGAGCACAAGTCATCAAAATAGAAAACAAGAAAACCGGTGGCGATGTTACCCGCTCGTGGAAACTTCCTGGCGAAGACAGTAAGAGCGTTGCTTCTGCCTACTTTAGTAGTGTAAACTGGGGCAAACAACATGTATTCTTAGACCTCAGCGATTTTGAGGACCGGAAATTCGTGTACGAAGTCATGGAGCAAGCCGATGTAGTGATTGCCAACTTTAAAGTAGGTGATGCCAACAAACTGGGCATGGACTACAACACCCTCTCCATCTACAACTCCAAACTAATTTACCTGGCATTAAAAGGATTCAACGAAAACATCCGACGTACCGCCTACGATGTGGTAGTACAAGCCGAAACCGGCTATATGTACATGAATGGTACTGCCGATGGGCCACCTACCAAAATGCCATTGGCGTTTATGGACCTGCTGGCTGCACACCAAATGAAAGAAGCCATTTTGGTCGCCCTACTCCACCGCGAACGAACAGGAGAAGGCGGGTTTATGGAAGTATCGCTCGAAGAATCGGCCATTGCTTCATTGGCCAACCAGGCATCCAATTGGCTGATGGCTAAACACATTCCTCAACGCATGGGCTCGCTGCACCCCAACATTGCACCGTATGGCGAAACATTTACTACAGCCGACAATAAAGAAATTGTTTTAGCAGTAGGTAGCGATGCACAATTTCAACGACTCTGCACCGTATTACAACACCCTGCACTGGCCAACGACGAACGTTTTGCTACCAACCAGGCCAGGGTCATTCACCGTGCCGAAATGGCTCAAGCACTTGCTCCCCTTATTGCTACCCAACAACGCGATGCCTTGTTAACCACACTTATTCAACAAAATGTGCCGGCAGGAGCCATACGCAACATGGAAGAAGTATTTGCCACACAAACGGCTCAAAACATGGTGTTGGAAGAAATACTCGAAGATGGAACAGTAACCAAACGGGTGAAAACCATTGCCTTTAAGGCCGATTTTTTGAACAACGACTAACTGACTACCTCAGCCGCTTCTTCTTTTTTGCGCTGGCGAATGGTTTTGCGCAGCAGGCGCAACAATTGCTTCGCCTCCTCTTGCTCAAGCCGTAATCCCAGCTTTACCAACTTACCATTATGGTTGAGCACAATGGTTTCGCCCCCCATTACCCAAAACGAGTTTTCGTATTGTTTCGACAACGACTTGTCGGCCTGCTCTGGTATTAAGTCAACGTTAGAGATGTTATCGAGAAAGTAATGGTGTGCTTTGCCGTATGATCGAATGTCGCGCTTCAAGGTGAGCTTATCTGCCGTAACGCGAATGAACTCTTTCCCATACTTTCGCCACAGGAATACTTTGCCAATCTTAATTTCGAAATACAGCCAAAAAGAAATGAGCACAAAAAACATCAACCGCTCTTCCCTCGCATAATCGCCTGTAGACATTTCGTAAATGTAATACCCTCCCGAAAGGGTCCATGCCACCACCCAGGCCATCAGTAGTGATTCTTGCCATCGGGCCGTTTTCGATTTAATGGCAATGACCAGTGAATGGCCTTTTTCAGAGTAAGATATTCGATCTCCAATCGTTTTCATGCGCCACAAAATTAGGCTTTTTTTTAAAGGCACCAACTCGAGGAGTACAGCACAAAAAGACAAGCGTTAAAACCGCTAAAAAGGAGTATTGAAATGAATGGAACACATTAATAAATTAATATTTCATATTCATTTCAAAAAAGATAAAACCCTTAACAAAAGGCAGATTTACAGCAATTAATTAATTTCTTAATTAGCAAACACCATACGACGTGTGTCTAGCACCTTCCCATCCACAACAAGGCTGTAAGAGTACACCCCAGTGGCATGAAATCCATGCAAAAAGGTAACCTCATTCATTTGGTGGTCCAACCGTATGGGCAACCGATTCACCTCCTTACCACTCAAGTCGAAAATACGAATCTCGGCACGGGTATACTGCAACGGTTGATGCACCAACACAGAAATGGTGGTGGCCTCATCAAAGGGGTTGGGTTTGTTTTGCAACAACTCTACCTGCTGTGCAGGATCTTGCATGTGCTCTCCGATGTTTACCGTTACACCTTCAATCTTTTCGCCTCCAAACAAACTTTCCACACCATTCGAATCGACGGTGCATGCAGAAATGCGATAATTTAACCCTGGAGCCAATCCCCACAAGGTATCTGTCGTATTGTATAGCGTATACAGAGAATCGAAATCGTGTTGTGCCGTGCGCACACCCACCCTGTACACCCCATACTGGTTGGGATCTACCAATTGAATTACAATACCACCCGGCACCTCTGCAAGGGTAAAATCTTGTACCGGCTGCGGCCCGATAGCCGCCATGCCAATAGCATTGGCGTTGATGACTGCGTTGCGCGACAGGTAGCCCATGTCTACATAAAAACTATCGATGATCAAGTCGGCATCGGTATCTATTCCTAAAATATCATCATCCGTATGCTGACGATCTACATACGGCACATCGGTAGGATCGCCATGGCCATGTTCGTTGGCCGAAGTGAAACGCAAAGCGGTAAATCCATTGGCACGGAAAGGAATATGATCACCTCCCCGTCCTGCACGATCTTCCCCCGTCATAAGGTTAATGATGTTTTTTACAGGGGCTATGGGGTAAATGTTTTCCATGTACTCCAACTTGGTAAAACGTGCCAGCCCTTTGTGCAACGAGTTGTAGTTGCCCGAAGAGTAGATGCGTAGGTTGAGGCTATCCACATCATTCAACCCTGGGCAACCAGGTGGAGAAGCAGTATTGCCACAAATAACACCCCCCACAATATCGTTGTTAAACACCGCTTTAAGGTTCATTCCTGCAGCATCTGCATATTGTGCAAAGGCTTCTGCGCCCCACAGCCCTTGCTCTTCGCCAATGGTTAGCATAAACACTACCGTGCGACTGTAGGTATACTTACTCATTACCCTGGCCAATTCCAGCACCAGGGCCGAACCACTGCCATTGTCTTCCATGCCATGCGCCTGGCACAACACATCACACGCATCCTGGCAACGACTATCAAGGTGAGCCTCCACCAACACTACCTCATCGTAATACGGCCCTACCCCGGGCAATACCGCCAACACATTGCGGTGCTGATTCATACTGCAAATGGGTTCATCGAACTGCAAATAACCTACCTGCAAACGATTTTCGTTGCTGGCACTGATCCGCTCAAACTCCGAATGTACCCAACGACGGGCAGCACCAATACCCGTAGTGGTTGACACAGTATCTGATCCCGTATTACGGGTATGAAAAGTGCTTAACTCCTCCAAAAACCACTGCAACGAATCGCGCGAGATGCGATTCATTACACCATTGGCAATGGTATCAGGACGGTTCAACACCGTAGTAGGCGTATAAGTTCCGGGGGTAAAATTGCCCAACATAATTTGCTCAACTACAGGGTTGGTAACCACTATATTTGATTGACTGTAACCGGTAGAACAACACGCAATGAAAGCAGCAAAGAAAAGCGTAAAATGTTTCATATTTAGGGGTTTTTCTAAAATTAGTTATTTACCGCCTACCAAGCAAATGAACCGTTTGGTGTTGATAAAAATTAAGGTTATGTTTGACCAACGGATGCATTTGTTTTAATTTTAGGCATTACTTTTGCTATTGTCTTGAAAGTACTGATAAATCTTAAGCTATGAAGAAAGCTACATTAATAATTACCGCCCTCTTGTTGCTGGGAATTTCATTCAAAGTAGATGCACAAGCCAAGTGGGAAAACAAGCTATTGAACCTTTACATCGACGAAGATTGGGCCAAACTCAAGTCATCGGCATTGAGCGTTACTGAAAACGACAAATACAAAAAAGAACCTCTGCCTTACTTGTATGTATCCATCGCTTACTTCGAAATGTCGAAAAATCCGGAATATGCCGAAAAAGAGCCTAAGGCCTTTAAATATGCCATGAAATACGCTGTAAAGTGGCGCAAAAAAGACAAGCAAAACGAATTGTACGACGAGTATTACGACACCTATTTCTTCGATTTGAAGAATGTGATGATTGAAGAAGCACAGAACTATTACGATGAAGGCGTTGCCAAGAAAGCCATGTATAACATGAAGCAAATGACTGGTTTTTCGACTGAAGATTATACCGCCTGGTTTTTTAGAGCAATGTGCGAAGTAAAACTACAGATGAGCACCGAAGCGGTAAAGCACTTTGCACAAGCAGTTCCTCAACTGGTGGCCATTCCCGACTTTGAAGAATACCCCGAAGAACAACAAGGGTTGCTCAAATATTGCTTGATGAAATACTCTGATGATTTGATTGAATCGGGTTTGATCGATTCGGCCAAAACTACGATTGATATCGGCTATAAGTACTTTGAAAATGATGAAGCTTACAAGCGTAAGTACGACGAAATCAAAAACAAATAGCTAGATCATTTCTTCGATAAAGCTTGCGATGGCTTTATAAATCAATGACAAGTCGTCGTCTGAAATACAGTAAGGCGGCAATACATACAACACATTTCCTAAAGGCCTCAACACGAGGCCTTTTTGCTGAAAGAAATCGTAAATCTTATCGCGAAAAGCATTGAAGTAGGAAGTGCTTTCGGAGGTATTGAACTCGATGGCCAACACAGTACCCAATTGGCGCACATCGCGCAGTTTGGCATTGCCTTCCAAAGTAGCGGCAAACGACTGATGTCGGGCCTCAATGCGTCGAATGTTATTCCAGGTAGCCTCTTCTTCAAACAAATCTAAGCTGGCACAAGCCACAGCGCAAGCCACTGGATTAGCGGTAAACGAATGTCCATGAAAAAAGGTTTTCTTCTTGTCGTCAGACAAAAATGCCTCATACACCTGTTGTGTACAGGTAGTAACACTTAGCGCCATAGTACCACCCGTCAACCCTTTTGATAGCGCAAATAAATCGGGTTTATGTTGCAGGTAATCGGAAGCAAAAAAGCGACCGGTACGGCCGAAACCCGTCATCACCTCATCGGCAATGGTCAACACCTGATGTTTGCGGCACAGTGCAATCATAGCATCCAACACTTCCGGACTGTACATCACCATTCCTCCAGAACCTTGTAGCAACGGTTCAAAGATGAATGCCCCTACATCTCCACCCTCCAGCAGTGTTTGGAGCTGTTTTAAGCTCTCTTGTTCGTTTTCGCGGGTTGGCACAGGGATGAACTCCACATCAAAGAGATAATGGCCGTAAGGATCTGTAAATGGGCTTCTGCCACTTACCGACATGGCTCCAAACGTATCGCCATGATAAGCTCCCTCCAGGGCAATCACCTTTTTCTTAGGCACTTCCTGGTTGTACCAGTACTGAAATGCCATCTTTATCGCTACTTCTACCGCTGTTGAACCATTGTCGGAGTAAAACACCCGTTGCTGGTTGTTGGGCAGCTTTTGCAACACCCGTTCCGCCAATTCCACAGCCTTAGGGTGCGTGAAGCCGGCAAAAATGACATGCTCCAACGTGGTAAGCTGCTCTGCCGCTTTTTGAGCAATGTACGGATGAGAATGCCCGTGGGTATTCACCCACCACGACGATATACCATCGATATAACGATTGCCTGCCTCATCGTACAGGTAAGCCCCCTCTCCTTTCACAATGGCAATGGCATTGCCAGCAGTTTTCATTTGAGTAAAAGGGTGCCACACTACGGCTTTATCTCGTTCAGACCAATTCATGACTCATTGTTTTAGCATATTGTTGCACCATTGCAGGGGTAACCTCTTCTTCCCAGGGGATATAACCAAGTCGACGAACACCCGTTGTTTCAAGGATAATTTGCTCACTTTCAGCATTCAGCACCCCATTAAAAACAACCCCCTTAATGGGAATTCCCTTGTTTTTCAAGGTCGCTATAGACAATAAAGTGTGGTTAATGCTGCCCAGGTAAAACTTCGACACCAACACCACCTCCACTTCAAAATGTGCTATCATGTCGAGTATGGTGTCGCCACTGCTATTGATGGGCACCAGCAACCCGCCCGCCCCTTCTATAATCAGCGAATTTGCTGTTTGAGGCACCTCAAAATCTCGCAACTTTATGGCTATATTTTCCAATGCAGCAGCAGCGTGAGGCGACATGGCGTGCTTCAAGCGATATGTTTCGGGATGAAACACCGATTGCGCATTGGTAACCAGGGCACGCACCTTATCGGTATCGGTATGCTCCAGATCGCCCGCCTGAACAGGCTTCCAGTAGTCAGCCTGCAAGGCTTCTACCAGAATAGCCGACACCACTGTTTTCCCTACTTCAGTGCCTATTCCGGTTACAAACAATGGTTTCATAATTGTGATTTTAGCACTGTAAGCAATTCTTTTACCTGTTGTGGCGTGTTAAACGCATGCAAACAAATGCGCAACCGCTCCTCTCCCTCCGCTACCGTTGGACTTAGAATGGGCCGCACATCGTAACCACTTTTTTGCAAATGTTCGGCCACCATTTTCACCCGATCGTTTCCACTAATTTTTATGCATTGAATGGCACTGCTACTCGGTATAAAATTCAAGGAATTACCCTCATCAACATTATCTTTAAATAAATTTATTAACGATCTGATTTTTAAAACACTATCAAATTTAATTTCCAGCACATTGTATGCTATTTCAATAGCATAAAGGCTATGCGCTGGCAATGCTGTGGTGTAGATGAAAGGGCGGGAAAAATTAATGAGGTAATTACGCAACGTTTCCTCTCCCAACACAACGGCTCCATGACATCCTAATGCTTTTCCAAACGTATGGATGCGTGCAAAAACATCGTCTTCCACTCCCAACTCCACACACAAGCCCTCCCCTTTTTCTCCAAATATACCAGTAGCATGCGCTTCATCCACTATCAGGTGTGCATGGTATTGCTTGCAAAGCGAGCTCAAGGCTTGTAAAGGGGCTGCATCGCCATCCATCGAGTAAATGGCCTCTACTGCCACAAAAACATTTCCTTTTGCCCTCTCCAGCTTTTCTGTCAATTGCTGTAGGTCGTTGTGTGCAAACGACCAGGCATTGGCATGGCTTAAGCGAATGCCATCGCGAATAGAAGCGTGAATCAACTCGTCGTACAATACCGTATCTCCTTTTTGAGGAACGGAAGAAAAGACCCCTAAATTGGCTGCATAACCTGAATTAAACAACAAGCCCGAAGGGGCATAATGAAACTGCGCTAACCTGGCTTCCAACTGCTCTGCTCTCTCCGAATTCCCAGTAATCAATCGCGATCCGGTAGAACCAATAACACTCTCTTTATCAGGACTATTGGCGCCATTTACATCAATTAAAAATTCAGATTGCTTTGAGAAGCCCAAATAATCATTAGAGCAAAAATCAACCAGCCCATTTTTCGTGGTTAATTTACGATAGGCATTAACTTCTTTTCTCCGTTGCAAAGCATCGGCTAAAAAGGGATATTTTTGGGAGGAAGCAGGCATGAATGATGAACCCCATCGAAATGCACGTTATTCAACGGATTCTACTGAAGACACTTTTCTCGGTTCAAACCCTTCTGGTTTTCCTTTGGCTTGCGCTGCTTTAAACCGGGCTTTTAACTCGGCTTCTTTTGCTTTGTTGGCCTCCAGTTTTGCATCGAGTTTTGTTTCGGGTTGTGTTCCATCTTGAAATGGCGCTTTAGGCAACAATCCTAGCACATCAAACATTTCCTGGTCTTCGTTGAATTCAGGATTAGGCGTGGTAAGCAGCTTATCGCCAGCAAAAATAGAATTAGCTCCCGCCATGAAGCAGAACCCCTGCCCTTCCATCGACATGGTGGTACGGCCGGCCGATAGCCTTACTACTGACTTGGGAAAAACGATCCTGGTAGTTGCTACCATACGTATCATGTCCCAAATAGGCACTTGTTGTTGATCTTCTAACGGTGTTCCTTCTACAGCTACCAAAGCATTGATGGGAATAGACTCAGGTGCTACTTCCATAGAAAGCAAGGTCATGAGCATACCAATACGGTCTTCTACACTTTCGCCCATGCCAATAATCCCACCGGAGCAAACGCTCACATTGGCTTTACGCACATTCGAAATGGTATCTAAACGGTCTTTATAAGTACGGGTAGAAATAATTTCTTCGTAATGCTCTTCAGAAGTATCAATATTGTGATTGTAAGCATACAACCCAGCATCGGCAAGGCGTTGCGCTTGCTCTTCAGTTAGCATGCCAAGCGTACAACACACCTCCATCTCCATGGAATTGATTTCTTGCACCATCTCTACCACCTTATCGAAATCGCTATTATCGCGTACATTGCGCCATGCTGCTCCCATGCACAAACGAGAGGAGCCGTTGGCTTTAGCATTTTTTGCAGCCTCAATAACCTGATCTACGTCCATCAGCTTATGCACATCTAAATCGGTATGATAACGCGCTGCTTGTGGGCAATAGCCACAATCTTCGGGGCATCCACCAGTTTTGATGGACAACAACGAACTCATTTGTACTTCACGGGGATTGTGGTGCTGACGATGCACAGTAGCTGCCTTATATACCAATTCCAACAAAGGCATGTGGTAAACTTCCAGAATCGCTTCGCGGGTCCATGTGCTAGTGCTATTTTCCATTCCTCAATGCTTATTTTTTTGTTCGAGCCAAAGATAGGATTATTCCCTTTCTTAGGAGGTATTTGAAGCATGAGGATTATCAACAATGCCCCATTTAATTGTTAACTTTGCCTGCAAATCCCGAATTGTATGCGCATAGATATCATTACCTGTTTGCCGCAATTACTGGAAAGCCCTTTTGGCGATTCCATTTTAAAGCGCGCCCAAAACAAAGGGCTGGTTACCGTTCAGGTCCACGATTTACGCGATTACTCTACCAAAAAGCACAAAAACATTGACGATTACGCTTTTGGAGGAGGAGCTGGAATGGTAATGTCTATTGAACCCATTGCCGCCTGTATAGAGGCATTGCAAAGCGAGCGCACCTACAACGAAGTAATTTATATGACTCCCGATGGAGAACGACTGGATCAACAAATGTCCAATCGGCTATCGCTGGCGGAAAATCTGATTATTCTTTGTGGTCATTATAAAGGCATTGATGAGCGGGTGCGCGAGCATTACATTACCAAAGAAATTTCGATTGGTGATTATGTGCTTTCGGGAGGAGAGCTGGCTGCCGCGGTACTATCCGATAGCATCATAAGATTGATACCAGGTGTATTGAATGACGAAACGTCGGCATTGAGCGATTCGTTTCAAGACAATTTACTTGCTCCGCCCGTATACACAAGGCCAGCCGATTACAAAGGACTGAAAGTACCTGATATTTTATTATCGGGAAACGATAAAGCCATTGAAGAATGGCGGTTTCAACAAGCACTGGAGCGTACGAAACAACGACGCCCCGATCTGCTAGAAGATTGATTTTTGGTGCGTTTCGTAACACTTATCACTTGTTGCAAAATAAAAAATGAAAAAAGTGATGCATTTTATTTGGCTTTATATGATGAAGTTCCAAAATAAAATCCGTAATATTGCACCCCGAAATTTAGAGAGGAAAAACGTTTTTACAAATTCGAAACAATGGACATCGTAAAACAATTTGAAGCTGAACTAGTTGAGAAAAACGAACTACCAGACTTCAACGCAGGCGACACTGTAACGGTTCACTATAAAATTAAAGAGGGTAACAAAGAAAGAACGCAGTTGTTTCAAGGTGCTGTTATCCAACGTAGAGGAAGCGGAGCTACTGAAACTTTTACTGTAAGAAAAATTTCTAATGGTATTGGTGTAGAGCGTATCTTCCCTGTAGCTTCTCCCGCTATTGAGAAAGTAGATGTAAACAAGTACGGTGTGGTTCGTCGCGCCAGAATCTTCTACTTGCGCGAAAGAACTGGTAAGTCTGCCAGAATTAAGGAGAAGAGAGTTTTCAAAAAGTAATCAACGCATTCATATAAAAAAAATCCCCGGCCAATTGGCCGGGGATTTTTTTTATGTCTTTTTTTCTATTACTTATTTTCTTCAATCATTACTCCTGTAGCTTCGAATGCCAATTGCAGTTCGGGCTCGGTAATGCGCTCGTGAATCTCTTTAATTGCAGCCTCACGCGCTAACGAATCAAGATCGGTAGCTAACCCATCTTCTTCATAATGGCGCAGCATATCTACCGAAATGGTGTCCCAATAAGCTACCCCTTCCATAATGGCCAGGTTGCCATCGGCATTCTTAGGCACAAAGAACCCATAATCTTTAAAGGTTACTTTCATGGCCATGCCATTGCCCATGTCTACATCCATCCAACAGCCTTTCTTTTTACAACACTCGTTAATGGTAGCTTGAAGCTTGGTATTCATGGTTTCTTGCTCTTCCATTTGCGCCATTAATTCTGCTGGAGTAATTGCTCCATCCGGGGTAATGGTTGCTCCAAAACTTCCTGTTTGTGGATCTTCTTCTGGCACATCGGTGCTCACCTCGGTTTGAGTGGTATCAACAGGCGCATCCGTGCTTTCGGGTGCTTCCCCACCACAACTCATAAGCAGAGCCGCGGTACTTAATGCTAATAGTTCTTTCTTCATGACATTTTTGAGTTTGCCACAAAGCTACTGCATTCTCTTGAAATAAAGTAGGTTATCGACTAATGATCTTAAATTCTGTACGACGGTTTAGTGCCCTTCCATTTTCAGAAGTGTTGTCGCCTACTGGCTTGGTTTCTCCATACCCTTTAAAGCTCAATCGGGAAGCCTTCACCCCTTTTTCCTGTAAGTATTCCATCACCGAGAAAGCTCGATCGGTAGACAACACCATATTCTCGCCCGGATCACCTACATTATCGGTATGTCCTTCAATAGCTACTTTGAGCTTAGGGTTTTCCTTCAAGTAATCGGCAAACCCATCAAGAATTTGTTTCGATGGTTTTTCAATTTCAGCGGAATTACTTTTAAAGAGGATGTCGTTGATTTTATACGTTTTTCCCACCTTGATCTTTTCAGCCTTCACGTTTTTCTTGGTGACGGTGGAAGAAAACAAGTCATCGAATTTAAAGATACGAGAGTTATAGGCATGGTCTTTGGCCTTTACTGTCATCACTACATCTTTTCCTTCTTTCAGGTTTACAACGGCCGCATAGCTTCCATCAGTAGAATCTACCTTCACCTGTTGCACCTCATTCGATTCAGCCACTTTAAATTCAATCTTTGCATCTTTCAGCACTTCTCCATTGTCGTCTTTTAATTCCCCTTTAAACAAGGCTATTTTTTCAGGACGGGCTTCCTTATACAACTCAAACGAATAGATGTCGAGCCCTTTCGATCCCTTCAATCGGTTAGAGCCAAAATAAGCCAATTTACCATCGGTACTTACAAACAACCCATGTTCATCTTCCTTGGTGTTGATAGGATAACCAATGTTTTTAGGATCTGTCCAGGTACCATCGTCTTTACGCTTGGTGTAATAAATGTCGTATCCCCCTGCTCCAAAACGCCCAGCAGTGGTCTTTAGCTCACGCGTAGCAGGATCTTCCCAGGAAGAGGAGGCAAAGTATAGGGTTTGGCTATCGGAATGCATGAATGGTGCCTTTTCGTGTCCTGCACCATTAATTGGTGCTCCAACACTCTTAGCCACACTCCAATTGCCTTCTTCATCGCGTTCGGTATAGAAGATATCCATGCCATCGGACGTGGCCCTGTAAGTAGCGAAATACAACACATTACCATCGGATGAAATGGAAGGTTGAGCTTCCCAGCCATCTTCTGTATTTACGTTTTCACCAAGGTTTTCAGGTTCACTCCAGCCGTACACTTCTTTTTGTTGTTCTTCATTGTAATACTTCCCATACCTGGTTACATACACATCGCAATTGTTATACCCTTGCTTGCCTGGTTTACAAATGGTAATAAACATTTCTTTGTTGTTGATGGAAATGGATACCCCACCATAGTTATCGCCCACATTAAACGGACGCCTCATGCGCTTTCCTCTGTCGAATGGAGCTTTCCCATTTTCGCGGGCACTTTGTGTAAACTCCTCCACTTTCTTGCCTACCAGGTCGCCCTTGGCTTTCTTTTCCAGCTTGCGCGTGTAAAACATGATTTCATTGTCGGGCGAAAGCATGGCCAAATAGTCATCGTGTTCGCTCGAAACGCCTTCTACGATGTGCGGATTAAAAGGCACTGGCTTTTCATAAAACTCAGCATAAAACTCTACCTCTTTCAAAATATCGGTAACATCCTGGTATTTCTTATCCAGGTCGCGCGCGTTCTTTTCCTTGCTGTCGTCAGGAAAATCAAGAAATTCTTTGAAATACTTGAGGGCATTCTTGTAATCGGCCTGTCCGTAATAAATAACCCCCAGGTAGTAATAAGCATCTGAATGAAATTCGGGGCAAGCGCTGATCACATCGGTATAATGGCCTTGAGCACCTTTAAAAGAAGTGCCATTGGCTTTAGCACGACGGTAACTGGCTTTGGCCAACTCAAAATAACAGGCTGCACAATCTTCGTCCAGATCCACTGCCTGTTTTAAAAAGTCGTGCCGTTGCCGCTGGTCGTATTTCTTGCGGTCTTTTGATTGCTCCAACAACTTGATGACTTTCTTATTGGTAGGGATGCCGCATTCATCGCCTTCCTCATCTTGCGCCATTGCAGGAACAGCTATGAAAAAGCAAAGTAGAGCAACGAGTGCTCTACTTGCCAGAAATTTTTCAAAACGTATCTTGCTCATCTTGTTTTCTTTCAGATGACGTCCACCAGAGCAATGTTTATTGCTTCAATGCATCGGCTTTCTTTTGTGCCGCTGCAATCACACCGTTGGCTTTTTTATCGCCTTCGGCAATAATGGCGTCTGCTTTTTTATCGGTTTCTTTCCTCATTTTTTCAGCGGCTTTCTTGGCAGCAGCTTTCGCAATAGGATTTTTAGCTTCAGCTACCAGCTTGTCAGCATTAGCATAGCCTTCCTTGCGTACTTTTTCTGCAGCCTTGTTGGCCTCCGATCTAATTTTTGCCGCTTGTTCTTCGGCATCCTTCATGATCTTTTCGATCTGCTCATTCACGTTTTCCTTCACTTCTTCCTTCACCTCTTCAATCTTTTCTTCAACTACTTCCTTCACTTCCTCTTTGATATCTTCCACTGCATTCTTGCCCAAATCGGCCAGGTCGGTTTTTACGGTAGGCTTATCTACCGTTCCTCCCATCAATGCACTTACATCTATAGTTTCTCCAACGTCAAGATTCGCTCCTTTATTATTGGCTTGTGCCAATAATCCGTCCATCACTTCATTGGCCTTGCTTCCCAATTCCGAACGTGGAATCTTCATGGTTAAGCGATAGTCAATTTCTTGCTCAAACGATGTATTACCAGCAATGGTAGCATCAATCTTGCCAAACTTCACATCATAAGGATCAACAAATATCTTACCATCTTTAAATTCGTATGCAATTTTTACATCATTGATGGTTTGTTTTGCCAAACGATCAATCTTTAAAGCACTGGCCAATTTATTCAAAGGCTCAAACCCTTCTATGTATACACTATTTGAGGTAAGAGTACCATTACCAGTAATAGACTCATAGATGGGCTCCATCTTATCATCCATCTCCAGTTTCAAGTTCAGATCAGTAGAAAATTTACCGGTGCATTTCTTGGCAATAGGCGCCATCTTATCGACAGTGTTAAAAGCCGTTGCCGACTGCTTAATGTCCATATTGGCAATAGAATATTTAAAATCTACCGCAGGCTTGCTTGGGTTCACTGTGTTATAGGTACCATTAAGTAACACATCTCCTTCGCACACCTCCATTTTTAAATCTTTAAGAATAGCTTGTTGGTCCCTCACAATAACCTGACCATCTACTCCTGTAATTTCGGTTTGATCATAAATTAGCTTACCAAAGCTTGCTCCCATGGTAAAATCAATGTTCTTAGGCACCTCTATTACCGATAACTCTGTTTCCTCAGCAGGCAACTCCCCTCCTTCTGCAGGTGCCGCTTCTCCTTCTTCCTCCTCGTAACCGGCCATTAATTCGTTCAAATCAAACGAGTTCGAACTTACATTAAAGGTACCTGTAAGTGGTTCGTCTTTGAATACATAAGCCAGGTAATTATCAATGCGCCCATTGGCGTTCAAGTCACTTTGTCCAATGGTAGATTCAAAAGTCGACAACTCCAAAAATTGAGGAGAGAAATTGAAATACGACTTGCTGATAGCCATGCCATAAGGCACATCTGCGCTTTTATAGTTCATATCGAGCAAGATGATTTGCCCCAATGCCTGAAATTCTTCGTATTGCTCATTTTCAAGGGTCGACATACGCCCTTTCAATGTTACATCGGCAGTAATTTTTCCGTTATACTCCTCCCCTTCTTCCATGGGTACTACCTTGGCAAGGTTGGCGAGGTCTAATTGCGACTTAATGCTGCAATCGATGTTTGGATCGGAAATGGGAGTGGTTACTTTTAAGCGAACATCTACCGGGTTGGCAGCCAACTCAATGTGGAATTTAGAAACATCAACAATGGTATTGTCGAGGTCTTTTCCTCCTTCACTTTTCACACCGGCATCAATTTGAATGTTTTCCACAGCTGCAGGAAGATCTGGGTACTGGAATCGAGCATCATCCACTTTTAGGTTGGCCGCAAAGGCAGGCATCAACTCTTCATTGTAAGTACCTTTTACATAACCATCCAACCCTAATTTACCCGATGTTTTCACCGATGCAAAATCCCTCTTAAACACTGCAGGAACCATCGAAAGCAAGTTTCTAAATTCTGTTTGCTTTGCCTGAAACGTAATATCCATGTCAATGTCATCTGCCGGCATAGCCACAAATCCATCAAACCCTAATACCAGTTCATTCACTTTCACCTCATTCTCTTTGAAGGTAAACTTCATATTGGGCATATCCATATCTAAATCGGCTTTGAGATCTACATAACCCTTATGCATGTATTTAACCCCTTCAAACGAAAAGTCGGCCGTATCGATGGTGGTACTGTTCTTCATTACAAAGATATCTTGCGTAAAGTCACCACTGGTAGTGTGGTTTAGGCCAACCAACGACATGTAGGTATTGAGCGATGCATCATCGTAAATAATGGTGCCATTTTCTACAATCAATTCCTCTAAGCCAACACTAAAAGCCAATTCTTCACCTGCTTCTTCTACCACTTCTTCGGTAGCTGTACTGTCGGCTATAGCAATATCCCAGTTGGCCTTGCCATCTTCCAATACTTTGGCATGGATAGCAGGCGTATACAACCCAATTTTATGCAATTCATACTTTTCACCGTTAATCACACTCATCAAATCGATGGTAACAACTAACTTATCCACCTTAGCAAGGCTAACCCCTTCAAACTCCTCTACTCCATCCACCGAAACGTCATTCATTTCCAACGTAAAGTCAGGAAAACTGCTAAATATGGTAAGGTCATATTCTCCAAAATCAATTTTCGCATTCACACTTTCATTCGCAATGTCTTTAATGGCTTGTACTATTTCATCTTCAAACACAATGGGTAAGATGATAATGGCCGCGATGAGCAGCAACAATAGATAGGCAAACCATTTGATGATTCGTCTGAATAAGCTCTTCTTTTTCTTTGTTTTTTTCGCACTCATGGTTGTTGGTTTATTGAGGTGGGTGTAATTCGTTTTCTGAGTGGGCTATTACTGATGATACTGTGGCATCACCAGTAACATTCACTACCGTTCTACACATATCTAATATTCGATCTACCGGAAATATAATGGCAATCCATGCTGGGTTTAACCCTACCGATTGCAGTACAATAATCATCATTACCAATCCAGCGCTAGGCACTGCTGCCGAACCTATGGATGCCAAAGTAGCAGTAAACACAATGGTGAGTTGTTGTCCCAAGGTAAGGTCTACCATGTGCATTTGTGCTAAAAACACAACTGCTATGGCCTGGTAAAGACTGGTTCCATCCATATTTACAGTAGCCCCGATAGGCAACACAAAACTGGTTACATTGCGCGATACTCCCAGGTTATCTTCTACACATTCCATGGTAACAGGCAAGGTGGCTGCACTTGAGCTGGTTGAAAATGCCAACATTTGCGCTGGTCCAATACCTTTAAAGAATTTGAAGTAGGGTATCTTTGCCAACATTCGAATGATGAGCGGGTAAAAAACAAAAATCATCAATCCCAGTCCTAATACCACTACAATCGAATAACTGGTGAGTCCTTTAAAAATCTCAACCACCTTACCAGGATCATCCCCTGCCATTTTGGATACTACTCCTGCCAACAATGCAAACACAAAAAACGGGGCAGCCTTCATGATGAGTTCCACCATTTTTAGAAACACTTCATTGGCCCCATTTACAAAATCGATGACCGATTTGGTTTTATCCTTAGGCAATAATACCAGGGTAATGCCGAAAAATATGGCAAAAAAGATGATTTGCAACATCAGTTTGTTGTTCGACAATGAGATAAAAAGATTATCGGGTACCATATCTACCACAAATTGTAAAGGCCCTTTATCTTTGGTTTGTTCAGCCGTTTGTAGTTTGGCCATGATAGAAGGGTCTACTTCTTTCACTCGTAGCTTTTCTGTTACACGAGCTACCATGGCCTGGCTTTCAGCATCGGTTTTACAGGTAACACAGGTACCATCAAGCAACTCTACACCTTCTGTTTGCTGTACCCACAACTCGTATTCTACCCGGTTTTCCATGCGCTGGTCTTCAGCAATGTAGCTTCCAGGGTTAAGAAGGTTAACCAGCACCAGCCCAATTCCTACAGCCATTACGGTGGTTACCAAATACATGAGCAAGGTTTTTACTCCCATTCGACCAAGCTTAGAAACATTGGTAAGTCCGGCAATGCCCGCAATAATGGAAAAGAGCACTAATGGTACTGCTATTAGTTTCAGCAAGCGAATAAAGATAGTTCCCCATGGATCGATCCAATCGATGGTAAACTGACTCCACCCTAACGCGCTTGAAAGCAATGCCCAGCCCACACCGAGTACCAGTCCAATAATAATCTTCCAATGTAATGGCATTTTTTTCCAGCTCATGGCTTATAATTTAGCAATTTTGTTTCGCAATAGATGATCGGCTAACACCAGTGCAGTCATCGCATCAACAATGGGTACCGCACGTGGTAACACACATGGGTCATGACGTCCTTTACCCGATACAATTACTTCATCTCCCTCTTCATTCACTGATGTTTGATCTTGCATAATGGTAGCTACCGGTTTAAAGGCTACCTTAAAATAGATATCCTCCCCATTAGAAATACCTCCCTGAATACCACCCGATCTATTGGTAGTGGTGGTAATAGAACCTTCGGCATTAACAAAAGCATCGTTGTGCTCTGATCCTTTCATGGTGGTGCCATCGAAGCCCGATCCATATTCAAATCCTTTTACAGCATTGATACTTAACATTGCTTTGCCAAGATCAGCATGTAGTTTATCAAACACCGGATCTCCCAACCCTACGGGCGTTTTCTTCACCACTCCCGTAATAACTCCTCCAACGGTATCGCCCTGTTTACGTATCGCATCTATATGGGCAATCATGGCCGCAGCCATCTCCTCATCAGGACATCGCACAATGTTGTTATCAATGGCTTGCAAATCAAGCTGTGCATAGGTTTTTTCTAACTGCAAAGCCCCTACGCTTGACACATAAGAATATACATGTACGCCATAATGAGCCAGTAACTGTTGTGCTATGGCTCCAGCCACTACACGTGCCACCGTTTCGCGTGCCGACGACCGACCTCCACCACGGTAATCGCGGTTACCATATTTCTCCTGGTAAGTAAAGTCGGCATGTGAAGGACGAAATTTATCTTTAATATGATCGTAATCTTTCGACTTTTGGTTTTCGTTGTATACCACAAAACCTATTGAAGTACCGGTAGTCTTCCCCTCAAAAATACCTGAAAGGAATTCTACTACATCACCTTCCCTACGCTGAGTAACAATTTTCGACTGCCCTGGTTTGCGACGATCCAACTGCTGCTGCACTGCTTCCACATCAACTGCAAGTCCGGCAGGGCAACCATCAATAACTCC
The DNA here is from genome assembly GCA_963669295.1 of Flavobacteriales bacterium. GTDB lineage: Bacteria > Bacteroidota > Bacteroidia > Flavobacteriales_D > CALLUQ01. Next base: position 5,820,979 of record OY769938.1, read on the forward strand.
CCCTAGAGCTTCTCCATGCGATTCTCCAAATGTGGTGATTCGAAATACCTGTCCAAAACTGTTCCCTGCCATACATACAAAGTTAAAATTTCGAACGTGCTTTTAAAGTGAATACAACAGTTAATTTATAGCACATGAAAAAAAAGTCGATCCCTGCTTTTTTTGGCGTGGAATGCACTACCTTTATCCGTCAAGAATTTGAATAAAACACCCCCTCCGATTATGGTGAAAAACACATATAAATACTTGTTGTTAATCGGTTTGGTGGCATTTGCTTTTGGGCAATGTGCTCCTGCGCCTGAAGGCAATGAAGGCGCGGCAAATAATACTGTTGCTGATAGCAGTGAAAGTGTTGCTACCAACCATATCGTTATCGATAGTGTGGCTTTAATTAACGATGTAAAAACATTATCGTCGAACGAGTTTGAAGGCCGAGCCACAGGCACCAGTGGCAATTTAAAAGCACAAGAATACATTGTAAGTCGAATGCAAACCATCGGCTTAAAAACGTTTAACGATTCATATCAACAAGAATTCACCTTTAAAGATGGAGGGAAATCTCAACAAGGAGTTAACCTACTTGGCTATATTCCAGGGAAAAAGTTTCCTGACAAGTACATTGTGTTAACTGGTCATTACGATCATTTGGGCATCGAAAATGGAGCAATGTATAATGGTGCCGACGATAACGCTTCTGGTGTTGCTGGCATATTGGCCGCTGCGAAGTACTTCAACCAGCACCCTGCTGACCATTCTATATTAATTGCCGCACTGGATGCCGAAGAAATTAACCTTGATGGCGCTAAAGCTTTAGTGAAGGAAGGCCCTGTGGCTATAAAGAACATGGTATTGAACGTAAACCTCGATATGATCAGTAGAAACGATCAACACGAAATATATGTTTGTGGCACACATCATTATCCTGAATTGAAAGCACCGCTAGAAAGTCTTGCAACTCAAAGTGCAATAAAGGTTTCTTTTGGTCATGATGAACCCTCTATGGGGTACGATGATTGGACAATGATGTCGGATCATGCTCCGTTTCATAAAAAATCAATTCCCTTTATTTATTTAGGTGTTGAAGATCATGCCGATTATCATCAACCTACAGATGTATTCGAAAACATTGATCCGTGGTTTTTTATTCGAACAGCCAATTTAGTGGTACAAATAACTAAAGAGATGGATGTGTTTATGCAAAAAAAATAACGATGAAAATTTTTATTAAAAACATAAAAGCACTAGTACAGGTTGAGGAGCAACCGCGCTCCATGGTAGCTGGTGCCGACATGGCTGAATTGAAAGTAATTGAAAATGCTTACCTGGCCATTGATCATGGAGTAATTGCTGCATTTGGCAAAATGGAAGATTGGCCTGGCATTGCCGATTGGCGCGATTTAGAAGTGATTGATGCTGATGGCTGTATGGTATTTCCTTCGTGGTGCGATTCGCATACGCACCTGGTATACGCTGGAAGCCGTGAAGGAGAATTTGTGGATCGTATCAATGGGCTGACCTATGAAGAGATTGCACAAAAAGGTGGTGGGATTTTGAACTCCGCCAAGCGACTACAAGATACTTCTGAAGACGAGTTGTTTGAAGCTGCATTGGTTCGGTTAAATGAAGTGATGAATTCGGGTACAGGTGCCATAGAGATCAAAAGCGGCTATGGCCTATCTGTAGAAGCCGAGCTAAAGATACTACGAGTTATTAAACGATTGAAAGCAGTAAGTCCACTCACCATTAAAGCAAATTTCCTGGGAGCCCATGCCATTCCTGCCGCATACAAACAAAATCGCGAAGCGTACATCGATGCTATTATCAATGAAATGCTTCCTGCAATAGAGCAAGAAGGACTGGCAGAATACATTGATGTGTTTTGTGAAACCAATTACTTTACACCAGAAGAAACCGACCGCATCCTTTCCGCTGGCGCAAAACACGGTTTAACGCCAAAAATACATGTCAACCAATTTACCTCTATTGGTGGGCTGCAAGTGGGGGTAAAACATGGCGCATTATCAGTAGATCATTTGGAAGTGATGAACCCAGAAGACATTGAAGCATTGAAGGGGAGCACTACTATGCCCACAGCCTTGCCATCCTGTTCTTTTTTTCTAAGTATTCCATATGCTCCAGTTCGTGAGATGATAAATGCTGGCTTGCCCGTTGCACTAGCCACGGACTACAACCCGGGATCTACTCCATCAGGAAATGTGCCATTTGTATTATCGTTGGCTTGCATTAAGATGAAGATGACTCCAGAAGAAGCCATCAATGCTGCTACCATTAACTCGGCTTATGCCATGGGGCTAAGCGACACCCATGGTAGTATTGCACTGGGGAAACGAGCCAACCTATTTATCACAAAACCTATGCCTTCCTATGCTTTTCTCCCCTACTCATTTGGTAGTAATCTGGTGGACAAGGTAATTTTGAACGGAGAAATTCAATCGTAGATACTTGTCTTATTCCTCCAACGTTATATCTACTCTAGCTTAGGGGCTAGAAAAAAACGTCCCACCTTTTCATACTACTAAGTAGTATCGAAAGGCGGGACGATAGTATTACTCAATTCCTTATTGACTTATCGCATCAGTATCATCTTACTTACAGCGGTTTTACCTCCAACTACAGCTTTACAAGTGTAGATGCCATTAGATAGGCTACCACCATCTTCAGCAGTACCATTCCACTCGAATTTATAGGTACCATTTTCCAACTCACCGGGTCGGATGGTTTTAATCAACCGGCCAGCAATGTCGGTGATATAAATTTCTACCCGTGCACGATTCTCCACATACACTTCAATGTTTACCAGGCCGCTAAACGGGTTAGGTGCAGTGTGTAAAATGGTATGTGGATGGGCATGTCCCTGATGGTTATTTAAGTCACCCTCAGGAGCTGCTTCTATTTCTTCTCCATCGTTAAAGATAATTATGCCACAACCACGTGGACGACATGGCCCAATATAATCACCATGATCGAGGTGGTTTTGAACAGAGCTTGCACCTACACAATTGGTTTGACAGTTGTACAATTGCCCAGGAGGAGCATGGCACAGTAGGATTTTATCCTCATTGTTTCCATTGTTTTCTCCATCGTTACATCTTACATCAATAGCAACTATATAGAATGTTTCTGTAGTAGAACATCCAGTAGCATCGGTTACCGTTACACTGTATTGTGTGGAAGTGCTTGGACAAACATTAATGGTTTGCGTTGTTTCGCCAGTACTCCATTGGTAGGTGTATGGAGCTACACCCTGGTATACAAATGCTGAAAGATCGGTACACTCTAACGGTGCATAACCTGGATATACCTGGTATCCTCCGGAAATAAATACAGAAGGTCCGCCTGCAGTAATGGTAATTTCATCGGTTACAAAACAGCCATTTAAATCTACTGCACTTACGTGATAGGTTTGCGTAAAGTAGGGCGTTACTGTGGGGTTCTGACAATCTGTACAGCTCAACCCAAAAGAAGGCTCCCAATGATAATCCGAACCATCAATGGCATTCAATACGAATGATTCGCCACGACATACTGTGGTATCATTACCCAGGAAATCGGATACATTATCACCGATAAACCACACCACCGAATCCGGCTCCATGTATTTCCTTACGAAAGGGGTAGTATCTTTAACGCGAGCCACTACCTGATAACCACACACTTCGCTACCCGTAGTAAAATCGAATGCATTTGTTCCACTTGCCAATACATTACCATTTACCACCCACTCTATTAACATAGTAGCCGGGTCGGGCTGTATTACATCTACATTAAAACTCACCGTGGTATTGGGGCCTACGTTGATGTTACTTGCTGTAGGTGCATAACTTTCGATAGCTGATACAGCATTATGGGTTTGAATAACCATTTGCTCGATACATACCTGGCAAAAAGGCACGCCAAGGCTTCTCATTTTACAACGGTAACGAGGGCGGTAGCAGTCGTTGGTTTTAATACCTGCTCCTTCAAACAAGCCCACACGATCAGGATCCAACGGATCGTAAGTTGTTGGAATGGGCGTACCTGGATTAATCCATTGCTTCCATTTGATAAGGTTAGGATCCGTTTCGCCTGTCACATTAGGACGTTCACCACAAAAGGTATTTGAACCATTATACTCGTCACCCAGGTGACCGAAAGAATGGCCCAATTCATGAATAGCCACATCGGGGGAAGCAGGATGAGCAGTAAACACCGCCCAGGCTCCTCCTCCTCCTCCATAATAGGGTGAGTTAGAAACAATCATCACCTCATCGTACATGGGGAAATTATCTTGCAAAACATTGAATACACCACTACCTGATTTTGGGTATACCAGTCGGTGAATGCCTCCAATATCAAATGACACATCCATTACAGTATTCACATCAGCCAGTGGCTGAGTGAAGGTTTCATCGTTGGCTGTTTGTGGGTGATCTGCACCTGATTCAGCAGAGATCACGTCTACCGCAAATACATTGAAGTAATTCTTGTATTCTTTAAACGGTGGAGTGTTAAACAGCGAATCGAAGGCAAATTGCACATCATTGTGGTATGCACCCAATTCAGTGCTTTGATAACCATCTCCCAAAAACACAATGTTGATGCGTTTGTCAAGATCTCCATTTTTCATAATGGTGTCTACGTTAAACACCTGTGCATTGGCAGTAACAACAGTGCTAAACACCATTGTCAAAACCGCCAAATTGGTTATTAGTTTTTTCATGGCGGTTTATAGTTTTACAGTTTGTATTTCCTTTACTGAAAGGTCGTCTTTTATTTTTTCCAGCTTCATTGAATCGTACTGACTGTTAAAAGGCAGTCGGATGGAGTAGCGCTCTGAATTTAAACGAACGGAAGCTGTTTCCATATGCCCGTCTTCACCTGGGTATTCCAACTCTTTGTACAAGGGGTCATCGATCATCGTTTGGCTCATTACCGCACCACTTTGATCGAGTAGTGTACAAAGGATTTTACCGGGCTGTAAAAGCAACTCACCACTTTTGGTGGTATAGCGCTTTTGTTTGTATGTTTTTAACTTTCCTTCGGTTACTTTAGCACTCAGTATATCAATGCTTCGGTTACCATTGTTATCTTGCTCGAACAGCAAGTTCACAAACATGATTTTGTTGGGTGGATTGTTCGCATTTTGCGAATAACTCCAACCATAACATGCAAGCATGAGTCCAAAGACAAGCATGCCATGCCATAGCTTGGTTTTCATAGTTTTCATTTGGTTTTTAGTGTTAGTTCGTATTGCTCAATGAGCAATACAAGATTAGTGGTTTATAGAAATTGAGTAAAGCAGTATGTCAAATAACAATAATTGAATATACGTATTTATAACAAGAAACACCAGCAATAATAGGTCTGAAAAAAGTCAGGATCTGGTATCAGAAAATGATTTATTAAAGCTTCAGTGGAGGGAGTATCTTGCTTTACAAATTACCTTAAGTAAAGAAAGATATAGGTTGTTGCTTATCAGAAAAAAGAAAAGCCCCAACCTTTCGGTCGGGGCTTCTCCGAGATGAATCGTAAAACGAAACTATTGTTTCACAAACTGAAGTGTTTTACGCACTTCAGAAGTCGTTACATTAATGGTATAAACACCAGCTGCCCAATTATCAACACTAATGGTTTTGTTCATAGTGCTAATATTTCTGAATGACTCGGTGTGTACTGCCTGACCTAAGCTGTTCATTACTTCAACAGTAAAGTCAGTTTGGTCTACAAAAGCAACGTTTAAGTTTACATTGCTAACTGCAGGATTAGGATAAGCAGAGATGATGATTCCGTCTTCATCAGTCATTGCAACATCCTCAAGGCCTACACCAGTAGAATCGGCAAAGTTGCCACGAAGGAAATAAGTTACGTTGAAGTTGAAATCTTCGTTGTTAGACCAGCCACCAAATGGGTTACCTGGGAAATCCACCCAGCCAGTTCCAAGAGTAAAGATTGCAGAAGTAGTTCCCAATACAGTATTTGAATCAGGCTCAACCACAACCAATACAAAGTCAGTTGGAACTGTAACAGGTGCAGCCATAGTGATTAAGTGAGGACCAGGGCCGTTAATCATCATTGAATCAGTTTCAAAAAGAACAGCGTTAGGAGTACCTCCGTTCATGTCAAGAACTTGTGCCCTTGTGTACTGCCCGTCCATAGTACCTGTTGCATTAGGATCAATCAACCAGGTAATAGAAGTTAAATCATCAGAAGCAGGAATGGTAAATTGGTTACCCAACCAACCGATGGTACCTGCACCGATACCTAAAGTACCTGTAATGATTGCATCGTCTTTAGCTATGGTAGAGTCAGTTACCATAATGGTATCAGACATCATTACATCGTTTGCTGCATTTTGATCAGTTTCTGCAATAGTAACATCATAGTGCACTACGTATTGACCTACTTGTACAGGAACAAAGTTACCTAAGTTCTCAGTAGAAGTTTGACCAGCAGTTAATGTTACACCAGCAGAAGAAGTAGTGTATACAGAACCTGTACCTACCAATTCAACATCAGCATTCAATTGAGCGTTGGTTACTGTACCAGCAGCCGTGTTCTCAATTGTACCACCTAAATCAATACCAATACCCAATCCAACAGGAAGTTGAGTGTAAGTAGTGTGAATTGCATCAACTGCAGTAACAGCAGCATCTTCACCACCAGGAATCTCGTCAATAACAACATTATCAATCATCAACGTGAACATGTCAGTTGAGTTATTGTGCCATGCTAAGTAAACGCTTTGGTTCGCGTAAGTAGCTAAGCTGAATGTTTGACGTACAGCAGGGTTAGCACCAGCCCCTACAGTGTAAATTGCTGGGTTAGCGTTAAATCCAGCTGCATCTGGAGTAGTGGTCGAGATTCTCAACTCGTATCCATCAGGATAAGCAGGATCCTGTGCCTTCTCGTCATAAGAAATTTGAGGAGCAGCACCCAAAGTAACTTGTGGAGTAATCATCCAGTCATCAGCAGGGACAATAGGATCATACCACGATGAGCTAACTGCAGCAGAATCCATCACACCAGTAGTGTCATAGTCTTCTAAGATTCTCCATGAACCAGAGTTAGGTACCCATCCCAGGTTAGCGTTGTAAGTACCACCATCACCATCGATAGTAGTCCAACCTGCAGGCCAACCGTTGTTAAAGTCTTCGCTTAAATGAACCTGAGCAGCAGCCGTTAACGTCAAAAATGACATCACTACAGCCAAGGTCATTAGCTTAAAAGTAGAATTCATCATAAGTGTATTATTTTAGTTTTGGATTTTAAGAGGCACGAAGTTACGCCAAAAAAGTTGAAAAACCATGGATTTTTATCAACATCAACGAAATGGAAGGATTAGATATAAATACAGGTCAATGAGCAATGCTAACCATACGCTGTATTACTAGAGTGCTATAGCATTTAACACAAAAGCCTGCAACACAAAATTATTGTTGGCGACCAATATAACAGGTTGTTTTTCAACACCAACAAATACCATTTGCACATCTTTTACATTAGCTGGTGCATAAAACCCTGACTCCATCACCGACATAGGTTTAAACTTGCCTGTACCATCCCCCAACAAACACATCCCTATTCCTGCATCGTGACGCACTGTCTCCACCTCGGCATCAAAATGATTGCCTGCCATGATTATGTCTTTATGCCCATCCTTGTTAATGTCGAACATCACCATTCCCATTACCGGTGCGATTTGTGCCGCATTGGGCAATGCTTCTACCGTAAAGGTATTATCACCATTGTTACGAATAAAGGAGCTTTTGAAGTATTTGGCTTCCAGGTGCAATGCATTATTAAGTTGTTCTTCGGTATACAGAGTAACCAGATCGGCCTCAGCAAACTCCTTATAGGTAGGGAATTTTTGTTGTAAAAAGGGCATTTGCTCTGAAGAACATTCTCGGCCACGCACAGGGTAGTTTTTGCCATTTTGGTAACTACTTAGTACAATATCATTGGTGCCTGTTCCATCAAAGTCGCCACAGTAAACATTAAATGGCTTATCGATGCTTCCTTTGAACTTGTGGTTCTTTCCAAAGTTTCCGGCCACAAAGTCTATATCACCATCATTATCGAAATCACCCGGCAATAGGCTGTACCAAAATCCTTCAGTATTATTCAACTTTACATGCTCTGTTATATTCTCATAACGGTAACGATAATCGCCTAATTCATTGTTAAATAAGGTTAATGTCATCCACTCCCCTATTATAAACAAGTCGAGATCACCATCGTTGTCATAATCAGTAAAGGCAGCATCGGTTACCAATCCAGGGGTTTCCAAACCTGGGCCTTCCTGTTTAGTCGCGTCAATAAACTTACCTCCATCATTTTGCAACAGGTAACTGCGCGCTGGCATGGGGTAATTCCCAGGTACTATTCTTCCTCCTACAAACAAGTCCAGGTCGCCATCATTGTCGTAATCACCCGCAATCACCTTTTTTCCACTACTCAACATTTCGGGCAACGCACCGGCACTTTTCTTGTATTGTCCATGTCCATTATTAAAATATAATCGATCCTGCAGCAACTTACTATTTTGTGCTACTTCATTACCACCACTTACCACATACAAGTCAAGATCGCCATCCCCATCGGCATCAAATAGCAATGACCCCAGGTCTTCACATGCCTTGTCTGCCTCAAAAGTTGGGTTAGGTGCTATGGTAAAAGTGCCATTGGTAGTTTGCACATGCAGGGCTCCTGCCGACCCACTGGCACCACCAATATAGAAATCATCCAACCCATCACCGTTCACATCACCAGTACTAATGCTTGGTCCATTGGCCGACTGCTTATGCGGCAACAAAATTTCTTTTGCAAAATCGTTGTATGGATTCTCTTTGTGCATGTAGTTGATGCCCAGATTTTGCGGAGCAAAACTGAAAGGCCGTGCTACACTGGCATTGTTTGATGCATGTGTTGCACCATTGGCATCTACATTTAACAACTGATTAGGCTGTACTCCTTTCATCGTTGTTATCTTTCCATCAGGCCATTGCACAGTAAGTAAATCGACATTGGTTCGTTGGCCTAACCCAAAATGCAATACCGGCTCAACGGCCGATTGGAAACCTCGTGTAGCTTGAAGTTCCTGCACTTGCTCTTCATCACCCGAAGCAATGGTCACCCTTGCTCCATATGCCCATTTATTTCCGGCAATGCCAATCAGTTTAATGCGCAAATAGTTTTGACGTTTATTCACTTTGTTTTCGTAAATAGATGCCGGTTCATCAATGTTATTGATGGCCAAATCCAAATCGCCATCGTTATCAAAATCAGCATAGGCTACACCATTAGAGTTAATGGCTTTATCGAACCCCCATTCTTCTGATTGCTCTTTAAAAGTGAGATCGCCATTGTTGGCAAACAGGTAGTTGCGAATTTTTGTGGAAGGCATCAATGCCATCGTTTCTTCAAACGTAAGTTGTCCCTTTTCTTTAATGGCTGTTTCCAGGCTATTTTGAAAGTCGCGGTCTTTAGCATCACGTTTATATCCATTGGTAATCACCAGATCTTTGTCGCCATCGTTATCGAAATCAGCAAACAGCGGTGCCCAACTCCAGTCGGTTTTTGCAATGCCTGCCAGTTGAGCCACTTCGCTGAAATTATTGTTGCCATTGTTCATTTGCAAGGTGTTCACCATGTATTGGAAGTGCTTTCCTTGCTCTACCATTCCCCAAAATTTCTCGGTCGACATAGAGGCCATGTTTCGTTTGGATCGTACATGGTCGGCAAAGGCCATGTCTAGCTCAACAATATCAAGGTAGCCATCGTTGTTAAAATCGGCAATATCGGTTCCCATCCCAAAATTAGAGATGTGTTTGGTGCGCTGTTTTATCTCCTCACGAAAGGTGCCATTTTGCTGATTGATGAACATATAATCGCCTTCATCATAGTCGTTGGCAATATAAATATCAGGCCATCCATCGTCGTTTAGGTCACCCACACTCAAACCCAAGCCAAAGGCATGGTTGTTAATGCCTGCACTGTACGATACTTCTTCAAACCTGTTTCCTTCATTGCGGTACAGGCGGTCGGAACGATTTTTACGTGACTCAAAGAGAGCATAATACTCTTTGGGGCTAATCGCCAGATCAAACTCAGCAGGAGTATTCATGACATACAAATCGAGATCTCCATCCCGATCGTAATCGAAAAAAGCGGCTTGTGTAGAATGGTTAGTATCAGCAATGCCCCATTTGGCAGCACTTTCAGTAAAAGTAAGGTCTCCATTGTTGAGGTAAAGTAAATTAGCCAGTTGCTTTGGATCATTTGTTTTACCTGATCTACATACATAAATGTCTAACCATCCATCATCATTCACATCGGCAGTAGTCACACCGGTATGCCATCCATCATTTCCTTCTGCAATGGCTGAAGCAGTAATGTCTTCAAAGCTTAATGCTCCTTTGTTAAGGTATAAATGGTCTTTCACCATGTTGCCCGTAAAATAAACATCAGGCAATGCATCGTTATTGAAATCACCAACTGCTACCCCACCTCCGTTGTACACATATTGGTACTTGAAATAGTTGTTTTCAACATCTTCCGTAATGGTATTGGTAAAGGTTATGTTGGAGTGCGAGGCAGCAACAGCATTGAATAATGTATAGGTGCTGTCTTGAAGTGGCTGTACCACTTCGTCGTTTTCCACGGTAGAGGTGCATCCCCACCATGTAAGGGCAAAAAAAAGCCCCATCCATCCTCGCTGCTTCATTTGTTAATGTGTTATTGCCACTTTTCCTGTTGCTGTAGCTGTTTCAGTATACAACTGGTAAAGATATACCCCTTTTTTCCATTGAGCAGTATTGACGACCAGGTTTTGCATTCCTGTGCCAGTTACCTGTTGTTGTTCCATTACTTTCCCCAATGCATTGTACCAAACAATGGTAGCCGTTTGTTGTGTTAGTTCAAACTGTAATGTTACTTGCTCGTTAGCAGGATTAGGGTAAGCCATTACCGTTTCAGCACCTGTAGCTTCTTCTTCTACTTCAGTAGACAAAGGATTCCATGGCGTGCGATAGCTTCTATAAAGTTTATTACTACTGTCGTCGAAGGTAGCTTCAAAAACAATGTTATCGTTGATGTCTACTTCCGTAAAGTTGGGTTGCCCAGGTACTACCCACCCCCAGTTAATCCAGGTGTTGCCATTGGGTAAACGTTGTACATTGCCCATAGCACGACCATATACATTTTGAGGGTGGTAATATTCCCATACCAGGGTAGCGGTTTTGTTCACTTCATCTAATGTATATTCACGAGCACTTGATATTTGTGGCGAATGGTATTTCCCATTATCATACAAGGTAACATTGCCATTGGGTAGCCTGCGAATGTCGTGTTGTGAGTCGAAAGGTAAGGTATCATTAATGAGCGTAAATTCGTTATTCAACCCTCCCCAACGCCATATAACGTTACCATTATTTAAATCAATTTTTGTGATTTCATCTAAGGCACGACAGCTTATCATCATATTACCATCGGTATCAATTTCTATGGCATTGCCATGTACAGCAGAGATATTGCTTGAAGTGAAGTCTGCATGCCAGGCATCTGTGATTTGAAAGTGGTCCCAACTGCGCCATTGGAAAATGACATTTTTATTCGGATCGAGCTCTTGCAATACTAAACCAGTAACAAGCGCATTAGGGTTTCCTCCTGTAACAATTTGACTCATGTCAACCACTTGCTCATCGTACACCATTAGGTATGAATGGCCATTGGGCAGTATTTGAAATTCGTGGCCGTTAGCTGAATAGCCGTTACCACAAGCAAAAGAATCGATTTTTACATACGATGAATCAAGCATCATAAATTGGGCATTCGGCCGGTCGAAGTAAATCAGATAACCGTTACGTGCAACACTCCAACATTGCCCCGCCTGATTGCTCTGCGACCAATATTCTGGTACGAGGGTATTGTCGGTAATGGCCATGAATCGATCAGTGGCTACGCTAGGGTTGGTGCGAAAAAACAACTTTCCCGGTGCGGGATTGGTATTTACATTTACCACCGCCGTTGGGAAATTTGCCGGCACTCCTCCCCTTTCATAGCTATAAGGAGGCAACTCTTCTTCTAACTGCATCGAATGTTCAGCTTGTTTCGAATTGGCCCAAAACTCAAGTGATATAGGAGCTAATTCAACACCATCCATCGTCTTAAATCCTGCTTGCACATGAGCTTCTATTCGTTCGCCACGGTCAAAAGGAATAGTAGGTTGTATTAAAATGGTTCGTTGATCTTCTACCAACTGTACCTCCACTTGGTGTACACCACTAACATCTCCTACTACCAATACCTTTTCCGGCAATAACGAACTAGCATCTACCTGGTTACTTGTACGCAGAATGATATTTGTTTCAGGGTGGTGAAATTCCGATCCATCTATTGGAGAGTGATAGATGTATTGTGCACTTACTGTGAGCGCTGCAATAAGCATGCTTGTGCATAAAAGCCAATGTTTCATAATGTTCTGTTTGCTACAAATTTAGGGAACTTGTTGGGATTGATTGTTCTGAAAATAAAATAACTCGTTGCTATGTTTGGATGTCGTATTTCATAGGAATAGGCTCGGGAATAACTTCTGCAGGTTCATTAATGATTTCACGCATGTCGATTTCAATGCCTCGTGCCATGGTGGTAATAGGTACATCATTGGCTGTTCCTTCAAAAGGATTTTCACTCACTTCTCCAATACGCTCCATGGTGTGGAAAATCCATGAAATAATAACACTAAAAGGAAGCGACAGCCATACAAAATGCTTTGCAATGGCCTCATAACAAGCTTTTAGCGGCCCTTCAATCATGCCTTGCACTTCAGCAGCCAACTGCACTCCTATTTTATCAAACTCATTCATGATACCAAAAGGCAAGAGCAAGATGAAAATCCACACAAAAAATAGGTTCAAGGTAGCAAATTGCCTGGGGTATGGGAAATTTTTGATTCGTTCGTTTTTACCCTGTAGGGTAAATAACTCTACCAATTGGTTCTCCAACTCCAAATGAGAAAACTCCCAAATGTACCCCTCTTCTTTTAAACGTCGTAGGTGGTTGGATTGCAACGATAACAATGCTGCTGCTTTGTTAGTTTTGTTGGAAATTTGTTGAAATTCAGCTTCACTGAGGTAAGATGCTACTGCTTCTTCAAATGGTATTCTCCATTCCCTTACATCATAATATTCGCTATACCGTTTATTGCTTTTGCGCTTCAAAAAAGTTTCCCAGGTTTTCTCTTTCCGCAAAGCATAACGGTGTGCTGTCATCCATGCTACATGCCGATGCACCAATGTTGTTTTAATGGCCTGTAATTCCTCTTCCGTTTTAGGGTGTTTGGCATGTTCATTATTCACATAATCATTTACCATCATGCTGAACGAACGTGATGTATTTACAATGCCTCCCCATACTTTCCTGGCTTCCCATAGCCTACCATACGATGCATTATTTTTAAAACTGACCAGAAATGCCACAGCAGTACCTACCAGCGCAATGGGCAACCACGGTAGGTGTAGCCACTTAAAGTCCAATACCGTATATAATAAAACAGGTATTGCTCCTACAATAATGAATTTATAGACATCGTGCTGTGTCCAGCGAATCATGTCTTTGAACGAATAGTTTCTTTTGGTATACATCGCTAATTACTTTTTCTTGATGCTAATGGTTCCATTTTCATAAAGCATTATTGCTTCATCCAATACTGCTTTTATTGTAGCTATCGGCAAATCGTTGTTAGGGTTTATTCTTAAAATCTTCATTCTGGCTCGATCACCACTTTCCAATTGTGAATGTTTTAAGTAGTTCCCTTCTACCATAAGTATATAGGGTTCATTGGTTTTTTTGTCCGTCCAAAGATAACAGCAAGCTTTGTTATAATAACAAAAACAAGGCATACCATATTTACGTGTTTCAGTAAAGTGAGGATAGTGCTGAAGCACCCATTGACGCATTGCCAACAAGCAACTTCGATTGGGTTCTTCCTGTTTTAAATAGAACTGCTCCAGCTCGTTTAGCATGGGGTTATCGAACCATTAGTTTTTTGCTCCAGCGTTCTTTATCAGTAGTCAATTGTACCAGATACAACCCTTTTGTCAATGCATTTGGTAACTGTACTTGATGACCTCCTTGCTGCCACTCTCGGGTTTGCTCCCATACAATGCTGCCCTTAGGGTCAATGAGGGTTAAAGTACCTGCTACCGATTCGTTCAGATTAAGATGTACTGTAACCTGCCCGGAAGCAGGGTTGGGATACAATTGTATCAAATTTGTTGCTCGCGTTTCATGAATGCCTACCGAAACAGGATTCCATTCATGACGAAAGCTTCGATAGATGCGATTATCATCTACTAAGAAGTCTACTTCAAATATAATATTACCGTTAGCATCTACCTCTGTCATATTGGGTTCTCCTGCTTGCGGCCATCCCCAATTGATCCATGTGTTACCATTGGGTAAGCGTTGTGCATTTCCCATGGCCTGTCCGTAAACTCCTTGTGGGTGCTCATAGCTCCATACCTGTGTAGCTACTTTATTAATTTCATCGAGGGTATACTCACGCACAAAAGAACGTGAAGGAACGTGTAAATTCCCATTATCAAACAACGTTACATTACCATTAGCAATACGCCTGATGTCGTGCTGTCGGTTGAACCACATGGTGTCTCCAACCAGGATGAACTCATTGTTTGCTCCTCCAAAACGCCAGATGATATTGCCAGTGTTTAAGTCGATCTTGGTGATCTCATTCATGTGCCGTGACGATATCATGATGTTTCCGTCATTGTCTAATTCTATCGCATTGCCATGCGAATAATCTACTGTAGCGGCAGTCAGATCTATCCCCACCGCATCGGTAATTTGAAAATGATCCCAACTTCGCCATTGAAATACCAGGTTTTTATTGGCATCTATTTGTTGTACAATTAATCCGGTGACTATAGCATTGGGATCGCCACCAGCAACTACCTGACTCATGTCTACAGGCTGCGGATCATAAGCCTGTATGAAAGCATCTCCATTTGGGAAAATTTGAAATTCGTGTCCGGTAGAAGTATAACCATTTAAACAGGCAAATGAATCGATAACCATGTACGATGAATCCATGACCATGAATTGTTTATTAGGTAAATCGTAGTAGGTAAGGTAACCGTTGTGGTTAATGTTAAGCCCTTGTCCTTTCCCATTGCTTTGCACCCAAAACTCAGGATCCCATGCATTGTTTACAATGGCATAAAAGCGATCAGAAGGGATGGCAAATTCACGGTTTCTAAAGAATATTTTCCCTGGGGCTGGATTAATGTTGGTGATGTTTACTGCCGGGAAATTGGCTGGTGCTCCCCCTCCTTTTAATCGATAAGGAGACTGCACTGGTTGTTCCTCTTTGTGCGCTACTTGCTTGCTGCTCACTGCAAATTGCAAGACAAGTGCAGGCAAGCCTCCTTCAGCAATGTTTACCGTTACTTCCTCTCCCCTAACGAAAGGCTCATCAGGATCAATGATGATGGTACGACCATCGGTGGCAAATTTCATCGAGGTGCTGTGAACTCCACTTACAGTTCCTACTACCGATATTTCGTTAGCAACAATGGCCTCACGATCAAACCCGTTGGCGGGCCGAAGCAAGATCGATGTTTCTGTTGAGTGGTATTCCGACCCATTGATGGGTGAAGTATAGCTATATTGGCTGAATACCGATATGCATATGAGCGTGCAGCAGCAAGTCGTAATGAATTTTAACATGGAGTGTTCTGTTTGCTCAAAGGTACAATATTATTCTCTTTTTAAGCAGCAGCAATTGTTCCTTATTTCTGTATCGTACTGCCTTACGAACCCGTTAAAAAAGGGGCTATAAATTGCTCGATTTGTTACCAATATTTCACGAATAATTGGTTAGCTTTGTTGCCCTTAATCAATTGAATTATTTAAACAGCAAATCACTATGAGCAAGCAATTAATTGAATGTGTTCCCAACATCAGCGAAGGGAGAGATTCCGCTAAAATCAATGAAATTGCCTCCGTTGTTGAAACGGTAGAAGGCGTAAAGTTGTTGGATGTTGATCCAGGTAAAGCTACCAACAGAACGGTCATCACTTTTGTAGGTGCTCCGGAACAAGTGATTGAAGCTGCTTTTTTACTCATTAAAAGAGCCTCTGAACTGATTGACATGAGCAAGCATTCAGGCGAACATCCTCGCATGGGCGCTACCGATGTTTGTCCGCTTATTCCGATCGCAGGAATTAGCATGGAAGAAACAGCCGAGTATGCACATCGTCTTGGAAAAAGGGTAGGCGAAGCATTGAACATTCCTGGCTATTTCTATGAAAATGCTGCCACCATTGACGCACGTCGCAACCTCGCTCATTGCCGGTCGGGCGAATATGAGGGATTAGACAAGCTTTCTAAACCCGAATGGAAACCCGACTTTGGTCCAGCTACATTTGATGCACATGTTAAAAAAACGGGAGCCACTGCCATTAGTGCACGTGATTTCTTAATTGCTTACAACGTAAACCTCAACACCACTTCTACCCGACGTGCCAATGCCATTGCATTCGACATTCGCGAGGCAGGACGTATTAAACGAGAAGGCAACCCTATTACTGGAAAGCAAGTGCTGGATGAAAATGGCGAACCAGTAAGAATTCCCGGCAAGTTAAAAGCGGTAAAAGGTATTGGCTGGTACATCGAAGAATATGGCATTGCTCAAATCTCCTATAACCTCACCAACATCAACATTACCTCTATGCATGAGGCATTTGATGAAACATGCAAGTCGGCCGAATCGAGAGGCATTCGTGTTACCGGGTCGGAGCTGGTAGGGTTGATTCCGTTACAAGCCATGTTAGATGCTGCTGATTTCTTTTTGAAAAAGCAAAACCGATCGCTGGGTATTGATGAGGGAGAAAAAATTAAGATTGCCATCAAGTCGTTAGGGCTGGATGATCTGGCTCCTTTTAACCCCGAGGAGAAGATCATTGAATATATGCTGGGAGATGATACCAATAAGTTAATAGATATGGATTTGGTGGCGTTTGCCAATGAAACAGCTTCTGAATCGCCTGCCCCGGGAGGTGGATCCATTGCAGCATATGTAGGTGCATTAGGTGTATCGCTCGGCACAATGGTTGCTAACTTATCGTCGCACAAACGTGGTTGGGACGATCGTTGGGAATCGTTTTCGGAATGGGCAGTGAAAGGGCAACAATACAAAGAAAAACTGTTGTACCTGGTGGATGAAGACACCAACTCGTTCAATAAAATTATGGAGGCTTACCGTTTACCTAAAAATAGTGATGAAGAAAAGGCAGCACGTTCGCAAGCCATTCAAGATGCTACCAAATACGCCATTCAAATTCCCTTCCGTGTTATGGAGGCCGCTTACCAGTCGATGGAAGTAATGAAAGCAATGGCTGATAGTGGTTTGCAGGCCTCGGTAACCGATGCCGGTGTGGGTGCTGCATGTGCGCGAACAGCAGTTATTGGTGCTTTCATGAATGTGAAGATTAATACCGGTGATTTAAAGGATAAAGCATTTGTAGATGACATCGTTACAAAGGCCAACGACATCCGTGCAAAGGCCATTGCATTGGAAGAAGAGATTCTTTCGTTGGTAGCCTCAAAAATATAGGCCAAAAACCACAACATTTAAGCGCGCAATTACGTACTAATAATAAAGTAGTTGCGCGCTTTTTTATTTTGATCTGATTTGTGACATGGCTGATGGCGAGTTTATAAAACAACGATTGAGAAGAATTGTCTATTTCTTTCCTTTTCAATTGTTTTTTCTTCACCTTAAAAAAAATCACCTCCTCCTTCTCTTCTGGCTGGTGCTATTTGGCTATGTAACTCAAAGTTTTGCTGCTAAATATGGTGTTCCCTATCTCTTCCTTTACCCTGAGTACCTGGGGGAAGTAGGCTTTTGGTCGTTTGCCATCCTGGGATTTTCGTGTGGAGGGTTTATCATGGCCTTCAACATCTACACCTATATTTTGCATGGTTTTCGGTTTCCATTTATTGCCACCTTGTCGCGACCATTTCTAAAATGGAGCATCAACAATTTCATCATTCCCTTTGCTTTTGTCGTCACCTACCTATATCAAAGCATCCACTTCCAGCTCACCAAAGAGTTTTTACCCATAGGAGAAATCACGGTCAATATCTTTGGCTTTTTGGTAGGCATGGGAGTCTTCTTTTTCCTCTCGTTATTTTACTTCTTCCGCACCAATAAAGACATTTCTAAGATCGCTGGAAAATCGTTCGAGGAAGTGGAAGAAAGGCAACGTGAAAAGGCCGTTAAAACAGCCACCCATAAAAAAAACAAATGGTATAAACGACTGCGAAGAGAGACCAGTTGGAAAGTGCTTACCTATATGAGTGGTCCTTTTAGGGTGAAGTTAGCTCGCGATAGTTCCCACTACGATAAGGAAGTACTGAAAAAAGTGTTTTGGCAAAATCATATCAATGCTTCCTTCTTCGAGTTATTGATGATTGGCACTTTCTTGTTGCTCGGGTCATTTCGAGAAACAGCGGCCTTTACTATCCCTGCCAGTGCTAGCATTGTGCTCTTGTTTACCATGTTACTTATGGTTATCAGTGCCCTGTTCTCATGGTTTAAGGGATGGGCCTTTGCCATCTTAATTGGTATTATACTATTGATTAACTATGGCTCGCAGCACTACGACTTTATGAATTTCACCAACCAGGCCTATGGGCTCAACTACCATGGCGATCGAGCACCATACAGCACGCAAAGTTTGGCCAATTTTTCTTATAACAAGTCACTCAATGCAGCCGATGTGCAACACACCATAGGTATTTTATCGCGATGGAAACAAAGGAATGTCCATGATGCTCTGCCAGGATCAAAACCCAAACTAATCATTATCCATACCAGTGGTGGTGGGTTGCGTTCATCGTTATGGACCTACCGTACGATGCAATATACTGATAGTGTGCTGAATGGTGAATTGATGCAGCATACCCAACTCATTGCAGGCTCATCAGGTGGGATGATTGGTGCTGCCTATTTGAGGGAACTATATTTACAAAGCTTGAGTGATAGTAGCGTGTCTATTTACGACAAGCAGCATTGCCATAATATCTCCAAAGACCTGCTCAACCCCATTGCTTTTAGCATTGCTACTACCGATATGTTTATTCGATATCAGCGGTTTGAAGTGGGGGGATATTCCTATCTCAAGGATCGGGCTTACTCATTTGAACGTGGGCTATTAGAAAACACCAACCAGGTACTTGATAAAAAGCTGAGTGATTACCAGCAACCAGAGGCAGAAGCAATTATTCCTATGATGATCTTCTCTCCTTCTATTATTAATGATGGAAGGCGTTTACTGGTTGCAGCGCAACCCATTTCGTTCCTTTGCAATAGCACTCCCGAAACTAATGTGAGCAATCAGCCACTGGTAGAAAATGTAGAGTTTAATCGACTGCTGGCCAACCAGGATGCCCGTAACCTACGCTTTACCAGTGCCCTACGCATGAGTGCTACTTTTCCATATATTATGCCTGTAGTATCATTGCCAACCGAACCACGAGTGGATGTAATGGATGCCGGTTTGCGCGACAATTATGGCATAAAAACATCATTGCAATACTTGTATACCTTCCGCGATTGGATCAGTAGCAATACCAGTGGTGTGGTGTTGATTAAGATTCGCGACCGACAAAAGGATTTTGAGTTGAAGAACAATGGAGTAAACTCTCTTTTCGCTACCCTTGGCGCCCCTATTGGCACCTATTACAACAACTTCACTAAAATTCAGGATTACAACCACGACCAGCTACTACAGCACGCCTCCGAGTGGTTTGATGGTTCTATTGACGTAGTAAATTTCAATTTGCGCCACGGAGAAGAGGACAATATTTCCCTGAGTTGGCACCTCACCCAACTGGAGCGCAAGCAGGTACTCAATGCGATCTACTTGCCCGAAAACCAAGGAGCCATTGAGCAACTTAAAGACTTGTTAAAGTAGCACTAGCGTAAAATTAGCTTCAAATGATTCTTCACCACATCTCCCATTGATGTTGATTTCAACATGTCGTCTGATTGATGAAAGTCTGCCAGTTCCTGTTTCAGTTGATGGGTTTTCTCAGGTGTAGACAAAGTGTCTTCCTGCATGCAGTCTATAAGATCTTTTAAGCGATAGCGTGACGATTTTAAACGACGTGCAATAAGGGTACGTTCTTCATGTTGGTACTGCCGTGCTGTTTCTATATTGATGTGTTCCAGGCACAGTTTAACAATGGGATTATTTTCTTTAAAGTATTGTGGCAGGTACATGGTTTTCTTGCCTTCATACGATTGTTGATCGAAGTCGATGGCACGCACACGGTATTGCTCAGCATCAAAGTCTGGCGTAATGTCGAGCACGTAATTATAAGATCGCATATCGCCCAATAAACGCACAAAACATCGCTCGTTAAACTTCACAAACTCCTTGGCCAATCGCACATGATTTACAGTGGGGCGATCGAGGTAATCGTTAATGAATTGATCGCCTGGGATACCCGCAATGTGCTCCTCAATCAAGGTGTCGCTATCCACAAAATAGTTGATGCGGTTAGGTGAAAGAATATGTTCTAAATCCAGCCCATAGATACGAGAAGCATCTGTTTTCTTCACATAGAAGTAATCATAGTTATCGTTGTATAGATTCACAATCTTAATTCGGAAAGGCTTAGAATTTCCAAAGGTACAGTAGTCGATGCGGTCTACTTTTAGGTGAGGCAATGCTCGAGTGTCTCCTCCTGCTTTCAGCAGCGCATAAATCATGGTCAATCCCTTATCGAGGTTTTCGTGGGTGGTGTGGTCATACAGCATGCTTTCCCACAAGGTATCGTTACCATCTTTATCGGTTAGCGGAAAGCTTTCGCGTGCCGACCCCAATAGGTCGTTATAGTTTACCGGCAGCTTAATGGCTCTGCCATACTCTTCGACATAGGCATGCAGCTTGGGGTTTACCTTGTACAACGGCTTCTTCTTCGAAATTTCGTTCATGAACGAAAGTTAACTAATCCACCTTAAATATTGGTGAGTGTAACAGAAATACTTATTATTGAAAAGGAAACTATCTGCATGAAGAAAGCACTGAAAAAAAACATCTTTTACTTGTCGATTATCCTTGTATTAATAGTGGTGGCACTCAAATTGTTTGCCCCCGCTGTTTATGCTGTTATTATTCGTGAAGGCAAGTTTTTGGAAACCACCCAGTGCATTGTATATTTCGCTGCTTTTGTAATGGCCATAGTAGTAGCGTGGCGGTTTTGGAAAGAGCGGCATTTTTTGCTCCTTGCCGGATATGCTTTGTTAGGCTTGGGGCTTTTCTTTGTAAGTATGGAAGAGATTAGTTGGGGACAAGGGTTGTTTCATTTTGAACAACCTGAGTATTTTGAGGAGCACAATGTGCAAAATGAGTTTACCCTCCATAACCTGGATACGGTGCAACCCTATCTTATTCGTGCTTACATGGCCATCGGTTTTTTGGGCGCTTTTGCCTGGTTGCTATTCCCCAAAAGACTACAGCAGCAAAAAATTTGGCGTTACCTCATTCCTGAAAAGCACCTGTTGATGTACTTTTTACCTACTTTTTTTATATACCTGTACCTTGAATTTGCACCTGGTATTGAGTCGGGTTTTTTCCAACTCGATCACTTCTTTGTAGCCCGCGACCAGGAACCTCCAGAACTGTTATTATCGATGGGTTTTTTCTTTTTTGTGTTGGGCAATTGGATGCAATTGAAGCGCGATCAAAGCACTGGTTCTTCTTCACTGTAATACCAGTATACCTCTATTTCTGAACACAAGTAATTGTTCCAATCGTAACAAATAAACACTACATCCATATTGTTTCTGGTGTATTCATAATTATCGGCACTTACATAATTTTGAGGGCCAAATTGCTCAAAGATATCATCCCTTTGCTTTCCTAGCCACTCTATCTTCTTGTCTGTTACTCCTTTTGATTTAAGGATGTTAATGGTTGCATCTGCTTCTTCTATTAGGGTAGTTACAATGGTAATGCCTTCAATTTGCTCGCTTTCCCTGTTGTAGGTAGCACGGGCGTATCGGTCTCCATTTTTCTCGAAGTATACCGATACAAAGTCGTATACTGTTTCGCCATCGCTACCATCGTTTAAATCAACCTGTGTAGGCTCTCCCAATACAGCATACAATGCATCAATTTTGTCGCCATAGTTTACCCCCAAAAAGGTGTTGAACAATTCAATGGTTTCTTTCTTTTCAGTGCCACATCCCATCAATTGTATAACTGTGGCTATGGCAATACTCCAAATCAATGTTTTCATGCTTACAATATACACATCCCTTGTTATTTTATTAGATGGGCGCACAGTGAATTTACTCGTTACGCATAACAAAAAAAGGTTTTATGCGTTTATATAAATAGATACAAATCAACTCGTTAGATGGAGCAATTCAAATCCGGCATATACGCTTTCCTAAAGAAACCAGGCATTGCCATTGTATTGCTATACGGCATCTATATCATTAGTTTGTTTCGCACTTCTACAGTAGGCAATTCCTCCTTTTTTGATTACTTGTTGATTGCCTCCATTTTTGTGTTCCCATTTGCCGTAGCTCAATTTCTCCATCTGCATTGGAAAAAAACAATTAGGAATGCTGTCGTACTGGTAGGTTCCTGTATTGCCATCTCGCTTACTTTGGCCACCCTGGAAGAACAGGTGCAAAAGACCAAACTCCCCGACCCGAATCAGCACTTCCATACGGAGCGCTGGTTTCCATTCCAACACCATTCAATGGTATATGTGCCGGGCGAAGGGTGGTTTGGGCACGATTAATGCAAGTGTTACCATAACACTTGATCAAAAACAAAGTATGAAGCGTAAATTCACATACGCCATCCTCTTATTGGAACTACTGATGATTGCCTTAATGGGCATCGGATATCAGCTTTATGAAATACACCGTTTCAAAGGCAAGGTATGCCTGGTACCATTGGGTGAAATTGACCGATCAGATGTGTACATTGCTGAAGCAAGCATTGAAACATTTTATGGGTTTGATGTTGATGTATTGCCTGAACGTGCTTTGCCCGCACAAGCATGGCATGCCCCCCGGAAACGGTATAAGGCCGACGACTTGTTGCTGTATCTTAAGCAAATTAAGCCGGAAGGGTACAACAAAATTATTGGCATTACCACCTACGATATTGCTACTAATACAGAAGAACATGCCAATTGGGGCATTATGGGACTGGCTACTGTAGCCGGTGAAAGTGGTATTGTTTCTACCTATCGCTTGCGCAAGCACAAGGTAAGTTCCGAATTATTCGAAAGCAGGCTTACCCGTGTTACCTTGCATGAAATGGGCCATACGCTGGGCTTAAAGCATTGTACTAGCAATACCAAGTATTGTCTACTCAACAACGCAGGAGGCACTGTGATTTCGGTGAACGATAAAGTAAAGCTTTGCGACTATTGCCGAAAAAAAATCAACTACGTATGGCAAAGAAAGCAACCATAGTGACTGCTGTTGCCTCATTATTTTTTTGATCGTCATTGATTATGACTTCAAAATGCTATTTTTGAAGTTGTGAGCGAAGAAAAAGAACCATACGAAAGCACCCCTATTCCCGACCCCACTGAACCCGACCGTTCGCAGGAAGAGTTGTTCAAAGAAGAAATGAAAGTAAACCTTGGCGGGTTGCTGAAAAATCTTTGGGCATTCATCAAAGACGTACTCAACATTAAGGATGAGGTTGATGTACCAAGCAGCATTGTTAGTATTAAGAAAGACATTGATTTTCGGGGGTATAATATTTGGATTCTGGTATGCTCCATTATTATTGCCTCTATTGGGTTGAATACCAATTCCACAGCTGTCATTATTGGTGCCATGTTGATATCTCCATTGATGGGTCCCATTCTTGGACTAGGATTAGGAGTTGGCACCAATGACATGCGTACCCTTATTCGCTCGTTGAAAGGATATGGTATTGCAGTAGGGGTAAGTGTGTTGGCATCGTTTGTTTATTTTAAGCTTTCGCCATTAAAAGATGCTACTCCAGAACTGATTGCACGTACCAGCCCTACCATTTTGGATGTGGTAGTTGCTTCGTTTGGTGGATTGGCAGGCATTATTGCCGGTGCACGATCGGAAAAAAGCAATGTGGTGCCAGGTGTAGCTATTGCCACTGCTTTAATGCCACCGCTCTGTACAACCGGTTATGGGTTGGCGGTAGGCAACTACAGTTTCTTTATGGGAGCGTTGTACTTATTTTTACTCAACAGCGTATTCATTTTTATCCCTACAGTAATTGCTGTACGCTACCTCAATTTTCCTAAAGTGGAATTCATTGACCCCAAATGGGAACGCAAAATAAAGCTGGGCATTGCCGGATTCTTGCTACTGGTTATTATTCCCAGTGGATTTATCTTTTGGGATGTAATCAAAGAATCGTCGTTTACCCAACGGAGCGAAGCCTTTATTACTGAACATGTAAAATTCAAAGGCACCAGCATCATCAACCAAAAAATTATCTTTAACGATAGCATTCAAAGCATCGAGATTTTCACCATGGGTGAAGAAATTCCTAAAAGGGTAATCGATAGTTTGAAAGGAATTATGATTGGTTCGGGTTTTGACAAAGAAACCATTCTCGATATTCACCAACCCAACTATCAAACAGATAATGCTGCTTTAAAAGGTGAGTTGAGTCAGGAATTACGTGTTGGCATTATTGAGGAAATGTTTGAAAAAAATGAGGAGCGTTTGAAGGAAAAGGAAATCCAAATTATTGCTTTACAAGCCGAGTTAGATTTGTTACAAAAAGCCAACATTCCTTTTGAAGACATTCGAGAAGAACTGAAGGTAGAATACAAAGAAATAGACAAGCTGGCTTATGCCCCATCTATTGAAACCGATATGCAACAACGCATGGATACTATTCCCACATTCATGGTATCGTGGAAAGAGCCAATTACCCTAATGCACAGAGCCAATCAGCAAGCAAAACTACAGGAGTTTTTAAAGGTACGATTGAAACTTGATACCTGTAGGGTCATCGACTTCTGATTGTATGCCCTCCTTTCTTTTAAGAATATTATTGTATCTTTAGTTGACTTAGATTCCGATAGGAATCGGGAGGAATCCGCGCGGAGAAGCGAAGGCATTCATTCGCAGCATATTAGTAGTTAATTTGCGTACATTCATTGCAAAATATCATTTCTTGCAACTGCCTGTTGTTTTGCTATTCCTATTGTTGCATTTTACGGGATATGGCCAATCTGGAAACCCCTATATTACCAATTATAATCTTAGTGAAGCTACCATCGATAACCAGGTGTGGGCCATTGCTCAAAACGGTGAAGGCATTATGCTTTTTGCTAACCGGAGAGGAGTACTCACCTATGATGGAAGTGAGTGGAACTACATAGCAACCGATGGCTTTCCTTACGCCATTGTAGAAGAGCCTCAAACTGGATTAATTCTTATTGGTTGCGACGAAAGCTTTGGTTATCTCGAAAAAGATCTTGTAGGCAGCTACCACTACCATTCCATGTCAGATTCGTTGTCGGATGTTGGTGAAATCAGTCAAATTGAGTTAACGCCTGAGCACATGTATTTCTACAGTAGCCAGAGTATTACTCGCATAGCTATTAACGACCACAGCGATGTACACCAGTGGCGCCATAATGTTTCTGAGCCTTTTACCGGGTTGATTAACTACAAGGGTAAACTGTATGTTAATGTAACCAAACTGGGACTTCACGAGCTTACCGACAACCTGTTAAAACCCATTTCCAATGGCGATGTACTTGCCACTAGTGAGGTATTATTTAATATCCCTTTTAACATTGGGCAAACCCTTGTGGGTACCAGCAATAATACATTGTTTTTGTTTAATGGTACCGCATTCACCCCCTACGCCTTAAAAGATTCTACCTATCTCCAGGAAAGTGTGCTTTCTGGAGGCATTAGCCTGAACGATGATGAATTTGCCATCGCCACATTAACCGGTGGGTGTATGCTGGTAAATAAGTTTACTGGAAAAACAACTTACACGGTGAACTATCAAACAGGATTGCCCGACGATGAGATTTATGCCATGGGCATTGATGTGAATAGAGGGTTGTGGGTATCTCACGAGTTTGGCATTAGTCGTATTGCCCATACTCTACCCGTAAAGAGCTTTAACTCTTACCCAGGGCTCGAAGGCAATTTAATTGCTGTAATGGATTTCGATAGCACGGTATATGTGTCGACCAGTGAAGGTGTTTTTTACTTGCAGAAAACGGAGAATTTCGAAGAAATTAAAGTGCTAATAAAAAACAAGCCGGTACCCGAAGAGGAAACAATTATTCCAGAAGAAGAAACCATTCCTGTTGAAGAGGAAAGTACTACTGCTGTACCGGTTAAATCGAAAAAAGAACAGCGGAAGGAAAAGCGACAACAACGCAAAGAAGAACGCAAGCGCAAGAAAGAAGAAAAACGTAGGGACAAGCAAAATAAAGACGAACCTAAGGAAGAAGCCCCCATTGTTGAAACTCCCCCGGAAGTAACCGATAGTAGTACTACAATATCAGTACCCGAAAGCGTAGTGGCTGTGGCTCCAGTTGCCGAATATGCCTACAAGAAAATTTATGCTTTGCAATCCATAAGCCATGTGTTTAAAAAGGTAGAAGGGTTAGACGAGAAATGTAGGCAATTGGTAAAGTACAACAATCGTTTGCTGGTAGCCGCCAATACTGGTTTGTATGAAATACAAAACCACGAAGCTACCCCCATAAAAAAAGGGCGATACATTAATTACATTGCTCAACAACATGAAACATCCCGTTTCTTTATTGGCGCAGCCGATGGGGTATTTTCAGTGGTGTTCAATGGCACCTCCTGGGATACGGAAGAATACTTCGACGATTTTGGGGAAAACATTTATTCTATTGCAGAAGAAGAACCACAACGGTTGTGGCTGGGAGGCGAAAATGTAGCTTACCTTATTCAACTCGATCGGCAAGCACATCCTATTACCATTACTCCCTATTATTTTGACAACGATTTTTCGGAGCGCATTTTAGTGCGACGCATTTTTGAATTGCCCTTCTTCTTTTTATCGTCAGGCATTTATAGCTACGATAGTAATAACGACTCTATTCAGTACAACGAAAACGCCAATGCCAACTTCCCGATTAACTCCAAGTACATTTTTTCGCAAGAGGAAATTACCTGGGTATTTGACGGACGCGAATGGACCAGCATGACCAATACTGCACAAAGCCATGCTTTTAACGAAAAATACCTGGAGCTCATCGATGATGTGCAACACATTTATGTAGACGAGTGGAAAAATGTTTGGGTGATTGGCAACAATACTTTGCACAAGATTGAGCAACGCGACATTGTTGATCGGGAAGAGGCTTTTAGTGTATTTATCAAGGAAATTGCCAGTGGTGATACTACTTTCACTCGTGAAGAATTGCTTACACTACATTATGACAACAACTCGTTGGAATTCCGTATTATGGCACCGTACTACATCAAGTCGGATGGTACTGAATATCAATACTTGCTAGAGGGTTTATCGCAAAGCAACTGGTCGAAATGGAGCAGTAACTCCACGATCAGTTTTCCCTTTTTACCTCCTGGCAACTATCAACTGCATGTGCGTGCTAAAAACATCCTTGGGCAGGTAACTGAAGATGAAGTTATCGCCTTTAATATTGAAGCTCCCTTTTGGAAGTCGCGTTGGATTTATTTGCTGTATGCCCTGGGGGGTATTGTATTGCTGTATCTTGTTATTAAAGTACGTGAACGCAATTTGCAACGGCAACGCAGATTACTTGAGGATAAAGTTTTGTTGCGCACCCAACAGTTGGAGGAAGAGCGGAAGAAATCAGAAGCTTTGCTCTTAAATATTTTGCCGGCAGAAACTGCGGAAGAATTAAAAACCAAGGGCAAAGCTACCGCCAAGCAATACAATCTCACAACTGTATTGTTTACCGACTTTAAAGGATTCACTAAGATTGCCGAAGCCATTAAGCCCTCAGAATTGGTAAAAGAGCTCGATGCTTGTTTTGTGAAGTTTGATGAAATTGTTGAACGCTACCGCATCGAAAAAATTAAAACCATTGGCGATGCTTATATGTGCGCTGGGGGCATTCCAAAGCCCGATCAAAACAACCCTATTTTAGTCACCCTTGCTGCCCTGGAAATTTGTGCCTTTGTAGATAGTATTGCAGCAGAAAAAAGGCAACAAAACATCGATTATTGGCAGTTGCGCCTGGGCATTCATACCGGGCCAATTATTGCTGGTGTAGTAGGAAAAAACAAATTTGCCTACGACATTTGGGGCGATACCGTAAACACTGCTGCACGTATGGAAAGTAGCGGTGAGCCAGGCAAGGTCAATGTTTCAGGGTTTACCTACGAGTTAATTAAGCCCTATTTTGAGTGCTCGCATCGAGGTAAAGTAGAAGCCAAAGATAAAGGCAAGGTAGACATGTATTTTGTGGAGCGTATTAAAGAAAAGTATGCTGCTGATGCAGCAGGTACAGAACCCAATGAACTGCTTAAAGATATGCTTGAATTAACCGATGGCATGACCAACTAAAGTGAATAATAGGGTGCTGCCCTACTCCATTGCACAAAAAAATGCTATTTTAAGCCCTCATCCTTTGAAACACTGCTTGTGCACTTGCTCAAAATCATAGTGCTTTTCTTCTTTCTAATTGTAGAAACATTGGCTCTTGCGCAAAGCAATGAGGCCCAATACCACGAATGGTGGAAACAGGATCAGTATGAAGAAATACTTGAGGCCAGTAAAGGAGCAAAAACGAATAAGCTCTCTACCGACGTACTTTACTACATAGGCTATGCCTACTATCTGCGTACGGATTACAAAAGCTCTTTGAAGTACATGCTTAAGGCCGCTGAAAAAGGCCCTACCAATTCACACATTCACTATTACTTAGCCATTGACAATTTTTACCTGGATGACCGTGGTGCCGCGTTGAACAACATTAACCTGGCCATTGAACTTGAGCCACAATCGTCTTTTTTACACAAAGAAAAAGGGCTGATATTGGCTACTTACAACATGCTAAACGAAGCCATTGTTTCATACAAAACCGCCACTGCAATTTCGGCACCTAATGAAGATGCTTTCATTATGTTGGCCGATATATATTATTACGATTTGCAACAAAACGATAGCGCCCTCGCGGTATATTACAAAGCATTGGATTGGTTACAGCCGGGTACCGACAAACAACTATACACTCTTCACAAAATCATTGAAATAGAGCAACAAAAAGGCAATCATGTGGCAGCAGCAGACGTTTGTTTAGCATACCAGAAAAATGCCACCAACTCTTCAGTACACCTTGTTACTGCACGGCTTATTCAAAGTTACTTTGCATTAAAAGATTATAAAAAAGCCCGTCCTCAAATAAAGTCTCTTCACCACACTTTTGAAGAAGGCAAGCTCCCCACAGAGTTATTAAATGGTTTTGTGTTGGAGCAATTTACATGGAATAACTTACAAGTAGAAGGCATAGAACGGTTTGCTACAGATACCTTGCAACGAACAGCCAGGCATGTTTACTCTATCAGCAACGCTTCTGGCGAATTGTTATACACGCTAGAAACGGAAGCGATTAACCGGCCTGATCCTGCACAAATGAAATATGTGCTGGTACAAAAGTTCCCTCAAAAGGATGAAAGCACTCCCCTTCCCTACACTTATCCACACCCTATGGACTACGAAGCCTTGCATCAAAACGTGATGGATGTTTTGACGCAGCAATAAATCGCATTGAAGTGTGACCAAAATCATGCGTACTGCAAGCATGCTATCCCAAAAAATCAATACTTTTGCAGTCGCAATGAATCATCGATTGATACATACTGGATTGCTGTCATTGGGCGTTTTACTTGCTCTACCAACAATCGCACAAGATGAGATCGTTCCTATCTCAACCAATCCCGACAAAGGTAAGTTTTACTTTTACTGGGGGTACAATCGAGCCAATTATACCAAGAGCGACATTACCCTTAAAGGCGATGGCTACGAGTTTACGCTACACGATGCAGAAGCGCACGATAGTCCTGAACCATGGGGAGATGCTTACTACGACCCTTTGCGGTTTACTATTCCTCAATTCAACTTCCGTATCGGTTATCAAATTAGCGACAAGTACAGCATTTCGGGTGGTTGGGATCATATGAAGTATGTAGTGTCCAGAAAGCAAACAGTAGAAGTATCTGGCTACATCAATGAATCAGTATCGGTACAGTACAATGGCACTTACAGCAAGGAACCCATACAGTTGGTGGATTACTTTTTAAAGTTGGAGCATACCGACGGACTGAATTATGTGCGTTTTAACCTGGACCGTACCGAAACGTTTTGGATGTCGAAAGATGAGAAGCAACAGTTGAAATTGTTTGCAGGAGTGGGTACCGGGCCAATGTTTCCGTGGACTGATTTCACCTTTATGGGTAAGCGATCGTTGAACAGGCCCCATCTTAGTGGCTGGGGAGTATCGGGTCATGCTGCACTCCGTTTCCAGTTTTTAAAACACTACTTCATTCAGTTTCATGGTAGCACGGGGTATATTAACCTTTGGTCGTTTCTTACTGCCGAAGATACTAACGAGCGGGGCCATCAAAGTTTTGGTTTTACAGAACGTGATATTGTTATTGGCGCACAGTTCTCTGTTTTCGATAAGAAAGCGGAGTAGTTCCACATTTTTTTCTTAACTTTTTGCTCCAAATTTATTCTAATGAGCTATTTGAAATTTATTGTTGCCCTATTGCGTACAAAGTACTTGAAGGGTGAAGAAAGAGGATTTGTTACCGTGAAGGCACGTGTACGCAAGGATCAACACCCAAGATATTGGATGCGTAAACCTTGATTACTAACCAGTAATTAAATCTGCGGAGGGTTGAGCATCATGTTCAACCCTTTTTTTGTATCCAATTTTCCAACAACTGTTATACACAAAACAATTTATCATGACTTTATTTAATAGCTATGAGAAGATACCCGACAGTTTGAAAAAACTGAACCTATTGCCCGAGCAAATGAAGGTCCTGGACAAAGTCACCTGGGCGGTAACAGAAAAAGTACATGGTGCTAATTTCAGTTTCATTTATGAGGCGAGTACTTTGCGCTATGCCAAACGCAAAGATTACCTCGAGTGGGGCGATGACTTTTTTGGGTTTCAGTTGATGGCTTCACAGCTAGATGCTGCCATTCATAAGCTGTTTCAACGCATTGCACAGCAAACACCATTTGCGCGATGCACCATTTATGGCGAGTTGTTTGGTGGCGCCTACCCCCATTCTGAGGTGGAAGAAGATACTCGGGTTCAGGCCATACAAACCGGGATCTATTATTCGCCTACCATACAGTTTTGTGCTTTCGATATTGCGCTTACTTCACTTGATGGCTCACGGTATTATATGGATTATGCCGATGCCATAACCCACTTTGAAGCAGTAGGAGTGTTTTATGCCCGCCCTTTATTGGTGGGCAGCTTTAGAGACGCTATGAACTACAACATTGCTTTTCAATCGGTCATCCCTCAATGGTTGGGTTTGCCTGCTTTGGCGCAAGATAATTTGGCTGAGGGGGTAGTTGTAAAACCCATGCGTGAAGTGCCATTGCCGTTGCGTCCTATCGTGAAAATAAAAAATGAAAAGTTCAGCGAAGCACAATTTCATGAGGCCCATAAGTGGTCGTACCTTCCCCCCGACCTTTCGCATCGAGAAACGCTAGCCTTTTTGTTGGAAGAGGTGCGTTGTTTTATTACGGCCAATCGGCTCGACAATACCTACTCAAAAATAGGACGACCACAGGCTGATGATGAAACAGCCATTGCGGCTATAATCGATTTTTACGTAGACGATGCTATGGAGTCTTTTTCAGAGGCCTATCACGATTTGTTGGAAGAAATTAACGATCATGACATGGTGTGGTTAAAAACACGTATTCACCCTGAAGTAATGCAGTTGGTACAAGATAACCTCGCTACTAAATCGTGAAATTATTGCTTCTGTGCAAGTGCTTCAAACCAATAAAACCTCGTTTCATCATCAAATACCGATGATTCGTCATATTGGCAAAACAAAAGCCTCTTATTGCCGTTAATATAAGTGGTTTCAAAGTTAGCAGTACTTTTTCTATTTTCCTTTGCAAAGCCCCGACAACCCAAACGTCGGGGCTTTCTCCATTTTGGTATTTCAATCCCATACTATCGCAAATAATTACTACCTTGGTTTAGTTCTATCTAAGACCGTAATTATGCCTAATCTAAAACCACTTATCCTTGCTATTACTTGCTGTTTACTCTTTGCATTTACGGCCCATGCGCAGTGGACTGAGTTAAACAGTGGTACTACTCAATACCTCAACTCTGTTTACTTTACCAATGCCAATATAGGTGTAGTGGTAGGAGAAACAGGAACCATTATAAAAACCACGGATGGTGGTACCACCTGGCAGTTTAAAGTTTCGGGCACAACCAATCACCTCAATGTGGTTCGTTTCTCATCCACCAACGTGGGATACATCGGTGGTGATAATGGTGTTTTATTGAAAACCATTGATGGTGGAGAAAACTGGACTCCTTTGAATCCGGGTACTAATGAGCACATTTCCAGCCTTTCATTTACCGATAACGATCATGGGCTTATTGTAGGCAATGGCATGTCGGGCAACCCCATGTTTATTCGCAGAACTGTTGATGGAGGTGCCAACTGGACCAATGAGTTCTCGGGCATGGATGGCATGACTTCGGTACATATGGTAGATGCCAACCATGGTTATGTGGTAGGTACAGTAGGGCACAATCACCAAACCAGCGATGGGGGCGATACCTGGAATGGCATATACACTGCTAATTACATGCCTTTTGAAGAAGTGTTTCACCCTTCCATTAACTTAGGGTTTATTGTAGGGCAATCGAGCTCTATTAGAAGAACCGCCAATGCCGGAGGCACGTATAGCGACATTACTCCTGATGCTAACTACACCGGTGGGTATCATGGTATATTCTTTACCAGCTTGATCAACGGTTACATTGTAGGCGACGACAAGCGCATCATGAAAACGGTTGATGGTGGCAGTACCTGGACGTTGGATCATGAAGATGTGAACTCCTTTTTGAACTTACAGGCCATACACTTTCCTACTGCACAAGATGGTTATGCTGTAGGCGATGAAGGCATCATCTTAAAATTGGGCACTGCCAATGCGGTAGAAGAAATAACCAACTCCCCCACTCTACAAGCTTTCCCCAACCCATTTACTCATAGTACTACCATTGCTTTCGACAACCCCCAACAGCAACCTCATCGGTTGAATATCTACAATGCATTGGGGCAGTTGGTACAAAGCATTGATGGCATCACCAGCAACCAGGTGATGGTAAGCAGAGGCGAATTGGCTACAGGAAACTATCAATTTACTTTACAGCAAGCACAGCAACAAGTAGGGCAAGGACAGCTGGTAGTGGAGTAATTCAACACATGTAAATAGCAATTTCTTCTTTCACACAAATAGCGTAACACCCTTGCTTTTAGTACGCTACACAGATTTTCAACATTATTGGAACGGAATTTGCATCCCGTGCCATAAATAGTACAAACCCAAAAAACAAAAACGATGAGACTACTTTACTTTCTGCTATCAGCTTTGCTGATGCTTCCTCTATGTACCCATGCACAAGAGCGCAACAATGCCGACTGGAAGGCCACAGTGCAAGGCTCCATTACATGGCAACGTGTTACTTCTTTCGGTACTTTAATTGTAAATACTTCTAGCGGACTTCATGGCATTGATGTGGAGTCGGGCAAGGTGGTATGGAGCAATGCCGATTTGGCCAACATCGATCAGGCCAGTTACCAGCCCATTGAGGGCAGTCCCTTTGTTCAGGTAGCTAAAGGAGGTACCATTTATATTTTCGAACCTTTTGAAGGCAATGTGGTATTTAACTCCAAACAAGCAGGGATCGATAAAATTAAAGAATCACACATCTTACCCAAAAATGGCAGCATCCTTATTCAAGGGTTTGCCCCGGGGTCGGAAGCTCCTGCCTTGTATATGGTAGATATGGCTACTGGCAAAACATTATGGACTAAGGAAGGCGACGATGGCATCTTAACTGCTTTCTTAGAATTGGGCAACGACGAATTTCTGTTGGCCACCTTGTGGAACATCTACAAAATCAACTCTAAAAGTGGAGATGTGGTTTGGGAAAAGCCCATTGATGAAGAAACCGCAGCTCAACTAGAAAAGCTACAAGGGTTGGGTAGTGCTTTAATGAAGCTGGCTGAAAATTCGATCAAGCCTGGCGACATTGTAGCTAAATTCTTTCCGTTGGATAAAGATCGCTTTGTTTTGGGCTTTCAAATTACCAAGCGTTCAGAAAAAACCGACAGCCAGGGAAAGAAAACAGTGGTGATTAGCTATGAAAGTGGCTATAAGTGCCTAGGGTTAAAAGACGGCAGTTCGTTATGGAGCAACAACCTCTCCTTTCCCGGCAAAATGGGGGTACTCATTTTTGGCGAACAAGGCATGATTGTATGCCCTGATGCTGGTGCCAACACGTTTGTAAATTATGTAGACTATAGCAATGGTACCAAATCGTGGGGAAAAAAAGGCAAAGGCATCAAAATGAAAGGCGGTGTAAACGATTATGTGATTACCGATGCCGGTATCTTATTGATTTCGCAAAAAGGAGGATCTACCACCGACCCCAATTACATTGCCAACCTGCTAGACCCTGACAATGGATTGCTGAAGTTTGATAAGGATGTAAAGTTTAAAGGAGAAATTGAGCGCACCGAAGTAATAGGCAACAACCTATTTTATGCCACCAATAAAGAAGCTGGTGTTGTAGCTATTGCTACCGGAGCCCCTGTTATAGCTAAACCCATTAAAACTGCTTCGGGGCTTAACGTTTCGGCAGACGATGCCATTTATGTGTTTTCTACCAAAGATAAAGGGTTATGGAAAATTGATCGATCATCGGGAAAGGGCAGTTTGATGTCGAGAACGCAATTGAAGTTTGAAGGCAAAGATGCTCCTAACTCGTTGGAGGTTCGCAACAATGGAGTATGTGTAATTGGCTCACAAAACATTGCTATGTTCGATATGAGTGGCAGTATTGCTTACCAGCAGTACTATCCCGCTCCTCGCTTGCCAGGTATTGTACGCGCATTGAACGCTGCTATGGCAGTGCGTGCTTATTACATTGGTGCTGTATCGAAAGTAGCAGCAGGTGCATGGGGTGCCGTAGCGCACGATCCTGAAAACCCTATGGGTCCTGAAATTAGCATGGGCATTTCTAATGCTTACAACGAATTGGGCAATAAGGGCTTTGAATATGGCAACAAGTACATGGCTGCTGTAAAAAAGCGTTTCAGTGCTTCGGCGCAGAGCCCCAACTTTATGTTTATGATTACGGTGAACGACAAGAAAGACAATCGCCTTATTCGAGTGAATAAAGATACCGGCGAGGTTATGGATTTCATTAGCCTTGGCAAAGAAAAAGAACCGGTATACGAGGTAGATAATATCTACAACAGGGTTTATCATAAGCAAGAAGGTTCAGCAATAAATGGTTATCAGTTTTAGACCAACAAAACATTGTGGAAAGGTCCTCTGAAAAGAGGGCCTTTTTTTATGAAGCAATGCGTAATTTTGTACTGTGTTTAAATGGATTGGAATAGCATTGTTGGTTATGGCCGGATTGGCTGCCTGCAATGAGGTGGTGGTAGAGGAAGACAACAGTTCAATGCAGGCTGAAGCTGATAGTTTACAAGCTATTTTCGAGGCTCATCAAGCGCTAGTAGTACCTACCATAGACACCTTTTTTGTGAATCGATTCAATGCTCAAACATTCAATGGCAATGTGTTGTTTGCCTACAAAGGACAGGTGCTGTATCAAAATCAATTTGGGTATGCCAACTTCAACACCAAAGATACCCTTACTCCTGCTTCCAGCTTTCAACTGGCTTCTGCCTCAAAGCCTTTCACCGCTACTGCCATTATGATGTTAGAAGAACAAGGGCTACTGAGTTACGACGATTCGTTGCAGCAATTCTTTCCTAACTTTCCTTATCACGGCATAACCGTACGCATGCTACTTACCCATCGTGGCGGATTGAGCAACTACACTTACTTTTCTGACGAACATTGGCCCGATTGGTACGTGACCATTACGAATGACGATGTAATTAAGTTGATGTACGACCATCAACCCATGTACTATTTTCTGCCCGGCAGGAAATTCGACTACAGCAATACAGGGTATATGTTATTGGCTTCGATTGTAGAACGGGTCACCGATCAGTATTTTGAGGTGTGGATGCAAGAAAACATCTTTGAACCGCTAGACATGCAAAACACCTCTATATACAACCGATGGTGGAACACCGAAATGTACCGCAACACCATTGGGTACAATTGGAAGCAGCAACCCATGGAAGATACCTACCTGAATGGTGTGGTAGGCGATAAAGGAGTGTATTCGACGGTAGAAGATTTGTTGAAGTTTGACCGTGCGCTGAACGAAGGGCGATTGCTTTCGGACAGCACGTTAGCCCTTGCCTATGCTCCTGCCAACGAGGAGCGTCCTAACAAACCCAACTACGGCTTTGGTTGGCGACTCAGTACATACGATAGCTTGCAGGTGGTGTATCATACCGGCTGGTGGAAAGGGTACCGCAGCTACTTTGTTCGATTGCCCGAAGAAGGCAGTAGCATCATTGTATTGAACAACATCAAACGAGGCCCTTTCTTAAAGGTGAAGCAGTTGGTGCAACTGCTTTACGGAACCACAATACCCATCATCAGCGATAGTAGCACGGTGTTATAAATCACCGTTTTATCACTCGCGTAACGATTCTAAACATTCGTCATTAAATTCGAGGCATTCATCACAATAGTGGCTGTACCAAACCTATAATCATGTAGTTTAGTAATGGTTTCAAGGTTAGCAGTACCTTTTTTAATAAGACCCTCACAACTCCCGGTTGTGGGGGCTCTTTCCTTTTTACGAGGTAAGTATTTCAAGTCATACCATTGAACATACGGTATGAACATTACAGGAAATTAATTCACATCAACAAGAACACCATTCGTCATTGGTTTTCCACCTTTCATCACATTGCCAAAACAAAAGGGAAGGCTGCCCGTAAATGTAAGTGGTTTCAAAGTTAGCAGTACTTTTTCTATTTTCCTTTGCAAAGCCCCGACATCCTCAACGTTGGGGCTTTCCCTTTTTGGTGTAATGATGCGTTACCTTCTCTCCTTTAAGGCTTGAATTCTAACGTGGTAAAACGATCTTCCACAGTAATGGGGTCGCCCCAATAGCGGTAGTACCAGTAGTGGTAGTTGCCCAAATGGTCGTCGTTGCGGTTCACCGACAGCTGGATGTAGTTTTTCTTCATGGTGGTAAAGGTAGACCTGTTGCCAGGCGTAGGGTCGAACAACACCCAGCCATACTCTTTCAAATATACCTCTACCCAACAGTGCTTTGGCACATTGGCATAAGCGGTAGTATACCCTTCTATCACCCGTGCTGAAATGCCATTGGCACGGCATAGTGCCACCATCAGATCGCAATATTCCGAGCAATCGCCACCACGCGATTCCAATACCGATAATGCTCCCATGTCGCTGCCATTGTACCCGGTATAGTCGATTTTGTTGTTCACAAATTTGTAGATGCTTTGTACCGTTTTAAATGGAGTGCCTTTTTCTAGTTTCTTTGCTTGCTGTTGAATGGCTTCCTCCCCTACTTCAATGAAGCGTTCTGCTTCCAACAACTCTTCTGCCTCATCGTTTGAAGGTGCGGCACTGCGCGTTTCCAAATCGTTGCGGTACAAATTGATGTTGACCTCGATGGTAAGCGATTGTGGAGTACTTACATTGTGCCAATTGAATTTTGCATAACGGTTGTTGTTGAGGTCATACACTTCATCGGGTTCGTACGAGTAGGTAATGTTGTTGACATGTTGGCGATTTTTTACATCCCTGGGTATCAATACGATCAATTTCACCCGATCGTCGCTGCCCGAAGGGGTAATGGTAAAGCTTTGCTCGTAGGTGATGTTAGTGCCTTTAGTAGTGTCCCAATCGGCAATGGCTATGGTGTCTACTACCAGCGTTTTACCATGCGTTTCACTGTTACTTACCTCTGTGGTGGTGGCTGTACATGCCATCATCAATAAGGGGATGATGAAATAAAGGTGATGTTTCATACTATTGGATGTTTTCCCAAATTAACGATTCGATGTGGCACTGCCAAACAGAAGTTATTTGCGCTTGATTTCATTGGTGTAAAAAGTAGCACCATTCGTCATTGGTTTTCCTCCTTTCATCACATTGCCAAAACAAAAAGAAGAAAGACTCCGTAACTATAAGTGGTTTCAAAGTTAGCAGTACTTTTTCTATTTTCCTTTGCAAAGCCCCGACATCCTCAACGTCGGGGCTTTCTCTTTTTAATGCAAGATTATTTTTCCACTCCCTATTTTATGCGTCCCATCAGAGAGTTCGAATAGATAAATGCCGGAAGGCAAATCCTTGCGATTAACTATCACCTTATTAGTGTGTAGGCGTTGGCTCCATGCTACCTCTTTACCCAATAGGTTGAATAGCCTGAACTGCAATTGCTCTACCTCTTCACTCAATGTAAACGTTACTTGATTCGTGGCCGGATTAGGATAAGCAGTGATGTTGATCGCATCTTCCGTCAACTCATCAATAGAAATGATGATAAAGTCTTCGCCAATGGTATTGAAAGCAGTGTTGGTAATAACCGGTGCATTAATGTCGAAGTAAATGTTAGCCTCATTTTCAATAACAGTACCTACTGGATTATTGGGCTGTTGTTGCACTTTGAACTTCAAGAACCCTATGCTTTCCAATGGGTTGGCAGCACTGTCTGGCAGCAAAATGTTATCGAAGGTCCATTTAAGGATGCCTTGCCCCAAAAGCTCGAAAGTATAGTTATGACTGCTTGCCCCAGGCACCACCGTTGCCGGGTTGAGGTAAGGCGACAATGTATCGGTTATTATTACTGTAAAAGCTGTATCTGTACCAGTATTTTGAAATCGAATAAAGTACTCTAGCTCGTTGGTGGCCTCAATGTAATGCGGAGCATCATAGCCAGCGGGAAACACCTCTTTTACATTGGGATCGTAGGCTGCAGTGTTTGACCTACAGAAAATTGACCAATAAGGTTCGTAATCGCTTTCTGGCAATATGATTACATAACCAGGATTGAGCCCGGGGCCACACCCTTCAACCACTACCGATTCAGGCCAATCGTTCCAGGGATGACCTGGGCTTTGTTGTGCTTCCAACCGGTAAGTTCCTCCCGTTGAAACTTCATGCCATTGCAACATTTGTCCGCTGTTGAGTTGATAGGTATTGTTGTACAACATCACATTGTCTTCGGTGACATAATATTCGAGTGGTGCACTCATGTTACCCGTACCTACATTCTCGATGGTAAAGTACACTGTATCGTTCGAGCACCTTGCATCTACCTCTATGCTGGCACCGTCCCAATTGGGGTCGAGCGGTAAGCAAGAAGAATCAGGGTAGATGTGTGCTACAGCACAATGGGTTTGCCCTGCTGAAACCAAATTTGTATCGCACGAGAGTGTACCATATACTTTGAAAAACCCTGCGTTGAAAGGGAGCAACGTACCCAAATCAAATTCATATACGTTGCCAGTTTGTGGCAAATTCCAGGGGATACTACTGGAATCTATTGTAATGAATGGGTCGAATTCTATCTGCACTGTAGCATTGTTAGCTTCAGTGGTTCCCATGTTCGAATAGTATATGTAATAGGTGGCCAGGTCGCAACGCCTGAGTAAAGATGTGGCAATGTCTACATGCAACTCAGGGCAAAGAATGTCTGAAGCTATTGGAAAATCAACTACAGCAGTATCGCCAATGTTGGGCAAAAAGATGTTTTGTGGCGACTGGGTGCATTGGGAAACATCCCAATACGCACCATTGGACACATACGACACATCGTACAAGCCCACATCTACCGCAGCACTATAATTGCCAACATTATCAGTCGTAGCATAAACGGTGTATTGAGTGCCTTCAATTTTCACATAGGTCGCAGGAAATACCGCTTCCCCCATTTCTTTTACGCAATTCATATTGGCATCGTAGTATAGATTTCCCACCACATGGGCGTCGGCCGAATAGCAATCTATAGGAGGAATAGTGTCTAAGGGAATGGTATCCAATACCAACCGAATGATCGGGTTAAGTAAAGTATCTCTCCATTGGTTGGTTAAACCATCCAGGTACCATACCTCTCCTGTATCGGGTACCAATGCATCGCAACCTATAAAGGCGGACCTGGAGCCTCCGTAATGGCCAACTGTAACCAAATAATCTCCCGGTGGCAATGAAGTAGCTCCCCAGTTAACATTCGAAAAAGGATTTATTCTTAATCGTCCTATGTCTGATGCAAGCACCAAATGTTCAGTAGCAGTTCCCGCTGTTGTTAAATACAATTGCCAACCATTCCCTATATCACGATACACTGAATGATGAATGACAGCTGTATCTTCAGTGCCTGGTGCCAAATGATAGATTACTCCACTAATTTTCGACGTGTCTTTTAAGGTGAAACGCTTGCCTACCTCATAAGGGATAGAGCTCCCCTGCCCGTTATCGCCATTCCAAAAACTACTGTGGTAGCAGTTGTTATCGCTCGCATAAACATTTTGAGTTACGCTTACCTCGTGTGTTACCTGGTTGTTGATGGGAGCCATGTCGTTTTGGTTTTGCCATACAAAAAAGTCGATGCGATAATGCGCCAACTGCACTGGCAAATTAAACGACGATACCATGGTTAGTGTATCGTGCTGCCCAGGGTTGAGGTTGAGTTGGTTGGTGGGCGTAGTATCGTTGTATACCTCCTGCATGTTACCCAAATTAGTAACCACCACCGCTAAACGAATGTTCACCTGTGGATTAGTACCAACATTTTCTATCACTGCCTTTAACTCTAAGGGCTGTACCTGATTCAGCGGAATGGCACTGTAATTCATTTGATCGTATGAATGCGATACACGAGTAATAGCGATATCGTCTGCCAATTGGGCAAAAAGTGTGGATGGTAAAAGTAGCCCGATGATGAGTGCTAGAACGATTCTTTTCATGGTCTTTTGTTTCATTAACTGTGTTTTGTTACAGCTAATTTCCTGCATTCATGCTTTAATTGAAACTACATTTATTTTGTTTTGTCGGATTTTAAATATTAATATTTACTAGAAAAAAAGCAATTAAATATAAATTTGTCGAAACACAACAATCACTAATGATTAGTAGTAAGTTAATCAATTTATACCAGAGTTTCAGTAGAAAGGAATTGGTGCAACTCAAAAAGTTTGTGCATTCTCCCTACCACAACCAGCATATAGAGGTGACTGCTTTATTTGACTACCTCTATCAATACTACGAACAAGGCGTATCGTTTTTGAAAAAGGAAGTGGTATTTCAACACCTTTACCCTAAAGCAACTTACAATGACCTTAAGCTACGGCATACTGCTTCCTACCTCATTAAGGTAATAGAGGACTACCTGATCGCAAAAGAGTTACGTAATACTCCTGGCGTAAAAAATCAGTTATTACTTTCGGCCTATCGAAAGCGGGAAATGCATAAACAATTTGATCAGGCCGTGAAGGCACAAACAAAAACGTTAAGTCAAAGCAATTGGCAACACATCGATTTTCATTATCAAAATTACCAGTTACAACATGAGCGGTACGAGTTCACCACTGCACGAAGCGAAAACACCCGCCATGTACTGGAGCAATTAACGCAAGCGTTTGACCACTACTTCATAGCCAACAAGCTGAAGCAAGCTTGTAATGTGTTTTCGCACAAAAGGGTGTTTCAATCGGAATTAGAATTGGATTTATTGAAGGAGGTAGTGCAGCATGTTGATGCCCATCAATTGTACGATTTGCCTGCAATAGGCATGCATTACTATACTTATTTGATGCTCGCAAAGAGTTCTCATGAATACTACTTCTTATTAAAGGAACGCATTTCCCAACAAGGGCACTACTTTCCCCCTCATGAATTGCGAGACATTTATTTGCTCGCCATCAATTATTGCATCGCACAACTTAACGCAGGCAGCAAATTGTTTTTAAGGGAAGCTTTCGAACTATACCGCGAAGCCATTGCCAATAAAACCTTGTTGAAGCAGGGAAAACTATCGCCATTTGCATACAAGAACGTAGTGGCCATTGGGTTGAAATTAAATGAACACGATTGGATAGAAGGCTTTATTTCCAACTTTAAAGGAGCGATTAGCGATGATGAACAACAGGTTTATTTTGCCTATAACCTTGCCAAACTCCGCTTCGATCAACAAGCCTTTAAAGCCGCCAAATTGTTGTTAAGCGAACTCAATGTACCCGACTTATTTACCAACATCGATGCAAAGGTAATTGCCATAAAGTCGAACTACGAATTGAACGAATACGATTACCTGGAGTACCTTCTACAAAGCTTCCAGCAGTATATTCGAAGAAAGGAAGTAATGACTTACCACAAAAAGAACTACTCTGCTTTTATTCAACTCACCAAGAAGTTGATGAACTTAAAACCCAAGACTAAACAAAGCTTGATTCAGCAAATTGAGGCTGCTGAAATTCTTACTGAACGAGAGTGGTTACTTCAAAAAGCCAATGCTGCTCCATAACCCGTTTTTCAGTTCACGTATTTCTAAAAGGTTTTCGTCATCAATACCACCACATCCATCATATTAAACCAACAAAAAGAAGAAAGACTCCGTAACTATAAGTGGTTTCAAAGTTAGCAGTACTTTTTCTATTTTCCTTTGCAAAGCCCCGACATCCTCAACGTCGGGGCTTTCTCTTTTACATCAACTTAAAGGCAACTTCCCCTGTTTTTTTGATATGAAATGCTTATGCCTGAATATATACGAAAGATCTTTCTTATATTTACGAAACAAACAATGTTTATCCATGAGTATTGAACAACTAGGGTATTTATCGGTAGGCTCTCAACTGCGAAGGATCTATGAGAAACTGCAAATTGAAGGCGATAAGGTATATGCCCGCATCCATCTCACCTTTAAATCAAGCTGGTTTCCCATTTATTACACGTTGGCTCAAAGCAACAGGGCCTTAACCATTATGGAAATCACTGAAAACATCTCGTACAGCCGTATAACTGTAAAAAATGTAGTACGAGAATTGGAAGAAGTAGGGTATGTGGCCATTAAGCCCAACCCAACCGATAGCAGATCGAAAATCGTTCAACTTACAGCTAAAGGAGAACTAGTTCGCCCCGACTTACAACTTATTTGGAACAGTTTCCAGGAAGAGCTAACGGCTGTGTTTGGTAAAAACGGAGCAGCATTTTTATCGGAACTAACCAGGATAAACCAATCGTTAAGTACTAAACCCATGGGAAATGAAGTGCTGAAGAAGTACTACAATTTTACTGTTAGAAATGCCAGGGCTGATGAATTCGAAGAGATTGGAGCAATTATGGTGGCAGTATATGCCGTGTTAAAAGGCTTCCCTAAACAAGACGAACAACCACAATATTATGAATTGCTTCGCAACGTAGGACAGCTAACTGCCAACAAGAACATTGAATTACTCGTAGCCGTTTCGGAACAGGGGAAAATAGGTGGAGCAGTGGTTTACTTCAACGACATGAAAGATTACGGATCGGGTGGAACGGCTACCCAGGAAAAAAATGCATGTGGTTTCCGGTTATTGGCGGTATCAGAAGAAATGAGAGGACT
This sequence comes from Flavobacteriales bacterium, assembly GCA_963669295.1. Classification (GTDB taxonomy): domain Bacteria; phylum Bacteroidota; class Bacteroidia; order Flavobacteriales_D; family CALLUQ01. Next base: position 5,864,824 of record OY769938.1, read on the forward strand.
GGGCATTGGCAAATTACTTACAGCATATTGCATTCAAAAAGGAAAAGATAGTTCGGCTGAAAACATGGTTATTCATACCACCAGTTCGATGAAGTTGGCTTGGGGCATGTACGAGCGATTGGGCTTTAAAAGGGCTGAAGACCTCGATTTTATGCAGGAAAACTTACCCGTATTTGGGTTTCGATTAAATTTACGATGACGCTTCAACCCTATTGATTAAAAGCTAATATAAAGTACTCAAAACACCGATTATTTGGCCTTAACACACACTTACATTCCTTCATTTCCATTGCATCAATTCGTTGATGTAATATGGGTGGGTAAAGCCGCTGAACTTGAGGTGCAAGCCAATCATTACGCTCCTCTGTTTAGTGAACTCATTTTCAACTACGGAGATTTGTTTGCAGTAAAGGGACAACATATTGTTGAAGATCGCCAACCGGGCGTTCTCAACATTCTTTCAGGACTTAAAACAACACCATTTGAAACCACGGTTTCAGGAGCTTATTGTAATGTAGGCTTAATTCTTAAACCATTTTGTTATGGTGTACTACTTGATAAACTACAAAGCAGGGTCATGAACACCATTTCCAATCTTCTTTTTGAACATTTAATTGAGCCTGAAAGCCCTGATTTCATAGCCATTGAACAGCACCTGCTTCGCTTATTTGATGGCTATGAGGTAGCGGGTGAACTCATCAAATTTGAGCACCATGTTTCATCCGAATTGATGCACAAGGGTGCGTTAAAGCATTTCAGTCGTTCATTGTCCATCACTCAAAAGAGTTTTATTCAAAAGTTCAAAAAGCACTACTTCATCACGCCAGGTCAGTATGTAAAATTAAAGCAAGTGAATTACGCTGTAAAGCTACTAGAAAGCAACACTACAACTTCGCTCACCCAGGTTGGATTGGATGCAGGGTTTTACGATCAAGCGCATTTCATTAAGGTTTTCAAACAATTTTGTGGTGCCTCTCCAAAGCAATTTCTGAACAGAAAAAACGCAGCAACGTAAATTCTATACAATTTTCGTTCTTCTCCAATTAGCATCTTTGCTTAAAACTAAAAGGATGGAAGAAAATAGAAAATTAGTGCTTTACATTAGTATGAGTTTGGATGGCTTTTTAGCCACCAAAGATGATGACCTTTCCTGGCTTTCTGTAGTGGAAAAAGAAGGAGAAGACTATGGTTATACCGATTTCAATGCAACTGTTGATACTTACATTGTAGGAAGAAAAACGTATGAAACAGTGCTTCAACTAACAAATGGTAGCTTTCCTCCTGCTCAACAACACCGGTGTTATGTTATTACCAGACAGGAAAGGGAAAGTGAAAACGGTGTTACCTTCTACCATGGCGACATTGAAAAACTAATCATGAAGTTGAAACGTGAAACCGGAAAGCATATCTACTGCGACGGTGGTGGACAAATTGTAAAACTTCTGATGGAAAAAGACCTTATCGACGAATATCGAATTGCTATCATTCCAATTATTCTTGGCGATGGAAAACGACTTTTCATTGGAGAAACTCCAATGAGCCACTTGAAAGCATTGCCTTGCAAACAATACGATACGGGGTTGATTCATTTACACTACCTGAAAAAAGACACTCCATGATGGTTACTCGTAATCAATGTAAACTCAATGATGCAAAGCCCCGATCTCCTCAACGTCTGGGCTTTCTCTTTTTACATCTTCCATTTTGGCAAAAGAACCGCTGGTAGGATCGCCTAAAAACATTCACGTATTTCTAAAAGGTTTTCGTCACCAATACCACCACATCCGTCACATTAAGCCAACAAAAAGAAGAGAGATCACGTAAATGTAAGTGGTTTCAAAGTTAGCAGTACTTTTTTCTTTTTCCTTTGCTAAGCCCCCGTTCAACTTCTTGTTAACGGGGGCTTTCTCCTTTTAACAAGCATAGTGTGCTTTCCATTTTCTTTCAAACTTCTATCTTGTACCTGCGTTAAAAAGAAGACCATGACCCCACAAGATCCTACCGACAGGGATTTCAGCAACCCCGATCCCAACGATTTTCAGTTTGTACCCAAAGAAGAACCTGTTGGCATTGCCAAAGATTTAGACGAGAGCTTTAACAAGTACCAGCAACTAGACCCCAAAAAGAAAAAGAAAGGTGCCCGGTGGGCCATCCTATTTTTTGTGGGCATTGGCATGTGGGTGGTCAACTATTACTTGCAATACAACTTGTTGCTTTTTCACAACGGATACTGGGTACTCACCGGCATTAGTTTTGCCATTGTTACGTTTGCCCTACTTGCTCGCGCCCGTTTTAACCTTACCAACCTGCCTTACTTTTCGAAAGAAACGGCCTTTAAAAAAGCTTTTAATGAAAACGGAAAGTTACGCATAGGCCCCAAGATTGGCATCTCACTCACCATGGTGTTCTTCAACCTTGTATGCCTTACATGGATCATCCCCTTTCTTATTTTTATCCTTTCAATGATACCGGTAAGTGAGTTAAAAAAGGTAGAAGTAGAGAACCTATATGTAGAAGAAGCGTATGGCATTTGGGGCGATTATACCGTTTGTTACTTCAAGCTCGATGGCGAAATTCACGAATACCTCATCAGTCATCCCACCAGCTACTACAACGACAAAGACTTTATTATTCATTACCACGAAGGGTTGTTGGGCATTAAATGGGTAAAAACCTTCCGGGCTGATTATCGATGACCCACCACGTTCAATGGTTGATCGAAAATGTTCAATCGTTGACATACCATACGTCAGTGATTCACATAAAACGTTCAACGGTTGACTTACTCTACATCAATCGTCGACATAATATGATCAATGGCTGACATCAACAACGTCAGTGATTGACATAAAGATGATCAACGATCGCCATCCTATTGATCAGTGGTTGATCGAAAATGATCAATCGTTGACATAAACAACATCAGTGGTTGACATAAAGATGATCAACTGCCGACATACGCTACATCAATGGCCGATATAAAACGTTCAACCTTTGACATCAACAACATCAGTGGTTGACATAAGGATGATCACCTGTTGACATATTATTGATCAGTGGTTGATCGAAAACATTCAACTGCTGATATACCAACCACAATAGGTCTTTGCATAAAGAAACTCCTCCCATATGCAGCAAAATTTTTGGCCTCATGCAACCATTCGCCTGTTTATTTCGTCCTAGTGTAAAGTTATTGTTATGAAGAAAGAAATACACATGGGCGAGCAACTGCAAGAGCTGATGTACGCCCGGAAGATGAACGTTAGTGATGTAGCTACCAAAATAGGTCGATCGGAGCTTACAGTGCGACGCATGTTAAAACGCAAGCACTTTCAATTGGGAATGCTGTTGCGGGTTTCGCGTTTGTTTGATGTTCCCCTGCTCTCGAACTATGTACAAGGTTACGATGAGCAACTGGAACAGGAACGCAAAGCCAATCAGCAATTGAAAAATACCACCACAGTATTGAAAGAACAGTTGGAAACGGCCTATGCCAATACCCATCAGGCAAAGGCCAATGCTATACTTGCAGAAGAAAAATACGAAGAGCTACAATTAAAGTTCACACAACTTGAAGCAGAGCACGAGCAAACGCTAAAGCAAGTACAACGCTTACAACACGAATTGGAGTTACAGCAAAACACCATTATCCATTTACGCGAAATGAATGATGTACTTACACAAGCAGTAACTAAAACAGACAGTGTAAGTTGAATGCATTCGTTACTTTTGTTGCATGAAACACCTTTTGTTGGCTTGTTTTGCATTGCTTTTACTGGCCTGTACCACCCGCACTGAAACAGAAATTGCAGTGCCCATGCCCGTTTTTGATTGGGCTACTAACGACAAATGTTTGCACATTGAGCCTCCTACCTTACAGCATAAGGAGGGGGAAGTGATTCACCAATACTGGGAATTTGACGACGATCCTGCTTTGCGTTTGCTCGATCATCCTGAGTTTTATGCTACCGCCCAATTCATAGAAGCGGTGGAAGCTACCTCCCCTACTCCCAACCCTTTTACCTTAGGGGCTTCTGGCCAGTGGGACGATGCTGCCAACGATAGCACCAAGAGCAATTCGCAATTAGTGTTTGAAGGTGTAGTGGGCAAAATACGACCCATTAACTGCTTAGAAGCTCACTTGTTCGACTACCAGGCTGCACGGTTTGATATGTTAGAGCAGCCTACTGAGTTTCATGGTTTTATCCTGCGTCGCGATTCAGCAGGTATGAAAAAGATAAAAGTATACTTTACGGCCAGCAATGAAATGTTTCCTCCCAAACCCAAATATGCAGTAGCTGCTATTGAGGTAGATGTGCAAAACGGGTGGGAGTTGTACGCCCACTTGCACAACCACAACTTTGACTTTACCGACAGTACCGACATCATGTATGGCCCTACTGCTCCCAGCAAACCCGATGCGCATTATTACAAAGCCCTGGTAGCAAGGTTTAACTTGCAATATGCCTTGGTTACCAATGGCGTAAACACCGTGCAAATTGAAGCCGGTGAATTGGAGTTATTGAACTCTGATTAAGAGTTGTAATAGCACCTATTATTGGTAAAACAGGCGGGGGTAAACCTGCCGCTGGGGCAACAACTGCTTGCTTCTCCCTATTCATAAACCTTTCTTCTTCGTTTCCATCTTCCTTCAATTAACACCATACCGTTTACAAAACTCCCACACTACTCCAGCATACTGCCCAAATATTTTGTTAATTTATCCTAAAATTTGGCGGAAACACATACCAACCCGTCAGTACGAACAGTTGTAAGTATAATGGCCAAAAAGAAGACTGCTAAAAAGAACACGACAAAGAAAAAGGTTGCCCCTAAAAAACCTTTTCGGAAACTCATTAAATGGTGTTGGCTGCTGTTTATTGGCGGCTTCGTGACATTTGGCTTGCTATTACTACTTGTTTCATGGGGCGTATTTGGCGAACTACCTTCGTTCGAAGAACTGGAGAACCCTAAGTACAACGAAGCCTCCCAAATTATGACTGGCGATGGCAAGCTGCTCAGCACTTTCTACATTGAAAACCGCACCATGGCTACTTACGACGACCTGAGCATTCATTTAGTGGATGCGTTGGTAGCTACCGAAGACGAGCGTTTTTACGAGCACTCGGGTGTGGATGGTAGAGGGTTGTTGCGCGCAGTGGTGTTTTTAGGCAAGCGTGGTGGAGCCAGTACCATTACCCAGCAGTTGGCCAAGATGTTGTTTCACGACCGCTCGCAAAACTTCTTTAAAGCGGTGATTCAGAAACTCAAAGAATGGATCATTGCTGCCCGACTTGAAAAGCAGTACACCAAGCAAGAAATCATTGCCATGTACTTTAATAAGTACGACTTTGTAAACAATGCTGTGGGCATTGACCGGGCAGCAGCCGTGTATTTTAATACCACCCCCAAGTTGTTAAAAATAGAAGAAGCTGCTATGCTGGTGGGCATGGCCAAAAATGCTTCGCTGTTTAACCCCTTACGCAGGCCGGAAGAAACTCTGCAACGTCGCAATGTAGTGATGTATCAAATGGTAAAAAATGGCTACCTCAGCCAGGAACGCTACGACTCGCTCAAAGTGTTGCCATTGGGCATCGACTACCAATCGGCAAGCCATAAAGAAGGTACTGCACCTTACTTTAGAGAAGCATTGCGCAAAGAACTTTCAGTGATTCTTGGCGAAAATTCGGGCCTTACCAAGCCCAACGGACAGCCTTACAACATTTACCGCGATGGGTTGAAGATTTATACCACCATCGATTCGCGCATGCAAAAACATGCCGAATGGGCGGTAGTACAACACTTAAAATCGTTGCAAAAAGATTTTTTCAAAGACATTAAGCGTAAAAAGAACTACCCTTTCGATTTTAGCAGTAAGGCCGATGCCGATCGGGCCATGAAACAAGCCATGAAACAAACCCAACGCTACCGGCTACTTACTGGCAAGGAATGTACCGACTGCGGGCGTGGGGCACTATCGATGGAAACCGTGCAACACGATGGGCACGATTACTATCGCTGTACGGTATGCTCGTACGAGCGTTATGCCATGAATCCCGATTCTATTCCCCTTGTTTTTGAAACACCTGTAAAGATGCGGGTATTTTCGTGGGAGGGCACTGTAGAGAAAACCATGACCCCCATGGATTCCATTCGCTACTACAAAAGCTTTTTGCAAGTGGGTTTTATGTCGATGGATCCCAACACTGGGTTCATTAAAGCATGGGTAGGTGGCATTAACGACAAAGCCTTTAGCTACGACCATGTAAGGCAAGCCAAACGGCAGGTGGGTTCTACTTTTAAGCCCATTATGTATGCATTAGCCGTGCAAGAGGGCATGCAACCGTGCGAAGAAATTCCCAACCTGCCTTACACCATTAAAAAAGGAGAATGGGGCATGTCTACCGACTGGACACCGGGCTATGGGCCAAAGTTTGATGGGGTGCTTACCTATAAGTTTGGGTTGGCCAACTCTATGAACAACATTGCTGCTTATGTGATGAAAAAATACGGGCCGGAACCGGTGATTGGCCTGGCCCATCAGATGGGCATATACTCTGAACTGGAACCAGTACCATCCATTTGCCTGGGCGTAGCCGATGTATCGCTATTTGAAATGACAGGAGCCTACTGCACCTTTGCCAACAAAGGGGTATGGACACAACCCACTTTCATTACCCGCATTGAAGATCGTAACGGCAACATCATTAAAGAATACCAGCGTACCACGCGTGAAGTATTGAGCGAAGAAGATGCTTATATCATGCTGAACATGATGAAGGGGGTAGCCGACGGGGTGTACAACGAAGATTATGGCAAGCGCAGCAGTACTGGTTACTACCGCTTACGCACCAAGTACAAACTTACTCCACCCATTGCCGGTAAAACAGGCACTACGCAAAGCAACTCCGATGGCTGGTTCATTGGCATTACCCCCGAGCTGGTATCAGGTGTGTGGGTAGGTGCCGAAGACCGTAGGGTACGCTTCAGCACCACCCGCGACGGACAGGGTGCCAACATGGCCTTGCCCATTTGGGCGATGTACATGAAAAAGGTGTATGCCGACCCTAAAATCAAGATTTCTAAAAGCGATTTTGAGCCCCCTTCACGTCATGTAGGGGTTGAGCTAGATTGTGAAAGCATTGTGAGAGAGCCGGAGTTTAATTAAGTGAAACTTCCTCTGCGCAAGCAGGGGTTAGTTGAACTTATCCTGAACTGTTGAAGCAACGCGAAAACATGTTTCAGGATCTTATTAAACACTCCTTATTGTAAATACTTCCTCTGCGCAAGCAGGGGTTAGTTGAACTTATTCTAAACTGTTGGAGGTGGATGGGCATGTATGTTACGACAATCAAAACATCAATCAATGGTTGGAAGATGATGATTTGGTGTGGGCAGCTTGTGTAAACACATGAAAAAACTCCGATCTTGCTCCTGACATTGTTTCAGGAACCAGACCGGAGTTCGGTAAAATCGGTTAATGTAGATTCAATTATTTCACTGGATTGGCCACGACTTCATAGCCCACTCCTTCATCAAATTCTTCTGCTTCTACCGGACGATAATACACATCATCCAACTCGTAGTAATCTTCACCCGCCACTGCCACAGTTTCATACCCTTCAGGCAATCCATCTACCACTGCTCCTTCAGGAGCCTTTGCTACTTCATACTCTTCTTCTCCAGCATCGTTGGTTTCCTGCGTGTAAAACACTCCACCGTAATAATAGTAAGGACGCGAATGTCCTGCCACTACAATTCTTCTACGTGCCGTTGGTAATACACGCACACGAATGCCCAAAACCGGACGTACTACTTTAAACCCTCCAGTAGCTGCCACATAAAATACACCTCCGTGGTAATGGTAACGCTGACGTTTAAAGTTCACCACTACTGCTCCTCCGGGTGTAGTCCTCACAATGGCTCCTCTACGTGGAAAACCTCTATAGGTACGGTGCACCACATGACGTTTTACATAACGCTTACGCACCCTGCGCTTCGCCACAGCCCTGTTGGTCGTATTGTGCCTTACCGCATTTTTAACCGCCCTCTTTTTGGCTGCTTTATTCACGGGTTTCTTCCGTTGTGCATCTGCCTCACCTGGAAGGGCGCAGAACATTCCGGTCATCAGTACAGTTAGCAATAGTCCTTTTCCGATCCTGTTCATCAATTGTTTCATGCTAGAAATTTTTATTGTTTGTGTTGGTCTTTGCCTCCTTAGACTCCATTTCATCACCATGGTTTAATCGTTCATCAAAAAAATTTGTCATTTGAAATACCCCAACAGTATATTGACGGTAATCATTTATTCACCTAGAGGTATCACAAAATGTGACACCCTTAAAAACAGCTGTATGACCCGAAATATAAGGCTTAGAGAAGAAGACATTGCCCCTAACATTTACATAATTAGGGGCGTGAAAGTGATGCTTGACTTGCACATTGCAGCACTTTATGAAGTGGAAACAAGAACGCTAAAGCAGCAAGTACGTAGGAATAGAGAGCGATTTCCCAAAGATTTTATGTTCACCTTAAACCAGAAAGAAATCAATCGTATGGTATCACAAAATGTGATACCTAACAAAGGAATACTGGGTGGAGCAAAGCCTATGGCCTTTACAGAGCAAGGCATTGCGATGCTTTCGAGTGTACTGCGCAGCAAGAAAGCCATTGATGTAAACATTGCCATCATGCGCACCTTTGTACAAGTGCGAAAAATAATTGCCAACAACGAGGAACTGGCACAGCGATTGGCAGCATTAGAACAAAAATACGATGAACAATTCGAAGTGGTATTTAACGCCATTCGAGATTTGATTCAACCACCTGCAGAAGATCGAGTGCTTATTGGTTATCGTGTAGGCTCAAAAAAGTGATGCTCTTTACCTCTCTGGGCAATTCATTGAAATGGTTAACTTTAACACATGCGCTCTACGCTAACAAGCCTATTGCTTCTTCTCATTGTTTACGCTGCGCAAGCGCAAAACACCACGCTACTCGATTCTTTACAACAAGAACTCATCCTGGCTCAACACGATAGCAGTAAGGTCATCATTAACAATGCCATGGGTTCCATCCTCTTTAGAAGCGATTTGGTAGAAGCCATGCGTCATTATCAAGACGGTTTAAACATTTGTGAAGCCAATCTTCCAACCACCGACCCTTTATTACACCAATTGTTTACAGACGAAAAAGGGGCTTCGTTAAATGGGTTGGGCATTGTTCACCGTCGTTTAGGCAAACTAGCTGAAGCCATTGCTTATTATCAGCGTAGTTTAGATGCTCAAAAAGAAATTAACGATACCATGGGAGTAGGTACCACCTACTTCAACATCAGCAAGGTATACCAGGAACTGGAGGATGCTAAGCAATTTGAATACGCTGAAAAAAGCCTGGAAATTAGAACCATGGTAGGCGATTCTATTGGCGTGGCCAACTGCTACAATGCATTGGGCAAAGGCTATCGCAATGAAGGTCAACACGATAAGGCCATGTACTACTATCAAAAAAGTTTGAAAATTGCTGTAGCCACCAACGACAAGGCTTTAGGCTCCAGAACCTACGTTAACTTGGGCGTATTGGCACAAAAGGAAGAAGAGTACGAGCTGGCACTTGATTATTTCAACAAAGCATTTACCCTGGCCGATAAAAGCAAGAAAAACGTGCTGGCCAAACACTACTTTAATATTGCTGTTGTATACGAATCTATGGGGCTGCTTGACAGTGCCTTTGCCTGTACTTATCAATCGCAACAATTTTACAAAGAAATAGGGCGTACCAGCGGCTTGATGAATACATCGCTACGCTTGAGTTCACTGCACGAAAGCAGGCAGCAGTACGACTCAGCACTGATGTACTTTAAACAACACAACCAGTACAGCGATAGCCTCTTTAGCGAAGAAAAAACCAGGGCACTTACCCAACAGGAAATGACCTACCAGTTTGAAAAAGAACAAGAGGCACGAAAGCTTAAACACGATACAGAACAGCAGGAACAACGTATGATTTTATTGGGCGTAGTAGCCATTGCTATCCTGGTATTGGTGTTTGCGCTGTTCCTGTACCGAAGGTTTCAAATTACCCGTAGGCAAAAAGGCATCATTGAAGAACAAAAACAACATTTGGAAGAACGCAACAACGACATTACGGCCTCTATTGCTTACGCCAAACGATTGCAAGAAGCTATCCTTCCTTCTATAGAAGCGGTGAGAGAAGCGCTGCCACAATCGTTTGTACTGTATCTCCCTAAAGACATCGTTGCTGGCGACTTTTACTGGATGGAAAAAGTAGGTGATGTGGTGCTACTTGCAGCGGCTGATTGCACCGGGCATGGTGTGCCGGGTGCCATGGTAAGTGTGGTATGCTCCAATGCCTTGAATAAAAGCGTGAATGAAATGGGAATTACCGATCCTGGAGCCATACTCGACAGTGCCCGCAACATTGTGATAGAACGGTTTTCGCGAAACACCGATAATGTAAAAGATGGAATGGACATTTCATTGTGTAGCATTCACCTGCATACCAACGAATTAAAATGGGCTGGTGCCAATAACCCGTTATGGATTGTAAAACCTGAAAACAAAGATCGTAAAACAACACTTGTTGAAGTAAAAGCCAATAAACAACCCATTGGTAGAAGTACTAACCCTGCTCCATTTACAACCCATACCATTGCCCTGGAAAAAGGCGATACCGTTTACTTATTTAGCGATGGATTTGCTGATCAGTTTGGTGGGCCGAATAAGGATAAAGGAGGAAAAAAATTGAAATCAGCCAACTTCAAGAAATTGCTCCTATCTCTACAAAGTCAGCCCATGGCTGCACGAGAAAAACAACTGCTCCAGTTTTTCAACGACTGGAAAGGTTCGCTTGAACAAATAGACGATGTATGTGTGGTAGGGTTTTGTGTATAAAGCTCCTCTTACCTCTTAATAAATGGTTTTTGAAAGTGACGGTAAAAAATGCCGGATTGCTTACCTTTGAACATCGCAGCAGTATTGTTGCCAAACAAAAATTACCACGATGTTGTTCACCAAAATAGCTATACGTGCCACTACATTGACTCTATTGATCATGATAGGACTAATCGGGTGCCAACCCGGTATGGTAAAACTCTTTCAAAGCGGCAGCGTAAAACAAAAACATTTCAAAACTGCTGTTCCGTTTCAATACCGCTCTACCTTAATGATGGTAGAAGTAAAACTGAATGGCTCGAACGAAACCTATCAATTTCTCTTTGATACCGGAGCACCTACCGTTATTTCTAAAACACTGGTAGAAAAATTAGGGTTGACATCAGTAGGCCAAATTAAGGTAAGCGACTCGCAGCAAAACAAACAACAATCGCAAAATGTAATGCTGAAAAGCATACAAGTGGGCAACATCGAATTCAACGATATACTGGCAGTGGCATTGGATATGGAAGCAACTGTTGAAGTAGGCTGCCTGGGCATGGATGGAATCATTGGCGGTAACCTCATGCGGCAAGCGATTTGGGAAATTGATTACGAACAACAACAACTGGTAATGACCAGCAGTCTCGATTCGCTCAACATGGCTGTTGCACACCTTACCCTTCCATTTCAGGCCAAATTAACTGGCACACCGGTACTTCCATGCACCATAGGCGATAAGCCGGTAAACATTACCTTCGACACCGGCAAAAGCAGTGAACACATTTCTTTGGCGTCAAAAAACTTCCGCTACATTGCCAAAGATACCACCATACAAGGGTTTGGCAAGGGCAGTACCGGCATGTTCGGAAGTAGTGAAGACACCCTTTACACCAGCAAAATTAGTCAATTTAAAACAGGCGATTTGTTGCTACCACACACCGTCGTTACCTCCAATAAAGTATCCAGCTCATTATTGGGCAATGGTTTTTTGCGCGAATACTGTACCCAGGTAGTAATGGATTGGAATACCCACCAGCTATTCCTCTTTCCACGCACTACTCCATCAACACAAAACCATTTTAAGTCGTATGGTTTTGGGCCTGCTTACGATGGTGAAAAACTGTATGTGGCCAACATCTATGAAAACTCACCCGCAGCCAGAGCCAACATTGCATTGGGCGATCAAATCCTGGCAGTAAATGAAATCGACTACAGCAACATTACACTTGATCAATACTGCGAATTGATGTTGAATAAAGACAGTATGTTTAATGGCCAACCCCTGGAAATAAAAGTGTTGAAAGCAGATGGACCAATGGTCACCAGGGTAGAAAAAGCAGACCTTTTTAAACAGTAAAAGTGAGGTGGAGTTTAGCAATGATGATGTTGGTGCTTGTGGCATGCAAGGTACAGCACCCCATTTCAAATGCCAACAAAACGGTAAAACATTACCTGTTTATTGGACACTGCTATAGCTATCAGGATCCTAACAACAAACTCGATCCACGCATTGAACAACTCAACCTTCAACAATATGACCAATGCTGGTGGGGTGGCGATTTGTTGTTTTACGGCATCAAAGGAAAACGCTCCCTGAACTACCTCAACAAAACCATTGATTTGAAAAACAGCAATACCCATTGGGCGTTGGGCAACCACGATACGCTGGGCAACAATGTGCACTTATTGGAAAAATACACCCTGCAAAAATCGTACTATGTACAGCAGGAAGATGGCCTTACCCTTATGGTGCTGAACAACAACATTGCCAACGACAATTGTAAAGAGCGTAATGCGCAGTACCGGCTGTTTCAACAGGTATGCGACACCTTACAATCGAAGTACTTTGTATTGCTAACCCACCAACTTATTTGGGGAAAAACAGAACCAAATATGCCTACCGCAAAGTATGATAACGGAGCAGGTTACCGTTGGAAAGCCTCGTGCAGCGACCCGTTTCATTTTGAAGCGGCAATGTACCCTTACCTCATTGAGCTGCAACAAAAAGGCACCCAGGTGTATGTAATAAGTGGCGATGCGGGGCAGTTGAATAAAGAAGGCCTTGCCTATACCACTGCCGATGGCGTTACCTTTCTTGCTACAGGCATCAACCACACGGCTGAGGTAGCATTTGGACGTACCGGAAAATCGCCCGACAGAGCCTTGTTGTTTGAGCACGACCTCACCACGCAACAATTGCATTGGCGATTCGACATGCTCGATAGCTTACCGAAAAAGTAAAGGCCCTGCACTCTGGTGCAGGGCCTATGCATCAAAAATGCTCAATGCTTTTCAATAACATGTTACTGCTTGGCTATCTTTTCTACATATACGGTATCATTAACGTAGGTTTTCACCAGGTAAATGCCATCGGGATAATTGGCAATATTGAGGTGCAACTGCGAAACAGTAATGCCTGCGCGTTCCCACACTCGTTTACCCATAAGGTCATATACTTCTACCACATACCCACCTTCAGGAACAACTTCTAGGGTAAGGGTAAAATGTCCATTATTGGGATTGGGGCGAAGATTCACTGATACTTCCTCTTCGTTGAGCATGTCGGCATCACGAACATTCACCTCAGCAGTGGTGCCATGCCATCCAATGCTGTTTACGCTTCCACTTCTGAAAGATGTAATGTTTTCCTCTAACATCTCAAAACCAACAATCCAATTGTTGTAGGTGAGATCGGGATACTCCGTCAATACTCTATTGTACTGTGTTCCAGCATTGTCATCTTCCTCACTAATCAAGCTTAAATTATCGAGGTCAATAAAGTCGAAGTAGTATTTTTTATTGTTCATGTTCCGAACATACACCCGTTCATTCAACCCTCCATAGCTATAGTCAAATGAGAAAAAACTATCGTAAACATCATCTTGAGGAGGTGTGGATGCAGAAGGAGCTACATCGCAAGGAGCAACAATTGGGCTATGCGCTGCCGTATGATAATTCCTGGTGCGGTTTCGCACCACACCCAAGGCCCTCTTTTTATCACCCGACCTTAAACAAAACAGTTCTCCATGTTTATCATCTCTCGTCTCAGTCACATCATCGGTATTGTTCTGAGAGGTCCAATTGCCCCCATCAAAATCGATTCCATCCATGAAATTTGATATGTTTTTCATTTCGTAATACCGCGCTGCATTGGCATTTTTCCCACGGTTCCAAAGGCTTACGCCACATACTCCTGTAAAAGGCAGTACCCTTAAATTGGTTTCCCATATAGTGGCCTGGCAAACTTCAATATCACCTCCTGTTGACGGTGCTCCATCTGTTTCGCTAATGAATAACGGTTTGTCATGCAAATCGAAATACTCTCCAATGCCTGCTCCAGTACCCGGGCGGTTCATTCCCTTGTAAAACTCTGAAAATCGGTCTACCTCGTTTTTATAGAAATTCCGCGTATTGATATCAAAATTACTTATGTCCCATGTTCCATCAGTTGAAGCAGGAGTCTCAGCATAATTGGTAGTTAAAATATGATTGGTATGCTTGAGATCATCTTTAATATAATTGGCCATGTATTCATTCCAATCGGCTACATCACCCGGAACACTTGAGTTATTCACATAGCTATTGCTGGTAGTGCTCACCTGTCCAAACAAATCCATTTCGTTCATCAATTCAAGCCCCATGATGCTGGTAGAGTATCCCCAGCGGGCAATGATGTATCGAATCTTTTGCTTGTAATACTTCCTGGCATCAGTATCGGTTAAAAAATCTTCTGGTGGCCCCAGGTTAAACTCTGTTTTATACGCATATTCATTGGGCTTTACCTGATCCGACCAATCCCACCAATGATTGTTGTAAACATCACTTGGGTTGGCGAAGTTGGCCTGATGCCAACAAAAATCGAGCAATACATACATCTCATTGTCTTCCAACAACTCAAAAATTTGATCCATTTCATAAGCAATGTGCAACCGATCGTGGTAATTGCCAATGTTTTCAAACTCGATGTCCATACTATGCGGATGCATAAACGACCGTATGTACTTTAATCCAGCATTGTTCAATGCTGTGATTTCTTCTTTAAACTCTTTGTATGCCTTAGGTGCTGCAACCTCTGAACCATAAACCGAGTTATTGTAACCATCGTTTGTCATGTTTTGACAAATCGGATAAATGGTTTCTCCACCAAGAGTTAAATACCGTTTATTGCTACCCACCTTCACAAACCCTTTATTGGTAGGGCTGGAGTGTACCTGAAAGTAAAAAGATGGAGAAGTATAAGTTTCGCTGGGTAATATGATTTCTACCTTACAGCGCCACACGTCTACCACTGGTGGAGCAAACCTTATTCGAAAGGGGTAATCATTGGTTTGGTTAATGGTCCAGGAACCTTGTCCTGTTGTAGTATTATCAGGATCACGGGTATACGACTCGTAATAAAACCCATGGATCTTTTGTTCATCAACATAGGCCTGTCCGTCTTCACGATCGAAGGTTGCCACTACTTTTATTTCCCAATCCAAAAATGGATTAATTGCTCCTGGTGTGGTTTCATCATCAATGAAATCATCAATGGCATCCTGTATGGTGGAAGGAAGCTTGACTCCAAACTCTAATTTTTCATACTGTTCTATGTCGTTGTGGAGGTCTGGGTAGTTCATCAATGCCACTTCAAAAGGGGCTGCTTCAATTTCAGCCACAAACTCTCCCGTGGTAAAGTCACCCGCAAAAAATTCATTGGGTGCATCCGGGTCAATGATAATACTTTGGGTGGCTTTCACCTCCTTGACCTCAGCAACATCTGTTTGGTAAGGACTTTCATCAAAAACCAAACAGGGGCCATAAATTTGATCTTCTGCATCAAGGTGCCAGGGATAAATGACAGAGTTCTGGCATTCAAACACATTCACTTGTGCTATCCCTACAATTGAACTGACCAACAACAGACCTGTTAAGCTAATTGTTTTCATGATCTTATTGTTTTAGCGTTCTACTTTTCTTTTAACTCATTGACCTCGTTTTGTAACTCTTGAATCATTTTGTTTTGGTCAAGAATATAAAGGGTCAACTCTTCAATTTTCCTTAGTAAAGTTGCATCCATCTTTGCCAGATCAACGCCGTGCTCTTCTACCTCTTTGGCACTGGGAACATTAGGAAGGTGTCCGTTCGAGGCAATGTACTGGTCTACTTCTTCCAGAGATTGTAATGCATAATCATCTTCAAAAACATCATCTGCCCAATCGTTGGCCGATGCCAAATCCACCTTTACTTTTTCGGTACGAATGCCCTCGGTAACAAACAATTTGTAATCACTGCAATCGGTGCAATTGGAAAAATTCGAGCTGGTACCAATCACCACTTCACCACCGGCTCTTATTTCCATTGCTCTGTTGGCCAGTAAATTGTTGTCGCTAATATTGGTTTGGCCGCTACCGCCAGTTGTTGGTACAGGAATAAAGCTGATGTCGCCATGTATCGTTCCATAAATTACAGCCCCGCCATTGTTTGCTGCATCGCCATAGGTGTTCCATCCGGTTCCACTGCGCGCTGCGTTAAATCCTAAGTAAGAGGTACCATACTCCAAATCACTATCGTAAGCACTTCCTACAGCCAGCTTCTTGTGTGCATCACCCACTTGTAGTGCATCTTCAGGGCTGGCTGTTCCTATCCCTACTTTTCCATCCGGTTTAACACGAACTATTTCTCCTAATGTTCCTGCCGACAATACAATATCATCTTCCGACCTGTTGGTAATTCTCACCTCATCCAAACCATTGTAACCCACATACGCTCCAACGGCACCGGTAGCACCAGTATTCGCATTAGTAAAATGAATAATGCTACCAGCAGTACTGTTCTCATGCAAATGCAAAATTTGATCAGGCGCGGCTGTCCCCAACCCCAATCTACTCGCGGTAGTCAAGTGCATTTCCGCTGTGTTGGCCCTTATAATCATCGGTTCATTGTTGGTGGTTCCAATAAAATCTCCCAAAGAGGCCGCATTCCCATCATTGTCCCAATCAAACTGTGCTACCGACTCCTGGTTCATCGTTAATATTCCTGCCATGGTAAATAATCCAATGGCCAATACATGCTTTCTTTTCTTGTTCATAACAATACGTTTTTAGTTGAGTTAGTAAAAGATTATTTATTAAATACGAAACATAAAGGTCAATGCCATGTATAATCTGCCAAAAATAAAGGCCCTGTACTAGCATAGTACAAGGCCTTCGTGTTCATCCCTTAAGAACACGTTGCATAACTACTCTATGCTATTTCTAACTAATGTTTCATCGCGCTAGCGTGATTTAAAAGTACATGGATTAAAACGAAGTATTCTTCCTAATTCGTAGATGTTGTGGGCTAACCAATAAGCGCCAGCACTTTTCTAGTAGGCGTATACTTATCTATCAAATAGTTGCATCAACCGAGCATGCTCTTGCTCTGAAACTTTAAAACTATCATCTCCCAGATAAACCTTACGGTCGCGAAAATGATATTCACTCAGGCAATTGATGTTGATAATGTATTGCTCCAACTCTAAAAAAAAAGGCAATTTCATTTGGGTGGCAATCGACTCGAAAGAAATTTCGGCATAATACAGCACTCTTTTGAGGTGGCAAATACTCACGCCTTCCTCTTCTTTTCTACACCATACAATCTCTTTAAATCGTATCACATCGATTCCTTTTGTGTGGTGCACAACAAGTCCGCTATTCGTTGATTGGGGCAGCATGTGTAAGTAGTATCAACACATTTTTCTTGTGTGTTAATGGATTGCTGCGGCAAGATATGGATTCAATACACGGCTATGACAGCCAATTCGTAACCGTTTGCAATTAGTTAATAATCGTAGAACATGTTAAATCTGTTGAATCACTTTCATCAAACTATCTTTTCTGCGAAACGCTACAGGCACTATATGATCGTTTTTTAAAATGATAAAGCCCCCATCTCTCTTTTCAAACCGTTCCAGATGATTGATGTTAATGAGATGTGATTGGTGGGAACGAAAAAAGTGATCGTCGCCCAACAACTCTTCATATTCCTTTAAGATACCAGAAACTATCAAGCGTTTTCCGTCCACAAAGTAAAAGTTGGTGTAATTCCCCTCTGCTTCGCACCGCACCACATCATTTACTTTTACTACATGCATTGCCTCCGCTGTTTTCAACACAATTTTCCGTTCTCCTTCAGCTCCATAGTTATTGATAAATACATCTAATTTCCGCTGAAACTCTTCGGCTTGCAATATCGTTTCTACATGTTGCACGGCATACACCAACTCATCAATATTCACTGGTTTTAAAAGGTAATCCAGGGCCGAAAACCGAAAAGCCTTGATGGCATATTCTTCATATGCGGTAATGAAAATCAACTTAAAATTGATCTTACTCAAACGATCCAACAAATCAAACCCTGTTCCATCTTTCATCTTTATATCCAGCAAAACAACATCTGGTTGATGTTGCTCAATGGCTTCACAACCAGCGGCTACACCATCAGCCACCCCTACCACTTCTGCCCCTTTGCAGTATTGTGTAATTATTCCTTCGATGGTTTTCCGAGCCCCTTGCTCATCGTCAATAACAACTACTTTTAACATGGCACTGTTGATTTAGGTATAACTTATTGGAAAAACGAAAGTAACTTTTGTATTAAACTCTGAAGAATCATCTACTAAATCTACTACTTTAAAGGCGATGCCTCCTCCATTTTTCTTTTTCATTAATTCCACTCGTTCGCTGGTAATGGTGGTAGCCAACGAACGGTATTGATGGGTGGTACTTTTCTGCGCATGAAGCCCTACTCCATTGTCCAGAATTTCCATGATCAACTGTTTGCCATCTTGCCAAAACTTTACATGGATTTTTCCTACTCCTTCCTTGGGCTCAATACCATGTTCAATGGCATTTTCAATAAACGGTTGCGCAAACATTGGGGGAATAACTGCCAGTTCAACATTTAGCGAATCTGCCACCTCAATAACATAGGTAAACTTGCTGCTGTGTCTTAATTGCTGTAACTCAAGATAAAGATTTAATGTTTGTATCTCCCGATCAAGGGTAATCATCTCTTCGCGAGTGTTTTCGAGAATCAGGCGCATTAACCGTGCAAAATTACTCAAGTAATTACTGGCATCACGCGCATTGTTGTTTACAATGTAGTTTTGGATGGCAATGAGTGAATTAAAAATGAAGTGTGGATTCATTTGGCTACGCAACAACTTTTGCTCTAAAACCACGGTACGCTGTTGAGCCTTAATTTTATTCTGGCGACTATAAAACCAGGCCATCAATACCATCATCGTAATCAATAATAATAATCCACCAATAACGTAGTAGTTATTGCTAATTTGCAATGCTTGAATCTCATTTTCCTTCTCCTGGATGGTAAGGGCGGTAGATTGTTCCTCGAGTTCACGTTGTAATTTTTCATGCTCATACTTCGCCTCCATCTCTGCCATCTTTGCCTTATTATTTTCAGTGTCCATACTGTCTTTGGCTGCAATGTAGTTGCTTTGATACTCCAGTGCTTTTTGATAATTACCCGACTCTTTATAGGCCTTTGCAAGTACTTGATAAACATCGAGAATTTCCCTGGCATTAATCTCAATAGCAATTTGTAAGGCTACTTCATATTGTGCAATGGCTTCAGAAAAACGATGAAGATTTTTAAACGCATCACCAACCATCACATGACTGTATAACTGGTTAATCTTATATCCACTTTTCTTCGATAGCTCTAACGCTTCCTTACCATACTTGATCACCTCTTCGTAGTTACCCATCTTGCCACTAACATTTCCTAAATTCACCAAAAAAGTAACAGTTGAGGTAGAAAAGCCAACTTTTTTGGTAAGCTCATACCCTTGTAAATATGCTTCGATGGCACGTTCATAATTGTCACTCATAAAGAACAAATTACCCCGGGTAATGATCAACTCAACCTTTACCACATTGTCGTCAAGTTGCTCTGCCACTTCCGTTGCCAGATCTAAGTACTCCTCCGACTTATCAAAACGTTTTTCATTGCGATGAATTAAACTGATGTTATTGTACAGTATAGCAAGGAGTCGAAGCGCATCAATCTGCTCAGCTATTACTACCGCCTCCAGGTAATATTCCATTGCTTCTTCGTACTTGCCCTGGTTGTACAACAACCTACCCAATACATTAGAAGAATGTACTACTCCTGCACTGTCTTGTAACTCCTTCTTGATAGCTAACGACTGTTCCAGGTAATCTTGTGCTTCTGCTACCTTTCCCCACTTCATATAAGTTTCGCCCATGTTGTTGTAATTCCGTGCCAGGGCTAAGGAATAATCCATTGCTTTAGCTACCTCTGCCGATGCTTCAAAGTTTTGCAATGCCTCATCAAATCTCGATTGACGCAATACAATGACCCCTCGGGTCTTTAACAAATCCATATAGAGGGTATCGTACTCTTGAATGGAAGGTAAAGCCAGGGCCTGGTTGAGATAGGCCTCCGATTGTGCAAAGTCTTGAGTGCTGTACAATTCACTTAGCTGCAATAAAATCTTGCCTTGATGCTGCTCGCTGGTAGTTTGTTTCAGTACTTGTAAAAGACTATCGACCTTAGCTTCATTGAAGCCATACGTAGTATTGCCAATTGTTAGTGCTAATACAAATAGCACCATATTTAACTTGATGGTAATAAAAGATTGATTCATGTGCGCTGGTTCATACCTTAAAAGATTCTAAATTAAGTAGAATAAAGAGAGTTTTTACCAAAAATTGACAACCGTTTAAATTTTAACAACAGATGGTAGTAAAATGGTAATAACCGTAAACATTAAGCCCCGGAACATTCCGGGGCTTAACAAATAACTCAAAATGATCTATATGAAGTGCTTCTACCTAATAATTAGATGTTGTTGAATGGCTTTTTGTTGGTGGATGTATTGAACAGAATATACTCCTGGAGGCACATCCAATTGAATGGTCTTGAGATTGCTTCCTGCCAACATCACACTAATTCTCTATAAACTGCTTGCCCTAAAGCATTTAAAACCATCAGTTCATAATTGCCAGCCTGAAGGGTATTGAGTTGAAGTTGAAACTGACCATTATTAGGATTAGGGTATATTAAAAGGGAGCTTGTAGAAGCAACAGCTCTATCAATACCAGTGCAAAAGTCAACTACTACTGTTTGAGTATCGGCATTGGCACAACCTGTACCATCGGTATAATTATACGAAATCTGATGAGTTCCCACCCCTGCAGTAGCAGGATCAAAGTTGTTGCCATTCATTCCCGCACCACTAAAAATTCCTCCAACTGGTGACCCAGTTAATGATGCCGGTGCATAATTTAAACAATAAAGAGAGTCTAACCCTATAAACAATACATTAGGCAATGGGTTAACAACAACCTCTACCACATCCGTATTCACACAACCATTACCATCTGTTACTGTTACCATATAGGTGGTAGTTGTGATAGGAGCTACAGTATGTGATGCCCCAGCACCAAGGCCATTGTCCCAGGTGTAGCTTGTACCCCCGGTAGCAGTGAGGGTGGTAGAAGCCCCCTCGCAAATGGTAACATCGCTTCCTGCATTGGCAGTAGGCAATGGGTTAACGGTAACTTCTACCACATCCGTATTCGCACAACCATTGCCATCCGTTACTGTTACCATATAAGTGGTAGTCGTGGTTGGAGCAACAGTATGCGATGCCCCAGCACCAAGGCCATTATCCCAGGTGTAACTTGCACCCCCGGTAGCAGTAAGGGTAGTAGAAACTCCCTCGCAAATAGCAACATCGCTCCCTGCATTGGCGATAGGCAATGGGTTAACGGTAACTTCTACTGCATCCGTATTTACACAACCGTTCCCATCAGTTACTGTCACCATATAGGTAGTAGTTGTGGTTGGAGCAACAGTATGTGACGCCCCAACACCAAGGCCATTGTCCCAGGTGTAGCTTGTACCCCCGGTAGCAGTAAGGGTGATAGAGGTTCCCTCACAAATAGCAGCATCGCTTCCTGCATTGGCGATAGGCAATGGATAAATGGTAACATAAATAATAGTATCGTAGTTAAAATTATTGTCTTGCCCAACGATGGTAATACCTACTGGTCCTCCATTTTGTCCAACATTGGGAATTATGTCCAATTCGTAACCGCCTCCACCAAGATCGGTCACGGAAATGTTTCCATTAGGGATCAATGTTTGATCATCTGAGGTCGCATTAACTGTATTAATAGTTCCCCCAACATTGTTCAATTGAAATCCGAGGTTGCTGATTGAAGTATTTTGACAAATAAACTGATTCGAAGGCAATGCGTATGTAGCATCATCATCTAAATTAATTGCGGGAAATACTTTATCCGACAGGTTGTTGTACTTAGCATCGTTACTCACAATATTGATGAGTTGTGCATCGTAGTTAATATCACCATCATCCAACACATCATCTACCCCCATAATTACAATAGTTTGAGGAGTATCCCAATTGGCATCGGTAAAATAAATTTGATTTACCCCTACCATCCCTTCTGCTGTATTGGTCGATGTTACATCCATAAACACCGTATCTGTGGGCTGGGTATTAAGCACCACATCGAAACTAGCAGTACTCCCTGTTTCACTTGTCGTAAGTACTCCATTGGTTGAAGTGGTAATTCCAGGGAAATTAGGCGCATCAAATCGACGTGCATAAATTCCCGTAGCGTCGCCCATAAAACCATTTCCGTTCCAAACATAGTACAGGGTGTTGTCTGGCATAAAAACCACATCACACCACCGTTGTTCATCGGCTGTTGTGGTCGACACCGTAAACTCTCCCCCTAAAGCTGCTCCACTGGGGTCATAAATCCTCGAATGCACATCATTAGGATTTCCAGAAGTCTTTTCATACCAACTAAATGCCATCCCACCTTCTTCATTAATAGCACACCTGGATTCATTTCCATCTCCACTGCTCATAGAATTGTAGGTCACCTTTCCAGTAACCATAGCACCAGTAGCATCCAGTTTCCTAAAATCAAACATTCTCCATCCCGTACTATTTTTCGAGTTTGCTGTAATCACATACTCTCCAGTTGAGTTCATATCGACATCAACACCATAAAAATTGTAAACGCTATTCAATGCATTGAATACATTAGATTCAGGAATGGTAGGTACTCCAGTAGCATTGTATCTTTTATGCACTACCGCTGCCGTAGAAGCATCATTTACATAAGCCACTACAAAGCTCTCATCGGCATGCATGGCCACCGCAGCACACCGATAATCCCATCCCGCTGTTTCGCTAACGGAAATCGTACCGCCAAAGGCTGTTCCATCCATATTAAAGCGCTTTACCTGTACTTGTTCGCCAGTCGTTATCCAGGCTACGACAAATCGGTCTACCCCATCCGATGAAATATGATGAAGACGATACGATGAATGACTCCCACTATTGTTCCATTGAGTAGCAATAGAGAATTCTCCAGTAACTGGAATTCCATTAGCATCGTAAATGCGGCACTTTAAATTGTTACTCGTACTTCTATGATGCCATATTACCACAAAAGAACCATCATTCAATACCGTAACCCGTGGAATACTTTGATTTTGAGATGTAGTGGTATTGACTTGAAACTGATTGCCCAAAGGAGTATGGGTATTATCGTATCGACGAGCAAATATACCTGTTCCTGAAGCATCCGGACTTTCCCAAACCACCACATAATCACCACTATCATTCACATCAACAGATGCATACTGTTGTGTGCCTGAGGGAACATCATTCACCAAAAACTCTAACCCTAAGGCAGGAGGGTTTTGAGCATAAGTACTTGTGAAGCATAAAATGCTAACTACCAATAATAAAACGTACGTAAAATACTTTTTCATGTCGATCAATTTTTGATTTCAAGCAAATTATTGATTCGACCATGTAAAATACATTCGAATTAGTAAGTGTTAGAATCTACTTAGTAAGTGTATTAATTTCATCTATGGGAAGTCATTAAATCTTCTGAATGACCTTGAGTAGGTGCTCTTTTTTGCGAAACGATACGGGCACTTCATGCCCTCCATTCATAATTACAAAACCTCCATCCCGCTTTTCAAAACGCTGTAAATGGTTCACATTAATGAGGTGCGATTGATGGGGGCGAAAAAATTGCTCACTATCCAACAACTCTTCGTAATCTTTTAATATCCCCGAAACCATTAACCGTTTCCCCTCTACAAAGTAAAAACTGGTGTAATTGCCCTCGGCCTCGCAACGAATAATGTCTTTCACCTTTACCACATGCATGGCATCCGTTGTTTTTAGTACTATTTTCCTATCTACTTCATGCTCATAATTATTAATCAACACATCGATTTTACGCTGCAATTCTTCCACTTGTATAGAAGCTTTTACATGTTGCAATGTAGTAACCAGATCATCAATACCTGCTGGTTTCAAAATATAATCCAGTGCTGAGTACTTGAATGCCTTGATGGCATAGGCCTCATATGCTGTAATAAAAACAAGTTTAAAATTTACTTTACCCACACGGTTTAATAAATCAAACCCAGTACCATCCTTCATTTGTATGTCGAGCAATACCAAATCAGGTTGATGTTGAGCAATGGCTTCAATGCCAGATTGTACACCGTCGGCCTCCCCTACCACTTGAACTTCTTTGCAATACTTTTGTATTATGCCTGTAATGGCCTTTCGCGCCCCCTGTTCGTCATCTATCACTACTACTTTTAACATCATTCACTTATAAATATTGGTATGGCAACAAGAAAGTAACTTTTGTTCCAACGGATTTTCCTGCTTCCATCCGATTAGTAATGTTCATGCTCAAGTGGTGTCGGGTTAACTTTTGTAATACACTTAGGCGTTCTTTTGTAATAGCAGTTGCCATCGATTGATATTCGCCACTTTGTCTATGTTTTTTCGTGCCAGCGCCATCAATACCAACGCCATCATCTTCTACAGTAAGCTCAAGAAGATCGTTCTTTTGTGTAAATTTCACCCAAATGTGCCCTTTGCTCTCCTTGTAACGAATGCCATGTTCCAAAGCATTTTCAATAAACGGTTGAGCAAACATAGGAGGAATAGCGATGAGCTCCCTATTCAATCGCTCATCTACTTCAATATGATAATCAAACATATCCTGAAACCGCAAATGTTGAAGTTTTAAATACAACTGCAGTATGTTAAGTTCACGGTCTAATATGATGTACTCTTTACTCGATTCCTCCAGGTTCATACGCATCAATCTACCAAAGTCAGTTAAATAATTACTGGCCTCTTCTGTGTTGCTTTGAATGATGTAATTCTGAATAGAACTCAATGAATTGAATATGAAGTGTGGATTCATTTGAGTTCGTAGCAATTTTTGCTCTAACAACACTTTTTGTTGCGCATTCTTCAACCTGTGCTGGCGGAATGCTAAAAACCCCAAAGTCAACACCAGAATTAACACTATGGCCAATCCTATCATCCAATTACGGTTTTCTTTCAATTCAAATGCCTGTATTTTATTTTGCTGCGTTAACAGCTGGTTTTCCTGATCCTTCTTCTCTGTTTCATACCTAATTTGTACTTCTAGCATTTGTCGGTTCTTTTCTGCCGTCAACAAACTGTCTTTCACCTGAAACAACAGGTCGCTATGAGCCAATGCATTTTCGTAATCACCTTTTTCCTTATAAATTTCAATCAACCCTTCATGAGCCCCTACGATGCTGTTGGGCACTCCTATTTTTTGAGCAATTGTTAAGCAATTCTTGTATTGCTCAATAGCTTCGTCGTACTTACTTTGGATAAAATACAAAAAGCCAAGGTTAGAGTGTGTAACAGCCATCATGTTCTGGTCGTCTGTTTGCCGAGCTACTTCTAATGCTCTGTTAAAATAAGTTTCAGAAGTGCCGTAGCTTTCTTGCTCCGCAAAAAGAATCGCAAAATTATTGCACCCATTAATAATCCCAGGGAAATCATTCAGTTCTTCACTATACGACAATGCCTTTTGATAATATTCAACTGCTTTTGTGTAGTTTTTTTGTTTTTTATATACTACTCCTACGTTGTTATAGGTGGTAACTGCTTCCTTCTTTTCTCCTAAAGATTCGCACAAATCAATTGCCTTTTGGTAGTATTCCAGTGCCTTTTTGTGGTCGTTATTGTAATTGTTCATCCAGCCAATGGCATTGTAAACATCAGCCATGCCCAGGCTATTATTTTTCGCTTCAAACACTTCCAATGCCTTGATATAAAACTCCATGGCAGCTCCTACCTCTCCCATCCAGGCATTGGCATATCCCAATTGCAGGTAGGCTTTCCCCATCCTGCTGGTATCGTTAATGGCCTGGTATTGTTTCAGAGCCTTATTCAGATAATTGATCGATGCGTTATAATCTCCTTGCTTGCTTAAGGTAACCCCCAGGTTAAAATAAGCCATCCCAGCCTTCAATGGATGATTGCTCTTACCAAAGTACCTGGCGGATTCAACAAAATACTCCTCTGCTTTTTGAATGCTGCCTAGCTTGTTGAATACCATCCCCATATAATTATAGCAGGTCGCAATAGCAGCTTCATCCTCCCGAATCAAGGCTTCATCCAATGCCAGGTGATGCTGTTCCATCGCCTCGGAAAATTTGCTCGACAAATAATGCTGATATCCCTTTGCATTCAAGCTCCTTATTATTCCCGATGAAAAATCAAGTTGAACAGATAGTTCATTCGCAGTTATAGCATATTGAAGTGCTATTTTTTGATCATTGATTTCATAAACAGTAACCAGTTCGAGTAAGACATTAACCTTATTGGTATCCTCCTTCGCACCATCCAGCACATGCTTTAAACTATCTATTCTTGCATCATTGAGCGCATGAACTCCAATAGAAGTGATGTAAAACAAAATAAGAATAACATATCGAAAAGCTGCTTTCATGTTCAATAGTGCTACATTGGCCGTAATGCCTATAGTTCAAGTCTTTAATGCTTCTAAGGTAAACATTAAAGGCATTAATATCCCATACAATTTGATAACTGTAATGCCTGAACAAATAACTGATAGCAAAACACAAATATCCGTAGCAAACAGCTATTTACACGCCATCATCACCTCCTTACCACAGAGGAAGTTTTTTTATACAAAATTGTTCTCCTCGCCCTTCCTTCCGCTTGTTGTTAACGTAACAATTCAGCAGAGGTGAAAAAAGATAAATTACTATTTCAATCAATTGATTACCAATATTTTACTAGCTAAAATAATTACCTTGTTTCGTAACAAAACCACTCTATTTACGTTTAATTATATATAGGATTTACACCGTGGCGCGCTGGCAAAAAACATTCTCGAAAATCAATCTTTTTTAACAATTAAACCAAATTTATTTATGGCTGAAAAAAGCACCAAAATGGCCGCTAAAGCTACTACAACTGAAAAACAAGCAAAACCTTTATTTACTCGCGAAAACATAGAGGCTCAGGTAAAGCGCATCCAAAACCTGCCTTACGAAGAGATGATAAAAGAAGCCGAATTGATTCAAGCGGACTTAAAGGAGTATGCTTTAAACCACTTTTCTTTCGATCGTTATCAAATGCGGGTTATCGAAAATGCCTGCCCAGGTCATTTTGCCGAAAGAGGGAAAATTTTGGCACAAGCTTTCATCGATCGCAATGAGATTGTAGTTTCCCAATCCAAAAAGATCAAATGTCCAAAAGTAACCGTTTCCATCACATTTGAATGGTAAAAATGATTGAGTCCTGATATCAGAAAAAGCCCGGCGCAAAGCCGGGCTTTTTAATATTTTAATATTTCCAAAGCATGTCTAATTTCTCCTTGAACCGGTCTTGCGGCAAGAAGTTTTGCTCTAATGGAATAGCAAAAGGCACTGGCGTATCCAGGCTTGCTACGCGCACCACAGGAGCATCCAATTGCTCAAAACATTCCTCGCTAATCATAGCGCTAATTTCTCCCCCAATTCCCCCTATCAAGGTATCTTCGTGCAACACAATGGCCTTGCCCGTTTTATTCACCGAATTAATAATTGCTTCTCTATCGTAAGGCAATAAGGTACGTAGATCTACAAGGTCGGCAGAAATTTCAGGGTTGGCTTCCAGTGCCTCCAATGCCCAATGTACACCATAGCCATAGGTAATGATAGAAAGATCAGAGCCTTCTTTCACCAAATTGGCCTTGCCAATCTCAATGGTAAAATAATCATCGTTTACCTCTCCCGATAGGCTTCTGTACAATGCCTTATGCTCGAAGAACATTACAGGGTTAGGGTCTTCAAATGCTGCAGCCAGCAATCCTTTTGCATCGTTAGGAAATGCTGGGTACAATAATTTTAACCCAGGGGTATGGAAAAACCAGGCTTCATTCGATTGTGAATGAAAAGGTCCTGCCCCCACTCCTGCACCTGTTGGCATGCGTACTACCACATCAGCATTTTGATTCCAGCGGTAATGAATTTTCGCCAGGTTGTTTACTATTTGGTTGAAACCACAAGTCACAAAGTCGGCAAACTGCATTTCACTCATGGCTTTATAGCCTCGCATCGACAATCCTAAAGCTGTTCCAATAATGGCTGATTCGCAAAGCGGAGTATTGCGTACCCGGTCGGCACCAAATTGCTCAATAAACCCTTCGGTTACCTTAAACACACCTCCATATTTAGCAATGTCCTGCCCCATAAGCACCAGGTTATCATGGCGCTCCATAGATTGCCTTAATCCATCTGAAATGGCATCGATAAAACGCTTCTCAGAAGTTTTATCAGAAGCAGGAGCAATAGGTTCATTGTTAAATGGGGCATACAGATGATTGTATTCTTTTTCTGTACTGGCAACTACTTCTGGTTTTCCATATGCTACATCTAAGCCATCATTAATTTCTTGCTTAATGCCTGCACGTATCTCTTTAATTTTATCTTCTGTTAGTACTCCTTCTTGCAACAAGAAAGCCTCATAATTGGTCACAGGATCTTTCTTCTCCCAGGTATCAATAATACCATCAGGATAGTATTTAGTGCCCGATGCCTCCTCATGTCCTCGTACTCTAAAAGTCATACACTCTAGCAAAAATGGTCGTGGTTTTTTACGAATGGATGCAGCAATTCTCTTTACTGATTCATACACTTCAAGCACATTGTTACCATCCACTTGAAATGCATCCATTCCATAACCAATGCCCTTGTCGATGAACTGCTTACAACGAAACTGCTCGTTGGAAGGGGTAGATAATCCCCAACCATTATTTTCCACAGTAAAGATTACAGGGAGATCCCATACTGCTGCTACATTCAACGATTCGTGAAAATCACCTTCACTGGCACCACCATCGCCTGTAAACACCAATGTTGCTCGCTTTTCTTTCGCCAACTTCCCAGCCAATGCAATGCCATCAGCAATGCCCATTTGCGGGCCAAGATGAGAAATCATGCCCACCACATTGTACTCTTGCGTCCCAAAATGAAAAGAACGGTCGCGACCGTTGGTGAAACCGTGCTCTTTACCCTGAAATTGAGCAAACAACCGATCAAGAGGAACATCTCGAGTAGTAAACACCCCCAGGTTACGGTGCATCGGTAAAAGGTATTCACTCTTTTCCATCGCCATTGCACAGCCCACTGAAACAGCTTCCTGGCCAATACCTGAAAACCATTTTGAGATCTTTCCCTGTCGCAGCAAAATCAACATCTTTTCTTCAATCATGCGTGGGCGCATGAGGTTATGGTAAATTTCTAACAATAACTCATCGTTGAAGTTCTTACGATCGTATTGGATCAATGGTTGTTCGAGGGTTGACATAACAGTTGTTTTGTGCGACTAAATTACCCAAAAAGTCCAGATTCAAAATTGAGGAGGGAAGACATTGTGCACAAATTTCGCTCAACACTTAAAATCCTATGCCTAAATGGGTTGTTCTACCAACCGATACTATAAACCATGACCTCAAATGATTTATCATTCGTTGACGCTTTGTAATAGGGGCATATTTTTAACTTTGTAAGGTGGGTAAAACCTTCTTTCATACGAAACTGATCTTTCAGCGCATAGGCATTGTTGTACTCATGTTTACCATTTGCAGAATATTGTTTTATGCCTTCAATAGCACGCATTTTTCCAATGTAGGGTTTTCGGAATTTTTAAGCGGTCTGTTGTTCGACCTGTCGGCCATTGCCATGTTGAATAGTCCTTTTATCACCTTCCACATACTACCCTTCCCATTTCGAGACACCAGATGGTATCAAAAATTTTTGAAGCTGGTATTCTACTTTACCAATGGCCTTGCTATTGCCTTAAACCTCATGGACATTGAGTATTTCAAGTTTACCTTTAAACGTTCTACTTATGATCTGATTTCCATGATGGGAATGGGGGATGATATTCAACAATTGATCCCCAGTTTTTTAAAAGATTACTGGTATCTCATCCTCATTTTCGGTGTAATGTTACTCATAATGGAATGGCTTTATCGCAAAACACAGCGTGGAAAGAATGGTGCTATCTTTTCACTCAAATACCTCATCACTCACACCATTATTGGGATGATAATCTTTGGACTCTTCCTGGTAATTTATCGCGGTGGTTTTCAGCTGCGTCCGATCAACATTATTAATGCCAGTGCTTACACCGAATCGCAAAACATTCCGTTGGTACTCAACACTCCCTTTACCATGATTAAAACCGTGGGAAAAAAAGAACTCAAAGAAGTGCAGTACTATGAAGATGAGCAAACCATGAACGCCATCTTCAACCCCATAAAACAATATAACACTCCGCCTTACGACTCTTTGAATGCCCCCAATGTAGTCATCATCATTCTCGAAAGCTTTTCTAAAGAATATAGCGGTACACTTAACGGTAGAAAAGGATATATGCCCTTCATCGATTCGTTGATGAATGAAGCATTGG